>CBDICG010000002.1:1362500-3756716 GCA_965277275.1 Paracoccaceae bacterium | reverse complement strand
TTCGAATGCGATCGTCATTGTAGGTCACACCCAATGAGCGACAGCGCGCCCATGAAAAACCGCCAGCAGCAGATAACAGAAACCCTTGTGCGTGAGATCGCAGAGATCATCCTTGCTGATCTGTATGCGCGCGCGCTGTCCCGGCGCGACGAGAGCACAAGCCCGGAAGAGCGTGAGGCCCACGCGTCAACCCTATACGGACTCGTTGGCTACGCCGAGAGCGAGTTTGGAGTGTCCGCCAATCGCCTTAAGGCGTTGGCGCAGAACGTAGAGCTATAGTCACGCCTTAGCTGCTACGCCAATCCTGCACTTTGATGTCGTCGATCTCGATCGGCCAGATATCCGCCGTTTGACTGCGTAGCGAGCACGCGAGCTTTCCAGAAGCCAATCTCGAGCTGATCTTGCGCCCAAAGCACTTCGAACTTTCGCGCCACGCTGTCGGTGATGGTGCAGTTTACCGTCTCCTCGCCCTGGTCGCTGGTGTTGTAGAAAGTCGCGACGATCGAGGTCGTGTCGTCGAAAGAGGCCGGCCCATCCCCCGCTTCGACGGTAAACTCCAAGGCGTAGCGCGCGCCATATTCGAATGCGATCGTCATTGTAGGTCACCCCATTTCGCTGTGTGTTGGACGCGCGGATAGGCGCCGCTGTTCGCAGCGACAGGATACCGTGCAGAACCCGTGGCCGTGCCGTGGCGCGCAGTGAAGCGTCTGCTCGGATAAGCGCCCGCGCCGGTCGCCTGCGGCCACGTCGCTGGCTGCGGGTCACCGCCGCCGAACGGTCGGATCACGACCTCGGGAGCATGCCCTGCCGCGGCGGCAGATCCTATATCGGACGCGAGCGTGGCATCTGCACCCGCCTCGGGGGCCTCTCCTGCCCCTGTGGCAGCTCCAGCGCCCGGGGTGGCCCCCGCATCGGCCGCAACGCCTCCCGCCTCTCCTGCGCCGGTTCCTGCGCCCGTGCCAGGCTGCACGTCCGTGCCCGCCCCCAGCGGCTACCTCGGGGGCATGCCCTTGCCCTGTGGCCGAGCCCGTCCCCGGCGTTTCAGTTGTTTCGGTTGCGACCCTAGGCTCCGCACCGGATCCAGTCGCGCCGCCCGCCTCGGGCCTAACACCCGCGTCGGTCGACAGGTCCGCGGACTCGCCCGATCCGGTCGCAGATCCAGCGTCCGGCGTGACTGTCGCGGGGGAAGCTGGAATCGGTCGTGACAGTCGGCGTCTCGCCGGCGCCCGTCGCGCCGCCCTCGCCCGGGCTGGCCTCGACATCGGTGGACACACCCGGCGCTTCGCCACCGCCCACTGCCGTCCCCTCACCTGGCTCAACGGTGGCGCTGTTGCCCAGCGTGAGAGAGGGCGCTTGTCCAGCCCCTGTGGCCGCTCCTGCGCCTGCTGACAGGCTGGTATCTGCCCGACGCCTCGGGGGCTTCGCCCGAGCCTGTGGCGCTGCCCGTGCCGGGCTCTACGGTTGCGCCGGTCCCTGTGCCTACTGTCGGGGCGGTACCCTGCCCTGTCGCTGCGCCCGTGCCAGGCTCTGCCGTGCTGCCCGCTGAGGCGTCCGCGCCCTGCCCTGCGCCCGATGCTCCGCCGGTGCCGGGCTCCACCGTGACGCTCTGCTCAGCATTGGCCGTGGGCGTTTGGCCTGCGCCGCTTGCCGCCCCCGGGCCGGGAGTTGCTTCAAAGTCCGCGCCACCCCCGCCACCACCGGCAGTGGTCGGCATGGCGATGACCTCAAGAGCATAGTCCGAGGTCTGCCCGTTGTCCGACTGGCGCAGCCGCACCGTGGTGGCGTCGGTCAGGAGGGCGTTGATGAATCCACGCGGGAAAGCCGTACCGGACCCGGTCGAGTCCGCCGAGATTGTCAGGAGCGTCTGGTCAAGATCCGACAACCGCCGTGATGGTGATGTCGTCGACCTCCTCCTCACTCGCACCGGCCATTGTGCCCGAGTAACGCGCGACCGAAGTCTCCGGGTTCTCGATGATCCAGACGATGTGCCGCTCGTCGGCGACAGAAGAACTCGTCCCGGAATGCACCTCGATAGCCGTGTCGCTCGTGAGGCGCACGCGCTTGGACATATCGTCTAGACCGGCGCCGCTCTCGTGCCGGTAGGGTGGCGTGAATGAACGCCCGTCGCGAAGTCGGTCAGGGCCGTGTCGAGCGTGAACGACTGCGTCGCACCAGATCGGCCCGACGCGATGGCCTGCTTCGTGATCGACCAGTTCGAGCCGGTGAACTCTACGAGAGCGTAGCTGACGTGAGAATCGTTGCCCGATCCGCCGCGCTGGAACACGGCGTCAGATCCCGAGATGTCGGACGTGTGGATTGCTGATTGTAGTTGCCGTTGGCCGAGGTCTCCGCTCGCTGGCCGGTGATGAACGGCACCACATCGGCAGCAGCACCGACCGTGCCCGCAACGCGACCGTCTGGCTGATGCCCGTGAGCGTGGTGACGCCTTTTTCGCGCACCTTGATCTCGTTCGGCCCCGCCCGCGCCGCCCACGTACTGGACGATTTGCCAATCCACGCGGTTGTTCCCGCCGCCGCCTATCAGGGCGCGAGTCAGCACCACGTTGCTGCCAGAGTATTCCACCGTGACAGTGACATCGTCGGGCGCCTGCGACCCGCCCGAAGTCGAGCCCATGCCGGTGTTATGGTTCGACGTGATGATGAAGAACCACGCGTCCGACGCGATGCCGGATTCGAGCGTGAAGTCCACACCCTTTGTGAGCGTCAGCGTATCGGCGCTGGCCGCGATGATGCTGGAGCCGCGCAGGATCTTGAATGCGCCGGGATCGCCGCCGCCGCCGCCGCCGTCCGGGTCTGTGACGGCGAATGTCTTGGTCTCATAACTGGCCCAAGTGAGCCCAGAATACGTGTCAGTGGTCGTCCAGTTCGTGCCGTCGTCTGAGTATTGAATGTCAAACGACGTAGGCGACCGAGTATTGCTCCCACCTCGGTATGTTAGCTCTTGGACCTCCTGTGCTGACCCAAAGTCCTGACCAACCCATCCGCCTGATGCGCCATTAACCCACCAGCCCTCAGAGAAGCCAGTGCCGCCGTTGTCGAACGCCTTGTCGCCCTCATAACCAGTGAAAGAACCGCCATCAATCGCGTTCGCGCTGCTCGTTACATCCGGACCGCCTGGCGAGGCGCGCATTTCGATCTCAAGCGCATACGCCTGCGGGTTGGGCGAATCATTAACCAGAACCCGCCAATACCGATGTGCCGCCATCGGCTAAATCACTCCACCGTCGCCGCGAGCGCATCGAGCGCAGCCACGAGCTTCATGCTCCGCGCTGCGTTCTGGACCCGCGCAAGCGTCGCCGCCAGCGGGTCAAAACCTGTGGGAAATGCCATCTTAGGTCGCCAGCGTCAGCGTGTAGATGCCGTTGGCGTTGATCGTCCACGTCGCGTCGCCGTCCGTCGCTGTCACGTCGTCGCCGCCGGTGTCCGCATCCGCGTAGAAGAGCGGGATGTCCGTGCCCGCGAGCGAGCCGTCCGAGTTGGCGTCTTTCACGAGAACGATGCCCTCGAAGACGAGACTGCCGGTCGCAGTCCACACGAGATCGCCGACATCCATCGTGATGACGTTGTTGACGCGCGACAGCGTGCAGGTGCAGGCGAGGCCGTGCGTCGCGTAGGCCGTTGCCGTTGGCGACCTCGGTGCCGCTGATCTGCGACCAGAGGGTGTGCTCCTGGTTGAACGTGTAGCCGTCAATCAGCACGCCGCGGATCGCGTCGCTGTTGAAGTCGCCCGAGTCGAGCATGTGCATGTAGCCTTCGGAAAAGGCTTTGAAGTTTCCAGCAGCCATGATGGCCTCCTATTGGAAGTTGCGGCACAGATCCGCGCCGGTTTCGTTGTGGGTGAGAATTTGCCGGGCGGTCCCCGGCGTCAGATCGTCTTGCGACGAAACACGAATGGGCTCGGCCCAGTCGCAACTACGGATCGGCTCGCATCCAGCGAGACCGGAGCCGATCAAGAACAGAAGGATCATCCATGGCGTCCACTTCATCTTCGTTGGCCTCCCGTGTTTCGGCAGCGCGTTGTGCATTCCGCGCGTCCCGCGCGTCGTCCAACCGGGCGCCCACGAAGAGCGCGGCCCCGATGAGCCCCGCGAGGATCGCCAGCCTGACGGTGTTCATTCGATCCGGCCGCTCTCGCGCGCCGCCGCCAGAAACGCCGGGCGGATGGCCTCGACAGCCTGCTCCGTCCAAAACGCAACGCCCTCCGCATCGGGCGCCATGTCGTTCTCGAGGTAGAGAGCGAGAACCGGATTCCGGTGTTGCTCCGGCAGAGCGCCGCCGTTGGCGTGGATCGTCCGCCCGACAAACGGCGCCTTGCCGTGCTTCCAGGGCCCGTTCTCCGCAAGGCGCCAGGGCCGCAGGTCTACGAACGGCGCGATGTCGTCCATCGCTGGCATCACGCCCATGCGATCGCAGTATTGGATCGTCAGCGCCTCGATCTGCGTGAAGAGCGACGCCTTGGTCTCCGGGTCATCGCGGCCCGAGAACTTACCCTCCACCTGCCGCATTTGTGGGGCGTACACTTCGCTCCTGCCGGTGATCGCAAGGAACGCTTCGATCGTGTCCATGTCGGCATATCTCTTTGCCATCAGGACACCGGGAGGTTGATGCGGTCGGGCACAAGGTAGCCGACGACCAGCGGTGCCAGCGTCACGACGAGCGTTTCGACCGACGGTCCCGCCAGAAATGGCGCGTGGATGGCGGCCCAGCCTTGGAGGACCTCCATAAGCGCGGACGTCACAAGCACGGCCAGCGTGGCCGCCGTGAGTTTGTTGGTGGGCATCCTGCCCGGCTGACGTGCAAGGGGCATCAGTCTTCTCCTCTGTTGGTGATCCAATTCCAAATCGCGACGCCGCCCGCGACGATGCCAAGAGCCAGGGCCGTGGCTGCCGGCGCAGACATGCCGCCGGGCATCGGGGCCGCCTCGATCTCGCCGCGGTCGCGCAGTGCGGTCCATGTCCGTGCGCCGACAACGCCGTCGACCTTGAGCCCATTGCGGCTCTGGAAAGAGCGCACGGCCTCCTTGGTGGCCGGGCCAAAGAGCCCGTCCTCTGTGATCGCAAGGGCCTGCTGGAGCCTGAGCACGGCAGCGCCGCGCGCTCCGATGCGCAGCACAGGGTCGCTCGGCGCGCCCGAGTGCCGCCGGTAAGCCGCCTCGATCAGCGCTGCATATCGCGCCGCCTGGCCGCTCCCGTTGTAGCGTTCTGCGGCGGCAAGCCAGTCCCGGGCCCGAAGGGCGCCGTCGATCTCCCAGCGCTGGATCAGCGTCACAAACGCCGCGACCGCAGCATCGGGATCACGGATCATCGCGTCGACCATGTGGCGCGCCGTCGCGTGCCCCGCGTCCATGTGATTGAAGCCCATGATCTGCGGCCCGTGCCACGACGTCGCCATGAGCGCCGCCTCGGCGTTCTGATCGTAGGCGGCCCGCAGCATGGTCTCCCTGCGCTTCCGGGCGATGGCGAGCGACTTCCGCCAATCCCGCTTCGATGCTCCGGGCATGTGGTGCGGCTCAAAGCGTCGCTTGATCGTCCCGTCTGCCCACAGACCCGAGCCCCCGGCCTCGACCTCCCAGAAGGCTAGGATCGTCGCCAGGTCGCATCCCAGCTCGTGGGCGGCACGCACAAAGGCGCCATCCCCGCGGCGGCGCACTGCGGGGGAAGTCCAGAAGTAGGTCATGCTCACATCCCCACGTCTTGGCCGCGGAACAGGTACACAATCCCCTGCTGTACTTCGGGCACCGCGATCTCGCAGGTCACCGGCTCACAGGCCCAGCCCTCGGGCGGGCGAACCGTGATTTCGTCATCACCAGCGGTGTAGCGAAAGTCGAACGGCGCGCGGAACTCGCCGTGCGCAAGGTCATAGGTCTTGTTGTGGTCCGCGCCGTTCACGCCCTTGTTGACGAAAACGACCTCGTAGCCACCGTACCCATCGGGAGCGATCGAGACCGTCGTCGTGTAAGACTGCGGCGGAATAGGAACGAAGTCCTGCGTCCATGCGGGCACACCAAGAAACGCCGCAAGCGCGGCGATGCGGGCTGTCATCATGTCGGAGATCCTTGTGAAGGGGAGGGCTGGCAGGCCCTGGGGTTCCCGCGCTACGGCGCTACGATCGGCTGCGACGCGGGGTGGATAGTGAAGGGCTCCGACGTGCGGCGCACTACCTTCTCGCCCCCGCTGTCAGGGCGCACGGTCCAGACCGTGTGGATGCGGTAGGTTCCCGCCGGCCACCAGCAGGCGTCCTCGGAAATCTCGAACCACCACGCCGTCGTAAAATTCTGCGGGACGTGCGAATCCGGGTGGTAGTCGTTGGCTCCGTTGTAGGTCCAGAAGGCCGAGTATCCGCCGTCCGGCTGCTTGCGCTGCAACGTCGACTTCCACTCACCGCGAAAGAACCTGTTGATCTCCCGGTCGTAGGACATCGGCGCGCAAACGCCGGCGACCGTGTCGTCAACCGAGGGGCGCTGAGGCTGGAACCACCAACTCGCTGGCAAAGCGTCTCGGACAATCGGCGGCGCAAGGACGGCTAACCACCCAACGCAGATCAGTGCCCACCAAGAGCCGTGCGAGTGCAGCTTCATTTGCCCCTCCATGCTTTCAGCAGGTCAACGAGGCTCACGGTCAAAACCTGCCGCGCCAGGTGTTCCGTACTGACCGCCGTCAGCGCCGCCACCGCTGCCGTGTGCGTTTCCCCGTTGAGATTGAAGTGTGCCATGATCGGCTGGGTCAGCACGAGCGCAGACCCGATGGCGATCAGAACCGTTAGAACGCTCGTCGCCGGGCTCAGGTTCGGCGATGCGCGGAGCTTGATGGCAACGGCAAGCGCCATAGCCACCCAGAACTCGATCTGGAGAATAAGGTCTTTCAATTGGCGCTCCTGCCCTCTCTCTGCGCTAGGCTTGCGTCATGCTGCCGGATGGTCCTCTGGCATGCGAAATTGACCCACTTGGGTGGGTTATGAGCGTGCAAAATTGACCCACCTGCCACGTTAGCATCCGCGCTGGATAGCGCGGAGGAATGAGCAGGTGATATTGATGGAAAGTGTATCGAAGATCCGTCGTTGGATATTGGTTGAGGGTCGCAGCATCCGATCTGTGGCGCGGGCAACCGGTTTGTCGCGGAACACGGTGAAGAAGTATCTGAAGGACGACAGTCCACCGAGCTATCAGCGGCAAGCGCCACCGACCCGGCATAAGCTGTGCGATGGATTTGATGCGCGGCTCCAAGAGCTTTTCGAGCAGGATCACAAGCGCCCGCGCCGGGAGCGGCGGACGGCCACGAAGCTTTACGAACAGCTCGTCTCGGAAGGGTATACTGGGTCCTATTCTCCGGTTCAGCGATTTATCCGAGACCTCAAACGTGCCGATGCTGGATCGGGAGAGGCGTTTATCCCCCTGCATTTTGCTGCCGGTGATGCGCTCCAGTTTGACTGGAGCGAAGAGCGCGTTGTTCTCGGTGGTGTCGAGCAGAAGGTAAAGGTTGCCCACTTCCGCCTGTGCCATAGTCGCAAACCTTTTGTCGTAGCCTATCCCGGCGAGAGCCAAGAAATGGTGTTGGATGCCTTTGTACGGGCGCTGTCCTTCTACGGCGGGGTTCCGCGACGGGTGATCATCGACAATCCCAAAACGATGGTGACCTATGTCTCCCGCTCGAAGGACCGAGTGTTCCATCCCCGGTTCCTGGCATTGATGAACCACTATGTAATGGAGCCGGTTGCCTGCACCCCCGCGTCGGGTTGGGAGAAAGGTCAGGTGGAGAACCAGGTCCATTTTTTACGAGGCCGATTGTTTGTTCCCATGCCAGCTTTTGATGATCTGGATGGGCTGAACAACTGGTTGCGTCTGCGCTGCGAGGAATTGGCAAGCCGCGCCCACCCTGAACAATCGTCCCGCACGATTGCGGAGGTTTTTGAAGATGAGCGCGCCGAGCTGCGCCCCCTGGGGCGGGCTTTTGATGGCTACGTGGAAAAGACGGTGCGGGTCCGTTCCACCTGCCTGGTTCAATATGCCAGCAATCGCTATAGCGTGCCTTCCCGGTTTGCAGGCCAGCATGTCTCCTTGCGCGCCTATGCGAGCCGGATCGTGCTGGTGTCAGGCCAGGACGTTATTGCCGAGCACAAGCGTCGCTTCACCCGCAACGTCAGCTACTTTGAACCTTGGCATTATGTTCCTCTACTGGATCGCAAGCCCGGCGCTCTGCGCGACGGCGCCCCTTTTGTGGACTGGCAACTGCCTGAGGCCATGCATCGGATCAGGGAGCATTACATGGCTGGCAAAGGCGGGGACCGGGAGTTCGTCGATCTGCTTCTACTGGCCCAGGACCACGGGATCGAGGTGGTGGAGACGGCCTGCGAACTGGCAGTTGAACAAAACACGTTGCGCCTTCCTGCCATCACCAATCTGATCAACCAGTTGGTGGAGCCAATCATCACGCCGTTGAATGAGGGCAATGTCTATCCGCAGCTGACCGTGCGGCCCGAGGCCGACTGCAAGCGCTATGAGGCGCTCTGCTCGGCCGAGGAGGCTGCCGCATGAACGCTCTCATCGACCAACTGACCGCCTTGAGGCTGCATGGAATGGCAGCTTGCGCCCATGATTTGCTGTCCGCGCGCAAGCCACCAAGTCTGACCACAGCGATAAAGCAACTGATCGACGCGGAAACTGTAGAGCGGCGGGTGCGTTCCATCCAGTATCAAATGCGCATCGCGAAGTTCCCCCATCATAAGGACTTCGCCACCTTCGATTACGGCGCGGCCGCGGTGAGTAAGGCCCAGATCGAACCCTTCTGCTCGGGTCAGTTCACCGAAGAGGCGCACAACCTCATCTTGGTCGGCGGAACCGGGACAGGCAAAACGCACATCGCCATCGCGCTTGGAACCACATTGATCAACAACGGCAAGAAGGTCCGCTTCTTCAACGCGGTCGATCTGATCAATGCCCTGATCAAGGAACAGGCCGACGGCAATGCCGGGAAGATCATCCGGCAGCTGTCGGCTCTGAATTGCGTCATCATCGACGAGTTGGGCTACATTCCGTTCCCGAAATCCGGCGGCGCGTTGCTGTTCCACCTGATCAGCAAGCTCTACGAGAAAACCAGCGTCATCATCACCACCAACTTGGAGTTCGGGGAATGGGTCGCTGTCTTCGGTGATGCCAAGATGACAACTGCGCTCTTGGATCGCGTCACGCACCACTGTGCCATCATCGAAACGGGCAACACGTCATATCGCTTCGCTCAGAGCAAAAGTCGCAGAGAAAAATAGCCGCGTCGCAAGCAAAGCCCCCAGACGGACTCGCTATATGAGGGCGGTCCGCCTGGGGGCTTTGGCACCCAATAGGCGGGTCAAAATCAAACGCTGAAACCGGGTCACTTTTAAACGCTCATTGACACTCCCTTCCTGGAGCAAGCCTGATGCCGCGCGCACCGCGTATACGGTTCGCGGCCTTCGCTCTCGGCATGCAAGCGAAGGCCGGGACGCTCGATCGTGCTGAAGCGGCTGCGCTTCTGGTGCGCGCCGCCAATGAGCTTGGTGAAGCCGACCCTGACTATCAGGCAATCAGGAATTTCGCCCGCGTCGTGACGCGCCGGGGTGTCGCCCCGGCTGCCGTGGCGGAGGCCGGGGCCGGGCTTTGCGCGATCATCGATCGCCTCAATGTGCCTGTGCCGCCCGACGTGCTGTCGGAGCGGGCGGATATCCACGGATAGGAGGCCCTCATGGGTGATGCTCTCGACGATTGCCTTGAAGAGATCTGCTGCGAGATCGAGGCGTTGCAAGCCAAACGCTTTGCGCTGGCGGCGTTGTTGGCCAAGCGAGACGCGCTGCTTGCCGAAGGCTGGGATGTGCATGCCGTGGTCGAGGATGCAGGTCTGGTTTCGTTGTCGATCTCCGCGCCACCGGCAGTTGAAAGCGCGCCTTGGCCTTATGTCGAGATGGACGGGGTCAACGTGGTGGCGGAAAAGGACTGTCTCGTCCTTGTGTCTGCGCGCGATGCCGGAGACGACCTTGCCGCCGATATGCATGTCGTTTCCGAAAACGCGACATCAGAGAGCAAGCCTGTTCAGCAGACTGCCCCAGAGCTGAAGGGTTCTCGCGAAGAGGGTGCAGCTCGTCTTTGGACGCTCGAGGAGGATGCTGCGCTTTTGGAAGGTCGCGAGAACGGCGTGAGTTTTGCCGAGATCAGCGGAAGGCTCGATCGTTCCGAAGGTGCGGCGAGGCAGCGGTATCGAAAGTTAAAGAGTGACGCAAAAGTAGCCCGCGTCGCAGGCAGGGCCCTTCCCGCCGCGTTCGTCGAAGTGGAGAAACGTGCCAAGGTGGCTGTTTCCCCTGGTGGGACTGGGCCAAGCAATCCGGCTCCAGCGAGCAACCGTTCCGACCTACGTGTGCACGCCCGGTTGAACGGTCTCGAGAAGTCGGACGTATGGACGCCGGAGCGCGACCTGGCCCTTGTGGAAGCCCTCTGCGCAGGGAAGTCGCTTGGCGACCTTCAAGAAGAGTTCGGTATGAAGCGGGCAGAGCTGAAAGGCCGGTGGCAGGATCTTATTCCCGAGCCCACGCCTGCATCGCAGGAGCAACTTCTGCGCGTTCTGCGCGCGCGGGTGGCGTTGCTCTCGGAGGCGTAAACCATGCCACAGAATGTGTCGGCTGCCGTCATGCAGCAACGCCAAGAGGCGCGCGATGCGCTGGACGACTTTCCAACCCCGCCATGGGCGACCCGCGCCTTGTGCGAGTGGCTCTTGATGGTTGAGGATCTTTCGCTGTGTTCGGTTCGCGAACCAGCCGCCAATCGCGGGCACATGGCGCGCCCCTTGGCGGAGTACTTTCCGCATGTCGAGGCATCGGACGTGCACGACTACGGTGCGGGGTTCGCAGTGCGGGACTACCTGTTTCCGCCAGAGCCGCCCCTTGTCGACTGGACGATCACGAACCCGCCCTTCACGCTCGCGCAGCAATTCGCCGCACTCGCACTCGCGACGAGCTCTAAGGGCGTGGCGCTCTTCGTAAGGTCGGCCTTTCTTGAAGGTGGTGAGCGCTTCCAGACGCTCTTCTCCGTCTCGCCGCCGTCAGACATCTTGCAGTTCTGCGAGCGTGTCGTGATCCACAAGGGGCGGCTGGTTCCAGAAGGGAGCAGCGCCACGGCCTATTGCTGGCTCGTTTGGCGTCACTCTGCGCCAAAGGGCGCGCCACGGTTTCGCTGGATCCCGCCGGGCTCCCGCGTGCGCCTCGAACGCCTGACAGATTACCCGCGTGAGTCGGAGTTGAGCGACCAAGGGCCGGGGCTCTTCGATGCTTGACGCATGCCGGGATACGCGGCTCGTGTGGGGGGCAGGGTTGTCACGCGGGCGTGAAATCGTCACCGTAGACAAGCAGTGCGGCCTGATTGTGGGCGGCCTTGTTGACCCGATTGATGATGGGCGGTTCGGAAGGATAGAGCGCGGTCATGCGGCCGGTGATCTCGGTCTCGCCGGCACCGGCCTCGAGGTCGGCGAGCAGGCTGTAGAACTGGTTTCTAAGGGCCTTGTGCTCCGCTGCCCGCCCACTGAGATCCCACACGAGCTGGCTGCCGCTTACGAGCGTAACGCAAAGTGCGAGCGCGGGGCCGAGCCATTCGTAGTCGGCCACGAAGCTGACGGCGGCTCCAGAGCCCAGCAGCACCGTTGCGAACATGGAGAGGCGGTGAGCGAGCGCCAGCATCCGGCTCAGGCGATCGTGGTAGAAGGCAGAGCGGAGCAGCTCGAAGCGGAGCGCGCTCACGTCTTTGGAGGCCGCACGCCCGGAGGGCAACCCCGGTCCTGCGGCATACGCGGAAGTCGTACAGTCGTTGTGGGCTCCGGCGCCGGTGGCTTCGCTGCGCATCTCAGATCTCCATTCTCGAACATGCTCTCTTTCTCCATTAGCTTCAAAGAGGGTGTGTGGCGCGGGCGTCGGTTGGATGGCGCCCGCGCACCAAGTGTAGCGCAAATCTGCTGCGAAATCACTATATTTGCGTTTCAGCACCGTGCGCATGACATACGGCGACGTGCACGGTCGCGCTTAGAGAAGGTCTCACTTCACCGGCTTGGTCCTGCCGCCTTTCAGGGCCCAGTTGCCCTGGATTTCCTTCCGCGCCGCCGACGCCAGCAGGGCAGAACGAGTCATGCCTCGGGCCGTCGCCTCTTCGTCGATGGCCTCGAGAAGGCCTGGATCGAGCGAGATATTTACCCGCTTGGGCGACCCTCGGTCGATGACGACGGGCACGCTGGCGATGATCGCGCCTTCGCGCCAGTCGTCGAGGCTTTCGTCGCGCATCAAATCGCTGATCGACCGGGGGTGTGGAAGGGCCTCTCCGTCGGCTTTCATGCCAGCAACATGCAGCGCCAACGCCTCTTGGGCTTGGTGCAGGGCATCGTCGATCGTGTCACCGGCGCTCACGCAGCCCGGAAGGTCGGGGAAGCTTACCCCGACGGTGCCATCTTCCTCGTGGATAAATGCGAGGTATTGCATGGTTCTACTCCTCTCTCAATTCCATCCGGCTTGTCGGTAGATCGATTTGACCGTGCCAAGGGGCAAATCCCGCTTCGGATGTGGGATGGTGACGCGCCCCGACTTGGTGGCGTGCTTGAATTGGTGATGGCTGCCCTGCGTGGCAACGAGTTCCCAGCCGTCGCTCTTCAGCATCTTGATAAGCTTTCGACTGTTGCGTTCCATTTGGCACCTCGTTTCTTGTGTATATGTATACACATCTATGGTGCTGTTGGCAAGATTTTTGTGTATCATAATGCGCAATTAGATCATGCCTGATGCAAGTCGTGATACGCGCCTCGAGGAATCGAAGGTTATCCCGATGGACGACGTGATCCTGCGTCTCGGGATCGAATGTCTCGTGCGTGCCGGTGCGGAGCGCGTCGGCCCATGCCCTATCTGTGGCGGCACGGACAGGTTTGCGGTCAACGTGCGGTCGCACCTTGCCTTGTGCCGTCGCTGCGGCCTTCGTGCCGGCGACCAGGTCGGGCTTGTGCAGGCGGTGCTCGGCATGAAGTTTCCCGAGGCGCTGAAATGGTTGATGGGCGTGTCCGATGCGACGGTTTCCGACGCTGAGATCCAGCGCAGGCGCGAGCGGGCGCGTGAATCGCGTGAGCAAAACGCGCGTGAGGCGGAGGCTTATCGTCAGCGATCGATCCGTGACGCCGAGCGCATATGGCGGGCGGCAGAGCCGCCCACGTCGCCCATCCTGCGCGCGTACCTGATCGGTCGCGGCTTTCATCCGAACATCGTGAACGCTTTGCCGAAGACGATCCGTTTTATCGGCGCCCACCGCTACGTGCGCAAGGTCGCGGGCACTTTCGAAGTGCTTCATGAGGGCCCGGCGATGATCGCGCGCATCGCCACGCCCGAGCTGGGCGTTTCCGCCGTGCACCAGACATGGATCGACCCCGCGCGGCCAGGCAAGAAAGCGGCGATTACGCGTTTGTCGGAGCACAACAAGGGTCGGCCGTGGCCATCGAAGCTCGTGCGCGGATCCGCCAAGGGTGGCGTAATCGCCCTGAATACGGCGCGAAGTGGGCCGATCGTCATGGGGGAGGGGATAGAGACCACGCTGACCGCTATGGCGCGCGACGCCGTGCCGGGCGCGGCCTATTGGGCTGGCGTGAGCCTCGGCAACATGGGGGAGCCCATGCAGCGCGTCCCCGGCCAGCGCTGGTCCGGCATTCCAGACATGAGCGACGAGCGGGCGTTCGTGCCGCCGGAATGGTGCACGCGACTGATCCTGATACAGGACGGCGACAGCAATCCAAAGCAGACGCGTGCGATCCTCGAGAGCGGCGCGCGGCGCGCGATGGCACGCGTGCCGGGCCTGCGGGCTCAGATCGTCCATCCGGGCGCAGGGGTCGATCTGAACGATCTGATCAAGCCAAAGGACCCGGAGGGCAGCGATGAGTGATCACGACGATCCGGTGCGCTCGGCCTTCGATCATGCGGAAGACATCGCCCCAGACCCTGACCTCGGCGAGGCCGACGCAGGGGGCGATCCGCGCGGCCCGAACGATGCGCAGGACGATCTTTTGGAGCGCCTCCAGGAGGCCGCGACCTTCCCTCTGAACGATCTCGGCAACGGACAACGGTTTGTCGTGCACTTCGGCAGCGAGTCTCTGTGGGTGCCGCGCGTGGGGTGGTTCGTCTGGACGGGCCGCTTCTGGGAGAAGGACAGCGACGAGCTGGCCATCCGAGCGCGCGTGCAGCGGCTCTCGCAGCTCATAACCGAAGAGGTGCCGCATCTGCGGCTGTCTCCGGATGAGCGCGCCGCGATCGAGCAGATGCCCCAGCTCGCCAAGAAGGCGACCGAGATCGAGGCCATAACCGGCGAGGATCGCACCGCCGAGCTGACAGAGGAGCTCGTGAGGGTCCGCGCCCGGATCACATACCTTTCGAAGGCGAAGGCGCGCCACGAGAAGCGTGTCGGCCGCCACCTGAGCTTTGCGCAGACGACGGGCAACAGTGCCCGGATGGACAATGCGCTGAAGGAGGCGGGTGTCACGATCTCCCGCGCCTTCGATGACCTCGACTGCGATCCTCTGACGGTCAACTGCGAGAGCGGCACCCTGCGATTCCGCCGGGTCGATCTTCGGGACGAGGGCGCCGGTATCTCGGCAGAGGTCGCGCTCTGCCCCCACGAGCGGGAGGACCACCTCACAAAGATGGTTCCCGCACCCTACGATGCGGACGCGACCTGTCCGCTCTTCGATGCGTTCCTGGAGCGTGTGCAGCCCGACGTCGAGATGCGACGATTCCTGCAGCGATGGCTTGGTCTGTCGTTGTCCGGCTTGCCCATGCAGAAGCTTGCGTTTTTCTACGGCGGTGGTGCGAACGGAAAGTCGGTGCTGGTCGACGTTATCGCTCGAATTGCAGGGAGCTATGCCGCCACGGCCCGGATCGAGAGCCTGACAGGGCAGAACCGGCGCGGCGGTGGCGACGCTACCCCCGATCTTATCCCCTTGATGGGTGCGCGCCTGGTGCGCACATCCGAACCTGATGAAGGCCAGAGGCTTCAGGAGGGGCTGATCAAGGAGCTGACGGGCGGCGAGCCTTTGCTCGTGCGAGCGCTGCATTCCGACTTCATCGAAGTCCGGCCGGAGTTCAAGCTGACGATCAGCGGCAACCACAAGCCAGACATCCGAGGAACGGATGATGGGATCTGGCGCCGGGTAATGCTTGTGCCGTTCAACGTGCAGATCCCCGAAGAGGAACGCGACGAGGGGCTCGCCGACCGGCTGTTTGAGAATGAGCGCGCGGGCATCCTGCGATGGCTTGTCGAGGGCCTGTGCGAAGTGCTGGAGACGGGCCTCGCTCCGCCCGACGCCGTGCTCGAGGCGACGCAGGAGTACCGCGAGGAGCAGGATCCCATCGGGGTGTTCCTGACCTCGTGCTGTGTCATCTCCGGCGACCCTGCCGACAGCATCAGTGCAGCCGACATTGGCCACGCGTTCGCCTATCACCTGATCGAGCGCGGCATGACGGCTTGGAAGCCGTCGACCTTCGCGCGCCGGATCGCGCCGATGGCCGGGCAGTGGCGGCATCCGCAGACCGGCATGCAGTTCGCGAAAGCGAAGTCCAGCCGCTCCAAATACCAGGGCATCCGGCTCACCGAGACGTTCAAACGGCGCTTCGAGCTGGCCCCGAAGGATCAGAACGGCCGTCCGCTCGGCGTCTCCGAACATGCCGAAGCCGATGCCCGGCACCCCGATAGTGCGCTCTGACGGGAGGATAGGGAGGATAGAGGTCGTGTTTGGGAGGGTAAATTCGGGGTCTAGGGTGCGGGGGCGCCCCAATGAGATCAAGGGGTTAGAGGGCGGTTTGGGAGGCTAGGGAGGCTAGGGAGGCAGTTTCGGACCTACGCATGCGCGCGAGAGAACTCTGTTCTACAGGCCAAGTGTTTTTCCTTACGCGTAGGGTCAAATTATCCTCCCTAGCCTCCCTAGCCTCCCAGAGAGGAAAGAGAAGACAACGAAACCAAAGGGTTAAGAGGGGATAAAATCTGGGAGGATAGCAAAATCCGGAGAGGGCTATCCTCCCTAGCCTCCCAAGCGATTCAATAAGTGGTTGATGCGGGCAAAAAGGGCACAAGATATGGGATACAGGATTGGGCAGGTGGTGCCGGAGAGTGCGCCACGGCGACTTCAGAGCGGAGATGCGCCGCCGATGTGGTTCGCGCTCTGCACGAGATCGCAGCGCGAGAAGGCGGCGAAGGCTTGGCTGGCGCGCCACGGGGTCGAGGCTTGGTATCCCGTCCGTTACCGCTACACGAAACACGGGCCTCGCCGTCAGCGGCGCGAGTGGCGGATTGCTCCTGGGTACGTGTTCGCCCGGTTCCACGGTCAGCCGGAGTGGTCGACGCTCTTTGCGCATGAGCCGGGCGCGCGATGGTTCCGCGGCGTTGTCGGTGTCGGCGCGCGACCGATCGCGATCCGGCCCGATCAGATGGCCGCCGTGGCAGGCATGCCGCAACGCCTGCTCGACGAGGAGCGTGTAATGCGGGAGGAGGCTGCGCGGTTGGCGCGGGTCGATGTCGGAACCTCGGTTCGGATCATGGACGGTGCCTTCGAAGGCTTCGTGGTCGATGTCCGAGAGGTCACTGGCAGTATGGCGCGCCTTCTTCTGCCGCTCTTCGGACACGACCACGAGGTGTGGTGCGCCACCAAACATCTTGTGCGGGTCGGCTGAGCATGCTACGCGCCCTAGTGAAGTCCCTCGCTTGCTTCTACGTGGCGGGGGCCGGACGGGCCACATGCCCATCATGTCCGCCGCGGGAGCGTGTGACCCCGCCCATGCCGCCAAACAACAGTGGTCGCGGTATGGCTGACGGCAGCGCTATGGCTGCACGCCACCATACTCCCATCCCATTCAAGCATGAGTAGGGCGCCCCGACTTCGCGGGCTGAAGCCGCGCATCGGTGCGGCCAAGCCGAGGGTCGGTGCCCGCCACGATGGCGCAGCGCCACGGCGATCCAGACTGTCTGGTCTCTACAGCTCGGCGAAGTGGCGACGGCTGCGCGAGCGGATACTTGAGCGCGACGGGTGGGTCTGCCAGCAGACGGGCACCTTGCTCGTCGGGATATACCCCGCGCCGGACTGCCCGGTGGTGGACCATATCGTTCCGCACCGTGGCGACGAGGATCTGTTCTGGGACGAGAGCAACCTGCAGGCGGTGAGCAAGGGCTGGCACGACCGCGAGAAACAGCGCCGCGAGCGCGCTGAGGGTGCCGGTGCCGCGCCGGCCCGCCGGACCCGGGGGGGGTCAGAAGTCTGAAAGGCCGGGGCGCCAAAACCCGCCCCCCAGTCATTCAGAGGTTTTTTTGTCGGAGCAATAGTTTTGGACGATCCCCGCGAGACCGATCTTTTCGGGAACCCTGTCCGGCGCGGCAGAGGGAAGCCTGGCCGCCCGCCGAAAGAACTGACCGAAATGGATCTCGACATGCTTGAGTCGGCTCTGATGCAAGGCTGGACGAACCTGCGCACTGCCAAGGCGCTGGGGATCGGGGTCTCGACGCTGAAGCGTAATTTTGGGCCGCTGCTTAGGATGCGGGATCAAATGCCTGATCGCCTGCAACTGTTGATCTTCGCCTCTGCGGTCCGGAAGGCTGCTCGCGGCGACATGGGAGCAGTCCGGCAGGTTCGCCAGATGGTTCACGACAACGACGTCAAGATGACGGCGCAGAGGATGCGGGAGGGCATGGCGAAGCCGACCGAGGAAGAGAGCTCGGCGCAGCGTCTCGGGAAGAAAGCCAAGGCCCAAAAGCAGGCGGAAGAGATCGCTGCGGGCAAAAGCGCATGGGGTGACGACTTGCAGCCAGGCTTCGAGCACTGATGCCAATCGACTGGAGTACCGCCGTGCCCGATTGGGAGGATCGGGTGTTGCAGGGCAAGTCCCTAGTCCCGGATCTGCCTCTCTTCGAGGAGCCGGCGCAGAAGGCATTGCGTATCTTCGATCGGCTGCGTGTGCCGGATCTGCCTGGCACACCCCTGCGCTCGGAGATCTCTCCGGAATGGGTTCGGGAGTTCATTGCAACGGTGTTCGGGTGTTTCGACCCGACGACCAAACGGCGCATGATCCAAGATTTCTTCCTTATGATCCCGAAGAAGAACACCAAGTCCGACCTGGCGGCGACGATCATCCTTATCGCGGCGATCATGAACGACCGACCCAAGGCGGAGCTTGTTCTGATCGCGCCTTCGCACAATGTCTCAGAGATAGCCTTTGACCAGATCGCGGGGATGATAGCGCTCGATCCTGACCTCGGCGGCGTTGATGGTCTGGGCAAAGAAGGCGGGATCTTTCTGGTGCAACCACACCTTAAGAAGATCACGCACAAGACGCAGAAGGCGACAATCGAGATTGAGTCGGCTGATGGCGACATCGTGACCGGCTCGAAGAAGGCATACGTGCTGGTCGACGAGTCTCATGAACTTGCGGCCAAGCAAAAGGCTCCGAAGATCTTCGTGGAATTGCGCGGGGGGCTAGCATCGCGTCCCGAAGGTTTTTTTCTGCAGATCACAACGCAGTCGAAGGTCGAGCCTGTCGGCCAGTTCCGAAAGGAGCTGCTGGAGGCGCGCGCAGTGCGGGATGGGCGGGTACAGGCGGCGACGCTCGCGGTCATTTACGAGCTGCCGCGCGACATGCAGAAGAAGGAAGCTTGGCGCGATCCGAAAACTTGGGGCCTGGTAAACCCAAACCTCGGCGTTTCCGTGGATAGCGCATTCCTTCGCGGCCAGTTCGAGAAGGCGGAGCGCGCGGGTGTTGAGGACGTGGCGCTATTCGCCTCGCAACACCTGAACGTTGAAATTGGTCTGGGTCTTCACTCGGAGCGCTGGATCGGAGCGGACTACTGGCCATCGCGCACCGACGCCGACCTTGCGGATCTGGAGGAGTTAATCGAGCGCTCGGAGGTGTGCGTGCTCGGTGGTGATATCGGTGGTGCAGATGACCTATCGTCGCTTGCCGTGATCGGTCGTTGCAAAGAAACCCGGGCCCGCCTCGCTTGGGCGCGAGGATGGTGTTTTCCCAAGGTGCTCGAGCTTCGCAAGGAGATTGCTCCGAAGTTGATGGATCTCGAGGCTGCAGGCGAGCTCGTGATTTCACCGGAGCCGACCAAACACGTGGCGGACATGGTCGATATTTGCGAGATCGTGCGCGATCGGGGCCGGTTGCCAAAGGAAGACGGGATTGGACTGGACCCCCACGGTGTGAGCGCCCTTCTCGATGAGCTCGAGGCCCGCGGTTTTCCGTTGGAGGTCGCGATAGGCATCGGCCAAGGTTTCAAGTTGAGCGGAACCATAAAGGGGATTGAGCGCCGCCTTCTTGACGCCAGCTTCTGGCATGGCGGCCAGGGGCTTCTTTCATGGGCCGTCGGTAACGCGAAGGCGGAGACCAAGGGAAACAATATCTACATCACGAAGCAGAAGGCGGGTGTTGCGAAGATCGACCCCCTGATCGCCGTGATCAATGGCTCGCAGGTCATGGACCGAAACCCCATCGCCGCTGGGCGTAGCGTCTACGAAGACCGTGGAATACTTGTGATCTAGGGGCTGGCTATTGGGGATTTTCGACAAATTGACCGGCGGCTTCTCAAGGAGCGCGGCCGAGGCAAACGCTGTTCCTGCCACCAGGGCGGAGCCGCCCGTTTCCACCGTGCAGGTCGAAGGTGGTGGATCGCCTGCAATGGTTAACGCCATGGCGGGCGAGGCGGCGCAGTTCTTTGGTTTTGACGACCCGCGCTTCCTTGCTTTCCTGCGGGGCGACGTCGGAACGATGACGGAAAGCGGCGCCGAGGTGTCGGTGGCGTCGGCGATGAAGAACGCGACCGTGCTGCGGTGCGTGTCGCTGATCGCCAACTCGATGGGTATGCTGCCCGTGCACGTGCACCGCAGGGACACGAAAGAGAAAGCGACCGAACATCCGTTGTTCGCGATCCTGCATCGCAAGCCTAACGCCTGGCAGACCGCGTTCGAGTTCAGGAGCCTGATGCAGCAATGGGCCTGCCAGTACGGTGATGCCTACGCGCGGATTGTGTGGAGCCGAGGCCGCGTGCTGCAGATTGTGCCCCTGCACCCGTCGAAGGTGACAGTCGAGCAGACCGCCGACTGGACGCTGCGCTACAAATTCGAACGAAAGAACATGGGGCCGCTCGAGCTCGGGCACGACCAGGTGTTTCACCTGCGGTACAGTCTTTCGGACGACGGAATCAGCGGGTTGTCGCAAGTCAAGCAGGCTGCGGAAGCCATCGGTCTGGCGCAACAGGCTGAGCGGGCATCTGCGCGGCTCTTCCGCAACGGGATGTTCGTGGGAGGGTACCTGCGCCATCCCGGGGCCCTTTCGGCAGAGGCTTACACCCGCCTCAAGGAAAGCATCGAGAACGACACAGGCGCCGAGAATGCGCACCGCTGGAAGCTTCTCGAGGAGGGAATGGACCTGCAATCCTTAAGCCAGAGCGGCCGGGACAGCCAAGGGATCGAGAACCGACAGCATCAGGTGGAAGAGATTGCCCGTGCCTTCGGTGGCGTGCCGCGTCCGCTGCTATGTGTCGACGATACGTCTTGGGGATCCGGCATCGACGTGCTCGGCCAGCTCTTCGTGCGCTATTCGCTAAACCCATGGTTTGAGGCGTGGGAGCAGGCGATCGCGCGCGATCTTCTTAGCGACGAAGACGCTGAGATCTATCAGGCGAAGTATAACCCGGGCGGGCTTCTGCGCGGCTCAATGAAGGATCAGGCGGAGTTCTTTGCCAAGGCCCTTGGCGCCGGCGGCCACCAGCCGTGGATGGGCTGGGAAGAAGTTCGAGATTTCATGGATATGCCCGTTCTCGACACGGCTCCGCCGCCGCCACCCGGACTATCAGGAAAAGGAGACGCGTAATGACGCTTCGGACACTCCCTGAGATTCAAGCGGGCCGTTTGCCCGAGGTGTGTGCATTCCACCACGACGAAGAGGCGCTCGAGCGCTGGAACCCTGGTATCGTCGCGCAGCAGACGCCGGAGAACACGATCACGGTTCTCGATGTCATCGGTGCGGACCCGTTGTCCGGGGGCGGTGTGACGGCAAAGCGTGTGGCAGCCGCGCTCCGCGAGATCGGGAACACCGAGGTGTTCGTCGACATCAACTCACCCGGCGGCGACTTCTTCGAGGGTGTGGCGATCTACAACGCCTTGAGGGCTCACCCCGCAAAAGTGACTGTTCGGGTTCTTGGTGTCGCCGCCTCGGCTGCTTCAGTAATCGCGATGGCTGCCGATGTGATGCAGATCGGCAAGGCCAGCTTCCTGATGGTCCACAATGCGTGGGTGTTGGCGGTCGGAAACCGGCATGACCTCGCGGACGCAGTCAAGATGCTTGAGCCGTTCGATGCGGCGATGGCCTCGGTCTATTCTGATCGCGCGGGCGTCGATCTCGCGAAGGCAGCAGGCTGGATGGACAGCGAGACGTGGTTCAACGGGACTGAGGCGATCGAGGCCGGATTGGCAGATGGCCTTCTGCCTGCCGATGTCACAACAGAGGATGCCGCCAAGGCGTGCGCCGGAGCGGAGATGAAGCCGCTCCGCATCGTGGACGCCGCCCTGGCGAAAGCAGGTCATAGCCGCAGTCAGAGACGTAGCCTGATCGCGGCGGTGAAGGGGGGCAAGCAAGACGCTGCCCCGACCGTCATGCAGGACGCTGACGTTGAAAGGCTGAGAGCCCTCACCGAGGGCATTTTCAAACCATAGGAGAAACCTCATGTCGAAGCACATGATGCCCGCCAAGGCGCGCGGCGTTCTTGCCGTGCGTGCAGACGCGTCCGGCGACGTCACGAAGATACTCGCAGATCTGCAGGCGGACTGGACGGCCTACAAGCAGACCGTTGCGGAAAAAGACCAAGAGATCAGCGCCAAGTTCGACGACGTCGTAACGACCGAGAAACTCGGCCGCATCGACGCCAGCGTGTCCGAGCTCCAGGCCGCTGTCGACAAGGCCAACGCGCAGATCGCCGCCCTGTCGATGCAGTCTCCGGGCCCTGACGCCAAGACGGATCCCGAATACTCGAAAGCGTTTGCTGCGCACTTCAAGAAGGGCGAGATTCAGGCATCGCTCAACAAGGGCGCCGACGACGAGGGCGGCTACCTTGCCCCCGTCGAGTGGGACCGGACCATCACCGACCTTCTTGTCGAGGAGTCGCCGATGCGGCAGATCGCATCGACGCAGTCTATCTCGCGCGCGGGCTTTACCAAGCTCTTCAACCTGCGCGGCACAGACTCGGCATGGGTTGCAGAGGCGGCTTCGCGGCCCGAGACAAACACACCGACTTTCGGTGCGATGACGATCACCCCGGGTGAGATCTATGCGTCCCCGGCGGCAACGCAGGGCATGCTGGACGATGCCGAGGTCAATCTCGAGCAGTGGATGGCGATGGAGGTGCAAACCGAGTTTGCCAAAGAAGAGGGCCTCGCTTTTGTCACCGGCAACGGGGTGGAGAAGCCGAATGGCTTCCTGACGTATGCAACGGGTGCTGCGAACGCGAGCGCAAACCCGCTCGGAGCGATCGAGGTGGTCGATGCTGCGTCTGCAACGGCTGTCACCGAAGACGAGCTTCTGGATCTGGTCTACGCGGTGCCGTCCTCTTACACGTCCGACGCGCGCTTCGTGATGAACCGCACCACGATGGGTACCGTTCGCAAACTGCGCGATGGTGACGGTCGCCAGCTTTGGCAGCCGTCGTCGCAGGCGGGTCAGCCCTCGAGCCTTTTGGCTTATCCGCTAACGGAGCTGCCCGACATGCCGAACATGGCGACGGGCGCGATGTCCATCGCCTTCGGCAACTTCCGCCGCGGCTACCTGATTGTCGACCGTGTCGGTGTCCGCGTTTTGCGAGACCCCTACTCCAGCAAGCCGAAGGTGCTTTTCTACACAACAAAGCGCGTTGGTGGAGCTGTTGTCGATCCGCAGGGCCTCAAGATCCTGCAGCAAGCCTAGCGCGTGCCGATCGAGTAGGTCGCGCCACATCAAAGACCCTCCCGGCAGCGACCATTGCCCGGAGGGCAACCTTGGAGAATCCTATGACTGACCAGAACCCGAGCCCCCCTTCACCATCGCCGACGGCCGCCGCAGTGCCTCCCGCACCGAAGGCGAAGAAGAAGTCCAAAGCAGCACCGTCGAACATGACGGCGGCCGAAGCCAAAAAGCGCGGCCTGGATCCGGCTCCGTACGGCCGGAAATAACAGCGTGTTCAGACCGACGCGGATAGCAGGGCCGGCCGAGAGGCCGGTCTCGCTTGAGCTTTGCAAAAAGCACGGAGTTGTCGACCACAATGACGATGACGAGTTGATGCTGGGCTATGTTCAGGCGGCGATTGACCGCGTCGACGGTTTCGCGGGCCTGCTACGACGGTGCGTTGTTTCGCAGGAGTGGCAGGTTGAGTTCGCGCATTGGGCATCTGTCGACGTTCTTCCGGTTCCCGACGTGACGGCGGTGTCGATCCTCTACGATGACACCGATGGGATTGAGCAAACGGTGAGCGGGGTGCGCTTCCACGCAGTGCCCACAGGAGCGCGGCTCGCTTTGCCGGAAGGGTTTTCGTCGCCCGAATTGTCGAGTGCGACCATCGCGCCTATTCGAGTGCGTTTCACGGCGGGCTGGAGTGATGCGAGAAGCGTTCCATGGCTCATCAAGGTCGCAATCATGGAGATGGCGCGGCTGATGTATGATGGTCGCGCAGGCGCTGACCTTCGTGCGGCCGAGCGAAAGCTCGAGCAGTATCGTTGGCACATCATCTGATGGCCGACTTGATGCTACAGCACAAAGTGACCTTCGCCGAGCCTACGGGTGCAAACGACTCGTTCGGTGGAGCCTCTACGGCATGGACCGATCGTATTACGGTGCGGGCGCACATCAAGTATTTGCGCGGCGGGGAAGCGGTGCAGGCATCCCGGCTGGAAGGGCGTCAGCCGGTAGTCACGACCGTGCGGGCCTCGACGGACACGAAGAAAATCACACCTGCGTGGAAGATGACCAACGCGCGCACCAACGAGGAATACGAAATCAGCGCAATTGTACTGTCGGATGATCGGTGCTGGTACGAGATCACGGCAAGGTCAGGGGTGCACATCTAGTCTGCCGCTGGCAACGCTTCCAAGGTGTCGCCGAAGGTGTGGCCGATGTTTTCGCGGCAGATGGCCCCAAGCGTTTGGCCAACGAAGGACGCATCTTCGGGTTGGTACCCAAGGTGGATCGCGTAGCCGATTCCTATCCCGGCCATCACGCCGTTGTCGAAGTTCTGAGGGCCATACGCGAGCGGACCGATCACGTCCATGCAGGGCTGTTCAAGTATTGGCATATCGCTGGCTGCGGCGGGCATGGCGGCAAGGGCGAGGGCAAAGGCAAGGCGCATTGGAGTCTCCTATGAAAACAAGCTTCAAGGTAGAGGGCTTTCGCGAAATGGAAAAGGCGCTCGCTCAGTTGCCCCGCGGAACAGCAAAGGGGGTGACGCGGCGGGTGCTCAAGAAAACGCTAGCGCCGGTGCAGGACGTCGCCGATGCGTTTTCGCCGCACTTTCAAATCGTGGTCACATCTCGGCTGGAGTCCGGTCAGCGTCGTTCGGCGCGATCCGACTTCGGTCAGGCCGTCGTTTCAATGTACGTGGGGCCGGTCTCTCAAGACGGATCGCCCGCGCCGCACGCCTCGCTTGTGGAGTTCGGCACCGGGCCGCGCTTCCAGAAATCGACGCTTCGTTACACGGGCATCATGCCTCCAGACCCGTTCATGAGGCCTGCGTGGGACATCAACAAGGGCACCATGCTCAAGCGCTTGGGTGAGTTGATGTGGGTTGAGATCGAAAAGAGCGTCGCCCGAGCGGCACGCAAGGCAGAACGCGAGGCGGCAAAAGTATGAAGTTCTTTCCGCGCGAATATCGGCTTTTGATCGGCGTGCACACGCATGGCAGCATCACGCCACCGTTTGCGCAGTCGTTGGCGGTTCTGACGGCCACGCTCGCGACTTGGGGTGTCGCGCATGCTGTTTCGATTGTGCAAGACGCCTTCGTCACCAGCGGACGGGACAAGCTCGCGAATGCGTGCGTGGAAGAAGACTTCACCCACCTGCTATTTCTCGACGCGGACCTTCAATTCGATCCGCAAGACGTGGCCGCTCTGTTCTCGGCTCACAAGGACGTCGTGGCGGGAGCTTACCGCAAAAAGAACGAAACCGGGCAGTTCGCGCTGTCCGTCAATGAGACGGCAGAGGTGTGTGCGGAGACGGGGGCCGTTGCGGTCGAAGGCGTTGGCACGGGGTTCATGCTCATTCGGCGTGAGGTTTTCGTCCGCATGGCGCAGGCAATGCCGGAGATTGCGTTTATCGACGGCAGCGATGGCGCTGAAAAAAAGCAGCATGCATTTTTTGAGCAAAGGATTCTGCCGAGCGGGCACCGCGCTTCCGAGGACATCTTGTTTTGCCACCGCTGGCGGGGCATCGGCGGCGTCGTTTGGGTTCTGCCCGGGCTGAGCCTCAAGCATTGGGGGCCAGCGTGCTTTGAGGGCGCGTGGATCGATCAGCTTAGAATGGTGGACGTGGCCTGATGGAAGAAGAGCTGATCACGCTCTTGGGCGGCCTTGGGTATACCGCGGCCTGGGCGCAGATCCCGCGCGACACGGACCTGCCATACGTCGTGCTCTTCCGGGTCAGTGGTGTTGACGACATTACGCTTGATGGGCGGTCTGGCTTCGTGTCGGGCCGCGTGCAGGTGGATTGCTACGGCGCAACCTATGCAGAGGCGATCACGGCCAGCCGGGCAATTACGGCGGCGCTTTCGGGGTATCACGGCGGGTCGATCTGGCACGCATCGCTTGATGCCATCCGAGACAGGCCAGAGGCAGACGCGGGCTCTGTGCAGCACCGCGTGCAACTGGATTTCGCGGTTCTCTACCGCGAATGAACCGCCCCTGACGGGGGCACCCACAAAGGAGAGTCGATATGACTATCGCAATCCCCGTCATGGGGGGAACGGTCAAGTGGAACACCACCACGACAACCTACAATGCAATTCTGGAGGCAAAGACGCTGATTCTGCCGGAGGACCAGCAGGATTACATTGAGGTGACGTCGCTCGACAGTCCCAACGGGCGCCGGGAGTTCATTCCCGGCTTGATCGACGCTGGCGAAGTGACGCTGGAGTGCAACTACACCCCGGCAATGATGGGCTTGGCGAAGGGCTACTCCGAAGCAGGGACGCTGATCTACTTCGAGACGCAGCTTGTGCAGACCGTCGACCAGTCCACCACGGGCGACAAGTTCGAGTGGTCGGGTTTTGTCACGCCGTCGGTCCCGACGCCTGGGGTTGACGGGTCAATGATGCTCAACCTGCTGGTCCGGACTTCGGGCGGCGTCACCTACACCACGGGCAGCTAATGGCGCTGTCCACGGTGACCTTTATGGCGGGGGGGCGCAAGCATGAGCTGCGCCTCTCCGCTCGCGCGGGCTGCGAACTCGAGGAGCGGTTCGACAAGTCCATCGCAGAGCTGATGAACGGTGCGGTCGATGGCTTTGGCTATCGCTTCGTTTGCGCGGTGTTCACTGCGTGCCTCAACGATGGCGCGGGTGTGAGCGAGGACGTTGCGTATGTCGTGATCGACAGTCTTGGCGGGCTTCCGCAGGCTGCGGAGCATCTGACCGCGATGATCACCAAGGCATTCCCGGAAGCAGCCGACGATACCAGCGGCCCCAAAGCGGGAAACGCGAAGACGAAGGCCGCATAGGCTGGGATGCCATGGTTTCTGATTGGGTTGCCCTTGGGCTGCCCTATCAGGACTTCTGGCCCCTCTCGCTGCGGGAAATCGCGCTCGTCAGCGACGCACTGCGCAAGCGTGAGGTGCGTGCCGTAGAGCGCGAGCGCATGCTTAACCAAGAGCGCGCGCACCTTGCGGCCTTCGCGTTTCACCAACCTGACAAGATCCCGGACTTGGTCAAGGAAGCTCAAAAGCGGGCTTCGCCAGAAGAACACGGGGCGGCTGACATGCGGGCCGCTCTGTTGAACTGGAAGCTTCAATTGGACTTGCAATGTCAGCAGTAATTGGCGCACTGCGCGGTGTCCTTTCGCTGGACTCCGCGGCGTTTGAAAAAGGCGTAGAACGCGCCCAGGCTTCCATGAATGGAATGCAGCGTTCGCTTGCGCGGACGGGGCAGTCCATGCAGCGGCTGGGGCGGCAAATGTCGCTTCGGCTGACTGCCCCCATGACGGCGGCGGCGACGGTAGCCGTCCGGTCATCTCTCAAGATCGTAGACGCGCAAGCCAAGGCGGCGGCGTCTATGGATACGACGGTCGTATCCATGCAGAACCTTGAGCGCGCGGCGCAGCTTGCCGGGATTTCGACGGGTGATCTGGACGGTTCGTTGCGCCGCATGACGCGCAGGATCTCTCTGGCGGAGCAGGGCGCGGGGCCTGCGGTCAAAGCGTTGGAGCGTCTTGGCCTTTCGGCGGAAAACCTCAACAGCATTCCCGCGGATCAGCGCGTAGACAAGATCAACAGTGCAATCCGCAACCTTATCCCCGCGGCAGAGCAGGCCGGTGTTGCGTCGCAGATTTTCGGCGACCGCACGGGCCTTGCGATCCTGCGACTCGACTCGGACGTGATCGCCCGCGCCACGCGGGACGTTGAGCGTTTCGGGGTGGGCGTGTCGGAAGTGGACGCGTCACAGATCGAAGCGGCGAACGACGCTCTTTCGGCCCTTGGGCAAGTGGGTCGGGGGCTTTCGAACCAACTGGCCGTGGCGCTTGCGCCTTCCTTGCGGGCGTTGGCAGAGGGTGCGGCGGACGTTGCCGCATGGTTTCAGGACCTTTCCCCGCAAACGAAGCAAATGGTTGCGGCAAGCGTGGCTTTGGCTGCGGCTTTGGGGCCTGTGACGCTCTCCCTCGGCTTGATGGTCACGGGGATGGCTGCGTTGGCTGGCCCTCTGGGGCTTGTCGTTCTGGGGCTCGGGGCAGCCGCAGGGGCGGCGATAACCGTTGCGGCCAATTGGGACACACTCACGGCGCGCATGCCATCTCTTGACGCTGCTGCGGCACGTGTGGCTGCCTCGCTTGAGGCGGTTCGGGCGGCGCTGTCGGGCGATCTGCTCGAAGCCCTGCGCATTTTCGTGACCGATATGGAAGGGCTGAAAAACCCGCTGCAAAAAGCCTTCGAGGATTGGGCGTCTCTGATTGCGGATCTGGTGTATCCCGCGTGGCGCGATGCGCTCAAGGACATCGTTGATGCGGTCAAGAAGCTGCCGCGCCAGATGCTCGCCTTCGGCAAGGAAGTGATGGAGGCTTTTGTTGAAGGCATCGTGAACGCGTGGGAGCGCGTGAAGCAACAGGTGGTCGACCTGTTCACGTTCAAGGGGATTGACCCGAAAGAGACCGGGCGTCGCCTTGGTATCGACCTCACGGGCGGCATTTCGCTTGGTGTGGCGCAAGGGGCGCCTTCCACTGAGCAAGAACTTCGCGATTACATGAACTCGCTTGAAGGAACTGCGCGTAAAGAAGTCGAGTCTAATTCGCCATCAAAAGTCTTCATGCGCATCGGTCGGGACCTTATGGCGGGTCTGGAGCAAGGCGTTGTCCAGAACGCACAGGGCGCAGTGGACGCGGTGCGGAACGCCACATCGCAAGCCGTTTCTCAGGCAACCCTGACCGTTGACAGCCTCACGGGCGCCTTCGGTGACTTTGTGGCGGATGGTTTGCAGAATTGGGAGGGGTTCGTTGACAGCGTTTGGCAGTCGTTCCAGCGGCTGATTTCGCAAATGGTCGCGGCGGCGGTGGCAAACCCGATTAAGCTTACGCTCGGAATTGGCGGGGCGGGTGCGCTCGGCGGCGCCGGTGCGCTTGGCGGCGGGGGCAACCTCCTAGGCGCTGGCGCTGGCCTTCTAGGCGGCGGTGGCATCCTCGGCGGTGTCGGCGCTGGCCTTTCGCAAGCACTTTCGGGTGGCGCCGGGATACTCAATATCGGCGCAAACGCGGCGGCAGCGTCCGCGCTCACCGGGGCGGGCGGTTTTGCGACCAGCATTGGAGCGGCGCTGCCACTAATTGGCGTAATTGGCGCACTCGCCGCCATCCCAAGCTTGCTCAAGAAAACCACTGAGACGGTCAACACGGGCGTTCGCTTCCAGGTCAACCAACTTGGCACGCTGCTGCAAGAGTTCGAGAAGACGCGGACGGCGAGCCGTTTCGGCGCAGGCAAGTACGGCACAGACTTTGACCCGCTGCGGCCCGACTTGGCGGACCCGCTTAGCGCTGCGATTGCGCAGGGCCGCGCGTCGGTCGACGCACTCGGCGCGGCGGTCGGGCTCCCCGGAAACCTACCGTTTGAGTTTGGCCGTGACATCAAGTTCAAGGGGCTTTCTGACGCAGAGCGCGAGGCCGCGATCCAGCAAGCGGTGCAGGACACCGTTATTGCTATGGCAGACAGCTACTTCGACGGCGTGCGCGATCAGTTCGTGCGGGCTGGCGAGAACAGCCTTGATGCGCTCACGCGCATGGCGACCGCTCTGACGTCCGTCAACAGCGTGTTTCAGAATATTGGGGAAACCATGTTCGAGGTCACGCGAGAAGGCGGCGCCATGGCGTCATCTTTGGTTGAGGCGTTTGGCGGGCTTGATGCATTCAGCGGCGCTGTCAGCGGGTATCTTGAGGACTTCTACAGCGAGGAAGAGCGGCTTGCTCTGCTGACGCAGAACCTCACGCGTGAGTTGTCGGCGCTCAATATCGAAATGCCCGGCACGCGCGGGGAGTTCCGCGGCCTTGTCGAAAGCCTCGACCTGACGACGGCAAGCGGTCGAGATGCGTATGCGACGCTTCTCACGCTGTCGGGCGGCTTTGATGAAGTGTTCTCTGCGGCGGAAGACGCCTCTCAGGCGCTGATCGAACAGGCGCAGGCGCAGCAGAGGGCCGCTCAAGCCTCGCGGGAAGCAACGGCAGCGGCGGCAGCAGCGGAAGTGACCGCAGCAAAGGCAGCAGCGGCCCAAGTGCGCCAGCAGGCTATCGCCGCGGCCCAAGCAAACCTAAGCGGCGCGCAAGGCAATCTCAACACCGCCGAAGGCGCTTTGCGGGCAGCGATCAGCGCGCAGCAAGACGCCTTGCGCGAAGACGCCTCAAGCCGGGTGTCGGAAATCGTGGCGGCAACGCAAGCCGCGGTCGGGCGCCTGCAGTCCCGGGCGCAGGGGCTGTCGGCGCGGGCGAACGAGTATCGGAATCTGCGCAATGCGGTATCGGACGCTCTGGCAAGTCGCCGGGTGCAGAACCCGTTCAATGCGAGTGGCAACTTCGCGCAAGCGTCGGCTTTCTTGCAGAATGTTGCAGGCCGGGGGCGGCTCGGGTCTGTTTCGGAGATCCAGAAGGCCATGGCGGTGGTCGCGCAGCCCTCTACGGACCTGTTCGCGTCCTTTGTGGAGTATCAGCGCAGCTTCAACCAGAACACGGCAGCGCTGGACCAGATCCGCGCGCTAGCGGGCAGTGAGCTGTCGGAGACGGGGCGGCAGATCGCGGCCATTGAGGCGAATGCCTCGGCCATCGAGGCGCAGAGCGAGAGCCAGATTGCCGCGATTGAAGCTGCGGCGGATGCGGAGGCGTCGCAGCTTGACTCGCTTTTGGACGCCACGCTTGGCGTGCAGTCGGCGGTGCTTTCAGTGGAAGCGGCAATCCGTGGTTACTCGGATGCTCTGCGCGCGGTCCGGTTGGCACAAGATAGCGTGGATGCATTCGCCACGGGCGGCTTGCACACCGGCGGCTTCCGCCTTGTAGGCGAGCGGGGGCCGGAGCTGGAGGCTACAGGCCCGTCGCGGATCTATTCGGCCAGTCAGACCCGGAACCTGCTGTCGGGCGGCACCGCGGGAGAGGTTGCGTCAATGCGGCGTGAAATGGCGAAGCTCTTCGCCGTCTCGCGGCAGCAGGCACGGGACCTTGAGCGGCAGCGCCAACTCTTCGACCAGTGGAATGAAGACGGTTTGCCTGCGGAGCGCGCCTAATGAACATCATTAAGCCGATTGTGATCGATGATACGGCTCTTGAGGCGTCTTCCGTGCCCGAGACCGATGGCGTGGGCGAGTGGGACAGCGGCACGACCTATTCCGTAGGCCAGATCGTCAGAGTCACGGGCACAACACACAAGACGTATGAGAGCACGCAGGGCGGAAACAGCAACCGCAACCCTGTGACAGACGACGGCACATGGTGGACGGAGCTTGGGGCCACCAACCGCTGGAAAGCGTTCGATCAGAAGCTTTCAGATCAAGTCGCGCAGGCAAACAGTATCTCCTACGAGATACGCCTCGCCTCGCTGGTAACGGGGATCGCGTTCTTCAATGTCGAAGCCGACACAATCCGTGTGCAGGTTTTTGACGACACCGATCAGCAGGTCTTTGACCAGACGCTTTCGTCCGCCAGCTCAACGCAAGTCGAGACTTGGTATGGGTATTTTTATGACAATTTTGACCAAGCAGCAGAGCAACTGTTCCTCGATCAGCCGGGGGTGCAGGACCTCCCGGGCTACGAGGGGTACAAGGCAACAATCATTCTGACGCGCACCGGCTCTACAGCGAAGGTCGGCCAGATAGTCCTTGGTCGACTCATGGTTCTGGGGCGCACGGTTCCGGGCACAAATTTTGGCCTGCGGGATTTCAGCGTCAAGAACACCGACGCATTCGGCAACGCGGTGTTGACGGTGCGTGGGTTCTCTCGGGAGACGAATTTCGAGTGCGTTTTCCCGACGCTCGGCTCGCAGCGCATAGCGGGCATTCTGGACGGCCTACGGGCAACGCCGATCGTCTGGATGGCGAATGCGAGCACGGTAGAGAACGTCGCGGCGCTCGGGACAGTCACTTACGGCTGGCTGGATGACTACAACGTTTCTCAAGAGGCGAAAAACTCCAGCGTTTCCATTTCGGTTAAAGGGCTCGTCTGATGGTTGATAAACCGACACTTACTTCGCCACCCCCGGCCCCAAATCGCAACCAGCCTGGGAATGACTTCGCGGGCAAGGCCGATGCGTGGGTTTTGTGGCAGCAAGACGAACACGTCCCCGAAGTGCAGCAGGCCGTGGACTACATCGAGCAGGAAGCGGACATTGCAGAGGCTGCGTCAGATTCGGCATCGGTCGCGGCTGGCGTCGCGGGCGCAACTGAGTGGATCAGCGGCGCGAGCTACACGGCAGGTGACCCGGTATGGTCCCCGGCTGACAAGGGCACATACCGCGCCCGGACCACGCATAGCGGCGTAACGACGGACCCGTCCGAAGACACCACGAATTGGGCGGGCGTGACGGTCCAGAACCTCCAGCGGAGCACGCACGACACGGCGGGAACGCGGGCGCTTGTGCAGGGCGCATATGGCGGCGCGGGTGGGTTGCAGCTTGATTTGGTCGAGGCAAGAACGCCCAACGACACGGCGGACGATTTCGATATTCCTGCGGGCTTCTGGGTCACGTCCACCACCACCACGGGACTGCCGGATCTTGTGAACGTTTGGGATGCGTTTTCCTCAACTCAGTTTGGCGTTCTTGGCGTTTGGTATTCAGGCGCGAACTGCTTTCAGGAATGGACGCCGAATTTCAACGACGATCTGACGTTCCGGCGCCGCAGCACCGGCCTCAGCAGCTCGCCCACGTGGGGCGATTGGTACGTGGTGCACAACTCCGCGACGTTGAACGGCACCGTTGCGGGCGGCCTATCCCGGCCGACTGGAGCGCTTGCGGAGTACGGGGCCAACTCAAACGGAGAATACTTCAGGCAGTGGAACCGTTGGCAGATGTGCTTCTTCACAGCAGACGGCACCGGGGTCTCTGGGACATGGACATTCCCGGCGGCTTTCACGGCCATCTATTACGTTGACTGTACCTGCTTCGGCCCGTCGACGCCTGCAAAAATCCATGTGGGCTTGGAACAGCCCAGCCTGGCCGCCGTGGATTGGGAGCTGTTCAACGTAAACGACGGGTCGACAACTGCGGCAGGGGCCCGTGACAAAACATTCACAGCCTTTGGGGTCTGGTAATGCGGCACAATATCACGATTCTGCCACAGGCGGGCCTGCCGGGGCAGCCTGACGATACGGTCAGCACGGCAGGCAGCGTGGTCACAGTTAACAGCGAGGCTTTCGACCTGTCGGGCATTCCTGATGGTGGCGAGGGCGTGCCGAGCGGCGATCACGCGTTTGTCGGCGCGATCACGCGCACCGGCTCGGATCTCTTTTACTCTCTGCGGGTCAGGTACTCGACCGCAACGGCTGTGCCGTTCCAGACGCGCACGGACTGGACCGTAGTCCTTGAGGATGAGGCGTTGGCGGATCTGGTGGAGCGCAAGGCATGACTTTCTCGCTGACAGTGCGCACGGCGCAGGAAAAGACGGACGCCGAGCAGGCCGCGCAGCTCGCCCTTGCGAAGCTTGAATGCAAGCGGCGGATCGAGGCTGTGGCCGACGCAACGGCGCAGTCCAATTTGCTGGCGGCGATTGCCGTGGGCGGTCTGGACGCGGGGCAGCTCACGACGTTCGGATCCGGGGTGCTGTGGATTTCGCAGATGCGCGCAACGTGGCCGACCCTTGGCGCCGTGGCCGACGTGACGGACGACAGTCATTGGCCTGCGGTTCCCGCTGGTGTTGCCGAGCTGGCCGCTCTCTTCTGATGCTCGCTGCGCTGTCGTTGGTCAATGCGGCTCCGAACCGGGGCCTAGCGGGCGATTCCCCCGGCCCGCCGATCAACTCACCGGCACTGTCGATCACGGTGCACCGGGCGCCGTCCGCTGCGCAGTACGCGCCCGAGGCGGTGTGGTTCTACGCAGCGCCTAGCAACTTCACCTTTTCGACCGTCTCCGCAAACAGCATCGCTTACGATCCGGCGTTCCACGAGGTCGACTATCTCTGGACGTTCGACGTTGACGGCGAGACATTCACGGTGCCCGGCAACATGCTTCCCGAGCATCGGGACGCGAACAAGGGTGTCGGTCAGCAGATCGCGCACGTGTTCAAGCAGCCCGGCACCTACACCGTCACATGCACCGCGCGCCGCCGGACAACTATCATCCCGGAGGTGACGCAAAGCGCGTCAGCGGCGGTCGTGGTCACCATTGCGGACCCGGAAACCGTCTTTGATGCGACCAACACGGTGGTTGTCGCACATGACGCCGACTTCACCGGGGCCCCTGCATCGAACTACCAGCTCACAGGCTACACGAGCACAAGCGATCTCGCGCATTGGGAGGGGCTGCTGCGCAACGGCGCTATCCCCACGTCCGGCCCGGTGCGGGTGCTGTTCAAGCGCGGGGGAAACTACGACAACTCTGCGCACTCGGATGAGGGGCTCGCCCACAACAACACCGTGGGGAATGAGTATGACTTCGTCTACATCGGCGCGTGGGGATCTGGCGCCAAGCCGATTTCGTCGCCTATCGACGCGTGGATCAACCGCAAGTCGTTCGTATGGGAAAACCTTGAGGTCCAAGGCGGCTACATCAGCCAAGCAACGGCTGGCTCCGGCGGCAACGGGATCAGCGGACGGGATGTCGGCTACTACCTCGCGAGCAACTGCGATTTCCGAAACCTGGGCGCAGGCGTGCTCTACGATTGGGACACGAATACGTCTTCGGTCGAGGGGCGCCTTACGGTTCACGAGTGTAGCATGGAGAACATCTACTCGTACGGCACGTTCGTGAAGATGCGCCCGCGCGGCCTTCCCGGCAGCGGCACGCGGGATCGCTTTGCAATGATTGGCTGCCGCGAGATCGACTTGCCGACGCAGCCGCATGGCGTGGGCGTGTCCGAGGGCCAGCGGCAGGGGCCGATGCGCTCCCCCGAAAACCCGGATCTGTGCGTTCGCTCGTGTGAGTTCTACTGCGATGCGGGCTGGACCGGCCTTGGGGATTGGGACGATCTGCAATCCATGACGGCAGCCCAACCGACGATCAGGTTTGCCGATGGCCGACCGACAGAGGGCGACGATCGCAACGGCGACGCGGTCATCTCGCGGTGCACGAACGAAGGCGCGGCGCTAATCGACGCAAACCCCGGCTCGGACGAGGAGCCGCGCGTCGGCAATATCACGGTGCTGCAATGCGTGCACACCTTCGTGCCAAACTCGAACCTTGCCGTGAAATCGAAGTCAGGGGCCATCAGCCTGCGCAACAATCTGTTCATCAACAGCGCCGCGACCGGAAACGATGATGGCGAAAAGCGCCAGTGGATGGAGTTCGACCCGTCGCACTCGACAAACCCGAACCCGACGCAGAAACTTGCCGAACCGATCATCATCGAGGGCAACACTTTCGTGTCGCTCGGGACGGACAGGCTCGACAACCACTTCAACGGGCTGCCGGGGACGTGGACAGATGTCCGCGAGGTCAACAACGTGTACTATGCGCCGAACGCGACCGGCGGATATTCAGAGCACGAGAACTTTGCGCCCTTCGATACAGCCGTATTGTGGGCGCCACGGTTCACAGGGCGCCATGAGTGGGTCAGTGGGGCCGTGGAAGCCCTCCAGACAGCCTACGCCACTCCGGCCAGCACAATCGCCCTGTACGCGCCGCTGACGGGCTCCTCTGTGCTTGGCGATGCGACCACGGGCACGATCAGCCTTGTTGACCTGCGCGGGGATGACCGGGCAAGCCCGCCATCGCGTGGGGCGTCCAAGCTGTTCGTCGCACCCGCTCCGGCAGCGTTCGGAAGCGGGGACTGGTCGATTGCGGATGCCGAGAGCGGTGGCGATCTGGCGGTGACACTGACGACGGTGCCAACCTACACGACGGACGTGGAATACCGTCTTGATGGGGGCTCTTGGGTCTCCAGCGGCGGCATCGTGGGCTTCACGATCTCCGGGCTCACGGATGACACGGAATACGACGTGGAAATCCGCGCGACCAACGCTGCGGGGGATTCCGCCGCAAGTGACACGAAGTCGGAAACGCCCACGTCGGCAGTGACCGTTTCGCTTATCGGGACATCTCTGTCGACGATCAATTCGAACACCACGCAGACCTATGCGCTTCCGGCAGGGTTCGCGGTTGATGACCTTATTATCGCAGCGTCCGCCAGTGACGAAGAGCGCGGCGACCACGCGATCACCGGCACAACGCTGTTGATCGCCACGACCGGGTATTCCTCTGGAGATGGCGCGCAGATTCAGGGCTACCGGAAGGCCATCACGTCCGACACTGGCGTCGAGTTCGTGAACCCGGCGGCGCGACCCAACCCGGTTGCGTTGGCCGTGTTCCGTGGTCTGGCCGACCCGGTGGTGGAGATCGACCGGCCCGCCTTGAGCGTTTAAAAGTGACCCGGTTTCAGCGTTTGATTTTGACCCGCCTATTGGGTGCCAAAGCCCCCAGGCGGACCGCCCTCATATAGCGAGTCCGTCTGGGGGCTTTGCTTGCGACGCGGCTATTTTTCTCTGCGACTTTTGCTCTGAGCGAAGCGATATGACGTGTTGCCCGTTTCGATGATGGCACAGTGGTGCGTGACGCGATCCAAGAGCGCAGTTGTCATCTTGGCATCACCGAAGACAGCGACCCATTCCCCGAACTCCAAGTTGGTGGTGATGATGACGCTGGTTTTCTCGTAGAGCTTGCTGATCAGGTGGAACAGCAACGCGCCGCCGGATTTCGGGAACGGAATGTAGCCCAACTCGTCGATGATGACGCAATTCAGAGCCGACAGCTGCCGGATGATCTTCCCGGCATTGCCGTCGGCCTGTTCCTTGATCAGGGCATTGATCAGATCGACCGCGTTGAAGAAGCGGACCTTCTTGCCGTTGTTGATCAATGTGGTTCCAAGCGCGATGGCGATGTGCGTTTTGCCTGTCCCGGTTCCGCCGACCAAGATGAGGTTGTGCGCCTCTTCGGTGAACTGACCCGAGCAGAAGGGTTCGATCTGGGCCTTACTCACCGCGGCCGCGCCGTAATCGAAGGTGGCGAAGTCCTTATGATGGGGGAACTTCGCGATGCGCATTTGATACTGGATGGAACGCACCCGCCGCTCTACAGTTTCCGCGTCGATCAGTTGCTTTATCGCTGTGGTCAGACTTGGTGGCTTGCGCGCGGACAGCAAATCATGGGCGCAAGCTGCCATTCCATGCAGCCTCAAGGCGGTCAGTTGGTCGATGAGAGCGTTCATGCGGCAGCCTCCTCGGCCGAGCAGAGCGCCTCATAGCGCTTGCAGTCGGCCTCGGGCCGCACGGTCAGCTGCGGATAGACATTGCCCTCATTCAACGGCGTGATGATTGGCTCCACCAACTGGTTGATCAGATTGGTGATGGCAGGAAGGCGCAACGTGTTTTGTTCAACTGCCAGTTCGCAGGCCGTCTCCACCACCTCGATCCCGTGGTCCTGGGCCAGTAGAAGCAGATCGACGAACTCCCGGTCCCCGCCTTTGCCAGCCATGTAATGCTCCCTGATCCGATGCATGGCCTCAGGCAGTTGCCAGTCCACAAAAGGGGCGCCGTCGCGCAGAGCGCCGGGCTTGCGATCCAGTAGAGGAACATAATGCCAAGGTTCAAAGTAGCTGACGTTGCGGGTGAAGCGACGCTTGTGCTCGGCAATAACGTCCTGGCCTGACACCAGCACGATCCGGCTCGCATAGGCGCGCAAGGAGACATGCTGGCCTGCAAACCGGGAAGGCACGCTATAGCGATTGCTGGCATATTGAACCAGGCAGGTGGAACGGACCCGCACCGTCTTTTCCACGTAGCCATCAAAAGCCCGCCCCAGGGGGCGCAGCTCGGCGCGCTCATCTTCAAAAACCTCCGCAATCGTGCGGGACGATTGTTCAGGGTGGGCGCGGCTTGCCAATTCCTCGCAGCGCAGACGCAACCAGTTGTTCAGCCCATCCAGATCATCAAAAGCTGGCATGGGAACAAACAATCGGCCTCGTAAAAAATGGACCTGGTTCTCCACCTGACCTTTCTCCCAACCCGACGCGGGGGTGCAGGCAACCGGCTCCATTACATAGTGGTTCATCAATGCCAGGAACCGGGGATGGAACACTCGGTCCTTCGAGCGGGAGACATAGGTCACCATCGTTTTGGGATTGTCGATGATCACCCGTCGCGGAACCCCGCCGTAGAAGGACAGCGCCCGTACAAAGGCATCCAACACCATTTCTTGGCTCTCGCCGGGATAGGCTACGACAAAAGGTTTGCGACTATGGCACAGGCGGAAGTGGGCAACCTTTACCTTCTGCTCGACACCACCGAGAACAACGCGCTCTTCGCTCCAGTCAAACTGGAGCGCATCACCGGCAGCAAAATGCAGGGGGATAAACGCCTCTCCCGATCCAGCATCGGCACGTTTGAGGTCTCGGATAAATCGCTGAACCGGAGAATAGGACCCAGTATACCCTTCCGAGACGAGCTGTTCGTAAAGCTTCGTGGCCGTCCGCCGCTCCCGGCGCGGGCGCTTGTGATCCTGCTCGAAAAGCTCTTGGAGCCGCGCATCAAATCCATCGCACAGCTTATGCCGGGTCGGTGGCGCTTGCCGCTGATAGCTCGGTGGACTGTCGTCCTTCAGATACTTCTTCACCGTGTTCCGCGACAAACCGGTTGCCCGCGCCACAGATCGGATGCTGCGACCCTCAACCAATATCCAACGACGGATCTTCGATACACTTTCCATCAATATCACCTGCTCATTCCTCCGCGCTATCCAGCGCGGATGCTAACGTGGCAGGTGGGTCAATTTTGCACGCTCATAACCCACCCAAGTGGGTCAATTTCGCATGCCGATTCACAGGGAGCGTGATGAGAGAGCATCTGGAGTTGGCTGGGAGCTCTCCCATCACGCGGTATGGCGACGCGCAGCTGCCAACCAGAACGCCGCCGAAGTGCATGGTCGCCCGCGCAATTGCCCACGTCACCGTGCCACGTTCGCGCACATGGCAGGTTGTAGCGATGGGAAAGGGAGCGCGCAGAGCGACGATTGCCCCCCCGCCGTCTCCGCGCGCAAGGCAGGGTCTGCCCGACAGCACCGCTCCAGGGAAGCAGCTGTTGCGAGGGCCATACTTGATTCATCGCAACGACATCGAGCGCTCCACGGTGAGATCTTTGAACGATTCTGAGGGGAGCACTGAAGGGAAAGCTGCGATGAGCTTTGTGGATTGGATTTTTGGCAGGGTTGCTACCGAACCGGTCACTGTGACCATCGTATACGAGCCCGAGCATCCGCGGCCGTTGCCTCCGCCAGATGAAGATGAGGAGCTGCACATAGACGAGGAAGAGGCCATCCTCGACGAGGTCGAGGCAGACACCATCGCTCGCAACGAGCAGCCCCGTGCGGAAGAACCAACGATTACCCTCGAACCTGTCTTCGCAACGATCGACTATGAAGACGCTGCTGGAAAGGTCACGCGCCGGGGCATCACTCTCTTTTCCCTGAGGCCTGGCCCAAACGCGCCCCTCCTGACCGCCAAGTGCCATGCAAGGAAAGCCATCCGGTCCTTCAGGACCGACCGGATTGAGTGCTTCATCGAGCCTGACGGAGAAGTCGTTGATTGCGCGGACTTCTTCCAAAACGTTCTTGGCGTTGGCCTTGAAACGATCAAACCCAGAACAGAGAAGACGCCGCCGAAGACCAAGCTTGGCGAGCCGAGGCTGATTGCGGCTAAGAGGGCTAGGCCGGCACGGGAGCGCTTGAGATCGCCATTGGCTGTTCTCGTCACAGCGGCCCGGAGCGATGGTGTCTTTTGTAGCGAAGAGGTTGAAACGATCTGCCGCTATGCTGAAGGCGAGTTGCTGAGACCGGAGAGCGGCCGGGACGGCACGCCGCCGGACGTCCGGGATCTCGATCTCTTGCCCGGCCTGATCCAGCGGATGCGACCCCATCGAAGTACGCTTGCCTCGCACATCGAGGCTGTCGCGGGGCTCGACGACGAAGCGTACAGAAGGTTCCGCAAAGCGCTTTGCCATGTCATTGCCGCTGATCGGCAGATCACCAGCGAAGAACAAATGATTGTCTCGGACCTCGACGAAATCAGGACCCAGTATCTTGAAGACAAGCAAGAATGAAGTCCATGATCTGACTGGTTTCAGAGACCTCATTCTGCGGCGACCGACGCATCGCCGGCCTCCCTGCGTGCCAGGATCTCATCGACTTCATGCCGGGAAGCGCCTTCGACGAGGTGCGCGTAGGTAAGGCCGAGGTCGTGGGCGTCCGAATGCGCTTTGAGCTTTCGCATAATCGGCGCTGACGGAATGTCTCCAGCTGCCCGTGCCTTGGAGCCAAAACGCCAGCGGTAAGGCGTCTTTTCATCAAAGCCACAAATCGGGCCGATGGTCTCGGCTCGGCCAATGAGCGTTTCAATCACATCATATGGTGTCAGGTGGTCGGTCATACGCAATGGGTACGTGCACGACACAATGACTGTCCACACCTTTTTTGCGTATTTCACATCTTTTTTGGTGCCTGGTTGTGGCCACTTATCTCAAGTGCATGAAAGCTGGTACAAAACTCACAAGCGGCGCGCGGGCGTCGTAGCAAAGGACATCTCGGCTGTACTCGGTCGAGACCAATCTGCAGTCTCGCGCATCGTGCGCGGTGAGCAACCAATGTCCATGGATTGGGCGCGCGCATTTTCACACGCGCTAGGGGTGCCGATCGCCGAAGTCCTCACAGAGTTCAAGGTCGCCGAGCCAGAGGAGGCCCAGCACTTTGAACCTGGGTTCTCGGAGAGCGAGGCAGTGCCGTTCGTAGGGCCGGAGAGGGACAAGGAAGCCATCCGCACGATCGAGGATGCGTTGGGCGGCGGGCGGCCCGGGGTTGATCTTTGGACCGTGAAATCGAGCGCGCTTGCAATGCTGGGGTATCTTCAAGGCGACCATATTCTGGTCGATACCCATTCCAGCGAGCGAACGCGCGCAGGAGATGTCGTCGTTGCGCAGATATACGAAGCAGGCTCGGCCAAGACGGTGATCCGCCGGCACCAGCCACCCGTGCTGCTTGCCTACGGCTCGGATCCGGCAGATCTTCGGGTCCACGTTGTGGACGGAGTAAACGTCGTCGTTCGAGGGAAAGTCATTGCGAGCTGGCGCAAGCACTAAGCACCTGCAAGCATGCTAAGGCCCGTCGTTTCTTCCAGCGATCCGCGCGATTGTCTCCACAAACCGCGCCATGCCGGCCGTACCGCTTTGGGTTATGGCGTAGACGATGCCAAGAGCGAAGATCGCCCAGAACGTCGGCTCTCCGAATGCGACATGGAAGCAAATGAGGCCAAGGATTGCGGCCCCACCAAGCCACGACAGCGTCAGACCCGCGTAGGCTTGTCGCTCGCCGAACTTGAAACGCGCTTCATCGGTGCGCTCCGCACGTTTTTCTGTCGCTGCGTTCATCCGCGCGACGAACCCGGGGTCCGCCCTCTCCAGGGCATCGATCAGAAGATCCGGGCGCTCCGTGTAGTTGCTGACAAGCGCAAGCCACTGCGAGTTACCGGCAGGCGGCATGGGCGCCCCGTCTGGCAGGACTTCACCAGCATTGCCCGCATCATCCTCGGCTTCACTCTCGTCCGCCACGCCGCTCTTTGTCCGTCTCTCCAGGTTGAACGCCCAGGGCAGCCAGCAAACCCTCATGCAATCTGAGCGTAAGCTCGCGTTGCGCGACGACCCTTTGATCTACGGAAAGCCGATCCCAGACGTCTCGCGCAAGTCCCGGGTCGAGCGTCACCACATGATCGAACAACCGATCACCACGGGCCTCGCCTCGCCGGAGCAAGCGGGCGCGCCAGTTCAGTTCGGGGGCTGCAATGTCATTCCGCACAGAAACTCCCTCCACTTCTGAAGCGTTCAACATCCGCGTATGAGGACAATTCCTCTCACACATGGTGTGCACTCGCAACCTTGACAACAGCTTAACTCGGCAGCCGCGACAAAACTGCCTGTGCAACCAGCCCTCTGCACTGCGCCCAATCCCCACGACTACGAACTCAGCCGTGATTGCGACACCTTTTTTGTGCGAAACTCAAAAAATGAGTTGAACGGATTGGTGGCCACCCCTAACTTGCCCAGCATCGGACTTGCTGGAGAGCCCCATGACCCTGCCTGCGCGCCTGGACCTGCCCAAGATCGGAACACACGAGTTCCGCAGCCTGACCCTCACTGAAGAACAGAAACAGGGCTGGGATCTGGCCTGCATGTTCATCGAGCGTTGGGGCGATCAGGTGGTTGACAAGCACGTCAGCCTCAGTCCGGACACGCCCACGGGCACGGACAGAACGCTTGCGATCCACGGCGGTCACACCGCCGCGAGCATGGCCCGCGTTTTGCGGATGGCCGTCTGACGCAGTCACCGGGCCGTCCCGGGCCGCCCAACCGGCCCGCCCATCGAGCAGACCCGCGCGCAGGACGGACGCGTCGGGCACTTCCACAGGTGAACGCAAAAATGACTCCACGGATCGCAGCACAAGCCAACATGGGAACGCGAAACCGGTGTTGGCGCGCCCTTCCGATCGCCCATCGAATCGCGGAACGAGAGGCACTTGCCTTGGTCGTGGACGCTGGCGCTGCCGACGTCGCTGGCGCGAGCGCACGACGGCTGGCGTGGTGCGTTCTCATGAGCTCACGCGGCCAGCACTGTGCCCAGCATCAGATGATCCGTGACGCGCGGCAGAGGGGAATGATCTGATGGCTGCTCCAATCGACAACCAGTCACGCGAGGAGCTGGCGTGGGCTCGGGAGCAGCTCGCGACCGTGGGAGTCGCAGACGGAACCCTTCGCCGCGCCTGCCGCCGCATCGTCGCTCTTAGCCCGTGCTCGACCGAGAGGGCGCGCATGTCCGACATGCTTCATCTTTTGCAGGGTGAGGGACAGCGCCTTGCATGACGCTCTTTGCCGCTGCCACGGTCTCCCCACAGAACCAAGCGGCGCATTCCCTGCCCAGGCAGCGGCAAAGACCATAGCCTCGGAGAACGAACGCTGGCCCACGCTCTCGCAACAGAAGCCCTGATCAAGCGCAGCCTCTCAGCTTGGCAGAGCCTTGGACTGCCTGTGGGCGGCGTCGAGGTCGCGCCTGATGGCACCGTGCGAATCCTTGCTCCAGTCGAGGCGCTGCGCGTAGCGTCCGGCGAACAGGAGCAGGAGACGAACAGTTGCGACGCGGCCTTCGACTAACGGGTATCAAGTACGTCACGAAGCCGGACGGCCGGCGATACGTCTACCGCAGAACTCCGGGCGGCCTCGTGCGGCTGCCGGATCTCCCTGAAAACGATCCTCGGTTCCTCGCGGCCTACGTGGCCGCAGAGACGGCGAGGAAGCCTGTGCGGGCAGGCGCGGGCAAGGGCAGCATCTCCGCCCTGTGCGCGGCCTATATCGGCTCTCCCGGCTTCAAGCGTCTTGCACCTTCGACCCGGCGGGTCCGGGCCCTGGTGGTGGACAAGATCGCAACGCAGCGCGGCAAGGGCAAAGTCGCGGATCTCGAACCTCGGCACCTGCGCAAAGACCTGCACGAACGCACGCCTGGCGCGGCGGCAAACCGGCTGAAGGCTTGGCGCGCTCTTTGCGCCTTCGCCCTCGACGCCGGCTGGATCGACATCGACCCGTCCCGCGATGTGAGAGCTCCGTCTGGCCAGGTCACGCCACACCGGCAATGGGACGTCCACGAGATCGAGACGTACCGTGCGCACTGGCCACCGGGATCGCCGGAGCGGGCCGCGATGGAAGTGATCTACTGGACAGCTTCCGCATGTGTAGACGCCGTCCGCCTTGGCGAACAGATGGTCGATCGTGACGGATGGCTGACCTTCCGGCGCCAGAAGACAGGCGAACTGGCGACCGTGCCCGTGCGCGTTTTGCCGCCATGGGCCGACACGATGGAACCCGACCACCGACACTTCCTCGCCGCCATAGAAGGCACCGATCTTCTATGGGTCACCACCCGCACCGGCTGCGGCCGCTCGGTCAAGGGCCTGTCCCAAATGATCGCCAGGACCGCGCGAGAGGCGGGCCTGTCAGGCTGTACCGCACACGGCCTCCGAAAAGCTCGGGCGGCGGCCGTCGCAGAAGCGCGCGGCACCCCGTCGCAAATCGGCGCCTGGCTCGGCGATGTTTCGCTTGGCATGGTGGCCCATTACACACGCCAGGCGGATCGCAAGGCCGTCTTGGGGGCGGAACAAGAACAGAACAGTGGAAACCGGACGGGCAAAGTTTCCAAATTGCCACGCAATCCGTAAACACTTCAATACGTTAGGGAAAGTGTGGCGCACCCAGTAGGATTCGAACCTACGACCTTCGCCTTCGGAGGGCGACACTCTATCCAGCTGAGCTATGGGTGCTTGCTGCCTGCGCAGTGCATACGCGATATCACTACGAGATAAAACCCAAGAAGAGCGCCTCCCGGCACCCCCGGACGCGGCCAACGCGCCACGGGCCGAACCCCGCCACTCGAAGCCGCGCGGCCTGTTGCGCGAGCGTTCCCCGAGGTTTGCCCGGCTCCAGGATCGCTCACTCTGTTCCGTCGGCGCAGCGCCCTGCCAATGACGCCGCCACTCCTTGGGGAATTGGCTCAAGCCGACGCGCAAGCCGGGAAAACGGGGGCGTCCTAGTCCTGCCGACCGCCGCGCATCGCCTCCCGGTGTCGCCGGTCCGCACCTGCCTGAAAGATGATGATCCATGCCAGAATGATGAATACCGGGTGCGTCAGCCCGCCCGAAAAGATGATGGCCGGGATCCAGATCAAGAGAACGACGAGCGCAAGCACCCACCTCCCTGTCAAGAGGATCGATACTGGCGGCAAGAGCAGTGCGAGGACGTAATTCATGGACCTGACATATGCTCTCTCGGGACGCCTTCCAATGCTCAAGCGACCGACGAATGCAGCGCTCCGCCCCGTCAGGGCATTGAAACTCCGTTCCGCTTGCGACAAGGGAGAGCCGGAACAAGGGAGCCCCAAATGGATATTGCGGCCACGCGCATCGAGAGAACCTTTGCCCGGCTTCACGCCGAAGGGCGGAAAGCCTTCGTGTCTTACGTGATGGCGGGCGACCCGGACTATGAGACGTCGCTCGAAATCGTGCGGGGCTTGCCGGGCGCGGGCGTCGATGTGATCGAACTCGGCATGCCTTTCACCGACCCGATGGCGGACGGGCCGACGATCCAGCTTGCGGGCCAGCGCGCGCTTGAAAGCGGCCAGACCCTGATAAAGACGCTCGACATCGCGCGCACCCTCCGCGAGACCGACCAGGAGACGCCGATCGTGATGATGGGCTACTATAATCCCATCTATCACCACGGCGTCGACGCGTTCCTTGCGGATGCCAAGGAGGCGGGGATCGACGGCTTGATCGTCGTGGACCTGCCGCCCGAGGAGGATGCCGAGCTCTGCATTCCGGCCCAGGCGGCGGGGCTCAACTTCATTCGTCTCGCGACACCCACCACCGATGGCGCGCGCTTGCCGACCGTGCTGCAGAACACGTCGGGTTTCGTTTACTACGTCTCGATCACCGGGATCACGGGCGCCGCAGAAGCGCAGGCCGAAACCGTCGCGCCGGAGGTAGCGCGGATCAAGGCGGCCACCGATCTTCCGGTGATTGTCGGCTTCGGCATCAGGACGCCCGACAGCGCAGAGGCGATTGCGGGGATCGCCGACGGTGCGGTCGTAGGCTCCGCCATTGTCAGCCTGATCGAACAGGGCAAGCCGGTGCCCGAGATCCTCGCTTACGTGAAGGCTCTGGCAAACGGGGCGCACCGCGCCTGACACGGGACACATACCGACCATGTGCAAGCTAGTGCAGACCACGGGCGCAATAGCGACACTAACATGCGCGACTCTCATGGTCGCGCTCTTCGTATTGTTGCAGGGCTATCCTACACACAACGACCTCATCGCAATACTTAAGATCGCGCGCCTTGATGGACCGGAGAAGTGGCTAAACGGGTTCTACGGCCCGGGGTACACTGCTCTGGCCTTGTTGATTGGACCAAGCGTCTACGCGTTTGGAGCGATACAGGTCGCGCTGTTTTGCACGTTCTTGTTGTGGCAAGCAGCACGTTGTTGCGCAGTGATACTCGTGCCGCTTCCATTGCTGCGGGTCTCCTGAGCATTGCAACCCTTGGCCTATTTCTCACGCTAGGCTTCAATTATAGTGATGGTATCTTCGTCGGGCTCGTCTTGCTCGGACATCTTGCGCTGTACCGTGGCTTTTGGGGAGATTTGGCGACCAGAGACATCCTCATCGCGGGGGTTCTCCTAGGGGCAAGCTTGCTCTTCCGCCACCATGGGATTGTGTTTGCCGCGCTCGTCCTGCCAGCGCTGTGGCTGATGTATCTTGGCTGGGCAGCGCTGCGCCAACCCGTATTCTACGGCTTTTGGCGCTGACCTTTCTGCCAGCGCTCCTTGCATGGGCCGCACTGAACGTCGCCGGGCTCAATGCAAACTGGCAGATCTTCAACGCGTATCGTTTCGTTGCCCCGGTGGACTGGTACGAGGTGGCGAGACTAATCAATAGTGGGACGCTCGAAGCCTTTAGTTTCAGCATCGGTGACCTTCTTGTCAGGGTCATCTTGACCGTGATCGCGAATATCCACCTTCTCTTCGGGCTGCTCGCCTTGTTTGCGCTTCCAATCGTTTCAACACGATCGGGGCCAAGACGATGGGCCTTCGTCGTTGGGCTCGTGCTCACTAGCGTCTACGTCGCTCTGGTCCTGCCCAGCCTAGCGCGAGGCCTCTATCCGCTCTATGCTGTAGCCCTGCTACTAGCTCTGAGCCACTTCAGAGATCACCGAAACCCTGCGCCGCTACTGGGCCTGACCTTGACAGCTATCTTCTTGCTGGGAAGCGGCGCAAACGGAGTTCTTGAACTGCGTGATGTGCAAGCAACTCGTCTTCCGCACGCCCAAGGCTTGATGGAAGAGCTCATTGCGCGCGACGTGCCATTGGACGAAACCTTTGCCGATGATTTCGACCTCTATCTGCCGAACAGCGACTTTCTCGAAATGCACACCCCAGGGGGGTGGTTAAACTTCCATCCAGAGTATCGGCAAAGCATGGATGTACATATCTTTTCGGGCGCAGGAACGACGTACGCGGCAATGATCATTGCCGCGGATGGATATCTGGAGAACCAACCATCCTACAGGGAGCATATTGAGGCCCTAACGGCCGAGCGGATCGATCTTGGCACACATAGGCTCCACATCCTGAAGAGAGCGGAATGAACAAATGCGTTGCGCAGCGGGCGTGCCCGAGCGGACAGAAGACACGCGCCAGCGGCGACACCCGGGCGCACTGACCTTCCCACAAGTCCGGTGCTAAGCAGGGCCACCGCGCAGGGAGGAAGCAGGACATGGCCGTCATTACAGAGATCGAGGATCTCAAGCGCATCTATCGTCGCCGTGTGCCGAAGATGTTCTACGACTACGCCGAGTCCGGCAGCTGGACGGAACAGACCTTCCGCGAGAACACCTCCGACTTCGCAAAGATCCGCCTGCGCCAGCGGATCGCGCGTGACATGGCCGATCGACAGACCGCATCGAAAATGATCGGGCAGGATGTCGCGATGCCCGTGGCTCTTGCGCCTGTCGGGCTGACCGGGATGCAATGCGCGGACGGCGAGGTAAAGGCGGCCCGCGCGGCAGAGAAGTTCGGCGTTCCCTTCACGCTGTCGACCATGTCGATCTGTTCAATCGAAGAAGTGGCGCGCAAGACGAAAAAGCCCTTCTGGTTTCAGGTCTACACCCTGAAAGACGACGACTTCATGGGCCGCCTGATCGGGCGCGCGAAGGAGGCCGGGTGCTCGGCCCTCGTTATCACGGTCGATCTGCAAGTGCTTGGCCAGCGCCACAAGGATCTCAAGAACGGGCTCTCCGCCCCCCCGAAGCTGACGTTGGCCTCGATGGCGAACCTTGCCACCAAGGTGCCCTGGGGGCTGGAGATGCTGGGCACCAAGAACCGGTTCTTCGGCAACATCGTGGGTCATGCAAAGGGTGTTTCGGACCCGTCGTCGCTCTCGGCCTGGACAGCGGAGGCGTTTGACCCGTCGCTCGACTGGGATCGCATCCGCAAGCTGATGGACATGTGGGACGGTCCGGTGATCCTGAAGGGCATCCTCGACGTCGAGGATGCGCGCAAGGCCGCCGATCTCGGCGCCGATGCCATTATCGTGTCAAACCACGGTGGGCGGCAACTGGATGGGGCCCTCAGCTCGATCCGGATGCTCGGGCCCATCATCGATGCCGTGGGTGATCGCGTCGAGGTCCATTTCGATAGCGGCATCCGCTCTGGACAGGACGTGCTCAAGGCAATCGCGCTCGGCGCAAAGGGCACCTACATCGGGCGCGCCTTCACCTACGGGCTTGGCGCGGCAGGGGAACGCGGCGTGACCCAGGCGCTCGAGGTGATCCACAAGGAGCTGAGCACGTCCATGGCGCTTTGCGGACACCGGGATATCGCCGAGGTGGATCGCGATATCCTGCTTGTGCCCGACGACTTCGAAGGCAAGTGGGTCGGCAACTGACAGCCAGTGGCGATCGACCCGGTCATACTGCGGATTGCAGGCCAGCATAGATCGCCTTGCCTGACATCGCGAGGCCGACCGGCCCGAGACCGGCGCCGGCCTTGTGGGGTATGCAGGGCCCCGATCGCCACCCGTCGCGCGATTCGCGATAAACGCCTGCTCCACAGCGCGTCGGCCAGACGCAGTGCGGAGCCGCGCGTTCGTTGCGCTCTATGGCCGGGGGCCACGCGCCTGCCACACGCCCCGCGCCTAACGAATGGCCAACAGATGCGAGACGGCGCGCCTCTCGCGGGCACTGCGCGCGCCGCATTTTCATTGCCTCGGAACGCGCCTACGGTGACAACCATGTGCACGCATTATCCGTGGAGATAGCGTAGCATGACCAGAAAGTGCGAGCGGCACACCCAGAAGGAGGGCTGCGAGAAATGGCGGAGGCACTGCTCGGAGGGATGCAGGCGTGGCTCTGGATCGGGGTAGGCGTAGCGGCTCTCTTCCTTGGCTGGGGCATCGACCGTATCGATGAGGATGCCCGTGGCGCCTATGTCTTCCGCCCCCTGCTGATCCCCGGCATAATGCTGCTGTGGCCGCTGGTGCTCTGGCGGTGGTGGCTGCTCGAAGCCGCGCGAGACGATCTGCATGCGCGCCACCACCCGCCCCGACACGCGCACACCTGGGCGGCGCTGCTCATGGCGCTTGCGCTGCTGCTCGTCATCGGGCTCGGCCTGGCGGGAAAGCAAGTCTGGCCAACCGATATCGCTCCGCAACAGGTGAGCCCACCGCCCGCACCGGAGGCCGCGCAATGAGCGTCAAATACGTCCCGGTGCAGTGGAACCAGAACAAGTACTGGTACGATGCCGTCCTGCTTGTCTCTGTCTTTGCCTTCACGTGGATCTACCTGCGCGTTGCACCCGCCTGGCTCGACCATACCCGCCCCGTCGACGGGGCGATCACCAATGCGCGCGCCTTCGGCACCTGTGCGTTCGTGATGCTGAGCGTGATCCTTGCGATTGGCCCGCTCGCGCGGCTCGACAAGCGGTTCCTGCCGCTGCTCTACAATCGGCGGCACTTTGGGGTGCTGACACTCTTCGTGGCGCTCACGCATGTCGCGTTCATCCTCGGCTGGTATTACTCCTTTTCGCCCACACCCCGGCTCGAAGCGCTGCTGACATCGAATACGACGTTCGACCGTGTTTCGGGCTTCCCGTTCGAGCTCTTCGGGGTCTTTGCACTGATCTCGCTGATGGTTCTGGCCTTCACAAGCCACGACTTCTGGATGAAGTTCCTCTCGCCCCCCGTCTGGAAGCGCCTGCATTATCTCGTCTACCCCGCCTACGTGGCCGTCGTGGCCCATATCGCCTGGGGCATTTTGCAGGACCAGCAGGACCGGACGCTCGCTGTCCTCGTCATCGCCCTGTCTCTCATCGTAGCCGGGCTCCACATCGCGGCCGCGCTCCATGAGCGCAGGCAAGGGGATCCGAGCGCCAAGCACGCGGCACAGGGCTGGGTGCGTGTGTGTGCGGTGAGCGATATCACGGAGGGGCGTGCCCGTATTGCCGAGTTGCCGACCGGGGGTCGAGTTGCCGTCTTTCGCCACGAGGGGCAGCTCTCGGCGATCTCGAACGCGTGTGCCCACCAGAACGGCCCGCTCGGCGAAGGGCGGATCGTGGATTGCCTCGTCACCTGCCCCTGGCATGGATTTCAGTACGATGTGCGCACAGGCCGCTCGCCCGCTCCTTTTACCGAACGCGTCCCGACCTACAGGATCGCCCTCGACGGGCAGGACGTGCTCGTCGATCCAGTGCCCAACCCGATCGGTGTCGCCACAGCGCCCGTCGCCGTCCCGGACGGCGAGACGCCGCCCCCCCCCAACGCAACCGAGGAAGCCCCGGCATGAGCAAGAAGAGCGACAGCCCGTTCTTCATCGGATTTCTGGCCCCACCCGCTGGCCTGCGGCCGTTCCTGATCTCGGCGATGCTCTCGATCGTCGCGTTCTTCGGGGCCCTCGGAACCATGATGGCGCTCAGCCAGGACGACCCCGGCGATGGCGCCTTCCGCTTCGATCTTGGCCGTCAGACGGTGACGGGAGTCCTCGAAACGACCCCCTACCCCATCGTCCATGTGACCGAGGGCAACGAGAATATCCCGAGCGGCCATACGCTCATGCTGTCGGGCCAGGGCAAGAACGGCGCCATCGGCCGTGGCGCGCCGCTCGACGGCCAGGTGGTGACGGTCTCCGGCGTGCTGCTCAACCGGGGCGATCTCGACATGATGCAGCTGCGTGGTGGGCAAAATGGGCTGGGCCCCGCCGAGGGCGCCACCCCGGCACAGGCCCCGGAGGCCGAGCCGCTCGGCCGCTGGCGGCTCGCGGGTGAGATCTGCGACGGCAAATGCCTTGCTGGCGCAATGCGCCCCGGTCGCGGCCTGTCGCACAAGGCCTGCGCCGACCTCTGCCTCGTGGGGGGCATTCCCCCGGTCTTTGTCTCGACCCAACCCGTCGAAGGCGAGGAATTCCTCATGATCACAGGGCCGGACGGCACCGAATTGCCAGATGCGGCGCGGGAGTGGATCGCAACCTTCGTCAGCGTCGAAGGCGAGATCACGCGCCGCGGCGACCTTCTGGTCTTTGCCATCGACCCAGCGACACTGGAGCGGATCGAATGACCGGACGTCTGATCGGGCTGGCGACCGCCGCCTTTCTTGCCACGGCGATCTTCTACGCCTCGCGGTACTGGTCCTTCCGCTGGTGGGATCGGCCCGGCCTCCTTGGCTGGTCAGAGCTCCCCCCGCAGGGCGGCTTGGTCCGCACGTGGCTGCGTGGGACATCCTTCGCGGTCTACGACATCATCCTGTGGGCGATAGCGGCCTTCATTCTACTGACCCTCGTTCAGAAAGTCGCAGACGCCATCGCCAACCGAAGGAAATGACCCCCCCCTAGCGGAAGGTGCCAGCCGACCCGCCAGACCGAAACGCGGCGCGCCGTCCTTGCAAATCGAGAGTTCCATCGCAGGACAGAAGACAGACCGAGACACACCAGACCAAACGCCCCAAGCAGCGTGCGCACAGAATGCCGCCGCCTCGCCCCCACAGGAAGGACGCCCGCCATGAGCACCAAAACCCTCGATTGGATCAGCGTCGGCCCGGCGGACCTTCCCGAAGGCCGCGTCAAGACCGTTACCGCACGGACCACGTCGATCTGCCTTTCGCATTTCGACGGCCAATGGGCCGCGATGGACAACCGCTGTCCGCATCAGGGCGGGCCATTGGGCGAGGGCTCCATCGAGCGCGGTGTCGGGGGGCAATGCTGGATCCGCTGCCCGTGGCACGGCTGGGACTTCGACCCGCTGACCGGCGCGCCTCCGGGCGGGCACGAGGATACCGGCCAGAAGCTCTTCCCTGTCGAGGTGCGGGACGGCGAAGTGTTCGTCGGCCTCAAGCCTGAGCCGGCGCATGAGCGCACCGTCACCGACGCGATGGCCGAAACCATGGTCGCCTGGGGCGTCCGCCGCGTCTTCGGCATGGTGGGCCACTCGAACCTCGGGCTGGCCGATGCAATCCGGCGGCGCACGCTCGACGGAAAGATGGCGTATATCGGCATCCGTCACGAAGGGGCGGCGTCCTTCGCGGCCTCCGCCTATGGCAAGCTCACCGGCAAGCCCGCCGCCTGCCTCACCATCGCCGGGCCCGGCGCGACCAACCTGCTCACCGGTCTCTGGGACGCCAAGGTGGATCGCGCGCCTGTCCTCGCGCTCACCGGCCAGGTCCAGACGCAGGTCTTCGGCCCCGGCGCCTTCCAGGATATCGACCTTGCCTCGGCCTTTGATGCCGTGAGCCGCTTTTCACAAACGGTGCTGACAACCTCAGACCAGCCGGAGCTCATGGCGCTCGCCTGCAAGAACGCACTGGTGGAGCAGGACGTTGCCCACCTGATCTTCCCTGACGACGTGCAAACGAAACCGTCAGACGCCAAGCCCAAGGGCCCCGAGGGGCGCATGTCGACCCCAGTCGTAACGCCCGCGGAGGCGGACATCGCCCGCGCAGCCGAGATGGTGAACGGCGCCAAACGACCGATCTTCGTCATCGGCCACGGCGCGTGGAACTCGAAGGATGCGATAATCGCGCTCGCCGAGGCGCTCGGCGCGCCTGTCGTCACCACCTTCAAGGGCAAGGGCCTGATCGCAGACACACACCCGAACGCGGGCGGCGTGCTCGGACGATCCGGAACGCCCATCGCCAGTTGGTTCATGAACGAAGCGGATCTCTTGATCGCGCTCGGTTCGTCTTTTTCGAACCACACCGGGATCTATGCGGGCAAGCCCATCATCCAGGTCGATTACGAGCGGATGCAACTGGGCAAGTTCCACCCCGTCACCCTCCCGGTCTGGGGTGAGATCGGCGCATTTTGCGCGGCTGTCGCGCCGCAGGTCGCGCGCCACGCCGAAGCGCCGGACCAGATCGGGGAGCTTGCCGAGCGCTGGGAGATGTGGCGCGCCGAAAAGGCCAAGCGGCTCGGCGAAGAAGGTGAGAAGGGCGTTGCATCCGTCGCCGTTTTCGAAGCGCTGTCCCGCGTGGCGCCCGCCGACGCGATCATCGCCGTCGACGTGGGCAACAACACCTATTCCTTCGGCCGCTATTTCGAGAGCAAGGGCCAGCGCGTGCTCATGTCCGGCTATCTCGGCTCGATCGGATTTGCCCTGCCCGCCGCGATGGGCGCATGGGCCGCGACCCAGGATTTCGATGCGTTCCGGGGCCGCAAGGTGATCTCGGTCTCCGGCGACGGAGGGTTCGGTCAGTACGCGATGGAGCTGACGACCCTTGTGAAATACGGGATGGATATCACCCATGTGCTGCTGCACAACGACGAGCTCGGCAAGATCTCGAAGGAGCAACGCGCGGGGGAATGGCCCGTATGGGAGACCTCTCTGCACAACCCCGCTTTCGCGGCCTTCGCCAAGATCTGCAGCGTGCATGGCGCAAAGGTAACCCGAGGCGCAGACGTCGAAGCCGCCTTGCGCACGGCGCTGGAGGTCGAGGGCCCGGCGCTCGTCGAGATCATGACAGACGCCGAATTGGTCTGACGCAGCGCTGGCGAGGCGACTCTGACGCGCCCCAGAGGGGACCCGGTGGCCGGATGCCATCGCAGCGACCTGCCCGTTCCCGCGCCCGTCCAACGCGTTGTGCGCTGAAAGCCGGTGCGACCAGCGGTGCCGCTCCGTAGATGACGGACAGCCTTGGGCGCCTCGCTCCGGGCGCTGCGCTGCATTTCTCATGATAAATGCTGTCGCTCCGGGTGAAGCTCGCCTATCCTTTCGGACGAGGCAGCATGGGCAGGCAAATGGAAACTGGACACCCTCAGGCGCGACGTCCGAAGCGCTCGCGCCCGGTGCGCGTCGCGGACCAGATCAAGGACTGGGTGGTCGAACGCGATCTCAAGAACGGTGCCAAGCTGCCCAACGAGGCCGAAATGATCGCGATCTTTCAGGTCTCCAAGGGTACGGTGCGCGAAGCCATGCGCATTCTCGAAGCGCAGGGCCTCGTTGTGACGCGCACCGGCCCCGGCGGCGGAAGCTTTGTCGGCGAGGTGAGCGCGGAGCGCGCGAAGTCCCTTCTTGCCAACTATTTCTATTTCCAGGATTTGTCCGTCGCCGACATCTACCAGCTTCGAAAGGTGCTGGAGCCGGAGCTGGCACGCTCCCTCGCCGGCACGCTCTCGCCCAACCAGCTCGACGAATTGCAGGCCCTTGCCGAGCGCAACCCCGATCCCGCTCAATCCGCCGAGGAAGAGAAGGACCAGCACATTGCATCGCTCGCCTTTCACGCACGGTTGGCAGAGCTTTCCGGCAATCCGCTGCTCAGTTTCATCATCGCGTTCATGGCGCGCATCCTCACGGACCTTACGGTGTATCTGAAACTCTACGAGCCCCACAATTTCGAGCTGTGGGATCGTGGGCGACGCCATCAGATCGACCTTGTCACGGCTCTGCGCCAGAGCGACGGCGCCGCGGCTGAAGCGATTATGCGATCCCACATGGAGAGTGCGGAAGCCATGATGCACCGGCAGGAGGCCAAGCTGGCGCGCCGTTTCATGGCGGAGTAGGCCGCGCCGCGGGAGAGCGTGGCGCGCCTAGCCCCGCATCGGACGTCGCGCGCCTTGCAGCGCCTTTCGAGCGGATACAGCCGGAGGGTGGCGACGGCGTCTACAGCATGCTCCTGTCAAGCGGCCGCCGCTCCGCCCGGCGTACTACGCGTCGGACGGTGCTAGGGGGTCCGCTGGGCCAAGGCGGATCCGGGGCTGCGCTCCCTGTTCGAGGCAACGGGCACGTCATGGAGCCAATCGGCGTAGGGTGCGGTGCGCACGCGCTCCAGCAGGGCTTCGAGGGCTGCTATGGGCGCCTCGCTGTGGTCGATCCGAAGATCGATCGGTGGGTGCTGGGGGGACAGGACGAGGAGTGCGGCGGATTGAAGGCCACGTTTGTCGCTGCCGGCGCGTTCACCGGCGCGCAGCGCCTGCACCATCCGGGTCGCCGGGTCGGCACTTGTCCCGCGATATGCATCGCGCATCGCGTGCAACAAGCCCCGGCCGCTCAGCATGTTGCCCGCAACGGCAAGGCCCGGGCCGCAGAGATGACCGCTCTCGGCGATGCTGTCCTCCCCGGTAAAACCGCCTGTGCGGCCAAGATTGTCCAGCACGATGAGCTGCCGATGGCCGCGCCCGGCGTCGGCTTCGGTCAGGGCAGCAACCACATCCGGTGCGGCCCCTCCGGTGTGCAGACGCCGCAAAGCCTCGTCACGCCAAAAGGTCGACGGCGCCGTGCCCTGGCTCGCCACAAGACCCGATTCGATGTCGCCGCGCAGGACCCAGCCCCCCACGCAGAGACTGCCCGTTGCCGCCGCCGCCGCGTAAACGCCTGTATTTTCGTCATGCGCAAGAATCGAGAACGTCATCACTCTGTCCCTACAACAATATCCTTGAATTTATCATGAGAATTTGCGTCACTCAATTCATCATGATAAATTTGCCCTTCAGAGAGGACACGACATGACCCTCCTTTCCCTCACTCGCCGGAGCCTCCTTGCCGCCAGTGCCGCGACGGTGCTTGGCCTTGGCGCCGCCGGTCTTACAGGTCCGGCCGTGGCACAGACGCCAGAGGGCGTGCTGATTGTCGGGCAGATTGCCGAACCCAAGGCACTGGATCCGGCGGCTGTCACGGCCGTCAACGACTTCCGCATCCTGATGAACGTCTATGACGGGCTCGTGCGCTACAGGGATGGCACGCTCGAGGTGGAGCCCGCGCTCGCGACCGCCTGGGAGATCTCGGAGGACGGCACCGAGTACACGTTCACCCTGCGCGAAGGCGTGACCTTCCACGACGGCAGCCCGTTCGACGCCGAAGCAGTAAAGTTCAACTTCGACAGGATGCTGCGGGAAGACCATCCCTATCACGATACCGGGCCATTTCCGCTGGCGTTCTTTTTCTCCGCCGTTGAGAGCATCGACGTGATCGACGCGCAGACCGTGAAATTCACGCTCAACGCGCCCTACGCACCGTTCCTGTCGAACCTCGCCTACCCGACCGGGCTGGTCGTCTCCCCGGCGGCGGTGATGGAACACGGGGCGGATTTCGGGCGCAACCCCTCGGGCACGGGCGCCTTCACCTTCACGGAGTGGCGCTCGAACGAAGCGGTGGTCGTGGAGGCGAACGCCGCGTACTGGGACGGGGCGCCCGAGCTTCAGGCGGTCGTCTTCCGGCCGATCACGGATGCCAACACACGCACGGCAGAGATGCTGGCGGGCGGAATCGACTTGATGGTGGAAGTGCCGCCGGTGTCGCTGAGCGCGTTTCAGGGGGACGGCTATACCGTGCATGAGCAGGCTGGCCCGCATGTGTGGTTTCTGATCCTCAACGCCAAGGAAGGCCCGTTTGCCGATGTGCGGGTGCGCCAGGCGGCAAACTACGCGATCAACAAGGAGGCCATCGTCAACGATGTCCTCGAAGGAACAGCTGAGGTCGCCGCAGGGCCCACACCACCGGCCTTTGCGTGGGCCTACAACCCCGACCTCGAGCCCTATCCCTACGATCCCGACAAGGCGCGCGCGCTGATCGCAGAGGCCGGCGCCGACGGGGCAGAGCTGACCTTCCTGGTGACCGAGGGCGGCTCCGGAATGCTCGACCCGGTGGCCATGGGCACGGCGATGCAGGCGGATCTGGAAGCGGTTGGCTTTGATGTCACGATCGAGACCTACGAGTGGAACACGTTCCTCGGCGAGGTGAATCCCGGCCTCGAAGGCAAGGCCGACATGGCACAGATGGCGTGGATGACGAACGACCCCGACACCCTGCCCTTCCTTGCACTGCGCACGAGCGCATGGCCCGCCGAGGGTGGCTTCAATTCGGGATATTACTCGAATCCCGAGGTCGACACGCTGCTGGAGGCCGCGCGGGCGGCCAACGATCAGACCGAGAGGGCGCGGCTCTACAAGGAGATGCAGGTGATCGTTCAGGAAGATGCTCCCTGGGTGTTCGTGGCCAACTGGAAGCAGAATGCTGTCACCTCGGAACGCGTTGGGAACTTCGCGCTCCAGCCATCATTCTTCCTGCTGCTGGACGAGGTGGTGAAGAACTGACGCGAACGGCCCGGGCGTGGCCCGGGCCGTTCCGCTCGACGGGGCTCCGCCCCGCGCCTGCGGCGCCCCCCGGGATATTTGCGGCACAATGAAACGGCGCGGCAACGCGTGACGGGAGAGGAACGTGGCGGGCTACATTCTGAAGCGGCTGCTCTCGGCGATTCCCGTTCTGCTCGGGATCTCGGTCATCGTGTTCCTGATCATGGCGATGATCCCGGGGGATCCCGCGACAGCGATCCTGGGCAGCTACGCGACGCCGGAAAACGTCGAAAAGCTGAACCGGGATCTTGGCCTCGATCGCTCGCTCGTGGCGCGGTACTTCATCTGGCTGGGCAACATGCTGCAGGGGGATTTCGGGCGCTCCTTCGCGCTCAACCGCCCGGTGCTCGAGGAGGTGCTGGAACGGTTCAATGCGACGCTTGTCCTGGCCGGGACGGCCTTCGTGCTGTGTTCGGTGCTCGGGGTGGCGGCGGGTGTTGTTTCTGCCGCGCGGCAGTATGGCTTTGCCGACAAGGCGATCACCTTTGTCGTGCTTCTCGGGATCTCGATCCCGTCGTTTTTTCTCGGCATGATGATGATCCTTCTCTTTGCCGTGAATCTGCGCCTTTTCCCCGTCTCGGGGATGTGGCCGATCTTCGGCGACCGGGACCTGGCCGCGCTCATCAGCCATCTGACACTGCCCGCGGCTGCACTGGCTGTCGTGGCGACGGGTGTGATTGCGCGATTGTCGCGCTCGGCGATGCTCGAGGTCTTGCGGCAGGACTTCATCCGCACGGCGCGCGCCAAAGGGGTCCCGGAGCGACGGGTGATCTGGGGGCATGCGCTGCGGGCGGCGATGGTCTCGATCGTTCCGGTGCTGGGGATCCAGGCCGGGTTCGTGCTTTCCGGCGCGGTCTATATCGAGATGGTGTTCCAGTGGCCCGGTGTCGGGCGGATGCTCGTTGATGCGATCCTGAAGCAGGACATCCTGCTGGTGCAGGGCGGCGTTGTCTTCGTGGCCGCGTGCTACGTGCTCTTCAACATCGCGGTCGACGTGGCGCAGAGCGTGCTCGACCCGAGGATCAAGACGTGAGGGCGTTCTTGCGTTTGCTGGCGCGCAACCGGCTCGCCCTCGGCGGCTTGATCGTGATGGGCGGGGTTGTTGTGCTGGCGCTCCTTGCCCCACTTCTGCCGCTGGCGGATCCGGATATCACCGATACGCCGAACCGGTTCCTTCCCCCGTTTTCCCAAGGAGCGCTCCTCGGGACGGATCACCTCGGACGTGATCTTCTGAGCCGGCTTCTCTGGGGCACACGGCTGTCGCTCGCTGTCGGCTTTGCCGCGGCGATCATTGCAGCGACTTTGGGGGCGGCGATCGGGATCATCGCCGGGTACTACGGCGGGCGGACGGACAACGTCATCATGCGCGGCGTCGACATGCTCATGGCGTTTCCCTACATCCTTCTGGCGCTCGCCATCGTGGCCGCACTCGGGCCGGGGCTGATGAATGCCCTGATCGCGGTGGCGGCCGTCAACATCCCGTTCTTCGCGCGCAACATCCGGGGTGTGACCGTCAGCATCGCGCATCGCGAGTTCGTCGATGCGGCGCGTCTTGCGGGAATGTCGGACACGCGGATCATCCTGACGGAGGTCCTGCCCAACGTCGTTCCTGTCATCGTGATCGCGATGTCGACGACCGTGGGCTGGATGATCCTCGAGACGGCAGGGCTGTCGTTTCTCGGCCTCGGCAGTCAGCCGCCGCAGGCCGATCTGGGATCGATGCTCGGAGAAGCCCGCGCGGCCCTGATCACCAACCCGCATACCTCCATCGTTCCGGGCGCGATGATCCTCGTGATCGTGATGGCCATCAACCTCTTGGGCGACGGCGTGCGCGATGCGCTGGATCCGCGCCTGAAATCGGGCGCGCTGTCGCGACCTATGCCGGCCACGCTGGTTGATCGCCCCGCTCCCGCCGCCGCGCCGCAGACGGACGGCGTCCTCGAGTTGCAGGGGCTGAAGACAGAGTTTCGCCTGCGCGACCGGACCTACAAGGCGGTCGGCGGAGTGGATCTACACGTGGCACCGGGAGAATGCCTCGGGATCATCGGAGAGAGCGGGTCGGGCAAGTCGGTTACGGCCCTTTCGGTGATGGGGCTCGTTGCTTCACCGCCGGGAGTGATCACCGAGGGTGGCGCGTATTACAAGGGCGAGGATCTCGTTGGCGCACCCTACGCGCGCTTGCGCACCCTGCGCGGACAGCACGTGGCCTACATCTTTCAGGATCCGCTGGCGACGCTGCACCCGCTCTATTCCGTGGGCGACCAGATCATGGAGGCGATCCTCTCGCATCGCCGCGTTCCGCGTTCCGAAGCGCGCGCGCGGGCGGTCGAACTGCTGAAGGCCGTTCGCATCCCGAATGCCGCAGACCGGGTGGACAACTACCCGCACGAAATGTCCGGCGGGATGCGCCAGAGGGTCGGGATTGCGATGGCGCTGGCCAACGAGCCCGATGTCATCATCGCGGACGAACCGACAACCGCGCTGGACGTCACCGTGCAGGCACAGATCCTGTCGCTGCTCGATGATCTGAGGCGCGAGCGTCAGTTGGCGATCGTCTTCATCACGCACGACTTCGGGGTCGTGGCGCAGCTCTGTGACCGGGTCGCGGTGATGTATGCCGGGCGGATCGTGGAGAGCGGCCCGACAAAAGCGATCCTGAACGCGCCCGCTCACCCCTATACGGCGCGGCTCATGGCCTGTGTACCGGAGCTTGGCGGTGGCCGACGGCGGCTCGAAGCGATCGCCGGCCTGCCTCCGGCGGTCGACACGCTGCCCGAGGGCTGTGCCTTTGCGGCGCGGTGTCTCAAGGCGGAGGACGCGTGTCGCGCTAGCCCCGTCGCGCTTCTGCCCAACGCTCGGGGACGCACCGTTCGGTGCCGCCTGCCGGAGGGTGCCGATGGCCGGGCGGCGGCGCAATGACCGACGCCCTGAAGCTTACCGAGCTTGCCAAATCCTTCCCGGTCGGCAAGCGCCTGATTGGCCCGCCGCGCGCGCTTGTCCGTGCAGTCCAGCCGTTGTCATTGACCGTGAAGTCGGGCGAAACACTTGGCATCGTGGGAGAATCCGGCTGCGGCAAGTCCACACTCGCCCGCATGCTGGTCGGGCTTCTGACCCCGAGCACGGGCCGGATCGAGATCGAGGGCGAGCCGCTCGACACGGCGAATCCGGCTGCCTTCGGGCGCAGGATCCAGTACGTGTTTCAGGATCCGATCAGCTCGCTCAACCCGCGCAAGACGATCCGTCAGATCATGGAGGCCCCCCTCCGGCATCTGCACCGGATGGATGCCGCAGCGCGGGACAGCCGGATCCGCGAGATCTTCGAGACGGTGAACCTTCGTGAGGAATTTCTGGAGCGGTATCCGCACGAGTTTTCCGGCGGGCAAGCGCAGCGCATCGGCATCGCCCGCGCCCTTGCTGCCAAAGCGCGCATTCTGATCCTCGACGAGCCGGTCTCGGCGCTCGACGTGTCTATTCAGGCGCAAGTGCTCAACCTTCTCGCCGATCTCAAGTCGCAATACGGGCTGACCTATCTCTTCATCAGTCACGATCTGGCTGTGGTCGAAGCCGTCAGCGACCGCGTCGCCGTGCTCTATTTCGGGACTCTGGTCGAGCTTGGAGAGGCCGCGCAGATCTTCGCCGCCCCCCGGCATCCCTACACGAAGCTTCTCGCCGACAGCGCGCCCGTTGTGGGGCGCCCCCTGCGCCCGCCCGAGGCCCGCCAGACAGAGCTTCCCGATCCGCTTGCTCCGCCGCAGGGATGTGCGTTCGCGGCGCGTTGCCCGCTTGCCAGCGATCTCTGCCGCACGACACCCCCCGCCCTTCGGGAGGTCGGCGGCGCCATGGTCGCCTGCCACCACCCCCTGCCCCCGGCGCAGGAGCCTGACCCTGAAGGGGCGCACCGCCTTGTGCTAGAGCGTGAGAAGCCAGTCCCGAAAGCGCCGCGCTGAGCGGTTGAGCTGTGCGGCGCCGGGATGGACAAGGCTGTAGCCCTGCACCCCGGCAGCGGGCGCGAACGCCTTGCAGGCGACGAGACCATGCAGTGCGGGCAGATCGCCGGTTGCGGGCGCGCGTGCCAGAGCAATGGCGCCCGTGCGTGCCAGCGCCAGAGCCGTCAGGGTGTTGTCGGTGTAATGGAAGCGTGGCTCCGCGCCGGTGGGAAGGAACGCGTCCCAATTCGTGCGATGGCTGGCGATCTCCACGAGCGGGTGGGACAACAGATCCGCCGGGCCGCGCACACGGTCTGCGATTTCGGGCAGGGCGACGGGGTAGATCGTCTCGCCCATCAGCGGATCGCTGGCCTCGTGCGGGCGAGGCGGCATGCCAAAGACGATGCGCATGTCGGCGCGATCGGCTGCAAAATCGGCGTCATGGATGGATGTCACGAGGTTCACGCGCGTGTCTGCGAAGCGTGCCGTGAACTCCGGCAAGCGCGGCGCGAGCCAGCCTGTGGCCAGCAAGAGCGAGCACTGGACCGTCAGCGTGGTGGTCTGCTCTCCGCCAAAGAGGTTCGAAGAGGCCGTCTCGATGGCATGCAGGGCGCGCGCCACACTGGGCAGGTACGCCTTGCCCGCGTCCGTGAGTGTCACCGATTGGGCGCCGCGCTCGAACAGCGGTCGGCCAAGCGCGCCCTCAAGCGCCCGGATTTGTTGGCTGACCGCGGGGCGCGACATGTTCAGGGTCTCCGCCGCACCGGCAAAACTGCCCGTGCGTGCGGCCGCCTCGAAGACCCGCAGCCAATTCAAGGAAGGAACCCTGCCAGCCATAACCAAGCGTAAGCTGAGCTTACCCTCAGTCGCAAGACTCGCGTCTTTTCCAGCAATGAAAATCGGCGGAACGTCACTCGAAAGAGGAGAGCCCGATGAGTGGACCAGACAGGATCGATACAGCCACCTATCACCGCGATGGCTATATGTGCCCTATCGATGTGTTTTCGGCCGAGGAGGCCGCAACCCACCGCGCCACGCTCGAAAAGCTGGAGCACGACTACGAGGCGGCGCTGCCCCAGCCCGTCGGCAGCTACCTGCGTCTCTCTGCGCATCTGGCGACCGATCTGCCCCTACGCCTCGCCCGCGACCCTCGCGTTCTGGACGCGGTCGAGGGGATCCTCGGCCCCGACATCCTGCTGTGGAGTTGCGAGTACTTCATCAAGGAGGCGCGGTCGCCCAAGATCGTTTCGTGGCACCAGGATCTGACGTATTGGGGGATGGACGGCAGCGACCACGAGGTGACCGCCTGGATCGCAATCTCCCCTGCGACCCGCGCGTCCGGGTGCATGAAGTTTGTCCCCGGAAGCCATGCCCAGCAGATCGTTCCCCACAGCGATACCTTCGCGGCGGACAACCTGCTCAGCCGCGGCCAGGAAATCGCCGTTGAGGTGGACGAGAGCGCCGCCGTTCATGCGGAGCTTCAGCCCGGGCAGATGTCGCTGCACCATGGCCGGCTCTTTCATGGCAGCGGTCCCAACACGACCGGGGATCGCCGTATCGCACTGGTGCTGCGCTACATTCGCCCGGACACGCCAGCCACGGGAGAAGACAAGGACTATGCCGTTCTGGTGCGGGGCGCAGACCGCGTTGCGAACCGGATCAACATGGCGCCCGGCGCTGGCGATTTCACTCCGGCGCAAATGCGGCTATATGACGAGGTAACCGGAGCACAGGAGAGCGTTCTGGCCGATGGGCTGGGCGACGATCTTTCCCTTTACGAAAAGGTGGCGCCAAAAGATGTCTGACACCGTGAGTTTTACCTCCATGAAAGAGGGCACGCAGGCGGATTACGAGATGCTCGATGCACTGGAAAAAGTGCACCGTGAGGGCACGGCGGACAGGCTGTTGCGCGAGCTGTCTCTGCAAGCCGACGAGTCGATGAGCGGCTACAAGATCACCCGCCTCGAGCATGGCCTGCAGTCCGCAACGCGCGCCCGTCGCGCGGGCGCGGATACCGACTGGATCGTGGCCGCGCTGCTTCATGACATCGGCGACGGGCTTGCCCCGCAGAACCATGACAAGTTCGCCGCCGAGATCATGCGCCCGTATATGCGCGAAGAGGTGACGTGGGTCGTCGAGCATCACGGCATCTTCCAGATGTACTACTATGCGCACCACTACGGGTGGGACAGGGAGCTGCGCGGGAAATACTCCGACAGCCCCTACTATCAGTCCTGCGTCGATTTCTGTGAACACTGGGACCAGTCCAGCTTCGATCCCGATTACCCGATGGATCCGCTGGAGAGCTTCGCAGACGAGGTGCGTGCCGTGTTTGCGCGCAAGGCTTTCGATCCAGAGGTGATGCAGAAGGGCGTCGTGACAGGCATCCCCACCTGATCCCGCCCGGGTTGCCCGCACTCTCAGCGCACCCGCACAGAGCTTGGGCAAGGGGCGCACGACACCTGCCCGGTTCTGCTGGCCGTGGGGGCAAACGGGCCGAAACGCCGCGTTATCTCTTGCGAGTCGGCGCATTCTTTGACACGATATTCGTAATCTCTGGCACGGATCATTCCTAGGGCCACGCAACACAACCCCTTTTCACAGGAGGGTCAGGTCGCGTGCCCCTCAACGTGCGTTACAGAGACTTGCCTACAGGTCGAGCCTGCCGGATGGCGGGCAGAACCCGGTGTGTGCCCCATGGCACGGCATCATCCGGCACATGCCGTCCGTCCGGTCGCGCGGTGCTGTCGCGACGCCAAACCCTGTGGTCGTGCGGACCACAAAGGGAGGCCCCATGGACGCAACCGTAGGGACGCGCTGGCTTCCGAACGTCGGGGTACCGCTCTCGTTGGTCGCCGATCCCGCAGCGTTCGGCGGCGAACGTCGCGGCGATCTTCTTTGCGGGCATCTTGCCTTGCAGGGGGGGCGGGCCCTCCGGCTCGACGCGGATGAAGCAGCAGCACCGAGCCAGCTTGTCCTGCCGCGGCTCACCGAGGCCCATGTACATCTCGACAAGGCCCATACCATCGAACGGATCCCCGATGTCGGCGGCGACCTCGAAGCGGCATTGGCGGCCCAGTTCCGCGACAAGGCAATCTGGACGCATGACGACCTCGCCCAACGCATGGAGCGCGGGCTCGACGAATTGCACGCCGCCGGTGTGGGCACTGTCCGGTCCCATATCGACTGGGGCTCAAGCGCTGAGAACCCTGGCGCACCCATGGCCTGGGAAGTTCTGTGCGACCTTGCAAAGGTCAATGCCCCGCGCGGCCTGACCGTGCAATGCGCCGCTCTGACAGGGATCGACGAGATGGCGGATCCGAGCGCTGCCGAGGCCGTCGCGCGCCGTGTGGCAGATGTCGGCGGGGTCCTCGGCAGCTTTGTCAAACATCACGCAGACAGGCGCCCGGGCCTTGAAAACCTCTTTGATCTGGCGACGCGCTTCGGGCTCGCCCTCGACTTTCACGTCGACGAGGGGCTCGATCCGCGGCTCGACGGGGTCGAGCTCATTGCCGACATCGCGATTGAGACGGGGTTCGAAGGCTCGATCCTGTGTGGCCATGCCTGCACGCTCGCCACCCTGCCCGAGCAGGATGTGGGGCGAATTGCCGACAAGCTCGCCCAAGCGGGCATTTCGGTTGCGGCGCTCCCGACCACCAATCTCTACCTGCAGGGCCGCGTGCCCGGCGGTACGCCCGACCGGCGCGGCATCACACGCCTGCACGAGCTGCGCGCGCGGGGTGTCAACGTCGTGATCGGCACGGACAACGTCCGCGATGCGTTCTGCCCGATCGGGCGCCACGATCCACTCTACACCCTCTCGATTGCGGTGCTTGCAGGACATCTCGACCCGCCCTTCGCACCGCACCTCGCCACGATCACGTCCAACGCCCGGCACGCGCTGGGGCTGCCCCGGCTCACGGTGGATGGAGCCGCAGTGGAGGAGCTTGTCGTGTTTGACGCCCCGAGCCTCTCTGGCCTGATCGCAGCGCCCGCGCGCCCCCATGCCCTTGCTGACCTTCTGGAGACCGCCCATGCCCGATGACGTCACGCCCGCAACGACAGACTGGTCAAGGATCGCGGCTCTTCTCGCACCGGTCGAGGTGTTCGATGACCCGACGACCATCAAGAAGCGCAGCCGGGATTTCTTCTGGTATTCGCCGATCCTGAACGCCCAGTTGCGCCGCGCCTTCGGCGACCTCGTCGCCCGCCCGAAAACGCGTGAGGAACTGGCGCACTGCATTGCCGTCGCGCACGCGCACGATGTTCCGATCGTCCTGCGCGGGGGCGGGACGGGCAACTACGGCCAGGCGGTGCCGCTTCAGGGCGGCCTGATCATCGAAACGACCGCGATGAAGCGTATCCTCGACATCGGGGACGGCTACGTTCGTGTCGAGGCCGGAGCGCTGATGGCGGATGTGAACGCGGCGCTGATGGCCGAAGGCTGGGAAATGGCGATGTTCCCTTCCACGCAAGACATCGCGACGATCGGTGGCTTCGTCGCAGGCGGCAGCGCAGGCATCGGCTCGATCGCCAACGGAGCGCTGCGCCAGAAAGGGAACATCATTCAGATCAAGGCGCTGTCTGTCTCCGAGACGCCCGTGGAGCACGTCTTTGATGCCGAGGAGTCGCTGCGCATCCACCACGCCTGGGGCCTGAACGGAGCGATCACGGAGGTTACGTTGCGCACGGTGCCGACCGAGGATTGGATCGGCTGCATGATCGGGTTTGCGAGCTATCGCGATGCCTATGCCGCGGGCTACGCCCTCGCCAGCGCCTCTGCCGATGAGATCGGTCGCAAGCTCTGTTCCGTCGTCGATGCCCGGATCGCCGACTACTTCCCCCGCCTCGAGGCGCACGTCCCGAAAGGAGAGCATCTGGTCGTCACGCTCGTGCCGCGCGCCCATGTCGATGCGTTGCGCACGCTCTTGGCCAGCCATGGCGGCACCATGCACCTCGCTATGGGCGAGGCGGAGCGTATCGCGGCGAAGCTGCCCCACGTATTCGAGTTCGCCTACAACCACACCACGCTGCAGGTTCTGAAATCCGATCGCTCGGCGACCTACCAGCAGATCGGCGTGCCCGATCCGAGCGATGCCGACCGCGTTGCCGCCATGCGCGAGCGGCTGGGCGACGAGGTCTGGCCACACCACGAGTTCAGCCGCTACGACGGCGCGATCACGGCGGCCGACCTGCCCATCATCTGGTTCAAGAGCCCCGAGCGGCTGGCCGAGATCAATGCCACCTACGAGGCGGACGGCTTCATCGTCTACGACGCCCATGTCAACGCCATCGAAGGCAATGGCCTGCAGCCCGACTACCGCCACCTTTCCTGGAAAAAGCGACTGGACCCCAAAGGCTTGCTCAATCCCGGCAAGTCGCGCGCCTGGGAAGAGGTGCGCCACCTCTCCGCCGACGAGATCGAGGCCATCGGCACCTCGACAGACACCTGACAGGACAAAGGACATGACAGAGTTCGATCGCACACCCCTCTCCCCCAGCTTCGGCATCGAGGTCCACGGCCTCGACCTTATGGACGTCAGCGCGTCCGCCCATTTCGATACGCTGCGTGCGCTCTTCGAGTCGCACTCGGCGCTGCTCTTTCGCGGCCAGACCCTCTCGCCCGAGAAACACCTCGAGCTGGCGCGTCTCTTCGGACCGGTCGAAGACCGCACGGCCGACGAGCGCAAACCCGGTGAGGCCTTCAAGATCCCGGAAGTGACGAACGTCCGGGAAGACGGCACGACAACGGGCGAAATGGACCTGCACACGCTGAACCTGAAATCCAACTTTCTCTGGCATTCGGATTCGACGTTCCTGCCGGTCCCTGCCCTCGTGAACATCCTCGCAGCGCTGATCGTCACGACAGAGGGTGGCGCGACGGAGCTGGCCTCCACGCGCGCGGCCTGGGCCGACATGCCCGAGGCCCTGCGCGCCCGGATCGAAGGGCGCGGGATCTGGCACCGCTACAGCCACTCGCGCAAGAAGATCTCGGATGAGCTTTCGCGTCTGCCGATGTTCAACAAGTGGCCGGATCAGCATTGGCGCTCTGTCTGGACCAATCCGGTCAACGGGCAAGAGGCGCTCTACATCGCCAGCCACGCCTTTCTGGTCGACGGCTACAGCGAAGCCGAGAGCGCGGCCCTGCTGGAGGAGCTCACCGCGTTCTGCACGCAGCCGGACTACGTCTATTCCCACCGCTGGTCGGAGGGCGACGTGCTTCTCTGGGATCAACGTGCGGTCATGCACCGCGGAACGCCCTGGCCCTATGAGCAGCCCCGCAAGCTTCGGAGCGTTTGCGCCAGCGTCCGCGAGAGCGACGGACTCGCGGCTCTGCGGATGGAGGGCGTGAGCGCATGATGGCGGCGGTGTTTCTCTTGGTAGAGGCCGTTCTGGTGGCGGGCCTCGGGATCTGGATGGCGGTTGCTGTCTATGACAACTGGCGGCATCCGAGGCTCAACAGGGAGGCCGTCGCGACGGTGATGCGGCTCGATCTGATGGCGCGGGACTTCCCGGAAGATTACGCCTTCGTGTCCCACCGCAGGGTCGTCAACAACCGCATCATCGACGTGGCGTTCTACGCGATCCGCTGGGCGGAAACCTTCGCGGCGGCCATCCTGGGCCTCGCATCTGCGCTGCTCATGGGCGCAGCCTTCGGCTGGATCCCCCTGGCGTTCGCACAGGCGCTCGCGGTCCTCGCAACGACGTATTTCTGCGCGATCTGGGCCGGGTTCATTATCGGCGGCAACTACTTTCACTACTACTTCTGCCACCAATGGGGGCAATCGAACCATTTCATGTTCATGTACTGGGGCATGTTCGTTCTGGTGATCCTGATCGTCTGACGCCGCCGGGCCACGCAAGATCCCGAGGCTGGGGCTGGGCAGCGCCCGCTCCTAGGTCAGGGGCTCGACGTCCACGACCTGTTCGCTCACCTGCGGTCCGGCCGTGCGCAGAACCCCTTTGACCGGCGCCACGTCGCCGTAGTCTCGCCCGTAGGCCACAACGATGTGATCAAGCCCCGCCTGGCAGGCGTTCGTGGGGTCGTATTCGATCCAGCCGGCCTCGTTTCCACACCATGCCCCGACCCACGCGTGCATCGCATCCGCCCCGGCAAGACGCGGCTGACCCGGCGGGGGCAAGGTGCGCAGAAACCCCGACACGTAGCCCGCCGGAATTCCGAGGGCGCGGAGACCGGCGATCATGATGTGGCTGAAATCCTGACAGACCCCGTGGCGATTGGCGAACGCCTCGTGGGGCGGCGTGTGGACGTCTGTCGCCGCGGGATCGAAGCGCATTTCGTCGTGGAGTGCTTTGCCCAGCGTTTCGACGATCTCAAGCGTCGTCATCCTCGGCCCCACGAGAGCCCTGGTGAAGGCGCTGATCCCCGCGTCCGGTGCAACGCGAGGGGACGCGCCAAGAAAATGCGCGGGGCTGGAGGAATCGAGGCTCCGGTTCGCGGCGACCTCTGCGGCAAGGGTGGCAAGATCGGGCGACAGATCGAGGCTGCCCGGTGTCGCGATGCGCTCAACCCGGGCGCGCAACGCAAGCTCAACGCTGTCGATCGGATTGTGAAAGGCGAGCGTTGTCATCACGTTGCCAAAGAAATCAATGGCATCGTCCCGCTCATCCGGCCTCGGGTTGACGTCGAGCAGCCGCGAGGCGACCACCTGCCGGCCCGGCAGATCCGAGGGCAAAAGGCGCACGAGCGTGCGCGCATTGGGTGACGGAAGCCCGTAGTCGTGCCGGATGGTGAGCCGGATGTCGTAGCGCACAGCCCCCTCCCCTCAATCCAGATAGGCCGCAGCGAGGCGGTGAGCGACGGTTGCAAGCTCGCCGCGAATATCGGTCAGCCGATTGGGTGTGAGATCCTTCGGGTGCGCAACCGTGAGCGACGCTTCGAGCGGCAGCAGCGCCTCTAGCACGGGGGAGACCCTGCCATCGTGGCGCGCGAAGGGAAGCGTCTCGGCGATCTGCCGCATGCTCTTGACCTGAAAGAGGATCGCACGAGGGTTGTCGGCATCCAGCGCGATGAGGTCGACGACGGTTTCCTGCGTGGGATCGATGCGGTAGCGGCGCTGGTGCGTGATGCGGCTATCGGCGTATTCGAGCGCAACATCCAGCAGGCCCTGTGTCAGATCCTGCCCCGCGAATGCGCGCAGCACCGTCGATGCGCCATCCGCCCGCTCCAGAGCGCGGCCAAACGTCAGAAAGCGCCAGCCTGAGGTCCGGTGCATGTTCTCGTGCACCAGCCCGTTGAAGCCGGTGATCTTGCGCAGCAGCACGCCCAACGCGCGGGCGCTGTCATCGCCCGGCAAGAGCGTCGCGGAAAGCTCCGACACGTTCGTCAGAAGGTCCGACAGCGCAGCCCAGCCGTCGACAGAGAACCGGTCGCGCACCCGCCCGGCGCAGATCCGGGTGGCGGACAGCGAAGGCTCAAGCAGCGTCTTCACCGGCAAGGACACGTCAAGCGACAGGGCTTCCAGATGCGTGCCGATGCGGGCGAGACGGGGATCCGTGGCATCGCCGGTTTCGGCCAGACGCAGATGGTAGGCGCGCAGGAGCCGGATCGCACCTTCGCAGCGTTCCACATATCGGCCGAGCCAGAGCAGATTGTCCGCCGCGCGGCTCGGCAGCATGCCGGTATCCTCGCGGCGAAAACTGCCGGGTTCGAACATCGTCTTGCTTGGGGCGGGCGCGTCCCCCATCACCCAGACATCCGCCACAGAGCCGCCGCGCTGCATCGACAATGCAGTCGCGTCGCCGCCCCGCCCGATGCGGGCATACCCGCCAGGCAGGAACGCCCATCCCGTGGGCGTGCGGGCGGCAAAGACGCGGATCGTCATCGGGCGCGGCTTCAGCTGACCGTCGATCCAAGTAGGTGTCGTCGAGAGGGTCACGGCCTCCTGTCCGACGAGATCGCGCGCATTCGCTTCGATCCAGTCTTCGAGGCTCTCTGCACCCGGTTCGTTGAACGCGCCGCCCAGCACGCCCGCACCAATGTCAAAGGGCAACGACCGGCTGAGGGCTTCGCCGATGAAGAGCGCCTCGGCATTTGCCTTGACGTAGGCGCATTCGGAAGGCTGCCCGCACCACCATGTCGCCACGTTCGGCAGCTTGAGCGGCCCGCCCTGGAGCACCTCCGCGATCTTGGGGAGGAAAGCCATCAACGCCCGCGTTTCCAAGATCCCGGAGCCCAGCGCATTCACGACACTGACGCTCGATTGCCGGATCGCGCCGACGAGGCCGGGCGTGCCGATCCGGGAGGTCTCGTCAAGCTCGAGCGAGTCTGCATAGGCCGCATCAAGCCGCCGCCATATAACGCCCACGGGCTGCAGGCCCGAAACCGTGCGCACGAAGACTTCGCCGTCCCGGACGATCAGGTCTTCGCCCTCGAGCAAAACGAGCCCGAGATAACGGGCGATGTAGGCATGCTCGAAATAGGTGTCGTTGCCCGGCCCCGGCGACAGAATGGCGGTGCGGCGCCCGCGTGCGCCCGGCAACAGATCCATGGCGTCCCGGAAGGCCCGGAAGAACCCCGCGAGGCGGTGGACATGCGCGCGCTGAAAGCGATCCGGGTAGATCCGCACCGTCGCCATGCGGTTCTCAAGCGCGAAGCCGGCGCCGGACGGGGCTTGCGCCCGGTCTCCGAGCACAAGCCACGAGCCATCCGGGCTACGCCCGATCTCGAAGGCCAGGAAGTGCAGGTAGTGCCCCGAGGCGGGCGGTACCCCGATCAGCGGGCGGTGCCACTCCGAATTGCGCGCCACAAGGCTCGCGGGCAGGTGGCCATCCTCGACCAGCCGCGCGGGGCCGTAGAGATCTGCCATCACCCGCTCGAGAAGCTCCGCGCGTTGCGATAGCCCGTCGCAGATCTCGGCCCATTCGCTTTCGTGCAGGATGACAGGCACGTGGCTGAGCGGCCAGTCCCGCTCCTGCTGGGCGTCCGCGCTGTATTGCCGGTAGAACACCCCCGCATCGCGCAGATACTGATCGCCCCGTGCGAAGTGGGCGCTGATCTGCTCGGGCGTCAACCGCGCGAGCTGCTCGATGAAGGGCAGCCAGACCGGGCGGATGGTGCCCCTCGCGTCCATCAGCTCGTCGGCGACGCCGGTGGACACGTCGTAGCTTTCCAGCAACGCCGAAAGGCCCTCCGAGATGCGCGGCGCAGGCCCCGTCACAACAAGCCCGGCGGACGGCGCAGATCCAGTGTCATCGGAAACTCGGGATGCGGCGTCTCGGAGACCAGCGGGTAGGCGCCGCTCGTATGCCCATGCGCCTCGAAGCGCGACAGACGCCGCGCCTCGGCTTCGTTGCCGTTCACCGGGAAGGTATCATAGCTCCGCCCACCTGGATGGGCGACGTGATAGACACAGCCACCGATCGCACGGCCCGACCAGCGGTCATAGACATCGAAGGTCAGCGGCGCGTTGACGGGCAGGACCGGGTGCAGCGCTTCCTCGGGCTGCCAGGCCTTGAACCGGACAGCACCCACCTCGGCGCCCGAAACACCTGCATCCGCCATCGGAACGGGGCGGCGATTGCACATTACGGCGTAGCGATCCTTGTGCGCGGTCGTCATTTTCACCTGCAGGCGTTCGACTGAGCTGTCGGTATACCGCACGGTTCCTCCGATGGCACCGATTTCTCCCAGCACGTGCCAGGGCTCGAGCGCTTGACGCAATTCGAGCTGCACGCCCTCTACGTCGACCGATCCGAAATACGGGAACCGGAACTCCGCCTGCGCCTCGTACCACACCGGGTCGAGCGCGAACCCGTGGGCGGCCAGGTCGCGCAATACGGTAAGGAAATCCTCCCACAGATAGTGGGGCAGCATGTACCGGTCGTGGAGCACGGTGCCCCAGCGCACCGGCCTACCCTCCACCGGATCCGCCCAGGCGCGCGCGATAAGGGCGCGGATCAGAAGCTGCTGGGCGAGGTTCATGCGCGGATGGGGCGGCATCTCGAACCCGCGGAACTCCACAAGGCCAAGGCGCCCGGTAGGGCCATCGGGGGAATAGAGCTTGTCGATGCAGATCTCGGCACGATGGGTGTTGCCCGTAACGTCGGTCAGCATGTTGCGCAGCAGCCGATCCACGAGCCACGCGGGCGGCATATCACCCTGCCCCGGCTTCGCGATCTGCGAAAGCGCGATCTCCAGCTCATAGAGCGTGTCATGTCGGGCCTCGTCGATGCGGGGCGCCTGGCTGGTGGGCCCGATGAAGAGCCCCGAGAAGAGGTAGGACAGCGACGGGTGCCGCTGCCAGAGCAGGATCAGCGACTTGAGCAGGTCGGGGCGGCGCAGGAACGGGCTGTCGTTCGGTGTCGCGCCTCCGACGACGACGTGGTTGCCGCCGCCCGTACCGGTATGCCGCCCGTCGATCATGAACTTGTCGGCGCCGAGGCGGCAGTTGCGCGCTTCTTCGTAGATCGCCTCGGTGGTGGCCACGCATTCGTCCCAATTCGTGGCCGGGTGAATGTTCACCTCCAGCACACCGGGATCGGGTGCGACACGGATGACGTTGAGCCGGGGATCATGAGGTGGGGTGTAGCCTTCGATGTGGATCGGCATGCCCAACTCAGCAGCGGCCGCCTCGGCCGTGGCGAGCAGTTCGAGATAGTCCTCCATGTCCTCCACCGGGGGCATGAAGACACACAGTCGCCCGTCGCGCGGCTCCACAGCAATGGCCGTGCGTACCTCGCCCTTCTCGGGGTCAGCGCCGCCCTGCAGGACCACGTCCTGGCGCACATCCTCGGACCGCGCGCCCTTTTGCACGCGTTGGGAGTGGCCGGAGCTGACATCGGGCGTCATCGCGGCGCGTTCGGCACGCTCTGCGGCAAGGCGGTCAATCTCGCCGCGTCCGCCCTCGCGGCGCGCATCGGGCACCCCGCCGTGAAAGTCCGGCAATGGGCCAACGGGGATCGTTGGATCGACCGTGTAGGTGTAGGGATACCGGCTCGGAGGGATATAGGGCAGCGTGCCGAGCGGAAGGCGAAACCCTGCCGGGCTGTCGCCGGGCGCAAGGAAGAGATGCCCCCGCTTCGGGCGCCACAGCTCCGAACGCCAGTGCCGCCCGGCGGCCTTCGACTGCCAGCGCTGGATCGGCAGCGCGTACCCTGCGGGCTGATCGAGGCCCCGCTTGAAGACCCGCGCAAATCGGGCGCGTTCCTCCGGGTCTTTCAGTTTTGGGTTCTCCGGCGACATGTTCTCGGGAAGCTGTGCTTCCTTCAAGATCCACTCCGCCGGGTCCTCGAAAACGGGCTGGGCATGGTCGGTCGGCAGGCCGAGCCGTTCCGCAAAGCTGGTCAGGAACTTTCCCGCGTCCGCCGCTGTTGCGCCTGTCTCGGTGTCTTCTTCGGCGATCAGCTCGGGGGACTTCCACACCGGCTTGCCGTCCGTTCGCCAGTAGAGCGAGAAGGTCCAGCGCGGCAAGGTTTCGCCCGGATACCACTTGCCCTGCCCGTAATGCAGAAACCCGCCCGGTGCGAACCGCTCCTGCAACCGTCGGATCATCTGGTCGGCAAGGCCGCGCTTCATGGGACCGACCGCACCGGTGTTCCACTCTTCGCTCTCGAAATCGTCGATCGAGACGAAAGTGGGCTCGCCGCCCATCGTCAGTCGCACGTCACCGTTGGCCAGTGCCTCGTCGACAGCACGGCCCGTCTCGTTCAGCCGGGCCCACGCTTCATCGGAGAAAGGCTTCGTGATGCGCGGATGCTCCGACACCCGCGCGACCTTCATGTCAAACGAGAATTCCGTCTCCGAAAAGCTCGCAAGACCAGAGATCGGGGCGGCGTTCTTGTAGTGCGGCGTGGCGGCGAGCGGGATGTGGCTCTCACCCGTCAAAAGGCCCGAGGTCGGATCAAAGCCGATCCATCCCGCGCCCGGCAAATAGACCTCGACCCACGCGTGCAGGTCGGTGAAGTCGTGATCGGTGCCGGTGGGGCCGTCGAGCGCCTTCACGTCCGGCGTCAGCTGGATGAGGTACCCCGACACGAATCGCGCCGCAAAACCCAGATTTCGCAGGATCTGGACCAGCAGCCAGCTTGAATCGCGGCACGAACCGGAGCGCACATCCAGCGTCTGCTGCGGTGTTTGCACGCCGGGCTCCATGCGGATCGTGTACGCCACGTCCTGCGCGACACGAGCGTTCAAAGCCACGAGGAAGTCGATGGTGCGGGTCTCTTCGAAGCTGATCCCGCCCATGTATTGCGCCAGAAGCGGCCCCTCTGCCTCAGGTCGGCGATATATCGAAAGGTCCTCCGCCAGATCCTCGGGATACTCGAAGGGCCAATGCTCCGCGCTCTCCTCGATGAAGAAGTCGAACGGGTTGTAGACCGTCATATCGGCCACGAGATCGACCTCGATCTTGAACTCGCGCACCGGTTCGGAGAACACGAACCGCGCCATCCAGTTGCCATAAGGATCCTGCTGGTGGTTCACGAAATGCCCGCCGGGCGAGACCTTGAGGCTGTGCGAGATCACCCGCGTCCGGCTATGGGGCGCGGGCCGGAGCCGAATGATCTGGGGCGACAGGGTCACTGGCCGATCGTAGCGATAGTGGGTCAGGTGATAGAGGCTGGCATGGATCGACAAGGGGCTGCTCCTTACAGGGGCACGGCTCCGAAATGGGCCTCCCGCGATATGCCAGCTTTCACGGCGACGGCACAGAGCAGATCTCAAGCGCTCAGCGAATAGCCGGTCTGCAATTCCATGATGCTGCGCCGCGGGCCATCGCGGCACATCCTGCCCGGTTTCTGACCATCGGACGCGCATGGCGTATCAGGCGGGCCCGCCCCGTTTGGCATCTCTCACCGCAACCCGCGACGCTCCAGCAATTCCTCTGGACACATGTGCCCACACTGTGCCTAACCTTCCGCAAATGGCTTTGCGCATCAGGGAGGCGCCCCATGAAAGACCACTACCGCGCAGTCGTGATCGGAGGCGGCGTCGTTGGCGCTTCCGTGCTCTACCATTTGGCGAAGTTTGGCTGGAAAGACGTTGCGCTGATCGAGCGCAACGTACTGACCGCGGGGTCGTCCTGGCACGCGGCAGGCGGCTTTCATGCCCTGAATGCCGACCCCAACATCGCCAGCCTGCAGGCCTACACGATCGACCTTCTCTCCGAGATCGAGAAGGAATCCGGCCAGTCCGTCGGCATGCACATGACGGGTGGGCTGACGCTCGCCGGCACGCCCGACCGTTGGGAATGGCTGCAATCGGCCTACCGGACGTTCCAGGCCATCGGCATCGACGACGTCCGACTCGTCGGCCCGGAAGAGGCGCAGGAGCTCTGCCCCATCATGTCACCCGACGGCATCCTGGGGGGAATGTGGGCCGACCGCGAGGGATATATCGACACCACGGGCACCGTTCACGCCTATGCGGGCGCAGCCAAGAAGCACGGCGCCGAGGTCATCGAGCACAACCGGGTGCTGGAGCTCAACCAGATCCCCGGCGGCTGGGAGGTCGTCACCGAAAAGGGTACGATCCGCACTGAACACGTCGTCAACGCGGCGGGCCTCTGGGCCAAGCAGGTGGGCCGGATGGCGGGCATTGAGCTACCCGTCTCGCCACTCAACCATCACTACCTGATCTCCGACACGATCCCGCAGGTTGCCGAACTCGACCGCGAGTTGCCGCTGGTGGTGGACCTTGAGGGCTTCACCTACATGCGGCAGGACCAGAAGGGCATCCTGCTCGGCATCTACGAGATCGACCACGAGCACTGGATGATGGATGGCGCTCCGTGGGAATACGGCTTCGAGCTGCAGCAGGAAGACCCCGATCGCATCGAAAGGGAATTGATCCTCGGGTTCGAGCGTTACCCTGCCCTACAGGAGATCGGCGTGAAAACGTGGGTCAACGGCGCCTTCACATTCTCGCCCGACGGCAACCCCCTCGTCGGCCCGGTGCAGGGCTTGCCCGGCTACTGGTGCGCCTGTGCGGTGATGGCGGGCTTCCTGCAGGGCGGCGGTGTCGGCAAATCGCTCGCCGAGTGGATGATCCACGGCGAGCCGGAGGCGGATGTCTACGGCATGGACGTTGCTCGCTACGGCGCCTTCGCCGAGAACAAACAGTTCATCAAGGAAACGACGGGCCAGTTCTACACCCGCCGTTTCGTCATGACCTACCCCAACGAGCAGCTCCCCGCGGGCCGCCCGCTCAAGATGGCCCCCGCCTACGCGGACATGACCGCCGCGGGCTGCCAGTGGGGCGCGAGCTGGGGCCTCGAAGTGCCGCTCTATTTCGCACCGACACCCGACTTCGAGGAAAAGCCCACGCTCAAGCGCTCCAACGCGTTCGAGATCGTTGCCGAGGAATGCAAGGCCGTGCGCGAGGCGGTCGGCCTGATCGACATCTCCGGCTTCTCGCGGTTCGAGGTGCGCGGACCGGGCGCCGAGGCATGGCTCGACACCGTCATGGCCTCCAAGCTGCCCAAGCCCGGCCGCGCCAAGCTCGCGCCGATGCTGTCGCCCGAGGGCAAGCTCAAGGGGGATCTGACGATCTTCAACTGGGGTGACGGCACGTGGTGGATCATGGGCTCCTACTACCTGCGCGCCTGGCACGCGCGCTGGTTCCACGATCACGGCGCCGAGGCCGTCACCGTCGAGGATATGTCGGACCGCATGGTTGGCTTCTCCCTTTCCGGGCCGAACAGCCGCAAGGTGCTGGAAAAGCTCACCGACGGACCCGTTGCTGACCTGAAGTTCATGGGCTGCGGGATGTTCGACATCGGCCTTCTGCGCTGCAAGGTCGGCCGCCTCTCAGTCTGCGGTGAGCTGGGCTACGAGATCCACTGCACCGCCGCCGAGCACATCGCGCTGCGCCGCACGCTGCTGGAGGAAGGCGCGGACCTCGGGATCCGCGAGGTCGGGTTCAACGCGCTTCTGTCGCTCCGGCTCGAAAAGAGCTTCGGGATCTGGAAGGCGGAGTTCACGCAAGGATATACGCCCGCACAAACGGGGATGGATCGCTGGATCGCATGGGACAAGGGCAACTTCATAGGCCGTGAGCCCGCGCTCCGTGAGCGCGACGGCAATGGCCCCAAGCAGGTCCTCCGCACGCTGGAGGTGGACGCGACGGACGCCGACGCCAGCGGGTTCGAGCCCGTGTGGAAGGACGGCACGCTCGTGGGCTTCGTCACCTCCGGGGGCTACGGGCACACTGTCCGGAAGTCGCTCGCGATGGCGATGCTGGATCAGGACGTGGCGATGGAGGGCACCGAGGTCGACGTCCACATCGTCGGTGCCCAGCGCAAGGCGCGCGTGATCCCGCCCTCGCCCTACGACCCGGCGGGCGCGGCGATGCGGGCCTGACGGCCATGGCAGTTGAAGACGAGGGCGGCACCCGCGCACGGCGGCGGCGCGGGCGCCAGGCGGGCACCCCGCCCGCCTCCAAGCGCGACCCGAATTATCGCCAGCTCAAGAATCCGTTCCCCACGATGAACGTCTTCTCAGACGACGAGGCGCAGGCGATGCACGCCACCGCGCTGCGCATGCTCGAAGAGCTGGGGATGCAGGTGCTGCTGCCCGAAGCGGTCGAGATCTACCGCAACGCTGGCGCCCGCGTCGAGGATGACATGGTGTTCATCGGGCGCGACATGGTCGAGGCCGCGCTCGCCACGGCACCCCGCTCGATCCACTGCCACGCGGGTGCGCGCGACCGCGACATCACGCTGGAGCTCGGCGCACTCACGTTTCAGCCCGGCGCGGGCGCCCCCCACGCGACGGATCTCAAGCGCGGACGCCGCCCCGGCTCGGCGCAGGATTACCGCGAATACACCCAGCTCGCGCACCATTTCGACGTCTTCCAGATGATGTCCCCCTCGGTTGAGCCGCAGGACGTGCCCATCCACCTGCGCCACTATTTCACGACCGAAACGCAACTCACGGAGACAGACAAGTTTCCCTTCCTCTTCGCTCGCGGCACGCCCCAGACGCTCGACAATTTCGAGATGATGCAGATGTTTCGCGGCCTCTCGGAGGACGACTTTCGCGCCGCGCCCCACGCCTACACGATCATCAACACCAACAGCCCGCGCACGCTCGACGTGCCAATGGCGCAGGGGCTGATCGACTTTGCGCTCTATGGCCAGTTGTCGATCGTCACGCCCTTCACGCTGATGGGAGCGATGGCGCCGATCACTGTGGCCGGGGCGATCACGCTCAGCCACGCAGAGTGCCTCGCCGCGATCACGCTGACCCAGCTGGTGAACCCCGGCGCACCGATCTGCTACGGCACCTTCACCTCGAACGTAGACATGAAGTCCGGCGCCCCGGCCTTCGGAACGCCCGCGCATTTCCAGGCCTCGCTCGCCGCCGGGCAGATGGCGCGTCTCGTTGGCCTGCCATGGCGCAGCGCCGCCGGGTCGGCGGCCAACATGAACGACGTGCAGGCGGCCAATGAAAACCAGCTCGGGCTCTGGGGCTGCCTGCTCGCGGGCGCGACGGTTGTCATCCACTCCGCCGGGTGGCTCGAAGGCGGGCTGACCGTGTCGCTCGAAAAGCTCGTCACGGATGCCGAGGTGCTCAACATGATCGCCGAGCTGTGCGCGGGCAATCGCGCGGGCCCTGACGAGATCGGGTTTGCCGCTTTGCAGGAGGTCGCCCCCTCAGGTCACTTCTTCGCCACGTCGCAAACCATGGCGCGCTACAACACGGAGTTCTACGAGCCGATCATCCACGAATACGCGAATTTCGGCACCTGGACGGAGCGCGGCAGCCTGGACTGCAACACACGCGCAACCGCCCTCTGGGAGAGGATCCTCGCCGAGCATCGCCCACAGGCGACGGATCCCGCGCGCCACGAGGATCTGAAAGCCTTCATCGCGAGACGCACCGCCGAGGGCGGCGCGCCGCCGGAAAGCTGATCGTGGCCTCGACACCCAGATCCTCTGGCACCGCACCGCACCGTGTTCCGCACACGAAGGTGACAAAGGCGGACTGGCTTGCGCTGGCGCGCGATGTTCTCGTCACGCACGGGGTGGCGGATGTGAAGATCCTCCCCCTCGCCGAGCAGTTGAAAGTCTCGCGATCAAGTTTCTACTGGTATTTCAAGGACCGTGCAGACTTGCTTGATGCGCTGCTCGAGGAATGGAGCGTGCGCAACACGACACGTATCGTGGAGCATTGCGCAATGGAGGCCACGAACATCACCGGAGCGGTGTGCAACTTCTTTCGGTGTTTCATCGACCCGGAGAAGTTCGACAGCGGGCTCGATTTCGCCATCCGCGAATGGTCGCGGCGCGATGATGCGCTGCGCACGCGCGTCGACGCAGCCGATGCCGAACGGATTGCGGCTGTCAGCGAGATGTTCGCGCGGTACGGATATGGGGGGGCGGATGCCGATGCGCGCGCGCGCATTCTCTACTTCATGCAGTTGGGGTATCACGCGCTTGACGTGCGGGAGCCGATGGACCTCCGCCTGTCTCGTGTCGCGGCCTACCTCAAGGGGTTCACCGGCTTCGAAGCCGACCCGCAGGCCCTGCACGACTTTTTCAGCTACGCACGGCGCTTTGCCTGAGCCTGAGCCTGAGCCTGAGCCTGAGCCTGAGCCTGAGCCTGAGCCTGAGAAAAGCTGCTCCTCAGCGAGGGGAGCGCAACACTGTCAAGGCAATGGCGCGTGGTGCGCTACTCGGCAGCCTCGGTGGGATCGGTGCCTGCGCTGGGATCCGCGGCGGGCTCAGCCGGCTTGGCCTTGACGCGCGTTCTGGGGCGGCGTGGCTTGGGCGCATCTTCCGGTGTTTCGACCAGCGTGCTTGCAGCATCGGCCTCGACGGGCGCTGCCGGTTCCGGGGCGGCGACCGAAACGCTGTCGTCCGTGGGCTTTGGGGCTTTGGAGCGGCTGCGGCGACGCGGCTTGGCTCCCGTATCACCCTCGGCACCGGCGTTTTGCGCCGCAGTGGCTGCGTCAGCTGGCACGACAGCCGCGTCCGCGCCCTGCCCTGCATCCGCGCTTGGGGGATCGCTGATTTCGGGCTGTGGCCCTGTTCCCGCACCGTCCAGGGGAGCGCCTTGCGGCCCCGGCTGAGGCTGAGGCTGTCCGCCGCCCTGAACCGCGCCCGGCTGGTTGCCACCGCCCTGTCCCTGGTTCGGCTGATTGCCGCCGTTCTGCCCGGAATTCTGGTTGTTCTGCCCGCCACCCTGCTGGTTTTGCTGTTGCTCGCGGCGCGCGTCCATCTCGCGTTGGGCGTCACCCAGCATCCGGGTGTAGTGCTCGGCGTGCTGCTGGAAATTCTCCGCCGCGACACGGTCGTTGGCGAGCTGCGCATCGCGGGCGAGCTGGGTGTATTTGTCGATGATCTGCTGCGGCGTTCCGCGAACCTTCCCCTCCGGCCCAGAGCTGTCGAACACACGGTTCGTGATATTGCCCATGGACCGGGAGCGGTTCGCCTTTGAACGCGAGCGTGACTTCGATGATCTCATATGTACCTTGTTCCGCCTTGTTGCGGGAGCGAGGACCGGTTTTGCCTGTGCGGAGAGAGGAGCCTTGCTCCGTCCCGTGGTCCGATCGTGTGTGGCTTTGACACTGTTGCGGCGCATCAGCACCGTCAACGCAAACCTAGGTGTCACGCAACGCCCCCCATGGCAAGCCAAAAAAGTGACACTGGCGCAGCGTTGCCACTGATTTGAGCCGCTTTAGCCGACAGATGCGGCCTGAAGAACGCGGACGCGGCCATCGAGGTCTTGGCGACGCCCGGTGCAGGCAAGACCCGAAGACACAAATATCCGCTCCACCCCCTCCGCCTGTCCTGCCCCGATCTCGACGATCAGCTGCCCGCCTGGCTTGAGAAAGCCCGCGGCAGATCGCGCGATCGCCGCATAGGCCGAGAGCCCGTCCGCGCCATCGGTGAGCGCACCGAGCGGCTCATGATCGCGCACTTCGGCGCTGAGACCCTCGATATCGGCGGCGGGAATGTAGGGCGGGTTGGATACGATCAGGTCGTACCGGCCGGTGACCCCGGCAAACCAGTCCGAGGCAAGAAAGCGGGCCCGATCCGCCACCCCCACGAGATCGGCATTACGCCTAGCCACCTCAAGAGCCGGTTCGGATACGTCCGCACCGATGCCTGTCGCAGTGCGGAGTTCATGCAGCAACGACAGCAGAATGCAGCCCGACCCGGTGCCAAGGTCGAGGATGCGGGCCTCTGGCTGCTGATGCAGAAGTTCGAGGCCGGTCTCGACGAGCGTTTCCGTTTCGGGGCGGGGGTCGAGCACATCCGGGGTGACGATGAAGTCGTGCATCCAGAAAGCGCGTTTGCCGGTGATGTGCGACACCGGCTCGCGCCGGACGCGCCGGTCGACCGCGCGGGCGTAGGCTTGGGCGGTCTCGGGCGACATCGTGTCGGCGCTGCCCACCTGCGCTTCGGCAACAGCGAGAAAGAGCGCGGAGGCATCGCGTACCGGATCGGGCACCCCGGCGATCTGCAGCTTCCGGCGCGCGTCCTGCATGGCGCGGCGGACATCCGTCTCGCTCACACGGCCCCCATCTCGGCCAGCTTGCGCGCCTGGTCATCGGCGGCGAGGGCGTCGACAATGTCGGTGAGATCGCCCTGCATCACCTCGTTCAGCTTGTAGAGGGTCAGCCCGATGCGATGGTCCGTCATGCGCCCTTGCGGGAAATTGTAGGTCCGGATGCGTTCGGAGCGGTCGCCACTGCCCACTTGCGCCTTTCGGTCCGCCGCTCGCGCATCGTCGGCGCGGCTGCGCTCCAGGTCGTAGAGCCGCGCCCGCAGGACGGCCATCGCGAGACGCCGGTTCTGGTGTTGCGACTTCTCGGAGGATGTCACCACAAGCCCTGTCGGCAGGTGAGTGATACGCACAGCCGAGTCTGTGGTGTTGACGTGCTGCCCGCCCGCTCCGCTCGCGCGCATGGTGTCGATCCGGATGTCGTTGGTGGGGATGTCGATTTCGACCTCTTCGGCCTCCGGCAACACAGCCACTGTCGCGGCAGAGGTGTGGATCCGCCCCCCGCTCTCCGTCTCGGGCACGCGTTGCACGCGGTGGACCCCGCTTTCGTATTTCAACCGGGCAAAGACGCCTTCTCCGGTTACATTCACTACGGCCTCTCGCAAGCCTCCGAGCTCGCTGTCCTGCGCCTCGATCACATTGAAGCCCCAGCCCTGCGCCTCCGCATACCGCTGGTACATGCGCAGAAGATCCCCGGCAAAGAGCGCGGCCTCCTCACCCCCTGTGCCGGGACGGATCTCGATCATTGCCGAGCGCGAATCCGCCGCGTCGCGTGGCAGGAGCGCAACCTGCAACTCCGACTCGAGGTCCGGGAGCTTTGCTTCCAGGTCGGCCTTCTCTTCTCGGGCGAGCTCGGCCATGTCCGGATCCGACAGCATGGCCTCGGCGTCCGCGATGCCTTGCTGCGTCTCGCGCCAGGCCTCGATCGCCGCGACGACCGGCTTGAGCTCGGCGTATTCGCGCGCGAGGGCCGCAATGTCCTGCGCTGCAGCACCGTCGGCCATCCTCGCCTCGAGATAGGCGAAGCGGTCAGTGATTTCGCGGAGTCGATGCTCTGGGATCATGGCAGGGTCGAGTGGCGCAAAGCCGCGCGCACGTCAAGCCGCGAGCCGGTCGCCTCGCCGCAACCGGCATGCTAGGGAGCGGCAATCCCAGCACTATGGACGCCGTTGAATGCCATCTCTCCGCGCTTTCCTGACCCGCAAGCCCGACACCCCGCCGAAGGCGCCCGAGCGCGCGGACCAAGGCAATCCGCATGTTCCCGGCGACACGGCAGACGCGCATCGCGCGCGCCTAATTCAGCGGCTGACGGCGGGGGCGCCAGACGCCGGCCCCGCGCTCGATCTAGTGCGTGCCGAAATCACCGCGCTGGAGGGCCCCGAGCATCGCAACCATATCGACACACACCTCGTGCGCTTCCTGCTGACCTATCTTATCGCACCACAGGGGCCGGGGCGCGTGGTGGATATCGGTGGTCCGTCGATCCACAACGTGCCGCTTGCGCGCCTCAAGCACTGGCAGATCGAAACCGTCGAGATCCTGGCCATCGACTATGAGCGCGATCCGTTGCCCTATGAAACAGGCAGCTGCGACGGTGTGCTGCTGTGTGAGGTGATCGAGCACTTCGTCATTGATCCGATGTTCTGCCTGCATGAGATCAACCGCATTCTGAGGCCGGGTGGGTTTCTGGTGATCACCACACCGAATGCAGCGTCGTGGTTCGCGATCTACCAGGCGCTCGCACAGCGCCACCCGAGCCGGTGGCCCGTCTACTCGGGATCCCCCGAAAAGGCCCGCCACCACATCCATGCCCGCGAGTACCTTGTGAGCGATCTCTCTGCGCTCGTCGCCGCCGCCGGGTTCGAGGTCACCGCCGCCGAGACCTGTGACTATGGCATTGCCCCCGAATACATCCCCATCCCGGGCTTTCCGACGGAGCACCGGGGTGAGACGATCTTCCTGCGGGCCACCAAGACCGGCGCACCGCACAAGCGCTATGCTCCGCCGCTTTACGTGGAAGATGTCGACGCGACGTGACCCCCTGAAAACGGGTGGGCAGGCGCCGGGATGCCGTCTCGTTGCGGCGCGTTGACAGCCCAATTGCCGCCCCATAGCGTTTGCCCGAGGGAGGACGACCGTGACGGACTATCAACCACTTACCCCTGATGAGCTGCCGCAGCGTCTGGGCGGGCTCGCCGCTTTGCGCTCCCAAGTCGGTGACGATCCGAGCGGGTGGGACGTGCGCGAGGTCGGCGACGGGAACCTCAACCTCGTCTTCATCGTCGAGGGCAGCGCGGGCTCCGTCATCGTCAAACAGGCCCTGCCCTACGTGCGTCTTGTCGGGGAGAGCTGGCCCCTGCCCCTAAGCCGCGCATTCTACGAGTACCACGCCCTGACCCGGCAGAACGACCGCGATCCCGGGCGGGTTCCCGAGGTGCTGCATTTCGACGAGACACAAGCCCTCATCGTCATGGAGCGGCTCACGCCCCATATCATCCTGCGCGAACAGATGATGGCCGGCCGGCGCGTGGCCGACCTTGGCCCGACCCTCGGGCGATTCTGCGCGCGCACGGCCTTTCGCGGCTCTGACCTCTCGATGAAAGCAGCACAGAAGAAGGCGGATGTCGCGCTCTTCGCCGGCAATGCCGCCCTGTGCGACATCACCGAACAGCTTGTTTTCACAGATCCCTACTTTGACGCCGAGCTCAATCGCCATACCGCACCCCAACTCGACGCCGTGGTTGCAGAATTGCGGGCCGATCAGGCGCTGAAAATCGAGGCCCAACACCTCAAGAGCGCATTCGCCGCCCGTGCCGAAACGCTCTGCCATGGGGATCTGCATGCCGGGTCCGTGATGGTCACCGAAAACGACGCCCGCGTAATCGACCCCGAGTTTGCCTTTTGTGCCCCCATGGGGTTCGACATCGGCATGATGCTGGGGAACTACCTGATGGCCTTTCACGCGATGCCCGGCCACATAGCAGACAAGGACGCGTGCCGCGCGTACCAGGCTTGGGTTCTCGATACGCTTCACAGCACTTGGAGCGCCTTCTGCGCCGAGTTCGCGCATCTGTGGCGGACCGAGCGGACGGGCATGCTCTACCCCCCGGCACTTTATGAGGATCAAGGGCATCACGATGCGGCTGAAGCCGCCCTTGCCCAGGTCCTCGGCCAGCTGCAATCTGATCTCCTGGGATTTGCAGGGGTTGAAATGCATCGCCGCATTCTCGGGCTTGCGCATATCGCGGAATTCGAGCGGATCGAGAACGATGATCTGCGTTCCCGGCTGGAGGAACGCTCGCTGCGCCTCGGTCGTGCGCTGGTCTTGGGGCGCAACCGGATCGCGGGCATGGACCAGGTGATCGCCATGGCGCAGCATTCCCACCCGGAGGACGATGCATGAAGGTCGGCACGGAGCACTACCGCTCGATCTGGCGCGACGGGCCGACGGGCGAGGTCCGGATCATCGACCAGCGCTGGCTGCCGCACGACTTTCGCGTGGTGACACTGGAAAGCCTCTCTTCGTTTGCCTCGGCGATCCGTGACATGTGGGTGCGCGGCGCGCCGCTCATCGGGGCTACGGCAGGCTACGGTATCGCGCTCGAAATGGCGCGCGATCCCTCCGACGGCGCGCTCGATGCGGCCTACGCCACGCTGCATGCCACCCGACCCACGGCGATCAATCTGCGCTGGGCGCTCGACGACATGCGCAACCGTCTCGCACCGCTGCCCCCCGCAGACCGCGCCGCAGCCGCGATACAAAGGGCGGACGAGATCTGCGAGGAGGATGTCGGGGCCAACCGCATGCTCGGCCAGCACGGGCTGGACATGATCCGCGACATTGCCGCCGCCAAACCGGCTGGCCAACCCGTCCATATCCTGACCCATTGCAACGCTGGCTGGCTTGCGACCGTGGATTGGGGCACGGCCACGTCGCCGATCTACCAGGCGGTCGCCGAGGGGATAGATGTGCATGTCTGGGTCGATGAAACCCGTCCGCGCAATCAGGGTGCCCAGCTCACTGCGTGGGAAATGGAGAGCCACGGGATCCCGCACCACCTCATCGTCGATAATGCCGGTGGCCATCTGATGCAGCATGGTGAGGTCGATGTCGTGATCACCGGCACAGACCGGACAACGGCGCACGGGGATGTCTGCAACAAGATAGGAACCTATCTCAAGGCGCTCGCGGCCAAGGACAACGGCGTGCCGTTCTACGTTGCCCTGCCGTCCTCGACGATCGACTGGACGGTCTCTGACGGCGTCGCCGAAATACCGATCGAGGAGCGCGATGGCCGCGAAGTCACCCATGTCTACGGCGCTCTGGACACGGGCGAGACAGCATGGGTCCGGATCTCGCCGGAGGGCACGCAAGGCGGCAATCCCGCGTTCGACGTGACGCCTGCCCGGCTCGTGACCGGCCTCATCACCGAGCGCGGCATTGCTGACCCAAGTGCCGAAGGTCTGCTTCGGCTCTTTCCCGAGCGCCGCCCAAACCGCTAAGACGTTTCTGTTCGCGTCGTCCCACGCACCGCATCGAAAGGATTCGCCATGCGCCAGCACCTCTGGAACGATGCAGACGCCGCTGCACGAGAGGACGCCGCCGGCCCCGATCCCGCCGACAGAGCGCTGGCCCTGCGGGTCTATTCCTCACGCCTGATCGGGGCAGATCCGGACCTCGTGATGCACGGCGGCGGCAACACCTCCGTGAAGGTGAAGCGCCCCACACTACTGGGTGGCGAGGAAGAGGTGCTGCACGTCAAGGGCTCTGGCTGGGATCTCGATACGCTTGAAGCCCCCGGACTGCCGGGGGTGCGGTTGGAGCCGCTGCGGGCACTGCGCGGCCTCGACTCGCTCTCCGACGAAGACATGGTCAACGTCCAGCGCGCCAACCTGATCGACACCAGCGCACCGAACCCTTCGGTCGAAACGCTCCTGCACGCGTACCTGCCGCATCCCGTGGTAGACCACACCCACGCGACCGCTTTTCTGGCACTGGCCAACCTGCCCGATGCCGCCGGAGCGGTGCGCGAGATTTTCGGAGAAAATCTGGCTGTCGTCCCCTTCATCATGCCGGGCTTCGCGCTCGCGAAGGTGGCAGCCGACATCTACGACGCAAATCCCGACTGCGAAGGGCTTGTCCTTTTACAACACGGGCACTTCACCTGGGGCGCGACGGCCCGTGAGAGCTACGATCGCGTGATCGCACAGACCAATATGGTTGAGGATTGGCTTACACAGCACTGCAATGGAAGAACTTTCAGCTCAACCGTTGCAAGGCGACGGCCCCCCCATGATCCCAGGCGCGCGCACGAGATCCTCCCCATTCTGCGCGGAGCGGTGGCCCATGTTCGCGGCACGCACCACGAAGGTGCACCTCGGCCGGTCATTACAGAGGTGAGATCCGGACCGGAAGTTGCTGAATTTCTTGATAGAACCGATTTGGAAGCGCTCGCCCAGCGCGGCCCGGCATCGCCCGACCACGTGATCCGGACGAAGGGGCCGAAGCTTGTCCTGCGCGAGGCAGACCTCGCCGATCCCTCCACCGTGAAGCAGAAAATCGACGCGTTTGCAGAGGATTACCGAGCCATGTTCGCGCGCCAGAATGCGCGCAGTGGCGGCGGCAAGACCCTGCTGGAGCCGCACCCTTGCCTTGCCTGGATCGCAGGGGTCGGGCTGGTCGGGATCGGCAAGGATGCCAAGGCAGCGGCCGCCGTCGCTGACATCGCCGAGCAGACCGTCGAAGTGATGACCCTTGGAGAAGCGGCAGGCGGATTTCATCCCGTCGCCGAGGACGACCTCTTCGATATGGAGTACTGGTCTCTCGAGCAGGCCAAGCTCAAGAAGATCTCCGACAAACCCTTTACTGGTCAGATCGTGGCGGTGACCGGGGGCGCGTCCGGTATCGGCCTCGCAACGGCCCGGGCCTTCGCCGCACAAGGCGCCGCGGTGGCCCTGATCGACCGGCACGCAGGCGCCTGTTCGGATGCAGCCGCCGAGATTGGCGCCCATCCGATCGCTGCGGATCTGACCGCCCCGGGAGCGGCGCGCGAATCCGTCTGTCATGTGGTGGAGCGCTTCGGCGGCCTCGATATCCTTGTCTCGAACGCGGGCACGGCACCGCGCGGCGACATCCTGACCATGGCGCAGGACGAGATCCGCGCCTCTTTCGAGATCAACTTCTTTGCCCATCTCAACATGGCCCGCGCCGCAGCAGACGTCTTCGAGGCGCAAGGCACCGGCGGCCAGATGCTCTTCAACGTCTCCAAACAGGCGGTCAACCCGGGCAAGGGCTTCGGTGCCTATGGCTTGCCCAAGGCGACCACGCTGTTTCTCGTCCGCCAACTCGCGCTGGAGCTCGGAGAGCGCGGCATCCGTGTCAACGGGCTCAACGCGGACCGGATCCGCTCCGGCATCGTCACCGACGAGATGATCACGGCACGGGCCGAGGCGCGCGGCGTCAGCGAGGAAGCGTATCTTGGTGGAAACCTGCTCAGGCGCGAGGTGGAAGCGCGCCATGTCGCGGACGCGTTCGTCGCCCTGGCTCGGGCCGAGCGCACCACCGGGCACATCATGACAGTCGACGGCGGAAACGTCGAAGCCGCGCTGAGATAGGCTCCGCGCGCACCCAATCGCTGGCCTTGACGGGCCGCCCTGCCAAAGGAGGCCCCCATCGAACACGACCGCCTGACCTTCGCCATCGAGACCGCGCGCACCGGAGGGGCCTACGCCCTAGACCGCTTTCGCGACCTCGACAGCTTGCAGATCGAAAGCAAGGGCCACCAGGACCTCGTCTCGGACGCGGACCGCCAGACAGAGGATCTTGTGCGCAACGCTATCGCAAAGGCCTATCCGGACGACGGCATCGTCGGAGAGGAGTATGATCGCGTCATTGGCACATCGGGCTACGACTGGGTGATCGACCCGATCGACGGCACGGCGAACTTCGTGCGCGGCATCCCGCACTGGTGCTGTGTGATCGCCTGCACGCACCACGGCCTGCCGGTCGTTGGCGCAACGCATGATCCCTGCTCCTCGGAAACGTTCAGCGCCCGGAAGGGCGGCGGCGCCCATGTCAATGGAAAGCTCCTGCGGGTGACCGGGGCCTCGGATCTGTCCGAGGGCTCCGTTGCCGTCGGCGCGTCCGGACGGGGCGACCGCGAGCAAGCCGCGGCCCTCGTGCGTGAAGTGCTCATGCCGGGAGGCATGTTCTTTCGCAACGCCTCCGGCGCCCTGATGCTGTCCTACGTCGCCGCCGGGCGCCTGCTTGGCTATGTCGAGGAGCACATGAATGCCTGGGATTGCTTTGCCGGGATGCTCATGGTCTCGGAGGCGGGGGGTATGCACGCCCCGATCGACCCGGAGACCTCCCTGACCGACGGACTGCGCGTTGTCGCGGGAGGCTCGGAGATCTACCCGACGCTCGACGCCATCGCGCAGCGCGTATTTGGTTAAGGCACAGGCCAGGTAGCCCGCCCGAAATCACGATCCTCGGCGGGCCGCTCACCCCTTTGTCGAAAGTTTCGCAAGGGCTACGCCTGCCCGCTCAAGCAGCCGGACCGCGAGGATTTCGTCCACCAGCAAACGTGTGACGAAACCGGCGCGCAGGACAGCGAGCGTCGCGTCCGCCTTCGTTGCGCCGCCCGCACATACCGTGACGTCCATGTCCGCCATCTCATCGGGTTTGACGCAGGGCGTGCAGCGGTTGAGCGGGATATCGGCGATGGCGCCGTCAGCGGTGTAGAACACGCCACAGCAATCGCCGACCACGCCGTTGCGGGTCAGTTCCTCTTGCTGGGCGGGTGTGAAGAGCCCGCTTTCGAAGAGGATCGCGCCATCGCTGCACTCGCCCACGCTCATGATCGCATGGGACGCGCCACGCGCGACGTCGAGCGTATCGCGCACCATCCGCTGCGACAGGAGCATCGCGCATGCCTCCGGACTGTCGGCGACAAAGGGCGCGGGCAACAGGATCGCGCTGCCACCCGTTTGCCCGGCCAGACGGACGCACACCTCACCCGGCGCCGTATGCGACGCATGGGTCACCGACCCCATGAGCGAAACGAACGTGAGATTGCGATTTGTCACGCCGGCGACGTTATCGGCCATGACCGAGAGGGTGCGCCCCCAGCCGAGACCGATCGTCAACGGCTTATCCCCGGAGGCCAGTCGCATCGGGTGTCCCGCCGCCAGAATGCCGACGGCCGTGCGCGCAAAATCGTAGTCTTCGGGATCGGCGGAAACCGGGGCGACCTGCACGTCCTCGAGGCCGAAAGCCCGGCCAAGCTCTTCAGCCAGCGCAAGGGTCCGCGATGTGCGATGCTCGACGGTGATGCGCACCATGCCAGCCGCGCGCGCCTCGGCCAGCATGCGCATCACCTTGAAGCGGCTTACACCAAGTCGCGCGCTCACTTCCTGTTGGCTGTAATTCCCGACATAGTAGAGCCACGCGGCCTGGGCGACCTCGTCTCTGTAGCGCTCTGCGTGAAGCATGGCCGAGACCCTCCCCAGTCGTCCGCCCGCCCGGTGACGCGACGTGGTTCTGAGCGCCTGAAAACCGCTTGACCCATTATGTCGCAGCCGCCATAGTCACATAAGTGCGGCCAGTGCACAAGTGTTACGGCAGCACCCAAGACGGACCGGAAGCGGGCAAGGGAGGAACCGCGACGCAGGACTGTGATCGGGCGTAATCGCTCCGATAGAGCGGCCACTTGGCTGCACCTTTCCTCTGACCCATTGTAAAGCAAAGATCTTGGCGCGACCCTCGCAAGAAGGGCGGATATGCCAAACCATAGAACCGCAAGACTGCGACTATCCAGGGAGGATGACTCATGAAGACAACCACGCGCCTTATGGCAGCGACAGCGCTTGCCGGAGCGACCATTGCGGGCGGCACGGTCCTGCACGCGCAGGACGGCCCCTCGATCGCGACGGTGGTGAAGATCGCCGGCATCCAGTGGTTCAACCGCATGGAAGAGGGCGTGAACCAGTACGCCGCCGACACCGGAGCGAACGCCTTTCAGGTGGGCCCTGCGCAAGCCGACCCGCAGCAGCAGGTCGCGCTCATCGAGGACATGATTGCCCAGGGCGTCGACGCGCTCGCCGTTGTGCCGATGTCGCCCGAGGCGCTGGAGCCCGTTCTTGGCCGCGCGATGGAGGCAGGGATCACGGTTGTCACCCACGAGGCGGCAAGCCAGCAGAACACGACCTACGACATCGAGGCCTTCGTCAACGAAGACTTCGGCGCCAACCTGATGGAACAGCTCGCCACCTGCATGGGCGGTGAGGGCGAGTACGCCGTGTTCGTCGGCTCGCTGACCTCGCAGACACACAACCAGTGGGTCGATGGTGCGATTGCCCACCAGGAAGCCAACTACCCCAACATGACCCTCGTCGGCGACAAGAACGAGACGTTCGATGACGCCGAGCAGGCCTACACAAAGGCCCAGGAAGTGCTCCGCGCGTTCCCGAACGTGAAGGGCATGCAGGGCTCCGCCTCGACCGACGTCGCAGGGATCGGCCTCGCCATCGAAGAGCGTGGCATGGAAGATGCCACCTGCGTCTTCGGCACATCCCTGCCCTCCATCGCGGGCCAGTACCTCGAAACCGGCGCCGTGGACGGCATCGGCTTCTGGGATCCGTCTGTCGCGGGCTACGCGATGAACAAGGTCGCCCAGATGGTCATGGACGGCGAGGAAGTGACCGACGGCATGGACCTCGGGCTCGAGGGCTATGAAAACGTCACGCTCGACGGCAAGGTCATCTTCGGACAGGCCTGGGTGAACGTGAACGCCGACAACATGGCGGACTACCCGTTCTGATCCTCCTGAGTTGAGATTAGGGGCGGGCGCGTGTGTGCCCGCTCCTCCGCCGAAAACCCGGACTATCCCATGAGCAGCCCCGCCCCTGCCCCCTTCATCGAAATGAAGGGGATCGTAAAACGGTACGCCGGTGTCACGGCCCTCGACGGGGTCGATTTCACGGTTGCACCAGGTGAGGCCGTCTGCCTCGCGGGCGAAAACGGCTCCGGCAAATCGACGTTGATCAAGATCCTCGCAGGCGTCGAGCAGCCGACCGAGGGGGACATTCTGATCGATGGCGCGTCGGCCGGGCGCCTCGACCCGCGCCTTGCTTCGAACACCGGGATCATGGTGATCTTTCAGGATTTCTCGCTATTTCCGAACCTGAGCGTCACCGAGAACATCGCCTTTGCCTCGCAACTCGCCGATCAGAGGCATTTCTATGCCCGCGGCGAGGCCAAGCGCGTGGCGCGCGCAGCGCTGGAGCGGATCGGCGTGGAGATACCGCTGAACGCCCGACTCGAAGACCTGCCCGTCGCACAAAAGCAGCTTGTCGCGATCTGCCGGGGCCTTGCGTCGGACGCACGACTCCTGATCCTCGACGAGCCGACCACGGCGCTGACGGAGCGCGAAGTGCGGCGCCTGCTCGGCATTATCCGCAAGCTCAAGGAAGAAGGCGTTGCGGTGATCTTCGTCTCGCACAAGCTTGCCGAAGTGCTTGAAGTCTCGGAAAAAGTCGTCGTCCTGCGCAATGGCGAGAAAGTCGCGGAGGGCCCGGCCTCCGAGTTCGACGCCGCCTCGCTCACCTATCATATGACAGGGCGCGATGTGCCCGAGAGCCGCGCCGGTGCCGCGCCAGAAGGGGCGGAAACGCTGCTCGAAGTGAACGACCTTTCGAAAGAGGGCTCGTTCCGGGATGTCTCCTTCCACCTCGGCACGGGCGAGATCCTCGGGATCACCGGCCTCTTGGGCTCGGGCCGAACGTCACTCGCCAAGGCGCTCTTTGGGCTTGTCCAGTCCGATGCCGGTCGGATTTCCGTGAGCGGCCAGAGTGTCCCCCTTGGCGACCCGATCGCGGCCTCCGAGGCTCGTATCGGCTATGTGCCGGAGGATCGTCTGACAGAGGGACTTTTCCTTACCCAATCCATCGTGCGCAACGTCGCCATCGGACGGCTCGACGCCCACGAAACCAACGGCTTGCTGAAACGCGGCACGCTTGTGGCCGAGGCGGCGGACTGGCTGAAACGCCTGAAAGTGAAGGCGCCGGACATCGAGGCGCCGGTGCAATCGCTCTCGGGCGGCAACCAGCAGCGTGTTTCGCTTGCCCGCTGGCTGGCCCGGGCGCCGCAGGTGCTGATCCTCAACGGCCCGTCCGTGGGCGTTGATGTCGGCTCCAAGGCGGATATCCACGGAATCATCCGCGAGCTTGCGGGCTCCGGCATCGGCGTGATCGTCATCTCGGATGACCTGCCCGAGCTTCTGGCCACCTGCCACCGCATCCTCGTGATGAAGGCGGGCGCTGTGGTCGACGAGATCGCGGCCGCCGACACGAGCGAGGACGACCTCGCGCACAGGCTCGCGTCATGAAGGGGCTGCTGACACGCAACGAAACGCTGGTGGCGCTCGTCATCGCCGCGTTCTGCCTCGTGGGGATCCTGTCGGACCCGCTGTTTTTCACGGTCACCACCTTGTCGGACCTACTGCGCGCCTCCATCGTCATCGGAATCCTGGCGGTGGGCTGTATGCTGGTGCTGGTCTCGGGCGGGATCGACGTGTCCTTTACCGCCATCGCCGTCTTCGCGATGTACGCCACCACCAAGATCGCCCTCGGCATCTGGCCGGACATGCCGTGGCCGCTGATCTTCCTGATATCCATCGGCATCGGCGCGGCCCTGGGCGCCTTCAACGCGCTCTTCATCGCGGGCTTCGGCCTGCCAACACTGATCGTGACGCTCGCGACGCTCTCGATCTTCCGCGGCTTCCTGCTGACCTTCGTCGGCTCGGACCGCATCTCTGCCTTGCCGCCGGCGATGCGCGACTTCTCCCGCCTCGTCATCGCCCGCGGCACCACCGAAAGCGGCAATTTCTACGCGCTGCCCTGGGCCTTCGCCGCCCTCGTCGGAGTGATCGTTCTGACGTGGTTCATCCTGCAAAAGACGATGCTGGGCCGCTCGATCTACGCCCTTGGCGGCTCCGTCGAGAGCGCGCGGCGGATCGGCGTCAACGTCCGCGCGACACAGATCTTCGTTTACGTCTACGTCGGCGCGCTCGCGGGACTTGCGGGCATCATCCACGGCTCGATGGGCCGCATGGCGGATCCGTTCTCGCTCGTCGGGCTGGAGCTGTCGGTGATTGCCGCCGTGGTGCTCGGCGGCGCGCGCCTGATGGGTGGCTACGGCACGATCACGGGCACGCTTCTCGGGGTAGGTCTCATCGTGCTGGTCCAGAACAGCCTGATCGTGCTCGGCATCCCCTCGTCATACCAGACGGCCACTATTGGCCTTCTGATCCTGCTCGGCACGGGCATCCCGGCCTACCAGGCCAAACGCGCCGCCGCGCGCGCCGGATAGGAGACCCGGATGTCCTCCACCGCCAAGATCCCCGCCCCCGGCCTTGTCAACGCGCCCGAGTTTCGCCTGTTGATCATCGCAGTCGCCGTCTTCGCGCTGATGTCGATCCTGTCGCCAGACAGGTTCCTCTCGACCCAGAACATCACTTCGATGGCGTTCCAGTTTCCAGAGTTTGCCATCCTCGCCCTCGCCATGACGCTGGCAATGATGACCGGCGGCATCGACCTCTCGGTCGTCGGCGTGGCGAACCTGTCGGCCGTGGCCGCCGCGCTGCTGCTCGCCAACGTCGCGGGGCCGGAGGTGACAGGCGCGCCCGCCCTCTTCTGGCTGATCGTCGCGATGGCGCTGTCCCTTACGATCGGGGCTGCGGCAGGCTTCGTCAACGGCATCCTCATTGCCCGCTTCGGCCTGCCCCCGATCCTCGCAACGCTGGGCGCCGGCCTCGTCTTTACCGGCCTGGCGGTGGCCTTCACCGGCGGCTCGGCCGTCATGGGCTTTCCCACCGCCGTCGCCTTCATCGGCAACGAAACGCTCTTCGGCATCCCGTTCCCGCTGATCCTCTTCGTGCTGCTCGCGATCCTGCTGCACGTCTTGCTCACGCGCACGCCGCTTGGCCTCAAGATCACGATGTTCGGCGCCAACCCGCGCGCCGCCTTCTTCGCCGCACTCGACATCGACCGCATCATCCTCAAGGTCTACGTGATCGCGGGCATGTTCTCGTCGATCGCGGGTCTCGTCATCATGTCCCGCGCGAATTCAGCCAAGGCCGATTACGGCTCCAGCTACTTGCTGCTTGCCGTCCTCATCGCGGTCCTCGGCGGGGTGAACCCCTATGGCGGCTACGGGCGTGTGATCGGCGTAGTGCTGGCGGTTCTGTCGATGCAGTTCCTGTCCTCGGGGCTCAACATGCTCGGGGTGTCGAACTTCGCGCGCGAGCTGATCTGGGGCGCGCTTCTGATCTTCGTGATGGTCATCAACCTGGTGGATTGGCAGGCCCTGCGCCGCCGCCGCTGAACGCTTCAGGGAGGAGCCCGATATGAAAAAGATCCTCAACACCCCCGCGGACTACGTCGACGAGATGCTCGAGGGCCTGACCGCCGCCCACCCCGAGCACTACGCCCTCTACGGCGACACGGGCAAGGTCATCGCCCGTCCCTCCGGCGCCAAGGATGGCAAGGTGGGCATCGTCACCGGCGGCGGCTCCGGCCACCTGCCCGTCTTCACCGGCTATGTCGGCCCGGGCCTGCTCGACGCCTGCGCCATCGGCGATGTCTTCGCCTCCCCTTCCGCCGAACAGATGGCCGATGCGATCCGCGCGGCCCATGGCGGCGCGGGTGTGCTGCGCCTCTACGGCAATTACGGCGGCGACGTGATGAACTTCGACATGGCCGGCGATCTCGTGGAGTTCGACGATATCGAGTGCACGACCGTGCTGCTTGCCGACGACGTCGCCTCCGCCCCGCCCGAAGAGGCCGAGAAGCGGCGCGGCGTGGCCGGCATGGTCTACGCCTTCAAGATCGCCGGCGCCGCCGCCGAAGAGGGCCGTGACCTGGCGGGCGTCACCGCCGTCGCCCAGAAAGCCGCCGATGCCTGCCGCTCCATCGGCGCGGCTCTCTCGCCCTGCACTGTCCCGCAAGCGGGCAAGCCCACCTTCGAGATCGCCGACGACGAGATGGAGATGGGCATGGGCATCCACGGCGAGCCCGGCGTCTGGCGTGGCAAGCTCAAGTCCGCCGACGACATCGCGGGCGAGATGATGGATCGCCTCCTCGCCGACATGCCGCTGAGCAAGGGCGACCGCGTGTCCATCCTGGTGAACTCTCTCGGCGCCACCCCGCCTGAAGAGCTCTACATCCTCTACCGCACCGTGAAGGCCCGCCTCGAAGGCGCAGGCGCCACCATCGTCATGCCGCTGGTCGGCCGCTATGCGACCTCGATGGAAATGACGGGCGTTTCGTTCACGCTCTGCAAGCTGGATGACGAGCTCGAAACCCTGCTCAAGGCCCCCTGCGACTGTGCATTCTGGAGCATCCCGTGAGCATCGACACCCCCGCCCTGCGCGCTGCCATTGCCCGGCTCCACGCAGCGATGGAGCGCGACGCAGACATGCTCAACACCGCAGACGGCGCGCTCGGCGATGGCGACCTCGGTGTCACGATGACCCGCGGCATGGCCCTCGTCGCCGCAAGCGCGGACGATCTGCCAGACGATCTCGGCCGCGCGCTCCTCACCTGCGCGCAAGCCTTCACCAAGTCCTCCGGCTCGTCCTATGGCACCCTCCTTGCGACAGGCCTGATGGCCGTCGCAAAGGCCGTCAAGGGCGAAACAGAGATCCCCGCAAGCCGGGTCTCGGAACTCGCGGCACTCGCCCGCGACGCCATGCAGGCCCGCGGAAAAGCCGAGCTCGGCGGCAAGACCGTGCTCGACAGCCTCGACGCGCTGAGCACGGCAACGGCTGAAAGTACCGAAACAACGCAGGTGGCAGAGGCTGCGGCCCGATCGGTCGAAGACGCGCTCGACACCTACCGCGACAAGAAGGCGACGATCGGCCGTGCGCGCATCTTCGGCGACAAGTCCGTCGGGCTCGACGATCCCGGCATGCTCGCCATGGCGCGTATCGTCTCGGCCGTAACGGCCACAGAATAGCCCCTGCCTGCCGGCCCCCCGGCTTCATTGTGCCCCAAATATCCTGGGGGAGTCGCCCTTGGGCGACGGGGGCAAAGCCCCCAAAGCGCGCGCGCCATCCCGGGCCTGTCCGCGCCTCCCCATCAAGGCACACCGGCCACGCGATGACGCCCGCAGCCCTCGGTGACGAAACCTAGTCCGGCAAGCGCGCCCGCAACACGCGGAGCATGTTCTCACCGGCGATCTTGCGGATCTGCGCCTCCGACAATCCCGCATCGAGAAGCGCATGGGTCAGCGCCGCGATCTCGGAGGCGTCGAAGGCGACCGTGACGGAGCCGTCGTAGTCCGACCCGAACGACACGTGATCCTCCCCGAGCAGGTTCACCGCGGCCACGATCGCAGCAGCCACGCCCGCCGGGCTCGCGTCGCAGGTTACATCCGCCCAGTAGCCAATACCGACCAGGCCGCCCCCCATCTCCGCCCCGTTGGCAACGATGGCCTGCATAAGGTCGTCCTCGAAGTTGCGATGGGTCTCGCAATGCGAGCGGATGCCGGTATGGCTGACGACCAGCGGCATGTCCGAGAGCGCGATCACCTCCCGCGCCGTGGCCGGAGACGCGTGCGCAAGATCGAGGATCATTCCCCGCGTCTCGATCTCGCCGACCAGTGCTTCTCCAAGTTCCGTAAGCCCCGTATTGCCAAGGCCGTGCAACGAGCCTGCGACCGCATTGTCAAAGAAGTGAGTCAGCCCGATCAACCGGTACCCGGCCTCCTCGAGGAAGATGAGATTGCGCAGGTTGCCCTCCAGCGCGTGGGCCCCTTCGATGCCAAGAACCGCCCCGATGACGGTCTCGCCCGAGATGCGCCGATCCAGGACGCCGTCGAGATCACGCTGCGAGCGCACCACCGCAAGCTGCCCATCGCTGGCAACGGCGTAGTCGTGCAGGCGTTCGGACTGGTAGAGCGCGCGTTCGAGCAGACTGCCCCATGTCCGCGCGGGCCAGAGCTGGCCCATGACCAGCGGAGTGATGTTGTCGAACGCGTCGGAATTGTTGGCCGTGTAGTTCTGGCCGGCGGGTGATTTGGTCACCGCGGTGAAGACCTGAAGCGAGAAATTCCCTTCGATCAGGCGGGGCAAGTCGACATGCCCGCGCTGACCGCGCTCGAGCAGCGAGCGATTCCAGAGCAGGGTGTCGGCGTGCCAGTCGCCAATGACGAGCGTGTCATGCAAGGCTGCGGCCTCGGGGCTGACAGGCCAGGACGTCTCGGCATCGACAACGTTGCGGCTGCGCTCGACAAATCCGGGCCCGACCCCCAGGACCGCGGCCAGCCCAAGGAGAGCCGCGATCCCGAGCACACCAAGCCCACGGGCGATCCAAGCCATGTTCCTCTTCCCTCCCGGCCACTTGGCCGTCCATGGGCTGCACTATGCCCAATGTCCGATTCCATGCCACCCGTCTCTTGCGGGACGCCGATTGACGCGCGATATTCGAAGATCAAGCATGGGGAAGGCACAGGCAGATGGAAGATGACAAGCTCTCCGGCCGCCTGCACGGGCCACAGGACGAGCCGGACGCGTCAGAGAATATCTTTTTGCGGATCGTCTATATGGTTATCATCTGGGTGATGCTGTCTGTTGCGAGTACGATCCTGACGCTGGCAACCGTCATTCAAGTCGTGATCATGCTGATCAACAACAAGCGCCCGAACGAGCGTCTGGCGGAGTTCGGAACGGATCTCGGCGTCTGGATCGCGAAGGCAGCACGGTTTCAGACCGGCGCGTCGGATGTGAAGCCCTGGCCCTGGACGGAGCTGGACTGAAATAGGCGCAACTGTTCCCGGCCACGCCCCTGACGAGCGTTCCGAGAGCGGTGGGCCGCGTGTCTGGATATTTTCAGCACAATGAAGCGCAAGAGTGGTGTTGAGCGTCTGCGGAGGCTTTGGCGGGCGGCGTTGTAGGGCGGATCGGACGCCGGCACGGGGGCGAAAGCCGTCGGGCGGATGACTTGCGGTCCGAAAAGGCTAGGATAGGGGCATGAAACGTGACCCGGTTCTGAGCTTCACCGAAAGCGGGATCTACTGCGCGGCAGGCGAATTCCATATCGATCCCTGGCGTCCGGTGGAGCGCGCCTTGATCACCCATGGGCATGCCGACCACGCGCGGTGGGGGCACAAGCGCTACATGGCGACGCAAGCGGCCGCCCCCGTGATGCGCCACCGGTTGGGAGACATCCGGCTTCAGACGGTGCGGTATGGGGAAGTTGTGACGATCGGAGGCGCCGAGGTCAGCTTTCATCCGGCCGGGCATGTTCCCGGTTCCGCGCAAATCCGGGTCTCGGTGGGCGGAGAGGTCTGGGTTGCGTCCGGGGATTACAAGGTGGTGCCGGACGGGCTGTCGGAACCCTTCGAGCCTGTGCCCTGCCATGCCTTCATCACCGAGTGCACCTTTGGCCTGCCTGTTTTTACATGGCCGCCGCAGCGGGAGATCGTTGACGACATGGAAGTCTGGTGGCGCGCCAACCGGGAGGCGGGGCGGACGAGCGTTTTGGGAGCCTATGCGCTTGGCAAAGCGCAACGGATCCTTTCGGCCGTGGATCCTGGCATTGGACCAATCCTGACCCATGGCGCCGTGGAGGCCACCAACCGGGTTCTGCGGGCGCAGGGCTTCGATTTGCCGGACACGGTGCCTGTCGATGCCGAAGTGACGGCCAAGACGCATCCGGGGGCGTTGGTGATCGCGCCACCATCGGCGCTGGGCACCCCGTGGATGAAGCGGTTCGGGCCGGTTTCGACCGGCTTCGCCTCGGGCTGGATGCGGCTGCGCGGTGTCCGGCGGCGGCGGGCGGCGGATCGCGGGTTTGTGCTGTCCGATCACGCGGACTGGGCGGAATTGAATACCGCGATCTCGGAAACCGGGGCGGAACGCATTTTCGTCACGCACGGCTATACTGCGCCGTTTCGGGCCTGGCTGGAAAGCCGGGGCTATGAGGCGGCGATCGTAGAGACGGAGTTCGAGGGGGAGAGCCTCGATGCAAGCGAGGCCGAGGAGCCGGCGGCATGAGTACTGCGGTTACGGATACCGCGCCACCGGAGGTGTCAGCGGCGGGTGGTTTTGCGCGCTTCGTGGCGCTCTTCACGGCACTCGACCAGACGACCAAGACCAATGCAAAGGTAGCCGCGCTTGCCGCGTATTTCCGTGAGGCGCCGAACGTGGACCGGGTCTGGTGCATTGCGCTGCTCTCCGGGCGGCGGCCGAAACGGATGCTCACGACGCCGTTGCTGCGTGACTGGGCCGCCGAACGCGCGGAGGTGCCTCTCTGGCTCTTCGAGGAGAGCTACACGGTCGTCGGGGATCTAGCCGAGACGATCGCACTGATCCTGCCCGAAGGCAGTGGCGCCTCACAGGCGTCGCTGGCCTCGTGGATTGCACGCCTGCAGCGCCTTCCAACACTGGAGGAGGCGGAACGCAAAGCGCTTGTCTGGGAGGCATGGGACGGGCTGGGGCCTGTGGAACGGTTTGTCTTCAACAAGCTGCTGACGGGCGGGTTTCGGATGGGCGTGTCGGCCAAGCTCATGACGCGCGCACTGGCGCAGGCGACGGGGATTGCGGAGCCCGAGCTTGCGCATCGGCTGATGGGGGCGTGGGATCCGGGACGCGTTACTTGGGACGGGTTGGTGCTGGCCCCGGACCCCGGGGAGGCGCTGTCTCGGCCCTATCCGTTCTACCTGGCCTACCAGCTCGAGGACGGTCCGGAGGCGCTTGGCGCGCCCGAAGAGTGGGTGGCGGAGTGGAAATGGGACGGGATCCGCGGCCAGCTCATCTTGCGGGAGGGGCAGCATTTTCTCTGGTCGCGCGGGGAAGAACTGATGACGGACCGGTTCCCGGAGTTCGCGGCAGCGCTCGATGTTCTGCCCTCCGGAACCGTGCTCGATGGTGAAGTTCTGGCATGGGATCGGGACGCGGAAGCCCCGCAAAGCTTCAATGCGTTGCAGGCCCGGATCGGGCGCAAGACAGTGCCAAAGAAGCTGCTCGCGGAGGCACCGGCCGTCTTGCGCGCCTACGACCTTTTGGAGTGGGAGGGGGTGGATCTGCGCGCACGCCCGTTCGCCGAACGCCGCGCGCTTCTGGAAGCGGCTCTGGCCGATGTTTCGCCCGTGGCACCCTTGCGTCTATCGCCGCGCGTACCGTTCACGGCGTGGGACAGTCTCGCCAAAACGCGTGAAACGGCCCGGGAATTGCGCGCCGAAGGGCTGATGCTGAAGCGGGTCTCTTCGCCGTATCTCGCCGGTCGCAAGAAGGGTGATTGGTGGAAATGGAAGGTCGACCCGCTCACGATCGACGCGGTCATGATCTATGCGCAGGCCGGTCATGGTCGCCGGGCCAACCTCTACACCGACTTTACCTTCGCGGTCTGGGACGGAGTCGCGGGGCAGAGCACCCTCGTCCCCTTCACGAAGGCCTATTCCGGCCTGACCGACGCGGAGTTTCGCAGGATCACCGCGTGGGTGCGCAAGAATACGCTGGAGCGCTACGGGCCGGTCCGCGCCGTTCGCCCGGAGCACGTTTTCGAGATCCATTTCGAGGGGATCCAGCGCAGCACCCGGCATAAATCCGGGGTGGCGCTGCGTTTTCCGCGGATGTCGCGCTGGCGCGAGGACAAGCCTGCGTCGGAAGCCAACACCCTGTCGGATCTCGAGACCCTGCTTGCGGCCTACGGATAGCCGGACCACACGCGGCCCCGCCAGTCAGGCCGTGACGGGCGCGCCCGGGGGCGCTAGGCTGATGCTTGGTGAATATGTCTGAGGGATGGGACAATGAATGACGCTCTTCGCCTCGCCATGGTCGTCGGGGCGCTCGTCTTCGCGCTGATGCTGCTTGTGCCGATCGCCTCGTTCCTGCTGCGCGCGGCGGTCGTGGCAGGGCTGGCTGCGCTCGGCGTCTACATCTTCCTGCGCATCATCGGACGCTGATAAGGCCGAGATGCCCGCCGAAGACAGCCCAAGCCATCGCACCCCGGGCCGGGATCAGCAGTGGCGCGCAATCTCTCGCGGGCGCAGGCCGGTCTCGACGAGTTGGCATCGGTTGCGCGCCTCGTAGTAGTAGCCCCGTGCATACCACGACACCGCCTCGTCCTTGTCGCCATCGGAGACGATCCAGGCGCCACGCAAGTATTTTACCGCATACCGCAGGTTCGTTTCGGCATCGAGCAGATCCGGGGGTTGCCCCTGAAAGCCCATGCCACGGGCCGTCGCGGGCAGGATCTGCATCAGCCCCCAGTACGGGCCGTTACGCGCGTGCGGACGATAGTCGCTCTCGCGCTGGATAACCTGATGCACGAGGGGGCGCGGTACCTCGTAGAGATCTGCGTAGGTATTGATGAGGTCGCGCAGTTCTTCCGTCTCTCCGGGGTAGAGCGGCACGGCTCGGGACGCGGGCTCGCTGCCCGGGGAGCAGGCCGCCATCAGCGTCAGGACCGACATCAGGGCGAGATTGAACAACCGCATTGGGCACAGAACTCCGAAACCGCCTGCATTAGCGCGCCACACCACGGGTGCAACAAGGTCTGCCCGGGCGCGCACCACCCGCTTGGCAAGATTCCGCCGCTGTGGTCGCCCATCGAAGCAGGACTATCTGCGCGATGACGGGTTGAACCCCCACGGGCTCACAACCTAGATCAGGCCAAACGCCCCAAAGGAGCACCCCATGCTGCCAAGTCTCGCCCGTTCCCTCCCGCGCCCTGCCTACGATGCCGCCGCAGACGCGGGCGGACGCAATCTGGGCGATCTGCCCGATTGGGATCTGAGCGATCTCTATCCCGGTGAGGATGCGCCCGAGCTGACCGCCGACATGGAGTGGCTCGGCACGGCCTGCGCGGACTTTGCCAAGGATTACGAAGGCAAGCTCGCGGATCTCGACGCCGCCGGCCTGCTCGAGTGCGTGCGCCGCTACGAACGGATCGACGTCGTGGCCGGGCGCATCATGTCGTTCGCGGGCCTGCGCTACTACCAGAACACGACCGACGCGGGCCGCGCCAAATTCATGGGCGATTGCCAGCAGCAGGTCACCGACGACACGACGCCGCTCGTTTTCTTCTCGCTCGAGATCAACCGGATTGACGACGACGTGCTCGCCGCCCATTTCGAGGCAAATTCGGAGCTGGCTCGCTTCCAGCCGATCTTCGACAGGCTGCGCGCGATGAAGCCCTACCAGCTTTCGGATGAGCTGGAGAAATTCCTGCACGACCAGTCCGTTGTCGGGTCCGCCGCGTGGAACCGGCTCTTCGACGAGACGATGGCCGCGCTCGAATTCAACGTGCAGGGCGAGACGCTGAGCCTGGAGGCCGCGCTCAACTACCTGACGGATCAAGACCGTGCCAAGCGCGAGGAAGCCGCTCGTGAAGCGGCCCGTGTCTTCTCTGCCAACGCCAAGCTCTTTGCCCGCGTGCACAACACGCTCGCCAAGGAAAAGGAAATCGAGGATCGCTGGCGCGGCATGCCGAACCCGCAGATGGGGCGGCACCTGTCGAACCACGTCGAGCCGGAGGTTGTCGAGGCGCTCCGCAACGCGGTCGTCGCGGCCTACCCGCGCATCTCGCACCGCTACTATGAGCTGAAGCGCAAGTGGCTCGGCCTCGACACGCTCCAGGTGTGGGACCGCAACGCCCCCCTCCCCATGGAAGACGACCGTATCGTCATCTGGGACGAGGCGCGCGAGACGGTGATGTCCGCCTATGCCGAATTCGACCCGCGCATGGCCGACCTCGCCAAGCCCTTCTTTACCGACGGCTGGATCGACGCGGGCGTGAAGCCCGGCAAGGCCCCCGGCGCCTTCGCGCACCCCACTGTCGCCGACGTGCACCCCTACGTCATGCTCAACTACCTGGGCAAACCGCGCGATGTGATGACGCTTGCCCACGAGCTTGGCCACGGTGTCCACCAGCGCCTGGCTGCGGGTCAGGGCGAGCTGCTCTCGTCGACCCCGCTCACCCTCGCCGAAACCGCCTCCGTCTTTGGCGAGATGCTCACCTTCCGCCGCATGCTGAGCCAGGCCGAGGACACCGCTCAGCGCAAGGTGATGCTGGCCGGCAAGGTCGAGGACATGATCAACACGGTCGTCCGCCAGATCGCGTTCTACGACTTCGAGTGCAAGCTCCACGACGCCCGCCGCGATGGCGAGCTGACGGTGGATGGCATCAACGCCCTGTGGATGTCGGTGCAGTGCGAAAGCCTCGGGCCCGCGTTTAAGTTCATGGAGGGCTACGAGGTGTTCTGGTCCTACATCCCCCATTTCGTGCACTCACCGTTCTACGTCTACGCCTATGCCTTCGGAGACGGCCTCGTGAACGCGCTCTACGCCGTCTACGAAGAGGGTGACGCGGACTTCCAGGAAAAGTACTTCGACATGCTGAAGGCGGGCGGGTCGAAGCACCACAAGGAGCTACTGGCTCCCTTTGGCCTCGACGCGTCGGATCCGGCGTTCTGGGACAAGGGCCTGACGATGCTGTCCGGCTTCATCGACGAACTCGAGGCCATGGAAGACTGATACCGCGCAAAAGGGGGCTGGCCCCAAGGGGCCGCCCCGGCTACTCCCGGCCATAGTGACTGGCGAGGGAGGACCAAGATGACCACACTGCGCACCCGCATGCAGAACGGCGACATCCTCGCCGGAACCTTCCTGAAGACGCCTGCCCACGAAATCATCGAGGTGCTCGCCCTCGCTGGGCTCGATTTTGTCTGCCTCGATGCAGAACACGCGCCGTTCGACCGCGCCCGCACCGATGCCTGCCTCGCCGTCGCACGCGCGCTTGACCTGCCGACGCTCGTGCGCGTGCCGTGGGGCCGCCCCGAACACATACAGATGGCCCTCGACGCCGGCGCAACGGGCATCGTCGTTCCCCATGTCAGTAGCGCCGAAGCCGCCGCAGACATTGCCCGCGTCGCGCGCTTCGGACCGGGCGGCCGTGGGTTTGCAGGCTCGACCCGCTGGGCTGGCTACGCGACCGCCCGCATGGCCGAGCTTCTTGCCCGCTCCGCCGAAGAGACTGTCGTTGTCGCGATGATCGAAGAACCCGAAGGCGTCGCTGCCGCCACCGAGATCGCCGCCACCCCCGGGATCGACGCGCTCATGCTTGGCCCCGCCGATCTCTCGGTCGCGCTCGGCAAGACCGACCAGTCGAGCCCCGAACTCACGGATGCCTACCGCACCGTCGGCGCCGCCTGCGCCATGGAAAACAAGACCTTCGCGACCTGGGTCCCCGACGCAGACGCCGCCGTCGGTCGCCACGCCTCGGGTGTGCGCATGTTCTTTGCAGCCTCCGAACACAGCTGGATGCTGCAGGGCGCTCGCGCTGCGGCTGCCGGCCTCAAGGCGCTCTGAGAGGGATCTCGTCCCTCGGGCCACCGGGACATGCGACCAACCTTGCAACTCACGCCCGACTTTCCCGAGCGAACCCCGAGCAACGGCGCGCCCGACCGCTCGATCGCCCTTTGCTTCATTGTGCTGGAAATATCCCGGGGGACTCGCCGCAGGCGAGGGGGGCAGCGCCCCCTACCCGGCCTCCGCCAGCCGGGCCACGTACCGGGCGAGCGTGTCGATTTCGAGGTTCACCCGATCCCCGACCTGAACCCTGCCCCAGGTCGTCACGGCCTTGGTGTGCGGGATGAAGTTGATCCCGAAGGCGGCACCCTCCACCTCGTTCACGGTCAACGACGTGCCATTCAGCGCAACCGATCCCTTGGGCGCGATGAACCGGGCCAGCTCTTGCGGCGCCCGCAGCATGACGCGGGTGGAATCTCCCTCGTCCGCCACCGAGATCACCTCGGCCACCCCGTCGACATGGCCGGACACAATGTGTCCCCCGAGTTCGTCTCCGACGCGAAGCGATCTCTCCAGATTGACACGGCGCCCATCGGCCCACGTGGACAGGTTGGTCTTCGACACGGTCTCGGCGGAAACATCGACATCGAACCAGCTGCCGCCCGCTTCCACGCCGCGATCCACGACGGTCAGGCAGACACCGTCGCACGCGATCGATGCCCCAAGTGCGATGTCCGTCGCCGGATAGGCTGTGCCGATGCGCGCGCGCAGATCTCCGCGGTGCTCAATGGCCAGCACCTCGCCCATATCGGTGATAATTCCCGTGAACATCGCTCCATCGTGTCCTTTGTGGCGTCGCGTACCGCCCTGCGAGGTATCCCTCGCCCGCCTTCAAGGCAAGAGGCCCGCGCCGTGCGCAATGCGGCACAGCCATGCCCGCGCCACATTTGCATGCCATGGTAGGAAAGGTTTTGTTAACCGCGAGCAGCGAGAGTATCGCCCGTGGACCCGAGCGCGCGGACATTTCTATTTCTACAGGGCCCCCACGGGCCCTTCTTCCACGCCCTCGGGCGTCTCTTGCGCGCTGCCGGCTGCACCACTTGGCGCGTCGGCTTCAACACGGGCGATGATGCATTCTGGTTCCACCGGCCCAGCTTTCTTCCCTACACAGGTACGATCGACGGCTGGCGGGCGGAGTGCGCGCGGCTCATGGACACGCGCGGGATCACGGATCTCGTGCTCTATGGCGATGTTCGCCCGATCCACGCCGCCGCCATCGAAGAGGCCCGCAGCCGCCAGATCACCGTGCACGTCTTTGAGGAGGGCTACCTCCGCCCGTGGTGGGTCACCTACGAACGCGGGGGGGCCAACGGGCACTCACGGCTGATGGAATTCAGCGTTCCGCAAATGCGTCGCGCACTGGAACATTGCGACCTGGAATTGCCGGGCGCACCGGCCCATTGGGGCGACATGCGCCACCACGTCTTCTACGGTGCGCTCTACCACTGGTTCGTCATGTTCCGAAACGGGCGATACAAGAACTTCCGCCCGCACCGGGATCGCACCGTCGTGCAGGAGTTCGGCCTTTACCTGCGCCGCCTGCTTCTGATGCCCGTGCATGCTGCGGATCGCGCTCTGGCAACGGTGCGTATCCGGCGCGGGGGCTTTCCCTACCACCTGTGTTTGCTCCAGCTGGCCCACGATTCCAGCTTCACCGCCCATGGCCCGTTCGCAAACATGCGTGACTTTCTCGACGAGGTGATCGACGGATTTGCCCGAGGCGCCCCGCGCCACCATCACCTCGTTTTCAAGGCGCATCCGCTGGAAGATGGCCGAACCCCCCTGAAAACCGACCTCAGAGCGATTGCGCGCAAGGCCGGTGTGGCTGGACGTGTGCACTTCGTCCGCGGTGGCAAGCTGGCCGGCCTGCTCGATCATGCGCGCTCGGCGGTTACGGTGAACTCGACCGCCGCGCAGCAGGCGCTCTGGCGCGGCCTCCCCGTCAAGGTTTTCGGGCGCGCCGTCTATGCCAAGCCGGAATTCGTGTCGCCCCAGCCCCTTGCCGAGTTCTTCGCGCAGCCGATGCGGCCAGACAGCCGCGCCTACCGCACCTACCGCTCCTACCTGCTGGAGACGAGCCAGATCGCAGGTGGTTTCTATTCAGGCAGCGGGCGCCGCCAGCTGCTGCGCCAGGTCGTCGATATGATGCTTTCCGCGCACGATCCGTATGAGGCGCTCGCCAGCGGCAATGCCGCACCGCGCCGCTACTTGCGCGCCATCACATAGCCGACGGTAGCGCGCAGGCCGCAGCAACAGGCAAGAACAAACGCACCGATCAGGCACGGGCGCGACCGATGCGCAACACGCGCTTATCCAGCGTCTGGCCCTGCTATCTATTCGGCCGCGTTGATGTAGGGTTATCCACAAAAAACTTGAGGCAGAATTCCGTCAAGGAGCCCGAGCAGTGAAACGAACAACGACCCTCATCGTGCGGGGCTTTGCCCTATGCGCGGTCCTGGCACTGGTTGCGGCCTGCGGTCTGCCGCGGTCGGGACCAAACAAGAGCGAGATCTTCAGCGGATCGCTCCAACGCGACGGCGACGCCTTCGTGATGGAAGTATCCCCTCGCGTCACACGCATCACCTCCGTCACCCCCGTCCTAGGCTTCACCGACGGTTTCCTGACAGCCGGAGTGCTCGGTTCGGATACCATCCGCCCGGGAGACACCCTTGGCCTGACTGTATGGGAGAACGTCGATGACGGGCTTCTGGCGAGCCAGGGCCTGTCCCAGACCACACTCGAAGAGGTGCAGGTCGATGGGTCGGGCTTCATTTTCGTGCCCTATGCGGGACGCATCCGCGCCGCCGGCAACACGCCGGAGCGTGTGCGTGAGATCATCACACAGCGGCTCGACGAGCAGACACCCGATCCCCAGGTGATCGTCCGGCGCCTGGCTGGTGACGGCGCGACCGTGTCCGTCGTTGGTGGCGTGGGAGCGCAAGGCGTCTACCCGATCGACCGGCCCACGCGAACCCTCTCGGCGATGCTCGCGACGGCGGGCGGCATTACGATCACCCCCGAGATCGCGCAGATCACCGTTCTGCGCGGGGATCACAACGCCAAGATCTGGTTTGAGGATCTTTATGCCGATCCCCGGCTGGACATCGCGTTGCGCGGTGGCGACCGGATCCTCGTGGAAGAAGACACCCGCGCCTTTTCCGTTCTGGGCGCGACGGGCAGCCAGAACCGTATCTCCTTCGAAAGCCAGACACTGTCGGCCATCGAAGCGCTGGCGCAGGTCGGCGGCCTGAACACCAACTTCGCCGATCCGACCGGCGTTTTCGTGTTCCGCACGGAGCCCGAAGAGATCGCCAACCAGCTCATGGGGCGGACCGATCTGCAGGGCGCGCAACGCTTCGTCTATGTCCTCAACCTGACCGAGCCGAACGGGATGTTCGAGGCGCGCGATTTCGCGGTGCGCGACGATGATCTGCTCTACGTGACCGAGGCGCCCTACACCCAGTTCCGCAAGGTGCTGCAGGCCCTGACCGGCACGCTGACGCCGATCAACAACCTGCAATCCCTGGCGAATTGAGCACAAACACCAGCGACGACATGACAGGCGCCCGGCCTCCGGCCGGGCGCCTCTTCGTTTACACCGCAGGATTTGTCGACAAGCGGATCCGGCGCATCTTGCAGCTGGCAGGATGGCGGCTGACAACGGGCCGCCCGGGGCCGGAAGACACCGTGGCCGTATGGGGAGATACCCCCTATGCCGCGCGTGGCCTGACAATGGCCGAGCGTGCCGGCGCAGCCGTACTGCGCGTTGAGGACGCCTTCCTCCGCTCGATCCGCACCGGACGCGAGGGCGATGCCCCCATTGGGCTGATGCTCGATCGAAGCGGGCTACACTTCGACCCCGCGCGCCCCTCCGAACTGGAGCGCCTCCTCGCCGAACACCCGCTGGACGACACTGCCCTGCTGGATCGTGCCCGCGCGGCAACGGAGCGCCTGCAGTCCCTGCACCTGTCAAAGTACAACGCATTTGACCCGACGCTTGCCGCGCCCGAGCCCGGATATGTGCTTGTGGTGGACCAGACGTGGGAGGATGCCTCCGTGAGGGCGTCCGGAGCGGGGCCCGAGACCTTCCGGGAGATGCTCGCAGTTGCCAGAATCGAACATCCGGGCGCCCAGATCTACATAAAGACACACCCAGAAACCCTCGCAAAAAAGAGAAAAGGCTATTTCGGACCTGAGCATGAGGGGGATGGAACCGAACTTTTGGCGGCGCCGCACTCGCCCTGGGCCCTTCTGGACGGGGCAATCGCCGTCTACACTGTTTCGTCACAGCTTGGGTTCGAAGCAATTCTAGCTGGTCATCGCCCGGTGCTCTTTGGACAACCGTTCTACGCGGGATGGGGGCTGACGCAGGATACCAACCCCGTTGCGCGCCGCACTCGCCGCCTGACACGGGCGCAACTTTCGGCCGCCGCACTCATCCTCGCCCCGGTCTGGTACGATCCCTGCCGCGACAGGCTCTGCGAGGTCGAGGAGGTCATCGATCACCTCGAGGCACGCACCCGGGCGTTCAGGGAGGATCGGCAGGGCTACGTGGCCACTGGGATGCGCCTATGGAAGCGCCGCCCGCTCCAGACGTTCTTCGGCGCCGAAAAAGCGCTGACCTTCGTCACTTCGCCGAGCGCCGCCGCCGACAGGGCCGTTGCATCCGGCATGCCGCTGCTCGCCTGGGCCGGTAGCGTCGACATCGACGCGGAGCGCACGACAGCCCGCAGCCACACACCGCTCCTCCGCGTAGAGGATGGCTTCCTGCGCTCGCGGGGCCTTGGCGCCGACCTTGTGCCGCCGCTCTCCCTCGTTCGTGACGATCTCGGCATCTACTACGACCCCACGCAGGAGAGTCGGCTTGAACGCCTCGTGATGGAAGCGGCCGAGTTGCCCGAGGCGCAGCTCCGTCGGGCCGAACGCCTGATCGCCAGGCTGCTGGCAGCCGGCGTGACCAAGTACAATACGGGCTCTACGGCGCCACCCGCGCTGCCCGATGGGCACAAGATCCTGGTGCCAGGGCAGGTCGAGGATGACGCGTCGATCCGACTGGGATGCACCGGTGCGGCCAAGAGCAACCTGGCACTGCTGGAGGCCGCCCGCGCGCAAAACCCAACCGCGATCATCCTCTTCAAGCCGCATCCCGATGTCGAGGCAGGGCTGCGCGCCGGCGCAATTCGCCGCGACAGGGCGGAGGAACTCGCAGATGCGATCCTCGACAATGTCGATGCAGCGCAGGCTCTTTCCCTAGCGGACGCTGTCTGGACGCTCACCTCCGGCATGGGATTCGAGGCGCTCTTGCGGGGCCTGCCTGTCACGTGCCTCGGCATGCCGTTCTATGCGGGATGGGGGCTGACGGACGATCACGCCCCTGCTCCACCACGTCGACAGGGCGTCAGGCCGAGCATCGCGGCCCTCGCGCATGCGGCGCTCATCGCCTATCCAAGGTATTTCGATCCGATTAGCGGCCTGCCCTGTCCGCCTGAGGTTGTTGTGAATCGACTGGCGACGGGCAAAACGCTTGGCCGGTCCCCCGGTCTTCGCATACTGGCAAAGATGCAGGGCGCCTTTGCCAGCTATGCGCACCTTTGGCGCTAACCAAGCAACCGGCGCTTCGCCAGCCCTTGGAAGGCGCTAGCGTGGCCGCCAGACAGACATCGTATCAGCCCCAACACGCGAAACCGCGTGCAGGTCAAAGCGCGGGGCGGTCGCGAGTGCATCGACCCCGAGAGCTCCCAATCCGGGCTGACCTTCTGCGCCAAGGGCGAGCCCGGCGGTGAAGGTGACCAACTCGTCGACAAGGCCCGCCGCCAGCAGCGACGCCGCGAACGCCCCACCGCCCTCGCAGAAGACCGTACCAAGCCCTTGCGACCCGAGAGCTTCCAGCATTCGCTTGAGATCGATTTGACGGCCCGAACCCAAGGGAACGGCGAGGGGCCGGGCACCGAGACCTTCCCAGTGTGCGATACGCTTCGGCGCCGCGTCACCCCCGTGGCAGAGCCAGAGCGGCCCCGCTGCTGCACTGGACGCAAGACGCCCCTCTTCGGGCAAATCGAGGTGGCGCGACACGATAACCCGGACGGGCTGCACGACCGCTCCCAAGCCGCGCACGGTAAGCTCGGGATCGTCCGTGCGCGCGGTGCCCGCTCCGACCATCACACTGTCTGCCCGCAACCGCATCGCATGGACAACGCGTCTGGCGTTGGGCCCGGTGATCCAGCGGCTCTCTCCAGTGGCGGTGGCAATGCGACCGTCGATCGACGTGGCCAGCTTGAGCGTCACAACTGGCCGACCTCTTCGGACACGCGACAGGTATCCGCGCAAGGCGTCTTCGCCGGCAGCCGCGTTCGCGTTGCCGACAACATCGATGCCGGCGGCGGCCATGCGCGCATTGCCCTGGCCGGCGGTGCGTGGATCAGGGTCGTCCACCGCGACGACAACCCGGTGCACCCCGGCTGCGATCAAGGCGTCCGCGCAAGACGGGGTTGAGCCGACATGGGCGCACGGCTCCAGCGAGACGTAGGCCGTCGCCCCGCGTGCCTCCGCGCCGGCCTGAGCGAGTGCTTGCGTCTCCGCATGGGGCCGCCCGCCCCGCGCGGTCGCAGCGCGCGCAAGAACGCGACCGTCTTTGACAATCAGGCAGCCGACGGACGGGTTTGGCCATGTACGGCCATTTCCGCGCGCACCAAGCCTAATGGCCAGCTCCAGAAACCGCGCGTCTTGCGGCGTTAGCATACCGCTCGGGCGGGCCCTCACTCCCCTTGCTGGTCGTTGGGGCGCAATTCGCTGACGAATTTGTCGAAATCGTCAGCAGCCTGGAAGTTCTTGTAGACGCTGGCAAAGCGGACATACGCAACGGTATCGATCCGTGCGAGGGTCTCCATCACGATCTCGCCGATTGCCTTGGACGGAATGTCCGTCTCTCCCATGCTCTCGAGCCGCCGGACGATCCCGGAGATCATCTGGTCCACGCGCTCGGGGTCTATGGGACGCTTCTGCAGGGCGATGCGGATCGAGCGTTCCAGCTTCTCGCGATCGAAATCCTCGCGGCGCCCATTGGTCTTAATGACCACCAGATCGCGGAGCTGAACACGCTCGTACGTCGTGAAGCGGCCCCCGCAGGCCGGGCAAAAGCGTCGCCGCCGAATCGCGACGTGATCTTCAGCCGGGCGTGAATCTTTGACCTGTGTGTCGACATTTCCGCAAAACGGGCAACGCATCGCGGCTCCTTCGCCTCTTCGCTGCCAAGGCTCCCAGCGCGGTGTTGCGCCACAAGCCGTAGGAGCGACCCCCATATTGTGCGTGCGACTATAGGGGAGGCGCGACCGGTTGGGTAGGGATAAACGCACCGGCTGGCGGGCGCTCGCGCGTGGCTAGCTGCGGATGCACGTACCTTGCGTGACCCGAAGCGTGTCTGTCTCTTCCCATGTGAAGGAATTATCGGTTCCGATCGTCAAAATCTTGAGCTGCGGATCGGACACGTGACAGACCACCGGGTTGTGCGGCTTGCGCAAGGCGGCGCGACGGCCATCGATCTCGCAGGTTCCGGCGCTCGGGTTCACGTCGACGGCGAGCGTCAACACCCCGCCCTGACAGGAGAGCTGCGTCGCGGCAGCCGTGGAAGCGCTCAGAACGACGCAGAGTGCAGCCGCACCCCACGTCGCGAGGCGCTGCATTTGGCTGATACGGAACATGGCGGACCTCAACCGTTGCCCTCTGAACATAGGAACTTTTTTCACAGTTGCTAAGTCTCAAGACAAATGGAGTACGATTTCCCGCCGATGCGGTTTATCGCGGTGCTCAAAAAGGTAGATCCCCTGCCATCTTCCGAGCAGAAGCTGCTTTTCCGCGATCGGAACTGCCAGCGAAGTAGGCAATACGGCCGCCTTCATATGTGCTGGCATGTCGTCGGGGCCTTCCGTTCGATGGGTGATCCAGCTCATATCGGGCGAGTCCGCGTGGGGCGCAAGGCGTCGGAAGAAGCCGTGCAGGTCATCCTGAACATCGGGATCGGCATTCTCCTGGATCAGGAGCGAGGCCGAGGTATGGCGCAAAAAAAGGGTCAGGAGAGCGGGCTCCGCCGTGGCCTGCGCCCGGACCCAATCGGCGATCTGCCGAGTGACCTCGACGAGGCCGGGACCGGTCGTGTGCAAGACAATCGTATGCTGGACAGCCATTGGGCCCTCAGAAGTGGCCGAAGCCGGAAAGACGGCGCCGGGATTCCACGCAGAAGCTCCGAGCCTGTGCGGCTTGCACGTTGAAGCCTGGCTCCTTCAGCCGCAAGGAGTAATTGCCTCCGTCGCCCGCGCGGGGACCATCACGCAGCTCCTCGGGCGGATCCGTTGTGAAGGTCACAGCGGTGCGGCCGCGCTGATCCGGGCTGGGGCCCGAGCCCAGAACGTAGATCCTGTCCGTCACGCGGACGCCGAGGTAGCGGTCGGCGTAGTCGCCGGCGGCGCACCAGAAGTCCTTCGGACCCGCCAGAGCTCTGGACAGGACGATCATTGTGTCCGCACGGGTCGGGTGGGTCAGAACGTCCATCGTGTTGAAGGCCCGATAGGACGCCGGCGGCGGGCCGGAGGAACGCTCCGACACGCTGACCACGCACCCGCCAAGCGCAATTGCAAACACAAGAAGGGCTGGCCCGCGCATCTCAGTCGCTCCCGCCAACTTCAGGCCGGGTGCAGAAATTCGCGGCCTGGGCCACGGTACGGCTGACACCGACGGCGCGCGGGCGGAGCAGGACAATGTCCGCGCCCTGGTTGTTGCCGGTGCGGGGCGGACGCACCTTGAACACGACGGAGCGCTGCCCGGACCGGGTGCGACTGGGCCCCAGCGGATAGGTGATCTCGACGCGTTCCGTTGCGCCTGCGTTCAGATGCGTGCGTGCAAAGTCGCCTGCCGCACAAAAGTAATCTACCCCGCCCAATCCGGCGCGCGAAAACACCTCGAAGCCGGAGCGATCCCCCGTGACGGCGAGCCCGTTGCGCGCGAGCCCCTTCTCGGCGAAAGCCGGCACGGCTGCGCAAGCTAGGGCAAGAGTGAAGGCGGCGAGACGTTTCATCAATCCCTCGGGTCGACTTGGCTCTGACAGAATGCCTTGGTCTGGGCCAGGGAATGGCGTTCGCCGACGTCGCGGAGGGTCACGCCACCCGAGCTGCCTCCGCCATCGACCAAGCTGAAGCCGATGGAGCTCCGGCTCGATGGCCCACCCGCAGCGCCTTCGGGGCGCACGAGTTCCAGCGCGGCACCAGACCGGGCGCCCAGCTTGCGCAGCGCATAATCCCCCGCGTTGCACCAGTAATCCTTGGGGCGGCTGCCCGCCTGACGGTAGACGGCGATGCCGTTGGGTATGCTTGTGTCAGCAACGGTTCGAAGCACCTTCTTGGGCTTCGCTTCTGCGGGAGCCGCGGCCAAGAGGCCGGCGGCCGCCACGACACTCAAGAGTAGAAATGTGCGCATGAGCCTATTCGCTTTTGTTGAACTCGTTCGGATATAGCGCATCCACGGCGCAAGCTGGCGGGCGGACACGCGGTTGTGACGTGTCACGCCATCGCACCCCAAGAGGGGGGCCGGAATGCCCTACTGATCGAGGAACGAGCGCAGTTTGCGCGACCGGCTGGGGTGCTTGAGCTTGCGCAAGGCCTTGGCTTCGATCTGACGGATCCGTTCGCGCGTGACAGAGAACTGCTGGCCGACCTCTTCGAGCGTGTGATCGGTGTTCATGCCGATCCCGAAGCGCATCCGCAGCACCCGCTCCTCGCGTGGCGTCAGCGACGAGAGGACGCGCGTTGTCGTCTCCTTCAGATTTTCCTGAATGGCGCTGTCGAGCGGCAGGACGGCGTTCTTGTCCTCGATGAAGTCGCCAAGCTGGCTGTCTTCCTCGTCACCGATGGGGGTTTCGAGCGAGATCGGCTCCTTGGCGATCTTCATCACCTTGCGAACCTTTTCGAGCGGCATCTGCAGCTTCTCGGCCAGTTCTTCCGGCGTCGGCTCGCGGCCGATCTCGTGGAGCATCTGGCGACCCGTCCGCACCAGCTTGTTGATCGTCTCGATCATGTGGACAGGGATACGGATCGTGCGCGCCTGGTCCGCGATGGACCGGGTGATCGCCTGACGGATCCACCAGGTCGCGTAGGTCGAGAACTTGTAGCCCCGGCGGTACTCGAACTTGTCGACGGCCTTCATCAGGCCGATGTTGCCTTCCTGGATGAGGTCGAGGAACTGCAAACCGCGGTTGGTGTATTTCTTGGCGATCGAGATCACGAGGCGCAGGTTGGCCTCGACCATCTCTTTCTTGGCCTGCCGGGCCTCTTTCTCGCCCTTCTGGACCTGTTGCACGATGCGGCGGAATTCGCCGATGTCGACACCGACATACTGGCCCACCTGGGCCATTTCGGCGCGCAGATCCGCGACCTTGGCCGACGACCGCTCTAGGAGCGCCTTCCAGCCGCGGCCCGGCTTGTGGCTCATACGCTCCATCCAAGTCGGATCGAGCTCGGCGCCGCGATAGGCGTCGATGAACTCGCGGCGGTTGATCCGGGCCTGGTCAGCCAATTTCACCATGCCGCTGTCGATGGACATGATGCGGCGGTTGATGCCGTAGAGCTGGTCTATCAGCGCTTCGATCCGGTTGTTGTGCAGGTGAAGCTCGTTCACCAGCTCGACAATCTCGGCGCGGAGTTTCTGGTAGGTCGCCTCGTCTCCCTCACCGAACGAGCCATCCTCGTTCAGCGTTGCGGACATCCGGCGGTCCTGCATCTCTTCGAGATCGGTGTAGTCCTGCGCAATGCGATCCAGAGTTTCGAGCACGCGCGGCTTGAGCGCGGCTTCCATCGCGGCGAGCGACATGTTGGCCTGATCGTCGTCGTCGTCGTCGTCGTCCTTGGCGATCGGGTTGCCATCGGCGTCGAGCTCCGGCCCCTCGTCCTTGTTGGCCGGCTGACCGCCCTCGACAGGCGCTACGACGGGCTCTTCCTCGTCATCTTCGCCCATCCCGCGGCCAAACGTGGCCTCAAGGTCGATCACGTCGCGCAGCAGGATCTCTTCGGAAAGAAGTTCGTCGCGCCAGATCGTGATGGCCTGGAAGGTAAGCGGGCTCTCGCAGAGCCCGGCGATCATCGTGTTCCGGCCCGCCTCGATGCGCTTGGCAATCGCGATCTCGCCCTCGCGGGAGAGCAATTCGACCGAGCCCATCTCGCGCAGGTACATCCGCACCGGATCGTCCGTGCGGTCGAGTTTCTCGGTTTCCGTCTGGGAGACGGCCACCTCGCGGGACGTCGACGCCTCGACCACCTCGGTGGACTTCTTGGAGGCGTCTTCGTCCTCGGCTTCTTCGTCTTCGATGACGTTGATGCCCATGTCCGACAGCATCGACATGACGTCTTCGATTTGCTCCGAAGACGTCTGGTCGGGGGGCAAAACGGCGTTGAGCTGGTCGTAGGTGATGTAGCCGCGTTCTCGCGCCTCGGCGATCATCTTCTTGACGGCCGCCTGACTCATGTCCAGCGAGTGTTCCGGCTCGGCCTCGTCTGCCTTACGCTCGTCGTTGTCCTTCGCGGCCATTCAGTACTCCTGTCCGGGCGAGTGATTCGGGGGCAGTCTACCCAGCGAATCATTAGTGCTCGTTTCGTCCGGGTCCACCCGGGTTATGCAGCGGCGCAGGCAATGCCAAGGACCACAACGCGGAAATCGGCCACGGTGATGCAGCCGAGCACACGTAACGGTGCGCCGAATCAGTCGAATTTCGTTTCGTGCCCCCGTTTCGGGCGGCCATCTTCTGGGTCCTTCGGGCCGGGGTCTGCCCCCTCAGCGCCATCCTCGGTCGCGTGCTCCGAAGCTCCGTGTCCGATTGAGCGCAGCAACTCCGAGAACGCGTCCCGTTCCGATCGATCGATTCGCGCGCCATTCTCGGCCACGTCATAGTCCGTCCGGGCCTGATCCTGCACCCGTCCGGCGTCCGCCTTCGCGCGCGCCGCCTCGGCGAGGCGCCACGTGAGAGGATCCGGGCCGGTCTGGCCATCCTCCTCGTCGTCCCATCCCCCATCACCCGCGTATCCACTTGCATCGCCCGAGGGGCCGGATTCGTAGGGTGCAGCCGCGTCGGACAACCCGGCGGGCTCGTAGGCGTCACGCGGGGCACCGTAGCTGCCCCTCTCCGCGTCCGGATGCGATGGCGTCCCGCCCACAGTGGCACGGGTCACATCCTCGATGGCTTCTGCGATCTCGCGTGCTGCCCCGCGTGCGGCATCCAGCTTCGCGAACTCGCCCGCAAGGCACGCCCTTGCGGCATCCGTATCGCCAGAGCGGCGGAGCCCGGGCGAAAGCTGCACATGGCGCGGGGCGGTCAGGCTTTCAAGGGCTTGGGGCCCCAATTCCGCATCAAGCGCCGTGCGAACGGCCTCTGGCGTGGCCAGCACGTCGCATATCAGGAGCGCAGCCGCGATCTCTGCGTGTCCCGGCCCGCTGAAAACAGTCTCTTCCAGAAGGTCGGCATAGTCCTCGATCAACGGCGGGTGAGCGACGAGGGTCGCAAGGATGACCGCCTCGCGCAGATGGTCGGTCGGCGTGTCCACAAAGGCACGTGCGGCAGCGCGGGTCTCGGGCGCCGGGATCGCAGCAGCGGCGCTGCCCGGGCGGATGTACCGCGCTTTCCGGTAGCCGCCCCGCGCGGGTGGCGGCACCTGTGCGTTCAGGCCAAAGAGCGCCGCGCGCTTCTCGCGCAAGGCATGGCCGTAGTGAGACCGGATTGATGGATCCTTGATACGAGCGAGTGTCGTGCGCAGGTCCTTTTCGAACGCCGCGCGCCGCTCCGGGCTGTCGAGGACGCGGCCCTCCGTCGCCCGGCGCCACATCAGCTCCACCATTGGCACCGCGCCATCGAGCAGGGCCTGCAACGCTTCGGGCCCTGCCTCTCGCAAGACGTCGTCTGGGTCCTTGCCGGCTGGCAACAGAGCGAAACGGAGGGACTGCCCCGCCTCGATCAGCGGTAGAGCGAGGTCCATCACCCGGTGCCCTGCGCGCAGCCCGGCGGTATCGCCATCAAGGGCCACGATGGGCTCGGGGTGGGTCTTCCACAACATCTGCAGCTGATCTTCTGTCACCGCTGTACCGAGCGGAGCGACAGCTCCGGGAAAGCCCCCTTGCGCCAGCGCTATGACGTCCATGTAGCCTTCGGCGACGATGAGGGCCGCGCCCTTTCCGCAGGCGGATCGCGCCGGGCCGTGGTTGTAGAGCGTGCGCCCCTTGTCAAAGAGCTCGGTGTCCGCCGAGTTGAGATACTTGGCGTTGTCCTGCGGGTCCATCGCGCGCCCGCCAAAGGCAATCGCCCGCCCGCGCGCATCCCGGATCGGGAACATGATCCGATTGCGGAAGGTATCGTAGGGTGCACGGCCCTTGTCGGACGGGCGCACGAGGCCGCAGGCCAGCGCCTGTTCGATCTCGACACCGCCAGAGGTCAGAGCCTCGCGCAGGTGCTCCCAGCCGGCCGGCGCAAACCCGATTTCGAAGGCGTCGACGGTCTGAGGCGCGAGGCCACGCCGCTGCAGGTACGTCCGAGCCTCTGCCCCCGCTGCGCTGGCAAGATGGCGACGGAAGTGGCGCACGGCGTGATCCATCACGTCCGTCAGCTTCGCCCGCGTCTTGGCTTTCGCCGCGGCCTTGGGATCCGGCGCCGGCATCTCGATACCGCCAAGGCGGGCGATCTCCTCCACCGCTTCCATGAAGCTCATGCCATCGAGCTCGCGCAGAAACGAGATACCGTCGCCCTTCGCGTGGCAGCCGAAGCAATAATAGTAGCCCTTGCGCTCATCGACGTGAAACGAGGCCGTCTTTTCCTGGTGAAACGGACACGGCGCCCACCAATCGCCCTTGCCCTGGTTCGATTTGCGCAAATCCCACGTCACCTTACGCCCCACGATCTGGGACAGGGACACACGGTCGCGCAGTTCATCGAGGAATCCAGGGGGCAGCGCCATGACCAATGATATCGTAGCTGACCGACCGGCTGTCCAGTGGGGACGTCAATCTTGGTGGACAGGTCCGCCCGCGCGCACCCGCCATCACGCCTAATGCTTGCTGGCTCAGCTCAGCGCCGCTCGGCCCGCGACGCTCTCCATGGCCGTTTCAATCTCGTGAAAGGCCGTGTGCGCAAAGGACCGCATCACCAGGAGCTCGATCCCATCCTCCCTCGCCGTCAGATGCGCAGGCACATGCCCCAGCAAGGAGCGGGCAGTGCGCCCGGCCGGAAATCGCTCCGGGCGCAGATCGAGCGGCACAAGGCGCGCCAGCACCGCGGCGGCCACCTCTCGCGGGCCGACGTGGAGGCGTACGTAGACGTCGGACACCTCTGTTACGCACGCATGCTCGGCCAAATCCGCTGTGGCCTCGGAAATCAGAATGGCATGATCCCGCCCCGCCCACCGGATCTCTGCCGCGTCGCTTGTGCCCAGATCCCCCGGCGCGGGAAACGACACGCCGAGGGCCGATTGCAGGGCCGCGCTCAATGCTTCGGTTCGGCCCGGATAGGGAGCGATCCAGAAGAGCGGCACGCGCGGCAAGACAGTGAGCAAGGCTGCTCCATGCTCCGCCTCCGCCACAGGCAAGGGCGTGGATGCAATGAGATCAGGCACGCGCGCGGCTCCCTTCCGGGTCGAGGAAGACGGGGTCGCAAATCTCGACCTCTGTCGTGAGGCTGCGCAGGTGATCGACCATGCGCAGGCGCGCGCCCACCCTGTCCGGCCCCGACGCCACGAAGCCCAGCGCAAGGTCATGACCCAGGGTCGGCGAGAAGCAGGCCGACGTGATATACCCTTGATCTTCGGTCCGAATTGCACGAGCTTCGGGATTGAAGAGATGCGCCCCTGCAATCAGCTTGCTCTTCGGATCGACGGGCTTGAGCCCGACAAGCCGCTCTCGCGCCGAATCGAGCAGACCCGGCCGAGTGGACGCCGCCTTGCCGATGAAGTCCTTCTTGGCCGAGAGCATGCGCTGCATCCCCAGATCGTAAGCCGTCGTGCGTCCATGCAGTTCGGCGTGGGTCGGGAACCCTTTTTCGATGCGCATGACGTTGAGCGCTTCCATGCCGTAGGGGCCACCCCCAAGCTCTTCGGCATAGGCCAGGAGAAGGCGCCAGAGCGACGCCCCGTAGCGCGCCGGGACGGCCAGCTCATAGGCGTGCTCGCCCGAAAACGAGATCCGGAACAGCCGCGCGCCAACTCCGGAGATCGCGACAGTGGCGCAGGCCATGAATGGCAGCGCCGCCGGGTCATGCCCCCCATCGAGCAGCGCATCGAGAACAGCCGCCGACTTCGGACCGGCCACCGCGAATTGCGCCCAGCCATCCGTTGTCGAGGTGAAGCGCGTCGCGAGCTCGGGCGCATGGCACTGCTGGACCATCTCAAGATGCGCCATGACCTGGCCAGCTGCAGCCGTCGTGGTGGTCATGACCCAATGGTCCTCACCAAGCCGCGCGGTTGTACCGTCATCCATCACGTGGCCGTCTTCGCGTAGCATGATGCCGTAGCGGGCGCGGCCGGGCTTCAGCGTCGACATTCGCGATGTATAGACGAGATCGAGCAACGCGCCCGTATCCGGCCCACGAAACTCGATTTTCCCGAGCGTGGAAACATCGCACACCCCGACGCGCCCCCGCACCATGGCGACTTCCCGGTCGCAGGCCTCGCGCCACGTCGTCTCGCCCGGCGCCGGGAAATAGGATGGCCGGTACCACAACCCGGCTTCGATCATCGGCGCCCCGCGCGCCCGGGACGCGGCATCGGACGTGGTGTAGCGCTGCGGTGCGAACCCCTTGCCTTGCGCGCCCGCGCCGAAAGCACCCAGAGGCACAGGTACGTAGGGCGGACGGAATGTGGTCGTCCCCGTTTCGGGGATCGATCGCCCGGTCGCTTCGGCCAGAACGGCCAGGGCACCGACATTGGAGTTCTTGCCCTGGTCCGGGGCCATGCCCTGCGTCGTGTAGCGCTTCATGTGCTCGACCGAGACAAAGCCCTCCCGCGCGGAGAGCTCCACGTCCTTGGTCGTCACATCGTTCTGGAAATCGAGCCAGGAGCGTCCCTTGCCGCCGGTGCGGAACACCGGCGAAGAGCTTCCCGCCTGCGCATCTGCCTCCGGCAGCGCGAGATCGGGCACGCTTCGGCCGAGATCCTCCATGGCCGTTCGCGAAGCAGCCATCCCGGAGGCCAGGCATGCCGCCGTGTCCTGCGCGCCAGCCGCAGCGCCCGCCGGCAAGAGCCCGGGCACCGCACCGGGTGCTCCCAGTGATGGCGGCAGGAACATGCCGCGGACCTCGTCCCATTCCGGCCGCCCGCCCGTGTGGCACGCCAGGTGCACCGATGGCGACCAGCCGCCGGAGACCCCGAGCACGTCCGCCGCGATCGAGCGCGCGCCCGTACGGCCCGTGATCCGCACGCTCCGAAGGCCCTTGCGCCCCGAGGTTCCGACGATCCGTGCCCCCGCAAAGAACGGCGCGTGGACGCCCTCCAATGGTGGGGCACTCTCCCTGGGATCCACAATCGCGACGATCTCGGCACCAGCCTTCGCCAGGTCCCGCGCCGTCCGGCGCGCATCGTCATTGGCCGCGTAGACGGCGATACGCCGCCCGGGCAAAACGCCCCAGCGATGAATATAGCTGCGCAACGCGCCGGCCATCATGATCCCGGGACGATCATTGCCGGGAAACGCGATCGGCCTCTCCAGCGCGCCCGCCGCCAGGATCGCGCGACGCGCGTCGATCCGCCAGAAACAGTCCTTCGGTGCCGTCCCGCGTGCCGCACTATGCTCCGACACCCGCTCGAGCGCACCGAAGGTGCCGCCATCGTAGGCCCCGGTCACGGCCGTGCGGGTCATGATCCGAACGTTCGGCAAGGCCGCAAGTTCCGCCCCAACCGCTGCAGCCCAATCCGCCCCCGCAACGCCTCCGACGCTCTCGTCTTCGCTCAAGAGGCGCCCGCCGAGCGCCGTCCCCTCTTCGAGCAGCAGAACATCGAGGCCCGCCGCCGCCGCCAGCCGAGCCGCCATCAGGCCCGCTGGCCCTGCCCCGATCACCAGCAGATCGCACGACAGAAACGCCTTCTCATGGCGCTCGGGATCCGGCACCCGCTCGAAACTGCCCAGCCCCGCCGCGCGCCGGATCGCCGGCTCGTAGACCTTCTCCCAGAAGCTCCGCGGCCACATGAAGGTCTTGTAGTAGAACCCCGCGCCAAGAAACGGCGTCGCCAGGTCGTTCACCGACAAGATATCGAAATCGAGCGACGGCCAGCGGTTCTGGCTTCGGGCGTCGAGGCCCTCGTAGAGTTCCTGAACAGTCGCCCGCACATTCGGTACCCGCGCCGCACCGTGCCCGATCTCCACAAGGGCGTTGGGCTCCTCCGACCCGGCGGTCATCACCCCGCGCGGCCGATGGTACTTGAAACTGCGCGCCACCAGGCGCACCCCGTTGGCCAGAAGCGCCGACGCCAGCGTGTCACCCGGATGCCCGGTATACATCCGCCCGTCAAAGCGGAACGGCACCGATACAGTGCGATCGATCCGGCCATATCCCGCGACCCTCATCTCACCCCCTCCAGGCCGGGCCCGGCGGCGAAGTTCGCACACCCCTGCCCTTCATCTTGGCGAGAAATACCTCAACCCTTGCCACCTGAGCCGCCGCATGCGTCGGGCAGGGGCAGCATCCATCCCGCTGTCTCACGATGCCTCCCCGCCCGCGAGCCGCACGGAAAACACCTCGTGCGTGCGCGTATCGCGTTCGATGATCAGCCATACCGTACAACCTGCGCCGTGATACCAGAGCTCGCGAGAGCGACCGGCCGGATTGTCGCGCAAGTGCAGGTGGTCGTGCCACGCGTCCGACCACGTCTCTCCTTCCGGCCGGTCCGCATAAAGCGCCGCGCCCTTCGGTGTGAACTCACGTTGGTCTCTGGGGCCACAAAGCGGGCAGTCGATCCGCATGCTCTTCTCTCAGTGCAGGTTGTGTTGCGATCCGGTCGCCTCTTCGTCCATCAGTCCCGCGCCCGTCTCGAACCGGTCCATCCGGAAGCGCGTCGCGGCAGGGTGCGGCGTGTCGCGGGCCAGCAGATGGGCAAAGCAGTCACCCGATCCCGGGACCGCCTTGAACCCGCCATAGCACCAGCCCCCGTTGAAATAGAGCCCCTCGACCGGCGTGCGGTCGATGATCGGCGACCCGTCCGACGACATGTCCATGATCCCGCCCCACGAGCGCAGCAACCGTGCCTTGCCGATCATCGGCATCAGCGTGACCCCCGCCTCCACCACGTGCTCCGCCATCGTGAGGTTTCCGCGCGCAGCATAGGACGGATAGAAATCGAGATCCCCGCCAAAGACGAGCCCCCCCTTGTCGGACTGGCTGACGTAGAAGTGCCCCATGCCGTAGGTCACCACATGGTCGATCACAGGCTTCAATCCTTCCGTGACAAACGCCTGGAGAACATGGCTCTCGATTGGAAGCCTCAGTCCGGCCATCGCCGCCACCTGGCTCGACCGTCCGGCCACCGCCATGCCGACCCGCCCGGCCCGGATCGCGCCCCGGCTGGTCCGCACGCCGGTCACGCGACCGGCTTCGGTATCGATCCCCGTCACTTCACAGTTCTCGATGATATCGACCCCCAGCCTGTCCGCACCCCGGGCAAATCCCCAGGCCACGGCGTCATGGCGCGCCGTCCCGCCCCGGGGCTGGTAGAGGCCGCCATAGATGGGGAACCGGGTCTGCTCGAAATCGAGATACGGCAGGAGCCCCCGGACACCCTCCGTGTCGAGCAGGATCGCATCGTCGCCCTGGTTGCGGATCGCGTTGCCGCGCCGCGCGTAGGCATCGCGCTGCCCGTCGGAGTGAAAGAGATTGATGATCCCCCGCTGGGAATGCATCACGTTGTAGTTCAGCTCCTGCTCGAGCCCTTCCCAGAGCTTGAGAGAATGGGAATAGAACTCGGAGTTGCCCGGAAGCCCGTAATTGGCACGCACAATCGTTGTGTTGCGCCCGATGTTGCCAGACCCGAGGTACCCCTTTTCCAGAACGGCGACGTTCCGCATTCCGTACCGCCTGGCGAGGTAAAAGGCGGTGGCAAGCCCATGTCCTCCGCCGCCGATCACGATCACATCATAGCCATCCTTCGGCTCCGCCTTGCGCCACGCGGGGCGCCAACCGCGGTTCCCGGTCAGCCCTTCCTTGAGGATCTGTAAAGCGTTGTATCGCATGGCAGCCCTAGTCTCCCGCACCCGCGGTCGGCAGACAGAACCAACCCTGACAAGGTTTGTCCATGCCCTGCCGCGACATCCCCGTTGCCGCTGGCGACATGTCCACCCCGAAAGGGTCGCTGTCTTCACTGAAGGGACTTCGATCCCAAGAGACCAATCCGCCTGAGAGGTCAATACCCGCTCCCCGGCGCGCAGGACCTGCCCCCGTGCATCCTCCCAGATTGCGCAAGTACGGACACGTCTCATGTCTCACGGGAGCACGGGAGCACGGGAGCACGGGAGCACGGGAGCACGGGAGCACGGGAGCACGGGAGCACGGGAGCACGGGAGCACGGGAGCACGGGAGCACGGGAGCACGGGAGCACTCGCGGACGAACCGCTTCAAGAGCCAAAAGGATCCTGCGCATCCAAACGCACACTTCGCCCTTGATCCGATCCTGCGTGCAATACCGGTCCGTTGCAAACACGAACCCGCCTCGCGGCAGATCAGCACCACAGCGCGCACGGTTGCACCCTGCTCTGACGCGCCGCCGCAGGCGGCGCCGGGCCCAACGGAAGAAGGCGCCCGTGGCGCCGACTGGAGGCGGGAGCCCCCCGGGGCCGCTTCAGCGCACCGCGCGTTGCAGCGCGTCGCTCAGGTCGGTTTTCTCCCAGGAAAACCCGCCATCAGCTTCCGGCGGACGGCCGAAATGACCGTAGGCCGAGGTGCGCTCGTAAATCGGCTTGTTGAGGTCGAGATGCGTACGGATGCCGCGCGGCGTCAGATCCATCACATCGGTCAACGCGCGCTCAATCGTCGCTTCGTCCACGATCCCCGTGCCGTAGGTGTTGGCGTAAATCGAAAGCGGCTTCGCGACACCAATGGCGTAGGACACCTGCAGCGTGCACTTCTCCGCAAGGCCGGCCGCGACGACGTTCTTGGCCAGGTACCGGGCCGCGTAGGCCGCGGAGCGGTCGACCTTGGTGGGATCCTTCCCCGAAAACGCGCCGCCGCCGTGCGGTGCCGCTCCACCGTAGGTATCGACGATGATCTTGCGTCCGGTCAGCCCAGCGTCCCCGTCCGGCCCTCCGATCACGAACGTGCCCGTCGGGTTGACCCACCATTCGGTGGCCTCCGTGATCCAGCCATCGGGCAGCACCTCGCGAATGTAGGGTTCCACAATAGCTCGGATGTCATCCGAGCTCTGGCTTTCGCTTTCATGCTGCGTCGAGAGGACGATCGAGGTCACCTCGACGGGCTTACCCCCCTCGTAACGGATCGAGAGTTGCGACTTTGCGTCCGGGCGCAAAGACGGCGCCTCACCGGCCTTGCGCGCCTCCGCGAGACGTTCGAGGATCTTGTGCGCGTACTGGATCGGTGCCGGCATCAGCTCCGGTGTTTCGTTGGTGGCGTGGCCGAACATGATACCCTGGTCGCCTGCCCCGTCCTTGTCGACGCCCTGCGCGATATGCGCCGATTGCGGGTGCAGGAAGTTCAGCACCTGGCAGGTGTTCCAGTGAAACTTGTCCTGCTCGTAGCCGATGTCCTTGATGCAACCGCGCGCGATCTCGCCGATGCGGCCCATGAAATCGTTCAGCCGGTCGCGCCGGGACAGGCCGACTTCGCCGCCGATCACCACCATGCCGGAGGTCGCGAAGGTTTCGCACGCTACCCGTGCGTTTGCCTCCTCGGCAAGAAACGCATCGAGGATAGCGTCGGAAATGCGGTCACACACTTTGTCTGGATGACCCTCGGAGACGGACTCGGAGGTAAAGACAAACTCGGATCTGGACATGGGGATGCTCCATTGGGGTGACCCGCCACGCCAGGAAGCCGTTGTGACGGGAGTGTCGGTCGCGCGTAGCCTTACGCACGCTCGGACGCAACCCCGTGCGCGCGTCCCAGCCCGAGCGCGAGCGTCGCAAGAGCCGCGAGGATCAGCCCGACTGGCCAGCCGCCGTGGCGCGCATAGACCGTCTCGGCAAGCGGTGGCGGCAGAGCAGCGTCGACATGGCCGGCCTCCCCGAGCGGGATCTGGGCCAGGAGACGCCCATGGCCGTCGATCACCGCCGAGACCCCGGTGTTAGCCGCGCGCAAGACCGGCAGACCGAACTCGACAGCCCGGAGCCGCGCCTGCGCCAGATGCTGGTAGGGGCCCGAGATCTGACCGAACCACGCATCGTTCGTGACGTGCATCAGCCAGTCGGGCCGCTCGGGCGCCACGCGCACGTCGCGGGCAAAGATCGCTTCGTAGCAGATCAGCGGCATCGCAAGCCCAAGCGCGCCGAGCTCGAGAACACGCGGCCCCGGCCCGGCGGCATAGGATCCCGCCAGGTTGGCCGCGAGGCCAAAGATGCCCCAGCGCTCGAAAACCGCAGCGAGCGGCATGTACTCCCCGAACGGTACGAGGTGGTGCTTGTCGTAGAGCGCCGTTACCGCGCCTGAGGCGTCCAGAACCACCAGCGCGTTGCGCCAGTCTCTAGCGTCGTCGCGGCGCTGAATGCCTGCCACCACCGGCGCGCCGGCAGCAGCCGCCATGCGCTCGAAGCCGGGTGCCGCGCCCTGCATGAGATAGGGCACAGAGGTTTCCGGCCAGATGACAAGAGCGGGTGGCCGCGACGCCGCCGGTGCGGCGGTCAGCTCAAGCGCGCGCTCCCAGAAGACAGCGATCATGTCGGGCCGCCACTTCAGGTGCTGCGGCGCGTTGGGCTGCACAAGACGCACGACGGGCGCTTGAGCCATCAGGGCAGAAGGACCGTCAGGCACGCGAAGCGCGGCATAGGCGCCAGGTGCTGCGGCAAGGGCGGCTCCGGCAATGGCCCCGAGCATCAGACGGCGCGCGCCGAAGAGAGCCGGGAGCGCCGCTGCGGTGAGCGTGATCAGCGTCAGCAGGTCCGCGCCGCCCAGCGCCGCGACGTGCATCTGCGGCCAGCCGATCCAGATGTGCCCCACAAGTGCCCAGGGAAACCCCGTCAGTACGACCGACCGCGCGACCTCCGCACCCGTCAACGTCACGACAAGCCAGAGCGCGCGGGAGGCGGTGCCGCGCCCCAAAAGATGCGCAAGCGCGAAGGCGCCCGCCCAAAAGAGGGCAAGCCCCCCCGCCATGAAGATCAGGGCAAAGGGCGCCATCCAGCCATGCCGCACCGGGTCGACGAAGAACGGCTCGACGATCCAGAACAGGGAGACGGCGAAATAGCCCGTCCCCATCGCCCAGCCCCGCCAGCCCGCAATGCGCCAGCCGAGGGGCATGGAAAACACTCCGAACGCGAGCGCAAACGCAAGCAGCGCCAGCCAAGGCCATGAGACGGGTGCTTGCCCCAAAGCGGCCGCCGCACCGAGGAGAAACGCGAGCACCAGACCAGACTTGCGCCGCAAGACAGCCTCGCGCACGGGCGCGAGATCGGGTTTTTGTTTGGATGCGTCCGCTTGTGGCTCTCCCGGGCCGGCCGAACCGCTCATGGTGCGCGGCACCCGGGCCGGAACGACGCACGCGGTCGCGCCGGCGCCGCCCAAGCGATCAGAACGCGAAAGGACAGCGCTACTGCCATACGAACAGGCCCATGATGGGTAGATGGCCGCGCGTGACGCCACTTCGATACCAGTAGGCCCTGTGGCTTTCGGAGCGCACGCGCGCATCGTCCGCCCGGATCAGCAAGGCGCCGGGCCCTACTCCGCCGCGGCCTGCAGGAGCTGTCCCTGCCCCGGCACACGGACGCGCAAGCGTTTGATCCGCCGCGGGTCTGCATCGACAACCTCGAACTGCACACCGGAAGGGTGCGTGATCACCTCGCCACGGGCAGGTACGCGCCCCGCTTCCATAAAGACGAGACCGCCCAGCGTGTCGATCTCTTCCTCATCCTCCTGGTCGACCAACCGGAAGCCGATAACGTCCTGGAAATCGGCAAGGGGCGTGCGAGAAGCAGCGGCGTAGCAGCCGGGCTTCTCTTCGGTCCAGAGCGCTTCGTCGGCCGTGTCGTGCTCATCCTCGATTTCACCGATAACCTGTTCGATCAGGTCCTCGATCGTCACGAGCCCGTCCACGCCACCGTATTCGTCGATCACGAGGGCCATGTGGCTGCGGTCGGTCTGCATCTTCTGAAGCAGGACACCGATCGGCATCGAGGGCGGCGCAAAAAGGAGCGGGCGCATGAGGGCACGCACGTCGAATGCTTCGTCGGCAGTCCCGTTGAACCCGAATTGCAGCGCAAGGTCCTTCAGATGGACGAGCCCAAGCGGATGGTCCAGCGTATCCTCGTAGACGGGCAAGCGCGAACTGCCGCTCTCCCGGAACACAGACAGAAGGCCCTCAAGATCGATGTCGGCTGGCACGGCAGTGATCTCGACGCGGGGGATGGCGACGTCCTCAACGCGCATCCGCCGCAGATTGCCCATCCCGTGCTGCAGCGTCTCGCTCTCTTCCGCGAAATGCTCGGACGGCATGGCATCCGGGTCGCGGCGGAAAAGTCCGCCCAAACGCGCGAAAAACCCGGTGCTCGGTGTTGGTTTGTGGTTCAGAGGCGCGCCGTGCGCGGCGCTAGACGAATCTTCGGCTGTGTCGCCCATCTATCCATTTCCGTGTGCGGGAGCCTCCAATCAGACCCCGCTTCCTGCGTCAGATGCTAGACGCTCTCTTCGTAGGGGTTCGGCAACCCTAACGTCGCGAGTATTTCAGCCTCGCGCCGTTCCATCAAGCATGCATCTGCGTCACAAATGTGATCATAGCCCAAAAGATGCAAGAACGCGTGAACGATGAGATGCGTCGCGTGATCTTTCAGCGGCTTGCCGCCTGCCGCCGCTTCCTGTTCACAGGTCTCGAAAGCCAGCGCAATGTCACCGAGGGTGAGGTCTCCGAAGGCGTCGGGTTCGGGCGAGGGCGGCGCGATTCCCGGGGCGGGCGGCGCCAGCGCCTGCGCCGGCCAGGACAAGACGTTGGTGGGGTTGGGCTTGCCACGAAACGATCTGTTGAGCTCGGCGACGGCGTCATCGGAGGTGGCCAGCAGAGCCATCTCGGCGTGGTCGTCGATGCCGAGATGGGTCAGGGCCGCGTCGCCGGCCCGCTGCGCAAGCGCTTCGAGATCCAGATCGTCCCAGCCGCCGTGCTCCACCCGAATGTCGATGCTGGCCGGCATGGCGCGCCTCTACCCCGGCTCAGACCGCGTTGGCATCGCTGTCATACGCCTTGATGATCTTGGCGACGAGGGGGTGTCGCACGACGTCGTCACTCGAGAAATACGAAAAGCTGATGCCGCTGATCGGGCGCAGCAGCCGTTCGGCTTCCACCAGGCCCGATGTCATGCCGCGCGGAAGATCGACCTGCGTGCGATCCCCCGTAATCGCCATGCGGGCTCCCTCGCCGAGCCGCGTGAGGAACATCTTCATCTGCATCGCAGAGGCGTTTTGCGCCTCATCGAGCACCACGGCGGCATTCGCGAGCGTGCGGCCACGCATGAAGGCCAGCGGAGCAATCTCGATGGTCTTCTCGTCGATCAGCTTCTGAACCGTCTTGGCCGGCAGAAAGTCGTTCAGCGCATCGTAGAGCGGCTGCATGTAGGGATCGACCTTCTCCTTCATGTCACCGGGCAGAAACCCAAGCCGCTCCCCCGCCTCGACGGCGGGACGCGCCAGGATGATCTTGTCTACCCGGCCTGCAATGAAATGGTTCACGGCAACGGCCACCGCGAGGTAGGTCTTGCCCGTGCCCGCCGGGCCGATCCCGAAAGCAAGCTCATGCTCGAAGAGCGCATGCACATAGGCTTTTTGCGCATCCGTCCGTGGCTCGACGATCTTCTTGCGGGTCTTGATCTCGACATGCCCGCCGTGAAACATCTCAAGCTGTCCGGCTGGCGTCGGAGCGTCGATACCCTCTCCCAGGCGCATGGCGGCGTCGATGTCCCCGGGCAGCACCTCCCGACCGGCCTCGAGCCGCTCATAGAGCCCCTCGAGGAGCTGTGTGCCGCGCACGCGCGCCTCTTCCTCGCCAATCAGGGTCAGCTGGTTGCCCCGGCGCAGGATCTGAAGCGTGAGCCCGTGTTCGATCTGAGCCAGGTTCCGGTCGAACTCGCCGCACAGATCGACGAGCAGGCGATTGTCTGGAAACTCTAGAACCGTCTCGGGGACGTGCGTTTCGTTGGCGGGTTCGGTTGGCGTGCTCAGTGCTTCGATTCCCAAATCGCGGCTCCGCTGCATGTGGGTGGCCCTGACCCGATGCTGCACCGTTCGGGGCGCCGCTGGCAAGCGCAGGCCTGAAGATTTCATGACACCGACACAGAAATCCGCTGGTGGAGACCACAAGATAAGGGATCTCGCGGGTTCGGGACGACAAAATGCTGATACTATGGGCGCGGGTTGGGATGCTGGGGTGGGCGCACGCAGCGCTGGCGGCGAATCGAGGCGATTCTGGTTAATTTGCGGCAAACTGTTACGCTGGTGTGGAAGACCGCCCCTGAATGCGCGTGATTACCCCGGGATTTGTGAACAAACGGGCGCTTTTGCTTTCAAATCGGCGCGGTTTGGCTAAAACTCGCCACATTCGGGTACGGGGCCGAAGTCGGCGCGATCTTGCCAAACGGCGGGCGCCGCAACCTAGCGTTGGAACGGAAGGATACGAGTATGAAAACGTCGAGGATTGTCGCGGCCCTTCTGGCCACGCTGATCGGATCCGGGGCCGCGATGGCGAGCGATACGCCCTCGCCGCACAACAGCGACCCCAACACCATCAACATCTCCTGCTACCGCGGGGCTCTGAAGACGGTCGCCTGGGACCGCGCAAACTCCGTGTTCATCGAGGATCTCAAGCAGATCGGCTACTCCTACGAGAGAGCCACGGTGATCGCAGAGCACGTCTGCCGCGACGAGTACGGCGTCCGTAACCCGTCGCACCAGATCGAGCAGCTGCGCGAGATCCTGCGGACGGACCCGCCCAGGTAACCTTGGGGCGCCCTTCCGGGGCAATCGAAAACGGTGAGGCGCGTGGCACATGTCTGCGCGCCTTTTGCGTTGCGCGGGATCATCTGCGCATGACCAATGCCGGGCCGGGGCGCCGATGGCGTCCTACCTCTCACATGTAGCCGGTGTCAGCGCGCCCGCCCGGCGAGCCGGTCTTCTGCGAAGACCGGTGCACAGCCCACGCGACGGCGCCCGTAGCGGTCCGTCAGCGCGGCTCCGCGCGGAGGGAATTCGGCGCAGAGGCCACGATCCTTACGGGCAGCAGCGTGCCGACGGGCGCATCCGTGACAACGTGCACCGCGTGCAGATGTTCTGATTTTCCCACCATCTGACCAGGCTCTCGCCCAGGCTTTTCGAGCAGGACAACGGCATCGGCACCGACCATGGCATCCTGCCGCGTCCGCTGCTGTGCTTTCAGCACACCCTGAAGCCGCTGGAGGCGCGCATCCGCCACTTCAGCGGGAACGTCGTTGCGCTCGGCAGCGGGGGTGCCAGGACGCGCCGAGTACTTGAACGAGTAGGATTGCCCGTATCCGACCCGTTCGACCAATCGCAACGTGTCCTCGAAGTCGGCCTCGGTCTCTTCGGGAAAGCCAACGATGAAATCCCCCGAAAGAAGCAGATCCGGACGTTCGGCGCGCAGTTGCTCGATGATTTCGACGTAAGCTTGCGCCGTGTGCTTGCGGTTCATCCGCTTGAGGATCCGGTCCGACCCTGATTGGACCGGCAGGTGCAGGTAGGGCATCACCTCCGTGGTATCGCCATGCGCGGCGATCAGATCGTCTGTCATGTCGTTGGGATGCGACGTCGTATAGCGCAGCCTCTCCAGCCCGTCGATCTGCGCAAGCCGCCGCAAGAGCCACGCCAGCGAGCGCGCGTCGCTCCCGTCGGGCCCGTGGTAGGCGTTCACGTTCTGACCGAGCAGCGTGATCTCGCGCACACCCTCCTCGGCCATGCGCTCGGCCTCCGCCAACACGCGGGCAACCGGACGGGAGATCTCGGCCCCCCTCGTATACGGCACCACGCAGAACGCACAGAACTTGTCGCACCCCTCCTGGATGGTCAGGAACGCGGAGGGCGCACGCTTGCGGCGGCGCGCAGGCAGCGCGGTAAACTTGTCCTCGTCGAACTCCGTGAGGGTCGGCCGCTCCCCGGCACGGGCGCGGCGCTCGAGCTCGGGCAAGTGATGATAACTCTGCGGGCCGACAACGAGGTCGACGGCGCCCGCCCGGGCAAGGATCTCTTCCCCCTCGGCCTGGGCCACGCAACCCGCCACACCAATCTTCAGATCCGGGTTCTGCACCTTGAGCGCCTTCAGGCGCCCGATCTCGGAATAGACCTTTTCGGCCGCCTTCTCGCGAATATGGCAGGTGTTGAGCAGCACGAGATCGGCGTCGTCCGGCGTGTCGACAGTCGTGTAGGTCGCCGACAGGCTCTCAACCATACGCTCGCTGTCATAGACGTTCATCTGACAGCCATAGGTCTTGACAAAGAGCTTCTTGGGAGCGTCGCCCATCGCCCATCCTCCACGCGCTTGCAGACGTGCCTCCTAGCGGGTTTCCGCGCGCCATTCAACGTACCGTCCACACCCCACTTCGCGCACCGCCTTGCGGCGCGAAGGGTTTTCAAAGCCCCGCGAACGGGCCACTCTGCCGCCATGTCGCACAGCCACTTCCCGAACCTCGATCAATTTCGAAAAGCCGGCACCGCCGCGCTCTCGCAAGGGCCGTGCGCGTTGCTCGTGATCGAAGACACCGCCGAGATCGTCACCACCATCGCACACCTGCGCGCCAAGGGGTTTGCCAGCATCGTCGCCTTCGCACCCGATGATATCACGCTGACAGACGTCCCGTCCGAGGGGACGCGGGTCACACGCGTGACGATGGATACCCGTCGGTCTGACGCCATGGCCGACGCCGTGAATGCCGCCCTCGCCACCGCACCTTCCGGCACCTGGCTGCATGCCTGCTACAACGCCGAGTACCTGATGTATCCGTTCTGCGAAAATCGCAGGATCGGCGAAATGCTGTCCTTCCAGACCGAGGAAAAGCGAAACGCCCTGATCACGTTCGTGGTCGACCTCTACGCGGCCAATCTCGACCACCACCCCAACGGTGTCGATCGCCTTGCCCCGCATTTCGACCGGATCGGCTACTATGCGCTCGCCCGCCCGGACCCGGCCAACCACAACCACCCGCACGACCGTCAGCTCGACTTCTACGGCGGCCTCAGGTGGCGGTTCGAAGAGCACGTGGACGCATCCCGCCGCCGGATCGATCGCGTCGGTCTCTTTCGCGCCCAACCGACGCTTCAGATGCGCCCGGACAACACCTTCACCGACCCCGAATACAACACCTATGCCTGCCGCTGGCACAATAACCTGACAGCGGCCATCTGTTCGTTCCGCGCCGCCAAGGCACTCACGACCAACCCGCTGTCGAAAACCGCGATCCGGAGCTTCCTGTGGCAAGGGTCCGAACCCTTCGACTGGACAGGTCAAACCCTGCTGGACAACGGCCTCATGGAACCGGGCCAGTGGTTCTGACCTGGCCGCAAGCGCGCGGCCGCTCCTTCATCTTGGTCAGAAATACCTCTTACTGACGGCTGCCACCCGGACCGCTCTCGGAGGGGAGGCGACGGTTGCCACGCCCAGCCATCCCGCGAACGATCCTTCAGGCCAGCCCGTCAGCCCCCCAGGCGCTTGCGCCGCGTTCGGCCGGCTCACGCCGTCGCAAGGGCCGCGCGTTTGCCGAAGGAAAGCTGCGCATCCCCCCAGGCCTTGATATCCGCCTGCGCCACCACGCGGCGCATGGCGTCCATCCGGTGGCGGCGCTCTTCCTCTTCCATGGCAAGCGCCTGTTCGATCGCGGTGTCCATCGATCGCGCCGAGAACGGGTTCGTCAGCACCGCCGAAGGCAGCTCCACCGCCGCGCCCGCGAATTCTGACAGCACAAGTACGCCATCACCATCCACCCGGCTGGCGACGTATTCCTTGCACACCAGGTTCATGCCGTCCGCGAGCGGCGTGATCCAGGCGACGTCGGCGGCACGGTAGTAGGCAACCAGCTGGTCGAACGGGACAGGCTGGCTGATAAAGGCCAGCGGCTGCCATTCAAGGGTGCCGAACGTGCCGTTGATCCGCCCGGCGAGCTGCTCGATATGGGCCTGAATCTCGGCATAGGCGGTCATGTTTCGGTTCGCCATGACAGAGACATGCATCAGGCGGATCTTGCCATGGAGGTCCTTGCGGCGTTGCAAGAGCCGCTCGTAGGCCAGGAGCTGCTCGGGCCCGCCCTTGGTGTAATCCGTGCGTCCGACGGACAACAAAAGCACGCCATCCCCCTTGTCCGCTTCGATGGAGGTGAGCGCCCGGATCGTGTCTTCCGCCCGGGCGTGCGTCTCGATGAACCCGACATCGATCCCGACAGGCGACGCCGCAAGCGCCACCTTGCGGCCATCGTGCAGCTTCAGCTCGGTCGGCTGCGAACGCTCGTCGAGAGCTGACCCGAGGGGCTGGTCAGAGGTCTTGACCGCGCGCCGCGCGGTAACCTCGACATCGAAGAGCGAGCGCGCAACCTGGGTGAAGTTGGCGACATAGCGCGGCACGTGAAAGCTGACCACGTCACATTCCAGGAGCGATTTCACGATTTCCTCGCGCCAGGGCAACACGTTGAACATGTCCGCCGAGGGGAACGGGGTGTGATGAAAGAAGCTGATCGTCACGTCGGGGCGGAGCTGGCGCAGATAGCCGGGCACCAGCCAGAGGTTGTAATCGTGGATCCAGACGAGCGCACCTTCCCCGGCCTCGCGCGCGGCTGCTTCCGCAAAGGCCCAGTTCACTTCGCGAAAGGTCGGCCAATCCACGGGGTCGTAATTGTACCTCTCCTTGAAGGCATGCAGGATCGGCCAGAACGCCTCTTTCGACGTCGTATGATAGAAGCTCGTCACCTGCGCCTTGGTCAGCGGCAGCCGGGATACGGTGTACTGGCCGAAACTGTCCTCGATCTCGATCACCCGCTCGAACTCTGGCTTGGAGGGATCCTCAGCCTCTTTCCACGCCACCCAAGCGCCATGATCGACCCGGCCGAAGAGCGCCTTCAACGTCGGCACGATCCCGTTCGGAGATTTGTTGTCACGGTAGAGGATCTCTCCGTCATCGCCTTCCACCTCTTCGTAGGGTTGGCGATGATAGACGATGACCAGATCAGATGGCATCACGCACCTCGTGGATCTCGGGGTGAAGCTGGAAGGCCGCGATGGCCTCGACGATTCCCGCCGCACCCGCGCCGGCGGCGCGATGGATGTGCGGGGCTTGGGGCAGAGCGGCGAGCAACGGCGGCTCGGAATTGCCGACAGCCACGGCGGGCAGGCCCGATATTAGCATCGACAGATCGTTCATCGTGTCTCCGGCGGCAAGGACCCGGGGCTCCTCCACCGCCAGATGATCGACAAGGCGCCGCAGAGACGGGCCTTTGGACACACCTTTTGGCAGGACATCGAAGAAGCGATTGTCCGAGATCAGGACATCGACGCCCATCTCGCGCACACGATCCGGCAAACCATAATCGAGTTCAGATGGTTGCAGGTCGTAGCTCATGCGATACCGGAAGCCCGTCGACTGCGGCGTCAGGCCCGCCGCGCCCTCGAGCGCGGCGCGCACGCGCGGGCCAACATCTCCCCAGGTTGCGGCGATTTCTTCCTCGAGAACGGGGATCGGAGAGACCTCGCCATCCGGCGTGACCTCGGCAATGGTCGTGCCAACATCGCCAACAACATAGTCCGGTGTCGGGACAGGTGTCCCCTTTGTCAGCGACACGATGAAGTCGGGGTCACGCCCGGTCACGAAGATGAGGCCCACCGTCTCCCGATGCGCCTCGATCCAGCCATAGAGCGACGAACGGGCAGCCTCGGAGCCACCCAGGAACGTCCCGTCTAGATCGGTCGCCAGGACGAATTGCTTGCGCGACAGGTCGGTCATTCGGCGGCCTGCGTCCCGGCCGCCGGATGGGCCATCTCGATGTCGAGCGCACGCGGCTCCCCGACGATTGGTCGCGCCCAGAGGGCGGCGAACGTCTCACGCAGATCCGCGCCTCGGTGCAGGATTGCGTGCACCGCCCGGCAGACCGGCATGTCAACGCCGACCTTCTCGGCGAGGTCGATGACCGAGACGGCGTTGACCTCGCCCTCCACAACGACTGCCTTGCCGTCAAAGCACTCCGCTCGGGGAATGCCCTGCCCGAGTTGCAAGCCAAGCTTCATATTCCGCGACGTGGGAGACGACGCAGTCAGGGTCAGGTCGCCCGTACCCGCGAGACCGGTAACCGTCTCGCGGCGCCCGCCCAGCGCCTCGGCCATCGTCTTCATTTCATCAACCCCCCACGTGATGAGCGCTGCACGCGTGTTCTCGGCGTAGCCCGCGCCGGTCATCATACCGCACGCGATGGCGATCACGTTCTTGATGGCGCCGGCGACCTCGACCCCGACCATGTCGTCGGAGACATAGGGCCGAAACATCGAGCTGCCGAGCGAGAGCGCAAGACGCGACGCCGGCGCGCTCTCGGGCGCGCGCCGGTCGGCTGCCGCGAACGGAAACGCAAGCGTAACGGCCGTGGGATAGTCCAATGCGGTTTCGCGAGCAAAGGTCGGGCCGGACAACACTCCGATGCGGTGGCCCGGAAGCTCCTCCTCGACGACCTCGCCGAGGAGCTTGCCCGAGCCCTGCTCAATTCCCTTGGCGCAGAGCACGACCGGGATCTCCGGCGGAAGGTCCGGCGCCATCTTTCGGGCCATCTCGCGCAGCGTGCGCGACGGGGTGACAATCAGCACGCACTCCGCCCCGGCCAGCGCGGCGGCCATATCGGGCTCACAAGTGAGATTGTCGGGAATGGGGATGTCGCCGAGGTAGCGTTCGTTGCGCCGGGTGTGCGCGATTTGCGCGAGGTCTTCGGCATTGCGCCCCCACAGGCGCACGTCGCGCCCGGCGCGCGCTGCCACCATCGCAAGTGCCGTGCCCCAAGCGCCAGCGCCCAGAACGGCTATCCTCTGAAAAGGTCCTTCGCCACGGTTGTCTGTCATCGCGCGCCCCCCCGCCTGGTCAGGCGATGGTGAGGGGAAAGCCACGGTCTGTGGAGGTTGGCGGGTAAGGCGTTCACAAGTCTCATACCTTTGCTAAACTAGGGACGCCGGAGAAAATCGCAAACGGATGAGCCCGATGTGCGGGCGTATCTTTGCGTTACAGACAAGAAATACTGGTGTGTGGCAGGCATCCGCGGAGGACCGCCCAGACGATGAGCTTGGCCGATCGATTGCCCAGCCCCCTTGGCAAAGGGCTCAAATTACTGAGTGCGATGTCAGAGCGGATGACCGAGGTCAACGTCGGCCTCGTCTCGGCCGGGGTAGCGTTCTATGGGCTTCTTGCTGTGTTTCCGACGCTGACGGCGATCGTCGCGCTTTGGGGGCTTGTCGCGGACCCGGCCGTCGTCGCTCAGGAGCTGGAAACCATCGAACCCATGGTCCCGGAAGAGGGATTCGCCATCATCGAGACCCAGTTGGACGCTCTGGCGTCCGGCGCCTCGAGAACGCTGGGCTGGGCTTCGGCAATCTCGCTCATGGGCGCTTTGTGGGCGTCGCGCTCGGGCGTTGCGGCCTTGATCGGGGCGTTGAACAAGGTGCATCGCTCTCAACCGCGTGCCGGTCTTTGGCACGTGATCGCGGCCCTGGCACTATCCTCGGGCCTGATCCTCGCCGCGCTCGTCGCGCTGGCCTCTGTCGTGATTGCGCCGGTCTTTCTTGCACTGGTGCCGCTTGGGCCCTTTGCGGGCCCGGCGCTGAGCGTCCTGCGCTGGGTTATCGGCGTCACCATCGTTCTCTTGGCCGTCGGGTCCCTTTATCGCTTCGGCCCTGCCCTGCGAGAGGTCGATCCCCGCCGCCGCTGGGCCGGGGTCATCACTCCGGGCGCGCTGCTCGCTGTGGCATTGTGGGGGTTCGCTTCGTGGGGGTTTTCGACGTACCTCGCGAACTTCGGCAACTACGACAAGGTTTACGGCTCTCTCGGAGCGGTGATCGCGCTCTTGATGTGGTTCTACATCAGCGCCTTCGTCGTCGTTTTGGGCGCGGTCTTCGATGTCGAACTGGCGCAGTGGAACAGGCGCCCGGATCCCGCGGAACCAGAACCCCCGCAAGACGAACCGGCACAGCCGGTCGCCCCCCCGCCAGAGGCCGCGAAATCGGCCTGAGACCACTTTCTTGCGACGTTCCAATACCACCGCTGCGGCGCAGCTGAGGGCAACAGCGTGTTCGCGCTCAGAAGCCGATGCTTTCTGTCGACGAGAAGAACATCGCCTGGCTCACCGAGCTGCGGATCTGTTCTTCGGTATAGGGCTTCGAGATGAGGAATGCGGGCTCTGGCCTGTCCCCCGTCAAAAGCCGCTCGGGAAACGCAGTGATGAAGATTACCGGCGTGTCGGGAAAAGTCATCAAGAGATCATTGACCGCGTCGACGCCGGAGCTCTGGTCCGCGAGCTGGATGTCCGCGAGGATGAGATCAGGTCGATCGCGCTGTCCAAGTTCGACGGCCCGCGTGCGGGTCCTGGCAATTCCGGTGACGGCATGGCCCATCGAGGCGACAATCCCCTCTATGTCCATCGCGATGATCGCCTCGTCCTCGATGATCAGGACACGACCGGCGATGCTGTCTTCCATTTCGTGGCGCGCGCGCTCGACAAGCTCCGTCGCCTCGGCTTCCGGCAACTGCATGATTGTCGCGATCTCGCCGATCCGGAACTCCTCGATCGTATGCAGCAACAGAGCTTCGCGGCTGTTCGGCGTGAGCCGCGCCATGTGATCCTGGGCGCGCCGCGACATAGCGTCATCCCCATTCGTAATCGGCGCTCCGGCACTCGACCAGATCAGATGGAAGGCACGAAACAGCGCTGCACGCGGAGTTACGCTGTCGTCGAAGATCGACGAATCCTCGATCAGGGCTTCGAGGGTCGCAGACGCATAGGTGTCTCCGGTATCCTGGCTACCCGTTAAAGCACGCGCATAGCGCCGCAGATACGGAAGGTTTTCTCCCACCAAGTCTGCTAGTTGCGCTGGATTTGCCAAGGATGCTGCCCCCAATCTATTAAACTTTGTTCCATTCTTCGGGAACCAATTGACGGCGTCAACGTTGAGCAGCGTCAAACTAGTAAAGGCGGACCCTTTAGCGCATGCTCATGCTGATGGTGCAGGACGATCGAAAGAAGCGGCTAGACCAGCAGATTGATGAGAATCTGCGCAAGGTCTACAAAAGCACGCTTGAGGAGGAGGTGCCGGAGCGCTTCCTTGATCTATTGCGCAAGCTCAAGGACCAGGGCACGCCTGAATGACCCCTCGCAAAGCGGAGGCCCCTCCGCAGGACGCGACAGACTCGCCCGGGCCGACGGGCACGAACCCGCGTGACGAGATCGCACTGCATCTCGCCGCTATGCGGGCGTTTGCCATTTCCCTTACCCGAGATCCCAGCGCAGCGGACGACCTTGTGCAGGACACCATCGTCAAGGCTTGGACGAATATCGGGAGCTTTCGCGCCGGGACGAACCTGCGCGCGTGGCTCTTCACCATTCTGCGCAATCACTTCTACACCACGCGGCGCAAGCTCAAGCGCGAGACCGGAGATGTCGATGGTATGTTTGCCGCGCGGCTGGCGGAGAAACCGGCCCATGACGGGCGTCTTGCGTTGCGTGACTTTGCAGTCGCTTTCGCACAGCTGCCGGACGAACAGCGCGAGGCGCTGGTGCTCGTCGGCGCCTCGGGTTTCTCTTACGAGGATGCCGCCCGCATGACATGCGTGCCTGCCGGAACGGTCAAGAGCCGGGCCAACCGCGGGCGCCGCAAGCTGGCCGAGATCCTGCAGCTGGGCGAGGATGAGGACCTCGAGTTGACCGACCCCGCCACGCGCGCCGTCATGAGCGGGCACGGCCGCTCGGGGCTCTGAGCCTTGACGTCTCGTGACGCGACCCCGCGGCGCACCAAACATACTCGCGCGAATGGCACCCTGGGATCCGCGCGGTTACGCCTTGCGTTGCTCCTGACGCTGGCGATCCTTCCAATTGGCGTGATCGTCCTGATGCAGTCGCGCGATGCCACGGCCCATGCCCGCGAAATGTCCCAGAGCGCTTTGCTGGGCGAGGCCATCCGAGCCGCCGCCGCCCAACGCGCCGTCATCCGGACGGCCCAGGGCCAAGCCCGCGCGCTTGTGCCCTTGGTACAGTCCCTGCCTCCCAATGCGCGCGTCTGCTCAGAGCTCATGAGGGAGGTTGTGAAAGCGGCGGATGGCATTGAATTCGCAGGGTTTGCCATGGCGGATGGCCGACTTGAGTGCACCTCCGACAAGATCGCCTACGATCTCTCCCGAAATCCGCTGCTGACCGACACCTCCATACCGGCAAGGGTTGTCAGCGGCGGCGAGCTTTCGCCCCTGCCGGGCACGCTTCTTATCGTCCAGCCCGTGAACGCGCAGGTGACGAGCGAAGCCGGGATCGCCTCGTTGACCGTCCAGCTCGGGACGATCCTGCTCGGGCTTCCGCGCCGGGCGCTGCTTACGTCTGACGCGATCCCGGGCAACACACCTGTCGCCCTCGATCTCGCAACGCTCAATCGCGCGGGCGAGCTTCTCTGGACGTCCCCGTTCGCCCCCGGCACGGTCGTGGGGCCGATCGAGGAGGCCGCGGCCCTCCGGCTTCCGGTCGAGACGGATATCGGCAGCCTCACGACCCAGCCGGCCCACAGCATGACGGCCCTGTCCGGTGCGGGCGACTCGCGCCTCTACGCGGCCGTGCCAGTGATCGAGGGAGAGATCGTCACCCTCGCGGCATGGCAGCCCGGTTCGCTCTTTGAAAAACCGCTCTCGGCGACCTTTCCGCTCACCACCCTGCTTCCGCTCGCAATGTGGCTGGTCTCGCTCATGGTGGCGTATTTCACCGTCAACCGGCTCATCCTCATGCCGCTCAGCTCGCTTCAGGGGCGCATGCAGGCCTTCACGGCGGGCGACCGGATGCTGCCGCCGTTCCGGCTCGAGGGCGCACCAGACGAGCTTGCCGAACTCGCCGATACGTTCGACGCCATGACCGCCCGCATCGTGCGGGACGAAACGCGCCTCGAGAAAGCCGTGCATGACCAGAAGGTCTTGCTCAAAGAGGTCCATCACCGCGTCAAGAACAACCTGCAGCTCATCGCCTCGATCCTCAACATGCAGATCCGCCAGCACAGAACACCGGAAAACCGCGCCGTTCTGCGGCGCGTGCAGGATCGGGTGATGAGCCTCGCGACCGTCCACCAGCATCTCTACAAAACCCCTGCCCTCTCGGCGCTGCAGGCTGACACGCTCGTCTCCGAGATCGTAAACCGCAAGCTCGCGGACGCCTCATCCGTCGCGCCTCAATTGGAGGTCGAAACGAGGTATGGCGCGATCCAGCTCTATCCGGATCAGGCGGTGCCGCTCTCGCTGCTGGTGGGTGAAGCGGTCACGAACGTGTTCCACCACATCGGCCGCCCCCTGGATGGTTCGAGCCCCTGGATGCGTCTGTCTCTGGAGCAAGACGACACCCACCTCGTGACGCTCGAAGTGTCGAACTCGATCGGCACGCGCCTGGCCGATACCCAGGTCGAGTTCCGCGCCGGGCTCGGGACGCGGCTGATCGAGGCTTTTGCCCAGCAGTTGGAGGGCGAGGTGACGCGCGAGACGGTGGAAAACGATTCTTGGACGCTGCGCCTGACGTTCCTCGCACAAGGCTTTGACGATGGCAGCGGCGAGAAAAGCACCGCGACCCTTACCGATACGGATCATGCCGGTGCTGTTTCCGAGTAAAGCCAGCGATAGCGCCTGGAACCCTTCCATGATTACATGGCGGGTGTTGGTGCTGTTCCCGAGCAGCGCCAGCCATCCCGCTTGGGCGTCGCCCCGCCCCACCGACACTTGGCGAGCCACTGAAGGATGATCCTATACCGCATTGCCCTGACCCTCGCCGCACCGGCCATGGCCGGCCTCATCGCGTGGCGCCTTCTGCGGCAGCGGGAGCGGTGGAGCGACGTACGAGAGCGGCTGGGCGCTGCGCGTGATCCCGAAACATCAACAGTGTCCGCCTCAGAGAGTGCGGCGGGGTGTCTCTGGGTGCACGCCGCGTCGAACGGGGAAGCGACGGCTGCGCGCCCGGTGATCGAGGCGCTGATGACGCGGCACCCTGATATCAGGGTCATCGTCACCACCAACACCGTGACCGGGCGGGATCTTGTGCGCAGCTGGGCGATCCCGCGGATCGCTGCCTCACTGGCGCCGCTCGACTATCGCCTTTGTCTCAAGCGCTTTGCGTCGCGCGTGCGGCCCTCCGCCATGATCGTGATCGAGAACGAGCTCTGGCCCAATCGGCTGCACGCGGTGCATGCTCTCGGATGCCCAGTGGCCCTTGTCGGGGCACGGGTGTCGGCGCGCAGCGAACGCCGCTGGGCCCGCCTCAAGGGCCTGCTGCGCCCGCTCTTGGCACAGATCGCCCTGGCGGCACCGCAAGACGCCGGATCGGCTCAGGCACTGCAAGTGCTGGGTGTGCCGCACGACCGCCTCGTCTCTCCGGTATCTCTCAAGGCCGCCGTCGTCCTAGCGCGGCCAAGACCCGAAGACGTGGCTACACTGGGTTTCGCGCGGGCGGAAACACTGCTCGCGGCCTCGACGCACGCGGGCGAGGAGGAGCAGATCCTATCTGCCTTCCAAACCGCACGAACCACGCGGCCCGATCTCCGGCTCATACTGGCACCACGACACCCGCCGCGCGGGCCCGAGGTCGCAGCGCTGATCGCCATGACGGGCCTGCCTTTTGCAGTCCGCTCAAAGGGCGAGGCGCCTGAAGGTGCGGCCATCTATCTCGTGGATACGCTGGGTGAAATGCCGCTCTGGTACAGCGCGGCAGAGCTGTGCTTCGTTGGCGGGTCGCTGGTGGAGAAGGGTGGGCACACACCCTACGAGCCCGCGCAGTTCGACTGTGCGCTCCTGACCGGTCCGAATATCGAGAACGCAGCCTCCGCCTACGCGACGCTCAGCGCGGCCAGGGCCGTGATCGTGGTCGACGGCGAAGGCGCCCTCGCCAGGGCCCTGTCAGAATGGACACCAGACGCGCAGCACGCCGCCGCAGCGCGCGCCCGCTCGGCGCTTTCCGGGGGCGCTATCGCGCCGCTCGCCGCTCAGCTCTCCGCCGCGCTTGGCCTTGCATCGGCCCCGCCCCGCTCCGCTGAGACCTGAGCGCCAGAGCCCGCCCGACGCGCGCGCGGACCTCGTCGCGCAAGGGGCCCGGACGCGGATTGTCACGCAGCGTCGTGAACCAGTGTTCGGGCGGGGTGTCGCCCCGGCGACTGCCCTCCCAGACCAGCCCGCGCAGCACGGCTTCAGCCTCGAGCGGCAGCCTTTCGGGGATCGCGGCGCCGGCCAGTGTGGCCCAGACCCCTGTCCAGAGTCGCCCAACGGACCAAGGATTGTATCCCCCGCCCCCCAACACGAGATAGCGTGGCGAAAGGGGGCGCAGGGCGGCAACAATCTCCCAATGCGCGTTGTTGGACAGCGACAGCCGCGATAGAGGATCCTCTTCCACCGCGTCGGCGCCGCATTGCAGGACAACAGCATCGGCCTCGAACTCCGCAACGAGTGGGAGGATCAACGCTTCGCGGATAAAGGACATCTCGGTATCATTGAGCCCGCGCGGCACAGGCAGGTTGACAGCCGACCCACTCGCCGTTTCTTCCAGATGCCCCGTGAACGGCCATCGGCGCTCTTCGTGAACCGAGATCATCAAGACGTCCGGATCCCCTGCAAAGCCGACCTCGACCCCGTCGCAATGGTGCGCATCGATATCGACATAGACGATCCGCCGAGCGCCCACGCTGCGCAACGACAACATCGCGAGGACCGGATCGTTGAGATAGCAAAATCCGTTTGCGCGCCCCGGCATCGCGTGATGCGTCCCACCCGCCGGATGGTGGACAACCCCGCCACGCGCCAGCAATTCCCCGGCGAGATAGGAGCCGCCTGCCGAGGTTGCCGGACGGCGCCAGACCTCCCCGAACACGGGGTTCGAATGGGTGCCGAGGCCGAACCGTTCCGGATCGTCCGCGCGGGCCTGCCCTTCGGCCTCGGCGCGCTGCAAGGCGGCGACATACGCAGGCTCATGCCAGACATGAAGTGCCTCGGGCTTGATCCGGGGCGACGTCTTGAAATGGCCCGCGCCGAGCCAGCCGAGCGCGCGCGACAGATCCATGACCGTCGACATGCGCGGGATACGTAAGGGGTGCCAGGCGCCGTAGCTCGAGTGGCGATAGATGTCATGCCCGAGCATGACCGGCCCGCCGCTCACCTGCGACTGCTGCGCCGCGCGAGGGGTCTCAAACCCCAAGCAGTGCCTCGATTGGCCGGGTGACATCGCGCGCCGTCGGAGAAGTCCGCGATCCGAATGTTGCCACGGGCACGCCATCGGGGCCCAGAAGCACCTTGTTGAAATTCCACTGGGGCCGGAAACCATGCTCCGCCGCGAGCCACTGGTAGAAGGGGTGCGCGTCGCGTCCACGAACTGAAGTGATCTCGGTCATGGGCAGATCGAGCCCGAAGTTCATCTCGCAGAACTCCTTGACTTCCGCCTCGCTCGCCAACTCCTGTCGAAAGTCGTTGGACGGCACTGCAAGCACGATGAGCCCCTGCGCGCGGTACTGGTCATAAAGGGCTTGCAGCGCATCGTACTGGGGCGTGAACGCGCAGCGCGACGCGGTGTTCACCACGAGAACGGGGCGCCCGGCCCATGCGTCGAGTGCAAGGGTTCCACCGTCGATGGACGGAAAGGTAAAGCTTTGGCCTGCCACACCTCGCCCGGCTGCAATGACCGTCGCCGCCCCGCAAAACGCAGCCGCAGTCAGGATGGCGCGGCGGGTAATCGCGCGCCCGAGCCGGTAGCCGGGGGTCTTCGAGAAATCCTGCATCGCTGCCTCCCTGTCGCGGGCGAGAGGTATGTCCCCGTGGCGCCGCGTCAACGTACGGCCCAGCCAAGGTTCGGCACTTCGGCCAGCGGGATCGGCTTGTCAGGGCGCGCCGGGTCCACGGTCAGGTCGATCAGGTTGCCGGGCTCGAGCACACCGAAGCGCTTCTTGTGCATCCTCGGTGGCGCCCAAGACGTGTGCCCCTCGTATTGCTGGCCCTCGATCTCGTAGGAAAACAGGGCCCGGACCCGCGAGTGCCTGTTTTCATCGCCAACATAGTTTTTTTCCATCCCGCCAATACGGCCAGACAGCCTCGCGCCGGAGCCTCCGATGCGCAGGACGCGGTACGTCCGGAAGGTCGCGACGCAAGCCCCGCCAAGGGCTGCGATCAGCAAGGCGGGCGCCAGAAAGGCCGGCACCCCGTCAACCCAGCTCAGGAACAGCCCGAAGAACGCCGCGGCGAAGACAAGCCCGCCACCTTTCGCCTGCCACAACCGGACAAGGTCGATCCCCCACCCGATCCAGTTCTTCTCCGTTTCCGACATGATCCTTCCACCGATCCCCGAGAGGCCAACGCCAACTATGCCGACTTCCGCAGGCCGTGTCTCGCCCTGTGCGTGTGCCCCGCAATCGAGGTGCGACATTGTGCTCAGGAAAGACTTGCCTAGGTAGAGGTTGCTCGGCTTTATAGGCCGGAGCGTCGCGTCCGATGGGCACGGCCAAAAAAAACATGACCACAGGGAGGTCACAAATGAAGAAACTCGCAATCGCGAGCCTCGCGGCCGCGACACTTGTTCTGCCGCTCCAAGCACAAGCTCAGGACGGCGCCAGCTACATCCTTTCAACGGCGTCTACGGGCGGCACGTACTATCCCGTCGGCGTCGCCCTCGCGACCCTGACCAAGGTGCGGCTGGAGCCGGGCACCGGGATCGGGATGTCGGCAATTTCCTCCGCCGGGTCGGGCGAAAACGTCCGCCTGCTGCGCGAAGGCGAAGCCCAGTTCGGCATCCTTCAGGGCCTCTTTGGCTACTACGCCGCCACCGGCACCGGGCCGGTCGAGGCGGATGGCGCGCAAGAGCACCTGCGCTCGGTCTCGCTCCTGTGGCCGAACGTGGAACACTTCATCCTTGCCAACGAGCACGTCGAGAGCGGCACGTTCTCCGATTTCCTGAAGATCAAGGGCATGGGGGCCGCGCTTGGCCGCCAGAACTCTGGCACCATCGGTTCGAATGCCGCGATCCTTTCCGGTTTCGACATCTCGCTGGAAGATGATTTCGAGCTGGTCTTCGCAGGGTACGGACCCTCTGCCGAGGCCATCCAGAACGGTCAGGTCGAGGGCTTCTCGGCGCCGGCAGGCCCGCCCGTGGGTGCTGTGTCGCAACTTCTGGCAGCGGCCGGGGATAGCGTGACCATACTGGATTTCACCGATGAAGAGCTTGCGCAAGCCGACGGCGATCGCGGCCTGTGGTTCCGCTACATGATCCCGGCGGGCACCTACCCGGGCCAGGATGCCGACATCAACACGATCGCGCAGCCGAACTTCCTGGCGACCCATGCCGACATCCCCGAAGAGCATGTCTACCAGATCACGAAGACGATCTACGAAAACCTGCCCTTCCTTCAGGCCATCCACCCGGCCACGAAGGCAATGTCGCTCGAGGTTGCGATCAACGGCCTGCCCGTACCGCTGCATCCCGGTGCCGCGCGCTTCTACGCCGAGCAGGGGATCGACATCCCCGAGCGCCTGATCGCCAACTGATCCGGACGGGGGCGGCGCACCTGTGCCGCCCCCACCCAGCGCCTTGTCCGACACGGATGACAACCCGCTTCGCGCCCCCTCCGGGCTGGCAGGCCATGCGCTCGCCGGCTTCTGCTTTGTCGTGTCCATCGCGCATCTGTGGTTCGCGATGGATCCGGGGCTTCTGTCGGAAATCCAGCGCAACGTCTTCCACTTCGCATGCTTTTCGTTCCTCGCAGCGTTCCTCTATCCCGCCTGGGCCGCGGCCAAGGCGTCGCCTCTCTGGCAGACGGTAGACCTCGTATTCGGTGCGCTTGTCGCGGCCAGCGCCTTCTGGTTCGTCTACCGCGAGGGGCCGCTTCTTGGCGCCAACGAACCGTTCAACACCATAGACTGGGCGGCAGCGATCCTCCTTGTCATCGGCGCGATCGAACTGACCCGACGCGTCGCGGGCATGGTGATCCCGATCCTCATCATCCTCTCGCTGACCTACGTGGCATGGTGGGGGTCGATGATCGACGGGGTGTTCCAGTTCCGGGGCTTTTCCTGGGAAAGCACGCTCTGGCGCTCGATCTACAACGATGAGGGCATCTTCGGGACGATCGCCCGGATCTCGTCGACGACCGTGTTCCTCTTTATCATCTTCGGCGCGTTTCTCGTTCGCTCCGGCGCGGGCGAGTTCGTCGTCGCGCTGGCCACCTCGATCGCCGGTCGGGTGCGGGGCGGCCCCGGTATCGTCGCGGTCATCTCCTCGGGGTTGACCGGCACGATCTCGGGCTCAGCCGTGGCCAACACCGCATCGACCGGCGTCATCACGATCCCGCTGATGAAAAAGGCCGGGTTCCAGCCCAAGTTCGCGGGCGGTGTCGAGGCCGCGGCCTCCACCGGCGGACAGCTGATGCCCCCGATCATGGGCGCGGGCGCTTTCGTGATGGCGAGCTTCACGCAGATCTCCTACGAGATCATCGTCGCTGCCGCCGCTCTGCCGGCCCTGCTTTATTTCCTCTCGGTGGCGTTCTTCGTCCGGATCGAGGCTTGTCGGCTGAACCTGCCGCCGCTCGAAGCCGATGGCGAGACCCTGGGCACCGCCCTGCGGAAAGGGGGCGCCCCCTTCATCATCCCGATCAGTCTCCTGATCACGATGCTCGTGATGGGCTTCACCCCGAATTACGCCGCGGTCTTCGGCATCGGTGCGGTGATCGTCTCATCCTGGGCCTCGGCCAATCCCATGGGACCGAAGGCGATCTTCGAAGCCCTCGTTATGGGCGCGCGCTCCATGGTCATGACGGCCGTTCTGCTCTGCGCTGTCGGTCTGGTGGTCAACGTCATCACCACCGCCGGTGTCGGCAACGTCTTCTCCCTGCAAATCGCAACCTGGGCGGACGGCAACCTCCTGATCGCCATCGCTCTGGTGGCCCTCGCGTCCCTCGTTCTCGGCATGGGGCTCCCCGTGACCGCAGCCTACATCGTGCTCGCAACTCTCTCCGCGCCCGCCATCGCAGGCATGATCGGCGACCGTGAGGTGATCGCGATGATGGCCGCCGGAGAGCTCCCGGCCACGGCCCAGGCCCTCTTCATGCTTGGCGCGCCAGATGCCATACCGCTGCTCTCGGCCCCCATGCCCATGGAGGACGCGCGCGCACTGGTCGCGAGCCTCCCCCTCGAAGTCGCCCAGCCCCTGCGTGATCTCGTGGTCTCCCCGGAAGCAGCCCTCACAGCCCTGCTCTCCGCTCATATGATCATCTTCTGGCTCAGCCAGGACAGTAACGTCACGCCACCGGTTGCACTGGCGGCCTTCACGGCCGCCGCCATCGCGAAATCCCCTGCCATGGCCACGGGTGTGGCGTCCTGGAAGCTCGCGAAAGGCCTCTACATCGTCCCGGTCCTCTTTGCGTACACGCCGTTTCTCTCCGGCGAATGGGGCCCGGCGCTGATGATCTTCTCCTTCGGCGTTGTGGGCATCTACGGCCTCTCGGCCGGTATCGCCGGCGCGATGGAAAGCCCCATCGGCTGGACGCTGCGCGCCCTCGCGCTCGCAGGCGGCACCGCTGCTCTCTGGCCCGACATGATCACGGCCAACATCTCAGGCGCCGTCCTCGTCCTCGCGCTGCTGGCCTGGTCGATCCACACCGCCCCCCCGCCACAGGCCGCGAGATCCATCGCGAGCTGACCCCGCCCGCTTCATTGTGCCGTGAAGTATCCCGGGGGAGGCCGTAGGCCGGGGGGCAGCGCCCCCTGTCTCTGCCCCACGCGAATTGACTTGCGTCAAAGGCACCCCGCCGCCAAACCGTCATCCTCCCCCTCGAAGCGAGAAGCGGGCCAGCGCGCATTTTCGACGCCGGACCGCCACCCGTCCACAGCCTGGAGAGGGAGAGAGATCCATGGCCTACGATGTGAACGACCCCGGCGTGAATGTCATCCGGTTCGAAGAACTCCGCCGCGGCGATGTCGCCCTTGTCGGCGGAAAGAACTCGTCCCTCGGCGAAATGGTGCAGGAGCTCGCCGGCGCCGGCATCGCGGTCCCGCCGGGCTTCGCCACCACGGCCGACGCCTTTCGCGCCTATCTTGATGCCAATGATCTGAACGACCGCATCGCTTCGGCCATCGCCGATTGGGACAGCGGCAAGCGGACCCTCCAGGAGACCGGCGCAAAGATTCGCGCCATGATTGCCGAGGGCGATTGGCCCGAAGACATCCGCGCCGACATCATCAAGGCCTACCACGAACTCTCTGCCAAGGCCGGGCACGACACGCTTTCCGTCGCCGTCCGCTCCTCAGCCACGGCCGAAGACCTGCCCGACGCCAGCTTCGCCGGCCAACAGGAAACCTTCCTCAACATCGTCGGCGAGGCGCAGTTGCTTGACGCCTGCCGCCGCTGCTACGCGTCGCTCTTCACCGACCGCGCCATCACCTACCGCAAGATCCAGGGTTTCGATCACAGCCAGGTCGCGCTCTCGGTCGGCGTTCAGCAAATGGTGCGCGCCGATATCGGCGGCTCGGGCGTGATGTTCTCCATCGACACCGAGTCGGGCTTCCCGAACGCCGTCCTGATCACCGCCGCGTGGGGCCTGGGCGAAAACGTCGTCCAGGGCGCTGTCAGCCCCGATGAGTACGAGGTCTACAAGCCCTTCCTCGGCAAGCCCGGCCTCAAGCCCATTATCGAAAAGGCAATGGGCGCCAAGGAAATCAAGATGATCTACGCCTCGGGTCACGGCCAGACGACCCGCAACGTGAAGACATCGAAGGCCGAGCGCGCCTGCTTCGTGCTTTCGGACGACGAGATCCTCCAGCTCGCGCAAATGGCGGCAACCATCGAGACGCATTACGGCTGCCCGATGGACATGGAATGGGCCCGCGACGGCGAGGGCGGCCCACTCTACATCGTTCAGGCCCGCCCCGAGACGGTCCAGTCCCGCGCGGGCCGCGGTCTGCTCAAGTCCTACGACGTCACGCATCCCGGCAAGACCCTCGTCACGGGTCTCTCGGTGGGCGAAGCGGCGGCGACGGGCCGCGTCTGCCTCATCGAACACGCCGCCGACATGGATCAGTTCGAAGACGGCGGCATCCTCGTGACCGGCACGACCGATCCCGATTGGGTGCCGATCATGAAGCGCGCCGCGGCCATCGTCACCGACTCGGGTGGCCGCACCTCGCACGCCGCGATCGTCAGCCGCGAGCTCGGCCTCCCCGCCATCGTCGGCACTGGCGACGCCACGCACATCCTGCACGATGGCCAGGACGTGACAGTGAATTGCTCCGGCGGCGCAGAGGGCGTCGTGCATGACGGCATCGCCGAGATAGCGGAAAGCGAGATCAGCGTTGACGACATCCCGGCGACCCAGACCCGCATCATGCTGAATATGGCAAACCCGTCGGCCGCCGCCCGCTGGTGGCGCCTGCCCTCGAAGGGCGTCGGCCTCGCGCGGATGGAGTTCGTTGTGAACAACGGCGTGAAGGTGCACCCGATGGCGCTCTTGCAGCCCGAGAAGGTCAGCGCCGAAGATCAGGCGAAGATCGACGAGGTGATCAAGGGCTTCGACAGCCCCGAGGACTTCTTCGTGAAGACCCTTGCCCGCGGCCTCGGTCAGATCGCGGCGGTCTCGTACCCGGAGCCGGTGATTGTCCGGATGTCGGACTTCAAGACCAACGAATACGCGGAGCTGCTTGGCGGCCATAACTTCGAGCCGCACGAGGAGAACCCGATGATCGGCTTCCGAGGTGCCTCACGCTACTACGACCCGGCCTACGCCCCCGGCTTTCAGATGGAATGCCGCGCGATCCGATACCTGCGCGAGGAGATGGGTTTCGACAACGTCATCGTCATGATCCCCTTCTGCCGCACACCGCAAGAAGGGGACCGTGTCCTCACCACGATGGCGAAGGCCGGGCTGGAACGCGGCAAGAATGGCCTGCAGGTCTACGTGATGTGCGAGATCCCCTCGAACGTCATCCTTGCCGAAGAGTTCGCCAAGCGCTTTGATGGCTTCTCCATCGGCTCGAACGACCTCACCCAACTGACCCTCGGTGTCGATCGCGACTCAGGGGAACTGGCTGCACTCTTTTCAGAGCGCGACCCGGCGGTCCTGTGGATGATCCGCCAGATCATCACACGCGCCCATGAACAGGGCTGCAAGGTCGGCTTCTGCGGGCAAGCCCCCTCGAACGATCCCGCCTTTGCCCAATTGCTCGTCGAAGCCGGGATCGACACGATCTCCGTCACACCGGACAGCTTCCACGCCGTCGCCCTCAACGTCGCCGACGCCGAAGCGTCCTGATCAGAAGCGGAGCGTCCCGTCCCGGGGCGCTCCCGCCTTCACTCGATGCCTTTCGGCATCTCCCTCCGTTGGGCCCGGCGCCCTTCGGGCGCAGTCTCTCCCCACCACGTCCCCCTGGGCGAACCACATCCGGCACGATTCAATCGCGCGCCGGCTTCATTGTGCCGGAAAATATCCCGGGGGAGGCCGCAGGCCGGGGGCAGAGCCCCTCTCACGTCTCACACCAACGGATCCTCGCCGCCGTAGTGGCGATCCGGATATCCTGCATGCAGCGCCTGGTCCGCAGGCGAGAACCGCGCCCGGGCGAAGTTGTGCTGATGCCAGTAGGGATAGACCAGCGGCACCCGGCTGACGTCATCCAGGCGCTGCTTCTCCGCGTCGCTCAGCGTCAGCTCGACCGCTCCCATGTTGTCGACGAACTGCGCCTCCGAGCGACCTCCGACAACCAGTGACGAAATCCCGGTCCGCGCAAGGAGCCAGGCGAGCGCCACTTGCGCAGCCGAGACACCCCGCGCCTCCGCAACCTCCAGCAGAGCATCGACGATACGCCACAACCGCTCAGAATCCCGGACCGGCGGCTCGTCCCATCCAGCTGCCTGACGCGATCCGGCGGGCGCGTCCGCACCGCGCCGATGTTTGCCGCTCAGCAAGCCCGCCGCGAGCGGCGACCACACCTGAACCCCGAGGCCCTGATCGACCGACAGCGGCAAGAGTTCGTACTCCGCCTCCCGTGCTTCCAGCGTGTAGTGGATCTGTTGCGCCGCAAAGCGCACGCCCCCGGCCCGGTCTGCCGCCGCCAGCGACTTCATCACGTGCCAGCCCGAGTAATTCGAGCACCCCGCGTAGCGGATCTTACCCTGCTGCACGAGCGTATCGAGCGCGCCCATCGTCTCTTCGACCGGCGTCGTGCCGTCCCACTCGTGGATATAGTAGAGATCGATGTGATCGCGCCCAAGCCGCTTCAGCGACCGCTCGCACTCTCGGATCAGGTGCCATCGCGATGCGCCTTCGTCGTTCGGCCCTCCCCCGATCGGCATGCGAGCCTTGGTGGTGACCATCACGCTGTCAGGAGCCCCCTTCAGGGCCTCGCCGAGGATCTCTTCGGACCTTCCGGTGGAGTACATATTGGCCGTGTCGAACATGTTCACGCCGTGGTCGATGCACAGATCCACCAGCCGCTTCGCCTCTGCGCCCGCCTGGGCACCAACACGAGCGAATGGTCCCTCTCCACCGAAAGTGAAGGTACCCATCGTCAGGGCCGATATTTTCAAGCCAGTCCGGCCAAGTGTGCGATATTCCATCGTTCAGCCCTCCAAAACGCGCTTGGCCGCCGGGTAGAGCGACAGATAGCGCTGATAGATCTCTTCGTAGCGCGCCACGTTTGCCGGGTTCGGCTCGATCACGCGCCCGGGGTGCACCATGGCGGTGATCCCTTCGTCGATGCTTGCGAAATGACCCGCCCCATGCGCCGCGAGCACGGCCGACCCGGTGGACGGGGCGTCCGGAGAAGCCGGTAGCCGCACAGTCAGGCCGGACGTGTCGGCGTGGATCTGCATCCAGAGATCGGAGGCCGAAGCCCCGCCCCCGACGGTCATCTCTGTGGAGGTGTACCCCGCGGATTTGAAGGCATCAAGGATCGCCCGCGTCCCAAACCCGATGCCTTCCATGATGGCGCGGAAGATATGGTGCTTCTCATGTGCCAGCGTCAGCCCGAGGATCGCCCCACGCGACAGCGGGTCGGTATAGGGCGTGCGATTTCCCTGGAAGTGATCCTGCACGATCAGGCCCTCCGCCCCGGGCGGCAACGCCGCAGCCTTGGCGTTCAGTTCGTCGAAATCGAGCCCGCCCGTCAGCCGGCCGAGCCAATTGACGATGGAGCCCGTGGAAGTCTGTCCCCCTTCCACAACGTAGCGGCCCGGATAGACGATGTCCGCGTAAGCCCCCCAGACGCCGGGCGCAGAGAGCGGTGCTTCCGTCACGCCGAACTGCAGATGCGAGGAGCCCGTGATGAGGGCAAGTTGCCCCGGCTGCGCGACGCCGAGACCGATCATCCCGATCAACGCGTCAGCGCCGCCCTGCACGACCTTGACGCTCTGAGGCAGACCGAGGGCTTCGGCGGCGGCCGGCGTGAGCGTGCCGATCACCTCACCGGGCGCCACGACGCGCGAGGGCCACTTCTCGAGCAGCGCCTCTATGCCGAGCGCGCGCGCGATGCCGTCGGCCCAACCGCCGTCGCGGTTGCGGTAGTGCCAGCGCAAACCGACATTGTTGAGCGAGGCCGCCCACTCCCCCGTCAGCTTGAAGGTCAGAAAGTCCTGATACTCGCAGATCCGGTGCGCGCGGTCGAAGATCTCGGGTTCGTTGCGCTTGAGCCAGAGGGCCTTGGGCAGCATCCACTCCGCCGAAACAGGGCCTTGCCCCGCAGAGTTGAGTTGCAGCGCCCCGTCACCCGTCGCCAGAACATCCGCCGCCTCTGCATCCGCGCGCACATCCATCCAGATGATTGCAGGGCGCAGCGCGTCGCCATGTTCATCGAGCGCCACCACGGTGCACGAGGTGGTGGCGTAGGCAATGGCCTCGATCTGAGCCGGGTCGATTCCTGCCGCCGCGATCGCGGCGCGGGACGCCGTGACGAAGTTTGCCCACCAGTCCGCCGGATTCTGCTCGGCGCGGGCGCCTGCGGAAAAGGCTGTCTCGTAGGGCTCAGCGTGGCTGGCAACGCAAGTGCCGCTCAGATCGTAGATCCGCGCGCGCAGGCTTTCGGTTCCGCCATCGGCGGTGAGCATGTAGGCCATCGGTTCCTCCCCGGTTTGGCACGAACAAAGCAGAGCCGCGCGGATCGCACCAGTCGATTGCGGTGCAACCAAGAGGCGTTTCGGCGGCGTTCGAACGCGAAGCCTCGCCTGTGCCTCGCCCCCTGGTATTATCGGGTGGGCGCTTGCGCCGCCCCATCGGATGGGATGCCCGGCGCAGGGGCCATCACGCGGGGGACGGTCCGACGATCCCCAGCAGAAGATCCCGCACCGCCACAGGCTCTTCCCAATGCACGACGTGCCCGGCTTGCGGGAAATGGTGCACGCCGATGCGCGGCGAGACATCCACCGCCCCCTGCCAGGGGATAATGCGGTCACGATGCCCCACAAGCAGGCGAACGGGCATGCGCTGCGCCAGCGTGGCAAGCCGCGACCGGAGCGACACGGCTTGGCCGATCTCTCCGACAAATGCATCCGCCAAGGCGGTCAGGCGCCCGGTGACAAGCATGGCGTGAATGTCGGCCACGATGGCATCGGAAAGCGGCAGCGGGCCTTCGACCATCCTGCCGAGCAGATGTGCGAGCTCGCCCGCGCTGCGCGCCCGTGGCAGGCCGGTGAGGAAAGCCCGGTCGATCTCGAGCCCGAGCCCGACTGGCGCGATCAGCGTCAGCGACGCTGCACGCCCTTCCTCGGCGAGTTCAACAGCAGGCACCGCGCCAAGCGAATGGGCCACGAGGTGCACCGGCGCGTCCCCGACACGCTGTCCGACCGCCGCACCGAGACCTGCCGAAAGCTCTTCGGGAGAAGCGGCTGGCAGCACCGTCTTTCCGTGTCCCGGAAGGTCTGGCATCAGCACCCGCCGCCCGGCGCGCACAAGCTGCGCCGAGAGCGCCGCCCACGTGCTGCCATCGCCCGCAAAGCCATGCAGCAATACAAAAGGCGTCTCGGCGGACGTCCCGAGATCGCGCACGTGGATCGGGCCTTCGATGCCCGCGCCCGCCATCCGCTCCACGTCACGGCGCTCGATCCGGCCGCGGCGCCCCGTCCCGTCGATCCTGCCCAGATCAATTCCGTACTGGCGCGCCAGTCTGCGTGCGAGCGGCGTGGCACGGCGCGGCCCGTCATCATGGACCGATGGCCGTGGTGACGGGCGCTCGATCTCCCTTGTCTTGCCCGCGTCCGGAAGCGGGGCAGCCCCTGCCTGCGGAGATCCCCCGTCCTGATCCTCGCTCCCATCACCGGCACCATTAGGCATGCCCGCGCCCGATCCGTCGCCCTCGTCGGCAGCCGCGCCTGCGCGATCGGCCGTCCAATCCTGACCCTGCACTTCAATGCGCGCGAGCGGCGTGCCGAGGTCGACAGTTTCACCTTCGCTGACGAGATGCTCCAGAACGCGGCCCGCTCCGAGGGCCGGAACCTCGACAACCGTCTTGTCCGTCTCGACCTCGACCAAGGCGTCCCCACGGCGGAAGGTGGCCCCTTCCTCCACCAGCCAGCCGACGATGCGCCCTTCTTCCATCGTCTCGCCGAGGCGCGGGAGCTTGAGAATACCGCTCATGCGAACATCTGCCGGGCGACCTCGCGGACCCGCTCCGCAGTCGGTACCGAGCCCCGCTCCAGCTCGGCCGAGACCGAGATCGGGATATCTTCGCCCGCCAGCCGGATCACCGGCTCCTCAAGGAAATCAAAGCACTCCTCGCTGATCCGCGCCGCAAGCTCGGCGGCGACACCCGATGTCATGGGCGCCTCGGACACCACCATGGCCCGGCCCGCACGCTCGACCCAGGGGCGCACCGTCTCGAAATCGAGCGGGTTCAGGGTCCGCAGGTCGATCACGGCGGCCTCCACCCCGTCGGCTGCGAGCGCATCGGCTGCACTGAGCGCGTGGTGCACCTGCCGCGAGTAGGTGACGATCACGAGGTCGTTCCCCTCGCGCAGGACAGACGCCTGCCCCCAGTCGGGCGGCGTCGCACCGAGGTCGACCTCGGCCTCCATCGCGTAGAGCCCCTTGTGCTCGATGAACACCACTGGATCGGGTTGGCGCAACGCCTGACGCAAAAGGTGGTAGGCATCGTGGACGGTCGCCGGCATCGCCAGACGCAGCCCGGGCGTGTGCATAACGTAGGCCTCAAGGCTCTGCGAGTGCTGCGCCCCTGCCGAACGCCCGGTGCCCCCTTGGGTCCGCAAGACCATCGGCACCCCGATCTGGCCGCCGAACATGTACCGGATCTTGGCGGCCTGGTTGCACAGCTGGTCCATCGTCATGCCGAGAAAATCGACATACATCAGCTCTGCAACAGGCCGCATGCCCGCCATCGCAGCCCCCACGGCTGCCCCGATGATCGCGGGCTCGGAAATCGGTGTGTCGAGCAGGCGGTCCGGGCTGAACTCGTCGATCAACCCTTTCGTGACGCCATACGCGCCGCCATAGCGCCCGACCTCTTCGCCGATCACGAAGACATCGTCGTCCTCCGCCATCGCATCGCGCAGAGCGCGGCGCAGGGCCTCGCGGTAGCTGAGCTTTTCCATCCGTCAGGTCCTCGCGAGGATACGGTCGATGCGGGTCGTCACGGGCTCCGGTGCCGGCGCTTCGGGCGCAAAAACATCGCGGAACATCGTATCTGAGGCAGGTTCCGATGCGGCCACCGCGAAGTCGATGCTGGCATCCATCTCGCTGGCGACGTCCTGATCGAGCGCTTCGAGCGCGCGCTCGGTCTGCCCGCTCTCCAGCAGCGCGTCCCGAGCGAAAGCGAGGGGGTCCCTCGCCCGCCCGTCCGCCTCTTCCTGAGGGCTTCGGTAAGGGCTCTTGTCCTTTCGGGCGTGTCCGAAAAACCGGTAGCAATCCACGGCGAGAAAGCCGGGGCGTCCGGCCCGCGCACCATCCACCATGTCCTGCGCCACGCTGCGCACATCCCGCACGTCGAGGCCATTGACCGTTTGCCCCGCAAGGCCGAACGCTTCGGCCCGCTCGTGAAGAGCGGTGGCGCGGGTGGCCTGGTCGATCCGCGTGCCCATGCCCCACTGGTTGTTGACACAGACAAAAAGCACCGGCAGATCCCATAGCGCAGCCATGTTCATGCTCTCGTAGAGAATGCCTTGCTGCATCGCTCCGTCCCCGAAGAAGGCGACCGAGATCGCCCCGGTGCCGCGCCGTTTGGCAACGAGCCCCGCCCCGACAACGGCCGGGATCCCACCGCCGACGATCGCGTTCGCCCCAAGGTGGCCAAGCCCCATATCGGCAATGTGCATCGATCCCCCCTTGCCCGCACAATAGCCGCTCGCCTTTCCGGCGATCTCGGCCATCATCCGGTCGGGATCCGCGCCGCGCGCGAGGAAGATCCCGTGCCCGCGGTGGTGCGTCGTGAACGTATCGCCATCGCGCAGCGCTGAGCACACACCGACGGCGGCGGACTCCTCGCCAATCGAGAGATGCAGCATCGAGCCCGCGCTCTGGCCACGCACGAAGAGCTCGCCGACGCGCTCCTCGAAGGTCCGAACGCGCCGCATGCCTCGGTAGAGGCCCAGCAGATCAGTGTTTGATGTGTCGTCCATGTCACCTCCAGGCAGGTTGTCACACTGATGACTCCCGGTACAAATGTCAAGTTGAAATACATTTGTACCGTACGCTTGTCACAAGCCGCTCTTCCCAAGAAAGTGCGCCTATGTCTGATCGTTCCGACCGCCAGCTCATGACGCGGGCCGCGTGGCTCTATTATGTCGGCGGCCTCAACCAGGAAGCGACCTCCGCCCGGCTTGGGCTGACGCGCGCGCGGGTCAACAAGCTTCTGGGCCAAGCCCGCGAAGCGGGGCTTGTCTCGATCACGATCAACGAACGCGATGTCGGCCTCCTCCCGATAGAGGAAGCTCTGCGCCGTGAGTTCGGGCTTGATCTCTGTGTCGCCACGCCGGCCCTTGGCCTTCCCGAAGAACCGGAGCTGGAGGCGTTCCCGTTGCGTGCGGTCGGCACGGCAGCGGCACACCTGTTGCGCCAGGAGCTCTCGCACACGCCCGACCTCGTGGTGGGCACGGGATGGGGCCGCACGCTGGCCCATATGGCGCGTCAGATGTCAGGGCAGGCAGCACCACGGGCGCGCTTCGTCTCTCTCATGGGGTCACTGACGGCAAACTCGGCCGTCAATCCGTTTGAAGTTGTCCAGAGCCTCGCCCTTGCCACGGGGGGAGAAGGCTACTTTCTCCCCGTGCCCTTTATTGCCGACAGCGCCACGGATCGCGACGTCCTGTTCGCCCAGCGCGCCGTCGCGCGCCCGCTCGAACTCGCACGCTATGCGGGGCTTGCCCTTGTCAGCGTTGGCGAGCTGACGGAGCGCTCCCTGTTACGTCAAAGCGGGACGATCACGGCGGACGAGCTTGCCGAACTGCGGGATGCCGGCGCCGTGGGCGACACAAACGGGCTCTTCTTCGACGCACAAGGGGCCCTTGTCGATCACCCGCTCACCGAACGGACGATTGCCGTGGGCCTTCAGGATCTGCGGCGTGCGCGCACTGTCGTTCTGTCCGCCGGACTGACCAAGGTGCCAGCGACGCTCGCCTTGCTGCGCAGTGGTGTCGCAAAAGGCCTCGTGATCGACGGCGATGCGGCCCTCGCCCTGCACCGATCAATAGCCGGCTGAAGTCAGCCTCCGACGGGGCCTTCGCCCCACAGCGAGACCACCGCCACACGCTCCGCTTCCGCGCCACCGCTCCCACTGCCAAGACGATCAATCCCAGTCCCAGGGCGCTTAGGCCTCGGCGCGCCTGGCACGTGCTGAGAGATCAATGGATGCAATCAACATGTGACTCAATTGACACGTGACTAAGTACTCACATATAACACATCCATGGACTTGATCTTCAAAGCCCTCAATGACCCGAACCGCCGCGCACTGCTCGATGCATTGCGCGTCAAGGACGGGCAAACGCTGACCGATCTGGAAGAGCAGCTGGAAATGACCCGGTTCGGCGTGATGAAGCACCTCAAGGTGCTGGAGGAAGCCGGGCTTGTCGTCCCCGTCAAACGCGGACGTTTCAAGCACCACTACCTCAATGTCGTTCCCCTGCAGCAGGTGATCGATCGCTGGATCGAGCCCCTGCTGTCCAAGCCCGCCGCGCGCGCGCTTCTCTCCCTCAAGGCCGATCTGGAAAGGACCAGCCCCATGCTCGACACCGTCAAAAAGCCCGACTTCGTTCTACAGACCTTCATCCGCTGCACACAGGATGCGCTGTGGGACGCGCTCACCGATCCAGAGCAGATGAGCCGCTATCACTTCATGGCGCATCGGGTTGCGCTCGAAGACGAGACCTTCGTCTACCGCCACGCCGACGGCAGCGACATGCTGCACTGTCGCAAGATAGAAACCGACCCGAAGTCAAAGATCGTCTCGACCTTCGAACCGAAGTGGGAAGGCGGCGGCGCCACGTCGCGGACCATCTTCCTGATCGTCCCGGAAGGAGAAACCTGTGCGCTCACCGTCGAGCACTATGAGCTGTCGTTTCCCGTGGTGCCGGGCGAGGGCGTCGCGGATGGATGGGCACGCTGGGCGGCAAGCCTCAAGAGCTATCTCGAAACTGGGACGGCCCTGCGCCCCGGCGTCCCGGTGGGCGGCGCGAAAGCTGAGGAATGACGCACCCTGCAAAGCGAACTCGAAAGGAAGTGCGCCCGTGACACCTGAACTTACCTGGCTTGCGCTGACGACCTTGCTCGCGGCGTCGCTGTGGATCCCATTCGTTTTCGGCGCGAACACGACCGCCGGCGCAAAAGACCCACTGTCCTTTGTCCGCCCGCCCGACATGCAATCCCTGCCTGCCTGGGTTCACAGGCCGCACCGCGCGCACCTCAACATGATCGAGACCCTTGTGCCCTTCGCCGCCGGGATCCTGATCGCGCACGTCGCCGGCGTGTCCACCTCAGTGACCGTTGCCGCCAGCATTGCGTTCTTCTGGCTCCGGCTGGTCCACGCTATCGGCGTGATCACGGGGTGGGCGCGTATGCCTCTGCGCCCGGTACTCTTCACCGCGAGCTGGCTTTGCACCGTTGGGGTCTTGATCAGCTTGCTGGTCGCCTGACGCTACAAAGCACGGGCCGGGCAGCGCGCGACCGCGCCGCCCGGCCCCCGAATTTTCGTACGAAAATTCGCCCCCGCGCTACTCCGCCGCAAGCCCATCGGTGAATTGCAGCCGCGCGAGCCGGGCATAGAGCCCATCCTGCGTGACGAGGGCATCGTGGTGCCCCTCCGCAACGATGCGGCCGTCTTCAAAGACAAGGATGCGGTCCGCTTGTTTCACCGTCGCAAGACGATGCGCGACGATCAGCGTCGTCCTGTCGCGCGCCATGTCCGCGACAGCGTGCTGCACCGCGCGCTCACTTTCGGCATCGAGCGCCGATGTCGCTTCATCGAGCAGGAGAACGGGGGCGTCGCGCAAGATCGCCCGCGCGATGGCGATCCGTTGCTTCTGCCCGCCGGACAGCATGACCCCCCGTTCGCCGACATAGGACTCGTAGGCTTCGGGAAGCTTGGTGATGAAATCGTGGGCCGCCGCAGCTCGCGCCGCGGCCTCCACCTCGGCATCCGTCGCACCGGGCCGCCCGAACCGGATGTTCTCGCGCGCCGTGGCCGCGAAGATCACCGGGTCCTGGGGCACCAGCGCAATGTTCCTTCGAAAATCCGCACGGGTCAGCCCGTCAAGGGGCTGCCCGTCGAGCAGCACCCTTCCACTCTGCGGATCGTAGAACCGCAACAGAAGCTGCAGGATCGTCGACTTGCCAGCGCCTGAAGGTCCGACGAGGGCGACCGTTTCACCCGGTCGAACCGCAAAGGAAACACTGTCGAGAGCCCGGGTGTCGGGACGCGTGGGATAGTTGAAGCCCACGCTGTCAAAGACGATCTCTCCCCGCGCCCGCGGCGGCAAGGACAGCGGCGCTGCCGGATCGCGGACACTGTCTTCCGCGTTCAGCATTTCCACCAGCCGCTCCGTTGCTCCAGCCGCGCGCTGCAGCTCTCCCCAGATCTCCGACAGCGCCGCCACGGATCCGGCCATGATCGCGGCATAAATGACAAACTGCACCAGCTCCCCTGCGGACATCGTCCCCGCGCTCACGGCACGCGCGCCCATCCAGAGCACGCCGAGGATGCCCGAGAACACCACGAAGATGATGATCGCCGTCATCAGCGCCCGCACCGCTATCCGCGCCTTGGCGCTGACGAAGCTCTTTTCGGTGAGGTCCGAGAAATCCGCCCGCGATGCCGTCTCGTGAGTGAAGGCTTGCACGGTCTGCACCGACAGCAACGCCTCCGACGCATTGCCGGACGACTGCGCGATCCAGTCCTGGTTCTCGCGCGACAGTTGGCGCAGACGGCGACCGAGGGCCAGGATCGGAACGATCACGATCGGCACCAGCAAAAGGACAAGCCCGGTCAGCGTCGGCGACGTCACGAGCATCATCGCCAGCCCCCCCGCGAACAGCAGCACGTTGCGCAGGAACCAAGATACCGACGACGACACGACCGAGAGGATCAACGTCGTATCGGTCGTGATGCGCGACAGGACCTCACCCGTCATGAGACGCTCGTAGTAGGCCGGCGACATCCCGATCATCCGGTCAAAGACGGCCTTGCGGATGTCGGCCACCACGCGCTCGCCAAGCTGGGTGACCATCCAGTAGCGTGCCGCCGTGCCGAGCGCGAAAACCGCGGCGATCCCGATGGCGCCGAGGAAATACCCGTTCATCAGGGCGATGTCGCCCGTCCCGAACCCGTCGACGACACGCCGCGCCGCAATCGGCAAGAGCAGCGAAACGCCCGCCGTGACGGTCAGGGCGAGGGCCGCAAGGGCGACCCACGCCCGATACGGGCCAAAAAACGGAAAAAGGGCGCGCAATGCCCCGATCTGCTTCGAACTTGCCCGTTCCGCCCCGATACCCTCCGGGCCGGACGATGCTGCCGGTTGCGCCATGCTGCCGGTCTCCTCCTGTTTCAGCTGACTTATCTGTCAGGCCCGGCTCCGGCAAGCGCAGCACCTGCGACACGGCGTGGCGCTGGCAGACCTCGAATTCGGAGAGCCGCGAGCCGTGGCATGTTGATCGGCCCGCAGACACCGCCTATGCCTTGGGCAACGCAACCGATCCGGGTGGTAACAGACGCATGGCAAGAGCAGTGTTGGGGGTTGCAGCGGTTGCCCTGGCGGTCGGCATGGCAGGGCTCGCGCCCATGGGATCACATGCCCAGGAGAACGGGACGCCGGCTGCACCGTTGCCGGCGGTCACGATCGTGGAAGCCAGCCTGGAAGCGCTGACACAGTCAGCCCGTTTCTCGGGGCGGCTGGATGCGGATCGACGCGTCGATCTGGTGCCGCGCGTCAACGGCACTCTGCTTGAGGTCGCATTCGCTGCGGGCGAGTTGGTCGAAGAAGGGCAGGTTTTGTACCGGATCGAGCCGGATCTCTACCAGGCAAGCCTGCGCGAAGCCGACGGCGCGCTGCGCTCCGCACAGGCCCAGCGGGATCTGGCCGAGATCGAGCGCGATCGCCAACGCGAGCTCGTCTCCCGCGATGCAGCGCCGCAAGCGAACCTGGACAATGCCGAAGCCGCACTCGGCCGCGCGGAAGGCGAATTGATCCGCGCGGAAGCGGCGCTTCAGGCCGCCGAAATCAACCTCTCCTACACCGAGATCACCGCTCCCTACACCGGGCGCATCGGGCCGACGCAGATCGATGCCGGAGCACTGGTCGACCCGTCCGTCGGACGTCTTGCCACGCTGATCGCGCTCGACCCCATCCATGTCGAGTTCCAGATCCCGACCGCTGTGATGCGCAACTTCGCCGAAGCCATAGAAGCCGGGACAGCAAGCTCCGAATCGTCCGTGTACCTCGAATTGGCCAACGGCTCGGTCTACAGCGAACCCGGAGACATCGACTTCGTCGACGCCGAAATCGATGCCGGCACGGATTCGGTGACCCTGCGCGCCCGCTTCAAAAACCCGGACGGCAAGCTTCTGGATCAGGAGCTCGTACGGGTCGAGCTGCGCTCCTCTGACGAAGTGGAGACCCTTGCGGTACCGCAGGAAGCGATCCAGCGCGATGTGCAGGGTGCGTTTGTCCTTGTCGTGGGGGCCGACAGCACGGTCGAGGCACGTCGCGTCGTCGCAGGCGCCACGCTACAAGGGTTTTCCGTGATTTCGCAGGGGCTTGACGAGGGCGATCAGGTGATCGTCGAGGGCGCCAACAAGGTGCGTCCGGGCCAAGAAGTCGACGCCGCACTCGCCGGAGACGGCTGACATGATCGCAGATATTTTCATCAAGCGCCCCCGCATGGCCGGGGTGATCTCGATCGTGCTCTTTCTGGCGGGTCTCATCGCGCTGGCACGCCTGCCCGTCGAGCAATTCCCGGACATCGTGCCGCCGCAGGTCTCTGTCACCGCAAGCTACCCCGGCGCGGGGGCCGAAGTAACCGAACAGACCGTTGCGCAGGTCATCGAAGACAAGGTCGTCGGCGTCGATGACATGATCTACATGCGCTCGACCTCGGGCGCGGATGGCTCTTACGTCCTCAACATCTCATTCGCCGTCGGCACAGACCCCGACATTGCAACGGTGAATGTGCAAAACCGTGTGGCATTGGCCGAGCCGCTCTTGCCGTCAGAGGTGAACCAGCTCGGCGTACGGGTCGCGAAGAAATCGTCCTCCCTGCTGATGGGGGTGATCCTGCATGCCGTCGAGGGGGTCGAAAACGGCCCCACGGGTGCAGACCTGACGAACCATGCGCGCATCAACGTGCTCGACCGGCTCAAACGCGTACCGGGTGTCGGTGACGCGACTGTCTTCGCCGCCGACCAGTTCTCCATGAACATCGATCTGGACGTCGAGCGGCTGACAAGTCTGAAGATGCCTCCTAGCGAAGTGATCGCAGCACTTCAGAGCCAGAACCTGCAGGCCGCCATCGGACGTGTTGGCGGCGCCCCGATGACGACAGATCCGGGGGTCCAGCTCAATGTTGTCACCGACGGACGGCTCGCCACGGAGGAAGATTTCGAAGCCATCATCGTACGTACGGATGGCAGCGGCGTGGTGCGCCTTTCGGACGTCGCCAATGTGACCCTCGGCCAACAGAGCTTCGATGTCGCCACCACGTTCAACGGCGGTCCGGCGACGCTCGTCGGCATCTACCTTGCGCCCGGCTCGAACGCCCTTCAGGCCGCAGACGGGATCAAGGCCGTTCTGGCGCAGGAGGAAGCCCGGCTACCCGCCGGTTCCGCCTTCGAGGTGGTGTCGGACAGCTCGGAATTCGTTCAGGAATCGGTGTCAGAGGTGATCCAGACCCTTCTGGAAGCCTTCGTGCTGGTTGTTCTTGTGGTGTACGTCTTTCTCGGGTCACTCCGCGCGACGATCGTCCCGGTGATTGCGGTCCCGGTCTCACTCGTCGGCACCTTCGCGGTCATGCTTGCGATGGGCTTCACGCTGAACACGATTTCGCTCCTCGCCCTCGTTCTAGCCATCGGCATGGTGGTGGATGACGCTATCGTCGTCGTGGAAGCCGTCGAGGAAAAGATGGAGAAAGATCCATCCCTGGACGCGCCGGAAGCCACGTCGCTTGCGATGGAAGAGATCACCGGGCCCATCATCGCAACCACGCTGGTGCTCCTCTCCGTCTTTGTGCCGGTGGCGTTTATTCCCGGGATCTCGGGGCAGCTTTTCCAGCAATTCGCGGTCGCTGTCTCGGTCTCGATGCTGATCTCGGCAATCAACGCACTGACGTTGTCGCCGGCGCTTGCCTCGATCGTCCTGAAGCGGGGAAAGGGCGGAAAAGCCGGCGTCATGGTCTGGATCTCGAAGCGCATCGACGTCGCGCGCAACGGGTACGTCCGCGTCGCAGGTATCATCGCGCGCCGCGCCGTCCTGACACTGGGGCTGCTCGGCTTCTCGTTCCTCGCGTTGGGCGGGCTCTTTCAGACGGTGCCGTCCGGGTTCCTGCCGGCCGAGGACCAGGGCTCCTTCATCGTCGAGACGCGGCTTCCCGAAGGCGCCTCCGTGGCCCGTACCGAGGCCGCACAGCGGGAGGTCGTTGCACTCATCGAGCAGATCCCCGGTGTCGAAAGCGTCGCATCCGTGACAGGGTACTCGCTCCTTGACGGGATCATCAAATCGAACGGGGCGTTTTCACTCGTCACGATGCTGCCTTTCGATGAGCGCACGTCCGAGGCCATGTCCGTCCCGACGGCCGTCGCTACGGCGAATGCGCAGGGTCTGGGTGTGCGTTCCGCGCAGGTCATCGCGTTCAACCTGCCACCCATCGCCGGGCTCGGCTCGGGCGCTGGATTCGAGTTCCAGCTACTCGACAACACAGGCGGCGATCCAGCCGAGCTGGCCGCCGTTGCCCGTGGGCTGGCCTTCACCGCAAATCAGGATCCGGACCTCGCGGGTGTCTACACGACCTTCTCCGCAGAGAGCCCGCAAGTCTTCCTCGATATCGACCGTGACCGTCTCTACGCGCTCCAGGTCAATCTCTCGGATGTGTTTGCGGCGCTCCAGCCGACGCTTGGCTCGTCTTACATCAACGACTTCAACCTGTTCGGACGGTCCTGGCAGGTCCGCGTTACGGCGCAGCCCGAAGCGCGCTCCAGTGTCGACGATATCGGGCGGATCGAAGTGCGCTCAGCGACCGGGGACATGGTACCGATCAATGCCTTCGCCGAGCCGGTCTTCACCGTCGGCCCTCCGTCGCTGACCCGCTACAACAACGTGCGCACGGCGACGATCAACGGCGGTCCTGCACCCGGGGTCTCGTCTGGTGAATCCATTGCCGCGATGGAGGCCGTTGCGGCGGCCAACCTTCCCCCCGGTTTTGGCTACGAGTGGACGGGAACCGCCTTTCAGGAGAAGGAGGCCGCAGGCCAGACCGCGACGATCCTCGCCCTTGCCGTGGTCTTTGCCTACCTCTTCCTCGTCGCGCTCTACGAGAGCTGGACGATCCCTGTCCCCGTGCTGCTGTCTGTCACGTTTGCGATTGCCGGCTCGATGATCGCGCTGCTTCTCACCGGGCTGCCATTCAACCTCTATGCCCAGATCGGTCTGGTGATCCTGCTGGCGCTCGCGGCGAAGAACGCGATCCTGATCGTGGAGTTCGCAAAGATCGCACGGGAGAACGGCGCGAGCATTGTCGATGCCGCGATGTCGGGCGCCCATGCCCGCTTCCGAGCGGTGATGATGACATCTCTCGCGTTTCTTGCGGGTCTGCTTCCGCTTGTAACTGCAGAAGGCGCCTCGATGCTTGCCCGGCGCGGTGTCGGCACCGGGGTGTTCGGCGGAATGGTCATTGCGATGGCGGTCGGTATTTTCGTGATCCCGGGCCTCTATGTCGTGTTCCAGTCCCTGCGCGAGCGAGTGAAGGGCGGCGGCGCTGCGCCCCCCTCGAATGCCCCGTCAGATCCCCCTGCAAGCGCGCCGGGCGACCAATCCGCCTAGCGCTGCACGCGCAGGCCGCTCTGTTGTCGGAGCCCGCACGCTCCCTGAGCACATGGCTTGCAGGGCCGTATAGCGTGTCGGGAGGTCTTCGAAGGGTACCGATTGCGCCGGGCCGCCCCGGATAGGTCTGAGCGTGATGCGCCGCGTGCAGTGGCGGGAGCATCACGCCCGCCGCCACTCGAGGTCAGCAATCAATCAGACGCCCCCACCACGCGGAGGGGTCCACCTGTGCAGCCATACCGGGCTTAGCGGCACGCCATCGCCGTCCCGCAACACCAGCCGAAGCTCGGCGGCCTCGGCCCCGCCCGGGACAAGCAGGAACGTCGCCCGCGTGAAGTCGCCATAGGGCAGCCCGTGGACACTCAGACCCAGCACCTCGGCCCCCTGCCCCATCACGCTCAGATCGGGCACAACGCCTTCGGGCGCTCCGGCGAAATCCACGACAAACCGCCGATGACCGGGCAGATGATGTTCGCGGCCGCTGCGCGATTGAAGCACCGGGCGCAGACCTGCAAGCGGCGGGGGTGCGAGCGTCCACGACAGATCGTAGTCGAACTGGTAGCTGCCACCCGCCGCCAACGGCGTACCGGGCCTCCAGAAGGCCACGATATTGTCCATGAACTCGTTTTCCGTCGGGATTTCGACAAGCACCACGGCTCCGGCGCCCCAATCGCCCCTCGGCGTCACACGTGCCGAGGGCCGGCGGTGATAGCTTGCCTCCCCATCCTCGAAATCCACGAACGCACGCCGGGTCTGGTAGAGCCCGAAGGCCCGGGGACCGACATCCGCGAATGCCGAAGTCTGCAGCTGCGCGGGGTTCGAGATCGGGCGCCAGAGCACCTCCCCCGCTCCGTTCTCGACAACCAGCGCGTCGCTGTCGTGCACGCGGGGGCGAAAGTCGTCGGACACGGAGGCGCGCAAAGGCCCCTTGAGATACATCGACGTCAGCGGGGCAACGCCGATGTCGCCGAGCTCCCGGCGGGGGAAGAGCGTCACGCTGAGCGACATCAGCGTCTCCGCCCCCGGCGTCAGCCGCGCCTCCATATGCCCAGCAAGCGACGGGCTGTCGATCACGGCCTCCATCCGGACAGTCTCGCCATCGGGCTGATGCAGGCGCAGGCGGGTGAAGCGTGGGAACTCCTCCGGCGCAGCCCCCCCTGTCCCGAGCGCGACAGCGCGGGCCGAGAGGCCATAGGCCATGGCCTGCCCGATCGCGCGGAAGTAGCTGGCGCCCTGGATGACGAGCACCTCGTCGCGCACATCCGGCGTGTTCAGCGGGTAGCGCAGCCGCAATCCCGAGAACCCTGCGCCTGGGGCCTCTGCCGGGATGTCTCCGAAGTAGCGCGGCGAAAACTCGAAGAGATCGGGGGAGAATTCGAGATCGCGCGCGCCGCCTCCGTCGTCGGGGATCTCAATGGCCAGAGGCTCGGGAAAGTAGAGGCCGGGGGGCAGCACATCGAATGCATAGCGCGGCCCAAGCGGCACATTTGCCGCCAGCCCGGCGCGCGGACGAATGGCGCGGTAGCTGTCATAGGTCAGGCCCGCGAAGGGCGGCGGAAGCGCCGAAGGAGGCGGCGCATAGGGCTGGCCCGCCAGCGCCCGTGCCTCTTCAAGAAGCGAACTGCCTGCTGCACGTGCGGGCCACGGCAATAAGGCTGCCCCCGCACCCGCCATGACGCTCTTGAGAAGCTGTCGACGCTGGATCATCGCCCACCTCAGCCGTCTGCGTTGGAACCGCGCGTACTTGCGGCGGGGCCAAAGGGCGGCCACATCCGCGAAAAGACACCGTCCCGCTTGATGAGACCGTGCTGAAGGGCCGCTGCGACATGCAGCAGAACAAGCGCAGCCAGCGCCAGCCCGCCGAAATAGTGGAGCGACTTGGCCGTCATCGCGAGTGCTTCCGAGCGGGGCACCATGGCCGGCACCCCCAGCGCATCGAGCCATTCGATGGGAAAACCACCAGCGCGAACACGCACATAGCCCGCGATCGGCACGGCGACCGCAAGCAGGTAGAGCGCCGCATGCGAATAAGTCGCCGCCTTGCGCTGCCAGCCCGATACGCTCTGCGGCAGCTCGGGCGCGGGGCGCACGGCCCTCCAGGCCAGACGCAAGAGCATCAGCACCAGAACGACGACCCCGAAGTTCTTGTGAAAGATGAAGAGCGTGTTCTGTAGCGGGCGCGGCAGCCCTTCCTGCGTCATCACCACCCCGACCGGAATCATGGCGAGGATGAGGATGGCAATCAGCCAGTGCAGGGCGCGTGACACTCCGGAATAGGCGGTCATTTCCGTCTCCCTTTGCCTTACCGTCACCTAGAACCCGACGTACGTCAATCAACCGGCCACAACAGGCGCCCGTGCGTGCGTCGCGGCGCGGCAAAGCCTGACTATTGGGCACCGCAGCAGCGCAACTCCGCCCACTTGCGGCATTGGAAATCAGGAGCTTGACGGCAATCGCGATGTACTACGTAAGAGGGCGATGACGCTTTCACCGACGGATCTTCAACACCAGTCGCCCCGCGACCCGCTGCGCACCTATGCCAGTGTGGCGGGTGTGGGCGGCGTGGCCTTGCTGATCATCTCGGGAACCGTCTTCGGACCGGGCGCCGCCGCTCTCTGGATCGCGGCCATCGCCTTTTACGCCGCCGCAAGCGCGTTCGTCGCCCATGGGCTTTGGCGCAGCTACCCGCACGGCGTGCTTGGCTACTGCAACGCCATCACCCAGCTCCGGCTCCTCCTGCTCTGCCTTGTCGCCCTCGCCATCGTCGCGGAGCCGGTGCACGCCTGGGCGGCTTTCGGCGTTGCAGCCCTTGCCTTCGCCCTGGACGGGCTCGACGGCTGGATGGCCCGGCGCGAGGGGCTGGTCTCTGAGTTCGGGGCCAGCTTCGACATGGAAGTCGACAGCCTTCTGGCGCTCACGCTCGCCCTCGGCGCTATGGCAAGCGGGGCTGCGGGGCCACTTGTCCTGCTTTTGGGTGTTGCCCGATATCTCTACGGGGGCGCTGCGTTTGCACTGCCATGGCTCGCGAACCCTCTGCCCGAGCGCTTCAGCCGCAAGGCGGTGTGCGTTGCACAGATCGCCACTCTGGTGGCCCTGCAAGCCCCTGTCTTGCCGGCGGGTCTGGGTGACTACCTAACAGCCGCAGTCGCGCTGGCCCTCAACTGGTCCTTTGCGGTCGACATCCGGTGGCAATGGCGCGCGCGCCACCGGCTCGACCGGGCCGCATGAAGAGCGCGCCGCCAACAGCGCAGCGCACGGTGCGGGTTCTGCGGGGCGCGGTGCCGCTGATAGCAGCGGCCGTTCTGCTCTATGTCGTGCTCGTCCAGCCCAACCATCCGGCGGCAATGACATGGGGCGCGCTGCGGGTCTTCCCACTGGAGTGGCCCGTCATCCTGCTTGCCCTCTTGGCCCTACCCGCACGCGCGCCTGTCACCTACGCCATTCGGCTGCTCCTGACCCTGTCTATGACGGTTATTGCGGTCCTGAAGGCAGCCGACTATGCGTCCTTCACGGCACTGAGCCGCGGCTTCAACCCGATCTCTGATCTGCCCCTGGCGGAGGCGGCGTTCCGGCTCGCGTCCGGCACGTTCGGGTTTGCCGCAGCACTTGGTCTGAGCGCCCTGATCGCTCTGTCCGTGCTCGCTCTGACAGCCGCGTTGTGGTGGGCCACCGGGGCTTGGGCAAGGGTCAGCATCCCGCGCAGCTGGGCATTGGGCGCCGGGGTTGGCGCCGCGCTTTCCGCTGCGATCGCACTGGTCGAGGTTGGTGGCCTGATGGGGGCGTGGAAGATGCCCTTCAATCCCCCCGGCGCCGCTTTCACCGCGCGCGTCGGTGCGGAGCGGGTACGCCTCGTTCGCACGACTCTCGCGGATCTGCGCGCGTTCGATGCCGCCGCCCGGCAGGATGACATGGCTGGGCGCGAAGGCCTCTTCGCCCGGCTCGACAGGGACCTGCTGATCATCTTCATCGAGAGCTATGGCCGCGGCGCGCTCGACAATCCGCTCTACGCCGCACAGACCGCCACGGCCCTTGCGGACGCCGAGGTCGCACTCTCGGCGGCAGGGCTCGAAATGCGGTCAGGCTGGCTCGATTCCCCAACCCGTGGCGGACAAAGCTGGCTCGCGCATATGAGCCTCGCTTCGGGAATGCGCATCGGGGGTCAGAGCCGGTACGCCGCTTCGCTCGCAAGCGACCGTGCCACGCTCTTCGATCTGGCCAGCAATGCCGGTGTGCCGACAGCCGCCGTGATGCCCGCGATCACACTGCCCTGGCCCGAGGCCGCGTCCTACGGGTTCGAGCGGGTTTTTGCCGCGGCGGATCTTGGATACCGCGGGTTACCGTTTAACTGGGTGACGATGCCCGACCAGTATACCCTCAACGTGCTCGATACCGAGATCCGCGCCGCCGAGACCGCGCCCTTGGTGGCACAGGTGGCGCTGATCTCCTCCCACGCGCCTTGGGTTCCGGTGCCGGATCTTGTACCGTGGAATGAGATCGGAGACGGCACGATCTTCGACGCCATGGCGCAGGCTGGCGACCGACCGGACGTCGTTTGGCGCGACAGGGACCGCGTGCGCACGCAGTACGGGCTCGCCGTCGAATACGCGATACGCGCGACCTTCGCCTGGGCCGCGCGCCAAGGAAGTGAGGCCCCCCTGATGCTGATCCTCGGGGATCACCAACCAGCGGAGTTCGTGGCGGGCGACCGCCGCCCCGACGTGCCCGCTCATCTCGTGGGGCCGTCTGCGATCATCGCAGAGGCGGAGAGCTGGGGCTGGATCGAGGGGCTGACCCCGGCCACGGACGGAGCCGTGGACGGGATGGAGATCATGCGAGACCGTCTGATCGACCTGGTCAGCCTTCCCGCCCCGACCGAGCAGGTGGCGCGATGAGCCCGCCCGCCGGCCAAACACAAGAACACCCAGCGCATGCCGATCTCGAGGCGCCCGCCAGGCCGCGCCTGAGACGCATCATGCCGCTGCTCCAGATCGTCGCGAGCTTTGGTCTGATGGCGCTACTCTGGCGCGCGGTGGATGGCCCGGAGACGGCCCGTCTGCTCGCCAGCGCGGAGTTCGGATGGCTCGTGGCCGCACTTGGGGTGATCTCGTTGCAGCTTTGGCTCTCGGCGACGCGCTGGCGGCTGACGGCCGCGCCCCTTGGCCAGAAGTTCGGGCTCGGTGAGGCCGTCAAGGAGTACTACCTGTCACAGCTCGTCAACCAGACGCTGCCCGGCGGGATGCTCGGCGACGCCCAGCGCGCGGTGCGCGCACGCCACCGGGCCGGCCTGCTGCGCGCCAGCCAGGCCGTCGCCTTCGAGCGTGTGGCCGGACAGGTCGCGCTCTTTGTGCTGATGGCGTCCGCGTTACTGCTGACGGCCCTAATCAAGGGAGGAACGGTCTGGCCGCCATGGCTCACGACCCTCGCGGCTCTGCCCGCATTGGTCGTTCTGGCGCTCGCGCTCGTGCTCTTCTTCGGCGGGCAATTGCCCGGCGCAACGGGGCGCGCGCTGGACGACCTGCGCCGCGCCGCGCAGGCCAGCCTTTTTGCCCGCGGCCGCTGGCGGCTGCAGGTCCTGTTGAGCCTCGGCACGGCCTCGTGCAACATCGTAGCCTTTGCGTTCTGCATCCTCGCCACGGGCGGGAGCATCTCGCTCTGGGCCATGTTCGGGCTGATCCCGTGCGTGCTCTTTGCCATGCTCTTTCCGCTGTCCGTGAGCGGTTGGGGCGCGCGCGAAGGGGCGGCGGCGGCGATCCTGCCTCTCGCCGGTCTCAGCCCGGAGAGCGCGATTGCCGCCTCGATCGCTTTCGGTCTCGTCTTTGCGGCGTCGGTCCTGCCGGGCCTCGTCATCCTGCTTCTGCCGCGCACGGAGCAAAGGCACGGCCACGCCCAGCAGCCACCGACCACATAACGCCTAGTTGGCCGCCATCTTGCCTGCCCCGTGGGCACTTGCGGGCGCCGCGAGCGGCAAGCGTCCGCCGGTGCGACATCGGCGTGACATCAAGCCTCGGAGAGGTGCCTTGCCGCGCCAAGGTCTCCCGCTAGGGTCCTGTGGCAGCAACAAAAGGAATTGCCATGCCATCATCTCTCTTGACGCGCCGCACCGCGCTCATGACAGGAGCCGCCGCGCTTTCCGCGCCCCTTCTGCCCCGGTCTGCACGCGCGCAAGCCCAAGCCACGCTGCAACTGTCGTGGCTGCACTCCGTTCAGTTCGCCGGATCCTACATCGCGCAGGAACGCGGCTTCTGGTCTGACGCTGGTCTTGACGTAAGCCTGACCCCCGGCGGCCCGAACGCACCCGTCGAGCCCCCCGTGATCTCGGGGCAAGCCCTCGTCGGGATTTCGGCTGCGGATTACACGGCTGCGGCCGTGGAGCAGGGCGCGCCGTTCAGGATCATCGCCGTCGCGATGCAAAAGAACCCGTTCGCCATCACCTCGCTCGCCTCGAACCCGATCAACACACCGGCGGACATGGAAGGCAAGCGCCTCGGCATGGCACTGGCCAACCGCCCGGTCTTGCAAGCGCTCTGCACGCTGAACGACACAGATATCGATGCCATCGAGATCGTGCCGACGCAGTATTCCGCTCAACCCCTTGTTGCCGGCGATGTCGATTGCCTGCTCTCGTGGGAGACAGACCTGCCCGTTGCAATGGCCATCGAAGGCATCGAAGCACAAACGATGCTGATGGCCGATTTCGGCTACGCGGTGCACAGCCAAACCTACATCGCGACCGAAGAGAGCCTTTCGACGCGTCGGGCCGACCTCGTGGCACTGATGGCCGGTGAGGTACGCGGCTGGGACGCGTATCGTACCGACACGGACGCGGCCGCAGCCCTCACCGTTGAGCGTTTCCCGGATCTTGGTCTCGACCTCGCGACCCAGCAGCTGCAGGCCGAACGGCAGGTTTCGCTCATGTTCTCCGACCTCACGGACACGGAAGGTTTCGGGGCCTGGACGGACGACACCGTGGCCGCGAACGTCGAGACGCTCGCGCTTCTGGGGCGGACGGTCACGCCGGATCTTTGGGACAGCTCGATCCTCGACGAGGTCCATGGCGCCTGATCCCATCCCTGCTGCACCGCTGTCCCAGCCCCCGGACATTCGTTTGTCCGGGCTGGCGAAGACGTTTGCCGACGGGACAGCGGCGGTGCGTTCGCAGGATCTGCATCTCGCGGCGGGGGAGACGACAGCGCTCGTCGGCCCGTCAGGATGTGGCAAGTCCACGCTCCTGCGCATGATTGCGGGGCTGGAGGAGCCGAGCGCTGGCACCGTCTCGATCGGTGGCAAGACACCGGCGGAGGTCCGGCGCGCCGCGCACCTGTCGATCGCGTTCCAGGACCCGTCGTTGCTGCCGTGGCGCAGTGTGCGCGGCAACATTGCGCTGGCGCTGAAGCTGGCGCGGCGCACGGCACGCCCCGAAGAGATCGACAGCCTCATCGCGCTTGTCGGATTGAGCGGGTTTGAGGATGCGCGGCCAGGCGCGCTGTCGGGCGGCATGCGGCAGCGCGCGGCCATCGCGCGGTGCATGGCCACCGAGCCGCGGCTTCTGCTGCTCGACGAGCCGTTCGGCGCGGTCGATGAGCTCACGCGTCGGCAACTGGCGGAGGACCTGCCGCGCATCTGGGAAGCGCGTGGCACGACAACGCTTCTTGTCACGCATTCGGTCAGCGAGGCGGTGATGCTGGCGGATCGCGTGCTTGTCATGTCGCCGAGACCGGCCGCTGTTGTCGCCGACATCCCCGTGCCGCTGCCCCGCCCGCGACAGGCAGGTATCCTTGCAGGTGCTGAGGCACAGGACGTGGTATCGGACGTCTCGCAAGCATTGTCGCGCGGGATCGCGGAACACGACCGTCCGCTAGCCGCGCAATGACGGCCACCACCGCGCAGCCTGCCCCGCGGCAGGGTCGGGCACCGACACAGGTCGAGACCGCGCTCGGCCTGCTCGTTCTGCTGGGAGTGTGGGAAATGGCGGCCCAGCGCCTGACCGGCGCTTATCTCTTGTCGGGGCCGTCGGATGTTGTTGCCTATCTTTGGGCGAACGCGAGCCTTATGGGCCGGGCCTTGTGGGAAACGGCTCGGAATGCGGCTGCCGGCTTCGTTCTTGGCAATCTCGCGGGGTTGGCACTTGCGGCGCTCGCGCTTGTCGTGCCCCGCGCGGAACGGCTGATCGTCGCCCTGGCGCTGCTTGTGTTCTGCCTGCCACTCGTGGCCACCGGGCCGATCCTGCGCGTCGTTTTCGGGCCGGGGCCCGGGCCGCAGATCACGCTTGCGGCACTCGCCGTCTACTACACCACCCTCGTTCCACTCATCGTCGGGCTGCGCGCTGCACCCACGGTGTGGTTCGACCTGATAGCAAGCTATGGCCGGGGGCGCGCCTCGGCCTTGCTGCATGTCCGGGCGATGGCAGCCTTGCCCTATCTCTTCGCTGGCCTCCAGATCGCCGCGCCCGCCGCGTTTCTCGGCGCGATGGTGGGCGAATTCACGGGGGCGGAGCGTGGCATGGGCGTGCTGACGATCCAGGCCATGCGGTCCCTCGATATTGATGCGACATGGGCGCTGGCGACGCTCGCGGCCGCCGTGTCCATCGTGGCCTATATCGTGATCGGCTGGATTGGCCAGAGGGTTTGCGCCGACGCGCCCCCCCTCCTGCTGGCACCACCCGCCGTTGACAGGGAGCGCCCTCGCATGGCGTTGCGCCTGCTCGAGCTCGTGATTGTGACAGCCGCGGCACTGGTCTTCTGGTGGGCTCTGCCCAAGCTCCTCGGCCTTGCACCGTTCTTCGCCAAGGGCCCGGCAGACATCTGGGCTTTCCTCGTCACGGCGCCCGAGGCGAGCGTGCATCGAGCAACGCTGGGAACCGCGCTGGCGGAGACATCGGCCTATGTGGTGCCCGGCTATCTCGCGGGCCTCGCGCTCGGCGCTGCGCTGGCCATTCTGCTCACCCTCCTGCCCCTTGCCAGTGCCGTTGCGATGCCCGTGGCGGTGGCGTTGCGGTCGGTGCCGATTGTCACGACGGCACCGCTGATCGTGCTCCTTCTGGGGAGGGGCGCGCCGGGCAGTATCACCATCGTCGCCGTGATGGTCTTTTTCCCGACGTTCGTTGCGTGTCTGCACGGGCTGCGGCAAGCGCCCGGGCAAGTGTTGGATGTCTTCGAAAGCTACGCGGCGGGGCGCCTTGCGCGGCTGCGCCATGTACAGCTTCCCGCGATGCTCCCGGCGCTCTTTGCCGCCGCGCGCATGGCGGTGCCAGCGGCTGTTCTCGCGGTCACGGTTGTGGAATGGCTTGCCACTGGGACCGGTCTCGGGGCGCTGATGGCGCTCTCGGCATCCTTCTCGGATTACGGCATGCTTTGGTCCTGCATTGTGCTTGTCTCGGTCCTTGCAGCGCTCGGCTATGCCGCCGTGGGAGCGGTGGAGCGGCGGGTGCTCTCGGTCTACGCGCCAGAGCAGTTGCGGCAATGATAGCCGGACGCGCGGCTGCCGCCTTCGCCATCCCGGGCGATATCGCAACGGTGACTGGGGGCTACATTTACGAGCGGCGCTTGTTGAATGGGCTGCGCGCGCTGGGTCACCCCGTCGCGCACCTCGAACTCGGGGAGGGCTTTCCGTTTCCGTCCGCCGAGGAAATGTCCGACGCAATCGCGCAGATGACGGCTGTGGATCCGGCGCATCCACTGATTGTCGATGGTCTGGTTTTCGGATCGGTCGACGGCCTTGAAAACGTCCCCGCGCCCCTCATCGCGATGATCCACCACCCCTTGGCACTGGAAGAGGGCCTGAGTGCCGCCGACGCGCAGCACCTTTACCAGACCGAGCGCGCAAATGTTGCGCTGGCCCGGCACATCCTTGTGCCAAGCCCGCATACGCGAACGATCCTGATCGAGGATTACGGTGCCAACCCGGAGCGGATCACGATCGCGCCGCCCGGGGTCGACCGCCCGTTGCACGCACCCGCGCCGTCGGATCCGCCGCTGATCCTTTCGGTCGGCATTCTGCATCCGCGCAAGGGTCACGACGTCTTGCTCGACGCCCTTGCCGACATCAGGGCGCTCGACTGGCGCGCCGTCATCGTCGGGCGCGAACACGATCCGGACCATGCCGCCTCCCTGCGGCGGCAATGCACGGAGCATGGACTCGACGACCGCGTCGAGATCACTGGGCAGATCTCCGCCCCCGCGTTGGAGAAGCTCTATCGCTCGGCAACGCTCTTCGCCCTCGCCACACGCTACGAGGGATACGGCATGGTGTTTGCCGAGGCGCTCGCCCACGGCCTGCCGATTGTCGCAACCCAAGGGGGTGCTGTGCCGCAGACGGTGCCAACGGGCGCGGGCCGGCTCGTGCGTGTCGGCGACGCGCCCGCATTCGCCAGCGCCCTTCGCGCGCTTCTTGCAGACCCGGAAACGCGGGCCACATTGCGTACTGGGGCGGAGGAGGCCGGCCAGGCCCTCCCGATCTGGAAAGATACGGCAGAGATCGCGAGCCGGGTTCTGCAAGGAGCAGCGTCAGAGCTCTGATCCACGCTTCCATCAACAGGATCGGTACCCGATGCGCCGCGGCCTTCCCGTCGAGCGCGGCACGATCAGCACCTAGACCCCGAGATAACGCTCCACGACATCTCCCGCGACGTCGGCGACGGGACCGTCCCACACGGTCACACCCTTTTCGAGGATCACTGCCCGGTCGGCCACCCCGCTCAGCTCCTTGAGAGCCTTGTCCACCACGAGGATCGACAGGTTCTGCTCACGCTTCAGCCGTTCAAGCGCCGCCCATATTTCGGCGCGAATGACGGGGGCGAGGCCCTCTGTCGCCTCATCGAGCAGCAGGAGGCGCGGATTAGTCATCAGAGCGCGCCCGATAGCGAGCATCTGCTGCTCGCCACCCGAGAGCGAAGCAGCCACCTGGCCCTCCCGCTCTTGCAGGCGGGGAAAGAGCTCGAAGACCCGCGCCTTGTCCCAATGGCCGGGCCGGGCCGCCGCAACGAGGTTCTCGCGGACGGTCAGCGGCGCGAAACACCGCCGCCCCTCGGGCACAAGGCCAAGCCCCGCCTGCGCTGCGCGATGCGGCGGCAGCGCGGCCAGATCCGCCCCATCGAACATGACAAGCCCGCCGCGATGCTGGAGCAGACGGCAAATCACCTTGATCGTGGTGGACTTGCCCATCCCATTGCGCCCCATGAGCGCCACGACCTCCCCCGCATCGAGCTTGAAATGCACGTCAAAGAGGGCCTGCGACGGGCCGTAGAAAGCGCTGATGTGATCCAGAACAAGCAGGCTCACGGCAACGCTTCTTCACCGAGGTAGGCCCGCCGCACTTCCGGGTCGGATCGGATTTCGTCCGCCGTTCCCGTTGCGATCACCGCACCCGATACAAGGACGCTGATCCTGTTGGCCAGTGCAAAGACGGCGTCCATGTCGTGCTCCACCAACAGGATCGGTGCCCGGTGCCGCAGATCGTCGAGCAGGGTCGTCAGCGCGCGTGTGCCATCGGCCCCCAGCCCGGCCATCGGCTCGTCCATCAGGAATGCTCTGGGCTGCAATGTCAGCGCCACGGCAACTTCGAGCTGCCGCCGCTGCCCGTGCGAAAGCTCGGCCGTCACGATTTGCGCGTAGTCCGCGAGCCCCACATCACGCAGCGCCGCCTCGGCCTGCCTGCGAAGCTCCACGTCCCCCAAAACGGAGCGAAAGAACCGAAATGCCGTGCCTCTCTGTCCCAATGCCCCGAGCACGGCGTTTTGCAGAACGGTGGCCTCCATCATCAGCGCAGAGATCTGAAAGGTGCGCCCCAATCCGGCCCGCGCCCGTGCCACCGGTCCGAGCGAGGTCACATCCGCCCCTTGCAACAGGATCGCTCCCGCGTCGGGCAGGATCTCGCCCGTGATCTGCGCGATGAGGGTGGATTTTCCCGCGCCATTGGGCCCGATGAGCGCGTGGATCTCGCCCGGATAGAGCGCCAGCGACACCTCGTGGGACGCGGTGACCGCCCCGAAGCGCTTGGTCACGCCCTGCGTTTCCAGAACCGGGTCAGCCATGCGACCGCCCCAGGAGCAGCCCGACGACACCACCGCGCGCAAAAAGCACCATCCCCAGAAGGATCGCACCGAGGTAGATCAGCCAGTATTCCGACACGCCACCGAGCCAATGCTCCAGCGCGATGAAGAGCGCCGCCCCGATAATCGGCCCCGCCGCGCGCCCCACGCCGCCTAGGATCACGAAGATCATGATCTCGCCCGAGGTCTGCCAGCTGAACATTGCAGGGCTGACAAAGCGGTTGAGATCGGCAAAGAGCGCGCCCGCCAGCCCCGTGAGAGCACCCGAGATCACGAAGGCGATGAGCCGTGTGCGAAACGGGTCGATCCCGACGGCCGCGAGGCGCCTTTCGTTCTGCCGTGCGGCCGAAAGCGCGAGCCCGAACGCAGATCGCGCGAGCACGGCGTAGAGCCCAACGGCGCCCAGCAACAGACAATAGACCACCGTGAAGAACTGGAGCGGGTCCAGCGTGTTGAGGCCGGGAAAGTCGTTTCGGACGTAGATTGAAAGCCCGTCTTCTCCGCCATAGGCCGGCCAGGACACCATGAAGTAGAAAAACATCTGACCGAAGGCGAGCGTGATCATGATGAAATAGACCCCGGTCGTACGCAGGCTCAGCACACCGATCGCCAGCGCGGCAAGCGCCGATGTGCAGACAGCCACGAGCCAGATCACCGGCATCGATTTCGTGCCTTCGATCATGAAAGGCCAGGCCGCCAGCGGCAGATAGAGTTGCGCGTGATGCGCGAGGATGCCCATCGCGTAGCCGCCGATCCCGAAGAACGCGGCGTGACCAAGCGATACAAGCCCGCCCATGCCCAGAGCGATACTCAGCCCGATCCCCGCGATCGCGAAGATGGCCGCGCGCGTCGCAAGGGTGATCGTGAAGGGCTCTCCTGCCCATTCGGCCCAGACAACGATCGCAAGAAAGCCCGACAGAACGGCCAGCAGCAACGCAGTTTCGCGCCCCATCTCAGACAGCTCCAAAGAGCCCGCGCGGGCGCGCTATGAGAACTCCGGCCATGAGGATATAGATCGCCATGGACGCAAGCGACGCACCGACGCTCGTCGCTGCTGAAGGCTCCATGAAGAAGCCGAAGACGACCGGCAGCATGGTCCGCCCGAGCGTATCCGTCAGCCCGACGAGGACCGCCCCCACAAGCGCTCCGCGTATCGATCCGATCCCGCCGATGACGATGGTGACGAAAGCGAGGATCAACACGGGCTCTCCCATACCCACCTGAACCGACTGGATGGCGCCGATCAGGGCACCCGAAAGCCCCGCAAGCGCAGCGCCAAGGGCGAAGACCATGAGATAGAGGCGGTCGATGTCGACCCCGAGGGCCGCGATCATCTCGCGATCCGCCTCACCGGCCCGTATCTGAATTCCGAGGCGCGTGCGCGCCACGAGCAGGAACAAGAGCACCGCGACGGCAAGTCCGACCGCGATCAGCGCCAGCCGATAGGCCGGATAGGCGATCCCGAGAGGCAGGGTCACCGGCCCGGACAACCACGGTGGCACGTCGAGATAGAGCGGAAACGACCCGAAGGCCCATCGGGTCGCCTCGGAGAAGATCAGGATCAGAGCGAACGTGGCCAGTACCTGATCCAGATGGTCCCTGTCATAGAGCCGACGGATCACAAGCCGCTCCACCAAAGCCCCCGCGACCGCCGCGGCGACGAGAGCGGCACCCAGGCCCAGGAGAAACGAGCCGGACGCCGCAGCCGTTGCCGCAGCCGCAAAGGCGCCCACCATGTAGAGCGAGCCGTGCGCCAGATTGATCAGGCCCATCACGCCGAAAATCAGCGTAAGCCCTGCCGCCATCAGGAACAGCATCACCCCGAACTGCAGACCGTTCAGGATCTGTTCGACAAGAAGTACGAATGTCAGGGCCGCCCCCCATCAAGGCTATGCATGAACCCGCGCCAAGAGCGCCTCGAATTTTCGTACGAAAATTCGCCCCCGGAGCGACCATGGCACCAGAGGCGTATCCCGATCAGAGGGGGCATTCGGCGGCGTAGGCGTCCCCACGGTCTTCAAGCGCTGTTCCGATCACGCGATTTGTGAAGATGTCTCCTTCGGCGATGACTTCGCGTACGTAGATGTCCTGCACGGGATGGTTGTTGGAGCCAAAGGCGAAATCCCCACGTGTCGACGCGAAATCGGCTTCCTTCAGCGCCGCCCGAAAGGCCGCGATATCGGCGACTTCCGCCTTCTCAAGAGCCGACAGCAGAAGCAAGCCGGTGTCGAACCCCTGACTGGCGTAGAGCGACGGCAGCCTGTCATACGTAGCCTCGAAGCTCTCCACAAAGGCTGCGTTGGCCGCGTTGTCGAGGTCCTTGGACCATTGTGAGGTGTTCACCACGCCGAGTGCCGCGTCCCCGACGGCTTGCAGAATCCCCTGATCGAAAGAGAAGGCAGGCCCGATCACCGGGATATCCACGCCGGAATCGGCATATTGCTTGAGAAACGAGATCCCCATTCCGCCCGGCAGGAAGAAGAACACGCTGTCTGCGCCCGAGGCGCGGATCTGCGCGATCTCGGCTGCATAGTCCGTCTGGCCGAGCTGCGTGTAGATCTCTCCAGCCAGCGCGCCTTCGTAGAAACGCTTGTAGCCGGTGAGCGCGTCCTGACCCGCCGGATAGTTCGGTGCGAGGATGAAGGAGTTTCCATAGCCGGTCTGGTTGGCGTAGGCCCCGGCGGCCTCGTGCAGATTGTCGTTCTGCCAAGCCACGTTGAAGTAGTTCTCGTGACACCCGCGACCTGCAAGCTGCGACGGCCCGGCATTTGGAGAGAGATAGATCTTGCCCTGGTTGACCGCCGACGGGATCACCGCCATCGCGAGGTTCGACCAGATGATGCCGGTAAGAATGTCCACGTCCTCCGCCTGGATCATCTTGTCGGCCAGCTGAACCGCGATATCGGGCTTGCGCTGATCGTCTTCAATCACGACCTCGATGTCATCCCGCCCCGACTGCTCGATCGCGAGCATGAAACCGTCGCGCACGTCGATGCCGAGCCCGGCGCCACCGCCGGACAGGGTCGTGATCATGCCAACCTTCACTTCGGCGGATGCTGCCCCTGCAGCCATCGCGGCCATTGCCGCCCCCATCAGTAGCTTCTTCATTCCGTCTCTCCCTCCCCGGGCATCTTGATCTGCTGCTGTTCTACAGGCCCCGCGCAAGCTTTGCCAATCTCTTGCATCCCGACTGACGCGCGCGCAGGCTGCGCATGAGGGAGGAGCCATGACAGATACCGATAGCCTCATTGCAGCCGCGCGCGCCGCGCGCGAAAACGCCCACGCGCCCTATTCCGGTTTTCCGGTCGGAGCCGCGCTGCGCACGGCATCCGGTGCCGTCCATGCCGGATGCAATGTCGAGAACGTCGCCTACCCCGAAGGCACCTGCGCAGAGGCGGGCGCGATCGCCGCGATGGTCGCCGCGGGCGACCGGCACATCGCGGAGCTGGTCGTGATTGCCGACAGCCCCACACCCGTGCCCCCTTGCGGCGGTTGCCGCCAGAAGATCGCGGAATTTGCGGCGCGCGACGTCGAGGTGACCCTCGCAACCCTCTCCGGAGGCACCCTGACGATGACGGTTGGCGAGCTCCTGCCCGGGGCGTTCGATCTCAGCCATATGGCGCGCTGACATGGACGCGCGCGAGATCCTCTCATCCCTGCGACGCGGCGAGGCCCTCGGCGCCGACGCGACGCGCTGGTTCGGCACCGCGATCGGATCGGGCGCCGTCACGGACGCACAGACAGGTGCTTTCGCGATGGGTGTTTGTCGCACACCGCTGCTGCGGGAGGGACGCGTCGCGCTCACCGAGGCGATGCGCGATTCGGGCGACGTGCTGGCGTGGGATCTGCCGGGGCCTGTCGTCGACAAGCACTCGACGGGCGGTGTCGGCGATTGCGTCTCGCTCACACTGGCCCCGGCGCTCGCAGCCTGCGGGGTCTACGTGCCGATGATCTCCGGTCGTGGGCTTGGCCATACCGGCGGCACTCTCGACAAGCTGGAGGCCATCCCCGGCTACCGAACGGATGTCTCCGAAGCGACGTTCCGCTCCGTGGTCGGCGAGACAGGAGCGGCGATCGTCGGCGCGTCAGCCGCCCTCGCGCCGGCGGACAAGCGCCTTTATTCGGTGCGCGACGTGACGGGCACGGTCGAGAGCATCGACCTGATCACCGCGTCGATCCTGTCGAAGAAACTGGCAGCCGGCCTCGAAGCGCTTGTACTCGACGTCAAATGCGGCTCCGGCGCCTTCATGAAGACACGCGACGACGCGCGTGCCCTTGCCCATTCGCTTGTCGAAACGGCCAATGGAGCGGGCTGCCGCACTTCGGCCCTTCTCACCGCGATGGATCAGCCACTGATCACGGCTGCGGGAAACGCGCTCGAAGTGGCCGAAGTTATGGAAACCCTGACGGTCACCTACGTCACGTCGCCGCTTTGGGAGATCACGGTGGCGCTCGGGGCGGAGGCGCTGGCGCTGGCCGGGATCGAAAACGGGCGGGACAAGATAGACGAGGCGCTGCGCTCCGGCGCCGCGGCGGAGCGGTTCGGAAAGATGGTCGCTGACCTCGGCGGTCCGTCCGATTTTCTCGAACGCTGGCGGGACCGTCTGCCCGGAGCGCCCGTGACCCGGGTGCTTCTGCCGGAGCGCGCGGGCTTCGTCGCGCGGATCGATACCGAAGCGCTCGGGCTCGCGGTTGTGCACCTTGGCGGCGGGCGGCTCAAGGAAACCGATCGCGTGGATCCCGCCGTCGGCCTGAGCCGCATTGCCGGACTGGGCGAAGAGGTGGGGCCGGAGCGCCCGCTGGCGATGGTCCACGCGGCCAGCGAGGCCGATGCAGATGCTGCGGAAGCACGGGTGCGCGCGGCGTTCCATCTCGGCGATGAGGCGGCGGACCCGCCAGAGCTTGTACTGGAGCGGATCGGACCATGAGCCGCGCGTTTCTCGTTGTGATCGATTCCGTGGGGGCCGGGGGCGCCGCCGATGCCCATCTGTTTTCGAGCGGAGGGATCCCGGATATCGGCGCGAACACGCTTTTGCATATCGCGCAGGCCTGCGCAGACGGACGCGCCGAGAACGGGCGCTCGGGCCCGCTCGCCCTGCCGCATCTCGACAGCCTCGGCCTCTCTGCCTCCGTGAAGCTCGCGAGCGGCGCAGACATGCCCGGGCTCAGTGCTACGCCGGGCGGGCTCTGGGGCGCCGCCGAAGAGATCTCGCCGGGCAAGGACACGCCCTCGGGCCACTGGGAACTCGCGGGCGTGCCCGTCCCGTGGGACTGGCACTACTTTCCGCAGACCGAGCCGACCTTTCCTCCCGATCTGACTGCGGCGGCCATCTCGGCCGCAGGGACCGGCGGCATCCTCGGCAATTGCCACGCGAGCGGGACGGAGATCATCGCCCGGCTGGGCCCAGAGCACATCGAGAGCGGCTGGCCGATCTGCTACACCTCGGCAGACAGCGTCTTTCAGATTGCCGCTCACGAGGAGAGCTTCGGCCTCGAACGGTTGCTGACGATGTGCCGCGCGCTGGCCCCACGGCTCCATGCCATGAAGGTCGGCCGCGTGATCGCACGGCCCTTCGTCGGGGCACCCGGCAACTTCACGCGCACAACCAACCGCCGGGATTTCGCCATCCCCCCGCCTGCACCGACGCTCTGTGATTGGGTGCAGGCAGCGGGGCGAACCGTGCACGCGGTGGGCAAGATCGGGGACATCTTTTCGATGCAGGGCATTACCGACGTGGTGAAAGGCAGCGACGCAACCTTGATGGATCACCTCACGGATCTTGTGCAAACGGCGGAGGACGGGTCGCTCACGTTTGCGAACTTCGTGGAGTTCGACAGCCTTTACGGTCATCGCCGCGACGTTACGGGCTACGCCCGTGCGCTCGAATGGTTCGACAGTCGGCTTGGCCCCCTCCTCGCCGAGTTGCGTGAGGGCGACATGCTCGTGATCACCGCCGACCACGGCAACGATCCGACGTGGCACGGCACCGAACACACTCGCGAACGGGTGCCTGTTCTGGTGGCCGGGCCACCGGCGGGGGAGCTTGGCCTCATTCCCTTCACCGGGGTCGCGAAGCTGGTCGCAGATCACTTGGGCGTCGCGCGCCCCTGAAGAATGCCAAGGGCGCTCCCCGGAGATGTTTCGCAACGACGATCGGCCGGGGAACGCGCAACTCCAGTGCTCACGCTTTGAAATGGACCCAGCCGACACATTGCTCCCGCACGGCGCAGAGCGACAGAATTGCGCGCGCAGAGCGTTCGATCTCTGGCCCTCGGCGCGGAGCTCGGCTACCACGGGCGCGCAAAGGAGCCCCAGGTGACCCGCAGCCCCAAGATCGAACTCCACCTCCACCTCGAAGGCGCCGCTCCGCCATCGTTGATCCGGTCGATTGCGGCGGAAAAGCATGTCGATCTCAGCGGCATCTTCGACAGCTCCGGCGCCTATGCGTTTCGCGACTTTGCCGAGTTCCTGAAGGTGTACGAGGCAGCAACGTCTGTCCTGAAATCCCCGGACGACTATGCCCGGCTCACAACGGCGATCTGCGAGGCGCTCGCGGAACAAGGCGTGATCTACGCCGAGACTTTCCTCTCGCCCGACTTCTGCGGCGGCGGGGACGTGGCGGCCTGGCGTGACTATCTCGCCGCCATCGAGAGCGCGGCGGCCGACGTTCAGGCTCAAGGTGGACCGATCCTGAAGGGCATCGTCACCTGCATTCGCCACTTCGGGCCCGAAGCCGCCAAGGCGCCAGCCCTCTGCGCCGCCGAGACAACGGGAGCGACCATCGTCGGCTTCGGCATGGGCGGCGACGAGGCAACAGGGCACGCACGGGATTATACATGGGCCTTCGACTGTGCGCGCGAGGCCGGGCTTCACCTGACCACGCATGCCGGCGAATGGGGCGGGCCTGACAGCGTCCGCGACGCGCTCGACGATCTGCACGTAACGCGTGTCGGCCATGGCGTGCGCGCCATCGAAGACCCTACGCTCGTGCGCCGGCTTGCCGACGAGGGGATCGTGCTCGAGGTCTGTCCCGGCTCCAACGTGGCCCTCGGGCTCTATCCCTCCGTCAAGGCGCATCCCGTGGCCAAGCTGCGCGATGCCGGTGTCCCCGTCACGATCTCGACGGACGATCCGCCCTTCTTTCACACCACGCTCAGCGCCGAGTACGAAGCCCTGCACGACGCCTTCGGCTGGGACGAGACAGACGCACAAGACCTCAACAAAGCCGCCGCGCGCGCTGCCTTTTGCGATGAGACAACGCGCGAGACCCTGCTCAAGACACTGGATGCTGCCCCATGACCATTGGCCAAGATCACCTGACCGTCGTCGACCACCCGCTCATCCAGCACAAGCTGACGATCATGCGGGAGAAAGACACCTCGACGGCCTCGTTCCGCCAGCTCCTGCGCGAGATCAGCCAGCTTCTGGCCTACGAGGTGACCCGTGCGATCCCGATGACGACCAAGGTCATCGAAACGCCGCTCGGCGAGATGGAAGCCCCGACCCTGGCGGGCAAGAAAATGGCCCTGATTTCGATCCTGCGCGCGGGCAACGGGCTGCTCGACGGTGTGTTGGAGCTGATCCCCGCCGCGCGCGTTGGCTTCGTCGGGCTCTACCGCGACCCCGAGACGCTGCAGCCGGTGCAGTACTACTTCAAAGTCCCCGAGGATCTGGGCGGGCGCCTCGTCATCTGCCTCGATCCGATGTTGGCCACGGGAAACTCCTCCGCCGCGGCGATCGACTTGCTCAAGGCAGCAGGGGCGACCGACATCCGGTTTCTGTGCCTGCTGGCCGCGCCTGAGGGCGTTGCGCGCATGAAGGAAGCTCACCCGGACGTCCAGATCGTGACCGCAGCTCTCGACGAGCGGCTGAACGATCACGGTTACATCGTGCCCGGGCTCGGAGACGCAGGGGATCGCATGTTCGGCACCAAGTAGCTCCGAGCCTCGCGCGCAAGTCTTGCGCATGGCGCCTGCCCCTTCTCGAATCGCTCCAACTTCGCGATGCTGGGTGAAACCAAGGGGATAGACATGACCAATCGCCCGATCCGCGGTGCTGCCACCGCCCTTGCCGCCACCCTCGCCACCACCCTGGCAATCGCAACCCTCCCTACGGGTGCGCCGGCCCAGTCCGTCACCACCGACGGGACATCCGCAGGGTTCGTCGCCCCCGCCCCGCTGGTGCGCGTCGGGCCTCCGGACGGCTGGGAATTTGCCTTCGATGATGGCCGGCTGAACCCCAATCGCGGCCAGCGAACAGCCCGCGGCGATGCGCAATCCTCGCAACTCTGGACAGACACCGTTCCCCGGCGCGCGATCCCGCTCCCTCCGGGCACGACCATCCAGACCCGCAACATCTCTCACTGAAGCTCGGGGCGCTGCGACGCTCACGTTCGCGGCGGTGCGCGCAAGCCTGGCGCGTTGCCGCCCCAGGGTGGACCCCGCCTGCCCCCGTGAGTCTGGCACAAATCAACCGGCGTCGCAGATGGTCTGCAGCGCCACCCAATCCCCGTCGCTCATCAGGGGGGGCGCGTCCTTCCCCCGCATGGGGTCCGCTTCGATCAGCGTCAGAACAGACTCGCCCGTGACGTCGCGCGCATAGGCAAAGGGTGTCGTGGAGAGGCCCGCCTCCGCAAAGCGCGCCACCAGGGCATTCTGATCGACAGGCGCCGGGGCGCGGGTCAGCATCGCCTCGGCGTGGCGGTCCACGGCCTCCTGCGGCAGCTTCCCGGTCGTGAGCACTTGCGCTGTCGCAAACGGGCCTGCGGCCGAAAGGATCTCGGCCAGGGGGGAGGCGGTCTGTGTCCGCAGATCCGCCTCAAGCAGGTGTCCGGCAAGCACTTCCGGGGTCTCGAAATCCTCCAGAAGCGACCGCCCGACGAGCACGATCCCGCCCGGCAGGTAGCGCGCGCCCTCGATACCGTCGGGCACAACGAGGATACCAGGGTGCGGTCCGTCACCGCTCCATGCCACGGGCCCCGCCCGGCGCGCGACCTCCACACCGGCCGCGCTGGCCGACGCGATGCGTCCGTCCGGATCAAGGGTCGCCGCAAGATCCGTGAGGGCTCGGTCGGCCCGTGGCCCATGGCACGGCCCCGCCGACACGCGAGACAGCGACGCAAGGACTTGCGCCCCGATTTCCGCCCGGGTCGGATCGGGCAATACCGACACAGCATGGCGGACGAGGGCATCAGGCAGCCACCACGTTGCCATCCCGATAGACGCGGCAAAGGCCGTCGCCACCGCGAGCGCCCTGACGCGTCCGCTTCGAGGCCGGGCACGCGCAACCACGCGCCGCACGGTCTCGATGGCATCGACCATCGTCTCGTCCGCGATCTCGAGTGTCTCGATCGCCTCGGCAGAGGGCGTGTAGAGCGCCGGGGTTGTCCCGGGATTGACCCGCGCCGTCGCTGGCAAGGACCAGTGCGACAAGGCACGCCCCGCCGCATCCGAGATCACGAGGGACGCGTGCCCAAAGTTAACGACAACCTCAAGCCGCTGCGCCCCGGGATCGGGCCGCCAGACGCCGGAGCATTCCAGCCGGGCATATCGTGTCAGCGCTGTCACGTGCGGTCGCGCCTGTCCATGGGCCGGGTTTTCCGGCGTTTTCTGCTCGTTCTTTGCAAAAGCGTAGCGCATCCGTTCGAATCGGGCAATCGTCTGCACGCGACAGGCTGCGTTTGTCTCGCCGATCGACTATGATCGCCCCATGTGCGGACGATTTGTCATAACCGACCCCAACGAGGCCATCGCGTCCCTGTTCTCGGCCAGCCCCGCCAATGATCTGCCATCACCGCCGCGCTACAACGTCTGCCCAACGAACACGATCTCCGCGATGCGCTCCAGCGACGGGGCACGTCACCTCGTCCCGATGCGCTGGGGGTTCCTCCCCCACTGGTACAAATCCCCCACCGATGGCCCGCTCCTGATCAATGCGCGGGCCGAAACCATCGCCGAAAAGCCGGCGTTTCGCGCTGCGTGCCGCGCCCGCAGGTGCATCGTCCCCGCGACAGGGTTCTACGAATGGACAAAGGACGCCGAGGCAAAGCGCTTGCCGTGGTACATCACCCGCGCCGATGCAGCCCCCCTCGCCTTCGCTGCCATCTGGCAGGACTGGTCCCCCCCCGGCGACACGGAAGACGAAATCCAGCGCACCGTGGCGCTCGTCACCACACAGGCAGCGCCCGACATTGCCGCCCTGCACCACCGCTGCCCCGTGATCCTCGCGCCTCAGGACTGGCCGAAATGGCTCGGCGAAGACGGACACGGCGCAGCCACGCTCATGGCAGCACCCCCCGTCGGCACACTGACCTGGCACCGCGTCGACCCAAAGGTGAATTCCAACCGAGCCGAGGGCGCCGGGCTGATCACCCCCCTCGCGGCCTGACATTCCAAGAAATCCCGGCCTACCCCACTCTAAAGCCGCTAAACACTCACAGACTGGCACACCCTGCCCCGTCGCGCCGGGCAGAGCACGTTGGCCACCAAACCCGCCGCCACCGCGTGGGCGCATCCCGCCCCTTCATCTTGGCTCAAATACCTCGACCGCCCACCTCGCCAAAGGCGCGCGCCCATCAACAAGGCGGCGAGCCAGTCACTCGGCCCCGGACCACCGCCAGGGTCTGGTGAATTGCCCCAGGCACTGCGCGACCTCCGCCTCCGCCGCGTCCGCCTGTCCGTCCAGTTCGGCCACGAGGCCCAGTGTCCGATCCTCCACAACGTCCTGAACGCGCACCGCCAGCCCCGCCTTCTCCAGCGCCGCATCATAGACATGTGCAATGGCCCGTTTGCGCAGGTCCGGTTTGAAGATCTTGCCCACCGCCGTCTTCGGAAGTTCCGGCAGGATCTCGATCCCCTTGGGAATGGCCGCCCGCTCTCCGATCCGTGGGGTTACGTACTCCAGCAGATCGGCCTCTGTAGCCGATGCGCCGGAAACCAGCTCGACGAACGCCACCGGCAACTCGCCGGCATGGGCATCGGGCTGGCCGATGGCGGCAGCAAACGCGACCCCGTCATGCCCGAGGAGCGCGTCCTCGATCAGCGCAGGATCGATGTTGTGCCCCCCCCGGATGATCAGATCCTTCGCGCGCCCTGTTATGAAGAGGTATCCGTCCTGATCCAGGCGACCGAGATCACCGGTGCGCAGATACTGGTCGTAGTGAAACAAATTCAGATTTCGGTCGCTCTCGACATAGGTCGCGCCGGGCAGCACGCCCGGATTGGCTACGCAGATCTCACCGATCTCGTCCGTGCCGCACTCCTTTACGCCACCATCGGCGGTATGGATCATGACTTTGACATCCGTGTAGGGAAACGGAACGCCGATGGAGCCGATCTTCTTCTTGCCTTCGACGGGGTTGCAGGAGACCAGGCAGGTTGCCTCGGTGAGTCCGTAGCCCTCGATGATCGTCACGCCGCATGCCTCTTCGAAACGGCGATAGAGCTCCACCGGGAGCGGCGCGGACCCGGAAAACGCGCATTGAAGCGATGTCAGATCCGCATCGACCTTGCGCTGCATGAGCGCGGCGAGCGCTGTCGGAACACCGATCATGAAGGTGACCTGCCAGCGCTCGATGAGCTTCCAGAAATTGTCGAAGACGCCGTCCCCCCGGTAGCCCTGCGGGGTCGGGAAAACCACATGTGCTCCGCTGGCAATCATCGACATCAGGATGGGATGGCAGGCAAAGACGTGAAACAGCGGCAACGGGCAGAGCACGACATCCTTCTCGCTAAAAAGCAACGTGTTGCCGACCCAGCCGTTGTAGATCATGCCCGCGTAGGAGTGCTGCGCCACCTTGGGCATGCCGGTCGTGCCGCCGGTGTGAAAGTAGGCCCCGATCCTATCGCCTTGCGCATCCTCGAACGCGAGAACGGCCGGCTGGCGCGCGATCTCCGCATTGAAGTCGAGCACCCTGGCGTGGTGCGTCGCTGTCGTTTTCGGACGCACAAGCGGTACGATCAATCGTTTCAGACCCGTGAGATAGCGCCGCAGATCCACTTCGAGCACATGGGTGACATCAGGCGCGAGCCGGACGGCTTCGGCTGCCTTCTGCGCCACGTCCGATTTCGGAAACGCCTTGAGCGTGACGAGAACCTTGGCCTTGGTTTGCCGCAGGATCGCGCCGATCTTCTCCGGCTCGAGCAAGGGATTGATCGGGCTTGCGATCCCCGCCACGGCACCGCCCAGAAGCGCCAGAACGGCCTCGTTACAATTCGGCAAGAGATAGGCGACGGTATCTGTCTCGCCGACGCCAAGCTGGCGCAGCAGGTTTGCGGTTTGGGTCACCTGGGTGTGCAGCTCTGACCAGCTCAGCGTTTCTGAGGGCGCGGCAGGGTTCGACAAGAGCTGGAACGTGACCGCTGGGCGCGCTCCGTGCCGCTGGGCAGTGCGGGACAAAAAGCCGTACAGCGTTGGCGGAAGGTCCCTCTCCGACCACGGCATCTCCGCCTCGATTGCCTTGCAATCGTCGATCCCGCCAAACTTGGTCATGGCGCCTTCCTCCCTGGTCCGGCCGCTCTTGATGTCGGCACATGCCAAAGCATCCCGGTTTGCACGCGACCGCGCAAGACCGCTGTCGGCCCGGATGGGCGGGGTGGATGCCTCCGGCGGAGGTATTTCGTGCCAAGATGAAAGGCAGGGACGCCTTTGGCCGGTCAGGTTCTGTCTGCCACCGTGCTGGCGCGCGCCATCAGGGATGCCATCTCCAGCAATCGCGCGGAAAAGCCCCATTCGTTGTCATACCAGCCGAAGATCCGGGCCAGGCCGCCGTCGGCGACCGAGATCTCTGGGCCCTGCAAGATGACGCTCTCGGGCCGTCCGCGCAGATCCGTGGACACGAGGGGCGCGTCTTCCCAGCCGATGAGGCGGCCTGCGGCAGATCGGAGAGTAGCCCGCAGCTCTTCCGTCGACGGGGCCGCGCGCAGGGCGACCATCAGATCGACCGCGGAGACGGATGCCGTGGGCACGCGCACGGCGCGCGCGGTGACGCGACCGGCCAGTTCCGGAAGCACTGCGTCCACCAATCGGCCGGCAGAGGTCGATGTGGGGACCATCGACAGAGCCGCCGCGCGCGCACGCTCCAGTGGCCCGCGGGGCGTATCGACCGTGGGCTGCGAGCCGGTGTAGCAGTGGATGGTCGTCATGTGACCGCTGACGACACCATACGAGGCATCGACCAGCTTCAGGAGTGGCGCAAGGGCATTCGTCGTGCAAGAGGCGTTGGATACGACCTTGGCCGCATGCGCCTCCTGCTCATTCGCGCCGATCACAGCGGTAACTTCGGCGGCGGGTGACGGCCCCGAAATCAGGATGCGACGTGCGCCGGCCTTGAGACCGCGCTCCGCGATCTCCGTCGTGTTCGCGCGGCCCGTGCACTCAAGAACAATGTCGACGCCGCGCAGATCGACCGCGTCCAGCGCGGGCGCCTGAGAGAATTCGATCTGCCGGCCATTCACCTCGAGAAGGCTGGGCAGGAGCCGCACCTGCCCGGGAAATGGCCCATAGACGCTGTCGTATTGGAAGAGATAGGCGCAGGTCTCGGGATCGGCGATCTCGTTGATCCGGACAATCTCGATGTCCGGCGCCTGTCCGGTGGCGACGAGGCGCAAAACGGTCCGGCCGATCCGGCCGAAGCCATTGATGGCAACGCGTACCGTCATGCCCCTGTCCGCCTCTTCCTAGAACTCGACGCCCTGGGCAATGCCACGCTCGATTGCGAGTTGCAGCGCCCGATCGGCCACGGCGAGGTCCTGAAGGCCCACACCCGTCCCGTCGAAGAGCGTGATCTCCTCGGCCGACGTACGGCCAGGGTGATTGCCCTCGATGACATCGCCGATCGTCACGATCTCCGTCTCCTTGAGCAAGCCCGCAGACACCGCGTGCTGCGCCTCGCCGAGCGTCACCGATTGTGCCACCTCGTCCGTGAACACGGAAGCCCGCCCCAAGAGGGACGCTTCCACCTCCTGCTTTCCGACCGTATCGGTTCCCATGCAGGCGATGTGGGTGCCGGGTGTGACATGGGCGTCCATCAGAGACGGCGAGAAACTGGACGTGATGGACACGATGACATCCGCCGACGCCCCCATCTCATCGAGGTCCACGGCCTCGAAAGGCAGGCCAAGCGCTTCGGCAGTCTCTGCCAGGCGCGGGAGCATGTCGGGATGGTAATTCCAGCCAACGACCTTCTCGAACTGGCGCTGCCGGACAGCCGCACGCATCTGGAAGGCCGATTGATGCCCAGCACCGACCATGCCAAGCACCTTCGCATCCGGGCGCGCCAGGTGCTTGATCGACACCGCCGACGCCGCTGCAGTCCGCAAAGCCGTAAGCAGATTTCCCCCGATGAGCGCCTTGCACTGTCCGGTGTCCGCATCGAACAACACAACCGTCGACTGGTGGTTGGTCAGCCCCTTGTCTGCGTTCCCGGGCCAGTAACCACCTGACTTCAGGCCAAGTACGAGGCCTGCCCGGTCGAACCCCGATTTGAACCCGTAGAGCGCGTCGGCGTGACCGATCGCTTCGCGCACGACCGGGAAATTGTAAGCATCGCCGCGCGCCATTGCTGCAAAAACCGCTTCCACGGCGTCGAACGCCGCCCCTTCATCCATCAGGCCCGCAATTTCGCGTTCCGGTACAATCTGCATTCCTGCCCCCGTCAAAAGGGGGCACCCGGATCGACGGGCCCCCCTCATCTTCTCATTGCTTCAAATACCGCCGCCGGAGGCACGGCCGGTTTCAAGGCCGCGCCCCGGTCTTTCTGGCGTGCTTCAGTAGGCCTTGCCGCGCGCCGACACAGGCCAGACGGTTTCAACCTTGCCGCCGCGGACGCCGACATACCAGTCATGCACGTTGCACGTCGGGTCACAGTGGCCGGGCACCAGGCGCAACTTGTCGTTGACCTGCAGGACGCCGTCGGGATCAGCGATCACGCCATGCTCGTCCGAGCATTTGACGTATTCCACGTCGGTACGCCCGAAGATGAAGGGCAAGCCGGAATCGACCGATTGCGCCTTCAGACCCGCGTCGCAGATCGCTTTCTCCGCCTTGGCGTGGCTCATAACCGAGGTCAGCAGGAAGAGTGCATTCTCCCACTCGCCCTGGTCGATCCGCTTGCCGTCCTTGTCGAGAATACGGCCGTAATCCGCATCCATGAATGCATAGGATCCGCACTGCAACTCGTTGTAAACGCCCGAATTGGACTCGAAGTAGTACGAGCCCGTACCACCTCCGCCGACGATATCGCACTCAAGCCCATCGGCCTTCAGCGTGTCGACCGCGTCCTTCACCATCGCAACGGCGATGCCGATCTTCGCCTCGCGGTCCTCATAGCTGTCCATGTGCTGCATCGCACCCTGGTAGGCCTGGATGCCAGCGAACTTGAGCCCGGGTGCCGCGTCGATTGCCTTGGCGATTTCTACGACCGCAGGGGTCGTCGTCACACCACACCGGCCCGCGCCACAATCGATCTCGACAAGGCACTCGATCTCGGTGCCATGCTTTTCGGCAGCAGCCGAAAGGTCGGCCACGTTGGCCACCTCATCGACACAGCAGATCGTGCGTGCGCCAAGCTTCGGCATCCGCGCCAGCCGGTCGATCTTGGCCGGATCGCGCACCTGGTTGGAGACCAGCACATCCGAAATCCCGCCGCGGGCAAAGACTTCGGCTTCGCTGACCTTCTGACAGCAGACACCGACAGCGCCACCAAGCTCCATCTGCAGCTTCGCGACATCCACGGATTTGTGCATCTTGCCATGCACCCGGTGACGCATCCCATGCGCCTTTGCATAGTCGCCCATCTTCTTGACGTTGCGCTCCAGCGCATCGAGATCAAGAACCAGACAGGGCGTCTGGATATCGGCTTCATCCATGCCCGGAAGGGCCGGGATATCGTAGCCGACTTCGAATTCGTCCAGGTTCGAAAGGTCTTTCATTTTTTTCTCCCTATGGGGTCCGGCGCGGGCGTGCATCCGGCGCGCGGGTGGGTGGGCGGGGCGCGACGGATGCACGCCCGCTGAGGTCTCAGCCAGTGATCCAGGGCAGCTTGTCGAGATCGACATTGCCGCCGGTCACGATCACACCGACGCGCTTGCCGCGGAAAACGTCCGGGTTCTTGAAAATCGTCGCCAGCGGCACGGCGCAGCTCGGCTCCATCACGATCTTCATCCGCTGCCAGGTGATTTTCATCGCATCGATGATCTCCTGCTCGCTCGCCGTCAGAATGTCGGTGACGTGGTTGGACACGAAATGCCAAGTGAGGTCTTTCAGCGGAACCTTCAACCCGTCAGCGATCGTTACCGGGGCATCATCGGCGATAATGTGGCCCGCCTTGAACGACCGGTAAGCGTCGTCAGCCTGCTCGGGCTCCGCCGCGTAGATCTCGACGTCCGGAGCGGTGTTCGACAAGGTGAGGCAAGTACCTGAAACCATGCCGCCACCGCCGATCGGCGCGATCACGGCATCGAGGCCCTCGACCTGCTCCATCAGTTCGCGTGAGCACGTTGCCTGCCCGGCCACGACACGCGGGTCGTTGTAGGGGTGTACGAATTCCGCACCGGTCGCTGCCTGAACCTCGGCAAAGACCGCCTCGCGGCTCGTCGTCGACGGCTCACATTCCGTGATGATGCCGCCGTAGCCGCGAACAGCCGCCTTCTTGGCTTCGGGTGCCGTGCGCGGCATGACCACATGGCACGGGATGCCCCGACGCCCAGCCGCGTAGGAAAGCGACAACGCATGGTTTCCGCTGGAATGCGTCGCAACACCCTTTTCGGCCATCTCGTCAGAGAGCCCGAACACGGCGTTGGAGGCCCCGCGCACCTTGAACGCACCGGCCTTCTGGAAGTTCTCGCACTTGAAGAACAGCTCTGCCCCGGTGAGCTCGTTGAAGTAGCTCGAGGTCAGAACAGGCGTCCGGTGAATGTATGGCGCAATGCGGTCATGCGCTGTCACCACATCGTCGAACGTGGGGATCGTGAGATCGGCGAGGTCCTTCATCGATATCTCCCTTGTTGTGTTGGCGGCTTATTCAGCGGCGAGATTGAGCGCAGGAGCCTCGACGGTCGCGCGATAGTGCGCCTGCGCCGCGGCGATACCGGAACCCGGGACGATGTCCATGCCGAGATCGGCCATCACCATTTCAGCCGTAGCGATTCCGGCCAGGGCCTGCACATCAGTCAGTTGCCCCAGGTGCCCGATACGGAACGCCTTGCCTGCAACTTCGCCAAGACCCGTGCCGAACGCAACGCCGTATGTCTTGGCTGCACGCGCCACGATCGCGTTCGCGTCGACGCCGTCCGGCACACGGATCGCGGACACCGTGTTGGACTGCCACTCCGGCCGCTCTGCGCAAAGCTCAAGCCCCCATGCCCTCACGGCGGCCCGAACACCTTCCGCGATCCGGGCGTGGCGGGCGAAGACGGCGTCAAGGCCCTCGGCCTCGATCATCTCACACGCGGTCCGCAACCCGTTCAGCAGGCCAACCGCCGGCGTGTAGGGATAGGCCGAGTTGGCATAGCCGCTGCGCATGTCGTTGAAGTCAAAGAAGGTCCGGGGCAGATCCGCCGTGACCGCCGCAGCACGGGCCTTTGGCGAGACACCGACAATGGCGAGACCGGGCGGAAGCATGAAGCCCTTTTGCGAGCCGGTCACGGCAAGGTCGACACCCCATGCGTCCATCTGGAAATCCATAGAACCGATCGACGACACGCCGTCGACAAAGAGCAGAGCCGGGTGGCCCGCCGCGTCGAGCGCGGTCCGCAGCGCGGCGATGTCAGATACAACGCCGGTCGCGGTTTCGTTGTGCGTGGCCAGAACCGCCTTGATCTCGTGGCCGGTGTCCGCCCGCAGCGCCTCTTCGTAGCGTGCCGCATCGAGGCCCTCGCCCCAGCGATGCTCCATCACCTGAACGTCGAGCCCGAAGCGCGCGCACATGTCGATCCAGCGGTGCGAGAACATGCCGTTGCGCCCGGCCAGCACCTTGTCGCCCCCGCTGAGCGTGTTGGCGATCGCGGCTTCCCAGCCGCCTGTCCCGGTCGCGGGGAAGACGAAGATCTCGCCATCCCGGGTCTTGAGGATCCGTGCGACGGCCTCGAGCACAGGGTGGAGGATCTGAGCGAAAGCCGGGGACCGGTGGTCGATCGTGGACATGTCGCACGCCTTGCGGAGTGCGTCGGGCAGGTTTGTCGGGCCTGGGATAAAGACTGGATTTTCCATTGGATCACTCTCGCTTTCTCGGTGCGGATGGGAGGGACATAGTACAAATCAGCGCAGCGGCACAATTTTTTTGAATTACTTTTCCACGAGGTGAAAATATGGCTTTCCTTTCGATAGATCATGGAGTTAAGGTTTTTCACCAGATGTTTCTGCAGGTGCGAAACTGAAAAAATGTCGAAGCAAATCCCGGAAAAACGCCCCAGGGGACGCCCGCGCGCCTTCTCCGACCGGACGGAACAGAACACTATTCAGTCGCTCGACCGGGCCATGGCAATCCTTGAGGCGTTGGCCGATCTCGGCGCGGCGACGCTGTCGGAACTGGCGTCGAGCCTCGCGCAGTCACCGGCAACGGTGTATCGCGTGCTCGTGACGCTCGAGACGCGCAACATCGTGGAACTCGACACGCACGATCAAACCTGGGCCGTGGGGCCTGGGGCTTTCCTGATCGGCTCGTCGTTCCTGCGCCGGACCTCCATCGTGGAACGCGCGCAGGCCCCCATGCGGGAGCTACGCACTGAAACCGGCGAGACGGCAAATCTTGGGGTCGCACGCGGTGATGACGTGATGTTCGTCAGCCAGGTCGAGACGGATGAGACCTTGCGGGCGTTCTTTCCGCCGGGCAGTGTCTCGCCGCTCCACGCCTCCGGTATCGGCAAGGCGCTTCTGGCGTGGTTCGATGCCCCGCGATGCGCTGCCTACCTCGGGCGCGCCGAGCTCGTGCGGTTCACCGCACACACGATCACGTCGCGCGACGGGCTGACGGAGGATCTGGAGCGCATCCGGGCACGTGGATACGCTGTCGACAACGAAGAAAAGAGCCCTGGCATGCGGTGCGTTGCGGCGCCCGTCTTCGATGCATCGGATCAGGCAGTCGCGGGGCTGTCGGTGTCGGGCCCGGTTTCGCGCGTCACGCCCGATGCCGTTGCGCGACTCGGGACAGAGGTTGCCCGGGCTGCCGCCCAATTGTCGGCCGCGCTCGGCGCAGCGCCGCGCTAGCTCCATCTGCCCGTTCATCATGGGTGGCGATCCAGCGTCCGACGTTGCCCATCGCCTATCAGAACTGGTCGTCCAGCAGCATGGCCGGTGGCGGGACACCAGCGCCATGCGGATCTGCGGCGCCCTTTACCGGCGACTGAACCGTCAGCGCAGAGAGCGCCATTCCACCAAGCCCCCCGCGCTGTGCAACTTGCTCGTTTGGGCGCATGAGTGGCACAGCGGCTGAGGCAAACGCACTGGCGCCCGAACCCATGCCAGACGCCCCGACCCCAGCGCGAAGCGGCTGCGCGCTTCTTGCAGTCGCCAAGGGCGCTGCGGCCATGAGGAGCGGTGGCGCCCTCTCCTCGCCCAAGCCGGGGTCAGGCGCCACGAGCGGCGGAGGCGGGCGCGGGCTTACGTCCTCGGCGATGCGGGCGAAGCCCCAATCCATCAGGCGGGAGGTGCGCGCGGCCCGCGCCTCGGAGGATGGCGCCCCGAAGACGGTTGCGATCAGGTGTTTGCGTCCGCGCGTCGCGCTTGCCGTAAGGGTGAAGCCAGCGGCCCGTGTGTAACCCGTCTTGATCCCGTTGGCGCCGGAATACGCGTTCAGAAACCGGCGGTTGGTGTGGGCAACACGCCGTGCCGCGATGTCTGCGCTGATCGTGGCATAGAGGCCCGCATGGCTCGGAAAATCCCACAGGAGTCGCCATCCCAGAACGGACATGTCTCGCGCGGTGGAGAGATGCCCCTCCGCCGTCAACCCGTGGGAATTGCGAAATGTCGTCCCGCGCAGTCCCATCGCGGTGGCCGTTGCATTCATGCGGTTGACGAAGGCGGGGTGCCCCCCAGCGACCGCTTCGGCCAGGGCAAAGGCGGCATCGTTGGCCGATTTCACAGCCGTCGCCCGCACCAGATCCCCCAAAGCCACCTGCTGGCCGGGTTGCAAGCTCATCGACGACCCGCCGACGGAGGCTGCGGCCTCGGAAATGCGCACGGGCGCGTCCCAAAAAACCTCTCCGGCCTCCAGCGCGGCGAAGGCGACATAGAGTGTCATCATCTTGGTCAGGGATGCGGGATGCAGGGGCGTATCGGCGTTTTGAGCCAGAAGTACCTCGCCCGTGCGCGCGTCCATGACAAAGGCAGCCTCCGGTGCCGCGGAAAGGGGCCGGGGCACCAGGGTGCAGAGCAAAAGCAACGTGACAAACCAGCCCCAAACCGACGCCCGCAAGATAGTGAATGCCCCGCCCATACTGGCTCCCGATGCCGCGCACGGATTCTCCGTGCCACGCGGGGCGTATCAGCCTCGGGTTGCCGAAACGTTCACACCGGCTGGGTTCAACCGCTATGCAGGAAGTGCAGAACGTCTCCGTCCTTGACCTCGTAAGTCTTGCCCTCGACCCGCATCTTGCCGGCCTCCTTGGCGGATTGCTCGCTGCCGTAGGAAACATAGTCGTCGTAGGAGATCGTTTCGGCGCGGATGAAGCCCCGCTCGAAATCACCATGGATGACCCCGGCGGCGCGCGGCGCGAGCGTGCCCGTCGGAATTGTCCAGGCCCGGGCCTCTTTCGGGCCGACGGTGAAGTAGGTCTCGAGCCCCAAAAGCTCGTAGCCAGCACGGATCAGCCGGTCGAGACCGGCCTCGGCAAGACCAAGCTCCTCAAGAAAGGCCAGCGCTTCCTCGTCGTCGAGCTGCGCGATCTCCTCTTCGATCTTCGCCGAGATCACCACGGAGCCAGCGCCCTGGGACGCCGCCATTTCCGCTACGGCAGCGCTCAGCGCATTGCCCTCCGACGCCTCATCCTCAGAGACGTTGCAGACGTAGAGCACGGGTTTGGACGTCAGGAGCTGGAGCATTCGCCAGGCTTTTTCGTCCTCTGCATCGACTTCGAGGGCGCGGGCTGGCTTGCCCTCTTCCAAGAGCGCCGCGGCGGCCTTCAGGAGCCGCTCCTGCGTCACGGCCTCCTTGTCTCCGCCGCGCACCTTGCGGCTGAGGCCCTGCAGGCGCTTCTCGATCGACTCCAGATCCGCGAGCATCAGCTCCGTCTCGATCGTTTGCGCATCCTCGACCGGGTTCACGCGCCCGTCGACATGGGTGACATCATCATCCTCGAAACACCGCAGCACATGGGCGATCGCGTCGACCTCGCGAATGTTGGCGAGGAACTGGTTGCCCAGCCCCTCTCCGCGCGAGGCGCCTTTCACAAGGCCCGCGATGTCAACGAATGTCAGACGCGCCGGGATGGTCCGCGCCGAGCTGGCAAGGCCCGCGAGCTTGTGCAGGCGCGCATCGGGCACGGCGACATCGCCAACGTTCGGCTCGATGGTGCAAAACGGAAAGTTCGCCGCCTGTGCCGCGGCGGTACGCGTCAGCGCATTGAACAGCGTCGACTTGCCAACGTTCGGCAGCCCCACGATCCCGGTTTTAAAGCCCATTCTGCTGTCCTTTCGGCGACTGCGCGGGGTCGCGTATCGCGCGCAAGACCGCGATGCAAGCGGCTGCGGACGTCGCGGTCACAATTGACATTGCGCAGCGCCCAGAGCGCATGATCCCCGGCATTGGGCCGCCGAATTCTCCTTCATCCGAGACAGGAGTGCGCAAAAATGGCATTCTGGCGTGGGATCAGACGCAGGGAGGACCGGCTATGCACCCCAAACCCTATCTCTTTTTCGATGGAACCTGCCGCGCGGCGCTGGAGCATTACGCGGACATCTTCGGCGCCAAGATCGAAATGTTGATGACTTATGCCGAGCTGCCGCCAAGCGAGGACCTCGAGGTCCCGCCGGAGAAGGCGGATTGGATCATGCACGGCTCTCTGGCCTGGCCTGACGGGGGGCAATTGATGGCGTCCGACACGCTTGAAGGCGACAGCAGTAGGATGGACGGAACGTCGATCATGATGGAGTTGTCGAGCGTGGATGCCGGGCGCAGCGCGTACGATCGACTGGCCCAGGGCGGCGAGGTCGGCATGCCGTACGGCCCGACCTTCTGGGCACCGGCCTTCGGCACCGTGAAGGATCGCTTTGGCACGCGCTGGATGATCACCACGGGCGAGGCGGCCTAGGCGCCACCCCACGGGCTTGCCGCCGGATGCACGCTGCCAGTGCTTGCACCGATAGAACCTTGGGATGATCCAGCCGGGGCCTTTCGCAAGCCCGCACCGGGGCTGCTGGACATGCCAGCCCTGAGGGGGTGGGCAGCGATGCTATCCGAGAAGGTCGTGGCAAAGCTCCAGCGCGTCGACGAGCGTGTCGACTTCATCTTGCGTGTTGTAGAGGCCAAAGGAAGCGCGGCACGTCCCGGCGAGGCCGAGATGGTCCATCAGCGGGCCGGTGCAATGCTGCCCTGCCCGGACAGCAACGCCGCGCTTGTCGAGGACGGTCGAGAGATCGTGCGGATGGGCCGATCCGCTCATCGTAAACGAAAAGATCGCCCCCTTGTCCGGCGCGTTGCCCTGAACGGTGAGCCAGTTGAGCCCGTGCAGCCTGGTGTGGGCGTAGTCGCGCAAGCCCGCCTCGTGCGCTGCGATGTTCTCCATCCCCAGCCCCATCATGTAGTCGAGCGCGGCGCCGAGGCCGATCTGCTGGACGATGCCGGGCGTGCCCGCCTCGAACTTCATCGGCGGGTCGTTGTAGATCACCTCATCGCGGTGCACTTCGCGGATCATGTCGCCGCCGCCGATAAAGGGGCGCATCTCGGCCATGCGTTCGGGCCGGATATGGATCGCGCCGGAGCCGGAAGGGCCATAGAGCTTGTGGCCCGTGATCGCGTAGAAATCCGCCCCGATATCCGCCACGTCGACGGGCATGTGCACCGCGGATTGGCTGCCATCGACGAGCGTCGCCACCCCTTGCTCGCGCGCGGCGCGGGCGATGGTCTTCACGTCCACCACCGTTCCCAGCACGTTCGACATATGCGTCACCGCGATGAGCTTCGTGCGTGGGCCGATCGCCGCGATGACCTTTTCGGGGTCCAGCGCGCCGTCGAGCTCCGGCTCGATCCAGCGCAGCACGACGCCTTGCCGCTCGCGCAGGAAGTGCCACGGCACGATGTTGGCGTGGTGCTCCATCACCGACAGGATGATCTCGTCACCGGCTTCCATGCGCGGCATAGCCCAGCCATAGGCGACAAGGTTGATCCCCTCGGTCGTGCCGGAGGTGAACACGACCTCGTTCTCGTCCTGCGCCCCGAGGAACCGGGCGATCTTGCCACGCACCGCCTCGTAGTTCTCGGTGGCGATGTTGGAGAGCGTGTGCAGCCCGCGGTGGACGTTCGAATACTCCTCCGCATAGGCGCGCGTGATCGCGTCGATCACGGCCTGTGGCTTTTGCGCGGACGCGCCGTTGTCGAGGTAGGTCAACGGCTTGCCGTTCACATCGCGCGCGAGGATCGGGAAGTCCTTGCGGACCTCGTTTACGTCATACATTGGGCACCTCTCCCACGACGACGACCCCGAGGATCGTCAGCACCATCGACAGGGCGAACGCGAGTGCGAGCATGGAGACGACGATCATCACAAAGACCATCGCCGACGATTGAAAGCCGTGCAGCACCAGCACGAACTGTGTCAGCAGCCAGAAGAACAGGACAACGCCGATCAGCCCGACAAAGCCGCTCAGCGCCGGAGACAGGATACCGGTCAGCACCTGCACCGCCTGAAGGCACACGAGCAGGAATTGCAGCCAAACGACGAGCGCGATCGCATCCTCGAAGCGGCCCACACCGCCGAAACTGCGCCCGATCCAGTGCACGGCGAAGACCATGAACACGAGTATCACGCCCTGGATCATCCCCATGATCAGCGGGTTCGTCAGGAAGGCGGGGATCATCTCGGTGCCGGGTTCGCCGGGCGCAACGCCGGGTTGGGCAAAGAGTAGCGTCGTGACCTGCGCGGCGATGACAGACAGCACGACCACGAGCGCCAGCGCCTCCCACAGCACGCTGGCGGGAAGCTCCATGCGGATGATCCGCGTGGCTGCGCCGCGCGGGTCAGAGAAAGTGTTCCGGATCAGATCCGGTATCATCGCTGTCTGCTCAGACATGGTGGCTCCGGGCTAGGCTGTCAGGCGCGCTGGATCGGCGGGCTGCGTTCGGACTCCACGAGCGATATGACCCAGATCGCGCAGAACGCAAGGATTGTCACCGCGCCGGTCACGTTGAGTTGCAATCCTGGCCCGATGAAGCCGGCAATGAGCCCATTGAGCAGCATCAGCGGCGACGTCGCCAGAAGCGTCCAGAAGAGCGCCATACGCGCGCCCCACCACGTCCCCCGCCCGCCAAGGAGCCTGGCGACGATGTGCGAAAGCGCAGCGATCCCGTAGAACATCAGCGGCGCGATGAAGACCCAGCCCATGAGCGCACCGCTGATCTGCGCTTCGAGCGGCGGCCCCTCGGGGTTGAGCATCGCATCGCGCTGCAAGCGCGGCCACTGCGCCACGAAGATGATCACGCAGGCGCCCATCAGGTAGGCGATCGCGCGATCCTCCCGCTGACCAGCCGCGAGCAGGCGCCGCATCGCTTCGCGCGGCGCCCGGTAGGTGCGAAAGATCTCCGTCGTGATGGCCATGGCGCCGTCAGCTCCTCCTGCGCTCCAGCCACTGCTCGAGGCGGCCGACGATGTCGGCCGAAATCACGTCGTCCTCAATCTCGTCGATCGCCTCGGCGAGGAACGCCAGCACCAGAAGATCCGTGGCCGGCCCCTCGGGGATACCGCGCGAGCGCAGGTAGAAAAGACCTTCCTCGTCGATGGCCCCGGAGGTCGAGCCGTGCGAGCAGATCACGTCATCGGCGTAGATCTCAAGCTCCGGCTTGGCGAGGAACTGGCTGTCGTCGTCCAGCAGAAGCGACTGGCTGATCTGGTAGCCATCCGTCTTCTGTGCGCCGGGCTTGACGAGGATCTTGCCCTGGAAGACGCCAACAGCGCCGTTGCGCAGCACCTTCTTGAACACCTGACGGCTCTCGCAGCGCTCGGCATCGTGGGTGACGAAGACAGTGTCGTCGTGGTGGAACTCACCGTCGCCAAGGCAGGCGCCCGCGACGTGGGCAACCGCATCGTCGCCGGTGAACTCGATGATCGCCTCGTTGCGCGTGAGCACGCCATTCACCGTCAGCGTGAAGGACTTGAACGTCGCCTCCTGCGCCACGCGCGCGAAGATATGCGTGATCGCGCGGCGCTCATGGTCCCGACCCTGGGCACGGACGTGGTGAAACGCGCCGCCCTTGGCGACATCCACTTCCATCACCTTGTTGAATCGCGCCGCTGCCGGACCCTTTTCGAGGATCGTGACGTCGGCGCCCTCTTCAACCTTGATGCAGTGGTGCAGGATCGCGTCGGACGTTTCGTTTTCGTGCAGGTAGACAAGGCTGACGGCCTTCTCTGCCTTGCCCGTCGCCCGGACGAGGATGCCGTCGGTCGCATAAGCGGTGTTGAGCGCCGCGAGCGGCCGCGCCACCGGATCCTGCCCGCGCGTTTCGAGCACGCCGTAGATGTCGCGCGCCCAATGCAGATCCTGCTTGCTGGCCTCGCTGAGGCGCTCGATCTCGATCCCGGCGCCGCTCAGATCGTCGGATTTCTCTGCGTCGAGTACCCCGTCGACGAAGACCACCCGCACGCGCGGCACCTCGGCATAGAGCGGCTTCTCCTTTGGATCAAAGAGCGCCGCTTCAGGGACCGCAGGCGTAACAAGCGTCGCGGGATCGGTGTACTTCCAGTACTCGTCACGCCGGTGCGGCAGCCCCATTTCGCCAAGCCGCGCCTGCGCTGCCGCGCGCGCCTGCGTCACCCATCCGCCGCCCTCGGGCAGCGTCAGCCCGGCAAGGCGCGCGTCGAGCGCATCGAGTTTGATCTGAGGGACCGCCATTACGCGACCTCCCCGAGGATGCCGGCATAGCCGTTGTTCTCGACCTCGAGCGCCAGCTCCGGCCCGCCTGTCTTCACGATACGGCCATCGGCCATGATGTGCACGACGTCCGGCTGGATGTGATTGAGCAGGCGCTGATAGTGCGTGATCACGAGGAAACCGCGACCCGCATCGCGCAATGCATTCACGCCCTCGGAGACGAGCTTCATCGCATCGACGTCGAGGCCGCTATCCGTCTCGTCGAGGATGCACATCTTCGGCTCGAGCATCGCCATCTGCAGGATCTCGTTGCGCTTTTTCTCACCGCCCGAGAAGCCGACATTGACCGGGCGCTTCAACATTTCAGGATCCATGCTGAGCTTCTTGGCCTTGGCGCGGATCTCCTTGAGGAATTCTGCAGCCGACATCTCTTCTTCGCCACGCGCCTTGCGCTGCGCGTTCACGGCTGTGCGCAGGAAGGTCATGTTGCCAACGCCCGGGATCTCGATGGGATACTGGAACGCCAGAAACAGGCCCGCAGCCGCGCGCTCTTCAGGCTCCATCTCGAGCAGGTCCTCGCCTTCGAGCGCCGCCGAGCCGTCCGTCACCTCGTAGCCGTCGCGGCCCGAAAGAACGTAGGACAGGGTGGATTTGCCCGACCCGTTCGGCCCCATGATGGCATGGACCTTGCCCGCTTCGACCTTCAGGTCGACACCTTTGAGGATCTGCTTGTCCTCTTCCTCGAGCTTGACGTGCAGATTGGTGATTTCGAGCATGTAAGTGTCCTCCAATGCCAAGAGCCCGGTGCAGCGGTGCTGCCCGGGTCAGGTCCGTTCGTGATGTGGGAAGAGCGTGGCTAGGGCACGGAGATGCCCGCGAACACGCTCATTTGGTTGAGTGAGGCGATGGCTGCCTCGGTCGTTGGTGCGCTGAAGAACCCGAGGATCGGCTCCGGAACTTCCGGCTGAAAGTAGATGTATGCAGCGGTCATCGCGATCAGGACGGAGAGCTTTTGCCCACCCTTCTTGCGCGCGTGCGACCGTGATTTCATGCGTGCGATTTCCTGGGCGCTCAGGACGCCGTCCGGCTGCCACTGACAGCCCTTTTCGATTCGATTGATCCGCTCGAAGAAACGTGCATCCGCCGGCACAGCCCACCCTCCTGTGGCTCTCTTGACCCGCGACCGACGCTAAAGAGCTATCGGGGCCGAAAAAAGGCACAGCCAAGGCAGCACTGGACCGCTGCAAGGCGAGGATATGGCGAATGACGTCAACCATCAGGCGATCGTCACCGCCGTGCCGGAGACCGAAACCATGAGCATGTTGTTGATCACCTCGTAGTCGAGATCGACCCCCACGACGGCATTGCCGCCCGCCTGTGCCGCACGGCTCTCCAGCTCGCTCATCGCCGTTTCGCGGGCTTCGGCAAGACTTGCTTCGTACGCGCCGGAGCGGCCGCCGATGATATCGGTGATCCCCGCGAAGATGTCTCGAAAGACATTCGCTCCGAGGATGGCCTCGCCGACAACCACACCGTGGTACGTGGTGATGGTGCGGCCCTCGATGGTTGGGGTGGTCGTTACAATCATCTCTCTCTCTTTCCTCTTCGCCTTAAGCCGCCGCGCGCGGGGCGCGCAGCTCCTGCGGGAAGCTCGCGCGCAAGACGTGCTGGGCCTCGGCGATCCCTGCGCTATAGCTCACAAGCTCCGGTAGCCGCCCGCCGAGGTGGGCTTGGATAGCGGTCACCTTGACAGGTGCGCCAAGCGTGCGGCCAACGCTCGCCGCGTAATCCTGAAACTTGAGGGCTGCAAAGCCGTGATTCCCCCACGGCTCCAGCCAGGTGTTGGGCACGCCGCACGCATCGGCGACAACGAGCCCGTGCAGCGACGACGACAGCACGTAAGCGCATTCCGCGATCCGATGCACGACGGCGGAGGCATCCCTCGTTGCCGGGTCGATCAGGGTCAGCCGTGGGTCAGCGGCGACAACGGCCTCGAGTGCCGGGTCTTCTCGCTTTGTCAGGTGCGGCACGATGCCGATCTTCTCCTGCCGATCCGGCAGCGTGCCGAAAACGTCTGTGACAAGCAGCCCTGGGTCGCCGAAGGTCGTATCGCGCCGCTCAAGAAGCGCGGAGGTCACCGGCCCGCGCAGAAGGGCCACATCGACATCGCGCAGGAACGCCAGATCGCGGACAGGCCCCATGCAGCCCGATCCCCAGATCACGGGGCGCGGTGCAGGCGTCTCGCGCGGCGTATTCGCGATCATCGTCATGAGCGACCCGACCGCGAAGAGCTCGGCCTCCTCGCGGGGCGCCCACTCGACCCTGCGCCCGGCGACATGCGCCACGACCAGCGGCGACAAAGCATCGCCGAAGTTGGCTTCCCGCCGGTACCAGAAGAGTTTGAGCGGCTTCATTCCGCTTTCTCCATGGGGCTCTTGGCACTCCCGCCCAGCTGACGCCGCACAACGAACGTCGCAAACAGACTGCCCAGAAATCCTGATAGGAAAGAGAGCCCGACCACCGGCGCGAGCGACAGTGCATCCGTCACGACGTCCACCACGAGAGCGAACACGATACAGAATGCACCCGTGAGCGTCGCCTGAAGGAACGCGCGCGGCATACCGGTCTCTCCCGTGCGTACCTGTTAGCCGACAGACCCTTCGAGGCTGATCGCGACGAGCTGCTGGGCTTCCATGGCGAACTCCATGGGCAGCGCCTGCAGCACCTCCTTGGCAAAGCCGTTCACGATCAGCGCCACGGCTTCCTCCTCGTCCATGCCGCGCTGGCGGCAGTAGAACATCTGGTCGTCGTCGACCTTGGAGGTGGTCGCCTCGTGCTCGACGCGGGAGGAGTTATTCTTCACCTCGATATACGGGACGGTATGCGCCCCGCACTTGTCGCCGATCAGCAGGCTGTCGCACTGGGTGTAGTTGCGCCCGTTCTTTGCCTTGGGGTGCATCGACACGAGCCCGCGATAGGTGTTCTGCGCAAACCCCGCACTGATCCCTTTCGAAACGATGCGGCTGCGCGTGTCCTTGCCCAGGTGCACCATCTTCGTGCCGGTGTCGGCCTGCTGGTGGTTGTTGGTGATCGCGATCGAGTAGAACTCGCCCTGGCTCTCGTTGCCCCGCAGAATGCACGACGGGTACTTCCACGTGATCGCGGAGCCCGTTTCGACCTGCGTCCACATCACCTTGGAGCGGTCGCCCCGGCAATCGGCGCGCTTGGTGACAAAGTTGTAGATGCCACCCTTTCCGTCTTCGTCGCCGGGATACCAATTCTGCACCGTCGAGTACTTGATCTCGGCATCGTCGAGCGCCACGAGTTCCACCACGGCGGCATGGAGCTGGGAGGTGTCCCGCTGCGGTGCCGTGCAGCCTTCGAGGTAGGAAACGTAGCTTTCCTTGTCGGCGATAATGAGCGTGCGCTCGAACTGGCCCGTATTCTCCGCATTGATGCGGAAGTAGGTGCTCAGCTCCATCGGGCAGCGCACGCCGGGCGGGATGTAGACGAACGACCCGTCGGAAAAGACCGCCGAATTCAGCGTCGCAAAGAAGTTGTCGGACTGCGGGACAACCGAGCCGAGATACTTCTTGATCAGCTCCGGATGCTCCTGGATCGCCTCCGAGATCGAGCAGAAAATGACGCCTGCCGCCTCCAGCTCCTTCTTGAAGGTCGTGCCCACGGACACGCTGTCGAACACCGCATCGACGGCGACCTTGCGGCCTTCCGCTGGCGCCGCGTCCGCGCCTTCAACACCAGCAAGGATCATCTGCTCCTTCAGGGGGATCCCAAGCTTTTCGTAGGTCGCCAGCAGCTTCGGATCGACCTCGTCGAGCGATTTAGGCTTCTCCGTCATGCTCTTCGGCTTGGCGTAATAGTATTGCTCCTGGTACGGGATCGGCTCGATGTTGAGCATCGCCCAGTCGGGTTCTGTCATCTCGAGCCAGCGCCGGAAGGCCGCCAGACGCCACTCCAGCATCCACTCCGGCTCGTTGTTGCGCTCCGAGATCAGGCGGACGATGTCCTCGTTCAGGCCCTTGGGCGCGAACTCCATCTCGATGTCCGTTTCCCAGCCGTACTTGTACTTGCCCATATTGGCGACGGTCTCGACCGTCTCGCGGTCCACCGCCTCGCGGACCTTCAGCCCGCCAATGGTCTCTTCCGTCACAGCCGTCTCATCGAGTGCCGCCATCGCGCGTTTCCCTCCTTGAGGCGCCCCTTTCCCGGGGCTTGCCGAAGCGCCGGCCTATGCCGCCCGCGCCCTGAATTTCGCCAGCCGCGCCCGCCACACCTCGGCGAACCGCAGCACGTCATCTTCCCGTGTTTCCGGCCCCAGCGAGATCCGGATGGCACTCGCGGCGACCTCGGGCGCGTAGCCCATCGCCTCCAGCACCCCAGACGAACGCGCCTTGCCAGAGGAGCAGGCCGATCCGGCGGATATCGCAAATCCCGCGAGATCGAGCTGCATCACCTGCGTTTCGCCTTTCCACACAGGGCCATCGCCGCTCCTGATCGCGAGGCAAGTGGTGTTTGGCAGGCGGGCCGCCGTATGCCCGACCAAAATAATATCCTTTTCGCCGGGGTCCAGACTTATTTCTAGAATACTTCTAATTTCTGCCACCCGCTCCCAGACGCCATCGGCCAGATCCCGCGCCGCCGCCTCAGCCGCCGCCCCGAACCCCGCGATCCCGATGATGTTTTCCGTTCCCGAGCGCCGACCCATTTCCTGTCCGCCCCCCTTGATCTGCGCCGCCAGATCCGTACCGCGCCGCAGGACAAGCGCCCCGACCCCCTTGGGTCCACCAATCTTGTGTGCGGAAACGAATCCCATCTCGGTCCCGAGCCAATTGAACGCAAAGGGCAGCTTCCCGAACCCCTGCGTCAGATCAGACACCGCCAGCCCATCTGGCAACCCCTGCACCACACCCGTCTCTGAGTTCGCAAGCTGCAGCGTCGCACGCCCCGGCTCGGGAATGGCCACGGCCCCGTCACCATCCACCGCCAGCACCGGCTCCGCCCAGGCTTTCACGGCGTCATGCTCCACCGCCGATCCGGACAGCCCGCGCCCCGCAAGCGCCAGCGCCGCCGCCTCCGTCGCGCCAGAGGTAAAGACGATATCCGCTCCCTCCGCCCCCAGGGCCGCCGCCACCTGCCCACGCGCCTTCTCAACCAACGCCTTGGCCGCCCGCCCCTCCGCATGGACAGATGACGGATTGCCCCCCACATCCAGAGCCGCCACCATCGCCGCCCGCGCCTCCGACCTCAGCGGCGCCGTCGCGTTCCAGTCCAGATACACCCGCTCCACGATCCGCGCCTCCCTCTGGCTTCATTGTGCTCCAAATATCCCCGCCGGAGGCATCCGTCCTCCCCAAAAACAATGCCGCCGGGCACAAGGCAGCGTCAGGGCGTTAGGGCGTCAGGGCGTCAGGGCGTCAGGGCGTCAGGGCGTCAGGAGAGCCTCGGGCAGCAGCGACGTCTACCCGCTGCGCGGCGGCGCGCGATCAGGCCCAAATACGCACTCCGCCCAACAACAACGGTAACGCGGTAGGCACCGGGATCATCTCGACGTCATCCGCGGACGCGAAGCGCAGGTTGTCGATGTTAAAGTCAGAGGAACCGGTGACCACAAGAACCACTCCAAGATCGATACCACCTTCCGGCTCATCACGCACGCGCCCAAAGAGGCCGCCCTCGGGACGCGTCAGATCGTCAATCTCAGGAGCGAGCTGCAAGAGCACATATCCGGCGGCCATCGTCTCAATCCCGATAGTGTAATCGTGAAGGCCCGCGCAATGGAACCCGAATGCAGACAAAGTGACGGGCGCGACACTCTCTTGAAGGTAAGTCTCGATGGCAGAGTTCTCCGGGCGGCTTCCGGCCAGAGCCTCGTACACATCGTCGGAGGCAGAGTTGCTCCCGAAGCAGATCGGAAAATGGTCGCTTCGATACCGCTGTCGAGAAGGATTCAGTTTACCCCGGCGATTTCACTGTCGAACGTATCGACCGTAACGCCCTGCCCGGATGCCGTGGCATCGAACGCGGCACGGTCGCGAAAAACCTTGATGACCGCCACCTGCGTGGCCGCGCAAGCCACGAAAAGCGCCGCGCATGAGAGTGTTGCGATGTTCATGACGCAACCTCCACGCATACCCGTTTTTTCCGACCGGGGATGTGCAGATCTAGCGCACAGGAGCGTGCACCCGAACTTCCGCTATCAGAGAAAAGCTCGGCACCGGGCACGTCGTGTCCGCCAAAGCCCGATCATCGCGACCTCCCGGCATGCCAAGGCCGCCCGGGCCAAAACCAGAAGTGTTCTTGTTGCGACGCACGCTCTACTCGTCCACCACCTCCATCAACGACGGCACCGCAGGGCACGGCGCCAGCTCGTTTGCCACGATGTCCGACAGGCGCGCCTGGTGCAGGAAAACGTAGACATGCGCCGACAACCCCTCCCAGAGCCGGTTGGTCAGCGACTGTGCCTTGGAGCCCGATTGCGCCCCTTTGGCGCCCGCGCCCTTGTGCATCGCGCTCATCGTCTCGTCGACGGCTTCGAGCACCTCGGCCACGCGGATTTCGGAGGGCGCGCGGGCCAGCCTGTAGCCGCCGCCGGGGCCGCGCACGCTCTCGACCAGCCCGGTACGGCGCAAGCGCACAAAGAGCTGCTCGAGATAGTGCAGCGAGATATTCTGGCGCTTGCTGATATCCGACAAGGTGACAAGGGCGGGCGTTCCATCCTCGTCAACGGCCAGCGCAAGATCGACGAGCGCGACCATCGCGTAGCGCCCCTTGGTGCTGAGTTTCATACCCGCCCCCCTTCAGACGACTGCGCCCAAATTCCACGACACAGCGCGGGCTCCGGCAGAACGCGGGGCCCGTGCCCCCGGTCTCTACATCAAGCTGCCAAGGATGCCACGGCCCCAGATCCCCACTATGACGTTGCCCAGCGCCCTTCACCTTGCCCGCGGTGCCTCGTGACGCGGCGTGCTCTACCGGCTTCGGCCCCCATACAAGAGGTGCCCTCCGCAACAGGGAGCATTGACGACCGCAAGCCGGGCGCTTAACTGCGACAGGCTCACGCACGGGGCCGCGCTGGTTTAGAATAGTTCTAGGTCGTAGCGCTGTCCCGGTCAACTCCGCCGACCACCGGCGACCGAAGACAGGACGACACATGCCCGAGGTGATCTTCCCTGGCCCCGAAGGACGGCTCGAGGGACGCTACCACCCCCAGAAAACCGCCGACGCGCCGATCGCGATCATCCTGCACCCCCACCCGCAGTTCGGGGGCACGATGAACAACAAGGTGGTCTACAACCTGCATTACGCGTTTTACGAGATGGGCTTCACGGTCATGCGGTTCAATTTCCGCGGCGTGGGGCGCAGCCAGGGCGAGTATGATCAGGGCATTGGCGAATTGTCGGACGCGGCGTCGGCGCTCGATTACCTGCAGTCGATGAACCAGAATGCAAAGCATTGCTGGGTCGCCGGGTTCTCTTTCGGCGCGTGGATCGGCATGCAGCTTCTGATGCGCCGCCCCGAGATCACCGGCTTTGTCTCGGTCTCGCCGCCGGCGAACATGTACGATTTCTCGTTCCTTGCGCCCTGCCCGTCTTCGGGCCTGATCCTGAACGGGACAGCCGATCGCGTTGCGCCTCCCAAGGATACCCATGCGCTGGTGCGCAAGCTGCACGAGCAGAAGGGCATCACGATCACCCACGAGGAGATCGAAGGCGCGGATCACTTCTTCAAGGATCCCTACATGGCGCCCATGCTCGAAACGGTCGACACCTACGTGCGGCGCCGACTCACGGAAAATACACGCTAGGAGCGCGAGATGGCGTTTGTGGACACCGTCGCGGAACGGCTTGCCGAGGAAACCTTCGAAACGGCCGAGGAGCTCGGGCAGCCGGAACTCGTGGAACAGGTGGGCCGGACGCTCGGGGAATCGTCGCCGACCCTTCAGGAGGCGTTCAACACCGCGATCCGGTACCTGCGCGCCGAGGCCCGCGCCAAGGCGATGCTGGCCCAGATGCGCGGAGCTCGCCAGTGACGCACGGGCACGGGGCGCTCTGCGCCCGCTATGTGCCCTTAGGATGCCTCCGGCAGAGGTATTTTTGCCAAGATGAAGGGGCTGGTCGGAGCGCATTTGGCCGAGCGCGCTTGGAATGACGTTGGAACGCCTTTCCGGTCAGCTCGACTTTCTCACCGAGATCGATCGGTTGAAAGGGGTATTGCGGGCGTCGCCGGTGGCCGACGGCACACGGCCGGAAAACTCCGGCGAGCATTCCTGGCACATTGCGATGTTCGCGCTCGTCCTTGGAGAACACGCCGAGCCCGGCGTGTCGATCGATCGGGCCATCCGGATGTTGCTGCTGCACGACATTGTGGAGATCGATGCGGGCGACGCGCCGATCCATCTCGACTACGATGTCGCGGAGCAAGCCGCCAAGGAACGCGCCGCGGCCGATCGGATCTTCGGACTTTTGCCGCAAGACCAGGCCGCAGAGTATCGGCGGCTCTGGGAAGAGTTCGAGGCTGGCGAGACGGCTGACGCTCGTTATGCCCGTGCCGTCGACAGGCTGCAGCCGTTGTTGCTCAACCTAGCGTCAGGCGGGGGAAGCTGGATCGACTATGACGTCACGCTTGCGCAGATTGATGACCGTGTCGGGGCGAAGGTGATACGCGGGTTGCCAGAGCTCTGGCCAGCCGTGCGCGCGCGCATCGCGCCGTGGTTCGAGGCGCGCGGACGCGGTTAGGCGCGAGGGCCGATGGGCCCGGGTCAAGCCCGTGGGGCCATGGGAGGGGCCATGGGCCGCCTACGATCCGTCGGGAGCGCTCGCAGGGGTAGACATGTCCAGACCGAGGCGATCCGACAGGACCAATGCCAGACGCTCGGCGGGGCTGAGCGTTGCGAGGTCTTCCAGGACAGTGCGGGCCAAAGCGGGCCGGTCGGTGATCAGCCCGGAGACGCCCATCGTCGCGTAGCGCGCCATCGCGGGCGCGTCATTCACGGTCCAGACGTAGACGGGGCGCCCGGCTTCCTCCATGCGACGCAGAAGGCCCGGGCTGGCGAGCGCGGTGCTGACGGCCAGGAAATCCGCCTCGCGCCTGTCCAGCCGGCCGAGGGATGTTGCGGCGAGGAGGCCAACGGACCAGTCCGGGCGCGTGTCCTTCATCCGGGCGGCCTGGCGCGGATCAAGGGACATCGCTGCAACCTGGTCGGCCATGCCGAGGGCGTCGACGATCTCGGCAACCTTTTCCGAGAGGGCGATGTCGTGCCCGTAATACTTCAACTCGATCAGCACCTTGCTTTTGTCGCGTGCGGCTTCGAGCACGTCCGACAGCAAGGGCACGCGGGCATCGGCATAGTCCGGCGAAAACCAACTGCCGATGTCGATCGTCGCGAGCTCCTCGGCCGTGACATCCCAGACCTTGGTGGCGACCCCCGCCGTTTTCATGAAGTCGCTGTCATGGACGACGATGACCTCTCCGTCGGCGTTTTCCTGCACATCGATCTCGAGCCAGTCGGCGCCCTGCTCGATCCCGAGTTCCATTGCCGCGAGGGTGTTCTCGGGCCGGTCGGCCGCGCCGCCCCGGTGCGCGATCACGGCGATCTCTTCGGGCGGAGCGATGCGCGGCGCAGCAAGACCCGAGAGGGCCGCGACCACCACAAGGCCAACTGCCACCGTCGACCACAGGCCTACCCTTGGCCGCTGTGTGGCGCGATGGAATGGCTCCGGCCACCCCGCTTCGTCGAGCAGGATATGCGCCAGGGCACCGGAGGTCAGCGCGGCAACGAGCGACGACGCCACAACGTAAAGCGCGAGAACCCCCAGGAGCAGCGCCGCCAGCCTGTCGATCTCCGAACCCGAGAGCGCGAGCGCACCGCGTGCGGCTGCTGCGGTGAGCGCACCGACGATCAGGGACAGAGCCAGCGCGGCCAACGCCCAGAGGACGATCCGCCGGAAGAGTTGCATGCGTCGCCCCTGCATGGCGTGCGCGCTGTCCTTGAAGCTGGTGCCCGGTGCGGCGTCTTCGAAGAGCACGAGAGGGAGTGCGAGTGTCCATCCGAGCAGTCGGGGCACCAGCAGTACCGCAAGCACCGCAAGCGTGACTGCGCCAATGCCCACAGCGGCGAGAAACTCGGGCGGGCGGGCGCTGAGGTAGAAGTTGATGTCGTACTCGCCGAGCAGAAGCAGGGCGCAGGCCCCCGCGATCGCGAGCGCCGGAAGAACGAAGACGGCGACGCGCAACACAAGCCCCAGCGCAAACCGCACGAGCCGCGGCCCTTGGGCCACGACCAGCCGAAGCGCCGCGAGCGTACCAGCGCTCCGCTGCGCGTGTTCCGCCGACAGGACCGACATCTTGGCCGCGATCCCCACCACCTGCAGCGCCAGGTAGAGCGCGGCAAGGGCTGTCATGACCACCGCGCCTGCTGGCGAGAGGAAAAAATGCGCGATGTCCTTGTCCGTCAAGGCAGGCTCGCCCGACAACAGCAGCGCGCCCGAAAGCGCGAGCCCGGCAAGCGGTGTCAGGATAGCCGCGAAGAGCACGAGGGTCGCGACGTGGATCGCGACGAGCGGCAGCTTCAGTCGCCAGGCCTCCGCAAAGGCATCGGCGACGGCGTAGTGGGAACGGACATCCATGGTCGGGGGCTCTTTCTGGTGCGGGCCCGGCGGCGCGTGGGGCGCCACAACCGAGCAAGACGAACGATCCTCATCACTGCAGGCTGCACCTGCGGCATTTCAGTATGCAATCGCATACAGTAGTTCCCCGCACCCCGGATCTTCGCTATGCAACCTGCGGGGACGGAGCCGTGATGAAAGAGACAAGCATGACCAAGATCAAGGTTGAAAACCCTGTGGTGGAGCTCGACGGCGACGAGATGACCCGGATCATCTGGGATTTCATAAAGCAGAAGCTTATCCTTCCCTACCTCGACATTGACCTGCGCTACTACGATCTCGGCATCGAGGTGCGCGACGAGACCGACGACCAGATCACCGTCGATGCGGCCGAGGCGATCAAGGCCCACGGGGTTGGGGTGAAATGCGCCACCATCACCCCCGATGAGGCGCGTGTCGAAGAGTTCGGCCTCAAGCGCATGTACCGCTCCCCAAATGGCACGATCCGCAACATCCTCGGCGGTGTGATCTTCCGCCAGCCGATCATCTGCAAGAATGTGCCGCGCCTTGTGCCGGGCTGGACGAAGCCGATCGTCGTGGGGCGCCATGCCTTTGGCGATCAGTACCGGTCGACCGATTTCCGCTTTCCGGGTGCAGGCAAACTCACGATCCGGTTCGAGGGCGAGGACGGCGCCATCATTGAACGCGAAGTCTTCGACGCGCCCTCCGCCGGGGTCACCGTGGCGATGTACAACCTCGACGATTCGATCCGCGACTTTGCCCGTGCCTCGATGAACTACGGACTTGGCCTCGGCTGGCCCGTTTACCTGTCGACCAAGAACACGATCATGAAGGCCTATGACGGTCGCTTCAAAGACCTTTTTCAAGAGGTGTACGAGGCGGAGTTCGCAGACCGCTTCAAGGCGGCGGACATCTGGTACGAGCACCGCCTGATCGACGACATGGTCGCCTGTTCGATGAAGTGGAACGGCGGCTACGTATGGGCCTGCAAGAACTACGATGGCGACGTGCAATCCGATACTGTCGCGCAGGGCTTCGGCTCACTGGGGTTGATGACCAGCGTCCTGATGACGCCGGATGGCAAGACGGTTGAAGCCGAGGCCGCACACGGCACCGTCACCCGCCATTACCGACAGCATCAGGCCGGTCAGGCGACCTCGACCAACTCGATCGCGTCGATCTACGCTTGGACGGGCGGATTGAAGCACCGCGCCAAGCTCGACGGCAACACGCCACTGCACGCCTTCGCCGAAACGCTGGAACGCGTGGTGATCGAGACCGTCGAGGCCGGGTTCATGACCAAGGATCTGGCGCTCCTCGTCGGGCCGGATCAGGGCTGGCTGACCACGATGGGGTTCCTCGAAAAGGTCGACGAGAACCTCAACCGGGCGCTGCCGGGCTAGGCCGCCCCACGCCGCGCCCGCATACGCTCGCGGTTGACTTTGCGGCAAGACCCGCTTTCCCTTGCGGTGAAGGGTCGCTTTAGCACCGGGGTCAAAGTGAAGTTTACACCTTCTCCGATCGTCGCACAGTGGAAGCAGGTCGGCGCCAGCTACAAGCCACTTGGCGGCGACCCGGACGGCGCCATCAAGGCGGTCGCACGCTATCGGAAGTTCGCCGAAGCCCTCGAGGCGAGTGTCCGCGACGATCTCAAGCGGCTCGAAGCCGCGAAGGCGAGCGGAGCGAGCGCGGCGAAAGACTTACCTGGCAAGGCCAAGAAATCCGTCATGATGCACAAGGATCTGACAGCGTATGTCACGGCATTGGCCGCGCTTGAGAACACGATCGGCACGAAGCTCGCACAACTAAAAAAACAGCCCAAGAACAAGGACCTCGAGCGAGAGATCGAGACCCTGATCAAGAAGCACAAGACGGATAGCAAGGCGGTCGAGTCGAGGATCGACAAGCTCATGGCCTTCAATGCGCCGCTGGATATCCAGCACAGCGACGCGATGATCGAGCTCGAGGAGGCTATGGTGGCGCTTGCAAAGGCGCGGCGATGGAGCTGATGACGGTTGACTCCCGACCAAGTGGGAGGGACCACTGACCCGATGGTTCGTACAGCACTCACCCTTTTCCTGTGTCTCGGGCTCGCCACGGGCGCGAGCGCGGAAGCGCGGGCAAGCTTCTCCGAGAGCGGGCGCACGCTCTTTTCCTTTGCCGTCCCGGATTTCTGGTCCCTCACCGCGGGGGGGGAGCGTGCCCTGACGCTGCCGGGAACGGTGGACGCGCGGCCGGTGCCACAGATCCTGTCGATTCGTCCCACGGTCGACCCGAGTGTCTGGATGGCGTTCTACGCACCGCCCGGCGTCCGCACCATGGCCGAGGGCCGGGCCTACCTCGCCGAGATCGGACAGTTCCTCGCGAACGCACCGCAGATCACCGACGACGAAGTGCGCCGCATCGCCGGGCTTCCCGCCGAGGTCTTCAAGGGTATCGGGAGGCGCGACGGGCGGGACCTGCAATTCGTCGTCGCACTGATCGACCTGCCCGGCGCACGGATCGCTGTCGGTGCGGCCGTCATAGAGGCAGGCGCCCCGCAAGTGAGCTTCGACGCCGTCAACGCGGTGTTCTCCAGCTTCAGGGCCGGACGATGAGCCGGAGCCGCGCAGCAATCATTGGCGCACTTGGCGTGGTCGCCCTGACCCTCTCGGGCTGCGTCTCGTCGGTGGGCGTGAACTACGGTTACAACGACGCGTTCTACTGGAACCACTACTATTATGGCAGCGGCGGCGACATCATCATCGACCCCCCGGACCGACCCGATCGGCCAGACCGACCACCGGTGAACCGGCCCGAACGCCCCCCGCAACCCCCAACGACCCTGCCCGGCCGGCCGCCCACGGCCAAGCCTTTGCCGGCGCGCCCCCCGATCCACACGCCCTCACGGCCAAGGGGCGGCGGACGGCTGCGCTAAGGCACTGGCTCGCGCCGCCTCGCCGTGATCAAGACCTGGCCGATCCGCGATGAGGTTGAGCGGCCATGCCCTTTCCCGCCGATTAGTGAAGGCCGTAGTCGCCGCACAATTCCTGCTGCGCGCCCCGCTCATCGAGAGGGCCGCCCGACCGGCTTTCGGTTCACGCGTGAGCGGGCATGCCGGTTTTTTGCGCATGAAGCGCGCCTCTGGCCCATCTTTGATCGGGTGCGGCACCATCCACACCCGCCCGGATTTCGCAGCTTGGCGCGAGCGCCGCGCCGGGCTAGGTGGCGGCCATGCCTTCCGCCCTCCAGACCATCGAGATCAACCCCGACACGGTGCGCCACACCTGGCTGGAGGATCTGCAGGGCCTTGCGGTGGGGCTGGTGCTGTGCGCCGTTGGCCTGACCTTTCTGGCGCAACTCGGGTTCATCACCGGCCAGACAGCCGGGCTCGCACTGATGATTTCCTACGCGACGGGATGGTCCTTCGGCATGGTCTTTTTCGTCATCAACCTGCCATTCTACCTCTTTGCGTGGAAGCGGCTCGGCGCCGAATTCACGCTAAAATCGCTCGGCTGCGTGGCTGTTCTGTCTGCACTGGCCGAGTGGGTGCCCGTGTGGATGCCGCTTGGTGATCTGGATCCGATCTTCGGGGTCGTGGCCTTCGGGGCACTGACCGGGGTGGGCTTGCTCGCGGTGTTTCGCCACAAAGGCAGCCTCGGCGGCCTCGGGGTGGTCGCGCTCTATGTGCAGGACAGGTTCGGCGTGAAGGCGGGCTACGTGCAGCTTGGCTTTGATGTGGTCCTCTTCGCGGTCGCACTGGCCCTTTTTCCCGCAACTGTTGTCGCCTATTCGCTTGCGGGAGCCGTCATTCTGAACGGCGTCATCTCTTTCAACCATCGGCGGGACCGGTATATCGCGCCCTAGTGGCGCGAGCGGGTGAGCGCCCTCTGGGCACGCCCGCGCAAGACACCCCACGGAGGAACCGGAGCGATATGCCTGTCCAGTACCTGTATCTTGTCGTCGCCGTTGCGTTCGAAACCGTCGGAACAACGGCCCTCAAGGCAAGCGACGGTTTCACCCGTCTCTGGCCCTCCCTGATCGTGATTGTCGGCTACGCGATCTCGTTCTACTTCCTGTCCCTGACGCTTCGGGTGATCCCGGTCGGCGTGGCCTATGCAATGTGGTCTGCGCTCGGGATCTTCTTCATCACTCTGATCGGGTGGTTCGTGTTCAAGCAACGGCTCGACATGCCAGCACTTGTCGGGCTTGGCTTGATTGTCGCTGGGGTCGCCGTGATCCAGATCTTCTCCAAGACCGCCGGACACTGAGACCGCACGACCCCCGCTGCTCCTTGAAGCTTGCCGGGTCCGCGCCCATAACCCACCGCATCACGCCCTCACATCGGACGCCCCGCCAATGGAACCCGCCGCCATCGACTTCGCTTTCTGGATCACCGCCGGATCGATCCTGATCCTGTTGGTTTGTTCCGGCTTTTTCTCGGGGTCCGAGACGGCGCTGACGGCCGCCTCGCGTGGCAAGCTGCGCACCATGGCCGACAAGGGCGAGCGGGGGGCGGATACCGCACTAGAGCTGAAGGAAGACAACGAGCGCCTGATCGGCGGCATTCTTCTTGGCAACAATCTCGCCAACATCCTCGCGACATCGCTGGCGACCGCCCTTTTCACCCGGCTGCTCGGAGACAGCGGCGTGGCGGCGGCCACTCTGGTGATGACACTTCTGGTGCTGATCTTCGCAGAGGTTCTGCCCAAGACCTACGCGATCACCGATCCCGAGCGCAGCGCATCGATGGCCTCTCCGTTGGTGAAGGTTATCATCGCCGTGCTCTCCCCCGCGGTCGCAGCCGTGCGCTTCATCGTGCGCGGCGTGTTGCGCGTCTTCGGACTGAGGATCGATCCGGGCGACCAGATGCTCAGCGTGCGCGAAGAGATCGTCGGCGCCCTGCAGATCGGTCACGCTGAAGGGGCAGTCGAGAAGGAAGATCGCGACCGCCTGCTGGGTGCCCTCGATCTGGGGGACCGCACCGTGGAGGAAATCATGCTCCACCGCTCCAAGATCGAGATGATCGATGCTGGCGCCGATCCGGAAGACATCCTCAGCCAGGCCCTCGCCTCTCCGCACACACGCCTGCCGGTCTACCGGGACGAGCGCGAGAACATCGTCGGCGTCATCCATGCAAAAGACCTTCTGCGCGGAATGGACAAGGTGATGCGCGGCCCCGATGCGGCCCCCGAAGGACTCGATACGTTCAAGATCCTCGGCATCGCGATGGAGCCCTACTTCGTCCCCGAGACGACGACGCTCGACGACCAGATGCGCGAGTTTCTGCGTCGCCATACACACTTCGCCCTCGTGGTTGACGAGTATGGTGCCCTGCAGGGTCTGATCACGTTGGAAGACATCCTCGAAGAGATCGTTGGCGAGATCACCGACGAATTCGACGTGGACCCCGAGCATCCGGTCCGGCGCTCGGAGGGGGGCGACTACCTCGTGGACGGCGCCATGACGATCCGCGATCTGAATCGTGCCTGCGATTGGGCTCTGCCGGATCAGGAAGCCAATACCGTGGCCGGGCTCGTGATCCACGAGGCCCAGACGATCCCGACCCAGGGCCAGGTCTTTTCGTTTCACGGGTTTCGCTTCGAGGTCGTCGCGCGCCAGGCCAATCGGCTGACGCGCCTGCGCATCCGGCCTCTCTAGCCGCCCCGAGGCCTGCCCATCGCCAAAGCGTCGTGCAGAAGGCTTTGCGCCGCGCGCGGTTGGCTGCCCCCGCCGGGGACGCCCGAGCCGACGGACGAAATAATGTGGGCCGCAACCGCAGGCGCTGGCGCAGGCAAGCGGCAACGCCAAGGATCGGGCTGATGATCAAGGGGAAAGTACAGGGCCAACGACCCGCCCGGGCACGCGGCCCGAACGGTTCGTCCGAGACAGCCTAGCGGAACGCGTGCAACCGGCCGGAAGAGGACACAACGTACATAGTGTTGTTGACCACCACCGGGTTGGACGTCGCCCCACCGCGGATTTCGATCTGGGACACCAGCCGCCCGTCGCGCGGCTCAAAGCTCCGGATAAAGCCGTCGTCGGACGCGACGATCAGGCGCCCCCCGGCCAGCACGGGACCGTAATGCGCATAGACCCCCTCACGGCGGCGGGGCCGCTCGTTCTGGAAGTACGGCAGATCGACCGCCCAGATCAGGCTGCCGTCGTTTGCGTCGAGACGCACGAGCTGCCCGGCGTCCGAAACCGCAAAGATCGACCCGCCCACCGGCCAAACCGGGCTCATCGCCCCTTCCGTCGCCGTCCAGATACGCTCGCCCGAGGTGGCATCGAGCGCCGCGATGCGCCCGGATGGCGATCCGGCGTAGATCACGTTGCCAGACACGACCGGATCTCCGGTGATGTCCGAAAAGCCTGCATAGGAGCGCCCGCGCCGCTGGCCCGCCAGCGTTGCCGACCACACCCGGACACCCCCGCGCCGCAAGGTGGCGACCAGTTCAGCCGAGCCGAAGGGGAAGACGACGATCCTGTCCGTGACGGCCGGCCCCGCGCCACCGAGGGTGGACGACGGGGTCGGAGCGCCCGGTAGCTGCCATTCGAGCCGGCCCGTGTCGGTACGCACCGCAAACGCGCGATTGTCGCGCGATGTAACGTAGACGAGATCGCCGAACACCGTTGGCGCGCCATCGACCGGGGCGTCGAACGCCTGCGTCCAGCGCAGCCCGCCGGTCGCCGGATCGAGTGCGTGTAGCGCTCCAAAGCCGGTCGTCACATAGAGCTGGCCGCCTCCGAAGGCGAGGCCGCCGCCCGTGGCGTCTGCAGCGCGCTCGCCGGACGGGACGAGGTCTCGCGACCATAGTGGCGCGCCGGAGGGGGAATGCGCCATAACCCGCGACGCCGCATCAAGGGTATAGATCCGACCACCGGCAACAACGGGATCGGCGGTGATCACCGCGCGGCGGCTTTCGCCCTCACCGATTGACGTCGACCAGACCTCCGTCAGTGCGCCGCGGAGCGCCGGATGCCGGATCAGGTGGCTCGGCCCGCCATTCCGATGCGTCCACTCCGTATGGTTGACCTGAGCCGGCAACGTGATCGGAGTGGCTTCTCCTTCCGCTTCGGCGCTCTCCTGCTCGGGGAAGACGCCTTCCTCGCTCGGCAGCGAGTCGTCGAGCGGCGCGCGGATATCGAATCGCGGTCCCTCGAGGATCTCTTCATCCGAGCAACCCGCCACCACACAGAGCGCCACAAGCAGGCCCAAGGCGCTCCGCAAGCCGCATGGTGTTGTCCGGCGTCCTGGGCGCAAGTCGCGGCTCATCGGGCGCTCCTCAGCCCGCGCCCGGAATCGGCAGGTCGCCATCGAGAGCGATGATCAGTTGCACAAGCCTTTGGCGCAGTCCGGGTGTCAGCCCGCTTTCCATCAGCAATGCACCCGCAGCCTCCAGCGCCTCGCTTTGCTGGCCATCGGCCAGAAGCGCCAGCACCTGCTGCTCACGCGCCAGCGCAGCGAAAGGCGCCCCGGGGCGAGCGAGCCGCTCGAGCAACTGGTTGCGGGTCGTTGAGTCGACCACTTCGTCGCCCATCAGCACCAGCTTCAGCGCAGCGAGATCTGAGTAAACGACAGGCGCGTCTGTGCTCTGGGCAAGCGGGCGCAATACTTGTGCCGCGCTCTCGGGCTCATTGTCGGCCAGCCGCTCGGCCGCCGTCAGGAGCGCGACAAGATCCGCCGCGGTGCCTTCGGCGACGATGGCGTCGAGAGCCGCCCGCCGATCGGAAGCCGCATCGCTTTGCAGTGCCGCCAGCACGGAATCGCCGAGGGCCTCCGCTTCGGCCCGGATGCTGGCCTTGCGATACTCGTTGAACGCGGCTCCGCCGACGATCAGCACGACGGCAAGTCCCCCGACCCAGCCGTAGCGGCGCAAGTAGCCTGCGAGCCGCTCGCGGCGGACCTCTTCACTCACCTCGTCAATGAAGCTGTCTGTATCGCTCACTCTTTGTGCTCCCGCAGGCATGTCTGGCCGGCCAGATCCAGGGCCGCGAACGACCACGAGATCCCCGAGCGTCCTAGCCCATGGCAGCGGGCGATGCCAGCCCTGCACCGCCCCCGCCGCCCGAGAAATGAGCGCCAGGCAGACCCTCTGCGCCACCAACGGCCGCAATGCTGGCTCCAACGGCGCAGATCACCGCTCTTTTGCGGTCAGGCTCTTGGATTTTCGGGCTCTCGCGACTAAACTAAACTGATCGGTTCAGTCCCCCCAACGTGATTTTTGCGGCCTTGGGGCGTGAGCTCGAACAACTGGAAGGTCTGCGCGATGCGCGTTCTCTATCTCATCACGGCGCTCGGCGTGGCCGCCATTGTCTATTTACTCGTCATTCAGCGGGATGCCCTTCTGGAATTTGCCGGTCGCGAGGCGCCTGCCGACGCTGTCACAGACGTTGAGGAGCCTGTCGAGCGCCCGACAGCCACCACAAGCGATCGCGCAATGACGCGCGTCTCCGTTGTGGCGATGGAGAGCGAGGCACAGGAGATTGACACCGCCGTTCTCGTGCGCGGACGGACAGAAGCGGCCCGCGAGGTCGAGGTACGCGCGGAGACGTCAGGGCTCATTATCAATGAGCCCTTGCGCAAGGGCACGCTTGTGGAAGCCGGAGACTTGCTCTGCCGCATCGCGCCGGGCACGCGGGATGCGTCGCTTGCCGAAGCGCGGGCACGCTTTCGCGAGGCCGAAGCACGCCTGCCGGAAGCGGCCGCGCGCGTGGAGGAGGCCAAGGCCCGCCTGAACGAAGCCGAGATCATCGACCGCGCCGCGCGGTCCCTGAGCGAATCCGGGTTTGCTGCGGAAACGCGGGTGGCATCCACAGCGGCAGGCGTCTCGGCCGCGCGCACCGGCGTCGAAGCGGCCCGGACCGGGCTCGAGAGCGCGCAAAGCGCGGTGCAATCCGCGGCGGCCGCTGTCGCTGCGGCAGAGACAGAGATCGAGCGTCTGTCTGTCTTTGCCCCGTTTGCCGGCCTCCTCGAGTCCGATACCGCAGAGCTCGGGGCGTTGATGCAGCCGGGTCAAGCATGTGGAACGGTCATTCAGCTCAATCCGATACGCCTCGTCGGGTTCGTTCCGGAAGCGGATGTCGAGCGGGTGCGCCTCGGCGAGACTGCTGGCGCGCGTCTGGCCTCCGGGGGCGAGCTTGTCGGACAGGTGACCTACGTGTCGCGCTCTGCCGACCCCGAGACCCGGACTTTCCGAGTCGAGATCACGGTGCCGAATGAGAACCTCGCCGTAAGGGACGGACAAACCGCGGAAATCGTGATCGCCGCTGCGGGAGCACCGGCGCACCTTGTCCCGGCGTCGGCACTGACACTCGACGATGAGGGCCATCTCGGACTCCGCACCGTGACATCCGATGAAACGTTGGGAGACGTCGCGACGTTCACGCCCGTTGAGCTGGAGCGCGACACGGCACAGGGCGTCTACGTGACCGGCCTGCCCGATGTGGCGCAGGTCATCGTAGTGGGGCAGGAATACGTGACCGATGGCGTTCCGCTCGACGTGACCTTGCGTGACACGGCCCGACAGGGAGACGTGTCGCAATGACCGGGATCGTTCAGTGGGCAGCAGATCACGCCCGTATGATCGTCGCCTTCGTTGTGCTCTCGCTGGTCGTGGGCGGCTATGCCTACGTGTCGCTGCCCAAGGAAGGTGAGCCGGATATCGAGATCCCGGCCGTTTTCATCTCCGTCCCGTTCCCTGGCATTTCCGCGGAGGACGCCGAAAAGCTCCTCGTCAAGCCGATGGAAACGGAAATGGCCGACCTCGACGGGTTGGACAGTATGACCGGCACAGCCGTCGAGGGCTACGCGAACGTGGTTCTCGAGTTTGAATTCGGCTGGGACAAGTCCCAGACCCTCGCGGACGTGCGCGCCGCAATGGACAAGGCGGAGGCGAAGTTTCCCGCCGGGGCAGACAATTACACGGTGGAGGAGTTCAACTTTTCCGAGTTCCCCATCATCATCGTGAACCTCTCCGGCCCGCTCCCGGAGCGCACGCTGCTACAGCTCGCAAACGATCTGCAGACAGAGCTGGAGAGCCTCGAGCCGGTGCTCGAGGCCGCGCTCGCCGGGCATCGAGACGAGATGGTCGAGGTCATCATCGACCCGCTGCGGCTGGAATCCTACAACGTCACCGCTGGCGAGCTGATCAACGCGGTCACCAACAACAACCAGCTGATCGCCGCCGGCAATGTCGAGACGGAGAGCGGCGCCTTCGCCGTAAAGATCCCGTCGTCGTTCGATGAAACGCGCGATATATATGCACTGCCCGTCAAGGTGAATGGCGACCGCGTGGTGACCTTGGGCGACCTTGCCGAGATCAACCTGACATTTGAGGATCGCGCCGGAACCGCCCGTTTCAACGGGGAAAACACCGTTGCGCTACAGGTCGTGAAGCGCAAGGGCTTCAACATCATCGACACCGCCGAGCTTGTGCGGCAGGTCGTTGCCGAGCAGCAGGAGAGCTGGCCTCCGGAGCTACAGCAGGCCGTCATCATCGGAACATCCAACGACACCTCCGGCGAGGTGAAATCGATGGTGCAGCAGCTTGAGGGCTCCGTACTGACAGCCATCGCGCTCGTAATGATCGTGGTTCTTGCCGCGCTCGGGCCGCGCCCGGCGCTGTTGGTCGGCTTCTCGATCCCCACGTCGTTCATGTTGTGCTTCCTGCTCCTTGCTGTGGCGGGCATTCCGATTTCCAACATCGTGATGTTCGGCCTGATTCTCGCGGTCGGGATGCTCGTGGACGGGGCGGTCGTCGTGGTGGAGTATGCCGACAGGCGCATCTCCGAAGGATCCGGGCCGATGCGCGCCTATGTCGAGGCGGCCCAGCGCATGTTCTGGCCGATCGTGTCGTCCACGGCGACGACGCTCTGTGCCTTCCTGCCGATGCTCTTCTGGCCGGGTGTACCGGGCGAGTTCATGGGAATGCTGCCCGTCACGCTGATCTTCGTGCTTTCGGCTTCGCTTGTCTCAGCCCTGATCTTCCTGCCGGTCATGGGTGGTGTGCTCGGGCGGATGACACGCTCGTTCGGCAGCACCTCCGATGCGCTGCGCTCGACACTTCCCTGGGTGGTCCGCGCCGCGCTCGCTGTCGTAGCGGCCTACGCGGCCTTCATCGGCGCGATGCAGGTGCTCAACCCGGAATACCTCTTGGGCGATGGCGCGCCAGGCTTCGCGGGAAGCCTGCTCGGGGCCGCGATATTCGTCGCAGGAGCCATCTCGACGGCCATCACGATGGACGCGGCTCGGATCAGCCTGAGCCCGCGCCGCATTCAGGCCGGCTACCGGCGCACGCTCTTTGGTCACATGACGAAGTTCATCGCGGGCAATCCGGTGATGCCGCTGGCGGTGATCGGCGGGGTCATCTTTTTCGTGATCACTGTGTTTGGCATCTATGGCCAGAACAACCGGGGCGTGGAGTTCTTCGTCGAGACGGCCCCCGAGCAAGCCATCGTCTACGTCCGGGCACGCGGCAACCTTTCGCTGCAAGACAAGGACGCGCTCGTTCAGGAGGTCGAAGACGTCATCCTCGGCACGACCGGCATCAAGAGCGCGTTTGCGTTCGCCGGCGAGGGAGGGCTCAACGCCAACACCGGCGGATCGTCTGGCCCGCGCGACGCCATCGGGCAGGTTCAGATCGAGATGGTGCGATGGGACGATCGCCCACGGATCACCGAGCCGGTGCGCGTGTTCGGTCTGCATGTTCTCGACCGCGAGATCATCGACCCGGCCTATGATGGAAAGACGATCATGGCCGTACTGCAGGACCGGCTCGATCTGATCCCCGGCATCTACACCGAAGTGACAGAGCTGGCGCAGGGACCGGCGCAGGGCAAGCCCGTTCACCTGCGGATCGCGGGCGAGGACATCGACGCGCTACAGACGGCCGTGGATCGCGTGAACGCGCAGTTCGCGGCGACACCGGGCCTGATCGATATCGAGGACACGACCCCCCTGCCCGGCATCGACTGGCAGATCGACGTGGACGTTGAAAAGGCCGGTCGCTTCGGCGCGGATGTCGCGACTGTCGGCGCCATGGTCCAGCTCGTCACGCGGGGGATCTTTCTCGACACCATGCGCGTGCCGACCTCCGAGGAAGAGATCGATATCCGGGTGCGACTGCCCGAAGAGGATCGCCTGCTGTCGACCCTCGACACACTGAAGGTGCGGACAGCCGATGGACTAGTGCCGTTGTCGAATTTCATCTCGCGCACGCCGGTTGCCAAGCTCGGCCGGATCGACCGCGTAGACCAGTCGCGCCACTACGACGTGAAGGCGGATGTGATGCCCGGCCTCGTCAAGCTCGTCGACGCGGACGGCGATATGGTCGAGATCGTTTTGGCCGCCGACACCGAACCCGGCGGCGCGTGGGCGGCCGAGATCGCGACCGCTGGCTTGCAGACCGTGCCGATCAACGCCAACGAGCGCATCGCCGCGATGACGGAATGGATCGAAAGCTCGGGCACATTGACGGGCCTCGACTGGGAATGGACAGGCGACCAGGAGGAGCAGGACGAAAGCCAGGCCTTCCTCTCATCGGCCTTTGCCGCCGCCCTCGCACTGATGTTCGTGATCCTGCTGGCGCAGTTCAACTCGTTCTACAATGCCATGCTGGTTCTGGTGGCCGTTGTGCTGTCCACGACCGGGGTGCTGATCGGCATGCTGGTGATGGACCAGCCGTTCTCGATCATCATGACGGGCACGGGGATCGTGGCGCTCGCCGGGATCGTTGTGAACAACAACATCGTGCTGATCGACACCTACCAGGAGCTTTCGGGCTACATGCCCAAGCAGGAGGCGATTGTCCGCACGGCAGAGCAGCGGATCCGCCCGGTGCTGCTGACGACCATCACCACGATGGCTGGTCTGACGCCGATGATGTTTGGCATCAGCCTCGACTTCTTCGGCGGTGGCTATTCCATCGACAGCCCGACAGCACTCTGGTGGAAGCAGCTGGCGACGGCCGTCGTCTTCGGCCTTGGTATCGCAACAGTGCTGACGCTGGTGCTGACCCCCGCGCTGCTGGCCCTCCGGGTCTGGGCTGGGGAGGGCGCATATCGCTCGCTGCGCGGCATCGGCGCGCTCGTCTCGGGGCGGGATAGCTGGATTGCGCGCGATGTGGCGCTGACCCGGGCCGCACGGCGCATCAAGAGCCCGACACTTGTCTTCGACCCTGCGGATTTCCTGCCGGCGCTGCCGCCGATGCAGACACCGGCCCTGGCAGCTTCGCCGGCACCCGTTGCTGCTTCGGCACCTGCCCGCCCGCACTCTGTTGCGGCCGCCACACGCGTCGCGATGCCCTTGCGCCCTGAACCGGGAGAGCAGACCGGAGGCACGCCGCTGAGGGCGGCAGAGTAGACCCGTGGCCTGCCGGAGCAGCCATTCTGCTTGGTCCGGAGCTGCTGCCCCCTCCCCGCCCGCAGGCAGAAAACCACAAGCCTGAAACGAGAAACACGCCCCGGCAGGGCGTGTTCCAAATACACGTATCGCGGTGCACGAAGCTGGAAGGAAGAAACCCCAGCAGCGCGCGATTTCTCAGGCGGGAGCCCGCAGGATCGCGGCGATTTCGTCCTTCAGTTGCATGCGCTGCTTTCGCAGGCTCTGCTGAGCCATGTCGTCCATCGGCTCGATATCCGTCTCTACGCGATGAACCTGCTTGTTCACTTCGTGGTAGGCATCGGCCAAACGCGCAAAATGCGCATCTTCCTGACGCAACTGGGAAATGCGCTCGACCTGATCTGGAAAGTCGTCTGCAAGCTCATGGGGCACGTGGGACATCGGCGTCTCCTTGTAGACTGTATTCGCCCGCCAGGGGCGAGGGGCACTACAGCAGAGTGTTTCCCAGCCTCCGCCCCGCGTCCTTGACGCAAATCAACCTCATCCACGCCGAGACCACCGCCGCTAGCGGGCCACCTTGCGATCCAGAGCCGAAGCGGCTTCGCTTTCGCGCTGCGCCGTCTGCCAACACGGGGCCTCCCACCACGGTGCGTTATCGCGCCCGAGCATGCCCTTGCCGAGCATGTGATCTGCGATCTTCTCTCCGACCATGATCGAGGGCGCATTCAGATTGCCATTTGGAACCCTTGGAAAAATCGAGCTGTCGGCCACGCGCAGCCGCTCCACACCGATGACGCGCCCCTCCGGATCGACCACCGCCATCGGATCGTCCGGCGCACCCATGCGCGCGGTTCCGCAGGGATGGTACGCGCTTTCGGCATGCTCGCGAATGACGGCGTCGATCTCCGCATCGCTCCGGGCCGCATCACCCGGCTGAAGCTCCGCGCCGCGGAACGGATCGAACGCCGGCTGGCCCACGATCTCGCGCGTCAGCCGAATGGCGCGGCGGAAATCCTGCCAATCCTCGTCAGTCGACATGTAGTTGAAGAAGATCGACGGGGGCATGGCCGGATCCGCACCCGTGAGCCGCACCCGCCCGCGAGAGGGGGAGCGCATCGGCCCGGTATGGACCTGAAATCCGTGTCCTTCGGGGGCGACCTGCCCGTCGTAGCGCACCGCAAGCGGCAAGAAATGGAACTGGATGTCCGGATAGCGGACCCCGGCCCGGCTCCGGATGAACCCTGTACTCTCGAACTGGTTTGACGCGCCCGGCCCCGCGCGCCGCAGGAGCCATTGCAGGCCGACCCATGCCTTCCCGTGAAGCGACCAGTACCGGTAGAGCGATACAGGCTGCGTCGCGGCGTACTGGATATAGAGCTCCAGATGGTCTTGCAGATTGGCCCCGACGCCGGGCCTGTCCGCAACGACGTCGATGCCATGCTCTGCAAGATGCGCTCCGGGGCCGATCCCCGAGAGCATCAGCAGCTTCGGCGTGTTGAACGCAGAGGCCGCGAGGACAACCTCCCGCGCCGCGTGCAGTTCGGTGCCATCGACAAGCACGACGCCCCGTGCGCAGCCGTCTTCGATCCGGATCCGGGCGACCTCACCGCGCACGAGCGTGACGTGTCCGCCCTTCAGCGCAGGCTTGAGATAGGCCGATGCCGTCGACCAGCGCCGTCCTTCGTGAATCGTGGCCTCGAAGGGGCCGAAACCCTCCTGACGGGTCCCGTTGTAGTCATCCGTGCGGCCGTAGCCTGCCTGTGCACCGGCCTCGACAAAGGCTCGCACGAGCGGATTGTCCCGTTTGCCACGGCTGACATGCAAGGGCCCACGATCTCCGCGCACCGATGGGTCGCCGCCATGCCCGCCGCTGTGCCAGCACTCCTGACGGCGGAAATACGGCGCGACATCGGGCCAGGCCCAGCCTGCCGCGCCCGCCTCAGACCAGTGCTCGTAATCGAGCGGGTGGCCGCGCACGTAGATCATGCCGTTGATCGAGGAGGAGCCGCCGATCACCTTGCCGCGCGGCGCAACCAGCCGCCGCCCACCCAGATGCGGCTCCGGTTCGGTCCGATACCCCCAGTCATAACGCTTCATGTTCATCGGATAGGAAAGCGCACCGGGCATGTTGATCAGCGGCCCCCAATCGGAGCCACCGGCCTCGACGACGATGGTCCGGACCCCGGCCTCCCCCAGGCGATACGCGAGGGCCGAACCGCCGGAGCCGGCGCCGATGATGATGACGTCGGCCTGCATCATTCGTCCCTCGGGAAGCGCTGGCGCTCTTCGAGCACGTTGAGATCCATGTGATTGCGCATGAAGCGCTCTGATGCCCGGCGCAGCGGCTGGTAGTCCCACGGGTAGTAGCCGCCCTTGCGCAGCGCGTCGTAGACCAGCAGGCGCCGCGCCTGACTGTCGCGTATGTCGGCGTCGAACGCCTCCAGATCCCAGCGCGCCGACGCCATCCCACGAAACCGCTCAAGGATGTTGGCGTGCGCGGGATTTTCGGCGAGGTTCGTCCGTTCGTGCGGATCCGCCTCGAGATCGAAGAGCTGATCGGGATCGGCGAGGCACCGGGTGTACTTCCAGCGCCCCTCGCGCAACGCAACAAGCGGGGAGATCGAGGCTTCGGCGGCGTATTCCATTGGAACGGCCCCCCTGTTCTCGGCGCCCTGCAGGAGCGAGGCACCGTCCGTCCAGGGCGCCACCTCGGCCATATCGATGCCGACGAGGTCACACAGCGTCGGGGTGACATCGAGCGTGGATACAGGTGCCGTCTCGCAGCCGGGCGCCATGCCGGGCGCGCAGATCATCAGGGGAACGCGGGCGGATCCCTCGTAGAAGCTCATCTTGAACCAGAGGCCCCGCTCCCCGAGCATATCGCCGTGATCCGACAAGAAGACGATCACCGCCTCCTGACGGGTGTCTTCGAGCACCCGAAGGATCTCTCCGATCTTGTCGTCAAGATAGCTGATATTGGCGAAATAGGCGCGCCGGGCCCGGGCGATGTGCTCGGCGGTGATGTCGTAGCTGCGCCAGTCGTTGGCGTCGAAGATCCGCCGGGAATGGGGGTCATGGTCCGCGTCGTCGAGCGCGGCCACCTCAGGCGCGAGGTGCGCGCACTCGGCGTAGAGATTCCAGTAGCGGCGTCGCGCGACATAGGGGTCGTGCGGATGCGTGAACGACGCGGTCAGGCACCAGGGGCGCGCATCGTCGCGGGCAAGATCGTAGAGGCGCGCGCAGGCATTGTGGGCAACCTCGTCATCGTATTCGAGCTGGTTGGTGATCTCGGCCACGCCCGCGCCGGTGACCGACCCCATGTTGTGGTACCACCAGTCGATCCGTTCGCCCGGTTTGCGGTAATCGGGCGTCCAGCCGAAATCGGCGGGGTAGATGTCGGTCGTCAGGCGCTCCTCGAAGCCGTGGAGCTGATCCGGACCGACGAAATGCATCTTGCCGGACAGGCAGGTCAGATAGCCCGCGCGGCGCAAGTGGTGCGCGAAGGTCGGCAGGTCCGACGGGAACTCGGCTGCATTATCGTAGACGCCCGTTCCACTGGGCAGCCGGCCCGACATGAAGGACGCCCGCCCCGGCGCACAGAGCGGCGACGCGGTGTAGGCGTTGGCGTAGCGTTTGGAGCGCTCGGCAAGGCGGCGCAGGTTCGGGGTGTGCAGCCAGTCCGCCGGGCCGTCGGGAAAGAGCGTGCCGTTGAGCTGGTCGACCATCAGGATCAGGATGTTGGGCCGGATCACGCGCGGCCCTCCGCAACGAGCATGTTCAGGTAGCCGAGCGTGACCTCCTCCGCCGATTGCGGGGCCGCGCCAGACAGCGCGGCACGCAAGTACTGACCGTCAATCATGGCGCCGAGGGCTTCGGCCGCATCCGGTGCGCAGGCGCCCAGCAAGGGGCGCAAACCCGCGAGCAGGTTGGAGCGGAGCCTGCGGTGATAGACCTGCAAGAGCCGGTGGAAAGCCGGGTTGCGTTGGGCCTGCACGTAAAACACCAGCCATGCGGCGATCGTATCGGCGGCAAAGTTCGGCTCTGAAAACGAGGCGCGGATCACGGCCTCGACCCGCGCCCGAGGCCCTTCGGCATCTGCGAGAGCCATGCGCACGCCCGCGGAGTAGTCTTTAAGGATGGCGCGCATCGCGGCTTCAAGGAGCGCATCCTTGCCGCCGAAGTAATGGTGCGCGAGAGGCGCCGACATGCCCGCCGAGCGCGCGACCTGCGCCATCGTCACCTCCAGCGACCCCGCGCCCGCGACCTCCGATATGGCCGCTTTCACCAGCGCTGCCTTACGGATAGGCTCAACCCCGACCTTCGGCATTTCCCGCCCTTTCATGATTGCAAAGGTGGGGTAGCCGGTTGTTTATTGACTCGTCAATCAAGAAACCAGGGAGACCCCATGAAACGCCTTGCCCTCACGACCGCCACCTGTGCGCTGCTCGCCAGCCCTGCCTTGGCAGACTGCTCCTCCGTGACTTTTTCCGATGTCGGCTGGACGGACATCACCGCCACCACCGCCGCCGCCAACGTGGCGCTGACAGCGCTCGGCTACGACGTCGACGTGAAGGTGTTGTCCGTGCCGGTCACCTACACCTCCATGGCCGAGGGCGATATCGATGTGTTCCTGGGCAACTGGATGCCGACGATGGAGGCCGACATCGCTCCCTACCGGGAGGCCGGCACCGTCCAGACCGTCCGCGCCAACCTCGAAGGGGCGAAGTACACGCTGGCAACCAACGCAGCTGGCGCGGCTCTGGGCATTACCAGCTTCGCCGAGATCTCGGCTCAGGCTGACGCTCTTGACGCAAAGATCTACGGCATCGAGCCGGGTAACGACGGCAACCGCCTGATCATGGACATGATCGAAGGTGACGCTTTCGGCCTCGGCGCCGCGGAGTTCGAGGTCGTCGAAAGCTCCGAGCAGGGCATGCTGGCTCAGGTGGCCCGCGCGGACAGGCGGGACGAACCCGTCGTCTTCCTCGGATGGGAGCCGCACCCGATGAACGCCAACTTCGAGCTGACCTACCTCGAAGGCGGCGACGACTTCTTCGGGCCGAACCTCGGCGGCGCGACCGTCTATACCAACACGCGCGCAGGCTTCGCCGAAGAATGCCCGAATCTCGGGACGTTCCTCAACAACCTGTCGTTCTCGCTCGCGATGGAAAACGAGATCATGGGCGCGATCCTCGACGACGGCGAGGATCCCGAAGACGCCGCACTGATGTGGATGAAGGCCAATCCGAAGGCCGCCCTTGCCTGGGTCGACGGGGTCCAGACGGTCGACGGTGTGGCGGGCCAAGCCGCACTGGCCGCCAAACTGTCGGAATGAGGTACGCGGACGGGGGGCGACTAGCCCCCCGACCCTTCCTACATCAGCGCATCGTCCATCTCGGCGGCGCGTTTGGCCGCTGGTCGCGCCTGCGCGCGCTCGACAAAGCTGACGAACGCCGGTCGCTTGGAAACGAGCTCGAACCGCATCAAAAAGCCGAGTTGTGCGGCCACGAACAGGTCCGCCGCCGTAAACGTCGCTCCAGCCAGCCAGCCACCGCTCGAAAGCTGCGTGTCCAGGGTTTCCTCGACACGGGCAAGCGACCCATAGCCGAGCGAGCCCTCCTGCATTGCGTCTTTCGCGGTCCAGCCGAGAGAGGCATTGGTCGCCGCGGCCTCCAGCGGCCCCGCGGCGAGAAAAAGCCAGCGGTAGTAGGCTCCGCGTTCCGCCGCCCCTGCGGCCGGCGCAAGTCCGGCCTTGGGAAACGCATCGGCCAGATAGGCGCAGATCGCCGCCCCTTCGGTGACAATGGTGCCCTTGTGGTTCACGACAGGCACCTTGCCCATTGGGTTGATGGCCTTGAACTCCGCTGCCTGCATCTCGGGCCCAAAGGACATCACAACGCTCTCATAGGGCTCGCCGATCTCTTCCAGCATCCAGCGGACCGTCCGAGCCCGGCTCATCGGGTTTGTGTAGAACGTAATATCGGCCATCTTGGTGCCTCTCTTGCTGCAGGCCCGATCGGGTAACACGAAAGGCGACATCTCCCAATGCTCAGTTGGCTGACAGACTACAAGATCCCTGTGGGCGACGCCGCCGCGGCGCTCTTTGACTGGCTGCAGGACATCGGCGCTGGCTTCTTCGACGCGCTGTCGATCGGGCTCGAGGCGATCATCGACCTGATCCTCGTCCTGTTCCTCGATCCCCCTCGCATCGACTGGCTCACGGGCGCGGAGGGTGCAACACTTTGGTCCGAGGCATTCCACCCGCTGGTGGTGATCGCCGTCTTCACCGCCATCGCCTGGGCGCTGCACCGTTCTTGGAAGATCTGCCTTCTGACGGCGCTCGGCTTCCTCTTCATCGTCAACCAGGGCTATTGGGAAGAAACGGCTGAGAGCCTCACCCTCGTGCTCTCGGCCTGCCTTGTCTGCATGGGGCTCGGCGTGCCGATCGGGATCTGGGCCGCGCACCGCCCGCGCGTCTACAATGCCATGCGCCCGGTGCTTGACCTGATGCAGACCCTGCCGACCTTCGTCTATCTCATCCCGGCGATCGTGCTCTTCGGGATCGGCATGGTGCCCGGCCTCATCGCAACGGTGATCTTCGTTCTTCCGGCGCCGATCCGCCTCACCTATCTCGGGATCTCCGCAACGCCGACCCCCCTTCTGGAAGCCGCCGACAGCTTTGGTGCCACGCCGATGCAGAAGCTGTGGAAAGTGGAGCTGCCCTCGGCCTTTCCCCAGATCATGGCCGGGCTGAACCAGACGATCATGCTTTCGCTGTCGATGGTGGTGATCGCGGCATTGGTCGGCGCGGATGGGCTCGGCGTGCCCGTCGTACGGGCGCTCAACCAGGTCAACACGTCCCTCGGCTTCGAATCCGGCCTCGTGATCGTCGTTGTCGCCATCGTGCTGGACCGCATGCTGAGGATCGAGAAATGAGCGTTGCCGTCCGATTTCACAACGTGTCGATCATGTTTGGCAAGAATCCAACGGCAGCCCTGCCCCTCGCAGACAAGGGCCTGAGCCGGGCAGAGATCCAATCGAGCACCGGTCAGGTGCTGGGCGTTCACAATTGCACGCTTGACGTCAACGCAGGGGAGATAGTGGTTCTGATGGGCTTGTCGGGCTCCGGCAAATCCACCCTTCTGCGCGCCGTGAACGGGCTCAACCCGGTCGTGCGCGGCAAAGTCGAGGTCCGCGGGGAAGACGGCATGACGGATGTGGCTGCCTGCAGCCCCTCGGCATTGCGTGATCTGCGCCGCAACCACGTGGCGATGGTGTTCCAGCAATTCGGACTCCTGCCGTGGCGCAGTGTTTCCGAAAACGTCGGCTTCGGGCTCGAGCTCTCCGGGCTCACTCGACAGGACCGCGAAGCGAGGGTGGCACGGCAGCTCGAACTCGTCGGCCTTTCCGATTGGGGCTCCCGCAAGGTCGGCGAACTCTCCGGCGGCATGCAGCAACGCGTCGGCCTCGCGCGGGCCTTTGCCACCGAGGCGCCGATCCTGCTGATGGACGAACCGTTTTCCGCGCTCGACCCCCTCATCCGGACGCGCCTCCAGGACGAGCTACAGGAGCTTCAAGACAAGCTGAAGCGCACCATCCTCTTCGTCAGCCATGACCTCGATGAAGCCTTCAAGCTCGGAGACCGGATCGCCATCATGGAAGGCGGCCGCATCATCCAGGTCGGACGTCCACGCGATATCTTCACGGCTCCAAAGGACGACTACGTCGCAGACTTCGTGGCCCACATGAACCCGCTCGGGGTCCTGACCGCAGGCGACGTCATGGAGCCTTCCCCCGTCCATGATCAAGAGCAGGACGGTGCCGCGGCAATGCTGACACGCGAAACACCCGTCCTCGACGTTATGGAAGCCCTTGAGCATACGCCGGTTGCGCTCATCCAGGAGGTGCCCGGCGGACCGGCAGTCGGCCGGATCACCCGCGCTCACCTCCTGCACCGGCTACGCAACCCCGCGCCCTGACCAGCAAAATGCGCTAACCCGCGCCGAGCAAGTTCGTCGATCATTCGACAGCAGAACCTACCCCCCCCCCCTCCATGAGCACCAGCGCCTGGCGAGGGACGGCTTGGCCGCTTCTGCGCACAAGATTGCCCCTTAAGCGCGGGTAGAAACGTCGGATGCCTCCGGCGGCGGTATTTTGTGCAAGAAGAAGGCGCAGTCTCGCGCTCCCCGACGCCGTTCGCGCACCCGGGCAACGCCATCTTCTTTTTGCAAGAAGTACCGCGGGGGAGCTCGGCGAAGCCGAGTGGGGGCAGCGCCCCCCTTGCGACACCGGCACCCTTGCAGGGCCCGGCTGGCTCGCATATCCCCGCCGCGGTTCGACACATGCGGGCAATGAAGGGGCGGCGATGTCGCGGCTTGTAATGAAATTCGGCGGCACTTCGGTTGCCACGCTCGACCGGATCCGGCGTGCGGCCAAGCGGGTCGGACGGGAGGTCGCGGCCGGCCACGACGTGATCGTCATCGTGTCGGCCATGTCTGGAAAGACCAACGAATTGGTGGGTTGGGTGTCCGAGACGTCACCTCTCTTTGATGCACGCGAGTACGATGCCGTCGTGTCGTCAGGGGAGAACATCACCGCCGGGCTGATGGCACTGACGCTTCAAGAGATGGATATTCCCGCTCGCTCCTGGCAGGGCTGGCAAGTGCCGGTGCAAACGACATCTGCCCATGCGTCAGCACGTATTCTCGGCATCCCGCAAGACAATATCGCGGCCAAGTTCGACGAAGGGATGCGGGTCGCCGTTGTTGCCGGGTTTCAGGGGCTCAGCCCGGAGGGCCGCATCACGACTCTTGGGCGCGGCGGCTCGGACACTACGGCCGTCGCATTTGCCGCCGCCTTCGGTGCCGTTCGCTGTGACATCTATACGGACGTCGACGGCGTTTACACAACGGATCCGCGCATCACTTCAAAGGCACGCAAGCTCGACAAGATCGCCTTCGAGGAAATGCTCGAGCTGGCCAGCCTTGGGGCAAAGGTGCTGCAGACCCGCTCGGTTGAGTTGGCGATGCGCTACAAGGTACGCCTCAGGGTGCTGTCGAGTTTCGAGGACAACGGAGAAAACGCCGGCACGCTTGTCTGCGATGAGGAGGATATTGTGGAATCCAACGTGGTCTCTGGCGTCGCTTACAGCCGCGATGAAGCGAAGATGACGCTCCTGTCTGTTGCGGACCGGCCTGGAATTGCTGCCGCCATCTTCGGCCCCCTGGCTGAAGCCGGCGTGAACGTCGACATGATCGTACAGAACATCTCCGAGGACGGCCGGACAGACATGACCTTTTCCTGTCCGACGGATCAGGTGATGCGGGCCGAACGCGCGATCAAGGAAGCCCGCGAACACGAGACGATCGGGTTTTCACAGCTCATCACCGACAGCGATGTCTGCAAGGTCTCCGTGGTCGGGATCGGGATGCGCAGCCATGCCGGGGTTGCGTCCAAAATGTTCAAATCGCTCTCGGACGAAGGCATCAACATCAAGGTTATCACGACATCGGAGATCAAGGTCTCGGTACTGATCGATCGTAAGTACCTCGAACTCGCGGTCCAAGCGCTGCACGATGCCTTTGACCTCGACAAGGCGACGGCGACGCTCGAACAAGGCTGACTTGCGCAATGCCCGCTGAGGCCAATCGCGACCGACACAACGAACCCATCGCGGGCAGTGCGATGCCGCCTCAATGGCACGGAAGCCTTGGGATCCCGGCTCGAAAATCCCAGGCCCCCTTGGTCACCCACACGCGCGCCGAAATGGGCATGAGGCCGACGCGCATCGTGAATCTGCTGTGGAGGGACAGACCGTAAAGGCGAACCGTTCCGGGCTCTCATCCTCACCAGCTGCCACTCTCATCAAGGCCCGGGTCCATCCCCGCAGCCTGAGAAACGTCAGTCGGCGCGCGAGCTCGGTACAAGCCGTATCGCCAGAAGACCGCACACGACCAAGAATCAGTGGCGCCTCACATGACCAGTTCAGTATTGCTCTACCGAAACCAACTCAGACGGCACATGCTGCGGTTTTCCGAGTTTGCAGCCCCCAGCCAAACCAGAGGTCGCAGGGCCAAAAAGATCGTCGCTGCTTCTCTGCGGATCACCACGCGGGTCCAGCCCCCGAAAGGGATCGCCAGGGCGGGTGGGCCGATGCCGAAGGCGAGGTCCACGGGCCCGGCGATGTCTCACACCGACCGCGTCAGCCCACCGTCCACGCGCAGGTTTTGCCCCGTCATGTAGCCCCCGTCCTCGGAAACCAGCCATGCGACAAGGGACGACACTTCCTCAACGCGCCCGTACCGCCCCATCGGGATCCGCGTGCGGCGGTCTTCCTTTTCGGGCAGGCTATCGATGAACCCGGGCAGGACGTTGTTCACCCGGATGTTGTCGGGTGCGTACTTGTCGGCTACGAGCTTGCAAAATGCCGCCAGCCCGGAGCGGAAGATCCCCGAGGTCGGAAACAGCGGGTCAGGCTCGAAGGCCGCAAAGGTCGAGATGTTCACGATCGCGCCGCCCCCCTGCGCCTGCATGATCGGCACGACATGGCGAACAGGGCGGATCACGTTCATCAGGTACACTTCCATGCCCTGATGCCAGTCGTCGTCCGACATCTCCAAGACATCGCCCTTGGGCCCGTGACCAGCGGAATTCACCAGCGCGTCGACACGGCCCCAGCGGTCCATGGCACCGTCCACGAGACGTCGCAGATCGTCGTCGACGAGGTTCGAGCCCGTGACGCCGAAGCCCCCGAGCTCTTCACCCAACGCCTCACCCTTGCCGGACGATGAGAGAATCCCAACCGCAAAGCCATCCCGGGCAAGCCGCTTCGCAGCATCCGCCCCCATGCCGCTTCCACCCGCTGTAACGAGCGCAACTTTCCGTTCTTCCATCACGACATTCCTTCTTGGATCCGAGCATTTCGCCCCCTCCATGCCAGACAAAGCGGCACGGAGAAACCTGTCGGATGAGCCGTGGGTGGCGTGCCCCGTCCCGCGGCCCCCCTCGCGCCTTTCCTAAAACACGCCGCTGTGATCTAATCGACCGACGGAATGTGAGCGCACGCACAGAATGGCAGACGGATCCAACTCAGAGCCCGGCAGCCGCAAGCTGCTCGGACGGCTTAAGGAAACCCTCGCTGAACCGGCCGAGGGACAGGAACGGCTGGACCGCGTTGTCTGCCTGATCGCCGAAGAAATGCAGACCCCGGTCTGTTCGATCTACCTGTTCCGCGATTCGGAGACCCTCGAGCTTTGTGCAACCAAGGGGCTCAACCCCGAGGCCGTGCACCAGACCCGCATGCGCCTCGGAGAAGGCCTCGTGGGACGGGTGGCCGCAAACGCCACCGCAATCAACACACCGGACGCGCCCTCCGAAAAGGGCTTTCGGTACATGCCCGAAACCGGCGAAGAGATCTATTCGTCGTTCCTCGGCGTCCCGGTCCAACGGGTCGGCGAGCGACTCGGTGTTCTGGTCGTTCAGTCGCGCGAAGCCCGCGCCTATTCGGAAGACGAGCTCTATGCGCTCGAGGTTGTCGCAATGGTGCTTGCCGAGATGGCGGAGCTCGGCGCGTTCGTTGGCGACAGCGCGGCGCTTCGCCCGTTGCACCAGCGTGCCTTCATGGGGCGTGGAACCGTTGCCCAGGAGGGCACGGCAATGGGGCAGGTCTGGCTGCACGAGCCGCGGGTTCTTGTCACCAACCCCTTCGCCGAGGATGCGCAGTCCGAGACCAACCGGTTGCGCGAGGCAGTCGATCGGTTGCGGGTTTCTGTCGATGAAATGCTCGGCGACAGCGTGTCCGGGCCCGATGCGCCGATCCGGTCTGCCCCTGCCAACCCGAAGCGCTCCCCTGCGCCCTCGGCGGCTACTCCAACCAGCGCTGCGCCGCAGCCCGGGCTTGCAGCCACTGGCGGCGACCAGGACGCTGCCCATCGGGAGGTCCTCGAAGCCTACCGGATGTTTGCCAATTCGAAGGGCTGGCTGCGGCGGATGGAGGAAAGCATTGCGCAAGGCCTCTCGGCGGAAGCCGCTGTCGAGCGGGAACAGACGCGCGCCCGCACGCGCATGGAGCAGAGCAACGATCCCTACCTGCGGGAGCGCCTGCACGACCTCGACGACCTCTCCAATCGACTTTTGCGTCTGCTGACCGGACAGGGCAGCGACACCGGCGCGGACATGCCGGATGTCCCGATCCTGATCGCCCGCAACATCGGGCCTGGCGAGCTTCTGGCCTACGGACGCACGCTCAAGGGGATCGTGCTGGAGGACGGTTCCGTCGGCAGCCATGCCGCGGTCGTCGCCCGCGCACTCGCCATCCCGCTTCTGGTGAACGTCAAATCCATCATCACCGAAGCGCTCAACGGCGACCAGATCCTTGTCGACGGCGAACAGGGGATCGTGCACCTGCGCCCGGAAGAGACGGTCACCAAGGCCTTTCGCGACAAGATGGCGATGCAGGCCAAGGCGCAGGAGAAATACGCCTCGATCCGGCGGGTCCCGGCCACAACGGTCTATGGACCGACCATCGCGCTTCACATGAACGCGGGCCTCATGGCAGACCTGCCATCGTTGCGCGATTCCGGCGCGGAAGGGGTCGGCCTTTTCCGGACCGAGCTGCAATTTCTGGTTCGCAGCAAGGTTCCGCGCCGGGGCGAGCTCGCCGCACTCTACAAGCGCGTGATGGATGCCGCCGAGGGCAAGCGGGTGTGCTTTCGCACGCTCGATATCGGGTCGGACAAGGTCCTGCCCTACATGAAGCGCACCGAGGAGCCGAACCCCGCGCTCGGCTGGCGCGCCATCCGGGTCGGGCTCGACAAGCCCGGCGTCATGCGCATGCAGCTTCAGGCGCTTATCCGCGCCGCGAGCGGGCGCCCCCTTACGGTGATGTTCCCGTTCATCGCCCAGCTCGACGAGTTCCTGCGCGGTCGCGAGATGGTCTTCAAGGAGCTCGACCGCGAAGAGAAGCTAGGGCGGCCGCTGCCCTCCAAGGTCGAGATCGGCGCGATGCTGGAGACGCCGTCTCTTGGATTTTCACCGCGCAAGTTCTTTGAAACGGCGGATTTCATTTCGGTGGGCGGGAATGACCTGAAGCAGTTCTTCTTCGCCGCCGACCGGGAGAACGAGCTCGTGCGGCGGCGCTACGACACGCTCAACGTGTCGTTCCTGACCTTCCTGGAATGGATCGTACGGCGGTGCGAAGACACCGAGACCCCACTGAGCTTCTGCGGCGAAGATGCCGGACGGCCGGTGGAAGCAATGTGCTTTGCCGCGATGGGGTTTCGGGCGCTGTCCATGCGCCCCGCCTCGATCGGGCCGGTCAAGCATCTGCTCCGCCGTACCAACATCGCCGAGGTCCGGGAGGTGATCGACGAGGCCCGCGGCTCGGGCGCGCAGTCCGTCCGCCCGGCGGTGATGGAGTGGCTGCGCAGCCAGTCCTAAGAGCTCTCTGATTCGCGAAGCTAAGCCAGTGACCCCACGGAAATAACCCCTTCAAATACAGGGCTCTGTTTCGATTTCCCGGACAATGCCCCGAGCAGGCCACCACATGGTGCGCCCGCATCACCAATGGACGCAAGTGTCCACTGGAATTTGCAGACCATGTCAGGACTGTGGCATCTTTGAGGCACATGCGAGTTCTCGGGGGGTAACAATGAAAACGAGCATCTTGGGCGCCGTGGCGCTTCTGGCGAGCGTAACAGTCGCTTCAGCCTCCACCTGTCCGGCCGACGTGGATCAATACGTCTCCGGCGCGATTGCCTGCTTTGAGCCCGGAGCGGGCGACCTTGGGCCGGGTGGAAACCCGCCCACGATCGGGCTGTCCGACCCGTTTGGAGACGGGGCGGATTGGGACTGGGTCAACAAGATCGATGGCACGGACACCTCCGGCGTGTTCGGCAGCTTCACTGTCGAACTGACGTTCGACGAAGATCCGTCTGGCAATCAGGGCTTTACGTCCGACTCAACAAGCGGGACGTGGGCCGTGATCTCGTCCTGGCCCACCGATCAGCGCGTCGCCTTCGCCTTCAAGGGCAGCAACGACTACATACTTTACGAGATGGACACATCGGGCAGTCTGCTCGGGACGTGGGACACCACCGGGCTCTTCACCGGGCAGAACAACAATGTGGCGGCCCTGTCAAACTTCAGCGTCTATGTGTCAGACCTCGATCCGTCGACGCCGCCCGTCGTCCCTGCTCCGGCGACGCTCTGGCTTCTGGGCGGAGCGCTCCTGACAGGTGCCGCCGTCCGCCGACGGCGCCGACCACTCAGCTGAGGCCGCTGGGCTCCGTCCACCGCGCGACGCTGCCGGCCACACCCTGCCAAGCGCCCCGGCCGAGAATGCGGTCCGGGTTGGTTGGAGGAGGCATGTGCACGCCACCGAGCCGCCGATAGCCGAAGCGCCCATAATAGGGTGCATCCCCTACCAAGAGGAGCCGCTCCCAACCCGCGCTCTCGGCGCGTTCGGCGACCCCTCCGAGCAGTTGGGCGCCCAGCCCCTCACCTTGCCGTGTCGGGTGGACGGCCACGGGGCCGATCAGCACGGCGGGCGCCTCGCCCACACGCACGGGCCACGCCCGGATGGCACAGGCGACGGCGCCGTCTTCCCGCCCGGTCAGACAAAGCTCCGCGACGGGATCGACGCCGTCGCGCAGGCGGTAGGAGGAGAGGGCTTCGCGCCCGGGCGCGAAGCACAGGTCGAAAAGGGCTTCGACCTCCCACCAGTCTTCCGGTGTCTCGGGCTCCAGTTGCACCTGCGCGTCCTCTGGTTCTGGCCCCTTGCCGGGGCCGCTTTCGGCTGGCGCGGCGCCTAGCATGGCGCTAGGCCGGGCGCAAAGGAGAGCCTGATGTTCTATCGCCCGGAAGACGGCCACGGCCTGCCGCACAACCCGTTCAACGCCATCGTCACGCCGCGTCCGATCGGCTGGGTTTCGACGCGGGGTGCGGACGGGTCGGAAAACCTCGCGCCGTACTCGTTCTTCAACGCGGTGGCCTATGTCCCGCCGCAGGTGATGTTCTCCTCCACCTCCACCAAGCCGGACCGCGACGGCACCAAGGACAGCGTGGGCAACATCGCCGAGACGGGCGTTTTCTGTGTCAACATCGTCGCCTACGAGATGCGCGACGTGATGAACCGCACCTCCGGGCCGTGGCCGCGCGAGGTTGACGAGTTCACCGATGCCGGGATCGAGCGGGTGGCGTGCGAGACGATCCCCTGCTCACGCGTCGCCGCCGCCCCCGCCGCGCTGGAGTGCAAGCTGACCCAGATCGTCGACCTGCCGGGCGAGGCGAACAAGCTGGTGCTCGGCGAGGTCACCGGCGTGCATATCGACGATGCCTACCTGCGCGACGGGCTGCTCGACATCACGGCGTTCCAGCCGCTGGCGCGCTGCGGCTACCGCGACTATGCGGTGGTGCGCGAGGTCTTTCCGCTCAAGCGCCCCGGCGACTGAGCGGCCCGCCCGCGACGCTCCAGCGCTTGCCCCGCTCCCGGCGCCCTGCCACGCTGATGCCCGTGGGGAAGGGAGCAGGATGGACCGGATCAACACGTGGGACGATTGGGAAGAGGCGAAGAAGGCCGATCCCGAAACCGAGGCCGAAGCCGCCCTAATCGCCGCCTGCCGCGCGGGCCACTCCTGCAAACTCGGCGACACACGCCCCACTGAGGCCACCGACGCCACCCGCATCCGCGCCCCCCTGCTCGCCTACCTCATCCGCGGCGGTTGCGAAGCCTGCCCCACCACCGAGCGTGGGATCTGGCTGGAGGGCGCCTCCGTCACTGGCCCGCTGGACATCACCGGCGCGACGGCGAAGGGCAGCACCGTCCTTCAACGCTGTACCTTCGACGCGCCGATTTGGGCGGACGACGCCCACCTCGCCATGCTCAGCCTCGGCGGCAGCACGGTTCCGGGCCTACTCTTGGAGCGCGCGAAGATCACCGGCGGCGTCTTCCTCCGCGACGGCTTCCACGCGACGGGCGAGGTCTGGCTGGCGGGCGCCACCATCGGCGGGCAGCTCTCCTGCTCCGGCGGGCGGTTCGACAACGCCGAGGGGTATGCCCTGAACGCCCAGGGTGCGAAGATCACCGACCAAGTCTTCCTCAGCGACGGCTTCTACGCGACGGGCGAGGTTCGCCTGTTGGGCGCCACCATCGGCGGGCAGCTCTCCTGCTCCGGCGGGCGGTTCGACAACGCTGAGGAGTGTGCCCTGAGAGCGCAGCGTTTGACGGTGAAAGAAGGCCTCTATTTCCGGGAGGGCACGCAAGTTGCGGGTATTATTGACCTGGACGCCGCCCATGTGGGCGACCTGGTCGATGATCTGGACTGCTGGCCGGGTGGGGCGGACCAGTTGATCCTCGACGGCTTTACCTATGACAGACTGGCGGGCGCAGCACCCACCGACGCGGCGCGGCGCCTGCCGTGGCTGGAGTGCGGGTCGGTCTGGGAGGGCGCGTTCCGACCCCAACCCTATCAGCAGCTTGCGAAGGTGCTGCGCGAGATGGGGCATCGCGCCGATAGCACGGCCGTTCTGATCTCGGCCCAGCGCGTAGCGCATAATCTGCGCCAAAAGGAACGGGCGGAGATGCGGGAGTTTGCCCGGCTTTTCTGGCGGTTGGTAACCACGAGGGCCTCCGCTGATGCTGACACGCTCAACGCTTACGCGAGCGGCCTTTCGACAACGCTCCACGGCTTCGAGCTTGAAAAATGGCACAAACGCTCACGGAATACATGGGCAGGGCGGCAGGATCAGGGCCCGAAGGCACCCGCCCTGGATGAGTATACGATGGAGTTGGCAGAACGCGGCTTTGCAAACAACTTGCGTGCGAGGGAGCGCAGGTTGCGCCTTGCCTCAACCCGGGCCGCGGCATGGAACTGGATCAGCGACACCACGGTCCGCTACGGCTACAAGCCCGAACGCTCCCTGATCGTGCTCGGCGGCATTTGGATTTTTGCGGCCTTCCTGGCCCATTTTGCATGGGTGGAAGGGTCCATGGCACCCAACGCGGCGCCGATCCTTGTGTCGGAAGAGTGGCGGGCGTTTGCAGAGGATGCGGAGGTCGCCAACCCAGCAGCGGAATGGTCCAAGGAAGGTGAAGCAGGGCAGGACTACGAGACGTTCAACCGCTATGCCTATGCCGCCGATGTGGTCGTCCCGATCCTCGATTTCGGGCAGACGGAGGCGTGGGCGCCCTCGACCACGCGGGGGCCGTGGGGGTGGCACCTGTGGTGGGCACGGTGGGTGTTGTCCGCGTTGGGCTGGATTGTCACCGGTCTGGGGGCGGCGGCGCTGACGGGGATCATCCGGCGCGACTGACGGGCGCGGCCCTGCGAAACGACGACGCGGGCGGCGCGATGGGCGATTGCAGCCCACGCGCGGGAAGGACAAGCTGCCGGCGGTGCGCAAGGCGAAAGGCAGAGCGATGGGTGAGACGAAGATCGGCGTCATCGGCGGCAGTGGCGTCTACGAGATCGAGGGGCTCGAGGGCGCCGAGTGGCGCGCGGTCGAGACCCCCTGGGGCGCGCCCTCCGACGAGATTCTGACGGGCACGCTCGATGGCGTCGGGATGGCCTTTCTGCCGCGCCACGGGCGGGGCCATGTGCATTCACCGACCTCCGTGCCGTACCGCGCCAATATCGATGCGCTGAAGCGGATCGGGGTGACGGATGTCATCTCTGTCTCCGCGTGCGGCTCGTTTCGAGAGGAGATGGCGCCGGGCGATTTCGTGATCGTCGACCAGTTCATCGACCGGACGTTCGCGCGGGAGAAGTCGTTCTTTGGCGCGGGGTGCGTGGCGCATGTGTCAGTCGCCCATCCGGTGTGCAGCCGGCTCGGCGATGCGTGCGAGGCGGCGGCCCAGTCGGCCGGCGTGACCCTCCACCGCGGCGGGACGTATCTGGCGATGGAGGGGCCGCAATTCTCGTCGCTGGCCGAATCGAAGATGTACCGCGCGCAGTGGGGCGCCGACGTCATCGGGATGACGAACATGCCCGAGGCCAAGCTCGCCCGCGAGGCCGAGCTTTGCTACGCCACCGTCGCGATGGTCACGGATTACGACAGCTGGCACCCGAACCATGGCGAGGTCGACGTGTCGGAGATCATCGCGATCCTGACCGGCAACGCAGAGAAGGCCCGGCGCCTGGTGTCGGCCCTGCCCAAGCTGCTCGGCCCGGAGCGTGCGCCCTGCCCCCAAGGGTGTGATCGCGCACTCGAGTATGCCATTCTAACGGCTCCCGAAAAGCGGGACAGAGCCCTTCTTGCAAAGCTCGACGCCGTCGCAGGGCGGGTCCTGTCATGAGCGCTGGCGCAGGAACCGGACAACCGCTCGGTGCGTTTTCACTCAGCCTCTCCGTTCGCGACGTGGAGGCCTCGCGTGCGTTCTACACGGCGCTCGGCTTTGCGCCGGTCGACGGCGCGGGCGGCGATGGCTGGGTGATCCTTCGCTGCGGAGCCTGCACCCTCGGCCTCTTTCAGGGCATGTTCGACCACAATATGCTGACCTTCAATCCCGGATGGGTCTCCGAAGAGGAATCGCTTCCGAGCTTCGAGGACATCCGGGCCATACAAGCACGTGTGAAAGCCGCCGGCCTCGACATCGCAGGCGATGAAATCGATCCCGCGAGCACCGGCCCCGCTAGCTTCACCGTGGTGGATCCGGATGGAAACCCCGTCTTCTTCGACCAACACGTCCCCGCCCCTTCGAAATAGGACCCCGCCGCATGGATCTCTCGCTCTGGCTCACCTTCGTGGCCGCGTCGACCGCGCTCTTGCTGATCCCAGGCCCAACCGTCTTGCTCGTGCTGTCCTATGCGCTCAGCCAGGGGCGTCGGGTGGCCGTGGCCACGGCGCTCGGTGTCGCGTTCGGCGACCTCATCGCGATCACGGCCGCGCTTGCGGGTCTCGGCGCACTCATCGCGACCTCGGCCACGGCGTTCACGATCCTCAAGTGGGTCGGCGCGGCCTATCTGCTGTGGCTGGGGTGGAGCATGATCCGCTCCGCCGCTCATGCGACGGCGCTAACCCCATCCGGCGTCCCCCCACAAGGCGTGTCGGCCAAGGCTGTCTTCCGCCACGCCGCTCTGGTCACTGCGCTCAACCCCAAGAGCATCGGCTTCTTCGTCGCCTTCGTTCCGCAATTCATCCGGTCCGATGCGCCGGTGCTTCCGCAGGGTGCCGTGATCGTGGCCACGTTTGTGGGCCTCGCGGCGCTGAACGCGCTCGCCTATGCGCTGCTGGCGGATCGTCTGCGCGCCCATCTCGCCTCTCCCGCTGCCATCCGTTGGCTCACCCGCTCCGGCGGCGTCGCGCTCATGGGGATGGGGGCGGCCACCGCGCTTCTGCGCCGCGCCACCTGAAGGAGCGTCAGCCCCGTGTCAGTCACTACCAAATCCGTTCGCGACTATGTTCGCACCATCGCAGATTTCCCCAAGGACGGGATCATGTTCCGCGATGTGACCACGCTCTTTGCCGACCCGAGGGGCCTGCGCCTGGCGGTCGACCAACTGCTCCATCCCTATGCGGGGCAGTCCATCGATGTGGTTGCCGGGCTCGAGGCGCGTGGCTTCATTCTGGGCGGCGCCGTCGCCCACCAGCTCGGCCTGGGGTTCGTTCCCGTGCGCAAGAAGGGCAAACTGCCGGGCACGACGATCTCTGAAAGCTACACGCTGGAATATGGCGAAGCAGTCATGGAAGTGCATGATGATGCGATCCCCTCGGGCGCGCGCGTGCTCCTCGTGGACGACCTTCTGGCAACCGGTGGAACGGCTGTCGCCGGGATCTCGCTGATCGAGCGGCTCGGAGCCCGTGTTGTCGGCTCCGCCTTCGTAATCGACCTTCCGGATCTCGGCGGCCGCGCCAAGCTCGAGGCGATGGGGCATGAGGTCCACGCCCTCTGCGCGTTCGAGGGCGACTAGGCGCCGCGACTGGCGCCCGACACGGCGAACTGCACGCTCGTCTCCGCGTGGCCCCGTTTCGCACGGCTTCGCGTGACACGTTCTGGCCCCTCCCCCCAAGCCCGGCCTCACGCCGCTCCGCCTGGCTCAGGCACGCGCGGCTCCGCGTGTTTTGGTTTCGCACGGTTGCGCGCCAGAGCGCACGATGCCCGGGCACCGGACATCGGATCTTGATCCGTCAGGCCACCTCTCTGACTGCATCCGCCGGAGTCATCTCCACCACGACAGTGCCACCCGCGTGGCGGCTCTCGACGAGACGATGCGCCTCGACGATGCGTTCTAGCGGGTATCGGGCGCCCACGACCGGCCGCAGTGCGCCGCGCGCTACTCTGTCCAGCAAAGCCTGCAGCCTCTCGCGCGTTTCGCCTGACACATGCAGGCCAATCCGCGGCCCGCGGGTGAACCAACGCAGGATGAGCCCCGCCACGTCGCGCATTCCGAACTCGAGCGGCAGGAAGAGTCCGTCGGGCTTCAACAGGGCCGACGCGTCCCGGAAGGACACGATGCCGCCCGTGTCGAAAACGAGGTCATAGTCCCGCCCCTCCGCATCGAGGGGTTGAGCCGTGTAGTCGATCACCTGCTCCGCGCCCAATGCCCGGAGCCTCCGTACCGAACCCGGCCCGCCAACCGCGGTTACCTTTGCCCCCGCGGAAGCCGCAAGCTGAACCGCGTAGCCGCCAACCGCGCCCGACGCCCCGAGGATCAGGACGCGCTGCCCCGCTGCCACCCGGGCGATATCCTGCATAAACGCAACAGCGGTCATCCCGCCAAACGGCAAGGCCGCCGCCTCCGCCGCAGCAAGGTCCATGGGAGTGCGCGCGACGATCCCGTCCTGCGGCAGGACCAACGCCTCCGCATGAGCCCCGCCCCCCGGCGCGATCCCGACCACGCGATCCCCGACCGCGAACCGGTCAACCTCCGGGCCAATGGCACGGATGGTTCCGGCGAAATTCATCCCTCCCACGGGCTGTCGCGGCCGCAAGAGCCCGAACATCAGGCGTCCAACCAGCGCCAAGCCGCCCGGAAAGTGGGCCGCACGGATTCGCCAATCCGCCGTCGTGACCGCCGCCGCCTCGACAGCGACGAGGATCTCTTTCGCGCCGGGCATCGGATCGGGAAGGGTGCGCAATTGCACGTTGTCGGCGGGTCCATAGTGTGTGTTGACAGCGGCTCTCATGGTCAGGGTCCTTTCGCTCCAGCGGGAATGCGGGATGCGAGGTCCATAGCCCCATGCGTCAGTTACGGGAATTGACCAATCTCGCTATATCTCTATGCAAAAACGCATGGAATGGTCGGGAATCGTCTTTGACTGGAACCGGACGCGCGCGTTCCTCGTGACCGCCGAAACCGGCTCGCTCTCCGCGGCGGCGCGAGCCTTGGGCATGTCGCAGCCTACGCTCGGCCGCCAGGTCTCGGCGCTGGAAGACGAACTCGGCGTTGCCCTCTTTGCCCGCACAGGGCGCGGGCTCGCGCTGACAGAGGCCGGGCTCGCCCTCCTCGATCACGCCCGTGCCATGGCGGACGCCGCCCAGAGGGTCGCACTCACGGCCCAGGGGCGGGTCGAGGCCGTCGAAGGACAGATCGCCCTGACCGCATCCGAGATCTACGCCGCCCACGTCCTTCCGCCGGTGCTCGCAAAGCTGCGCGCAGAGGCTCCGGGCATCACCGTCGAGATCGTGGCCTCCAACGACAATCTCGACCTGCGCCGCCGGGAAGCGGATATCGCGCTGCGCAACCTCCGCCCGACGCAACCCGATCTCATCGCGCGCAAGCTCGGCACCGACCGCGCCCGCCTCTATGCCACCCCGGGATATCTCTCCGGCATCGGAGATCCCCAGACGCCCGAAGCCCTCGCAGAACGGGCCGATATCATCGCTTTCGACACAGGCACACGCATGATCGAAGGTCTGCGCACGCTCGGCCTCTCGCTCACACGCCGCAACTTTCCGCTCCTGACGGCAAATCATCTCGTGCACTGGAGTTATGTCCGGGCCGGCCTCGCGATCGGCATCGTGCCCGAGGCGCTCGGGGATCCGGATCCCACCGTCACCCGGGTCCTTCCCGATCTACCGGCCCTCGAATTCGATGCCTGGCTGATCACCCATGAGGAGCTGAAATCGAACCGGCGCACGCGCCTCGTCTTCGACCTCATGGTCGAGGTTCTGACCCCGCGCTTCACCTCCACCGCGGGCGGTTAGCCCCTCCGGCGTCTCGCGCCCACCGCTTCATTGTGCTGAAAAATATCCGCCCCGCAGGGCCGTTCTCAGCCGCCGCCGACGCGCAGAACAGCCCCCGGGTTCATGATCCCCGCCGGGTCGAGCGCGGCCTTGATGGCCCGCATCGCCGCCAGCTTCGCGGGATCACCGTAGCGCTCGAGATCGTCGATCTTGAGCCGCCCGATCCCGTGCTCCGCAGACACCGATCCGCCCAGCGCGTGCGCGAGATCGTGCACGGCACGCTTGATCAGCGGCCGCTCTTCCTCGTGATCCGCCCGCGTTGCGCCCGGCATCGGGAAGACGTTGTAGTGCAGGTTGCCGTCCCCAACATGTCCGAAGCAATTGATCCGGAACGGACCGATTTCATCAAGCGCGGGTTTGCCGCGCGCAATGAATTCCGGGATCGCCTCGAGCGGGACGGAAATGTCGTGGGAGGAGACAGATCCGATCCTGCGATTCGCCTCCGGCATGGTTTCACGCAGCGCCCAGAACGAATCTCTTTGCGCGGCGGATTGCGCGATGACAGCATCAGTCACCAGCCCCTTCTCGAACGCCTCGGCCAGAAGGGCTTCGAGAGCCTGGGCGGGATCGAGATCGCGTGCGAGCCCAACATCGATCAGCACCGTCCAGTCCGGGGTTGCGTCGAAGGGCTGGCGCAGCTCCGGCATCTTCTCGGCGAGAAACACGAACCCCATCGCGCTCATCAGCTCAAAGGCCGATACGCCGTCACCGAGGTGGTCGCGCGCAAGCGCCAGAAGGTCGAGCGCAGCTTGCGGCGATGGCACGGCAGCCATCGCGGCGCCCTCACCGGCGGGGCGTGGCGAAAGCCGCAATGCAGCCGCGGTGATCACCCCCAGCGTGCCTTCGGCACCGATCAGCAGATGGCGCAGATCGTATCCGGAGTTGTCCTTGCGCAGGCGCTTGAGGCCCCGAAGGATCGACCCATCGGGCAGCACGGCTTCGATGCCGAGGCTGAGATCCCGCGCGTTCCCGTAGCGAAGCACATTCACGCCGCCAGCATTCGTCGAAAGCAGTCCGCCGATCCGCGCGGTGCCCTCGGACGCAAGCGAAAGGGGAAAGAGCCTGTTCTCCGCCGCCGCCGCCGCGTGGACCTCCGCGAGGATGGCCCCCGCTTCGGCGACTATCACGTTCTCTGTCGGATAGAGTCCGCGAATGGCCCGCATCCGCTCAAGCGAAAGCAGAACCGGGCGCGGCCCTTTTGGTGCGATCTGTCCGCCGACAAGCCCCGTCCCGCCGCCGTAGGGTACGATCGGCACGCTCCGCTCTTGCGCGAGCCCGACGACCTCCGCCACCTCTTCGACGGTTGCGGGCGCGATGACGAGGGCGTCTTCGGTACGCCAGCGCCCGCGCGGTTCCTCGGTGTAGCGCGCCTCGAGAGGGCGGAAGGCGGCGTGGGGCAAGCGCGCGCGCAGGTCCGCTTCGATGCGGTCCGTGACTGGGTTAAGCATGAGCTAGTCGATCCTCGGCGCTGGTGCGGGTACGGGTGCAGTCGGTGGCGATGTCAGGGGCGCCTCATCGGAGCCGCCTTCCTCGCCCGTGCCGTCGTTAAATCCCAGGAACCGTGGCCGCAAGACCACCACGGTCGGCTCGGGGGGCAAGGTCCGCAACGAGACCTTGATATCCCGTTCGGACCGCACATCGATCCGGAAGTCTTCCTGCATCCCGTCGAGAAACGCACTGAGCGACAGGCCAGAGAACCAATGCATTGGAATGATGATCGAGGAGCGCAATCGCTGCAGCGTCTCGATCATCTCGGGCAATGTCAGCGTCAGCCCGCCGTCGACCGGAGCCATCACCACATCGAGCCTGCCCAATGCCGCAAACTGCGCCTCGCTCGGGACATGGTGCAGGTGGCCCAGATGGCCGATGCAGAGACCCTCAACCTCGAAGACGAAGATCGAGTTGCCGCCGACCACCGGCGCGTCGCCAAACCGGCCGCGGATGTTCGTGGAGACGTTGCGCACCAGCATCTCGCCAAGATCGACATAGTGATCGACGGGTCCCGGCCCCTCCGTATTCCACCCCGGCAAGACATGCCGGATCGCGGGATCGGGATTGGCTGTCCAGTGCGTGGAATGGGCGCGGTTCATCGTCACGACATCCGGGATGAAACGCGTCGGGCCGAGGAACCCGTTATAATCCGTCACCGCAGACAGCCCGCCCGGGGTCTGGATCAGGAACATCGCATGATCGATGTAGCTGAGACGCACGGAGAAATCGGCAACCGGCTCAGTGAAGGAGGCCAGCCGGACGTGATGCACGCCCGGTGTATTCTGGGCGACGGCGATGCAGTGCGAGGGGCGCCGCTCGGCGGCCTCCCCCGTTTCGGGGCTGCCTTGGATTTTGACAATGCCCTCTGACACAGCGGTGTGCCCTTCGTGGCCGAGCGCGGGCATGGCTGCCCCAAAAATGACCAAGCCCCCCCATAGAGACACGCGGCGGATCATTGCAAACATGGGCGTTCTCCATTCCCGGGCTCCGCGAAAGGTAGTGCCGCCTTCCTTGCCGGCAAAGTTCATCCTTTCGTAAGCGCCGCCTGAGAGAAGCTTGTAGGACGGCCGCACACAGGGTTTAAGAAGGTGTGGGTTATGATCGTCGTGGGTTTGGGAAAAGACTGAGGGGATCATGTCTGTCAATTATTACACCGACACGCGCGAAGACTCGATCGACGCGGCAGAATACGAACTCTATCAACTGATCACCGCATACCGTGCTGAGCGCGGCCTTCCGGAGCTCGAACTCAGCCACGCGCTGACCGTCACGGCAGCGCGGCACGCGCTGGACACCGTCTACAACGTCGGAAAGTTCGATCAGGGGCCGGATGCAACCAAGCCCAACGACGCGTTCGCGCATGGCTGGTCCGACGCCCCGTACAACCCCAGTGACAATTCGACCTTCACCTCCATGTGGCAGGCACCGCAGCGGTTGGGCACCGGCTATCCCGAAAGCGCATACGAGATTTCGGTGGGTTACCTGGGGGCCGGGATCTCGACCGATATGCCGCCGCAACTCGCCTTTGATTCCTGGCGCGCCTCGCCCTCGCACAATCCCCAGATGACGAATACCGGCCAATGGAAAGACGTCCAATGGGAGGTGATCGGCGTGGCGATCCATCAGGGCGTCGCACATGCTTGGTTCGGCGCGGTGAACGACACGTCCGGATTGCCGAACTTTGACCCGGGCGTGGGCCCCGCGCAGACCAATGGCAACGATGTTTTCAACGGGGACGGCGGTAACAACACGTCGGCCGGCCTCGCGGGGAACGACACGCTCAATGGCGGCGATGGCAATGATACGCTCGACGGTGGCACCGGGGACGACATCCTGAACGGCGGCGGCGGAGCGGATCAGCTCTTTGGTGGCGACGGAACCGACCGCGCCGTGTATGATGGCGCGTCGACCGGCGTGAAGATCGTGCTCCAGAACGGCTACGCGACCGTAACGGATGCTGGCGGAACAGCCGACTGGCTGGCCGGGGTCGAAGCCGTCGCCCTTGAAGGGAAGGACTGGTTTCTCTTCGATGGCGCACGCAACCTTTCGACGGCGCAAATGTCCTCCCTGACAGAGCTTTATCTTGCGTACTTCAATCGAGCACCGGATGCCGAAGGCCTGCTCTACTGGGGCGACCGGCTGGCCGATGGGATGACCATGGTTCAGATCGCCGAGAGTTTTTCGGTGCAAAAGGAGACACTGGGCCTCTATCCCGAAGGCTCGCCCGTCAGCACCCTGATCAACTCGGTCTACAACAACGTTCTTGGCCGTGATCCCGATTCCGAGGGTTTCGCGTACTGGGAGGGCCAGCTTACGTCGGGCGCAAGCACGCGCGGCGCGTTCATCCTCGACCTTCTAAGCGGGGTGCGCGGTGAAGCCGGGAGCGCGGCAGACGCCGCCTATCTGAAGGCAAAGACAGATATCGGCACCCACTACGCCCTGGCCCACGGGCTGAACGACCTCGACGCGGGCCGCTCGATCATGGCGCTCTACGATGGGAGTGATGCGAGCTATTCCTCCGCCCAATCGCAGGTCGACGCGGTCGCGGCAGGTGGCGCGCTGTCGATCACGGTCACAGGCATCGTGGACGATCCTGCCTATTCTATGATCTAGGCCAAACCGCTCCAAGCGGCCAAGCGCGCGCCCGATCGGCAAGGCGCGCGCCCAATTCTCAGGCATGAGACCGCGTGTGGTCGCACATGCGTCAACGCACATCTCCACATTGCGTGCCTTTCGCGTCACCATGGCGCCGAGCCGGACAGTTCGTCCGGCAGGGCCAGGAGATGACAAACCACAGATGTTCGAGGTCTTTGCGATAACGGCCGCTTTCCTGTGCGGCCTCGCGGTGCGTCCCATCGGCCTGCCGCCTCTTGTGGGTTTTCTCGCGGCTGGCTTCGCGCTGAACGCGTTTGGCCCGACCCTTGGCATGCCCGAAGAGACCGGGCCCATCCTCGATTATCTGGCCAATCTCGGTGTGCTGCTCCTTCTTTTCACAGTCGGGCTCAAGCTCAAGCTCAAGCAGATCGTCGAGCCCCACGTCATGGGGACAGCGCTTTTCCACTTCGCTCTATCGGTCGCGATCTTCACACCTTTCGCCCGCCTCTTCTTCACAGATGACTGGACGGTGGCGTTCCTCGTCGGGGTTGCGCTCGGGTTTTCGTCTACCGTGCTGGCGGCCAAGATGCTGGAGGCAAAGGGGGAACTGGGTGCCTTTCACGGCCGTACCGCCATTGGCATTCTGGTGGTTCAGGACATCATTGCCCTCGTCGTTCTGGCCGCATTCTCGGGAAAGGTACCGGGCCCAGAGGCATTGCTGATCTTCGCCACGCCCCTGCTGCGCCCCGTTCTCTTCAAGCTACTGGACCTCGCCGGCCACGATGAAGTGCTTGTCTTGATGGGAATGGCGCTCAGCCTCGTCCTCGGCGGGATCGGTTTCGAGCTGATCGGGTTGAAGGGCGAGATCGGGGCGCTTGTGATGGGTCTTCTGCTGTCGACCCATCCGCGCGCGAGTGAAGTCTCGAATGCGCTCTGGTCCCTGAAAGAGATCTTTCTTGTCGGTTTCTTCCTGTCCATCGGCATGTCGGGACTACCGGATTGGGAGGCCATCGTCTTTGCGGTGACGGTCGGCATCTTGCTGCCTCTGAAGGGCGTCTTGTTTTTTGCGCTGCTGATCTGGTTCGGCCTGCGAGCACGCACGTCGTTTCTCGCGGCCTTGTCCCTCACGGCCTACAGCGAGTTCGGCCTGATCGTCGCCGCAGGTATTCCCGCCGCCGAGGCGCTGCTTGTCCCCCTCGCGATTGCAACATCCGTGTCCTTCGTTGTGGCGGCACCGCTCAATCGCCTCGCACACCCGCTCTACGAACGGCTCGAAGCGCGGCTGCAGCCGATGGAACGTGCGATTCGGCACCCCGACGAACAACCGACAGACCTCGGCCGCGCGAACGCGCTCATTTTCGGGATGGGGCGCACGGGCACCGCCGCTTTCGAAGCGATGCGCGAAGCGGGGTATATCCCCATCGGGCTGGAATCGGATCCGTACAAGGCGCAGACCCACATCGAGGCAGGGCGCAACGTTGTCTTCGCCGACGCGGAAGACAGCAACTTCTGGAACAGCGTCGACCTCAGCCGCGTCGAAGCCGCGATCCTCGCGATGGACGACATCGAGGCCAAGCTCATCGCCGCGCGCACATTACGATCGCTCGGCTTTGCCGGACCCGTGGTCAGCCATGCGCTCTACGAGGACCATGCCGCGCTGATCAAGGAGGCCGGAGCCGATGAGACCTATCTGACAATGCGCGAGGCGGGTCGGTCGCTTGCGGCCCATGCCGTTGAGGCGATGCCGGCTGGCGCGGGCGCGCGGGGTCTGTAGCTCTTCCACCGGTGCGGAAGCTCACGCCCTGCGGGTTGCATGCCGGGCACAATGGGTGAGGCGCATCGCATGGGCGCGCGCGGCGCATCGTTGTGTCGCAAGACCCGCCCCGGTGAAAAGGCGCCGCCAACTTAGGAATCCCGAAATGCGTGCACCCAGCGCGGTGTGTGCGAGATCGTTAGAGTCCACGACTGGAGATGAATGGTCGGGGCGCCCAGATTCGAACTGAGGACCTACGGTACCCAAAACCGTCGCGCTACCAGGCTGCGCCACGCCCCGACGCGCTTCGCATCAGGCATTTGGCTCACGAATGCAAGGGGCCCTTTCGGGAAATCACGCCTTCCAGCGACGTGCGTGTCAGCCTTCGCCGGGATCGCAAGGCCACGCGGCGTCCGCGCCGAACGCGGGGTGACGCATCTCGGTGCCGGGAGCGATCCCGAAGCGCGCGGCAAGGCCGCCGTTGATCTCCAGAACAACGAGGATGCCGTCGCCACCCGAGTACCTCGGCGCCTGGCTGTCGGGAACGGCATCGTCCAGCGGTTCCGCGTTGGCATGGACATGCTGCACCACACCGTCCGGGCGCACGAAGACCATGTCGAGCGGGATCCGCGTGTTGCGCATCCAGAAGACCGGAGCCTGCACTCGCTGGTACACAAAAAGCATGCCGGCACTGGTGGCGAGATGGTCTCGGTTCATGAGGCCAGTACTGCGCTTCGTCGGCGTGTCGGCCAACTCGACCGAAAAGCGGGCTTGCCCCCAGTCGCCGCGCAGGTCGACATGATCCGGTGCGCACGCCGCACTGACGAAGCTGGGCACGAGGAGCGCAACGACGAAAGCAAACCAGCCCAGCGGCAGCACTGCAGCTGGCTTACGCGCCCTCATTGAGCGCCTTTTCCCAAGCAGCGACATGCAGAGCCATACGGCCGCGCTGGCCATCTGTCACCCGCACACCAATGGCCTCTCCCGGCTGCAAATCCGCAAGGCCCGAGCGCCGCAGCACCTCGATATGCACGAAGACATCCTCGGGCCGCCCAAAGACGTTGGCAAACCCGAAGCCCTTGCCCTTGTCGAACCACTTCACGCGGGCCGGCTCGAGCGGCAGCTTCGCCAACTCGTCGGCGGACAGCATATCAACATCGCTGAAGGTTGATTCGGCCGGGGGGGGTGTGATCTCGAAGACTTCCACGGCCTGCATCCCGCGGGCCGTTTGCTGGACCGCGATCACCACGCGCGCTTCGTCCGCGACAGAACTCTGCCCGAAATTCCGCAAAACATTCGCATGCAAGAGGATATCTGGCCCGCCCGTGTCCGAGACAACGAAACCAAAACCCTTCGCGGGATCGAACCACTTCACTCGCCCGTTGATCCGGGCGGCAGGCGGATCCACACCCTCGCCGTCGGTTTCACTCACGTCCCAAACACCTTCTCGTCTCCACGCCCTTCTCAACCATATCTCAAGAAAATCGCGGTAGACCAGTTAGTTAAAAAAAGAAGCACTTTGCTCCCCTCTTCTTGCAAGCTTAGTGCGGCGCCACAGGAACCGGAATACAACGGAAAGTTAATTGTCACCACACAATGGTTATGCGTCCGCTGCAAAAGAAACACGACCAAAAGCGTAGCATTCTGCAAAGTTTACGCTACGAAATCCTCGCCGTCGACTCAGCGAATTGATTGTGGATCATTTTGCGGGCGCTCCGGTGGGATGCCGCGGGTTACAATCGCATGCTCAAGGGTTGAGGCGCGCCACCGTCCAGCCGGCCGCCCCTCCGGCCTCTTGCGTTGTCCAGCGGAACCGGTCGTGCAGCCGGAATTCTCCATCGGCCCAGAACTCCAGCTCGACCGGCCGGATCCGGATACCACCCCAAAACGGGGGCCGCTTGGGCGAAGGCCCCTTCGTTGCGGTGATCTTGGCAACCTCGGCAACAAGGGTACCGCGCGATGACAGGGGCTGGCTCTGGGCCGAGGCCCACGCACCAAGGCGCGACTTGAGCGACCGGCTGGCGTAATAGGCGTCCGCCTTGGACCCGTCCTCGCGCTCCGTCACACCGCGCACCCGGATCTGCCGCCCTAGGGTCTTCCAATGCATGACGAAAGCCGCCTTGCCGCTCGCCTCGATCTCGCGCCCCTTTGCGGACGTGTAGTTCGTGTAAAAGACAAACGCGCCGGTCCCGTCGCCCGGCGCTTCGATCTCCTTGAGCAGCACCATGCGGGCGTTCGGCAACCCGTCTTCATCCACAGTTGCCAATGCAATTGCGTTGGCGTCGTTGGGCTCTGTCGCTTCGGCTTCAGAAAGCCACGCCTTGGCAAGCACGAACGGGTCTTCTCCCGCGAAATGGCCGGACCGGTCTGTCATGGGGGCGCCTTACCTCTGGTTGTTCTACTTGGTGCGACTGCCCTGCTTGGTTGCCCTGCCTTGCGCCCTCCCGCACCCCTGTCCTAAAGGAAGCAGGGAAAACGGACGAGGCAGGGCGATGGCAGCACAGCTCATGGCGGGCAAGCGGGGACTTATCATGGGCCTCGCGAATGACAAATCAATCGCATGGGGCGTCGCACAAGCCTTGCACGAAGCGGGCGCCGAAATTGCGCTGACATACCAGGGCGAGGCGCTGCGCAAACGCGTGGTGCCTCTGGCCGAACAGATTGGCGTGACGCAACTGGCCGAGTGCGACGTGTCCGACGAAGCCTCGATCGACGCAGCCTTTGCGCAGCTCGAAGAGGCCTGGGGACAGCTCGACTTCTACGTCCATGCGATCGGGTTCTCCGACAAGACGGAACTGCGCGGACGTTACGTCGACACGAGCCGCGCGAACTTTCAGATGTCGATGGACATCTCGGTCTATTCCTTCACGGCCTGCACCCGGCGTGCGGCCGCATTGATGTCCGATGGCGGCTCATGCCTGACGCTGACGTATTACGGCGCCGAGAAGGTGATGCCGCATTACAACGTCATGGGGGTTGCGAAAGCCGCGCTGGAGGCCTCCGTGCGCTACATGGCGGAAGACCTCGGCAAGGACAGCGTGCGTGTGAACGCGATCTCGGCCGGTCCGATCAAGACGCTGGCGGCCTCGGGGATCGGGGATTTCCGCTACATTCTCAAATGGAATGAACTGAACGCCCCCCTGCGCCGGACGGTTACGCCGCGCGACGTGGGAAACTCCGCGCTCTATCTTCTGTCCGACCTCGGCGCCGGGGTGACAGGGGAGGTGCACCACGTCGACGCCGGCTATCACGTGGTTGGCATGAAGGCCGTTGACGCGCCCGATATCGACGCCGCTTCGTGAAGAAGTTGGCCCCCACCGAAAGGATTGCAGCATGACCGACCGCCTGCCTCACGAGAAGGGATTTCACGTCAGCTGGGATCAGATCCACCGGGACAGCCGCGCACTGGCATGGCGCCTTGAAAGCGCGGGGCCAGAGGGCGGCTGGCGCGCCGTCGTGGCCGTGACACGCGGCGGCATGGCGCCAGCGATGGTGGTCAGCCGCGAACTCGACATTCGTACGGTGGACACGATCTCCGTCAAATCCTACGACCATCAATCTCAATCCGACGCTGTCGTGCTCAAGGCGCCGGACGCAGAGCTGATGGGCGATGGCACCGGCATTCTGATCGTGGACGATCTGGTCGATAGCGGCAAAACGCTCGAGCTTGTGCGCGATCTCTACCCGAAAGCGCATCTGGCGACTGTCTATGCCAAGCCAAAGGGCCGCCCGATGGTCAATACGTTCATCACGGAGGTCAGCCAGGACACCTGGATCTTCTTTCCGTGGGACATGGCCCTGCAATACGTCAAACCCTATCGCGGCACCGACTGACGCCGGAATCCCGTCGCTGACACGGGCGTTGCGGGTGAACCCGGGCGCGTGACGGCTTTGTGCGCACCGCAGGGACAGGTTTGGCCCGCGGATCGGGTTAGGGGGCGCTGCCCCCGTCGCCTTCGGCGCCTCCCCCGCGGTATTTTTCGGCAAGAAGAAGCGGGCGGGCGTTTCGCTCTGGCCCTTCTGGCGGGGGACGGGTAGCAGCGGGCCGAACGAGTGGAGAGGCCCATGGACCTGCGCAACATCGCAATTATCGCCCACGTCGACCACGGCAAGACGACCCTTGTGGACGAGCTGTTGAAGCAGTCCGGGGCCTTTCGGGAGAACCAGTCCGTCGCGGAGCGTGCGATGGATTCCGGCGATCTCGAGCGGGAACGCGGGATCACGATCCTGGCCAAGGCGACCTCGGTCGAGTGGCACGGGACCCGGATCAACATCGTCGACACGCCCGGTCACGCGGATTTCGGCGGAGAGGTCGAGCGGATCCTGTCGATGGTCGACGGGGTCGTGTTGCTGGTTGACGCGGCCGAGGGGCCGATGCCGCAAACGAAGTTCGTGACCTCGAAAGCGCTCGCACTCGGGCTTCGGCCGATCGTGGTTCTCAACAAGGTGGACAAGCCCGATGCCGAGCCGGATCGCGCGCTCGACGAGGTTTTCGATCTTTTTGGCGCGCTCGACGCGGATGACGATCAGCTCGACTTCCCCCATCTCTATGCCTCCGGTCGCGCGGGATGGGCCGATGCGGAGCTCGACGGGCCGCGTTCTTCGCTGGACGCGCTCTTCCGTCTGATCGTGAACCATGTTCCCGCGCCCCGGCAGATCGCGCAGGGCGGAGACGACTTTCGCATGCTGGCAACCACGCTGGGTGCGGATCCGTTCATTGGGCGCATGCTCACCGGCCGGATCGAATCGGGCCGGGTGAAGACGGGGCAAACCGTGCAGGCGCTTTCGCGCATTGGCCAGAAGATCGAGCAATTCCGGGTCGCCAAGGTGCAGGCCTTTCGCGGGCTCGCGCTGCAGGAGATCGAACAGGGTGAGGCCGGCGACATCGTGACCCTTGCGGGGATGTCCAAGGCGACGGTCGCGGACACGATCTGTGCGCTTGCGGTCGACGAGCCCCTGCCCGCCCAGCCGATCGACCCACCGACCATCTCTGTGACCTTCGGGATCAATGACAGCCCGCTTGCCGGGCGCGAGGGCAAGAAGGTCCAAAGCCGGGTGATCCGCGACCGCTTGATGAAAGAGGCCGAGACCAATGTGGCCATCCGCGTGACGGACACGCCGGGCGGGGAAGCCTTTGAGGTCGCCGGACGCGGTGAACTGCAAATGGGCGTTCTGATCGAAAACATGCGGCGCGAAGGCTTCGAGCTGTCGATCTCGCGCCCGCGCGTGCTGATGCGAGAGGGGGACGGCTCCCGGCTCGAACCCATCGAGGAAGTGACTATCGACGTCGACGACGCCTATTCCGGTGCGGTGATCGAAAAGCTGACCGGGCCGCGCAAGGGCGAGCTGGTGGACATGCGTCAGCAGAGCGGCAAGACGCGGATCGTCGCGCATGTGCCCTCGCGTGGCTTGATCGGTTATCAAGGTGAGTTTCTGACTGACACAAGAGGCTCTGGCGTACTCAACCGCGTGTTCCATAGCTGGGCGCCGTTCAAGGGCCCTATTCCCGGGCGTCGGGCCGGGGTCCTGATCTCGATGGAGAACGGACAATCGGTGGCCTATGCGCTCTTCAACCTCGAAGATCGCGGCAAGCTCTTCATCGGCGCCCAGGAGGACGTCTACGAGGGGATGATCATCGGCGAGCACTCGCGCGACAATGACCTCGAGGTGAACCCGCTCAAGGGCAAGAAGCTCACCAACGTGCGCGCGTCGGGCAAGGACGACGCCGTGGTGCTCACGACACCGGTGAAGATGAGCCTCGAGGAGGCGATCGCGTATATCGACGACGATGAGCTTGTCGAAGTCACGCCGAGTGCCGTTCGGTTGCGCAAAAGGTACCTTGATCCCCACGAGCGCAAACGCCAGGCCCGCGCGGCGGGATGAGGGACGCCGCGACGGCCTTGTGATCGCGGCGGCTGGGGCGCTCCTTTCGCGCTATCTGCCTGCAGCGGTTCCGCATGGTTGCGCTTGCAGTCTCTGCGACAGGCTCGCGGTATGGCCTTCCGTTTGGTTGTCTGGTCGGGGTCAAGACCGTACCAACGCTGCTCGAACGTTGCATCGGACGCCGCCACTGCGGCGAACGGATGATTGAAGTGCTTGAACCAGCCGCCGTTGCCAGGATTGGGCGTGTGGATTTGGTTCTGGAGTGCGAGCAGCCATAGCGATCCGCGCGACCGGCGATTGATACCCATCAAGGCACCGTGCCGCGCCGTGCCACATCCTGCGTTCATGGGCTTGCATGAGGGTCACATCTCCAGACGGCGTCGATTTTCGGCAGCGCTAATTGCGATCGTCGTGATCGCAGGAGGCGCCAATGTCGTGCCGGGGTCCGCTGCCGCAGGGGCAGAGAGCATCGCATGCACGGATCGGATGCTCTCCGTCGACGGCGCTGATGGTGAAGTCGCCGCACGGGTGTGCAATGCGGCAGTGGCTGCCAAGGAAGAACTGGCCTCATGTGGCCTGGCACAACTTCGCCCGGTCGTGATCGAGATCAGACCCGAAGCGTTTGGCCCGACCGAGCATTGTGCCGGCCTCTACACCTGCGGAAGCGATCGGATTCTGTTGCGCGCACCGAAGGCCATGGCCAGACTTATGCCCGAAGAGAGCATCTTTGCTCCGCTGCCGCCCGCGGACTACTATGACAGCCTCGTGGTGCATGAACTCGCGCACGCGTTGATGGACCAATCAGAATGCACCGGCGAGCATTGCGACGCGGATCGCGAATACGTCGCTTATGCGCTGCAGATTGCCAGCCTTTCCGACGAAAACCGTGCCTTGATCGAGAGGTTTCACACACTCGACAGGCCGGTGGACGTGGCGCGCCTCAACGCGTTTTTGCTCTTCATGAAGCCGGATGTCTTTGCCGCTCATGCCTGGGCGCATTTCGACGACGCAGGCAATGGGTGCGCGTTTGTTGCCGATCTTGTTAACGGCCGGCGCAGCCTGGCTCTGCCGCTCCTCGATCAGTAACCATCGCGGCATGCTCAGAAGGCGCGATGCCCTCTCCAGACGCGGCGTGATGTATTGATAGCCCGGTTGGCCGGTGCAGCCCGTTGCGCTATGCGCCTTCCACGATCATGAGATCCCGCTCGGATGCGCCGCGCGCATGGCTGAGCGCCTCCTGATAGATCTCGGAGCGGTAGCACGTCTCGGCCGCTTCCATCGAAGGGAAGCGGGCCACAACGTTGCGGGGGCGGGCTGTTCCTTCGAACCAGGTGTTCGGCCCGCCGCGGGCAAGAAACTCGCCGCCATGCTCGGCGATGGCCTTGGTCGCGAGGGCGGCATAGCGTCCGTAGGCTTCTTCATCCGTCACCGTGACGTGGGCGATCCAATAGGCTGGTTTCATGCGGCTACTCCCTCCAGATGTCGTTCGGCAGCGGCGATTGCGGCATCTGCGTTTGCCACATCCTTGCCTCCGCCCTGGGCCATGTCGGCACGGCCACCACCCCCCTTGCCCCCTAGCTCTGCCACCGCGGCGCGCACGAGATCAACGGCAGAGATCTTGTCCGTCAGATCGGACGTGACGCCAGCCGCGATGGCCGCTTTGCCACCGGCATCTGCAATCAACAGAATGGCTCCGGATCCAAGCGTGTCCTTGTGGGCATCGATCAGGCCCGGCAGATCCTTGCCCGTGACCCCGGTCAGAACCTGCGCAAGGAACGGCACGCCGTTGATCTGTTTGGCAGCAGGCTCCGCCTGACCACCGCCGGCAAGGGCGAGCTGGCGGCGCAGATCAGCGACCTCGGCCGTCAGGGCACGCCGTTCGCTCAGGAGCGACTGGACGCGATCCACGACCTCCGTCGCCGGAGCTTTGATGGCAAGCGCGATCTTTGCCAGCCGATGGTCCTGCTCGCGCAGGTAGGCGCGCGCCGCCTCGCCCGTCAGCGCTTCGATCCGGCGCACACCGGCCGAGGACGCGCTGTCGCCCAAGGTCACGAAGAGCCCGATATCGCCTGTCTGGCGCACGTGCGTGCCCCCGCAAAGCTCGATCGACCATGTCTCTCCGTCGGTGCCTTTGCCCGTGGGAGCGCGGCCCATGGAGACAACGCGCACCTCGTCGCCGTACTTCTCGCCAAAGAGCGCCTGGGCGCCAATGCCGCGCGCGTCGTCCGGCGTCATGATGCGGGTTTCAACGGGGCTGTTCTGGCGCACGAAGGCATTCACTTCGGCCTCCACGGCAGCAAGATCCTCCAACGACAGTGCCGCACTGTGCGAGAAGTCAAAGCGCAACCTGTCCGGTGCATTGAGCGAGCCCCGCTGTGCGACATGCTCCCCGAGGCGGGCGCGAAGCGCCTCATGCAGCAGGTGCGTGGCCGAGTGATTTGCCCGGATCGCACTGCGCCGCGCATGGTCGACCTCGAGCCTGGCCGCTTCGCCAGGGACGATCCGGCCCTCCGTCACCTCGGCGAGGTGAATGTAGACCCCCGCCACCTTCTTGGTGTCGGTCACTGTGGCTTTGCCGCCCTCACCGATTAAGACACCCGTATCGCCAACCTGACCGCCAGATTCCGCGTAGAACGGCGTCTGGTTCAGGACGATCTGCAACGTGTCACCCTTTTGTGCGGTGTCTACCGTGGCACCGTCCCTCACAAGCGCAAGCACCTGAGCTTCGGCACTCTCGGTATCGTAGCCCAGAAAGTCCGTCGCCCCGTGAGTATCCGCGATGTCGAACCACACGCTCGCATCCGCAACCTCGCCCGTTCCGGCCCAGGCGGCACGCGCCTTTGCTTTCTGCCCGGCCATGGCGGCGTCAAAGCCATCCGTGTCGACGCTCCGCCCTTTCTCACGCAACGCGTCCTGCGTCAGATCCAGCGGAAAACCGTAGGTGTCGTAGAGCTTGAAGGCCGTTTCGCCCGGAAGCTCCGCATCGTCCGACAAGCTGCCAAGCTCCTCGTCGAGGAGCTTGAGGCCGCGCTCAAGCGTCTGCCGGAAACGGGTTTCCTCGGAAAACAGGGTCTCGGTGATCAGCGGCTGGGCAGAATGCAGCTCCGGATAGGCCCCGCCCATCCGCTGCACGAGTTCAGGGACCAGCCGGTGCATCAGCGGGTCCTTTGTTCCAAGCAGATGCGCGTGACGCATTGCACGGCGCATGATGCGGCGCAGGACATAACCCCGCCCCTCTCCGGACGGCAGCACGCCATCGGCGATCAGGAACGACATTGACCGCAGGTGATCGGCGATCACGCGATGATGCGTTCGGCCGGGGCCGTCCGGGTCTGTCGAACTCTCCTGAGCGGACGCCTCGATGAGCCCCCGCATCAGATCCGTGGCATAGTTGTCGTTTGTTCCCTGCAAGAGGGCAGCGACGCGCTCGATCCCCATGCCCGTGTCAATGGACTGCGCCGCCAGTTCGCGCCGCGTTCCGTCTTCGAACTGCTCGAACTGCATGAAGACGAGATTCCAGATCTCGACGAAGCGGTCGCCGTCTTCCTCGGGCGATCCCGGCGGGCCACCCCAGATGTGGTCACCGTGGTCGTAGAAGATCTCGGAACACGGACCACACGGTCCGGTCGGTCCCATCATCCAGAAATTGTCGTCCGTTGCGATGCGCAGGATACGCTCATCGGGAAGCCCGGCCACCTTCTTCCAAAGATCGGCCGCCTCGTCATCCGTATGATAGACCGTGACGAGAAGCTTGTCTTTGTCGATCCCAAGCTCCTTGGTCACAACGTCCCAGGCAAACGGAATTGCATCGTCCTTGAAGTAGTCCCCGAAGGAGAAATTGCCGAGCATTTCAAAGAACGTGTGGTGCCGGTTCGTATAGCCGACATTGTCTAGGTCGTTGTGCTTGCCACCGGCCCGGACACACTTCTGCGAGGTCGTCGCCCGCGAGTAGTCGCGTGTCTCGACCCCGGTGAAGAGGTTCTTGAACTGCACCATCCCCGAATTGGCGAACATGAGCGTCGGATCGTTCCGCGGGACAAGCGGCGAGCTGTCGACGACGGCATGGCCCTGTCGAGCAAAGAAGTCGAGAAAGGTGGAGCGGATCTCTGCAAGACTGAACGCAGGTTTGGCGGTAGTGGACATGATGGTGTTGCTCTGTGGCTCGAGACGCTCGATGGCTGATGCGGTGCTATCGTCCGCACCGTCGCGCAGAGATAGACAGGCGCGCGCACGCTGTCCACCAATGACGGCGCCGCTCTTCGCTCCCTGGCGACGCGCCTTGGATGGTTGGGGAGCCTTCGGCGAGGATATTTGCAGCACAATGAAGCTGAATACGCCCCAGCCAAGGGGACCGCGCTCTCATAACGCGGCCAAGCTCAATGACTGAGGCGGCTTCATCGTGCACGGTCATCGGCGTCCCCGCCTGTACCGCATTCCAAGCATCGCACGCGCTGGTTAAGGGCGATTTAAGCCTGATTCATTGTGCACAAAACATCCCGGGGGAGGCGCGCGCAAGCGCGACGGGGGCGGAGCCCCTTGTGAGACGCGCCAATTGCGAGCTCACGCCGTGCTGCACGGCAGTTGACCTGGCCTCACTCCGATCATCCGGTCGGGTCGCGCGTCCTCTTGCTCCGGTACGAAGTCTGGCGATCCAGCACTGAACGGGGAAAGGGCGGCGGACACTCGCGTGCCCGGCCGCCCTGATGATCTACTGTACTACATGTCAGTAGCGGACGGCCCGTTTGTGCCATCCATAGAACCCAAGCTGGATCAGCTTTCGAGAACGTCGTCGTCAGACTGTTCTGCAAGATCGAAGTCCAGCCCGTGCGCTGCTCTGATCTTGTCTTCGATCGCCAGGGCAATGTCCCGGTTTTCGCGCAGGAAGGTCTTGGCGTTCTCGCGCCCTTGGCCGATTCGCTCATCGCCGTAGGAGTACCAGGCGCCGGATTTCTCAACGACGCCCGCTTTGACGCCGAGGTCGATCAGCTCTCCGGTTTTGGAAATCCCTTCCCCGTACATGATGTCGAATTCGACCTGTTTGAAGGGCGGCGCGACCTTGTTCTTGACGACCTTCACCCGCGTGGTGTTGCCCACAACCTCGTCACGATCCTTGATCGAACCGATGCGGCGGATATCGAGACGTACGGAGGAGTAGAACTTCAGCGCGTTGCCGCCTGTCGTCGTTTCAGGTGAACCGAACATGACACCGATCTTCATGCGGATCTGATTGATGAAGATCACCATGCAGTTCGAACGGGCAATTGATCCCGTTAGCTTGCGCATGGCCTGGCTCATCAGGCGGGCATGAACGCCGACCGAGCTGTCGCCCATGTCCCCCTCGAGCTCGGACTTCGGCGTCAGCGCCGCCACGGAGTCGACCACCACCATCGAAACAGCGCCGGAGCGCACGAGCGTGTCGGTAATCTCCAGCGCCTGCTCGCCCGTGTCGGGCTGAGAGATCAGCAGCTCGTCGAGATCCACGCCGAGCTTGCGCGCATACATCGGGTCGAGCGCGTGTTCGGCATCGACAAAGGCGCAGACGCCGCCCTTCTTTTGCTCTTCGGCCACGCAATGCAGCGTGAGCGTCGTCTTGCCGGAGCTTTCCGGGCCGTAGATCTCGACGATCCGGCCCTTCGGCAAACCGCCGATACCCAGAGCGATGTCGAGGCCCAGTGACCCCGTTGACGTGGCTTCGATCTCAGGCAAGGCGTTGTCACCACCCAGCTTCATGATCGAGCCCTTGCCGAACTGACGTTCGATCTGTGCCAGCGCGGAATCGAGCGCCTTCTGCTTGTCCGAGCCCTTCTTGTCCACCATGTCCAGCAGAGTCCCTGTCGCCATTTCCTGGCTCCTTCTTTCACAGGCCCAGCGGCACAGCAACGGGGCTGTGACTGTCGGGCGATGACTGCTCGTGTTCACCTCTTGTTCTCACCCTTATGCGGGGCAGCTACGAGCATTTCAAGATAATTCTTCGCAATTCCGAATTGGCCCGAAGAGGGTTAAGGAACCGTTAGCGAAGCAATGATAGTCAGCGCACAAGATGCTCGTCTTCTGGAATGCCGGCCTTGTTATCCTAGCCAACCCCAAGACGGGGAGCGAAGCGCTGCAGGACGCGCTCTGGCCCCATGCCGATAGCGGGACGCGGTTTCCCCCGTTCTATCGGCACATGAACCGCGCGTGGTTCGAGAAGAGTTGGACAAAGATCCTTACGCCGGAAGACAAGGGGCGCTTTCAGACCTTTGCGGTTGTGCGCGAGCCGGTGGACTGGCTCTCGAGTTGGTACCGCTACCGCCAGCGGGACGATATCGCCGGGCAGCCGGCCAGCACACGCGGGGTCAGCTTCGCGGACTTCGTCGAGTCCTGGCTATCGGATACCCCCCTGCCCTGCGCGCGGGTGGGCCGGCAGAGCCGGTTCTGTGCCGACAAGGACGGGGCGATCGCGGTCGATCACATCTACGCCTACGAGGCTCCCCGTGCGATCCGCAGCTTCCTTGAAGACCGCTTGGGGCAGAGGGTTGAGATGGCCCGACGCAACGTGTCACCCGACATGGAAACCGATCTTCCAGACGCGGTGCGGCGGCGGCTGCAAACGGAGGCCGCCGCAGAGTTCGAACTGCACGCAATCGCCACGCGGTAGCGCGCGCACCGCCCCCTAGACAGGGAGTGCCGCGATGGCGACGCGGCGCCCTTCTGAGAGTGTGACGTTGTAGGAGCGGCAGGCTGTGGGCGAGGCCATTGTCTCGACCCCGAGACCTGCGGCTTCGAGCTCCTGAATGAGCGCGCTTGGGGGGTGAGAAACTTCGGCACCGGTCCCGAGGAAGACGACGTCGATTTCGTCGGCGAGCTTCAAAAGGGGCTCGGCATCGTCGAACCCGGCCCATGCCAAGGGTCCGCCGGGCCCGGCGAGAAGCGGTCCTTCACGCACCTCGCCGCCGATCCTGAAAAACCCCGGACCATAGCCGTCTACCGGACGTGCGTCAGGGAAGGTCATCTCGATCATACGCATGGGGGCGTGGTACCCGGCGGGATGGCGGCGCTCAAGCCCGAAGCTCGGTCATGCCCAGATCGGCAGGCCAATGACGATGGCTGCACCGATGATCGCGTAGGCCACGCTGCGATAAAGGCGTTCCTGCTCTGGCCGAAAGAGCGCTTGGCCAAGTAGCGCGCCAAGGCCGTAGGGGATGCACAGAAGGAGCCCGAGCGCCACAGTACGGCGATCAAGCAGCCCCTGCATCGCGAGGAATGGCAGCACCGCAAGGCCGGTCGTCGACAGAAACACGATGGCATTGGCGCGCGAAACCTCGATGGGCATGCGACCGGAGAGCTGGAATAGCACAAGGATCGGCCCGTTGAGGCCGACGGATCCACCAAAGAATCCGGAAGCGCCCGCGATGGCCGTGCGGGCGGCGATCGTGTCCGGTCCGGTCCGCCGCCAGCCAAGCAGAAGCGCAGCAAGGCTCAGGGAGGCAAGGCCGGTCACCCCCCAGCGCAGGAGGGCCGGATCGGCGACCCGCAGGACGGCCACGCCCAGTGGAAGCGTAAGGAGAGCAACCCCGATCATGCCGAGCGTCGTGCGCTTCTCTGCCCGTCGCCAAGCAGGTGGAACAAGCGTCAGGATGGATGTGATGGCGATCAGGCCCAGCGCGGCGATCGCAACCTGAGGAGACAGGAAAACCGTCGCGACTGGCATGAAAACAAGCGCCGCACCAAAGCCCGCGAAGCCGTAGACAGCCCCGGCGACAAGTGTCGCAACTGCGATCCAGAGCAGGCCGGGCGTCGCGAACGCCTCGGCCAGCACGTCAGGCATCGACGTTGCCGAACTGCGTTCCAGCGCCCTTGTCGGGCTTCGACCAGTCGCGCTTCACACCCAGCCACAGAAGCATGGCCGAGGCTACGAAGACCGACGAGTACGTTCCGACGATCACACCCCAGATCATGGCAAACACGAAGCCTCGAATCACATCGCCGCCGAGCACGTAGAGCGAAATGAGGGCAAGCAGCGTTGTGACAGACGTCATGACTGTCCGAGAGAGCGTCTCGTTGATCGACAGGTTCAGCACGCCCTTGAGGTCCATCTGCTTGTACTTGCGCAGGTTCTCGCGGACCCGGTCGAAGACGACCACGGTATCGTTCAGCGAGTAGCCAACGATGGTCAGCAAAGCGGCGATGATGGCGAGGTCAAAGCGGATCTGAAGCTCCGAGAAAATGCCGAGGGTGAGCACCACGTCGTGAATAAGCGCAACGACGGCACCAACGGCGAACTGCCACTCGAACCGCAGCCAGATGTAGACAAGCACTGCGGCGATCGCGAGCGTCACCGCGATGACGGCGGCCCAGATCAGTTCCCCGGAGACTTCTGGCCCAACGCTTTCGACCGAAGCAAAGGTGATCTCGGGATCGACCGATAGCAGCGCCGCTTCGATGGCGTTGATGACCGCTGGCGTGACGCTCTCCTGCCCTTCCTGGGCCTGGATGCGCACCTGGGCAACGTTCTGATCGGGCCCGAAGGTCGGATCGAAGACCTCCGTTATCGACACGTCGCCCAAACCGAGGCCAGTGAGCGCTCCTCGGTAAGCGCCGACGTCGACCGGGGTAACACTTTCCGTCCGGATCGTGGTGCCACCGAGGAAATCGATCCCGTAGTTCAGTCCCTGGAACAGGAAGCTGGCGAACCCCAGAAGGATCAACAGCATCGAGAGGCCGAGCCACAGGCGCGAGCGTGAGAAGAAATCGAACTTGGTCTCGGTCGGGACGAGTTTGAGCCGCATCGTCAGACCTCGATCGTTTTGGGGCGGCGGCGCTCGAACCAGAGCACGATCATCAACCGCGTGACGTAGATAGCCGTGAAGACCGACGTAAGAATGCCGAGCGCCAGCGTGATGGAGAAGCCCCGCACGGGGCCGGAACCCATCGTGAAGAGGATCGCCGCCGTCAGGAACGTCGTGATATTCGCATCGATGATGGCCGAGAGCGCTTTTTCATAGCCAAGCTCGATGGCTCGTGCGGGGCCCTTGGCTGTCTTCAGCTCCTCGCGGATACGCTCGAAGACAAGCACGTTGGCGTCCACCGCCATCCCGATGGTGAGCACGATACCAGCGATGCCGGGCAGCGTGAGCGTTGCGCCGATGAGCGACAGCAGCCCGAAGATCAGCCCCACGTTCACGATGAGCGCGATGTTCGCGAAGATCCCGAAGAGCCCGTAGCAGAGCACCATGAAAACGAGCACCGCCGCGAAGGCGACAAGCGTTGCGACCTGACCAGCCGCAATCGAGTCTGCGCCAAGCTCCGGACCGATGGTGCGCTCTTGCAGGAAGACAAGCTCGGCCGGAAGTGCACCGGCCCGCAGGAGCACAGCAAGGTTCGAGCTTTCCTCGACAGAGAAGTTGCCGGTGATGATGCCCGAGCCGCCGGGGATGTGATCCTGAATGACCGGGGCGGAGATGACCTCCCCGTCGAGGACGATGGCGAAGGGGGAACCGATGTTCTCAAGCGTATAGTCGCCGAACTTCCGGGCCCCTTGCGGATTGAAGCGGAAGTTCACCGCGGGGCCGCCGTTCTGGTCAAAGCTCGGCTGGGCGTCGGTCAATTCCTCGCCGGTGACCACCGGGCGGCGCTCCAGAACGTAGAAGGCGCCGGGCTCATCTGACGATGGCAGGATGACCTCGCCGGAGCCGGGCGCCGCGTCGGGGTCGGAAGTTCGGGAGATTACGGGGTTGAACGTAAGCTGGGCCGTCGTGCCGATCAGGGCCTTGAGCTCTTCTGCGGACCCGATGCCCGGCACCTGGATCACGATCCGCCGTTCGCCCTGGCGCTGGATCGACGGCTCACGCGTGCCGACTTCGTCGACGCGGCGGCGAATGATCTCGAGCGATTGCTGGATCGTCCGGTCGTCGGTGGCCTGTTTTTCGGCCTCCGTCAGGCCGATGATCAGAACATCATTCTCGGCGCGGGCCTCGATATCATTCCGGCCGGCCCCGGTGAGCGACACGATCGGCTGCGCAAGGCCGCGGGCGACCTCGAGCGCTGTTTCCATCGCTTCGGGGTTCGCGATACGGACGCGCAGCTCTTCAGGGGGCCCTTCGATCCTGCGAATGCCGCCCACGGTCGCGCGCTCGGCACGCAACGCGTCCCGCAGCTCTGGCCAGAGCGACTCCATCCTGTCCGCGTACACATCCTCCACCTGCACTTCCGCGAGGAGGTACGCCCCGCCGCGCAGGTCCAGGCCAAGGTTCACTAGCCCGGACGGCAGAAAGCCCGGCCAGCCGGACGCATCGGCCAGCCGTTCCGGCGTTTCGCCGATGCTCTCGATTTCCAGCAGGGCGTCGTTGTGGCGCTCCACCCGCTCGTAAAAGAGGTTCGGCGCGGCCATCGACAACCCCAGAACCACAAGCCCGAGGATCAGAATGCGGCTCCAGAGCGAGATGTGCAGCATGTATCAGGCTCAGCTCTCGGCGGGTTCGGTCTTGGACATCACCTGCGCGATGGTGTTGCGCACCACGCGCACCTTGACGCCATCGGCCAGCTCGACCTCGATCTCGTTGTCGTCCTTGACCTTGGTGACCTTCGCGATCAGCCCGCCCTGGGTGATCACCTGGTCGCCGCGACGCAGAGCGCCAACCATGGCCTGATGCTGTTTCATCTTCTTCTGCTGGGGACGGATCAGCAGGAAATACATGATCGCGAAGATCAGAATGAGCGGCAGGAACTGCAGGAACGCGCCGCCCGCGCCTCCCGCTCCGGCAGCCTGGGCATAGGCAGGTGTGGCGAACATCGTGAATCCTGTCTGTCGTTGGCAAGTGCATTGGGCAAGGGTCGGGTGCAAATACCCCACCTCCGGCCATTGGCGCGCAACCTAGGGTCGGCGTGCGCGGAGCGCAAGGCGCGGCGGACCGTATCAGGTGCTCTTCGTGGGGCGGCTTGGCGAGAAACCGGGGCTGCGCTAGGCACGGGCGCATGCTTCTTCGCCTCGTTCTCTCCCTCTGTCTCGTGCTTGCGTCGATTGCGGCGGCAGGCGCGCAATCCCGCGACGTGACCGGAGAGGTGGCGAGCGCTCCGTCGCGGGAGATCCTGTCGGAGACGGAACAGGCAGACTGGAATGCCGTCGGTCGCGTGAACATCGCCGGGTTCAAGAGCCGGCGCATGTGTTCGGGCGTCCTCGTTGCGCCGGACAGGGTCCTGACGGCGGCGCATTGCGTGATGCGGGGGCGCAGACCTGCACCGGCGCGCGAGGTCATCTTCGGCGCGGGATGGCGCTCCGGTGCAACGATTGCCGCTTCGCCGGCCGCTGCGATCACGGTGCACCCCGGCTTCTTGAGCGGCGTCGCCAGCGGGCGCGTGTCGGTCGGGACAGATCTGGCGGTGATCACGCTTGCAGAGCCATTGTCCGTCGCCCCTCTGCCCATCCGAGACTTGCCCGTAGCGCACGCCTCGCCACCCCCCGTTCTCAAGATCGTCGGCTACCGTGCAGACCGGCCGCACATCGCCACGCGGCACCTCGGTTGCAGGCTCGTGGAGACGCTCCAGACGGCGTTCGCCACCGACTGCGAAGTCGCGCGCGGCACCTCGGGCGCCCCCGTGCTGGCCGATGGCCCCGAAGGGCCGGTGGTCGTCGGGGTCATCTCCGCCGCGCGACTGGGCGGATCCCTTGCCGCCTACCCCGGCGAGTGGGTGGCGCGACTGATCCCCTGAACTCCAAACGCTGCCGGATAGCACCCCGCGTCGCACCGCCTCGGGCCAGCACCGGCGGTGCGCTTGCGCTCTTGGCGTGGCACGGCTAGGGGACGGGCCATGAAGCGTATTTCCCGCCTCGACGACGTTTCCGACAGCGATCGGGGCGCCAGCGTTGCGATCGGCAACTTCGACGGGGTGCACCTCGGGCATCGCGTCGTGCTGGATGCCGCGCGGGCTGCCCAACCGGAGGCGCCGCTTGGGGTGCTGACGTTCGAGCCCCACCCCCGCGAAGTGTTTCGCCCCGACGATCCGCCGTTCCGCCTGATGTCCCCGGATGCGCGCGCGCACCGTCTGGAGAAGCTGGGCGTAGAGGTGCTCTACGAGCTGCCTTTCCACGACATCCGACCGATGTTGCACGACGGCTTTGCCTCCGAAGTGCTCCATACCGGCCTCTCCATCGCCCACGCCACCGTCGGCGCCGATTTTCGATATGGAAACAAACGGTTGGGAAGCGCAGAAACCCTGCGGGAAAGCGGCGCAACGCTCGGTTTCGGTGTGACTGTAGCGGATCTTCTCGTGGCGCAACCCGACATGCCGCACGTTTCGTCAACGGCGATCCGCACGGCGCTCAGCGAGGGGCGCCCGCGCGATGCTGCCGCCATGCTCGGACACTGGCACCGCATCGAAGGAGAGGTGCTGCACGGGGAAAAGCGCGGACGCGATCTAGGCTATCCGACCGCGAACATGGCCCTCGGCGGGCTCCACCTGCCGCGTTTCGGCGTCTACGCGGTGCTGGTCGATGTGCTCACCGGCCCCCACGCGGGCACCTGGCATGGTGCAGCCTCTCTCGGCACGCGCCCCCAGTTCGGCGAAAACGTTCCCAACCTGGAGAGTTTCCTCTTCGATTTCTCGGGCGATCTCTACGGCGCGGAGCTGTCCGTCGCGCTGGTGGAGTTTCTCCGCCCCGAAGCCACGTTCACATCCGTCGAGGCGCTGATCGCCCAGATGGAGGACGATTGCACGACGGCGCGGAACGTGCTTGCCTCCCTCGCATGAAGGACGCCACGCCAGCCACCGCAGCCCCGATCCCGCGCACTGGCCTGCGCCCGCGCTTCTGGGAGCGGTTCGCGCTGCATGAGCTGAGCGAAGCCGAATGGGAGGCGCTGTGCGACGGCTGCGGCAAGTGCTGCCTCAACAAGCTCGAGGACGAGGACACCGGCGAGGTCGCCTTCACCACCGTTGCCTGCCGCCTGCTCGACGATGAGCGCTGTGCCTGTGTGCACTACGACATCAGGCACCGCTTCGTCCCCGATTGCGTGACCCTACGCCCTGAGAACATCCACCTCCACGCCTACTGGATGCCCGAGACCTGCGCGTATCGGCTCGTCGCAGAGGGGCGCCCGCTCTACGATTGGCACCCGCTCCTCTCGGGCAGGCCCGAAACGGTCCATGAGGCCGGCGTGTCAGCACGAGGGCGAACCGTGAGTGAATTCGACGTGCCAGAGGAGGATTGGGAAGACTACATCGCCGAGGATCTTTCGTGAAAGACGCCCCCTCCCCCCTCCATCTCAACTTCGCCTCCGACAATGCCGGCCCGGTGCACCCCCGGATCATGGAGGCGCTGCACGAGGCCAACACGGGCCACGCCTTGCCCTATGGCGCTGACCCCTGGACGGCTGCGGCCACCGAAGCGATCCGTCGGACGTTCGAGGCGCCGGACGCAGTGGTGCGCCTCGTTCCGACCGGTATCAGCGCAAACGCCATGGCGCTGTCCTGCCTCGTTTCACCGTGGAGCCGGATCTTCTGCACGCAGATCGCGCATATCGAGATCGACGAACTCGGCGCAGTGACCCTTGCCAGCGGTGGGGCCCAGCTTGCGCTCCTTCCTCATCGGGACGGGCGCATGGCGGTCGACGATCTCGAGGCTGGCGTGCGGGCAACCCCCGCCGAGTGTCACGGCGCCCTGTCCCTGACCCAGGCCACCGAGGCGGGAACGCTCTACACGCTCGAAGAGATTGCGGCCCTGTCCGAAGCGGCCCGCGCCCATGGCATGCCCGTGCACATGGACGGCGCGCGCTGGTCCAATGCGGTTGCGGCACTTGGGTGCCTGCCCGCGGATATGACCTGGCGGGCGGGCGTGGATGTCCTGTCTCTCGGCGCAACGAAAGCGGGCCTGATGGGGGCCGAAGCGGTGGTGTTCTTCAACCCGGCGCTGGCCCGCGAAGCAGATGCCCAGCAACTCCGCATGGGGCTCTCGCTGTCGAAACAGCGCTACCTCGGCGCGCAACTGGCAGCCTGGCTGGAGGGCGGGCCCGAAGACGCGCTCTGGCGCTCCCTCGCGGACGCGTCAAACAAGGCGGGCGCCTACCTGGCGGACAACCTGGCAAGAAAGCCGTCGGTCACACTGGATCACCCGGTCGACGTGAACATCACCTTCGCGCGCTTTCCACGCGCCTTGCACCGCCGCGTCCGGGGCGCCGGCGCGGCCTATAACCTGACCGACACGCCAGCCGGGAACCTGGGCGAAGGGCCCGAGACCGAACCCGTCGGCGGTCGTCTCGTCTGCGACTGGAGCACCGGGCGCGACCGGATCGACGCCTTGCTTGCGCACTTCGACCCGTAGCGCAGGGCCTTGTGATCACCAAGACCCGTACCGCGACGGCCAATGCCACTCTGCAGAGCGCAGCTCAGTGGGGCCTGTGCAACGCGGGTAGGCGGGCGGGGGGCGATGGACAGGCCCCGCTCCGCAACAGCCACCCATCGCACACGGTTCAGGAATACCACGCTGCGCGCAAACACCTGACGCTCCGCCCAAAGCCCGATTCAGCGCCACAGGCGCCGGATTGCCGCATCTTGCGCAGGCGCCTGCCCCCACGGATTTCGTCCGGGCTCGATCTTCCGATCAGCCTTCTCCGTACGGATACCTAGCCGCGGGCCGAGAGATGCGCGTCCAGCGCGGCGAGCCTGTCCTGCCCCCAGAACCGCTCGTCATCATCCGCCACGATGTAAAACGGAACGCCAAACGCCCCCCGCGCCACGGCCTCTTCGAGATTGGCCGCGTACTCCTCCGCGCCAGCGAGCAGCCCGCTCTGTGCGAGCTTCGGATCGAACCCCGCCGCGCTCAAGCACGCTTGGACGGTCGCATCCTCGGCGATGTCTTTCTCTTCGGCCCAGCACGCCCGGGTGATCGCAAATACGAGCGCCCCAAGATCACCGTCCGCCTTTCCTGCGCGGACCGCGGCTTGCGCCGCGATGATCGCATAGGCTGCGGGCGCACCGTTCGTCGGCCAACGCGCGGGCTGCAAGTTGATCGGAAGATCCTGCTGCGCCGCGTTCCGGCGCATTTCCTGCAACCGATAGGCCTTTCGCGTTTCATGCCGCTCCAGCGGCCGAACGCCCCCGGTGCGGTCAAAAAGCGCCATGGTATCGAGCGGGCGATAGACGATGTCCATCCCGTGCCGACCCGCGATCTCCTCCAGCCTTTGCCCCGCGAGGTAAACGTTGGGAGACGCCGTCGAGAGAAAGTAGTCGATTTGCGCCATACGGCTCCTCCATCGCGTTGCTCTGGCCGGATCGGCCCCAAGTGGCGCACGGGCCACTCAGGCCAGCCGCTCACCCCGGTTCATTAAGCCATTTCTGAAAAGGCGCAACATCGGCCATCTGCGGTGTTCCAATCCTGCCCGCGCTAGGCTAGGGGGGCGCTGTCACATCTCCGTTACGCTGCACCGGATCCTCACCCGCCATGCCGACACCGACCCAGCCGAAACTGATCGCCGGAAACGCCAACCCGTCTCTCTCTCAAGGCATCGTCCGGCGCGTCTCGATGTACCGCGGCATGTCCGTTGGATTGGTCGACGCAAGGGTCGAGCGATTCAACGATGCCGAGATTTTCGTCGAGGTGTTTGAGAATGTCCGCGGCGAGGACATGTTCATCATCCAGTCGACGTCCAACCCGGCCAACGACAACCTGATGGAACTACTGATCATGGCAGACGCGCTGCGCCGGTCGTCAGCCGCGCGCACAACGGCCGTGATCCCCTATTTCGGCTACGCGCGGCAGGACAGGCGCACAAAAGCCCGCACCCCGATTTCGGCAAAGCTCGTCGCGAACATGATCGTGTCGGCCGGAATCGAGCGGGTCCTGACGATGGATCTGCACGCGGCCCAGATCCAAGGCTTCTTCGACATTCCCGTCGACAACCTTTATGCCTCGCCCGTCTTCGCTCTCGATGTCCGCGCGAAATTCGCGGATCGCCTCAATGACATAGTTGTCGTCTCGCCCGATGTTGGCGGCGTCGCGCGGGCGCGCGAGCTGGCGCAGCGGATCGGTAGCGCTCTGGCCATCGTCGACAAACGCCGCGAAAACGCTGGCGAAGTTGCAGAGATGACCGTTATCGGCGACGTACAGGACAAGATCTGCCTCATCGTCGACGACATCTGCGATACGGCAGGCACGCTCTGCAAGGCGGCCGAAGTCCTGCAGGAAGCCGGCGCTACCGAAGTCCATTCCTACATCTCGCATGGCGTACTCTCCGGCCCTGCCGTGGAGCGTATCACCAACTCGGTCATGAAGAGCCTTGTCATCACCGACTCGATTGAGCCGACCCCGGCAGTCCTGTCAGCACCGAACATCCGTATCGTGCAGACAGCGCCGATCTTTGCCCAAGCCATCCTGAACATCTGGAACGGCACGTCGGTGTCGTCGCTCTTTGATCACGACACGCTCGCGACGATCTACGATGGCCTTTACTGACCCACCAATTCTTCACTTTATGACCGGCCTTGGGCTTGAGCCGGGCACTGTGGCGGATGCGTCGCAACATAAGCGGTACCGCTTCATCGACAAAACCACAGAATGAGGATCTGGGTTCGAGTGGCTGGTGCGCACTCGGATATTTGAGCCCGAGGACTAAACCGACCAATCGTCGGCGTGTGAGACCGATCCGATCGCGATCCAGCCAGCCCGGATCCGGGCGATCCGTGTGTCGCCCCAGGTCTTGAAGACAACGTCAAATCCGTCGGCGGTTATCGCGTCCGGGCTCAGATCGCCGCGCATGTTGGCGCCGGCATCGAAGTCCCACATCTCGAGAGAGAGAAGCACTTCCGGGGCGGCGCGAAAGCTTCGTTTGAAGTGCACGCGCGCTCGGATGAGCCGCGGACCTGTCGACGTCCACATCGGGCCGTCGTCTTCGACGTCGGAAAACACCAAAAGGTTGCCGCGCTCAACGGCGAGGGGATGCGTAACAGAGTCCGACATAGGCAATGCGTGTCCCCACCACCGGTCCAAATTGAGGCAACGCCTCGACTAAAGCGGGACTTCGCGTGACCACGGCCTTGGTATGGGGTGGACGGGACGATGCGCTTCGAGGATTGGCACGCACATGCTGCCTTCCCCACAAAACTTGGCTCAGGCCATATCCTCGATAAGCTGCACAAGGTCGTCCACGAGCATCTGGGCCGTGTCCTTGTGCTCAGCTTCGGCAGCTGAGGCCCGAGCGCGGGCATCTTCCAGAAGCCCTTCCAGCACAGAACGGTTGTCTACCGTGGCAGGCACGGCACGCTCCGCAAGAACAGATGCGCCTTCGGTCGTGACCTCTGCGAACCCGCCGGTAACAGCAAACGAGGAGGACCCGCCGTCTGTTCCAACAACCGTCACGATCCCGGGCCGGAGCGTCGTAATCACCGGCGCATGATCCGGCATTGCCGTCATCTGGCCTTCAGCGGCGGGAAGGCGAACCTCGCTGGCCTCGAGCGAGGCCAAACGGCGCTCGGGCGAGACCAGATCGAATTGCATGCTCGATGCCATTGGATGCTCCGTCTGGCTGAAAGCCTGCCGGGCTCCACGGGTACCACGAAATTTCGTACGAAATTTCGCGCTCCGCAGGCCCGGGCGGCTCGTGTGGATCAGGCGGCTTCAGTCGCCATCTTTTCGGCCTTCGCGATCACCTCGTCGATGTCGCCGACCATGTAGAATGCGCCTTCCGGCAAATGGTCATACTCACCGGCGACGACCGACTTGAACGATGCAATCGTCTTTTCGAGGGGCACCTGCACGCCCGGCGAACCGGTGAAGACCTCTGCCACGTCGAAAGGCTGGGAAAGGAAGCGCTGGATCTTACGGGCGCGGGCCACTGTCAGCTTGTCCTCCTCCGACAGTTCGTCCATCCCGAGGATCGCGATGATGTCCTGGAGCGACTTGTAGCGCTGCAGGATCCCCTGGACTTCACGCGCAACGCCGTAGTGCTCTTCCCCAACGACCGAGGGATCAAGGATCCGCGACGTCGAGTCGAGCGGGTCCACCGCCGGGTAGATGCCAAGCTCCGAAATCGCACGCGACAGAACCGTCGTCGCGTCGAGGTGCGCAAACGAGGTCGCCGGCGCCGGGTCGGTCAGGTCGTCCGCGGGCACGTAGATGGCCTGCACCGAGGTGATCGAGCCGTTCGTCGTCGAGGTAATCCGTTCCTGCATCGCGCCCATGTCGGTCGCGAGTGTCGGCTGGTAGCCCACAGCTGAAGGGATACGCCCGAGAAGTGCGGACACCTCGGAGCCGGCCTGCGTGAAGCGGAAGATGTTGTCGACGAAGAACAGAACATCCGTACCGGACTGGTCGCGGAACTGTTCGGCCATCGTCAGGCCCGACAGGGCGACGCGCATACGCGCGCCCGGCGGCTCGTTCATCTGGCCATAAACGAGGGCCACCTTGGACTTCGTCAGATCGTCCGCGTTGATGACGCCGGATTCGATGAATTCATAGTAGAGGTCGTTGCCCTCGCGGGTCCGCTCACCAACGCCCGCGAACACCGAGTAGCCCGAGTGCACTTTCGCGATGTTGTTGATGAGCTCCTGGATGAGCACCGTCTTGCCCACGCCGGCTCCGCCGAAGAGGCCGATCTTTCCACCCTTGGAATAGGGCGCCAAGAGGTCGATCACCTTGATCCCGGTGACGAGGATCTCCGAAGCCGTGGACTGCGCCGCGAATTCCGGTGCCTCGGCGTGGATGGGGCGGGTCTCATTCGCGTCGATCGGGCCTTTTTCATCCACCGGCTCGCCGACAACGTTCATGATACGGCCAAGCGTTCCGTCGCCGACCGGCATCGAGATTGGGCCGCCACTGTCGCGGACTTCCTGACCGCGCACGAGGCCTTCGGTCGAGTCCATCGCAATAGTGCGCACCGTGTTTTCGCCGAGGTGCTGCGCCACCTCGAGGACGAGGCGCTTGCCCGCGTTCTCGGTCTCGATTGCGTTGAGGATCTGCGGCAGTTCCCCATCGAACTGCACGTCGACGACAGCGCCGATGACCTGCGTGATTTTTCCAGTCTTTTGAGCCATTTAGGGTGTCTCCGGTTCCTCAGAGCGCCTCGGCGCCCGAAATAATCTCGATCAGTTCGCTGGTGATGGCAGCCTGCCGCGAACGGTTGTACTGGATGGTCAGGCGATCAATCATCTCGCCCGCGTTGCGCGTGGCGTTGTCCATGGCCGACATCCGGGCCCCCTGCTCGGAGGCTGCGTTTTCCAGCAATGCGGTGAAAATCTGCGTTGCAACGGCGCGCGGCAGAAGATCGGCCAGCACCCCCTCTTCGGACGGCTCGTAATCGTAGAGCGTTTGCGCTTCGCTCCCCTCCGTCCCGCCTTCGAACTTCGCGGGGATGACCTGCAGAGCCGTCGGCTCCTGCGAAATCACCGAATGGAATCGCGCGAAGTAGATCGTTGCGACGTCGAATTCTCCCGCATCGAACCGGGTCAGAAGGTCGGCGGCGATCGGCTGCGCATTGTCATAGCCGAGGCGCTTGACCTCGCTCAGGTCGACATGGCCGACAAAGTGGTCGGCGAGGTCGCGCTTCAGCTGTTCGCGGCCTTTCTTGCAGACCGTGAGGATCTTCACGGTCTTGCCGGCAGCCACAAGGCGCTGCGCATCCTGGCGGGCGAGTTTGGCGATCGAGGAATTGAAGCCGCCACAGAGGCCTCGCTCGGCCGACATGACGACGAGCAGGTGGACATCATCCTTGCCCGTGCCGGACAAGAGCTTCGGCGCACTTGGCGACCCGCCCACGGCTTGAGCAAGGCCGCCTACAACAGCTTCCATACGCTCAGCATAGGGCCGGGCGGCTTCGGCGGAGTCCTGGGCGCGCCGCAACTTCGCGGCGGCGACCATCTGCATCGCCTTGGTGATCTTCCGGGTCGATTTGACCGAGTTGATCCGGTTTTTCAGGTCCTTAAGGCTCGGCATAGCGTTCCCTTACGGTGTCTCTTGCAAAGCTTAAGGTCAGGCGAAGCTCTTGGCGTAGCCTTCGATGACGGCTTTCAGCTTGTCGGCCGCCTCGCCCTTGATCTTCGGGTCTTCCTTGGTGAGCCAGTCGAGAATGTCGGCGTGCTTCGAGCGAATGTGGCTCAGGAGCCCCTCTTCGAAGCGGCTCACATCGGCGACGTTGACCTTGTCGAGGTAACCTTGCGTGCCTGCGAAGATCACGCAGACGATCTCGGCATTGGTAAGCGGCGAATACTGCGGCTGCTTGAGAACCTCAGTCAGGCGCGCACCGCGAGCCAACAGGCGCTGGGTGGACGCGTCAAGATCCGAGCCGAACTGCGCGAAGGCAGCCATCTCACGGTACTGGGCGAGTTCCAGCTTCAGCGAGCCAGCGACGGACTTCATCGCGTTCGTCTGGGCAGCGGAGCCCACTCGGCTAACCGACAGGCCGGTGTTCACGGCCGGGCGGATGCCCTGGTAGAAGAGTTCGGTTTCCAGGAAGATCTGGCCGTCGGTGATCGAGATCACGTTGGTCGGAATAAAGGCCGAGATATCGCCTGCCTGGGTTTCGATGACCGGAAGCGCGGTGAGCGAGCCTGCGCCCTCGTCGTCGTTCATCTTGGCCGAGCGCTCGAGCAGGCGGGAGTGCAGATAGAAAACGTCACCCGGGAAGGCTTCGCGGCCCGGCGGGCGGCGGAGCAGCAGCGACATCTGACGGTAGGCAACAGCCTGCTTGGAGAGGTCATCGTAGATGATGAGCGCGTGGCGCCCGTTGTCACGGAAATACTCGGCCATCGAAGTGGCGGAGTACGGCGCGAGGAACTGCATCGGCGCGGGGTCCGACGCGGTGGCCGCGACGACCGTTGTGTACTCGATGGCGCCGGTTTCTTCGAGCTTCTTGACCAGCTGCGCCACGGTGGAACGCTTCTGGCCGACGGCGACGTAGATGCAGTAGAGCTTCTTGCTCTCGTCATCACCCGCAGCGTCGTTGTATGCCTTCTGGTTCAGGATCGTGTCGAGCGCCACGGCAGTCTTGCCGGTCTGACGGTCGCCGATGATGAGCTCGCGCTGGCCACGGCCGATCGGGATCATGGCGTCGACGGACTTGAGGCCCGTCGCCATCGGCTCATGCACCGACTTGCGCGGGATAATGCCGGGGGCTTTCACATCCGCGATGCGGCGCTCCGTGGCTTCGATGGCCCCCTTGCCGTCGAGCGGGTTGCCGAGACCATCGACAACGCGGCCCAGCAGAGCGTCGCCCACCGGCACGTCCACGATCGACTTGGTGCGCTTGACGGTGTCGCCTTCCGCAATGTCACGGTCGGTGCCGAAGATCACGACGCCGACATTGTCGACTTCGAGGTTCAGCGCCATGCCCCGGATCCCGCCCGGGAATTCGACCATCTCACCGGCCTGCACGCTGTCGAGGCCGTGCACACGGGCAATCCCGTCGCCGACGGACAGCACTTGGCCGACTTCAGCGACTTCGGCCTCTTGGCCAAAGCTCTTGATCTGGTCTTTCAGGATCGCGGAGATTTCCGCAGCTTGCAGAGCCATTACCCGACCTCTTTCATAGCGTTCTGTAGACTGGCGAGCTTGGCGCGGATCGACGTATCGATCATCTTCGAGCCCACCTTGACGATCAAACCACCGATGAGGCTTTCATCGACGGCGGTGTTCAATTTGATGTTGCTCCCGAACCGGACACGCAGGAGTTCTGCGATCTGCTCGCTCTGGGCAGCCGAGAGCGCGGAAGCCGACGTTACCTCGGCGGTCACTTCGCCCTTCTCGCGCGCAATCATCTCACGCAGCTTGGTCACGAGTTGCGGCAGCGTGAAGAGTCGACGCTTCGAGGCCATCAGGCCGAGCGTGTTTGCCGTCATCGCGGACAGGCCAAGCGGCCCAGCCAGAGCGCCGATGGCGGCACCCTGTTCGTCGCGCGAGACACGCGGCGATGCGATCATGTCACGCAGATCAGCGCTTTCGGCCATCGCGGCGGCCAGCGCGTCGGTGTCGGTCTCAAGATCGTCGAGGCTGCCACCTTCTTTGGAGACCTCGAACAACGCCTGCGCGTAGCGCTCGGCAATCATCGCGGAAATCGAAGCCGTCTCGGACACATCCACCCCTTCGTATCGTTGGCCCGCCTCACCCGATCAACGCAGGCGTGGCGGCTTTGCGGGGCGCGCCAGCAGCATCTGCGCCCTCAAACCGCGCTAGCGTGTAACAGAGAGGTTTGGACCCTGCAACACAGAGAGACGCGCATTTCGCATCTGCGGCAAAGGGGGGCGAAAACGGACAATCTACAAATAAAATCAATTATTTAAGGAGGAGCGAGAACGCCGAATGCGACGATTATTGGGTATGATTGCGATAACGTGGCTCGGCTTGGTGCGATCTTCGAGCTCAGACGGGACACCTCGCCGGGCGCCGGTGACCACACGGCGCTTCGGCGGAGACCCGCGCTTGGCGCGCGCTGCGGTCGCGCACCGCACCTACAAACACGGAGCGGCTGGCCTCCGCGTGTTGCCCTTGGGGTGCATCTCGGCGCACCGTGGCGCCGATCACCAACGAGGAGCCAAACGTGAACAGACTGATCCCCGGCCTCACCCCCCTATTGCTCGCGGCATGTGTGTCCTCGGGCTCGAATGCCCCGTCGGGAGCCGATGACGCGTCGTCCGGAACAGTGGCCCGGCTTTCGTCGTCCAACGCGCCACTGGAGATGGTGAACACCGTACGCGCCGAGAATGGCATGGGTCCCCTTCGGACTTCGCGACAGCTGAATGCTGCCGCATCGGCCCATGCCGTCGACATGGCGCAGAACGATTTCTACGGGCACACCTCGCCGAACGGAGACAGCGAGCGGGATCGGATGACAGCGGCGGGATACGACGCGTGCTCCTCTCGCGAGAACATCGCCTGGGGGCAGGCGAGCGAGGTTATTGTGACCCAAGCGTGGATCAACTCGCCCTCCCACCTCCGGAACATTCTCAATCCGAAAGCGACCGACATCGGGATTGCAGGCGCACGCGATCCTGATGGCCCACGGGATCCGCTTTGGGTCATGGTGATTGGCGCCCGCAACTGCTGATGTCGGTGTAGCCCCGACGCACCGCTCCCCGACGCATGCGCTCCGAGTTGCCACGACGGCCGCCCGGATCCAGCGTTGCGCGGCGTCCGGGCATGGCGCCGTTGGAGCATCGGCCGGCCTGTCGCTAGAAGCCCCCTGCCCATGTCCCCTGCCGAGGAAGGGCACGCGCGGGTTTGGGGGTCGGCACACCGACGCCGTCGAGGATACGCAAGGGGGACGGAACGCCGTCTTTCACCGCAGCGCCCCCCGGCGTCTGGTTTTCCTTGGTCACCTCGACCATGAAGATGCCGCCTGCGAGGGAATTGGACACGCGGCGGCCTGCCTTCTCCACCCAGTCGGCGCTCTTGAGCCAGAAGCGCCGTTCGGAGGGCGGAGAGAACAGCGCCGCAAGGTGGCGCTCGGGCGTGAAGTCGTGGCGCAGGAGCTGCGCTTCGAGTTGACCGAGGGAATAGGGCCGTCCAAAACCGAATGGGGTAGCATCTCGTCTGGCCCACAGGCCGGAGCGGTTCGGCACGATGAAGAGCGCCCGTCCGCCCGGTCCGAGGACGCGCGTTGCTTCGCGCAACAGAGCCGATGGGTTTTCGGACGTTTCGAACCCGTGCAGCAGGATCAGCTTGTCAACGGACCCGGTGTCGAGCGGCCAGAGAACTTCCTCGCAGAGCACCGACACGTTGTGCTGCCCCGCCGGCCACGGCATTACCCCCTGCTGCGCAGGCATCAGCGCCGTGACCCGCCGCGCGGGCTCCATGAACGGGCGCATGAGCGGCACGGCAAAGCCAAACCCCACGATCGTCTGGCCCTTTACCGCTTCGGGCGCCCAGAAGGTGACGACGCGATCCCGGATGGCCCGCTGCGCCACGCGGCCCAGCTTGGTGCGATAGTAGAAGTTTCTCAGGTCGAGCACGTCGAGGTGCATTGCGCCGCCACTCTCCCCGGTTACGGTCCGGGTGGAGCATAGACGCTCGCCGCACACGACGGAACGACCGAAAGGAGGCCCCTATGCCGCAGCTCGAACTGGTCACGATCCCCTGTCTCTCGGACAACTACGCCTTTCTTCTGCACAATGCAGAGACGGGCGAAACCGCGCTTGTCGATGCACCGGAGGCAGCACCGATCCGCGCTGCGCTTGCAGCACATGATTGGGCCCTGACGGACATCTTCATCACGCACCATCACAACGACCACATCGGCGCCGTCGAGGAATTGCGCTGGGCGGGCATCCGCGTGATCGGGGCAGCGGCGGATGCCCACCGACTGCCGCTTCTCGACCTGCAGGTTCAGGACGGCGACACGATCACCCTGTGCGGCGCGAACGCGACCGTTCTGGAGGCCTCCGGGCACACGATCGGCCATATCGCCCTCCACGTTCCGGATGCAAACGCCGTCTTCACCGCCGACAGCCTGATGGCGATGGGGTGTGGCCGCTTGTTCGAAGGAGACGCCGATACCATGTGGGCAACGTTGACCCGCCTGTCCGCTTTGCCGCCCGAAACGCTCGTCTGTTCGGGTCATGAATACACTGCCGCGAACATGCGGTTTGCCGTCACCATCGACCCCGACAATGCCGCCCTTACGGCGCGCCGTGATCGGATAGAGGCCGCGCGTGCCAACGGGGAGCCGACCGTTCCGTCAGTGCTTTCAGAGGAACGCGCCACCAATCCGTTCCTGCGCGCGGCGTCCCAGGCCGTCAAAGCGCATGTCGGGTTGCCGCACGCTTCGGACGCCGAAGCGTTCGCCGAAGTGCGCCGCCGCAAGGACGCATTCTGATGCTGCGCAGCAGCATGAAAACTTCCGCGCCGCAGCATCTCGGTTCGACCTGTGGGATTCCTGTTCACAATTTGTGCAATCGCTTCACGTTGCGCCAGCCAATCAAAGAAAAGACTTGAAGCCACCGCATCGCCAACCAAACTTTAATACCATGAGGCCACGGTTGTGGCGGTGTGCTGAGGCTTCCCGCTACGGCCCGACAGGAAAGGAACAGGTCCAGTGCCGTCGTTCTCCAATACCCTAGAGCAAGCAATCCATGCCGCGCTTGGCCTCGCCAACGCTCGGCGACACGAACTCGCCACGCTGGAGCATCTGCTGCTCGCGCTGATTGACGAACCGGACGCCGCGAAGGTCATGCAGGCGTGCGACGTTGATCTCGATGAATTGCGCAAGACCCTCGAAGCCTTCATCGAAGACGATCTGTCGACGTTGGTGACAGAGGTCGAAGGCTCCGAAGCGGTGCCGACGGCAGCGTTTCAGCGCGTGATCCAGCGCGCCGCGATCCACGTCCAGTCTTCGGGGCGGACAGAGGTGACCGGTGCCAACGTACTCGTCGCGATCTTTGCCGAGCGCGAGTCGAACGCAGCCTACTTCCTGCAAGAGCAGGACATGACGCGCTACGACGCGGTGAATTTCATCGCCCACGGCGTCGCCAAGAACCCCTCGTTCGGCGAAAGCCGCCCGGTGACGGGCGCTGGCGACATGGAAGAGGAAAGCTCCACCGAAGAAGCGGCCTCTGACAGCGGCGAGAACAAGGAAAGCGCGCTTGCGAAGTACTGCGTGGATCTCAACGCAAAGAGCCGCAAGGGCGATGTCGACCCGCTGATCGGGCGCGACGCAGAGGTCGAGCGCTGCATTCAAGTGCTCTGCCGCCGCCGCAAGAACAATCCCCTGCTCGTAGGTGACCCGGGCGTTGGCAAGACTGCCATCGCAGAGGGCCTCGCCCGCAAGATCGTACAGGGCGAAACACCCGAAGTGCTCGCCGAGTCGACGATCTACTCGCTCGACATGGGCGCCCTTCTCGCAGGGACCCGCTATCGCGGCGACTTCGAGGAGCGGCTCAAGGCAGTCGTGACCGAGCTGGAGGATCATCCCGACGCGATCCTCTTCATCGACGAGATCCACACGGTTATCGGAGCTGGCGCCACCTCGGGCGGCGCGATGGATGCGTCGAACCTGCTCAAGCCCGCACTTCAGGGCGGCAAGCTGCGCTGCATGGGCTCGACGACCTACAAGGAGTTCCGCCAACACTTCGAGAAGGACCGCGCGCTGAGCCGACGGTTCCAGAAGATCGACGTCAATGAGCCATCGGTGGATGACGCGGTGAAGATCCTGAAGGGCCTCAAGCCCTATTTCGAGGATCACCACGACATCAAGTACACCACAGACGCGATCAAGACGGCGGTGGAATTGTCTGCCCGCTACATCAATGACCGCAAGCTGCCCGACAAGGCGATCGACGTGATTGACGAGGCCGGTGCGGCCCAGCACCTCGTGGCAGAGAGCAAGCGACGCAAGACGATCGGCGCGAAAGAGATCGAGGCCGTGGTCGCCAAGATCGCCCGCATCCCGCCAAAGAACGTCTCCAAGGACGACGCACAGGTGCTTTTCGATCTGGAGCCGACACTCAAGCGCGTCGTCTTCGGGCAGGACCAGGCCATCGAAGCGCTCACGAGTGCGATCAAGCTGGCGCGCGCTGGCCTTCGGGAGCCCGAGAAGCCGATCGGCAACTATCTCTTTGCCGGCCCGACCGGCGTCGGCAAAACGGAAGTCGCAAAGCAGCTGGCCGACAGCCTCGGCGTCGAAATGCTACGCTTCGACATGTCGGAATACATGGAAAAGCACGCTGTTTCCCGGCTGATCGGCGCGCCTCCGGGCTATGTCGGCTTCGACCAGGGCGGCCTGCTCACGGACGGAGTGGACCAGCACCCGCATTGCGTGCTCCTGCTCGACGAGATCGAAAAGGCGCACCCGGATGTCTTCAACATCCTGCTGCAGGTGATGGACCACGGTAAACTGACGGATCACAACGGCCGTCAGGTCGACTTCCGGAACGTCGTCCTGATCATGACGTCGAACGCGGGCGCCGCGGAGCAGGCGAAAGCCGCCATCGGCTTCGGGCGCGACCGGCGCGAAGGCGAAGATACCGCCGCCATCGAGCGGACGTTCACGCCGGAGTTCCGCAACCGTCTCGACGCTGTCATCAGCTTCGCGCCGCTGCCCAAGGACGTGATCCTGCAGGTTGTCGAGAAGTTCGTTCTGCAGCTCGAGGCTCAGCTGATGGATCGCAACGTGTCGATCGAACTAACGCGTCCGGCTGCGGAATGGCTCGCGGACAAGGGCTACGACGACAAGATGGGCGCGCGCCCGCTCGGCCGCGTGATCCAGGAACACATCAAGAAGCCGCTGGCCGAAGAACTGCTCTTCGGCAAGCTCGCCAAGGGCGGCATCGTAAAGGTGTCGGTCAAGGACGGCGAGTTGAAGCTCGAGATGACCGAGCCGGAAAAGCGCAAGCTGTCATCGAAGAAGCCGCCGCTCCTGACGGCGGAATGAGACTTCTCCATCGAATTGCAAAAGGGCGCCTCCGGGCGCCCTTTTTTGCGTTTGCGGCCCTGTGCGCGCCGCTCTCCGCACAGGCCGATACGGACCTCCAGCTCCGCCTCCCCATTGACTGCACCCTGGGCGAGACCTGCTACATCCAGCAATACGTCGATCGGGATCCCGGCCCGGCCCAGGCGGACTACGCTTGCGGCACACTCGCCAATGACGGCCACTCGGGCACGGATTTCGCCGTCCCGACAGAGGCAGACATGGCGCGCGGCGTCCCTGTCCTCGCCACAGCTGCGGGCACCATCCGGGCCATACGGGACGGCATGCCCGATATCCGGCAAGGTGACCCCGGCGCACCGGATGTGGCGGGCTTGGAGTGCGGCAACGCCGTGGCGATCGAGCATGGGAATGGCTGGGAAACTCAGTACTGCCACCTGCGAGAGGGCAGCGTCACCGTCGCCTCGGGCCAACGGGTGGAAGCCGGCGCGCCTCTTGGGATGGTGGGGATGTCGGGGCTTGCCACGTTCCCACACGTCCATCTGAGCGTGCGCAAGGACGGTGCAATCGTCGATCCCTTCTCACCCAACCCGGCGGACGCGTGTGGTGCCCAGGTGCGCACCCTCTGGAGCACCGATCTTCCGTACATGCCGGGCGGCCCCATTGCTGCGGGATTCGCATCGGCCGTGCCCGACTACACGGCGGTCAAGGCGGGGCTGCCCGAGGACGGGCTGGACGCGGGTGCCGACGCCGCGGTGGTCTGGATTCTGTTGGCAAACGTCCAGAGTGGGGACACGGTCTCGGTTGAGATCACGGCGCCGAATGGCCCGTTCCTGACGCAGAGTGTGACGCTGGAGAAGGCCCAACCGTTGCGGATGCAGGCCCTCGGCCGACGCCTTCCAAGCGGTATGCCTGCCGACGGGAGTTGGAGCGGGACAGTCCGCCATACGCGCGGCGAGACGCTTCTGGGCGAACGGACCCTGCGCGCGCACATACCCTGAAGGTCGGCCCGCGCCCCTAGCGCCGCGCCTCGAAGAAAGACGTGAGCAGTCGCTCGGCGTCTGCGGCCCCAATCCCGTCGATGACTTCCGGCGCGTGATGGGCCTGCGGGTGGGAAAACACCCGAGCCCCATGCGCCACACCGCCCGATTTCGGATCCGACGCACCGTAGACGAGACGCGCAATGCGCGCTGCCGCAATAAGACCTGCGCACATCGCACAGGGCTCCAGCGTGACGAAGAGCGCATGGCCAGGCAGACGCTCCGATCCCGCGGCCGCGCACGCCGCGCGGATCGCCAGCCCCTCGGCATGGGCAGAGGGGTCGGACATCAGCCGCGTTCGATTCCCCGCCTGCGCCACGACACGCCCAGACGGGTCGATGACAACGGCCCCCACGGGCACTTCACCGAGCTCGGCGGCTTGCCGTGCTTCCGCGAGCGCGATGTCCATATGGCGTGCAAAGGGGCTCATGGGTTTCCTTCCGAGATGCCAAACGCTACCAGCGCGACCATGGCAGCGAAAGAACCCCCTCCTGCGCCTCCGGGCGACCGCATCGCAAAGGTGATCGCGCGCGCTGGCGTGGCCTCGCGCCGCGAAGCCGAGCGGCTGATCCTCGCCGGGCGCGTGACCGTCAATGGCAAGCCGATCGACAGCCCTGCGCTGAACGTGCGCCCCTCGGATCGGATCACGGTCGACGGAACGGCCCTTGCCGCGCCCGAGGCGCCGCGCCTGTGGCTTTATCACAAGCCCTCCGGCCTAGTGACGACCAATCGCGATGAGAAGGGCCGCCGCACGATCTTTAACGCGCTGCCAGAAGACATGCCGCGTGTGCTGAGCATTGGCCGGCTCGATCTCAACTCCGAAGGACTGCTGCTCCTGACCAATGACGGCGAGATCAAGCGCCGCCTGGAGCTGCCGGAGACAGGCTGGCTTCGCAAGTACCGGGTCCGCGTGAAGGGAACGCCGGAAGACACCACCTTTCAACCTCTGCGGGACGGCCTCACGCTGGATGGAGAGCGTTTTCAGCCGATGCAGATCACGCTGGATCGCCAACAGGGCGCCAATGCCTGGATCACGGTGGCCCTTCGGGAGGGTCGCAACCGGGAGATCCGCCGCGCGATGGAGGCTGTCAGCCTCCAGGTAAACCGCCTGATCCGCGTGAGCTACGGGCCATTTCAGCTCGGCAAGCTTGCCGCCGGCGCGGTCGAAGAGGTGCGCCCGAGGGTCTTGAAGGACCAGCTTGGGCTGGACAAGGATTTTGCCGCCCGTGCCGAACCCAAGAAGGCACCGCAGCGCAGGCGCAAGCCAGGGCCGAAACGCTAGACCCTGCATAGTCGACAGGGCCGCGACGCCGGTGAGGGGCTTGCGCGACGCCGCATCGAGCCGGGGCAGTTGCGGTGTTATCCCGCCTGCGCGCGGCGCGTGAGGATGTCGACAGCGCGTTCGGCGTCCTTCGATGGCACGTAGATGTGGTCGTGATGATAGCCGGCGATGACGTTGCAAGGGATCCCGGCGTTGGCCAGCGCCTCTGCCACGGCGGCCGTCAGGCCGACACCATCGAGGGCAGAGTGAACGGTCAGCGTGACCTGACGCATGGCAAGCGCATCGTCCGCAAGAAGCGAGTGGCCAAGGGGGAGCACGAGCGTCACTCCCTCGTCCTCGCGCACAAGCGCGCGCGCCTCCGCAGGGAGGACGTCAAGCTCATGAACGCAGGCAAAAGCGACATCACCGGAGACGAGGCGCGGCGCCATGCCCCTGATCATGGCGCTCGTGCCGCGCACTGTCATGTCAGCGGATCTTGAGCGTTGCGAGCCCGATCAGTGCCAGGATCAGCGAAATGATCCAGAACCGGATCACGATCTGCGGCTCCGCCCAACCACGTTTCTCAAAGTGATGATGGATCGGCGCCATCAGAAAGACGCGCTTTCCGGTACGCTTGAAATAGGCCACCTGGACGATCACCGAGAGCGCTTCGACAACGAAGATCCCGCCAACAATGGCCAGGACAATCTCGTGCTTGGTGGCCACGGCGATCGCGCCCAGCGCGCCACCGAGCGCAAGCGAGCCGGTATCGCCCATGAAAACGGCCGCCGGAGGGGCGTTGTACCAAAGAAAGCCCAGGCCACCGCCGATCAACCCGGCGGCAAAAATCAAGAGCTCTCCCGTGCCGGGGACGTAGTGCACGTCGAGATACTCGGTGAAGTCCACTCGCCCGACCGTGTACGCGATGACGCCGAGCGTCCCGGCCGCGATCATCACCGGCATGATGGCGAGGCCATCGAGCCCGTCCGTGAGGTTCACCGCATTGGCGGAGCCCACGATCACGAACATGGCGAACGGAATGAAGAGAAGCCCCATGCCGAGCAGCAGATCCTTGAAGAACGGCAAGGCCAGCTGGTTGGACAGCTCGGCAGGATGCGCAGCGGCACAGGCCACGGCGGCCACAGCAGCAATCGCGAAGCCGATGCCGAGCCGGATGCGCCCGGAGACGCCCTTTACGTTGCCCTTGGAAACCTTGGCATAGTCATCGGCAAAGCCGAGGACACCGAAGGCCATCGTCACGAACAGGGTGATCCAGACATAAGGATTGTCGAGCCGTGCCCAAAGCAGGGTCGAGACGGTGAGCGCCCCCAGAATGAGCGCCCCCCCCATCGTCGGCGTGCCTGCCTTCGCAAAATGGCTCTCGGGGCCATCGGCGCGGATCGGCTGACCCTTGCCCTGCTTTCGGCGCAGCAGGTTGATGAGCGGGCGACCAAAGAGGAAGCCAAAGATCAGCGCCGTAAAGAACGCCGCGCCTGCCCTGAAGGTGATGTACCTGAACAGGTTGAAGAAATCGCCGCCATCGGAGAATTCTGTCAGCCAAAAGAGCATGCGTTCGCCTTTCTCAGCCTGTCCGGCCTGGGTGAAGGGCGGTGGAGCACTCCACCGCTGGATACGCCGCATGAGCCAATCCGCGCAGGGCGTCAACAGCATGGAGCGGGGCGTTTCTCTGCCCGATACGGCCCGTCACGTTACCCGCCCATCGAGCGCAGCGACGGCCACGGAGGCTTGCTCGACGTCGTCGAACGGGTAGGTCACGTCGCCCACGACCTGGCCGGTCTCGTGGCCTTTGCCCGCAATGAGCAGCGCGTCGCCGGGCCCGACCGCGTCGACGCCGCGTAGGATGGCCTCGGCCCTGTCGCCGACCTCGGTGGCCATCGGGCAGGAGGCGAGAATGGCGGCGCGGATCGCTGCCGGGTCCTCGCTGCGCGGGTTGTCATCGGTCACGAAGGCAGAGTCGGCGTGCTCAGCCACGGCAGCGCCCATCAGCGGCCGCTTGCCCATGTCGCGATCCCCACCCGCACCGAAAACACAGACAAGCCGGCCCATGACGTGCGGGCGCAGCGCCTTGAGCGCGGTCGCAAGCGCGTCAGGCGTGTGCGCATAGTCTACGAAAACCGCCCCGCCGTTGCTGCGGGTGGCGGCGAGTTGCATACGGCCACGTACGCCCGCCAGCCGCGGCAGCGAGCGCCACACGTCGTCGGGATCAGCTCCGGCGGCAATGGCGAGGCCAGCGGCCACGAGCACGTTTTCGGCCTGGAACCCGCCGATCAGCGACAGTGTCGCCTGATGCGGCGCACCGTTCCACTCGAAGCGTACCTCCTGCCCTCTCGGTTCGAAACGCAAGGCGCGCAGCCGGATGGCGCAGCCCTCACCGCGCCCCACGCGGATGACTTCTTGTCCCGCCGTCTCGGCGGCCTCGGCCATACGCGCCCCGTTTGCCCCGTCCATGTTGATGACAGCGACGCCATCGGCGGGAAGGACCCGGGTGAAGAGCCCGGACTTGGCGTCGAAATACTCGTCGAAGTCCGCGTGGTAATCGAGGTGATCCTGCGTGATGTTGGTGAAACCCGCCGCGGCGAGCGTCACGCCATCGGTGCGCCGCTGCGCCAGCCCATGGGAAGACGCCTCCATCGCCGCGTGCGTGATCCCGGCTGCAGACGCTTCTGCCAGCGTGCGGTGCAAGGTGATCGGCTCGGGCGTTGTATGGGCGAGCGGGGCTTCCCAATCTCCCTCCACGCCGGTCGTTCCGACGGACACCGCGGCAAATCCGAGGTCCTGCCAGATCTGGCGTGTGAAACTGGCGACGCTGGTCTTGCCGTTGGTGCCGGTTACGGCCACCATCGTTTCGGGTTGCCTGCCAAAGAAGAGCGCGGCCGCATAGGCGAGGGCCGCACGCGGGTCTTCGACCACCACGAGCGCTGCCGAGGACCCCGCCAGGGCTGTCTCGGCCATGCGGGCGCCGGTCGTATCGGTAAGGATCGCTGCGGCACCAGCCTCCAGGGCCTCCGGAATGAAGCGCGCGCCGTGCACGTTCGTTCCGGGAAGCGCCGCAAACAAGTAGCCCGGCTGCACCTGTCTGTTGTCGACGGCAAGCCCGGTCACATGGGCATCCTGGGCAGAGAGCGCCGCGAGGCCGAGCTCGGCGAGTGCCTTTCGCTGTGCCGTCCCGCTCATTCGCGCTGCTCCCCGCATATTCTTGTCCGTCAGTCCGCCGACCGACTCGCTGTTGGTGTTAGCCCGGGCAAGGGGGCGGCTTCAACGGTCGGACGCAGCCCAAGGAGCGGTGCAATCCGGCGCGTGATCTCCGACGCCACGGGGACAGCTGTCCAGCCGGCAGTGCGGCGCGGCTTCGTGCCGGAGGTCTCTTGCGGCTCATCGAGCGTGACGATGAGCACGTATTTCGGGTCATGGGCCGGGAAAACACTGGCGAAGGTGGCGATCACCTTGTCATCGTAATACCCACGCCCCGCGCCCCGGGGCTTGTCGGCCGTGCCGGTCTTGCCACCCACATGGTAGCCCGGCACCTCGGCGAAACTCGCGGTGCCATCAGTCACCACCTTGCGCAACATGGTCCGGACCGCGAGCGACGTGCGCTCCGAGATGAGCCGCTCGCCCTGCTGCGGCCCCGGCTGACGGAGCAGCGTCGGGCGCACGCGCGTGCCGCCGTTGACGAGCGACGCGTAGCCCGCCGCCAGATGCACGGGCGAGGTTGATATCCCGTGACCATAGCTGATCGTGACCGTGGAGAGCTCCTGCCAGCGGGCCGGGTAGAGGGGCCGCCCTGTCGGCGCTTCGACCATTTCCAGCTCCGTCGGCGCAAGGAACCCGAACTTCGAGAGGAATTCCTTCTGCCGCGCCGCGCCAATCTGCAAGGCCATGCGGGCCGTTCCCCGGTTGGAACTGACAACAATGATGTCCGCCACTGAAATCTCGCCGTGGTTCTTGTTGCGAAACTCGCGGATCGGGAAGCCTGCGATGCGCATAGGTCCGGACGTGTCGATCACGGTATTCTGGTTCACGAGGCCCAGCTCGATGGCCTGCGCCGCGGTGAAGATCTTCATCACGGAGCCGAGTTCGTAGACGCCCTGAACCGCCCGGTTGAAGAGCGGGCTGTCGGACTGATCGCCCTGCGCCAGCGGCCTCGGCCTGTCGTTGGGATCGAAATCCGGTAGCGAAACCAGAGATTTGATCTCGCCCGTTCGGACATCCATGAGCACCGCCGAGGCGCCCTTGGCATTCAGCAGCCGCATTCCTCCTTCGAGCACCGTGCGCGTCGCGGCCTGCACGCGCAGATCGAGCGAGGTCACGAGCGGGGCGCCCGAAAGGCTGGCGTCCCGCAGATACCCGTCGAACGCCTTTTCTATGCCTGCCGTTCCGATCACTTCGGCCGAGTGCACCCCTTCGCGCCCGAAGCTCGCGCCGCCCAGAACATGCGCGGCCAACTGACCGTTGGGGTAGAGACGCATCTCGCGTGGACCAAACAGCAGGCCCGGCTCGCCGATGTCGTGCACCGCCTGCATCTGCTCAGGGCTGATCTTGCGCTTGATCCACAGGAATTTCCGCCCGTCTGTGAAGCGCCGGTGCAGGGCCTCGGCCTCCAGGTCGGGGAAGATCTCGGCGAGCGCGCGGGCCGCCTTAGCGGGGTCGACCATGTGCGGCGGCTGTGCGTAGAGGGAGTGCGTGTCGAGATTGGTCGCCAGCAGGCGGCCATGCCGGTCCGTGATATCGGCGCGCGTCGCGACAATCGCCTCACCAGCGGAGACCACTCGCGGCTCCGCGGGCTCGGACGCGGCAAGCGCGCCCATGCGCAGCCCAACCGTCAGAAAAGCGGCGACAAAACAAAGGGCAAGCACAAAGAGCCGCCCCTCCGCTCGCACTCTGAAGTGATCGCGGCGTGAGTCGTTGCGCTGGCGCAAAAGCTCCTGCTCGATGGCGTCGGGATCACCCCCGCTGTCGCGAGCAGCGAGGATACGGGGAAGCGGGCGCAGTGGTGTCCGGATCATGGGTACTGCCCGTCTTCTGCGAGCGTTCCGCGTGCTTCGATCACACCATCGACCACGAGCTCGGTCGGATCAGGGGGATAGGCCACCTGCTCCACGAGCCCGAACTGCGAGGGCGCGAACGGCTGGAGCCCGAGGCTCTCGAAATTCAGCTCCGTCAGCTCTGCAAGACGCGAGGGCCGATTGAGGTACGCCCATTCCGCCTCCAGAAGCGCAAGCCTGTCCCGCAGCGCCCCGATCTCCTGACTCAGTGCCTCGGCGTCGGACTGCGCGGCCTGTGTGCGATAATTCTCCTGGTACGCCCAATACGCCAATCCCATCACGCACAGGACCGACGGGACAACAACAAACCCTCTCATTGCGATGTTCCCTTGCGCTTCATCCAGCCCACCAATCCGTTGGCCCCGGCAACCCGAGGACAGCACGGTCCACCCGCGTAGTCGGAGCGTCTGTTCTGCGCGCCACCCGCAGCCGAGCCGATCGGGCGCGCGGGTTGGCGGCGACTTCGTCTGTATCCGGCTCGATCGCCTTGCGCGGCGTCAGCCGGAATTGGGCGGGCGGCGTTTCGACGGCGGGCGCAAAGCGGTTGGCCTGCCCGCCCTCGCCCGCGCGCTGCTGCAAAAACCGCTTCACGACGCGATCCTCCAGCGAATGAAACGTCACGACAGCCAGAGCCCCGCCCGGCGCCAGGATGCGCTCGGCCGCCTCCAATCCGGCAACGAGCTCGCCGAACTCGTCGTTCACCGCGATCCGGATCGCCTGAAAGCTGCGGGTTGCCGGATGGCTTTGACCCGGCTTCGGACGCGGAAGGCACCCGGCAACAATCTCGGCAAGATGCGTCGTGGTCTCAAACGGTCGCGCCGCCACGATGGCGCGCGCGATCCGGCGTGCGGCACGCTCCTCGCCGTAGTGATAGAGGATGTCGGCGATCTTGCGCTCGGTCGCCGTGTTCACGAGGTCTGCCGCCGACGGCCCGAGTCCCGACATGCGCATGTCGAGCGGCCCCTCGCGGAGGAACGAAAACCCGCGCGCCGCCTGATCGAGCTGCATGGAGGACACGCCGAGATCGAGCGCGACGCCCTGCACCGGCTCTTCAACCAACTGATCCATATTGGAAAACTGGCCCTCGACGATCGAAAGCTTTGCACCCCAAACCTCGCGCAGCGGGCCCGCCCCGACAATCGCTGTCGGGTCACGGTCGATCCCGGTGACGTGGTCCGCGCCCGCTTCGAGAAGCGCGCGGGCGTACCCGCCCGCTCCAAAGGTGCCATCGATCCAGTGTCCGGACACTGGTGCGACCGCCGCGATGAGCGGTGTGATCAGGACGGGAATATGCGGAGCGGCGTCAGACGAAGTTCGGGCAGCGGCGGCCATGCCTCACTCCCCTGCTCCGGCGGCGGCATCGAGCCACTCGAGCGGATCCATGCCGTCGGGCAGCGCGTCGAGTTCTTCCTCCAGCTGCGCCTCCACCTCAGCGTAGCTGTCCGGCGCCCACATCTGGAAAGTGTCGCCCGTGGCCACAAAGGTCGCGTGATCGCTGACCCCAAGCTTCTCCCGCAACCACGCCGGTAAGACCAATCGACCGGTCTCATCCACCGTGGTTTGAAGCACTTTGGCACTGAAGAGTTTTTCCAGCATCCGCCGCTGCTGCGATCCGCGTGGCATCGCCTTGATCTTTGCCGTCACCTCGCGCCACGCCGTAACGGTAAAGCATTCAAGGTGGCTTTGCTTGGAGGCGCCGTACTGCAAGTAGACGCCCGGGTTCAGCCCTTCGGTCCAGTCGGGGTCGGCGGCTTCGAGCACACGACGGAACTGAGACGGGATCGACACCCGGCCCTTGCCGTCAACCTTGTGACGGTGTTCCCCTGTGAAGCTGAGCTCCAACGCCCTGTGCTCCTTGCCTCGCCCCAGATGATTCTGATAGTGTTTTCAAAATGAAAACGGCGGATCAGACTGCTGCCACTGTCTGATCCGCCGCCCTCTGCCCCATTTCGCGGGGGTGTCCGGATGCGTGTGCCACCTGGGGGGATGTTCTGCTCGCCCACACTCCGGATCTCAATTTGATGAAGTTGGAAGCCTGTATGAAACCTGCTTTTTTTGTTGGTTGTCCGGAAGCGACTTGGGGTGCTTCCTTGTCTCCGTCTTCACCGTGAAACAAGGTATGCCATGGGAATGTGTGGTTCTCAATGGGATTTTGTGGGACGCGATCACTTTCAGCCACTTTTCTTAGAGCACGCCGAGTGGGAACCTGCGCGGCGGAGAAGATCTAGCGGCTAACCCCCACCCAAAACACAGGATGTTGACGCCAGCGCAACAATGGAAGCAACAGAACGCCGCGAAGTCGCAACAATGCTGCGCTTTCTGTAGGATTGATCTGTGAAAATCGTTGACTCGTGGCCGTTTTGCATTGTCGCGAAGCGCTGACCTTGCGCCGCGACTCAGCAAGATCCCGTAGGATTCAGCTGGCAGGGTCGTATGTGGAGCGGGATGGACGTCCAATCCCATGGGATCCCATGCGTCCCATGAAATCCCGCGCAAAATCCATGGGACGGCTGCGTGGCCCTCAGGCAGCGCCCGATTGGATCAGCTGAGCCGCGAGCGCCGCGTAGGCCTGCGCTGCCGTCCCGTCGCCCAGAGCAACAGGCGTGCCGCTGTCAGACGCGAGCCGAGTATCCAGTTCGAGCGGAAGCGCACCGAGGAAGGGCAGGCCAACCTTGGCCGCTTCCGCGGCCACGCCGCCATGGCCAAAGAGATGCGCTTCGTGTCCGCATTCCGGGCACACATAGGTGGACATGTTCTCGATCATACCAAGAACCGGTGTCTTGAGCTTGCCGAACATGTCCAACGCGCGGCGCGCATCCATCAACGCGACATCCTGAGGCGTTGAGACAATAATCGCGCCCGAGACCTCGTAGCGCTGGCACAAGGTCAGCTGCACATCCCCCGTGCCGGGCGGCAGATCTATGATGAGATCGTCGAGCTTGCCCCACGCGACCTGCCCCAGGAGTTGCTGCAAAGCCCCCATCAACATCGGGCCACGCCAGACAACGGCCTCCTCCGGCTTGAGCATCAGGCCGATCGACATGAGCGTCACGCCATGCGCGTGCAGCGGCTCGATGATCTTGCCATCCGGTGAGGCCGGCTTCTTGGAGACGCCCATGATGCGAGGCTGGGAAGGACCGTAGATGTCGGCGTCCAGAAGCCCGACGCGGCGCCCTGCCCGCGCCAACGCTACGGCAAGGTTCGCCGAGACGGTCGATTTGCCGACACCGCCCTTGCCGGATCCGACCGCAATGATCCGGTCGATGCCCTCCAGCCTTGCTGGCCCGGAGGCAGAGGGGGGTGTCGGGTGGCGCCCGATCTGAAGGTCTGGCGGCGGCGTGTTCGGCTTCGCGGCCGGACCCGCCGACGGCGCTGTCAGCACGACGGAAACCTTGCTGACCCCGTCGAGCCGCCCAACCACGGCCTCTGCCGCCGTCCGGACAGGCGCAAGAGCGCGCGCGGCAGTAGGATCGGCCGCTTCGATGACAAAGCTGACGGCCCCGTCAGCGCTGATCGTCAACGCACGCATCAGATCGCCCGACACGATGTTTCCACCGTCCGGCAAGGTCAGACCCTCGAGCGCACGCAGCACAGCATCCTTAGTGACAGTCATGTCTCCCCCAAGCGTCAAACGCAGAGCAATTTCCTCGGGCTCTAGGTGGCGCGCGCGGAGAAAGACGCAAGGGGCGTTTCACTTTCGCCCCTGAATTGAGCGAGTTGTGCAGATTGGAGTCACCCGTTCGTATGCAGTTTCTGCATAGCAGCATTGAGGCCGTTTTTCGTTGTGCACTCGCAGCATTACACTAACTTGAGTTCAACGAGAGCCGGAACGGTCACGTCAGGGGAGACCCCTCACATGGCAAGGGCGAAGGCAGTGGAACTAAAGAAGACAAGGGGATCAGTGGAGCGCACACACGCGCAGCAACGGTTTGGGCTAGACGTCCTTCAACGTCACATGAACCGGCTGAAAGTGTATCGAGCGACCATCTGTGAACTGAAACAACTCTCGGATCGCGATCTTTCCGATCTGGGACTGCGCCGCGGGATGTTCAGACGCCTCGCAAGAGAGGCCGCGCGGCGCGCATGACAGATTAACGGTTCAGAAGGCCCTACCTCCTCCCTGGGTTTTCTGTTTCTGGCGGCGACACCTTCCTCCTCCCTGGTGTCGTCGCCTTTTTTTTCTGCAGATCTCGAACACGCGCGCAGCCTGCCGCGCTAGCGGCGGCATAGCTATCACGCAAAAAATGTGAGGTCAGGAGGTCCGGAACTCCGCTCCGCCCATCGCAAGCGCGGGAACAACGGCGGGCGCGCTCCCGTCGGCTACGTGTTCGCAGAGCGCGATGATATCCTCGATATCGACGGGCTTGCGCATGACAGCCCAGACAGTGGGCGCCATCGAGAACAGCTCCTGCTTGGAGTAGACAGAGCTTCCCGTCACGACAACGATGCTACACGCTGGATTGATCTGCGTGGCGAACTCCGCGACCGCGGTCCCGTTTTCCTCACCGAGGAACAGGTCGAGGAGCAGCAGGTCGTAGGGTTCCTGAAGCAAGCAGGAGCGTGCGTCCGCCTCCGTCTCTACGAGATGCGCGGAATAGCCAGCTTTTTGGATTACCGCGCCCCAGAGAGCACGCAGGTTAGGGTCGTCTTCGACCACCAGGACTTTCAATGCGCTTGCCTCTTTCGGGTAATCCCACGCCTCATCGCGCATGGGCAGAGAATCAGTCTACGGGTAAATAAGCCAAAATATCGTCGCAGGTCAAAACGGCACATCTCCGGCTTGCGCTGCGGCGACGACAAATTTGGCAACAACTTTCTTTTCCCCCGCCTTGTCGAAGGCAATCGCGAGCTTGTCGCCCTCGATCCCGGCGACAGATCCGTAGCCGAACTTCTGGTGAAAGACGCGGTCGCCCTCGCTGAAGGACGACGAAGCCTCCATATCGATCACCATGTTTCGGCTCTCGCGCGGTTGCGACATGGGGCGTTCGGCTGACCGGGACTGCAACCGCTTCCAGCCCGGGGAGTTGTAAACATCCGCCCGCGCCGCACGATCATGCAGCGTGGACTCCGCCTGTGCCATGATCGCCGGCGAAGATTGCGCTGCCATCCCCGCGGCGCCGTAGCTTCCGCCATAAAGACCGGGCGGCGTGAGCACCTCCACGTGATCCTGCGGCAACTCATCGATGAAGCGGGATGGAAGCGCGGACTGCCATTGCCCGTACACTCTCCGATTGGCGGCGAAAGAAACGGTACAGATCGCCTCGGCCCGCGTGATGCCGACATACGCAAGGCGCCGCTCTTCCTCGAGGCCCTTCAGCCCCTCCTCGTCCATCGCGCGTTGCGACGGAAACAAGCCGTCTTCCCACCCCGGCAGGAAGACGGCCGGAAACTCCAGCCCCTTTGCGGCGTGGAGCGTCATCAGGGTGACTTTCGGCACCTCATCCTCGGATTCGTTGTCCATGATGAGCGAGACATGCTCGAGAAAGCCCTGAAGGTTCTCGAATTCCTCAAGCGCCTTGACGAGTTCCTTGAGGTTCTCGAGCCGTCCTGGCGCTTCGGGTGTCTTGTCGTTTTGCCACATCGCCGTGTAGCCGCTCTCGTCGAGCACCTGCTCGGCCAGTTCGATGTGGTTCGTGTCGTCGGAGCGCACGAGGTGTGACCAGCGGTCCACACCATCGACCAGGTCACTGAGCGCAGACGCGCCCTTTCCCGTCAGACCCTTCGCCGCCAGCAACAGCCGCGCGCCCTCAAGCAGGCTTACCCCGTTGGTGCGCGCCGTCACCTGGATCTTCTGCTGCGCCTTGTCGCCGAGACCGCGTTTCGGCGTGTTAACGATTCGCTCGAAGGCGAGGTCGTCTTCGGGAGAAGTCGCGAGCCGGAAATAGGCCATGGCATCGCGGATCTCCATCCGCTCGTAAAAGCGTGGCCCCCCGACGACCTTGTAGGGCAGTCCGATCGTGAGGAACCTGTCTTCAAAGGCTCGCATCTGGTGCGACGCGCGCACGAGAATGGCGCAATGATCGAGGGGGACGGGCGCCATGCCGCGCGTCCCCTGCCCGAGGGATTCCAGCTCCTCCCCGACCCAGCGCGCCTCTTCCTCTCCATCCCAGTGGCCAATCAGACGGACCTTTTCGCCGTCCTCCACTTCAGTCCAGAGGGACTTGCCCAACCGGCCCTTGTTGCCTGCGATCACAGCGGACGCCGCGGCGAGAATGTGCGGCGTGGAGCGATAGTTCTGCTCCAGCCGGATCACCTTGGCGCCCGGAAAATCCTTTTCGAACCGAAGGATGTTGCCCACCTCTGCGCCGCGCCAGCCGTAGATCGACTGGTCGTCGTCTCCGACGCAGCAGATGTTGCGATGCCCGCCTGCCAGCAAGCGCAGCCAGAGGTATTGGGCGACGTTGGTGTCCTGGTACTCGTCCACGAGAATGTAGCGAAACCAGCGGCGGTACTGCTCGAGGACGTCGTCGTTGGTCTGGAAAATGGTGACCATGTGCAACAGAAGGTCGCCGAAATCCGTCGCGTTCAGTGTGCGAAGGCGCTCCTGGTACTGCGTGTAGAGCTCCACCCCGCGCCGGTCGTACGCGGAAGCGTCGGACGCGGGCACCTGTTCGGGCGTCCATGCGCGGTTCTTCCAGTTGTCGATGATCGACGCGAGCATACGCGGCGGCCAACGCTTTTCGTCGATCCCGTTGGCCACGATCAACTGCTTGAGGAGCCGCAGCTGATCGTCTGTATCGAGGATCGTGAAGTTCGACTTCAGGCCGGCAAGCTCCGCATGGCGACGCAACAGCTTCACGCAGATCGCGTGGAAGGTCCCAAGCCATGGCATCCCCTCCACCGTGTGGCCCATGAGCTGCCCGACGCGGTTCTTCATCTCGCGCGCGGCCTTGTTGGTGAAGGTCACCGCGAGGATTTCGTTAGGGCGCGCGGTGCCTGTCGTCAGGAGATGCGCGATGCGCGCGGTCAGCGCCTTCGTCTTGCCCGTGCCCGCGCCCGCGAGCATGAGGACCGGGCCCTCCAACGCCTCGACGGCCTGCCGCTGCGCGGGGTTCAGTCCGTCGAGATAAGGGCGCGGCTGGGCGGCCATCGCGCGCTGCGACAGCGGAACGGCCTGCTCGAAGGCCTCGAAATCATCAGGACTGCTCATGGAACGGAGTGTAGCGCGCGCCGATGCGAAATTAAAGAAGCGTTCTTTGAATGTTCTCGCCCATTGCAGGATCGTCCTGCTTGCCCCGGGGCCGCCCTCCGGCATAGCTGAGGGTATGAGCCTAGACCTGTCCCACCCCGCAATCGAAGATCTGCGCCGTACCGCGCGCCGACGTGTTCCGCATTTCGTATGGGAGTACCTCGACAGCGCCGTCGGGCGGGAGGACGGACGCGCGATGGCCGAGAGCGCTCTCGACCATGTCCGCCTCATGCCGCATATGCTGCGTGGCATCACGGACGCGGATCTTTCTGTCGACATTCTGGGGCGGCGCTACCCCCTGCCCTTCGGCTTTGCGCCCGTCGGAATGTCTGGCCTGGTCTGGCCGGACGCCGAGCGGACCCTTGCCAGGCTGGCCGCAAAGACCGCGATTCCCTACACGCTGTCGACCGTCGCGGCGGCCACACCGGAAGAGGTGGGGCCGAAGGCCGGCGAGCAGGGCTGGTTCCAGCTCTATGCGCCATCAGACCCGGAAGTCCGGCGCGATCTCTGTGCGCGGGCACGCAAGGCGGGCTTTCACACGCTCGTGCTGACCGTAGACCTTTCCGTGGCGAGCCGGCGCGAGCGTTTGCAGCGGGCCCGGCTCACCAACCCGATGCGGCTGACCCCGCGGATCGTGCTGGACGCGGCGCGCCGTCCGGGCTGGGCGTTCGGCATGCTGGGGGTCGGCATCCCCAAGCTGAAGACGCTCGATCGCTACACCGATCCGGGCCGTCGCGGATCGGCGACCGCGCATGTCGGCTACCAGATCCGCACGGCGCCGGACTTCGACTATCTGCGCGACTTGCGCAAGGAGTGGGACGGCCCGCTGATCGTCAAAGGTATTCTGAGCGCCAAGGATGCGCGGGCCGCCCATGCGGCCGGCGCCGACGCGATCTGGGTGTCCAATCACGGCGGACGCCAGTTTGACGGAGCGCCCGCCCCTGTCCACCAGCTGCCGCAGGTCCGGGCCGCGCTCGGTCCGGATGTACCGGTGATCTACGACAGCAGCATCCGCTCCGGGCTCGACATCATGCGCGCAATCGCGCTCGGCGCGGATTTTTGCATGATAGGGCGCGCCGTGCACTACGGGTTGGCCGCTTTCGGACCCCGGGGCGCGGCGCATGCCGTGGACATCCTGCGCGCTCAGCTTGTCGCGGACATGGCGAACGTCGGCTGTGCGCGGCTTGGCGATCTGCATGAACATCTCGTAGTCCCGCCTTCCTGAGGCCATCGCTGTCTGGCGCAGGGCAAGGGCAGGTATTTGGACCAAGATGAAGAGGGGGCAATCGGCGCTTGCATGCGCGCAGACTGCCTGTGGAAGGGCAGCGGGGCCCGGTCAGGTCTCCACGGACGGCGGGGCAAGTCGCTCGGGGGGTTTGGGTGCGGCCGGGCTTCTTGCCACCCGCGGGGGGCGCGGCAGCGGCGCGCTTGCCGCTCTGCAGCATCACGGCTACGACTTTGTGAAACGTGAAGTGGACCCAGCCGATGCCCGAATTCCAGAAAATCCTCATAGCCAATCGCGGCGAGATCGCCATTCGCGTGATGCGCGCGGCCAATGAGCTTGGAAAACGGACGGTTGCCGTGTTCGCCGAGGAGGACAAGCTCAGCCTGCACCGCTTCAAGGCAGACGAGGCATATCGGATCGGCGAGGGGCTTGGGCCCGTTCAGGCTTATCTGTCGATCGACGAAATCATCCGGGTGGCCAGGCAATCGGGGGCGGATGCGATCCACCCGGGCTATGGGCTGTTGTCGGAGAACCCCGAGTTCGTCGACGCCTGTGCGGCTGCCGGGATTACCTTCATCGGCCCCAAGGCGGAGACGATGCGCGCGCTCGGGGACAAGGCGAGTGCGCGGCGTGTCGCGATCGAGGCGGGGGTGCCGGTGATCCCGGCAACCGAGGTGCTGGGCGACGACATGGCCGCGATCCGCAAGGAGGCAGGCGAGGTCGGCTACCCGCTGATGCTCAAGGCGTCCTGGGGCGGCGGCGGGCGCGGAATGCGCCCAATCCTGTCGGAGGACGAGCTCGAGGAAAAGGTCCGGGAGGGGCGGCGCGAGGCCGAGGCGGCGTTTGGTAACGGCGAGGGATATCTCGAAAAGATGATCCTGCGCGCCCGGCACGTGGAGGTGCAGATCCTCGGCGACAGCCACGGCAACATGTACCACCTTTGGGAGCGGGATTGCTCGGTGCAGCGCCGCAACCAGAAGGTCGTAGAACGAGCGCCCGCGCCTTATCTCAGCTCGTCCCAGCGCGAAAAGCTGTGCGCGCTCGGCAAGAAGATCTGCGAGCACGTGAACTACGAGTGTGCGGGCACGGTCGAGTTCCTGATGGATATGGAAACGGGCGAGTTCTACTTCATCGAGGTGAACCCCCGTGTGCAGGTCGAGCATACTGTGACTGAGGAGGTCACCGGGATCGACATCGTGCGCGCGCAGATCCTGATCGCCGAAGGCAAGAGCCTGATGGAGGCGACCGGCACGGCCTCGCAATACGACGTCGGGCTCGACGGGCACGCGATCCAGTGCCGCGTCACCACGGAAGACCCGACGAACAACTTCATCCCGGACTATGGCCGTATCACCGCCTACCGCGGCGCCACCGGCATGGGCATCCGGCTCGACGGTGGCACGGCGTATTCGGGCGCTGTCATCACGCGCTACTACGACTCTCTTCTGGAAAAGGTCACCGCGTGGGCCCCGACGCCCGAGGCCGCCATCGCGCGGATGGACCGGGCGCTGCGCGAGTTCCGTATCCGCGGCGTGGCGACCAACATCGCCTTTGTCGAAAACCTGCTCAAGCATCCGGACTTCCTGAACAATCAGTACCACACGAAGTTCATCGACCAGACGCCGGATCTCTTCGATTTCAAACCGCGCCGCGACCGGGCCACCAAGATCCTGACCTACATCGCCGACATCACGGTGAACGGTCATCCCGAAGTGGAGGGCCGCGCCAAGCCCGCCGCCGACCTGCGGACCCCGAAGCCCCCCGCGCTCCGTGTCGAGGATCCGCCGATGGGCACGCGCCAGATCCTCGACGAGTTCGGCCCGCAAGCCGTTGCCGACTGGATGGCGGAGCAGAAGCACCTGCTGTTGACCGACACAACGATGCGTGACGGGCACCAGAGCCTGCTTGCCACGCGGATGCGCTCCATCGACATGATCCGCGTGGCCCCGGCCTATGCCGCCAATGTCCCGCAGCTCTTCTCTGTCGAATGCTGGGGCGGCGCGACCTTCGACGTCGCCTACCGGTTCTTGCAGGAGTGCCCGTGGCAGAGGCTGCGCGACCTGCGCGCGGCGATGCCCAACATCATGACGCAGATGCTGCTGCGCGGGGCCAACGGGGTTGGCTACACAAACTACCCGGATAACGTCGTCAGGTTTTTCGTGAAGCAGGCCGCGGAGAGCGGGGTCGACATCTTCCGCGTCTTCGACTCGCTCAACTGGGTCGAGAACATGCGCGTCGCGATGGATGCGGTCGTGGAGAACAACAAGGTCTGCGAGGGCGCGATCTGTTACACCGGCGATCTGCTCGATCCGGACCGCTCGAAGTACGACCTGAAGTACTACGTGCAGATGGGCAAGGACCTGCGCGATGCCGGAGCGCACATTCTGGGCGTGAAGGACATGGCAGGTCTCCTCAAACCCGCGGGGGCAAGAAGCCTGGTCAGGGCCCTGAAGGAAGAGGTTGGCCTGCCAATACATTTCCACACGCACGACACTGCGGGCATCGCCTGCGCCACGATCCTCGCCGCCTCGGAAAGCGGCGTGGACGCCGTCGACTGCGCGATGGACGCGCTTTCAGGCAACACCAGCCAGGCCACGCTCGGCACCATCGTCGAGGCGCTGGCACGGCAGGAGCGCGATACCGGTCTTGAGATCGGCGCGGTGCGCGAGCTGTCCAACTACTGGGAAAACGTGCGCGGCCATTACGCGGCCTTCGAGACCGGCCAGCAAGCCCCGGCCTCGGAGGTCTACCTGCACGAGATGCCGGGCGGGCAATTCACCAACCTCAAGGCGCAGGCCCGATCGCTGGGCCTCGAGGAGCGGTGGCACGAGGTTGCCGAGGCCTATGCCGATGTGAACCGCATGTTCGGTGACATCGTGAAGGTGACGCCCTCGTCGAAGGTCGTCGGGGACATGGCCCTGATGATGGTGAGCCAAGGCCTGAGCCGTGCCGATATCGAAGACGGCAAGCGCGAGGTCTCGTTCCCGGACAGCGTGATCGAGATGATGAAGGGCGGGCTCGGTCAGCCGCCGGGGGGATGGCCCAAGAAGATCCAGAAGCGCATCCTGGGCAGTGACGCCCCCTTCACGGACCGGCCCGGGGCCCTGCTGCCGGACGAGGATCTCGAAGCCAAGCGCGCCGAGATCGCCGCGGTGACAGGCCAGGAGATCGACGACGAAGATCTCGCCGGATACCTGATGTATCCCAAGGTCTTCACTGACTATGCCACCCGCCACGCCGACTACGGCCCGGTCCGGACGCTCGACACGAAGACGTTCTTCTACGGGATGCAGCCCGGCGAAGAGATCTCGCCCGAAATCGACCCGGGAAAGATCCTCGAAGTCCGGATGCAGGCGACCGGCGAGACCAACGAGCTTGGCGAGGTACGTGTCTTCTTCGAGCTCAACGGCCAGCCCCGCGCGGTGCGCGTGCCCAACCGCAAGGTCAAGGGGTCGAGCGCGGCGCGCCCGAAGGCCGAGGTCGGCAATCCGGCCCATATCGGGGCCCCGATGCCCGGCTCGATCGCATCCGTGCCCGTGCAGGCCGGAGCGAAGGTCGCAGCCGGCGACTTGCTTGTGACGATCGAGGCCATGAAGATGGAAACCGGACTTCATGCAGAGCGCGACGCGGTGGTGAAGGCCGTTCATGTTCGCCCCGGCGACCAGATCGATGCCAAGGACCTTTTGGTGGAGTTCGAGTGAGCCGGGCAATCGGACTGTCTGGCAGCCTTTTTCCGCGAGCTTCGGCCCTGCGAACACATGAAAGTCGAGGACGTGAATGGACTTCTTGAAGCCACTCCGACGAAAGATCAAAGAGCGCAACAAGCGGCGCCACGGGGCAGCAGACGGCGGAGAAGCACTTGCGCCCGAGACGCCCGATGCCGCTGCTGTGGCCTCGCCCGAAGTACAGCCCGCACAGGAAGAGCCGACCGTACCTGAGCCCGTCAGCAGCGAGCCAGAACCCGCTGTGGAAGAAACGGTCCCGCCGGAGCTGAGCTTTCGCGTGCCGCCGCGGCGTCTCGACGAGTACGAGCATTTCGATTTCTCCGACCTCGACCTCGCAGACATCCAGAAGCTCTTCGAAACCACCGCACGCTACTGGAGAACGCAGGCCACGGCACCCGATCAGATCTACTGGAGCGTCATGACGAATGACCTCTACCTCAAGGAGCTGGGCACCGACGAACGGCGCGCTTTTCTGGACACCGGGCGCAGCCAGATCGACGATATCTTCGAAGTTTTCGAACGGTATTGGCAGGGGACAGGCAAACCCGACGTGCTGGACTACGGCTGCGGCGTCGGGCGGCTGGCCGTCCATTCCGCGGCCCGGGCCAACCGCGTGATCTGCGTGGATTTCAGCGCTGCCCATCTCAAGGAGGCCGAGCGCAACCTTGCGGACTTCGCCGGTACGGCGCCGGTGCCCGTCATGCTGAAAGACCTCTACGATCTTGCGGACCTTCCAAAGTGTCATCTCGCCTACTCGCTGATCACCTTGCAGCACAACACGCCGCCGGTCATGGCCCATATCACCGGTCAATTGTTGCAGGCGCTCAACCCGGGGGGGATCGCGATCCTGCATATTCCGCTCGCCGTCCATGGCTATGCCTTTGACCCGGCGTACTACCTTGAGGACGACACATCGGGCAGCGGGCTCGAAATGCACATCCTTCCCCGCAACAATGTAAACGAACTCGCAGAAAGCGCGGGCTGCGCCGTTGTCGGGAGCTTCGGCAAGGGCGGCACGGGCGATTTCTATTCGGAATGGATCGTCTTCCGCCGGCCTCTCTAACCAAGAGGGCGCCAAAGCTTGGCAGAGCCCGTCTGCCGGGCCAGCCCTGCCCAAATCCGTCGTCACATCCTGCGCGAGACAATCCGCCCTGGCGCCAAAGGGATCCCGGGGCGGGCGGGCCGCAGTGCGTAGCACGAGGTTCGCGCGGGCCGGGTTTGCGCAACGGTTCAAAAATGAAAACGGCGCGCCCGCATGTCCCATTCCAGCGCGGTCCGGCCCGCAAGCCGTTTGCGAAACGCCAGGTCGAGTTGCATATCGTTGATTGTCTTGCTCCAGACATGGATCGGCACGACAGGCTTTTCGCCGAATCCATCGATCAGAACAAAGCTGTCGCTCGTCGCATCCCAGACGATGTTCCTGGGATCGACGTCCTCCGCGACGACGTGCAAGGCATACATCTGCTCCACGAAGCCGTTTAGCCGTCCCAGAGCGGTCGTATCGAACCTTCCCTCCGCCAGCAGATCGGCAAGCGTCGGTGCAAGCCCGCCATCCACCCCGGCAATCCGTTCGACCAGTTGCCCCATGCCCAGATTGGTCGCCACAAGGCCCGCGGCCTGAATGATGGGCAAGCGTCGCAGGGTGGCAGGAGCCCGTTTGTGCGCGCGAAAGACGGCCTCGATCTCGACCATGAACTCCCGCATGTAGGATGGCCTGAAGCGGCGCGCGATTGGCCCCCGCTCCGCCTCGCGACGCCGACGCCCCTCCTTGAGGACCTTGATCAGCAGCCCGTCATCGGTTGGATGCCGGTAGATCTCCCGGTTCTTGCCCCGCGCGACAAGGTCGGATGGGTCGAGATGAAATCGCATGGAGATGGACCAAACTCCGAAATCGGCGTCACCCTTTGACGCAAAATCAACAGGTATCGCAACAGGGCTGCACCGGAATCGCCGCCGAAGACAACGTGGGCTGGCACTTCTTCTCCCTCCCTGCACCAAGCGCGAAGTTTTAGCTTGCAGCGCCCGCAGGCCTTGGGTAACACGCCGCTACTTCACGGCGCGGGCGTAGCTCAGGGGTAGAGCATTACCTTGCCAAGGTAAGGGTCGTGAGTTCGAATCTCATCGCCCGCTCCATGAAGTCTCTCTGATATCGGCATGTATAGATGGCGCACGCGCGCCTTCGCAACCGGCAGAGCGCAGGGACCCTGCCCGCCGCAGGACTTTCGGACCGTCTTCGAGGCGCGCGCGCAGTCTTCTTGCGGACAACCGTGGACGCCCTCTTCACCGCGTTCCTGGAACGCCCTCCTCACCGCGTTGTCCCCAAGTTGCGGGGCAACGGCCAGCGCCATCCACGCCGCTCCAAGATCAGCAGTAGCGCTCCGGCCCCTCCCACTGAGCGGCGCTGTAGCGATCGCCGTGGGCCCAGCCGACCGGCAGCACAGCCTCGATCCGCGCGAGGTCTGCTGCATCCAGCTCCATCTCGACCCCACGCAGCAGCTCGGCAAGATGCGCGGTGTTCTTGGTGCCCGGGATCGGGAGCACATGACGCCCCTGGGCACAGACCCAGGCAATCGCGAGCGCCGCCGCGGGCACGGACATGTCGGCGGCCAACGCCCGAAAGCCGTCCGTCGCCGCGATGTTCGCGCTGTAGTTGGGCTCCATGAACCTTGGGTTTGCCCGGGTGAAGGTCATTTCCTGGGCGCGGGCGAGGGTAAACGGCGCATCCGTCAAGAACGAGCGACCGACCGGTGAGAACGCGACGAGCGTCGCTCCGAGCGCTGCACAGGTCTGCACCAGCCCAAGCTCCGGCGCGCGCGTCGACAACGAGTATTCCGACTGAACCGCCGCGATCGGGCACTCCGATGCAACGCGACGCAAGGTGCTGGGCGCAATCTCAGACAAGCCCACAGCACGCGCTTTTCCCTTTTCAATCAGTCGCTTCAACGTGCCGCCGAGATCTTCCGGCGTATGCGAGCGGTCATACCGGTGCACATAGAAAAGATCGACAGCATCAACACCCAGCCGCCGCAGGCTGGCCTCGAGCGCTTCCTCGAGGTGGTCGGGATCGTTGTTGAACCGTCGGGCCGGCTCCCGCGTTATCCCCGCTTTCGTCGCCAGCACCATCTCGCTCCGCGCGCTCGGATTGGCATCAAACCACTGGCCGATGATCTCTTCGGACCTGCCCATCCCGTATACATTCGAGGTGTCGATATGGGTGACCCCGGCGGCGCGGCAGGCGTCGAGCACTGCGTGGCTCTCGTCCACGGTTGCGTCCCCGTAGATCCCGGCAAAGGACATCGCACCGATCCCGAATTGCGACACTTGCGGGCCGCCTGCGCCCAGTTGAATGCGTTTCATCGGCCTGCTCCTCTACCCGGGACCGCGCCACACGATCCCTTTCCGCCAAGGAATACGAAACCCCGCGCGCTGGCGCCATCGCCATTCGTGCGGGCTCCAGCCCATGGGGCGGGCTGGCGTTTCGCCCGGAGATAAGGAACAGTTCGCGGCAGCAGCAAAGGCTGCCAGGGAGGCGCACGTGAAACAGGCGATCAAGGCGGCAGAAGCCGCGGACATGGTGCCCGATGGTGCCACGGTGCTGATTGGCGGCTTCATGGGTGTCGGCTCTCCCCACCGCATGATCAACGCGCTCGTCGCGCGCGGCGTGCGCGATCTCACCGTGGTCGCCAACGATACCGCCATGCCGGGGCGCGGCATTGGCAAGCTGGTATCCGCCGGGGCGGTGCGCCGGGTGATGACCTCGCATATCGGGCTCAACCCCGAAACGCAGGCCAAGATGATCTCGGGCGAAATCGAGGTGGAACTGGTGCCGCAGGGCACGCTTGTGGAACGTATTCGCGCGGCTGGCGTCGGCCTCGGAGGCGTTCTCACTCCAACCGGGATCGGCACCGAGGTAGAGGAGGGCAAGCGGAAGATCGAGATCGACGGGACCCCGTTCCTCCTGGAGACGCCCATTCGCGGGGATTTCGCTCTCATCGCGGCGCATCAGGCAGACTACGTGGGCAACCTCGCCTACTCGCTGACGGCGCACAATTTCAATCCGGTGATGGCGCTCGCGGCGGATACCGTGATCGCAGAGACGGATATGATCGTGCCCGTGGGTGTGATTTCGCCCGACAGCGTCAAGACGCCGGGCGTCCTCGTCGACCACATCCTGGCCCGGGCGGCCTGAGGGAGGGCAGAGCATGAATGCCAAGGAGCTCATTGCGCGCCGGGTGGCGCAGGAAATCGGCCCGGGCACGCTCGTCAACCTCGGGATCGGGTTGCCAAGTCTCGTTGCCAGCTTCGTGCCAGCGGAGCGGGGGGTGTTCTTTCAGGCCGAGAACGGGGTCATCGGCCTTGGCGCGCGGCCTCCTGAGGGGATGGAAGATCCGCGGCTCACGGATGCCGGTGGCGGCTTTGTCACCGCGGTGCCCGGAGCAGCCTCGATCGACAGCGCGATGAGCTTCGGGTTGATCCGGGGCGGTCATCTCGACATGACGGTTCTCGGCGGATTGCAGGTCGACGGGCTCGGACACCTGGCGAACTGGAAGGTCCCCGGCAAGATGGTGCCCGGGATGGGGGGGGCCATGGATCTCGTGACGGGCGCGCGGCGGGTCATCGTCGCCATGCAGCACGCCGCGAAGGGGACATCGAAGATCGTCCCGCGCTGCACGCTTCCGCTCACATCGGCGCGCCGTGTCGACCTCGTGGTGACGGAACTCGCCGTGCTGCGCCCCACGGCGGCGGGGCTCGTGCTCGCCGAAACAGCGCCTGACGTCTCCGTTGAAGACGTGCTTGCGCAGACGGAGGCCGAGCTCATCGTGCCCGAGCATGTGCCGCAAATGGACCTCGGTCTGACCCACTCGTGACTTCCACCAACGCTGCCCCCGCTTGGGTCGCCCTCCGCAAAGGTCGTCCCCGGCATGGGCTGCGTCAGACGGGCTCGATCAGGATCGCGCGAAAATCGTTGACGTTTGTCAGGGTCGGGCCGGGCACGACCTGATCGCCGAGCGCTCCGAAAAAGCTGTGCGCGTCGTTCTTCGCCAGTGCCGCCTTTGGATCGAGGCCCTTGGCCGATGCGCGCCCCAGCGTGTCGGGCGATACAGTGGCCCCGGCGACTTCAGCGGCGCCGTCGACCCCGTCCGTGTCGCAGGCGATCGCGTGAACGCCTGCCGCCCCCTCCAGCGCGATAGCGAGGGCGAGCGCGTATTCCGCATTTGGCCCCCCAACGCCATCGCCGCGCCGGGTGACCGTCAATTCGCCGCCGGAAAGGAGAACAAGCGGTTTCGTAAGCCCTGCCTGCCTTCGCACGGCTTCCGCAGCGTGCTCAGCCGCGACATCCCGCGCTTCGCCTTCGATGGCATCACCGAGGATCGCCACTTCGCATGCGGATGCCTCCGCGAGCTTGGCGGCGGCCGAGAGGGATTGCGACGGCGCTGCGAAGATATGGTTCTCCACCCGCGAGAGCCGTGCGTCATCCGGGGAAAGAGGGTCACCGCCCGCCGCCAGAAAGGCACCGATAGACGCAGGCGGCGCTACCCCCCAGTGGGCCAAGGCCGCTTCGGCCCGTGCGGCAGATCCGGTATGGCCCACCGTTGGGCCGCTGGCGATATCGCCCGGATCGTCCCCGGGCACATCAGAAATCAGGAGCGCGATAGTTTGGGCGGGATAGGCGCTGGCGGCAAGGCGCCCGCCTTTCACGGCGGAAAGCTCCTTGCGGATCCCGTTGATCTCGCCAATCGGGGCGCCTGACGCGAGCAAGGCCTGCGTCAGCGCCTGCTTTTCTTCCAGCGTGATGCCCGGCGCAGGGGCCGTGAGCAAAGCGGATCCGCCACCCGAAATCAGCGCCAGAACCGTGTCGCCCTCATTTGCGCCATCGAGCAGGTCCAGCATCCGTCGCGTCGCTGCCACGCCCGCTTGATCGGGGACCGGATGCCTTGCCTCCACGATCTCGATGCCTTCGCACGGCCGCCCGTAGCCATAGCGGGTGATCACCAGCCCCTCGCACGGGCCCCAGACGGACTCGACGGCTTCAGCCATCCGCGCCGAAGCCTTGCCAGCCCCGACCACGAGCAGCCGGCCCGATGGGCGGGGCGGCAACCGCGCGGGAAGAGCACGCATCGGATCGGCCACCTCCACCGCCTTGCCGAAGAGGGCCCTGAGAAAGCCTGCCGGGTCACGCATGGCGCGGGCGCCTGTGCTGCATCACTCTGCTGCCTCCGCCATCGCAGCCCATCTCTCTGCCATCCACGCATCCAACCGGTCGATCTGCGCTGCATCGAGCCTCAGCCCGAGCTTGCTACGGCGCCAGACGACATCTTCGGCGCGCCGCGCGAACTCCCGGCGCATCAACCACTCTACTTCCGTTGCCGTCAGCGTCGCGCCGAAATCTTCCCCGAGATCCGGCGCAGAGGTGGCCGTGCCAAGGATCTGACGGGCCTCCGTGCCATAGGCGCGCACAAGGCGCGTGGCCCAGCGCTCGGTCAGGAAGGGGTAGTCCGCCATCAATGCGGCAATGAGCGCCTTCACGCCCTTCACGGGAAAGTCCCCTCCCGGCAACGGGGCGCCCGCTGTCCATGGCCCCGAGCTTGCCGGCACGTGGCTCACGATCTTTTCCAGCGCGGCTTCGGCGAGGCGGCGATAGGTGGTGATCTTGCCGCCGAAGATGTTGAGAAGTGGCGCCCCGCCCGCTGTCTCGACCTTGAGCACGTAATCCCGCGTCGCGGCCGTCGCCGATTTGGCACCGTCATCATAGAGCGGACGCACGCCGGAATACGTCCAGACGATGTCATCAGCGGTAACCGGCGTCTTGAAGTATTGCGACGCAAAGGTGAGCAGATAATCGCGTTCGCCGTCGGTGATCACTGGCTTCTCGTCGGCGCGCAGATGCTCCTGATCCGTCGTGCCGATAAGCGTGAAATCGGTTTCATACGGGATCGCGAAGATGATCCGCCCGTCCGTCCCCTGAAAGAAGTAGCACTTGTCGTGGTCAAAGAGCCTGCGCGTCACGATGTGCGACCCACGCACGAGGCGCACATTGTCCGTGGTGTTCAGGCGCAATGTCCCGCTGATGACATCGCCGACCCACGGGCCCGCAGCATTCACCAGCATCCGCGCCCGGCGCGTTGTCTCGCCACCGGTCACCGCATCGCGCAACCGAATGACCCAGTGGCCACCCTCGCGCTCTGCGCCGACCACTTCGGTGCGCGTCATGATGCGGGCGCCATGGGCCTCGGCATCGCGCGCATTGAGCGCAACAAGGCGCGAATCCTCGATCCAGCAATCCGAGTATTCGTAGGCGCGGGTGAACTTGTCGTTCAACGGCGCGCCTTCGGGCCGGCGCGTGAGATCGAGCGTGTACGTCCCGGGAAGAAGCTTGCGCCCGCCCAACGCATCGTACATCGCCAGACCGACCCGAATGAGCCAGGCCGGGCGTCTGCCCTTCATCCAGGGCATGAACGTTGTCAGAAGCTTCGATGTCGGCGTATCGCCCTCGAAGCGCATATCGGGGTGATAGGGCAGCACGAAGCGCATCGGCCACGAGATATGCGGCATCGCTCGCAACAATACCTCCCGCTCCAGCAGGGCCTCCCGCACCAGCCGGAACTCGAAGTATTCCAGATAGCGCAACCCGCCGTGAAAGAGCTTGGTCGACGACGAAGATGTTGCGCCAGCCAGGTCTCCCTTCTCGGCAAGGGTCACGCTCAGCCCACGGCCCGCAGCATCCCGCGCGATTCCGCAGCCATTGATACCGCCGCCGATGACAAAGAGATCGTCGGGCACCAAAGCGCTGTCGTCCTGCATCTTCGCCTCCCTGTTCCTGTCGCCGCGCCCGCTCTTGAAGCGGGCTTGGTCCTGGCCCCCCGCGCACATGAGCGGGCGTCTCGCCTCTTTGGCTCAACATACTCCAAGGATCGGGCGCAACCACCCCCTTCGTGTCCCGCAGGGGTTGCCAGAAGCGGGCGCGGAAGGTGTATGGCAATCTCGATGCCCCGGGATCGCCGGCCTGTATCCCGCGCTCGGCGACCACCGCTTGGCGTATGCTGGCGGGGGTCGCCAAGCGCGGTCTGACAGGGTCGGCCAAGATGTGGCGCGGTTGCAGGTCAGGGACCGCTCTGCCGCTCTTTCAGGGCCAGCCAAATGGCGGCTATGCGGGGTTCGCTCTGCGGCTCAAGGAGCATGGCGACCGCCTCCTCCCCGTCCTGCGCGAGCAAGAGCGGTGGATCGGACGGGTCATCGGGCGACAGGATCGTCAAAGCCGGCGCTTGCTCGCGTGCGAGCAGACCTTCGGGCCAAAGCTCCCAGACCGCCTCGAATGCGTCTTGTAAGCTATCGTCCCCACCGGCTTCGCCGGTGTTGGCTTGCCAGCACAGAACGTCCGCCACGCAGGCAGCGGCAAACTCCGCGATAGAGGCCGAGGGTTGCGGGGCAGGCATTTCGAGCGCAAACGCCTGGCGCAGGGTCGCCACGGAGACACCTGTTTGTTCCACGCCCACGCGGCCGGAGGGGCGCAGGCTCTCCACCCGCAGATCCGGGCCACCACAATGGCGCTCCAGCAAGGCGCGCAGCTGTGTGAGATCCTCCAGGCTGGCGAATCCAAGCTCGCCCATCGAGAGGGCCTGATCGTGCGCTCTGTCGCTGACCTCCGCCTCTGCGCTGACATCAAGCAGGCGCCGGTTCGAGATTTCGAGAAGGAGCACGGCCCCGTCTGGCGCCTCGATCCGCAGACACCGTGCCATTACCGTGTTGTCGATCTCGTCAAGGAGAGCGGAGAGGAGGCCCTGCCTTGCACTGGGCCGGAGGTATCGGCCGCCGCTGGCATCCGGCAGGGGGGCGGAAAGCTTCACGAGGAGCCGCGCCAGCTCGTCACGCTGCACGCCCTCATCTGGCGGCGCCGCCGCGATCGGGCCCTGCCCCCCGGTGAGGTCCGTCGGTCGTTCAGTCATCGCCGCTCAGAAGCGTTGCGCAGGCTGTGCGGATGCGATCAAGCGTTTCGTCGAGTCGCATATCTGAGGACGCATCTGCCGAGAGCGCGCTCGCTGGAAGTGTGGTGACCACGGCATCAAGCCCGTCGCTCCCGCCACGGTGGATCACGTGCACGTGCCCGGCCTCGATGCGCAGGGCCCGCATAGGCACGGGCGCCGCCCCCTCTTTGCCAGAGACCGAAAGCGCATCTTCGGCGTCCTCGCAGAAACACTCCACCGCTAGGGCGAGGGCGGTATCGTGCGCCTCCTGCCCGCCGGCGCATCCGCCAACGGCGCGCAGTACCGTGCTCGTGGAGAGATCGCCGAAGAGAACGGAACTCTGCGGCGGCAGCTCCGCATGAAGGCGTTCGAGCTGATGGGCTAGGGATTGTGCAAGCATGGGCATAGCTGGAGAGCGCCGTAGGGCAATTGACCAGCCTGTAGTATCCAGCACAAACCTTGCCAGTTCCCTACGATCTCACAGCAAATGAAACGCTGCCCCACTCGCAGACGGCGACACCTGCTTCGCCCCCAGGAGAGTTTTTTGCGGCCCTCCGGGCGGAACGCTAGAGTTGCGGCGGAGGGCTGAAGCTCCCATCCGCGCTGCCCTGGCCTGCCTCGGGGGTCGGGCGCGAGGAGCGTGCCAGCGTCGGGCGCACGCGACGGGGTCTGATCCTGGCGGTATCGTCGACCGGCGTGTCCGGTTCAACTGGCGTCTCAGCCACCGCCGGGCTCTGCCTCGGCTCCTCCCACATCGTTGCTTTTGGCATCGGGCTATGCGGCACGTCATGCCCAAGATCGCGGGCCACGCCCGTGATCACCGAGAAGAGGGCTTGCGTCATGTCCTCGGCGCCGCTTTCGGCCCAGACGTCCTGGTCCTCTCCGGCCGCCTGCGCCTTGAGCAGCGAAACCGGGAACACCCCCGCAAAAAGCCCATCTGTCTCGCGCGTGACGCGCGCAATAACGCGGCGCCGGTCGCGCTCGTCCGTCACCCTGTCGATCCGTGTCAGGAGCAAGAGCGAGTTGCGATGCAGGTCTTCCGGCAAGTCCTCCCACACGGCGGCTTCGCTTTGCCGCCAGGCCTGCGTTGCGTGGGTGCACCACAGCACAGCATCGGCCATTGGCAGGACACGCTGCCAGACGTCCGGATCCATGTTCGGATCCGAGATGCCGGGAAAATCGATCAGGTCGCACATCTCAAGCACGTCCGTGCGGCGGAAGATCCGCATGTACTTGGTTGTGGCGACATCGACAGGCCGGGCCTGATGCGGCGCGGTACCCTGATCTTCGGAACCAAATGCCTCGAGATCGATCGCGAACTGCGTCCCATCGACCGTTTCGCCATACGCCGCATCGTCACCGTAGGAGAGCCACACGGGCGGCAGCTGCGTTGCGGTGATCCTCGTCGGCAAGGCGCTTTCGCCCAGCAGCAAGTTGGTCAGCGTGCTCTTGCCAGCACTGAACTCGCCCATGATGGCAATCCGTGGACGGCGAAGCCCGGACGTGCCCGCCGTAGGATCGGACGCGCTTTCCTCACTTGAGAACGACATGTTGTATGACACTGCAAGGAGCTCCTGTGCCGGGGGGGGGGCGCGTTCCCTGCCATCGCGACGCGTGGCAGGGTTCGTGCGGTTCAATCGGCCAAGGGCCGCGCGGTTTTCGGAAGCCCTTTCATCCTCAGGCCGCCAAACGCTCGAGCCGAACAACGGCATCGGCAAGCCTCTCGGGATCGGGGCCCGCCTCCGGAACCTCCTCCGAGCCGAAGCCCGAGATCAGCGACCGCTGGTCGGCGAAGAACTCGATTAGCGCGGCGCGCATCGGCTCTCCGGCAGGCGCGCAATGCGTATCGATCAGCGCCTCGAGGATGGGGCGCGTCTCTGCATCGATCATGCGGTGGAAATCTGGCGCGAAGGCTGCGTAGCCCTTGCGCCTGCTCCACCACCGGCGCCACCACGTGCTCTTGAGATCGAGCGCGATAGTCTGACCGAGCAGAACCGGAGGCGGAAGGCGTGGCGCCTCCGGCCCGGCGAGCGCAAAGCTCTGCGGATCGCGGCGCAGAACCTCCGCATACAGCGCGGCGACGTCAGCGGCAGCGCTCTCGCCCGCGGCCTTTCCCGCAGCGCGGACCTGCCGTGAAAAGACCTGGTAACCCGAACGGAGCAAGAGCCGGAGTCCTGCGGGATCATACGTCCAGGGGGCAAGCTCGCCATACGTTTCCAGATGCTGGATCAGGGCAGCGGTTGCCCGTTCCAGAAAGCTCCGATGGGCGCGGTCAAGGCGCTGTGCGGCCGTGTCCCGAGCCGTCGCAAAGGCAACGTCATAACGCTCGAGCGCGCGGGCTTCGATCCGGTCGAGCGCGACGTGAACGGCGTCGACATCGATCTGTGTCGCGTCCCTCGCCGCAGCGCGCATCGGATCGGCTTCGGACGCCGCACGCAAGCCAACGGCAAGGTTCATCGCGGCGCGGGCAACGCGGCGCAATTTGTCCTGCCCGGGCCCCTCGATGATCCGATCCCACAACGCGTTGTAGAGAGAAGGAACCCCCGACATCCACCAGATCAGCTCGACGGGTCCGAGCTCGCGCTCCATCTCCGGCAGAGCGAATTCCGCGTGGGCCAGGAGCGTTTCGGCCTCGTCTGCACCCAGTTCATCGAGACCGCCCGACAGCGCAAGCGTCGCCCAGCGCGCAGAGCCGAACAGGATCTCCGCATCCTCCAATCCGGCATGCGCAGAGAGGCTTTCGCGGATCGCGGCGCGAATTTCCGGGATCTGCACCTCGGGGTCGGGCAACTCATCGATCCGGTTGACGAAGATCACGACCTCGCGCGACCGCACATTCGCGATGAGCCGCAGCAGCGCCATGTCGACCGTTGAAAGCGCCTGGTGCGCCGAGAGCACCACCACGCAAAGGCGGCTGTCGCGGAGCGCGCCGATGGTGATCTGCTCGCGCATCATGAACGTGTCGTTGACGCCCGGCGTATCCCGCAGGCAGAGCCCCATCGGCCATTTCGGGCGCGGCAGCCACAGCTCGGCAGACTTCGTGATGTCGGCGAAACGACCCTGGGATTCCGCCGCGCCGTCCTCCAGGAAATCATCCCCGAGGCAGACGTAACGCTCGATGAGTTCCTTGTCATAGGTGCCGTAGTCGTGGCTCGTTCCGAGCAGCAGCTCGAACTTGCGCCCGAGGCGCCGCTTTGTCTTTTCGCGCATCTCGTCGATCTGACGGCGCACCTTTTCGGCCTCGTCATCGGCACCCGCGCGCCCCGCGAGTTCGCCCACGCGACCACCCTTGCGGGTCAGGCGATCCCAGTCGTCCTCATCGAAAAACGTGAAGCGGGCTGCGTGTGACGCAGCCTCGGGGCGCGGCGTCAGGTGCAAGGACGTGACGACTGACGTCCAGGGGTTGACGTCTGCGGGCAGCAATCCGGGAGCACCGAGCATCGCGTTGACGAGCGACGTCTTGCCCGCCTTGACCTGCCCGATCATGGTGACGCTGGGCTCGAATTCCAGCAGGCGCTCCCTGTGGCGCCGCGCGGCCCGCGCGGTCTCCGGATCGCCGTCGGTGCAAAGCCCGTCGAGCAGGTCGCTGACCTCGTCGCGGCGTGCGATGAACCCCGACAGTCGCTCAAGGCAGAGGTTCACGAGCGAGTCGGGATCTACGGGCACCGGGCCCGGGTGATCGTGCAGCTCGGCGGATTGACCGAACGCTGTTTCGGTGCCGACCCTACTCTCCTGATCTGGAGCCGGGCCGTTCTTCTGATCTGGATCGCTCCTGTTCATCTTTCATGTACCCCCGAGATGAGGTTTGCAGCCTGCGTCGGGCACACGCCGCACCGTAGGCGCGATTGCGGCACAAGCGGGGACCATACCGAAGATTTGATATTCATTTTCAGACAGTTGTGCCAGAGCGTCAGGCACAGAGCCTCTCCTCGCAAGCATGACGGGCCTGCAGCATCAGCGCCAGGGAATCCGAGAGCGCGGACGCGCTCCCCTCCAGCTGGATCAGGAGCATCAGGTCGGCCGCATCCATCAACGTCTCCGTGAGCTCCTGATCGACAGCGTGCACGTGGAGCGTGGCTTCGCCGGCGGCCTCGCCGAGCGCGTTAGCGCAGATCTCGAGCAGTTCCTCCACCGCGGCCGGACCGTCTTCGTCCAGCACGGTTTCTATGCTGTAGGCGCGGTCGATGAGCTGATGAACAATCGTGCGTACCGGCTCGTCTGAGGGCCTATCCTCCCCTCCGCCCACATCGATCTGCGCGGCATGCACCTCCTCGAGCGCGCCTTCGCTGTCTGTGCTCGCGGGCAGACCGACGATGCCGACGGGTGCAAATACATCTGCCGCCTCACGCCGTGGCAGGTATTTCTCCAGCAGCATGAGCGCATAGTCCATATCCTCCCGGCGTCCGCGCGAGAGGTGGTCAAGAAGGGCCTCGCGCAGGTCACGAAGCTCCGCGTCCTGCGCACCTTCGGGGACGGTGTATCCCGCGACGAAGCCGCGGGGATCACTCACCGCGCCATGGCGCACCGCAAGGAACGCATGGTCCTGCAATCCTTCGGGGAGCCGCGCGTGCCATGCAGCGTCAGAGCTCTGCGACTGCGCGCACCACAAGAGCATGTCGGCGCCGCGCAGCGCCCAGCGCAGAGCCGCAGCGACCTCGCTCTCTTCGCCCTCCAGCGCAACCACGCGGAGCGAGATGTTCTCGAGGACGGGCAAGGGCGTCCAACGCCGCAGGAGCGCAAGGTCGTAGGGATCGCACGCGCCAAACGCATCCGCCGCTATGTCCTCGGTGTCGCCAGAGGCTGTCACGATCTGCCATGCGTCCTGTTCGCCGAAATCGACCGTGGCCGGGGGCAAGCCGTCGACCTCGGGCAGAACGCAACGCCCACCCCCGCCGATCAACGCGTTGGCGAGGGCCGCCGGCTGCGCCTCCGCGTGCCCGACAACCGACAAGCGGACCGGCTCGGCAAGACGCGTCTGCGCCTGCGCGCCAAGCCTGCGCACGCTCTGCGGTATGTGCTCGGACCGCAACAGGGTTGAGAGCTGGTCAACGGCGCGAGCCGCGCGCGCTTTCGTCCGCATCTGCCTCTCCATGATTGGCGCGCTGTCGGTGCGCGCTCTCCATATCCATACGATCTGCCCGCAACGCCGAGCCGCCGGGCCGCCCGGCCGCCGAAAACGGCGCGATGCTGGCGTGGCCCTGAGGCCGCGCCGCCATGGGCCAAAGGCCTTCATCTGCCTGCGCCCTAGGGCAGGGTGGACCTCCGTCGCGCCCGCCCAGGTCTTCGGACGCTATCGCACTCCGATGCGGGCCCGCAGCGGAATGAGGGACGCCCGCATGGCCGCCGTGGAGGCGCGCCCCTGCAGACGGGTCCACATCCGGTTGAGAAACGCCCCCGGTCGCGCACTCGCCCCCTGGACCCCGCTCGCACCCACGTGGAGGAGCGCGAGTGACGTGTTGTCCTGATCGCAGGCCTCTGCCCTGGCCACCGCGTCAAGCAGGCGCTCAACGCGTTGGCCCGGTGTCAGGTCAGCCTCTGTCGCGTCGAGCTTCGCCGCGATGTCCTGCGCGTTGAGGGACAGGATGCCATCCGAGGCAACAAGAACCGTATCGTCGGCCTCGAGGACCTTCGGCTTCATGGGGCAGTCGATACGGTCAATCTCCACCGTTCCCAGCGCCGAGGTCAGGCAATTGCGGCCGGGATGCACGGCCGCTTCCTCTGCATCCATCTCCCCGGCCTCGACGAGCAGGTCGAGATGAGGCGCAAGCGAGTGGGTTTCATTGATCTTCGTCAGAGTGCCGCCGCGATGCAGGTAGAGCGGGCTATCCCCCACCGACAACCAGTATAGTTCGCGATCCTGAACAACGGCGATGACGAGGGTGGTGCCCATCCCGTGCAAGTCCGGGTCAAACTCGGCCTGTGCGAGCACCGCGTGGTTGGCGGCCTCCGCTGCCATCTGCAAGGTCCCCGGGATACTGTCGGGCAAGCGACCGCGCGCATCCCGCTGGCTCGAGATCTCCTGCAGGGCCGTCGAGACGGCTACACGGCTGGCCAGCGCGCCCCCGGCATGGCCACCCAGCCCATCGGCCAGGATCAACACACCGGCGCCGCCACCATGGGGCACGTCGCAAAGGACGCTGTCTTCCTGGGCCTCGCGCTCGCCAAGGCTCAGGCCGGTCGCCACCTCATACCGCAATCTAGAGCGCTGTCGCATCGCCTGGGCCTCTTTGACTTGGCAGGTCTGTCGCGGTGTCGGGTCGCGTGTCCTTCGACAGCGCAGCCCCGGTGGTGCCGGGGCCTGGTGCCCCCGAGACGGGCTTCAGGGTAGAGCGGCTCACCTGCCGGGACGTTGGCCGGCCCTCCTGTGCCCCCCCGGTGCCGAGCACTGCGGGCGGCGCCTCGGGCGCTGGCGCAAGCTCCGCCTCCTCCCCCGAAAGACCGGGGCGCGTGTCGACCCGCATCGTGCTGCGCCGCTGCGTTTGTTCCGGCACGGGATCATCCTCCTCCGAGGCATCGCCCCATGTGAACCCGTCCTTGCAGAGCGCCACGAACTTCAGGGAGGTTTCGCCGATGCGAATGACATCGCCGTCATCAAGGTCTTCGGTCGAGAGCACCGGACGGTCATTCAGGCGCACGAGGTTCGATTTTCCGCCGTGCCCAAGGAAGAACCGCTCCGCCTCGTCGTCGTAGGCGATGGAGGCGTGGTTCTGGCGAGAGATCGACGTGTCGCCGAAATCAAGGCGCACGACCTGATCCTCTCCGCGCCCGATCGACGAAACACCGGCCTGAAGTGTGAACGATGCGCCCCGTCCCGGCCCATCGGCAACCACGATCCACCCAACCGGGAAGTCCGGACCCATGGAGGGCGGCGTATCGTTTTCTTCCTCAGCGGCCTGGGCAAAGGGATCGTGCGCGGCCAACTCGCGGCCCTGGAAGCCGAGAATACGCGTCTTCGTGCGGGCAGACGGGCTCGCTGCCGCTGGTGTCCCTTGCGCCGCGCCCGCCGCAGGCCCAGCTGCGGCGCCTGCCACCGACTGCCCGGTCGCCCGGGCGAGTTGCGCGCGCGCTTCGGCAACATCGTCATCCGGCGGCGCCTTGGATAGGGCGGCACCCTTGGCGCCCGCGCCACCTTTCGGACCGGAGGCACTGGCGAGCTTTGCCGCCGGATCCGAGAGCCGCCGGGTGAGCAACCTTTGGGATGCGGAGGGCATTTCGGGTTCCATGAGAAAACCGTCGTCGTCGGGTTCGCGCGACGCTGGCCGCACGCGGGACACGATCCTCGGGCCACCCGCGCGCCGCTCGGGCTGCATCGCCTCTTCATCTTCGGCGTCTGGCTCTTCCAGATCCCAGATCCTGCGCCGGATCGGCCCCCTGACCGGGTAGCTTTTCATGCGCGCGCGCGCGGCGAACGGGTCCTGGTAGGGTGGGTCCGACGGAGACAGATCCTCCGAGGGGAGGGGGTCCTGAGGGTCGCCCGTCTCAAGCGCCTGCGCGTCATCGCGAACCGGGCCATCCCCCGCGGCACGCGCGGCGCCCATGGGGCCGTCCTCCCGTTCGGGCGCGTCCGGTCCTGCGGTCGCAGACCTCGCACCGATGCGTTCACCCGTCAATTTGTCTCGAAAGAACCTCATGTTCCCACCCCTTCAACCTTTTCGACGCGCTTCGACCCCTTCGGCCAGATGCCGCACAATGTGCGGCGCAGGAACGAGGGTGCCTTTTCCTCTTTCGTGGAACCCGGCTCTGCCAGCTCCTCTGGATCGTGCGGTAGCGGACGGGGAACACTGCTTACCCCCCGCGACATGACGCGCCGTGGGGTGACCTTGCAGGCAATCGCAGCCGCTTCTTCGGCCTCTGCCCGCGCGGCCTGTAGCCGACGCTCCCGCGCCGCCTCGCGCTCCGCCTCGGCAGCGGCCGCAGCAGCGGCCAGCTTGGCCTTCTCCTGCGCCACACGTTCCTGCGTGCGCATGACTTCCGGGTTCGTCGTTTCGACGAGTTCGCGGATCTTGTCGTCGATCGCGGGGTCGACCGTGACCGGCGCCTCCGAGCGCTGACCGTCGATCGTCAGAGCCTCGCGCGGCGACGACAGAACCCGAGAGGCCGGTCGCAGCGCAGGCTCGGCGCCGCCGAGGATCGCGTCCATCCAATCGGTCGCGCTTTGGAGCCTTTGCTTGGGAAAAACCGAGAGCGCCTGATCGATGGCCTCCAAGAAGGCGGTATCAAACCCGTCGACCCGCCCGACAAGCGGGACGTAGGGATCAGGTTGCCGCTCCGCGAGGGCCGCCATCCGCAGGTGTCCAAAGGTGGGCGGCACACCTGTCAGGACGTGGTGCAGCGTCGCCGCTAGGGAGTAGAGATCGCTCGATGGCCCCTGGTCGCCATGGGCGAGGTAGAATTCCTGCGGGGAGTATCCGTCCTTCACGACATGCAGACCGGACAGCACGCGGCTCTTGCGACGCGCGGTGTCGCGCGCGGCACCGAAATCAATGAGGACGGGTGCGTTGTCGGCATCGATCAGAATGTTGTCGGGCGAGATATCGCGGTGCAGCATTCCCATCGAGTGAACATGCGCGACCGCATCCAGCAGCGCGTATGTCATGTCCAGAACCATGTCCGGCTTCAGACGCTCAGGCTCTTTCTCGATCACGTCGAGCAAATCCCGCCCGTCGACGAAATCGAGCGCCATGTAGGCGGTGCCATTGTCTTCGAAGACGTCCCGCACACCCACGATGTTGGGATGTTCCAACTTGGCCAGACGCCGGGCTTCCCGCCCGAAGAGGTGCACGATCGCGTCGAAGTCGTCCTGCTGGTCGCGTGACCGCGCGCGAACGATATCGGTCGAGCGGCAGCACATCGACGCCGGATAGCATTCCTTGATGACGACGCGGCGCTCCAGGCTGTCGCGCGCGAGATACGTGATGCCAAACCCGCCGGCGTTCAGGAAGCCCTCGACCAGGAATTGCCCCTGGAGGAGCGGCGTGCCGGGCCGCAGGCTGTCGGCGGGTTCACCATCTGTCGATACGTCCTGATACACCTTCGTGTAACCTCAGGTTGGGGGCCATCATCGGGTCGGGCCTGTTCAACGGAGCAGCGGACACGCGGTGCGCAAAGGGCGGCGCCTGTCCGGGCGACTTCCCCAATACAGGATCGAATTGGGGCGGGATTGCGGCGGAAGAGCCGCGCGATCCGAAGTGAATACGCCGTGTTTTAGGCAAACTGCGGCGGGAACGGGCGCTTGTCCGAAGTGTACGCCCAGCTTGTTTCCCGGCTGTGAACTGCCGCGCCGGGGAAGGCCCCGCCGCGCCCGGCGCGCCGTCCCAGAGCCACGTTCGCCTTGATCAGAACCGCCCGTCCCTCTTCTTGCGGTGCCCGGCGCCTGGACGTCACGAGACATCCCGCGACTCGCCCCAGGCGCAACGGCGTGCTAGCCCTTTCGCAGGAGGGGCACATATGGACGGCTTCACGCGCTACGCGGTGTTCTTCGCGCCCTCCGGGGGCCTTGCCCGGCTCGGTGCTTCCTGGTTCGGGTGGGATCCGGAAGGCGGACGCCTCGACGCCCATGCCGGTGACGTCGCGTGGCCCGAGTTCCCGATCGACCGGCGCAGCCTCACGCATGCCCCGGCCCGCTACGGCATGCACGGCACGCTGAAACCCCCGTTCCGTCTGGCGGAGTCTCGTGAGGTCGCCGGGTTGCACGGCGCTCTGGCCGCACTGGCGCCCCGGCTGCCACGGCTTCGTCTGGACGGATTGCGCTTGCGGGCGATCGGATCGTTCCTCGCGCTGGTCCCGGAGGGCGAGACGGAGGAGCTGTCAGAGCTCGCCGCGACTCTTGTCAAGACACTCGACGGCTACCGTGCTCCGCCTCTCACGGAAGAGCTCGCCCGGCGGCGTGCAGCCGGTCTGAATGCCAAGCAGGAGGCGATGCTGTTGAAGTGGGGCTATCCCTACGTGTTGGACGAATTCCGGTTTCACATCACGCTCACCGGGCCGATCCCGGACCAACAGACCCGGGACAAGGTCGCCATGCGCCTTGCGCCCCTCTTCGAGGCCGAGATCGAGCACCCGTTCCGGATCGACGATATTTGCCTCTTCGGCGAAGGGCAGGACGGCCGCTTTCGCAATCTGCACCGGTACCCGCTGATCGGCTGAGGGGCTGGCACCCTCGCGTGCCAGCGCGGACCGGTCGTATTCTTAGACCGTCTTTGCGCTTCTGTGATGCCGGGTGCGTTGGCGCGCCATCTCGTATGCAAGCGCTCACCCGGTGCCGATGACCGTTTCGCCCGAACAGACGCGCATTGTACCCGTCTGCCGAACCCGGAAGGCCGCTACCCGCCCTGTCGCCCCACATGACCAGTCGCCGCCGGAAGACATCCCTTTGGCTCGTCGACCGGCATCTCCGCGACAGGACGCTACGATCCGAAGGGAGCGCCGCTCTACTCCGCCGCCGCCCCGGCCACGGTGCCAAAGGGCGTGCCGTTCAGCGCAACGGCTTGCCCTGTCGCGGCGCTTTCCTGTGCGGCCAATCCCATCGCGACAGCGGTCCAGCCGTCGCGCAAGCCCACCTCGACGCTCCCCTGCCCGCGCACGACGGCGTTGAAGCGCACATGCTGATAGAAGGTGGCACCGTTGTGGTCGCCAGCCTCCAGAAGCGTGGGGTCTACGGGCACCTCGACAGCCTGCGGCCCCTTTGGCTGACGCGGCGAAACGATGACTTGTGGCACAGGCGGCGCGCCAAGGTGCGAGGGCCAGAATCGCGACGGGCCAGGCACGAACGCCTCGATCTTGCCCGCAGGCCCCGTGGCGGAAAGCTCCTCCTGGAACCGGGCCCCTTCGGCGAACATGCACAGTTCCAGCATCGCCCGCGCCCCGCCCGCGAACTCGACGATGACATAGCCGTTGTCGAGGATGTCCGGGATTTCCCCGTTGTAGCGCTCATCCAGATGATTGATCGACTGGCTCGCGGACGCCATCACGCGGACAGGCTCGTCCCTCAAGGCAAGACGCATCAGATCGAAGAAATGGCAGCACTTTTCGACAAGCGTGCCGCCGGTTGACCGGTTGAACCGGTTCCAATTGCCGACCTTGGGCAGAAACGGAAAACGATGCTCGCGGATCGTGAGCATCGCCATACCGCCAGTGGCCTGGGGCGCCGTCTCGAGAAACGACGCGATGGGCGGCATGTAGCGGTACTCCATCGCGACCCAGATCGGCGCGGAATACGCCGCCTCGAACGCAACAAGGCGGGCGGTGTCCGCCGTTGCGGTATAGAGCGGCTTCTCCACCAGAAGCGGTAGCGTGCGCGCCGCGGCGATCTCCTCCAATTGCGGGACGTGCAAGTGGTTCGGAGAGGCGATCACGAGCGCATCGAGCTCTGGCACCGCGAGCATTTCTGCCAGCGTCGCGCAGACCTTGGCCTTCGGAGCCAGCGCCTGCGCTTGGGCACACATCGCGGCGTCCGGCTCGTGCAGGGCCGCGATCCGGGCCCCGGGGACCAGTGCGAGATTGCGCAGGTGCTCCTGGCCCATCATGCCACAGCCGATAACGCCGTAGTTGACCGTGTCGGTGGAGGTGTTTGCGGGCATCAGATCCTCATGCGATGCGCTGGACATAGACCGCGCGATCCGGGTCAATCCATGTGCGGGAGTACTCTACGGCCGCGCCATCCCGGGCACGGCCAATCCTTTGAACATAGGGCACAGGGGCGCCCTGCCGCGGGGTGAAATCCTCGGGCGCCCAGTCTGGCACCGGTGCGACGCTCACGCGATCCTCGGCGGAGGTGATCCAGAGCCCCGGCCCGGTGCGCAGCGCGTGATAGAGCGGGGCCTGCAGCATGGCGGGAGAGAGATCCGGCACGCGCGCCGCATCGATCCAGATTTCCTCGATCGCGGAAGGGATGTCATCCAGCAGACGCAGGCGGCGCAGGCACTGCGCTTCCGGACTGTCGCCAAAGCTCGGACCAAGCGGCTTGGCAGCGCGGCGCAACGACAGGATCCGGGCGGAGGGCACGCCGCCGCCTTCGGGTTGCTCCAACCGAAAGAACGAGTAGATCCCGGCGATCTCGCTGCCCGCGCGCACGTAGTTGCCCGATCCCTGACGCCGTTCGACGAGGCCCTGCTCGGCAAGATCCGCGAGCGCACGGCGGAGCGTCCCCACCGCGACCCCCATCTCCGCGGCCATCTCCCGCTCTGGTGGCAAGCGCGTGCCCTCGGGCAGCCGCCCCGCCATGATGTCGCGCATAAGCGTCCGCGCGAGCGCAGCATAGAGCGGCGCGGACGCAGCGGGCTGTGAGGGCAGATCACGAGGAGGCATGGGGCCAGCGGGCAACGGGGCGCAAGAATTGATACAGGATTGATCTACATCATTCGCAGTGCTACGCAAGCGATGAATCTACGTCTTCCCGGAAGAATTAATGACCGTTGTACCCGTCACCTCCGCCGATCTCGACGCTGCCGAAGTTTCATGGTTCGCGGCCCTCTGCTCGGATGACTACCGCTATCTCGGCGTGCCCGAGGGCGACCTGCGCTCCTCGTGGGCGCATTGCTCGTCGCTCCTGAAAGAGGCCGAGGCGCAGGGCTTTCGCAACATCCTGTGCCCCTCATCCTACCAGGTCGGGCAAGACACACTCTCGTTCGTTGCGGGCTGCGCACCGATCACCGAACGGATCAACATGCTCGCGGCAATCCGGTGCGGCGAGATGCAACCGATCATGCTCGCACGCACGGTCGCGACCCTGGATCATATGCTGAAGGGACGGCTGACGCTGAACGTCATCTCATCGGACTTCCCCGGCGAGGTTGCGGAGAGTTCCTACCGCTACCAGCGGTCGCGCGAGGTGGTAGAGATCCTCAAGCAGGCCTGGACCCGGGACAAGATCAACTATTCCGGCGAAGTCTATGACTTCAAGGACGTCTGGACAGAACCTGCGCAGCCGTACCAGACGGGGGGGCCTTTGCTCTATTTCGGGGGCTACTCGCCCGCGGCGCTGGAGCTGTGCGGCCAGCACTGCGACGTCTACCTGATGTGGCCCGAGCCGCAGGACATGCTCGAGCAGCGCATGAAGGCTGTAAACGAAGTCGCTGAAAGATATGGCAGAACGCTGGACTACGGATTACGCGTCCACATGATCGTGCGCGACACCGAGGCCGAGGCGAAGGAATACGCCGAGCATCTCGTGAGCAAGCTCGACGACGAATACGGCCAGCTCATCCGCGAGCGCGCCCACGATTCCGGCTCGCTTGGCGTGTCGCACCAGGCGCGGGCGCGCGAACTGGCGGACAAGTTCGGCTACGTGGAGCCCGAACTCTGGACAGGAATCGGCCGCGCGCGATCCGGGTGCGGCGCTGCCCTTGTCGGATCGACGGATCAGGTCATGTCCCGCATCGAGGGGTACATGAAAATGGGGATCCGGGCGTTCATCTTCTCCGGATACCCGCACCATGACGAGTGTCGCCACGTGGGCGCGCGGGTGCTGCCGAACATGAAAACGGTGTCGCTGCCGGAAGCTTACGGCCGCGTGCCAGCGGAGACGCCAAAGACGCCGTTGGGCGCAGGGGAGCGGGTGTGATGCAGCGGGTTGAGATTGCGGAGGGCTTGTCCTTTTCGCGCATCGTCTACGGAATGTGGCGGCTGGGCGATGACAGCGATACGTCGCCCGCGCATGTCCAGGCGAAGATCGAAGCGTGCCTCGAGCAGGGGATTACCACGGTAGATCAGGCAGATATCTACGGTGGCTACACGGCGGAGGCATTGCTGGGCGACGCGTTGAAAGCCGCTCCCGCCCTGCGCGACAAGATCGAGATCGTCACCAAATGCGACATTGTCGCCCCGGTCGGCCGCTATGAAGACGCGCCGGTGAAGTACTACGACACCTCGGCCGCGCATATCGAGAATTCCATCGACCTGTCGCTTCAGGAAATGGCGATCGAGCGCATCGACCTTCTGCTGATCCACCGCCCCGACCCGTTCATGGATCACCACGAGACGGGTGCCGCGCTCGACAAGGCGGTCCGCTCGGGCAAGGTGCGCAGCGTTGGCGTGTCGAACTTCATGCCTTACGACTGGGACTTGCTGCAATCGGCGATGGAAAACACGCTGGTCTCCAACCAGATCGAGATCAGCCTGGCCAGCCATGCCTCCTTCGTCGACGGTCAGATCGCCCATCTCCAGCGCCTCGGCGTGTCTCCGATGGCGTGGTCGCCGCTTGCCGGCGGCGCGCTGATGTCCGGCGGAAACGAGCAGCTGAACGCAACGCTCAAGGCCACGGCCGAGGCCAATGGGGTGGACACCGCTGCCGTGGCCGTTGCGTGGCTCCTGGCACATCCGAGCCGCATCCTGCCGGTTGTAGGTACGAACACCCTGAACCGGATCGCGTCGCTCTCGGACGCGCTCAAGGTAGAGATGGACAGGCAGACGTGGTTCAAGCTCTATACCGCGGCGCTCGGACGGGAGGTCGCCTGAGCCATGGCTGACGGGAGCAAGGGACTGGATATGCAGAGCTTTCGGCCCGGACCATCGACCGCCCGCGCGTATCGCACAGCGTTGGGCAGCTTTGGCACCGGTGTCACCGTGGTGACCTGCATGGACGGTGGAGCGCCGCTCGCAATGACAGCGAACAGCTTCACCTCCGTTTCGCTGGATCCGCCGCTGGTGCTGTGGTCTCCGGCGGTCTCGTCGTCACGGCACGATCCGTTCGTGGCTGCATCCGCATTCTCGATCCACATCCTGGCCAAGGAGCAGCTGGGCCTTGCCTTCGCCTTTGCCAAGGACGGGCGCGACTTCTCCCATGCCGGATGGGAGCTTGGGGAGAACGGAGCGCCTGCATTGACCGGAGCGATTACGCGGCTCGAATGCCACCATCACGCCGCGCACGGCGCGGGCGACCACACCATTGTACTGGGGCGCGTCGAGACGGCGTGCCACACGCCCGGCGCACCACTTTTGTTCTGGGGTGGCGCCTATGGCACCTTTGCCGAACGGGACTTTACGACGGGCAGTTAAGCCGCAAGAGTGACATCGGCGAGGCCGGGAAAACCGGCCCGCATCGGGGCGCAAAGCCGCCCCACCAAGGGAGGGACGCCGATGGGCGTGTTGTTGGGTCCGATCAAGGGCCTCAAGGCGATCAACGATGTGCTATTGCGCATCGGTCGCGCCTTGGCGATGCTGGCACTCGCGCTGATGGTCGCGGTGATCCTGGCGCAGATTTTTTACCGCTACGTTCTGAACGCCGCCCTGCCCTGGCCCGATGAAGCCGCGCGCTTCATGATGCTCTGGATGACCGGCCTGATCGCCCCCATGGCCTATCGGCGCGGCGGCTTCGTGGCGATCGACATGGTCGAGCGCGCGCTGCCGGTTCGGGTTGCCGCCGTCCTGACACTTACCCTGATGTCGCTGTCGCTGATGGTGCTCGTCTATGCAGTGCAGATCGGTTGGTCGGAAGTCACAGGGTTCGGGGGCCGCTTCGCAACCGCGTCGCTCTACGTTCCGACCTCGCTTGGCTTTGACGAGTGGCTCCGGGTACCGCGCTCATGGATGATGGCCTCGCTGCTGGTGGGGCTCGGGCTGATGATCATTGTCAGCCTCGAGCTCATCCTGCGGCAAATCGTGACGCTGATCGGAGGGGCGGACGCGTTGCCCCAACTCGAAGTCACAGACCTGCCGGAGGCCGAATGACATGCTGATCTGGTTCCTTCCGGTCTTCCTCGTCTTCCTGATGGTCGGCCTGCCCGTCTTCTTCGCATTGCTGCTCGCGCCGGGCGCTCTCCTGCTTGTCGAAGGACAGTCCAGCGATGTCACGCTGCTTTATCGTAACCTCTACAACGGGATGGACAGCTTTCCGCTGATGGCGCTGCCGTTCTTCATGCTCGCGGGCGAGATCATGAACAAGGGCGGGATCACAACGCGCCTCGTGGAGTTCTCGCAAGCCTTCATGGGGCACCTGCGGGGCGGGCTCGCGCACGTCAACATCCTGTCGTCGATCCTTTTTGCCGGCCTTTCGGGCTCGGCCGTGGCGGACACGTCCGCCCTAGGCTCCACCCTTATCCCGGCGATGGAGAAGAACGGCTACACCCGCCGGTTCGCCGCCGCGATCACGGCGGCCTCGTCGGTGATCGGGCCGATCATTCCGCCGTCGGGGATCATGATCATCTACGCCTACGTGATGGGCGAATCCGTTGCCGCGCTCTTTCTCGCGGGCATCGTGCCGGGCATCCTCGTGGGCGTCGGCCTGATGCTGATGGTCCGTCTGATGGCCGACCGCTACGACCTTCCCAAGGCCGAGCGCATCGTGAAACGCGGACAAGGTATCACGGGTGTCGAGTATTGGGTCTCGTTCGTCCTGCTGCGGGCGAACATGGCCGGCCTGCTCTACGTCATCTTCAATGGCATCACCGGGATCAACGCCGAGACGGTGCTCGACAACGGAACGGTTCTCTGATTGCGGCTGTGTCAAGCGGGATTGCGATCTGTCCGTCCGGGGTCATGGTTCTCTACGAGGTCGCGCGGTGCGCCTCATGATGGTGTTCGGTGGTGGGTCGTCTCCAATGTCGTTTGCGGGTTCATCAGCAAGTGCCGCGTCCCAACCGTTTTTACGAGATCGATCTACCTCCGTCCCGTCGGGACTTCGCTTCCCGCCTATCCAGCGGCGGAAACTCAGATCAGGCAGTGGCCTCCTTGGTCCATTGATAGTCGGTTTCGTTTTTCCAGAGCGTCAGCATCAGGACGGCGATCTTGCGCGCGGTGGCGACGGCTGCCTTCCGGAACCCGCGCCGCCCGGCCAGGCGCACCGCCCAGCTTTTCAGGGCCGAGAACCGTTTCACTTGGCGGAGCAGGCAAGACGCCGCCTCGAACAACAGGCCTCGCATCGCGCCATCCCCGCATTTTGAAACGCGCCCGGACCAGTCCACCTCACCGGATTGGTGCCGCTTTGGCGTGAGCCCCAGAAAAGCGCCAATATCCGACGTCCGGCTGAACCGGCTCGGATCATCGACCAGCGCGATGAAGCTGAGCGCGTTGACCGGGCCAACACCGGGGATCGTCATCAGACGGCGTGCCACCGGATGAGCTTTGGCTTTTCTCTTCACCGCCTTGTCGAGCTCATCCGCGGCCTGGCAAAGCGTTGCATGGGTGGCGATGAAGCCATCGGCAATGACGTGCAACACCGGGTCAGTTTCGCCCGCCGCCGCCAGTTGATCGCGGAACCCTTGACGTTGGCGGCCCTGACCAATTCCGGTCATGCGAATACCGAAGGTCTTCAGGACCCCTCGAACGTGCCCCTCCAGATCCCTGCGCAAACGGATCAGCCGTTCTCGCGCACCCACGAGGCTGCGCAGGCGATCCGCGTCTTCGCTGCGGATGTGAACCGGCGTGAACCAGCCTGTGCGTGCAAGTTGCGCCAGTCCTTCAGCATCAGCGGCGTCGGACTTGTTGAGCCGCGCCGACAAGGCCTTGTGCGCTTTGCGCGCATCGATGCAGGTGGCTGGAAGACCAAGCCCCGCGAGTCCGCGTTGCAGCCAGATCGAGAGCATTCCACTTTCATGCACGATCCGGCGCGGTGTCAGAGACCGCACGCGCAACCAGCCCGCCACACCCTCGGGATCGGCAGGGCAAGCCCCGCGCGCGACGGTCGTGCCATCCCCGTCCACTACGCAGACCGAAATCTCTTTGAGTGACACATCCAAACCGGCATAATGTTCCATAGGTCGTTCTCCTCACGGCTGATATCCATGAGGCCAGCATACCGGACCTCGTTCGCCACCGGAGAGCGGCCGCCGCAATCACACCATGTCGTTGCCGCCGCGCCCTGGGTGGGCTGGGCAACGTTTGGCGTCTGTCTGGTCGCCGTGCACGTGGCGCTCATGGCCTATCGCAGGAAGGTGGACCACGACTTCCGCATCGTCTGCAAGAAAGCGGTCGCTCCCCTTCAGACGCCGATCCTGATCCTCGGCGGCATCCTAGTGGGGGTCTTTACCCCGACCGAAGCCTCCGCAATCGCAGTGGCCTATGCGCTCTTCGTGTCGTTCTTCGTGCTGCGCTCGATGAAGGTGGCAGACCTCGCGCCGGTGCTCGCGCGCTCTGCCATGGCATCGGCGACGGTGCTGCTGCTCGTGGGCGCAGCCGTTGCGTTCAAGACAGTCGTCGCGCTCTCGATGGCGCCGCAGATCCTTGCGGAGTTCATTCTCGCGCTCTCGGAGAACCCGCTTGTGTTGCTCTTCCTGATCAACATCTTGCTCTTCATCGTGGGTATGTTCCTCGATGCCGGGCCCGCGATCATCATCCTCGGGCCAATCCTCGGACCCATCTTTGTCGAGCTCGGTGTCCACCCGGTGCATTTCGCCATCATCATGTCCGTGAACCTGACAGTCGGCCTCGCGACACCACCAATGGGGCTTGTCCTGTTCGTGGCGAGCTCAGTCTCCGGCGAGAAGGTGGAGAGCATCGCGAGGGCGATCCTGCCCTTCCTCACCGTTCATGTCGTTGTGATCTTCCTGATCACATTTGTCCCCGCAATTTCGATGACGATTCCGCGCCTGACCGGCTTCGTCACCCCGTGATCCAAGAACCAGATACCAATGGGAGGTAAACGATGATCAAGAAACTGACCGGAGCGCTGCTGGCGGCCACGCTGCTTTCGGCGCCCCTTGCCGCACAGGCGCAGGATTTCACCCTGCGGGCGACCGCCAACTCCAACGAGAACGACGAGGATTACGATGGCCTCGTGGTGTTCAAGAACTTCGTCGAGGCGGCGTCGAACGGTGCGATCGCCGTCGAGCTCTTCATCGGAACGCAGCTCTGCTCGAACGGGGCGGAGTGCCTGCAGGGCGTCGCGGAAGGCCAGATCGATATCTTCATCTCCACCTCTGGCGGCGCCTCCGGCATCTTCCCCTACGTTCAGGTCCTCGACCTGCCCTACCTGATGAGCGACGACATCGTTGCCGAGAAGGTGCTCGACGTCGATAGCCCGCTCCTGAACCTGATGCAGGACAAGGTTCTGGAAGACAGCCAGGGATCGATCCGTCTCATGACGATCGGAAACACCGGCGGCTGGCGCAACTTCGCCAACACGGAGCGCCGTCTGGCAGAGCCGAGCGATCTCGAAGGTCTAAAGATCCGTACGGTGGTCGCGGATCTGCCGCAGGTTCTCGTGCAGGCGCTTGGCGCGTCGCCCACCCCGATCCCGTGGCCCGAGCTCTTCACCTCCTTCCAGACAGGCGTCGTGGAAGGCTCGAAGAACGGGATCACCGACATCATGGGTATGAAATTCCCCGATGCCGGTCTGCAGTACCTGACGCTCGACGGACATGCCTACATGGGCGCGCTGTGGTTCATGAACAACGCCAAGTTCATGGAGATGGACGAAAGCCTCCGCAAGGTTGTCGTGGATGGATTCTACCAGCTCCAGCAGGCCACCTTTGCCTCGCCCAAGCGCAAGTCGATCCAGGCGTACGAGGACTTTGTCGCCGGTGGCGGTGACCTCTACGTGCCCACGCCGGAGCAAAAGGCGGCCTTCGCCGAAGCCGCAGCGCCCGTGTATGACTGGTTTGCGGAGAACGTCGGCGGCGGCGCCGACGTTCTGGCCGCCATGCGCGAGTCTGTTGCCGCAGCGGAGGCCGAAATCGAAGCGGCCTATGGCGACGAGCTGAACTGACACAACTTCGTTGTGAAACGAGCTTGCAGAGGGCGGCGTACGGCAGCGTGCGCCGCCCTTGGTGCTTCAATTGGTTGCATGGGGCGTTGCGTGGGTCACTTTGCGCCGGTGGGTCCGTCCGCGCGGGTCTCGACGCGCGCGGCTTGCGCAGACGCTTCACCGTCTAGGAGCGGTTGGCCTTCGTTGTAAGCGAGCGCGTACGGCGAACTCCGTTGGCGCAATGCTACGAGGCCCAAGCCCAGGAAGGAAAAAGGGTATTGCAGCAGCCGCGCCTCTCAGAGGCTGTGCCAACGGTGGTCGCAAGACATGCGGTGAGCAGCACCGCCATTCGAGCAATTATCGGCTTATCCGGCACACAGCCATGGCAGTACTTCAAGCAAGTGAACGGAGCTCAACAAGCGACAGCAATCACCGAAAGGGGTACATCCACACGCGATAGTCATCTATCAACTCAAGAGCATGGGATATCTCGTCTGGCGTCATCTTCTTTTGCACCTCTTCGAGGCTGATCGCGGCGTCGGGGTCCCCCCCGATCTCGCTCAGCCCGTACCAGAGGTAGGCGCGCACGAGGTCCGGCGCGGGCAGGCCACGGCCGACCTCGTAGTACCAGCCAACACCCGATTGCGCCCCGGCGTGGCCCTTCATCGCCGAGCGAAGGTACCACTCGAACGCCCGCACGTCGTCGCGTTCGACCCCCAGCCCGAGCGCGTACATCACGCCGATGAGTTCTTCGGCCTCGGCATTGCCCGACCGCGCCGCGGGCCAAAGCGCCTCGCGCGCGTCCTCGAAGCGGCCCGCCTCCATCATGTCGCGCGCTTCCTCAAGCTCGGCGTGCGCAGGCGCTGCCAACAGAGCGGCAGCGACAACAAGGCTCAACGCAAGTCGCATCTCGGCGTCCCCGGTCTGATTGGAAGCATCTCTGTAGCCGTGAGCCTATCGGCCCTGCCGGCCAGCGCAAGCGGGGGGGAGCTATCCCTGCCCGCTCCCCTCAGCGATGCGGATTTCCTGCCCGTCGACCCCGCCAAGGCAGAGATCGGGCGCCTGCTCTTTTACGACAAGATCCTGTCCGGCAACCGCAACATCTCCTGCGGGACCTGCCACCACCATGACCATGCCGGCACCGACGGTCTGTCGCTCGGGATCGGCGAGGGCGGCGTTGGCGTCGGCCCGGAGCGGCGCGCGCGGGCCGAAGACAGCCGGATCCCCAAGCGCATCCCCCGCAACGCGCCCGCGCTCTGGAACCTCGGCCATCGCAGCGTCACGACGCTCTTTCACGACGGCCGGCTCGAAGTGTCTGACCTCTACGGCAACGGCTTCAACAGCCCGGCCGAGGAATGGTTGCCAACGGGCCTGCCGGACATCGTAGCAGCGCAGGCGCTGTTCCCGCTGACGGCCCAGTTCGAGATGGCGGGCAACCCGCGCGAGAACAAGATCGCCGGTACCATCCACGATCGTATCGATCTTGCCTGGCCGATGCTCGCCAAACGCGTGCGCACGATCCCGGAGTACGGCGATGCATTCGTCTCGGCCTTCGTCGGGATCGAGCGCGCGGACGAGGTGACCATCGTGGACATCGCGACGGCACTTTCGCACTTCATCCGGTCGGAGTGGCGCAACCATGACAGCCCGTTCGATGCATTTCTCACTGGCGACAGCGACGCGCTGACGCCCGATCAGGTTGCGGGCATGCGCCTCTTCTACGCAGATGCCGGGTGCTCGAATTGCCACGCCGGTGCGCTGCAGACGGATCATCGATTTCGCGCGCTCGCCCTGCCCCAGTTCGGGCCGGGGCGGACGCGCAGGTGGGATCCCACCGCCCGGGATGTCGGGCGCATGGGCGAATCGAACCGGCTGGAGGATGCCTACCGCTTTCGGACCCCATCTCTGCGCAACGTCGCGCTGACAGCGCCCTACGGTCACAATGGAGCTTACCCCACACTCGAGCGGATGCTGCGGCACCACCTCGACCCTGCCCAGTCACGCGAGGCATGGCGCCCCGAAGATGCCGCCCTGCCAGACGCGCCCTGGCTCGCGCGCATCGACTTCGTCATTCTACAGGACACGCGGGAGCGCGCGCGGCACGCGCAAGCGCTCGACATCGCACTACCGGGAAGATCCGACCAGGAGGTGCAGCACCTTCTGGCGTTTCTCGACGCGTTGACCGGGGCGAGCGCCAGGGATCGCCCGCTCGGTCGACCCGATCAGGTGCCAAGCGGCCTGCCCGTCGACTGAGCCGTCGAGCGGTCTAAGAGGGAGGAGCCGATTGCAGGGCAGGACAGCGCCCAAGGTACATCCCGAACGCCCCCGACGGCGCCCGAAGAAGAGGCCAAGCGCGCCCACACAAACCGCTGGGCAATGAGAATACCGGGATCGCCCTGGGCGGGTGGGCCGATGTGCCGAATGGCACGAGGTCCGCGCGTCCCCGGGCGACAGTGCGTCACGGCTCGCGCAGCGCTTCCCCGGCCTTGTAGAGCGGACGCGTAAGGTATTGCAGCACGGTCTTCGCGCCCGTGTGCAGCTCGATCTCGGCCTGCATGCCCGGGCGCATGGAGATCCCGGCCTGGCGCTCTGTCATCGCATCGCGATCAACGGCCACCGTCACCTTGTAGTGCGGTCCGGTCTCGGGGCGGCGCTCGTCGCGGAACGTATCCGCCGAAACGAAACGCACTGTCCCCGAAAGCGACCCGTAGATGGTAAAGTCGTAGGCCGTCAGCTTCACCGTCGCCGCCTGCCCGACCGCAATGTGGCCGATGTCCCGCGGATTGACCCGCGCCTCCACGAACAGCTCCTCGCCAAGGGGAACGATCTGGAGGATTTCTTCACCCGGGCGAACCACCCCGCCAATCGTCGTGATCGCGAGCTTGTTCACAGTGCCGCGCAACGGGGATGTCAGGACAGTCCGCTCGAGCTGATCCTGCGAAAGCTTCATGCGTTGGCGCAGCGTCGCCAGTTCCTTGAGCGTTTCGGAAAACTCGGCCGCGCGCTCCAGCTCGGCATGAGTCACGATCTCGTCGAGCTGCGCCCGGGCGTCGGAGTGTGCCTTGCGCGCGCGCGTCACCTCGATCAGCGCAACAACCCGTTCGGCCCAGAGCGCCTCGAGGATATTCCTTTCCTCCTCGGCCTGCACAAGGATCGCGCGTGCGCCGTCTGTGCGCGCAACGTAATCCGCCTGCCGGGCCGCCAGCAAAGCCCGCTCGGAGATCGCAATCTGGGGCATCTGCGCTACGAGGGGCTCTGGCAGGGAGACATCGTAGAGCCCTGCGATTTCGGCCTCGAGCCGCAGACGCCGGATCTCGAGCGCCGCAATCTGATCGGCAAGGTCGTTCACAGTGGCCTGGAACGCGGTCCCATGGAGGCGCGCGAGTGTGTCGCCGGGCTCGACCACATCCCCTTCGGCCACCATCAGCTCCGCCAGAATTCCACCTTCGAGGTTCTGAATGATCTGGGGGCGGGACGAGGAAACGATCTCGCCCTCCGCGCGCACGATCTCGGACACAGGTGCAAAGGCCGCCCACAGAAGGAACGTCCCCAAGGCACCGCAAACAAGCCAGACAATGAGCGACGGCTGCTCCGCGCGCCGGTCTAGCTGTCGGTCAAGGCCAGGTCCGGGTTCCGGAGCCGCCGGAGAGCGCGGGCGGAAAGCCGATCCCAGCCGCAAGCCCCGTGAGGCCGCGCCCCGTGCGGGAGCCGCCGGTGCTTCGGCGTGTGATCCCGCCAAGCTCACGCCGCGCGCCGCGGGTGCTGGCTCCACGGCGAGGCTACGCGCAGTGCTTCCGTCGTGAGTGTCCCGCCGGTCACGCTGCAAACGCGCGCTCTCCGGCTGCTGGATATCGCGCGGAGCGGCCTCGGCATTCGGCAGCGCAGCGCGCTGCATCCGCGTGGACGGGCGGCGCATGGGCGGCAATTGCAGGCGCATTCTTGCTCCCCACAGGCGCCCGCCAGTGGCCAGGGCTCCATGGCCCATCTGCCGCAAGGCGACCGCACCCGATCCAAGCCACCCGGTGACACGCCCCCGAACCACTCCGGCGCCGCGCGACACTGACCGGGCCCAGACGGCGCCATGCCCTGTAGCCCCGGCAGAGCTTCTTGGCTGCGCGCTTCTCCGGCGCGATGGGTCCGCGCCGTGCGTGGTCTTTCGGCCCGCCCTGCCCGCTCGCTCCGTCTCGTCGGCTTGGTCTGTCTTGCCTGTTCGCCCCGGAGCGTCCTGCATCCCGTGCATCGAGCGCGCGGCCCAGTCAGCGGCGGCCTGTACAACGGCGAGCAACACGCCATCCGCTGCACGGCCAAGCCGCTTCTTCCATGGGTCGCCGTTCCTGCGCGGGTCTGACCCCTTGTTTGTCAGATCGGTCATGCGCTTGTCTTGACCGCCACCGACGAGCGGCCACCCTGCACAACCACAGGCCGGGCCATCGGCCTGCTCTCGCCCGCGTCAGACTGGCCGGAAAGATGCTCCAGCACCTGCGCACGCGGCCCGTCCACGACCGCACGCCCGTTTTGCAGGACAATCACCCGGTCCGCCAATGAAACGATCGGAAGCCGATGTGTCGCGATGACCGCCGTGCGCTGCGCAAGCCACTTCTGAAGCCGGCTGATGAGCGCCGTCTCCAGCGCCTGATCGAACGCGGCGGTCGGCTCGTCGAGCAAAACCACGGGAGCGCCCTGAAGCCAGAGCCGCGCCCAGCCGATGGATTGACGCTGCCCGACCGAGAGCCCCTCTCCGCCATCAAGCACCGGCAGATCGAGCCCCATCGGATGGCCGCGCACAAACGGCCCCAGGCCCGCAAAGTCGAGCGACGCCAAAAGGCGCGCTTCGTCCTGTTCCAGAAGATGCAGGTTGAGGTTGTCCCTCAATGTGCCCGCAAAGAGCCGCACATCCTGGCCGAGCCAGCCGATCGCCCGGCGCAGATCGCGCGGTTCGATCTGGCTCATCTCGACCCCGTCCACCAGAATCCGCCCGCCGGTGGGCGCATAAAGACCCGAAAGGATCTTGAGCAGCGTGGACTTGCCAGAGCCGTTCGCCCCGAGCACTGCAAGGGTTTGCCCCGGCGTGACCGCAATCCCCGAAAGATCGAGGACCGGCGCGCTCTCGCCGTAGGCATAGCTGACACCGCGCAGCTCGTAGGCGCCCCGCAACGTGGCACGCCGCAGGTAGGTGCGCCCTACGCCACGGTCCTGCGGGGCTTCGGCGATGGCGTCGAGCCCGACAAGCGCGGCCTTCACGTTGGACCACCGCGCCATCGTCGCCGCAAGCTGGGTCAGCGGAGCAAGAGTGCGCCCTGTCAGCAGCCCGACCGCGATGATGGTGCCGACGGTGAACTGACCCGCGAAGACGAGATAGGCGCCGAGGACGACCGTTCCTATATACGTGGCCTGCTGCACCGCCTGGGACCAGACCGTCAGCGCCGCCGCGAGACGCCGCTGCTCCGAGCTCTTGAGAGAGCCGAGCGCGGTCAGTTCGTCCCACAGGCGGCGGAAGCGCTCCTCGCCGCGTGACGCTTTGATGGTGTCGAGCTCGTAGATTGCCTCATGGAGCAATCGGGAAGCCTTTTGGGAAGCGCCCTGCGTCTCCTCGGTCAGCCGCATCATGCGCCGCTGGAAAAGATACCCCGGGAGCACCATCAAGAGACCGCCGACCACCAGAACCCAAACCACATTTCCGGCAATTGCCCAGACGATCCCGAGAAACAGCAGCACAAACGGCAGATCCGTCAGCCCGCCGATGGTGGAGGCCGTGAAGAACTCACGAACGGACGCGAACTCGCGCATCTGCGCAAAGAGCGCGGATGGCGCCGAGGGCCGGGCATCGGATCGCATGCCCAGAATGCGCTCCATGAGGAGCCGCTGAACGGAGAGTTCGATGGCCCTGCCGCCGTTATCCATCAGGCGCGCGCGTGCGACCCGCAGCATTCCCTCGAGCAGGATCGCCAATCCGGCCCCAAGGGCAAGCACCCAGAGCGTCGCCGTCGATTGGTGCGGAATGACGCGATCGTAGACCTGCAGCGAAAAGAGCGCGACGCCCACCGCGAGAAGGTTGGCCACGAAGGAGCCCAGCGCAATCTCTCCAATGTGGCGGCGAAAGCGTGGAAACTCGCCCCAGAACCAGTGCTTTTGCACTTCTCGGGGCCCGTGCGTGATGGCCAACCGCTCAAGGGGTGCCTCGGCGCGCAGGATCCGGCCGGCATAGTGCGGCTCGAACTCCGGCAACGGCACGGGCGCGCGGGCATCGGGACAGGTCGGATCATAGATCGTGACCGTGTCTTCGTCCTGCTCGAGCACGAGCAGAAGCTGGCCGCCTGTCATCCGCACGATCGCGGGCCAGAGGTCCGGCGAGAGCCGGGGCGCCGCGGCGCATTGCGCGATCAGGCCGTGGGCTGCGAGCGCCGCGGCAAGATCCTCCATCTCCGGCACACCGCCGGAGCCAAGGGACACCGCAAGCTCGGAGGCTACATCGCCCTGTGGCAGGTCGAAGCCGCGCAGGCTGGCATAGACCGAGGCCAGCCGGGCACGCAGGGCGATGCGTCCGGCAGCGTCAGGATCGGCGTTCCCGTTGCCAGGGTCTTGCGCACTGCCACCGGGCGCACCGTGGAGATCGGCGGGATTCCCCGTCATATCCGCTCTCCATCGACGAGGCGGCCGAGGCGCTGCGCGATCCGCACGTTGGCCTCCGCGCGCTGATGGGTCAGGCGCACGGCGTCGCGCTGAAAGCGGAGCGCCTTCTCGAACGTCCCGACCACGTCGAGGATCGTGCGGAAACCCGCCTCGTACTGGCGCTCGGTCTGGCGAAAGATGTCTTCGGCTTCGTCCGCAAGCTGGCGGGCTTCGGCGGCCTGCGCTGCCAGCGCGTCACGACGCGCCGAGAGCGAGGCAAGCTCGCGCGCCGCGTCCTCGCGGGTGCGGGCGAGCGCACGGCTCGATGCTTCTCGCGTTGCCTCGAGCGCTTCGATCTGGGCTGGCGTTCCGAGGCCGAGCCCCGTCGCGGCTGACGACAGCCCGATCCCGTCCGACCCATTGTCGCCAAGTGTGGCATTGGCCGAGACACCCGGCAGCAGGCCCGCGCGTGCCACTTGCGCCTGGGCAACGTCGCGGCGCCCTTCCGCCTCGGCCCGGGCAAAAGCCAGCGTCTCGACCGATTGCGTGCCCGAGGCGTCGAGCGACGTCAGCGCGCCGAGCCCGCGCAGCCCCGTGACGGCCTCGGCGGACATCGCGGTGAGCTCCGCAAGCGCAGTTGCCTCATCCTGGCGCAGGGTTTCGAGATCGCTCTCGAGTTCGGCGCGTTTGGCGCGCACCACGGACAGATCCGTGCGGTCGGAGACACCACCGGCCACGCGGCGCTCCATGATGCCCTCGAAGCGCTGCGCGCGCCCCAGCGCGGTGCGCACCAGCGCGGCCTCCGTGCGGGCTTGCTCGGCTCTAATGTAGAAGCCCAGCGCCTGGGCGACCCGGTCGTTGGTATCCTGCGCGAGCGTCGTGGCGGCGACCTCGACATCGGCAGCGGCGAAGACGCGTTCGGCTTTCTTTCCGCCGTTGTCGAAGAGCACCTGATCGACAAGCAGATCCGCAACGAGATCTCCCATCGAGGTCAGGCTGATCGAGGGCCCCAGCGTCGGCAGCCAGTTGTACGAGGCCGCGACCGCCCGCAACCGCGCCGCGCGCAGCTCCGCTTCCTGCGGGCGCGAGTTCGCGGCCAGTACGACCCGCGCGACTTCGGCGTAGGGGGAGGACGGTGCCAACGCGCTCTTGCGCGCGAGAAGGCCCGAAATGGTTGCACTGTCAGAGGCTTCAGCCTGCGTCAGCCCGGGGGAAGACAGCGCGCTGCGCGACGCCTGCGCACCCGGCAAGGCGACGCATCCGGCAAGCGCCAGCGCGGACGTAAGAAGCAGCGTATTGCGCAGACAGAAGACTGACCGCATCACCCCCGCCCTCAGACGATCACCTGGACGTCTTCGTCAATCAGCAGTTGCGCGCCATCCGAGCCGAGATTGTAGACGTCATGCATCCGCCCTTCGATTTCGACCTGCTGCCCCGTCGCAACCGCGCCGTTCGCTGTCACAGTGTCGTCCTGGCGCCCGCTGATCGTCACTGTGTCGGTCCCCGAGGACAGATCCTTGAGCTGCGCTTCGTTGATCGTGAGCGTTGTGTCGCCAGCGAACGTCAGGTCGATCGCGGCGATGTCGAAGGCATCGTAGCCCGGATTTTCGAGCGCGACGTTGGATGTTGCCGCGTCCTCCAGCACAAAGAGCGTACCGGTTTCGTTGCCGGCGGCATCCTCTCGCTTCACGACGAGGTGTGAGCCATCCGCGATGGGCTCGGAGAAGGCAAAGCGCGTTTCGCCGAAACCCGGATTGTCGGATGTCTGGTAGGCCACTGTGTCGATGTCCCCGGCGGAGTTCACTTGCGCGATATCCAGCGTATCTTCGGTGGTGGGCGACCCGATGGAGCGCACGCCGGTCAGACCTTTGGTGAACGAGGTCACGAACGGGGCATCGGGGGCGTTGGTATCGACGCCGATTTCCTCGGTTACCGTCCGGGTGTTCCCGGCCTCGTCGGTCGCTGTGACGCGGAGCGGGGCGTCATAGGAGCCCTCCGGGACCTCGTCCGCCGAGAAGGCGACAGCCCAGGAGCCATCGGAGGCGACAGTTGCGGCACGTGTCGTCCCCTCGAATGAGACGTCGACGGTTGCACCCTGCTCGACAGTTCCAGTCAGCTCGAACCCGCCGAGCGCTTCCGCAGCGTTGACGATCCCGTTGCCCGCAACGTCTCCGGCATTGGCGGTCAGGGGCTCGACCTCGGTGTCGATCCGAACCGTGCCGCTTGCGGTTGCGGTGTTGCCCGCCGCATCCGTCGCCTGCACCGTCACGGGCGCCTCGAGCGTTCCCGTGGGCAGCTCCGCTGCGGTGAAGAATGCGGCCCAGTTTCCGTTGGCATCTGCCGTGGTGCTGCGGCTGGTGCCGTTCAGTGCGACCTCGACAAGCGCGCCCGCCTCGGCGGTGCCCACCAGATCCAGACCGACAGCGGCTTCTGTTGCGTTCACCGTTCCGTCGCCGCCTGCAGCTTCGGTGTCGACCGTCACGGAGGTTTCGGTGTCGATGGCAAAAGTGCCGCTCGCGGTGGCGCTGTTGCCTGCGGCGTCCGTAGCCGTCGCGGTGGCGGACATCGCTTGCGTCCCCGTCGGCACCTCGGACGCAGCGAATTCGGCGGCCCACGTGCCCGCGCTCGTCGCCGTGACGTAGCGCACCGCGCCATTCATCTCGACGGCCACGTCGACGCCCGGCTCAGCCGTGCCTGTGAGCGTCAGGCCGGTTTCCTGTTCGGCTGCGTTGACAGTGCCGTCGCCGCCGGCGGTGGCCGTGTCGATGGTCACGGCGGTGCCGATGTCGAGCGCGAGCACATGGGTATCCGTGGCGGTATTACCTGCGGCATCCGTCGCCGTCACCGAAAGCGTCGCCGAAGCCCCTGTGCCGAGCGCTGCGGCCGGGATCAATGCGCTCCATGCACCCGCGCCATCTGCCGTTGCCGGGATCTCGACCCCGTTGGAAGAAATGACGAGAGCGGCTCCCGGCTCTGCCGTCCCGGTCACAACAACACCTTGCGCCGCTTCGGCCTCGTTCACCGTGCCGTCACCCGCGAAGGGGCCAGCATCGTAGGAAACGAAGGTGTCGAGATCGACGGCGACAGCGTGCATGCCGGAAGAGACGTTCCCGTGCACGTCGGTAACCTCGGCCACGATCTGGCTGTCGCCCACCATCGCTTCGGCATCCGCCTGCGTGAACGTCGCCGACCAATTACCGTCCTCGGACACGGTCACGGTGCGCGTGGCACCGCCCCATGTCAGCGCAATGGCGGCCCCGGGCTCGGACGTGCCGGAGACGATCACGTCGTCCGCGGCCTCAGCTCCGTTGACGACGTCATCCCCTTCAACCGTGGCGAAGGCGATCGGGGCGGGTATCGTGTCGATCACGACATCCCCTGTCAGCGTCGTCGAGTTGCCCATCGCGTCGACCGCAACGAAGGTTGCGGGCTCGATGTACTCGCCCTCGGACATCCCCTCGAAGGTGACGCGCCACGCGCCGGCCTCGTCGATCGTGGTGGTGGCCGTTTCACCGGCGAGGGTCACGGTGAGCGCGGCCCCCGGCTCTCCGATGCCAGCCAGAATGACACCGCCGGGGAGCGTCGCGGCGTTGAAGTAGTCGCCCGTGTCCGCCGTGCCGTCGGTCACCGCAAGATCGGGCGGCGTCGTGTCGACGATCACGTCGGGCCCGGTCAGCTCCTCGACATCGTCATCGTAGGTAATAACGACGATGGCGCCATACGTCCCGTCCGCGGGGAGGGTGTCGCCCACAAAGGTCGCGGCCCAATCGCCGTCCTCGGTCGGCGCGACCTGTTGCACCTCATCACCGACCCGAACCTCGACGCTCGATCCCGGCTCCGCGCGACCGACGATATCGAAGACATGGGTCGACGCATCGTCTCCGCCCACGGCGATCGGCGTCTGATCCACGCTCGGGCGAACGGGGCCGTCGCTCCCGCTGTCGTCGCCACCTGCCGACAGCGCGGCAACGCCCAGCGCTGTGGCCCCCACGGCCGCCGTTCCGGCCATGGTGGCGCCGAGCGCGCCCGGCACGAGGCCAAGCAGACCCGCTCCAAAGCCGCGACCGGCCTCGGCAACATCGTAGGCCGGCGCAAAGATCAGCGCATCGTCCGGGCTCCACTTCCCCCAGGTTCCGGACGTGTCATAGCTGGGCGTCATCGACCCGCCATCCGCACCCGCAAGCGAAACCTCGGTGAGGGTGCCGTCATCGCTGAGGTAGAGACGGCTCTCGACGGCGCCGCCCTCGAAGAACCCTTCGAGCCTGAGGTCACGCCCATCGACGAGAGACACGACCAGATCGGAGCCTTCCCGGCTGTACGCGGCGACATCCACCTCGGACAAGTTGAGCGATACCTGTGACGCTGCGGGCACAGGCACGACCCCGCCAGACCCCTTGATTGCGCCCTGCACGAGTCCACCCACGCTGTCGCGCAGGACATAACCGACCGGTTCCATGCCGTGTACCACTCTACCTCTGGCGCCGGCCTTCTATGGGCCTGGCTGCCTCTTTGCTCTATTGCCGAATGGGTCCGGCGCGGCTCGTTCAATATGTCCGCGCTCGGTTCCCGCCTGATGTTAAAAGCGTAACAGGCTGATTCGCGCCGATAAAGGGTTTTGTGGCAACAACCGGACATGCCGCAAAAGGCGGAAGATATCCAAAGCAGACTGTGGCCGGTGCGCACCATTCCGGCCAAGCCGCCCGCTCATCGACCGCCCCGTCGCGCGTCGGCCCAAGGATCGGGCAACGGCGAACAATCGCGCGGACAATGTGGCGCGTTCGCTGCGGCAGGCTTGCGTCATCCGGCCGGCTTGGTCAAAACCCTTGCTGAACTTGAATTCGGGCACCGCTTGTGGCGCAAGCGCGCTCAGGACGAGACCTTGACACAGCATGCCGGGCCGCCCTGCCCTGCACCGGAGAAACGCGCATGACCCTTTCGACCCCCGCACCGAGCGCGGCGGCCCTTCAGGCTGAAATCGAACGCCACCTGATCTACACCCTCGGCAAGGACGCAGCGCATGCCAGCGTCTGGGACTGGCGGATGGCGCTGTCCTACGCGATCCGCGACCGCATCGTGAATCCGTGGTTCGCCGCGACCCGACGCACCTACGAGACCAAGTCGAAGCGGGTTTATTACCTTTCAATGGAGTTCCTGATCGGGCGCCTGCTGGAAGATGCCATCCACAACCTCGGCCTCGAAGACGCCGCGCGCGGGGCCATGTCGAGCCTCGGGCAGGATCTGTCGAGCGTCGTGGCCAACGAGCCGGACGCCGCGCTCGGCAATGGTGGCCTCGGCCGTCTCGCGGCCTGTTTCCTCGAGAGCTTGTCGACGATCGGCGTCCCGGCGCACGGCTACGGAATCCGCTACGAACACGGCCTCTTCCGCCAGAGCTTTGACGAGGGGCGGCAGGTCGAAGAACCAGAGGACTGGCTCAACCAGCGCCATGCCTGGGAATTCGAGCGGCCAGAAGCCGCCTACGGGATCGGCTTTGGCGGCGAGACCGGGGGCAGCGCCTCGGGCTGGAGCCCGGCGGAACACGTCATCGCCTCCGCCCACGACACGCCAATCGTGGGATGGCGTGGCCGTTGGGCCAACACGCTCCGCCTTTGGGAGGCCAAGCCCCTGCATGCGTTCGACCTCGACCGGTTCAACCGGGGAGATTACGCGGCGGCCGCCGAGCCGGAGGCCCTTGCCCGGACGATCAGCCGGGTGCTCTATCCGGACGACACCACCGACAAGGGCCGCGAGCTTCGGCTCAAGCAGGAGTATTTCTTCACCGCCGCCTCGATTGCGGACATCCTGCGCCGCTACGACACCGAATACGACGACATCCGGGCACTGCCGAAGCATGTCGCGATCCAGCTCAACGACACGCATCCGGCCATAGCCGGCCCGGAGCTCGTGCGGCTTCTGACCGATGAGCGGGGCGTTGCCTTCGCCGAGGCGGTCGAGATTGCGCGCGAAACGCTCAGCTACACCAACCACACGCTGCTTCCGGAGGCGCTCGAGACGTGGTCCGAAGACCTCATGGGCAGCCTCTTGCCGCGCCATCTGGAGATCATCGAACAGATCGACACGATACATGCGCGCGCAAACCCGACGCGCAAGATCTCGGCGACGGGCGGGGGCGCCGTCCGCATGGGAGAACTCAGCTTTATCATGGCGCACCGGGTGAACGGCGTTTCGGCGCTGCACACCGACCTGATGAAGGACACCGTCTTTTCGGAACTCCACCGCCTGCACCCGGAGCGCATTGTCAACCAGACGAACGGGATCACGCCGCGCCGTTGGCTGATGTCGTGCAACCCACGGCTGTCCACCCTCATCACCGACACGATCGGCGACGGTTGGGTGGACGATCTCGAACAGTTGCAAGAGCTGGAACCCGAAATCGAAGACCGAGCGTTCATGGAGGCCTACGCCGGCGCCAAGCGCGCCAACAAGGCGGACCTGTCGAACTGGCTGGCAGAAGAGCAGGGCCTTAAGATCGACCCCGACGCGATGTTCGACGTGCAGATCAAGCGGATCCACGAATACAAGCGCCAGCATCTCAACATCCTCGAAGCGATTGCGCTCTGGCAGGAAATGCGCGACGCGCCGGACGCCAACTGGGCACCGCGCGTGAAGATCTTCGGCGGAAAGGCCGCCCCTGGCTATGTAATGGCTAAGGGCATCATTCACCTGATCAACGACGTGGCCACCGTGGTGAACGCCGACCCCAAGACCAGGCACCTGCTGCAGATCGTTTATCCGCCAAACTACAACGTCACGCTGGCAGAGCGGCTTATCCCGGCATCTGACCTGTCCGAGCAGATCTCTACGGCGGGCAAGGAGGCATCCGGCACCGGCAACATGAAGTTCGCCCTCAACGGCGCACCTACGATCGGCACGCTCGATGGTGCCAACGTCGAGATCCGTGAGCGCGTCGGAGCGGAGAATTTCTTCCTCTTCGGCATGACGGCCCCCGAGGTTATCGCGCACCGCCGCAACCGCAGCCACGCCGCGGATGCGATTGCCGCTGATCCGCGGCTGGCCCGCGCGCTCAAGGCCGTCGCTGACGGGACCTTCGGCGCGGGCGACGCCACCCGCCACGCCGCCCTCGTCAAAAATCTCCGCGAGCACGACTACTTCTGTGTCTGCAGCGATTTCACCGACTACTGGCGCGCCAGCCGCGAGGTGGATGCGGCCTTCACGGACGCCGAGACCTGGGCGCGCATTGCCGCACTGAACACCGCGCGTTCTGGCTGGTTTTCGTCGGACAGGACCATCCGCGGCTACATGGCTGACATCTGGGGCGCATCTCCTGTCTCGCCCGATCCCCAGCGCGCGGCGGCGGAGTAGTGTAGGCGCCGTTAAATCCCCTCCGGCAAACGCGGGGTGAGCCTTTGTGCAGACGCGTCTCGCAAACCGGCAGGGAGACTGGGCCATCTCTCGCTTAGCCCGCGCGCTCAAACCCGAGAGCCGCGTGGGGAAGACCAAGGCGTGCTACTTCTCGCCCCTGGCGGCGAGAGCCCGGCGTTTGACCTCTGGTCGGAGCGGAGCGACGGGGCCAGGCAATTCGGCTTCGTCAATGTCTAAGCTCGGCCGGGAGGGACCGCAGCGGGCGATCTCGCAAGCCGCGTGTCTCTCGCCTTCGAAACGTTGAAGGGCATGATCAACATGGCGGGAGCGGGCGCGCACCGGTCCGACGGGGGTCAGATTTGGAGCAACGACGAAAGGGGCGCATTGGCCATTACGGTCGACGACCGATCCCTTGAGGCTGGCATCCTGACGGTCGCGGGATCTCTGGCCACTGAGATGGGCAAAAGCGACGGCTTCGCCAGCAAGATCGTCCTCTGATCACCGGCCGCGGTGAGCGCCGCGCCTTAAGTAGCGCCGGGCTAGTCGGGCTGGCGCGCGCCAAAGCCTGCACCGGGTGGGGTGGCATTCCGTACCTTAGTCTGACACCTTGAGAACACCAAGGAACGGGAGTGATCTGATGACGCAAAGCGGCAAGAGACTGTCCAACCGGGCGATGGCATTCGTGTTGGCCGGCGGACGCGGATCGCGCCTCAAGGAGCTCACTGACAACCGCGCCAAGCCGGCCGTGTACTTTGGCGGCAAGACCCGGATCGTGGACTTCGCGCTCTCGAATGCGCTGAACTCCGGGATCAGGAAGATGGCGGTTGCGACGCAGTACAAGGCACACTCGCTGATCCGTCATTGCCAGCGCGGCTGGAACTTCTTCAGAGCCGAGCGCAACGAATACCTCGATATCCTGCCAGCCTCTCAGCGCGCCAAGGGCGAGCACTGGTACCGTGGCACCGCCGATGCCGTGGCCCAGAACATCGACATCATCGACAGCTACGACGTCGAGTATGTCGTGATCCTTGCCGGCGACCACATCTACAAGATGGACTACGAGATCATGCTGGAAGCGCATGTCCAAAGCGGGGCCGACGTGACGGTCGGATGCCTGACCGTGCCGCGTGAAGAAGCCTCCGCGTTTGGCGTGATGGATGTGGACTCTATGGGCCGGATCACCGCCTTTCTGGAGAAGCCCGCCGACCCGCCCGGGCTACCCGGGGACCCGGACAAGACCCTCGCCTCCATGGGCATCTACGTCTTCGACTGGAAGTTCCTGCGCGAGATGCTGCTTGCAGACATGGAAAGCGATACGTCCGACCATGATTTCGGCAAGGATCTGATCCCGCATATCGTAGAGAACGGCAAAGCCCAGGCGCACAGGTTCGAGGAGAGCTGCGTGCGTGCATCCGATGGGGTCCCGGCCTACTGGCGCGATGTGGGGACAGTGGATGCCTACTGGAAAGCCAACATCGACATGACCGACTTCACCCCGGAGCTCGACCTCTGGGATCGCAGTTGGCCGATCTGGACCTATTCCGAGAGCGTCCCCCCCGCCAAGTTCATCCACGACGAGGCAGACAGGCGCGGCTCTGCCGTGTCCTCCATGGTCTCGGGCGGGTGCATCATCTCGGGCACCGAAGTGCGCAACTCGCTGCTTTTCACGCAGGTGCACACCAACAGCTACGCGGTTCTGGACCATGCGGTGGTGCTTCCTTATGTGACCGTCGAGCGGAGCGCGCGGCTCAAGAACGTTGTGATCGACCGGGGCGTGACGATCCCGCAGGGGCTTGTCGTCGGGGAGGATCCCGAAGAAGACGCCAAATGGTTCCGCGTTTCGGAGGGCGGCGTGACCCTCATCACGCAACGCATGCTCGACACCCGGGCATCCACACTGGGATGACGGGCAGGCAGGTCTGATCAATCGGCGCGCCGCGTCTCACCGCAGCGGCCGCCTCAGTGCAGGGAGGCAATACCCATGAAGGTCTTGTCAGTCGCCTCAGAATGCGTGCCCTTCGTCAAGACGGGCGGGCTTGCGGATGTTGTGGGCGCCCTGCCCGCCGCACTGGCCGCGCACGGCATCGACATGCGGGTCATGTTGCCGGGATATGAGCCGGTCATCGCGGCCCTGGGCAAGCACCGGGTCGTCGCCAAGGAAGACGATCTCTGCGGCGGGCCAGCACGCCTTCTGGCCGGAAAGGCCGAGGGGCTCAGCCTTTACGTGCTCGAAGCGCCGCACCTCTATGACAGGGCAGGCTCGATCTACCTCGACGAGACGGGTCAGGACTGGGCCGACAATCCACAGCGGTTCGCGGCCCTGTCTTGGACAGCGGCCTATGTCGGGCGCGCGGGAGCAGCGCGCTGGAAGCCGAATGTGCTGCACTGCCACGACTGGCAAGCGGGGCTTGCACCGATCTACCATGCGCAGATGGGGGGATCGGCAGCGACGGTAATGACGATCCACAACATCGCCTTCGCCGGATTGGCGGACGCTTCCGAGATGCAGGCGCTGCGCCTCGATTCGGCGGGATACACGCCCGACGGGTTCGAGTTCTACGGGCGGATCAGCGCGCTCAAAGGCGGCATGATCTGGGCCGACAAGGTGACAACCGTGTCCCCCACCTACGCCGAAGAGCTGGCCACGCCTCATTTCGGCATGGGGCTCGACGGCGTCATTCGCGCACGGGGCGCCGATATGAGCGGCATCCTGAATGGCATCGACGATCGTGTCTGGAATCCGGCATCCGACGCTGACATCCCGGCCACCTACAGCTCGCCCGCCGGCAAGGCAGCGAACCGTGAGGCGCTCATCGCAGAGATGGGGCTCGATCCCGAGGCCACTGGTCCCCTTGTCGTGGCCGTGAGCCGACTGACCGAGCAAAAGGGGTTCGATGTACTCGCCGAGGCCCTGCCTGCCCTGCTCGATCGCGGCGGGCAGTTTGCGTTGCTGGGCTCCGGCAGCCCGGAGATCGAAGCCCGGTTCAAGGCACTTGCAGCCGCGCACCCTAGGGTCGGGGTGGAGATAGGCTACAACGAAGCTCTGGCGCACCGCCTGATCGCGGGTGGAGACGCGATCGCTATCCCCTCGCGGTTCGAGCCTTGCGGGCTCACGCAATTGTACGGGCTGCGCTATGGCACGATCCCGCTTGTCGCGCGGACAGGGGGGCTTGCCGACACCGTCATCGATGCCAACCACGCGGCCCGCTTGATGGGGGTCGGGACCGGGTTCATCGTCGCGCCGGACAGCGTCGACGCGCTGAAGGCGGGCTTTGGGCGGATGTGCACCCTGTGGGAAAGTCAGCCCGCCTGGGAGAACGTCGTGCAGGCCGCCATGCTCCATCCGGTCGACTGGGGGCCGTCTGCAGCGACATATGCAGCGCTCTATGCAGAGATTTCAGGCAAACGGGCTGCTGCGGCATAGATCCACGCGGTCGATGGGTGCGACGCGCTTCCGCTTGCCGGTGGGAGCCGGTATCGCTAGGTCTTCCGGGCCTTCGGGTCGTTTCCGTCTTAAGGACGATCTGACAGGGCCCAGACATTCCAGTGAGACCGACGATTTCAGGATTGTGCAAGATGCCCGGACCGCTCCCGCATAGCCTACCGAGGGCCCTGCGATGAACGTGGGGTCACCGCTTTCCCCGCCCCCCGCAAACCGCCGCTATGCGTTCACAGCCGGGCGGCCGTCACCGATGGGCGTGCGCCTCGATGCCAATGGCGCGAATGTTGCGGTGTTCTCCGCTCACGCCGTCAAGGTCGAGCTCTGCCTCTTCGATGCGCAGGGGCGCGAGACCCAGCGCCTCACCCTGCCGGAGCGGGAGGGAGACGTCTGGTATGGCTTCGTCCCGGGCCTCTCGGCAGGACAGCTCTACGGACTGCGCGTGCACGGCCCCTACCGGCCGGACGAGGGCCACCGGTTCAACCCCAACAAGCTGCTGATCGACCCCTATGCCCGGCAGCTCACCGGCCAACCCGTCTGGGACGATGCCTTGATGGGCTACACCGTCGACTCAGGCTCCCTCGATCTGGGCTTCGACCGGAGGGACAGCGCGCCCTTCATGCCGAAATGCGTCGCGGTGCCAGATCCGGTACCGGAGTTCGCGCCTGCGCGTCCGAACTTTCCGCCCTCGGCCTCGATCATCTACGAGGCCCACGTCAAAGGGCTGACCAAGCGCCACCCGAAGGTTCCTTCACCCGGCACCTACACCGCGCTCGCCTCCGATCCGATGCTCGAGCACTTCACCAAGCTCGGCATAACCGCTGTCGAGCTTCTGCCGGTACAGGCGTTCTTGACAGACAGGTTCCTGCACGAGCTCAACCTGTCCAACTACTGGGGCTATCAGACCCTCGGCTTCTTCGCGCCTGACACGCGCTACATGTCGGGCAACGACATCGCCGAATTCCGGCACATGGTCGACCGGCTGCACAATGTCGGGATCGAGGTGATCCTCGATGTCGTCTACAACCACACCTGCGAGGGCAATCAGCTCGGGCCGACCCTTGCATTCCGCGGCCTCGACAACGCCAGCTATTACCGCCTGCACGAAGACCGGCGCTACTACATCGACGACACGGGGACCGGGAATACCCTCAATATCGACCACCCGATGGTGCTGCGCATGGTGATGGATTCCCTGCGCTACTGGGTCACCGTGATGGGCGTGGACGGGTTCCGCTTCGATCTTGCGACGTCGCTCGGACGGCGCGAAGAGCGCTTCGGCGGCGCATTCCACCGGGGCGCGGCGTTCTTCGATGCATTGCGGCAGGATCCCGTTCTGACCGGTGTGAAACTGATCGCAGAGCCATGGGACATCGGGCCGGGAGGCTACCAGCTTGGCGCCTTTCCACCGCCGTTCTGCGAATGGAACGACAAGTTTCGCGACGGTGTGCGGCGTTTCTGGCGGGGTGATCCGGGGCGATCGCCGGATCTTGCCGATCGTCTCACCGGCTCCGCGCTCCAATTCGACCATTCGGGCCGGGTGGCGACAGCGTCGGTCAACCTAATCACGTGCCACGACGGCTTCACGCTCGAAGATGTCGTGTCCTACGCAGGCAAGCACAACGAGGCCAACGGCGAGGACAATCGCGACGGCCATTCTGAGAACTTTTCCGACAATATGGGCGTCGAAGGCCCCACGGACGAAACCGGCATCAAGGCCGCTCGGGCGCGCCGCAAACGCGCGATGCTGGCCACGCTGCTGCTGAGCCAAGGCACTCCGATGCTGCTGGCCGGCGACGAGCTCGGCCACAGCCAGGGCGGCAACAACAACGCCTACGCGCAGGACAACGAAACCGCCTGGATCGACTGGGATGCCGCCGACACGGCTTTCCTGCGCTTCACGTCGCGGATGATCTCGTTTCGCCGGGCCCATCCGATTTTGCGCCAGAAGCTCTTTCTGCATGCTGGTGAGCGGGCCATTGACGGCAAGCCCGATCTCTTCTGGTGGGGGACAGAAGGCAGGCCGATGACGACGGGGGATTGGCTCGATCCGAACCTGAGGGTGGTCTGTGTCGAGATGCGCACTGCGCAGAACACACCGTCTTACGCCGTCACGGAGCGGGCGATCTTCTCGGTGTTCAATGCGGGAGCGACAGCGGCAGAGGTTGTCTTGCCGGAGGTCACTGCGGGCCGGTCATGGCTCCGCGCACTTGACACGGACGCCCCGGATGCGCCCGCACGCCGTGCCGGAGAGGGCGCGGATTCAGCTTTGGGCCGGGGGCGGGTCCGCGTTGCCGGACAATCCGTGGCTGTTTTCGTGTTGGCCCTCGATCCATGAGCCAGACCGAAAGCGCGATCCTCGCGCTGGCGGAGCTGGAGGGTATTCAGCCGCGCTACACTGACACGACGGGGACCCTCCGGGAAACCAGCGTCGAGACGGCGCAAGCACTCCTGGCCGCGATGGGCTGCCCCGTTTCGGGTGAGGCTGAGGCGCGTGACCGGCTGACATCCGGGTCTTCTGCTGCCGCACGCAACGGCAACTGGCAGGTCGTCGAAGCCGGGGCCGCCACCACTTGGGCCGGTGCGCCTTTTGCAGGCGACGCGGTGATCGAACTTGAGGATGGCTCAGTGATGCCTGTCCCGGGGAGCGCTCCCGCGGCGCTCCCTGCCCTTCCTCCCGGGCTCCACAAGCTTATGTCCGACGGGGCGGCGACAACGCTGATCTCAGCGCCCCGCTCGCTGGCGCTGCCGACGCGCAGCTGGGGGGTGACCCTGCCGCTCTACGGATTGCGCACGGCGGATGTCGGCGGCATCGGAAGCTATCTGGATCTGGTCAAGGCGGCGGCCTCGCTTGCTAAAGCCGGGGCCGGGTTCGTCGGTCTGAACCCCGTCCATGCCGGGTTTCCCACAGATCCATGGATGGCGTCACCCTATTCGCCGTCGTCGCGGCGTCAGCTCAACGTCCTTCATATCGCGCCCGAGAACGAGCCCGGCGCCACAGCGACACCGCTGATCGACTACCAGGCGGAGATCCCGGCGCGCATGGCTGCCCTGCGTGAGGGCTTCACCGAGGCCGCGCTGACACCGGAGTTCGATGCATTTCGAAGCGCGGGCGGAGAGGGTCTGGAACGGTTCGGCACGCACCAGGCGCTCTCTGACATGCTCGGCCCCTACTGGCCCGACTGGCCGGAGGCGTATCATCATCCGGAGGGCGCGGCGGTCCTGGCCTTTGCCGCGAAACATGGCCGGGAGATCGCGTTTCACATCTGGTTGCAGTGGCAAGCGGATGCCCAGCTTGGCAAGGCCGCACAGGCCGCCAAGCACGCCCGGCACGGGCTGTACCTCGATCTGGCGGTCGGCACGCATCCCGCCGGGGCCGAAACGTGGGGCGAGCCCGAGCTCTTTGCGCGTGGCGTCTCCCTTGGCGCCCCGCCGGATGCGTTTTCGCCCGACGGACAATCGTGGGGACTGGCGCCGATGATCCCCGGTGTTTTGGCGGCCAAGGGCTTCGCCCCGTTCGCCGAGACATTGCGCACGCAGTTTCGCCATGCCGGGCTTGTGCGTGTCGACCATATCCTCGGGTTCGATCGGGCATTCTGGGTGCCGACCAACGGTGCGCCCGGCGCCTATGTCGCGATGCCGCGGGATGCGATGCTCGCGGTGGCGCGACTCGAAGCCGCGCGCGCGGGCGCGCTCATCGTCGGCGAGGATCTCGGCAACGTGCCCGATGGCTTGCGCGCGGCGCTGGCCGACAGCGGCATCCTGAGCTGTGCGGTGGCCCAGTTCGAGCGTGATGATGACGGCTGGCGCGACGCGCGCAGCTATCCCGTGGCCGCGCTCGCATCCTTCGGCACTCACGATCTTCCGACATGGGCAGGGTGGAAGGCAGGCCGCGACATCGACGCCCGCGCCCGCATACAGAGCCAGCCGGATGCGGACCGCGACAGCCAGCAGGAGGACCGTGCCCGCGAGGTGGCCGCGTTTGTCTCACATATTGGCGGCGGCAGCCGACTGGCCATGGAACAGTTTCTGGCACGAACCGGTTCACGGCTGGTCGCGCTGCAGATAGAAGATACACTGGCGCTGGAAGATCAACCCAACCTGCCCGGGACAACCAGCGAATATCCCAACTGGCGCCGCCGGCTGCCACTCCCGCCGGAGGCTCTGGGAACCCAGGATGCGCTCGCAGAGGCCGCAAGGGTGATGCGGGGGGCGGCGCGAAAGGATGAGGACATGGAGCGTATAAAGGTCACCACACAGCCTATCGAGGGCCAGAAGCCGGGAACGTCCGGCTTGCGCAAGAAGACCCCTGTCTTCATGGGGCCGCACTACCTGGAGAACTTCGTTCAGGCGATCTTTGACGGGATTGGGGGCGCAGACGGCAAGACCTTCGTGGTTGGCGGTGACGGGCGCTACTTCAACGATCGCGCGGCACAGGTGATCCTGCGGATGGCAGCCGCGCAAGGCGCCACGCGGGTCATCGTGGGGCAAGGGGCGCTGTTGTCGACGCCCGCAGCCTCGAACCTGATCCGGACCCGCGCAACCGATGGTGGGATCATCCTCTCCGCCTCGCACAATCCGGGCGGACCGAAGGCGGATTTCGGTGTGAAGTTCAACACGCCGAACGGTGGCCCAGCGCCCGAGGGCGTGACGGCCAAGATTCACGCGGCCACCGAGATGCTGACATCGTACTCCATCCTCGAAACGCAGGAGATCGATCTGTCGACCCCGGGTGAACACTGGCTCGGCGACATGGCGATCGAAGTCGTGGATCCCGTGGCTGCCTACGCCGAGATGGCCGAGACCCTCTTCGACTTCGAGCGCATTCGCTCCCTCTTTGCATCCGGCTTCCGGATGCGCTTTGACGCGATGAACGCGATCACGGGCCCCTACGCCACTGCTATCCTCGAAGAGCGCCTCGGCGCGCCGAAAGGGACTGTGGTGCACGGAACGCCGCTTCCCGATTTCGGCGGAATGCATCCGGATCCCAATCCGATCTGGGCCAGCGACCTGATGGAAGAGATGATGGGCGCGGATGCGCCGGATCTGGGCGCGGCCTCCGACGGCGACGGCGACCGCAACATGATTGTCGGCCCGAACTGCTATGTCACCCCGTCCGACAGCCTCGCCGTTCTCGCGGCAAACGCACATCTCTGCCCCGGCTATTCAGACGGCCTGAAGGGCGTGGCCCGGTCGATGCCGACCAGCCGCGCCGTCGACCGTGTCGCCGACGCGCGCGGGCTGGATTGCTATGAAACGCCGACTGGCTGGAAGTTCTTCGGCAACCTCCTCGATGCCGGGCGTGCGACGCTCTGTGGCGAAGAAAGCGCAGGGACCGGATCGGATCACGTCCGCGAGAAGGACGGACTCTGGGCCGTTCTGATGTGGCTCGATATCATCGCGGCAACCGGAAAGTCCGTGCCCGAGCTGATGAAGGAGCACTGGACCGAGTTCGGGCGCACGTTCTATTCCCGGCACGACTACGAAGCCATCGAGACGGAGGCAGCCGAAGGCGTGGTGGCGGCCCTGCGCGGCAAGCTTGCGTCCCTGCCCGGCCAGACCGTGGCCGGTCGCACGATCGAAGCGGCCGACGAATTCGCCTACGACGACCCGGTGGACGGCTCGCGCTCCGAGAACCAGGGGCTGCGCCTCCTGTTCGACGGAGGTGGGCGCGCCGTGTTCCGGCTGTCGGGCACGGGCACATCCGGTGCGACGTTGCGCGTCTACCTCGAGGACTACACGGACGACGCAAGCCGCTTCGACGAGGATCCGCAAGTGGCACTGGCCGACATCATTTCAGCCGCCGCAGAGCTGTCGGAACTGACGGCCCGCACGGGCCGCAGCGCCCCGGACGTGCGCACCTGACGAACCGACCGCGCAACGGCGGGCAGATGCCCGATGGCCATGTGCCGTCGGTGTAGGGCTTCAGCGCCGCCGCTGCGCGCGGGTCGGCGGCGATCTTTCGGAATGGCTCAGAACGTCTGGAAGGTCAGCGTCGTGAGCGAACGCTCGATCTCCGGCACGTCGAGGAGCTGTTCGTTGATATAGCGCCCGACATCGGCGCCTTCTGGGATGTAGAGCTTCAGCAGGAGGTCGTAGTCACCGGACGTCGAATAGAGCTCCGAGTGGATCTCTTTCAGCACGATTGCATCCGCCACCCGGTAGGTCGCGCCCGGCTTGCACCGCAATTGGACAAAGACACAAACCGACATCAACGGCCCCCTCTTCCCTCTGGCCCGAGCCTAGGCCCGCGGCGCGCGCCCCGCAAGCGCCACACTCCGCGGCATGCGCGCCCGGCGCCTCTTTCGCCGCGTCGGGAGGGCGTGTAGAGACAGCGCGCAGCCCTACCGGAGGCCCCCATGCGCAAGGCCCGCATTGACCGTACGACCGCGGAAACCGAGATCACCGTCGAGATCGACCTCGACGGTTCGGGCACCTATGACAACCAAACGGGCGTCGGCTTCTTCGACCATATGCTCGACCAGCTCGCGCGGCATTCGCTGATCGACATGACTGTGCGCGCCAAGGGCGATCTGCACATCGACGATCACCATACGGTCGAAGACACCGGGATCGCTCTCGGTCAGGCCCTGACAGCCGCCCTAGGGGACAAGCGTGGCATCCGCCGCTATGGCGCCTGCCTGCTGCCGATGGACGACGCGCTTGTGCGCGCGGCGCTTGATCTGTCCGCACGGCCTTTCCTTGTCTGGAATGTCCCGTTCGACGCCCAGAAGATCGGCACTTTCGATACCGAGCTCGTGCGCGAGTTCTTCCAGGCCCTCTCCACCCACGGGGGGATCACACTGCATGTGGAGCGCCTCGCGGGCCTCAATGCCCACCATGTGGCCGAAGCGACCTTCAAGGCGGTTGCGCGGAGCCTGCGTGAAGCCGTGGAAACCGATCCGCGCAAGTCGGACGCGGTGCCGTCAACAAAGGGGAGCCTCTGAGCGCCCATGACCACGGTCCTGATCGACTACGACAGCGGCAACCTGCATTCGGCGGAGAAGGCGTTCCAGCGGATGGCTCGCGAAGTCGGCGCCGGCGACGTGATCGTTTCGTCCAGACCCGAAGACGTCGCCCGTGCCGACCGGATCGTGCTGCCGGGCGACGGTGCGTTTCCAGCGTGCAAGCGCGCCCTCGACGGCGCGGGAGGTCTTGAGGAAGCTCTGATCGAAGCCGTCGAGAAAAAGGGGCGCCCCTTCCTTGGCATCTGCGTCGGAATGCAGATGATGGCGCGGCTCGGCCACGAATACGAGCCGGTGCCGGGCTTTGGTTGGATCGACGGCGAGGTCGTGCGGATCGCGCCATCGGATCGGGCACTCAAGGTCCCGCACATGGGCTGGAACGACCTGACGATGACCGCCCCCCACGCCATCCTCGAAGGGATCGACACCGGCGCACACGCCTACTTCGTGCATTCCTACCATATGGAGGTTGCGACCCCGTCGCAGCTGCTGGCCACGGCCGATTACGGCCTACCTATCACCGCCATCGTCGGGGAAGGCACGAAGGTCGGCACCCAGTTCCATCCAGAGAAGAGCCAGGCGCCCGGGCTGCGCCTGATCGCGAACTTCCTCACCTGGCGCCCCTGAGAGCGCTAGGGAAGGCGGCTCCACGTCTGGGAGCGGCAGATGCCAACCCCGTTGCAGGCCCGCATTCTCATCGCATTCCCGCTCACCTCGACCGTCGCCGGGAACTTCGCAGCCATGAGCGGCACGTAGACTTCTCCGTCGTAACCACCGCTGCCGTTGGCGGCGAAACCGAACAGGATCTGGCGGCCCACGTTCTTCGTCACGATCTCCGTGCCTGCCTCGTCATGCGCCCTGAAGATCGATCCGCAAAACCCCGCGCCGCAGGGCACGATCCGCACGTCCCCTGTCTGCCCTTTGCTGTCCGGCGCCGTGCGCCACTCGCCCAGCAACTCGCCCGCCTGGGCAGAACCAATGCCGGCAAGGGCGGCGAGGACCACTCCAAAGACCATGTGCACCATGGCGATCCCTCCTTCTTGATCCCGCAAGAATAGGGCGACAGGCACGGGCGGACCAGCTCTCAGCGCAGCAGATCAGTTGACCCGCTGCCACTCCTGGCTTCTGCAGATGGGGCCGATGCAGCCCGAAACACTCAGCCGGTTGCCCGAAAGCGCCATCTTGGAGCGGTAGACCTTGTCGCGATCCGGCGCCCAGATCCGCCCGCCCGAGTAGTCGCCATGCCCCTCGGCACTCATGTCCCAGATCATGCGCTTTCCGGTCGCGTCGGATGCAACGGCGCTGCCGCTTGCGTCGAACGCCTGCTCCAGAACGCCGCAGATCTCGGCGCCACACTCATAGATCCGGACATGCGCGAAGTTTCCGTCGTCGCCGGGCTGTGTCTTCCACATGCCGAGGACGGGTTCTGCAAACGCCGCCGTTCCGAGCAGAAATGTCGATGCGATGGCCAGTATGGACGTCTTCATGGTTTTCCTCCCTTGCGTGGGGGACAGCCTTTCCGCGGACGCCGCCCGGTCGCAAGCGTGACGTGACGGCCTTTGCATCCGGTGACCGGGCATGGCAAAGCGCGCCAAACCAAGGAGAGCGCCGATGATCCTCTACCCCGCGATCGACCTCAAGGATGGCCAATGCGTTCGGTTGCTGCGCGGCGAGATGTCTGCCGCGACAGTCTTTGGCGACGATCCGGCAGCGCAGGCCAAGAGTTTTGCAGATGCGGGATGCGAGTGGCTTCACCTTGTCGATCTGAACGGCGCTTTCGCCGGAACCCCTGTGAACGACGGCGCGGTGCGGGGGATCCTGTCTGCGGTGGACGTCCCCGTGCAACTCGGGGGCGGGATCCGCAGCCGCGAGACGGTCGAGATGTGGCTAGAGGCGGGGATAGCCCGTGTCATCCTGGGGACGGTCGCCGTCGAGGACCCGGAGCTTGTCCGCGACGTGGCTGGCGCATACCCGGGGCGGGTCGCGATCGGTCTCGACGCGCGCAACGGCAAGGTCGCGACGCGTGGCTGGGCGCAGGAGACAGAGATGGAGGTGACGGACCTGGCGCGCGCCTTCGAGGACGCAGGGATCGCCGCCATCATCTATACGGACATCGATCGGGACGGCGCGATGCAGGGCCCCAACGTCGCGGCCACGGCGGCCCTGGCGGAGGCCGTTTCGGTGCCCGTCATCGCTTCGGGCGGAGTTGCTTCGCTGGGCGATCTCGTCCGCTTGCGCGACGCAGGCCCCATCGCCGGAGCAATCTCAGGCCGCGCACTCTATGACGGCAAGCTCGACCTTTCCCAGGCCCTCGATACGCTCAAGGCCTAGAGCACAGGCGCGCAGGGCGGCCGGGAGAGTGCTGCGGTGGTCTGCCGGGCGCTTCGCCCACACGGCCATACAGAGGCTCGCAGCGCTCCGATGCCATTGGACAGGCTGCCGCCGTGTCTCGCTCTCCCACGACGCGGTCAGTCGGTCTGGGCCACCCGGACACCCTGACGGAACACGCAGCCATCGGACACCAGTTGGGGCCGGGTGAGACAGAGCTCGCGCGCAAGATCCCACGCTGCGAGGACCTTCGGCACGTAATCCCGCGTTTCGGCGAATGGAGGTACGCCGTTGTGCTTGGCCACGGCGCCTTCGCCCGCGTTGTATCCGGCGAGCGCCAGAATGACATCGCGGTCGAAATGCTTGAGCAGCCACTCCAGATAGGCCACGCCGCCGCGAACGTTTGCCTGCGGGTTCATTCTGTCTGACACGCCGAAGCGCTCTGCCGTGGCGGGCATGAGCTGCATGAGCCCCCCGGCCCCGGCATGGCTCACGGCATCCGAACGCCCGGCGCTTTCGACAGAGATCACCGCCAGAGCAAGCGCCGGCGAGACATCGCGCCCGGCCGTCGCGGCGAGGATGTCCCGCCCGTAGGTATCCGCGATGCGCTGCAACGTTGCGAGCCGTGGAGAGGCGACGCGCTTGCCCTGCGGGCCAAGTGCAAGGGCCGCAACCGCACTATCCAGCCGACCCGAGCTCGCCTCGGAGCGGTCCGCGCCGATCAGATCCCAATACCATGCATAGGCGCCCACGGGGCCGCCTGGTGTGGGCACGAGCGGCTCCGCGGGGCGCGCACGGGCGCTGTGCGGTGTTTCGGGGCGCTCGGGGACGGCAGGGTTGGCCGCGATGATACGGGCCTGAGCCTCCGGATCGATCTGCACTGTAATGCGGCGCGCGCCGGTGGCTGGTGCTCCGACCCCGACTCGCTTGAAGGAGAAGGAGGGTGCCTCCTGCGCCGTGACGGGCGCCGGCACCTGAACCAAGGCTATCGGGAGCAGCATACAACACGCCGCCCGTCGCAGGCCCGCAAGGGCCGGGGAAAGGGAATCAAACATCGCTCTGCCTCTGCTACGGCGTCGTTGCGCACCGTTTGGCCGGACGGTGCCAGAATCGCGGCCTCCGAACCAGCTTAACCTTGTTGCAGGCCCGATTCCCCAAGCCACACAGGGCGAACGCGTTTACCAATCAATGCGCTGAGAAACCATGATCGGGCAACAATCCGGATCTGGAAACTACATTGAATTCAGATGCGTAAACGACGCCACACAGCTCACCATTACCGGGCCAAAATCGTACGATCCATAACAAAGTGTTGCCCCAATCCAACGGCCATATGCCCTCAGCCAAGGCGGTGACGGATCGAACAGAGAGGCAGATCCCGAAGTAGCCGACGAGGCGACTGTAACTTGTATCCTCTGGAGGGACCTGAAAATGAACATCATCGCAAAGATCAAGACTTTCGCCAACGACGAAGACGGTGCGGTCACCGTTGACTGGGTTGTGCTGACGGCAGCTCTCGTCGGCCTCGGCATCGCAGTCCTCGCCACCATCGAGACCGGCCTGCAGAACCTGTCGGAAGACATCCGCACCGAGCTGCAGTCCGACATCATCGACACGACGTTCGGCGACTAATCCAGATCGGCATAGGCATGGCCGTACGGCCATGCACACCGCTCTCGCATGGCCGCGACTCCCCATCCGGAGCGCGGCCATGTTGTTTAAAAGCCGCCTGAACCTGGTTGCATTGCAGCGTTTCGACAGCCGAACACGACCCGCCGAACACAATGTTCTTCAGCCATTCACGTGACTTTCGCGCAATCCCCGCCCAGTCAAAGCGGCCATACGCCGGGACTGAGCACTTATGCCCCATGGAGGGACCTGCAATGAACTTGCTCGCAAAATTCAAGACGTTCGCCAATGACGAAGACGGTGCAGTGACAGTCGACTGGGTGGTGCTGACCGCCGCGCTGGTCGGCCTCGCCATCGCCGTGCTCGCCACGATCGAGACCGGTCTGCAGAACCTGTCGGAAGACATCCGCACCGAGCTGCAGTCCGACATCATCGACACGACGTTCGGCGACTGATGCGATCGGGATACGGCATGGCCCCCGGGCCGTGCCTGCCCCGGCTCACGATGGCCGCGTTTCCCGTTCCGGAGCGCGGCCATTTTGCATTCCGGGCACCCTCAAGCCACGCCAAACCGCGTGACAGACGATTGGGCCCAATCTCGGAAACACGTTGTTTTTCAGGCCCAAAACGCCGTTCGCCCCGTGCTCTACCCACTCTAACCCGCTTGTTGCCACATTTGATTGTGAGCTTAAGCAAAGTTCAACACTGAGAGCGACGCCCGGTTGGCGTTGCGACACGAGGAGAAGAATATGTTCAAGGGTCCCCGTTTGCGCGCTTTCCTCGCCGACGAAAGCGGCGCCGTCACCACTGACTGGGTTGTTGTGACAGCAGCTGTTGTTGGCCTCTGCCTGGCCATGATCGGGCTGTTTCGCGATGCCCTCAGCCCGCAATCGCAGAACCTCGGATCCGAGCTGCTGCAATACACGATCGAAACGACGTTCTAAGCGGTGAAGTGCGTCGCACGGGTGAGTTGGATGCCCGAGCCGGCGCACAAGCAACGCGTTGCGGACATCGTTTCGCCGCATTCGAAGGCCAAGTTGGAAACAATACCTCGTGTATCTCCGAACTCCCCGCCTGACGGCCCGCAACCCACCGGAGGTTCCCCGTCAGGCCCATAGGAAGGTCATCGAATGCGTGCTGTGTTTGCTTTAGTTCTCGTTGCCGGCATCGGGCTTGCCGGATTTGCTGTTTATATGGCGCAAGGGTTCCTCGCGAACATGGCCGCCGAGGTCGAGCGGCTTGAGGCCGAGCAGGCCAAGTTCCCGGAGCTGACCCGTATCGCTGTCCTGACCGAGGGCAAGGCCTACGGTGAAGTGCTCAGCCGGGACGACGTGAAACTCATCGCGTGGCAGGCTGATTCGGTCCCGGAGGGCGCATTCACGGACCTTGCAATGCTCTTTCCCGAGGGCGGCGAGCCGCGCTACGTCGTGCGCCGCTTCGAAAAGTTCGAACCGATCATCGAAGTGAAGGTCACCGAGCCTGGCGAGGATGCCGGACTGACCTCGCGCCTCGCCCGCGGCATGCGCGCCTTTGCGATCCGGGTTGACGTGAGCTCTGGTGTGTCGGGCTTCCTGCGCCCCGGCGACCGGGTAGATGTGTACTGGACAGGCAACGGCGGCGCACAGACCGTGCTCGGCAACGACATCACGAAGCTCATCGAAACCAACGTGCAGATCATTGCAGTGGACCAGATCGCCGATACCGAACGCTTCGGTCCGGTCGTCGCGCGGACCGTGACCGTTCAGGTGACGCCGCAGCAGGTCGCCGCGCTGGCGCAGGCACAATCGTCGGGACGGCTTTCGCTCAGCCTCGTGGGCGCAGAGGACGAAAGCATCGCCGAGGTCGTGCAGATCAACCAGACGGATCTCCTCGGGATTGTGGAAGTAGCACCCGAAGTGATCATCGAAGAGCGGGTGTGCACCACCAAGATCCGTCGCGGCGCCGAGGTGATCGAGCAGGAGATCCCCTGCACCAACTGACCGCCCGAGATTTCCCTCAGAGCAGGCTCGCCCTTCGGCGGGCCTGTTCGCGTTTGGCCGACCGTGTTACGTCCGCCGCAGAGGGAGACACGCCATGTCAGAGACAGTTCGCTGGGGAATCCTGGGCGCCGCGGCCTTCGCCAAAAAAGCGATGGGCCCGGCCATCCACCTGGCCGAAGGTGCGCAACTGAGTGCTCTGGCAACAGCAAATCCCGAGAAAGCGGCGCGGTTTTCAGCACAATTCCCGGGCCTGCGGATCCACGCGTCGTATGACGCCCTCCTCGCGGATCCGGAGATCGATGCGGTCTACGTCCCGCTGCCGAACAACATCCATGCGGAATGGACGGAAAAGGCGCTCGCTGCAGGCAAACCTGTCCTGACAGAGAAGCCGATCGGAATGGACGTCGCCGAGATCGACCGCCTGATCCAAGCCCGCGACGCCGCCGGATTGCTCGCCGCCGAAGCCTTCATGATCCTGCATCATCCACAGTGGCAACACGCCAAGGCGCTGGTTGCGGACGGGGCGATTGGAGAGGTGCTGCAAATCGACAGCGCCTTTACCTACGACAACCGTGATCTTGGAAACATCCGCAACCAGGCCGAGACGGGTGGCGGCGGGCTGCGGGATATCGGCGTCTATCCCATTGGCGCAGCGCGATTTATCATGGAGCGCGAGCCAGAGCTGGAGCGCGTGCACATGGTGCGCGAGAACGGCGTCGATACCTTCGTCGAAGCGCTCTCCACGATGGGCGCCACCCGGTTTCGCTTCTACGTGAGCACGCGTGCCCACCTTTGGCAGGAGATGACGTTTCATGGCTCCCGCGGGCTTTTGCGGCTGACCGCGCCGTTCAATGCCGTGGAGTTCGGGCCAGCCCTGGTACACCTCCTGAGGCCAAATAGTGAGGCCCATGTCGAGGCGTTCAACGTCAGCCTGCAATACGTGCACCAGGTTGAAGCCTTCGGGCACAGCTTGCGTACCGGGGCGCCCTACCCCGTGCCGCTGGAGTTCAGCCGGGGGACGCAGGCCATGATCGACGCGATTTTCGAAGCGTCCCCCGGTTGAATGCGGTGGCGCGCTCGGCCCCGGGGTGCACGGGGTGCGCCGGGCCCACGGTGCGACCGGGGTGGTGCGCCATGCGATCGATCTTCGGCGCCATCGAGCACCAGCGTTCCGCGACAGCCCGCCATGCGGATCGCGCGTCAGCATGGACAACGTTGCGATCTGGTGACCTTCTCTCCGGCTCCCGCAAACGGCTTTTTGATTGGCGATACCCAGACCCGAGCAGCCCCCGCGCATCCCTGTGTGCGCAGTGGGCTGCGGCGCGGTACACAGCGCACAAGTGGGCTCGCTCCCTCTACTTTTTGGCGCAGACGCGCGCGGGCCGCCCGGCACTCCAGCAAAAAAAGAGGTGCCCGATCAGGCGTCGAGGTCTTCGACCGTGGCAACGCCACTGATTGCCTTGAGCGCCCCGCGCAATTGCGGCGACACGGGGAGCCTGTCTCCAAGTTCCATCTCCACTTCGCCGGGCAGATCCGGCGCAAGCAGCGTTAGCCGGATCGGCCCGCGTGGTGCGGCTTTCGCTTCCTCCGCAGCTCGGCCCAGGATCGCCTGCACGGTAGCGACCGCGCCGACTTCCTCGACGAAGACGCGAAAGCCTGTCACGGCGCCCGGCCCGGTCGTGACCGCCTTATCGATCGGCTCCGCCCCCCGGCAGAGGAGCTTGAGCTGGTCCGCTTCCAGTGTCGCCTCGGCAGTGATCATCACGTTCTGACCCGGCTCCAGATGCTCGCGGGCCTTTTCGAGCGTGTCAGAGAACACCGTGACTTCGTAGAGCCCGGTCGGGTCGGACAATCCGACGAACGCAAATCGGTTGCCGCGCGCAGATTTCCGCTCCTGGCGCGCCGAAACGGCACCTGCCATCTTCACGACAGCGGGCCCTTGCTCTGCGCGTTCGAGCACCTGCGTGAAGGTCAGGATACCCTTGCGCTTCAGAGCGCCCATGTAGTCATCCAGCGGATGGCCGGAGAGATAGAAACCGACCGCCACGTGCTCTTCGCCCAGTCGCTCCGTCGGCAACCAATCCTCTGCCTTGCTCAGGCGCGGCTCGGGCAGATCGTCCCCGGCCTCCCCGAAAAGGGAGACTTGGTTGGAGGCGCGTTGTTCATGGATCGCGGCGGAGTAGTTGACGAGCGGGTCCAGACTATCGAGCACCCGGCGCCGGTTGCGATCGAGCATGTCAAAGGCACCCGCGCGCGCCAGCATCTCCAGCGGCCGCTTCCCGACACGCTTGAGATCCACACGGCGCGCGAGATCGAAGAGCGTCGCGAATGGCTTTTCTGCGCGCGCTTCGACGATCATCTCCATCGCGTCGACACCCACGTTCTTCAACGCGCCCAAGGCGTAGACAATCCTGCCATCGCTGACACTGAACGTCGCCATGGACCGGTTCACGCAAGGCGGCACGATCTCGATCCCGAGGCCGCGGCGGACCTCGTCGGCATAGATCGCCAACTTGTCGGTCAGGTGAATGTCACAGTTCATGACCGCGGCCATGAACTCGACCGGATGGTTCGCCTTGAGCCAGGCCGTCTGGTAGCTCACGACCGCATACGCGGCGGCGTGGGATTTGTTGAAACCGTAGTTGGCGAACTTGTCGAGAAGATCCCAGACCTCTTGCGCCTTGGCCTTGTCGACGCCGTTCTTGGCCGCGCCCTCTAGAAACTTTGGCTTCTCGGCGTCCATCGCCGCCTGGATTTTCTTGCCCATAGCCCGACGCAGGAGATCGGCGCCGCCAAGCGAGTAGCCCGCCATCTCCTGGGCGATCTGCATCACCTGTTCCTGGTAGACGATGATACCCTGCGTTTCGTCGAGAATATGGTCGATCAGCGGATGCAGGCGTTCGCGCTCCGAAAGGCTGTTCTTGACCTCGCAATACTTCGGAATGTTTTCCATCGGGCCGGGCCGGTAGAGCGCGACGAGCGCAACGATGTCCTCGATACAGGTCGGTTTCATGCGCCGGAGCGCATCCATCATGCCGGTGCTTTCCACCTGGAACACCGCCACGGTCTTGGCCGATGCATAGAGCGTGTAGCTTGCCTCGTCGTCGAGCGGGATCTGCCCGATGTCGTTCTCGGTGCCCGGCTTGGGCGTGTAGATCTCTGTCCCATCGGGCGCGACGTGCAGCGGGCGGCCCTGCCCCGCGATCAGATCCAGCGCGTTCTGGATAACTGTGAGCGTCTTGAGACCGAGGAAGTCGAACTTCACGAGCCCCGCCTGCTCAACCCATTTCATGTTGAACTGGGTTGCTGGCATATCCGACCGCGGGTCCTGGTAGAGCGGCACGAGCGCGTCGAGCGGGCGATCTCCGATCACGACCCCGGCGGCATGGGTGGAGGCGTTGCGCAAGAGCCCTTCCACCTGCTGGCCGTAGCGCAAAAGCCGCTCGACCGTCTCGTCGCGCGCTTCGTCGCGCAGGCGCGGCTCATCGGCGAGCGCCTTCTCGATCGAGACCGGTTTGACGCCCTCGACAGGGATCAGCTTCGAGAGGCGATCCACCTGACCGAACGGGAGCTGCAAGACCCGTCCGACGTCACGCACGGCAGCCTTGGAGAGCAAGGCACCGAAGGTGATGATCTGTCCCACCTTGTCGCGCCCGTACTTCTCTTGCACATATCGAATAACTTCCTCGCGCCGATCCATGCAGAAGTCGATATCAAAATCCGGCATCGAAACCCGCTCAGGATTGAGAAAGCGCTCGAAGAGAAGGCTGTAACGCAATGGATCCAAATCGGTAATCGTGAGCGCGTAGGCCACGAGCGAGCCGGCACCGGAGCCCCGACCGGGGCCCACGGGAATATCCCGCTCCTTCGCCCACTTGATGAAATCGGACACGATGAGGAAATAGCCGGGAAAGCCCATCCCCTCGATGATCCCAAGCTCGAACTCGAGCCGTTTCTCGTATTCCTCCACCGAAGCGGCATGCGGGATGACCTCCAGCCGCGCCTTGAGCCCCTCCTGCGCCTGCCGCCGCAGCTCTTCGATTTCGTCATCGGCAAACCGCGGTAGAATGGGATCTCGTGTTCTGGCGCGCACGTGACACCGCTGCGCAATCTCGACAGTGGCCTCCAGTGCCTCCGGCAGATCGGCGAAGAGCGTCGCCATCTCTTCGGGCGTCTTGAGGTAGTGCTGGGGCGAGAGGGTCCGCCTCGGGGCGGCCTGATCGACATAGGCTCCGTCGGCAATGCAAATGAGCGCGTCATGCGCCTCGTACATGTCGGACGCGGGAAAATAGACGTCGTTCGTCGCGACGAGTGGCAGCTCCATCACGTAGGCGATGTCGATCAGTCCGGGTTCCGAGAGCCGCTCCTCCTCGGGCAGCCCACCCTCGACAGGATGCCGCTGGAGCTCGATGTAGAGACGGTCCGGAAAAATCGCCGCGAGCTGACCGGCAAGTGCGTCTGCCTTGCTCCGCTGCGCCGCGCAAAGAAGTCGCCCGAGCGGTCCGTCCGGCCCGCCGCTCAAGCAGATGATCCCGTCGGCGTTGGCCGCGAGTTCGTCGAGGGTCACGTGCGGCAGCTGTCCGTCCTCGCGCAGGTAGAGGCAGCTTTGCAACTTCATCAGATTGGCGTAGCCCGCCTCATCCTGCGCCAGCAGCACGATCGGGGCCGGAGGCACGGGCTTCTCACCGGGCCCGACGGGATGATAGGCAAGGTCGATCTGGGAGCCCATGATCGGCTGGACGCCGGCCCTCGCAGCCCCTTCGGCAAACTCGAGCGCGGCGAACATGTTGTTGGTATCTGTCACGGCGACAGCGGGCATGTTCATGCGGGCCACGAGCTCTGGCAGCTTCTTGAGACGGATCGCGCCCTCGAGCAGGGAATACTCGCTGTGAAGGCGCAGGTGAATGAATCGGGGACGCGTGCTCATGCCCCAAATCTAGCGTTCCTGCCTCCGGGTCGCCACAACACTTTCGCTCGAAGCTCAGGCCGTCTGGGTAGAAACTGCGCCACGCCCGGCTCGGTGATTCCGCAAGCTTTGACGGATCCCGCGACGGAGGATCACTCCGGCACGATCTCCGTCTCCGGTGCCGTTGCCGGAGCGATGACGGCCGACCCGAAGGAAACAGTGCCTGCAATGCGCGTCTGATAGCGTATCGTCACGGAGAAATCCTCTCCGAGAGTAGCGAGCATCGCGTCTCGCAGACTCGCGCGCTTGAGTTCTTCTGGCAGCAGGTTCGCGACGGAAGTGACGCGGTGTTGCGCGTCAATCGGCAAGTCCACGATAAGCCAGACGTCGGCGACGCGCTCTTCCAAACTCACATCGACGCGAGCGATCTCAACCGACACCGACCCCGCCCAATCGGCGATCCCTTGTACAAGTCGCGCTTCCGTGTCGGTTTCTTCGTAGCGGGCATAAGTCGCTCGCCCGAGCTGCACGACAATGAGCGCGAGACACGCCATCGTCATCGCGATCCCGAAAGAGAAGCGCAGCCTTCGCTTGCCTCTGCGCAGAACAGATCGCGCGCCGCTTGCGACATAGACGATGCACGCGGCGATGATGATTGCGCAAAGGTTGGTCGCGAAAATGAGCGAGGCCTCGTAGGCCGCCGACGGCTGGCCGAAATAGAGCAGCGTTCCGGAGGCCGAAAGCGGCGGCACGAGCGAGACACCGATCGCGGCGCCGGGAAGAAGGCTGATCTCGGCACGGTTGATCTGCACATAGGCCCCGGCCACGCCGGCCGCCAATGCGATCACGAGGTCTTCCGTCCCAGGGTCGGTACGCGCCGATATCTGGCCCGGCACAATGATTCCGCGTGGGTAATCTGCAATCTGGCAAAGGAGCCACGCCACAAAGATCGAGGCCAGCGCTGCCAGACATACGATGATCAGCAGCTTCGCAGCGCGGCGCGTCCAGCCCATGACCAGCGCCGCCGCAATTCCGAGGATCGGCGTCATCATCGGCGCGATCAGCATCGCCGCGATCACAACGGCGCCGGAATTCCGCAGCATGCCCATTGTCGCGATGACTACCGAGAGCCCGAGGAGCATTGCGAACCGCTGCCAGTACCTGGAAGAAGCGGCCCCTTCGAAGCGCAGGATATCCTTCGTTAGTGCTATGTTCTTCGCGCCCATCGCCAGATCTCGTCAGCCTTGTACCGGCTCGTTGCGCCAGTAACTTGCTCTTCGACTTCGTGGTGAGCACCCGAGCACAGCCCGCCCACAGGCTCAAGAGAACGACGGAGATCGCGATCCGTAAGGTGGTTGCCAAGTGCATTGCGTGACGCGTTTGCCATGCAATGGCGTTGGCACGTCGAACTCGGACTCGGCCTCGGATGCCGGGGATCATGTTGCGACAGCGCCAACGGGTCACTCGTTCAAACGGTTGGGCGTGTGGGATCTCTCGACACCGGAACAGCCTTCCGCTGGGTCGTCGCATACGCTGACGGCACCTCATTGCGCGCAGAACCCCTCCGAAGCTCGCTGGCGCTTTGGTCCCAAAACAAGCCGTCAGCGCGCATCTGACGATCAAGCCGCGCGAGATCCCTGCCGCCAAACAGCGCCAGCCACCTTTCCAGTCCCTGTGTGCGCCTACCGTGTCAGGACGAACGTCGTGTCGCGGATCTCTCCGGGGGAGAGGGAAAATGGGAAATCGAATTCCTCCCCCTCATGACGGACGCGCAGGAGATAGTCGCCGGCCTTCACGATAAGCTGGGGTTGCGCGAGGCCATCGCTCACGATTTGCTCACGCCCGCCGCTGAGATCCTCCTCGGACGCCAACACTGTCCAGAAGACACCGCCCGAAAGGGGAGCGCCGCCTTCCTCCGTCACCGCCTGCGCGCGCAGGATCGCAGTCCCGAGAACGATCATGCTTTCTGCAAGTCGGCCTGCCGTCACGCTGATATCGGTGGTCGTGAAGGCCGCGCCATGCCGGGTCACCAGCTGATACGCTCCCTCCGTCAGGCGAAAGAGGCTCTCGGCGGACCCGGACGAGGTAACGGTGTCCCTGTTGCCGGCCAGATCGGCCTGCCCCTCGTTCACCCGGTAGAACACGCCACTGTCGAGCGGCGGCATGCCTTCGGCCATTGTGCTCGTGACCCTGAGATAGCCCACATTCATGTCGAGAGAGACAGTGGTCAGCGCGTCTGCAGAGACCGAGAACGCCTGCTCCGCAAAGGCCTCCCCATGGCGCCCGACCAGCAGGTAATCCCCGGCCGGAAGGCGGAAGAGCGGCTCGGGGGCGCCCGACGTCGTGACCTCGGAACGGTTGCCTTGAAGATCGGCTTGCTGTTCGAAAACCCTGTAGAACATGTTGTCCTGCAGCGTCTCCGCACCAGCGGTGGGGATCGCTCCCACGCGGACATAGCCCACGTTCATGTCGATGGTGATGTCGCTGAGCGCACCCTCGCGCACTTCTACATCCTGTGCGGCGAAGGCATCCCCGTGCCGAGCCACGATGTGATAGGGCCCGTCCGAAAGCGTGAAAGTTTCGATGGCCCGCCCCGAGCTCGTGATCTGCTCGCGCTCTCCATTGAGACCCACCTCCGCAGAGTAAACCCGGTAGAACATGGAGTCTTCGAGGGGTGTCCCTCCCGGCGCGGCCTCGGCACGCAGCCGAAGGTTGCCCGCACGGAGGTTGAGGATCGCCTCGGTCACCTGACCGGGGTCGACCGCAACGGGCATATCCCGGATCACCTCGCCCACGCGTGCCCGCAAGACATAGTCGCCGGCGTCCAACTCGAACTCGACCGCAGCCCTGCCATCCGTCGCGATCTGTTCAGGCGCTCCATCGGCTGCGGAGCCGGGGGCCAGCAACGTCCAGAACACGCCTTCGGTGAGCAGATCGCAGGTTTCGCAGAGCTTGGCCTGCGCTGTGAGTCCGGTTGGCCCCTCGGGTACAGGCTCGGGCTCGGGCTCAGGTTCCGGCGCGGGCTCGACGACGATTTCTGGCTCGGGCTCAGGCTCCGCAATCGCCTCCACCGTTTGGCGCAACGACGCGGTCAGAGTGTCGGCATTCCCGGCCAGAAAGAACTCTCCCCCGGTCGTCTCGGCAAGGCACGAGAGCTCAGCGGCCTCCGCGGCATCGATATCAAATCCGATGACATGGGCCGTGAAATCGATCCCCACGGACTCGAGCTCTCGTGCAAGGGCGCAGGGGTCCGCTTCGCAATTCTCCAGCCCATCGCTGAGAAGGATGACCGTCGCCTTCTGCTCGGAATAGCGCATCGTCTCGGCGGCAAGGCGCACGCTGTCCGTGAGCGGGGTCATCCCAAGCGGAGAGAGGCCGTTGACGGATGAGGTGAAGGCATCGGCGTCGAGCGGGCCGGGCGCGCGCACGATCTCGATATCGCCGCAAGCGCCGCGCTCACGGTGTCCATAGGAGATCAGACCAAGGTCAATCGCCGGATCCCACGCACCGACCATGTCGGCGATCTGCTCCCGCGCGATCTCGATCTTCGAGACACCGTCGATCTGACCCCACATGCTGCCCGACGCATCAAGGACGAGCATCACCTGATCGCGAGACGCCCCGGATTGCGCATTGGCAGGAACAGGCGCCCAACCGAGCGAGAGAGCCGTGCTGATGGCCGCAAATAGGCCGGTGACATACCTGATTGTCATTCGAATCAATCCTGTTGGTTCTGCACTATCCAATCTGACCAAGCGTAAGCCACAGGTGCCGCGCGGGCCATAGCCAGCCCATCCGCACAGCAGCATTGCCGAGGGGAACCATCACCGCAGGCCAGGCGGACAAGCCCCGCGCAAAGGACTTGGGCGGGCAAGAGGGCCGCCTCGGCAGCACTACCGGGCCACAAGAGACGCGCGCATCAGCCCACTGCGCCCTTTACCGACCATGCGCGCCCGATCATGCCCTGATCGAGTCGCACCAGTGCTGATGCGTGTTCGAGACGGGGCGAGCTCCTCAACCAAGTGGTCGCGGGCGGGATGCAGATGCCTTCCTTCGGGCAACGATATAAGAAACGGAGGAGACAAGAGCTGCGCACTGGGACTGGCATGTCGCGATTCACGATTGAACAGATGCGGACGTTCCTCACGGTGGTGCGGCTGGGGGGGCTGCACCGGGCGGCCTCCGCCCTCGGCCTCACGCAACCTGCAGTGACGGCGCGGATCAAGAACCTCGAGCAGGCATTGTCTTGCGACCTCTTCGAGCGGACCTCGGGCGGGATGAAACTGACAAAGCGTGGCGAGTTGCTTGTATCCCATGCCGAGCGGTTCGAGCACCTCGTCGAACTCGTCCAAAGGGACGTCATCGACCCGGCCGGGCTGGACGGGCGGCTGCGGATCGGCGCGTCCGAAACGGTTGCCCAGTGCTGGTTGCCGGAGCTTGTCACACATCTGCACGGCGACTTTCCAAAGCTTGAGATCGAGCTGAAGGTGGACGTTTCCAAGGACTTGCGCGAGGCACTGATGAACCGAGAAATCGACCTCGCGATCCTGCTCGGACCGATTTCAGACTACGCCGTGAACAACATCCTTCTGCCGGGGTTCGATCTGAAATGGTACACTGCGGCGGGAAGCACCCGGATCGAAGACGAAGGGGAGTACCTGCGGCGCCCGGTCCTTTCCTATGCGCGCAACACGCGGCCGTTCCGGGAGCTCAAGGAGAAGCTTTTTGAGCGGGTCGGCCCGGATGCCTCTCTCTTTCCGTCGTCGTCCCTGTCGGCCTGTTTCCGGTTGGTCGAAGCCGATATGGGCGTGGCCGCCCTGCCCCGCGCGCTCGGAGCGGAGTACGTTCGGGCGGGGCGGCTGCGCGAGTTCGATCCCGGCTGGGTGCCAAGCCCGTTGCAATTCACCGCGTCCTTTCTGAGTGAACCCAAAAGCCACCTGACCGAAACCGCCGCCGCCCTGGCCTTAGAAGTGTCGTCTGCCTACGCAGGACGGATGGAGCAATAGATTTTCTTGATCTTAGAAGCTAAAATTAATCGATTTGATTTTATCCCCCGGTAGTCGCAGGCTGATCGCGAAACCGGGGGGTGACATTCGTGTACCAGGCGCTCAAGGCAAGCTCTCTTTCCGAGGTCCGAGAGGCAATTCGCAAAGGGGCGTACCGCTCGCACACGGCGGGTCTGGGCAAGGGGTTTCTTCAGGCGAACCTTTCGATCATGCCAGAAGCCTATGCGCTCGACTTCATGCGGTATTGCCAAAGGAACCCGAAGCCCTGCCCGCTGACGGCCGTGTCCGACACGGGCGATCCGATCATGCGCACCATGGGCGCCGAGATCGACATCCGAACCGATGTGCCTGCCTACAACATCTACCGGCAGGGGCGGCTGGACGGAGCGGTGCATGACATCTCGGAGCTCTGGCGCGAGGATTTCGTCGTGTTCGCGCTCGGCTGTTCGTTCACGTTTGAACATGCACTGCGAAAGGCCGGCCTCTCGGTCTGGCACATCGAGAATGACAAAACGGTCCCCATGTTCCGCTCCAATATCGAGACGGTGCCCGCGGGCCCCTTCCGGGGGAAGATGGTTGTCTCGATGCGTGCGATCCCGGAGGGGCGCGTTGCCGAGGCTGTCGAGATCTCGCGCCGCTTTCCGTTGGCCCACGGAGCGCCGGTCTATTGGGGGGATCCGGCGGGGCTTGGCATCGCTGATGTCGCCAGCCCCGACTGGGGCGATCCCGCGCCCGTTCCGGAGGGGCATGTGCCCGTCTTCTGGGCCTGCGGCGTGACCCCGCAGGTCGCGCTTGAAGCCGCCGCCATGCCCATCTGCATCACGCATAAACCCGGCCACATGCTGATCAGCGACATCCCGGAGGATGCCGAAATTCCAATCCTGCGGCCCAACACCACAAAATCCCACGAGACCCAACAAGGAGCCACCTATGAAACGCACCCTTAGCCTGCTGGTCGCCACGACCGCACTCGCCTCCCCCGCGCTTGCGGAGGATCTCTCGGTTGTCGGCAGCTGGTCTGGCCTGCCGCTGCACCTGCAGTACGAAGCGCCGTTCTGGGGAGAGACCCTGCCCGCCGCCTCGGGTGGTGAGATCAACGTCGCGCTGACGACGCACAACCAGATGAATCTCGGCGTCGGCGACGTGTTCCGCCTTCTGGGTGATGGCGTCTACGACGTGGCGATGACCGTCGCCGACTACGCGGTGGCCGATGCACCGGAGCTCGAAGGGCTCGACGTGCCGCTTCTGGCACTGTCGGCAGACGAAGCGCGCGCCATGGTCGATGCCGCCCGCCCGATGGTAGAGGAGATCTACGCCAACCGCTTCAACAGCAAACTCCTTGCGATCGCCCCCTACCCGCCGCAGGTCGTTTTCTGCAACGCAGAGGTTTCGGAGCTGGCCGATCTCGAGGGCCTGAAGGTCCGCGCCTCGGGCCGCATGACCGCCAAGTTCCTCGAAGCGCTGGGAGCAGAGGGCGTCAACGTCAGCTTCTCCGAAGTGCCCGGTGCGCTTCAGAAAGGTGTTGTGGATTGCGCCGTGACGGGCGCTGGCTCCGGCTATTCTGCGGGCTGGTGGGAGGTTTCGACCCACCTGATGGCGATCCCTTTGGGCGGCTGGGACAGTGTCGTGACGGCGATGAACATGGACCGTTGGAACAGCCTGAGCGCGGACAAGCAGGATCTGATCATGAGCCAGATCTCTTCTGAGTTCGAAGGCCCCGCCTGGGACAGCGCGCAGGACGCGCTCGTCAACGACATCGCGTGCCTGACGGGCAACGGCGAGTGTCCGGCCGGGGAGGCACGCAACATGACGCTGGTCGAAGTCTCCGATGCCGACTTCGAGAAGGCGCGCAACGTACTCGTCGGTGAGGTGCTGCCGGATTGGGCGGAGCGCGCGGGCGGCGACTGGGCCGAGCGCTGGAACGCCAGCGTCGGCAACGTCGTCGGCGTCTTGATCGGCGGCTGACGCGCCAAACCCGGGGGGGATCCGATGGAAGACACGTTGCTGCATACCTTGCGCCGCCTGAACCACGGCGTCGCGCTCGCCACCGGCATCCTGCTGATGAGTTGCGCTGCGCTCGTTCTGGTGGACATCGTGCTCCGACAGGTCGGATCCTCCTTTGGCGGAACGGATGAACTCTCCGGCTACGTCATGGCCATCGCGACCTCGTGGGGCATGGCCTTCACGCTGCTCGAGCTCGGCCATGTCCGGATCGACATCCTCAGGGGGCGCGCGACCAAGCTTGGCCGCGCGCTCTTCGATCTGCTGGCAATGCTTGTCCTGACCGGAACGGTGACGCTCATCGCCTACAAGTGCTGGCCGGTTGTCGAGCGCTCCCTTGCCAATGCCTCGCGGGCCAACACGCCGCTTGAGACACCCCTGGCATGGGTGCAGATCCCATGGTTCGCCGGCTGGATCTGGTTTGCGCTGATGGCGTGGCTGACATTCGTTGCCGCGGCGATGCTCGTCTTCAAGGGGCGGCTTGCAGAGGCCGAAGCCGCGGTCGGTTGCTTTGGCGAAGAGGATCTTGCGAAATGATCCTCGCCATTTCCGCCGGCCTGCTTGGCCTTCTGGCCCTGTCGATCCCCGTGGGCATCGTGCTCTTTCTGCTCGGCTTCGGGGTGGACGCGTTCTTCAGCCCGTTTCCGCTGATCCGTGGCCTGGGCAACCTTGTGTGGTCGACCTCGAACAACGCCACGCTCATCGCCATCCCTTTCTTTGTCTTGCTGGGCGAAATCCTTGTACGCTCGGGGATCGCGACGCGGACGTATTCGGCGCTCGATCGGTGGGTGAGCTGGCTGCCCGGCGGCCTCGTTCATGCCAATGTCGCCACGGCGACGATGTTCTCCGCCACGTCGGGCTCATCGGTGGCCACGGCGGCGACGGTCGCGACGGTGGCCATGCCGCAGGCCGAAAAACTCGGCTACGATCCGAGGCTCTTCTCGGGGGCAATCGCGGCAGGCGGCACCCTCGGCATCATGATCCCGCCGTCGATCAACCTCATCGTCTATGGCTTTCTCACGCAGACCTCGATCCCGCAGCTTTTTCTTGCCGGGCTCGTCCCGGGGATTGCGCTGGCGCTCGGATTCATGGCGATCACGGCTGTCATCTGCACGATGCGGCCCGAGTTGGGCGGCACCAGGCGCACCTTCCCGTTCTCCGAAATGCTGCGGGCCCTGGTGCAGCTGGTACCGATCATCCTGCTCTTCACGATCATTATCGGCACGATCTACAAGGGCTGGGCAACGCCGACTGAGGCCGCTGCCGTTGGCGTCATGGGCGCCATTCTCATCGCAGCGATCTTCGGAGGGGTCAGCACGAGGATGTTCGCCGAGAGCATCCTGGGCACAGTGAAGATCACCTCGATGATCATGCTCGTGGTGATCGGCGCCTCTTTCCTGAACTTCACGCTCGCCTCCGCTGGCCTCGGCCGGGAATTGCAGATGCTTCTGGACGGGCTCGGGCTCTCCCCGATGGGTTTGATCCTCGTCGTTGTCGTCATCTATATCGTCCTGGGATTCTTCATCGAAACGCTGTCGCTGATGGTTGTGACGATCCCGATCATCGTGCCGCTCGTGGTCGCGCAGGGGTTTGATCCGATCTGGTTCGGCATCCTGATGATCGTGCTCATCGAAATGGCTCTGATCACCCCGCCGGTTGGATTGAACCTCTACGTCGTTCAGGGCGCGCGAAAATCGGGGAAGATGAGCGAAGTGATGGTCGGCGCCATTCCTTACGTGATCGCGATGCTGATCATGGTTGCGCTCTTGATCCTGTTTCCATCCATTGCGCTCTATCTACCGTCCGTGCTGAGTGGAGGTTGACCGATGCAGTTCCAGACACCGGAAGGCCCACGGGACTTCGACCTCGGCCATGTCGTCGTGGCAGGCTGGACAGGGCGGGACAGGGCCGCTGTCGATCATCACATTGCTGAACTGGCCGAGATCGGCGTGGCACCGCCATCCGGGGTGCCGCTCTATTACCGGGTTTCGCGTGACCTGCTCACGCAGGCCTCCGCCATTGAGGTGCTCGGGGCTGACAGTTCAGGCGAGGTCGAGCCACTGGTGATCCGCGCCGGGGGCGCGCTGTGGCTCGGGCTTGCGTCCGATCACACCGACCGGGCGCTTGAGGCAGTGTCGGTGGCCGCGTCCAAGCAGATCTGCGCCAAGCCCGTAAGTGACACGCTCTGGGCATGGTCCGAGGTGGCCGACCACCTCGATGACCTCGTCCTGACCTGCGACATCGAGGAAGACGGCACTTGGGTGCGCTATCAGGACGGCGCAATGGCCAACATCCGCCCGCTGCCCGGTCTGATCGAGGGCGCGGACCTTACCGAGAATGCGGCGATGCTGTGCGGAACGCTTTCGGCGATCGGAGGTGTGCGCCCGGCCGGTGGATACCGGATGGCACTGACAGACCCGGTGCGCGGCCGGACGATCTCGCTCGCGTACACGGTCACCGCCCTGCCATCCGTCGCCTAGAGGAGAGCAGGCGTGGCGCAGCCGATCATCAGGACGGCAGGGTTCGACGGGTTTCTCGTGACGTTCGGCGACCGGCTTGACGACGCCACCAACAAGGCCGCGCTCGCATTTCGCGGGGCCCTTGAGGCTGCCGAGCTGGACGGTGTGCTCGAAACCACGACCTCCCTGGCATCGGCATATCTGAGGTTCGACCCCTTGCACGTGCCGCATGCGGCCATGCAAGCCCGGCTCGAGGCCCTGCTCAGCGAGCGCGACTGGTTCAGCGCGCCCCTGCCAGAAGGGCGGGCCCTTTGGCGCATCCCTGCGGCCTTTGGCGGGGATGCCGGGCCGCAGTTGCAGGAGGCTGCGGCGTTGGCCGGGTTGAGCGAGGCGGCCGCGATCTCGTCTGTCACCAGCGCCCGGCTGCGGGTGTTGACCATCGGATTTTCCCCCGGCATGCCCTATCTGGGAGAATTGCCGCCAGAATGGGATATCCCTCGGCAATCGAAGCTAACGGCCGAAGTTCCGCGGGGGGGGCTTTGCGTGGCGATCCGGCAGCTTGTGCTGTTCCCCAACAACACGCCCACAGGTTGGCGGCAGATCGGCCAGACGCGGCTGCGGCTCTTTCGTCCGGACGCCGAAGCGCCGTTCGTCCTGAAACCGGGGGATGAGGTGACGTTCGACGCCGTGTCGCCCGACGATCTGGCGGCGATTGGCGACGATCCGAACGGCGGTGCGATCCGGGAGGCATTGGAATGAGCCGGGTGCTCCACGTGCGGCGATCTTCGCCGGGAATGACCGTTCAGGACCTTGGGCGCCCCGGCCACCTGACGTTCGGCATCTCGAAAGGCGGGGCGGCTGATCCGATCGCGCTTCACGAAGGGGCCGCGCTTCTTGGGCAGGACCCGTCTTTTGCCGCACTCGAGATGGCGCAGATGGGAGGGGAGTTCTCCGCCAGCGAGGATCTTCGAATTGCGCTGACGGGCGCTCCCATGCGGGCGGCGCTTGATGACGAGAGACTGGCCTGGAACGCCAGCCATCTGATGCGCGCTGGCTCTGTCCTGAGTGTCGGCCCGGCGGAGTCCGGGGTCTATGGGTATCTCTCCGTGGGTGGAGGGGTGGCAACGCCGGAGGTGCTTGGATCGCGCAGCACGCACCTTTCCGCGGGGATCGGGCGGCCGGTTATGGCCCCTGAAGAGCTTCTGATCGGGCCGGATGCGGGCTTTGGCGCCGGAGCCAACCGGACGTTGCCGCGCGATCCGCGGTTCGATGGGGGCCTGATCCGTATGGTCGCGAGCCTGCAAACGGATCTCTTCGCCCCCGAAGCGATCGCGCGGTTTCAATCCACGGTCTTTCGCCGCGACACACGCTCGAACCGGATGGGCGCGCGGCTCAGCTTCGAAGGCGAGGGGTTCTCGCTCGAGAGCGGCCTGAGCATCTTGTCGGAGGTCATCGTCCCCGGGGACATCCAGATCACTGGAGACGGCACGCCCTTTGTCCTGATGAGCGAATGCCAGACGGTGGGCGGCTACCCACGGATCGGCTCAGTTCTGCCTTCGGATCTGCCAAGGGTTGCCCAGGCGCCTGCCGGGGCGAGCCTGAAATTCGCCTTCGTCTCCCTGCCGGAGGCCGAGGAGATCGAGGCTCGTGCCGCCAAAACGCGCCACGCCCTGCCTTCGCAGGTGACGGCCTTGATCCGGGACCCGCGAGAGATACGCGATCTTCTGTCCTACCAGCTGATCAGCGGCGTCGTTTCCGGCTGATCCAGACCACTTGCCGAGAATGCGTGTGGCGCGCGCCCTGCCGCGCATCACGGGCACGCCGCGCATAAGGCCGTGAGAAGTATACGCAATGAAACTGCCACTACATGCGGGCTCAGGGGCCCAACCAGACCCGTGGCAAGCGCTGCACAATGTCCCCCCTTGGCTCCTGTGCAACCTCCATTGCCCGCCCGCCCGTAATCCCTTCAGCAAGAGCGCTCGCCCTACCGCCCATGAGTGCACGCCCCCCATGGACGTCCGCGCACAGCCCGTGCGGTTCGCATAGCTCGAGGCTATCGATGCACGGCTTGGTAAGCCCAGCCGAAGTATGACAACGCATCTATCGGCCCCTGCGAGAAAGCTCCGCCAGTGAACAGGAAAGCCGGATCGCCGGACTCCGTCTTCGCGAGCCATTTAGTTTTGTGGGAGTTTGCTGGAGCGGGTAGCGGGAGTCGAACACGCACCTTAAGCTTGGAAGACAGAGAGGCAAAAGTCAAGAAATCTAATTGTGTCGGTAGTTTGTCGGAGATTTCCAGATGGCTTTGTAGGTGATTTATCGGGTATGGTTCTTGGAGCGGGCGGCGGGAATCGAACCCGCTTCATCAGCTTGGAAGGCTGAGGTAATAGCCAGTATACGACGCCCGCTCAACATGTCTTAGATATTCGAGTGACCTACGGAGGTCAAGATCGTCTATCAGATGGGGAGCCGCCGCACCTTGGCGAGCATAGCCCAAGTGCTTGAAAATGTAACATGATCCGTGGCGTTCTCCTCGATATCGCAGGCGTGGTCTACGACGGGTCGTCAGTGATCCCCGGCGCACCTGAGGCCGTTGGTCGGTTGCGCGAGGCCGGACTGCCGGTTCGGTTCCTCACCAACTCCACTCGTCAGTCCAAGCGTAAGATCATTGCGCCGCTCATCTCGATGGGTGTCGATGTGACGCCTAGCGATGTGCTGATCCCAGCCGCCGTCGCGTGCGACTGGTTGGCAAGAGAGCGCTGCTAGCCGCACCTCCTCGTTCACCCGGATCTCCAAGAGGACTTCGATGCCTGTCCGAAGACGGGCAACGTGGCGGTCGTGCTTGGCGACGCGGGCCCCTCTTCACCTACGACCGGCTCAACGCCGCCTTCCGCGAGATCGAGGCCGGCGCCTTCGTGCGGGCGCTGGAGCATGCCAGCTGCACGCAAGCCCTCGTGCTCGGCAAGCCGGCACCGGAGTTCTTCCTCGGGGCCGTGGCCACTCTTGGATGCGCGCCGTCCGAGGCCGTGATGGTCGGCGAAGACGCCGAGAGCGATGTGGCGGGCGCGCTGCGTGCGGGACTAGGGACCGGCGTCTTGGTGCAGACCGGCAAATACCGTGCAGGTGATGAATGCCGCTATTAGCCGGGTCCGAGCTTTGTGGCAGCGGACCTCTCCTGCTCAGTGGATCGCATGTTGGAACGCCCATCTTCATGATCCTAGTCGGTCACTACCCCTCCGCCGTACCGCTTGAACCTTGCCGAGACTACATAGCACTACGACAGCGCAGCTGCATTGCGAGCAGGCCCATAGCTGCTCTGTCTGGCTTGCAGGAAGGGCGGAGAGCCGACATTAGCTGCCTCGCGGTACGAATTTCGAGAGACGGCTTAAGCGGACTTTCGCGGGCCGGATCGGTCTCCGGTTCTGTTCGGTGAACCTTCTTTGTGAATACGGAAGTTCGCTGCGTTCTCGAGAGTATCCGCTAAGCGTAGAGCCTTGTTGGCAGTTTTGTGCTTCGTTCAACCACACGGATGAGAGCTGACTGCAAACGGCAACCCACCCGAAGTCACTTACCTCTCCATTTCGACCCGCAACCTGCGCGCGCGGTCCTGAAACGCAGGTTCACCCCCTTCAAGGATCTCGCACACCTCGGCTCGGATTTTCCGGTCGTCCAACCCGGCCCCATGGTATGTGATGGGCGGCAACCCACCCAATGCATGCGGCCCTGCCTCAGCAATGACAATCTGATCTGCATCTGTATTTACCACAAGATTAGCGTTGTGGGTGACCATGATAACCTGACGGCGCTTCTTGGCTTCGATGAAGAGAGGCACCAATTCGTCGTTCACGGACTTTGGGTCGAGGTTCTCTTCCGGTTGGTCGATTATGAGCGGGCGATCATCCTGGTCATCCAGCGCCAGATACAGCAGCAAGAGTACGATACCGCGTGTGCCCGGCGACAGCTTGCGAATATCGACGCCGTCATAGCCGATCTCATAGCGGACGGTAATGTGATCCGTAGCGAACAGCCAATGGGCAAACTGGTTCATCCAGTTGCACAATTCAGCTTTTTCGGTCTTTTCAAAAGGGGCGTGGGAAAGAAGTTCTGCAGCATAGGCTGCCATGAACGCTTCCATTGCCGCACGTACGTCAGCGGCGGATCCAGTTTTCCATGCAGGTGCGAGCTGCTCGGCGGCGAGGGCGGTGAGCGACCCGACGCCTTGGATTGCCCCTTTGCGGCGCTTGTCGAAAAGGTTCTCTTCGCCAAAGCGACCCCATTTTTCGATATCCACGACGCGCGTCACCGAAAATTGCAGTTTGCTCAGCGTGCCGGACGTGGCTTCAAGCCGCTTCAACAAAGGCTGGTAAAGCTCCTGCAAAGCGGTTTGCTCGTTAATGATGGCTTGAAGAATCCGCTCATAGCAGTCGATCCGCTGGCTCTGCAGGTCTTTCCGGCGCGCTGCCGCACCTTCGGCGGAGGTCAGTGTCGTATGCAGTTTTTTGAGCGCTGCCGTTTCCCGCGCAATGGTCGCGGTCGCGGTTTGCAGTTGTTTCCGGACGTGCTCGTCGGCAGTGATGAGTTTTGACAGGCGAGCAATCTCGGCCGTGAGCCTGTTTAGGGTCACGGCCTGCATATCTTGATCGGGCGCGATCAAGGGGGTCTTTTGATCCTCGCACACGACGGCATCGCCTGTGAGGCGCTGAATTTCTCTGCCTGTATCTTCTATCACCGTGCGCAGAGTTGCATCAACATCGCCATCATAGACCAAAAGGAACTGGTTCCACTGGGTGTCAGTCATACTGCCTTTGAGGTACTTTTCTTTGGTCTGGCGCAGCATCTCAGGCGCGGTTGTGGCGCGGACACTTGCTACTTCGTCTTGGAGGGCGACATAAGCGCGGCGCTTTTCAGACAGAGCATTGATGGTCCGGCGCAGATTGGCCTCGGCTGTCACCAGCGCGTCGTGCCGTGTAATGAACTCGGGCTTGCCGGTAAGTTTGAGTTTGCCTTTGTCGGCGGTTTGATCTGCGATCAGCTTCGTTTTCTGGGCGACCTGCTGTTTCAAGCCGGCGATTTTGGCCTCGTTCTCCAACTCGGTGGCGATGTGATCGGAAAGGTCAGCAATGGCAGCCTCCTCCCGATCCCGCGATTGCCGGAAACGGTGCGTGTTTTGGTATCGAAGCTCGGTGAAGTCTGTGACCCCATCCGTGCTGTCAGGGTCATGCGCCTGATAGACAACGCGTTCAATCTCGTGGACCAGGCCATCGGAAATGCCAGTCGAAGAACAAAGATCCTCGACGAACTGTTGGGAAAGATACCGCGCACGGGGATAGGCGGACAGTTGTCCAGCGTCGGAACCATCAAGGGCGCGTTCGACGCCCTCGCCGCTGCCCCATGCGAGGATCGCGCGGGCTGATCCGACAAGTGGCTTGGCGCGGCCAAGAAAGGACGGCGTTTTCAGGACGTCTTTGCTGTCGAACCAGACGGTGGTCGGGACGGCATCGCAGGCGGCGGCAATGATGTCAGCAAGAGCAGTTTTGCCCGAGCCGCGGGCACCGATGATGGTAACAAGTCCCGGATTGAGAGGAACGGTAGGCGTTTTTACCCAATCGGCACCGGATACTGTGATCGAGCTTATCACCTGCGAGGGGAGGGCACCAGCCGGGGGCGCATCTGCAACGAAAGCGCGATATTCGGGATCGATACAGGCCTGACGCAGGGCATCAAATGTCGCAACACCCTTCACCCAAGAATACCGGTTCTGATCCGGCTGGCCGACCTCATCGGGTCGGTGCGCGTCAGATCCATGCAGGCAGGGCTTGCAGCCGTCATAACGATCCTTGAGACCTTGGACGGAAATAGCCGGCCGTTTGCCCGTCCAGAATTCACGTTGGGCAATGCTGCTCGCAAAGATGATATGAGCGAACTTCTCGATTTCGGCACGCAGGGTTGCATCAGAGGCTTGGCGCAACCCGGATGTGCCGTCATCTTTGCCACCGGCGACTGCGATCAGAACGTTTTCTTTCGCCCAATCGGATTTCCTGTAGATATTCTTGAGCTGTGCAAATTCGACTTTGAACTGGTTCGCTCCTTCTGCAACGAGTGCCTTTTCCGATGCATCCGTACCCAAATATTTGCGACCCAATCGAATAAAGTCGTCGCGGGTGCATTTGAAGATGTCTCCGTGGGCCTCAAATTCCAGCAACCCGAGGAACCGCTCAGACGCTTCGATATGATCGTCTTCGCTTGGATCGATGAGGAGATGGATGTTGACAAAACCATTGGCCGCCCGCGTTGTAAGGCGTAGCTCAATGTTGGGAAAGATAGTGGTGACATCCGCCAACCGGCCGCACGCTTTGTACTTTAGAACCTCACGATACGTGTCGAGAAGGTAGTAGTCGGTGACACCAAGAGCCTCGATCTTGGGATCACTGGCTTCAATCGCGGTAAGATAGGTTTCCCATGCGTCAGCGCCACCGAATTGATCGTTGAGTGTCGTGCCGGGTGCATGGATATGCGGATCCCATCGTCTCCACATCGATCCAAGGGTCAGGGTGGGGGCTTGAGCGCTAGCGTCGATCTTCATTCGCTCACTCTACCCGTCATCACCATTCAAAATCTTATTGGCTTTGGCGACACCGTACTTGATCGCGCCAACCAGCTTGTCAGCTTTTACATGAAACGAGACCGTCTGCTTCTCCTGCTCATTTAGGTACTCATACTCCCAAATCATTGCAGATATTTTGCGGTACACGACGTCTCCATCGTTAGTTCGCTTTGTGAATGAAAGGGGAAGAACTCCCACCACGGCAATAGAGAACATTCCAATTGTTTCTACAATGGGATCAACAATTAGCCCTCGCCCCTCAAGGTTTCTGAGAGCCAAATTTGTCCTTTGCAGGCCCGACTCTAAGCGAAAGTTCTCGTCGTCAAGTATGGCATCTAAAGAGGATGCACCTCTTTCAAAAGAGATGGCAAGAGACTGATCAACGCGAGAAAAAAGTCTGTCGACATCGTGACCTGCTCCCCAGAAAGGTCCTCGGTTTGAGGTTAGTCTGTTCTTCAACTGAGGAGACAGACGATGAAGAGAAGCCGTTTCAGCGAAGCGCAGATCATTGGGATTTTGAATGAACATCAGGCTGGCGTTTCGGCGCAGGATCTGTGCCGCAGGCACGGGATCAGCGACGCGACCTTCTACAACTGGCGGCGCAAATACGGCGGCATGGAGGTCGCCGATGCCAAGCGGCTGAAGGCGCTGGAGGCTGAGAACGCAAAGCTGAAGAAGATGCTGGCCGAACAGATGATGGATGTGGCCACGCTGAAAGAGATGCTCGGAAAAAACTTCTGAGGCCCGGCTCACGGAGGAAGGCTGTGGACTGGGCCATGAAAGAGAAGAGTTACTCGCAGCGGCGGGCCTGTGCCTTGGCCGGGATCGATCCGCGGGTTTACCGGCGCAAGTCGAAGCGCCCGGCTGACACAGAGTTGCGTGTCAGGACGAAGGAGTTGGCCTCGGAGCGACGGCGGTTCGGCTACCGGCGACTGCACATCCTGCTGAAGCGGGAGGGCTGGGCCGTGAACTGGAAGAAGCTCTACCGGCTCTACCGCGAAGAAGGGTTAACCGTCCGTAAACGGGGCGGACGCAAGCGCGCGATCGGAACCAGGGCGCCTATGGCGATCCCGCAAGGGCCAAACCAGCGTTGGTCGCTCGACTTCGTGTCGGATGCGCTCGCCGATGGCCGCCGGTTCCGCATCCTCTGCGTGATCGACGACTTCAGTCGGGAATGCCTGGCAACCCTGGTCGACACTTCGCTGTCGGGACACCGCGTCGCCCGCGAACTGGACCGGATCGCCGAGATGAGGGGCTTCCCCTGCATGGTGGTCAGCGACAACGGCACCGAGCTGACGTCGAACGCCATGCTCAAATGGCAGGAGGATCGACAAGTGGACTGGCATTACATCGCACCGGGCAAGCCGATGCAGAACGGTCTGGTGGAAAGCTTCAATGGCCGCCTGAGGGACGAATGCCTCAACGAACACCTGTTCCAAACCCTGCGCCATGCCCGCCATTTGATTGCGGCATGGCGCGACGACTACAATCACCACCGCCCGCACTCGAGCCTCGACGGGCTCACACCGCGGGAGTATCACCAACGGTCGAGAGAGGACCAAACCCTGAACAGAGCTAACCTATAAAAGCGGACTCAAAGGGGAGCAGGTCACGTCTGCTCCGTGATGCCGAAACGCTCCGCCAGTCTCGGCGCAGGCTCGTCGCTTGCCTGGATCGCAGCCCGCACCTTCGGCGTCGTCGTGGCCTGTTTGTGAAGATGGATCAGCATGGCGGCACCCCGTTCCGAACGTCCCTCAGAACCGATCTTGCCATGAACAGCACAGATCGCCGAGGACTTTTGCGATCATCGGGGATGGCACACCTAAGACCTCCGATACTAACTGCTTGATCCAAGTCCTAATATGAGCATATCGATCTAACTGTACTGACCGCAAAGCCACGAGGCTCCAGACCATTCTTCCATACAGCCAAGCGCACCCGGCAACAAAAAAGAGACACGACACAATCGTTCACCGGCTTTCCTCAAAGCCATCTTGCGAGGCAAAGAAGGGGTCCTCTTCCCAGCCAACAGCTAGACGACCACTTCGTCCGGCCATTGTATGGGTTGGAAGAAGCTTCCTAAGAAGCCCTCCTACAAAGACTACTCCGGCCGTATGCTCTAACTGAAATGGTCTGCGCCTAGGAAGAAGAACGCCGACAATGAATGAACTCGTTACTCTAACCGAGAAAGCTATCGAGAGCCTCTCAAACCTGGGACCAGTGTTTTTCGGGTTCCTTTTCTACCTAGCGACGCGCCTAGTCATGCAAATCTATTGGGGGCGGCGGTTTGAAGGACCAAAGGAATTCGCAGACTACTACTACTCCACTCTTTCAAACTGGACCACTAATCTTGCATCGCATGATCGGAAGTTGGCCCGGAGAATTATGGTCTGGTTCAATGGCATTGGCGCAAAGGAAGCCAGAATGCCTCTGCAACTACGACTATTCTTCTTGTTTGTTGGGCTTTCCATCCTATGGACCACCCTTTCTTTTACCATAAGCTGGTTAGCTGTCGGCACCGCGACCATCGGAGGCATCTCACTCTTTACAAGCAGCTTCTCTATCGCTGAGAGAGTCACAGTTATCTTCTTGCTCATTGCCTCCGTCAGTGCGTCGCTCACTGTGATTTCATGGCCAAACCCTTATATCTTAACTAATGCTCTTGCTCGTCGGCTAGGGGAGCCCTGGAAGGAAACACAGCACTTGAGAGAAATACAGGCAAATGAAGTCGCTGACGTGAGAGATCTAGTCGCACCAGCGCCACTACAAAAGACTCTGCTCACTACGATACTGCTGGTTATTCTTCCAATTGCATTCTCAGCCTACTTGTCAGTGGGGCCAATAGACCTTTACAAGCCAAATTTCGACTTACTTCCGGAGAAAATCCTTTTCCACGTGACTCAGGTTGTATGCATTTGCCTCGTCTGGTCAGGCATAACACCAATTGTTGCGACGACGTTCATCTTATCGGGTGCGCTGGTGATGTATGTTGGATTTCCAATCTATTTGGTCGCACCACTTCTTCTAGCTGCATCTGCCCAAGTTTCGGGCTTCTTTCCTATAGCGGTAAACTCAGTTCTTGTGCCGACAGTCGTATTGACATTTGCCTATCTGTGGCAGGGACAACCAGAAGCCACATTGATCGTGATAGCGTTGATGATCAATCTTCCTGTAGCTGTGGCTATCTACTCTGATATTGCGCCACGCGGTCAAGGCAAAGGTGTTGCATTAGCCTATGCACTTCTTTCATACGCGGCACTTTCCGCGATACTCTTTTTCGGCCAAACTCAGGTAAGTATAGAGATTGCGCACGCGATCCTAGCATTTTGGCTTCTCATTCCATTCTTTAATGCAATTTGCGACTCCATCTCTTGGCAGGTCACTTGGCGATTATTGAGGCGCTCTGAAAACATCCTTGCTGCGCAGCGCACGCGTGAAGATGAACAAGAGCAAGATCCAAGAGATCTCCATGCGCTCTTAGCGCTTCTGTCAGTGCTTCTCTTTGTTTCGCTCGACGTTCTTTCAGCAATCTTCTTCATGGTTGCGCTTTCAGTAGTATCATTCCTAATGCTGCACCTGGCTAATGTGGTGTTTGCATTGGCGGGCCTATCATCAAGAATGGATGTAGACGCAATTGTGCAACAGATAGTCGGTGGCCAGTTCTTCGAGCCAGAGACCTTTTGGCTGACGTTCCTACTGGCAACCACTGTCATTCCTACTGTAGTCCACATCGTGATCATTACAACGAGGGTCCTTTCTCTTGTAACCGCGCGGGCTTCAATCCGCCTGGCGGTAGAGCAGCTTGAATCCACAGATCCAGATGTCAATTATAGCCGCTTCGACTTCCACTGGAGGTCGGCCAAGAACAATTCTGGGATAATCGTTGGTGTCGCGATCGCTATTGTCATTTATGTCGCAGGCTTATTCGTCTCAGTCTTTGAGTCAAGCTGGTATGGTGCACTCCTACGCTATATCGCCACTGTCTTGGGGTTGCTATGAAAATGTATGATAGTATTGTAGTAGGCTCCGGCCCTGCCGGGTGTGTCATAGCAACTCGTCTAGCATCGGAGCTGGGGGAGAAAGTATGTTTAATTGAACGTGGCCCCAGGTCGCTGAATCCGTGGCTTTCGGTACCTCTGGGATATGCGGTTACGCTGAAGTCGCATACACTGGTTCAGTTTCATCAAACCGAACCGAGCCAGGCACTCAATGGCCGTAGTGAACTTTGGCCCAGGGGCCGCCTAGTAGGGGGTTCAGCTTCCATAAATGCGGGTGTGTACGTTCGGCCTGGAGTGAGCGATCTACGTGAATGGGATCAGTCCAGTGGATCCAATCTCTGCGCACACCGAGGCGAAAGTTTTGCTCATATTGAGGGACGATCCGACCGAAGTTATTCGTTACACCTATTTAATCCGGAGGATGCTCATCATCCCGCTTGTCGTTCCTTCTACGACTCCTGTGCTGCTCTAGGACTCCAAGAAAATCCTAGAATGTATGAGCCCTCTAATGGCTTTGGCCCCTACTGGATAAGTTCACAAAACGGCCGTCGAATAAACGCAGTGTCCGGATATTTGAGAAAGTCGACTCGGCCCATTTCGATCCTCGCGCGGCATGAAGCCAATGAGATACTAAAGATTAACGATGGTTGGTTAGTCAATTGTTCTCACAGGGGGTCAATCAAAAAGCTTACGGCCAAACGCCTATTTCTCAGTGCCGGAGCGATCGAAACGCCATCCCTTCTAGTGAACTCTGGCATCGGTCCGGAAAAAGTCCTAAAACGCAATGGAATTACAGTGCGGATTGATTCTCCTCATGTAGGGAAGAACCTCAAGGATCATCTTTGCGCCTCGGTGAAGCTGAAAAGCGACCACGCCACGCTAAATCAGGAACTTCGGTCCATCAGCGCCCGCGTTTGCGCGGCGCTAAGATACTTATGCTTCGGGGATGGGTTCTTGTCTAGTAGCATCAACCAAGCGGGAGCGTTTGCTCCAGGCCTGAATTCGCCCATCGGTTTCCAATTGTATTTTAACCCGGTATCACATTCTTCCTCTAGTGTTGATGGAAGGGTGTTCTTTCAACCAGATGAGCATCCTGGCGCAACCCTAAGCTTGAGCCACTGCAAGCCAGTGAGTGCAGGTAGACTCACTTTCGCTCTTGCTGAAGGAAAGGTACGGCCTCGTATTCATCAGAACTTCTTGGGTGTAGCAGCCGATGTTGATGAGTGGGAGTTTGCATTCAAAATGCTGAGAGAAGCTTTAAGCCACCTAGGCCGGTATGGTTTCTCCGTAGACAGTATAGACTCAAGCCTATTGAATGGACCGGCTGCGTTTCTCGAGTTCATTCGAAATACAGGAGGCACTGTCTATCATCCATGTGGAACTTGCAGAATGGCACGAACAATCGCAGACGGAGTCGTCAATACGAACTTTGAAGTTTTCGAAGCTGAAGGACTCTATGTGTGTGATGCGTCAGTCTTTCCTGATATTCCACTTGCAAATATTCAATCGTCAGTTTTTTTATTGGGTGAGAAGCTATCTGATCAGCTGATTGAAGGTGAAACGTGAAGTTTCTAACAGGGCTTTTCTTGCTCATCGCGGGCGCGCCACTAATATTAAGTGGCCTTGCGTATGTTTTATTCTTTCATGGCCAAATTACGAGGCCTAAGGTTGAGAAATTGCTCGGAATTGGGATTGCCGCTAAGGATAATTCCCTACCAATACAAAAGGTCGGGGACAACCTCTTCCTGATAGGAGAACGCGGTGATGCCACATCGGTGCAATTCTTCTTCTTCTCCAGCAATGATCGCTTTGAACTTGCCGTTGAGTCGGCCAAGACCCTTTCGCTTTTTCTAGACTCACCGGTGTTTCTATGCAATCATTATGGATACCCAACGCGCACTGGTTTTGGTTTCATCCCTCGCTCATCGTTTTCCCGCCTGCGAGGGGGGGCGATAGACTGCTTCGACGCAGGAATGGACTTTGTTAAGCGCTTACCTCCGACTGGCCGAAGCTCATCTGACGGTGCTGTTAATCCTATCATTATTGGCCAGTCACTAGGTGCAATCCCTGCAGCGCACGTTGCGACTGAACGTAAGGAAGTGGGAAAGCTCTTATTGATTTCGCCCTTTACGGACTCGGACAGTATCCTGAAGAATGCGCTTCCAAGCCAATTTGAATGGCTAGTGCATCTCGCCATTTTCCGTCCAAAGGCTAACATTTTGGACAGTCTCCGAGGGTATACTGGTGAGATTCAAATCCTTGTACCAGGAGAGGATAGGCTGGTCCCAACAGACAGCCAAATGCGGATCTTCGAAAAGCTTGGCTTTGATGACGCATCGGTGAGGGTTCTGGAAGGGCGAGGTCACTTTGGTCTGATGGGAGAGGATGAGTTCATGGAACAACTTGGTGCTGCACTGAAGGCACTCAAAGAGTAGGACCCTCAGCGTTTACGCACGATTCTTGACGGCATTGTTGCACAAATCAGATGATGGGAGAGGTTCCGCTTTCCCCGGACGGACTTATCCCACAGCTTCCGTGACGGGTATGCCGAGCGCGGTGTAGCCGTTCATGACGGCGATGCGTACTTGGAGTTCGGCGACCTGACGGTCGAAGTCCCTTGCCATGAGCCGCTGGCCCAGCAGTTTGACACAGTGCATCTTCGTCTCGACGCGGCTTCGGCGGTGGTATCCGCTCCATCGCTGTTTAGCGTAAGCGGGGCGTAGACCCCCACCTTGCTGTGTTTGGTGAGTTGAAGATTTAACGATCTCAGTGAACTGGGATCGTGAGAATGAAACGTTTCTTACAAAACGACTTCTATATGTTAGACGACCGGCCGCTTGTTGAACGGCTTGAGGTGCTTGAGGGCCCTACCGGTCGTCGAAACTGGTCGGACGAAGAAAAGGCCCGGATCATCCTGGAGAGCTTTCAGCCTGGGGTGAAGGTCGGGGATGTGGCGCGGCGGAACGGGATGTCACCACAGCATCTGTCGACGTGGCGGAGTTTGGCACGGGACGGCAAGATCGCGATGCCGCCACTGCCCGATGAGACCGGACTGTTCGCGCCCGTAGAGGTCGCAGAAGACGTCTCTCGAGAGCCCGCCCAGGACGGCGCCATTGAGATCGTCGCTGATGGGTTCTTGGTGCGTGTGCCGGAGGATACGGCCGCAGGTCGGATCGCGGAGATCGCGGCGGCATTGCGGGCCCTATGATCCTGCCGGGTCAGGCGGTGCGTGTGGTGATCGCAACGAAGCCGGTAGACTTTCGCAAAGGGCATGACGGGCTCGCGGCGGTGGTGGAGAAACAGCTCGGGCTGGATCCGCATTCCGGCGTGGTTGTCGTTTTCCGCTCGAAGCGCGGCGACCGGATCAAGGTGCTGCTTTGGGATGGGTCGGGTTTAGTCCTCACCTACAAGCGGCTCGAAGAGGGCAAGTTCGCCTGGCCTGCGATCCAGGACGGTGTGATGCGACTGAGCCGGGCGCAGTTTGAGGCCCTGTTCGAAGGCTTGGACTGGCGCCGTGTCCGGGCCCGGCGGGTGCGCCGACCGGCTGCGGCGGAGTGAATCAGAGCCCCGAAAAGCGCTATAAAATGAGGGCTTTGGTGGTAGAATTGAGACTGTCCGGAATTCTGTGCCCCGGCGTGGTAACTCTATGATGAGGAGACCCACGTATGAGCATCGACAAAGACCTTCTGGACGAGCTGATGAAAGGCCGGTCGGCCGGCGACCTTTTCGGCAAGGATGGCGTTCTCGCCGAGCTGACGAAGGCGTTGGCGGAGCGCGCTCTGGGCGCCGAGCTTGATGACCATCTGACTGAGGAGCGCGCGGAACCGCCAGCGGAATGGGCGTCTCAGGGTCCGAACCGGCGCAACGGCAGCAGCCAGAAGACGGTCACCACCGACAGCGGCAAGGTCGTTCTGGACATCCCTCGTGACCGCAACGGCAGCTTCGATCCCGTGCTGATCGCCAAGTATCAGCGCCGTTTCCCGGAGTTCGATACCAAGATCATTTCCATGTATGCGCGCGGGATGACGACCGGAGAAATCCAAGGTCATATCGAGGAAATCTACGGTATCGAAGCCTCCCCGAGCCTGATTTCGGCGGTCACCGATGCGGTAATGGAGGAGGTCACGGCCTGGCAGAACCGGCCGCTCGAGCCCTGCTATCCGGTCGTGTTCATGGACGCGATCCGGGTCAACATCCGCAGCGACGGCGCGGTCTCGAACAAGGCGGTCTTCGTTGCGCTGGCTATCCTTCCGGACGGCACGCGGGACGTGCTGGGGCTATGGTTTCAGGCCAACGAGGGCGCCAAGTTCTGGGCCAAGGTTCTCAATGACCTGCGCAATCGCGGGGTGCAGGACATCCTGATCGCCGTTGTGGACGGCCTCAAGGGCTTCCCCCAGGCCATTGAGGCGGCCTTCCCCCAGACCCAGGTTCAAACGTGCATCGTGCATCTGCTGCGCCATTCCATGAGCTTTGCCAGCTATAAGGACCGCAAGGCCGTGGCTATGGCGCTGAAGGCGGTCTACACCGCCGTCGACGCGGCGGCTGCCGAAACCGCACTGGCGGTGTTCGAGGACAGCGATCTGGCCGCCCGCTACCCGGCAATCGCGCCGAGTTGGCGACGTGCCTGGGCCGAGGTCATCCCGTTCCTCGACTATCCGCCCGAGGTCCGCAGACTGATCTACACGACGAACGCCATAGAAGCGCTGAACTCGAAGATCCGCCGGGCCGTCCGCACACGGGGGCACTTCCCAAGCGATGAGGCGGCGGCAAAATTGATCTATCTCGCTCTGAATGCTACCTCTCAGGAGTGGAAGCGATCAGTCCGCGAATGGCACGCCGTGAAAAGCCAACTCGCCATCATGTTCGAGGACCGGTTCCCAATGGCGTAATCAACGCGCCGGGGCACAGAATTCCGGACAGTCTCGCGGTCGTTGCCGAGAACAGGCTCGAGCAACGGTTCGAGGCGTCCCGGCCCGATCAGGTCTGGGTGACCGACATCACCTACATCAAGACGCATGAAGGCTGGCTGTATCTCTGCGTCGTCATCGATCTGTTCTCGCGCCGCGTCGTTGGTTGGTCCGCCCAGTCCCGCATGACAACGGATCTCGCTTTGCAAGCCCTGCTGATGGCCGTCTGGCGACGAAAGCCCGACAACCGGGTCACGGTGCATTCCGACCAGGGCTCCCAGTTCACCAGCCGGGAGTGGCAGACCTTCCTCCGCCAGCACGACCTTGAGCCGAGTATGAGCCGACGCGGAAACTGCCATGACAACGCCGTCGCGGAGAGCTTCTTCCAACTCCTGAAACGGGAGCGCGTCCGGCGTCGGACCTACCCGACCCGCGATGCTGCCAGGCAGGACGTGTTCGAGTAAATCGAGATGTTCTACAACCCGAAGCGAAAGCACACGAACAACGGCATGCTGTCGCCCGTTGATTTCGAGATCAGACAGCGGAAACTGAACGAGGCAGGTGTCTAGGAAACTAGGGGCACCTCAAACCCTGCAATTTGTGGTGCCGCGATGAGAGCCAAATCTCGAGAGACTGAGCAGGACGATCTGTTGCGGCCCCCGCTGACCGACATGATCGATATGCGCCACGAACTGGTGCGGCTCGAAGCGCTGATCGATTGGGAGTTCTTTGAGATCGAATGGGCCGGGTTCTTCCCCTCGCATACCGGGCGGCCCGCGACGCCGCCCAGGCTTGTAGCGGGGCTGATGTATCTCCAGCATGCCCATGGCCTCTCGGATGAGGCCGTCGTGGCGCGGTGGGTCGAGAACCCGTACTTTCAGCACTTTTGCGGTGAGATCTTCTTTCAACACCGTCCGCCCATCGATCCGTCCTCGCTTACGCGCTGGCGCAAGCGGATCGGCGAGGAAGGTGTCGAATGGCTCCTGACCAAAACGATCGAGGCCGGGCGTGCGTCAGGTGCCATCGACAAGCGAAGTGCTGAGAAGGTCATCGTGGATACCACGGTGATGGAGAAGGACATCGCCTATCCGACTGACACCCGGCTCTACGAGCGCGCCCGGCAGCGGCTCGTAACGCTGGCCCATGACCTCGGGATCGGCCTGCGTCAGAGCTATGCGCGGCTTGGGCCGCGGTTGGCGGCTCGGGTGGGACGGTACGCGCACGCCCGGCAGTTCAAGCGTATGCGCAAGGGCTTACGCACCCTGAAGGGCTATACCGGTCGGGTCATGCGCGATGTCGCCCGGCAACTGGAGCACGTCACCGATGCGGACCAGCTGGCCCGGGCGGAGACAGAGATCGCCCTGGTCGACCGCTTGCTGCGGCAGAAACCGAAGGACAAGGGCAAGCTCTACGCGCTGCATGAGCCCGATGTGGACTGCATCTCCAAGGGCAAGGCGCACAAGCGCTACGAATTCGGTTGTAAGGTCTCGGTTGCGACGACCCACAAGGAGGGTTTCGTCGTTGGCATGCGTGCCATGGCCGGCAACCCTTACGACGGCCACACCCTCCGCGAGGCCCTGGAACAGGTCGAGATCCTGACTGACACGCGCCCCCGCCGGGCCTTTGTCGACCGCGGCTATCGCGGCCATAACGCCTCAGCGACGGCCGTTTACATCTCCGGCCAACGCCGTGCCATGACCCCCGCCCTCAAACGCGAACTCCGCCGCCGCCCGGCGATAGAGCCAACCATCGGCCACATGAAATCTGATGGTCGCCTCGCGCGTTGCCCCCTCAAGGGGACCCTCGGCGATGCCCTCCACGCCGTTCTCTGCGGCGCAGGCCACAACATCCGCCTCATCCTCGCACACCTAAGGGCTCTCGTCGCCGAAATCCTGCGCTTCTTTCTCCGCGCAATCGCCGCTGCCGAAGCCGCGGCAAGAGCCGATGACCACCGCATCGCTCTCGCAGCGTGATGTTCAGAACCGACTGGTTATCTGATCTCTGAAATCCGCAGGGCAAGGTAAAGGCAGATGTCGTCACGTCTCATGCCCCATACCTGCCATACCAAGCCGCCAGTGGAAGTCTTGTGTCAGGCGGCGAACACTAGATGTCACATCCCGGAAGGTAGTACGGCTGTTTCTTAAACAGCTCAGGCTTGATTTTGCGCCAGTCCTTCATGGCCTGCAAGGGCGTCTTGCTGCCCAAGGCTGATTGCGGAAGGTGCTGGTTGTAGAGCCAGACATAACGGTTCAGCGTGGCCTCCAGCTCTTCGCCGGATCGGAAATGGTGGCTCTGGAGCACTTCCTCAATACGCCCGTTGAAGCGCTCAACCATGCCGTTGGTCTGCGGTGACTTCGGCGGTGTCAGTCGGTGCTCGATATCGAGAGCGGCGCACAGCGTGTCGAACTCGTGTGCGCCGGTCGCGGAACGCTTGCGCAGACCAAAGAGCCTATCAGTGAATTCCTTGCCGTTGTCGGTCAGAACGGTGCGAATGCGTAGCGGACAAACGCGTTCGAGGTCACGAAGAAAGCGGCGGGCATTGGCAGCTGTCTTGGCTTTGAAGACGCGGATGAAGACCCATCGGGTCGCCCGGTCGATTGCCACGAGAACGTAGCGGCGCGAGGTCTCATCGTCCATTTGCGGCAGGTATTTCACATCGATATGGATGTAGCCGGGCTCATAGGCTTTGAAGGTGCTGTGCTTCGGTTTGGGTGCCTTGGCCTTCAGATCGCGCAGGTTTCCCACACCATGCCTGCGCAGGCAGCGGTCAAGACCGGAGCGCAACACGTTCGGATTGAGGAACTCCCGCACGATGGACAGCAGGTCGTCCACCGACACCAGTAGCGACTGGCGCAAGGCCACGGCGATGGCCTCCTGGGCGGGCGTTAGCGTCGTCTGCAGCCGATGTGGTGTGTGGCTGCGATCCCCGACACTGTCGCGCTTGCGCCACTTGTAGACCGTCTGCTCCGTGATGCCGAAACGCTCCGCCAGTCTCGGCGCAGGCTCGTCGCTTGCCTGGATCGCAGCCCGCACCTTCGGCGTCGTCGTGGCCTGCTTGTGAAGATGGATCAGCATGGCGGCACCCCGTTCCGAACGTCCCTCAGAACCGATCTTGCCATGAACAGTGCAGATCGCCGAGGACTAATGTGATCATCCGGGATGGAACAACTAGACCTAGTGACATTCGCCCCTCATTTCGAAGTATTCGAGATAGAAATCGCCAGTCTGAAGCGTTAGGAGGACGCTATCCCTTGGAAGCGGCGGCGAACACGTGATCATCCGGCGTCTAGACAAACTCCCTTTAGATCCAGGGGGAGTTCGATTGGCATTGAAACCGCATCTCGAAGAGATTGTCCCCATCCGTGAAGATCGATGATCATCGTACAGATCGTTTGGCCGGCCTCCCGAATACTCTGCCCGCCCCCACTGGTATCCTTCGGCTCCATGATCGCTCTCATCTGCAAAGTCACCTCATCGCAGGGCCAAAGTCGCTGCACGAAGACCGCCGTGGCCAACAGCGTCGAAGCGCAAACGGTTAATCGGTGCTCGGCTACATCTCGCCGCGTCTCGAAGCGCAGGCCCAGTGGGCCTCGTGCGACAAGTTCAAGTTCGCGACAATTCAGGGAGTCCGGGACATGCAGTGTGCCTGAAAGCGGGGCGTCGAGAGCAGTTGTGGAGAATGCCCAGGTCAGGGATACCGGCATGGGGATCTGTCCGAGCATGTAGGCAAGTGCATCGGCGCGCAGCCGCAGCCGAGCTGCCTCCGGATCGTTGGGAAGATCGGGACCCCACACCTCGCCAGACATCGGTGCGGGTTCGGCATCGCCCGCCTGCTGCCTGAGCCACTCGCTGTGTGCGCGGCGCCACGCCCGCCTGCCACCAGAAACTTCTCCGGGCCGGGGAGACTGTGCGTGCCTTGGATCTGGATAGGGCACATAAACCTCGCCGGCCCGCTCATGAGCCAGCTGAGGCGCCGTCAGCGCTTCGTTGGCAGCGCTTCTGAGCGTCGATAGAGCGGCCGCCACTTGTGCGGCGCCCGCAGCATCGTCTTTCAAGTCTGGCGGATCGTTTCCAATCACCTTGAACTCCAGATCGTCCGGCGAGAAGCGCAGTTCCACTGTCTTGGCTGGTTCATTGTCTTCCACCTTGGCGGGCACATTAATGGAAGTCGCAGCGAGCGGCTCAAGACGAAGCCCATTCGGCATTCGTTTCGATACCGTCCATTTCTTCAGACGTCTTTCGATCGCGAACGCCCCAACGGGGCCAAGGGTGAAGCCGAAACCATACATCCCGGGACCTCCGTGCGGGGCAGTATCATTGCTCATACTCTTCTCCCGTGAGGCTCCGGTACTGTCCGCGTGTCAGAATGCCCGTGGCAGGCTGACCGAGCTGGCGCTGGAACTCTTCGATGCCAGCACGCGTTCCCGGTCCGTCGAAACCGTCGATCCTGAGGCGATAGAGATCTCGCTCCTGCAGGGCCTGCTGGACGATCCGTAGTCGCTCCGGATTGTCCACAATAGGTGCGGGGCTCTCGTCCTCCACACTCTTGGCGCCCGAAGGCGGCCCTGGCAAGACATCGAGCGGCCTAGGCAAGGCCTTGGTGTCAGAGGGCGCGCCCTCTCCAGGCTCGTCTACCGTGGGGTCTCTAGCCGTGGGTGCAGGGGGTTCAAGATCAGGTCGCGCATCCTGGGGGGATGGGCGCGGCCCTTCAGCATTGGGAACCGCACCGTCAACTGGATCCTCCGGTCGATCCCGCTCCTGCTTAAGTGGGTCAGGTATGCCAGGTGATGATCTCGGTAGACGCGCCAGGCGGGTCAATGCGGCGTCTGTATCCACGAGGTAGACGTCCGCTCCCGTGACGAGAACTGCTTCGCGACTCTGGGCGCGGGCAAAGACCGAAACCGGCACGTTCGCTCCGCCCTCCGCGGTGGGGAGGCCCACGCGGATGTTGCGCCCCACGCCGTCCTCGATCCGAGCCTCGCCTAGATGCAGACCGACCTGCAACGTCGAGGACAGGTCCGCCGCAAGGGCCAGTTGCGCAGCATGCCGGTGACGCTGGTCGGCGGCGTATTGCACACCGTTCTCGTACGTAGCGATTTCTGTGGCGCCGCAATCAATTGTGGTAATCCATGACGTGCCGGACTGCTCTCCCGGTGCGCGCGCGAACACCCGCACTGAGTCGCCAAGTCCCCACTCGGCCTTTCGAAGGCCACGGCCGGTCAGAGCGCCGAGATCGCGAGCCCCGGCATCCCAACAGCCGTCCCAGGGCGAGCCGTCCGACAGTCTCGGGCCGTCGCTCGTTAGGAGAACCGGCCCCTCGGCTCGCGCGCGTGAGGCTAGAACGAACGCGGGTTGCGGCAGCGCGACGATACCCGTAACTTGCCCATTCTCACCGAACGCGGTAGCGCCAACATCGGAAGGCGCAAGCAAATTGCCTGTCGGGCCGCCCTCCGCGGATTCCACCCAGGCAGGAAGCCCCTGCACCCGGGTATCTGCGAAGCGCCCCCCTGCAATCCGGCGAGACAGGGTGGGACCGTTGAACGCACTTGCGTCCGCCGAGACCCCACCCTCGGGATCCGTCCTGTAGTGCCAGATCGCGTCCTCACCGGTCGCGATCCAGCAGGCGTCCACAGAGTTCGGGCGATCGTCGGCATCGATCCACAATGAGCCGCTGTCTGCCTTCAGACACAGCATCGTTCTGTCTTCTCGCCAATCACGGTCCCGCGTCGCCCCTGTGACAGTCGCGGGCGACGCGATCACATCGGTTCGTTGGGCCTCGGGCAAGGCGAGATCGCCTACTGCGTGCCGCCACCATCCGTTGGCGGAGATTACCTCGACGCGCGACCCGAACGGAGCTGCGAGCGCACGGTAATCGTCGATGGCGAACCGGCCGGATCCAAGCGACAGCCGCTCGCCGCGGAATGTCACGCGCATGGACGCCGGCGCTACGGGGTCTGCCTGCTCCCTCGTCCATGTCCAGAAATCAGAAACGGAGATGAGGTCGTTTCCGGCAAAGGGATCCATGTCAGTCAGTGCAAAGCCCTCGCTATCCTGCGTGGCAGCGGGCCGTTCCTGGAACACCCGGCCGTCAGTGCAACGGACAATAAGCGGGCTGTCGGGGTTCGCGACAAGCTCGTGCCGTTGCCCGTCGGCACGGCCGATATTGGCCACCTGGCAGTCCCTGAAATCGTTGCGGCCCGGCCCGCGCCGGAAGCGCACTGTATCAGGGTCAACCCTTAGAAGGTCGTCTCTTTGAGGATAAGTCAGCAAACCTTCGGGGGTCAGCCGCCCGACGACGTCTGAACGTGCGAGCGCCAGAGTCGTGTCAATTGCAGGAAGCGTGCCACTCCAATCCACCGACCTCCACGGGCTATCAGCGTCGCGGATCTCCGTTGCCAGGTCTCCATCGCTGAGCGTCAGCCTCAGGCGGGCTCCGTCAAACGGCACGCCCCCGCGAGCGTGCGTGCGAACCAGCGCGCCGGTCTCTGATGGAACTGCTGTCCAAGCGGTGCCAGCATCGCTGAGAACCTCGAGGGTAGACAACGCGTAGAGACCAGCATCGATCGCGGTTATCCCGTCCCCTGCGGATGGGGCAAGCTGACAGTGGAGGGCCGTCACATTGCCCGCGCCCGCAGGCCGTATGTCGCCGGAGCGCACGGGCCCGTGCCGAGTCAGGTCTTGCCCAGACCACACTTCGACGACCTGCTCGTTGCCGCAACGGATCGCGGCCTGCAGTACGTCGTGGGGAAACCGCGCAACGTTCTCCCCCAGAGAGATTGAAAGTGCGGAGGAGGGCCCGATCCTGTAGCTCCCGCTTACCGTCCCGTCTGCCTTGGTCCATCGCCACAGTGCGGTGTCGGTGATCATGCGCTCGGCAATCGAGCGCTCGCGTCTACAGGGGGCGGGCGCGCCGGACGTAAGGTCAGCGCAGCCCCCGTCAGGAGTCGTCGCGATCAGGAAACCCGGCGCACCGGCAGGACGGCCGATCCCGTCATGCGGCCCGGCGGGCTGCGCGGCACTCGAGGCCTGGCCGCCAAGCGAGATATCGTAAATCGTTGTGCGCTGTCCCGGAACGGGCGTTCCACTCGCATCGAACTGCCGCAGCCCAAACCGCGTCCCGATCCAGAGCGCCTGCCCAGAACCGTGAAGCGAAACTGCGTCATCGAACGGCATCCTTTCCCCTCTCGCCCAATCGAAGGCTCCGTGGCGCGCCCCCCCGCCGGTGAGGTCAAGGACCCGCTCCACGAGCGGGGGCGCCGCTCGATCCAAGGTCACACGGAACACGCCATCGTCGACTGCAATCCGTCGGCTCCAAGGGCGGTCAGTGGCCGATGGCGGCCCCCAACCCACCGGTAAACCACGCCACGTGGCAACGACCTGTCCTGCCCTGTCGGAGGCGAAGGCGGTCGTGGCCCCGGGGGCGCTCCCGCTAACGTCGAGTCTCACCCCCGATCCCTGAGAGGGGGCTAGCGCGACAGCTGCGCCGGGGTCGGATAGGCTGCGCGCACTGGCGAGGCTGTGCGTGCCGAGCGACGTGATGGCGAGAACCTCGGATGTGGTCGAAGTCAGCGCGATCAACTGGTCTGCTGCAAAGTCTAGTCCTCGGCGAGTGACGCGCCAGTCGGATTGCGCATCACTGGCGCGGGTCTCGAATCCGCTTGGGCTGAAACGCCATTCGACGCCAGCATTCGTAGCCACCTGGCGGCTTTGCGTTGGATCCTGCGCCGCTCGCCATCCGGCTGCCGGATCGTCGCGGTACCAGGTGCCGTTACTTTCAAGATATGTCGCGCCACTCGCTTCGAGGACCCGTCTTAAGGCGCCCGGTCTCGTCGGGCCCGCGTCGAACCCGCTCAATACCTCTGCAGAAACAAGGCCGGCTGGACCGATGAGGACGGCTGAGGCATCTCGCCACCCGACGCCCTGCCGGATGTCGTGGGCAAAGCCCCGCTCGGTAAAGGCCGTGACTGTGCTGCCATCCCGGCGGCGAACAGTGCCGGTCACGCGATCGGGAAGCACGGCATCCTCCAGGGTCAGATCGTCGATGGAGATCGCTGTCCGCGGCGGCGCAGCAGAGGGCGAACCTGTCGCCGCGTCGACCGTCTTCCCCCCTGGCAGTACGAAGCTTCCCTTGTGGAGCGTCGACGGCAAAGGCCCGGAGCGGAGCTCGACGAGCCTCGGCGCTGTTGACGGCGCGACGTGCCACAGCGAGTGTTCGTTTAGCAACGCATGGCCGACTGTGCCCACGGCCGCGCCGCCAGCGGGTAACCCCAGCGAGGCTCGACCGTCATGGGCCGGCAGGAACCGACCGTCGACGATCATCTCCGTTGGCGAAAGGGAACGGCGTCCGCCGGAGGCAGTCGCTACCGAGAACCTACGCGCTTCCCCCTCCCAACGCATCCAGCCGATGTCGAGCGGTGACCAGGGCTCCGGCGTGGTCATGCCGGTGGCGAGGATCGTTCCCCGACCGTTGTCGAGGGTAGGAAGGGCGTCGGTCACGATCCGTGGCGGCGCGATTTCCGACAGGGAGCCGCGTGGCACCAGCATATCAGCGACCTGGGGCGTTTGGTCGCGCCGGGGGAAATGGGACAGCCATGGCACCCGGCTCTGCGGTTGCCAGCCGCCCGTGGCGCCAGGCGTCCTGCTTGCAGATCGCTCGACTTCAGTTTGCACTGCGTTGGCTTGCGCCGCGCTGACTTGCGCCATGTCGAACTGCGCCGTGTCACTGAGAAGCATGGTCCAAGACGCGCTCGGCACGCCGCGCAGGCGTTCTCCGTCAGGGAGGGGCAAGTTCTTTTGGAACAGTGTATGATAACACACATCCGTCTGCTCGCTCCCGGGGAAGACTTCGCATCGCGACGTTGCATGGAAATTGACACTGTGCCCACCGTTAGGGCGCCGCCGCTCGACCCAGACGCCCTCGCGCCGTACTTCGTCACTGATACCATAAGTGTCAGGAATGACTTGGGTGACGTCCGATCCGTCGCTTGGAAGGGCCAGCGCGCGCACGCGCCCGTCGCCCACGATCAAGCTCCCGTCGACGTCGATCCCGAATACGGGGCCGCCTGAGGCCCAGTCAAAGCTGGCAGCCCTGTGAGTGACAGGCTGGCCGTCGATGGAGAGCGTGCCGGCAGCAAGCGTCATAAGCCGATTGCGGGACTTTGCCATGCGCTCGACGTCACGAAGGAAAGGAGTCATCCGTCCTGCCTCATGGTCGATGCGCCAAACATCACGACCGGGCCCTTCCCAGAGAAACAAACCGCCGTCATGGCTGAAGAAGGTCGATTCATGCGAAGCAACAGGAGCACCAATCTCGATCGGATTGCGCAAATCCTCATCCAGACGGAACAGCCTTTCGGCCAAAAGAATGTAGAGTGTGTCCCGGTATTCGGATGCCGCGCGGAGCCCGGCGGGGTCGATGGCCACTGGGGCCGACGCCACCGTTTCGCAACCCCAATCCGTCGAACGCGCCGCAAGGATCTCGCAGGACAACACCCTACCTGTCGCATCGATCCGCCACAGCTGATTTTCGGCGGACGCGTGAAGCCAGCCGCGATCGTCACTGGGCTGATAGCTCAAAGTTGCGTCTTCAAGCGAACCCCTCAGCGCCTCAAGATCCTGGTCGCGCGGCAGGAACCACAGCGTCTCCGGATCGACAGCGGAACCTGATAAGAACAAATGCGACTGCCCCATCTGAAAGGGCATGGACTGGACGCCAACGTCGTCTGGAAAGTCGAGCGTGCCGCGCAGTGCGGAGGCGTTTCGCCGCCCAATCTCGACGCCGTCCGCCCGGGCCACGGCCCACACTGTCTCGAAGCTTGACACGTCGAGGATCTCACCTGGGGAAGCGGCGATTACTGGCAAGGTGACGGGCGACAGCGGGCGCAATACTGGCGCATTTCCCGCACCTTGCCAGACGCCGCCATAGCTGCGGCCGTCGTTAGACCATGCGGTGACGGCGACCTGTCCGGTTCCAGTCGCCCGAATGTCGACCATGCTCAGCCGCGGGCCGGGTGTGGTGCCGAAGGCGAACGCATCGCGCCGCCATTGCCGCGTATTACTGTTGTAAGACCAGATCCCCTCTTTCGCCGAGAACACGAGCGTAGGGCCGAGACGCAGGACCCTGCTCAGGTCGCCCTCCCCAGGCCCGGGCTCGGATTCCGGGAGAACCGGGATGACACTGCCCGAGCGCCAGAGGCCGACGCGACCGGTTGCGTCGAGCAGCGCCACTGATCCGCTCGCATCATCCACCTCTACGACGCGGATTGTCCCGGTATCCGTGGCCCAGCCGAACGTGATCTTCGGCGTCGCGCAGCTGTCCAGCACGGGAATGCTTGATATCGGGATTGTGCGCAGCCGGGTTCGTGTAGCCGCCAGAAGGTACCCGCCGGCCTGATGGAGGCGGAGATCGGGAGACACACTGTCAACCCCCTGGACCGCAAGCCAGCGCCGTTGCGACGGCACGTAGATCCCGGCGCCACCCGAGGTGACGACGAAAACTCTGTCGCCGGGGAGGACAGTTGCGTCGATTGGATTTCCAAGCGGCGCGTCGGCAGTGAAGTGCGTGCAGACGGGCCGCTCTGCACCTTCCGGAAAGAAGACGCTGTGCATACGGCCCCGCCCATCTCTGGCCATGGCAAGCGTGCCGCCTGGCGTCGACCAGGCTCCAAGAACGGCCTTATCCGTCATGGCCGATCCGCCACGGCGTAGCACATTGTTCGACAGCCAAGTCGGCATCCCGTTCCTCACGGAGATCAGCCTTACATCTCCCGACCCACCAGTCACTGGCGGCGAGAACGCGCTCTGGCCGGGGCTGTAGCGTTGCACACCGCCGTTGCCCCCAAGATAGAGGTTACCTCCGCTCGACATGGCATCAGTGATGTCTCTTCGGCCAAGAAACGCCCGATCACTACGGCCAAAGACAGTGTCCCACGTATCGTCCAGCCTCAGCACTCTCCCGTCTTCCATCAGGACGTTCAGTGCGTCCGACCAGGCAAGGTCGCGCAGTCTTCCTCCTTCGGGAGGCTGCACGGGACCGCGCCAATCTCTGCGTGCTATATCGTAGAACCAAATGGCACGTTCGCCGCCAAAGTAGAGCCCCGTGGGCGATGCAGTCGCCGTTGACACCGGCCCGGGCTGAGCACGCGGGGCGCCGATCGGAGCGGCCCGGCTCACTTGCCCTGATGCGCTGCGCGACAGATTGAAAGGCTGCCCGAGTGCATCGACGATCCAGAGGCCATTGCCCGCCGCAGACACAGAGCGGAACGGCCCCCGCAGACCCTGCGTCTGAGGGATCGACACCGCCGCTAGGGCATGGTCGGGGAAGTCGCCGTCAACAGAGACCTCGACGACGTTTCTGTCGGACACCAGCCAGAACGCCTCGCCGACGGCAAAGAGGCGCTGTCCAGGCGCACGGAGGACGGGGTCAAGTTGTCCGGCGGGAATCCAGCTGAACCGCCGCACGCTTGCATCGTGGACCAGCGCGCCCGATGGCCCGAGCACTAACGACAGCGACCTGATGCTGGCGCCAGTTTCGAAGCGCGCGTCCGGCGGGCGCCCCGGATCGCGCCAGGCCAGGACGCGGTCGGCCCGCACATCGCGCACCTGCCCGGCTGCATCCAGCGCGAGCACGTCGCCGCCAGGTGCAACAAGGATCTGCGAGAACGGGCCATCGCTTGCTGTCCAGCGGTCGGCCTCACGAGCGCCGCTTACGCGCAGCACGTCGTTGCCGACTGCGGCATGGACGGTCTCCCCTTCGGCGCCGGCATAAACTGCCGTGACTGTCTGATGCTCCAGAGTACGCCAGCGTCGGCCTTGTGGATCGTAGACGGAGATGCCCCCCCGTCCGAACGTTACCACACGCCCGGCTTGCAGCGCGGCGTGGGCCACCGTGGCGTCCGAAAGGTTCGAATTGATCTCGTTCTCGCCTACGAGGACTGAGAGATCGCGGATGCCACGCACCTCGCTGACCGACAGGCAATCGGCCTGCCCATTGGGACAGGGCGCTTCAATGATAGCGAGGATGCGCCCGCCAGCCGCTCGCGTCATGTCCCGCACCGACAATGCGTCGTTTGGGTGCCAGTCCAAGCTGTCGGGAGAGGACCCTGCGACCCGCGCCAGGCCCAAAGCCGATCCGATCCAGAAAGTTTCCCCGTCGACAACCAGCCTAACGCGATCTCCGGGGGCAATGTCGGCTAGCCGTCCCGGATTGGGGATTGCGCGCCAAACCCCGCCATTCTGATCGAGAATGGCGGCGCCCTGCTGACCTGCCAGTACAAGGATGTAGCGGCCTGATGCGCTCGCTGCCCAAGCGACCAACTCCTGCTGTTCAACCTGCTTTCCAGTGTCGCCGGTCCACGGGACGTCAGACAGTACGGTCTGCCAGCCCGCAAGCGGCGCGCGCCGTGCCAGGCCGCCGGCATCGGTCAGGGCGAACAGATCACCAGAGTCGCAGTTCGAGTCCGGCCCTGAAAACGACATGCGTGTGCAGTCGTTGCCAATCATAGCGAGCGTACCGGCCAGGTCCGGGCCCGGGTCAAACCGCTCGTTTGAGAACAGCCCCGTCGCGCGATCGTAAAAGTGCATCTGACCGTCGCGGCGGGCGATCAAAATGCGATCCCGGCTGTCGTTGACGGTGGTGGCGTCGATGATCGGCGCTTCGTGGTCGCGCAGGTTCTCCAAGATCCTTTCGTCAGGAGCGGGGCGCAGCACCTCGGGGTCGAACTGACCGAAGCCATCCTCCGACCGTGCCGCAGTCTGACCCAGAAAGGCTGCCCCAGCGATTAGCAGCAGGGCGAGCAAGACGACCGGCAGGTCGATGCGCTCCTCCAATCTAGCGTCACGCAGGGCTTCCCTGCGCCGACGCACGGCCGCGACGCCCGCGTCTTGCCGGAGACCGGTCCAGTCGTTTCTGTCTTGTCCGCCGTTGCGGGCCCGTGTCACGATGCCCCTCCGTCAAAGGCCCAGCGCGCACCGAGACGGGACTGGGGCTCAGGCTGGGTCAGGATCTCCGTCAGCATTTCACTATGGGGGTGGGAGGCCGAAGCGCGCTCCGCCAGATAGCTCCAGAGCTCGAAGGAAACGAGTGTCTCAGCGCCGCCCAATGCAGCCTGCTGCGCAGGCGTACCATAGAGGCGATCGGCATGCCAAATTCGGAGCAATTCGCGAAGCTCAGCGATTCGGTGGCCGCCGCCGCTTGGAAGCCGCGCCCGAACGGCCGGCTGCACCGCGCCGAGATAGGTCGCAGCCAGTGCAACTTCGGGACTGGGCAACGCCACGTCGGGATCCGTCGCCTCGTCGATCACTGAACTGACGCTAAGGACATGGGTGCCGAGGGCGAACGCGGCCTCCGGGGTCGGGTCCGCTTCCATCACGAGGCGAGATAGCGCATCGCCAAAGAGTTCATGCATCCGCCAATCGGGGTCGGTGCCGGTGAAGGGGAGCGCGGCCGCCTCGGCGCCCTGTGCCTGCTTGGCGGCCCCGTCATCTCTGGCAGGAGGCGACAGTATCTCCTCAAAGCGGTCGCGCGCCAGAGCGCGACCTTCCTCGTCCAGACCGCAAAGGGCAAGCGTCTGGATCAGTGCGGTCAGCGGTTCGGGGCGCAGTCCGGCCAGCGATATCCGCAAATCGGCAAGTCCGATCAGATTGCGGACAAGCTGCTTGTCCAGCGGTCCGGACGGGCTGAACTGTCCTTCGGTCGACCAGGTCGCGACGTGGTTTGCCGCCTGTTGCAGCAAGTCCTCGTGCATTTCCGCGACGACCCGTTCGGCAAACCCCAGACGTGAGACAGAGGGGCGCCGCCCGGCCTGACCTTCGCCGTCGCTCCATTGGATCGGCTGGCGTCGGCGGTGCGGCGTGCCGACGCGGACGATCGCGCGCCCCGGAGCGGTGGGCACCAGAAAGCGGATGGTAGCCCGGTGCGCCGCCCGCACCGCATTCCCCGCAAAAAGCAGTTCCGCGACAGCGAGCGCCGCAACCAATACAGCCGGAACGGCCCAGAGCAGCGAATACGGAAAAAGGGCCGTCCAGAGATAGCCCTTGAGCGGCAGATACAGAGCGTCATGCGCCCAGTAGAGCGCAGCGCCAGGCCCGTGAGGATCGAACCGGCGCATACGCGTGGCCCAGATGGTCAGGGCTATCGTCCCGAGGCCCGCAGACACGATCAGCCATCGTCGCACGAGATTCCGTTTTCGCATGGCTCCACCGAGGCCGATCCTGCGCAGCAGCGACCGCGTAGGGACAAGGGCTTGTCCGGTGTCATGCGTCATGGCTGCTGCACTCCCTGAACGGAGGCGGGGGCGTTTGTATCACCGACCGCCGGGGACTGAGGCGGTGCCGGATCGACGGCGGACGGTGCCACGCCGCTGTCGGGAGACAGAATGTCGAGCAATTGCCAGAAGGTGGCGAGAATCCAGTCTAGATTGGCCAAGACAAGGTAGACGAGACCGGCCACAAGAAACAGCGCAAGGAAGACCGGGCCGAAGCGGACTAGGAAGTTCAACAGCCAGGAGACCACGATCATTCCGGTCAACTTGCGCCTATCCGCGCTGAGGCGGCGCAGCGAGAGGCGCCGCGCCCGGACAACGCGCGCCTGGGTTTCGCGAAACCCTACGGCAAGCGGGCTGGCGCGGCGCCGGAACAATGTAGTTTTCCGCCTGATACGGCGTGCCGCGCGGCGCAAGCGCGACCGGGATGGTTGTTCCTCGGTAAGGGCAGCCTCTGCTACCGCGAGCGCCGCATCGAAGCGTTTGGCAGGTGGCATCGTAGTTGTTTCAGACTCGGCATCTGGCTGATAGGGATGGCTCATCTGTACCGCCACTCCTGGATTTGCTCGAGCCGCTCTAGCATCCTGGTGATGAGAGCCTCCGCACGGTCCATACCGGATGTCGCCAGCGCACTCTCGGCGCGCACGCGGTCGGAAAAAAGTTGACGCAGACGGACCATCTCTTCGTCATGCGCCGCCAACGCGCCGGACAACGCGCCACCGTTTCTAACTATCTCCTCGACCTCGAATATCATCGTCTCGAGATCCTTCATGCGCTTGCCGGCCGATTGGAGAAAATCATAGCCCAACCGCATGCGATCGGAGGTTGCATCCAGTTCCTGCGCGAGTTCGGCGACAAGATCCTCTGCCGTACGACGCACCCCGCCGACCTCCTCGCGCCATGTCCGCTGCACCGCGGCCAGCATGTCGTCGGCCGTGGCCTCGAGGTCGCGGGCGGCCCCCTGAGAATAAAGGCTCCTAGCGACTTGTCGCAGCGTCTCGGGCGTGGCGCTTGTCGGTTCGCGGACGTCGATATGGTCGTTCAGCCAGGCCAGTTGCGCCCTTATTGGCGCGAAAAGAGCGCCATCGAGGACTTCGGCGACCAGCTCCAGGCCCGGCTCGTCGGACGGCGAGTAGATGAAGACAGGCTCAGCCTGCGGATTGTCTAGGATCGGTTTAGCCCGGTCAAACTGGTTTCCGAGCGCAATTCGGATGGTGTCGTCGATGCTGCCGCCGAAATGGGCAAGCGAGGGCTTCAAAAACGTCCCGTTCGGGACGAAGACCGAAGCTCGTGACGGGCGCGTTGCTTGAGCCTCAGACACGAAGGGTTCCATCCAGTAGGCCATCGGATGGGGCGAGGTGATCGAGGCCCATTGCACCTCGGGAAAGAAAATCGCGGTTTCCGACGGATCGTAGAGCAGGAAATGAACAGGGCTCTGAGGATCGATGGTCTCGCTCGACGCATATTGGAGAGAGGAACCATTCAGGACGCCCGGCGTCAGACGGCGCAAGGCCTCGATCATGGCTGCGAACTGATCATGCCGGAAACGCAGGAGTCGCTTTTGGGGATAAGCCAACGCGCGGGCTTGTGCCATGCGCGTCTCTATATCGTCGATCTGCTCACGCAGAGGTTCGAGATCCATGTCCGGCGCAATGCCTTTGCGCAATGGCTCCAGTGCCATGCGGTAGCCCAGTGGCGCCTCGCTGCGGTCCATTGCGAGGATCTGCCGATTCAGATCGTTCATGGCCTCAGCGTCCGGTTTCAGGGCGTGCACGGTGAAGCGAACCGGCTGGAAGGGCGGCCGCTCGGGAAAGGTGTCGGCCGCCGGCAGTGCTGCGTCGAGGTCGTGCACGGCAAGGATCGCGGGGCTTTTTCGGTGCGGCCGGTCCTCTCCTGGCAGGAGCACGGCGATGTCCTTGACGGAAGCGTCGAGCGCGCCGCGCGACTGCAGGCCGCTGAGAATCCGGGCGAACAACCCCACCGCATCGGAGTCGGGCACCCGTTCTCCCACATCCAGCCACAGGCGAAACCCCCGGGCCTGGGCGGACGCGAGGATGTTCGCAAACGCCGACGAGCTACCCGCGGCGACATCGACAAACCCCAGGAGTTCGGCCTCGTCGTTGCACTGCACCAAAACAGCTCGACCATCGGGGGGGCCGTAAATCGTCCGGAAGAGCCGCGGGTCCCGCCCCCTGCGCACGATCTCCGCCGTCGCGCGCGTTTGATCTTCAACGCTGCCCGTCAGCAGAACGAGATGGTCGGCGCCGCCCTTTTCGAGCCGATCCTCAGAGCGGTCGGTATTGAGAGCGGCCAGGGCCGCCGCGGCCGGCGCGAGCGACAAGAATGGGCCGAAGTCGTAGTTCGTGCCCTGCTCCGATTCCGGCCCCGTGTCCATGATCTCGGCATTCCGCGCATACGCCAGCACGATGAGGTTGCGAACGCGCAGGACCAGCCGTTCCGCGAGGTGTGGTACAGAGCGGTGGGTCGGCAGGTACAAGCGCGCCAATCCGCCATTCGTGGTGATCTCGACATGAGGCTCCGCGGCGGCTGTACCGTTTTCGTCGGCCTCGACGAGCTCGCACAGGATCGTCAGCATCTGCCGCGCAGACACCTGCGGAAAGGCGAAGGCCCTGCGCCGATCGGTATCATCCGTCATCGAGCGCCTCCCGCGTCCTGTCGTGGATCCAGATCGAAAGAGCGCCGTAGATCCGCGCGACCTCTGCCACAGGGTCGGGGTCCTGACCGACCTCCAGCAAGGCGGGTTCTGAAGACGAGCCCTGATAGAGTTGAAACGCTTGACCCGGTTCCAGTTTCGGGGGCAGTACGATGAGGCAGGCCGCGCTGCGCGGCAAGGCGGTCAGCCCCAGATCCTTGATTAGCGCTTCATTGAAGGCAGGCCAATCCACGGCGCCGTCTGCTTCGCGCGTGGTGTCCGACAAGCCGACGGGTGCATGCCGGTCCAGGATAGAGAGCGCGACCCCGGTGTGATAGTCGCTGAACGCGGCTGGTGCGCGCGCCGGCTTGTCGCCGCCCAATGCGCCGGACCGGCCTGGAGCCGCGCGCTGGCGGTCGCAGGCCGCAAGTATTGCCCCTGCCGCAGCTGCACGCTGCGCCGCGTGCGCGTGACTAGCATCAATCTCCTCACTGTTGTCTACTGACCAAGACCCATCAAGCCGCGCCTCGGGGCGCCGGTCGCAAAAGGCTGACGCGATCCCCGTGCGCATCAGCAGGCGCCGCCGCAACGGCCCCTCGATCGTGAACGGTTCGCGCGTCGCGACTTTGGAGAAGAGTTCCGCGCTCGTCGCACAGGCCCTTAGACCGTTGGCCGGGAAATGGCACCACCCGAACTCGCTGCGCTCCTGCCCGCTTCCAGCCAGGCCGAGCGCCAGGCGCAGCGTCGCGTCCAGCCAGGCGGACCGAGCGATACAGGCCGCGCAATGGCTGCTGGTGCTCTCGTCAAGGCCCAGGGAAATTAGGTCGCGGTTTGGCCGTCGCAGTGGCGGTCGGTGCCGTATGCTGAACCCCTCTTCCAGAACGCGCTGCAGCAAGACCTGCGGCGGCAGCGCAAGCTCCGACACGAGGATGTCATCCAGATCTTCAACACGCCGGGAATGGACCACCCCAGTGACGCCCCCCTCCTTTGGGCGCATGCCCGACCGGTCGCGCGCAGCCCGACGCACTGGGCGCGCAAGCAGACGCCGCGTGCTGCGTGCGGTCGACAGATCAGGCTCGCGCAGAAGCGCGATCTCGGAAAGCGCCCTGTCGATATCGGGGCCGATGGTGACAGCGATGTCCCGCTGCCGTGCTGGCGACAGGCGCCGGCTATCGCCGAACCGCAGGTTGGGCGGAGCCGCCGTGGACCGTCCGGATGACCATATCGCCTCCAGCGAGCCGAGCATCGACAACCCGGCCGCTAGCCAGAAGGCGTCACCCATCGCCGCGCGCTCCGCTAGGAGGTCATCCACCACGCCTTCGAGGCGGTCGCAATAGGCATGAAAGTCGCGCGCCGTAGCGGCCGGTGCAACTCGCCCGAACGGTCCACTTGCGAGAATGATGACTTCTTGGAGGCGCCGGCCGGCCTCTTCCAAGATCGGCTCTGCAACCTGCGACAGGAACACCGGGCCGACCCGGGACCAAAGACGGGACCGCCCCATACTCCGTTCCATTTCGAGCAAGCCGCCCGCCAACTGGAAGGCGCGTCCCCAGATCGGCACTTCGGCAGGTTGCGTGGCCCCTTCGATATCGGCCAGCGCGAAGGCAAGTGGCAAAGTGACCGGCAGGTGTTTATCCTGCAAGCGGTCGAACAGATGCAGGGCGCGCTCGTCTTGCGCGCGCCGCTCGGTCGCGCCGGCGAGCGCCGATGCCGGCACGAGGCGAAGGGTGGGCCTCATCCGACGCGCTCCCCGATTCCGATGTTCTGCGTGATCTTGGACAGGACGGACGGGTTCTGTTGATCGAGCGAAAAACGAAGGATGACATCCAGATCCTGCAATTGCAGATCGACGCTCTCGCTGTTTGCACGATGGGCGCGCAGCATTCGGATGGCTAGCATCAGGCCGGCCAGCTTGACGAGACGGCGGTTGGACATTTCTGACAGGCGGTATTTGGTAAAGCTGCGGATGATCTCGGTCAGCGCCGGAAAGAGCTCGTGCCTGGGGTCAATGGCGAGGCGGTTGCTCTCGGTCCATTCGTCGAGGTCGTTGCGGAACGCTTCAAGCCTCGGCAGCAGATTGGCCCATTCCGGCTTGCGCTCAAAGCTGGTGGCATGAGTCTCCGACCAGGCGGAGCATATAAGCGCGACCACCTCGTCGCGGTTGGTGCCCTCGTGCGCGACATTCGACATGTAGCAACGGAGCAGGAAGCGGTCGAACACGGCCGCTAGGGTGGGCTCCTGCGGCGGATGATTTGTGGCTGCAAAAAGCAGTTGCAGCGGCGTCGACCAGACCTGCCCTCGATCGTGGAACCGGCGTTCGTTCATGAAGGTCAGCAGAGCGTTGAGGATCGCACTGGAGGCGTTGAACACCTCGTCGAGAAAGACCACCTGCGCCTGCTGCATCATGCCTTCAGTGCGTCTTACAAGACCTTGGGATTGAAGCACTTTGGGATTGAGATCGAAGAAGCCGAAGAGCTCGCTTGGTTCTGTGAATTGGGTGAGCAGATACTCGAAATATCCCTCGTCTCTGGCGATAGTCTCTGCGCGGCGCGCCGGGGCGTCCTTTCCCTCCGACTCATGGATCTCCTTATGCATGCTGTCGTCTTGAATCAGCCCAACCAGATGACAGAACGAGCGGACGAGCCGGGACTTCGCAGTACCTGGAGGTCCGATCATCACCATGGCCTCGCCCGACAGCGCAGCGATCTGTACGCATTCTACGGCGTCTTCCATGTCGTGAAACCGAGTGCGCAACACTTCGCCCACGGCGTCGAGGTCAGCGATGGTCTTGCGGTGCTTGCGAAAGAGCTTGGTAATGCCGTCGCTGTCGAACACTATTTGGATCTCCTTGGTTCGTTTCAGATGTGGTCGCTCAAGAGGGAGCGGGCATATGGCGGCGCCTCCGCCTGCCAACCTGCGCGCAGGGCACTGTTACCGGCGTTAGCATCGTCAGGGCTCTCGGCGGTCAGTTGGGCGAGTGGATCGTCCTTTAGTAACGGGAGGTCGGGCGGAATGAGGCCTGAGCCAAAGCCCCGTTCCCGGGATCGCCGCAGCAGGTACATCTCCCAAAAGCCGGCCCAGTCTTTGGTCGCGGCCTGAACAACGGCCGTCTCTCGCAAGGCCTTCCGGAGCGGTAGCGTCGAGCGCCGCGGTAGGCCGGACAGGATCTGCTCGCAGGTTGCGCCAACGATGAGCCACCAGAACGGGGCGGACAGGTCAGGCGCCGCGCCGCCTCGCGGGTAGAGGACCACTTCGCTTCTCAATGCGGCGTTCAGGCAAATCCGGGTCTCCAGCCTGACCTCAGGGACGCACCAAGCCATGTGACCAAGGGCCGTTGCAAGCGCCGCCGCCTCAGGCAGCCGCGGCGGCGCTACCTGCCGCAACGCTCGCAGGAAAGCGTGTCGGAGCAAGGAGGCTCTACGGGGTCCAATGCCAGCTGCGATCATCCCGCGCTGGGCTACCGTCCAGTCCTGCGGGTCGGTCACGAGGTAGCTCTCCGACATCCGGATGACCGGCCCTGCGATCAGCCGATGTGTTTCGTTTGCCGTCAGCAGCAGCGCCGCGAGTGTGTTGATCGGGTCGGTGTTTCGCCCCGCCTTCAGGTCGAAGCGAGGCATGGGCTGGGTCGAGGTCAAGATCTGGATCAGAGCCGCAAGGCCCAGATCCCGAAGGAACAACTCCAACTCATGGAAGTCGAGTCGGTCCCGCTGTCTCGCAAAATCCCGCGCGGTTCCAGTCATCGCCTCACCCCGCCAGAAAAGAGAGACGCGGAAAAGAGCGCGAGCCCCGCCGCTGCCAGCGCGGGCCAGAGCGGGTCGCGGCGCGGCGGCGGCGTGTCGTAGCGTATTGTCGGGGTCTCGTAGCGCAGATCGGCTCCCCCCGTCCTCTCGCGAAGGGCTCTCAAGAGAGGTCCGTTGATGCCGTTGGTCAGGTCTTCGGCCGTCGCCTTGCCAGACGTGTCGGAGGAGACCACGTGTGCCGCCGGCAGAAGGGCGGGAATAAGCTGGGTCCGGTCGCTCTCGCTCAGCATCAACCCAGCCCGCTGCGGGGTGCCGTGCAGCCTCACCAGCGCGTCGAAGTGAAAGACGCCCGGGCGAGTGCCGGGCTGCGCCGCAAACGGCACTTCGGTGCCATCTTCGAGCCGCAGGCTGGCGCTGAGTGTCCCCGGCGCCAGCCCGGCGCCGACATGCGTCACCGTCATGGCGAACTGGTCGTTGTCCTGCGTGATGTCGATATCGAACCGGCGCGGTTCGTCCCAGGCGATTAGCTCTTCTAGGAGCGTGTCCACGGCCAGGCGCCCGGCTGGCGATGTTGCCCAGCTTGCGGGAGCCTCACCCATGAAGACGCCTGTGGTCAACGTCTGGACCACCGGGTCGGAGCGAAGCAGGAGCACGGGATTAACCGGCGGCGTCTCACCGCGATGGATCGACTGGACGCGCGCATCGACGCGAGGATAGCCCAGCGCCAGTCCAGTCAGTGTCGTCGGCGGCGCCAACCGGTCGTCTTTTGCATTGCCAATCACCTTCAGTGGCCCGTCCAGCCAGAATCGGTCGCGCTCTTCCGGTTCGAATAGCTTGAACTCCAGAGTGCCGAGGCCCCTTCCAAAAGGCAGCCGGATCTCTTGTCCGAAGTCGACAAAGCCCTGCGGGTAACCCGCCCCATCCACACCGATCGCGGTCATGTAGCAGCTAGGCGGGGTCGCGACGGAGTTGAAATCTCCGTCGCTGACCAGGAAAAGGGCGCAATTCTGGCCCTGCAGTCCCTGGACCGCGCGCAGTGCCGCATCGGTATTGGTCCCCCCGGCGGCCTGGAAGCGCGACACGAATTCCTTGGCCGCTGTCTTCGTGCCTTGCGTCGCAACGAAAGCCCGCGCTCCACCCGACGGGAACCGCTGGCCCGTCGTGCTGGCAAAGGGGATGACCTGGAGTGTGTCGACAGGCCGAAGTTGGTCGATGATCTCGAAGACCACCGACTTCGCCTGCTGCATGCGCCCTCCCTGCATCGACCCCGAAGTATCGACGATGATTAGAATGTCGCGTGCGGGGGGCTCATCGAGAAAGAGCTGTGGATCGGCACTGACGGGGAGCACCGGCCCCAGCGCAGTTTCTTCCCAGTCGGAGATGCGCTGGGGCGCCGTGACATCACTGCGCAGGGGCCCATTGACGATGAAGATCCCGGTTCCGCCCGCCCCGGCAGAAAGGAGCAGCTCTGCGAACCCTTCCGCGAAAGCGTCCGGGGCGAGCCCATCGACAACCACGGCATCGTGTCTGCCCAAATCGACATCGTCACCCGGGGAAGCACGAACGATCACGAAGCGTTCGGGATCTGCCCCCTCGAGCCAGCGGCCCTCGCCATATAACAGGATCTGCGCCGGCCCGCGCACCAGCGCATAGAGCCGCCGGCCCTGAACCGCACCGGACCGGCCCGCGCCACCTGGTTCGGGCGCAAGCGCGAGCGAGACATGGTTGATGCCACGCTGGGCGAACTCGGCCTTCAGATGGACGCCGCGCGGGACCCCGCCACCCGCGTCGACGGACCGAGCGGGCGCAGCGATCCCATTGATGTCCCACGATAGGGCACCAGCGCCAAGCGTGGTCAAGCGCACGGTTGCTGGTCGGCCCACGGCCTGGTCGGGACCGATATCCGACGACAAAAGCCCGCTGGCCGGTTGCGTGGTCCCAAAAGGCAGAACGTGCACAGGGATGCCCGCCGCCGACAGCTTCCCGATCTGCGACATTGCATCGCCCTGGGTTTCGTTGCCGTCCGTCAGCAGCCAGATCGCCCCGCCCTGACCAGCGTTCGAAATCAGCCGTTGGCCGGCCTCTAGCGCAGCGGCTATATCGGTGGCGCCCTGTCCAGCGCCCTCGCCCCCCCCCAGTGGCGTAACCCTCCCGCCGTCTGCCAGCGCCTGCTCAAGCAGCGGCAAGGCGATGGCATCCACGCGGCTTTCAGGCAGACGGCCGAAATCCAGGACCGACGCCGTCCAAGCATCGCGGATCTCTGGCGGGAGGGCCGTCACACTGCCCCCGATTCGTGCGCGTGCACTGGCGAGGGCCGAGGCCCGCTCCGCGCCACCGTCGCGTAACGCGCTGCCTGACCCATCGACCAGCACAATCAGAGTGCCACCAGGCGGGGGCGGCCCCACTGGCCTCAGTTCCGGCAGACCGGCAGCAATTCCAAGCGCCAAAGCACCGACGATCCCCAGTAAGCCCCCGGCCCAGGCCAGCGCGCCGCGCGCCGCGCGCAACAGCCAGGCCGCCTGCACGGCGATGGCCGCCAACGCAACCAGGCCGCCGAGCTGGGCAGCGCTCGCAGGGCCCTGACAGAGAATGTCGAACGATGCGAAGTCGATCCGGGTCACGACATCGCACATCATGGCTGCCGTCTCCGCGTCCAGATCAAGCCGAAGCTGCGCTCTGCCAGTATAAGCACTAGCGTGGCCGCAATCAGCCATGCAGCAATCGGTTTGACGGGATCGATGACTGCAGGTCCGGGTTGCGGCCCCGCTGTCGCCTCATCCAGAGTGTTCCCGTCGGTGCCTGCACTTCCCGCGTCGCGAGGAAGGGCTTCTGGTGCCATCTCGAAGAGGGCGTAGTCCGGCAGGCGCGTTGCGGCCGCGGCCGTGTCGCTCTCCATCAATGGATTCGGAAACGGCTCTACGTTCGGGCCGAGATAAGAGACGAAAAGCGGGCTCTGCGCGTCCTCTGCCGCAACCCAGGCCAAAGCATTGAGGAACAGCAGGATTGACATGTTACGCCGGTTCGCATCGCCGGTTCGCAGAGGCTCCGGCACGACCGCAATTCGCGGGCCGTCCCGTGCGGCGATCCAGAACGCACTTTCCGATGCGCCCGACGGCCTGATGACCATTGCGGCGCCCTCAGGCAGTTCAAGGGCGGTGGCCGGTGCGTTCGCCTCGAAAACGTCGAAGTCGAGCCCGGCCAGAAGCGGATGATCCTGCACAAATGGCCCGATCGTCGCACCCTCGCGTGCCTGCCAGCCGGGATAGAGAGCGAGGATCGGTCCGTCGTGGTCAAAAGAGGCGTCACCATACGGGACGACGAGAATGGATCGCGTCCCGTCGACGCTGCCCTCGCCCAACGCGCGTCCCGAGAGGCCGAGGATCGGCGAAGGAGTGTCCAGTCTCCAGTCGACGTGCAGGCCAGACATGTCTGGGATATCCAGCGTGATTCTATCGTCGCCCTTGAAAGCCCCTTCGGGCGCGACGGAGATGTCGAGACGACCGCCATCCTCTGCCGGAACAGCGGCCAGCCAGCCGCCTGATCGGGATGGATCGCGCACGAGGCGCGGACGCAGGGGGGCACCATCCCGGAGCACGCTGAGCACTATTTCGCCGGGATCTGCGCCATAGGTCTGGATCGCGATCTCGACTTCAGCCACCTCACCCACGAGGCCGCCCCCCTTGAGCCGCGCGCCGGAAATCGCCGTATTCGGTACCGGCTGGCCGATCTGATGCCATAGCAGTAGGCCGGGAAAACCACTGTCGGTCGCAGGCCGCGCGCGGTCCGAAATGACCAGCGCGTGGGAGGCCGCACACTCGATCTCGGAGGGCCGAGAAAGCGCCTGCAAGAGGCGGCCGACCGGGCTCCCCGCGTCCTCCGGAACCACTTGTCGAAGGGCATTCACGAGCGCGTCCGTCGCGCTGGCGTCGTCGTAGCGGCCGATCGAGCGGATCTCTGCTCCCGCGGTAATCACCTCTATACAGGCCACTTCCACCTCTGACCCCGGCCCGTTGGGTGGCTGGGCCCTTGCCAGAAAGGCGTGGTGCGCCGCGAGCGCTGCCTCATGGGCAAGGTCAAGCCGGGACGCCGGGGGCCCGCTTCCTTCGTCGCCCGGCACCGCCATCGAGCTGGACACGTCGATCACAATGCGCAGGCCCGAGGCGGTGGCCCTGTCGGGCGGTGCGCCAGGCAACGTGTTCGCGAGCGCAAGCAGACCTGACAGCATCACTCCGGACCGCAGCAGAAACGGCAAGGATCGCATTGGCAGGCTGAGTGCGAACCGGTTGCGGGGGGCTTGGCTTCTGGGCAGGTCGGGCAGAAACCGGCTGACGGACAGGCGCAATTCGCGGAAATTGGGACGCACCATGTGAAAGGCCAGCGTGGCCACCGCCGCGGCAATCGCCACGCCTATGGCCGGCCCGATCATGCTGCCGCCCGCCACAGCAGCCCCGGCAGGCAGGCGCTGTCTTGAAAGGTCGCTCGAAACCACTCCGTTAGGGACGCGGAATCCAGATCCGAGCGATCGGGGTAGCCGATCGGACGGGCCGGCCAGATTAGGCCCGGACCGCGCCACGTCCGGCGCAGCGTCTCCTTGTGTTCGGCAATCCGTCGATCGGTCTCGGCGACGAGGCTTTCGCTGGCTTCCCGCAGCTCTGCGCCGAACCTGCGCCCTTCGAGTGCACCCAGCCGAAATGGACGTTCGAGGATCATGCCGCGTTCCATCGGCCACGAATCGATCTCGACGACGCTCAGCGTGCGAAAGCTCTGCTGGGCCGTCTGCGCAAACCGCTGGAGGATTGCATCGCTGGCATCGAACAGCATGTCGCTCAGCAGAACGATGGCAGAGGCCGGACGCATCCGCTTGGTCAACTCGCCGGCGCGCGCACCAGGGAGTTTCTCCCAAGTATCTTCTTCGATTTCGCGTCTTAACAGCCGGGTGCAATAGGCCGCAAGCATCCGGGCGCCGCGCTCTCCCTCAAGCGGCAACACACCAAATTCGGACGGGCCGAAGATCGTCCCGACGAGGACCCGGTCGCGCTCGGCGAAGGCCGCCGCCGCCAGGCATTGCACGGACCAGCAGGCCACATGCAGCTTGGGTAGCTCCTTGGGCAGCATCATCGCGGGCCGTGCGTCCAGCACAAACATCACGGTCCGCCGCTCCTCGGCCTCGAATGACCGGACAACCCAGTCGTGCTCGTCCCCAAGCCGCATCGACGCCAGCCAGTCGACGTTCCGGATATCGTCTCCCATGTGGTAGTCGCGGAACTCCCGGAACTCCATCGACTGCCCCATGCGGCGGTGAAGATGCGCGCCGAGACCGCTGCTGGGCAGCCTGCGCCGCATCCGCAAGCGCAGCCGCTCCATCTCTCCCCGGGTGAGGGGCGGCACTATGGGAAGGCTGGACGGCATCTAGAGCGGCACCTCGTCAGCATGGGAAAGGGCGGCGTCGAACTGGGCCGCGTAGTCATGGGTGTCAGGTGCCGCGGCTTGGGCAAGGGCGCGAATGCGCGCGTCCGTTAGCGCCTGATACTCCTCTCCCTCCTGCTCCGTACCAAAGCCGCTCAGCCCGGTCCGGAATCCAATGCGGTGGCGCAGCACCGGTACCAGGACACGCGCGAGGGCGACCGTCGAGTGATCGCTAAAGCGGCCCGCCTGCGCCGGCTCGGCCTCGACCGCTGCGGCCCAGCCAAGCGTACCCAGCGTAAGGGCCGTCGCGGCCCGTGGGCCCAGGGGATAGTCCACCTCCGCGGCTAACGTGCGCAGTGCATCGGCCCGGTCCCGGCGCAGATCGCGAACCTCGTCAAACTTGCCCGTCGAGGCCATCACAATGTTGATGATGTGCCGGGCCACGGCATCGGTGGGACGGCTGTTGCGTATGGCACGCTCGGTCTCGGACAAAAGCCGAAGCAGATCGCGATTGTCGTCTAATGCAAGAGAAGATGGGTTATGCTCGGCCGTCGTTTCGACTACTGGCTCGTGCATTTTCCCACTGTCCTTAGACACGATGAAAGACAGGGTTTCGGCAGACGGAAACGGCATCACCACTTTCATCATGAACCGGTCAAGCTGTGCCTCGGGCAGCGGATACGTGCCTTCCTGTTCGACCGGGTTCTGAGTCGCCATCACCATGAAAGGCGTGGCTGCGTCATGGATCAGCCCGACATCGACTAGCCGGGTCAAAGGCTTGCGTTCGCCGAGCACGGTCACTTGGAACTCCGCCATCGCCTCGAGCATGGCGGCTTGGGTCTTTGGCGTAGCCCGGTTGATCTCGTCTGCGAGGAGCAATTGGTGGAAGATCGGGCCGCGCCGGAATTCCAGCCGCGTGCGGTCCCCTTCCGACGGCATGCGGGTGCCCGTGATGTCCGACGGCATCAGATCGGGTGTGAACTGAATGCGCCCGACGGCAGACGGGTGCATTCCCAGCGCGCGGGAGAGCGACTTGACCAGCGCCGTTTTGCCGAGCCCGGGATTGCCCTCTAGGAGGATATGACCGCGGGTGATGAGCGCCACGATCAGCGCGTTCACCACGCCGTCGATGCCTTGCATCTCCTCGAAGACCCGGGCGCGAAGGTCGCGGAGGAACGCCGCGTGTTCGGGCCTGAGTTGATAGGAGGCTGTGCCGTCGCTCCAGCCCGTCATGATGGGATCTTCGCGCGCGCCGCCGGTTTGGGCCGTGCTTGGTTCATTCAGTTGCCTCCGATCATTTCGAGCATCCAGCTTGGCAGCGCTTGAATACGCTCGGCCGGCGGCGCCAACTCGTCGGGCAGTTCCGGGGCCGCTTGCGGTGCTGCGATCAATGTGTCCGGAGCGGTGCCCGGGGCTGCGAAGACGTTCGCCGGGGTTTCGACGGTCGCAGCCCTCTCTGAGCCACCTGTGCCGACACCTACGGTGCGAACGTCAAGGGATCCTGCCGATGGCAGAGTCTGCGAGCTCTGGACATCCCCTGTGACAGGAGGGACGGATCCTGGGTCGGTGGAGACCGCTTCGCCACCGGGGCCGACGGTGGAAACCGTCGCATCGGATCGCCTCGTCTCTTCTGTCGAGGAGAATGCCGTGCCGCTATTCTGTCCGTCCCCTGCATGTGCGCCGGGCGCGCCGCCATCGGGCGTGCCCCCCGTATCCGGCACTTGTGTCGGAGCAGATTTAGCCTCGCCCTCTCCGGAACTATTGCCGGGTCGGACCTCCTGAACGGATCCGGCACCTTGTTGGCTTCCACCTCCGGCGCCTGAGGACTGGCCGTCGGTGCCAGACTCCCCGGCGCCTGAGGACTGGCCGTCGGTGCCAGACTCCCCGGCACCCGAGGATTGGCCGTCGGTGCCAGACTCCCCGGCGCCTGAGGACTGGCCGTCGGTGCCAGACTCCCCGGCGCCTGAGGACTGGCCGTCGGTGCCAGACTCCCCGGCGCCTGAGGACTGGCCGTCGGTGCCAGACTCCCCGGCACCTGAGGATTGGCCGTCGGTGCCAGACTCCCCGGCACCCGAGGACTGGCCGTCGGTGCCAGACTCCCCGGCACCTGAGGATTGGCCGTCGGTGCCAGACTCCCCGGCACCCGAGGACTGGCCGTCGGTGCCAGACTCCCCGGCGCCTGAGGACTGGCCGTCGGTGCCAGACTCCCCGGCACCCGAGGATTGGCCGTCGGTGCCAGACTCCCCGGCACCCGAGGACTGGCCGTCGGTGCCAGACTCCCCGGCACCCGAGGACTGGCCGTCGGTGCCAGACTCCCCGGCGCCTGAGGACTGGCCGTCGGTGCCAGACTCCCCGGCACCCGAGGACTGGCCGTCGGTGCCAGACTCCCCGGCGCCTGAGGACTGGCCGTCGGTGCCAGACTCCCCGGCGCCTGAGGACTGGCCGTCGGTGCCAGACTCCCCGGCACCCGAGGACTGGCCGTCGGTGCCAGACTCCCCGGCGCCTGAGGACTGGCCGTCGGTGCCAGACTCCCCGGCACCCGAGGATTGGCCGTCGGTGCCAGACTCGTCCTGACCGGATGGCGGAAGGTTCCCTTCTCCGCCTGGATTATCCGGCGCACTCACTGAACGACCAGTAGTTTCCATGAAGTGTGCCGGCAGAATGGACCTGGGAACGAACCATGCCATGCAAAGTGCAAGCACAGCCGAAAGGAGCGACACCAGGGAGATCCCTTGAAGGCTCACCAGCCGAAGGCGCAGCCCCGCTGCGACGCCCCGTCCCGGTGTGTCTGCAATCGAAGGCCAGAGCGCATTTGGCACACTCGCAACTGCCAGGATTTGTCTGGCTGCAGACCCATACCCCTTGGGTGCGTAGGCTTCACGCGTCACAGCCCTCAAGAAGGCGTTGTGATCGAGCAAGCGGCGGCGCAAGGAAAGACTACCCCTGGTGGCACCATGGAGCCGGCTAGGGAGGACGAAGGCGGTCACCGCGCCCGTAGTATTGCGGGAAAGGACGGTTGCCTTTCCCCCCAGAAAGGCGGCCGCGACAAGCAGCGCTGCCCCGCAGCCTGAAGCGACGACCGATCCCGGAAGAATCAAAAAGAGGAGGGCAGTGGCCCCGAAGGTCACGCTTGCGATCGCGGCATGCAAACCGGCGAATCTCGCGCGCTCCGAGCGCGCCAGATCGGCGAGATCGCGCCCCGCCATTTTGTCGAGCTTTCTGTGGCGGCGCCTGACCAGTGAAAGTTGAAACGTCGATGTAGCCAGGAGCACTAGGCTCGCAAGTGCGGTAGCAGCCCCCGCAAACGAAAAGCCAGCGACACCCCAAACCGGGCGCAAAAAAGCCAGCCACGCAAGAATGGCGCAGAGTACGGCAAGCGCAGTGAGGCCCCAATGGTCCTTGAGGAAAGCAGCTCGCGCGAGCTTGGCTGGCAACCTAGAGAATGCCCAGCCACGATCCGGAAACTTGCCTCGGGCTGCAGCGTCAAGCAGGTCATGCAGGGTCGGCTCTTGCCGATGAAACCCAAAATCACGCGCCAAGTACGCACCTCTGGAGGGAGGAAACCAACCCTGGAGGTACTATCAGGACTTTTACGATCAACACTCTACTTCCAAGGCCGCTGGGACGTGGTAAGGTTTTGGATATTTAATCGCGTAACCGTACTACGAGCGAGATGAACAAGTCTACACACGCCGAGACCTTATGCAGCACGGTTTCCGACTGCGATAGGGCTGGTGCCGCACAACGACCCTCCCAGCGCCGAACGCAAGTCGCATGACGCAACAGGGTCATGCGCTCTACGATCTGCAGGTGGCACTGCTTCAATCCTGGCCGTACTTCGTGAGTCTCGGAGTTTCGATCCTCGGCTTTGGAATTGTGGTCCAAGCGAGTGCGCCAGTTTTTGCTGCGCGGCTGCGACGCCTTGGTCTTCAGGTCATTGGCGGTGTGCTGTTTGTCTATATTGGACACGCGGTCGGTGTCGCTGTCTTTGGATCTAGTATCCCTCCTTCCATATTGTACGGCGTCTATGGCATCGTCGGCCTGATGCTGCTGCAGGGCGTGCTGAACCTCTTGTTCGGGCCCGTAGTTGGCGCTTCCGTCATCTCGAAGCTGCTCGGTGGATTGATCCTTGTGATGCTCGTCTCCTGGCTGATTGGTTTCGGCGGACTACCCGGCGTGCTGCCCTAAGCTGTCGTGCCGATCCAGACCGGCCATGCGTCCTCGCCCCATTGAGGGTCCGCTGGTCCGATCCTGCTTTACCAGATCAGCCATAGCCGTGCTTAGCAGGTGTCTCGGAACTTTGACGAGGGCGAAGCGGCGCTTGTCTGAGGGTCGGTCCTCATCCAACACTTCGATCACCAGCGCCACGCGGTCTTCGCTAGCGTAGAGCTCGACGTTGATCCAGACGTCACCGAAGTCGACTTCATGGCGCCGGCCAATGTCGCCGCGGATGATTGCATGGGTCATGGGCCGACCAAGAGGCGATCGGTGTCCAGAGGGCACGGAATGTGACTGCGGAAGTCCTGCCCGGACAGCAGATCGGAACTTTGCGATGCAGGCCGCACAGCCGCGGGCCGGGCATAGGGGGCAACGTGCAGGCTAGGGGCCAGCTCTGGGCACACTGCCGGGCACGCTCTTTCCACCGGCTGCGGCCATGGGGGGCAATAGGACATGGGGGGGCAATCGGAACAAGCGTTCTCCCCCTGCGTCTGGGGGCTCCCGTGGGGCACGTCTGGGCATACGGGGGGCCGTTTGTTCTGCCCCGTGCGTGTGGGGAAACGTGCGTTCCTGCGTGCCTTATTGTGCGTCTGGGGGATGCAAGAACAAGCGCTCTTCCCCTGCGTCTGGGGGGGAACGTATGACCTGCGTTAGTGGCGTGGGGAGCACGTGCGTTTCCCCGTGGCGCGTGGGGAGAACAAGCGTTCCGGTGGTCGCTTGGGTTCTTCCTCCCCTGAGAAGAGCGTCGGGGGGTGCGCTGAGGCGAATCTCTCGGGAAGTTGTGGGGATTCTCAGGGGGATAGACCTGTTACGGGTTTGGGATGATTGGGATGACGCGGGCGCTCTCATCATCCCACAAAAAGCCCAAAGAAACCATGAGCTTATGGCGCTATGGGATGATTGGGATGATTGGGATGAGTGTTCTTAGAGAGAAAAATCGGAAAATGGGACAGGAGGGAAACGATACTGTAGCGAAAATGGGCTTTTGCCTATGCAGGCGGCTCGAACCTCATCCCACTCATCCCACAGCGTGTAAGTCCCTGTCAGGCATAAAAAAAGTGTGGGATGACGCATCATCCCACACTCATCCCATTCATCCCATAGAGCCGTTTTTCGGCCGATTCCGGCGTCAGCCCGGTTCGATCACCCCGTTTTGCTCGCTGAGTCCGACGAGGAAAAGCGAGGTCGCACGGTGCATCGACATGCCATCCTCGATTACATCGACCACGGCGTGGAGTTGTCTCAGGGCCTCTTGCTGGTGCTCAGGGGGAACCTCGGACGCTTTGTTTCCCCACACGGAGCGGAAGTAGACCAGTGTTCCTTTCCCCTGTTCGATGCTGACAGCAGTTCGCCCTCTGAGAACGTCCGTCGCATAGTCGCAGAGGGTGGTGTCGGGAATCCCTATGGTCCTCCTAGATGAGATCGTCTTCGTCAACTTCCGGTTCACTCGTCCCGGAATCGGCGTCTTGGGCTTCGCCCCACGGCACGCAAGCCATCGACAGGGCTTTCCGTTCGACGGCTGCACGCGACAGGATGAAACCCGCCTGCCGCTTGCCGGAATCCCTGAACGCCCCACCGACTCGGGGCGCCCGCGTGATGCCTTGTTCGCGCTGTTCGGCTGAAGGGACGTTGGTGATGCAGCGATGGATGCCATACTTGGCCAGATGCTCGATGGCGTCCTCCAAGGTGTTCAGCTCGTTCTGCAAGGTGACTTCCTTGGCAAACTTCCCCTTGAAAATCTGGATCAGTCGCTCGCGCGTGGCGAAGATGCGGATGACCTCCTGTTCGGGGCTCCCCCACTTGTCGTGCTTCCACTTCGAGGCTGACAGGAGGCCTGCTCCGGGCTGGTACTCGAACTCGTCCGAATACTCGGCCGCGATCTGGCCAAGGTGGACCGGCTGCATCCACCAGTCGTGAATCTTGTCAGCCCATGCCTCTGCGAGCGTCTTCTGGCGCGCGCCGTCAGCGACCCGATCCGCCTCCATCTTGGCGGCCCCAGTCAAGCTGAGATCGAGCTGTCCGGTCGGCTGGTGGCGCCGGAGTTCGTGGTACGCCCGGTAGGCTTGCGCCCACATCTTGGGAATCCAGTCCAGCAGCTTCACGAAGTCCATCCGCTGGGCCTTGCACCGGATCATCCAGAAGCGCCGATTGCCCGTAGGGTCGCGCAGCGGCTTGTTCTTGTTCGTGGTGCCGATGAAGAGGGTCTGCCGCAGGAACTCCTGCGCGTGGCGCCCATAGGCCATGCGGACGTTGTGCTTCTCGCGGGACAGGAAGTCCTTGGCGTCCTCCACCTCGGCCTTGTTGAGCGTGGCCAGCTCGGCCATCTCCATGCCGTGGTGCCCCTGCATGGATTCGACCGCTTTCTGTTCGTCGGTCATGGCCCTGTTCGACAGCTCGCCGTTGAAGGGCGCGAAGAGGTACTTGACCATAGACGACTTGCCGAGGCCCTGCCCGGACTCGAAGACGGGGCAGAAGTCGAACTTGGACCCGGGCTCGTGAACGCGCATGACCGCCGCGATCATGAAGTTCGTCCAGATCGTGCGATGGTAGATGTCGTTCGGTGTCCCGAACAGCTCGGGCAGGAACTCCGCCATGTAGTTGATGCCGTCGTCCGGGTGCTGTTGCTCCCGGGAGGACATCAGCTCGATCACCGGGTGGTAGGGGTAGTGCTCGGCCGCCAACAGCAGGGCCGCCTCGAAGTCGTCCTTGCCGACCTTGAGGTCGTAGCCGTTCTGGGCCCTTGGCGCTTGCAGGAGGGCCCGGCACGCGGCCGTGTGATTGTCCTGCCGGATCGTGCCCCGGAACTCGTCGCTGCACACGAGGTCAGGGACTTCGCTGTGCTTGCTCTTGATCGTCTTGAGGATGCAGACCTTCAGATGGAACTCGTTCCAGCCGATCCGGTTGTAGAAGCGCGGGTCGTATCGGAGGATGCGCACCATGTTGACCATGGTGTTCAACACGTTCCCGTCCGAGTCCATGTCGAGCAAGTCCCGAACGCGCTCGTTCGGTTTCCCAGTCGGACGACGCTTCACGACCGGCACCTCGGCGTCCAGCTCGGCGAATGCGGCCGCGACCAGCTCTTCGTCGGTCAGCTCTATCTCGTCCTGCCCGGTGAGATCGCCTTCGTCGACGTCCGACTCATCGTAGAGGTCGTCCAGCGCCTCGAACTTCTCGCTCTCGACCGTGGCCCTGTAGTTGTCGTCCTCCTGCGCGAACTTTAGCATGGCCTTGTAGCTCGGCCGCTCCTGCGGGAGCGTGTAGGACTTCCCGATCTCATCCTTGTCGCCGAAGAGGTGGACCCGGCAGAGGTCCCATGCGTTCAGGTTCTCGTTGCCCCCGGGGTCGCTGTCGTGCCACGAGTAGAGGAAGCGACCGTCGTCGTAGATGATGCACCCGGCCGCGCCGGACCCGGGGATGTAGTTCACCCGGTTCGGCTCGTGCTCTTCCCCAGCCATCTCGAAGAGATCGCCGAGGATCGCGTCGTCGCCGTCTTTCCCGTCGATGAGGTCGAAGATCGAGTAGGTGCGGCACCACGCCCCGACCGGGCCTTTCTTCAGCAGCGGGTCTTCGGCCTTCGCGGCCCGAGACCGCATCGAGTCCTTGTCCTCGGAGGACCAGCGGGGCCAGTTCGTGTGGTCTTTGAGATCGCCGTATTGCGCCTCGCCCCATTGCAGGAGCATGTCGACGTCCAGCGGATCGCCCGGGTGCGCGACGAAGACGTACTCGTCCTGCATGTCTTTGGCGACACCGGGGTAGAACATCATCTGCGTGATGTTCTTCGATGCCTTGTCGAAGCTGTCGATGCTGTCTTTTTGCGCCAGCAACACACGGACGACTATGCCGTATTCGTGGGGATCGAGCTTTCGGTCGCAGAGAACCACGATCCGGTATCGGGGCTCGCTCGGAGTGTGGGAGAACGTCGTGTGAGCGAAGTGCTCGATACCGTCGAACATCTCCCCAGATAGCAGATTCGCGACGTCATCTTCGTCGAAGTAGTCGCCGTCGAGCGACAGCAGGACCCCGGGCTGGGTGTTGCCCTTGTTGCGCTTGCCCTTGTCGACCGGGGCGCGCATCCACCAGCCGGGCTCGGCCTTGTTCTTCCTCTGGGCGTCTTTGCCCATCGCCGAGAACTCGGCGTAAGTGCATGAGGCAACATGGGGCTTTTGAAACTGCCGCTTGAAGCGGCCCCACGCCATTTCCTCGTTCTTGGCCTTCGCGAGGCTATTGCCTGTGCCCTTGGTGAAAGGGACTCGCAGGCTGTCGTTCTTGAGTGTCGTCACAGCCAACTCCACAGACAACGCGCAAAGCACTTCCGCACGCTGTCACGTGATTTCATTGCCTTCCGGGTGTTCATCTACTCTGACGAAGGTGCTTGTGCTCTGGCCCAAGTCATGAGTTGAGTTGGGGAGTACCTTACGCACCGCCCAATCCGAATGTACGGTGGTGAATTTTGCGGATCTTCGATCCGAAGTTTCTCGAGATGGCTTTTTGAGACGCCGAGCAGACGCGCCGCTGCTACAGTATCAATGAACTTATGAACTTCAGTTGTACTCTGCATCACGCTCTCCGTTTGAGTGTGATGCTGTTGTACCCTGATCTCTAATAGAAAAGGCGACGACGCTGCCGTTCAGTCACTTTTTGGCTCAGTCGTTTTTGTTGTCTTTGAGCCAAGTTTGCACGTGCTTAACGATCGTTTCAAGACTCGGAAGGTGCTCTTCCGTCACCAACTCATGTCTCGTCAACTTCTCGTAGATTGCGTCTGCTATGGCGCGGCCGTTTGGGCGATCACTTCCTTTGGTGCGGAGGCCCCCAAATCCTATCGCTTGTAGTTCATTGAAGACCCGACGCACTTCCGAATTGATTGCCTTTGTCTTTGCGTTCTTTGCAGCTCTCGACTGGCCACCATGGCGAGCGATTTCGCGCCGGATGTTCCTGCGCACCTCATCGTTGGAGCGCAGTTCCTGTGGAAGGCACTGTGCACAATGCAAATCGTCGGCTGCCACTCCCAGCCATGGCGGGACGATCTTGTATATGGACGCCGTGCTGATTGCCCTGATAGGAGAAACCAAGCCCTTAAGCCCAAGCGCCGACACCATTACCAGAGATCGACCGACTTCCTCAAGGAAGTTCAATCCATCGATGCCATGTGGTACTGTCTTGCGATTAAATAGCCCAAGGGCCCCTGGGAGAATTGCGGGACCATAAGACACCCCGAAATGATAGCGCGACATCTGACTTAACCGCGGTGCAATCCCACCAAGAATGCAAACGCCCTCCGAGAAACCGTTGAACTGGCCATCTCCTAAGCTGAAGTTCCAATACTCTTGCGCAAGAACATTGCGTAGGCGATCGAGTTCCGCCTCCTCTTTGGTCCGAGTCGGTGGAGGGCAATCCTCAATGGTTGTCTCGGTTGCCGCCAATGTGCAGTCTCCGATCCAGTTCTTCACATGTCGTCGCCATTGCTGGCCTCAGCGCATCCAGCGACGGTCGCACATATCGCTGGCCTGTAAGGTTTAGGGGCGTGTGGTTCAGCAGCCGCCCGACAACTTCCTCCAGAACGCCAGCTTCCATCGCTACCGTGGCAAAAGTTCGACGATGCGCGTGCGGGGACCAATCGAGCTTGCGAGCCGCTGTGATGTGTCCCGAGGCTGACTTTGGGGACGGGAAGACCCACGTCCGCCCCAAGCCCTCTATCGGCGCAAGGATCTCGTGGTGGCGCTGCGTGATGGGAAGATCGAAGCTACGACCATTCTTGGTTACAGGCAGGTGAATCCGATCCTCCAAGACTTGCTTCCATTGGAGGGTCAGGGCCTCGGTCTTGCGCAGCCCAGTATAGAGAATGAACTCGTAGAACACCTGGTGGATTGGGCTAAAGAGATCATCAACTTGCTTCTGCCATGCTCTCAGGTCCTCGATGATGCGACCGTCTGGCTGCTCTTCGTACCATTCGATTGCATTCGTCGGGCTCTCGGGAAGATCGTGTACGCGGCGCGCGTGGTTCCACACAGACCGGAAGTACCGCAGTGTATGGTTGGCAGTCGACGGTGCCTTTCCCAGCTCGCGATGCCGTTGGACGACCATTGATTTCGTAATCTCGTCCAGCGGCAACGCCAGCCAATCCTTCAGATGGTTTTCAAACTGGCGCTGCACTCCCTCGCGGTGGGCCTCAGACCGCAGCTTTGGCCGAGCCAGATAGACATCCATCGCTTCAGCAAGCGTCGGCGCACCGATCTGAATGTGCTTGCCAGCGCCTCGGGACATCTCAAGCGCGAAGCCCATTGCGGTCTGACGTGCAGCCTGCGCCGTTATGGTCGGATAGCGCCCGATCAGGATGCGCTTGGTCTCGCCTCCCACGTCCTTCTGGAAGTACCAGGTCTTCGCCTTCTTCCCGACGAAGACGACGAGGCCCTTCACCTCGCTGTCCCAGTATTTCTTCGTGCCGGCGTCGGCGGCCGGAAGTTTCTTAACATAGGTCTCTGTGAGCTTTGGCATTTTGTCGGCTTTTTGTCGGTCACAACATCATACAGCAAGGGGTATGAGCGTGCAGTATGCGACGAAGAAGTCAACAAAATGATGCGGTTAAGGACACGGTGCGACAGGGTGCAACACAGCAATTTAGTTTGGAAGGCTGAGGTCTTACCACTACACAACGCCCGCTTTGCATCTTAGGAGGTAGGTGAACCGACCGGTGAGGTCAAGCAAGTCTCAGGGCTTAGGGGAGAGCGACCATGGAGAAACCGCGTGCAGTCATCATTGGGGTCGGAGACGGGCTGTCGGCGTCCCTCGCGCGGGAGCTGGAGCGCGATCACGCCCTGACGCTGGCCGCGAGAAGCGCGGAAAAGATGCGGGACCTCGCGGCCGAGACCGGGGCCGAAGCGGTCCTCCTCGACGCTACCGACGAGGCGGCCATCGAGGAATTGTTCGATGCCCTGCCCCAACCGCCGCGGGTCGTCATCTACAACCCGTCCGCGCGCGTCCGGGGCCCGGTGGCTGAGCTGGCGGCGGAGGACGTGCGCCAAGCAATCGAGGTCACGGCAATCGGTGCATTCCTGTCGGGCAAGCACGCTGCGCGGCGGATGCTCCAGTCCGAGCCGGTGGACGGCTGCCGGGGCACGATCCTCTTCACCGGCGCCTCGGCCGGCGTGAAGGGTTTTCCGCAATCCGCCCCCTTCGCCATGGGCAAGTTTGCGCAGCGCGGTCTGGCCGAAAGCATGGCGCGGGAACTGCATCCGAAGGGCATCCACGTCGCCTGGGTCAATATCGACGGCGGCATCCTCAACCCGGGACGCAGCGAGCCCGCAGACCGGCCTGGCTCGATGCTGCGTCCCGGCGCCATCGCGCGGACCTATCGCCACCTGATCGAGCAGGATCGCAGCGCCTGGTCGAACGAGATCGCGGTTCGCCCCTGGGTCGAGACGTTCTGACGGGGCATGGCGGAGACCACCTCCACCCTCGCCGTCTTCCAGAACCCCGCGTTCCGAAACCTGTGGTTCGCGACGCTCGGTTCGAATTTCGGCGGTATCGTCCAAGCCATCGGTGCAGCCTGGCTTATGACCTCGCTGACCTCTTCTGAAAGCATGGTCGCGCTCGTTCAGTCTTCGGTCACGCTGCCGATCATGATCTTCTCGTTGATCGCAGGCGTCTTCGCCGACAATTTCGACCGCCGCAAGATCATGCTCTGGGCGCAGGCTTTCATGTGCGTGGCGTCCATCGGCCTCGCCTTTCTTGCCTACGAGGGGTGGCTGACGCCCTGGCTGCTGCTGTCGTTCACCTTCCTGATCGGCTGCGGGACGGCGCTCAACAACCCCTCATGGCAGGCGACGGTCGGCGACCTTGTCAGCAAGGAGGAGCTTCCGGCTGCCGTCTCGGTGAACTCGATGGGCTTCAACATGATGCGCAGCGTGGGCCCCGCAGCGGGCGGTGCCATCGTCGCGGCCTTCGGCGCTGCGGCCGCCTTCGCCGTGAACGCGGCAAGCTACGTTGCCATTATCGCCGCCCTCTTCGCATGGAAGCCCAAGCCAAAGGCCAGCCGACTGCCGCGTGAGCAATTCGGAAGCGCCTTCGCCGCCGGGCTGCGCTATGTCGCGATGTCGCCCAATCTGGTCCGCACGATCATACGCGCGTTTCTCTTCGGGATCTCGGCGATTGGCCTTCAGGCGCTGCTGCCGGTGATCGTCCGCGACCAACTTGGCGGCACATCACTCACCTATGGCACCCTGCTTGGCGCCTTCGGCGTCGGCGCCGTTGTCGGCGCGCTGGCAAGCAGGCGCCTGCGGGCGCGGTTCGAGAACGAAGCGATCATCCGCATCGCGTTCGCAGGCTATGCGATCTGCTACCTGGCGTTGGCGCTTGCCCCTCCAGTGGTCGTCGCGGGGGCCGTGCTGTTCCTTGCCGGATCTTGCTGGGTCGTAGCACTCTCTCTGCTGAACACCACGATCCAGCTCTCGACGCCCCGCTGGGTCGTCGGGCGCGTTCTGGCGCTCTACCAGACCGGCACATTCGGCGGTATGGCTGCGGGCAGCTGGATCTGGGGCGCGCTGGCCGAGGGCAGCAGCATGTCGGTCGCCCTTGCCGGCGCGGGAGTCGCGATGGGGCTCGGGCTCGGTATTGGCCTTCTTTCGCCCCTGCCCGACAGCGCCGAGATGCGTCTCGACCCGGCCAACAGGTTCGTCGAGCCGACGCTCCTACTCGACATCCAACCGCGCAGCGGACCGGTTATGGTGATGGTGGACTTCACCATCGACGAGGCCGACGTTCCACGCTTCCTCACGCTGATGGCCGAGCGTCGGCGGATCCGCATCCGCGACGGCGCCGGCCAGTGGACACTGCTGCGCGATATGGAGTTCCCCGACGTTTGGACCGAGAGCTACCACGTCCCGACCTGGGTCGAGTATATCCGCCACCACGAACGCCGGACGGAGGAAGACATCGACAACTTCGAGAACCTGCGCGCCCTCCACCGCGGCCCCCACCCGATCCGCGTCCACCGCATGATCGAACGACACTCCATCGCCGAACTGCGCACGACGCCCGGACCGCGGGCAAGCACCTCGAGTGAGTGAAGGAACATGGCCGACGCCGCGAACGAGTGACAATGCTCACAATGGCGGATGAACACCCGGATCAACCGTGCGGACCACGCCGCCCTTCAAATTTGCACCATGCGGCGTCGCGCCGCCAACGACCCAAAGCCGCCGTCCGTAGCGGCAATTGTCGCTACAGTGCAGCTTCCCCGATGCGGACGTCGATAGTCGATGCAGAAGTTCGAGGGGGTCGATGACGGCTCTGCGGACCTAGTGAGCTTTCGCTGCGGCTGCGCCAATGGCAGCTATCAAGGTCCGACCCAAAACGGTTCTCTGATTGCGGCTGTGTCAAGCGGGATTGCGATCTGTCCGTCCGGGGTCATGGTTCTCTACGAGGTCGCGCGGTGCGCCTCATGATGGTGTTCGGTGGTGGGTCGTCTCCAATGTCGTTTGCGGGTTCATCAGCAAGTGCCGCGTCCCAACCGTTTTTACGAGATCGATCTACCTCCGTCCCGTCGGGACTTCGCTTCCCGCCTATCCAGCGGCGGAAACTCAGATCAGGCAGTGGCCTCCTTGGTCCATTGATAGTCGGTTTCGTTTTTCCAGAGCGTCAGCATCAGGACGGCGATCTTGCGCGCGGTGGCGACGGCTGCCTTCCGGAACCCGCGCCGCCCGGCCAGGCGCACCGCCCAGCTTTTCAGGGCCGAGAACCGTTTCACTTGGCGGAGCAGGCAAGACGCCGCCTCGAACAACAGGCCTCGCATCGCGCCATCCCCGCATTTTGAAACGCGCCCGGACCAGTCCACCTCACCGGATTGGTGCCGCTTTGGCGTGAGCCCCAGAAAAGCGCCAATATCCGACGTCCGGCTGAACCGGCTCGGATCATCGACCAGCGCGATGAAGCTGAGCGCGTTGACCGGGCCAACACCGGGGATCGTCATCAGACGGCGTGCCACCGGATGAGCTTTGGCTTTTCTCTTCACCGCCTTGTCGAGCTCATCCGCGGCCTGGCAAAGCGTTGCATGGGTGGCGATGAAGCCATCGGCAATGACGTGCAACACCGGGTCAGTTTCGCCCGCCGCCGCCAGTTGATCGCGGAACCCTTGACGTTGGCGGCCCTGACCAATTCCGGTCATGCGAATACCGAAGGTCTTCAGGACCCCTCGAACGTGCCCCTCCAGATCCCTGCGCAAACGGATCAGCCGTTCTCGCGCACCCACGAGGCTGCGCAGGCGATCCGCGTCTTCGCTGCGGATGTGAACCGGCGTGAACCAGCCTGTGCGTGCAAGTTGCGCCAGTCCTTCAGCATCAGCGGCGTCGGACTTGTTGAGCCGCGCCGACAAGGCCTTGTGCGCTTTGCGCGCATCGATGCAGGTGGCTGGAAGACCAAGCCCCGCGAGTCCGCGTTGCAGCCAGATCGAGAGCATTCCACTTTCATGCACGATCCGGCGCGGTGTCAGAGACCGCACGCGCAACCAGCCCGCCACACCCTCGGGATCGGCAGGGCAAGCCCCGCGCGCGACGGTCGTGCCATCCCCGTCCACTACGCAGACCGAAATCTCTTTGAGTGACACATCCAAACCGGCATAATGTTCCATAGGTCGTTCTCCTCACGGCTGATATCCATGAGGCCAGCATACCGGACCTCGTTCGCCACCGGAGAGCGGCCGCCGCAATCACACCATGTGGTTATTTGCCGGTGACAGAGACGTACGGGTTTTGGCCTATCCAACCGTCCGGTTGCGCCCTGTGACAAGTCTACTCAGCGACAGCTACAAATAGGTTTGCCTCTTGCGGCATCACAAGAACATCGCCGGTTTGATACTGGGCGACGCCGTCCAAGATCTCGTTCACGATGACTTCGATGACGGCTTCACCGGCCTCACGGAGCGCCTCTTCGTTTGGCGTCGATAGAAGCTCGTCACGCATGATCTTGAAGTCCGCTGGCAGCGTTCGGGCAACTGGAAGCGCAACAGGAGCGCTGCAAACCAAGCTGGCATCAGCGAACAAGCACAGAATCTCTGACACATCCGTCCAGGCAAATAGCTTCACCGCTTTCCAGGCGGCGGTTTCGTCGAGGTGACGACGCAGGGCCTCCGCGACGACATCAAAGAAACGAGGATCCGCTCTCCACGCCGTGACTACTGCTTGCCCTCCGGGCTTCGAAACCCTCCTCATCTCGTTAAGAGATGCGAGCTTGTCTGGAAAGAATTCAGGCCATTTTGGCAGAACGTCAGATCAATAAATTTGTTGTCGATTTGCATCTCGGTTGCCGACGCCGTGTGCCATTCGTAGCTATGCTGGTCTTTCAGTTCGTTCGCGCGGGCGACTTCGATCATCGCACCGTTCAAGTTGCACCCGATGATGTGACAGGGCTTCGGCGTCCTGGCTCCAAAAGAGCGGGCCAAAACACCAGTACCACAGGCGATGTCGAGCACGTTTTGGCTGGGGGCCAGATTGATTGCATCGAGCGTTGCTTCAGCCATTGGGGCAAAAATCGCAGGCACTCTTTGCCTCTCATAAACCTCTGCCGCTTTGACCGACAAAATGAAACGTGTTGGCTTCTGACATTCACTTTCCCTTTTTTGCCAAACCTAGCAGAAGCTAGGTGTTTGATCCCAGGTTTTGATGGTGCGATCTATTCGTTGGAATGGAAGGATGCACTATGGAACAAGTACGTCACGGGAGCGCCACGAACCCGTTGACTGGCAGGCGAATGCACGCATTCGCCAAGAGGGGCGCACGCCGTCCGCGCAGCAATACAGCGATCCGCTGGCCGGCAGGCGATTGCGAGGCAATCGCCGAGAGGGACATCGCCGAGCTGCGGACGGCTGAGGGCAAGCTCTATCTCTTTGTGGCCATTGACCCAACCAGCAAGTTCGCGGTGGCTCAGCTGATGGAGAAGGCGGACAGAAAGACGGCCTGGGAGTTCCTGAAATTGCTACTGGAGGCCGTGCCGGACCGTATCCACACGATCCTGACGGACAACCGTTGCCCGGCAGGCGATTTGGAAAAGCCAAAATTGCCGAGAGGGGGCATCCAGTTCGCGGAGCAACCGCGCAACCGGAACACCATCAACTCGCGGCCGATGCGGTTCGACATGATCTGTGAGGCCAACGTCATCGAGCATCGGCTGACCAAACCCAATCACCCGTGGACCAACGGCCCTCCTCTCGGCGATTGCAGGCAATCGCCTGCCGGGGAACGGGTCGAGCGCATGAACCGGACAATCAAGGACGCGACCGTCAAGCGCTACCACTACGACAGGTACGACCAGCTTCGCGGCCACCTCGCGGACTTCCTCGATGCCTGCAACTTCGCCCGCCGGCTAAAGACCCTCAGCGGCCTCACGCCCTGCGAAGAGTTGGTTCCGGAAATCTGAACAGCGGGGACAAGTGGATTTTCCGCGCAACAGCAGCATGATGCTGCAAGCGAGGAGAAGACCATGGCAAGACGACCGCGCCGGAACCTCAGCCTGGCATTCAAGGCGAAAGTAGCTTTGGCCGCGATCAAGGGCGAGCGGACCCTGATCGAGCTGGCGCAGGATTTCGACGTCCACCCGAACCAAATCAAGCAGTGGCGTGATCAGCTACTTGAGGGCGCGACCGGGGTGTTCGGCGATGGCCTGAGGACGGTATCGGAGCCGGTGATCGACGTGAAGTCCCTGCATGCCAAGATCGGGGAGCTGACGCTGGAGAACGGTTTTTTGTCCGGCGCGCTCGGCAAGGCGGGTCTGCTGCCGAGCGCAAGAAAATGATCGATCCCACTGCGAAGCTGAGCATTAACCGCCAGGCGATCGTGCTGGGGATCAGCCGGGGCAGCGCCTACGACAAGCCGCGCCCGGTCCCGGCGGGCGATCTGAAGCTGATGCACCGGATCGACAGGCTTCATATGGAGTTCCCGTTTGCGGGCAGCCGGATGCTGCGGGGGCTGCTGGTCCAGGACGGCTTCAAGGCTGGGTGGTTGCACATCGCCACGCTGATGAAGCGCATGGGAATCGAGGCGCTCTATCGCAAGCCGAACACGTCGAAACCGGCACCGGGGCACAAGATCTACCCTTATCTGCTGCGCAAGCTGGCCGTGACCCGGCCAAACCAAGTTTGGGCAATGGACATCACCTACATTCCAATGGCCGGGGGCTTCATCTACTTGGCCGCCGTTCTGGACTGGTTCACCCGCCGGGTCTTGTCCTGGCGTGTGTCGATCACGCTGGAGTCCGACGTCTGCATTGAGGCCCTCGAGGAGGCGCTGGCTCGGCACGGCCAACCGGAGATACTCAATGCCGATCAGGGCAGCCAGTTTACCTCGACCGACTTCATCAAGGTGCTAGCGAGCCAGGAAATCAAGATCAGCATGGACGGCAAAGGCGCCTGGCGCGACAACGTCCTTGTCGAGCGCCATTGGCGGACCATCAAATACGAAGAGGTCTACCTGCGGGCCTATGCCAGCGTCTCCGAGGCCCGCGCCTCGATCCGGAACTACCTGGGCTTTTACAATAGCCAAAGGCCCCACTCATCGCTTGACGGCAAAACACCCGATCAGCCTTCCTTCAATCCGTCGGCGCCCCAAGCGGCAGCGGCATAAACATGGCGGAAATCCACTTACGAAACCCCGGAAACCTGTTCAGATCAACCGAGCCACCTCTGTGTGAACCCTGATCGGAATGATGGATCACGCGTTTCGGCTTGCGCTGTGAGACAGCCATGTTCATCGCGTCGAGCACCCGTAAGTTCACTGCCGGGTGGCCTTAAGGTCCGCTGTCGAGAAACGGCGCTAACTTTGCAAAGCCCGCTATCTGCGTATTGCTGACCTTGGTGATTGGTGCAGCATGGTGGGGCATTGAGCCTGAGCCCCGAATGGCCGCTTTCATAGGCTCTGTTGCACAAATCGCGTGAAGGATTCATCTCGTGAATCCAGCGTGGTACTAGGATGCATGAGCAGACACATACCCCCCACCTACAAGACCAAGAACTGGCTAGCCTGCAGCGAAACGCTCAGGCGCCGGGGCTCGCAGCCAATCTGGTTCGGCCCCGAGATGAGCTGGGATGCCGCGCCGACGTGCAAGCGTGACCCCCAGCAAATCCACAGCGATACCGCCAAGCATACGTGCCTCTCGATGCAGGTGCTGTTCTGCATGGCCTTGCGACTGACGACCGGCTTCGTCCACAGCATGTTGCGGCTGGTTGGCCTTGACGCGTCGGTGCCAGACTTCAGCATGCTGTCTCGCCGTCAGAAGTCGCTGGCAACGAGCATCCCGTATCGTGGGTCCAGCGGACCTTCACATGCATGTAGATAGCACCGCGACGAAGGGCGAAGGAGAGTGGAACACACGCAAGCATGGCGGTCCCTAACGGCGCGTTTGGCGAAAGGCCCACCTCCGCTGACCAGAAGGCGATTGCGCGCAATCGCCGAGAGGGGCATCGACGAAGAAACGTTGGAGATCCGCGCTGCCGTTGTGGACCTGTCGCCAGACCCGTCGCTTGGGGCCGCCATGCTTGTGGGCGGGCCATTCGCCTTCGCCTTCGCCCTCGACTTTGATCCCGGTGCTATCCGCTGCCCGGCAGAGGTTTGCCTGCAAACCATGAGAGGGGATCAGCAGGTGCAACGGCCTCTCGGAACCTCGATATGGGATGTTGAAGGCCAATGTCTTCTGACGGCGAGACAGTGGACTAGAGTCGGGCATCGTCCAGTCGAGCCCGGCAAGCCGCAACAGGCTTTCGACGAAGCCCGTCGACTGCCTGAGCGCCATGCCGAACAGCACCTTCATAGATAGGCAGGTTTGGATGGCGGCATCTCTTTAGGATCGCTGTTGGCCACGTTTGCCACTCGGTGTAGCATCCCAGATCATCTCGGGGCCGAACCAGATTGGCTGCGAGCCCCGGCGCCTGAGCGTTTCATTGCAGGCTCGCCTGTCCCTGGTCTCGTGGGTTGGAGGGGTGGGTCTGCCCATGAACATAGGCCACCACGCTGGATTCACGAGATGAACCCCTCACAGGGTTTGCGCAAGAGAGCCGCCGGGATCACGGATGTCACGGATTACGCCTATGTTAGGCCCTTAGAAATCCATGGGCCGAATTCTCGAACTTTGTTTCTTCGACCAACCCGACCATCTTTACACCCAATCAGGACTTTGGCGTCGCTGGCAGGCTGCGCTTGGGCTCCAACGGCCCTGTTCTGGCCGGGGCCGTGGATGCCGATGGAGAGCCGGCTGACCCGGGCGGCGCGACGTCCGCATTCTTCGAGCACGCCGTTGTTTTTGCCTATGTCGAACCTGACTGGGACGGCGCGTGGGACGACCGGTTTACTGAAGAGATCACCCTCACTGTCTGGAGCGCGGACAAGCGGGAGGCTTTGGAGGTTGCGGCAGGGTCCGGCGCCGCACTTTTGGCGCGTTGGCGCGTCGCCGGTCAATTCATTCCCTTTGCGCTGATCGGATTTGCTGATGGAGGCGGCGCCCTGTTCGAACAGTCTACGTCGATTGGCTTCGGCTATAATACCGGCCGTGGGGAAGACCGCACCGGGTTGGGCGTGAACCGGGGGCAACACAACCGAGACAGCTTTGGCGAAGATTTCGACCGACGGTTCAGTCCAAGGCCACGTGCCCGGCTTATGTGGTGAACACATACTGCGCTGGATCGACCGTTCGTCGCAACGCTTCGACGATTGAGGCTGCGATGGCGAAGCGGAGGCGTGATGCAAACAGAGCGTAGGGGCCGCCGCTTCGGTCGCCGGGATGGCCAAGAGTAGCGCAACGTGAGGATTGGCATCGAACCTGGCAGGCTATGACAGCAGGCCGAACAAGCCAGTACGCTGGCCGGGGACGCTGTCATGGGCCCTGCGGTAGGAACACGTTGGTTCGGGGAGCCGACACGTCGCTTCTGGCGCCGTGGGCCCGGCCGCCCGCGGTGCGTTGTCTTTCCTTTGCGGAGCATGAGGAGATCATGCTGCTCAGCACCACGGGTCACATCGTGCGAAAGTTTGCTCGACGAACAAGTGGGGTGGGGGCGCTGTTAGAAACAATTGCATCCCGTCTTTGTCCGCTCGCACCTCGTCGCCTGCCGTAGGGGGGATCGAGGCCCGTTTGTGGGGAAGCGCGGCGCTGTCCCAAGTGTCGCCTCGCGCACCCAAATGTGGGGGATCAGCTTTCGCGCGCTAATTATTCAGCAGCAACCCGGAGACAGCTCAATGAACAAACATACCCCGCCCCAACGACTGACCGCCGCCGATTTCGACCAGGATCTGCTCGACCTGTACGACTACTACGCGCATGGCAAAATCTCTAAGCGCGAGTTTCTCGATCAGGCGGGAAAATGGGCCGTCGGTGGCCTGACCGCTGTCGCAATACTCGGAGCGCTATCGCCAAATTACGCACTCGCCCAACAGGTCGCCGAGGATGACCCGGATATCGTGGGTGAGGACATCACCTACCAGAGCCCGGACGGCACCGGCGAGATCACAGCCTACCTTGTCCGCCCAACCGAGATCGACCCCGAGCGGCCACCGGCCGCCGTGCTCGTCGTCCATGAAAACCGGGGGCTCAATCCGTACATCCGGGACGTTGTTCGGCGCCTGGCAAAGGCCGGGTTCATCGCCATGGGGCCGGATGGCCTGTCTTCTCTCGGCGGCTACCCCGGCACCGACGATGAAGGCCGAACGATGCAACGGACCCTCGATCAGGCGGCGTTGCTCAACGATTTCTTCGCGGGGTTCGAGTATCTTCAGGCGCTTGAAGGAACCAACGGCAAGGTCGGCGCAACAGGCTTCTGCTACGGCGGTGGCGTGGTGAGCAGGCTGGCTGCGGCCTACCCCGAAATGGCGGCGGGCGTGCCGTTCTATGGCTCGTTCCCGGATGCAGGACAAGTTGCCGGGATCGAAGCACCGCTGATGATCCAGCTCGCCGCGCTCGATCAACGGATCAATGCGATGTGGCCCCCCTTCCAGAAGGCGATGGAAGACAACGACAAGATCTACGAGGCGCATATCTATCCCGGCGTGAACCATGGCTTTCACAACGACACCACACCTCGCTACGACGAGGCCGCCGCTATGCTCGCCGAAGAGCGCATGGTCGCGTGGTTTCGTACCTACCTCGCCGGATGACCCTTTGCGCGCCCGCTGAGATGTGGGCGCGCGCTCGCATCAGTTGGGAGCGCTGTTAGGATCACGACCCATAAATCCGCCCGTAGCTACGCTGTCTGCGTGTTTCACACGCTCAAACAGGCGTGTCCTGGTGAGCGGGTGTTTCAGGCTGACTGCCGCGCAGATGGAGCTGCTGCGCCCGTGCGTTCCGAAGTCCCGACGCAAGCCTCGCCTAGATGAAAGGCGAGGGCTGAGAGGGAAAATCCACGTCAAGAAGATCGGGTTACGCTGGAAGGATGCACCGCTGGACTACGGCCCGATCAAGACGCTCCACAATCGCTTCGTCCGGTGCTTCCACATGGGCGTCTTCGCGAGCATGGGTGTCGAACTCGTGCGACCAGGGCCAGATGGCGACATGGGCGTGATCGACAGCACTCACCCAAAGGCGCATCGAACGGCGGCAAGCCTCTCCAAAAAGGGGAGCTAGGGCGCAGGCGATCAGACGGGTCAAAGCCGGGCTGAACTCAAAGCGAAGCTTTTTTGCGACGCGCTGGATCGGCCGCTGACCTTCTTCCCGTCGTCCCGCGGAATGCCGCGCTCTGGCTCTGCTGCACGCTTTGCTGGCCGCCAAGATGCTCCTCGGTGACAGAGCTACGGCGCCGAATGGTTCCGAGAAGCGCTTGCGGAGAGGGGGATTGGAGGCTGCATTCGGGCCCGGCACGAGCGAACGGGCCCCACAAGCCATGTCCGACAACTCCGCAAGCAGCGCCACCGGGTCGAGAATCTCGTCGCTCGCCTCAAGGGCTGGGACAGGATTGCCACACGCTACGACCGATGCGGAGAGCTGTTCCTTTCGCCTTACGCATCGCGGCGACTGGCATGTACTGGTGGCGAGGCCTAACCCTGGACCCAGTGACGTTACCGGAGCGAGCTATGAAAGCTTGATCCGCTGTCCACGAAATCATCAGCAGGGCATCCTACATCACTGGCGTTCTCGCTGCCTGGCCACGGCAACGGAGCATGATTGTAGCGCTCCGAACCAAAACCAGACCCAGACCGTGGCAGGATCGAGCGTTGGCACCTGACCCTGCAAAACGGCATCCTGCCCGGAAACCGCGGCCTGCTCCGGGCGCTCGACGAACGCCTCGTGGCCCTCACACCGGCCAACATCTTCGTTGGCAACGCCGAAACATCCTCAGAAAGCGACAGGAGATCAAAGCCAGGACCACCGAGAACCAACGCATGATGCAGCGTCAGTCCGCAGCATGGACAGCTCCATGACCGTGTCCAGTCGTCCATCAGCCCCTCGCGTGCCCAAGAAGCTGACGGTGGACAATCGCCGGACGCTGGCCCGAGACGGAAGCAGCTCTGTGCCCGCTCGAAGTCGCTCCCATCGCGTTGGTTTTGGGTTCGGGCCCATCAGCTCGGCCGGAGTTCCCGATCGCCTGAGCGTGTCCATCGGCGCGAGGTGTGGGGCAAGGACGACCATTCTGAAGCGGCGGGTTGGACGCAACACTGGGATGAAGAGCCGGAGAAGAACGCCGCCGGTCTTTGTCGCGCAAGACCTAGTGAAGTGGGTCATGAGTGGCCAATAGCCCCGCGACGGCCGTCTCAAGGGTTGGCATGAGATCCGAGCTGTCGTCGAGGAACCCGACGTCGGTATTGATCTGAAAGGCTACCGTGAAGCCGTGTTTCGGATAGTGGCGAAGGCTGGAGACATAGCCGGGGACCCAGCCGGCATGACCGTAGACGGGGCCCAAGGGTGTATCTGAGTAGATGGCAACGCCGCTCCCATAGCGCACGTCGCTGAAGTCCGGATGAAGGGGAACCCCATCGAGCAACCTGTTAAGGTACGGTGCGTCGATTGCTTCACCGGTGAAGAGGGCGTGCCCCCAGATGGCGAGCTCCTCCGACGTCGAGACGAAGCCACCGCCTGTCCACTCGATCACAGGGTTCCAGACGAGCTTGCCGTTTGCATCGACCGTCCGTCCGGGCAGACCGAGAGGGTTGTCTTCGTTCGTGTAGCCAATGGCCAATCTGCTCAGCTCTCGTTGGTGCGAGGGCGTGGTACAGGATAGACCAAGAGGATCGAAGAAGCGCTCTGCCGCCAGCTCGAAAACGTCCCGTTCGGTTGCTGTTTCGATTACCAGTCCAAGAACGAGATACCCGGTGTCACTGTAGGACCAACCGGTGCCGGCTTCGAAAAGAGGCGGCTCGTCGAGCACGAATGCTATGGCTTCCTCGGGAGCGAAGGCGCTGAAGCGACCCAGCTTGATCAGAGCCTCCGCAACGCCCTTCATGTGCACGTGATCCGGCAGGCCAGAGCGGTGTGTCAGCAATTGCTCGATCGTCATCGTGCGGGCATTCGGGAGCCGGTGGAACCAGGAGAGATGCCCGAGATAGTCGGCAACGGGGTCAGATCTTCCAAGCACACCGTCACTTTCCAGGGCCAGAACCAATGCGCCCCATACCGTCTTGCCAACACTGGCGGCCAGCATCCGGTGGTTTGTTTTCATTTCCAAGTTGGCTTCCTGATCCGCCAATCCGACCGCGACGGTGCCAATGGCCCCATCCGGCATGACGTAAGCCAGCGTCGCGCCCGGAAAGCCGTACTCGGTACGAACGTCCTCAAGGAGCGCCAGCACTTCACGATCCAGACGCCTGGCGTCGGACGATGCCGTTGCGGCAAGAATGGCACCGGCCAAAACCGCTACGACCATAAGAGATAATCGCGTCATCGCAGAGCACCCCCGAAACCTGGGATCACTTCCGTGACAGCCGCCTTGCGCGAGAGCATCGTCTCCCGCTTCCACCAAACCACAACCACCGCGACGACGACGAGAATCCACGTGTCATAAGGTTGTGCATCCGGCCAGATCGGATTGATCAGTTGCCAGTGAAAGAGCACCGGCCAGAGCAGACTGCCGCGCGATGCATTGAAGATCGGTGTGATCAGGACAGCCAGGGTGATGTTGCCGATCAGAAACGGAAGGAAGCTCCACCCGGCAAAGACTGTTCCCGACAAGAAGAACGCCGGGAGATGCCAAATGCCCCAGATCGCTCCGATCACGATCCCGGCCCAAAGCGGCGCCATGTGACGCTGCAGGAGGGGCTGCGCCACGCCGCGCCAGCCCATCTCTTCATTCGGGCCAAGGAAAAGCATCATGAAGAGCACGGCAACGAGAGCAGCTGCGCCTTCCGGCGGCACTGGCGCAATCACCGGGCCGCCCTTCACGAGCGAGCCGATCATGAAGACGACCGGAATGCCGAAGACGATCGCGACACCCCCTCCGAGGGGCAAGCGCCACATCAAGAGACGGCTTAGAAAGGACCGCAGGCCGGTAGCGCCGCCATAGAAGAGGACTATTGCAAGGGCCGAGATCGCGGGGGCCCAGGTCGCGATGAAGAAGAACGGGTGCGATCCGCTGATCTCGCCAAAGCGGGATCCGGCCCATTCGGGCGCGGCGATGTAGATGCCAACTACACCCCAAGTGATCGCATACGTCAGAAGGAAGAACGCGATCAGGGCATGGGTAGGAACAGAGACGGGAGTGGCGGGTGCAGCGAGATCTGCCATGGGAATATCCACCGTGAGGGGAGTTGAAACAGGACACACACGGGCCAAAACGCCCCATGATGTGCAGCGGACGGTCGCCATGCGCGATGCTCGACCCCGCGCTGACGATCCTTGTGCATTTCCCTGCTCATGCCTCTACTCCAAGGCCCGGATGGGATTCATGAAGTGAAAGCTTCCCGGCGTAGCGCCGAGCGCTTTTTCTACGATTGTCTGTGTGACCTGGCGGCGCGAGCGCAGTTCGGGCTTGGAGAAGCCGAACAGGTCCCCGTCCGTGAGAAACTGCGCGCCCGTGAAAAGAAACTGGATGGTCTCGAGGGGCTTGTCGACCTCGAAAGATCCCTCCTGAATGCCCTGTTCAACGATCCGCGCCAGGATCGGCGAAAGCTGAAGCACCGTCTGGATGTTAGTCAGCTCATGCAGCTCACGGTTCTCGGGCAGATGCAGCATCTCGGCGACGTCGAGGCTGTCATCGTCGCCGATGTGACTGTTGCCAAGAAGGGCCTCCATCTTCTGCATCGCTGTGAGCGAGGGCTCATCCGCCACTCCTTCGGCCAGTTCGACGACCTGATTGAGCGTCCTGTCGACGATGGCGGCAAGGATGTCTGCCTTGGACTTGAAGTAGTAGTAGAACGTGCCCTTCGCGACGCCGATTTCGCGGATGATCATGTCCACTGAGCACTTCGCGTAGCCCTTCTGCCGAAAGAGCTGATCCGCAGCCGCCACGATCTCCGCCCGGCGCTCTTCAGGTGCTTTGACGGTCCGAGCCACATCGATTCTCCAATTGCGTACTGGATACTGACTGACCGTCAGTCAGTCAACAGGATTTGCGTGATGGGCGCTGATGGCCGTGTGGTCTCACGTCGGCTTGCGGATGCTGCGACTGAGGGAACACGGCGCGAACTCGCCCCCCTTGCAGGCGGGATTTGAAGTACGGACTCCGCTGGCGCAGGCGTTGCAAACACAGGCGTCGCCCAACGATGCGCGAGAACGCAGATCCTTGGGCACGCCCTCTGCTCTCGTAGGCTCCAGACCAGCTTTGCGACATGTCGGGGCTACTGGCCTCTTCAGCCCCAGCGCCCATGTTCCGGGCGACGTTGAACTATGGAGCACTCTCGAAAAGCACCGTTGGAGCAAGCAAGATGAACGTGCTGTCATGGCTCATACGGATCGGCCCAGCTAGAAGTCCGTCGGCGGGCGGATCGCCTACCCCGCAAACAGGCCCCATCCGTGTTGAGTCATCATCTGAGAAATCCGCAGACGGTCGACCGACAGGACCTGTCCCACGATGAGATGCGCTCACCGACCCCGGGAGATTTCGAGCCTAACCGATTGCGATCAAGCACAGCACGCACCGAGCCCGTAGCGGCGAGCAGTCTGGCTACAGCTTCTCCGCCGTGGTGCATCGTTCGGCTTCCGTGTGCTCTAGGGCAAACGAACGGCTATCTGTCCTTCGTGAGAAACGCGATCAACGCCTCTTTGTCGAAGAGCATGGCCGACCCGCGCGTACTCGCGACGCCGGACTTGCTCAAAACGCGAAAGCTGCGGGACAGGCTCTCCGGCGCCATCCCGAGGTAAGATGCCAGCTCGAGCCTCTCCATCGGCAACGGGATCGTGGTGTTTCCGGTCTTCTCCGAGGCGCGCAGAAGGTACCACCCAAGCCGCCTCGTGCCAGCATGGCTCTTTACGTCCTGAAGCTGGACATAGAGCTCCTCCTTGGTCCGGAGCAGATCTCCAAGGATGCTTTTCGTACACGGATCATTCAGGCCGAGCACGTCGATGCACGTCGCTCTGTCGATGAACACGACACCGCAATCACCAGAGGTTGTGAGGCTGAAGGGCGCAACGGACGTACCGACAAGGTACGGCAATCCGAACGATTCACCCGGATGAACCAACCGGACGATCGCGCCTCCACCAAACCGGTCGGCGCGGGAGAGAAGGAGCATGCCGCGCTCCAGCGCAAAGAGGCCAGGAAACGCGTCACCCTGTTGGATCAGCACGGTGCGCTTCGGGTGGTTTTTGGCCACCGACTTTTCCATCAGCCTCGCGCGATATTCCAGCGGAAGGTCCTGAAGGATCTCCAGCTCGTTTATTCGGCGGATCGTCTGTTGCATGGTCTCCGTCTCTCTGGCGCCGCGCGTCACAAACCGGGTCATCACACCGCAAAGGCAGCGGTATTGCGCATCGACACACTCCTCTGTGTCAGCCCGTCGCGCCTTAACAATTGTCAAGCGCGCAAGATTTGTTTGCAGCGATGGTGGGTCTGACCCGAGTTGGACTTTGCCGTGCTGTTTCCGCGCCTTGCCGTTACCCTGATGCTAGTGTTTGCTTGGCCTTTCGCGGCTGGGGCAGAGACGCTTGCGCGCTTTCTGCCTGACGTTGAGCCCGAAGCGCTTGTTGCAGGCGCCGACGGGTTCGGTGAGGTGCGCGCGGATGTGCCGGTCGCCCCGGTCTTGCGCGCTGGCGAGACAGTCGCGTGGGCGTTTCTGACCTCTGATTTCGTCGGCACAACCGGGTATTCCGGCAAGCCGATACATGTCGTCGCCGCCGTGTCGCCCGACGCCGTGCTCACGGGTTCGGTGCTTGTGAAACACTCCGAACCGATCGTGCTGATCGGCATTCCAAACTCCAAGATGCTCGCTCTGACCGAGGGCTATGCCGGGCTCGACCTGAAGGCAGAGGCCGCGAGCGGCGGTGCGGCGCATGACCTCGACATCATCTCGGGCGCGACCGTCACCGTGATGGTGATCGACGATTCCATCGTGCGCAGCGGCATCAAGGTAGCGCGCGCCCTCGGCCTCGGAGGGCTCGCCCCCGAAGTCGCCGCCGGCCCGCCACGCGAGGTGGACATGGGCCAGACCGAGCCCGCGGGTTGGCAGACCCTGGCGGGCGACGGCTCGATCCGCCGGCTGACACTCGACATCGGCCAGATCAACGCGGCGTTCGAGGCGACGGGCGACGCACGCGCTATCGCACGGCCTGAGCCCGGCGCGCCCGGCGACACATTCATCGACTTGCATGCCGCGCTCGTCAGCGTACCGTCCATCGGCCTCAGCCTGCTCGGCGAACGGGAATACGCCAACCTGACCGCGTGGCTGGAACCAGGTGAACAGGCGCTACTGCTGCTTGGCCGCGGGCCCTATTCCTTCAAGGGTTCGGGTTATGTGCGCGGTGGGATCTTCGACCGTTTCCAGTTGATCCAGGGCGACGCGGCCGTGCGCTTCTTCGACCGTCAGCATAAGCGTGTGCTGGATGTCGCCGCTCCTGGCGCGCCAAGTTTCAGCGAACTGGACCTCTTCAAGATCCCCGCCGACGCCGGGTTCGACCCTGCGGAGCCGTTCCGTATCCAGCTTCTGGTGCAGCGCGCGGTGGGGGCCGTCGAGAAGACTTTCCTGACTTTTGATCTCGGCTATCACTTGCCGGAGCGGTACCTCCTGCCCGCCACGGCCCCCGTAGTCGACACCGACGACACCAAGACGGAAGCAGAGGCAAAGGCTGCCCTCTGGCAACGGATCTGGCGCGACAAGACCGTCGAGATCGCGGGCCTTGGCGTCATGCTGTCAGTGCTGACGGGCGCATTCTTCTTTCAGATGCAGCTCACGGCCTATCCGCGCTTCTATTTCTGGTTCCGCATGTCGTTTCTGACGGTCTCACTGGTGTGGCTCGGCTGGATGATGAATGCGCAACTCTCGGTCGTGAACCTCATGGCGCTCGGTGGCGCGCTGCAAACCGGGTTCACGTGGGATGCGTTCCTGCTCGACCCGTTGGTGTTCATCCAGTGGTTCGCCGTGGCCGCCGCGCTGCTCTTCTGGGGTCGCGGCGCCTATTGCGGCTGGCTCTGTCCGTTCGGTGCATTGCAGGAGCTGACCAACAGGCTCGCCCGCGCGGTCGGCGTGCCGCAGCTCACGCTGCCCTGGGGCCTGCACGAGCGGCTCTGGCCATTGAAGTACATGATCTTTCTGGGTCTCTTCGGCGTCTCTCTCGCGTCGATCCCACTGGCCGAGCAACTGGCCGAGGTGGAGCCCTTCAAGACCGCGATCATCCTCAAGTTCGTGCGCGACTGGCCATTCGTCGTTTTTGCCGTCGCCCTCCTGATCGCGGGCCTCTTCATCGAGCGCTTCTATTGCCGCTATCTCTGCCCACTCGGCGCGGCCCTCGCCATTCCCGCCCGCATTCGCATGTTCGACTGGCTCAAGCGCTACCAATCCTGCGGCAACCCCTGCCACACCTGCGCCAACGAATGCCCGGTGCAGGCGATCCACCCCACGGGCGAGATCAATCCCAACGAATGCGTCAACTGCCTGCATTGCCAGGTGCTCTACCAGTCCGACGCGAAATGCCCCGTCGTGATCCGGCAGCTCAAACGCCGGTCCGCCACGGGCGCCCCGCCCCCACCGCCAGCCCACGCCCAATCGAAGACACGTGTCTCCGAGCTGGCCGATACCTGATCTGAGGAGGAAGACCCATGCACGACAAACTCAAGCAACTGGCCATCTCGCGGCGTATGATGATGGGGGCGACAGCGACCGGCGCGGTTGCCGCAGCCACCGGCATCGGCGGGGGGCTCCTGTCGGGCAAACCCGCCCTCGCCGCCAACGGAGAGCACGCGCTCGCACCCGGCGATCTCGACGAGTATTACGGGTTTTGGTCGTCGGGTCAGACGGGCGAGTTGCGTATCCTCGGCGTGCCCTCGATGCGCGAGCTGATGCGCGTGCCGGTCTTCAATCGGTGCTCGGCAACAGGCTGGGGTCAGACGAACGAGAGCCGCAAGATCCTGACAGAAGGTCTCTTGCCCGAGACCAAGGCGTTTCTCGCGGCGAACGGCAAGGAAACCTATGACAACGGCGACCTGCACCATCCCCACATGTCCTTCACCGACGGGACGTATGACGGGCGCTATTTGTTTATGAACGACAAGGCGAACACCCGCGTGGCGCGCGTTCGGTGCGACGTGATGAAGTGCGACAAGATCATCGAGATCCCCAATGCGCACGATATTCACGGCATGCGCCCGCAGAAGTTCCCGCGCACCGGCTATGTCTTTGCCAATGGCGAGCATGAAGCGCCGCTCGTGAACGATGGTCAGATCCTCGACGATCCGTCGCAATACGTGAACATCTTCACCGCCATCGACGGCGACACGATGGAAATCGCATGGCAGGTGATCGTGTCGGGCAACCTCGACAACACCGATTGCGACTATCAGGGCAAATACGCCTTCTCGACCTCGTACAACTCCGAGATGGGCATGAACCTGTCGGAGATGACGGAAAACGAGCTCGACCACGTGGTGGTTTTCAACATCGCCGAGATCGAGGCGGGCATCGCGGCGGGCGACTATCAGGAGCTCAAGGGCGTCAAGGTGATCGACGGGCGCAAGGGGGTGAACAAGAACTACACCCGCTACATCCCCATCCCGAACTCGCCACACGGCATCAACACCGCGCCCGACAAGGTCCATGTGATGGTCAACGGCAAGCTTTCGCCCACCGTCTCGGTGCTCGACGTGACCAAGTTCGACGCGATGTTCACCGACGATGCCGACCCCTCGTCGGTCATCGTCGCGCAGCCGGAGTTGGGCCTCGGCCCGCTCCACACCGCGTTCGACGGACAGGGCAATTGCTTCACGACGCTCTTTCTCGACAGCCAGGTGGCGAAGTGGAACATCGACGCTGCCTTGCGCCAGTTCGCGGGGGAGGAGGTCGACCCGATCCTTGAGAAGGTCGATGTCCATTATCAGCCGGGCCACAACACCACTTCCATGGGCGAAACCGCCGAGGCAGATGGCAAGTGGCTGATCTCGATGAACAAGTTCTCGAAGGATCGGTTCCTCAACACTGGCCCGCTCAAGCCCGAGAACGAGCAGCTCATCTCCATCACGGGCAACCGCATGGAGGTGGTCCATGACGGGCCGACCTTTGCCGAGCCGCACGACAGCATCGTGGTGCGCCGCGATATCGTGAACCCGGTGAATGTCTGGCAGCGCGACGACCCGATGTGGGAAGAGGCCCGCCAGCAGGCCGCCGCCGACGGGGTGGATCTCGACTGGGGCCACGACAGCGAGGAGGAGATCATTCGCGATGGCAACATGGTGCGGGTCTACATGCACTCCATCGCGCCGAGCTTCTCGCTGGAGAAGTTTACGGTCGCCCAAGGCAACGAAGTGACGATGTACATCACCAACATGGACGACATCGACGACGTCACCCATGGCTTCTGCATGGCCAACTACGGCATCGCGATCGAGATCGGCCCACAGGCCACCGCGTCCGTCAGCTTCGTCGCCGAACGGCCCGGGGTGCACTGGTTCTATTGCCAGTGGTTCTGCCACGCGCTCCACATGGAGATGCGAGGGCGGATGTTCGTCGAGCCACGGGCCGGCTGATGCGCCTCTTGGGGTTCCTCTTGTGCCTCGTCGCCCTGCCGCTCTGGGCGGCGGAGCGGCAGGTGCAGCCCGGCGGGCTGGCCGAGGCTCTGGCAAAGGCGCAGGCCGGTGACGTTCTGCGCCTCGCGCCGGGGGTCTACGCTGGCCCGGTCGTGCTCGACCGTCCGCTGACGCTCGAGGGCGGCGGGTCGGCACAGATTGATGGCGGCGGGAGAGGCTCCGTCATCAACGTTGCCGCGCCGGATGTCACGGTGCTTGGTTTGATCGTGACTGGCTCCGGCGACGACCATGGCGAGATCGACAGTGGCATCCAGCTCTTGAAGACAGCCGATCGCGCGGTTGTCGAGGGCAACACCCTGCGCGGCAATCTCTACGGCGTCGATATCCACGGCGCCAAGGACGCCCGCGTCAGCGGCAACGTCATCGAAGGCCGCCAGGACCGCCTGATGAACCAGCGCGGCAACGGCATCTACGTCTGGAACGCGCCAGGTGCGGAGGTGATCGGCAATCACGTTCGCTGGGGTCGCGACGGCATCTTCGTCAACTCCTCCAAGCGCAACCGCTTTTCGGACAACACGTTCCGCGACCTGCGCTTTGCCGTGCACTACATGTACGCCGACAACAGCGAGGTCTCCGGCAACCTCTCGGTTGGAAACCACCTCGGCTACGCGGTGATGTATTCCACCCGTGTGCGCATTACGGACAACATCTCCATCGGTGACCGCGACCATGGCGTGATGCTGAATTACGCCAACCGATCCATCATCACCGGCAACCTCGTGCGCCCCGGCGCGGGCCGGACGAGCCCTGAGAAATGCGCCTTTCTCTATAACAGCCACCGCAACGCCTTCTCGGGCAACCGCTTCGAAGGGTGTGAGATCGGCATTCACTTCACCGCGGGGTCCGACCGCAACGAGATCGTCGGCAACGCCTTTATCGGCAACCAGAGCCAGGTGAAGTACGTCTCAACGCGGTGGGACGAATGGTCGGTCGACGGGCGTGGCAACTACTGGTCTGACAATGCCGCCTACGATCTCGACGGCGACGGCATCGGCGACGTGCCCTACCGCCCCAATGACAGCATGGACCGTGTGCTCTGGACGCAACCGGCCGCCAAGCTGCTGCTGGGCTCGCCCGCCGTGCAGCTGGTGCGCTGGTCACAATCGGCGTTTCCCGCGCTCCTTCCCGGCGGCGTGATCGACAGCGCACCGCTGATGCACCCTGTTGAAATCGCGGCGCCCGAGTTCGAGGAGGCGCCGTCATGAGCGATCCGGTTCTTCTGGCCAAAGACGTGGTGAAGCAGCGCGGCAAGGCGACAATCCTGGACAAGGTGTCTCTCGCCGTCGCGGCAGGCGAGCGCGTGGCGCTCCTCGGTCATAACGGCGCGGGCAAGTCCACACTCATCAAGCTGATCGTCGGGCTGATACGCGGCGATGGCGGCCAGATCCGCGTGTGTGGCGCCGCCCCCGGCAGCCGGGCCGCGCGCGCGGCCGTTGCCTACCTGCCCGAGGCTGTCGCCTTTCACGGCGCGCTCACCGGGCGAGACCAGCTTGCGCTCTTTGCGCGGCTGGCCGGCGAGAACACTCGCGTCGTTGGACCGTTGCTCGACCGCGTGGGCCTGGCCAAAGCGCGCGACCGCCGAATTTCAACTTATTCCAAGGGGATGCGCCAGCGCCTCGGCCTTGCCCAGGTAATGCTCGGCACACCCCGTCTCGCGCTCCTTGATGAGCCGACAAGCGGGCTCGACCCAGTCTCCCGCCATGATCTCTATACCCTCGTCGATGACCTCGCCGCGCAAGGCACCGCCGTGCTGATCTCAAGCCATGCGCTGACGGAGGTCGAAGCCCGCACCGACCGCATCGCCATCCTGCGGCACGGGCAGCTCGTGGCCGACGACAGGCTCGATCGGCTGGCCGAGGCCGCGGGCCTCCCTATCCGCCTCAAGTTGCGCGCCTCCGATAGCGCCAGCGCGGACCGGATCGCCACCGAAACAGGTGGAGCGCGTCTCAACGGGGCCTCTGTCGAGATCCTCTGCGACCCGGCGCAGAAGATGGCAAAGCTCCAGCACATCGCGGGCCTCGGCGGCGCCATAGCCGATCTCGACATCGCCCCACCGGGTCTGGAGGAGCTCTACCGCCACTACTCGGGAGGCAACCCATGAGCGCCCTGCCCCGCATCCTCGCCATCGCCCGTGCCGAGGGGATCATCCTGCGCCGCAACCGATGGGTCGCCATCGCAACGCTGATCCTGACGCTCTTTGCCCTTGCGCTGTCCTTCGCGGGCAGCGCCCCAACGGGCACGCTTGGCGTGGACATGCTCACCGTCTCGGTTGCCTCGATGACGACGCTCGCGGTTTACCTGATGCCCCTGATCGCCCTGATGATGAGCTTTGACGCCGTGGCGGGCGAGGCCGAGCGCGGGACGCTGGGCCTCGTGCTGTCCTACCCCGTGGGACGGGGTGAGATCCTGCTGGGCAAGGCGTTCGCCCATGTTGCGGCTCTCGCCATCGCCTGCGGTATCGGCTTCGGCATCGCCGGGATCGTCGCCATGGCCCTGGGTGGTGCCAGCTCCGACAGCCTTCTGGCGCTGGCCCGCCTGATCGCCACCGCGATCCTTCTGGGCGCTGTGTTCCTCGGCCTCGGTTACGCGGTCTCCGCGCTTGCGGGATCGGTCGCAGCGGCGGCCGGGCTTTCCGCGGCGCTCTGGCTCGTCTTCGTGGTGCTCTACGATCTGGGCCTTCTGGCGGCGGTCGTGCTCGACAGGGGCGGCCCCTTCACACAGCACATCTTCCCATGGCTGATGACGGCGAACCCCGCCGACGCATTCCGGCTGTGGAACATCGCCGGCTCCGAAACCGTGGCCATCGCTGCGGGCATGACCGGTGCCGCAGACAGCCTGCCTCGCTGGGCCGCCCCGCTCTCGCTGGCCATCTGGCCCGTGCTGGCGATCGTGCTGGCCCGCGCCGCCTTCCGGAGGGTCGAACCATGAGGTTCGCGCCCTTATTCTGTCTCGCCCTCGCGCTTTCCGCCTGCAGGGACGAGAGCGCAGAGGCGCCTTCCCCGGTGCCGATGACAGAGGAAGCGGTGAGCTTCTTTTGTCAGATGAATGTGCTCGAGCATGGCGGGCCGAAGGGGCAGGTTCATCTGGAGCATTACCCCGCCCCGCTCTTTTTCGGCCAGACCCGCGATGCGCTGGCGTATCTGATGCGCCCGGAGCGCGAGGCGCGCATCATCGCGAGCTACGTCAGCGACATGGGCGCCGCACCAAGCTGGGAGGATCCCGGTGCCGAGAACTGGATCGCAGCCCATGCGGCGTTCTATGTGGTCGGCTCGGGTGTCGCGGGCGGTATGGGCGCACCAGAGATCGTGCCCTTTGCCGATCGCACGGTTGCCGAGGCGTTCGCCTTGCGCAACGGCGGGGCCGTGATGGCCTACCCCGACATCCCCGACGACGCGGTGTTCGCCCCCATCGACCTCAGCGTCCCCCTGAAGGCCCCGTCATGACACGCACCTTGCCGCGCCGCCGGTTCCTCGCCATCTCTGCCGCCGCTTGTGCCGTGCCCGCCGCTTCGGCGGCCGAACCGCGCACGCTCTGGCATGGCCAGGCCCTCGGCGCGGCCGCCTCCCTCAGGATCGAAGGGCTCGCCCCGGAAGATGGCCAGAGCATCGTCATTGCCGTTCGGGCCGAGCTGACCCGCCTTGAAAGGATCTTCAGCCTCTATCGTCCCGGCTCCGCGCTTCTTCAGCTCAATGCCGAGGGGCATCTGCAATATCCGCCGCCCGAGTTGCTCGAAGCTCTCGCGCTCTGCGATCGCCTGAATAGCGCAACCGCTGGCGCCTTTGACCCGACGGTGCAGCCGCTCTTCCTGCTGGCCGCGACGGGCGCGGCCCACGGTAAAAGGATCACCGCCGAGAACACCGCGAAAGCGCTGTGGCATGTCGGCTGGCAGGGCGTGCGCTACAACAGCCGCGCCGTGACCTTGCGCGCCGGACAAGCCGTCACGCTCAACGGCGTCGCCCACGGGATCGTGACCGATCGGGTTGCGAGCCTTCTGAAGAGCCAGGGGCTGACCGATGTCCTTGTCGACATCGGCGAGATCGCGGCCCTCGGGCATCCAGCTGGCAAGCCGGGCTGGACCGTGGGGATCGCGGCCCCCGATGGCGCTGTGCTCACGCGCATCACGTTGAAAGACCGCGCCGTCGCAACCTCCGCTCCGCGCGGCACCGTCCTCGATCCGGCGGGTCGGGTCGGCCACATCTTCGATCCTCGCACGGGCGCGCAGGCCAACGGTGCTGCCCTCGTCTCCGTCTCCTCCCCGAGCGCCGCCGTCGCGGACGGCTTGTCGACAGGGCTCTGTGCGATGCCCGCCGAACTCCACTCCGAAGCTCTTTCACTATTCCCCGACGCGCGGCTCGAAGCCCTCGCGAAGACCTGACCCAAGCCCAAGCACTTCTTGGAAGGAACAAAGATATTCCTTGTTGGTTTGCGCGACGAAGAAGACATCACGAACCTCATCGCTTCTCTGTCAGGGCAATAGGCAGCCCGGGTGCGGGGTGGCGTTTTCGGCGTCCCGCACACGCTCAGCGGAGAACATCGCCGCGCGCCATCAGGCGGCGCACCCACGCGCCGAACGCCCGGGTTGCCGGAAACCCGAGCACCAGCCCGGCCACCACCGACGCGACGGGTGAGAGCACCAATCAACCGGACACACGCCATAGAGGGAGCACCCGTGCAGTCCCACCGATGCTCTCCTCCAGCGCGCGCGGCGACGTTCGCGCACGACAACTCCATCGGACAGGACCGCAGAAAGGATCCGCGCGTCTTCCACATCGCCCATTGCGTCAGTGAGCGATCCGGGCTTGGCGAGCGTGGCACTCCACGGCGCTGGCGCGCCGGGCCAGGTGGCTGCCGTATCCCATGCTATCCGCGCAAGTCCGGCCTCGGGGCGTCGGGATCCGACGGCGCGCGGTGGGCGACGAGCACAGGCATGGGCATGTCAGTGGCTCGTAACATGAGAGAAAGTGATCTTGTTCACGACGCTGTACTTGCCCGACGGCTTTCGCATGGGCAGGCGACGGATCTCTTCGAGAGTGGTCACATCGCAGACGATAGCCGCGCCGTCATCTTCCCCAACGCTTACGGGCGAGTGGGCGCCGTTCCTGTCGCACTCAACATGCGCAACGGTCGTGCCCGGAGCCGGGCACAGCGTGCACAAGAACTCGAGTCTCTCGATGTCGATCACGTGCCTCACATCGCGATTGGGCCCGAAGGAAACAACTTAGCGGACACAGTGCTGTGCCCGTGGCTGTGCAGGAAGAACACCGGGGCCCTTTGCCTCTATGGCCTCGATCACCGTCCAGTCCGCGAAGTCGATCACAAACAGGACGCCCTCCTTGAGATGCGATGTGGCCATGACGCGGGGGCCGTCGCGCACCCGACTGATGCCCGATCCCAGATCCGGCGTGTCGGGCATCGGCAAGGTCGCGACCTCTCGCCCGGCATGGGGATTGACGACGACACCCTGGGCACCGTCACGAGGGGCCCACGAGGAAGCGATAGTCGGAGGTGAAAAAGGACGTCGTCGAGCGGCGCGGAAATCCTGATCCTGCGGCCCGCGAAGGGGCCTACTGACGAGGCGATGGCCTCGACCATGCCCATCTCGTAGCCATGGGTGTGGCCCTCGTTGACCGGCTCCGCGTCCGGATCAGTCGCAACTTCCCAGATCTCCGGCGCGTTTTTCAGCGCGAGGATGAAACTGCGGCGTTGCGGCGCCTCGTAGACCGCCGAGACGTGCGGAAGGGGGGCGTTCTTGGCGATCACGGCGAGACACGGACAGGGCCGAGATCGTCCGTCGACAGGACAGTGATTGTCGGTAGCAGGTAGTTTCCAACAGCGAGCCACGTTCCAACATGGGATATCGCGATGATGCGGCCTTTGAGGCTCGCGCGACCTCTGCCAGCGACGAGATGCCGTATTCCTGCACCCAGCCATCGCGAGACATCGCGAAGGCGAGACGCCCGCCGGGCGGGAGTTCCGGCCCTTCATGGACGGCGGAAAACCTAGCGTAAAGGTCCGTCACCTCGAACGTGTCGCCGTCGAGCACGCTGACATGGTGATCTCCGGTCTCGACAACGAGCGTGACGTTCGGCGGACCGGCCTCGACGATCGGGGCGGTCGCCGGACTGTAGCCGACCAACATCTCGCGGCTCTCGGCGAACTCGGCGAGCCCCTAGGCAGCGATCCCGGCACGGGGCGTGTTGATCCGGGGGGCAAGTACGGCGATCCCGTCAGCGCTCGGAACCTCGTCAAAGGCGGGCATCTGGGTGGCGGCACGGGCTGCGCCGATATCCTGTTCCCGTGTCGGGTATGAGCGCGGGGCCAGTGCCGCCGTACCTTTGCGCTCCGTGACAGACCGCGCAATGCCCAGCGTAGTGGAATACGGGGTCGGCAGAGACAAGCTCGGCGGCGCGAGCAAGACACGCGAGCCCGCTGCACGCGCAACGAAGAAAGGAGGGGGGCTGTCTGCCCCCGCGCCTGCGGCGCCCCCCCGAGGATATTTGCCGCACAATGAAGCCCGCGCAGACGCGCGTTCAGACATAGGTGTGTTCTTGGTCCTGGCGTCTTCCGGTGAAGGGACGCTCTTGCAGGCGCTCTGTCTCGGTCGTCCCGGTGTCGTCGGTGCTTATGTAGCAAGTGGAAGCCTTGGCCCACGGGTCGCCCGTGAGCTGGAATGCGCGGATGTGCCTGTTGCCGCCGCAGACGGCCTTGTGCGCGCGGGCACCGCAGCGCCCCTTTGGCGGTCGGGGGCGCCGCTTCGGTGCCTGCGCGCATGGGATCGTCGCATGCCCAGAGTGCGGAGAGCGGGGAGTGGTTGACCGAGCCGACAGAATCGTCGGAAGAGCACGCGTCCGGGTGGACGTTGCCCTGCGTGTCGATGTTGGCCACGCCGAGCCCCTCCGAATTGCCGCCCCAAGCCTCTGGATTTGCCGCATATAGGCGAATTACTACGGTGCGAAGCGGGACCAGGCCCAGTTCAGGAAGTAGACTGCATCGGCGTCGTTGTTGCCGGTGACGACTTCGAGCGCGCGCTTGCCGCTGTGGCTCGCGGCGGCGCGCTTGATCAGGATAAACATCGCGGCGCAGGTGCGGACTTGATGCCTTATCATCGCCGCGCGCCTTGTTGGCCCGACCGGCTTAGATGAGGTGCGACATGTAAGACTTGTCGACGCCCCCGTCGTCGCAGAGGTGGGTCCCGTCCCCAAGCTGGTCTGCGTTGTTTTTTGGTCAGGGTGGAGCGCAGGCCGACCTTCCCAGCGCGCCGCTAGCACGAATGCACGCCGACCAAGGTCATGTCGCAAGCCCCGACTACGCCGCGAAAGCCGTCTTTGGTGATGCCGATGCCATCGATGGAAATACCGGCATAGTCGAGCGAGATCCGCGTTACCCGGTCGGCGTAGTCGCCGAACGCATGGGTGCCATTGGTGGAGAGCGTGAGCACAGGGAAGAGGCCACGTGCGGGCCGCCAGATCGAAGAGGTCGCGCCGGGCCAGCGGCTCACCCCCGGAGTGAAAGAGCCCAGGGTACGGAAGCGTCCGAGGTCTTCGAGCGTTTCCTGAGCCTGTGTTTCGGTCGGTTTCCCGGAAGTTCGAGATCCAAGGACACCGTGTTGCAATGCTTGCAGCGGGTCGTGGGGCTCCAGATGACCACCGGCCTGGGCATGCCGGATCGTTTGCGCACCGGTTTTTGCGTATGCAGTTCGGCCATGTACTGGTTGAGGCGAAACATGGTCAGTCCTTCGATCGGGCCAGCAGGAGGCCGATCTGTTTCAGGAGTCGGGTGGAATCGAGGAAGGCGGCACCACGGCAAGCGGCACCGAGGAGGGCGGCGAGCTCTTGGCGTTTTGCCTCGACCTTGTCGCGGCTGCTGCCGTGGACCATCGCGAAAAGGCTGTAGGGCCAGTCGGGAAACGAGGGAGAGCGAAGGTAGTTGTGGGTGACGAAGCGCAATGCATCGATTCTCGAGCCAAGGCCCGGCAGGCGGGTGTCGCCCACATCCCTGATCTTCGTGCCGATGGCGGTCATTCCGAGGCGATAGTGGTTGGGCGCAACTGCGATACGGCGGATCACGCTGCGCGCCGGCATCGCAGCCATGTGCTCGATTACCTTGGTCTCATCGAAGCCTTTGGCGCGCGCGCCTTCCGCGAAAGAACGCCGGATCAATGGCAGGCCAGACTGCATCGCCTCGACAATGGCGCGGTCCGGGGAAGCGCGCGTCATGCCGCCCTCCGAACGCAGATGAAATACTCTTCGAGCTTGGGGAACGCGAAGCGCGCAAACCGGTATGGGCCTCGATCAACACGCAGGTCTCGGCGATGCGCACCTCCGTCCCGCTGGCCCGAACGGCCCAATTGTTGAGGCGGTGCGCGCTCGTAGTTGTGGGCGGCCTCGGGATGCGCAATCACGAGGTCTGTCACAGCATCGATGCGTTTGGCCAGGACGCAAAGGCAAACGGCCCTCCCATCGCCGCGGCGTCTTGGAAGGGGCCAGAGCGCGTGATCGCGGGCTCTGGCGCAACGCGGCAGGGGGGGTTGAGCAACTCTCTCTCGCTCCGGCCAAGGGACGGCTGCCGCTTCGGCAAAGGGCGCGGGGCTCAGCGGAAACCTCTCATGCAAAACGTTGAGGGTCGCGCGGTCGTTCGCGTCGAGGTTGGCCGTGTCGGGATCGGGGGGCATGCGGGGACGGTCTCGTTCCTGGAGAGGTGAGCGCCTTTTGGGCGCAAGCAATCGGCAGAAAAAGAGCGCGCGATGATCGGCTTCGGCGAACGCCGGCAGGGAACGCGCGTTAGCGAGCACGCCGGACGCATCGGCGCGCACGGGGCCATGGATCAAGTAACAGAGCGTGATGGGCCAGGCATCGGGGACCTCACGGCTCTGATAGAAGAGTGTCACGCCTGGATGCGCGGCGCGCGTGAGAGACGGCGCGCCCGCGTCGCTGAGAGCTCGGTTCGATGCGCGCGGTAGAGAAGATTCCGGCAGGAATTTCGAAGGGCAGCTCGGCCTTAGGCTCAAAGGTGACCGTGTCACAGAACCGGATCACGCTGGCATCACGCACCGAGATCCAGACCTCCTCACTCCACTGTGCAAACTCCATAGGCAGTACGGCGGGACACGGCTCTTGCACGAGAAGGGGCCGGCCGCATTTGCGATACCGTACACAACGGTGGAGAAGGCAAAAAGCGACCTCGGCACAACCTAAAAAGACGTCTCCGAACTCGCGGCGGCGGCGACCTGTCTCAGAAGCAGGTGCGATCCGTATTGTCGAGCCTCAGCAAGCGCGGAGTGGTACAAACGGACGGTGCCCAAGACCAGCGCAACCCGACACAGAGCCTGTCGGAAGAGGGGGGTCGGTGCGCGGTTTGGGGTGGGCACCTCCGGCCCCGACGCCCATAGCGCCGCCGCTCCGAGCGCCGAGACGGCCCCCGAAACGCCGGACGCTACACCCATGCCCAATCTGCAGATGGCAAACCGCCTGTATCCTCGCAAAAGGAGCCTGTGGATGTTCGTGCCCGGAGCCGAGTTGAACGTCAAAGCGATGCGGATTGGCTTCTGCAGCAAGTTCATGGAAACGCCCGATGCCGAGTACCGCTGGCGCGACGATGATCAGGACCGCGAAGGCGATTTCTGCCCTCAGGCGCCTGTGGGCTGATAGCGCGGTATGATCCACGTAAGAAGGAACATGAACAAGACACTGGCGGCTGCAGCCATGCTCGCCATTGCTGCAACGGCATCATCGACCAGATGGTCTTGACACCATTCCCTTCGTGTCAGCGACTCTCGACTTGGCCCATCAGACCCGCACCAATTGTGTGGAGACACCGGGTTCGGACCTGGCGCAGATGAACCGCACAATTCTGGTGAGCGCTCAGCGGTTGCTGTACTGCCAAAGGTTCGTCGCTGACAGCTCTTTTGGCCGCGGGCTTCCCGAGATCAAGCAACTGTCGCCCGAGATCCCGATCTTGGAGGCCGAGTGCGAACTGACAATCCTTAAGCTAGAAGGTTCGCCCGTCCCGGATGAGGGAAATTCCGCCAACGTCCTATCCGACCTCACGCGCCGCTGCGCCAGAGCGACGGGATTGCAGGATGTGGAGGCATTGCGCCGCGACACCACCGTACCGGAGCCAACCGAAGAAGACTCCGCCTCGATCATGCCGGGGGATATGATCCATCAGGAGGCGTCAACGGGCCTCACGGTTCATTCTGACAAGCGTGCGACCAATGCGGAGGAGCTGGGTTTCGATCCGGATGACTTTCCCGTGCCTCAGTGATGGCCGCCGATACGAGCGGTTCCCCGGCACTGGGTCGAAGCTGGTAGAGGGCTTCCATATCTCGGGTCCCTCGGGTGCTCGCACTTCGCAAGGATCGGACAGCATTGCGAGGTCCACGCCAACGGCCTCGTTTCCCAGACCGGCCGCCGCGTCCATCGGCAGCGATAGATGTCGATGGTACCGCGTTACAGATCTTCGCAAACTGAAAGAAATCGCTCCAAAGACGAAGCTCGCCGGTGCGGATCTTCGTCGCGATCACGGCCAGCCGATCGGGCTCGCCGCTCTCAGCATCCCGTACCAGACTGGCGAGCATTGCCAGTGCCGCGTTGCGGCAAACGTGCTCTGGACAGTGCGGTGGCGGCCGAGCGTCCGGGCGAAGGCGGGCACTGGCGGGAACCATCTGTCACGACCCCTCGCCAGGCCGGACGCTCGCCCCGGCAAACCCGCCAGAGCCTCTCCCGAACCATGTACCGTAGTCGTAGTGCTTTCCGCCTAAGTGCCCCGGACCACCTCTGGCACCTTGTTCGCGCGACCCGGCAATATTAACTCGTGGAAAAAGTGCTTAGCGATGCCACTCTCGGCAATCACGACAGTCGTGCGCGCGATGCCCGTATAGGCCTTGCCGTATCTCTGTGGCCGCCCGGTTTGGTTTGGGCGAATACACCAGTCGCAGCAAACGCCAAGCCGAAGGCAGCACTTGCAAAGAACGTGGTCCGCTGGATCGACAGAAAGCCGGTCATATACAGGGTCGCCGTTATGATCGTGAGACCAGAGCTTGGTGTGCCGCGCTTTCCGATCGCGCCTTGGTTTCTGTCAAGGACGCGAGCCATTCTCAGGCGCATGCCTTCGGAATTGCAACCTTGGAAGCGCTTCATGCGCCTGAACCTCCTAGTTCCAATCGACCTTTCTGCCCGTTTGACTTGGAGCGGCGCAAGTATTCCGGCCCATGCCGCAGGGCGAGTCGCCGCTGGCAAGGCCTGCGCGAATGTAGATAGTGCGAGCCGAACAGCACTGTCGGTGCGATAGACTCGCTGGGCCGCATCAACCCTAACGCGTGCATCCTGTGGCTGAAGCGACAGTGGATCTGCCGCGATGACACGATGTGCACTTTCCTCAAGGCGCGCCCGCTGGCGCGCGCGCCGGAAGCAAGCGCGTGACAGAGAGCCTGCAGCGCATCTCCAATGATGGATGTCGCGTGTTCTTTCTGGCAGCTGGCGCGTTCGGAGCGGTGGCGATGCCCGTTTGGGGGCCGTGCCTCGGCGTACACGCCTTGGGGGGATCGTATTGCACATGCTGTTCGATCTGCCGTTCACCTGGCATGCAGGGGCCTTCTCCCGGGCTTGCGTTCTGGCGTGCCTCGCGTGGGTGGCGCGGCTTGTCCGCCTTTCGGGGTGGAATACGGCATGGACGCGTAGCGCCCCGATCCTGTGGAGCCTGCCCTCGCCTTTGCCGTGCTTGGCGTGGGCTACCTGGCGCTGAGGCTTCCCTATCTTGCATACGGCAGCGAGGTCGCCGCCCGGCACACCCTCGGGATAGGCGCGGTACGCGGCTTGATCCTCGCCGTGATGAGCCGGGCGGATTTCGGGCGTCCAAGAAGTCCGCTGATCGCATTCGGTGCAGTCGTATGGGCCTATGCTCTCCTCGCTCTGGCGGCGGCTCTGCGCTGGGTCGTCTCCGGGCTCGCCGTGGCGTGGTACTAGACGGGGATGTTGGCCTCGGGCGCGCTCTGGATTCTGTCAATGGTTCTCTCTTCGCCCGCAATTTGGCCCGCACTGACAGGACCGCCCGCTTCGATGACTTGATCCGGTCAATGCAAGTTCTCGCCCTCTTCGCCTTGCGTTCGGGACGCATTTGCCTGCATTTCGGCCATCACACAGGTAACGCCAGCACGCATTGGAAAAACAGCGCGTTCACCGTGCAAGCAGAATATCTGGACCACCCGCCTCTCCTCCATAAGAAAACTCAATGGGCCATCAGCGGAAGAACACAATAAGTGGAATATCAGCAACTCATTAATCTGAAGCTCACTCCAAATATAAGATTACTCCGTCACACCTCATATATTTCCCTGACTCCGAATAGAGTTAACAAAAACCGCGCCGCGCTTGACCAATATCGGTAACTGCGATTGCGGATAGTGCCAATCCTGAAGGGATCGCACACTTCGATCCGGAGCAACGCAGAGAAGTCCCCCATATCAGACGACATGACGAAATGCATGGCATGCAATATCTTCTAAGTCAGCTCCCTTTTTTCACCATGAACTCTGTGGAGCTTTCGATCCATTCACACCGCCCCATCGTCACCAATTCGACCATGGTTCTTTCCCTGCCCGACAGAGTCGCGCGAGGCATGCACGTGTGGGAGCAGCACGCCCACATCGGCTGCGACTCCGTCCTCAGAGAACGGGCGCATATTGTGCCCAAATTGGCCAACGCCATGCCCCGTTGGAGCGAGACTGGTGAGCCGCACACGGACTTCGAGAGCCTCAGCGGCTGGATTGAGGCAATGCCGACCGGCATCGAAGGCCGCCTCCAGATGCTACGCGTTGATCTGACCGGCGGCAAAACCCGCCACCTGTCGATCTTCCTGCTCCGGCTCGGCGAGACCAGCGCTCGGGGCTGGTCGCCTAACAATACCGACTGCGGAAGGCGAGATCATGGAATACGCAACGCCGATGATCGCCCATACTTCATAGTCACTTTTGCCTTTTTGGCAACTCAAGCAGTGGACCGGTTGCTTGCGAGGTGACTCAATACCTCGCTGAATATGTTTTCGAAACCACCCCTTTTCAGTATCGCGTGCATACTGCATACGAATAGCCTCATTGCATTGCTGCTTCTGAGGCTTTCAGTGCGGCCTGTTTCTTTATCCCCAAGGAGAGCATGCGCAAAGAATCATTCACCAATACTCGCTCATCTAAAATCGGCAATTTTGCTGACCGACACCCTGATCACGACTGCGACGCATCTCTTCAAAATCCTGAAGGGAAACTTTCTTGGCACGAATTCCTGAGACTCTAGGGAAAAGCAAATGGAAAATGCAGAAGTTGCCGTTGCTGCGCCAACCCTTCTCTTCAACGTCCCGATGACGGTTTTGAAAGGGCACGAACTCGTGATCTCCAACATCCTGCCACTCGGCCTCTGGGCCTTGGCGCGTCCATTTTCTTTCTTCTTCTACAACCCGGCTAACCTGTCGGTGGACAAGATGTTATGCTGGTGCGTCGTACACCTCTGGATTGGGGGTTTTGGGGAGCTGATCATCGGCTCCATCCTTGCCGTACTGATGCTCTAGCTGACGGGCGTGAACGCGAGATCGTCGGGTAGTGGCTCTATTTCATTGTCGCTGCCGCACTCAATTCTGACATCCTCGGCACCGGACACCACTACCACCAGATCGGCATACCGAGTGACTGGCAGTGGGTCGCATCGATCTTCTCCAGCCTCGAAGTAACCCCGTTCTTCATCACGATGCCCCTTCCATCCTGATGATCTGGAAAGGACGGCACAATCACCCCATCAAGGCCGCCCTGCTCTGGTCGCTCGGCTACGAAATGCTGGCCTTCTTCGGGGCAGGCGACTGGGGCTTTATCCACACGCTGCACGAGGTGAAATCCTACTTCTGCAGCACGCAGATCACCGCAGCCCACGGGCACCTCGCGTTCATCGGTGTCTTCGTTTCACCCAACCTTTCAACAAGGACCTACGCCACGCTGATCCTGAAGGGTCGCAATCCCTACCACCAAGTATTCTTGGCCTCCTTCTGACCGACGGCGGACGGCATGACCTTCTTGCTCGCCTTCGCCGACACCGCGCAAACCCGCGTGCAGCGTGTCATGGGGATCGACGATAGGGCGATGGCCGTGCGCGAGGCGCGCCGCTCCCGTCACGCCGTCTTCGTCGTCACGCGTCGCGTCCAATCCAAGGCGCATTTAGCGCGGATTCTCGGCTTTGGTGGGTTCATCATCTTGCGGCATGCAGGGCGCCTGCCCATCGCCCCGCCAAAGATCTGTCGCCAACTCGTTGGTGCATGACCGCGCGAGACGGGCCGACGACACCTTTTGCACTACGGCCCGGTGGCCCGATGTTTTGAATGCCGGTTTTCAGCGAGAAGGTGGTGCTTGGCGCCGGCCTCTACATCGCCGCACGGGAGCCGTCTTCATCCGGCCTGCTCTCCTCACCGGCGGCGTAGAGGCGCAGCGCGTGGATGTCAGCGATCTCGGCGCGCGTCTGGCGGATCGTGACACCGATCTCGCGAAGGCGCACGAAGGCACGGGACAGGCTTTCCGGCTTCATGCCGAGCCGCCCGGCGATCAGGATCTTGTCGAATGGCAAGGTGACGAGGCAGGGTCCCTCGGCGACGGGCGCGAGCTGTACCAGGAACTCGGCGACCCGCTGGGCTCCGGTATGGGCCTTGAGCTGCTCCAACTGTCCCACGAGCGATTGCAGATGCGCGAAGGTGGACGCGAGAACCGCAATGCAGATCTCGGGATTGGAATTCATGATCGACGTGAGCTCTGCCGCACGCACGACCACCAAGGTGCAATCGGTCGCGGCCTCCCCCGTAACGGGATAAGCACCGCCCTGAAGCGCGACCGCTTCTCCAAAACTGCGCCCGCGCGTGAAGACCCCGACAACGGCCTCCGTGCCGCTCGGGGCGACGCGATAGAGCTTCACCCAGCCGTCCAGCACAATGTGGACCGAATGGGCCGGGTCGCCATGGCTGAAAATCACCTCTCCGTGCCGGAAGTGCTTCACGATGGAGCGCTTCAGGGCCGCATCCGCAATGGCGTCCGGGAAGTTCACAAGGAGCTGGCTTTGTCTTGCGATGTCAGACTGTTCCGGGGTCACGGGGGAAAGCTCCTGCATCGCTGCCTGTTGCGTATGCTCTCGCCGCGCGGGTGGTGCGCGCAAGGGCTGGAAAGGCAGGAATTACATTGCTGCATGGCACCTAGGACGCGAAGGCGTCCACGAAGGGCGCCGGTATCTCGAACTCTGCGATGGCCTTCTGCCGGGCCGCGTCGGACATCTTGCGCGCCGTCTTGCTCACGATGCGCCGCAGGTCGTCCAAGTCGCGTCCTTCGGCGAAAGGTCCCATATACCAGCGCAGGAACACGAAGCAGATCACATCCTCGAGTTGCTGGACCTCGGCATCGCGCTTGATCCTCTCCTTGCGCAGGATGGTTCCGACGCGTGCACACTCTTCCGGCCCGTATCCAGAGTCAGCCATAATGCCAGCTACACGCTCTGCATGCCTGCGCGCTTGCTCGCGACGCCACGCCAGATAACCTTCGCGGCCCTCGGGAAAGTCGCTGCGAGGCAGCGTCCAGCGTTCGATATGCTGGCCTCGCGCCGCGATCCTGAGAACTTCCGAAGCTTCCGGGAAGAGCCGCGCGCATTCTTCGCTCATCCGGTGTCCGTAGAGCAACGCAGCGGGAACCCGCCGCTCCCCGTCCGGCTCGAGATTGGGGTCAGCGACGTTTGCAGCATCTATCGCAGCTATCGCCGATTCAAACGAGCCACTCATTTCAGCTCCATCCGCCTGTTCGCCGATTGCGACCTTCAGACACTGGCACAGCTGGTCCAGCGGAATCGAGGTGAGTCCGTGTCGCACGAGACCCTTCGGGACCAGACCTTTCGAAACGTTCGGACCCATTGCTTCTGTGGCGATCGTAGCGCAGCAAGGGCACTTTCTTTGGTCAACGAGGATCTCGGGAGATGCCATAGGCAAAACGGCTGGGCCTCGCTCCCGTTTCGCCGGGCCCAAAGCCGAACGCGATCAGAGGCGATTGCACGACACGGCAACGCAGAAACCAGCCCTGCCCGACATCCAGATGCCATCCGTGACAGGTGTCAGAGCATGTCAGCCAGCATCGCGGCTGCTCGGGCCGCTCCGTCAGCCGCCACCGGATGGGGCCTGCGTGGGAACTGAAGCTCCTCGAGCATGGCCTGCGCTATTTCACCCGGCCCGCTTTCGGAGAAGATCATCCGGCGCCCCGCATTGTAGCGCTCCAGTCGACCCGCAACATGGAAGTTCTGTTCGAAATGGTTGCGAAGCGGGAAGTAGAGGAACGGCGTTCCGGCAGCCGCCAATTCCATGCACGTCGTAAGCCCGCCTTGTACCAAGGCAAGGTCACAGGCGGCAAGGTGCCGATCGAGATCGGGGACGAACGCGCGAAACTCCACCCCATCCGGAACGTCGAACGCGGCCGGATCCAATCGGGGACCGGTGACAACGATCATGCGAAGCTCGGGGATCTTTGTCTTGGCGACAGGATACGCAGACAGAATGCGGCGGATCAGCGTCGCGCCGACGCCCGAGCCGCCAACCGCCACAATGCAGGTCTTGCGCCCGTCGTCGTAACCAAACTCGGCGCGCAGGTCGTCGCGAGACCCGAAGGCGTGCGGATGCGTGCCGATGATGTAGTCGGAAAACTCGTAGTGGTCGGGAATCCAGTCCCGCATCCTGGGCAGGCCGTCACCAAGCGACATGTCCACGATATCCGCGCTTGAGCCGACGAAGATCGCCCGATCCCGCACGTCGGGGCGGCTTTCGACATGGCCGATCATCTCCGCATTGTAGTCGGTCGTGAGATACGCCTCACGCGCTCCGTTCTCGGGAAACGGGACCCAGCCAACGAAATCTGTGAACCACGCGATGGGCGCGCGCTTCAATTCCGGATGCTCGTGCCAGAAGTGATCGACGTCCCAGGCTTCGTCCGCGATCACAAGGTCGTACCTGTCCTCTTCAAGCGCCTCCTGAAAGACCATGAAGTTCTTGATCAGGATTTCGTCCATTCGCCGGATTGCCTGAAACGCGTGAAGGTCATGCTCTCCGGCCTCCTCTTCAATATGCGCGCTCTCGTTGGCCATCAGGCGGCTTGCCGGGTGAATGGCCTCGTCGTTGGCCTGAAGGAACCGCGTCACCGGATCCTGCGCGAGCCAATCCACCTGAAGGTCGGGGTGCAGCTTACGCAGCTCACGCGTGACGGCGAGGTCGCGCCGGGCATGCCCCAGCCCGATCGGCGAGGAGAGATAGAGCGCACGCTTGGCCGCCTTTGCCCGGCGCTGAACGGGCTTGTGCGTCCCGAGGTGGCGGGCAAGGAAGTCTCGTATCTGTGTATTGAACCACGCAGGAAACCGGGACTGCAGCGCGTGGCCGCCCCCGGGAAAAACAACGAGTTCGCCACCCGTCAACTCCGCCGCGCGATAGGAATCTTCGGGGGGCACAATCTCGTCCCCGTCGCCGACCATGATAAGGGACGGGCACTTGACACGTCGCATTGTGTCCTCATCGAAAACGACATCATCCCCCCGGCCGGCGATGGTCATCGCGAGCATGTCGCCATCGCCCTGCAGGCCCCATTCAATCGCGTCCTCCAATTGCTTGGTCGAATGCGGCTCCGAAAAGACCTTGCCGAAGAAGAACTCCAGAAAGTCCCGATAGTTGCGCTGCCAGTGCAATCGATTGAATTTCTGCCAATCCTTGGGGTCGGGACACTCCTCGTCGAAGTACTTTCCGCGCTCTTCGTAGCTCGGCACGAGATTGAGCGACGCGCCCGTCGTCACCACCGCCTCCACGCGCTCTGGCCATCTCGCCGCAATGGCAAAGGACACCTTGCCGCTAAACGACAGACCGACCAGCGTCGCTTTGTCCGTCTGCGTGCGATCCATGACGTCGATCACGTCTTCCATGCATTTGAGCAAGGAATGCCCCTCGGGCGTATCCGGGCGGTCGGATTTTCCATTCCCACGCGGATCCAGAACGAGGACCTGGAAGTGCTCCGCAAAATACGGGATCTGCGCCTTCCAGCAGCGTGAGTGAATGATCGACCATGTCGGGACAAACACGATGGTGCGGTCCCCTCTGCCGTAGACTTCGTAGTGCACCTTGATGCCGTCGCGATCGAGGAAACCTTCGGTGTGGGGCAGCATTGCACGCATGGGATCACTCCTGGGGTTGGGATTTCAGGTTCTGCTCTGCTTCGATCCTGGCCATGGCTTCTCCGACGCGGCGGAGGGCGCCACGGATCGGATGGCGGGTGTCCTCGTAGCCCAGGAGGATCAGCGCCTCCGCCCCGACGAAAGCCGCGCTCACGAGCGATGCGACCTCCTCGGCGCTGAACGGTCCGAAGCCACCGTGGGCCTCCCCGAACTCCCGCGCGAGGCTGCCAATCAGCGTGTGCCAGTGGTTGAGACCGCCGCGCACCGCCTCTCCGAGAGCAGGGTTCGACCAACCCGCAGCGATCAACTCCTGCAGGACATGGACGTATCCAGAGGCCAGATCCTCATCGAGGTAGTCACACGCGAGGAGCCATTTTTGCGACACGGCGAGGTCGGGATTCTCGAACGTCTCGCGCTGACGGTCGATGAGGCGCAGGTTCATGTCCTCGAACAGTGCGAGGATCATCCCCTCCTTCGAGCCGAAGTGATACTGGATCTGGCTCATTTGCGTGCCGGCAGCCTCCGCTACGCGCCGGGTCGAAAGCCCTGCGAACCCGTCACTGGTCAGCACCTGCCGCGCAGCCTCCAGAAGCTCGCGCTTCGTTTGTTCGACACGTTCTGCGGTGACCCGGGCCATATAGCGCCTCCTCACCTCATAATTAAATCATTCGACCGAATAATTCAAGATGCCTGTAGAACAGCGCCCCTTGCCACTAAATGGACAATGGCCAGCACCACGAGCGGGAATGAGAAACTTGACGCAACTGAAGCCAATTTGGCCTCGTGGCGTGAATGGCCAATGTGTGATCCGCTCTCGGCAGGTGCAGCCCTGCGCAACCGTATGTCAAACAGGATACCGCAAGCGGCGGCCAACCCTTTCAAAACCAGTGGCTAGACCACCCCAGACAAAGTGATCTTACAAAGGAAAGAGGTGTCGATCGGTCGGCAAACGTGTGCATATTCAGTACACTGTGCGACACACGCGGGGAGCATGCGACACATGCAAGAGGTGAACATCCCGGAAGTTCTCCGGGAGGTGACAGCGGCGTTTCAGCGTTACGAGAAAGCGCTGACGACCAATGATGTGACGACGCTCGATGCGCTGTTCTGGGCCAGCGATCAGGTGGTGCGCCTCGGAGCGACCGAGAACCTCTATGGTCACGCGCAGATCCTCAAGTTTCGCAAGGCGCGGCCCTCCAAAGGGTTGGAGCGTAGCCTGAGCAACACCGTGATCACGACCTTCGGGACGGACTTCGCGACCGCGTGCACCGAATTCACACGCAGAACGACACCCCGGACAGGACGGCAAACCCATAGCTGGGTGCGCTTTCCCGATGGATGGAAGATCGTCGCGGCACATGTGTCGTGGATGGATGAGTGAAAGGATGAGTGCCGCCATGGACAAGGACGTGAACGCGTTTTCCAAGCTCTTCGACTTGGCCGGATCGGCAGATGGCCCATTGGCGGGCATGACCTTTGGGGCGAAGGATCTCTACGACATTGCCGGCCATGTGACAGGCTATGGCAATCCCGATTGGGCGCGAACGCATGAGCCGGCCACGAACACAGCTTTCGCCGTGCAAGCCCTGTTGGATGCGGGCGCCACGCTCCTGGGCAAAACACATACCGACGAGTTGGCCTACTCTTTGATCGGGGCAAACGCGCATTACGGGACGCCTCGGAACAGTGCAGATCCGCGGCGCGTTCCGGGCGGATCGTCTTCCGGATCGGCTGCCGCGGTGGCGGCAGGGCTCGTCGACGTCGGGCTGGGCAGCGACACGGGCGGATCCGTGCGACTGCCCGCTTCGTTCTGCGGGGTCTGGGGTGTGCGCTCCACCTTTGGGCAGGTCTCACTGGACGGGGCGATGCCCTTCACGCGGTCGTTCGACACGGTCGGCTGGTTCGCCGCCGGCGCCCGCGGCATGGACCTTACCGCACAAGCCTATGGCTATGCCGAAACCGCGCCACCGACCCGTCTATTGCTGCCGGTGGACGCTTGGGCAGAGGCAGAGCCGGACTGCGTATCGGCTCTTGCCCCCGCACTGGCCGAGCTCCAGGCACATATCGGACACGCAGAGCCTGTGGTCCTTGCACCCGAAGGCTTGGCGGCGTGGCGTGAGACGTTCCGCATTTGCCAGGCCGCCGAGATCTGGGAGTGCCTCGGCGCGTGGGTGCAGGCCAACACACCGGAATTTGGCCCCGGCATACGTGAGCGCTTCGAGATTGCGTCCAGGATCGACGCCGAAACCTGGGCGGAGGCCCGGGCCGCCCATGACACGGTACGCGCGCGCATGGCCAGCGTTATGACAGAAGGGACAGTGCTCGTGTTGCCCACGTCGCCCGGCCCCGCCCCTCTGCTCACCGCCGATCCGGGGCAACTGGACGATTTCCGCCAACGCGCATTCGCCATGCTGTGCATTGCAGGTCTGTCCGGCTTTCCGCAACTTTCGGTGCCTGCGGGGCGGGTCGACGGCGGGCCGGTCGGCCTCAGCCTGCTCGGTGCCCCCGGACAGGAGCGCGGATTGATCGCGCTGGCGCAAGCCGCAGGTATCGGGCAGCCCTAGACGGGCTTCGGGATCGCCTCGCACCCAAGACAGAAATCGTAGATGTCGCCCGCACGCGTCAGCCAGATATCGTCGCGATGCGCACAGATATGCGTCAGGACACGGCGCAGGGCGCGCAGGCGGTAGGGTTGACCCACAAGGTAGGGATGAAGCGCGATCCCCATCACCAAAGGCTGCTGCTCGGACTGCTCCAGCATCTCGTCGAAGTTCTCACGGATGATATCCGCGAAGGCCTGCGACCCATCCTTTCGAGCCACGATCGACGGGATGTCGTTGGCTTCTTGCGGATACGGGATCGAGAGGAGTGGCCCGTGCTTCGTCTGAATCCAGACCGGCTGATCGTCCATGCACCAGTTCAGCGTGTAACCGTATCCGGCCGCCTTGAGCAGGTCCGGTGTGGCCGTGCTCTCCGCGATCCAGGGGGAGAGCCACCCCTTGGGCGCCGTCCCTTCAGCTTGCGTCAGCACGTCCGTCGCCTCTGCGATCAGCACGGCTTCGTCCGCCTCGGGCAGCACGCTCTGACGCTCGGAATTGGTGCGGCCATGGCCGACGATCTCATCCCCACGGGCGCTGTAGGCGGCCATCAGATCGGGCGCATAGTCGTACATGACCGAATTGGCCAAAACACTGGCAGGCATCTCCAACGCATCGAACATGTCGCGCATCCGCCAGGCGCCCACCCGGTTTCCGTAGTCGCGCCATGCGTAGTTCAGGATGTCGGGCTGCGGGCCACCGGGCGCGAGCTCCGCCCCCAACCCCTCGCCAAAGGCGAAGTGCTCAAGGTTCAGCCCGATATAGACGGCTAGCCGCTTACCGCCCGGAAAGCTGTAGTCCGCACGATTCGTGATAGCGCTGTAGGGGTAGCGGTCGTGGGTCGCCAGTTTGATCAAAGGGGTGCCTCTGCAAGTCCGGCCTTGTCGAGCAGGATCTCGGCACTGTCGTTCCAGACCTGCGTGCTCACGATCTTGCCGCCACGAACAACGAAACTATCGATGTATCGGTTGGTTTCAAAGCTGCTGCCGTCTTTCCACTCACCATAGAGATATCCGGTGTTATAGACGTAGACATCACCGGTCGCGGCGTCGAGCGCCGCATCCGTGCGCAGGAACTTCTTCTTCACCCACGCATAGCGCTTGGCGTTGAAGGCCGTGCAATCCGCAGGCCCCGAGAACGCGCGCCCGCCCGTGAACGTGATGCTCAGATCGTCGGACACGTACTTCGCGGCACCCTCCGGATCCGGGATCATGGAGCGTTCGAGATAGGCCTCAACGGTTGCCTTGGCAGCGGTGACGGGATCGGGTCGCGTGTCCATCGCATATCCTTTCGGCTCTAGCAGGCAAAAAAATATGCGCCGCGGGCGAGCCCGAAGCGCATATCTGATTTCGGCAACAAGGTCAGTTGATAACGACCTCGAGCTGACGCTCTTCCGCCGGAGCGAGGAAAGACCGGTCAAAGATCTCGCCGGCCTCGGGCAGCGTTTCGAGGCCGTAGCCTTCCGCGATCAGAGCAATGGAGCGGGTCAGGCGCTCGTCAACCAGATCACCGATGCCGGTTTCGGCAGTCTCGGGGTGGTTCATCAGGTTGGTCAGCGCGAAATGAAGGCGCGCGCGCTCCAGATCCGGGCTGACGAGGTTGTCGAAGGCCACGATCGCTTCAACCGCTTCGTCCTGGTTCTTCGTGATCTCCAGCGTCGCTTTGGTGACGGCGCGCACGAGGCCCGCAACCGCTTCGGGGTTCTCTTCGAGGAGCTCGCGGGACACCATCATGCCGTTGGAATAAAGGTCCATCCCGTAGTCTTCGTAGTTGAGCCACGTGAAGTCGACCGCAGGGTCCTTGCGGTTGGCGATGAGGTTGAACCAGCTCGACACGGTAAAGGTGTAGGCGGCGTCGATGTCGCCCCGGATCAGCATCGGCTCTTGCAGGTTCGGCGCGAGGGACTCGTAGCCGACCGTGTCAGTGTCGATGTCATTGAGGCGCGCAAAAACCGGGAAGAGGCGTGTCGTGGGGGTGCCTTGCGCACCGCCGATCGTCTTGCCCTCCAGATCCTTGGGTGAGGTGATGCCGCTATCGGCCGGAACGGCGATGGCGAAGGGCGGACGGTTCCACATCTGGAACACCATCACCGGCGCTTCGCCCGGCCGCGCGGCCGCGTTCTGGATGATGGCGTTGATGTCGCCGAAGCCCGCGTCATAGGCGCCGCCCATGATGCGCGTCACCGTGGCAGCCGAGCCTTCGCCCTGGTCGATGGTGACGTTCAGCCCTTCCTCCTCAAAGTAGCCCTTGTAGAGCGCCACGAGCATCGGTGCGTCCGACCCTTGGGTCTTCCACCCCAGCGTGAACCGGATGTCCGTCATCTCCGCCATCGCGGGGACGGCCCCCGCCAAAACACTCAGCGCCGCGCCAAAAAGTGTATGCTTCATGGTCTTCATCCCTTGTTGGTGAGTTGGTGGTTGAGCAGGTCAGGTGATGGCAATGTCGTTGCCGCGCGTGGCCCAGCCGGTCACGCGGCGCTCGAGCAGCGAGAAGATCGCGTAGAGCACGACGCCCATCAGGGCGAGCAGGATAAGCCCCGAGAACACCAGCGACACCTGGAAGTTCGACGACGCCGTCATCATCACGAAGCCGATCCCCATATTGGACGCGACCGTTTCGGACAGCACGGCGCCCACGAAGGAGAGCGTGATCGCGACCTTCAGGGAGGCAAAGAAGTACGGCATGGCGCGGGGCAGGCCGACATTCCAAAGGATCTCTGTTTTTGATGCACCCAGCGTCTTGAGCACGTCCTCAAGCTCGGGTTCTGTCGTGGCCAGCCCGGTGGCGATGTTCACCACGATCGGAAAAACGCAGATCACCATGGCCGTCAGGATCGCCGGTGTCGTGCCGGAGCCGAACCACAGCACGAAGATCGGCACCACTGCCACCTTCGGGATCGACGAAAAGCCCACCAGCAGCGGGTAGGCGACAGCGTAGGCCACCTTTGACGTGCCGACGATTACCCCCAGCGTCACTCCGATGGTCACGCCGAGGGCGAACCCGACGAGCGTCGAGTAGAGCGTTTGCAAAATGTGCGGCCACAAGACCGGGAAGCGGTCGATCATCGTCACGATGATCTCGGACGGGCGCGGAAGCACCAGATCCGACACGTTCAGCGCGATGCAGAGGACCTCCCACAACACGAAGAACCCGATGATGAGAGACGTGGACATGATGCGCACGCGCGTGGTGTCGGTCATTGCGGGCCTCCTATTTGCTGCGCACTTGCGCGATCATCTCGCGCAGGCCCTGCGTCATCTCGACGAATTCGGGGCTGTAGATCGTTGCAATGTCACGCGGGCGCCGGAGGTTTACCGGTTCGTCCGAGATCACCCGCCCGGGGCGGGCGCTCATGACGCATATGCGGCTGGCCAAGTAGCCCGCCTCACGCAGATCGTGGGTGACCAACAGGACCGTCGGCGCTCGGTCGAGGTAGAGGTCCTGCATAATCTGCCACAGCTCTTCGCGCGTGAACTGATCCAGCGCGCCGAAGGGCTCGTCGAGCAGCAACAGATCCGGCTCGTGGATCAGCGCGCGACAAAGGTTTGAGCGCTGCAACATCCCGCCGGAGAGCTGCCAGGGGTAGTGGTTCGCAAATCCTTCGAGCCCGACCTGCTTGAGCAAGGCATGGACCCGGTCGCGAAACGCGCCGTCCTTTTCCTTGCGAAAGCTTTGCTTGAAGGGCGGCACGATCTTGAGCGGCATCATGATGTTCCGCTCAATCGTCAGCCACGGCAGCATTGTCGGGTTCTGAAACGCCATCCCGATGCGCAATTCCTTGGCACTTGCCTCTTTGCCGCCCACAAGGACCATGCCCGACGATGGCTGGATCAGGTTGCTGACCAGCTTCAGGATGGTGGACTTGCCGCACCCGGACGGCCCGACGAGCGCGAGAAACTCGCCCGGATCCATCTTGAGCGTGGTCGGAGACAGGGCTGTCACGGCCTTGTCGCCAGTTCCAAAGACGACAGACGCGTCCTGCAACTCAAGGGCCGGGCGCGCATGTACGCTCGTGGCGGAAGCCGGGGGATCGAGGTTATCTGGGATCGGAGAGGCCATGTTCATGCGGGAACGTTGTCGGCACACCGTGCAGGCCACTACGAAAATAAGTAAACGAATGACGAATTATCTGCGGATGCCGAATTTGCAGGCAGTGAATCCGGTCAAATGCCTCTCAGAAGCCGTACACGGAAGTATGCAATGCGCGGATCTGTCGCACTAAGACGTTGATTCGGTCATCGAGATCGCCGCAGAAACCAGCGCAATAACGTGCTCTCGCCGCACCTCGCGCCAATCCTGTGCGGCCAGGTCGATGCCAAACGTGGCGGACAGCGTGTACGCCGCGTTGATGTGGTGGGCGCTGAGCGCGACAATGCTCACATAAAGCTGCAAAGGATCGACGCCCCCGCGCAATACGCCATGCTCCGCGCCCTTCTGGAGCAGTTCGCCGATCCGATCGATCAAGGGATTGGACAGCTGCCCGATCTCCGGAAGCTGACGCACAAACTGGCCCTTCAGCAAGTTCTCGCTGCGAGTGATCGAAATGAAGGCCGTGTTGCTGTCGAAGAAGTCGAACGTGAATTCCACGAGGCGGAGGATAGCAGCACGCGGTGGAAGGGCATCGAGGTTCAGCTTTGCCTCCTGCGCGCGCAAGTCGGCATAGATGCGGCGCAAGGCTTCGAGGTAGAGATCCGCCTTGCTGCCAAAGTAGTGATAGATCAGGCGTGGATTGCACCCCGCACGGCTGGCAACCTTCTGGATCTTTGCACCGTCATAGCCATTTTCAGAGAACTCGGCGATGGCCGCGGCGAGGATCTCGCCCTTCGTCCGCTCGGGGTCGCGCGAGCGGACCGGCTTTTTCCTTCCAGATGCTACGACCATGGCGCAGCGCTAGCAGAGCGCCCACGCCGCGCCAAGTAACCAGACGGATCGAGGGGCGACTTGCCAACAGTTGGTGCGCTCATGACCCCACAAGGTTCGAGAGAGCCTGGGACACCGAGTGCGATCTGGATCCCGTTTCCCATGCGCCCCCGCGTCAACCGTGGACCGTGCGGACCACTTCGCAGTGCTCTGACGCGTGCGCAAGGCAGAAGCACCCCACCAGACCGGCCATTGCATCGGCGCCCTTGACCGCCTCTGCGTTGGCGGCGTCTAGCCGAGCCGCCGCGAGTTCGGCACGGGCGCGCAACGCCGCCTCGTCGATCGTGGTCATTCGGCCCTCGTCCAAGACCATCTGCCCGGCGATCATCACGGAACGGATCGCTGCGCCACTCTCCGCGAAAGCCATCTGGCGCAGCGGCGCGCGCAGGGGCGCGTAGGTGATGTGGGTCAGGTCGATGAAGACCATATCCGCGGCCCAACCCGGGTGCAGGCGGCCAACTTTGTCGAACCCGAGGATTCTGGCACTTCCCACAGTCGCCGCCTCGAAGGCCTCGCGGGCCTCGATCCAACGCGCCGGGTCGGGATCGCAGATCCGCGACAGGTAGGCGGCCAGTCTCAGCGCCTCGAACATGTTCTGCCCGTCGGACGTATTCGTGGCATCTGTGCCAATGCCAAGGGCAACGCCGGCGTCCTTGAGCTTGCGGGCCTGCGCCACGCCCGAGCCAAGGCGCAAGTTGGACATCGGGTTGTGCACAACCCCACACCCGTGCGCCCCGAGGCGAGACATGTCCTCATTGCTCAACCAGATGCCGTGTGCCGCAGAGAGCCGCTCGGATAGCAGCCCCAACCCTTCAAGATGCGCGACGAGGCTTCGACCATAGCGCTCGTGCCCCTTGATGTTCTGCATCCGCGTTTCCGCAAGGTGGGTCTGCAGGATAGTGTCATGATCTTCCGCAAGCCGCGCGCAGCCTGTCATGAACGCGTCCGAGCAGTGCAGCGGGATCGTCGGCGCGACGCCGGGCCGGACGCGGTGGCGATCGTGGCGCCACGTCACCAGAACCTCTTCCAGCCCGTCCAGGATATCCGAGGTCGGCGCCGTCGCCATGGCCTGCGCCGTTTCGCGATACGGCTCGGGCAAGGATGCCAGCAGGCCGGGAATGGCCTGAAAGAGCGTGCGGTCGGCCACCATCGGCGCGATCACGGCGCGCATCCCGACGCTGTCGTAGGCGTCTGCCACCGCGCCCATCCCAGCGGGCGACGGAACGGGATACTCGCCATACATGTCGAGAGCGGTAGTACAGCCGCGCCGCACCAGCTCGACAGCCGTCAATTCCGCGGTCAGGCGCTTGTCATCCAGCGTGCGATTGCCGCCAAAGCCGCCTGCCTCCGTCAGAAAGACCTCCAGCGGTGCGCGATCACCAACCTGCCCCTTGCCCAAGGCGCCATGCCCGTGGGTATGGCCATTGACGAGCCCGGGCACGATCATGCGGTCGGACGCGTCGACCGGGCGGCCCGAGCCCGGGTCGATACTGCCTGTCGGTTCGATCGCCACGATGCGATCGCCTTCAACGAGGATATCGGCGCGGCGGGGATCGGTCTCTGCGTCCTGCAAGACCAGACCACCGGTCACAAGGAGGGGGTCAGGGCTCATGCGATCCGGGTCCTTTGTGCTGAAGCTGCAGTGTCGTGCTCCGCCATGTGGCGCCCGATTTCGTAGCGGTCTGCGCTGGCACCGTCCGTCTCGTAGACGATACGCCCGCCCGACATCACCAGAACCCTGTCTGACAACTGGAGCACCTCGTCTAGATCCTCCGAGATCAGGAGGATCGCCGCTCCCGCGTTGCGCGCTTCGATGAGCTGGCGGCGGATCTCTGCTGCTGCGGAGGCGTCGAGCCCGAAACATGGGTTCTGCGCCACAAGCAGCCGCACCTCACCAGACAACTCGCGGGCCAGAACCGTCCGCTGGACGTTGCCTCCCGAAAGGGTCTCCAGCGCAGCGTCGGGGCCGGGGGTGCGGATGTTGTAGCGCGTGATCAGGGCCTCCGCCTTGCGTCGCATGGCGCCGCGCGAGACCATCCCCCCCCGCGCGAGGGGCGCTTGGTCGAAGTCCCGCAGGGCAAGGTTTTCCATCACGCTCATCTTGCGCACACCGGAGTTGGCCAGTGGCTCCTCCGCCAGAAGGCGCACCCCGCGCGCACGGATTTCCGAGCGCGTTCCTGTCCAGGGGTCTTGCGCCACCAGAACAGTGCCGGAAACAGCCGTTCGCTGCCCGGCGAGGACTTCCACCAGTTCCTTCTGTCCATTGCCTGAAACACCCGCGACGCCCACGATCTCACCCGGGCGGACGTCGAATGCGGCGTCGTGGACAGAAAGCTCCCCCCTGTCGCCCCGGGCGTGCAGCCCGTTGATCCGCAAGTACGCTGGTCGGCTGTCAGCGGGTACTTCGTTGCGGACAATATCCGCGCGAGGCGCCGACGCGCCAAACATGATCTCGGCGAGGTGGCTCTCATCCGTCTCTGCCACCACCGCGCCGCCGACGTGCCGTCCGCCGCGCAGAACGCTCACCGTCCGCGCATAGGTCATCACCTCGCGGAACTTGTGCGTGATCAAGACAACCGAAAGGCTGCCAGCATCGGTCAATGCGCGCATCTGGCCCAGAACCTCATCCGCCTCTGCCGGTGTCAGCACGCTGGTCGGCTCGTCGAGGATCAAGAAACGCCGCCCGAGCCAGAGCTGCTTGAGGATCTCGAGTTTCTGCTTCTCGCCTGCAGCGAGGCTCGAAACCGGCGCATCCGGGTCCAATGCGAAGGGCGCCTCGTCCATGAAGCGCAGGATGCCCGCGCGCTCAGCAGCCCAATCAATGACCGGGGGAATGTGGGGCCGTGCCAGCACGAGGTTCTCTGCCACCGTCATCGGCTCGACTAGTGTAAAATGCTGGTAGACCATCCCGAGGCCCAGCCCCTGAACAGATTGCGGCCCCGCGATGCGGCGCTCCTTCCCATCAATCAGGATGTTGCCGTCATCGGCCCGGTAGAACCCCATCAGGCACTTCACGAGGGTGGACTTGCCCGCCCCGTTCTCCCCGAGCAGGGCATGAAAGCAGCCGGACGGAAACCGCTCGGATACGGCCTCCAGCGCCTGCACGCTGCCGAAGCGCTTGGACAGGCTGACAATCTCGACGGAAGGAGGGATCTTGTTCATCTTGAGATCGAAAGCTCCCGCGGTGCGCCTTGCAGGGCCTCGCGCGGATTGGACACCCAGATCAGGATGGCCAGCGTGATGATGTAGGGGGCTGCATTGAAGAGATAGTACCCCGAGCTGATCCCGACCATCTGCAAAGCAGGCCCCAATGCGGTGGCGCCCCCGAACACCAACGACGCCCAGAAGCAGCGCAGCGGATCCCAACGGGCGAAGATGACAAGCGCAACAGCCATCAAACCCTGCCCGGAAGACAGCCCCTCGTTCCAGCTTCCCGGATAGTAGAGCGACAGGAATGCGCCACCGATCCCAGACAGGAACCCGCCCGCCGCAGTGGCCGCGAGGCGGATCCGGTTCACCGAAAGCCCAAGCGCGCGGCCGGCCTCCGCGTTGTCGCCGGCCATGCGCAAGAGCAGGCCCCAGCGCGTATTGAACAGCGCCCAGCGCAGCCCGCTTGCAAGGACGAGACCGATGATGAACAGAGGGCTGATTTCAAGCGCCGACTGGATCGCCGGGCTGTCGGACCATGCGCCCAGCGGGATCCCGGGCAACATCTCCGCGCGGGGCTGGATGTAGTCCTTGCCCAGATAGAACGCGAGGCCGGTCCCGAAGACGAAGAGCGCAATTCCCACGGCGATATCGTTCACCCGCGGCAGGTTGCAGATCACGGCGTGCAGCGCGCCCAAGCCGGTTCCCGCGATCCCGGCAGCCAGAACCCCGAGCCACGGCGACCCGGTCAGAAAAGAGACGGCGAACCCCGACATGGCACCGAGCACCAATGTGCCTTCGAGGCCGAGATTCACGCGGCCTGCCCGCTCGGTCAACGTCTCGCCGAGGGCGACATAGAGGTACGGAGTGGACACACGCACCGCCCCCCCGAGCACGGCGATCAGGACGCCCCACCAACCCAGTGTGCCTTCCATCAGCCCGCCCTCCGGAAGAGGCGGCCGGCAAAGGCGTTCGAAGCCAGCACGCACAAGAAGATGATGCCCTGCAGCAAGTCCGTTGCCGCGTCAGGCATGTCGAAGCGGCGCTGGAGCAGGCCACCGGCCGCCGCGATCCCGCCGATGACAAGCGCCACCAAAAGCACCGCAAGCGGGTTCTGTCGCGCCAGAAAAGCCACGAGAATTCCCGTATATCCGAAGCCGACCAGCAGGCTGTCGCTCGCCGCGCCATGGACGGCCACGACCTCGATCGCGCCGGCCAGCCCCGCCGCAGCACCGCCCAGCCCGCAGGCCAGGAGGGTCAGGCGCCCGATGTCGAGCCCCGCCATCTGCGCGGCCCGCCGGTTGCCACCCAGCACCGACATTGAAAACCCCGTCACCGTATGGCGGAGCAATATGTGGAGCGCGCACACGACAGCCACCCCAACGACCAGCCCCCAATGCACCGACCATCCGGGAATATCCCCCATGCGGTAGAGTTCGGGCACCGGCAGGCTTTGTGCCTTGATCGACACCGAGAAATCTCGGATCGGGCCGGTAACGAGGTGCAGGAGGATCGCCGCAGCGATGTAGTTCATCAGCAGGGTTGCAATGGTCTCGTTCACGCCGCGCCAATGCTTCAGCGCGCCTGCCGCCATGATCCAGGCCGCTCCGAACATGCTCCCGGCAAGGCAACAGGCCGCCACGCCCAGCCACCATGGCAGACCGGTCAGAACGATGCCCGCCAGCACGGCGCCTACCCCTCCCAGCGCGAGAGCGCCCTCACCGCCGATCACCAGCATGCCAACGCGCGCCGGGATCAGTGTGCAGAGCGACGTCAAGATGATGGGGGCCGCAAGGGTGAGGGTGTTCTCGATCGAGAACGACGTGCCAAAGGCACCAAGCCACAGCACCGCGTAGACAGCGAGCGGATCGAGACCCTGCACCGCAACGAAGACGCCAAAGATCGCAAAGGCCACAACCAGCGCGAGTGCAGACAGCACGAATGCCTCGAGCCCGGAGCTGCTGCGCGTCACGATGGCCGAAAGACCACCGTAGCGCCGGCTGACGGCATCCGCCAGCCGGGTTTCTTCGTTGGCGGTGTCTGACATCAGAGGCCGGTCTCTCCAGACACGCCCTCGACCAGCCAATCGACGGAGAGCTTGAAGGCCGCGTCCTCGTTCGCCGCAGCTTCGCCGGCGGCAAGGATCTGATTGCCCTTGTTATCCATCAGCGGCCCTTCATAGAGCGTCAGCGATCCGTCGAGGAACCCGGCTTTGGCGACCTCGATCTCGGCGCGCACGTCATCGGGCACGGCGGCACCGAAGGGGCTGAGGCGCACCATGTCGACGGCGAAGCCACCGCGCAGCAGATTGGGATACTCCCCGCCCGTTAGCCACGCCTGCACGAATTCCTCGGCCTTGCCCCAGTTCCATTCGGCACCCGTGAGGAAGCCGTTGGGGGCAAGCGACGACTGATCCGTGTGATACCCGACCGACATGATCCCGCGCCGTTCGGCCGTCTCCATGGCCACCTTGGGGCTGTCGACATTGGCCACGATGACATCGACGCCCTGGTCAACCATTGCGTTCACGGTGTCAGCCTCGCGCGTGGGGTCGCTCCACTCGCCGGTGATGACCACCTGGCAGGTCGTATCGGGCCTGACACTCCGCGCTCCCAGGGTGAAGCCGTTACAGTTGTTGAACACAAAGTAGAGCGGCTTGGCCCCGATGAAGCCGATCTTGCCGGTCTTGGTCAGACGCCCGGCTGCGATCCCCGCGAGGTAGTGCGGTTCCTCCATGAAGCCGCGGTATCCAATGGTATTGGCCTCGTCGCCGTCCTTCCACAGGCCGCCGGCATGCACGAAGAGAACATCGGGGTATTTCGGTGCAAGTTCCTGAATGAATGGCCAATATCCGAAGGACGTGGGAAAGATGACCTTGGCGCCGTCAAGCTGGATCATGCTTTCCATGACCCGCATCACCTCTTCCGTCTCGGGCACGCGCTCCTGCTCGATCAGGTTGATCCCCTCGGCACCAGAGATCGTGGCCGCGGCCACCGCATGGGCCTGATTCCACCCGAAATCGTCGCTCGGCCCGACATAAATGAACCCGACGGTGCCGGAGGTGGAGGCCAGCGCCTTGAACCCGCCCCCCGCCATGAAGGCGGCCGCGGTGATGACATTGGCACCACCGATCAGTGCCTGTCGGCGAGTAATCATGGACTTCTTCATTCCGTCTTTCCTTTCTCTGGTGGTCCGACGCACGGTGCGGATGGTCAGCGCTCCACACCGGCACACGACGTTGTCCCACACTGGAAAAGGCCCTTGCCCGTCACTCAAAGCGGCCGGACGCATGCAACGATTCCACGGATCATGGGACAATTCATCGCGCGACGAATTGCTAGCTTCGGGCTTTGACGCGTGTCTCTGAATGCGTGGATTTTCGGCGCCGGAAAGCGAGACTCTGTTGGTCTTTTCGCCAAGATCTGACCATTTGCCCGATTTTCAGCCGCGAAGTGGACGCATGAGCCGGACAGGTCTGGTCGGGTGGACGTTCAGTGGCTCTTCCTGTGATCGGGAAACGGGCACCGGAGAAGGAAGGAGCACCACGAACGATCTGCCCAATGCGGGATCGCGCTCTAAGGCAGCCGGATCGATGCGCCACAAGCAACAGCCAACAGTCCGGATGTGGATAGCCGTCCAACTCCTGTGGGCTAGGGCGTCATCATCCCGCATCAGACAATCGCATCCGGGTCGGGTGACTGAGGCGAGAGCCCCCCTGCCCGACTGTCTTGCCATCGCAGACGCACATCAGCCTGCCAGATCTCGTCGCTTCGAGAGAGCTGTACAGCATGCTCGGACGGCAACTTTGCCCGGCGTCTCCACCCCTCAAACCCGCGCGCCTCCCCTCCCGCTCGCAACACAACACAGCCGTGCCAGCACATGTCGCAACGGCTCCATGCGGCGTATGCTGAGGGTCAGGACAGGGATCAGGCGAGGTGTTTTTCGAGAAGAAGGACATCTCCGGTATAGTAGGGCTGGCTGGGATGCTCCCGAACAGGCTCTTTCGCGATCACGCCATACCCGAGGCGCTCATAGAGACGCACCGCGCCATGGTTCTGGGCATAGACCTGGATGCTCAAGCGCCGCAGACCGGCTTGCTGGGCCCGGAGTTTCGCCTGCCCCATGAGCCGAGTGCCGATGCCATGCCCGCGATACTCGGGGAACACGGCGAGCGCGTTGATGTACCAGGTCCCGACAGAGTGTCTTTCCAGAGCGACAAACGGAGCAATCGGGGCCGGTAGCTCTGCGGGGTCGTCATCAGGTGCCTGCTCGATCGGATACCCCAGCAGCATACCGGCAACGTCAGTGCCGATCCGCGACACAACAGCATGTCTGTAAGAGAAGCCGCCAGCTTCGCGCCGGGCGCGTTCCATCCCGACCTCCAGCGGCGATTGGTTTGCCGTCGCGGACTGGCTCCAAAGCCAAGAGGGTATTCCCTCCCCCGCGGTGTCGATCAGCTTGGCAAGCGCCTCGGCATCATCGATGGATGCCGGGGCGATTGAACTGCGTTCTGAATTTCCCAATCTCGCCTCCCTCGGTGTCGAGAAGTGCCTAGGCCCACTGACGGGCCCAGGCATCTTCTGGCTCGGGCGGTTCATCCCCGGTCCAGCGGGCCGACCGGAACGCCGGAATCCCATTCCTTGTGATCGCCTGTCTTAGCATGGTCGGGGTCCGAATGCTCAGCGTCCAGGATCTCGATGGAGAGACGCACGCCAAAACCATCCGTCATGCCGAGCAGCGTTTGGCGCATCTCGGGGCCGAGGTTGGCGTACGCGCCCGTACCGCCGGTGATCACGCGTGGGGCCGCAATGTCGATCTCGGCCAACTCGGCGCCCTGGTTGATAAGGATGTCGCCACTGTCGAACTCGAACACCTGGCGCGTGATCACCATGGCACCGGCCGTCGTCCTCGCGCCATCGCCGACAAAGAAGCCATCGCAGGTCCAGCGACCGATCACCTTGTCGGGAAAGGCCGGGCTGCCATCGGCGTGCGTCCCCTCTGCGCCGCCGTCGAGCGTGCCGTCCTGGTAGATGTAGCCTTGCGTAATGAAGGCGTTCCCGTAGGCGGGCATACCGTCTTCGAAAACGGGGGCTTGTGCGAAGACGAACCGCGTGACGTCTTCCGCGACATCGAACGACAATGGCGCGCCGCCAGCCATTGCGAGGCCGGTTGAGCTTAGAAGGGCCAAAGCAGAGAGCGTTGACTTGAGCATTTGTTCTTCCTTTCAGAAATTCAGGTTTCGCTACAGTTGAGCTGACAGTCCGCATGGAAGGAGCCCATGCGCGGCTGTTGGTGCGAAGGCGCCGTAGCGCCCGTCATCTCGAAGCCGTCACGGGGCGGTTGCACGGCAGATCGCGGCGACGTGGCGGTGATCGGTTCCGCAGCACCCCCCCATGACGGTCAGGTGCGGCAGGCGGAGCGCAATCTCGGCGTAAAGCCGTCCAAGCTCGTCCGGATCGCCGTCATCTAGGGTTTCCGCAGCGTCGAGCTCTGCATGGCTCATGCGCGATGCATTCGCCCGGAGCCCCATGATCCGACGCGTCCACTCGCCCCGCAGCACATGTGCGAAGTGATCGGGGTGCGCGCAGTTGATCATGTAGTAGGCCGGGTAGCTGTCGGTCGCTCCATCGGCCGCCCGGATCGCCTCCCCCAGCGCCTCGCCGGACGGTAGCCGTCCGTCGGTCTCGACGGTGAAGGCAATAGCGACAGGGATGCCCACGGCCTTGGCGGCGCGCGCGATGCCGATCGCCTCGTCGGCGTAGGTCATCGTGATCGCGGACACCATGTCAGCCCCAAACACGTCGAACCACCGGACCTGTTCGGCGTGGTAGGCCTCTGCTGTCGCGGCGGTCATTGTCCGCGTCGGTGCATAGCCGTCATCCTGAGGGCCGATCACCCCATTCATGACAAAGGGGCTCCGAGCCGTTTCGAAGCAGTCCCGTACCCGTGCCAGTTTGCACAGGGCTTCCCGATGAACAGCGCACAGGGTGTCCCGCGACATGCCCAGCTCAGCCGCCCATCGTGCGCTGGCCCGCCAGGTTGGCGTGTCCATGATGAAACCCCGCTGGGCAGCGACAGCGATCTTGGCGAAACGTTCCGTGTAGGCATCCATCGCCGCGATCCCCGCACCGGCCTCCAGCGCCTTGAAGGCGGCGAAGAGAGGAAGCTCGATCCCTTCGTGAAAGATCAGGGTGGTCTCCAGCCCCCCGTCGGTGATCATCTGCTTTCCTGCCAGTTGCGGCAGCGCTCTTCGGTATTTCATGGTCTGTCCTTTCTTGATGGACAGGGACCTAGAGACACCGCACTCGCACTGCTTGAGGCTGACCTGAGAAGACTCTGAGATTTTGCCGAGCTTTCCCGGAATTGCCGGATTGGGTACTCTTGCCTCGATGCAGTTCGCGATCTCAGACGCCAAGGTCGATTTCGACAGGATGACCGCCGAGCACGGATCGGACGTGCGGCGCTTGACGCGGCAAACCGCGGGTATCTTGCGGGCCTTGGTCGAAGCCAATGGCGAGGTTGTCACCAAGGATGATCTGATCGCGCAAGTCTGGGGCGGCAGGATCGTCACTGACGCCACCCTGTCGACCGCGATCAAGGAAGTGCGCCGGTCCGTCGGCGATACGGGAACAGACCAGCGCATTATCGAAACCGTGCATGGCGTCGGGTTCCGGCTGGCGGTGCCGATAGAGCGCGGCACACCCGCGCCACAGACCGAAACGCGTACGCCGATCCTTCTCGTCCTGCCATTCCGAAGCCTCAGCGTCGCCCAGGAAGACAAAGAGATCGCGGATGGCTTTAGCGAAGATGTCACCTCGAGCCTCACCCGGTTTCGCAACCTGCGGGTCCTGTCGCACCTGACCGCCCTTCACATTCAGGCACACGGGATGGACCAGGCCGGGATTGCAAAGGCCCATGGTGTGGATTTCGTGGTGGAAGGCAGCTTGCGCCGCTCCCCGACACGGCTGCGCGTCACCGTTCAGGTCAGCGACATCTCGACCGGAGAGATCGTCTTGATGGAGCAGTTCGACCGGACGGGAGACCCAAGCGACATCTTCGACATCCAGAATGAGATCGGGCTCCTGACGGCCGGTCGCGTGGCCTCGCAACATGGCGACATCGGCACGCGACTGCGGCGGAGAGCCATCGGCGGGCAGGCACAGACGTGGGATGTCTACGCCGCCGTTGCTCAGTTTTATGAGTTCTACAAAACCTACGACCCCAAGCTGCACCTCGATCTGCGGGAACGCTTGCCGACGTTGCTGGAAGCCGATCCCAATGCGTCGGACGGTTGGGCGGCCTATGCCCTCATTCTGCTGGAAGAGAAGCGCTATCACCTCAACGAGCGGCCCGGCGTCAATGCCCCGCGCCTTGGCCTCGACGCCGCCCAAAGGGGCGTCGCGAGCGACGCGCAGAGCGGATTCGCCAGAATGGCAATGGCGCTCTGCCAGTTTCACACGGGCGATCTGTCAGGGTTTCGGGCAACCTCGCGGACGGCCCTTGAGCTCAATCCGGGTCACGCCGACATCCTTGCGGAGATCGGCCATTGCCACGCGTTTCTCGGGGAGTTTGACCGGGCAATCCCGCTTCTCGAGCAGGCCATCGCACTCAGCCCCATTCACCCCGGCTGGTATCACTATGCCCATGCATGGCGCTACGCCCTGGGCGATTTCTGGCAAGCGGCACTTCTCGAGATCGAGAAAGTACCGATGCCCGGCTTCCCCTGGTACCATGCCCATCAGGTCTGGTTTCAGGCCGAGCTGGGCAACTTCGAGGCTGCCGAAAAGGCACGGGAAGCGCTTCTTCGCATTCTCCCGAATTTCGAGGCGGACATACCAAAGGAAATGGTCTTCAACTACTTCACAGGGCCACTTGTGCGAAAGGCATTCGACGGGTGGAAGAAGGCAGGGCTTGTCGTGAGCTTGCCGCCCGAAATGGCGGATATGCCCAGACCGAAGGTCGACTGAACCGAAATGCTGCCGCTGCGCGCAAACGTCGGACCGTACGGCATCATGGTCCAGTTGTGACCGATCAGGGCACGGGCCTATCCGTCTGGCCTAACTGCCGCATCCCACGACTGACCAAGTGACTGCACTGCAGAGCCTTTGCTTTGCGTTGCGAACAGCCACGAAAGGGCGTGTCCCGGAGCTGTTCGAAGAGGTGTGAAGACGTTGCAATGGATCCGGGCAACGGCGCACTGACCCAGCGATTGTTGGACTCTGGATGGCCTGTGAAAGCGCCATGGACCCTTGCCAGCTCAGACTTGGCAGAGACAGCGCACCGCGCCGCTCCCTCCCTCGTGCTCCTATGGCGCCAAGACAAAGAAGGCCCCGCACTCCAGCGCGCTTTGCAGCGCGTCTGCGTAGCGATGTCCCCCGCACCAAGAGCGCTCACGGACTCCGGGCCCTAGAGCATGCGCTTCAAGAGCCCATCCCGCTTCACCAGTTGGTGGCGCAGCACGAGGCCGATATGGCCAATCAGAGCCAGAAGCAGAAGCCAGCTCGCACCGACATGGATCCATTTGGCCACGTCGCGCAGCGTATTGTCCTTGCTCAGCGGTCGCGGCATTTCCCACAGTCCGAAGAGGTTCACGCCGTAGTGGCCCCACATCACGTAGAACCAGCCGGACACCGGCATCAGGAACATCGCCAGATAGAGCATCTGTTCGGCCCGGTGGACGAAGCGGCGTTCCCCTGTAGACAGCGTCGGAGCCCACGGTGGCAGTTCGCCGAGCTGGCGGTTGATCAGGCGCGCCACGGCCACCACGAGCGCAACAAGCCCCAGAGACTTGTGCCAGTTGTAGTAGGTGTCGGTGTCGATCCCCGCGAAGCTGGAGTTGAACCCGATGGCCGTCATGATGTGGCCGCCGAAGAATTGCAGCGTAAACAGGACCACGATGGCCCAGTGGAAGAATTTGGTCAGCGCGCCATAGCCCGCGGCGGAGTTTTTCATGGTCATGTCAGGTATCCTAAGGGTCTTGCAGCGTTCTGTCGTGCTTCATAGACCTTGGTCGGTGCAGCGCCGAGAATGGTTCACAACATCTTTTTGCAGGGTTGTCGCGCTGTCGCTATGGGACGAATTTGCAGGTGCTCCCCCTCAGGTGGCACTCAGCTAACAGATACCATCCTTGCGACGGAAAGCCGGGGCGCTGTCTTGCCGTAGCGTGCGGGAAGCAGGCGAGGCGCACCCTCGGCACATCGCGGATGGATACCTCGTCTCCTTCATCCTTCGGAGGCACCGGCATCTCTGAGGCGGTGAGCTCAGCTTCGCAATCGTACAAGGCACGCGTCCCTCTACCGGTGGATGGGCGGTTGACCCTGTGTGGATCTTGTACCCCTTCCCTCTGCAGTCAGAAGCTCTCGCTTTTCTGACGGGCAAGGCTCGCATGCCGTTCTCCATATTCACAGGGGCTACTCAAGATGCGGCCAGGTTCGTGGCATTGAGCGGATCGGACTGTCACCGCGGTGGTATGAGCGAGCTTCGCAGGGGTGCCCGGCACCCTGCAAGCACTTGCGGTTGTCGCGCCCCTGCTCCCCGCAATCGGCAGGTTCGGTGGTCCTGAAGAACGCGGGAAGGCTTCCGGATTTTCTTTGAACCGAGTTGCGCGCCACCACGACCCACCCTCGATCGCGCCAAGGCAAGCGCCCTTGGAGAGCCATTCGCGGGAGTTGGCGACCGACGCCACCCCGCGCCCAACGAGGATCGGAGAGACGTTATGCCGGACGGAACAAATCAGGTCATTCTGACGGAGACGCAGAAAGCCTTCTTGAGCAAATACCTCAAAGGTGGATTTCTCTTCACGCCAAAGAGCGACAAGGAGAAAACGAAGAACTTCAAGAAGTTGGTACGCGTCGAAGCGGCAGCGCGGGAATACCTCGCCAAGCTGGATCCCGCCGGGCCAGATGCCACCCGCGTGGCCGCCTCCCTGCAAACCGCGATGGACCTGAAGAACGCGGGCGACTTTGAGCAGGCATTCACGACGGCGCGCCAGGCGCTGACCGATGCCGCAGAGGTCATCGGCCGGACGGAGAGAAAGGAAGAGCTGCTGCAAAGGCTCGGTGGGATTGCGATCCCGGATCGCGCCAGCGACATGAACCGGCGCCTGATGACCGGCAAAATCACCGACATCACCACCGCGCTTGCCGGCACCCCCCCGACGACGGCGGACATGGATGGCACGGATGCCCATTTCACCGTTCTGGAAACCCTGCGCGATCAAGCGGAGGCCGAGGCCCGCAAGGTATCGGGCGACATCGTGCTTCTGGGACAGTCCGAACGGATCGCCCGGGCCAAACTCGACACCCTCGTGGCCCAGATCGCCCGAGCGGCCACCGCGCCGAACCATGCAGACCTTGACCGCGAGGCTAGGCGGCTTGCCGGGCAGATCGAAGCAATGAGGGAAGCCGTGATGAGCGGCGACGCCGGGCTCGTCGCTCTCGAAGTCGGTGACCTCGACAGCGCCTTCGACGATCTCGACGCGCTTGCCGCAGATACGGCCACAGCGCTGAAGAGCGACATGCCCGATATCGACGGTATGGCCAACCGCACGCCGTCGCAGATCGAGACGCTCAAGGATCTCGCGGTACTGGATCCCGCTCTGAAGGATGCCGCGGCGGCCGCTCTCGACGGTTTCGACGCGACGTTGCAGGGGCAGCAGGCAGATCAGGCCGCCATTGTCGCCGCCGCGCAGGCCATTATCGATGCCGAGGAGGAGGTGAAGCAGAAGCGAACGGACCGGCAGAATGCCCTCGACGCCAAGCAACAGCTCCTTGCCGGAATGCCGCAGGTCCGTCAGCAGCGCACGGACGCTATCAAGCGGACGACGCAGCGTCTGCAATCGGAAGCCGTTGCCGCGAACAACCACTACCTTACGAACAAGGCGATCCTCGAAGACGAAGGACATGAGGACTACGAAGCGGCGTGGGACTACTACGAGCGCAACTTCCTGGATCCGCACGATGCGACCAAGGCGCAGCTTGCCCAGGAAAAAAAGACGCTCCTTGAGGATGAAGCCAACCAGCTCAGGGCGGCCGACGCGCGTATCACACAAGCGCGCACCGCATTGACCGCCGCCAAGGGCGATTTGGTCGACAAACGCAACGAGCACAAGGTTCTGGACGGAAAGAAACGACTGCTCGAAGCAATCACGTATGGACCGCTCGCGCCGCATCGGAAAACGGATCTGACCTCGGCGCAGAAGATCGCGCTAATACAGCTCTACGCCGAAAACCCGCGTCTTGCGGATCAGGCTGCCACCACCGCCGCGACCGCCGAGCATCCCGAAAGCGTTGTCACCGTCGCCCGTAGTGTTATCGGCCGCGTGGACACCAACTTCGGCGCAAGACGTGGCCTGCTTGTTGAGGAAGACGTCGCAGCGAACTACGCCACCAGCCTCGTGCAGATGTCTGCCATCCTGACGCCCGACGAGGCTTCCGGGCTCGACGCCTATCTCGACGCAGAACGGCATCTGGAGGCCAAGCCTGCCCTCATACCCACGGGCAGTCTGGAGGAAACAGGCAAGAAGAGAGCCGACTTCATGAGCGAGGCGCTTGTTGGCGCGGATGGTCGGCTCAAGTTCGACCAAGCGAAAGAGGCGATGCAGGATGTGACCTTCCACCCGAACGCGGCTTTGGTTCCGTCGTTTGCTCAGGTGGAGCACATGCGCGATACGCTCGAGTTCTTCGATAGCTCAAACGACGCGCAAGATCTGATTTACAACATGCCTCTCCCACAGGCTGCGAACGCGGATGTGCTGGCGCGTGAAGTCGGCAAACCACGCGAAGCGCTCGACCAGTCCGATGCGCGTCACGCGGTCGTTTCGGCCATGATGACCCCGATCTACCAGGGCCCCGTCGGCTCCTGTTTCACGACAGGTCCCTTGCGGAAGCTGCGCGCGGACAAGCCGCTCGACGTGATGCGCGGCTACACCAAGCTTGCGACCGAAGGTGTTTTCGAGCCGTACGAAGGCGATCCCTTGCCTGCGGTGCAGAACGTTCCCGCAAACGAAAACCGGCTGGTGAGAAGCTTTGAATACACCGCAGCCGCGGCCACATCCCGGCTCGCTGAGGGCGTCACCCATACCCGCGTGGGGAAGATGACAGACAGGGCCGGGCTGGTCGTCGGCAAGGTTCTCGGGATGAAGCTCTCTCCCGAAGAGCAGGAGGAGATGAACGAGGCGGTCAATGACGCTTTCGAGATCCAGTACGACCCCCAGCGCGCCATCGAGGGCAATGACGGACACTCCTCGCACGGCGGCTTCGTCCTGATCCGCAAATACGACAAGCGCCCGGTCAAGACGCCAGAGGACTTCATCGCCGGTGTGATCCGCCCGATGGCCGACAAGAAGGGCAAGCTCAGCAAGTCGGATGTCAAGCAACTCCGTCGCCTCGCCAAGAACCCGAAGTTCCTCAATGCCATGAACGTGCAGGGAAAGAGCCCGTGGTCACTGGCGTCAGGCGGCTTCAGCAGCGAAGCGGCGCAGGTGCTCGAGGGCCGGACGGTCGTTCCGACAAAGGCAACCGACCGGACGGACGCTGCGACGCTGGATCGCGAGGCGCGGGCGAAAGACCTCGTGACAAACTTCGCGAGCATTGTCGGCGTGACGACGGACAAGACCATCCCGATCACCACCTCGGGCGAATACAATCACGCCCTCAACCTGCTGCCGAACCATCCGTCGATGGATCCCTTTGCCTCTCCCGACCCCGACAAGGTCGCCGAAGCCGTCGAAGAGAAGATGCTCGCCCCGGGTCGACAGGTCGCGACGGCCCAGATGCCCCTGGAGCGTGTTGTCTTCCTCTTCGATCGGGAGATGCAAGCGCTCGTAACGAACACAGAGGGGCCCGAGCGCGACGCGCTCAAGGCCGCGTGGGCCGCAAACGCCCCGACCCAGCCCATGACCCCGCGCGAGTTCGCCGATCATCTTGAGCTAGCGACAGACGCCTGGGCGGATTTGAAGGCGCAGGCCGGTGTGGACCGCTGGACTGCACGCAAGACCGCTGCGGGCACCCCGCCCGATGCTGCTGCGCAGGCCGCTGAGAAGGCCGGGCGCAGAACGGTGATCAAGGCCGAGATGGAATGCGCGCTGTCCAGCCGGCTCATCGCAGATTTCGACCTGCCGGAAATCGTGCTCGCCGACACCAACTGGGGCGACCCCACCGCGCATGTCTACTTCGCTCTCGCTCCCGATCCGCTCACGGGGGAGCCACGGCTCTTCAAGAAGCTCGACCCGCCGGGCCTTCTCACCTGGCTTGAGGATGATGAGAGCTGGCTCGCCGCCAAATGGAACGCAAACCTCTGATTGACCGAAAGGATGACCGCTATGACCGACCTTCCCGAATTCACAACTGGCGTTCAGACCAAAGACGGAGCGCCTTATGTCGAAGAAGACGACAACCGCTTTGCCACCTGCGCGCAGCTTCTGGCAGTCTACCCTGCTCTCATCGATCCCGGTAACGAAGCGACGCTGGCAAGGCTCGTGACCCACATGGCTCGCGGCACGGCGTTTGCGGTCGTGAATGACCCGGCCGCGTTCGAGGCGGAGTACCGCGCAGCGCTCGCAGCCGAGGATCCCGGCGCGCCGTTCCAAGAGATGCGCCCGCGCCGCACCGACTTCGGGATACCGGATTTCACGGCCATTGCGCCCCCCCGCCGCGAGGGAGATCGCCTCGTCTTCACTCTGCAAGACAGCTTCACCGGTGTGCCGTTCGCTGCAATGGTCGACTACTCGGCACTCGATCATCTGAGCGTTGAGCCCATGGCATTGCAGCCCATCTCCCAACTCGCAGACGAGCCGGCAATGGAAAGCGAAAGTGTCCCCGACGAGCCTGCAGGAGGCCGTGAACCGCTGTCCGACGAAAGTGAAATGGACCTGGCGGAGGCGAGCCTGACCTACGAGGCTCCGGTGTTTCCCGAGCCAGAGGATGCACCGCGCCGACGCCCGTGATGCCGAGAGCACCGCTCAGCGCCGCCAGGCGCTGAGCCACCCCGCGCCCGAGGCCCATGCCCACATGATCCTTGCGCCGGGGCCGGATCGCGTCTGCTGCACTCCAATCGGGCTGAGGCCGGGCCATTCGTGCTGTTGCCAGGACAGGACCGCGTCAGATTGGAAGGCTGTCGCCCCGATGGCGCAAAGATCCTTCTTGGGACGCCATGCTCCCTCGCAACCAGCCAGGCCAATGCGGCACCATGCTCTCGAAGACCCCATCGCGTCGCACGAGCCTGTGCCAGATGGCACCCGCAACATGGAAGCTGAAGAGCACCGGAAGGATTGCCAGCGACGTCTCGTGAAACGCCAACATCGCGGCAAGGAAGATCCCGCCCACGGCCGGTGCGGAATAGCCAAGCGCGATCCCGAGCCCCGAAGCGACAATGAGGAATACACGCGCGTAAAGGCCAAGCTGGATGATGCGCCCGCCGGCGTGCTCCTACTTCGGAGCGGCCTGCGGCAGGCGCGTCGTGCCAGCAATCAACCTTGACCAGGCGAGGCACGCCGCGAAGACCCCGCCAAGGACAAGCGCAAACTTGACCTCGAACTGCAGGAGGGCGGGATCTGCGAGTTGCGCGACGTCGTCGAGCCCCTTCAAGAAGCCATATCCCAGTAGCCTTGCCGAAATCCAATGGAGCCCCTTAGCGACAGGGCCGTGCGGTCGCGCGCGAGCGGCGGTGCCGTCAGTTTGCTCTGGCATATCTGGCGTGCTCCTTACTGAGCGGCATGTGATTGGGGCCGGGCGTCCTCCGCCAGCGTCGCGTCGCTTCGGCCAAGAAACAGGGAGGCCAGAAACGCCACCCCCATAGCTGCAAGGCCGAAGAAGACGAGGAGGGCAAAGACAGACAGCCCGATCCCAGCCAGAGCGCAGCCCAGAACAAACAGAGCGGCGCCAGACGCCGTTGCCGCAGCATTGGTGAATAAGCTCTTCATTTCAGGTGCTCTCCAGTTTCATCCTTGATCCGATGAAACCGATATGCGGTGCGTTCCTGACCCGCGCCTGACCCCAACCCTACGTTCTTGCAAAGGTCAGCGAGACCCTCAGCCCCTGCGGGGAACCGGCAGACAGGGTCAGTTCGGCCCCATGCCGATCCGCAACAGCCTTGACGAGCGCGAGGCCAAGGCCAGTGCCTTCGCTTGCCCGGGCCATGTCCAGGCGGACCATGGGCTTCAGGATCTCTGCATATTGGTCTGGATCGACACCCGGGCCATTGTCTTCGACGCGAAGCGTCTTGCCGCTCGCGACAAGCGTGATTTCAGGCCCGCCATGGACAAGGGCGTTCTGCAAGAGGTTCGCCACCGCCTGAACGAGCATCTGTCGTTCGCCGAGCACAGTGGCGGCGTTGCCCTGATCGATCCGCAGGTGTTTTCCTGCATCCTCTATGACCGGGCCGAATGTCTCTGCGAGGTCGGTCACAAGCTCCTCAAGGTCAATCCGGACGAAACCGTCGACACCCTGCGCAGCCTCGATCCGGGCGACCCTCATGATCGTGTCGAAGATCCCCGAAAGGCGCGCGGCCTCCTCCAACGCATCGCGGCGCGCCTCCCCCTCTGGCAGCCTCTCCAGACGCGCGCTCAGACGCGCCAGCGGCGTACGCAGATCGTGGGCAATGCTCGCGCTCAGGTGCCGCGTCTGGTCTACCAGTCGTTCGAGCTCGACGGCTGTCCCGTCGAGGTGCCGCGCGAGATCGTCGAGATCATCGGAGTTTCGCTCGATCCCCGTGCGCGCACTCAGATCGCCTGCCGCGAGCCGGTCAAGCGCGTCGGTGATCCGCCGCATGCGGCGTTCGGCCAGAAGGCCAGCCATCAGGCCGATCGTCAACGCAATGCCCACGACGACGAGCGCCGTGATGCTCAGGACCCCCCCCAGCAACTCCAGCGCGTCTTCGCTGTCGTCGAGCGAAACCGCGATCAGAACGGGCGTGCCCTCGTTGTCCTCGGTTGTCAGGACACGCCATTCCTCCGAGCCTCGAAACTCATCGTCCAGGCTCACCGTGTCGCGGTCGTTGCGCGCCGCGCGCGCGAAAGCGCGCGGCAGATCGTCGAGATCGGACAGTGGAAAGATCAGGACCGAGCCGGACTCCTCTGGCGCAACGTCGGCCTCCACCGAGGCGGCCAAGTCTTCGAGCGTCACATCGACCCGATCCAGAAGCGCTTCGCGCCCAAGGAAAAGCGCTATGATCACCGTGGCCGCCATGCCAACGGCAAATACAACCGACAGCATGAGCGTAAGACGCAGCGTCGAGGACCGGCGCAGCCATCTCACCGTGTTGGCAAGCCTAGCGACCAAAGACATAGCCCTCACCCCGGCGGGTGCGGATCAGTGCGGTATCGAAGGGCTTGTCGATCTTGGCCCGCAGGCGGCTGATATGTGTCTCGACGACACTCGTGGTGGGGTCGAAGCTCATGTCCCAGACCTGCTCGAGCAGCATTGTTCGTGTGACCAGCCGGCCCGGACGACGCATGAAGTACTCCAGTAGTTTGAACTCCTTGGCCATCAGATCGATGGCCTGCCCCTGCCTTTCACAGCGTCGGGCCAACAGATCGAGGCTGAGATCTCCGTATCGCAGAACGGTTTGCTCGGCCGGTCCGGAGCCCACGCCGTCCCGCCTGCGGCCCAGCGCGTTGACGCGGGCCGAAAGCTCCACGAAGGCGAAGGGTTTGGTCAGGTAGTCGTCACCCCCGGCCTCGAACCCTTCGACACGCATGTCCACCTCGCCAAGGGCCGTCAGGAACAGGGCCGGGGTCGTGTTCTTCGACGCCCGAAGCGACTTGAGGACAGACAATCCGTCGAGACCAGGCACCATCCGGTCCAGGACCAACAGGTCAAATTCCTGGCCCATCGCAGCCAGCAGTGCGTCCTTGCCGTCTTCGAAGTGATCGACGACGTGCCCTTCCTCGCGCAGCCCTTCAGTCACCCACGGGCCGAGCTGGTGATCGTCTTCTAGCAACATGATCCGCATACGGTAACGGGCGCCCCCTCTCGATGGGAAAAGAGCCGCCGAAACTGGCGGCTCCTCCCCTTCTGCAGGTCCTCATGGGACTGATCAATCGTCGTCGTCATCGTCATCGTGATCGTCATCCTCCGCCTCGATCTCGATGATCTCGCCCGTCACAGCGTCGATCTCGATCTCAAACTCGGCGTTCTCGGCCGTGACGATCTCGATCTCATAAACCCGTGCGCCGTTCTCACGCTCGAGCTCCACTTCCTCGACCTCGCCGGGAACCTCCGCCAGGGCGATCTCGATCGCCTGAACCGCGGTTAAACCGGTGGCCTCGGCGGCTGTCTGGGCAGACACCGTGCCTGCCAGGGCTCCAGCCACGACCAGTGCCGCAAGTCCGCTGCCCGCGATGAGTTTCGTTTGCATGTATCGTCTCCATCCTGATGGCCTTCGGAAAGGCACCGCGCCTTTCGATGAAGCCAAGATGGGGCGCCTCGTTTACGATGAATTGCAGCGAGGATTACATCTTCGTAAGGTTCGCATCCCTGTCGAGATATCCGCCAAGGGCGCTCCGGAGGTGCCGATCTCGGTCGGCGCAGAGATTTGCAGTGAGTTGTTCGATGCAGATTGTTTGAATGCACCCGATGCGTTTTCCGACCTTTGATTGATCGCCGTCATCGCGACTCCCCTCCCCTGACGCTACGGCCTTGGCGCGTGGAATGCAGCGGCAAGGAGGGGCGATCCATGGAACACTCGGCAGAGTACGAGCATGCACGAAAGCGCGCGGCGGCGAAGTACGGCTTCTACGTGCACTGTGCCGTCTACGTAGCGGTGAACCTGATGCTTCTCGCAATCAACCTGATCACTTCGCCCGGAGCGCTATGGTTCGTTTGGCCCCTCATGGGCTGGGGCGTTGCGATCGTATTGCATGGCACTTCCGTCTTTCTCATGCCTGACGGCAATACCATCATCGACACCATGACAGAGCGCGAAATGGATCGCACCGGCGCGGGCAGACGCCGCACCGATCCCTAGCAACGGACGTTGCCGATGGCTGCGCGCGAGTTCGACATCGTCCTCTGGGGCGCGACCGGTGCCACGGGGAGCCGGGCCGCGCATCATCTGAGCCGGCGCTGCTCTCAGAGCGGGCTGCGGTTGGCGATCGGCGGTCGAAACCGCGAGAAGCTCGACGTGCTGCGTGGCACCCTCCCACATAGGGAGAGCGTGCATGGCATCCTTGTCGGGGACAGTCACGACACCGCCTTCATGGGATCCCTTGCGCGCCGCACGCGGGTTGTCGTCTCGACCGTTGGGCCATTCGCACTTTATGGCGGCGCGTTGGTCGCCGCCTGCGCCGAGAGTGGCACGCAATACTGCGATCTCGCCGCAGAGCCGCAATGCATGCGGCAGATGATCGACGCGCATCAAAACCGGGCCCGCGAGACGGGTGCGCGCATCGTTCATGCCTGCGGACATGACTCGATCCCGTCTGATCTCGGCGTGCAGTTCCTTCAGGGCGCCGCTCTCTCCCGGTTCGGCATGCCCTGCCAGCGCATCGCCACCCGCATCACGCAGATGAAGGGCGGTTTCAGTGGTGGCACCGCCGCGAGCTTTCTCAATGCGATGAAGCTCCGCGAGACCGACCCAGAGTTTGATCGGACGTCCCGAGATCCCTATCTGCTCTGTCCGAAAAGCGGGCGCACCGGGCCAGATGGGCCAGACCGCATGATGCCCATCGACGTGATGTGGGATGCCACCCTTAGCGCCTGGACAAAGCCCTACTTCATGGGGCCGATGAACTCCAAGATTGTGCGGCGCAGCAACGCGATCATGGGCTACCCCTACGGTCGCGACTTCAGCTACGAAGAGACGGCCTTGACCCGGGGCGGGGTCGGTGGCTGGTGGGCCGCGATGCGGGGCGCCCTCTTTGGCCAGATGTTCCTTGTTGCAATGGCGATCCCGAAGACTCGCGCGGTCCTTGTGCGCTGTGTTCTGCCCAAATCCGGAGAAGGTCCAAGCGAGGAGCTTCGCGCATCCGGCTTCTACCAGCAGGTGCTGGTCGGCGAGACGAGTGAAGGCGAGTATCTTGCGGCCCGCGTCACCGGGCGGGGCGATCCGGGCGTGCGGTCCACAACGCTCATGTTGACGGAGGCCGCGCTCAGCTTGGCGGAGGACACGGCAGAAATACCCGTCGCCGGGGGCTTCTGGACACCGGCATCTGCCATGGGACCGCTGCTGCGCAACCGTATCGAACGGCATGCCATAGTGACCTTCGAATTCATTGAAGCGCGCTCGGTCTGACGCAACCGAACGTGTGGATTGGAAGCCAGGCCGTTCGCCTGGATGCCACCGCAAGGCGCGGAGATTTCTGCGGCCCCACGACCAGAAGCCCAATGGCAGGTCGAACCAACGCGGCGATGCTGAACCCGTCCAGTCAGTGTCCCCCTTGCATCCCTCTTCGCTCGCGCCGAGATCCTGTTCTTCCCACCATGTTCAACCACTGGCGTGATGCTGAACCCGTCCAACAAGTTTCCCCCGCTATGCCTACTCTCCCGCGACGGGATGCGGTTCTTTCGATGCTGCGATGGCCCGCATCGCACGGCCTCGCAAAGCCCGCTTTCCTTGGGGTTGTCGTCCGCGCAGCGCGACACGCTTTGGCTTGCCGACAAAACCCGCTGGTGGGCCATTGCGACGCAACATGGTGAACCTTGGCACGGAAGCGCGCCGGAGGTGATCGTCCATGCGTCGCCGGCATCGAGTTTGGTGCGCTCCTTGAGCATTCGATCGGAGATTGGCAGCCTCCACTAAAGCACCGACGTTACAGGGATCTCGACGAGATCGCGGTCAGCATCAACATTCTATCCGGGTCGCCTGTTCGCCCGTTCCGCCGTGATGCTTGCATAGAGAACAGCCCCCTTATTCGCCATTCCTCTCCCCGCGTGATCACTCGCGCCGATTGCCCGGCTTTATTGTGCGTTGCTCCGCATCGCGTTGAGAGCCGTCAACGACACGGAGTCGTTCCCTCGCTAGCACAGCCACCGCAGCCATCGCGCGAGGAGGCTCGACGCGTCGGATCGGCTGTTTTGGGCGAGGAGAAACCGAATGACGAGCATTCTCGAAGAGGTCGCTTCGCTGCGGAGCAAGGGGGCCCGGCAGATAACGTCCGTTCGGGTTTTGCATTGCGGAAATGGCGAACAACATTCCGAACACCGTTACGGGAGCAATCTGCCAAGGCTCTGGTGGGTGTTCTTCGGGCGGCGCTGGGTACCCTTTCCGCTTCAGGCGTTTCTCATCGAACACAGGGACGGCCCCGTTCTCTTCGACACGGGCATCGACCCCGCGATCCTGTCTGCTCCCGGCTACATCAGCCAGGCTGTCGGGCGTTTCTTGCTCCCGCGGATCTTTCGGCTCCACGTTTCCGAAGAAGATCGCATTGATCGTGTTCTCGCGCGGGAAGGGATCGCCGCGGACACCATTCGGACAGCCGTGATCTCTCATCTGCATTTCGACCATGTCGGCGGGATCGCACAGATTCCGCAGGCCGATCTGCTGGTGCATGACAGGGAATGGGCGATCCTGTCAGGTGCGCACCCCGAGCGAGAGTGGATCCTGCGCGAACACATCGAGCTTGCAACCGCAAGGTGGCGGCAGATCACGCTGGTTCAGACTGATGACCCGCTTTTCGATGGGTTCGAGGGGATCTACGACGTGGCAGGCGACGGATCCATGATCCTGCTACCCACGCCCGGGCACACGGCGGGTTCCCTGTCCCTGCTGATCCGCCAGAAGGGTTGGGACCCGATCCTGTTGGTCGCGGATCTGAGCTACGAAGCGGCCCTGCTGGAGCGGGATGTTGTTCCTGGCGTCGGCGACAAGGAGGCTCTGCTGGCATCGTTCGCCAAGGTGCGCGCGCTGAAAGAGCGACTTCCAGGCCTCGCGATCGTTGCCTCCCATGATTTCACGGCATCGCAAAGGGTGGCGCAAGCGATGGGACAGGCTCCGCAAACCGGGCAAGACTGGCCATGAGCAACACCCATCCCGCGCTCGCGGTGCTCGATCAGTTCAACCCAGCGGACATGGCATCCTCGTCCGAACTCTTCACCGAGGATGCGGTCTGGCACTACTCCAATCCCAACCTCCCCGAGTTGCAGGGCGATCATGTCGGTCGGGACGGCATCGGCGCGTTCTTCGCCACGCTCGCCCAAGAGTCTCACGGGTCATTCAGAATCGAGCCCGTCTCAGCCACGCCCGTCGGCCCCGAACTGGTGGTTGTGCAATCCCGCAACCGTCTCACCCTCGAGAGGCGCGAGATCACCATCGACGTGGTGGTCGTGTGGCGCGTCGTGGCGGGCCGGGTCGTCGAGGTCTGGGATATCGTTCCCGGCCAGCCAACAGAGGTTCATGATGCAAGACAGTGAACATGAAAGGTGGGACGCCATCGTCATTGGCTCAGGAATGGGCGGCATGGCGGCAGCGGCGGCCTTGAGCCTTGTCGGGCACAAAGTCCTGCTTCTCGAGCAACACCAGACACTTGGCGGCCTGACGCACAGCTTCTCCCGCAACGGGTTCACCTGGGATGTCGGGGCGCACTACCTCAGCGAGATGGCGCCGGGCGATCGTACGCGGGCACTACTGGACTGGCTTTGCGACACACCGATGGACTTTGCGCCTTTGGGCTCGGTCTACGACATCCTGCATATCGGATCGGCGGAACCGCTGCCGCTGTCACGGCCCTACGAAGCGCAGGAACGCGATCTCAAGGACCGCTACCCCGAAGAAACCGACGCCATCGAGGCGTGGATGCAAGCCATGCGGGACGGTATGGAGGCGATGGCAAAGGTCTTTCCGACCCGGGCGATGCCCGAGCTTGCAGGCGATATCCTCGATTGGTGGAACCGCCGCGCGATCGCCAAGTGGTGCGGGCGCACGACGCAAGAGGTGATCGACGACCTCACAGACAACCGCGAACTGGCCGCTGTCATGGCGGCGCAGTGGGGCGATCACGGGGGGCGCCCAAGCACCGCGAGCTTCGCGATTCATGCCACGATCGCGGGGGCCTACCTGCCGAGCGGATCCTGGTTCCCCGTTGGCGGAGCTTCGGCCTATGCGGGCCACATGATCCCGACCCTGACCAAACGGGGGGGCAAGGCCCGCGCCGGCGTCCGCGTTGAGGAGCTACTCTTTGACGGCGATACCGTTGTGGGCGTCCGAACCCAGGATGGCACGGAGTACCGCGCCAACGCCGTCCTTTCGGATATCGGTGCGCGCGAGACCATCGACACTCTCCTGCCCGAGGATTGCAAGCAGACGGACTGGATGGCGCAGATCCGCGCGTTACCGTCCAGCATCGCCCATTTCAATCTCTTTCTCGGGCTCGAAGGCGACGTCGAGGCCGCGGGCGCAACCAAAGCGAACCACTGGATCTTTCCCACCGGCGAAGCTGACGTCGTCTGGACAGACGCTCCCGACGGGCCGCCACCGCATATGACCGTCTCGTTCGGCTCGCTGAAGAACCGAGCGCATGATCCGGGCCCGCGCCAGAAGCACTCGGCACAGGTGCTCGCCTGGGCAGACTGGTCCACGGTTGCCCCATGGGCGAACCTGCCCGCAGCGTCTCGCGGGGAGGAGTATGCCGAGTTCAAGCGCCGGACCGAAGCCGCGCTGATGACCCAGTTCGAGCAATACTTCTCCAAGCTGGCCGAGCTTGTGACGTATCATGAGCTGGCAACGCCGCTCTCCACCGTCTCCTTCACCGGGCACCGCCACGGTGCGTTCTACGGCCTCGACGTCACTCCGGAGCGGGTCTCGTGCGATGGATTGCGCGCGAAGACCCCGGTCGACGGCCTCTATCTTGCAGGCCAGGACGTGGCCAGTCCGGGCATCCCCGGGGCGATGTGGGGCGGTCTGCTCGCAGCGGCCAGCTGCGATGCGAAGGTGTTCCGGCATTTCAAGGCGTAGACCGCGCAAGACAGGCACGTCCGACCAGTCTCTGCAACGGAAGAGGAGCTGATTTTGCACTGGTTTCTGCTGGCACTCGGCGTCGGGATCGAGGTTTTGGCGAGTGCGTCCCTAAAGCTGTCGGATGGGTTCACGAAGTTGGGCTACGCGGGCCTCACGCTGGGATGCTTCGCGGTTGCGTTCTACATCATGGCGCTCGTCGTCCGGACCATGCCGCTCGGCATCGCCTATTCCGTCTGGGCGGGGGGCGGTATCGCGGGCGTCACACTGATGGGCGCGATGATCTTTGGTCAGGAGCTCGACGGCTATGCGTATCTCGGAATCGGGCTGATCCTGGCTGGCGTCATCGTCCTGAACGGGCTTTCGACAGCGGCAACCGGATAGAGAAGGTGCTCTACGCAGGTCGCGCTGTGTCCGTTCGACGAACAGCGCGCATAGTGGCGTGGGCTTGCCGCAGCCGAGGGCCGTGCAGTGGCCGTCCCTGACGAAAGCTGCCACGTCTCCTGACAGTACATCGGAACACAGCACTCACAAACCGGAAAACCAGCAGCAGGAGCGCGTACGAGGCGGGCGGGGAGCGGCGGTCGACTGTGGTCGATCGCCTCTCTGATAGTCGGATGGCCGTATCGCAGGAGCAGCCTTCGCGCACAATGGCCCGCCCCTCCGAGCCGGCTGAAGCTCAACGAGGGACACCCGCGCGACGCGGCTCGTCAAAGGCACTGCACCCAGAGCAAAACCCGCGCAGCTAGGCCGGTTGAGCGGATCTGATCCAGTCAGTTTCAAATCGAGTATCCGTGCACCCGCCAAGCCGCGCGATGCGCTCCAGCTCGGACCGGAGGCGGGCCTCACGACCGGATCCCAAGCGCACCTTTGGTTCGGGCCAGAACGCTCCGACACCAAGGCACGCACCGTTCCGCTTCATGTCGATCCGGCCAATCAGGCGATCGCCCTCCAGAACAGGAAAGACATAGTAGCCGTACTTGCGCTTCGGCGCTGGCACGAAGATCTCGATGCGGTACTCGAAGCCAAATAGCCGCTCCGCACGCTTGCGATCCCTCAGCGCCGGGTCAAAGGGCGACAGCACCCGCACGCGCGCCCCCGGCTCGGGTGGGGACACCGGCTCCGGCCATGCCACCGAACGACGCCAGGTGCCGCCGACACACTCGATCTCCACCTCTTCGAGGCGCCCCTCCTCCAGGGCACGCGCGACCCATGTCTTTGCTTCCGCAGGGGTGACAATATTCCAGAACGCGGCCAGCTCTCCGCTCGTGGCAAATCCCAGCCGATCCAGCGCCGCCGCACAGGCCCACTCGACGATCTCGTCTGTCTCTGGGCGCGCGTTCAGATACTCGGGAGGGATCACGCGTTCGGTCAAGTCATAGACCTTTCGAAAGCCTTCGCGCCGGGTGATCGACAGTTCGCCCGCCCGCCACAGGTACTCAAGGGCGGTCTTCGAGGGGTGCCAATCCCACCATCCGGTGGATCCCTTCGCCTCGCCATCTCCGACCTCGGCGGATGTTACAGGGCCATGGGCGGCAATCCGCTTCAGGACGTCGTCGAATTTCTCCCTGAATCCCTCACGGCGCCACGTCGACCAGCGCTTGTCGCAAAAGGCGCGATCCCGTTCGAACTTGAGCCGCCAACGGGGAAAGAAGTCGATCGGGATCACGGCTGCGTCGTGCGTCCAGTGTTCGAACACCTGTCGGCGCCGCAGCGCGCGGTCAAGATCCTTGGGGCGATAGGCCTGACGGCGGGACCAGAGAATAAGGTCATGCGCGCGCGCAAGCGTGTTGACGCTATCCACCTGAACGAAGCCGAGATCCGCGATCAGATGCGCAAGATCGGGGTGCGAGGGCGCCGCGATCAGGGCGTGCCGATCTAGGAAGATCCGTCGGGCCGTGAGATTGTCGATCCGTCGTGGTGTTGTCATGCGTGCTCCCTGCCTCACCTCATATTGCCGCAGTACCCGGGCTTGGGAAACGGGAAACGCCATGCTGCTGATGGCTAGGAGAGCTCCGATTTCCGCCATAGCACTCGGGGCCGGCACCGAGATCAACGGCGACCATTCTGCGAGCCGGTAAAGCGACGATCCAGGTGCCAGCATCGCTTGGGCCCGACGACAGACGAATGTGTCTTCGTTTTGGGCATGCTTCGTCGCGCTGTTGCCCGCCATCGAAGCACCTTGAAGCGCCCCTAGCAACGAAAGGCCATTGCGGAGCCGCCCTCTTGCAATTCCGCGCGCACCTTGGACCGGCTGCGCATCAGCGCTACCACTGCCAGCATGGGGCAGCTCTTGATCGTTTACCACTCAAGGACCGGCGGCAGCCGGCAGATGGCCAAAGCGGCCACGTCCGCCGCACGCGAAGAAATCAGTACCATTCTCATGGAAGCTGCTGCCGCCCAGCCCAGGGATCTCTTGGCCGCCGACGGCTACATTTTCTGCGGGCCGGAGAACCTCGCGGGATTGTCCGGTATCATGAAGGACTTCTTCGATCGCTGCTATTACCCCGTCCTCGGGCGGATCGAGGGGCGTCCGTATGCCCAGATGATCTGCGCAGGCTCCGACGGTGAAGGTGCCGCGCGCCAGACAGCGCGCATTGCCAAGGGTTGGCGGCTGCGCGAGGTACATCCTCCCCTGATTGTTTGCACCCATGCACAATCGCCCGAAGAGATCCTGGCAGAGAAGCGCATTGCCCCTGCGGAGCTGGAAAAGTGCCACGATCTCGGTGCCGCGTTGGGAGCTGGGCTGAGCCTCGGCGTCTTTTAGGGACGGGTGCCGGTACACGCAGAAAACTGTGAGGGCAGGCTCGGGCCCTGCCCGTCCGCCCGGTTCGCTATCCGGTCACGCGCAGCGCTGCCGCACGCTCCTCTGCCGCGCGCGCTCCCGACGTGTCGCCCAGCGCTGCCAAAGCGCACCCGTAGCCGTGCCAGGACCAGCTGGAATGAACCTTGTTACCCACGCGCTCCGCGAAGAGGGCGCGGGCGGTGAGGGCGCTGTGCCCGGAGGCCGCGGCGTCCAGCAGGATCATCTGGAAGACATCGCGCTGCGCGGCGCTACCGCCAACCTCATCGAGGGCATAGCGCACACGGCCGATCTTTCTGACAGCGCCATCGGGGTTGCCATCGCGCGCGTCGCGCAGCCCCTCGGCCAGTGTCAGCCCCACGCGCGCACAGATGCCAGCTTGGGTTTCGTCCAGCGTCGACCAGCGCCGGATGTTCTCGATCATCTCGTCGGCGGCGGCTTTGTCCCCGGCAGAGAGCAGCGCCATAAGATAGTGCAGCGACACGAAGATCAGGTCGGTGTCGGCCACGTGGCCGCGTGCGACGTCCGCGAGCGCGCGCCACCTGTCCCCGACATCGACACCAAACATCTCGAGCCGCCAGAGCAGGGAGGACGTGTTGCAGATATCGACGTAGAACCCCGAGGCGATATCCGACACGACGTAGGTGTCATAGATCCACAGAACCTCGTCGAATTCTCCGCGCTCCAGATGGTACAGGCAGCGGTGCCAGTGCAGGTGGAAGCGAAAGTTGTTCACCGTGCTCCAGTCGGCCTCGAGCCCCTTGATCCAGGCAATGCCCTCCTCGTGGCGCTCCGTCATCTCCATCACGTGGGCAACGGAATGGACGGACCAGATATCCGCAGGGTTCCGCTCCACCGCGCGGCGGCCAAAGACCTCGGCCTGCCCGTAGTCGCGGGCCTCTTCGAGGCCAAAGGCGTACATCCCGAGCAGAAAGCCGTAGTCGCGATGCTGTTCGCTCCAATGCGGCAGGATACGCGCCATGGAATCCCGCATGCGCCGTCCGTCGCCCGAGTAGAAATGTGTGAAGTGCGCAAGGCGGAGGGCGAGCCCGTCGCGCGGGTGTTCAAGGAGGATGTCTTCCCAGATTTGCGTCGCCCGCTCCATATGCCCATGGCTGAAGGCGGCCAGGGCCGCCGCGTGCGCGCGTTCGCGATCTGTGACGTCCATACGGTCCAACCTCGCATCGAGGTCGGCCGAGATCGCCCTTGCTTGCGCCGACGAAGGCGCACTGCCCACGAGCTTGGAGAAGTACCCCTGCGCGCATCGCGCCATCGGCATGTCCGGGTCGCCGCAGACAAGCGCCCCCAATAAGTCAGCGGTGTTGCGGCGAAACCCCATGTAGGCTGTCGTGACATCAGAAAATGCATCGGCACTCTCCGGACACGACGCCGTAAAGGTCAGCCCGTCTGCGTTGGTGTAGGGCCTCATCATGGAGTCTCCGGCGCAAGGGTCTTGGTGGGCCCCACACGGGCCGCACTGTGTGCCCCGAGCTTTGGCGGCATGGGCCGTTCCCGCAACCTCGACCCGGAAATTCGCACTACAACTCAGGCAATCGTGAAGAAGAGCTTCAGCGCGCTCATGCATTCGAGAGGAAGGTTACGGTTTGGAGGTTCTCTCTTCGTTTTGCGGGGGGTGTTCTGTCCGCAACGCGCCGCGCGTCACCCCTTGGGTGCACCGATGGCCCGAGGGTGCTCCCGCCGCATCATTCCGCGGGCGGGCGATGCCATCTTCGCTACCCGGGCACACCTGCCCCGGCGCGGGCCCGGCCTGATCTGCTGACCCAGGCGCCACGCGCCCCAGGCTCACCGGGCGAAAGAGGTGCCCGCCCAATGCTGCTGCCCAACCGGGGAAGGACCGCCCCAGCTCACCGCGCTGATTAACCCGCATGAAGGGATTGACGGCCTACACAGGCACGGTCGAACCAATACGAGGCGACAGATGCGCCTGAAGTCAGTCCTCCTGACCTTTGCGTTGCTGCTGGGCCTCTCAACCGCAACGTCCTACGTGGGCTACCGCTACCTCAACCTGGCGAGCGAGTTCCGCGAGCGGAACTTCACGCATCTGTCGGAGACGTATGGGCTGATCACAATGCTCGACGGCGCACCGACCACCCTGCGACCCGCTCATGTGTCTTCGTCCCGCGAGCACCTCGAAGCTGCGGGGGCACAGGCGCAATGGTGTCTGGACGTCCTGAACGACTTCGAAAAGCGGATCTTCCAGATGATGGGAGCCGGTCGCGCGCTGGAGATTTGCCAACGGGATCTTGTGCTGAACCAAAGGGCAATGGAGCTCCTCGATGCGATGGACGCCGCCTTTGCCAACGGGGGCGAAGGCCCTTCCTTCGCGATGGGGCTGCGGCTCCGCGATTATGCGCGCGCGCTTCTCGAAGACAGCCTTGCCTTTCAGCCCTTCGTGAGCCTGATCGAGGACAAGGTGGGCGGGCTCGTTCGAACAGGGACGGCAATTGCGGCTGCGGGTCTGACGCTGATCTTCACGCTCATCGGCCGCGATCTCATCATTGCGCAGCGCGTCGAGGCGCGCCAGAAGAGCGAGCTGTCCAGGCTTGCCACGATAGCCCAGCGTGCCAATGATTCCATCGTGGTTACGGACGCAGCGGGCAGGATCACCTGGGTCAACCCGGCGTTCGAAGCGCTTTCCGGGTACACTCTGGCCGAGATCGAAGGCCAGCGACCTGGCGCACTTCTTCAGGGCGCGGAGACCAGCCAGGGGACAAGGGCGGAGATCCGGAAGGCACTCGAAGAGCAGCTGCCGATCCGTACGGACATTCTGAACTATTCCAGCTCCGACCGACCCTACTGGATCAATCTCAGCATCGCGCCGCTTTATGGCAGCGCAGGCGAGTTGACCGGGTTCGTTTCAATTTCTTCGGATATCACCGAGGAGCGGCAAAACCGCCTCGCACTGGAAACCGCCAACGAAAAAATCGTGCACCAAGCGCTACACGATCCCCTGACCGGCCTCCCCAACAGGCGCTACATCGACGGCTCCATTGAGAACCAGGTCTCGAATAGCGATGCGCCCAGAGCGCTCATCCGGATCGACCTCGATCACTTCAAGAACGTGAACGATACGCTTGGCCACGCGGCAGGCGACTTCGTACTCTGCGAGGTCGCAGAGATCCTGCGGGCGCAGATCCGCTCAGGCGACATCGCCGCACGGGTCGGGGGGGATGAGTTCGTCATCCTGCTCGCACCCGGCACGACGGAAGAAGAAGCCGTTGCTCTCACAGAACGCCTGCGCTGCGATATCCGCAAGGACATGTCGTTCGAGGGCCAGACGTGCCGTGTCGGTGCGAGCTTCGGGGTCTCCAGCTCGACCATGGGCCTTATCAGGAACGATGAGCTGCTCAAGAGCGCCGACGCGGCTCTCTATATCGCCAAGGCCAAGGGGCGGAACACGACCCGCCTCTACACGCCAAGTGTACATCAATCCGTTCTTGAGAAGCGCCAGATGTCTGTCGAAATCGAACGCGGTCTGGAGCGGCGGGAATTCGAGGCCTACTTCCAGCCGCAATTCGATGCAGATACCGAAGTGCTGATCGGGATCGAGACGCTCGCGCGGTGGAAGCATCCAACCCAGGGAATACTCGCGCCAGGGGCGTTTCTACCGGTTGCAGAACAGCTCAAGCTTGTCCCCGACATCGATAGGCATGTGCTGGACTACGGGCTCGATTGCGCGGCAGATCTCAACGGCGAAGGCCTTTTCGTTCCGAAGATTTCGTTCAATGTCGGTCTCGCCCAGATCATGAACCCCGAGCTGTCTCAGGTCGCCAGCAGCAAGGAAATCGGCCTGACACGGGTCTCCTTCGAGGTGCTTGAGAGCGTGCTTATCGAAGATCAGAGCTCGGACGTCCTTGAGCGCATCAACGACCTGCGCGCGCGCGACTTCGGGATCGAGCTCGATGACTTCGGGTCCGGGCATGCTTCTGTGATCGCGCTCCAGAAGCTCAGCCCGGACATCATGAAGCTCGATGGGCAGCTGGTCGCGCCGATCCACAATGACAAGACCGCCCGAAGCCTCGTGGCAAGCATGATCGAGATGGGAAAAACCCTCGGGATAGACGTCCTGGCTGAAGGGGTCGAAACGGCCACCCATGCCGCCATCCTTCGGGATCTCGGGTGCGATGCATTGCAGGGGTACTACTTCTCCAAACCGATGTCGTTCACCGACCTGCGCAACTTCGCCCGTAGCGGGTTTGACGAGAAGATGCAGAAGGTAACCTCGCTCTCGGTGCGCCGCGATCGCACCACCTAGGATCGGCCGGTTCACTGACCATCCGCGCACCCCGCAAATAACTGATCCAAAATAGAATTCCGACCTGAAACGGGGCGCCAGATACCGCGCCAAGACGCTCAATCACACGACGATCAATTGCACCCTTGGCACCGTGCGTGAACTGTCCGAGATGAATGGGCCTTTGGGGCGCTCTCACGCTGCACCTCAGCGCGAGATGTCTGCGTCCTCACGAAAAAGGTTGGGGCCAATGCATGATGGCTGGTGATCCGGAAATGGCAAGCACCCGGAGCGTGGACGGGTCACGAGCACAAGCGATGCCTCCCTGAACGACTTGTGTGTCCGCGTTTGAGGTTTCTCCCGAAGCACCTGTGCCCGCGTTTGGCTCCGGCACCGCCATCCCCAAAGCCGCAACCCGCGCAGCGGCAGTTGAGCAAACTCACACCGACTTGGGGGAGACTCACCTGGCATTTGACGTTGCCCGCCCACCGTACCGATCAATGCCCCGTGGCGGGGCGAGAGTGGCTTCTGGCCCCATGGCCGAAGACAAGTAGGCCGTGGCCGCGAGAAGATCCGTGCGTGTCGTGAAGGCGCGGGCTGCGATCAGGTCACGGATCAGGTCGACCTGGTATTGGTCTGCCGCAGCGATCAACGCAGGTGGGATCATGGCGGCGGCTGCTGGTGCGCGCTCGACCACGCGCCGAAGCATGTCCCGAATTGGCATACGGTGCACGGGGTCTCCCGAGGCACTGACGATGGCAAGGGCGCGTACGACCTCGGCGGTCTGCCTTGGCGAAAGGACGCCTTGCTCCTCGAAGAGGACCTCGCCGAACGCCGCGACGCCGTCCGCGCCATGCAGCGCAATCGCAGTGGTTGCCCAGACGCCAAGGTTGTTGTCTATGCCTAGCCGGAGGCGCCAGCGCAGCTGTCGCACAGACTCTTTGCGCGCCTCGTCCCCCCCGACGAGTCCCAGCAGAAGAATACGGATCGGAGCGTAGGCCTGATCCTGAATGTCGGACATCTCAGCAAGGAGCGTGTCCGCGTCGATCGGATAGCTCCCCTTGCGCAAAACAGAGTAATCAAGACTGTCGAGCTCGCGCAAGGCGACGCGGCGCAAGCGCGGATCGGCATTGGCCAGAAGGCGCGATGCCAAGCGGCGCCGCTCGATCGCCGCGTCAGGGCTGCCCCATGCAGCGGCTAGCGCAAGCAGCTGCTCCGCGACGGGTAGCGTCGTCTCGTCAAGATACATCAGTCGCGTCCAACTTCCGCCGAGGTCGCGTGAGAAGAGGATGGCGTGGTCGGGCGCAAGAGCCAGACGACGGCGCGTCGAGGTGTCGACGAGAAAGGGGGGCGCCGCGCCTCCGGGCTCCCCCTTGAGCAAGGTCATCACCGAGAATCGAAACGGATCATCCGGGTTGGGCCGCGCAGCCACCAAGACTGCGCTTTCGGCAATGCTCTGCGACAGAGTTTTCTCCGGCAGGCTCGTGTGGAAAGCGCAGGCTTGGGCCGGGCCCGGGTGGGCGCCTGCGAGCACTGCTGTCAGAAACAGCGCCGCACGCAAATGGGTGGACAACACCATCCTCTGGGGCGCCCTCCGCAATGTGTGCTCTCTTCCCCTCATGCCGCAAACGCCGCGGTCAAAATGCCGATCGCTGCGACCCACGAGCCGGCCACTCTCGGCACGAGGGGCGTGAACCGCTGCCCGGCTGCTTCAAGCGCGAACCAGCAAAGCGTGACAAGGGACGCAATGCCGACCGCCGTACCCAGAAAGGGCTGCAACGCAGCTCCTTCCGCAGGGCCCGGTGCCAGACCGGTCAGCGCCCCTGTGACCGCGACAAGGATCAGCGATGGGACACGCGGTGTCCACGCTTCGGGAAGGATCGCCGCGAGGCCCGCAAGGACAGCGACAAACGCAACAAGGAGTGGGGGAGCGACAGCCATTCCGCCGAGGGCGGTGAAGAGGGCCGCAAACGCCGCAACTCCAATGAACACGGGCAGGGCCATGCCCGTGAGCGCAAGAGATCGACCAGCGAGAAACGCCGCCGTGCCCACGAGCAAGGCCGCTTGCAGGGGATCCACGAGAGGATGAAGGATGCTTGCGTAGAAGGGGCCAAGATCACCGAAGGCGTCATGCGCCTGGACGGGCGCTGCGAGAAGGCAGAGCGCCGGCCCGGCACAGGCTGCACGCAAGATCAGTGATGAGGGTACTAGCGCAGCCCGGACGGCCTCTGTGCGCGAGCGGCTCATGCGATGAACCCGACGACGCGCTCGATCGTCCAGAACGCCGCCAGCGAGCCGACGACGTACGCAATCGCGCGCAGCCCCGAGGCGCCCGGCATGGTCATCTGCTGGACGAAAGACGGGTAGAGGCGAGATAGGGCCGCCCCGATCGCAAGGGCGACGACAATGAAGACAATCTGACCCGCCTCGACGCCGACGTTGAAAGCGAAAAGTGCCAAGGGAACATCGCCCTCCGGAAGGCCAACCTCAAGCAGGGCGCGCGCAAATCCCAGACCATGCAACAGGCCAAAGGCGAAGGCCACGGACCACGGATACCGCTCCGACAGGCGGGGCCGCTCCTTGCGCTCGTGGAGCAATTCGGCGGCGAGAAACGCGATAGACAGCGCCACGATCGCCTCGACCGGGGGCGCAGGCACCACGATCCAGCCGAGGCTCGCCGCCGCGAGAGACACGGAGTGCGCTAGTGTGAAGGACGTCACTGCCGCGAGGAGTGGCCGCCAGGCGCGGATCAGGAGAAGAAGCATCAAGACAAAAAGGAGGTGATCCACACCTTTGAGGATGTGATCGACACCGAGAGCAAAGTAGCCCAAGGCGACGCCAAGCGCCCCAGGGTCTTCCGGGAGGGTGAATGCCGGTGCCGCCGCGGTCAATCGCGTTGTCTGCGTGGTAGAGTTTGCGCCGAGCGCGTAGCGCACCAGCACGTCTGTCCGTGTGCGCTCCAACCCGTCGATGCGGACCTCGCCGCCTGAAAGCCCGCTCGGGCACGAGGCGACCCAACCTGTAAGAAAGGCGCGACCATCAAAGATCGGCGCGCCCCCCCGGCGCGGGCTGCATCCCTCGGGGAGCACAGCGTCGATTTCCATGGGTGCGCCGTTGACCTGCGGTTTGCGCCAGGTCACGCGCCATTCCGCCGCCCCGAAGGGTGTCACCTCCAGAAATCCGGGCTCAAGCGCGTGGGCGCGGGCCCCGGAGGGCACAATCGATCCCAGGCAAACCGCGATGAGAAGGAGCACCCGGATCATTGGGTCAGGACATCCTCTGCGGCTGGGCGCAAGATCTCGTACCGCGACCGCATGGCGTCGAAACGTGCCTCGCGCAGCTCCAGGCCGAAGGTCGCACGGTAGTCCTGCAAGACCCGTTCACGCACCTCGGCAAGCGCCGGCACTCCGCCTGCGTCTTGCTCGGTGACGCGAACAAGATGTTGCCCGTAGGACGCCACTACCGGGCCGTGCCAGTCTCCCACAGGCATGGCGGCCAACTTGTCGAAGAAGCCCGCGCCGAATGTACCATCGACGACTCTTGGCGGACTGGCACGGAGCGCGGGGGGCAGAAGGCTCGGGCGCGCGGCCTGCCCGGGATCGCTTCCCCTGTTCAGACTGGCGAGGATCTCGGCAATCGCGGCATCCCCCGTGCGTTCCTCAAGGAGGATCTGCTCGAATGCAACGAGCGGCGCTCTGGAGAATTGCTCGGGATTGGCCGCGAGATGGGCTTCCAGCGTCGCCTCGTCGGGCTCAATTGCCTGGGCCCCGGCTTCGGTCAGGAATTCCATCTTCAGCCGGAGGCGTTGACGCACGACCGCATCGTCCTGGTCAAGTCCGAGGGCCGTCGCCTCCCGGACATAAACCTCCTCACGCACGAGCTCTTCAATCAGCCTGTCGAGCTCATCCGGCTGCGGTGGGCGGCGCCACGTCGCCTCGAATTCCCCGACCAGACGTCGTGCATCATCCGCAGTGATCTCAATCGCCATCGCCGCAGGCGGCGGGGGCGTGTCGTCAAAGATAGCGAAGAGCCCGAAGACGACGGCCCCCACCAAGAAGAACTGCAACAGCGGTTCGCGGAAGATGCTCGCCACGGTCAGCTCACTGCGTCAGGTCGGTGCGCCATCGTCATGCGATCCCGGTCAGGAAGGCGGTACCGACAGCCGCAACGACGGCGCCCGCACCACGCACCGCCCAGGACCCCACGGGGTTACCCCAGAGCAAACCGATCGCGATACCGCCGAGATGCAACAACCCAGTCGCAATGACGAAGCCAACGGCATAGGCAATTGGATCCGCAGCAGCAGGCAGTTCCGTCCCGTGCGCATGGCCATGAAAGACGGCGAAAGCACCCACAATTACCGCAGCAACCCAGAGCGGTGCCCGTACCGCGAAGGCGACAAGCAAGCCAAGAACGACACCCGAAAGGGCTATGCCCGTCTCGACTGCGGGAAGCGGCACACCCGCGACGCCCAAAGCACCGCCCAGCGCCATCACGACGGGAAACACGACCGGCAGGATCCAGAGAGCGGGCGCACCGAGGACCGCACCCCAGAGGCCAACGGCGACCATGGCCACGACGTGGTCCCAGCCAAATAGCGGATGCAGGAACCCAGCGGTGAAACCACCTGCGGCGCCTTCACCGGTATGGGCCAACGCCGATCCTGCAGCGAGGATCAACGCCGTCGCAAGAAGTAGTCTCACCATGTCTGGACGTCCTCGAATGGGGGAGAATTCACTCGTTTCGAAAAGGCTACAGCATATCCTCGGAGCGCACCAGATTGGCGCTGGCCGCTGCCCGGTCAGCACCGCCCTGTGCCCGGGGCCGTCTCATGCGAGGGGGTTTGGGTTGGCAACCGGCGACCTGGTGCGCCGCACGTTGATGGCATTCGCTCCCGCGCCACCCGATGCCACAGGGGTAGCCGGAGGGGTCGGCGCCGATCCGGCATACGATCCCAAGCGCGCGTCTAGAGAGTCTCGCTGAGGCCATCCCTCTTGGCGGAAGCCGTTCCGTTTCAACCGGAGGGTGTCGCATCCAAGCCCAACACCACGCGCTCAGGGCTCAGGCCGCCGGGAACAAGGCGGAGAGACGGGCCTCCATCACCAGCCGCAGTGGACTTGGCTGAGATAGACTTGGTCGCGATGGGCCTGCACCCCGAAGCCTTCTCGCTTGGCCGAGGCGGCACGCGCTCCATGCAACGGCATCGCAACGAAAGGCGGGTTCCCGACCCAGGACGGACGTTACCCCTACCCGACGCGGGGGAGTGTGCTATGCCGAGCCCGTTACGAACCGGAAGTGCCCCGCCATGCCCAAATCGACGCCTGCATCCCGTGTTTGTTGGTGCGCCGTGCTGGCTTGGCTTCTAGCCTCCCCACTGGCCGCACAGGATACCGGAGTGGAACTCCTGGGGGCTGGCATCCCCGATCAAGGCCAGATCGCCGAAACGCCACTCGGCTTTTCCCGCGGGTCGGTCGTGGCGGCACCTATTCCGCTGTCGAACCCGACGCTGGGCTCCGGGCTGATCCTTGGTGCGGGGTACCTATTCCAGCTCGACGAGGCCTCCGACACGTCCTTTTTTGGCCTCGCCGCGATGCGGACCGACAATGGCAGCGAAGCTGTGGGGGCCGGGCTGAACCTGTCCTTTGACGGCGGACGATGGGAGGTCCAGCTCGGGTATGGCCGCGCCGATCTGAATTACAGGCTGGATAACCTGTCCGGGCTGAACTTCGGATCGCTCAACATCCAGCAATCCGCAGACATCGCCACTGCGGCGGTCAACTACGGGGTGACCGACACAATCTCGGTCGGCCTGCAAGCGACTTGGTTGAAAACGACCGTCACCGAGAAAAACCTGAGCGCGATCCTGCTGCCGATCGTTGGCGGGTTCGACGTCGAGGTGGAACAGATCAGCTACGGCCCCTCGGTGGAATGGGATACGGTCGATGACACGATCTACCCCACCACTGGCCAGCGGTTGCGCTACACGGTTTTGAAGGGGGACGGATTGCAGGGGTTCGGTGCGGATTTCTGGAACCATACGCTGTCTCTGAACGCCTATACTCCACTTGGCCCGCGCGTCGTGCTGGCCAGCAAGGCCCTTGCCTGCCGCGTCGACGGAGACGCGCCGTTCTATTCCCTGTGCGGGGTAGGTGTGACGGATGGGCTGCGTGGGTACGCTGCGGGGCTGTACTTTGATGACGCGCTTGCGACCGTGCAATCCGAATTCCGAGTGCGTGCGTCGGATCGCTTCGGGGTAGCTCTGTTTGGCGGAGCGTCATCGATCGCGCCGAGCTTTGACGACATGAACAAGGACAGCATTCTGACAGCGGGTGGCCTTGGACTGCGATACCGATTGTCACGCAAGTTTCCATTGGATTTCTCCGTCGATGGCGCCTGGAACGCAGACGGAGACTTCGCAACCTACGTCTATGTCGGCCAGGCATTCTGAAGCACTACACTGCCCTGCGCCACCCATTGGAAGCAGCGCCCCCTCCCCCGTAGGAGGCGCACGCGCGACCCGTTGCCCCTCACTCGGACAACGCATTGCCAGGGCTGTTTCGTGACCTCTGCCACGTTTCCACTCCCGAGCCTGTTTCGGGTTGCCGAGCCTGCTTGAGCCACCCCCCGAAAATCGGACAGTGACGGAAGCTATGATCTGACCTCTGCTGGTCTCCAAGAACGAGGAGGTCAGAACGTGTCGAACCGCAGGAACCATGACGCTGGCTTCAAGGTTCGGGTGGCGCTGGAAGCCGTGAAGGGCGAGCGCACCGCGTTTGAGCTGGCCGCGGAATACGGCGTGCATCCGACGATGATCCACCAGCGGAAGAAGGCGCTGCTCGAGGGGGCATCGGACAACGTCGAATGCGGCGGGAAGAAGAAGGCTGAGGTCGACGAGGAGACGGTGCGGTCGCTGCACACCAAAACCGGAGAGCTGGCCGTCGCCAACGATTTTTTGTCACGAAAGCTCAAGCCCTGTACCGGCAAGTGAGGCGGAAGATGATCGAACGCTCCCACCCCACGCTGTCGATCGGGGCGCAATGCTGCCTGCTGTCGATCTCGCGGTCGTCGTTCTGGGCTGCGCGGCCTCGCGTTGATCCGGCGCTCGTGCTGGCTGTCGGGCGCATTGGCGGCAACCTCAACCAGATCGCCCGCTGGCTGAACCACGCGATGAAGGTCGGGCGCACCGATCTCGACACGCTGACCGTCGCCCGCCGCCTTGAGGTGATCGAACTCCAGTTTGCCGCGCTCCTCGATGAGGCGCGGCGGTGCTGATCAAGTTCTTCCCCAATGGCAAAGGCGCGGATGCGGGGCCCGTCGGCTATCTCGTGGCTGAGCGCGTCCTCGCCTATGACGGGAACCGCGACCTGATCCGCGATACCGACGGCCAGCCCGTTGCCGTCAGGCGCGATCCACTGCCCGAGGTCCTGCGCGGCAACGCGCTGTTGTAACTGCGGCGTAAGAGCAATTGTCTGCACAAAAATAGTGCGCCCCACATGAGCTTCGTGCACATGGGGTAGTTGGAGTGGGACCCTCGTGCCTAGCGCTGTCCATTTATTCGGCGGCACGAGCCAGACAACAATCCCAGCTGAACTGTCAACCAAGAGTGAACTTCTCAAGCACCTCGGCGTTTCCCCAGCAGAGCTAAAGAAGATCTGGTGGTTTCGCGGCCGGATGTATTCCCACTTGAACATCTCAAAGAGGTCTGGAAAAGTTCGACTAATCAGTGCCCATGATTACCGCTTGAAGTGCTGCAAAAGAAGATCGCTCGCAACCTTTCTGGACTATACAATCCCCGCAATCCTGTTCATGAGTTTGTCCCCGATGGGTCCGTAAGGCCAAATGCCGAAGCGCATTTGCGTCGCCGGTTCATCCTCAACGTTGACATAAAGAACTTCTTCCCGGCGATCACAGAAGCGCGCGTGCAAGGTTTGCTTGAGAGCATTGGCATCGATAAGGACGTGGTGGAAACTATTGCCCGAATTTGCACGAATAACGGCTGCATGCTGGACGGAGCGCCCTCTAGCCCAGTGACATCCAACATGATTTGATTTCGACTTGATAAGTCCCTAATGAGTTTTTCCAAAGAACATCGACTGCTCTATACGCGATCCGCTGACGACTTCACGCTTTCGAGTTTTCAACCTCTAACGACTTTGTTCGAGGGCAACCGCCCCGAATCCGGAAGATTGCCACCCGAAAAGTTGTCGGGCGGACTTATTTCGATACTCGGAAACAACCAGTTTGAGTTGAACCCTGAGAAGTTTCACTGCGCTGACAAGAACTCGCGTAGGATGGTGACTGGGATCAAGAGCAATGAAGGTCTCAACGAGGACCGAAGGTATGTCCGAAACATCCGTTCAGTGTTGTTCAAGGTCGAAAGCGCTAGTGTGGCCGCCGCAGAGGCCGAGCTATAGTCGCACTTTGGAAAGTCATGCAAAATTCAAGCACACCTTCAGGGCAAGATTTCGTGGGTTGGCTTTGTAAAGGGGCAGTCCGATCCTGTTTTCCGTTGCTTAGCAGAGCGCTACAACGCTCGCTTTCCCGCAAGTCCGATTAAGGTGCATCCCACGCAAGCTGAACTCTTGGACAGGTCGGTTTGGGTGCTGAAAACCGAGAAAAACACGGGAACGGCGTTCTTCCTAAGGGGCGTTGGTCTTGTAACCGTCGCGCACTGCGTCAATGGCGCATCCAGCATTGAAGTCTTCCACCCCGAGAGGTGGCTCGGTTGATCTGAACAGGTTTCCGGGGTTTCGTAAGTGGATTTCCGCCATGTTTATGCCGCTGCCGCTTGGGGCGCCGACGGATTGAAGGAAGGCTGATCGGGTGTTTTGCCGTCAAGCGATGAGTGGGGCCTTTGGCTATTGTAAAAGCCCAGGTAGTTCCGGATCGAGGCGCGGGCCTCGGAGACGCTGGCATAGGCCCGCAGGTAGACCTCTTCGTATTTGATGGTCCGCCAATGGCGCTCGACAAGGACGTTGTCGCGCCAGGCGCCTTTGCCGTCCATGCTGATCTTGATTTCCTGGCTCGCTAGCACCTTGATGAAGTCGGTCGAGGTAAACTGGCTGCCCTGATCGGCATTGAGTATCTCCGGTTGGCCGTGCCGAGCCAGCGCCTCCTCGAGGGCCTCAATGCAGACGTCGGACTCCAGCGTGATCGACACACGCCAGGACAAGACCCGGCGGGTGAACCAGTCCAGAACGGCGGCCAAGTAGATGAAGCCCCCGGCCATTGGAATGTAGGTGATGTCCATTGCCCAAACTTGGTTTGGCCGGGTCACGGCCAGCTTGCGCAGCAGATAAGGGTAGATCTTGTGCCCCGGTGCCGGTTTCGACGTGTTCGGCTTGCGATAGAGCGCCTCGATTCCCATGCGCTTCATCAGCGTGGCGATGTGCAACCACCCAGCCTTGAAGCCGTCCTGGACCAGCAGCCCCCGCAGCATCCGGCTGCCCGCAAACGGGAACTCCATATGAAGCCTGTCGATCCGGTGCATCAGCTTCAGATCGCCCGCCGGGACCGGGCGCGGCTTGTCGTAGGCGCTGCCCCGGCTGATCCCCAGCACGATCGCCTGGCGGTTAATGCTCAGCTTCGCAGTGGGATCGATCATTTTCTTGCGCTCGGCAGCAGACCCGCCTTGCCGAGCGCGCCGGACAAAAAACCGTTCTCCAGCGTCAGCTCCCCGATCTTGGCATGCAGGGACTTCACGTCGATCACCGGCTCCGATACCGTCCTCAGGCCATCGCCGAACACCCCGGTCGCGCCCTCAAGTAGCTGATCACGCCACTGCTTGATTTGGTTCGGGTGGACGTCGAAATCCTGCGCCAGCTCGATCAGGGTCCGCTCGCCCTTGATCGCGGCCAAAGCTACTTTCGCCTTGAATGCCAGGCTGAGGTTCCGGCGCGGTCGTCTTGCCATGGTCTTCTCCTCGCTTGCAGCATCATGCTGCTGTTGCGCGGAAAATCCACTTGTCCCCGCTGTTCAGATTTCCGGAACCAACTCTCTCTCATGTTAGACATCCGTGCCAATGATCCAGAGTGGTGGGACTTGTGGAAACGTTCTGTGAGGTAGGAAGCAGTCCGTTAAGACACTTACGCGCCATTACATTGGACCCACCCATATGTATATACGCGTTAGTGCATACATATGCGAAGGACGGCGTGCCACAAATAGCGAAGGTGTTCAAGTCGGGTAACTCGCAAGCCGTTCGCTTGCCGAAAGAATTTCGGTTTGACGTCGAAGAAGTCGAAGTCGCTCGTGAAGGAGACGCAATCATTCTGCGGCCTCATCCTGAGAACAGGCGCGGTTGGAGTTCGCTGAGATCCGCACTGAGACGCGGAGTAAGTGAAGACTTCATGCGTGATGGGCGAGAGCAACCTGACGAGCAAGACAGGGTCGAACTGGATGAAACACTCTCCAGATGCGCTTCTTGCTTGATACTATTGCGGTGATTACCCTGCTCGGTCAGAAATCGGAACCTTTGATTAGTCGCGTACTGGAGTGCTCCGAAGGCGAAATCGCAATTTCCACCATTGTGCCCCATGAGCTCTACTTTGGGGCGTACAAGAGCCCGCGTGTCTCATTCAACCTCCAGACGATTAGGCTGCTTTTGAGGGATTTTCCGCTCTTGTCGTTCGATGAAGAGGATTCCAGGCAGGCAGGTGAGGTTCGTGCGGAACTGAAGAAGTCAGGCACACCGATTGGCCCTTATGATGTGCTCATTGCCGGACAAGCGAAAGCACGCGATCTTATTTTGGTCGGCAATAACACCCGTGAGTTTGAACGTGTTTCTGATCTTCGGCTTGAGGATTGGACGGTTTCGTGAAAACGGTTCCGTTTAGAGTTTCTGCGAGAGAAGCGCGCCCAATCGGTCGCAAGAACGTTGCGACGTCTCAAGGTGCGGTGACAGAACTAGTCAAGAACGCGTAGGACGCTGATGCCAGTGCGTGCGCGATCCTATTTTTGCGGCGCCATGTAGGTACACCAGACTCCTTGGGCGCAGAAGACTTCGCGGGTTTGTCTGCCGTGCTGAAGGACGCTGACAGTTGCTACGTGAACAAGAAGGATTCTTTCGAGCTCGTAGAGGGCCTAGATGAGCACGAGCGCGTTAAGCTTTCCGAAGGACTGGATGACCTCCTCGACCTTTGGATCATCGATAACGGTAGCTGTATGTCGCCAGACACCATCGAGAAATCATGGATGGTGATCGGCACAGACTCAAAGGAAGTGAAGGCCAAGTCGGAGGGTGGCAGAATCCTGACCGGCGCGAAAGGAATAGGTCGGTTTGCATTAGACCGTTTGGGACAGAAGTGCGAGCTTTAGTCTTCTGAGAAAGCCTCGAACGAGGTCGTTCACTGGGTGGTCGACTGGGGAGATTTTGAGGGTGAAGGCAAGATTATTGATGACGTTACTGCAGTGCTGGAATCCGAGGTGCGTTCGTTTAGCGCCTTACTTACAGAAATTGGCATTGATCCCTTACTTCCCAGGCATACTCTTGCTCGTGGCGAGAGCTCGACTGAGCTATCGTTCCTTCACGGAACGGCAATTGGAATTAGCTCACTGCATAGCATTTGGGCTCAACGTGACAGCATCAAACTAGAGGAAACACTGGAAGCATTGCTACCGCCGAAGGATCGTGGCGATTTTAGCATCTTTCCCTACGATCACAGGAGCCCAGACTCCAGCGGATGGATTGACAATTTCCCGCCTGATCAGTTCGACTACAAGCTTTTTGCCGATGTGCGGACAGACGGCACCGCTTCAATTGAGATATACTGACAGGAGATCGACACGGACAGCATCTCGCCTACATTCTTTACTCCACCTAAGTTTCTGGAAACGGGCTTCAAGAGGGAGGATTTTGAAAGAGGCTTCCGGATATATGAGATCGAGTTGGCAGAAATCGTGGCGTTTGCTGACGGTGAGACCGATGCGGACATCAAGAAAATTGAGCCACTTGATTTCACACTATAATTCTTCAAGCTCTCGAACCCGACCTCTGACAATCTGAGACGGTTCCCGCAAAAGAAGTTCGATGTAACGAAGCGGCGCAATTGGTTGAAGGCCTCAGGAGAAATTTGGCTCTATCGAGACGAATTTAGGGTCAGGCCATGCGGTGAGCCAAACACTCAAGATTCAGATTGGCTGCTGTTGGGGTAGAGAACGGCGCAGAATCCCACCGATGTTGCAACAAAAGGTGGTGACTGGCGAGTACCGCCTCAGCAGGTCGCTGAAACCATTCATATCTCGAAGGAGCACAATCCGCTTCTCGCAGACCAGTCAAATCGTGAAGGAATCATGAACGAACGGGCTCTTGCCCTGTTCCGTCGAATAATACTTGCTCTTATCCGCGAGTTTAAACGTGATCGGAACTACGTTTTCGTTCACTTTGACAGTGCCTACTATCTCGACAACCCCGATGAAGGAAAACTCGAGAAAGGAAAGGAGATTGCGGACGAGGTCTTGGCATCCGAACCGCCCCAGGAACAAGATCCCAATGCACCTGAGTTACCACTAGGTCGTGTTGACAAAAGGGATTCACACCCGCTGATAGGCATGATTCAAGCTGGTATCTGCGATGGAGACCAGCTTGGCACGAGACCTGATGTCGGACGAGGAGTGGGCGTTCTTTGAACCGTTCATCTTGTCTGTCCGCGCCCCGAATGGGCGCAAACCCACCAACCACCGCCTTGTTCTTGATGGCATTTTCTGGATTTCCCGCACTGGGGCACCTTGGCGAGACTTGCCTCAGAGATTTGGGAAATGGTCAAGTGTCTATCGACAGTTTCGGCGCTGGACACTCGTTGGTCTCTGGGAGTTGATTTTGGAGGCGCTGTCCGAGAGCCGGATCGTCCCTGACGCCCTTCAAATGGTCGACAGCACTGTTGTCCGTGCCCATCATCAGGCAGCGGGCGCTAAAGGGATGAGGGGCGCCCGGAAATGATCCGGGGGATCATTTTCAGTCCCGAACGTCCGAAGGACTCCGCGACAGGGTTCTGGCCGTTCGAAAGGCGGCTTCACGACCAAGATCCACCTCAGGGTGAATGCCGCCGGGCTGCCGATGCGAACGGACATCACGTCTGGCCAGACATCGGATTATCTCGGCTTCGTCCTCGTCATGGACGACAACCTCCCCGAACCTTTCGTATTACTCGCTGACAAGGGCTACGATGCTGACAGCATTTGTGACGACATGCGCAGCCGATACATCCAACCCGTGATCCCAATACGGAAGTCGCGGAAAAAGCGCGTTGGCGTGGATCGCCCACTGTATCGCCTGCGGAACCTGGTCAAGAGATGCTCCAACAAGCTGAAGAATGCACGCCGAGTTGCAACCCGCTACGACAAAACCGCCGAAAGCTTCCTGGGCTTCATCGACATCGCTTCCATCCGACTCCGGCTGCGCCATTTGTCAACATGACCTAGGTTCACACTTGAACGACCAAAGTCGTCGTTCAGTCTAAAAGGTGTCCGTATGGAAGAGCACTGTGGAGGAGGCGGTGTCAGAAAACCGTGTTGGCGCGGGGGCCTGAGCGCGTCAAGGTAGGAGCGTTCCGCATTGGTCCGGGTGGCATGCGATCGGCCGTAGGCGGCAAGGTTCTTCGACGTGGGTCCGCAGAAGGGCTGAATGAAGGGGTTCTGGAATGGTCCGCGTGGGTATGGAGCGCTATTCCAGAATTGACGCGGCGAAGGCGACCTCCGGCCAGTAGAACTCCAGCACAGCCTTGCGATACAGCATCGAGCTTTTCGCCGCATTGTCGAACCAATGGTCGCCGCTGTAGTGATCGAACCGGACTTGTCGGTCACAAACAGCGTCAGTCCGCGGATCTGTTCCGGGGCGTCAGGGGCATGGATGGCGGCCATCGCCTCGTCCAAGAATTGGCCGATACCGATCAACGCAAGCTTTGCGCCTGTCCGTTCGACAAGCTGTGTGTACATTAAATGGCGACTCTGCGGCGGCTTGCCATGCTTCTTCTGAAACGTCTGAAAGGTGAGGACATGGGCGATCAGTCCGTTTCCGAGCAGCATCGCGCTCTTTGTGCGCACCGGCTGCTTCATCGGCAGTCTCAATTCTACGTTTTCAATGGCCGTCCCTGTTGTAACTCAAGCGAGGTCGTGGGTCTGCCCCACTACCCCTCGGCTCTCTCGCCAATGAGTTCATAATCTACACGCGGTAGATCGTCGCCCGGCTGACCTTGAAGGCGTACATAGTTTCAGTGACCGGCACTTGGCCTTCATCACGCATCTTCCGGACCTGCTCCACGGCCTCAGGTGACAGGGCCCGCGGTCGGCCGCCTACCCGGCCACGCTTCCTTGCGGCAGCCAATCCCTCGTGCGTTCGCTCGACGATGCGCTTACGCTCAAACTCAGCGATTGACGCAAAGACGTGGAATATGAGCCGCCCACTCCGGTGTCGTCGTTTCGATGTCTTCGCCAAGCGATCGAAAGCCCGCTCCCCTATCGCGAATAGTCGCCACGATGGCGAGTAGGTCTGGAAGCGACCGCGCCAAGCGGTCGTACTTCGTGACGACCACCACGTCTCCCTTCCGAAGCTCCTCGAGCAACCGCTCAAGCTCTGGGCGATTCCGGCTCTTCCCGCTCAGCTTCTCCTCGAAGACCTCCTCGGCTCCGACGTCCGCAAGGGTTGCGAGCTGCGCAGCAAGGTTTTGATTACGCGTCGAGATGCGGGCGTATCCGATTATCATGCCCAGAGCATGTCGCGAACACCTCAAGACCACAAAGATTTGGGTTAAAAACTCCTGCCACTAGATGTTGTGTTTGCGCCCGTTTTGCCGCTGTGCCCGGTGAGCGTGGCGATTATTCTGGCTGTCCATTCGGTCGTCAGGCCGGTGCCAGCTTGACGAGGCGTTTGAGGTTCTGGGCAGAGGCAGAGGCAGCGAGGAGGAAATCTTCGCTTGCTCCTGACAGGCCTCGGAGCAGGAAGCGCTAAAGGCTGTAATGTCGTTTCAGATGGGCGAGCAACATCTTGACGTTTTCCCTTCGTCGTCGGGCATCTTGATAGGCGTCTGTCTCGGCGATGGCGCGCACCTTTTCGCGGAGCGGTTCGTCCGTTGAAACAGCAAGGTTGCGAGACAGCGCATCGGTACAGGATGCTTTGATCGGGCAAGCACTGTTGACCCGCTTGTTGCCCCGATACCGTTTCAACCGTCTCTCTGGGATGTCGGCGCGCAGTCTCAGGTCGTGGCCTTGAGGACAGACGAACACATCGCGTTCCGCGTTATAGGTGAAGGCCTCGCGGGTCAGTTTTCCGTCCGTTTCCTTCGTCTGATCGAGCACGGGGATGTACTGCGTGATCTTCTGGTCTTCGAGCCAGCTCAGAAAGGGGCTGGTGTTGTAGGATTTGTCGGCGGCCAGGCTCTTGGGCGTAAAGCCATATCCCTTGCTACGTTCGAGCATGGCCTTGGCCGCGACGATCTCCTGGCTGAGCCGCGCGGGCGTCGCCTCGACATCCACGATCACGCCGTACAGATCATCGACCATGTATTTGGTCTCGTGGGAGAAACAACCCGGCCCAACCCTGAGAGACCAGGCCGCCTGGGGATCGGTCTGAGAAATATACTTCGGCCCCTTGGGTTTCTTCCCGCCACTATTCGGTTGAGGTGCGCCTGCTGCATCAAGCTCGTCCAGGTAAGCCTGCACGGGCCGCGTGATCCGATCTGCGCGTTCCCAAGACTCATTGATTTTTTCCGGGCTGTCACGCTTATCGCGGTTGGTGTGATAGCCCGGAAAAGGCCCCAGACCGTGGAAACCAGACGGCAGGCCACCTCGGGTCCGGTCTCCAGTTCTACGGCCATCACCCGTTCCACGCCCTGCGTCCTGCGCGCAACATCGCATGATCCGCTCGTTCCCCGGCGGAATACGGGTGTAGTTTGCGCTGCCGATCCATGGCTGACTGCGATCTTGCGGCCACACGAGAAGGACTGCCAGGGATGAACCTCTTTGAGAATCCGTCAGTTCGCCCGATGCAGAACTTTTCTCCTGCAACGCAGCTTGTCCTGCTGATCGGACTTGTTCCGCTTATCGAAACTGGCAGGGCGACGATAGCGAGCGCGCTCGATCAGACGCCGTCGATCTTCGACATCGCCGTGGGGCAGCATCCGTTCATCTATCCACCAATCGGAGCACTCGTTAGCTCGTCATTCGACGGCCTGATAGTTCTGGCCTTTCTGGGGTTTCAGGTGAGCTTGCTGCCGATCGGCGTCATCGCGTTTCTTCGGCGACGCAGGCTCGACTGGCTGTTGATCGGGATGTGCGTTCAGTGGGCGAGCGTTCCGGCGCTCATTTTTGGTTTCGGGCTGGACATGTGGCTGCGCGACGATGTGGCGTACTTCGTCTTTCTGCGGCTGCTTCCCGGCGTTGCCTTCGCCTTCTTCGTCGTGCGCGGGCACATCGTCTCGCGCTCGTTTTTGCTGTTTGCGATACTTCTGCTCGGTTTCACCGGCTACGGTGTTTGGGAGTCGCACTCCGGTGCAGCGTTAGTACTGCGCACGCTACAGCCCCTCATCGGCTTTCTGCTGCTGACGGTCTTGGCCCGCGTCCTGGTCATGCTCATCTGGGAGAATGCATATGTCTTCCGTCGCGCCGGCTTGGTGAAGAGCCTCGTTTCTTTGTCCAGGACGGTTGTACTCTGGGCGCCGATCCTGTTGATCTCGGTGCCCTACTTCGTACTGACCGAGGTGGTAGGCCGGGCGGCGCTGGAGGCTCTCTACGAAGACCGCCGCGTGTATGTCTATCCCGGCCAGGAACAGGGCCACGGCTTGTCGCCTACCCTGAAGAACTTGCCGACGAATCTGAACTATTCCATCCGGGTATTCATGCAGGGAGAGCTGGATAACTGGCAGAGGGAGTTGACCCGGGTCGAGAACCGCGCGCGCAATCTGGGCGTGCGGGATCTCTCACGCGAATTCGCCGACGCTTTCGACGATGTCGTGGACGACAACCTGACCTTCGAGGAGAAGGAATTCGGCGGCTGGTTCCCGAAGGCAAAGCAATGGGCAAACGACAACGCGCAGGAAACCGTCAACACCGCCTACGTTCAGACACGGGAGAAGGTTAAGGCGCGTATCGAGCAGCGGATCAACAGCATCGAACCCCAGATCGGTGCGCAGGCACAGCGGGCCGGCAATGGCGTCGTTCAAGTGCGCACGGTCGTGATGGAAGCGATAATCGACATGAACCGCGAGATCCAGACCTCCTTGTGGTGGTTGCTGACTTGGCTTCATCTTGCGCACGTGGTCGGCCTCGTCGTGTTCGGGTTCATCTGCCTCAAGAGCTTCGGCTATGTGCTGTCACGCGTTATCTTCTCGGGTGGCGACGGCACGGTGATCTCTCTAGGGACACTGGGAGACACTCCAGCATTGCCGCCTGGCCAGATCGAAATCCGTTCTGACAGCGTCACGTTGCCGGCGGAAGCTCACGACCTCTACTACGCATCGCGCAAGATGAAAGCCCTCGGAGCGCCGCCGAAGGTCGCGCTCGTGCAACCTTTCGGCGCACCGATTTCGCGCATCTTCACCCGAAACATGGTGATGAATCGCGTGAGGGTTTCCGAGGGGGCAGATCCGGTGACCTATTCCACCACACTCGGCAAATCTTTCCTGATTTGGGAGATCGCAGAGGGTCAGACCGTCGTCTTCCATTTCAGGAATTTCGTGGCCTTCTCCGAGGGCATCCAGATAAAAACACTCATCAGCCTGCGATTATCGAGTTTTCTGCTCGGGCACGTGATCTATTCGACGGCGAAGGGGCCGGGAAGGCTCGTACTACTGGCCGATGGACTGCCTGCGGCCATGTCTGGTAGCACGGGCGCGACATCTTTCTCGGCGGAGCGGCTTCTGGCCTGGGACAAGGACTGCGACTTTCATACGCAGAGCGAAACGGGTCTGGCCGACATTTTCCTTTCCAGCGCTCATGTGCGCCCTGCTGACGCCCGAGAGACGGTTGTCGACACGGACAAGCAGGACGGGACGGGTGCAGGCCTCGCACGTTTCGTCGGTAACTTCATCTGGCCTTAGCCGGGCGAACGACCTCGCGTCAGGTCCGAGGGGCCTCGAGCCAGTCAGCCCAACCACTCTTCGGAGAAGGGCGGCAGATCCCGAAAACAGCATCAATGCGCTATCGGGTCAGGAAGACGACGAGAGTGACAGCCTAAGCGACTGATTTCACGAAAGCGTGTCCGATCCCAGAGCGCTCCGGTTCAGTTATAGTCCGGCGACATCCTGATTGCCTTGCCTACGTGACCTACGTCTCTTACTTAGGACTGCCTCTAGGTCATAGTTGCTGACCTACCAGGCCTTTGTCTCTTTTTGATAGTCTGCAGCCTCCAGAAGGCACGCTTGTTCGTGCAAAGCGCAGATCTCGCTGCGCCGCCGTATGTCGGCTCCGAATGCAAAGCTGATGTTGGTATTCCCCGCAGCAATCACCTTCCGGTTCCCAAAGTTGGGGCTCGGGCCACGAGTAGCAGGGGTGAAGACAAACACCCAAGATTGGAGGGGTGTGCTGCGCCACAGTTCGCGAGCTTCAGTCACCACCGTCGCCACAATCACCCCAAGCGCCGCCACCGCCCCCGTCACTGCGACGCAAGTAATCGCCCCAAACGAGGAACAGGGCTGCAAAACAAAAACCGATCATCATGAAAAAGAGGCCCGTGAAGATCGCACCATGCTTTCCGACGAGAAAACTGGTGACAGCCGCCAAATCCTGTAGCGGCTCGAGGTCGGAGTTCGCCCACGGAATGACACCCGCCACGACGATGGCGCCGAAAGGTATGAACACGGCGAGCGCGCCGATTGCCCAGACTTTGCTATGACGTGTCATGATAAAAAGCATGACGCGGATTTGCGGCAAGAGTGGGGCTTACGCACAGCTGAATCCGTTTCCCACTTGCTAGATCAGGAGATCCTTCTCAGAAGTACCAGCCTAAATCGCTTCCTTGTACCAGAGCGAATGACGGCCACGCCCAGACCAGGTGAGTTCAGGGTTTTCCGGGTGCTTGTATTTCGCGGGTGACGCCGGCTTCTTAGAGCTCACCTTTGGTGCCTTGCTTCCTCCGACGAGCCCCGCAAGCTTAAACCCCGCCTTCTTGGCGGCTGCCTCTGCTGCTGCCGGGGTTTCTTTGCGCTTCTTTCCCTCAAAGCTCTTGATCGCTTTGGCGACGTCCTTCTCGAGTGCTTTGAGCTCTTCGAGCGAGAGCTTCTCCAGGTTAATTTTCGCCATGACGTGCCTCTGCAACAGTCTCCTGCTGGGGAAGGGATAGAGTATGCACACGATCTACGCTAGAGGCATCGAGAAAGCGCGATATTTTGCGGGCGATAAGCGATCTTATGTAATTTATTTCAGCCAGACACCGGCTCGCGAATGGCCGCGCAAACGAATAACAGCGATGCGCCACTCGCAATGACCCGTAGCCAGTTCCAGTATTGCCAGTCGATCGAGTAAGCGGCCCAAAGTTCGGCCAAATTGCTTTGGTCAGCTACCACCTCAAGTGCATCGATTGTTTGGTTCAACGGGACATTCAGTGTCAGGGTGACTACCAGCATCCCGATCCACCCCACGATGGCTCCAACGAGGAGCGCTTGCGTACTTCTCCTTCGCCAATGCAGCGCTAAGGCTAGCAATAATGCGAGTGGGGTGCCGAGAAGCGCGATGAAAAAGACCGAGCTTTGAGTCGCGCGTCCGATACTTTGGTTAGCTGCAATGGCCACAAACGGACCGGCTTGATCCAACCCGGGCATGATCGAGACAGATAACGTGAAGTAGAACCCGAAGAGCGCACCTGCGCCGAGGGCAGCGGCGAGTAGGCTCGCCAATCGAAGATGGTGCATGCGTCAGCCTTCCGATGGGGAGGCAACACCTGTGACGCGTTGAAGCATGGAGAGGAGGGACGCGCGCTCTGACGTGGAGAGATCCTTGAGCACAGCGTCGTTGACGCGTGCAATAATGGGCGGGAGCTGGGCGGCTTTGGCGTGGCCCGCTTCCGTCAGATAGATCAGGAAAGAACGACGGCTATTCGGATCGGGGCGTCGTTCGGCAAAGCCAGCCTTGACCAAAGCATCCACGTTCCGGCTCATGAAGTACTCGGGGAAATTGAGCTTCTCACCTAGAGAACGTTGATTTATCCCGTCTTTTTCAGCGAGCATCATCAGGTTGGCGAAGAGTTTGATGTCGACGCCGATCTCCTCAAGCTCGGATTTCATCTTGGCGTCGAGCGTGCGGGCGAGCGTTTGGATCAAGAATCCAAAACTACCCATCCGTAGCGCCTGCCGTTCCGAAATCTGAGACATCAGGAAGTTTCCCCTGATCATCTCCTTAGCTCCAATGCTTGTTTGGCGCAAGTGTTGCACTTGTTTTGCATTTACATTGCTTGTAGATGCAAGTAATGCAGTCGCAAGTCAAGACTCCCCAACTAGGACACTCGCCATGCGCTCCCTTACACAGACACTCGCCTGCTCCACCGCCCTCGGTATTGCGTTGTCATCTCCGTCTTTTGCGCAAGATGAGCCGGAGGGCCGGCGCTTGGCGCAGCTTGCGTTCAAGTCCGTCGACGCGCTCGACCGCGGCTTCATCGACCATGGTCAGTTCTCGCAGTTCGGCGGGGACGTGTTCACGTCGATGGATGCCGACGAGAACAACAAGCTCACCCTCAACGAGTTTCTGTCCTGGGGGTTCGGGATGGAGCAGGTGGCCGAGGATGCAGGCCGCATCGACGCCTACGAGACAGCGCTACGGGTCGTGTACGCCTTCTGGGATCGCAACGGGGACGGCACCGTCTCCATCACCGAACACAAGCACGCGCTGCTCGACGATTTCCGGCGCGCCGATGTCGATAACGATGCGTTCTTGAGCGAAGAGGAGTTTCTCCTTGGCTTCTCGATCAATGTTGCTGCGCGTTCCGCGATCAACCCCGCCCCTGTTGAATAACGCTCGCAGATCGAGAGGGGGAAGCGACCCATGCTCAAGAGAAACGGCTTTTATGCAATCGGTGGGCTCGTCCTGGTGTTTGCGGTGCTGCATCTCAGCTTTGCGCCAGAGCAGCACGACCCACGCACGACGGGCACCGTCATGCTCGGCGGGATCGCCTTTTTGCTGATGACGAGTTCCATCGTGCTCTCAACGCGTCTTGAGGTTCTAGAAGACTGGTTCGGCGGGCTCGACCGCATGTACCAAGTGCACCGCATAGCGGGTGTCCTCGCGGCTCTTACGGCCCTCGTGCACTTCTTCGGCGTACCAAAGGAGCTTCCCGAGGGCGTCGATCCACTCACAAATGCGCTCGCACCATCGGCGCCCCTGGGGATGCTTGGGCTGATCTTCCTCGTGATCGGCCTCTTCGTCGCGCTCAACCGCAAGATCCGCTACTCACGGTGGCGGCCGACGCATAAGATCATGGGGGTCGTTTACCTGCTGATCATTGGTCATTTCATGACCGCGCCGGCGATCTTCTTTGAGCAGTTCAGCGCGTCGGGGTTTTTGCTCATCCTAGCCGCGATCATGGGTGTCGCGTCGCTTGTCTATTCCGTCTTCGGGATGAACCGCCGCACGGCGCTGCCCTTCACGATCGAGGTCGTCAACGCCCTTGAGCGCGCGACGGAAGTCGTTCTCAAACCTGTTGACAAGATGCTCGACTTCAAACCGGGACAATTCGCGTTTGTCGAGGTTGAAGGAAAGGGTTGGAACGAGCCACATCCCTTTACGATTTCAAGTGCGCCTGGCGAAGACCGGCTGCGGTTCACGATGAAGGTTCTGGGCGATTGGACGCGCAAAGTCCGCGAGGAGCTTCAGCCCGGTGGGACAGTGCAGGTGCGTGGGCCGTATGGGCGCTTCGATGCCAGCACGGCTGGGCCGAAACAGATCTGGCTTGCGGGCGGCATCGGCCTCACGCCGTTCCTCTCCATGCTTCGCGCGATGGAAAAGGGCGATCCGCGCCAGATCCACCTCGTATACGCGGCGCGCGAGGCGCAGGATGCGATCTTTCTCGATGAGCTCAAAACGCGCGCCGCGGAGCTGGGCAGTGTCACGCTCGTTCCGCTCTTCTCGGACGAGGGCAATTTCGCCCGCGTCGACGTGATGAAGCAAAAGCTGCCCGACCCGCTCGACAGCTACGATTATTTCATGTGCGGGCCGAAGCAGATGGTCGATGGTTTGATGTCTGACCTGCGCAAAGAGGGGGTGCCCCGCGCGCGCATCCATACCGAAGCGTTCGAGTTCCGGTGATCCGCGATGAAACGCTTTGAGCCCTACCTTCAGCTGATCGCCCTCACCGGCCGGGCGATCACCTTCGGTACAGCGTATTACCTTTTGGTTCTCGCGCTTCCCGCCTGGCTTGCTGCTCCGTTCGACCGCTTCTTACCGCTTTTTCAGGGGCTGATCCTCAAGATCTGCACGAGCCAGATCATCGTGTCGAACATCGCGCTCGTGGCCTGCATCGCGCTCTTCTTTCTCTCACGAGATTGGGCGTGGCTGGCTGCCGTGGCGCTCCTCCTCGTGAGCCTGCCCGTTACAATCTACCTGCTGATGCCGATCAACTTTGCCTTTCTTGAGGGCACCGATCCCACCCTAGCCGACCGCGCACCCGACATGCTGCGCGACTGGGGCCAGTACCAAATTCTCCGCACGGTCGCTGATGGCCTCGCCTTTGTGGCGATGTGCAAGCCCGTTCTCTGGCCGCGGAACCATCCCACAACAGCAATACGAGGCCATTCATGAAGGATGCACCGTTCAACATCACTACCGTCTTAATGGCCGTGCTGGGCGTCGGGCTCTTGGCGGGCGGGATCTTTGCCGCGATCCTGAATGCTCTCGGGGTTGTGGGCTTTGTCGGTATCTTTCTCGCGGGGTTCCTTACTGTGCCGCTGAGCTCGCTCGTCCGGCAAAACGTCGCCGCTGCGGCTGCCGACGTTGAGGGCGTGTCGGGGCAGTCGCCTATGGCGTTCCCCTTGCCTCTCCGGCTGGCCATCGGTGCGGCGATCGCCGCGCTCATCGCCTACCTTTTCAATCAAAGCACATTCTACAGCTTTGGCTTCTTAATGGGAGCGGTAGCCGGACTTCTGACCCAACTCGTCCTCGCGGTCATCTTCTACATTGCAGTTGCGACACGGAAGGGCTCGCAATGAACATCTGGCTCTTTGCGATCCTTCAAGCCGTGACCTCCGTCATCCTGACGTTCGTTTTCATCGTCATCTTTCTGACCCTGGATCGCGCAAGCGGGATGAACTTCGTCTGGAGCTTCATCGCGGGATCGGTCCTGTCGCTCCCCATCGCGTGGCTCGTTTATCGGCGGATGACAGACGAATGACGCCGATGCGCAGAACCGTCGCGTTCCTGCATGAGATCGGAACGATCCTCTATGTCGGGGGGATCCTGTCGCACATCGTGATCGGTGCGATGTTCGCCAATGCGGCGCCGGAGACGACCGTCACGGTCTACACCTACAAGCTTCAGAGCGCCTACATCCTCATCTTGCCGGGCCTCGGGCTCAAAGTGCTCACTGACCTCTTCGCCGTCTTCGTTTTTGGGGAGCGGGCCTGGTGGATGCGCATCAAACTTGCCTGTACCGCCTTCCTCGCCATCAACGCCTTCGTTTTCCTCGTCCCGAAGATGCCAGAGCTTCTTGCCCTGGCCGAGGCATCGATCCCGAACGGCGCGCTCAGCGAAGCCTTTCATGACCTTGAAGCGCGCGAGGCGATCGTCGGCATGTCCAACGTCATTCCTCTCGTTACCGAGATGCTGATGGGCGCGTTCAAGCCACGGATCAGCCGCCGCGAACGAGAGATGGCATAGCGTCGTGCATTGCGCAGAAATGGGAACAGACTTTGATGAAGAGCCGTTTAACCCAACTTCGAATGCTCTTGGATATACGTCATGTGATCCGCTTTGCGACATCCCAAGACCCGAACATCGCGAAGCTCTCCACCCACTTCATCGTAGCGCCAGCATTACTCGCGATCCTCTCGTTCGATATCGCTGGATCGTTAGCGCGTTGGGTAGCCAGCTACTTGTAGCAACCGTTTGGTGGTTGCTGATTATACTTGGCAGCTATGCAGCGGCCGTTTCAATTCTTCACTGCGTGCTCATCAACGCAAAGTGCATCGCTGCTTCTAGAAGGTAATGGAGAACTGGGGCGACACCTACCTGTGGACATTCATCTCAGAAACGTTGGAAACTGAGGCGCCTCCCTACGCCACGAGAGATCAAGGGCTTAGACGTCTCAGACCCCCCGTGCGTAACCTCGCCGGTTCTGAGACGTTTTCGAACACCTACTCGTACCCACGGCGTGCCTTGGCCATATACAGCGCGAACCGTGCGTCTTTGGCATCCGCTTCGCTCTCATACCAATCGGTGCGGACCTGACCGCTGCGCCCGATCCGGCCCCACTCGCGCACCAGGCCCCAATCCCCGAAGAGACCGGGCACGATCTCCATGCGGTAGAACCGGTGGAGGTTGGCTTCGCTGTCTGACATGGTGAGATGCATCTCCCTACCCCCACATCCTGGACGCGATGTCCTGCTCTTCCTTGCCGACCGCGTCGGCGTAGATCGTCGTCGTGCTGAGCTGGGCATGTCCCAACCACTTCTGGAGCATGTGCAGCGGAATGCCCTTCACCACGGCATTGATCCCGTAGCCATGTCGCAGGCCCTTGGGCGTACGCTGCGGCGCGTCCGGGATACCCGCCTCGATCATCACGCCTTTCACGATCCGCCAGACCTGCACGCGGCTGATTGGCCAGATCGGTGCTCCTGCCCGCTTGGGCGACTTCTGCGCCTCTCGGATGCCGTGAGCCATGTTGAGGGTGTCGAGGTAGTCGGGCGGCACGGGCACAGTTCGGAAAACCACCTTGGCCTCGCCTGCCCCATCCTTGCGTTTCTTGAGCGACCGGATCGCGAGCGCCCCGCCAGACAGATCCACGCGCGTAGGCGTGATCTCGATCAGCTCAGACGGCCGGCACCCGGTGAAGTGCAGCGTCTCGCAGAGCGTGCGGTCGCGCGCGGGCCGCTGACGCGCCGCAGCCAGGAGTGCCGCCCTCTCTTTTGCGTTCAGATACAGGCGCTGTCCCTAGTCGTCGTAGAGGCGCATTTCACTCATATGTAGCACTATACGCGAAAAGTGTTACGCTGTGAATCCCATAGTCTGCCGTTGTCCTCAGCGAAACAATGGGTTGGTAGTCAAGGTGGGAGAATGCTCTGCACGCAGGTGCAACATTGTTAGTAATAGTGTTACGCACAGTGTGTCGTAAGCTCTCGTTGATCGCCGTCGTCGTTTTGCAGTACAAGGTTGAAAATCTTCTTTTACCAATGCGAGGAGTAGGTGCCATCAGTAATATAATACATTCGCCCATGGATGGAATTCTTCCGCTTTTTATTTGGTTCGGCCGACGTTTTTTGCTGCGCAATTGTGGTTGATATAGACTAACCAAGCTTTTCTTGTTTTTTACCGCGCTGAACACAGTTCTGATTTCATTCTACACCATCATATTTCCATCGGACGAACTTAGTGACAGTTTCTTTCAAGCGAGCTTGTTACTAGGCGCCTTAGCCGCGGTGTTTTATGCGCTCCTGGGTGGTTTTATATTCACAGTTGTGTTGTTCATTACCAAGGTGCCGGCAAAATTTTTTTGCGAGTAATGAAGTTCTTCCTCGTAGCACACATCTCCCTATCTTCTTATTGTGCTGTGATCATCGCTGCAGCATCGGTTTTTCAGGAGCGCCTATTGGGGGGGTATCCCGATGATCAAAGGCCTTTCTCAGAAGGTGCGGCCGGATTGGATATCGTAGCCATACTTGGAAACTTAGTCGCGATCTTGCTCTTGGTGGTTGCTGCAAAGCTTCTCTGGTCGCAAGGAGGAGTGCGTGCCGCATTCGCGTTCGCAGTCGCTCAGGCTTGTGTGCTTGTGTGCTTGTGTTTGGCGCCACCGTCGTAAACCCAATCTTTCTATCTTGGGCTCTCTCCTCTGTGATCATCAACGGTTTTACTTTGAAAAAAATATCGATGGTGTCTGTGCCTTTGTATGTGCAGATGCCCTTTTAACAGCGTCTCCATGTTCATCGTCTAATGACGACTCACTTTCACTTTCAATGCCCCAACATGCTATCGCGCCATAATCTGGATTACTCGTATAGTAGTGAATATTTGGAGAGCGTGCAAGGTAAAGCTCTACTATCCTGCCAATCTTCCAATACGCCTCCTCAATATTGATGCTCCGAGGTGGCCCTTGATCCCGCCCTAACACGCAAAGAATACTTGCCGCTTCGGATTGAGCGGAACACTAAAGTTCATTAAACTCTTTGGCTCCGGAGACTTCGAAAACGCCCTGCTCTACCATCGAATCTAGTGGAGTTCCGTCCCGTCGCATCATCTCATTAAGAAAATCATAGCTCGTTTGCGCGGCGACGCGCCCCGTAGAGATAGATAGGCCTAGTGCAAGCGTTGATAATAGTGCCGTTGTCCCGGATCGGTTCCAGTATTGCACGTTCCACCTTACCTACTTGCGCTACACATTTGAGGTAATCACCGTGTTGACCTGAGCATCTTCGGATGCGGTGGTAGAACACATTCAAGTTGTTCGTGCTTAAGGTTGATAGCTCTCGCTAGCGCGGACGCATAGTCCCAAGTTCGAGCTAAACACTCTCACCCAGACCGCTACATGCAGCGGTGCCGATGGGCGCCCCTACAGCTATGGCCATCAGCGCTCACCATTTGTCTGGCAAGGGCGGGCGGCTTCAGGCCACTTGGCCTGGAGCGGTGGTCTGATCCCCGCGTCCCAGTAGAAGCCCTTCGATCGAAATGTCTTCGTCAAGCGCCTCCCAGTGCAGGCCGCGGCGGCTGAGCTCCACCTGGGCGCGCTCATCTGCCGATGCATGCAGGAGGCGGGGGAACCAGGCGAGAGGCACGCCGATGGTGCGGCCATCCCCGAGTTCGATCCACATACAGTCTTCGTCGAACTGCATAGATCTAGACGAAGTACTCATGCCAAGCTTTCTCCAGTGTTTCCCGGTGCTCTTCCACCAACCTTTGGACGCAGTTCAGTGTCCTAGCATTCAGGCCATCATTGTAGGCAATTGTCACGATAACGCCGTCGCCGAGAGCTTTTTAATCTCCTCAAGCCCGAGAGGATCAGGCGCCGCACCTACCGGACCCGCCAAGAAGCGCGGCGGGAGATCTTCGACTACATCGAGATGTTCTACAACCCAAAGCGCTAGCACGCGCGTAATGGAATGTTGTCGCCCCTCGAGTTCGAGCGGCAACAGAAACTAAGGCACGAGGGCGTCTAAGAAACACGGGGCTATTCAGTTCAACTGACACGAAGAGAACTGAACTGCGCCGGGTTTGCCGGGGGCTGACTTTGGTTAGTTACGCCGCCATGGGTTCAGTTTCCAGAGCGGCGTAGAAGTTGGCCTCGGCTTCGGTTGGCGGGGTATTCCCGATGGGCTCCAGCAGGCGGCGGTTGTTGAACCAGTCGACCCATTCCAGCGTCGCGTATTCGACGGCCTCGAAGCTGCGCCATGGTCCGCGGCAGTGGAGGACCTCGGCCTTGAACAAGCCGTTGATCGTCTCGGCCAGTGCGTTGTCGTAGCTGTCGCCTACGCTGCCGACCGAGGGCTCGATGCCCGCTTCGGCCAGTCGCTCGGTGTAACGGATGGACAGGTATTGCGAGCCCCTGTCGCTATGGTGGACCAGCCCCATGTCCTTCCCAGGGCGGCGATCATGCACCGCTTGTTCCAGGGCATCGAGGACGAACCCCACATGCGCCGAGGTGCTGACACGCCAGCCGACGATCTTGCGGGCCTAGGCGTCGATGACCAAGGCAACATAGACGAAGCTCTTCCAGGTGGCGACGTGGGTGAAGTCGCTGACCCAAAGCATGTTGGGCGCCGGCATCCGGAACTGGCGGTTGACCTTGTCCAGCAGACAGGGCGCCTTCTTGTCGGGGATCGTCGTCCTGTGTGGCTTGTCCCGGATAATGCCTTGAACCCCATGTCCTTCATCAGTCGTGCAACCGTGCAGCGGGCGACAACGAACCCCTCGCGGCGCTGCTGATGACAGACCTTGCGGACGCCATAGACGTGCCAGTTCTCTTCGAATACACGGCGAATCCCGGGTCGGAGGGCTTCATTGCGGCGGGCACGGTCCGACATGCAAGCTGGACCAGCCCGCTTCGCTAGATGACCATGGTAGGTGGATGGGGCTATCGGCAGCACGTCGCAGATCGGCTCGACCCCATGCGCATCCCCGTGCGCTTCAATGAAATCCACCATCACTTCGACCGGCGGTCGAGCTCTGCCATCGCAAAATATGCCGAGGTCTTGCGCAAGATCTCATTGGCCCGGCGCAGCTCGCGGTTCTCACGCTCCAGGGCCTTCATCCTCTCCGCCATCTCGGTCGGGATACCCGCGCGCCGACCGCTGTCGACCTCGGTCTTCTTGACCCAGTCGTTCAACGTCTGCGGGGTGCAGCCGATCTTCGCCGCGACCGACATCACCGCCTGCCAGCGTGACGGGTGTTGGGCCTCGGTCTAGAGAACCAGTCGCACGGCCCGCGCGCGCACTTCAGGGGAAACTTGTTCGTCGCCTTGCTCATGATGCTCCATCCTACTCAAGAGTTAGAGCCTCCGACAAACCCGGCGCGGTTCAGTGGCGCCAGCAAGCCCGACACTGCGCAGTCTGCTGTTGAGTGAGACCAGGAGTAAGCAATCCCTATCTGGGGGCAACAAGGTGGTCGAAAGTTGCTTACTTCTGAATGGCATACGGGATCGGGACACGCGCTAGCACTTTGAGACTGTCAGCAATCGAAGCTCTTGGTCAGATCTCGTAACACTTAGGTCCGACTAGGTGATCCGACTGCGGACCTGTGACACGGAGAACAACCGCACTCGGAAGGGGTAAAAGGAGAGTCCGATGCCGGACAACGAAAAGGCGGTCAAAGAGATCGTTTCATTGAGCGCTGCAATTGCCGCCAGCAGGAAGAAGCTAGAAAAGATCGAAAAAGAAGTGTCGTCCGCCGGCGCTGATATGCACCCTAGTCTTCCACCCAAAAAACAAAGCGAAGCAAAGGCGAAGTTCGAAAAGGCACTGAAGGCAAGCCGCCAACTTGAGGTCGAAATCGAAAAAATGACGAAGAAGCGCAGCGAGCTTGGAAAGACAGTCGGCAAGGACATCTAGGTTTTTCGACACACCACTGGCGCGCTCCAGTTAGAAGGCGCTAGAGGTTTCGCAAGAAGTCCGTGTAGCGATCTGCTGTCGCCGGAGCCCGGGTTGCGATTTCGATATCCCTTCTTGTCACATAGTCGTTTCGGCTCCCACTGATCTCAGTCGGAGAGAATCCGAAACGGCGTTTGAATTCTCTGCTAAAGTAGGATGCGGAAGAAAAGCCCCAGTGTTCGGCTGTACGCGCCACTGCGCCACGTTCACTCGGAGAACGCGCGAGAGAGGATAGTGCAGCGTCTAGCCGACGAGCCAAGACGTAACGCTCTATGCCCCCTTCGTCTTTGAACTCGCGGTAGAGAGTGGCACGAGAAACGCCGAAACGCGCGCTCAGTGCATCAGGGTTTACCTTGCCCGCAGCAAGGTTCTCATTGATGTAGGCACGTACGGTCTGGTTGCGCGCTTCCTTGAAGCCAGGCGTTTCGGGCACCGTGTTCGATCCTGAATTGAGTGCAGTTTCAAGCAGCGAAACAATTATTTGGGACATGGCTTCAGCTTCCCACTCAGACGTTTGATCGAGCTGGTCGAACACCCTCATCAGCGTTTCAAATAAGATAAGTCCGACGACGCTCCGCTTGGTGATCTTCAACACCGGACCGTGTCGTCTTGGATCGTAGCCAACCGCTCCTTGAGAAACGAGCAGGCTCCGTACGTGCGTTTCCGTTGAGCGCGCAACGTACGCGCGGCTGAAGTCCAGGATGTGGACTTCACCGGGCACGATATGCACCGGTTCGCCATCCAAATCCCCATAGAGCTCCCCATCCAAGTAGATCTCCACCAGAAGCAAATCGTTTGGCATCAGGCTCAAATGGCGCTTGTCGCGGCGTATCAGCTGGCCTCCGAACACGGCTTCGTTCAACACAAGTCGGTCAAGCATCCAGCTTTTCCCAACGCGCTCGACTTTCTTTGGATTTCCTCTGTCCAGTGATACATCGTAGACAGACCGAAGTGTATCGACCCAGAGTTGGTCGTGGTCAAATGGTACGGTGTCCGCGAAGGAAAGTTCAAATTTTTCGATTGTGCGCTTCCCATTCATCCAAAGAGCTTCCAAAGTTCAGACGGGCAGTTGCAGGGCTCATCGACCCTGACCATGGTACCATGGAGGTGGTCGGAAAGAGAGGGGGCAAAACTTCGTGGTGTTTTGTGAGCTGCTCCCTGAGAAGTCCTCGATTTGTGGTTAGCCTGTTCTCCAAATGCGGAGACAGGCGATGAAGAGATCACGGTTCAGCGAAGCGCAGATCATTCGCCTGCTCAAGGAGCATCGGGCGGGCATGAGGTCGCTTGACCTATGTCGTAAGCATGAGATCAGCGACGCCACCATTTACAGCTGAGGCCAACTCATCAGAACCGTGTGTCGGCCATCCATTGCTCCGCAGGCGTTGTGAGCATCGCCCAGTATTCGTATTGGTCAAGCCGGTTGTTTTGCCCAATCTCGGTGCTCTCGCAGTAGCGCGTTCGCCATGACGACGAGCTTGCACAGGACGGCTGTGATTGCCTATTTCTTGCACTTTCCTGCAGATAGAGCTGCTCGTATTTGACCTTCATGTCCGGATTGAAACGCGTCACAGCAATGGCCGCAGATAGATCGCCCGTCGCAGATTTGCCCGACCGCCCTGGATGCGCTCCTTGCCCTCCCACTTTCTCGACTGGCGTGAGATTGGCGCGAGACCCGCCAGACTTGCGACCTGTTTTCCGCTTAGACTGCCCAGTTCGGGCAGCTCGATCAGCAGGGCCAAAGCGGTCAATCTCGCAATGCCTGGGATGCTGGTCAGGATTTGTGCTCGCTCAGAGAGAGTTTGGTTCGCGGCCACGATGGCCTGCATTGCGTCCTTAGTCTGGGTAATGTCGCGCGCCACCTGTCGCAGGCGAAGCTTGATCTACTTCTTGAGAAGCAAATGCGCGCAGCACTCAGTCTAGCCTTGGCGGCTGTGCGGCCCTTCAAGAAAGCTTGGCGGGCCATGGCCAATTTCTTGAGATCATACAGGGTTTTGCTCTTGGCTTGATCAGCCTTCAGTTCCAATACCGCTCCCATTTTTGCAAGCATCGCGGCGTGAACGCGATCTGTCTTGGCCAATTGACCAGCGCCCTCGCAAAACCGCCGTGCCTGGCGAGGATTGACCCGCGCGAAGGGTACGCCACCTGCTGCAAGACCCGTTTCGAGCAATCTATGGACCTGTCACGACTTGGTGCCGCTCCAAGTTCTCACTTATGCGGCCTGAGCCTCGAAAGCCACGGGGCTTCTCCAGCTGAGAGCGGAATGCTTGCGGCGCGGATTGTAGAAGCCATTGATGTATTCGAAGATCGCGAGTTCGGCAGCGCGCCGTGTCGGCCATGAACGGCGCCAGATCAGCTCGGCCTTGATGGTCTTGAAGAAGGTCTCGACCGCCGCGTTGTCGTAGCAATTGCCTTTCCCACTCATCGAGACCTCGAAGCAATGCTGGCGCAAGATCTTCTGGTAATCGTGAGAGCAATACTGGCTGCCGCGATCCGTGTGGTGAATGCGGCCCCTGGGCGGTTGCCGCAAGGCAATGGCCATCTTAAATGCTCGGATTGCCAGATCACGCTTCATCCGGTTGCTGACAGCCCAGCCAACGACGCGCCGGGAATGCAAATCAATGATCACCGCAAAATAGAGCCAGCCTTCCCGCGTCCATATATAGCTGATGTCCCCGGCCCATTTCCGGTTGGGGCGACCCGCAGAGAAGTCGCGATCCAGCAGTTTTGGCGCGAACTTGAAGCTGTGATTGCTATCGGTTGTCGCCTTGAACCTCTTGTTCCGCTTTACGGAAATACCGTTCTGGCGCATCCGCCTGCCGACACGACGATGGCCGACATCAATGCCCAGTTCCTTCAACTCCTCTGTCATGCGCGGGCGGCCATAGCTGCCCAGAGCAAGGCGAACTGCTCCCGAATGTGGGCCAGGACCACCATGTCCTTGCGCTGACCGCCGCTGAGCGGACGGCACCGCCAAGCTCGATACCCACGAGGGCTGACACCCGTGATCTCGCAGAGCCGGTTCACCGGGATCTTGTTGCGGTGCTCTTCAACGAAAGCGACCCTCATTTGCTTCGTTCCGCGAAGAACACCGTGGCCTCTTTTGAGAACGTTCCTCTCCTCCCGGAGCTGCCGGTTTTCTCGGCGCAACTCAGCGACTTCACGCTCAAGGTCGGATTGCGCTGTCGGCCTCTCGGGGTTCTTGCGCTCCTGCTGGATCCACCGGCTCAGCGTTGAAAAGCCAACACCGAAATCAGCAGCCACCTGCTTGCGGGAAAGTCCGCTCGTCAATGCGACCCGAACCGCTTCAGCGCGGAACTCCGGCCTCGGTCGTGATGCCATGTCGGTTCTCCTTTGCGACACGATACGTCTTCAAAGGAGCGGCACAATTCCGCGACAGGTTCACTATGATAGATCACAGTCGCCTCAAACACGACCTGCGAAACCTCCATTCGGTGCGCCCATCTAATGAGCAATCTCAGGCCTGCCGTGTCATTGCAAAACTGTCTATGCTGAAGTCAGACAGTCCCGACAGCCAATAGGCGTCAAGTGTATCCTTCGATATGTCGATCCCGATGCTGTCGTTCATGTGCCTTTTCCTCGCCTTGTCTTGTCATGCGGGCTCAAAGCCCAAGTCTCCACCTCTCGACGATGCCGGGCATCGCCTGCCGGTCAACGGTTCAGGCCAAAAGAAGAGACGGAGGCGACCATACTTAGCGACGTTCCGCTATGACCAAGAGGGGAACGGTCCGACCCCCGCCACCGCCCGGAATAAATGACGCGCCGGGCAGTGGCTCCTTTTGCCTCGGAAGCCAACGAAAGTCATAAGACAAGAGGGGATTTCGTTCACGGCAAGCAGAGCAACGGCCGGAGTCACGAGATACTGACGGTGCTTGATGAGTTCACGCGCCGGGCATTGACTGTGATCGTACGCACCAAGATGGGAGCCGTCGACGTCCTCGAAGTACCCTATCCACTCTTGTTGAGGCATGGTGCACCAGAGCACATCCGGTCGGACGATGGACCAGAGATCGTGGCCGAAGCATTGCAGGGCTAGCTTCGATGTATTGGCATCAAGCCGATCCGGATCTATCCGGGATCGCCCTGGGAGAAGGGCTACAACGAGCGGTTCAACGGGATGCTGCATCGAGAGGTTCTTAGTGCGGAGTGGTTCACGACGATCGAGCGGGCCGAGATCGTCAACAACCACTGCCTTAGGCAATACACTCACACTCGGCCGCATCAGGCGCTCAACATTCGCCCACCAGTCCCAGAAACTATACTAGAGAACCCCCAGATCAGTGGCCCAGATACAGACGGCCAGACAGTGTCGATTGGGGGCGTCGTACCGCTTCTCCTCAAACGGTTCGGTCAGGGTCCGGCCGCTGCGTCCGGCCCACGGCTGACCACTATCATAGGCATGGCCGGGTCTTTCCTCGTTCTAAGGCTGGCCAGCCTGATGATGTCACTGCTGGTGTGAGACCAAAGGCGTGGGACGCCTCCCTCTTGCGGCGCACCATGGCAGGGTTGCGCACGCATGGGCTTGTGGCGTCGATCAAAGGCCACGGCGGTGGATGGCAATTGCAGCGTCCGACAGCTCAGATCAGCCTTTTGGGCGTCTACAATGCGCTAGGTTCGCCAAACCTTTTCGCGATTGAGGCACCCGAACCCTCGTCGCCCTGTCTTCTTGAACATGCCGCGACTGACGCGACCAAAGCCGCCATGGAAGCTGCTCGTCGCCATTTTGAAGATGAATTAAGCAGCGTGTCTGTGGCGGACTTGGCCAAAAGGAGTGGAGATTCAGCACTAGTTGTGTGACCGCGGTCGGTCCGAACCTGCCGTTGGACCTTAGACGCTTTAGCTGCGGCGCGGCCATTCAGAAGAAGCATTCGCCGCGCGCGAAATCGAGATCAGGTCGAACCTACAGTCTGCGGAACAATCCCGCCGTTCTCACGACCAGGGTCGCGTCGCTGCGCTCATGAGGCAGACTGCGGCACGATCGGCGGGTGCACCCCGTCGGGCAACGGACAGACATAGGGCGTCTTCTCCAGAAAGCCGTTGTGCACCTCCTGCGCGCGAGCGCGCAACGCGGCATCCTCGATCACGCGCTTCGCTGTCGCCGCCATGACCTTGGCCGCGTAAACCATGCCTTTATGCGCCGCCGACGTTTTGCCTTGGGCCACCGTTTGCCAGGTATGGAACGGAGTGCCGACCGCGCAGGTCGCCACGCGCGCCTGCACCGTGGGGACGGCCCAACTGACGTCGCCAACATCGGTCGAGCCCTCGCCGCCCTCCCCCTTCAGGTCGAGCGGCGCCACGAAGTCACAGAGCGCGAGGCCGGCTCTCGGAGGCGGCATGCCGACGCGCCGGAAGGACACCGCGATGTCGTCTGGCGTCAGGGTCTTCTGGATCTCGTGCGCAAAAACCTCGTCTTCGGCGTCAAAATCCACTGGCCCTAGGCGCTCCAGCTCGGCCTGCATGGCCTCTTCAAGCGGTCGGTTGCCTAGAAGGTTCGACACCCCGGTGAACACGTTTGACTCGACACGGGTCTCGGTCATGAGCGCGGCGCCCTCGGCGATCTTCTTCACACGCTCAATCAGCGACCGCAGGCCGGGCAAGTCGGAGGCCCGCACCAACTGCCGAACCGTGGCCTTGTGCTGGACGACGTTGGGTGCGACTCCGCCCGCATCAAGATAGGCGTAATGAACACGCGCATCATCGGGCATGTGTTCGCGCATATAGTTGACGCCGACGTTCATCAGCTCAACAGCGTCCAGCGCACTCCGGCCAAGTTCGGGTGCCCCGGCTGCATGTGCGGCCTTGCCATGAAAGGTGAAATCGATGCGCGTGTTGGCCAGCGAGTTGGCCCTGTTGACCGAGGTAAAGGTCGCCGGGTGCCACGAAATCGCGGCGTCGACATCTTCAAACAGCCCTTCGCGGACCATAAAGGCCTTGGCCGCGCCGCCCTCTTCGGCCGGGCACCCGTAGTAGCGAACCCGTGCCTTGATACCGTTTTCTGCCAGCCAATCCTTGACCGCGGTCGCGGCCAGTAGCGCCGCAGCGCCCAACAGGTTGTGGCCGCAGCCATGACCATTGGCTCCCTCCTCAAGTGGCGAAGGTTCCGCCACGCCCGGCGTCTGGCTCAGGTAGGGGAGCGCGTCGAACTCTCCCAGAATGGCGATAACCGGGCCGTCGTCTCCAGCCTCGCCGATCACGGCGGTTGGAATTCCAGCCACATTTTTCGTGGTCCGAAACCCCTTTTCTTCCAGCATCGCCGTGTGCTCGGCGACGGATCGATACTCGTTGTAAAGCGTTTCGGGCATGTCGAAGACACGATCCGACAACCCGATCAGGTCGTCCTTGTGCCTGTCCACCTTGTCCCAGATGACGTCTGTGTTCTGCATCATCGCCTCCCGTCGACCAATCCGATGGATGAGGCTTCCATGCTTGATGAGGCTTGGCAAGTGGCTGTCGGATAGGGCGGTGTCTCGCCAAAAACTGAACGTTCTGGACGGAATTGGCCTCTTGTTCGGGCACGATGAGGTGTTCCCCGCCAAGGATATAACAGTCGCCAGTTCCGCTTTCAGATGCCCAGGCGTTCAGCCAAACAAGCCTTGCGGCGTTGGAATGGCGAACAGTTGTCCTGCACCCACCTATTGGCGTGATGTTCCGCTTGTGACGATTGGCTCTGCTGCCGCCAATACGGACAAACTGCAAGTATGCTTGCGTGCCACCGAAATCTCTCTTCGGCGACCAGTTCTACGCCACAGCGTGGCGGCGGCAAAGCGCTGATTTCGTGGAAAAAATCCTGCTTGATCGGTTTCGTTGTGGCTGATTCAATTCTCCCAAGGAGTGGGAGGATTGGCGATGACGGGGCCGGAGCAGGCGGCATTGTTCTATGGGTTCTCGCTGGAAGATCACGTCTCACAGGCTGCAACTCGGTCGACTCTGAGCTTCTGATCCGCATGCTGCTTGTCTGGTACTGCTTTGGTATCCGATCGAGGCGGCGGCTTTGCGAAGAGGTACATCTGAACTTGGCATATCGATGGCTCTGACGCCGCGATCTGACGAACCGCATCCAGGTCCATTCGACATTCTCAAAGCACCAACACGGTCACTTCCGATAGAATGACCTCTTGCGCCATGTGTTCGAAGCGACAGTTGCGCGCTGTATGGAAGAGGGACTGGTTGGCAGTCCGGGCTTTGCAGTGGATGCCAGCCTGATCAGCGCCGACGTTCAGAAGCAGAACTCGAGCAATCCTGAGGACTGGGCGGCCCGCGAGATCACCTCCCGCTGAGGCTCCACGTGCTGGCCGCGTCATTAGTGTCGAGGACGAGGCATTCGGTGCAGCGAAAATAGCAAAGCCATTGTTAACCGCCCATGCCGACCCCGCCAGCCAGTGGACAGCGGCGCGCAAAGGGCCCGCATTCTTTGCGTATTCCGATAACTATCTGATCGATACCGATCACGGCATCATTGTCGATGTGGATGCCCGCCGGTCATACAAGTGCGCCGAGGTTGGCCCTATGCGCAAGATGCTGGACCGCACAGCGGAGCGCTTTGGCGTGAAGCCCGATTGATCGATGCTGACAAACGGGCCCGCGAGCACGAAGTCGCCGTCCTCGAACCTGATCGGACGCGCCTCGAGCGCGTCCATTGCCTCCTCTTCTTCGCTGAGAACGGTTGAACGGGTCTCCATCGGCCCGATCTTTCGATCCTCCACCCTTTCCCGCTTACACCAATTTGCGACCGCTTTGCACTGATCCCAAGCTCGCAGCTCATTGCCACGTTCGACGCTTGCACCTCTCAACGATTGCAAGGCAATCGCCTGACGGCAAACGGATTGCTGTATTGCTGCTCTGACGGAGTGCGTAGTCGTGGCGCTCCCGTGCCGAACTTGTCCCATGGTGCTACGTCCCATTCCATTGAACGGATCGCACCATATATCCGTGGGATCAAACACCTAAGGTTGCCTACGCCCATATCCACAACGCCAAACCCGGTTGCTTTGCCGCTGCCGTTGAACGTGCGGACCGCTGATGTTCCATAGCGCCAGACGAATTGTCGGTCCGGAGCGTGGACGTCGGCGAGGCACCGTGCGTTCCATCCGGCATCGCCGGGTTGTTTCTCGCAGACATTGATACCGCCGATCGGCTCCCGCCTTTCCCGAATGCTGCGGATCAGTCCGGAACCTCGATATAGACGAGTCCAGCCTGAACCCTGGTCGGGAACGTCTTGAGGGGCTCTGTAACGGGGCCGCCATCCGTCGCGCCGGTGTCGATGCGAAAGCGGCCATTGTGGCGCGGGCATTCGAGGATGCACCCAAAGACGAAGCCCTCGGTCAGGTCCACATGCTCATGGGTGCACAAGCCGCTGACGGCGTGCAGGTCACCTTCGGAATCGCGGCACACTGCATAGAGCGCGCCCGCGTGCTCAAACCGGTACACGTCTTCGACTTCGATCTCGTCGAGCGGGCAGACAGGAATCCAGCTCATGCCACAGCCATCGCAGGCTTGGCGGGCGAAAGATGAGGGCTGTCCGGGCGTCCGGCTCCTTCGGGCAGGGTTCGCCGAGCGTAGTGCGCCGGGTCGCTGCGCTGACGCAAAAGCGTGCGGGCAATCTCGCGGTACGTGGCCCAGAGGCCGGGATAGGGGGCGGGGCAATCGGACACGATGCGCGTATGCAGGGCGGGCAGATTGTAGAACGGCACCATTGGAAACATGTGGTGCTCCACGTGGTAGTTCATGTTGGTGTAGAGGAACGCGACGGGGGCGGGCAAAAGCACCGTGCGCGCGTTCAGCCGATGATCCAGCACATCCTCGTCGAGCCCGGCATGCTGGGTGAAGGCACACAGATAGTGCAGGAAGCTGCCATAGATCCGCGGCAGACCTACAAGCATCGCCGGCAGCAGCGACCCGGCCAGAAGGCAAGCCGCTGGGATCGCCAGGAGAAACGCCACAAAGAGGCGCGAGGACCGGATCATCGCGGCGTGCTGTGCGCGCGGCACGTAGCCCGCCACGTCGGCGGGGATGTCCCCCAGCGCGATGCGGGTCGTCAGCATGGCTTCGCCCCACGCGCCGCGCAGATACCAAAGACCCAGCACCGAGAGCAGGATATGCGGCGGGCGCGGCGAGGCGATCTCCGGGTCGTGCCCCACGAGGATCGTGTGGGTATGATGGCGCGCATGGCTGAAACGCCAGCGGATCGGCTCGCGCAGGGTCATCAGCGAGACAAGGCGATAGAGCCCCTCGTTGATCCGGCTGCGGGTAAAGGGCGTGCCGTGGGACAATTCGTGCCACTTGCTGTCGGCGGAATTGTAGATCACGCCGTAGAGCAGGAAGGCGGGCAGCGACGCCCAGCTGACCCAGGAGGCCGCTGCCAGCGCCCCCGATGCGATCAGCAAGACCAGCCACAGGCCGAAATGACGTGCCGCCCTGGCGTCGCTCCGGCGCACCAGTTCCTTGAGCTCCTTGCGGGAGATTGGCGTGGTGTACCAGCCGATCTGCGCAATCGCGCGCTCGATCTGCGGGTCTCTCTCCGGCTTCATCGCATAGTTTTTCGGCATGAGTCTATCCTCTGATGTTGTACGTATAACATCGTTGATGTCATGCGCACAACATCTTACCGGTATCAGACCGGGAGGGCGGAAAATGGGCATCGTGACGATCGAGGATGTGGCGCAGGCGGCTCAGGTCACCCCGATGACCGTTTCGCGCTTTTTCCGCGCGCCCGACAAGGTCGCTCCAGCCACCCGCGCCCGGATCGAAGCGGTGATCGACACGTTGGGCTACGTGCGCGACGGGATGGCGGCCCGCATGGCCGGGCGCGCCGCTCCAGTGCTTGTGTGCGTGTTGCCGACCCTCAGCCACCCCTATGCCGCCGACGTGTTTGGCGGCGTGTCGGGCGTGGCGCGCGCCGCCGACGCGGCGCTGATGCTCTACGAGACAGAGTTTGACGCCGCGCGGCAGGAAGCGGCGCTGGCCGATGCGTTGTCGTGGCGGCCCACGGGCGTGGTGCATCTGGGCGGCGCGCTGTCGGGGCGCTCGACCCGGCAGGTGCGCGCGGCGGAGACGCGCTTTGTCGAGGCGTGGGAGCTGGCGGAGACGCCACTTCAGGTGTCCGTGGGCGTGTCGAACATCTCGTTGGCGCACGAGATCACTGGCGCGCTTCTGCGGGCCTATCACGCGCCGGTCGCCTTCGCCCTGCGCCGCTCCGGGCACCGGGTCGAGGGGCAGCGTGAGGCCGGATACCGCGCCGCGATGGCCAAGGCCGGACAGACCGCGCAGGTCATCGACGTCGACGCTGCGACCAACAGCTATGGCGCAGGCGCAGCCCTGCTCATGGCGGCCCTCGCGCTCACGCCGCGCCCGCGCGCCCTGCTCTGTGCGGGCGATCTGCTGGCGGCGGGCGCGGTGTTCGAGGCGCAACGCCGGGGGCTAAGCGTTCCCGATGAAATCGCCATTGCGGGCATGGGGGGGTACGAGCTGGGCGCGCATCTGGTGCCAGCCTTGACGACCGCTGCGATCCCAAGCCGCGAGATCGGCATCCGCGCGGCAGAGGTGGCCTTGGGGGCGCAAGCGGAGGGGCGCGTGCCGATGGCGTTTCGCCTGATAGAGCGCGGCTCGGCGCGTCTGGGATAGGGTTAGTAGGCCGGTTTGACCGGAAACCATCCCGGACGCGCGGCATCGAGATAGGCACCGGCGATCTCTCGCACCTGATACTCCTCAATCGCTGCCGGATCGGGGTGCACGCCAAGTCCCGAACCCTCAGGCGGCAGGAACGCCCCATTCTCCAGCACCGGGGCATCGGGCGCGATATCGGCGGCGAGGTAGGTGCGTTCGGTGTCGATGGCGAGCGACAGGTTGGGCAGGGCTAGCCCGAGGTGCACATAGGCCGCCTGGCTCAGGGCCAGCTCCGCCCCCGAATGCAGCGTCACGGGCAGGCCCCGCGCCTCGCAGATCGCCGCCGCCTTCACCACCTGCCACAGCCCGCCCGCCTGGTGCGGATCGAGCAGCACCACATCCGCCGCGCCAGCCTGCACGATGTTGGAGACATCCTGAAGGGTATAGGCGCTTTCATCCAACGCGATGGGCACGGGTTGACAGCACCGCAACGCGGCATGCCCCTCCAGATCGTCCAGCTCCAGCGGCTGCTCGACATAGGCCGGGTCCAGCTCGGCCAGCTTCGCCAATTGCCGACGCGCCGTGCCCGGCGACCACGCCCCGTTGACGTCAAGCCGCATCGCGTGCTCCCCGATGGCCTCGCGCGCCACCCGCGCCAGCGCAATATCGCTCTGGGCATCAAAGCCGATCTTGACCTTGAAGGTCGTGAACCCGGTGCCGCGAAACTCACCCAGCCGCGCGCGCAGCGCCTCCGCATCACGGGTAAAGGTATACGCGGCGGCGGGCACGTGCGTGCGAAAGGCCCCGCCCCAAAGCGCATGCAGGGGCTGGCCGCTGATATGGCCAAGCGCGTCCCACATCGCCATTTCCAGCGCCGCGATGGCCATGACGGCGGCACGCTTGTGGTGATAGTACCCCGCGCCCAGCACATGCCGGTAGAGCGCTTCGGCCTCGCTCACGCGACGCCCGATGGCGAGCTTGGAGACCACCTCGGCAAACACCGCCGGCACGGCGTCGATCAGGCAGAGCGTCTCGCCCCAGCCGATCGCGCCCGCCTCCGTCTCGATACGGCAGATCAGCCGCGTGGTGCCGATCCGCGCGCCTGATCCCCAAGTGATGGTTTCGGTAAAGGGCACGCGAACGAGCCAGTGATCCACTTTGGCAATGCGCATGCGGGCCTCGTTTGCGTTTGACTTGGAACTCAGTTCCAAACTATATCGGGCCCAGACGCGGCGCAAGGAGGACGGCAGTTTGGCGCGCAAGGCCCTGATCGAGCCCACCGACACGGCAGACGACGCAAATGCCCAGACCGCCGGTCAGCCGGGGATGCAGGCGTTGCAGCGCGGCTTGCGGCTGCTCAACCTGATCGCCCTGTCTGACGGCCCGATGCGCTTTACCACCCTGCTGGAGGCGTCGGGCCTGCCCAAGGGCACCCTGCACCGCATCCTGCACACCCTGATCGACGAACGCTACCTCGTGCTGCACGAGCGCGACCAGACCTACAGCCTCGGCTCCAAACCGTTTCAGCTCGCCCACCGCGTCTGGGATCAGTTCGACCTGCGCGGCGCCGCCGAGCCAGAGCTTGAGCGCCTCGCGGATCTGACGGGCGAGGCCGTGCGCCTGGGGATCCTCGACGGCGACAAGGTGCTCTATATCGATCAGCGCGACACGCCGCGTCAGGTGCGTCTGTCGAACGGCGTCGGCTCGCGCTCGGCCATCCATGCGACCGCCCTGGGCAAGGCGATGGCCGCGCATATGCCCGAGGGCGAGCGGCGGCGGCTCCTGACCGGAGCCGACCTGGAAAGCTACACCGACCAGACCATCGTGCAGGCCGGCGACCTCGACCAGCAGCTCAACATCATCAAGGCGCGCGGCTACGCGATCTCGATGGGCGAACAGCACGACGATGTCAGCGCCGTCGCCGCCGCGATCCTTGACCACCGCGCGCGGCCGCTGGGTGCCATCGGCATCGTCGGCCCCTCCTACCGGCTGTCGGCCGAGGCGCTGCATTCCTTCGGGCGCGAGGTGATCGAGGCGGCGCGGCGCATCGCGGGCAATATCGGGGAGCTAGCGATGTCGATTGCCGTCAACCCGCGCCCGCTTGATCTGGTGCGCGGCGATGTCCGCTGCGCCATTCCGGGGGAGGACTTCCTGGGCGAGGGGCCGTTCTGGGATGCCAGGGAAGCGCGGCTGCACTGGGTGGATATCTTGGCGCCCGGCATCGTCTCGGGCGACCCCGCAACGGGCGAGCGCAGCTTTCGTGCGATGCCGGAGCTGATCGGCGTGGCGATCCCCAAGGCGTCGGGCGGGTTCGTCTGCGCGACCGAGACGGGGATCAAGACCATCGCGCCTTCCGGCGAAATCGCCGTGCTGGCCGAGCCGGAGGCGGATCGGCTCGGCAATCGCTTCAACGACGGAAAGTGCGACGCACTCGGGCGGCTCTGGGTCGGCAGCCTCGCGATCAACACTGAGCCCGGACGCGGGCGGCTCTGGCGCATAACGTCCGAAGGCGATGCCACGATGATGGAGGACCGCATCCACATCGCCAACGGCCTCGGCTGGAGCCCGGACAACCGCACCTTCTACTTCACCGATAGCGGCCCACGCACGATCTGGGCCTACGATTTCGATCTGGACTCTGGGACCATCGCGGGCAAACGGCCCCTTGTCGTGTTCGATGCGACCGAGGGCGTACCGGATGGAATGGCCGTCGATGCCGAGGGCGGAGTATGGACGGCGCTCTGGGATGGCTGGTCGGTCCGGCGCTATCTGCCGGATGGCACGCTCGACCGCACGATTTCGGTGCCGGTGCCACGCCCGACCAGTTGCACCTTCGGCGGGCAGGATTTGACGACGCTCTTCGTGACATCGGCGCGCATCCGGCTCTCGGCCAAGCATCTGGACGAGGCGCCGCTCTCCGGCAGCGTCTTTGCGGTGGAAACGGGCGTGGCGGGTCAGCCGGACCGCGTGTTTGCGGGATAGGACAACAGTATGGCGAAGCTGGAAATATCGGGCTTGTGGAAGCGCTATGGCGCGTCCGATGTGCTACGGGATATCAACCTGGAGATCGAGCCGGGGGAATTCGTGGTCTTTGTCGGCCCCTCCGGCTGCGGCAAGTCCACGCTCTTGCGGATGATCTGCGGGCTGGACGAGGTGTCCGATGGCACCATCGCCGTCGACGGCGAGATCGTAAACGACGTGCCGTCCTCCAAGCGCGGAATCGCGATGGTGTTTCAGTCGTATGCGCTCTACCCGCACATGACGGTTGCGCAGAACATGGGCTATGCGCTCAGGCTCGCCAAAGTGCCGAAGGCCGAGATCGCCGCACGGGTGGCCGAAGCCGCAAGCATCCTGCAGATCGAGCCGCTTCTGGAGCGCAAACCACGCCAGCTCTCTGGCGGGCAGCGTCAGCGCGTGGCGATCGGGCGCGCCATCGTTCGCGAGCCGCGCGTGTTCCTGTTCGACGAGCCGTTGTCGAACCTTGACGCCGCCCTGCGCGTCGACATGCGGATGGAGTTCGCGCGCCTCAAGGAGCGGCTCGGCACGACGATGATCTACGTCACACACGACCAGGTCGAAGCGATGACCCTGGCCGACAAGATCGTTGTCATGAATGGCGGCCGGATCGAACAGATCGGCTCGCCCATCGAACTCTACCAGAGCCCCGCCAATCGCTTCGTGGCTGGGTTCATCGGTTCGCCCAAGATGAACTTTTTGCCCGTCTCGGCCACAACTGGTGGCGTGTCCCTGCCCGGTGGCGAGTTGCGCCTCCCCGAACCGCCCGAAGGACTCGTTATGGTTGGCGTGCGACCGGAACATCTGCGTCTGGGAGACGACGGCGCGGGTGTCATCCGCGGCGAAGTTGAGGCAACGGAGCATCTCGGCTCAGACACCTTCGCGGTGCTACGTGTGGAGGGGGCCGAGCGGCTTTTCATGGTGCGACTGCCCGGCGAGCGCAAGCTGGCGCGTCACAAGGAGGTGCGGGTGACGTTCGATTTGGCCGAGACCTACGGGTTCGATGTGCAGGGCAGCGCGCTGCCACTCGCGCCGCGGCGGGCCGATGCCGCCTGAGGCGAGGCTGGAGACCTCTGCCCATCCCGAGTTGCGCCCGGTCGAGATCGACGCCGCGCGCTATCCGTCGCTGAAGGGGCGCGGCGTCATCGTCACGGGCGGCGGCTCCGGCATCGGGATGCACCTGGTCGAGGCGTTCTGTGCACAAGGCGCAAGGGTCGGGTTCATCGAGATTGACGGTGCGGCGGCGGAGCGTGTGGCCGATGTGTGCACCGAAACCACAGGCAACCGCCCGACCCCGGCCTTGGCCGATCTGCGCGATATTGAGGCTTTGCGGGAGGCGGTCGCTGCATTGCGCGCTCAGACCGGCCCGATCAGTGCGCTCATCAACAACGCAGGCAACGACGACCGTATGCCTGCCGCCGAGGTCACACCCGCCTATTGGGACGAGCGCATGGCCGTCAACCTGCGCCACCAGTTCTTCGCGGCGCAAGCGGTGCTGCCCGATCTGGCGCAAACAGGCGGCGCCATCGTCAACATGGGCTCGAATTCCTGGATGCAGGGCGCGGCGGGGCTGATCGCCTACACCACCGCGAAATCCGCCATTCAGGGGCTGACGAAGTCGCTGGCGCGCGAAGTGGGCGCCGAGGGTGTGCGGGTCAATTCCATCGCGCCGGGCTGGATACTGACCGAACGGCAGGTCAGCCGTGCCAAGGCGATCTATCGGGACAAGTTCGACGACTACCTCAGCCGCCAGTGCCTCAAGGCGTTTCTGCTGCCCCCCGATGTGGCCCGCATGGCGCTCTTTCTGGCCGCTGATGACAGCCGGATGATCACCGGCCAGACGTTCGTCGTGGATGGCGGTGTGGTGTGAGCGCACCGCCGAACATCGTCTTCCTCATGCCCGACCAGCTGCGCCCGGATTTCCTGGGCTGTTACGGCGCGCGTTTCCTGCGCACGCCCCGGATCGATGCGCTTGCGGCGCAGGGCACGCGCCACACCACCTGCATCTCGCCATCGCCGATCTGCGTGCCCGCGCGCGCGTCCATGCTAACCGGACAAAGCGCCGTCGCGCACGGTGTGCTCGACAACCTGCATTGGCCCCGGCCCGACCGCGCCGATATGGGTGTGCAAAGCTGGCCTGAGCTTCTCAGCGTGGCGGGTTACCTGACCTCCGCCATCGGCAAGATGCACTTCTACCCCTGGGACATCTCCGAAGGCTTCGCGCAGCGCGTGATCGCCGAGGACAAGCGCCATATCCACATCGCCGACGACTATGCGGATGCGCTACGCTCGGCGGGCCATGCGCGATTGCACGGGCGCGACCAACGTCGGTACGCCGACTGGATGGGGGCGTCTTTCAACGATCTGCCCGACGCGCTGCAGCCCGATCGCTGGGTCGCAGGGCAGACGGTGGATGCCATTCGCGCCTTTCCAACAGATAGGCCTCTGGCCATGATGGTCGGCTTTCCCGGCCCGCACTGCCCCTACGATCCGCCGGAAGAGGCACTGACCGGGATCGACCCCGCCACTTTGCCAAGCCCCTTGCCCGCGACCGTTGAGAGCGACACACACCGTGCGGCGTTCGTTGCCTCTTACAAGCGGAGCTGGGCAGATCTGGACTACGAACACCTGAACACGGATCAGATCCGGCGGATACGCCATCACTACGCCGCGTCAGTGGAACGGCTCGATGCGGATGTCGGCGCGATCCTCGATGCGCTGAGCGACTGTGGGCGGCTGGACAACACCATTGTCGTCTTCGCGTCGGACCACGGGGACTACTTGGGCGACTTCGGCCTGGTTGGAAAGACGTATTTCCACGAGCCGTCCGTGCGCGTTCCGCTGATCGTGGCGGAGTTTCGCAACGGCAAGGCTGGCGTGAGCGAGACCCCGGTGTCCCTGCTCGATCTCTACCCCAGCTTTCTGAACTGGGCGGGGCTCCGTGCCCCGCCCCACGCCGAAGGAACTCCCCTCGGCACCGCGCGCGACGACCGCGTGATCGTCGGTGCCACGATCCATGGCACGATGGCCCGCGCGCGGGGATGGAAGCTCGTACGCTACCAGAACGGCGCCGAAGCGCTCTACGATCTGGAGCGCGATCCCGGCGAGCAGGCCGATTGCATCGCCAAACGTCCCGATATCCGCGCCCGCCTCGATGCGGCGATGACGAGAGCGCTCTTGCACGGGCTGGGCGGCGCCCACGCCGACAAGCGCGTGGCCGAGGCGCAGGCCGCTCCGGACCATGCGTTTTACCAGCGCGGCTGGGCGCGCCCCTACCCCGCACGCCAAATATGAAACTCTGTTCCAGAATCCTTGCCCGCAGGCGGTTTTCGGTCTAAGAAAAAGTTGAAACCGCGTTCCAATAATATCGACAGACCAGGACGCATAGGGAGGAGATCCAGATGAAACTGTTCCACAGGACACTTGTCTCAGGGCTGTTGGCCACCGCACTCGCCATTCCGGCACACGGCCCGGCGCAGGCCGAGGAGGTCGAGTTCATGGGCTGGACCTACAGCGAGGATTCGGGGCGCGACCGCATTCAGAAGTTGATGGATCACTATGCCGAGGCCTCCGGCAACAGTGTCGAGCCTATCGGCTATGCGTGGAGCGATATCAACAAGAACGCCTTCCTGCGCGCCCGCACCAACACGCTGCCCGACATCATGCAGGTGCAGGGCCGTTTCCTGCCCACCATCGCCAATATCGACCAGATCCAGGATCTGAATGACGTCTTCGGCGCCGACGCGCTGGCGGAGAAATTCCCCCCCGGCTTCCTCGCCATGGGCCAGGTCGACGGCAAGCAGGTCGGTGTGCCGTGGATCGCGGGCACCATCGGGATGGTCGCCAACCGCAAGGTGCTGGAAGCCGCCGGGATCGACGCCGTGCCCGAAACGGTGGAGGAGTTCGTCGCAGCGCTAGGGCAGGTCCGCGACACGGTGCCGAACTCCGTCCCCTACGGCCTTGCCACCAAGAACAACGCCTCGATCCTGCTCGATTACCTGATCTGGGCCTGGACCTTTGGTGCCGACGTGATCGGCCCCGATGGCACCCCGGATGTGAATTCGCCCGAAGGCGTTGCCGCGCTCGAATTCATGGTCATGCTCGTCAACGAGCGGCTCTCGGCCCCCGAGATCGACCGCCCCGATGCGCGCCGCCTCTTCGGGCAGGAGGCCACGGCCTTCTACTTCGACGCGCCCAGTGCGAAGCGCTTTGCCGAGGATTTCTCGGGTCAGGGCGCGGCCTATGTCGTCAACGTCATGCCCATCGAGACCCCGACGCTGGAAGCCGGCGGCACCCCCGCCGCGATCCAGTGGGGCCACGTTCTGGTGATGTTCAACGAGGATAACGCCAGCGCCGACAGCCCCGCCGCGGGCTTTCTGATGAACACGCTGTCGGACGAAGTTCTCATCGACTTTGCCCTGGGCGGCGGCGCGCTGCCCCCCACCACGTCGGCGCTCGCGTCCGACCAGGTGAAATCCGACGGCTACCTGACCGCCTGGGCCGAGGCCGCCGTCGCCCCGCGCCCCAATCCCATCGCGCCGCTGTCCAACGGCGGCGCCGTGTCGGACATGATCGGTGAAGAGGTGCAATCGGCCTTGCTCGGCCAGAAAACCGCGCAGGAAGCCGCCGACGACCTTCAGGCCCGCCTCGAAGAAGCGCTGGCCGAATAGCGTCCTCCCTGCGGACGCCCGCTCCCGGCCATCCGTGCCGGGGGCGGGCACATCGAAACGCCCGCGATTGGTTGATCCATGACAATCACGTCCGATCCAGACACCGCGCGCGCGCCGCGCGTTTCGCCTGACGCACGTCGCGGTGGCCTGAAGGCCGGCGAACAGCGCTTTGGGGTGATGCTGCTGGTACCCGCGCTGGCGGCCTTCGGTCTGGTCGTGCTCTTTCCATTCCTCGAAGCGCTTGGCCTGTCGCTCTATGAATTCACCATCGAGATGTCCGAGCCCGAATGGACCGGTCTCGACAATTTCGTCGCCGTGCTGACCGACGAGGCAATCATCTCATCCTTCCTGACGACAATCGTGTTCGTCGGTCTCGCCACGTTCTTTTCCATAGCGCTCGGCCTGGGCTGGGCGCTGATCCTCAACCACCCGTTTCCGGGGCGCACCGTGCTGCGCGGGCTGTCGCTGATGCCCTGGGTAATGCCCGCGATTGTTGCGGCGTTCATCTGGGGGTGGATCTTCAACTCCCGCTTCGGGCTGCTGAATGCGCTGGCGCTGGAACTGGGGCTGATCGACCTGCCGCAGGCCTACCTTTCGACGCCAGCGGGCGCGATGGCGGCGGTGGTGATCGCCAAGGTCTGGCTGTCGGTGCCGCTCTTCATGGCGTTCTTCATCGCCGGGTTGCAGAGCATGGACCGCGAACAGATGGAGGCCGCCCGCGTCGATGGCGCGGGCAATTGGCAGATCCTGACGCACCATGTGCTGCCGCATCTGCGACCGGTCATCATGGTGACGGTCGTGCTGGGCATGGTCGGCAACCTCCAGCATTTCGATACGATCTGGGCGCTGACAGGGGGCGGGCCGGTGCGCGCCACGACGGTGCTCTCGATCGAGGTTTACCGCCGCGCGTTCGAGCAATGGGATATCGGCATGGCGGCGACCGTCGGCGTCGTGTGGGTCGCCACAATCATGCCGCCCGCCTATTTCTACCTGCGCGAGCTGATGCGGGGGACGGAGTGATGCTGGATCTCTCCTCAACCCAGGCCAAGATCGGCTTTGGCCTGACCGCCGCGCTGATCGGGTTCTTCCTGTTCTTTCCGATCTACTGGCTGGTGATCTCGTCGCTCAAAAGCAATGCAGAGCTCTACCTTATCACCCCCACGCTCTACCCGCACGACATCTCGTTCGAGCATTTCTCCTATGCGCTCAGCGACGGGGGGCTTTTGCTGCAACTGGGCAATACGCTGTTCGTCTCGCTCGGCTCGGCGGTGATCAACTGCACGATGGCGGTTTATGCGGGCTATTCCTTTGCCAAGTATCGCTATTTCGGGCGGCGGCCGGTGATGCTCTTCATGCTGTCGGCGCAGATGTTTCCCTTTGGCCTGCTGCTGATCACGCTCTACCCGACCTTCACCAATTGGGGCCTGCTCGACACGCGCGGCGGGCTTATGATCTCCTACATCGTGTTCGCGCTGCCGGTGGCGACCTACATGCTCTACAGCTATTTCAGCCAGGTCCCGAACGAGCTGATCGACGCCGCCCGTGCCGATGGCGCCTCCGACCTGCGGATCTTTCACACCATCGTTTTGCCGATCTCGGTCGCGCCCATCGTCACTGTCTTTCTCTATTCCTTCATGTGGAGCTGGAACGACCTGCTTTATTCGCTGACCCTCATCGTCAGCGAGGACAAGCGCACCATCGGCCCCGGCATCCTGCTGACCTACCTCAACGACAGCCATTCGGACTGGGGCGGCGCGATGGCGGCCTCGATCCTCGCTTCGATCCCGGTGATCGTGGCCTTCATGGCGCTGCAGCGCTTCTTTATCGAAGGCGTTACGGCGGGGGCGGTGAAATGACCCTGCGCGGTGTGTTCCCCGTCCTCTGTACGCCGTTTCAGGGCGATGGCGCGGTCGACGAGGCCGATTTCGACAACGTGGTGGAGTTTTGCCTCTCGGTCGGCGTCGACGGAGTGGTGTTCCCCGGCGTAGCCTCCGAGGTCGATACGCTGAGCGGTGAGGAGCGCGGCGCGCTGGTGGCCCGCCTGGGCCAGAGGCTCGGGGGCCGCGTGCCCTTCATCGTCGGCGCCTCGGCGGCCACAGCGCAGGAGGTCGCACACCACATCGCGGAGGGCGAAAAGGCGGGGGCTTGCGCCGCGATGGTCATGGCGCCGGGCGGGCTGAACGGGCTCGACGCGCAGCGCGCGTTCTTCGTCGAGGTGACAGCGCACGCCGCGATCCCCGTGATGCTGCAAAACGCCCCCATTCCCATCGGCGCGGGCTTGGCGCCCGAGGATGTGGCGCGCCTCGCGGCCACCCAAGGCGTCGACTACGTCAAGGAAGAGACGATGCCCTGCGGCCAGCACCTGAGCCGGATCGCGCAGGCGGCGGGCGATGCGATCCACGGCGTGTTCGGCGGCGCGGGCGGGCGCTACATCACCGACGAGCTGGCGCGCGGCGCGCTCGGCACCCTGCCCGCCTCAGAGCTCGCGGACGTGCATGTGCGCCTCGTCCGCGCCTGGCGCGCGGGCGACGAGGCCGAGGCGCGGCGGCTTTTCATGGTGTCGATGCCGCTGCTGAGCTTTCAGGCGATCTTCCGAATGGACATGACCAAGGAGGTTCTGCGCCGTCGCGGCGTGATCACCTCGACCCATGTGCGGGGCGCCGGCCCCCGGATGGACGAAGGCGACCGGGCCGAGCTGACGGCGCTGCTCGCACAGATCGCGCCAGAGCTGACAGACCACCCCCTGACCCCCAGAAAGGCCGCCGAGTGAACCAGACCGTCCCCGTTGATCGCATTGCCAAGGTCGAGACCTTTATCGTGCGCATCCCGCGCGACGTGCCCTATCTCGGCCCGCTGCGCGACGGCGAGTTCGTCAACGACAAGGGTTACCTGATCCGCAAGGGCAACCGCTCGATCTATCCGGACAGCGACATGTCGGTGCTGGTGCGCATCACCGGCGAGAGCGGCGAGGCGGCGTGGGGGGAGACCTACGGCATCGCCGCGCCAGAGGCCGTGTGCGCGATCATCGACAACTTGCTGGCGCCGGTGATCGTGGGGCGCTGCCCCTCCGAGGCGGCGGTCATCTGGGAGGATCTCTATGACCTGATGCGCGTGCGCGGGTTCTTCGGGGGCTACTACGTCGATGCGCTGGCGGGCGTCGATATCGCGGTATGGGATCTCTTTGGCCGCCGCACCGGCCTCTCGATCTCGCAGCTTCTGGGCGGGCGGCGGTCCGACACGCTTCCGGCCTATGTCTCCGGCCTGCCCCGCGCCACGCTGCAGGAACGCTGCGACATGGCCGTCGAGTGGGTCGCCAAGGGTTATCGCGCGATCAAGTTTGCCGCCGCCATGTCCGACGAAGGGATCGTCGCCGAGATGGCCGCCCTGCGCGAGGCGGTGGGGCCAGAGGTCGACCTGATGGTCGATCTGCACTGGAAGTTCGAGGCCGCCGAGGCGATCCGCGTGATCCGCCGGCTGGAGCCACACAACCTCTATTTCGCCGAAGCGCCCTGCCAGCCCGAGGACATCGAAGGGCAGGCCCGCGTCGCGCGCGGCATCGGCGTGCCGCTGGCGCTGGGGGAGGAATGGCGCACGGTCTACGAAGTGCGCCCGCGCCTGACGGCGGCTACTTGCGGCATCCTTCAGCCCGAGATCGGGCACACGGGCATTACCCAGTTCGCGCGGATCGGGCAGCTGGCTCAGACGTTTCATGCGCGCCTGATCCCCCATGCCTCGATCTCGATGGGCCTCTTCATGGCCGCCAGCCTGCAGGCCACGGCTGCCCTGCAACGCGTGCCCTACCACGAATATCAGCACTCGATCTTTGACCGGAACCTCGCCTTCACCACCGGCGACATGGCCTGCGCTGAGGGCCACTACACCGTGCCCACCGGCCCCGGCCTGGGGGTGGAGCCGAGCGATGCGCTGCTGGCCCATGTGCGGGGGCTGGGATGAGCGGCTGGCACGGCATCTACCCGATCCTCTATGCTTTTTGGGGCGAGGATGGCGCGCTCGACGAGGCGGCGATGGCCGCCCAGGTCGAGCATTGCATCAGCGCGGGCGCCCACGGCATCGCCGTGCTGGGGCTGGTGACCGAAGTCCACAAGATGGATGTGGCCGAACGGCTGCATCTGGTGGAGGTGGTCGGCGCCCGGATCGGCGGACGCGTGCCCTACGCCGTCACGGTCGCCGAGCCATCGACTCGTGGGCAGATCGCGTTCAGCCGCGCGGCCGCACGGGCAGGCGCGGACTGGGTGATCCTGCAACCGCCGCCGATCAAGGGCACGTCGCAGGCCGATCTGATCCGGTTTTTCGGCACGGTGGCCGATGCGCTGAGCATCGACGTGGCCGTGCAGAACAACCCCGTGAACCTCGACGTGTCGCTCAGCGCTGCGGGGCTGATCGACTTGCACCGCGCCCATCCCAACATCCGTCTGCTGAAGGGCGAGGGGTGGTCCGTCGACATCGACCGGGTGATCGACGGCTCCGGCGGCGCCTTTGCCGTCTTTGGCGGGCATGGCGGGATCGAGTTCCCGGCGCTTCTGCGCTCCGGCGGGGCGGGCCTCATCCCCGCACCGGATTTCCTCGATGCGCAGGTCAAGATGTACGCCCTCTGGCGCGCGGGACGCGAGGCCGAAGCGCTGGAGGTCCATCGCGCCCTGCTGCCTGCCATCGTCTTCATGTCGCGCTCGGTGCCGGGGATGCTGTGCTACGGCAAGCGGCTCTTTGCCCGGCGCGCCGGGATCGAGATCGACGCCGAACGCGCACCTGCTCTGGAGCCCACACCCTTTGGCATCAAGCAGATCGAAGGGTTTGCCGCGGACATCGAAGCCGCCGCGAGCCGGGCGCAGATTGAAGCCGCTGAATGACGGCCACGATTTGTATCGACTGGGGCAGCACCAATCTGCGCGCCTGGCTGATCGAAGACGGCCTTGTGCGGGACGAACGCCGCACGTCGGAGGGGCTCAAGGCCCTCGACGGCGTCACCGGCCCCGCCCGCCGGGCCGCCTTCGAACGGCTGTTCGAGCAGATCACCGAAGGCTGGCGCGACCGGGCCGGGCGCGCCCTGCTGTCGGGGATGGTGACCAGCCGCGCCGGTTGGCTCGAAACACCCTACTTGCCCGTGCCCGCGCGCCTGGCAGACCTGATCCAGAGCGGCGTGCCCCGGCGCCACGCTGGGCTCGATCTGGTGTTTCTGCCCGGGCTGTCGCAGCGCGCCCCGGCCGATGTGATCCGGGGTGAAGAGGTACAGCTGGCCGGCATAGCCATACCCGGAGAAACCCAGCTCGTTCTGGCCCCCGGCACCCACTCCAAATGGGTGGTGATGGAAGGGGAAAGCGTGCAGCGGTTCCGCACGCTGATGACCGGCGAAATCTTCGACCTGGTCCGGCACCACTCGTTGGCCGGCGCTCTGGCGGCCGGATCCGGCTTCGACGATGCCGCCTTTTTCCGGGGCCTCGACGCCGCACGCAGCGGCACGCCCCTCGCCGCGCTCTTTCAGGCCCGTGCCGGCGTTCTTCTTGGCCAGGAGCCGGCGGAAGACACCGAGAGTTATCTCTCCGGCGTCCTCATCGGCGCCGAGCTTGCCGAAGGCGTCCGGCTCTTCGGCGGGGGAACCGTCGAAGGAATGCCGCGACGCCTCGCGCTTGTCGGCACTACCGAACTGACCAGTCGGTACGACCGGGCGATGGGCCACCTCGACCTGCCCGATCCCGTGCGTATCCCGGACGCCAGCGCGCAGGGCTTTGCCCGTCTGCTTGAGGCCGAGTCCCAGACACACGCCCCCCGCCGTCGAATCACGCATACTTGAGGCCACCACCGACTTGCGCCTGCGAACTGGCCAAAGGCGCATTCGCTTGCGGGCGATCGTCCCATTTTGCCACGCAATGCGGGGTCTCCTTGCGCGATTGACCTTCTGAGGAACCCGCGCTAACCTTATAGTGTGATAAATTCCACTATAAGGGAGGTTGTTGTGAGCCAGTTACCCAAAATCGGAAAGGGCGCTGCGGCATTGATGCTGGCGACTGCGCTGTCCGCTGCCCCTGCATGGGCGCAGTCTTCGATCACTGTCGCTGTCGTGGGCGAGGCGGATACGTTCGATCCCATGGTTTCGACCAAGGACATCGTCAGCCAGGTGACCCAGCACTTCGTCGAAACTCTCTACACGTTTGACAGCTCCTGGAATGTGGCACCGCTGCTTGCGGTCGACCTGCCCGAGATCTCGGAAGACGGCACGGTCTACCGGATTGCGCTTCGGGAGGGCATCACCTTCCACGATGGGTCAACGATGGACTCCGCGGATGTTGTCGCCTCGCTGTCGCGCTGGCTTGAGGTCGCCTCCCGCGGGCGTGGGATCGCAGACCGCGTTGTTTCGGTCGAAGCTTCGGCGCCCTTCGAGGTGACGATAACGCTGAGCACGCCCTACTCGCCTTTGCTCTCGCTGCTCGCCTTCTCGAACTCGGCCGCTGCGGTCTATCCCGAGGAAATCATTGCCGAGACCATCGAACAGGTCGTCGGAACCGGACCGTATCTCATCCAGGAGCATGTCCCCGATCAGTACCTTCAGCTGGTGCGCTTTGAGGATTACGTAAGCCGTTCGGAGCCGTCCGATGGCCATGCCGGCGCTCGGCAGCAGATCCCCGACGAGATCCGGTTCGTTCCTGTGGCCGACCCGAATACCCGCGTGGAGGGCCTCGTCTCCGGGCAGTTCGACTTCGCCGACGCACTCCCGGCGGAATCGCTCACCCGCGTGGAAGGGAGCGACGTGGCCGAGCCGGTTCTCCTTGAGCCATTCGGCTGGCCCGTCTGGGCGGTCAATCACAAGGCGGGCCTGTTGACAGACCAGGCCATCCGCCAGGCTCTTCAGGCCGCGTTGCCCATTGATGACATGCTCTTCGCGGCGTTCGGAGACGAGCAGTTCTTCATGGTCGACGCGCCGATGTATCCCGAGGGCTGGGTCTGGAACAACGATGCAGCCATCGATCTGTATAACCAGAACGATGCATCGGCAGCGCGGGCCAAGCTGGAAGAAGCCGGCTACGACGGCACGCCGCTTCGAATTCTGACGTCGCGCCAGTTCGAGTTTCACTTCAAGATGGCGGAGGTCGCCAAGCTTGCTCTTGAGGGGGCCGGGTTCACTGTCGAGATGGATGTCGTTGACTGGGCAACCCTCGGTCAGCGCCGCAACGACCCGGCGCTGTGGGACATCTACATCTCCCACTCGCCGTTCCTGCCCGAACCTGCCCTGACCAGCCTTTGGTCGGTCACCGCGCGGACGGGTTGGGCAAACGAGGAGAAGGAGGCGATCCTCGCCGATTTTACGTCCGAGACCGATCTGTCAAAGCGGCAAGAGCTCTTCGCCGAGTTGCAGCGCCTGAACTACGAGGATGTGGGCTTCATCAAGGTCGGTGGCTTCAATGCTCTGATGGGCCAGCGCCAGGGTCTTTCGGGTGTTCCGGCCAACCCCTGGCCCTTCTTCTGGAACGCTTCGGTCGAGTGACGCGCTCGCAGGGCTCCCGGGCGGTCTGGTGGCCGTCCGGGAGCACGGTTTGATTTAGGTGGGGCAGGCATGAACCGCTACTTGTTCAAGCGTCTGGTCGGAATGGCCGTGGTCGTGCTGATCGTGCTGACCATTGCCTTCATCATCGTCCGACTGGCGCCCGGAGATCCGGCGGCACTGATGCTGGGCCCGGACGCCACGCCCGAGGAAGCGGCCGAGCTTCGCGCCAGGCTGGGTTTGGACGAGCCGATCCTTGTCCAGTATCTGACCTTCGTCGCAAACGCGGTTCGCGGCGATCTCGGCCAATCCCTGTTCTTCAACCAGCCGGTCACGCAGGTTCTGGCCTCGCGGGCGGAGCCGACGATCTTCCTTGCGCTGTTCTCGTTGATCTTCGCGATGCTCATCGCCGTGCCGATCGGCATCTATGCGGCGTACCGGCGCGGCAGCGTCTTCGACCAATCGGTCATCTCGGCGGCCATGCTCGCGGCCTCGGTGCCGAGTTTCTGGACCGGCCTGATCGCCCAACGCTGGCTTGCAACGGAATACGGGTGGTTTCCCGCTTCCGGCTATGGCGGCCCGGATGCGGTTTTTCTGGAACGCATGGGATACCTGATCCTTCCATCCCTGGTCTTGGGGATCGTGAACTCCGCCCTGATCCTGAGGTTCACGCGCGCGTCAATGCTCGATGTTCTGGGCGAGGATTATATCAGGACGGCCCGGTCCAAAGGCATGGGCGAGGCGCGCGTTGTCCTGCGCCATGGCCTGCGAAATGCCGGAATCCCGATCATTACCGTGATCGGCCTGACCTTCGCGCTGCTGGTCTCCGGCGCTGTCGTGACCGAGCGCGTTTTCAACATTCCGGGCATGGGCAACCTTGTGGTCAGCGCCGTCCTGCGCCGTGACTACCCCGTCATTCAGGGAACGCTGATCGTCGTGGCAGTGCTCTATGTCCTGATCAACCTGATTACCGATCTGCTCTACCTTCTGGTCGACAAGAGGGTGCGGTACTGATGGCCGGGGCAAGTGCCTATGAAGAGCGGAGTGTTCTCGCGCTTCTGTTTGCGCGCCGTTCCGTGGCGGTCGCATTCTCGTTTTTCGTGATCGTTCTCGTTCTCGTGGTGATGGCGCCGCTGATTGCGCCCGCTGATCCCGCGGCGATGTCGGTCCGGCAACGTCTGACCCCGCCAGGCGACGCCTATCTGCTCGGTGCGGATGCGTTTGGGCGGGATGTCATGTCGAGGCTGCTCTATGCAGGGCAGGTTTCCCTAACCATCGGAGCCGGCGTTGCAATCCTGTCTTCCGTGGTGGGTATCTTCATCGGATTGCTGGCGGGCTTCTACCGCCGCCTCGACGGGCCGGTGTCCCGTCTGATTGACGCGATGATGGCCTTTCCCGACATCCTCCTCGCGATCTCGCTGGTTGCCATTCTCGGCGGGTCGATGGTGAACGTTATTATTGCGCTGTCCATCGTCTACACCCCGCGCATTGCGCGCGTCGTGCGCGCCTCGACGCTGGTGGTTCGGGAGCTGCCCTATGTCGAAGCGGCCCGGGCGCTTGGATCCTCAACCACCTACATCTTGTCGCGCCATGTTCTCTTGAACATCCTGTCGCCAATCATCGTGCAGGCAACGTTCATCTTCGCTTACGCGATGCTGGCCGAGGCCGGGCTCTCGTTCCTGGGTGTCGGTGTGGACCCGTCGACACCGACCTGGGGCACGATGATCAACGAGGGTCGCCAGTACATCGACCAGGCCGCGTTCCTGATCCTGTTTCCCGGCCTTGCGATCTCGTTCTCTGTCCTGAGCCTTCAGTTGGTCGGAGATGGCTTGCGGGATGCGCTCGACCCAAGAATTGCGAGGCAAATGTAGGATGGCGCTCACTCTCACCAATTTCCGTCCGATCGGACTGGATGCTCCGTCTGACCAGATCCACATCGGGGATGACGGGATTATCACGCAGAGCCCGGCGCCGAGGGCAGACGTGGTCGATGTCGAGGGCGCGTATCTGTCGCCCGGGTGGTGCGACCTTCACGTGCATGTCTGGCACGGCGGAACGGATATCTCCGTTCGAGCGTCCGAGGCCGGGCGCGGCACTGGCGTGACGGCAATGGCCGACGCCGGGTCCGCCGGAGAAGCGAGTTTCCATGGGCTGCGCGAGTATGTGATCGACCCCGCGGCAGAGACCATCCGCGCCTTCGTCAATATCGGCTCGATTGGCCTTGTCGCCTGCAATCGGGTCCCCGAACTGATCGACCTGCGCTCTATAGACATCGACCGGACGCTCGCTGTGGTCGAGGCCAATCGCGACGTCATCTGCGGGATCAAGGTCCGCGCGAGCGGTGTGATCGTGGGGTCCTGGGGCGTGACACCGCTAAAGATCGCCAAACGTGTCGCAGAGGTCGCGAAGCTTCCTTTGATGGTCCATGTCGGCGAGCCGCCCCCGCTGATCGACGAGGTTCTGCCGCTGCTCACGGAGGGCGACGTGGTCACCCATTGCTTCAACGGCAAACCTGCCGGGTCAATCGCAGACACTGACGCGCTTTGGCAAATGGCGCGGGCGGCGGCGGACCGCGGCGTTCTGATGGATGTCGGACATGGCGTGGCGTCGTTTGACTTCGACGTCGCCCGACGTGCGCTGGAGGAAGGGTTCGAGCCCTTTACGATTTCGACCGATCTGCATCTTCGAAACATCGACGGTCCGGTCCATGACCTGGCCCTTACAGTCTCCAAGCTGCATGCGCTCGGTATGAGCGTCGAGGCCTGTGTTGATGCGATTGGCAAGCGGCCCCGCGGGTTCCTGGGCCTGTCGGGGGCCGACGGCGCAGCACCCGGAATGCGCGCCGATTTCACGCTGTTCCGCGTGGCCGAAAGCGATCTGACGGTTGTCGACTCGATGGGCAAGTTGCTGCGGTTGCCAAGGGCGTTCGAGCCGGTTGCCACAATCATAGGTACGTCCCACAGCCCGGCCAGCAGCCGGAAGCCCGCATTTGCCGGGACCGGGGAACAATGAGCGACAACAGTGAAATCGTCGAACTTCGCGGCCTCCGCGTGTCCTTCAGGGACAGAAACTCGTCGGTCACGGCGCTGCGGGACGTCAGTTTCACGGCAGGGCGCGGCAAGACCCTGGCATTGGTCGGTGAGAGCGGATCGGGGAAATCTGTCACCTCGCTGGCACTGATGGGCTTGCTGCCCACCAACGCAGTGGTCGAGGCCAACCAGATGCGCTTCCGCCCGACCCCGGATCAGTCGCCGGTGGAGCTTACGCAGCAAAGCCCTAGCGCGATGCGAGCTTTGCGCGGGCGCAACATGGCCATGATCTTTCAGGAGCCGATGTCATCGCTCAATCCGCTTTATCCAATCGGCGACCAGATCGGTGAGATGCTCCTGCTTCACGAAGGTCTCGATGCGGCGGCACGGAAAAAACGCGTGATAGAGATGCTGGAGCTGGTCGAGATCCCCGGCGCGGCCCAACGATATCACGCCTGGCCGCACGAGCTTTCCGGGGGGATGCGCCAAAGGGTGATGATCGCGCTCGCGCTCGTCTGCAATCCGTCACTTCTGATTGCCGACGAACCCACCACTGCGCTCGACGTCACAATCCAGGCCCAGATCCTCGATCTTATGCGGCGTCTTCAGGCCGATCTCGGGATGTCTATCCTGTTCATCACCCATGATCTCGGCGTCGTGGCCGAGATGGCCGACGACGTGGCCGTGATGTATGCAGGTCAGATCGTCGAGCAGACAACCACCGAAAAGCTCTTCTCCTCCCCCCGCCACCCCTACACGCAGGGCCTGCTTGCGTCGATCCCACGCCGTGGCCGGCAGCCGGGCGAACGTCTGGTGCCGATCCCCGGAAGCGTGCCGTCGCTGCGGGCGATGCCCGTAGGGTGCAGCTTCGCCGCACGCTGCGGGTCCGCCAGGGAAACGTGCCGGAAAGGCGCCATCGAGCTTGGCGAAAAGGCGCCCGGCCACCTCTCTCGTTGCATTCTCGACATGGAGACGACGGCACATGCGTGACACCCTTGTCTCCATCCGCGGCTTGTCAAAGACGTTCCAGAGCGATCGCGGGCCGGTCTATGCGGTTCAGGACGTCAGCCTCGATATACCCAAGGGAAGCATCGTCGGCCTCGTCGGCGAGTCCGGATCCGGCAAAACCACGCTGGGGCGCACGGTTTTGCGGCTGATCGAGCCGACAGCGGGCAGCACGATTTTTGACGGCGCGGATCTGAACACTCTCACCACGGGCGAGATGCGCGCCATGCGTCGCCGGATGCAAATCATCTTCCAGGACCCTGTCGCGTCGCTGAATCCAAGGCTCAGAGTGAAAGATGTGATCGCGGAGGGGCTCACGGCGCATGGTATCGGAACGCGGCGTGAGCGGGAAGACAAGGTCGCCTCGCTCCTCGAGGAAGTCGGGCTGAAGCCCGAGGACATGCGCCGGTTTCCCCACGAGTTTTCCGGAGGGCAAAGACAGCGCATCGGGATCGCACGGGCGCTTGCGCTGGACCCCGATTTCATCGTCGCGGACGAGAGCGTCTCGGCGCTCGACGTTTCGATCCAGGCCCAGGTCCTCAACCTTCTACTCGACATTCGCGATCGCCGTGGTCTGACGATGCTGTTCATCGCCCATGACCTCTCGGTTGTGGAGTATCTGTGCGATGTCACGGCGGTCATGTATCTGGGCCGGGTCGTCGAGGTCGGGCCATCGGCGCGCGTCTACTCCGAGCCCGCGCATCCCTATACCACAGCGCTGCTCTCGGCGATCCCGGAGCCGGAACCGGGTGCGATCAGCGGGCGGGAGCTTCTGGAGGGGGATATCCCGTCGCCGCTTTCGCCCCCGTCTGGATGCGTCTTTCGCACCCGTTGCCGCCATGCGCAGCCGGATTGTGCCCGGACCGTTCCCGCGCTTTCGGCCTGGGGCGAGGGGCGCGATGCAGCCTGCCTAAGACTGTCGGAGGTTTCATGAGCTTTGCACTTTCACGTGAGCGACGACTGGCCGAGGCCGGGATCGACCTGCCGAGCGCGCCACCCGATCCGATCGGGTGCTTTCGCAACGTCATCGTGCACGGCGGGCTTGCGTGGGTTTCGGGCCAGGGCCCCATCCATCCGGACGGGCGCCCGGAACGTGGCAAGGTCGGTCTGGACGTCAGTGCCGAGGCCGCCAGAAATCACGCGCGCCTCGTCGGCCTCAACATCCTTTCGGCGCTGCGGTCGAGCATCACTGACCTCGACCGCGTTGAACGGGTGGTCAGGCTGCAGGGGCTTGTGAACGCGGTCCCCGATTTCGAACGGCACCCATTCGTTATCGACGGGGCATCGGAACTCATGGGCGAGGTTTTCGGTGAAGACGGCATTCACGGGCGAACCTCTTTCGGGGTCGCCTCATTGCCCAACAACATCACTGTCGAGATTGATGGGGTGTTCGCGCTGAGGCCACCTCGGTGACGGTGCCACCGGGCTCAATGACCGATCCGGTCTTCGATGGCCGATGCGGCTTCGGACACTTCGGCGATCAGCTTGCGACCTTTGTCATCGACCTGCTTTTCGGACAGGACGATGGAAATGGTCGCTCGGCAGGCCCCTTCGCGATCGCGGATCGGGGCTGCGATGCAGGCCACCGAGTATTCGGAATCCGATCTCTGGATCGACAGCCCCGAGGCAAAGTCCGCCCGCGCCTGCCGCGCGAGAAGGCCAGGATCGGTTTCCGCGCGTCCTGTGGGGGAGGGCTGAGAGTATTGGGCAAACAACTTCTCGGCTTCAGGTTCCGACAAGTGCCCCAGGAGCAGCTTGCCGGACGCGGTCCAGTTGAGAGGCACGCGCGTCCCGACGTTCGAGGTCACGCGGAAGTGGCCCTCGCCTTCGGCCATGCCAAGCACGACCATCATGCCTTCGTCCCGTCCGCAAATCTGTACCGTCTCGCCGGTTCGTTTGCACAGCGTGTCCATTTCCTTCCGGGCCTCGGCAAAGAAGTCGAGCTTCGTGCGATAGAGAAGTCCGTAGCGCATCAATCTTGGGCCGAGCCACACATCCTTGGTCCCGGCGCGCGACAGCAAACCACGGCTGAGCATCTCGTCGACAGTCCGGTAGATCGTCGAGGTAGGCGCCCCGATATCCGCCGCGATCTGATAGGCAGACATCGGCCCCTGCTGCTCCGTCAGGGCATCAAGGATCTGCAGCGTTCTGTCCAGGCCGGTTTGCCGCTGGCGCGAAGGCTTGTCTTTGACTTCGGTCGTCTGTTCCATTCTAGCGGAATAGCAAACATTCCACTGCCGCTCAAGCAAAGGGAGAGCCGATATGGCCGAGCATGATTTTGCATGGCACCGGGCGCATGGGCTGAGTCCGTTGATCAATGTCTCCGGCACAATGACGGGGATCGGCGCCTCGATCACCTCACCCGAAGTCGCCCGGGCCACCGCCGACGCGATGGGAGAGTTCGTGTCCATCCACGAGGCACAGGCCAGGGCGAGCGAGGTCATTGCGCGGCTCACCGGGGCAGAAGCGGGGTTTCTGACGGCCTCCGCGAGTGCAGGGATCACGCTTTCGGTTGCCGCCTGCTTGACAGGTCTCGATCCGGCGCGCGTCGAGGCGCTTCCCGCCGCGCCGGGGGAAAAGAACGAAGTGATCGTGCAACTGGGTCACCTGTGCGGCTACGGTGCGCCGGTCGAGCAGGCCGTTGCGCTCAGCGGGGCTCGCGTTCGGCCTGTCGGACAATCGACCCTGTGTATGGACTACCAGATCACCGGCGGTCTCGGCGACGCGACCGCTGCGGGCCTTTTCGTGGCTTCGCACCACGTGGTTCACTATGGCCAATGCCCGCTGGAGCGCTTCGCCAAGCTCTGTCACGACGCGGACATCCCCGTGATCGCCGATGTTGCCTCCGAATACGATCTGCGCGGATTTCTGGAGGCAGGCGCCGATCTCGCGGTCTATTCGGGGCACAAATTCCTCGGCGGGCCAACCTCCGGCATCGTCGCCGGCCGCCGTGATCTGGTCCGCGCGGCCTATCTGCAGAACATCGGGATCGGCAGGGGCATGAAGATCGGCAAGGAAAGCATCTTCGGGGCAATCGCGGCGATGGAGGCTTGGGAAACGCGCGATCACACTGGGATCCGCGATAGGGAAAAACAGGCGCTCACGCTTTGGTCTGACGCGCTTTCCGGCCTTCGGGGGGTAATCGCTCACATCGTTCCCGATCCGACAGGCAACCCGCTGGAACGTCTCCAAGTCGAGGTCGATGCCGAAACGCTTGGAATAGGCGCCGCAACCGTCGCCCGCGCGCTGGCCGAACAGGATCCGGCCATCATCGTCCGCAATCATGAAGTCGAACTGGGGTACTTCCAGCTGGACCCCTGTAACCTCATCCAGGGGCAAGCCGAGCACGTCGCACATGCTCTGAGGGCAGTGTTCTCCGCGATCGACTCCATCGCGGCCCAACCAGACGACATTGAACTTGCCCGCAACGGAGGCGTATCGGCCTACCTCGGCTGGGGAGCGTGATGGGCGGGGTGTGTTGGATAAGGGCGCGACCAAAAAAGAGAAGGCGAAAGGCCCGAATGCTAAAGATCGCCCCCCCACGCAACCCTTCGCCGTGATGCAAAGACTGCGCAACCTTCCGCGATCTGTTGAACCCGAAGGATCCCTCTAGCGTCCGGCGAAAAACCTGAATCGCACAAGATTCCCTTGGCTACCGAGGTGTGACTCATCCTGCTTGGGAGGATGGACCAAGTTAGCACCTCTGCCGGGAGAGGTGGCTCGGTTGATCTGAACAGGTTTCCGGGGTTTCGTAAGTGGATTTCCGCCATGTTTATGCCGCTGCCGCTTGGGGCGCCGACGGATTGAAGGAAGGCTGATCGGGTGTTTTGCCGTCAAGCGATGAGTGGGGCCTTTGGCTATTGTAAAAGCCCAGGTAGTTCCGGATCGAGGCGCGGGCCTCGGAGACGCTGGCATAGGCCCGCAGGTAGACCTCTTCGTATTTGATGGTCCGCCAATGGCGCTCGACAAGGACGTTGTCGCGCCAGGCGCCTTTGCCGTCCATGCTGATCTTGATTTCCTGGCTCGCTAGCACCTTGATGAAGTCGGTCGAGGTAAACTGGCTGCCCTGATCGGCATTGAGTATCTCCGGTTGGCCGTGCCGAGCCAGCGCCTCCTCGAGGGCCTCAATGCAGACGTCGGACTCCAGCGTGATCGACACACGCCAGGACAAGACCCGGCGGGTGAACCAGTCCAGAACGGCGGCCAAGTAGATGAAGCCCCCAGCCATTGGAATGTAGGTGATGTCCATTGCCCAAACTTGGTTTGGCCGGGTCACGGCCAGCTTGCGCAGCAGATAAGGGTAGATCTTGTGCCCCGGTGCCGGTTTCGACGTGTTCGGCTTGCGATAGAGCGCCTCGATTCCCATGCGCTTCATCAGCGTGGCGATGTGCAACCACCCAGCCTTGAAGCCGTCCTGGACCAGCAGCCCCCGCAGCATCCGGCTGCCCGCAAACGGGAACTCCATATGAAGCCTGTCGATCCGGTGCATCAGCTTCAGATCGCCCGCCGGGACCGGGCGCGGCTTGTCGTAGGCGCTGCCCCGGCTGATCCCCAGCACGATCGCCTGGCGGTTAATGCTCAGCTTCGCAGTGGGATCGATCATTTTCTTGCGCTCGGCAGCAGACCCGCCTTGCCGAGCGCGCCGGACAAAAAACCGTTCTCCAGCGTCAGCTCCCCGATCTTGGCATGCAGGGACTTCACGTCGATCACCGGCTCCGATACCGTCCTCAGGCCATCGCCGAACACCCCGGTCGCGCCCTCAAGTAGCTGATCACGCCACTGCTTGATTTGGTTCGGGTGGACGTCGAAATCCTGCGCCAGCTCGATCAGGGTCCGCTCGCCCTTGATCGCGGCCAAAGCTACTTTCGCCTTGAATGCCAGGCTGAGGTTCCGGCGCGGTCGTCTTGCCATGGTCTTCTCCTCGCTTGCAGCATCATGCTGCTGTTGCGCGGAAAATCCACTTGTCCCCGCTGTTCAGATTTCCGGAACCAACTCTCTCTCCCAGCTTCAAGCAGAATGTTGGGCGCAGTGCGATATGCAGACTTTCATAAAGACATGAAAAGTATGCTTGCGAGCTTGGAACGCAAGAGAGCACTCAGGGATTTCAAGCCGCCAAGCGCCAGCGAAATTGTCGCGATGATTGATCAAGACGCGGTCGTTACGGTCGAAGGCTTGCATCAATTGGTATTGCACGAGCTATAAAAATTACAGAACTCAATCAACGGCGGAGAATTTGACACGGGAGAACGGTTCTACGCTGGAGCAAAAGGCTCGATGAAGAACCTTGCACTCGGATAATTGCCGCGCGGCTCAACTTGTTACTTGAGTCGCAGAGCCTCACAGTTACGCCCGAACACCATTTGAAACACGACAAGCGCTGCGATTTCACGACTGCTAAGTTACTAGACGGAAAACGACGCTTGCTGGTGACCGAGGTCAAAGGCCAGTGGCACCCCAAACTATAAGATGCCGCGTCTGAACAGCTGATCAACCTTTACGCGATCCACCCTGACGCCGAACAACAAAGAATCTACCTTGTGCTTTGGTTCGGCTCTGACGAGAAAGTAGCTGGGCTAAAGAACCACGGTGATTCCTGCGCCAAGGAATTCAAAACAAGCTGGAGAGCGGGCGGCCTAGCGAATTGAGAGGATTAATTGACGTCTTCGTTTTTGATGGTTCCAAGGGGATCTAAGTGAACACGGGGGCCGTCTACAGCTTCAACCCTATCAAATTCGGGACTGCTTGCATGGGCGTTCTGACGTTCGCGATGCTACCCAAATACTACCCACACCGATATTTCATCTTCCTGAAGCTAGGGTGACTTAGACTAAGTAAATGTTTTGCTCAGGAAAATTGGTGCCCGGGGGCGGAATCGAACCACCGACACGAGGATTTTCAATCCACTGCTCTACCCCTGAGCTACCCGGGCACTGGGAGGGGTCTGCTGTTGCAATGGCGTGTCCATAGTCGGGCGAGACGATGGGTGCAAGCCGATACGTGAATTCAAACATCGCCTCCGCCACCATACGACTTGCCGTGCACAAGTTGGCCGACTGGCATAAGAACAAGGCCGGGCCCGATGACTTGGGCAATCACGTTTGAGCGGTGCAACCTGAGCGTTGGTCATGGGCGGTGCTTGTACCGTCTGGGCCAGATCTGCGCCGTTGCTGGCTTCTTAGACCATAAGGGCTTCCGCGTGGTGGTCGATCTCCGCGGTAAGGACATTCTAGGAGTGCCCCTTTTTGATCGCTTCACCGCCAAATCTGAGGCGTGAAGGACAGGGAGTGGAGATCAAGCGGCATGGGCGCCAGAGCTTGGTCCAGAAGCCGCAGCAGGTCGATGAGAAGTTCCTGCGAGGCCAATCTGTGACCAAGGCGAATCGCAGAGGACTCCCTGCCCCGCATCGTAACCCTTCAGCTCATTGACGGCTGGCACAATCCCGACCGGTGTCGCGCCAATCTAGGTTATCCCTGACCAATCAACACTGAAAGGAGCGCCCACAACGCGCGGAGCTCAAGGCCCTTAGCCAGCAGATGAGGGTGGCCGTGAGCGGGATAGCCGACAGGACGAACTTCGGACCTCGTTCGCAGCGCCTCACGAAATGCCGCCAGCCCCGCAGCCTGACGAACATGATCTGGGTTTCTGCCTGGCAGGGCATGCTGCCTGCTGTCGATCTCGCGGTCGTCGTTCTACTCCGCGCCGCAGAGTGAGACCGAGGTGAACCTGGTGCTGATGCAACTGATCGACCGGCAATTCCTGGAAACCCCGTTCTACGGCGTCCAGCAGATGGCCTGGCACCTGCGGAACGAAGGGGACCCAGTAAATGTGAAACGCATCCGGCGGCTGATGCGACTCATGCGCCTGACGCCGATCTACCAGAAGCCCAACACCAGCAAGCCCGCGAAGGGGCACAAGACCTGCCCCTACCTGCTGGGTGGGCGGCGGGTCGATCGGCCCAACCAGGTCTGGTGCGCCGACATCACCTATCTGCCGATGCGGCGGGGCTTCCTCTACCTGGCCGCAGTCATGGACTGGTTCACCCGCAAGGTCCTGGCCTGGGCCTCTCGAACACGCTGGAGGCGGACTTCTGCGTTGAGGCCCTGAACGAGGCGGTCCACAGCTTTGGCCCGCCCGAGATCATGAATACCGATCAGGGCTCGCAGTTTACGTCCTTCGCCTGGACTGACCGACTGAAACGGATCGGCACCCGGATCTCGATGGACGGCAAGGGCCGGTGTCTCGACAACATCTTCATCGAACGCCTCTGGCGGTCCTTGAAGTATGAGGGCGTCCACCGGCACGCTTGGGAGACCGGTTCGCAGGCCAGGGCCGGGGTGGGCCGGTGGATCACCTTCTACAACCACCAGCGGCCCCACGCCGCCCATGCCAGACAGCCGCCCGCCGTGGTCTACTTCAACCAGATCGAAACCGACCGGCAAAGGCAGAGAGCAGCCTAAATCACCCCGGAAACTGTCCAAGGGATGGGGAGTAGCTCAGCTCTTGCGCTCCGGGAGCGCTCGCTGGCCATTGACCTCCCACGTCAGCGCACGCCCCGCGACATCTGAAACAGCCCGAGTTACTTGATTGATCGCCGCGCGCGGGCACACTAGCGATCAAGCGGGCACGAGGAGACCCGTAACTGATCAGGAGGGACCCCCATGCTACGTCTGTTGCTTACCACCGCGCTCTGTGTACTCGCCAGCTCGCTTGCCCACGCAAACGATGGTGTACCGAGCCCAGAAGCCGCCGAAGGCACCTTCCCGGACAAGCCCTTCTCCCCGTACGCCAATCGTACGTTCCCGGAGCGCCCGCTCTGGGGCGAGACCCATCTCCATACCGGGCTTTCACTCGACGCGGGCGCCTTCGGGAACATCCTGCGCCCATCCGATGCCTGGGACTTTGCCAAGGGCGAACAGGTCGTGTCCTCTACCGGGCAACCTGTCCGTCTCAGCCGCCCGTTGGACTGGATGGTGCTGACAGATCACACCGATCTCATGGGGTTTGCCCCGGATCTGCAGTCCGGCAACCCCACCATTCTTGCCGATCCGAAAGGCCTTCAGTGGTACGAGGGCTACAAGGCCGGCGGCGCCGCGGCGGGCGAGAGTGCGTTCGATCTGATCACCAATTTTGCACAGATGACCCTGCCTGAAGCGATCGTTGAGGCCTACAGCCCCGGGTCGGACGCCTATGCCTTCGTGTGGGAAGAAATCGTGCAGGCGGCCGAGACCGCGAATGAGCCCGGCAACTTCACGGCCTTTATCGGCTTTGAATGGACGTCGGTTCCCAAGGGCTTCAACTTGCACCGCAACGTGATGCTGCGCGACGGGGCGACACGCGCGCTCCAGATGGTCCCGCCGGTTACGCAGCCACCAGCGGGTGACACCGATCCGCTGTCGCTCTGGGCGTGGCTCGAGGAATACCAGGAGCGCACCGGCGGGCGCGCTGTCGCTTTCGCCCACAATGGCAATCTCTCCAACGGCTGGATGTTTCCCACCGAAGAGACTTACCACGGGGGCATGGTTGACGAGGACTATGTACGACTTCGCGCGAAATGGGAGCCGCACTACGAGATCACCCAGATCAAGGGCGATGGCGAGGCCCATCCGTCCCTCAGCCCCGAAGACGAGTTTGCGGATTACGAAAATTGGGATGTTGGCAACCTCGATCTGACCGAGCTCAAGGAACCCGAGATGCTCGCTGGCGAATACGCCCGCGAAGCCCTGAAGCTTGGCCTCGCGCTTGAGGCAAAGCTTGGCGTCAATCCCTACAAGTTCGGGTTTGGCGGGGCGACGGACAGCCACACGGCTCTCGCGACGGCCGAGGAGGAGAACTTCTTTTCCAAGTCGGTGAGCGTGGAGCCGTCGCCGACCCGGATCGAGCACCCGTTCATTGCCAGCGATCTCGGCCGTATCGAAGGTCACAAGCTCGTTGCTTCGGGCTACACAGCCGTCTGGGCAAGCGACAACACCCGCGCCGCGATCTTTGACGCGTTCAAGCGCCGTGAGACCTACGCCACCACCGGCCCGCGCATCGGGCTGCGTTTCTTCGGCGGTTGGGAATTCACAGACGATGATCTGCGCACGCGCGCTCCGGCCGTGGCGGGCTATGAAAAGGGCGTGCCCATGGGCTCGGACATGCGCCCGAATGATGGTGGCGTTTCGGCGCCAAGCTTCATGCTGATCGCACTACGCGATCCCATCGGGGCCAACCTTGACCGCATCCAGATCGTCAAGGGCTGGATGGATGCTGACGGGGAGTTGCACGAACAGGTTTACGATGCCGTATGGTCCGACGCGCGGGAGCCCGATGCGGATGGACGCCTGCCTGAAGTCGGAAACACCGTCGACCTCGAGACAGCCAGTTGGTCCAACTCGATCGGGGCATCGGAGCTTGCAACCGTCTGGACGGATCCGGATTTCGACGCATCCGAGCCATCCTTTTATTACGTCCGCGCCCTCGAAATCCCGACGCCCCGCTGGGTTGTCTATGACAAGGTCCGCTTCGGCATCGATCTGCCCGAGGAGGCGCAACTGATCCACCAGGAGCGCGCCTACTCGTCCCCCATCTGGTACTCACCGGAATAGGCACAACAACGAATGGGCGCGGGGCGGCTCCCATCCGCTCTGCGCGTTCTCTCAGGGGCTGACGGTTGGTTGGCGGGAGATCTGTTCCGTGCGGGCCCCTGCTTTCCAAACCGGGAGGCTCGCGGTGGCTGATACCCTTTTTACCGAGTCGGGCGCGACTGCCGCGGGCAAGCCTTCCCCTTCACGCACCCCACTCGCCTTCAATTGCCTGGCCAAAAGCACGAGCCAACGAGGGTGGCCGTAGGCTGCAAAGCATCCGACTTCATTTGGCGGAGTTCCTGCGCCCCCTGAGAAGACAACCCTGTACAATATCAGGCACGTGCCGTTCCAATCGCGGACGAACTTGTCTGGAAACTTGTTGAATGGGGCTCGGCGGGCGCCGATCTTGCAACTGCCCGGTTGGGTGATCCTGCCTCCGTCTTCCATCGGCAGAGGCAGTGCGGCCTAACGAGGGAAGCAATCGCCGAAAAGCACTACGAACGCGCGTCAGAGTTCTACGCTATGCGTCCCAATTCACTCTCAGACGTTGCGCGAACGCGTCCGGCCGTTCGCAGACGCCCCAATGGCCGACACCAGCTTCTGAATGCAGCGGTATCTCCCAGCGTTTACAAAACCGTTCGGCGAATCTGATCGGAACGAACGGATCATCCACCCCCCACAGAACCAGCCCACGATCAGCGATATTCGAGAAGTCGACCGACCAGTCTGACGGCTGCTTGGCGGAGCGGTAGAGCTTCAGGATCGAGCGCTTCATCGTCCGGTCAATCAGTGGTGCCTCATGTTCGGCAATCGGCTTCGGCATGCCCGCAGCTTCAAGTTGCGCGCGGAATTTGCCGGTGCTGCCCAACGCCATGAAGAGCTCCCCGAGCAGGGGTGTTTGCCACGTCCTGGCCAACGAGTGCCACTCGTAGCTTGGTTCGGGAACCGCGTTGATGATGGCCCACGTGCGAATCGTGTCCGGACGGGCCTGCGCGGCCATCGCGCAAAGCGGCGCGCCCCAATCATGACCCACGAGATCGATGGGGCCGCTCTTTTTCGCGGTGGTTTCGAGAAGACGAACGAGCCAAGCCAGATACGCTTCCTTGGTGGCGTCAAAGCCATCGGGCAGCGTGCCGTCAAATCCCGGCATCGTCGGGGTCGCATAGTCCCCGGGGGCAAGTCCGAGAGCGTCGATAAGGGGTGTCCACATGTATCCGGTGTCTGGAACACCGTGAATAAAGAGCTTCATTCGCTTCCCCTGTTGCTCGACGGACCCTTCGGGACCTGCTGGTTTGCGGCTGCCCTTGTCTGTGACCACAGATCGCCTTTGCAAGTGCCGGAATGAACCGCTCTACGTCTCGTCGTAGCAAGGAAAGCCGCATTGAGCATCAAGCGACACACCAGCGCTCTGCCGCCAATCCCGAAGAGTTCAACCATTCCGGTCACGAGGCGTCAGCGGCCCGCAATAGACCCCGAAGCGCTCCGCGACCCGATCAAGCGCCTTATGGCAGTGTGGAATATCTCGCGATGCTCCGGTCTTCATCTTGATCAGGGCGGACATTCTGCGCGGGAAGGGAAACCAGCGATCAAAGTCGAGGCCGCACCTGTCGAGCAGCGACAAGGGCAGGTTTTGCACGGCGAGCGTTTGCGTCAGGTAGGCCTGTGTCGACGTGGCCGCGACCCAGACATGCCGATCCTTGCGAAACAACGACTCCAGATCAATCGTGTAGAAGCCGCGATCCTTGAGCACCCCTCGATAGTGAAGATGCGGGAGGAAAAAGCCGCTCACACTTGTCAGAAAATGCGCGCCGTCCCGCACATTGATCGACAGGATTGTCCCATGTGTGGAAAGGCACGGTTGCGGCTCTGCCAGTCCATGATCGCGAAAAAGCGTGCCGGTGCAGGCGACAATGATACTCCCTTTGGGCATGGCGAGAGTTTCCCCGCTTCTGAGCTTCATGACCGGCCCGTCGGGCGTGTCGAGCACATCTTCGAGGTAATCGTATTTCCGCCAGGCGATACCAGACTTGATACGCTTGAGTTCCTCTTCTGATAGCAGGCCGTAGACGAACTGGTAGTTATCCACCGTTGGCTCTGTCCCGAATTTCGAGAAGAGGTGCGCTACCGTTTCGGCTTCGTTGTCGCCGTCGAATATCTCTGAGAGCTCATGAAACACCCGCGATGTGGGTTGCCCTTTCGTCCAGCGTTGGGCTCCGACTGGCAGGTTGGTCGTCCGGTTGAAGAAGTTCGTCCCCTTCCCGACCAATATCCCAATCTCCCGGTCCGGATTCTGGTTCAGCACCTCTATCGCAGTGTCCATTCCGGTTTTGCCGCCACCGACAATAAAGACCGGCGCATCAGGATTATCCGCAAGCGTCGCGCGCAAGCTGTTGGGTGTGATCGACAGGACCTCCGACGATGAAACCGGGAACGCAACCGGCAAAGCCACGTTGAACCCCTCGGCTTCGATGACCTGTTTCGCCGTGACGGTCGCGACCTCATGCGCGTTCTCGTTGAGCTGGATCGTGACACGGCCTCGCGGCCCCTCGGGCGTCTGGATCTCTTGGCAAGACGTCACCGTGGCCCCGAACCGCTCGGTCAGGGAAAACGCCTTGGCCGTCTGTCGCAGACAGCTCGCCAGATGGGATTGCACCTCGTCGCGGGCGGCCAGATACTGCCTCGGCTTGGTCCAGGCCCACTTCTGGTTGCCGACCGTGAACATCGGATGCGGCTGGTGCAGGCGGACATACTCATAGGCCGCAGTCCACATGCCGCCGGGCTTTGGCTTTTGGTCGATGAGCAGGGCCCGGGCACTTTTTGGCAGGTACTCCGACGCAGAGTTGAGGGCATTCAAGCCGGCGATCCCTGCCCCTATGACAACAAGGTCGAAGACCTGACCGTCGAGCGACTTGATCTCTCCGTCCACGGTCGATTGCACGTCATCCAGCATGATCCCTCCGGCGTTTTGCAGCACAATTCGGGGTCGGCTGAGCACCAAACAAGGGTAAAATTACCTAAGCCCCTGAAACAACTCCACCGACAGACGCAGCGCGTTGACGAACAGGCAGCCAAAACCTAGCCTGCTGAGCGTAGCAGGGGAACAGATGACACAGGAATACTTGACGGTCGCCGAGGCGAGCACGCTGATCGCGCTTGTCTACGACGCCGCGTTGGAAAAGGCCCAATGGCAAGGGCTGACGCAGCGATTAGGAGAGGTGTGCCCCGGGCATGTGGCAGCCGTCGTGACGTTCGAGGATGCGAGGTGGGTGTCATCGCACGTGCCAACGCTCCCCGACACTGCGCAAGGCGATTTGATCCGGGATCTTACCGATGACGTCCACGCGGGGACCGTCGAGCAACCCAACGATCTCAACGACACTCTCTTTGCCCGCCAGCCCCTCGCGCTTGGCACGCTCTATGCCACGCACCGTATCTTCACCGAGGACGAGTTTCGGAACTTCGAAGGCTACAAGACGACCATGGCACCCGTTGGAGCGGGGCACTGGACGGGCACTCACTTCTCAATCTCCGAGGGCCGGAGAGCCGCCATCATGTTGGTCGAGAACGATTTCGACACCCAACCGAAGGATCGCGCGCTCTCTGAATACCTGATCACCCTGATCGCGCCACACATGATCCGCGCAGCACGTTTTGCACGCGCCGTGAGCGCAGCGCGCGATGCGGTCGAGACGTATTCCGGCTTCATTGACGCGATCGCTCTGCCCATGGTCGTCCTTGCGAAGGACGGGCAGCTCCAGCTTGCGAATTCGCTGGGTCAACGCGTGCTCGATGCGGGGCAGATCCTCCGCGCGGACGGAACGGGCCGCGTTACAATGCCTGATCCCGGCAGCACGCGCCTGCTGACCAATTGCATCGCGGCGGCGGAAAACGATAGCGGGCCGCATGCGTTTCAGGTCGATGCGGAAGACGCGACCATCGCCATGTGCGTGTGCCCCTACCGCCCTGCGCTCGCCTTTGCCTCCGATGTCGACAAGCGGCTCTTTGAGGGGCAGCACTTGTTTGCCGTATTGATCGGCGCGCGGCCCACCGGGGCCATCAGCCTGAAACTCATGCAGGACGCATTCGGGCTGACCCAACGCGAAGCCGAGGTCTGTCGTGGTCTCCTGACAGGCGCGAAGCCATCCGAACTGGCGCAGGATATGGACAGGTCCGAGAAGACGATCCGCAACCAGATTCAAGCCGTGCATCAGAAGGTCGGGGTGAATAGCACCCGGGATCTGACAGAGGTGCTGTCGGTCTTCCGATCGGTTGGGGCGATGTACGAACCGAGCGGGGGCGAGGCGTAGGCGCAGAGACTTCTGTCGTCGCCGATTGACCCGTGTCCGTCCGGGAGTGCGTTGGCAAACGCCCTTCCAGGCTGGACGCATTTTCATTTCCGACTTGTCCGGAGCGGCGACGCCCCCTGAAAAACTACACCTGTCTGCCTAGGACCTTGACAAAGAACGTGCCCACGCACGACCCTTTGCCCCGACGAGAGTGAGAGCATGCACGCCCTCCGGGCTCGAACACGGAGAGACCCCCGAGGGACCACGCTTTCACGTCACGGCAATTAGCCATGTGCACCGGGCTGACGATGCAAGCACGTCCAGTGCATGGCGGGAAGAACAGGGATCAGGTACGTTGAGCGACAAAACCATAGAAAAGTTGACCCCACTGCAGTCAGACTTCCTCGAGAAGTATGTCCTGAAAACCGGCCGGCTCGTCCGCAACAAGAAAGAGAAGAACGCAGAACGCACCAAGCTGCTGGAAATCTATCAGCGCGCGCGGGAGATCCTCGGGAAGAAGATCGCCGGTCTGCACGAAAACGATACCATGCGCGGGACGTATGTCGGCCGGGTCGAGAAAACCGACGAGATCATCAAGGGGAAGGGCAAGACCAAGGACAATCTCGCCAAAGCGACGCTCGAGTTGCAGAAGATCACCGTTGATCTCAACAAACACATCGAACTCGAAGAAAAGAACGCCGCCAAGTTCTCACTGGATGGCCAGGTCCAATTCTTCGTCAACAAGGGTCAGAGCAAGATCTTTGACATCGCCGAAGAGTTTCGCGGCGAAGTCGACGTAGCGGTCGAAAACATGCGCAAGCTGACGGCCCAGACCGAACTTGAAATCCCCGAACCCAAGCTTGCCTTGTCAATGTCGCGCGCTGTTTCCAATGCGGTCGGCACGCTCAATCCCTTGGTTCCTGCCGCTCGCAAAGGCGATACGACGCTGGAAACGGCCAAGAGCATTGTCGAAGAAACCGTCAAGAATATCCAACAGACCGCGAACGACTTGCGCGGAGACCTCAAGGAATTCCTGGGCACCCAGGAAAAGATCCTCGCGCATATCGAGAACATCAAGCTGGCAGAGGCCATCCGCCTGGACATCGATAGCATGAGCGACCAGCTCGACACGCTACAGAACTGGGAGGCGCCGAACGCCGGCGCCTTGATCAAGCGAGCCCAGGATCTGCGCAACGCGGCCGGTCCCGAGCATCCCGATCTCTCCGGGTTGAAGAAGTCCGTCGATACGCTTGCCAACGACATTAAGGGCGCGCGCATCGACGCAAGCGGCGAATACAACAAGAAGAAGGAAGAACTCGACAAACGCCTGGACGCCATGTGGAAGGTGGTCGAAGCCTACCGCAAGGAACACGCCAAGGAGGCCCTTCCGGAGCAAGGCAAGGAGTTCGCCTTCGTAGCCAACGAAGCCCGCAAGGTCCTCAATGCCGGCAAGAATGTGAAAGTGCTCCCGGCCGCCGAGAAGATGGTCGAGGATGCCGAGAACCTTGCCAACGATCTGGGCTCGATGGGCCTGATCAATGGAGAGGTGAAGAAAGCCATTGCGGCGGCCAAGAAGATCGTGAGCAACCGCAACGGAAAGAAGGGCACTGTCCGCGTGAATGCGTGGAATGCGCTCAACACCGAGATCACCACCTTCGAGAAGGAATGGCCATCGAAGCGTCCTGCGACGGCACGCTCAGAGGCGTCCGATCTTGTCGTCCGTTGCGGCGAGGAGGAGAAGCGCGAAGCCGCCCAGCATGTCTGGATCGACGGCCAGCAGAACCGGATTAACGAGGCCCGCAAGTTGCTCGAGCAGGTCGATAGCGCTCTGAAACAGCAGATCGAGGCAACGGGCGGGAAGTTCAAGGGCTATGAGGGCGCGCTGAAGAAGGACCTCGATGACGCCGAGAACTTCTTGACCAAGGAAGCTCTGAGCTGGAGGGAGCCCACCGAGAAGAAGATCGGCAAGGCGCAGCTCGACATCACGGAGATGATCAATCGGCTGAAGGGCAGTTCCGTGCAGTCGGTGCAAGCGCTCAAGGAGCTGACGGAAGAGCACGAAGACATAATGGCCTCCAAAGACGTGGAAACGTCGACACTGGTCACGCTCCATCAATCCGCCGCTGGATGGAAAGAAGTGGCCAAGATGCAGTACAAGAATTCGAAATCAGCGAAGTCGCACAAAGAAGACTATGAACAGCTGATGAAACAGGTCTCGTCTTTTCTGTCCGAGTTGAAGAAAGCGTCCAAGGCCAAGGACCCCTCGAAACGCTCCATGGATAGCGCAGCGGCTGAAAAGCGTTACAGAGGCTATCAGCAACGGATGCAAAACATCCTCAAGGATCCCCCAAAGATCGACCGCAAATCCTTGGCCAGGATGAACATCGTTTGGAACGAGGCGCTCGGGCGGCTCAACGAGAACCGCGGCGTGTTGGTCAATACGATCAGCAACGACTTCATCAACAAACTGAAAGACGGCGAAGAAAAGAAGAAATACGCCCAAGGCATCAAGGACTTTGACAAGAAAATCAAAGCCCTTCTCGAAACCTTCCCCACAGAGGCGTTCCAAGACCCAGCGGATGTCCTGGGCAGCGACACATCCATCGAGCGAGACCGGCTACGCCAAAGAGAGGTTGCGCTCAACATGGTCCGGCTCAACCGTGACCGAATCACTGCGAACCCGCTGATGAAGGCCTGCGTTCTGAACCCGTTCAACGTCCAGGGATTTGCAACTCCCGCCTACAAGGCGCTCAACCAGATCGATCTGGAGGTACAGCGCGGTGTCTGAAGTCCTTTCCAGCAAGCAAGTAACATGGCTGGGCAACATGACAGGCGTCATGGCCCAGTCCGAAAACGCCATCAAGGACGCGGCGAACCGGCTAAACGGGCAACAGCAGATCGGCAAGCAGATGGCCGAAGAGGCCGAGAACCTGCGCAACGCCTTCGAGCAGATCAAGGTCCAGATGAAGACCAACAAGGTCGAGGACGCGTTTCGCGAACTGGTCGGCAAGCCCAAAGAACTGACGTTGATGGACCCGGATCACGATCCGATGAAGGACTTCGACACCTGGGCAGACGGCCCCAACACCAAGGGGATCAACGAACAGGACCTCGAGGTTTTGCGCAAGAACTACGAGAACCTCCTGCGCCTCCAGGAGGACTTGAAGAAAAACAACCCGTACTACGCAGAGCCGGCAAAGCCGGAGATGCCTGTCGAGCCTTCGACGCCCGAAGAGCGCAAGAAATACGCCAAGCAGATGGAGACCTTCGATGCCGACATCAAGCTTGCCCAGCGGCGCATGGCGGAAGATCTCTGGAACCCGCTCCAACGCGAAGGGCTGATGCCGGAGAGCTTCATTCCCGACAAGTATTCCGAGGTCAAACGCACCTTCGACGAAGCCAACGTGTACTACGAAGAGAAGCTGCAGGAGTATTCCAAGGAGCTTGGCGACTACGGCAAGTTCATGCAGCATTTCGACGATGCGATGGCGATCAGTACGGGTTTGCTCTCGGTTGCCGGGTCCGCTGCAAGCTTCACGTCCGTCATCGGCACGCTGACGGAAAACAAGGACGTGGTCTCCGGCGCCAAGGAAGCCGCGGACATCATCGGCTGGGTCAAGATCGGCCTGACCTCCTCGGCCGGCATCGTGAAAGGCGCGTTGCAGGAGCAGGACGGCTTCGCGGTCGTTGAGGCGATCAACGGCGCGGTCTCCGAGATCCTGGGCGCCACACTGGACGAGGATACGGCGGCCTTGGTCAACGGCCTCGTCGCCGGGGCAATCAAGTCATCCAAGGCCGGTGCACTCTTTGCCAAGGGCGACATCAACGGCGGCCTGGATGCGCTCGCGGAAGCGATCTCAAGCAGCATGGGCGGACTTGGCGACGAGAGTGTTGCCGAGATCGGAAACATCATCGGCCAAAGCATCAAGTCTTTGCCCAAAGCCAAGGAAGCCGCCACACAATTCAAGGACGATCCGACGGGCGCGCTCGTCACGCTCCTGGGGGGTGCCGCAGAGCTGAGCGCGACGATCAAGGCGCCCAAATCCACGGAGGTCACGGGCGGCCTTCAGACGGCGAGCGATCACGCAGAAACGCTCGACGAGGTCGTCAAGCTCGCGCAGCAGGAAAAGAAAGTCTCCGGCAAGATCGACAAGGAAAAGCTGGAGGAGATGAAGGAGGAGTACGCGAAGCTCCAGGAAGAAAACTTCCAGGAATTCATGCGTCAGGAAGATCGGGCCTTCGGCCAAGCGCTCGAATATGGCTTTGCCGATCCCGACAACGAGGACGAAGAGCTCGACCTTGCGGAGCGCCGCCGGGCAGACAGCCTCAACAAGATCGTCGCGACCTACAAGCGCGACGAAATGATGTTCAATCTGGCCAAGAAGATCGCTACCGGCGGCCCGAGTTTCGTGGCGCAGGTCGTCCCCGAGATTGTGCCCGGTCTGGGTCTGGTGGCGGCTATCACCCAGCTTGTCTTCTCCATCGGCGAGGCGATCAAACACGCTGAGCAACTGGTGATCTGGATGGACAACGTGGGCGACGCCAAGAAAGCCCGCACCGCTCAGATGGATGCGATGTTGAACCGTCTGGGTCTGCAGAAGAAGCAGCTCGTGATCGCCAACATCAAGGTCGGCATTCAGGCGGTCAAGGTCGCGGGCGAGGCCACGAAACTGGCCGGCGAAGCCGCGCCCGTGGGCTATGCCGTGGCAGCTGGGGCCGATCTGGCTGAAAGCGTCCTCGAGGTCTCGGTGAAAGTGGTCGAAGTCGCGGAGATGGAGAAGGCGTGGAAGGACTACAAGAAGGCGCTTGAAAACCCGAAAAACCGCAAGGCCATTCGCGCAGCCATGCGGTCCAACCCCACGCTGTCCAAGTACGCGATGGCCTGGGGTGCGGTCGAAGACGGCAATGCGGTCGCCAAGGAGGCGATGCGGCGCTGCGGTCTCAACGCCCGAACTCTCGCGCAACCGGAAACCAACGTGAACAAGGTCGTGGAATACCTCGAGATGATCTACGCCGACGATCCGGTTCTGCTCCGCGCCGTGCCGGTCACCGACAAGTGGCACCCCGGGGACATCGAATTCGAGTTCCGCAGCTTCCTGAAGTTCTACCGAGCCGCCATCGCGGACGCCAAACTGGCCGAGTTCGACTATTCCGGCGTGTCGGGTGCGCTCGGAGGCTATGAGACGTGTGCCGAAGCGTTTGCCGCCGAGATCCTCAGAGTGACGAAGGCAAATTCCGATGCTGTCGTCGAGAATGAGAAGCGGCAGAAGGAGGCGAGCGCGAAGTTTCGCTCTGCCAAGGAGACGTGGGAGAAAGATGGCAAGAAAGGCTCCGCGCCAGACTACGAGGAGCCGGAGCTCGTCGCGATCCTGCAGCCCGATCAGGCGATCTACATCCGCGCCGTCGACGCCGCGACCACGTGCATGCAGGCCTTCGGCCGTATCAAACCCCTGAACACGGACAGCGAAGCTCACGAGAGCTTCAAGACCTACACTGATGCGATGGAAGCGAAGGCCAGTATCGCACGCAACAGCTTCGACGGCACCTGGGACAAGCAGGAGTGGATGCCAGCAACAGCCTGACCCGTGTGACGCGGTAACGCCGCGCCGCACTACCGGTTGGCGGTTGCCTGAGAGGGCTCGGTGGGGTCGTTCGCGTGAGGGGAGATCCCTTGTTCAGCGCGTAGGCGCACGGGGTTGCAATGGGCGGCGATCCGGCTGGTGAAGTCGGCCGAGGCGGCGTAGCCAAGGGCCGAGTGCGGCCTTTGTTGGCGATCGCCGTCGCCCATGGGGCGACGGCTTCGCTGGCGTGATCGAGGCTGCGAAACAACGTCCCGTTCAAGGGCTCGCCGCGCATCACCGACCTGCATACCGCCATGCCCGGCCTTCCCGGCGTAGGTAGTCGCTCAGCCGATCCTGTGCCCGTTTCGGCGCAATGCGAAAGGCAAGCATCAGCGTGTGAGGAAAATCAGGGCTTCCAAGCCTGCGGAACGGATACCTTGAATGGCGCGCTTTGTGGTTCGGGTGCCGAGGTGCTCCACCCCGGCACCCGCCCTCTCCTAGCTGCCAGTGTCTTTGGGCAGATCATCGGCACTACCCCATTCAGCCCACGATCGGTCGTAGACCCTGACACGCGGATACCCCATCAGGCGCAACGCCGCGTAGCTGTGAGCGGAAGCGAGCCCGGTCTGACAATGGTTCACGACATTTCTGTCCCGTGTCACACCGGCATCTTCGAACTGTTTCCGTAGATCCTCCACCTGTTTGAAAGTCAGATCGTCTGCCAAGTTGGCTTTCCACGGCAAGCTGAGGGCACCGGGAATGTGTCCCTCGGCGTAGGCTTTGGCAGGTCGCACATCGACCACCACGGTTTCTGGATCGTGCAAATGCGCGACAACGTAGTCTGCTGTGGCCTGGCGTCTTGGCGTAACCAGAGCCGCGAAACTGCCGGGCGCAACTCCCGGCGATTGAGCCGTAGAGAGTTGCCCGACCCGTTCCCATGCCTGCACGCCCCCGTTCAGAAGTGCCACACGCCGGTGACCAAGGTATTCAGCCAGCCAGAACATCCGTGCGGCATGAAATCCGCCCTTGTCATCGTAGAAGACCAGCTGCTGGTCTTTGCCGACACCCAACGATCGCATGATGGCGACAAGCTCGGGCTGTGGTCTGAGCGCGCCCGCTACCGGTGCATCGGGATCGTCCACCGCTTGTGGTGCGAGGTGCAAGGCGCCGGGAATGTGGCCAGCCTCAAAGTCCTCCAGCGGTCGAACATCCACGACGATCAGCGACCCTGCTCCGGTTGATTGCCCGCTGGCTTGCAATGCATCCTCCAACCCCTTGGCCGACATCAGCAGGTGCGGGTTATCGTAGGAGTGCTGCGCGAGCGCCGGGGCATTCAGGGTCATGAAAGCGCCAAGCGCGGCCCAAAGTATTCTTCGTTTCATAGGGTATTCCTCTCCATGCGCTGTCCAGATCAAACCGGCTGCTCAACGATCCGCATGTACGGCTTGGGAGCCCGCCATCCGGCGGGGAAACGCGTCTTTGCCTCTTCGTCACTGACAGTCGGCAGGATGAAGACCTCGTCGCCATTGTTCCATCCGGCAGGCGTTCCGACCTTGTGCTCTGCGGTGAGTTGCAGTGAATCAATGACACGCAGAAGTTCTTCGAAGCTGCGACCGGTGCTCATCGGATAGGCGGCCAGCATCTTGATGGCTTTGTCCGGCCCGATAACGAAGACGCTGCGCACCGTCTGATTGTCCATCGCCGTCCGCCCGGCAGAGGTGTCACCGGCGTCGTCCGGGAGCATGCCGAGGAGCTTGGATATGCGCAGGTCTGTATCCCCAATGATCGGATAGGTTGGCGCGGCCCCTTGTGTTTCGGCAATGTCCCTTGACCATTCGACATGATCCTCAATCGGATCGACACCAAGGCCAATGACTTTCACACCGCGTTTCTGAAATTCCGGCAACAGACGCTCCATCGCGCCCAATTCCGTTGTGCAGACGGGCGTGAAATCCTTGGGGTGAGAGAAAAGCACACACCATGACCCTTCAATAAATGCATGAAAGCGCATCATACCGGTCGTGGTCATTGCATTGAAATTCGGAATTGTTTCTCCAAGTCTCATTCGGGCTTCCTTTGATTGCTTGCGTAGCCGGATGGCAATAGCGCCGCCGCGGCGTATTGCTGGGCTAGCCATCATCTGGTATTTTCAGAATGATCCTTGCGCCGAATTACTTGATCGAAACGCCAAAGGTCGCATGAGGAAGCCAGATGGACGCGTTGTCGGAGATCTTGCGCTCAGCGCGCCTGTCCAGCGGGATATTCCTGCGTGGCGAATTCTCGGAGCCTTTTCGTTTGACGTCGCGGCTCAATGCCACTGATTGCAGCCCGCATCTAGGACCAGCGGATCATCTCATCTTGTTCCATTTTGTCCTCGAAGGCAGATTGAGCGTCGAAGTGGATGGAGGCGATCGCGCGGAATTCGTGGCTGGCGAGGCTGTTATTCTGCCGCGCAACGATCCCCATCGTCTTCGAGGCCAGGGAGAAGCGGCGGCGGTTCTGGCGCAGGACGTACTGCGCATTCCCGGCCCTGGCGAATTAATGGTGATCGAGCATGGCGGAGGTGGTGCCCCGACTCGGATCATTTGCGGTTTTCTGGGAGGCAAGGGCCTGGGGGACGACCCATTATTGCGCGCGCTTCCGGCAATGTTCAAATACGATAGTGCGATCGCCCATTGCGGCGCACTTGTCGCGACGACACTGGATGCGGCCGATCGTGAAGTGCGCCACGGGCGCGCCGGATCTCAGGCGATCTTGGCACGTATCTCCGAGCTGCTCTTTGTGGAGGCCGTGCGACATCAACTGGAAAACATGTCGAGCGATAGCGACGGCTGGCTGGGTGCGCTGCGGGACATCCCCGTTAGCAAGGCACTGGCCGTGATGTATCGCGCACCCCATGAGAACTGGACGGTAGAGCGATTGGGTGAGGTCGTTGGCGCATCGCGATCCAACTTGTCGGCCAGATTCGTGCGGTATCTTGGCCATGGGCCCGGTGAATGCCTGACGAAAGTGCGGATGCAGCTGGCAGCCCGCGATCTCTTGCTGGGTCACGAAAACATCGCTGAGATTGCCGAGCGGGTTGGCTACGGTTCTGAAGCAGCCTTCAGCAGGGCATTCAAGAGAGAGCAAGGCATGGCACCCTCTGCATGGCGCGCTCATTTGGCGGAGAAGTGACCCGGTAGGCCAATTCCACGACAGGCCCATCCTGCCGAACGCTTCACAAGTCTGCCCACTTCAACAACCGTCCCAGCAGCCCGGGTCAGGGCCCTGTGATTTTCTGTCGGCCACGCGTGCCTCCGCTCCAAGAGCGAGCGTGATCGTGTCCGATCCAATCTGTTGGCCGTAGCGCAGATGGCGCGTCTTGAGCCCGCATTCCCGTAGCCCCACGGCAAGCGGCGCGTCGATGATCACTGCTGAGCAGTTTGCCTGGTGCCGATTGGTTGCTCGAAGATCGCGTCCCCGATGCCGGCTGGTTCGACGAAGAGAGCTCTCCTCGGCATGGCCCTCGGGCGGACCACAGGCTTCGTGGCGACCCCGCTGCGGCTGGTTGGCACCGACTTCGCAAAAAACGACAGCAACTTTGGGCGGTCAAGAACGATAGAGGCGTCGTCAGAAATGCAATAAACCCGTACCACGGCCCTGGCGAAATTCAGACCGATCGTGAAGTTCTGAAGTCGGCTCCCCTTCTCAAGACCAGGATTTGGCACTTGGGCTATGGCGCACTGCGACAGCGGTTGGATCAGGATCCATCCACCCCTCCAGAAATGTCCGCTCACTGGTGGTTGGAGCTCAGTCTATCTGCGGCGCTCCGATGGATCGCCAACCATCTCAACACTGCTATGCGGCGGATCTCGCGTAGGTCATGCGTCGCAAGACCCATTCGAACGGACCAAGCGCGAAACGGGTGCGCCACAGCGCAAGGCCCGCGATCAAGATCGCTGTCACTGCGATGGCGATGACGACGGCGGTCAACCTGTCGACCGCGTCCCAAAGCCCAAGTCCGTAGCCCGCAAAGACGGTCGAGAGAATGATCGACTGGCCGAGGTAGACGCTCAGGCTCGAACCGCCCGCCGCCAGCACCTTTGCCATGATCGGCCCCGGCGGCCGGGAAAGCGCCGCGATCACGCCAAGATAACCGAGCGTGGCGATCGGTGCCGCGACGACCGTCAGCACGACACCGGGCGCGGGCGAACCCCACTGCCAGATCGCGGCCCCGATCAGGCCGAGCGTTACCCCGGGCACAAAGCACCACCGCCGCGCGCGTTCCCACAGCGGATGGGCGGCATCGTCGATCATACCGGATTTGACCGCCGCCAGCCCAAGGCAGAACCACCCCAGCGCCGCGACCCCCTGAATCACGAGGAACGACGGCATGACAAAGGCGAAGCCGATGCTGCGGAAGAGGACAACCTGCAGAAACCCGCCCTGCGTCAGGAACTCGCGCTCCATCGCAACGATGTCTGGCGGCGTCTCCGGCGTGGCCAGCAGCAGCGGCGGCGCGATGAAGATTTGCACGACCAAGAGCGCCGTTCCGACCCGAACAAGGCGCCGCACCGACCAATCACGGAACAGGTAGAGGATGGAGCCCGTGATCGCGTAGATCGCGAGGATGTCGCCGGGGAAGAACAGGCACCCGTGCAGAATTCCCAGGATCAGCAGCCCAATCATCCGGTTTCGATAGAGCCGCCCAAACGGCAGATCCCGCCGCGCGGCCGAGCGCATCAGGAACCCGAGGCCAACGCCGAACATGAAAGAAAACAGCCCGTATGTCTTCAGTAGCGCCAGCCCGTTGACAAGCCAAAGCGTGAATGCGTCCAGAGCAGTTTTCGCAACGGGATCGGCGACCCCATGCAACGCGGAAAACGCGATGTACTGGACGTTGACAACGACGATGCCAAACAGCGCGAACAGGCGCAGGTAATCCGGCATCAGGGCGCGCGGCGACGTCGTCATGGCCGGGTGAACACGGAAAGCGCCATTTCAAGGAGCTGGCGGATGCGGGCCGTGTCCTCGCCAGAGGCACGCTGCGTGATCGCGAGGGCCACCTGTTCGCCGAGGTATGTCGCGCCAGCATCCACCGACAACTCACCGGTCCAATCGCCCGCATCCAAGCGCGATTGCAGGAACTCCCGATAGGCGGATTGCGCGCCCGCGTCGATTTCCTCTACGCGGGCGCGGGTCTCTGTCCCCAGCCTGTGCTTGCCCGCGCGCATTTTGTAGAACAAGCACCCGGTTTCCATGCGCGGGTCAGCGGCTGCGAAGTCGACCAGCGCGCCAAACGTGCCGTGCAGGTCCATACCGCTTTGCAGGATCGCGAAGATTTCTGAAAGTACACGCTCTGCGTAGAGGTCTAGAGCCGCGCGCGTCAGCCCGTCCTCGCTGCCGAATTCGCGGTAGAGCGACGGCTTGGAGACGCCCGCCATCTTGCAAATCGCATTGACCGACACATCGGCAGGATCGCTCTGCCAATAGGCGTTCATCGCGACATCAACCACCTGTCCGGCGTCCATCGTTCTGGGCCGGCCACGCGTGGGCTTGGGTTGGGCATCACTCATTTAAAACCAGTCGGTATTTTAAAGGTTGACTCTATGGCTTTTATATTTGTACCACATGGTAACAAGATCGACAAGCAGGAGGGTGAAGCTTGGCAGGGATGGGCAAAACAGTCGTCACACTCGCGACCGCAGGACTGGTCACCCCGAATCTCGCCGATGACATCGACACGGAGCGCGCGCGCCATGCCGACGCATTCAGCGCCCCCGACGGAGCAACGTTTGAGCGCGGTTTTGAGGTGTCTTCGCTCGATGCCGCCTCGACCTCGCCCGGCGGAGCAGGCACGCACGGCATGCTCAACTCCGACGGCTTTTTGGGTCGGGTCGTGCCCGACCTGACATGCGTGCCGCAAACGATCCGCGAGACAGACACCCATCCTTTCATCATGCGCGGTCTGGCGTTGGGCACCCCCGTGGGATCGGTCTTCGGCGTCGAGCCGGCAACCGGCGAGAGCTTCCAGATCATGTCCATCGACAATGTACCCGTAGAGGATGCTCTGATCCCGCATGTCTAAAGCCTCGAAGACTGTGCCAGCGCCGTCGCGCGACTGACCGCCGACCAAGCAACATCGAGTTCGGCCAGGTCATCCTTGGCCTGCCCCGCCCTTTCCGCTCTCCTGTGAATGAAAGCCCCCACCAATGTCCGATACCCTGATCTCCACTCTCGGTTTGCTGTTGTGCCTTGCTCCTGCTGTTGTTCACGCTGTCGAGATTTACCGGCCGCTCTGGGCGCGCCTCGTGGTGAACTGGGTTCTGCCCTTTTTCACACCCGGATTGCCGCGCCCGTCGAAGGCGCTGCCCCATGACGATCAGGTCGCCATGCTGGATGCCGCATTGGACGCAAGCCCGAAGGATAAGGCCCCCGCAGGCGCGGATTACATCTTCCTCATGCTGTTCGAGCAGCGGCAGGGCGCGCTTGCGTTCCTCGCGGTGGCAGCAGGTATCCTCTATGGGCTTACGCTGCCTCTGGCCGACCGCCATGCCCTGCATCTGGTCTTCGGCATCATGGCCGCCCTGTTTGCGCTGGTGAACGCAAACCAGGCCGGGATCCCGGGGTTGGGGCATCACCCACGGATCTCCCGCAACGGGCGCAATGTTGGCATCGTCTTCGCGCCATTCTGGGCGGTTGCGGCGGTGTTGAACGCGATGGCCTTCGCCGCCTCTACCGGGTGAAATCGCGCCCGGTCACTGCTCCCGAACGGCTCGCCTTGAGGTGCGACAGGAAAGCCTGAACCTTGGTCGTGCGATGCAGGTCGACATGCGTCACGGTCCAGAGGGCTGTTGACCAAGCATCACTGGGCGCGATGACCTCGACCAGGTCCGACCGTAGGCAGGCGTCGTGCTCAGCCAAGAACCCAAGGCCCAGACCATTGCAGACGGCGCTGTGCAGGACGGGCAGATCAGTCGTTTGCAGGGCCAGCGCTTCGGGCGGGACATTGGCCTTCATCCAGGCCGAAAAGGGGGCCGGACCGGGTCGACCGACATTACCCACGAAACGATGACCCTCCAGCCGTTCCGGGTCGGGCTGCCCGGCCCGGTCGATATAGGCTCGGCTGGCATAGAGCCCGAAACGCAGGCGGCGGAACAGGCTGACGACATAGTCAGGCTCAATCGGTTTCGCCCCGGCGCGGATCGCGACATTCGCTTCGCCATGCTCCAGCCGCGCGAGCTGCTCCCCCGCGAGAAACTCCAGCGCAATCCGTGGGTGGGCAATGTGAAATCCGCGGATTGCAGGCATCACCAGCGGCGCGACGCCCGCAAGCGCCGTCACGATGAGCGACCCGGACAATTGTCCGGCCTTGCCACGCGCGCGACCCGCCAGATCCGCGAACATCTCGTCCGCCCGCCCGGCGACTTCCAGCATGTCGCGGCCCGCATCCGTCAGCGCGTAGCCCCGCGCATGGCGCTGGAATAGCGGTGCGCCAAAGGCGCCCTCCAGTGTCTCGACATGCCGGTTGACCGTAGCGCGATGCACGCCGAGCGCCTGGGCGGCAGCGCTGACCGTGCCAAGGCGCGCGACGGTGAGGGCAGTGCGGAGTTCTGTCCAGTATTCCATGCCCAGTCGTAGCAGCTGAATGATGCCGCTTCAATGCGCATAAGATGCGCAATTCGATCACTGGTGCGCGCCGAAAAATCATAACAAGGTAGACCAAAATAGCAGAAAACTGCCACGCAGACGGCGTTCCGTATTCCAACAAGAGAGGTTTCCCCGATGTCCATCAGACCGTTCATGTCATCGATATCGGCGCTGGCCCTGACCGCGGGCCTCGCGCATGGCCAAGGCTTGCAGTCCGCCACGGTGCTCGAGTTTGCCGATGCCGATACGTTGTTCATTGCCGACAGCATTGGCGGGGCGATCCATGCATTTGATCTGCCGGAAGGCGGCGCGGCGCCGGATCAAGCCGCGCCCTACAACCTCCTCGATCTTGATGGAGTGTTGGCCGAGGCCCTGGGCGGCGATCCGCGCGGCTTCGTGTACCACGATCTTGCTGTGCACCCGGTCACACAGGACGCCTACCTTTCCCTGACCGCGACCGTCGACGGCACCACAGAACCGGCTGTTGTTACAGTCACGCGCGATGGCGTTGTGCAAAGGCTCGATCTTGCAGCGCTCGCGTCCTCCACGTTCACGCTTCAGGACCCCGCCGATGTTGGCGTCACCTTCTGGCGCGACATCCCGGCGGCCAGTTTCACGGTAACGGATCTCGACTTCGCGAACGGTGAGCTCTTTGTTTCGGGCCTCTCGACAGGTGAATTTGCGTCCACGCTCCGCCGCGTGCCCTTCCCCTTCACCGATGCGGCCAGTTCCACGGGGATCGAGATGTTCCACGCCGCCCATGGCCAGACCGAGACACGCGCGCCCGTACGCGCGATGACGGTCATGGATCTGGATGGCGTCAGCACCGTGGTGGCCGCCTATACCTGTACCCCGCTTGTCGCGGTGCCGGTAGCCGATCTGGCAGACGGCGCCAACATCACCGGCCGGACGATCGCCGAGCTTGGCTATGGCAACACCCCGTTGGAAGTGCTGGATTTTCAGGTGATGGACCGTGAAGGAAACGCGGCTACCTACGTTCTGGTCATCAACCGCGAAATGGATGCCGATCTGATCTCGCTCGCCGATCTCACCGCGGCGGCAGCAGGGCCAGGCATCACAGAACCCATTGCAGCCCTCGGTGATACCAAAGGGGTTGCAACGACGCCGCTTCCGATGTCGGGCGTGATGCAGGCCGCCGATCAGGATGCGCAGTTCCTGTTGACCCTGCGCCGCAACATGGACACCGGCGCGATGGACCTCGTGTCGTTCCGCAAGGGCGCTTATTTCCGCCTGAGCGACTTTGTCAGCGAGTACAATTTCCCGGATTACCAATATGCCGATAACCAGTTCTCAGACGGGCTACGCATGTTCCAGAACATGCTCAAGGCCGACGAGGGCTTTTCGGATCAGGCGCGCTGAGCCTCCTCGATGCACAGCGCTTTCGCCGCCCTGATCCTCGCCGCCATCGCGGCGGACAGCGCCACCGCCTGCCCCGGTACGGGGGCGGGCGGCATGGTCGAGATCTATCCAACCGCTGAGGAACTGCCCGCCAACCTGTTGAGGTTCTTCGCCTATTTCCCACGCCCTATGGATCACGAGGCCATCCCGAGCAACATCGCGTTGGTTGATCACACGGGCCTGGAGGTCGAAGGGGCGTTCCTGAACAATCGCTATGACCTCTGGTCACCAGACGCGACGCGTCTGACGATCCTGCTCGATCCCGGACGGGTCAAAACGGGGCTTGCCGCGCACAACGCCTTGGGCCGTGCGCTCTCTGAGGGGCAACGCTACACCCTTGTTGTCCGGGCGGCGGCAGAGGACACGCAAGGCTGCACGCTTGGGGCTGAAACCACTCAAAGCTTCATCGTGGGGCCGCCGGATCTCGACCCGCCTTCGCCGGGTGACTGGGTGCTGACACGGCCTGAATCCGGAACACGCGATCCGCTTACGGTCGATCTGGGAAGCCCGCATGACCACCTTTCGATGGTCTACCGCGTGCGGGTACTGGACGCCGCAGGGAATACAGTGCCAGGCCGCATCGATCTGGGCACGGACGAACGCGTCTGGCGCTTCACCCCCGTATCCCCTTGGCCAGACGCGCCACATCGGCTGAGCATCGATGCGCGGCTTGAAGATCTGGCAGGAAACCGCCCCGGCCTTCTGTTTGACCGTCCCGTGGGCGCAAGCGCCGGAGACTGGTCGCCCGACCTCGCGTGGTCCCCCTCCCGCGCCGGCAAGTGAGACGCGCACCTTATGCAACATAAGCGCGCACAAGCCGCGCATTTCAATATCTAGTGCGCGATGTCGGTTGCTGAGAACAAAGGTCAACGGATGCACATCGAAAGCAAAAGCCATGACATACCTCTCACTCGGCCTGCGTGCCCTTTTGACCCTCGCCTTCGTCGGCGCCGGGGGAGCGAAGCTCGCAGGCGTCGAAATGATGGTCCAGACTTATGACGCGATCGGTCTGGGCCAGTGGTTCCGGTATTTCACAGGCATCGTGGAGATCGTGGGCGTCGTGCTGCTTTGGCTCCCGAACCGTCAAGTTGTGGGCGCAGCCTTGCTTGGCGCGACCATGGTTGGCGCGGTTCTGGTCCACTGGTTCATCCTCGGTCCGTCGGCTTTGCCAGCGATTGGCCTTGGCCTCGTCGCGTCAGCCATCCTCTACATCTACCGCACTCAAATTCCCGCCTATCTGGGCCGCGCCTGAAGTTAGGCGCACCGGGAAAAGCAGCAAAAGGATCGGCCTGATGAAAATCCTCGCCTTCGCGGCCAGCAACAGCCGCACCTCTATCAACCGCGCCTTGATCGACCACGCCACTAAGCGACTGCGCACAAGCATTACACCCGAGGCGCAGATCGAAACCCTCGACCTTAATGATTACGAGATGCCGATCTACTCCATCGACCGCGAACGCGAGGATGGCATCCCTGCCACGGCCCACGATTTTTTCGCCCGGATCGGCGCGGCGGACGCGGTGATCGTGTCGTTCGCCGAACACAACGGCTTCGTGACCGCCGCGTGGAAGAACATCTTCGATTGGATGAGCCGGATCGAGACAAAGCTCTGGCAAGGCAAACCGCTTGTGATGCTGGCCGCCTCGCCCGGTGGCCGCGCGGGCGCGAATGTGCTGGCCAGCCAGGAGCTGCTCGCCCCGCATTTCGGCGCCGACCTGCGCGGAACGCTCGGCATCGGCAAATGGCCGGATTCTTGGGATGCAAACGACCAGACGTTGATCCGACCAGAGGATACCACCGCGCTTGACGCGTTGCTTGCCGCTCTGGTTCGGCCAGCAAAGGAGATTGACGCGGCTTGACCGGCGGCATCACCGCCCTTCGACCAAAATCAGACCAATGCCAGTCGGACCATGATTGAATTTCAAAGGAACCTCCGCATGACCAAACGACAGACCGCTGCTCTCAGGATCGCTGCCATTCTGTGGGTGATATGGGGCATCGTTCACATGTTGGCTGGTGCCTTGACCATTGCGCAGGACCCGTCCGGCGGGTTTGCGGGGATCGCCGATGCCGTCGATCCCGCGCTGCTGGTGGCAGAGTATCATCCGGCGGTCGGTGGAATCCTCAACCAACACGGCTTCAACCTGCTGTGGATCGGCCTTGCCACCCTGATCGGCGCTGTCTTCATCTGGCGCGGCAACCTGACCGCGATCTGGGTGACCGCCATGGTGGGCGGACTGGCAGATGTAGGCTACTTCCTGTTCGTCGACGTGCCCGGCTTCGTTAACTTCTTTCCCGGTACACTCATGACCTTGATCTCGGCTTCCGCGATCCTGCTTTCTTTCTGGGTCTGGCTGCCTCATCGCGACAAATCGGCTGTTTCCGGCTGATGTCCCACAATCGCCTGAATACGCGGGCCAGTGGCAGACCTGCTTGGGATATGGCAGCACAGCCAGACTGCTCTTCTTGTGGCCAATGGGCCGACGCTGGTCTTCGCTCTCGCCGGCATTGGGCTGATCGGTGGCAATGACGCGCTGCTTGTTGCGCAAGCTTTGACCATACTCTTGCTTGGCCGGTTCGGTGGCCGCATCGGATGGCGCGTGGGTGGGACCGCGCCCGGCGCTCTCTTCGGGGCCGGATTGACCGGAGGGTTGGGTATTCTCCTGAGTACTTTAAAGCACCTCATACACTGAACGTCGGATGCGACGTTGCTGCCGCGACAACATCGGACCGCGCCATGGGCACGAACGCAGCCAATCATGCGTTGAACAGTTAGGGCGGTATCGCCGGGCGAAGCGGCCCGTTTGCTCCATCGCTACCAGCGGTCATGTTGCCCTTGTGACGCCTGTAGTCCTTTGGTGCAGCCCACAATCGTAACCCATGCAGTTGATAAAGATAATGCCACTCAACACATGCCCGCCGCCAAAGATTGGTTTGCCGTGGGAATTTGAGAAATGGGGTTGCAGACGCGCCATTCGCGCATATCCGAGCCAGCACAGATCGACCATGTCACCTCCCGGTTTTCGAGCCGTGAACCACGCTCTACAACAAGGACAGACCGGCCCAGACCCTACCTGCACCATGGTCACCGCTCTGGGGCAAGGGCGTTCTCAAGCGGCGGGTTTTGGCTCAATCCGCTCACGCACCGTGCCCGGCTCGGTCAGCCAGTCGAAGAGCCAGCGCACCCTGCCCTGCGTCAACCCGAACACCGCGAGGCCCATGTCGTGCGAGGCACGGGAGCGGCTCATGAAAGCATCAAGGCGCGCGAGGAGAAGGGTACTTCACTTCGCGCACAGGTATCCGCGGTGGACGCCGCGCAGAAACAAACCGAAAGAACGCCGCTCCGTCGTGCGGGGCGGCGCTTTCATCCGCTCTATTGCATCAGGGCGTCAGCTCTCGGACGCGGTCAACGCGTTGATACGCTGGGTCTCGAGATAGCCGCGCTCCGCAAGCTCGGTGAAGAGTGCTGCCACCTGATCATCGCCGAGCTGCGTAACATCAGCCGACCAGCCGGCGCGACCCAGTGCATCTTCAACGACGTCGCGCACGGTGGTCATGTCGTCGAGGGCCGCCCCGTCGAGCGGCTCCAGCGCATAGTCGCCATTCGCGACGATGGCCGTGACGGCTTCGTCGCGGTTGGGACTTTCGCGCGTCAGCGTAAGCAGCAAACCGGCGAGTTGGGCGCTCGACAGTTTGTTTAGGTTGGGCACGTGGATGCCAATATCGAAGAGCTCCTCGTAGACCGCGACCTCCAGTGCGGATTTCTCCGACAGGGTGACAGCTGGTTTCGGCTTGTTAGTTTCGGCGCCTGCGATCAGCGGTGCAAGTGCGAGCCCGGCAGCAAAACCGCCAATAATGAGGGGCGTAACGACGTTTCGCATGTGATCCTCCTTATTTGTGATTGGCGCTCATGGCGCCGCAACTGGTGGGGAAACGGGTGGCCCTCCGTTTCGTTCCCTGATTTCGGCGTCCTTCCTCTTTCGCAGCGCCTGCGGCTAGCCTTGCCCTGTGCTGGAACAATTCCGCAGCAACTGCGTTCACCGGAAAAGGAGAACATAATGTCAGCACCCGACACGAATACCGAAACGCAAGTCACCCGGCACAAGCCGGCTTTCTTGGGAATTTGCGCCGCACTGGCCCTCGCTGCGCTCGGAGCCTTCGGGTTTTCGCTCTTGAGCGTGCCCGCGAGTGAGCAGGCAACGCCGGTGCCGACTGAGGTACCCGCGTCAGAATAGAGATCAGGATGCCGAAACGGAGCGCTGCAGAAGAACTGGGGAGCCATTCAACCAAACCCTGCGCCACCGCACCGAGAAGGCCCGCAAATAGCAGATTTGCGGGCCTTCTTGATTTCGTTGCTGAATACAGTGTCAAACGCGTTCGGGATGAACAGCAGGTCCGACAGGCGCTCTGCGATGCCACCGTTCCTCTCGCGGCACCGCTCTTCCCTTGGGCGCAGGGTCCGCCAGATCCCGACTTGGCGCTGACTGAAGCATTTTACTTTGGCTGATTTGCGGCACGGTGCCTGAGAGGGCCAGTGTCCGCCCGAGGCAGAAACCAAAGACAGCAACCCCGAGAACGAATGGTACCGGGTGATCTCGCGCCAGGCGCGCCGCAGCGCCCGACAGGGTACGCTGCCCTTTGCGCACGGACGGCGCGACCGGCTGCAATTGGCCGCTGAACGGGCCATTGGTCATTTCTGACATTCGAAGGTCCTCCCTAGTTTGCCGTTTCACTGCCACGCAAAGTCAGGACAGGCGCGGCAGGGATGTAAGGTACGCGTGGGCCTCGGCTTCCGTTTCGAAGCTCTTGGCGTCGACGGGCATCATGTTGCCAAGCGTCTCGACCAAGTGTCCTGCGCTTTCCGGCGCGCTCGCAACGACGTAGGCACGCACGTTCGGCAGTGCCCTGGCCTGAGCCCGCAACGACGCCGTGGAGAGCGCTGCGCCTGTCTCCGATCCCTCGTAATTGTCGAACACCAGAAGCATGTCGATCGTGTCGAAACTATCGAACGCGTCCAGAACACGCTCCGCCATCGCGGTCATGTCCTTGTTGGTGATTTCTCCCTTGATCCGAAAGCCGTAGGTCGCCGGAAGCCCGGTGTCGAATGGATGAATATGTGCTGGGTGCATGAGCAGCCTCCACTTCGCAAAACTGCTGTCGTCGCCACATGCGACGGTCAGATTGACAATCCAGACGACGCGGAATTGTTCCCGATCAGTCAGTTGCGCAGTTTTCGTACCTTGAACGAGGAAGGAGGAAGCCGAAGCTCCCCCAAACCGGTCACTCGCTGCAGTCGCGTCGCTCAGAACTACTCTTCCTTCACATCCCGCAGCGCCTTGAGCTGGTCCTCGGTCATCCGAACCACATAGTGGATCTCGCCATCGCCCGTACCAACGTGGAACAATATCAAAATTGCCGACTTGAAGAGCTGTAAACGCTTCGTGGGAAGCGCTCTGGAAAAGGAGGTATCATGCTCGGTTGGGCTCTTACGTTTCTCGTTGTGGCGCTTGTCGCTGCTCTGTTCGGATTTGGCGGTATCGCTTCGGCATCTGCCGGTATCGCACAAATTCTCTTCTTCGTGTTCGTCGCGCTGTTCGTCGTGACGCTCGTCGTGCGGCTTGTTCGCGGAAGTGGAACCTGAGCGCGCACTTGCGATCTTCTCACGGGGCGGCGCCAGTCGCCGTTCGCCTTCACACACGCAACACAAGGAAATCCAATGAACACCGCCATGCAAGTCATCCCGCGAGAACAGGAAATCAGCACCGGCGTTCAGGACCCCGCTCCCATTGCCAAGGGTCTGGCGGACGTCCTGTCCGATACCTACGCGCTAGTTCATAAAACGCATGCCTATCACTGGAACGTGGAGGGCGCGCTCTTCTACTCCGTGCACAACCTTACGGAAGAGCACTACGAGAACATGTTCGAGGCCGCCGACGAGCTGGCCGAACGCATTCGTGCCCTGGGGCATCTTGCACCGATGCGGCTTACCAAGGTGATCGAAAGCTCGGTCATCGACGAGCTGGATCACACACCGAGCGCCGGAGAAATGTGCAAGGACCTCGCCGCCGACCATGAACGGGTAGCCCACAGGCTGCACGCCCTTATCGAGGTTGCGGAGAAGCGGCGCGACATGGTCACCGCCGATCTGGCAACCGAACGCTCGGCCTTCCACGAGAAGGCAGCGTGGATGCTGCGGGCCATTTCGGCCGGCTGACGCTCAAGACGTCGGAGTAGAGAAAAGCGGGCCGGCGCGAGCGCGGCCCGCTTTTTCGTTGTCAGGCAGGCTGCGCCTTCAGCGTCTCCGTTGACGCAAAAAACATCGCCTGGCTCACAGCCGAGATGACTTGAGGGGGAGTATAGGGCTTGGCGATCAGAAACGCCGGTTCGGGGCGTTCGCCCGTCAGAAGGCGTTCGGGATAGGCCGTGATGAAAATAACCGGCACATCCGGCATGACCTTGAGCAGGTCGTTCACCGCGTCGATCCCGCTCGAATTGTCGGCAAGTTGAATGTCGGCGAGGATGAGATGCGGCTTGCTCTCCTGCCCCAGCTCGACAGCTTCGTCGCGCGTGCGGGCGATGCCGGTCACTTCGTGCCCGATCGTCTCGACGATCGATTCAAGGTCCATCGCGATGATGGCTTCATCCTCGATGATCATCACGCGCCCGCTGACCGCGCCACGCATCTCGCTGCGCGCCTTCTCTACCAGCGCGCGGGTCTCGTCCGCGCCGAGGCTCATGATCCGCGCCGTATCCTCGATCGAGAACTCTTCGACCGTATGCAAAAGGAGCGCCTCGCGCGTGTTCGGCGAAAGCTCTGCCATGTTGTCATGCGTTCGAGCGCGAAGGGCTTCGACCTCTTCTTCCGGCGAGGGCTGGCCGATGCTTACCCAAAGACGATGAAAGACATGGAACAGCGCGCCGCGTTCGCCCATCTGGGGCACCGGCAAAGACTCCGGGTCGGCAAGGACCGCTTCAAGCGTCGAGGCCGCGAGTTTGTCGCCGCTGCTCTGACTGCCGGTCAGCGCGCGGGCATAGCGGCGCAGATAGGGAAGGTGCGGAGCGATAAGATCCGACATAGTGCGGGGCATACCGCCCGGCTTTGGGCCTGTGGTCGACATAGGTTCTCCGTGCTGGCGAGTTTTCTCGGAACAAACCCGGAAGCTTCGGGTTTGTTCCCGCGGGCGAGTGTTTTTGCATGACAGACAGATGAGGCGCATTGTGAAGAAAACCAAAGTTGGCGATGTGGCAAAGGTTCAGATCGACGAGAACCTGAAGCGCATCTTCGAAGAGGACGCGGAACACGACCTTCCCGACGAGTTGATGAAGCTGCTCGACAAGCTTGACGACATCGAAGTTCCTGCCTCCTTCACGCAGCGGTCCTCCGACCCCGAGGGGGGCAAATGAGGCGCGCCGATGCCAAGGAAGAGCTCGTCAGCCACATGAAGACGCTGCGCGCCTTCGCGATGAGCCTAACCCGAAACAGTGCTGCTGCCGACGATCTAGTTCAGGAAACCGTGCTCAAGGCATGGTCCAGCATGGACAGCTTCGAGGAAGGTACGAACATGCGGGCGTGGCTCTTCACGATCCTGCGCAATTCGTTCTACTCCAACCGGCGCAAGGCCAAGCGCGAGGTGATGGATACCGACGGCGAGTATGCCGAGGGGATCGCGACGAAGCCCGACCATGACGGTCGGTTGCACCTTCGGGATTTCCGAACAGCCTTCAACACGCTGCCGCCGGAGCAACGCGAGGTGCTGATCCTCGTAGGGGCGTTGCAGCACTCCTACGAAGATGCCGCCGAGATGTGTGGCGTTCAGATGGGTACGATCAAGAGCCGCCTGAACCGGGGCCGCGCAGCGCTCGCCGAAGCGATGGGCATGGACGAGAGCGAAACACTCGAACTCACGGACGCCGCCACGCAATCGGTCTTGTCGCAAAGCTCCGGCAACGTTGGATGAGCGGGCCCGCGCCGGCGAGCAAAGAGGACGCTTCGCAGTCCGGTCTTTCAAAACGTCTCGGCATTCTTCTTTCCGTCGCGTTGGTGCCGCTCGGACTGATCGCACTTCAGCAGACAATCCGGCTGGAGGACGATCTTCGCGCGCAAACCGAACGCGCTCTGCTCGCCACGACGCTGGAACTCGCCGAGCAGGAGCGGCTGTCGATCCGCGCCGCCTTTGGCGCGGCAGAAGCGCTGGCCGTCGCCGCTCGCGGGTTTGAAAACACCGAGGAATGCACCGCCTTCATGCGTCGCTTCGTGGCGAACTCGAACGGCGACTATCTGTTCGCCGGTGTAATCCCGCCCTCGGGTCTCATGGCGTGTTCCTCGTCCGGGACCACGGCGGATGTCTCGGAGACGGAGGACTTTCAGCAGAGCGTCGCCACGCCGCGCGCACGCGTCGACGTCAGCCGGAACGGGGCGGTGTCGGGCGCACACGTCGTGGTCGTGACAGTTCCATTCGGGGGAACGCCGACAGACCCGGCGGGTTTCCTGAGCCTGTCCCTGCCCCATGCCGGGGTGGAGGGCGCGCCTTCGGTGCTGACCGAAGGTTTGGAAAAGGTTGTCTTTACTCTCAATCAACGCGGGGAGCTGCTGACCTCCTCCCTGCCGCTCTCGCAAGCCGAGGCGCAATTGCCGGCGGACCGGGGCGCCTTCCCTCTTGTCGGAGGTGGAAGCCGGGAGTTCGTCGCGCCCCGCGCTGACGGCACACCAACCTACTATACGATTATCCCCATCGTGGACGGCACGATGTACGCGGTCGGGGCCTGGCCGGATGCGAGAGCGCATGGGACCGGTTGGCTCAACTACGCAACCTCGCCTGCCCTATTCGCCGTCTTCATGTGGTTGGCGAGCCTCATCCTCGTGACGTTCACTGTCGAGCGCCAGGTCGTTGGGCCCGTGCGCGTTCTCGCCGCGCGAATGCGGCGCTTCGGCCTTGAACGGGAGATGCCGCCCGAACCGAGGAAAGACCTGCCCCGGGAGCTGCAAGTTATCGAAACGGAGTTCCGAAACGTCGCGGAGCGGCTGGTGCAAGACGAAGCTGATCTGGTCAATGCGATGCACGAGAAGGACGTGCTGCTCAAGGAAGTACACCACCGCGTAAAGAACAACCTTCAGCTGATCTCGTCGATGATCAACATGCAGGAGCGGCGTGCGGAGGAAGAGGAAACAGTAGCGGCACTCGACCACATCAGCCAACGCGTCTCCAGCATGGCGACGGTGCACAGGCTGCTCTACCAGGCCGAAGCGCTCAGCAAGGTTCATGCGGAAGACCTGCTGGCTCGGGTTACTGCGCCGCTGACGGAGCTTGCCCCGGCGCGAAGCGACGGACAGCGATTGCGTGTTCGCTCGGAGTTCGCGTCTGTGCTGCTGTACCCCGACCAGGCCCTACCGCTGTCGCTGCTCACGGTCGAGGCCGTGACGAACGCGCTGAAGTACGCGGGCGACGCAGGCGAGGGGCCGTGGGTGCGGATTGCTCTGGAAAGGCTGGAGGGAGACCGCGTCGCGCTGGTGGTCGAGAATTCCGTGGCCGAGGCAAAGCTGCCCGAAGTGTCGGCAAATACGCGCCCCTCGTCTCTCGGCGGGCGGCTGATCAATTCCTTCGCGCGGCAGCTAGGTGCTGCACCGAACATCACGTCGGACGGCGAAATCTACCGGCTTCGCGTCGTGTTCGAGCCGATGCCCTTCGATGCGGACGAGCAGAGCTGGGAGGCTGCGGCAGCAACGGCCACCGAGCCCCGCGCCGCCGAATAGAAGGCAATTCCGCGTCCAGCGTGCTCGCGCCGCTCACCGCCAGCGACCTTGGGAACAGAGGGATCGCGCCTGCGACCGGGCCCCAAAGCCAAAGCCACGCGGCGAGGGGCACGCATACGACAAGCGGATTGATCTGTAGTCGACGGCCGGCAAGATGCGGCGTCACGAACGGCGCACTGGTCATCTTAAGCGTCGGAAAGATCGCGGCGGGCAACAGAACGGCGGCCTCGTCGAGCGTATTGCTCCCCACGATCACCAGAGCGCAGCAGTGCCAAGATCCCGATCAGGGGCACGGGAACACCGGGCTTCATGCTCGCGACATCCAGGGAAACATGGCCGCCCTTTCCACCCGTGCCAGCATCAGCGGCGCGAGCAACGCCTGCCGAAGCTTCGAGCAGATACCCGCCGCTCGCGCGGCGAAGGCACGAGCCGAGCGTTTGCTGCCAGGCGCATGCCATTCGCCTTGCCTGGGCATCGCACCTGCGCGGCGCGTTTTCCCACGTACTGGAACAATGCTCGGAGTACTGCGTTCCCGCGATATGCAAAATGCAGATCAGGACACCGCTTCACCCCCCTTCCACGCCCTTGTGGGCACCAATGGGAGCAGACGCACCGTCGGCATCGAAGTCGAGCTGGGTGGGCTGAGCCCGAAGGACGTTGCGAGCATCGCAGTGCAACAGGTCGGGGGGCACCAGATCCAGTCGAGCCCGGCCCATTGGCGCATCGAGCGCTCGGAGCTGGGTGACCTCGAGATCTACCTCGATACCGCCCTTGCGCCAGAAGACGATACCGCGCTCGCCAGCGTTGGCGTACAGATCGCTCGGCACGCCATTCCCGTCGAACTGGTAACGCCGCCCGTCACGCAGGACCAACTCTCCTCAGTCTCTGACATCATCCAGGCGCTGGCGGGCGCCGGGGCCACCGGCTCCCGCAATAGTGTCCTGCACGGGTTCGGGCTTCACTTGAACGTGGAGCTTGCCGATCCTGAGAGCGGCTCCGATCTTGGCGCCGTCGCGCAAGCCTTCGCCGTGCTCGAGCCCTGGCTGCGGGAGCGCGACCCGCTGGACCTCTCCCGCCGCGTGCTGCCCTTCACCGAAGCTTTCCCCCGTGCCTTCGTGGCACCGCTGTGTGCGGAAGACAGTTGCAGCTCCGAAACGCTCTTTGATCTGATGGACCGGCACATCCGGTCGCGCAACCACGGGCTCGATCTGCTGCCTGCCTACAAGGCACTCGCGCCTGACCGGTTTGCGCGGCGCAACCATGATAGTGGCGCTGTTTCCGCGCGCCCTGCCTATCACTATCGGATGCCCGAATCCCGCCTCGGGGATCCCAACTGGAGCCTGGCCTACGAATGGCAGCGCTGGTGCCTTGTCGAGCGGATTGCCCGCGACCAGGATCGGCTGCGTGCGCTTTGCGGCCTCTGGACAACGGCCGACAGCGGAAACGGATCAGCCGACTACCACACCGAAGTCACGGAACTCCTCGGCGACCTTGCGGATCTTGCGCCGCAGATGGTTTCGCACGGCAGCATCGTGGAGCACGCGGAAGCATGACCCGACCCCTGATTGCTGTAACGACCTCAATGCGCTCGGGCTGGAGGATCTTCCCCCTCGTGGCGTTCAACGTCTGGCTCGGGGGCGGGCGCGCCGTTCGATGGGGCGTGGGGCGTCCCTCTGCTCTCGCGGGCGTCGATGGCCTGATCATCGGCGGCGGAGACGATATTCAGCCCGCCCTCTTCAACGGGGAGGTTGTCGCCGAAGCGCGTCTCGATCCAGCGCGCGACGCATTAGAGCGGCGCCTTGTGCCTGAAGCGCTCCAGCAGGATATCCCGGTTCTCGGGATCTGCCGAGGCGCACAGATGCTGAACGTCGCGCTCGGCGGCTCGCTCTTCAACCGCGCCTACGAGACGTTTACAGCCTCCCCGTATTTCAAGACGATCTTGCCCCGTAAACGGGTTTGCGCCTGCACGGGAACGCACCTCGCCTCGGTCACCGAGCGGGAGGAGCTGCTGGTAAACGCACTCCATACCCAAGCGGTGGATCGCCTGGGCGACGGCCTCCGTGTCGCGGCCCGCGACGAAGGCGGGATGATCCAGGCCGTCGAACGGGCGGACGCTCCCTTCGCGCTAGGCGTACAGTGGCACCCCGAGCACCTGTTCTACCGCGCGCCGCATCGGCGGCTGTTCCGCGCTTTGGTAGGGGCCGCGAAAGTACGGCAATGCGCACGGAACGGAGCGCGTGGCGTATCGGACCAAATCCGAGGCATGCGTGGCGCGTTAGTCTCGCATTGACCCTGCGTCCGAATGTCCCGTTCTTCTGATGGAACTTCGGCGTTCAGCCTGAGTTCATCGGGAGAACGTCGCAACCGGAGGACGGAACATGAGCATCGAACTATTGCTCCCTGCCGTAACAGTCGGGGCCGTGGGAGCCGCGATTGGCGCGGCTGTTCTCGGACGTCGCAGCACGGAGGAAAAGGACCACCGCTCCAAGCGAAAATAACGCTCCGCGCCCAGACTACACAAGAGGCCTCATCCGCGCGAATGGTTCCGTTTCGTACGACAATCCGGCGCGCTCGATCAGGCCCGGCAAGTCCAGAATTTGCAGAACGTCGCCGTGCCACTCGACACAGCGGCTTTCTCTCAGCGTTCGCAAGATGCGGTTCGTATGGACGAGTGAGAGCCCCATGGCATCCGCAAGGTCCTGCTGCCGGAACGGGAACGGAATGCTGTCCCCATCATTGGCTAGTCCGACCGCCGCCCCTCTGCGAAAGAGCCTCAGAAGCGCCCACGCGATACGCGCTACGGCAGGCTGTTGACCAACTGTCGCCAACGCTTCGGCGACCATGTGCTCTTCTACGGAGGAGAGCCATGTCAGATCGAACGCGCGCTCGGGATTGGCCTTCATGAAAGGCCAGAGATCGCTGCGGTCAAAAACACACAGCCGCATATCGGTTGTGGCCTCGACCGAGTGCTGCATCTCCCCCATAACTCCTGCCTGCAGGCCGATGAAGTCTCCTGGAAAGACGAAGTTGATGACCTGGCGCCGTCCGTCCTCGCTTGTCTTGTAGCGGACACCCATGCCTTCGAGCGTCGTGTAGAGCTGTGCTGCATTCGATCCTTCTGCAAGCAGCGTGGTTCCCGCCTCCACCTGCATCTCTCCCGATTTGAAGCGCTGTGTTGCCGCGGTATCGTCGGCGCTGAAGTCCGCAAAGACCTCGAACTGATGGAGCGGACAGCTCTCGCACCTGATTTGGTTCCGCATGGTCAGCCTACATCAAATGTTAATGCGGCGATTCTGGCGGCATGACAGGTTGAGTGCAACGCAAACCTGACAGATCGCGAAAATGAAGACTGTTCTCATCCTCGAACCCAACTCTCTCGTCGCTGAAGATATCGCCGAGATCATCCTCGGCCGCTGGCACGGGAGCTGTCCGGTGGTCGTTTCATCAGCGGATCATGCAATCGCTGCGATCCGGGGGGGTGCCCTGTTTCAGGCCGCGGTGTTGCGGTTTTCGCACTTGGATCCCGACGCTGAGAAGTTGCTGGCGCTGCTGACGGTCGCGCGGACGGCGCTGGTCATGGTCGACGATGCGGGGGCGCCCGCGCTCTCGGACAAAGCGAAAGTCAAACTGCTGCCGAACGCAATCTACATCGCGCAACCCTTCACGACCGGCGAAATGCTGGCAACACTGGAACGGGCCCTGACCCACGTGCCGGATCCACATCGCTCCGCCTAGGCCGAATTGGGGGCTGCCGGGCCGCCCCGTCCACTCCCGCACACGCTGCTCACCGGACTGCTGCACTCTGGCGAAGGGTAGGAACGGTCCTGTCCGCTCTTATCGGAACTTTCGCCCCAAAGCTGCGTTTCCAGTCCAACGCACGTCATGGGCTCGCGCTCGTGGCAGCCACGCCAAACACCGGGAGCGGATAATGTACAATATTTTTTACGTGATCGGCGTCGTCGTCGTCGCCCTCGCTGTCATCAACTTCGCGTTTTGAATCTCACGGACGTTAGGAGAACGAAATGACTGAACACCTGAAGCCCACCCCCTCATCCACGAACACAGCACCGGACGGAAAGCCCGAGCTAGACGCGGCGCTGTCGGACGCGAAGCAAGAAGGTCAGGACGCGCTGAACGCCGCAAAGATGGAGGCGGATCGTACGGCTGACAAGCTTCGCAACAAGGCATCTGAAGCCTGGTACGACGCCTATGAGACCGCAAGCGATCGCGTGAGTGGCGTGGCCGACGACGCGGCACGTCATGTCTCGCAGCAGGCCCGCGCAACGCGCACCGCAGCGGATGAACAGCCCGCTGGTTCGGCGCAGAAGCAGGTGCTGAGCCAAGCCTCGGCAGTGCTTGAAAGCACGGCGGCCCACCTGCGGCACACGGATCTTGATGCCGCCCTAGCAGACATGCGCGGCTTCGCGCGTCGTAGACCGGCACTGTTTCTTGCGGGGGCTGCGGCGCTCGGCTTCTTCGCGGCCCGCGTCGCCCGTGCATCCAGCCCCGAGCAGGACGCAGAGCGGGATTTTTACACGCCGTCTGAGCTCGGCCGGAGGGTTTCGGGATGAAACACACCTCTATGGACGAGCGCAGCCCGGCGGATTTGCTGAGCGATGCCGCGAGCCGCATCAGCAGCCTGATGCGCAAGGAGGTCGATCTGGCGAGGGCCGAGATCGACGAAAACCTCAAGCGCGCAATCGCAGCTGCGGGCCTTCTGGTGGCGGCCATCGTCTTCGCTCTCACCGCGCTGCACGTGCTTGCCGCCGCTCTGGTTGCGGCGATCGTGGAGCTTGGCCTTGAGCCGGGCTGGGCCTCGCTGATCGTGGGGCTCGGCTTTGCGCTTCTCGCTTTCGTGCTCGCCATGGGCGGCCTGCGCGGCCTTTCTGCGTCGAGCCTCGCCCCAACCCGCACAGCCGAAAGCATTCAAGCCGACGTGCAAATGATCAAGGAGACAACCAATGCCTGACACAGCTTCTCCCGATGCCATCGAACGCGAAATCGCAGCGGAGCGGAACGCGCTCTCCAACACCCTCGAAGCGTTGCAGGACAGTGTGTCCGCCGAGGCAATTGTCGACACCGTGACATCAACCGTTCAACGCCACGGCGGTGACATGGGCCGTGCGTTTACAGACGCTGCAAAGGCCAATCCGGCGGCCGTCGCGCTGACTGGGGCGGGAATTGCCTGGCTGGTCTTCGGCGCGGCCCGAAAAGGCAAGGAAGCGCGCCCTTCCCCGGTTGCCTATGACGAACGAGCGGAGTCGACGGCATCAGGATTTCGCCAGCACGGCGATCCACTGACATCGGAGTTCGACCGCCGCGTTGCCGAAGCCACGACACCCGGCTATCCGGAAACGTCGCGCACACGCTGGGATCGTCCCGCACAGCGCACCGCGCCGCGCGACGACGATACTAGCCGGTTCGAGCTGGCCTTCGATCAGGCGCGCGACTGGCTGGAAACGAACCTCGACGATCTGCGCGACACGGCCTCGACAGTGCGGCTGCGCGTCTCCGCGCAGGTCGCGGATCTTATCGACCGGCTCGAGGACGGGATAGACGAGATGTCCGCCGAAGCGAAGACCAAGGTGCAGAAGGCGCGCCTTCGCGCAATTCAAGGCCGGATGGCGATGGAACGGATGGCAGCCGAGGCGAAGGTGCGGGGCCGCACAACGTTTGAGCAACAGCCCTTGGCCGTCGGCCTTGCAGCCGCCGTGGCTGGCGCTTTCGTCGGTGCCGCCCTGCCCCGCACCCGGGTCGAGGACAACGCGTTTGGCGCGTTCTCCGACCGGCTCTTCGACGAAGCGGAGCGGGTCTGGGCCGAACAGCGCGCCGCGTTGGGGCAGGCCGCCAGCGTGGCTACCACGGAAGCGAAGGCCGCCTCTGCGGAAACGCTGCGCTCGGTGGCCTCGTCATTGCCCGATGGCAAGACCGCCGCAGAGGAAGCATCAAAGTCTATCCGCAGCGGCGCGGACCGTGTCGCAAAAGCCAGCCGCGACGCGCATGCCACCGCCACCGGCAGGAATTCCTGAGGCCATGTCACGCGGAAGAAATGCAGAATGGCCGCGCCACATCCCGTGGCGCGGCTGGCGTGATGTTCTCAAGCGCGTCTGGAGGGAGATCGGCGACGACCGGGTGAGCCTGGTCGCCGCCGGTATCGCGTTCTACGGGCTGCTGGCGATCTTTCCCGCTATCGCGGCATTGGTGGGGATCACCGGCTTGCTGGTTGATCCCGAGGATCTGATCGCGCAGTTCGAACGAATTGCCGCAGTAATGCCGCAGCAGGCAGCCAACATCCTTCTCGATCAAAGCCGCGAGGTGTCCTCGGCGGGCGCGACGGCCCTGACGTCCACTGTCGCGATCAGTCTGATCCTCGCGCTCTACTCTTCCACGAAGGGGACAGCAGCCCTGATGCAGGGCCTGAACATCGTCTATGACGAGCACGAAGATCGCGGTTTCATGCAAGTCACGGCCACCAAGCTCTTGCTCGCCATCGGCCTGATCCTCGGTGTGACCTTCGCCCTGGCGCTGCTCGTGGCACTGCCGTCTGTGCTGGCGCTCGCCGGTCTGGAAAGCTGGGCGCTCTTGCTACGCTGGCCGATCCTGCTGGGCGTCGTGGTGCTGGGCCTTGCGGTGCTCTACCGCCTTGCGCCGTCGCGGCGACGCGCCAAATGGCGTTGGATCACGCCGGGCGCCGTGGTGGCCAGTATCTCATGGCTCATCGGATCGGCGCTCTTTTCCTGGTACGTGACGTCCTTCGCTTCCTACAACCAGACGTTCGGCACGCTGGGTGGCGTTGTGATCCTGCTGACATGGTTCTGGCTGTCGGCCTTTGTCGTTCTCGTCGGCGGCGAGCTCGATGCGGAGATGGAAGCACAGACAGCCAAAGACAGCACCGTCGGCGAGGACCTGCCTATGGGCGAGCGCGGCGCGGTGAAGGCCGACACGCTCGGCGCGGTGCAAAGCTAGACAAGCGCGCTTCACCGCCTGACAATGAAAGACCCCCGCAGCGATACTGCGGGGGTCTTTTTTGTTACGCCCTCCGGTAGGGTCAGGCGGCCTTCAGCCACTCGTCGACCTCTTCCCGCACTTCCTCTTTGGTCTTGCCGTATTTCTGCTGGATCAGACCTTCGAGGCGCTCGCGGTCGCCGCGCGCCTCTTCCATCTCATCCTCGGTGAGCTCACCCCACTTCGCGTGGGCCTTGCCCTTCCACTCTTTCCAATTGCCTTCGACTTGATCCCAATTCATGGCGTCCTCCTGTGGCTGCCTTGGTTACATCGAGAGAACGGCGCCACCGAAGGATTGTTCCGACCCTCACACCATTTCTTGCGGAAGGAACGGCAACGGGACGCCGAAGCGCCGGGCCGATTCGAGCGGGAACGGCAAGAGAAAGCCCTTCCGCTCCAGCGGCGGTGCCTCGGCATTGGCGTTTGCCAGGCGCCTCCATCCCTGCGCGGCCGTATCGAAACCAAAAAGCGACGGATGCGGATCGTCGGGCAGCCAGTGCGCCATGAGACGGTGACGGATCTCACGCACCTCCTCGGGCTCCGTGACGGTGATACCTGCTTCGGTATCCCACCTGAAGCTGCGGCCGTTGAGGTTGGCAGAGCTGACGATCGCGCAGGCATCGTCGAAGATCGACACCTTCGCGTGGACGTAGACAATCGGCGCGGCGTGGTGCGTGCCGCGCGTGCCATCCGGCGGTGCCACCTTCGGCATGGCCGGGGCGCAGAACACTGCGCGGTCGCCAAACGCCCGGGCGACCTTGTCGACACAATAGGCCTGCATCGCTTCGCCGAAACGCGAGTCAAGCGACGTGCTGTTCTCGAAGGCGACCTCCTCGGGCGCGGCCGGCAGGATAGCGATCAGCCGGAGATCGGAAACCTGGCGCGCACGTTCGGCCAATGCGGCGGCGACATGCCGATCCCGCAGGAATTGCGATTCCAGATAGATCAGCCGCTCGGCCCGCGCGATCTCAGCGAGGTGCCGCTCCTGAAGCTCGTTGATCAGCGGCTTCGGGCCGAGGCGCTGCGCCCAGGGCGCGCGCTTCGCGGAAACGGTCCGCAACAGACGGGACTTGGGCGACGGGCGGGCGATCCCGCTCGTTTCCGCCTCGAAACTCTGGATGTGGCGCTCGGCGTCCCCGGCGACCTCGCCATGCAGGACGATCTGCACGTCATGCCATGTCTGCGAGCCGATCTGGCGGTGATCCGGCCCATCGTAGCGCCGGTCGTTCAGGTCGAGGCCGCCGACATAGAGCACGTGGCCGTCGGCAACGAGCAGCTTCTGGTGATGTGTCACGGGGTGCACCGCATGCTTGTGCGCTGGCTTCGGCCTGGCGCGGCCTTGCGCATCCCGTCGAACGAGCTTGGGGAGCGCTGACGACAGATCGAAATGCGCATCACGCTCGTCCGCGTTCAGATCGTTCAGCATGCGCGCGATGTCCTTGAGATAACGGTTCACCATCGGCGCAAGCGCGAGCCGGTGCAGCCAGCCGACGCGAGCCCCGTGCATGGCCGTGCGGACAGTCAGGAGATCGGCCCGCCCGGATCTGGCAGCGGCCTCTTTCATGCGCGCGACCGAAAGATGCGCCTGATGGTGCATCGCGTAGCGCGCAACCGGGTCGAAGTCCGAAACGATGATTTCCATCCGCACCCCGCGCCCGAGCGTGTGTGCGATGAGGTCTGACCAGGTTTTACCAATTGCGCGGCCCGCATCGCTGCGCAGCGTTGTCGTCGGATCGAACACACGAAACGAGGCCGCGACCCGGTCCTGCGCGCCAAGAACGATCTGCTCAAGCCGCGGGAAGGCCTCAGCCGCCGTGAGCAAGAGCTCGGGCTGAGGTGCCGTTCGATCGCGCTCTTGATCCCTCCACGCTTTCATGCGGCTGCACCATTCGCGGGTTTGCCCAGCGCGACCGCGATGTCGTCGTCATAGAGCGTGGGACAGGTGATCAGCACCGGCCCCGCCACCTCACGAGCGTCTCTCAATGCGGATGCAACCTCGGTACTGCGCCCGATGGGCGTATGCGCCCAGCCGAACGAGCGGGCGAGGTCGTCGAAGCGCGGGTTGGTGAAGGAAAGGTCGGTGCTTTGCCCCGTCTCCTCGATCTGCTCACCCTCGATCAGGCCATAGCCACCGTCGACAAGCACCAGCAACGTGACGGGCAGCTTGAGCCGCGCGGCCGTCTCCATCTCCTGGACATTCATCAGCAATTCACCGTCTCCGGCAATCCCAAGCGCGCGCCCTGTCTCGGGAGCGATCTCGCGCGCGGCAAGCGTCCGCGCGGCAGCAATCGTCCCGGGAAGGCAAATGCCCATCCCGGCGAGCCCGTTCGGAATCACGATCTGGCCGGGCGCGAGGCCCGACAGCAAGCGCGCGGCGGCCATCTTGTGCAGGCCAACGCCAGAAATCACCAGATCTTCAGGGTGTAACGCGCGTTGCACCGCGCCGAAGATCTGGCGTGGGTTGAGCGGCGCCAGGCTATCCGCATCGGGATTTTCAAGATCTGCGCGACGCGCCTCGTGCGCGCGCTTGGCATCGGTAAAAAGGGGCCGCTTTTCTCGCGCGAGCCCCTCCATCGTCCGCGTCAGGCCGCGCAAACAGGAACCGATACTCCCCATGACTTCACCCGCGAGCGCCCAGCCGGTGTCGGCGGGCAGAGCGCGCTCGGAAACAGACAAGACCGGCACGCGGCCGTCGTCGGTGAACCGCGCCGCCGGAACCTCCTCAGGATCGAAACCGATTGCGACGATCAGGTCGGCGGCCTCAAGCGCGATGTCAGCGTGGTCGCTGACGGGCAGGCCAACAGGCCCTAGCATCAGCGGATCTTCCGCTGCCAGAAGGCCGGTTGCGGCAAGCGTATGTGCCATGGGCAAGCCCGATGCGCGCAGGAAGGCAACAAGCGGCTGGTGCGCATCGCCGCGCAGCACGCCGGCACCAGCCAGCACAACGGGCCGCTTGGCGCGCGCGATCACGTCGGCGCCGCGCAAGATGCTCTGCGGCGCAGGCAAGCCCTGCTCCGTCTCGGCAGCGGGCAGTGCCTCCGTGGCCTTCATCGTGGCCCAAGCGACATCCTGCGGAAGGCTCAGATGCGCCGCACCGGGCCGCGGCGAGGCGGCGACGCGCAGCGCTTCGGCGACCGCGCCGGGGATTTCCTCCGCCGTGCCGAGCGTGCGGGTGAACTTCGTGACCGGAGCAAACAGCGCATCAAGGTCGATCACCTGGTGGCTGAAGGTGCGCTGCTGCCGCTCGCGCGGCGCCTGCGCGGTGATCGCCAGCACGGGCGCATGGTCGAGCTGCGCATCGGCGACGCCGCCCAGCAGATTGATCGCGCCCGGCCCGAGTGTGGACAGACACGCCGAAGGCTTGCCGGTCAGCCGCGCCTCGACCGACGCGATGTACGCCGCCGATTGCTCATGCCGCACGAGAACCAGCTCGATCCCCTCCCGCGTGAACGCTTGGACCAAGGCAGTGTTTTCCTCACCGGGGACACCATAAACCGTATCGATGCCGTGGGCCTTCAGGCTTTGCGCAAAGAGGTCCGCGCCTGTGGTGCTGAGCGTATCACCCGGCATCAGACTATCCCCTGCGCTGTGATGGCCTTGGCAAGCGTGCGGTAGGCCGCGACATTGGCGCCGCGTGCGTAATCGAGCGCGCCCCCTCCCTTGCCGTCCTCGACAACGGTGCTGTGGATCCGGCGCATGATCCGGCGGAGCTGGGTGTCGACCTCGTCCGCGCTCAGATACTGCCCGTGGCTGTTCTGGCTCATCTCCAGCCCCGACACCGCAACGCCGCCTGCATTGGCGGCTTTGCCGGGCGCATGCGGGATGCCGGCTTCGCGCAACACTCGCGTTGCTTCAGCGGTCAGCGGCATGTTCGCCCCCTCCGCCAGCAACGAGATGCCCGCGTCCACGAGCGCCTTGGCGGCGTCTGCATCGACTTCGTTCTGCGTCGCGCAGGGAAGCGCGATGTCGATATCGGTGCTGTCCCAAGGCAGCGCACCCGCGATGTGCCTGAGGCCAAGCGCCGGGGGAGCCGTGAGATCGCCGCCGGAGGCCGCCTGGCTCCGCACCCAGTCCAGAGACTGCGCGCACATTCCGTCCTGCGCCAGCAACGTGCCGGACGTGTCGGAGAGCGCCACGACCTTTGCCCCGCGCTTCATCGCCTTCTCGGCGGCATGGATCGCGACATTGCCTTTGCCGGAGATCGCGACGCGCCTGCCTTCGAGCGCATCGCCCCGGGCCTCCAGCATCGCCTCGACGAAATAGATCAGCCCGTAGCCTGTCGCTTCCGGTCTCAGAGCACTGCCGCCGAAGGTCGGCCCCTTGCCCGTCAGCGCGCCCTCGAACACGCCCGCAAGCTTCTTGTAGGCGCCGAAGAGCCAGCCGATTTCGCGCGCACCGACATTGATGTCACCCGCGGGCACGTCACGATCAGGGCCGATATAGCGCACCAGCTCAGCCACGAACGCCTGGCAGAACCGCATGATCTCGCCGTCGCTGCGCCCCGTCGGATCGAAGTTCGACCCGCCCTTTGCGCCGCCGAGCGGCAAACCGGTCAGCGCGTTCTTGAAGCACTGCTCAAAGGCGAGGAACTTCAGCACGTCCTCGTTCACCGTCGGATGAAAGCGCAGGCCGCCCTTGTAGGGGCCGAGCGCATTTGACTGCTGCACGCGCCAGCCCCGGTTGATCTGCACGTCGCCGCTATCGTCGGCCCAGCTGACGCGGAACGAAATCACGCGATCCGGCTCCGTCAGCTGCTCCAGCACTCGCGTTGTTGCCCAGTCGGCATGGCGTTTCTCGACTGTCAGGACATCGCGGGCGACCTCCTCCACTGCCTGGTGGAACGTGCTTTGGTGCGGCGTGCGCTCGGTCAGGGCGCCAACGAACGTGGTGGACAGCGACTGTGCGTCGGGCATGGGGTCTCCGTGTATTGGTTGAGCAGAAAAGCAGGCGTCCCGCCTCTCAGGTCTTTTCGATTTCGGTGATGGAATTCAGGACGCGGGCGCCGTCCTCCTGCTCGATCAGGAAGGCGGGCGCGTCCTCGCTCGCGTTGCGGGTGACGTCCGCGCCCCTGATCGAGCGGCTGGTTTTCTCGGTGAACCGCTCGGTGATTTTGCCGGTGCCAGTGCCATTGCCCCAGTCCCACTTCACGATCTCTCCGACCTCGAACTCTGCCATCTTGCGTCTCCTTAGGGCTTGAGATTACTCGGCGGGAACACCTTCGCCCCCTGCTTCGGGCGCGTCCTCCGTCACCTCCTGCTTGACCTGCGCCCAGGCCAACAGCGTGAAGACAAGCGTGCCGCCGATGACGTTGCCGAGGAGAGTGGGCAGGAAGAACGAGACGATCCCCGGTGCCACGCCGAGCGAGCCGTCGAGCACGAGATACGCCATCTCGACGGACCCGGCGACAACGTGGGTGAAGTCCCCCGCCGCGATCAGCCATGTGAACGTGAGGATCACGAAAAACTCCGAGCCGCGCCCGCGTGCGAGCATCCAGACGAGAGCCGCGATCAAAAGGCCAGCGGGGATGCCGCGCAGGAAGCTGTCGACCGGCCCCATGCCGACCGCGTGCTCGGACAGCGACCGGATGGCGGGCGTAAACTCCTCGGGGATCGCCCCGGTGTGAAACATCGCGGCGGCGATGGTCGCACCGATGACGTTTGCGCCAAGCACGATGCTCCAAAGACGCGCCACTCGTGCCGCACAGCTCAGGTTAGGCTGGGCGATAAAGGGCAGAACGGTCGTGATCGTATTCTCGGTGAATAGCTGCATCCGCCCGAGGATCACGAGGAGGAACCCAAGCGTGTAGCCGAGGTTTTCCACCAATGGGCGCCACGGCGCATCCGGCAGGTGGGTGCGAAACACCGCCTCGCCCAGCACGGATGCGCTGATCAGAATGCCCGCCGCGATCCCCGACCAAAAGAGCGCGGCGAACGGGCGGTTCAGCTCCGACGCACCGTCGCGGCGGACCGCTTCGAAGATCATCGGCGGGCTCAGCGCCTCGGCCTGTTCCAGTTTCTCTTCGCCGCCCTCGTCGGGCGCGGAAATCTTCTGCTCTGGCATAGTGTCCTCGAATGGTGTGACCGGGAGGGCAAGCGCCGAGGCGCCGGATTGTTCCGTGTCACCCGGTCCGGGCTTCTCGATCCGCCAGGCGCGCGAGTTGGCCATCGCCCTGCCCCTCTCCCTCGACCATGCGCAAATCCAGCGGACCGTTGACCGTTAGGGTTCTGTAGGGGAACGGAATTTCGATATCGGCCTCGTCCAGAGCTCGCTTCACTGCGGCGACGACCTGATCGCGCGAGCTTCGGATGTCGACCGGCTTCGACCCGGTCCACCACGTCACCTCGAAGTCGATCGATGACGCGCCGAAGGCGTGGGCGAACACCTGCACGTCCCGCACATCGTTGCGCACGGTGTCGACGGTACGAACAGCGTCGAGGATGACATCCCGCGCTGCATCGACATCCTCGCCATAGGCGATGCCGCACATGATCGTGGTGCGCCGCAGGTCCTTGTCTGTCCGCACGGTAACGGGCTGGTGAAATAGCGCGTGGTTCGGCATCACGACAAGCTGGCCATCCGTACGGCGGATGCGTGTGTCGCGTATGGTGATCTCCTCGATCTGACCCTCGACATCGTCGCATTCCACATGGTCGCCGATGCGAAACGGCTCACGCAGCAGGATCAGGATGCCGGCGACGAAATTCTCGAACGTGTCCTTGAACGCAAACCCGATCGCCACCGACCCAAGGCCGAGCGTTGTCAGCATCTTCGCCGGGGTTACCGTCGGGAACAGCGCCGTCACCACCATGAGCGCGCCCAAAAGCCAGATACCGACGCGCGCAAGCATCCGCAGAACGTCGAGCAGGTTGCGGCGCAGGCGAAAGCGCCGCCCCAGGGACGTTATCAGGGCAAGCACACCGCGCGACGCCAACCACGTCAGCGCAACAAAGAACAATGCCAGAGCTATGCGGGGCGCGACGTCCGCAAGATGTCCGGCGAGGAACTCGTTCGCTCGGCCAATCCACCTCTCCATTTGCACTAACGACTCCTGCACAGGCCTTGCTCCTCTCTCAAAGCGGCAACGCCGCATCGGGGGAACAATCCGGATCGCCGCACATTGTTCCGGCATGAAGCCCGAGCGCGGGCGCAATGACAGGAGTACGATCCATGTTGGAAGTTGGAGGAATTCTCGGGCTGATCTCGCTGGCCCTCAGCCTGTGGGCCCTCGTTTCGATCATCAGCTCGAACGCAGATACGATGGCGAAGGTCCTGTGGTGCCTCTTGGTGCTGATCCTGCCGGTCATCGGCTTCATCATCTGGTTCTTCGCCGGACCGCGCTCGGCGCAACGCGTGTAAAACGACGAAGCAACAAGAAAAAGGGGACCGCGTGAACGACACGTGGCCCCCTTTTTCTTCTGACTTATCGGTCCGAGAAGGAAAGAGCCCGGCACGCGCGCGCCGGGCTCTTTTTCCTGAACAACTCGGCTCCTAGTTGGCGACCGACGCGGTGTCTTCTTCAGGGCTTTCGATGTCGACCGTCGGGACAGTGATGGTGACTTCTTCCGTTCCCGTCTCGATCTCGCCCGACTCGAGGTCGAACTCAGGCATGTTACCGCCCTCGACAGTCACGTCGACGTCCGGCAAGCTCGCCTCTTCAGTCTGATTCACGTCGAAGAAGAAGATGCCGAAAGCGATGAGAGCCACCGCAGCGACGGCACCGATGATGATTCCGGGTTTCATGGTTTTCTCCTTTCAGTAGTTACACTTGAACAAGCATAGACCGGCACGATTGTTCCCGGCTGGGCGTGGATCCATGAGACCATGAAAAATACCGATAGGGCGCGAATGGCCCGGGCTTTGGTTGAGTGAACACGGGTCAGAGCGGCTGGCGCAGCATCTCGATGGCAATCGCTTCGGATGCATCACGAAAGGGCACTTCCGACGATCGATATTCCGGCATCTCCTCCCGCGTAGATCGCGAAAGCACCAGATCCTTGCCACGGACCGTAAACCGCTACACTGGCAGAGCGACCTCGTTCTCACCAAGGCAGAAGAGGCCGCCCATACCGACAATGCCAACGACCGTAGCTTGGCGCAGGCCAAGGTAGTCGATCTCGCCGATGTCTTTGCCGCGGCCGGCGATGCCATGGATGCCGACGATCTCGTCGAACCCGCGCCCCGCGAGCGCGCGCGGGCTTGGTCGCGCGAGGGTGGGCGTTGGGAAGATCGCGGCACTCTAGGGTGTCATGCCTCACCGGTCCGGTGAAATCAGATGCGCGACACACTTAGCAGCGCTGCGGAACCCTTCGTTGATCACGGCGAGTGCTGCCTCGCGGTCCGGCTGTCGCGACACGCGAGGCTTTAGGCGGGGAAGAAAAGCTTCGTCGCCCAAATGGAGCGGGACGTGCGGCCGGGCAGCCGGGGCCAGAACCTGATCTCCGCAGACGCGGACCTTTCGGAAATCGACGTGTTGTCCGAAGGCTGGGCGGTCGTTCTGTCCCGGCCAAGCCGCGAAGAGGCGCAGATCATCCGCGTCAATTTCCCCTGTGAAGTCATCGGCCGGGCAGAAATCGGCTCGCCAAAAGTGCAGCATACCGTTCGGCTGATCACCGACGGTGTGATCTGCTCATTCCCCCGCACCGGGCTGTCCGAGCTCGATGGCGAGTCTTCCCGCCTGGCTTCGCCCTTCACCGCGGTCGTCAGCCTCGACTAAGTCGCACTGCGCGATCACCTCACGATGCTGGGGCTCGCGCCCGCGCGCAAACGCCTCTCACATTTTCTCTGCGACCTGCTCGTTCGGCAAAGGGTCGCAAGCCCGCACCTGACGGCGTTTGACCTGCCGCACCGACAGTCGGACATCGCCACCACATTGGGCAATACGCCGGTGTATGTCAGAATGATGATCCAAGCGCGCAGTTCTCAAACGAAGCTTGAAGACTGCCAGCCGAACACGCTGTTTCTAGACGCGCCCAGATCCGAGTAACCGCCATTGATCGCAGGACAACGGCGAGCGCGGCCGTTCAGCACGACGACGTGCCGCCGTTCGATCGCACTCTCTATCCGCCGGTCAGGCGAGTTTGACCTTGTTGACGTCCTTGACCAGCAGCGTGACCTCTCGAAGTCTGACCTTGACGCTCGCCCAGAGGCGCTGGCTGACTTTCATGACCTTCTTCATCATCTTGGAAACGCTGGTAACGGTCACGATCCATTTCAGCACGAACTTCAGCGCATTCTTGAACGTCTCGATCGTCTTGAGCACCGTGTAGATCGGGTTGATTGCGTTTGCCAATTCCCCAACGAAACTCGCAAGCTTGCGAAAGGCCTTGGCAAAACGCGCGCACAGGGCCTTGGCCGGTTTGATTGCTTTCTTGGGATCAGCCGTTTTCTGGATCACTTTCACAATCTTCGTAACAAGATCAAAGGCGATCTGGATATTAGAACTGATGAGCCTGATCAGCGATACAACCCGCGCTCCGGCCGAAACCAGCACATTTACGGCAGAATTCCCGACCGTTGCGGCAAGCACCTGTATGGAGGATTTGACCTCTTTCAGAAAGTCTTCGAACAATTTGAAATTGCCAAGTATTTCTTGCGCAAATTTCTTGAATCCTCTCGCATATATTTCAAAATCCACCGCCTGCTCGTATGTTTTCCTGAGGGGATGGTCGTCTGCAAGGGCTGCCAAAATCCGGTCCTTCCAAAGTGAGGGCTCTCAGCACAATGTTGCCGACCTCAGCCCCTCCTGACAACAGTCTTGGCCCGAGGCGGCATTCCCGAGCCCTCCAGATCGTCTGATCTTCGCCACCAGCCGGTGGGTCTTTTTCCAGCACTTCGCCTGATACTCGACGTGTTCGTAGAACCGCAGGACTTGCTTGGGCGGGCGGCCGGCCGGGCGCCTCAGCCGATGCTTGATGCGCGCAAGCAGAACAGCGTTGGCGGGCCGCCGGATGGCGTAGTAGTACCGCGCCGCCTCCTGGGTCTTGTACAGATCAGGCAGCGCGTAGGCGGCGTCCGCGCGAAAGGATTTAACATGTCGCGACCAGCATGGCGTCGCATGTGCAGCTACTGCACGGCCTTCCGACCATCGGCACTGTCGACGTTGCCGGGACGCAGTGCGCACTGCTCCAGCATCCCGAAGTAGTTCAACAGAAAGAGCGGATGGGAGCAGGCGCAGCCGAAGTGACCGTTCCAGACGGTCCCCTCTTGCTCCCGATGCTTTGGGCTGAACAAGCTGTCGATGTCGAGCACGATGTACTTCAGCCCCGTTCGGTGGTGGAACCAGTCGATCCACTGACCGCTCAGATCGGCGAGCGCCGTGCGTTCTCTGCGGTCACCAATCCCTCGGCCTCAAACCGGTTCATCTGCGACGTGGATGCGGCCTGACCATCGAGGGCTCGGTGGCCAACGACCTGCCGCATTGCCGGGTCATGGGTCAGCCGCTCGGCGTCGTTGACAGCCTCATATCCGGCGACGCGTCCATACACGGCTTGCCAGAACAGCCCGGCCATCTGATGAACTCGGTTTGCGCCGACCCGCCTGTCGTCCTGCGTCGAGCTTTCCGGGTCGGACAGACCGAACGCGTCGTCAGGTTCCAGCACGATCAGCAAACAGCCGTCCGAATTGAGCTGCCATCCCCGGAACTCCAGCCGCACGCGACGGTCAAAATCCAACCTGAGCTCACCCCAAGGACAGGCACCGTATGGGTGAGCAATGGAACATCGCCCCCATGCCGCCCAACCTTCTGAAGAGTATAGGAAATATAGTGACGACCCCGACGAAAACGCCAAGTCACTCAGGAAATCCGGGCCAGGAGTATTGTGGCTCTGGTCTGCTCGAAGTCGTCCGTCCGCGATTGCAATTTCCAGATCAAGATCGCCTTGCCCGGCTCAAGCGTTACTCGCAATCCCCGCGCAAGGTCGATCTCATTTGGCTCGATCCGCTGAGGCCGGACCACGACACCGGGGCCCGAGCGCCGGGTTCGTCGCTTTCCGATCTCCCAGGCCGGGCGTCTGGGAACAACACCCCACAGCGATGCGCTATGCGACTGACCCGCTATTCAATGGAGCTTTGCAATGGACGTGCTTCGTGTCCCGTTTTCGATCTTGCTGCCGCCCCTTGGCGTATTCCTTCAGGTCGGGATCGGCCTCGCCTTCTGGCTCAACATTGTGCTGACACTGCTGGGCTACATCCCCGGCATCATTCACGCCGTCTACATCATCGTGAAACGCTGACCGATGGTTGATACATGCCACTTTGGACCCGTTGAGATTGAACGTCCGCCAAGCAGCATTGACGCGCTTGCCGACCTCGACAGCCTCGCCACGTTCATGGACAGCCGCTTCAGGCCCCCCGTTCCTCCCGATGCGCGTCAGCCTCGATACGATTGTCGGGCTGGTACCCGGTATCGCAGATGCCGCAACGCTCGTCCCCGCAGGCTACATCATCGCCCACGGCGTGCAGCTGGGCGCGCGCAACCGAACCGTGAAGCGCATGGCGCTGAATGACGGCATAAATGCCGTTATTGGTGGTGTTCCAATCATGGGCGATGTCTTTGACTTCGTCTTCAAGAGAAACCTCAGAATTATCGCCCTGTTCCGGCACAATCTTGCGCAGCAAAGCGTGGGAGGGGCGGTGAGGGCATGAGCGGAGGATTCGATCTCGTGGTCGTGGGTGGCGGCTCCGGCGGACTCGCATGCGCAAAGCGTGCGGCGTCCTGCGGCGCCCGCGTCGCTCTCTTCGAGCGCGAAAGCCTTGGTGGCACCTGCGTCAATCGCGGTTGCGTGCCGAAGAAACTGATGTGGGATGCCGCGCACCTTGCCATGGGGCAGGCACATCTTTCGCAGATGCGTATGGCAAACGCGGGCAGCATCGACTTTGCGCGCCTCGTCGAACTCAGGGACGAGAAGATCGGCATGATCAGGGGGTTGTTCCAGGAGCAGCTTTCGGACGCCGGAGTTACCGTGATCCGGGATCAGGCAATGCTGCTTTCCCCGACCGAAGTCGGCTACGACGGCCAGCTGGTCGAAGCGGGCCGGGTCGTGCTCGCAACAGGGTCCTCGACCATGGTGCCGGACATTCGCGGAGCGGACCTTGCGGACACGTCGGACGACGTCTTTTGGTGGGATACCTTGCCTGAGCGGGCCACTATCATCGGCGGTGGATACATCGGCTGCGAGTTTGCAAGCATCCTTGCAGGATTCGGTGTCGAGGTGTTCCTTGCAACCTCCGGCGATCGGCTGCTCGAAGGGTTCGACCCTGCCCTTTCCGCGCGCGCCGAGAAGAACCTGCGCGGTTTTGGGGTCAGCGTTCAGACGGGCGCGCGACTGTGCGAGGTCTGCGATACCGGGGATATGCTTCTCGCGCAGTTCGAGGACGAAAGCGAAGTCGTCGCCCAACGTGTCATCCTCGCCACGGGCCGCGCGGCCAACACCGACGCTGTTCGCAATCTCCGGGAGCCGCCGCAATGGGCCGAGAGCGGCGCGTTCTCGGTGGACGATCGGCTGGAGACGACCGTACCCCGGCTCTACGGCATCGGCGATGCTGCAAATCGCTTGCCGCTCACTCCCGTTGCAACCCGCGATGGAGAAACGTTGGCCGATATGCTGTTCGGTGCAGGTGGCGAGCTTATCTCGCTAGTTCTGTTGCCACGACCGCCTTCCTCCATCCGCCGGTCGCTCAGGTTGGACGGCTGCATGGCGCAGAAACCGTCGCGCAAGAGACAGAAAGCACTCCCCTGCCAAGCGGCGTGCTTGCCGCAGAGGACGTGACGCCGGCGCAGTACGCCAAGCTCGTCATGGATCGCGAGAGCGGCACGTTGCGCGGTGTCGCTCTTCTCGGCGAAGGGGCGGGCGAGGCGATTGCGCTGGCCGCCGCTCTTCTTGCGGCAGGCGCGCGGGGCAGCGATTTCACAGCGGCGACAGCTGTGCATCCGTCGTTCTCGGAGGAATTCGTCGGGCGCTGACCCCGGCAGGCGGAACACGCGGGGTGATCATTCGTTGTCGGGGCACATCAGTGAGGAGTATCTGACATGTCTGCGAAACGGATGATCACCAAGCTCGCCCTTGCCTTTGCGGCCAAGAAGGGAATGGACCTTCTGCACAACCAGGGCGGCATCGACGGCCTGCGCAATACGCTCGCGCGCGAGATGGGCGGCGCCCCCACTAAGGGCGGCGGCTCGCCCCTGAGCAAGGTGCTGGAAGCGGTCGGCCTGTCGGGCAGCGGCACTGACACCGATACGCGCCACGCCAGCGCCAATGCGTTCGACGCACCGCTGGGTGAGCTCTTCGGCGCCCTGTCGAGCGCCCTTGGCCGCAAGGCAGACGCCAAAGCGGTGAACGCTGCGACCGGCTCCAACACCGGCATGGGCGAAGCGCTCGACACCAGGCTCTCCGAAAGCATCGTGCGCGCCATGGTCCAGGTGGCCCGCGCCGATGGCGCGATCGACGACGACGAACGCGAGGCATTGTTCGAGATCCTCGGCGACGCCGATGCCGATGAGCGGCGCATACTGAACGATGCCATTCGGGATCCGGTTGATGCGCACGCCGTGGCGGCACACACGCCCTCCGGCGCGCAAAAGGAGGTGTACTCCGCCGCGCTCCTCGTCGCGTCTGAGATGAACCTTGCCGAGCAGACCTACCTGCACAAGCTCCGCGATGCGCTGCGGCTTTCGCGCGAAGAGCAGCGCGAATTGCACCGCGTCATGGGCCGCAAGGAAATGGCCGTGTAACGATTACTCGGCTCCGTGGGTCTCCTTCAAAAGGTCCTCGGAGCCGTCTTTTGCCTGACGCTCTCGATCAACCGCATCGCCCGTGGCCCGATCCACATTGTCGGGGGCGGCTTCGTCCGGCGGCAGCGTCTGTTGCGCGATCGTGGGTTTGCGCGCTGCGGGCTCGGAGAACGGAACACCGGTCGTCGTGCCCCCAAGCTTTCCCCCATCATCCACGCGGAGCCTGTAGATTGGCTCCGGCAGGCCAAAGCCGGATGCCTCCAGAGCGACCTTCGTGGCGCGAATGGCCTCCCCCCGCGCCTTGAGGAAATCGGTCTCACGCTGATCGACCCACCCCGCGAAGGACAGAATGACGTTGGAATCCCCAACCTCCTTGACCCAGGCGCCCACGGGCGGGTCCCGGAGCACGAATGTCAGGTCGGTCAGTGCCGACACCGCCGTTGCCAGTGCCGCGTTAAGGTCGCTCTCCGCATCCACGCCCAGCTCGAACGTGAAGCGCCGGTTGGGATCGCGCGAGTAGTTCACGATCCGTCCCTTGAACACGGTCGCGTTCGGGATGCGGATATGGTTGCCGTCCGGCGAAATCAGGATTGTCGCGCGCGAGGTCAGGCGTGCAACGCTGCCCATGTCGCCGTCGATCTCGACGAAATCGTTGGGACGGAAGGGCTGGCGCAGACTGAGCAGGATCGACGCGATGAAGTTCTCGACCGTATCCCGGACGGCAAAGCCGACCGCCAGACCCACCACCCCAGCCGCGCCGAGAACCGCGCCGATCAGGGCGGTGGCGTTGAGGATATCGAGCGCGACCACCACCCCGAGCAGGATAAACCCGATCCGCGCGACGGCGCGGTAGATCTCCGCGATGAAGGTGTTGGGCGCGAGACGGTTCCACAGGCGCAACCGCGTCGTCAGGAGCCAGCCGACGACCGCGATGGCCAGAAACGCGGCCAGGGCGACGAGAAAGATCGGCGCGTTGACGAGCACTGTCTCGCCGCGCTCGAAGAGCCGGTCGAGTGCGGGTGCCAGCCGTTCGTTCAAATCCGCGCTTTGGCGGACATTGTTTTCGATGGCGACCACACCGTCCACACGCCCGACGATCCGGGAGAGCTCGTCCTCCGCTGCCCCGTCGACGACTTCACCTGTCAGACGGACCACCCCTGCCGAGACGTCGAGCGTGACCCTGGCATATCCCTCGATCTCGCTCAGAACCCCTTGGATCCGCTCGCGTATCTCCGTGTCGGAGGCGGCGGACTCGCCCACCTCGATCGCGCCGTCAGGCTGCGTTTGATCGGGCGCTGTCTGTGCATCGGCGCCCATCGAAAGGCAGATAGCCACAAGCACAAGAGTGCCGGCGAGCCAAGTTCTGACGATCTGCTGCCATGTCTTTGCGGCGACGCGGGCCCTTGTGCTCGCCCGCCAAAGCAACCGTTCGAAGGTCATGCTGCGGGTTCTGTTGTGACGGTGTCTTCGATCTTGTCGACGGGGCGGTTGGTCAGCGTCTTGTCGATCTCCTCGACGATGATCGCCTCTACCGGCGTGTGCAGGGTGCGACGCAGCTCGCAGAGCACCGACGGCGCGGCGCCCCCGACCAGCCGCTTGACGTCGCTCGCATGCACCCGCTGACAGAGCCTGTCGGCCAGATCGGCGGCAAACCGATCCTTGGCCATCTCGTACCAATCCGTGTCGGCGCAGGCGGAGCAGCTATGCTTGTGCCGACCCGACCGGTTGACAGACTGACCGAGATCCTTGGAGTTTTCATGCGCCTCGGTCTTGCGCACGTCGAAGTTCGGGTCTTCGGCATCCGTCTCGTTCGACCAGAAGAGCGCTGCTTCGCCATCCGCCACCGGCACCCAAGTGTCCTGTGCCAAAATGCTCACGACTTCGGCTCCTTTTCCTGCGCGCCACGCTCGCGCATGGCACCGGCCGGACGCGCGGAAATGCGCTTGAGTTCGTCGCGGGATACAACCTCACGCGCCGGGCGGCCGCCCTGCCTGACGACGCCCGAGAGGCCCGCCGGCTCCCCAAAAAGCTGTTCCGTTTCGCGTGTGCTGTCCGAAGATCGGTTCTGCTCTGCCATGTCGACTGCTTCCCTTTGATTGTGCTCCGCCGGGAACGCCGTTGTCGCGCGGATGTTCCCCGACACGCGCTTGGACGCTCGGGAACAAACCGGATGCCAGACGCTTGTGAGGGCAGTGGCACAACAACAGGAGCCAACCATGACCATGCACAGCCTCAAGGATATCTACATCGACCAGCTTCAGGACCTCTACAGCGCCTGCGACCAAGCCCAGGATGTCACCAAGGAGCTCGCCGCCGCCGCAAAGGACCCCGCGCTCGTTGCCGCCCTGCAGGACGGTGTGACCGGCATTCACGATGGCCGGGAGACGCTCGAGGGGATCATCAAAAGGCACCACGCCGATCCCGAAGGCGAGCACTGCAAGGGCATGGAAGGCCTCGTGATCGAGGCGCAGGCCCATGCACTCGAGGAGGATTTCGGCGATGCCGACGCTCAGGACGCCATGATCATCACCCAGTACCAGCGCATGGCCCATTACGCGATCGCCGGATATGGCTGCCTCGTAGCGTTCGCCAAGCGTCTCGACGCCGAGAGCGATATCGCAAAGCTGCAGACGTGCCTCGACAAGTCCTACGACGGGGACCGCCGGATGAGCGAGATCGCCGAAAGCGAGATCAACAAGAAAGCGGCCTGACCCAACTAGGCCCCTCCGCCACCTCGGCGCTCCTGCGGCGGGGCGGGGCATCTTGCATCACGGAACAATCCGCTGCTTCGGAAGTTGACCGCCCATGCCACAACAGTCAGCCAGACCGGGTGACGCCCCGCCTACGGAAACGCCCGCGACCGACATCGTTCGAAGCGTCCGGCGCGCGGGCGATGGGCCAACCGTCGAAGTGCGCGAGCTGCGCGACCAGCTGGGCCATACGTCGATCGCACCGGCCCTCCTGCTGGTATCGCTTCTGATCGTGACACCCTTGAGCGGCGTGCCGGGGTTCACGACCATCGCGGGCCTTACCATCGTCATTCTCTGCTGGCAGTACATCACCGGGCGCCGCACGATCTGGCTGCCCGAATTCATCCTGCGACGACGGATCCCCCGCGCGCGGCTGATCGAGGCTTGCTCGTGGCTCATGCGCCCGCTCTATCTGCTCGACCGTCAGGCAACTTACAAACGGCTGGACGGGCTAACCCGATGGCCGACCTCGGGGTTTTTCTTCGGCTTCTGCATGTTGCTGGGCCTGGTCATGCCTCTCCTGGAGGCCGTCCCGATGACGTCAACGCTTCTTGGCATGGTCATTGCTTCCGTCGCGGCCGCTTTCGTCACACGGGACGGCATGTTTGCCTTGTGGGGCCTAGCATTCTTCGCGCTCGTTGCTCTCGCGGTTTCGGCGTTGCTGGCCCTGTTGATATGACGAAGATACGCAACCGCTGGTCCGAAGAGGAGGTATCATCAAGATGATGCGTGAATTTGTTCCAGCCGCGTTTTGCGCGCTTCTGCTCGTGGGTGCGGCGCAACCGGCTGCCACCGAACAGGTGGGCAATGTTGATGTCGACTGGGTCGGCAACGATATCGTTGTCGAGGCTATCGAAGATCCCAAGGTGAGCGGTGTCACCTGCCACGTTGCGTATTTCGAGCGCGGCTTGCTCGACCGGATCTCGAACGGCAACTGGTTCGAGGATCCGTCGAACAGCTCGATTGCCTGCCGCCAGACCGGGCCCATCGACATCGGAGAAATCGACAGAAGCGACGAGGGCGAGGACGTGTTCAGTGAACGCCGGTCGATCATTCTAAAGACGCTTCGGATCAAGCGGATCTTCGACGAGGCCCGCCAAACCCTGATCTACGTTGCCCATTCCCGCGAGCTGGAGACGGGGTCGGCCAAGATGTCTATCTCGACGGTGCCGCTCTATGGGTCTGAACGGATCGTCGGGCAAAACTGATGACACGACGCTGCGTCTGTCGCATAGACATGCCGATCCCCTAACTCGGCTCTCTCCATTGATTTCATCCTTTCCAGATGCGCTCGTCGAGGTCGGCGCTTACCGGCGCCCCACGGGTCCGGCGACCAGCACGGCACGCGACCTCTATAGGCGCGTGGTCGAAAAGCTGGGGGACAGGCGCGGCGGGACGTCTGCTCTCGCGCCCAAGGATCGCAAGGAGCTGGAGACGGGCCTTTTCTCAGACGGAGCGGAGGGCGGGCTTCGCGGTCATGCGCACCGACTTTTGAGCGACGCTTACGGGGATTGGATTGCGGGCAGCGGGGACAGCGGTATGCGGGTCGTCCTCACGATGCCGACCGCGCCGCGCGAGCTCGTCAGCAGCTGGGCCGCTGACCTTTCCGTCCCTCAGGCGGATTGGGGCGGCAATATAGGGCTCTCTGGCCCGTGCGTTGTGGCCGGTCTGTCAAAGCTCGTGAACCGTTCGCATCTGGGGCAGGTTGCCCTGCGGGATGCAATCGCCGCGCTGTCGGACCGGCACGACCGTCTGCTCCTCGCCGTCGACAGCTGGACGTGGCGCTATCTTTGCCACGCAAGCGACATCAACCTGCTTCCCCTCGATACCAAGACCCTACCCGCCTTCGGGGGCGATACCCTCAAGTCATTGATCGATGAGTACGGCCCATCGGGTTGCATACGCTCGGTCGAGACCGGCGACGACGTCCGCGAGACGGGCAAGAACGGCAGCGCCAAGGATCCCTACCTCGCCATGCTTGCCGCCCGCGCGCAGGGTTGCCCATGGGCCGCAATGGCGCAGATCGAGGAGGCCGTATCGCGTGCGGACGACGAGGACGAGGGAGGGGACAAGGGCGATACCGATATCTGGCTCGCAGCCCCGAAGACCAGGCATCTTCCGGAAAAGTACGCGCAGGCCGCGCGCTTCATGTTGCATGCCCTTCTGATCCACGACGGGATAAGTGCGACCGACGCGCAGGCCGAGCTTGGGTTTGAGGGCCCGTCCCGCTTGCTCTGCGCCCTCGAACGCGCCGATCTGATTGCAGAGCAGGATGGTCTCTGGCGCTGCAAGCGCACCGCCTACCCCGAGATCCGCCGCCTGCTCGACGAGGCGAGCTTCCCCCTCGATGCCCTATAGCGCGAGTTGCAGATGACCCCCGACCCGCAAGACCTGACCAATCTCTTCAACCAGATCACCGTCTGGACCGTGCTCCAGATCTTCCTGATCGTGGCCTCCGTCTACGGCGCGCTATCCGTTGCCCGCATCGCGGCACCCCGGATCGCGCCGCACATGCCGGGCCGTTTGCGGCTGCTCGTGCTCAACGCTGTCCCAATCCTCCGGCTGGTGCTTTTCACGCTGGCCGTTGTCTGGATCGTGCCGCTGATCTTCAACGTCACGCTGCGCAACTTCGTCCTCGTTTTGGGCACAGTCGGTGTCGCCCTTGGGTTCGCGGTCAAGGACTGGGCGACAAGTGCCGTCGCCGGGATCATCGCCGTCGTCGAGCGCCCTTATCGCACCGGAGATTGGGTGCGCATCGGCCAGCATTATGGCGAGGTCGTCCGCATCGGGACGCGCGCGGTGCAGTTGCGCACCGCGGACGACGATATCGTGACGATTCCGCATTCCACGATCTGGACCGAGAGTGTGGTCAACTCGAACGACAGCGCCGAGACGCTGCTCTGCACGGCGGACTTCATGCTGTCGCCAACCACGCCAACACCGGAGCTGATGCAACGGCTCAAAGACGTCGCGCGCACGAGCATCTACGTGAGCTATGACAGGCCGATTATCGTGGTGGCGAAGAACGGGCCGCTCGCGACGAAGGTGACCCTCAAAGCCTACCCCTTCGACATGCGCGACCAGTTCGCCTTCACGACAGACCTGACGCTGCGCGGCCGCGCCACGCTGATGGATGCGGGGATCGCGCTTGTTTATGCACCGCTAATGGAGGGCGCGGGAACGCAATCGCCCGCCGCAGCCGGGACCTAGGCAAAGGCGCCCATAAGCGCTCCAACCCCCGCACCGGAACCTTTGCGCAGACTCGGGGTTATCCGCGCGAAGCCACGCAAAGGAGATCATCGTGATCGACACGACGAAAGCTGTTATCGACCACACGGAACGCCCGTATCTCTTGTTCTTTCTGGGCTGCCTGGGCCTTCTTGGCTGCATGTCACTGCTCGCGGGCACGTTGATCGCGCCGTACTTCGTCCCCGATCACGACGTTTTCGCCGATACGATCAGCGACCTCGCTGCCGGAGAGAACGAGATCATCATGGACATCGCGCTTTATGGCTTTGCTGCCGGGTTGATGGCTATCGCGCTCGCGGCCTCGCATGCGCATCTCGGCGGCGCGCTCTGGTCTGCCGGCACAGTTTTCGTGGCAATCCTCGCGGTCCTCGTCATCATCATTGGCGCGCGCAACGAGTACGGCGATGGTGACAACGAAGGCGTCGTTATCCACGTCTACCTCGTCTATGGGCTGGGTCTCTTCTTTCTGGTCGCGCCGCTCTGCCTTTATCCGAGCCTGAGGCCCGCCTATCCGCACGCCGCGAATGCGCTGCTGGCGCTAGCCGCGCTCTGGGGCCTCGCGTCGCCGATCTTCTTCTTCCTGCCGACCGGCATGGACGGCCTATATGAGCGCGGGCTCGGCGTGATCGCCTGCGCAATGGTGGTGCTTCTCAGCCTCGTCTTCATCGCGCGGGGCCGCGAAGCAATGCACCGCCGTGGCGTGCGCGCCATCCTCGCCGACGGATAGCAACGCGCGCGCCGATCCCCCCGAGGGTACGCTACCAGTTCTTCTGCATTCTCCCGAAAATCGATCTCTCTTGGGCGATTGCAGGGACGGGAGAGGTGGCAGGAGTTCTGGCACTGTAGGGAAACGTCGTGGCCATTGCGAAGGTTGCAACGTCGTCGACTTGCGATGTCGCGGCACGAAGCGAAGAAGGCGAGTGCCACGGCCGCTAGTGCAGTTTTCGACGCGGCCGCCGAAACGCCGATGTTCTTGCGGACGTCTCGGCGGGGCGCAAACTAAGCTACTCCCCATCCCTTGGACAGTTTCCGGGGTGATTTAGGCTGCTCTCTGCCTTTGCCGGTCGGTTTCGATCTGGTTGAAGTAGACCACGGCGGGCGGCTGTCTGGCATGGGCGGCGTGGGGCCGCTGGTGGTTGTAGAAGGTGATCCACCGGCCCACCCCGGCCCTGGCCTGCGAACCGGTCTCCCAAGCGTGCCGGTGGACGCCCTCATACTTCAAGGACCGCCAGAGGCGTTCGATGAAGATGTTGTCGAGACACCGGCCCTTGCCGTCCATCGAGATCCGGGTGCCGATCCGTTTCAGTCGGTCAGTCCAGGCGAAGGACGTAGACTGCGAGCCCTGATCGGTATTCATGATCTCGGGCGGGCCAAAGCTGTGGACCGCCTCGTTCAGGGCCTCAACGCAGAAGTCCGCCTCCAGCGTGTTCGAGAGGCCCAGGCCAGGACCTTGCGGGTGAACCAGTCCATGACTGCGGCCAGGTAGAGGAAGCCCCGCCGCATCGGCAGATAGGTGATGTCGGCGCACCAGACCTGGTTGGGCCGATCGACCCGCCGCCCACCCAGCAGGTAGGGGCAGGTCTTGTGCCCCTTCGCGGGCTTGCTGGTGTTGGGCTTCTGGTAGATCGGCGTCAGGCGCATGAGTCGCATCAGCCGCCGGATGCGTTTCACATTTACCGGGTCCCCTTCGTTCCGCAGGTGCCAGGCCATTTGCTGGACGCCGTAGAACGGGGTTTCCAGGAATGGCCGGTCGATCAGTTGCATCAGCGCCAGGTTCACCTCGGTCTCACTCTGCGGCGCGTAGTAGAACGACGACCGCGAGATCGACAGCAGGCAGCATTGCGCCCCGATCGACAGCGTGGGGTGGGAGCGTTCGATCATCTTCCGCCTCACTTGCCGGTACAGGGCTTGAGCTTTCGTGACAAAAAATCGTTGGCGACGGCCAGCTCTCCGGTTTTGGTGTGCAGCGACCGCACCGTCTCCTCGTCGACCTCAGCCTTCTTCTTCCCGCCGCATTCGACGTTGTCCGATGCCCCCTCGAGCAGCGCCTTCTTCCACTGGTGGATCATCGTCGGATGCACGCCGTATTCCGCGGCCAGCTCAAACGCGGTGCGCTCGCCCTTCACGGCTTCCAGCGCCACCCGAACCTTGAAGCCAGCGTCATGGTTCCTGCAGTTCGACACGTTCTGACCTCCTCGTTCTTGGAGACCAGCAGAGGTCAGATCATAGCTTACGTCACTGTCCGATTTTCGGGGGGTGGCTCACAATGCCGCTACTGTCATCCGCTGGCTATGGATCCCGAGCCCAATCATGCAGTGCCGTCGTTGATGCGGATGGCATTGTCCCAAGCAATTCCACCTTTGGCGTGAAATCAGTTCATTGCAGGTGCTCCCAAAAGAACGTCGTCACCTCATGGAGGATCAATTCATGCATGGCGGCCCGATGAGCGCCACCATCTTCGCAAACTATCTCGTCACCTGGAATCTCTTCGGCCAGAATTGCGTAACCCTCGGGTTTGCAGCGGTTGAAGAAATCGAAATGCGTCAGGGTGGGCGGCTCCAGATAGCGGAAGGTGCGAGGCGCCAACGCGTGCACAAGCGCCCGGGACTCGATGCTGAGCGTCAAACCCGAGTTCATGATCGGGGCCCCGAAAACCAGCAATGGCCTGTCAATGGAATTGAGGCTTTTTTCCGAGAAGCTTTGCGTTCCACCCAGGTCGAACACCGCGAAGGCGCGGATTCTGTCGTCTGACAGGTCGGCCTGCATTCGATCACGATCGCTGGGTGTCCGGGCGATCTCCCAGTCCTGAAAGATACCACAGACAAGCTCGCGAGAGGTTGAACCGCAAAACCGCTCGATACGCTCGCCATCATATCGCGCGCCAGCCAGCAACAGTGCCGTGAACCCGCCCAGAGAATGGCCTGCCATGAAGATCTGGTCAGTATGGACGCGCGCTGGCAACGCGCCCGGCAAGACCGCGAAATCAATCACTCGAGTGATGTCGCGAGGACGTTCCCAAAGTTCCCGTCGCTGGTCAGCGCCGCGCGACCACGTCGATGTGCCAGGGTGATCGATTGCGGCCACGACAAATCCACGCCGGGCCATTTCCGCCCCGAACCACGCCTGGTTCCTGGAGTTCCCGAACATGCCGTGGGACAAGACAATCAGCGGGAACAAGCCCGGGGCCGCACGCGCATTCCAAATGACCTCGGAGCCGACCCAGACCGCGCTCTCGAAATCCGGGCGCGTTGGCGCATCGGTGTCGGTCGGATACCAGACCAGCCCATCAAGGCTCCGATCGTTCCGGTCGTCGTTGATCGAAAGCGACCTCAGCCCTGCCTCATAGCTCCGGACGGCGTCCAGATCCGCCTCCTGGCCCTGAGCCGTTGAAGAAGTGAGGCCAAGGATTAACGCCGCAAAGGTACAGATGTAGTTCATGACAGGGTTCCTTTCTTTTGAAGCACCTGCGGCCTATCAGGGACAGCGATGACCCGGCGTCCTGAAACGCGATCGAGGACCGCAAGTCGTGGTACGGGCGCGCGACGCCGACCGCGGTGGGATCGGCCGGGACAAGAAGGAGACCTGCAGTGCTGCATATCGCCATTCTTTCGGCGATGACGTCCCTGAGCGCCGTGATGACCCTGTTCATGGCCCGCATCGCTATGGTCGGGCGCTACGGGGCCTCCTCTGCGCTTCTTGGCGCGTTTTTCGGATTGACGACGGTTTCCGCAGGCATCTTGCTGGCAACCCTGCTCTGGCCGGAGACGGGTATGTGGCAGTGGCGCGCCGTTCTCGGCGCTGCGTCTATCGCCGCGCTCTACTTGCACTTTGACTACGGCTCAGACCCCGATCTACGCCCCCAAGCCAAACACGCTTGGCATATGGCCCCGGCATTGGCCGTGGCAGTTTCGCTGCTGGTCGGGGCCTTCTGGGCCGTCGATCCGATACTGCTCGTGACCTATGGTGGATATCTCTGGGCGTTGCTGCATCTCTACCGTCTCGGGGCGCTTCACTTTCGAGGGCTTGGCCCCAACCTGGCCACGACGCTCCTCTGGTTGCGCATCGTGATCGGCGTGTTCGGTGCAAGCCTCGTGCTCGAGGTGGTGATCTTTGCCGAGCTGCTTCAGGGCGGGGCGATCGAGACGTCGCGGCCCTTGCTGTTTTCGACCGCACTCTTCCTTGGTCTGGTGTCCTATGCCCTTCTCGGGGCAATGGGGCGCCCTTCTCTGTTCGAATACATCTACGACATGGTCCTTGACCACGCCTCCGTGCCGGGTAACGCGGCAGAACCCCCAAAACCCGAGCCCGCAGATCAGGCGTTGATGCAGCACCTTGGCACTTTGCTGGAGGACCCGGAGGTTCTTGCGGATGATGCCCTGACGCTCAGCCGCGTGAGTAAACGTCTGGGCCTGCCGGCGCGCGCTGTCAGTGTTGCCGTGAACAGAGTTACAGGCCGAAGCTTTTCCGATCTTCTCAACGATCGGAGGATCGCTCTGGCCACCCACATGATGGACGAAGACCCCACGCGTCCACTTCTCGACATCATGTTTGCGTCAGGCTTCGGGTCGAAATCCAACTTCTACACGCAATTCAAGCGCCGCATGGGCATGACGCCCGCCGCGTATCAAGGACGCCGCATTGTTCGTTCTGAACGGCACGGTCGGAAGGTCTGAAATTCGCTAGCACAGCAGAAAAAAGATGGATCCGCAGGTGGGACAGCGAGGCTTCGGAGTGAGGGCGGCATGGTTTCTCCGCCAGACATTTCCCTGTTGTTGAGGGCCTTTGCGAATGCTGCGGGGAGTGAGATGGCTTAAGACGTGGCAGATGCCGAGCAAAAAAAAGCGGTCGCGCCCGAGGTCGGTCGACGGTTCTCGTTGCTAGATCAAAACGGCCCCGAGCTGCCCCTCGCGACGATACGGTTGTCTCCAGCGAAGCTCCACCGAAGTGGACATTCCCTCTCCAGGAGGGCGGAGAGGCATAGGGAGGAAGGTTATCTGGGGCTGACGGCACTACATCCAAAGAATAGCCTGAGCCACCTCCCGAAACTCTGACAGTGACGGAAGCTACGATCTGACTTCTGCTGGTCTCCAAGAACGAGGAGATCAGAACGTGTCGAAACGCAGGAACCATGACGCTGGCTTCAAGGTTCGGGTGGCGCTGGAAGCCGTGAAGGGCGAGCGCACCGCGTTTGAGCTGGCCGCGGAATACGGCGTGCATCCGACGATGATCCACCAGCGGAAGAAGGCGCTGCTCGAGGGGGCATCGGACAACGTCGAATGCGGCGGGAAGAAGAAGGCTGAGGTCGACGAGGAGACGGTGCGGTCGCTGCACACCAAAACCGGAGAGCTGGCCGTCGCCAACGATTTTTTGTCACGAAAGCTCAAGCCCTGTACCGGCAAGTGAGGCGGAAGATGATCGAACGCTCCCACCCCACGCTGTCGATCGGGGCGCAATGCTGCCTGCTGTCGATCTCGCGGTCGTCGTTCTACTACGCGCCGCAGAGTGAGACCGAGGTGAACCTGGCGCTGATGCAACTGATCGACCGGCCATTCCTGGAAACCCCGTTCTACGGCGTCCAGCAAATGGCCTGGCACCTGCGGAACGAAGGGGACCCGGTAAATGTGAAACGCATCCGGCGGCTGATGCGACTCATGCGCCTGACGCCGATCTACCAGAAGCCCAACACCAGCAAGCCCGCGAAGGGGCACAAGACCTGCCCCTACCTGCTGGGTGGGCGGCGGGTCGATCGGCCCAACCAGGTCTGGTGCGCCGACATCACCTATCTGCCGATGCGGCGGGGCTTCCTCTACCTGGCCGCAGTCATGGACTGGTTCACCCGCAAGGTCCTGGCCTGGGCCTCTCGAACACGCTGGAGGCGGACTTCTGCGTTGAGGCCCTGAACGAGGCGGTCCACAGCTTTGGCCCGCCCGAGATCATGAATACCGATCAGGGCTCGCAGTCTACGTCCTTCGCCTGGACTGACCGACTGAAACGGATCGGCACCCGGATCTCGATGGACGGCAAGGGCCGGTGTCTCGACAACATCTTCATCGAACGCCTCTGGCGGTCCTTGAAGTATGAGGGCGTCCACCGGCACGCTTGGGAGACCGGTTCGCAGGCCAGGGCCGGGGTGGGCCGGTGGATCACCTTCTACAACCACCAGCGGCCCCACGCCGCCCATGCCAGACAGCCGCCCGCCGTGGTCTACTTCAACCAGATCGAAACCGACCGGCAAAGGCAGAGAGCAGCCTAAATCACCCCGGAAACTGTCCAAGGGATGGGGAGTAGCTCAGAGCACATGTACTGGACCGCCTCGACCAACCGCTCGAAGCTGGTGATGTGGGTGCGTTCCATGATCAAGGATGAGGCACAAAAGGGTCTATGACGAATGGTAACTTTGTGCGCGGGACGGGCGTTTTTTGTCGGTCGACCGCAATAGTCGTGGCATTCCCCCGACACTTCCTTCACTCAATGGAATGCCCTGACCCGGTTGCGGATCCACTCCAAGTCTCCACGTCTCGCGCCCTTCGTGCATCCCGGCACGGGGAGCTCTTTATCGGCACTCCGGGCCTGTAGGGGCGTGTGATTGAAGTCGATGACGACGGACAGAAGCTTTCCCTATGCATCGAACAAGGCAACAGCCGGCCCCTACTTCGGCCCTCCCCGATTTGAAGAGTTTGTGAAGCGTCAAGATGCCTTCGAGGGCCGGGCTATCCGCACCATCGGACCCCACGACCCTGACCCAGCGAAAGCGGAGGCGATCTACGACGCGATGGATGATGGCGACACGATCCGGAAGTGACCCGCAGGGGCATCGCGGGCCAAGCAAAGATCTCTTTCACTCATCAGAGGAAGGGGTGTTCGCGACCATATCCGGGATGTTGCCAACGATCATGTATTCCCCGTAGCACGGCATTCGCCCATGGATCGGCAACAAGGGCTTTGCTGCGATCTCAAGGGATTGGCCTTCTTCGTGACCTCTTCAGCGACACGCCTCGCGATTTGCGGCTCGACCTGGATCGAGATGGTGCTCGAGTAAAATGATGAACGAAGTAGGTAGGCAGTATCGTCGCGGTGAGCGGCTTTGGTGTTTCCATCCGCCGCCGGGCACCTATCCTGCTGTACCGTTGTGCTGCGGCACTACGCCAATGCAAGACCTCGCTCGACGCAGTCCATGCGCCCCGTCCCTTGCCGCCCTGATCCGAAAGGAACCGATATGCGCCGTGTGTCTCTACACCCCGAAGTCCGCTCACTCGCCAAGGAGCACCAAGAGGGCGTGCTCTCAAGACGCGAGTTTCTTGCACGTGCCACGTCACTCGGCGCGTCTGCCGCCGCTGCCTACGCATTGCTTGGCGTCTCAATGCCGACGGCGGCGCGTGCGCAGCCCGTCCAGGGCGGCACGATCCGCATCCAGTCCGACGTGCGACCGCTGAAGGATCCTCGGACCTATGACTGGCCACAGATGTCGAACTTTTCGCGCGGGTGGCTCGAGTACCTGGTCGAGTATCAGCGCGACGGCACGATCACGCCCATGCTGCTTGAAAGCTGGGAAGTGAGCGACGACGCGACGCAATACACCCTGAATGTCCGCCCGGGCGTAACGTGGAATGATGGCGAGGCCTTCACCGCCGCGGATGTCGCGTTCAACATCACGCGTTGGTGCGACCAGAGCGTCGAAGGCAATTCCATGGCTTCTCGGATGGCGTCGCTCGTCGACCCTGAAACGGGGCAGGCGCGCGAGGGCGCCATTGCCGTTACCGATGATCTGACGGTGACGCTGACGCTGGAGACGCCCGACATCACCCTGATCGCCGGTTTTTCGGATTACCCAGCCGCTATCGTGCCTCAGGGGTTCGAGGGTGACCCGATGGAGAACCCCAAGGGCACCGGCCCCTACCTGCCCGAGGAACTCACCGTCGGCATCAAGTCTGTCATGGTGCGCAATCCCGACCACACGTGGTGGGGGACGGACGTGTTCGGCGGACCCTATGCCGACAGGATTGAATACATCGACTACGGCACGGATCAGGCGGCGCATTTCGCAGCCGCGGAATCGGAAGAGATCGATATGGTCTACGAATCGCTGGGCGAGTTCGTTGATCTGATGGATACGATTGGCTGGGATCGGTCCGAAGCCATCACCGCCAATACCGTTGTGATCCGGACGAACCAGATTGCCGAGATCGAAGGCCAGACGCCCTATTCCGATGTGCGGGTGCGCCGGGCTCTTGCGCTCGCGGTGTCCAACGCGCTCTGCCTCGAACTCGGCTATGCCGGGCGCGGCACCATCGCAGAAAACCACCATGTCTCGCCGATCCATCCGGAATACGCCGAATTGCCTTTGCCCGAGACGAATGCCGAAGAGGCGGCGGCACTGATGGCCGAGGCGGGAATGTCCGACTACGAGCACGAGTTGATCTCGATCGACGACAATTGGCGTCGCGACACATGCGACGCGGTCGCCGCTCAGTTGCGCGATGCTGGCATTGCGGTGCGGCGCACGGTGCTTCCGGGCAGCACCTTCTGGAACGATTGGGCAAAGTACCCATTCTCCGCGACAGACTGGGCGCAACGCCCCCTCGGCGTCCAAGTGCTAGCGCTTGCCTATCGCTCAGGTGAGGCGTGGAACGAAACCGGCTTTGCCAATGAAGAATTCGATGCCGCGTTGCAGGACGCCTTGTCCATCGCTGACGCTGATAAACGGCGCGAGGCGTCAGCGAAGTTGCAGAAGATCATGCAGGACGAGGGGGTTGTCATCCAACCCTATTGGCGCTCAACTTATCGCCACGCCAAACCGGGCGTGATTGGAGCTGAGCAGCATCCAACCTTCGAGATCCACGTCTACAAGCTGGGTCTGTCCGCGTAGGCCGGAGGGATATCTGCACGAACACAGGGGATCTCGTTCGACCAGTCACTTGCTTCCGGCCCGAATGCGGGTACCCCAATCCTGGACGGCGCTGGGAGCCTTGTCGCTGTGATTGCCCACGATGTGCGGCTGACAATCTTGATCGGGGCGCCTTCGCTCGATTTCGGTACCAACGGCGCGGACCTAGTGATTGAATGGTCAGACTGTCCTACTCCCGGCCTCCTGATGCAGCCACTGACGGCCTCGGCGCAGTATCCTGTACTCTCACCGAAGATGACCGAGCACGAGTACATAGATCACCCAGAGGACCTGCCTCGCCGCACCCACGTTTATGACGAAACACATGGCGCTTGGCGTGAATGGTTCACCGGGTGCGGACTTGCCGGAACGGAGTTGCCACGCGGATCAAATCATCCCAACTGTGAACTCTAGATGAAGATGGTTGAGCAGCACCACGGGGCGTCAATTGCATATGACGTCGTCGTGCGACGAACGATCGGGTATCGTCGGCTACTTCGCCTGTTCAACGTCACAACGTCGCTGATGTCGACCTATTCGACAGCATGCCTTGTGACGCGTGCAGAGGACCAGGGATCGCTGCAGTCCGGCACTGGTTGCAGGCAGAGGCGTCAGCAGAGGGCGTTTTGCCGACGTACACGCCGCAGGCCGCGGAGTAGCCTATCCCCAGCCATCCGGGGCACTACCCAAGTGGGCGTGCCGGAACCTCAATCGAGCGATGGGCGGGCAGTTCCTGTCTCATCCCTATCCTACTATGCCAATCCCAGCTGCCCCTTTATGGCGGCCACCCTTTAGCGGTCTGAGAACACTCATGATATCAACGTGGATCGCCTGAATTCCGGACAATCATGCAGGGCCACCTCGGAAGCTTCCCCAAGCCCTTCTAAAGATCTCGTTGGGGCCCTTCCACCTCAGGCTTGGCACCAGTCCCCCGCCAAGCCGCGAGTGACAGAGCTTCACTCAAGCCACCATCGGCTGTCGCGTTTCCTACCAACCAGGCCTGAGTCAGGCCACCCGCGCTGGAAGTGAGCCGCGGTAACGGCAGCCACAAAAACCACACGGGCAACTGTCCTTCGCATGCACTTGCGGATGCAGGCCTCGGCAATATGCTTTGATATTTCCCTAACCTCCGATATCAGTGTCTTCGGGATTAGTGGGGAGTGACTAGTGGCAGAGGACACTGCAGCCGAAATCGAGCGCCTAAAGGATCAGCTTACGCCACTTCGTCGTTCGTTGGCACGTATTCCGCATGAGAAGGCGAAAGAGAAAAAAGAGCTGCAGAAGCGAATCGATGCCGCTCAATCGAAGCTCAACGCGCTACATATTCAGTCAGTCGAAGCAAACATCCGAACCGAAATCGATCGGCTCCGCGGAAGTTGCGTTGAACGAACAGACTTCGTCTCCCGATTCTCGAGCTGGTGTGAGATTTGTGCAATTTCCGCAGGTCGCGTCTTGAGCCTGGCGACCAACGCGAAAGAACCAGAGTCGCTGAAGGTCGACGACCCGATGAAGGTCATCGCACTTGCGTTCTCTGCCGCCAAATTCAACTCGCTGGGGCTAATTCTCAACGGGGTGAAGATCGCGATGAAGGCGCAGGAGGTTCTGGCGGCGACGTCGGCCAGCACACCTAGCGCTCCTCCAGTGGTGAATATCGCGGCGGATATGCAAAAGATGTTCGTGGAAATGGCGCTCGAAAAAGACGATTACTATGATCGCTTCATTGAAGAGATGATCCCCAAGATATCGACTATGGACGACGTCGACTCCATCAAGGATATCTGCTCTAAGTATGACAAGAAGCTTCCAAAGCCTGATACAATTGAAAAAGCAATTCTAAAGGCAGCAATCGAGTCTGCAGACGATAGTTTCTTGCCGGATGATATCTTGATTCAGCGGCTTGGAGATGCCGGATATCTACGCGTGCACATACGGGTTTGGGGTCAGGCCGCACAGATCAAAGCACAGACGACCCGCATGTATATCGATGATATCGGCTCAGATTTGACCTTTGCCGTCATGAAGGTGTGGTCAGGCAAGTCAATCTTTGATCTTCCTATTGCGATTGGCGGGCAGATTGAGCTCGATGTCCGCTCTGCGTTTAACCGGATCTACGGTGGCTACTTGTTTGCCCGCAGCTCTCGCAAACCCGGAGATCGGAATGTAAAGCTCGTTCCCAACGGCCCGGGAATGGATGATTTCACGCTTGGATTGGCTAGAGACGAGCTATTCGCTCTAAAGGTCGACCAACTTCAAAATGAGTGATGAGGCAATATGTTACCAGATATAGCTCAATCCCTTGGCGATATTACTGGGGCAACCCTGAAACAAGCGCGTCTCAAGCAGGAGCTTCAAGCGCTCAAGGAAGCCTCCAGCGCTGCCGGTGAGATCCTACGCGACGAGAAAAACCTTATCCGAGATATCGAACGACTCTTGGACCAGTCGGACAAGCGCTTGAAAGCAGCCATTCCTGATGCAGAGGACATGAACGGCGATGGGTCGGACCCGGTCGACATCCCGCCCGACGTTCTTGAGCGGCTGTTGGAGCGAGCCGTCCCTTTAGATCAGGCGACAGAATTGGAAGCAGCTCCCTTTTCACCGGAGCTTGTTGAAGCGCCTGATATTGAGGGCGAAACCATACTTGAGCCCACGACGGTCTCTCCAGAAGAAGAGACTGTCGATACTGAAGAGGAATCAGGTGAACTGGGGGATGAGGAGATCGAGCGGATCCTCGAGACGATGGCAGAATTCGAGCAACGCTTACATGCTGTAGAACAGCAGCTCCGTTAAACCTGCATTGTATATGAGCTTCGGGAAAAGGGTTCCTTGGGTTGCCGCACACATCGACAATCGACTCTATTGAACCCGTTCGGTATCAGCTTTCTGAGTGGTTGTAGCAAGAGAATAAGTCCACGTCGGATATGCGATAGGGATAGTGTCCCGGGACGTGGTGCAACTTTGTTCTTCGGCCTTGGATTCGCCGCGGCTACAGGGCGGCGATTTTTTGCCGGGTCCATGGGGGCAGTGTCGTAAATGGCGGCGACGGTTTCCAGTGTCATGTAGCTCCGCGTGATTGCCCACTCGTCGTTTTGTTCCAGCATCAGGACTCCAACGAGGCGTGTGGTGGCGGCGTCGTTGGGGAAAATCCTTATCACGTAGGTTCGGCGTTTGATCTCTTTGTTGAGGCGTTCGAGCGGATTCGTGGAGTGGATTTTGGCCCAGTGTTCCCGTGGGAAGCTCTTGTAGGCTACGACGTCGTCTTCGGCGCGGCGCATCAAATCTGCGAACTTGGGTTGGCGTGGATCGAAGGCGTCGATCAGCTTGGCCTAGTGGACTTTCGATGCTGCAAGCGTGTCCTGGTCGAAGGCGGTTCTGAGCGCCGCCGTGACAATTGGGCGGTCCTTCTTGCCGACGCAGGCCAGCGCGTTGCGCATGAAGTGCACGCGGCAGCGCTGGACGGTCGCTCTCAGCACCTTGGCAGCCGTGGCCTTCAGCCCCTTGTGATCGTCGGACTTAATCAGGCGGGTGCCGCGCAGGTCGCGATCGGCGAGAGAGCGCAGGAATTCATCCCAGAAGACCTCTGCCTCGCTGAGTTGGACGGCGATGCCAAGGACTTCGCGGCGGCCATCGAGGCTGACGGCCACGGCCACTATGGAAGCGACGCTGACGGTGCGACCGCCGCGGCGCACCTTGATGTAGGTGGCGTCCAGCCAGAGGTAGGGCCATTCGCCTTCCAGCGGGCGGTTCAGGAAAGCATCCACCCGCTCGTCGATCTCGCCGCAGCACCGGGAAACCTGGCTTTTCGACACCCCAGTCATGCCCATGGCCTTGACCAGATCGTCCACCGAACGCATTGAGAAGCTCTGCACTTACGCTTCCTGAATGACCGCTGTCATGGCTTTTTCCGCGACCCTGCGAGGCTCTAGGAACTCGGGGAGATAGCTGCCCTTGCGCAGCTTCGGGATCTTAACGTCAACCCGTCCAGCACGTGTTTCCCAAGCGCGCGGGCGATACCCATTGCGGTGGTTCAGCCGATCTTCACTGCGTTCGTGCGTACCGGCAGCGCAGAGTTGGTCCACGTCCAGCGCCATAAGGCGGTCGGCAACGAACCCGAGCATCTCAGCGAGCAGGTTGGTGTCGGGCGTCTCCGACAAAAGCGCGCGCAGGGCTACGGTCTCTGATAGGGTATCCCTGGTCATAGTCGTTCTCCTCGGTCAATGGTCAGGTCGGCAAACCAAACCCTAGCCGAAGAACAACCATGGCCGACCTGCGACCCGCGCGGGACTCGCTTCACTAAGCGAAAGCTCCGCTCAGCCCGCACTAGCGGCGGAAACTACACCACTCGTTGGGACACTGCTGGCGATAGGTCAGCGACTTCAACGGAGCGCGGGCATTTCCGAGCAGCCTACCGGATGTCGAGCGGCTGCTCGGGGATCGCGGCTCTGACGCTAATTGGTTCAGAGAAGCGTTGGAAGACAAAGGGATACGCGCCTACGTTCCGGGCCGGAAGCAGCGCAAGACGGCAGTCAAATGCGACAAGCGTCAGTCGAAGAGCCGGACCCGCCCCTCTCGTGATATTGTTGCGCAATGCACTGCCGGGCAGCGATCGAGATCATGTACGGCAAGCTCAAGGACTGGAGACGCGTCGCGACCCGCTATGGCCGCTGTCCAAAGGTCTTCCTCCCAGCCATCGCGCTCGCGGCAACTATGATCTATTGGCTATGAGGCCTGGGGCTAGTCCCTTCGGTGACATTGAAACTCTGCTTTTTGGAGATCCGGCCCTGCTCCTTTGGGCTATCGCTTCAGGTCAGTTGCGGCCTAAATGCCGTCTGGGAAAACGTCAGAGGTTGCCATGGTCAGCTTTCAGCGAACGATCTGGAGAGGTTTTGCATGGATGTGCATCGCCTTGCTTTGGCTTTCGGCGCCGGCCTTCAGCCAACAATCGGACGACACGACACCCGTGTCCAACTTTGCCGGCGAATGGCAGACCTTCTGGCGCGGGGGAACGGCTGTCGTCACGTTGGAGCAGGACGGGGCAGACGTCACCGGCAGCTACCAGCCCGACGATGGAAAGATGTCCGGACGCGTGGAGGGGCATGTGCTCCGGGGCGAATGGGAAGAGCCGGGCGCATCCGGCACCTTCATCTTTGCCCTCTCTGACGACGGGCAGACGCTTACCGGGCGATACGGGAATGGCGAATACTGGAACGGCTTTCGCGACGAGGCAGACGAGTTCCGAAGCGCCGTCACATTGTCCAACCGCACCCCGCGCGAGACGTTGCGGAGCTTGCTGATCGCCTCGAATGCCGCAGTCTATGGCGGCAATTCACGCGCGCTGCGCAGGATCGGTGACCTTGTCACCTACGGAGAGCCCGATGGGCTGGCCATTCAGCATACGCGACAACGCACGCTCATGTTCGAACTGCTCGATCTTTCCACCTTGCGGCTGCAGGACGTGCCGGAGACAGGCTCGACCCCGGACGCAGACACAGTAGGTTTCGAAATCGGGCCCTCCGGCGCCTCGGTGCGCACCGAGATCGTCTTTCAGCGCGACGCGCGCGGGCGGTGGCGACTTCTCTTGCCGCCTGCGCGAACCTTGGCGAGCGAGCGCGATCGCTTTCTCGAAGCGCTCGGCCACGATTCAATGCCCGAATATGACACTGCGCGGGCCAACTCTCCGAGGCACGTGATGCGCGAGTTCATTCAGGGGACGAATAACTGGCGCGAAGGTGGGCGCGAACGGGCCTATGCCGTTATGGATCTGTCGCACATTCCCGACCGTTTACATGAGCTTGAGGGGCCAATCTTTGCCGACTACCTGAAGCGGATTATCGACAGGGTCGGATACGTCATCTGGCAGGAGATCCCCGACGATCCCAACCGGGCGATCCCGTATGTTTTTTTTCAGCATCCGCTGGGTAATGTGACCATTGCCCAGGTTGCGCAGCCGTTGCCCGCAGGGGCCGAGCCGGGCGAAGTGCGCGCCCAAAACTGGATGGTGACGTCCAGCACATTCGCCTCCGCCCCCGCGTTGTTCGAAGCGATGAAAGACCTGCCAGCCGTCTCCGAGCTCGAAGAACCCCGCCCGTTGTCGCCGTTCTTCCGCTTGCGGGAAGCCGTGCGGACCCTTGCGCCGGGCTTGACCGAAGAATGGGGTTACCTCGAGATCTGGCAATGGCTAGGCATCGTGGCTGCCTTGATCGCGGCCTGGCTTGCCGGCAAGATCGTGAGCACTCTTGGCCGCGCGTTTGCCAACCGTGGGAAGCGCAGCGCGCCATCTGACACTCCGCCGCTTCATCGAGCCGCCGCTCTTTCCACGCCGCTGGGGACCCTTGCAGCCGCGCTCATCGTGGTTTGGTCCGTCACCCGGCTCGGGATCACACAGGTGGGGTTGCCCTTTGTCGGCCCTCTGGCCGGCATCTTCCTCATCATTGCGGTCGCCCTCGTCACCTACCGCCTGGCGGACCTGATCGGCGGCTGGTTCCAGCAAAAGGCTGCGGGCACCACCTCCTATGTCGACGAGATCGCTGCATCCCTGGGCACCGGATTGACCAAGCTGATGATCGTGGCCGGTGCGATCGTGGCCATCGCCGACGTCGCGGGCCTGCCCTACGAAGGCGTGCTGACCGGTTTGGGGATCGGCGGCCTCGCCATCGCCTTTGCCGCGCGCGACACCGTTTCGAACATGCTGGGGGGCGGCATCCTGGTCGCCGACCGGCCCTTCAATCGTGGTGACCTGATCGAGATCGACGGCCATCTCGCCACCGTCGAGCAGGTGGGGCTGCGTTCCACGCGTCTGCGCTCGCTCGACGACACAGTGCTGCATGTCCCCAATGCCCAGTTGTCCGACCGAGTGATCGCGAACTGGGGCAAAAGGCGACGCCGCAAGTTCGTCCTGCAGGTGGGTCTGACCTATGACACGCCCCATGAAACGCTTGGAGTTTTCGTGCAGCGTCTGCGCGAGCGTGTTGCCGAACAACCGCGCATCGACAAGGAGGATCTCTATGTTGGTCTCAAAGGCTTCGGAGCATCCTCGATCGACATCGAGATCTACTCCTACTACCGCGTGTTCGGCTACGCTGCCCAAGTCGACGCTCATAACGCGTTGATCATGGATATCATTGCCCTGGCCAACGAAGTCGGCGTGGAATTCGCCTTCCCGACCCGTACGTTGCACATCTCGTCAACCAGTCCCAGCGCCTCTGATTCACCACTCAAGGTTGCGCCCTCGCCCTGACAGGTAGTCAAAGTGGCGTTTGCAATCCAAAGGCGTCAAGGACGCAGGGAGCCCATGCTGAAGCCACATTGGAGTTCGCGAGGCAGCGAGAGGCGTATTGGACGCGAACCGTGAGTATGCCTTTCCTTTGGCGCTTATGACGTGACCGCCCCCCGACGGCATCAGTGTTTCAACGTGAGACTGCAATGATCCACAATAGAAGATGCCGCTGTCTGTCAGTATCGTGTGAATCTTTAGGGCACGGTGTCGAGGAAACGCTCCATAAACTCCGGCGCCGTCCTGTTGTCCGCCTAAACGACCGTAGCCGTTGTGGAGCCTAATGAAGGCTCCCACGACGTGAGGCATTCTGGGGGGGGCGCTCTCCTCTGCCCAGTCTCCTGACGCAGGGGAGACGGACCAGGGGCCCAGGTACACGGGTGCGACGTGTGCCGGCCCACTCCTGTCCGCACGAACGGGGCGAGTCCTGAGCGAGCCGGCCCCATGCGAAGCGGTCGCGGTGACACCCACCCTGCCGAGGTCGCGAGGTGTCCGGCACCTTGGAGGCCGAGTTTGAGCCAGCGACGGCGGTTTACTTGAAAGTCCAAGAGACGGAATGGTGTTGCGAGAGAAATCGCGACGCCGCTAAGGTCGGCGTCGGCGGGACAGGAACAACAGGCGGCACCGGGCACTTCATGAAACTCCTTATCTTGGCCATGGGGGTCTCTACCGGTCTCCTCGCCGGATGTGCGGCCAGAGATCGGACGTTTGAGCAGACGCCATCCTATTCGGTGGAACAACCAACGAGTACGAGACTTGCACAGGCTGCCCGGAAGCTGGGCGATCCTCTCGATGGCCGTTCCGGGGTCAGGCTGATCGGCAACGGCGAAGAAGCACTCGCCGCCCGCCTCGCACTTGCCGCGGCAGCCGAGCAGACGATCGACGCGCAGTATTACCTCCTGCACAACGACCTGACCGGGCAGATTTTCGCAGCGAGCCTGCTCGAGGCCGCGGACCGGGGGGTAAGGGTTCGCCTCCTGCTCGACGACATGGACACGGCCAACTACGACGCCGCCACGGCGGCGCTGGACTCCCACGAGAACATCGAAATCAGGTTGTTCAATCCATTCTGGCGCGACCAGACCTTGCTCGCGGCCGGTATCACCGACTTCAGGCGGATCAACCGTCGGATGCACAACAAGTCGATGACCGCTGACAACGCCATGTCGATCGTGGGTGGCCGAAACATCGGGGACGAGTATTTCCTCGCCAAGAAGGAGATGAACTACGCAGACCTCGATGTGCTGGTGGCCGGGCCAGTCGTCGGGCAGGTCTCCGAGAATTTCGATGCATACTGGAACAGCAAGTTCGCCGTGCCGGCACGGGCCGTGGTTGGCGAACCAGAGGGCTTCGGCCTGAAAGATGCACGCGATCGGTTGATCGAGATCGTCGGCGATGCCCGCGAAACAGAATACGCCGATGTAGTGCGAGCGGCACGCGCTCAGGCCTTTTCACCGTCGACGCTGAAACTCACCTGGGTCCCCGCCAAAATGTACTCCGATCCACCGTCGAAGGCGGCCGGAGAAGCCAGCGACGGGGAAATCCTGGCATCCCAACTTGTACCGTATTTCTCCAATGCGACTTCCAAGGTCGAGATCGTTTCAGCGTATTTCGTACCGCGCAAACGCGGCACCGAATGGTTGCGAGAACTGGAAGCCCGAGGCGTCGAAGTGTCTGTTGTTACCAATTCATTGGCATCCAATGACGTTAAGCCGGTCTATGCGCATTACGCCAAGTATCGCCGTAGCCTGTTGAATGGCGGCGTTGAACTGTACGAGCTTCGGCCCGACGCAGACCGAAATCGTCAGCGTGGGGTCAATTGGGGTCAGTCCCAATCGGGTCTACATAGCAAGGCGTTCACGATCGATGATCGATACCTGTTCGTCGGCTCGTTCAACTGGGATCCGCGATCGGTAAACATCAACACCGAAATGGGTATTCTGATCGACTCCGCCGATTTTACCCGACGCACGTCCGATGCGTTGAGCGAGGCTCTGTTGCAAGTGACTTATTCCGTTCAACTGGAGCAGGACAAACGGATCTCGTGGATCGGCGCAGGAAGTGACGGGACAAGGCGGCGATACTACGCTGAACCTACGGGCACGACTTGGGAAAAGATCATGGCGGGGGTCTACGCGTTGCTGCCAATCGGTTCGCAGCTCTGACACCTGTCCCATACAGTATCGCTGAGAAGGTACTTAAAGGATGTCTCTGACCACTTAATTGACATAGGGCGGTCGCCGAGGAGGCCCCGGTCTTCGCCCGCTGTTTCGGGCGCTTGCTATTTGCCACGCGGTAGGCCGCACTCGCGGCTATCTCACCGACCCAGTTGAGCTGGTGCGTGGTGTCAATGGGCACGGGGAAGGATTGTTGAAATCGATCTCTCAAGCGCCGCAATCGACGCGGCTTGCTTGAGTGAAATGCGCCAAAGGTCACCGACCCGCGATATATCCGCGATGGGCTCCAGTGAATGCGCTTGATTGGGAAGCGACGCAACCAATCCATCGCACAGCCACATTCTCGGAGAAGCCGAGCGAAGCGTTTTGCTGCACCAACGTCTGGTCATCATTGACCCTTTCAGGCCCTTTCGGAACCAGTCTACACCGGACAGATCCTCGTAGATCGTCTGGGCGAAGTCCTCGTAGTCATCGAAGTCTGGAATCCAAGCACTGCACAGCTGATGCGCCTGCAAGACCTTGTTTGCCTCGATCCAGCCGCCAACTCGTTCAAGCCAGGCCGACCGTTCCCAACCAAGCGTGGACCAGGCTTCGGGGTGATCAATTGCCCAGAACGCAATGTGCAACGCCGGATCCGGCTCCGGGCCGACCTCTTCGGTCATCGCGTCGTCACGCAATGCGGATTTCATTACGAAACCAGAATAGGGCTGAAAAGCGCTGTCGGGGCGAATATCGATTCGAAGAGTTTGCAGGTCGGTCTTGGCGCTGAACCACCTTGGCCAAGCGCGTTCCGAGGTCAGTTCAGACGTCAGGAAGTCCGCTTTCTTCTTCGTGATGTTTCCCGATGCGGTCATGTGTTTCTTTGTAAGGACCGACGCCGTGCTCCCCGGCAGGTCCGACAGCCCGGCCAGCCAGGACTCGGCCGCAGCTTGGGCAGACCGGCGCAGACCTTCGGAATCGCCGTCCATGATAGCGAAAACACTGAGGACCGATGGCGTGTTCAACTCAAGGAGCAGGCGTTCCTCGTAGGGGCCGTCTGAACCGCGCCCGCTGATGCCAGCCGGCCGCCAAGACGCATTCCCGCCGAGTAGTCGGACCGGTGGGAGATCCAGGGGCGAAGGGTGCGGGCCAACTGAATGAAATCGGGGACGGATTCGAGCGCGCGCGCCGTCTTCAGGCACGCATTCCAGCCGTAACACGATCACGAGCCTCTTGGCTGCCTCATGGTCCAGATGTGGCATCGAGAACGGGATCGCGTCATAGGAGATTACCCCATCTTCCAGCACAACCGACAACGCCTCTTCATGGACGGCAACTGGTGTGGCCGAGACGATCTGACCATTGAAGAATGGAAAGGCGTGCATGGAGATATGCGTGAGCCGAATTGCGCCCCCGTCCGCATCGTCGACCTGAAACTCGACCCTGGCTCCATCGAACCCTGCACCTCTGCTCTCGATAAGCCATTTGAGGCCAGATGCTTCATGGGCGGCAAGAGTCCAATGCGCTGGATATACCCGATGATGCGGGCAGTCATCGTCATCGTGATACACCGACAGGGTTGGCTTGTTGGAAGCCTGCCCGATGCTTTCAGGCGGATCGCTCGGTGCGAATGTCAACAGGAGCGTGCCAGCCTCGCCGCAGCTCATAGCGACAGTCTCGTCGTATGATAGGGGGGCTTTGCCCGGATCGAGGCCGATCCAAGAGAGCACTGCTCCAAACTCTTCCTCTGCAAGTTGTTCGCTCCCGCCGCCGGGGGCGGGGCCGAGATCCCGTCCAAATGCCTCGGACCAAGCGAGTGCACGGGCATCGGCAGGCAAGGTTCTCAGGTCGTTTTCGGTGTGCGCGACAGCGTCGCCGAGTGCGTCCATCTGACGACCTTGGCGAAAGAGAACTACATTGAATGCATCGCCGTCATTTATCTCGGTGACAACGGCGGGTGCTTCGGTGACGCGCGTCATGGCAACGGCAAGTTCCTTGAGCGTGCCGTCGTCGATCTCGTCATTGCCGGAAATCACCACGGTAGCGACAGGCGGATCCGCCTGAATTGACACAGCGACGTGTCGCGTCGGCTGTTCGGAAGCCGGAGACTCCACGTGCTCCCAGCCGATTGCCTTGAACGCCCTGACAGCAAGATCGCGTATTTCAGGACCGTCGTCGCAACCAAGATGCAAGGCCGCCCACGTTGTGCCCATCAAGTCCCTCCGTCCGAAGTGATCTGTGCGACCCAGTATCTACGGATCGGTATGGCTTTTTTATGGGCGACGTATCTGTGGTGTCTCCAAGCTCCCCGGCAAGCTGCTCGTCTTGTCGAGTAGCTATCGCGCGAGGCGTGCACGACCTTTTTCTGGGAAGTCACGGCGCAGTATCCAATAGTCTGGCCAAGGTCCGCTTTCGCTGGAAAACTTACATCTGAGCAGTATGCGGCATTTGTCGAACTGGGCTCAAGGCGGACGTTCCCAGTGGGCTGATAGCGATCGTCGCGACACGCCCCGACGTCCCCCTTCGTCGAGCTTCCCTGACCCTGTCAGGATCCCCCGCCAAGTTTCCTTTCCTGAAAGCATCCAAGGACAGGGTCGCCAGTCCACAGGTCGCCAGCAAGCTGCCTATGCTTTCTTCGTGACGTCACTGTGCTCGGTGGGGAGCACGCCGAACCAATCTTTGAAGGCCCTGCTAAAATTACTGGGGCTGTTGTAGCCAATTTCGTTTGCAATCATGAGCCACCCCCCGAAAATCGGACAGTGACGGAAGCTACGATCTGACTTCTGCTGGTCTCCAAGAACGAGGAGATCAGAACGTGTCGAAACGCAGGAACCATGACGCTGGCTTCAAGGTTCGGGTGGCGCTGGAAGCCGTGAAGGGCGAGCGCACCGCGTTTGAGCTGGCCGCGGAATACGGCGTGCATCCGACGATGATCCACCAGCGGAAGAAGGCGCTGCTCGAGGGGGCATCGGACAACGTCGAATGCGGCGGGAAGAAGAAGGCTGAGGTCGACGAGGAGACGGTGCGGTCGCTGCACACCAAAACCGGAGAGCTGGCCGTCGCCAACGATTTTTTGTCACGAAAGCTCAAGCCCTGTACCGGCAAGTGAGGCGGAAGATGATCGAACGCTCCCACCCCACGCTGTCGATCGGGGCGCAATGCTGCCTGCTGTCGATCTCGCGGTCGTCGTTCTACTACGCGCCGCAGAGTGAGACCGAGGTGAACCTGGCGCTGATGCAACTGATCGACCGGCCATTCCTGGAAACCCCGTTCTACGGCGTCCAGCAAATGGCCTGGCACCTGCGGAACGAAGGGGACCCGGTAAATGTGAAACGCATCCGGCGGCTGATGCGACTCATGCGCCTGACGCCGATCTACCAGAAGCCCAACACCAGCAAGCCCGCGAAGGGGCACAAGACCTGCCCCTACCTGCTGGGTGGGCGGCGGGTCGATCGGCCCAACCAGGTCTGGTGCGCCGACATCACCTATCTGCCGATGCGGCGGGGCTTCCTCTACCTGGCCGCAGTCATGGACTGGTTCACCCGCAAGGTCCTGGCCTGGGCCTCTCGAACACGCTGGAGGCGGACTTCTGCGTTGAGGCCCTGAACGAGGCGGTCCACAGCTTTGGCCCGCCCGAGATCATGAATACCGATCAGGGCTCGCAGTCTACGTCCTTCGCCTGGACTGACCGACTGAAACGGATCGGCACCCGGATCTCGATGGACGGCAAGGGCCGGTGTCTCGACAACATCTTCATCGAACGCCTCTGGCGGTCCTTGAAGTATGAGGGCGTCCACCGGCACGCTTGGGAGACCGGTTCGCAGGCCAGGGCCGGGGTGGGCCGGTGGATCACCTTCTACAACCACCAGCGGCCCCACGCCGCCCATGCCAGACAGCCGCCCGCCGTGGTCTACTTCAACCAGATCGAAACCGACCGGCAAAGGCAGAGAGCAGCCTAAATCACCCCGGAAACTGTCCAAGGGATGGGGAGTAGCTAGTTCCCTTGATCTTGAACTTGCGGGCAGACATTCATTTCGTCGATTTCACGGTCCAGTTCCATGGTCACGGTCTTGTCTTCAGATCCACCAAGTTGGCAGAAGGCCAGTGATGCGCGCCAGGGACATGACTTTGCGGGCGGCCCCGCGCGTGGCGGGACCGCCCAACTCCGTCCCAACCTCTATGCTCGAGGAGCACGGTCAAAACAGGAGTTCTTCAGTTCTTCAGTGGATCAGACTCCAGAAACGTCCCACCAAGGCTCCGGGGCAATCCCAACGATGTCGAGGTCGACGGATCGCGTCCCCAAGTCGGTCTCCGCTACCGATATTCCATCAACATCCCAATAGACGGTCTGCCCTGTACTGGTGTCACGCCACAGGATGTCGTCTTCGCCGTCTGCGTTGTAGTCACCGTTTCCTTTGACTTCCAACTCCGAACCGGTGGCTTGGAGCTCATTCCACGTAACAAAGTCCCCGTCGGACATTTCCCAGAAACCATTCCGGCCGGAATCAGTGTTGTGCCATTGGATGTCGTCATCCCCGTCATTGTCGAAGTCGCCCGTGCCCACGACCTTCCATGTCAGATCGCGCGTTGCCAGCAAGTTCCACGAATAGGCGCCCTCATTGATCTCCCAGTATCCAACCCTGCCATCTGACGTATCGCGCCACAGGATGTCGTCCGTACCGTTTCCGGTGACGTCCCCGATCCCGGTCGCCTCCCATTTCGAGTCCAATACTGCGAGCTGGGTCCACGAAAACGAGCCTCCGTCGATCTCCCAGTAGCCAACTCTGCCACTTGTCGTATCGCGCCACAGGATGTCGTCGGTATCGTTACCAGTGAAATCGCCCGTCCCTGTGACTTCCCATTTCGGATCCACTATTGCGAGCTGGGTCCATGAATACGAACCGCCGTCGACCTGCCAATACCCGAACCTGTTGCTGTCTCCGTTGCTCCAGAGGATCTCGTCGCGACCGTTGGCGTCCAGATCACCCGTTCCGACAACGTTCCACGTGGCAGCCACGGTCGGAAGAGTCTGCACAACAGGTGTACCGCTGTCCAGAATCCAGTAGTCGATCGCACCGGAGGCCTTGTCGCGCCAAAGCACGTCGCTTGTCCCATCGGCAGTAAAGTCCTGGTCTGGCTTGCTGATCGGAGCGGCCTCGTACTCGAGCTCCAAACGGATGTCGTAGAGGTTGGCAGAATCCTGCCTGTCGCCCTTCACGTAGACGGCTGTGTTCAGGAAGCTCGCTTCGAGGTTGATGCCGTTGGGCGAAGTTGCCATCGTGATGAGCTCCGGAAGAGGATCGTCCTCGCCGAACTGCCCGTTTACGTTGCTCCAGCCTTCGTCGATCAGGCCATCGGAGTTGGCGTCGACCTCTTCCTGATTGACGCTCATCCAGCCGAGCGAGGTGGCGAGCGGTGAATCGCCCTCCCAATCGAGCAGATTGAGCTTCGTCACAATCGGCTCGCCCGTCGCGTACTTGATATTGGCGTTGGTGTAGGGCGGCGCCGTGTCGGGCGTGAGCGGCACCTCAAGGCCAGGCAAATCTTGACCGAACTTGTTCGGTGTCAGGCGCCAGCGTGGCCCGGAGACGAGATCGTCGTCGCTGTAACCCGCATCGGCGGCCTCTTCAGGTGAGCGGAAGCTCTCGAACACGTTGATGAAGGGATTCGAGATGTCCACGTCGTAGGACCACTCGAAAGGCTCGCGATTGACGGAGGTGTACCACGCCGCGGTGAAACCTTCTTCGAGGTCAGCCGACGAGAACGTCAAATCCGCCGCCACATTGGCCGCGGCCAGCAGCCCGTCCTTCAGGACCGTTCCCTCGACGAGATCGTTGCGGTACCCGACACGCACCCCGTCGGGGTCGAAGACGGCGGTGCTGTCGGCTGGGGGCACATCCGTGTTCACGACATTCCCGCCCCCGTCGAGCACGAGATAACTCGGCAGGGCCTTTCCGGTGCCGTCAAAGCTGTCCACCGGTGACACCCAGAGCTCGTTGCCCTCGTTGTCGGGGTCCATGATGATGTAGTGCGCTGGCAAGCGGCCGATGGCGGCCTCGTTCTCGTAATCCTCCGGGCGGACCTGGTCGTTGGGGTTGTTGGTAATGTTATGGCGGATGATGAGCTCCGCACGTGTCACTGCAAAGCCATCGCCTTCGAGACCGTCGGAGACGCCGTTATCATTTGCATCGTCCGTCCACTCGTCGGGCAGATCAAGGTTGACCTCCATCCGGATATCGTTGGGCCGCTTGACACCCTCACCCCAGCGATAGAGCAGCTTGCCGTCATCCTTGACAGTAATTGAGTAGCTTTCGCTGAACGCGATGTCGGAGGTGATGCTGGCTTCGTTTGGTTCCAGGATGTCAGTGATGTCGGCGTCGTTGCCGTAGCCGTTGAGGACGCGATCAATGATGTCAATGCTGCCGTCATTGCCGAGATCCACCGCACCCACGGTGACCACCTCGCCCTCGAATTCGGTCGTTTCTGTTGTGATCCGGTATGTGTCGTCAACCTCGTCCCGGTCGAAGTCGATGTCAGTGCGAACCTCGTCGAGAGCGTCGTCGCCATTGTCCCTGACGTTCTGAATAGCGTTCTGCAACGCCTGTGCGAGTTCCTCCACCCACAGCAGGTGCAGGGAATTCTCGGTTATGTCTCCGAGTTCGTCGACCTCATAATCTAGAACGCGGAGGTCGTCGTCGAGAGGACCAAGCGCGTCGGAATCGCCTGGGAATCCCTGGTCCGACAGAAGCGCCGCCATGGTGGTGTAGTGTTCGGTCGACTGCTTCACCGTCGCCTGCGAGCCGAGGCCGATGCCCCACGTTCCGAGGTTGTTCGCGCCGGACAGGAAGATGTCGGTCTTTGCGTTGCGTACGGCGAGACCGGCCTCGACAGGGAGCACCCAACCCGGCGGCAGGGGATCCGGATCGTCTGGAAAGCCGAAGTCCATATTGCCGGCGAAGCCCTCGGCGTAGTCTCCATCAAACATCTTGTCCTCGGCACCGACGAAGTCCGTCACGTGGAACCCAAATGTACTGTCGACGGCGTGGAGCACGTTTCCATCCTTGTCGACGAACGGGTTGACGACATACTCGGGCCCAAGGTCCTGACGGGCGGGCTCGCCGTCATAGGATCCCGAAAGGTCATCGACGTTGAAGACATGCAACTCCGACATGTGTGTGGTGACCATCGCTCTCTCGTTTTTGTGATCTGCTGCTCTGCGAGCATCGAGGCGGTTCGCGACAAGATCGTCAGCCCCATGTTTTGGCGAACGAAACTCGCGTAGGGCACAATATATACATTCATACATTATGATCTTTGATTTTGATCAATTGTGCCTCAGAAGTTGGCATGGACGAGGCCGATCAGGATCGTAAACCGGGGAGGAACACGAAGAGATGCGCCGCGGACGGGTCCGCCTTCATGACGTCCTGCGGCTATGCGAACAGCGTGGCGAAGCCGCCCTGCCTAGCCGCCACCCCCGCAGCCCGCCGCAGCCGCGCGCCCAAAGAAAGCGAGATCATGCCGTCAGCGTCCGCAGCTGACGCGACAGCACGTCGGCGTAGCAACTGCCGTTGATCCGTAAGGGGTGTCCGCCCGCCAGCTTCACCTGGATCAGGCCGCAGGTATCGGCAGGCGATTGAGGCTCGGAACGGTACGCTACGGCCCTACCATTGGTTCGGTCTTCCACCCCGCCGCCGCCGGCATCGTCCTCGCCCACCGTCCCAACAGTCAGGAAGCCGACCGAGGCGCAGAAGGAGCTCTAGACCGCATCCTTCATGCCCTCTCCGTCGTCGGCGTCTGGCTCGGGAGACGCACCCTCCAACTTCTCCGGCACGAACCGCGCGTCCCGCAGCCATTCGTGGAACAGACTGGCGTTGAGCGCATATCTCTGGTCCTCCTGCGTCACCGACACCCCGGTGCCGAGGCCTGCGCGCAGATCGACCGTTTGCCCTCTGCCGTCCAAAGCCACTTGCGCCGTCTCTCCACGAAAGAACCACTCCGGAAGTGTCCACTACGATCATGGTGGAAACGATCAGCCGGTGTCACGGGTGCCGAATACAAGCGGTTTGCCAATCTACTCTTGCTGGCTTCCCCATCCCGCGTTCACTACTTCACCGGCTCCCCGGCACAGCTCCTTTGTGGGGGAGCTTGGTAGCGGGAAAAGCCACGCAACCCACTGGCAAGTATAATAGATAATTAGAGCGATAGAGGTCATCAAAGAGGTGGGAAGTGGGCCTCGCTTGGGTGCAAGAGGCGGCAGAGGAAAACGACGCGGGACACCATCAGCCACACGCCAGCTCCCCCCGCCGATGAGTAGGCGACCAGGCTTGGTCTCTTGCCTACCCCTTTGGATAAAACTCAGGCGATCGCCAGAGGATCCTCACCGAGGTTCGCGATCTGCACGAGGATCTCGTTGCTTTCCGCTTCCTCCGCAGCCGCCCGGTATTCGGCGATAAGGGCATCGGCTGCGGAGATAGAGCCCTCACGGTCGTCGATGTCGTAGGTGCCCATCACGTCCCGCGCGTTGTCGATGTCATTCATCCCGCTCTCGACCGCGAAGGCATACCCGAGCTGGCCCTTCTCCTCGACGGTCTGCGTATCCGCTGCTGCCTGCGCGATTTGCTCTTGCGTTGCCCCGTCCGGGTTGAAGTCCTTTGCCCCGTTGATAGCCGCAAGTACGAACTCCCCGAGTTTCACGTTTCCGTTCTGCAACTCGCCGATCCAGTATACTTTGCCGGCGTCGTCCGGGTCTCGTTCCAGCAGCTTGTTATAGGTGTCGGTGACCACCCTTTCGTAAAACTCCGACGGGAGACTGGAAGGATCACTGACCCCGGTCAGGCCAACCAGTTCGGGGTAGAGCGCGTAGGTCTCCTCCTGGAAGAAGAAGCTCTGGGCGATTTGACCGAGCGGCATACCGTCCGCAAGTCGCGTGCCCCAGTAGAGGAGGCCGAGCGCATCGGGCGCCCGGTCGAAATAGGCGATGTACATCTCGACGAAGGTATCGAGAGCGCCCGCATCCAGCCCGGTTGCGCCCACAAGAAGCGTCAGATCAACTCCGTCACCTTGGCCAAACGTCGCTCCATCGGAGAAAACGAGCTTTTCGATCTCATGAAGCGTGTCCGTCTGCGTATCAGTGGAGCCCTTTCGGATCACCTGCACCGATCCATCGCCCGCTTCGATGCGAAGGACATGTGCTCCCCACGGCGAGAGGAAGTTCGCGGTGTCATTGCCGCCACCGCCGCGAAGGATGTCGTTCCCTCCCTGCCCTTCGAGCCAGTCATCGCCGTCGCCGCCGGTGACAGTATCGTGACCGGCACGCCCGATCAGCAGGTCCGCGCCGCGTCCGCCGTCCAGTCGGTCGTTTCCGAAGCCGCCGTTCAACTCATCGGCCTGCTCCGTGCCAATCAGCCAGTCGTCGCCCGCCTCCCCGAAGGCGCTGGTCTGCTTGGAGAGCCGCACGGTGTCGTCGTTGGCCGTGCCATACCAGACAGATGCCTCGCCGATGCCCCAGTTGATCAGCAATTCGCTATGGCTCTCGGTGCGGATACCATTTGGACCGGACGCCGCGAAATCAACGATTCCGTCCATATCGAGGTCACCCACCTCCGGGAGAAGCGCACCCTCCATCCGCTCCGGCAACCGTTCCCGGGTAAAGCCAAAGGCACCATCTCCCAGCAGAATGTAGGGTGCGTCAGCGCCGGGCGTGTCGCGCTCCACAACGATGTCGGGAAAGCCGTCGGCATTGAGATCCGCGATCTCGATGCCGTAGCCCTGCCTGTGAGGAGCATCATTAGCGTTGCCGAAAACGGCGTCATCTGTCCGGTCGACCCACTGTCCCCCGCGGTTCTCCAGCACCTGGACGATCGTTCCCGCGTAGGGGGCAACATGAGGAATGCCCATCTCATCGGCAATGTAGTGAGGAAGGAAAACGCCATCGGAAAAGAGACCGCCGCGGTTCTGGTGAAACAGGACAAGGTCGAGGTCGCCATCGCGGTCGAGATCCGAAGGCGCGATGTCGAGCGTCTCCCAGTCTTGGGGAAACGTGTCGGACCGTAGCGAACGAGCAGGATCAGGGAGGACAACTGTGCGCTCGTGCAGTGTCTGGTGGTCATAGACGATGGTGGCCGAATAGTTCGGAAGGTCCTGATCACCGTATACCGACCAATTCCAGACCTCACGGCCGAGGAACAGGTCGGAGTATCCGTTGCCATCGAAATCATCGATCGCCGATACCCGGACGCTCGGACGCGCGGGGATATCGATTGGTACGAAGCCGCCGTCCCAGGGGGATGAGAGGTCTGATTGCTCGATGGTGAAGCCATCCGCTCCGCCCCAGGCATAAAAGCTCGCACCACCTCCATTGCCTGTCAGGAAGATATCGATCCATCCGTCGTTGTTGAGATCTCCTGTAGAGCTCCCATGACCCCAGGTCAGAGGAATTTCGCTTCGAGTATCTGGTAGATAGCGGCCGTCTGGTTGCTGCAAGTAGACAAAGTCAAGCCCTGAGGGGGGCTCACGTTCGTTTCCAAAAGTCGAAACATAGATATCGGGCAACCCATCCCTATTGAAGTCCTCCACCATTGCTCGGCCAGGAAACTTCAGTTCATATTCCTCGGACACTCTTTGCGCCGTAAAACTCCCGTTGTCTGCCTGCAGATAGATCTCGGCAAGAGTGAGGATTTCGCCAGTCGGGACATCGCCTGACACGCCGAAGAAGTCGGGGATCGCATCGCCGTTGAGGTCAGCGATGCCGCGCGCTGCAGGAAGGTTGCCCACCGAGTAAGGATCGAAATCACCGGGGAAGCGGACGAATGCACCGGTCCAGAAATCTTCGGTCACATCGATGGTCATTGGCGCATTCCCGCGTCTGTCCGTTTTCGAAGACGCCCATAATTATCGCGAGACCCGATTGCGAAGCAACTTTATATGTAAGAATTGCGTCGCTCCGAGGGGGGAGACTCATCTGACTGGGCCCTTCACAGGTGGGTGCCAGCGCAATCGAAGCCCGCTTCTTCGGCATGGGCAAAGCTAGGCTGATCTTGTTGAAGATCTGCAGCTTGATCGACGGGTAAATCGCTGATCCAATTGGTCCTAGCGGGAGGGACTGGCGATGATGTGACCGAAGCAGGAAGCGCAGGCGGCGTTTCTTAGTGAGTTCTCGCAAGAAGATCATGCTCCGGCGGACCATCTGCTGCAGTTGATTGATCGGTTCGTTGAGGCTGAGGGGCGAAGTGTAGAAGACCGGCCTCAGCCAGCCGGGCAGCACCGAAAGGATGAGAAGGAGGCCAGCGAGGGCCGGGGGCACCACGATACGAAGGTCATAGCAGCGGTGCAGAAGATGGGAGATGGCCCGACAAATCTGAACAGTTGAGTTAGGTGGATTTTCTGCTCCCATTCCGGCAGCGTTGCCGAGACAAAGGAGCGAAGTTGACAAGACGACCGCGACGGAACCACAGCCCTGCATTCAAGGCGAAGGTCGTACTGGCGGCCTTGAAGGGCGACAAGAAGATGAGTGAGTTGGCGACCCAGTTCGATCTGCATCCCAACCAAATCAAGCTTTGGAGAGACCAACTTCTGAACGGCGTGTCTGATGTCTTCGACGACAGCTGAGGGCTTCGACCCCCCCGAGATCGACGTGAGATCCCTTCATGCGAAGATCGGCCAGTTGGCACTGGAGAACGGTTTTTTGGAAGGAGCGCTCGACAAGGCCGGTCTGTTGCAGAGCGCAAGGAAATGACGGATCGAAACCATAAGCTGAGCCTGTCCCGGCAGGCCGATCTGTTGGGGATCAGTCGCGGTAGCCTCTATTGCGAACCTCGCCTGACCAGTGCGGCGGACCTCGGGCTGATGCGTCGGATTGATGAACTACACATGGAATATCCGTTTGCGGGCAGTCGGATGATGAAGGGGTTACTCAGGCAGGAAGGCTTCACCGCCGGGCGGCTGCACATTGCGACCTGCATGAAGATCATGGGCATCGAGGCGCTCTATCGCAGGCCGAGCACGTCCAAACCCGCGCCCGGCCACAAGATTTGCCCCTACCTGCTACGCAAGCTCGCCGTGTGTCACCCCAATCAGGTTTGGGCCATGGACATCACCTACATCCCCGCTCTCGGCAGATTGCTTCGCAATCGCCTGCCTCGCAATGCATGGCCCGTGGCTTCGTCTATCTGGTCGCCGTGCTCGACTGGTTCAGCCGCAAGGTTCGGGCATGGCGTCTGTCGGTCACGCTGGAAACTGCCCCGTGCCTGGAAGCTTTGGGCGAGGCGATCCGGCGCTTCGGCAAGCTGGAAATCATGAACTCGGATCAGGGATCGCAGTTCACGTCCATCGACGTCATCAAGGCGCTGAAGGATGCCGACATCAAGATCAGCATGGATGGCAAAGGGGCCTGGCGCGACAACGTCTTTGTCGAACGGCTCTGGCGCAGCGTCAAATATGAGGAGGTCTATCTGCAAGCCTACGACAGCGTGTCAGCCGCGCGAAGTTGTCTCGCCCGATATCGGCATTCTACAACGCAAGGAGACCGCAGTCATCGCTAGACGGGCAGACGCACGATCAGGCATATCATATCAAGCCGCAACCAGTCTCAGTGGCGGCATAGATGAGCGGGAAATCCATTTAGAAAGCGCCCGGAACCTGTTCAGATCAACCGAGCCACCTCTACGATCCTCTTCGCGAGCATCGTACCGTTCACCCTTGCCTTCAAACTCCTCACGGCAGGCTCGGACATGTCCATCCAGAAGTCGAGCGCACCATGAATGTCCGAAAAGGTGGGTCCACTTCATTCTGCCCCAAGGGCGATCACGAACTGCGCAACGAGGTTGAGCCGCCGCACGACCTCGCACTCGCCAACGCCCTCAACTGATAGAACCTCGGCCTCACGTAGCTGCGGGATGATCGCCTCGGATTCGTGTCCCTTCGCCTCCAATGCACCTCGCCAATGACTAGGAATGATGCTGGGCACCCCCTGTGATGGGGATCAGGTTTCCACACGCCCACTGCCGTAAGGTTCACAGAAAGCAATGCACGTGCTAGCACTTGCCTGCTAAGACTTACGATCACTACCCGATTTAAGAGGGGTTGCACCTTGGCGACGAAGAAATCTCCAGCTGAGCTCAAAGCGGAAGGCGCGGCCGTCAGCGAGCAAATCGCACTTGCTCGAAAGAAGACGCTCAATTTCGCGCTGCTTATGGCCAAAGACGGCCTCATCCTAGAAACCGACATGCGAAAGGACAGCGAGATCCTTTGGCGGAATGCGAAGAAAACCGGTGGCGGAGGATCGAAGGGCGCCAAGGGAACAATGCAGGTCAACGGCAAGGTGATCGAGTTCACTTGTACAGACGACAGCGCGCCGGGCCAGCTTCCCAAGCTATTCAAAAAGTTCCTCTCTGAACGCGGGCAGGCCTACCAGGTTGTGATGGTGACGCCGTCAGGTGCTCTTGGCGATAGTGACGGCGCTGGCGATGGTCCGGATCAGGGCGATGATCCAGAGGGCGTCTCGGACAATGCAGCAGATCCGCTCGCAGAGGAACTCAGAAGCTCGTACGAAGGCGTTTCAGGACAAGTAGAGCTCGCGAAGCAGAGCTTGCATGCAGGCGCAGCAAAAAAGGCATCACAGCTCTCGGAGATCTTCGAAACTCAGCTAACGGAGGAACCACGAAAGGCTGCCGCGACGTTCAAACTGCTGCAGAAGACCGTGGCTGATGCCATCGCCTTTGGTGTGCGGGAGAGCGCAGCAGACTCCAATGCGCACAACGCTGGCCCGGAAATGCCAGGGGTGTCAGCAGATGCTATCGTTGATCCCAATCGAGAGCGCAGAATTGAAGACCTTCAATCGTTGCGCCAGCGGGTCGAAGACCTGCTTGGCGAACTTGCGTAGCCGCTGCGTTGGCAGACGCGTTCTAATTTCCAGACTTCCTTGGTGGCCTTTAGTGAACGGTTTAAGCAACTCCAGTTCGGAGCTTTGAATGGGCCGACAGTAGAACGCGAAGTGTCAGGTGTATTGTTGGTGAAAGAACTAGGCTGAGCATGCGTGCGCCTTCTTGAAACAGCCGGCACGAGGAACCGTGCCGTCCTAACAGGCGTGGAGCGCACGGGCATGCTCCTGTCAAAAAGCACGTGGGAAAATGAGGCTTGGCCGCCGCCAAACCGACCACCCTATCGCCAGCAGTGTCCCAACGAGTGGTGTAGTTTCCGCCGCTAGTGCGGGCTGAGCGGAGCTTTCGCTTAGTGAAGCGAGTCCCGCGCGGGTCGCTTGTCGGCGGAAACTACACCACTCATTGGGACACTGCTCGGGAGTCCTTCAGACCATGATCGGAGGGAGGCTGGCTGGGGCGGTAAGAAACGTTGCCTTTCCATACCCTTCTTGGGCTTACCCCGCTCGGGCCTGAAACTGGGGCATTTTCGGGGGCACTTTCCCGGCCTCGGGGATCGCAGATGGCCTCGTAGTTGGATGTCTACGGATGCAACGGTTGCGTACCCTTTCCCGTTTGCCTCTCGCCGTCCAACATACCGAGTATCATCCCTCACCCTAACCCTCGCTCTAGCCCAGGCCCAAGCTCAGTCCCAGTCCGAGGCCCAGTCCCACGCCCGAGAAGGCCATCTGCTAGGCTAAGGGACCCTGCTAGGCAGCAATTCGGGCCTCTGGATGGGGCTCCCATTGGGAGGGGCGAGAACATGGGGATATCCTTCCGTGGGGAGAGGGTACTTCGTAGGGCTTCTACTGGGAGGGGCAGCGAGGAGGGGCTACCAAAAAAGGCCTCCACGATAGGGCGACGGGACCGCTTTTCTTATTAAATCAGTGCGTTAAGTGGTGGGGGGGGGGGGGGGGGGGGGGGGGGGGGGGGCGTCAAAGAGAAGGGGAGGCCTTGGTGGAGGCTTGTGGGGCCAACTCTCTCCTCTGCCCCAACGACCAGTTCGAAACTGTCACGGACCTGTTACAAAAGTGTCTTCTTAGCGTTGCCAACCTCCGCTGGCTATTCCCGAGAGGTGGCTCGGTTGATCTGAACAGGTTTCCGGGGTTTCGTAAGTGGATTTCCGCCATGTTTATGCCGCTGCCGCTTGGGGCGCCGACGGATTGAAGGAAGGCTGATCGGGTGTTTTGCCGTCAAGCGATGAGTGGGGCCTTTGGCTATTGTAAAAGCCCAGGTAGTTCCGGATCGAGGCGCGGGCCTCGGAGACGCTGGCATAGGCCCGCAGGTAGACCTCTTCGTATTTGATGGTCCGCCAATGGCGCTCGACAAGGACGTTGTCGCGCCAGGCGCCTTTGCCGTCCATGCTGATCTTGATTTCCTGGCTCGCTAGCACCTTGATGAAGTCGGTCGAGGTAAACTGGCTGCCCTGATCGGCATTGAGTATCTCCGGTTGGCCGTGCCGAGCCAGCGCCTCCTCGAGGGCCTCAATGCAGACGTCGGACTCCAGCGTGATCGACACACGCCAGGACAAGACCCGGCGGGTGAACCAGTCCAGAACGGCGGCCAAGTAGATGAAGCCCCCGGCCATTGGAATGTAGGTGATGTCCATTGCCCAAACTTGGTTTGGCCGGGTCACGGCCAGCTTGCGCAGCAGATAAGGGTAGATCTTGTGCCCCGGTGCCGGTTTCGACGTGTTCGGCTTGCGATAGAGCGCCTCGATTCCCATGCGCTTCATCAGCGTGGCGATGTGCAACCACCCAGCCTTGAAGCCGTCCTGGACCAGCAGCCCCCGCAGCATCCGGCTGCCCGCAAACGGGAACTCCATATGAAGCCTGTCGATCCGGTGCATCAGCTTCAGATCGCCCGCCGGGACCGGGCGCGGCTTGTCGTAGGCGCTGCCCCGGCTGATCCCCAGCACGATCGCCTGGCGGTTAATGCTCAGCTTCGCAGTGGGATCGATCATTTTCTTGCGCTCGGCAGCAGACCCGCCTTGCCGAGCGCGCCGGACAAAAAACCGTTCTCCAGCGTCAGCTCCCCGATCTTGGCATGCAGGGACTTCACGTCGATCACCGGCTCCGATACCGTCCTCAGGCCATCGCCGAACACCCCGGTCGCGCCCTCAAGTAGCTGATCACGCCACTGCTTGATTTGGTTCGGGTGGACGTCGAAATCCTGCGCCAGCTCGATCAGGGTCCGCTCGCCCTTGATCGCGGCCAAAGCTACTTTCGCCTTGAATGCCAGGCTGAGGTTCCGGCGCGGTCGTCTTGCCATGGTCTTCTCCTCGCTTGCAGCATCATGCTGCTGTTGCGCGGAAAATCCACTTGTCCCGGCTGTTCAGATTTCCGGAACCAACTCTTCGCAGGGCGTGAGGCCGCTGAGGGTCTTCTCGACTATGAGCGTCCATAGAGGGATGCCATGAATACCGGCGCCAGGAGCTTGATGGCCCTGCGTTCTCGAATAGCACGGCTGCACTGCAGCGTGAGGCCCGTTGTTTTTCGCGGGGCCCACAGCGGTCCTCTGTTGGAACTCGGGGCGGCTTCATACAGGACCCCAAGAAACATCGATCACCGGTTCAAAGAACTTTGCTCCCTGTTTCCAAGCCGAACGACGGAAGAGTCCGGACCCCTGCACTTACCCCCAAGTGGGATCGCGTCCGCTTTCCCCGATGAAGCGACCTTTTTTCACGGGCAACCTCGTGTGTGAGGGCGAGAAGGAGGAGAAGAAGGGGATGGACGGTGAGGGGGGGTGGCCACAGTCGCTTCCATCCCATCCATCATCAGCACCCGACAGACCCCAGCAAATTCCTCCCCCCTCTTTAACGGCGTCTATCCGTTGCCATGATTTATTTCTGATAATCAGTGTTTTAGATCGAAGTTGGCGCTGTTTTCACCCCCTGCAAGCCTTTGTCCAGGCATGCGGTATTCGAGCAGACATGCGTCTGTTCCTTTCGTCTTCTATTGTGGATGCGTGTGTCTCGCCGGCCGCTCAGACACCTGCGAGCAGGGCGGCTCAGGTAGGTTTCGGGTCTACCGGGCGATGCCGCACCTCCTGAATGGTCGCAGCGGTCTCGAGCCCCGCTTCCCGGAGCCCATGCCGGATTTCGCAATAGAGCTCCTCGCGGCCGATGAACATGACAGGGTAATTCTGGAAATGCACCCAAACCATGTACGTGTAGGGGATCGTCGTTCCGTCGATCAGGCGCGCAACCGGCGCAGGGTTGTCCAGCACCGCATTACAACGCCTCGCAGCGTTCTCGAGGACCGCTTTCACCTTCTGCGGATCTGCTTCGCCGGAGACACGCACCAAGTACCAAGGTGCAAAAACGTGTGATGGCCCATGCAGGTTCGTAAAGCTCTGACGTGCCAGCAATCCGTTGGGGATCACGAGTGTCGTGTTGTCCCACCCACGCAACCGGGTGGCTCGCCAGTTGATGTCGGTCACCTGGCCCTCAGTTCCATCATCCATGCGCAACCAATCGCCGATACGAAACGGCCTCTCGATGCTCAACGCAATTCCTGAGAACAAGTCCCCCAGCGTCTGTTGCAATGCGAACGCGAGCAGCGCGGCCCCGACACCCGTCGAATAGAGCAGAGGACTGGCCGGGTATCCATTGGTCGACAAAAACAAGATAAGCCCGACAAGCAGGCAGAAGCCGTAAAGCACACTGCGTGTCAGCTGTGAGAGCTTGGTTGCATGAACTGCGGCGTCCTGCGTCAGGATCCAGACCTCTGACAGGCGTGCGACGCCAGACGCTACAGCCAGAAAGATGAGAAGTTCGGTGACGCGGCCCACCGTTTCTTGCCAGCCGGAGATACCGACAGCGTTCAGGAGGATTCCGGCGATTTTGCCAGTGCCCAACACTGCCATGGGAAACAGGACAAAATCTACGAACGCGGCTAGCCAGAGATGCTCTGCCAGAAACGCGCGCGCGGGTCTTAACCGCTTGGCGATTGCCCAGCCCGCGAAGAGCGTGATCAGTAGCGCTGCGACCAGAATACCGCTTTGGGGCGAGAGAACATCCATATGCAGTCGTCATACTGCAGGGATCGCGGAAACAGCAACCTGCGGGAGCGTGCGATGCGGGTCTAGATGCCTGTACCGGTCTACCCGGCATGAGTCCCGTTGCAAGGCCGGTCCTTGAATTCTGCCCCCCCCCTACCTGCCATTTCCCTTCAAGCCCTTGTCCAGAGCCCTGCGAAAGTCACCCCCCTCTCCCGGCTATGTTGCACAGATTCTGTGGGGGATTCGTCTCGTGAATCCAACATGGTAGATGAGTTGCATGAGCAGACCCACACCCCCAACCCACAGGACCAGGAACTGGCCAGCCTACAATGAAGGCTCAAGCGCCGGGGCTCGCTGACGATCTGGTTCGACCCCGAGATGAGCTGGGATGCCGCGCCGAGAGGCAGGCGTGGCCGGCAGCAGCCCTACAGCGATGCCGCCATTCAGACGTGCCTTTCGATGAAGGTGCTGTTCGGCATGGCGCTCAGGCAGACGACCGGCTTCGTCGAGATTCTGCTGCAGCTGATTGGCCTCGACAGGACGGTGCCTGACTTCAGCACCCTGTCCCGCCGTCAGAAGACCCTGGCTGTGAACATACCGTATCGCCGATCCAAGGGGCCGCTGCACCTGCTGATCGACAGCACTGGCATCAAGGTCGAGGGCGAAGGCGAGTGGCACGCCCGCAAGCATGGCGGCCCGAAACGGCGCGTCTGGCGCAAGATCCATCTGGGGATTGATGAGGAAACGCTGGAGATCCGTGCCATCGAGATCACAGGGAGCCACATCGGCGATGCGCCGGTGTTGCCCGACCTACTCAACCAGATCCCAGCGCACCAGCAGATCGGCAGCGTCACCGCCGACGGTGCCTACGACACCCGCAAATGCCACCATGCCATCGCGGATCGCGGCGCCCACGCTGTCATTCCGCCCCGCAAGAACGCCAAACCGTGGAAGTCAGTCACCGTCGGCGCGGTCGCAAGAAACGAAGCACTGCGGGCATCGAAATACCTCGGTCGTGCCCTCTGGCGACGATGGAGCGGATACCACCGCCGAAGCCGCGTCGAAACGAAGATGCACTATGTGAAACTGCTGGGGCAGCGCCTCATGGCACGGGACTTCGACCGGCACGTCGCCGAGCTTCAGGTCCGTATCGCCGTTCTGAACGGCTACACAGCGCTCGGCATCCCTGTCACAGAGGTCGTGGGATAAGTCTGTCCGGGGAAAGGGGGGCCACGGCAATGAGCTCTTTTGTGCAACAGAGTCAACAAGCCCTACTACGTCTAAAAACCGAACTTCGCACCGACAAATGGACCCGAAAACTCAATATCAGTCAGAGTTGCAGAAGCGTTTAGGTTGTCCCAAGCAAGGTGACGGTATCCCAAGGTCAGTGCCCAGTTGTCGAACTCGTAATCAAGCGCCAGCGCGACCTGCCAGGTTAAGTCGGTATCACCGGTGCCGACATCGCCATAGTAAACGATACCCCACTGATCTGACAGGGCGTACATTCCGCGAACGCCAACAATAGCGTCCCAATTACTGAAATCGTCCCGCACCCGTTGAGATCCGCCTGCAATCGAAAGATTGGCCGAGGTATCCATATCGAGGTATCGGACACCACCAAACGTATTCAATCGGTAGTCGCCAGCGTTAACAACATCATAGCCCACGCCAGCGCCGAGGACCAAGCCTTCGATGTCCACATCAACAGAGGCGGGAATACCAGGTCCTACCGAAGCGCCGTCATCATCTGATATATTCAGGTAGATCGCGTCGCCAAACACGGCCCAAGGGCCTCTTCGCGCTTCCAGCGTACCCATGATGCCAAAATCCAAGTTTTCAACGATATCGCTGAAACTCACGTCCACGTCCTGCCCCGTGACGGTCTCACCGCCAATTTCGGCACCCCACAAATAGATCAAACCTGTAAAGTCCCAGTCGTCTTGAGCGGCGGCCGGGGAAGATGCAGCGAGTACAGTGGTTAATGCAATGCTCGCGCCAAACCTTGATACATGCTGTGCCATGGTCTCGATCCTCAACGTATTGATGTGCATTTGCATGGTATGCGAAGCCACCACGAAAGGTGACTTCGCGGTTCTGTTGACCGTTTACTGCTTTGCTGCATCGCGGCGCACAACGAACGCGTCCACTGCAGCTTGAGATTCAGGTCGTATGTTCTCAATGCCCTCATAGGGCATACCAAAAGCAGGCGGAGTATCCGGGTACAGTTCCTTCCGCGCATTATGGCGCGCTAGGATGCGTACAAACTCCTGACCACCCCAGGCCCCGACTTCCGTCGATACGGGGTATTCCTCCCGGGTATCGCGGTAGAGGTTGTAAAACTTGGCGGCAATCGGGTTGGCGCCTGGAGGTGGCAACTTCAGCTTGAGTTGATCCTTGACGATCTGTTCGGGCTTGCTGCCAGAATAGATGATAACGTGATCGCGCCGGGCTCTTTGCTCATCCGCGAACAGAAGCGAAGCTGATTGGTCCACTCCGTCGATCAACCGATCCCGTGGAATGTACTGATCCGCGCCGGCAAAGCGTGATAGCGTCGTATAAAGATCGGACACATGGATGATGCTGTTGAGCAAACCGTCTGCCTCGATCATGCCGGGCCAGCGGATAAAGGCATCCACCCGCACCGCACCTTCAGTCGTATCGACCTTTCCTCCCCGGAAGATCATCGGTGTGAAGCCGGACTGAGGCGAGTACTTGGTGAAGTGCCCGTTGTCGCCCATGACAACAACGATGGTGTTATCTGCCAATCCCAGCTCGTCCACACGGTCAAAAATGTCTCCAAGCCATCCGTCCAGCTGTTGCATCTTGTCCACGTAAAGACCACCGTTTGCTGATTCAGGACCGTCGCGAGTAGCGCGGGTGTTGTCCAGTGGAATCATAGGCCAGTACTGCAAGAAGAAGGGATCGTCGCCCCCAGCCAATCGCGAGAGTTCTTCCAGTGCCTTATCTTGGAAAGCCTGGTTCATTTCGTCGTATTTGGCCGCATTCCAACGCTCTCCGCTGTCCATTCGGATTTCGCGGATTGGGCCACCCGCTCCGCCTTCAATCACTGTCATCATAGCCGAGGCGTCAGGACGGAAGTTGCTGTCGATAGTATAAGTTGGAAGATAGTCCTCAATCCCGACAGAGACCTGCTCCTTGATCGCGCCATCGTTGAATATCGTCAGCTGCCCTTGCTGGTGAACAGCCATCTGCGCATAATCGAACCCGTTGTTCATGGCCCAACTCTCGGCGATGTCGCCCATGTGCCACTTTCCGACATGGCTGGTCGCGTAACCGGCCTGTTTCAGCACTTCCGGCAAAGTGACTTCGCTGCCCGGAAGGCCAAACCCAGCGATATCCACAGCCGTATCGCCCATGCCCATGCGCACCGGCAGCCGACCTGTCATCTGCGCGACGCGTGTCGGTGTACAAGATGGCTCTGTGTACATGCGAACCATACGCATTGCTTCGTCAGAAAAGTCATTGATGTTGGGTGTTTCGTATCCACGTATCGCATTAAGTTCAGGAATGCCCATGTCGCCGAAACCCAGATCATCTATCAAGATGCTGATAATATTGGGCGGCTGGCCACTGTTCTGGTCTTGAAACGCGGCGAGGACCGCATCAACCTCCGCATCATCTTCCACCCATTGCTCTGCGCGTTCATTCAACAGAATGTAGTACTCGGCATCGTGAATAATGGGGTTGTCCTGTGCCAGTGCTGAGTGTGCCGCGCAAAGCAACGAAAGCACTGCTAACATTCCAAGTTTCATTTTTTCTCCGTTGGTTTTTCGAGATTCATCGCGACAGGTTCGATCTACTTTTCAGCGGCCAAGTATCCCCGTATTTCATATTCGAGCCCGGCCCGGCTCTCTGCGACGAGTTCAGCCGTTTTTGGATTTTCAGGCTTCAAGCCACAAAGGCTGAGAAAGTCCCCGCACATCTCTTCAAACACCGGGTCTGACTTCGCAAGCTCACGGATGACGTCCGCTTCTACACCGAAGACTAGAGCTAGCTTTGAAGTCGACGCTTCCACCTTACGTTCCCACCGCGTTTCTGTGCAGCGCTGATATGAGGTGACAAACAGATTGTAGACGCGACACACGGCATGATATGGTGACATGTGGCGGCTGCCGTGATGAATCTTCGACTTTTACCAATGACTTATGGGGGCAGGACTGAATGACTTCAGGTTTTGGCGTGACATCGCAAGACTCGCTCATCGCGTTGGAAAGGGTGCTCGCCAGCGAAGAGTTTAATGGTGCAGATCGCCTAAAGGAATTCCTGACATACGTGGTTCAGGAGAGTATTTCGGGACGAGGTGACAAGATCTTGGGCAAGAGGATTGCACAGGATGTTTATGGCCGAGATACCAGTCGCGAAAGCGAAACTGCAAACGTCGTCAGGGTTGATGCCGGCCGATTAAGAAGACGCCTTGACGCTTATTATCGAACAGAAGGTGCCAAGGATAATGTTCGGATACACGTTGATAAAGGTGGCTACGCTCCAAGTTTTTCGTACGCAAGCCAAAGAGAACAAGACAGCAATTCAACACGTCTGAGCGAAGAAGGGCCAAAAAAGGAGGTCCCAAAAACTGCCTTTTTGGTAGGATCAATCACTGCATGTGTTGCAATAGCATTTTTTGCTGCCTTTCAGTTTTCCAAGCGAGACATACTCGTCGCCGAAAGTGCTGCACCCAATGCAGAGGAGCGGCGCGTGCAACGTGGTGTACTCTTTGAGGCTTCTCCAGCATCGCTCCAGGCGCTCAATTTAGCCGAAGAAGCGCGCACCATGATGTTCCCAGCAACACAGCCGACAAGATTGCTTGCTGCTTTAATCCTCTTTGAAGAAGCAATTGAACTCGACCCGACTTACTTTGGCGGACACGCCGGTGCGGCTCAAGCTTCTGCAATGTTCGCCGGCCTTGCACCCTTGGGCGATAAACGCGATCAAATGATGGTGAAAGCCCGAACATATGCGGAAACCGCCGTCGACCTTGATCCTGCCTCAGCTTGGTGCCAATCCGCTTTAGCGCTTGTCAATATGTTCGAGCGCAACTTTGAAGAGGCAAACCGTCTGTCACAGCGCGCTGTTTCCCTTGATCCAGAGGACCTGATCACGGTTGAAATTGACGCGATCATTGCATTCTTCTCAGGCGACTTTGACAGAGCGCGTACAAGCACAGCGCCAGAGCGTCACGAAGGCAGAGCTGGAACACGTTTTCCCTGGCGTAATGTCTATGGAAATGCGTCATTTTATCTTGATGAGTACGATACTGCGGTCTCAGTCCTCCTGGCAGCAGTGGAAAACGGCGAACCGGTCAGCGAAATAAATAGTGCTCATTTAATCGCATCGTTACAGGCTTCAGGCCGGAAGAAAGAAGCGAAGCGGTATTTGAATGAATACGAAACCGCGTGGCCGGAAAGCAGGATCGAAGAGTTCATGTTCCGTTTGTTTGATGATCCAGAAAATGCCAGAAAGCTGATATCACAACTGACCGACGCAGGTTGGCAACAGTAGTAACAGCCCAAACACTACTCTAATTTCGCACTAAAGCAATCGTGCAACATCGCATTAGACCAATGGATTGATCTCTTAACTCTTTGATGTCTGACCTTCGTTAGGATCTGTCCCGTTACGATCCTATATAGGGGACTGCATTGTTCTGTGGATTGATGCTTGGCCTACGTTTTCCCGCTGCGAGACGTAAAAGTGGCGGGTTTTTCACGCCGTACTGCGACACTATACCCCGAGTAGATGCAGAATGATTTGTGCTGCGAGCGCGCGCAGCAAGAAAATCAAACTCACAGGTGGACTCTTCCCAGTCATTCACGGCATTCAGCATAAAGGTCTGGTATCAGGACTGGGTCGGTCGAGACGTTCCCCCCGCTCCGAGACGTAACGCGCCCTTCATATGCCCTTCGCGATTGTCCTTGGCGGGGAAGCGCCTTCGCAAGGCGACCGAGGCGAGGCCGGCGTTAAGCAGGGCAAACCGCAACGGGTTCAACGGGTGTCACGGGTGCCGGGTACACTGCGGCTTATCCCTCTCCTTCGCCTGTGCCGGTCTCGCCACCTGTCCCCGCCCCCGCCAACTGACAACATACTCTGCACTCGGCGCGGAAATGCGCCCCACGGAGGTCGCTCCGACCGAGGCCCAGTATCAGGGTCGAGCGGAGGCTGAGTGGCCCATCTGCTAGGCAAAAGGCCAAGGATTAGGCATCACGTCGAGACGCTAGATGGGACCCCCCATCAGGAGCGGAGATGGGGCCTCTTTCTAGGGCTCTGGGCAAGGGCTCCCGTCCGGAGGGAACGGCAAGGGGGGAGAGAGCCTAGGACACGCTACCGAAAAGGGCTGGGAAGGGAGGACCTCGGGCCAGATTTCCTGATTGGGATCAGTGCGATAAATAGGGGCCGTTAAAGAGGAGGTGCGAGGATCTTTGTGGGGGTGGCCGGAGGTGGACCTTGGGGGCTGTGGCGAACCATCGGGGGCCTCGGGTGTGTGGGGGATCCCGGAGCGCGAGCTGCAGGTGGCCGGAGGACGGAAAGGGTGCTACGGCTGCAAAGGGTGTGGGGGGAACTTGTTTGGTAGAACTGCGAGGCTTTCGGCCCATTGCCGACCCTCGCGGCGCTCAGCGATGTTGCAATGCGGCTCCCCGAACCTGCCGTTCGTGCACCGCGCAGCAATCTGATCCTCGGAAGGTCGGCTCAGCGGACTTTCCTGTCTTTCGCGGCAAATGCGTCAAAGCCCGCTCTTAGCCTGACAAGTATGCGACCGCTACTCGCCACAGGAGGCCAAAGCGACTAGAAAGCTGGTTAGGTCGTGTTGACAAAAGGGATTCACACCCGCTGATAGGCATGATTCAAGCTGGTATCTGCGATGGAGACCAGCTTGGCACGAGACCTGATGTCGGACGAGGAGTGGGCGTTCTTTGAACCGTTCATCTTGTCTGTCCGCGCCCCGAATGGGCGCAAACCCACCAACCACCGCCTTGTTCTTGATGGCATTTTCTGGATTTCCCGCACTGGGGCACCTTGGCGAGACTTGCCTCAGAGATTTGGGAAATGGTCAAGTGTCTATCGACAGTTTCGGCGCTGGACACTCGTTGGTCTCTGGGAGTTGATTTTGGAGGCGCTGTCCGAGAGCCGGATCGTCCCTGACGCCCTTCAAATGGTCGACAGCACTGTTGTCCGTGCCCATCATCAGGCAGCGGGCGCTAAAGGGATGAGGGGCGCCCGGAAATGATCCGGGGGATCATTTTCAGTCCCGAACGTCCGAAGGACTCCGCGACAGGGTTCTGGCCGTTCGAAAGGCGGCTTCACGACCAAGATCCACCTCAGGGTGAATGCCGCCGGGCTGCCGATGCGAACGGACATCACGTCTGGCCAGACATCGGATTATCTCGGCTTCGTCCTCGTCATGGACGACAACCTCCCCGAACCTTTCGTATTACTCGCTGACAAGGGCTACGATGCTGACAGCATTTGTGACGACATGCGCAGCCGATACATCCAACCCGTGATCCCAATACGGAAGTCGCGGAAAAAGCGCGTTGGCGTGGATCGCCCACTGTATCGCCTGCGGAACCTGGTCAAGAGATGCTCCAACAAGCTGAAGAATGCACGCCGAGTTGCAACCCGCTACGACAAAACCGCCGAAAGCTTCCTGGGCTTCATCGACATCGCTTCCATCCGACTCCGGCTGCGCCATTTGTCAACATGATCTAGGGTGGCGATCAATCTCTGTTTACCCGTTGGAGAGCATCATCGAGCCGTTGACGACGATCTTCGGATGCGAAAGGTGCCGAGGCTACGAACTGGTCAACCTGAAAACCGGGCTGTTGAGCGCGCAAAGCTGCCAGCACTGATTTCGCTCGTTCATGCTCTCCCAGTTCGGCATAGGTGGCTGCGAGCAAGACGAAAGCCGCGGCAAAACCAGAAGCTTCCTCGACTGTCGTTTCCAGCAACCCGCGCGCGGCTTCCGCATCACCGAGTTGAAGATGGACATGAGCCTCAATCCAGTCAAGGCGCGCCGGATGATGTGGGTGCAATCGTTTGGCGTGCTGGATCGCTTCGCGTGCCTCTTCAAGATCACCGCCGTAAACAGCCGCCTCAGCCAAAATGGCGTAGCCTTCCGCGAAATTCCGGTTGAGTTGAATCGAATGCCGCGCTGCCGCCAGTGCCTTGTCATTCTCCCCGATGGCTAGGTTAAGGATCGCGAGCGCGAAATAGGCATTCGGGATGTCGGGATCGAGTTGTATCGCTGCGATGGCAGCCTGAAGCCCCGGTTGGACAGACTGCCGTTGGGACGGCGCGGTATAGTCGAACATCATGTCACGCCCGTGCGCGACAGCAATGTAGGCATGTGCGCGGGCATAGTTCGGTTCAAGCTCGAGCGCTTTCTCGAAGTATTTCCGTGCCCGGTGATTGCCTTCGATTGTACCATCCCGCAATGGCTCCAAACCGCGTAACAACATGAAATAGGCATCTGTCGCCACGCGCGATGGGACCGCGTTGGCATTGAGCGAAAGTGACAGAGCGTCGACGATTGCGCGCGTCACATCCTCCTGGACATCGAAGGGGTCCTGCCGGACCCGATCAAATCGTTCTGCCCAGACATTCACGCCCTCGAACGGGTCGATGAGGGAAACATTGATGCGCACCCGGTCGTTGGAGTGGCGCACGGTTCCGCGCACAAGATAACGCACACCAAGATTATCGGCGATCTCCTTGAAGCCTGCCTCGGCTTGCGGAAAGTCGCCGCTGGAAGCGAAGGCGATCACTGTCAGATCCGGTATCTTGGAGAGGTCCGTGGTCAAATCCTCGCTGAGGCCGTCTCCAAAAAACTGCAACTCGACGCCACCGCCGAGGTTGACAAAGGGCAGAACCGCGAGCGTCTTGTCCGGCACGATGCGAGGCGGAACAATGGCGGTACGACCTGCATCAAATCCGCCGGAACCAGAGTTGAGCCAAAGACCCAGACCCGCGGCAAGGAGCACCAAAGCCCCGACCGCTGCGAACAGGCGAGAGCGGATGTGAGGCCGTCTTGTCGGGGGATCCGGAGTTTCTGCAGCAGCTACCAGCCGATAGCCAATCTTTGGATAGGTTTCGATCACGTCTTTTCCAAGCGCACGGCGAATATCACCGATACACTGGATCAATGAGTCGTCGGTCGTTGCGATGTCCTTCCAGACCGCTTGGACCAGCGCTTCGCGATCAACCACCTCTCCTGCCCGAGAGGAGAGCGCCGCAAGAACGTCGGCAGATTGTTTCCGCAAGTGGATCGGCGCGCCGTCTGCTGCGATAAGTGCACCAGTTTCAAGGTCGTAACGACCCTGACCAATGAGCAAAACGTGTGATTTCGGAGCGATTTCGGAAGCCATTCAGGACATTTCAGCTCAGATTTCGCCACCAATGTAGTCGGTTTCGGGCGGCATAGCCACGGAAGCCACAAAGCGCCAGATTTCAACTATGGAGGACCATATGTTCAACTTCCCCTCTTTCCGTGCCGTACTGGTTGCGGCTCTCTTCACTCCCGCTGCCGGATTTGCCGGCCAGTTTGTTGTCGAACTGGAAGCCCCCTTCGGGACACCCTCTGAGGCGCTGTTGCAACAGGCAGGTGTGAGTGTCGACGAAACGCTGTCCGCTGGCTCTGACAGCTATGTCGTATTGACGGCCAATAGCGAGGACGCGGTGCGCGACCTGTTTCAAGCCGCCGCCATCACACCAGAGAAAATCTCAGAAGTGCTCTTCATCAACTCGCCCACCGTTGGCGGTGGTCAAGCCGCCGGTGCAGAGCCGCGCGACGGGCACCAGGTTTTTGTCATTGAGCGTCCAATTCCCGGCGTCGGGTTCTTCGGCCTGGACAAGAAGGAGAAGATTTCGAAAGGCTCGAATGCGGCAGTAGCCAAGCTTGGCGATGTGATCGAGTGGGACCATTCCTATCTGACCGGTGATGGGACGTATTGCATCTACCGGGCCGACAATCCCGATACCCTGCGCGAGCATGGCGCATTGGCCGGAGCGCCAATCGGAAAAATCACGCCTGTGAGCCAAAAGGCCAACTAACTGACCCACTATGGCACTGTAATTCTGTTGCTGCTCCGATCAAATGTCGGGGCAGCTTTAATTGGGTCAACTAAATGTTTGATCCCTCGGCGCGAGCGAGCCATCACCGAAAGCCGTCATTGGTTCGAAGCGCAGCATCGAGTAAAGAGGGCTCTGAGCGGATTGACGCATCGCAGCACTGACGGCCAGTGGAGCCGCCCGCCAAAAGTCCGCAATCGAAGCAACGGCAATCAGGTTCGCGTTTGCGACGGAGGTCCGCTCCCCGCCCTTATCTGCTAAGACGAGTGTCAAGTACACTGTGGCAACTCCCGTCACACCCGTTGCACCTGTACAGGAGGAGGTTTCGCATTTCCCCCGGCCAGCCATGAGGAGCCAGCCGGGGGCCTTGCTATGGCGAGGGAGGAACCTCAGCCCGGCACCATTCTGTGGATCAAGTAGTCGGTGGGCCACTTCCGGCCGGCCCCTCGGCAACCTGAGAAACTGCCTTCTTCCAGGCATCTATACAAAGAAACCCTCACAAGGAGCTTCATAGATGCTTTCCACCTTCCCACTGCTAATGGCGGCGGGGGTCGGCCTCCGGCTGGCCCTCTCCCACCTTCTGAACCACCGCTATGACGTTCGTCTCGTGGTGCCCCCGGCCCTGGCTGCCTTGCTCGTGGTGCTGTCGGGTCTCCCCGGCTGGCTGAGCCCGGTCTGTTACCCTCTGCCCCTCAGCCTCACGCTCGGGCTGGTGCTGCCTGACCTCCTGACGCGGAGGGCCTGAGCATAGATCCCCCCCCCAACCAGACCGACCACGACCACGACCGCGACCTCAGCAGGCTGGTCCCCGGCACGAGGGTCCTCGTCGGGGCCTTCGACGAGATCCCGGAGCATGAGTTCCTTGTGGATGAGATCCATGAGGACTTCGTCACCGGCATTGCCCTCACGGGGCCCCTCGCGGGGGAGTACGGCGAGCCCCCGTTGGAGATGATCCTCCGGGTTCTTGGCCCCTCGGACTGAGCCCCAAGCGGTCTCAGCCAGCCAATCCCCCCACCCACGACAATCACAGTCTAAGACGAAAGGAACAGACGCATGTCTGCTCGAATCCTGTATGCCTATCTCAAGGGCCAGACGTGGCTCTATCGACGCAACTACCCCAAGGAAGTCGCTGCCCTTCTCGGTCAGCAAGCCCTGAAACAATCCCTGAAGACCAGCGATGCCAAGGTTGCCCATCAGCGGGCCGCCGAAGTGAACGTCCGTTACGAGGAGACCGTGGAGCAGGTCCTCTCGGGTGCCCAATCGCTGCCCTCACCCTCACCTGTTCCCACGGCAGCATGCTCTTCCGGAGTGGCCGCGAGTGCCACGCTGGTGGACCACCCGGAGGCTGGATGGGTCTCCCCATCGGAGGTGGCTCTTGCCCGTCTCCGTGCCACTCTGGAGCACTCCGCTACCTCTTGCTCCCCCACCATCCGTTACGACCGGAAGGCTCGGCAGCGAGAGGCACAGGTCACGGTGGGGGAGGCTTCCCGGCGGTACCTCATGCTTCGTCAGCGGGAGCTTCGACCCTCTGGGTTCAAGTCCGTGCGTTACTCGGTGGAGCTCTTCCAGTCGAAGTACGCGGATCTCCCCCTGAAGGAGCTCTCGCGGGATGAGGGGCGGGAGTTCCTGACCCTGATCGCCCAGCTGAGCCCCCTCCTCGGGCGGTCCCACCGGACACAGGGCCTCTCCCTCGATGCCTCGGTGGAGTGGTCTCGCGACAACGCCAAGGCCAACACCAAGAAGGGGACGATCACAGGGCGGACCCAGCGGCGGATCTGGTCTCAGGTGAACCACTGGCTCGACTGGTGCGTCTACGAGGACCTTCTCCCCACGGGGGGCAACCCCTTTGCCTCGGTCCGGTTCGAAGCCAAGGTCCGTCAGGCTTCCTATGCTGTGCCCACAGACGAGGAGGTCAGGGCTCTGCTCGACCTCGGGGATCCCCTCATAGGGGACATCCTGTTGGTGTGTCTCCTCTCGGGGATGCGGGCCGGGGAGGCAGCGGGGCTCCTGCGGGAAGATCTGGTCGCCAAGGGTAACCTCGGGCAGTTCTTCCACGTCAGGCCCAACTCACTGCGACTGCTGAAGACAGAGGCGGCGGTGAGGCTGGTTCCTGTCCATGCTGACCTCGACCCCGTCCTCTCCCGGCTTCCTCAGTCGGGACCCCTCTTCCCGGGCCTGTCGGTGAACGACATCACCAAGCGGTTCACCCGGATCAGGGGCCAATTGGGGCTCGGCCTCGATCACGAGCGGAAGGGGCTGGTGTTCCACAGCACGAGAAAATGGTTCATCACGCAGTGCGAGCGGACCGGCGTCCCCGAGCACTTCACGGCGTCCCTCGTGGGCCATGCCTCGGCTCGGTCAGGAAATGGGATCACCTACAGCATCTACTCGGCGGGGATCTCCGACGAGCAGCGCAGGGACATCGTGGACCAGATCCGGCTTCCACGCCCTCACCCCACTCGGGACCGGGCTCATGAGTAGGATCCCCGACATAGAGGAGTTCGAGGAGAGGGCCGCGATCGCTGAGTACGATGGCGGCCTTTCTCGTTGCAGCGCAGAGGACCTCGCTGCGAGGGCTCAGGGCTTCGAGGACGCCCACGCCTACTGGAAGTGGCTCACAGACTACCTGATCCACAGAAAGGTGCCCAACTGAGGTCCCTCCTACAACAAGGCTCCCGGCTGGCTCTCTTGGGTTGGCTGGCCGGGGGCATTGCAAGACCTCCTCCTGTAAGAGTGCAGCGGGTGTGAAGTGTGTTGCCACGGTATGTTTGACAATCGCATAGTAGATTGGGCGGGGAGCCGACCTCCGTCGCAAACGCGAACCTGATTGCCGTTGCTTCGATTGCGGACTTTTGGCGGGCGGCTCCACTGGCCGTCCGTGCTGCGATGCGTCAATCCGCTCAGAGCCCAAACCTACTTGAATAGCCTGCATAATCGGCGCGTATGCAAGAAGTGGGAACGAAGTTATGGTGAAGGCACTTTGAGGGCAACATTTGGGGGGGGCGCTATGTCAGGAATGGAGTACGATGAGGCAGCCGCCGAGCGCTTAGAAGCAGTCTACCTTGGGCCAGATGTCGTTGCTCAACGGCAAGATAGCCTTAGTCGACTAGCGGTGTGCGAGGGCGAAAGCGTACTGGACATTGGGAGTGGCCCGGGTTTCTTAACCACTGCCTTGGCAGAAGCGACGGGTCCATCCGGCAAAGTTGTTGGTGTAGACATTTCAAAGCAGATGGTTGACCGCGCAGCATCAAAATCAACTCAGCCGTGGTTGTCCTACGAGGTTGCTGACGCAACTGCGCTGCCATTCAAAGATGAGAGCTTTGATGTCGTCGTGAGTACCCAAGTCGCGGAATACGTGCCTGATATTGATGCTTTTTGTTCGGAAGTCTTCCGCGTTTTGAAACCAAGTGGGCGCGGTTTGATACTTGCGACAGACTGGGATGCGGTCTGTTGGCATAGCGAGAATCCTGAGCGTATGGAGCGCGTCCTGAAAGCCTTTGCCCCACATTGCGCGAACAGCCGCCTACCCAGAACTCTCGCCGCAAGAGTTAGGAAAACTGGTTTGGTCGTCGATGAAGTAGCCTATTTCTCTATCGTGAACGTTGACCGATATGAAGGTTGCTATGGGGCGATGGTTGTACCCTTCATCACGGCTTACGTCAGTTCCCAAAATTCGGTGCCAGAAGAAGTATTGAACCAGTGGGCCGACGAACAGAGTGAACTTGACGTGCGTGGCGAACATTTCTTTTCAACTGGAAGATTTAGTTTCTCTGTATCGAAGCCCTGATGATCCAATTTCAAACGGCAGCAAAGTCCGCTGAGCCGACCTTCCGAGGATCAGATTGCTGCGCGGTGCACGAACGGCAGGTTCGGGGAGCCGCATTGCAACATCGCTGAGCGCCGCGAGGGTCGGCAATGGGCCGAAAGCCTCGCAGCTCTCCCAAACCAGTTCTCCCCACACACTTTGGACCCGTAGCACCCATTCCCTCCTCAATCTGCCCCCCCCCACAATCGCTCTCCTCCCTCTTTATCGGCCCCTATTTTTTCCCATGGTTTATATCGGATAATCAGTGATCTAGCCCCAATTGGGAACCCTTTCCGACCCCTTGCTCACCCCCCTGTATGCCGTTCCTCGACGCGAGCAACCCTTGCGAAAGCCCCACGAAAGAGGCCCTAGCTGCCTTCCCGATGGGGGACCCCATCCGAAGGCCCGACTTGCTGCCCAATCAGGGGCTCTTAGCCTAGCAGATGACCTCCTTAGACTTGGGCCTTACCCGGACACAGAACAAGATCCTCAGCTGGGGCCAAGTCCGTGGGAAGCACCCCCGTCCTGACGACGAGTGTGTTGTCCGGGGAAGTGGACAGGGATGGAGACGGGGACAGGCGAAGGACGGAGGTGGTGGTGATGGGCGAGGTGAACAGCGAAGGGTCCGCACCCGTGACACCCGTTGCACCCGTTACACCCGTTGGCCGGACGAGCTCAGATGACGGTAGACCACCAATGGCTGGACTACCCGACTGTCCCCGCCCCGACCACAGCCACGGCGTGGACCCTTACGGGACACGCCTCGTGGGGGCACCTGAACGGGGGCACTAACGGGGGCACTTTGGGGCATTTATGCCCCTCTCGGGCCAAGGGAGCCCTTCAGACGATGGTCGGAGTGAGGCTGGCTGGGGTGGTAGGATTCGAACCTACGATACACGGTACCAAAAACCGCTGCCTTACCACTTGGCTACACCCCAAAGCTCGGAGCGCTTTACCCGTCTCTTCCGTCGCCTGCAAGTCCGGAGCGAGAATTTGAAACTTGTCTCCGAGGGGCGCACAGGATCGAGGAGCGCGCCGGCCGCCCGCACCGGGGATCTGTGCCGTTCGTGGCATTCACCGGCCTTGCATGGTACGACTTGCAAACCTTGTTTGCCGCAAAGGCGCTTCAAGGTGCGGGTGTGCTGGGGCCTACGGAATCCCACAGGAAGCAGCCTGCGAAGAGTAGCCAACTTGGCCGATCAAAGCCACAGGATTGCAGGAGGGCTCGCGAGCCTGCGACGCTGTCGTGCTATGGGCAAGGAGCTCTTGCGTCGTCGCAAATTGATAGGGTTGGCCCATCTCCGGCCTTCAACTGAGCCGGATGCGCCTGAGGCTGATGGAGCCCTAGCGTCAGGACTCGTTCTCGCTTCAAAGCCAGAACATGACGGTTGCGGCCAGTGCGATGGCTCAGAGGAAGACCTTTTGGCAGCGGTTATATCGCGTCGCGACACGCCGCCAGTCCTTGAGCCTGCCGAACATGATCTCGATCACTGCCCGGCAGTGCGTTGCGCAGCAATTTCACGAGAGGGGGGGGTTCGTCGCTTGTATCGACGCTTGTCGTAGCGCACGGCGGCCTTGCGTTGCTTGCGACCGGGGATGCACGCACGCATCCCTCTGTCTTTCAACGCGTCCCGGAACCAGTCGGCATCATAGCCGCGATTCCCGAGGAGCCATTCCACATTCGGCAGGCTGCCCAGCAGAGCCCGTGCGCCGATGTAGTCGCTGACCTGTTGCCTGGCAGGCGATGCGTGCATCGCCGAGAAGGGGCCCGGCGGTCACGAACAGGTTGAGCGGGCGTCCCGGGCTGTCATAGATGGCATGCAACTTGGTGTTCATGCCGCCCTTCGTCCGGCCAATCAGGCGTCCACGCCCCCCCTTTTTTCACACCCAGACCGGACGCTGTTCGGTGGGCTTTGAGGTAGGTCGCGTCAATCATGACGGTATGCTCTTCGCTGTGTTCGGTAGCTAAACCGGCCATCATCTATGCGAAGATGCCCTTCTCGCTCCATCGCTTCCAGCGGTTGTATAGCGTCTTGTGTGGGCCGTACTCTCTGGGGGCATCCCGCCAACGCAAGCCATTGCGGTTGATCAAGACAATCCCGCTCAGGACACGCCGATCATCGACGCGTGGCTTGCCGTGGGACTTCGGGAAACAGGGCTCCGGGCGTACCATCTGCGCCTCGGTCAGCCAGAAGAGATCACTCATGTTACAGCTCGCTTTTCGAGCCGTGAACCATGCTGAACGATTGAAATCAATGGGTTCTGAGCCTAGGAACGGCGCCATCTCTGATATCTTCAAGGCGGAGTGGAAGCTGGCTTCTGCTGGCGCCGTGTCTACAAAGTGTTCGAGGATGCGGCAGTTGTCGAGCCTGTCAACGTATTCGAGGGTGGCGTTTTCTGGCCTCGAGACTGCTCCATGGCCCGCGCCGACGGATGATTTCGGCCCAGAGCAGGGCATTGCCAATCGAGGCGCTTGCGCTGCCAACGACCAACACGATCCGGGCCTCGGCCCAGTGCTCGTTTTGCCGAATAGACCGGTAATGCGAACCGCGATCCGAGCGCTGCAACACACAAGAACCCGGTTGGCGTTTTGGATTGCCCCAGAGCATACAGAACGAACGCTGAATGGGCCGTTTATATGACGCGCCAACCAACGATACGTCGTACGACTGGGTCGACGACAAATGCGACGTACGCAAGTCCCTGCCTTGCTGCCACGCGGGGAAAGCTGCTTGCCCACAGGGGGCGGTACCGGTGCAATGGACTGGCGGCACCACTTGTTCAGAGGGCATGGTTACGCCTTGTCTGTGATAGTTCCCTTCGGCTTCTTGCTGCGCATAGCGCCTTCAGGGGCCAGGCCCTTCATCCATCGAGCAACGCCAAGTCGGGCGCTCCTTCTTTCTCAAGAGTTGGAGCCTCAATCGGTTCTGGCGCGGTGCGATCAGCTTTAGCTCTGAATGGAGCGCGCGAATATGGTCAGGCAGGTCGCTCCATGACGGGATCAAACGGATGCGGGAGGTTGACGCCAGTACGTTCGGATGCCTCGCTTTGTCTCGCGGCAAACGCGACAGGGTTGGGACGGAGCCCGGACAAGACAGGCGACCGATCAGTGATTGAGAGATCCTTCAATCCAACCGGCAGGCACTGCGCCCGGCCAGTAACCACTTGAAGACGCAGGGCAGGCACCTCGAGACATTGCACGCGATAGCAAGTGCTTGCCCCAAAGCTCAACGCTCTCGGGCGAGAGAGCATCGCTGCGAGAGGCGTTGAATCCGTGCTCACTTGTCGGGGTTGCCACGTCGCACCGTAGAACGGATACGACATGGTGACAGGCGGTCTCTTTGAGCAGCAGCGGGGCTTCCTCGCACGGCGATTGCCAACGGCTGACTGGCCGCCGGCATCGGAACTCAGCGATCGGCGTCAAACGCATGGAGAAGGCGGGTCTTCGGCACTTCGCTACTTGCTCGCTGCGCCAAGATCCTTTTTGCGGCGCGCAACGCCGTGCCGGCACTACTCTGCCGGGGCGATCACAAAGCTGCCCGGCGCCGGCTCAAGAGATTTGTACTTGCCGCGTCGCGCCACCTTGCGGGGCGCGCCTCTCTCACCACTCTTTCCAGCGAGCCATTCGCTCCAGTACGGCCACCACGAGCCCTCATGGGACGCTGCGCCGTTCAAGAACGCCTCTGAAGTTTCGGGATAGTCAGACGATGTCCGATAGCCGTACTTGTTGCGCTTGCTAGGGGGATTGATCACTCCAGCGATGTGGCCTGACCCCCCCAGAACAAACTCCACATCGTCCATGATCTGGGTTGCGGGGTAGATCGACGTCCAGGGGGCGATGTGGTCGTCCTGCGTGGCCAAGACGAACATCGGCGCCTTGATCCCCGAGATGTCGATCTTCATCCCGTCCATCTCCAGCCCACCGGGCTCCCGGAGCTTGTTGCGAAGGTAGACCTCTTCAAGATACCAGAGCAGCATTGCCTTGGGCAGACGGGTCGAATCCGCGTTCCAGTAGAGCAGATCGAACGGGCGTGGCTTGTCGCCCCGCAGGTAGTTGGCCTCGTAGAACGACCAGATGAGGTCATTCTCGCGGAGCATCGAGAACATATCCTGGAGGTGATGCGCCTCCAGGTAGCCCTTCTCTTCCATATGCGCGCGCAGCACTTCCAGGCGGTCGTCGTCGATGAAGACACCGATCTCTCCCACGTCCTTGAAGTCGACCATCGTCGCCAGTGTCGTGGCGCTACTGATCCGGTCCTCGCCCTTGGCGGCGAGGTAGCCGAGCATGGCCGTCACGAGGATGCCACCGATGCAGAAACCGAGCACGTTGGCCTGCTCTTCGCCGGTGATGTCGCGCATCACGTCGAGCGCGGTCAACGGGCCGAGCTTCATGTAGTCGGTGAAATCGAGATCGGCGTGGGCCTTGGTCGGGTTCGCCCAAGAGATGACGAACACCGAATGCCCCTGCTCCAGCGTGTAGCGGATCAGGCTGTTCTGGGCCCGCATATCCATGATGTAGAATTTGTTGATCCACGCCGGAACAAAGAGCATCGGAACCTTGTGCTGGGTCTCCGTGCGGGGATGATACTGGATCAGCTGCATCAATTCGTTCTGGAAGATCACCTCCCCTTCCGTCGTGGCAAGGTCGACGCCCACCTTGAAAGCCTCGGAATCATTCGTGGCGATGTCGAGCCGCCCGTCGCCGCGTTCCAGATCGGTCAGAAGATTCTCGATGCCGTCGAGGACGCTCTGCCCCCCCGTTTCGATCAACTTCGAGCGCGCGGCAGCGTTGGAGGCCAAGTAGTTCGCCGGAGAGAGCGCACTGACGGCCTGCCGCGTGTAGAACTTCACCCTCAGATCGTCGCGCCCCTCTTCGGTGAAGGTTTCCAGCAGCTCTTCCATGGCGCCCTCGAACGCCAGAAAGGCGTCACGATAGCTGCGCGACACGGGATCTTCGGACCAGTTCGCATCCTTGAAGCGGCGGTCCCGGACCTCGCTGTCCTGTGGCATCAGCATCGCATTCCAGACGCGCGCCGCACTTGCCCCGATCTGAAGCTGGGCGGCCCAGAACGCCTGCGGATTTGTCATCATTCGGGCCCAGACATTGCCGTACGCCCGCGCCAAGGTGGTGGCATCCATCAGCGAATACTCGGACCCGCTGGCCTGGGCGACGGATCGCGCCTGGATCTTGGAGACCGCGGCAACAGACCTTTGGGCCAGGGTCATCATGCGCTGCGTCGTCTCAGCGATATCCGGCAGCTGAATGTCGGCTTTCGGGTCTGTCATGGCAATCTCCTCCTTTGGTGGCGAGGGCGCCCGGATGGGGCGCCCTGCCCTGCGTCAGTTCAAGCGCTCGAACGCCAGCGCGATGCCCTGGCCACCGCCGATGCACATCGTGACGAGGCCGTAGGTACCGCCGATCCGCTCCAACTCATAGAGCGCCTTGATCGAGATGATAGCGCCGGTTGCGCCAATCGGGTGGCCCAGCGCGATGGCGCCGCCGTTGGGGTTCACCTTGTCGGTGTTCAGCCCGAGCCCGGCATTGACGGCGCAGGCCTGTGCGGCGAAAGCCTCGTTGGACTCGATCACATCGAATTGGTCCGCCGTCATGTCGAGCTTTTTCAAGAGGGTGCCGACGGCGGGGATCGGGCCGATCCCCATCACTTCGTGGCGGACGCCGGCAACGGCATAACCCAGAAGACGGGCGCGCGGCTTCAGGCCAGCGGCCTCGGCGGCATCGGCAGACGCGAGCACAAGCGCTGCGGCACCGTCGTTGAGGCCGGAGGCGTTGCCTGCGGTGACTGTCCCATCCTTCTTGAAGGCGGGGCGCAGCTTGCCGAGGCTCTCCATCGTCGTGGCGGACTTGATGTGCTCGTCCGTCGCGAAGGGGACCATCTCGCGCTTCACCTTGACCTCGATCGGCAGGATCTGGCTCTCGAAGTGTCCGGCCTCGACGGCTGCGGCGGCACGTTTCTGGCTCTCGACAGCGAAGGCGTCCTGCTGCTCGCGAGTAATCTGGTTTTCAGCGGCAACATTCTCTGCCGTCACGCCCATGTGGCCCACACCGAAGGGGTCGTTCAGCGCGCCGATCATCATGTCGGAGAACGAGACATCTCCCATCTTCTGGCCGGTGCGGATGGATTGCGTGGAATGCGGCGAGCGCGACATGCTCTCGGCCCCACCGGCCAGCGCATAATCCACATCCCCCAGCATGATGTTCTGGGCAGCCGACACGATGGCCTGTGCGCCGGATCCGCAGAGCCGGTTGACCGTGAGGCCCGGGGCGTCTTCCGACACGCCTGCCTCGACGGCCGCGAAACGGCCCATATACATGTCCTTGGCCTCGGTGTTGATCACGTGGCCGAAGACAGAGGTGCCGATCTGACCGGGCTCGACGCCCGAGCGGCTCATTGCTTCCTTTGCCACGGCAGTGGCCAGAGCGGTCGGCGCTGTGCCCGCGAGCGAGCCCCCGAAGGTTCCGATGGCGGTGCGGGCTCCATCAAGGATGACGACGTCTTTCATTGGTTCTTCCTTTCGTGAAGATCAGGATGTGGGGTGGCCCAGACCGCTGATGCGGTCGGCGATTGCGTCGAGTACGGTCGGGTCGTCGATCGTTGCCGGCATCTTCCAGGGCGTTCCGTCGGCTATGGCGACCATCGTCCCTCTCAGGATCTTGCCGGAGCGCGTCTTGGGCAATGCGTCAATAACGATGCACTGCTTGAAGGCGGCAACTGGCCCGATCTCTTGCCGGACCAGCTTGACGCATTCGGCCTGGATGTCTTCCTCGCTCCGCGCAGCGCCCGCATTGAGGCATACGAGCCCCAGCGGAGACTGGCCCTTGAGCGTGTCGCCGATACCGATCACGGCGCATTCGGCGACATCGGGATGGGCGCTGAGCACCTCTTCCATCGCTCCGGTGGAAAGCCGGTGCCCGGCGACGTTGATGACGTCGTCGGTGCGGGCCATGATATAGACGTATCCATCTTCGTCCTTCATGCCCGCATCGCCCGTCTCGTAGTAGCCGGAGAAGGTGTCGAGATAGCTCTTTCGGTAGCGCGCCTCGGCGTTCCAGAGCGTCGGCAGCGTGCCCGGCGGCAGCGGCAACTTGATCGCGATGGCGCCGAGCGTGCCAGCCCCGACGGGGTGACCCGCGTCGTCGAGGATCTCGATCTCGTAGCCCGGCATCGGCATCGCGGGGGAGCCGGGCTTGACCGGCAATTCCTCGATCCCAAGTGGGTTTGCTGCAATGGCCCAACCGGTTTCGGTCTGCCACCAATGATCGATCACCGGCTTTCCAAGGTGCGTCTGCGCCCACTTGATCGTGTCGGGATCGGCGCGCTCACCCGCGAGAAACAGGGCCTGCAAACCACTGAGGTCGTACTGGCCGACATAGGTCGCCTCCGGATCCTCGCGCTTGATGGCGCGCAGGGCCGTGGGGGCGGTGAAGAGAACCTTTACGTCGTGCTCTTCGATGATCCGCCAGAAGGTGCCCGGGTCGGGGGTACCAACGGGCTTGCCCTCGAACACCATGGTCGTGCAGCCCGCCAGGAGCGGCGCGTAACAGATGTAGCTGTGCCCCACGACCCAGCCGACGTCTGACGCAGCCCAGAACACATCCCCCGCCTTGACGTTGTAGAGGTTCCGCATCGTCCAGAGCAGCGCCACCATGTGTCCGCCCGAATGGCGGACAACGCCCTTCGGCTGACCGGTCGTACCGGAAGTATAAAGGATATAAAGCGGATCCGCCCCACCGACCGGCACACAATCTGCCGGTTCGGCGGCGGCCGTGGCGTCCGACCAGTCCAGATCATAGCCCTCGACCATGGCAGCCTCGGCCTGAGGCCGCTGGAGCACCACGCAGAAGTCGGGCTTGTGCTCGGATTGCGCGATGGCGTCGTCGAGGAGCGGCTTGTACGCGATCACGCGCTTGCCCTCGATCCCGCAGGACGCGCTGAGCACCGCCTTGGGCGCCGCGTCGTTGATCCGAACGGCGAGTTCGTGGGCCGCAAAGCCGCCGAAGACGACCGAATGCACGGCCCCGATCCGCGCACAGGCCAGCATCGCTACCAGCGCTTCAGGCACCATGGGCATGTAGATCACCACGCGGTCGCCTTTCTCCACGCCGCGTGCCGCCAGGACGCCCGCAAGGCGCGCAACCTGGTCGAGCAGCTCAGCGTAGGTCACGGTCGTCTTGCTGTCGGTCACCGGGCTGTCGTGGATGATCGCGGGCTGGTCGCCTCTGCCGGCCGCAACGTGCCGGTCCACCGCGTTGTAGCACGTGTTGCCCTCGGCATCGGCAAACCAGCGGTAGAGCGGGGCTGCGCTGTCGTCGAGCACCTTGGTGGGCGGCGTGGTCCAATCCACGTGTTTTGCCGCGTCGGCCCAGAATCCCTCCGGGTCGTTCTGCCAACCGGCATAAACGTCTGCATACTGTCCCATGGATTGGTCCTCCCTATGGTGCGCTGCCAAGGTGCGTCAGCTGAAGAATTGGCCGCCGTTTGCGGAGATCGTAGAGCCGTTGATGAAGCCCGCGTCGTCGGAGGCGAGAAACACCACGCAGCGCGCGATCTCGTCAGGCTCGCCCAAGCGGCCAACGGGGATCTGCGGCAGGATGTGCTTGTTCAGCACGTCCTCGTCGATCGCGCGCACCATCTCGGTGCCGATGTATCCCGGACAGACCGCATTGACGGTGATGCCCGCACGGGCCCCTTCCTGCGCCAGTGCGCGGGTAAAGCCGAGATCCCCCGCCTTTGCCGACGAATAGTTCGATTGCCCGGCCTGCCCTTTTTGCCCGTTGACCGATGAGATGTTGATCACCCGGCCGAACTTGCGCTCGCGCATGCCGGACCACACGGGGTGGGTCATGTGGAAGAGACCATTCAGGTTGGTATTGATGACAGCGTCCCACTTGTCCTTGGTCATCTTGTGGAACATGCCGTCGCGGGTGATGCCCGCGTTGTTCACGAGCACGTCGATCGGGCCGAGATCCGCCTCGACTTGCGAGATCCCTTCAACGCAGGCCTCATAGTCGCCGACTGACCACTTGTAGGTCGGAATGCCCGTGGATTGCGTGAACTCTGCGGCAGCCGCGTCATTCCCCGCGTAGTTGGCGGCAACGGAGTATCCGGCCGCAGCCAACGCCTTGCCGATTGCCGCGCCAATGCCGCGTGTGCCGCCGGTGACCAATGCAACTTTCGCCATGTTCAATCGCTCCTGTCCCTCTGCCGTTTTTTGCGGCTTCGTGCGTTGGACATGTGCCTAGAGGTTCAGCAGGCTGTGCGTCGAGGACTGAACGTGTTACCATGTAAAATATTACAATATGCGATGTGCGATATGCGAAAAAGTGAATGAGCGACGATCTACGAAAAGTCTTTGCCGGCGCCCGCATTCGTCATCTGCGGCAGAGCCACAAGATGACTCAGGCAGAGTTTGCGGCAAAGCTCGGCATTTCAACAAGTTACCTCAACCAGATCGAGAACAATCACCGCTCGCTGTCGGCCTCGGTGATCCTGGCTCTGTTCAACAGCTTCGCCTTCGATCTCTCGGAACTCGCGCTCGACGAGTCCGGGAAGATCGCAGTCGACCTTGGAGAGATCCTCGCCGATCCGGTCTTTGCGGATACCAAGATCCTGCCGCAGGAGCTGAAAATCGCAGCGTCCAACACCCCCAACATGGTCCGCGCGTTCCTCGGGCTCTACCAGGTGTTCCAGAAAACACGCGAGCAGCTGGGCCAGATCGATTCCACGCTGTCGCAGACGGAAGCCGCTGTTGCCCCCGTCCCCTATGAGGAGGTGCGCGACTACTTTCACTACAAGGACAACTATATCGACGAGCTGGACCGGGCCGCGGAAGCCTTCGCCCGGACGATCACGCGGAGTGACAAGCAACGCTATGTGCTGCTCGCCGATTACCTCAGCGACGCGCACGGCATCCGTGTGGTCGAGACGAAGGGCGCCGCCGAAGCGGGCGCGATCCGCCGCTACGACCCTGTCACGCACACCCTGCATCTGAGCGCCAAATCGACTGCTGCCACGAACCTCTTCCAGATGGCCTACCAGGTCGGATTGCTCGAGCAGGGCGCCCTGATCGAGCGATTGCTCGACGAAGCCGGGTTTCACAGCGACAGCGCCCGCGAGGTCTGCCGCATGACCTTCGCCAACTACTTCGCCGGGGCTGTCGTGCTGCCATACGGAGAGTTTCTCGAAGCAGCGGCGCAGACACGCCATGATCTCGACAAGCTTGCCTTCCGGTTCGACGCCAGTCGCGAACAGGTCTGCCATAGGCTCAGCATGCTGCAACGGCCCGGCAACAAGGGGGTGCCGTTCTACTTCCTCAGGATCGACCGCGCGGGCAACATCACCAAGCGGCACAGCGCAACGAGCCTGCAATTCACGCGCTTCGGCGGCTCCTGCCCGCTCTGGAACATCCACAGCGCCTTCGAAAGCCACGGCGAGATCCAGCGGCAACTCGCCAGCACACCAGACGGGCTCCGCTACCTGTGCCTCGCCTTCAGCAAGACGATCCAGAGTACCGATTTCCGCAAAGCCGCGCGAAAGTACGCCATTGGTCTGGGGTGCGAGGCGAAATTCGCGAGCGCGCTTGTCTACGCCGATGATCTCGACGTGGCCAACGTGGATCGGTTCGAGCCGATTGGCACCGGATGCCGGATCTGCGAGCGCAGCGAATGTGCGCATCGGTCCGTTCCGCCCCTCGCGCGCGACATCAAGGTCAATCACCACGCACGCAATGTCGTGCCTTTTCACGTCGAATGATCGAAGCCGCGCCCCAACGCGGTCGTGTGGGCCTCCTCGCGCCGATCAAGGCATGACGTAGTTGAGCCCGAGGCGCCCTCCATCGGCGTAAATCGTCTCACCGGTGATGTAGCTTGCCTTCTCCGAGCACAGAAACGCAACGACATCGCCGATCTCCCGCGCTGTCCCCGGCCTGCCCAGGGGCGTGCGCGACATGGCCATCGCAAGCGCATCGGGATTGGAATTCACGCCCGCCATCATCGCGGTATCGATGGAGCCTGGCCCCACCGCGTTGACCCGGATGTTCTTGGGCGCAAGAGCGAGGGCCGCGACCTTGGTCAGCTGCATCAACCCGCCCTTGGACGCGCAATAGGCGGGGATCGCAGGAATGGCGACCTGCGCGTTGATTGAGGACATGTTGACGATGGAGCCCTCGATGCCCGCGTCGATCATCTTGCGCGCGGCGCGCTGTGTCGCCACGAAGACCCCGCGCAGGTTGATCCCCAGCACCCGGTCGAACGTCTCCAGATCGTAGGTCAGAAAGTCACCCGGCGCGGCGATACCAGCGTTGTTGACCAACGCTGCGACGGGCCCGTGGTCTGCCTCGATACGGTCGAACATGGCGCCGATCGCTGCAGCGTCGCCCATGTCGCAAGGCAGCGCCACCGCGCCGAGCTTCGCCGCGGCTTCGGCAAGAAGCTCCGCGTTCACGTCCGACAGGATCACGTCGTAGCCGTCATCTTTCAGGGCTTCGCCGCAGGCATATCCGATGCCTTGCGCACCGCCGGTCACCAGGGCCAGGGGCTTGCTCATACTCTATTCCTCTTCGTCATATCCATAGCTGTCGCGTGCGACTTCTGCCGAGATGAACCCGGCTGCAAGGTCTTCGGCAACCGCTTTGCGTGCGCGGGCCTTTGGATCGCCATACCCGCCGCCGCCGGGCAGGCTCAAACGCAATCGCTGGCCATTTGCAACAAACTGCCGGCCTTTCGCGCTCATTTGGGTCCCGTCCGTCAGCTCGACGCCACCCGGAGCGCCTGCCCCGCCTCCCTCGCGCCCCCGGGCTGGGTTCTTCACACGGTCGAACATTGCGTTGAAGTAAAAGTCATACCCGTCACGGGCTTCGATCTCGATGACCTGCCCCAGCCCTCCGCGCGTCTGCCCTGCACCTCCGGAGCCTTCGCGCAAATCCTTGCGCCAGACCGTGACGGGGCCGACATGCTCCGTCGCCTCGACACTCATCGTCGAAACGCCCGAAGGAAACGCGGTGGCACTGAGGCCGTCGACGGTCGGCCGTGCGCCCGTCCCGCCGGAGTTGAACATCAGGATTTCGCGATTTGGCAGGTCGCTTTCCGGATCTGACGGGCGGGCCGAGATCTGGATATTCCAGAGCGAGGAGGCACCCTCCGCCGGGACGATACCCGGCAACGCCCGGTGCAATGCCCCAAGAACAACATCGGGCACAAGATGGCCCAGAACATGGCGGGTCGACACCGGTGCCGGTCGTTTGGCGGCTAAAATGCAGCCCGCGGGTGCCGAGATAGCGAACGGGTCGAGCGAACCGGTGTTGTTGGGCACGTGCGGAGCGATCGCGCATTTCAATCCATAACAGGCATAGGCGCGGGTGTAGACCTCCGGCACGTTGACCCCGAAACGTGACGGGCCGGACGTACCCGCGAAATCCGCTGTTAGCTGGTCGCCTTCAACCGAGAGCGTCACCGCCATGTGGACGGGCACGTCATAGCCATCAACGGCCATCGTGTTGTGATAGACGCCGTCCGGCACCGCCAGGATTGCCGTGCGGGTTGCGGCTCGGGATGTATCGACAATGAAGTCCGAGAGCCCCTGCAGACCGTCGATACCGAACTCGTCCATCATGGCGCGCAGGCGGCGCTCACCCGCCTCGTTGCACGCCGCCAGCGAGTAGATGTCGCCCACGGTCTGGTCCGGCGTGCGAACATTGGCGCGAACCATCTCGATCAAAAGGGGCTGGACCTGCCCGCGCTCCGCGAACTTCGTGATCGGGATCAGCAAGCCTTCCTCGAAGACCTCCTGACCGTCGGGCCCGAATCCACGCCCGCCGATATCGACGACATGCGCGGTGCAGGCAAAGTAGCCTATGTGGGCGCCATGCCGAAACACGGGTGTGACGACCGTGATATCATGCAGGTGCCCGGTGCCGAGCCACGGATCGTTGGTCAGAAAGACATCGCCGTCAAAGGTGTTCTGCGCCCCGAATCTCGCCGCGAAATGCGTGACACTTTCGGCCATGGCATTCACGTGGCCGGGCGTTCCCGTCACCGCCTGCGCCATCATCCGGCCCTCGCGGTCAAAGAGCCCGGCCGAAAGATCCCCTGCCTCCCGGACAGACGTGGAAAAGGCTGTCCGGATCAGCGTGGTCGCCTGCTCTTCGACGACGGCGATCAGCCGGTTCCACATGATCTGGAAGTCGATGGCGGATGACGCGCTCATGGCCGTGACCCCTTGCGGGTCAGCCGCAAGCTGCCATCCCCCTGCCCGATCGCAGAGAAGGCCGACGTGACAATGGTGCTGGTATTCGTCTCGACGATGATCGCCGGCCCCTCCACCATGGCACCCGCGACGAGCGCCGCCCGTTCAACTTCCGGTGCCTCGACCGCACTGCGCAGAGCCGCATCATAGAAGGTGCGGGTCCGCACGGGCGCCGCGGGCACGCCAGCTTCGCGGCGCTCCGCCCGCTCGACGGGGGGCAATTCCGTCGACACGGTGAGCAGCCAATTCGTGACTTCGGCGACGAGGCCCTCGATGATCCGGCCAAAGAGGGTGCGGTACGCATCTTCGAAGGCGGCGGCAATCATCGGCACATCGTCTGCGGTGTAGAGGCGATGGGGCAGGACAACCGGGATCTCCCATCCCTGTCCCGCGTACCGCATCATCACCGTCAGACGGGTTGTGCGCGATTTGCCCATGGCCCCTTCGTCGACAAAGTCATGCGCCTCTTTCTCCATGTCGCGCAGGGCCGCGTTTACCGTGGCCGGGTCAAACGCGTCGAGCCTCTGAAAGAGCCCGCGCGACGCCTCGAAGCTGAACGGAGCCTGCAGAAAGCCGATCGCCGAGCCAACGCCGGCGCCGGGCGGAATGATCAGCTCATCGATGCCCAGCTTTTCGCAGAGCCGACACGCGTGAAGCGGCGCGCCCCCGCCAAAGGCGATCATGGTGAAATGCTCGATGTCGCGTCCGTTTTCCACGGCATGGACACGCGCCGCATTCGCCATGTTCTCGTCGACAAGTTCGGTAATGCCGAAGGCGGCATCCTCGGCCGGAAGATCCAGATTGGCGGCGGCTTCCTTCGCCGCCTCCGGCACCAGCCGGATCGTGCCGCCCGCGAAGGACGCGGGATCGAGGCGGCCCAGCAAGAGGTTGGCATCCGTCACCGTCGGATCGCTCCCGCCCTGTCCGTAGCATGCCGGTCCGGGCTCAGACCCGGCCGAACGCGGGCCGACCTGCAGGCGCCCCATCAGATCAATCGACGCAATCGACCCACCGCCGGCGCCGATCTCCACCATTTCGACCACAGGGGTCGAGACAGTCATGCCGCTCCCTTTCTTGAACCGGTAGGTGCGCGCCACCTCGAACGTGCTCGCCGTCTTGGGCGAGCCCTCCTCAATCAGGCAGATCTTGGCCGTCGTGCCCCCCATGTCGAAGCTCAGAACCTGCGAGATTCCATGCGCGCGGGCGAAGCCGGCGGCAAATATGGCGCCGCCCGCAGGCCCGGATTCCAGAAGTCTCACCGGCTGTTCTGCCGCCGTTTCCACCGAGATCAGGCCACCACCGGAATGCAGCATGAAAACCGGGGCCGACATGCCCTCCTTGCCGAGCCGCGAGACGAGGCGCCCGAGATAGTCAGCGACCCTTGGCTGCACATAGCTGTTGGCGATCACGGTGTTGAACCGCGGTAGCTCGCGCATCTGCGGCGAGATGATGGAGGACCGGGAAATCGAGAGGTCGGGCGCCACGGCCCGCAGGGCAGCCTCCATCATCCGCTCGTGAGCATCGTTGGCGTAGGCGTGCATCAGGCCGATGGCGACCGCTTCGAAGCCACCGCCTTGCACATGATCTGCCATCCTCTCGGCGTCAGCGGGATCAAGTGGCAACAGCACGTCGCCCTCGGGGCCCATCCGCTCGCGAAGGGTAAAGCGATGCTCGCGCGGAACCAGCGGCTTGGGAAGCTCGAGGTTGAGATCGTATTGCTCGAAGCGGTTCTCGGAGCGCATCTCGATGACATCACGGAATCCCTCGGTCGTGATAAAGGCGGTTCTCGCCCCACGCCGTTCGATCAGTGCGTTCGTCACGAGTGTCGTGCCGTGGATCACCTGACCGATGTCGCTCAGCGCAATCCCAGCGCTCTCGGCGGCCTGCACGATTCCGTCGAAGATGGCCTCTTCTGGGGCGGCATAGTCCGTCAGCACCTTGGCCGTGGCCAGACCACCCGGATGATCGATTGCGACATCGGTGAATGTGCCTCCGATATCCACGCCAACGCGGATCTCTGGTCCTGTCATCGCCTAGATACTCTTGAAGAGCTGGTTGGCCGCAAAGGCGACCTGATAAAACCGCGAGCGCAGCGACGCCCCCGGCACTGTCTGAACGCCCGAGATTGGCAATGGCAGCTCTGACGGGTCCATCCCGGTCAGAAGCCCTGCCATCGCCTGCCCGAAGAGGGTCCCCGTCGTAATTCCCCGCCCATTGTACCCGATGGGCGTGTAGAGCCCTTCGGCCAGCCGATGGATACGGGGCAGATGATCGGGCGTCATCGCGATCTGACCATGCCACGCCTCGCCGAAACGCACGGGCCCGAGATCCGGAAACATACGCGCGAGGGTCTTGCGCGCCCAGCGGTGCGACAGGCCATGGCCCGCCCGTCCCATGATGGCGCCCATGGACCCGATGATGAGTCGGTCCTGCTGATCCCGGCGAAGGCTGAACATGATCTGCCCCGTGTCCCAAAGCCCCTGCCGATCTGGCAGGATCCGGGCGATCCTGTCCCCAAGCGGCTCCGTCGCCAACTGGAAATACTGGATCATCGTGAAAACACGTTTCAGCCCGGGCCAAAGATCGTCCGTGTAGGCGTTGGTCCCCAGCACCACCGACTTTGCCCTCGCAACACCCCTGTCCGTCTCGATGATCCACACCGCCCCATCCCGGCGCAGGTGGGTCGCCCGCACCCCTGTACTTATCTGCGCGCCCGCGCCGCGCGCGGCTCGTGCAAGGCCGCGAACGTACCCCATCGGATTGATCGTCCCGGCCCGACGATCGAGGAGCCCCCCGAAAAAAGAAGTGGTTCCCGTTGCCGCCGCCACCTCCTCCTTGTCGAGCAGATCGACGGGCGCGCCCAGCCGTTGCCACTCGGAATAGCGTTCGCGCAAATCCTCGAACCCGGTCGGTGCGTGCGCGGCGTGGATCGTGCCTGTTTTGGTCACTTCACAGCGGATCTGATGCTTTTCGATCAGATCAAATACGACGCTCGGACCCTCGCCGAAGCGCTGAACGAACCGGGGGCCGAAAGTGTCTCCCAGTGCGGCACGGACTTGCGCGGGCGGGTGCCAGACACCCGCGTTCACCAGGCCGACATTCCGGCCAGAGCCGCCGAAACCGATCTGCCGCGCCTCGAGAACGTGTACGGACAATCCGGCCTCGGCGCAGTGGAGCGCCGTCGATAGACCGGTGAAGCCACCACCAACGACCACAACGTCAACGTCGATGTCGTCCGGCATTGGCGCCGCATAATCCCCTTCAGCGGCGGACTTGTCCCAAAGCGAGATCGGCCTCCTGGCTTTCATTCCCAACCCTGTTCGATACCGCCGACAGATAGATGTGGCCCGGGCAATTGTTGAACCGCGCCCTCGCATGTGTCAACGTAGATGAAGCCTGTTTCATATATCAGCACAAAGGAAGCGCGATCATGAAGCTCAAGCGCTCATCGGCCGAGATGGTCGCCGCCGCCCGCGCCCGCATCGAAGAGGTCGAAACAGCGGATCTGATCGCACGCCTTGACGACCCCGACACGGTCGTCGTCGATATCCGGGATATTCGCGAACGCCAACGCACCGGCTTCATTCCTGGTTCTGTCCATGCCCCGCGCGGAATGATCGAGTTCTGGGTGGATCCAGACAGCCCATATCACAAGGCGATCTTTGCCGAAGAGGGCAAGACCTTTGTCTTTCACTGCGCCTCCGGTTGGCGCTCTGCCCTGACGGTAGCGACCTTGCAGGACATGGGCTTCGAAGCCGCGCATCTGAAGGAAGGCGTTAGCACCTGGGCGGAGCTTGGCGGCCCGGTGGAGATACCCGAGCCGAAGGCATAGGCTCAGCTTCGCGCAAGCCCCTCGGACGCGATCCGCGCCGCCGCTTGCACCAATGCCCCGAGCCGCGCCTCTCCGCCCTCTGCCAGATTGATGTCCGGCAGGGAGATCCCGAGCGCCGCTACGGGCTCTCCATCCGGCAACAAGATCGGTGCGCCAAAGCTGAGGATGCGCGCACGATATTCCCCGCGATCAAGAGCATAGCCGCGCTTTCGGGTCGCGGCGATGTCGTCGTCGAGAGCCTCAAGCGTTGTCAGCGTCGCGTCGGTATGGCGGGTCAGATGGCCGGTAAGTTGGGGGCGCAGCCTGTCGTAATTCGCCGCTAGGATCGCCTTTCCGGTACCGACGCAGTGGATCGGGGCCGTCCCGCCAACCGCATTCCACGAACGGATCGGTTTCCGGCTGTCGATCTTGTCGATGTAGACGACCGATAGCCCCTCCGGAACGGCCAGGTAGATCGCTTCGCCGGTCTCCCGGCTGAGGCGCGCCAATTCCGCCGAAGCAAGCGTACGCAGGTCGAGCGCCTCGATGGTGGCCCGACCGATCCGCCACGCCTTCAGTGTGGCGGAATACGTCTTGTCCTCATGGTGCCGGACGTAGCCGAGCGTTGTAAGCGTGCGCAAAAGCCGGAAGGTGTTCGACTTGGTAAGCGCAAGCTCGCGCGCCAGCTCCGTGACGCCCTTGCGTTCGCCGGCGCGCGAGAGATGCTCGAGGATAGCCAGCCCTTTGGAAAGCGTTGAATCGACCCTCGGGCCCTTGATCTCATCGCGCATCAGCCGTCTCCGCCCTGCGTGTTCTGCATATCAGAACATCAAGGCCGCTGGAAGCGGGGTGGCGCGTGGGCCTGAACCTCCGGCAGATCGCCCTCGAACCGGGCGATCTCAACCATGGCGGAGTGCGAAGCTGGCCCCTGCGACAGACGCGACGTGCGCAGATCGTGGGTCAGTACGTTCGGATTGCCATGGCGATCGCGATGCCGTGGTGCTGCATAGTCCGGATCGTACCAGGCCCCCGTCCAGAGGAAGACGCAGCCTTGGCGGATCGTCTCCGTCAGCTTTGCGCCCGCAAGGCACCGCCCACGCGTGTTCGACACCTCGACCACGTTCCCGTCTGCGATCCCACGGGCAGCCGCATCCTCGGGGTGGATGAGGATGGGCTCACGCCCCTCGATCTTTTGCCCCATACTGAAGGCGCCGTTGTCGAGTTGCGAGTGCAGGCGCGTGGCCGGTTGACCAGACAGAAGATAGAGCGCCCCGCCCCCGGCGGTTGCGTCCCGCGGCGGAAAGTAGGTCGCCTGTCCGGGGCAATCCTCGAGTCCGAAACCGGCGATACGGCCCGAGTGGAGCTCGATACGGCCCGACGGGGTCGGCAAAGCGTGCGCTTCGGGATCCTGCCGGAAGTCCGCGAGGAAAACCTGGTCTGGCGACGGATCGGGCAGGCTGAGAACATCCCCCTCGAGGAACGAACTCCATTCCGGCAGGGACACTCCATGGCGACGCGCCGCTTCCTGTGTGTCAGCCCAGATGCGGCGCGCCCAGCCTGCCGCTGTCAAACCTTGGGTGAATGCTTCCCCGCAGCCCAGCCGACCGCAAAGATCGGCGTAGATGTCATATTCCAGACGCGCCTCACCCGGCGGGTCGGTCAGCTTCGACATGGGGATCAGGGCGTTGTCCGACTTGCCGGCACCAAAATCCTCGCGTTCCTGGGGCGCCGCGACCGGCAGCACGATATCGGCGTGGCGCGCGGTGGCTGTCCAATTGATTTCGTTGACGATCACGGTCTCGGGTCGCTGGAACGCCCGGTGCAAGCGGTTGAGATCCTGATGATGGTGAAACGGGTTGCCGCCGGCCCACCAGAGCAGCCGAATGTCCGGAAACCGGCGCTCCTGACCGTTGTAGGGATAGGCCGCCGTCGGGTTGAGCAACATATCCGAGATCATGGCCACGGGCACGACCTCTTCGACGGGATTGTGCCCCTGCGGGAGGGTCCCCCAGCGGAACGGGCGCTCGGTGTTCCCGATGTTGCCGTTGACCCCATACCCGATCGTGTAGCCGCCGCCCGGCAAGCCGATCTGACCCAGCATCGCCGCGAGCGTGACGGTCATCCAGAGCGGTTGCTCGCCGTGGTCGCCACGCTGCAGCGCCGCCGCACACGTGATCATCGTGCGCTTGGCCGCCATCTCGCGCGCAAGGTCGCGAATTCGGGCGGCGGGCAGGCCGGACTGTGCCGCCGCCCAATCGGCATCCTTCCGGATACCGTCGGCCGCTTTTCCCCGCAAATAGCGTTCCACGTAGTCGAAGCCGGTGGTGTATCGCTCCAGAAACGCGGTGTCGTGCAGTTCCTCGGTGAGAAGCGTGTACGCAAGGCCCATCATCACGGCCGTATCCGAGCCGGGCAGCGGCGCCAGCCACTCCGCGTCGAGATCGCTTGCTGCGTCATCCTTCAGAGGGCTGAGGTTCACGAAACGGATCCCGGCCCGTGCGCAAGCTTTCAGGTTGTCCCGCATTCGATGCTGCGACAGGCCGCCGTCGCTGACTTGCGTATTGCGCCCCGCCATCCCTCCGAACATCACGACCAGCTCGCTGTTCCGGGCAATCACCGGCCATCGCGTCGCCTGTGCGACATGAGATCGGTATGGGCCGACGATGTGCGGCATCAGAACGAGGGCTGCGTGATAGCTGTAGTTGCCCTCCGACCCGACAAAGCCCCCGTTGGCATTGAGGAACCGTTTGAGCTGACTCTGCGCATGGTGGACGCGGCCTGCGCTCGACCATCCATAGGAACCGGCGAAGATCGCCCCGTTGCCATGCTGCGAACGGACGCGTGACAGCTCCTCTGCAAGAAGGTCCAGAACCTCGTCCCACGGAAGCTCGACAAAGGCATCGCGCCCACGGTTGCCATCGCTTCCCCTGGGCTGCCGCTTCAGCCAACCCGCGCGGACAGCAGGGCGCAGAACGCGGGCTGCGCCGTTGAGTGAGCCCGCGATGTTGCCGTTGATGGGCGATGGGTCCGGGTCACCGGGGTGCGCCGATACATCGACGATCCGACCGTCTCGGATGGTCGCCAACCCGGCCCCCCAGTGACTTGCCGTCAAGCGCTTGGTCACATCCCCTCCTGCACTTTACCTTGAGGGCCGCCATCGGCCCCATGATCCCCGCGCCATTCCAGAAGGCGCTGCCGCTTGGCACCAAGGTTGGCCGTGCCTCTGAGAGGGTGCCCGCCCTCAGCCGACCGGCGCAAGCTCCAGATCATAGACAAGGATCCCATCCGCACCGCCAACGCACATTGCAACGAGCTGCCCCCCGAGCTCGATGTGCCGCGGATGCTGCTCATACCTCAGATGCGCATCGCGATCCTCGAACATCACGATAAAGCCTTCGCCATGGTCCTGCGTCTTGTTCTCGAAGTCGAGGTTGGGCCCATAGTGGAAGCTGACCATGCCCTCGACCTCGCCCACAAGCTTGCCGAGTTCTTGCAAGACAGCCATTCGATCGGTCGGGCTATGGGCTTCAGCGAAATTGAGAAAGACGCAATGCGCGAGCATGAGTCGTGTCCTTTCGGTAGGGTCTTGTTGAGCGTTGAACGGTGTGGAGAAGCCCGCAGCAGCCAACTTCGAGCATCGGTTGGGCGGAGCAGAGAAAAGAGGACGCTGAATTTTGAGCGCGGCGCACCGGATTGAGACGGCGCGCAAATGCAAGGCACCCGCACCGGCATCGTGGCGTATCGATGGAAGAGCGTCGTTGCGCCGCGCGGGATCCGATCATCGCACGCTCGAGCCACGCACGACGAGATCCACTTCCAGTCGCTGCTCGGCAACGGGTGGGATCCCCTCTTCGATCTGACGCAGCAACAGATCCGCACTCATCTTGCCGAACCGACTGACGTCACACCGGACGGTCGTAAGCGGCGGGTAGGCCAGACTGGCTTCCTCGATGTCGTCAAATCCCACGAGAAAGAAGTCCTTCCCGGCGGACCGTCCATTCTCGGCCAGACCAACCTGCAAGCCCAGCGCGACAAGGTCGTTGAAACAGATGGCGGCCTCGATCCCGCCCTCCATCGCGAGGATTTCGGGAGCGATCTCCCGCCCGAAGCGGCGGGTGGGACGACCCGGTAAAACGCTTACGGGGAGGCCACGGGCTTCCATGGCCTCGACATAGACACTCATTCGCTCGCGCGTGATGTCACGGTCGCCAACGCCCCCGACAAAGGCGATGCGCGTCAGCCCCTGATCCAGCAAATGGGTGATCGCGAGGCGGCTACCGGTAACGTAGTCATGTGAGAAAAACGGAAGCGGCGACGACTCTGCCTCGAAGTTGCGCAGGACTTGCAGCGCCGGAAGACCGGATGCGCAAATAGCATCAAAAGCGCCCTGCACGTCGCCGTAGCAGGGAGAGATCAAGAGAGCCGAAACGTCGTGCTCGAGCATCGTGCGAACAGTGCGTTCCTGGATGGCGGCGTCTTCATCGCAATTGGAAACGACCGTCGCAAAGCCCTTCCTGTAGAACTCCATTTGCACGGAGGCGGCGAACTCTGTGAAGAATGGGTTGCGCAGATCGTTGAGAACAAGGCCGATCAAGCCGGTGCCCGAGCCCCGGAGCGTGGCCGCCGCACGGTTGCGCACGTAGTTGAGAGCCCGCATGGACGCGTGGACCGCGTCGCGGGTCTCCTTCTTCACGAGCGTCGAGCTTTGCAAGACCAGCGAAACAGTGGATTTCGACACACCCGCATGGGCGGCGACATCCTTGATGGTGGGGCGCTTGTCAGACGGCATTAGGTGATCCCGTGCAGCCCGAGTAATGTGGTCATGCGCGCGCGTGCCAGATCCGGCTCCATGAGCAGGCGTGCCGCGTCTGCCAACCGGAACACCTCGGCGTAGTGCGCGATCTCGCGCGAGGATTGGAAGCCGGCTGGCATGATGAAGTGGGATTGGGCTCCGTTGAGCCACGCGAGGAACGCGATCCCTGCCTTGTAGAACTGCGTCGGCGCCTTGAAGATCTCGCGGCTAAGCGGGACGGTCGGGGACAGAAGGCGGTGATACGTCTCGGTGTCACCCTCGGCGAGCGCTTCGAGTCCCTGGGCTGCGGCGGGTGCGATGGCCGCAAAGATTCCGAGCAGGGCGTGCGAGTACCGGGTCCCGTCTCCCTCGATCAGCGCGGCGTAGTTGAAGTCGTCGCCCGTGTAGAGGCGTACGCCGTTGGGCAGCCGGGCGCGGAACGCTTCCTCGCGGGATTGCTCCAGCAGGCTGATCTTGATCCCGTCGATCTTGGCAGCGTTGGCCTCGATCAGGGCGAGGACAGAGTCTGCGGCCGCATCAAGATCGTCGTGACCCCAATAGCCCTTGAGTGCGGGGTCGAACATGTCCCCGAGCCAATGCAGGATCACGGGCTCAGTGGCCTGTGAAATGAGGCGTTCGTAGACCCGCGCGTAGAAATCCGGCCCGCTCCCGGCGGCAGCCATCGCCCGGCTGGCCATGAGGATGATCTGACCTCCCGCTGCTTCGATGGCCTCCATCTGCTCGCAATAGGCGGCGACGAGGGCATCCTCTGTCGTCAGGTCCTCAAGCGCCACCTGATCCGTCCCTGCCCCGCAGGCCACGCGCGGCTTGAGCGGATGCGCCTTTGCCTCGGCCATCGTGCGCTCGATCAGTTCCTTGGCTGTCAGCCAGTCGACCCCCATGCCGCGCTGCGCGGTGTCCATGGCTTCGGCAAGGCCAAGCCCCTGGTCCCAAAGGGAACGGCGGAATTTCAGCGTGTTCTCCCAGTCGACGGCGGGGCGCCCGACCCAGGGGTCCCGCTCCGCCAGCGGGTCGGATACAACATGGGCGGCGGCAAAGGCTGTGCGCGTCAGCGGAATTTTCGGGGCGCGCGGGATCAAGGGAGTGCCCGTAAGCGTGTAGTCTTCGAGAGTTCCCGCATGGGTCGGCAGGCGCATGGCTCAAATCCCGTAGTCTTCCTTGATCATTTCAGAGGCTTTCTCTCCGATCATGATCGCGGCGGCGTTGGTGTTGGAGGAGATGACGGTCGGCATGATCGAGTTGTCGACGATGCGCAGCCCCTCGATCCCGTTGAAGCGCAGGCGCGTGTCGACGACGGCGGCGTCATCACTCCCCATCCGGCAGGTACCCGCACAGTGGTGCGAGGTCTTGGAATGCTGGCAGATGAAATCGAAATACTCATCGTCGGTCTTTACCTCCGGCCCCGGCAGGCGCTCGGCCCGGATGAAGGGCTTGAGCGGCGTTTGAGCGAGGATCTCCTGCGTGAGCTTCAGCCCACGGATGGACATTTCGCGATCCCGGCTGTCCTGCAGGTAATTGGGGTCGATCAGCGGCGCTTTGGCCGGGTCGTCGCTCTGCAACCGGACGGTGCCGCGCGAGCGCGGGCGCAAGTAGCATGAGTTGAGCGTGACACCACCATCCGGCATCGCCTGCACGCCCTTCTCGATCCCGGTGCCGAGGCCCAGATGAAACTGAATGTCGGGCGAGCGCGCATCCGGATCGGCGTACCAGAACCCGCCCGTCTCGAAGAGCGACGAAGCAACAGGCCCGGTGCGGCTGAAGAGATACTGAAGGCCGGCGAACGCGGACATGTGAGGCTTGGCGTAGCGATCATAGGTGTGCGGGCCGGAGACCTCGCAGATGCAATAAAGGTCGAGATGATCCTGAAGGTTTTCACCGACCTGTGGCTGGTCATGGACCACATCAACCCCGACCTCGCGCAGGTGGTCCGCTGGCCCGATCCCAGAGAGCTGCAACAGGCGCGGTGTTCCGATGGCACCGCCCGACAGGATGACCTCGCGCTCGGCGCTGATCGTCTCCCCATTCACAAGTTTGACGCCCGTGGTCTTGCCGTTCTCGACGATGAGCCGTCGGACGGGTGCGTTCAGCCGACGCGTAAGGTTGCGCCGGTAGAGCACCGGCGCGAGGTACGCCATCGCCGCCGAAGACCGGCGGGCGTGGCGCTGGGTGAGTTGATAGTAGGCGACGCCGTCCTGCGCTTCACCGCAGACATCCTCGTTCTTTGGGATACCGAGCACAGCCGCGGCCTCGAAATAAGCCTCGCAAATCGGCAGGGGGGCCGCGGGTTGCGATACGCCCAACGGCCCCCCCTTACCGTGATAGCGGTTGTTGTAGGTGTCATTGTGCTCGGCCTTGCGGAAGTACGGCAAGACATCCTCGTAGGACCAGCCCGCGCAGCCCATCTGGCGCCACTCGTCATAATCCTGGGCGTTACCCCGGGTGTAGATCTGCGCGTTGATGGCGGATCCACCGCCGATGACCTTGGCCTGCGTGTAGTTGAACACGCGGCCCTTCATGTGGCGCTGAGGCACGGTCTCCCACCCCCAGGAGCCGATGCCCTTGGTCATCTTCGCGAATCCGGCAGGCAGGTGATAGAACGGATGCCGGTCACCTCCGCCCGCCTCCAGCAGCAGCACCCGAGCCGAGCCGCCTTCGGAAAGCCGCGCCGCCAAGACGCAGCCCGCCGACCCGCCGCCTACGATGATATAGTCGTAACCCTCGGCCATAGTGATCCTCTCAGAGCCGCTGGATGCTGAGCCCGCCATCGACCGGGATGACCGCCCCGTTGGCAAAGGCCATCTGCCCGGTGACAAGCGGCAGAACCGCGTCACCAATATCTTGCGGAACGCCCCAGCGTGCAGCGGGCACGAGCCCGTCCGCGATCCGAGCGTCGTACTTGTCTTTCACGGCGGAGGTCATGCCCGTTTCGATGATGCCAGGACGAAGCTCGAACACGCCGATGCCTTCGCCGCCGAGCCGCACGGCGAAAAGCTGCGCCATCATCGCCGCGCCCGCCTTCGACACGCAGTATTCGGCGCGATCAGGTGACACCATTTGGGCGCTCACAGAGGTTATGAAGATCAGCGATCGGTAGGTTTCAGACGGCGCGCCCAGCATGCGCCGGGCCACGTCCTGAGCAAGGAAGAAAGCGCCCTTGAGGTTGATATCCATCACGAGGTCGAAGTTCTCGGGGCGCAAATCGAGCATGTCTCCGCGCACGGGTGCGGGCACACCGGCGTTCGAGACCAGGCTCGTCACCGGGCCGAGATCCGCTTCGATCCGGTCGAGAAGCGGCCCAACCGCCCCGAACTCGCGCAGATCGAACCCGTAGTACCGAGCCGCGGGGCCGAGTTCCTCCAGCGCCTCCTGCACCTCGTCGCTCTCCGGCGCTTCGGAAGCGGCAAGCGCGACCTGAAAGCCCGCGCCGCAAAGAACCCCGGCGATGCCAAGCCCGATCCCGCGCTGCCCACCCGTGATGAGAGCCACGCCGCTCATGTGGCAAGCTCCGTCTGGCGGATGCGGTCAGAGACCCGCAGGGCTTGCGCGGCAATCGTGAGTGCGGGATTCACGGCGGCTGAATTGGGCAGAAAGCTCGCATCGACGACAAAGAGGTTGGGGTGATCGTGCGCACGGCACCAGATGTCGAGCACGCTTGTCTGTGGGTCGTGGCCAAACCGTGCGGTGCCGCACTGGTGCGAGGGGACCGTTCGGTCGAATGCACGGGAGAGCACGATCGGCCATCCGGCCTTGCGCAGGATGGCCTTGAACCGCTCAACCAACAAGGCGTGCGCCTCCCAGTTTGACTGCCGCCAGTCGAGCACGATCCGATCGCCGCGGATCGTCACGCGGCTCTCGGGATCGGGCAGATCCTCGCTCATGACGTACCAGTCGATCGAACGGTCGGTGATCCAGCGCAGCGCGGGCCCGGGGAGCTTCACCTGACTGCTGAGGATCGGCGCGGTGATCTTGCCCAACAACTGGAGGTTTCCGAGAGGCGCACCCCCCGGCCCACCTGTGAGATAGAAGTCGTTGAAACACAACGTCTTCTGATACACGCTCCGGTTCCGGCGCAGCGGGTGTATCGACATCACGGCGTGGGTATTGTGGTTCATGAAGTTGCGCCCGACCATGTCGGAGCTGTTCGCAAGACCGTTCGGATGGCTGTCATTCGCCGAGCGGAGCAGCAGCACGGCGGAGTTGACGGCACCGGCCGCCAGAATGACCGTCTTGGCGGAAACGCGATGCGAGCGGCCATCCTGATCGTACTCCACCGCCGAGATCTCGCCGTCGTCAGAGGTATGTAACCGCGTGACGTGGCAGCCCGTTTCGAGCCGAACGTTCTGGTGCCGCAACGCGTGTGCGATGCCCACGCTTTCGGCATCTTTCTTGCCGGGCCCGGTGTTGGGATGCGCATCCCATCCCGTTTGCCCGCGCTCCAGCCATGCTTCGATGTCGACGCCAAGCGGCAGATGCGAGGGAGAAAGCCCCGCCGCTTGCAGGCGCACTGCCGCGTCCGCGATATCCGGCTCGTGAGGGACGGGCGGAAAGGCATAGGTGCCGGAATGTGGCGGCTCCGACGGATCCTCCCCATGCGCGCCGCGCACTTCGTAGAGCTCTTCGGCCTTTTGATACCATGGCTCAAAGTCCTGGTAGGAAATCGGCCAGGCGGGAGAGGTCCCGCCCATATGGCGCAGCTCTCCGAAATCCTCCGCGCGGTAGCGGAAGAAAACGGCGCCGTAGAGCTTCGAGTTGCCACCCACGAAATAGTAGTTGCCCGGATCGAAGGACTGGCCAGCGGGATCATCCCACGTCTCATCGTTTCGGAACGTTCCAAAATGAAAAATGGAAAAAGGATCTCGTGTCGCGGGGGTGTCCTCGATCCGATAGCCGCGTTCCAGAATCGTGATCCGGGCGCCCGTAGGCGCGAGAGCGGCGGCACAGGTCGCGCCGCCCATCCCGGATCCGATAATCAGAACGTCTGTGTCCATCAGAGGATCCGCGCCTCGGTCAGCGGATCGAACGCGACGGCCTTCTCCATATTGATGGCGAACGTCGTTTCGCTTCCCGGTGCCACGTCGGCGTCCGAACGCATCCGACCCACGCACTCCGCTCCGCCGATTGTCGTGGTGACGAAAGTGTCCGAACCAGCGGGCTCCGTCACCGCCACGGTGTTCTTTATGCGCTCGACATGGGTTGAGCGCTGATCGGCACCATCGACGTCCGTGAGCGCCTCGGGACGGACGCCCATCTTGATCTTCTGACCGTTGTAGCCCTTCAGGTTGGCGCTCGGCTCGAAGAACGCGAGGCTGATCTTCTCGCCCTTGTCATTGGACGTATCGGCGTAGACCGCATTGCCATCGACACGCACATGGACGTCGATGAGGTTCATCGAAGGGGAGCCCATGAAGGTCGCCACGAAGAGGTTGGCGGGCGTGTCATAGATCTCCTTCGGGGTGCCGAGCTGCTGGACAAAGCCGCCATTCATCACCGCGATGCGGGTAGAGAGGGTCATCGCTTCGATCTGGTCATGGGTGACGTAGACGATAGTCGTTCCGAGGTTCTGGTGCAGCTTCTTGATCTCGGTGCGCATATCGACGCGAAGCTTGGCGTCGAGGTTCGACAGCGGCTCGTCGAAGAGAAACACATCGGGGTTGCGCACGAGCGCCCGCCCCATGGCGACGCGCTGACGCTGGCCGCCGGAGAGCTGGCCCGGCTTGCGGTCGAGGAGTTGCTCGATCTGCAGGAGCTTGGCGACATCGGCCATCGCCTTGTCGCGCTCGGGCTTTGCCACACCGTGCATCTCGAGGCCGAAGGTGATGTTCTGGCCCACGGTCATGTTGGGGTAAAGCGCGTAGGACTGGAAGACCATCGCGATGTTCCGCTTGGACGGGTGGACGCCGTTCATCACTGCGTCCTTGATGCGGATCTCGCCCGACGAGATCTCCTCCAGCCCGGCAATCATATTGAGAAGCGTGGACTTGCCGCAGCCTGACGGGCCGACAAGGACGAGGAACTCGCCTTCCTGCACAGAGATGTCGACCTTGTGCAGGACCTCGACCGGTCCGTAGGATTTGGTCGCATTGTCGATATCAAGAAATCCCATGGGTCAGCTCTCCTGGGCTTTGGCCGGGTACGCGGGCTCGGACCGCGGAATTTGCATATTTTCGGCAGAAAGAAGGGGCATGGGGCTCATCCCTTCACCGATCCGGCCATCAGGCCGCGGACGAAATAGCGGCCCGCAACAATGTAGACGAGCAGCGTCGGCAGGGCGGCGAGGATCGCGCCGGCGAAGTGGACGTTGTATTCCTTCACGCCGGTGGAGGACTGCACAAGGTTGTTGAGTGCCACTGTCATGGGCGCGCCGCCGCCCGAGGCAAAGGAGGCGCCGAAGAGGAAGTCGTTCCAGATGTTGGTGAACTGCCAGATGATACAGACGACCGAGATCGGCCCCGAGGAGGGCAGTAGGATCCGCCAGAAGATCTGGAAGAACCCCGCCCCGTCAATCTGGGCGGCGCGCACGAGCTCGGTGGGGAACACGGCGTAATAGTTGCGGAAATAGAGCGTCGAGAAGCCGATGCCGTAGACCACGTGGACGAGGATCAAACCGGCGGTGGAGCCCGCGAGGCCGAGGACGCCGAGGACAGCCGCCATCGGGATCAGCACGATCTGGAACGGGATGAAGCATGCAAAAAGCATCAGGCCGAAGAGGATCGTGTCGCCTTTGAAGCGCCATTTCGTCAGCACGTAGCCGTTGAGCGCGCCGAGGATTGTCGAGATCGCGACGGCGGGCACGACCATCGAGATCGAGTTCCAGAAGTACGGGCGCAGGCCAGTCGGCTCGACACCGATCTGTGCGGTGGACCATGCCTTTTGCCAGGGTTCGAACGTCCAGACCTCGGGCAGGGACATCATTCCGCCGCCAGTGATCTCGGAGAGTGGCTTCACCGAGTTCACCAGCATCACGTAGAGCGGCAACAGGTAGAAGAGAGCGAAGAGGATCAGCACGAGGTAGATCGTGGCGCGCGCGACGCGGCCGGTGCGGATCGCGGTGTCCTGGGTTGCGGCAGCCATCACTTCCTCTCCCGCAGTTCGGAGTAGAGATAGGGGACCATGATCGCGGCAATGGTCATCAGCATGATCACCGCCGAGGCTGCGCCGATGCCCATCTGGTTCCGGCTGAAGGCATAAGAGTACATGAACGTGGCGGGCAGCTCTGTCGCACGGCCGGGACCGCCGCCTGTCATCGCGATGACGAGGTCAAACGTCTTGATGGCGAGGTGTGCCAGGATCACGAAGGCCGACAGGAACGCGGGCCGCAGCTGCGGGATGATGATCCGGCGGTAGAGGTTCCAGTTGGACGCGCCGTCCATCTGCGCTGCCTTGAGGATCTCGTTGTCGATGCCGCGCAGGCCCGCAAGGAACATCGCCATCACGAACCCGCTCGACTGCCACACGGCGGCTAGGACAACCGTGTAGATCGCGAAATCGCGGTTCTTGATCCAGTCGAAGGTGAAGCTGGTCCAGCCCCAGGTCTGAACGATGTTTTCAAGGCCGATGGCAGGGTCGAGGAACCACTTCCACGCGGTCCCTGTCACGATGAAGCTCAGCGCCATAGGATAGAGGTAGAGCGGGCGCAGGATGCCTTCGCCGCGGATCTTCTGATCGAGAAAAATGGCCAGCATCAGGCCCAGCGCGCAACAAATGACGATGTAGAGCCCGGCGAAAATCGCCATGTTCGTCAGCGCGATTTCCCAATGGGAAAGGCTGAAAAGCTTTTGATAGTTGCTAAACCCGATCAGATCATAGGCCGGCACGCCGCCGTTGCCGACAAATGGCAGGATCCGGCTATCGGTGAACGAGATGTACACCGTGAACAGGATGAAACCGTAAACGAAGAGGAAGATCAGCGCGAGCGACGGCGACAGGACGAGCTTTGGCAGCCAGTTCTGAAGTCGCGTCTGGAAATCCGCATCGGTGCGAGCCGACATGGCGAGGTCCCCCTAGACGGGCGCCGATCTGGTCCGTGAGCGTGGTCGCCGGGCCAGAGCGCGCAAAATCGGGTTGTGGAAGCGGAAGGCCGCAGTGGAGCGAGGCCACCAGCTCCTGGGTGCGCAGAGAAATGCGGGGCGGCCCGAAGGCCACCCCGCGGGAAGGATCACTGGGCGATCGAGACCGCGTCAACGAGCTCTTCGACAGCGGTTGCGCTGTCGTACTCGCCGTTGAAATGTGCGGTCACGACGTCGTAGATCGCGTTCTTCACACCCGCCGGGTTGGCGTGGCCGTGGGCCATGGAGCCGAAGAGATTGCCCGAGGAGGCCGCCGCCGCGAGATCCGCCATGCCCTGCTTGCCGCACGCGTCAAAGTCGGCGTCGGAGACGTCTGTGCGCGCGGGCACCGAGCCCTTCACCACGTTGAACGCCGCCTGGAACGACGGCGACAGGATCGCGGAGGCAAGCGCCGCCTGCTCGTCGGACACAGCGCCACCCTGGTCGAACATCATGAACTGGTCGGCGTTGAACGTGACCTGCTCCTGCGTGCCAGGGAAGCGGAAGCAGAGGAAATCCTCGCCCGGCACCTTGTCGGCCGCGAGAAACTCGCCTTTGGCCCAATCGCCCATCATCTGGAAGCCGGCCTCGCCGTTGATGACCATCGCGGTGGCGAGGTTCCAGTCGCGGCCAGAGAAGTTGTCGTCGACGTTTTCGCGGATAAAGGCCATGCGGTCGAACGCTTCCTTCATCGTATCGGAGCCGAGGGCGTCCTCGTCCATGTCGATGAACGCGGCCTTGTAGAAGTCCGGCCCGCCGGTGGACATCGCTACGGCGTCAAAGATGGTCGCGTCCTGCCAGGCCTGGCCTCCATGGGCGATCGGGGTGATCCCGGCCGCCGCCAGCGCCTCGACCGCGGCGACGAAATCATCCCACGTTTCCGGAACCGCGATGCCGTTGGCGTCGAGCACTTCCTTGTTGGCCCAGACCCAGTTCGTCGAGTGGACGTTGACCGGGGCGGAGATCCACTTGCCGTCGTACTTGGCGAAGGCCTGCAATGCTTCGGGCACGACATCGTCCCAGCCCTCTTGAGCAGCAACGGCATTGAGATCCGCCAGAGCGCCCTGTGCGCCCCAATCGAGGATGTCAAAGCCGAGGCCCTGAACGGCCGTCGGCGCATCTCCTGCGGTAACACGGGCGCGCAGAACGGTCATCGCCTGCTCACCACCGCCTCCGGCGACGGGCATATCCTGCCAGCCGATGCCCTGCGTTTCAAGATCGCCCTTGAGCACGTTCAGCGCCGCGGCTTCCCCGCCCGACGTCCACCAGTGCAACACCTCAACGTCAGCCGCTTGCGCGACGCTGCCCGCGAGGGTCAGGATTGCAGCCGCGGACGTCGTCCTCTTCATCAAGTTACGCATTGGTATCCTCCCATTCTGCGTGTTGTTCTTATTGCGCGTCTCCCACCGCGCGCTGCTGGTCAGACCCACATCGCGCGTGTTTTGCCGATGCGCATCTGGACAGTCTTGGTCTCGAGGAACTCCTCGATGCCGTTGGGGCCGAGCTCACGCCCGAGCCCGCTTTCCTTGACGCCGCCAAAGGGCAGCTCGGGGTAGCCGTCCATCCAGGTATTGGTCCAGACGGTGCCGGCCCGTACCTTGCGCGTGAACTCCAGACAGGTGTGCACGTTCTCGCTCCAGACGCCGGCGGAGAGGCCGTAGGCCGCGCTGTTTGCAAGCGCGATGGCCTCGTCGAACGTCTTGAACGTGAGAACCGAAAGCACCGGCCCGAAAACCTCCTCCCGCGCAATGGGCATGTCAGCCGTCACGCCGACGACGAGCGTGGGCTGGTAGAATTGGCCTGACAAGCCCACAACGTCGAGCGGGGCGCCTCCGAGCAAAACTGTCGCACCTTCCGCGGCGGCCTCCTTCACATAGCCGTCGATCTTGGCCTGGTGTTCGGCAGAGATGATCGCGCCGACCTTCGTGGCCGGGTTCAGCGGGTCGCCAAAGGGGACCTTTCGGGAGAGAGCCACGACCTTTTCGTTCAGCGCATCCGCGACATCCTCATGGACGATGATGCGGGAGCCGGAATTGCAGCACTCTCCGGCGTTGAAGTAGACGCCAAAGGCAATGGCGTCGGCGGCCTGATCGAGATCCGCGTCAGCAAAGATCACCTGCGGGTTCTTGCCGCCAAGCTCCAGCGACACCTTCTTGAGCGTGCCGGACGTGGCCGCGACGATGGCCTTGCCAACGCCCGTGGAGCCGGTGAAGGACACCATGTCGACCCCGGGATGCGTCGTCATCGCAGCACCGACGGGGTCGCCGTAGCCGAGGACGATGTTCACGACGCCGGCGGGGATGCCAGCCTCGACAAGAAGCTCTCCCAGCAGCACCGTGGTGGCGGACGTCATCTCCGATGGCTTCACAACGGCGGTACACCCGGCGGCCAACGCGAAAGGCAGCTTCTGGGACACAATCAGGAACGGGAAATTCCACGGCGTGATCATCGAGACGACGCCGATGGGCTCCTTCAGCGTCATCCCCAACATGTCGCTGCCCAGCGCATTCTGGCTCGTGCCGCGGATATTCCACGCCAGCGTCGCGGCATAGCGCCAGATGTCAGCGGCACCCGCGATCTCGGCCTCGGCCTGACTGATGGGCTTGCCGCTCTCCATCGTCTCGTACAGCGCGATGCGCGCGCGGTTTTCGTCGATCAGGTCCGCCACGCGGCTCAAAAGCTTCGAACGCGCGCTCCCTGATGTCTCCGACCAACGGCCATCGTCGAACGCCGCGCGAGCGGCCGCAATGGCTGCGTTCGCCTCGTCGGTGCCGCCCTTGCTGGCGACGGAGACGGCTTGGCCGGTGGCCGGGGCCGCGCGCTCGAACGTCTCGCCTGAGACGGACTCGACCCACGCACCGTTGATCAGGTGTTTGAGGGTCAGAACGCCCTCGGGCGGGGCATTGCCGCTGTCACCGAAAATCAGCGTCAGGTCGGGGGGCGTCATGAGGGCTGGTCCTCGAAATGGGGTTTGCGCTTCTCGAAGAACGCGGCGACGCCTTCGGCTTTTTCTGCCGTTGGGGCCATCGCCGCACCTGCGAGCGCTTCGATATTGGCGGGGGCGTCCTCTCCAACGGCGGCGGCAACGAGCCACTTGGCCGTCTCTGTCGCCTGGGGGCCACTGGTGACGATGCGGCCGGCCATCTCGAGGGCCATTGTGCGGGGATCCTCGGCCACCGCGTTGAGGAATCCGACCTGGTAGGCGCGCTCGGCGGAGAGGCGGGCACCGGTCAGCGCCATCTCCTTGAGGATCGCGGGGGGGATTTGCCCGGCGAGGCGCTGCGTGCCCGACCAGCCGGGCACAATGCCGATCCCGGTCTCGGGCAGCGCGAAGGTCGCGGCGGGCGCCGCGATCCGCATGTCACAGGTCGCCACCAGCTCCAGCCCTCCACCCAAGGCATGGCCCCCGATCACGCCAATCAGTGGGACTGGCAGGCGCGCCAGGCGGTCGAACACGCGGTGGCCACGCATCACCCAGTCGCGGGCGAAAGCGCGGGGATCCAGCTCCGCCCATTCGCGGATGTTTGCACCGACACAAAAGGCTCGGTCGCCCTCCGAGGTGAGCAGCACGGCGCGCACCGACCGGTCCGCTTCGATTGCGGCGCAATGCGCCTCGAGCGCGTCGATCATGCTTACGGTCAGCGCGTTCAGCTTGGACGGATTGTCCAGCCGGATCTCCGCCACGGGGCCTTCGAGGAGAAGATGCACCTCGCTCACAGCTGCAACCCCATCGGCCCTTCGGCCAGCAGCGACACCGGCATTCTCGAGGCGTTCCCCGCCACGCGCACGCGCCCCTCGGACGCGGCAATGATATCGGTCTCTGGCTCGATACCGGGCATGATCTCGGTCGCGAGCAAGCCGTCCTCGTCGAGCCGCATCACGCAACGCTCGGTGACGTAGAGCACCTCCTGCCCGCGGGCGCGCGCGCGCGGACCCGCGAAGGTCACGTGTTCGACCTCTTCAACCATCTTGGTGAACTTGCCGCGCTGCGCAACTTTGACACCTTCAGGCGACAGATCGAGCTTTGCGCCCGCCTCGAAGTAGCCAGAGAAGACGATCTTGCGCGCGTTCGCTGTAATGTCGACGAAGCCACCGCACCCGGCGGTCAGGTAAGGCTTCTTGCCCAGCTTCGAGACGTTGACGTTGCCCTCACGGTCGACCTCGAGGAAAGACAAGAACGACACGTCGAACCCGCCCCCCTGAAAGTAGGTGAACTGCGCGGGCGAGGGCAGGATCGCATCGGCATTGGACGCGCAGCCAAAGGCAAAACCGGTGAGCGGCACGCCCCCCACGGCGCCCTGCTCGATGGCCCAGGTGACGGCGCGGGGAAAGCCTTCCTCCACCAGGATGCGGGGCACGTTGGCAGAGATGCCAAAGCCAAGGTTTGCGCTGTCGCCTGCCTTCAGCTCCATCGCGGCGCGGCGGGCGATCACCTTTTCGATGCCGTGCTCAGCGTGGGAGAAACTGTCCCACGGGCGCATGATCTCGCCCGAGATCGCCGGGTCATAGTCCGTCTCGGTGGTCTGCTTCTGGTCAGGATCGACCACGATCAGGTCCACCAGATGACCCGGCACATGTACGTCGTGCGGGCGCAGGGAGCCCGCCGCCGTCACGCGCTTGACCTGTGCTATGACGAGGCCGCGGTGGTTGCGCACGGCAATCGCCTGATCGAGGGCACCGAGATAGGCGCCCTCGTGTTCGAACGTCAGGTTGCCATTCTCATCGGCCGTGGTGCCGCGAATGATCGCTACGTTGGGCACGATATTGGGAAAGTGCAGCCAGGTTTCGCCATGCATCTCGTGGCGGTGCACTATCGGGGCCGCAGCGCCGCGAGCGTTCATCGCGCAGCCCTCGCGCACCGGGTCAACGAAGGTTTCAAGACCGACTTGCGTCAGCACGCCAGGCCGGCGGGCCGCAACGTCGCGGTGCATATCGAACATGATGCCCGAGGGCACGTTGTAGGCAGCCACGCGTTCCTCGACGATCATCTTCCAGATCTCGGGCATCTCCATCGACGAGGGCCCACTGGGGTAGGAACCTGCCAGAATCCGCGCAAGCAAGCCGTCCTTCGCGATGTGGTCGACCCCTTTGATCCCGTACATGTCGCCCGCCGCGATGGGATGCAGCGTTGTCAGATCACGGGGATGCCCCTCTGCGTCGAATCGCGCACCAATGGCACCCAGCACCTTGTCCGGACAGCCAAGACCAGAGGAGGACGACACACTGACGACCGCACCATCGGGGATCTGGCCAACGGCCTCGCGAGCAGAGACCACCTTGTCCATGTCACACCCCCCCGTAGTCGACGGCGACACGCTTGCCGGAGGTCGCCGCGGCCTTCACGGCAAGTGCGACCGCGAGCGATTTCACACCGTCCTCCCCGGTCGCGGAAGGCGTGCCCTTCCCGGCGATCGCGTCCATGAAGAGGCCCATCGAACGATGGTAGAGGTTGTGGTCGCTGAACGTGACGGCCTCTTCGCCACGCTCCGTTCGCAGGACGATCTCGCCCACCGGGCGTTGCGTCATGACTCCCTTGGCGACGATGGATCCTTCCGTGCCATGAACTTCGAACGATGTGCCTGCGTGCCGGATGGTGAAGCCTTCGTGCGTATGTACCAGGACACCGGATGGCATCTGCCAAACCGACATCACGCTGTCCTCGACGCCCTGACCCAGGCTTTCGCTGCGCTCGATAGCGACGACTTCGGCCGGATCTTCCTGCAGGTGAAACCGCACTGTATCGGCATCGTGCACGACGATATCGGGAATGACGCCACCGCCTGCTCCCGCGCTGTCTATCCGCCAACCCTGCAGATGCGGAGGCAGATAGACAGCGTGAGCGACACGTACGGCCAGTACTTCGCCGATGCGACCGGAGGCAATCAGGTGCCGGATCGCGAGATGGGATCCAGCATTTCTAAGATGATGGTTGGTGCCGAAAACGACCCCGGCAGCTTCGGCGGCCGCAACCATCGTGCGCGCGTCAGCGAGGGTCATGGCCAGCGGCTTCTCGCAGAGCACGTGCTTTCCTGCAGCGATCGCGGCGGTGGCTTGCGCGAAGTGCTTCTCGTTTGTCGTCGAGATGTACACAGCACCAATCGCGGGGTCAGCGAGCAACTCCTCGAGCTGCGTTTCAGCACGGTCAATATCGTGTTGGTCCGCATAGGTGCGTCCACGCTCGGGATCGCTACTCAGCACAGTTACAACGTCATTTCCCCGGTGCGAACGAATGGCCCCGATCATGTGCTCGGCGGCTATGGTGCTCGCACCGATCAATCCCCAGTTCACAGCCCACCTCCTGATTGGAACGTTCCATTTTTTAACTGGAACGTTCCAAAGTTGTCAAGTCCCTTGAGCACAACTAGTCAGCCATTCAAGCGTACGGCGCTACTGCCCTGGATCCGTGACGTCCAGTTCGCGCCAAGAATAGTTGCATTCCGCGCTACAATTGATGGCCCGTTTCCGGAATTCTGACAGCCCAACCGGTCGACCTACGGCCGGCAAGAGAGGCGCAGCTGCTCACTGCGCAGGCACCCGGTGAATTACTCTGTGTCTTCCTGCAGCTGCTGCAGAGCCTGTAGGGCAGCGCGCGTTTCCTCGGCTTGCGCAAGAACATCGCGTGCCTGCGCAATCCGTGCCTCACCGGGCAAAGGCTGTTGTTGAGGAGCGCTGTCCTCGTTCAACACTCCGTTGACCGCTCGCTCTTCATCTAGCGTAGCTGTTGCGGCGCCCGGGAATTCTGCGCTACCGGGTCCGGACAGCGCTGAGGTCGGCAGCGATCCGACATTGGGCGTCCCAAGTACAACGGACGCGTCCTCTGCCGCATCCCCAGGACTTGTTGGCACGGCCTCCTCCGATTCTACGCCCGCAAGGTCGAGCAATGACAATAGCTCTCGTTGAGGCACCGTTCCAAACTCTTCGATCGTCGCGCGGTCGCCGGACAACCACGCCGCCCGAGAGGCTTCCGTTTCGTCTCCCGCTATTGCAAAAGCACGGGCTGCACGTGTCAAATCTCCCAGCTCCAAGAGCGCTTCACCTCTCAACGTGGCTCCCTCCGGGTCGTCATGTGCCGCCACCAATGAAATGGCCTGTCGCGCATCTCCCATCTTGAGCGCCGCCCGAGCCAAAAGGTTGTCCCAAGCGTCGGACTCTTTCCGTTGCGCGGCACCTGCCACCAAAACCGCTTCCTGTGCAAACCCAATGTCCACGAGCCGCCGCGACATCCCAATCAGGTCTTCATTTGCGATCATGTCGAGAAAGACGCCGCGCCGTTCGTCGCGGAGCAGGCGCAATAGCGATTCGGTTTCCAAGTTGGCGAGTGCATTCGATCGCGCGGACCGGAAGCTCTCAGCCCATTCGGAATTCTCAGTCGAGACCCGTTGTGCTTCGATGGCCCACGCGCCCTCCAAGTCATTCTCATAGGCGCGTGACAGAAAGAGGAGATCAAGAAGTTGTGCCCCCTCGGGCAAGTCGCTGTACTCGTCATAGAAAGCGGCGGCGACCGCCAACGATTGTGAAGAAGCCAAGCGCTGACGCGACATTTCCTCAAGCGCAACGCCAAGCGCGAGATCAAGCTGGCCATCCCGACCGCTTTGCGAATGCGCAGGTTGTGGAGTACTCGCACTGTCGTCTAGAGACCCTTCAAGCGCGAATATGGGATCGGATCTGAGTGCGTCGAAATTCGCCGCGATGGCGCTTGCGGCATCGGCTTCGCCTAGTGCCTCAAGCCGTTTCACCAAGGCTTCCCCGAGATGGAGTCGCAAGTGGACCGGAAGGTCAAAGTACCCACTCTTGACCGCATTCACATTGGGATCGAGCGGTGTACTACCATTTGCTTGACCCAGAAGCGCCCAAAGTGCGAGTGGCTCCTCGCAGACTTCCATACCTCTAAGAACCTCGTCATTTGGCGGTTCTTGCTGCTCGACAATCCGGGACACCGCCTCCAGCAATTGGTACTCTTCTTCAGGCGAGTTCGCAGCGCTAAGCAACGCTCGCGCCTCGGCTCCGAACGTCAGGAAGAGGTATATCTCGACGAGTTTGCGCGCACCCTCCCGCGACAGAACCCCTCGTGCATCGACGAGCCTCGCCCTAGAGGCCGAAAGCGTTTCAAGCGCACCCTCAAGAGATCCTTCAGCCATAAACTCAAGGAGCGAAGCATCAGCGCAAACATCATTCACCTCCACCTCTGAAGGTTCCGATTCACGCAAGCTCCCGACTGGTGAGCGTAGATCGATGTTTCTCTGCATGAGCGGCGTCGCGGCATCGGGAGTGAGGCCGACGCCCGCCAAAATGTCCGTCCCACCTGAACGATCAAGGGAGCCCGCTTCCAACAGACCAGCTTGAAGGCTCTGCTCGAGGCTCCGTTCAAGTTGGGTATTCACGCCCGTCGTCTCGCGGAGCTCGTCCTGAACCATTAACCCACCCAAGGGCGTCCGAGGGTCGAATGAGTCGTTGGAGATCAATCTAGAGGTGGCCTTATCCTCACTTCCCAATGATTGGAGGGTACCAAAGTCAAAAAGGCGACCAGCCATAGTGAATGCCGAACTTGTTGCTGAAACAAAGTCACCAAGAGGAATACTCTGACTCCGACCCCCAACTCCTTCCAATAGGCCTTTATCACTTACATCGATCGCAATTACACGATTATCCAAGTCCTGTATTTCAAATGAACAATTGCAGGTTGAAGCGATAAAAATTCCATCGCCCTCAGGAAGCAAAATCACATCCTCAATACGATCGTGCGGAATCAAATTAAAAATGCCATCAATCGATAGCGGAAACTCTGGTTGGAAATATATATTATATCCACCGACAGTTTGCTCGTAACTCCACTCAACACCTTGCGGCAATCGCAACGCAAGGCGAGAGAAATCAGCGTGCTCCCCAGAGAAAATACGCGCTTGCTGAGCATGTAGGCAGCCAGCTCCAAAGCACATGGCCAAAGTCGCGCACAAGAAGTAAGTGCATGCCCTACGAACACTAAACTGCATACATTAAGCCGCCTCTGCCTGCTTTACGCTACGGAGCGCCTCCTCCAAATCTGAATAACTTGGACGAATGTGACTGGGTGTGTTTTGTCGACCAACTTCAATACAAATATTTGTTGCATGATTATGAAGATTGGCGACTAGCACTTCGCGAATCAATTCGTAGAAGCATGAATCCTCCTCGGTAATTGTCTTTATCCGACCCGCAAAGGGACCGACCAATCCGTATGCCAGAAAAACACCCAGAAATGTACCCACAAGAGCACCGCCGATGAGCTTGCCCAACACTTCCGGTGGCTGATCGATCGAACCCATTGTCTTGATCACCCCAAGGACTGCGGCAACGATACCAAGTGCAGGAAGCCCGTCAGCCATGGTTTGCAGCGCGTGACTTGAATGCATCGCGTGGTGGCGGTTGACCTCCATGCGCTTGTCAAGAACTTCTTCCACTTGGTGTGGGTCGTCAAAGTTCATCGAAGCCGAGCGCAGCGTATCGCATATTAGGTCCGTTGCTTCCCTATCCGCGATGATCTTGGGATATTTCTGGAAGATAGGGGAGTCACCAGGTGCTTCGATGTGCTCTTCAAGCGCAACAGCGTTGGATCGGGAAAGACGAATTAGCTCGAATAGAAGACAGAGCAAGTCACGATAGTCTTGTGGTTTCCATTTTGCCCCTTTGAAGATCTTTCCCAAATCGTTAATTGCGTGCTTGATCGACGACACATCGTTGGAGATGATAAATGCGCCAACTGCGGCCCCTCCAATCATCGTTAGCTCGTACGGTAAAGCCTTGAAAATGATTCCGAACTTCCCACCGGCGAGAAGATAGCCACCAAAAACCATTGAGAAAACGACTATGATTCCAACAATACCAAGCATGTTTCGCCTTTCGCCTCACCAAGCCCTGCAGCAACATCCTACGCCCCCCCATAGACGGATCCTCGATGACCGAACGATCACAGAGCTACCAGCAAAATCGGGCAATCTAATTTGTCTCAGGATTTACATTTCGCCCCGCCAAGACAAGGCTCACCCCGTATGCTACCTCCGGAGAAAGTCCGGAAAGGATCTCCGCAGCTGAGGCTGGACTCATCTGCCCAAGAAACCCTGCCGCAAATGCAAGATCCATTGTCTCGAACAGTGCCGCTGCATCCTTTGGCTTCATGGTCTCATACATTCTTGTCAGTCGATCTAGATCTGCTTGTGCCGCGCCGTCTGCAAGTGTCACCATCTGGCGAAGCGACGCTTCGGCTGCCTCAAAGGCATCCATACTCGTTCGAAGCTCTTGCTGAGCAAGGCGCAATGCGTACTCTCGCTCCTCCAACGCCCGCTCTTGTTCAACGAGACGTTGCTCTCGCTCAAGGAGCGCATCGAAGAGCACATCGGCTGATTGCCTTTCATCAGGATCGTCCATGACACTGGCCGACTCGCTCGCATTTGCCCACGCGGCAATTGCCATCCAGTTCTCGGAAATTGGACTGGTATACGAACCCGATACTCGGGCCACTCCAGATAGCCCAAAGACCACGGCAATGATGGTCAGGGACCCAACGCGCCGCCGGCGTAGGCCACGCTTTTTTCGACGCGAAAGCGCAGACTTCTTCTGCTTTCCAATGGCGTTCTTACGCATCACGCTGCATCTCCTGGCCGTTCAGCGTGGTCGGTGCCACGACGCCGACGGCGAATGGACCTTGTCTGGAGTCCGTCGCCTATTCGCGAGACCCTGTATTCCGCCGCCGTCGGATCCGAGAGCTGCTCCAACCGGCGCGCAAGCTCTTCGGCACGCGAAGTCGACTGTTCAAGTCGGTTCGATGCGCTCGAGGATGCATCTCTCGCTTCCGCAAGAGCCGCCTTAAGGTCGTCGACCTGCACTGAAAGTACGGCAACAGCGCCCCCGATACCCTGCTCGAGGTCAGTGAAGCGAGTAAGTCGGCGCGAAAGCACCATGCAGTAGAAGCTCGCACCGAGTGCTCCGAAAAGTAGAAAAATATCAGCGATCAGATCCATTGCATTGCCCCTTCTCAGTCTAAGACGAATTCCATGATGAGCAGGTCACGAACGGCGCCCTGGGCACTGATCAACTGGATACGGCGGAGCATCTGTGCCTGCAGTCGTACAAGCGCTGACGGCGCCTCCAGTTCTTCGATCGGTACGGCACGGAGGTAGCCGTTCAACGTGTCGATCAGTCTGGGCATAATCGACACGACATCTGCCTCACGCCCTGGCGCGACCTCAACTTCGGCGCGGAACCGCAGATGCCTGCCGCTTCCGGGCGTTCCGAGAGATACAACCATTGGATCAAGCGGCACGAACGAGACAGCAGCGACGGGCATCTGCTCCGCACTGTCGCTCTGGGATGTTTGGGCTTCCAGGTTAGGGAGAGGAAGCAGTCCCATGTACGCCGCGAAGAACCCACCACCACCGAGCAATACCCCAAGCACGATGCCCACAAGCAGCGGCACCTTGGACCCGGACTTGCCGGCTCCGGCTCTGTCCTCTGCTCCGATGTCGGTCGTGGCCATCAATCCGAATCTCCATTGCGTCGCTCCTCCCCGGTTTAATCCGACTGAGCTAACCGAATCTTAAGCGGGATCGGAGAACCAAGCATTGGCTTCAGAAGAAGTTCGACATGGTGGAGGTCGGCATATGCAGAATGTTGTCAGCGCTTGGCAGGGATTGAGTGCACAGAGGCGGATCGTGGTCCTGGCGGCGACGGCCGCTGTTTTTGTCGCTGTGCTGCTCCTATCGCGGATAGCACTCCAGCCGCGCATGACACTGCTCTATGCGGGGTTGGAGCCGTCCGCGGCGTCGGATGTGATCGCCGCTCTCGACCAGCGTGGCGTAGCCTACGAGGTCCGGGGAGATGCCGTCTATGCGGCAGCACAGGCGCGGGATCAGCTCCGCATCGCGCTTGCCGGAGAGGGCCTGCCGGCCAACGGAGCAGCCGGCTACGAGCTTCTGGACGGTCTTTCCGGGTTCGGCACGACGTCTCAAATGTTTGACGCCGCTTACTGGCGCGCGAAGGAAGGCGAGCTCGCGCGGACTATTATCGCGAGCCCCCAGGTTCGAGCAGCAAGGGTGCACATTGCGAATCCCGCAAGCCAGCCCTTTCGCCAGGACGCAGCGCCCACAGCCTCCGTATTCGTGACACCAGCGGCCGGCAGCCTCAGCAATCAACAGGCGCAAGCGCTCAAGTTTCTCGTGGCATCCGCGGTCTCTCGCCTTACTCCCGAGGCTGTCTCGGTGATCGACAGCGCGTCTGGCACCGTGATCGACGGCAGGCAACCGATGGATGCCGGTCGGGCAGAGGCGGAGCGCGCAGTCCAACTCCAGCATTCGGTGGAGCGCCTCTTGGAGGCGCGTGTCGGGCATGGCCGCGCGATTGTGGAGGTTCAGATCGAGCCTCAACTGGACCGGGAAACCATTCTTGAGCGACTGATCGACCCCGAAGGCCGCGTCGCGATTTCTACCGAAGTTCAAGAGAGTACCTCCTCATCCCAAGGATCCGCTTCGGGCGCGGTGACAGTAGCCTCCGACCTGCCTGACGGGGACGCGGGCGGAGATAGCGGAGGACAATCGAGCCAGAATTCCGAAACGCGCGAGCGGACCAACTTCGAGGTCTCGGAAACGAGCAGGGAGGTTCTCCGCGAACCTGGGGGGATCAAACGCCTGACCGTTGCGGTCCTTGTCGATGGTAGCTTCGAAGTTCAGCCCGACGGCAGCGAGATCTGGGTGCCCAGATCCGAGGAAGAACTCACGGACATGCGCGAGCTCGTCGCTTCCGCCGTGGGATACAATGAGGCGCGCGGCGATGAAATCACGATCAAATCCCTTGCTTTCGAGCCGATGGCGGATGCCCTCCCCGGCACGGCCGCGACGCAGGGTCTGGCGCTCGACACCATGCAGCTTGCCCAACTCGGCGTCCTGGCGGCGGTCGCACTTGCGCTCGGCCTCGGGGTCATCCGACCGATACTCACAAGCGGTAGTCGCACCGAAGATGCGTTGGCGCTTCCGAGCGGGGTGTCACCGATCGCGACGCCCGACCTGCCGAGCGATGCCCTGACCGGAGAGGTCGACGGCCTGCCCTTCGATGGACCAAAGATCAATACGGTCGGTGACTTCGACGTGGACTTCGGCGACGAGCCCGCCGGCCTGCCCGCCCTGCCATCCGCCGACAGCGACCCCGTCACGCGCCTCAAAGGCCTGATCGAAGAACGACAGGATGAGACGATGGAAGTGCTGCGGGGCTGGATGGGTGAAGGGAAAGAGCGCGCATGATGCCCCGGCCCTTCGTGCTCGACGACTTCGATGTGGCTGCGTCCGGACCATTTCCGGGCGGGTCTTCCCAATCCAACTCCTCCCCCGCGATTTCCGAAGGCGAGTTGGAGGGGGTGAGGCTGCAATCCTACGAAAAGGGCTACGGGGCGGGTTGGGACGATGCCAGCAAGGCCCTTGAGGACGATCAAGACCGGATCTCGACCGAGTTTGCCCGCCATCTTCAGGAACTGTCCTTCACCTATCACGAAGCACATGCCGCCTTGCAGCAAGAGCTCTCCGAGCTTGTGCGCGGGTTGGTGGAGAAGGTGCTCGCCCCGGCTTCGCAAGCAACCCTGGGGGAGATGCTTCATGCGCGCATTGCGGAACTCTCGGCACAGCCGCAGGTACCTGTAGAGGTCCTCGTCGCCCCGGAAAACGTGGCGCGGCTTGAAAGGCTGGTCGCCCAGGCGCACGGCCCTCCGCTTCGATTGGTTGCAGAACCATCGCTCGGAGCGGGACAGGCGTTCCTGCGCTTCGGCGCATCTGAAGAGCAGATCGACATCGACGCCGTCATGTCCGAGCTCACTCTCGCCGTCGAACGGTATTTCGGCGCGGGCGCGGACAGTGACACCGGGGCGCAGGATGCCCCCCAAATCCAGGAGAAAAAGCTTGGCTGACGACATCATTGGCAATGCAGGATCAAATCCGTTCACGCAGGTTCCCGTGGAAGTGATTGTTTGCGTGGGAAAATCCAGGCCGAAAGTGCGCGACCTCCTGAAGATGGGTCCTGGCGGGGTCCTGCCACTGGACAGCAAGGTGGAGGATCCGGTGGAGCTCTATGTCGGGGACCGGCTGATCGCCCGTGGCGAGCTTGTCGAGGCCGAAGACGCCGCAGACGGCAACCTCGCCGTTCGGCTCACGGAAGTCGTGACGATGGAGGAGACCGCTTGAGCCACGCCGCGAGAGCGTCGAGCGGGCCAGCGCTCTACACGCGCCATCGGATGCTGATGTTCGGCGCGTGCCTCGGCGCTATTGTCAGCGCTTTCGTGGGTGGAATGGCACAGGCTCAGGACATTTCGATCTCGCTCGGAGAAGATGGCTCTCTCACAGGTGTAACACTACAACTCCTGCTCGCCATCACGCTCCTGAGCCTCGTCCCTGGCCTGGCGATCATGGTGACATGCTTTCCGTTCATCGTAACCGTGCTGTCGATCCTGCGGATGGCGATTGGCTTGCAGCAATCGCCTCCCAACATGCTGATCGTCACCTTGGCGCTCTTTTTGACGTATTTCGTGATGGATCCGGTCCTCACGGAAGCATGGAGGGTGGGACTGCAGCCTCTGCTCAACGAAGAGATCGAGCTCTCAACGGCGTTCACGCGCACCATGGAGCCGTTTCGCATCTTCATGGCGGCACGGATCGATCCGCAGACCTTTGCGACCCTCCAGGACCTGCGCCCCGAGACCCTCAGTGAAAGCGGGACCATGCAGGACGCAGCACTTTCGGTTCTGGTGCCGTCCTTTCTGCTCAGCGAAATCGAACGCGCTTTCGAGATCGGCTTCCTGATCTTCATGCCGTTCCTGATCATCGACCTCGTCGTTGCGGCGGTGCTCATGTCGATGGGTATGATGATGGTGCCGCCGGCACTCGTGTCGTTGCCCTTCAAGCTCGCCTTCTTCGTGGTGGCCGACGGGTGGAGCCTGATCTCCGAAGCGCTGGTGCGCGGATATCTCGTTTAGGTTGCGTGGATCGTAGGGCTAGGCGCTCCCGGATGTCTCGTGCGCCGTTTGCCGCTTCACAAGACGGCGCAGCAACCGTAGATCGGGCAGGCCGGAAACGACCGTTTGCCCGATCACGAAGGCTGGCGTGCCCTGAAAACCCATCTGGTAGGCGAGCGCCGCGGTCTGTTCCAGCTGAGCACTCACTTTTGCGCCATGCATAGCGCCGCGCAATGCCTCCATCTCGAGATCCAGAGCTTCTGCCGCGGCGCGCGCGCCTTCGTCCGAGGGGCGCAGCCGGATGGCCATGAGCGTTTCGTGGACCACGCCGGGATCCACGAATTGCGCAGCCGCGACACCGACACGTGCAGCAAGGTCCGACCGCGGCCCAAGCACCGGCCATTCGTGCCATGTGACGGCAACCGGTTGTTGAACCCGGCGGAGCAGTGGAGCAACCTGCGGACAGACCGGGCAGAAGTAGTCGGAAAACACCGCGATCGGCACGCCGGGACCGCGCGCCCGAAAGAGCGCGCGCTCCAGCTCGTCCGCACCGAGGTACGGCCCCGGAGACGCACCGCCGCCTCTACCCTGCCCAATGCCGAGAAACCCTGCGCCCGACAGGCCACTCTGGGTGGGTAGGCGCGCAAACCCAGGCGCGCTCGGAATTGGCGACATCTCCGGAAGGCCAGCTGCATCGCGCAGGGTCCGCCCGGCGGCAACACCGACGATTCCAACCGCGACAATGCCAAGCAGGAGCTGGCGCCTTTGCGACGCGTCAGAGAGTGGGGGCACCGGCTGCGATCTCTCGGCGGCGCGACGCGCGCTCGGATGCAGACTTGAGCTGCCCACAGGCGGCCATGATGTCTTCGCCCCGCGGTGTGCGGATCGGCGACGCATAGCCAGCCTTGTAGACAATGTCCGCAAAGGCCTCGATCCGCACCCAATCCGAGCGCTCGTAGGGCGCGCCGGGCCATTCGTTGAACGGAATGAGGTTGATCTTCGCGGGAATGCCCTCGATCAGCTTCACAAGGCGCCGCGCGTCGGCATCGCTGTCGTTCACGCCTTTGAGCATCACGTACTCAAACGTGATGCGCTCCGAATTGGAAAGGCGGGGATAGGCGCGCAATGCGTCGAGCAAGTCCGCTATCGGCCACTTCTTGTTGATCGGGACAAGCAGATCGCGCACCTCATCGGTCGTCGCATGGAACGAAACCGCGAGAAGACACCCGATCTCTTCGGCGCATCTGGCAATCTCGGGCACGACCCCGGACGTCGACAGGGTGATGCGCCTGCGAGACAGGGACAGGCCCTCGTTGTCCATCACGATGTTCATGGCATCGCGCACGGCATCGAAGTTATAGAGCGGCTCCCCCATCCCCATCAGCACGACGTTGGACAGAAGGCGGGTCTCGTCTTTCGGCGCGCGCCCGATCTCGGGCCACTCCCCAAGGTCGTCCCGCGCCAGCATAACCTGGCCCACGATCTCTCCAGCGGTGAGATTGCGCACGAGCCGCTGGGTGCCGGTGTGGCAGAACGAACAGGTCAGCGTGCAGCCGACCTGACTGGAAATACAGAGCGTGCCCCGATCCGCTTCGGGGATGTAGACCGTCTCGACCTCGTGCCCCCCAGCGATGCGGACAAGGTACTTCCGCGTCCCATCCGCCGAGACCTGGCGCGACACGACTTCGGGAACTTCGACAACGAAGAACTCCGCCAGCGTTGCGCGGTAGCTCTTGCTCAGGTTGGTCATGACGTCGAAGTCGCGCACGCCCTTCTCGTAGATCCACTGCCAGACCTGACCGACCCGCATGCGCGCCTGTTTTTCTGGTGTGCCTGCTGCAATGAGCGCCTCCCGCACCTGTTCGCGGGTCAGCCCGACAAGATTGAGCTTGCCGTCGTCCCGCGCGGGGAGATTGCGCGGCAGGGTCAGCAGATCCTGCGTGATCGGCGTCGCAGGGCTCTTCGGGGGCGTTGGGGCGTTCATCTGGGGGCTCCGAATGGCACACGCGTACGGTCTGGATATAAGACGCCCGGCGCAAAACCAAAGCTCAGCGGCGGGCGGCCCGTGCCATCAGTTGGCGCACCGCGTCTCCGCGTCGGTCATCGCGGCGGTGAACCCCATGAGCGAGAAGGTGTCCCTTGTCGTTGTGCCACGGCCGGACCTCGCGGAAACAGTCGCCTCCGCGCCCGCCTTCATCGCGGTCACGATCCGGGCATCTTCTTCCGGGGAGGCCGGCCACGCCCACTCTCCGTCGGTGAAGAGCTGGAACTCGTTGCCCGCGATTTCGACAGTCGCTGTCGAGCCGTTGGCAAAGGGGTAGCCTCCTGTGAAGGACACTTCCCCCGCGGCACCACTGCCGGGCCGGAACGTCACGAACAACAGGATGTCGCCCCGACGAACGGACACAACATTGCCATCGCGGGTGTTCACGGTCTCCTTGGGCGCTGACACGCCCCAGCATTCCTTGGGGTTTTCTTCCACGAAGACGGACCAGTCCGTCTTGGCCGCGACGCGGTTCGTCGATTCTTCCTGCGCCATGGCTTGGGCGCCCGCGACGAAAAACGCGAGCGCGATACCCAAGCGTGCGGAGTTCTTCACCAGATCGGTCATGTGTTCGCTGCCTCCAGCTACCTCTGCTCAGGGACTTGTCCCGTGCCAGCCTGCGGCTGGTCGTTTGCGCCTTTGTGTTCGCAGTACGCGGGGTCGCGCAACCCGCGCGGCGTTAAATAGCGCAGATTTTACAGCGCTGGAAACCCAAACGGGCAAAAAACTGCCGATGCCTGACAGAGCGCTTTCGCTCTGGTGCACGGGATGCTCCTTGCGCGTGCCGACAGGCGGTTCAGGGTGCAACGAAGCTGTCCTGCGTGTAGCCCTGCAGGTAGAGCAGCGCCGTCAGATCGCCGTGGTTGATCCGCAGGTCGCACGCAGCCGCAACGCTGGGCTTGGCGTGCAGCGCCACACCCATCCCTGCGCGGCCAAGCATGCCGAGATCGTTCGCGCCATCCCCCACGGCGATCACGTCACGCTCCGCTATCCCCTGCTCTGCCACGGCGCGCTCCAGAGCCTCGATCTTCGCATCGCGGCCCAGGATCGGCTCGGCGACCGTCCCGGTGAGTTTGCCGTTCACGTCGCCGAGCACGTTGGCCTGATGCGCGTCAAACCCGATCCACTCCGCAACGACGGAGGAAAACGCGGTGAAACCGCCAGAAACCAGCAGTGTGCGCGCGCCGTTCGCCTTCATCGTCGCCAGCAGCATGCGACCACCGGGCGCTTCCGTGATACGCTCCGCGAGCACCCGGCGGATCACATCGGTGTCGAGCCCCTCCAGAAGAGCCACCCGCTCCCGGAGCGCTTCTTCGAAGTCGAGCTCGCCGTTCATCGCGCGCGCCGTTACGGTCCGCACCCGTTCTCCCACCCCGGCAACCTCTGCGAGTTCGTCGATGCACTCCTGCTCGATCATGGTGCTGTCCATGTCGGCGATCAGCAGGCGTTTGCGCCGGTTGTCATCGGGCACGACGCACAGATCGACGCCGAGCTTCTGCATCTCTTCCCACGCCTCCCACAGAGTATCGGGCGCGTGCTCTATCGGAAACTCTGCGGCGAGATCGGGTGCCAGCCACGTCACCGCCCCCCCGCCCCACGCGTTGCGAAGCGCTTCCACCGCGGCGGGTTCGAGCGTGGGGCGCGAAGGGTTCGTGATCAACACGGCGATCGGCATGGCTTCTCCGGTGACAGTGACGGACAGAGACGTCGCAATAGCGCGGGGTGCGTCGGCCTAGCGCATTCTTCTGCGGTGCACCACCGGGCGTGCCAGCCGAACCGCGCGCCGTTGGCGCGGGCCAGGACTACGGACGCAAAGCCAAGACGCGTCGACGCGTGCCGAGCGAAGCGATCGAGCCGGTCAGGTGTCGCTGGTTCCCGGTCCTGAAGGGCCCGGTTCCATGCCTTTGGGAAAGGATCGGAGCAACGCTGAAGGCAGAGCCCTCACTGCTTGCGCGTCAGTTTCCTGACGATCTTCGGCAACGCGAGCGCATCTATGCCAGCGGCACGGGTCAGGTCTTGAGCGACCTCGGGCAGGTGTCCTTCCCGATCTGCGGCGGCGAGCTGAGCCAGGGGGTCTGACCGGGCTCTTTCCGCGCTGGGATCGTTCAGGACGATGAGATAGGCCAGCGGCACCACCCACTCAGGCGCGCGCAGATCGAGGTAGCGGTGAAGCCAGTCACGCGGCGGAGGTTTGTCGCCGTCGCCCCAACCATGGAAGATCTTGGCCACCGCCGCCGTCGTCTCTTTGTCACGGACAAGATCACTGGTGAAGTAGGTCCGCAAGGATCCGAACGCGCCATCAATCGCACGCAACAGGATCGAGGGATCGGGCGCGACGTCGATCAGCATCTTCACTTCCGCACGCGAAAGGCCACCGTTTTCCACCCGATGCGCCTCGAACCGGCACCAGCGCGAGAAAGCAAGCGGGAAGCACACGTCGCCATTGCGCAGAAGCGTCCTCAACCCGATCTCGGCGGAGCGCGCCCAGTGCCCTTCGCGCGGGGGTGTCGCGGCCAACGTCTCGTCGAGATACCGCGCAAGCTGTGGGTCGTAGGCTCGGGCGATCTCCAGCGCCGTGGCAAGTGCTCGCCAGTTCTTGCGCACCCGATCGGAGGTCAGGCGGCGGATCGTCTCGGGGTACACCTCGGCCCAGAAGCCTGGTTTCACATCGCCCGCTCGGGTGCGTGCGGCGGCGTGGAAGCCGAACAGCGTCAGATCCTCTTCCGTGCCCGGCAGCATCAGGGCATAGGGGTCGACGGCGTCCCACTCGCCTGTCTTGATCTTCAGATGCTGCCAGGCCGACTGTATGTCACTCGACGCGTCCGTCCGGGGCGGCTCCATACGGGCGAGCGACAGAACACGGGGCTCGATGCGCATGTCGTCGAAGGTGCGCAGGCGCGCACCGATACGTGCGTTGTGGGCATGCGCATGCGCCGAGGGCAGGCGCGCCAACGCGCTGCCCGATAGCGGGCGCTGCGCCACCGCCGCATCAATCAGATCGCGGGTTCGGGAGCGGGGTGGGAAGTCGCCGCGCGAAATCGCCAACTCGGCAAGTGCCTCGGGGGGCAGCGTCTCTGCGAAGCCCTCGTCACAAAGCATCCGGCAATAGAGCGCCTCGACGGGATCGGGCTCGGGGCCGTTCGTGTAGTAATCGGCGAGCGCGGCAGCGACGTCGCAGAAGAGCTTTTCGTCCTTGGCCCGCATCAGCGGCAGCGTGCGCGCGCGCAGATCACGGCGGTGAACGAGCGCGTCGTTCACCCGCTCGACAATCCACCCCTCGTTCATCAGCATCTCGAAGCCCACCACGGCATCCTGGGGCGACATCCCGCAAAAGGGCGCCAGCACATCGCGCGCCAGAGTGCGCGTAACGCGCCGCGCAACAAGTCCGGGCCAGGCCAGCGCACGGGCACGCTCGTCCCGCAGGCTGCCCAGAATACGGCGGTGATAAAGGCGCCCCACGAACGTCTCTCCACCCAGCTGCGCATCGCGCTCGATTTCTCCGACAAGGCTGGCGCGAGCGTCCTCGTCGGCGTCGCGGATCAGTTCGACGGCAATCCTGAGCGACAGGGGCTCGCGCCGGATCGGTGGGTCGCCTGCCCGGCCCGCCAGCTTGCGCTCCCACGCCGGGTCCCAGTCGGCGCCCAACAGATCTCGGCCGAGACGGGCGACCATCTCTTGGGCCTCGTCTACCGAAAAGGGCTTCAGATCGTGCGCTTCAATCGCAAAGCGATCGTTGAGCATCTCCGCCAGAATACCAGTGCCAGACCGCCCCGAGGCCACAACGCAGAGCTCCGCCCCTGCCGCATCGGCGAGCGCGCAGGCCACCTGAGACACGCCGTCCATCGCCAGCGTGTCGGGCTCCACGATCTCCAACGTGTCGAGTGTCAGAAGCATGCGCCCGTATTCGTCGCCACGACGGGCGACGGAAATGGCATCCCAAAGCAACTCACATTCACGTCGCAGATCAACAACCTCTCCCTCGGCATGGAGCCGATCGAGCCGCCTCCGCTGACGATCCAGCGCGGCCGCGATCTCGGGGTACTGCAAGCCAATCTGGCGGGCGATCTCGCTCATAAGCGCGGCAGTATTGCGCGGCTCCAGCCCGGCGCGATCGAAGTCGAGGATGGCGAAGGGAAAGCGGCGGTCACTCCGGGCGTGATCCAGAATGAACTTCGCGATCAGCGTTGACTTGCCGAGCCCGCCATCCGCCTTCAGCAGCAGGAGCGGAGGGCGCGCGGCGCCAAAGAGGCCCTGCACCGAGCTTGTCGCCTTGGAAAGGAAGCGCGTCGTCGCTTCGAGGTTGGTCTCGCTGTCGAGGAGATCCACGACACGGCGCAGCGCCTGCAGCAGCGGATCCCGCCCGACGAAGCGATCGCGCTGACCATCGCGATGAAGCGGGTTGCCGAGCCCGATCATCAAGCCCAGCGGGTCGAGAAGATCGGCAAGCGCCGCCTGGCTCTCGCAGCAGGCGAGCGTCGGCACGCCCCTGGGCAGGTTAGCGAGCGCGTCGAGGCCGCGGCGCGCCTCCACCAGCGCGCGGCGGGCGACAGACGATATGCGCGCGGGGTCGAGGTCGCGCCCTCGCATCAGCTCACGCATCATCGCCCCCACCAGCGCATCGAAGTCGGGCGTGGCGCCGCCGCGCACGTCGGCGTCGGCCTCCCGCGTTGCCTCCAGATGCGCCGTCAGCGCTTCGCTCTCCACGGCGGCATCAAGGCACGCAGCCCGCGCCGCCGCCGTCAGCGTGAAGCGGCGCTTGCGGTCAACGACAACGACGCGGGCATTGTCGAGGGCCCAGGATCGGTCGGCCTCTGCCGCGGAGAGCTCGCGCATGTCGAAGCTGTGCATCAACGACAGCGCGATGTTGCCGGGCGAGACCACCGTCGCCGTTGTTTCGGCTGTCTCGGGGACGGCGACGCCGCGTAGCCGCTCACTCAATGTGGCCAGCCTCGCCAACAGCTCTTCGCCACCCTCCACCCGCCCAAGCGCCGCGCGGAGGTCGTCGCTGTCGAGAAGGCGCTTCAGCCCCTTTTTGCGCCGCACCATCATCCCGTTTCGACCCTGTCGTCCGGCGCGATCAGGCCGTCGATCTCGGCCGTGACGATCTCTTGCGCGATTTCGAGGCTGCCACTGCCGACCGTGGTCGAAAGCGCCGCAACAAGGCGCGCGCTGCGTGTCGCGATCGCGGCCAACTCGGCCTCGTCGAGCCCCAGCGCACGTGCCTCGTTGGCCGTGGTCAACGTCGCTAGAAGCTGGTCGCGCGTAACGTTGCCCGGGTCGATCGTTTCGGTCGTGGCGTCCTCATCGGCGAGAAATCCCGGCACGCGGCCGAGGAAAATCCAGCGCAACCGCCGGGCAATGGCCGCGCCCGAACGCCCGTCGAGATCGCTCTCGATCAGACCAGAGACGAAATTCGTGACCTCAAGCGACAAGGGAACGGCCGGATCTCGCAGAAGACTGATCCAAGCGTGCCGCCACGGTGCACCGCCGGGCTGTATCTCGCTGCGTGCGATCTCGCCCAGAAACCAGCGCGGCACGATCTCGGACGACCATCGCTCCAGCTTGTCACCATCTTCTGCACCGGTCGGCAGATGCGCACCGGGGCGCGTGGGCGGCGCGCTCAACCGCGACAGAGACAATCCAAGCTCCTGCCCCAGCACCATGACGAAGTTTTCGAGCCGCTGCGGCAACGTCGTCCCGCCACCGAGCGTGACCAAACGCTCCTCGCCCGCGTTGCGCAGGACCTCCTCGGCGATGTCGTTGGTGAAGTCGAGCCCGGCAGCGTCGTCTTGCGCAGAGATCACCGCAAAGACACGGTTGTTGCGCATGGCCGTAGAAGCAGGATTGGCAAGCGCATGCAGCATCCACGCCATGAAGCTGTCGCGGCCAATGATCGGTGCTATGGTGCCGTCCCCCCTCTCCACCGCCCATGGCGCGAGCCGGGCAGAGGGCGGCGCGGCCCCCGGCGTGCTGCCCACAGCCAGTAGGATCGCATCGAGGCGCACCGCCTGATTCTCGACATGCGTTCCGGCCAGCTCGTGCGCAACGTTGTGCATCGCGATCACACCCGCGCCCGGCACGATGCAGGGCGCACCAGAGGCACCCTGCGCGGCGTTGAGATCGTAGCGGATACGCGTCTTGCAGTCGAAGATTCGCAGAATGCGCCCGATGTCGTGCTGCCGCATCATGCCCGCCGAATGCTGCGGCACCGCGACCTGGATGTCCTCGAGATAGAGCGTGTCGTCGAGCGCGCCGACATCGAACCATCCGCGCTTGCGCGACCTGTCGTCCGAGGGGCGCGTTTCCCCGAAACCGCGATCAAGGCGGAGCACCGCAAAGTCGAGAAAGCGCTTGTGCTCTACAAGGTCTTCAGGCGACGGAACGAGGTTGATCGCATCCCGGCCATAGCTGTCGGAATGGCACACGTCCCAATGCGCGGGGTGCAGGTTCGCGACCTGCAGGTTCTCGTTCTTCGACAAGGGCGACGGCAGCGCACCGGACGTGAAGTCGAACACCGCGCGCAGAACCTGAGGGACCTTCTCCGGGCCGTGGCGCCGGGCGACCTGGTCCACGACATGCTGCGCGGTCACAACAAGGTCGGTGTCGATCAGGAAACCCGTGCCCACTGGAGTCACGCGATTGCCCGCGTCGGCCACGAGGCAGCAAACGCGGTGATAGTCCTCCTCCAGCATCCGGCGCATGTCATCGGGCAGGTTGAGGTGGTCCCGCAAGGTGGTCAACGCCTGGTGCTGCGGCTGCCGCGCCTGCCACCCATCGAGCACTGACTTGACCGTCTCGGTGAACGACGCGGAATAGGCGAAGTACCCGTAAAGCTTGCGAAAGTACTGGACGGCGGCGTCCTCACCAAGGCTGTTCACCTCGTCCAGAAGCGCGCGCGCAACAGCCCCCGTCGCGCCTCTTTCGTCGGCGTCGGCGGACACCGTTTCGACCATCACGATGCGCTCGGCGTCGCGCTTGGACAATGGCGGCACCGCACAGAACGCAAGCGCATCGACATGGATCGCCGCCGTCTCACAGGCGTCGGCAAGCCGCTCGATCTCGTCCGATCCCAGCGTCATCGCGCCAGCATCGAGCCAAGGCCCGGGTGCCCCATCAGCGCCCGAGTGGCGATGGCCCGGTTGCCGTTCACGCCGTCGCCCCAATAGTGCAGTGCCATGACCTCGGGCCCATCGAAGCCCATGATCGGCCCACCGGAAAAACCCCCGATGGTGGACGCGTCATGAACGATGTGGACCCCATCCAGCGTCTGCGCCTCCATCACCTCGCCAAAGCTGACGCGCTTGCGCTCATCCGGCGTGCCAAAGACCATCGCAACATCATCGGGCACCGCGCGCAGCTTGCCGGGATGGCCGATCACGTAGAGCCGATGGACGTCGAGGATATCGACCTCTGAGAACGTGGTCGGCGCGGGTGGGCCGCCCGCCTCGGCGATGGTGACGAGCGCAGCGTCAACCGGGTCATCGTCGGCGGTGATGAAGGGAATGCCCGTCACTTCAAAGCGCTTGGTCCGCTCTGGCCCATCGTCAAAGGCGAAATCAAGCTCCACCTTGTAGTGGCGCTTGAGCCGGCCACCCGCCTCCCCCGGCAAGCGGCGGGCGATGCGCGTCGCCCCGTTGACGGGGACAAGGACGTGGCGATTTGTAAGCGCGAGCACCGGCGCGATCAGCACCGCGCTGCCCTGCACCCACGAAATCTCGGGCAATAGCCGGTCCTGCACATGGACAGCCGCCGTGGCCCCCACCGCTGTCATCACATCGGCACGGTGCCGGTCGTAGAGCAGCACCCACGTGTCACTCTCAGGAAAGGCAAGAAGGTCTTCGAGGCGGTCGCCAAGGACGCGCGCAGCGGGACGCCCGCGTACGTGCACAACGGCCTCTAGGCTCGCCGTCTCCTCCGCCGTGAGCGCGGCCATCGGCGCGCCGTCGAGCTTTTCGAGGCTGCTCTGCGCCAAACGCACGATGCGGCGGGAGAGGCCCTCGATCTCGGCAGCGTCCGCGCCGCGCGCCGGGCTTGCGGCGAGTCGTCTGGCGATCAGTTCCGCGTCGGAGACGCGCGGCGGCCCGGCGGGGCCTTCGGTTCCTTCATGCGCTGCGCCCGCCGCCCCCCCGCGCAGGAACTTCTCGATCCGGGCGCGACCCGCGCCGCCCTTCGTCCAATCCACCATCAGACACCCCCCCGCGAAAGATCTCGCGCCCTGTCCGCCCCCAAAAGGCGTTTGATTCCGGACGACAGTGCCACTGGAGGCTGCGCCTCAAGGCTGCCGTGGCGGCGGTTTCGGTAGCGCGCCATGTCGAGGCCCACGGTCGCCAGCTCGAGCACGGATTGCAGATCGCCGACCGCCATTGCCGCAGCTTCCACCTGACCCTCCGCACCCACCTCGCGCAGAAGGTCGAGCACCTCTTGCTCGGTCGAGCGGTCCCCCATGGCGACGGCCTCGGCTCCCCCCGCAGGCGCGGTCACCCCGATGGCGGCCTCCGCGTCGACGATGCCTGCGCCCATGCGCCCGGTGTCGAAACCTGCCGGCACCCGCGCCGTCGTCCGCAACACGGCGCGGAAGCGGTCCTGCAGCGTCTCGCCCGGCACAAGGGTCGCAATCAACGCCGCGCGCCCATGATGCGCCAGCCAGCAGGCCGCGAAGCCCGCCGTCAGCGCCGTTGCAAAGCTTGTCCCCTGCCCGCCCGAAACGTCGCCGGGATCAGCAGGCTCGCGGGCATTCGCACGCAGAACGAACTCCGCCGGGGCGGAGATGTCGACATCGGAGCCGTGGCTCGACCCTTGCCACCGGCGGTCGGCGGCGTTGGTACCGCCGATGGCAAGGCAGGCCGCGTAGCGCGCGGGCCAGACGACCGTCTCGACACAGTTTCCGGCGGCGGCGAGAACGATGATGTTGTCAGCCACCGCACGCGCGATCGCACGCCTGAGCGCCCGGCTGGGGACGCCGCCAAGGCTCATCGAAATGACCTCCGCGCCGTTCACCCGCGCATGCTCGATGGCCTGCGCAACCCGGCTCTGGTTGAAGCGCACGACGGAGCGCAGCGCGCGCAGCGGCACCAACGTAGCCGCGGGCGCGGCCCCGGTCATGCGCTGACCGACGGGGGACGCCAGCACGCTGCCGGTTGCCGTGCCGTGGCCGAGATTGCCCGACCCGGTCATCGGGTCGACAGGCCGCGCCCCGTGCTCGACGAAGTTCGCCGCGCGCGGATCGTCAGCGAGAGTACCGGGCACATCCGGATGCGTGCGAACGACCCCGGTGTCGGGCTGAAAGACCACCGTTCCACGCCCCTGCGCCGGCCGCCCCTGTGCCGCGCTTACCCGCCACGCCTGCGGCAGGCGCATCTTGTGGAGGGCCCAGTCAGCATCGGAGGGCTTCTTGTCGTCATCCGCCCAGCACCAGAATGCGAGGTTGCCCGACTCGGCAACGCCCGGCCCCGGTGCCGCACCGTCTGCATCGTAGTAGCGGCTGTCGAGATCCGGCTCGACAGTGACGGCCTCGAGCGTCACCTGCATCGCACGGGCCAGATCAAACAGATCCGCACGGTCTGCCTCCCCGATGCCTGGCACATCAATGATGCGAAACGCGCCGTCCGGATCATTCTCCCACAATGGCCCGACCTCGACGACGATCTCCATGCGTCCGGTCAATGTCTCGGCAATCTCGGCATCGGTCACGGTGCGGTCGAACTCGGCCACGAAGCGTGCGGCCTCCGTTGTCTTGCGCGCAGCCGCCTGCCCGGCGCGCCACGCTTCCAGCACATCCTCGACGGCCGCAATGGCGGCGTCGGCGTCACCGCCTCGCGCATCGGCAGCGGCCATGCCGGCAGCTTCCGCGATCCCCGCCGCCATTTCTGTCCCGAACTGGTCGCCCGCGTGAAAGACGGCATCGAAGTCGAAGCCCGAGAGCGCCTCGATCTCGGTCAGCGGCACCATGAAACGCTCCCACCGCACCGGAACGGCGAACTCGAACGCGACGTTGCTCAGATCCTGCCGCAAGACGAAGGCAAAGCAGTGCAGCGCACCGCGCGCCCGCGCCGCCACGACCTTCCAGTAGCGGCGCGGAATGCGCAGTGACAGCGCACCTTCCGTGCCTGTCCCGGCAAAGAGCGGATCGCTGTCGTCAAGAACCGGCCCGCTGAACACACAGAGGCGTTCGCTGTCCGCCTGCGCAAGGATCAGGTTTTCCAGATCGCCCCAGTTATCCACCCCGCGCCCGGACCGGTTGAAACCGGAGACCTGCGGCGTGCAATTGGTGACGTGGAAACTGTCGCCGTTGGCGTGGCGCATCTCCTCGTAGGTCGTGCCCCAGGCCACGTCGTCACGGCGCACCAGATGACCCTTGTCGAAGGCGCGGCGATCTTCGTCGAAGAACACCTCGGGGATCTGCGCCATGTCACCGATGCGCGGATCGTTGAACCACGCATCCGAAGATCGCCCCGCCAGCCCGTCGCGGGTGTAATCCGCCGCCGGTCGCCCACCGGGGCGCTTGGCAGCGGCACTCGCATCGATATTGGCGGCACTCATCGCCGCGATGCGCCGGTCGCGGTGCATCGCCAGCGAGAAGTGGTGGTAGTTCAACACCCTTTTACCGTCGAGCGCGGGCACGAAGTCGTTCGGTCTGTGCGGCACGGGCATTGGTGCCGAGACGCCGAGGAACTCCGCGTCGTAGCCTTTTCGCGTAGAGTAGTCAGGATCGTAGAACGGCTTGCCGCGTGGCGGGCGGAAGGCGGATGCATCCTCCATCAGCTCTGTCGCGCCGACGTTGATCTCAATCTCCAGCGGCACGCTCACGCGGAGGCCACCCGAGGATGCCCCGAGCACCTTCAGCGCAGCCACACGCGGCCCGGCCTGCGCGCGCGGCGTTGCCTGCCCGGTCGCCGCGGGTGCTACTTCTCCCGCAGCCTCAATCTGTTGCCAGCGCCCGTCCCACGCGGTCGGCCCGCGCGGCGCCTCGCCCGCAAAGGCGACGCCCGCATCGATCACCCGCCCATCGCGGGCCAGATCGGACGCGGCGACCGCAAAGTTCGCCTCCAGGTAGCGCCCCCCGAAATGCAGCGCGAGCACCTGGCCCGTCGCGATGTCGATTACGCAGGAGCCGGAATTGCCGCCGAGCGTCGAGGCATCATGGGTCGCCGCGGCGACGATGTTGCCGTAGCTGCCGATCTGACCACGGGCGCGCATCACACCGGGTTGCAGGCGCTTCACGCCATAGACATCGCCAAAAACCTCGCGCTGAACGTCGTGCGGATTGCGCGGATCGAAGGCCGGGTAACCGACGACAGCGACCTCGCGCCCGATGCTTTCCTCGATGTCGGTCACGGACAGGGCGAGCGGCGCGCGCCCCGCGCTGAGCCCTTCGACCCGAAACAGCGCCATGTCCCACCACGGGTGCACCATGACAAGCCCTGTCGCGGCTTCAGGCGCAAACAGGGTGTCACCGCGCTCACGACCGAAGTCGACCGCAGCGCCCACACCGGGGACAAAGCGCAAACCGGTTGTGCCAAGGCCCATGGCAAAGACCTCTGCCACGTGCCGGTTCGTAATGAGAAGATCCGCGCCCACCACAAAGGCCGTCCCGCCATAGGGAAGCGTCGGATGGCCGGGCAGCTCGATCCGCCCGACACTGGCGAAGGCGGGCTCCAGCACGGCGCGCGCGGCGGCGCCGTTGAGGCCCGTCCAGTCGGCATGGCGCACCTGGTATGTGCCGTCGACGATGTCGATCGCGGGGCGCCTGTCCGGGATAATGATCGCCTCGAGCGCAAACTCTTCGGCGCGATTCAGATGCGCGCCACGAGCGATCTTCCTGACCACCTCGCTTGAATCCACATCGCCCGGCATCGCGGCTTCTGCCCCACCCGGCGCGGTGGCTTCGGCCAGTTCGTCGATGTCGCCCGATGCTGTCGTCTGGGCGAGATAGCGTCTGGCGCGATCCATTCTGTCGCTGGTCATGTCATCCCCTCAAACTGTGTTTCGACCGTCGCGCAGGACGCACCGACCAGGGAGAAAATCGGCATCGTCCTGCGCTTCGGTCGTCGACCGGCGCGGTTTCACCCACATGGGGAAATCGTCACCAACTCGCCGGGCCGACCTGTGTTGCGCCCCTCACTCCAGGACGAGCGCGAACTTCATCCACTTCTCCATCGTGTCGATCGGTTCACCGTTCGGCAGCCGCAGCGGGCTGTCGGCGGGCGTGAAGTCGGTCGACAGGGCCGAGTTCGGATCCGCCAGAAGGGTGCCGACAAACGTGCTGGCGACGATCCAGCTTCCGACCTCACCCAGCGTGTCGCCTGCGGTGCCCTCGGCTTCGGCGAGCAGATAGAACCAAAGTGGCGTGCGCTGGTGCAGCCTCGAGCCGGAGTTGCTCAGGAACTCCTTCAGCTCCGGCTTTCCATCGAGCAGGGTCGTGACGTCGGCAACCGGGTCGCTGACGACCGCACCGATGTCGCGCAGGTGCTGGTGCAGCGCCTGCCCCGTCGGCAGCCGCAGCGAGAAACCCCGGCGCAGGTTGCGCCGCGCCAGGTGGCGCTCAAGCTCGCGCACCTGCTGGCTCTTGGCTTCATCCAGCCCCTCGTTGAGCATCCGACCCAGCGGCGGCGCCAGCAACGTGTCGATGTCGCGCGCCACCCGCTTCGGGCCGCCGTCATTGTGGCTGGCGTCCGGCGTGACGAACCGGCTCCAGTCGATGACCCAGTTCTTCGGCAGCCGATCATGCGGAAGGCCCACGCGCGCGCCAAGCCCGCCGCCCCCCGTGAAGGCGAAGATCAGATCGAAAGCCGCGTTGGGGATCACCCCGCCTGGCCGACCGAAGCTTTGATTGTAGTCGTAGATATTGCGCACCATCGTGTGGCCGAAGCGAAAGGCGGCAACCGAGAATTCGAGCGGCAGCGCATCGCCCAATGCACTGCCGCGATCCGCCGCCGTGCGCGCGTAGTACGCGTCCCGGAAGGCGAAGAAGTGCCGGGCGCGGTCGGCCAATACACGGTCGAGCACGTCGGCGTCACAGATCGCGCGAAGGTACCCCTGCACGACGAGCCACTGGTAATGCAATCGCGTCAGCGCGCGTGCCGAGGCAAAGTCAGCGATCCACCCGGTGTTGTTTTCGTTCAGGAAATCGACGGCCTTGTTGTGAAAGCGCAGGAACGACAGGTGAAACTGAGCGATGATAAGGTTTTCGTCGTTGCGCATGTCTCCGATTAGCGCGCGCTTCGGCAGATCCGCTTCGAACTTTGCGAAATCCTCATCGTTGAGCCGAGCCCGTGCGATGGCGAGGTAGGCGTCGCGCACGCTGTCCTGCACCTGAGCGAAGCGCGGCAGGTCGCGGTGTGCGTCGAGACCATCGGGCAAGGGCCCGTCGTTCCCCGCCGTACCGACGCGCATCTTGTCGCGCAGGGTCGGGTGGCGCATGCCGGAGATCACAGTGGCGACCTCTGTCTCCAGCCCTTCGGCCACGCCCGCGCCGACGGGCAGCCCGCCATAGACGCTATCGAGATCGAAGCTCGGTGTGCGTGCATTCTTCAACTGCGTCTCGATATCGCCGGAGGGCAGCCGGTCGGTTGGCGTCTCGATCTTCGAGATCGCGCTCTCGCGATCCGTCCGCGCGGTCAGCTCGTGGTCGAGGAATTGCCCCCAATAGGTCACCACCGCGGGTAGCCCGCCGTCGGGCGTCGCGTCGATATCGGTGTTGTTGTCATCCTCGGGCACCATTAGCGTGCCGAGCGTGTCGAGATCGGCCACGCAATCGTTGGCCAGGTAACACTCTTCGTCGTCGGTCGGCGGCATCAGGTAGCCAAAGTCCGCGACCTCATCGACCGCGATATCCCCACCCGCCGGGATCACCGATTCGCGGCCGGTGGCCGACTTCTTCTTGGGCGATGCGTCGCGTCGTGCACCCCCATGCGACTGGATCATCAAGCTCATGGCCGTGTCCTTTCCGATTCGAAATTGTTTCGGTCGGCCCCACCGAGCCGTTCATCAATGCGATTGACGCTAGGAGAGGTCTGGCCCGCAATCAGAGTGAATTAACCGGGAATTTTGGGGAAATTCTCTTCCCGATGCTCGCTTTACGAAACTTTCTGCTAACGTTTCCGCGGGGGCACCAGGAGGTTGGGATGGCCGAAAACGGCACGGCGCGATTTGGCTTGCAGCTACTGGGCACGCCCCGGCTTGTTGCGCCGTCGGGGGCCGACGTCACGCCGCGGTTGCGCAAGGCGCAGGCCCTCCTCGCGGTGCTGGCCTTGGCCGAGAGCGCACCGGTGTCACGCCATCGGCTGCAAAAGCTCCTGTGGTCCGATCGGATGCAGACCCAGGGGCGCGACAGTCTCAAGAAGGCGCTCTCGGAAATCCGCCACGCCTTCGCCGAGGCAGGCCCGCAAAACCCATTGGAGAGCGATGGCGGGCCGGTGTCCCTGAGGTTGAAGATGATCGATGTCGATGCACTCGCCAACCGGCCCGAGACAGGCAATCTCTACGCCCCACGCCTGCTCGAAGGTCTGGGCATCAAGGATCCGAACTTCGCTGACTGGCTTGCCGACATGCGCCGCCTTCTGGGGCCGATGCGGACGCCCTCACCGATCCTGTCAGCCCGTCCCACCGCCAGACGCCGCCTGACCATCGCGGTGATGCCGTCGCGCGTGATGGCTGAGCGCGACATCGATTTTCACGTCGCCCAGTTACTGCGCCACGGCCTGTCCCGCGCGCTCCGGCAGTCCGGCGTGTTCGAGATCTACGACGCCCAGGGTACTTTCGGCGAAGCGGCCGACCTGACGCTGTCGATGACCCTCGCCGCCTTTGGCGGCGCCACGATGCTTGAGGCCCGGCTTGCCACGTCCGACTACCGGCGAGAGCTCTGGTCGTCGTCAGAGACGCTCGACATGAGCTCCATCGATCCGCGGCAGGTCAGCGTGATCGTGCAAGTGATGGCCGATCAGATCTGCCAGAAGGTGCGTGTCACGGGCGAACTTGGCGACGAGCGCGAGCTTGTCACACGCTCTGTTCTTTCTGCCGTCGAACAGCTCTTTCGGCTGTCCGATCATGACATCGAAGGTGCGGAGTCAGCTTTGAGCCAGGCGGCCGACGTCATGCCCTCGTCCCCCATTCTCGCGTGGTACGCCTATCTCACCGCGTTCCAGGTCGAGAAGGGCGGGCGGCGCGAGGAAACCATCGACAAGGCCGACCGCCTCGCCGCACAAGCGATGGAGGCAGACCCGACGAACCCGCTCACCCGCGCGCTTGTCAGCCATGTTCACAGCTTCGTTCTGCGCGACTTCGAGCGCGCGGGCGAGATCCTCGAGCCCGTCACGGGGCTTGCCGGAACCAATGTCATGCTCGCCGACGCCATCGGGCTTCTGCACTACTATCGCGGCGCCTACGACCAGGCTCAGGCCTACGCACAGCTCTCCTGCGAGCTGGGCCCCTGGAGCCGGTTCCGCTACGCCTTCACCACGTCGCTCGCCATGGCGCAGCTGATGCAGGGCGATTACGACGGCGCCGTATCCTCCAGCCGCCGCGCAATCGCTCAGCACCCATTGCGCAGCACCCATGTTTTCGAGCCGACACTGCGGACACTCGCATCCGCGTTGGCACTTTCGGGGCAGCGCGAGCCGGCCCGCGACGCGCTGCTGCGCCTCGACCGTCAGACGGGGCGGCGCACGGTGGAGCGGCTGGTTTCGCCGGAGGACTCACCCTTCCCCAACGCTGAGACATTCAAGATCGTCAAGTCGAGCCTGGAGCAATTGCATGCCTCATGAGATTCACATCCCCAATTTCAGGATCACCTCGAACGGCGACATTTTCCTCGCCGAAACGCCTGCGTCCCTGAGCGATCGGGTGATGGCAGCCGCCGGGCCGGGCATCGACCAGACCGCAGGCGGCAACGCGCAGGCGGTGCGCGACGGGGTCGAGGCCGCGCTGGCTGAAACGCTGGGTGCCGCAGGTGCGCCGGGTGTGTCCGGGATGCGCGTGTCGTCGGCGACAGCGCACGCCCGAGCGCGCGCGCGCGCCAGGGCAAGGGCACGGGCCAGAGCGCGGGCACGGGCTCGCGCACGGGCGCGCGCCAGAACGACCGTGGCAATGGGCGGTGGCGGCGACGTCACCCTCGTGAACGCAGTCTGGGAGGAGCTGCGCGAGCTTTCGATGTCGCGCTCCCCGCTTGAGCGCGCCACAGCGCTGCCCTGGGAGAACATGCCACTCAGGCCCCCCCCGGGCAGCCTCGCGACCGACGCCGAACTGCTCGATCTCGTGGCCAAGGAGGTCATGCTGCACGGCGATCCGCTGCGCCGGGCCGAGATCCTCGATCAGGTCTCATCCGCCGTGTTTTCGGAAGTCCTGCGCCCCCTGGGCATCTCCGACGAGGCCGAGGCCCCAGCCACGGCGCGACTCATTTCAACCGTGCTGGAGATGACCGAGCGCGTCGGCTACGTCTACAAACGCAAGTTCGCGCGGCCGCGCCCCAACCAGGTCGCCCCGTGGTTGAGGCCCTTCCTCGGCAACCCCGCACACGAGAGCTACCCGTCCAACCACTCCTTTCAGATGTTCTCCGTCGCCGAGGTACTGACCCGGATGATGCCGGAGAACGCGGCAACGACAGAGCTGTTTCACGTCGCCCAGCGCGTGGCAGAGAATCGCGAGATGGCGGGGATCCACTATGCCTCCGACAGCTTCGCGGGCCGCGAACTGGCGCGGATGTTCTCGCCCTGGCTGATCTTCGCCTGCCGCCGACTGATGCGCGACGCCCTCGCGGAATGGAGCTGACCCGATGCGTGAAACCTTCTTTCTCTGGCATCTCGAGCACCTCGGCGTCATTCAACGGTCGGGCAACGTCTTCAGCGCCGACCTCTGGGGCCAGGCGCAAGGGGCCGATCCTGTCACCGTGGCGCTGATCGATACGGGCCTCGACACCGGCCACCCCAACCTTGCCGACGCAATGGCTGGCGCGCAGGTCGACTTCGGGCCAAACCTCAACGGCGTAGTCTATGAGCCTGCGGGAGGCGCGGTCGCCTCGCTGCGAAACGCGCTGTCGGATCCCAGACCGCTGGTCGACGACGTCGATGCCGCCCTCGCGGCGGTGATGGACGACGCGCGGGCACATGCACGCCATATCGGCCTCGACCTCGACGTGCTGCAAGCTGCTGTCACGAACGCGCAGAATGCGGGCAACGCGGAGGCACGCATCGCCGCCGCGCCCGAGGTTCTGCGCGCTCTGCGCGTGGCACCGATGCGACCCGACCCGGAGGCCGCCGGTCTCGACGCGAACGCGACGCAAGCGATCGCGGATCTGGGCCTGTCGCCCGACGCCAGTGCTGCCGTGACAGCCCATGCGCAACGCGTGGCAGCGGGGCCGGAGGTGCTGCCGGTGGCTGACATCTCCCGGTACTTCGGCGCACATGGCACGGCCAGCGCCGGTCTGATCTGTGGCCGTCCGGCGGGTGGCGGGGCCTTCGGCGCCCTGCCCTACTACGGCGTCAATCCGTATGCGCGGCTCCTGAGCTACGCCACGCCTTTCAGTCACGAGATCCGCCCCGTGCTGAATGCGGTGATCGCCGCCTATCTCTCCGGTGCGGAAGTGATCGTGATGCCGCGCGGCGTGCCAGACATCGCAGCCCGCGCCGCACTGCCACCCTCGGTCTTGCGCGCGACCCGGATCGAAACTGCCGACGCGACCAACGTCGTCGATGAGGATATGGCAAACCTCGCGCGCCTACAGGCCGACGCCGCCCTGCTGGAGCAGGTGCTCGCCGCTGTCGCACGGCGCCGCTACCTCGTGCTTGCGGCTGGCAACGAGGGCTGGCCGGACCGCGTCGGCTACCCCGCCTCGGCGCTCATAGCGGGCCCCGACGCGGTGATCGTTGGTGCCGAAAGCGGCAACGGCGGCCCGGTCTCGTACTCCAACGGCAACGACATGGGCGCGCGCGTGCTCCGTCTCGTCAGCGACGATGCAGAGGAGCTCGACGCCGACAGCGTTCGCGTCGATCCCGACCGCATCCGCGGCTGGGACTTCGACCTGTCGCCGCATGCGCCCGACGGCGTGACAGAGATCCATCCCTTCGCTCCGCTGACGACGGACGTGCGCGGCAGCTATGGCTATGCCGCCTCCGGCGCGTCGGACGAAGCTGACTACGACGACGGGACGGAACGCCCCGCGCTCTACACCCTCTTCGGTGGGACCTCGGCTGCGTGCGCCATGGCGGGTGGGTTGATCTCGCTCCTCGTCCAAACCGGCGCGTTGCCCCGCACGGGCGCGCCCGCTGCAACGGTCGCCGAGGCGCTCGACGACGCGGGTCTCGGTCGTCCCGGCGCCGGTACGCGAGAGTGAGCGTAAGCTACGGAGAGGGCGTTGCCCTCTCCCGGCCACCGTAGCCATGCCTTAGAGTGTGCGGCGCACAAGAAACCTATTGGCTCAGCTAGGCCGGATCAGCCCGGCCAGCGCTCCTATCGCTCCGGAGGCACTCGCGATCAGAACGTCCGGGACGTCGCCATCGCCCGCAGCCAACCAGACCGAACCGAGTAGCGAAATCAGGAGCGCTGCCGCCAGCGCCAGCACGGTGTAGCGGTAGACCCGCGTGTCCGGCACCACCGCGAATGTCTCTAGCGTTCCGACAGGATCTTCGGCGATCTTCTGCCGCAAGTCCGCGTCGTTGCGCGCCAACTGGGTCAGTTCCTCGATATTCGTGGGTCTCGTTTCCGCCATATCGCGCTCCGTTCTTGCACTCCTCGCCTGACAGCGTAGGCCAGCGTTCCGTTAGGATGGCGTGAATTGGCCGTGCTGAAGCCGGGAATTCCGCAACGCGATCGCTCCGCGGGGATGCTGCCGGAGGACAGTCGCCGTTCCGCGCGTTCACGTGCCGCCTTAAGGCCGGAAGAGCGGTTAGCGCGCAGCACCTGCAGGGCCCGTGGCGACAACGCCACCCGAAAGTCAGCCGCGTCCCGTTCCGCCTTCGTCATGTGCCTTGGGAGGCACCGGTGTGGGGGCCGGTTGGCCCCCATTTTTCTCACGGCGACACGCCGCGACCCAAATGACCCGGGATTCTTCAAGTCTGCCCAAGGGGTTACTCCGCGCGCCGTGGGCACGGGCCTTTGACTGTTGCTTGTTTTTCGTGGGGGGCGTATGCCTCTCCGTGGGACACCCCTCCCCAAAGAGGGGACGTGCTCATTCCTATTTTTTCCTTATATTTGTGTTAGTTAGGTTAGCTTCAGTGTCGCCGTGTGACGGATTTGTGCCAAACAAGACGTCCGTTACGGTGCGATCCTCGATGGCGTGGGCGTAGGTCCGCAGCACTGTCGCAGCATCCTTCCACCCTCCGCGCGCGGCTACGGTCTTCACGTCGAAACCGGCGCGCAGCATTTCGGTCGCGAACCCATGGCGGCAGGAGTGCGGCGTAAGGCGCTTGATGCCCGCCCGCTTGATCACGCTGTCCCACGGCTGCTTCACGCTGCCCCGCCCGGCATAGCCAAACACGAGCGAGTCGGGTGCGCGGTTGCTCGGGATGTTGGCCAATGCAGCGACCACGGGCGCGGGCAGGTGCGCGGTGCGCTCCCATGCGGGCGAGCGCCCCTTGGCTGGCATCCGGATGACGGCAGTCGCGTCTTGCAGATCGACGTCGCACCACACGAGCTGTACCGCATCGCCAATACGGGCGCCGGTGCCGAACATGAAAAGGCAGAGCGCGCCAAGGTGCGGGGAGGCTTCTGCGGCAAACGCCTCAACCCACTCGCGCGTAACGGGCTCTTTCGTCTTGGCGCTCACTTCGAAGCGCGCCACCTTGATCGGCTTGCACCAGCCCATCCCGGCTGCGTGATTGATGATAGCCTGCGTCGGCACGATTACCTGCCGGTTGCGGGTCGCGCCCACGCCATTGGGGTAAAGCACGATTGCCGACTGGCGGATCAAGCCTGGCGTGATCTTCCGTAGCAGGGTGTCCTGCCAGTAGTCTTCGATCTGGTCCAGGAAGCGTGTGGGCTTCTCTGCGGCGCGATATGCGAGTGCAGCTTGGGCCATGGTTACGGATGCTTCGATGCCATCGAGATGACGCGTCCATTCTGCGGCGGTTGCTTTGTCTGCGATCCGCTGCGCGCGCTTTTTATCCGTTGTGCCAGTAGATCGGCGTAGCCGCCCGTGGGGACCAGAGAAGTCGAAGTGCCAGTTGCCGCCGGTTTTGCGTCGGTAGAGGTCGGGCATGGCTTCATCGCCTCCATCAATGCGGTCACGTCACCTTCCAAGAAGATCGTTGTCTTGCCCAGCGCGCGCCCAATCCCCAGGTCCCGCGCCCGCTCACGCACCGCGCGCTCGCTGAAACCGAAGTGCTCAGCGAACGCAGCAGGCGTTGTGTAAGGGGGGAGGGGAAGGGCGGCCATTTCTAAGCCGTGGCTTCAGCGGGATACTCCGCGTCAAGCACTTCGAACCCGTGAACGTCGAGCCGGTCGCAAACCTGCATGAACACTGTGGTTGCGTTGATCGCCATGAAGTGCTTTGCGCGCAGGCGTATCCTAAGCTTGCGGTAGGTGTCGCGATCCGAATTCGGATCAAACAACTCTTCTACCGTTTTCGTGCCCGCGATCCCGAAGATGGTGTCTCCGTTGTTGTGGTGGAAGGGCAGACCAGGGAGCCGCATAGGCAGACCGAGGACCTCGCCGCCACCGCTCACGTGCGCAAACTGACGCGCCACTTCGAAACATGCTTCCATGTCGCGCGTACCGAAACCGAGCTGACCGATCTCGTTCGCGAGCGCAATTTCCATCAGAGTGTGGAACGAAAAACGGCGGCGCTGCCCGCGCCCGCCGCCGCCTTCGATCTTTGCTGTCGGATGGTTCCCAAGAACAAAGCCCTTGTGGAGATAGGATTTGATGGTCTGTTCGTTCACGGCGCTCGCCTTGACGAGATCGGCCATGCTGAACTTTTCGGAAAGAATGCTCATAGGCGCCCCCTTTGGGTTGTGCTTGCAACCTATCAGGACTGGGTTGAGGCATCAACCCATCTTGTCATTCCTGAAACGCCTCGTGCATTGGACGAACCTGCCACGCTATGTCGCCTGCTTCCGGCAAGCAGTCTCTAACGAATCCAAGGCGCCAGACAGCCGCCGGGCACGTGCAATCGCGTCCTCGATCACCGCGGGAAGTGCGTTTGAAGCACGCAACTCGACAGGGTGCGCCTTCTCGCGCCCGCCAGGTGCTTCGTTTTCATAGAGCACTTCGATGCCCTCGATCAGGCAAGACAGCATCATCGCTTCGTGACTGAGGTCGCGCAGGCTAATGTGGATCGGCTCGGAGCCGCCCAAAGCCAAGCGGCGCGAGGCTGCAAGCGCTTCCGTCTGCTCACCGTGCTGCAATGCGGGGGATTCGATGTCGTCAGTCATTTGGTTTCTCATCGTTTGGGCTTTCTAGGGCCATTTCCAGCGACGGGCTGGTGCCGGGGGCTAGAAACCTCCGATGAGAGAGGCATGACGTTTTCCCGCAAGCGGTCTTGTATAGCGCCAACACCCCGGCGTAGTTTGCCGGTGTGAAGCGCCGCCAAGCGTTCACATATTCGCTGCCATCCGCGCCAACGGGTGTAACCTCAGTCAGGTGTTGCAGCTATCATCGTCCGGGTTTCTAGTCCCACAGACACAATGCCCTAAACCGCCCAAGAAACAAGCTGGCGATCCGCGCCTGGGCCGAAATGCGGCTGGCCGAGGAATACGACGCCGCACAAGAGCGTGGTGAGGTCAAGCGGCTGGGTGGAAACACAAGCGCTGTTGAGTATGCCAACACCGCTTCTGCCGCTGATCTTGGCCTTCGCCGCGACGAGATCCACGAAGCGCGCAAGATGCGAGACGCGGAGCTTGCCCAACCGGGAGGGCGCCCCCCTGGCTAGTTGCGCTGTGGCTGCGAAAGTGATGGACCGGCCCCGCTTTTCACCCGTGCCGGTCCTGCGCCGCGCCCCGTTGGATAAGCAACCAGGGACGTGCGGCCCTATTCCAACAATATCTTCGCATCGAGTCGCAGACGCTCAGCGAGTTGAGGCAAGTCCGATAGCGGCAAGACAAAGACGTGCTCATGCGCGCCATCATTGCTTCCGATGACCAAGGCCACGTCCTCAGGGCGGGTCCTGATCCTTGCAACGCGAATGCTGTCCACTCTGTAGACATCAATCATGTCGTCATTTGCCATCAGTCCACCCCACCAGATTGAGCGCCGTATCAGGGTCAACGCCCGCCTCTTTCGCCGCTGCCAACGCTTGTACGATGCCCATGGCAGCGCGTGCCCGTCCGCCTGCATCGAAGGCTTGAAGTGGCCGCATCACGTCCAGCGTGACGGTCGATCCCAGCTTGTCGGATGCCTCCTCCGCCATGGCTTTTGCCATCGGTTGCAGCGTCCATTGGGCGAGGTGGCGTTGCGCTTCCCGCACCATCGGGCCGGTCGTGGCTGCGTTGTTCAAGCCGGGGAGGATGCCGAACGCGCCGTTGATCTGATCGCGGGCTTGATCCAGCGTCTTGTCCATCAGCGCGTCGTCCAGCTTGGGTGTCAGATCGTTGGCGCGCCAGTCTTGCGCCGGGGCCGGTCCACCCGCCGCCTGCACCTGCACCGATTCACGCACCAGCACCCGGCCCCGTGATCCACGAAAGCCACGCGCAATGTCCGCAAGGTCAGTTTCCGGGGTTTCAGGCATCGGTACGATAGACGATCCCAGCGGGGCGTCCCCATACACCTCGACAAGCGCCCGCTCGATGATCTCAAGCAAGTCCGCTGATAGACTAGCGCGCTTGAGCGGGGCCGTACCGTACCAGGGCTGAGAGGCGTCCGCACCAATCCGAAAGTGCAGCACTTCACCCGCAAGCGCCGTCATGGTCCGCCCGCCGCCCACATCTGGCAAGGTCAGGCGGTAGGCCGTGGCCCGCGACAGGCGCGTGGACAAGTCCCAATCCGACACCGGGATCAGCGCATTGTCGGTGACGTAGAATAGCGCCTCACCTCGCAGTGCGAGCATCCGGCCCGCCATCGCCAGCGTTCGCCGGGTCAGTAGGTCGGTGCCGTCCACATCAGCGACAGACAGCCCGTTTTCCCAAAGCGTGACCGCCCCTTGCACCGTGGCCGTCAGTTCGGCCCGCCCCGCCGTGCCCGTGATATAGGCCGTGCGGGCTTGGATCATCTGCGCCGAGTATCCCGCCGAGGATGCCCCACGCGTCTCAGTCTTGCGCTTGAATGGCCAGATCATTTCTGCCTCCGATACGGGCGCAGCAGATCGGCCGCCCCGCTGTTTTGAAGCGCACGGGCCATGTGGGCCGCGCTGCGCTGGTAGCTTTCCAGAATGGCCCCGCCCATGTTCACGCTGTAGCTCGTCACGCCCGCCCGGTCGGTATCGTCGGCCATGTATTCGGCCAGCCGCCGGAACGCCTCGGAGACGGCCTTGGGAGGGGCGCCAGCGCCCACTTGCGCCGTGACCTTGAACACCCCGTCAGAGGGCAGGCAGAGGCCCACGGGGCCGTCAGGCAGGGCCGTGGATACCCACGCACCGCTTTCCCATTTCTCAGCCGTTTGGGACACGATTGGAGACAGCGGGGGCGTCCAGTTCTCGCCCTCACCGCCCTCGACGATCCACACCACCTCGCGGGGCGTGTAGCGCGTCCGGGTGTACGCCTCGATCCGTTGCCAGATCATGTTGGCGTCCAGCGTGACGGCTGCTTGAGACAGGCCCCCCGATTGGCCGGTGTGGTAGGCCGGGACCGCCTCTGATTCTTTCAGAAGTTCCGTCATGTCAGGCCCTCCAGCGTTGTAGCGCGTGGCGAATGCCAAGGTCTGCGGCGGTGGCCTTGCAACCGTTGGGGTCAACAACGGTTGAGTTCCCCTGCTGGCCCATTTCGCCCCGGTCCTGCGCGGAGCATGGCGTCCAGCAGCGCGCCTCGATCTGTGCGGAGGGATAAGCCACGCGCGTGACCGCGCTCACCTCCACCAGCACCGCGTCTGTGATCGTGCGCTGCATCACCTCGCCGTGGCGGGTGACACGTTCCCCGCCCTTGGCCACGCGGAACCCCGGAGAAAGACCCCGGATCAGACCTGCGTCGTGAGCCGCAAGGAAGTCCCGCGCCCATGTGGTGTTGCCCGCCACCGTCGCCTCGAAGGCCAGGGCGTCACAGTCCTGGCGCACCTCCAGCGTTCCCGCCGCGCGGCTGGCAAGCGGTTTCTCGAAGTCGTGGCCGCTCAGAAAGTGCAGATCGTCATCAGAGTTCACGCGGGACGCAAAGGCCCCCCGCGCGATTGTCTCGAAGTATCCCGGCGCAAGCTCCGTCCGGGTGTCATAGGGGAAGCGGCCCGCCACGCGCACCGCTCCGCCCTCCTGGCGGACCTCAAGCCCGCCCAGCGAACCGCCCCAAAGCATCACTGCACCCCGGTCAGGATTTCAAGCTGCACACCGCGGGCCACGGTCACGTCCATGGTCGTCAGCGCGGTCAGCCGCAGTTGCCCGGACTTGGCGTCGGAATACGGATCGCGGATCACGTCCACCGCGCCCCACATGCCGCAGAAGATGGGCGCAACGCCGTTCGTGGCCGTGGTCAACAACGCGCTGGACTCCGCCGGATCACCGGACGGCGCCGCGATCCCGTTGGTCGTCATCACGACATTGCCGATCTTGGCCTTCAGACGGTCCCACTCGGACGTGGCCGTGCCAGTGATCAGATCAGCGTCCAAGCCGTCGAACACCTCAGGACGCAGCAGCAGGTTGACCGCGCCGGGGCCGCTGGCCGCGTTCGCCGTCATGAACCGCACCGCAGCCGCCCGGAACGCCGCGTAGGATGCCGCAGCATCAATCGCGGTTTCGGTGATGCCGTAGGTGCTGGCGCCAGGGAAGATGCCCAGCAGCTCGCCCGAAGATCCCGAACCGAGGAAGATGGCCCGGTCGGTCTCCTGCTGGATTGCCGCGCTCATGTCGCGCCGCACCGCTTGCTCAAGGCCCGCGCCCGCCTGTTTCAGCGCCTTGCGGGTGATCTTCATCTGCACGCCCAGCGTCTGATCCGGCTTCATGGGGCGATCCACGGTGGTGTACGCCTGAGGCCCCGGCACGTCGCCAGTTTCAGAACCGGCCCAGCCCGGTTGCGCGCCGCCCGTGGCAACGGGGTACTCGATCTCGCCCACGCCCACGTTGATCATCCGGCACCCCATTTGCGTGGCGCTGGAATTGGCGAAGATGCGGTCAATGGTCGGCATGGTCCGCACGGGGTCGGGAACACCGCCCGCCAGCGTCTCGCCAGCACGGGTTTCCAGAGCCTCAAGCGGAACCGGGATACCTTGGAAGCCGCCTACGTTGCGCAGTTCTTCCACCATTTCAGCGGTCGCCCCGTCCAGCTTGCGGCCTTCGTCCAGAGCCAAGGCGACTTGGCGCACCTCGAACCCGGACGCCATTTCAGCCCATTCCTTGTCGGAACGGGTTTCCAGTTCGGCCCCCGCTTCCCGGCGCTCTTCGTCCTCGGAGACAAGAGCCGCGCGGTACTGAACCTCTTTGGCGCGATACTCTGCGTCCAGTTCGGTCATCTTGCGGGTTTCGTCCTCAGACGGGGCGTCGATGATGGCCAGTTCGGCCAGGGATTGCCGGATTTCAGACCGGCGCAGTTCCAGTTTCTTGCTGGTGAGCATGGGTTAAGTCTCCTGTTGCTCGATAGGGTTTCGCTGCATGTCGCGCAGCAAGTCGCGCCATTCCTGGCGCTTTGGGGGGAGCGGTTTGTGCCCCACCTCAATTCGGGTTTTCCGGGTGTGGCACCGGGCGCAGAGCGTTTGCAGATTGCTCAGGCTGTAGGCCAAGGCCGGGTGCGTCCTGACGGGCTTGATGTGGTCGATCTCAAGCCGCTTGAGCGCGCCACACTGGACGCAGGCCCAGCCGTCGCGGTCCAGCGCTTGCATCCTCAGAGCGCGCCAACGGGGGCCGCGCGTGACCGCCCGTGAATGGCGGATGTGTTCCCTGCGCTTAAACGAGGTCACGGGCTTGCACCTCCCAGAAATAGAGGGTGCCGCCGGGGGCGTGCGGAACCACGCTCACAATGCCCAGGGTGTTGCCGCCGATGTTGATCTTGTCGGTTGTCTTGGGCCCGATCGCCAACCCCTCGACCGACACCAGCACCCTTTGATCGCCCACATCCATCAGGCCAGCGGCGATAAGTTCCTCGTTCACGGTGAAGGTCGCCACCATGGCCGTGCAGGGATAGGTCGTCTCAGGTCCGGGGGTGAAACCGCCCAACCCATCCGGCTCGCCCTGACTTGGCCGGACAAGCTCAGCCGCTTGCCCATATCTCGCAATCAAACGTGTTGCTGTCTCAGTCAGCCCCATGCCAACCTCCCCGCTTTGCGGACCGGTCGGCCCATGATCCGGGCACCCTAGGCAACGGCCAGAACCGCAGCACATGCCGCGTCGATCCGGCCCATGCTGCGCCCTTTCGTGATTTTGGAATTGCCCGCCGGGTCGATTTGCACCGCCGCCTCAGCCATCGCGTGGCGCAAAAGATAGTTGGCCGAGGTGGCCACCTTCCCGTCGAATACGGCGCGACGGAACCGCTCCACATCCTCGCCACCGTCGCGGAACCCCATGCCACGCCAGATCACCGGGGCGCGGTTGCCGATAGCGTCCAGCCCGTCCGCAATCTCGCTTTGTTTGAAGCGGTCGCAGACAATGGCCGCGATGTTCTCGCCTTCCACCTTGCCCAGCATCGCCCGCAGGAATTGCGCCAGTGGCACGGTGCGGTCGCCCATCAGCAGCAGCTCACGCCGCTTGTGCATAATCGAATACAGATCACCCACCGCGTCAGCCTGCCCACGGGCCTCAAGGGTCGGTTGCGTCCCGAACGCGCCGAATGCCTCAAGTCGCCCCGTCTCAGGCCACAGAAACGCCGCCGCCGTCATGGACGCCGATTGCCCTTGATCCAGCCCGATCACCACCTGCCCTTGGCGCGGGGGCAGATCGTCGGTCTCTACGGCCAGCCATTCGTCCAGCGTCAGCAGCGCGTCCCGGTTGTCCTCAGCCACCCGTTCGTTGCGTGTCAGCAGACGGAACCGCGACAGCGCAGAGCCGCCCCGTTCCATCGCCAGCGCCGCGTCCTGTTTCAGCCGGGTCAGCGTGGGGCCGATACCATGCTTAGAACCGGGGTTAGCGATTTGCAGGCTTTCCACATCGTCAACGGGCAAGCCGGGTGTGGGGCGATGTTCCTGGCGATAGACGCCGCGCGCGTCACGATCCAGCCAAAGCGAAAACGGGTGCATGTCATTGCTGGCCGAGGTGCTGATAATCAGGGCCTTGCCGTCACGCTTGGCCAGACCCGTCAGCAATGCCGCCTCAAGTTCGTCACCCGCCGCCAAGGGCCAGTGGCCGCGTTCGTCTAGAACGCAGAGCGTCGGGCTTGAGCCAAGGGCAGACTTACCGTCCGCAGAGATAGCCTTGAGAATGTGCGGGCCGTTGTGGTCGTCATACTGGATTTCAAACCGGGGTTGCCGCCGGATCGTGATCTTGGCTTGCACGTCCTCGGGCAAGGTGCCGATGAAAGACGCAGTGTAGTTCCACGCAATCTTTGCTTGCTCTTGGGTCCGGGCCGCGATGATGATTTCGCGCTCAGCCGCGTCAGACCACGCGCCCAGCAGTTCGCCAGCGCAGAGCATCGCAGAGAGCGCAGACTTGCCGTTGCCGCGCCCGACACTCAGAACGCCCACGTTCACGTCAGCGCCGAAAGCACCCTCGATAAACTGGTTCTGATACGGGGCCAGTTTGATTTCGTTTCCGGCCAGCCGCCCGGTCGGAACCTTGAGCGATTTGCAGAACCTCTTAACCAGCGTGGAAGTCTTAGCCATCGGCCAGCCCTCCCGTGTGTGTCGAAAGAAAGGTTGGGCGGTCGGTTTCAGGCCCACACAGATTTCGGGGCATTGGGACCATTTCGGCCACCAACCTCGCCAGCGTCACACTCGTCACACTTCCTAGTGTTGTGTGACGTTTGTGACGGTCATTCTGGCCTGCACATGTGACGCACTGTGACGGGCTGTGACGGTTAGTCATCATCCTGCACCCTCCACACATAGCCGCCAAACTCGCGCACCTCGTCCATGTCCATCAGCTTGGTCTTGGCGCGCATGAACGCAGTGCGGGCCGCGCTATCGCTCACACCCGTGGTCAGCCCGTGGGCGTCACAGGCGTCTCGCCAGCGGTCTACATGCACCACCTTTTGGTTGGACGGATACAGGTTGCCCGAGCGTGTCTCGCCGTGGTCGCGCAGGGCGTCATAGAACGCCTGTACGGCCACCTCATTCTTGCCCTTAAGCGGCTTGCGTTCCGGCTTGGGCGGTTCGGCCACGTCCACCACCGCGCTTGTCACGGGGTCGCCATCCTCATCGCAGCCCAGCACCACAGAGCGCAGCTTAAAATGCAGCGGCTCAGGCGGTTCTTGATCGCGTTGCTTGCGGGATATGATCTCCCAATCGGCTGTAACCTGTATCTCGTTATCCACCGCCGCCCGCAGGGCAGACGATCCACGCGCGCCCCGGTCCTCATCCTTGCCGGTGTGGTGAATGACCATGACGTGCGCGCCGGTCGCCTCGCGGATCAGGTCGCAGTTGCGGACAAACATTGCCGCATCCTTGGCCGTGTTCTCATCATCCGCGCCCATAGACCGGGCCAAGGTGTCGATCACCACAAGCGCCGGATCAGCGTCAGGCATGATCTCGCAGACGGCCATAGCATCGCCTTGGCCGTGCAGGTCCAACCCGACAGGCAACAGTGTGAAGGGTGCAGCACCCATAGCAGGGCGGTCGTGTTTGATCGCTGCAAGGCGGTTGCGGATGCCTGCACCGCCCTCAGCCGCGATGTAGAGGACCGGGCCACCGTTCACGCGCAACCCGCGCCACGGCTGGCCCGCCGCGATGTGCATGGCAATGTCCAGCGCCACGAACGTCTTGCCCGCGTTGGACGGGCCGTAGAGCATCGAAAGGCAATTCCGATCCAGCCAGCCCTTGACCAGGTAGTTGCTGGTCAGCACCGCCTCGATTGCCGACAGGCTCACAAGGCGGGTTTCGATCTCGGAGGCGCGGGACGGGTTCATGTTGAGGTTTATCACGGTCATGCTGCCCACCTCCGCGCGATGTCGGAAAGGTCAGCCCCGTTTTGACGGGCCAGCGCCGGGATGGTTGCCCATCTTACGCCGCTGCGCTTGAAGCTGCGCCACTTGGCGGCAACCTCGCCCTTGCGATATTTCGATCCGGTCGCGCTCCACCGATCCGCCAGCGCGAAACCTTCGTCAGAGCCGTTGAAACGGTCGTGCAAGGCCATCAGCACGGCCACCCAATCGCCGTAGGGCATATCCGCCGGGATGTGGGTCAGCAGTTCCTCCACCTCCCCCGTGGGCGTCAGGCGGTCGAAGGTGCAAGCCGGTGCCGGGGGCGTGTGCAGCAGCATCGCCCGCAAGCCCATCGGGACCGGGGGCAACGCCTCAGGGAAGTGGCCGAGATAGGAACCACCTTCGACAAACGATCCGGGCGCGACCACGTAGCCGCCTTGCCCGCGCGTGTCGATCTTGGGACCGATCTTGGACGTGGTGTTGCGCGCGCCGTCGAAGTGCTGACAGTAGATGTGCCGCCCGCCTGAGGGAGTGTAGACGTTGGCACGATCCATCAGGCCCGCATAGCGGGGCAGAGCCTTCAAGCTGGCCTCGCCCACCGGCTCGCCCGTAGCCTTATCCAAGTCCAAGTCGATCACGAACAAGCCGTTGGCCTCGCCGCACGGGATGCCCCATGCGACAGCGCCGTGCGCTTCCCATTGGCGGATGGTGTGGCCGTCGCGCGTTGCCTTGGCCTGCCACCCGGCCACAAGGGGGGCCTTGTCTGGCCCCACCGGGAAGATGTTGAAGGGGATGCAGATCATACCAGCGCCCCCCAATGCATTGCCAAGATCGGGAAAAGTGCGGTATACTCGGGCAACAAACAGACGCCCTCCACAACGTCTTTAGCCCCGGTTGCGATTGCCGTCGCGCCGGGGTCTTCGTTTTGAACAGACACAGAACACCGTGTGCCAGATTTGTGCCACACAGGCTCGCGTGTTCCCGCATCGTTCTGCACGACGCTGCACGAAGTGGCAGGGTAAGGCCCTTTGCCTCTTGCTTGTTTTTCAAGGGAAGCGTAGTCCCAGCGGTGGGACACCCCTCCCCAACGAGGGGCGCATATCTGTAAGGATACCACTGATGGCACTTACTCAACCGGCAACGCGGCCGGCCAATCCGCGTTTTTCCTCTGGTCCCTGCACCAAACCCCCCTCATTCAGCCTCGACGCGCTTCGCGACGCCGCTCTCGGACGGTCTCACCGCGCATCTGTCGGCAAAGCAAAGCTGAAATCGGCGATCGACCGCACGCGAGAGATCCTCGGCGTTCCAGACGACTATCGCATCGGAATCGTCCCGGCGTCCGACACCGGGGCCTACGAGATGGCGATGTGGACGATGCTGGGCGACCGCCCGGTCGAGATGGTTGCATGGGAGAGCTTTGGCGCCGGTTGGGTCACGGATGCCGTCAAGCAACTCAAGCTCGAAGCAACCATACATGAAGCACCCTATGGCGAAATCGTCGACATGGGGAAACTGAACTACGACCATGACGTCTGTTTCACCTGGAATGGCACAACGTCCGGTGTGCGTGTCTCGAATGGGCAGGGTATTCCCGCGGACCGCGCCGGGCTGACGCTGTGCGATGCGACATCGGCCGCCTTCGCCATGCACCTCCCCTGGGACAAGCTCGATGTAACGACCTTCTCGTGGCAGAAGGTGCTCGGTGGTGAAGCGGCGCACGGGATGCTCATTCTGAGCCCGCGCGCTGTCGCGCGGCTGGAGAGCTACACGCCGCCCTGGCCTTTGCCGAAGATCTTCCGACTCACCAAGGGCGGCAAACTCATCGAAGGGATCTTCGAGGGTGCCACGATCAACACGCCCTCCATGCTGTGCGTCGAAGACTATCTGGCCGCCCTCGATTGGGCGGCCTCGCTTGGGGGCCTCGACGGGCTGATCGCACGCGCAGACGCGAACGCGGCTGTCGTCGATCGCTTCGTGCAGGCGAGGGAGTGGATCGACTACCTCGCAATTGCGCCCGAAACCCGATCCACGACTTCGGTCTGCCTGAAGTTCACGGATCCCTGCATCGACGACCCCAGCGCCTTCGCCAAGGCCGTCGCAAAGCGTCTGGAAGCAGAAGGCGTGGCGTTTGACATCGGGGGCTATCGCGATGCGCCTGCGGGATTGCGCATCTGGTGCGGCTCGACCGTCGAAGCCTCCGATCTCGACACGCTGATGCCGTGGATCGACTGGGCGTACCAGACCGAGCGTTCAGCGCTCACCGTCGACGCCTGAGCGAATTTTCGTACGAAAATTCGGGGCCCGCCCCCACCCTCCCTCTCATTCCACGGGTCACGGGCCCGTGAAAGGACATATGTCATGGCAAACTCTTCCAATCCTCCTCGCGTCCTCGTCTCCGACAAACTGAGCGAGACCGCCGTCCAGATCTTCCGGGATCGCGGGATCGACGTCACGTTCGACCCATCCATCGGCAAGGACAAGGAGCGGCTCCTGGCAGAGATCCCGAACTACGATGGCCTCGCCATCCGGTCCGCAACCAAGGTGACCGACAAGCTGCTGGCGGCTGCGCCGAACCTGAAGGTTGTCGGCCGCGCGGGCATTGGCGTCGACAACGTGGAAATCCCCTCCGCCTCCAAGCGAGGTGTCATCGTGATGAATACGCCCTTTGGCAACTCAATCACCACGGCCGAACACGCCATCGCCATGATGATGGCAGTCGCCCGGCAGATCCCGCAGGCCAACGCGTCGACCCACGCTGGCAAATGGGAAAAATCCGCCTTCATGGGCGTCGAGCTCACGGGCAAGACGCTCGGCGTCATCGGCGCCGGCAATATCGGCTCAATCGTGTGCGAACGGGCACTCGGGCTCAAGATGCGCGTCATCGCCTACGATCCCTTCCTATCGGAAGAACGCGCCGGCAAGATCGGCGTCACAAAGGTGACGCTCGATGAGCTTCTCTCGCGTGCCGATTTCATCTCTTTGCATGTCCCCCTGACCGACAAGACCAGGAGCATTCTCTCGGCCGAGGCCCTTGCTAAGACCAAGAAGGGAGTGCGTATCGTCAACTGTGCCCGAGGTGGCCTCGTCGACGAGGTGGCCCTCGGCAAGGCCCTGACAGACGGCCATGTGGCAGGCGCCGCGTTCGATGTCTTCGAGCAGGAGCCCGCGACGGAAAACCCGCTCTTCAACTTGCCGAACGTCGTTGTCACGCCCCATCTCGGCGCCTCGACGACAGAAGCACAGGAGAACGTTGCTCTCCAGGTGGCCGAACAGATGTCGGACTACCTGCTGACCGGCGCCGTGCAGAACGCCCTCAACATGCCGTCGGTCACGGCAGAAGAGGCAACGGTCATGGGACCCTGGGTGAAGCTCGCCGAGCACCTCGGGGCCTTCATCGGGCAGATGACAGGCGAACCCATCGAGGCCCTCAACCTGCTCTATGACGGCGCCGTCGCCGAAATGAACCTTGAAGCACTCGGCTGCGCGGCCATCGCAGGCGTGATGCAAGCCAGCAATCCCGAAGTGAACATGGTCTCCGCTCCCGTCATCGCAAAGGATCGCGGAATCAAGGTCTCGCGCACGACCCAAGGCAAGACCGGCGTCTTCGACGCTTACATGAAGATCACGGTCAAGACGGCCGAGCGCGAGCGCTCGATTGCAGGCACGGTCTTCTCGGATGGCAAGCCTCGCTTCATCCAGATCAAGGGCATCAACATCGACGCCGAGATTGGCGCCCACATGCTCTACACCACCAACGTGGATGTCCCCGGGATCATCGGCACGCTGGGGCAAACAATGGGCTCAAACGGTGTGAACATCGCCAACTTCACCCTTGGGCGCAACGAGCGCGGGCGGGACGCCATCGCCCTTCTCTACGTGGATTCTCCCGTGCCCGAGAAGGTGCTGGACGATCTGCGCGCGACCGGTCTCTTCGACGCCGTACGCCCTCTGGCATTCCAGATGTAGCGCGCGGTGGCGCGCCGGACCAACACAACTCCTCCCATTGCAGCGGCGCGCGCAACGTGCCACTGCAATGGGCATTCGCGCTTTGGTTGATTCCTTTTCGGGCAATACAGCCAGCGCCTTTCGGGAAAGAGACTCACTCAGCACGAATTCATCTTTGAGTAACAAGACTCTGGTTTTTCGGTAATCACCCCGGCCGGAGGAGCACCCATGTATTCCAAACTGCCCGCGAAGATAATCGTGAGTGACGCGCAAGTGCGCACCAACGGAAACACAGCACGGGAAGCGGCAGCGAGCCCGCTTCTCCAGGCCCTTGTCGCCCGCTACCTGAAGCCCGCTCAAGCAGACACGACCTCACGGATGGGCCAAGACCCATCCGCAGACAAACGCTGACCCAGCCGACAACCGCATTTCGCCAAAGTCATCGAGTCTCGCAGACAACGGTCGCGCGACGCTCGACACCTCTGCCGAAACCGTTGGCCATCCCCGGCGGGCAAATGTCCTCCCAACGCGACCAACAGCCAATCGGCCGAGCACATCGCGGCTGTTCAGGCCCGTTCCCGATCCAAGCAAAAAACCCGCCCCGAACTACCTGCCAGCCAACGGTGCCCCGGGCCGGATCCCGACAGGGCGCGCATGCCATCTCCCATGGCCAATGCAACGCGCCCGTACAGACAGCGCTCCCATTCCAGGGAAAACGCCCATGCTTCATTGTGCCCGAAATATCCTCCCCGAAGGGCCGATCTCCACTCCGTCTCTCCAAGACGATATTTCGGGGACGCCATGGACGCGCCGCCACCACCCGCCTATCCTTGGGCACAAGAGGAACGCCCACCATGAGCCCATCAGACAGCGCCGCCTATCAGGTCCTGGCGCGCAAATACCGACCCGACACTTTCGCTGACCTCGTCGGACAAGACGCCATGGTCCGCACCCTGAAGAATGCCTTCGCCGCGGACAGGATCGCTCAGGCGTTCATACTCACGGGGATCCGTGGCACCGGCAAGACGACGACCGCCCGTATCGTCGCGAAAGGCATGAATTGCATTGGCCCCGTTGGACAAGGCGGCCCGACGACGGAGCCATGTGGCGTCTGCGAGCACTGCGTTGCAATCTCCGACGGCCGCCACACCGACGTGCTGGAAATGGACGCCGCCTCCAATACCGGCATCGACGACATCCGCGCCCAGGTCATCGACTCCGTTGCCTACGCGCCGGGCTCGGCGCGGTTCAAGGTCTACATCGTGGACGAAGTGCACATGCTCTCGCGCTCCGCGTTCAACGCCCTTCTCAAGACGCTCGAGGAGCCGCCGCGCCACGCCAAGTTCATCTTCGCGACCACCGAGATCCGCAAGGTCCCCGTCACCGTCCTGTCCCGCTGCCAGCGCTTCGACCTGCGCCGCATCGAACCCGAAGACATGATCGGCCTGATGCGCCGCATCGCGGACGCTGAAAGTGCCGCCATCTCGGACGGAGCGCTCGCACTGATGGCCCGCGCCTCCGAAGGATCCGCCCGAGACGCCACATCGCTCCTGGATCAGGCGATTGCCCAGGGAGATGCCGCCGAAGTCACGGCGGAAGATGTGCGCACCATGCTCGGGCTCGCCGACCGGGGGCGCATTCTCGATCTCTTCGATCTGGTGCTGCAGGGCAACGCCGCTGGCGCCCTGGGCGAGCTCTCGGCGCAATATGCGGATGGGGCGGACCCGTTGGTCGTCCTGCGCGACCTCGCGGAGATCTGTCACTGGGTCTCTGTCACCAAGATCACCCCCGACACCGCGGATGACCCGACGATCGCCCCCGATGAGCGAGACAGGGGCAGAACCATCGCGGCGGCCGTACCGATGCGCGTGCTCACTCGTATGTGGCAAATGCTCCTCAAGGCCCTCGAAGAAGTCGCGCAAGCCCCCAACGCCATGATGGCCGCCGAGATGGCCCTAATTCGTCTCACCCATGTCGCGGATCTGCCGCCCCCCGAAGACCTCGTGCGCCAACTCACCCAAAAGGCACCCGCACCGTCAGCCCCGCCTCCGCACGCCTCGCCGCCCTCGCCAGGTCCAACGGCCACCGCGCCGGAGCCGGCCCGCGTGCCCGCCCCACAGTCCGCTCCGCGTGGCACTCCATCCGCGGCGGTTCCCCACGCTTCGGCGCCCCCGGATCCCCAGGCGGCACTCGCGCGCTACGCCCGGTTCGACGATGTGGTTGACCTCATCCGCGCACGGCGCGACGTCGCCCTGCTTGTCGAGGTCGAACACGCGGTCCGGCTTGTCCGGTACAGCCCGGGCCGGATCGAGTTCGAGCCCGCCCCCGGGAGCGCGGCGGATCTCGCGGCACGACTGGGACAGCGCCTCCAAAGCTGGACAGGCGCACGCTGGGCGATCACCCTGGTCGGAAGTGGCGGTGCACCCACCGTTGCCGAAGCGCGCGAAGCTGCACGCGCGGCCCTCGAAGAGGAAGCCGAAGCCCACCCGCTCGTCCGCGCCGTGCGCGACGCCTTCCCCGAAGCAAGGATCACCGCCATCCGGTCGCGGGCCGAAATCGCCCAGGCCGCCGCCGCCGACGCGCTCCCCGAAGTCGACGACGAATGGGACCCCTTCGAAGCCGATTGACGCTGCGCCCCGCGCGCTCCGCTTCATTGTGCCTGAAAATATCCCGGGGAGCCACGCGGCACGCGTGGCGGGGCAGGGCCCCAAAAAAGAAACGGCGCAGCCGAAGCCGCGCCGTTTCCATCGTCAAGGCTGGATGGGATCAGGTGGCCATCCACCAGCGCTCGGTGGCGCGGTGACCGTCGTTCTCCCAATTCGATGCCACGTTCTCCGCATGCGCGACGTCTTTCGATTTGCCCATGATGTAGTTGGCGAACATCGGCACGACAGCGCCACCATCCTCCTGGATCAGCCGCTGCGCTTCGAAATACATCTCGCCGCGCTTGGCGTCGTCGAGCTCGGCACGCGCCTCGGTGACGATCCCGTTGAAGCGGTCCGCCGCTTCGGTGTCGCGCCACGCGGTATCGTTCCATTCGGAGCCCGAGACGTAGGCGGAGGCAAACATCCAGTCGACCGTCGGGCGACCGCCCCAGTAGCAGGCACACCATCCCTTCTTGTTCCAGACATTGGACCAGTAGCCATCGCGCGGTTCGCGGACGACTTCGATCTCGATGCCCGCTTCCGCGGCCGAGGCCTGAATGAGCTGGGCGGCGTCAACGGCGCCAGAGAAGGCCGCGTCCGACGACGAGAGCTGAATCGGGCCGGAGTGCCCCGACTTGCGATAATGCTCTGCCGCCAGATCGGGATCGTACTCGCGCTGCGGCAGCTCGGCGGCGTGGAACGGAACGATCGGCGAGATCGGATGGTCGTTTCCGACCGTGCCGTAGCCCAGAAGGATCTTGTCGACGAGCTCCTGCTTGTTGACCGCAAGTTTCAGCGCCATCCGCAGGTCGAAATTGTCGAACGGTTGCGTATCGAGCCGCATCGGGAACGTGTAGTGCAGGTACCCGACGAGATCGAGAATATCGACGTTGGGTGCCCGGCTGAACAGGTTCACCGTCTTTGGATCGATCCGGTCGATCATATGCGCGTCGCCGTTCAGAAGGGCGTTCTGGCGAGCAGTCACGTCGATGATCGAGATCAGCTCGATATCGTCAAACCACGCATTGCCCTCCTTCCAGTAATTCGGGTTGCGCGTGGCTTGCAGGCGCACACCGGGCTCGTAGTTCTCGATCGCGTAAGAGCCCGTGCCAATGCCTGCCGTCGGGTCGATCTCGCCGTCCTCGGAGGGCAGGATCAGCAGGTGATAATCCGAAATGAGGAACGGAAAGTCCGCGTTCGGCGTGTCGAGATCGAAGATGACGACATCGTCACCGTCCTTGCGAATGTCGGTGACCCCGGCGAGCACGCCCTTGGCCGCCGACGTGCTGTCATCGCCGCGGTGATGGTTGATCGAGGCAATCACGTCTTCCGGCGTCATGGTCTTGCCATTGTGGAATTCGACACCACGGCGAAGACGGAACGCCCAGGATTTGCCGTCGTCGAGCGCCTCGTAGCTTTCCGCGAGTTCGGGCCGCAGCGCGTTGTCCGGCCCAACCTCGGTCAGACAGTTGCCGTAGGTAAAGCCCATCGCCGTGGTGAAACCGTTCTCGTAGGTCGCGGGATCGAGGCTGTCGGTAGTCGAACCATGCGCCGTCGCGAGCTTGAAGCTGCCCCCGCGCTGCGGCGTTGCAGCCTCCACCCGTGAGGCCATCGAAAGCGCGGCCGGCACAGCGACCCCCGCGGCCACGAGCGACTGGACGAACGCACGGCGGCTTAGCTGCCCTCCGGCGTAGGCCGCGCGGCGCCCGTCGATATAGCGCGTCTTTCTGTCTGTCATCTTTTGTCCTTCCCTGTTTCGCTTTCCGTCGGCGGTCCGCGGAAATGTCGTTTTCTGACTTGGCGCACTTGGCGCATGTCCGCCGTGAGCATGCCAATCCAAGCCTACGCTGGCAACGGTTACTCTGTGGATATGCGCTGAATCGCGCACCTCGGTGCTCACAAGGGCGTTTACATTGCGCCATGGTCCAGCCTAGGCTGCCCGCAAAAGCATTGCGGCGCGGCCCAAAAACGACATCGCGCCCACCAGGGGGAGAGCGCGGTTCGTGCATCCAGTACTGACAATCGTCCTGCAACGGCTCGCTCTGGGCCTGATGACGCTCTTTCTTGTATCCGTCATCATTTTCCTGTCGATCGAGCTGCTGCCGGGGGACTTCACACAAGCCGTCCTCGGCCAGGCCGCCACCGAAGAAACCGTGGCCGCGTTCCGACGTGAGCTCGGGCTCGATCAGCCCGCCTACCTTCGCTATATTGACTGGATCGGAGGCGTCTTGCGGGGCGACTTCGGGACGTCGTTCTCCGGCCGGGCAGCCTCGGGCGTGGACCGATCGCGCGAAGTGGTCGATCTGATTGCTCCACGGCTCTGGAACACCCTTTTCCTCGCCGGGATGACAGCGCTGATCGCCGTGCCGCTGGCGCTTTTTCTGGGCATCACGGCAGCCCTGTGGCGCAATTCCATCTACGACAAGACCGTCAGCGCCACGACGCTCACGACAATCTCCATGCCCGAGTTTTTCGTCGCCTACATCCTCATCCTGTTCCTGGGGTCGCTCTACCCGATCTTCCCCACGCTCGCGAATATCTCGCCGGACACGCCATTCTGGGAGCGCGTCTACCGCTGCGCCCTCCCCGCCATGACGCTGACGCTCGTGATCGTGGCCCACATGATGCGCATGACGCGGGCCGCGATCATCAACCTTCTGGCCTCCCCCTATATCGAGATGGCCCGGTTGAAGGGCGTTTCCGGTGCGAAGGTCATTCTCTACCATGCGCTGCCCAACGCGTGGGCACCGATCGTCAACGTCATCGCATTCAACCTTGCCTACCTGATTGTCGGCGTCGTGGTGGTGGAGGTTGTCTTCGTCTACCCCGGCATCGGCCAGCTGATGGTAGACGCCGTGACAACGCGGGACATCCCCGTGGTTCAGGCTTGCGCGTTGATCTTCGCCGGGACCTATATCCTGCTCAACCTGCTGGCCGACATCATCTCGATCGTGACCAATCCAAGGCTGCTGCACCCACGATGAACTCCGCACATGTCTGAAGAACAGGGATATTCCGCCGCTTCCGAAGTAGGCTCTGTCCGCACGCGACGCACGTGGAGCCAACGCGCGTGGATCGAGCTGAAGAAGGCGCCTCTGACCGCCTGGTTCGGCCTCATCGTTATTGCCGCCTACATCATCGTGGCGGTCTTCGCGCCGTGGCTGGCCCCCTACGGCGAGGCGGATTCGAGCTTCGCCGCCTATGCGCCATGGTCCGAGGAGCACGTTTTCGGGACGGACCAAATCGGTCGGGACATCCTCTCGCGGTTGATCTATGGCGCGCGCAACACAATCGGGATTGCGCTGGCGACAACCTTTCTCGCCTTCTTCATCGGCTGCAGCTTCGCCCTGATGGCGGCGATCTCCCGGGGCTGGGTCGATCAGCTGCTGAGCCGCACGGTCGATGTCATCATCTCTATCCCTTCGCTGATCTTCGCCCTGATGTTGCTCTCGATCTACGGCTCAAACGCCATTTCGCTGATCATAATCATTGCCATCCTCGACTCCACCCGCGTGTTCCGCCTGACCCGCGCGGTCGCGATGAACGTCGTCGTGATGGAATATGTCGAGGCGGCGCGGCTGAGGGGCGAGGGCCTTGGATGGATCATGCGGCGCGAGATCTTGCCCAACATTCTGCCACCGCTCGTGGCTGAGTTCGGACTGCGCTTCTGCTTCGTGTTCCTGACAATCGCCGCGCTCTCGTTTCTCGGCGTCGGGATCCAGCCACCAACGGCAGATTGGGGATCGATGGTCCGCGAGAACGCGTCGCTCATCCAGTTCGCGCAGTTCGATTGGAAAGCGGGCATCACGCCGCTCCTCCCGGCCGGGGCAATCGCTCTGCTGACGATTGCGGTCAACTTCGTGGTTGATTGGTTCCTCATGAAAACAAGCGGATTGCGCGATGAGCACTGACGACGATGTGCTGCTGACGATGCGTGACATACGCATCGACGGCTTTTCCGACGAGCGCTGGCACGAGATCATCAAAGGCGTCGATCTGAATTTGCGGCGCGGTGAGGTTCTTGGCCTCATCGGTGAGAGCGGCGCCGGCAAGTCGACGCTGGGCCTTGCCGCGATGGGCTTTGCCCGCCCGGGCTGCCGATTGACCTCTGGCTCCATCGACTTCGACGGGATTGACCTGATGACGGCGCCCGAGCGCGTGAAGCAGGGATTGCGCGGGGCACGGATCGCCTATGTCGCCCAATCTGCTGCCGCGGCGTTCAACCCCGCTCACACCTTGCTCGACCAGACCATCGAGGCCAGCGTGCGCCACGGGCTGCGCGGGCGCAGCGAGGCGGAGCAGGACGCGCGCGCTCTCTACGCGGCAATGGATCTTCCCGATCCTGACCATATCGGAGACCGGTTTCCACATCAGGTTTCCGGGGGGCAGCTCCAACGGGCAATGACAGCGATGGCCATGGCCTCGCGCCCCGACCTCATCATCTTCGATGAACCCACGACCGCGCTGGATGTGACAACGCAGGTCAACGTGCTGGCCGCGATGCGCAAAGCCGTGAAAGACTTCAACACCGCTGCAATCTACATCACGCACGATCTGGCAGTGGTTGCCCAAATGGCCGACCGCATCAAGGTCCTGCGCTATGGTGAAGAGGTTGAGGAAGCGGAAACAGCCGAGATGCTTTCCGCCCCGAAACACCCCTACACGCGCTCACTCTGGGCCGTACGCTCGATCGAGAAACCCGGCGAGACAAGTGCGGACCACGTGTTGGAGATCGATGCCGTGACCGCTGCCTATGGCACGGTCGATGTGCTCAAGAGCGTGTCGATCAACCTTCCCCGCGGCAAGACGGTCGCCCTGGTGGGCGAATCCGGCTCTGGCAAGTCGACCACGGCGCGTGTGGTGACCGGTCTGCTTCCGCCGCGCCGAGGCGAGGTGCGCTTCAACGGGACGGCGCTTCCGGCCGAACTCAAGGGCCGGACGCGGGGTGATCTCCAGCGGATCCAGATGATCTACCAGATGGCGGATACCGCGATGAACCCGCGCCAGACGGTCAGGGAGATCATCGGCCGCCCGATTGAGTTCTATCACGGGGTAAGGGGCCGCGAGGTGGAAGCGCGCGTCAATGCGTTGCTTGCACAGATTGAGCTCGACGAGAGCTTTGCGGACCGCTTGCCCGGCGAGCTGTCCGGCGGCCAGAAGCAGCGAATTTGCATCGCGCGCGCTCTTGCTGCAGAGCCTGAGGTTGTGATCTGCGACGAGGTAACAAGTGCGCTCGATCAGATTGTGCAGGAAGGCATCCTGAAGTTGCTAATGCGCCTGCAGAATGAGCTCGGCCTCAGCTACATCTTCATCACTCACGATATTGCCACGGTTCAGGCCATCGCGGACGAGGTTGTCGTCATGTACCAGGGCGGCGTGGTGGAACAGGGCATAAAAGAAGAGATCTTCTCCCCGCCGCACCCCGCCTACACGGACCTCCTGCTGTCCTCCGTGCCGCAGATGGAGCCGGGTTGGCTGGAAAACGTCATCGCAGAACGGGGACGGGAATCCGCCTGAGCCGGCAGGGCCGCACGCCCATCATTCAGCCGAGTGTGACGCCACACTGGCAAGGACCTCATACCTTGGCGTGCTGGATCGGGAGAGCCACAAGGCCGAAAGCGCGCTCTGCACGGGGCCAAGGCAATAGCTCAGCTTCTTGATTTAGCGCACGATGAATTCCGCGTGGAGCGCTCCGGCCGCCTTGACCGATTTCAGAATGTCGATCATGTCGCGTGGCCCGACACCAAGCGCGTTCAACCCAGCGACGACATCGGACAGTGACGTCGTTGTCGGCACCTCCGCCAAGCCGATCCCCGGCTCCTCGATGATGTCGGCTTCAGTGCGGGGGACGACGACCGTTTCTCCGGGTGCGAATGGGTTGGGCTGAACCGCGAGCGGGCGCTCTTCAATCCGCAAGGTCAGATTGCCCTGACTCACGGCGACGCGCGAGATCCGTACATCCTCACCCATCACGATCGTCCCCGAGCGTTGATCGACGACGACGCGCGCGCGCCGCTGCGGCTCCACCAATACGTTCTCTATCTGGCCGATTGCATGAGCTGGTGAACGCGCGTTCGTGGCGATGATGTCCACCTCGATCGTGCCGGCGTCGAGCATTACGGCAACCGGATCGCCAAAGACTGCGTTAACAGCATCCTCGATCCGCCCGGCCGTGGTGAAATCAGGCACCCGAAGCGCCAGTCGGATGCTGGACAGTGTTGTGAAATCAAACGCTATCTCTCGTTCGACGCGAGCTCCGGCGGGAATAACCCCGGACGTGGGCACACCTTGTACCACCTGCGCCCCATCGCCCTCGATGGCTGCGCCTCCAGCGATGACGGTCCCTTGGCTCACGGCATAGATCTGTCCATCCGCCGCCGTCAGCGGTGTCATGATCAGGGTTCCGCCCAGCAGGCTTGACGCGTCTCCAATTGCTGACACCGTGACGTCGATCTGTGACCCCGCACGGGAAAACGGTGGAAGCGTCGCTGTCACGAAGACGGCTGCGACATTGCTCGGGCGAAACTGCTCGCCCGTCACATTGACTCCAAGCCGCTCGAGGATGTTGGACATGATCTCCTCGGTGTACGGCGAGTTTCGAAGGCCATCCCCTGTCCCGTTGAGGCCCACGACGAGGCCGTAGCCGACAAGGTCGTTCGACCGGACACCATCAAACTCCACCAGATCCTTGAGACGGATCGGGGAGGCGATCGCGCCAGATGCAGCGCAGAACTGTACAACCAGCAAGGCGATCAGCACCGAAACCTTCTGCAAGGATTTCCCGAAGCGCGGGGCCTTCCTGTGAGATTGCAAACGATCCAGAAGCATCCTTTCAGGATGTGATGTGCTTGGATATGCACACTTTCCCGTCGCCCGTCCTTGAGCCATGGCACTCATTGCAGGAACCTCACCAGTGAGAATTGCGCGCTGCGCGCAGTGATCGTGTAGAGAAGCTCTAGCTGCGACTGTACGGCTTCGAGTTTCGTGGCTGTCTCGAAGATGTCGACGTCGGTGAGACCCGCGCGGCTGGCCTCGAGCGCAGCCCTTTCCGACGCATTGCGACTCTCCTGGCGTTGCAACTCCTGCTCTTGCGCTCCGATCCGCGCTTGAAGCTGGGCGAGTCCGCCCTGGGCGTCGGAGAGCTGCTCAGCTGCCGAAACCATGAGTGCGCCCTGCTCGTCCAACACACCAGCCAACGGCGAGCTGCCCGCAAGCGCGGCCATGGCAAGTCCTGTAAGTGTTTCACGGATCTCAAGGTCGGCGGCCGTCACATCCAGGCCGATCTGCCGGGTCGGCGAGATCTGAAGACCGGGGATGGTTTCGACCTCACCGAGGTAGCCGGATGTGTCGTAATCGCCGCCTACGGCAAACCAATCTCGGATCGCGGTTTCAACGTCTTCGGCTGTGTTCAGGGGGGAGATCACGGTCTCAAGGGCGGCCAGCATATCCGCGCCAATCGCTACGGCCGCGGCGTCGGTGCCTGTCCCAGCGAACAGAGCTGCGCCCGCGAAACTACCGTTCAATCGCGCAGCAAAGTCTTCAAAGCGGCCTCGCGCTTCGGACGTGACAACCCACGCCGCCTCGACATTGGATGGTGGAGACGCCGTGAGCAATTGCCCCATCGTGTCATTCACCAACTCTCGACCGGACGAAAGAACTCGCTGCAGCGCCTCTCCACGCCCTTGAAGTTCGGTAATCGCGGTGGCGTAGCTGTCGAGCCGCGAAAGATCCGCTTCGAGCCCGGAAAGGAGCGTGAAGTCGCCTTGTAGGCTCTCGGCAAGATCAGCGCGCAGTCCGGTTCCTGTCTCCTTAAGGAGCGTGTCCATCTGCGCGCGGACATCTGCGTTTTGCCGCCGCGCGACGAGTTGGCGAGCCAGATCGCCGACGGTCATAAAGTCTGTCATGTGATACTCAAGAGTTGTTCCATCAGGGTATCGAGCGTCTGCAAGACGCGCGCGTTGGCCCCGTAGGATTGTTCGATTACGAGAAGTTTCTGCATCTCGTCGTCGGTATCGACCCCGCCTGCGGCCTCTTCTGTCCGGATCACCTCCAATTGCGCAGCGCCGAAGGCGACGTCACTTTCGAGCCACTGGCGCGCACTCGACACGGCCGTGAGGACCGCGGAGGCCTGCGCCTGGAAGGAGCGGGACTGACCAGCAGACGGGCCTGTTGGAGGAGTACGTCCTTCGCGCAGCCGCTCGGAAAGCCCGAGGAACAGCGAATTGTCTCCTGGCGGGCCTTCGGCAGCAGCGCCGATCCCGTCTCGTAGCCGCCAGAGCTCCCCCCCAGCAGTCGGATCGACGGCGCTATTGATCTCTAGCCGCAGGGAAAGACCTTCTTCGTTGAGTGGGTCGAATGCCAACCCACCGTCGGTGAACAGACCTGCATCCGTGGGCCCAAGTGTTGGATCAAGTCCAGGGTCCTGAAAGCGCTCCACCAGATCGCGTGCGAGCGCGTCAAGGGATGCTTGCGTCTCCGGCCCCGTCCGGTCGCGCAGGTCAAACGCCGCCTGAAGGGCGCCGCCGCCTATGAGAGACCTCGCTGCGGTCGTGTCCACCTCGACGCCGCCGATCGTCAACCCGGAAAGGGCGCCATCGGCCAAGGTCATCCATGGTTCGATAAAGCCCTTGGGACTGAACGCGAGTTCACGAGGGTTCCCCTCCAGAAGTACTGCTCCGCCTACTGTAAAAAGGGCGATCTGGCCATTCTGACGAGGCACTTCGCGCACCGGCACGATTTCGGTGATCTGGTCGATCACCTGCTGCCGTTGTTCCTGCAGGCTTGACCCCGTCAGACCTTTTTCGCCAACCCGGAGGATCTCGTTGTTGAGCTCGTCGACGCGACGCAAGGCTTCGTTGAGCCGCTCAACCATTGTCCCGATATCCGTATCCGCCTTGGTACGCTGTGCCTGAATCTCTTGCGCAATGCCGGCCATGCCCTGGGTCAGGTCGACCGCCGCATTGAGAGTTTCTGCGAGACGCACTTCCAGGTCGGGTCGGGTCGCGGCATCGGACAAACCTGCCTCGAACCGCGCGATCCGAGCCAGCAGCGAACCTTCCTGCGTCGGATCTCCGATTGAAGATTCGATCGCGGCAAGGCCATCTGCAAGAATGCTTGCGTTGCCGAAACTTGCCTCCGAGAGGCGGCGATCGGCGATGACGAGGGGATCTGTCGCGCGCGAGAAACCGTCAATGGCGACGCCCCCGAGCGGATTGGTCGACAAGACGAGCTCGCGGCGGGCATAGCCCGGTGTCGACGCGTTTGCGACATTGCCCGCCACGAGCTCGGCGGCGCGGGAGGCGGCGCGAAGCCCGCTCGTAGCACTGTTGATGGCGGTGTTTAGCGACAATTGATGTGCTCCACTGATGGCTGACTACGAAGCGGCGTTACCGCTTGATGTTGGTGGTCTCCTGCAGCATTTCGTCGACGGTCTGGATCACCTTGGCATTGGACGAATAGGCGCGTTGCGTCTGGATCAGGGCCGTCAGTTCCCCCGCGACGTCCGTTGCGGACTCCTCAAGCGCGAAGCTGATGATATCACCCGTTGCCCCTTCTCCGGCTTCCCACAGGAAGAAGCTGCCCGAATCAGTCGACGGGATGTAGGTCTGTCCGTCCTGGGTCACGAGCCCGTTCGGATTGGGCATGTCGACAAGAGGAATCTGGAAGACCGTCCGCGTGAGCCCATTGTCGAAGTTGGCCCGTACAAAGCCGTTCTGATCAACGTCCACCGCCTGCAGGCTGCCTACCGGGGAGCCGTCCTTGTTGATGAAAGTCGGTGAGAAACTGTCGGAAAACTGGGTCAGGCCGCCTGCGGCGCCGGGAATGCCAATGCCTACATCGATCTGACCGCCAGCCACTCCGATGGTGAGGGTACCAGTCGCCAGATCCCACGCGGGCGCGATTGGCGGCACGGGTGGAACGGCGGGCGGGTTGGGCCCGTTTCCGACCACAGCTACCGAGTCCAGCGTGCCGCCTTCATCGCGACTGTCGTCAAAGATGATCGTGAACTCTCCGATTGAACCCGGGGCCGGCGGTGTTGCGGCATCGGGCAATGCGCTATCGGTGACCACGAGGGTCCATGTGTTGGTCGGGGGATCACCGGCAGCGGCAGGAGCCACGGGCGTGAAAGTCATCGTGAGGGTTTGTGAGCGGCCGAGATTGTCAAAGTACTCGACCGGGAGCGTGAGTGGCTGTGCCGCCGCGTCGAATTCCGTCTCCGTCGCGGGTAGATTGAGCCCGACATCAATCTCTGTTGTGGGCTCGCCCGTCGCCTGATTGACGTTGATCTGGACGGGCTGGAGCCCGTCCGCCGTATCGCGCGCGAAGTCGGGGATCGATCCATCCGGATTGGCGGGCCACCCCATGAGCACGAAGCCGGTATCGTTCACGAGGAACCCTGCCTCATCGGCACGAAACGACCCGGTGGTTGCCAGGTTCAACGGGTAGTCCGCAAGGGGGCCTGCCAGGGCTGAAACCGGCGTTACCGGGAGAAATCCCCGCCCGCGTACGGCAAGGTCCGTCGAATTGGCCGTGGTCCGCAAGGCGCCCGGCTGATCGATCAGTCGCGTTGTGGCGACACTGACACCGCCCGCAGTGTAGGACCCTGTGCCCGATGTGGTCACCAGAGACCGAAACGAAGCCTGAGCCCGCTTGTAGCCGATAGTGCTCGAGTTCGCGATATTGTCAGAGATGGTCGCGAGACGGCTCGCATTGCTGGAGAGCCCGGATACGCCTGCATTGAGCGACGAGGAGATTGTCATCGAGGAGCGCCTTTCTGTGCGGTGTCGTCGTTGCCACACTTCTGACGCAGGAGCCTTAAGGCAGGGCTAACAGATAAAGTTTGCCCGACTTTGCTATCGACGGATTGCTAGAGGTCATTGCGCAGCAAGGTCAGCTCCAGCCTGTCATTGCGCAGCGACATCGGGTTTGGCACGGCAGGTGATCTGTCACCGTGGCCTGTGACGCGCTGGATGCGGGCCGGATCAATGGCGTCCTCCAGCCTGACCTTGCCGAACTCGGCGCGCGAAATCGAGCGCGGCCATGCAACGTCATCCTGCAGGACGACGGCATGCGAGCGGGAATAGCCCGCGATGGCCAGAGAATTTGTAACCGATCCAAAAACGTTGCCCACGACGTCGATCAACCGCTCAAGCAGGTCGGTCGGCGCATCCGTTCCCGGCTCGAACAATGGTGCGCCTTCGATCGAGAATAGCTCCACGATGAGGCCTTCGTCGGTGATCTTTGTCACGATATGGCGCAACTCGGTGTCGGAGAGCAGCGCCTCGGCACCCGTGCCCTGAAGCATCGCTCGCATATCGCGGAAATTCTCTGTCTCTCCGGAGGACGCGTCGTTTTCGCCTGGAGGATTTTGCTCCGCCTCAGGGCTGGACGCACCGATCCCGGATTGCGACAGCGTCTCCTCTGTAAAGATGCTGTCGCCCCCGAGCGCGCCATCCCCGCCGCCTGACGAACGGTTGATCGGGATTGCCGGACTGAAGTGATCCGCAAGCCCCTTGCGCTGCTTCTCGGTTGTTGCATTGAGAAGCCACATCAGCAGGAAGAACGCCATCATTGCGGTCACGAAGTCGGCGTAGGCAACTTTCCACGCTCCGCCGTGATGCCCGCCCCCGCTGACAACCTTCTTGCGCTTGATGATAACAGGCGCATTGCCATTCGCTGCCATCACACCACCTCGCTAATTCACCCGGCTCGGGCGTATCGCAAAGGGGTGAACATCGGATTAGCGAAAGAGCGACGGCAGGTGCCTTCGTCGCCTAGTAATTGTAGCGGTAGTTGGCGTAGCTCTCGCTCGCAAACTGGCACTTGTTGAGGACAACGCCCAGCACGTTGGTCTGCTCAGACACTTCCTTCTCGCAGGTATCGATCTGCTCGAGGGTCGATCCACCCGCTTCGGCAATGATGAGGCATGCATCGACATTGTGCAGGAAGGCCGACGTGTCATCGTTCAGAAGCATGGGCGGCATGTCGAAGAGGATGAAATCCGGGCGGTATTCCGCTTCGATCTTGTCGATGATGCCATCCGTTGTCTTGCGCAGGAAGATATCGGACGGGTCACGCGCGCCGCCAAAGTTCATGGAAATCGCAAGGTTTGTGAATCGGCATGCGAAATTGACCCACTTGGGTGGGTTATGAGCGTGCAAAATTGACCCACCTGCCACGTTAGCATCCGCGCTGGATAGCGCGGAGGAATGAGCAGGTGATATTGATGGAAAGTGTATCGAAGATCCGTCGTTGGATATTGGTTGAGGGTCGCAGCATCCGATCTGTGGCGCGGGCAACCGGTTTGTCGCGGAACACGGTGAAGAAGTATCTGAAGGACGACAGTCCACCGAGCTATCAGCGGCAAGCGCCACCGACCCGGCATAAGCTGTGCGATGGATTTGATGCGCGGCTCCAAGAGCTTTTCGAGCAGGATCACAAGCGCCCGCGCCGGGAGCGGCGGACGGCCACGAAGCTTTACGAACAGCTCGTCTCGGAAGGGTATACTGGGTCCTATTCTCCGGTTCAGCGATTTATCCGAGACCTCAAACGTGCCGATGCTGGATCGGGAGAGGCGTTTATCCCCCTGCATTTTGCTGCCGGTGATGCGCTCCAGTTTGACTGGAGCGAAGAGCGCGTTGTTCTCGGTGGTGTCGAGCAGAAGGTAAAGGTTGCCCACTTCCGCCTGTGCCATAGTCGCAAACCTTTTGTCGTAGCCTATCCCGGCGAGAGCCAAGAAATGGTGTTGGATGCCTTTGTACGGGCGCTGTCCTTCTACGGCGGGGTTCCGCGACGGGTGATCATCGACAATCCCAAAACGATGGTGACCTATGTCTCCCGCTCGAAGGACCGAGTGTTCCATCCCCGGTTCCTGGCATTGATGAACCACTATGTAATGGAGCCGGTTGCCTGCACCCCCGCGTCGGGTTGGGAGAAAGGTCAGGTGGAGAACCAGGTCCATTTTTTACGAGGCCGATTGTTTGTTCCCATGCCAGCTTTTGATGATCTGGATGGGCTGAACAACTGGTTGCGTCTGCGCTGCGAGGAATTGGCAAGCCGCGCCCACCCTGAACAATCGTCCCGCACGATTGCGGAGGTTTTTGAAGATGAGCGCGCCGAGCTGCGCCCCCTGGGGCGGGCTTTTGATGGCTACGTGGAAAAGACGGTGCGGGTCCGTTCCACCTGCCTGGTTCAATATGCCAGCAATCGCTATAGCGTGCCTTCCCGGTTTGCAGGCCAGCATGTCTCCTTGCGCGCCTATGCGAGCCGGATCGTGCTGGTGTCAGGCCAGGACGTTATTGCCGAGCACAAGCGTCGCTTCACCCGCAACGTCAGCTACTTTGAACCTTGGCATTATGTTCCTCTACTGGATCGCAAGCCCGGCGCTCTGCGCGACGGCGCCCCTTTTGTGGACTGGCAACTGCCTGAGGCCATGCATCGGATCAGGGAGCATTACATGGCTGGCAAAGGCGGGGACCGGGAGTTCGTCGATCTGCTTCTACTGGCCCAGGACCACGGGATCGAGGTGGTGGAGACGGCCTGCGAACTGGCAGTTGAACAAAACACGTTGCGCCTTCCTGCCATCACCAATCTGATCAACCAGTTGGTGGAGCCAATCATCACGCCGTTGAATGAGGGCAATGTCTATCCGCAGCTGACCGTGCGGCCCGAGGCCGACTGCAAGCGCTATGAGGCGCTCTGCTCGGCCGAGGAGGCTGCCGCATGAACGCTCTCATCGACCAACTGACCGCCTTGAGGCTGCATGGAATGGCAGCTTGCGCCCATGATTTGCTGTCCGCGCGCAAGCCACCAAGTCTGACCACAGCGATAAAGCAACTGATCGACGCGGAAACTGTAGAGCGGCGGGTGCGTTCCATCCAGTATCAAATGCGCATCGCGAAGTTCCCCCATCATAAGGACTTCGCCACCTTCGATTACGGCGCGGCCGCGGTGAGTAAGGCCCAGATCGAACCCTTCTGCTCGGGTCAGTTCACCGAAGAGGCGCACAACCTCATCTTGGTCGGCGGAACCGGGACAGGCAAAACGCACATCGCCATCGCGCTTGGAACCACATTGATCAACAACGGCAAGAAGGTCCGCTTCTTCAACGCGGTCGATCTGATCAATGCCCTGATCAAGGAACAGGCCGACGGCAATGCCGGGAAGATCATCCGGCAGCTGTCGGCTCTGAATTGCGTCATCATCGACGAGTTGGGCTACATTCCGTTCCCGAAATCCGGCGGCGCGTTGCTGTTCCACCTGATCAGCAAGCTCTACGAGAAAACCAGCGTCATCATCACCACCAACTTGGAGTTCGGGGAATGGGTCGCTGTCTTCGGTGATGCCAAGATGACAACTGCGCTCTTGGATCGCGTCACGCACCACTGTGCCATCATCGAAACGGGCAACACGTCATATCGCTTCGCTCAGAGCAAAAGTCGCAGAGAAAAATAGCCGCGTCGCAAGCAAAGCCCCCAGACGGACTCGCTATATGAGGGCGGTCCGCCTGGGGGCTTTGGCACCCAATAGGCGGGTCAAAATCAAACGCTGAAACCGGGTCACTTTTAAACGCTCATTGACACAAGGTTGTCGCCAATGCGCCGCGCCTGCCGTGCAAAGGTCTCCGACCCTTCGAGAACGGCCCGCGTACTGCGCCCGGACTTGCAGCTCAGCGCCTTCGCGATGGATGGGCGGCGCATGTCCATGTCGAACACCATCACGCGTTTGTCCACAAGCCGCGCCATGGACAGCGCGAGGTTGAGCGTTGTCGTCGTCTTGCCGGAGGCGGGGAGCGGCGAGGTGACGGCAATGCGGCTCCAGCCATTTGCCTTGGCGAGTTGCAGGGTCTTGGTGCGCAGCAGATCGTACGGCGCCGCATCGTGACCGCCCAAGTGCGCGACGATGCGGCGCCGTACGAGCCGCTTCTTGTCCAGGTTCAGCGGATCGAGGGCGGTCCACACGGCCTCTGCTGCGGCACTGTCCCGCGAGGCTGCGGCGTCTCCGCCGCGGCGCGCGCGTACCGGCGTCCCTCGGGTTGCACGCTCGCCTCTAGCCTTGTCCAGCGCCGCCTTCAGTCTTTCCATGTATCCAACTCGCTCCGATGCGGTCGACCCGGGTGGCCCTTTGGCCTCTATCCGCCCAGCCTTGTCGGACCGGACGGTACGCCCTCTAGAATGCTAACTTATCGACAAAGCGCGCCCAGAGCAGATCCAGTGGGCGGACCTCGTAGTGCACATAGAAGAGCGCGGCCGGGATCGCGGTGACGATGAAGAGAATGATCAGTGTCCAGAGAAGCCGCTTTCGCAGGCGCTCTCCGGGCGTCACGATATAGTTGATCGTGGTGATAGGCGTCAGACCGAGGCCGCGCGTCAGATCGGACGGGCGACGGACGGTCTTGTTCAGCACCTCGAGCAGTACCACGAGACCGAAGGCGATGCCGGCGCCGGCGAAGGTCCCCGCGGTGGCAATCATCGGGCGATTCGGGTCGGAGGGCTCGTCAGGCGCGCGGGCCTGTTCGATCACGCTGATGCGCTCGCCCTTGCTCATCACTTCGATGCGCTCGCCCGTTGCTGCGGTGTAGAGCCGGTCCAGCGCCTGATTGTACTGACGCTCCATATTCTCGTACCCACGGCGGAGCGCCTGCAGCTCAATCGCGTTGGCCGGCGTCCGCTCAAGGGTAGCCTCCAGCCTTGCCAGCTCCGCGTCAATCGCGGCCGCCTGCTCGTCGAGAAAGCGAACCTGCGTGCTCACCTGCTCGATCTGGATCTGCATCGGAGTCATGGATTGCGGGGCGCTGGTCGGGTCGGCGGATAGCGGCTCCAGCTCATCTGTGTCGCCTTCTGCCGCGTCGAGCAGCGCTTGCGCTTCCTCTACCTGCAACTCTTCCAGCGCGGCGATGCGCGATGCCAGAACGGTCACGCGAGGGCTGTCTGGCGCGTAGATGGCGCGCGCATTGGTGAGCTGGTTGCGCAGCTGTGCCAATTGTTGCTCGAGAACGGTCGGCGGGCTGTCAACCGGATCGGGAAGCCCCACAAAGCCCTGTTCCTGCAACTCTTCGAGCCGCGAAAGCTGCGTGGTGAGCACGGAGCGATCACGATCAATCTGGGACATCCGCTGCGTCAGCAGTTCCTGGCGGTTCAGACGGTAGTTGAGCGTATCCGGAAGCGCCTCGGCATTGGCGTTCTGGAACGCCAGGATACCATCGTTCTGCTCATCGAGTTCGCGCTCGAGGCGGCGCACCTGTTCTTCGAAGAAATCGAGTGTGCCTTCGGCACGTTCCTGCCGGTTTGTCGCGTTCTCCGCCAGGATCCGCGTGATGTAGTCGTTCGAGACCTGTGCGGCGATCGCGCCACTGCGCCCGCGGAACTGGACCTCCATGACCGTTGCGGCCGAGCCCCGGCCAGAGCCGCCGATCTGCGTATCGGCGCGCATGTTTTCGACGATTTCATCCGGCGTCATCGAGTCGACGTCTTCATAGACTTCGAATTCACGCGCGATTTCAAGCAAGTTGGAGCGCGTCAACAGTCTGCGCTGGATCACGGCAAGCTGTTCGCGCGAGCTGACCTGAACCGTCGACGCCGCGAGGTTCGTCGGGATCTGCGGTGCTTCGACCAGCAGCAGCCCGCGTGCCGTGAAGACCGTCGGCAGCGACATCGCGTAGACGAACGCCGCGCCCGAGATCGACAGGAAGACGACCACAAACAACGGCAGCCGCCGCCAGAATGTCGAAAGGTAGTACCGTACTTCGGCGTTCATTCCGCTGCCCTTCCCGTTTGGGCGAACCCACTTACAAATACACCGTCAGCCATGACCTGAAGCACAGTCAGCTCCGTTATGGGCTTTTCTTCGTTGATCGCTCCATAAACAAGGCAGAATTCGCACAATTTGTTAACAAGCCGCGGCACTCCCCCTGTCTGACGCACGATTTCGGCCACGGCCCCATGGGAAAACACTTCCTCCCTTCCGCCGGCGTGAGCGATACGGTGAGCGATGTACTCGGCCGTTGTTTCCAGATCGAGCGGCATCAGGTGATAGGCGGCCACGACGCGTTGGGCGAACTGCTGCAGATCAGGGCGCATCACGCGTTCGCGCAACTCGGGCTGCCCAACGAGGATCAACTGCAGCAGCTCGTCTCGCCCCGAGTTGATATTCGTGTACATCCGCAGCTCTTCGAGCGCTTCAACGGAGAGGTTCTGCGCTTCGTCGATCACAAGGGTCACGGAGCGCCCGTCCGCGTATTCGTCGATCAGGAAATCCTGGAAGACCTGGTAGAGCGCGACGTAGTCGGCGTCCTTGGGCACCGTCAGGCCCAGCGCGCTCGCCACCCAGCGCAACAACTCGCCACGCCCGCCTTGCGCGTTGGAGATCAGTCCGACCGTGGTGTTCTCGTCGAGCGTATCGAGCAGATGCTGAAGGAGCGTCGTCTTGCCAACGCCGATCTCGCCCGTCAGGACGGTGATCGGCGCGCGTGTTACGATACCGTACTCGAGCACCGTGAAGGCCGCCCGGTGTCCGTCGGCCCAATAGAGATAGTCAGGGTCTGGGGTCAGGCTGAAGGGACGATCCTCAAGCCCGAAAAAGCCGAGATACATGTCGCCAACTAGCACGAAACCGTTATCCCTTTGTGACGACGCACGTCATACCGACGCGTATCGGATGCTCCGAGATCCATGAGCCGAAGACAGACCCTCCGCCGCCGCGCCCAAACACGCGAAACGAGCGCAGAAATGCTCCCCGTCCGAACGGTTGTCGATGCATCTTTTCCCAACATGCGCTTAGCGCTGCATATGTATGTAGTCTGCCCCGCGCCACAAAGGCAACGCTCGTGAATGTTTTGCCCGGGCCTGGCACGCCGGAATGTCACAGGCGCCCTGCACATACCACAAGCGGCGCAGTCCTCTGGCCGCCCGCGCGCCGGATCTCGATGCCCGGGCCTTTGTCAGTCTGACGCATACCGGCCCGCGCTCCGCCCCTCGAGGCAACGGTTCGGATGCGCCCCGGCGGTGCGTTTCCAGAGCCTCTCGACATGCAAAAAACACCGACAATGCCGCATTCATGCCTCGGAAAAGTCGAGCAAACCTTAACTATAATTTTCACAAAAGCCTTTACGACACGGATACCTTTGGTATGACTGGTTAGGTGTTGGGCATAGGCGGAAACCCGTCTTTGCGGAGTGACGAATGGTAGAAGTGATCGATCTTAGGGACCGCGCTGTCGAAGCGCTTCCAGCGGCCAATCCAGGTGGCCCATCGCTCGACCGCACGGTCGATGGCTCGGAATTCAGTTTTTATCGCAGCTTTGGCAAGCGGATGCTGGACATCGTGCTCGTACTGACATCGTCCATCGTGGTCGTCCCGCTTCTTGCGGTACTGATCGCTGTCGTTGCCCTGAACGGTGGCGCACCGATCTACTTGCAGGAACGCGTCGGCCAGAGCGGCCGCAAGTTCAAGCTGCTGAAGCTCAGGACAATGGTACCCGACGCGGAAGGCGCGCTTGTGCGCCTGCTCCATCAGGATCCGGAGCGCGCCCGCGAGTGGAACAAGAGCCAGAAGCTGCGCGACGACCCGCGCGTCACGCCGTTCGGCAGGTTCCTGCGGGCATCGTCGCTCGATGAGCTGCCGCAGTTCTGGAATGTGCTGCGGGGAGACATGTCTCTCGTTGGTCCACGTCCCATGATGCCGGACCAGCAAACGCTTTATGACGGTCAGGTCTACTGTGATCTTCGCCCCGGCGTGACGGGTCTGTGGCAAGTGTCTGCCCGCAATGCCAGCTCTTTCAGCAGCCGCGTCGACTATGACCGGCAGTACGAAGCGCAGCTCTCTTTCGTCTTTGATCTGCGCCTCCTTCTGAGAACGATCTTTGTCGTCCTCAGAGGCACAGGTTGCTGAAGAAGTCCAACCGGGCTTTCCTGCACCACTCAGCTTGAATATTGTCGCGCACGCATGGGGAGAACTCATGCGCCACCCGGCTTGACCGCCTGGCGACGGCGCGCAGCATGATCCTCGGAGGACATCGAGATGTTTGGCATGTCATTGCCACTTTCGCGAACCACACTCACCGCCTTTGCCCTCGTGCTCGCGCTGGCCGCCTGCGACACGGCCGAAGAGCGCGCGGAAAGCCACTTCGAAAACGCTCTTGAGCTGATTGAAGCCGGGGACACTGCACGCGCCCGGGTTGAGCTGCGCTCCGTGTTCGATCTCGTTCCGAACCACCAGGAGGCGCGCGAGACCTTCGCCAAGCTGTTGTACGACGAGGGAGAATACAGCGCGGCCTTCGGACAATACGAGCGGCTTATCGAAGTCGATCCGGACGCGCTCCTGCCCCGCTACGTCGTGGCGGAACTGCTGGTGCTCGATAATGCCTTCGAGCGGGCACAGGTGCACCTCGATGCCGTTCAGAGGCTCGCTCCCGACGAAGAGCGCGCGCAGGTGCTGGCCAATGTCTCGGCCTATCGCGAGGCGGTAATCGCGGAAGATGTCGAAGCGCGCCGGGCCGCCCGAACCCGAGCGATGGCGCTTTCCGAGAGCCTTCCTGACAATAAGGTCAACAACACCGTCATCGCCGACGCGATGATCATCGATGAGGATTTCGACGAGCTCTTCGAGCAGCTCGACCGCATGCTCGCCACTTACCCGGAAGAGCGCCGATTCCACATGTTTCGCCTGACAGGCTATGGCCGTGCCGGGGATCCGGACGGGATCGAGCAAACGCTCCGCACCATGATCGACACGTTCCCCGAGGACGAGATCCTGCCCGAAACGCTCATGCGCTTCTATTCGAGCCGCGGAGATATCGACGGGGCAGAAACGTTCTTGCGGTCGCGCATCATCCCCGGCGAGGAGAACGATAGTGCGCGCGGTTCGCTGATCCGTTTCATCAGCGTCACGCGCGGGGCGGAAGCCGCGCTGGAAGAGGCGCGTAGGTTCATCGCCGAAGGGACCAACAACGAGCTCTTCAATTCGATCGAGGCATCCGTGCTGTATGACATGGGTGAGCGCGATCAGGCGCTCGACCTCTTTGAAGGCATCGTCACCCGTGCCGCGCCATCCGCGCAGGCCAACAACATCAAGGCGACTTACGCCGAGCTCCTCCAGCGGGACGGGAACGAGGTCGGCGCACGCGCGCTGATCGAAGACGTGCTGGCCGAGGATTCTTCCCATGTCCGGTCCCTGCTGATGCGGGCCGATTGGTTGATCTCGGATGACCGTGCAGACGATGCCGTGCTCGCCCTGCGCACCGCCCAGGATCAGGATCCCGAAAACCCCGAGATCTTCAGCAAGCTCGCGGAAGCCTACCTGCGCAACGGCGAGCGAACCCTCGCCGGAGAGATGCTGTCGCTGGCATCGAGCACGTCCAACCGCGCGCCCGCCCCCTCTATCAGATACGCGCGCTTCCTGCGCTCCGACGGGCGCCTGCGCCCCGCCGAAGGTGTCCTGATCGACTCGTTGCGCCTTGCGCCAGGCAATACCGAAATCCTCATCGAGCTGGGGGATCTCTACATCGCGATGGAGGATTGGGGCCGTGCCAGCGACATCGAGCGCGAGCTTCGGGAGCGGACCGATCCCCAGCTGGTTGCCGCAGCGGACCGCCTGCGCCTTGCGAGCCTGCGGGGCCAGGACCGCAACGATGAAGCCGTCGCCTTCCTCGAGAACTTCACGGAGGGCGACAACCGCAGCATCGCCGCCGAGATTGCGATCGCCGAGACGCTTCTCGACGATGGAAAGCCCGAAGAAGCGCGCGATCACATCCGCGCGCTCCTTGAGGAAAACCCCGACAATCCCAACGTGGCCTTTGCGCTCAGCCGCGCCAACATTGCCCTCCGTGACTTTGACGAGGCCGCCCGCATCCTGAGAACTCTCATCGACGCCGGAGCCACAGGGGAGCAGGTCTGGATCGACCTCATTCGCTCTCTCAACCTCGTCGGGCGCTCTGAGGAAGCACGCGCAACGCTCAACGAAGCGCTTGTGGCGGCACCCGCCTCACTCGATCTCAAGTGGATGCAAGCGTCGTTCCTCGAACGCGATGGGGACTTCGAGGCCGCCATTGCCGTCTACGAAGAGCTCTATACGATCAACGACAATTCCCCCATCGTCGCCAACAACCTCGCCAGTCTTCTCACGAGCGTCCGACAGGACCCGGAGAGCCTTGATCGCGCCGACCGCATCGCGCGCAGGCTTCGTGGAACAGAAGTTCCGGCGTTCCAGGACACCTATGGCTGGATCCGCTACCTGCAGGGGGACTACGCCGAGGCGCTGGAATACCTGCGTCCGGCAGCGGAAGCTCTGGGAACCGACGCGATGGTGCAGGTGCATCTCGGGCTGACCCTTGCCGCGCTCAACCGCACCGACGACGCCATCGCGCAGATCAACCGCGCACTCGAAATGGCGCCGGATGATCCGCGTCCGGCATTCGATACAGCCCGCCAACGGCTCGCAGAGTTGCAAAACAGCGATACCGGAGCAGGAAGTGACACCACGGGCGGGAGTGCCCTACCTTCTGACTCGGAGAACACGGTAGGGGAATAAGGCGAAAGCATGGCGCGCGCAGAAGACGCGCGGGTGCATAGCTCTGGAGGCTGAAGCAATGAACCGTTTGTCGATTGCAGTGGCAGGCGCGGTATTGGCCCTGTTCTGGGCCACCGCGGCGCTCGCGCAGAATTACTTGATCCAGCCGGGTGACCAGCTCGCGATCGAGGTCCTTGAGGACCCCGAGCTGAACCGGGCCGTGCTCGTAACACCGGACGGGCGCATCAGCTTTCCGCTCGCGGGGACGGTCCAGGCCGGCGGGCGCACGACGACGCAGGTCGAGCGCGCATTGCGCTCCGCCCTCGCGTCTGCCTTTGCCAACCCGCCCACCGTTTTTGTGGCCGTAGGGTCGCTGGCACCGCAGCTGCCCGGAAGCGCGCTTGAGCAAAGCGAAAGTATCCTCGTCTACGTCGTCGGCGAAGTTCAGGCACCGGGCCCGAAGTCCGTTTTGCCGGGCACGACGGTGCTGCAACTCCTGTCGCAGTCGGGCGGGTTCACGCGCTTTGCCGCAACCAAGCGCCTCCAGCTGCGCCGTACGAACACGAACACCGGTCAACAGCAGCTCACCCTGATCGACTATCGGGCGATCTCGCGCGGAGCGGTCATCGCAAATGAACCTATCCTGCGGTCGGGTGATGTCTTGGTGGTGCCGGAACGACGCTTGTTCGAATAGGTCATCGCCATGGGGGGCACCGAGATAGAACACCGGACGAGACGCCACCGCTCGCGAAAGGCATGCGGTCGAGGCAGTGTGCTGTGCGCTCTTCCGTTGGTTCTGATCGGGACCGCGCCCGCCCTCGCCCAGGAGACAGAAACGCTGCCCGGAGCCGAGCTCTACCTGGATTTCTCTTCCGGGCTCGAAGTCTCCGACAACTACGAGCGGCTGACCAACCCGGACGGCACGTCCCTCGCGTTCCTGAATTCCCTTGCCCTCACGTTCGACAGCGTGACACGCAACCAGCGCTTCACCGCAAGCGCCGGCTTCACCTTCGAAACCGGGTACTTCCCTGACGACCCGGATGAAGACGGGCGGGATGTGGATGCGCCGTTTGTGTCCCTTGCCTACACGCTGGAAAACCGAAACGCGCTCTTGAGCTTCACTGGACGCTACGCAGAGCGGGAAAACGGCTTCGACGAGATCGAGATCCAGAACGCCGATGATATCGTCGTCGATCAGGGCACCCGGTCCGATTTGACGCTCTCGGCGGATCTCATTCTGGGTCGAGAAGCGCCCCTCACTTTCTCGTCGGAGCTGTTCTACCGGGACACGAAGTTCTTCGACACCAGCGATCCGTCGCTCGATGACGAGATCTTCTATTCCTCCGACAACACGCTCTCGCTCGATATCACCCGCACCACGTCCCTGTTCATCTCGGCGTCCTACTTTGAGCGGGACGAGGAGGACGAGCTCGACACCTTTGAGCGCAACTCGGCAACACGCCTCGGCCTGAGCTTTGAAAACGCCTCCGGTCTGACGGCCGCCTTCAGCGCGGGCTACTCCGTGAACGAAGTGGACCGCACGATTGACGGATCGCGCGAGACGACGCGCGAAGACCGGCCCATCGCAGAGATCTCACTCGCTCAGGAGCGCCCGAACGGCACAATCAGTGCGGGCCTCGAGCAGGCGGTCAATGAGCAGGGCAGACGCACGAACCTCTCGATCGGACGCTCCCTGGCCCTGCCGCGCGGCGAGCTTTCGGCCACCCTTGGTGTCAGCGCGGCTGATTACGACGACAGCCTGCGCGGAATCGGGGAAATCCGGTACAGCCATCTGCTTCCACGCGGAACTCTGGATCTGCGCTTTTCACAACGGGTGGTCGACGATACCGATGAAGACGATGACGTCTTCATCACAGCCGCCGGTTTGTCCTGGAACCGTGATCTGACCAGCATCTCCAGCGTTGGGTTGAACATCGACCTCTCCGCCAGCGAAGCGGTCGACGCCGATGAAGCCGACCGGCAACGCGCAAGCCTCACGCTGAACTACAACTACGCCCTGACAGAAGACTGGGCGCTGAACACCGGGTTTCGCCACAGTACATTCCGCGAATCTGACGAGCCGCCGATCATCGAGAACGCGGTCTTTGCCTTCATCGAGCGCCGGTTCGACATTCGACCCTAGCCGCGCGTGCAGGCGTACCGCGCTTGTTCTCCGCGACACTCCGGCATGATCACGCGTCGCACGCCTTCAGCACTGCACGCCCTAGGCGGCTTTCCGGGTTCCCCCCTCGCTGTGGTGCGATGCGCGCCTACCCGATCATCGAAAGCCCCTGATCTTGCGGCTCGGAACGTCACCCGACCCGGCGCGCGTCAGAACGCAGGACACAGCGCCGCGGCTGAGGGCAACACAAAGCACCTCTTCTCCTTGCCCTCTCCGCCACGAGCCCCCAAGACTTGAGCCTGATGCAACGCTTGATGGCGATCCCCTCCATCCTGGGCCTCAGGCCAGTGCCCGATCCGGCGGGGAACCGTGCGCTGATCACGCTCATCTTCCTGTGCGCCATCGTGGAAGTTGCTCTGCAATGCGCGGATCTCGGCCTGATCGACTGGCCGCGTCTGCGGAGCTGGGCCTACCAGAACGGAGCGTTCTGGCCGGGCCTGATGCGCGATTGGAGGTCGAACTACGCCGCTCAGCCCTGGCTGATGTACCTGTCGCATGGATTTCTGCATGGCGGCATCCTGCACCTCGTGTTGAACATGGTTACGCTCTGGTCGCTAGGCGCGGCGGTGCTGGAGCGGGTGAGCGTTGAGCGATTCCTTGTGATCTACTTCGGGTCCATGGTCGGCGGCGGCGCTGTCTTTGCCCTGCTTTCCACCTCTGCGACACCCATGGTTGGGGCGTCCGGGGCGCTCTTCGGGCTGGCCGGAGCACTGCTGGCCTGGCTCTGGGAAGATCAGCCGACCCTCCGCCTTGCGCTGCGGTTCGCCGGTCGCGCTGTCTTGGTGCTGCTGGCAATCAATGTCGCCCTTCACGTGCTTCTGCAGGGACAGCTCGCCTGGCAAACGCATCTGGGGGGGTTCCTCGCGGGCTGGGTCCTTGGCGTCGCGCTCAACACGGAGCAGACAGGATGAAACGACTTGCCCGCATCTTTCGGCGCGATGCCGCGCCCCATGAGGAAGAGGGGCCGATGCCACAGCCCGAACGGCTCACCTTTCTTGTGGGGGACATCCACGGCTGCGCAGAGCAGCTCGATGGCCTTCTCTCCAACATCGCGGATCAGGCCGGCTCTCGGGCCCACGACCTCGTGTTTCTCGGCGACTACATAGATCGCGGCCCCGACAGCGCGGGCGTCTTGCGTCGCCTCATGGCGCTGGATGCGGATCAGGACAGTGCCCGGCGCCTGACCTTTCTGGCGGGAAACCACGACCACATGCTGCTTCACTACCTCGCCCATCCGGAGGACGGGGTGCGCTGGCTCTGGGTCGGCGGGCGGGACACCCTGACAAGCTTCGGCATCGGGGAGCTCCGCATTGCCGATGGCGGGTCCGATCCCATGGCCGAGCGCGTCGCCGCACAGGCGCAGGCGCTGGCCCGGGAAATGGGGGAGGAGATGGTACAGTGGCTGGCCGACAGGCCCCTCTGGTGGCAATCGGGCAATGTCATCGCGGTGCACGCCCTGACAGATCCGTTGCGCCCCATGGACGAGCAGGACGACGAGACGCTGCTCTGGGCGCGCCCCGAGAAAGATCTCCAGCCCCGCTCCGATGGCTCGTGGGTCATTCATGGGCATACGATCGTGCCGGAACCGACCGTGATGGCGCGTCACATCAACGTCGATACCGGCGCATTCCGGGGGGGGCCGCTCACGGCCGCCGTTCTCGAGGCCGGACAAGCCCTGCGCTTTCTTCGCCATGATGGGACGGATCACCCGGTGCCCACTCCCTAGCGGGCCAAGCCAATATGCCCCGTCGATGCACGCTCGAGGGCCGCCTGGGCGCGCGGATGGTCAAACCTGCCAAGCAATCGGCGCTTTCGATCATTGCTTGCGAGCAATGCCCCCGCACCCCTCCTTCGGCGCGGCAGGGCTTGGGGGCATCCACCCGTTGTGTGCGGGCGCTTCATGAGGCGCGGGATGCGGCCAGCGTCCCGCACCAAGATGCACGTCTGTCAGGACGCGAGGCGCGCCTTCACCTGGGGGCCAACGCTGCCAAAATCCATCTGCCCGGTGTAGCGGGATTTCAGCGCCCCCATCACCTTGCCCATGTCGCGCAACGATTCCGCCCCGACTTCGGCGATCGCTTCGGCGATGGCGGCCTCGACCTCTTCGTCCTCGAGTTGTTTGGGCAGGAAATCCTCGATCACCTCGATTTCCGCGCGTTCCTGCTCGGCCAGCTCAAGGCGCCCTCCTTCTTCGTAGGCGCGGATGCTCTCCTGGCGCTGCTTGACCATCTTCGCGAGGATCTGCAGCACTTCGTCATCCGAGACACCGTCGCGGGCAGCGTCACTCTCGGACGCCGAGCGGGCGGCGATATCCCGATCCTTGATCGCGGCGTTGATCAGGCGAAGGGTCGAGACCCGCACGCTGTCGCGCGCGCGCATGGCATCCTTCAACCCCTGGTTCACACGGGCCTTCATATCGGTCATTTCATCGATCTCCCTGGGGGGCTCCGTTGTCGGAGGCAATCCCGAGCCGCGCGCCGGATCGGGCCACTCTCGTGTTCGCGCTGGCGCGTAGGATTAGCCGCACGACGCGACCCTGACAACACCGTCGCCGCGTGATGCCCGGAGGACGGTATCGGCTTGACCCGCTTGCGCGCCCCCCGTACGTCCGTGCCGTTTGGTTTTTCCGCCGACACACCCCGAGAGGACTGCCATGCCCCCCCGCCCCACAGCCTGCCTCGCTCTTGCCGATGGAACTCTCTTCTACGGCTTCGGCTTCGGTGCGACGGGGCAGACGGAGGCAGAGCTCTGCTTCAACACGGCCATGACCGGCTACCAGGAGATCATGACCGATCCGTCCTATGCCGGGCAGATCGTCACCTTCACCTTCCCCCACGTGGGCAATGTCGGGGTGAACCCGGAGGATGACGAATCAAACGATCCCGTCGCAGCGGGCATGGTCGTCAAATGGGATCCAACGGCGCCTTCCAACTGGCGCGCGGCCGAGCCGCTTAACGCGTGGCTTGCGCGGCGCGGGCGGATTGGCATTGGCGGTGTCGATACCCGGCGCCTGACACGGGCAATCCGCCAGCAGGGCGCCCCGCACGTCGCGCTCGCCCATTCGCCGGACGGGGAGTTCGACCTCGAGGCGCTGATCGCCGCCGCGCGGTCCTTTCCCGGGCTCGAGGGCCGCGATCTGGCGCGCGAGGTTACCTGCGCCCAGTCCTACCGCTGGCGGGAGATGCGCTGGGCCTGGCCGGAGGGCTACAGGGAGCGCGAGGGTAAAGGCCATCACGTCGTCGCGATCGACTATGGCGCCAAACGCAATATCCTGAGGTGCCTTGCCTCGACCGGGTGTGACGTGACGGTGTTGCCCGCGACCGCGACGGCGGAGGAGGTGTTGGCACTTTCTCCGGACGGTGTGTTTCTCTCGAACGGCCCGGGCGATCCGGCCGCGACCGGCACCTATGCGGTTCCCATGATCCAGGGCGTGCTCGAAAAGGATGCGCTTCCGGTGTTTGGCATTTGTCTGGGTCACCAGATGCTCGCACTGGCACTCGGCGCACGCACCATCAAGATGAACCACGGACATCATGGCGCGAACCACCCGGTAAAAGACCTCGAGACCGGCAAGGTAGAGATCACGTCGATGAACCACGGTTTCACCGTCGACAGCCAGACCCTGCCAGACGGAGTGACCGAGACGCATGTCTCGCTCTTCGACGGCTCGAACTGCGGCATCCGGATGACGGACCGCCCGGTGTTCTCCGTCCAGTACCACCCCGAAGCGAGCCCCGGACCGCAAGACAGCGCCTATCTCTTCGAACGATTCGCAGCCGCGATGGACGCCAGACGCTAATCCTTTGCCTCTGACAACGTGCGCGAAAGGTGTTTCGCGCGTTAACGCGCTGTTAACTCAAAAATAGGACAAATCGACGCAAATTGACTTCGTCCTTGAGGGCGGGCGGGGCACTGCACCCAACCGCTTCTCACGGGCGAGCCTGTGTCCGCTTGGCACGCTCCGTCGAAGGGTCCGATCCAGATGAGACGTCCCGACCAAGGGTCCGCCGACATCCCATCCCCGCTTGCGTCGTCGCGCAGTGGTGCAGCACGTTTGCCCGATCGCCCCGATACACCCGGCGTGGTCTGGATCGGTCCAAGCAATGACCCTGAGCGGGCACTCGCTGCCCCGGCCTCACCGCGCCTTGTGCCAACACCTGCTCCGACGGCAGAGCCCACTCCCGATCCGCGGCGCGGCCCGCTCTTGGGGGAGCGTCTTGTCACGTCCGGTGCGCTGGCCGCGGGCGATCTTGTGCGGGCCCTCGCGCTTCAGGCCCGTCAGGAGATCCGGCTTGGCGAGATCCTGATCAGCCATCGCATGGTGTCCCCTCTCGCGCTGGAAGAAGCCCTATCGGCTCAGTGGGGTGTCCGCCCGATCGACCTGTCCGGCATTACGCCCGACCCGCGCCTTGTCGGCGCACTTGGCGCAGAGCGCTGCCTGGCGCTCGGAACGGTCCCCCTTGCCCGCAAGGGCGCGGCAACGCTTGTGGCGACGGGCCGCCCCGAGCGTTTTGCCTCTATTCGGCCCGAGCTGGAAGCCGCCTTTGGCCCCGTCCTGATGGCGCTCGCACCGGAGCGCGACGTAGCCGCCGCGGTGGCGCGCGCGGCGGATCGAGACCTCGCGCATCGCGCCGAGCAACGCACACCGATGGCGCTCTCCTGCCGGACGTGGCGCCCCCAGCCCGCCGCGGCCTCGATCGCCACCATTCTGATCGCGATCGGGATCGGAGGGATCCTTGCCCCCCTCGCAACCCTGGCCACGGTGACACTCTTTGCGATGATCACCTTGTTCTGGACGGCGGTTCTCAAGGGGCTGGCGCTTGCCAGCGCGATCAGAACCCTGCGCGATACGCCGCGCCGCGCCGCGCCGCCATCCCCGGCCCCAAAGGCAGTTCGCCTGCCGACGATCACCGTACTCGTTCCGCTCTTGCGTGAGGCAGACATCACGACTTCGCTTCTCAAGCGCCTGCGACGTCTGCGGTATCCCAAGGAGCTGACGGACATTGTACTGCTGACAGAGGCCGATGACGTAACGACCCGCGCCGCGCTTGCCCGGACACGATTGCCGGACCACATGCGCGTGCTCATCGTGCCGGCCGGCACCGTGAAGACAAAGCCGCGCGCGCTGAACTACGGGCTGTCCTTCGCGCGCGGCAGTATCGTCGGGATCTGGGACGCCGAGGATGCGCCCGACCCTGATCAGCTCCACGCCGTCGCCGCACACTTCGCCACGGCCGCTCCCCGCGTCGCCTGTGTGCAGGGGGCGCTCGATTTCTACAACACCCGCTCGAACTGGCTTGCCCGCTGCTTCACCCTCGAATACGCGACGTGGTTTCGCGCGTTCCTGCCCGGCTTGCAGGCGCTCGACGTTCCGATACCGCTCGGGGGAACGACGCTCTTTTTCCGCCGCCACGCGCTTGAGGAGCTCGGCGGGTGGGATGCGCACAACGTTACCGAAGACGCAGACCTGGGCATCCGCCTCTACCGAATGGGCTACCGTACCGAGATCGTCGAAACGGTGACGCGCGAGGAAGCCAATTGCCGCCTCGTGCCCTGGATCCGGCAGCGCTCGCGCTGGCTGAAAGGCTATGCGATGACCTACGCGGTGCACATGCGCCAGCCCAGGAAGCTGTGGCAGGAGATGGGGCCATGGGGCTTCATGGGGTTCCAGGCGCTCTTCGTCGGCACGCTGACACAGTTCCTTTTGGCGCCGGTCCTTCTGTCTCTCTGGCTGTTGTCCTTCAGCGGGGCGCATCCGCTCGCGGGCCACATTCCGGCCTTGGTGGGCTGGTCCTACATGGCCCTTGTCGTGGTCAGCGAAGCGATCTCGATCGGCCTGACGTTCGTTGCATGCCGGCGCAGCGAGCGCGCGCCGCTCCTATGGTGGCTCCCGATGCTACATGTCTATTTCCCGCTCGCGACGCTCGCGGCCTACAAGGGCGTGCTGGAGATGCTCAGCCGTCCGTTTTACTGGGACAAGACAGAGCACGGCCTCCACTCCGAGGAAGGCGCACCCAAAAAAGCCAATGCGCAGCCGCGCTAGCCGCCGCTTTCGGGATCGCGCCGCGCGCGCAGGGGCACGAGTGTGGGAGGGCAAGCCGCACCCGATGGCCCTGCCGAAGAGCGCCTTCGGCTGGCGCTCCTGTGTTGGCGCTAATAGGGCAACTCGCGCTCGCTGTCCGTCTTCAGGCGCTGCACGAAGGCGGCCGAGATATGGCTCTTCAGCGCGATATAGGCGCCGTCTTCATCCTGTGCCTTGATCGCAGCCACGATCCGGGCGTGCTCCTCGAGCGCTTCGACACCGCGCCCGGTCGCTGCCAACGAGGTCGTCGCCATCAGCGCCATCGAGCGATAGACGAGGTCGAGCTGTTGAACGAGATAGCGATTGTGGGAGGCAAGGTGGATCTGCCGATGAAAGCGCCGGTTTGCCCGGGCAAGAGCGGGCGGGTCATCGACAAGGCGTTTATCCTCTTCGATCATCTGCTCCAGCACTGAAATCTCTTCGGCAGCCGCGTGGCGCGCCGCAAGGCGTGCTGCCAGCCCCTCAAGCTCGGAGCGCACGACATAGAGCTCCGAGAGTTGGCTGTGATCGAGCGACGCCACGACGAGGGACCGCCCGTCACGCGCAAGCATGCTTTGCGTTTCGAGCCGTTGCAGGGCTTCTCGGATCGGTGTGCGCGACACACCGAACCTGTCCGCGAGCTCACTTTCGACGAGCCGATCCCCCGGTTTGTAGACGCCGACATCGATCGCCTCGAGGATCATGTCGTAGGCGTCTTTCTGCGGCGGGCGGTCGGGGCTCATATATTGTCTTCCTTGCACTTTGAGCTCCGAAGCTACAGTGCAGCGACCTGAGCGCAAGCCATCTGGTGCGCCACGGATTGCCAGCTCGCCCGCGCGCACTAGCCTCGCTTGCATGGTGGCTGCGCAGTTCTCCTATGTCGATGTCTGGGTCTTTGACCTCGACAACACGCTTTACCCTCCGCACATGCGGCTCTTCGACCAGATCGAGGACCGCATGACGGCATGGGTGGCGGAGTTGCTTGGCGTTGACCGTGCCGAGGCCGACAGGCTGCGCAAGCACTATTGGGCGCGCCACGGGACAACCCTCGCTGGCCTCATGGAAGAGCATGGAATGGCACCAGAGGCCTACCTGACCCATGTCCACGACATCTCGTTCGACATCCTGTCGCCCGACCCCGCGCTTGCAGCCGCCATCGCATCTCTGCCCGGGCGGCGCATTGTCTATACCAACGGAACAGCCCCCTACGCCCGCGACGTGATCTCGGCCCGCGGCCTGGAGGGGCTCTTTGACGCCGTCTACGGCATCGAACATGCAGGCTATCAGCCCAAACCGCGCACGGCTGCCTTTCGCGCTGTCTTCGGCGCAGATGGGCTCGCCCCCGAGCGCGCCGCGATGTTCGAAGATGACCCGCGCAATCTTGCCGCGCCGCACGCGATGGGGATGCGGACAATCCACGTTGCGCCCGAGCCTGATCCCGCCGAACATATTCACCATCATACTGACGATCTCACCGCATTTCTGCGTCAGCTTTCGCCCGCCTGACCCAGAGCGTTGAACCGTTCACCCACACGAGGACTTCATGGCCAAGAAACAAGACGCAGATACCGAAGCAGAGCGCGTCCTCGCGGATGTCCCCGACCGGAGAGACAGGGGGTGGCGCGGCCTTGTCACCGACAACTCCGAGCGGATCATGTTTGGCGGCGTCGTGGGCGCGCTGGCATTTCTCGGCACGGTAACAGCTGTCTTCGGGCTTCCGGGGCTGCTTCTGAGCTTCCTGCTCCTGACACTGCTCTGCTTTTGCCTGCTCATCATCATCTCGATGGGCAACTGACCGGTCAGCCGCACCTTCCATTGCCAGAGGCACTCAAGATGGCACGCACGCATACGGACGTCTTTATCGCAGGGGGCGGCATCGCCGGGCTTTCGGCCGCCCTTGCCTTCGCGCATGCCGGCTTCTCGGTAGTTCTTGTATCTCCGGCACCTCCCGTCACCGAACAGCGTGGCGAAGGATCGGACCTGCGATCCACCGCCTTCCTGCAGCCCGCCAAGCAACTCTACGAAGAGATCGGCCTCTGGAAGGCCGTTTGCGAAGATGCTGTCCCGCTGGAAGGGTTGCGGATCGTCGACAGCGCCGGCTGGCCACCGGAAGTTCGCGATTTGCGCGAGTTTCGAGCCTCCGATCTGGGGGAGACGTGCTTTGGGTGGAACCTGCTGAATTGGCGGGTGTCCAAGGGCCTGATGGACGTTCTGGCCAGGGAGCCTCGCGTCGAGCTGCGCTTCGGCGTGTCCTTTTCCGGCATGCTGACGCGCAGGGCAGGCGCGATTGTCCGGCTGAGCGATGGCAACAGCGTCTCCGCTCGCCTCGTCGTTGCCGCCGACGGGCGCAACTCCACCGTGCGCAGCGCTGCCGGGATTGACGTCGAAATCACGCGCTACGGGCAGAAGGCGCTCGCGTTCACGGTCACGCATCCCATTCCGCACGAGAACGTCTCCACCGAGATCTACAACGAAGGGGGGCCGTTCACGATGGTGCCGTTGCGCGATGTGGGCGGACGCCCGGCATCGGCCCTCGTCTGGATGAATCCGGGCGCGCGGGCGTTGGAACTCACCGCCATGGAGGCCGACGAGTTCAACGCGACCATGTCAGCCCGGTCCTGTCACCACTTCGGCCCGTTGGAGCTTGCCTCCGAGCGGCGGGTCTGGCCGATCATCTCGCAGCGGGCCACTGCCCTGACAGCCGAACGAACCGCGATCCTCGCCGAGGCCGCCCACGTTGTTCCGCCGATCGGCGCGCAGGGCCTCAACACATCCCTCAACGATGTGATCGCACTTCGCGATCTTGCGCAGACGAACGCCGCGAGCCTGGGATCACCTGACATGCTTCGAGAGTTTAGCCAGATCCGCAGCGCCGACATCCGTGCCCGGGTTGTCGCCATCGACCTGTTCAATCGCGTCACCCGTTCCCCTTCAGCGGCGGTCCAAGCCCTGCGCTTGACTGGGCTGAGAACAATCCACGGCGTCAAGCCGTTGCGATTGACCCTGATGAGAGCGGGAATGGCCGAATGAGCGAATTACCAGCCGATGAAGCCGAGCTTCGACGAAAGGTTCAAGATGCCGTCAAAGATCTTCGGGACGCGCTAAGGGAATGGAAGCTGTGCGCGAACTGGCAGCGTCCGCTGTTTATCTACGACGGGATACCGGACCCGCTGTCCCAGGACGGCCTCAGCTCGTGCCGCGTCTGGGCGGATCGTGACAGCATGGTCGCGGACCTGGCGCGCGGACCGGTCGGCGCAGAGATTGGGGTCGCCCAAGGTGACTTCTCCCGCCACTTGCTGGGCACTACGGGGATCAAGCATCTTCACCTTTTTGACCTCACGCGCCGCGCGCACCACGATGTGCTGGCGGACCCTCGCGTGGTCTTTCATCAAGGGGACAGCTCGCTAGCCTTGGCGGCCCTCGAAGACGTGACCTTTGACTGGATATACATCGACGGCGACCATTCTCTCGAGGGCGTCACCAAAGACGTGGCGGCCGCACTCCCGCGTCTTCGTCAAGGCGGCCTGCTGTTCTTCAACGACTACACCCGGTGGTCGCCCGGCGAGAGCATCCCCTATGGCATACCAAAGGTCGTGAATGGCCTTGTAAACGAAGGATGGGACATGGTGGGCATTGCGCTCACATGGCATGGATACTTCGACGTTGCCTTGCGGGCTCCCGGCTGATCGCGATTTCGTTCCTTAGAGGGCGCGGGGCTAGCCCAGCCCCGCGCCTCTCAGCTCAGTTCTTCTCTTTGTCGACCATCTTGCCCGCGGTGATCCACGGCATCATGCCGCGCAGGGTCTCGCCCACGGCCTCGATCTGGTGCGCGTCATTGTTGCGACGGGTCGCCTTGAACGACGGCTGGCCAACGGTGCACTCTGCCATCCAGTCGCGCACGAAGCGGCCCTGCTGAATGTCGTCGAGCACCGCCTTCATCCGTGCCTTCGTCTCGTCGTAGGGCAGGATGCGCGGGCCGCTGACGTATTCGCCATACTCGGCCGTGTTCGAGATCGAGTAGTTCATGTTGGCGATGCCGCCCTCGTAGATCAGGTCCACGATCAGCTTCACTTCATGCAGGCACTCGAAATACGCCATCTCGGGCGCGTAGCCAGCTTCCACGAGGGTCTCGAAGCCCATGCGGATCAGCTCAACCAGGCCACCGCACAGCACCGCCTGCTCACCGAAGAGGTCCGTTTCGCACTCTTCCTTGAAGTTGGTCTCGATGATGCCCGAACGCCCGCCTCCGATGGCCGAGCAATAGGACAGACCGATTTCCAGCGCCTTGCCCGATGCGTCCGTATCAACGGCCACGAGGCAAGGCACGCCGCCACCCTTCGTGTATTCGCCGCGCACCGTGTGGCCCGGACCCTTGGGCGCCATCATGATGACGTCGACACCCTGCTTCGGCTCGATCAGCCCGAAATGCACGTTCAGGCCGTGGGCAAACGCAATCGCGGCACCTTCGCGGATATTGTCGTGCACGTACTTGCGGTAGGTTTCGGCCTGCAGCTCGTCGGGCATGGTGAACATCATCAGATCGCACCACGCAGCGGCCTCGGCGATTCCCATCACCTGCAGCCCCTCACCTTCGGCCTTCTTCGCAGAGGGCGATCCCTCGCGCAGCGCGACGACAAGGTTCTTTGCGCCGCTATCGCGCAGGTTCAGCGCGTGGGCATGACCCTGCGACCCGTAGCCAAGGATGGCCACCTTCTTGTCCTTGATGAGATTGATGTCGCAATCCCGGTCGTAATAAACGCGCATGATGTTCTCCCTTGAACGCTCGCTAACTTGATGTCGCGACCATAGGGAGATCTAGGAAAAACGAATTGCACTCTTTGCAGATAAGATGCGAAATGTGCAAACTTCCTTCCTTCTTGTCTAAGATATGATATTTTCATGCTCGATGATCTCGACCGCCGACTCCTACGCCATTTGCAAGCAGAGCCCACGCTCAAGACGCCAGCGCTCGCCGAGGCCGCAGGGTGCACGGCGACCGTCGCATGGCGCCGCCTCGAGCGGCTCAAAAGCCGCGGGATCCTGAAAGGGCACGAAGCGATCATCGACTGGGCCGCGCTGGGGTGGGCGGTACAGGTATCGCTCCGGATCACTTTGGACAAAACCGAGCCAAACGCCTTCGACGACTTCCTGGACGAAGCCCGACGCATCCCTGAAGCTCTGGAGATCCAGACATTCCTAGGCCGTGTCGATGTGCGTCTCGCAGTGGTCGCACGGGACATGGCGCACTACCAAAGCCTCTACCGTGAGCGCATTCTCCGCCTTCCCCACATCGCAGACATCGAGGCTCTGATGCACGTCGCCTCGATCAAGCACCACGAGGCGTTGCCCCTATGAGCCAGGCCGACGAGGCGACCTTTGACGCAACAGACCGCGCGCTTCTGCGCGCCTTGCGCGAGGATGCCAGCCAGAGCGCTGCCGATCTGGGCCGCAAGCTGGGCATGTCGCAACCCGCAACATGGCGCCGGATTCGCCGCCTGACCGAGGCCGGGATCATCTCAGGGCGACGCCTTCGGCTCGATCACAAAGCCCTGGGCTTTGGCGTGACGGTCTTTCTAGGCGTGAAGCTGGCCTCCAAGGGCCGCCCTTCACTCCAGGAATTCGAGCGCGCCGTGAGCGCGATCCCGGAAGTCCAGACCGTGGAGCATGTGCTTGGCCTCTACGACTATCGCCTGAGGGTCACCGCGCGCGATCTACCGGATTTCGAGCGCGTGCTGCGGCGACGGATCATGGCCCTTCCCGGCGTCGGCAATATCGAGGCCAACGTGCTCCTGAGCGAAGAGCGCCGCCCCGGCCCCCTGGGCTGAATGCACCGCCCGTCCAAAGCGCTCTTCTACGCCCAAGGAAACGCTTGGGCCGGCCGCCCCGGCCGGACCTAGGTCGCGGCTTCCACCGCCCCCACGACCTCCCGGATGACCGCATCGAGCAGCACGAAATCCTCGCACTCCGCCATCACGCGGATCAACGGCTCGGTCCCGGACTTCCGGATCAGAAGGCGGCCAGACGCGCCCAGCTGCGCTTCGGCTGACCGGATCGCCGCCTTGACGCCATCGGTATCGAGCGGCGTCGCCCCGGGTGCGTAGCGTACATTCTCCAGCTTCTGTGGCACGGTCTCGAAGCTCGCCGACAATTCTGACGCCGGCCGCCCTGTCTCGACCATCGCCTGAAGAAACTGCAGCGCTGCAATCAGGCCGTCACCGGTGGTCGTATAGTCCGTCATGACGATGTGGCCGGATTGCTCGCCGCCGAGGTTCCAGCCACCTGCACGCATCCGCTCAACGACATAGCGGTCGCCCACCGGCGTGCGCTCCAGCGCGATCCCACGCCCGCCGAGATACCGCTCAAGCCCGAGGTTCGACATCACAGTCGATACCAGCGTCTTTCCCTTCAGCCGCCCTGCCTCTGCCCAGCGCGCCGCCAGCAGCGCCATGAGCTGATCTCCGTCTGCCACGCGGCCGCGCTCGTCGATCACCATCACCCGATCGGCGTCCCCGTCGAGGCAGATCCCGACATCGGCGCGATACTCCACAACGGCCTGGGCCGCTGCGGCAACATCTGTCGAGCCACAACCCTCGTTGATGTTCAACCCGTTCGGCTCCACCCCGATGGGTTTCACCTCCGCTCCAAGCTCCCAAAGCACCTCGGGCGCCGTCCGATAGGCGGCCCCGTGGGCGCAATCGATCACCACCCTCAGGCCAGACAACGACCGATCCGACGGAAACGAAGCCTTGGCGCGCTCAACATACCGGAACCGGCCATCGTCAATCCGGCGGGCGCGCCCGATGTTCTCGGCTTGCGCCGGCTCCACGCCATCGCGCACCCGCGCCTCGATTTCGGCTTCCGCCCGATCCGAAAGCTTGTAGCCGTCCGGACCAAAGAGCTTGATCCCGTTGTCATGGTGCGGATTGTGACTGGCGGAGATCATGATCCCCAGATCGGCCCGCATCGACCGCGTCAGATAGCCCACGGCAGGGGTCGGCACCGGCCCCAGCAGCAGCACCTCCATCCCGGTGGAGGTCAAACCGGCCGTAAGCGCATTCTCGAACATATACCCAGAAAGCCGCGTATCCTTCCCGATTACGACCCGATGCTCGGCCTTGCGGTCACTGCGAAAATAGCGCCCGGCCGCCGCACCAAGGCGCAAGGCCAACTCCGCCGTCATCGGAAAACTGTTGGCGCGCCCACGCACCCCATCGGTCCCAAAGAGGGTTCGCTCCGGCCCTGTCGCCGCTGCCGTATCCGCCATCAATCCCACTTCCCGCTTCGCCGGTCGTGTCCGGATCCGTCCCTGCGGCCCGGCCTCGAGCGTATCCCTGCCTGCCAATTCAGGCCGCGACCAGAGCAAAGCGCGCGACGCGCCCCTTCATTGTGCCAAAAATATCCCCCGCGGAGCGTCCTGCCCTGCGCACAGGCGCGTGCTACGAACGCGGCGAGCGGTAGAAGTGGTGCACCCCGATCGTCGCCGTCCGCGGATAGGTACGCGCCCAGCGCGGGTTGACCGCCTTTGTGTGGTAGTGCGTCGCGCCGCTTGTGAGGACCCGCGGCGCGCCATCCAGCATCAGCCGTGCAACCTTGCCAACACGGTCCCACGCCCGCGGCTCTCGAACGTCTTCGGCATACCCGTCACAGGTGAAGGTGAACTGGCACTGGTACTTGCGCCCGGTGCCCTGATTGACCACGCCACACACGCTGTCGGGATAGCGCGCACTGTCGACCCGGTTCAGCACGACCTCGGCGACGGCGAACTGCCCCTTGATCGTCTCGCCGCGCGCTTCGAAATAAAGCGCCTGGGTCAGACACTGCCACTCTTCGCCTCCGCTCGACGCGGGTAGGGAATCGACCCACCCGCGCTTGTAGCGAATGCGCCCTTCGGGCAGCGACGCCCGCACGCCGCCCTCCGCCCGGAAATCCATGACGTCTTCGGTCAAGAGCGACGCGAGGCGCTCCTCCAACGCAGGCGCCTCCACGGCGCCATCCAGCTCGGGAGAGATCTGCGACGCGGGCAACGTCGATGTCGACAGGAAGACATCGGCACGCCCGGGAAGTGCTGCAAAGCACAGCGCGAGAACGGAACAGACCGCAATACCAGCGGAACGCACAAAAGGCATGGCAACAACTTTCGTTTCGGCTTCGCCGCAGAGGGAAATGCCGAACCATCAAGGTCCGGCGGGTCTCGGTCGGTTTCCGTGAAAGAGCGCGAGCGATCCCGCGACCGGCCTGTCCCAGCTCTTTCCTACCCGCACCGCGGCGCAATCGCGCTCGCCCGAGCCGACGCATCGCCTAACCTAATGTTTAAGAAAGTGTAAACCGTGGCAGGTGCCCGCAAGCGCCGAAATTGCCCAAAAAATGCCTACTTCATATGCATATCGGCAGAATCTTGCCGATACTTTACCAGCTTTGTGGCAAAGACCCGCTAGATCGCAGCCTGCGCGTCCTCTGGATCGGCAATGCACTCCGCGTCGTTCCCGGCCGCGTTGAGCGCAAGGTGTGCAGCCGCGAGCCGCGCGATAGGCACACGAAACGGCGAGCAGGACACATAGTCGAACCCAGCCTCGCGACAGAAGGCGATGGTGTCGGGATCGCCGCCATGTTCGCCGCAAACCGCCAGCGTGATGTCCGGGCGCGTGGTCCGGCCCCGGGCAGCTCCGAGCAAGAGCAACTCCCCGACGCCATCGCGATCCAGGGTATGAAACGGGTCCTCCGGAAAAACCTGCTGAGCCACGTATGTCCCCATGAAGCGACCGGCGTCATCCCGGCTCAAACCGTAGGTCATCTGGGTCAGATCGTTCGTCCCGAACGACAGAAACGCGGAATGCGATGCGATCTCACCGGCGCGTAGCGCTGCCCGCGGGGTCTCCACCATGACGCCCAAGCGGTAGTCGAACGTATCGCGCGTTTCGTTGCGCACCGCGACCGCCACGGCATCTATCCGGCCCTTCACCAGCTCCACTTCCCGCCGGGCGGAAACAAGGGGGATCATGATTTCAGGTACCACCGCGGCACCCGTCCGTCGCGATGCCTCCTGGGTCGCCTCGAAGATTGCTCGGGCCTGCATGTCGTAGATCTCGGGAAGGGTCACGCCAAGCCGTACGCCGCGCAACCCAAGCATCGGGTTGAATTCGCTCAGCGCATCGATCCGGTGCATGACATCCGACAGCGGCAGATCCAGCGCTTCGGCCAGCGCCCGGATGCCCTCTCGATCGGACGGCAGAAATTCATGGAGCGGAGGATCGAACAGGCGGATGCACACGGGCTTGCCCGCCATGATCTCGAAGAGCTCGACGAAATCCGCGCGCTGCATCGGCAAGAGCCGCTCGAGCGCAGCCCTCCTGTCGACCTCACTGTCAGTGAAAATCATCTCCCGCATCACGGTCAGGCGCGCCGGCTCGAAGAACATGTGCTCGGTACGGCAAAGGCCAATACCTTCCGCCGCGAAGCCTTGTGCCATTCTGGCGTCTTCAGGGGTATCTGCATTGGCCCGGACACCGATATCGCGCGCATCGTCCGCCCATGTCAGAAGCTGCTGGAACGGCTGATCGAGGGCCGCCTCGAGCATCGCAACCTCGCCCAAAAGAGCCTCCCCCGCCGATCCGTCGACGGTCAGGATATCCCCTTCCCGCAAGACAGTTCCGGAGGGCGTCGTCAGCATCCGCTCGCGCTGCGAGAGCCGCAGCCCCGTCGCGCCGACAATGGCCGGCAACCCAAGACCCCTTGCAATCACGGCAGCGTGGCTGGTCATGCCACCGCGTTCGGTCAGGACAGCGCGTGCGGCATGCATGCCCCGAATGTCCTCGGGGCCCGTCTCGCGGCGTACAAGGATACACGCTTCGTCCTGCGCCGCCGCCGCTTGCGCGGCTTCAGAAGAAAAAACGAGCTTGCCAACGGCCGCGCCCGGGCTCGCCGCCATACCTCGCAGAACAACCCTGCGAGGCGCCTTGGGGTCAACCTGGCGGTGCAAGAGCTCCGGCAACGCGCGCGGCGGTATCCGCAAGACGGCCTCTTGCGGGGTCAGAATCCCCTCTTCGGCAAGGGTCACCGCGACCCTGACATCCGCTCGCGCGGATCGAGGTACGCGGACCGCGTCCAGCACCAGCAGATCGCCGTTCTGGATGGTGAACTCGATCTCCATTTCCTCGCGCAGACGCATCCGGCACGTCTCTGCAAATCCCGTCAACGCGCCAAAGAGTTCGGGCTCTTCGCTCTCAAGGGACGGGCCGCGCTCATCGCGTGCGAGAAAAAGCGCCTCTTCCCGCCGTCCAAGCGCATCGCGCCCGACGGATTGGCGCAAGTACCGCCCGGAGACCTTGCGCGCGCCGGTGACCACGTCGATCCTCCGGATCACGCCGGCGCCGCTCTCCCCCGGCCCCATCCCCAGCGCCATGGCCTGCACGACAAGGCCCAGACCAGCGTCCATGGGGGCGCCCCGCGCCTGGCGCAAAAGCCGCGCGGAAGTACCTTCCCAGGCCCGAGCCATCGAGCGCAAGACGTCCGACAATTGCCGTGCGGGATCCTGGGGAAAAAGCTCGTCCGCCTCCGACTCGTAGACCTCAAGGGCAGCACGAACGGCTTCAGCACCGCCCAGATCGGCGGCATGCTCGAACGGCTCTGGGTCGAGCCGCGCAACTTCCTGCGCATAAGCCAGGATGAACCGCAGGTAGAGCCCGTTGGCCGCCACCTCGCCGAGGGTTTCTGCCAATCCGTCGCGTTTGGCATCGCACATGCCAATATTGAGCACTGCCCGCGGCCCGCCCCAATCCGGATCGGCGGAAGACGGGCGAACGGAAACGAGAGGCGCCCGCCCGAAGGCCGCCAGCAGGCGGCCCGCATCGACCGGATGCCCCTCGGCAATTCGATGGACCTCCGAGAACGAGAGCGCCACTGTACGCGGCACCGGCACGCCGAGCCGGAGCAGGCGCTGCAGACATTTGGCGCGGCCTCCATGGGCAGCAACGGCCACCCGAGCTTCGGGTGTTACCAACGTGAAATCCTTGAAAGCGCTCATTTGCTGCACTGCGGCGCACCTCCATCGCGCGCCCGCACCTTACGCCGCGCGCGCGTCCTTGCAACCGCCACCTATCGCCGCGCCCCTCACCTTCTTCTTGCTGAAAATACCGTCGCCGAAGGCACTAAAAAACTCAAGCGCCACGCTTGACGAGAAAGTGCGGCCTTGCGGTATTTGAAGCAAGAAGAAGCATGGAGGATTTCTACTAACCGTCGAGTTGCGCAAGATCGGCAACCTGCGAGCAGATCTCGCGGATGCGATGCAAGAGGTTCAGCCGATTGCGGCGGACGATCTGGTTCTCGGTGTTGACCTGAACCGTCTCAAAGAACGCGTCGATCGGGGCACGCAGGGCTGCCATTTGTTCCATGGCGGCACTGAAGTCCTCGACCGCGAGCGACGCGGCGATCTCGTGCTCGGCGGCGTCGAGCGCCCTGAACAGGGCGCGCTCCTCCTCCACTTCGGCGAACTTGATATCCGGGCCGAACTCATAGGCCACTCCATCAGCCGCTTCGGCCTGCGCAAGAATATTGGCGGCCCGTTTGAACCCCTGGATCAGGTTCTCGCCGTCCTCGGTCGCAAGCTCCCGATGGAGTGCGCGGGCACGCTGGACGAGCAGTGACACGTCGTCGGCACCCGGCATTGCCAGACACGCATCAAGCACGTCGTGGCGCAGCCCTTCGTCTCGCAGGTGAACCTTGAGGCGCTCATGGAGAAAAGACAGGAGATCGCTTGCACGCGGATCGGCGCCCTGATTTTCCGCCGCAAGAGACCCGCCGTCTTCCTCTCGCGGTCCATTGTTCCGCGCCATGGCGTGATCGACGCGCTTCAGGTGCGTGCCGATGTGCCCGAGAAGGTTCATCCGCACTCCTGCGCCATCCAACACGATCCGCAGCACGCCAAGGGCTGCGCGGCGGAGGGCGAACGGATCCTTGGATCCTGTGGGCTTTTCATTGATGGCCCAGAACCCCGCGAGGAGGTCGATCTTGTCGGCCAGTGCCACGGCGCGGGACACCGCCCCCCCGGGAAGCGTATCCGCAGGGCCAAGCGGCTTGTAGTGCGCCTCACAAGTCTCCGCGATGTCCTCCGACAGGCCGGCCTCCCGGGCATAGTACCGGCCCATCGTGCCCTGCAATTCGGGAAACTCGTAGACCATCTCGGAGGCGAGATCGGCCTTGCAGATCCGCGCGGCCTCTTCGGCAACGTCGGGATCCGCGCCCAGGGGCGGGGCAATCTCCCGTGCGAGCAGGGCAATGCGCTCGATCCGCGCCTTTTGGGAGCCGAGCCGTCGCTCGAAGGTCACGTTCGACAGCTTGTCAAGCCAGTCGCCCATGCCCGCCCGCGCCACGCGCAGATCGTTCTCCCAGAAGAATTTTGCGTCTGCGAGGCGTGCGGAAAGCACCTTCCGGTTGCCTGCTAGGATCGTCGCCCCATCGTCGTCCGTCTCTCGGTTGGCGACGGTCACAAAGCGCGTGATCCGGCCAGAAAGCGGCTCGCGCACCGAAAAGAACTTCTGATGCTCTTTCATGGACGTCTGCAGCACTTCTGCGGGCAGATCGAGAAAAGCGTCGGCGATCTGGCCCATCAGGACGACAGGCCATTCGACCAACCCGGCCACTTCGGCCAGCAACCCCTTGTCTTCTACGACCTCGAGCCCCTGGGCGAAGGCTTGCGTGGTCGCGTCGTGCCAGATCGTTTCCGCGCGCTCGACCGGGTCGAGCATCACGCGGGCGCGTTTCAGCTTTTGAGTGTAGTCATCAAATCCGCTGACGGAAAACGCGTCGGGCGCAATGAACCGGTGGCCGCGGGTCCGATCCGTTGCCCGGAAGCCTTCGACGTCAACGGGAACAATGGCGGCGCCGGTGTCGTCCGTCAGGATGCACAGAACCGACTGGAGCGGCCGTACCCAGCGCAAGGTTCCCCGGCCCGGATCCTCCGGGCCACCCCAGCGCATGGACTTCGGCCACGGGAACCCACGGATTGCGGCCTCCAGCACCTCGGCCACGACCTCTGCCGCGGGCCGGCCGGGGCGCACGATCTGCGCAAAGAACACCGCGCCCTTTGGTGTGTCCCTTTGCTCCAGATCGTCCCGGCTGAGCCCAGTCGACCGCAAGAACCCCTCGATTGCCTTGTCCGGCGCATCGATGCGGGGGCCCTTGCGCTCTTCCCGCGTTGTCGGGCTTTCGGAGGTGAGACCCTCGACATGGAGGGCCAGCCGGCGCGGAGTGGCGTAGGCGCGGGCCGCAGCATAGGTCAAACCCGCCTCGACCATGCCATCCGTCATCAGGCGCTGAAGATCAGCGCTGGCGCGGGCCTGCATGCGGGCGGGGATCTCTTCGGAGAAGAGTTCAATCAGAAGGTCGGGCATGACTTACTCGGTCTGGGGAGGGGGCGGGCAGCCTTCGGGCGGCGGATCACCGTCGAACACACGCTCGCCGCAGCGATTGATCTGGTGCCAGGCAAAGGCTTTGCCTGCATCGGTGACAGCCACAACACGGTCGATCCCATAGGGCTGGTTGGTGATGCCCAGCACAGCCGTAGCCGTGCCGCTTTCCAGCGCCTCGGCGATCTCGGCGGCGTCGAAACAGGTGAACGGGCGGGGCGCGACGGTAGGGGCCGCATCGGGCGCCGGGGCAAACGCATCGAGCCGATCCAGCAGCGACGGCTCCACTTCGAAGCAGGCACGGTACTTCAGCGGGGAGGACGCGCCCTCGGCGTGCTGCAGCGCGATCACCGTCACGTCCTCCGCTGCGCCATCGCCCGTTGTCAGGCGCATCGTGCCTGTGCCTTCGTACTCGATGTCGTACCAGTAAAAATGCTCGAGATAGAACAGCTTGATCCCCGCAAGCAGCGCAACACCGAGGATCGCAATGCCGACGACCTTGCCATTCATGCGGGTGCCACCTTTCGTGTCATGCCGAAATCTCTGACCATGATTGCTTGAGAGCCTCGAGGTCCGCCCGGTAGCGGGATGCCAATCGCTCCGACGTGTCCGGGTCAAGCACTTGGGGCGGGGTCGTGGCCGGGTGGGCACGGTAGATCTCGCGCACCCTTGCAAATCGCTCCTGATGCGGCAGGTCGGGATCCAAGGCATCCACCTCCGCCAGCACCGAGATCGCGGGGGAGCGGGTTCTCTCCGGGTTGGCGGGCAAGGCGAGCCCCGGCAACGGACAGCCTGCAAGCGCGCTCACAATGGCCTCGGGTCGAGAGACATAGGTCTCGTAGCGCCAGAACCTGACCGTTGCTTGCGGCACCCGATCTCGGATCCGGGCAAAGAGCTGGGGCCAGCCAGCCGCACCTTGATCGAATGCGCGCACGCGCGCGTCAATCAACGCCTTTGCGTCGCCACGGACACGCAGAAGTTCGAAGAAAGCAGAGGTTAAGAGCGTGTCATAGCTGCGAACAGAAACATAAAGGGTGAGCGGCTCTCGCTTTGCCGAGTGCTTCAGCAGGTCAAGGCACGAGAGGTCCGGGTAGATCGGATCGCAAAGGAGATCCGCCACCTGCCCGAGAATGTCCTCTTCCGACGCGACGATCCGTTTGCGATCGCTAACCCCTGCCTGCACGCGCCCCGGCAAGCGGTAGCGACGGCGCAGGGCATGGCGCACGCCCTCGACCCCGGATGGCCGCCACCGCATCGCGTCCGCCCATGGGCGCAGGGTCGACGGCAGGAGCACAGCGCCTCCCGCCGCACTGATCTGCGGCTCAGCCTCTGTGAGGCAGTCCTGCAGGTGGGTTGTCGCCGTCTTGTGCGCACCGATGTGCACATGCCAGCTCCGCCCCTCGGGCTTGTGCTGCTGCGGAAAGGCAAATTGCGCAGCCCGCTCAGGGACAGCGTTCATGCGGCCGCTCCGCCTGCGTCCGTCTGGAGGAAGGCGTCGGCACAGGCTTTGGCGAGCGCGCGGACACGGCCGATATAGGCCTGTCGCTCCGTGACGGAGATCACTCCACGGGCATCGAGCAGGTTGAAGATATGGGAGGCCTTGATGCACTGATCGTAAGCCGGATGCGCCATGACGATGCGCTTGCCGGTTTTGGGATCTTCGGCGGGCGCGGCGAGGATTGCGGCACACTCTGCCTCTGCTTCCTCGAAGTGGCGCAGCAACACCTCGGTATTGGCCACATCGAAGTTGAAGCGAGAGTATTCCTGCTCGGTCTGCCGGAAGATGTCGCCATAGCTCAGCGCGGCAGGCGACTGTGGCGTGTTGAACGGCATATCCATCACGTGGTCGATCCCGAGGATGTACATCGCAAGACGCTCGAGCCCATATGTCAGCTCGCCCGAGACCGGCTTGCATTCATGGCCGCCGACCTGCTGGAAATACGTGAACTGGCTGACCTCCATACCGTCGCACCAGACCTCCCATCCGAGGCCCCATGCCCCCAGAGTAGGGCTCTCCCAGTCATCCTCGACAAAACGGATATCATGGAGGGCAAAGTCGACCCCGATGGCCTCGAGAGACCCGAGATAGAGATCCTGCAGGTCCGGGGGGCTCGGTTTGATGAGAACCTGAAACTGGTAATAGTGTTGCAGCCGGTTCGGGTTCTCGCCGTAGCGCCCGTCCGTCGGGCGTCGCGACGGCTGAACGTAGGCCGCCGCCCAGGACCTCGGGCCAAGGGCCCTCAGCGTCGTTGCGGGATGGAAGGTCCCGGCACCGACTTCCATGTCGTAGGGTTGCAGAACAGCGCACCCCTGCCCGGCCCAGTAGACCTGCAAACGCAGCAAGATGTCCTGAAAGGAGGTCGGCTTGGACTGGGGGATCATGGCGCGGCACGTTGTGAAGATGAGGTTCCGTGGGTCCTATTGGCGGGGGTGCAGATGGTCAACCGCGCAGCCCCGCATCTGATGGAGCCGTTCCACTTGCCAGCGACAGCCCCGGCAAGAGCCCGCCGAACCGAGCGCAGACAGCGCAGCCACCGACACAGAGCGACACGCGCGCTACCACCAGCGCGTCCCCGGCCCGCCTTTCACCGTTCCGCTCAGGTTCGGTGTGACCCATCCGCCGTAGAAGTCGCCGGGCTGCGGCGTGACCCGCTCGTCGTCAACCAGGCAATCGTCCATCTTCGAGCAATAAAACGCGACATGGTCGCGGAGCGGCGCAAAGGCTTCGCTGGGGTCGGGGTAGGACCATGCGGCGCGCCGGCGCCTGGTGGCGCCCCCCGTGACGTCCCAGTAGGCGGCGTGCCCTTTCCACTCGCAATAGGACACCCCGCGCGACGCCGTCAGGGCGCCCTCGCGGATTGCATCCGGCGGAAAATAATACGTCGGCGCATGGTGGGTCTCGCAGACCCGGAACGCGCGATCCGTCTGCGCGATCACGGTTCCCCCAAGGACGACCCGGAGCGGCATGGCAACGCGATCCAGTGCAGGAGGCCGGGGATAGGATTGAACGTCTTCAGGCGAGAGCGCTGCAACCGTCCTCATTCATGCACCAACCTGCGACGCCTCCAGGATAGAGACGCCGGCGATCTGCCAGCTCTCGCCTGCCGGCACCATCGTGTACTCCAGCGTGAAAACCCGCCCGGACGCATCGGTGATAATGACCCTCTGCAAGACAGCGGCGCCGCGCGCCTCGGATGACCCGTATCGCACTTCCGCGGGCCGCCAGACCATGGGATAGCCCTGCTGCACCATGCGCCCGAAGTTCTCCGGCGTGCGAAACATCTGCCTGATCCCCGGTGCCGCGAATTGGAAAGCACCCGCAACGTCATCCGATTGAAACGCTTCGATCTGGGCGCCAATCACATCCTGTGGCTGGCTCTGCGCATGTGCATTCCCGGGCGGCAGGAGCACCAGCAGCAAGGCAAGAGCGAGGGCGATCAAGGGCAAACGAGGCATATCGGATCTCCAGAAAGGTCAGAACGAGCGGCGTTTTGCCCCAAATCCGGAGCAGCACTACAGAGGATGGATCGCCAGGTACGCTTGGCAAGCGCGCCATGTTTTCCGTCAGAGTGCATGCAGAGCAGACTCTTGCCCGGCAATCCGGATCCCATCACTGCCCGAATGCCGATATTGCTGGTGAACGCGGGCCCGGCTCAGGCGGATGTCACACGCCTGACGCTCGACACCATTGGTAACATCCAGCCTGAGAACCAAGCCCGAATATCGACCGGGGCGTGCCCGGATGTCGCGCGCTTACCCCCAGCGCCACGTCACCCCAGCCCCGCAGCGATCCGGCGTGGAGTTATCGCGCCTGAACCCGCCGACGCCACGCCCCAAGCAGGCCAAGCGCGCCAACGAGCAATATCCCCGCCGCCGGTCCCGGCGTTGTCGGCAAATCGTGGCGCAACTCGACCGCGTCAAGGAAATTGCCCACTGAAACGCTCTTGCTGCCGGTCGATACCGCTGTGAATGACAGCCGGATGTTTCCCCCAAGCGCCGTGACCCGCGTGATCGTATCGGTCGAGGTGAAGACCCAACCGGCTGTCGTGGCAGACATCTCTCGCGAAAACAGCAGGCTGTCGTCCGCCGTGCCGAAACGGTCGTCATCCCCCATATCGTGGATGTCGACGCGCATGACATCTGTTCCCTTGCGCGCCCGATGGGCGAACTCGAGGATCAGGTCAGACCCCGCGGCGATCCCGGAGACGATCTGGTAGAGCGTGCCAAACGCCTTGGCGTTGATCTCGACATGCTGGTCGCCCTTGTAGGAGCGCACTCCGTTGAACCCATTCGCCCAGATTTCGATATGCGTGTCGGTCGTGTGCCAGCCATCCACGGTATCGGGATTGACGAACTTGAACGAAGTCGCGGTGCCCCGATCCGGCGTTTCAAAACCACCGTTGAGCACCGTTGTGGCCTGCGCAGCCGCGGGCGGCACCATCAGCATCGCGAGGCCGAGCAGCACCCCGACGCAGCCCTGCGACAAACCACGGCGGCCGACTGCCACCAAGAAACACCAAATCACGATTACACCTGCGCGGAACACACGCCCCCACAGACGAGTTAAAGAGAGATTATGGCAAGTTTTCGAGATTGCCGCGCCCATCCCATGACGGACGCAGCGTCACTCAGGCAGCGAGTTTGCCGGCCAGGCCATCCTCGATCAGCCGGATCGTCTCCTCCACGCCGTAAAGCGCGATGAAACCGCCAAAGCGCGGCCCCTGGCTCTGCCCAAGAAGCACCTCATAGAGCGCCGTAAACCACGCCCGTAGCGGTTCGAACCCATGCTCGCGCCCGACGGCAAAGACGATGGATTGCAGGGCCTCGGGATCGGTCTCGCCCCCGTGTGCCCCAAGCTGGTCAGCAAGGTCGCGCATCGCGGCGGATTCGGTCTGCGTCGGTGCCCTGAAGGTCTTCGATGGCCGCACAAAATCCTGATAGTAGCGCACGGCGCCGCGCGCGGCCTGGTCCAGCTGCGGATGCGTCTCGGGAGCCGCGTCAGGCGCATAGCGACGGATGAATCCCCAAAGCGTTTCCGTGTCTTCCGCATGCGCCGCCGAGGCAAGGTTCAGCAGCATGCTGAAGCTGACAACCATATCCGACGCGGGCGGTTGCCCGCGATGGATGTGCCAGACCGGATTGGCGAGGCGCTGCACCGGATCCTGCTTCTCGAAGGCGGCAAGCTGCTGGTGATACTCGTCGACAGCTTTCGGGATAACGTCGAAATAGAGCCGCTTGGCCGTCTTCGGCTTGGCGAACATGAAGTGCGAGAGGCTCTCTGTCGGCGCATAGGCCAGCCACTCGTCGATCGTCAGCCCGTTGCCCTTGGACTTCGAGATCTTCTCCGCATTCTCATCGAGGAACAGCTCGTAGGTATAGTGCTCCGGCGCCCGCGCCCCAAGGATCTTGCAGATAGAATCATAGACCGGAGTGTTGGTCGAATGATCCTTGCCGTACATCTCGAAGTCGACCCCAAGCGCCGCCCAGCGCGCGCCGAAATCCGGCTTCCACTGCAGTTTCACGTGGCCGCCCGTGACAGGAAGCGTCCATTCGCGCCCCTCTTCATCATCGAACGTCACTTCTCCCTTCGTGCCATCGACATGCTTCATCGGCACGTAGAGAACGCGCCCCGTCTCCGGATGGATCGGCAGAAAGATCGAGTAGGTCTGGCGCCGCTCGTCGCGCAGCGTCTTGAGCATGACCATCATGAGCGCATCGTATCGCTCCGCGGCGCGCAGCAGCACAGGGTCGAAGCGGCCCGATCGATAGAACTCCGTCGCCGAGATGAACTCGTACTCGAACCCGAACGTGTCGAGGAAACGCCGCAGCATCGCATTGTTGTGGTCGCCGAAGCTGGCATGCGTCCCGAACGGGTCGGGAACCGACGTCAGCGGCTTCTGCAGATGTTGGGCAAGGGAGGCCGGATCCGGCACATTCTCCGGCACCTTGCGCATACCATCGAGGTCATCCGAAAAACAGATCAGCCGCGTGGGGATGTCCGACATCAGCTCGAACGCACGCCGGACCATCGTCGTGCGCAGAACCTCTCCAAATGTCCCGATATGGGGCAGCCCCGACGGCCCGTAGCCCGTCTCGAACAGCACATGACCCTTCTCGGGCGGGCCATCGGGGTAGCGCTTGAGGATCGCGCGCGCCACCTCGAAGGGCCAGGCCTTCGAGGCCAGAGCCGCGTCACGCAGCGTCACATCCGATCCGGTCATGGGAGCCTCTTTTCGTTGCGGCGGACGCAGAACGCCCGCAAAACCGGGGGTTCCTATCGCGCGTCCGGCGGCCCCCGTCAACGCGCGACCGGCTCCCTGTGCGCGACACCCTGCGCTTCTTCTTGCTCAAAATACGCGCCGCGCAGCGTCCTGTCCTTGCCGCCGTCCGCCGGCCCGCCTATCTCGGGGCCGACTGCAAGGAGCGCCCATGTCCGACAAGCTTGATCAACCGCTGTCCCCCCAGGATGCCCTCGTCGCCGTGATGATCGCGACATCCGTCTCCGACGAAACCGTGCGCACGGCCGAGCTCGTCACCATCGACCGGATCGTCAATCACCTCCCCGTCTTCGGCCACTACGACGCCGACCGCACCCGCCTCGTCGCCAACCTCGTGTTCGATCTCTTCGAGGAAGAGGACGGTCTGACCGCGCTCTTCGGCATCGTGCGCGAGGCGCTGCCCCAACGCCTGCACGAGACCGCTTACGCCATGGCTTGCGACGTGGCCGCTTCTGACGGGTTGCTCGACGAGGCAGAGCTGCGCATGCTCGAAGAGATCCGCTACGAGCTCAACATCCCGCGCCTGCACGCCGCCGCCATCGAACAAGGCGCCCGCGCCCGTCACATGACCCAGTAGGGTCCGAAGGCCCGACAGTCCGCCACTGCGCGCCGACCCCGTGATTTCTCAAGCGCCCCGCAGGAACCAGACCGGCGCCCCCACGCCGGACCAAAAGCGCGGGAACGGCCCAAAGCGTTGCCCCGCTCATACGTAAAGGGTGTGCCACCGGTCGATCAGACGAAGCTGCAAGATGCGCGCCCGCCGCGCCCAGCTTCGCGCGCCTTCCGGTCGCTCCCTCTGGGCACGCGGGATCGTAGAACGGCGTGGCACATCGGCAGAGAAGATCGCGAAGGCCAAGCGCCGCCCCCCCTTCGGCACGACGTATCCCGACAACGCGCTGACAAAGTTGAGCGTGCCGGTTTTTGCCACGATATCTGCTGGATAGCTGTCGATGATCGCATAGGAGCGGTCGCGCATCGGAATGTCCTTGAGCAGTGCGGACAATCCCGCCTCCGGCCCGACGCGCACCAGTGCCCGCACCATGTCGGTGGCCGTGACCCTCGATCGGTCTCCAAGCCCGGAATGATCGACAAACGCGGGCTTCTGGCTGCCGATACTCTCGCCGAGCCACGCACTCATCTGGGAGGCGGAGTCCACCAGTGTCGCGGGTGCGCCACCGCGCGCGGTCGAGGCCGAAAGGCCCACGGCTTCCGCCGTTACGTTGGTCGAATACTTCAACATGTCCTGCAGCATCTCGACCATCGGCCCGCTCAGCACTTCCGCAAGCACTGGTCCGTCAGGTGCGGCAAGGGCACGCTCGGGCTTGCGCAGAACGATCCCGTTGGACCGCGCGAAGGTCGAGAATACCTCGCCCGCGTAATAAGCCGGTTCGCGCACCGGCAGCCAGCGCGCACCACCCGTCCCCAGAGCGCCGGACGCGACCGTCCAGGCGTCGTAATCGCCCGCGTCCTCGTAGGTGTAGACGGGCGTGGCCCGCCGCACGACCTCCATCCGCGCGACCTGCACATCCGGGCGATATCGGTCTGAGCGTGCATCCATCGTGACGGCATAGGAACTGCCACTGCGCTTCCATTCAAAGTGCACACGGTTGAAGTTCAGGTTCAGTCCCGACACGGCGGGGTTGTAGCCCACGTGATCGGGCTGACCGGGATCGATCCGGTCGACACGAGGCAAATGCCCGTCCCAAACCAGAAAACGCCCAGTCACCTCACGCACGCCAGCCTCCTTCAGGCGCGCGGCGAGGTCCGCCAGAGCGTTGGTCTGCAGGGTTGGGTCGCCCGAACCTGCGAGGACGATATCCCCCTCCAGGCGCCCCTCCGCCGAGACCGTCCCCAAGGCATGAACGCGGGTCGCGTAGCGATGCGCCGGGCCCAGCGCCTCCAGCGCATAGAGTGCCGTGACAGCCTTCGCGACAGACGCCGGCGGTTGTCGCACCAGTGGCCCGCGCGTCTCCAGTACTTCGCCGGTTTCTGCATCTGCCACCGCATAGGACACACTGGCGGCGGATCCGAGCCGGGCGTCAGAGACAAGCGCCTCCCCCCGTGGCGCCCGCAGCCGCGCAATCTCGTCGGCACCGAGCCGTGGCATCGGGCGCAGCGACACCTCGGGTGGAAGGGCCAGTGCCGGGGCCGCAATTCCGGCGATCAAACCGGAAAGCACGGCGCGGCGCGTGGCCTTGGCGGGCGGATTGTCCGAGGGTGGGTGTGGGCGTCGATCCATGCCCGCACGTAACAACAGCACCGCGCCGGGGGCAAGCAAACCGGCCTTCACGCCGCCGTCAGGCGCTGGCCCTGCCGTCGCCTTTCCCCGGTGCGCACTATCAAGATCGAAGCGCGTCCTGGCCGCGACGACACATCCCCGGGCCCTCGCGCTGCCCAAGCGCGATACGACCGAAGAGGGCGATTGCCGCCCGATCTGACCGCTACACCGTCGCGCCTTGCATGATCTGCGTGGATCGGGTTGGTATCAGGCAACGCATTCAGGGCGCACACGCCGCCTGAAAGGTATGCCCGCCATGACATTGCCAGACACCGTGATCCCGCTCCGCACCCCCCCCGAAATGCATCCGAAATCCTTCGAGGACGCCACCGAAGCAGTGGATCGCCTGCAGGACCTCTACGACACGGCTCTTCGCTTCCTGCGCGACAGGTTCTCGGACACCGTCGCGGACGGGCGTCCGCCCTGCCGATACCGCGCGTTCTATCCCGAGATCCGGCTGACAACGACGACCTTCGCCGAAGCGGACTCGCGGCTCTCCTTTGGCCATGTCGTCACCCCCGGTACGTATTCCACTACGGTCACACGCCCGGATCTCTTCCGGAACTACCTGATCCAGCAAATCGGCCTTTTGATCCGCAACCATGGCCAGGCCGTCGAGATCGGCCCATCTGCCACGCCCATCCCGATCCACTTCGCAATGTCCGGTGCTGCGGATCCCAGCGTGCCGCAGGAAGGCGCTCTCGATTTCCCGCTCCGCGATGTCTTCGACGTGCCAGACCTCGCGACGACGAACGACGACATCGTCAACGGCTTTGCGTTCCTGCATGAAGACGGCTCCGGCGCCCTGGCCCCGTTTACCGCCCAGCGGGTGGACTATTCGCTTGCCCGGCTCGCGCATTATACCGCCACCGACCCCGAGCACTTCCAGAACCACGTGCTCTTCACGAACTACCAGTTCTACGTTCAGGAGTTCGAAACCTACGCGCGCACCATGCTCGCCGATCCCGATAGCGGGTACACCAGCTTCGTCGGGCCCGGAAACACGTCGATCACGAGCGCTGACGAGGCGCTTGATACTCCCGCCAAGCTGCCGCAGATGCCCACGTACCACCTCAAGCGCGCCGAGGGCGGCGGCATCACCCTTGTCAATATCGGCGTCGGCCCCTCGAATGCGAAGACCGCGACAGACCACATCGCTGTCCTGCGGCCGCATGCCTGGCTGATGGTCGGGCATTGCGCCGGCCTGCGAAACACGCAGGCGCTCGGGGATTTCGTGCTCGCGCATGCCTATCTGCGCGAAGACAGGGTGCTGGACGATGATCTGCCGGTCTGGGTCCCGATCCCGCCGCTCGCGGAAGTGCAGGTTGCCCTCGAGACCGCCGTCGCCCAGGTCACGGAATACGAGGGCTTCGAACTCAAACGCATCATGCGCACCGGAACGGTTGCCACCGTCGACAATCGCAATTGGGAGCTGCGGGACCAGTCCGGCCCCGTGCAACGGCTCAGCCAATCCCGGGCCATTGCGCTCGATATGGAAAGCGCGACTATCGCGGCGAACGGTTTTCGGTTTCGCGTGCCCTACGGCACCCTCCTGTGCGTCTCGGACAAACCGCTCCACGGTGAGCTGAAGTTGCCCGGTATGGCGTCGGCCTTCTACAAGACACAGGTCGCCCGGCACCTGCTGATCGGCATCAAGGCGATGGAAGCCCTGCGCGAAATGCCTCATGAGCGTCTCCACAGTCGCAAATTGCGAAGCTTCGAAGAAACAGCCTTTCTGTAAGTGCGCGCCGAGGCGCGGCAGCAACGCCTCGGCGGCTCCTAGAGCGGCGGCGATGCAGACGCCGTTTTCTCGTACGCGCGCCCGGCAAGATTGAGAGCCGGATTCGCATTTAAACCACCATGTCGCGCGCACTGATCGCGCTGCACAAACTGGAGAACACACTCCTGTCGCAACGTGAGTGCCCGAGCGCCCCTTCGCCGCAGCGTTTCTTGGGGTGCACCCCACCTTCACTGCGCTGCGGTCCCCGGCATCCGATTGCCCGTCCCGTACGGTACGGGCACTTGTGGTTGCTGGCATTGCAACCCTGGGCTATTCCAATGCGCGTAGGCGTAACAGCGGCACCTCGGCAACGCCACGCACCGCGCGTTCAGAGGCCGAAACGCTCATTCAGACCGCCAATTGGCCGACTTGGTGACTTTTCGCCCTTCGAAGTCTGACCAAAACGTCAAAAACCCTTGTTTTCTTGGGCGGAGCACCACTAAACGTTGTGTGCAACCTCTAGATTGCGTAGAATCGAAGTAATAACCCCCAATAGTGGGATTGAGCGAGGAGGCCGTACATGGCGAACAAACCGATGACAAAGACTCAGCTCGTGGCCGCGCTGGCCGAGGAGATGGACGCTGACAAGAAGACTGCTGGCGCCGCGCTCGACGCCATCGCCGGCATCATCACCAAGGAAGTCGCCGAAGGCGGCGCCGTCACCCTGCCCGGCGTGGGCAAGATCTACTGCCGCGAGCGGCCCGAGCGCATGGTGCGCAACCCCGCCACTGGCGAGCAGATCAAGAAAGACGCTGACAAGCAGGTCAAGGTCACGATCGCCAAGGCCCTGAAGGACAGCGTGAACGGCTGACTTGCGCATCTGCGCAGATTGCGAAAGGGTCGCCCTAGGGGCGGCTCTTTTTGGTTTTGGGCCTGCCCCGGACGGAGGTACGGGCATGGCCAAGGCACTGGGGATCGGTGGGGTTTTCTTTCGCGCCCGCGATCCGGGTGCGCTTGCGACATGGTACGCCGAGCACCTCGGCGTAACCGGCAACGCAGACGGAACGCCCTGGCAGCAATCGGCGGGCTACACGGTATTCGCGCCATTTCCGGCCCACTCGGACTACTTCCCCCCCGACAAAGCCTTCATGCTGAATTTCCGTGTCGATGACCTCGACGCGCTTGTCGCCGCACTCGAAGAGAGCGGCATCAGCGTCGAGAAGAACCCGGAATGGGACGGGCCACACGGGCGCTTCGCACGCATCCATGACCCGGAGGGCAATCCCGTCGAACTCTGGCAAGCCCCAGACTGACACGTGGACCTGCGCGCCTTCCTGATGGGGCTGGCCTTCGCGGCCATGTGGTCCTCCGCCTTCTCGTCGGCGCGTCTCATCGTGGCGGATGCTCCACCGCTCGCGGCACTGTCCCTGCGGTTCTTCCTGTCGGGGATCCTCGCCGTAGCGATTGCCGCGGCCCTGGGCCAGTCGTGGCGCCTGACCCGTAGCCAGGCCGCAGCGACGTTGCTTTTTGGTATCTGCCAGAATGCGCTCTACCTCGGCCTCAACTTCATCGCCATGCAGACCATCGAGGCCTCATTCGCCGCGATCATCGCTTCGACCATGCCGCTCCTCGTTGCGCTGACCGCGTGGCTCGCATTCGGGGAGCGTTTGCCGCTTGTCGGGATCGCGGGGCTAGCCGCTGGGTTTGCAGGGGTTGCGCTGATCATGGGCAGCCGGCTTCAGGGCGGGGCCGATCCTGGCTCGGTTGCCCTATGCATCGTGGGGGTTCTGGCCCTCACCTTCGCGACGCTCGCGGTCCGCGGGGCATCGTCTGGCGGTAATCTCTTGATGATCGTGGGGCTTCAGATGCTCGTGGGCTCGGTTGTCCTGTTCGTGCCCGCGTTCCTGTTCGAAACCTGGACCTTCACGCCCTCGTGGACCCTCGGCCTCGCTTTCCTTTACACGACGCTGGTCCCCGGTTTGGCGGCGACGCTTGTCTGGTTCGTTCTCGTGCGCCGGATCGGCGCCACGCGCGCAGCCACCTTCCACTTCCTCAACCCGTTTCTGGGCGTCGCCTTCGCGGCCCTGATCCTCGGTGAAGCGATGGGGTGGATCGATGTCGTCGGAGTTGCGATCATCACCGTAGGCATTCTGGCCGTTCAGACCGCGCGTCACACGCCCGATGACGCGGCCGTGAGCGAAACGCGGAGAGAGGTGAAGTGACAGGCGCCGGCCAACGCGCCATATAGCGCACATGGAACTCATCCTTGCCTATGGCGCGGGTCTATTGACGTTGATCAACCCGTGCATCCTGCCCGTTCTCCCCATTGTGCTGGCCTCGGCGGCACAAGGCTCACGGTTGGGCCCGCTCGCGCTGGCGGGTGGCCTTTGTACGTCGTTCGTCGTGCTTGGCCTTGGCGTCGCAACTCTAAGCCGGTCGGTCGGGTTGACCGAGGATTTGGTCGGCGATGCCGCCGCTGTGATGATGATCCTTTTTGGTTTCGTCCTGATGATCCCTCGCTTTTCGGAGAGCTTTGCCACCGCGACCTCGGGCTTCGCTGGGGGCGCCGACGCCCGGCTGGACGACGTCGATCGATCCGGCCTTGGCGGACAATTCGTCGGTGGGGCGCTGCTCGGCGCCGTGTGGAGCCCCTGCGTCGGACCGACACTCGGCGCTGCCATCTCACTCGCCAGTCAGGGCGAGTCACTCCTGCGGGCTGGCGCGATCATGCTCACCTTCGCCTTGGGGGTCGCTTCGGTCGTGGTCCTTCTGGCCTACGGCGCCCGCAGCGCCCTTGCGCGCCGCCGAGACTGGCTGCACGCCATTGCAACTAAGGGGCGCCCGATCATGGGGGCCGTCTTTGCCGCCGTGGGTGTTGCCCTATTGTTCAACATGCATCACATCGTCGAAGCTTGGGCCCTCGACCACTTGCCGGTCTGGTTCCAGGATCTTTCGGTGTCCCTTTGACCTTCAGGAGAACCTAATGGATCGCCGTACCTTTCTTGTCGCCGGCTCAGCCGCGCTGCTTGCCCTGCCCGCCCATGCCACGATGGTGGACTACACCGACGGGCTCGTCGAAGAACGGCTGGCGGCCGGGGAAACCGTATTCGTCGACTTCTCCGCGACGTGGTGCGGCACCTGCCGCGCGCAAGGTCGCGCTATTGAAGCACTGAAGGCGGAAAACCCGGCCTACGACTCTGCGATCACGTTCATCAAGGTCGACTGGGACACCTGGAAGTCCGGGATGCTCGTCGCAGACCTCGCGATCCCGCGGCGCTCCACACTGGTCGTGCTCAAGGGAGGCGAAGAACTCGGACGGATCGTTGCCGACACGCGCCGTGACGCGATCAAGGGGCTCATGGATACGGCTCTCTCTGCAGCCACGAGCTAGGCTCTGGTACGTCGGTAGGTGCAGGGAGCGAATTTTCGTACGAAAATTCGGCGGCGCATCTGTTAGCCAATGCGCCCCCTTGCGCCGCCGGTTTGCGCCCTGTCGAGGAGCAGGTGGTCGAGCAGAATACATGCCATCATCGCCTCGCCGACAGGTACCGCGCGAATACCGACGCAGGGATCGTGACGACCCTTTGTCACGATCTCTGTCTCCGTCCCATCCTTCATGATCGTGCGGCGTGGCGTCAGGATCGACGAGGTGGGCTTGACGGAGAACCGCAGGACGATGTCCTGACCCGTCGAGATGCCGCCCAGAATACCGCCAGCGTGATTTGAGCCATAGATCGGCCCCTCCGGCACCATCTCGATTTCGTCCGCGTTCGCGTCTCCCGTCAGGCCCGCGGCCTCCATCCCTTCACCGATCTCGACACCCTTCACCGCGTTGATCGACATCATCGCCGCGGCGAGATCGGCATCGAGCTTGGCATAGATCGGAGCTCCCAGGCCGGCAGGGACACCACTTGCCGTCACCTCGATCACGGCGCCGACCGAGTTGCCGGACTTGCGAAGACCGTCGAGGTAGTCGCCCCAGGCAGGGGCCGCCTCTGCATCGGGGAGAAAGAACGGGTTTTCGTTGATCGCGCCCAGGTCCATGCCCGTACGATCAAGCTGCATTTCCCCCATCTGCACCATGTAGCCCGTGATCCGCAGACCCGGCACGAGCGCTGCCAGGGCTGCACGTGCCACACCGCCCGCCGCCACCCGTGCCGCTGTTTCGCGGGCGGAGGACCGCCCCCCACCCCGGAAATCGCGGATCCCATACTTCTGCCAATAGGTTATATCGGCATGTCCCGGCCGGAACTTCTCGGCGATATCGCCATAGTCCTTGGAGCGTTGATCGGCGTTGCGGATCATCAGCTGGATCGGCGTGCCGGTGCTCTGGCCCTCGAAGACACCTGACAGGATCTCGACCGCGTCCGGCTCCCGCCGTTGCGTAGTGTACTTGCTCTGCCCCGGCTTGCGCTTGTCGAGCCAGACCTGAAGCGCCTCCACCGTGATCGGCACTCCCGGGGGGCAGCCATCGACGGTTGCGCCCAGGGCGGGCCCGTGGCTTTCACCCCAGGTGGTGACCCGAAACATGTGACCAAAGGTGTTGAAGGACATCGTCGCTCTCCTTTCGTCGGGGCCTAGCGTGCCGTCGCCCGGACCTCAAGCCGCTGCCGACGATGAAAAAGGGCGCCCCGTGGGGCGCCCCTTTCCTGAACTTCTGGGCGATCTTACTCAGCCGGTGTGCTCTTTGCGCGCGCCTTGATCGGCGCCCAAAGCCGCTTGTTCGTGAGGTAGAGCAAGACGGTAAGAACAGAGAGGAACACGACCGCAACAAAGCCCGTCTGCTGGCGCGCCATCATCTTTGGCTCAGCCGCCCACATCAGGAACGCCGCAACATCCTTGGCCTGCTGCTCGATCGTGGCAACCGTGCCGTCTTCGTAGAAGACATCGTCACCCCAGAGTGGCTGCGCCATCGCGAGATAGCCGCCGTATGCGGTGTTCTCGTAAAGGATCGCGCCGGCTTCTTCCTTGTCACTACCGGTGTAGCCGGTGAGCAGAGACGCGATGTATTCGGCCCCCCCCATGCCCCGGAAGAGCTGGTTGATGCCCGTGCCATAAGGGCCGTGGAAACCTGCACGTGCCTTGGCCATGAGGCTGAGATCCGGCGCATTCGACATGCTCGATCCGGGGAAGTGGTCCACCGGTGTCGCAGGGCGGAAATCGCCGAAACCATCATCCAGCGTTGGGTCCCAGACCTCGATCAGGTCGGCGTAAGCACGCACCTGGTCTTCAGGCAGTTCCGGACCGCCCGCATCACCCAACGTACGGATCGGGACGAATTTCATGCCGTGACATGCCGAGCAGATCTCGGTGTAGACCTGCAGACCGCGTTGCAGCTGCATCTGGTCGAAAGTGCCGAAGGGCCCTTCGAACGAGAACGAGTAATCCTCCACGTGGCCAGCGCCGCCTGCGGCGAGGGCGCCCCCGGCCGACAGGCCGAGAGCTACAAACGTGGAGAGAGCGAGTTTCTTGAGCATTGTCTTCAATCCTTCCCGCTCATTCGGCCGGCGTGGCTGCAGTGGCGCCACCCGAAGCCTTCTCCTTCGCCGCCAGCATCTTGGCGTTGAAGTCCTCTTCGATGGTCGACGGCTGGGCCAGCGGCTTTTCGATAACGCCCAGAAGCGGCAGGATCACCAGGAAGTAGGCGAACCAGTAGGTCGAGCCGATCAGAGCGATGTAGGGGTAGATCCCTTCCGCCGGCATCGCGCCCGCCCACATCAGGACGAAGAAGTTCACGACGAAGACGGCGAACCACCACTTGAACATCGGGCGGTAGCGGCCGGAGCGGACCGACGACGTGTCGAGCCACGGTGCCAGCGCCATCACCACGATCGCACCGAACATCGCGAGCACGCCGAAGAACTTGGCGTCAACGATGCCGAAGGTGACCCAGTCCACCACGATGACCAGCCAGACCTCGCTGTCGAAGGCACGCAGGATCGCGTAGAACGGCAGGAAATACCATTCCGGCACGATGTGTGCGGGCGTCGCCAGAGCGTTGGCCTCGATATAGTTGTCCGGGTGGCCGAGGTAGTTCGGCATGAACCCGACGATTGCGAAGAAGATCACCATGATCAGCGACAGTGCGAACAGGTCCTTCATGACGAAGTAGGGCCAGAACGGCAGCGTGTCGCGCTCGGCTTCGTCCTTCGACGTGCGGCGCACTTCAACACCCGTGGGGTTGTTGTTTCCAGTGGTGTGGAAGGCCCAGACGTGGACGATGGTCAGACCCGCGATGACGAAGGGCAGCAGATAGTGCAGCGAGAAGAAGCGCTGCAGCGTCGCGTTGTCGACAGCCGGGCCACCCTGCAGCCACACCAGCAGTGCATCGCCGACAAACGGGATGGCGCCGAATAGGCCGGTGATCACCGTGGCGCCCCAGAAGGACATCTGGCCCCAGGGCAGAACGTACCCCATGAACGCCGTGGCCATCATGGCGAGGTAGATCAGGATACCGATGATCCATGTGATCTCGCGCGGCGACTTGTAGGAGCCATAGTAGAGGCCCCGGAAGATGTGCGCGTAGACAGCAACGAAGAAGAGCGATGCACCGTTCATGTGCAGGTAGCGGATCATGTGGCCGCCGTTCACGTTGCGCATGATGTGCTCGACGGACGCGAAGGCCATGTCGGCGTGGGGCGTGTAGTGCATCACCAGCACGATGCCGGTGATGATCTGTAGCACCAGGCAGAACATGAGCACGATGCCCCAGATCCACATCCAATTGAGGTTCCTGGGGGTGGGGATCATGATCGTGTCGTAGAGCAGGCCGATCACGGGGAGGCGGCGGTGCAGCCACTTCTCGCCGTTCGACGTCGGTTCGTAATGGTCGTGGGGAATTCCGGACATTAAGAGCGTCTCCCTCGCTTAACCGAGTACAATGGTTGTTTCGTCGACGAACTCTGCCAGCGGAACGGGCAGGTTCTCGGGCGCCGGGCCGCGACGGATGCGGCCGGCCGTGTCATAGTGTGAGCCGTGGCAAGGGCAGAACCAGCCGTTGTAGTCGCCCGCGCCGTCCCCGATGGGCACGCAGCCGAAGTGCGTGCACACACCGAACTGAACCAGCCACTCGCCAGCTTCGTCGAGCGTGCGGTTCTCGTCAGAGGCGTCAGCGTCGCCGCCGAGATTGTCGTTTCGCGCCGAGCTGTCGGGAAGATCGGAGAGCGGGACAGCGCGCCCTTCCTCGATCTCTTCCGCCGTGCGGCGGCGGATGAAGATCGGCTTGCCAAGCCACTGAACTGTCAGCTGCTGGCCCACTTCGACAGTGCTCACATCAACCCGGATCGAGCTGAGCGCCTGCACATCGGCGGTCGGGTTCATCTGAGCGACCAGAGGCCACACGGCGGCCCCCGCCGTAACTGCACCCGCTCCGGCAGTCGCGTAGTAGAGAAAGTCGCGGCGTGTACCTTCGTGGTCTTCAACCTGAGACACGTGGCTCTCCTTTGCTTGGCATTCCGCCCGAAGGCGTCGCTGAGTTCTTGATCTTCATTCTTGCACGCGTCCACGCGAGCCGTCGCCGGTATGGCTCCGGCGCATTAACAGGCTGCTACTTAGAGGGGTCACCCCGTGTCGTCCAGCCGCCAAACCCGCACAGGTGTGGCGGAATGTCGCGCGTTGGAGACTTTTTTGCGCTAACAGCAGGTTGGTGTGCGCTTTTGCCCGTAGAGCCAAGGGAAACAGACCGTCAACACGGTGAGGCCGTGACCGTGTCAGGCTGGTTTGGTCGCCTCCATCGCGGGCCGTACGGCGAAGCGTTTGTCCCAATCCACCAGCGTGTCGCGCCCGGTCCGCCAAGCCCTGTCCGGGTGGCGTAGGTCGAGATATCCGAGCGCGCATCCCACGGCGATCTGACCCATGTCGACGGGGCCGGAAAGCTGGCTCATCCAGCGGCTCTCCAGTGTCTCGAGCGCTCGCTGCACCTTGGCCCACTGGCCCTCGAGCCAGGCGTCGCTCACCAGCGTTTCGTCGCGGAAGCGCTTTTCGTAGACCATGGAAACCGCCGCCTCGAGAATGCCGTCGGCAAGCGCCTCGAGCGTCAGGACGTCCCAGATCCGGCTCTCGGGATAGAGCGACGCCCCCGCGCGGGCATTGAGGAACCGGCAAATCACCCGGCTGTCGAACAGCGTCGGCCCGTCTGTCCGAGCCAGGGCGGGGATCTTCCCCAGCGGGTTCGGATTGCTGAGCGATGCCGAGGGATCGACGGCATTGCCCATCATTTCGACCATGTCGATGTCGTCCATCTGGCCGGTTTCGATCAGAACGACACGCACCTTCCGCACGAAGGGCGAAATGCCGTTACCGTAGAGTGTCATCCCGCTCATTGCATAAATCCCGTGACCACCAGCAGCACCACCTTCAGGCCGATCAAGTAGAGAAGAAACTTCATCCGAACTATCCTCTGCGCCCCGCCACAGGACTAGTGTGCCGTCCCAAAGGGATCAAGCATCCGCGTCGACGGCCCGCATCCATTCGGCGAGGGCAGCATGCTCCTGCCCCGGGGCGACAGCCGACGTCACACCGGCAACAGCGCCCGCCCGGGCCGAAGCGCTCTTGTTCTGCGAAAGCTTCCAAGTGCCGTCGATATCGCTGATCTTCAGACGGCACGGGACGAGCGAGCGCATCATCCGTTCCATCACACCCGCGCTCATCTTGCCGCTGTGCCATGGGATCTTGGGAAGACGCGTCTCCATGGCCTCGGACAATCTGTCGAGCACGTCGCGCAGGCCTTCAGTGTCCATGCGCTCAAGCGTCCCGCGCAAGTGAACCGCCACGTAGTTCCAGGTCGGCACCTGATCCGGCGTGTCGTACCAATCCGGAGAGATATAGCCATCCGGCCCGGTGATGCTGAGGAGCGCCGCTTGCGGCGCCGAGAGCATCCGCGCCACGGGGTTGGAGCGCATCAGGTGGAGCTCCGCACTCGTCCCTTCGGCATCGAGCAGAATGGGAACATGCGCCGCAAGCGGCCCGTCAGGGCCAGAAACGGTCAGCTGCCCGAAAGCTCGCTCCCGCACAAATGCAAGGTGCCGCTCACGTGGCTCTGCGCGAAAGATGGGGTTGGGATGCATCCGGATAGGCCTTTCCAACCATTATGCTGCATGCGCCAGAAGGCGTGTGCCATCATGCGCGACAGCGCGGGCGCGCAAGGTGCGCCCGACGGGTTGGTCACGGTCGAAAGCGACCTCCGCGAAGTGCTCGGTGCGCCCCATGCGAGGCGCTTCCATCAGAACGTCATGCGTCCGGCCGATCTGCTGTTCGAGATGTTGACGCACCCGCTCGACCCCGAGCAGGCGCAGCCGTGCCGCACGTTCCTTGATCACCGTTCCCGAGACTTGCGGCATCCGCGCCGCCGGCGTGCCCTGCCGGGGCGAAAACGGAAACACGTGCAGCCACGTCAGGGCGCAGGTCTCCACAAGCCGCAACGAGTTCTCGAACATCGGCTCGGTCTCGGTCGGAAAGCCTGCAATGATGTCCGCGCCAAAGGTCACATCCGGGCGCAGACGGCGCATCTGGGCGCAAAACGCGATGGCATCGTCCCGCAGGTGGCGGCGCTTCATCCGCTTGAGGATCATGTCGTCACCCGCCTGCAAGCTCAGGTGCAGGTGCGGCATCAGCCGCTCCTCCTCGGCGAACGCGTCGAACAGTGCCGGATCCGCCTCGATGGAATCGATCGAGCTCAGGCGGAGCCGCTTCAAGTCGGGCACGAGCCGCAGGATCCGCCGCACCAGATCACCGAGACGCGGCTCGGCGGGAAGATCCGCGCCCCAGGACGTCATGTCCACGCCCGTCAGCACCACCTCTTCATAGCCGCGCTCCACCAGGCGCGCGATCTGCTCGACCACCACACCGGCAGGGACAGAACGCGAGTTGCCCCGTCCGAAGGGGATGATGCAGAAGGTGCAACGATGATCGCATCCGTTCTGGACCTGCACGTAGGCCCGGCTGCGCGTGCCGAATCCGTCGATCAGGTGCCCCGCCGTTTCACGAACGGACAAGATGTCATCGACACGGACACGCTCTGTCTCCGGCACAAGACCCTGCGCGAAGCCCTGCCAGGTCTCGGGCTGCATCTTCTCGGCGTTGCCGATCACGTGGTCGACCTCCGCCATGTTCGCGAACGTCTCGGGCTCGGTCTGGGCCGCACAACCGGTGACGACAATGCGGGCATCGGGATGTTCCCGCCGCATGCGCCGGATCTCCTGCCGTGCCTTGCGCACGGCCTCACCCGTCACCGCACAGGTATTGACGACGACCGTGTTTTCGAGCCCGGCCTGCTGGCTCAGCTCCTTGATCGCCTCGGTCTCATACGCGTTGAGCCGGCAGCCGTGCGTGGCGAAGCGGAGGCCGTTGCTCTCCATCACGCGGCCTCCCCGGGGGCCAGCGCCTCGAGGAAGGCCGCCGTCAGGACACCGTTGAAGACGTGGGCCGTGGGGCCCGTCATCCATACGCCGTCCTCGCGCCACTCGATGGAAAGGACGCCGCCATCGACATGCACGTCCACGGCGCGCTCTGTCAGCCCGCGCCGCGCCGCCGCCACCGCAGCCGCGCAAGAGCAGGAGCCCGAGGCGAGCGTGATGCCGGTGCCACGCTCCCAGATGCGCAGCCGGATCGCTCCGCGCGACAGCACCTGCACCACCTCGACATTGGTGCGCTCCGGAAAAAGCGGGTGGGTTTCGTGGGCCGCGCCGAAAGCGGCAAGGTCGACCGCCTCGGCATCTTCGACGAAGAAGGTGCAGTGCGGATTGCCCATGCCCGTCGCAACCGGGTCACCATCGATCGGCAGGTGCCCGGTATCGATCTCGCGCGCGAGCGGCACCTCGTCCCACTGCAGTTTCGGCGCGCCCATGTTCACGCGGGTCAGGCCGCCACCGGCGTCTTCGCACGCAAGAAGGCCCCGCTCCGTACGCAGCGTCAAAGTCTGCGCGCCGCTCTCTGTCATGAGGTGGCGCGCGATACAGCGGGTTGCGTTTCCACAGGCGGCCGAGAGCGAGCCGTCCGCGTTGTAAAAGGTCAGCCGCGCGGCGGCCTCGCCATCCGGTTCGATCACCGCCAGCTGGTCAAATCCTACGCCGCGATGCCGGTCTCCGAGCGCCTGAGCCAGTGAAGCCGTCACCGGGTTGGCGCGCACACGTGCATCGACAACGACGAAGTCGTTGCCCAGCCCGTGCATCTTCATGAAGGGCAGGTCAGAGAGAGCAGCCTGAAAAACCATAACGCGGCGTTATAGGCGCAGTGGCAAACCGATTCCAACCCATTTGACCGAGACGCTCCCGGCCCTGTGATCAGCCCTGCAGCGCCGCCCTTCCCGCGCGGCGGGAGGGCACAGGATCCGATCCGCTCGCCACGGCGATCGCCCTGCGGTTCCTTGGCGACGAAGCTGGCACTTTAGGGCACACCAAACCTCTCGAAAGCCGACGCCATTTGCAGGATCCGGAGACTTCGCACCAAGGGTCCACGCAAGGGATGGCGCAACGAGCCCGCAACGCGGCAGGCGCAAGCTACGCAAATTACCCCCGCCGCGAACCGAGTCCAACGCACTTTTGGCCAACGCGCAACCGGATCCTTTTCTCCCTTGACCCGCGCTGCCCCATTATCTAGAGGCATGCCCCTGTGCCGATAGCCCGATCTGGACCGCTCCTGCGGACCTTTCGCCGCTCCCGGCTGACGCAAAACGAATTGATCCGAAAGGAGATTCGTGGAACCGTCAACGAACCGAGCCGGAGCTTTCGGCGCGGAGAAAAGAGTGGGCCGTTAGCTCAGTTGGTAGAGCAACTGACTTTTAATCAGTGGGTCGCAGGTTCGAATCCTGCACGGCTCACCACTCTTCTCCGAGAGATCTCAGGATCGCCGCTGCACCTCGACGAGGCCGGCCACAAATCCCAGAAAAGATCGCTCTCGCGCCTATTCGCTGCGCGCGTGTGCAGAGCGCGGTCAATCGCCACCTTGCCGGGGCGACGTCACGAAGAACCGCCCCGTTAGAGCCCATTCGTCAGAGCCTACGCTTCATGCACGCGCTGAAGGTACACGGCCAAGATCAGGGATCTTGGCGCGGTTCGCGCACAAAGCGCGTGTTGCCGATGCGATCGGATAGGGCGGAGGATAGATCGCGAGAGTTCATCGGATCGCACAACGTCCTATGCCCTCCGGCCTGCAGACCCGGTGTGCTAGCCCTCACCCTGTCCAGCCTCATCGGCGGTGATGGAGCGCAGTTGCGCGTCACCCTCCGGGGACCACTCGTATCGGGAGATCTCCGACGATCTCATCGAGCACCGTGCGCCGGGCGCTGCCGTACGTCGGCGCCCGCTTCAGGCCCGCGCCGATCAGCTGCACGATCTCCGGCGATCCGGTGAACTTGGAATGGCTGTTCGTGCGCGTATCGGAGATCTCCGACAGATCGATCGCGTTGATGCCCAGTTCTGCGAGCGCATCTGCATCCGCAGCACCCACCCTTGGGACGCCCCCCGCGATCCGGCGGGACGCGCGCAGGGCAAGGTCGTCCCGGGAGAGGAGCACGAAGAAGCGCTCGAAATCGCTCTCCACCTCGGCCAGTTGCGCCCGGAAGAGATCGAGATCGATGTCCGGCGAAGCCAGAACAATGTTGCTCAACCGCCCGCTTCGATCGAACTGACCGGTCTGGGCCGCGTAGACGATGGCCTCCATCGTGAGGAACCCGCCCATGGAATGCGCGAAGAGGTGGTATTCGGTTCCAATCGAGCGGCCGACAAGCTCGGCGGCGTCGATCAATCGCCCGCGCGCCACCAACGCCGAGTTCAGATCGTAAACGTAGCGTGTCACCCGGCCCGCGGATGCCCATGTGAAGAGCACGGGCACGCCCTCGAAGCCACTGTCTTCCACGAATTGTCCGACGTGCAGGATCGCCTCGCTGGTGGTTGTGTTGTAGCCGTGCACGAAGAAAAGGATGTCGCGGTTGGCCGGCGTACGCTGGCGCAATTCGGCGTTCAGTGCCGCGATGAAACCTTCCTCCGTCTCGTAGACCGCGGGGTCGACGATTGCGAATTCCGTCCTCGGATCGGGTGGCAACGCCTTCGGCCGCTCAATGGCGCCGATCCTGTGCGTGGGCGGGATCGAGACATCGACCGACGCCAAACCCAGCTCATCCGCCCGCAACTCCGAGAACAGCGCGCCCACGACCTCGGAATCGGCCCGCGTCGTCGCGATGAAAACGGTGTGCTGCTTCGCGCCCGTGACCGCCTGCGTCGGGAATTCGGGATTGTCGATCCCCACGATCTCGGGAGGTGGGGAGCACGCGGCGACAAGGGTGACGCTCAAGGCAAGACCGAGCAAAAACCTCACCGCAAGGGTCCGCGCGCGGTGCTCTGCGGATCAGCAACACCAGGCGCCTTGGTGCGCCGGTCCAGTACGGGGCTGACAGCCGCGATCCCCTGGCGCGCCGTCTCCGGCGCGGAACGCGCTTCTGCCGCCATCGTTGAGTCGCTCAAGTTCGTCACTTCGTGTTCTTCCGATCTCAAGAAGCCGCTTCGTTGGTGCGAGCACCGGGCGCAGCATACCCGGACATGTCCCACACCCCTTCGCAGGGTGTGGCGAAAACTACCAACCCGGGTTTGTGACCGCCACCCCGACGCATTGCGCAAGATCTGCACTCCGACACCTCCGGGATTTCGGCGATCCCCTTACCGGAGCCCCAAGCCCCTTCAGGGGCGACAGGAGCGCTTAGGGCAGAAACACCTCTTCGAAATGATCGCGCAACAGCCGGATCGTCTTTTGCACGCGCAGATTTTGCACTGTGTCGGGATGGGCATGCAGGTGCAAGGTCCTGATAAAGCCACCCGCCGCCATGTCGAGCCGCTCGAGGCAGGGATCGTGCTCTGCAAGGCATTGCGGCAGGATCCCCTTTCCAACGCCCTGCCTGACAGCGGTGCAGAGCAGCGTCGCGTCGGTCGCTGTCAACGTCAGGGTCTCATCCTTCCCGCGCGCGGCTTCCCACGCCCGGACGGGCGCTCTGCGTGGCGCATCCTCATCGAAGAAGGACACCCATCCCGGTGGCGGAGGCACAACACCGCGGGGGCCGTAAGCCGCAAAGGGTACTTCGCCGAGCTTGATGGCGAATTCGCCGGGTTCGGGCGGCCTCTCGAACCAGAGCGACAGCGTGGCGTCACCGCGCATGCGTACCTCGGGTTTCCATGTCACGATCCGCAGGAGAAGCCGGGGATGGGCATCGGTGAAGGCTGGAAGGACCGTTTCGATCAGCCGGTTGAGGACCCACGCGTTCCCGACCAGTCGCAGCGTGCCGACAAGCTCGGACGTCTCGGTCGCGGCTTCCTCAGCAAGCCTGTCTATGCGGCGCTCGACCTCAAGCGCATGCTGGAGAACACGATCTCCGGCCTCGGTCGGAGCGATGCCGGTCTTGGAACGAACGAAGAGGATCGTGCCCAGGTCCGCCTCGACGGCGCTGAGCCGGCGGCTGACGGTCGACTGATCCATCTTCAGCATCACGGCAGCGCGCGACAGCGACTTCGATCGCATGACGGCCAACAACACCTTGATATCGTCCCAGTTCATCTGCGCCTCGCGACAGGTGCCCCGTGGCTTGCAGCATATCTGCATGACGTCCTTGCAGCCATACCGGTTCTTGCAACAGGCCCTACTCGCTACATCGAGCAGAACAAGGAAAGCACACAGTGAAGCCCGTGAAGTCGGGCTGATCGCGGTGCCTCGGGTGGCCGCCGATCCTGCGGCGGCTCCCGAACAGCGAGAGGACCGGAACGATGAACCTGAGCGAAACCCAGATCGACGCGATCCGCAGCAGCTTCCTGCTGTTGACGAAACAGAGCCAGCAGGCGGGCGAGACATTCTACCAGCATCTCTTCGAGATTTCCCCGGAGATTTCCGAGATGTTCGTAAACGACGTCTCGCAGCAGGCGACCAAGCTCATGAGCACGCTCGGCCTAGTCGTCTCGCAACTCCAGAACTGGCGCGATCTTCAGCCCGTCATCGAGGATCTCGCGCTGCGCCACCTCGCCTACGGCGTGAAGCGCCCGCACTACGATATCGTTGGCGCGGCCCTGATCGCGATGATGCGCGACTGTCTGGGTCCCGCCTTCACCGCAGAGGCCGAAGCCGCCTGGCGCGCCGCCTACGGGGCGCTGGCCGCCGACATGTGCGCCATCGCCTACGCCGAACCCTCCCCCGTCATTTGAGTGCCAAGCCCGTAACCAGGAAAGGATGGAACGATGTTTTTGACGCACAAGCTCCGCAAGGACGAAGATTTCAAGTCCGTGATGCGCAAGCACAAGGTCACCGATTGGAAGACAACCTGGGGATTGCCGCAGAACAAGCGCCTGCGCTCCAAGCGCAAGTTCGTCGATCAGGTGCAGGCGGGCGATACGCTCGTGATCCTCGATCCCAAAGCCAAGCTGCGCAGTGTCGAGTTTCTCGGGATTACCTACAACGTCCCCGACGCGGAGTGGGACGCAACCAAGCGCAGTATCGTGCGGGTGATCGAGAAGAAGTTCCTCCCCGAGCTTCTCGCCCTGAAGAAAACGTACGACGACGACTACAATTACATGTGGAGCATCGCCAACAAGGAAGGCTGGTTCACCGGGATGCTGGCCGCCGCCGTCGAGAACCTGAGCGGCGCGACTGTCCCCACCAAGGAGATGAGCAAGGTCTCGAAATCCGTGGATGCGGTGTCGAAGGCCATCCGCAAGGGCGACTTCGCCAAGTGCGTGACCACGATGGGTGCCGCACAGACAGCCATGCAGGATTACGTGAAGGCGGCCGAGAAGTACCGGAGCAAGGTGACAAACGGGGCGACAAAGGGTGTGGAATTCCTCGAAATCACCCGTGACAACGCCTTTCTTCTGGTGGGCGCCATGGCAACAGGCGGGGTCGGTGCCGCTGCCCCCGCGGCCGCGTTCACGGCTCTCGAGATCGGCGCCGCTGTCGGCGGAGGAACGGCCCTTGTCAAATCCGCCTCGAACGAGGTCGGCAACTACATGGCCAAGAATAAGCGCACGACGCAGGAGATCACCTTTGCCATAGTCCGCGACACTTATCTCGGCGCAGCCCAAGGCGCACTCGGGGCGATGATCTTCTCCAGGCTCGGGCCCATGATCGTGAAGCCGATGGCCAAGTACGTGCAGCGCGGCGCTCCCAAGATCATCACGGTCATGCTGCGCGAGAACACGATCCCCAGCAAATGGGGCCAGCAGGTCGTCGCCAAGTACGGCGAGAAGGCCACCGCCGATCTGATCTGCAACACCGCAGGCCGGTTTGCCATTGCCAAGATCATGACCGGGCTGACGAACTGGTTTCTCTCAAAGGAGGGGTTGAGCGCGCTGAGCGCCGCTGCCAACGCGGTCTACAAGGGCCTGAGCGGCAATGAAAAGAGCGCGGCCATCGGTGAAAAAATCGCAGCCAAGCTCGACGCTCAGGGCGCGACCAAGCAGGTGGTTGAGGCCATGCTCGAGAGCAGCAAGTCCGATATCGACAAAGCGCTCAAGAAGAAGCTCGACGAGGTGGAGGCCGAAGCCGCCTGATCTGAGGGTGGGCGGGCACTCCGCGCCCGTCCGCCCGCGCCACGTTGCAAGGCCGGTGCGGCGCCCCGTCACCCGGGCGCCGCACCGGCGTGCGGTGGCTGGACAGACTCAGGGCCCTTGCGTAAGCACACGAGCATTCACCTGATCCGAAGGCGTCTTGCTATGCTGATCCGAGAGCTGGGCCTCGGTCCCCCCGTCTCGGCGCATTGGCGGGCCTTCTGGTTGCGGCGAGCCCATGTACGAACGCCCGCATCATGACGGCGCCCGCACCCCAGATCCGCACCACCCGCGCCGAGATCCGGCCCGTGCTCAAGCTCGGTGTTCCACTGATGATCGGCCTCGCGTCGGCCACGTTGATCGGCGTGGTCGACACCATCATGATCGCACCTCTCGGTACGGTACCGCTCGCCGCGGCGGGCATCACCACCGCGATCCTGATCGTCCTGATCTCGGCACTCTGGGGCGTTGTCACAGTCGTCAGCGTGCGGATCGCCACCGACGAAGGCAGTGAGGATCACCAGGCGATCTCGGATCACATCCGCAACGGCATGGCCCTCGCGCTTCTGACGGGCGGCCTTGGCGCGCTCATGATGCTCCTCGTGTTCCCCCTGCTCGGCCCGATCGGGCAGCCCGACGAAGTGATCGACATCCTGCTGCCCTACTGGGTATCGATGGCGCTCTGGATCGTGCCTCTGACCCTGTTCTTCGTGCTGAAGTCACTCTTCGACGCCGTTGGACGCGAGTGGACAGGCGTTGGCTTCGGCTACCTCGGCGTGCTGATCAACATCCCGGCCAATTACCTTCTGATCCATGTCTGGGGCTTTGGCTTGCTGGGGGCCGGCCTTGCCAGTTTGCTCTCCCAGAGCGTGGCGCTGGCTGCTGCGTGGGCGTTCTGGCGATTTGCGCCGAGCATGGCGGAGTTCCGGCAGCCTGCTGACATCCGCTGGAAGAAGGTCTGGCGGCTTTTCCGCGAGAGTGTGCCGATCTGCGTGGGTTACGCAGGGGAAGGCGGCGCCTACGCGTTTCTGGGGATCATGCTGGGCTGGCTCGGGGCGACCGCACTCGCCGCGCACCAGGTCGTGAATGCGGTGGCGGGTATCGCCTATGTGATCCCAATGGGGCTGGCGAGCGCTGTCGCGATCCGCGTGGGGATGGCTGTCGGCGCCGACACCCGCGCCCGGCTGCGGCCCATTCTCAAAGCCACGCTGCTGATCTCGATCGTCTGGCAGAGTGCCACGGCCGCGATCTTCGTTCTGGGGGGAGGTGTCTTTGCCGCCGCACTCTCGGATGATCCGGCGGTGGTTGCCCTCGCCACGTCGCTCTTTATCGTGGTCGCCCTGCTCCAGATCGCGGACGGTGTACAGGGCACCGCACTTGGCGCCTTGCGCGGCATGATGGACAACTTCCGGCCGACCGTGATCACCTTGCTCGCCTACTGGCCACTCGCGCTTCCGGCGGCCTACCTCTTTGGCTTCACGATGGGCTACGGGGCCGTGGGCGTCTGGGCGGGCTACGTGGTGGGCCTGACCATCGCGGCCATTGCCCTGCCCTGGCGCTTCTGGGTCCTGACCCGGCCCGCCCAAGCCGAGCCCCAGTCCGCCTGACGCGCCCCCGCGCGGCAATAGCCCAGAGCGGCGACGCACGATCCCACTGGAACGGTCCTATCCCCTCTTCGGACCGGTGGAGCACCGCATCCAGCGTGCACGCCTCGCGGCCAGAAAACGGATCCGATGGTGGTATCCAGCCCGATTCTGCGCACCGCGCACCAGTGAGTTCTGAGAAATACCGGACAACTCCCCATCCGCACTCGATAAAATGCACGAATCCCGATTGGCCGATGCGGGTGTCCATACCGCTGCAGAGGCCAAACTCGCTCAAAATCTCGTAAAATGCCTTCTAAACCTCGGTTTATAGCCGAAGGAAGCATGCCAAATATCGGATTCTACTCACAAAGCCCAAGACCCCCCTCGTTGACTCTGGGCCACCCGGCGCGCCCTTATGGACACAACGGCGTGCAGGGGATTGCACGGCGCAATCCTCAAAGGGGGAACACACAATGACTGTTCGCGAAGACATCTCCAAGATCTACGTTGGCTACTTCGGCCGCTCACCGGAGCCAGAGGGCTTCAACTACTGGATCAGCGAAGCCAACCGGGGCTTCACAGCACTCGAAACCGCTGCATCCTTCTCGGTTCAGCCGGAATCGACTGACCGGTATCCGTACCTGAGCAACCCCAACGTCGCTGACCCGGGGCCCTTCGTCGACTCCGTCTACCAGAACCTCTTCAACCGCGATCCCGATCCCGAGGGCCGCGAATTCTGGATTGGCGAGCTGAACGCGGCGCAAGGCAACCCCGATGCCGTCGGTGCGATGATCCTCAACATCATCTCCGGCGCACAGAACACCGAAGAGTTCGGCCCCGACCTCGACATCATCAACAACAAGGTCAAGGTGGCGCTCGACTGGGCAGAAAGCACCGCCGAGATCCCGGGCTTTGTCTACGAATTCGGCTCCGAAGCCGAAACATCTGCCAAGGGCGTGCTAGACGACGTCGACGAGACACAAACCTCTGTCGACCAAGGGCTTGCCGAAACGGATGCCTTCATCGCGAGTGGCGCGGGCCAGCCCGTCAACACGATCACCCTGACCGACGAAATCGACAGCGGGTCCGACTTCGTCGGCACGTCAGGCGCCGATCAGTTCAACGCAACGGGCGATACACTGAACACGGGCGACGATCTGAACGGCGGGGGCGGCGCAGACACGCTCAGTGTTCAGGCAGGTCTCTTCCAGTCGATCGTGGCCACGCCGCGCCTCCAGGCGATCGAGAATATCGAGGTCCAGGGTGGCGCGAACAACCTGTTTGCGCAGCTCGACCTGACCACCTCGTCAGGCGTCGAGATGGCAATGTTGAACAGTGTCAGCGGCACGGTGCAGTTCATTGGCGTGCAGGACATCATCAGCGCCAACGTCACGAACTCCAGTACGCCGACCCCGACCAGCCCCAACTCCGGCACGACGGCATTGTCGATCGCCTACAACGCCGCTGCGGTGGCCGGCGACGCCGACGTTCAGAAGCTCGAGCTGGAGAACTCCGGTCTCGCATCGCTGAGCATCGCGGGGATGGAAACCGTCGAAGTGACAGCCACCGGGCTCAACTTTGTCGCCGAGTTCGACCAGGCGCGTGAGCTGATGGTGGATGGCACCGGCGATCTGATCGCTAGCTTCACATCGGCCGACACCTCGAGCACGCCGACGGCAACGTTCGACTCCACTGCCTCGACCGGCAACATGGCGATCAGCTTTGCGTCCGGCCAGCAGGTCGTCGCCAGCGCAGGCTCCGGCAACGACAATTTCGACCTGACGAACACCACGACGGTCAATGTGTCCGGCGGTGCGGGCGATGACATCTTCTTTTTCGACAGTGGCAACGGCTCGCTGACGTCGGAGGACACCGTCGATGGCGGCGAGGGCAAGGACACGCTCGCAGTCGACAACGACACCGCCGCACCGGCCAGCATCGTCAATGATGTCGCCGGAATGGAAGTGCTACTGTTCCAGTCAGCATTCGGCAGCCTCGTCGCGTCGGAATACACTCAGATCGATGAGTTCATCTTCAACGGCGGCCCGAACAATGGCCGTGTGAACATCACGGGAGTCGAATCCGACGACACGTTCATTTTCACCTCCGACCAGGGCAACTCCGACCAAACCCTGCGGTTCGAAGGCGAGAACGTTGGCGAGTCGCTCTCGATGGAGCTGCATGCCCTCGAAAACGGGTCACTCACGAGGGACTTCCAGACCGTCACCGACGGCAATGTCGAGGTGACTGCCAACACGAACTCCGGTAACGACGTCTCCGCGATCTTCCTTGCCCAGAACATTGGGTCGGTCGAGATTGCTTCCACGGGTAGCAACGTGGCTGCGAACGTCATCGAAGCTATCGATACCGGCTCTGAGAACTACTACGCGTTCAACAACGACAACGGAACGTCGTCGTTCTCGATCATTGGCGAGCAAGACCTCACCATCACAGCACGTGAAGGTGTCAGCTTGACGGGAAGCAGCGACACGCTTGGCTTCAGCCAGGCCGTCAATCTCGATGCAGGCGCCTTCACGGGCAATCTGCGCATCGCGCTGTCCAATTCTGCCGACGTCTTCGAAGGTGGCTCGGGCGACGACATCATCTACACCATGGGTGGCGATGACCGGGTGACCGGGGGCGACGGGTCCGACCAGTTCCGCTATTCGAACAACAGCGGAACCGACGTCATCCTCGATTTCCTCATCGGCGAAGACATGATCGGCCTGAGCGAGGTGGACTTCAAGAATACCACCGAGACCACGGCCGGGGCCACGCTGAACGAAGAAGACTATGTCGAGAACCGCAACGGGATCGACAACATCGGCAGCGCGGATGACTTCAAGATGCTCGAGTTGCAGACAGGTCTGTCCGCCGACCAGATCACCAATGACACAGGTGCCGACGTGGAAGCCTACGTCCTCGTCTACAACACGACGACCGACAAGGGTGAGATCTGGCACGACAACGACTGGAGCACCTCTGGCAACCGCGATCACATCGCAACGCTGGACAACGTCACCGACCTGACCGGCGTGCAAGGGTTCTCCAACACGGATTTCGTCGAGTTCATTTTCTGACGACACCCATATTGTAGCGAGTGATTTCAGTTACGAAGGCGGAGCCGCGTCCAACGGCTCCGCCAATTTGCTTTGGTCCGAAGGCTCGAACGCGCGCCTTACCCGACAGCACCGCAGACAACCGGCGATACCGGTGCACGCCAAGGAAGTGACCTTCGACGCACTGGCCAGACCGACTGGCGATCGCGTCAAGCGGTGGTGATCGCGCTTTCGCCCAACCGGCCATCATAACCTTGGTTCAGCAGACCCTCGCGCGCGGATCGGCCCTCGGGCACGGGATAGCCGCCACGCGCTCCAAACAATCCGTCATAGGGGCCCACGAAGATCGCCCGGCGGCGCGACAGGGCAGCCAGCTGCAGATCGTCGGCAAAGCTGTGGCCGAGCCCCGCGATCCGGAAGCCGGGTGCCGCATCCGTCGGCTCGAGGTACCCCTCCACCGCAAGCTGCCGGAGGCTCCCCGCCCCGGTTACGAACCGGCCCGTCGCCGCGCGCTCGGTGACAAACCCCGCATCTCCGAAACGGCCGGTCGCCACAAGATAGGACCCGGACGGCGGGAAGGATTGCCCGGCCCCTGCGAAGATCGGCACGCCACCGACGCGCAGCGCCGGCCCCTCACGTGTCACGTCACCCGCCACGAGATCGGAGCCGAAGGGCGCCGGATCGATCCGGCTCGCTACGACACCTGTCGGGGTCCAGAGGCCGGAGACTGCCACGCGCTGCCCGTTGCCGGCCCCGCGCGCCGCGCCCGGCTCCACCCGGACGGGCACGCCGTTCACCGACACAGCGCCGCGTTGAGATACCAACGTGCCAACCAACGAGTACTCGATCCGGACGTGGCGCGCCACGAGCCTGTCGCGCGTGCGGCTGGCAGCGATCGTAAGCGTCTGTCCGGGTGCCAACGCACTCCCGGACGTGGGCCCGAATGCGGTGACGAGACGCGTGCTGTCCGTCAATTCCACCCGCAACCCGTTGATTTGCAGGCTGTCGATGCCGGTCAGGGTCCCGACAATGCCGGTACCCCCGATGCCGCCTTCAAAGGGATCACGCGTGCCGTCGCGCGTGACAAGCGCGGGGGCGGCGCAACCTGCGAGGAGCGTCGTCGTCGCCAGCCCGATCAAGCGCCTACGCGTCATCGGGGTTGGTTTGCGGGCCACGTCACTCGTCTCCGTCGTCTGCGCCGCTGGCGCGCTCTGTTGTTGGTGAACCGCGTGTAGCACGATCCGCGGAGGTGTCACCCGATCCGTCCGATCGGTAGAAATAAATCCCCATTCGGAAGCGTCCGCCGTTGTCGGCGGCGGGTCTGTCGCCCTCCTGCGCCGTTGCGCCGGTTCGGTTGATATCCTCGAGAAGGGCCTGTGCTTTTGTCCGCGCTGTGGCCTCGATCTGATCCAGCGAGCTCTCTGTAAGCCGCGTGTAGAACACGGCGCGCTCAAAGTGGGGCGGGGCCTCTGACAAGAGGTTCTCGGACGCGGCGGCGAGATGATCGCCGACATTGGCAGCAAAGAAGATCAGCTTGCTCTCCTCGCCAGCGGGGCCTGACACGGCATCTGGAGCGACGTGAAGCAATCCGTCATCACCGATAGTCACGAGGCCCTGACGCATCAACTCGTCCAGCACGGTGCGGGGCCGGATGTCGGTACTGACCCCGCGCACCAAGCTCTCGAAATCGGCTCCGGGGGCGCCCGAGCGCGGCAGCGGCTTTGGCCGCCCATCGGCATCTGTCAGCTCCGGACGGGCCAGCCACTGGCCCAAGACGGTGGCAAACGCCGCCTCGCGGCGCCGGGTCTCTTCCCAGCCGTCGTCCCCTTCTTCGAGAAACGTGCGCACGTCGCGCCGGTGCACGCCGGTGAGCAGGCTTATCCGGCTGTCCGTCGGCGCAGTATCGTCAATCCGGAAATCCTCATGCGCCACGTCCACGTAAAGCCTTTTGAGCAAACGATAAAGATCAGGCGCCGTGAGCCCGCGAGCGATGAATGTGCGCACGAGGGGGCGCAACAAACCGCGCAAAAGGCGGGGAAACGGATCCTGGTCAGGGCCTGCCATACGCTCACATCTACAGCGCGTGTGATTTTCTTCCACATCTTTCTTGACCTCGCACGTTGATGCGACATCTTGGCATGTGTGAAAATTTTCCACGCATTTGGCGCAACAAGATCCGCGCCGACCCAAGACGCGGACTGCGCAAGTCAGCCGTCAACAGGAGAGAGACATGACCACAACCTTCGTGACGCCCGTACACCCCAACCCGTTCCTCCTTCCCACAACAACGGACACGCCCGAAAACATCGTCGACATCGCAACAGGCTCGGACGACTTCAATTTGCTCGTACGCGCTCTCGACACCGCAGGGCTGGTCGACACCGTACGTGGCCTCGATGACGTGACGGTCTTCGCCCCGACCGATGCGGCCTTCGCCGCACTGGCCGCCGATTTCGGCTACGATGGTGACCCCGCAGACGAAGACGCCGTATTCGATGCCATCGTGGCTGCCCTGACCGAGCTTGGCGACGGCGATCCGATCCCGGTGCTGACCAACGTCCTGCTCTACCACGTGGCCGACGATGCCAAGTCCGCCAACCAGATCGCCAACACCACGCGTATCGACACACTGCTCGACGGCGCCCAGATCACGCCGGACGACGCAACGCTCGGCGATCTGGAGCCCGATCTTGCAGACCCGACCATCGTCATATCCAACATCGACGCATCCAACGGGACGATCCAGGCGATCGATCGCGTTCTGCTGCCCGTCGACGTGCCGGGCAACACCCCGCAATTGCCCAACATCGTCGACATCGCCGCTGGCTCGGATGACTTCAACCTGCTCGTACGCGCGCTCGATACGGCTGGGCTTGTCGACACGGTTCGCGGCCTTGAGGACGTGACCGTCTTCGCCCCGACCGACGCTGCGTTCGCCGCCCTCGCGGCCGATTTCGGCTACACCGGCGATCCCGCCGATGAGGACGCCGTGTTCTCGGCCATTGTCGGCGCCCTGACCGAGCTTGGCGACGGCGACCCGATCCCGGTGCTGACAAACGTGCTGCTCTACCACGTCTCTGGCGGCGCGAAATCGGCCGAAGACATCGACGCAGAGGGCACGATCGCGACCCTGCTCGAGGGCGCTACCTTCGACGCCGCGGGCGGCGTGCTGGCCGACAACGAGCCCGACCTCGCGGACCCATCCATCGCGATCGCCGACATTGCGGCCTCCAACGGCACCATTCAGGCCATCGACCGCGTGCTCGTGCCGCTCGACATCGAGGGCAACACGACGATCACCGATATCGTTGCGGCCTCCGGCGGCGAGTTCGACGAGAACGGAGATGATTTCGATCTGCTTCTGAACGCTGTCGTCACCGCCGACCTCGCAGAGACGCTCGACGATCCGAACGCCGAACTCACCGTGTTCGCGCCAACGGACGATGCGTTCGTCGCCACGGCCACGGCCCTGGGCTTCTCCGGCACGAGCGAGGCGGGAGCTTTCGCTTACATCGTCGACGCGCTCACGCTTCTCAGCGGCGGCGGCGACCCGGTGCCGCTCCTGACCGACGTGTTGACCTATCATGTCGCTGGCGGCCTCTTTGACGCCGAGGCGGTGCTGGGCTCCGAAAGCATCACGACTCTGCTGGGCGCCGATGTCGGCGTGGATGGCATGGCTCTGGTGGATCTGGAGCCCGATCTGCCCAACGCTCCGATCATCGACACCGATATCGCCGCTTCGAACGGTCTCGTCCACGTGATCGGCGGCGTGCTGATCCCGGCGGATCTGCTGCCGTCCAACGGCGCCAACGCCGTGGAATTCATCATTGGTGACGATACCGACGACACGTTCTCAACCGGCGCCGATGACGATCTCGTCTCCGGCAAGGGCGGCGACGACATGTTCGACGGCGGTGCTGGCAACGATCTCTTCGTCGGTGGCGCAGGCAGCGACACGGCCATGGTATCGGGCGTGTCCAGCCACTATGCGCTCACGCTGGCCGCGAGTGGCGTGACGGTTGAGGATCGCGCCGAGGATGGCTCCGGCATCGACACGCTGGTCGACGTCGAGACGCTGATGTTCGACGACGGGTTCACGTTCGAGGCGGATGCCGGGCTGAGCCTTGAGGCGATCTCCGGCGCAACGACCCTGGACCTGGCGCAGCTCGTCCAGATCGTGGAGCTCTATGTGGGGTACTTCAATCGCGCGCCCGACGCGCTCGGCCTCTACTACTGGGGCACCGAGCTTGCGGACGGCATGTCCATTGAAGCGATCGCGGAAAGCTTCTTTACCCAGGACGAAACCGCCCTGCGCCTGCCGGTCGAAGACGATCATGGCGGGCTCGTCGACGTCGCCTACCAGAACCTCTTCAACCGGGACGCCGATACACCGGGTCGCGAGTACTGGGTTGGTGAATTGTCGAGCGGGAGCGTCAGCCGCCCCGAGTTCATGCTGGCCCTGATCAACGGCGCCAAGGCCGAAACGGGCTCGCCCGCGGACGCGCAGGTGGTCGCGGACAAGGTCGATGCCGGACTGGCCTACGCGGCCGTCGAAGGCCTCGGTGATGTGGACGACGGGCTGGCTCTGCTGGCGACCTACGACGCCGCCGACCCGGCGGGCAGCCTTGCCGATATCGATGCGCTTATCGACGGCTACGCCGCCGATGCGGCCGGTTCTGAGGGCGCACTGACAGTCGCACTTGCAACTGTCGACGATCCCTTCGCAATCGCCTGATCAGCAACGGGGGCCCGGGGCGCAGCCCCGGGCCCCCGGATCCTCCGCGCAGCGGAGGAAACCGACCCTGGCCCGCTGCGGATTTCGCTAGCCTATCGAAGAATATAGACAGAGCAGGGCGCGCGCCGCGCTACGCGGGACGCGGTCGAGCCCAGAAAGTAGTCTGTCGCAGTGGGGTGGTGGGATCCGACGATGATCAGGTCAACGTCGTGGTCCTTGGCGTAAAAGGCGATCTGCACACCCGCTTTGCCCTTGGCAACATCGATCTGGATATCCTCGGCGCCGTCTGCGAGCGCTTCGAGCTTGCTCTTGATCTGCGTGCTCAGGTGGTTTTCCGGCTTGAGGTCGACAAACTCTGCAACAAAGCCGGGCACATCCTCCAGAACTGTCAGCAGCGTGATCTTCCCACCCGCATCGAGCAACTGTCGCGCGGCCTCCAGCTTGCGTGGAACGACATCCTCATGATCGAGCGCAACGGGGATCAGAATGTGGCGATGCATGGCAGTCTCCTTTCAGCGGAACGATTGTGTCGGGATCTCTGGTGGGGTCATGGCGCGGCGCCCACGGGGAGAAGGCGGAGCCCAAAGACGATGAACACGGCGAGAAACGCGGTCTGCGCCACCAGAAAGAGTGCGGCGGGCAGTCCTACCCGCATCACCTCTTCCGGCCGGGTCTTCATCCCCACCGAGGCGATGGCCGTGAGAAGCAGCCAGCTCGACACTTCGGCCAGAAGCGCAATAACCGGCGCCGGGATCAAGCCAGCCGTGCTCAACGCAGCCAGCAGCACGAAGCCAATGACGAAGGCCGGCACGATCGGCGGGCGCCCGCTGACCTCATCTGTCTCGGTCACCAGCGCCCGGATCAGGAGCGCGCCGATAATGACCACCGGTGCAAGCAGGATCACGCGGAGCAGCTTGACGAGCGTCGCGATATTTCCGGCCTCGTCCGAAACGGAGAAGCCCGCACCCACAACCTGCGCCACATCATGGACGGTGGCCCCGATGAAAATGCCGGTGACGCGGTCGTCGAAACCGAGCGCCCCCCCGAGGATCGGGTAGACGATCATCGCGAGCGTCGAAAGAAGCGTCACCCCCACGACCGTAAAAATCAGCCGCTCTTCGGAGCGTTCGTCCTTCGGCAGGATGGCCGCGATGGCCATCGCGGCGGAGGCCCCACAGATCGCGACAGCGCCGGCGGAGAGGAAGGCAAAGCGATAGCGAAACCCGAAGAGACGGGAAGTGACGAGGCCAAAGGAGATCGTCAGCACGACGCCGCACACCACGAGCGCGATCACCTGCCAACCCAGCAGCGTCAGCACCTCGGCGCTGATCCGTACGCCGAGAAGAGCCACGCCCAGCCGCAGCACCTGCCGCGCGCCGAAATCCATGCCCGGGCGCGCCTTCGTGTCACCGAGGAAGTTCAGCGCAATCCCGAACAAGAGCGCGAGCAGCATTGCGGGCGCGCCGTAGTGCTCCGAGACGAACTGGCTGGCGAGAGCGATGATGCCGGCAATCAGAAGGCCGGGACCAAGCGCCCGGGCCCCGCTCAATGGCGCGGAGGCCGTGTCAGCCATGCGCCGCAGCCATACTGCGCGCGGCCTCCAGATATGTGACCGGCACGGTGATGCCTTCGTCGCGGGCGCGGGCGATGGCGGCCGCGCGGCGCGTGCCCGGCAGGCGTGCACCCTCCAATCCGGAAATGTGGGTCAGCAGCGCTTCGAGCCGCTGCGCAAAGGCGTCTGCGTCGTGTGGCTTGATCGCCATCAGGAACTGCCCGGTGCCTGGTGGCGGGCCGTCGGGTGTGAAGAAGGACGAAACCTCGCGGCTCGGGTTCGCTGCCGTCAGCGTGGTGGCGAGGATCTCGACCATAAGCGCCAGCGCGGTCCCCTTCGCCTCGCCGATGGGGATCATCGAGCCGGCAAGCGCGGCTTCGGTGTCTGTCGTCGGGTTGCCGTCGCGGTCCAGCGCCCAGCCCTCGGGAATGTCCTTGCCGAGTTTCCTGGCATTCATGATCTTGCCGCGGGCAACGCGGCTGAGCGACAGGTCAATGACGAGGGGGGGCTGACCTTCGCGCGGCACCGCGAAAGCTATGGGGTTCGTGCCAAAGACGGGCTCGTTTGAGCCCCACGGCGCGATTGCGGGCGGCGAGTTGGCGACCATCAGACCGATGAGCCCGCGCCTTGCGATCCGCTCCACCTGGATCGAGAGCGCCCCGCAATGGTGCGAACGGGTGACGAGCATCGTCGCCGTGCCGTAGCGCTCGGCAACGGCGCAGCCTTCGTCGATCGCGACGTCGAGGGCCGGGAAGGCAAAGCCGTGCCCGGCATCAACCAGAACCGAGGTTTCGCTCACCATCTCTATGGCCGGGTCGGCATCGGCCCTGACCTTGCCGCTCTGCGCCTGTGCCGCGTAGTCGGCGAGCCGGGAAAACCCGTGACCCACCTGCCCTTCCGCTTCGGCGGCCACGAGCGCGCGGGCGACCGAAGACGCGGACATGTCGGGCACGCCAATGGCCTCCAGCGCGGCGGCGATGAGGGCTTCTGCGTCCTCGAGGGACAGTGTTTCGGTGTCTGCCATCGGATCCAATGGAGGGCGGCCCATTATGGGCCGCCCACGCGTCTGTTAGGCGCTGCGGTAGAGCTTGGTCATCGAGAATTCCCGGTGTCCCAGCGCTTCGGCAGCGGTGTTGCGCCCATTGGCGGTGCGGCAGATCATGTCGATCAGCGCGTCGCCCGCCTCGTCGATTGTCATCTCACGGCGCAGGATGCCGGAGACGTCGACATCGACATGCTCGCCCATTGTCCGCACGGTGCGTGGGTTCGCGGTGATTTTGATCACCGGCACGATGGGATTGCCCACGACGTTGCCCTGACCCGTCGGGAAGGTGTGGATCACAGCCCCCCCCGCCGCCATGAGGGTGACGCACTCGGCCGCCGCCGACGAGCTGTCCATGAAGTAGAGGCCATTGCCCTGGCCCGGGGCCTCTGCAGGCTCCAGGATATCGATGTACTGCGAGGTGCGGCCAATCTTTTCGAGGTTGCCCAGCGCCTTTTCCTCGATCGTGGTCAGGCCCCCCTCGATGTTGCCCTTGGTGGGCTGGCTGTCCGACAGGTCGTCCGTCTGGTGGGCGAAGATCACGTCGTCCTGGTAGGCCTTCCACATCTTGTACCAGCGCTCGCCGACCTCTTCGTTGATCGCGCGCTTCTGGCAGATGTGCTCGGCGCCCGTGATCTCGGAGGTTTCGCCAAAGAAGCCGGTGATGCCTTCGGGCAGGAGCTTGTCGTACATGTTGCCGACGGTGGGGCAGGAGCCGAGGCCGGTCGTCGTGTCACTCTCGCCGCACTTGGTCGAGACCCAGAGCTCGGAGATGTTGACCTCCTCGCGCTGGTACTCGGTCGTCTGGTGAACGAACTGCTTGGCCGCCCACGAAGCCGCGCGGATCGTCTCGAAATCGCCGTTCTGCTCGATGGAGAACTCCGCGACAGGCTTGCCTGTCTCGCGGATCCCGTCTGCGATGCGCTTGGTCCAGCCCGGCTCGATGCCGATCACGACCACGGCTGCCACGTTGGGATTGGCGCCGGTGCCGATCATGGTGCGGAAGTGAAGATCCAGATCCTCACCAAACTGCAGTCGGCCATAGGCGTGCGGGATCGCGAGCGTGCCCTTCACGTTGTTGGCGACCGCCTCGCACGCGGCGTTGGAGATGTCGTCGACTGGCAGGATCACGACGTGGTTGCGCACGCCCACGCGCCCGTTCTCACGCCGGTACGCCTTGACGGTCATGTTGGAGTATTTCGATGCCATCTTGGTGGTTTCCCTTCGATGCGCGACGGCCCTGCTGTGGGCGCGCGCGTGTTTGCCTACCGCTTCGCTGCTTGAGCGAGGGCTACCAGCGCTTCGTTTTGCAGTTGTGCGTGTGGACGTGGGCGCCCTGCGGGATGTCGGCGATGATCTTGCCGATGTCCTCGCCGTACTTGATGGCGGTATCGCCGTCCTTGAGATCCTTCAGCGCGATCTTGTGGCCGATGGGCACGTCCGCGCCGGCGGTCAGACGGAAGGTCGAATTGTCGTGGGTGATGCAGCACAGCATATCCGTGCCGGCGGTGAGCCCCTCCACCACGACCACGCCGACATTGTCGGCCTGTTCATGAACGAGCAGGTGGGGGATTTCGGCCATGTGAGTCTCTCCTCAGGCGTCTGGTTTCAGTATGATCTTGGGCGCGGCCACCCGGCCGGCCCGGATATCCTCGAAGGCCCGGGCACCGTCGCTTAGCGGGCGCTGCTCGATCCAGTCGAGCTTGCCCAAACGGCCATCGAACATGGCCGCGGCGGTGTCGCGGAAATCCTGCGCGGTATAGGTATAGGTCCCGATGAAGGTGATCTCCTGCAGCGTCATCCGGCGGACGTCAAGCCCGCCCTCCGCGCTGCCGAGCCCGATATGGACGATCACGCCGCCAGGGCGGGCAAGCGCCGTCGATTGTGCCCGCGTGGGCGCGATGCCAACCCCGTCAATGATCACATCCGGCACATAGCCATCCGGCAGGGCATCCGGAGCCAGCGCCTGCTGATCGCAACGGGTTTCGATGTAGTGGCGGCGCTCGGCGTTGGGCTCGACAAGGAGGACATCCCCGATGCCCTGCGCCTTGAGCGACAGCGCCGCGCCGAGGCCGATGGCCCCTCCGCCGAAGACGAGGGCACGCACGTCGTCCCCCTTCCCCGCCGCGTGCGCCCGGGCTATGCGCACGGCGTGCCAGCCGCAACCGATGGGCTCGGCCAGTGCCGCCTGATCCGGGGTCACATGGTCAGGCACGGCCACGGCGTTGGCGGCGGGGATGGCGAGGCGCTCGGCGAAGCTGCCCTCGCGCGGCGGCATCGAGATGATCTGACGCGTGGGGCAGAGATTGTCCTGCCCCGCCTTGCACGCCCGGCAGGCGCCACAGGTCACGAGCGGGTTGAGCGTGACGCGCTTCCCGCCCGCAAGCCCCGACACTTCGTGGCCAAGGATCAGCGGCGCCGGGCGGCGCTCGTCGTGGCCGAGATAGGCGTGCATGTCCGAGCCGCAGATGCCCGCGCTTTCGACCTCGACCAGCAGGTCGCCCGCCTCGGGAGCGGGCTCCGGCGCATCGCGAAACTCAAAGGTTTCCGGGCCGGTATAGACGAGCGCTTTCATTTCGCGGTGAACCCCCCGTCGAGCATCAGAACCTGCCCCGTCACGTAGCGCGACGCCTCCGAACAGAGGAAGAGAAGCGGGCCATCGAGATCCTCCGGCTCTCCGTTTCGACCGATACACGTCTGCGCGGCATTGCGGGCGGCGCGGTCGAGGTCGTCGAACACGGCCGCCGTGAGCTCCGTGCGGAAGAACCCCGGCGCGATGGCGTTGGCCGTGATCCCGTCGCTCGACCACGCCTCGGCCATGGCGCGGGTCAGTTGCGCGACGCCCCCCTTTGTGGCGCCATAGGCGATGCCCCCCGGAAATGCGCGGAAGGACTGCAGCGAGGCGAAGTTGACGATCCGGCCCCAGCCCTTGGCCTTCATCGCTGGCGCAAAGCGCTGGCTGAGGAAGAAGGGTGCGCTGAGATTGATCGCGAGGGTCGCATCCCAGCCCTCGGGCGTGACGTCATCGGCGGCCTCGCGGGTGTTGAGCCCGGCGGCGTGGATCAGGATGTCGGGCGCACCGAAAGGCGTCGCGATCCGCTCCGCCAGCGCATCGAGACCCTCCCGGTCTGCCACATCTCCCGCGACGGACGCGCGTGAACCCACCCCGTTGGCCCAGCTCTCGAGCGCGTCCTCACGGCGGGCAATCCCGACGACGGATGCTCCGGCGCGCGCCAGAACGGACGCGGCATGCCGCCCCAGCCCGGAGGACGCGCCCGTCACGCAAGCAACGCGGCCTGCAACACCAAAGAGAGCCTCTGTGGTCATCAGCGTGCTTTCTAGGCCAGCATGTCAGGCATCGGCGGACAGGTCGAAATCTTCGCCGGGGAAGAACTTCTTGAGGCGGATATCAGCCGTGCGGGCGTGCCCCTCCATGCCCTCGAGGCGCGAGATGCGTGCCGTGGCCTCCGCGATGGGGCGCGCCGCTTCGCGGGTCGAGCGCTGCCACGTGACGATCTTGAGATACTTGTGGACAGAAAGCCCGCCCGTGTAGGTCGCAGCGCCCGAGGTCGGCAGCACATGGTTCGTGCCTGACGCCTTGTCGCCGAACGCAACGGTCGTCTCCTCGCCCAGAAAGAGGGAGCCGTAGCAGGAGAGGCGCTCAAGCCACCAGTCCAGATCCTCGGCCATCACCGTCAGGTGCTCGGGCGCGTACTCGTCAGAGGTCGCCGCCATTTCCTCCCGGTCGGAGCAGACGATCACTTCGGCGTAGTCGCGCCAGGCGGCGGTGGCGTTCTGGCAATTCACCTCCGGCAGATCGTCGATCAGCAGAGGCACAAGGCGCATCACCTCTTCGGCGAGCGGGCGGTCATCCGTCACCAACCAGACGGGCGAGTTGTAGCCGTGTTCGGCCTGGCCCACGAGGTCGGTCGCCACGACCATCGGGTCGGCGCTTGCATCGGCGAGGATCAGGCTGTCGGTCGGGCCGGCGATCATGTCGATCCCGACGCGGCCAAAGAGGATGCGCTTGGCCTCGGCGACGAACTGGTTGCCCGGGCCGACGAGAATGTTCGCCTTGGGCAGGCCAAAGAGGCCGAACGTCATCGCTGCAACGCCCTGCACACCGCCCATCGCCATGATCCTGTCCGCGCCGGAGATGTGCGCGGCGTACACAATCGCGGGCGCGATCCCGACATCGGGCCGCGGCGGCGAGCAGGCCACGATGTGCTTGCAGCCAGCGACCTTCGCCGTCGTCACCGTCATGATCGCGGACGCGATGTGCGAATAGCGCCCACCCGGCACGTAGCAGCCTGCCGCATCGACCGGGATCGCCTTTTGCCCGGCGATGAGCCCCGGCACGACCTCGACCTCGATCTCCTGCAGCGTCGCCTTTTGTGCCTCGGCAAACTTGCGCACGTTCGACTGGGCAAACTCGATGTCGCGCTTCAGCTTCTCGGGGACAAGCGCGATGGCGGCCTCGATGGCGGCGTCCGATAGCATGACATCGCCATCGTACTTGTCGAACTTCGCGGCATATTCCATCGCCGCGGCGTCCCCCCCTTCCTCGATCTTGGCAAGGATCTCGCGCACGATCGCCTGGGTCTCGGAGGCGTCGCTCTTGGACGTGAGGGTGGCTTTCTTCAGATACTCTCTCGGCATCGTCGGCTTTTTCCTATTTGAGGATATCTGGCAGGAACACTGTCGACAGCGCCGGAACGTAGGCGATGATCAGCGTCACTATCAGCATGAAGAGAACGAATGGAATCGCACGGTAAGCGATCTTGAGAATTGATTCTCCGGTGATCCCGGAGACCACGAAGAGGTTGAGGCCTAGTGGCGGAGTGATGAAGCCCACGCCCAGCGCGGTGATCATCATGATGCAGAACTGGATCTCGTTCATGCCGACGTTGTCGGCCAGAGGCTTCAGGATCGGAGCGAGGATCACGATGTTGGGCGTCGTCTCCATGACGCAGCCCGCCGCGATCAGGATGCCGACCATCATCAGGATCAAAACCCAGGGCTCGTCGCTGACGGATGTGGCCGCGGCCACGAAGCCCTGCGGCACGCCCATGATGGCGAGCGCCTGGGCGAGCGGCAGCGAAAAGGCGATGATCGGCAGGATCACACCGTTCACCTTGGCCGAGCTGACCAGCATCGCCGGGAAATCGCTCAGCTTCAGTGTTTTCAGCATGAAGCCCATGATGATCGTGACGACGACGGCCACGGCGCCTGCCTCGGTCGGCGTCAGGCGGCCGGAGAAGATCCCGTAGAAGATGATCCCCGGCACGATGAACGCGTACCAGCCGGATTTCAGCGCCACCCAGAGCCGCGAGCGGTATTCGGCGAACGAGATGTTGCCGCCACCTTCCCAGCCGTAGAGCCGGTTCATGATGATATTCGTTGCCAGGATCGACACGAGGATCGCGATACCGGGGATCAGCGCGGCAAGAAAGAGCGTTGACGCGGATATGCCCAGAACGAGACCGATGATGATGTAGGCGATCGACGGCGGGATCAGGATGCCGGTACAGGCACCTGCCGCGACGAGCGCACAGGCATAGGGGCGCGGGTATCCGCTCTCCACAAGGCGCGCGATGGTCATCCGGCCCACGGCTGCAGCCCCAGCCGCGTCAGAGCCCGAGATCGCCGCGAACATGCCACAGACAAGGACGGTCGCCGAGCCGAAACCGCCCTTGGCGAATTGCGTCAGCGCTTCGGCCACGTCGAGGAACTTGCGGCTGAGGCCGGTGCGTACCAGCACGTCGCCCGTCAGGATGAAGAGCGGCACGGCGGTCAGCGCGAAATGGTCGATCCCGTGAAAGAGGCTCTCGCCCACCAGCGTCAGCGGCAGCGCGCCCGACCACAGCAGCATCAGGATCGCGGCGGAGCCGATGGCCGCCCAGACGGGCACCGCCAGCGCCACGAGCAGCACAAAAAGCAGCACCGGGCCATAAAAATCCCACCCGAGGATGACCGTCTGTTCTTGGAGTTGGTTCCAGAGCATTGTCGTCTCCCTCAGTCGAAGAGCTTGTCGCCTTCGTAAACGGGGCGGCCGTTCCGAAAGTCATTGAGATCCCGAAGGAAGGATTGGACGAGCCGGAAGGTCACCAGCGCGAACCCGATGGGCACCGCGGAGAGGAACCAGACCTGGCTGATCCGGAGGCCGTGCGTCACCGAGCCGAACTTCCACGACACGTGCACCGCCTCGTAGGAGTAGTAGAGCGCGATCACCGCGACGACGAACATCACGATGTCGCCGAACATGTAGAGCAACGCTTTCACGCGCCGCCCGACGTAATTCATGATCACGTCGATGCGGATGTGTCCGCGCTCCTTCACGGCGGCGGCTGCCCCGATCCACGCAAGGTAGATGAACGAGTAGCGCACGATCTCTTCGCCCCAGATGGAGGAATACGAGAGGATCTCGCGCCGCAAAACCTCGATGAACATCGTCGCGACGAGCATCACGTAAAAGACGAGAAGCGCCCATCGCTCGGCGTTCTTGTTCAGGGTTTCAAGCAGGTTCGGCATAGACTCCTCCCATTGACCGAGCAGCATCGTGCCCGGCCCAGACGCGGGGCCAATCGTGTCAGGTGTCAGCAGAAAAGGCCGGCGCACCTGGCGCCGGCCTCAAGCGGGTTACGCGTCGTGCACGTAGTAGCGGCCCATCGAGTTCGCCGCTTCTTCAAGCCTGCCGAACACGTCCATCGAGCCTGCGAGGTCCACCTTGAACTCGTCCCACTCGGAGCGCTGGTAGCCACCGGCTTCCTGCCATTCGCCGAGTTGATCGTCGCTGAGCGAATGGAACTCGACGCCCGCCTTGGCCAGCTCGGACATTGCGTAAGCACGCGCCGAAGGAACCTTGGCAAGGTTCTGGTGCGCGGTCATTTCGCCCGCGAACTCGATGCCCTCCTGCACGTCGCCCGGCAGGGAGTTGAACCACTCGAGGTTCATCGAGAAAACCTGGCTGTCCGGCACCGCCTGCGTGAACGTCACGTGGGACAGGATGTCGGAGAAGCCGAAGACGTAGAGCGCGCCCACGGACGGGTCGAGCGCGTCGGCCACGCCCTGCTTGATTGCCGACGGGGTCTCGCCCCAGGCAACCGGCGTCGGATTCGCGCCGACCATACGGTAGTACTGCTGGAGCATCGCCGAGCCCGGCACGCGGAACTTGATGCCGTCGAGATCCGACGGCGACAGGACGGGGCCCGCCCCACCGGCACGCACGGCGACAACGCGCGGGTCGATCACGACGTAGAAGAGCGCCTTGAAGCCCGAAGCCTCGATTTTCGGGTGCACTTCGGATTTCCACGCATCCGAGGTCACGAGGTTCACGAAGCGCTGGTTGGCGCCGCAGAAGTACGGCAGGTTGATCAGGTCAACGGCGCTCGCAAACGGAGCGAAGTTCGCCAGAGAGTGCTGGGCACACTGGATTGTGCCACCCTGCACCGCCTGCGCCAGCGCACCGCCGGCACCCAGCTGACCGCCCGGTGCGAGCTTGACATAAACCTTGCCCCTCGTCGCGTTCTGGATGTTTTCCTTCAGGTCGAGCTGCATGATCGGGTAGCTGCGCGATGCGCCCAGAACGTAGGCCGTGGCCAGCGTCATGGTGTGCTCGGCGGCTGCTTCGCGCTCACGCTCTTCCTGAGCGGTTTGCGCGACGGCTTCGGTAGACCACAGCGTTCCTCCCGCAGCGGCCAAAACCGCAGCGGTGAAGCTGCCGGTACCGGCGAGTTTCAGGAAATTCCGCCGCTCGGCCGAGGCCAGCTCCTTGTCTTTCACGATCATCGTTATCCTCCCTGATCGAGTATGTCTTGGTCGTCTTTCGTTATTCTTTTTGCGTTGCCTCGGCCTTCAGGATGGCCGCCACGAAGCAGATGGACGCCGCCAGCAGCGTCACCATCTCCCCCACGTCACCCATGAAGGCGCTACTCGCGAGCGCGCCCAATGCGACGTTGGAAACGTAGACTGCGAAGAACAGGATTGCCGCCATAAGTGCCATCGTCTTGCCCTCCCCCGACAATCGAAGCATTCGATTCGGGTTAAATGTAAGCGCTTACATGAATCCAAGCAAGCGCTTACATCGTCCGTTCACCTGTAAACTTCGCTTGGCGCATGCGGCGATTCGGGTGCTAGACTCCGTTTGAGCAAAAGGGACGATGGCGCCATGCCGGACGACGCTCAGACGAATGCCCCCCGCCGGGACGGCGATCCTGTGCCCACGCTCGAACACGTCGCTCGGCGCGCGGGAGTATCGACGGCCACGGTTTCGCGCTGTCTCAATGATCCCGACCGGGTGATCGAGAGCACGCGCAGCAAGGTGATGGATGCGGTGCGTGAGCTTGGCTATGCGCCAAACTTCAACGCCCGCGCGCTGGCCGCCAAGCGCACGAACACCTTCGGGGCGATCATCCCCACGATGGAGAACGCCATCTTTGCCCGTGGGCTCCAGGCCTTTCAGGAGGAACTGGGCGAGCACGGCATCACCCTGCTCGTCGCGTCATCGTCCTACAGCCCGGAGCTGGAGGAGGATCAGATCCGGGCCCTCGTCGCCCGCGGCGCCGACGCGCTGATGTTGATCGGCCACGACCGGACGCGCCACACCTACGACCTGCTAGACCGGCGCAAGATCCCCTACGTCGTCTGTTGGGCCTACGATCCGGCGAGGCCGCATCTTTCCATCGGCTTTGACAACCGCAAGGCGATGCGCCGCCTCACCGAGGCCGTGCTCGATCTCGGGCACGCGCGCCTAGGCCTGATCAGCGCCGCGCGCGCCAACAATGATCGTGCCAGAGCGCGCTACGAGGGTGTTTGCGATGCGCTCGAGGCGCGCGGATACGCCCGCGAGAGCCTGCCCGTTCTCGAGGTGGCCTACGGCATCGCGACGGGGGCCGAGGCATTTTCGGAGTTGATGGCGCGACCCGAGCCGCCCACCGCCGTGTTATGTGGCAACGATGTGCTTGCGGCAGGGGCGTTGCGCGCGGCGGGCGCGGCGGGCCTATCGGTGCCCGGGGATGTTTCGATTACCGGCTTCGACGACATCGAGCTTGCCGAGATCGTGACGCCGCCTCTCACCACCGTCCATGTCCCGCACCGCGAGATGGGGCGCCGCGCCGCGCGCTTTCTGGTGAGCCTGTGCAACGGATCGGCGGCAACCGAGAGCGAAGAGCTTCCCGCCGAGATCCGCTGGCGCGACACGCTTGCCGCACCGCCCGACCGTTAGGCGACCAGCGCCTCGGCGAACAGGGCGCTCGCGAAAACGGGGCGCCCGGCAACACAGGCGCCGACGATCCGCTTTGACTGCGGCTCGATCAGCACAAGATCCGCCCTCTGGCCCGGAGCGATCCAGCCGCGATCGGTCATCCCCATGATGGCAGCCGGTCGCTGCGACACGAGCCGCCATGCCTCAGGCAGCGATAGCACCCCACGCTCAGCAAGGCCAAAGGCCGCCTGCGCGAGGGCCGGATAGTGATAGTCCGAGGCCAGCGCGTCGCACAGCCCATCAGCCACCAACGATTCCGCCGCCATACCGCCCCGCTTGTGGCTTCCGCCGCGCACCACGTTTGGCGCACCGAGAATGATGGGCTCCCCGCGCCCGCGCGCGGCTTCTGCCGCCGTACGCGCGACTGGAAATTCCGCGATGTCCGCTCCCATTTCGCCCCACCGCACACGATCATCCGCGCCGGTATCGTCGTGCGATCCGATCCGGACCCCTCTTTGCGCGCACGCTTCCGCCAAGGACGCCACGAAGCCGGGGACACGCGCTCGGTTCGCAGCAAGACGCTTCATTTCGGCCAGATGCGCCTCCGGCGAGCGGCCCGCCTTTCCTGCACCGCCTTCAAGGCGCGGCGGCGTCCGCCCGGCATCGAGCCGGTCATATGGAAGATGGTCGTTGAAGACGAGGTAGTCGACGACATGGGCATCGAGGAGCGCTTCGACGGCGGCGGCGTCCTCCACCATGCTCCGCTCCAGCCGCAATTGCAGGCGCATGTCGAGCCCGAGATGCGGCCGCGCCTCATCCAGAGCGCGCGCGAGATCCCGGGCAAAACCGGGGCCGCGCATACCGCCCTCCCAGGACCAGAACTGCGCGAGCCACGCGGTCGTGATCCCGGCGGCAGCGAGGTCGGTCTCGACGGCGAAGAGGCCACGCACGAGATCGGTGACCATGCCGCGGCGCGGCGCAAGCTGCCGCTCGAACCCATCCCCGTGCAGATCGACCAATCCGGGCATGACCAAGAGACCAGGCAGCCGGATCTCCCGCGCGTCGGACGCATCCTCTGCGCTGACAAGACCGTCTTGCAGAACGAGCTCACACGCTTCCAAACCGTCGTCGGTGAGCACCTGCCCCCCAACCAGCCGCACCTCCTCTCGCCGTCCCATGGGCGTGTCCTCCCCTCAGTCCAAAGGCACGCAGCCGCGCTCCCTCTGCCAGACGGCATGCGGGACGGCGGGTCAGGATGCAACGCCGGAATGCGCGCGCCCGCATGCTCTAACCAGACGGCGGCTCCGTACGCCCGGCTGACGGAAAGGTGCGCGCCGGGGCATAGCTCTGGAAACTGGAAAGTCGCTGCGCATCGCACTCGGTTTGCCATCGGCTCCCGGGTTGCACCGCGGTGACAACCTTGAAACGCTCGCGCAGCGCCACCGTCCCCTTCGTCTGCTCCATGGCAATGGCCACGACTCCCGCCACATGCCCCTGCTGACGCTCGACAAGCCGAACGGCGCCATCCATCGTCCCGCCGGTTTCGACCCACTGATCGACGAGCAGCACGCGCGTTCCTGGGGAAAAGGCAGGCGACCGCATCTCCATGTTCTCTGTCCGGCCGGAGTAGTTCGAGAACGTCACCGCATCCGTGTCGACGCAGAGCTTTCCTGCCTTGCGTATCGGCAGAAATCCCCGGTGCAGCCGCGCACCGATGGCCGCGCCAAGCACGAACCCCATCGCATCGAGGCCAGCAACGACATCGATAGTCGCTGCGTCGAGATCGGCGCAAAGGTCGTCAAGCAGGTCGTCAAAAGCTGCGCGATTGATGTAGATCGAGGTCGGATCGAGCCACGCAAATTGCGGCCCCTTGGTGTTGGGCGACATCAGCGACAGGTACCACCTGTCGTCGCGCGGCCCTGTTTCGCTTGTCATGATTGGTCTCCCCTCTTTGCGACAGCCCGCATCAGATCGCCGAGGCGGCGCGGATCTATGGTGTAGAAGTCGCCCGGCAGGTTGATCCCCGTGGCGACCAGAAAGCAGTCCACATGATCGGCGTAGTGCACCGCGTTCTCGGGCGTGATCCCCGAGGCGAGCGCCAAGGGCGCCGAGCCGACTGCGGAGCGGAAGGTGCGGGTCTTGCTTGGGTCGGCCTCTTGCCCGGTGGCCGGGCCGGACGTCGTGACGACATCCATGTGGGGCATCGCCAGCGACGCCGCGCGCGCATATTGGTCAGCCGCGACGCGACGCTGTTTCTTGAAGGCAACGCCGCCGAAGTAGAGCCCCCGCCACCCGCTGGCCGCACGGATGCGCGCAATCTCCTCCGCCTCGGGTTGCGCCGCGACGCCGGGTGCCCCGGGTGACCGCTCATCGATGCGCGCGTCGTCCGCCCAATAGGCCTGAAACGATGCCCCGTCGCGATGCAGATCCGCGAGGATCGGAAAGGCGATGCCGCCGGGCTGCGCAAGAAAGTTCACACCGAGCCAAAGATCCGGGCAAGCCGCGCGCACCTCGCGCAGGATCGGAAGAAACGGCTCGATCCCGAAATCGTGGTTGATCAGAAAAGCCCCGGGACAGCCCGCCGCCGCCACATGGGAGAGATTTGCCACCGCCTGCTCCGCGGACAGGACATGAATCACCGGCAGTACGAGCGGCCGGGGCGCCGACCAAATCCGCTCAAAATCCATGCACTCCTCCGGAACTCTCCTCATTTCAAAGCAATCGATACGATCACCCTCTTGATCTCCAAAATTTATTCTAGTGATCTTTGGATCAGAAAAGGAAATACATCATGCCCACCAACATACCGACGGATCTTCTGCGCTGCTTCGTCACCGTGGTGGACCTTGGCGGCTTCACGCGGGCCGCCCATGCGCTCGGCCGCACACAGCCCGCCATCAGCCTGCAGATCCGCCGCCTCGAAGATCTGCTACAGGCCAAACTGATCCGCACGACGGGGCGCCAGATCGCGGTGACCGATGCCGGCCTCGCCCTTGGGCCCTATGCCCGGCAGATGCTGCGCCTCAACGATGACATTGTCGCGCACTTTGGCGACGCGGCGCTGTCGGGCTGGATCCGTGTCGGCGTGCCGACAGACTTCTCCCACGCGTTCCTGCTGGAAGCGATTTCTCACTTCGCCAGCGCACATCCCGAAGTTCGGATCGAGATCGAGAGCAAGCTCTCCAAGGATTTGCGGGACAGTCTCGCCGCCGATCATCTCGACATCGCCATCGCGATCGCACCTGAGGAAGACGCGCCCTACATTGTCGAGAGCGCCACGGTGTCACCGTTTTGGGCGGTGAAGAGCACCTTTGATGTGGATCCAAAGGCACCTCTCCCGATCCTGCGCCACCCCGACCCCTGCGAATACGCGACACGGATGCGCAACGCCCTGCGGCAGAGCGGGCGCGGCTGGCGCACCGTTCTCGTATCCCGTGACGTCGCCGGGTTGCAGGCCGGGTTGCAGGCAGGCCTTGGCGCGACAGGCCTGACACCCGCGACCCTGCTCCCCGGCCTCCGCATGGGCCGGGCGGACGAAGGCTTCCCCCCTCTACCGGCCCTTCGCATCGGGCTCTTTTACAAGCATGCCGCCCTTCCAGCCGCCGGGCAGGCACTGGCGCAGCATCTGCTTCAACATATCAGAAGCTCAAAGCCTTCGCCCAATCCATAAGTTTCAGAAATGCACTCATCGGCATTGCTGATTTCCCCTACCGTTTGCTTCCACTGATACTTTGCGCATCAATTGCCGCAAAACAAAGCGTTCCGGCTGCACCGGCACGGCGCCATACAACAGACTTGGAGGTTTCATGACCCGCACTGCCCCCCGCCTCACCCGGCGCACCCTGATGACCGGCGCCGCCGGCATCGCGCTCACGGCGCCGATGATTAACCGCGCCTGGGCACAGGACCCGATCGAGATCAACATGCTGGCGTGGTATGGCCACGCCGAGCCCGACATGGTCGGCGAGTTCGAGGCGGAGAATAACGTCAAGTTCGTCCCGAAATACTACGCCGGCGGCGACAACATGCTGGGCCTGATCGCACAGTCACCACCGGGCACCTACGACATCATCCTGTCGGACGGTGAATTCGTGCAGCAGCTCAACGCCGCGGGCTACATCGAAGAGATGGACGCGAGCCTCTTCCCGTTCGACGATTTCTACTCCGCCTACCAGAAGTTCCCCGGTCACTGGACGGACGACACGCTTTGGTCCGTCATGGTCCGGTTCGGGCTTCTGGGCGTCTCCTACAACACCGACGCGCTGACTGCTGAAGAAGCCATGAGCTACAATGCCTTCTGGAACGAAAAGGTCACCGGCAAGGTCGGCCATTTCGACTGGCACCTGCCCAGCCTCGGGCAGATGTCACTCCTGATGGGCAACAACAGCCCCTCGCCCTACGATATCGGTGAGGATGCGTGGGACGCGGTGCAGGAGAAGACGCTCACGCTCAAGCCCCAGGTCGGCGGCTACTTCGACTACGGCGGCACCTTCGCGTCGCTCAAGAACGCCGAGATGCTGGCGATGTGCGGCATCGGCGACTGGATCACGGGCGTGCTTCAGAAGGACGGTGCGCCGGTCGCCTCAGTTATCCCCGAAGAGGGCGGCGTCCAGTGGACGGAGAGCTATTCCATCGGCAAGGGCACGGACAAGCACGAGATCATCAACAAGTTCGTCCAGTACATGCTGAGCCCGCGCGGGCAGGTGCGCTCGATCCAGATGGCAGCTTATCCAGGCCTCTCACCGACGAAATCCGGTTGGAAGGCGATTCAGGAAGCGAACCCGGCCGAGGCCGAGCGCTCCGGCTTGATCGAAGGCCACGCCCAGAGCCCGATCAAGCTGCTGGAGGAGAACCGCATCCACCTGCGCAACATCCCCGTCCAACAGAGCCTCGAGGACTGGAACGACTTCTGGTCCGACTACAAGACGGCCTGATTTCCCTCCCCGGCGGCGCTGTCCCGGTGCCGTCGGCCTAGCTCAGGCCAAGATGACCAAACGCCGAGATCTTTATCCCTACGTCTGGCGCGTCCCGCTGCTGTTATGGCAGGGCGCGTTCTTCGTCGGTCCGCTGCTGTTGATGGTCGCGATGTCGTTCTGGCTCGTGCGGAACTACCGCATGGAGCCCGACTTCGTGCTGAACAACTGGGAGCGGATGCTGGGGCGGGACTTTTTCTGGAACGCCTATTGGGTCACGCTCTGGCGCGCGACGCTCGCCGCGATCTGCGCTACGCTGATCGCCTTCCCCGCCGCCTACGCGCTGGCGTTCCGCTGCTCGGATACGGTGCGCCGCTGGGCGATCTTTTTCCTGATCGTGCCGTTCTTCACCTCTTATCTCGTGCGCATCTACGCCTGGCAGGTGTTGTTGGCGGAGAGCGGGCCGATCAACGCGTTCTTCGGGCTGGGCGGGCTGGAGCCCATCACGATGCTCAACACAGGCTTCGGCGCGATGGTCGGCTACATGACACTCGTTCTACCGCTCGTTGTGATCCTGCAGACCTTCTCGATGTCCGCGATCGACCGGAACCTCATCGAAGCGTCGTGGAACCTCGGCGCCTCGCCATGGCAGACGCTCATCCGCGTGATCTTACCCGCGGGTAAGGTCGGGCTGATCGTCGGCGCTCTCTTCGCGTTCATCCTGTCCTTCGGGGATTTCGTCGCGCCCTTCTACCTCGGCGGATCGAACCCGCCGACGCTTTCGATCCTGATCGTCGATACGACGAAATCCGGCCAGCAATGGCCCCGCGCGGCGGTGGTTGCGATCATGATGATCCTGACGCTTTTCGTCGTCGCCTTCGCCGCCGTCGGCGCGGCATACCGGAAGCGCACATGAGGCAGCGAAGCGATATCCTCCTGCGCATCTACCTGGTCGCGCTTTTTCTTTTCGTCTTCGCGCCGATCCTGACGAGCATGGTCTTCTCCTTCAACTCGGATCGCTTCCCGACCTTCCCGCTCGGAGAGTTCACCCTCGATTGGTACCGCACCGCCTTCGCGCGCGAGGAGGTGTGGGAAGCGTTCCAGAACTCCGTCATCGTCGCGCTTTGTGCCGCGACCCTCTCTACCGCGCTGGGGTTTGCGACGGCCTACACGGACTTTCGCTACGGTTTCCGGTTCAAGCCCGCCTACCTCGCGCTGGCCCTGCTGCCGCCGACCATCCCGCTGGTGATCATGGGGCTGGCGATGCTGGCGTGGTTCGCGCGGCTTGGCATATCCGGCACGATCGGCGGCATCGTCATCGCGCACACGGTGATGGGGGCTCCCTTTGCCATGGCGATCATCCGGCTGCGCCTTTCGCAGATGGACGAGGCGCTGGAGGCCGCGGCGTGGAACCTTGGCGCGAGCCCGTGGCGCGCGATGCGGGCAGTTGTCCTGCCCTTCTGCGCGCCGGCACTGATCTCGGCCTTCTGCCTGACGGCGGCCGTGAGTTTCGACGAGTTCCTCGTGGCGTGGTTCGTCTCGGGGCTGAACAAGACGGTGCCCGTGATGATCCTTGAAATCCTGCAGGGCAATGTCGACCCGCAGATCAACGCCATTGGCACGGTCGTGTTCCTGACATCGATCACGCTGGTCATCGTGGCGCAGTTGCTCATCGTGAGGCGGAGCGGAAAATGAAGATTGAAAACCCGCTCGTCCGGATCGAGGGCGTCAAGAAGAGCTACGCGACGTTCGAGGCCGTGAAAGGGATCGACCTTGAGATCGGGCGCGGCGAGTTCGTCGCCATCATGGGGCCGTCCGGCTGCGGCAAGACAACGACGCTGCGCATGCTCGCGGGGCTCGAGGAGCCGACAGACGGCGCGATCTGGATCGGCGGCACGCGGATGAACGACGTGCCCGCCCACGAGCGCGACACGCCGATGGTGTGGCAGTCGCTGGCCCTCTTCCCGTTTCTCAACGTGCGCGAGAACGTCGAGTTCGGGCTGAAGATGCGCGGCGTCGGCGATGCGGAGCGCAGGAGCCGCGCGATGGAATGGCTCGACAGGATGGGGTTGAAAGGCTTCGAGGAGCGGCCCGTCGACCAGCTCTCGGGCGGCCAGCGGCAGCGCGTGGCCCTCGCCCGCGCACTCGTGACAGAGCCGGAGATGCTGCTGCTCGACGAGCCGCTCTCTGCGCTCGACGCGCATCTCGTGATCCGGATGCAGGGGGTGCTGGCGAAGCTGCAAAAGGAGCTGGGGATCACCTTCGTCTACGTCACGCACTCGCAGTCGGAGGCCTTCGCGATGGCCGACCGCGTTGTGATCATGGGCCACGGTGAGATCGAGCAGATCGGCAAACCGCAGGAGGTGTACCGCGCGCCTGCCACCCGCTTCGTGGCGGAGTTCGTGGGCCGCAACAACATCTTCACCGGTCCGGTCAGCAAGGGCGAGATGGAGGTCGATGGCGTGGCGATGCCCCTGCCCCTCGGCACCGGGGATGCCTCCGCCATCGTCGTTGCCGCAGACCGGATGACGGTAGAGGCGGCCGATCCGGGGGGTGCTGCGATCCGGGCGGAGTTCCTGTCGGAGGAGTTCGCCGGTACAGGCATCATCTGCTATTTCGAGCGCGCGGACGGCACGGAGGTCAAGGCGCAGGTGAGCGAGGCGGATCTGACCATGCTCGCGCCTGCGCCCGGCAAGCCCTTCTGGCTCTCCTGGGCGCCCGACGCCGCGCATATCGTTGAAACGTAGGGAGGCGTCATGTTCGATCTGCTCGTGAAAGACGGAGTGCTGGCCAACGGCACTCAGGCCGACATCGCCATCTCGGGCGACAGGATCGCCGTTGTCGAGTCGGGGATCGAAGCCGAGGCGGGCGAGGTGATCGACGCGCACGGTAAGCTTGCTACGGCGCCCTTCGTCGACCCGCACTTCCATATGGACGCGACGCTGAGCTACGGAACACCCCGGGTGAACCGGTCCGGCACGCTGCTTGAGGGGATCGCGCTCTGGGGCGAACTGAAACAGATCCAGACAAAGGCGGACATCGTCGCCCGTGCGCTGGAGTATTGCCGCCTCGCCGTCAGCAAGGGCATCCTCGCGATCCGCAGTCATGTCGATGTAACCGACCCGAGCTTCAACACCGTCGAGGCGCTCCTGGAAGTGCGCGAGGCGGTTCGAGACGTGCTCGACCTGCAGCTCGTCGCCTTCCCACAGGACGGCTGGTACCGCGCCGAGGGGGGCGAGCGCCAAGTGCTGCGCGCGCTGGACGCAGGCGTCGACGTTGTTGGCGGCATTCCGCATTTCGAGCGCACGATGGCGGAAGGTACGGCCTCTGTCGCTGCCGCCTGCCGGATCGCGGCGGAGCGGGGGCTGCGCGTTGACCTGCATTGCGACGAGAGCGACGATCCGCTGAGCCGCCATATCGAAACGTTGGCCGCCGAAACCCGCGCGCACGGGTTGGAGGGGCGCGTAGCGGGCTCTCACCTGACGTCCATGCACTCGATGGACAACTACTATGTGGCCAAGCTGATCCCGCTGATCGCGGAGGCAAAGGTCGCCGCGATCCCCAATCCGCTCATCAACATCACGCTTCAGGGCCGGATGGACAGCTATCCCAAGCGCCGTGGCCTGACCCGCGTGCCAGAGCTGCGCGCGGCGGGCATTCCCGTGGCCTTCGGGCAGGATTGCGTACGCGACCCGTGGTATCCACTGGGCGCGGGAGACATGCTCGAGGCGGCGAGCATGGGATTGCACGTCGCTCTCATGACGGATGCTGACGGGATGCGCGCGGCCTTCGACATGGTCACAACGACGCCTGCCGCGATCCTTGGAATGGATTTCGGCTTGTCTGCCGGCAAACGCGCCAGCCTTGTCGTGCTGGACGCCCCCGATCCGATCGAAGCGATCCGCCTGAAGCCCGCGCGGCTCTGCGTCATTTCCAACGGAAAAGTCGTCGCGCGGACAAAGCCCGCCGAAACGGAACTGCTCTCCACTTTCTGACGACCGGGGCTATGCCCTTAGCCACGCGCCGCACCAGCCCCGCCGTGGGCCGCTGATCCTTTCCCATAGCCACACGCAGCACCAGCCCCGCCGCGGGCCGCTGATCCGCGCTGGAGCGGCGCAGGTCGGCGAGAGGCGGCGCACTCTCGGGCTGCGCCGGTCGCCCGGCCGGTGCGCGCGCCTAGGGTGTGACGACGATGTTGCCCGTATGGGCCTTGGACACGAACGCCTGCTGGGCCTCGTGCAGATCCTCGAGAGCGTACGTCGCGGCGAGAACGGGCCGAATGCGCCCGGCCTCGATGTGCCGCACGAGGGTGGGCATCACCTCCGGATCGATGACGGTTGATCCGGTAAATGTCAGATCCCGCAAGTAGAACGTGCGCAGATCCAGCGATACGATGGGCCCGGCGATGGCCCCTGAGCAGGTGTAGCGCCCACCACGCACCAGAACGTCGATCAATGCTGGCCAATGCGGCCCACCTACGACGTCGGCCACCACGGTGATCCTGTCTGCGCCAAGCGCCGCGCGCAGATCGCCCGGTGCGCGAGGCAGCACGCGGTCAGCGCCCAAGGCCACGACATCGGCGTGCTTGCCCTCGGACGCCAGCGCGATGACCCGCGCCCCACGGAGCTTTGCGAGTTGGACGAGTGCTCCACCGACGCCACCCGACGCACCCGGCACGAGGACAGTGTCAGCCGCGGACACGGCGGCGCGGGTCAACATGCCCTCCGCCGTTGAATAGGAGCACGAGAATGTGGCGAGTTCGGCGTCCGTGAGCGGGCTCTCCACCACCAGAGCGTTGCGTGACGGCATCGTCGTGTACTCGGCATAGCCGCCGTTTCGCTCCGAGCCGAAGTACCCTGTCTTGTTCTTGTCGAGCAGGTCATCGGGATCGCGAAGCCAATTGTCAGTGATGACGCGCTGACCGATGCGACCGGGATCGACGCCGTCGCCCACGGCAACAACCACACCGCAGACATCCGCCCCCTGTATCCGAGGGAAGCCGATTGGCGCGCCGCCCCAGGACGGATCCTCGGCTGCGGGCGCCCCGGCTTCGGCGCCCGTGGGGCCCGTGACGGCCTTCGAGTACCATCCCTCGCGGGTATTGATATCGGTGTTGTTCAGACCACAGGCCTTGACCCGGACAAGCACCTCACCCGCAGCAGGATCCGGTCGCGGCCAGGCACCATGAAAGACAAGCTGATCCATCCCTCCGTGGCCCATCGTGACCATGGCGCGCATGGTATCGGGCAGATCTGATTGTGCCATTGGCCGCTCCTTCGCCGGGAGATGATCTTCGCGGCTCACGGTTGGAGGCCACGGTGGTCGGTGTCAATGAAACCCCTATGGATCAGCCCGCGCCGACGAAGGAATTGGGGCGGCACGCGTCGAGGCAGGGCGCTCAAACGAAAACAGGCCGGACAAGCCGGCCTGTTTCAATCCTCTGGCGCGGTTTCGCGCTCAGTTGACTTCCGTCGCCTTTGCCACGTCGATCGTAACGCCGGGGCCCATGGTGGAGCTCAGGGCGACCTTCTTCATGTAGGTCCCTTTCGCGCCTGCGGGTTTGGCGCGGGCAACGGCATCAACGAAGGCACGCACGTTTTCGATGAGCTTTGCTTCGTCGAACGAGGCCTTGCCGATCCCGGCATGCACCACTCCGGCCTTCTCGACCTTGAACTGCACTTCGCCGCCCTTGGCGTTCTCGACAGCCGTCTTCACATCGGGCGTCACCGTGCCAACCTTCGGGTTCGGCATCAGGTTCCGCGGGCCAAGGACCTTACCGAGGCGACCGACGATCGGCATCATGTCAGGCGTGGCAATGCAGCGATCGAAATCGATCTTGCCCGATTGGATCGTCTCCATGAGGTCTTCGGCGCCGACGATGTCGGCCCCGGCAGCCTTTGCCTCTTCGGCCTTGTCGCCGCGCGCGAAGACAGCCACGCGGACCTCTTTGCCTGTCCCGGCGGGCAGCGAAACCGTACCGCGGACCATCTGGTCTGCGTGACGCGGGTCGACGCCGAGGTTCACGGCGATCTCGACGGTCTCGTCGAACTTCGCGGTGGCATTGGCCTTCACGAGAGCCACGGCGTCCTCGACGCTGAGCTCATCCTTGCCCTCAAAGGCTTCGCGTGCTGCGCGTGTGCGCTTTCCAAGCTTTCCCATGACTTACCCCTTCACCTCGATACCCATCGACCGGGCGGACCCCAGGATGATCTTCATTGCCTGATCGACATCTACGGCACTGAGGTCTTTCATCTTGGCTTCGGCGATCTCGCGCACCTGCGCGGCCGTCACCGTGCCGACGGTTTCCTTACCGGGGTTGTTGGCGCCGCCCTTCAGCTTGGCCGCCTTCTTGAGGAAGTAGGACGCCGGCGGCGTCTTGATGTCCATCGTGAAGGATTTGTCCTGGTAGTAGGTAATCACGGTCGGGCACGGCGCACCGGGCTCCAGTTCCTGCGTCTTGGCGTTGAACGCCTTGCAGAATTCCATGATGTTGATCCCGCGCTGACCGAGTGCGGGGCCGACGGGGGGCGACGGATTCGCCTGCCCGGCGGGCACTTGCAGCTTCATCGTACCTGCGAGTTTCTTGGCCATGGGCCAACTCCTTTCTCAACGCCCCACGGACGCGTCCGGCGAGCTATGGTTGATGTGGTCCGGTCTGACGGTCGCGACCGCCGCGCCTCCCACAAGGGATGCCGCCCCGATTGGGCAGCAGGCTCGCGCGTTACACCGATGCCTTCGGCTTTGCAAGCCTGCGCGACCGCGTCAGGTCCAGCGCAGGACGGCAGCGTCGGAATCGGTCGGCCCGGTGTTGAACGCGATACGTGCGCCGGGGGCCTTTTCGTGGACCACGTTCACGAGCTTCTCGAAGACGAGGAAGTGATCGTCGTCGCGCCGAACCCCCGCGCCGATCATCACGACGTCATAAGCGGTGTCTGCCAGCATCGCAGCGGCCTCATCGGTGGCTGTGTCACCGCTGTGGATGAAGGCAAGGTGCGTTTCGAACCCCAGCTCAGAGAGCTTCTTCTTGTCGGCATTCAGACCTGCTTCGAGCTTTTCGGGCGTCAGGCCGGGCCATTTGCTGTACTCGACGACACTCGGGTGCCATCCCACCATCAGGATCTTCTTCGCCATGGCAATCTCCGCTAGTTCTTCAAGCCGGGCCGGAAGCCGCCCCGGTACATCAATTTAGTTTACATGGAAAATGTTTCTATGGAAGATGATTCGTCTCTGGAGCGCCCCAAGTCGTTTGGACGGCAGGTCAGCTTTGCGGCATCTGCGACCATCGCCATGTGCAACCGCCTGCTCGAAGAACACGACCTGTCGTTGCCGCAATGGGTGGTCCTTGCGGCACTCTGGCAAACGTCTCCGCTGACGGTCAGCCAGATTGCGAAGTACAGCGGCACGCTGCCACCGGCGACGTCGCGCATACTGGACCGGATGATAGAAAAAGGCCTCGTGGAACGGTCAGCGAGCTCCAGGGATCGCCGCAGTGCGCAGATCGGGCTGACGAAAAAAGGCGAAAGTCTGCGCCACCTGTCGAGCTTCCATGACGTCGTGAACGCACGCATCACCGCCGGGATGAGCCGGGAAGAGGTGGATCTGCTCGAACGCCTGCTCGACAAGGTAGAGCAGAATTGCAAGCGCGGCACCGACTAGGTCGCTACCGGGCCATTCCATCGCGCCTGAGTAGAAGTCCTTGCCCCGTGTCGCTTGATGCGATCGGCGGACTGCGTCAGGACGACTTTGTGACCTGAGCGAACTCGAGCTCAACCGGCGTAGCCCGGCCAAAGATCGACACGGTGACCTTGAGGCGCTGGTTGTCGTCGTCGACTTCCTCGACATCGCCAGAGAACCCTTCGAACGGGCCGTCGGTGACGTTGACGTTCTCTCCGATCTCGAAGGTGATGAGCGAGCGCGGCGCTTCGGCACCTTCCTCGACGCGGTTGAGGATCTGGTTCACTTCCTCGTCGCGCATCGGCATCGGCTTGCCCTGCGGCCCAAGGAAGCCGGTCACGCGGTTGATGGAGTTGATCAGGTGGTAGCCCTCATCGGTCATCTCCATGTGCACCAGCACATATCCGGGCATGAAGCGGCGTTCGGCCGTCACCTTCTTGCCGCGACGCACCTCGATGACCTCTTCGGTTGGCACGAGCACTTCGTCGATCTCGTCGTCCAAACCCTTCTGGGCCACGTCATGCCGGATCTGCTCGGCGATCTTCTTTTCGAAGTTCGACAATACGCTGACCGAATACCACCGCTTCGCCATCTCGAGTTGATCCGTCACTTGTGTTTCCAGGGCCCCAAAACAAAAAAGCGGCGTGCGACTCACGTCAAAGCACGCCACGTTGTCTCGGAATAAGTGCACCTAAACCGCCTCGCAGTGCGTTTCAAGCCGCAAACCGCATCGCAGCTCAGCTCAGCTCAGGCGAAGGGTTTGCCCGCGACGACGGCGACGAAGGCGATGGATCCGAAGAACGCATTCGCGGCCATGCGCCGTTCGGCCTCGGTCCGGAAGGCAGTGGCGAGGTCTTGCCCGATGATCCCGTCCTCTACGAGGGTCTGTGCCCCGCGCTCGATGATCGTCATGAAATAGGGCGAGGACGGGTCGGGCAGATAGAGGTGCCCCTGTCTGTCCAGGATCTCGAAACCGGCGGCCGAGAGAAGCGCGGGCGTGCGCCGGACCACATATAGATCGTGAACGTAAACCTTCAGCAGGTTGTCGATGAGTGGCCGGAACGGATCGTTCTCCGCGAGGGCGGCGGTGACGGAGGGCGGATCCTCGTCGAACACGGTGAGAACTCCACCGGGGCGCAATATGCGGAACGCTTCGGCGAGCGCTTCTTCCGGGCCGGGGCAATGGATCAGCAGGGTATGCATCGCCACCAGATCGAGCGATGCATCCTCCAGGCCCGTGGCCTTTGCATCGCCCACCCGAAAGGACAGCCCATCGACCCCCGCATGCCGCTCCGTGGCAGCATCGACCATGACAGGTGACGGCTCGATCCCGAGCGCTTCGGAAGCTCCGGCGATATCGATGAGGTCACGCGTGACGTCACCCGGGCCGCACCCGATCTCGATCGCCTTCGCCCCTGCCGGGAGCGTAAGCGTCGAGAGATAGGCATGGCGCATCTGGATCTGGGAGGCGTCCTCCGCCCGCGCGATCATTGCGTCCCGCAGCGAGGCTTGCATGGCCGCATCCGCGTTTCCGAGATCAGCATAGGGATCGTTTGGCATGCCCCCCCCCTCTTACCTTGCGTCATTGGAGGGTAGGCGCTGCGCCCGCTCGAGCGCAAGCGCCCTGCTTTGAGGGTAACTCCGGCTGGCGGAGCAGAGGCCCCGGGGGGGAAGTGCCAGCCGGAGATCGGGATCAGTTCAGAGGCGCGCTCGGCTCGAACTTCGGGATCGACATGGTCGAGGCCGGATCGCCCTCGATGCCAACCCAGTTGGCCTCGCTGGCTTGCAGATTGCCGGGGATGTCTTCTTCCCAGAAGCCGACGACCACGTCGGTGATGTTCAGGTAAAGCTTGTCATCGAGGATGCGCCAGAGGTTCGGGTTGCCAGGCACCTTGCCACCCTTCGCCACGCCGTAGGCGCAGTGACCATCGTATTGCGGGGCGAACGCGGCAGGATCGGCCACAAAGCGATCCCGGTTTGCCACGGTCGAGAAGGCGTAGGTCGCGCCATCGTATTCGGCCGTGATCGAGGATTGCCCCGGCACAGCGGCTGGCTGCGTTGTGCCGACCGGCACCTGATCAAGGTCGAAATAGGCGACGACATCGTAACCCGAGACGGCAAAACCGTTGGACGCGGTATAGGCTTCTCCGGCGAAAGCCGATGTGGCGGCGATCGCGGAGAAGGCAACGGCGGCAGCCGTGTAACGGAGGGTCTTCAGCATGGGTCAAAATCCTTTCAGGGGCGGAGACACCCCCTCCTGACCCGGTTGTGCAGCAGGGTTCCAGTCACGACACCGTGCGTCACGGCCCCGTGTTCTGCCGCGACCGCCGCGCGAGCGGGTCAGCTTCCGAAGAACAGGAGGATCTGCGTCAGACCGTTGCGGATGAGCCAGTCGACGAAGAAGAAGAAGATCGCCGCCAGCGTCGCCATCAGGAAGACCATCACCGTGGTCAGCGCAACTTCCCGCCGGGTCGGCCAGACGACCTTCGAAACTTCGGCGCGAACCTGCTGGATGAACTGAATGGGATTGGCCATGGATCTCTCTTCCTACCGCGTGAGGCGCAAATACGGCCAGTGTGCGCCGAATTCAAGCGCCTGCCCGCACGCCGGCCAAGTGCGCACGACATTTGCGGCCGGTGATGCACGCCAAAGCCCCGGCTCAAAGCGTATGTGTCAGTCAGGCGCGAGAATGCGGACGATCGCCGCGGGCGCCTCGCGTGGTCGGCGCGAATGAAACACTTCGTTGGATTGGCAGGGGCAGAGGGACTCGAACCCACGACCCTCGGTTTTGGAGACCGATGCTCTACCAACTGAGCTATACCCCTAGGCCGAGCGATGGCGTACGGCAGGCCCCCGACGAAATCAAGCCGATTGTCCGTGCCCGGCGCTGGTTTCGCGTCGCAGCGTGGGCTATGCGCGACGACATGCCAGCTCCTGCCCCTCCCGACAGAACGGACGCGCTCCAGTCCCGCCCGTGGACGCGGCTCCTCGAACGCGCCTTGGGCGAGGCCCGGTCCGTGCCCACGATGCTCTCGGACGAAGAGCAGAAGCTGTATTTCTGGCTCACGGGCTTCTGGGCCGAGGGCAGTGGCGAGATCGTCGACCTGGGATGCTTCGCTGGCGGTTCGACCGCGCGGCTGGCCGAAGGACACCGCGTGGCCGGATTGTCGACCGGCATACACGCCTACGACCGCTTTACCGCGCAGGACGACGTAAAGGACGCGATCCTCTATGCTCAGGGGATCGAGCCGTTCGAAGGGACGGACATTCTGCCCCTTGCCGAACAGCTCCTGTCGCCGTGGGCGCCCCACGTGGTCTTTCGCAAAGGCGAGATCGACAGGCTCGGCTGGGGGGGCGGAGCGATTGAGCTCCTTGTCATGGATGCGTCCAAGGCCGCCCAGACGGGGGACGCGATGGCAGCGGCGTTCTTCCCCCACCTCCTTGCCGGGCGGAGCCTCGTCGTACAGCAGGATTTTCTGCACTGGTCGCAGCCCTGGGTCCCGGCGCAGATGGAGACCCTCAGCTCCCATTTCCGCCCCCTCGCCCACGCGCCGAGGGACACCATGGTCTTTGTGTGCGAGGAAGTGCCGGACGCCGATGCGCTCCATGCGGCCCGGATCGATCCGCTCGACGATGCCGCACTCGACGCAGCCCTGGCCTCCGCGGAAAACCGGTACGCCGCGTGGGGCCTTGCTCCGCGGCTGCAGGACATGCGCGCCGCTCTGGCGGCGAACCCCGGCAAACGCCGCGCCTTCCAGTTCGTCAAACCGTAACATGCCTCTCGCGGCGGTGAGACCGGCGGCACTCTGGGTCGCGGGCAGTTGCTTTGTGCGAAGCTCGTGGCGGACTTACGGTCTCGGGCAGGAGGACATTCCCATGAGCCCAGATCCCAAGCACGACACCTTGCCCCGGACACCGCCCCAAAGCGGACCCACCCGCCGCAGCTTCCTCGCAACCGCCGCAGCGGCACCGCTCGCCGTCGGTGCTGCCGCGCGCGCGCACGCCATGACCGAGCCGCCGCTCGAGACCGATACCTTCACCTATGAGATCGTGCGCGCCGAGGGCGAGTGGCGCGAGCTGCTCAGCCAGCAGGAGTATGAGGTGCTCCGGGACGGCTGGACAGAACTCCCCAAGTCGAGCGACCTCTGGCAAGAGCGTCGCGCTGGCAACTACGGCTGCCGCGGATGCGGATTGCACGTGTATTCCTCGAACTGGCAGGTGCCGATCGACAAGGGCTGGGTGTTCTTTGCCCACGCCGAACCGGCCGCCGTGCTCACGAGCATCGACGGGCCGCAAGCCTCCTACGGGATGGATCCGAACGGACCCGGCGCCATGATGGAGGTCCATTGCAGGCGGTGCGCGAGCCACCTCGGGCACATCCTGATCGTGGACGGCAAGCTTGTGCATTGCATCAACGGCCTGTCCCTCACCTTCACCGCGACAGAGGCCTAGGCCCCAAAAACCCGACTTTCGCCGCGGACATCTGGCACTTCCACCGATATCGGTACCGGCATTGGCGTTGGCGTTGGCACCGGTATCACTATCGGTGCCGTCATCGGCTTCGGCATCGGCATCGGGACGACCGATTTGTTGCACAGCTTGCCACCGGTCGGAGCCCTAGCACGGGCAACCGAGCGCACCGGATCCGATGACCACTTGATAGGCGTGTCAGGCCGTCACCGGCTCCATGCGATCGCCCTTGACCACGGGCGCCCGTAGTCTTGGACCGTCCGCCGCAGATACCGCTGCACGGCATGCGACGAGACTGGCGCCGCCCGCACCTGGGCAGGCTGTCCCCAATTCAAGGCGCGCTGCAACGCGGCGGAAAGCGCGCGTCACCAGTGACGTCGGGACAGCACGCATGGCCAGTGCGCTTTCGGGAGCGGATCAGACCCTCCGGCAACCGCCCTCCCGTCCGGGATAGCTCACAAGCGCTGCTGTGCCAGTCCGAATCCTTCCACCTCACACGGGGCGCTCTTGTGCCGCGCGCACCGAGGCTGCACGATTTGCGGCCCCACGGACGATGGGTCATGCTGGCACCGGGGCGTGCTGACAGAGGACGTGCGACCGCGCGCGGGGCCTCACTGACTGCGTGCCTGCGCCACAGAAGAAGCGCACGCGCCTTGTTTGTGATCACGGCTGATCTCCCACGTGTGAGGCACGCGGACTTTACACCCTGCAACACGGCGCGTTTCACACCCGGCTTCACGGTGTTTCACGGTCTCCGTGAGCCGTGATCACAGGTTCGCTCACCGCTTCGGGAGCGAGATCCGGCAATTGTTACCGAAAACGGCGTACCGGCACCGAGCGACGCGCCTTCACCGGCCCCCACCGGCCTAAAGCCCTCTCCGCAAGTCACCTCAGCGGTATGATTATTTCAACATTTCAAAGGCCTTCCGGCGTTTGAAACCGCACTACCCGATGCCCCAACTAGGTCATGTCCGACGCACTAGCCCGGACACAAAACCCAAAACGGACAAAAAAGAGGACCAACCATGAAACCGCAGATCCTTGCCGCTGCCACCGCACTCGCCATCGGCCTCACCGCTGTCTCTGCCTCCGCGCAGGACACGATGGACCAGGGGCATTCGATGCTCACGGGCGCTGTCTACAACATGCTCACCCGTGGCGGCTTCGAGACCGACCACATCGACAATCTGACGCTGAGCGAGATCACGCAGATTCGCCGACTTCTGACCGAAGACATGGGCTCGAGCGAGCGTCAGCGCGTACAGCTGATCCTCGATCGCGCTGCAGAAGCAAGCTGACCGCCGGGCCGAAGGGCCCAATTAACAAAGTCTGGGGCCGCAGGTTGCGGCCCCTTGCGTTATGCTGCGGATTTCGCCGGGATCGGATGCGTCCGCTTCCAAAGGCCGAGCGCCACAAGGCCGATGCCGTTGAAGAGCAGCTCGATCCCCAGAAGGATGCCAAGCAAGGCCACGGTGATCGCCGGGTTTAGCAGGATATAGATCGCAAGGCCGATCGAAAGGACACCCGATACGATCATCGCCCAGAACACCGGGCTGCCCTTCATCCGGAACGCGAAGACCAACCGCAGGACACCGCCTGCGGCGATGAACATGGTCACGAGGAGCGCGAGCGATATCGTGCCGGAGAGCGGATCAACGAGGAAGGAAAAGCCCAGGAACGCCATCAGCAGACCCAGGATGATCGAGATGGCCTTGCTGCTCATCCCCTCGTCCCAGAAGCCTGCAACCGTCTGGATCAGGCCCGAGATCAGGAAGAGCGCCCCGACCACTGTTGTCACCGCCAGCGAGAAGATCACCGCGTGATTGAGTGCGAGCACCCCGAAGATGATCGAGAGCACGCCTACGAGCACCCATTTTAACCAGTCGGCCATGTCAGTCTCCCTCGCCGTTGCCCCGCGCGCGGGGCGTCATTTGTTTTTGGCCTACACGATGTCGCGCACGTCGGTGAGGCGACCAGTGATCGCAGCGGCAGCTGCCATAGCCGGGCTCATCAGGTGGGTACGCCCGCCCCGCCCCTGCCGCCCTTCGAAGTTGCGGTTCGACGTGGAGGCGCAGCGCTCACCGGGCGCGAGCTGATCTGGGTTCATGCCAAGGCACATGGAACACCCCGCCATGCGCCACTCGAAGCCCGCTTCCTGGAGCTTCTGCGCGATGCCTTCTTCCTCGGCCTGAAGCCGAACAAGCCCGGAGCCGGGCACGATCATCGCGCGCAGACCGTCCTTGACGCGCTTGCCCTCCATGACGCGGGCAACCTCGCGCAGATCCTCGATCCGGCCATTGGTGCACGAGCCGATGAAGACCGTATCGACTTCCACGTCGCTCAGCTTCGTGCCGGGCGTAAGCCCCATGTAATCCAGCGAGCGGCGCGCCGCGTCGACCTTGCCGCCCTCGAAATCCTCGGGGGCCGGGACGGCGCCGGTGATCGGCAGCACGTCCTCGGGCGACGTGCCCCACGTCACGACCGGGGCAATGTCCTCTGCGCGGAGCGTCAGGACCTGATCGAAATGGGCACCCTCGTCGGTGTGGAGTGTTTTCCACCACGCCAACGCGGCCTCCCATTGCGCGCCTTTCGGTGCCTTGGGGCGCCCCATCACGTACTCGAAGGTCTTCTCGTCCGGGGCAATGAGGCCCGCGCGGGCACCGCCCTCGATCGCCATGTTGCAGACGGTCATGCGGCCTTCCATCGAAAGCGCCATGATCGCGTCGCCACAATACTCGATGACGTGGCCCGTGCCGCCAGCCGTTCCGGTCTTGCCGATGATCGACAGAACGATGTCCTTGGCGGTCACACCGGGCGGCAGCGTGCCCGTGACCTCGACCTTCATGTTCTTGGATTTCTTCTGCACCAGCGTCTGCGTGGCAAGCACATGCTCAACTTCGGAGGTGCCGATGCCATGGGCCAGCGCACCGAACGCGCCGTGGGTGGCGGTGTGGCTATCGCCGCAGACGATCGTCATGCCGGGTTGGGTCCAGCCCTGCTCCGGCCCGATGATGTGAACGATGCCCTGACGGATATCGTCGACGTCGTACATCTCGATCTCGAAGTCTTTCGCATTCTGGCGCAGCGCCTCAACCTGGATCCGGCTCTGCTCGTCCTTGATGCCGGAAAGGCGATCAGGGTCTGTCGGGACGTTGTGATCCGGCACCGCGACCGTTTTCTCCGGCGCGCGAACGGGACGCCCGGCCATGCGCAGGCCTTCAAAGGCCTGGGGGCTCGTCACTTCATGGACGAGATGGCGATCGATATAGAGCAGGCACGTGCCATCCTCGGCCTCATGGGCGACGTGGCTGTCCCAGATCTTGTCGTAAAGGGTCTTCGGGGCGGACGACTGTTGAGCGGACATGGAGCGATCTCCGATGGTGATGGGCAATACGGGAGCGGACTAAAGGCGCCGACCGCGACGGCAGCCCAAAAGGGTGCCTTGCGGTCGCGCGATCTCAGCCTCGGGGCGGGGCGCCCAGAAGCAGCCCGTGGAAGCGCCAGGGCAGTCGCGCGTGGTCCTGCATTACGATGGGGCGTCTGGCTGTCATGCCCGACGCCCTAGCGCAGGCAGCGCCGCGTCACAAGACGGCAGCGCCTGTGGCACGGCTCAGGACCGAAAATATCGAATGTCGGATGGAACCTGTGCCGGGTCTGATGCGTTGAGCCGCGCTCCTTCAGACGAGGGTATCATGCGACGTGCCTATCCAATCCTGCACATTCTCCTGATCGCTGCCATGCTGGTCGCGGCTGTCGCCATGGCGAATGGCGGCGCTGTGGAGAGTGGGGCCTTTCCGGTAGCGGTGTTGCCGGTCGCGCTGTGACACGCATTTCATTTGCGGTAGCAAAGCAGGGTTGCCGATTTCCAACGGCGCCTGGAGCCCTATGCTGGCGGTGTCATTGAGATATGACCTCATTGCTGCTATCTTAGCAATGACCCTTGCGCCGGGGGTGTGCGGCGCGCCATTCGGAGGATCTACTCCTGTCCAACCACGCGCAGGCCGCCACGCCATCGGCGGCGCAGAATGCCTCGGTGGGCGCACATCGCGCCGCAGGCACCCAGACGAGCAGCACAGAAGGTCAAAGCCTTCTCGATACTGTTCTGAAATCCCTCGAAGATGACAAGGCCGAGGAGATCGTCTCCATCGCGCTTGCCGGCAAATCCGAGATAGCAGATCACATGGTGATCTGTTCGGGTCGTTCGTCGCGCCAGGTGCAGGCCATCGCCGAGAAGCTCAGGGACCGCCTGAAGCAGGAGCACGGAGTGCTTTGCAAGGTCGAGGGCCAGGACTCCGGCGATTGGGTTCTGATCGACGCGGGCGATGCGATCGTCCATGTGTTCCGGCCCGAGGTCCGGGAGTTCTACCAGCTCGAGAAGATGTGGCAGCCCGACCCGCGCCCGGCATCGACGCCGGCGTCCTGATCTTGCCCGAAAGCGGCGTGCCCGGCGCGCAGCCGCTTGTCAGGCCATGCGCCTGAGCCTCATCGCGGTCGGGCGGACACGCATCGGCCCGGAGCGCGAGATGGTCGCGGATTATCTCGCGCGCGCAGAGCGCACGGGCCGCAACATCGGAATAGCGGCCGCAACCCTGAAAGAAGTGGAGCCCCGTGGCGCCTTTGGCCCCGCTGCCGAGGCAACGGCCCTGCGCCGCGCCTTGCCTGAAGGCTGTCGGCTTGTTTGCCTTGACGAGCGCGGGCGTGCTCTGACCTCACCCGCGCTGGCCGCACAGATCGGCGATTGGCGCGACGCCGGGACGCGGGACGTGGCCTTCGTTATCGGGGGCGCTGACGGGCTGGAACGCAACCTTGTGAACCGGGCCGATCTCGCGCTCTCGATGGGCAAACTCGTCTGGCCGCACCTTTTGGCCCGCGTGATGGTGGCCGAGCAGCTCTATCGCGCCATGTCGATCCTCTCCGGGACACCCTATCACCGCGCCTGAGCTTCGGCGTTTGGGAATGGTTTGGATGACCGACAGCAAGCCCATCGCGCTTGGCCGGGTCGGGATTCGGTATTTGGAGCAAGAAGAAGCGGCAGCCGGTGTTGTGGACGGCAAGGGAGCGTCCTAGGAAGCTTGGAAGGGGACGCCGTCGGGTGCGCCCCTCCGAGACGAGGAGGACGATATGGCTGCGCCAACGCCCGTGATGCTGTGTATTCTCGATGGCTGGGGGATCGGGCCGGACAGTCCGGGCAATGCACCGCTCCACGCGGAGACCCCGGTGATGGACCGGCTGATGGCCACCTGTCCGCATGCCACGCTGGTAACGTTCGGACCAGATGTCGGGCTGCCAACGGGGCAGATGGGCAATTCCGAGGTCGGGCATACGAATATCGGAGCCGGGCGCGTGGTGGCCATGGATCTGGGGCAGATTGATCTGGCCATCGAGGACGGGGCGCTCGCCGGACGCCCAGTGCTGCAGGACTTCATTGCGCAGCTTCAGGCGAGCGGAGGGACGGCGCATTTGTCCGGCCTGTGCTCGCCCGGCGGGGTGCATGCGCATCAGGCGCACATTGCGGAATTGGCGAAGATCGTTGCGGCGGCGGGAATCCCGGTGCAACTGCATGCGATCACGGACGGGCGGGATGTCGCGCCCAAGTCAGGCGCGGGACAACTGGCGGAACTGGCCGAAGCCTTGCCGGAGCGCGTGTGGATCGGCTCGGTTGTCGGCCGCTACTACGCGATGGACCGCGATACCCGGTGGGAACGCGTGGCGCAGGCCACGGGCCTCATTCTGCGCGGTGAAGGGCACACGGCGCCCGATGCGGTGGCGGCAGTGGAAGGGGCCTATGCCCGGGGCGAAACGGACGAGTTCGTGTCGGCCACCCGGCTCGACAGCTATGTCGCGCCGAAGGATGGCGACGGACTGCTCTTTGCCAATTTCCGGGCTGACCGCGCGCGGGAGATCCTCGGCGCATTGGGTGATCCGACGTTCGACGGCTATGACCCCGGGGCGCGCCCGAACTGGGCGGCGCGCACCGGCATGGTGCAGTATTCCCAGGTGCTGGACGCCCACTTCACCGCGATATTCCCGGACAGGGACGTCCCGAACACGCTGGGCGCATGGGTCGCGTCCCACGGGTTGCGGCAGTTCCGGCTCGCCGAGACAGAGAAATACCCCCACGTCACGTTCTTCCTGAACGGCGGGGTGGAGACACCGGAGCCCGGCGAGGATCGGCACATGCCGCCTTCTCCCAAGGTCGCGACCTACGATCTGGCGCCCGAGATGGCATCGCGCGAGGTAACGGATGCGCTCATCGGCGCGATCGAGGCGCGCTACGACCTGATCGTGGTGAACTACGCCAACCCGGACATGGTGGGGCACACGGGCGACCTCGCCGCCGCGATGCGGGCCTGTGCTGCGGTCGACACCGGGCTCGGCCGGGCTCTTGCCGCGCTGGAGGAGGCGGGCGGGGCGGCGATCCTGACCGCCGATCACGGCAATTGCGAGGTCATGATCGCGGAGGACGGCGGCCCCCACACCGCACACACCACGAACCTCGTGCCCGTGATCCTATTCGGGGGGCCGGAGGGCGCTGAGCTGAGCGACGGACGGCTGGCCGATCTGGCGCCCACCATTCTGGAGCTCATGGGCCTTCCGCTTCCGGCGGAAATGACTGGCAAGAGCCTGATCCGGCGGGGCTAGGGGCGGATCTTGGCCGAACGAGTGTCCGACGCGAATGTGATGCGGATTGACCCGCCAATGCGCGCGTTAGCAATGGGCGAGACCGGTAGGACTGCCTATGGTACCGAATATGACAGCAGCAACGCCAACCGCACTGTGACCCTGCCCGTTCGCGCCTGCGCGCAAGGTGGCGCATGGGTCGCGCAAGAGACAGGTGCGGATCGGCGCGGAACGCTCTATATCGAACTCAGACAGGGCAGCGCAGCGACGGCCCGGCAAAGGTGCTGCGTGATTGCGACACAAGAATGGGGACCCGAATGAAGAAATCCGTGATGGCCGCAATTGGAGGCACGCTCGCGGGAGCGTTGATCGCCACTCAGGTTGCGGGGCCGCTTCTGGCGCAGGAGGCAAGCCGCAACAGCTCGGTCTACGAGCAGCTCGACCTCTTCGGAGATATCTTCGAGCGGATCCGCGCCCAGTATGTCGAGGAAGTCGACGAAGCCGACCTGATCGAAGCGGCCATCAACGGGATGCTGACCTCGCTTGATCCGCATTCGAGCTACCTGTCGCCGCAAGACGCGGATGACATGCGCGTGCAGACGCGGGGCGAGTTCGGCGGGCTCGGCATCGAGGTGACCCAGGAAGAGGGCTTTGTGAAGGTTGTCTCGCCGATCGACGATACCCCGGCCGACGAAGCCGGTATCGAGGCAGGCGATTTCATCACCCACGTCGACGGCGAATCCGTCCTTGGGCTGACGCTCGATGAAGCGGTGGAGATGATGCGCGGGCCGGTAGGCTCCGAGATCGTCATCACCGTGGTGCGCGAAGACGCGGGCGATCCTTTTGATGTCACGATCATCCGTGACACCATCAAGCTAACCGCCGTGCGCACCCGCACGGAAGGCGAGACGGTCGTTCTTCGGGTCACGACATTCAATGACCAGACGTTCCCCAACCTCGAAGAGGGCCTCGCCGAAGCTGTCGAGAGCGCCGGCGGCTCCGAAAACGTCAACGGCATCGTGCTCGACTTGCGCAACAATCCCGGTGGACTGTTGACGCAGGCGATCAAGGTATCCGACGCGTTCCTCGACAAGGGCGAGATCGTCTCCACCCGCGGCCGCAACCCGCAGGACGGCGACCGCTACAACGCCACGCCGGGCGACCTCGCCGAAGGCAAGCCCATCGTCGTGCTGATCAACGGCGGATCGGCCTCGGCCTCCGAGATCGTTGCAGGTGCGCTTCAGGACCATCGCCGCGCCATCGTCATCGGGACCAAGAGCTTCGGCAAAGGCTCCGTGCAGACGGTGATGCCGCTGCGTTCGGAAGGTGCGATGCGCCTGACCACGGCGCGCTATTACACGCCTTCGGGCCGTTCGATCCAGTCGCTCGGTGTGTCGCCGGACATCATCGTCGAACAGCCGCCGCGCCGCCCCGAGGCCGAAGAAGAAGAAGAGGCGGATGCACGTCCCTCCCGCTCCGAAGCCGATCTGCGCGGCAGCCTCGACAACGACAGCCTGACGGAAGACGAACGCCGCCAGATCGAGGAAGAGCGCACGAAGGCCGAAGAAGCCGCGGAATTGCGCGAGGAGGATTACCAACTGGCCTACGCCATTGACATCCTCAAGGGCCTCTCCGCTCTCGGCCCGGCGGACACGGTCGAGTAACACCGCTCCACATTGCCATGGCAATCAAAGAGCCGGGTCGCCTAGCGCGATCCGGCTCTTTTCTTTTGCAGATCACGGCGATGGGTGCTCCTCAGGCACACGCCCCATGGCGGCGTAGCGGCTCTTGCTCACAAGAGGGAAAATCAGGCGGCACCTCCAGCCCACCGCCAGAATTGGCCCAGCCGAAGCGCCCTAGCGGTTGGTCACGAAGCGCGCGAGCGGCCCGCGGTCCTCGAGCATCTCGTCTGAGAGCACGTCATCGCGCGTCAGGGCGGCCTCGGCCTCCGCCAAACGCTCGATGCGCCACAGACCGCAGGCCAGCAGCCCTGCCCCCACGATCAGCGCTGGCACAGGCTGCTCCACGCCACGCACGAAGAACCCGAGTGCCGAACCGCAGAAGAAGGCGTGAAGGGCGTGCGCCTGAACCCGCATGTCAGAGGCGAGACGCCGCGGACACTCGACAGGCGCCCGCGAACCGCCCAACAGAAGCCGCCGCCACTCTGCCTGCAAACGCTGGGTCTGCAGGTAGCTTTCCGGCATGCGGGGCGCCGACATCAAGTCATTCCGGATATTGTCGTCGAGCCAGCAGAGCCGCATGAGCACCCCCATGCCGATCGCCGCCGCAAGCCCCAGGGGGAGCCAGAGCGCAAGCGCACTGCCCCCCAAGAGAAGCACTGCGCCGGCGAGAAGCGCCTCGATTCGCGCGCGTACCACCCGTGTCCGGGTATCGTTGTCCGCCGAAGTCCCGTTCCGCATCGTCGCCACCTCCCGTCGGCCCCGTCGCAGAGTTCGTCTCACAAGCGTTGTGCCTCCCGGCGTCGCAATCGCCAGCGCCTCAGACCGGCTTGGCACGTCGGCGCAAAGGGCTGGCTCCGGGCTTGTGCCGGGACGCGGGCTGCACCTTGTTGCCCTACGCCTTCCTCAAGCCTAGGCAGGCGCACCGCTTCGGTCACCCCTTGGTGGCGCCGCCGCGCGGTCGCGCCGCATGCAACGGGGAGCGTCCCTAGGCGAAACCTGCTTGATCCGGCGGCATGCGCCCGGTTTAACCCCGGCATGTCGCACTCGAACATTGCTTCCCTGCCCTACCGCCCGTGTGTCGGCGTGATGCTGATCAATGCCGACGGGGATGTCTTCACCGGCCAGCGCCGCGACTCACCGCCCGGCACCCCGGCGTGGCAGATGCCCCAGGGCGGGATCGACCCGGGCGAAACCATCGAGGACGCGGGCCTGCGCGAACTCGGCGAGGAGACGGGCATCGCCCCCCACCGGGTCGAGATTCTGGCCCGGACAGCGGAGTGGGTGCGCTACGACCTGCCCGAACACCTCGTCGGCAAACTCTGGAAAGGCAAGTACCGTGGCCAGGAACAGCGCTGGCTCTTGATGCGCTTTCTTGGAACGGATGCCGAGATCGACATCGCCACCGAGCACCCGGAATTCTCGACCTGGCGCTGGATGCCCCCGGCGGAGCTGCCGGGCCAGATCGTCCCCTTCAAGCGCGCCGTCTACGAAGCCGTCCTGCAGGAGTTCGAAGCGCTGCTCTGACGCCCGCCAAGGCCACTCCTTCCAAACCTCAAACACGCCTTACCCTCAGTGGCCCGCGCCACACACGCAGCACTGAAACGGGACTCCAAAATAGAACAAAAGGGGAATATACTGTTCTTCATGCTCCCCGATCGTTCCTTCTTTCTGCTGAAAATACGCATCCCTGCCCCCACCACCACAACGCGCAACATCCAGCCATAGCCCCCATGCCCTCGGCCGAACTCTGCATCACGTCGAACTTCACCTTTCTCACCGGCGCCTCCCACCCCGAGGATTACGCCGAGCGCGCCGCCATGGCCGGCCTCAGTGCCATCGCCATCGCCGACGTGAATTCCGTCGCCGGGATCGTGCGCGCGCATACGCGGCTCAAGGAGATCGCCCGCACCGTGCGCGAGCGCGCCGAGCAGGAGGCCCGCGAGGGCGAGATCGGCCCTCCCCGCCCCGTTGGCGCGCCCCGCGCCCCTGGCCCCGACATCCAGAACGTCCCCGCCCTCCTGCCTGCCGCCCGCCTCGTGCTGAGCGAAGGCATCACCCTCACCGCCCTGCCGCGGGACCGCGTCGCCTGGGGCCGCCTCTCCCGCCTGATCTCGCTGGGGCGGCGGCGCGCCGAAAAGGGCACCTGCCTGATCCACCTCGCCGATGTTATCGAATGGGCCGATGACATGGAGCTCCTGCTCCACCCGCCCGGTGCCGACAGTCCGCCCCACTTCGCCCCGAACGCGGAAACATCCCCACAGGCGCCCCCCTCACCGCGCGGCGCGCACCCGTGGCTGACACAAGCGAGCCGGCTGACGCGCCGCTTCCCCGGCCAGTGCCATCTCGTGCTGTCCCCCTGCTACGACGGGCGGGATGCCGAACGCTTCGACCGCCTGACGCAGCTCGCCCGAACCCTCGCCATCCCCACCATCGCCTCCGCCGCACCGCGCATGCACCATGGCCGCCAGCGCCGCCTCGCCGACGTGCTCACCGCCATCCGCGAAGGCGCCCGCGTCGAGCATCTGGGCCGCACGGCGCTGGCCAACGGCGAACAACGCCTGCGCACAGAGGCCGAGATGCGCCGCCTCCTCGGCCCCCACGCCGACGCCGTCACCCGCGCCGCCGCCCTCGCCGCACGCTGCACCTTCCGCCTCGACGAGCTGCGCTACGAATACCCCTCCGAGGTCACGGGCGGCGAAACCGCGAACGACCGTCTCGCCCGCCTCGCCGCCGAGGGCCTCGCCTGGCGCTACCCGAATGGCGCACCCGACCGCGTGCGCGCCCTGATGCAGCACGAACTGACGCTCATCGCCAAACTCGACTACGCCCCCTATTTCCTCACCGTCCACGACATCGTTGCCTTCGCCCGCTCCCGTGGCATCCTCTGCCAGGGCCGCGGCTCGGCGGCTAACTCGGTGGTGTGCTACGCCCTCGGCGTCACCTCCGTCTCCCCCGAAATCGGCACGATGGTCTTCGAGCGTTTCGTCTCCGAGGCCCGCGGCGAGCCCCCCGACATCGACGTCGACTTCGAGCATGACCGCCGCGAAGAGGTGATCCAGCACATCTACGAGCGCTACGGCCGCCACCGCGCCGGCCTCTGCGCCACCGTCATCCACTATCGCGGCAAACGCGCCGTACGCGAGGTGGGCAAGGCCATGGGCCTGACCGAAGACACCGTCGCGGCCCTCAGCTCGCAAATCTGGGGCTTCGGCTCCGTGACGGGGATCGAGGATACCCGCCTGCGCGAGATCGGCCTCGACCCCACCGACCAGCGCCTGCGCCAGACGATCGACCTCGTCTATCAGATCCAGGGCTTCCCCCGGCATCTCTCCCAGCACGTCGGCGGCTTCGTCATCACTGAAGGGCGGCTCGACGAGCTCTGCCCCGTCGAGAACGCCACGATGGAAGACCGCACCGTCATCCCGTGGGACAAGGACGATATCGACAGTCTGGGCATCCTGAAGGTCGACGTGCTCGCCCTCGGCATGCTCTCGGTCATCCGTCGCGCTTTCGACCTCGTGGAACAGCACCACCAGCGCCCCCTGACCCTCGCCACCCTGCCCCCCGAAGACCCGGCCACCTACGACATGCTCTGCGAAGCCGACAGCTTAGGCGTCTTCCAGGTGGAAAGCCGCGCGCAGATGAACTTTCTACCCCGCATGCGCCCGCGCACCTTCTACGACCTCGTCATCCAGGTCGCGATCATCCGCCCCGGCCCGATCCAGGGCGACATGGTTCACCCCTTCATCCGCCGCAGAAACGGCGAAGAGGAAGTGTCATTCCCCTCCGACGAACTCGGTGCTGTGCTCTCCAAAACCCTCGGCGTCCCGCTCTTCCAGGAACAGGCGATGCAGATCGCCATCGTCGGCGCGGGCTTCACCCCCGACGAGGCCGACCGCCTGCGCCGCGCACTCGCGACGTTCAAGAAGCGCGGCAATGTGGGCGACCTGCGCGACCGTTTCCTGCGCGGCATGAAGGCCAACGGCTATGACGACGACTTCGCGATCCGCTGCTTTTCCCAGATCGAGGGCTTCGGCTCCTACGGCTTCCCCGAAAGCCATGCCGCATCCTTCGCGCTCCTCGTCTACGCCTCGTCCTGGCTCAAACGCCACTACCCCGCGATCTACGCCTGCGCGCTCCTGAATTCCCAACCCATGGGCTTCTACGCCCCCGCCCAGATCGTCCGCGATGCGCGCGAACACGGGGTCGAAGTGCGCCCCATTTCCATCGCAGACAGCTTCTGGGACTGCACCTTGGAACCGACCGACGACGGCCAGCTTGCCCTCCGCCTCGGCCTGCGCCAGATCAAGTCGCTCCGCGAGGAAGACGCGCTTTGGGTCACCGCCGCCCGCGGCAACGGCTATCACACGGTCGAAGATGTCTGGCGCCGCGCGGGCGTCCCCCCCGCCACGCTCGAAACCCTCGCCGAGGCTGACGCCTTCGCCGCCCTCGGCGTTACCCGCCGCGATGCGCTCTGGGCCGCCAAAGCCCTGCGCGCGCCCAAACCCCTGCCCCTCTTCGCAGCGGACATCGATGGTGAAGGCATCACAGAACCGGACGCAAGCCTGCCCCGAATGACCACCGGCGAAGAAATCGTTGAGGACTATGCAAGCTTACGGCTGACCTTGCGTACACACCCCGTCGCGCTCCTGCGCCCGTGGCTGACCCCCGACCCCATCCCAGCAGAAACGCATCCGACCAAGGTCGATGGGGGCCAGCCCCCGCTCGGCAAGCCGAGCCCCCCCGGGATACTTGGAGCACAATGAAGCAACTCAGCGGCGCAGGTTTCATTGTGCTCCAAGTATCCCGGGGAGACGCGCGCAAGCGCGGCGGGGCAGAGCCCCAAGTCTAGCGGGTCGGAACGGGAGTATCTCCACGGTAGTCGTAGAAGCCGCGATCAGTCTTTCGCCCGAGCCACCCGGCTTCAACGTATTTCGTGAGCAGTGGACATGGCCGGTACTTGGTGTCGGCCAAACCATCGTGAAGAACGTTCATGATCGCCAGGCAGGTATCCAAACCGATGAAGTCCGCGAGTTCCAGCGGCCCCATCGGATGGTTTGTTCCGAGTTTCATCGCCTTGTCGATACTATCCACACTCCCGACACCTTCATAGAGCGTGTAAACGGCCTCATTGATCATTGGCATCAGAATCCTGTTGACGATGAAGGCCGGGAAGTCCTCTGCGCTGGCGGCTGTTTTTCCCAAGCTGTCCACAACCCCGAGGAGTGTTTGAAACGTCTCCTCGTCCGTCGCGATGCCCCGGATCAATTCGACCAGTTGCATCACCGGGACCGGGTTCATGAAGTGCAGCCCCATGAAACGCTCTGGCCGGTCTGTCCGGCTCGCAAGCCGCGTGATCGAAATCGACGACGTGTTGGACGTCAGAATGGTATGTGACTTGAGGTGCGGCCCGAGGTCTTCGAAGATCGCCTGCTTGACCGTCTCTCGTTCGGAGGCGGCTTCCACCACCAGATCGGTTGCAGCAACTTCGCGCAGCTCCATCGTCGTTCGGAGGCGCCTGAGGGCGTCGTCCCGGCTGCTCTGCTCGATCTTGCCGCGGCTGACCTGGCGATCGAGGTTGCGCGTGACAATGTCGACCGCGCGCTCCAGCGCCTCGCCACTGATGTCACTCAGAACAACATTGTAGCCCGACACCGCAAAGACATGCGCAATGCCGTTTCCCATTTGACCGGCCCCCACGATACCGACCGTCTCAATCTTTCCCATGGCACTGCCCTCTGATGTTCCGTGGCGACCCTAGCGATGCATGCAGCGCGCTCCAAGGGGCGCATCGGCGCGGGGAGATCCCGAAAAATTGTTGCTTTAGCGTTCCCTCAACCCTTCGACGCCATCCTCAGGCCCGGGTGAGTTGAAATTGCGAGGAATAGTAGGATGGCTTGGGAACATCCAGGGGGCGACAGCCTCGATTATCAGGTGTGCCGGTATGGCAAGTCGCGCCTTCTTGTGCGCGGCCCCAAAACCCGGCTCGCGCCGCCCTACACCGCTTTCTTCGGCGGCACGGAAACCTATGGGCGCTTTGTGGAGCAACCGTTTCCGATCCGCATCGGTGAGAGCACCGGGCTCAGGGTCGTCAATATCAGCTGCATCAACGCAGGCCTCGACGCCTTTGCAGAGGATAGCACGCTGCTCGCAACCATCGCCGGCGCAGAGACAACGGTGATCCAGGCTCTCGGCGCCGCCAACCTCTCCAATGATTTCTACACGGTGCATCCGCGCAGAAATGACCGCTTCATCAGCGCCACAGACGCCCTCCGCGAGCTGTATCCGGAGGTCGATTTCACAGAATTCAGCTTCACGCGCCACCTCCTGCTCTCTCTGGAGGCCCGCTGTCCGCGCCGCTTCTCAACGATCGTGGCAGCGCTGAAGGACAGGTGGCGGATCCAGATGTACCGACTGATTTCAGAAGCAGGCGCGGGGGCCGTCCTGCTGTGGATCGCCAATGCGCCGCCTCCGGCTGTAGCCACAGCGATCGCGAGCGGGATGGATCCGCTCTTCGTCGACCGGGACATGGTTGCGGAACTCGGAGCGCGGGCCGGCGACGTGATCGAGGTTGTCCCGTCCGCCGCCGCACGGGCGACAGGCATGGAGGGGATGATCTTTACCGACTTTGAGGCGCACGTCGCCTCCGAGACGATCAACGCCGCGACGCACGCGGAAATCGTGCGCGCCGTGGCCCCTGTCCTCACCGCCAAGCGGCGTGCCGCCTGAACCAACTGTGCCCAGCGCGGGCCATGGCAAACGCGGGTGGGCGGGTGGGGCGTTTGCCATGGCCCGTGCGCCACGCATCAATTGCGCGCGCACGGGCGGATAGTGCTTGCCCGGTCTGTGGCGTCAGACCTTTTCGATCATCTCCGGGACCGCATCGAAGAGGTCCGCGACGAGGCCGTAATCGGCCACCTGGAAGATCGGCGCTTCCTCGTCCTTGTTGATCGCAACGATCACCTTGCTGTCTTTCATGCCGGCAAGGTGCTGGATCGCACCAGAAATGCCCACAGCGATATAGAGATCCGGTGCCACGACCTTCCCGGTTTGCCCGACCTGCCAATCGTTGGGCGCGTACCCTGAATCGACAGCGGCACGGCTCGCTCCGACAGCCGCTCCGAGCTTGTCTGCGAGTGTCTCGATGATCGAGAACTGCTCCTCGGAGCCCAGCGCCCGGCCGCCCGACACCACAATCCCCGCCGATGTGAGCTCGGGCCGGTCGCTCTCGGCGACCTTGTCCTCGATCCACTCGGACAGCCCGGGATCGCCCGCGGCACCGATCGTCTCGATCGGCGCAGAGCCCGTCAACTCTGCAGCCTCAAAGACCGAGGTGCGGACGGAAACGACCTTCTTGGCATCCACCGATTGCACTGTCTGCATCGCGTTGCCCGCATAGATCGGACGTTCGAACGTATCAGCGCTTTCGATGGCCGTTACATCCGTGATCACCATCGCGTCGAGCAGCGCGGCCACACGGGGCAGGATGTTCTTCGCGCTCACCGTCGCCGGGGCCACGATGTGCTCGTAGTCACCAGCGAGCGATACAACGAGATCCGCCACGGGCTCCGCCAAGCCGTTGCCGTAGAGCGGGCTGTCGGCGCAAAGGACCTTCGCAACACCGGCGATCTTCGCGGCTTCTGCCGCACCGTCGCTCGAGCAGCCCTCGGACGCGCAGAGCACCGTGATCTCGCCAAGGTTCGCCGCTGCCGTGACGGCCTTCGCCGTGGCGTCAACCGCAAGCGCCCCTTTCGTGATCTCCGCTAGAAGAAGAACAGCCATCAGAGCACCCCCGCTTCGTCCTTGAGTTTCGCCAGCAGCTCATCGACCGAGCCCACCTTCACCCCGGCCTTCCGCTCGGAAGGTTCGGAGGTCTTGACCACGTTCAGGCGCGGCGCGACGTCGACGCCAAGATCCCCCGGCGTCTTTTCGTCGAGCGGCTTCTTCTTGGCCTTCATGATGTTCGGAAGCGAGGCATAGCGCGGTTCGTTGAGCCGCAGGTCCGCCGAGATCACTGCGGGCATCTTCACCTTTACCGTCTGCAAACCGCCGTCGACTTCGCGCGTCACGACCGCATGATCACCTTCCACGGAGATGTAGTTGGCATAGGTCGCCTGGCTCCAGCCACAGAGCGCGGCGACCATCTGACCCGTCGCGTTGAGGTCATTGTCGATCGCCTGCTTGCCGCAGAGCACGAGGCCCGGCTGCTCTTCCTCGACGATCTTGGCGAGGATCTTGGCCACCGCGAGCGGCTCGATATCGGTGTGCACATCGTCGGCGGCGACCACGAGGATCGCGCGATCCGCACCCATCGCAAGCGCCGTGCGCAGCGTCTCCTGGCTCTGCTTCACGCCGATCGATACAGCGATGACTTCCTCGGCCTTGCCCGCTTCCTTGAGTCGGATCGCCTCTTCGACAGCGATCTCGTCAAAAGGGTTCATCGACATCTTCACGTTTGCCAGATCGACCCCGGATCCGTCCGCCTTGACGCGCACTTTCACGTTGTAGTCGATCACGCGCTTGACAGGCACCAACACCTTCATCGCACCGTCTCCTCTGTTCAATCCCAGCGGTATCTAGCGGAGCCGTGCGGCGCGTCACACCCAAAAAGCGACGCAGATTGGCGCACCGACGCCGCGTTTGCGGAGTGGAGCTGCACCAAGCGCCGCGAATTGCTGCACCCGGCGCGAATCGGCCCCCGGCATGCCGGGCGCGGAAGCCCTTGGGGCGCCCCGATTTGCGGCGGTTCTGGGTCATCTACGATCCCTACGCGCGACAATACGCGCGCCCAGGCAGGACTGTCGCGCCAGAGCGGGGGCACGCTTGCCAGAGGGCCGGGGCGGGGTATGGCTGAGTGTGGGGCAACAGATCATGCTGTTTTGGAGTGCGATATGATTCAGGTTCGGCCGACGACGATGACGTTCCCCGAGGGCCTTGCCGGGCGGGCCTTCTCGTTCTCCGGGCTGGGAGAGGAAACGACCGTCTTCTTTGCCGTGCCCGAGGCGTGCGCCTCGTTCCTGAGCGACGCCTCTGAAGCGATCCTGCCCTATGCCGGCATCCTCGCGCTCGTGCGCAACACCGACCTCGACATTGCCGGCATGGAGGTCGATCCCGTGTTGTTGCGCAACGTGCGCTGCGGCCTCGCCGCGACAGCGCAGAGCCACGAGCGCCGCCACGTGCCGAAGATCCAGAATGCCCGCCCGGTGGCGCCCGGCGTGCAGGCCTCTCCCGAGTGCGGCGTCTTCTTCTCCGGGGGGATCGACAGCATCTTTTCGCTGCTACGCCACCGCAAGGGCGCCGGGCAAGGTGCCGAAACTGTCCGCCCCATCGCCCCGGTTACGCAAGCGCTCCACATCTATCACACGGCCGAGCCCGTTCCGGCCGTCGCCTTCGGGACGCTCGATACGCTCGCACAAACGGTCAAGAGCTTCGGCGCTGGCTTCATTCCGGTGCAATCCAACATCATGACAGCTGACCGGCATCTGCACGACCGCTGGGGCGACATCGGCCACGGCGCCGGCTTGGCCACGGTGCTGCACGTATTGTCGGCGGGGCTCGGCACAGGGATCATAGGGTCCTCACATGTCTGGGGAGGCCTGCTGCCGTGGGGCTCCAGCCCGGTGATAGACCCGCTCTGGTCGGGTCGCAGGCTGGAGGTGATCCACGACGACTCCACCTATCACCGTGTTGAAAAGACGGAGTTCGTTGCGCGGCACCCGGAGGCCATGGGTGCGATCAACGTTTGCGACATCCGCATTGACGGTGAAGGCTACCAGAATTGCTCGCGCTGTCAGAAGTGCTTGCGCACCATGGTCACGCTCGACCTCCTAGGAATGGCAAACGATACTGCGGCGCCCGCGTTCGACTGGTCGGATTACGCGTCGGGCGCCTTTGCCAAGGTGTTCCTGCGGACCGACAACGACGTTTCCTACGTCCTAGACATCCGGGAACGCGCGGTGGATGTGGGCCGCACGGACGTTGCCCAAGCCTGCGACACCGCGCTCAAACGCGCCAAGCTGATGCGCCCGATCTCCTGGACGGAAAACACGATCAAGGCGTCGCCGGTCGGGCGGCGTTACCGTCAGGGCCTCAAGCGCTTGCGGGATCGGGGATACCGGGCCGTGGGCCTCGCCGCGAAATCGCCCGTGCGCCAGACCTGAAAGGCACGGGCGCCCCGCGCCACAGGACCTAGGCGGCCCTGCCCTGCGAGGCTGCCCACAGCCCAAAATTTCAGTGTCTTTGCGGTGTGCCCGTGTCCCGGATCGCCCGGAAGCCAGAGCGAAGGGAGAACCTAGCGGTTCGCCCCGGGCACCCACAAAACATCAGCCTTCCCGCCGTTGTTGGCGACGCGGGCGGCCACGAAGAACCAGTCCGACAGGCGGTTGAGATAGCGAATGGCGTGATCGTTCACGATCTCCATCGAAGCCAACTCCATCGCCAGTCGCTCAGCGCGCCGCGACACTGTCCGACAGAGATGCAGATGTGCGGAGAGCGAAGAGCCGCCCGGCAGGATAAAGCTGCGCAGCGCCTCCAGCCCATCGTTCATCTCGTCGATCTCGATCTCCAGCCGGATCACCTGGCTTTCGATCATCCGCAGCGGAGGATATTCCGCTTCCTCGTCTTTCTCGATATCGGGCCGGCAGAGATCCGCCCCAAGGTCGAAGAGATCGTTCTGGATCAGCGCCAGACGTGCATCCATCACGCCATCGGCATGCAGCCGCGCCATCCCCACGGTCGCATTGCATTCATCGACGGTGCCATAGGCACTCACGCGCACGGAATGCTTGGCCACCCGCGCGCCATTGCCGAGCGCAGTCTCTCCGGCGTCGCCGGTACGGGTGTAGATCTTGTTCAGAACGACCATCGCGCCCCGTCTCCCTTCCTGTTCTATTGGCCCTGTCACCGGGCACGGCTTGCCTCGCCCGGCTGGTCTCGCCCCGGATGGCAGGCTGTTCCTTGCCCTCGAGCGGTCAGGCGCCGTTGCCGCGCACGTAGATCAACAGCAAGATCAGCGCCACCGCGACGGCCTGCATGCCGATCCGCCAGCGCATCACCTTGTTGGCGCTCTTCTTGTTGAACTCGCCACCCTTGGCAAAGCCACCGATCCCGATCAGCAGGATAATCGCCACGGCCAGAACGGCGAGTGCCGCAATGATGAAAAGTGGATCGCCCGTCATGCTCCTGCCTCGCTACCTCGCGATCCGCCATGTAGCGGGCGAAACCGGAAATGCGAAGGGCAATTGGCAGAAGCGCCGGATCGCGCGCTATTCTTCGAGGAAGCGCCGCGCCATGAAGCCCGTGCTGCCGTCCGCGATGCGGATCTCCGCCCAGCCTGTCCCGGTTTCTTCGATGAGTTCGACGGCATCCCCGAACGCCAGGGACGACACGACGCCGAAGGCGGTCGAAGGTCCTTCGCGCACGTTCACGCGGCTGCCGGTCACATAGAGGAGGCTGGGCTCCTCCCCGGGCACGGATGCGGACGCCACGACCGGCTCCGCCTCCGGGTTGGCGGGTGCGTCGGCTGGCAGCTCGATTTGCGCCACGGCGGTTCCCTCAGAGAGGGAGATCAGCGCGAGCGTGTCGGCTCCGACAGACGCATCGCGCACCGAGCTGGGCGTTTCCAGTGTCGGCAGGGCGGCGTCCTCGCTAAGCGAGCCCAGGAGGCTGAGCGCGAGGGCGTCAGAGCCGGGAGCAGCCGGCGCCTCTGGCACGCTGCCGGTCGCAGGCGCCCGGGTTTCGGCTGTCTCAACCGGGCGCGGCGGCGCGGGCTCTGGCTCCCGCGTCACGCTCGCCTGAACGACCGGGGAGGATGGCGCTTCCTGGGACGGCACAGTCACGGAGCGCGTCGCCTCGCGCGGCGCGGGGTCAGCCGGACGCTCCAGTGGCGCGGGATCCGGCGCGCGCGCCTCTTCCTCGGCCCTGTCGGCGGAATCGGGTGCAAGGAACATGGCCCCTCCCAATCCGACAAGCGTGATAGCGATATACCGACCGAGCATCGGTCTCCTCCCCCAACAAAGACACATCCGAAAGAATCGTACGAGATCCTGAGTATAGCATCTGTTGAGGGCTCCGATGCCCATTTTGCAACGCGTGCAATCGCGTTTCGCGCCGGATTGGGTGGCTTGCTCCACACTCTCCGCTCGCCTACACATGATCTATGGATGATGATGGCGACACCCCCAAGATGGACGATCCCAAAGGCGCACCCGGAGAGCGTCAGGTGTCTGAGCCACTCCGTCGCGCCCTGGGCGAAAGGTACCTAACCTACGCACTGTCGACGATCATGCACCGGGCGCTCCCCGATGCGCGGGACGGCCTGAAGCCGGTTCACCGCCGTATCCTCTACGCCATGCGAGAGCTCCGGCTGAGCCCCACGGGCGCGTTCCGCAAGTCGGCAAAGATTTCCGGCGACGTGATGGGCAACTACCACCCCCATGGCGATGGCGCGATTTACGACGCGATGGCGCGCCTCGCACAGGATTTCACGATCCGCTACCCGCTGGTGGATGGTCAGGGCAATTTCGGCTCGATCGACGGCGATAATCCTGCCGCGGCCCGTTACACCGAAGCCCGGCTTACCGCCGCCGCCGAAGCCCTGCTGGAGGGGCTCGACGAGGACGCGGTCGATTTCCGAGACAACTACGACGGGACACTGCAAGAGCCCGAAGTGCTCCCCGCCGCGTTCCCGAACCTGCTGGCGAACGGCTCCTCCGGCATCGCCGTGGGAATGGCGACGAATATCCCTCCGCACAACCTCGACGAGCTGATCGCGGCCTGCCTGCACCTTATCAAGGCGCCCGACGCGCGGGACGAGACGTTGCTTGGCTACATCCAGGGGCCGGACTTTCCGACAGGCGGAATCATCGTCGAGCCGCCCGAGAACATCGCCGAGGCCTACCGCACGGGGCGTGGCGCGTTCCGGCTGCGCGCGCGGTGGCAGGTCGAGGATCTGGGCCGTGGACAATGGCAGATCGTCGTCACCGAGATCCCCTACCAGGTCCAGAAGTCGAAACTGATCGAGAAGCTCGCCGAGCTGATCCAGACCAAGAAGGCCCCGATCCTCGCCGATGTGCGCGACGAAAGCGCCGAGGATATCCGCCTCGTGCTCGAGCCGCGCTCGCGGAACGTAGCGCCCGAGGTCCTGATGGGCACGCTTTTCCGGATGTCTGATCTCGAGATCCGGTTCTCGCTCAACATGAACGTGCTGATCGACGGGCGGACGCCGAAGGTGTGCTCGCTGAAAGAAGTACTGCGTGCCTTCCTCGATCATCGGCGCGATGTGCTTGCGCGGCGCTCGCGGCACCGGCTGGGCAAGATCGACCATCGGCTGGAGGTCCTCGAAGGCCTGCTCATCGCCTTCCTCAACCTCGACCGCGTGATCGACATCATCCGCTACGACGAGGCGCCGAAGGCCGCGCTGATGCGCGAAGACTGGGGGCAGACCTTCACGCGCGCGTCGTCGGAGGCGGACTACGTCTCACCCGCCGAGGTCAGCAGCGACGACGAGATGGGGCTGACCGAGGTGCAGGCCGAGGCCATCCTCAACATGCGCCTGCGCAGCTTGCGCCGCCTCGAAGAGATGGAGTTGAGCGCCGAGCGCGATCGCCTGCTCGAAGAGCGCGCCGCGCTGGAAGACCTGCTCGAAACGCCCGAGCTGCAATGGTCGCGCATCGCGGACGAGCTGCGCGAGATCCGCAAGACCTTTGGGGCCAAGGCCCCGGGCGGCGCGCGGCGCACGGGCTTTGCCAAGGCCGAGGACGTGGAAGACGTTCCGCTGGAAGCGATGATCGACCGCGAGCCGCTGACGATCGTTTGCTCCAGGATGGGCTGGATCCGGGCGATGAAGGGCCATATCGACCTCACCTCGGAGCTGAAGTTCAAGGATGGCGACGGCCCCCGCTTTACGTTCCACGCCGAGACAACAGACCGGCTTCTGGCGTTTGGCTCGAACGGGCGGTTCTATACGCTCTCGGCGTCGGCGTTGCCGGGCGGGCGCGGCATGGGTGAGCCGCTGCGCCTGATGGTCGACCTGCCCAACGAGGCAGAGATCGTCGCGCTCTTTCCTTACGTCGAGGGGGCGAAGCTGCTGGTGGCGTCGTCGGCCGGCGACGGTTTCGTTGTTCCCGCAGCAGATGTGCTCGCGCAGACGCGGGCGGGCAAGCAAGCGCTCAACGTGCGCACCCCCGTCTCCGCCATGGTCTGCAAGACCGTGACCGGCGACACCGTCGCTGTCGTCGGCGAGAACCGGAAGGTGCTTGTTTTCCCGCTCGATGAGCTGCCCGAAATGGGGCGCGGCAAGGGCGTGCGGCTTCAGAAATACAAGGACGGCGGGATGTCGGACGCGACGACTTTCACGAAGGCCGATGGGCTGACATGGCTCGACCCTGCTGGGCGCACGCGCACCGAATCCGAGCTGGAGGAGTGGGAGGGCAAGCGCGCGTCCGCCGGTCGGATGGCGCCGCGCGGCTTCCCCAGAGACAACCGGTTCACCTGAGGTTCAGGCCACCCCGTGCCTCGGCGCTCTGCGCGGACTACGCAACCGCGCCACTGCCCGGGCAGGCCGGATCAGATGTCATCCCCATCGAGGAGCGGATCGACCCGGTTGGCCCAGAACCGGCGCCAGCGCGCGTAGATCGCCCAGAAAGCGCAGGCAAGGCCCACAAGGATTGCGATGCTCACCCACGGAATGATGCGCGTGTCGGGGCCTTCGACGTCACGGATCCGCAGCGCGTTCGGGTAGGCCGTGGGCACGTTCAGACGCCAGCCATAGTTGCGGATCGCCACCCAGTTCGGCTCGGCCGGGGTGGAAACGAGATCGGCGGCACGGGTCTGCAGGTCGGCCGAGTTGATCTTGAAGAACGGCGGCCAGCCGAAACCGGTATCTTCGTTGCGGTAGACGGCCGGGCGCCCGTTTTCACGTACCCCCTGGATGAAGAAGACGTCGCGGCTGTTGTCGGCGGCCTGTCCGGCCCCGGTGGAGGCATTGGTCCAGAACCACGAATTCTCCCCCGGTGTTTCGCGCCGCTCATAGGTATCCGTGATGCGCACGATGTCCCATTGCGGGAGCGTGTAGTGCAGGAATGACAGGGTCGCGCCCCAGAACAGGATCCAGAAGGTCCATTTGATGTATTCGAGCACGTCCGTTCCCCTTCAAGCGCCGTCAGGCGTAATTCGACACGTATATGACGATGCCGACAATGACAAAAGGCACCGCGTAGACCCCGAGGATCAGCTTGCGCTGGAGTTCGTAACGGCGCTGGTCCATCCCTTCGTTCACGAAGATGTCGCGGTTGCCCGGGCGGCCCTGCTCCTCCCATTCGGCTTCGAGCCGCTCGCGTTGCGCGGCACGGGCATAGAACCACAGGCACACGTAGACGAGCGTCGCCAGAAGAAGCAGCACCACAACCAGCCGACCCAGTGCGAAGAACATTCCTGCCTCCCGTAGCCTTGGCGCCGCACATCTCGGCGGCGCCTGTACGCGTCCAACGGAAAGGTTCATAGCGCACCGCCCCGTGCGATGCGAGCGATCATCCGCGCCCCCACCCGTGCCGCGTGCACCAGGCCCTTGTAAGCTCTGGGCCCAAGAAATTCAGCGATCCTTGACCGGATTAACCCATCTCGGCAACAAACGTGGGCCGTCGGCCCGGACATGGGATCGGTCACGCCGGGGAGGGCATTGCCGCCTTTTGGCCGGGAGGGGGCACGCTTTTTTCGAGCGCGACGGATCAGGGTGGCACTGCCCGCTGTGTCTGATTGCCATGTCTGACTGTCTTGTCGGATTGCGCGGGAGCGCCTAGCGTCCGTTCATGCCCCATGATGCGCTGCCCCGGCTCGAATCGGAGATCGCCGTCCGGCGCGATGATCTGATTGCACTTACGCAGGAACTGATACGCATTCCGACGCTCAACCCGCCCGGTCTGCACTACCATGACATCTGCGTCTTGCTTGGGGAGCGGCTCGAAATGGACGGCTTCACGGTGGAGCTGATCCGCGCGAAAGGCGCGCCCGCCGACAGCACGGCGCATCCCAGGTGGAACCTCGTGGCGCGCCGGGAAGGAACAGGCCCCGGAGATTGCGTGCATTTCAACGGCCACCATGACGTGGTCGAGGTCGGGCATGGCTGGTCCGTCGACCCGTTCGGCGGGGTGCTGCGGGAGGGGCGGATCTACGGGCGCGGGGCCTGCGACATGAAGGGCGGCATTGCAGCCTCGGTGATCGCGGCCGAGGCCTTTATCGCCGCCTTTCCAGAGCATGCGGGCGCGATCGAGATCTCCGCGACAGCCGACGAGGAATCCGGCGGCTACGGAGGCGTCGCCTACCTTGCGGAGCGCGGGTATTTCAGCCCTGAGCGGGTGCAGCACGTGATTATCCCCGAACCCCTCGATGTGGACCGAATCTGCCTTGGTCACCGGGGCGTGTGGTGGGCAGAGATCGAGACGCGGGGGCGCATAGCGCACGGATCGATGCCGTTCCTTGGGGATTGCGCGGTGCGTCACATGGGGGCGGTTCTGAGCGAAATGGAGGAGACGCTCTTTCCGCTGCTTGCATCGCGGACCACCGCGATGCCGGTGGTCCCCGAAGGCGCGCGGGCCGCGACGCTGAACATCAATGCGATCCATGGCGGAGAGCCGGTGCAGCCCGAGGGCTACGACGGCCTGCCGGCGCCCTGCGTCCCCGATCGGTGCCGGATCACGATCGACCGCCGCTTCCCCGTCGAAGAGAGCCTGGAAGGGGTGAAGGCCGAGATTGCCGCGATGATGGAGCGGATCAAGGCGGTGCGCCCCGGTTTCAGCTACGAGATCCGTGATCTCTTCGATGTCGCGCCGTCGATGACAGATGAAGACGCGCCCGTAGTACGGGCGGTCGGTGACGCGATTGCCCGCGTGCTGGGGCGGCGCGCGGCCCATGTCGCGAGCCCGGGCACGTATGACCAGAAGCATATCGACCGAATCGGGCGCCTGAAGAACTGCATCGCCTACGGACCGGGACGGCTGGAACTGGCCCATCAACCGGACGAGTGGATCGCCGTGGCGGACATGGAGGATGCGGCTCTCGTCATGGCGCTGACCCTCGACGACCTGCTGCGGCCTGAGCGGTAGGGCCTGTTGGGGCGCTGCCCCGTCGCCTGCGGCGCCTCCCCGGGATATTTGCAGGCACAATGAAGCAGTGGGACCCCGGACCGGGCGCATTGTGGGCCGGCGAGGGGGGTGCGGCGAGAATTGTCCTTTGGTTTCGGGGGGCTTTGTGTACTTTGGAGTGCAAGACACGCAGGTCAGGGAGACCGCCCCATGATGCCCCGTATTTTCATGTCCGCTGCCATTCTTTCGCTGGGTGCGGCGGGCGCCGTTGCGCAGCAGAGCGACATCACCATCGGCATGGCTCTGGAGCCGCCCAACCTCGATCCCACGGGCGGAGCGGCGGCGGCCATTGACGAAGTCGTCTATGCCAACGTGTTCGAGGGGCTGACCCGCTTTGCACCCGATGGCTCCATCGTGCCGGGGCTCGCGTCGGAGTGGGAGGTAAGCGCGGACGGCACGCTCTATACATTCGTGCTGCGCGATGGCGTCACGTTCCATGATGGCACCGCGATGGACGCCGAGGACGTTGTGTTTTCGCTGGATCGGGCACGGTCCGAAGATTCCACGAATGCACAAAAGGCGCTTTTTGCGGGGATCTCCGCCGTGGACGCGCTCGACCCGCGCACCGTGCAGGTCACGCTCGAGGTGCCAGACGGTGCCTTTGCCTTCAAGATGGCGTGGGGTGACGCTGTCATCGTCGCGCCAGAGAGCGTCGAGACGCTGGCGACGGCGCCTGTCGGCACCGGCCCGTTCCGGTTTGCCGACTGGGTGCAGGGGGATCGTGTCGAACTCACGCGCAACGCCGAGTACTGGGGCGAGGCACCGGCCCTCGAGGCGGCAACGTTCAAGTTCATCTCGGACCCGAACGCCGCTTATGCCGCGATGCTTGCGGGCGACGTCGACGCCTTTCCCAACTTTCCGGCCCCCGAGACGCTCGCACAATTCGAGGCCAACCCGATGTTCAGCGTGATCGTCGGCTCGACAGAAGGCGAGACGATCCTGGCGATGAACAACGCCACCGGCCCGCTGAACGACGTGCGCGTCCGCCAGGCGATTGCCCATGCGATCAACCGGCAAGACATCATCGACGGGGCGATGTTCGGCTTTGGCACGCCGATCGGGACCCACTTTGCGCCGCACAACCCCGACTACGTCGACCTGACGGACATATCGGCCCATGATCAGGAGGCCGCACGCGCCCTTCTCGCGGAGGCCGGTGTCGAGGGCCTCACGCTGAGCCTGATGCTGCCGCCCCCAAGCTATGCCCGGCGCGGCGGCGAGATCATTGCCGCGCAACTCCGCGAGGTCGGCATCGAGACCGAGATCTCCAACCTCGAATGGGCGCAATGGCTCGAACAGGTGTTCCGGGGCAAGGATTTTGACCTGACGATCGTCAGTCACACGGAGCCTGCGGACATCAACATCTACGCCCGGCCGGATTACTATTTCCAGTATGACAGCGAGGCGTTCCGCACGCTCATGGAAGAGCTCGATCGGACAGCCAACGCGGAACAACGGTCGGCTCTGTTGCGCCACGCCCAGGAGATGATCGCCAACGAGTATGTCAACGGCTACCTCTTTCAACTCGCCAAGACCGGTGTGGCGAACGCGAAGATCGAGGGCCTGTGGGAAAACGCACCCACGCAAGCCAACGACCTCACGCAGGTGCGCTGGCTGCCATGAGGCGCCTGTGGGTCGCAGCGGGGCTCATCGCAACGCTTGGTGGCGGCCTGCCCGCGGCCGCGCAGGATGGCTGCGATGATCTGTGGTTCACGCGTAACCTGCTGTTCGACAGGGTCGGCTATTGCTTTGGCTCGGCCCTCGGGCAAGCCGTGTTCGACAATCGCGATTGCCTCGGCACCAGCGTCACGCTGACGCCGCCCGCCCAGCGCCTCGCCACCGAGATCCGGCGCCTCGAGGGCGTCTACGGGTGCCGGGTCGATACCGGGCGCCGCGCCTTGTCCGAAGGAGATTGGGCCCTCCGGAAGAACCTCGCGGAGCTGCCGATCCGCGATGAGTTCGAATCCGCCTGCCTCGGGTTCGTGGGCGCGCCCCGCGCCCTGCATGCGGCCTCGACGCCCGGATCCGCGATCGTCGGGCGGATCGAGCCGGGCGACTACGTGAGCTTCGCCCATTACGGGCTCGACGGCGGCACCTATGTCACGACCTATGCAGGGCCCGGCGGACCCCCGCGCTCCGGTGGATGGCTGCTCGCACCGCTTGCCGAGGCCGATTGCAGCCAGTGGGCCGGGTAAGCACGCCCGCTGCGGAACGCGGAGGTGCCGCTGCCCGCTCATGTCTCCTGAAAACGCCTGAACGGCGTTCGCAAAAGGGAAGCGCGCGCCCCGGGCGTCTGCCGGAGCGCGCACAGTGTGTCGGGCAGCCTAGCCCACGACGTTGAAGTCCGGCCCGTAGGGATAGCCGGTGATGTTCTCCGCACCTTCTTCCGTCATGATCAGGATATCATGCTCCCGGTAGCCACCGGCCCCGGGCGTGCCCTCGGGAAGCGTCAGCATCGGCTCCATCGATACGACCATTCCCGGCGTCAGTACCGTGTCGACATCCTCGCGCAGCTCCAACCCGGCCTCGCGCCCATAATAATGCGAGAGCACACCGAAGGAGTGCCCGTAGCCGAACGTGCGGTACTGCAGCAGATCCCGCTCGGCGAGGAAATCGTTGATCCGGGCCGTGACGTCGGCGCACGAAATTCCGGGTCGTAGCAGCGACATGCCGTATTCGTGGGTGGCGACGTTGGCCTCCCAGATCGCCCGCGACGCGGGATCGACCTCCCCCACGAAGAGCGTCCGCTCCAGCGCGGTGTAGTAGCCCGAGATCATCGGAAACGTGTTGAGTGACAGGATATCGCCCCGCGCCAAGGCGCGTCCTGTCACCGGGTTATGGGCGCCATCGGTGTTGATCCCGGATTGAAACCACACCCACGTGTCGCGGTACTCCGCATCCGGAAAGCGGCGCGCGATCTCCAGCTCCATCGCATCCCGCCCCGCCATGGCCACGTCGATCTCGCGCGCACCGGGCCGGATCGCATCTCGAATGGCATAACCACCCGCGTCGGCCACAGCGGCCCCGGCCCCAATCAGCGCGATCTCGGCGTCGGACTTGAGCATGCGCTGCCGCATTGATGCTGGCGCCATGTCCACCTCGGCCGCCGGCTCCAGAAAGGCCCTCAGCTTCTCAAGCTGCGCCAGCGTCAGGTGATCGGCCTCATACCCCACCCGGCTTCCGGCTCCGGCCACCTGCGCGACCACGCGCCAGAAATTGTCCCGCTGCCAATCGGTATAGGTGATGTTGTCGCCATGACAGCGCCGCCAGGGTTGGCCCGCATCGATACCGGCCGACACCGTGACACTGTCTTGCGCGGTGACAACCAGCCCGTAGGGCCGACCGAACGCGCAATAGAGAAACCCCGAGTAGTAGGCCACGCAATGCATCGAGGTGAACACACAGGCATCGACACCCGCGTCTGCCATCAGCGCCCGCAGCCCCGCCAGCCGCGCCTCGTACTCTGCACCATCGAACGGCAGTTTGGCCTTCTCGCCATTGTGAAACCGGTAGCTGACCGGACGCTCGAGGGGATCTGACATTTCGCTCCTTCCGGACCCGCGCGAGGGGCCCTTCGCAATGAAAGGTCCCGGCGTTCAGGACGGACAAGGTCGGGTCATACCCGCAAGGACGCGACGCCATCGCCTCCACCTTCCCTCCGCCCATGCCGCAATTCTCTCATCTGGTCCAGTCCGTGCCCGTTCATCTTGGCGGAAAATACCTCCGCCGGAGGCGCCCCGAACGCGCCACACCGTCAGGCGGCGGGCAGAAGCGGGGCGGCCGCCAGGAGCGACCGCGTGTACTCGGCCTCGGGCGCCGCGAAAATCCGGGCGGTCGGGCCCGTTTCCACGATACGGCCGTCCTTCATCACCATCACACGGTCGGCGATGGCCCGCACAACTGTCAGATCATGCGTGATGAAGAGATACGCCAGCCCGAAGCGGCCCTGCAGATCCGCAAGAAGATCGAGGATGCGGGCGCGCACGGATACGTCGAGCGCCGAAACCGCCTCATCGAGTACGATGAGGTCCGGTCGGGTGATCAGCGCCCGCGCGATCGCGATCCGCTGGCGTTGGCCGCCGGAGAACTCGTGCGGGTACTTCTCCGCGTCGCCTGCGGTCAGCCCCACGGCCTCCAACGCCTGGGCAATCGCCAGCCGCGGATCATCGGGCACGCCACCCAGATGAAATGGCTCCGAGATCAGCCGACCCACCCGGTGGCGCGGATTGAAGGACCCGTAGGGATCCTGAAAAACCACCTGCATGCGGCGCCGCGCCTCGGGCGCCATACCGGCTCCCACGGGCACGCCATCGAGCCGGATCGTCCCGCCCTGCAACGGCTCAAGGCCCAGCGCCGCCCGGGCCAGGGTCGACTTGCCCGATCCGCTCTCCCCCACGAGCGCGAGAACCTCGCCCGCGTGGACATCGAAGGACACTCCGTCGACCGCCCGAAATCGTGGCGCCCGGCCAAAGAGCCGGCGCCGCGGCAAGGCGTACTCGCGCACCACGTTCTCGACCCGCAAGAGCGGTCCGCCCAGCGCCCGGCCATGGTCCGGCGGCACATGGGTTGCCGCCGCGAAGAGCCCGCGCGCGTAGGGGTGCGCAAGCCCCGCTGGCAGGCCTTGCGCCGGAGCGCGCTCAACGATGCGTCCGGCCTGCATCACCGCCACTTCGTCGGCCATCTGCGCGACCACGCCGAGATCATGGGTGATGAAGAGGCACGCCATGCGCTCCTCGGCCACCAATTCGCGCAACAGGGCAAGGATCTGCGCCTGGGTCGTGACATCGAGTGCGGTTGTGGGCTCGTCCGCGATCAGGAGCTTGGGGCGCAGCGCAATCGCAAGGGCAATGCACACGCGCTGCCGCTGGCCGCCCGACAGCTCGAACGGGTACCGCGACAAGGGAAAGGCGTCCGGCGCAAGGCCGACCCGCGCCAGCCTGTCCTTCGCGCGCTCCAGCGCCGCGCCGCGTTGCGCGACACCATGCACCAAAAGCGTCTCCGCCACCTGATCGCCGATGCTTTGCACCGGATTCAGCGCCGTCATCGGTTCCTGGAAAATCATGCCGATCTCGCGCCCGCGGACACCGCACATCTGGCGTTCGTTCAGGTCTCCGAGGCGCTGCCCCTCGAGGCGCACCTCTCCGCGCATCTGCGCGCCGCGCGGCAGCAACCGCATGATCGAGAGCGCCGTGAGCGACTTGCCCGACCCACTCTCCCCGACAAGGCCGAGCACCCGTCCCGCATCGAGCGTGAAAGATACATCCCGCAGGATCGGCGCGCGATGAATGTCGAGCGACAGCCCGCTGACCTCGATCATCGCACCGCCCGCCTGAGCCGCGGGTCGAGCAGATCACGCAACCCATCGCCCATCAGGTTGAGCCCGAGAACGGTCAAGACGATGGCCAAGCCGGGCAGGACAGCCAACATCGGCTCGCTGTAAAAGAAGGTCTGCGCCTCGGCCAGCATCCGGCCCCAGCTCGGCACGGGCGGCTGCGCCCCGAGCCCGACATACGAAAGCGCGGCCTCGGCGAGTATGCCCAGAGAGAACTGAATCGTGCCCTGCACTACCAGCAGGTTGGCGATGTTCGGCAGGATGTGCTCCACCGAGATCCGCACCCTCCCCTTGCCGGCCACCCGCGCCGCCAGGATGAACTCTGCCGACCACACCGACAGGGCCGCTCCCCGGGCCACGCGCGCAAAGACGGGAATGTTGAAGATCCCGATGGCAAGGATCGCATTCACGGCGGAAGGCCCGAAGACTGCCGTGATCAGGATCGCGATCACAAGCGACGGGAACGCGAAAATCAGATCGTTGCCCCGCATCAGCACTTCGTCGAGCAAGCTGCCGCGCGTAGCCGCCGCAGCGAGCCCGAGAGGCACGCCGAGGCCGATCCCGATCCCAACCGCGACCAGGGCAACCGCGATCGAGGTCCGTGCCCCGGCCATCAGCATCGAGACGATGTCGCGCCCCAACTGGTCTGTTCCGAGAGGATACGCGCCTCCGGGCGGCAGAAACCGTTCGGAAATCGCGATCCCGGTCACGTCGTGCGGTGTCCAGATCAACGAGAGCAGCGCGGCGGCCACGAAGAACGCCGTGACAAGCGCCCCGGTCAACAGTTGCACGGAGATCCTCACACGCGCGCCCTCAGGCGGGGATCGACGGCGGCATAGGCGAGATCGACAAGGAAGGTCACGACGATCACCGCGAAGACCAAGAGCATCGTGACCGATTGCACCACGATCAGATCCCGCTGGGTGATGCCCTGGAAGATCAGCCGACCAAGACCGGGCAGAAAGAAGACGTTCTCGATGATGATCGAGCCCGCCAACAGGAACGAGAACTGCAAGCCGAGGATCGTCAACACCGGGATCAGTGCATTGCGAAAGGCGTGGCGCCGCACAGCCTGCCCCTCGCTCAAGCCCTTGGCCCGTGCCGTGCGGATGTAGTCCGCGTGCAGCGTATCGATCAGAGCCGACCGCATCACCCGCGCCAGAATGGACGCCTGGGGCAACGCCAACGCGATCGCCGGCAGCGTGAGGGCCTTTAGTCCCGGGCCAAGGCCAGCCTCCCACCCCGGGAAGCCTCCGGCCGAGAAGATCGGCCAATGGATCGCGAAGACCACCACGAGCAGCATCGCAAACCAGAAGTTCGGCACGGCGATACCGAGCTGCGTGGCCCCGATCACCCCCCAGTCGACCGGACTACCGCGCCGTGCGGCCGCCGCGATCCCCACGGGCAGCGCGATGGCGGTCGAGAGGATCAATGCGTAGGCCGCCAACGGCACCGAGACAGCCAGACGATCGGCCACGAGCTCCGACACCGGCACGCGGTACGTGTAGGAGAGCCCGAAATCCCCCTGCAGCATCCCCGTCACCCAGGCGAGGTAGCGCTGACCCAATCCGCCCTCCAGGCCAAGCTCGGCACGCAAGGCGGCTACCGTGTCCGGCGCGGCGTTCAGCCCGAGCATGAACGCCGCCGGATCACCCGGAACGCCTTGGATCACGAGGAAAATCACCACGCTCGCCGCAATCAGCGAGAGCGTCAGGGAAAGCCCGCGAATGGCCAGATAGCGCACCATGGGGCGACCCTATAGCGGCCTCGCCGCCAAGAGAACCGCACAACGCACACCAAAAAGGGCGCGCATCCCGGAAGATGCGCGCCCCACGAGGCCCCGCTTGGGCCGGGGCTTATGCCTGTCGGTGTGAGCCTAGGCGTCGATGGTCTCGGCCAGCTGCGTCGTCGTGTCGTCGCCGCGTGCGATCTGGATCTGACGCGGTTTCAGGGCCTCCGGCACTTCGCGGATGAGGTCGATATGGAGCATCCCGTCCACATGGGTGGCGCCCGTCACACGGACATGGTCTGCGAGATGGAAGCGACGCTCGAAGGCGCGAGTGGCGATGCCGCGGTGCAGGTACGTGCGCTCATCGTCGCCCTCACCCTTGCGGGCGGAGACGAACAGCGCGCCATCCTTCACTTCGACGCTCAGATCGGAATCGGCGAAGCCAGCGACAGCGATCGAGATGCGATAGGCATCGTCGTCGACTTTTTCGATGTTGTAGGGGGGGTACGTCGGCTGTGCGACGTCGGTAGAAAGCACGCGATCCATCAGGTCGGCGACGCGGTCAAAGCCGACAGTGGCGCGGTACAGGGGGGTCAGGTCGTAAGTACGCATGGGTTATCCTCTCTTGAGCGACAACAAGGGTTTCCAAACGGTCCCTTCCTGTTGCGGACAGGGACCAGACGATGGATGCCAGAGCCCGTGGTTTGGCGCTCCGACACACCGGATGTGGAAACCCGTTCTGTCCATTTCAAGAGGTGGTGCGCATCTCGTGCGCCCCTTGCGACTCTGCTTGTCGCAGCGGCCTGCCCGATCCTCAGGGACGCAGGAACCGCGCCCCGCCATCACCCGTGCGCGCCGTGCCGGAGCCGACGGTGAGCCTGCGCGGTGCGGCGGTCTGTTGCGCAGGCCATACCCCGCGATTGGCGCGCAGATCGGCCTTCAGCCGCTGGACGTGGTCGTCCGCCTGCATGCCCCAGACCCGCGTCATGCCCGGCGACATCACCTTCTGCGAGAGCACGGACACGATCCTTGGCCGTCCCGCGCTCATCTCGAATACCGGCGAACCGGACGCACCGAAATTCGACTGGCATGCCATTTCCATCACACCCTGTGCCTGTTGCAGCAGGTTGCACCGCCGCTCCCAGGAAGGTGCCGCCTCCCTGTCCTGTGCGTAGGAAACCACGCTGACCTGCGCCCCGGCACCGGGCGCCGAGGCCACGGCGAAGGGCGAGGCAACCCCGGCGGGGATCGGCTCTGCGAGCTCTAGCAGCGCAATGTCCGACGTCAGACGGCGCAGGAAATCGGTGTCGTTGATCCGGAAATCCGGATGGGCGACAGCGCGCGCGCCCTTGCGCTCCGCAATCGCCTCCCCGTCCCGAAAGCCGGCGCGAAAGGTGATCTGGCGCGGGTCATGCTTGCGGCCCGTCCGGCTGTCGATCAGACAATGAGCGGCTGTCAGAACAAGGTTCGGCGCAATCATCGCGGCGCTGCAAAAACCTCCCCGGAAGTCGAGCCGACCGACGGCCTCGAACCCGAGAAGATCTTGGCGCAGCATCAGCCGTTTGAGCGCGGTTTCGGCAACCACCGGCTGCGCGCTCAGCGCGACAGCACAGCCGATCGCAAGCCCCAGCGCACGCGCAAGGTTTGGAAATCCCATGGGGAGCCCTTTCGGTCAGGGACGCAGGAACTTGGCCGATGACTCTCCGGTGTCATGGCCGACGCCCAAACGCCGGACAGTTGCCCCACCGCTGTTCAGTGCGCCCACACCCGACGCCCGTGTTGCCTCTGTCATCTCGGGCACTTCGGCTGTCTGCGGCGCCGCGGATGCCGGCTCGTCGTCGGCCCAAAGCTCGCGCCCGAAGCCCGAGACAGGGGTGGCCTCGTAGGCGTCCATCAGTTCCTCGAACCTGCGGCCAAAGGCACTGGCCAGCGACACGCGCTCGCCATCGGCATCCGCCTTGGCCGAAACCACCGAAATGATCGTAGGGCCATCCGCGGCAAACCGGAAGACGGGCGCCCCCGAGGCGCCATAATCCACCGTGCACGAAAGCATCGCCACACCGCGTTTCTCCTCAAGCACGTGACATTCGCGCTGTATCGAAGGCGCCTCGGATCGATCCTTCGCGTAGGACACAACACCCACCGGCTCGCCTGCCATGGGGCCATAGCCCACCTGGAATGGCGCGACGCGCGAGGTCCGCACCGGGCGGTCCAGCTCGAGCAATGCGAGATCGACAGCGACCCGTTTCAGCTCGACCTTGTGCCCAAAGGCATAGTCAGGGTGGCTCACGGCGCGGCGCACACCGCGATAAGCTTCCGCCCGCCCGTCGCGCAGCCCGATCAGAAACTCCATGTCCGCAGGTTCGAACCGCTCGCCGGTATGGCTGTCATAGAGACAATGCGCCGCTGTCAGCACCAGGCTTTCGGAAATCAGAGCACCCGAGCAAAAGCCCGTCGCGCCGAAGTTCAGCCGGCCAACGGCCTCCCAGCCGCGCGTTTCGTCCCCTGTCTCGAGCCGCATCAGACCATCGTCGCTCTGTGCCGACGCGCCAAGCGGCACCATGCACATGCATGCCGCCATTGCCGAAAGAAAAGAGCGAATTCCGATCATAAGCCACCGCCGACCTGCACTGCATTCCCGAGCATGGGTACGAGCGCCTTGCGGCAGCAATTAGGCGCGCCTGCCCAGATCTTTGCCGGAATATTAACCAACCGGCAAAAGATCGTCTCCAACCGGGTCAGATTTGCCGCAGGTGCCCGTCGTCCTGCGCCTTGGCGAGCACCGGCGGCACGGGGCCGCCCGTCGCCCAATCCAGCAGTTCCACCGTGTGCACGACCGGAACGTCCGTTCCGCCGCCGATCTGCATCATGCAGCCGATATTGCCCGCCGAGATCACATCGGGGCGCTTGGCCTCGAGCGTTTCGACCTTGCGCGCCTTGAGCTGGCCGGAGATCTCCGGCTGCATGAGGTTATACGTCCCTGCCGACCCGCAGCAGAGATGCGCATCGCGCGGCTCCACCACCTCGAACCCGGCAGCCCTCAATAGGTCCTTCGGGGCCGACTTGATTTGCTGGCCATGCTGGAGCGAACAGGCCGCATGGTACGCCACGCGCAGCGGCACCGGCGCGGCTCCGCCGGGCTTCAGCAACTTCAGCACCTCGCTCACATCTTTCGCGATGCCCGCCACAGCGGCCGCCTCGTCTGCAAGCTTCGTCGTCCGGAACATGTGACCGTAATCCTTCACGGTGGTGCCGCAGCCCGACGTGTTGATGACGATGGCGTCGAGCCCCTCGCCCTGCATCTCGCGGTGCCAGGCCCGAATGTTGTGCGCGGCGGTTGCGTGGCTCTCCTCGGTCTTGCCCATGTGGTGGGTCAGCGCCCCGCAACACCCCTGTCCCTCGGCGATCACCACCTCGGCCCCCAGCCGGGTCAGCAGGCGGATGGTGGCGTCGTTGATATCGGTGTTGAGCGCGCGCTGCGCACATCCCGTCATCAAGGCCACGCGCATCTTGCGCTCTCCAGCCGCAGGGAACACCTGCGGATCATCGTTGCGGCTGACCGGGGGGATCGTCTTGGGTGCCATCTCCAGCATCGCCCGCAGCCGCGCATCCGGAACCCAGCGGCGGAACGGGCGCCCGATCTTCGCGCCCAGCAGCGCCACACGGAACCGTATCGGGTAGGGCAGAATCCGCGCCAGCGTCCAGCGCAACATGCGTTCCACGAGCGGGCGCTCGTAGGTCTGTTCGATGTGCTCTCGCGCGTGGTCGACAAGATGCATGTAATTCACGCCCGAGGGACAGGTCGTCATGCAGGCCAGGCACGAAAGACACCGGTCTATATGCTTGACGGTCTTCTCATCCGCCGGGCGGTCGTTCTCCAGCATGTCCTTGATCAGGTAAATCCGGCCACGCGGGCTATCGAGCTCGTCCCCCAGCACCTGGTAGGTCGGGCACGTCGCCGTACAGAACCCGCAATGCACACAGGTGCGCAACACCTCGTTCGAGCGCGCCGTCTGCGGATCTGTCAGCTGCTCTGGGCTGAAGTTCGTTTGCATGTCAGACCCCTTGGATCAACGAAAGGAAAACGAGGCCGAAGAGCGCCGAGAGAAAAAGGTAGACACCGGCGAACACGCCGCGCGCCACCCAGACCTGCTCGAACCGGCCGAGATAGAGATGATAGAGCATCCCCGCCACCGTGGCGGAAATCAGCCCGACAGCGAAGGCCGCCAGGAAAAAGCCGCTGCCTATTCTCTCCCCCGCGACGATGGCGACGAAGAGAAGCGCGCCCGCACCGGCCAGCCCGGCCTGCGCCAGCGCAGCACCCCGTTTGCGATCGGGCACCAGCGCCAGCGCGCAGAAGGCGGCGGCGGACACGGCCGACACGGCGAAAGCCTGGCCCAGCATCACCGGCCTCACGCGCCCATCAGGCCAGGGTTCAGGATGCCCCGGGGATCGTATTGCTGCCGCAGCCCCGCAGCGAGCTTGGCAAGCGGCCCGGGCTCGGGATGGAAAGTGCCGAGGCGGGATCGCACGGCTTCGGACGCGCGCACGAGCGTGGCATGGCCCGTCACGCCCGCCATGGCGGCGCGCACATCCTTGCCCTCTGGCACACGCACCCAGATCAGGCCCCCGCCCCAATCAAAGACAGCCGGCGGCTGGCCCAGCGCAGCCCAGATCCCGGGGCCGTCGGTCGGACGCATCGAGATGCGCCACACATCGCCCGCGTGCCCGGCCAGCGGTGCCACATCGCGCACCTCGGCCCAGAGCGCGCGCACCGCCTCCGGGTCGCGCTCGACCTTGACCGTCCCGTGGGCACCCAGAACCGCTCCCAAACGGTCGGCGCGGTAGCTGACCTGGTCCGCGAACCCTTCGAGCCGGATCAGCGTCGCGCCCCGCTCCGTGAGATGCGCCGCCCCGCTCACTTCGAAGGGCGAGCCCAGCGCGGCGGACAGCGCCGCCACCCCCTCCTCCGGCATCAGCCCGTCCAATGTCAGCGTTGCCGAGGCCTCCGTGGCCGGCAGCACCTTGAACGCCACTTCCGACATCACGCCAAGCGTGCCGAAGCTGCCTGCCATCAGCTTCACGAGATCATAGCCGGTGACGTTCTTCATCACCCGGCCACCGTTCTTCACCACTGTCCCCTGCCCATCGACGAACCGCACGCCGATAAGCGAGTCGCGGCATGCTCCTGCCTGGATGCGCCGCGGCCCGGATGCATTGGCCGCCACCACGCCGCCGATCGTCGGCGCCCCCGATGCCCCGGACAACACCCGATGGTCCATCGGCTCGAACGCGAGGCGCTGACCTTCCGCGCCCAGCACCTGCTCGACCTCGTCAAGCGGCGTGCCCGCCTTCACCACGATGGTCAGCGCGCCCGGCTCATAAAGCTCCACCCCGCTCAAGCCCGCAGTGCTCAGAACCTCGCCCGCCACCGCGCCGATACCACGGGTGCCGCCGCCACGTATGGAAAGCGGTCCGGTCGCCCCGGCCACGGCATCCGCCAGTTCAGCCTCGCTTGCTGGTGCCAGCATGACGCGCCTTCCTCATCTTCTTCTTGCCAAAAATACCGAATCCGGCGCTGGCCCGCCCAAGGCGACCGCCTGCCGGGAGCGCGAGAAATCACGCCGCGCGCGATGCCCCCGTGCGCCGGGGTGCAGAGACCGCGAGCGGAAAAACCTTCGCCGGGTTGAGCAGCCACGCCGGATCGAACACGTCCTTCACGCGCATCTGTGCCTCCATGTCTTCCGGCGCAAACTGCACGTTCATCAGATCGCGCTTCTCGATCCCCACGCCATGCTCCCCGGTCAGGCACCCGCCCGCCTCGACGCAGAGCTTCAGGATCTCCGCCCCGAACGCCTCGCAGGTTTCCAGGTCGCCGGGCTTGTTCGCATCATAGAGGATGAGGGGATGCATATTCCCGTCGCCCGCATGAAAGACGTTGCCCACGCCGAGGCCGAACTCTTCCGAGAGCTCTCCGATCCGGCGCAGCACGTAGGGCAGCGACGACACGGGGATCGTCCCGTCGAGACACATGTAGTCCGAGATCTTGCCGATCGCGCTGAACGCCGCCTTGCGCCCCGCCCAGATCCGCGCGGCTTCGTCGCCGTCCGCGGCCTCGCGCAGCGCCACCGGGTTATGCTTGGCCGCAATCTGCTTGATCAGGCCGAGTTGCATGTCGATCTCGGTCTCGGATCCCTCGACCTCGACGATCAGAAGCGCCTCGCAATCGGGGTAGCCGGCGTTCGCGAAATCCTCGCAGACCCCGATCAGCATCCGGTCCATGAACTCGATCGCCACCGGAAGGACCCCGGCCTTGATGATGTCCGACACGCAGGCCCCCGCCACTTCGGAGCTGTCAAATCCCATGAGAACGGGGCGCGCGCCTTCCGGCTTGCGCAGGATGCGCAAAGTTGCCTCGGTCACTACACCGAGCTGGCCTTCGGAGCCGCACAGCAGACCAAGCCAGTCATATCCCCCCGCATCGAGATGCGCGCCGCCGACCTCCATGATCGTGCCGTCCATCAGAACGACGGTCACGCCCAGGAGATTGTTCGTCGTCACTCCGTACTTCAGGCAATGCGCGCCCCCCGAATTCATCGCGATGTTGCCCGCAATGGCGCACGCAAGCTGGCTCGAGGGATCCGGCGCGTAGAAGAAGTCTTCGTCGTCGACCGCCCCCGTCACCGAGAGATTGGTGCGTCCCGACTGAACGCGGATCGTCCTGTTGGCGTAATCGGTGTCGAGGACAGCGTTGAGGCGTGCGACGCCCAGCAAGACGCAATCTGCCGTGGGGAGCGCCCCCCCCGCCAGCGATGTGCCAGAGCCACGCGGCACCACCGGTACGCCCTCTGCGTGACACAGGCGCAGCACGTCTGCCACTTCCTGCGTGCTCGACGGCAGCACGACGGCCATGGGCGGGCAGGTGTAGGCCGTGAGCGCATCGCACTCGTAGGCTTTCAACTCTTCCGCCGCTTCGATCACCGCATCCGCAGGCAGAATCCGGTGCAGTTTTGCCACCACATCGGCTCTGCGCGACAGAATGTCAGCGCTCGGTTCGGGCATTTCCATGACGTCCTCCTCGAATTGGTAAGATTTCTAGACCAATTCATCCCCCAAGGCAACCCACCTTATGGTAGGCGCGCGACGTCCACCTCCGGCGACGCGCGCCGAAGCGCGCGCGCAGCCTTGCGCGCCCATCAGACGCGCCGCAGCACCAAGAAACATGCGCAGGAAATCTGCCGCCCATCGGGCGCCCTATTGTGCTGGAACTGAATACGCAGACGTGATGCAAGCTGCCGGCAAGAGGCATGTTGCCGGCCACGACACCATGATACGCTTGGGTCAACACGTCGTGACCCACGCTCCGCAGTGTCCTGCGCCCGACCGGAGCGGAGCGACACGCCCCACGAGAAAGGTCATCCCGCCATGCTCCGCGCCGCACTCTGCCTGATCCCGGTCCTTGGCTCCACATCTCTGGCGCTTGCCGATCCGGCAGAGATCGTCGGAGCGACGGCCCAGCAATCCGGCGCGGCCTGGACAGTCAGCGTCACGCTTCGGCACGCGGATACCGGGTGGGACGACTACGCCGATGGATGGCGGATCGTGACGGGCAACGGCACCGTCATCGGCACCCGTGTGCTCGCGCATCCGCATGTCAACGAGCAACCCTTCACCCGCTCGCTCTCGCGCGTCGACCTGCCCGGCGAACCGCTCTTCATCGAGAGCTCAACAAACGTGACCGGCTGGTCGGGTGATCTTCTTCCCCTGACCTTGCCCGAGAGCTGACCGCCCTCCGGCATGCGCGTGAACGCGCCGCCACCGTCGAGCGAGTAGCGCGACGCAATACGCGTGGAGACGTGGAGACGTGGAGACGTGGAGACGTGGAGACGTGGAGATCGGCAATAGACGCCTCAGGCTAGCCCGCCCGCGCACGAAAACCCAGCGCGGGGCATAGCCTCCCGTGAGGGGCTCAGCTCCGCCCTTCGCGGAGCCACGCGCCAACGGTCAGCGCGATCGCAGCCAGCAAAAAGAGCAGCGGCGCCACAAGCGGTGTCACCGTGACGTCGGCCGTCTGATACGCTTCGCGCGGCGTCATGCCGATCCAGCCGCGGCCCGAGGCGACCCGCCCCTCGCGCACACTGCGCAGGTTCGGGAGCCCCTCGGAGATCCGCTGAACCCCGCCCCGGCGGACATCGACAGATGCCTGCAGCACCGATGCGCTCGCAATGGTCTGCTCGTACTCGCGGGGCGCCGCCGGCCCGACGCCAACAATGGACGACAGCTCTCCCTCCGACAGGCGGAAGAGCCCGGTCTCGTCTGTCTCGAAGCGGCCCACGAAGCGGCCCGGACTATCTTCGGTCAACTCCACCGTGAAGGTCTCACCGTCCGGGCCCTCGACCTCGACAACCCCGAGCACCTCGTCGAGGGTGCGGCGCGTGATCGTCACCTCGCCGCCGGAGGCCGTGGCCGTCAGGGCCTCCTCCTCCAGCTCGGGTTCCTTCATCATCCAGTGTGCGAGGCGCCGCAACAGCTCCAGCTGCGGGCCGCCGCCTTCGTACCCGCGCGACCAGAGCCACGCATGGTCCGACGCCATGAGCGCGACGCGCCCTTCACCGACCCGGTCGAGCACCAGAAGCGGACGCTCGTCTTCCCCGGCCATCACCGTGTGGCCGGATTTCGGATCGACGTCGATCAACCTGAACCAACGGCCCCATCCCGGGCCGTCTTCCCCTTCTGGCGGGGCGGGCGCCAGCGCGTCCAGCCCGGTTGTGACAGGGTGCTTGACCCCGACATCCGTGATCGACGGCAGGAACGGGCGCTCCAAAACCCGTGCGGTCGGCGAGGCCGGAATGATGTCAGAGAGCGGCGAGCGGTAGAGCGAGTCCGCCGTCGCGAAATCCGGGCCCGCCGCGACGAGAACAGCGCCGCCCCGCTCGACGTATTGCCGAACGTTGTCGAGATAGATCATCGGCAAGATACCGCGGCGCTTGTAGCGGTCGAAGATGATGAGATCGAACTCGTCGATCTTTTCGAGAAAGAGCTCCCGTGTCGGGAAGGCGATAAGCGAAAGCTCCGTCACCGGCACACCGTCCTGCTTCTCGGGCGGGCGCAGAATGGTGAAGTGCACCAGATCCACCGACGCGTCTGACTTCAGGAGATTGCGCCAGACACGTTCCCCGGCATGGGGCTCGCCCGAGACGAGCAGCACGCGCAGCCTGTCGCGCACCCCGTTGATCTGGATGACCGCCTCGTTGTTGCGGTCGGTCAGCTCCCCTTCCGTCGGCGCGACGGCGAACTGGATCACGTTCATCCCGCCATGGGGCAGTGTGACGGGCAGCTCCAGATCCTCCCCCACGGGAACGGCAAACTGGGCGGGCGGGCCGCCATCGACGGCAATCGACAGCTCCGCCGATCCGGCGATGTCCGTAGGCACGCGCCCCTCATCCTCGATCCGAACGGTCAGGATCACTTCTTCGTCGAGGATGGCGAAGGCGGGGGCATTCTTGACGATCAGGCGCCGATCCCAATCGTCCTCCTCGCCGGTGAGCAGGACATGGAACGGTGCAGGCAAATCCGGCATCCGTTCGATATCGTGCACCTGGCCGTCCGTTATCATCACCGCCCCGGATACACGGGCGCGCGGCTCCTCCGCCATCAGCTCCGCCAGCGCGGAGGCGGCGAGGGTGCCGGCGTTGTCTTCCCCGGTGCGCACGGTCACCTCGCGCAACTCGGTGTTTGGCAGCGCGGCGACTTCTGAGCGGATGCGTTCCGCCGCAGCCTCCGTCTGGTCCGGCCGGCCGGAGATTTCCTGGCTGGCGGAGGTGTCGATCACCATCAGCACGATATCCGAAAGCGGCGCACGATCCTCCTGCTGGTAAGACGGATTGGCCACGGCAACCACAAGCGCGGCCGCCGCGAGCCCCCGCAACCACCAGCCGCGCAGGCCGCGCCACAGGGCAAGGCCGACGGAGAGTGCGGCGAACACCGCCAAGGCGTAAACGGCGACCCAAGGCAGCAGCGGATCGAAGAGGATGGCGCTCGCGCTGTCCATGTTTATTGGCCCAATCGTTCGAGCAGGGCCGGCACATGCACCTGATCGGATTTATAATTGCCCGTCAGCACATGCATGATCAGGTTGACCCCGAAGCGGTAGGCGATCTCGCGCTGGCGTTCCCCGGCATAGCCGCGCCCTACCGGAAAGAGCGCGGCCCCGCTCTGGTCCGTGGCCCAGGCGATGGCCCAGTCGTTGCCGCCGATAACCACCGGGGTCACGTTGTCATTGAGATCGCGAAACGGCATGCCCTCGACCTGTTCGGCATCCGGGGGCGCCGCCTCGACCCATACATCGCGGGATGTGTGGCGGCCCGGGAAATCCTGCAGCAGATAGAACGTGCGCGTCAGCACGTGGTCTTGCGGGATCGGCTCCAGCGGCGGGATATCGAGCGGGCGCGCAAGCTGTTGGAGCTTGCGCCCCTCGGGGGTCTGCGCGCCGAACCCGCCGATATCGGCGTCGCGCGTGTCAAAGAGGATCATGCCCCCGGTCCGCAGATACGTGTTGAGCTTGGCATATGCCTCGTCCGACGGGATCGGCTGGTCGACGGAGACCGGCCAGTAGAGGAACGGGAAGAAGGCAAGCTGATCGGTCTCGAGGTTGACGCTGATCGGCACGTCAGGCTCGATCGACGTCCGCCTGAAGAGCGTGTCCGACAACCCGCGCAGACCGGCCAGCGCGACATCATCGACGCGCGTGTCTCCGGTGATGACATGCGCCAGAACGACCTCTGTCGTGGCTTCGAGCGCCAGTGCGTCTTCCTCCGGTGTCCCGCGCGTGTCCGCCTGAGCCATCGCGGGCGGCGGCGCGAGGATCAGCGCGAGCGCAAGGACGGCCGTACCGCTGCCGATCGGACCGACGCCGCGCAATCTGCCTGACAGGAAGAGTGACGCCACGATGTCCACCGCGAGCAGGATAAGCGCTGTCGCCAGCACGAAGCCCTTGAGCACCGTCTCGCGCGCCACATCCAAACCCTCGACGGGAATTCGAGCGGGCCACACCATGGGGGCAAGCGTCGCGTCCGGGCCAAGTACGTTCACGGAAATGCTCCTGTCATCGCCTTCATACAATCCTGGCCTGAGGTCGGGGCCAAGCCGGCCTTCCGCAAGGCGCGCGCCTTCGACGCCGGGCAGGGTGCCCGCGTCCTGCACCCGCCCGAAGGCGTCGAGAACGGCAGCCGGCGTCCAGACGGTGCCAGCGAGGTCCTCCGCGTTCGGCTGTGCGGGCCGCGTCGAGATGGCGAGGCGCTCCAGCATCTGCACGAAGAGCCCCGAGAGCGGCAGCGAAGACCACTCGGCATTGGCGGTGACGTGGAACAGGATCACCTGCCCGTCCCCGATCGCGCGCCGTGTCAGCAGCGGCGTTCCGTCCGCGAGCTTGGCGATCGACCGCTCGGCAAGCTCCGGATCAGGCTGCGCCATGACCTGCGCCTGCACCGTCACGTCCTCGGGGATCGCCAGTCCGAAGAAAGGTGAATCGTCCGGAAAGGCAGCCAGCGCTTTCGGCTCCCCCCAGCTCATCGCCCCACCGACGGAGCGCCCGCCCTGCCGCAGCCGCACGGGCATGAGCGGGTCAAGCGTTTCGCGGCTGATATCGGACGACGCAAGGCGCGGCCCGGCAAAGCGCACGAGCAATCCGCCACCCTCGATCCACTCCAGCAACCCCTCTTCTTCGGCAGCCGAGACGGTGGCGACATCGGCCAGGATGATCGCATCCGGATTGGCCAAGAGCACATCCGTGAGCGCCCCGTCGATCAGGTCTGCCGTCGGCGCAAGCGCCTGTTCGAGATAGTGGGTCGGCGACAAAAGCTGCAGCCCCTCGCGATCCTCACGCCCGGCAATGAGCGCGACCTCGCGACGCCGAAGACTGTCATCGGTCAGCGTCACGGCAGCGGCCGAACGGGCAGCGGCAATCTCGAACCGGGAGATCCGGTTGCGCAACTCGGGCGGCAACGACAGCTCCACTGACGCCTCCTCATCGCCGGGGGCGAAGGTCGTGTCGGCGGTGGCAAGCTGCCGCTCGGTTCCGGTCGGATCGAGGCCCATCGCGTGCACCCGTATGCTCGTCGGGCCCTCGGTGCGCGCCCGTATGGCCGTCAGTTGCACCAGACCGTCGGAGAACATGACCGGTCTGAGGCCAAGCAGCGGGCGCGGGCTTTCGAACACCGTCACCGCGCCATTGGCCTCCAGCGCTTCGAGCACGTCGGCGCGCTCCGTGCGGGCCAGCCCATCCCCGAGCCACCATGTCTCAAAGGGGCCCTCGCGGTTCTCGGCCCATTCCACGAACGCCTCCGGCACCGGCGCCCAGGGCGCGGGCTCAAAGCCCGCAAGGCGCGCAGCCCAGGCTTCGGGGGCCTGGAACGGCAGCGCACCGGGAGGAAGATCGGTGGACGCAACGAGCGCGACCGGGCGCGACGTGCGCGCCGCATCGTCGAGCAGGCCCTCGATCCTGTCCAGCCGCCGCGCCCAATCCCGCGCATCGGCCCAGGTTGCATCGACAAGGATCAGGACCGGGCCGGAACCGCTGCGCTCCGTCTGCGGGTTGAGCACTGGCCCTGCGAAGGCGATGATCACTGCGGCAGCAGCCAGCATCCGGAGGAGCAACAGCCACCACGGCGTGCGATCCGTCTGCACCTCGTCGTCCGTCATCCCGAGCAGCAGCGCGACGCCCGGAAACCGGCGCCGGATCGGTGCAGGCGGCACGGCGCGCAGGATGATCCAAAGGATCGGCAGCGCGATCAACCCCACAAGCAGAAGGGGCGCGGTGAAGCCCAGGGCACCGATTGTCCACATTAGCGGGTTTTCTCCAGCGCCGCGTAGATCCAGAGCAAAGCCGCCTGCGCGCTCTCCGCGGTATGATGACAGGAATAGAGCCACCCGGCCTCGCGGGCGAGGTGCTCCAGCCGGTCTTTCCGCTCGGCAAGGCGTTCTAGGTAGCGCTCTTTCAGCTCTCCGGCCTTCAGGGTCTCGTGGCTGATCGAGCCGCCCATGCTCTCGAAGATCGTGCGCCCGTCGAACGGGAAAGTTTCTTCGACCGGATCGAGCACCTGCACGAGCGCGCCGCGCACCCCGCGATCCGCCGCTTTGGCAAGCGCGGCCTCGACCCCCTCCATGTCGCCCATGAAATCGGACAGAAAGAGCGCGCGGGCGTGCTGCGGGAGGCCCGGCGTCTGCGGCATCCCGTAATCCTCGTCCCCGAGGTCACCCGTCAGGGCTTCGGCCATGCGGACCAGTTGAAACGGCCCGCCACGGGGCGGCTGACCGAGGTTCGACAGGCCAACCCGCTCGCCTGCGCGCACCAGCAAGACAGACAACGCCAAAGCCAGCAGGCGTGCGCGGTCGCCCTTGGTCGCGCGGTCCTTGTCGCCTGTGAACGCCATCGAGCGCGAGCCATCGACCCAGACCACGACGCTCTGCGCCGCCTGCCATTCCTTCTCACGCACGAAATGCTGGTCGGACCGGGCCGAGCGGCGCCAGTCGATCATGCGCGCTTCGTCCGACTGGGTGTGGGGGCGATACTGCCAGAACTCATCCCCGACACCGGCGCGGCGGCGCCCATGGGCGCCGAGCATGACCGTGGACGCCAGATGCTCCGCATCCGCCAACAGCGGTGGCAGGACAGAGGCAAGCCCCTCTGCCCGCGTTCGCAGCTGTGGCCCGGCGTGGTTGGTCGGCGTTGAGCTCACGCCGCAGCCTCGATATGGGTCGCCCGCTCGGCAACCCGGTGGATTATATCGCCGAGGTTTTCACCCCGGGCCCGCGCGGCGAAGGTCAGCGCCATGCGGTGCAGGAGCACCGGCTCCGCCATATCCACGACATCTTGCGGTGACGGCGCAAGACGCCCGTCAAGCAAGGCCTTTGCCCGCACTGTCAGCATGAGCGCCTGCGCCGCACGCGGACCCGGGCCCCAGCTCACGTTGCGCGCGACCTCTTCGGAGGCCGTCGGCTCCTCGGGGCGGCAGGCGCGGACGAGATCGAGGATCAGATCGACGATCTTGTCGCCCACCGGCATCCGCCGCAAGAGCGTCTGCGCGGCAATCAGCTCTTCGGGCTTGAAGACGGCGTGGGCCTCTTCCTCGGACACGCCCGTCGTGGCCAGCAGGATGTCCTTTTCCGTTGCACGGTCGGGATACTGCACGTTGATCTGCACGATAAAGCGGTCGAGCTGGGCTTCGGGCAGTGGATACGTCCCCTCCTGCTCGATCGGGTTCTGTGTGGCGAGGACGTGGAAGGGCGAGCCAAGCGACTTGTGATCGCCCGCAATCGTCACCTCTTTCTCCTGCATCGCCTGCAAGAGGGCGGATTGCGTCCGCGGCGAGGCGCGGTTGATCTCGTCCGCCATCAGGAGCTGACAGAAGATCGGGCCCTCGATGAAGCGGAACGCGCGCTTGCCGTCGCCGCCCGTCTCCAGCACCTCGGAGCCGAGAATGTCTGCTGGCATCAGATCCGGCGTAAACTGGATTCGGTTGGTGTTGAGCCCCATCACCGTGCCCAGCGTATCGACCAGCCTCGTCTTTCCGAGGCCCGGCAGACCGATCAGCAGGCCGTGCCCGCCGCACAGAAGAGACGACAGGACGAGGTCAACAACCCGTTCCTGACCGATGAATCGCTTGGTGATCGAGGCCTTCGCTTCCCCGAGCTTGGCGCCAAGCGCTTCAATTTCCGCGACAAGGGCGTCAGTGTCTGACATGGGCATCTGCTCCGGGAGAATTAGGTTCTGCCCAGAACGTATCGCATCCGAATGAAATGGCAAAAACCCAGAGGTGCACATGAGCGTGAAAACGAGCCCCGAGAGCATCGCCGCGGCGGCGCGCGGGGCGAACAAGAGCACAGGTCTTCCCCCTGTTCACCTTTGGAACCCGCCCTTTAGTGGTCACCTGGACATGGAAATCCGCCGGGATGGCAGCTGGTTCTACGAAGGCACGCCGATCCAGCGGCCGGGGCTGGTGAAGCTTTTTTCTTCGATCCTGCTCAAAGAGGGGGCAGATTTTTTTCTTGTCACCCCCGTCGAGAAGGTTGGAATCCGGGTGCAGGACGCCCCGTTCGTGGCTGTCGATGCAGAGATCGAAGGCGAGGGCGCTGGCCAGACCCTGACATTCACCACCCACGTCGGGGACAGCGTGGCAGCCGGGCCGGACGCGCCGATCCGCGTGGTCCGCGACCCAGAAACCGGCGAGCCCTCGCCTTACGTTCTGGTGCGCGCGAACCTAGAAGCGCTGATCGACCGCAAGACGTTCTATCGGCTGGTCGATGTCGGCGAGACGTCAGTTGTCGATGGTCAGAGCTGGTTCGGCTGGTGGTCCGGCGGGGCATTCTTTCCGGTGATCCCCGCAGCCGAGCTTCCCTGACCCCGTCGCCGCACCCTCCTTGCGGGCATCGCGCCTGAGCGTTTTTGCCGAGCCCTGTGCGCGCTCATGCGGATTGCCTTGCGTCAGGAACCGGACGATATCCCACACTACAACGCTAGAACCGGACCAAACCATGATCCCCGCCCGCTACGCCCACATCGCCTTCGCCCTGATCCTGTCGGGGCTCATGTCGTTCATGGTTTCCGGCATCTCGACCTACAAGACGCTTGGGATGATTGACGGGTTCCTCGGGCTGTGGCTGGCCAACTGGTCGTTCAGCTGGGCAGTGGCGTTTCCGACCGTGCTCGTCGTGGCCCCGATCGCACGCCGGCTCGTAGGCATGTGCACCGCCAAGTCGGACTGCACCGAAGAAGCGGGCGAGGCGACCAAGGCCGCCTGACCCGCCATCCCGTCAGCCGCGCAGGCTTCCGCCTGTCGCCTTCTCAACCTTCGCCACCACGGATTGACCGACAGCCTCGATCTGCTCGTCAGTCAGGGTCTTGTCACGGGGTTGCAGACGGACGGTAATCGCGAGGCTCTTCTTGCCTTCGCCGAGGCTGCCGCCAACGAACTCGTCGAAGACGCGTACCTCTTCGATCAGCGCCTTGTCCGCCCCTTGCGCCGCGTTGACGACATCGAGCGCCGGCACATCGGCATCCAGCACGAACGCGAAATCCCGTTCGACCGCCTGCAAATCGGCGATAACCAGGGCGCCGCGCGTGGCGCTCTTGGCCTTGGGGAACGGAACCGCGTCGAGCCAGATCGTGAAGCCGACGGCGGGGCCCTTCACATCGAGTGCCTCGAGCACGCGCGGGTGAATCGTGCCGAAGATCCCGAGCACGTTCTTCGGACCGAGGCACACCATCCCGTGTTGCCCGGGGTGCCACCAATCGCGCGCGCCACGCCGGATCTGCACCTTGGCCGGCGCCCCGATGGCGGCAAGAACGGCTTCGGCATCGGCCTTGGCATCGTAGAGGTCAACCGCACGCTGAGCGCCGTGCACGTCCTTCGGGCCGGTCGCACCAACGCGAATCCCGCTCACGAGGGCATGCTGCTCTTCGGGCTCACCGCCGTGAAACGCCGCGCCCACTTCGAAGAGCGCAAGATCGCCGAAGCCGCGCGCCTGGTTGCGCGCCGCGCCGCGGAGCAGACCCGGAAGCAGAGCGGGGCGCATATGGCTCATCTCCGACGAGATCGGATTTTCGAGCCGGGTCGCTTCCGTGCCGCCGTCAAAGAGCGCCGCGGCCTCCTGATCGATGAAGGAGTAGGTGACGCACTCGTTCATTCCAAGCGCCGCGCAGGTGCGCCGGGCGGCCGCCTCGCGCTTCTGCATCGGTGTCAGAACCGGCTTGGGCACGCCGGGCTGCGGGCGCCGCATCGGAACGCCCGCCAGCTTGGTGAGCGACGCGATGCGCGCCACCTCCTCGACAAGGTCGGCCTCGCCCATCACGTCGGGCCGCCATGGCGGCACATGCGCCATCCCGTCCGTCACCTCGAACCCGAGCGCTCCCAGCGCGGCGCGCTGCTCGGCCTCGGGGATCGACATGCCGACAAGCCGCTCGACCCGGCTCGGATCGAAGCGGTAGGACCGGCTGTGATCCGGCATCGCGCCCGCCACCACGACCTCCGATGCCTCGCCCCCGCACAGATCGAGGATCATACGCGTCGCCGCCTCGAGGCCCACGGGCGTCCACTCGGGGTCGATGCCCCGTTCGAAGCGGTAGCGCGCATCCGAGTTGATCTTGAGCGCACGGCCGGTATGGGCGGTCCGAACCGGATCGAAATAGGCCGCCTCGACGAACACGTTCACCGTCTCGTCGGTGCACCCGGTCGAAAGCCCGCCCATCACGCCAGCGATGCTTTCGGGGCCGTCATCATCGGCGATGATCGTCATGCCCTCGGTGAAGGTGTACTCCTTCTCATCGAGGCCAACGAGGGTCTCCCCGCCATCGGCCCGATAGAGCCGCAAGTCGCCCCTGACCTTGTCCGCATCAAAGACGTGCAGCGGGCGGTTGCGGTCGAACGTGAAGAAGTTCGTCACGTCGACAAGGATCGAAATCGGGCGCAGGCCGATGGCGCGCAGAGCGTCCTGCAACCATTGCGGCGAGGGCCCGTTCTTCACGCCGCGAATGACCCGACCAAAAAACACCGGAGCCTGTGCCAGTATATCCTCGTCGATCGACACCCCGATGGGACACGGGAAGGTCCCCGGCACAGGGGTCACATCCTCGGCCTTCAGGGCACCGAGGCCACGTGCGGCCAGGTCGCGCGCCACGCCGCGCACACCCAGCGCATCGGCGCGGTTCGGCGTAATCGCGATCTCGATGACGGGGTCGACCTTTGCCGGATCGTTTTGCGCCAGCCAATCGATGAACCGATCGCCCACCTTGCCGGACGGCAGCTCGATGATCCCGTCGTGCTCCTCCGACAGCTCAAGCTCGCGCTCGGAGGCCATCATGCCAAAGCTCTCGACGCCACGGATCTTTCCGACACCGATCGTCGTGTCGATCCCGGGCACGTACATCCCCGGTTTGGCGATCACCACGGTGATCCCCTCGCGCGCGTTCGGTGCACCGCAGATGATCTGCTTTTCGCCCTCGTCCGTCTCGACCTGGCACACGCGCAAACGGTCGGCATCGGGGTGCTTTTCGGCCGCGCGCACATACCCAAGCGTAAACTCCGCGAGCCGCGCAGCGGGGTTCGTAACTCCTTCGACCTCGAGGCCGAGGTCTGTCAGGGCATCGAGGATCTCATCCAGCGAGGCGTCCGTCTCGAGGTGAGTCTTGAGCCAGCTCAGGGTGAACTTCATTGGGGCGCTCCGTGGCGGACTTTCGTCTTGCGCGCGGGCTTATCCGAGGTGCGCGGCAGGGGAAACCCCCGCAGTCGAGCGCGCAGGCGGCAACAATCGCCATCGAACGCCGCAAGTGTTTCCGGGATAAGGCAAACTTTGTCGATTTCTTGACGACACACCCCTCCTTCGTGGCAATTCAAAGGCGGGGGCATGTTCAACTGATGGAGTTTGGGGCAATGGGGGCCTTATTCGATCTCGTCGGGTATCTTGCGAAGCCGCTGTTTCTTGCGGTTGTCGCGCTCGTTCTGCTGGGTCTTGTCAACGAAGCTCAGGGGCCGCGCCTTGGTGGCGGTGCCAGCTTCGAATGTCAGGGGCTGTTTGACGATCCGGAATGGAATCGCGTGCTGTGCCAGTACCATCCGGGCCGGTGGCTGGATCTGCCCGTGTCGGAGATCGTGCCGGCACTGGCACCGAATCCGGACAGCACCGCAGCAGGCGCGGAGAACGGTTAAGCACCCGGCAACCGTTTTGGACTAGAGCATGGGGATCCGTTCAGAAGGAGCGCCCCATGTCCCGGTTTGACCGTCCCGAACAGCCCGCACCAATACCGTTCTCCCGCGCCGCATTGGGGCGCACGCGCTTGCCCATCGTGATTGCGTTGGGCCTCGCTGTCGGTGCACGCGCCGTCTACCCCCCGGCGCCCGACGCGGCAGACGCCGCCAGCCTCGTCGCCGAAGCGCCGGCCGCCGTGTTGCCCGCGCGCGCCCAGCTTCGCCCCGCCGCACGACCGTCGCTGCCGTCCGGGTTCGCACTCGCCGTGCAGCCCATCACGCTGACGCCCCTGCCCGTGCCCTCAGGCGGATAGCGTACCATCCCGGTGCAGGGTGTCTGGGTGCGACGCATCGATAGCGCAGGCGCCCGATGCCCCGTGGTGTCGCGCGCCGTGGGTACAGTCGCCCTGAGCATTCATTCAAGCCAAGCGAAAGCGACGCTCCGCGCCTCATCCAGACGCGGAGGGAAGATGACGCTTCTGGCCGGGCCAATCGATCACCAGGCACCGATGGCCCTGTCGGCAGACACGACAATTCAAAGCACCAAGCGCGATGTCGCGACAGGCGGCGCCCACGCAGGCGTTGCCAATGTCAGCTCACCGGGGCGGCGACGAGATCCTCGACCAATTCGAAACGCTCGCACACCAGCTCCATCTCCTTGTCGAAGCCACCATTGCGCTCGAAATAGATTCTATGCGCCTCTCGCCAGCCATCGAGCGTCTCTGTCTCGCCCTCCGCGAGCGCGAAGCTCTCATCCACATCGCAATACCTGCGGATCGTCACGTCGAGAGTGCGGATCACCAACGCGGGCTTGCCGTCCCAGTCGAGCGCAACGTCACAACGACCAACCTCTGGATACGCGTCCTCGCTCGTCTCGAAGTCCTTCACCGCGCCGCATGTCGCTGTCTTGTGACCCGCTCGGACCAGCGCGAGCAGCTCGTCACAGAGCACCCGATTGTCTCCAAAAGTGAACGTGTCCGCTCCCGGATAGCGGCTGCGAAGATCGGCGGGCAATTTGTCATTTGTCACGGCGTGCCTCCTCGTTTGCGCGACGGTGCGCCTTGGCCCACATCGAAACGCCCACGGCCGGCAATAGAATCACGGCCCAGATCGCTGCATTCGTGAGCGTCAGGCGAAGGGCAGCCTCCGGCGTCGTGTTGGGAGACAGCCACATCGCAATGTGAGCGCCAACGATGACGGAAATCAACAAAATCCAGCGCAGGCGCGACCATGCCAACACGGTGTTCTCTCCTTCACGGCATATCAGGACCATCAAACCGGCACATTTTGAACAGCTTGCCCCAATCTCGCCCCATTTTAGTGCCATGAAGGTGTCGGGGCGTCAGGAATTGGGAAAATAGTTAAATGTTGCTTCCGTTCGATCCGCTGGGACCGCGCGCGCTCAGCATTACTCTGATGGTCCTGACCATCCTTGTGACCATGGCCGATAGCGGCCCGCGCACATCCTCCCTCGTCAGCAATACCAGCAGCTATGTCAACTGCTTCGGCGCTGGTGCAGGCAACCAGTTCCAGTGTGGAACCGGGACCCGCAACCAGATCTCCGGCGGCAACCTGACGGTCGGGAAATTCTAGGTCACGGCGTCAGCGGCTGAGGCCGCCACGCACCGTCGGGACATCCAGTGCGGCGAACCCATAGTGCCGCAGCCAGCGCAGGTCGCTGTCGAAAAACGCGCGCAAATCAGGGATGCCGTATTTCAGCATCGCCAAACGGTCGATTCCAAGGCCGAAGGCAAATCCCTGCCACGCGACCGGATCGATACCGCCCGCGGCGAGCACATTGGGATGTACCATCCCCGAGCCGCCCGCCTCCAGCCAGTCGTCCCCCTCGCCCAGCTTCAGCGTGCCGTCGACCCACGAGCAGCGAAAGTCGATCTCGGCCGACGGCTCCGTGAAGGGGAAATGCGACGCCCGGAAACGGACCTCGATCTTGTCGACCTCGAAGAAGGCGGCGGCAAACTCCTCCAGACACCATTTGAGATTGGCCATCGTGATGTCCGTGTCGATCGCTAGCCCCTCGATCTGGTGGAACATCGGTGTGTGGGTCTGATCGTAGTCCGAGCGGTAGACGCGCCCCGGTGCAATCACCCGGATCGGCGCGCCCTGCGCCAGCATCGACCGGATCTGCACCGGCGAGGTGTGGGTGCGCAGCACATGGGGCGGGCGGTTGTCGCCTTCGTCGCGCGCCATGTAAAACGTGTCCATCTCCGCCCGGGCCGAGTGGTGGCTCGGCATATTGAGCGCATCGAAGTTGTGCCAGTCGGTCTCGATCTGGGGCCCCTCAGCAACGGCGAAGCCCATGTCCGCAAAGATCGCGGTCACCTCTTCGGTGACCTGGCTCACCGGGTGGATCGAGCCACGTGCGGTGGGACGCGCGGGCAGCGTCACGTCCAGCCACTCCGACCTCAGGCGTTCGTCCAGCGCGGCATCTGCGAGCGCGGCCTTCTTTGCAGCAAGCGCACTCGCGATCTCGTCCTTCAGCGCATTGAGGCGCGGGCCGGCCTCCTTGCGCTCCTCCGGGCTCATCTTGCCGAGTTCGCGCATGGCAAGGCTGATCTCACCCTTCTTGCCGATCGCCATGACGCGCAGATCCTCGAGCGCGGCCTCATCGGCGGCATCGGCAATCGCAGAAACGTACTTGGTTCGGAGATCGTCCATTTCGGGGCCTTCCTTGTGTCGCGCGGTGCCTACCACAGCAACCTGCGAAGGCAAGTCCGGCGCGCGGCAGGCCAGTCAAACGAAAAAGGGCGCGCCCTGACCGCAGGGCGCGCCCGATTTCACGTCAGCCGGTGCACGACGGGCGTGCTTTCCGGGCCGCGCCCCTCGCTCAGGCCAGTGCGGCCTTGGCCTTGTCGACGATCCCGTTGAACGCATCAGGCTCGTGCACGGCGAGATCCGCGAGCACCTTCCGGTCCACTTCGATCCCGGCCTTCGACAGACCATTGATGAAGCGCGAATAGGTCAGGCTCTCGTCATGCGCGCGCACAGCAGCGTTGATCCGCTGAATCCACAACGCGCGGAACTGGCGCTTGCGGTTCTTGCGGTCACGCGTGGCGTATTGGTTGGCCTTGTCGACGGCCTGAGTCGCCGTCTTGAAGTTGGTCGACCGGCGGCCATAGTAGCCTTTCGCGGCCTTGATGACTTTCTTGTGCCGGGCGTGGGCGATGGTTCCGCCTTTTGTTCTCGACATATCCGGATCTCCTTAGCGCGCGTAGGGCATCATTGTCCGCTTGACGACCTTTGCGTCAGGCTCGGACAGGGTGGTGGTGCCGCGGGCGTTGCGGAGGAACTTGTTGGTGCGCTTGATCATGCCGTGGCGTTTGCCGGCCTGCGCACCGACGACCTTTCCGGTGGCCGTCACTTTGAAGCGCTTCTTGGCGCTCGACTTCGTCTTCATCTTGGGCATTTGCCGCTCCTTTGAAGGACAGAGGGTCAAACCACGCGCGCAGGCATGCCACTTTCGGCCCGCGCAGGTGGGTAGAGCGACGGCCTATACTGCGCCCGCTCCGTGCTGGCAAGGCCCTATCGGAGCCGCCGCAAACTAGCGGATCAAGTCCGCGACAACGTTGACGAAAACGTCCGGGATCTGGTCGACAGTGTAGCCTCCCGGCTTTTGCAGCACTGCGAGCAGGATCAGGCCGGCAGAAATCATGATCATGATGGCCGCCGCACGGGGCGGACGGCTCTCGGAGAAGGCAGAAACGATCGCGGGGATCGACAGCGCGCCCACGATCAGGCCGATAACCAGGTAGAGATCAGGACCCACCGAACCGTTCCACTGCCACGTTCCCTTACGGCATTATTCAGGATCGCTGCGGAAGATCAATCGCTCGTCGCACGGCGCGATCCGCAGGATATTGGTGCTGCCCGCCTCGTTGAAAGGAACGCCGGCCACGACGACGATGTGATCGTCCGCCTCGGCAAGCCCTTCCTCGCGTGCCTTGCGCGCTGCGCCCACCACGGCCAGCTTGAAACGCGTGACCTCGCCGTCGAGCCTGCAACAGGTGACCCCCCAATAGAGGCACAGCCGGCGCGCCGTCCGCTCATGCGGCGTAAGCGCGAGGATCGGCACGCGGGGGCGTTCGCGCGCCATGAGGGCGGCCGTTGTCCCGGATTCGGTGAAGCAGGCGATCGTCTTGATCCCGGTCGTCTCCGCGATCTGGCGGGCGGCCGACACGATGGCGTCTGCCCGGGTGACCCGAATGACACTGCGGTTCGCTTCGAGGATCTCACGGTGGGTCGGATGGCTTTCGACCTCCAGCGCCACAGCGTTCATCGTCGAGACGGCCTCGATCGGGTATTGCCCCGCCGCTGACTCCGCCGAGAGCATCACCGCATCCGCGCCCTCGTAGATCGCCGTCGCGACGTCCGAGACTTCGGCACGCGTCGGCACCGGGCTCTCGATCATCGATTCGAGCATCTGCGTGGCGACGATCACGGGCTTGCCCGCGGCCCGCGCACCGCGGATGAGTTGCTTTTGGATCGGCGGGACATTCTGGACAGGCAGTTCCACGCCGAGGTCCCCACGCGCCACCATGATGCCGTCCGACGCTTCGAGAATCTCGGTGTAAGCGGTGACTGCGGCGGGCTTTTCGATTTTCGACAGGATCGCGGCCCGGCCCCTCGCGCGCTCTCGCGCTTCCGTTACGTCTTCCGGTCGTTGCACGAAGGACAGCGCGAGCCAGTCGACCCCCAGATCGCAAACGAAGTCGAGATCCGCGCGGTCCTTGTCCGAGAGGGCCGCCACGGGCAGCACCACATCGGGGACATTGACGCCTTTCCGATTGGAAATCGTCCCGCCCGCCATCACCGTGCATTCCGCGAAATCAGAGCCGCAATCGCTGACCTTCAGGCGAATCTTGCCGTCATTCACCAACAGCGTGGCGCCGGGCGTGAGCGCCGCAAAAATCTCTGGGTGAGGCAGGCACACCCGGCTCGCGTCGCCCTCCGTCGGATCGAGATCGAGCCGGAAGTTCGCTCCTTCGATCAGCTCCTCGCTGTCGCCGGAGAATACGCCCACGCGCAGCTTCGGCCCCTGAAGGTCGGCAAGAATCGCAATCGGTCGACCTGCCTCGGATTCGATTTCACGGATGATCCGGTGGCGCTCCGCGATCTCTTCGTGGCTGCCGTGGGACATGTTCAATCGGAACACATCTGCCCCGGCCTCGTATAGCGCCTCGATCATCTCCTTGTCAGATGACGACGGCCCCAAAGTGGCGACGATCTTGACGTTACGTTCCCGTCTCATGGGCGGTCTCCAGTTCTTGAGTTCCAGGCCCAGCCCGGACGCGTTCCTCGCTTTGGTAGCGCTAAACCCCGGCGACGGCAAACCCCACTGCGCCGCACCGCACCCGGGACTTCGAAAACCGCGCGTTTGGGGCGCGCTTTCCGGTGCGCGAGCTCTGGCCCTTGCCGGTATCCTTGCCTATTGAAGGGGCGGATTACATGCCCATGACGTACAAACCCTTCCGCATCACCGGTGACGACCGTTCGGGCCCTTGGCTCGTGACGTGCGACCACGCCACCAACACCATTCCCGTCGATGTTCGCGAGGGCTCGCTCGGCCTCGGCCAGGCGGATATGGGGCGCCACATTGCCTATGATCCCGGCGCGGCAGGCGTTTCGCTTTGCCTCGGCGAAGCGTTGGGCGCACCGGTTGTGACCTCGAATTTCTCGCGCCTCGTGATCGATCCGAACCGGGGCGAAGACGACCCGACGTTGCTGATGCGGATCTATGACGGCACCGTCATTCCGGGCAATCGGTTCGCCGACGCCGCCGAGCTCGAGCATCGCCTCGCGCTTTGCTACCGGCCCTATCACGACACGGTTGCCAAGATCGCCGCGCGCCGGGCGGACACGGTGGTCTGTGCCGTTCACTCCTTCACGCCGCAGCTCCGGGGGCGGGCACAGCGCCCCTGGCACGTGGGGGTGCTGCATAGCCACCTCGATTCGCGGCTGGCGGAGGCGCTGATCACCCGATTGAACGCGGAAGGCGACATCGTCGTAGGGGATAACGAACCCTATGGCGGCCACCTGCCGGGCGACTCGGTCGACCGCCACGCCCTGCGCCACGGACGCCCGAACGTGTTGATCGAGCTGCGCCAGGATCTGATCGAAACCCAGGCCGATCAGCGCGCATGGGCAGAGCGCCTCGCCCCACTCCTGGAGGGCGCCCTTGCGGACATTCGCAGCAGCCCCAAAATGCAAGACTAGCGAACAGGGAGACGACCTATGGACGAGACAACCCGCACCGAACTCGAAGCAGCGGCATTCCGGCGCCTTATGGCCCATCTGCAAGAGCGCACAGATGTGCAAAACATCGACATGATGAACCTCACCGGCTTCTGCCGCAATTGCATGAGCCGTTGGTACAGCGAGGCCGCGACGGAGCGGGGCCTCGACCTGCCTGAAATCGATGCGCGCGAGATCGTCTATGGCATGCCCTACGGCGAGTGGAAGTCAAAGTACCAGACAGACGCCACGGCCCAGCAACAGGCCGCCTTCAAGGAAAGTTTCGCGCAGAACGTCAAGGACGGCTAGCGCGCAGCGCGTGCGGCGTGGCTCCCCTGAGCCCACGTCGCCCCCGCAGTGCCCGCCGGCTTGGCGGGGTATCAGTTCAGCTGGAAATGCAGCGGGTAGATCCCGTCCTCGAACTCACCGAAGAGATCCGGGACATCGGGGTGGTCGACCGGCTCGCCCGAGTGATCGGGAAGCAGATTCTGCTCAGACACGTACGCCACGTAATAGCTTTGGTCGTTTTCGGCGAGCAAATGGTAGAACGGCTGCTCCTTGGCGGGACGGCTATCTTCGGGAATGGCATCGTACCACTCCTCGGAATTCGAGAAGATCGCATCCACGTCAAAAACCACGCCACGAAACGGATGTTTGCGGTGACGCACAACCTGCCCGAGGTGATATTTCGCCCTGGTTTTCAACATTCCGTCCAACCTCTCACACCCGTCATACGTACAAGTCAGGTCCGCCGGTGTCCATGCGACAGACCGGGAAGCGCCGGAAACAGTGCGTAGAATCCCAAAAACCGACACATTGGGGCGCCCCGTCTCCGAATTCGTGATCGACGGATGCGTTTCCCCTTGTCTCGCTTTGCGCTAAGCTAAGGGACAACGATCCGGCGGCAAAGCAGCGGACATCAGGCATGAGCAGATATTTCCTGGCCTTTGGGCTACTAATCGTGTTGGCGGCGTGCGGCGGGCGCGACCTGCAACCGCCTCGCGATCTCGACAACGCGTGCGCCATTGTAAGCGAACGCCCCGCCTACTTGCGCGCGATGCGCGCAACGGAGCGCAACTGGGATGTCCCTGTCCCGGTTCAGATGGCCATCATCCATCAGGAAAGCAAGTTCGACGGAGACGCCGAGACCCCGTTCCGTTGGGAACTTGGCGTAATCCCCGTTGGGCGCGTCTCGACGGCTTATGGCTACAGCCAGGCACTCGACGGCACATGGGACGCCTACAAGGATGCGACAGGCAACCGGCGGGCCCGGCGCGACAAGATCCGCGACGCGACCGATTTCATGGGCTGGTACATGAACGAAACGCGCAAGCGGAACGGCATTCCCCTCGACGACGCGCGCAATCAGTACCTCGCCTACCACGATGGCTGGACGGGCTATGCGCGCGGATCCTACCGTTCGAAGGGCTGGCTCCTGAACGTGTCGAGCCGTGTCGCCAGCCGTGCAGTGACGTACGAAAGCCAATTGCGCGCCTGCGGCAAGCTCTGACACATCCCTGCCGTGTGCGGCGTGCGCGGCCAACGTTTTGCCTCGCGGATGCGAAGCCTTGGACACTGTGGGGCTTGGCCGATGCCGAAAATCCTCGTGATGACAGACCTGCATATCCTGCCCCCCGAGGGCCGGATCATCGGTCTCGACCCATCAAAGCGGCTCGAAAGCGTGCTCGATCACGCCGCCCGGGCGCACCCCGATGCGGACCGTCTGATCCTGATGGGGGATCTCACGCACCACGGCACTGCAGAGGAGTATGCCGGTCTGGCACGGCTCCTGGAGGGGCGGCCCTGGCCAGTCAGCCTGATGATCGGCAATCATGACGATCGCGCGACCTTCCGCGCGGCGTTTCCCGATGCCGCGACAGATGAGGACGGGTTTGTGCAGTCCGTCGTGGACTTTGATTGCCTGCGCCTGATCCTGCTCGACACCGTGGATCCCGACGCGCTGCCGCGCCATTCCGGGCGGCTCTGCGCCCGGCGTCGCGCGTGGCTCGACGCGGCACTCTCCTCGGCGGACGGACGCACCTGCCTTGTCTTCATGCACCATCCGCCGTTCCTATCTGGCCTCGAGGGCATGGACAGGATCGCGCTCCAAGACGCAAAAGACGTCTGCGACACATTCCGCGCTGGGTCCGTGGCACATGTCTTCGCCGGACACATCCACCGCACGATCCATGCAACGGCCAGCGGCGTCCCGATCACGGTGCTCAAGAGCCCCTGTCACCAGATGCCGATGGTGCTCGGACCCTCCAGCTCAGACGATTCCGTCGACGAACCGGGTGGGTACGGCATCGTGCTCTGCAACGATGCTGACGTTGTCGTGCACTTCGCCGATGTGCTGCTGCCATGAGTTTCGCAAGTCAGAAGGCGACTTCGCCAAGCGCGAGGCGACCGCGTCATTCGTCGGCGTGTTTCGCGAATCGAGGGCCACGCATCGAGGCCATAGGATCGACCGCGGCACCGCGGGCAGGATTCGCCACCAGATCAGAAGCATAGCAGCCGTCACCGGATGCTGCCGACCCAGCTATCCCGCTGGCTCCGCGGGCGATGGAATTGCTGGGTCACCCGACCTCGCAGCCATGGCCATCAAACGCGCATGGGCCGTCACGGCGGTTGCCTCGAAGGGAATGTCACGGACGAACTTGTTCTCATAGAGATTGATCGTGTGCAGAAGCGCCTCCGAAAACGCGTCGTCAAAGATCCTGTCGAGCAGCATAGTGCGTTCTGCCGCGTCAAGGTCGAGCAGGTCCGGGCGCGCGCCCGGCCTATCCGCCTCGCGTTGAACGGAGAGCAACGTTAGCACCGGCACCCGCGCCAAGCCCGATTGCTCGACCACCAGGTGTAGCCTGTCTGTCTGCATGCCGCGTCCGGCCGCAATGCGCGAAAGCGCGTCCGCGCCCCGCTGCCTGAGCACGTCCAGCCCACGGTCGGCCTCCGCAGCGTCGATCAAACGCCGGCGCTTGGCTGGCGTGGAGATCGACAAGACCGACGACTCGATCAAGACGATCATCGCAAACATCAAGAGAGGCGCCTGGCTGATCGCGAGTGCCAGATCCGGCCGGATAATCATCGCGATCGGAAACGGTGACAGGGCAAGGAAGTACCGAAAGGGCGCCTGATCGAAGAGGATACGCCAGAAGACCCGCCCGGTTCCTGTGCCGCGAGGGATCACGCGGAACCCGCGGCCAAGCATCTGCGAGGCAACGCGCTTAAGATTCAAGCGCGCGGGGTTGCGAACGGTGCTCGGAGTAACGATGAAAGCCATTGGGAGAGGGTAGATGCGTTCCGCGCCTCGTCGAGCCCTTCCCATTGCCGCGACCATCTATGTTGCCCATTTTGCGTTTCCGGGGCCGCATCTCGGGGCAGCGGCCTGCGACAGGCAGGGTGCAACGCGCCCGTGTGTTAGCGCGCCGCCTGGGTCAACAGGGTCAACGCCGCAGCGCCGGGCGTGAAGGCGGAGAGCCCGGACGCCTGGAGCTGGGCCCGTGCAAGGAAAGTCCGCATGAGATCTTCGCTTTCTTCTCCTTGGCTCAGCTCGGTAACGTCTGACGTGCCAAAGGCGCTGGCCGCGCGGGATTTCAGGTCTTCGAGTTGGCGGTCGATGTTCAGCGCACCGAAGGATTGGGGCAAGCCGAGTGCCGTCTCGAAGACGCTTCGAAGCGGCGGATTACCCATAATCGTCAGCCACTTTGTGTCGTTCGAGACGGTACGCTCCGCCACGTCCGGCAATTCCCGCTCGAGGGTCAATGCCAGTCGCAGCGTTTGGTCAGCCTCCCCGACCCCGATCTCGAACTGGCGCTCGAGGAATGCCGACGCGATCTCTTCGCCAAATCCGGTGCGAAACGTGCTCGGAAACGACCCCTGCCCGAAACCGAAGGCAGCTGAGAACGTCCGGTACCGCGTATCGGACAGGCGGTTGGCCAACGCTTCGCGACTGGCCGTCCCTTCTTCGAGCACGGTTCGGACAAAGAAGCGGTTGTCGATATCATCATCGAGGCCGAAGGCCCCGAGCGCGACCGTGAGCAGGCGGCGATCCGATACCAATTCCTCCGCCGAACCGACCGATCCGATGTTCTCGCGAAAGTAGTCGACGTCCCGCTGGCGCACGGGGGAGGCGTCGAACGCGCTGCGCTGCACCTCCATCGTGCGTTGCAGGAATTGCCAGCCCGCAAAACCGCCAATGGGAATAACGGGCTGGAACGTCATTGCGCGCGCCCGACGTGAGATGCCGCGAGCAGACGCTCCTCGCGCGGGAGCAGCATCCGCAGCACCTTAAGCGCCTGGTAGTCCTGCTCCTCCTGGACAGCCCGGGTCGCCGTGTCGAGGAGGCTGCGACTGTCGGCGTCGAGGAACACCTGGCTCAGCTGCTCAATGCCGCGCAGCAGTTGGAGCTTTGCACCGTCGCGTTCGGCATCCCCCGAAAGGACAAGCTGCGCGATATAGCAGACCCGTCGCACAGGCGTGTTCACCTCCTCGGGGTGGATCGCATCCTTGAGGCGGAGGATATTGGCTCCGGGTGTGAGGATCGCGATCCGAGTGCGCCGATCCCCGTTCTCGATAACGGCACCATTGACGAGGACCCGCTCTTTAGGGCCGAGCTTGAGGACAAGGCCGCTCATCGCACGCCCCCTTCCCCAACGAGGCCGCGCATGACAGACGCGTTGACCTCGATCAGTGGGCCGACATCCGCCTCGCGCGACAGCACTTCGGCGGAATGCGCAAAGGTGAACTCGGCGAGGTACATCAAACGGGCACGGAGATCGCGCGGTAGCTGGTTGTTCGTGTCGGCGATGTCGATTGCGATGATCGACCAGAGCTGACGGTTTTCGTGCAGGGCCCGTGCCAACTCGGGAAATCCACTGGCACCCTTCTCTGCTGCAGCCTTCAGGCGGCGGGTAATGCGCATGAATACGGCGTATTCTGTGCCGCGCTCCGTCCGAATTGGGACCGACGGAGTGCCGTATGCGGCTTGGGCCATTTTGGCCGGGGAGTAAGCGTTCACGGAAGTTCCTTCCAGGAGTGCAAGACGTGTCACAAGGCGAGAGAGCAATCGGGCGGCCCGTTTTCAGGCCGCCCGATCCCTTAGACTTACCGGAAGAGCGACAGGATCGTCTGCGGCGCCTGGTTGGCAATCGAGAGCGACTGAACCGCAAGCTGCTGCTGAACCTGAAGCGCCTGCAACCGTGCTGACGCGGCTTCCATGTCGGTATCGACAAGGGCACCGATGCCGGTCTTGAAGCTGTCGATGAGGCTCGTCATGAACTCGTTCTGCAGATCCACCCGCCGGGCCGAAGCACCGAATTCGGCCTGCGCGTCGATGTTCACCTGGATCAGGCTCTCAATCGTATCGAGCGCCTTGGTCGCACCGTCCGACGTCGTCACGTCGATCGTCGAGAGACCGTAGAGAGCCCCCGTCGCTTCGGTACCGCCTCGTGCTTCCGTCAGGGTAACCGCCCCGCCCACATCGCCACTCAGCGAGATCGACGCCACGTCGCCCTGGCCAGGATTGTTGGCAAAGGTCAGCGAGGTGTTGATGCCCGCCGGGCCATCCGCGGCGATCACGGCTTGCAGGCCACGGATCACATCGTTGGCGTTCTCGTTGGCACCGGCAACGTAGGTGGCTTGCTGCCCGCCAATGTCCACGCTGAAGCTGTCGCCTTCGACGATCGTGCCGGAGATGTCGATGTTGGTGCTGACAGCCGTAGCCGCATCAAGAGACGGGTTACTCAGAACACCGGCGGCGTTCGTGGTGAGGCCCGACGTGTCGATTGCGACGTCGTAGGCTTCCTCGGTGCTCAGGTTGCCGATGGTCAGCGAGGTGCCGGCTTCGTCAAAGACGAACTGGGTCAGACCCTGGTCCTGTGCCTGCTGGTTGAACTGACCCACCATCTCCGTCAGCGTGGCGGCTGCGTTCAGATCGCCCGACGACGTGTAGGTGAACGTGTTTTCGCCCAGCGTCAGCGACACGGTCTCGTCAGCCGCATCCGCTTCGTTGGTGGTCATGTCGATCGACACCGAGGTGCGGGTGTTGATCTCACCGGTCACGGCCGCCAGTGTTCCGGAAAGAGCGGTGCCAGCGGCAACCGCGCCAACGTTGGCGCTCGACAGGGTGATCTCTTCGGACGCCGTCGACGACACAGAAATCCCGGCAGCACCGGCGGTATCCGTGATCGTCGCACTCACGCCTTGCATGTTGAGGCTCGGCCCGGCGTCGTTCGTACCGTTGATCACGCCAGCGATGTAGGCTGCAACGTCCTCGTCGGAGGCCTGCGTGGCCGTCGCCGCAATGGTGCCCGCCTCCTGCATGTTCTCCAGCGATGCGTCGATCTGGACACCATCGATGGTCACGCGGAAGACATCGGTTCCGTCGACGATGTTGGCGTTGTTCGCAAGCACGAGGCTGTTCGTGCCACTCTCGCTTGCGGTTACGCCGCTGCCCGAGATCGATGCGTTCTTGCCGCTGGCACCCGTGCCGGCCACACCGGCATCGGTGCCGAAGTCACGGCCGCTGACGGTGATGGAGTTGCTCGTTACGGCGCCGGTCGGCGAGCGGTCAAGCGATGCAAGTATGGAGAACGAATCGTCATCCTGCAGCAGGTTCTTGCCGTTGAACTGGGCGGCGCCCACGATCCCGGTGATCTGGTCGCGCAGCTGGTCGATCTCGTTCTGCAGGCTGGCACGATCCACGTTCTCGCTGGACGCGGACGTGATCTTGCCCTTGATCTCCTCGAGAAGACCACCGATCTGCGAGGTCGCGTTCGATGCGACGGCAATTGTGGAATTGCCAAGGGACAGCGATTCCGACAGCGCCTTGAAGCCGGCAACGTCGCTCTCCATCGTCTTGGAGATCGCGAAGATGGCGGAGTTGTCCTTCGCGTTGGCGACCTTCTTGCCGGTCGAAATCATATCCTGCGTGCGTGCCAGATCGGTGTTGACGCCGCGAAGCGTTTGAAGCGCGGTCATTGCGCTGGTGTTGGTGAGAATGCTGGACATGTTTGGTCCCTTCGTTAGCGGCGGATTTTTTCGCCGCGATCGCGAATTGCCGGCATGAGCCGACGCTAACGAGTCGTTCTGACGTCTACGGCGATGGGGTATCTACGCCGTGCCACCCTCTCTCGGATGCCAGCGCAACCTGCGTCCACGATTGTTGATGTCGCCTTAATGCCCACGGGCTGGTTTCGGCGCATTTGATGCAAAGCCGCGCATGTCCGCACACGGCAATGCCTGCTCCGGTCTCGGATAGAGGGGCCACTTTCGCGAAAAGCCAGGCAATCACAGGGAGGGCACGCCGCCGAAGCGTTGGAAAACACTCCCGCCCGCGGCGTTCTGGGCCACCGGATCGGCAGCCGTTATGCGCAAGGCCTGTCAGGCGTCGAGGTTTTCGACGCTCAGCGCATTGGACTGGATGAAGGCGCGGCGCGGCTCGACGACATCGCCCATCAGCTTGGTGAAGATATCGTCCGCCTCGGCCACGTCTTCGACCCTTACCTGCAAGAGGCGTCGATCGCCCTCCGGATCGAGCGTCGTCTCCCAGAGCTGATCGGGATTCATCTCGCCCAGCCCCTTGTAGCGCTGCAGCGTCAGGCCCTTTTCGCCTTCGGCCAGCACGGCCTCGAGAAGATCCAGGGGCCCAAAGATGTCGACGCTCTTGTCCTTGCGGACCAGTTGAGCCGGCTGCGCGTAGACCTCCTGCAACCCACCAGTGTGGGAGCCAAGCGCCCGGGCTTCGCCAGAACGAAGCGCCTGCCCATCCAGCGTGCGCACTTCCTCAACGCCACGCACGACACGGCTCAACCGGATGCCCTTGTCCTGGGTCGGGCGCCCTTGCCAGCCGCGTTCGTATTCCACCGAAACAAGATCCAACCGCCGGGCCACGGCATCCGCAACCCCTTGCAAATCCGCATCGGCCTGACCGGGCTGGAAGCCGCCAGCGATCGCCGCCTGCTCAAGGATCTTGCGGCGGTAATGCGTCGGGAAGCTCTCGATCACGCGCTTGACCTGCCGCGCTTCTTCGACGACCCGGCCCAGATCTTCCCCGGCGATCTCTTCGCCGGAGCCAAGCCGCAAGAGCGCGCCGTCAGCGCCCGTCTTGATAAGGTAATCCTCAAGCGCGGGCTCGTCCTTCAGGTAGACCTCCGACTTGCCGCGGCTCACCTTGAAGAGCGGAGGCTCGGCAATGTAGAGGAATCCGCCCTCGATGATCTCGGGCATCTGGCGGAAGAAGAACGTCAGCAGAAGCGTCCGGATATGCGCGCCGTCGACATCCGCGTCCGTCATGATGATGATCTTGTGGTAGCGCAGTTTGGAGATGTCGAACTCGTCTCGCCCGATGCCGGTGCCCAGCGCGGTGATCAACGTCCCGATCTCCTGGCTTCCGAGCATCCGGTCGAACCGCGCCCGCTCGACGTTCAGGATCTTGCCCCGAAGCGGCAGCACCGCCTGATTGGCCCGCGCCCGCCCCTGTTTGGCAGAGCCGCCGGCGCTGTCACCCTCGACAAGGAAGAGTTCGGACTTCGCCGGGTCCTTCTCCTGGCAATCCGCCAGCTTGCCCGGGAGCGACGCCACATCCATCGCCGTCTTGCGCCGCGTGAGCTCTCGCGCCTTGCGCGCCGCTTCCCGTGCCAGTGCCGCCTCAACGATCTTCGTGACGATCACCCTGGCTTCGTTCGGATGCTCCTCGAACCATTCCCCAAGCTTCTCGTTCATCAGCCCCTCGACCGCGGGCCGTACCTCCGACGATACGAGCTTGTCCTTGGTCTGGCTGGAGAATTTCGGATCGGGCACCTTCACCGAGAGCACCGCCGTCAGCCCTTCACGCGCGTCATCACCCGTGAACGAGATCTTCTCTTTCCGCGCGATCCCGGACGTGCCCGCATAGTGGTTGATCGTGCGCGTCAATGCCCCGCGAAAACCCGCCAGATGGGTGCCGCCATCGCGCTGCGGGATGTTGTTGGTAAACGGCAGCACCATCTCGTTGTAGCTGTCGTTCCACCACATCGCGATCTCGACACCGATGCCGTCCTTCTCGCCGTCGATGTAGATCGGCGCCTCCATGTGGGACGATTTCGAACGGTCGATATACTTGACGAACTCCCGCACGCCGCCCTCGTAGCACATCTCCGTTTCGAGCACTTCCGGGTGGCGCTCATCGCGCAGAACGATCCGGACGCCCGAATTCAAGAACGCAAGCTCGCGCAGCCGGGCCTCGAGGATCTTGAAGGAGTACTCCAGGTTCGAGAACGTGTTCGTCGACGCAAGGAAACGGACCTCGGTGCCCTTCTGCCCGACCGCATCGCCCACGACCTTCAGATGCTCGACCGTGTCGCCCGTTTCAAACCGGGCGATGTGCTCCTTGCCGTCGCGCCAGATCCGCAACTCGAGCCAATCGCTCAGCGCATTCACCACCGAGACGCCCACGCCGTGCAGACCGCCCGACACCTTGTAGGAATTCTGGTCGAACTTCCCGCCCGCATGGAGCTGCGTCATGATCACTTCAGCAGCACTGACCCCTTCCTCGGGGTGCATTTCCACCGGGATCCCCCGGCCATTGTCCTTTACGGAAACGGAATTGTCCGCGTGAATCGTGACGGTGACAGAGTCCGCATGGCCGGCAAGCGCCTCATCGATCCCGTTGTCGACCACCTCGTAGACCATGTGGTGCAGGCCCGAGCCGTCGTCGGTGTCACCGATATACATCCCCGGACGCTTGCGGACAGCTTCCAGCCCCTTGAGAACCTTGATGGAATCAGCTCCATAGGTATCTGTCGCGCGCGCTTCTTCGGCCATCTATGCCGATCCTCCGTTTTTCGAGATCTTATAGGCGCTCATGGGGGCAATGTCACGTCGAACCCCCAAGATATGGTGTCGGATCGGCGAGATTGCCAGCCTTTCCCGGGTGCGCGGTCAGTCAGGCTCATCGGGCGCAAGCCGCCCATCGGCGTCGAGCGCCCAGAACGGGTTGTGCGCCAGTTCCCAAACATGCCCGTCGGGGTCCGCGAAGTAGCCCGAGTACCCTCCCCAGAAGACAGGCTCCGGCCGCTTGAGCACCTCCGCCCCCGCCGCCTCTGCGCGCGCGAATGCCGCATCCACCTCTTCCGGGCTTGGGTAATTCCGGGCCACCGTCATCGCCCCGGTCTGCAGCCGCACCCCAGCGCGGCCCTGATCCGCCGCCAATGCCTCCCGGCCAAAGAGGCCAAACATCATGCCGCCCATGCGGTAGAACACGACCTGTTCCGTTGCCTCCGCCGGAACCTAGCCAAGCCGCCCATAAAACGCCTTGGACCTTGCCAGATCGTCTACACCGAGGGTGATGAGTGTCACGCGCTGGTCATTCATATTCCCACCTCCTCCACACCGCTTTCTCCGTCGACCTCGCACACTTCGAACCGCTGCGCACGCGCGCCGAGATCGGCAAAGAGCTCCGGCCCCGTCCCCGTCAGCCACGCCTGCGCCCCCAAGGCACAAATCTCATCGTAAAGCGCCGCACGCCGTCCGGCATCCAGATGCGCGGCCACCTCATCGAGAAGCAAGAGCGGCGGCGCCCCGAAGTCCTCCGCGAGAGCCCGCGCATTGGCGAGAACCAACGACAAGAGCAGCGCCTTCTGCTCCCCGGTCGAACACTGGGCCGCCGATACGCCTTTGGCCGCATAGGCCGCCGCCAGATCCGCCCTATGCGGCCCGACAAGGGTGCGCCCCGCCGCCATGTCGCGCCAACGCCCCTCGGCCAACGCAGCGGCGAGCGCGTCAGCATCGGTCGGCGCTTCCTCGCCCTCCGGCCCGATCATCGCGAGGTCCGCCGTGGGAAAGGCCGTCTGCGCCCCGTCCTGCGCCGCCGCGATCCGCTCTAGCGCCGCCGCCCGATGTGAAACAACATCCGCCCCGGCTTCTGCCATCCGCGCCTCGAGCGCGCCGTACCACCCCGCGTCGCGCACCTCCTCCTTCAAGAGCCGGTTGCGCTCGCGCATCGCCTTTTCGTAACGCAAGACCGCATCCGCATGGCTTGGCTCGAACGACAACACCATCCGGTCGAGAAACCTCCGCCGCCCCTCGGCTCCTTCCGTCCACAACCGATCCATCGAGGGCACCAGCCAAACCATGCGGGCCAAGCGGCCAAGCGCCACCTGCGGCGCGGCTTTCCCGTCGATCGACACCGCCCGGGCAGTTCCCGGCTCCGCAACCGTCTCGATGTCATGGTCCCGCCCGAGCGACACCAGCCCCGCCCGGATCCGCCACCCCGCACCAATCCCGCGGCGTGCCAGCGTCTCCGCAGTCGCCCGCCGCAGCCCGCGCCCAGGGGAAAGCAACGAAACCGCCTCGAGAAGGTTCGTCTTGCCCGCGCCATTCGCTCCGAAAATCGCCACCGGCCGCCCGTCGAACGCGAGCGCCACCTTCCGGTGTGACCGGAACTGCGACAGGGCCAGCGATGTCACCGCAAGGCCCGGCACGCCGCCTCTCCTTCATCTTGGCAAAAATACCTCCGCCGGAGGCTCCGACGGCCCCGCATGCGACGCGCCCGGTCAGACGCGCATCGGCATCACAACATAGATCGCGCTCGTGTCCGAGCCCTCGCGCATCAGCGTCGGATCCCCGGAGGAGTTGAACATGAAGACGGCATTCTCCCGGTCCACCTGGCTGGCGATCTCCAGGAGGTACTTCGCGTTGAAGCCGATCTCGAGCCGTTCGTCGCCGTACGCCACGGCCAGCTCTTCTTCCGCCGCTCCCGCGTCCGGCGCATTGACCGAGAGCACCAGCCGATCCTCATCGAGCGCGAGCTTGACGGCGCGCGAGCGCTCCGATGACACCGTTGCGACCCGATCCACCGCCTTGGCGAACTCCGCGGCGTCCACTTCCATGCGGCGCGGATTGCCGGTCGGGATGACGCGCGTGTAATCCGGGAACGTCCCGTCGATGACCTTCGAGGTCAACGTGATGTCCGGCGTGGCAAAGCGCACCTTTGTCTCAGACACCGACACAGCGATCATGGTCTCGTCGTCGTCCAGCAGCTTGCGCATTTCGCCGACCGTCTTGCGCGGCACGATCACGCCCGGCATGTCCTCGGCCCCGTCTGGCAAGTCCGCATCGACCCGCGCCAGCCGGTGCCCATCCGTTGCCACGCAGCGCAAAACCCGGCCCTCTTCGCTGTCCGTCACGTGCATGTAGACGCCGTTGAGGTAATAGCGCGTCTCCTCCGTCGAGATCGCGAATTTCGACTTGTCGAACAACCGGCGCAGAACCGGCGCGGGTGCAGAGAAGCTTGCGCTGTAATCGGTCGACGCCATCACGGGGAAGTCTTCCTTCGGCAGCGTCGCCAGCGTGAAGTGCGAGCGCCCTGCCTCGACCTCGAGCCGCCCCGACGCCCCGTCATCGCTCAGCTTGACCAATGCGCCATCCGGCAGCTTGCGCACGATGTCGTGCATCGTGATGGCGTTCACGGTGGTCGCCCCGGCCCGCTCGACCTGTGCCGGGGCCTTGTCGACCACCTCGATGTCCAGATCGGTCGCCCGGAAGCTCACGGTCTCCCCGGACGCCTCGATCAAAACGTTCGCGAGGATCGGGATCGTGTTGCGCCGCTCGACGACCGATTGCGCCTGGGCCAGTGCCCGCACCAGCGCCGCGCGTTCCATGGAGATCTTCATGTCCCGTTCCCCTCTCACGGTTGGCCACGTGCCTCCGGTCGCGGGCGTTTGAGCACCGTACCAACCGGACCGGCACGTTAGCCGAACCACGGCGGGGCACAAGTCCTGCCGCGCGCCGAATTCAGCAGTCAGACCGGAAGTGTGGGGGGAATGCTGTGCCGCCCACATCAAAGGCGCCGCGGCAGCCCCGGGACAGGTGCCCTAGGCCTCGAGCATCCGGCGCAGCATCTCCAGATCTTCGGCGATCTGGGTATCGCGTGCCTTGAGCTCCTCGACACGCTTCACGGCGTGCATGACGGTCGTGTGATCCCGCCCGCCAAAGCGGCGCCCGATCTCGGGCAGCGAGCGCGAGGTCATCTTCTTGGCAAGATACATCGCCATCTGACGCGGGCGCGCGACGGTGCGGTGCCGCTTCGGGCCGACCATATCCGACAGGCGCATGTTGTAGTGCTCGGCCACCGTGCGCTGGATCTCCTCGATGGAGACCTTGCGATCCGAGGCGCGCAGGATGTCCGACAGGCATTCCTGCGTCAGCTCCAGCGTCACTTCCTTGCCCACGAGGCTGCCAAAGGCAAAAAGCTTCGTCAGCGCGCCTTCAAGGACGCGCACATTCGTCGTGATGCGGTGCGCGAGAAATTCCAGCACACTGTCCTTGATCGCAAGGCCCGGATAACTCTCGCGGTACTGGTCACGCTTTTGCTGGAGAATGCCGAGGCGCAGCTCGTAGTCTGTCGGGTGCAGATCGACCACGAGACCCGATTGCAGGCGGCTCGCGATGCGGTTCTCGAGCTTCTTGATCTCCACCGGGGCGCGGTCCGCCGAGATGATGATCTGCTTGTTCTGGTCCACCAACGCGTTGAACGTGTGAAAGAACTCCTCCTGCGTCGTATCCTTGCCCGCGATGAACTGCACATCGTCGACCATCAGCACATCGACGGTGCGGAAGATCTCCTTGAACTCCATGGTGCCGTTCTCGCGCAGCGCTTGGACGAAGCGGTACATGAATTGCTCGGCCGAGAGATACACGACCTTGAGGTCCGGCCGGTGCGTCTGAAGGTTCCACGCGATGGCGTGCATCAGGTGCGTCTTGCCAAGGCCGACACCGCCATAGAGAAAAAGCGGGTTGAACGTCACCATCGAGCCTTCGGCGACCCGGCGCGCCGCGGCATGGGCGAGTTCGTTGGGCTTTCCGACGACGAACGTGTCGAACGTGAACCTGCGATCGAGCGGAGCGCCGGGCAGCTCGCCATTCACGCCGCCGCGCGGTGCCACCGGCGTGGCAGCGGCGGAGGCACCGTGGCGCGTTGCGGCATGGTTGAAGGGGCGCTGCGATGTTGTGGCGGGGGCGGGCTCTGCCGAACGTCTGGCGGCCGATGCGTCGGCACTGACATCCCCGCGCGGCGGTGCGACCCGCAATTCGATGCGATCCACGGCGACACCACTGCGGACGATATGCTTGCAGATCTGATCGGCGTAGTTGCGGTCGACCCAGCTGCGAATGAAGCTGGACGGGGCATTGAAGTGCGCCACGCCGTCCGTGAGTTCGTCAAACTCGAGCGGCTTGATCCAGGCGGTGAAGTTCGCTTCGCCGATCGACCGTTCCAGATCCTCGCATACCTCGCCCCATGTGTCGCTTGTCATGTCTGCCAGCTCGCCCCCGTCGCCGATTCTATTTTTTCAGCCATCGCCGCATTTGGATTGCAACGACGACAACGCAGTCACGTTTGCGACCGAACGGGCGGGGAGCGCACCAGACAAATCGAGTGCGTAACGAGCCGCCCAATGGGCGCTCGATTAAGCCAGCAAACCACCTGCAGTCAGCTTCTGCCGACACGATGGTGCGCCATCTCTGGAATGGCGCGAGAGGCCCGATACCCTGCTCGGCTCCCCCAACAGAGCCTTTGTGCGTTGGGCGTCAGATCCTGTCCCCCCGGACACGAACGAGTCGCCCGATGAAGCTAGCAAGCCCGCATCGCAGCGCGCAACTGATCTTCGATGTTGACAGCAAGAAGGTCTCGGCCTCGTGGCTCAAACCGGTTTGGATCGATTCTGTTGGCCCGCGCCGTGCGCCTCAGCACCCCTGTCAGCACCGTCCGGACACGCAAATGGGCGCGCCTTCCGGCACGCCCAGATCCTTCACGCATCGCGGGAAATCAGGCTACGAGAGCCTTCACGCGTGCAGAGAGGCGCGACATCTTCCGCGCCACGGTGTTCTTGTGCAGGACGCCCTTCGTGACGCCGCGCATCAGCTCCGGCTGAGCGGCGCGCAGCGCTGTCTGAGCGGCGTCCTGATCGCCGGAGGCAATCGCCTCCTCGACCTTGCGCAGGTACGTACGGATGCGCGACCGGCGCGCTTTGTTTACGGCGAAGCGACGCTCGTTCTGGCGGGCGCGCTTCTTGGACTGGGGCGTGTTGGCCATGGTCTCTCTGAATTTCGCTGACTGGGTGTCGAAGCCGCGCTTCTAGATAGCGCTTCGGAGCGAGTCAACACCCCGTTCGCGGGTTTTCCAAGGGTTCTGCGAGGCGTGCCTCGGCTACTTGTCGCGGAACTGAGCTTCCCGCTTTTCGAGGAACGCGCCCATGCCTTCTTTCTGGTCTTCAGTGGCAAAGAGCGCGTTGAAGAGCCGGCGTTCAAAGAGCAGCCCCTCGCGCAGCGGCGTCTCGTAGGCGCGGTTCACCGCTTCCTTCACCGCCATCGCCGTCAGGGCCGATTTCTCGGCGATCTTGCCGGCGGCCTCGAGCGCTTCTTCCATCAGCTTCTTTGCCGGAACAACGCGGCTGACCAGCCCACAGAGCTCTGCCTCCTCCGCGTCCATGAAGCGGCCGGTCAGGTGCATGTCCATGCTCTTGGACTTGCCGACGAAACGGGTGAGGCGCTGCGTGCCGCCCAAGCCCGCGACCGTGCCAAGGTTGATCTCGGGCTGGCCGAACTTGGCCGTGTCGGCGGCGATGATGAAATCGCACATCATCGCCAGTTCGCAGCCGCCGCCCAGCGCATAGCCCGAGACAGCAGCGATCATCGGCTTGCGGGTCCGGATGATCGCCTCGGCTTCATCGCTGTACATGTCCGACGAGAACGCCTCGACGAAGCTCTTCTCCGCCATCTCCGAGATGTCTGCTCCGGCCGCGAATGCCTTCTCGGAGCCGGTCAGAACGATGCAGCGGACCTTTTCGTTGGCCTCCGCGTCGCGCAGCGCCGTGGCCAGCTCGCCCATCAGTTGCGCGTTGAGCGCGTTGAGCGCTTCTGGCCTGTTCAACTTGATCAGACAGACATGATCGCTGACCTCGACGATAAGCGTCTCGAATGCCATGTTTGGCGCCTTTCGCAGTTGCTCGTTCGGGAGGGTTATCAGCCTCTCCGCCGGGTTCAACCTATCTTTGACAGGTCGCACAATAGAACGAGGAGCGCCCAGACTGCACCACGCGCCGCACGACGCCGGGGCAATCCGAGGTACGGCAATCCCCACCTTCGCGACCGTACACGCGGAAGGTGTGCTGAAAATACCCAAGTTCGCCATCGGCTTGGCGATAGTCGCGCAGGCTCGATCCGCCAGCGTCAATCGCCTCGCTCAAAACGTCTCGGATCGCGGGCACAAGGCTCGTCACGCGCGACTGCGACAGGCGCCCGGCCTTTCGCAACGGCGAGATCCCGGTGCGGTGTAGCACTTCGCACACATAGATATTGCCCAGGCCAGCGACGACTCGCTGATCCAGCAGGGCGGCCTTGATGGGCGTGTTGCGCCCCTTGAGTCGCTCCGCGAGATAGGTTTCGTGGAACGCGTTGCCGAACGGCTCGGGGCCAAGGCCGGCCAGCAGCGGATGTTCGGCCTCGCGGCCCGTCGGCATCAGGTCCATCGCGCCAAAGCGCCGGGCGTCGTTGTAGGTGATCCGCGCCCCACCCTCCATGTCGAGCACGACATGATCGTGCTTCTCCGGCGCCGGCATATCGTGGTGAAACTGCCCCGGCGCCTCCCCCGAGATCAGCACCCGGCCCGACATTCCGAGGTGGATCAGCAGCGTTTCCGAGGTGTCCAGATCCGCCAGTATGTACTTCGACCGCCGCCGCAACCGCTCGATGCGTGCACCCGTCAGCCGCTCGGCCATCCGTTCGGGCAGGGGCCAGCGCAGATCCGGGCGACGCACATCGGCGCGGAGGATGCGCCGGCCTTCGGTTACCGGAACGAGACCGCGCCGAACCGTTTCGACTTCGGGGAGCTCTGGCATGGGCCCTCTTCAGCGTGTTGCGCACGCCGCTCCAGCGCCTCCATCAGGGTGTCGCGGCCCGCGACATATTTCAGAACTTCCACCGGCCGCCCACTGCGAAAACGCACTTTCACGAAGTAGGCGCCGGTATCGTCAACGCGCACGATGTTCTCCAGCGGGTAGCTCCGGCGGAACAGCAGAAGGCTCGGCACGCGCAACGTATCGCACGTCAGCTCAACCGAGTAGGTCCAGATATACGCGAGATACCAGAGCACCAGGACCAGAAGCCCGAGCCCGAGCCAAGGTGCGAGCTCCGCCGGGACGTCCCGTCCCTTGGCCTCCAGAAGCATGGAGTTTCCGACGAAAAAGAGCACCGGTGCGAGCACGGTGGCCAGAAAGCGCAAGCCGAGCGAGGCCGGATGGTGGGTGGCGCCAAAACTGTCCCGCGCGGCGCGCTTCGAGCCCACTTCGGCGATCGTGAGCCCGGTTTGCAGGTTGCTGTTGCGCTTGTTGAGAAACGCCGCGAGACCCACACGGCTGCGCACGCCCATGAGCGCGCGGAGTTGGCGAAAGAGGTACCAGACGAAGGCGGCCAGACAGAGAAGCGTCAGGAGAACTGAGGGCATGGTGTGGCCTTTCGCCGTAGCAATGGGATGCGTTTGTCACGCCCCCAAGGGCGCTATATGGACGGCGTGGAAACTTTGAGGCGAAACGATGCCAGATCACGGCAGTACCGACGATCCGACCACTCACTTCGGGAACCGCACGGTGCCCGAGGGCGAGAAGAAGGGGCTGGTGGAAGACGTCTTCACCTCCGTGGCCTCGCGCTACGACATCATGAACGACCTGATGTCGGGTGGCGTCCACAGGCTCTGGAAAGACGCGATGATGGACTGGCTGGCGCCGCGCTCGGGCCAGAACCTGCTCGACGTCGCGGGGGGCACCGGCGATATCGCGTTTCGTTTCCTGCGCCGGGCGCCCGGCGCGCGTGCCACCGTGTGTGACATGACCGCCGCAATGCTCGACGCCGGGCGACAGCGGGCCGACGCCGCCGACCTCGCCGACCGGCTCGATTGGGTGGTAGGCGACGCCATGGCGCTGCCTTTCGAGGCCAACACATTCGACGTCTACACGATCTCCTTTGGCATCCGGAACGTCACCCGCCCCGAGGAAGCCCTCGCCGAAGCCTACCGTGTGCTCCGTCCCGGCGGCCGGCTGATGGTGCTCGAATTCTCACAGTTGCCGAACGCGGCCATGCAATGGGCCTACGACCGCTATTCCTACAACGTCATTCCACCGATGGGGCAGGCCGTGACGGGCGACCGCGAGAGCTATCAGTACCTCGTCGAGTCAATTCGCCAGTTCCCGGATCAGGAGACCTTCGCCCGCATGATCCGCACCGCGGGGTTCGAACAGGTGAAGTTCCGCAACATGACCATGGGTGTCGCGGCGCTGCATTCGGGTTGGAAACTGTAAGCTCTTGCGTGGTCCCCACAATATCTGGCGCCTGATCCGCACGGGAGCCACGTTCGAGCGCACCGGCGCCATGAACGTGGTGCTCGTGGCGATGCGCGCGCCACCGCATATCCGGCTTCTGGCGCGCGTGCTGGGCTGGCCGTTCAAGTGGCTGGGGCTCAAGGGCGATCCGAATCTGCCCCCCGCCACCCGTGCTCTCACGGCACTCGGGCCAGCCTACATCAAGTTCGGCCAGATCATGTCGACGCGCCCCGATGTGGTGGGCGACGAACTCGCGATGCAGCTCCGCGTTCTGCAAGACAAGTTGCCCCCCTTCCCGAGATCCGAGGCGTTGCGCACGCTGCGCAAGGAACTGGAATTGCCCGTGGACGCTGTCTTCTCGGAGTTCTCGGAACCGATCGCCGCGGCCTCCATCGCGCAGGTGCACCGCGCCCGGATCGCCGATACCGGTGAAGAAGTCGCCGTCAAGGTGCTGCGCCCGGGGATCGAACGCGCCTTCAAGAAAGACGTGGACGCCTTCTACTTCGTTGCCTGGGCGATCGAACTTCTGTCGCCGTCGTCCCGTCGCCTGCGGCCCCGCGATGTCATCACGCACTTCGAGGGCGTCGTTCTCGGCGAACTCGATCTTCGGCTGGAGGCGTCGGCGGCCGCCGAATTCGCCGCGAACACGGCCAATGACGAGGGGTTCGCCGTTCCGAAGGTGCAATGGTACCTCTCGAGCCGGCGGGTGATGACGCTCGACTGGGTGGAAGGCCTGGCCTCCGGCGATGTCGCCGCCATCGAGGCCGCCGGCCACGACCGCCAGGCCCTCGGCGAGCGCGTCTTGCGCCTGTTTCTTAACCATGCGCTGCGCGATGGTTATTTTCACGCCGACATGCATCAGGGCAATCTCAAGATTGGACCAGATGGCGACATCGTCGCGCTCGACTTCGGGATCATGGGTCGGATCGATGAATACACGCGGCGTGCCTACGCCGAGATTTTGTTCGGCTTTATCCGCAAAGACTACCGCCGTGTCGCGGAGGTTCACTTCGAAGCGGGGTATGTGCCGCCCGACCGCGACATGGACGAGTTCGCCCGCGCCCTGCGCTCGGTCGGCGAGCCGATATTCGGGATGGATGCGTCGCGGATCTCGATGGGCAAGCTGCTGGCCTACCTTTTCGAAGTGACCGAACGCTTCGGCATGGAAACCCGAACGGAATTGATCCTACTCCAGCGCACGATGGTGGTTGTCGAGGGCGTGTCGCGCTCGCTGAACCCGCAGATCAACATCTGGGAAGTCGCCCGCCCGGTGGTCGAGGCCTATATCCGAGACAACGTCGGGCCCCGCGCCTTGGCCAACGACCTCGCCAGGACGGCGCGCGTTCTGGTGCGCTTCGGCCCCAGGTTGCCGCAGCTGGCGGAAGCCGCGTTGCGCCGCGAGTCGCAGCTCCCCGAGCCGGAGCCAGGTGGGTCGAGGAAAACGGCTGCGCTCTGGTTCGGCGCCGGAGCCGCCGCTGCGGCCATCGTCGTCGCCTTGCTGGACTGATCCGGCCCCTTGGTCAAAGCCGTGCAGGTAGCTGGCATCCCGGACCACCTGCACTCCACCAAGGCCACCGGAACCAAACACGGATCGGCGGACTGCCCGCTGAGCCTTGGCCGCCCCGGACGCTCCATCCCGGTCTCGGAGTAAGGGAGGCGTCTTTGCGACCTTGCGGTTCGGTCACATCCGAGACCGGATCACCCTCGCCGCAGCCTATCCCAGAAAGCCTACGGATGCCTTTGAGCGTACAACCGCGCCAATAAAGACTTGCATTGGCCAGGTTCTCTTGACTGCTCCGATCTGCTCCTCGGTCTGTCGCATACCGGATTGCGATGGTTCGCCGGTGCGGCGGGTCGCCCATTCGGATCGCGGAGGGTCGAGGTCACTCAGCTCATTCAGTCGCTAAGGGCTCGGCATACGCGGAAGAGCACACTCCTCGTCCGCCGCTATCGGAGCTTTGCCCGAGGGACGCCCGACCACCCGGCAGAACTGCCCACGGCGCACCGGCGATCATCGCCGCGCCGATGGCGCATTGAAGAGCCGTGCCTCAGGTCGGGGGCACAGGTTGGCGCAGCGCCGAGATGTCGTCCGCTCCGATATATGTGCCGCTGCCGAGCAGTAGCTGGGCCCCGTTCGGCCCGCTCTGCGCTTCGATGACACGGTTGTACGTCTCGGCCACCTCGGCCGAGAGCGTGTTACCCTCCCCGTCGAGGCTGGCCACCTCGAACGTGTAGACGCCGTCCGGGAACGCCGTCCCGTCGGCACGGAGTCCGTCCCACAGAACCGGGCCGGGCTGCGTGCCAATCGAGAACTGATCCCAGAGTTGTCCGGTCTGGTCGTAAACCCGCATCTCGGCGCTGTCCGCCCCGAGAACGGGAGCGGCCTCCACGTAGATCGGGTTGCCATCAAACACGGCGGGGGCCGCAGCACGCGCATCCATGCCAACCCAACCCGCCATCTGTGCGAGCTCGCTTCCTGTGATCGCTCCGGAAAGCCCTTTCAGAAGGTCATTGGTCAGCACTTGCTGCTCAACGCCAGAGAAGGTCGCCAGCTGGACGGCAAAATCGGTTGAATCCATCGGGTTCAGAGGATCCTGATTCTGCGCCTGGACGGTGAGCATCCGCAAGAACGTCTCGAAATCCGAGCTGATCGCCGCTGCACCGCCTGCGTCCCCCTGCGCATCTGCTTGCGAAGGCTCCACACCCGTTGAGCTGCGCGCGAGAGGCGACGCCGAGGCGACCTGCCCGCCCGTCGGTGAAATCGTGTCGGTCATGATGGGCTCCTATAGCCGAAGGTCGAGTTGGGTGCCGTCCACACGTGATGGCGTGGGCCGCCCGGGGCTTTGCGCTGCGGCATCGAGCCCACGCATGTCCGCGCCTCCGCTCGCAGGACCGGCATCGACCCCCGCCTCGTCGGATTGGCCGCGGCTGGAGCCATCCCGCCCGCTCCCGTCGAACTCGAAGGAGAGGCGCTCGTATCCCTGCTCGCGCAGATCGTTCGCGAGCAGATCGATATTGCGCCTCAGCACTTCGAGCGTATCGGACCGGTCCGCCTGCACCGTCACCGTGAGGCCGGCATCAGCGGGCGTGAAGACGAGGCGTACGCGCCCAAGTTCTTCTGGGTGGAGCGCCACTTCCAGGCTGCCGGAATTCTGGACGACAGGTGCGTTCTGCCTAAGTGCCTCCGCCAGTTGCTGGGTTGGTGCACCCGGGAGCGGCGCACGCGCGAGCGTTTCGGGAACCGGAACGCTGCCAGCGCCGCGGCGGCTCTCCAAAGCGGCAGTCTCCAGGGTCGACCCGCTCTCCAAATTCTCCGCACCGGTTGCGCCAGTGAGGATACCTCCCGTGCTAGACGCGGGCTCTGCAACGCTTGCCACAGCCGAGTTGGTTTGCGCCTGGCGGGCGCCCTGCCCGGACGTTCCAGTGTAGTCTCGCAGGCCTGCCGGTGGCGGCTCTTGCGGGACTTCGCGCGGTGCAAGCCGGTCCTCCCCTCGGGTGTGCACGCCGGTCTGCGTGTCCCCCGGCTTGGGAATGGCGCCCGGCACAGTACGCGTGGCCGAGGATGCGACTGCAGCAAGCGGCGGCGGGACTGCCGTCGTACCATGCGTCCCTACCGCCTCGGGCTGAGCGCCGGGAAATGCTGCTGACCCGCCCTGACCCAGATTACTCATAGGGGTCGTAGCGGTACTGTCTCCGGCGGGATAAACGGATCGAGCCGCCCGGGCAGACTGGTCCCCGAGGAGGGCCTGTACGCCGAATGCTGTGCGGGCGACTGCCGTTTGCACCTCGACAGCACCCCCACCCGGACGCACGAGATCGACCTCTGGGAGCAAGGTCGAACCGCGCTCTCGGGGGCCGGAAGCCTCGCTGCCTGTCCGAACCGACTTGGTGGGCAGAGCCTCTTGCCCAATGTCTCCCGTTCCTTCCTCGGCACCCGAACGGAGGGTGGCGGTGACGGCGAAAGGCGCTGTCGCGCTTTGCTTCAACGAGGAGTCCGAGGGCTCGGCCGCCTTTTGAGCCCCTGCCTCAGCCTTCCCCATCGCGGGCAACGACGTGACGTCTTCGCGCCCTACCGCGACAGCCTTGCCGGAGGCATCCGTTGTCGGGATGCGCCCGGAAAGGGATGGCAGCACCGAATTGGCCGCGGTCGTTTGGTCCACCGGCGAGCCAATGGCTTGGCGCATCTTCGCGCTGGTCGATTCGCGGAATGCAGCACTGCTCCCGACGCCAGGAATTCCCTTGTCTGGATCGCCTGTCTGCACTGCCGTTGGTGTGATCTCCCTCGATTGCGCCGTACCGTTGCCAGTGTCGCGCACCCCGATTCGCGCCGCGGCAGCCTGCGGATTTTCGGATGACAGAGGTAACGCGGCGCGCCCGCTGTCACCCCGGAGCGCGGCGAATGCTTCGTCGGGCCTCACCGCGCGAACAGCGGGTTCTTCCGGCACCGTGGCGTTTGCATCGGGCACATCCCCGGCGAGAGGAACCAGAGGCAAGCGGGCCGATGCGAGGCCAACATCCCCTATTTCACTTAACGGGACGTCGGTTGTACCAGAAAGCGAGCTTCTAACGGCTTCGAGCTGCGGCTCATCGAATTCGACACCTGCGCCGGGCCGGTCGAGGCTCACATCGCGCTCGGTACCGACGACCGCCTCGCGCGCGGTATCGGGCGCCGTTTCGGATGTTTGTGCCTCCCCGGCTTCCGAGATGGCTGTCAGCGTCGCCTGCGCGCGTTCAGCATCCGGAGAGGGCTCTTCTTCGGCTCCTTCTGCCGCCACCAGGTCCGCGAAAGAGACGCGCTCGTTCTCCGCTTCAGGCCCTGAGGGCGGCGCACCTCTCGACGGCACACGGGGTGCTGTCGAAACAAGATCGAATACAGCGGGAATCGTCATCGGATCAGCCTTCTGCCGTCGGAATGACGCTGTGTTGCACGAAGGGGCTTACCAGATCTTTACCGGTCCATGGGAGAACCGCAGGAAATCGCAGCAAAATGGAACGATCGGCATGACGGAACTCCAATCTCCGCTTTCGGGGCGCGCATCTGCACCTCCAGGGCTTGATCTGGCCAGACCTGCCGGCAGTGCCGACAGGGACAACATCATCAGGGCCGCGCAAGCCTTCGAAGCCGCCTTCCTCGCCGAGATGCTGAAGCATTCCGGTCTTGGCAAGTCGCCCGATGGATTCGGCGGCGGGCAGGGTGAAGAGCAGTTCGCAAGCATGCTGCACGAGGCTCACGCACGAGAGATCGTTGCGGCAGGCGGAATCGGACTGGCGGAGTACATCGTGACCGCGCTTGAGGAGGGCCAGAGATGAGCGAGGATATCAGGATCCGGCTGCGGGCGCTTCTCGAGCGCGAACGCGAAGCCCTTCGGGTTGGTTCCCTTGAGGAGCTTGGCGAGATGCTGGCCGAAAAGCAGGCGCTTTCTCAAGCATTGCAGAAAGAACCGCTCCACCGACCCCACGCGGACGTCGCCGCTCTGCGCTCCATGGCGGAGGAAAATGCCACGTTGCTCGAGGCCGCAAAGCGCGGTGTTCAAGCTGCGATGAACAGAACCGCGGAGCGCATTCGCGTTGCCGGCCACCTGGATACCTACGACGCCTCTGGGCAGCGTAGGAGCTACGCAACGTCGTCGGAGCTGTCGCGGCGGGCTTAGCCGCCGTTCCGGCAGGACTCATCCTTTTGTTTGGTGCGTGAACCGGTATTGATGCCTGCGAAGCTCTTGCGAAGGCAGCTGACGGTGGCATGATGACGACCGCCCAAGAGCGGAACCCAGGCGCGGTTCTTTTCACTTTTTGGGTTCGGCGGTGCCCGGATAGGAGCCCCCAGGCTGAACCCTGCGTTGATTTGACGAAGACGATTTGATCGCACGAACCTGCGTATTGGAGCCATGGCCGTGTGGTGTGCGTGCTGCGGCTACTTCAGCCGCGCGTGGAACTGCCTTAACTGTCCTCTTCATTGCCGGAGAATTCCTGCGAGGTATCAACTTTTTTGGGCTCCCCTAACGTCATCTGTCGCATCGGGGGCGTGGTCGGACAGGCTTCACCCTACCAACTGAAATGCGGACGCATCTCAGAGAAGCGGTGACCTCAAATCGACACCTTGACGATGGGCCGCGAGAGCGTTGCGACGAGGTCGATGCGGACGCACGTCGAATGACAAAAGCTCGCGCGCGGCCGCAGTCTGCGGCTTACATTGACCCGGAGCGCTCGCAATTCGCCCTGTCAGCTCGCGTACTTCAAATGGGTGGCCTGCGGTTCGACGGTTTCAGAGGTTCGGAATTGCCCTATCGAGCCGCGCATGGTCTCGGCCTGGCCCGCAAGAACAGCGCTTGATGCCGTGATCTCCTCGAAGGCCGCTGCCTGGCGCTGTGTGGCGCCGTCGAGCTGAGAGATCGCTGTCGAGATCTCGGCGATGCCCGTCGATTGCTCGGATATCATCGTTGAAGCATCGTCAATACTGCCCGCGATCTTGAAGACGATGCCCGCGATCTCGTCGAGCGAGGCTTTCGCCGCAGAGACCTTCTCGACGCCCTCACTCACGGCCACATCCGACCGCGCGATCACATCTGTGATCTCGCTTGCCGCTTCGCCGGAGCGCTGCGCCAGCGCGCGGACTTCGGACGCGACGACCGAAAAGCCGCGCCCGGCCTCCCCGGCGCGTGCTGCCTCAACCCCCGCGTTCAACGCCAGAAGATTGATCTGAAATGCGATGTTCTCAATAACAGAGACCACCCGGCTGATGTCCTGTGAAGCCTCTGAAATCCGCTCCATCGAGCTGACGGCCTCGGATGCGACGGACTCGTTCGATTGAGCCGTCTCACGCGCGTGGCGCGCATTGGCGCTTGAATCGGCGACGTTGGTGGAGATCTGCTTGACGCTGGCGGAGATCTCTTCGACCGCGGCTGAGGTTTCCTCAAGCGAGGCGGCATTGCGTTCGGTCTGTTTTGAAAGCTCCGCCGCTGTCCCGCTCAACTCGGAGGCGGACGACGAGACGCTGCTACTGCCTGCGCCGATCTCCCCGATCAGCGTGCGCAGGGCCGCGATCATGCCGTTCACGTCGCGCTGAAGCTGGGCAAAGGCGCCGCGGAAGTCCCCTTCCATGTCTTGCCTAAGATCGCCGGAGGCAACTCTGCCGAGCACCGCGCCCGTCTCGCAGAGCCCGGTATCGACGACTTCGAGGAGCCGGTTCACCTTTGCGGCAAGACCGTCCAGGGACGCGTCCGCGAAGGCCGCCGGAAGGCGTCGGTCGAACGCACCGTCCAACGCACCATCCACGACCGTATCAAGCTCGGCCATCATCGCATCGAGCCGCGCCCGCGCCTCGCGATCCGCCAGCTCGCGTTCCTTGGCGAGCTCCGCCTCTTGTGTGGCTGCCGCTTCGCGTGCTTCGGCCATCTCGGCCATCTTGCGCGCGTCGGCCTCGCGCTCTTCGTTCATGGCCGCAATGCGCTGCGCATTTTGCTTGAACACGTCCGTCGCACGGGCCATCTCGCCCACCTCGTCGCGGCGATCCTGCCCCTCGACGAACGTCTCGTTGTCGCCGTCGGCGAGGCGCCCCATGGCATCGGTAAGTTTGCGCACCGCAAGGCCGATATCGTTGCCAATGCGCATGGCAATAAGGCCTCCCAGAACCAGCGACACTAGAACAGCCGCTGCGATCATCGCCTTGGTCCAGACGCGTGCCGCGTCGTTGGCGGCCTGGCGCTCGACCATAAGTGCCTCTTCAATGCCAGCGAAGTCTGACATGATTGCGCGGAACGCGTCGAAATACGTCTTGCCACGCGCCTCGCCCACAAGATCGGCCATGTCATCCATGGTTCGTGTCTCGCCAACGGCCCGGCGCAATGCGATCTGCGGCTCGGCCACTTGCGTTTGCCACTCGGCGAGAATCTCCTCCGCTTCCTGCAGGCGGACAACCTGGGGCGGGTTGTCGCTCACCGTCTGACGCAGCTCCGCGAGATCCGCGAAGGCTCGGGCGGCCCCGGCCTCATAGGGTTCGAGGAACGTATCCTGCCCGGCCAGAAGAAACCCCCGCATGCCGGTTTCCATGTCGACCGCTGCGGCAACGATGCCCGAGGTCTCCCCCAGCACCCGCTGGGTGTGATCGACCCAATCCTGCGTCGTCTTCATCTGCATCATCTTGATGATGGCCACGAGACCAACGACGACTGTGAAGCCAAGTGGTACCGCCACCGCAAGCATGATCTTGCGTCGCGTGGGCAGGTTGGACACAGCGGTGTTGAGAGAGCTGAGGTAGGTCATTGAGACTCGCGATCTTGGGGCTTTTCGCGACACCTCTATCGCTCGAAGTCCTAAGAAACGGAGAATCCCGAAACGCACCACGGCGCCGGCCACTGACCGACGCCGTAATTCTCTTTAAGACTGGCGCCTTGCCCGCATCCCGCGAACGCCCCAACCTTGTCGAACGTGCTGGCCCGGGGTACCGGGTGCGCCCGTCCGGACGACGCAGGATCAGGCGACCTGTGCGACCATGTCCGCGGGGTCGATCCCGGCAACCTCGACGGGCTTCTTCATCGCATCCCGGCGGAACGGCTCGCCCAACTCCTGGTTGATCATCGCCTCGATCAGTGTGGTTTTGCCCGCTTTCTGATCCTTGAGCGCCTGATCGAGCGCGGCGGTCAGCTCTTCCATCGTCCGGGCAACAACGCCCTTCAGCCCGCAGGCCGATGCGATCCCGGCGTAGGACACTTCCTCGTCGAGTTCCGTGCCGACGAAATTGTCCTCGAACCACAGGGTCGAGTTACGCTTCTCCGCACCCCACTGGTAGTTGCGGAAGACGATCTGCGTGATCGCCGGCCACTCCCCACGGCCGATTGCCGTGAGTTCGTTGACCGCGATCCCGAAGGCGCCATCCCCGGCGAAGCCGACCACGGGCACATCCGGGCACCCGATCTTGGCGCCGACGATCGAGGGCAGGCCGTACCCGCAGGGGCCGAAGAGCCCCGGCGCGAGGTACTTGCGCCCCTCTTCAAACGACGGATAGGCGTTGCCGATCGCGCAGTTGTTGCCGATGTCGGACGAGATGATCGCCTCTTTCGGCAGCGCGGCCTGGATCGCGCGCCACGCCATGCGCGGGCTCATCCATTCCGGCTTTGCGGAACGGGCGCGTTCGTTCCACGTGGTGCCGGGATCATCGTCCTCGTGGTCCATCGAGCTGAGCTGCTGTGCCCAGCGCGACTTTGTCTCGGCGATCCGGTCCTTGCGGGTCTGGCGCCCGGCATCGCCTGCGGTCTCCGACAGCCGCGCGAGGATCCCTTCGCCAACCTTCTTAGCGTCGCCGACGATCCCGACCGACACCTTCTTGGTGAGCCCGATGCGATCGGGATTGATGTCGACCTGAATGATCTTGGCTTCGGCCGGCCAGTATTCCATGCCGTAGCCCGGCAGGGTGGAGAACGGGTTCAGGCGCGTGCCGAGGCAGAGCACCACGTCGGCGTCCCTTATCAGCTCCATCGCGGCCTTCGAACCGTTGTAGCCGAGGGGGCCGGCAAAGAGCGGATGCGAGCCGGGGAACGCGTCGTTGTGCTGATAGCCCACGCAGACGGGCGCGGTCAGACGCTCCGCCAGTGCCGCCGAGACGGGGATCGCCCCCGAGAGCACGACACCAGCGCCGTTCAGGATCACCGGGTTCTCCGCCGCGCTCAGCAGATCGGCCGCCGCCTGGACGGAGTTCTCCCCGCCCGGGGACGCTTCGAAGGTGATCGGGTCAGGGATCTCGATGTCGACGACCTGGGTCCAGAAGTCACGCGGGATGTTGAGCTGCGCCGGGCCGGAGAGGCGCTTGGCCTGGCTGATCACGCGGGTCAGGACCTCGGCCACGCGGGTCGGGTCCCGCACTTCCTCCTGGTAGGCGACCATATCCTCGAAGAGCTTCATCTGCTCGACTTCCTGGAAGCCGCCCTGCCCGATGGTCTTGTTCGCAGCCTGCGGTGTCACCAGAAGCAGCGGCGTGTGATTCCAGTAGGCCGTCTTCACGGCGGTGACGAAGTTGGTGATCCCGGGGCCGTTCTGCGCAATCATCATCGACATCTTGCCGGTGGAGCGTGTGTATCCATCCGCCATCATCCCGGCGCTGCCTTCGTGGGCGCAATCCCAGAAGTGGATTCCGGCCTTGGGGAAGAGATCTGAGATCGGCATCATCGCAGAGCCGATGATCCCAAACGCATGCTGGATGCCGTGACGCTGGAGGACTTTGACGAAGGCTTCTTCAGTGGTCATCTTCATGGCTGGTCTCTTTCTGGGTGAATCTGTTTGTGGGTGTCACGGAGGCGCGCTCTGCCGCGAGCGCGATCCGCTCTCTACGGGGTGTGCCACGCCCTGCGGCGCGGCGGCGTCTGCCGTGCGCGCGGGCAGCGCGTTGCCATCCAGAGCAATCGTTCAATCAGGTGGATCGTGGGGTAGAATGCGGCTTCGGCGGAGGCAAGTCGGATCCCTATCCGGCGCATGGCTGCCAGTCGAAGGGCGGCGTGCCATGGCTCCGGGGCCTGATCGTCCCGGCTGGTGCGCGCGCTCAATCCTGCTTGCGGGGCAAGCTGGCTGCGGGCACCATACCGGCGCACGCCCAGCGTTTCCCGGCGCATCTGTCGCCCGGGAGCAGCCGCGCCCCACACCGTAGCCTCGCAAATGATCGCCATGTCCGCCGCCATGCGGAATCCCTCCTGCCTACGTTCGTCCTACGCGAAGCCGGCGCACCGATCCAGAAAATATTGGGATGGAAATTCTCAAAAACTGCCGATACAGTAGCCCTCGATGTATCAGCGTGCCACCCCTAACCAGATCGCGGCTCACCAACGCGATCCGCACCTTTCCCCTGCCGGTTTGGGGCCTGCCGCAGCGCGCCGAAGCAGGGGAAAACGGTTCCATTGCAAACCACGCCGCCCGGACCAACCTAGCCAGATGTCTTGGCGTTGCTCCGCGGCGTCTGGCACATTTGATCGCACGGCACCGGACCTTTCGGCAAAGAACGGACGTCTCGCGCAATTCGCACGTCGCCGCGATCGGGTTTCGGTGCCCCGAGACATACCCTCCAGCCACCCCACGACCGCAGCCGCGGCCACCAATCGCTGACGATCACGTATGCCCGACGACGCCGACATCGCCACCAGAGCGCAGATCGCGCCGAACCTCAGACTGCTCTTCATCATCGAAGAGGTCGCGCGGGCCGGGGTGCCCGTAACAGCCTCGGCCCTCTCCGAAGCGCTCGGCCTGCCGACGGCAACCGTGCATCGCCTGCTCGCAACAGCCGAAACCGAAGGTCTTCTGCAGCGCGATGTCGACGGGCGATCCTATTCTCCGGGTCGGCGGATGCGACATCTGTCGGGCAACATCCTGTCCTCCCAGCGCATTCGGACAGAGCGAATCCTGGTCATGCGCAGCCTCGCGGAAACGGTGGGCGAGACGTGCAACCTCGCGGCACCCGCGCGCTATGGAATGATCTATCTTGATCGGGTCGAGACGCATTGGCCGCTGCGTATCCAGCTTGCCGTCGGCACCCAGGTGCCGTTCCACGCGACCGCGAGCGGCAAGATGTACCTCTCGTCCCTGCGGTCCGACAAGCTGAACCGGATCCTGAAGTGGCTCGAGCTGTCGCGCCACACAGAGAGCACCCTCACCGACACCGACAAACTGCGCGAAGCGCTCGCCAGCACGCGCCAACGGGGCTACGCCACCGACGCGGAGGAATTCATGGAAGGGATGAGCGCAATTGCCGTCCCGATCCGGGACAGCAGAGGGCGCGTGCTCTGCACCCTGTCGATCCACGCCCCGGTCGTCCGGCACGACGTGGAAAGCCTCGAGGGGCGCCTCGCCGAGCTCCAGCGCGCGGCCCAACGCATCGAGGATCTGTGCCTGGGGTGACGGACGGAGACGGACGCCCGCGCCACGACGCCCCGCTCTGGTTGCGCGCCGCGCGCGCGCGGAAAATGTCCTGGAAGACCACGACACGCGTTGTCGACGCGTTGCGCAGCGCGCCGGTGTGGCAGAGCCGTGCCACGGCGCGCCGGGAGGTCGCCCGGGCGTTGGCAGGTCCAACAGCACAGGCCCGGCGAGAGCGGATCCTCGGCGGCGGAACGGCCAGCCTGCGCATCGCGCTCTACACCGTCGTCGATGCCGAGGGCGCGCCGTTCGGGCCGCGTTTTGTCGAGAAGATCTCGAGCGACCGCGCGGAGGGCCGCGTGGCCCGCGCGCTTGCCACGGGCGCCGGGTCCTGCGTGCTGCCCCGGGTCCTTGCGGTCTGTGCGGGCCCCAGGGGCGACGCCATCTACATGGACTGGTGGCCGGAGGCGGAGCATGTCATCGGATCCGACCTGCCTGATCCCCGTGTCTTCGCGCGTGCGGTCCACCGCATGTCGACCGATCTCGCGCCGCTCTCGCAGAGCGGCGACCTGCCCCGCGCGCCGCGTTACTTTCGCGCGCTGGGTGGCAGATTTCAGCGCCACTTGCACGACAGGCTGGGGCCCGGCGCCCCGACACTTCGGGCTGCCTGCGCGCACCTTGCGGAGATCCCCGAGGTGATCGGTCACAATGACCTGCACGCCGAGAACGTCGTACCGCGCCGTGTGGCGCCCGGCATCGACGTGGGGTTGATCGACATCGGCTCGATCGGCCTCAACCCCGCCGGGGTATCGCTCCAGCGCTACGCGCTGTCCGCCGTGACGGGAGGGGATCCCCGCCTCCTGCAGAACGCCGCATCGGAGTATGCCAGCCTGAGCGGGATCGACCGTCGGCAGATCCTCTTTGCGGCGAACCTCTACGCGGCCAGCAGGCGCCTGAACCGCAACATCAACAAGCTGGAGCGGGAGCCGTTCGAGATCCCGGCGCTCCTCTTCGACGAAGCTTTGCGCACGTGGTGACGCCCACGACACCCCATGATGGATAAAACAGGCGCTTCGCTACTCCGCAATGACAACGGCAGAAACAAATGCCACCGCCCCCTACGCGTGGCACGGGTCTGCCTCGGCAGAGGTGACGCAAGCGCGACTTGAGGCACGAATTCTTACCCAAATGGGTAAGAAAACACGCTTCTTTGGGCGCCCAAACCGAAGACGCCTCTCTTTGCATCGCACCATGATCTGTCCGACCGTGGGCCATCGCGGCATCTCAGCCGCCCTCCTCGCGCGCGCGCGCTGCTTCGAGCTGCTCCAGCAAGGCGACTTCGAGCTCGGCCACGTAGCGCCGGTCCAGCACATGGGCGCGAATGTCCTCGAAGGTCACCAGCCCCTGATCGGCCAGAAGCGCGCGATAGCGGCGCATCTCGGTCACCGAACCGGCACGCGCCTCCGCCAGATAGTTTAGCAACAGCTCGGTGCGCGAGGTCGTCACCGTCAGCGGCTCCACCGCCTTTGCAGCGCTTGCTGCATCTCCCTCCAGGGCCGCGCGATACGCGTTGGTGACGAAATACGTGCTCGGCGGGTCGGGATGAAGCGCGATGGCCCGGTCGATCAAGGCTTCGCCTTCGTCCCAGCGCCCGGCAAACTCGGCCTCTCGCGAGCCGACATTGACCAACGTGCCCGTGTGCCTTGGAAAGAGGTTGAGCAGGCGATCCGCGTGCTGCTCGAAAGCGGCAAGATCCCGGTCGGGGGCCTCTATGCTCTCGACCAAGGCGGAATTCAGAACAGGCATCCGGAGAGGCTCGTAGCGCAACGCCTGCGCGACAGCGCGATCGGCGTCTGCCCATGGGTTCGTTCCCGGGCGCGGGTTCCTGTCAAAGCGCGCCTCGTCCATATAGATGAGCGCCAGCGCGGCCCAGCCGTCCCCAAAAGTCGGATGTGATGCGACAGACCGGGTGAGGCACTCGCGCAGGCTCGCGTGCTGCGCATCGGTGGGCGCCTCAAGATAGAGGTACATCCCGAGAAAGCAGAGAAACGCATCAAGCCCCTCGTCCGACGCGCGCGCATTCTGGGCTTTCACGAGATCCGGCGCGATGCCCCTGAGGGCGCCGACCTCCGCCGCGATCTTGCTGGATCGGTCGATGATCTCCGCCTCGATCGTGCGGACATCCGCGTTGACGGTGTCGACCTCGTTCCAGATCACGGCCTGCTCGGGCATCTCAAGGAGACGTGTCGTGCCACGCAAGACATCCCCATCCCAGAAAACCTCGCCTTGAAGCACATAATCCGCGTCGAGCGCAGACATCTCCCCATTGCCGCCCACGGGCGCAATCACGGAAATCCAGGGGTAGGCCGACAGATCCATCGACAGTTCCGCGTAGAATCCGAACGCAAGACGCTCCGTGTTCGGGTTGGTTCCCGACGCCAGAAACGGCGTGACGGCGATGCGCACCACCTCGTAGGGGGTCTCTTCCAGCGTGTCCTGCTCGCCAACGGCGATGGGCGGCGCCTCCGGGGAGCGCATCGCAAATAATGCGGCACCGAGCACGGCCAATCCCAGCAGGACGATCCCTCCGATCGCTGCAAGCCTTGCGCCGGGGCGCGGCAAGGGAGGCGCCTCGGGCGTTGCGACAGGCGTGAGGACGGGTCGGTAGCTGCCCTTCGGAATTTCGATACGCACAAGATCATCCGGCGCCATCTCGGCGTAAAAGAGGCGCAGCGCCTCCCGCAACCGCCCGACTTCCGAGCGCACGATGCTGTCGGTGTTCGGATCGAAGGACGCATCCCGCCCCAACACGTCGACAGCGATGGAAAAGGCCTTGATCGCCTCCCCCTTCCCTGCCGTTTCCTGCGCAACGAGGTACCGCAGCAGTTCCGCGCGCCGGTCGCCCTTGCCCAGCACCCCCGACGCAACGATGGCGTCAACCGCCTGATCGGCCTCCGCCCCGGAGACGGTTGCAACTGGTTGAGGGTCTGCTTGCGCCATGGATGCCACGCCTTCCTTCTCGAACTGCCCTCTGCATTTCCGACCCGTCGCTCTCACGCAAGGGCCGTCAATGCGGGGCACGTGCTGTCATCGCGAGGGGATCCCGATGTTCGCTGTGTCCAAGGGAATGCGAGAGGAAGCCAACGATGTCGAACAACGGCAAGAAAAAGGGAAAGGACGAAATCAGCAAGGAGGAATACGTGAAGCTCGCCGTTGAGCTGTACCGGCTTGCCGACCAGGCCAGCGCAGCCTCCCGCGACGCCGCCATGGAAGACACACAGCGGCGGGCATGGGCACGCCAACGGCTCCACAAGGAGCTCGGCCTCGGAGACTGGAAGGACGCCGAAGCCAGCCCGTCACGCGACCACCAATGGATGATGGACGTTCTGGACGACATGGCGACCTATGCCCGCGAACACAGGATCCCGATCCTCTACGAGTACCTGCGCGACACGCAGTTCCTCGTTCAGGAGATCCTCAACTTCAAGAGCGCCCAGGACACTGCCTCCGACCCTGAGGATGAAGAAGACGAGGACGGTACTCCAGACTGACGTGCCCGCTGCCCTTTGACTGAGGGCCCAAGGCCCAGGCGACAGCGCCCTATCGACCGGCGGAAAAAGGCATCTTGGGGCGGGCGCCCACCGCAGGTCAGCCCCGCACCGCCTCGCACCCATCTTGCGCGCCTGACAACGGGCGGCGGAAGACCAAGAGCCAAGCGCGGCGCAGCCCACCTGCCCGCCTGGACGCGCGTTCGCGCGCGGGCCCCCGGGGGATTGCCCACTCGCATCCCCATGCGCACCCCCGGGGGCGACACGATGCCGTGCCATCCACCGGCTCGGAGAGGCCGCTCCAGCGCACATCAGCGACTGCTCGTCCCGCGCGGCGATCCGAAAAGGGCAGCGGCACTCTCGGGCGCTGCCCTGAGATCTAGGCCGGCCCTCCCTCGACAACGCATTCGGGATGCGCTTCGCACCAGGCCTCCAGCACTGCAGCGATCTCCGGAACGCCGGAGCGATCCGCGGCGTAGCGGGGGACGGCAACCCCAGCCTCCAGTGCGAGTTGCATGCAGCTCACATGGTCGCGGCTGGCGCGCTGCGGGCAATTCTCCGAGCCATGCAGGATCGTCGACAGGAGCGTGCCGCCATAGCCGTTCTGGTGGTGCAGGTCCGGCCCGAGCGAGAGCAGGTAGGCCATCATCTCCGGCAGGCCCTCCCACCCGGCGACCTGTACCGGCGTGAGGCCTTCAGCGTCGGGAAAATCGAATTCCACACCGAGCGTCACGAGCCGCTGCACGTGCTCAAGCTTGCCGGGCAGGTGCAGGATCGTCCGGATGAGATTGCGGTAGGCTTCGGGAAGCGCCTCCGGCACCACGACGTCCCCGTGCGCCAGAGTGCCATCGGCGGCCCTGGCCAGCAGCACTTCCTGTTCGGTCAGATCACCGGACACGCCACGGGCCTCCATCTCGCGTGCCAGCAGCGCGTTGCCGAAGACCCGGGCATAGCTGTAGGCGCTACAGCCCCCGAAGCGCCGCTCGGGATCCGCGCCCGCATCCAGAAGCACGCACACCATGTCGAGCGAAACCATGCGCCGCGCCGCCTGATGCAGCGCCGGCACCACCCATGGGCGCTCGCCCCCCACATGTCGGCCATCGAACTCGTCCGCGAGCGCGCCGCCCTCCAGCAGCATCCGCACCGCCTCCACGTCATCGAAATCCATCGCGCGCAACAGCGCGTTGGTGCCGCGAGGATCGGCACCGTGCGCGAGCAGCATCTTCAGCCCCTCGTGGTGGCCGAGCTCGGTCGAATGGTAGAGCGACTCGTTGTCATCGGGGTTGGCACCATGCTCCAGAAGCCAGCGGGCGAGGCGCATGTTGTTGCCATGCCCGACGGCGCCGTAGAGCGCCGAGAGCTGGTGATCGTTGTCCGGCGTGACCGGCATCGACGCGTCGACGCTCGCGCCATGCGCCACCAGCATCTCGGCCACCGCGATCATGTCGTCATCGAGCTCGGGGCGCTGGTGGATGTACCGGGAAAACGCCAGATGACAGAGCGGCGGGCGCCCGTCGATCTCTTGCGTCGCCGCAGCCGGATCACGCGCCAGCGCGCGCGCCACCGCAGCCCTGTCATAGGTTGCGATCTGCAGGCCGAGCTGCCCATCGGCCAGATCAGGGGCCGCACCGAGAAGCCGCTCGACCACCGGCACCTGCCCCAGAAAGAGCGCGACCCTCAGCCGCTGCTGCTGCGCAGCCCGGTCGAGCCCCTGCAGATCGGCCGCAAGCTTGAGCGCGGGCCAGCTACGAAAGCTGTTCTCGCGCGCGATGACATACAGGTAATCGGCGTGTTTGAGCGGTACGTCATCCGCCCGCGGGGGGTAATTCGCGACCCGCTGCCGGGCATGCAGGTCTCCGGCCTCATAGGCCGTTTTGAGCGTCTTCGCATCACGGCGCAGTTGTTCGATGGATTTGGACATCGGCTTCCTCGTCATGCGCCCGGCGGTCCGCTGAAGCGGGCGTGAGAAAAACCGAAGAGAGGTCGGCTCTGAAGAAGAGGGGTGCCGATGACAGCTTTCCGCGGACCTGGACGCCGCCCCCGCGGCACCGTCAGACTACGCATTCTTGGTCAAGCCGTCCACATGCGGCGCAATGGGCTCGGCGCTTCAGCAGCAGGGCGAACACGCGTTCCGCGAGGCAGATCCCCTCCCGCGTCACCGGCTTGCCGCGCTCCCGCTCGACGCCCCTCAGCCCCTCGTGCAGCACCCGCAAGTGGGCGTGAGTCGGCCCCAGACCAGAGAGAACGCCCGCGCGCGCCACGCACATCCCGGAAATCGCGCAACACCTAGGTGATAAGGTTCATAAACCTTTGCGGTAGGTTGCCCCCTTCGGCGGAAAAGCGCCCCTGGGGTGCAGTTGACGCAGGATCACTTTGGCGTGCTACGATTGGTTATCAGGTGGTGCAGACCAGCCCATCTCCTCCCTTTTTCAAAACAATAAGGTGGCTTCCCCAATGACCTATTCTTCCCTTCTCAAGCTCACGGTTTCAGCCGCAGCCCTGTGTACGATGGTTGCGTGTGGCCCCACGACCTTCACCACCGCCCCGGCCCCCGAGCCGCAGCGCGCGGCCTCGCCAGCGGCTTCGACGGAGATCCCCCCGGCCTCGGCAACCAATTCTTCGCGGGCCCAGGAGATCCTCGCACAGAACGCGTCGTCCGAAGACGAAAGCGAAGAGTCCGGCGGCGGCGGCAATTCAGGTGGCAACGATTCCGGCGGGAATGACTCCGGCGGAGACGACTCGGGCGGCAACGACGACGACGATGATGACGACGATGACGGCGCCGGTGGCGACGACAGCGGCGGCAGCTGGAACTGAGCCGCGGTATGTCGGGGCGTAGCTGGATTCTCGGAACGGCGCTTGCACTGCAAGTGGCGTTCCCCATGGGGGCACTCGCGGACGCGCCTCCGGCCCGTCTCGCGGTCGTGATCGGCAATCAGGACTATGCCGGGGTCGCCGATCTCGAAAACGCGCGGGCCGATGCCGAACGCATGTCCGAGATCTTCCGCGATCTCGGCTATTCCGTCTTCTCCGGAACCGACGTGAACCGGCAGGAGTTCGAAGGTCTCCTGCGGCAGGCGACACTCAACGTCGAGGACGGCGCAGAGATCGTCTTCTTCTATGCCGGGCACGGGATCCAGATCGGACGGCGCAACTACCTGCTGCCAACGGACGTGACCTTCGATTCCATCTACGATCTGCCCGTCGAGGCGGTTACCCTAGACCGCGTCGTCGAGCTGCTCTCGGCCAAGGGGCAGGTCCACGTCGCGATCATCGACGCCTGCCGCGACAACCCGTTTCCGGGCGCAAAGCTCGCGGGCGGGCTCGACGCCTCGCTCTTCGAAACGCGTACGGGCTTTGATGTCATGCGCACGCCGATCAACTCGCTGATGGCGTTCTCGACCGCCCCCGGCATGGTCGCCTATGATGGCCCTCCGGGCGGCAACAGCCCCTACGTCACGGCCATCAGCGCCACGCTTGCATCTCAGCCCGAAGCAGACGTGACAGCGGTCTTCTCCAGTGTACGCGAGCGGGTCTTCAACAAGACCGAAGGCAGGCAGGTGCCGTGGGAAAGCTCCACGCTCGTCCGGCCCTACCGTTTCCAGCGCGCCCCGGAGGCGCTGACCGTGCTCGCCGCCCAGACCTCAGAGGCAAACGAGACCCGGCGCTCGCTACAGGTGGCGGAGGTGGACTTTCCCGAGGAAATCACGCTGCGCATCGAATACGACCGCTCGATGGAGCTCGGGACCGCGATTGCGACAGCCCTCGGAGACGAGGAACTGGCCGAGTTTCTGCCGCTTCTCGATGTGGCCGAAGCGCCGCGCGGGGGGACGCTCCAGCTCGCAGGCGGCTTCACCTACGTGCCCCAGCTCGAGGACCGCAAATCGCGCGCCGGGTTGATGACCAAGGTGGATTCGTTCCTGCTGGAAACACGCGACGACCAGACCATGCGCGTCTCGCTCGAGATGGAGGTCAACGCGTGCGATCTGCAGGCCGGCGATGTGCTTGACCGGGGGGGGATCGGGCTCTTCCGGCTGGCCAACGAAATCGACATCGCACCGGCGATCGCAGCCTGCCGGGCGGCCGTCGAGGCGAACCCTGGCGAGATCCGCTTCACCCACCAGCTCGCCCGCGCCCTGCAAGCCAACGGCGAGTACGAGGAAGCCTTTGCGCTCTTCGAAAAGGCGCGCCAGGCTGGCTACGACCGGGCGAACTACGCCGTCGCACGCCTGCTGACCTCCGACAAGGTGGACAGGCGGCTCTTTGACATCCCCGAGGACCGGGAACGCGCCAACGCGCTTCTTGAGGAGGGCGTCCGGATCTCGGATCCGTTCTCGCTTCACCTGCTCGGGCGCTACCTGCTTCAGGAGGGCGAGACCCGGGCCGAGCAAGAGCGCGGGTTCGACCTGCTCGACCGTGCTGCCGAGATGGGCCACACCTATTCGATGAACGAGCTCGGGATCTTCTTTCTGACCCGCGACAGCGACCACTACCTGCCTGAACGCGGCATGGCCTACCTGAAAGCCTCCGCCGAGCGCGGCGACATCTACGGCTACCACAACCTCGGCATCGTCGCGTTGTTCGGGCTGGACGGGAACGCGCCTGACCTTGCTACCGCGTCCAGCTGGTTCCTGAAGGGGGCCGACGGCGGTCACCCCAGTTCACCCTCGACCCTCGGTCGTATGATCGTTCGCGAACAGATCAACGCGCCGCTGAGCGAGGCTGTACGCTACTATGACATCGGTCTTGCACGCGGTGATGCTTGGGGGGGCGTGAACGCGGCGACGATGATCCTGAAGGGCGATGTCAATGGGCTTGGCCGCGACGAGGCACTGATGCGGGCGGCCAAGGCCGCGGAGCTCGCAGATCCCGAGCCGGTTGGCCGGGCCGAAAAGATGCTCAATGAGGCCGAGGGGCGGGACCTGTCCCGCGCGGTGCAGCGTCTGCTCAACGAGCTCGGGCAGAGCGTCTCGATCGACGGCGCCATCGGCTCCCAGACGCGGGGCGCCATCAACGCGCTGATCGCGGAGGCGGGCCTGACGCCGCCCGAAAATGCGCCGCGGGCGCAGCTCGAAGCGCTCGCCCGGCTCTGGTGGTTGCGTAACCCCGTGCGCTCCGACGTGTTCTGAACCGGGCGGGCGGCCATGCCGCCTGCTGCCCATCGTTCGCCCGCCGGAACCCATGTCCAGATGGGTTCCGGCCCTGCGTGCGGGAGGCGTGCGGATTGCCTCGATCCGGGGTGGCACCGGGATGGCCCCGGGATGGCACCGCGCGAGGCAACTCCCTTCACCTGATGGGTACGCTCGCGCGCAGAGCCGGGCGCAAGCGCCCGGTCAGCGCCCTGATGGCCGGGCCGTCACAGGGTCAGAGGCACTCCGCGAGCGTCGTCGCCATGTTTCGGATGAGCTGCGGGTAGAGCTCCGGCCCCGGCTCCAGATCGACACCGATCGGGTCGATCACTGCCGTCTTCGCGTCGGTGCCATCAAGAACCGTCGCGACGAGGCCCGGATTGAATTGCGGTTCGGCCAGCACACAATCGACGCCCTCTTCCCGGACACGCCCCTGAATTTCGGCGATCCGTGCGGGGCTAGGGTCGGCTGCATCGGCAAGCGATATTGCCCCCGAGGCCCGGAAGTCGAAATCGGTTTCGAAGTACTGGTACGCGTCGTGGAACACGACGAAGCTGCCACCGCGCACGGGCTCGAGAATAGCCGTGACATCCGCCATCATCGCTTCGATCTCCGTCCGTGCCTCGGTTGCATTCGCGGCGTAGGCGGCTGCGTTGTCCGGGTCGGCTGCTGCCAATTCTGCGGCAATCAGGTCGAGCCAGGCTGACGCATTCGAGGGCGACAACCATGCATGTGGATCGTGCGCCCCGTGGTCGTGGCCTGCGTGCGCATGCTCCTCATGCTCGTGGTCGTCGTGGCCATGCTCAGCTTCGGCATGCTCCTCATGGTCGTGGTCGTCGTGGCCATGCTCCGCCTCGGCGTGCTCTTCATGGTCATGGTCGTCGTGGTCGTGTTCCGCCTCGGCATGATCCTCATGGTCATGGTCGTCGTGGTCGTGTTCCGCCTCGGCATGATCCTCATGGTCGTCGTCGCCATGGTCATGGTCGTGCGCCTCGAACAGCGCCCCTTCGCGAAATCCGAGCAGCGTTGTCTCTTTGCTCTCCAGCAGCGCGGTCACTGCAGCGTCGCCGGACAAGGTCTCGAGCGCGCCGGCCATCCACGGTGCCAGATCCGCCCCCATCCAGAAGACAACATCCGCGTCCTGCAGGGCCGCGGCTTCCGATGGGCGCAGGCTGTATTCGTGCGGCGACGCACCAGGGGGCAGGATCAGCTCGGGCGTCCCAACGCCTTGCATCACGCGCGCAACGAGGGAATGGACCGGCGCGATGTCGACTGCTACGTTCGGAACCTCAGCAGCGGCGGGCGCTCCTGCCACAAGGGCAACGGAAGCAATGGTCGAGAGCTTTCTGGACATGGGAACCTTCGTGTGATTTTATAACATTTCACTAGCGAGTTACCCGATCTGGAGGCCTGTGACAAGAAGGATGCGCAGTATGTCCGCCGACGCGAAAACACCTCTCGGATTTGAGCAGCACGACCACGCCGCCTGCGTCGCGCAAGCGCTGGCCGAGGCGGAAGTACGCTGTGCAACCCAGGGCCTGCGCCTGACCCCGGTTCGGCGCAAGGTCTTCGAATTGCTGCTCGAAGAGCATCGCGCCCTCGGCGCGTATGCTGTGCTCGACCTGCTGCGGGATGCAGGCTTTGGCGGGCATCCCCCGATTGCCTATCGCGCGCTCGATTTCCTGACGGAGCACGGTTTCGCCCACAAGATCGAGCGGCTGAACGCCTTTGTCGCCTGCGCGCATCCGGGCGAGTCACACTCTCCGGCATTCATGATCTGCCGGGTGTGCGACGCGATCGCCGAGGCCCCATCCGCCCCGGCCGCGCACGCTCTGGATGGCGCGGCCAAGGCGGCTGGCTTCCAGATGGAGCGTATGGTCGTCGAAGCCGAAGGCATCTGCACGGCCTGCGTCGACAAGGACGGCGCATGAGCCTCGTCTCGGTATCCGGTCTCGGCATGTCCTACGGCGCCAATCAAGTGCTGCAGAACGTGTCCCTCAGCGTCGAACCCGGCGAGATCGTCACGATCGTCGGTCCGAACGGCTCCGGCAAAACCAGCCTGTTGCGCGCCATCATCGGAGCGACAGCGCCAACCGGCGGCAGCATCACGCGCAAGCCGGGGTTGCGGATCGGATACGTTCCGCAAAAGCTGCATATCGATGCCACCCTGCCGATGACCGTGGAGCGTTTCATGCGCCTCACGGACCGCGTTTCGCGCGCGGCATGCGAGACCGCGCTGGAGATTGCCGGCGTTCCGGACCTGCTCACGCGGCAGATGTCGCAGCTCTCCGGTGGTCAATTCCAGCGCGCGCTGCTGGCGCGCGCGTTGATCAACCGCCCCGAGCTGCTGCTGCTCGATGAGGCGACCCAGGGGCTGGATCAGCCGGGCTCGGCGTCCTTCTACTGCCAGATCGAGAACGTGCGTCGCGATACGGGTTGCGCGGTGCTGATGATCAGCCACGAGCTTCACGTGGTCATGAGCGCGTCGGACCGGGTCATTTGCCTCAATGGTCATGTTTGCTGCGAAGGCACTCCCGCAGTCGTCGCGTCGGCTCCGGAATACCGTGCACTCTTCGGCTCGGGCACGGGTGGCGCCCTTGCGCTCTATCGGCACGATCACGATCACGATCACGATCACGGCCATCCCCACGGACACGGACACGGACACGGACACGGACACGGACACGAGCAGGCACGTCCCGAATATGGCAAGCCACAACCAGAGCGCGGCCCGAGCCTCGGATCCGAGGCGGCCGAGTAGTGCTTGACGATTTCATGACACGTGCCGCGCTCGCGGGCGTGGGCGTCGCGTTCGCCGCGGCACCGCTGGGGTGCTTCGTCGTCTGGCGGCGCATGGCGTATTTCGGCGATGCGACCGCGCACGCGGCAATTCTCGGTGTGGCGATCTCGCTGGCCTTGCAGGTTTCGATCTTCGCGGGCGCCCTCGCGATCGCGCTCCTGATGGCGGTGACAGTGACCCGGCTCGCGGACCGGGGCTACGCGATGGATACGCTCCTGGGCGTGCTGGCGCATTCCTCCCTCGCCTTCGGGCTCGTGGCGGTTTCGTTCCTGTCCGGCATCCGGATAGACCTCATGGCCTACCTTTTTGGCGACATCCTTTCCGTATCCCGCGGGGACTTGCTGGTCATCTGGGGCGGCGCGGCCGTCGTTATGGCGCTGATCGCGTGGCGTTGGTCGGCGCTTCTGGCGGCGACGCTGAGCGAGGAACTGGCCTATGCCGGCGGCCTTAATCCGAAGCGCGAACAGCTAATCCTGACCCTGTCTCTCGCGATCACCGTGGCGGTTGCGATCAAGGTGGTCGGGGTGCTGCTGATTGCGGCGATGCTGATCATTCCAGCCGCCGCGGCGCGCGGTCTTGCCCGAACGCCCGAGGCCATGGCCGTCATCGCCGCCGCTATCGGCGCGTTCGCCGCGGTGGCAGGGCTCTGGTCGGCCTATTACTTCGACACGCCCGCAGGCCCGTCGATTGTCTGTGTTGCCGCGCTGATTTTTGCCGCTCTGAACCTGGTCGGATGGCGCGGCCAAACCGGCCCGTAGCCCGCGCCTGAGCAAAGCCCCGAGATATCGCCTCAGACCGCGGGTGCCCTGCGCCTCCGGCTGCGCGCCATAGAACGCGCGGGGCGGTGCACCCAAGCGGCGGCGCACCCGATCCGCTGAGATTCCGCGCCGCTTGCGAACCAATCCAGGATGGGGCGGAGGCTACCTTGCAAGCTTATGCCGGGCCACGCCATCGCGCACGCTGCGTTAATGCCCCCGGATGCGCTGCACCACGTCCCGCCGCCAGAGACCAAAGGCGATCCTCGCTGCCTTGATCGGCATGGATTCAGGCTGCATGTAGTAGCGGTGCAAGGGGGGCGCGACCCGATCTTCCTGGAACCCATCGAGGAACGTCTTGAGCGCGACACCGTTGCGGAAGCACCAGCGGACGAACCCCATGCGCTTGCCCCATTCCTGAGTATGAAACACGCGGAAGTCCCGCCGGTTCAACAAGCGTATGCCATACCGGCCGTTCTTGCGGCAGTAGTCGTCAATCGCCCGTTCGTTTGCAAAGCGCCCAAGCTTGGCAGCCGTCTCACGCTCGATATCCTGAATGCGCAGCCAGTCGTCGCGATCGATGAACATGAAGTTGTTACTCACATCCCGCGTCAACGCGTAGCGGGGATCGTCCGTCGGTAGGTCCGCGCGCCATGGCAGCGTCGATCCCGTCGCGAAAACGGCGTTTGGCTTCTGCATCTCCGCGAGAGCAGCGTCCTGCCAAAGCAGGCCCGGGCGGCGGTAGGGCAACGTATCCAGCTTCACCAGCATCACGAGCCCCGGATCGGCGAGGCGGAATTGCGGTTCGACGAAAGCTGGTTCGTTTTTCTTGAGATCCCCGGGCTTGCAGGTCGCGGAGATGGCGACCCCAACTCCGAGCGGCTCACAGAGAGAGCGGAGCGCAGGCTCGATATCCGGGCTTTCGCCGACAATGGCGACGACACGACTTGGCAGAACGTCCAGAAACTCGAACCAATCCTGCAGGATGCGGCAATGCTATGCGGCCATCACATGCGTGAGCAGGTTAAACGTGCGGTCGCCCTGTCCCAAACCGAAGCACCCCTGTCACTCGATCTGCCCCGCAAGGCTCATATACACCGGGTCCGCCGTATTCAATCGGGCGCCTGTGCTATCCTTGGCCAACAGCCAAAAGCGCGTGCCGGGCTTGTCCTGCAAGAGACAGGCACGGTGATCCGGGCGCAGCGCTACCGCCGCTTGCTCCTCTTGTTGCCACCGCGCTGGCCCGCGCGGCCTGCGGTGGAGCGGCCAGACGCCTTCTGCGCAGCGTCAACGGCCTCTTCCACGGCGGATTGCCGCGCCAGCGGATCATCGGCCACTGCCAGATCGACAGCTTCGAGCCGCTTGATCTCGTCGCGCAGACGGGCGGCCTCCTCGAATTCGAGGTTCTCGGCGGCCTTGCGCATGTCGTCGCGCAACCCATTCAGGTGCGTTTCAAGATTGGCACCGTGCATCGGCTTTTCGACCTTCGCCGTCACGCGGTTCATGTCCGTATCGCCCTGGTAGAGGCCGGCGAGAATATCCTCAACGTTCTTCTTGACCGTCTCCGGGGTGATCCCGTGCTCTTCGTTGTAGGCGATCTGCTTGTTGCGGCGACGGTCCGTTTCGCGCAGGGCGCGCTCCATCGAGCCGGTGATGCGGTCGGCGTACATGATGACGCGTCCGTCGGCGTTTCGCGCCGCGCGACCAATGGTCTGGATCAGCGAGGTCTCCGACCGCAAGAACCCTTCCTTGTCCGCGTCGAGAATGGCCACGAGGCCGCATTCCGGGATGTCGAGCCCCTCGCGCAGCAGGTTGATCCCAACGAGCACGTCGAATGCGCCGAGCCGCAGGTCGCGCAGGATCTCGATCCGCTCGATCGTGTCGATGTCGGAATGCATGTAGCGCACCCGGATGCCCTGCTCGTGCATGTACTCGGTCAGGTCCTCGGCCATGCGTTTTGTGAGCGTTGTGGCCAGCGTGCGGTAGCCTGCGGCAGAGACACGGCGCACCTCGTCGAGCAGATCGTCGACCTGCATCTCGACGGGGCGGATCTCCACCTCCGGGTCGAGCAGGCCCGTGGGCCGGATCACCTGCTCGGTGAAAACGCCGCCGGATTGGTCGAGCTCCCACCCGGCGGGCGTTGCGGACACGAACACCGACTGGGGCCGCATCGCATCCCATTCCTCGAACTTCAGGGGGCGGTTGTCCATGCAGGACGGCAGGCGGAAGCCATGCTCGGCGAGAGTGAACTTGCGCCGGTAGTCGCCCTTGTACATCCCGCCGATCTGGGGGACGGAAACGTGGCTTTCATCTGCGAATACAATCGCATGGTCGGGGATGAACTCGAAGAGCGTGGGCGGCGGCTCGCCCGGCGCGCGGCCCGTCAGATATCGCGAGTAGTTCTCGATCCCGTTGCAGACGCCCGTCGCCTCCAGCATCTCGATGTCGAAGTTCGTGCGTTGCTCCAGCCGCTGGGCTTCCAGAAGCTTGCCATCGCCCACAAGCTGGTCGAGCCGCTGGCGCAGCTCCTTTTTGATCTGGATGACCGCCTGCTGCATCGTCGGGCGCGGGGTCACGTAATGCGAATTGGCGTAGATCCGGATCTTCTCGAAGGTTTGCGTCTTTTCGCCGGTCAGCGGGTCGAACTCCGTCAGCGATTCCAGCTCCTCGCCAAAGAACGACAGCCGCCACGCGCGATCCTCGAGGTGGGCGGGCCAGACCTCCAGCACATCGCCGCGCACCCGGAACGCGCCGCGCTGAAAGCCCTGATCGTTGCGACGGTATTGCTGGGCGATGAGATCGGCCATCACCTTGCGCTGATCATATTCGCGCCCCGTATGCAGATCGAGGGTCATCGCGCCGTAGGTCTCGACCGAGCCGATACCATAGATGCACGACACCGACGCCACGATGATCACGTCATCGCGCTCCAGCAAGGCGCGGGTGGCGGAGTGGCGCATCCGGTCGATCTGCTCGTTGATCTGGCTTTCCTTCTCGATGTACGTGTCCGAGCGCGGCACGTAGGCCTCGGGCTGGTAGTAATCGTAGTAGGACACGAAGTACTCGACGGCATTCTCCGGAAAGAACCCCTTGAATTCGCCGTAGAGCTGCGCGGCCAGCGTCTTGTTCGGGGCGAGGATGATGGCAGGGCGCTGCGTTTCCTCGATCACCTTGGCCATGGTGAAGGTCTTGCCCGTACCCGTAGCGCCCAGGAGCACCTGATCGCGCTCGCCATCGCGCACCCCTTGGCTCAGCTCGGTGATGGCGGTCGGCTGGTCGCCCGCCGCGGTGAACTCCGTCTGCATCACGAACGCCTTGCCGCCTTCGAGCTTCTCGCGCGCTTTCACATCCGGCGCGGCATGGGCAAGCACGGGCATCGCTTCGGGGGAATTGTTGTGCATGGGCGGTCTCCTGATCCCTCAAACGTGCGCGATCCGTCCGCGATTTCAAGCTTTCGCGCCACATGGGCACCATTGAGAACAAGGGCGCTTGCATCTTGCTTGGCGTCGCCCCCCTTTAGCCACGGGCGGCTGGGGGCTGGCCCGGACGGAATGTCCCCTTGGCAGGCCCCCCGTAGCCGCGCATAACGGCACGGATCCGAGTAACGAGGCGACCCCATGCGTGCACGCATCTATCAACCCGCCAAGACCGCGATGCAATCGGGCACCGCCAAGACCCACCTTTGGGTGCTGGAATTCACTCCGGCAGAAGCGCGCGGGATCGACCCGCTCATGGGCTGGACGTCGTCGGGCGACATGAACAGCCAGGTGCGGCTGCGCTTCGAGACGAAAGAGGCCGCGCTCGATTACGCCCGCGACAAGGGTATCGACGCGGTTGTCATCGAGCCGAAGAAGCGCAAGCCCAACATCCGCCAGCGCGGCTACGGCGAGAACTTCGCCACCAACCGGCGCGGCGCGTGGACCCACTGACGCCGGTCGGGATCCTCCGCGCGGATCCGCGCGACCCCCAAGTCGATGCCCTGATCGAGCGCCACCTTGCGCTCATGCGCTCCGTCTCTCCGCCCGAGAGCGTATTCGCCCAGAACGCCGAGGGGCTCGTTCGCGATGGCGCGCGGCTCTTCGTGGCGCGCCCGGAGAGCGGGCCGCTTCTGGGCATCGGCGCCTACAAGCTCATCGCCCCCCGGCACGCCGAGCTGAAATCCATGCATGTCGTCTCCGAAGCTCGGGGAGCGGGGATCGGCGCGGCGCTCCTGCGCCATATCCTCACCGAGGCCACAGGCGAAGGCGCGGAGCGTGCCAGCCTCGAAACCGGCCGCGCCGAGGCATTCACGCCCGCGATCGAGCTATACAGAGCGTTCGGGTTCACCGACTGCGAGGCCTTCGCTGACTACGTGGAAAACCCGTTCAGCACGTTCCTGACGCGAGAGCTGCCCCTGTCCGATCTCTGAGGGGCACCCGCCGCCCCCCCTCATTTGCCGACCCTTTTCAATTGAGTGTCGCAGGCGAGAACGCTAAGCCAAGGCGGCTCGCCTCAGGCGAGATCGTGCGGCCCCGTAGCTCAGTTGGATAGAGCAGGTGACTTCTAATCATCAGGTCGGGGGTTCGAATCCTCCCGGGGTCGCCAACACACTTAAGTTCATGCGCGCGTATCCACCGCGCCTCATCGGCCGGTAGGCCCAGAGCGCGCCAAGGCCCTACGCTGGCACCTGCGTCCGCGCCATCGCGGCGCGCACGTCGCATCCGCCCCCGGTCACGCACCCCAAGGTGCGCCCTGCTGGCACGAACAAGAGCCGGCGCGACCATCGCAACGATGACTCGCCGCCCGAAGTCACGCAGTATCAGATACATGCGGCAACCGGGGGATTCGCATGTCATCGGTCATTTCGATCTCGAACGTTTCCAGCTCGGCGGAAGAGTTTCAGAACTTCATTGTCTTCGAGGTGGCGCTCGACAGCCCGTCCGCCTCGCCGGTCAGCGTGAACTTCCGAACGCTCTACGACGGCACCGCGACGAATTCCGATCTCAAGAACACCCTGACATCGACCACCAACAACGGCACCTCCGACCCCAACAACGGCATGCTGACATTCGAGCCCGGGGAAACCGCGCTCACGATCAGGGTCGAGGCGGATCGCGATACCCTCGATGAACCCGACGAGCACATCGTCGTGGAGCTCTACGAGCCAGTGAACGGCACATTCGAGGGCGACGCTCCCGTGCTGCGCGCGGCGGGCGCGATCCTCGATGACGATGGCGGGTCAAACTCAGCGGTCTTCGTTGGCGATCCCGTTGTCATCGAAGGCGACGACGGCACAAGCGTTGCCCGTTTCGAGGTGCTGCTGTCGCGCGCGCAGTCAGAGAGCACCACGCTGAGCTACACCACGCTCGATGGCAGTGCGCTTGCGGGGCAGGATTACACCCCCGCGTCTGGCGATCTCACCCTTGCCGCCGGCCAGATCCGCGGCGTCGTCGATGTTCCGGTGATCGGTGACACCAGTGCCGAAGGGGCAGAGTGGTTCGGGCTGAGCGTCACCGATCCGGCGGGGCGGATCAATACGGGCGGGGATGGCGTGGGCTATACCGAGATCCGGGACACGGACGCGTCTCTCCTCCCCGAGATTTCCCTGCGCGGGAGCGCGACCATCGAAGAGGTGGCGAACTTCATTCGCTTCAACGTCTCCCTGTCGGAGCCCTCGCCCGACATCGTCTCGGTGAACTTTCGCACCCTCAACGACCAGAGCGTGAGCAATTTCGACCTCAGCAGTGTCATGACGGCTCCGGCCAATACCGGCGTGCTCACCTTCGCCCCCGGCCAGACCGAGCAATCGATCCTGATCGAACCGATCGACGACACGCTCGACGAGCGGGACGAGTCGATCATGGTGGAGCTCTTCGCGCCAGAGAACGCGACCTTCGGCGCGGACCAGCTTGCCCTGCGCGCCACCGGCTTTGTGCTCGACGATGACGGCGAGGGCGGAGAAGACGGCAACGCGGCGCTTTTTGTCGGCGATCCCGTGCTCGTGGAGGGCGACGAGGGCACGCAGGTCGCACACTTCGACATCGACCTCTCGCGCCCGGCAACAGTGCAGACGACGTTCGACTATCGCTCCGAAGACGGCTCCGCGCTTGCCGGTCAGGATTACCTTGCAACAGCCGGCACCCTGCTCTTCGAGCCGGGGCAGGACCGCGCGAGCATCCAGGTGCCCATCCTCGGCGGTCGTGTCCCGGAGCCGACGGAGTGGTTCGCCCTCACCGTCACGGCGCCCTCCCCCGCGGGCGCCATCGCGCTCGACGGCGCCGTGGGCTACGCCGAGATCCGCGATAACGATACAAGGGGCGAGCCCGGTGTCGCGATCGCGGGCGACAGCACCGTTGAGGAATTCAACCAGTTCCTGAACTTCACCGTCTCGCTCTCGGAACCGGCCACGCAAACGGTGACGGTGAACTACAGGGCGCTCTTTGACGGCACGATCACCAATAGCGATCTCGACAACACGCTGACCTCGACCACCAGCAACGGCACGTCAGCCCCGAACAACGGTCAGATCACCTTCGCCCCCGGCGAGACTACCACATCGCTCCTGATCGAGGCCGAGAGTGACGCGATCGACGAAGCCGACGAGGGGCTGACGGTCGAGCTCTATGACCCGGTCGGCGCAACGTTCGGGCCGGGGCTACCCACCCTGCGCGCCCACGGAACGATCCTCGACGACGACGGCACGGACGTGAATCTCGCGCTCTTCGTTGGCGATCCCGTGCTTGTCGAGGGCAACAGCAACACCCGTGCCGCGCAGTTCGACATCACCCTGTCGCGCCCCGCCCCGGAGCCGACGGTGTTCAACTTCACCACCCGCGATGGCACGGCCTATGCTGGCAGTGATTTCATCGCCAGCGAGGGGCAGGTCGTCTTTGAGACGGGCCAGACGCGCGCGAACGTGCCAATCGAGGTGCTGGGCGACACCACGCCCGAGGCGAGCGAATGGTTCGGGCTGCGGCTGACCCAGGCGTCCGGTGCAGCGGTCAACATGAGCGACAGCGTCGGCTATGCCGAGATCCGCGATACCGAGACATCCGCGCGCCCCGAGATCTCGATCACCGGTGACAGCACCATCGAGGATTTCGGCAATTTCATGCGCTTTCCCGTCTCGCTGTCAGAGCCGGCGGTCGATCCGGTGTCGGTGAACTACGCGATCGGCTTTGGCTCCGCAGAGCGCACCGATCTTTATCCCGCACAGGCCGAGGCGGGCACCGTCACGTTCGAGCCCGGCGAGACGACGAAAGACATCCTTGTCGAGGCGAACGGGGATGAGGTGAATGAGGCCGACGAGTCGGTGCACGTCACCCTGTCGGGCCCGGGCAATGCCGTGTTCGGCGCCGGCGTCGCCTCCGTCGCCACGGCGGGCTTCATCTTCGACGCCTCCGAGCTGGCCGCGCGCGGCATCTATGGTGCACCGGTCTGGGCCAGGGAGCCCAGCGGCGCGGGAGAGCGCGTCGGCCTGACGGTCGAGATGTCGGAGCCGTCGGCGCAGCCGATCACCCTCACAGTCGAGCTCGCGTCCACCTCTGCCATGGCGGGCGAGGATTATCGCCTGCTCACAGACGAAGTGACCTTCGAGCCCTACGAGACACGCGCCACGCTCGATGTGGAAATCCTGCACGACGAAATCAGCGAGGGTCCCGAGGTCATCGAGTTTGCGCTGCGCGCACAGGATCCGGTCGCGGTGCAAGGCGCGATCCCCAACCTGCGGCTGACCCTCGAAGACAGGGCGCCCGTTGCCAGCATCTCCGGCACATCGGGCGACGACGACTACGTCGGCACCCAGGATGGCGAGGTGTTCAACGGCTTCCCCGGCAATGACCGGCTCACCGGCCTCGGCGGCAACGACACGATCAATGGCGGGGATGGCGACGACACGGCCGTCTACACCGGCACCCAGTACGGCTACACGCTGACCCTCTCGCCCGGGCTTCAGACGATCACAAACCGCGCGGATCCGACAGAAGGGACAGATCGGCTCAACAGCATCGAGATCCTCGATTTCACCACCGAGATCCCGTTCTTCGAGGCACAGGGCAACTTTCCGCTCCTGATCTTTGACAACGTCGTGGATGTGACGGCCGAGCAGTTCGGGGAGATCACCGAGCTCTACATGGCCTACTTCAATCGCGCGCCCGATGCGGTCGGTCTCTACTACTGGATCGATCAATTCACGCTTGGCTTCCCGCTCGAGGAGATGGCGGGGGCCTTGTTCGAGCAGCCAGAGCCGAGCGCCATCTACGGCGGCTTTTTCGACGACGCCGGAAACCTGATCGATATCAGCGGCTACCTGCGCCAGGTCTACCTGAACGTCCTCGGGCGCGAGCCTGACCAGGCGGAGCTGGAATACTGGGTGAGCGAGCTTCAGTCCAACGGCGCAGTCAGCGCACCGCTCCTGATCTTCGCGCTCGTGAACGGGGTGCACAACGCCAGCGCGCCCGACGCGCAGACGCTGCTCGACCAGCAATACCTGCAAGACAAGCTCGATCTCGGCATCTACTTCTCCGCGATCAAGGGCATGTCAGACGTCTACGACGCCCGCGACCTTGCGATCTTCGATGGCTCCGAGGGCAGTATCGCGGTCACCCGCAGCGCCTTCGACGGCCACTACCAGGATGCGGTCGATCCGAACTTCGGAGACTTTCTCGTCCCGCTCGTGGGGGTTGTCGAAGATCCGTTCGGCTGAAAAGGCCGTGCAGCGCGCTCCGAACCGAGCGGAGCGGTACTCCAAAGCCCCCTTCAGCGGAAGCCTTCTTCCCCGTCCCGGTGCAGCCGAGGGCCGCGCTCGGTCAGCGGTTCGAGGGCATCGGGCGTGGCGCGATTGGGCGCATCCCGCACGTCCGCGTGGCGCGGGGCAAGCGGCGCTGCCCACCGCACGGCGTTGACCAGAACACGCCGGACGTGCGCGTCATAGTAGGTCGCGTAGGTCTCGTGACCGGGCCGGAAGTAAAAGACATTCCCCAGCCCACGGCGATAGGTCAGACCGGAGCGGAACACCTCGCCGCCCTGAAACCAGCTGATGAACACGGTTTCGAGCGGCTCGGGGACAGAGAACGGCTCACCGTACATCTCTTCGGTTTCCAGCTCGAAATGATCCGGCAGACCCTGCGCGATCGGATGCCCCGGAGCCGTGACCCAAAGCCGCTCCCGCTCCCCCGCCTCGCGCCATGTGAGGTTGCACGCCGTCCCCATCAACACCTTGAATATTTTCGAGAAATGGGCCGAATGCAGCAAGATCAGCCCCATGCCACCCCAGACCGCTTCGGCAACACGCTCCACGACCTCGTCGGACACGTCGCCATGCGCTGCGTGGCCCCACCACAGCAGGACATCCGTCTGATCCACGCGCGCACGCGGCAGGCCGTGGTCAGGCTCCTGAAGGGTCGCGGTTGTCGCCGTGATCCCGGGGGCCGCGTTCAGCCCCTCGGCAATGCAGCCGTGCATCCCGTCAGGGTAAAGCTCGGCGACGACATCGCTTGTCCTTTCGTGGACGTTTTCGCCCCAGACAACAGCTCGGATCGGGCGGTCGCTCATCCTCGGTCTTCCTTGCGCGGGGCGGCCGTGCTGCGCCGTACGATCAGTTCGGGCGGAATGACAACAGGGGTGTCCGCACCGCTTTCGCCTTCGAGAATGGCGATCAGCTTGCGGCACGCCAGCTGGCCCCAGATTCGCCGGGGCAACCGGATGCTCGAGAGTGACGGATTGAAGATCGCGGCATAGGGCATGTCGTCATACCCGATCACCGACACGTCCTCCGGCACCCGCACACCGGCGGTCACGAGGCCATGGAGCAGTCCCGTGGCTGTCTCGTCGTTGTGTACGAAAATCGCGGTGGGCAGGGCGCCCGACGCAAGGATGCGCTGCGCCGCCGCGATCCCGAATTCGACAGACAGCTGGCCGAAGATGTCTCGGCCAGGCCGCAAAGGGATCCCGGCGGCGCCGACCTCCTGGGCAAACCCCTCATACCTGCGCTGAAAGCCATTGACGCTCTGCGGGCCGCAGACCTGCACGATATCCCGGTGACCAAGCTCCAGAAGGTGCCGCGCCGCCAGTCGCCCGCCAAGAACATCGTCCGTCCGGACGGTCGGCAGCTCGATATTCTTGTGCCCGCCACACGAGACAACGGGCGGGCCGGTATAGACCTCGCCGTCGCTTGGAAGCAGATCCTCGAGAAACCCGTTGGCGTTGATGATCATGCCACCGGCCTGGTTCATCATCAGCATGTCCGAGAAGGCGCGCTCGCTGCCCGCATCTTCCGAGGTATCCCCGATGAGAAGCAGGTAGCCGTGCGCCCGGGCCTCTTCCTCGATGCCCTTGAAGAACTCGGCGAAGAAGGCGTTGGTGATCTCGGACACCAGCACCAGAAGCGTCTTCGAACGACCGCGACGCAGATCCTGGGCCGCCTGGTTGGCCCGGTAGCCAAGCCGCTTCATCACCTCGAACACATGATCCCGCGTGGCCGAGCGCACGTCGTCCGGCCGTGACATCGCCCTCGATACGGTGGCGATCGACACCCCGGCTTCGCGCGCCACGTCCTTTACTGTCGGTCGCTTGGGCGACATGAAAGCTCCCCGGTCGGATCAGGCCGCGATCGGCAGCCCCTTGGCGTTGAACCTGTGGATGAATTCCGCCTTGGGCCGAATATGAACCACATCCCCGACCCGCTGGTCATGCTGACCATCGAGGCTGACGGTGACAACCCCGACATCCGCCACCTTCACATAGAGGATGGTGTCATGACCAAGCCGCTCGACCAGTGTGATCGTGCCCTGCCACGCGTCGTCGCCCGGGCCGAGCTCGAAATGCTCGGGCCGCACGCCCAGCGTCGCCGCCCCGACGGCATCGGCGAACCGCCCTTTCACCAAGTTCATCTTGGGAGACCCGATGAACCCCGCCACGAACTCGGAGGCAGGACGGTTGTAGAGATCCATCGGGCTGCCGACCTGTTCGATATAGCCGCCGTTCAGCACCACGATCCGATCCGCCATTGTCATCGCTTCGACCTGATCGTGGGTGACGTAGATCATCGTGGTGGCCATGCGCTGGTGCAGCTCGCTGATCTCCACCCGGGTTTCCGAGCGGAGCGCTGCATCGAGGTTCGACAAGGGCTCGTCGAGCAGAAACACCTGCGGATTGCGCACGATGGCACGGCCAATGGCGACGCGCTGCCTCTGGCCGCCCGAGAGCTGACCGGGCTTGCGCTCGAGGTAGGGGCCGAGCTTCAGCGCATCTGCCGCGTCCTGGACCTTGCGTGCGATCTCGTCCTTGGAGCGGCGCTCGAGACTGAGCGAGAACCCCATGTTTTCGCCGACCGTCATCTGCGGGTAGAGCGCGTAGCTCTGAAACACCATCGCGATGTCGCGCTTGCGCGGGCTCAGATCGTTGGCCCGGGCCCCGCCGATCATCAGATCGCCCCCCGTGACCTTCTCGAGCCCGGCGATCATCCGCAACAGCGTGGACTTGCCGCAGCCGGACGGGCCGACAAAGACGATGAACTCGCCATCGGCGATCGAAAGGTTGATATCGTGCAGAACCTCGACATCGCCGTAGGCCTTGGACACGTTGATGAGGTCTACCCCTGCCATGTGTGTCTCCCTTATTCGCTCGCCAGAGGGGCGCGGATGATCTTGCCGACTGTTTCGAGAGCGGCCGACTGAAGCTCCCGCTCCGGCCGACCTTCGAGGATCGCCGCAATGTCATGCACGATCATGTCCCCGATCGGATGGCGCCCGCCCTCCACCGCCGCGGCCCGGTGTGGTGACCAGATCACGTTGCTGGCCTGTCGCATCGGATGTCGTTTGGGCACCGGCTCGGACGGAAAGACATCGCTTGCCACCCGGAGCCTCCCCGCCTCTGCCGCGTCGACAAGCGCGTCGAAATCGACAAGGTGAGACCGGCTGATCACCAGCACGAATGTGCCTGTCGGCATCCGCTCGATCAGGCTGCGCGAGACCAACTGATAGTTCTCTTCCGTCGGCGTCGCCGCGACGACCACAAGGCGGCACGCGGTCGTGACCTCTTCCAGCTCGCAGAACTCAACGCCCTCAAAGGCAAGGCCAGAGGCTTTCAGCCACGGATCGAACGCCTTGATCCGCGGCGCGAAGGGACGCAGAAGCCGCGTGCATTCCTGCGCGATGGAGCCATATCCGACAAAGCCGATGGTTTGCCCGTAGAGCGAAAAATCGGTGTTGGCGTTGTCCGCCAGCCAGTTCTCACTGCCGACGCGAAACCGTTCGTGCTCATCCACGAGCCCGCGCGCGCCTGCGATCATCATCCCGAGCGCCATCTCAGCGACAGACGTCCGAAAGCCCGGAGCGCAAGACAGCACCTCGATCCCGCGCTCATGGCAGGCGTTGTAGTCGATACCGGGTTGAAAGGTGCCCGACACCTCGATGATGGCTTTCAAATTGGCGGCGCGTTCAAGATCGGCCCGGTCGAGCCGGGGCGTGGCCGCCACAACAAAGGAGGCCTCCGGCAGATTGGCGTCGAAATCCGCCCGTTCCATGGGCCAGTTCACACCGCCATGGACGTCGCAAAGCTCTCCCAGCCGCCGGAACGCGGACGGGCGAAACAGCTCTTCGACCTTCCGGAAATGCTGGTCGAGGATGAGGCTCGGTTTCATCATGCGGGTCCCTACTTGACGGCGCCCGCGGTCATGCCGCGTACGAAATGGCGTTGAAAGAAGACAAAGAGCAGGACCACCGGGATCGCCATGATCACCGTGCCGCTCGACAGGCCGGTCACATCCCGCGTCATGGTGCCCTGAAAGTTCAGCAGGCCGACGGAGAGCGTCCGCATTTCGTCCCGCGTCATCAACAACAGACGCAGCAGCAGGTCGTTCCAGCTCCACAGGAATTCCAGAAGCGCCGTCGTGACGACGGCAGGGGTCGCGATCGGCATCACGACCCGCCGGTAGATCTGGAACTCGGTCGCCCCGTCGATCCGGGCGGCCTCATGCAGCGCCTTCGGCACCCCCATGAAGAACGACGAGAACATGAACACGAAGATCGACACCGCCAGCGCGAGGTCCGCGAAGATGACACCGAGATGGGTGTTCAACAGGCCGAACCCACGCACGATCTGGAAGAGCGGCAGCACGATGGCCGTGACCGGGATCATCAGCCCGATCAGAAAGAGCACCTGCAAAACCACCTTGTAGCGGAACTCCATGAAAACCATGGCATAGGCCGCAAGCGACGCGATCACGATCATCACGACCGCATCGATGACCGAGATCACCAGCGTATTGAAGAAATACCGGCTGAAACCCCCTTCCGTCCAAACCCGTACGTAATGCTCGAAGGTCGGATCGGCGGGCGGATACCAAGGAGGGTTCACCAGCTCGGTTGTCGGCTTGAGCGAGGTGAAGACCGTCAGGATCAGCGGCGAGACCATCAGAATGGCAATGATCCCAAGGACAAACAGAAGCAGCCAGCGTCCCATCTAGCGGTCCTCCTTGCTCTGGATCTGCATGTAGAGGATCGTGGCAAGGCTCACGATCACCAGCAGCGCAACCCCGATCGCAGAGCCGTAGCCGTACTGGTTTTCCAGAGCGCCGCGCTTGTACATGTAAGTCGACAGGATCTCCGAGAAGCGGATCGGGCCGCCCTGTGTCGTGGCCCAAACGATGTCGAACACCTTGAAGCTCTGCGTCAGCGTCAGAATGAAGACCACCGCCGTGACCGGCCGCAGTGCCGGCAGGGTGACGAAGCGAAACGCCTGGTAGGCATTGGCGCCATCGATCCGCGCAGCCTCGTAGAGATCTTCGTCCACCGCCTGCAGACCGGCGAGGAAGATGATCACGCTGAGCCCGATGGTCGACCAGCTATGGGCCAGCGCGAGGGCAAAGAGCACATGATCCGGGCTGCCGAGCCACGGCGTCGCCATGGCGCCGAGGCCGATGGCCTCCAGCGCCTGGTTGATCGCGCCGGTGGGCTGGTACATCCAGCGCCAGATGGTGGCCACGGCCATCGGAGAGATCACCACCGGCAGGATGATGCAGGTCTGGATCAACAGACGCGCCTTCCACACCCGCGCCAGCATCGCTGCGATCACGAGGCCCAGCCCGACATTCAGCACGATGATCACGCCCGACCAGACGAAGGTGTTGCGGAACGCCTCCCAGAAGATCTTGTCGGTGAAAAGGCGCTCGTAATTGGCGAGCCCGACGAAATTGCGCTCCGGGCTGATCCCGTCCCAGTCGGTGAAAGAGTACTCCACCACCGAGTAGGTCGGGTAGAGCGCGAAAACGATATAGATCGTGAGCGCGGGCAGCAGGAACAGAACAGGGTTCAGTCGCTGGGCCCATTTGGAATCCGGGTCAGAAAACATGCAGCCCCTCGCAGTCTGGTGTGACGACTCGACGAAGAAAAAGACCCGCGCCCCGGGCAGGAGGACCCCGGGGCGCAAGCGCCGCGTGGCGCGCCTTAGCGCTCCGCGATGCCGCCGGGCAGCATGATCTCACCAGCCGCTTTCGCAGCGGACCACGCCGATTGCATCTCGGCGGTGAATTCCTCGGGGGTCATCACATCGAGGAGCAGTCCCTGCAATCCGTCGTAGGACACGGTTGTCAGGCTGCCCGGAGTGATCGTGTCGAGGAAGGCCGGCACGGAGCCGTTGGCGGCGTGGTCGTCCGAGGTCTTCCAGATGTCGACCGCGAGCGCGGGCAGCTCGGCTTGCCCGAGTGCCTCGTCCAGCGGCCCGACCGGGATCGTGCCCGCATTCAGCAGCGTGACGCGGCCCTCGGTCGACTGGAACATGTAGGTCATGAAGTCGATCGCCTCGGCCTTCTGCTCGGAGCTCTCGCGAATGTACCAGCCACTGCCGATCGAGTTCGTCGGGTGGATCTTCTGGCCATCCTCGAAGGGCGGCACGGCGAAAACGCTGAAGTCGCCGATCCGGTCACCCGCGGCCTCGATACCGCCACCGACGACCCAGGGCCCGGTGAAGGTCATCGGGACCTCGCCCGCCCAGAACCTGTCCATCAGCTCGCCGTAGCCGATCGCAACGGGCGTGGGGCCGAACCAGCCCGCCTTGCCCATCTCCTGCAGCTTTGCCGATGCCGCAACGAACGCCGGGTCGGTCCATTCTCCGTGGCCAAAGAGCACCTCTTCGATGCCCTCGGGGCCTGCATAGCGCCCGAACATCATTGATTGCCAATGCGAGATCGGCCACTTGTCCGCGGCGCCGAGGCCGATCGGCGTATCGTATCCGGCGGCCTGCAGGGCGGCGACAGCCGCCTCCATCTCCGGCCACGTGGTGGGCACCTCGATGCCGACCTCGGCGAAGATCGCGGTGTTGTAGAACATCCCCGTGGTCTCGACCTCGTTGCCAAAGGCCCACAACTTGCCGTCGCTCGAGGTCTGGACGACGATGCCCTCCGGGATCGTCGCGCTCCAGTCGTACTCGAAATAGGCGTCCGTCAGATCCGCCACGAGGCCACCCGCGATCAGCGCCGCTGGCTGGCCGGGGCCGGTGCCGAAGGAAAAGAGATCGGGGCCCTCACCCGCCGACAGGGCCGGGACAAGCGCCGGGTTGAAGAGGTCGGACGAGTTCTTGACCACGGTCACGGTCACGTCGGGGTTCTGCGCGGAATACGCCTCGGCAAGATCGTCGTAGACGGTCGTCTGGCCCGGCTCGCCAGCCACCCAGACCACGACTTCCGACTGCGCATGCGCCGAGAGCGGCAGCGCTACAAGCAGACCCAATAGAGCGCTGGATTCCTTCAACTTGTTCATTTCTTCCTCCCATGAACGAAGCGTTTTCTTTTAAATGTATACGAATACATCGCTGATGTAAACGTATACATTACGCCCATTTCGCTGCTTCTGGAGAAATCGCAGCCCCTCCGCGGGGATCGGGTGGTGAGAAACCTGCCGCTCAAACGCCTCTAAGTCGCTGACGACCCGGGCGCTTTGAGCCGCCCGGAAGCGTATAGCTCATGCGTATGCTGGCCGATCCATGGGGCGCTCCGGGCGGACCTGCCGCGCCTTGGTCCGGGCACCCCGCGCCATGCCTTTTCCGCCCCACAGGCGACCACAGGGGCATGCGCAAAAGCCGCGCGAAGCGCGCGCGCTCGCGCTCTACGGGGTCACTCGGCGGCGGTCTTGAGCGCGTCGCACCCACAGGGCGCGCCATAATGCTTCTCGCGCGGCAGCTTGCCGATGCCGGGATTGAACGAGTTGGTGGGGTCGAGCGTGCGGTAATGCTCGGCCAGCGCAGGCTTGGCGTCGTAGAGCTGACCCACATTGTGCTCTGCGGGATACTCGGCGCCGCGCGTGTCGAGCAGCGCCAGCATCTGCTCTTTCAGCTTCGCCGGGTCGGCCCCTTTGCGCACGAGGTAATCCTGGTGGAACACGTGGCACAGGAAATGGCCATAATAGAGCTTGGCGACGAGCTGCTCCTCGATCTCGGGCGGCAACGTCTCGAACCAGTCGCGGTCGTTGCGGCGCAGCGCGATATCGAGGGCGATCACGTCGCCTACCGTGCCCGGGTTCACGGCCTGCATCCGGATCGCGGCGCCCGCGGCGGCAAAGCGGTGCAGCATCGCCTTGCCGGTCTCGCCAGCATCGCACTGGAACCAGCCCTCGGCGCCCACCGTGTCCGTCAGGATCGCTTCCGTCTGCGCTGCGGTGTCGCCCGAGACCTTGAGAATGAGGTGATGCTCAAAGCGCTCGCGGAAGGCCATCAATCGCTTCGGCAACGCCTCCGGCACCAGCCGCGAGAAGCCCTGCATCACGCGGTCGACAAGGTTCTTCGGCAGAAACGGGATCTTGTTGAGCCGCGCGTCCATCGCCCCTTTCATCGCGAAAAAGAGCGGCAGCCGGTCTGTCCCGAACCAGTGGATCATCAGCAGCGTATCCTTGCCGTAGGTGCGCGCAATGTCGAAGCATTCGCAGTGCAGGTACTCGCCGCTCACAGGGATCTCCGGCAAATCCGTCAGCAGGCGGCGGCGCAGGTCGGTCAGCGCGCCGGTGTCGTTGGTGCCGATGTAGTAGACCTTCTGGTCGTCTTCGGTCGGAAAGCTGTCGAGCCGGACAGCAAAGACAGCAAGCTTGCCGCCGCAGCCCGACGATTCGTAGAGCCCGCCCGGATCGGCGTTGTAGCGCGCGGGGCTGGCGGCTTCGACGTCCGAAACCTTCTGCGCGTAGCCGTCTTGCGAGGCGCGGCCCGCGTCGTGCACGACCGCGCTTGCGTCGATCTCGCCCCGGTCGAGGCGGCCGAGGATCTCTTCGGGCGTATCGCCAAGCTCGATCCCGAGGTGGTTCACAAGCTCCAGCCGCCCCTCCGCGGTGATCTGCGCAAAGAGCGACAGCTCCGTGTAGGCTGGCCCACGGCGGACAAGCGAACCGCCCGAGTTGTTGCAGACACCGCCCAGAACGGAGGCGCCGATGCAGGACGAGCCGATCACGGAATGCGGCTCGCGCCCCAGAGGCTTCAGCATCTTCTCGAGCTTGAAGAGGGTGCCGCCGGGGTGGCTGACGAACTGGCGCCCCTGGTCCAGCAAGTGGATCTTGTCCATCCGCAGGGTCGAGAGGATCACAACGTCGCGGTCGTAGCGACCCTTGGGCGTCGAGCCCTCCGTCAGGCCGGTATTGGCAGCCTGCAGGATCAGGATCTTGTCGGCGGCCACGCAAAGCTCGAGCACGCGCCACATCTCGAGCAGCGAACCGGGGACGACGACGGCGATCGCGTCCCCCTCCCCCGAGCGGAACCCCTTGCGGTAGCGTTCGGTCTGGCGCGGACCGGTCAGCACATGGCGCCGCCCCACGATGTCACGAAACTGTCCGATGAGCGCGTCGTTGGACATATCTGCCTCCTCCAGTGGGCGACCGGCGGCAGCCGGGTCATCAGGGCGGGCCACAAGCACACCCACGCGGGGCCGAAGAGCTGCAGCAAGACAAGGGGCGCGAACCCCTCATGGATCGCGGCCAGTTTAGCGGTCTCGCGGCAATCGCCTTTGAGATAGAACAAGGCGCAGCCCTGCGGCGGGGCCCAAAACCGACTTTGTGGCACCTCAATGCCGAGAATCATGCCTCGGCGCCCGGCAATCGGGCGAATGCCCCGCCCGGCGGACCAACGACAGGGCGCGCTCACACCTGCGCGAGAGCCCCCCGCGCCCACCGGCGGGCTATGCGAATGCGGCGTGCAGCCGCCCCTCAAGCTTTGGCACCCGCAGCCGCCCCGACGCCGCGCACCATCGCCCGACAGCCGATTGACCCCCCAGACGAAAGCGGGAAGGGTGGGCGCAAAGGGAGGGCGGGCATGTCGAAGCCGACGGTTCACGACATCGCCAAAGAGGCGGGCGTGAGCCTTGCGACGGTGGACCGTGTGCTGAACGCACGTCCCGGAGTACGCACACTTACGGTTGCGCGCGTCCATGATGCGGTCCGGCGTCTGGGATACGTGCGCAACACCCATGCCGCCAATCTCGCCCGCCAGCGGCAATACCGCTTTACCTTCGTGCTCCCAGAAGGGCCGAGCCAGTTCGTGGAGACGCTACGCCAGTCGCTCGACGAAACGCTTCAGGCGCAATCGGACGAGCGCTTCGCCGTCACGATCATGCCCGTCCCGCCCAACGATCCCTACGCCGTCGTGCGCATGTTGAAGCGGTTGTCGCGCTCCCGGGCCGATGGTGTGGCGCTGATGCTGCCCGAAACGCCGCAGGTGCGCGATGCCGTCGTTCGGCTGAAATCCAACGGGATGGCCGTGGTCACCCTCGTCTCGGACCTGCCCAACACGCCGCGCGACCACTTTGTCGGGATCAATTCTCACGCCGCGGGGCGGACGGCGGCGCTTCTGATGGGCCGCTTCATCGGGGCGCGCGGCGGCGACGTGCTCGTCGTCACCAACACGCTTCAGGCCCGTGACAGCCTGGAGCGGCGGCTCGGCTTCGACAGCGTGATGTCGGCGGATTTCCCCAGGCTCCGGGCGCTGCCCACCGTGGAATCGCACGACGATCCGGAGCGTATGCGTATGGTGGCCGAGGCCGTCCTTTCCGGCAATCCCTGCATCGCGGGCGTCTATTCCATGGGGTCGGGCAACACGCCGCTTCTGCAGGGCCTGCGGGCCACCGGGCGGATCGGAGAGCTGGTCGTGGTGTCGCACGAGCTCACCGGCGTCACACGGAAAGCGCTGCTGGAGCGCGAGATCGACGCCGTCATCAATCAGAACGTGGGCCACCTCGTGCGCAGCGCCCTCCGCGTCCTGCGCGCGCGCGCCGACGGCCTGCCGATTTTCGAAGCCCAAGAGCGCATCCGAACGGATATTGTAGTGAGAGAGAATCTGCCCTGACCGGCACTTTCTGTCAGAGGCAGCCAAGGGAGGAAGACATGAAAACCATCAAGGGCCCGGCCCTGTTTCTGGCGCAGTTCGCCGGGGACGAAGCGCCGTTCAACTCATGGGACGCAATCACGAAATGGGCGGCGGAATGCGGCTATGCCGGGGTGCAGGTGCCCAGCTGGGACGCGCGCCTCTTCGACCTTAGGCAGGCAGCGAGCTCAAAGCAGTACTGCGATGATTTAAAGGGCCAGGCCGCGGCCAACGGCATCGAGGTCACCGAGCTGTCGACACACCTGCAGGGGCAGCTCGTGGCCGTCCACCCGGCCTACGACACGGCGTTCGACGGCTTCGCCGCGCCCGAGGTGCACGGCAATCCGAAAGCCCGCCAGGAATGGGCGGTCGAACAGGTCAAGATGGCCCTGACCGCGAGCCGAAACCTCGGGATCACGGCCCATGCGACCTTCTCGGGCGCGCTGGCGTGGCCCTATGTCTACCCGTGGCCGCAGCGCCCGGCGGGCCTCGTGGAGGCCGCGTTCGATGAGCTGGCCGCGCGCTGGCGCCCGATCCTCGACCACGCCGATGAGATGGGCGTGAACGTCTGCTACGAGATCCATCCCGGCGAGGATCTGCACGACGGCGTCAGCTACGAGATGTTCCTCGAGCGCGTCGGGAACCATGCCCGCGCGATGATGCTCTATGACCCCTCGCACTACGTGCTTCAGGCGCTCGACTACCTAGACAACATCGACATCTACCACGAACGGATCGGGATGTTTCACGTCAAGGACGCCGAGCTGAACCCGACCGGGCGGCAGGGGGTCTACGGCGGCTACCAATCCTGGGTGGACCGCGCCGGGCGCTTCCGTTCCCTGGGCGACGGTCAGGTGGATTTCCGCGCCGTCTTCTCGAAGCTCACCCAGTACGATTTCGATGGCTGGGCCGTCGTCGAATGGGAATGCGCCATGAAACATCCCGAGGACGGCGCGCGGGAAGGCGCGGCCTTTGTGCGCGATCACATCATTCGATGCACAGAAAAAGCGTTCGACGATTTCGCCGACGCCGGAACAGACGACGCCGCCAACCGGCGCATGCTCGGGCTGGAGGGCTGAAGAATGGCAATCGAAGGCAAGGACAGCATGGCGGGCCGACGCATCCGCCTCGGCATGGTCGGCGGCGGGCGCGACGCGTTCATCGGCGGCGTGCACCGGATCGCGAGTCGCATCGACGATCACTACGAGCTCGTCGCCGGGTGCTTCAGTTCCACCCCCGAGAAGTCCCGTGCCTCGGGCACCGATCTCGGCCTCCCCGAAGACAGGATCTATGACAGTTTCGATGACATGGCCAAGCGCGAGGCGCGGCTGAAGTCGGGCATCGAAGCGGTCGCCATCGTCACCCCGAACCATGTGCACTACGCCGCCGCAAAGCCGTTTCTTCAGCGCGGCATCCACGTGATCTGCGACAAGCCGCTCACCTCTACCCTGCCCGATGCCCGCAAACTGCGCACGCTGGTCGAGAAGTCCGACGCGCTCTTCGTGCTGACCCACAATTACACCGGCTACCCGATGGTGCGGCAGGCACGCGAGATGGTGGCCGCCGGAGAGCTGGGCGATCTCCGCGTCGTCCAGGTCGAGTACCCGCAGGACTGGCTGACCGAGGCCACCGAAGCGACCGGGCAGAAACAGGCGTCCTGGCGCACCGATCCCGCCCAATCTGGCGCGGGCGGCTGCATCGGCGACATCGGCACGCACGCCTTCAATCTCGCAGGCTTCGTGACGGGCCTGACCCTTGAGAACCTCGCAGCGGATCTCTCCACCTTCGTTGACGGTCGGCGGCTCGACGACAACGCCCACGTCATGCTCCGCTTCGTGGGCGGCGCGCGCGGCATGCTGTGGTCGAGCCAGGTGGCCCCCGGCAACGAGAACGCGCTGCGCCTGCGGGTCTACGGCTCCAAGGGCGGGCTGGAGTGGTTTCAGGAGGAGCCCAACACGCTCTGGCACGCCCCCTTCGGTGAGCCCCTGCGCAAGGTGACGCGCGCTGGCGCAGGCTCCGGTGCGGCGGCAGGTCGGGTGACGCGGATCCCGCCCGGCCATCCCGAGGGCTATCTCGAGGGCTTTGCCAACATCTACAGCGAGGCAGCCGCCGCAATCCGCGCGCACGCGTCCGGCGAGTCGCGGCCCGAGGGCGTCCTGTTTCCCGATGTACACGACGGCTTTGCCGGGATCGCGTTTGTCGATGCCTGTGTGAAATCCTCCGGCCGCAACGGAGCGTGGGTCAAGTTAGCCGAATGATTCAATACACTTAGAGGCGCACAATAGCAGGAAATCACGCCTCCGAGCCACCTGCGGATCGCTCTGAGGTACGTACGTCAGACATTTTCCTTTACCGCTCGCACACCCCTCTTCTACGGTTCGAGGCATACGAACGATCGGCGCCAAAGCCGGCAGATCCGGACCAATGGGAGGACCAATTCAATGAAGACCACTGGAGTATTGGCGGCCACTGCGCTCACCACGGCGGCGAGCCTGACCGCCGTCAGCGCCCAGGCCGAAGAGCTGACGCTGTGCTGGGCGGCCTGGGATCCGGCCAACGCGCTGGTCGAACTCTCCAAGGAGTTCGAAGCGGAATCCGGCCACACCATGAGCTTCGAGTTCGTGCCCTGGCCCAATTTCGCCGATCGGATGCTCAACGAGCTGAACTCCGGCGGCAAGCTCTGCGACCTGCTGATCGGTGACAGCCAGTGGATCGGCGGCGGCGCCGAGACCGGCCACTACGTCAAGCTCAACGACTTCTTCGACGCCGAAGGCATCAGCATGGACGATTTCGCTCCGGCGACCGTCTATGCCTACTCGACCTGGCCGAAGGGCTCTCCGAACTACTACGCGCTGCCCGCGATGGGCGACGCCAACGGCTGGTTCTACCGCCGCGACTGGTTCGAGAACGAAGAGATCGCCGCTGCGTTCGAGGCCGAGTATGGCCGCCCCCTCGCACCGCCCACGACCCAGATGGAGCTGATGGAGATCGCCAAGTTCTTCCAGGAGCGCGAGATCGACGGTCAGACCCGCTACGGCGTCTCGATCTTCACCGAGCGCGGCTCCGAGGGGATCACCATGGGCGCCACGGGCGCGCTCTATGCCTGGGGTTTCAAGTACGAAAACGAGCCCGGCACTTACGACATGGAAGGTGCCGTGAACTCGCCCGAGGCGATCGAGGCGCTGGAGTTCTACAAGGAGCTCTACGAGTGCTGCACGCCCCCGGGCTACACCGACGCCTACATGGAGCAGTCGCTCGACGCCTACAAATCGGGCCAGGTGGCGATGGCCATGAACTGGTTCGCCTTCTTCCCGGGCCTCTACGCCGACCCGAATACCGGCGGCGACACCATCGGCTTCTTCGTGAATCCGCCACAAAACGTCGAAGCCTCGACGCTCGGCGGCCAGGGCATCTCGGTCATCTCCTATTCGGACAAGCAGGATGCAGCACTTGAGTACATCAAGTGGTTCGCGCAGCCCTCGGTACAGGCCAAATGGTGGGAACTCGGCGGGTATTCCGCGCACAACTCCGTGCTCCAGGATCCGGGCTTCCCGGACAGCGCCCCCTTCGCGGCGGACTTCCTGAAGGCCATGGATGGCGTGCAGGACTTCTGGCAGGAGCCCGCTTACGCCGAGCTGCTGCTGGCGATGCAGAAGCGGCTGCACGACTATATCGTGGCCGATCAGGGCACCGCGGAGGAAGCGCTGGACAAGCTCATCGAGGACTGGACGGAAACCTTCGAAGACGAAGGCAAGCTCTGAGCTGATCAAGGCGGTCGGCGCAACTTGCGTGCGCCGACCGCTCCAGACCGCTTCGCAACCGCCCTGCATCTCTTGACGCGCGCCCGCACCCCCAGGCACGCGCCGCTCTTCCGCCGGATCGCACCATGACCGAGACGCCCCTGAACCGCGCCGCCCGGGCGACGCCGCCCCACGTTGCGCGCCGCATCCGCGGCCTCTCGGACAGGGCGATTGCCTGGATCTTCGTCGCGCCCACGATCTTCCTGCTGCTGGCGGTCAACATCTTCCCGCTGATCTGGACGATCCGGCTCAGCTTCACGAATTTCCGCGCCAACCGCCCGAACCGCGAAGTCGAATGGGTCGGCCTGCGCAACTACGAACGCATACTGACCGACAGCGATATCTGGCTTACGATGCAGGCAACCGCCCATTTCCTGTTCTGGACGATCGTCTTTCAGGTCCTCATCGGATTCACGCTCGCCTACCTGATCAACAAGAAATTCCGCGGCAACGACCTCTGGACGACGATCATCGTCCTGCCGATGATGCTCTCCCCCGCCGTGGTCGGAAACTTCTGGACGTTCCTCTACCAACCGCAGATCGGCCTGTTCAATTACGTGATCGCGTTCTTCACCGGCGTAGATCCATCCTCCTTCGAGATGATCGGCGATGTGCAACTCGCGCCGTGGTCCATCGTCATCGTAGATACCTGGATGTGGACGCCTTTCGTAATGCTGATCTGTCTGGCGGGCCTGCGCTCCATCCCCGACTACATCTACGAAGCCGCCGAGATCGACCGCGCGTCGAAGTGGCGCCAGTTCTGGACGATCACAATCCCCATGGTGCTGCCATTCCTGATGCTCGCCGTGCTCTTCCGCGGCATCGAGAACTTCAAGATGTTCGACCTCGTGGTACAACTCACCGGCGGCGGCCCCGGCTCCGTCACGGAAGTCACATCAATCAACCTCAAGCGCGAAGCCTTCGAGAAATGGCGCACAGGCTACGCCTCGGCCTACGCAATCATTCTCTTCGTCACGGTCTTCGGCCTCGCCTCGATCTACGTCAAGGCGCTGAACAAGGTGAAGGAGCGGTGAGAATGCCCGGGATAGATTCAGGTATTTTTACCAAGATGAAGAGGCGCCGGCCTGCTCTTCATCTTGGCCCAAATACCTCCGCCGGAGGCGTCTCAGCGTCGGCAAGTAGAAGGGAGGTCTCCCGGTGAGCGCCTACTCGATCACGGAGCCCTCGTCTCGGACCAAGTGGGTCGCGGGCCTTCTTGTGATTGGCTATGCGCTGATCACGATCATGCCACTCCTTTGGATCTTTGCGACGGGCTTCAAGTCACCTGCGGACGCGATCGCCTATCCGCCGAAGGTCATGTTCGAGCCGACGCTGGAAGGGTACGTGAACCTCTTCACGACGCGGACACGTCAGACCGAGGAGTTCCTTGCCGCCAATCCGCCCGAGACGTGGGCCGACGAGATCGTCCGGCAGTACGACATGGTGATCGTGGGGCCTTCGCGCTACGGCGAGCGGTTTCTGAACTCCATCATCATCGGTTTCGGCTCGACATTCCTCGCGGTTTTTCTGGGGACCATGGCGGCCTATGCGTTCTCGCGTTTCAGGATCCCGCTCACGGATGACTTGCTGTTCTTCATCCTGTCGACCCGGATGATGCCGCCCATTGCTGTTGCGATCCCGATCTTCCTGATGTTCCGACAGCTCGGGCTCTCCGACACGCATCTCGGGATGATCCTGCTCTACACGGCGGTCAATATCTCGCTTTCGGTCTGGCTGATGAAGAGCTTCATTGATGGCATCCCCCGCGAGTATGAGGAGGCCGCGCTGATTGATGGCTACACGCGCTTTCAGGCCTTCATGAAGGTGGTCCTTCCGCAAGCCGCCACCGGGATCGCCTCCACCGCGATCTTCTGCCTGATCTTCGCCTGGAACGAATACGCCTTCGCCGTCCTGCTGACCTCGGGCACCGCACAGACCGCGCCGCCCTTCATCCCGACGATCATCGGCGTCGGCGGGCAGGACTGGCCCGCCGTGGCCGCCGGGGCGACCCTCTTCCTGATCCCGGTCGTCGTCTTCACCGTTCTTCTGCGCAAACATCTGTTGCGTGGCATTACTTTCGGGGCTGTCCGGAAATGAGCGGGTTCATCAGAGGCTTGATCCAGCTGCGGCGCGGCCCGTGGGAGTTGGTCGCGAGCATCCTCATCGCGGTCGGCGTGGTGATGCTGATGCAGCCCTATGTGATGTGGCTCTACACCTATTCCTTCATCGTCACGCTGACCGGCACGGTAATGTTCATCATCGTCAGCCACTTCCGGGAGGACGAGTGATGCGCTACCCGGTTGGCCCGATCCTGCCCCCGAGCGACTTCGCCGTGACCGATACCTTCTATCGAGAGCTCCAAACCGCGTGCTGTCACAATGACACTGAATACACGCCGATGGGTCGAGACAGGGCGGAGATCCACTTCGTGCATCGCCCCGAGCGCCCACCGAACCCGGGGCATGGGGCCAATATCCGCCCCGCTGATGTCATTGCGCTGTCGGGCGGGATCGCGGCCCTCGACCTTGGTATGGCCGGCGAGGCGCCGCATTTCTTGCCGGCGGAGGACAAGCCCTGGGGCATGCGCGAGGCCGTGATCCGCGATCCCGATGGCAACGTGTTGCGCCTTGGGCAGGAGGTCGCTCGTGGCTGAGATCGTGATCCGCAACCTGCGCAAGGAGTTCGGCGATTTCACCGCTGTCCAGTCCTCGTCCTTCAAGATCGAGGACGGCGAGTTCTTCATGCTTCTGGGCCCGTCGGGCTGCGGCAAGACAACGACGCTGCGCATGATTGCGGGCCTCGAGCTGCCGACCTCGGGCGAGATCTACATCGATGGCGAGGAGGTCGGGCAGAAGCCGGCGAGTGAGCGCGACATTGCCTTCGTCTTCCAGATGTTCGCGCTCTACCCGCACATGAACGTGCGCCGCAACATCAGCTATCCGCTGGTGAGCCAGGGCATGCCCCGCGACCGGGTGCGCGAGAAGGTGGCCGAGGTGTCGCGCATACTCGGTATCGAAGGCATCCTGGATCGCCCCGTCGGTGGCCTCTCTGGTGGCGACAGGCAGCGTGTGGCGCTGGGCCGGGCGATCGTGCGCGATCCGAAGGCCTTCATGATGGACGAGCCGCTCGGCGCGCTCGACGCGGAGTTCCGCGAGCACATGGCCGAAGAGCTGCGCGCCCTGCACGACCGGATGGGCGCGACCACCGTCTATGTCACCCACGACCAGCTCGAAGCGATGCAGATGGGCGACAAGATCGTCGTGATGAACCACGGCGTGATCGAGCAGTTCGGAGCCCCGCAGGACATCTACGACAAGCCCGCGACGATGTTCGTTGCCGAATTCATCGGCTCGCCCTCGATGAATTTCCTGCACTTCCACGGCAGCGTCGAAGCTGGCGCCGAGAGCGTAGTGCTGCACCACGAGGAGTTTGGCGTGCCGCAACTGCGGGAGCCCTTCGAGGGGGACATGGTGCTGGGCGTGCGGCCTGAGCACGTCCGGCTGGTGGACGACGCCCCGTACCGGGCGCAGGTCCTCGCCACCGAGTACCTGGGCACCACACAGATCGTAACGCTCACCACCCAGAACGGCGAGATCAAGGCGCGGATCTCCTCTGAGCAAGCCGCGCGCGTTGGAGAAACAGTCGGCCTCGCCTTCAACGGCGCGACCCTGTCGCTCTTCGACAATCAGACCGGCCGGGCCCTGCGCACCGATCTCAACGAAGGGGTGCTCTCGCATGGCTGACGTGGCGCTCCGAAACGTGACCAAGACCTATGGCAAGACAGTCGCCCTGTCTTCAGTGTCGCTCGAGATCCCCGACGGCGCGTTCGTCGTGCTGCTCGGCCCAACCGGAGCGGGCAAGACGACCACGCTGCGCCTTGTCTCCGGCCTCGATCGGCCCGATGCGGGGGATATCGAGATCGCCGGACGCTCGGTGCTCGACGACACGCCCGCCCAGCGCAATGTGGCGATGGTCTTCCAGCAATACTCGCTCTACCCGCACCTCACCGTGCGGGACAATCTGGCCTTTCCCCTGCGCTCGCCGATCCTCAAGACCCCGGCCGACGAAATCGCGCGCAAGGTGAAGGAGGTCGCCGAGGTCCTCCACATCGGCCACAAGCTCGACAACAAGGCGACGGCGCTTTCGGGCGGAGAGATGCAGCGCGTCTCCATCGGGCGGGCCCTTGTGCGCAGCCCCGAGATCTACCTGATGGACGAGCCGCTCAGCTCGCTCGATGCCAAGCTGCGCGCGGACTTGCGGATCGAACTGAAGCGGATCCAGGCCGATCTCGGGGCGACGCTGCTCTACGTCACGCACGACCAGATCGAAGCGATGACCATGGCGACCCATGTCGGGGTTCTCGACGAAGGGCGGCTCGTGCAATTCGGCCCCCCGCGCGAGATCTACGAGGATCCCGTGAGCCTCTATGTGGCCGGGCGCCTCGGCCTGCCGCGGATCAATGCGCTGCCCGCATCGCTCTTTGCCGGTGCGCCCGCGGGCGCAAAGACCATCGCCCTGCGCCCCGAGCACATCACCCAGGGCGAAGGCAAGCCGAGCCGCGTCGTGCGCGTCGAGCATCTGGGCGACCAGACCCGCCTGCACCTCGATCTGGAGGGGCACGGCATCGTCACGCTGACCGACGTGCGCACCGAAATTGAACCCGGCGACACCATCGCCATCCAGCCGAGGAACCCGCTCTTCTTTGATGCGAGCGGGGCCCGGATCGTCTGAGGAGATCGGCCATGAAGCAATTCATCAATGCCAGGGAGGCGCTCGTCACCGAGGCGATCGACGGGCTTCTGCGGACCGCTGGCGGACGCATGGCGCGGCTCGATGGATACCCGCATATCAAGGTCGTCGTCCGGACCGACTGGGACAAGTCCAAGGTCGCGTTGGTGTCGGGGGGCGGCTCCGGCCATGAGCCGAGCCACGCGGGCTTCGTCGGCCAGGGCATGCTGACAGCGGCAGTCTGCGGCGATGTCTTCGCGTCCCCTTCGGTCGATGCCGTACTGGCGGGGATACTGGCCGTCACCGGCAAGGCGGGCTGCCTGCTCATCGTCAAGAACTACACTGGCGACAGGCTTAATTTTGGCCTCGCCGCCGAGCGGGCGCGCGCCTTCGGGCTGAAGGTCGAGATGGTCGTCGTCGATGACGACATCGCCCTGCCCGACATGCCCCAGGCGCGCGGCGTGGCCGGTACGCTCTTCGTCCACAAGATCGCCGGCGCGCTGGCCGAGCAGGGCGCTGGCCTCGATGCCGTTGCGCAGGCCGCGCAGCGCGTGGTCGGCGGGGTCGTCTCGATCGGAATGTCGCTCGACACCTGCACCGTGCCCGGCTCCCCGAAGGAAGACCGGATCGGCCCGGGCAAGGCCGAGCTGGGCCTCGGCATCCACGGCGAAGCCGGGATCGAGCAGGTCGATTTCTCCACCGCGCAGGAGGCGATGGAGATGGTCGTCGACCGCCTTGCGCCGAATATCGGCCCCGGCCCCCACGTCGCGCTTCTGAACAACCTGGGCGGTGCGACACCCCTCGAAATGTCCGTTCTGGCAGAGGAACTGGCGCGCTCGCGGATCGGCGACCAGATCCGCTGGATGGTCGGGCCCGCCCCGCTCATGACCTCGCTGGACATGCAGGGTTTTTCCGTGTCGCTGCTGCCCGCCACCAAGGAAGACGAGGCCCTCCTGCAAGCCCCGGTCGCGCCCTGGGCCTGGCCGGGATGCCTCTCGGTGGCGGCCGTTGCAACCGTACCGCTGCCCGATGGCCTTGCCCCGATCCAGCCCATCGCATCGACGAACGCGGCCACCCGCGCCTTCATGGAGCATTGCTGCGCGATCCTGATCGACGCCGAGGCCGACCTGAACGCCCTCGATGCCAAATCGGGAGACGGCGATACCGGCAGCACCCTCGCCACCGCCGCCCGCGCCCTGAACGAAGCGCTCGACAGGCTGCCGCTCGCCGATTTGACGCAGCTCTACCGCGCCATCGGGCAGGAGCTCAGCCAGACCATGGGCGGGTCCTCGGGTGTCCTGCTGGCCATTTTCTTTGCCGCTGCGGGCGATGCGTCCGCTGCGGGCAAGGACGCGGTCGGCGCTCTGAAGGCAGGGCTCGACAGGATCCAGCAGGTCGGCGGTGCACGCCCCGGCGACCGCACGATGATCGACGCGCTCATGCCCGCCCTCGAAGCCCTGCCGTCCGGCCTTGGCGCCGCGGCCGAGGCCGCCCGGGAAGGCGCCGATTTCACCGCAACGATCACCCGTGCCAAGGCGGGCCGCGCGAGCTATGTCAGCAAGGACAAGCTCGCCGGTCACAACGACCCCGGCGCCGAGGCCGTCGCGCGACTGCTCGAACGCCTCTCCGCGGCCGGGACCGTTCCACACGAACCGGCCTGACCTGCCCTCACGTGCGCGGGCGACCGCGTTCGGCAGCCAGGATGAAAGACCATGCACGGCAGTATCTCCGCGCTCTACCACTACCCGATCAAGGGCCTCTCGCCGCAACCGCTGGCATCGGTCTCGCTCACCGAAGGTCAGGGATTTCCCTTCGATCGGGTCTTCGCGCTCGCCCGCCACGACAGCGGCTGCGATCCGGAGAGCTTTCGCCCGCTGCCCAAGACGCGCTTTCACATGCTCGCCCGGGACGCCGCATTGGCCCGTCTGCGCACGGCCTACGACCCTGCTAACGGTCGCCTCACCGCCGCCCTCGACGATGCGACGCCTCTCAGTATCGACCTCGGCACAGCGGACGGCGCCACCCGGATTGCGGCATTCATCGCCGATCACCTCGGGCTCTCCGCCGAAGAAACGCCCTTTCTGGCCGCCGCCACCGGGCAAAACCGCTTCACGGACGTCTCGGTGCGGTCCGCCGACATGATGAACGCGGTCTCGCTCATCAATCTCGCCTCCGTGCGCGATCTCGAGGCGCGGATCGGACGCCCGGTCGATCCGCTTCGGTTTCGTGCCAACATCTACTTCGACGGCTGGCCCGCGTGGTCGGAGTTCGCGCTGGAGGAAACGGAAATCGCCATCGGCGACGTAAGGCTGCGCCCGTGCCTTCGGACGCGGCGGTGCCCGGCGACAGAGGTCGATCCCCAAACCGCCGAGCGAGATCTCGATGTCCCGGCGCTCCTCAAAACCCATTTCGGCCATTCCGACATGGGTATCTACGCAGACGTCCTGACCCCCGGCGAGATCGCCCCGGGCACCGCGATCACAGCGCTCTAGCAGCGCCCGAAACGAGCGATCCACGTGGTCACCCAGTGACGCACCGTTGCCTCGCGCTCACATTCGATCCCCGGGCGCTGGACGGGGCGCCCGCCCGCGCTCTACTGACACGCAACTGCGCGGAAACCGGAGACGTCGGAGTGAACGTGGACGTACAGAGCATGCCAGACGCGGCCTCGGGGCTGGAGCTTGAGGCCCGCCTCCTCACCGCTTCGGGCTCACAGATCGCGCTCTGGACAGCGCAGCGCGCGAGCCTCGTGTGCCCGAAAGCCTATGCGCGGCGCGACGGCTTCGAGGCCGCCACACAGCGCTCCACGACCCGGAATTGGCCGGTCTTTCAGCGCCCGACGGGCGGAGGCACGGTGCCCCAGGGTCCTGGCGTCGATAACATCGCGCTGGCCTTCAACGCGCCGAAGGGGGCGACAATCGAAGGCGTCTACCGGCTGCTGACGCGGGTCATCCAGCGTGGCCTTGGCCCGCAGGGGGCCTCGCTCGAGCCCGGCGCCACGGCGGGCAGCTTCTGCGACGGCGCGTGGAACCTCTCCGTGGCCGGGCGCAAGATCGTCGGGACCGCGCAACGATGGCGCGCCCCGGCGGGTGGCACGCGGCGCGTCCTCGCCCATGCCCTGATCCTGACCCGGGACAGCTACGCCGAGGGTGCCGGCGCCGTCGCCCGGTTTCACGAAGACCTCGGCCTCGACCCGGTCGCTCCCGAGGCTCACACCAGCCTCGAGGCCGCCTTTGGCCTGTCCGCCCTCCCGGCCGCGGCGTTGCACCAAACGGCGCGAGATGCCCTCGCCGCGTTCCAGTCGCACCCCGACTGACGGGGCACCGCAGCGCCCGAGCCCTGCGCCAATCGCGACTCCGCGCACCAACGCCGGGCACCTACGCGAGGCACCACGCTGCGCACCAACGCGGCACCCGCGGCCTGCGATGCGCCCTTGCGTCGGCCATACGTCTCGGAGGCTGCACCATCGATGCCCCCCACGAAAACGCAGGGGAAAGCCTCTCCTCAAAGAGAGCCCCTGGAAACCTCCGCCCGGTCTACGCCGGTGCTATCCCGGTGATCTCCGCGAGGGCCTGCATGACAGCGCTGACCTGCGCCGCGTCGGCGGCGGCGGCATGCGGCGGGGCGAAACGCCCGCTGTCGTTGTCATAGTACTTGCCGGACGCGTCGGCGAAGGAGGGCGCGAGCGCCGCGCCGACAAGGATGTCCGCCCCGATGTTCAGATCGTTGCCCGCTACACCGAACCCCTCCTTCACCATCTTCGAGGCTAGCAGCGAGCCCGGGTTGACCGATACCACCACCGGGCCATCCTCCAGCGCGCGGGCAAGTTCCGCTGACCAGATCGTGATCGCCAGCTTGCTCTGGGCATAGGCGTCCATGTCGCCCATCGGGCGGAACGCGGTCATCGCCGAAATGTCCACCGGCGCTTGCGCGGCGGACGACAGGTTTACCACGCGTCCGTCGGCGGGGATGATCGGCAGCAACCGGCGGGTCAGGATGTACGGAGCCACGGTGTTCACATCGAACCGGATATCGCGACCCGCCTCCGTCCGCGTTTCCGGCGTCTTGAGGATCCCGGCGTTGTTGATCAGCACATCGAGCCGGGCGTGATCGGCCAGCAGCGCGTCGGCCATCGCCTCCACGTCGCCCATCACGCTGAGATCCGCCCGGTAGGTGCGCGCCTGCCCACCGATCTGCTCGGCGGCCTGCGCGAGTTTCGCGTCGTTCCGGCCATGGAGCAGGACGTGATGGCCCTCGGCCGCAAGCTTCTGGGCGGTCAAGAGGCCGATCCCGTCGGTCGCGCCGGTGATCAGTATGGTCTTGGTCATGGGGTGGTCCCTTCTCGGCCGAACTCGTCAAGAAGATCGTCGGCCAGTCTTCTCATGGTGTCTTCGACATCTGCGGTGTTGAACCGCAAATTCAGAGCGACATGATTGATCCCGATGCTCCGCACCTGCCGCAGATACTGCCGCAGGTATGTCAGACCGGACGCAAAACCGAGGTGGATCGGGCGCGGTGCGGCATCTGCATCGGGCAGCAGATCGATGTAGAGCGATTGCATCACCGGCTTGTCCTGCCCACCCGTTTCGGCAATGCGGCGGCGGTAATCCGCGACCACGCGCGCCTGCCCGGCCACGTCGCGCGGGTAGGTCATCCATCCATCGCCATGCGCGGCGATCCAGTCCGGCGATTGCTGCGACCCGCCTGTGATGAGAAGCGGCAGCCGCCCGCCCGGCGGTTTGGGCAGCATATCCATCGCCCCGGTCAGGGTGCCGTGGTCGGTTTTGGCCTGCGGGTACGCCTCGGCCATCGCGCGGATGTAGTCGACGCTGTCGCGAAAGCGCGCGCCCCTGTCCGCAAAGCTCATGTCCATCGCCGGATACTCCTCCGGCCGATCCCCGGACGCCACGCCGAGCAGCAGCCGCCCGCCCGACAACGCATCGACGGAAGCCGCCGCTTTCGCGACATGCGCGGGATGCCGGAGCGGCAGGATCACCGACGCGACCCCCAACCCGATCGTCCGCGTAACCGAAGACAGCACGCCAAGGTACACGAAAGGGTCGAAGGTCTGCCCCGCATCGCCAAAGGACGGCACATTGAACGGAACATCGCGCAGCCACAGCGCCGCAAAGCCCAGCGCATCGGCCAGTTGCGCGCGCTCCAGATGGCGTTCAAGCGTCGGCGTCGGGCTGTTGCGATGCGCCTCAAGGGGGACAACGAGACCGAGCGTCAGTGCCCCCGGCCGGAACGTATCGCCATAGGCGCGGTTGATCTGTGTGAAGCCTTCGGGGTTGGTGTCCAGCATGGCGCCCTCAGTACCGCACCAGCGTGCGGCTCTCGATACTTCTGCGGATCCGCGTGATCGCGGGATCCTCGACCAGATCAATGGCACTGTGCCCGATCGAAGCCAGCCCGCGATTGTCGTGGATGTTGAACAAGGCCACTTCGTCCGGGGCCATGCAAGAGAGATAGATCCACTCGTGGTCCTCGCGCGCGGCAAGGCCCATGATGTGTCCTATCCGATCCGGGTAGATCAGGTCGATCGGGATCCAGTCGTCCGGTGCGACACTCCCCGGGCGGACAAAGCCAAGGGGCGCGGAATTGATCAGCGCACCGACCGGGCGCCAGACATTCACGAAGCCGTAGTGGCCAGTCGCCCATTCTGCCGCGCGCTCGGCGCCGAGAATGTCCAACAGCCGCTTTCGGGCGCCCTCGGGCGCGTAGTCGCTATGCACGTTGCGCGCGGGCTTGCGATCCGAAGCGGGGTCGTCCTCGCGCACGGTGTGATCGAAAACGACGATCTCCCGGGCGCCCAACGACTGGCGCAGAAGGCTGTCCAACTCGCGATCATAGGCCTCCTGCCAACCCGTACCCGTGAAGTCCGCAACGAGACTCGGCGCGCGCTCAAAGCCCACACTGTCACGGTGAAACCGCACCTCGGCTTCGCCGCGCCGCACGTCGCGGACAGCCACCCGCGTCGGCGCAAGCTCCGGCGAGACAAGCCGACCAACGACCCCTCCGGCGTCGATCTCGAACGCCTGCCGTTCGCGCTTGTGCACGTGATAGTTCACTGTTCCGGCGTGTGACATGCGGGGCACCTCAGGGAGTAACTCTGTTCTGCCCCAGAGATATCCATTCGAGATTCAGAATAAATGGCCAAGAATTTCCTTCTGAATTCGGATATTGGATATAATGCAGTGGATACTGACGCCCTTCGCCTCTTCGTGCGCGCCGCCGAGACGCTCAACATCAGCGCTGCGGGGCGGGATCTGGGGCTGGCGCCCGCCGTCTCGAGCGCTCGGCTCGCAAAGCTGGAGCGGGCGGTCGGCGCCGACCTGCTTCACCGCTCGACCCGCAAGGTGTCGCTCTCGATCGAGGGGGCGGAGTTTCTGCCCTACGCACAAGAGATCCTCGCCCAGGAAGACGCCGCCCTCGCGGCGCTCGGCAAGGGCAAGGCCGATGCCCGTGGCACCCTGCGGTTCACGGCCCCCAGCACCTTTGCGCAACTCTACATCGCGCCGCTCCTGCCCCTGTTTCTCAAGCTCCACCCCGGGATCACGCTCGACCTGAGATTGTCCGACACGGAGTTCGACCTGATCGAAGGCAGCTTCGACCTTGCGCTGCGCGCCATGGATCTCGGGGACAGCACGCTCAAGGGCCGGAAACTTGCGGATGACGCGCGCATTCTCTGCGCGTCGCCCGCCTATCTCGCGAATGCGCCGCCGATCGTCCATCCGCGCGACCTCTCCGATCACGCGCTGATCGCGTTCAAGAGCCCTGCCACGAGGGCACTTGTGGGCCCAAACGGTGCGCAGGCGGAATACGACCCGCGGCGCAGCCAGAGCCGGTTGGTCGTCGACGATGGTCTTAGCCAGAAGATCGCGACGCTCCACGGCGCCGGGATCTCGATCAACTCGGTGTGGAGCGTGCATGAGGAATTGCGCAGCGGCGAGCTGATCCACGTCCTTCCCGATTGGCGCGCCGACGTGAAGACGGCTCTTTGGCTCGTCTATCCCACGACGAACGTCCTCTCCGTCAAGGTCCGTGTTTTCATCGACTTTCTGCTCGAACATGTCGGGCGCAGCGCAGCCCTTCGGCTGCCCTAGCCACCTCCGAGCCTGATCCCGGGCATGACCGATCCTCCACCCGCTGTGCCAAGTCGACCCGCCCCGCCTGACCTGCCGCGCCTTTCATGCCATCTGGCCCTTGGCGCGGCGCATCGCGGGTCAACGCGGGCCAGCGCCCACAACGAGTTGCCCCCCGCGTGCCCCGACGTTGCAACGGGGTGACCCCGGCAAAGCAATGCGCAACCTCAGCTTGCACTTCCCAAGCGAAACGCTTCGACTGAGACCCAAGGTGGACAGAACGGACACGGCGGGGCGCGCATGGTACCAACAATGAGATTGTGGCGCGGCATTCGCACCGCGCTGCGCGACGAACGGGTCCGTGGCATCCTTGTCTTCACTGCTCTGATGGTCTTTTGGGCCTCGGTTTTCTACCACTACGTCGAAGGCTGGAGCTGGCTCGACTCGATCTACTTTTCCGTCATCGCGGTCTCCACCGTCGGCTTCGGAGACCTGTCGCCCGCCACCAGCGCCGGCAAGGCGTTCACCATATTCTACATCATCATCGGCCTGGGGATCTTCGTGACCGCCGTCACCACGATCGCCGATTCCATCCTGTCGAGTAACGGCCATGAGAACAGCCACCGGAGCCGGCGCAAGCCCTGATTGCGGCTCCTCCCCCATAAGAAACGTTGCGAAAGAGAACACGATGGACACCGCTCAGGAAAGCAAGATCATAGACCTGATCATTCGGCTGCTGCTGGTGGGGCTATTCCTCTACAGCGCCCTCGTGATGGTCGCGCCGCTGGTCAGCGTCGTGATCTGGGCGGCCGTGATGAGCATCTCGCTCTACCCGATGTTCGACAGGTTGCAGGCCCTTCTGGGGGGCCGCAAATCGATTGCCGCGACGCTCCTCGTCCTCCTCGGCCTCGCGGTGACCCTCGGCCCGATCGCTGTCGGGGTCTCGGCCACCATCGATCTCGTGACGCGGTTCAGCGAAGCCGCGAGCGCCGGGCAAATCGACATCCCGCCTCCGCCGGAGGGGTTGCGCGACATCCCGCTGGTCGGCACGCAGATCGCCGAAGTATGGTCGCTCTTCGATCGCAATCTCTCTCTGGCCGTGCAGACCTATGGCGGTGAGATCAAGAACGTCACCGTGGGCCTCTTCGGTACGGTGGCCAACGTCGCACTCGGCCTTCTCGGCCTCGCGTTGTCGGCGATCGTCATGGGCGCATTGCTGCCCTCCGGGCCGCAGACAGGTCAGCGCCTGCAAACCCTCGCAAACCGGATCTTCGCCCCGCGCGGCGGCGAATACGTCACGCTCGCCGGGACAACGATCCGCAATGTCACCAAGGGCGTGATCGGCGTGGCCGCGCTTCAGGCCCTTGCTGTCTGGGTTTGTCTCTACGCCTTTGGCATTCCGTCCGCGGCGGCGCTGGCCTTCATCTGTTTCGTGCTCTCGGTCGTGCAGCTCGGCCCCGGCCTCGTTTTGCTGCCGCTGGCCATCTATGCGTGGAACACGATGTCGGGCGGTGCGGCGCTGGCATTCACCGTGCTCGCCATCCCGCTGACCTTCGGGGACAGCGTCCTCCGCCCCGTGATGATCTCCAAGGGGCTGGACACGCCGATCATGGTGATCATCCTCGGCGTCATTGGCGGAGTGATGGCCTATGGTCTGATCGGCATCTTCCTCGGCCCCGTCCTTATGGCGGTCTTCTTCGAGCTGTCGAAGCTCTGGATGCAAGCCGACCGGGCAAAGCCGGGCGACGCCGCCACAGAAGCGCACGCCCAGGGCGCGGACTGAACAGCAGACCCCGGCCGCTCCGGGCGCAATTCGGGGCGGCACGAGGCGAAACGAAAGGGCCGAACGCCATGTCAGAGACCGCACCGCCGAATGACCGACCGTCACAGGCCAACGCCGCGGCCACGGCAAGGACCGCATCGCAGCCAGCGCCCGAAGCTGCCAGCCCCGCGCATCCCGACCCGGCGCACCCCGGGGCTGCGCCCCAGCCAGACACCGAAACCCAGGCCGAGGCACGCGCCACCGGGCTCGCGGGTCTGCGACGCGTCACCTGGTGGGCTATCGGGGTCGCCGTGGTGCTCTTTCTCTATTTCATCGTCGCAGACCGCACGACGCCTTTCGCCGGCGATGCCCGCGTGCAAGCGTTCATTCTGCGCGTCGCGCCCGAAGTGAACGGCCGCGTCCTCAGCGTGGCGGTCTCCGACAACCAGATCGTCGAGGCTGGGGATACGCTCTTCGAGCTTGACCGCACCCCCTTCGAGCTTGCCGTGGCACAAGCGCAGGCGCGGCTTGATCAGGCCGGGCAATCGGTCGGGGCATCGACGGCCTCCATCGATTCCGCGCAAGCCCGCCTCGAACAGGCCCGCGCCCACGAGATCAACGTCCGGGCGCAGAGCGCGCGCATCATCGAGCTGGTGGATCGCGGGATCTACGCCGAGGCACGCCGGGATGACGCGGTGTCCGCCATGGAGCAGTCCGAGGCCGCCGTCGAGGCCGCCGAGGCCGAGCTTGAGGAGGCCAAGGAGGCGCTCGGCCCGCAGGGCGCGGACAATCCTCAGATCCAAGAGGCCCTCGCCGCTCTCGATGACGCGCGCTACGACCTCTCGCGCACCCAGTTGATCTCTCCCGCGCAGGGCGTCGTGACGAACCTCCAGCTCACCGTTGGCCAGACCGTCAATCCCGGTCATCCGGCCATGACCTTCATCAGCGCCGATGACGTCTGGGTCCTCGCCTCCTTGCGCGAAAACAGCCTGCACGTGGTCGAAGCGGGCCAGCGCGCCGAGCTCGTCCTCGATATCTTTCCCGGCCGGGTCTATCCGGCGGTCGTGCGCAGCAAGGGCTGGGGCATCGCGGGGGACCGCGTGGATGCCACCACCGGTTTGCCGACCTCGTCGTCCCCATCGAGCTGGCTGACCGATCCGCAGCGTTTTCCGGTACTTCTGGAGTTCGACCCGGAGAACCGGCCACCACAGGGGATCCGCTACGGTTCGCGCGTGTCGGTCATCATCTACTCCGACGAAAGCCGCATCATGCGGACGATCGCGTGGGCCCGGATCCGGCTGATCGCCTGGCTGACCTATATCTCGTGACACGGATGCCCCGCGTGCCGGATCCCAATCGCGCGATGGCGCTGCTGGTGCGCAACCGCGGGCTGCGGCTGGCCTTCGCCGTCACGCTCGGCCTGACGTTCGAGGTCATGCGCGGGGCGACACTTCCGCTTCTGGCACCCGTCATCGCCCTCCAGCTTCTGGCCGGCGGGACCCGCCCGCCCCCCATCGGGATGATCGTGATGGTGCTCGCGATTGCCGGCGCCAGCTCGGCGCTGGCCTACTTCGTGTCGGTCTTCGCCGTCAACGTCCCGGGGACATACGCTCTGGGGGTGGGTCTGCTGTATCTCTGGGGCTTCGGGCTCGCGTTCACGCCAAAAGGGGCTCCGATCGGCGTCATGATCGTGACGATGTGCGTGGTCGTCACCAGCCTTTCGGGCGTCTCGACCGATCTCGCCCTTGGCGTCGTCGTCGAGCTGCTGAGCTCTGTCTTCCTTGGTGCGATCCTCGTCTACCTCGCCCATGCCGTCTTCCCGACGCCGCCAGAGGCGAACGATGCCGACGAGCGCCCGGCTCCCGCCACGACGCCGCTCATGCCCGGCGCGCAGAGGGCGATCATGGCGACAGTGATCCTGTTGCCGATCCACCTCTACCTCAACGCCGACGGCCTCGCCGCCATGCCCGTCCTGCTGACGACCGCAACGATGCTGCGCCAGCCGGGGATCGCGGAATCGCGGCGCTACGCGTTCGGGTACGCTGTCGGAAACGGGCTTGGCGGGCTTGCGGCCGGGGTCTGCGTGTTGGTGATGATGACCCAAGGCAACCTGCTTGTCCTTGTCGCCACCACCGCGGCTGTTTCAACGTATTTCGCCTGGAAGGTCGTGCAGGCCGAACGCTGGGCGCCGATTCTGCTGCCGGGGTTCGTGGCGTTCGTCGTGCTCTTTGGGCTGAGCCTTTCGCCGCTGACACCCCCGGGCCCGCCGGAAGTGCTCGACCGCGTGCTCCAGATCATCGCCGCGGCGATCTACTCATTCGCCGCCGTCAGCGTCATCTATCCCCTCATCGCCCGCCGGACCCCGGCCACGCCCTAGACGGCGCGCCCGGCCGGCAGCCGACAGACATGCGCACATCGCCACCCGTCGCGCCCGATCGTGCCAGGCCAAAGCCGGAGCACCCCAGGCAGACACACGTCAGATACGAGGCTCCACCCCACCCTGCCGCGCCAGTTCCCCCACCCCCGCAGATGCACGGGGGTGGGGGCGTGCCGATCAGAGGTTGCCCGCCGACATCTCGCGCGCGATGTGATCCGCCTGCCGGATCGCCAGTGCCACGATGGTCAGCGTCGGGTTCTCCGCCGCGCCTGTGGTGAACTGGCTGCCATCCGACACGAAGAGGTTCGGCACGTCATGCGCCTGCCCCCAGCGATTGACCACGCCGTCGCGCGGATTTTCAGACATCCGGTTGGTGCCGAGGTTGTGCGTCGACGGATAGGGCGGTGTCGGGAAGGTCCGCGTCGCGCCCACCGCCTCGTAGACGGCCTGCCCCTGCTGGTAGGCATGGGTGCGCATGGCGATGTCGTTGGGGTGGTCATCGAAGTGGACGTTCGGAGCAGGCAGCCCGTACTGGTCCTCGACATCGTGGTTGAGGCTGACGCGGTTGGTCTCCTGCGGCATGTCCTCGCCCACCAGCCACATGCCCGCCATGTTCTCGTACATGTCGAGCGCGGTTGTGAACTCCCGCCCCCAGGCGCCCGGATCGAGGAACGCAGCCATGAAGGGCAGGCCAAGGCTCAGCGTCTCCATCTCGTAGCCGCCGACGAAACCGCGCGACGGATCGTGCCGGCTTTCGTCGGTGATGATCCCGGCCATTGTCGTGCCGCGCCACATCCGCACCGGCTGATCGAACACCGCGTAAACGGAGCCGGTCATGTGCCGCATGTAGTTGCGCCCGACCTGGCCGGAGCTGTTGGCCAACCCGTCCGGAAACATCGACGACGCGGAATTGAGCAGGAGCCGCGGGCTCTCGATGGAGTTCCCGGCCACGGCCACCACACGCGCCTTCTGCAGGTGCTGGTTGCCGTCCGCATCCGCGTAGAGCACACCCGAAACGCGCCCCTGATCGTCATGCTCGATCTTCAGCACATGAGCCTGCGTCCGCAGCTCGAAATTGCCGGTTTCGACTGCCGCGGGGACCTCGGTGTAACTCGGCGACCACTTCGCCGCCACCTTGCAGCCCTGGAAGCAAAAGCCCATCTGCTGGCATGGCGAGCGGCCCTCGCCCTCCTGGCTGACGATGGCCATGCGCCCGGTATGGACGTCTTCATAGCCCAGCGCCTTGGCCCCGGCCTCGAGCACCTTGAAGTTGTTGTTGCCCGGCAGCCCGGGCCGTTCGCCCGTCCGCGTCACGTGCAGCTTGTCCTCGGCCAAAGTGTACCACGGATCCATCTCGGCGGCGTCGATCGGCCAGTCCATCAGGCTGGCGCCGGGGACGTTGCCGTAGGTCGTCGCCGCTTTCCACTCGTGCTCCTGAAAGCGCAGGCTCGCGCCCGCCCAGTGCACGGTCGAGCCGCCCACTGCCTTCACGATCCACGCCGGCAGACCGGCAAAATCGCGGCTCACGCGCCAGTCGCCGCTCGTCGTGCGCGCGTCGAGCCACGCGAGTTGGCCAAAGCTCGCCCATTCGTCGTGCAGGAAATCCTGCGGCTCGTGCCAGGCGCCGGCCTCCAGCGCGACCACCTTCACGCCCTTCTGGGCAAGTTCGTTCGACAGGGTGCCGCCACCGGCACCCGTGCCGATCACCACCACTACGCTGTCGTCGTCGAGGTCGAATTGTGCTGTCATCGTTCGTCCTCCTCAGACCCAGCTGATGTCGTCGAAACCGGCATTCAGATAGCCGCCCTTGGAAAAGCTCTCGCCCTCGTAGCCAAAGAGAGGCCAGACCTCTTTCTGGTTGTAGAGGCCGGTGATCAGCCCGCCGCGGATCTGCTGGAAGAAGGGGCTCTTTTCCATGCCGCGCAGCAAGTCCACGCGATCCCGCTCCCAGCCTACCGCGAGGTAACTCGCGTGCCCGGCATTGCGCGCCGCCGCGTTCAGATCGGCGATGCCCGCCTCGATGGCTTCGGCTGCCTCGGCGCTGTCGTAGCCCTTGACCGCTGCGGCATAGAGCGCGTCGCCCACGTGGTCATGCGGGTAGATGTCCCGCGCCATCTGGATCAGCGTCGCCATGGTCCCGGGTTCGAGGTGCTGCACCTCCATCGCCCAGGCCGCGTTCGGGGCCGCCAGAAATCCGCTTCCCACGATGAAACTCGCCCCCGCCGCGGTCGCCCGCGACAACAGCTGGCGCCGGGTCAGCCCGCGTGGGCTTTCCGTTGCTGGCATGATGTCTCCTCCCATATCTTGTGTCATTTGAATCGTCCGCCGCGCTCCAGAACCTCGATCTGGTAGCCATCCGGGTCGGCAACGAAGAAGAACTTCGCGATCCGCTCTCCGGCGGGCGCGAATTCGACGAGCTTGCGCGGGCCCAGGCCCTCGGCCTCGAACCGGGCGTGCTCTGCCTCCAGGTCGGAGACGGACACCGCCAGATGCCCGTAGCCATCGCCCAGATCGTAGGGTTCGGTTTGATTCTTGTTGATGGTGAGCTCCAGCTCGAACTCCGTCTCCGGATTGCTCAGGTAGACGAGGGTGAACTCGGGAAAGTCGAGCCGGTCGGCAACGCTGAGCCCGAACGCCTTCTCGTAGAAGGCGATCGAGCGCGCTTCATCGAGCACCCGGATCATGGAATGAATCTGCTTGGCCAAGAACGTCTCCCGCGATGGTGGTCAGGTCGGACCAGCGTCGCGGGGGATCATCCCGGGGTGGTAGTATCCGCTTACTACCCGCCGCAGGAGATCCGCGCCCGGGCAAGCAGGCGCGGCCGCTCACACATCGCGATGGCGCGGCCTCGAAGAAGGGTCTCCGCCTGCTCCTCGGAACAGGAAAGACCGCCCTTCGCGCGAGGATCGTGCAAGCGCCCGAAACAAGGGATACGCATCGTGCGGGGGACGCCGCTTACGAACCTTGCCGCGCCCCTCTCCGTCCGAGGTGGGAGGATCGGCCAGCCCCCAATCGCGAACGAGCCGCATCGGCCTCCGCTTTCGAACCGTGCCTGGCACCCGAAGCGGGCGTATCGGCTGGCTGTCCGTGCCAGAGGATCGTCCTTGCACGGCGAAAGTCGCGCGCGACCCGGCCCCGGAAATCCTTTGAACCCGTCGAGCCTATTCAGCGGCGCAGACGACCGTGTCAGGCGTATGCGCAACCTCCATGAACTTCAGGCAGGCGCAGCGCAGCAGCGAGGTGAAGTTCTCCGGCTCTCCGCGCAGCTCCAGCACTTCGCCGTGCAGCTTGGAGATAAAGCAGGGCGTCGAGATCCCCTCGCCTTCGGCGATCCGGTCCAGCGTCGCCCAGAACGCGTTCTCCAGCCGGATGCTTGTGCTCTGACCGTTCAGCCGAAGCCGTCGCGTCGTGCAGGCGTAGTGGTCCGGGTCCTGCCCGGCGAAGACTTGGCACATGGTTTCCTCCTCCTCGGGCGCGGCGGTCGTCCGATATGCGCTCCGGCCCATTGCCGCCACGTCAGCCTCTGGTACGCGATGCGCCCTGTCTTGTCCATTTGCACCGCTGTCACGATAGCCGCCCCCGCGCGCAGAATCATGAGGCAGTCCTACCGTGCGCCCGCCGCTGGACGCCCGCCGCAGGACGCAAGACGCAAGACGCAAGACGCAAGACGCAAGACGCAAGAGAAGACGCACCCGTTTGCTCCGGGATCAAGCCGCGTGGTCCAGAAGGTCAGGCCGGATGCGCAAGGCACCAGCGATGCGCCGAGGTGATCTCGTTCACGAGGAGGTCGGCGTCCGCCTCCTGCATCGCATAGCCGATGACGGAGGCCCGGATGATCGCGCGCCCGGCCCAGACGCCGTGGCTCGGATAGACGTGCGCGCGCTCCTGTACGCGCGCCAGCACCCGCTGGGTCAGCGCATCGCCGTCCGCACCCTCACCGCAGGTGATCGCCACCTGATTGCTGTGGATGGTGTTGAGCACCGTGATCCCCGCCTCGGCGGACAGGGCGTCGGCGATCCGCTCCGCCAGCCGGCAGTGCCGCACCACCAGCTCGCGCACACCCGAACGGCCCAGATGCTTCAGGATCGCGTAGCTCGGAACCCCGCGCGCGCGCCGTGACAGCTCCGGCGTCGAGTCCGATGGCTCCCAATGTGCGGTAGCGTCCGGCAGGTAGGCGCCACGGGCCGACATCGACGCCACCAGCGGCGCCCGGTCGCGCACGATCACCATGCCCGCGTCGAACGGCGCGTTGAGCCACTTGTGCAGGTCGACGGCCCAGCTGTCCGCGCGCTCCACACCGGCCAACCGGCCCGCAAGCTCTGGCGCGGCGGCGAGCCACAGGCCGAAGGCGCCATCGACATGCACCCACCCGCCCCTGTCCTTCACCGCCGGGACAAGCTCTTCGAAGGGATCGAACGCGCCAGTGTTGATCTGCCCGGCCTGCAGGATCACGAGCGGCGGCGCCGTGCACCCGTCCAGAGCCTCCCGGAATGCGCCGGGCTCGATCCGCCCCTCGCTGTCGGTCGCGACCCGCGTGACCCTCTCGGCGCCCAGCCCGGCGTAGCGCAGCGCCGCGGCAGGCGCCGAATGCGCCTCCTGGCCGATCAGCACCGGTATGTCCGGTGCGCCAAAGAGCCCTCGCGCCTCGACATCCCATCCCTGCTGCGCAAGGAGCGCATTGCGCGCCGCCAGCACGCCGACCATGTTGGCCACCGTGCCCCCCGTCACGAGACCCGCGCCGCTAGCCGGGGGCAGCGAGAGCAGGTCGATTACCCAGTCGCAGACAGCGCGCTCCATACCGGTCATGGCCGGCGTCTCGGAGGCCGAGCCGGCGTTCTGACCCCATGCCGCCACGAGGTAGTCGGCGGCCACGCCCACCGGGTGCGAGCCACCGAGCACGTAGCCAAAGAAGGTCGGGCCTGCCATCTTGTGCAGGCCGCCATCGCTCTTGCGCAGGATCTCCGCGATGACCGCGTCTTCGGCCATGCCCGCATCCGGCAGCGGACCGAGAAAGCGCCCCGCCGCCTCGTCGAGCGCAAGCCGCGGGCGCGCGGGCGCCTCGGGCAGGCGTGCCCGGTACTGCCGCGCCGCGTCCGCCGCGACGTCCAGCGCGCGCGTCTGGGCCTCCGTCAAACCGGTATCGCTCGTTACCCTGTCGTCCATCTCACTTCTCCCCCCGGCGGCAATCCCCAGCCAGCCTGAGGGAACGGTACCGCATGACCAGCGTGCATTGGAACGCGAGAAACGTGGGCGCCCACCGCGCGGTTCCTCCAGACTCTGGCATCAAGGCGTACCCTCAGGGCGGGCTGCCACACCCCCGTGGCACGCGGCACCTGCCCGCGTAGAAGCGCAGCGCTCGCGCGCTCCAGCCCCCCTCTGACCGCCCGGGGACGTCTCCGCCGCAGCCCGCACCGGCCACCGCCACAAGCCACAAGCCACAAGCCACAAGCCACAAGCCAACGACAGACACCGCCGCGACGCGACGTCCAGACACCGCCACAACGCAAAGTCCAGACACCGCCCCCAAGTCCCCGGCATCCCGACACCCCAGTGTCCGGCGCCCCAACGTCCCAACACTCCAACATCCCAACACGCCATCTTCCCGACGCCCCGACCTCCTGACACCGCGCCCAACGTCCCGACGCCCCGGCATCCCGACGCCCCAATATCACGGCGCCCCAACGTACCGACGCCCCGGCGCCCCAACGCCCCCGGCACCCCCAATGCGGCAAAACCCAGACGCCCAGACGCCCAGACGTTCTCCTGCCGGCGCATCGATGCGGGCAACTGCGGCACCCCGTCCCGCCCTGACTCGGTCAACACAGGGTATGATGGAGATCAGAGCTCAGGCCTGTTGCAGCACACGGAAGGTCTCTGATCCCATGACCCGAAAGGATTCGCCCCCCGCCGCCCCGTCCTCTGCCCCGAAATCTGCCCAGAACTCTGCGCCAAATTCAGCCCTCACCGCCCTCCCGGCCTACCGCGCAGAGGCGGTAACGAAGGTCTACGGCGAGGGGCACACCGCCGTGCACGCGCTGCGCGGCGTCGATCTGGAGATCCCGGCCGGAGAGCTTGTCGTGTTGCTCGGCCCGTCCGGCTCCGGCAAATCGACCCTGCTCAACATCCTCGGCGGGCTCGATCAGGTCAGTGGCGGGACAGTGCACTTCCGCGACATCTGCCTGTCCGATCTCACCGAGGCCGCGCTGACACGCTACCGGCGCGCGCATATCGGCTTCGTCTTCCAGTTCTACAACCTCATGCCGAGCCTGACCGCGCTCGAGAATGTCGAACTCGTCACCGAAATCGCGGAGGATCCGATGCCCGCGTCCGAGGCGCTCGCGCTCGTCGGCCTCGGCTCCCGGGAGGATCACTTTCCGGCCCAGCTTTCCGGCGGCGAGCAGCAGCGCGTGGCCATCGCCCGCGCCATCGCCAAACGCCCGGACGTGCTGCTCTGCGACGAGCCGACCGGCGCGCTCGACAGCACGACGGGCCGCGTCGTCCTCGATGTCCTGCGCTCCGTCAATGCCGAGCTGGGCACCACGATCCTGATGGTCACGCACGCCGCCAGCACCGCGGCCATGGCCGACCGGGTCGTGCAATTCGCGGACGGCGACATTCGCGACATCGTCGTCAACGCCGAAAAGCTCACCCCGGCGGAGATCGAGTGGTGAGCCCGCTCGACCGCAAGCTCCTGCGCGATCTCGGGCGCATGAAAGGCCAGGCCATCGCCATCGGCGCGGTGATCGGCACCGGCGTTCTGTTGCTGGTGATGATGACCGGCCTGACCGCCTCGCTGAACGAAACCCGGCAGGCCTATTACGAGCGCTACCGCCTGGCCGACGTCTTCGCCCCGGTGAGCCGCGCGCCGGAGCGGATGGCCGCCCGCCTTGCGGCGATCCCCGGCGTCACGGCTGTCCAGACCCGGGTGACCGGCAGCGCGCTTGTCGATCTTGTGGGCCAGAGCGTGCCAGCCCAGGCGCGCGCGGTCTCGCTGCCCGACCGTGGCCGGCCCGCCCTGAACGATGTCTACCTGACGCATGGCCGATTGCCCGAGCCCGGTCAGGCCGACGAGATCCTGCTGCTGGAGAGCTTCGCCGCCGCCAATGCCCTGCACGCCGGAGATGCCATCACCGCCACGATGAACGGCACCCGCCGCAGCTTCCAGATCGTCGGCCTCGCCCAGAGCCCGGAGTTCCTCTATACGACCCCGCCGGGCGAGCTTTATCCCGACGACAGCCGCTTCGGCGTCATCTGGATGAGCCGCGCCGCCCTCGCCGCCGCCTACGACATGGACGGCGCCTTCAACGAAGCGCTGCTGGCGCTCTCGCGCTCGGCCAACGTCGATGCCGTCCTCGATGCCACCGACCGCGCGCTCGCCGCCCATGGCAGCACCGGCGCTTTTGCCCGCGCCGACCAGTTCTCGAACCGGTTCATCAGCGAGGAAATCACCGGGCTCGAAGCGACAGTGCGCGTCGTGCCACCGATCTTTCTCGCGGTCGCGGCGTTCCTTCTCAACATCGTCGTCGGGCGCATGGTCCAGTCCGAGCGGGAAGAGATCGGCTTGCTGAAGGCGTTCGGCTACACCAACACCGAGGTTGGCGCGCATTATTTCAAGCTCATCCTCGCCATCGCCGCCGGAGGGGCGCTTGCCGGATGCCTCGGCGGGATCGCCGCGGGCCGCGCCATGGTCGACGTCTACGCCCAGTACTTCAAGTTTCCCTTTCTCGTCTTCCGGCTCGATCCCGCCGCCTTCGCCACGGGCCTGATCGTCAGCATCGGGGCGGCCTCCGCCGGGGGGCTGCTCGTCGTGCGCCGCGTCTTCGCACTGACCCCGGCAGAGGCCATGCGCCCCCCCGCCCCGCCGGATTACAGCCGCACGAGCCGTATCGGCAAACGGCTCGGGCGGCTCCTTGACCAGCCCAGCCGGATGGTGCTGCGCCGCCTTACGCGGCAGCCGATCCGCATGCTCGGCGCCATGGTGGGGATCGCGTGCGGCATGGCGCTCACGGTCGGTATGCTCGCGATCAATGCCGGCTTCGCCCGGACGGTCGATCTGACATTCTCGGTGATCGACCGCAGCGACATCACGGTCACCTTCACCCACCCCGTCTCGGACAAGACGCTCTTCGAGCTGCGCCGGATCGACGGGGTCGCACGGGCCGAACCCGTCCGGCACGTGCCGGCCGTGCTGCGCCACGGCCGCACCACCCACAACGGCGCCCTCACCGGCTTGCCGCCCACGCCCGTGCTCTACCGCGCCCTCGACGCGCAGACCGACCCGATCCCGCTGCCCGAACACGGCGTGGTCCTGTCAAGCACGCTGGCCCGGGTGCTCGGGATCGCCGCTGGCGACCACCTGGTGGTTGAGGTCAAGGAGGGCCGTCAGCCCGTCCTCGAGCTGCCCGTGGCGGCGATCTCGGACACGCTCGTCGGCGCGCCCGCCTATGTCCGGCTCGAGACGCTCGGGCGCGCGCTCGGCGAGCCGGGGCGGATCTCGGGGGCTTACCTGACCATCGACACCGCCCGGAGCGCCGCGATCCTCGCCCACCTCAAGGACCTGCCGACCGTTGCCGGCGTTTCCCGCAAGTCGGACGCCCGCGCCGCCATCGAGCGCCTGATGGATTCGGGCGCAGGGGCAACGCGCTACATCAACGGCGCCATCGCCTTCATCATCACCTTCGGTATCGTCTACAACGCCGCGCGTATCGCCTTTGCCGAGCGTGCCCGCGATCTCGCCGCGCTCCGGGTCATCGGCTTCTCCAAGGGGGAAGCCGCCTTTGTTCTTCTCGGTGAGCTTGCCGTTGTCACCCTCGCCGCCTTGCCGGTCGGGGTGGCCCTCGGCTATGGCCTTTCCCATGTGATCGCCGAAGGCTTCTCGACGGAGCTCTACCAGATCCCCGGCGGGATCGACCGCACGAGCGTCGGAATGGCGGCCCTCGTCGTGATCGGCGCCGCCGTCATCTCGGGCGCGATGGTCAAGCGCGAGCTTGACCGCATTGACCTGATCGGCGTCCTCAAGACACGGGAGTGAGCCATGGCCCGCACACAACGCAAAACGCGCACGATCCTGACCCTCGGGGCCGCGGCCCTCGCAGGCGCCGCCCTTGTGGCCGCGTTCTGGCCGCAGCCCGTCCTTGTCGATCTCGGGACAGTCACCCGCGGCCCGCTCATGGTGACCATCGACGAAGAGGGCCGGACCCGCGTGACCGAGCCCTACATCGTCTCGACCCCCGTGGCCGGGCTGCTGCAACGCGTCAGCGTCACGCCGGGCGATGCGGTCGTGCGCGGCGAGACGGTCGTTGCCCACATGCGCCCGATCAACCCCGCCGCGCTCGATGTGCGCACCCGTGAACAGGCGGTCGCCGCCGTCGACGCCGCCAACGCCGCCTTGCGCGTCGCACGGGCGGATCGCAACGCCGCGGTCGCGCGTGCCGATCTCGCGATCGCCGACCTTTCCCGCGTCGAGAGCCTGGCCGAGCGGCAGGTCGCCTCCCCCGCAGCGCTCGACCGCGCGCGTCAGGAGGCGCGCGTCGCCGCCGCCTCGGTCGAAACCTCGGAAGCCGCCATCGCGATGCGGCAAGCAATGCTCGCCAATGCCCGGGCCGAGCTGATCGGCTTCGACGATCAGGGGCTCTCCGCCGCGCTCGGCTCCGGTGCGACCGATGATATCCCCGTGCACGCCCCCGCCGATGGGCGCATCCTGAGGGTCATTCAGGAGAGCGAGACGACACTGCCCGCCGGCGCCCCGATCATGGAGATCGGCGATATCGAGGACGACCTCGAAGTGGTCGTCGACCTGCTCTCCTCCGACGCCGTGCAGGTAAGCGCCGGGGACCGGGTGATCATCGAGGATTGGGGCGGCCCCGACGCGCTCGACGGCACGGTCGAGCGCGTCGATCCCTTCGCCGTTACCAAGGTCTCGGCACTGGGCGTCGAGGAGCAGCGCGTGCCGGTCACCGTCGCGATGAGCTGTCCGCCCAAGGCGCATTGCGGGCTCGGGCACGGCTACCGTGTAGAGGCCCGCATCGTCGTCTGGGAAAGCACCGATGCGCTGCGGGTCCCGGCCAGCGCGCTCTTTCGCGCGCGCGAGGAATGGGCCGTCTTCGTGGAATCCGAAGGGGTGGCCGAGCTGCGCGCCGTCGAGATCGGTCAGTCCAACGGCATTTCCGCAGAGGTGCTCTCGGGCCTCACGGACGACACAAGCGTCGTCCTCTACCCATCGGCGGCGGTGGAAGACGGCAAGCGGATCGCCCAACGCGTCCTGCAGTAAGGCCCAATCGGGCCGGAGGGTACACCGCCCCCCAACTCTCGCGAGGCCGCCCCCTTCATCTTGGCCCAAATACCTCTGCCAACGGCACAGCCCGCGCCCCCGGATCGCACCCCGCGCCGCCGCCCCCGCCGAGCCAGCCATTCCGCCGCCCTTGCCCCTCGCAGCTGACCGGCCCCGTGCAGCACACCAGATCGATCCCCCCACCGAACGCCCCACCGTCAGCGCGCCCGTCAGCCGCTGCAAGCCCGCACGGCAGGCCAGGACAGGCGCCGCTCCCAGGCCCTCCACGCCGGTTTCGTCTTCCAAGAGCCCAGGCTCCTCTCCCTCTCCCTCTCCCTCTCCCTCTCCCTCTCCCTCTCCCTCTCCCTCTCCCTCTCCCTCTCCCTCTCCCCCCAACTTGCGCTCACTTCCTCCGCCCACGCCTACGCCCTGCGCCTTCGCACTCGCCCTCCACACTCACCCTCCACCTGCACCCGCCCCCGCCTCCGCCCAGCCACGGGGCGTGCCCGGGACCCCACATGCCCCACGCGTTGCGGCACACCGAGGTGGACAAGCGACCGCGCTGGTTGCGACTATGCGGCGAGCATACCCTCGGGCCTCCGCACGCGCCCCACCCCAACCGGATCACATGGCATGACCACAAGCCTTTGGGCCCTTGCCTACCTGCTGCTCGTGGCCTTCGCCCTCTACTGCGCATGGCGCGCCATCCAGGGCGCGCGCACGCCTCAGGGAGCTGTCGGCTGGGCGGTGTTCCTCGTCTCCCTGCCCATCCTCGCCGTCCCCGCCTACCTCATCCTCGGGCATCACCGGCTCCGGGGTGTCGAGGTCGCCCGCAGGGACAGCGCGCAGGTGGTCGACGCGGTGCGGGATTACTCCGCCGACCGCCGACCGGACGCCATATCGCAGGAGATCTTCGGCCCGTTCGAGGCCGCCGCGCAGCTTCCCGTCCTGCGCGGCAACGCGGCCGACCTGCTGATCGACGGGCGCGCGGCCTTCGACGAGATGTTTGCCGCGATCGACGCGGCGGAGCGCTACATCCTCGTGCAATTCTATATCGTGCGGTCCGACGATCTCGGCACCGAACTGCAAGACAGGCTCATCGCGGCCCGCGCCCGCGGCGTCGCCGTCTATGTCAGCTACGACCGGATAGGCTCGCACGCGCTCAAGGACGATTTCCGCGCGGCGCTCATCAAGGCCGGGGCGCAGGTCATCGACCCCCGTCTGGCCGACGGCAAGACACCGCGCCTTCGGATAAATTTCCGCAACCACCGCAAGACGGTAATCGTCGACGGGATGCGCGGCTTCACCGGCGGGCTCAACGTCGGAGACGAGTATCTCGGCCTCGATCCGGCCTTCGGGGCATGGCGGGACACCCACGTGGCCCTGCGCGGCCCGATGGTCGCCCAGCTCCAGCTCATCTTCGTGGAGGATTGGCACGTCGCCACGCAGCAACTGATCGCCGACGATCTGCACTGGCGCCCCGGCCTGCAGCCAGACGACATGGCCGGCCTCATCGTCGCGACCGGCCCGGCCGACGAGTTCGACACCGGTTCGATGCTGTTTTTCGCCGCGATCACGGCGGCGCGGCAGCGGGTCTGGATCGCAAGCCCCTATTTCGTGCCCGATATCGACACGCTGACGGCCCTCAAGCACGCCGCCCTGCGCGGGGTAGAGGTGCGCGAGGCCGGCGTCGAGGTCTGGCGCTACACCGAAGGGTTCATGCACCAGAAGGTCATTCTCGTGGATGAAGCCTTCGCCGGGGTCGGAACGACCAACATGGACAATCGCTCCTTCCGGCTCAACTTCGAGGCGATGGCCATGCTCTTCGATCCGGTCTTCGCGGCCCGCGTCGCGACCATGCTGGACGCCGATTTCGCGCGCGCGTTCCGGATGACACGCATGCTGGCCGAACAGCCGCGCCGCGTTCGCGTCGGGGCCCGCGTCGCCCGGCTCTTTGCGCCGATCCTCTGATCCATGCGCCTGCGGCTTGCCAGCTACAACATCCAGAAGGCTGTCGGGCTCGACCTGCGCCGCGACCCCGCGCGCATCCTTGCGGTCATCAATGCGCTCGACGCCGACGTCGTCGTTCTGCAGGAAGCCGACAAGCGCCTCGGGCGGCGGCCCTCCGCCCTGCCCCGCTTTCTGATCACGCAGCAGACAGACCATATCCCCGCCGATCTCGCCGACACCGATGTCAGCCTCGGCTGGCATGGCAACGCGGTGCTTGTGCGGCGCGGATGGCAGATCCGCGAGACGGACCGCCTGCCGCTTCCAGGGCTCGAGCCGCGCGGGGCCGTGAAGGTGCGGGTCGCGCCACCGGATGCGAAGGGGCCCGAAGACGGGCTAACCGTCCTCGGTGCGCATCTCGCCCTCATTCGGCTCTGGCGACGCCGGCAGGCCCGTGCGCTCCATGCCTACGCGATGCGCGACCATGCGCAGACGACAGCCATTCTGGGCGACTTCAACGAGTGGTCGATGAACAAGGGGCTGGGCCCGCTTTGCCCGCCCTTCGAGATCGTCACTCCCGGCCGCACCTTTCCGGCCAGCCGACCCGTCGGATCGCTCGATCGCGCGGCCCTCGGCCCGGGGCTCAAGCTGATCCGCGCAGGGGTGGCGGACGATCCGTTATCGCGCATCGCGTCGGACCACCGCCCGATCTGGCTCGACCTGGCAACCGACTGAGCCCTCCGGCACGGCGCAATGCGCACAGCACCGCCGCGCCGCTCACGGGCGCAGCGAAACGAGGCGGGTGCCCGCCGCATTCAACCGGCGGTCCGAACGCGGGGAGTAGCCCCGCGACGTGAGCACCTCGACGGGATCGGCCGCGCCTTGCCCCGAAAAGATCGGCAGGCCCGTCCCGAAGCGCTGAGGCTCGATCGTCAGCAACACTTCATCGATCCGGCGCTGCGCGTGAAACCAGTCGTGCACACCCGTCCCGCCCAGAATGAGCGCCCGGACCATCGGGCGCACCCCGCGCACCCGCGCCTCGAGATCCACCGGCCGCAGACCCGTCGGGTCGATCCAGAGCTGGGTCGGGCGGCGCCAGACCCCGTCCGCGCCCTGTCGCGACAGGATCACCCGGCGCCGCTCCGGCTTGTCGGCCGCCTCGTGCGTGCCACGGCCCATCACCGCCCAATCGGCGGCCTCGACCTCGGTGAAGAATACCTCCTGCTCCTCCCGGCTCGCTCAATCCGCCGGAGAATGCCCCGGCCCTCGCGCGATGAACCCGTCGAGCGTTGCCACCACGAGCAGCCTGAAGGTGGCATGCCCGGCGTCCTGCGCCGCCGGGGTCGCTCCATCCTGATCCATGCGTGTGCGCCCCCCGCTTTTCCCTGTCCGCCGCCCGGTGTCGGCGATAGCACCGTCCTAGAGCGACAGGATGACAGCCCCCTCCCGCCCCCCGCGCTCGACGATCTCATGCGCCCGGGCGCACTCGGCCAACGGCAGGACATGCCCGATTCGCAGGTCCAGCGCCCCGCGCACCAGAAGGTCGGTCAGGTGGGCCTCGGCCGCGCGCCGCTCGGATGCGGACAACCGGTAGATCAGCATCAGATCGATCGTCACCGCCTTGAACATCAGCGGGTAGAACGGCAGCGTCGGCGCCATGTCGCGGGCCGAGCCGTAAGCGGCGATGGTGCCGCCCTCGGCGATGACCTCGGCGTTGGTCTCCGCATTCTGCCCGAACTCGACCTCGACGATCCGGTCGACAAGCGCCCCGCCGGTCGCGTCGAGGATCTGCGCGCCGAGGTCGGGGGCGCTGTAGTCAAGGACATGGCTTGCGCCCGCAGACCAGGCGGCCTCCACTCCCGCTGCGCCTCGCGCGGTCGCGATCACCTGCGCGCCGGACGCCGCCGCCACCTGCACCGCCAGTCGGCCCACCGTGCCCGCGCCGCCGCTGACAAGGACGATCCTGCCCGCGACCGGCCCGCCACCCAGAACGCCATGCACGGCGGTAAGGCCCGGGATCCCCAGCACCGCGCCCGCCTCGAACGAGACATCGCCCGGCAGCGGCACGGCCTGCGCCGCAGGGAGGGCGATATACTCCGCCGCAGTGCCGAATGCCCGCCGCCACTGCCCGTTCCAGATCCAGACCCGCTCGCCGACCCGCTCCTGCGGCACGCCAGCGCCCACGGCGTCGATCACCCCGGCGCCATCGCTGTGGGGGATGATCGTCGCAAAAGGCGGTGCCGTGACCCCCGGGCGACCACCCGCCCGCACTTTCACATCCGAAGGGTTCACCGCCGAGGTCTTCAGCTGCACGCGGACCTCGCCTTCCCCCGGCTCAGGCGTCGGCAGATCATCGAGCGACAGCACGTCGGATGCCGGTCCGAACGCGGAGTAAGTGATGGCTCGCACGGTAATTCTCCCTCTGGCGATGGCGCAGATCTACCTCGGCTCCCGCCGATGCGCAAAACCGCTTCCGCCATATGGCGGCGATCCTCACACCGGGCTTTGCGCCCAGATGGACCTTGAAAATGCGCCGGGCGTTGGCGTCTCAGCCACCGGCGCAAGGATCGCTGAGCAAGGCCGGACCGGTGGCGCACCCGTCTCGAGGGGAAACACCGATAGCGCCGCACAAACGTCCAAACTACGAAAGGTTCGGGCGAATAACGCCCTAAGACGAGGGGGTTAGATCAAATACGCGCCGGTGGACGCAGGTCCAGCTTCTACGCGGCCCGCCAGTCGAAGAAGCCCTCCGGCGCGCGCGCGAGGAGACGCGCGCCAAGCGCACGGCCAATCTCGGCGGCATCTTCCGTTGGGCCACCCTCGGCGTCTTCGAGGCACTCGGAGCCGTCGGGCCGCAGGATCTCCCCCCGCAGCCGAAGGCTTCCGCCATCAAGCTCCGCCAGCCCCGCAATCGGCGTTTCGCACGATCCGTCAAGTGCCGCGAGATAGGCGCGCTCCGCCGCAAGCCGCACGCCCGTCGGGCCATGGTGGATCGCCGACAGCATCTCGGCCACGCGGTGGTCATCCGCGCGCCGCTCGATCCCGATGGCGCCCTGTGCGACGGCAGGCAGCATCTCGTCGGTCTCCAGCGGCATGCGCTGCACGTCCTTCATGAAGAGCCGGTTGAGCCCCGCACAGGCGAGGAACGTCGCCTCCGCCACGCCTTCCGAAAGCTTGCGCATCCGGGTCTGCACGTTGCCGCGAAACTCCACCACCTCCAGCTCCGGCCTGCGCCACAAGAGTTGCGCCCGGCGGCGCAACGACGAGGTGCCAACCTTCGCGCCCTGCTCCAGCTCCGAAAAGAGCCCGCCATCCAGCGTCACGAACGCGTCGCGCACGTCCTCGCGGGGCAGGAACGTGTCAAGCAGCAGCCCATCGGGCTGCACTGTCGGCATGTCCTTCATCGAGTGCACGGCGATATCGATGCGCCCCGCTGTCAGATCGTCCTCGATCTCGCGGGTAAAGAGCCCCTTGCCGCCGATTTCCTTTAGCGGACGGTCGAGGATCTTGTCACCCGTCGTCTTGATGATGACGACCTCGAAGGCCTCTTTCGGCAGATCGAAGGCCTTCATCAGGCGCAGCCGCGTCTCGTAGGCTTGCGCCAGCGCGAGCGGCGAGCCACGTGTGCCAATTTTGAGCGGGGACGTCGGCGTGGGGAGCGTGATAGACATGGGGCGAACCTAGAAGTGTCAACACGGGTTGACAACACGAAATGTAACGTCAAGTTGACACTTGACACGAAACCGACGCCCGGAGGGCGGCGGACCCAAAGCGAGGATCCCATGGCCGAAACCAAGACCCTGCTCCGAGCCCTGGCCGGAGAAACGCTGCCCGTCCCCCCGATCTGGATGATGCGCCAGGCGGGCCGGTACCTGCCTGAATACCGCGCAACCCGCGCAGAAGCTGGCGACTTTCTGTCGCTGTGCTACAACTCGGAGCTCGCCGCCGAGGTGACGCTCCAGCCGATCCGCCGCTACGGCTTCGACGCGGCGATCCTGTTCGCCGACATCCTGCTGATCCCCGAAGCGCTCGGCGCTGATCTGTGGTTCGTCACCGGCGAAGGCCCGCGCCTCTCGACGATCACCGACACGGCGGGTTTCGACAAGCTCAAGCCCGCAAGCGACGTGCACGATCACCTCGCCCCGATCTATGAAACGGTGCGCATCCTGCGCCGGGAGCTGCCCTCCGAAACCACGCTGATCGGCTTTGCCGGTGCACCGTGGACAGTGGCGACCTACATGATCGCCGGGCGCGGCACGCCCGATCAGGGGCCCGCGCACGCGCTGATGGCCGAGAACCCGGCGCTCTTCGAGGCGCTGATCGAGCGCCTGACGGAGGCCACGATCGAATACCTCTCCGCCCAGGTCGAGGCCGGCGCCGAGACGGTGAAGATCTTCGACAGCTGGGCCGGCTCGCTCAAGGGCGACGCGTTCGACCGCTACGCCCTCGCGCCCACCAAGCGCATCATTGCCGAACTGAAGTCGCGCCACCCCGGCCTGCCGATCATCGCCTTCCCGCGCGAGGCGGGCGAGAAATACATCGGTTTCGCCAAGGCGACCGGCGCCGATTGCGTCGCGCTCGACAACTCCGTGAGCCCGGATTGGGCGGCGCAGAATGTCCAGTCCGACAGCTGCGTGCAGGGCAACCTCGCCTCGTCCCACATGGTCACGGGGGGGCAGGCGCTGGTCGACGAAACCCGCGCCATTGTCCGCGCGTTTTCCAAGGGGCCGCACATCTTCAACCTCGGCCACGGCATCACGCCCGACGCCGATCCCGAGAACGTGCAGCTGATGATCGACACCGTGCGCGAGACGGTCGACGCCTGAGATCGACAACCAAGGGTTAAGAAAGATATAACCAAGGGTCAGTAACGCTGCCCCGTTGTTGCGCGTGCGAAACATTGGCAGCGGGCCGATGGCCGGGCCTCGCCCGGCGTGCATCGTGGCGGCGTTCGTCCCCCAATGGCCCATCCCGCCGCCAGCAAACCGCGTCGCCAGCAAACCGCACTGGCGCGCAAGCACATCCGGCGCGCTACCGACAGTCTTCCAGTCGGCGGATCTGTCGGCCCTCTGCGTCGAAATTCTCCGGCGCGAGCCAGCGCTCGAACCCGGCCTGCACCGCGGGCCACTCCCTGTCGAGCACGGAAAACCACGCCGTATCCCGGTTGCGCCCCTTCACAATTGTCGCCTGCCGGTGCGTGCCCTCATAGGCGAAGCCCAGCCGCACCGCGGCCTGTCGGCTTGGCTGGTTGAGGGCGTCACACTTCCATTCGACCCGCCGATAGCCGAGATCGAACGCCGCGCCCATCATGCGGGCCAAAGCCTCCGTCGCAGCAGGTGTGCGCTGCAGGGACGGGGAGAAGTGGATATGCCCGATCTCGATACTCGCCACGCCCGGAGTGATCCGCAGATAGCTCGCCACCCCGACGGGCTGCCCCGCAACCTCGACCGTGAAAAAGAGCGGATCGTCCTCAAGGCAGGTCGATGACATCCAGTCGGTGAACGCGGCAGGCTCGGCGAACGGGCCATAGGGCAGATACGTCCAGCCCACATTGTCATGGTCTTCGAGATAGGCCGCGTGAAGACCCGCCGCCTGCGTATCCGGGTCCGCGGGCAGAAGCGTCATGTACCGCCCCGCAATCGGCGCGCGAGCCGGGCGCGGGCGTGGCAATTCGAGCGACACCGGCGGCCCGACGGGACGCGCCTCGCGCGCGGGGGCCTCAGCGCTCAAGGTCTGCGTCCTTCGCCTTGGCGAAGGGCGCGCCAACGCACGCCCCCTCAGTCGGGCGCGACAGGCCCCGGGCTACGTCCACTTCGCTATGGGCGGCAGGGACATCAGGACGGCGTTTGCGTCATGCCCCGTCTCCAGCCCGAACTTCGTGCCCCGGTCATAGACGAGGTTGTACTCGGCATAGAGCCCGCGATGCACGAGCTGCGCCTCGCGGTCCTCGTCCGTCCATGCGCGGTCCCGGTTGCGCTCGACGGTGGGCAGATAGGCGGGCAGGAACGCCTCTCCCACGGCCTGCGTGAAGGCGAAATCGGCGTCCCAGTCGCCGGTGTTGAGATCGTCGTAGAAGATGCCGCCGACACCCCGCGCACGGTGGCGGTGGGGGACGAAGAAATACTCGTCTGCCCAGGCTTTGAAGCGGTCGTAGTAGTCCGGTGCGTGCGCGTTGCACGCCACTTTGAGCACGTCGTGGAAGCTTTGCGTGTCTTCCTCGTACTCAAGGCAGGGGTTCAGGTCCGAGCCGCCGCCGAACCACCATGCGCCCGGCGTCCAGAACATCCGGGTGTTCATGTGCACCGCAGGCGTGTGGGGGTTCTGCATATGCGCCACGAGGCTGATGCCGGACGCCCAGAACCGAGGGTCATCCGCCATGCCGGGCACACCGCGCGCGGCCATCGCTTTCTGTGCGCGCTCACCGAGCGTGCCATAGACCGTCGAGACATTGACACCGACCTTCTCGAAGACCCGGCCGCCGCGCATCACGCTCATCAGCCCGCCGCCCGCATCGGCCCCGTCCTCGCCGGCGCGGCGCGTTTCGCTCACCTCGAACCGGCCGGCGGGGGCATCGGCGTTGGGTCCCGCTGTCTGGGTATCCTCCAGATCCTCGAACGCCGCGACGATGCGGTCGCGCAGGGCACGGAACCAGCCGGAGGCGCGGGCCTTTCGGTCGTCGAATTGTTCGGTCATGGGGTCCTCCTTGTTCCGGGCGCCGGTCGCTCAGGGTCTGGACTATCGCTACCACCGCGGCCCGCCCTCCACCAGCGACGCGCGGTCGCGCCGCAATGCGGTGTTAACCAACATGCGGTAGATGCGGGGGTATGCGCTGGATATGTCTCCTGACCCTTGTTGTGCTCACGGCCTGCGCCTCGCCGCGCCAGGCCTGCCTGCGCTCCGCGTTCTCGGAGCTGGCGACGCTTGACCGGCTGATAGGCGAGTCGGAAGCCAACCTCGCACGCGGCTACCGCATCGAACGGGAGCCCGTGGTAACGACTGGGCTCGATTTCTGCATCGGCAACGGGATCTACCGGACGGGCGCGAATGTCGGCCTGCGCTACTGCAACACGGTCGAAACGCGCTACCGCGAAGTCGAGGTCGCCATCGACCCGGCCGCCGAGCGCCGCACGCTCGCGCAATTGCGCGAGAAGCGCAGCGCCGCGGCTCGCCAGGCAGAGAATCGCGCAACCGCCTGTCCGCCGCCGGAATAACCCGGCAACAGGCCCACAGCGGCAAAAGTGCAGCGCTTCGTACGATCCCTTGCCAGGCCGAAGATCCGCCTCGGCTCAACCGCCCCGCAACAACCCGGCAACAGGCCCACTTCGGCAACGGGGCAGCGCCCCCTACGATCCGTTGTCATGCCCGCTAGCGACTTGGTCTCAGCCGCCGCCTGAGAGCCGTCGGCGGGCTTCGGCTTCGGCGGCGGCCCTGTCGCTGTCCGACAGGCCAAACCGCTCCGCCGTCAGCGCGAGATAGGCGTGCTGCGCGCCCGGCTCCTGACCGTCGGCGAGCAGAACCCGCCACATCGCCGCAAGAACTGCGCGCCGCTCGGCGCTGTCGGTGCGCTCGCGGACGGCCTCGGCAAAACGCCCGTCCTGCGGGGCGGCCGCCTCGAGCTTTTCGGCTTCCGCGCGCAGCTTTGCGGCGGCCACGGGGTCGAGATCGTAGGTGGCTTGCAGGATGCGGTCGATCTGGCCGATTTCGGCGACGTGATAATGCGCGTCGGCCTTCGCGAGGCGCACCAGAACACCCGCGAGCGCGTGACGCGCATCGAGCTCGGCGAGGGGCGTCTCATAGCGGCCGAAGAGAGCGGTTAGCACGTCCTGGAACATGTCAGCGGTGTACCGCCCCTGCGCGAAGCTGCCAAGCGCCGGCGCCGACTCGATTCGCCGCGCCGGAGCGGTCGCAGCGCACGACGTTCCCGCTGTCGTCACGTAATGTGACGAAACTACTTACAAATTGCGGCATAGAGCCGCCCGGCTCCGGTGGAATCGGTGCAGCGATGCAACGCGCCTCGCGCAAAAGCGGATGCGGGCGGCACACGGCGAGATCACATCTTGTTTTCTGTCGTGCACGCGCTTCCTTATGTCAGAGTTCTGCTGCTGCCACTCACCGCCCGGGTTCGCCTGAAATGTCTCATTCTGCCGCCATGCCTCTTCGGCGCATGCACCTATTCGCCGCCACGGCGCTCGCTCTGGGGTTGACCGCAGCTTCGCCTGCGGTTGCGCAATCGGCCGAGGACGCGCCCGCGCTGACCTTTGGCGCGATCGCCCCGCAAGCTCCGGCGCTCGACAGCGGTGTGGCTGAGGGCGAGGCGCCCGTGCCCACTCTGTCCAGCCAGAGCGAGAAGGATCGGCGGCTCGTTTTCACCGCCCTGATCGGGGCAGAATCCCGGCCAGGGTATTTCGGCTCCGAAGAAAACATCATCGTGCCGCGGTTCTCGCCGAACCTGCTGTCGCTCAACTTCGGCCAGGTCGATGTGGGCGATCAGGCCCTGACAAACGCGGAAGACCCGAATCGCCGCCCTCTTGGCTTCGGTGTCGGCGGCTCGTTCCGCTTTGTCACCGAGCGCTCGTCGAGCGACTTTGACGAGCTCGAAGGGCTCGACGATATCGACCTTGCCGTCGAGCTGGGCGCGCAGATCGGATATGTCTGGCCCAATGTCGAGGCTTTCGCCGCCCTGCGCTACGGCGCCATCGGACACGAGAGCTGGGTGGGCGAGGTCGGTGCCTATTACGTCGCGCGGCCCACGGACGGGTTGTCGGTGCGTGTTGGCCCACGCCTGCTCTTCGGCTCGGACAGCTACACCGACACGTATTTCGGCGTCAGCTCCGATGAAGCTTCCAACAGCGAGTTCGAGGCGTTTGACCCCGATGGCGGCCTCGTCAGCGCCGGTATCGAGGTCATCGCGACCTACAAGCTGGGCGAGCAATGGTGGCTCGAGGGCCGCGCACGCTGGGATCAGCTGCAGGACGATGCCGCCGACAGCCCGATTGTCGATCAAGGCAGCGCCGAGCTGGGCAGCCTGACGATCGGCGTGCGCCGCTCCTTCGTGCTCGACTTCTGATCCGCCCCGGCGGAGACACGATCTCGCCGACATTTCGGACCATCCGCTCCCTAGCGTGATTCCACGGGCGCCCGACTACCGGGCCCGCGCCGGAACAACATGTTTGGAGAGTACGCGTGCCAGGTAACGAAAAGATCATGGCGGCCATCGAAAAGGCCAAGGGGAAGAAGGCGAAGATAAAGCCAATCAAAATGGAAATCTCCGGGGCGAAGCCGAAGGGCATGCCCAAGGAGGTCCAGCAAGCGCTGGAGGAGGTATTTGGCGCCAAACTCTCCAAGGTGCGGCTCCATACGGGTGGAAACCTGAGAGAAGTGGGCAGCAACATCGGCGCCTATGTCTTTGCCGTCGGCAATGACATCTACTTCCGGAATGCCAAGGACGCATCGGACAAGCAGCTGCTGGCACACGAGGTTGCGCATATGGTCCAGGCCGCCGGGGGCAAGGGAATGCCAAAGGAGAAATCCGGCAAGGTCTACGCCTCGAGCTGACTGCGTTGAAGTGTCCCGCGGCTCCGGCCCGGGGCAGTGAAATCCCAGCGGGGCGCCTTCGGGCGCCCTTTTGCGTGTCGGCGGGGCCGGGCACGCCTGGCCAGCATGAGGGTTTGCGGGCCTTCCGCCGCGCGGGCCTTCCGCCGCATGGCCCTTCCGCCACGCGGGCCCTTCCGCCGCGCGGGGCCAGCCGCTGTTGGCGCGACGCGTTCCCCGGCGCCTCTTGCCTCAAACCCGGGCGATGCGTCTGCTCGCTGCGCGCCGTTGAGGTTGCCCGCTCATTGACAACGCCGCCGCCCCCTCTCTTGGCACGCAAGACGGAGATGGCAGGTGGATGGCCGCGTGCGTCGTGCATCTGCGTGGGGCGCGATCCGGAGGGGCACGCGAAGACTACGGCGGCGCCATGGGTGACGGCGACATCACACTCGCTCACATTCGAAGCAAGCCGCACGATTGCGCCTTTTGCCTGCCTTTCGCGACGCCATATCCGCTGGCAAGCCTGTATGCGAAAGGATACCGCAATGCCCGCTACGCCAAAACAGCCGCAACCGAGCGCTCCGCAACCCGACCAGAGCGCCAAACCCCCCGCTCGATTCGACGATTGGGCCGCACTCTGAGCGATTACCCGCCCGCTGTACCTTGATCTGTGAGCCTCGGCGCGCCATATCCCAGGGTGCGACCGTTACCGCATTCGATTCCTGTCTGCTCCACATGCGCCAGTTCTATCGAGACGCACTGACGCGCCAGGCTGCCGCACAACGCGGGCAGCGCTTTGAAGGAGAGACACGGGAATGGCCAACGGCACCGTGAAATGGTTCAACACCACCAAGGGTTATGGCTTCATCCAGCCCGACGACGGCGGCAAAGACATCTTTGTCCACATCAGCGCTGTCGAGCGCTCGGGCCTGACGGGCCTCGCCGACAACCAGAAAGTGACCTACGACCTCGAGTCCGGCCGTGATGGCCGCCAGTCTGCGGTTAACCTCGCCCTCGTCTGATCACTTTGGCGCGAGCGGGACGTGATCCCGCTTCGCCAGTGGCACGCATCAAATCGGCCGCCCGTTGCCCGGGCGGCCGATTTTCTTTGTCGGTGCCGGGATGGAGGGGCCCGACCTGTCTTGTCCCGAAAGAGCGCTCCCCGGCACGGCGCGCGGCGCAGCGCGTGTGGGCGGCCGGGCGGGGCGCTCCGGGCCAGGGCCTGGCAGGCCGCTCCGGAGAAGTTCCCAGGGACTTGCACGCAGCCAAAGACGATCAACGCATCGCACGGCAGAGACACACGCTGCGGGGGGCACAGGGCCTGGCGGGCCGCCGGGACTTGGTACGCGCTGTCGCAGAGAGAGGCCCTGGGGGTGAGGGGCCAGAAACCGTCAACGCGGATCAGCCCAGCATCGCCTCCACTTCGGCGGCAAGTGCGGCGATCTCGGCGGCGGCTGGGCTGGAACGGGCGCGCTCTGTCACGCCCCAGCCATCCCCCATCGCCTCGGCATAGACGACCCGGTTGCCCAGAACGGCATCGGCGGCGGGCGCCGGAAGCTCCCGCACCGCGGCCGCTGTCTCGGTGAAGACGCGGGTGCCCGGGCGGGTGCGGTTCAGCACCATGAGCGCTGGCTTGCGGGTGCGGTCGACAAGGTCCAGCACGCTCTCGGTGGCCCAGAGATCCAGCGCGGAGGCCGCGACCGGCACCAGCACGAGATCGGCCTCGCGCAAGGCGGGGCGCAGATCGCTGTCGGCCTTGGGTGGCGTGTCGATGAAGACCATGTCGAACTCTTTGGAAAGCTTGGTAACCTCGTAGCCCACGCCCCAGGCTGAAGCGGTCGAGAACTCCATCTGCGGCGCCCCCCCGGTGCGCTCGACACGCGCCATGAACCACCGTCCGAGAGAGCCTTGAGGATCGGTATCGAGCACCGCGATGGACCGTCCCGCGCACAGGAAGTGCACCGCGAGGTGGACAGCGAGTGTGGTTTTGCCCGATCCGCCCTTCTGCTGTGCAACCGTGATGACGTGCCCCGCCATGTGCACCCCCATGCGTGACGTTCAGACATAGGTATGGTGGCGCAGTTGCGCAGGGCCTACAAGACCTATTGCGCCGCCACACTGCATGCTGAATCTGTCTCGACGCTTGTTCGCGCTGGAATCGACGACCGGTTGGCACTAATGCTTGGCGCCATGAGAGATTGTCTCCGCCCTTCGACTGTCGCACTGGCTTGTGTGCTGCTTGCCAGCCCGGCGGCTGCGCTGGAAAGCGTGAGCGTTCGGGTGAACGGCGGAGATGAAGCGCTGCAATCCCTGCTGGAGCGCTCGTCGCTGACCCAGCAATTGCTCGACAATGCCGAAGAGGACAGTGTGCCATCGGCCGGGGAGGTCGTGTCGACGGCGCGCACGGAATACCGGCAAATGATCGGCGCGCTCTACTCGGAAGGGTACTACAGCAGCGTCGTTTCGGTGAAGCTGGATGGCACGGAAGTCACCGATCTGTCGCTCGTCGCGCCGCCTGCGCGCGTCAGCCAACTGGTGATCTCGGTCGAGGCGGGGCCGCAATTCCGCTTCAGCCAGGCCGAAGTGACGCCGCTCGCACCCGGCACGGAGCTGCCGGAGGGCTATGCGCGCGGCGAGATTGCACGCTCCACGCTGATCCGCCGCGCGGCACAGGCCGGGGTCTCTGGCTGGCGCGAAGAAGGGCACGCCAAGGCACGTCTGTCCGACGAGACCGTCACCGCCAATCACCCCGCGCGCGAGCTGGCCTCTGATCTGCGGGTGGAGCCCGGGCCACAGCTGCGCTTCGGGCCCCTCGTGATCGAGGGCAACAACAGGGTGCGAACGGAACGCATTCGGCAGATCGCGGGCCTGCCGGAAGGCGAGGTCTACGACCCCGAGGAACTTGACGATGTTGCGGACCGGCTGCGCCGGACCGGAGCGTTCAGCGGCATCACTCTCAAGGATTCCGAGGAGATCGGGCCGGACAACACCCTCGCGATCATCGCCACGGTCTCCGAGGAAAAGCGGCGCCGGCTTGGGGCGGGTGTCGAGGTTTCGTCGACGGAAGGGATCGGCGTGTCGGCCTACTGGATGCATCGCAACCTCTTTGGCGGCGCGGAAAACCTGCGCTTCGATCTGGCCATCGAAAACATCGCGGCGCCCGACGACAATGGCGCGGACTTCTCGCTCTCGAGCACATTCCGGCGCCCTGCGACACCGTTCTCGGATTTCGACGTGCTGACATTCGGCGAGATCAAGCGCGAGGATGAGCCCGGCTACCTCTCCGAGACGGTGTCGCTCGGGACGGGCTTTGTCTATTATTTCAGCGACGAGCTCGAGGTGTCGACGGCGATCGGGTATCGCTTCAGCCGGGTCGAAGACGCGTTCGGCAAGCGTGAATTCCAGATGCTGACGTTCCCGTCCTACGCTGTTTACGACACGCGGGACAACGAGCTGGACCCGACGCGCGGCTTCTTCGTGCGCGGCGACATCAATCCGTTCGTCGGGATCGCGGACATCGAGAACGGGGCGCATCTGAAGGCGGATGCGCGCACCTATCTGGGCTTCGGCGAGGACCGTAACATCGTGGCGGCGGCACGGCTCCAGCTTGGCAGTCTCTTTGGTCCGGAGATTCCGGATGCGCCGCCCGATTTCCTGTTTTTCGCAGGTGGCGGCGGCTCGGTGCGGGGCCAGCCCTACCAGTCGCTCGGGACCGGCGAGATCGACGGTACCATTGTCGGCGGGCGCGCTCATGTCGGCGTTTCTGCCGAGTTGCGGGCCTATGTGCGCGGGCCGATTGGTGTCGTCGGCTTTTTCGACGCCGGCTACATCGGGGAAGAGGAATTCTACGACGGATCGGGCAACTGGATGACCGGTGCGGGGCTCGGGGTGCGCTATGACACGGGCTTTGGACCGATCCGGGTCGATGTCGGAACGCCCGTCTCCGGCGGGCCGGATGACGCGGACACGGTGCAGATCTACATCGGCATCGGGCAGGCGTTCTGATGGGGCGCTGGCGTTCCAGCGTGGCCGTTGGTGCCCTTGCGCTCGCCAGCGCGGTGGCGCTGCCCCCGGCCGTCGCACAGGACGATTCCCCCGGTTTCATCGCGCGTCAGATCGAGAGCGCGCTCTCCGGGCCGGGGCGCGAGGTGCGGGTGCGCGGCTTTGAGGGGGCGCTGTCGGGGCGCGCCACGATGGCGTCACTCACCTTCGCGGATGCCGATGGCGTGTGGCTGGAGCTGGAAGGCGCCGTGCTGGACTGGAACCGTGCGGCGCTGCTGCGTGGGCGCCTTTCGGTCAATGCGCTGCAGGCCGACAGGATCGCGCTGAGCCGCCAGCCTTTGCCCGCACCGAGCGACGGGCTGCCCGAAGCGCCGCCGCCGGAAGCGTCGGGCTTTGCGTTGCCGGAGCTGCCGGTGGCGGTGAACGTCGGCGCCATCGAGCTGGGCACGCTGGAGCTGGGCGCGCCGTTCCTCGGGGAAGAGGCGCTCTTTCGGTTACGGGGCCGGGCGCAGCTCGAAGCGGGGATTGCGGATATCGCGCTGAACCTCTCGCGCCTCGAGGGGCCGGAGAACCGGATCGGGCTGGAGCTGGCTTTCGACGACGACACGCGCGAGCTGGCGCTCGATCTTACGGTGCGCGAGGGGCCGGGCGGGCTTGCCTCGACGCTGATCGGCATTCCCGGCGCGCCCTCGCTTGCGCTCGACATCGACGGCACCGGGCCGCTCGACAACTACACCGCCGTGATCGATCTCTCGACCCAGGGCGCCCAGCGCCTCGCGGGAGAGGTGACACTGCGCGGCACTGACGAGGACGGGCTGCGGTTTGCCGCCGATGTGGGGGGCGACATCACGCCCATGATCGCACCCGACTACGCAGATTTCTTTGGCCCGGAGGTGGCGCTGCGCGTCGATGGCGTGCGTGGTGGCGACGGGGCGCTCGTGCTCGAAACGCTCGATATCTCGGCCCGATCGCTGGACCTGCAAGGCTCGGCAGAGCTCGACGCGGAGGGCCAGCCGGTGCGCTTCGCGCTCACCGGCACGCTTGCGGATCCCGAAGCCAGCACCGTGCGCCTGCCCGCAGCGGCAGAGGTGACGCTGGGCCGGGCGGAGCTCTCGGCGGATTTCGACCGCGAAGACGGCGAGGCGTGGCGCTTGTCGCTGGAGGCCGATGCGCTCAATGCGCCGGGCATGGCGATCGACGCGCTGGCGCTGGGTGGCGGCGGGGCGATCCGGCTCGGCGATACTCCCTCCGTCAGCGCCGTGCTGCGCTACGCGGCGCGCGGACTGGGACCGGAAGACCCCGCCCTGGCCGCCGCGTTGGGCCCCGAGATCAGCGGTCTGGCGGATCTGCTCTGGCAGGCCGGGGCGCCGGTGACGCTCAACGCGCTGACCCTTGGCGGGGCGGATTACGGGGCCGAAGTGTCCGGAACCGCCGAGATCGCGGAGCGGACGCTCCTGCTTGACGGCGCGGCGCGGGTCGATGCCGAGGATCTGTCGCGCTTCTCGGCCATCTCCGGGCAGGAGCTCGAGGGCACGGCGCGGATCAGGGCAAACGGCTCGGGCGACGTGCTCGGCGGGCTTTTCGATGTCGCGCTCGACGTGGAGGGCACGGACCTCGCGATCGGGCAGGAGATGGCAGACCGGTTCCTGGCGGGCCCGGTGACGCTCAATGCCGCTGCGCGCCGGGATCTGGAGGGCACGTATCTCGACGCCTTCGTGCTCGACAGCACCGGGGTGGCCGCCAATGCCGAAGGGGCTGTTGGTAGCGGCGTAAGCGATGTGACGTTCAGCACGACCCTGAAGGACGTGAGCCTGCTCGATCCGGCCTACGAGGGCGCGCTGATGCTCGACGGGCGCCTCGTTGAGCAAGCGCCGGGCCTTTTCGACGTCGATGTCGGGCTTGGTGGCGCGTACGGGATCGAAGGGACGGTCGCGGGGCTCGTCGGCACGGGCGACTCCCTGGACCAGACTGACGTGCTGCTCGACATCGCGCTGCCCGATCTCGCGCCCTTCGTGCCCGATGTCTCCGGCCCTGTCTCTGTGCGTGGCCGGGCGGCTGCTGCGGGCGAGGGCCTGTGGGAGGTGGATCTTGCCGCGCGTGCGCCCGAGGACGTCGATCTCACGGTCGAAGGCAAGCTTGGGGGCGGTGCGGGCGATCTGGCGCTGACCGCCCGCGTGCCCGAAGTGGCGGCCTTCGTGCCGGGCGTGCCGGGCGCGGTCGCGCTCGATGGCCGGGCCGAGGAACGCGATGGCGGCCAATGGCAGATCGACCTCGCGGCACAGCTCCCCTACGGCGCCTCCGCCGCGGTGCAGGGCGAAGCCGGGCCGCAGGACGTGCAGGTGAGCTACGCAGCGCGGGTGCCCGATGTCGCCGCCATTGTTCCGGCGGTGAGCGGTGCGCTCTCGGCGACGGGGACGGTGCGCCAGATCGCACAGGGTCGCTTCGACGTGGCGGCAGACGTATCGGCCCCGTTCGCGGCCACGGCGGCGGCGCGGGCGCAGGTCGGCGGCGGCGCGGACGGCACCGAACGGCTGGAAGCGACTGTCGATCTGCGGGTGCCCGATGTCGGCGCGATTGATCCCTCGCTCAGCGGCGCGCTGTCTGCCGGAATCACGGCACGAGAAGTTGACGCCGGGCGCTTTGACGTCGCCGCCGAGATCGACGGGCCCTATGCTTCGGAGGTCGCGGCAACCGCGCAGCTTGGGGGCGGGCCGGACGGCACGGGCCGTATCCTCGCCGATCTCGACATCAGCGTGCCGGATCTGGCCCCCCTTGTCCCGAGCCTGCGCGGCGGGCTGATGGCAACCGCGAGCGCTGAACAGAACGACAGTGGTGCCTTCGACATCGCGCTGGATGCGCGTGGTCCGTTCAACAGCACGGCACAAGCCGAAGGCAGCGTTGGCGGGGGCGACACCAATGCAAGGGCCAGCGTGCGCCTGCCTGATATCGGCGTGCTCGCGCCGCAGTATTCCGGCCCTGTAACGGCGGACCTCACGGCGCAGCAATCCCCCGGCGCTCCGATCAACCTGACGCTGGATGCCAATGCGCCCTATGGTGTCACCGTCGATCTCGACGGTCAGATCGGACAGGGCGCGGGCGCGCTCGATTTCTCCGCGGCCGTGCCCAATCTCTCCCCGTTCGTCCCCGGCTTCTCGGGCGCGATCGACGTGGACGGATCGGCGACGGAGCAGGCCGACGGCTGGAACATCGATGTGCAGAGCCGTGGCCCCTCGACCGCGGCGACCTCTGTCACCGGCGTTGTTCCGCAAGGCGGCGGGCCTGCGTCGCTCCGGATCAACGGCAATGCGCCGATGGAGCTGATCAACGGCTTGCTCGCGCCTCAGCGCCTTGAAGGGACGCTGAACTTCGACATCGCGCTCGATGGGCCGCCCGGCCTTGATGCGCTCAGCGGCACTGTTTCGACCGACGGCGCGCAGTTCCAGATCCCGGCGATCAATCTCGGCCTGACGGATGTGGCCGTCAGCGGGCAGCTCGGCGGAGGCCAGATCACGCTGGACGCGAGCGCGCGAAGCTCCGAGGGCGGATCGCTCACGACGTCGGGGGCGATCACGCTCAGCGGGGCGTTTCCCGCGGATATCAGCATCGCGGCGAATGACCTGATCCTGTCTGATCCGAGCCTCTTTCGCACCAGCATCAATGCCGATGTCAGCGTCTCCGGCCCCGTGCGCGGGACGGGCGGCGTGATCGGCGGGCGCGTGGACATCGGGGAGACCGAGCTCCGCATCCCCTCGGGCGGCGGGTTCGCCGGAGCGATCCCGCTCATCCGTCATGTGGGAGAGCCTTCGGGTGTGTTTCAGACCCGCGACCGCGCCGGGCTGATCAATATCGCGCGGGAGGCGCGCGGGGGCGAGCGCGGCAGCACAATTCTCGGCCTCGATCTGAGGATCAATGCGCCGCGCCGTATCTTCCTGCGTGGTCGCGGCCTCGACACAGAGCTCGGCGGCAGCTTCGATATCGGCGGCACCACCCGCGCGCCCGCTCCCGTCGGCGCGATCGAGGTGATCCGGGGCCGGCTCAACATCCTCGGCAAGCGGCTCGATCTGAGCGAGGACGGCAAGGTGACACTGGGGGGGGATCTTGTCCCGTTCCTGGAGCTGATCGCGACCTCGGACGAGCTGGACGACTTCACGATCCTGATCCTGATCGAGGGTCCGGTGAACGACCCGACCTTCGAATTCTCGTCCTCGCCGCCACTGCCCGAAGACGAGGTGCTCGCGCAGTTCTTCTTTGGCAAGGGTCTGGCGAACCTCTCGCCGTTGCAGGCCGCGCAACTGGCAAGTTCCGTGGCCGAGCTGACCGGGCGTGGCGGTGGTGCAGGCATTCTGGGCGGCGTGCGCGAGTCTCTCGGTGTCGACGATTTCAACCTCGTGACGGATTCGGAAGGGGATACCGCCCTGCAGATCGGGCAATACCTGACCGACAACATCTACACCGATGTCACCACCTCTTCGGGGGGCACGACCGAGGTGAACATCAACATCGACGTCACCAGCGACGTCACCGTCAAGGGCAGCGCCGACAACGAAGGCGAGACGACCCTCGGCATCTTCTTCGAGCGTGACTACTGACGCCGACGGCTGCGGTGTGACGCAACGGGGACAGCCCCTGTCGCGCATGGTCTGGCGAGCGTGGTCCCCGGCCGGTATTCAGAACCGGAGATCCCCCTGACCTTCGAGCGAAAGCGCCCCCCATGACCGAGATCGCCCCCTACTGGCAGAACTACATCGACGGCGCGTGGGCCGATGGCGGCGCCGGACGGATCGACGTGATCGATCCCGGGCGCGGCACGGTGCTGGCCGAGCATGCCCTGGCCGACGCAGCCGATGTGGATCGCGCTGTCGCGGCCGCGCGCCGGGTCCACCTGTCGGGCGCGCTGACGGCGATGCGCCCTGTCGAACGCGGACGGATGGTCCAGTCGATGGGCCGGTTCCTTTTGGAGCACGCAGATGCGATTGCCCGGACCCTGACGCTGGAGCAGGGCAAACCCCTCTGGGAGGCGCAGATCGAGGTGGCCGGGGCAGCCCGGTACTTCGAGTATTACGGCAACCAGGCAGAGACGCTGGAAGGCCGCTCGATCCCCCTTGGCGCCTCCTACTACGATTTCACGTCGCTGGAGCCCTACGGCGTCTCGGCGCAGATCATCCCGTGGAACTATCCGCTGGAGATGACGGCGCGGTCGCTTTCGGCAGGGCTGGCGACGGGCAATGCCTGCGTGATCAAGAGCCCGGAAATGACGCCGCTCAGCCAGAAATGGCTCGCGCTGGCGGCGGAGGCGGCGGGGTTCCCCGCCGGGGCCGTCAATATCCTGTGTGGTCTCGGAAGCGATGCGGGCGCGGCGCTCTCGGCCCATCCGGACGTCAATCAGATCGTCTTTACCGGATCCGTGGCGACCGGCATCGCGATCGCGAAGGCAGCCGCGGGCAACGTGGTACCCTGTGTGCTGGAGCTCGGTGGGAAGTCGGCGGCGATCGTCCACGACGATGCCGATCTCGCGGCATTCGAGAAGGACCTGCGCTGGGGCATCTATTTCAACGCCGGGCAGGTGTGCTCGGCGATGAGCCGCGTGCTTGTCCATGAAAGCCGCCATGACGAGCTTGTCGAGCGCGCGGTCGGTGTCGCGCGAAGCCTGTCGGTCGGTCCGGGGATCGAACGGACAGAGGCCGGGGCGACGATGGGCGCGATGGTGTCCGAGGCCCAGCGCGACCGCGCGGCCGGTATGGTGGCGCGGGCACAGGAGCAGGGCGCCATGGTGGCGACCGGCGGGCGCGCGCTCAACATCGAAGGCGCGTTCCTGGAGCCGACCGTTCTAACCGGGGTGGCGCCGGATATGGAAATCGCGCAGCAGGAGGTCTTCGGGCCCGTGCTCTCGGTGATCCCGTTCCGGGATGAAGACGACGCCATGCGGATCTCGAACGGCACGGACTACGGCCTTGTCGGCGGCGTTTTCACGAAGGATATCGACCGGGCGATGCGGGCCGCCCGCGGACTCCGTGCCGGGCAGGTGTTCGTCAACGAGTGGTTCGCCGGTGGCGTCGAGACACCGTTTGGCGGCTACGGCAAGTCCGGGTACGGGCGCGAGAAGGGGCGCGAGGCGCTCCTGAACTACGTTCAGACAAAGAACGTCGCGATCCGGCTGGGATAGCGCCACGCGCAAATCGCAGGGCGCAACGTCGAATTTTCGTACGAAAATTCGCTCCTCGTTCATCCGTTCGGGTTGACTTCGGCGGTCGGGCCTCGCACACCCCGCGGGACCCGCAACCGGGCGCTTGCGTAGGCGCCAAACCGACGAGGACCCAGGCCATGGCCGACACTCCCTCCCCCCAGATCACCCTCACTTTGCCGGATGGCGCGACGCGTCAGATGCCGGCTGGCTCGACCGCTTCGGATCTCGCGGCTTCGATCTCGACGAGCCTTGCCAAGAAAGCCGTCTCGGCCACGGTCAACGGGCAGCACTGGGATCTGGCATGGCCGATCGACAGCGACGCCGAGATCGCCATTCACACGCTCAAGGACGAGGCGCAGGCGCTGGAGCTGATCCGCCACGACCTTGCCCACGTGATGGCGCGCGCCGTGCAGGAGATCTGGCCCGATGTGAAGGTGACCATCGGCCCGGTCATCAAGGACGGCTGGTACTACGATTTCGACCGTGCGGAGCCCTTCACCCCTGACGATCTCGGCGCCATCGAGAAGAAGATGCGCGAGATCATCGCGCGCCGTGATCCGGTGACCACCGAGGTCTGGGAACGTGACAGGGCGATCAAGTACTACGAGGCGAACAACGAGCCGTACAAGGTCGAGCTGGTGGAAGCGATCCCGGGCGGCGAGCCGCTCCGGATGTACTGGCACGGCCATTGGCAGGACCTTTGTCGCGGCCCGCATCTGCAGCACACCGGACAGCTTCCGGCGGATGCCTTCAAGCTGATGAAGGTCGCCGGTGCCTATTGGCGCGGCGACAGCAACCGCCCGATGCTGCAGCGCATCTACGGCGTCGCGTTTCGCACCAAGCAGGAACTGAAGGATTACCTGCACTTCCTCGAAGAGGCCGAGAAGCGCGATCACCGGCGCCTTGGCAGGGAGATGGAGCTCTTCCATTTCCAGGAGGAAGCGCCGGGCATGGTTTTCTGGCATCCTGATGGATGGACGATCTACCGCGCGCTGGAGGACTACATGCGCCGCCGGCTCGACGGGGCCGGGTACCGCGAAATCAAGACCCCGCAAGTGGTGGATCGCAAGCTCTGGGAGGCCTCGGGCCACTGGGACAAGTACCGTGAGAACATGTACATCACGGAGATCGACGAAGAGCATGCGAACGAGAAGCGCACCAATGCGCTGAAGCCGATGAACTGTCCATGCCACGTGCAGGTCTTCAACCAGGGGCTCAAATCCTACCGCGACCTGCCGCTGCGGCTGGCGGAATTCGGCTCCTGCCACCGCTACGAGGCGCATGGCGCACTGCACGGGCTGATGCGGGTGCGCGGTTTCACGCAGGACGATGCGCATATCTTCTGCACCGAGGACCAGATCGAAGAGGAATGCGCGGCGTTCATCGGCCTCTTGTCCGACATCTACAGAGATCTCGGCTTCGAGCAGTTCGACATCAAGTTCTCGACCCGTCCCGAAACGCGCGTCGGCTCTGACGAGGTGTGGGACAAGGCGGAAGCGGCGCTGGAGAAGGCGATCCTTTCGGTCCGCAACGATTATGAGCTCGATCCCGGCGAGGGCGCGTTCTATGGCCCGAAGCTCGATTTCAAGCTGACCGACGCGATCGGGCGCGAGTGGCAATGCGGCACGTTCCAGGCGGATTTCAACCTGCCGGAGCGGCTCGATGCCAACTACATCGGCGCGGATGGCGAAAAGCACCGCCCCGTGATGCTGCACCGCGCGATTCTGGGCTCGTTCGAGCGGTTTCTCGGGATCCTGATCGAGAACTACTCGGGCAAGTTGCCCTATTGGCTGGCGCCGCGGCAGGTGGTCGTGGCCTCCATCGTGTCGGATGCGGACGAGTTCGTGCACGAGGCGGTGGCGATGCTCCAGGCGCGCGGGCTGCGCGCCGAGGCGGACACGCGCAACGAAAAGATCAACTACAAGGTGCGTGAGCACTCGGTGGGCAAGGTGCCGGTGATCCTCGCCATCGGGATGCGCGAGGTTGCGGAGCGGACGGCCACGGTTCGGCGGCTGGGCGAGAAGCAGACACAAACCGTCCCGCTGGACGAAATCGTTGCGCAGCTGGCAACAGAGGCTGTGCCGCCCGACCTGCGGTGACGCTTTTTCTTGCGGCGCCTCCGGTCACCGGGGGCGCATGCAGGAATTTCTTGGGCGAGGGTTTCAGTCCAGGTTACCCTCAAGTGAACTTGGGTTGTTATCCCGAGCCGCTATTGGAGTGTCCGCAAGAAATCTGTCGCCGCCATCTGTCTTGCTTTGCTTGCCGTCAGTGCGGCGCAGGCCGCGGCCGTTATCACGTCTTTGACCGACTTTAACGCGGCCATCGGCACGGCGGCTACGGCGACCTTCGACAACGATATTCCGGGCGCCGTTTCAATCACCTTCGGCACCGGAACCACCTCTACCCTTTCGGGGGGCAACTTGACGTTCGCCAGCACTGACAACACAGTGGTTGGAGGCCGGTTCGAAGGTTTGGCCCGCTTCAACGGTAGCGGCGGCGCCGTTTTGCTGACCTGGGATTTTGGCGCACCGGTGATCGGGTTCGGCGCAGACTTCGGCTCGGGTACGTCCATCGGTGGGACCAACAACGCTCTCGAGTTTTCAGTGGATGGCGGAACGACATTCTTCGATTTGACAGCGCAACTGGGAGGAGACAGTGGGTTTCGCGGCTACGTCGATAGCGCTGCTCCGTTTCAGACGGTCCTGTTCAGAGACTCCGACACAGTCGATGATCAGGTTTTTCGCGCCGTCTTCAATGCCGACAACCTCGTCACTGCATCGGCGAGCGACATCGAGGTAATCCCCTTGCCCGCTGGCCTGCCGCTCTTGCTGGCCGGCCTCGGCGCCGTGGCGCTGCTGCGTAGGCGGTCTACCGGGTAAGTTAGCCCCCTTCTGGAGAGAGAGCTTTTCCCTCGTCGCCGCGCCCGTCGACACGCGAGTTGAGCGGAGAAGGCGCGTTGGGGCCGGTATTTCCGGCCTTTTGGCATCACTGCGTCGCATCCTGTTAACCAATCGCCCAAATTCTGCCGCACTGTCGCGGGACCCTTGACGGCACCGCAATCTGTCAAGGGCATGGTGTGGCATGAACTTCGATCGCTCTCTGTCTCTTTCCCACGGCTCAGCGATTCGGGCCGATCTTCAGACGCGGGCCGATATGCTGGGGGCTGCGGTGCGAGAGTTTGAGCGCAACCGCCGGTGCATGGTCGCGCTCGAGAGCGTGCTGGTGCGGTGGTTGATCGAACATCGGGAGACGTTTGGCGACCGGTTCTGCACCTTTTCCCTGCTGGCGCGGCTCCCCCTGCCCGAGGCCGCCAGCACAGAAAAGGCGGAGGGCCGGCTGCGCGAACGGCTCGCCTATGCACAGGCGCTGCGTCCGGCATGTTTCCATGCAGTGTCCTTGCGCCGCGATGACCTTGGCGGGCTCTCGGTCGCCGAAGCGCAGATCGCGCTGCGCCTGCATACCCGCGCCTATGCGCGCGCGTCGGAGGCGGGGTGGGAGATCGCGCCGCTGGAAGCTGCGTGCACAACGCTGGACGATATTCTGACTGCCGAGGCAGCGCGCGAAATCGATGCGGGCGCCGTGCCTCTTTGCGGGCTGAACGTCGCCGTTTCCGCCGCCTGAGGCGGGCGAAGCGGATCTCACACACACCCTGATCCTTCCCACGAGTGTTACAATTCGCGACACTCAGGCTGAAACATTGTGCAGTTGCAGCACCCTGTATCCGCATCAACGCCCTTGTTTTGCGGGGAAAACCCGACACGAGGCGTCGCCGCGCCGATCAACGGCAATCACGGGCGCGTGCTGCACGCGCCCGTTAGTAGATCGTGGACACCTCGTATGGCTATGGTCTGGCCATGTTCCGGGGCGACCCGGGCGCACCCAATACGCTGATCCCTCAAGTCCCCAGAAAGGACCGCACCCATGTCCACGACCAAATCCCTCGCCCTGATGGGCGCCGTTGCAGCCGCCGCGACCACCTTCGCCGCCGCTCCCGCGTCCGCTCAGGCGATGGAAAAGTGCTACGGCATCTCGCTCGCGGGTGAGAACGATTGCGCGGCCGGCCCCGGCACGACCTGCGCGGGCACGTCGACCGTCGACTACCAGGGCAACGCCTGGACGCTTGTCGAATCCGGCACCTGCGCCGAGATCGAGCTGCCCGAGATGGCTGACGGCACAGCGCGCGCAGGCTCGCTCGAAGAGCTCGAGCGCGACCTGCCCACGGGCTAAGTTCCCTCGTCGCCGGCGTGGTCATGTGACCACGCCGGTGTTTTATCGCACTTCCCTGCTATCTTGAGCCTCATGTTAGACGCATCCGCTTCCGTCGCCCTGCCCGCCGCCCCCGGCGTCGGCTACAAGGCGCAGCATTTCGAGGCGGTGATGGCCGCGCCCGGACCTGTCCGCTGGCTGGAGATCCACGCGGAGAACTATCTCGGCGACGGTGGCCGCCCGATTGCGCAGCTTCGCGCGCTGGCGGAGCGATTTCCGATTTCGGTGCACGGCGTGGGCCTGTCGATTGGCGCCGACCAGGGGCTCGACCCCGAACATCTTGCCCGGCTGTCACGACTTGTCGAATGGCTCGCACCGGCGAGCTTCTCGGAGCATCTCGCGTGGTCGACCCATGACACTGCCTTTCTGAACGATCTATTGCCGCTGCCCTACACCGAGGCGACGATGGCGCGCGTGGCCCGCCACATCGATCAGGTGCAGGAAACCGTGGGCCGTCAGATGCTGCTGGAGAACCCCAGCACCTACCTCGACTTCGCCGAAACCGAGATGTCGGAGACCGATTTCCTGCGCGCTTTGACCAAGCGGACAGGCTGCGGCCTGCTGCTCGACGTCAACAACGTGTTCGTCTCGGCCACCAACCAGCAAACCGACCCACGCGCCTACCTCGCCGATTTTCCGATGGACGCGGTGGGCGAGATCCATCTGGGCGGACACGATGCCGAGACCGATGAGCACGGCGCCCCCCTTCTGATCGACAGCCACGGCGCGCCTGTCGTCGACCCGGTCTGGACGCTCTATGCAGAGGTGATTGCCGCCCGCGGCCCCTGCCCCACGCTCATCGAATGGGACACGGACGTCCCGGACTGGCCGGTGCTCGCCGAGGAAGCCGGCCAGGCCGAGGCAATCCTGCAGCAGGCCTCGGCCGCTGCAGATATGCCATCATGGGCGTGACCCAAGCCGACTTTCGCGCGGCCCTGCTTGACCCTAACCGCGACGTGCCAGAGGGGCTTTGCGACCCCCAGGGGCGGCCAGCGGGCAAGCGCTTCGACGTCTATCGCAACAACGTGGTCGCATCGCTTGTCGAGGCGCTGGCAACGGGCTTTCCGGTGATCGAAAAGCTCATCGGCGCAGGCCGGTTTCGGCAGCTCGCCGTGGAATACAGCCGCGCGCACCCACCCCGCTCCCCGCTGATGATGCATATGGGGGGCGATCTGCCCGCCTTTCTCGAAGGGTTCGCACCGCTGGCGGGCTATGGCTACCTAGCGGACGTCGCCCGGCTGGAGCTGGCCATGCGCGCCAGCTACCACGCCGCCGATGCCGCGCCGCTCGACCCGTCCCGGCTGGCGGCGCTGCCGCCAGAGGCGCTGGGCGCCGCACGACTGACCCTGGCCCCGAGCGTGCGCCTGGTCGAGAGCCGCTGGCCGATCGTGCAGCTTTGGCGCTTCAACATGGAGGGCGGGCCGAAGCCGGGCGCCGTGGCCGAAACCGCGCTCGTGACGCGCCCGGGATACGATCCGCAGATCACCGCCATCGGGGCGGGGGATGCGGCCTTTCTCACGGCGCTGGCCGCCGGACAGACGATTGGCGCGGCCGCCGACGCCGCGACCGGCCGAGCGCCCGAATTTGACCTGATCGCCCTTCTGGGCATGCTGTTTGCTGGCCAGGCCCTCACCGACATCACGACCGACCAAGAGCAAGGAACGACCCCATGACTGCCGTCATCACGCGCATTGTCTCATTCCACGACCGGATTTTTGCCTGGATCGACAAGGCGATCTCGGGGCTCGTTCTGCCCACGGCGGCGCGGCTGGTCTTTGCGGGCGTGCTGCTGATGTACTTCTGGCGATCCGGCCTGACCAAGCTCGGGGACGGGATCTTCGGCTTTCTCAATCTGGGCGCCGGCGCCTACGTGCAGATGTTTCCCCTGCGGATGGAGGCCGTGGGCTACGATCCCTCGGCGCTGGGCTTTGGCCTGAAGCTGATCGCACTGCTCGGCACATGGGCTGAGTTTATCTTGCCGCTGATGATCGTGATCGGCTTTGGCACGCGGCTCGCCGCACTGGGAATGATCGGCTTCGTGATCGTGCAGAGCGCGACGGACATCGTGGGCCACCACGCCGATGCAACGACCGTCGGTCGCTGGTTCGACGCGGCTTCGGACGCGCTGATCGTCGACCAGCGGGCCTTCTGGATCTTTGTGCTGTTGTTTCTGGCGCTGCGGGGCGGCGGGCCGCTTTCTGTCGATTATTTCCTGGGCATCGGGCGAACGCGCGCCAAGGAAAACTAGGCTCCGGGGTGCGCGGTCTTGTCTTTTGACAAAGCCGCGCCACCTTTTTTGGCGTGACCGCATTCATTGTTAATCGGTCTCATTTCAATCCGTGGCGACACGGGGAACGAGGAAGATCAAAGGAGACACGGGATCATGCCAACTGGCACCGTGAAATGGTTCAACACCACCAAGGGCTATGGTTTCATCGCCCCCGACGACGGCGGCAAGGACATTTTCGTGCACATTTCCGCAGTGGAGCGTGCTGGAATGACGGGCCTCGCCGACAATATGAAGATTGCCTACGAGCTCCGAGAAGGCCGCGACGGCCGAATGTCGGCCAGCGACCTACAGGAGCTCTGACGCGCGCAGGCAGGGTGTTACCGCTGCCGCGCTGCGGAATTTCACCGCTACGTCGCAGCAGACGCACTCACCGTTAATGTATCCGAAGGCATTCGGACCTAGCGTGGTGCGCACGTGGGGAGGAACGACGGTCGGGCTGGCCCGGATCCACCTCCAACGTCGTTCCGCTCCTACTTTCCATTTGCCGGGAGTGACCCGATGCCGAATTTCTTCTCGATACTGAAGCTCTACGAAACGCATGCGAGCGCGGCCGCCTCGGGCGCGCTCGAAAGCGAGCGTGAGCAGGTGGCGTCCTCTGCGCTCGACACTGTCGCAAGGGGGTTCTTGTCCAGCGCGGAAGCCGCGGACTGGAGCGGCATGACCGCGGAAGCGCAGGCCGCGCGTCTGCGCCTCGGCCGGCAGCGCCTGCGCCGGTGGGAGATGTCGAACCCCGACATCGCATCGATCTTGCGGCGCAAGGCGTGCAATACCGCCATCGGGTGATCGCGGCTCCGCCCGGGTTCTTGGCGCGCGCACAGGGTGTTGCACAATCGCCAAGCACGTGTGGGCAATCTGCCATTGCGGCCGCAAACGCCGGATCGCGAAACGGTCCGTTCATGGTATCGTAAACTCGCGGCTGCAACGTCAGCCGTGTTTTCAAGGGAGGCAGGGCCGGTCCAGCACGGCGAACCTCCCGCCTGCGCATGCTCTCCCTGTCTCCAGCAGATGACGGAGACAGATCATGACCGCCAGCTTCATTGCATTGCTTACCGCGTATTACTTCTGCGACGCTGCGGCGACGCTGCACCCCATGGCCCCCGGCACCGCCCAGGGCTGTGCCGCGAGCTACGAGGCCGTGAAATCCGCATTCCGAGACGGTGCCGGCCCCGCGGAGCGCCAAGCCGCCTATTTGCGCTTCAAGGATTGGGAAACAAGGAACGACAGGCTGGTTCAGCGCATGCGTGCGAGAGCCGCCGAGAACGCCCGTTCCGCGTTGATCGGTGCGCCGATCTGATCCTTCAAGGTGTGCGGGCGGCCAGCGCCAGCACACCCTGCGTGGCTCATTCGACCTGAATGGCGCGCAACCACGCGACGAGATCCGCGACCGGAGCGGAGGTCAGGATCGGCTGACCCGCCGCTGTCTTGAGCGCGGTGTCGTCCCCTTCGAAGAACGGGCCAAACACCGGCATCGGACTGCCATGCGCCAAGACGGGATCGCGCCCGTCGATCCGGCGCACGATATCGGCGACGGGAAAGACCCCCCCGTTTCCAGATGACAGCCGCGTGAGATCAGGCGGCGCGATGGTCATGATTTCCGCCGTCGGGCCGGTGCCTTCGGCGGATGGGCCGTGGCATGTCGCGCAGAACGTGGCGAAGATGGCCGCCCCTTCGGCGGAGTCACCCACCGCCGTTTGCTGGGCGTGCAGACCCGCTGCGGGGAGCGTAACAAAGCTGGCGCAGAGCAGCGCCCGGAGCGGCTGGGTCATGGCGAGGTCTCCTGTTGGGTTTCTAGCCAACGCGCGATCGCGAGGATCGGCTCCGTCGTCGAAACGGGGGTCCCGTCCGGCGCATCGAGCAGCGCCGCAGGGCCCGTCAGCAGCCCGCCGAAGAGCGGCATCGGCCCACCATGGGCGGCCAGCCCGGCGCGCCCGTCGATCGTGTGCACGACGCGGACAATATCGTACTGGCCGCCGTTGCGGGACGCCAGACCGGTCAGATCCGGAACCTCTTCGCCGAGAAGAGCCGAACGCGGGCCGTCGCCCCGCCCTTCGGCACCGTGGCAGGACGCGCAGGCATCCTGATAGACGATGGCACCTGCCTCGGGGGTCGCCTGTGCCAGAACGGGCCCGGCAAGCGGCCCGCACACCATCACGCAGGTCAGGACAGAGAAAAGGCCGGAATTGGTTCGGGTTGGTCGGGGTGATCCCATGCGCATCTCCTTCTTGCGGGCATCATCCCAAGGCGCGCGCCTGTTGTCTCTGATCCAGAACAATTCCTGACGCATGCGGGTCACGCCCGCGCAGCGATCCGCCGGGGGAGCCATCGAAGACACTTTGCCGCCGTCGCGTTCGCGTGCTAGGCACTGGTGACGCCTGGGGTAAATCGGAGGGGCCTTACCGCTATGTCCAAAACACTGAAATCCTTCACTTTTTCTGCTGTCGCTGCAGCAGCAGTCAGCCTCGGCGCGCCGGTATTCGCGCAGACACCCGGCCCGTTCACGCTGGAGTTGAACAACACCGGTGACATCGAGCAATCCTGCCGCCTGACCTATGTCGCGACGAATGACATGGGGATCGATCTGAGCGAGGCCTCCTACGAGGTGGCCGTGTTCGACGCCGAGGGCCTCGTGGAGCGCCTGCTGATCCTGCAATTCGGGGCACTAGAAGATGGGCGCACGAAGGTCGTGCAGTTCGATCTCGCGGAGATGGCCTGCGCGAACATTTCGCGCCTGCTGGTCAACAGCGTGGCCGAATGCACCGGGGCCGATGGCAGCTCGCCCGATTGCCTTGGCGCGCTGGAAACGACCTCGCGCTCGGACATCAACTTCGGGCTCTGACGGGCCGAGGCGCGTGATGCGCCATTGACCTAGGCCGGGTCGCGCATCACGCGCTGCCCGAGCTCGTCGAGCAGCGCTTCCACGTCGACCTCGATCCCGGCATAGCGCACCTTGTCGTCGATCAAGAGAAACGACAGGCCGTGCACGAAGGTCCAGAGCATGAAGGCGCGGCGGTTCGCTTCCGGGTGTTCAACCGGCAGGCCGAGGATGTCGGCCACCTCGGCCTTCACGATACCGAACGTGTTGATTTCTTCCGAGTTCAGCTCTTCGATGGCTTCGGGCTTCTGCTTTGAGCCGAAGATCAGGCGAAAGACCCCGGGCTCCTCGAGCGCGAAATTCACATAGACCCGACCGAGGCCGCGGATGCGGTCGAGCGAGCCGCGCGGGGCTTGCGCCAGCGCGTCGAGCATCTGGTTCTGGTGGCGGCGCATCCCGTCCACACAGACCTCGCCGAGGATCTCGTCGCGATCCTTGAAGTGGCGGTAGGGCGCGGCCGTGGAGACGCCTGAAGCGCGCGCGACCTCGGCCACGGAAAAGTGATCGGGCCCTTTTTCCTCAACCAGACGCCGCGTGTGCTCGACCATCGCGGCACGCAGATCGCCGTGGTGATAGCCGCTTTTGGCGGGTTTTTCCGGCCTCGCGTGATCTGATTGTGCGTCTTTGTCGTTCATACTGTGCATGTGACAGCGAATTCTTTCCTTGTCAAAGTTAGAGACTCTAACATATGTGAGAGACTCTAACATGGACAAGGGATACGCAGATGACCGCCCCAGCACGTTCCAAGCCCGTCTCGAGAGTTGGCCGGTACGCGCTGCGTGCCTTGAGGTCGGTCGTTACGATGTGCATGACGCTTGCGGTTCTCGGTGGGGCCGGCGTCGCCGTGTGGCAAGGCTCTGCGCTGCTGGCCGAGCGTGCTGCGGCCGCGGAGCCGCCCGACGCGGCGCCCGCGCTGCCCGTAGAAGTGCGCCCCGTGGCGCTGGAGGCGGGTTATGTCGTGGAGCGGCGCTTCCTTGGCGAGATCACCGCGCTGCAATCGGCGGATCTGTCGTTTGAGCTTGGCGGGCAGATCACGGACCTCTTGGCCGACGAAGGCGCGACCGTCGCGGCGGGGGATGTGCTCGCACGGGTCGACACGGCCTTGCTGGAGACCGACGCGGCGCGCTTGCGGGCATCGCGCGCGGCGCTGGAGGCGGATCTCGACGCGGCGGAACGCAGGCTCGCTCGCCAACAGGAACTGAAGGAGCGCGGCTTTTCCCCCGAACAGGCGCTGGATCAGGCCCGCGCGGCGGTCGACAGCCTGACGGCCCGCATCGCAGAGACGGACGCCGCACTCAGCGCCGTGGATGTGCGCATCGGCAAGGCCGTGCTCCGCGCGCCCTATGCAGGCCGCGTTGCCGCCCGGATGGTGGACACCGGCGCGACCGTCGCTGGCGGCACGCCGATCTTTAGGCTGATGCAAACCGGCGCGGCAGAGGTCCGGGTTGGGCTGCCGGGGTGGGTCGACGCAACCCCCGGAACGGAGTGGCAGATCACCATCAACGGCACGGCGATCTCCGGAACGTTGACCGCCCTGCGCCCTGACATCGACCCGGCAACGCGCACCCGCACCGCGCTTTTGAGCGTCGAGGGCAGCGCGGCGCCATTCGGGACCATCGCGGAGGTAACTGTCCCGCGCGAGATCGAGGTGCCCGGTGCGTGGATCCCGCGCGCGGCACTGCGCGAGGGCGCTCCCGGCGTCTGGACCGTGCTGGTCATCGACGCCGACGAGCGGGTGCGCCCCGCAATTGTCGAGATCCTGCACGCGGAGGCGGACAGGCTCTACGTCCGCGGCAGCCTGACGGACGGGATGCCGCTGATCACGGGTGGGCCGCATCGCATCGCGCCCGGACAGCGTGTCGCCCCCCAGGGCGCAAGCTGAGGAGCCTGTCAGATGGAAACGCTCACCTTCCGCCAGCCCCGCATTGTCGCGCTGATCCTACTGGTGCTGATCTCGGCGGGGGCGTCGTCGCTTCTGTCGCTCGGACGGCAGGAAGACCCGACGATCACGAACCTCTTCGCCACCGTCACGACCTCCTTCCCCGGGGCTGATCCGGCCCGGGTCGAGGCGATGGTGACTGCGGAAATCGAGGACGAGCTGCGCGAGATCGCCGAGGTCGACACGATCTCGTCGGTCTCCGGGCAAGGCATCTCGGTGGTGAACATCGAGCTTCTCGAAACGCTCGACGACACGACGATCGAGCAGGTGTGGTCCGAAGCGCGGGACGCGGTGAGCGATGCGGCTTCCGGCTTTCCGGCGGGTGTGCAGACGCCGGAGTTCGACGCGGAAGGCATCTCCGCCTACTCGGCCGTCGTGGCGGTGCGCGCGGATGCAGACGGCATCACCGCCCCCCTGCTCGCGCGCCACGCCGAGGCGCTGGCGGACCGGCTGAGGGGCCTGCCCGACACGCGCGCGGTCGATCTCTTCGGCGTGCCGGAGGAAGAGGTGCTGGTGGCGGTCGATCCCGCCGAAGCCGCCGCGCTGGGCCTGACGGCAGACAGGATCTCGGCGGCCGTGGCGGGGGCGGACGGCAAGGTGCAGGCGGGCCGACTTCAGGGCGAAGGCACGGATCTCTCGATCGGCATCTCGGGCGAGGTCGAGGCGCTGGACCGCCTGCGCGCGCTCCCGTTGGCCGAAGGGCGCGACGGGTCATTCGTATTGCTCGACGACATCGCAGCGGTCAGCCGCGGGGCGCGCACCCCGTCCGAGGAAATGGCCCTGGTGGATGGCGCGCGCGCGGTTCTTGTAGGGGTGCTGGCGCAGGACGGCGTGCAGATCGACCGCTGGATGGACCTGATGCGCGAGGAGCTTGCAGCGGGGGCCGATTTCGTGCCCGTCGGGATCAGCGAGACCCTGCTCTTCGACCAGTCGACCTACACCGCCGACCGGCTGAGCGAAGTGGGCACCAACATGGCCATCGGCGTGGCGCTGGTGGTCGGTGTGCTCTTTGTCACGCTCGGGGTGCGGGCGGCGCTGATCGTAGCGCTGGTGCTGCCGGTGGTGAGCTTCGCGACGCTCGCGACAATGAACATGATCGGCCTGCCGATCCACCAGATGTCGGTCACGGGGTTGATCGTGGCGCTTGGGCTTCTGGTCGACGCGGCCATCGTGATGTCGGACGAGGTGCGCAAACGGCTGGCGGCGGGCATGTCGCGCGAGCGCGCGGCGGGCGACGCGGTGCGGCGGCTGGCGGCACCGCTCCTGGCCTCGACCGTGACAACCGCGCTGTCCTTCACGCCGATGATCCTGCTCCCGGGCCCCGCTGGGGATTTCGTGGGCTCCATCGCCATTGCCGTGGTGCTGATGCTGGTCTGGTCGCTCGTCGTGGCGCTGACCGTGACGCCCGCGCTGGCGGGCTGGTTCCTGCCGGCACGCACCGAGGTGAAGCGGCCCGGCCCGATGACGCGTGCCTTCACCGCGACGCTGCATTGGTCGACCCACAATCCGGTGCGCTCGATGGCGCTGGCGCTGATCCTGCCGGTGCTGGGCTTCGCGTCGTTCCCGACGCTGACGGCGCAGTTCTTCCCCGGCGTGGAGCGCGACCAGATCTACATCGAGCTCGATATGCCCGCTGGCACCGCCATCACTGAGACTTACCGCGTCGCCGAAGAGATCGACGCGCTCCTGATGGCCAACGACGGGGTGCAGAGCGCGTGGTGGTCCGTCGGGCAATCGGGGCCCGCGTTCTATTACAACATCACGGGCGGGCGCTCCCGCGAGCCCGGCTTCGCGCAGGCGATGATCACGACGGCGGATGCCGAGGCGTCGGCGGCGCTGGTGCCGGAGCTTCAGGCCGAGCTCGACGCCGCCTATCCCAACGCGCAGATCATCGTGCGGGGCCTCGTGCAGGGGCCGCCCGTTGCGGCGCCGATCGAGCTGCGCTTCGTGGGGCAGGACGTGCCGACGCTGCGGGATCTGGGGGACGAGGCGCGCGCGCTCATTGCCGACCTGCCGCTCGTCACCCATGTGCGGACGACGACGAACGGCGGCGCCCCGCGCCTGACCTACGAGATCGACGAGGGGGCCGCGCGGCGGCTGGGCCTCTCGCTCACGGATGTCGCGCGGCAGATGGAGGCGGGCCTCACCGGCGTGACGGGCGGCTCGCTGGTGGAGGGCACCGAGACGCTGCCGATCCGGGTGCGCCTTGGCGATGCGCTGCGGGCCGATGCCCAGGGCATCGCCGACATGCCGCTCCTACCCGCCGGGGCCAGCCCCGCGGCGGGCCTGCCGTTCCTGCCCTTGTCGGAGATCGCGACGCCGGTCTTCGAGCCCTCCGACCCGACCATCGTTCGCCGCAACGGCGAGCGGGTGAACACGGTGCAGGCGTTCCTCGTGCCGGGCGTGCTGCCCGAGGAGGGGTTGCAGCAGGTGCGCGCGGCGCTCGACGAGGCCGGGTTCGCGGTGCCCGCGGGCTACCGGCTGGAGATCGGCGGCGACAGCGACGCACGCTCCTCGACCGTGGGCAACCTGCTCGCATCGGTCGGCCTGATCGTGACGCTGACGATCGCGACCATCGCGCTGACGTTCAACTCGTTCCGGCTGACGGCGCTGGCGCTGGTGGTGACGGTGCTGTCGGCGGGGCTGTCGATGCTGGCGCTGGCGATCATGCAGTTCCCTTTCGGGATCAATGCGATCATCGGGGTGATCGGCTCCATCGGCGTGTCGATCAACGCCGCGATCATCATCCTGACCGGCCTGCAGCAGGATCCCGAAGCCGCCTCGGGCGACCGCGCGGCGATGGCCCGCGTGACGGCGGACTCGTCGCGCCACATCATCTCGACAACCGTGACCACCTTCGGGGGCTTCCTGCCGCTGATCCTCGCCGGTGGGGGCTTCTGGCCGCCCTTCGCGGTGGCGATTGCCGGGGGCGTGGCGTTCTCGACGGTCGTGTCGTTCTACTTCGTGCCGGCGGCCTTTGCCCTCATTGCCCGGCGCACCCCCCTGCCCGAGACGGCCACCGAGCCCGAGCCGCGCGAGACGCCACACCTCGCGCTGGCGGCGGAATAAGGCGCGGAACGTCGAGCAGACGGGCGCGGCGCCTTGGCGCCGCGCCCGGGTCGGGCTACCCTCCGGCCAGGAGGGTCGCCCGATGTTCTTGCCATTCTTCGATGCGCTGCGCCGGGCGGGTGTGCCCGTCAGCCTGCGGGAATACCTCGGCTTTCTCGATGGGATGGCCGCGGGGCTCGCAACCTATGACATCGAGGGCTTCTACTACCTCGCACGCACCGCCATGGTGAAGGACGAGCGCCACCTCGACCGCTTCGACCGCGCTTTCGGCGAAGCCTTCGAGGGGCTCGAGGCGATCCCGCTCGAAGCGGTGATGGAAGCGCTCGACCTGCCGGAGGATTGGCTCAGAAAACAGGCCGAAAAGCTGCTCAGCCCCGAAGAGATGGCCGAGATCGAGAGCCTCGGCGGCTTCGACAAGCTGATGGAAACGCTGCGCGAACGGCTGAAGGAGCAAAAGGGCCGGCACCAGGGCGGCAACAAGTGGATCGGCACCGCCGGCACCTCGCCCTTCGGCGCCTATGGCTACAATCCCGAAGGCATCCGCATCGGGCAGGACGAAAGCCGCCACCGCCGGGCCGTGAAGGTGTGGGACAAGCGCGAGTTTCGCGACTTCGACGATTCCATCGAACTGGGCACCCGCAACATCAAGGTGGCGCTGAAGCGCCTGCGCAAGTGGGCGCGCGACGGCGCCCACGAAGAGCTCGATCTCGACGGCACGATCCGCGCCACCGCCGACCACGGCTATCTCGACGTGCAGACGCGGCCCGAACGGCGCAATGCCGTGAAGGTGCTTCTTTTCCTCGATGTCGGCGGCTCGATGGACGATCACGTGCGCGGCGTCGAGGAACTGTTTTCCGCCGCGCGCGCCGAATTCAAGCACCTTGAGCACTTCTACTTTCACAACTGCCTCTACGAGGGCGTCTGGCGCGAGAATTCCCGCCGCTGGGGCGCACAGACCCCGACCTGGGAGGTGCTCAACACCTATGGCGCCGACTGGACGTGCATCTTCGTCGGCGACGCCTCGATGAGCCCGTACGAGATCCTCTATCCCGGCGGCGCCAACGAACACTACAACCCTGAGTCAGGCGAAACGTGGCTGCGGCGGGCGCACGAACAATGGCCCAAGAGCCTCTGGCTCAACCCCGTGCCGGAGCGGCATTGGCAATACACCCAGTCGATCGGGCTGATCGGGCGGGTCTTCGAGGGGCGAATGGTGCCGATGACACTGGAGGGGATCGACCGCGGGATGCGCATTTTGGCGTGAACCGGGCCCGGCGCGGTTGCCGGGATAACCTGCTGCGCCCATATATCTTTGCATGATGAAATTCCTGCCCTTCCTGCTCGTGATCCTCTACGGGCTCGCGATGTATCGCTTCTCGGCATGGCGCACGGCGCGCGAGCTCGACGAGAAGTCGACGGAGCTTGCGGATCTGCGACTGAAGAAGCTGACCGACCGGATGGCGCAGGCGCTCGATCTGGAGCGCATCAAGGTCCACATCTACGAGGTGATGCCGGTCAACGGGCTGGCCGCTCCCGATGGCCGGATCTTCATCACGCGCGGGTTTTACAACCGCTATCGCTCGGGCGAGGTGACGGCCGAGGAAATCGCGAGCGTCATCGCGCATGAGCTGGGGCATGTCGCACTCGGGCATTCGCGGCGCCGGATGATCGACTTTTCCGGCCAGAACGCGATCCGGATGGTGCTGGCGACGCTCCTGAACCGGATCGTGCCGGGGATCGGCGTGTGGATCGCGGGGGCGCTGACGTCTCTGCTGGTTGCGCGGCTCTCGCGGCAGGACGAGTACGAAGCCGATGCCTACGCGGCGGCGCTGCTGGTGAAGGCGGGCATTGGCGTGGAGCCGCAGAAGAGCCTCTTCACCAAGCTGGAGACGCTGACGGGTATGCCCGGCGGCGGGATGCCCGCGTGGCTGATGAGTCACCCCAAGACGGCGGACCGGATCGCCGCTATCGAGAAGCTGCAAGAGCGCTGGGATACGCCGCGGCTGCCAAGCTAGGCCCATCCGGGCGCCCGCGTGCCGCGCCCCGTCCCCGCCAGTGACGCGATCGGTATCGCGCGCCAACGGGATAGGCGGCGCCATCGCTCTACCCGCGCGGACACCCTAGTCAGACAGCCGTGCCTGTGAAATCCTGCCCTCAAGGCGCAGCGAAGGGGGCACCGATGCGACAGGCGATCCGCGACGCGACCCTCACGGACGAACCGGCGCTCGTGCGCAAACTGGCGGCGTCGGCAGATCTCGACGCCACTGCACGCGCGGCCATCGCCGCCGAAGCCGCCGATCTGGTGCGCGAGGTGCGCGGCTCCGGCACCGTCGGGATCATGGAGCAGTTCCTTGCGGAATACGGGCTCTCGACGGACGAGGGCGTCGCGCTCATGTGCCTCGCCGAAGCCATGCTGCGGGTGCCCGACAGCCAGACCGTAGACGCGCTGATCGCCGACAAGATCACCCCGCATGACTGGTCTGCGCATCTTGGCGCAGCCGGGTCCATTCTGGTGAACGCCTCGACCTGGGGGCTGATGCTCACCGGCCGGGTGCTGGAGGACGACGCCCATGGCATCGCGCGCACGCTCCGCGGCGCGGTCCGACGCCTCGGTGAGCCGGTGATCCGCACCGCCGTGGGGCAGGCCATGGCGGAGATGGGCGCGCAATTCGTTCTGGGGCGCGACATCGGCGAAGCGATGAAGCGCGGTCAGGCGATGGTCGCCAGGGGCTACAGCTATTCCTACGACATGCTGGGAGAAGCCGCGCGCACCGAGGCGGACGCGGAGAGCTATCACCGGGCCTACTCGGATGCGATCGCGGCAATCGCGGGCGCGGCGCAGAGCGACGACATCCGCGACAACCCGGGCATCTCGGTGAAGCTCTCGGCCCTGCATCCGCGCTACGAGATGGGCCAGCGCGAAGCGATGCTGCCGGAGCTTGCGGACAGGCTGCTCGCGCTGGCTCGGTCGGCGAAGACGGCAGGCATCGGCTTCAACATCGACGCGGAGGAGGCCGACCGGCTGGAGCTTTCGCTCGACGTGATCGAAGCGGTGCTGGGCGACCCTTCTCTGGCGGGATGGGACGGGTTCGGCGTGGTCGTACAGGCCTACGGGCGGCGGGCGTTGCCGGTGATCGAGTGGCTCCATGCGCTGGCAAAGCGGCTCGACCGGCGGATCATGGTCCGCCTCGTGAAGGGCGCCTACTGGGACATGGAAGTGAAACGCGCGCAGGTGATGGGGCTGAAAAGCTTCCCCGTCTTCACCCGCAAGGCGCACACGGATGTCAGCTACCTTGCCTGCGCGGCCCGTCTTCTGGGCATGACGGACAGGATCTACCCGCAATTTGCCACCCATAACGCCCATTCCGTCGCGGCGGTGCTGCACATGGCGGGCAATGAATGTGAGAGTTTCGAATTCCAGCGCTTGCACGGGATGGGGGAGGCGTTGCACGCCGCCGTCATGGCCCGCGCAGGCACGCGCTGCCGGATCTACGCGCCCGTGGGTGCCCATGCCGATCTGCTCGCGTATCTGGTGCGCCGGTTGCTGGAGAACGGCGCGAACAGCTCCTTCGTCAACCAGATCGTGGACGAGACCGTCCCGGCGGAGGTGATCGCGGCCGATCCGCTGGTCGCGGCGGAGGCGGACGGTTTCAGCCCGAACGACGTGATCGCTCCGGCGTATGCTCTCTTTGCGCCGCGTGTGAACAGCGCGGGGTGGGATCTGACGGACCCGGCGGATCTTGCGCGGATCGAGGCGGGGCGTGCGGCCTTTGCCGCACCCTACCGCTGGCACGCCGGAAACGGCGCGGCGGCGGCGCGGGGCATCTTCAATCCCGCGTACCCGGATGAGCAGGTCGGTTCCGTCACCGATGTCCCCACCGAAGCCGTTGCGGACGCGCTCAAGCGGGCCCACGCGGCGCAACCCGGGTGGGAAGGGGTTGGCGCAACCGCGCGGGCGGACATCCTGCGCCGCGCCGCCGATCTCTACGAAGCGCACAGCTTCGAGATCTTTGCTTTGGCCACACGGGAGGCTGGCAAGACCCTGCTCGACGGTGTCGCCGAGATCCGGGAGGCCGTCGATTTCCTGCGCTACTATGCGGCGGAGGCCGAGCGCCTGACGCGGCCCGCGCGCGGCGTCATCGTCTGCATCAGCCCGTGGAACTTCCCGCTCGCGATCTTCACCGGGCAGATCGCCGCCGCTCTGGCTGCGGGCAATGCCGTGCTTGCCAAACCCGCCGAGCAGACGCCGCTCATCGCGCAGCGAGCCGTCGACTTGCTGATCGAGGCCGGGGTGCCGGCGCAAGCCCTGCAGCTTCTGCCCGGAAACGGGACGCTCGGTGCGGCGCTGGTGGCCGAGCCCGGGATCGACGGGGTGTGCTTCACCGGCTCGACCGAGGTGGCCCGGCTGATTGACCGCCAGCTCGCCGAAACATCCCCGGACGCGATGCTGATCGCCGAAACGGGCGGGCTCAACGCCATGATCGTCGACAGCACCGCCTTGCCCGAACAGGCGGTGCGGGACATCCTGCGCTCGGCGTTCCAGAGCGCGGGGCAGCGCTGCTCGGCCCTGCGGATGCTCTACCTGCAACAGGACGTGGCCGATACCGTGCTGGAGATGCTCACCGGCGCGATGGATACGCTGGTGCCTGGGGATCCGTGGGCGCTCTCGACCGATCTTGGCCCGGTGATCGACGCCGAGGCACAGGAGGGCATCGCAGCGTATCTGGCGACGGCAGAGGCGGAGGGGCGGATGGTGCACCGGGTGCGCGCGCCGGAGGAGGGACGGTTCGTCGCCCCGACGCTGCTGCGCGTGAACGGCATTCACGAAATGGAGCGCGAGGTTTTCGGACCCGTGCTGCACGTGGCGACCTTCAAGGCGGGGGCCGTCTACGACGTCGTCGATGCGATCAATGCGACAGGCTATGGCCTGACATTCGGCCTGCACACACGGATCGACCGGCGTGTGCAGCGGGTGATCGACCGGATCGGTGCCGGCAACGTCTATATCAACCGCGACCAGATCGGCGCGATCGTCGGCTCCCAGCCCTTTGGCGGGCATGGGCTTTCGGGCACGGGGCCGAAAGCGGGCGGGCCGTCGTACCTGCCGCTCTTTTGCGCCGATGACACGCCAGCGGTTGCGCCATCGGACGGGGGCGCCCTGCGCACGGGCGCGTCCACGGCGGCCCTGCCCGTCGACGCGATCTCGGCGGCACTTCCGGATAGGGATGCGGCATGGCGCGACGCGACGGATCGGATCGCCGTACTGCGTGGGTGCCTGCGCGGGCGGGCGGCGGAGGCCATGGCAGCGGCGGCCGCGCTCGAGATGGGACCGGTGGATCTGCCAGGTCCGACGGGGGAGTCGAACCAGTTCTCGCGGGCCGCTCGCGGCACGGTGCTTTGCCTCGGGCCAGGCGATGAGGCGCTTCTGTCTCAGGTGGTGCAGGCGCTCGCGGTGGGAAACACCGTGCTTGCGATCTCGCCACGGGCGCGCGCGACCCTGGGGCCGCTCCTGCGCGCCCCGAACGTGCCGATTGTCGCGTTGGATGGCGCGTGCCCGCCTGAAGGGCTGCGCGAACTGGCCGTCGACGCCGTCGCGTTTTGCGGGGCGGAGGAGGCACGCGCGGCGTATCGCAAAGCCCTCGCAGCGCGGGACGGACCGATCCTGCAGCTCTTCACGGCGAGATCCGCGCCCGAAGCGTTCTGCACCGAACGGACGATCTGCATCGACACGACGGCTGCAGGGGGAAATGCGTCGCTCCTCGCCGCCGCTGGTGGCTAGGTCGAGCAGTCGCCCTGCGAGGGACTGATATCGCACCTTGTGTCGACCCGGGCGCGATTGCGGGGCAATCGCCCTCCGGGCCGATCCGCGCGTAGGGGCGCGGGCGTCTGCGACGCCCGCGCCCCTACGCGATAGCGCCCACTGTTCTCAGAGCTGCGATGTCGTCGGTGCTGTAGCCGATCGCCGCCAGGATGCCATCGGTGGCATTGCCCAGCGTGGGGGGAGGTGACGAGACGCGGGGGCGCGCACTATCCACCTGATAGCCTGTCCGGACCAGATCGACCGGGCGATCGACCCCGGGAACCTCAGGATAGTGCGCAAGGAAATCACGGCCCGCGACCTGGGGATGCTGCAGGATCTCGGGCACCGACATGACGGCCCCTGCGGGCACGCCCACGGCGCAGAGCTCGCGCGCCCAATCCCGCGCCGGACGGGTGAGGAGCACAGTTTCCAGCTCGGTCCGCAAGGCGATGCGGTTGCGCTTACGGTCCTCTCGAGTGGCGTAGTCGGGGTGCTCCAGCAGGTCGGTCCGACCAAGGTGGCGCGCGAGCGTTTCCCATTGTTCGTCGCGGTTGGCGGCGATGTTGAGCGGACCGTCGGCACATTCGAAGGTGCCCGACGGCGCCGAGGTCGGGTTTTCGTTTCCCTGCGGCGCGGGATCGACCCCGGCGACGAGGTGGTTCGAGACGACCCAGCCCATGGTTGCGAGCACCGACTCGAGCATCGACACGTCGATGAAGGCGCCCCGTTCGGGCGCGTTGAGCGCACCGCAGATCGCCATCGCCGCAGTCAACCCGCCCACGGTATCGGCCAGCGGGTACCCGACGCGGCTGGGAGCGCTTTCGGCATCGCCGGTGATGGACATCACACCCGAGGCACCCTGGATGATCTGGTCGTAGGCGGGCCGACCGACCCACGGGCCGGTCTGGCCGTAGCCGGAAATCGCGCAATAGATCAGCGCCGGGTGACGCGCACGGAGGGTTTCGTGATCCAGCCCGAGGCGCGCCATGACACCGGGGCGGAAATTCTCGACAAGCACATCCGCGGTGTCGACGAGGCGGAGAAACGCGGCCTTGCCGTCGGGGTGCTTGAGGTTGAGCGCGATGGAGCACTTGCCCGCGTTCTGGGCGAGGAAGCTGACGCCCATGCCCCTGGCCGAAAGCTCGGGATCAGCGCCGAGGTTGCGCGCAAGGTCGCCGCGACCGACGGCTTCGACCTTGATGACCTCGGCGCCCATATGCGCGAGCTGGTGGCAGGCGAACGGGCCCGCGAGCACGTTCGTCATGTCGAGCACGCGCACCCCGGAAAGCGGCGTGGGCGCGGCGGGATCAGTCACCGTCCGCGACACCCTCGGCCCGCTTGCGGGCACGGCGGGCGCGGTAGCTCGGGAGCAGCACGAGGAGAGCCGCGAGCACCAGCATTGCCAGCGTCATGGGCCGCTCGATAATGAAATCGAGCCCGCGGTAGAGCTGCATGGAGCGGGCAAAATTATCCTCCAGCATGGTGCCGAGGATGAAGCCGATCAGCAGCGGGGCAAGTGGGTAATCGGCAAAGCGCAGGATCGTGGCGAGCACGCCGAGGCCCACGAGGATCAGTAGCTCGGTCGCGTTGTTCTGCCCGATATAGGCGCCCATCAGCGTGAAGAAGAGGATGAACGGGATCAGGTAGTTGCGCGGGATCGCGAGGATCTTGGCGATGTAGGGGATCAGCGGAAGGTTCAGGATCAGCAGCACGAGGTTGCCGATATACATCGAGATGATCACCGCCCAGAAGACCTGCGGTTCGTCCGTCATCAGGCGGGGCCCGGGCGTGACGTTGAGCGCCAACAGCGCACCGAGCAGGATCGCCGTGGTACCGGAGCCGGGAATTCCAAGGGTCAGCAGCGGCACGAAGGAGCCTGTGCAGGCAGCGTTGTTGGCCGTTTCGGGCGCGGCGAGGCCCTTGACGGAGCCGTATCCGAACTCCTCCTGTTCCTTGCCCTTGGCGATGTTGCGCTCCACGGCATAGCCGAGGAACGACGCGATCGTGGCGCCCGCACCCGGCAGCACGCCGATGAAGAAGCCCTGCACCGATTGGCGCCCGATGACCGGCGCGATGGCCTTTGCCTCCTGCCGCGTGATCCTGAGGCCGGTGATCTTGCTGTTCTGGCCCTGGGTCGCCGCACCGCGCGCGGGATTCATGACCAGAAAGAGCGCTTCGGGCAGCGCGAACATCGCCATCGCGAGGGTGATGAACGAAATGCCCGATTGCAGGTCCAGCAGACCCATCGTGAAACGCGGCATGTTGAAGAGCGCGCCTTCGCCCACGGTCGCGAGGATCAGCCCGAGAATCGTCATCATCAGCGCCTTGGCGACCTGGCCGGTGCCCGCAAAGGCGGCAATGGCGGAAAGGCCGACGACCATCAGCGCGAAATACTCCGCCGAGTGAAAGAGGAGCGCGACGGTGGAGAGGGCCGGCGCGAAGACCATCAGAAGCACCGCACCGATCGTGCCGCCCGCGAAGCTGGCGATGGCGGCGATGGTGAGCGCCTTGCCCGCCTGGCCGCGCCGGGCCATCGGGTAGCCGTCGAAACTGGTGGCGACGGTGCCGGCCACGCCCGGGGCGTTGAGCAGGATCGACGAGGTCGAGCCGCCGAAGATCGCGCCGTAGTAGACACCGGCGAGCAGGATGAGGGCGGCGGTGGGATCCCCGAGGGTGATCGCCACGGGGATCATGATCGCGATGATCGACATCGGGCCGAGGCCGGGCAGCATCCCGATGAACGTGCCGATGAGGCAGCCCCCCACGACCATCATCAGGTTCATCGGCGTCATCGCTGCCGAAAGACCGATCAGGAACCCTTCAAGCATGGCGTCGCCCCTTCATTTCGTGACTAGCGCGATGTCCGCGCCGCAGATTCTGCGTGCCCGGCGCGCCATTGCCTAAAGAAACCCGGGCAGAGGGCGCAGGAAGATGCCGAGCACCTCCTCGACAAGGTACCAGACAGCGCCTGACGCGATCAGCGCGACCGGGATCAGGATGTGGAGCTTCCGCTCCCCGAGGACCATCGCGCCTGCCGTCAGAAAGAGCGTGGTGGAGGCGATAAACCCGACCGGCCGAAGGGCGAGCGCGTAGAGCACCATGGCCAACAGCAAGAGCCCCGCCTGCCCGAGCTTGTACTCGTGCAGGTTGGCGAGGTTCATATCGGTAGCGCCCTTCTCTTTCTCCTCGCCCGAGTTTTCGAGACCGAGAAGCACGATCAGCCCGACCACGGCGCCCAGAATGGAAAGGATCTTGGGAAAGGTGGAGGGCCAGACAGGGTTGCGCTGCATGAACGGCGGCAGCAGCTGGTCCATCGTGAAGAAGGCCGCGTAGCCGTAAACACAGCAAAACGCGATGAAAACAAGCGCGATCCAGCGATCCAGCGCCATGGCCCCCTCCCCGAGTTGGTTGCGCGCGGCCCACTAGCGGGGCCTTTTCGCGCGATGTGCGGGGGTGCGCCCCGCGGGTCCGGGCGCACCGTGGCGCGCCCGGAGAAAGATCAGATCAGAGGAACCCGAGGGTCCGCATCAGATCGCCGATCTGCTTTTCCTGCTCTTCGAGGAAGCTGCGGAACTCGTCGCCCGAGTTGTGGATGTTGACCCAGCCGTTGCGCGAGCGCACGGCTTCCCATGCGTCGGTCTCGTACATCTTGCTCAGCGCCTCCTGATACATCGCGAGCTTGTCCTCCGGCAGGCCGGGCGCCGCGAAGAAGCCGCGCCAGTTGACGAACGTGGTGTCGAGGCCCTGCTCTGTCATCGTCGGGGCGTCATAGCCGTCCACACGCTCCGGTGCCGTCACGCCGAGAATACGCACTTCGCCCTGCTCGGCGAGCGCGATGGCCTCGGAAAAACCGGTGGAGAGCGCGTCGATCTCGCCCGAGAGCAAGCCCGCCATGGCTTCACCGCCCGCGTCGTAGGGGATGTAGTTCACGGCCGTGGGATCTTCGCCCGCCGCCTGCATCACCATGGCGGCCACGAGGTGGTCCATCCCGCCGGGCACCGAGCCGCCGCCGACGGCAAAGTCGTCACCCTGCTCCTTGTAGGCCGCGAGCAGCTCTTCCATCGAGGTCACGGCGCTGTCCGCGGGCACGACCATCGCGGCATAGTCGCCGATGGTGCCGGCAACGAGCGTCAGATCACGGAAGCTTTGCGGGAAAACGCCCGTCAGGGAGCGGATCACGATCGGGGTGGAGTTCACCATGAGCGTGTTGTGCAGGCTCTCCGCGTTCTCGATCATGTAGCCGATGGCCACGCCGCCGCCGCCGCCGGACATGTTCTCGTAGGATGCGTTGCCCACGAGGCCGGCTTCGGTCAGCGCCTCTCCGGTGCCGCGTGCGGTGCCGTCCCAGCCGCCGCCCGCGCCGCCCGGCACAAGGAAGTGGATCTCGTCCACGACCTCGTGGCCATCGGCGAAAGCGGGTGCACCCAGTGCCAGTACCGAGGCAGCCGCAGCGGCCACGACCCGGCGGGTCATGTTGATTGTCATGTGTCGTCCTCCCATCATCCCGGCGGTTTTGTCCGCCGCCTTGGTGCTCAGTTGTCCAAGCTGGGCGCTAGAGTGCAACGCACGCACCGAAAGCGCAAGCTGGAGAAAGCCGGAGAATTGGCCGCATCGACCGCCCTGCCCGTGCCCGCTTCGACGCGCCGATGCCCCCGGTCAAAGAAGCCGACGAACGAGAAGAAGCATGGCCCAGAGCAAGGCGACCGGGAGAACGAACATCCTGAGCAGGAAGATCCCCGAAAGGGTGAGCAGGGCGACAAACAGCCGCTCCGCATCCTCGCGGAACACGCCCGCAGCGTCGTAAAAGCCGGACACGGCCTCGCGCATGCCGCCGATCCCGCCGCGCAACTCACCGAGCAGGCCGCCCCTCGGCGCTTCGGGCGCCTCTTCGAACGGGGCCACGACGGGGGCGGCGGCCTCCTCCACGAGCGAGAGCTGCGCGTAGGCTCTGTCCCACTCGGTCTGGGTAGAGCGTTCGCCCACCACGAGACCGATCCAGAGGACGAGCGGAAGCAGCACGAAGGCACTCCCGAGGACGAGAACGCCCTGTTCCCCGGATCGGGCCACACGGGCGGCAGAACGGCTCGGCGGCAGGAGCGCGAAGGCGCAGCGCAACGCCATCGAGAGCGCGAGCAGCGCCCAGCCGAAGCTTGAAAGCGGGTCAAGCGCGAGGGACAGAACGCCTGCCGAGAGCGAGATCCAGAAAACAACGGCTGCAAATCTCTCGACCGTGTCATCGACAGGGTCGAGCCATCCAAGCGGCTGCACGGACCCCGTGACACCCACCGTTGCCCCGACCTCGGTATGCTGGATCAGAGAGATCGCCGCGTTGATCGTGCGCAGCGCGGCATAGACGCCAAGGCTCGCTGCCGAGACCTGTTCGAGGCGGCCTTCCGCCACCACGGGCACCGCCCGGCTGATCGGCGACAGCGCAATCAGGAGGGCGAGAGCGGCCAGCGCACCGAAGAGGACGCTCCTGCGCATGCGCCCGCTCACAGCATTGCGGGCACCACGAGATCCGGCGGCCTGTGGCCATCGGCGAACGTCTTGACGTTGATGATGACCTTCTCACCCATTTCGATCCGGCCCTCGCGGGTCGCCGAACCCATATGCGGCAAGAGCACCACGTTGGGCAGCTCGCGCAAACGCGGGTTCACGTCCGTGCCATGCTCGTAGACATCGAGACCGGCCCCACCGACCTCCCCGGCCCGCAGCATCCGGGTCAGCGCGTTCTCGTCGACGACCTCGCCGCGCGACGTGTTCACGATCACGGCCTCCGGCTTCATCAGCTTCAACCGACGCGCATTCATCAGGTGGAAGGTGGAGGGCGTGTGCGGGCAATTGACGGTGATCACATCCATCCGGGCGACCATCTGGTCGAGGCTCTCCCAATAGGTCGCCTCGTACTCCGCTTCGATCTCGGCGCGCAGCCGCCGGCGATTGTGATAATGGACCTGCATGCCGAAAGCGCCCGCGCGCTTGGCAACGGCCTGCCCGATCCGGCCCATCCCCAGGATCCCGAGCCGCCGCCCGGCGATGCGCCCGCCGAGAAACGCTGTCGGCGCCCAGCCTTCCCACTCGCCGGACTGCATCGCGGCAAGCCCCTGCGGGATCTTCCGCGTCACCGCCAGGATGAGCCCCATAACCATGTCGGCGGTGTCGTCGGTGGTCGAGCCCGGCGTGTTCGACACAAGAATCCCCCGCTGCCGCGCCGTCGCCACGTCAACGTTGTCAACACCCGCGCCGTAATTCGCGATCAGCTTGAGCCGCTCACCCGCCTGCCCGAGCATTCCGGCGTCGATCCGGTCGGTGATCGTCGGCACCAGCACATCCGCCTGCGCCATCGCCGCGATCAGCGCCGACCGGCTCATCGGCGCGTCGTCCTCCCGCAGCGTGACGTCGAAAAGTTCCGACAGCCGCGTCTCCACCGCCTCTGGTAAGCGTCGCGTTACGACAACACTCAAACGCTGAGATGCCATGTGCCCCCTCCGTCGACCTTTTCCGACCTGCAAGTCGCTGGCACATTGACGGCAAGCGGGCGCGGGAACAAGCGCTCGTCTGAGACGAACGAGATTGAGCAGCCGACATGATGCATCGCCTTCGCGGGTCCACCCGCGTCGCTTCCCCGTTTTTCAGCCTCCTGCCCCTCCGTCGCCGGGCATGCGCGGCCCTGTGCGGGCTGGCCTTCGCCCTGGGAACCCTGGCCGCCGTCGCCCCGCTCGCGGCACAAGAGAGCGCGCCGCCACCCCGTCCGACCCCCAGCCTCGCCTCTGCCCCGGCCACCGAGCCGATCCCGGTCCCCGGGGCAAGTGTCACACGCGGGCCCGTGACCAATCTCCCGCTGCCCCGCTTCGTCAGCCTCAAGAGCGACGAAGGCAACGCGCGCCGCGGGCCGGCGCTCTCACACCGGATCGACTGGGTCTACAAGCGGCGTGCGATGCCGCTCGAAATCACCGCGGAGTTCGGCCATTGGCGCCGGGTGCGCGACGGCGAAGGCGCCGGGGGCTGGGTGCACTATGCCCTCCTCTCAGGAGTGCGCACGGTGCTCGTCGAGGAAGACATGGTCGCCCTGCGCCAGCAACCGCACGCCGATGCCCGCATCCAGGCCCGCGCCGAAGCCGGCGTCGTCGCCCGGCTGGGGTCCTGCACAGCGGACTGGTGCCGAATTTCGGCTGGCGGCGAGCGCGGATGGGTCCCCAAGACAACGCTCTGGGGGGTCACCCCGAACGAACTGCGCGACTGACACCCCCGCGCCACCCCCTTTGGCTTCATTGTGCGTCAAGTATCCTCGGGGGGCGCGCGGCACGCGCGGGGGGGCAGACAGCCCCACTCTCCCCTATCCGCCCCGCGCAACACCCGGAAAGCGGTAGCGCACGTCGATCACCACGCGGTGTCCGGCGAAATCCATGTGATGGCAGCCGATCACCCCGGGCGCAAATCCGGGGGCGATGTGGCGGACCGGGCGTTCGGCATAGCCGCCCATGTCGAGCCGCGTGATCTCCATCACATTGAGCCCCCAGCCATAGAGGCCATGGGAATTGTCCTGACTTGCGCGCAAGAGCCGGCCGCCCGCGGCCCAGATCCGTCCGCCGGCGCGCGCTGTCCGGCTATCGATCACCACCGGGTTGAGCGGATGCGGTTCGATCCGGCGCAGGCACGGGCCATCGACACGGAAGACATGGAGCTCCGAGCAATAGTCGCGAAAGCTGTCCCGCGAAATGTGTGTGAAAAGCCACCACGTGCCATCGACTTGCACCAACACCGAATCGGCCGGGGCCAGCCCCTCCATCGCGGTCGCCTCGAGGCTCCATGTCAGCGGAAATCCTGTGGCGCGCCAAACCTCGATCCCGCCGCCGCGCGAGGCCTCCGGGATCATCCAGATCTCACCTTCGGCCTCGAAGACGAACGGAAAGGACAGGTGGTGTGGCCGCGTCACGGTGTGCCCCAGCTCCTCCATGCGATCTCCGTGCAGCCGCGCGACCTTGAGCACACCCAGTTGCGTGGCCTCGAGGAACTCCTCGTAGAAGAGAAAATCCTCCCCCGCGTGGGACAGCAGGAACGGATCGGCCCAGAACGCACCCTTCGGCGGCATCAGGGTGACGCCTTGGGCCGGGTCGAAATCGAGCGGGCCGCCCGCGCACAGCCGCATCGCGAAGAGCCCGGGTTGCCAGCCGGCACGCGCCGCCACGCGCTGACCGACGCGGCGCAGGAGCATCGGCCCCAGCCCGGCAAGGTATCGCCCGGTGGCAGCGACAGGGGCCTGCTCCGAGGGCGGTGGCGCAGGTAGCGGGCTTGATGCCGGGGCGAGCGGCCCTGTCGCGCCCTCCTCCGTGCCGAGCGCTTCGGGTGGCACGGGCAGCGCCCGTGTGCCGTGCAGCCCGGAAAGCGCGCGCTCCACAAGCTGGACAGACTTCTCGGCAATGAAGTTGGCGTTCAGCCCCGCAGTTGGCTTGGGGCTGTAGCGTGCCTCGGCCAGAAGAGCGTCGCCGGTAGCGCTTCGGGAGATGAGCGTTACGTGCGAGGCCGCGACGCGCCCGGCCACGGCGGCAAGCCCCGCTCCGGGCGCAAAGGCGGAAAGCCGCCATGTTCCGAAGGTCGGCGTGGCTTCGGCAGCTGCGGCAGCTGCGGCGCGACCGGTGAGATCCACCACGACCTCTGCGGTTCCGCCTTCGGGGAGGCGCTGAGGGGTGGGCAGAGGATCGGGGGCGGGACCGGGCCGCAGGCCCGCTTCGAACCGCACCACGCGCGCGGCGGCGTCCTTGGCGCGCGGCACCGGGACACGGGCGATGTCAACCAGCACCATGCGGGGGTCGTCAGCGATCCACCGCGCGAGGTGCGCCGCGCCCCGCGCCGCGCCGGGCAGCGCCCAGACCTCTGGCAGAACGAGGGCGACATGCAGGGGGGCGTGGCTGGCGTCAGACATTCTCATGGATCTCTTGCGCGTCCCGCCCGTGCGTTAGCGCGCGATGGTGGCAATTTGACGACGCCTCGACCGGGCAACCGACACGATGGTAATGCGCCGCAGCGCCACGACGAGGCGCAAGATCAACGGGGAAGAGCGCTTGGGCACGAAAGAGGCGTCCATGGACGGCTCATCTTTGCGGGCAGGGGTGTGGCGGGGTACCGGCGTCAGAGGTTTCCGGGCTCCTGTTGAGCGCCGACGCGCGCGCGGCAGGGTCCGAAGAGGCACGCGAGGCCAAGGATGATCCCCGAGACCGTCGCGATCATGCCCGCCGCGCTCACCGCATCGCGCCCCCCGAGCCACAGCGGGCCGTACCCCGCGAGGAGATAACCGAAAACCGCCGAGAGCACGGCAAAGGCAATGCTCCAGGCGACCTGATGGCCCAGCCGGTTGGTCATCAGCCGGGCGGCGGCGGGCGGACAGATGAACATCGCGATCACGATGATCGAACCGACCGCGTCGAAGGCCGCGACGGCAGCGATAGCGGCCACCACGATAAGGCCGAACCCGAGCGCACCGACAGGCAGGCCGAGCCCTCGGGCAAAGCTCTCATCGAAGGTCGAGATCGCGAGGGGGCGCCAGAAGAGCCATGTCAGCGCGGCGACGACGGCGGTGACGATGGCGAGCCGGGGCAGCTCGTCGGGCAGCGTCGCAAGCGCCGCGGGGTCGAGCAGCGAGCCCCAGCCATCGGCGCGAAACCAGATCAGGCTCTCGAGGTTGCCCATCAGCGCGTGCTCGACATCGAGGTGGACACTGGAGGTGTCGCTCTGTTCGAGAATCAGCACCCCGAGCGCGAAGAGGAACGTGAAGGATACGCCCATCGCGGCGCCGGGCTCGATCCGGCCGAGCCGCTTGATCGCTTCAATGAGAACGACGGCCACAATCGCAGCCCCTGCGGCGCCGAGCAGCATCGGCATGGCAGCGACCGTCCCGGTGATAAGGAACGCAACGACAATGCCGGGCAGCACGACATGGCTGATCGCGTCGCCGATGAGCGCCTGTCGCCGCAGGATGAGGAAGTTCCCCGGCAGAGCGCAGGCGACGGCAGCCAGACACCCGATCAGGATCGGCGTCAGCGAGAACTGGACGAATTCAGCGCCGAGCACTTCAGCCCTCCCCATCGTTTGGCAGCGGATGCGACGGGCCATCCGGACGGGCACACGAAGGACGGCGGCGCGCGTGGCTGTTCAGGCGCAACGTTCGGGGAATGACGGTTCGGGCCATCTAGCTGCTCCCGACGGGGGTGGGGCCGCCGAGATGCGTGTCGAACTCTCGGATCTCATCTGGCGTGAAGACGTCCTCGATCGGGGTGAGGCCGTCGTAGCGGCCGGTGAGCGCGGTGTCCTGGTGGATCTCGCGGGCGATGTCCCATCGGCGCTCGTCGCGGGCGATCTTGGCGGCGACGGCTTCGCCGTCGGGTGTCGCCACACCATCGGCCCGGATCAGCCCCTGACCGCGCAGGACGCGCAGGGTGAGGGGGTCATGGATCGGTTCGCCCCGCGAGAGCGCAAGCAGGCCCTGACGGCGATGGACCCGCCGCTGGAACCGCCAGTGCCGGATGAGAGCGGCCGCGACACCACGGGCTGGCGCGAAGAAGAGCGAGACGAAGAAGAGCGCCGACGCCACAAGCACGATGATCGGCCCGGTCGGAAGCGCCGGTGCGGAGGCCGAAATCGCGGCGCCGACATAGCCGGCAACAGCGCCAAGCGCCCCCGCCCACCAGATCACGCGGCCGCTGCGCTCCGTCCAGAACCGGGCGGTGACGGGCGGGATGATGAGCATAGCGACGATCAGAACGAGGCCCACGAGCTTCAGCCCGATCACCGTGACGGCCATGACCAGCCCCATGATCGCCAGATCGACCTTGCGCACGTCGTAGCCGAGCGAGGCGGCGTAGTCGGCGTCGAAGGCCACCATCGTCATGGGGCGGCGAAAGAGCCAGGTGGCGAGTACGGCAAGGCCGCCTCCGACCGCGATCACCACGGCATCCTCAAAGAGCATCCCGGCGGTGGCGCCCAGCAGGAAGTCTTCGAGCCCGGCCTGTCGGCCCGCGGACATCGTTTGCACCACGGTGAGCAGGACGATCCCGAAGCCGAAGAAAGCCCCGAGCACGGCGCCGATGGCGGCGTCTTCGGAGAGGCGCGTGCGGCGCGTCATCCATTCGATCAGCAAAAGGCCCAATCCGGCCGTCAAAGCGGACCCCAGAAGCAGGCCGACGAGATTGCGCCCATCCCCCCCGAACGCGACCATGACCATGAAGGCGATGCCGACCCCCGGCAGGGTCGCGTGGGCGACCGCATCGGAGACGAGCGCGCGCTTGCGCAGGAACAGGAACGTGCCGGAGGCCCCGCAGGCGAAACCGAGAAGGGCCGCGCCGACGGCAACGAGCGCCGCGTTATAGCCCGCGCCGAGCGTCAGCGCCTGAAGAAAGGGCTCCATCGGGCGCCTCGCTCACGCCGACCGGCCGACCGCGATGTCTTCGATCTGGGCGGTGGCGAGGCGGCCGCCATAGGCCTGTTGCAGGGCCGCGGGCGTGAAGGCCTCGGCCACGGAGCCCTCGGCGATGCGGCGCACGTTGATGAGAAACACGTGGTCGAAGTACTCGCGGACGGTTGCGAGGTCGTGATGGACGCAGACGACGGACTTCTTCTCGGATTTCAGCGCCTTCAGGACCTCGATGATCGCGCGCTCGGTGGCGGCATCAACGCCCGCGAAGGGCTCGTCCAGCAGGTAGAGATCGGCGTCCTGCGCCAGCGCCCGCGCAAGAAAGACGCGCTGCTGCTGGCCGCCGGAAAGCTGGCCGATCTGGCGACCCGCGAAGTCGGCCATGCCGACGCGGGCGAGACACTCCTGCGCGGTGCGTTTGTGGGCACCGGTCATGCGGCCCAGAAGCCCCACCTTGCGGTAGAGGCCCATCAGCACGACGTCCATCACGGTGGTGGGGAAATCCCAATCGACCGAGGCGCGCTGCGGGACATAGGCGATGCGGTCGCGCGCCTCCGCCATCGGCTTGCCATAGACGGTCACCTCACCGGAGACGCGGGGGATCACGCCAAGCGCTGCTTTCAGCAGAGTGGACTTGCCCGCCCCGTTGGGGCCGATGATGGCTGTCATGGCAGCGGCGGGGAAATCGGCGTCGACCGAGAAGACGGCGGGCTTTTCGCCGTAGGATACCGTCAGGCCGCGAATGGCGAGGGGGGTTGCGGCGGTGGAGGGGCGGGCGGTGGCGTGCCCCTCTGACGATGCGATGGTGAGTGTGCGCGGGCTCATCGGATCGCTCAGTTCAGAAGGTCGGACATGCCGCCGTCCGGTGCATCGCCGCCGAGCGCCGAGGCAATGACGGTGGCGTTGTGGTCGATCATGCCGATGTAGGTGCCCTCGTAGGTGCCGGGCTCGCCCATCGCGTCGGAAAAGAGCTCCCCGCCGATGACGACCTCATGGCCCTGCGCGCCTGCGCCTTCGATCAGGGCGCGGATGTTGCGATCAGACACGGAGCTTTCGACGAAGACGGCGCCGATGTCACGCGCGACGAGCATGTCCACCAGTTCGGAGATGCGCTGCAATCCGGCCTCGCTCTCGGTCGAGATGCCCTGAATGCCCATCACCTCGAAGCCGTAGGCCGAACCGAAGTAGTTGAACGCGTCATGGGCGGAGAGCAGGACGCGGCTCTCGGCGGGCACCGACGACAAGACCTCGGTGGTGTATTGCGCGAGGTCGGCGAGCACTTCGAGATGCGCGTCGGCATTGGCGCGGAAGGCGGCCTCATGCTCCGGCGCGGCCTCGATCAGCGTGTCGCGGATGGTGAGGACGACGCGGGACCACAGGTTGGGGTTCATCCAGACGTGGGGATCGTAGCGGCCTTCATAATCGTCGTGCCCGATCAGCAGGTTCGTGGGCAGCGTGTCGGCGACGGCGATCACGTTCTGCTCTTCGCCCAGCTCCAGAAGGAAGTCTTCGAGCTGCGCTTCGAGATAGAGCCCGTGCCAGAGCACGAGGTCTGCCTGGCTCATGGCAACGATGTCGGTGCGGGTCTGGCGGTAGGCGTGCGGGTCGACGCCCGGCCCCATGAGCGCTTCGACCTCGACAAGGTCGCCCCCCACCTCATGCGCGGCGTCGGCGATCATGCCGGTCGTGGCAACGATCTCCAGCGTGTCGGCCTCTGCCAGCGCCGCGGAAGCGCTTCCAATGCCGATGGCGGTCGCGGCAACCAGGGCGAGATGGCGAGAAAACGTCATGCGAGAACTCCCTGTTCAGCGGATCGATCGGCCTTGCGTCGAATTAGATGGAGCGCGAAAGTGTTATTGCAAGTCACTCGCAATGAGTCAATGTGATTGCAAACTATTCTCAATCCAATCCGCGAAAACACTGCGACGCGCAGGACGGCGTAGGCACGGTGCCGCAAAATGCGTCAGCAGGAGCAAGGAGCGCCTGGAATTGGGGCTGATCGCGCTGAGCGGTTGCGCCACGCCACGGCGCGGTTGTCAGGGACGATGCGCTGGGGTCGAACTAGGTCAGCGCGTCGTGCAGACGCGGACACGGTTTTTCCTCCTCCTTTCCCGTGCCGCGCTGCACGACGCCAATTCCTCTCAGCGTATGCGACACGGTCCGGGGCTACCCGGCCAACCGGTCGGGAACGGGCGCGTAGGCGAGGTTGGGCGAGAGCCACATCTCCGCCTCGGCACGCGCAACGCCCTTGCGTCGCGCATAATCCTCCACCTGATCGCGGCCGACGCGGCCGACGCCGAAATACGCGGCGTCCGGATGCGCGAAGTAAAGGCCGGACACGGCGGCGGCGGGCCACATCGCACAGCTTTCGGTCAGGATGAGGCCGGCGGATTCTTCCGCGTTGAGCAGGGAAAAAAGCGTGCGCTTCTCGGAATGATCCGGACAGGCGGGGTAACCGGGCGCGGGGCGGATGCCGCGGTAGTCTTCCCGGATCAGTTGCTCGGGGCCGGGCGCGGGGCCTGTTTCGTAACCCCAGATCTCGCGGCGGACGCGGGCATGCATGGCCTCCGCCATCGCCTCGGCCAGACGGTCCGCCAGCGCCTGAACCATGATCGCGTCGTAGTCGTTGCCCTCGGCCTTGAAGCGCTCGGCGATGGCGTGGACCTCGGGCCCGGCGTTGACGGCAAAGCCGCCGATCCAGTCGCGCCCCTCGGGCAGAACAAAATCCGACAGGCAGTGGTTGGCGCGGCCGCCGCGCTTGGACGTCTGCTGGCGCAGCATGTGGAAGCGGGCGCGCTCCTCGCGGCGGGTCTCGTCGGCCCACACGACGATGTCATCGCCCGCGCGGTTGGCGGGCCAGATCGCGAGCGAGGCGCGCGGGGAGAACCACCGCTCGGTGACGATCCGCTCCAGCATGGTTTGTGCGTTGGCGTAGAGATCGCGCGCGGCGGCGCCCTTTTCGGGATCATCGAGGATGCGCGGGAAGGTCTGGCGCATCTCCCATGTCCAGAAGAAGGGCGACCAGTCGATAAAGTCGGTGAGGTCTTCGAGGCGGAGGTCTTGCAAATCGACCGCGCCGGTCCGCGCCGGGGGCTCTGGCCGGTGGGCGCCCGGATCAAACGCGTTGGCGCGGGCCTCTGCGAGCGGGATCGTCGCACGTTCGCGAGCGGCGGCCATGCCGTCGGTCAGGCGCGTGTATTCCTCGGACACGTCGGCGAGGAACTGGGGCTTGCGCTCCGCCGACAGCAGGCGAGACACCACGCCCACCGCCTTTGACGCGTCATCGACATGCACCACGCCGTTGTCGTAGGCGGGTGCGATGCGCAGCGCGGTGTGCTTCTTGGAGGTCGTCGCGCCACCGATCAGGAGCGGCACGTCGAGGCCCTGGCGTGTCATCTCGGCGGCGACCTCGACCATACGGTCGAGCGAGGGGGTGATAAGGCCGGAAAGGCCGATCGCGTCGGCGTTTTCCTCGCGCGCGCGGGTGATGATGTCCTCCGTCGGGACCATCACGCCCATATCCACCACGTCGTAATTGTTGCAGGCCAGAACGACGCCGACGATGTTTTTGCCGATGTCGTGCACGTCGCCCTTCACGGTGGCCATGAGGATCTTGCCCTTGGCCGAGGTGTCGCCCGCCGCGGCTTTCTCGGCCTCCATGAAGGGGATGAGATGGCCCACGGCGGTTTTCATCACACGCGCGGATTTGACGACCTGCGGCAGGAACATCTTGCCCGCGCCAAAAAGCTCGCCGACCGTGTTCATCCCGTCCATCAGCGGGCCTTCGATGACGTCGAGCGGGCGGGTCGCCTGCTGGCGGGCTTCCTCGGTGTCGGCGATGACGTGATCGGTGATGCCGTGGATCAGCGCGTGGGAGAGGCGCTCCTTCACCGGCGCCTCGCGCCACTTCGGATCCGCCTTGGCCTGCTTCTCGCCCTTGCCGCGGTAGTCGTCGGCGATGGCGAGCAGGCGGTCGGTGGCATCGTCGCGCCGGTTCAGCAGGACATCCTCAACCCGCTCTCGCAACTCCGCCGGGATCTGGTCGTAGACGGTGATTTGGCCAGCGTTGAGGATCGCCATGTCCAGCCCCGCGCGGATCGCATGGTACAGGAACGCCGAATGCATCGCCTCGCGCACCGGATCGTTGCCGCGAAAGCTGAACGACACATTGGAGAGGCCGCCCGACACCAACGCATGGGGCAGCTCGGCCTTGATCCGGCGCGTTGCCTCGAAGAAGGCGGCGGCGTAGTCATTGTGCTCCTCGATGCCGGTGGCGACGGCGAAGATATTGGGATCGAAGATGATCTCCCACGGGTCGAAACCCGCCTTGTCGATCAAGAGGTGATAGGCGCGCTCCGAGATGGCGAATTTGTGCGCGGCGGTTTCCGCCTGCCCGCCCTCGTCGAACGCCATGACGACGACAGCAGCCCCAAAGCGGCGCACGATGCGGGCCTGTTCGAGGAACGCCGACTCGCCCTCCTTGAGTGAGATCGAGTTCACCACGGGGCGGCCCTGCACGCATTTCAGCCCCGCCTCGATCACCTCGAACTTGGAGCTGTCGACCATCACCGGGATACGGCTGATGTCGGGCTCGGCGGCGATCAGGTTGAGAAACGTCATCATCGCAGCTTCGGAGTCGAGAAGCCCCTCGTCCATGTTCACATCAAGGATCTGCGCGCCGTTCTCGACCTGGTGGCGGGCCACCTCCACGGCGGCCGGGAAATCCCCGCCCAGGATGAGCTTCTTGAAGCGGGCGGAGCCGGTGACGTTGGTGCGCTCGCCGATATTGATGAAGCGGGAGGTTGTCATGCGGCGGCCTCCGCGCCCATCGCGGGGGTGGCAACGCCCTCCGCCTCGAAGAGTTCGAGGCCCGAGAGGCGCAGCCGTGCCGCCCTGTCGGGAACCGCGCGGGGGCGCGCGACGGAGACGGCGCTGGCGATGGCGCGGATGTGCTCCGGCGTGGTGCCGCAGCAGCCCCCGACGATGTTGACGAGGCCGGACGCCGCCCATTCGGCGAGGTGCGCGGCGGTTTCTTCGGGAGTTTCGTCGTACCCGCCCATCTCATTCGGCAGGCCCGCGTTGGGATAGGCCGAAACCCGGGTGTCGGCGATGTCCGACAGGGCACGGATATGGGGGCGCATCTCGCCCGCGCCGAGCGCGCAGTTCAGCCCGACAGAGAAGGGGCGCGCATGGCTGACACTGGCCCAGAACGCCTCCGGTGTCTGGCCGGTGAGGGTGCGGCCCGAGCGGTCGGTGATGGTGCCCGAGATCATGATCGGCGGGACTCTCACCTCATCGCGCAGGGCATCGAGGGCATAGAGCGCGGCCTTGGCGTTGAGCGTGTCAAAGATCGTCTCGACGAGGATCAGGTCGACGCCGCCGTCGATCAGGGCGCGGGCGGCCTCGGAATAGGCCGCTGCAAGCTGGTCGAAGGAGGTGTTTCGGTAGCCCGGGTCATTGACGTCCGGGCTGATCGAGGCGGTGCGGTTCGTCGGTCCGATCGCGCCAGCGACCCAACGGGGCCTGTCGGGCGTCGCCGAGGCATCGGCGGCCTCCCGGGCGAGGCGGGCGGCTTCCCGATTGAGCTCCGGCACCAGCGCTTCGAGGCCGTAGTCGGCCTGGCTTATGGTCGTGGCGGAGAACGTGTTGGTGCAGATGATGTCGGCGCCCGCGGCGAGGAACGCGGAGTGGATGTCGCGGATCATATCCGGCTGTGTAAGGCACAAGAGCTCGTTGTTGCCGCCGACATCCTGGCCGTGATCGGCAAAGCGGGTACCGCGATAGGTCGCCTCGGTCGGTGCCTCGGCCTGGATCATGGTGCCCATCGCACCGTCGAGGATAAGGATGCGCTCGGCGGCGACCTGAGTGAGGCTGGGCTTCGTCATCTGGCACGCTCCATGGGCGCCTTGTCGGCGCTGTCGGGCGATCAGGTAGGCTGCGGGCAGGCCAACCGCATCTTCGAACTTCTCATGATCGTTATGTGGATCGGTTTTTCGCGCTTGTTTTCCGCACTTTGACCCGCCCGACCCCCAGCCCCCGACAATCGCCGCAGGACAAACCGACCCTCGCCAATCGCCGCCGTGCCTGTTCCAACCGGCCATTCGCCGGAGAAATGCCCCGCCTTCCCCCCTTCTTCTTGCTGAAAAATACCGTCCCCGAAGGGTCGTTTCGAGCCTTCAACCCGGCAGAGCACTAGCGCCTTGGCGCGCGCCCCGCCCCATAGAGCACCCGCAGCCAGTCCCCGTTCCCCCGTGCGGCACTCCGCGTCGCCAGGCATCCACCCGGATGCCGCGAATGCCGTTCCCTCGCGCGCGCGTCCCCGCTCAGCCGTCGTGGAGCGCGGCGGCGACAGCGCGGGCGATGACGCGCTCTTCGTCGGTTGGGATCACGAGTGCGGCGGTCGGGCCAGCGTCGATCCGCGTGGCGGCCGCCGCATTGGCCTCGGGATCGACAGAGAGGCCAAGCCAGCCCATCCCCTCCAGCACGCAGGCGCGGATGGGTGCCGCGTTCTCGCCGACCCCGCCGGTGAAGACGAGCGCGTCGAGCCCCCCCAGAAGCGCCGTCATCGCCCCGATCTCACGCTGGATCCGCATCACGTAGTAGTCCAGCGCCTCGGCGGCTTCGGGCGCGTCGGAGGCCAGGAGAGTGCGCATGTCATGCGAGATCCCGGACATCCCCAGAAGCCCGCTTTCCTTGTAGAGCAGACGCGTGATTTCCGGGGCGCCCATGCCCTGGTCCATCAGGTAGAGGAGCACGCCGGGATCGATCTGACCGGTGCGGGTCCCCATGGGCAGGCCGTCGAGCGCCGAAAACCCCATGCTGGAGCCGATGGCCTGCCCGCCCTGCATGGCGCACATCGACGCCCCATTGCCCAGATGCGCGACGATAACCCGCCCGGCATGCACCTCGGGGTGATCTGCGGCCAGGACGCCCGCGATGTAGTCGTAGGAGAGGCCGTGAAAGCCGTATCGGCGCACGCCCTCTGCGTAGTAGCGGCGCGGCAGGGCGAACGTATCATTGACGAAGGGCTGACCGCGGTGAAAAGCGGTATCGAAACAGCCGATCTGAAGCGCATCGGGGAAGGCCGCAACGGCGGCATCGACTGCGGCAAGGTTATGGGGCTGGTGCAAGGGCGCGAGGCGGGTCAGGGCGGCCAGCGCGGCGCGCGTCTCGGGCGTGAGCATGGCAGGGGCGGCAAAGTTCGTCCCGCCATGGACAATGCGGTGCCCGACACCGGCAACGGCGCGCCCCTCCAGCACCGGCGCGAGCGCTGCGAGAATGGAAGCGACACCCTGACCGTGATCCGGCGCGTCGACGGGCATCTCCGTCCTGTCCGGGCCAAGATGAAGTCTGAGCCGCGCCTCGGCACCGAGATCGTCGATCAGGCCAACGGCGATTTGCACGGGCTCGGGCGTTGGCCGAGGCGCAGACCCAGGCTGGGGCGTTGGCGCGGGCTCTGGCGCAGGATCAGGCGCGACGGAAGCGTAGACAGCAAACTTGATCGAGCTTGAGCCCGCGTTGAGCGTCAGTATGGCCGACATCGGCGCCTCCCCGTTTGCGGCGGAAAATGCCCGAGCGGGCCACGGCTGCCCACGGGCAATAGGGTCGCGCCCTCAGAGAGGCTCAGCCAGCGCGGCAACCCAGGCGGGAGCATCGCGGGCGTCCACCTCGGCCTCCCGAATGAGCCCGTCGAAATGCCGGGTGAGGGCGCGCACCCGGTCGCGCGAGCGAAAGGCCATGTAGAACCGGCCGATATAGACCACGCCGATAAGCGGGCCAAACACCGTCACGGGCGCGGAGAAGATCCGGCGCGCATCGTACAAAAAGAGGCGAACTGCCGGGTAGAGCTCATCAAGCGTCATTGCGAGCGACACCAACTGCGCGCGCCGGGCCTCCGCATCGAGACCGGCGTAGTACCCTTCTCCCGCAGCGAAGGCGCGCAACTCCCCCAGGGAAACGGCAATCTCGTAGTCCGAGAGCTGCTCGGCGACCCAATCGTACCGATCCCGCATCGCGCCGATGGCTTGTTCCGGCGTCTTGCCGAGAAAGCTTGTGTATTCCCATCGCAGCACGGCCTCTGTCTTGAAGACATCCGGCAGCGTGGCGGGGACATGGCGGATCTTGTAGCCCGCCGCCTCGCGGTGCCAGTCGAGGAGTTGATCGTCCGCCGAGGAGCGCGCGGCTTCCGTCACCATGACCGCTGCGGCAAGCAGATCGCCCGGCGTCTCGGGGCGATCGCTCAGCCCGAGAAGCCAGTCGGCCGAAACGCCGAGCGCCTGCGCACATTCTGCCGCAAGATGGGCATTTGGCATGCGCGCGGCGTCGCCGGAGAGCAGTTGTGCAATCGTCGATCTGTCCACACCGCAGGCGCGGGCCAGGGCGGATCGGTTCATCCCGCCGGCTTCCATCTGCTGGCGCAGCCGGGCACGAAACATGTCGGCGCGGTCACGTTTGTCGATTTGCGTCATGGTTGGGGATTAAACGCAACAAGTCAGACAATTCAAGGAGAACCCTCCGGATCCCCCGCGCCCGATGCGCCCGGTAGAAACGGGTCAGGCAACAGACGGCGAGAGACAGGAGGCCTGCATGGACACCCCCGCGCGCAGCATCGTCAAGTGCCTGACCTGGCAGGTCAGCGGCTTGATCGTGATGACTGCGATCACGTTTGCGCTGACCGGCTCGCTGGCAACGGGCGGCGCCGTCGCACTGCTTGGCACGCTGGTGGGCTCGGTGACCTACATGCTGCACGAACGGCTCTGGGCGCGGGTCACGTGGGGCGTCGTCGCGCAGCCCGACAGGCCGCGCGGCGACGGTGCAGGCGCCTAGGCGGCTGCGAGTGCCTGGGTGACGTCCTCGAGCAGATCCTGCGTGTCTTCAAGGCCGACGGAGAGCCGGACAAGACCATCGGTGATGCCGAGCATGGCCCTCTGCTCGTCCGACAGGCGCTGGTGCGTGGTCGTCGAGGGGTGGGTTATGATGCTCTTGGCGTCCCCGAGATTGTTGGAAATCGTGACGATCTCCAACGCGTTGAGAAAGCGGAACGCGGCCTCTTTTCCACCCGCCAGATCGAGCGACAGGACCGTCCCGCCCGCGCCCATCAGCCGGTGTGTCAGCGCGTGCTGCGCGTGGCTCGGATCGCCGGGATAGATCGCCCGCGCCAGCTTTTCGTGGCCCTGCAGCGCGGCTGCCAGTTCGGTCGCCGAGGCGGTCTGTGCCCGCACACGCAGATCCATCGTCTCCAGCCCCTTGAGCATGATCCAGGCGTTGAACGGGCTCATCGCGCCGCCGGTGTGCTTGAGATAGGGCTCCACCGTCTTGCGGATGAACTCCTGCGTGCCGAGGATCACGCCGCCCAGCGCCCGGCCCTGCCCGTCGATGTGCTTGGTCGCGGAGTAGATCACGACATCGGCCCCATGCTCCAGCGCGCGGGAGTAAACGGGGGTGGCGAAGACGTTGTCGACCACCACAGTTGCCCCCACATCGTGCGCCAGTGCGGCGACGGCGGGCAGATCGATCACTTCGAGCGTCGGGTTGGAGACGGATTCGAGGAAGACGGCGCGTGTATCCGGGCGGAGTGCATCGCGCCATTGCGCGAGGTCCGTCCCGTCAACAAAGGTCACCTCCACCCCGAAGCGGCTGAGAATGTCCTCGAGGATGTAGAGACAGGAGCCAAAGAGCGCGCGCGCCGACACAACATGGTCCCCCGCCTTCAGCATCGAGGTCAGCGCGCCATTGACGGCGGCCATGCCCGAGGCGGTGGCGAAGGCATCCTCCGCGCCCTCGAGTGCTGCGATGCGCTCCTCGAACATCGCGACGGTCGGGTTGCCGTAGCGCGCATAGATGAACTCGTCCGGCCCCGATTTGAGGAAACGGGCTTCGGCCTGTTCTGCCGTGTCGTAGACGAAACCTTGGGTCAGGAACATCGCCTCCGACACCTCGCCATACTGCGAACGACGGGTGCCGGCATGTACAGCCGCAGTGCGCTTGCGGCGTGGCTTCTGGGTGGGGGTATCTTTCATCGCGGGGCCCTCCTCTGGCCTCCCTCCGATCAGGGAGCCCGGCACGGATGCAACCGCGGGCGCCTGACCTCTTTAGCGGATATCTTTAACGTGGCCCGCAATCCGGTGAACAAATCGCCACGTCATTTCGGATACGCCCTCGGCCCTGCCCGGTCAACCGTTACCAAGCCGTTACGCTCCCGCTACGGTGGTGTAACCGGGCCGTCATCCATGCGTCGCAATATCGCCCCATGGGACCCACAACATGTTGTGGAGACGGGCGATGCCTCTCTATCAAGTGAACATCCGGAACGGCGCGGTGGTAGACACCGACGCATGCACGGCCAAGCTACGCCACCTGCTCGCCGCCACGTCGCCGGGCGCGCCCGTCATCGTTCTGATCCACGGCTACAAGTTTTCCCCCTTCATCGAGGCGCGCAACCCACATACGCATATCCTGTCCCTCGATCCGCGCCCCGGATGGAAGGCCGTAAGCTGGCCACGGCGCCTTGGCCTCGGGCAACAGGGCGCTGCGGAGCCGCTCGTGATCGCCCTGGGATGGGAAGCGCGCGGCACCCTCTGGCAGGCCTACGCGCGCGCCGCGGACGCCGGCCGCGGGCTCGCCGACCTCATCCGACTGATCGGCACACTTCCCGGGCGCCGCCCTGTCCAGGTGCTCGCCCACTCGCTCGGTGGGCGTGTGGCGCTCGCCGCCCTGCCGCATCTGCCCGCGGGCGTGGTCGATCGCATGATCCTGCTCGCCGCGGCGGAGCTGCAGAGCCGAGCCGCCACGTGGCTGGACTGTGCGGCGGGCCGAACTGTCGAGGTTCTGAATGTCCGAAGCCGCGAGAACGCCGTCTTCGACCGCATGCTGGAGTGGCTCGTCGCGCCGGGTGGACGGGGCGCGCGGGCGGTGTCGGCCGGCCTCGCGGACAGGTCGCCCCGCTGGATCGACCTGACGGTCGACGACGCGGCAACGCGTGCCGCACTGGAGGATCTGGGCTATCCGATCCCCGCACCCGACCGCCGCATCTGCCACTGGTCGGTCTACCTGCGCACCGGTCTCTTCGAGATCTACCGCGGCGTGCTCTCGCAAGATCTGCCCTTCGCGCTGCTCCGCGCACGGCTTCCCTGGGCCGAAACCGCCCCCGCACGGCGCTGGTCGATCGCCAAGCCCCCCTTGCCCTCGTTGCGCAAAGGCACATCCTAAGGGGGACACGAGCGAAAGGACGCCCCATGCCGCAAGACCCCATCGACCTCTACTACTGGCCCACGCCGAACGGCTGGAAAATCTCCATCGCGCTCGAAGAGATGGGGCTGCCCTACACGCTCCACCTGATCGACATCGGCAAGGGCGACCAGTTCGACCCGGACTTTCTGAAGATCGCCCCCAACAACCGCATGCCCGCGATCACCGATCCCGCAGGTCCCGACGACGCCCCGATCTCGATCTTCGAATCCGGCGCGATCCTGCAATACCTTGCCCGCAAGACCGGCCAGTTCTGCGGCGCAGATGAACGCGCCCGCGTCGCGGTCGACCAGTGGCTGATGTGGCAAATGGGCGGTGTCGGGCCGATGGCGGGACAGGCGCATCACTTTCTCAAGTACGCCCCCACGATGGATCCGCCGCAAGAGCTGCCCTACGCCCAGGATCGCTACCGCAACGAGGTCAGCCGGCTCTACCGGGTCCTCGACACGCAACTGGCATCAAACGAGTGGGTCGCAGGCGCGGACTACACGATCGCCGATATGGCGATCTGGCCCTGGGTGCAGGGCTGGGAGGGCCAGCAACAGACCCTCGAGGACAAGCCGAACGTGAAGCGCTGGCTCGATGCCTGCTACGCCCGACCGGCCGTCAAGAAGGGGCGCGCGCTTGCCGAGGAAATGCGCGGCAACGGGCCGAGGGACAAGGAAGCGCAGAAGATCCTCTTTGGCCAAAAGGGCTGAGCGAGGTCCCTCGCATCGGCACGTTACGTCAGGCCCCTAGAGCTTGGCGTGCGTGCCGTCGCAGAGCGGCGAGTTCGACGTCGCCTTGCAGCCACAGAAAAAGAGCGTCTTGCTCTCGGTCGCCTCGTATTTCATCGGTACGAGGCTGGTGTCCTTGTGGCTGCCATCGCAAAAGGGCTGCGACGCAGAGCGCCCGCAGGTGCACCAGAAATAGCTCTTGCCGGCCTCCACCTCGACGGGAAACGGGGATGTGGCGGCGACAATCGGGCGGTCTGACATGGTGTGCTCCTCAAGCTCGGTGCTTCAGAGCTATTGCGGCGCACGCATCAGGCAAGCGCCCCGCCGCAGTGCGACGCCCCTCGGCGAGGCGCGCCCACGGACCCCAGGCACATCAGCCCTCGCTTGCCTCGTCCGTCTCGACGTACTTCTGCAAGCTCATGATCGAGATCCAGAGCCACAAGAAAAGCGCGACGGGGAAGCCGAAGGTCTCGATCTTGACCCACATGTCCGTCGACATCGTGCGCCAGACAAATTCGTTGGCCACCGCAAGGACGGCAAAGCCGAACGCCAGCCGACGCGTGAGCTTCATCCAGCCTTCATGGGCCATCGGCATGAAATCCCCCAAAACCCAGGCCAGCCACGATTGCCCGCGCATCAGCCCGATGCCGAGAAGAACGGCAAAGAGCCCATAGACGATCGTCGTCTTCATCTTGAAGAACGTCTCGTCGTTGAACCAGACCGTCAGCCCCCCGAACACGACCACGAGGAACGCCGTCACCGCCTGCAAGCGTGACAGCTTCCCCGTCAGGCGCCAGAGGATCGCCATGGTGAGCAGCAGCACCGGCACAAACCCGGCCGCCGCCACGATGAACCCGTCATACTCCGTTCCGCCGACCACGAAGGTCTCGTCACGCAAATAGAGATACGCCACGAAAAAGCCGATCGGGGGGCCCAGCTCCAGCACCTGCCGGAGTACGGGGTTCACATGGCGCTCTTCCATCGGGGTCTTCGCGGTCATCGGGCTCTCCTTGCATCGCAACTGCGCCCGGGACCCTGACAAGTCAAGCAACCGCGCACGCACGACACCTTCATCTTGGTTCAAATACCTCGGGGGAGCCGCGCATCGCGCGGCGGGGGCAGCGCCCCCGTTTCCGCCGCCAAAGGGTGCAGTCGCGTCACGCGTCGAGCCCCGTCAGGGCGCGGGCGAAATCCTCGGGATCGAAGGGCGAAAGATCGTCGATCTGCTCGCCCACCCCGATGGCATGGATCGGCAGGCCGAACTTGTCCGCAAGCGCCACAAGCACCCCGCCCCGCGCCGTGCCATCGAGCTTGGTCATAACCAGACCTGACACATCCGCAAGCTTCTGGAAGGTCTCGACCTGGCTCAGGGCGTTCTGCCCGGTCGTCGCATCCAGAACGAGCAGCGTGTTGTGCGGCGCATCCGGATCACGCTTGCGGATGACGCGCACGATCTTGGCCAGCTCCTCCATCAGGTCTGCGCGGTTCTGCAACCGTCCGGCGGTGTCAATCATCAGCAGATCCGCCCCATCCGCTTCGGCCCGCACCATCGCATCGAAGGCAAGCGACGCCGGATCGGATCCCTCCGGCGCAGTCAGAACAGGCACGCCCGCGCGCTCCCCCCAGACCTGGAGCTGCTCCACCGCCGCGGCACGAAACGTGTCGCCCGCCGCGATCACCACCGATTTGCCCGCCGCGCGCAGCTGGCTCGCCAGTTTGCCAATGGTCGTCGTCTTGCCCGACCCGTTCACCCCCACAACCAGCACGACCTGGGGCTTTCTGGCATAGAGCGGCAGTGGCTTGGCCACCGGCTCCATGATGCGCGCGATCTCGTCCGACAGCAGCCGGCGGATCTCGACGCTGGAAAGCCGCCGCCCCATCCGCCCTTCCGCGAGATTGGCCGCGACCCGAAGGGCGGTGTCCACCCCCATGTCCGACGCGATCAGAAGCTCTTCGAGGCTCTCCAGCATGTCGTCATCGAGCGCCCGGCGCGTCACGGGGCTGTCTTGTTGCGCGGGTTCCTTATCGGGCGGGGCCGCAGGCGCGGGCGGCGAGACCGGCTCCGGTGTCGGCGCAGGGGAAATTCCGGGCCGGGGCGCCATGGGCGGCTCCGGCTGGCGGGTGCGCTCGGGCTCGCGCGGCGCGGTCGCGGCGGGCTCGGGCAGCGCGCCGGGCACCTCGGACGCCTGACGCCCTCCCCGCCCCATCAAGCGGCCCAGAAGGCCAGGCCGCGCCGCGGCTGGCGCGGGCTTTTCCGCCGGCGGCGCCGTTGCTTCGCCGGGGCGTTGCTCGGGTTCGGAAACAGGCGGAGCCGCGCGCGGTTTCACCGGGTCGGCGCTTGCGACGGGGCCGTCCTCAGGCTCCTGTGCCGGTGTGGGTGAAGCAAGCGGATCAGCGCCCGGGCGCAGTGCATCGGCTGCGCGCGGCGCCTCAATGTTGGGAGGGGATCCGGAGGGCGGCAGGACGTCCGAAGGAGGCAGGACGTCCGAAGGAGGCGGGACATCTGCAGCGGGTGGCAAGTCCACGGTGGGGCCTGCATCCGCGCGGGATGGTGCATCAGCAGGGGGCGGTGCATCGGTGGAGGGCAGTGGCCCGTCCGGGAGCTCTTCGGCTGCCGCCGGTATTTCGCGCGGCACCGACGATGCGTCGGCGGGCGCGCCGGGATCGGCGGCGGGGGGGTGATCGGGAGGTGTGGGCGCTGAACCGCCTTGCGGGAAGGAGCGCGGGCTATCGGTGTCCTGGCGCGCGTCCTGCGGTGCATCCGGAGTGCCGCCATCCCCGACAATCGCATCGAGCCCTTCCTCCAGTTTGGAAGAGGACTTGAACATCCTGTCGCGCAGCTTCTTGAAGAACGCCATCTGGAACCCCTCGGTGGTCTCTTCGTCCACCTAATCGGTCACGGGGGCGGTGGAAAGGGTGGCATCGACCCGCCGAGAAGCGCAAGCCCGCCGCGCGCTCACCGCACGCCCTTGACCTTGCCGCATCACCACCGACCTAATGGGGACGCACGCAGCACTCCCGGAGGCCACATGCCGATCTCACTGCTCGGACGCCAAACCATCCTGAAGGGGGCGCTGGCCTGCATCGGTCTCGCGATGTTGCCCGGTCTTGCCTCAGCCGCCCAGAGCGCGATGTCAGCGGCGGAATTTGACGCCTATACCAATGGCCGGACACTCTATTTCTACTCGGAAGGCGAGGCCTACGGCGTTGAGGAATACCACGACGATCGCCGTGTGACCTGGTCCTTTCTGGACGGGGAATGCCGCGAGGGCGTGTGGTTTCCGCAAGGCGATGAGATCTGCTTTGTCTACGAAGACAACCCCACACCGCAATGCTGGACATTCTACGAGGAAGCCGGCGGATTGCGCGCCCAGTTCGAGGGGCGAGAGACCGGCACTGTGCTCTACGAAGCCGGTGAGGCGGATGAACCGATGATGTGTCTTGGCCCCGAGGTGGGCGTCTAGCACCCTCGTCTAGCGTGCTTTGACGATCTCTTGGTGCGGCAGTGACGGCAAATCGGGCAGTGCCGATCGTGCGCCGGAGGCGCCCGATCGGTGTGTTCACGGGTGAGAGGGCGCGTGGCTTTTTGCAATGACCGTGGTTTTTGGCGTGTGGGTGGGCGCAGATGGGGCTTGCAGGCGCGCCTTCGGCGGCAGCGCCCGGGTGAAGCGTCGCAATCAGGTATTTTCGCCAAGATGAAAGGCGGGGGTGTGCTGCTTGTGCGGGCGGGTTGGTTTGTTTGACGGCGGAAGGCCCGCCTTTTCGGGGCGGGCCTTTGGTCGGTTGGGCGCGGGCTGGGGTGCGCGCGGATTAACCGGGTCTTAGTTCACCGATGCGAGGATGCGGTGGATGGTGTCGTGGTCGTCTTCGGCCTGGGCGGCCTTGAGTTGCACGAGTTCGGAGGTGCTCAGCGTGCCGGGCGCGACGCCGACGGAGGCGGAGAGCTGTCCGGAGACCGGGCCGCTGCGGGTCGAGAACGTCGTGTCGGAGGCGACGTCCGTGCCGTTGCGCAGGCCGAAGATCCGGTCGGCGTCGTCTTCGTCGATGGCCGCTTTCAGGGCGACGATCTCGGAGGCGCCGAGGCCTTCGGCGTCGATGCTGCCGGCGACCTGCGAGAAGTCGGCGGTGCCGTTGAAGCCACCGGCCGCGGCTTCCGCCTTGATCTGGCGGATGCGGGAGTGGTCGTCGTCGGCCTGGGCGGCCTTGAGCTGCACGAGCTGCGAGGTGGTGTAGACGCCGGGCTCCACGCCGAGCGACGCGGCGAGGTTGTTGGAGGCGAAGGCCGGGGCGGCGAGCGTTGCGGCGATGGCGGCGGCTGCGGCGGTGAGGATGGTGCGGTTCATGGTGTCGGTCCTTTGGGTGTGTGTGTGTCGTTGGTGTCTTGGCGGCGGTGTGTGTGGTGCCGCGTTCGATGAGGCAGAGATGGGGCAGTGCGGGGCGGGAAGATACGGGCGGACCAGCCCTGCCTTCTGCGCATTCACGCACATCACAGGGGCGTGACGCGCCTTGTCGTGCGCTGCGGCCCGCAAAAACAGGGGCGCAACAGCCCACCGCCCCCGCCTGTTTCAGCCCAGGACGCCGTGGATCACGAAATCCTCACGGTGTTTCAGGGGGGGGAACGGGTTGGGAGGGTGGTGTATGATTGCCCGGGAGGCGCGGCGAGCGGGCTTCTGAGGCCAAGGGGCTTGTGCGCGGTCTGGCCGTGGCAGTCGTTTGGGCGGGTTGTCGCTACTCTGGGCGGGCCTCGTGCACTAGTGCTGGCCTGCTGACGGGCATCAGGCACTCGGCAGGTGGGGTATGGTCTGCGAGGATGGAGACGCTGCGCGGAAGGATTCGGGCGCGGGGCTTTTGGGCTGGCGGGGCGGTTGGTCGCTTTGCCGAATGCCCGTTTTGGCACTTGGCACTTGGCACTTGGCACTTGGCACTTGGCACTTGGCACTTGGCACTTGGACGAGTGTCGGGAACCGAACCCGACAGATGCAACCGGACGGGTTGTGACGCTCGCTAGGCTGGCTGATCGCCCGCCTTGCAGAGGGGTGGCCGGAACTCCGGGTCGAGCAGGCGATCGAGCATGGGCGAGATATCCTCGATTTCGTCGGCCACCACGTGCAGCACAGGGCCTTCACGCTGGATGCGGCCGGTGACGCGGAGCATGCGGCCGGCGATCACAGCCCGGCGGAAGCGCTCGTAGATCTTGGCCCAGACGACGACGTTGACGGTGCCTGTTTCATCTTCGAGGGTGATGAAGATCACGCCTTTCGCCGTTCCGGGGCGTTGGCGCACCAGCACAAGACCGGCCACGACGACCCGAGCGCCGTTCGGCGGCCTGTCCAGCCAGTGGGCGGGGATGGCTGCGGGAGGACGCGGCCAGTGCGGTACGGGACGGATCGTTTCGATGATCGGCTGACTTGGGTGCATGGCGGCTCTCCAAATGGAACAAATATAGAACATTTTCATCGCGCCGCCAAGGCACGCGGGCCCTGTCGGGAAATCTGACGCGGGTACTGGCCATTGCGGGAGCTTTCGCCTATCTGCGCTTCGATTGAGACGTTCGCGCGGAGGGCAAATCGTGGCCAAGATCACCTATATCGAGCACAACGGGACGGAGCATGTCGTGGACGTGGCCGATGGCCTGACGGTCATGGAGGGTGCGCGCGACAACGGCATTCCCGGGATCGAGGCCGATTGCGGCGGCGCCTGTGCCTGTTCGACCTGCCACGTCTATGTGCATCCCGATTGGGTAGGCAAGCTGCCGGCGGTGGAGTCGATGGAAGAGGACATGCTCGACTTCGCCTACGAGCCCGATCCCGCGCGCTCACGCCTGACCTGTCAGCTCAAGGTGTCGGACGCGCTTGATGGCCTTGTCGTGCAGATGCCCGAAAAGCAGATCTGATGCGGCGGGCCGCGCTGGCGCTTTGGCTGCTGGCGCTGGCCCCGACTGCAACCGTAGCTGCTCCCATTGCGAGCGCGATCGTTGGTGCTGCCTATGACACGCCGACCGACATCTACCCCCATGCGGTGCTCGGCGACGATCAGGAGTGGAAGGATCTTCTGATCACGGTTCGGCCGGGCGCCGACGACGGTAGCCGGCGGGCAACTCTGACCTACCGCGTGACGGCGCCGGGCGCGTCCGTCTACGAAGATATCGCTCCGCGCCTGTGGGACGTGACAGGAGATGGACGACCTGAGGTCGTCGTTGTTCAGAGCGACCAGCAGGCGGGCGCGCGGCTGCTGGTTTTTGGACTGCACGAAGACACGCCGCGCGTGATTGCGGATACCGGACCGATTGGCACACGGTTTCGCTGGCTGGCCCCCGTCGGCGCGGCGGATTTCGATGGCGATGGCGCGATCGAGGTGGCGTATGTCGACCGCCCGCATCTTGCGAAAACGCTGCGGGTCTGGCGGTACTCGGACGGCGTTTTCGAGCAGGTCGCCTCGGTGTCCGGCGTGAGCAATCACAGGATCGGCGAGGCTTTCATCTCTGGCGGTGTCCGAACATGTGGCGCGGGCCCGGAAATGGTGCTGGCCGATGCCCGTTGGGACTGGGTTCTCGTGGCACGCATGCGCGCGGACGATATCACGCTGGAGCGCGCGGAGCCTTTTCGGGGCAGCGCTTCGTTCGAGCGTGTACTGGCCTGCCGGTAGCCAGCACCTGGGCTTGAGCACGCCTGCGCGCGGGACGGGAAGGTTGACCGGGGGCGCCTGCCGAGCGTCGCGCATGGCCGCCAACCGGGGCGCCGAGGTATTTGGACCAAGATGAAAGGCGCAGGCGCGCGCTTGGCGGGGCGGGCCGACGGAACGGTGCGGGGCGCCGGGTGGTCGAATCGTTCCCGTGTGGCGTGGGATTCGGGGCGGGTTAGCCGGCGTTCTTGGCCGCAGACAGAACGCGCCAGCCGATATCGCGGCGGTGGACGCTGCCCGGGAAGGCTGCGGCGTCGGCGAGCGCGTAGGCCGTCTCGGCGGCGATACGCAGGCTGGCGCCGCGGGCCGTCGCGTTGAGGACGCGGCCGCCGGCGCTCTGTAGTGTCCCGTCTGGCGCGCGGGCGGTCCCGGCATGAAAGAGCATGCGAAAGCTGTCTTCGGGAAGGCCCGCCACGGTGTCGATTTGCAAGCCTTTGGGATAGGCGCCGGGATAGCCTTCGGCGGCGAGAACCACGGTGAGAGCATGGTCGTCAGCCCAGTGGACCTGGGCATCGGCGAGGCGGCCTTCGGCGGTGGCGAGCAATAGGTCGAGTGCCTGGGCGCCCAGGCGCATCATCAGGACCTGGGCTTCGGGATCGCCGAAGCGGACGTTGTACTCCACGAGACGCGGGGCGCCGTTGTCGACCATCAGGCCGGCGTAGAGGATCCCGCGAAACGGCGTGCCGCGGCGGGCCATCTCGGCGATCGTGGGGCGGATGATCTCGGCGAGTGCGCGTTCGGTGACTTCCGGGGTCATCACGGGGGCGGGAGAGTAGGCCCCCATGCCGCCGGTGTTGGGGCCGGTGTCACCCTCGCCGATCCGCTTGTGGTCCTGCGCGGTGCCGATGGGCAGGACATCCGTACCGTCGGAAAGGACGAAGAAGGACGCCTCCTCCCCCGTCAGGAACGCCTCGATGACCGCCTCCGCACCCGCCCCGCCGAACGCGCCACCGAAGAGATCGTCGAGCGCGGCGTGGGCGGCCTCGCGGGTTTCGGCGACGGTCACGCCTTTGCCCGCGGCGAGGCCGTCGGCCTTGATCACGATCGGCAGGGGCTGCGCATCGACGTAGGCGTGGGCGGCGGCGGCCCCGGTGAAGCGCGCATAGGCAGCGGTGGGGGCACCGCAGGCGTCACAGATTTCCTTGGTGAAGGCTTTGGAGGCTTCGAGCTGGGCGGCGGCCTGGGTCGGGCCGAAGACGAGGATACCGGCGTCGAGCAGGCGGTCGGCCACACCGGCCGCGAGGGGCGCCTCCGGGCCGACGACGACAAAATCGATGCTTTCTTCTTCCACGAGGGTGACGACGGCGCCCGGATCCTCGATGTCGAGCGCGGCACATTCGGCGATCTCGGCAATGCCGGCGTTGCCCGGCGCGACGAGCAAGCGGTCGCATTTGGGGTTTTGCAGGATCGCCCAGGCCAGCGCATGTTCGCGGCCGCCGCCGCCGAGGATCAGAATGTTCATGTCGGTCTCACTGATGGGGGCGCTGTCGGTTGGCGCGACGGCCTCGGCGTCTTAGGATGCGGGCGGCAAGGGCACAAGGGCGGGGCTGTGGCGTGGACGATCTGATCGAAGACGAGTGGGACGGCGGCGCCGGGCCGGGCGGCAACACACCGGAATACGCCGTCTCGGAGATCTCGGGCGCGGTGAAGAAGACGCTGGAGGGCGCATTTGGCCGGATCCGGGTGCGCGGCGAGGTCGGGCGCGTGTTCGTGGCGCGCTCCGGGCACATCTATTTCGACGTGAAGGACGATCGCAACGTGCTCGCGTCCGTCTGCTGGAAGGGGAATGTCGCGCGGCTGACGCAACGCCCCGAGGAAGGGATGGAGGTTGTGGCGACCGGGCGGCTGACGACCTTCGGCAGCCAATCCAAGTACCAGCTTACCGTAGAGGAGGTGGAGCCCGCGGGCGAAGGCGCGCTGATGGCGATGCTGGAGAAACGCAAGCGCCAGCTGGCCGCCGAGGGGCTCTTTGACGAGGCGCGCAAGCGGCCCTTGCCCTTCCTGCCGGGCGTGATCGGGGTGGTGACCTCGCCGTCGGGCGCCGTGATCAGGGACATCCTGCACCGGCTGGGCGAGCGATTTCCGCGCCATGTGCTGGTCTGGCCGGTGGCTGTTCAGGGCAAGGAGTGTGCGCCCCAGGTGGCCCATGCGATCGCCGGGTTCAACGCGCTGGCCCCGGGCGGCCCGGTGCCACGCCCGGATCTGCTGATCGTCGCGCGGGGGGGCGGATCGATCGAGGACCTGTGGGGGTTCAACGAAGAGGCCGTGGCGCGCGCCGCCGCCACCTCGGAGATCCCGCTTATCTCCGCCGTCGGACACGAGACCGACACGACGCTGATCGACTACGTGTCGGACTGGCGCGCACCGACCCCGACGGCCGCGGCTGAACGGGCCGTGCCCGTGCGGCTCGATCTGATCGCCCACGTCGATGGTCTCGGAGCGCGGCTGGCGGGCGGGCTTTCGCGCGGGCTCGACCGGCGGAGCGAGCGTCTGCGGGACCTCGCGCGCGCCCTGCCTTCGCCAACGCAGATGCTGGCCGGTCCACGCCAGCGGCTCGATGCGAGCGCGATGCGGCTGCCACGGGCGCTTCGGGGCGCTGTACAGCGCCACCAGGTGCGGCTGGCGCAAATCGCCGCCGCCCTCCGCCCACAGGCCATGCAGCAGCGATTGCGGACAGAGGCGGGGCGGCTGACCAAGCTTGAGGCGCGGCTTGCCCCGGTGCTGGTGGCCCGCGCTGTCGCCGCGCGTCACCGGGAGCTGGATCGGCTCGGGGAGCGGCTGGACGGAGCCTTTCGGCGAAAGACAGAGGCGCGGCGGGCTCAGGTGGATGGCTTCGAGCGGCTCCTGCAATCGCTCAGCTACGTCGGCACGCTGGAACGCGGCTATGCCGTCGTACGGGACGGGACAGGCGCCGTGGTCACGGGGCTTAGCTCGGCACAGGCGGCGGCCGCGCTTGAGATCCAGTTTGCCGACGGGCGCCTCGACGTGACGTCTCAGGGCGTGCCGGTAACCGGGGCGGCCACCAAGACCCCACGCAAGCCCACGGGTAAGAAACCGCCGCCGAGCCAGGGAAGCCTTTTCTGAACAGGCTCCGGCGCCTTGATGGGTCGAGCGGGCGAAAGGGCTGCGGCTGGATCGGATCCGCCGCCCTGATACTGGCTGCGCCTCCGAGGGCCGCTCGGGGCCAGTGCAGCCCGCCTCGGCAGCTTCGGGGACAGACCGAAGCTGCTTGATGGGCCGAATTCGCCGATAGCGCGCGGGCGTTGGATCGCGCCTTCTCCCACGCCGCAACATCTGGTAAACTAGCCCCAAGTTTCCCCCAGATATGCGCTGATCTCCGCCATGCTGACAAGATCATCCCGATTCGTTCCCTTGATCGCCCTCGCGGCCTGCCTGCCCTCTGACGCGGATGTCGCCGGGCGGGCAAATCCGGACGCACCGTTGCCCACAAGAAGCTCGCCGCCCCAGGATCCAGACACCGCAGCGTGCTGGGCCGATACCGGAACCCCGGCGGTGCTGGCAACGCTTGAGGACGAAGTGGTGGTGGAGCCCGCGGGGCTGGCGGCGGACGGAACGCTCCGCGAAGATCCGGTGACGAAGATTGAGCGCCTCGACCTTGTCGTTGAGCCCGGCTCCCAGGTCTGGTTCGAGATCCTGTGCCCGGCGGACTTGCCGGAGACGAGGATTGCCGCGCTGCAACGGTCTCTTGCCGTGCGCGGTTACTATGACGGGCCCGTCACAGGGCAGCTCGACGACGCGACGGGTGCGGCCGTGCGATCCTTTCAGGCGCCGCTCGGGATCGATAGCCCGGCCCTGTCCCGCGCCGCGGCCGAGCGCCTCGGATTGGTGGTCGTCGCCCGCCCGGGGTGACGACTGTGCACACGGAGCAACGAAAAAGGGCGCCCGCTGGGGCGCCCTCGGATCGTGATATCTTCGCCTCGATTACTCGACCGACAGCGCGACGAACCGCGGCTCACCTGCCCGGCGCACGAGGAGCAACAGTGACTTCCGCCCGGCCTCCTGCGCGGCCTCCATCTGTGCCTCGAAATCGGCAACTGTCTCGATTGGCTGCTGCCCGGCTTCGGTGATGATGTCGCCAGCGCGCAGCCCCTTTTCGTGGGCCTCGCTCGTCTGGTCCACATCGGAAACGACGAGCCCGATCGCATCCTCCGGCACGCCAAGGGATTCGGCGAGCTCCGGCGACACGGTCGACAGCGTCATGCCGAGGATCTCGGTCTGCGCCGGCGCTTCGGGCTCGTCCTGCGAGGCGACCGCTGGCATGGCCCCTTCTGCTTCCTCGCGACGGCCAAGCGTGACCCGCAGCGTTTCCGTGCCACCCTCGCGGAACACGACGACGCGGACGGTCTTGCCCACCTCGGTGTTGCCCACGCGCTGCACGAGACTGCGCGTATCGTCCACATCGGCCCCGTCGAAGCTCAGGATCACATCGCCCGATTCCATTCCGGCAGCCAGCGCCGGCCCGTCCGGGACATCGGTCACAAGCGCACCGCGTGCCTCTTCGAGGCCGAGCCCCTCGGCAAGATCCTCGGTCACATCCTGGATGCGAACGCCAAGCCAGCCGCGCCGCGTCTCGCCAAACTCCTGCAGCTGCGCGATCACGTTGGTGGCCACCCGGCTCGACATCGCGAACCCGATGCCGATCGAGCCGCCATTCGGCGACAGGATCGCCGTGTTCACCCCGATGACCTCGCCATCCATGTTGAAGAGCGGCCCGCCGGAGTTGCCCCGGTTGATCGCGGCGTCGGTCTGGATGTAATCGTCGTAGCTGCCCGACAGCGCGCGGCCGCGGGCCGACACGATCCCCGCCGAGACGGAAAAGCCCTGCCCCAGCGGATTGCCCATCGCCATGACCCAATCGCCAACGCGCGCGGCGTCGCTGTCGCCCCACGGCACGAAGGGCAGCGGCTCGTCGGCCACGACCTTCAGCAAGGCAAGGTCGGTGTTGGGGTCGGTGCCGATCACTTCCGCGGGCAGTTCGTCCCCCGAAAAGAACTCGATCAGGATCTCGTCAGCCTGCTCGATGACGTGGTTGTTCGTCACGATGAAGCCGTCCTCCGAGATCACGAAGCCGGATCCCAGCGCCGATGACCGGCGCGGCGGCCCACCATCCGGGCCTTCGCGGTCCAGAAAGTCGCGGAAGAAATCTTCAAAAGGCGACCCTTCGGGCACCATCGGCCCGGGGCCGGTCGCGGTTTCGACAACGGTCGATGTGGTGATATTGACCACCGACGGGCTGATCTGCTCGGCAAGATCGGCAAAGCTCTCGGGCGCGCCCCGGGCATAACCAGGTGCCGGTACAGCGAACGCGAGGGTCAGGCCGACCAATGCGGCGGTGGCGGTGCGGATGGCCGCGCCCGGCAAGGGTACGAAACTCTGGGCCTGGAACGTCACGGGTGGATCTCCTTCTGGCGTCTTGCGTCTTCTCTCGGTCGGTCGGCGCCCTGTGCGCAGGAGCGTCAACCTCACGCTGACATGGTATCTAGGGGCGCTCCAGTACAACGCAACGCCTGCTCTCGGTGCGTCACTTGCCCGTGAGCCCCGGATCAGGGCCCACGCCGCCCGTGGCGCGCCCCGAAAGTCTTGCAGCGCAGCCGACATCTGACAAGCCATAGCACACCGCGACCACCCGCCAGCCCGGCACTTTGCGGCCCGGGGGCCGGTCCTTGCACGCCCACCGCCGCGCCATCCCCGGCGCAAGGCTTCATTGTGCTGAAAATATCCCCGCCGGAGGCCGCACGACATCGGGGCCCCATACGATCGCGGGATAGGATCGGGCCGGTTCAGCCGGATACCCAGCCCGCCAGCCACACAAGGAGCGCGCCCGCCGTCATCGCCAGCATCCCAAGGAGACGGATCGTCTCGGGCGGCAGGCTCGCCAATAGCCGAAGCGCCTCTTCCAGACGCGAAGGGGCCAGTGCAAGCACCAGCCCCTCCAGCAGAAATACGAGCCCGAGGGCCAGCAGAAACGTTGTCATTCGGTCTCGGCAGAGCCGAGCGGACCGGTGGCGCCAGGGGCCACCGAAGGCTGGCTCAGGCCGCCCGATCCATCGAGAAACTCGAAGAACTCGCTGTCCGGCGTGATCACCATCATCGAGTTCTGGCCTTGCAGCGCCCGCTCATAGGCCGCGAGGGACCGGTAGAACTCGAAGAAGTCCGGATCGGCACCAAACGCCTGGGCGAATATCGCGTTACGCTCGGCGTCGGCCTCACCGCGGATCACCTCGGACTCGCGGCCCGCGTCCGATGTCAGCTCGACAACCGTACGGTCGGCCTGGGCACGCACACGCTGGGCGGCTTCCTCACCGCGGGCGATCTCGTCGGCGGCTTCCCGCTCACGCTCTGCCCGCATCCGCGCAAAGGTCGCATCGAGGTTCTGCGACGGAAGGTTCGTCTGCTTGAGCCGCACGTCGACGACTTCGAGCCCCAGGGGCAGCGCCCGCTCACGGACCTGAGCCGTGATCCGGTTCATCAGTACTGCCCGGTCAGCGGACAGGATCGTGTTAGAGGTCACACCGTCGGCACCGAGAACGGCCCGGATCGCCGGGTTGATGATGCTCTCGAGGCGGTCCTCGGCAGCGCGCAGACCGCCGACACCAACAGCCTGGCGGAACTGGACGACATCGCTGATCCGGTAGCGCGCGAAGGCATCGACAACGAGTCGCCGGTCATCCGACGGCGTCACCTCGGTTGTCGGCGTGTCGATCGAGAGGATCCGGTCGTCATAGCGCACGACCTCCTGGATCACGGGGATCTTGAACGCGAGCCCCGGCACTTCTTCGACGCGCTTGATCTGGCCAAACTGCAGGACCAGCGCTTTTTCACGTTCGTCGACGATGAAGACCGAAGACAGCAGCGCCACCAGTGCAACAGCCACGATGGGCAGGAGATATCCAAGCTTTTTCATCTCAGTTTCCTCCGCCTGCGGCCGCAGTCGTGGAGCGGCGCAGATCGTTCAGGGGCAGGTAGGGGACAACGCCCTGACCTGCTGCGGAATCGGAGCTGTCGAGGATCACCTTCTCGACGTCGCCCAGCACCCGCTCCATCGTCTCGATGTAGAGGCGGCGGCGCGTGACATCGGGCGCCTTGGCGTATTCCTCGAGAACAGCCGTGAAGCGGGACGCCTCACCCTGTGCCTCGTTGACGACGCGGGCACGATAGGCTTCGGCCTCTTCCAGGATCTGCGCGGCTTCACCGCGCGCCCCTGCCGTTACCCGGTTGGCGTAGGCGTCGGCCTGACGCTCCAGTCGGTCGCGCTCCTGCTCTGCGGCCTGCACTTCGCGGAAGGCGTCGATCACCTCGGCGGGCGGGTCCGACTTGTCGAGGTTCAGACGGATGATGTTCACGCCGGAATCGTACTGGTCAAGCGTCGTCTGGATCAGCTCTTCCACCGTGGTCGCGATCAGCTCGCGATCCCGGTTGAGGATCGGCGCCAGCTCGCTCTGGGCGATCACTTCGCGCATCGCCGCCTCGGACACCGCGCGGATCGTCTCGGACGGTTCGGCAAGGTTGAAGAGGAAAAGAGCCGGATCGGAGATGTTCCAGATCACTTCGAAGTCGATGTCGACGATGTTTTCATCCGTCGTGAGCATCAGCCCGTCATCGTTGCCGCTGCGGCCCACGCCGAGCTGCTCGGATTGTTCGCGCGTCACCGGCAAAACCTCTGCGGTCACCAGCGGCCACGGCGCGAAGTTCAGACCCGGCTGACCCGTCGAGGAGTACTCGCCAAGGAAAAGCTCGACCGACTGCTCTTCAGGCCGGACGGTGTAAAAGCTCATCAGGCCCCAAAGGATCAGCAGCGCGCCGAAGCCAAGGCCCACGGTGCCGCGCGTCAGCTTGAAGCCGCCGCCGCCACCACCGCCGCCGGTGCCACGATTGCCGTCGCCGCCGCCACGCCCGCCCATCAGGACGCGCAGGCTTTCCTGGCCTTTCTTGACGATCTCGTCGATCTCGGGGATCTGCGGATTGTCGCCCTCGGGGCGCCGCGGCCCGCCCGGGCCTCCGCTGCCATTGTTTCCAGAGCCGCCGCCGGAGCCGCCGCCCCATGGTCCGCCGCTATTTCCTGCCATTGGCTTGAAGTTCCTTTTCGTATTCGGAAAGCGTATGCTGCACTTGAAAGTGGTTTTGCGGCCACGCTTTTCAAGCGCGGCGCCCCCCTTCAGCCGCTCCGTAACGGAGTTTTCATGGTCACGATTTCTTCGGAGATCGTGGGGTGGACAGCGACCGTGCGATCAAAGTCGGCCTTGGTCGCCCCCATTTTGACAGCAACCCCCGCTAGCTGGATCATTTCGCCCGCCCCATCGGCCACGATATGAACCCCCAGCACCTTCTGGGTCGCCTGGCTGACAATCAGCTTCATCATCACTCGATCGTCATGACCGATGAAGGCCGTCCGCATCGGCCGGAACGAGGTGCAATAGACATCGATCGGCTCCTGATCGCGGGCCGCTTCCTCGGTCATGCCCACGGTCCCGTATTCGGGTTGGGTGAAAACGGCAGAAGGAACAAGCGCGTGGTCGGGCTTCGTGGGCGTGCCGCCGAACACCGTTTCGGCAAAGGCCATGCCCTCGCGGATCGCCATCGGGGTGAGCTGGAGGCGGTTGGTAACATCGCCAATCGCGTAGATCGAGGGGATCGCCGTTTGCGAATACCCGTCCACCACGACCTCGCCGCGCCGCCCGATCTCGACGCCAAGCTCCTCGAGCCCGAGGCCCTTGGTGTTGGGCGCGCGTCCGGTGGCGAAGAGAACCTTGTCGAACACTTCCTCGCGACCCGTGGTCGTCTTGACCCAGATGCCGTCGTCCGTCTGCTTCATCTCCATCACGTTGGTGCCGGTATGGATGCTGACGCCGTGGCGCTCCATGTGCTCGGCGATATGGCCGCGCGCCTCGTCATCGAAGCCGCGCAGGATCTGGGCGCCGCGATAGTATTGCGTGACCTTCGTACCGAGCCCGTTGAAGATACACGCCATTTCACAAGCGATGTAGCCGCCGCCGACGATCAGCAGACGGTCTGGAAGGGCATCGAGGTGGAAGACCTCGTTCGACGTGATGCCAAGCTCGCTCGCACCTTCGAGCGGCGGCAATTCAGGCCAGCCACCGGTGGCGACGAGGATATGCTTGGCGGTGATCTCGGTCCCGTCGGCGAGGCGGACAGTATGGGGGTCGGCCACCACGGCGCGTTGGGCGTAGACGGTGACCCCGGAGCCCTCCAGCAGGTTGCCGTAGACCCCCTCGAGCCGATCGAGCTCGTTTTCCAGCCGGTTGCGGAAGCGGATCCAGTCGAACGCCTCGGGCTCGGGGAACTTCCAGCCGTACTCGTTGGCTTCGTGCACGGCGGCGCGAAACTCGGACGCGAAGACCATCAGCTTCTTGGGCACACAGCCGCGGATCACGCAGGTGCCACCGAGCCGGCTTTCCTCGGCCAGCGCCACCTTGGCGCCGAACTGGCCAGCAGAAACGCGTGCGGCGCGCACGCCACCGGAGCCACCCCCGATGACAAAGAGATCGTAGTCGAATTCCATCGGATACCTCCGGGTTGCGCGCGTCGGATGCTGCCTAGCGGCTCCACTCTGGAAGGGAAAGGCCCCTGCCCCGGGCAAAGAGCCCGGCACGCCGCAAAGCTCTGTACCAAGCGAGGCGCGGGCCCGGCCATCGGACCGCAACCGCGCCGTTGGGGTAGGTCAGTCGCTGTCGCTGGCGAACAGGTTGCCCTCGAGCACACTGTCTTCGTCCGAGGGGAGGGTGTGGACCTCGACCGCGCCGTCGCCGAAGCCGACGATCACGCGATCGCAGATGTCGACAAAGAGGCCATTTTCCACCACGCCGGGGATCTGGTTAAGCACGAGGCTCATCTGCCGCGCGTCGCCGACGCGCTTGAGATGAAGATCGAGGATGAAGTTGCCCTCGTCGGTGACGAAAGGCACGTCGCCGTTCATTCTGAGGGTTGTTTCGCGTCCCATCACGTCGAGGCTGACGAGCGTTTCCTCGATCAGCGCCTGCGTGGTGCGCCAGCCGAACGGAACGGTTTCGACCGGGAGCGGGAAGGCCCCGAGGGTTTTCACCTGCTTGGCCGCGTCCGCGATCACGATCATCTCGTCGGAGGCGCAGGCGACGATCTTTTCCTGCAGGAGCGCGCCGCCGCCGCCCTTGATGAGGTTAAGCTCGCCATCAAATTCGTCGGCGCCGTCGATCGTGAGGTCGAGCCATTGTGCCTCGTCGAGGGAGACGACGCGGACGCCGACCTCACGCGCCAGATCGGCGGTGCGGGTGGAGGTGGGGACGCCCACGATATCGAGCCCCTCCTTTTTCACACGCTCGGCGAGGAGGCGCACCATCCAGGCCGCCGTCGAACCGGTGCCGAGGCCAATCCGCATGCCCGATTCGACGAGGCGGACAGCACGGCGGGCGGCCACGAACTTGGCGCGGTCGATGGGCGAAAGGTCGGTCATCATGGGCGGGCTCCGGGCAGGTATCCCGGAGCGGCGCTCACCGGGCGGGAGGGGTGCGGGACGGTTATAGGGGCATTCGGGCGGGGCCGCGAGCGCTTTCGGATCGGTTGGTGAGCGTGGCCCGCGCGGGGAGCCTCCGGCGGGGATATTTGGGGCACAATGAAGACCGGGGGCGTGCGCCAATGCGGGGTGCGACGCAGGTTTGACGGACAGCGGGTGGGCATGGTCGTTTACGCGCGTGCCCGGCGGGTGTCTGGGATGCGGCTTCGGCCGGGCGACAATCGCGAGGGGTGAGGGTGCGGAGGGATGCCGGCGCGCGCGGTGCGGGGGTTTATGCTCGGCTGACGATCACGTCGCCGGGCGGAGGGGGAGCACTTTTTTGGGTGGGGTCATCTTTGGATGCTCCGGCGATTTGGCCCCGGTTCGCCTCGGGGTCGCGGGGCGACGCCGCCTCTGGGCCCGGGCAGGTCGGAAACGGAGACGTTTCGGCCGGGCATCCGCGATAGGCCGGGCGGGAAAGGGGCCGCCATGACGCTCAGCGTGTTCGAGATCTTCAAGGTCGGGATCGGGCCGTCGTCGTCGCACACCATCGGACCGATGGTGGCGGCGGCGCGGTTTCTCGATCTCTTGCGTGGCGCACCGTTTTCGGCAGCGGGATTGCGGGTACGGCTTCATGGCTCGCTGGCCTTCACCGGTGTCGGCCATGCCACGGACCGGGCCGTTATTCTGGGCCTCGCCGGCTTCCGGCCCGATGCCTATGACGCGGACAAGGCGGAAGCGGCGCTGAACGCCGTGCGCCAGCACCGGTGCGTGACACCCGAAGGGCTCGGTGCGCTCGCGTTCGACCCCGCCGAGGACCTGGGCTTTGATTTCGGGGCACCGCTGCCGGGGCATCCGAACGGGATGGTCTTGCAAGCGCTCGACGCGCAGGGCGACGTGATCCTTGCGGAGACCTACTACTCCGTCGGGGGCGGATTTGTCGTGACGGCGGCGGAGCTGGAGGCCGGGCCGGGCGATGAAACGGGCCCCGAGGTGCCCTATCCATTCGGAACGGCAGCGGAAATGCTGGAGATGGCGACGCGCTCGGGCAAGAGCATCGGCCAGATGGTCGATGCCAACGAACGCGCCCGCCGCTCCGCGCGCGAGATCGCCGACGGTCTGGCCCGCCTCTGGAAGGTAATGGATGCCTGTATCGACCGTGGGCTCGAGCGGACGGGGACGCTGCCGGGCGGGCTCGACGTGAAGCGCCGGGCACCGGCGATCCACACTTCACTTCAGGCGGAGCGCGGGCAGAACCTTGCGCCACCGCACCAGGTGAACGACTGGATTTCCGTCTACGCGATGGCGGTGAACGAGGAAAACGCCGCCGGGGGACAGGTGGTGACGGCGCCGACGAATGGCGCGGCGGGGGTCGTGCCGGCCGTGCTGCGCTACTACCTGGGTCACGTGCCGGGGGCGCGGCGCGACCAGGTCGCGGAATTCCTGCTGACCGCGGCCGCGATCGGCGGGATCATCAAGCGCAACGCCTCGATCTCGGGTGCGGAGGCCGGCTGCCAGGCGGAGGTCGGCTCGGCTTCGGCGATGGCGGCGGCGGGGCTCTGCGCTGTGATGGGCGGGACGCCGGCGCAGGTGGAGAACGCCGCGGAGATCGCACTGGAGCACCACCTCGGGATGACCTGCGATCCGGTCAAGGGGCTGGTGCAGGTGCCGTGTATCGAGCGCAACGGGCTGGGGGCGATCAAGGCGGTTTCGGCGGCGTCGCTCAGCCTGCGCGGGGACGGAACCCATTTCGTGCCACTCGATGCGTGTATCGAGACCATGCGGCAGACGGGGCGCGATATGAGCGCGGCCTACAAGGAGACCTCGCTCGGGGGGCTCGCGGTCAACGTACCGAACTGCTGAGCAAGGCAGGCCGCCTGTTTCAGCGCAGTCCGGTGCGGGGCTGAGCGTGCGGGACGGCTGCGCGAGGACCCGCGCGGCTTCTGGCAGCGCGAAACGCAGCCGGGCCGCACCGGATGAGACTGCAGGGGCGAGCGCCGCCCGACCGAGGCCGGGCGTGGACGACAGGGCGGGGCGCGGCGCTTCGACAGACCGCCGGAAGTTGCCCCTTTGCGCCGGTCGCGCGCCGTGCCTATATCGCGGTCATGTTTGGAGATCTTCTTCGCCGCCTCACTGAGCCCGAGCCGCAGCCGCTGCCCGACCCCGATGCACGCCTGGCGCTCACGGCGCTGCTTGTGCGCCTCGCCCGGTCGGACGGGGACTATGCGCAGGTCGAGGCCGAACGGATCGACCGGATCGCCAAGGCGCGTTACGGGCTGTCACCGTTCGAAGCGACAGCGTTGCGGCGCGAGGCGGAGACGCTGGAAGCCGAAGCGCCGGACACGGTGCGCTTTACCCGGGCCATCAAGGACGCCGTCGCCTATGAGGATCGCGCCGCTGTCATCGAGGCGCTCTGGGATGTCGTGCTTGCCGACGGCATGCGCGACGACGAGGAGGATGGATTGATCCGCCTCGTCGCCAATCTGCTCGGCATCAACGATCGCGACAGTGCGATTGCGCGCCAACGGGTCGAGGCGCGCAACGGGGCATCCGGCGGCTGACCCGGCGATGCTCGCGGCGCTCCCGATGTACGATGTCGCGGAAATGCGCGAAACGACCGACCGGTTTTGGCAGGCCATCGCGGAGCGTTTGCGTGCGCAGGGGATCGCAGCACCGGACGGGCTGACGCGCGGCGGCGACCTTTGGGATCTGTGGCTTTCGCCGGATCTGCTCCTGGCGCAGACCTGCGGCCTGCCTTATCGCACACGGCTGCACCGCCATGTCACGCTGGTCGGCACGCCCGACTACGGGCTCACCGGCTGCCCGCCCGGGATGTATTGCTCCGTTCTTGTCGCGCGGAGCGGCACGCCCGGTGACCCCGCCCGGCTCGACGGCGCGCGGCTCGCGTACAACGACCCACTCTCGCAGTCGGGCTGGTCCGCGCCGCTCGACTGGGCCGGGCGGCAGGGGATCCGCTTCGGAGCTCTTGTCGAGACGGGCGCGCACAGTGCTTCGGCGCAAGCTGTCGTGGAGGGAGCCGCTGACATTGCGGGCATCGACGCCGTCACCTGGCGCCTGATCCGACGCTATGCGCCCTGGTCAGACGCGCTGCGCGAGATCGCCCGGACACCGCCAACCCCGGGCCTGCCGCTCATCACCGCAGGAGGCCGGGCATCAGGCCCGCTGGCCCACGCCGTATCGACGGCCATCGCGGACATCGGGCGGGAAGACCGGACGCGCCTTGGCCTCGTGCGCCTCGTCGACCTCCCGAAATCCGCATACCTGGCTCAACCGACACCGCCGAGCCCGGCGGATTACGAAAAGTCGCTGGGCGTCTAGCGCCCGTCCATGCTGGATGAAGGGGCGCGGTAAATGTCGGGTCACCGCCTGTCTGACCACCCGCCGCTGCACGCTCGGGCAAATCAGGCAACATGCGCCCTCGAAACCGGCAATGCAGGCTCCCCCCACGGCAGACACCTGCACCCCATTGCAATCCCTCCCGATCTGCGCCCTACTCCGCTCCCGAACCTGTCTAGATCGCCGGTGAGGCCCCTTGAACGCACCCTCGTCTGACATGACCGCCGCCGCCGCGCCCGTCATCGAAATCCGTGGCCTGCACAAAGCCTATGGCGCTCTCGAAGTGCTGAAGGGCGTCGACATGGTGGCGCCGCGGGGGCATGTCGTGTCCCTGATCGGCTCCTCGGGCTCCGGCAAATCCACGCTCCTGCGCTGCGCCAATCTGCTGGAAGACAGCCAGCAGGGGGAGATCCTCTTTGAAGGCGAGCCGGTAGCCTGGCGTGGCTCGGGCCATGCACGGCGCCCCGGCGACCGCGCCCAGATCACGCGGATCCGCACGAACCTGTCTATGGTGTTCCAGCAGTTCAACCTCTGGTCCCACCTGTCGATTCTCGACAACGTGATCGAGGCCCCCGTGACGGTGCTTGGCCGCGAACGCTCCGCCGCCGAGGCGCTGGGGCGCGAGCTTCTGGCCAAGGTCGGCATCGGCGACAAATGCGACGTCTGGCCCGCCCAGCTTTCAGGGGGCCAGCAACAGCGCGCCGCGATCGCACGGGCCCTCGCAATGGAGCCCAAGGCGCTGCTCTTCGACGAGCCGACCTCGGCGCTCGACCCTGAGCTTCAGCAAGAAGTTGTCAAGGTTATCAAGGATCTCGCCGCCGAGAACCGCACCATGCTGATCGTGACCCACGATATGCGCCTGGCCGCGGACGTCTCGGATCACGTCGTGTTCCTGCACCAGGGCCGGATCGAGGAAGAAGGCCCGCCAGACGAGGTTTTCGGCGCTCCCAAGACAGAGCGCCTGCAGCAATTCCTGTCCCACAGCCGCTAGGCCGGGGCCGGATCCAACGAGACCCAGAAAAAGACCACCAGGGAGATCACAATGAAACCCATCTTTCTCGCCGCTGCCGCCGCGCTGATCGCCGGCGCTGCCACCGCCCAGGACGTTGTCCGCATGGGCACCGAGGGCGCCTACCCTCCGTACAATTTCATCAACGATGACGGCGAGGTTGACGGCATCGAGCGCGAGCTCGGCGATCTGCTCTGCGAGCGCGCCGGCCTGACCTGCGAGTGGGTCACAAACGATTGGGACTCGATCATCCCGAACCTCACGTCGGGCAACTACGACACCATCATGGCCGGCATGTCGATCACGCCGGAGCGCGATGAGGTCATCGACTTCACCCAGAACTACATCCCGCCCGCGTCGTCGGCCTTCGCCTCGACAAACGCGGACGCTGACCTGACCGGCGGCGTGATCGCAGCCCAGGTCAACACGATCCAGGCCGGCTACATCGCCGAATCGGGCGCCACGCTGCTGGAATTCGCCACCCCCGACGAAACCGTCGCCGCCGTCCGGAACGGCGAGGCAGACGCCGTCTTCGCCGACAAAGATTTCCTCGTGCCGATCGTCGAAGAAGATTCCGAAATGTCCTTCGTCGGGGATGACGTTGCGCTCGGCGGCGGCGTTGGCATGGGCCTGCGCGAGGGCGACGACGCACTGCGCGAGACCTTCGATGCGCTGATCGGCGAGATGAAGGCCAGCGGCGAGCTCAACGAGCTGATCCTGAAGTGGTTCGGGGACGAGGCCGTGATCTACGAGATCGACGGCTGACACCGCGTACCGGCCGGCGGGGCAGACCAATCAGGTGTGCCCCGTCCCGCCCCTGCCCTTGTGTCTCCCCGTCGCAAGGACAGGCGCCCTTCCGCGATGATCGAACTGACCGAAACCCACCCCACCTCTGCCGGGCGCGTCTCGGCCGCCCGGTTCGGCGCCGGGCCTCCGCTGGTTCTGGCTCACGGCTGGCCCTGGTCGTCGCAAGCGTGGCATCGCGTGGCGCCCGCCCTGGCCCGGCGCTGGCACATCCATGTCTATGACATGCCGGGCTTCGGGCAATCGCAGATGAGCGGCCCGCGTCCCCTCGGGATCGACGTGCAGGGCGACGTCTTCACGGAGATGCTCGAGGCATGGGGCCTCGACAGCCCCTCCGTTGTCGCGCACGACTTCGGTGGCGCGGTCACCCTGCGGGCACACATTCTGCACGGCTGCGCCTATGACAGGCTCGTATTGATGAACGTGGTGGCAATGCGCCCGTGGGGATCGACCTTCTTCGCCCATGTCGGCGCCCATATCGACGCCTTCCGCGGGCTCCCGCCCCACATCCACGCCGCCATCGTCGATGCCTACATCCGGAGCGCCCTTGCCGCCGAAATTGGCGAAGACGACATCGCGCTCCTCAAGGCGCCCTGGCTCACCGACGAGGGTCAGGCGGCGTTCTATGCACAATTCGCCCTCGCCGACGAGCGTTTCACCGCAGAGATCGAAGACCGCTTCGACGCCCTGGGATGTCCCGCGCACGTGCTCTGGGGCGAAGACGACCCCTGGATCCCCGTCGCCCGCGGCGCCGCCCTGGCCGAAAGGATCGGCGTTCCCCTGGATCGGCTTGCGGGCCTCGGCCACCTTCCACAGCTCGAATCCCCCGAGCATGTCGCCCGGCATCTCGAAGCCGCACTGGTGAGCTGACATGCGCGCCCCCGCCCCTCACCTCAATATCCAAGTCCGCGCGGACGACGCGCCCAGATGCACGCCCCTCCACGTACTCGTCACAGCACACCCTGCGCCACGCACCCGCCACGCACGCCACTGCCCAGCCACCACAAACACCGAAACCCGGAGCGATGCGCGGCCTCCTCTTCATTGTGCCGAAAATATCCCCGCCGGAGGCTCCACCCGTTTGCCACCGGCCCAACCTTAGAGCGGACGCCCCATGTTCTCCTTCTGCGACGACCCTTCCGTTCTTTCCGATCTGCCCTGGATGGCCTGTTACCTGACCACGGGCATCCACATGAATTTCTACATCAGTTTCGCCACCGTGCTGCTCTTGCTGGCGATCACCGCGCCAACAGCGTTGGCCTTCGGCTTTGCCGGTGCCGCCGCGTCGCGCTCGCGAATTCTGCCGGTGGCGTGGCTCGGCAAGGGCTACACCGCCATCGTCCGCGGCGTGCCCGACATCGCGTTTTTCCTCTTCTTCGTGATCGCGCTCGATCAGGGGATCGAGTACCTCGTGCATTCCGTTCGTTGCGCCGACTGGGAAGAACCCGTTCGGCAGGGCGCCAACTTCCTCGTCTGCCCGGAGGCCAAGGTGCCGCCCTCCAACGCCGCACAGGGCTGGCACGAGGCCTACAACTTCACGCTGGCGATCTTCACCTTCGCGCTCGTCTTCGGGGCCTTCGCGGCCAACGTCCTCTACGGCGCCATGCGGGCGGTTCCCCGCGCCCAGATGGAGACGGCCGAAGCCTACGGCATGACCGAGCGCCAGGCATTCTGGCGCATTCTCGTCCCGCAAATGTGGATCTTCGCGCTGCCGGGCCTGTCCAACCTCTGGATGATCCTGATCAAGGCCACACCGCTGCTGTTCCTTCTCGGCGTCGAAGACATCGTCTACTGGGCGCGCGAGCTTGGCGGCTCGAAGACCGCGCGCTTCACCGACTACCCACATGGCGACTGGAGGCTCTATTACTTCCTGTTCCTTCTGGTGTTCTACCTCGCCTTTACCCGGGTCTCCGAGATCGCTCTCGCCCGCCTCACCCGAAGGCTCGCGCGCGGGCAGGCGACGATGGGCGGTGAAGATCTCAGAAAGGCACCGGCATGAGCTGCGCCCAGACCATCCAGGACTACGCCCTTCGCTCCCTCGGGATGGGCGAGCGCTTGCTGCCACGAGCCGATATCACGCTGTGCGAACAATTCGTGCTGATCGGGTCCGGGCTGATCTGGAACATCTACTTCGGTGCTCTGGCTCTCGTCACAGGCTTCTTCATGGCCACGGCCCTCGCCGTCGCCAAGAACGATCGCCGCGCGTGGCTGCGCAAACCGGCGGAGTGGTTCATCTTCGTTTTTCGCGGCTCACCGCTCTTCATCCAGTTTTTTTTGGCCTATTTCGGATTCCTCTCCCTCAAGCAGACCTACCCTGTCTTCGACCCGTTCACCTCTGCGGCTCTTGGCGCGCTTGTCGTGCTGTTCCTGAACACGGCCGCCTATTCGGCCGAGATCTTCTATGGCGCGCTCCGCTCCGTGCCGAAGGGCGATCTCGAGGCCGCGGATGCCTACGGGCTCACGGGGTTCGCCCGCTTCCGGCGGATCGTGTGGCCGACGATGCTGCGGCTCGGCTGGCCCGCCTACACCAACGAGGCGATCTTCCTCTTTCATGCCACGACGCTGGTGTTCTTTTCCGGCTTCCCGGCCCTGCAGCAGCGGGGCGACGCGCTCTACTACGCCAGCTACTTTGCCGACCGGACGTTCAACCCCTTCGTGCCGTACCCGATCGTCGCGTTCTACTTCATCCTGCTGACCCTGATCGTCATTGGCAGCATGGGCGCGATCAACAAACGCCTGAACCAGCACCTGCCACAGGAACAAAGGGCCCGGATGCGGCTGAGGCCGCAGATGATCCGCTAGCCGGGCGGCCATCCGATCCGGCGTTGCATGGCGGCGTGGAGCGGCCTTGCATGCCAATAAATCAAGCGCGCTTACGGCCTTGCCTGTCGGGCGCGGGTTGCCCCGGACGCGCTTCTGTGGCTACCGTCCATCAACCCAGGATCGAGGCCCCCATGCATATCGGAATCCTTCAGACCGGTCACATGACCGACGCCGCACGCCAAGAAACCGGCGACTATGACGAGATGTTCGAGCGCCTTCTCGCGCCGCACGGTCTGACCTTCACGACATGGGACATCGAAGCCTCGGTCTTTCCGTCCGGCCCGGAGGCCGCGGATGGCTGGCTCATCACCGGGTCGCGCCATGGCGCCTACGAGGATCATCCTTGGATCCCACCGCTGGAGGATCTGATCCGCCAGATCGTGGAGAGCGGGCGCCCCATCATCGGGATCTGCTTTGGCCATCAGATCGTGGCCCAGGCGCTCGGCGGCAAGGTGGAGAAATTCTCGGGCGGATGGACGGTGGGCGCCACCGAGTACCGCACGACCGGTGGCGAGACGCTGACCCTCAACGCATGGCACCAGGACCAGGTTGTCGAACTCCCCGAAGGTGCGGAAACCTTTGCCTCGTCCGACAGCTGCGTGCACGCGGGCTTTGTTCTGGGCGACACGGTGCTCTGCTGGCAGCCCCACCCCGAATACGGCACCCAGGCGCTTGGCGCGCTCATCACCCACCGTGGCGGCGCTGTCGAACCGGATCGGTTGGCGGGCGCGAAGGCGCGACTCGACGGGGAGACAGACAGGCAGGACGTGGGCGCCCGCATGGCGGCCTTCCTGCTCGCACACCAGGCCAAGGCATCCGATGTCGCTTGATTGGACCGCCAAGCTGCCGGATGCGACGCAAGCCTATCTCGCCCAGAAACGGCTCGACGAGGTGGAATGCATTGTTGCCGATATAGCCGGGGTCGCGCGTGGCAAGGCCATGCCTGCAGCGAAATTCGGCTCGGGTGGGCGCTTCTACCTGCCGAACTCGATCTTCTTGCAGACCATCACCGGGGATTGGGCAGACGTCGATGACATGCCCTATACCGAACCGGATATGCTCCTCACACCCGACTTCTCGACGGCGACCGCTGCGCCGTGGAGCGCGGATTGGACGATCCAGATCATCCACGACATCACCGACCGCGACGGCACGCCGATCCCCTACGCACCGCGGAATGTGCTGAAACGGGTCGTGGCGCTCTACGAGGCGCAGGGTCTCAAGCCCATCGTGGCACCGGAGATGGAATTCTACCTCGTGGCGCCGAATCTCGACCCCGCCAAACCGGTGGAGCCGCCGATGGGGCGGTCTGGTCGGCAGGCGGCTGCGCGGCAGGCCTATTCGATGTCGGCAATCGATGAATACGGCCCCGTCATCGATGACATCTACGACTTTGCCGAGGCCCAGGGCTTCGAGATCGACGGGATCCTTCAGGAGGGTGGCGCGGGACAGGTCGAGCTGAACATGGCCCATGGCGATCCCGTCCGGCTTGCCGACGAGATCTTCTTCTTCAAGCGGCTGATCCGGGAGGCGGCTCACCGGCACAAGTGCTACGCCACCTTCATGGCCAAGCCGATTGCGGGGGAGCCGGGCTCGGCGATGCACATCCACCACTCGATCGTGGATGCCGTGACAGGAGAAAACATCTTTGCCAGGGCCGACGGAACGGAAACAGACGTTTTTGCGCATTTCATCGGCGGGTTGCAGCACCACTTGCCCGCAGCGATTGCGCTGCTGGCACCTTACGTGAACAGCTATCGCCGCTACGTGCGGGACCATGCCGCGCCGATCAACCTCGCCTGGGCGCGCGACAACCGGACGACAGGCCTGCGCGTGCCGGTCTCGGATCCCGATGCGACGCGGGTGGAAAACCGCCTGGCCGGGATGGATTGCAACCCCTACATCGGGATCGCGGCCTCGCTCGCCTGCGGCTACCTCGGGATTCAGGAGAGCCGCACGCCGGAGGCCGAATTCACCGGGGACGCCTATGACACCGAGGCCGACATCCCGCGCACGTTCGGCGAGGCCCTAGGGCTCTTCAAGGAGCACGACGCGCTCCACGAGATCCTCGGACCCCAGTTCGCCAATGTCTATGCGGCGGTGAAGGACATGGAATACCAGGAATTCCTGCAGGTGATCTCGCCGTGGGAGCGGGAGCATCTTCTGCTCAACGTCTGACGCGTTGCGTGGGCGGACCCGCCTTCGGCGAAGGTATTTGAGCCAAGATGAAGGGACTGGCGTGGCGCGCGCCCTGGGCGGGTTCGCGGAGACGTTTTCGCTATAATTCATGCAAGTGGCGCCCGGCGGGGGCTCGGAGCGGCCGGAGACGGAGGCGAGGGTCGAGGCCGTTCTCTTTTGGTTGCAGGGACAGCGGCCTTGAGCGTTGACGGCGTTGTGTCGGTGACGGTGCCGGGGCGATATGTCTGTCGCCCGCCGGGATCTCACGGGACCCTCTTCGACCGGGCAGAGGATATCTTCAGCATTCACTGGATCCGGAAGGCCTGTGTGGCGGTGGAAGGGCTCGCCGCACCCGATGTCGTTATCTCCAGCGACGCGGAGAGCGCGCCGACCGAGATGCCGGGGACAGACCGCGCCTGGGCCACGACACGGTTCGTCGACCCTTCGGATTTACGACACGACATGGCGATGACGATCGTGACGCTGCGACCGGGTGCGGTGATCCCCTTTGCCGAGACCCATGTGACAGAGCGCGGGGTTTGTGTGCTTCAGGGAAGAGGGTCTACCGGCTCAATCAAGATCGGGTCGAGGTGGGGGCCGGGAATTTCATGTGGCGTCGCGCGTCTTGCCTGCAGACGGGCTAAGCGGGCGGGCCGGAGCCGTTTCGCTACCCGCTCTGGAAGGACGTGAACCGGCACATGCCGTTTCGGCCCGGCGGGGCCCTGGGCTAAGCGGTTTCGGCGCAGGCCGGGGCGCGGGACAGCCTGGCGATCGGTGCGCACCGATCTTCGCGGTTGTCTTGGCCCCATTGGAGCGTGGCGCCTGGGGGTCGGGTGGGCGTGGGCTGCCTTCGGGGAGAGGTCGGCCTTTGCGGCGGATCGGATGGACAGGGACCGGGCGGACCAGACCCGTGATCGACCGGCGCAATCGAGGGGTCCGGGCGGCGCTGGTGGGTTGCGCGCTTGGGAAACGAAGCCTCTGTCCGGGTGAGACATGCGTGGGGTTCGGTGCCCCGATGACGGAGGTCGGATGCTCGCCCCTAGCCGGGGGCTGCGATGACGTAGGGAACGTCGAACCAGTGTTCCTCGAGGTTCGCGCCCTCTCCGATCCTGTCGACAACCGTGAAGAGCCCCGACGGTGCGAGCGGTGTCAGAACGCCGTGCCACGTATTGCGGTGAAAATCGATCCCTTGTCCCGGAGCGGTGAGAAATGCCAGCGGCGTGCCCGGTGTGCCGCTGGCGTCCGCCGCCACGACGACGAGGAACGGATCGGCTGACATCGGAATGAAGGCCTGGCTGCCCGCCGGATGCCGCTCCATCATCCGGAGCGACAAGGGAAGCGTTTCGGTCTCGCCCCGGAAGACGCTGATGCCGACACGGCCGTCCGAGACGTCGATCCGGGCGCGGTCGTGAAAAACGGTGCACCGCCCTTCGTTGATCAGCTTGTCAAGCCCGCCGGACGCCTCCAGCACATCGCCATAGGGCGCGAAGGCTGCCGCGCTCAGGGGTGGTTGCGTGAGGGTTGGGCTCACGTGTCGAAATGGGCGACGAGGCGCAATTCGGCGATGCGTTCAACCTGGCGGCAGGCTTCGGCGAACTCTGTCTCCCGGTCGTTTTGCAGCCGGTTATGGAAGGCCTCCATGATCGACATCTTCGTGTGATCCCGTACCGCGATGATGAAGGGGAAGCCGAATTCGGTGACGTAGGCCTCGTTCAGCGCCATGAAGGCGCCGCGTTCGAAATCGTTGAGCGCGTCGAGCCCGGCGGAGGTCTGTTCGGCGCTGGAGGCGGCGGTCAGCGGGGCGGCATTGGAGATCTTGACGGCGAGGTCCGGGTGCGCGCGCAGCACCTCGAGGCGCTTGTCATCGGAGGCCGCGCGAAAGACACGGGTCAGCGCCTGGTGGATGCCCTGGGCGGTGTCATGCGTGGGGCCAAGCTCCCCGTCGAAAGCGGCTTCGGCAATCCAGGGGCTGTGCTCGAAGATGCCGCCGAAGGTCTCGACGAAGGTAGCGCGGTCCATCTCGGAGGGGCGTTCGGTCATGCTGGGTGGGTGCTCCTGTGTCCAGTGATCGGCGATTTGCAGGCGAGTGGCAAACCACACGCCCTCGTGGGCGCGCATGTGGTCCAGGGCCCGCTGAAGGGCGGCGGCGCGGCCGGGGCGGCCGATGAGACGGCAATGCAGCCCGATCGAGAGCATTCTGGGCTGGCCCGCCGCGCCTTCGGCGTAGAGGGTGTCGAAGCTGTCGCGGATATAGCTCTCGAACTGGTCGCCCGTGGTGAAGCCCGCCTGGATGGCAAAGCGCATGTCGTTGCAATCGAGCGTGTAGGGGACAATCAGCTGATCGGCGTCGCCGTACCGCGCCCAATAGGGCAGATCATCGGCGTAGCTGTCGGCGATGTACGCGAATTGGCCGGTCTCGGCGGCGAGGCGTAGCGTATTCTCGGAGCAGCGGCCCGTGTACCAGCCGCGCGGTGGCGTACCGGTGATCTCACGATGGAGCTGAATTGCCTGCGCGATCTGGGCGCGCTCTTCGGCTTCCTCCATGTCCCTGTGTTCGATCCATTTCAGCCCGTGACTCGCGATTTCCCATCCCGCCTCCTGCATCGCCTTGACCTGCTCAGGCGCGCGGGCCAGCGCGGTTGCAACGCCATAGACCGTCACGGGCACGTCGCGCAGCATCCGGTGCAATCGCCAGAAGCCCGCCCGGGCGCCGTACTCGTAGATCGATTCCATGTTCCCGTGACGCTGCCCGGGCCAGGGCTGCGCGCCGGTAATCTCGGACAGGAACGCCTCGGAGGCCGGGTCGCCATGCAGGACGCAGTTCTCTCCGCCCTCTTCGTAGTTCAGCACGATCTGGACGGCGATTTTCGCGTCTCCGGGCCAATTGGCGGCCGGCGGCGTGGGGCCGTAGCCTGTCAGGTCGCGCGGATATCTCATGGACGGCCCCCCAAGGTAGTGCGCCTCCGTTTCATACCAAATGAGCCGGAGCCTCAAGCACCGGGGTGCATTGCCATCGCGCGCGGCTTGGCCGTTGGTTCGATCCACGATCACGACAAACAGAGTCGATGGTGGGCGACCTGACGACCCATGTTCTCGATACGGCGCGCGGATGCCCCGCCGGTGGGTTGAAGATCGAGCACGTCCGGCTCGAAGGTGGTGCACGTGCGCCCCATGGCATCAAGGTGACCATCGACGACGGGCGCACCGACGGGCCGATCCTGCCCGAGAGTGCCCTCCAATACGGCACCTTCGAGCTGGTGTTCCGCGCCGACGCCTATCTCGATGCGGCGGGCGTGCCGACCGAAGATCCCCGGTTTCCGGACGGGGTGCCGATCCGCTTCGGGGTGTCGGAAGATGCGTCCTACCACGTGCCGCTTCTTCTTTCACCGTATGGCTCTTCGACCTATCGCGGGAGCGGAGCTCTTCGGGCTGCTGATGGCGATGTCCTGGGGATACAGTCAGGTCTTCACAGGGCGGGCTGCCCTGCTTCATCTCGGGGCGTTCGCAGCCACGATCCTGACGGCAAACGTGGTCTTCATCATCATGCCGAACCCGCGGATCGCGGTGGCTGACTTGAAGGCGGGGCGTACGCCCGGCCCAAAGTCCGGAAAGGTCGCCAAGCCGCGCTCGACGCACAACAACCACCTGACCCTGCCAGTTATAGTCCCCGTGCTGTCAAATCATTACCCCCCTGGCCTTCGCGACAGAGTACGGGTGGATCATCGCGGCGCTGCTCTCCCTGACCGGGGTACCGATGCGGCACTCCTTCAACATGATGCATGCCCCGGGCAAGGGGCCGGCCTGGACTTGGGCCGCGACGGCGGGGATCATGAGCGTGATCGCCTGGCTCTCGACCGAACTGGAGGGGCGACACCTACGAGGACGCGGCCGAGCGGCCGCTCTCCGCCGTTGAACAGCGCTACGTGTCCGAACCGGGATTCGACGGCGCCGATTCTGGGGTGCTTGGGAATTGCTCGATGTGTCACGGGCGTCACCCGATGTTGGATGGTTTGCGACGGGCGCCGAGGGGTGTGGTGTGCACCTCGAAACCGGGGCGGATGCAGCGCGTCACGCGCGCGAGATCTACCTGCGGGCCGGGGTCAGCCACGCCATGCCCCCGCCCGGCGCTATCGCGGCCACAAGCCCTTCAAACCCGGCAACAATCGTGGCATGGGTCCGAGCGGCACGGGCGGGCGACGGCTCCTGACGAGCGACAGGTAGGGCGCAAATTCTGCGAATTTGCGGGGGCTCGTCCTTGGAATGCGCGGCGCACTGCCGGACATCCATCGCCCGTGGCGGAGATACCGGGCAAGGCTGGGTGCGACGCCGCAAATTCGCAGAATTTGCGCCTCTGGACCCGGGGTGTGGGGGGCCAGTACGCAATCGAGCCGCCCTCACTAACCGAGGCTGACAAGCTCCGCGAGGCGCAGCGCGTCGGAGACCGCGTCCTGCAACTTCTCGATCCGGACCTCGGGATCCGGGCTCTGCAGGTCGCGCTCCAAGAGCTCCGTGACCTCGGCATCGACCTGCGGGGCGACCGGCTCTCCGGCGGCAACCGCTTCATCCCGCGCCTCGATCACATCGCGCCTGGCGTCGGCCCATTGCCCCTCCCAGCTCGCAACACGGGCGTCCGTTTCGGCCGTCGTTGTCGCGGGGTCCGACCATCCCCCCCCGGTTCCGCCATCGGTACCGTAGCAGCCTGCGAGCAGGGTGGCCGCCGTGGCGGCGAGGAGAGCGTTGCGCATGGATCAGAGCCCTTCGAACATGGGGACAAGCCACGCATAGGACCCCTCCGGCGCCGCGCTGGCAAGACTCAGATGCTCGTAGAACGTCTGCGCGTCGGAGATGGCGCGGTCCGAGAGCCTTGTGATTCCCCGGCTCGACGCGAACCGTGGCTGCAACTCCGCGATCATGTACTCTGAAAGATACCTGTCGGTCAGGACGACAAGATCGCTGTAGTAGGTGCGGCTGGCATCGAGATCCGCCGCCACCCCTTGCTTGAGCTGATCGATCTGGGCGACCTGGTTACGCATCCTGTCGAGGGCGGGGATGGCATCCGGGTTGTCGGCGAAATCCACTTCGGCGACGCGCAGGTTCTCTGCGGCTGTACGCAGCGATTCCTCGACCGAGGCAAAGCGCCGGATGTCGTTGCGCAGGATGCCCGCCGTGTACGTTCCCAGAAAGGCTGCCTTCCGGGCCCCCTCGCCCATCAGCGTGTCGAAATCGCGGCCCCCGGTGGGCTGGTCCGATTGCCAGCGGGCGAAGGCCTGCCGCACGGTGCTGTCCGAGGGATATCCGGCGGACGGCACCAGGTAGCCCACCAGTTCGAGCGCGGCGTGGGCCCGCGGCATGTCGGTATCCTCGAGTTCTGTGGATTCGACCGCGGTGCCTTGCAGCGCGTCGATACGAAGCTCGGCCACGATGGCATAGACACCGTCCGGGAAGTCGTCGAGGTAGCCCGCGTAGCTCTCCACCGTGTGGGCGCCAACGGCCTGTCGCCAGACCACAAGCTCGTCGTCGGGCGACAGAGCTTCGGGCGCGCCGGCGAGGTAGTGCTCCCCGAGAACGGCCTCTTCGACCCATGGGATCTGCTGGCCGGCAGAGGCGCGCACGACCTCCTGCCGCACCCGGCCGAACATGAGCCGGACATCGAGCGCTGGTGTCTCGAGGTGCCGCAACAGCGCCTCGGTGAAGGTCGAGTTGTTGCCAGCACCATCGGCCGCGACATTGCCGGGATCGGTCGAGTACGCCACGAGCGTGCCAACACCCCCGGACACGGGAGACAGGCCAGAACGGGCAAGCCCGGTCTCCTCGAACGGGTTGTCCCGGCAGGCATCGAGCACCACGAGCGAGAGCCCTGCGTCGAGCCCCTCCGTCGCGGCCAGAAGCTCCGTGAGCGTGACGCTGGAGCGCGAAAGCGCAGTGGTCGACACCTCGTCGAGATCGGTACCGATCAGGAAGTTCTCGGAGCCGACCTGCACCGCATGACCGGCATAGAAGATCATCGCGACATCCGCACCCGCGGCCTCAGTGGCGAACCAGTCGAGCGCGGCGCGCATTCCGGTTCGGTTCAGATCCTGCTCGGAGCGGACCTCGAAGCCGAGACGCGCGAGCGCGTCCCCCATGGCGCGCACATCATTGGCCGGGTTGCGCAGCACCAGTTCACGCTGCGCATAGGCGCCGTTGCCGATAAGGAGCGCCACGCGCCCTTCGGCAAAGGATTGATACGGCGTGAAAACCATAGCCAACACACCCAACAGTCCGACACTCAGAAAACCTGTCCGCATTTCCACGCTCCTTTTCATAGGTGCGGCGCACCTTGCTCCGATTGTGTTGCAGCCGCCCGGCCCGTGGCATGCCACGAGACTGCGGATTGCGGCGGGCAAGCACCCCTGCTTCTGGTCCTTGGGTCGCTCCAACCCACAAAAAGGTTCACCTTGCGCGGGCGGAAAATGTGCTTGCCCGAGGTCAAACGCCCGCCCGCGCGTTCGATACGCGACGTGCGCGGCCTGCCACATCGGACGCGTCGGCAAGATCGTGGAGCTTTCTCACGGGCGCCAAAAACTCACGGGTGCCCAAAAGACGTCGTTCTTTTTCGGGATAGATGCATGTCTGAGAGCGGCACGATAGAAGACAGGGCAATGACCAAGCCGACCGATAGTCCCGCAGGCCCAACGCCGCGCCCTTCGCGGCATGACCTGGTGCTGGAGCTGCTGCCGCTCCACGCCATTGGCGGGCTCGATGCTGCCGAGAGCCAGCGGATGGACGCGCATCTGGCGGCGTGTGCCCCCTGTTCGGCGGCCTATGCGCTGGAACGAGCGGCCGTGGATCAGCTTTCGGATACCCTTCCGATGGAGGACGACGTTGACCACGCTTCGTCCCGCCACGCCGCGCGTGTGTCGAAGGATCGCGCGCCAGATGCGCTCCGATCCGCGCGGTCCGGGCTGCGAGACAGGCTGCGCGTCGTGCTTTGGCGCCTGGGCGGGCGGATCGTGCTGGCGGGCGCGCTGGCACTTCTGGCCTATCTCACGATCGTCGGGCCGGATGCGTTGCTCCGGCCAGAGGCGCCCGAACCAGCAGGGCCCGCCGCCAATGCCCCGCTCAGAGAGGGGGCGGTGACAAAGCTCGCCCCCGCTTTCAAGCACTCCGCCAACGGGGTCAACGCAGCCAGAGCACCCGACGCCAAGCGAGGTCTCCGTGGGCGGGCTTGAGCGTGTCACCCGCATTGCCGCCGGTGCGACGCTCGCGTTCTTCGTGGTCGTCGCGAGCCTCAACGCGGCCTTTGGCGTGATCTTCGATTCCGATCACTTCGCGGATACTCTATTTCTCCTTGGCGCGGCATGGCGGGTCCACGAGGGCCTGGTGCCGGTTCTGGACTTCGGCCATTTCTACGGTGGCGTCATGGCACAGGGCCTCGCGGCGACCATGCGCGTTGTCGGCCCGGGCGTTGCCGCTATCGAGGTCTTCGGGCTGGTGCTTGCCTGTGCGCTGACGGCGTTGTGCGCCCTGATGCTCGTGCCGCGCATCTCCTCGCCCGGGTTCATGCTACTGACGCTGGCCATCTTCGTGCTGATGCTCACACGCTTTCCGCTGGAGGGTGCAGAGGCAATCACCCGGCCTGTTTCCGTCCATTCCTATCTCTACAACAGGGTCGCCCTCGCGGCGATGATCGGCGTTGGCCTCTTCATCGCGCTGCCCGGTGGCACGCGGGGGGATGATGCGATGCGCGCGCTGGTGGCTGGCGCCCTGGCCGCGCTGGTGGCGCTCGTGAAACCCACATTCGTCGTGTTTGCCCCGGCTGTTCTTCTGGCGTTGGTGGTGCAGGCGCGCTGGGCCGCCCTGGGCGGCGCGGCCCTCGGGATCGCTCTGCTCTTTGCGGCGCTCGACCCGACCCTCGCGCGTTTGACCGGATCGTTGGAGTATGCGCTCGCGCATGTGGGCGACGGCCAGGGTGTCGGATCGCTGCTACGCAAGGCCGTGCTCATTCCCTTTGCGCAGCCTCTTGCCACGGTATTGGCGTTGGGCTCCGTGCTAGCGCTCCTTCTGGCGGGAGGGTTCACCCGGATGGTCGCGGCCCTGCTTCTCGTCGCGGCAGGTGGGATCGGTATGGCCGCCACGATGGGCGGCAGCGGCATTCTCGGGCAGCTGGCGCTGCCGGTGGCGGTGATGCTGGCCTTCGCGGCAGCCGAAGCGGCGCGCGCCGCGCGGCTCCCCGTCGCGCCGGCGCTGAGTGCGGGTGCGATCGCGCTCAGCGCGGCCCTCGCCCTGCCCCACGCGCTGAACCTCGCCGCCACCGCTGCGGAAGGCTGGAGCCAGCGGGACGCTCGTCTGGTCGAAACCGGCCCCTATGCGCGCTACCTCAGCGTGCCCGACACGGCCCCGTCCGCACCGGACGAACCGACCCAATACGCGCTTCTGGCGGACGGGATCGCCGCGCTCACCGAGATGGGCGACGCGGCGCAATGGGGCATCGTGGCGAACAATGCGATCTCCTTCGAACATGCGCTGCTCGCGCGTCCTGTCGCGGGCTACCCGCTCTGGCAACGCTCGAGCGCGCCGGAATTCGCGCCGGGACGCAAGATCGCACCGCAAGCCGATGTGGCCATGCTGGCGCGCAACCTGCCCGGCGCGGAGTTCCGGCGGATGGTCGAAGCCGAGGTCGCGGAGGGTCTGTTCGTGCTGTGCCGGACCTCCGAGCTCTGGGAGATCTATCGCCGCGTGGGGCGCCCGGTGACCGGATGCTCGTCCTGATCAAGGCGCTGCTGGGTCGTTGAGATGTCCGACGCAGCGGGTCGGCGTGGGGGCTCACCCGTCCACCTCGCCCGCAGGGCTGCTCCGCTGCGTGAGCGCTCCCATCTCTGACATAGCGGAGGTCGTGCACCCATAAGCCACGGCACGCCAAGACGGCGGACCGCATTGCGGGGTGCCCCGGAAGGCGGCCCGACGCTGGCTAGCCTCACGCCGCCCGATCGTACCACTTGTGGAGCGTGTAGTAGCTGTTGGCGAGGCGCAGGCCACGCTTGGCCCACGCGCGCTGCACGGCAACGTTGTTGAGCTGGGTCGAGACGATGCCTTCGACGCAACCCTGCTGCTGCATGTCCGCCAGGGCCCAATCGACGAGCCGACCATAGAGGCCATGCCCTTGCCCCCGCGTATGGACCGCGCTGAGGACGATTTCGCCCACGTCGCCTTCCAGGATCCGGTTTGACATGAACCCGACGATGCCCTCGTCATCTTCGGCGACGACCACGGGCGACATTGGCACGCACGCCGCGATACTGCGGCGCGCCCAGTCGACGTAGGCCGCATCGGCGGCGTCGTTGGAGAGCTTTGGATCGGTGTGATAGTGCCCGATATAGCCCTCGAAACTCACCTCCGCGACGGCGCCGACGCCGTCGCAATCCTCGGGGACGGCGCGACGCAGGCGGATCGGGCCCGCCTCCTGGGGATCGGGGCCCGGGCCCGGCGGCGCGAGCGGGATGCGATAATAGACAAGCGTATCCATCAGGCGGAACCCGTCGGCCTCCAGGGCATGGATATGCGCAAGATCCTCGACGGGCAGGCGGATGCTCAGCATATCGACCCCGAGCGCTGCCGCCCGCGCATTGATCCGGTCGAGCGGAGCAGACGCGTCGGTCACCTTGGCCGCCGTGATGCCAAAGCGCTGTGTTTCGAGTTCATTGAGTTCGATTGGCATCGGTTGTCTCCTCGCCCTGCGCCGCGCTGCCGAAACCGAAGATACGCAGCCCGGAATAAATCACGATCGCGGTCAGGCCTATATTGAGAATCTGTGCAAATTCGGGCCGCATGATGCGCGTCAGCAGCGCGATGAACACCATCGTCGCCACAAAGCCGAGGCCGTAGGCCAACAAGAAACGCGGCAGATCACGGCCGTGGCCCTGCCGGCTCTCGAAAGACCAGCTTCGGTTCATCAGGTAGCTCACGGCAAGCCCGATCGCATAGCAGGCAGCGGCAGCGGCGGGCGGCGGCATACCGGCCCAGTAGAGCACGACAAAGAGCCCATAGAGGCTCGCATTCGAGACGATCCCCACGGTGGCATAGCGCCAGAAGCTCTTGGGAAACCAGGAGGCGAGACGCGCGCGCATCGTCAGCCCGGCGGTGCGCCGTCGTCTGTGGTGGTGTCGACGAGGATGCGCGGGCGGCTCTGCACCTCCCGGAAGACGCGGCCAAGGTAGAAACCATGGACCCCAAGTGTCGCCAGGATCATGCCGGAGAGGAACCAGACCGAGAGGATCGTGCTTGTCCAGCCCTGAACGGTGAACGTCCCCATCAGCCACAGCACGAAGAGCATGAGGGAGATCAGCAGGGAGATCCCGCTCATCGCAAGGCCGAGGACAACGCTGATCTGCAACGGCCGATCCGAGAACCGGATGATGATCGCGACGGCCAGACGCATCAGGCGCCCGGTGGAATAGGTGCTCTCGCCGCTGTGGCGTGCATCCCTGTCGACCCGGTATTGCCCTCGGGGCAAACCCGTCAGGCTGACCATGACAGGCAGGAAGACTTCCTGTTCGCGGAACTGCACGAGGATGTCGACAAGCCGGCGGCTGTAGAGCCCGAAATTCCCAACATTGCCGATATCCACACCGGTCAGCAGGCGCATGAGCCGGTAGAAGCTGCGCGAGGCAAAGCGGCGGAGCGTCGAATCCGACCACGAGCCGCGATCCACCACCATCGCGTCGACCTCCTGGGCGCGCAGCTCGCCAAAGAGGGTCGGAATGATCGCGGGATCGTCCTGAAGGTCACAGTCGATGACAGCGACATGGGCGCCGCGCGCGGCCTCCAACCCGGCCCAGATCGCCAGGTGCTGGCCATGGTTGCGCGACAGGCGCACGCCGCGGATGCGCGTGTCCGCCGCGGCAAGCTCCTCGATCACGGGCCAGGGCTGATCCGGCGCGCGATCATCGACGAGCACGAGCTCCCACGTCAGATCCGTCCCGTCAAATGCCTCGCGCACCCGATCTGCCAGCGCCTGCAGGACGGTGCGGCAGCCATAGACGGGCGAGACGACCGAGATATCCGGAGCAACGCTCATGGGGCGGATCTCATCGCGGGCTCATGCCGACGAGCGCGCCCCGACGCCGAGCTCCGCGAGCGCGGCCCTGATGACGTCGTCGATGTCATTGCCCAGCTCGAAGAACATCGGCAGTCGGACGAGCGTTTGCGAGATCCGGTCGGTCACGGGCAAGGCGCCCGCGGCGCGCGCGTATTTGCGCCCGGCCGGTGCGCTATGCAGCGGCACATAGTGAAACGGCGTGTTGATCCCGCGCACCCGCATGGCCGCGATGAACGCGTCGCGCGCATCCGGAGAGGGCAGGAGCAGGTAGAACATGTGGCCATTGCCCGTGCAATCGGCCGGAACGAACGGCATGCCGTAGCCCGCCTCTTCGGCGTAGGGGGCGAAGGCCGCGCGATAAGTGTCGAAGACATCAAGCCGCCGCGCCCGCACATCCGCCTCGGCCTCGAGCTGGGCGTAGAGGAAGGCCGCGATCAACTCGCCGGGCAGGAACGACGAGCCGACGTCGACCCATGTGTATTTGTCCACCTGTCCGCGGAAGAATTGCGAGCGGTTGGTCCCCTTCTCGCGAATGATCTCCGCCCGTGCCATGAGCTCCGGATGGTTGACGGTGAGCGCACCGCCCTCGCCGCTGATGATGTTCTTGGTCTCGTGGAAACTGAACGCGGCCATATCCCCGAGGGATCCGGCGGGCCGCCCCTTGTAGGTGGAGCCCAGTGCCTGCGCCGCGTCCTCGACAAGAAAGAGCCCGTGCGCCCGGGCGATTTCGGCGAGCCTGTCCATCTCGGCGGGATACCCGGCGTAATGGACGGCAAAGATCGCCTTTGTGCGGGGGGTCACGGCCACGGCGACCAGATCGGGATCGAGGTTCAGTGTGTCGGGTCGAATATCGACGAACACCGGCGTCGCACCGCGCAACACGACGGAATTGGCCGTGGAGACAAACGTGAACGACGGCATGATCACCTCGTCGCCCGGCCCGAGGTCACACAGGATCGCCGCCATTTCGAGCGCTGCCGTGCAGGAATGGGTGAGCAGGGCCTGCCTGGCTCCGGTCAGGCCCTTCAGCTGGGCGCTGCACGCCCGCGTGAAATGCCCGTCGCCTGCCAATTGGCCACGCGCCACAGCTTCGTGGATGCACTCGATCTCACGTCCGACCAGGCTCGGCCGGTTGAAGGGGATGTGCTTTGGGTCCATCGGCCCCTTACTCCTTCGGCGGGGCCGCCATCGGCGACTGCCCAGTGAGGCGCACCTTATCCGCCATCCGAGCCCGCGCGCCAGCCACCGAAGGGCACACGCGCGGTGCGGCCTGCAGGAATGCAACGGAGTGGAGAGGGCCTGACCGGCGCAAGTGCATCTGTCGGGCCAGTGGGCCGCTGCGGCGCGCGCCTAGTTCAGCCCGCGCGCCTCGGCTTCCTGGACGATGTTGAAAAGCCGGTTGCTCAGCGACATGCCCGTCCGCAGCTGGCCAAGAACAACCGTCGTCTGATCGCCGCTTTCCGATGTGATCACCCATTGGCGCAACTCTACCGGATCGCCGGTAAAGACGAGCTTGATGTTCCCGTATTCCGGGAACTCCGGGTCCTGCGCGGTGACGACCGTCGAGGGGCCATCCGTGCCGTGGCCGACAACCATGCCGTTGCGCGTCAGATCCACCTGCCTCGAAAGAATCAGGTTGAGCGGCGTGCGCTTGAGCGGAAATTGCTCCGGCCCGCTGTTGGACTTGCCATCGAACACCGCCACCTGCCCGCCCCCGGCCATCACGAGGCTTTCCTCGGGCGGGTTGTATTCGAACCGCGCGCGTCCCGGACGGCGGATGAACAGAGTGCCTGTCGAGATCGTACCATCCCCGTTGATCTGGGTGAAATCCGCCTGCGCCGTCTGCAAGCCGCTCAGGTACCGCGAGATCGCCCGCAATGACACCAGCTCCGCCCGTGCGGGAAGAGCGGGCAGTGTGACGGCAAGGGCCGCACCGAGAAAGAGACGTCTGTCCATACCCATAGAATAAGCGACCTGACGCAAGTTGGAAGCGAGGCGCGCCGTCACAAGCCGGTGACCGGCAAGGCGGCGCGCATCGCGTCTTGTTTCGCGGACCCGCTTTGCAGGGCGTCAGGCCGCTGCGGGGCGTGGCTGCACCGCGGTCTGCGTGGCGGGCCGGCGCAGGCTTTCGGCGACCGAAGCGGCCACGACGCGCGCGGTCGCGCCTGACAGCGTCCAGCCGAGGTGCCCGTGACCGGTGTTGTAGAATACGCCCGGAGCCCGGCCCCGGCCCATGCGCGGCAGCATCGATGGCATCATCGGCCGCAGGCCGGCCCATGGCGTCACGTTCTCCGTCGAGATCCCCGGGAAATGGGTCTCGCACCATTCGGTCAGGGGGCGGATACGATCGGCACGGATGTCACGGTTCTGCCCGTTGAACTCGGCAGTGCCCGCGATGCGGAACCGGTCCTCACCAAAGCGGGAAGCGACGATCTTGGCGCGGTCGTCCAGCAGGCTGATCCACGGCGCGGCGGCGCGGCTCTCGGCATCGTCGAGCGAGACGGTGATCGAGTAGCCCTTCACCGGGTAAATGTTCACCCGGTCGCCCAGCTGGCGCGCGAAATCACGGCTCTTGATCCCTGCGCTGACGACGACGCCGTCAAAGCCTTCCTCCTGCCCGCCGATCCGGATGCGCACCCCGCCGTCAACCGCGCGGACCTGCTCCACATCGGACCCGAAGCGCAGCGTCGCGCCGCGCCGGGCGCAGGCACGGCCGAGGCCCATGGTGAACTTGTGAATATCGCCGGAGCTGTCGGAGGGCGTCAGGAAGCCGCCTATGATGTCGCCCCGCAGCGCGGGCTCGATCTCGCGGATCTCTTCGGGGGAGACTTCGCGCCGGTCGAGGCCACCTTCGGAGAGCAGCCCATTGACCTTGCGCGCATGGGCGAGATCCTTCGCGCGGTCGTAGAAATGCAGGATGCCGCGGCGCTCGAGGTCGAAGTCGATCCCTTCGCGCTCGGCCATCTCGAAAAGGACCTGACGCGCCTGGATCGCCAGCCGCACCGTCTCGACGGTGTTTTTCTTGTAATTCGGGATGTTGGAGAGGAACTCCATCATCCACCCGGCCTTGTGGATCGTCGGCCAGGGGTTCACCAGAAGCGGCGCATCGGCCTGCAGCATCCAGCGCAGCCCTTTCAGAACAGTGCTCCACTGTGTCCAGACCTCGGCGTTGGAGGCCGAGAGCTGACCGCCATTGGCGAAGGACGTCTCCATCGCGGCATAGCGGTGACGGTCGAAGACGGTGACGTCGAAGCCACGGTCGAGCAGCTCGTAGGCGGTGGTGAGGCCGGTGACACCGGCGCCGATGACAGCAATCTTGGACATGGGTCCACTCCTTCGCACGGGCGGCGCGTCTGACGCGCCGCATGCCCCCTCCGTGCTGGAAACCTGAGAGCTTCACCTTGCGGGCATCGTGCCCGTGTCGGCTTTCTCCTACGGTGGGCGCCATGGGGGCGCCGCTTTCCGGAGTCTTGTGGCCATGCCGGTCCTGGGACCTGAGAGTTTCCGGGGCGGTTGCTCCTTCGGCGGCGGGCGGGCCCGCCTTCTCCCGGCATGGTCGTGTCTGAGCCGGTCGGTATCTCCGCTCACTGATTCGGACAACGCCATTTGCGACATGCGCACGACGCGGACGGGCATTCCGGACCGCCATGCAACACCCTGTGACGGCTGGGGCTCACTGCGGCGTTGTATCGGGGTGGAACGGGGCTTTTTTCTGGGCCCACGCGGCAGGTGGAGCATCTTTTCTGTGGCGGTTCCTTCTACGGCTTGCCCATGCCTCGCGCGTCCGCCGCCTCGCGGGCTTCGCGCGCCGCCAGAGCTTCCCCTCCCCCGGAGTCAACGCCTGTCGTGGCTCCGCGCCCACGCCGGAGGGTCTGCACCCCCACCCGGCATCCGCCCGCGCTGCTGCGGATGCACTCAAGCGGCGGGCGCGCCCTCTATGCGGTCGCCCCAACCCGGCCTAGGGTTACGCGGAACGGGCCTGACGCTGTCCCGCAGCCATCGGGTTCAGCGCCGGTCCGGCGTGCGCATTACGGAGAACGACAGGATGGGACACCGCCGAATTCCGATCGTGCTAGGGGGCGCTCTGGTGCTTTCGCTCGGGCTGAACGTGGCGCTCGCGGCGGGGGGGCCGCTCTTTCAGGGCGCTACGCTGCGCTATGAACAGATCACCGGCGCACCATCCATCGTCACCCGACATCGGCAGGAGGTCGGCCGCCTATCCGAAGAACTGGCGGCCGCCGAAAGCTCCCTGCGGAACCTCTACGCCAAGGTGGCCGAGCTTTCGAACACGCTGCTTCTGGAGCGAGAGACCAACCGTGGCATCCGCGCGCGCTATGTTGTCTTGTCGGACGAGTTGAACGCGTTGCGCGCGGCGTCGGATAGAACGTCCCCCTAGCCGCACGCCCGGATCGGGATCAGGCGGCACACTCCGGTGCGTGCGATCGAGCTCAGAACACGCACGGGCACGACGGCCAGGGGCATCGCGCTACCACCAGGTGACAGCTTTGCCCTTTTGCGCCTTGGGCATCTTGCCGTTGCCGGTGTTCAGCATGCAGCCCACCTCGCGCGCCACGATCTCCTTGTTGCTCGCGTCGCTCGGGTTGGCGAAATAGATATCTTCGCCCACCGTAAAGGCGCGGGCACCAATCGATTTGCTGATGTCCTTGACGTTCCCGCCGGTATGAACGCGCAGGTTGCGCAGTTTCGCCTTGTCGAAGTGTTTCTCGACGGCCTCCAGAACCTCTTTCTGAAGCTTCTGGACCTTCGTGTTTTCGGGCTCACCGTCGAGCGCCTTGACCTTCCCCTTCTTGCCCGCGCCGCTCTCGGCAGCGGCCGCAACCTTGTCTTCCGCCATGCTGATCTCCCTTGACCCCGCGCGCAGCATAGCACGAATTACCCTCCGCGCGCGGTGCGAGCCGGTGCCATGCCGCCGTCGAGGGCCTCTGCCAGGCGAACGGTCGTACAAACCACAGGCAGACGCGCGAGCGCCCGCACCCCTGGTCGCCAGACGCCGCACTGCATTGGCGTGGCACAGCGATGCGATGCGATGCGATGCGATGCGATGCGATGCGATGCGATGCGATGCGATGCGATGGAGCAGGCTGTAGAACCCCGCTGGCGAGCAAGGCCAAAGTGCACTAACGACGAAGCCCGAATTCTGGCACCAGAGGTCTCTTCAATGAAAACCACGATCCTTGGCGGCGTCCTGTTTCTCGTACCGGTCGTTGTGCTTCTTCTGATCCTCGGAAAAGCGTACGAACTCAGCATGATGGTTGCCGGGCCCGTGGATCAGCTGATCCCCGTCGAACGGCTGGGCGGGGTGGCGCTCGTCAATCTGCTGGCGATCCTGTTGCTGCTGGTGATCTGCTATGCCGCCGGGCTGATCGCCACCAAGTCCTTCATTGCACCCCGGATCGAGGCGCTCGAAGGGATCCTGATCGACATCATGCCCGGCTATGTCGCGATCAAGAGCACCATCGGCAGCGTGGCGCAGCGCGACGAAGAAGACGCGATCCTGCAGCCGGTGCTTGTACGGTTCGACGACTACGAGCAGATCGCCTTCGAGGTGGAGGGCGACGAGACCCGCGCTGTTGTGTTCCTCCCCGGCGCGCCCTCGGCGTGGGCCGGGACATCTGTCATCGTCGAGCGCGCACGGATCACACCGGTGACGCTGCCGACCTACCAGTCGGTCAAGCTGATGCGGACGCTCGGACGCGGCAGCCTGTCGGTGCATGGCGATGCAATGACAGGGAGGCTGCCTGGGGCCGCGGCCGAGGGCTCACAGACAGGGAGCACCGACACTGAAAGAGCGGTGCCCGGAGCCTAGGGCTCCGGCACGAGGATCTCGCGCTTGCCGACGGAGTTGGACGGGCCAACGACACCATTGTCCTCCATCTGCTCAACGAGCCGCGCGGCCTTGTTGTAGCCGATGGCGAGCTTGCGCTGGATGTAGGAGGTCGAGCACTTGCGATCCCGCGCGACGATAGCGACGGCGGTGTCGTAGAGCGCATCTTCGCCGTCGGTGTTACCGCCGGTGGCGAGGCCCAGCACCGCGTCGATGTCGCTCTCGCGCTCTTCATCCGGGCCGTCCTGCACACCACCGACATAGTCCGGCGGGCCGAAGGACTTGAGGTGGTTCACGACCTCCTCGACCTCTTCGTCAGAGACGAACGGACCGTGCACGCGGGTGATCCGCCCGCCCCCGGCCATGTGGAGCATATCGCCCATGCCCAGAAGCTGCTCGGCGCCCATCTCGCCGAGGATCGTGCGGCTGTCGACCTTCGAGGTCACCTGGAACGAGATCCGGGTGGGGAAGTTCGCCTTGATCGTGCCGGTGATGACATCGACCGACGGGCGCTGCGTGGCCATGATGAGGTGGATACCGCTCGCCCGCGCCATCTGCGCGAGACGCTGGATACAAGCCTCGATCTCCTTGCCCGCGACCATCATGAGATCCGCCATCTCGTCGACGACCACGACGATGTAGGGCAGCGCCTCGGGGGCGAATTCCTCTGTCTCGAAAATCGGCTCGCCTGTCTCGTCGTCAAAGCCTGTCTGGACGGTGCGGGAGAACATCTCGCCCTTGGCCAGCGTCTCCTTCACGCGGCTATTGTAGCCCTCGATGTTCCGCACGCCCATCTTGGACATCTTGCGGTAGCGGTCCTCCATCTCGGCCACGACCCACTTCAGCGCAACGACCGCTTTCTTGGGGTCCGTCACGACAGGGCTCAGGAGATGCGGGATGCCATCATAGACCGAGAGTTCGAGCATCTTGGGGTCGATCATGATCAGCCGGCACTCCTCCGGCGTGAGCCGGTAGAGGAGCGACAGGATCATGGTGTTGATCGCGACGGATTTGCCCGAACCCGTGGTACCCGCGATCAGAAGGTGGGGCATCTTGGCAAGGTTCGCCACCACGGACGCGCCGCCGATGTCCTTGCCCAGTGCCAGCGGCAGGCGGACGTTCTGATCCTCGTAGTCGCGCACGGAAAGAAGCTCGCGCAGGAGCACCTTCTCGCGGTGCGCGTTCGGCAGTTCGATCCCGATCACGGAACGGCCCGGCACGGTAGACACACGCGCCGAAAGGGCGGACATCGAGCGCGCGATATCGTCCGCGAGGCCGATCACTCGGGAGGCCTTGAGGCCGGGGGCGGGCTCCAGCTCGTACATCGTGACGACGGGGCCGGGACGGACCGAAACGATTTCACCCTTCACGCCGTAGTCGTCGAGTACGCTTTCGAGCATGCGCGCGTTCTCTTCGAGCGCGTCGTCGGGCAGGACATGGCGTACGATGCGGTCGGCGCTGGTCAGCAGCGACAGCGGCGGAACTTCGTAGCCATCGTCGCCCGGCTCCAGCGCAAGCGAGGGCTGAGCCTCGGCCTTGGCGCGCTGAGAGGGCGCGGGGGCGCGGCGGGGCGGATGCTGAACAACGGCGCGCTGCGCGTCCTCGGGCATCGGAACACGCGCGGGCGGCTCGAGCGGTTCGGGGGCCACGTCTGGCTCGATCGGTTGTTCGATCTGCTGGTCGATGCGGGGCGCGATGCGGCTGCCCTCTGGCGCCGTGGTCTCATCAGCGGGTTGAGGCGCCTCCTCCTGGGTGGGCACGAAACGTGCTGGCGCGGGTGGCTCGGCATCAAGCTCGGCCATGGGCGCCACAGGGACGACGCCGGGCACCTTGACGATGAGCGGCTCCGGCTTGCGGGAGCGGCGCACGGGCGGCTCGGGGCGGCCGACCGGTGCCGGGCGCACATCCTGCCCGGTGAGCGCGCGGGCCCGGATCGCATCGGCGATGCGGGATTGGACGCGGTCGTCACCTTCGGGCAGATCGGCAGCGTCGGTGGTCGGCTCCGGCGGCGGGGTACGGCGCACGGCCTTCGTCACGGACGCGATCAGACCCGCCTTTGGCGCAGCGGCTATGGGCTCCGCCCGCTGAACCGGGGGCTCGGCGGACCGGCGGCTCTCTTCGAGCACGGCCTCTGCCTCGGCGGCCTCGACACGGGCGGCACGGCGCTCCGCCTGGCGGGCACCGAGGGTCAGCGCCGCGTCGCGGGTCTGTCGCGCACCAAGCCCCAGAACGTTGACCACCCCGGCATAGATCATGACCAGACCGTAGATCACGAACCGCGCGAAGCGGGTCATTTCGAGCTTCGAGAAGCCCGCCGCAAAGAGAAACAGCGCAATGGATGCAAGGCCGATGGGCAACGCCAGAAGCCGGACGCCTTCGGCTGCCCGGATCGGCAGGATATTGATCAAGGCGCCCAGTACAGTGTCACCCAACAGCCCGCCCAACCCGAAGGAATGGGTCCAGTCCGAGGCGGGTACGAGCGTCGAGGCATAGATCGACGCGGCAAACACGACGAGCGGCAGGAAGATCGCGCGGGTCAGCACCCGCTCGGCCCCAATGTTGAGCATCAGCCGTGCGCCCCAGATCAGGACGACAGCCGCGATCGTCCAGGCGCCAAGGCCAACGACGATGAAGAGCGGCGCCGCAATGGAGGCGCCAAAGCGCCCGAGCCAGTTGGCGGCTGGCGCATCGGTGGAGGAAAAGAACGACGGATCGTCCGGCACGTAGCTTGCGAGCAGCGCCGCCGTGCACGCACCCAGCGCCACGAGCAGAAGGCCCACCAATTCACGCCCCCGCTTCTCGATGGCGGCCTGCATGGCGCTGTCGAGCAATGGGTCTCGCTGATTTGTCTGGTAGGCCATGGGTACTCCCCTATCCCTCGTCCAACAGGGCACGGGCGGCTCTGAGCCCCCGCGCCACTTCGTTTTTGTCCGCCACCATCGCGAGGCGGATGTACTGTTCCCCCGGGTTCCCGGCCGCGGTGTCGCGGCTGAGATACGCGCCGGGCAAGACCTTTACGCCCGTCTCGGCCCAGAGGCGCTTCGTGACGTGCTCGCCGGATCCCATCCCCACGGGCACCGGCAGCCACAAAAAGAACCCGCCCGCCGGACCATGGTAGCCGTCGAACCCGGCCATAACCTCGTCCGCGATGACGTACTTCTCCTGGTAGAGCGCGCGCGACGCATCAACATGGGCTTCATCGGCCCAGACGGCAGCGGCGGCGTGCTGGATCGGCAAAGGCAGCGGCGCCCCCGCATAGTTTCGTAGCTGCTTGAGGCGGGTCATGTTCGCCGCACCCGTCGCGCAGAAGCCGGCGCGCAGGCCCGGCAGGTTCGAGCGCTTCGAGAGCGAGTGAAAGATCACGACACGCTCGCGTGCGAGGCCCATCGCCTGGACGATCTGCCATGCTCCGGGCGGCGGTGCGTCGCGCCAGATCTCGGAGTAGCACTCGTCGGCAAAGACGATGAAATCGTGCTTTTCGGCCAGCGTGAAGAGCCGATGCCAATAGGCTGTGTTCGCGACAGCGCCCTGCGGATTGGACGGCGAACAGATGTAGGCGATGGCGGTGCGGTCGAGGATCTCCGCCGGAAGGGCGGCGAAGTCCGGCAGGAACCCTGTCTCCGCCGTGGCATTGACAAAAACCGGTTCGGCACCGGCGGCAGCCGCAGCCACGGCGTAGACCTGGTAAAACGGGTTCGGGACAAGCACCACTGGCGTGGCGCCGTTCTTGCGCTCCGGGCAGAGGGCGAGACCCGCGTTGAAGAGCCCCTCACGCGTGCCGTTGAGGGCCATCATCTCGGTTTCCGCGTCAGCGGGCGTGCCGAACCGGCGCTCGATCCATGCAGCCGCAGCTTCGCGCAGCGCGGGCATTCCGTCGTTCGGCGGGTATTTGGCGAAGCCTGCATGATGCGTGGCGAGCACCTCGGGCAGGAATGCAGGCATGGGATGGCGCGGCTCGCCAATGGTCATGTCGACAGGCTCCGAGCCGGGCTCAATGCCGGTCAGAAGCCGCCGCAAGCGCGGAAAGGCGTATTCGGGCAGGTTCGAAAACCGCTCTGGAAACGTCATGCGCGGATGCTCACCGCTCAATATGATTGCTGCCTCGGTCGGGGTCGTTGATGCCCCTTTTTTTGCACAGTAGCCGGGCACCGCCGCCCGGTCCAGCACTGCGGGAACGCTTGGCGCGGGGCAGTCGGGCGCTTGTGTCTTTTAGGTCAGGAGCGGGGCGAGAGCCGTGCCGATCCTGAGGAGCCGCGCCTCCTGTCCCGGGCCTGCCATCACCATCAGCCCGCAAGAGGGATGCCCGGTGGGCAGCGTGAGCGCGCAGAGCCCCATCAGGTTGCCGATGCGGGTATTGCGCAGCGCCATGAGGTTTTCGGAGGTGAAGAACGCATGGTCCTCGGTGACGGCCTGTTGCTTTGGCGGCAACAGCGGCGCGGTCGGCAGGATCACGGCATCGTAGGGCGCGGTGGCCGCGGCAAAGGCGACGCGCAGCACATCGAGCCGCTGCCATGCGGCGACATAGTCCGGGCCCGAGAACGCCTTGCCGGCCCGGAAGCGCTCGCGCACGGGCGGGAACATCACGTCCGGGTTGGCCTCGATGGCGTCCCGCCACGTGCCATAGGTTTCGCTCGTAAAGATCACTCCGGCGAGGGACATGGCTTCGGCAACTTCCGGAAGCGCGAGATCCGTCACCTCGACACCCGCCTTGGAGAGCTTGCTCAGGGCGTCCGCGTGAGCCGCGGCGGGCGCCTCCCGCACGTCCTCTGACGCGACGGTCGTGAGGTTGGCGACGCGTAGGCCCGAGGCATCGGCTCCGGCGAGGTCCGGCGCCGCCGCGCCCTCCATCGCCGCCATGAGGAGGGCCGCGTCCTCGACGGTCCGGGTCAGTGGCCCGACGGTGTCGAACCGGGCCGCCAGCGGCAGTGCACCGGCAAGCGAGAGCCGGCCCGAGGTCGTCTTGAGCCCGACGAGATCGTTCCACGCCGCCGGTACACGTACGGAGCCGCCGGTGTCCGAGCCGATCCCGGCAGCCGCGAGACCAAAGGCAACCGAGGCCGCCGCCCCGGACGACGACCCGCCCGACACCGCATCGTGGTCGTTCACGCAGGGCGGGCTTTCCGTCACGGGGTTGAGGCCGAGACCGGAAAAGGCGAGCTCCGTCTGGTGCGTCTTGCCGAGACAGACGAGGCCCTGCGTCGTGGCATTCGCAAGGACGACCGCGTCGTGCTCCGGCACCCGGCCCTTCAGGAGCGCGCTGCCGCCCTCGGTTGCGATGCCGGCGGTGTCAAAGAGATCCTTCCAGGAGATCGGAACGCCATCGAGGGGCGAGCGGCGCAGCCCGGCCTTGGCGCGTGCCGACGCGGCAGCGGCCTCGGCACGCGCCCTGTCGGGCGAGGTACGCGCATAGATCCGCGGGCCGAATTCATGCGCGTCGATCGCGTTCAGCATCTCTTCGGCAAGATCGACAGGATCCAGCTGCCCGGCTTCGATTCCGCGTCCGATGTCTGCGGCGCTCATGTCCCTTGTCATACGGCTCTCCCCTGCTGCGGCGCGACGCTAGCGGCAGGCGGGCGCATGGACAATCCCGGCAGGCGACGTATCTGGGGAACGATGACAACGGATGCTGATATTCTCATCGTCGGTGGCGGGCTGAATGGCTGCGCGATGGCCCTCGCCGCGGCCAAGGCTGGCCTGTCCAGCGTCGTGATCGACCGTTTACCGGTCGACACGCGCAGTGACGACCGGTTCGACGGGCGCTCCTATGCACTGGCGCTCGCCTCCCGGCGCATGCTGGGCGCGCTCGGCCTCTGGGACGGGCTCGCCGCAAACGCCCAGCCGATCCTGAAGATCCGCGCCAGCGACGGTCGGGCAGGCGAAGGCGCCTCGCCGCTCTTTCTGACCTTCGACCATGCCGAGATCGAAGAGGGCCCGATGGGCTTCATGGTCGAGGACAGGTATCTGCGCCGTGTCCTGCTTGCGGCAATGGACGAGGAGCCGCTTGTCTCTCACCGCGCCGGAGAAACGGTAACGGCACAAGCCACATCGGGCGCACACGCCGAAGTTACGCTGGGCAGCGGCGACCGTCTGACCGGCACGCTGCTGATCGGCGCGGACGGGCGGCGCAGCGGAACGGCCGAGCGCGCCGGGATCGGGCGCACGGGGTGGGAGTATGGCCAAACGGCGCTTGTCTGTGCGGTTGAGCACGCCCTGCCCCACAACGGCGAGGCACACCAGTTCTTCATGCCGGGCGGTCCGCTGGCGATCCTGCCGCTCACCGGCAATCGCGCTTCCATCGTGTGGAGCGAACGCTCCGAGCTGGCAGCGCATATCGCCGGACTCGACGATGCGGGCTTTCTGGAGGCCTTGCGCCCCCGGTTTGGCGACTTTCTGGGTGAGATCGCGCTTGCCGGGGATCGCTTCACCTACCCGCTCAACCTGACGCTGGCGAACCAGATCGTGGCCGACCGCCTCGCGCTGATCGGCGACGCCGCACAGGGCATCCATCCGATTGCCGGGCAGGGCCTCAATCAGGGTCTGCGCGACATCGGTGCGTTGGCAGAAGTGCTGGCAGAGGCCCGACGGCGCGGCGAAGACATCGGGACGATGGCCGTTCTGGAGCGTCATCGGCGCTGGCGTTCCTTCGACCGCGCGACCCTCGCCATCGCGACCGACAGCTTCAACCGCCTCTTTTCCAACGACAATCCGATTCTTCGGCTTGGGCGGGACATCGGCCTCGGCGCCATTTCGCACCTGCCGGGCCTGCGCAGGCGGTTCATCCGCGAGGCCGCAGGGCTGACAGGAGATGTTCCACGGCTCTTGCAGGGGCAGCCGCTCTGAGAGCCAACAGGCGCGGCTGCGTCGGCGCCCTATCGGGGCCGCGCAAAGCCTGCGTTCGTGAAGGTGCGCTTCATGGGGGCGCACGCCCCGGGGCATGCCGGCGCCTCAATCGTCGAGCTGGCGCGCCTCGTCCACGAGCATGATCGGGATGCCGTTTCGGATCGGATAGGCAAGGTGCGCGGCGCGCGAGACCAGCTCCATCGCGTCGGCGTCGAACGTGAGCTGCGCGTGGGTTTGGGGGCACACGAGCGCTTCGAGCATGTGGCGGTCGTAGGCCGACACGACGGAGGCATCGGCGTTCGCATCCGTCGCCGCGCCGCTGGCCGCACCCTGCTCCGGCCGGTCGCTCACTGAATGGCCTCGCGCCCTTCTCCGCTCCGCAGGGCGAACTCGATCAGGGTCACCAGCGTTTCGCGCCGGGTGGACAACGACGGGGCTTCGAGGAGCGCCTGTTTGTCTTCGACATCAAAGGGGCAGAGCATGGACAGCGAGTTGATCAGTAGCTCTTCCTCGGCGTCCTTCAGGCTCTCCCAATCGGTCGAGAGAGAGCGGGCCGAGAAGTATCGCGCGAGGACATCCAGGAACGCATCGCGGTCGAAGTCGGGATCGCTCTCAGCCTTGCCGAGGTCGCGATCGAAGCCACCCCATTCGACCTGCGCGCGGCGATAGGGTGTGAAGCCTTCGACCTCGGCAACGATCCGGAAGCGGGACATCCCGCTCAACGTGATCATGTAGCGGCCATCCTCCGTTTCGGAGAACGCCGTGAGGCGCCCGGCGCAGCCAATCGTGTGCAGCCGCTTTTCGGCGCCCTCGGGCACGTCACGCGGCTGCACCATTCCGATCAGGCGTTCCTTCGTCTTCAGACAATCGTCGAACATCGCGAGGTAGCGCGGCTCGAAGAGATGCAGGGGCAACCGTGCCCGTGGCAGCAAGAGCGCGCCGGGAAGGGGGAACACGGGTATCGTGTCAGGCAGATCTGATGCTTTCATGGCGAGGAAGTAGCGGCCTCGCGGCGCGTGGCAAACGCCTTAGGCGAAGATCATGGAAGAGAGCTTGCGCCGCCCTTTCAGAACGACGGGATCCTTCGGTGGCAAGGCGTCGAAGATCTTGAAGAGCTGTGCCTTGGCAGCGCCGTCATTCCATTCGCGATCCCGCCGAAAGAGCTCCAGCAGCGCCTCGACGGCGGCTTCGTTCTGGCCATCGGCATGCAGCGCCGTCGCAAGATCGAGCCGGGCCTGATGATCGCCCGGATCCGCATCGAGCTTGGCATGCAGCTCGTCGATGGGCCCCGCGCTCTGGGCTTGGCGGGCAAGGTCGATTTGCGCGCGGACAGCCTCGAGCTCGGGCGCGTTGAACGCCGCTTCGGGGGCGGTCGAAAGAATGCCATCGGCCTTGTCGATCTCTCCCAGGGCGATGTGGGCCTTGGCGAGACCGGCGAGTGCGGCAACGTTTTCGGCATCCTCCCCAAGGATCGCGGCAAAGGTCTGCGCGGCGTCGACAGCGGCCCCCTGCTCCAGCATCTCTTCGGCAGCGGCAACGGCCTCTTCGAGTCCGCCACCCGAAGCCTCGCCACCGCCCAGCTCGAGAAGGCGATCCACGAACGCCTTGATCTCGGATTGCGGCACGGCGCCCTGAAAGCCGTCGACAGGTTGGCCCTGCCAGAAGGCATAGACTGTCGGGATCGACTGGATCCGGAGCTGCTGGGCGATCTGCTGGGCCCGGTCGACATCGACCTTGACCATCTTCACCGCCCCGCCCGCAGCCGTTACAGCATCTTCGAGCATCGGTCCGAGCGTCTTGCACGGCCCGCACCACGTCGCCCAGAAATCCACGACGATGGGCGTCGTCATGGAGGCTTCGACGACATCGGCCATAAAAGTCGCTTCAGTGGCGTCCTTGATAAGGTCACCGGCGGCGGGGCCTTGGGGCGTCTGTCCCAGTTCGATCATGGGGGCCTCCTGCAAAAACAATGGGTCGACCCCGTAGATGGAGCAGCAAGGACGGTGGTGCAAGGTGCTATGCGGCACAACTCTCGGAACGCGCGCGGGTGGCGCATGCTGGTGCAGCCCGATGTGCTCCCCGAAACGGAGCCGCGGCGGGTGCGCGGTGACCGGGCCGCGGGGCCGCGCCTAGAGGTCGAAGGTCGCGAAAACCGGGGCGTGGTCGGAAGGTTTCTCCCACCCGCGCACGTCGCGCAGGATGCGCGAGCCGTGGGCGGCATTCGCGATGTCGGACGAGGCCCAGATGTGGTCGAGCCGGCGGCCCTTGTCGGCGGCGGCCCAGTCGGGCGAGCGGTAGGACCACCAGGAATAGAGGTTGCCCTCGGGAATATCCTGGCGCGTGACATCGACCCAGCCGCCGGCCTCGCGCGCCTGTTCGAAATGGTCGACCTCGATGGGTGTGTGCGACACGACCTTCAGAAGCTGCTTGTGGTTCCAAACGTCGTCTTCGCGCGGTGCGATATTGAGATCGCCCACGAGGACGGATTTCTCCGGACGGTCATCGGCGAACCAGTCGCGCATCTCGGAGACGTAATCGAGCTTCTGGCCGAACTTGTCGTTCTTCTCGCGATCCGGCACGTCGCCCCCCGCCGGGACGTAGAAGTTGTGAATCACAACGCCTGATCCTTCGATTTCAGCGGAGACGTGGCGCGCGTGCCCAAGCCCGGCGAAGTCGAACGCACCGACCTCTCGGATCGGCAGGCGGGAGAAGATAGCCACCCCGTTATAGCCCTTTTGCCCGCGCGCCACGACATGGCCGTAGCCAAGCTTGGCGAAGTCGGGGAACTTTTCGACCGGGCTTTTGCATTCCTGCAGGCACAGGATGTCCGGCCCCTCCTGCCGCATCAGCTGACGCACGAGCACTTCACGCAGGCGGACGGAGTTGATGTTCCATGTGGCGAGCGTGAAAGGCATGGGCACTCCGGAATTCAGGGTATGTGCTGGGCCTGGGCCCCAGGTGAACAAGGCGGCGATGACGGCAATCCGACAGGCGCCCGGTGCGCCGGTTCAACCACTCCGCCCCGTGCATGGCAAGACCCGGCTAGGTAAGCGCCAGCTCCGGCAGACGCTCGTGCGGGAACTTCCCCTCGTCGAGGTAGGGGCGCTCCGCGTCCGTGTCGGGCCGTCCGAGAACGGCGTTGCGGTGCGGATGCCGCCCGAACCGGGCGATCACGCTCTGCACGATCCTCGATTGTTCGACGACGACATCCACGAACTTCTCCATGCCCGGAGGCACGATCTCCGCCTGACCCTGTGCCAGTTCGATAGCAAGATCCATGCGCGCGGCATGGTCGGGCCCCTCGCAATGGCTGAGCGCGATGATGTAGAACTGCCGCTCCCAGGGGTGGGGCAACGCGTGATAGTGGCCGTTCTCCAGCGCTTCGAGGACCAGGCGGCAGGCCTTCATGTCCTGGGCGTAGGCGGCGGGTGTCCCGCGCCAATAGGAGCGGGGAAACTGATCTAGCGCAATCAGGAGCGCGAGGCGCCCGCGGGGGGTGTCGGCCCAGTGATCGAGCCGCCCGGCCGCGGCGGCCTCGGTGAGCGGGCCGAAGCGATCGCAGATCTCGGCGTCACATCCGCCCTGCATGCGCTTGTCCCAGTAGGCGATGTGGCGCTCTTCGGTTTCCCAATGCCCGTCATCGGGAAACCAGTAGTCGAGCACCATATCCGGCGTGAAGCCCTCCTCACCCATCGTCTCGTCCTCCACACCGTTGCGCAGGCGAAGCGTGAAACAGCAGGCTGACTCCGACAAGACAAAAAAATGCCGGGGCACAAAGGCCCCGGCCAGTCCAACAGGGAGGTGCCGCTCCATTACCCCGAAGCGACAAGGGGATTTCATACACATTCACCTATCTGAGAATAGTGAACAAAAGTTTGATCCAGATCAGCAAAGGTTGTCGCAGCGGAATCTTTTGCGGATCAACCTTTGTTTATGCCACCAAACGATAGCCTCCGCTCTCGGTGACGAGCAGGCGCGCGTTCGAGGGATCGGGCTCGATCTTCTGGCGCAGCCGGTAGATGTGCGTCTCCAGCGTGTGGGTCGTAACCCCGGCGTTGTACCCCCACACCTCGTGGAGCAGCACGTCGCGCGCCACAACACCTTCGGTTGCGCGGTAGAGGAACTTGAGGATGTTCGTCTCTTTCTCGGTCAGGCGGATCTTCCGGTCGCCATCATCGATCAGCATCTTCATCGAGGGCTTGAAGGTGTACGGCCCGAGCTGGAAGACAGCGTCTTCGCTCTGTTCATGTTGCCGCAGCTGCGCGCGGATGCGGGCGAGCAGAACCGGGAATTTGAACGGCTTGGTCACATAATCGTTCGCACCCGCGTCGAGGCCGAGGATCGTGTCAGCGTCCGAATCATGGCCCGTGAGCATCAGGACCGGGCATTTTACGCCCTGCTTGCGCAGCACGCGACAGAGCTCACGCCCATCCGTATCCGGCAGGCCAACGTCGAGAATCACGAGGTCGTAGAGCCCTTCGCGCGTCTTCTCCATCGCCTCGGAGCCGTTGCCGGCTTCGAACACGTCGAAGTCTTCGGTCATCACGAGCTGCTCGGACAGCGCTTCGCGCAGGTCTTCATCGTCGTCGACAAGCAGGATCTTCTTCAGCGTGGCCATCGGCGTTTCCTCCATCGTTGCAGACGAGATTGGCCATCGGCGGGCCCGTCACAAGAAAAGCTACATTCGCTCACGTCGATGTGTCGCGGGCGGGGGGTATGTTTCAATTTCGGGAGGTGAGCGTTACATCTGGAGCATTCCTTTGGCCCGGGATCCGCCATGACCGCCGCATCCTCTTCTCCGCTCCGACCGAGCCCCGCAGAGCGGAGAGCGCGCGCGCGCGCGGACTTGCGGCTCGGACTGCCGGTGGTGCTCGCGCTTGGCAACGACGCCGCGCTGGCGGTGGCGATCGAAACCGTGAGTGCAGCGCGGTTTGCCGCGCTCGCGGGGGCCGGTGTGTTGGCGGTAACGGCCCGGCGCGCGGAAACCCTGAAAGCCCGGAGCTACGATGGCGATCTCGCCCGGATCGAGCTGCCACATGGCGCGGGCCTCGGCTGGGCGCGCGCGGTGGCCGATCCCGCCAGCGATCTCGAGACCCCGATGAAGGGGCCGTTTCGAACGGCTCGTGACGGGGACGCGACACTGGCGCGCGCGGCGCTTGCCCTGGCCAAGGAGGCGCAGGTGCTTCCGGCTGTCTTGATCGCGCCGGTGCCCGAAGAGGTGTTAGGCCTGACGCGGCTGGATCTCGCGACAGACGTGCCGCCGCAGGACGGCGCCGCGTTCGATCATGTGGTCGATGCGCGGCTTCCGATGGCGCTGGCGGGGGCGGGGCGGCTCCATGTCTTTCGTCCCGACGACGGAGGGGCCGAGCACTACGCCGTCGAAATCGGGACACCGGATCGCGCCAGCCCGGTTCTGACGCGTCTGCACTCGGCGTGCTTTACCGGGGACATCCTGGGATCCCTGAAATGCGATTGCGGCCCGCAGCTGCACACGGCGCTCCGGGCCATGCACGCGGCAGAGGGGGGGATCCTGCTCTACCTGAATCAGGAGGGGCGGGGGATCGGCCTCGCCAACAAGATGCGCGCCTATGCGCTGCAGGATCAGGGTTTTGACACCGTGGAGGCCAACCACCGGCTGGGCTTCGAGGACGACGAACGGGACTTCCGCGTCGGCGCGGCCCTGTTGAAACAGTTGGGGGTGGCCCGGGTCCGGCTGATGACGAACAACCCCGGCAAGATCGAGATGATGACAGCGCAGGGGATCGCCGTGGCGGAGAGGGTTTCGCTGCGGGCGGGCGAAACGGCGGAGAACGCGGCCTATCTGGCGACCAAGCGCGCCAAGTCCGGCCACTTGTCGTGAGCGGGCTCAGCCCGCGGGACATGGTTCTGACACCGACGGGCCTGCGCTTTGCCGGGCGGCGCTTTCCGGTCGCGCGCGGGCGGGGCGGGGTCCGTTCGGACAAGCGCGAGGGCGATGGCGCGACACCCCGCGGGGTGCACCGGATCGTCGGAGCTCTCTACCGGCCCGACCGGATGGCGCGGCCCATTCCCTGGGCGGCCCCGATCGGGCCACGGGATCTGTGGTCGGACGACCCGGTCGACCCGCGTTACAACAGCCTTGTGCGCGCGCCACACGAGTATTCCCACGAGCATCTGCGCCGTCCCGATCCGCTCTATGACCTGGTGCTGCTGACCGATTGGAACTGGCCCGAGGGAGAGCCTGGCCGTGGCTCGGCGATCTTCCTGCACATCTGGCGGCGCGCGCAGACCCCGACCGAAGGCTGCCTGGCCTTCCGGCGCGATCACCTGACGTGGATCCTGCCGCGAATCGGATATGGCACGCGTGTTGTTGTCCGGTAGGGGGCGCTGCCCCCGCGGCTGTGCCGCTCCCCCGAGGTATTTCGCGCCAAGCTGAAGGGGCGGGATTTGGCCTGGTGGGTGGATCTCCGCCGGTTGCCTCGGGCGGGAGCATTGCGCGATCCGTCTTGCGCGGCTGGTCCGGGCGCTTTGGGGCAGTGCGCTTTGCGCCGCAAAGCGCAGGTGTGGCCGGGTGCGTTCAGGGTTGGGACGTGGTCTGGCCGGGGGTGCGGGCGCCGAAGATGGCCGAGCCGACGCGCACATGGGTGGCGCCCTGGGCGATGGCGCGCTCGAAGTCACCGGACATCCCCATGGATAGACCCGTGAGACCGTTACGGCTGGCGAGCCGGGCGAGCAGGGCGAAGTGTAGGCTTGGCTCCTCTTCGACCGGCGGGATGCACATCAGGCCGGCGAGGGGCAGATCGAGGGCCCGCGCCTCGGCCACGAACGCATCGGCGTCGTCCGGCAGGATCCCCGCTTTCTGGGGCTCCTCCCCGGTATTGACCTGGATGAAGAGCGGTGGGCAATGTCCGGTTTCCTGGGCGAGGCGCGCGAGGGCCTTCGCCAGTTTGGGACGGTCGAGCGTGTGGATGACATCGAAGAGCTCGAGCGCGGCGCGGGCCTTGTTGGATTGGAGCGGGCCGACGAGATGCAATTCCACGCCGTCATAACGCTCCTTGAAGGCGGGCCACTTGGATTGCGCCTCCTGCACGCGGTTCTCGCCGTAGACGCGGTGCCCCGCGTCGAGAACGGCTTCGACACGCTCCAGCGGCTGGACCTTCGAGATCGCGATCAGCGAGACGCTGTCCGGGCTGCGGTCAGCGGCCTCGGCCGCCTTGGAGAGGCGCGCGCGGATGTCGGAAAGGCTCATGGCAGGGTCACCCCGTGTTCCTCGAATGCGGCCAGCATTGGCCCAAGATCGGCTTCGTACCGGCGCCAGCCGCCTTTCGAGCCCGCGTGGATCGGCTGACGCACCTGCTGAACCGACAATGTGGCAACCTGCCGGTCTGTTTCGTGGAAGGTGAGGCATCCGTCGTCCCAATCAAGACCGGCGGCGGCCACGAGCCTGCGGCTTTGCGGCTCGGGATCGGCGACGAGGTCTTCGTAGCTGACTTCGGTGAACCTGCCGGGCATGGCCTCGCGCCAGAAGGCGATCATGCGCTCGAAGCTCGCGATGTAGGCGGCGATATCGGCCTGATCGTAGGCGTAGAGGTGCGTGCCGGGGGCAAAGAGATTACGATAGATCGACAGGCCGATGTCGCGCGGATCGCGGCGGACGACGATGAGGCGAGCCTGGGGGAGGGCCTTGGCGATGAGGCCGAGCACGAGGTGTGACTGGATCGACTTGTCGGTCACGACGGGAGCCTCGGGAACGGCCGCGGCGAGGGCATCGAGATAGCGCCGGGCGAAGCCCCCGAGCGCATCGGGAGAGAGGGCATCGAGGGGTGTGAAGCCGCGGCCGGGATCGCCCATCGCCGCATAGGCTTCTTCAAGAACGAAGCGGCGCTCCCCCGCGCCGGTCACCGCGGGGTGCGAGGCGAGGATCTGCTCGACCAGTGTCGTACCGGAGCGCGGCAGGCCGGTGATGAAAATCGGCGTCGGGCCGGGCGGGGCTTCGGCGTTGGGCGTGAGATCCGCCCCATCGAACGCTTGCATCAACCCCGACACTTCCGCCTGACGTGCGGCAATGTCGTAGGGCTGGGCGGCGCGCATGGCCGCGTTCGCGGGATCGAGGTAGCGGAACACGCGATCATGCGCGCCGGTATCGACCATCGCCTTTGCGAGGGCGAATTGCAGCTGCATGCGGGAGATGCCCTGGACAGCGGAATCGGCGTGCGCGTTCAGCATTTGGCGTAGCAAGAGCTCGCCCTTGCGCGTCTTGTGCGTGGCCGTGAGCATTCGGTAGAGCTCGCCGTCACGCGGACTGCGCTTGAGCGCACCACGCAACTCCGTTTCGGCAGCCTCGAACCGGCCGAGGCGCTGGAGCAGGAGCGCTTTGTCGGCGCGGGGCTTCACTTGTTTGGGATTGGACTTGATGAGCGTGTCGTAGGCCGCGAGCGCCAAGTCGGACCGGCCGAGCGCGCCAAGGGCCTCGGCGCGCGCGGAAAGGAGCGCTGGCTCTTCTGGTTTGATCCGGAGCGCGCTTTCGTAATGCGCAAGCGCCGCCTCCGCATCCCCTCTTGCGGTAGCGATCCGGCCGAGTTGATACTTTGGTTCGGCGAGGGTCGGGGCGACAGCGGCGACCGCCCGGTAGCCCTCCTCCGCTTCCGCAAGACGGCCGGCCTGATGCAAGGCGTGGGCCTTGGCATAGGCACGTTTGACGTCGGCTGCAGTGACGCGCTGCGCTGCGAGCGGTTTGGCCATGGCGGATCCTCCTGCGCGCTGCTGCTAGCACCCGGACGGGGAGGAGGGAAGGTACTCGGACGGGTGACAAGCAGCGCCGACGATGCGCGGGCGGCAGATGCGCGTACTCGTACACGCTGGGGACGGGCGTTTGCACGGGACATCGCCGCAATGAACGCGACGGGCGGGGTATCAATGGGCGCTGGGCGCACCTCTTGCGGCAGGGAGGCGTGCGCAGGGGCGCCCACAAACGGAAAAGAGCGGGCCGATGGGCCCGCTCTTTCCTGTTACGCTTCGCCTTCGGATTAGAAGGAGAAGGAGAGACCCAGCGAGAACAGCTCGGTGTTGATCTCTGCTTCCGAGTCATCGTCGTCGGCCGTGGAGTTCGAGTAGCCTGCCAGCAGCGATGCGCCGCCGCCGAGGTCATACCCAGCCGAGAGGCCGAAGCCGGAGACGGTCACAGAGTCCGCGTCCCACTGACCGTAGTTGGCGTGGACCGAGAATGCGTCGAAGCTGTAACCAGCGCCGATACCGATGTGCGTGACGTCGTCACCTTCGTCGAAGTCGAAGTTGGTGTACGTCAGGGCTGCGCCGAGGCCGTTGTCGAGGTTGACCGAACCGCCGACGGCGATTGCTGCAACTTCACCGGCGTTCAGGCCGATCGACACGGAGTCGTCGCCGGTGCCGCCGCCGACCTGGATAACACCATTGTCGGAGTACTGGTAGCCGAGCGAGACGCCAGCGGAACCGCCACCGAACTCGAAGTCATAGCCAGCACCGATGGCCCAGGTGAGGTCGTCGTCGTCTTCGAGGACTTCGCCGTCCGCACCCGTCGGCATCTGCTCGACGGACACTGCGAAGGTGAAGGCGTCGAACGAGTAGTCGTAGCGAACGATCTGGCCGTCGCCCGAACCGTCGAGCCACGCGCCGAGGTAGCCGAGGTGCTCGGTTTCAGCGTCGTTGATCGAGCCCGGGTTCGCGATACCCATGTCCTGGGTCACGAAGTCCAGTGCGCCGTCGGTGTCACCCATCGTCAGGGTGCCGAAGTCGCCGGAGATGAACACGGTGATACCCATGTCATCAAATTCGTTGGCAAGGTTGGGAGCTTCGTCGAGATCGACGGATGCACCGAACGAGATGCCGTTGTCCGTTTCGCCCGACATATCGAAGTCGACATCGACGTCGTTGTAGAACTGAACCGGAACCGTTGCATCTGCGCTTTCGCCAGCTGCGTTGGTGACATCGAACGAGCCGCCAGAAACACCCATTTCGGCGTTACCGGTGATCGCAACCTCGGCAGCCGCGACGCCAGCAAAGGCGACCAGAGCCGTGGAGGTGAGAAGGACCTTTTTCATCGTTTTCCCTCGTGTGTTCAAAAGGAGCCCCACAACCCCGTGGGCCGAATTGGGCATGCGTTCTCTTCGCTCCGGATGGCTGAGAACGCAAGCGGAGGCAGGAATTGCCCCGGGCGCGCCCCAGAATTGGTGCAGGTATGCCACAGTGATCGGTGCCCCCGAAGCCGGTTTGCAACGATGTGCCATTCCGAGGCCCGGATTCGATCGGAAGTATCACCAGATGACGCAGAGTTAGGGCTCTTTTGGGGCCTGGGGAGGGCCATTGGGTGAGTCGTGGTCGCCGCACTCTCTATCCTGCCCTGAGACTCACCCGGGCGTTTGACCTTGCCGCTCTTGTGGGCCTGCGCTACGCACGCGTCATGGATCATGAGGGTTCCACACGTCTGGTATTGCGCCGCGCGTCGGGTGCACCCGCCCGTGAGGCGGTGCGCGGCGGTTCGGCTGTGTCTCGCACCCCGGGTATCCGGCGCCGCATCATCGCCCGCGCCCTGATGGCCTGCGCGGGATTTGCAATGCTGGCCGCCTGCAGCGAGGGCGAAGGCAACATCCTCACGCGACCCGTCTCCGACAATGCCAACATCCCGGCCGAGTTCGATCCCGCGCTGAACGACGACGGCACCCAGCGCGAGACGATCTGGGATCTCTTCGTGAACACCGACGACCCGAACATCACGCTCGAAGTAAACCGGTTCCTTTGGAATGCGTCGCTCGACGTGCTCAGCTTCCTGCCCATAGAGACGGTCGATCCTTTTTCCGGCGTGATCGTAATGGGATACGGCACTCCTCCCGGGGGAGGGCGCGCCTACCGCGCGACCATCCAGATCCGCGACCCGGCCCTGGACGCGCGCTCGTTGCGCGTTGCGATGGCGACCAGATCCGGCCCGGTGGACGCAGATACCAAGCGCGCGGTCGAAGACGCCATCCTGACCCGCGCACGGCAGCTGCGAATCGCTGACGGGAACCTCTGAGGCGCGTCACCCCCCGACGCAGCACCATGTGGCAGCCGCCGGGATTCGGTATTTGAAGCAAGAAGAAGCCAAGGGCCGCGCCCAGCCCCGGCCTTTACGTGCGATGGCGGGCGCCGTATCAGGGCTACGCGTTGCGCCCGGCGATCCAGCGTCGATGGCGCGCCCCTTCCGCCAAGAGCAAGAGCAGGTCCCCATGTCGCGTCTTATCCCGTCCGAAGTCGAACCCAAGTGGCAGCGCCAGTGGGATGAGGCCGGCGTCTTTGTCGCGCGCCACGACGCCGAGAAGCCGAAGTACTACGTACTGGAGATGTTTCCTTATCCCTCGGGCCGGATCCACATCGGGCACGTGCGCAACTACACGATGGGGGATGTGATCGCGCGCTACAAGCGGGCGACGGGACATGCCGTCTTGCACCCCATGGGCTGGGACGCCTTCGGCATGCCGGCCGAGAACGCAGCGATGGCGAGCGGCGGGCATCCGAAGGACTGGACCTACCAGAACATCGCCGACATGCGCGCACAGATGAAGCCGCTCGGCTTCTCGATCGACTGGTCGCGGGAGTTCGCAACCTGCGATCCGGAGTACTACGCCCAGCAGCAGCGCATGTTCATCGATTTCCTGGAGGCCGGACTGATCTATCGCAAGGCCGCAATGGTCAACTGGGATCCGGTCGACATGACTGTTCTGGCCAACGAGCAGGTGATCGACGGCAAGGGCTGGCGATCCGGCGCTGCTGTCGAGCGGCGTGAGCTGGTGCAGTGGTTCTTCCGGATTTCCGACTATTCGGAGGAGTTGCTGGACGCCATCGACGGGCTGGAGAAATGGCCCGAGAAGGTGCGGCTGATGCAGGCGAACTGGATCGGCAAGAGCCAGGGCCTGCGGTTTGCTTTCGAGATGGTTGCGCCGGTCGGGGATCAGGCGGCGATCGAGGTCTTCACGACGCGGCCGGATACGCTGATGGGGGCGGGATTCGTCGGGATCTCACCGGATCATCCGCTGTCGCGCGCGCTCGAGGCCGAGCGCCCTGAGATAGCTGCCTTCTGCGCGGAGTGCCGCCGCATGGGCACGAGTGCGGAGGAGCTGGAGACAGCCGAAAAGAGGGGCTTTGACACGGGTCTCAAGGTGCGGCACCCGCTCAACCCGGAGTGGGAGCTGCCCGTCTGGATCGCGAATTTCATCCTGATGGACTATGGCACCGGGGCGATTTTCGGCTGCCCGGCGCATGACCAGCGCGATCTCGACTTCAGCCGCAAGTATGGGCTGCCGGTGGTCGACACCTTCTTTGCGCTGGATGATCCGACGCCTGTCGGAGACACCGCGTTCGTGCCACCAAAGACAGAGGCGGTGCGCTGGGTCGACCACTTCACCGGGCTGACGGAGGCGACGGGCCAGGAAGCGATCGACGCCACGATTCGCTTTGCCGAGGAAAAGGGCTGGGGCACAGGCGTCACGCAGTTCCGGCTGCGGGATTGGGGGCTGAGCCGTCAGCGGTACTGGGGCTGCCCGATTCCTGTCGTGCATTGCGAGGCGTGCGGTGCGGTTCCGGAAAAGCGCGAGAACCTGCCCGTCCGGCTGCCCGATGACGTCAGCTTCGACCGGCCCGGCAACCCGCTCGACTGGCACGCGACATGGCGCGATGTTCCCTGCCCCGCATGCGGCAAACCGGCCAAGCGCGAGACGGACACGATGGACACGTTCGTCGATTCGTCGTGGTATTTTGCCCGCTTCACCGCGCCCCGTGCCGAGACGCCGACGGAACTGGCGGAGGCCGATTACTGGATGAACGTCGACCAGTATATCGGCGGCATCGAGCACGCGATTCTGCATTTGCTCTATTCACGTTTCTTCGCGCGCGCGATGCATCAGACCGGCCACTTGCCGGAGCGCTGTATCGAGCCGTTCGAAGCGCTCTTCACGCAAGGCATGGTCACGCACGCGATCTTTCAGACGAAGGATGCGTCGGGCCGACCCGTTTATCACACCCCGGGCGAGGTGGAGGACAGGGACGGCGTGGTCGTCGTCCGCGAGACAGGAGAAGCCGTGGAGGTGATCCCCTCTGCCAAGATGTCCAAGTCGAAGCGCAATACGGTGGACCCGACCGATATCGTCGAACGGTTCGGGGCTGATACGGCTCGCTGGTTCGTGATGTCCGACAGCCCGCCGGCCCGCGACGTGGAATGGACGGATGCCGGCGCGGAAGCGGCCTTCAAGCATCTGTCGCGCGTCTACAGGCTCGCCGCCGAGGCGGACGCGAATGACGCGGGCGGAGGGCAGGCCGATGACGCGCTCGCCCGGGAAACGGCGCGCTGCATCGCGGATGTCACGGACGGGGTGGAGAACTTTGCGTTCAACACCTCCATTGCCAAGCTCTACGCCTTCACCAACGCGATTTCGAAATCCGGCGCTTCGGGGGCGGCCAAAATCGAGGCTCTGCGGACGATGGCTCAGCTGATGTCGCCCTTCACGCCCCACGTTGCGGAAGAGATCTGGGCGCTCCTTGGCGGCGAAGGGCTGCTGGCGCAGGCCGCGTGGCCGACCGCAGACCCGGCGCTCCTCGTTGAAGACAGCGTGACACTGCCGATCCAGGTCAACGGCAAGCGGCGCGGCGAGATCACCGTGGCCAAGGACGCCAGCAAGGACGCGATCGAGGCCATGGTTCTGGGCGAGCCGGCCGTGCAGAAGGCGCTCGACGGCGGCCAGCCCCGCAAGCTCATCGTCGTGCCCGGGCGAATCGTCAACGTCGTGGTCTGAGATGGCCAGAGGCGCGCTCAGCCGACGCGGCTTCGTCGCGCTTGGGGGGGCCGGGCTGGCGGCTTCGTGCGGCTTTTCCCCGGTTTATGCGCCGGGCGGTGCGGGCGCTGGCCTGCGCGGGCGCGTGCTGGCGGACCCGCCGAATTCGCGCGAGGCCTTCGCCTTCGTCGCCCAGCTTGAAGACCGGTTGGGGCGCCCCGAGGCGGGCGACCTGCGCCTGACCTACGTGCTGGGCTTGCGCGAGGATAGCCTTGCGCTGTCCGGCACGGGATCGAACCTGCGGCTGGTGATTGTCGGAAGCGCGGCGTTCGAAGTGCTCAACGGCGCGGGGGCGTTGCTGACGCAAGGCCGTGTCGAGAGCTCGGCGAGCTTCACCGATCGCGGGACCTCCGTCGCCGTCCGGACGGCGCGCGCGGACGCACGCGAGCGCGCGGCGATCATTCTCGCGGATCGGGTGGCCGACCGTCTATTGGCCACCGCATCGGGCTGGCTGCCGTGAAGCTGAGCGCGCGCGATGGGAAGGCCTTTCTCGCCCGGCCGGATCCGGGTCGCGGCGGTGCGCTGATCTACGGCGCCGATGCCATGCGTGTTGCCCTGAAACGCGCGGATATGCTGACGGCCCTCCTTGGCCGCGGCGCCGAGGAAGAAATGCGGCTCGAACGCGTCGACGCCGCCGAGGCGCGGCGCAGCCCCGGCCTGGTGGCCGACGCGATGAAGGCGACCGGGTTCTTCCCCGGACAGCGGGCGGTTCTTGTGGAGGATGCGGGCGACGGCCTCGTGGCTGCCTTCGATGGCGCGTTGAAGCTTTGGGCCGAGGGCGACGCGTTTCTTGTTGCCACGGCCGCCGCCCTGCCGGCCCGCTCAAAGCTGCGCAAGCTCTTCGAGGGACACCGCAGTGCAGCATGTATCGCGCTCTACGACGATCCGCCGGGGCGGGACGAGATCGCCGCCGAGCTACAGCGCGCGGGCCTGACGAACATCGCTCCCGAAGCGATGACAGACCTCGAAGCGCTTGCCCGCACGCTCGACCCCGGTGACTTCCGGCAGACTGTCGAGAAGATCGGACTCTATAAGTACGATGATGCGGCCCCGCTCTCGAGCGGGGAGGTTGCAGAATGCGCTCCCCTGACGATCGAGGCCGCCGTCGATGATGTGCTCGCCGCCGCCGCCGGAGGCCGGCAACGGGACATCGGCCCACTGATGCACCGGCTTGAGGGTCAGGGAATTCAACCCGTGGCCATGGTGATTGCCGCATCCCGCCATTTCCGAGCCCTGCACGCGGCTGCCAGCGATCCCCAAGGACCGGGTGCTGCGCTGGGGAGGATGCGTCCGCCCGTCTTCGGCCCCCGGCGCGAAGCCATGACCCAGCAAGCGAGCCGCTGGGGCCGGATGAAGCTGGAGCAGGCGCTGTCGCTGCTGATGGAAACGGATCTCGCGTTGCGTTCGGCCGGGCAAACGGCACCGCAGGCAGCGCTCGTGGAGCGGCTCTTCATCCGTCTCGCGATGCTGGCACAGCGCTAGCGCAGGTTAGGCCCGCTCCCTCGCCCGCCCTCCAGTTGGCCTCTGATTCGGGCGTGACGCCCCCCCCGTGGCCCGTTGCTTCGGGGTCTTGCGGGCGCGGCAGGCACTGGCAGCGCTCCGCGGAATTTGATCCGCGGTGATGCGTGCCAAGCCGGTTGGTGCTGTGCGCCCCACAGCAATGTCGCTATGACTACGGGAGCCCAACTCCGGAGGTCCCCATGCTGTTGCGCCGCTCCACCGCCTGTCTCGCGCTTGCCGCCGCGCTGCCGCTTCTTCTCTCGGCTTGTGTCGCTGCAGGCCCCTCCGGTTCTCCGAACGCCCAGTTGCGCGCCTCCCAGGAAGGGGAACTGCGCCGGGCGGGGGTTTCGGATGCATGCATCGCCGAGCTCGACACGAGCGCGCTCACGCAGGTGAAGGGAATCACTGACAACAGCGCCCGCAGCAGCCGCGAATTGCTGACCAAGCGCCAGCGGATCCGGACAGTCGCCGCGAACGCCTGCGGCACGATCTAGCGCACCCCCGGAGCGTCGCGTGCAGGTCACAACGCGGCCCCCCGCGTGGGCCGGGGTGTTCACGGCGCATCCAAGGAGATACATCGCGAGGGCCCAGGCACCTCCGCTTCGGGTGTTGCGAAGGGTGAAGCGATGGCCAAGCGCATTCTGCTGATCAACGGGCCAAATCTCAACTTGCTCGGTCAACGGGAGCCCCAGCTCTACGGCGCGGACACGCTTGCCGACGTCGAGGCACGCTGTACAGCCCTCGCGGAAGAGCACGGCGCGACGCTTCAGGCGAGGCAATCGAACTCTGAGGGGCAGATCGTCGACTGGGTGCAAGACGCGCGCAGCACGGCCGATGGGATCATCATCAACCCGGGGGCCTATTCCCACACCTCGATCGCGATCCTTGATGCCCTCAACGCCTTCGAAGGGCCGGTGATGGAGGTCCACATCTCGAACATCCACCAGCGAGAGACGTTCCGGCACACGTCCTACGTGTCGCTCCGGGCCAACGGCATCATCGTCGGGTGCGGCGTTCAGGGGTATGAGCTCGCGATGCTGCGCTGTCTTACCCTGCTCGGATAGCCCCTCCCGGCACGCTTGGTCGCTCTGTCCTGATTGCCCGCCTGCATCGTTGTGACGAAGGCAACGTCCCTCTTGCACCAACCGGTCTTGCACCAACCAGCCTTGCGCAAACCAGCGAAGACAGCGCCCCCAAGCGGCACGCCACCAGCCGCGCGCCAGCCCTAGCCGGCGCGACGCCCGCCATGCACCCAGCACCAGCCGCGCGCCAGCCCTAGCCGGCGCGACGCCCGCCATGCACCCAGCACCAGCAGCGCGACGCAAGCCGCGCGCCTAGCCGTGATGGATCAGGCTGGCAAAGAGGTGCGGCTCAAGGCTTTCTCCCGCGAAGGTCTCCCCCTCGACAAGAACGGAGACCGCGTCGTGGCTGTGCAGGCTTTCCTGGTGGCTGGCGACCACGCGGAAATCCCCGATCCGGGCATCGGCTTGCAACGCCTCCGCGAAGAGGCGTGCGGCATCCTCCACGAAGATCGGGTTGGCCGCGTTGAGCTCCGCAAACGCCTGCTCGTCTTCGCGCTTGACCATCACTTGGGTCTCCGTCCGCACGGCGCTCCGGGCCAGCTCGACGAGATCCTCGATCACCATCGGCGGCGCGTCCGGATCGAGCGCAACCGACAAACGCGCAACGGAGCGCTGCGAATGCGGCGTTGCGAGCTGGCCGCGCTCGCGACGGGCGTGCTCGGAAAGCTCCAGCGAGCACGGGCAGGTCGACGAGTAGACATAGTCGAGGTGCATCACACGCAGGCGCGTTCCACCTTGCTGCACCACTTCCAGCGCCACATCGTAATACTGCCAGCCCGACAGCCCGGAGCGGAGCGACTCGATCCGCACCGGGTAGGAAAACCGGAGCATCAGGCGCGCATCGAGGCTTCCAAGGTCGCGCAGATAGGCGTCGATCACGGCATCAGCCACATCGAGACCGCCAACGCGCTCGGCCTCGGCATAAAAGCTGCGCATGATGCGGGACATGTTGATGCCCTTTGCGTTCGCCTCGAGGCTTACAGACCCGGTCACGGACGCTTGGAGCGTCAGCGGCGCGCCCTCCCGCGTCTCCAATTGAAGGGGCAGCCTGAAATTGGAGATGCCAACGTGCTGGATGCGCCGACGCGCGCCCTTGATCAGGCTCTCGGGGCCATTCTGAAGGTCCGGCAGAGTCGCGCGGTAGGCGGCATCGACCTTGAATTCGGGGTAGCTGCGCGCGAGCGTCGGGTAGCTCTCGGCCTCCGGGGCGCGCATCAGCGCTGCAAGAGCGGGATCGACCGACAAACGCTCCTCCGAGGTAGCGCCGGCGGCCCAGCTGCGCAGGGCGGCCAGGGCTTCAACGGCTTCGGCAGTGGTGAGTTTGGAGGTGGCCGCGGTCAGGTCAGCGTGAATATTCATGGCAAGTCCCTCTTCTGTGAGGCTGGTCCAATGCGCCGCTCATGCGGCCCGGCTTCGCTAGATGGGGCCGGTGGGAAGGACTTCCAGAACCAGAGGGAATGACCAAATCGTGACTGGACGCAAAGGCCCAGGATTCACTGGGCGTAAATGCGCACGAAATTTGCAAGAATTCTCGGAGGCAGATCGGCATTGGCCTCGGCGACAGCATCCGTCAGCGCCTGCGCTGCCTCCGGCGGAAAGTAGCCCCGGTGCTTGTAGATCTCGATGCGGCGCGCGAAGACCGCCGCGTCGGCCTCGGGGTGAAACTGCGTGGCATAGACGTTGGCGCCTGTCCGGATCATCTGCACCGGGCAGGCCGAGCCCGCCACGAGGAGCACCGCGCCGTCCGGCACCGATTGCGCCGCTTCCTTGTGCCCCACCAGCACATCGAACGCGTCGGGCATTCCATGAAGCAGGGGGTCCGACCTTCCTTCGGCGGTCAGCGCGGCGGCTGCGGCGCTCACGGGCTCGCCATAGCGCTCTTTGGAGACCTCGGCCCCGAGGTAATCGGCAAGCAGGCCCATCCCGTAGCAGCACCCCAGGAACGGCACGTCGCGCTCAACGATTTCCGGAAGGAGCGCCTTGCACGCGGCCTCGCAGCGCGCCTCGTCCGGGCTCTTCCTGTCGGGCGGATCGGAAATGCATCCGGGCCCTCCGCCGACGATCACACCGGAATACTCCGCAAGATCGAGCCCCGCGGGGACAGCCTCCGCATCGAGGCGGATCCGGTGGGTCTGCTCGGCGCCGAGACCGCCTTTCTCAAGGAAGGCGGCATACTCGTCGTCGGCCGCCTCGATTTCGGGGCGCAGCTGAAGGATGAGGAACGGCTTCATTGCGCGAGGAGCCGCAGACCCTGAGTGACGTCGGACCGCACGGCGAGCTTCAGAGACGGCTCGTCTCCCGCCTTGAGCGCCGCGATGATCAGCCTGTGGCCATGGGGCGCTTCCGTGCGCCCGAGCCGCCCATAGAGCGCGCGCATCGTCGGGCCGAGCTGAAGCCAGACGGTTTCGGCCAGCGCGAGCATCGCCGGCGCCTGGGCACGCAGGTACAGCGCGCGGTGAAATTCGAGGTTGGTGCGGATGTAGCTCGGGGCATCGCGTGCGGTGATGGCATCAGCAATAGTTCCGTTGATGGCCTGCAACCGGTCAATCAGCGCCATGTGGGCGCGCGGCAGCGCACGGGCGGCCAGCTCGGGCTCGAGCAAGGCACGCAGGGCCGCCAGCTCCTCCAACCGGTCGGCGCCGAGTTGCGGCGTCGCCACCCGACCCGACGGCGAGAGGGTCAGCGCCCCTTCGGCAGCCAGTCGGCGCACGGCCTCGCGGGCGGGGGTCATCGACACGTCGAACTCACGCCCGATCCCGCGCAGGGTCAGCGCCTCGCCCGGGCCGATCTCGCCATGCATGATTCGCGCGCGCAGGATGCGGTAGACGCGCTCATGCGCGGCGGGTGTGGCCGCGGGCGTCGCCGGGGCGACCACATCGGACGGGCGGGCGGTGTACAGCATGGCATCAGTCTGGGATCCGTGGCGCCCAACGTCAATGCGCTGCGCACGCGCGCCAGGAGCCGGGAGCCGGGAGCCGTAACCATGAGGGTTGCGGCGGCGGGATGAAAGCCAAGACCAATGGCCTGGGCGCGCAGCAAAATCGCCCACCCGTCGCTCGATCGGGTACGATCGGAGCGAACGCCACGGGGCTATGCCCGGTGAAGCAGTCCCTGCCCCGGATCACACCGCACCTCAGCTTGTCTCGGCCGTGAACCGAAAGCGGTGCAGGTCCTGCCCGTTGTCACGCAACCAAAGGCGCGGCGCCGCGTATCCGGGGCAAAGGTCGGCAACGACGGCCCAGTATCTGTCAGAGTGGTTCATCTCCTTGAGATGGGCCACCTCGTGCGCGGCCACATAGTCGAGCACCTCGGGCGGCGCCAGAATCAGCCGCCAGGAGTAATTCAGACCTCCCGTTGTACTGCACGAGCCCCAGCGCGACCGCGTATCGCGCAAGGTCAGCCGCGCATAGGGATAACCCAGAGCGGCGGCATAGCGATCCGACGCCGCAGTGAGGCGCTCACGCGCCAATACCTTCAGGAGCCCCGCGACGGCTGCGCCCGGCGCAGCACGTTCGGCAATGGCGATCTCGCCCTCGGCCGCACGCAAGGCGCTGCGCCGCCCCGGCACGACACGCAAGGCCCGCCCCTCGACCGGCAATACCGTGCCAAGCTCGACAGGGACGGCCGGAGCGATCTCGGCCAGATGCGACCGGATCCAGCCGGCACGTTCTTCGGCAAACGCAAGCGCGGCCCGCAGCGGCGCGCGCTTGGGAAGGGTCAGCGTTACCTTCCCATCGAGGCGCGAGATGCGCAGGCTCATCCGCCGTGCGCGCGCGACCCGGCGCAGGTGAACACGGACGGGCGGGCGCCCCGGCAGATCATGGTGAAGAGGCTCGGTCAGGGACGGCTCCCACGGGCGTTGACTCGACGGGGGTTTGACAGCCGCATCTGGCTGTGGCATGCGCCGCGTCTGATTTTCGTAACAACGAGGACCCGTCGGATGCCCAAGGAAGAATGGGGAGTCAAGCGCGTGTGCCCGACCACCGGCAAGCGGTTCTACGATCTGGGTCGTGACCCGGTCGTGAGCCCCTATACCGGCGAAGTGGTGCCGCTCGACACCGGCACCAAGTCGCGCGTGACCGCCAAGGTAGAGAAGAAGGTCGAGCCCAAGGCCGCCAAGACCGATAGCACGCTGATCGAGGACGAAGCCGTGCTCGAGGAAGAGGACGACACGGAAGTCGACCTCGGCGACGACGTGCTGGAGGAAGACGACGAAGACAACGTCTCCCTCGACGACATCGCGGACGTGAGCAGCGACGACGACGACTCCTGAGGGTTCGCCGGCCCTGCCGACGATCTGGCGCGACGCCCGACGCTGCGTCGCGCTTCGTATCGTCAAGGGAGCAAGGCCGGCCCTGCCGAATACCGGGGCGCGACACGGGAAGCTTCAGGGGATTTTCCCCTTGATCCTGCCCCATGCCGCGCCTACACACCGCGCTACACGTTCGCGTGCTCGGGGCCATAGCTCAGTTGGGAGAGCGCTTGCATGGCATGCAAGAGGTCAGGGGTTCGACTCCCCTTGGCTCCACCATCTACCATATCCAAGCGGTTGTTTTTGTTGCGCACTCGGGGCGCGGCTCTCCGTTTTTTCACACGCGATCGCTCGTACAACCAGCCGCTGGGTAACAGTGAAGGCGTGGCTTTCGCTGGGTGGAGTGCCATTGAGTTGCTTCTTTCGAGGGCGGTCGCACCACCGGGTTGTCACCCTCAAGGCGCCCGCAATCCTGCTGCAACTGCGCTGCGCTCAATGCGAACCCAACGCTCGCCCCGCGTAGTGCGAGCTGGGGATAGCGGCATCGCTCACCCTCTCGTTTCCCTTGCCGCTCAGAACGTTAGCCCACCACGGCAGCAATTCGAACAGCAGCGCAGCCCTGTGCGTGGTCACGCGTCGCCCCTCCATCGGGGGCGCTGGCCGCCTCACTGTCGACCACGATCATACCAGTTGGCGGAGCAGGTCGGGGGTGCACTTTGCACCGCTTTCAGCGTCGTCCCAATCGCCTGCCGATCAACGGCTCATGCCGCCATTTGAACTGCCAATCAGGTGGCTTCATCCCCTTTTGGCCCGCAGGCTCGTCTCCGCGCAATCTGCGCGTCCGTCAGCGAGTCAGAAGGTGCGGAACCGATCAACAGGTCCTGTGTCTACCAAAGTGGAGAAGGTCGCGGTCTTGATCTCTTTTAGCTCATCCGAAACAGGATGCGGCCCCAAATGCGGATGACTACCGCTCATCCAGGATTAACCAGCCGCTCCCAATGCTCCTTCCGCGCCCGAACAGCCACTTGCAGCACCTGCATGTTGGCCGCTAGCCTTGGGAGACTTGTCCCGGTGGGAGGCGCGTCTGCGGACATGGTCGATATCACCGATATTGCAGAAGAACACGAGATTGAAGCTTGGTTGGTGGAGCGGGGCATGCCTCTCGACACAGCACTTCTCCTCGCCTTTCGCGCTGCTATGCGCATGGCTCCTCGGTTCTTGCGGGACGCCCCACCATGCGAGATCAACAACGAGTATCGCCCACAATCGACACCGTTGCTGCGGGCTCTTCTCACGACCAACTTCATTGCGAGCAGATTTCCCTCTGAACAACGCAAAAAGAAGCACGACTTGCCCCGCATTCGCTCGGTTTCGTTTTTGGGCGTTGTTGTCAAATGCCGGGCTACTGAAACTGCAACTGCTGCAGCCTATACTGCTTTCACAGCCCAATTTTCTGCCAGAAGTCGCGACGCAGGCGCTGCTGCGCTCGCCGCGCGTGAGGCTTGTAGGGTTTCTGCTGAAACCGTCTTCACCAGTGCCGAAGGGGAGCTTTCATGGAAAGCTCCGCACATCGACTGCAACCTCGCGGAAGCCTCGGAAGACTTGAAACTTGTACCACTACTCTTTGATGAAACAGAGAATGGCAGCGAAGCAGTGATGGAGCGGGGTCAGAAAAAGGTCCTCAACGCTATGCTGGAAGCGGGTTCCGAATGGCGCTTCTGGCATGACTGGTACCGGTCCGTACTTTTCGGCTCCTGGATGGATCCGAAGCTGCTGGCGAGCATCACGCGCATAGACTCGCAAATCTGGAAAGCTGGCGACGAGGTCGTCAATCGGGAGATCCAGAAGCGCTACGACGCGTGGCTCTCAACATGACCGTATGTCCAACTTGGGCCATAACCGCTGATTAGCGTCGAATAGCCGAAGGTGTTTCTGCTTGTTTCTGAGCGGCAACGCTCGGGCAACGCGCTTGGAGCGCGGCAATTTTTGGAGCCACTTGGAATGCCTCGGATCAGGATCCGTCTCGAGTAGATGACCTGTGCTGCGCCAGCATCGATCTCGAAATCACATCGCAGTCTGGAACCCCGAAGGTTGATAGGATCGCGTATCCCATGGGGGACGTATCCGTTGCGGTGATCTTTATGTCAGTGGACCGGCTGCACCCCCTGTCCAACCGATATGCCGTAGCGGCCCGGCCCGCGGTTTTCTTCGTATCCGATTTGCAACGCCAGCTCTGCTCCACACCGTTGAGGCGGAATCACAAGGCCGAGAAAACCGAAACAGCAACCGGGGAGAAAAAGAACTTCAACGAGGAATGATGTCGCTGAACGAGGCGCTGCAATTGGCCATTGAAGCCCTGACAATCGTCCCTGTCATGGCCGAACAGCTCGGTGTTGGCATTTCGGGCTCAGTGAATTTCATTGCCGCGACATGGTGTATTGCGGTCAGCGTCCAGATCACTTGTCCTTTGGAGAAACCCCGTGAAAAAACGGGACGTATCGGAGCCTTGAGGGCAAAAAGGTAGAAACCCGCCGGGGGAACGACGGGTTTCTGTCTTGAGTGCGTTCGAGCAACTATAGGTAGAACGCTAGCAGGGCTCTTCGCCCCTGGCAAGACTTTCGTTGGAGGGTCCGAGCGCCGGAGTTCACGCGCGGCTGGCCTGCCCGTCGACGTGCCGTCGCGCTACGAGAGGCCCAACCTAAATACTGTCACGCATCGATCTCCGAGGTCTTGGCCGCATATCCGCCGCCGTTATCCGGGCACCACGGCCAGCCACGAGGCTTGGGCATGGCGTGCTTCGACACGGCGTGGGCAGGCAACGAAACGTCAGATGCTTTCGCTGGGCAAAGGCTCGGCAAATCGCACCCGTCGGGGCAGGACAGGAATGCTCGCAACTTCCGCCTTACGGAGAGCGACCGATTCTGTGCATCGGCCCCGTCAAAGGAACCAAGCCCCTTTGTGAAGACCTCGACGCGTAGGGCGCCAATCCGATGTACCGTGGGCGGGCGGCACACCGGGGGTGGCCGACATCACGCCTCACCGCAACGCTGCGCATGCCCGGCCATCGCCGTGAACGCCGTGCGAAGCCCGGCGATTGCAGACGATCACGGCTCTATCCTGACCGGACAAGCGCTGGGTTCCCGTTCCCCGGGAACCCAGCGGGCACACAGTGGCCCGCTCCTCAGGCGGCTGACCGGCGCGGCCGTCTCCGCCGCCTCTTGCTCGGCGCGTTGTCTGCGCCACGCGCCTCTGCCGGTTTCCCGCCCCGCCGCCGCTTTGACGCGGCGCGTTGGTCCTGCGCGACGAGCGGCTGAGGCGTGCCGCTGGCCACGGGGATATCGATCTTCATCAGTTTCTGGATCTGCCGCAGAAGCTGTCCCTCTTCGGGTGCGCAAAACGCGATCGCCTCCCCCTCGCGTCCAGCGCGCGCGGTTCTCCCGATCCGGTGCACGTAGTTGTCCGGCACTTCCGGGAGATCGTAGTTGATCACATATGCCACCCCCGGAATGTCGATTCCGCGTGCCGCCACATCGGTGGCCACGAGCACTGTGATCGTACCCTCGCGGAACGCCTTGATGGCACGATCCCTCTGACCCTGGCTCTTGTTGCCGTGGATCGACGCTGCGTTGTAGCCGTCGGCCACGAGCCCCTTCATGAGTTTCTCCGCACCGTGCTTGGTGCGTGAGAAGACGAGCGTCAGCGCGTCGAGATCCCGTGACAGGATCTCCCTCAGTTTCTTCGGCTTGGACGGCTTGTCGAGGAAGTGAACCGATTGGCTGACCTTGTCCGCGGCCTTGCCCGGGGGCGAGACCTGAACCTTCCTCGGGTTGTTCAGATACGCACGGCTGAGCTCTTCCATCTGCTTGGGCATGGTGGCCGAAAAGAGCATCGTCTGGCGCGGCGTCCCAAGCGCCGGAGCGATCCGGCGCAGGGCATGAATGAACCCGAGGTCGAGCATCTGGTCGGCTTCGTCGAGAATGAGATGGCGCACCGATCCCAGAAGCACGGCACCGCGGTCCATCAGGTCGATCAATCGACCCGGCGTCGCGACCAGAATGTCAGTGCCCCGTGACAGAACGCTGATCTGTTTGCCAATGGACTGACCACCGACGACCGTGCAGACCTTCACGCGGGTGTTCAGCGTCAGGGTGCGCAGGTTTTCCGCGATCTGGTTGACCAGCTCCCGTGTAGGCGCAAGCACGAGAACCTTCGCGGTTTTGGGCTCCGGTTTGCCCGGCTTGGACAGCAGGGCGTCGATCACGGGCAGGCCAAAGGCCAGCGTCTTGCCTGTTCCCGTCTGGGCGAGGCCGAGAATGTCGTGGCCCTCGAGCGCCAGCGGGATCGCCTGCTCCTGAATCGGTGTCGGTCGGGTGAGGCCTGCGGCCGCAACCGCGTCGTTCAAAGCTGGCTTCAAGCCAAGCATTTCAAAGTCGGACAAGTGTAATCCTATCTGGGCCGAGACCGGCGCGCACGCCGTACAGCCATAGTGACCGCCGCGTCATCGCGCGGCGTGGGAGGGTGCGAAGCGCCTCGACAGGCGCGGGCGTATCCCGCACCGTCCGGCGCTCACGGCTTGAACCCTGCGTGATGGGGAACGGAGAATTTCTGTACGCTGTGTGCAACTCGATGCACGGCTTGCTCACGCGGAAGCGCAGCGTTGGGGCTATGTGGGCATTCTGACCGTCGTTGTCAAACGCGAATGCACATGCAGGTGTTTGGTGGCCACCGGGTGGTGCGCAGGGCGCTCATGCGGTTCTGGGGCCGCGCGTCAACTGCCCGCACCGGGCGCTCGACCATGCTGGTCGCCGCGTCGTTCCCTTCGAAGCAGGCCCGGATCACGAAATCCCGGAGCCATTGCCAGACCGGATCGCCGACGAGCCGCGATCACCGGAAGACGCGTGTTCTGAACTCGGGCGGCGCGATCTGTGGGGGCAGCGGGCGCAACCCTGAGGTCTCCATGTGCCGGGCCATCAGCGCAGGCGGAAACGCGGCGAAGAAACCGCTCGCCAGCAACAGCGCCAGGCTGGAGAACTCCGAGACAAAGGCTCCGGTCGTTCGATCGAGCGGCGCCTTCCCGGCAGACCGATCGAACGGGCTGCGCGCATGGTTGGATATGGCCACCTGCACCTTTGGATTGGTCGGCCACGTCCCTGCCCCCCGGTCCGACACGGCACCGCCGAACAGGCCTGACCCGCCCCCCGACCACGGAGCAAGGGTAAGGTAGCCGTGTACTTGGGCTTTGCCGGGCCAGGCATCCTTGCGAAGGAAACATCCTAGTGAGAGTTCGATCCGTTCAGGCGGCTTCGCGACTGGCCTCCTCCCGGAGCCTTGGCGCTGCTGACGCCGCAGCCGTTTTCTATTCGAAGAAGTGGGGACGGGTGTGCGCAGCGAATTGAGCGGAACGCGCGATGCAACCGGGCTCTCCGGGACAGGCGCAGCCGTAGGTGCCACAGGCCTCTCTGGGTCAGGTGGACAAATCACGGCCGAGCCAGCCGCAGGCCTTGAAATGACTGCCATGAGCATTTCCGGACCAGAGACTCTTGATACTGAGGGGGTCACGCTGGCCGACTCGCGTGTCGGATCGCAATTCCTCTTCGATAGGTTTGGCAGCCGCCCCTTGCGGACGCCAGTGTCACGAGCGGGCCGGTGAACGGCACGGAGATCTTCAATAAATCCTTATTCCTTTTGCTCGGGCCTATCGTCAGGACCTACGAATATACTCTGGCCACCGAGGATACGTTTACCGCGCAGACAGGCTCCCTAGCACCCGTTCCGCTTCCAACAGGCGGTTTGCTTCTGATCACGGGCATCGCCGGTTGCGCTGTCGCCGCCCGCAGAAAGAACTTCGGCTCCTGGGGTCAGGACCAATAGGGTCTTGGCGGACAGAACAGTTCACAGCTCGACAACGAGCGGTGAACATGGCTGGTCATTTCCGGATGACGGACGCGCGGATGGCGCGCATCTGCCCGGTACAAGCCAAATGAGCCGATTGCCAAACGACGGGCGGGGGGCTGGAGGAATTTCCTGCTCCGCAGTCCGCAAAGGCACACGCGCGAAACACCGCTCCGCCGCTTAACTCTTTGAAACTGGCCGGAAGACACAGAAGTGGCAGCCCGTAGGGGAATCGAACCCCTCTTTCCAGGTTGAAAACCTGGCGTCCTAACCGATAGACGAACGGGCCAGCGCTGTGGTGACGCGGTTCCTAGGAAAAACCGCCGCCGAGGGCAAGCGCTTTTTCCGGGATGTTTCGCTCAAGCCGTTGCGTCGTCCCCGGCGCTTCGGGCCGCGTCTTCGAGGCGGAGCTGCGGGGTCATGCGCCCCTGCCAAGTGTTGATCTCCAGGCGTCCCGCAAGGTGAAAACGTTCGCCACGCCCCCGCAGCAAGGCCGGGCCCAGCCCTCCATCCATCGCGCCAAAGCAGATCGCGTCCAACGACGGCCCGCCATCTCCGGCCACCGTGAGCTTCAGATGGCCGGTGCCGACTTCGCGTGCGTGCTTGATGCGCATATCCGGAAATGCGAATCTTGGCGCCGCAGCGCTCGCACCAAAAGGGCCTGCCGTCTCGAGGCGCTCTATCAGCTCGATGCTGGCCGCCTGCGGCATGAGGATCCCGTCCATCGCCAAAGTGCGCGGCCCCATGTTTCCCGAACCTTGCCGCGCGAGGAGCGCGCCGAGGCGCTCCATGGCCGCCGGCAATTCCGCCTCGGCGACGGTGAGACCCGCCGCCATGCGGTGCCCTCCCCCCTTCAGCAACGCGCCCTCAGACGCCAGCCTCTGGACGCAGGCGCCAAGGTCGATGCCGGAGATCGAGCGGCCAGAGCCCTTGCCGATGCCCCTGTCCAGCCCGATCACGACAGCGGGCCGATGGGTGGCTTCCTTCAGCCGCGAGGCCACGATTCCGACCACACCGGGGTGCCAGCCCTCTCCCGCGGCCCAGACAAGCGGACCGTCCGTACCCCGCGCCTCGGCCTGGGCGAGCGCTTCTTCGGTGACGGCGGTTTCGATCTCCCGCCGCTCGCGGTTCAGCGCATCGAGCTGGGCGGCCAGGGCTTCCGCCTCCCCCGCATCAGCGGTGCAAAGCAACCGGGCGCCGAGATCCGCCCGCCCGACGCGCCCACCGGCGTTGATCCGGGGGCCGAGGAGGTAGCCGAGGTGGTAGGCGCGGGGCGCCTCGGACAAGCCCGCGACGTCTGCCAGCGCGCGCAAACCGGGGCGGGAGCGCCGCCCCATCACCTGCAACCCGGTACGCACAAACGCACGGTTGACGCCGATGAGCGGTGCCACATCCGCCACCGTGGCGAGCGCGACAAGATCCAGACCGCCCATCAGGTCCGGGGGGGTCATCCCAGCCTGCCGCATCTGTCGGCACGCCTCCACCAGCGTCAGGAACACGACGGCAGCGGCGCACAAATGGCCGAGATCTCCGGGCTCGTCCTGGCGATTGGGGTTCACGACGGCCCGCGCCGGGGGCAGCGTCTCACCGCCCAGGTGGTGATCGAGCACGATGACATCTGTCGTGCCCGCCGCTGCGAGCGCCTCATGCGAGAGCGTGCCGCAATCGACGCACACGATCAGGTCGTGGCCCTGGGCGAGCTCCGTGATGGCGGGCACATTGGGGCCGTAGCCCTCGTCGATCCGGTCGGGAACATAGAGCGTCGGCCTGAGCCCCTGGGCGCGGAGCCAATCCGAGAGGAGTGCCGCGGAGGCAGCACCGTCGACGTCATAATCGGCAAAGATCGCTATGCGCGCGCGTGCCCGCGCCGCCTTGACCAACACGCCGGCAGCCTCGGCGGCGTCCTTGAGACGGGTGGGGTCGGGCAGCATGTCCCGCAGGGTCGGCGCCAGAAACGCCTCCACCTCCGGCACGGTGACGTTGCGGTGCGCCAAAACACGGGCCAGAGGGTCCGGTACTCCGAGGGCTTGCACAAGCGCTTCGGCGGCGCGTTCGACAGCAAGCCCGGGGCCTGTCCAGAGCCGGCCTGTCAGGGATTGCTCGACCCCGAGATAGCCGCGTGACCCCGCGTCCTTTGGCATATCAGCCCCACATCTGGTGTTTACGCCCGTCATGAACGCTACCTGCTGGGGCTAGCCGTCGTCAATCGCGAAGTCTCCGCCAATGCCGAATGGGCGATCACGGAAGATCTGCTACGGGCTGAACTTCACCGGGTTGCGATAGGACATCCGGCGCACGGAGCCCGTCTTGGAGCGCATCAGGATCGTCTCGGCGGTCAGGTAACCGATCTCACGCTTGATCCCCGAAAGGATCGACCCGTCGGTCACCCCGGTCGCCGCGAAGATCACATGCTGGGTGACCATGTCGTCGCGGGCATAGATCCGGTCGAGATCGGTGATACCGGCCTTCTGGGCCCGGCCCTTTTCGTCATCGTTGCGAAATTGCAGCCGGCCCCACATCTGACCGCCCATGCACTTCAGCGCTGCGGCGGCCAATACACCCTCGGGCGCGCCCCCGGAGCCCATATACATGTCGATGCCGGTGTTCGGTTCGGCACAATGCATCACGCCGGCGACATCCCCGTCAGTGATCAGGCGGATCGCTGCGCCTGTCTCGCGCACTTCGCGGATCAGGTCTTCGTGGCGCGGGCGCTCGAGGATGCACACTGTGATATCGGCAGTCGAACAGCGCTTGGCCGCCGCCAGCAGGCGCACCCGCTCACCCGGGGTCTGCTCGAGCGACACGATGCCCTCGGGATAGCCCGGGCCGATCGCCAGCTTTTCCATGTAGACGTCGGGCGCGTGCAGCATCGACCCGCGCGGCCCCATCGCGATCACCGTGAGCGCGTTCGGCATGTCCTTGGCGGTGAGCGTCGTGCCCTCCAGCGGGTCAAGCGCGATGTCCACCGCGGGGCCGTTCCCGGAGCCGACCTCCTCGCCGATATAGAGCATGGGGGCTTCATCCCGCTCGCCCTCGCCGATCACGACGACGCCCTTGATGTCGAGCTTGTTGAGCTGCTCGCGCATGGCGTTCACGGCCGCCTGGTCCGCGGCCTTCTCGTCGCCGTGGCCGATCAGCCGGGCCGACGCCAGCGCCGCAGCCTCCGACACGCGCCCCAGCCCGAGCGAGAGCATACGGTCGTTGAAATCCTTGGGCGCAGTCATGGGCTATCTCCTCAGGCGATACGGGGGTTGGCCTAGACCCCCCGAACGACAGGAACAAGACTGTTTGGCGAAAAACGGGGGAGTGGGGAAAACCGCGCAGTCTTGCCATGTCAGGCAGGAGGCGCTTCCAATGGTGCGCCGCGATGCCTAGGGTCACGCTGTCCGGAGCGACGCGGAGAGCCCGATGCGCGTCATGCGCCCCCCCTACTTTTTGCTGTGTGCGGCGAGTGTTCTGACCGTCGCCGGCTGCGCCACGTTTCCCGAGCTGGATCAGACGATCTCGCCCGAGGGCGAGGCCGCTCCCCCACCGGAACTCGCTCCGCTCGATCCACTCATCGTCCCGGCAGCCGCGTCGCGCGGGTCGGTGGGTGCGATAGAGGATGCAAGCGCCGCTCTGCAGGGGCGGGCCTCCGAAACCCGGCTGCGCGCCGATGAGGTGGAGCAAGCGGAAGGGATCGACGCCGCAACGCGGGAGGCCATCCTGCAACGCCGGGCCGACCTCGCCGCCCAGCGCGAAGCCATCGCGGAATAGCCACGGGCGGCACTCCGCCAGAGCGATACACCCCTCAGCCAGAGCCCGCTGCGCAAGCGAGCTTCGCAGATGCTGCGCCCCGAGGCCCCCCTGCCACAACGGGCGCCGACGCTCCGCAAACGCGGCAACGCCGAGCAGGCACGCAGGGCGTGGCGAGGTATCGACGGGCGAGGGCCCTCCGTGCCCGTGGGGCGCGCGGCTGCACTCTCCGAAGACTCCGTACTCTCCCCAAGCTTCATCCTCTCCTCACGCTTCGCACTCTCCCCACGCTTGGCATGCCCAACACCCCCCCTCACTCTCGCCACGCGCCACACACTCGGCATGCCCCACGCTTTCCACACACTCCACGCCCCCCACGCTCCCCAAGCTCCGCAAGCTCCGCACATGCGGTCGCGCCGTCCGTTGCACAGCGCAAGCCGACGAGATAAGCCCGCGCGAGCCACGCGCCGCGTGCCTGTCAGACCACCACCGGCCAAGGGAAGCCCCGCATGACACAACCTCTCCGCCTCGGAATCGCAGGGCTGGGCACTGTCGGTGCCGGTGTCGTCAAGATCCTGCGACGCTCCGCACCGATGCTGACCGCGCGCGCCGGACGACCGGTCACGCTGAGCGCGATCTCCGCCCGGAGCCGCGATAAGGACAGGGGCGTGCCACTGACCGACTACGCATGGGAGGACGATCCCGTCGCGCTGGCGCAGCGCGACGATGTTGACGTCTTTGTCGAGCTGATGGGTGGCGAAAGCGGCCCTGCGTTGCAAAGCGTCGAAGCCGCATTGGAGGCGGGCAAGGACGTCGTGACCGCGAACAAGGCGCTTCTTGCGCACCACGGCCAGCGGCTTGCGGAGCTGGCTGAGGCCAAGGGCGCCACGATCCGGTTCGAGGCCGCGGTTGCGGGCGGAATCCCGGTGATGAAAGCGCTGACGGAAGGGCTCGCCGGAAACGAGATCACCCGCGTGCTCGGCGTGATGAACGGCACCTGCAATTACATCCTCACCCGGATGGAGAGCGAGGGCCTGCCCTACGAGACCGTGTTCGAGGAGGCCAATGCGCTTGGCTACCTCGAGGCCGATCCCACGCTCGATGTCGGCGGCATCGACGCCGGTCACAAGCTGGCGCTGCTCGCCTCGGTCGCCTTCGGCACCCAGGTCGATTTCGACGGGGTCGCGCTGGAGGGGATCGACAGGATCTCGATCGACGATATCCGCCAGGCCGCCGACCTCGGCTTCCGCATCAAGCTCCTCGGTGTGTCGCGGATGACGGGACGGGGGCTCGAAAGCTCCATGGCGCCCTGCCTCGTGCCACGCGAGAGCCCCATCGGCCAGCTTGAGGGACCGACGAACATGGTCGTGCTCGAAGGCGAACAGGTGGGCCAGATCGTGCTGCGCGGCGCAGGGGCCGGCGAAGGGCCAACCGCGAGCGCCGTCATGGGCGACGTGATGGATCTGGCGCGCGGCCTGCGGGTGCTGCCCTTCGGCCAGCCCGCTGCGAGCCTGACCGCCGCCGCGCGCGCCACCGCGTCGCTCCCCGCGCCGTACTACCTGCGCCTGTCGCTGACCGACAAGCCCGGGGCGCTCGCCAAGGTCGCGAGCCTACTTGGAGACGCGGGCGTCAGCATCGACCGGATGCGCCAGTCACGCCACGACACGGCCGAGGCGCCGGTGCTGATCGTGACCCACCCAACGACGCGCGCGGCGCTCGACACCGCGCTCGCGGGCATGGAGGGCACGGGAGTCGTGCCGTCCGCGCCCGTCGCCCTGCGCATCGAGACGGTGTGAGCCGGTCCTCCAAGAGAACGGGCGGGCGCCCGGGCGCAGAGGATGGGCCCTCCGCACCGGAACCTCCTGTTGTGCTGGCGCGCCTGGCCTCCTCGCCGGGCCGCCGCAATTTCGGCGTTGGCATTCTCGTCATGCTCGGCGCATTGCTTCTCTGGACGGGGCTCACGACTCCCCCACGAGATCTCGGCTGGCTGGTGTTTCTGCTCGCGATGTCCGCCCTCGCGTTCTTCGCCGCGCGCGCGATGTGGCGAGCAACGTCGTACACGATCGTGCTGACGCATGACGCCCTGTACGAAGAGAACGGCCGTGTGATTGCGCAGGTAGACGCCATCGCGTCCGTCGATCGTGGCCTCTTTGCCTTCAAGCCTTCGAACGGGTTCCTGCTGCGTCTCGCAACACCCGCCCCGAGGGCATGGTCCCTCGGCATGTGGTGGCGCCTCGGCCGCCGGGTCGGTGTCGGAGGCGTCACGCCGGGGGGACAGGGGCGCGCAATGGCCGACATCCTCACCGCCCTCCTGATGGAACGGGCACACCCGCCCAAATAGGCCCTCGAATTGCTATGGAGGCAGTCGCTGGGAGGCAGCGCGCCGGGCGGCTCGCGATTGCAATCGTGTCCGGCACGTCTTTGCAGGGTGTCCCGGATTGGCTCGCGATGAGGCCGCCATGCGTGTGGCTCAACGCCCCGCGCAGGTAGCAAAACTCTCCCCGGATACGGGACACCTAGCGTCAGGATGCGAAACGAAGGCCCGACATCCGACGCGCAGATCGGACGCGCTTACAGGCCCTCGTCGTCCACGCCACCGCCGGACGTGCCGCCGTCGCCGTAGCACCGCTCTTCGCCCAGCGCGACCTGCGGCGCAAACCGCGGGCGGGTGACGATGGTGTTGCGCATCTCGAGGTCCTCGAGCCAGCCCTTGAAGAGCCACGTGTACTGAACAGCCCCTTCCGTCACGACAACGGTGTCGCCCAGGACCATCAGCGGGATTGCATCCTCGAACTTGTTGAAGGTCGTGTCGGTATGCTTGGAAAGACCGGTGGACGCCCACGACCAGCACAACTCAAGCTCGCGCAGCGAGTCGTCGTCACAATCCTTGGTACACTTGACGGTCGTCACACGCAGGGTCGTGGTGTCGTTCGTCCCTGTCATGAAGCCGAAGACGGTGTTGAGCCCGTTGAAGTAGGCCTCGGTCAGCGGCACCGTTTCGCGGCTGATCATATCGGCCACGGAGTAGGTGGCCTTCAACACCCCGTTCTTCGTGCGGAACGCGTCGAACCACATGTAGGTGATCGCGAAGAGCGCGAGCATGAACGACATCATCACCGCCGCCTCGACAGTGACAGAGCCCGAGCGCTCTCGCCCGAACAGGCGCAGGCGGGCCTTTGCGATCTTCAAGACGGTCTGAAATCTGTCCATCATATCAACCCTGTGGTTCGTTCACGAACATCGTCGTGGTGACGATCGCGTATTTTCCGTTGACGAGGGGCATCTTCATGGCGAGGCGTGTCGTCGGGAACCACGGCTCGACGAGCGCGCAGACCCGGATCAGCATCAGGTCATTCGGCTGCCCGCCGTTGAACGCGATCACCGGCTCGATGTCTTCCTCGCGGTCGATGCATTGCGCGCCGTTCGGCAGCGTCTGCCATGAATCGGTCGGAATCGGCGTCATCTCGATCAGCAGCCGGTTGGAGCAATTGTCGACCACGGCCGAGCGATTGCAGATGTTGTAGCGCAGCAGCTCCTGTGTCGGATCGTCGAATTGCCCGAGGCGCAAGGCCCGCACGGTAAGGTCGGTGGCCCGGTCCAGCATGACCTGACGGGTCATGTAGAGACCGATCTCGAAGGTCGACAGGAAGATCGCCATGAAGGCCGGAAAGATGATGACGAACTCGACGGTCGCACTGCCACCGTCCTTGTCTCCGCGCCAGAACGACCGGCGCCAGAATGCCAGACGCTGCAAGCCCTTGCGGCTATGATCCTGACGTCGGCTCATCTTCGTACACCTCACACTACGACACGCTGTGTCTCACCGGCGTAGTTCACCGCTATGGCGGATTTATGGCGCCAAGGCGAATTTCGTGGTTGATTGTCGTGGCTTGCCGGACGGTCTTGCCGAGGATTGTGCTTTGTCCCCGGATGCCGTGCCGCCGCAGGCTCCCCCGTCCTGACAGGAAAAGGGGCGCCGAACAGCGCCCCTCCCAAACATCCGGTTCCGGATTACTGCGTCAGGCGCAGTTGGTTGATCTGCTGGGCGATCGAGGAGAACGCCTCGTTGATCTGCACGGCCGACACATCGAAGAAGTTGACCTCGGTCCCGGCGCAGTCCGCCAGCGTGGCGTCGCCCTGACCGTAGGTGTCCATGCCGATGGTGTAGACGATGATGCCGGCGTCCCGTGCGGCCTGGCAGATCGCCGAGGTCCGGTTGTTCTTCTGCCATGCAGGCACCTTGGTGTAGATGCTGTCGTAGGTGGTCCGCCACGAGGTGCCGATCGCTTCCTGACGCACGTAGCGGGCGTAGTGAGCGACGGACATCTTGTCGAACAGCTCCGGCCACTTCAGGCGCTCGGCGCCGCTTCCGCCGTCGGGGCTGCTCCGCCAGACTTCATCGTCGAGCGAGTAGTAGTCGCGGCTGGTGCCCGAGCGGTTGTGATAGTAGCTCAGATCACCATTGGTCGGGTTGATGTAGACCGGCGAGTTGCCGCTGCGGTACGAGCTCTTCAGGCGGAATTCGTCGGTGTTCTGACCGTCCGACATCACCACAAGCACCTTCAGCGTGTTCTCGCGGCCATAGGCGAAGGGCTGCGAGCCGAGCGGGTCGACCACGCCGCTGTTTTCGTCGTCCGCGAGTTCGTCGAACACGTTCGACATCGCCGGGTCGAGCAGGGCGGCGCCCCACTTCGTTGCCACGTCCATCGAGGTGTTTCCACCAGCCCACATCGCATCGATCTGTGCCTTCAGGGCCGGCGCCTCACGCGCCCAGGGCGTGATGTGACGGCTCGTGTCGAAGGGGCAAACGACGCCGTAGGTGTCCACCGGGTCGTCCCATGTGAAAACGTCGAAGTGGCCGGCGCGCTGAATCGTCGTCGACTCGTTCATCGCCGTGGTGTTGAAGTGCGAGTCCTCGAACCGCGCGCATTGGCTGTAGCTGTGCTGGTTGGTGAAATTCATCTCGGCCGACAGCAGCGGACCGGCGTTGACCTGCGTCGAGAACGGAACGATCGACACCACCACGCTGCCGTTCTGGATCCCGTCGATCGGCCGGGTCACCGTGTCGATGAAGTCCTTGGCGGCGGGCTTCAGCAGGTTGAGGCGGCGATCGCCGTCCCATCCCATCGAGCCGGAATTGTCGAGGACGAGCGCGATCTCCACGTCGGTGATGGACTCGATGGCCTTGCTCTTGGCGTCGACGTCCCACTCGCCCTGTCCGGGGGTGAAGATCGTCTTCATACTGACACCCGCCTCGGCAGACGAGGTGCGGAAGTTGATGCCGTTGACCACCTCGGCATCCGTCAGCGCGCCTTCGAGGCCGGAGCGGTTCACGTAGTCCGCGATGACCTCCTCGGCGTCGAGCGTCTGGTCGAGGTCGGTAGCTGCGAGCACCGCGCGATCCAGGGTGTTCTGCAAATGCGCCCGGTTGATCTCGTGGAACTGCAGCGACACGCCGAGACCGGTCGCCATCAGCATCCCGATCATCGTGAACATCGACCACCAGATAATGCCCCCGTCCTCGTTTTCGGCGAAGCGCGGAAGGGCTGTGCTGGTGGAGAGCCGCCCCTTGGCCCCCGTCTCCGGGGTCGTCTGGGTGGCGTTCTTGCTCATTTTAAACGGAAGTCCCATTTCAAAGCTCCAGCTCTTGGAGGGGCAGAGGGTCAGCTATGCCGATCTCGCGGTGGAAGGTGCGGCCCGTGGTACGCGAACGCGCCGGGTCGAGCCGGCACGCCGGAATGGCGCGCCGGGGCGCGGATACGGGCCGCGCAGAGCCGCTCTGCCGGATGCTGGACACCCCGCGCTTCACGCTGATCAGGGCGCCGCTTGTCCCCGCAGCAACGCCAGACCAGACCGCGCCACACATGGGTGCGGCAGCGCTGGTACGCAGCGTTTGCGAGGAGAAAGGGGCTGTAGCGTTCGAAGTCACGGCTTTTGCATCCACAGGGTAGGCTCAGATGTCCCAGCGGTGCATTTCAAACGCGGCAAAGCCGTGCACAAAACACGGCGAAGATGCGGCCAGCCTTCAAATACGGGGCCAAACCGCGAAACGAACTGTTTCAGAAAATGCTGCCAGGGCGGCCCCCCCGCCCTGGCTCCGGACAGCCGTTAAGGACCGGCTGTCCGTGTCTGCGGGACTATTGCGTCAACCGCAGCATGTTGATCTGGCGTGCGATCGCCGAGAAGGCTTCGTCCACTTCCTCGGCATCGACGTCGAAGAAGTTCAGCGGCGTGCCCGCACAATCCTCGAGCGTTGCATCGCCCTGGCCGTAGGTGTCCATCCCGACCGTGTAGACGATGGCGCGCTCGTGCTTGTTGCGGAAAGCCTCGCAGACGTCGCTCGCGCGGGTGTTCTTGTCAGACGAGTTCGTCGTGTCGAAGACCTGATCGTAGTGGCTCTCCCAGCCGCCGCCCATCGCCGGATCCTTGACGTATCTGGCCCAGGCCGCGACGGCCCACCGGTTCCACACATCCGTCCACTGGAGCTGCTCGGCCGCGTCGGCGCCGCCGGGCTCGCCCTGCCAGCTGCCACCGGGCTCGTCCGTGACATCCGCTTCGTTGAAGACGAAGTATTCGCCACGATCGGCATCGAAGTACGACACGATCCCGTCGTTCGGGTTGCGCCAGACGGGCGATGCTCCGGTGCGGTAGTCGTCCTCGATCTGGAATTCCTGGGTGTTCTGGCCATCGGACATCACCACGAGCACCTTCATGGTGTTTTCCTGCCCGTAGTTGAACGGGCGACCGGACACGTAGGATTCCACCGCACCATCGTCGATCAGTTCGTCGACCACCGGGCGGAATGCCGGATCGAGCAGCGCGGCACCCCATTTCGCGGCGATGTCGATCGATGTGTTTCCACCGGCCCACATGGCGTCGATCTTCCCTTTGAGCACATCGGCGTTGCGCGAGAAGGCGGTGATGTGGCGGCTGCCGTCAAACGGGCAGACAACGCCGAAGGTGTCGACCGGGGCATCCCACGTGAAGACGTCGAAGTGTCCGGCCCGGCGCAGCTCTGTAGCCGGATCGATAGCCGTGGCCCCATAGGAGTCGTCGGCGAATTCCACACACTGGCTGTAATCGTGCTCACCCGAGAGCGACAAGACCCCCGCGAGCGCCGGCCCTGCGTTGACCTGCGTGGAGAACGGCACGATGGAAACGGTAACAGTCGAGGGCTCGCCGTTCGGTCCGGGCTTCATCACCGTGTCGATAAAGTTCTTCGCGGCGGGCTTGAGAAGGTCGAGGCGGCGGTTGTTGTTCCAGCCCATGGAGCCGGAGTTGTCGAGGACGAGCGAGATTTCCACGTCCGTGATCGACTCGCGTGCTTCGCCACGCGCACGGGCCGGGAAGCTCTTGGTGCCCACGAGGTCGATCAGAACGCCGTCGAGCTCCGCCTTGAGTTCCGCGCTGACGACCTTCTCGCCGGTGCTGGTCGTCGACTGGATGTCGGCGAGCCCGCTCGGCAGGCCCGACCTTTCAAAGTAGTCGGCGACAACGTCGTTGGCGGTGCGGGTCTGCTCCAGATCGGCGGCAGCGAGCACCGCGCGGTCCAGCGTGTTCTGCATGTGCGTGCGGAGCGTTTCCGTCCGCATTGCGTCGATGCCGATGCCGACGGCGAAGAAGATCGCGATGATGGTGAAGAGCGACCACGCGATGATCCCGCCATCTTCGTCGCGGGCAAACCCGCCAGATGCGGGATGATCCGCTGTGGCGGTGCGATGCGCCTGTGCCGTCTGGCTCTTTCTCGTCATGCTCACTCACCCTTTACTGAACCTGCAGCGCCGTCGCGCCACGCTTGCACCGCGCTTCACGCCCAAATGCGTCGCTTGCTTGCCAGCAAATTGCCGCAAATTCGCTGAAACGTCACATCTTCGCCCCAATTGGTTCCCCACAGGAACCGAACCCGGGGCGCGCCGGGCAATGTTGCGAAATGTGGCCGAAATCGTGCAGCCAAGAGGCCGACAGAAGGCCAGCACAGGGCGAAGACAAGGAGCGACCCCGCGAATCGAAGCGGGCTTTGCGGCCTGCTTGTCGCGACGATGCGCCTTTCAATTCTGCATGATTTTTTAGCAGACCTTGCGTAGGCTTCCCCCGTGGCCGCCCCGCCGTGGCGTCTGCATCATGCGCCAGGGAGGGCCAGATGAACGAAGCAATCCGCGAGCCTAGTTTCCGCGATTCAGTCGAATTGATGTTCAACCGCGCGGTTGCGCTGATGGATCTTCACCCGGGCCTCGAAGAAAAGATACGTGTTTGCAACGCCACCTACACGGTACGCTTCGGCGTGCGCCTGCGCGGCCGCATCCAGACGTTCACCGGCTACCGCTCCGTTCATTCCGAGCACATGGAGCCCGTAAAGGGTGGCATCCGCTATTCCCTCGCTGTCAGCCAGAACGAGGTCGAAGCGCTCGCCGCGCTCATGACCTTCAAGTGCGCGCTGGTGGAGACGCCTTTCGGCGGCTCCAAGGGTGGACTCTGCATCGACCCCCGCGAATATGAAGAGCACGAGATGGAGCTCATCACCCGCCGTTTCGCCTACGAGCTGGCCAAGCGTGACCTCATTCACCCGGCCCAGAATGTCCCTGCGCCCGACATGGGCACCGGCGAGCGCGAGATGGCGTGGATCGCCGATCAGTACCACCGGATGAACACCACCGACATCAACGCCAACGCCTGCGTCACCGGCAAGCCGCCGCATGCGGGCGGCATCCAGGGGCGGGTCGAGGCCACGGGCCGCGGCGTGCAATATGGCCTACAGGAGTTCTTCCGCCACCCGGACGCTACAGCGACAGCGGGCCTTCAAGGCACCCTCGCCGGCAAGCGCGTCATCGTGCAGGGCCTCGGCAACGTGGGCTATCACGCGGCCAAGTTCCTCCGCGATGAGGATGACTCTCTGATCACCGGCATCATCGAGCGAGACGGCGCCCTGGTGGACGATAACGGGCTGGACGTTGAGGCCGTCCGCAGCTGGATCCTTCAGCATGGCGGCGTGAAGGGTTACGCGGACGCCACGTACATCGAAGACGGCATCAAGGTGCTGGAGAAGGAGTGTGACATCCTCATTCCCGCCGCATTGGAGGGGGTGATCACCCGTGAGAACGCGCCGCGCATCCAGACCAAGCTCATCATCGAGGCCGCGAATGGCCCGATCACGGCCGGGGCCGACGACATTCTGCGCGAGCGCGGGCTGGTCATCATCCCCGACATGTACGCCAACGCCGGCGGTGTGACCGTCTCCTACTTCGAATGGGTCAAGAACCTGTCGCACATCCGCTTCGGCCGCATGCAACGGCGCCAGGAAGAAGCGCGGCACCTTCTCATCGTGCGCGAGCTTGAGCGGCTCGATAGCCACCTCGGGAATGCATGGTCACTGACGCCCGAGTTCAAGAACAGATACCTGCGCGGCGCCGGCGAACTGGAGCTTGTGCGCTCCGGCCTCGATGACACGATGCGGGGCGCCTACCAATCGATGCACGAAGTCTGGCGCTCTCGCGATGACGTCACGGATCTGCGCACGGCGGCCTACCTCGTCGCCATCGGGCGTGTCGCAAAGAGCTACCGCGAAAAAGGCCTCTGAGCCGTCGAGAGCGGAGTGGCCGCGGATCTGACGCTCCCGGGGGGCGCCCGAGGGGGCGCTCTCCGCTGCCATGGCCGCGAAAGAGGCGGCGCCCTCACAGCGCAGGTGCGCCGCGCACATGCACCACTCAAAGTGAGCGAACCGTCCGCGGGCGACCGGACAGGCTCGAGGTGTCGCGCGTGCCGTTCACGAGCGCATGGCAGGCGCCTCGCCACGCGCGCGGCCTAAGACACAACGCCTGGTAAATGCAAGTGTTCAGCAGGGATACCGGGCGCGCGCATGAATTTGCGTCAGTCACGCGCCTCTCTGCACAAGGCCTCAGCACCACTATTAGGAAAAACCAATCGAACCCGCCCAGGATTGACTATGGAACCTAAGTGTCGCACCCCTACGTACTAGGCGCGGGCTGCTGCCATCCTCAGGGTGACGAAACGGCCTGCGTGGGACGCAGAACTGGGACGACACGACGATGGGCGCAGCTTCTGGGCAGGACGCGAACAGCGGGCCGGGGCCTTTGGCCTATTTGCCTGCCGTTGGCGCGGCCATTCTCTTTCTTCTCCTGACACCAGCCATCACACCGGTCGCCACCGGCGAGGTCTTGCGCTGGGGTGTCGATTGGGTGCCATCGCTCGGGGTGCGTTTTTCGGGTGTGCTCGACGGGCTGAGCCTGACGTTCGCGCTGCTGATCACCGGGATCGGCGCGTTGGTTATGCTCTTCGCCGCCAAGTACCTGTCTGGACACATCCACGCACACCGGTTTGGCCTGTTTCTCTTCAGCTTCATGCTCGCGATGCTGGGCCTCGTGGTGTCGGACAACCTGCTGACGCTCTTCGTGTTCTGGGAGCTGACGTCGATCACGTCTTATCTCCTGATCGGCTTCGGGCACGATGACGCTAAGTCGCGCCGCGCCGCTCTGCAGGCGCTGCTCGTCACCGGCATGGGCGGCCTTGCACTGCTTGCGGGCTTCATTCTGATCTACACGGTGGTCGGATCGTTCGACCTTGAGATCGTGCTGGCCTCGGGCGACCTGCTGAAGGAGAGCCCGCTCTATATTCCCATCCTCGTGCTCGTGCTTGCCGGCGCCTTCACCAAGTCCGCGCAGTTTCCGCTGCACTTCTGGCTGCCCAACGCGATGGCCGCGCCCACGCCCGTTTCGGCCTACCTGCACTCCGCCACCATGGTCAAAGCAGGGGTCTTCCTGCTCGCACGCCTGCACCCTGCCCTTTCGGGAACGGATGCCTGGCTTTGGTCACTGACGCTCTTTGGCGGGGTCACGGCCGTCTTCGCCTCGTTCATGGCGCTGAAACAGACCGACCTGAAGCAGGCGCTGGCCTACACGACACTGATGGCTCTTGGTACGCTGGTGCTCTTCCTCGCGGACGGCTCATCGTCTTACGCGATCACCGGCTTCATGGCCTTCCTCGTGACGCACTCGCTCTACAAGGCCGCACTCTTTCTCGTCGTCGGCACGGTTGATCACGGCACGGGCACGCGCGATGCGCGCATTCTCGGCGGTCTCGCCAAGGCCATGCCCGTCACGGCGATTGCCGCAGCACTGGCGGGGCTCTCGATGGCGGGCATGCCGCCCTTTGTCGGCTTCATCGCCAAGGAAGTGCTCTACAAGGGTGCCGGTGAGCTGCCCCTCGGAACGATCGTGACGGCCTTTGCCCTGGCGGCGAACGCGCTGATGTTCGCGGTTGCCGGAATCGTCGCGCTCAAGCCCTTCTGGGGCAAGCCGCAGGGCGAGACGCCCGTGAAACCGCATGAAGGCCCGTGGCAGATGCTTCTGGGGCCGGTGATCCTCGCCATTCTCGGCCTCGCTTTCGGACTGTTGCCGTGGATCAAGCAGACGATCCTCGTTTCTCCGGGCGTGGATGCCGTCCTGGGGCGGCCCGGCGAGGCTGAGGAGCTGCGCCTCTGGGCCGGGGTCAACCTCGCCCTGATCCTCTCGATGATCACCTTTGGACTCGGCTTCGCGATCTATGCCACCCACGCCCGCTTGCGGGCAACGCTGATCCGCTGGGGTGACGCCGCGCCGTCGTTCGACAATGGCTGGGACAGCTTCCTCAACGGATTGAAGGCTGTTGCCGCGTGGCAGACAGACCTTCTGCAATCGGGCCGGCTGGTGAACTACATGGCGGCCACCTTCGCGACGCTCTTTGTCACGCTTGCGGTGACCCTCGTGATGCGCGCCCCCGGGCTCGGGATCAACTTCGACACGCTCGGCCAGCTCATGGTCAAGGAATGGGCCATCGCCGCGCTTGTCCTTGCAGGGGTTGTCGTCGTCACCGTGACCGACTCGCGGATCACGGCCATCGCGGGGCTCGGCGTTGTCGGCTCCGGCGTGGCGCTTCTCTTCATCACGTACGGCGCCCCCGACGTCGCGATCACGCAGCTGTTGGTCGAGGTGCTTGTCGTTGTTCTCGTGGCGCTGGCCCTGCTGAAGCTGCCCCACCTCAAGCCCGAGCCCGAGCCCCGCCGCAAGATCGACGCCGTTCTGGCTGTCGGAATTGGCGGCGTCGTGACGCTGATCACCCTCATGGTGGTTTCCACGCCGGTCGATCGACGCCTCTCGAGCTGGTTCGAGGTCACGGCGTGGCCGGAAGCCTTCGGGCGGAACATCGTCAACGTGATCCTCGTCGACTTCCGCGCCCTCGACACGTTCGGCGAGATCGCCGTCGTCGCCATCGCGGCTCTGGCCGCCCTCAGCCTGCTGAAGTCGCAGCGTAGCAGCCCCCGCAAAGAGGAGCCCGGCCAATGAAATCCGTCATCGTTCAGGCCGGGGCCCGCATGCTCGTGGCGCTCCTGCTGGTCTTCTCGATCTACATGCTGCTGCGCGGCCACAACGAACCCGGTGGCGGCTTCATCGGCGGGCTGACGGGCGCGCTTGGATTCGTGATCAACGCCATCGCCTGCGGCACCGCCACCGCACGTCAGGCGCTGCGCTTCGATCCGTCGAACATCGCCTTTGCGGGCCTTGGCATCGCCCTTCTGGCGGGCATCTTTGCTGCCCTCTTCGGGGATCCGCTCTTCACCGGGCAATGGCTCTTTGTCGGCGCCACGGACGAGAGCAAGGGCCTGCCGATCTCGTCCGTCCTCGTCTTTGACATCGGCGTCTATCTCGTGGTGATGGGCTCGGTGCTGACCCTCGTCTTCGCGCTGGAAGAGGAGGTCTGAATGGAGCAGATCGTCGCCATCCTTGTCGGCGCCATGGTCGCCGCGGCCGTCTACCTGATGCTGTCGCGTTCCATCGTGCGGTTTCTCTTCGGGCTCGTGCTGATCTCGAACGCTGCGAACCTCGTGATCTTTGCCGCCGGCGGGCTGACCCTCGGCGCCCCGCCGCTCGTGCCCGAAGGCGCAGACGCGCCGCCCGCCTTCATCGCCAATGCCTTGCCCCAGGCCCTCGTGCTGACAGCCATCGTCATCGGCTTTGGCCTCTTCGCCTTCGCGCTGGCGCTGGTCTACCGCGCCTACATCGCCCTCGGCACAACCGATTCCGACGAGATGCGTTACGCCGAACCCCTTGACGCATCGTCCGCAATTCCAACCGAGCCGGACGACGCCTCCAAGGCGCGCGCCCCGGCCGGACAACTGAAAGCCGCAGAATGAGCTGGCTCCTCGCTACCCCCATCGCGATCCCGTTCCTGACAGCCGCCCTCGCCTACCTGGTGCGCGACAAGCCGATTGCGGGATGGATTTCCGTCGCGGGCGCCGCGCTGCTTCTTGTGTCCTCCATCGCCCTGATGACCGCCGTGCTCGACCAGGGGGTCATCGCCGGGCAGATGGGCGGCTGGCCCGCTCCCTTCGGCATCACCCTCGTGGCGGATCTTCTGTCGGCCGTCATGGTCGTCATCACCGCCATCACCGCGCTCGCCGTCGCCGTCTACGCCATGGGCGACGTGACGGAGTACCAGGAGCAGTTTGGCTACCACGCGCTCTTTCAGGTGCTGATCGCCGGGGTTACGGGCGCGTTTCTGACAGGCGATCTCTTCAACCTCTACGTCTGGTTCGAGGTGATGCTGATCTCGTCCTTTGGCCTGCTGGTGCTGGGCGGCTCGAAGGAGCAGCTCGACGGCGGCATCAAGTACGTCGCCCTCAATCTCGTCTCGACGATCCTGTTTCTCACCGGCATCGGCCTGCTCTACGGCATGACAGGCACGCTCAATATGGCCGACCTCGCCGTGACGGTGCCGCAGCTCGAAAACCAGGGGCTGGTGACGGTTGTCGCCATGCTCTTCATGATTGCCTTCGGGATGAAGGCGGCGGTGTTCCCGCTCTTCTTCTGGCTGCCAGCCTCCTACCACACGCCGGCCTTCAGCGTATCCGCGGTCTTTGCCGGGCTCCTGACCAAGGTGGGCGTTTACGCCCTGATCCGGATGTTCACCCTCGTCTTCACGGCGGATACGGGCTTTACGCACACGATCCTGCTCTGGGTCGCGGGTTTCACGATGGTGACGGGTGTTCTCGGGGCCGCCGCACAGCAAGACTTTCGCAAGATCCTGTCGTTCCACATCGTGAGCCAGATCGGCTACATGATCCTCGGCCTTGCGCTCTTCACGCCGCTGGCGATCGTGGGGGCCGTGTTTTACCTCGTGCACCACATCATCGTGAAGGCGAACCTCTTCCTCGTCTCAGGTGTCGCCAGCCGCCTCACCGGCTCGACGGAGCTGGGGAAGATCGGCGGCCTCTATGCCTCGGCGCCCTTCCTCGCGGTGCTCTTCCTGATCCCGGCCTTCTCGCTGGCGGGCTTCCCGCCGCTCTCCGGGTTCTGGGCGAAATACGTGGTGGTGAAGGCCTCGCTCGACGCGGAGGCCTGGATCCTCGCCGCCGCCGCACTCGTCGTCGGCGCCCTCACGATCTACTCCATGACGAAAATCTGGGCCGAAGCCTTCTGGAAACCGCACCCCGACGGCATCACCCCGAAGCTGGCGTCGTTGCCCTTGCGGCAGCGCGCCTTGCTGATCTCCCCGATCGCGGCCCTTGCGGTGCTGACCTGCGTGATCGGCCTCGCGCCGGAGCCCTTCGTACAATTCGCGGAGCGTTCGGCCGCCCAACTTCTCGACCCGACGGACTATGTCACCACGGTGCTGGGGCCAGAAGCGGCCGAGTCGATCCAAATCGCCCGGCTGGAGGCGCGCCAATGACGTTTCTTCTGCTTAACCTTCTGCTGGCCATCACCTGGGCGGCGATCACCGCGAACTTCACCTTCACGGGCCTCGCGATCGGGTACGTGCTGGGCTACGTCGCGCTCTGGTTCACCCAGCCGATCTTCGGGCAAGGCCCCAGCCCCTACTTCACGCGCGTCATCGCGGGCATCAAGCTGCTGGTGTATTTCCACTACGAGTTGATCAAATCCTCGATCGATGTGGCGTGGGACGTCCTGACGCCACGCGCGCACGCGACGCCGAGCCTGATCGAGATGCCGCTCGACGCGAAATCGGATCTCGAGATCCTGCTGGTGACCAACCTGATCTCGCTGACCCCCGGCACGCTCTCCGTTGACGTGACGGAGGATCGCTCGACGCTCATCGTCCACGCCATGTTCGCCGAGGATCCGCAGGCGCTGGTGGACGATCTCAAGAACGGAATGGAACGCATGGTAATGGAGGCAGTGGGATGACGGGATCGGAGTTCCTGGCATTTTCGGTCGATGCATCGTTCTGGATGGTGATGCTGGCCCTCGTGCTGGCCTTCGTGCGTCTCGCCAAGGGCCCCACCCTGCCGGATCGCGTGGTCGCGCTCGATATGATGACCGTGCTGATCGTGGCGTTCTGCGGCCTCTTCGCGATCTTTACGGGCACGCCAGCCTTCATCGATGTCGCGATCATCGTTGCCCTGATCGGGTTCCTGGCGACGGTCGCGCTGGCACGCTTCGCGGAGCGCCGCGAGGAGGCGAGCGTTGCGCCGCCATCACCCGCCGGGCAGGCAGCTCCCCCGCCGGAGCCGACTTCTTCCGAGGAGGCACGCTGATGGAATGGGTCATCGGAATCCTGTGCCTTGCAGGCGGCGTGTTTGCCTTGATCGCGGGCCTCGGCATTCTGCGCCTGCAAGATGTGCTGATCCGTATGCACGCCTCCACCAAGGCCGGTACGCTCGCCTCCGGGCTCGTGCTTGCGGCCGTTGCGCTCCACTTCCGCGATGCCGAAGTCACGGCTCTGGCGATCATGGCCGTGCTCTTCCTGCTGCTGACAGCACCGATCGCCGCGCACATGATCGGTCGCGCCGCGCTCAAGCTGCACGTCCCCCTCTGGCGCACCAGGAACGTGACCCTACGGAAGGCAGAAACAGACAGCCCTGGGTCGGACACCGGATAGCGTGCGCCTGCGCGGCATCCCCAAACTTATCCACAGGCCTGAATCCTTGCATACGGCAGGACACACCAAGACACGCGGCCGTTACCTGAGCGTCACCGTTCTGTGATGTTCGGTTTCTGTCTATTTCTCAAGCCAGTAGACCGTCTCGGCGCGCTCTACCGCCAAAGATCCGGCAGAAGCTCCGCGTCCCGGGTCGCGGGCTGGATGCTCAGGCTACGTCGCACCCGACAAAAGCACGCGACGCTCAGAGGTTATCCACACCGGCAAATCCCACGCCCGTGAGGGCCGCGAAACGATGGTGACAAGCCTGTCCTCCATGGGCTATGAGGCACCATCGACGGGGGTGTCCGGAGCGCGCAAGGCGCCGGGCTGAGAGTGACCCTTAGAACCTGAACCGGATCATGCCGGCGGAGGGAGTCGTTGGGTCCGCCTCGCATCACGCGCATGGCCTGACGTCTTCCTCGCACCGCAAGGAGGACACCATGGACCAGGCATCCGCCGCACCGAATGCACAGACCGTTCCGGACACAGCGAGCGCATTGCTGCGCATGCGAGCTGCTGCGCCGCTGGTGCATTGCATCACCAACTATGTCGCGATGTCGACCGCCGCGAACGTCGTTCTGGCCGCGGGAGGCTCGCCCGCCATGGTCCACGCGGCCGAAGAGGTCGCCGATTTCGTGCCCCTCGCCGGCGCTCTGACGGTGAACATCGGCACGCTCTCGCCCGCGTGGCTGGCCGCGATGACAGCCGCGGCGGAGGCTGCCACCGCCTCCGGCACCCCGTGGGTCCTTGATCCCGTGGCGCATTTCATCACCCCCTACCGCCGCGACGCAACGGCCCGGCTGATGGCCTGCCGCCCGACCATCGTGCGCGGCAACGCCTCCGAGATCATGGCCCTTGCCGGCGCCGAGGCCGGGGGCAAGGGCGCCGATGCCGGTGACGCCGTGAACGCGGCCGAGGCACCCGCCCGGGCGCTTGCTGGGCAGACCGGCGGCGTGGTCGTCGTCTCCGGGGAAACGGACTACGTGACAGACGGCAACCGCGCCGCTCACATTGCGGGCGGGCACGCGCTCATGCCGCAGATCACCGCGCTGGGGTGCTCGCTCACCGCTCTGACCGGCGCCTATGCCGCTGTCGAGACCGATCCCTTCGACGCCGCCATTGCCGCCTGCGCGCACTTTGGCGCGGCTGGCGCACGGGCGGGGGCAACGGCCACGGGGCCGGGCTCCTTTGCCGTCGCGTTCCTCGATGCGCTTGCCGCCGTCGGCGCCGACGATCTGCCGGGGCTGGTCACCAACGCATGAGCCCGGATCTTTCCTGCTACCTTGTCCTCGACGAAGGACTCTGCGGGCCACGGGGTCTTGCCGATACAGCTCGCCTTGCCGTCGCGGGCGGGGCGGGCGTTGTGCAGCTCCGGATGAAGGATGTTCCGACCGCGACGCGCATCGAGGCGGGGCGGGCGATCCGCGATGTGATCCGGGGCCGCGCCGCCTTCATCGTCAACGACGATGTCGAGGCCGCCCTCGCGCTCGATGCGGACGGTGTCCATGTCGGCCAGGGCGACATGCCGCCCGCCGAGGTCCGCGCCCGGATCGGCCCACGCAAGCTGCTCGGCCTTTCCATCGAAACGGTCGCGCAGGCACAGCGGGTCGATCCCGCGCTTGTCGATCATATCGGCGCTGGCCCCGTTCGCGCGACGGCCACCAAGCCCGGTCACGCCAGCCCGACCGGCTGGGACGGGCTCGCGCGTATCGTCGCCGCAGCGCCCGTTCCGGCGGTCGCCATCGGGGGCGTGACGGCCGAAGACAGCGCAGCGGCGGTGCGGGCGGGCGCCATGGGCCTCGCCGTTGTCTCCGCCATCTGCGGCCAGCCCGACCCCGAGGCCGCGGCCCGCGCCATCGTCCAATCCATTGCAGATGCACGGGAGCTTACCCCATGATCGCCACTGCCCTCTCCATCGCCGGGTCCGACCCTTCGGGCGGCGCTGGCATCCAGGCCGACCTCAAGGCCTTTTCCGCACGCGGCGTCTACGGCATGGCCGCGCTCACGGCCCTGACGGCGCAGAACACCACCGGCGTGGCGGCAGTACACACCGTACCGGCGGAGTTCGTCGCCGCCCAGATTGCAGAGATCCTGATCGACGTGCGGGTGAACGCCATCAAGGTCGGCATGATCGCCAACGACGAGATCGCCCGCACGGTCGCCGGTGCCCTTGCCGAGGTGAGCTGCCCGATCGTCGTCGACCCGGTCATGGTCGCCAAGGGCGGCGCGCCGCTGCTGGAGCCGCGCGCCGTCTCCGCCGTGCGGACGGCCCTGTTGCCGCGCGCGACCCTGCTCACCCCGAACCTGCCCGAGGCCGCCCACCTCCTCGACGCCCCCGTGGCACAAGACAGGGACCAGATCGCCGTGCAGGCCGCCGCCCTTCTGTCGCTCGGCCCCAAGGCGGTGCTCATCAAGGGCGGCCATATGGACGGGGCCGACAGCCCAGACCTGCTCGTTGCGGATGGCGAGGCGCTCTGGATCGATGCGCCGCGCATCGACACCGCCAACACCCACGGAACAGGCTGCACCCTCTCCTCCGCGATCGCCGCCGAGCTTGCGAAGGGCGCCGCCCTTGATGACGCCGTGCGCACGGCCAAGGCCTGGCTCTCCGGTGCGATCGCAGCCGCGGACACGCTCGATATCGGGCACGGCCACGGCCCGGTGCACCACTTCCACGCCCTCTGGCCCAGCGCCGAGACGACGACCCCAGAAAGGACCGACGCATGATCCGCCTACTCGCCCTCTCCGCAGCCCTGCTGGCCGTGGCCCCGGCCGTCGCACAGGACAAGATGACCTTGCTGCTCGATTGGTACGTGAACCCAAATCACGCCCCGGTCATCATCGCCGAAGAACGCGGCTACTTCGCCGCGCAGGGGCTCGAGGTCGAGGTGATCGCCCCGGCGGATCCCTCCGCGCCGCCCAAGTCGGTCGCGGCGGGCCAGGCGGATCTGGCGATCTCCTATCAGCCGCAGCTGCATCTGCAGGTGGCCGAGGGCCTGCCGCTCATGCGGGTCGGCACGCTGATCGCCACGCCGCTCAATTGCCTTGCCGTGCTCGCCGACGGCCCGGTGCAGGATGTCGCCGATCTTGCGGGCAAGAAGGTGGGCTTCTCCGTTGCAGGGGTGGAGGAGGCGCTCCTCAAGCAGCTCCTCGCGCCCGCCGGCCTCACGCTCGACGATATCGAGCTGATCAACGTCAACTTCTCGCTCAGCCCCGCGCTGATGTCAGGCCAGGTCGACGCGGTGATCGGCGCCTACCGGAACTTCGAACTCACGCAGATGGATATCGAAGGCGTGCCGGGGCGGTGTCTCTACCTTGAAGAGCTCGGCATCCCCGCCTTCGACGAACTGATCTACATCGCCAATTCCGACAGCCTCGATGCCGACAAGATCGCGCGGTTTCTCACCGCGACCGAGCTTGCGATCCAGTACATGGTCAATTCCCCCGACAGCGCGTGGGAGATCTTCTCGGGGACGGCGCGCGAGCTGCAAGACGAGCTGAACGAGCGCGCCTTCGCCGACACGCTGCCGCGCTTTGCCCTGACGCCCGCGGCCTTCGACCATGGCCGCTACGCCCGGTTCGAAGCGTTTCTGGCCGACGCTGGCCTGCTCGAAACAACCCGGCCCGTTTCCGAGCTGGCGGTCGATGTCGGCGCGCTCCTGGCGGGCGAATGAGCGCGGCGATGGCAGCGCCCGATTACGGGGCGGCCTTTGCCGCGTGGCGTGACGCCGCCGGGGCGGAGTGGCAGGCCTATGTGCAGCATCCCTTCGTCACCGGGCTGCGTGACGGGACGCTGCCGCGCGACGCGTTTCTGCGCTACCTCGTGCAGGACTACGTCTTTCTGATGCACTTTTCACGGGCCTGGGCGCTGGCCGTGGTAAAATCCGACACGCTGGAAGAGATGAAGCTCGCGGCCGGGGTCGTCGACGGCCTTGTGAACCACGAGATGCAGCTTCACGTGCGTACCTGTGCGGAGGCGGGGATCCCAGAAACCGAGTTGGAGGCCGCGACGGAGCATCCCGCCAACATGGCCTACACCCGCTACGTGCTGGCCGCAGGACAGGCCGGGGATCTTGCGGATCTTCTGGCGGCGCTGGCGCCCTGCGTGCTAGGCTACGGCGAGATCGGCGCACGCCTCGGCGCCGACGCACCGGCAGACGGCCCCTATGCGGACTGGATCGCGACCTATGCGGGGGCGGAGTACCAGGGGCTTTGCCGCGATACCGGCGCGCTGATCGACGGCGCGCTTGCCCGCCGGCTCGGCATCGACCCGGCTGCTTCCCCGCGCTGGCCCCGGCTGGCAGCGCATTTCATCGCCGCGACCCGGCTCGAACAGGGCTTCTGGCAGATGGGTCTGACCCCGTGAGCGCGCCCGGCGTGGTGCTGGCGGGCTCGGCCCGGATCGGTGCGACGCCGCTCTTTTCGGATGCCCGGCTGGAGCTTCTGCCGGGGCGCTGGACATGCCTTCTGGGCCCGTCGGGCTGTGGCAAGTCGACCATCCTGCGCCTGATCGCCGGGCTGGAGACGGGGGCGGCGTTCGAGGGCGCCTTGGGCGCCACGGACGGGCGCGGCCTGCCGGAGCGGGTCGCGTACATGGCACAGGAAGATCTGCTTCTGCCCTGGCTCGACGTGTCGGACAACGTGGCCCTCGGCGCCCGTCTGCGCGGGGAGGCTGTCGACCGGGCCGAGGTGTCCGCGCTGATCGGCGCGCTGGGCCTTGCGCCCCATACCGGCAAGCGCCCGGGCCAGCTGTCGGGCGGGCAACGCCAGCGTGTCGCGCTTGCGCGCACGCTGATGGAGGATCGCCCGTTCGTCCTGCTCGACGAGCCGTTCTCGGCGCTTGATGCGCGAACCCGCGCGGAGATGCAGGAGATCGCGGCCCGCACGCTCGCGGGGCGGACGGTGTTGCTCGTCACCCACGATCCCGCGGAGGCCGCGCGCATGGGCGACCGCGTGTGCGTGATGGGGCCGGACGGGATCGGGGAGATTACCGTGCCGCCATCCCCGGCGATCCGCGATCTGGGCGCGCCGGAGACGCTGCAATTCGGGGCGGATCTGATGGCACGGCTGCGCGCGACATGACAGATGCAGGCGCCAGCCAGCGCGCCCGGGAAGGGGAGCGCCCGGAGGGGGCATCGAGCCCCCCCACGGGCGCGCACGACCCGGCAGCGCCGCGCATCTGGCGCACCGTGGGCAGGGCCGCGCTTGTCACGCTGTGCCTTCTGGCACTGTGGGAGGGGGCTGTTCGGGTCTTTGCGCTTCCCCCGTTCATCCTGCCCGGGCCGGTGCGGGTCGGGCAGGCGATGGTCGAGAACGCCGGGCTCATCGCCTACCACGCCGGGATCACCGGTATGGAGGTCATCCTCGGGCTGGCGATCGGCGCGAGCCTGGGTGCGGGCACGGCGATCGGACTGGCCGTCTCGCCGCTGGCGCGGGCACTGGTCCGGCCCGCGCTGATCGTCACGCAGGCGCTGCCTGTCTTCGCGCTGGCCCCGATCCTGACGCTCTGGCTTGGCTACGGGATGGCCTCGAAGGTCCTGATGGCCGTTCTGATTATCTACTTCCCCGTGACCTCCTCATTCTTTGACGGTCTGATGCGCACGCCGCGGGGCTGGCTCGACCTCGGCCGCACCATGGGCGCCACCCCGCGCCAGATGATGTGGCGCATCCGCGTGCCGGCGGCCGTTCCATCACTGGCCTCGGGGCTGCGGCTGGCCGCCGTCTATGCCCCGATCGGCGCCGTGATCGGCGAGTGGGTCGGCGCCGCGGGCGGCCTGGGTTACCTGATGCTGCTCGCCAACGGGCGCGCCAAAACGGACCTGATGTTTGCCGCCCTCATCGTGCTCGCACTGATGGCGCTTTTGCTCTACCGCATCGTGGGCGCCGCTTGCGACCGGCTGGTGGCGCGCGTCGAATAGCGGCCTCCCCCGTTGCGTGGGATGCGCGCACCAAACGGGCCACAGCGCCGCAGGGAGCCCGGCACCCGTTGGCGCTACGTCTGCTGCGCCGTCAGGATCCCAGAGCGAGCCACGCGGTTGCAACGGCGTGGGCCGCCTGGGCCAGCATCCTGCGCTGTTCGGCATGCAGGCTTGCGGTGTTCTCCACCGCGCGCGCAACGGCCATATCGAGGTGATGCATATGGCGATCGATCTGCATCTCGGTCGTGCGCCGATCCAGCAGGAACTGCGACCCCAGGAAATAGCGTGTCCCGCCATCTCGCTCGACGAGGGCCTGCAAGAACAGCATGTTGTCGAAGGCGGTGCCGTCTTTCCGGCGATTGCGGAACACGACCTGCCCCTGTCCGTTGCGCTGCATCACTTCGCGCACTTCGGCGCGTTGTGTGGAATTCTCCAGATCTGACTGCAGGAAACGGCAATTGCGCCCCACGACATCCTCTTCGTCATAGCCGGTCAGGTCGAGAAAGGCGGAGTTCACGAGGATAAGCGGCGCATCCGCTTTGGACGTGTCTGCAAGAGTGAGGGCGACGGGAGAGCGTTCGAAGAGCTCCCGCAACCGTTGCAGGCCCGGCCCCTTGCCTTGGGTATCATCGTTGTCGATCATTGGTCTTTGCGTCTTTGCCACATTCCTTAGCTCAACCGATAGGATAGTTCAGACGTTTAGAGGTTTGAACAGGGCTCTCAAAGATGCCGCAGGACCAAGATGCAGAGGCGGACGTTGCGGACATGTTCGCACAAGAGGGATCCAGCCCCCTCATCATTGGCGTCGGTGCGTCCGCGGGCGGGCTGGAAGCTTTCCAGACGCTGCTGTCGCATCTTCCCGAACGGCACGACCTCGCGCTCGTTCTGGTCCAGCACCTCGACCCCGATCATGAGAGCCTGCTGCCCGAGCTGCTCTCCAAGCGCACCCGCACTCCCGTGCACTCCATCACCGACGGAATGGAAGTGCGATCGGGCAACATCTATCTGATTCCACCCGGTTATTCACTGCGGCTGGAGGGGCAGCGCCTCTACCTAGAGACGTTCGACAGCCCGCGCGGGCTGCGCCGCCCGATAGACCGTTTCTTGCAGTCTCTCGCCGCCGCGTGCGGGCCGAATGCGACGGGCATCATCCTGTCGGGCACCGGATCGGACGGCTCGGTGGGCGTGAAGGCGATCAAGGAAGCAGGCGGGCTCGTCTTCGTGCAGGACCCCAAGCAGGCCAAGTACGACGGCATGCCCCGCTCTGCACTGGCCACGGGGGCCGTCGACCTCGTGCTGCCGTCGTCGGAAATGGTCGACGTGGTCAACGATTACTTCAATCGCCGATCCGGGATCGAGCCCTCGATCCGAAACGACGCCGAATTCATCGAGCGGGTAGCCAAGCATGTGCGCTACCGCACCGGCCACGATTTCGCGCATTACAAGGAAGGGACGTTCCTGCGCCGGCTGGCGGTACGCATGTCCGTGCTCGGGATCGACACGCCGGCGGGCTACCTGAAGGAACTGATCGACAACAAGGGCGAGGCCGGGCGTCTCTTCCGCGACCTTCTGATCAACGTCACATCCTTCTTTCGCGACGCGGAGTACTTCGAGTCGCTGCGCGAGAACGTGCTGCCAAAGATCATTCAGGCCCGTGAAACCGACGAAGAGATCCGCGTGTGGGTGCCCGGCTGCTCAACCGGGCAGGAAGCCTATTCCATCGCGATCCTCCTCGCCGAAGAGGTGAGCCGGGTCGATGCCGCGCCCCGCGTGGCCGTGTTCGGCACCGATATCGACGACGACGCCCTGCGCGTGGCGCGGCGCGGCGTCTATCCCAATTCGATCGCCGAGGAAGTGCCAGCGGAGTACCTGGAGCGCTATTTCCGCCCGACACCGGGCGGGTACGAAGTCGTGCCGACGCTGCGCGACATCGTGCGGTTCTCCAACCAGTCGCTCATCAAGGACCCGCCGTTCTCGAAGCTCGATCTCGTATCCTGCCGCAATGTCACGATCTACTTCGACCAGGTGTTGCAGGAGCTCACCGTCCGCGTCTTTCACTATGCCCTGCGCGAAGGCGGTTTCCTGTTCATCGGCCCCTCGGAGAACCCCCCCGTCCTTCAGCGCTACTTCGCCGATTTCGTCAGCCCCGCGCGCATTTTCCAGCGTCGGCCCGGCCCGGCACGACCGCTCAACCTGCCCAATGTCGTGCTTACGACGATATCGCCCAGCGTGCAGGCCGAGGGCGTCAGCGGCGATTTCCAGGAGCGGTCCTACGAGCGGACGCTCCTTTCCACCCACGTACCGCCTTACTTGGTGCTCAACCTCTCCAACGAGGTGATCTTTGCCTCCGAGGGCGCCGCGAAATACCTCGCGGTGAAGCCCGGCGCCACGAAGACGGGAGTGCTGCACCTTATCCGGCCCGAACTGGAGGCGGTGATGCGCCGGCTGGTGAACCTGCGGCCGGAGCGCGGTGACCGGTCCGAGCGGGAGTACCAGGGCGAGATCGACGGTGCGATGGCGCGGATCGTGCTTTCGATCGAACGGCTGGAAGACGACACCGCGCTGCTCGTCCTGCGCGATTACCTCGACATCCGCGAGGATCGCCCCGGCCACCGTGACACGGACGACGTGGGCATCACCGACTATGTGCGCGACCTCGAAGAACAGCTCGACGGGGCGCGTCAGACGATCCGCACCACCGTCGAAGAGCTCGAAACCTCGAACGAGGAGCTGAAATCCTCGAACGAGGAAATGATGTCGATGAACGAGGAGCTGCAATCGGCCAACGAAGAGCTCTCGACAATCAACGAAGAGCTGCAAAACAAGGTCGCGGAGCTCAACGAGGTCAATTCCGACCTGTCGAACTTCATCCGTTCCACGCGCATCCCGACGGTCTTTCTCGACGAGGACCTGCGCCTGCGTTCGTTCACGCCCGAGGCCCAGGCCCATTTCCGCTTTGTCGAACTCGACCGTGGCCGCCGGATCGACGACATCGGCGCAGATATCTCGATGGTCACGCTGGTCGAGCTGGCGCAGCAGGTATTGGAGACAAGCCATCCGCAGGAAACGGAGCTGCAGACCGCCGATGGCAACGCCGAGCTGGTGCTGCGGGTCCTGCCGTACCGGACGGACGGATCGCCCGTAACAGGCGTCGTCTTCACACTCACAGACGTGACCGAGCTGCGCTCTTACGCGCGCGAGATTGAAAAACAGCGCATGCTCGCCCAGAAGAACCTCGCCGAGATCGAAGAACTCTACCGCGTTTCGCCGGGTGCCATGGCGCTCGTGGACCAGAATATGCGCTTTCTCCGGGTCAATCGCCGCATGGCCGAGATCGACGGGATCGGGATCGAGGATCACCATGGCCGCTCCATTGGCGAGGTGATGCCCCGCCTGCGCGAGCAGCTGACGGACCCGGTCGCGATGGTGCTGACCACCGGCAAGCCGGTGCTGGAGCGGCGGATTTCCGGCCGGACGGAGGCGCACCCCGAGGAAGAGCGTGTCTGGGAGGTCGACTGGTACCCGATCTTCGAAGAGAGCGGCGGTACGAATGTGCGCGCCGTCGGCCTGAATGTCCGCGATGTGACGCATCAGGCGGATATGAGCCGCGAGTTGCAGCGCGTGATGAAAGAGCTGCAGCACCGTGTGAAGAACATGCTCTCGAACGTGCTGGCGCTCGTCAACCGGGCCCGCCGCGAGGCCCAGACGGATACCCATGTCTTTGAAACCCTCGCCAAGCGCATCGAGGCCCTTGCCAACACGCACAAGCTGCTGACGACCGCGAACTGGGGCTCGGCACGCGTCCGCGATATCCTCGAGCCGGAGCTGACCCACGTCTATGGCGCGGACAGGGTGCACTTGCGCGGCCCGGACCTGCCGCTGAATGCGCGCGCGACGCTGGCCATCGGAATGGCTGTCCACGAGCTGGGCACGAACGCCGCGAAGTACGGCGCTTTCTCCAACGAGACGGGCTCGGTATCGCTGTCCTGGAGCCGGGTAGACGAAGGCGAAGGCGAACGGATCCGGATGATCTGGATCGAGTCGGACGGCCCGCCCGTTTCGGAGCCCGGCAACGCAGGCTTCGGCAGCCAGCTGATTGTCTCGACAATCGAAGGAGGTCTGGAAGGCGATGTCTCGATGGAGTGGTTGCCCGAAGGACTCCGCTGTTCGATGGAGTTCGATTATGCGATAGCGCGGGACAGCCTATCAGACGCGAGTGACGATGCGGCCGAGTAATTCGACAATTCTCTACCTCGAAGACGAGATCATCATCGCCCTCGACACTGCTCAAACCCTGGAGGAAATGGGCTTTCAGGGTGTGCACGTCGCGCACAACCTGCGCCGGGCCGCCGCGCTGGCCGAGGCGGAAGCAGACCGGATCGATTGCGCCCTGCTGGATGTGAACATCGCCGGTGAGGGGATGTCCCTGGAATTCGGGCGGGGCCTGCTCGCGCGTGGCATTTCGGTGGTCTTCGCCTCGGGCTACAACAGCCACGAGATGGAGACAGAGCACGAGGGGCTGACCTTCGTCGAGAAGCCGCTCAACGCCAGCGTCATCGCGGCGGCGTTCGATCGGGTCGCGATTCCGTCTTGACCAAACGGCGGCGTGCCGAGCGTCGACGGGTCGGGCGCCCTGACGACAATCTCGCAAGATCCCATGGTGAGGGCCGGCGCCACCGCATCCTCGGGGAAGGCGGCCGGGCACCCCTTTTGCGTATCGGGCCAGGGCGGCACCGCTCCGCTGAGCCTCGACTTGCCGAGGGAGCGGCCAACGGCGCCAAGCCGCCGCCCCAATGGGCGACAGCGATCCGGTGTGGTCACGCCGCGTGCCCCGCTCAGCGCAGGCGCGGCGGGGTGTCGGGGTCGGATCCGGGCACGCCTGGAACGTCCGGCATCGCCGGTGTCGGGAGGTCGAACCGCAGCGCGACCCGAGCGAGGCGCGCGGTCAGCACGTGGGCGGCCGGCAGAAAGGCGACATCCAGCGTCCCCGCCTCCAGCCCGGAGAAGGTCAGCGCTTCGCCCACCGCGCGTGACAGCACGTCTTCGGCGCCCTCGGCCGGTGCGACGAAGGCAAGGATATGCGAGCGCGCACCGCCGTCATAGGTAACCGCCGCGAGATAGGCGCACGTCGCGAGCCCGCCCATCCGCGCAAGTTTCGCGTCGAGCGCGGTCAGGAGAGCCTCGGGCAGGTTCGCGGGTGCCGCAAGCTCGCGCGGCAGCGCTTCGGCCAGTGCCGGGCGCGCGGCCAGTGTCTCTGCCAGCCAGTCGACGGCCTCGGGCGGCAGCAGCATCTCCGAAGGTGCACCGCCGAGGTTCAGCCCGAGCCCGATCCCCTGCCCCTTCAGGAGCTCCGCGACCCGGCGGCCCGGCAGCGCCGCATAGGGCGCCGGGCCTCCGGCAAAGTGCGCCAGCCGCTCCTCCAGATCGTAGACCAGCACGTAGGGCCCATCTTCGAGCGGAAAGATCCGCGGCTCCACCGTCTCACCGACCGGCTCGGCGGCAAGCATCATGAAGAGCTCGCCCTCTGCCAGACGTTCATAGAAGGTCAGCCGCGCGGTATCGTCTTCAGCCTCGGCGCTCATCGCCAGGTAAGCCGCATCGAGCGCTGTCTCAGCTCTGTCCATCCGCTTGCCCTTTCGATTGCCCCAGGACCGCCGCAACACGGGTGCGCAACACCGGCAGCAACTCCGCCTCGAACCAGGAATTCTTCTTCAACCACGCGGTATTGCGCCACGAAGGATGTGGCAAGGGGAAGACACCCGGCGCATGGTCACGCCACCGCGCCACCGTCGCCGTCACCCCGCCCGCCGCGCCCGCGCGGCCCAGGTGGTACCGATGCGCGTAGCCCCCGATCAGGAGCGTCAGCGGCACATCTCCCACCGTGTCCATGGCCGGGCCGTGCCAGGTTCGTGCGCAGATCGGCGGCGGTGGCAGATCCGACCCCCTGACGCCGTAGCCGGGGAAACAGAAGGCCATCGGCAGGATCGCCACGCGCGCCCTGTCATAGAAGGTCGCCGCGTCGATCCCCATCCACGCCCGCAACCTCTCTCCCGATGGGTCGTCGAACGGACGCCCGCTCGCATGGACGCGCGCGCCGGGCGCCTGCCCGGCCAGCAGAATGCGCGCACCGGGCCCAAACCAGACAACCGGTCGCGGGGCATGGGCCGTGGCTGTCGCCGCGAAGCGCTCCGCGCAGATCCGGCAGCCCGCAATCCGCTCCTGCACGCCCGCACCGCCCGATGTATCGACTGCCCCAACCATGGCGCGGAGCTAACGCTGCAGCACCACGCCGCAAGGCGATTGCTGCTCTCCATTGAACATTTACCTTTCTGGCAGACATACTATCGCCAGAATGCGCGCCTATCTGCTGTACGAAGCGCGCTCCGTGGACTGGTCGATGATCGAGTTGAGCAATGTCAGCAAGTCGTTCTGGACAGGCACCCAGCGCAAGGTGATCCTGGACCGGGCGAGCCTTCGGGTGGAGTTGGGCAACTCCATCGGCATTCTTGCGCCCAATGGTACGGGCAAGACCACGCTCATCAACATGCTCGCCGGCCTCGAAAAACCCGACGAAGGCGAAATCCGCCGCATGTGCAACGTCTCCTTCCCGCTCGGCTTCATGGGCGGCGTGGTCAACCGGCACTCCGGCATGGAAAACGCCCGCTACATCGCCCGGCTCTATGGTCTCGACCCCGATTACGTCGAGGCGTTTTCACGCTGGCTCACCGGGATCGAGGAGTATTTCGACATGCCCGTGGGCACCTACAGCCAGGGCATGCGCGCGAGGTTCTGTTTTTCGCTGATGTTGGCGCTCGACTTCGACGTCTACCTGATCGACGAGGGCATGCCCCACACCACCGACGTGGATTTCAACCGAAAGGCAGGTTCGATCCTGCGCGAGCGACTGAAGGACACGACCGTTGTGATCGTGTCCCACCAGGCGCGCACACTTGAGAAGTTCGCGCGCTCGGCCGCTGTCCTGCGGCACGGAAAGCTCTACCAGTTCGATACGCTTGAGGAGGCCAAGGTTCTCTATGACTATGAAAGCTAAGGCTCTGAAGTATCGCTCCCGCCCCGGCACCCCGCTTGTCGAGGGGGTCGACCCGGCCACCGTCCGAAAGGAAACGCTCTCGCAGATGCAGGGCGGTGCCACGCAGGCGGTCGCGGCCGCCGGTGGCTCCGGCACGGCGGTGCCGGCTCCGGCCACGCCGGTGCAGACCGGCGATATCGCCTCCGCCGCCGAGGTCGACAGTGAAACGCAGATCGCCGCCATCCGTCGCGAGGGGCTCACGGGCCGGCAGCTTCGCATGGCCCGGCGCGTGGCGCACAAGCACGGGCTGGCGCCGACATCCGATTTCGACGCGGTGCGCCTGCTGCGCGCCAAGGGGATCGACCCGTTCAGCCGCGCCAACATGCTCGACATCGTCAAGTCGGCGCCCGAGGCCCCCGGCGCTGCGCCGACCAACCTGCCGACGACCGTGGCCGAGCCCGCCACCCCCGCGATCGCCCAGCCCGCGATGCCGGGCATCAAGATCCCCGAGGATCGCGCGGGCGAGATCTTCAAGATCCAGCAGGACATTGCCAAGCGCCGTCGGCGCAAGATCAGCCTGCTGCTCGCCCGGCTCGCCTTTTTCGTTGCGCTGCCAACGATCATCGCCGGCTGGTACTTCTCCAGCGTGGCGACGCCGATGTATGCCACCCACTCGGAGTTTGTCATCCAGCAAGCGGACGGCGGCGCGGGGGGCGGCATCGGCGGGCTCTTTCGCGGCACCGGGCTCGCGGTGCAGCAGGACAGCACGACCGTGCAATCCTACCTGATGTCGCGCGATGCGATGCTGCGCCTCGACACGGATCGCGGCTACAAATCCCATTTCAGCCAGGACTGGATCGACGCGATCCAGAAGCTGCCCTCGGATGCCAGCAACGAGGAGGCCTACAAGCTCTACTCGCGCAACGTGAAGGTCGCGTTCGACCCGACCGAGGGCATCCTCAAGATGGAGGTCGTCGCGGCCTCCCCCGAGGCGAGCCAACAGTTTTCCGAGGCGTTGATCAGCTATGCCGAGGAGCAGGTTGACAACCTGACCGCGCGCCTCCGATCGGACCAGATGGACGGCGCGATGGACAATTTCGAACAGGCCGAGGTGCGGGTCCGGCAGGCGCAGGAGCGGGTGCTGGAGCTGCAGGAACAGCTTGGAGTGCTCGACCCCGTTTCGGAAACGGGCAGCCTGATGCAGCAGATCACAACCTTCGAAGTGCAACTGCGCCAGAAACAGCTCGAACTGCAGCAACTGCTCTCCAACACGCGGCCGAGCCAGGCCCGCGTCGCGGGTGTCGAGGGCGAGATCGAGCGGCTCGATGCCCTGATCTCCCAGTTGCGCGGCTCGATGACCGAGAGCACCGGCGGGGCGGCCTCGCTGGCGCGTGTCTCGGGCGAGTTGCGCATCGCCGAGGCCGATCTCGCGACGCGTCAGCTTCTGTTGCAACAGGCCGCTCAACAACTCGAAACCGCGCGGATCGAGGCCAACCGGCAGACCCGCTACATGGCCATCGGCGTGTCGCCCGTCGCCCCGGACGAGCCGACCTACCCGCGCGCATTCGAGAACACGGCGCTTGCGTTTGTGATCTTTGGCGGTATCTACCTCATGCTCTCGCTGACGGCGTCCGTGCTGCGCGAACAAGTCTCGTCCTGACCGCGTGCCGCGCCCGGCGCGCGGCTTGCCAAGGGAGGATGCCATGCAGCGCGTCACCGTCGGGCCGGACACCAGCCCCGTCACGTTCGCAAGCGACGCGCCCCTCGTCGTGATTGCGGGGCCCTGCCAGCTTGAGGGTCGCCAGCACGCGCTAGACATAGCGGGCGCCATGGCCGAGGCCTGTCGCGAAGCGGGCGTAGGCTACGTCTTCAAGGCGAGCTACGACAAGGCCAACCGCACTTCCGTTTCCGGCCAGCGCGGCTTGGGGCTCGAAAGCGGGCTTGCGGTGCTGGCGGATATCCGGCGCGAGGTGGGCTGCCCCGTCCTGACGGACGTCCACGCCCCCGACCAATGCGCCCCCGCCGCCGAGGCCGTGGACATCCTGCAGATCCCCGCCTTCCTCTGCCGCCAGACGGACCTTCTGCTGGCCGCGGGCGAGACAGGGGCGGCGGTGAACATCAAGAAGGGCCAGTTCCTCGCGCCGTGGGACATGGAGCACGTCGCCGAGAAGGTGAAGAGCACGGGAAACACGCGGATCCTGCTGACCGAGCGGGGCGTGAGCTTCGGCTACAACACACTCGTGGCGGATATGCGGTCCTTGCCCACCATGGCGCGCTCCGGATGGCCCGTGGTGATGGATGCGACCCACGCTGTCCAACAGCCCGGCGGCCTTGGCGGCGCGTCGGGAGGCCAGCGCGAGTTCGCCCCCGTGCTGGCGCGGGCCGCCGTGGCCGTGGGCGTTGCCGCCGTCTTCATCGAGACACACCCGACACCCGACACCGCGCCCTCCGACGGCCCCAACATGATCCCGCTCGATCAGATGCCCGCGCTGATCAAGACCCTCGCCGCCTTCGACCAACTCGCAAAGGCGCACCCGATCACGCTCTGAGACGCGGCGGGCCGGTTGCTGCCGGCAGTGCCAGAGAAGACAGAGCGGAGCGGCTCACCCTTTCTCTCTTTTGGCAACCCGGGCGGCATCGCGATCAGCGGCGCGAGCCACAGAAACACCCCATGCTTCTGGACTGGCGCCAGAAGCCGCAACGCGGGCTTGGAAACTCCTTGGCCAAGTCATTCGCCCCGCCGGATGCGCCCTGCATCCGCATCACATGGGCCGCCATGGCGGAGGCTGGGGCAGGGAGCGCGTTCGGCTCGGCGGCGCTCGGCATCAGTGCATTCCGCTCACCGTCAGTGTCAGCGTCACGTCGGCACGCCCTTCGCCGTCGCCCTTTTTGGTTTTGATACAAGGTGTTGATCTTCACCTACGGTCCGCGCGCGGGGTGCGAGCATTGCGGCATCGTCGCCCAATGCGAGGTCTGCACCCCGCCTCAGAAGGCGGCATGCAAGCCCTCCGATCCGGCCGAGGCTGATGAGTGCAGACGTGGTTGTGCGGCGGCGGCGTCCCTACGGCCCCTGCCGCCGCCTTCAGGAGCGCAACCGAGGCCTCACGGCCCACAGGCCCAGAGCCGGGATGGCAGCGGGCCCGCGGTCTGAGGTGTGCCCCCGTCCCGGGCTAGGCCGATCGGATCGCGCGCCCCGCCTGCTCGGGCCGGGGCAACGCCGCGTGAGCCTCGGCATAGCGGCCAAGACGGGTCGCGACCTCACCGCTCAGGGCAGATGTACGCCGGGTGGCCAGATCGACGTGGAGCTGCATGCTCTCGACCGTCGCGCAAAGCTCGTCTGCGCCGTTCAGGATCCGGTGAAAGAGGCACATCTTCTTTCCCTTCCCCACCAGCACCTGGGTCGTGACCCGGATGCGCTCCCCGGCATGCATTTCCTGCAGATACACGATGTGGTTTTCGGCGGTGAAGAACGTGCTGCCGCTGGCGATGTAATCCGCATCGGCGCCGATCAGCTCCATGAAGCGGTCGTTGGCCTGACCGCCGACCTCCATGTAATGCAGCTCGTTCATGTGGCCGTTGTAGTCGGTCCAGGTCGGGGGGATCACCCGGTCGACCGTTACGGGCAGGTCGGCGCCCGGCGCGGGCTTGGCCTCGTGCGCGGCAACGGTGCCGCCCGCGCCAGAGCCGGTGCGCTTCAGGGCGCGGATCATGCCGACGAGATTGTCGTCACGCAGACGCTCCAGCTCGCGGATCGAGAGGTGTCCCGATTGCGCGTCGGATTGGCCCGCGATGAGATCGACGAGCACGTCGTCAAAGTCCGGCACATCCATCAGCTTGGTCCAGGGCCACTTCAGGGCCGGGCCGAACTGCGCGAGGAAGTGGCGCATGCCCGCCTCGCCGCCCGCGATGCGGTAGGTCTCGAAGAGGCCCATCTGGCCCCAGCGCAGGCCAAAGCCATAGCGGATCGCGTCGTCGATCTCTTCGGTGGTGGCGATGCCGTCCTTCACGAGCCAGAGCGCCTCGCGCCAGACGGCTTCGAGAAAGCGGTCGGCGATGTGGGCGTCGATCTCCTTTTGCACGGTGAGCGGGTGCATCCCGATGGTGCGGAGGATCTCGGCGGCGGGCGCGGTGCGCGCGCCCACCAGCTCGACGAGGGGAAGCAGGTAGACCGGGTTGAACGGGTGGGCGACGATCACGCGGTCGCCCCCGGCATTCAGCTCGGAGGGTTTGAAGCCCGAAGTGGAGGACGCGACCACGGCGTCCGCCGGGGCCATGGCGACGACATCCGCGAATACGCGGTGCTTGAGGTCAAGCCGTTCGGGGACGCTTTCCTGGATCCACGCGGCGCCGGCAACCGCTGCGGAAAGGTCGGCCCGGAACGTGAGCTGACCTTCGGGCGGCAGGGGCGTGTCGTAGAGCGCGGGGAGGGCCCGGCGGGCGTTCGAGAGCACTTCACCGATCTTGCGCTCGGCCTCCGGATCGGGGTCGAAGACGTCCACCTCCCACCCGTTGAGCAGGAAGCGCGCGGCCCAGCCGCCGCCGATCACACCGCCGCCGATGATGGCGGCCTTCCGGGGTTGGGTCATGGGGCAAGGGTCTCCGTATGGCCGTCGATGGCGAGGATCTGGCCGGAGATCTTGGATCCGGCGGGAGAGGCGAGGAAGGCAACGGTATTGGCGACATCTTCGGCGGTGACCCAGCTGCGCATGGAAACGCCGCGGACGTAGAGATCACGTATCTCGGGTTCCGGACGGCCCGAGGCGGCGGCTTCCATGGCAACGACGCGGTCCATGCGGTCCCCCTCGACCGCGCCGGGGCAGATGGCGTTGACGCGGATGCCGGCGGGGCCGAGCTCCATCGCGAGGGTCTTCGTAAGGCCAACGATGCCCCATTTGGCGGTCGCGTAGGGGCTGCGGCCCGGGTAGCCGTGGGTGCCCGCGGTCGATGAGGTCAGCACGATCAGGCCGGATCCCTGGGCGCGCATCGCGCGCGCGGCCCAGCGGCAAGTGAGAAAGGCGCCATTGAGATTGGCGGCGAGGCAGGCTTGCCACCCGGCGTAATCCAGCGTGTCGATCGTGCCCGCCGGGCCGCCGGTGCCCGCGTTGGCGCAGACGACATCGGCGCCGCCGAGCTTGTCCTCGACCTCCGCGAGGAACGCGGACATGGCAGCTTCGTCGGTGACGTCGGCTTCGCGGGCGATGGCGCCGGGAAAGGCGCGGGCGAAATCCGCGACCGCGGCGCCGTCGATGTCACAGATCGCCAGACCTTCCCCGCGGATAAGGTTTTCCGTTTTGTTAAGGGAACTTAAACGATTGGCCATGGCGCGGCCGAGGCCGCTGGCACCTGCCGTGATGACCGCGCGCATCGTGGTGGCTCACGCCGCGCGGGTCGCGGGGGCCTGTTTTCTCAGGCCCAGATGGGTGCGGACCTCGTCCGGCCCGATGACGCGGGCGCCGAGGTTCTCGATGATCGTGACGGCCTTTTCGACGAGTTGGGCGTTGGTGGCGAAGACACCCTTTTCGAGCATCAGGTTATCCTCCAGCCCGACGCGGACATTGCCGCCCGCGAGCACGGCGGCGGCGACGTAGGGCATCTGGTGGCGCCCGAGCGAAAAGGCGGACCATGTCCAGCTTTCGGGGACGTTGTTCACCATCGCCATAAAGGTGTTGAGATCGTCCGGCGCGCCCCAGGGCACGCCCATGCAGAGCTGGACGAGGGCCGGATCGGTCAGCACGCCCTCTTTCACCAGCTCCTTGGCGAACCACAGGTGGCCCGTGTCGAATGCCTCGACCTCGGGCTTGACGCCGAGGGCCGTCATCTGGCCGCCCATGGCGCGAAGCATGCCGGGCGTGTTGGTCATGACGTAGTCGGCCTCGGCGAAATTCATCGTGCCGCAGTCGAGCGTGCAGATCTCGGGCAGACACTCGGCGATGTGGGCGGTGCGCTGGCTGGCGCCAATCATGTCGGTGGCGCTCTGGTTCAGCGGGAGAGGCGCCTCGGCGGACCCGAACACCATGTCGCCGCCCATGCCCGCGGTGAGGTTGAGGACGACATCGACCTCCGCCGCGCGGATGCGGTCGGTCACTTCGCGGTAGAGGGCGAGATCGCGGGCGGGGGTGCCCGTCTCGGGGTCGCGGACGTGGCAATGGACGATGGCGGCCCCGGCCTTGGCGGCGTCAATGGCGGAGGCGGCGATCTGAGCGGGGGAGCGGGGCACATTCGGGCTGCGGTCCTGCGTGCTGCCGGAGCCTGTGACGGCGCAGGTCACGAAGACCTCGCGGTTCATGGTAAGCGGCATCGTGTCCTCCCTCGTCGCCGTTTGGAGATGGGTGGCACGCGGCGACGCGGAGATCCAGTGCTTCAATGCGCGGGTCGGACGCCGGGCGCGCTGCCGGACGGCGCGCTCGTGGCGGGGGCGGAGCGCAAGGGCGTATTTTCAGCAGAAAGAAGGGGCCAGGGCGACAGAGCGGGCTGGTCCGCGCTGGGGCGGTCCGGGCGGAGGCCGGTGCGTTTGCCCGGTGGCTCTGTGGTGCGGCCGGGGCTCGTCAGCGCGGCAGGAGGTAGGCGTCTTGCGGGACCGGGTCGTCGAAGCTCTTGACGGACTGGGTGATCGCTTCGGTGACGAGGTGGTCGATGAGTTCGGGGTAGAGGAGGGGAGCTTCGGCGGCTTCCCAGAGGAAAAAGCCGTAGGAGCCCGGGATCGGGTTGATCTCGTTGAACCAGAGCTCGCCGGTTTCTGCGTTGCACATGAAGTCGATCCGCGGCGCACCGCGGTGGCCGAGGATCAGAAAAGCAAGGCGGGCGTAGTCGTGGATCAGGCCCTTGAGGTTGCCGGGCAACTCCGGGTTGATGTCGCGGGTGAGGGACAACATGCCCTCGGACGGCAGGAACGTGCCCTTGGCGGGGCCTTCGGATGAGAGGTATTTCTCCTTGAAGTCGAGGAGGTCTGCTCCGGACTTGGGTTGTTCGATGGCGGAAAAGACGACCTCGCCCGCATGCCAGCGCATCGCGATGTTGTACTCGACGAGGTTCTCGACCTTGGGCTCGATCAGGGCCAGTGTGTCCTGCCGCAGGACGGACTCGACCAGGGCGGCGAGGGTGGCCCTGTCCGGCGCTATGCCGACGCCGATGGAGGAGCCGAGATTGGCCGGCTTGACGACCATCGGGTAGCCCAGCCGCGCCTCGGCCTCATCGAAGAGCGCGTCGGGTGCGGCGGCCTGACCACGATTGACCGTGACATGGTCGAGCACGTTCACGCCGACGGACTTCACCAGCGCCTTCGTTGCGTCCTTGCGCATGGCGAGCGCGGAGGCGGAGGCGGAAAAGCCGGTGACGGGGATGCCGATCAGCTCCAGGAGCGACTGGATGCGTCCATCCTCGCCGAAGGGGCCATGAAACACCGGCAGCACGCAGTCGATCGTCCGGTTGTCACCTGCCGCGCGCAGCTCGGGCCCGGCGTCGCCCCAGCCGAATTGGGCGGGCTGCGTGCGCGGCGGACGGGGGCGGAAGGTGGTTACATCCCGCAATGTTGGGCCAGTGCGGAGGGCGTTTTCGAAGTCGAGATAGACCGGAACGACCTCGATCCGGCGCACATCGGCTGCATCCATCAGTTGCTGGGCGCTCACGATGGAGACGTCATGCTCCTGGCTCGCGCCCCCGAAGACGACCGCGACGGTGAGCCGTTCGTTTCCCTTGACCGGCATGGGTTCGCTGGCCCTTTTCCCCGATTTCAGCCGCGTCGTGCTCATGGCCGACACCATATCTTGTGAAGCAAAACACAAGATGCCACAAGGCTGCATGGACGCGCCACATTGCATCAGAATCGGCCGGGAAGGGGCGCCGTGGGTGGTGTTTGCGCATGGCTGGGGGCGCTCGCATCGGGATTTCATCCCCGTGGCCGAGATGCTGGCACCGGTCGCTCAATCGCTCCTGCTCGACCTGCCCGGCTTCGGCGGCACCCCGCGCCCCGACGCCGATTGGGGCACGGAAGACTACGCCGCCCATCTCGCCGAACACCTGGGCCAGTCCTGGGGGATCGAGCGCTTCGTGTGGGTCGGTCACTCTTTTGGCGGGCGCGTCGGGTTGCGGATGGCGGCAATGCCGGTGACCACGATGCGACACCTCGTGATCGTTGCCGGCGCAGGTGTCCCGCGCCAGCGCACGGCCTGGGAAGACTGGCGCGGCAAATGGCGGGGCGCGCGGTTCCGCCACCTCAAGGAGCAGGCGCGCTCGGAAGCCGAAGTCATTGCGCTTGAGAAGAGGTTCGGCTCGCCCGACTACGTCGCGAGCCGGGATCTCGGCCTGCGGGACATCTTCGTCAAGACCGTCGCCGAGAACCAGACCCGCACGGCGCGCGCGATCGAGGTGCCAACGACACTGATCTACGGCGGCCGGGATACCGAGACCCCGCCCGAGATCGGGCGCCGCCTGCACCGGCTGATCAAGGGCTCGGCCTATGTCGAATGCCCCGAATTCGGGCATATCTCGATCCTCGATCGCGGCCGTCACCAGATCGCTCTTGCGGTCAAGGACGCGTTGGAGGCGGCATGAACCTGGGCGGGGCCTTCCTCTTTCTGGGGCTTCTTGCCCTGCTTCCGGTGCGGCTTCGGACGCTGCTGACGTATTTCCAGCAGGAAGAATACAACGCCCGCCGCTTTGCCGAGGCGGTCTTTCGGGTGCGGCTCTATGATGTGCTGGCGAGCCTCGTGCTGTTGGTGGCGGGGCTGCTCCTTTCGATATCCGCGTGGCTGGCCCTGCCCGCCGCCGCAGCGCTCGCGGCCATCGCCTGGCGCGAAAGCCGGTATCGTTACAAGAAACCACTGGTGATGACAGAGCGGGCCCGGCGGATCTTTGCCCTGGCCCTCGCTTTAGCGCTGGCGGGAACACTGCTGGTATTCGTTCAACCGCTCTGGAGCATCGCCGCTCTGCAAGCCCTGCCGCTGGCGCTCATTGCGGCAAACGCCGGTCTCGCCCCGATGCAGGACAGGATCAACCGCCGCTACATTGCCGCCGCGAAGGCGAAGCTCGCGCGGATGGACCCGGTGCGCATCGGGATCACCGGCTCTTTCGGCAAGACGACCGTGAAGCATATCCTGGCCGATATGCTCGGCACGTCGGCGCCGGTGTTCTACTCGCGCGGGTCGATCAACACCGAGCTGGGTCTGACACGCCACATCCGTCAACGCCTGCAATGGGCGCACCGCTACTTCATCGCCGAAATGGGCGCCTACGGCATCGGTTCGATCAAGCGGCTCTGCCGGTTCGCCGAGCCAACCTACGGGATCGTCACCGCCGTGGGCGACGCGCATACCGAACGCTTCGGCTCGATCGAGAATATCGCCAAGGCGAAGTGCGAGCTGCCGGAGGCGGTGATTGCCAATGGCGGTCTTGCCGTGATCGCGCAGCAGGTCATGGCGTTCGAGCCGTTCCAGCGCATCAAGGCCGCGCATCCGGACAGCATCGTCACCGTCGGGCACGACCCGGAGGCAGACGTCGTGATCGAAGGGGCCGCACTGGTCGAGGGCGTGTGGCAGATCACCCTCAAGGATCCGAAGGGCCCTGTCCCCCGGCTCACCTACGAGCTCCCGCTCCTCGGGGAGCACAACATCGTCAACTCGGCACTGGCCGCCACCCTCGCGCTGCGCATCGACCCCACGATCGCGGGCCGCCTGCCCCTCGTCTCCAAGGACGTCGAGCAGATCCCGCACCGGCTCCAGAAGCGCGAGACCCCGGGCAGCGCGCTTGTCCTGGACGATGCGTTCAACTCCAACGAGGGCGGCTTTCGCAACGCGATCGACGTGCTCAGCGACCTTGCCCGCGCGCGCAACGGTCGGGCGATCCTCGTCACTCCGGGCATCGCCGAACTGGGGATCGAGCACGATCGCGTCCATGAAAGCCTCGGCGCCTATTGCAACACGCGTTGCGACGAGGTGCACGTCGTCAATCCCACCCGCATCCCGACCTTCCTGAAGGCGCTCGATCCCGACACCCTGCGCGTCGAGGAGGCGCCCACACTCGCCGACGCCCGCCGCCGCCTCGCCGGCGCCACAGCCCCCGAAGACGTCATCCTCTACGAAAACGACCTGCCCGACCTCCTGGAGGAGCGTCGCTTCCTCTGAACCCGCCCGCCCCTTCATCTTGGCCGAAATACCTCGGGGGAGGCTCCGAAGGAGACGGGGGCAGCGCCCCGCACCTTTCCAAGCCACACGCACTCGGCTAGATCATCGCGTATCCCAACTCAGAGACCGCCATGACCACCCCCTGCATCGTCTGTGTCGCCATCACCGGTTCAGTCCCGCGCAAGGCGGATAATCCCGCCGTGCCAATCACGGTGGCGGAACAGGTCGAGAGCACACAGGAAGCGTTCGAAGCCGGCGCTGCGATCTGCCATGCCCACGTGCGCAACGACGACGAGACCCCCACCGCCGATCCCGAGCGTTTCGCGCGCCTGAAGGAGGGGCTGGAGAAACACTGCCCCGGCATGATCCTGCAGTTTTCCACCGGCGGGCGCACCGGGGCGGGCCGGGAGCGCGGCGCGATGCTGCCGCTACAGCCCGAGATGGCGTCGCTCAATGTCGGCTCGGTGAATTTCCCGACCCGGGTCTACGAGAACTTCACCGATCTCGTCGATTGGATCGCGGCCGAAATGGTGACCCACAACGTCAAGCCCGAGGTCGAGGCCTTCGACCTGTCGCACATCTTCACCGCCGCCCGGATGCATGCCGACGGGCGCATCCCCGACACGCCCTACGTGCAGTTCGTCATGGGCGTGAAAAACGCCATGCCCGCCGACAAGCCCACCTTCGACTTCTACGTCGAGACCGTGCGCCGCCTTTTCGGCGCCGACGTGCCGTGGTGCGCGGCGGGCATCGGACGGCACCAGATCGAGCTGAATGAATGGGCCGTCGCCGCGGGCGGCCATGCCCGTACCGGGCTTGAGGACAACGTTCGCCTCGACAAGGAAACGCTGGCCCCGTCCAACGCCGCCCTTGTCCAGCGCACGGTCGCCATCGTGGAGCGCCACGGGCGCACCGTCGCAACCCCGGACGAGGCGCGCAAGATCCTCGGGATCGCGCCCCGAAAAGGCTGAGCGCGGTGGCGTATCACCCGAGCCACCGATTGAGGCCGATCACGAGAGGGCGGAACAGGCGCACGGGGTCTGGCCCACCTTGCCCTGGCCCACCTTGCCCTGCCCACCCTGGCCTGGCCCACCTTGCCCTGGCCCACCCTGGCCTGGCGCGTCACTCGCCGTTCGATGCGCCGCAGCCCGTTCACCGCGGCGCCCGCACGCTCCGCCGCATCAAGACCCCGAGATCGTGATGGCGTGCACCGGCGCCGCCCGCTTCAGGCGCCAGACGAACGCCGCGCGGACGCCGCGCGAATAAAACGCGCGAGCTAGCCGGCTTTGACCGTGAAGACGTCACCATAGGCCTCACGCAGCGCATTTTTCTGCACCTTGCCCATCGTGTTGCGCGGCAGGCTATCGATCACCACGAGCTTGCGAGGGTGCTTGAAGCGCGCAAGCTCCGCCCCGGCTGCGCCCGCGATCGCTTCGAGATCGGGCGCCTCGCCGGGTTTGGCCACGAGCAGTCCGATCACCGTCTCGCCGAAATCGGCGTGCGGTACGCCGATGACAGCGCTCTCGAGGACACCCGGCTGCGCGTCGAGCACCAGCTCGATCTCCTTGGGGTAGATGTTGTAGCCCCCCGAGATGATCAGATCCTTGTTGCGACCGACGATATGGACATAGCCGTCCGCATCGATCCGGCCGAGATCCCCGGTTATGAAGAACCCGTCTGCGCGGAGCTCGGCGGCCGTCTTTTCCGGCATCTGCCAGTAGCCCTTGAAGACATTGGGCCCCCGCACCTCGATCTGGCCGACATCGCCCTGCGGCAGCTCGGTGCCCGTCTCGGGGTCGGTGATCTTGAGCTCCACTCCCGGCAGGGGCAGGCCCACGGTGCCGGGGCGGCGGTCGCCGTCGTAGGGGTTGGACGTGTTCATGTTCGTCTCGGTCATGCCGTAGCGTTCGAGGATCCGGTGCCCCGTCCGATCCTCGAAGCTGGTATGCGTCTCCGCGAGAAGCGGCGCGCTGCCGGAAATGAAGAGCCGCATATGCGCCACGAGATCGCGCGTGAAGCGCGCATCGTCCAGCAGCCGGGTGTAGAAGGTCGGCACCCCCATCATCGTGGTCGCCTGCGGGAGCTTTTCGATCATCGTGTCGAGGTCGAACTTCGGAAGGAAGATCATCGATCCCCCCGCCCGCAGCGTGATGTTGGTCGCCACGAAGAGACCGTGGGTATGGAAGATCGGAAGCGCGTGCAGCAGCACATCGTGATCCGAGAAGCGCCACACTTCTTGAAGCGCAATGGTATTCGACAGCAGGTTGTCCTGCGTCAGCATCGCGCCCTTGGAGCGGCCCGTCGTACCGGATGTGTAGAGGAACGCGGCAAGGTCGTCGCTCGCACGGGATACCGTATCGAAGCTCTCGGGTTGCGCCTGGGCGGCTTCGGGCAGGCTGCCGGAGCCATCGGCGTTGAGCGTCACAAGCCGGGCGCCGAGATCGGTTGTGACGGGGGTCAAGGCCTGGGCTCGTGCGCCGTCGCAGACGACGAGCTTCGCGCCGCTGTTCTCGATGAAGTACGTCAGTTCGCCCACCGTGTAGGCAGTGTTGAGCGGGAGGAAGACCACACCCGCCTGCACGCATGCGGCATAGAGCGCCAGCGCCTCAGGGGATTTCTCGACTTGCGCCGCGAGGCGGTCTCCCGGCGTGAGGCCAGCGGCCGTGATTGCATGGGCGAACTGGGCGGACCGGCGCAGGAAGGCATCGTGCGTCCAGATTGTCCCATCGGCGAGATGCAGGAAGGGCGTCGACTTGCCCGCATGGGCACCGAAGAGCGCGTCGTAAAGGGGATTTGGCATGGTGTTTCCTAGGCGGTGGCTTTGTCCGCTGACGCGCTGAGCGACTTGATATCGGCGGACATGGCGATCTCGCGTGCAGAGGCGTAGCGCTCGTGGTTCTGCGAGACGCGGTCGAGGTCGTAGAGGTAGTTCACCATCACGGCGCCCGATTGGTGCACCCCCTTTTCGGAAGTGTCGGCACGGGCATGGACGCGGTGCACCTCGGCCCCGTTTCCGAGGTGAAAACGGGCAACGGGATCGAGCGGGCGGCCATCGGGGCGCTTGGCTTGGGTGAGATAGTGGGCGGCGAGGGCCTTCATCTGCGCATCGTCTTCGCGGTCTGCGGGTGTTCGCGTCGTTTCGAGCCACTCCACGAGGCCGGGGATCGGTGAAAGCGTGACGAAGGTCTTGAGGCCGGGAAGCGCGAGCGCGAGATCGGCCACCACCTGCTTGATCAGCGAATTGCCGAAGGAGATGCTGGCAAGCCCCGCCTGACAATTGGAGATCGAGTAGAAGGTCGCCGTGTCTGCGTCCTCCGAGGCGAGGGGCGCGCGGCTCTCGGAAAGGAGGTCCTGCACGGAGCCGGGGATGCCATTGGTCAGCGCGACCTCGACGAAAATGAGGGGCTCGTCGGGCATGGCCGGGTGGAAGAATGCAAAGCAACGCCTGTCAGCGGGTTCGACCCGGCGGCGCAGGTCATCCCAGCTGTCGATGGCGTGGACGGCCTCATAGGCGATGATCTTCTCGAGGATATGGGCCGGGCTCTCCCAGTTGATCGGGCGCAGGACGAGGAAACCCCGGTTGAACCAGCTCGCGAAGAGGTGGCGAAAATCGAGATCGAGCGCTTCGAGGGAGGGCACGCCCCGACCGAGGCGCAAGAGATCCGCTCGCATCGCAACCAGAGTCTTGGTGGCGCCGGGCACCTGGTTCAGCCGCCGGATCAGCTCCTGCCGGGGCGGCTCGGCGGCAGCCATGAAGGCGCGGTAACTCGCCTTGGTTTGCCCCGCCTCGTAGGCATCGAGTGCTGTGCGCACGGCGGACGGCAGCACTGTCATGTCTTCGGCGAGGTGACGGAAGAAGGCGAGCTTTTCGGCATCGTCGGCGGCGGCGAACCGATCGAGGATCGTGTGCGCCACGGCGAGGCCGGAGACCTCGCCCGTGGCGCCCATCAGATCGACGGTGAGCGCCTGGAACGGGCGACCATCCTCCGCCCGTCCGCGCCCGCCGAGATACCGGCGTTCGAAGACGGTGGAGAGCAGATCCGCCAGCAGGGTCATAGCTGCGGCCCCATGACGTAGTTCGGTAACCATGTTGCGATACCGGGGAAGAAACACAGGATCAGGATCGCGATCACCATGCAGGCGACGTAGGGCAACGAGCCGACAAGGATCGTCTTGAGCTTGATGTCGGGTGCGATGCCGTTGATCACGTAGAGGTTGAGGCCCACGGGCGGCGAGATCAGCCCGATCTCCATGTTGATCGTTAGGATCACGGCAAACCAGATTGGATCGAACCCGGCGGTGGTGATGATCGGCAGCAGGATCGGAGCGGCCATCAGGATGACGGCAACGGGCGGCAGGAAGAAGCCCGCGATCAGCAGGAAGACGTTGACGGCGAGCATCAGCACCCACGGGTTCACATCGAGCGTGCCGATCCACGCGGCAATCGACTGGGTGATGAAAAGCGACGACAGCATGAAGCTGAACACGCCCGCCGCACCGATGATGAAGAGGATCATCACCGATTCCTTGGTGCTGTCGCGCAGCACGACCCAGAGGTCCTTCGGGTTCCACAGCTTGTAGATGATCATCGCGATCACGAGGCAGAGCAGCGCGCCCACGGCGGCTGTTTCGGAGGGCGTCGCAACACCGCCGTACATCGCGTAGAGAACGCCGAGGATGATCAGGATGAAGGGCGCGACGCGGGGCAGGATCTCGAACTTCTGCTTCCACGTGTAGGTGACCTTCGACAGGACCTGCATATTGCCGGATCGCGCCGTGGAATAGAGCGACCAGACCATGAAGAGCCCCACCAGCAGAAGGCCGGGGAAGACACCCGCGAGAAAGAGCCGGCCAATCGAGGTCTCGGTTGCGATGCCGTAGACGATCATCGTCACCGACGGCGGGATCAGGATGCCGAGCGTGCCGCCCGCCGCGATCGAGCCTGCGGCGACCTCGTCGGGGTAGCCGCGCTTGCGCATCTCCGGGATGCCCATCTTGCCGATGGCGGCACAGGTCGCGGGGGACGAGCCGGACATGGCCGAGAAGAGGGCACAGGCGCCGAGATTGGAGATCACCAGCCCGCCGGGCACACGCGTGAGCCACCGTTCGAGCGCCTCGTAGAGATCCGCGCCCGCACGGGTGGAGGCGATGGCCGCTCCCATGATGATGAACATCGGGATCGACAGGAGCGCGAAGTTGTTGAGCTTGCCGAACATGATTTCCGGCATCAACTCGAGGCTGCGCATCCCGTCGAAGATGATGAGAAACCCGGCCGACACGATCAGCAGGCCGGTCGCGACCGAGACACCCGAGAACAATACGAGGATGGTGAAGACGGCGACGAGGCCGCCAAGAACGAGCGGATCCATCAGCTGTCCTCCAGCCCGAAGGGCGTGTCGACGCCAATGGCGACGGCCACCATGTCGGCGATAAGTTGCAGGATGAAGAGGGCGAAACCGATGGGCAACGCCAGGTAGGGAATCCAGAGGCGCACGCCCCAGACGGTGTCGGAGCGCCAGTTCCGCTCCCATGCGATGTGCCAGTATTCGTAGGAGTAGAAGGCCATGACCGAAATGATCGCCACGGCGGTCGACATGGTGACGAAAAAGAGCGCCTTGCGCAGCCCCCTGGGCAGCGCGAGGGGGATGAGATCGACGTTCACGTGGCCGCGCAGGTACTGCACGTAAGGCAGCCCGAGCATGGTGGCGGCGATCATCATGTAGACGACGGCCTCCGTCTGCCAGATCGTCGACTGATTGAGCACGAAGCGGACAAAGATCATCTGGCACGTGACGATCACCGAAACGACGATCAGCGCTGCGGACGTCCAGCCCGAGAGGAGCGACAGGAACGCCACGCCCTTGAGAAACGGGTTATCACCCGTGCGGGCGATCTTGCCCGAACTTTGGCCAGCCATCGCGGCCTCCTGCGTCGTCTGTGGGGGATAGTGTCGGCGGTTCGGGGGCGCCCGGGCTGACGCCCGGGCGCGGGGGCGCTCACTCGACGGCGAGCGCCATATCCAGAAGCTCCTGGCCTTCGGGGTAGCCCGCAACGAACTCCTTGAAGGAGGTCTCTGCGGCAATCGACTGCCAGGCGGCGAAGTCTTCCGCCGTCATCTCCGCGATCTCGACCCCGGCCTCGCTGAACACCTCGACGGAGGCCGCGTCTTCGGCCTTGGCTTGCTCGAGGTAGAAGGCTTCAGCCTCGACCGCCGCGGCCATCAGGGCTTCCTGCTGTTCGGCGGAGAGGTCGTTGAACGTGGAGAGGTTCATCAGGAGCGGCTGGTACATGAACCACAGCGCCGTGTCGGCGGCAGGGGTGTAGCAGCTCACCTGCTCGTAGATGCGGAACGATACGAACGACGATGAGGACGTGTTGGCGGCGTCGAGAACGCCCGTCTGCATCGCGTTGTAGATCTCCGACGAGGCCATCGAGGTGATCGAGGCGCCCGCACCGGCCAGCATCTGCTCGAACGCGCGGCCCGCAGCGCGGGTTTGCTTGCCATCGATGTCATCGGGCGAGGTCACGCATCCATCGACACCGGCGAAGCCTCCGGCAAGGTATCCGTGGACGAGCACCTTAACGTCATCCTCGGCCATGATCTCTTCGAGCTTGTCCATGAACGGGCTGTCGACGAGGCGCGCGGCGTGGTCGTGGTTGCGCACGAGGCCTGGCATCAGGGTGAGGTTGTAGGCCGGGCGCTGACCGCCGGCATAGCTCAGCGGCAGGACCGTCATGTCGAGCTGGCCACGGCTGAGGGGGTTATACTGCTCGCGCGGCGCGAAGAGCGAGCGCGAGGGGAAGATCGTGATCTCGAGGCCGACATCGGCTTCGGCAACGCCATCGGCCACGATCTGCGCGACCTGGTGGCGGATATCCTGGGTTGACCATTGGTGAGACAGCCTCAGTTCCTGTGCCGAGGCCGCGCCGGTGAGAAGGGCAAGCGCAGCCGCGGTTGCCGTCAGGGTGTTCTTCATTGGTTTCCTCCCAAAGGGTTCCCTCGATTCGTTATCAAGGTTGTGCACTTTGTCGCACCCCTTGTGCGCGATAGCAAGTCTCTTGTATACAAGCCGTGTCATATTGCGTGCAACCACTGGGCGTGGTATCCCTTTGCCATGGATGTCCGCCGCGCAGACAAGATTGCCCAAACCCTCGAACAGATGATCTTCGACGGGACGTTCGCCAACGGAGAGCGTCTTGACGAAGTCCAGCTAGCGGATCGTTTCGAGGTGTCTCGCACACCGATTCGTGAGGCTTTTCAGAAGCTTGCGATCTCCGGCATGGTCGAGCAACTGCCACGGCGCGGGGTGTTCGTGCGCCAGCCGGGGCCGGTCGAGCTGTTGGAAATGTTCGAAGTGATGGCGGAGCTGGAGGCGACGTGCGCCCGTTTCGCCGCCAGCCGTATCACCGATGCCGCGCTTGAGGATCTGCGTGCCACCAACCGGCGCTGCAATGCCGCGGTCGAGGCCCAGGACGCGGACGGCTACTACGATGAGAACGAACGATTTCACGCGATCCTCTATCGACAATCCGGCAACGGGTTTCTCGAACAGGAATGCCTGCGGCTTCACAGGCGCCTGCAGCCCTTCCGCCGGATGCAGCTGCGCCTGCGCGGCCGGTTGCGCCAGTCCATGAGCGAGCATGAGGCCATCGTCGCGGCATTGGAAGCGGGCGACGGAGCGGCAGCCGCGGACGCGATTCGCGGCCATGTGGCGGTGCAGGGAGAAAAGTTCCACCACCTCGTTGCCTCCCTGAAGACCGTGCCCTGAACGCACCCGGCTGATATCCGTCCCGCGACATTGCAGGGCCGTCTGTCTGAGGACCTCCCGCGCGCTCTGATCCGAGTGCCCACGCCCGTCGCTGCCCCGTCCGCGTAGCTGCGATGCGGCTGAACACCAAAGCGGCGCACGTCCGGGTAGGACCGCGGAGTGTGGCATGGGCCCGTGCCCGCACTGGTGCGGCCACCCTCTCAGGCTGATTTGCCTCGTCCTACCACCGCCGATCCCCCAGGCTGCGCCCGAAGTCATCGGGACCAACACGCCACTCATTCGACTCAATCGCGCGTCGAAATCTCGGAAACTTGCGAACAGAATTCGGATTACGGGTGACGACAAATTTGCGAGTGAGGGCGTTCCTTTCGGTGAGGGAGTCAGGAGCCAGATCACCCGTGTCATCAGAAGTCCGCAGATCACGAGGGGCATGCATTCGGGCGCGCGCGCGCCGCCTGTTCATCGGCACGGCCGCCGGGCTCGCCGCTGCGTTGGCAATGGTCTCTCCGATGGCGGCGGAAGGCGTGCCGGACCGTCTCCACATCTACCTGAACGCCGACCAGACCCATACCCATGAGATCGGTGGCAGCCTTTTGCTGGGGCTGGAAGCGGGGCTGGAGGCGGGTGCTGCGCGATTTGGCGGCCCCGATATCTCCGTCATCGTGCGCGACCACCAGAATAACCTGCGCCGCACGGCCAGCATGATCTCCGAGGCGCTGTCCGATCCTGCGACACTCGCGGTGGTCGGGGGGATGCACACACCGCATTACCTGCGCCACGGGACACAGTTCAACGAGAGCAATCTCGTCCTGATGCTGCCGTGGTCCGCGGGGGCTGCCCTGACACGCCTCGCCGAGGGGGAGGAGAACCACATCTTCCGGCTCTCGGTCGATGACAGGAAGGCCGCCGGCTACCTCGCCTCGCGTGCCGCCGCGCATGGGTGCACCAGCGTGGCAACCCTCGCGCTCGACAACGGGTGGGGGCAGGAAAATACCCGCGCGCTCGGCACCGCCCTCCCCGATCTTGGAGTCGAGGTGCGGCACCGGGCGATGCTTCGGGATGACACAAGCGTCGAGAGCATCGGCAGCGTCATTGCCGAAGTCGCCGCACGGCGCCCGGATTGCGTGGTCCTTGTGCTTTCATCCCAGGTCGGCGCGTTGGCGTTGAATGCCCTGGCGGAATGGGAGTCACCCCCGAACGTGCTCAGCCATTGGGGCATTCTGGGCGGAGGATTCGCCGAGCGTGTGTCTCCCGCTGGATGGTCGCGCGTGGATCTGTCCGTGCTCGCGACTTGCGTCTTTCACCTCGCGCCGCCTGTCCCCTCCGAGGAGCCGACAGGGCGCCACCCGGTCGCGCATCGCCTGCTGACCACCGGTGACGTGACGTCGCGGATTGCCTTTGTCCACGCCTACGATCTTGCGCTCCTGCTGCGCGCCGCGACGGCGCAGGCGCAGGCGGACCCACGCTGGACAAAGGGGCGCGCAGCCCGCGGAGCGGCGCTGCGCGACGCGCTCGAACGGCTGGAAACACCTGTCGACGGTTTGCTGAAGCGCTATGACGCGCCCTTCGGACCGGTCGGCGATGTCTCCCCGGATGGACACGAAGCCCTCAACCGGAATGACCTCTGCCTAGCCCGGATGCGCACGGACGGCAGGCTACGGATCGACAGTTGGGTTGCCCAACCGTGAGTGCCGTCTACCTCGGACACCGCTTCTTCATCCTGACCGCCGTGGGCTACATAACGGCGCTCGTTTCCTGTGCTGCCGTCGTCTGGACCTTGTCCGTCCCGTTCCTGCGCGCCGCCCAGACCGAGCATCTGCAGGACGTCGCCCGCCAGCAGGCCAGCGCGGCAGCGTTCATGCTAGACGAAGTCTACGACCGCGCGGAATATCTCACCCGCATCCCCGCGATTGTCGACCTTGTCACCGGGCAGACGGACAGCGTCAGCGTGGTCAGCGACCGGATCCATACCTTCACCACACCCGACACACTGCGGGTGAAGGTGCTCGATTACGAAGGCAGAACGCTCTACGCCTCACAGACGCCAGATCTCCAGCGGACCCTGTTTTTCGATGTGGAATTCGGCGAGCGGTTCTCGGAATTCGGTCAGGTCGCCAACAGGGCCTCGCGCGCAGGCCGGTTGCAGCTTCGTCAGGACAGGGAGGCAGAGCGGACGCACATCCTTGTTGGCGTGCCGATCCTTGTCAGCGGCGTAGTCGAAGGCGCGATCGTGATGGAAAAGCGGCTGGCCACGCATTCGGCGCTGCCGGGGGGCTCGGCTCTGATCACCCCTTTCCAGCGTGCGCTGGTGCCAGAGACCTCCGGCGCCATCACCGCGCAGGTGCCGGGGGTGCCGCTTCTGGTGCGCCTTGGGGAGGGCGCGACGACATTCGCCGCCGATGGCTCACACACGGCGACCCTCGTCAGCCGGATTGCGCTTGGTCTGTCCTTCGTTCTGCTCGTCCCGTTCCTGACAATGAGCTACTTCGGCGCAAAACACCTTGTGGCGCCAACGCAGGCCCTCGCCCGGTCCCGCGTGCAACTGACCGAACAGAAGGACCAGCTGCGCCGACAGAGCGATGAGCTGCGCGAGCTTGCAGCCGTTGCGGAGCTTTCCCGCGATGCCGTGACCGTTACCGATCGGCAGGGCAAGATCCTCTGGGTCAACCACGCCTTCACGGAGCTCACGGGCTACACGCAGGACGAGGTCCGTGGACGCTCGCCGGGCGCGTTCCTGCAGACGCCCGCCACGGACACGGCCACCGTCAAGCGCATCCGGGAGGGCTTGCGCAACGGCATGCCCGTCCGTGCGGAGATCCTCAACAAACGCAAATCCGGTGAGTCCTACTGGATCGCGATCTCGATCTCGCCGATCAGCGGAGAGGACGGGACAGTCGCCCGTTTCGCGGCCATCTCGTCGGACATCACCGAGCGGCGCGCGGTTCAGGAAGCCCTCGCGAGCGCGCAGCGTGAAACGGAGTACCGGGCGACCCACGACCCGCTGACGGGCCTGCCCAATCGCCGCTACCTCGACCACGTGTTGTCCAACGAGGTGTCCGAGCGATCCACGCCGCGCACGATCATTCGGGCGGACCTCGATTTCTTCAAGAACGTCAATGACACGCATGGCCATGCAGCAGGGGATCACGTGCTCAAGGTCGTGAGCGAAGCCCTGCTGAGCCATAGCCGGCAGGGGGATCTCGTGGCACGGGTCGGCGGCGACGAATTCGTTGTCTTGCTGGAAAAGGGCACCACGACGGAGACGGCGGACGCGCTTTGCGAGCGCTACCGCCTCGAGATCCGGAAGGACATCGTGTTCGACGGCAAGACCTGTCGGGTCGGCGCGAGCTTTGGCGTGGCCTCGGCCCTCGACGGACTTGTGGGGAACGATCAGCTTCTGCTGGGCGCTGACGCGGCGCTCTACGCCTCGAAGGCGCGCGGGCGCAACACGACAACGCTCTATACGCCCGAAGTTCATGCCGACGTGATCAACAAACGGCGCTCCGCGATCGAGATCGAGCGGGCGATCGAACGGCGCGAGTTCGAGCCCTATTTCCAGCTGCAGGTTGACGCGCAGAGCCGTGTGTTCGCCGGACTCGAGGCGCTTGTCCGCTGGAACCATCCCGAGCAGGGGGTCTTGCCGCCCAGTGCGTTTCTGCCGTTGGCCGAGCAGCTGTCACTCGTGCCCGAGATCGACGAGATCGTCTATCGCCGTGGACTGGAGACCATCCAGACGCTCAACGCAGAGGGCCACAATGTTCCGAAGGTGTCCTTCAACGTGGGCGCCAAGCAGCTCGAGAACCCGCTGCTGCACACGATCCATAAGCAATTCGATCTCGGGCGCACGAAGATCGCGTTCGAGGTGCTGGAGAGCGTCCTGATCGAGGAGCAATCCCATGTCTTCGCGTTCCAGATCGACATGCTTCGTGACCTCGGCTTCGAGATCGAGATCGACGATTTTGGCTCGGGTCACGCGTCAATCGTCGGCCTTATGCACCTTCGGCCCGACGTTATGAAGCTCGATCAGCGCCTCGTCGCGCCCCTCACCGAAGATCCGCACGCCGTCACGACGGTGCGCTCTCTGGTCGAGATCGGGCGGAGCCTGGGGATCCGGATCACCGCAGAGGGGGTGGAAACAGAAGACCACGCCGTGATGCTGGCAGATCTTGGCGTGGATACGCTGCAGGGGTTCCGCTTTGCCAAGCCCCTGCCCCTGAGCGCCTTGCCCGGCGTGCTGACAGATCTGCAGAAACACCCCACGGCCGTCGCGTAAGCAGGGCCGTCCGCTGCGGGCGCCCTGCCCTGTCATGCATGCGTTGTACGAGGTGCGGTCCATAGAGTGCAGGGTGCCTGGTTCAGCAGAGCACAGAGCACAGAGCACAGAGCTCAAGGCGCAAGGTGCAAGGTGCAAGGTGCAAGGTGATCCGCCGGCCCGAAGCGCAAGCCGCAATCTCGGTGCGCCGCGTTGGCGATCAGTGCGCTGTCACCCCGGAAAAGAGCGCAAAGCCCTCTAGCCCACCTGGGTCTCGCACCAGGTCAGGATCGCGGCCTCCTCGGGCGTCAGGCTCTCGCCCATGCCACCGGCAAACCCCAGAAAACCCGGCAAGTTGCCCTGGTTGACGGCCGTCAGAACAGGGATCCCCTCCGCGATGGCCCGGCCGATCAGCGGGCGGAACCCGTGGCCGTCCACTTCCTGTTTGCCGAACTTGTTGATGATCAGGATGTCCGGGCCGTTCGCGAGGCTGGCCTCCACCAGACCAACGGCCTGTTCCAGGCCGCTTGCATCGAGGCGGCAGCCGGTCGCGTGGCGTCCCAAGTCCTGGCTGATGCGCACGACAGACGTGTTCGTGAGCACGTGCAATTCCATGTCGCACTTGCGGGCCGGGTCGCGCTCGACGTTCTCCTGAACCGCGCCCGCCACGACGACCCCCTGATCGCGCAAGCGCCGGGCGACGCCGAAAAGCAGCACATCGCTCGCGCCGCGCCCTTCGGTCGTGATGTAGCCCAGCACGGCCCGCGCCTCAGTCGAGCCGAACGCCGGGGCTGCTGGTTTGCGCTTCAGTGGTAAAGCCGACCTCTCCCAAGCCGTAAAAGGCCGCGAAGGACAGGGCGACAAGGGCGACGACGGCGATGACAAAGGCTCTCATATCACTCCTCGATGTCGTTTGTTGCGCGTCTCAGGAACGCGATGAGATCTTGGCGGTCTTGCGGATCTACGATGATCTGCTGCGGCATCTTCGAGCCCGTTATGTAGTCGTCCGGGCCGATATCGAAAAGAGCATCGATGGAGGTATCGCTCCAGACGATGTCGGACGTCGAAAGTGTTTCGGAATACGGATAGTCCACGATGGCGCCCGCGGCGCGCCCAATGATACCGTGCAGCGTCGGCCCGGCGCGGCGCTCACCGTCCGGCCCAAGGGCGTGGCAGATCGAGCATTTCCGGTTGTACTGCCGCTCGCCGTTGCCGACCTCTTCCGCCGGCACGAGGAACCGCGGCGTCTCGCCGACCATCTGTGTGCCGTCCCTCAGCCCGTCGAGGGGCCAGGAATACATGGCGGTGTCGAGGCCTCCTGCGTGGATGTTTTCCCCGTCGGACGAGAAGTGCAGCGCCCAGACCGGGCCGCGCAGCGTCGCGCGGAAATCAGCGGCGTAGCGCCATTCGGTGGTGTCGATGACGGAGATGAAGCCCTCGCCGTCGCCGATCGCGAGGAGGGTGCCATCGGGGCTGGCGGCCATCGCGAGGATGGGGCGGCGTTCGAGCGTGAGGTCAGCGATCTGGGTGCCTGTCTCGAGGTCGACAACGCGGGTGACGCCATCGACCGCGCCGTAGGCGAGCCAGCCCCCGGCCTCGTTCAGAACGATCTTGTTGACGCCGAAGCCGTTCTCGAGGAGCAGCTGCTTTGGCGCGCCGGTCGCGACGTCCCACGCGCGGACAGTGCCGTCGGACGAGCCGGAATAGAGCAGCGTGCCGTCATCCGAGAAGACCACATCGTTCACGCCTGAGCCGTGGCCGCGCAAGAGACGCGGCTCCGCTCCGGGCTGTGCAAGATCCCACAGGCCGACGAAGCCGTCCCAACTCGCGGAGGCGGCAGTGCGCCCGTCCGGCGAGAGCGCCAGCGCCAACACCTTGCCCTGATGGCCCGCGAGGGCGGTGCTGGTGCCCGAGGCGACATCCCAAAGCCGCAGATCGAAGTCGTCCGAGCCGGAGAGGAGCCGCCCGTCCGGCAGATCGAGCACCACGTTCACGGCGGCGCGGTGCCCTTCCAACCAGCGAGCGGCGCCGTCTTCCCACAGACCCACGGAATTGTCGAAGCTGGCGGTGGCGACGGCGCCTGAGCCGGTGACGTCGATGCTCTTGATCGGCCCGCCGTGACCCTTCAGCGTAAAGAACTCGCCGGCCCCGGCAGTGCCGAGGCCGAAGGAGAGGAAAGCCAGCGCGGTGAGGCTGGCCCGCAGTGGCCGGACGCGCATCGCCTTACTCGGCAGGTGTGCGCCCGCCCTTGCTGGCGGGTTCGTCGAGCAGGTCGAGGTGCTCTTCGTACCAGATCGAGTGGTGCTCCTTTGCCCACTGCGCCTCGACGTGGCCGGAGCCCATCGCGTCGAACGCGCCCTCCATGCCAACGGAGCCGATGTAGATATGGGCGATCACGATCACCATGAAGACGAACGCGACGATGGCATGCCAGGCCTGCGCCAGCTGCATCTCCTGGTGCGGTGGCATCACCTCGGGCAAGACACCGAAGCCCAGAAGCTGCGGCAGCCCGGTCTGGTTCAGCACCACGAAGGTCTTGGCGAACATCGGCATCTCGAACGGGAAGAGCAGCGACAGGCCGGAGAGTGAGATCGACACACCCAGCACGACGACCGACCAGAAAATGACCTTTTGCCCGGCGTTGAACTTCTTGGCGGGCGGGTGGACGCCCTTCTTGAAGATCCCGCCGCCCTGTGCGGCCCATTTGATGTCGGTTGTGTTGGGAATGTTGTGCCAGACCCAAAGAACGAAAACCATGATCACCGCCAGCATGAACGGCCACGCGACGTAGTTGTGGATGAATTTGCTGAAGACGGCGAGCGGCGCGAACGCCTCGTGCCCTATCAGCGGGATCACGAGTGATCGCCCGAAGAACGAGATCAGGCCGGTAATCCCGAGCAGGATGAAGGACGTGGCAAGCAACCAATGCGCAAAGCGCTCGATGCCGGCAAAGCGCAGGATCGTCTGACCCGTCTTTTCCCCGTCGATCATGATCTTGCCGCGGAAGAGGTAGAACAGCACCAGAAGCCCGATCATGCCCAGCATCGCGCCACCGCCCCAGGCGGCGAGCGGCCCTTCGCGGAACTGGAGCCACGCCATGCCGGTATCCTGGATCAGGACTTCGGCGGCGGGCGCGCGGGAGGACACGGTGATGTCGGCCTCGTTGAAACGCAGAGCGCGGAACATTTCGGCGTCCGATGTGCCACCGAGCGTACCGAGTTGGGCGTTCATCGCCGCCCCACCCTCGGCATCGCCGAAGTCGCGGCGGAAGTCGGTGTCGATGGACATGCCTTCCTGACGTGCCATGATCTCTTCCCGGGTCATGGCCCCGCCATTGGCTTCACGCGCGGCGGCGATTGCTTCCATGTCTGGGCCGGGCGCCGGAGCGCGGGGCGCCAGAACCGCCGTCAGGCCCAAAAGAGCGATCAGCATGAGCATGAAGAAGCCGAAGCCGCTTCCTTTCCCGGTGCTCTCCAACGTGCTGTCCGACATTCATTCCTCCCGTTTGGTGTTCTGCTGTTCAGGCGCGTGTTCCCCGCGCTCCGTAAGGTGAACTAGCCTCAAATCCTTCGCAAGAAAGCGCGCGCGTCAAGAGCCGCGCCCTTACGACGAAAAGAGGGGCGCCCTTTTGCAAAGGCACCCCCGATTCTCAGGTGTGATCAGGCTCAGCCGTCGCGCTGGCCGTAGGCCGATCCCCAGCCCCATGCGCCGGAGCCGAAGCCACGGGCCACCACGCGCTCGCGGTAGATGTTGGCGACCACGTCGCCGTCACCTGCCAGAAGCGCCTTGGTGGAGCACATCTCCGCGCAGATCGGGAGCTTCCCTTCTGCGATCCGGTTGCGCCCGTACTTGGCGAACTCGGCCGTGGAATGCGTCTCCTCCGGGCCGCCGGCGCAGAAGGTACACTTGTCCATCTTGCCGCGGGACCCGAAGTTGCCGGCCTGCGGGAATTGCGGCGCGCCGAAGGGGCACGCGTAGAAGCAATAGCCGCAGCCGATGCAGAGATCCTTGGAGTGCAGGACCACGCCTTCCTCGTTCTGGTAGAAGCAATCCACCGGGCAGACGGCCATACAGGGCGCGTCCGAGCAGTGCATGCAAGCCACCGAGATCGACCGTTCGCCGGGCGAACCGTCATTGATCGTCACAACCCGACGGCGGTTGATGCCCCAAGGCACCTCGTGCTCGTTCTTACAGGCTGTCACGCACGCGTTGCACTCGATACAGCGCTCGGCGTCGCAGAGAAACTTCGCTCGTGCCATGTTTCTCGTCCTCCCTTAAGCGGCCCAGATCTTGCACAGTGTCGCCTTGGTCTCCTGCATTTGGGTGACCGAGTCGTAACCGTACGTCTGAGCTGTGTTGGTGGATTCGCCGAGCACGTAGGGGTCTGCACCAGCGGGGTACTTCGACCGCTGATCCTCGCCCTGGAAGTGTCCGCCGAAGTGGAACGGCATGAAGGCGACGCCTTCGCCGACGCGCTCGGTGACCATGGCCATAACCTTGACCTTGCCGCCTTCCGGGCCTTCAACCCAGACCTGCGCGCCGTCGCGGATGCCGATATTGTTGGCGTCGCGCGGGTTGACCTCGACGAACATGTCCTGCTGCAGCTCTGCGAGCCACGGGTTGGACCGGGTTTCGTCGCCGCCGCCCTCGTATTCCACGAGACGGCCGGAGGTGAGGATGATCGGATAGTCCTTCGAGAAGTCCTGCTTCTGGATCGATGCGTACATCGTCGGCAGGCGATAGAACTTCCGGTCCTCGTAGGTCGGGTAGTCCTCCACGAGATCGCGGCGGTTGGTGTAGAGCGGCTCGCGGTGCACCGGCACCGGATCCGGGAACGTCCAGACGACCGCGCGGGCCTTGGCGTTACCGAAGGGCGCACACTCGTGCTTGATGGCCACCCGCTGGATGCCGCCCGACAGGTCGGTCTTCCAGTTGGTATTGGGGCCTGCAACCGCGTCGATGGAAGCACGCTCCTCGTCCGTCAGGTCGCCGTCCCAGCCGAGGTCCATCAGCATCTGCATGGTGAACTCGGGGTAGCCGTCCTGGATCTCGGAATTGGCCGAGTAGACGCCCTCTGCGAGCAGGTTGTCCCCGTCCCGCTCGACGCCGAAGCGCGCACGGAAGGTCAGGCCGCCCTCGGAGACGGGCTTGGACATGTCGTAGAGGTTCGGCGTGCCGGGGTGGTTCATCTCCGGGGTTCCCCAGCACGGCCAGGGCATCCCGTAGTAGTCGCCATCGGCCGGGCCACCGAGCGCCCGCAGAGTCGTGCGGTCGAAGGTGTGCTGGTTGGCCATGTGCGTCTTGATCCGCTCCGGCGACTGGCCGGTGTAGCCCACCGTCCACATGCCGGAGTTGAACTCGCGCGTGACGCTCTCGATGTTCGGCGTGTTCTCGTCGTCCATCTCGATGTTGCGGAAGAACCGGTCGGCGAAGCCAAACTTGTTCGCGAAGAGACCGATGATCTCGTGGTCGGTCTTCGACTCGAAGAGCGGGTCGATGACCTTGTCGCGCCACTGGATCGACCGGTTGGACGCCGTGACCGAGCCATAGGTCTCGAACTGCGTGGCTGCGGGCAGCAGGTACACGCCGTCCGTGCGGTCATGCAGCACGGCAGACACGGTCGGGAACGGATCGACCACGACGAGCATGTCGAGGGCTTCCATCGCCGTCTTCATCTCGACCATCCGCGTCTGGGAGTTCGGGGCATGGCCCCAGAGCACCATCGCGCGGACCTTGTCGTTCTGGTCCGTATTCTCCGGATCTTCGAGCACACCGTCGATCCAGCGCGACACCGGGATCCCGGTGAGGTTCTGAAGCGACTTTTCCTTGCCGTCGGCCCCGGTGGTGGTGTCGAACTGGCTTGCGAGCCACTCGCTGTCCTCACCCCAGACGCGGCCCCAGTGGCCCCATGCACCCGCGCTCAGGCCATAGTAGCCCGGCAGCGTGTGCGAGAGAACGCCGAGGTCGGTGGCACCCTGCACGTTGTCGTGGCCGCGGAAGATGTTCGTGCCGCCGCCCGACGTGCCCATGTTGCCCAGCGCAAGCTGGAGCACGCAGTAGGCGCGGGTGTTGTTGTTGCCGTTGGTGTGCTGCGTACCACCCATGCACCAGATCACGGTGCCGGGACGGTTGTTCGCGAGGGTCCGTGCAACGCGGCGCAGCTGGCTCTCGGGTGCGCCGGTGACGCGCTCGACCTCGGCGGGGTTCCACTTGGCAACCTCGTCCTTGATCTGGTCCATCCCCCAGACGCGGGTGCGGATGAACTCTTTGTCCTCCCAGCCGTTCTCGAAGATGTGCCACAGGATGCCCCAGACGAGGGCGACGTCCGAGCCCGGACGGAAGCGCACGAACTCGTCGGCATGGGCCGCGGTGCGCGTGAAGCGCGGATCGCAGACGATCACGGGCGCGTTGTTCTGCTCCTTGGCCCGCAGGACGTGCAGGAGCGAAACCGGGTGCGCCTCGGCGGGGTTGCCGCCGATGATGAAGATCGCCTTCGAGTTGTGGATGTCGTTGTAGGAGTTGGTCATGGCGCCGTAGCCCCATGTGTTCGCAACACCCGCAACGGTGGTGGAGTGGCAGATCCGTGCCTGGTGGTCCACGTTGTTCGTGCCCCAGTAGGCGGCGAACTTGCGGAACAGGTACGCCTGCTCGTTGTTGTGCTTGGCCGAGCCGAGCCAGTAGACGCTGTCAGGTCCGCTTTCTTCGCGGATCTTCATCATCCCGTCGCCGATCTCGTTGATCGCCTGCTCCCACGAGATCCGGACCCATTCGCCGTTCTCTTTCTTCATGGGGTACTTCAGGCGGCGCTCGCCGTGGGCGTGCTCGCGGACGGCCGCACCCTTGGCGCAATGCGCGCCGAGGTTGAACGGGCTGTCCCAGCCGGGCTCCTGCCCCGTCCAGACGCCGTTTTGCACCTCGGCCACGACGGTACAACCGACCGAGCAGTGGGTGCAGACGGTCTTCACCAGATCAACGGCGCCTTGCACGGCACCGGCGGCCTGGGCTTGCGTCACGGTACCGCCGGTGGCGCCGATCGCTGCAAGTCCGCCAATGGCGAGACCGGAATTCTTCAGAAAGGACCGGCGATCGATGGTCGATCCGGCCGGTTGAGCGTGGATACTTGTCCGCTGGGGGCGTCGCGCAACCCCGTTGGTCTTTTTCCTGAGCATGGTGTCACTCCCTTGCAGGGGCTTCGTCAGAAGGCCCGGCTTGGTGGCTTCAATCTCGGGCCGGCACTTGGGCGTCACGCAACCATGGCCGACCGGCGAAATGTCAGGGTCCGGGGCTTAGAACCGGGCGCTGTCGAAGTAGGCGCGGGTATGCGCGGTGTCCTGCATGCGGTCTTCGGGCACGGGCGCGCTCGCCTCGGCTGCCGACGACCCCATGACGGTTGCGGCGGCGGCAGCGGGCGCTGCGGCGGCGGCGACCTTCAGGAAGTCCCGGCGCGTCGCCGTGTCCTCCTTGGGGGTGCGGGTCATGTTCTATCCTCCTCTATGGCCTTCGGGCCGGTTTTGGGGCGGGCTTGGTGCCGCCGTTGATGGAGCCGCGCCTCTCAGGCGCGGCTTGGCGTTCCACCCTCCTCCATGCGGAACGCCTCCGCCTCGATCGCCATGAAGATCCGCCCAACCGCACCGATCGGTGCGTAAAAGACGGAATTCTCGGCGGCTTCGAGGTCTGAAAAGAAGTGACCGGCCCAGGGGCCGATATGACGGGCGAAAAACTCCCGCTGCCTGGGCAGCGGCATGGGTGCACCAAACCGGCCCGTGATCATCCCGGCCATGATCTCCATCAAGCTGGCGATGTTGTCCTCCGGCTCGAACACGTTTGGCGAGCGCTCGATGCGCGCGTTCGACATGTCCTGCCGCAGGGCCGCGAGGGGTTTTTCGTTGAGGAACCCGGTCATGTAGTAGCTGGCATAGGGCAGCAACTCGCCCCGTCCGAGACCGATGAAAAGACGGTTGTATTCGCTTTCGATCGCCTTCGGGCGCAGAGCCGCCGCGACGCGTGCGATCCCGTTGCACGCCTCACCAAGCTCCGTGGAATCGCCGGAAAGCGCCGTGCAGCGCTCCAGAACCTCTTTCGAGGGCGGACGAGAAAGGAGCGCACCAAGGAAATCGTAAAGATCCGCCCGAAGACGGTCTTCTTCCGCGATGGCTTCAGCAGACGCTGTGGCTGTCATTGGCTCTCCTTACGCGCACCGTAGTCGAAGCGCATTCGGCGCGGCGAGGGCAAAGCAACCTCTTGCGTCAATGCGCCCCTTTCCGACTGTTTTTCTTGGGAAACCGGGTCGCCATCTTGCTGCGCCGCAGCAATCACGACCTCCGGCTCTGACGCTGACACGACCGGTGCGACGCCTTCGTCTGCCGCTGGCTCGCCCTGCGCAAGATCCGCATCTTCCGGAGCAGCCTCGTCCGGGCTCTCCTCGGGCGTGGGCGCGTTCTTGGCGGCCTCGGCCTCGAGCTGCTTTTCGATATGCGCCAGCATGCCTTTGCCGACGCGATAGGCCGTCTGCATGTTCTCGACCACGGTCGCGGCGTCCGTGTAATCCTCGCCGTAGTCGACCAGTGAATCGAGGTTCGCGAGCACCGGGTTCGAGCGCCACAAGCGGCGCAGCGCGCGCCGGCGCAGGCGGTCGGGGACTTCGGATTTCAGGAAGGCGGAGAAGTCATCGCCCTGCTCCAGCGTCTCCGGGTCCTTCAGACCAAGCTCGGAGAGGATCTCTTCATCGCTCTTGTCGTCGAGGGCTGCGCGGGCCTCGGCCTCCTGCGCCTGCTGCTCGGCACGACTGTCGGCATGCTCTTCGGCGGCAACCGCGGCGCGGCGGCGGGACCAGAAATCCCCCCCGTTCTGCGCCTCGGGCCGGCTCAATGGATGCTCCGGCGGCTGCTGGGGGATCGGTACACATCGGCGGTCTGGCGGATGCGGGCATCGCCGATTCCGTCTTCGTGCAGATCCACGCGCTTCTTGTCCCGTCGGCGCTTGATGAAGGGCTCTTCGTGGTGGTGTTCGGCAATGAAATCCCGGATCAGCGCAACAAGCGTGGGCGGCATCGGCACCAGCTCCACGATCTCTTCTCCACTATCGAGGTAATCCTGCGACTCGTACGGCGACGCGGTCGCGAGCAGGATTTCCAGCCGGTCGCCCGCATCCGTCATGATCACGCCGACCGTCGGGATCTGAGCCGATAGAGCCGTGCAATAGGCCTCTGTGTCGGAGCGCCAGAACTCGAGCGGAACGGTTGCGGCATGGTACTCCACCGCCTCACCCTCGCGGCGCAACTCCTGCCATTCCGCCGGGGCGGCGCCGGGAAGGATCGCCACGGCCTTCCACGCGTGCTTGACCCAGCGCGTCGTACCCGGCGTGCGCCGGATGACGATGCCGACAGGGACTGTCAGATCAGGTGGCCGCATCTTCGGCTATGTCCTCCCTGCGTGGCTTTCAGCTGCGCATGACTTCTTTGGCCCGCACATGACGCGGGCATGACGGCAACTTTGCGATGAAAAAACCGGCTTGCCAATAGCGCAATTGAAATATGCCTTTTTTGGTAGAACTCCCGTGAGCCTGCTTTACCCCCGTGACGTTTCGTGCGTAGCGTATGGCCGCAAGGTGATGCCGGGCCCATAGGCAAGCACCCAGCCGGGAGGAAAAAATGGCGCGTAAGCTGCTTCTGTGTGACTGCCTTGGCAGCCAACATGTGGATGCCAAGAGCTTGTCTTCATTGGAGGATGTGGCGCCGTCCAACGTTCACACGGCGTTGTGCACCGGGCAGTCGGGCATCGCGGCCGCCGCACTGGAAGCGGCGGGAGAGAGCGGTGACGTCATTATCGCCTGCGGTCAGGAATGGCGCCGGTTTGAGGAAATGGCCGAGGAACTTGGCGTTCCGGCGCCCACCTGCGTCGATCTGCGTGACCGGGCCGGATGGTCCGATGAGGCGGCCAGGGCCGGGCCCAAGCAGGCTGCGCTGCTGGCAGATGCTCTCACGACCCAGCCCGCCGTGCGCAGCTTCGAGATCTCGTCCGAAGGGACATGCCTGATCCTGGGCGCCGAAGAGGTCGCGCTCGGAGCGGCACAGCAGCTCGGCGATATGCTCGCCGTCACGGTATTGCTTGAGGCCGCGCCTGAAGCGCTGACCCATGCCGTGGCCTTTGACATTGTGCTGGGCCGGCTGCGGGGGGCGACCGGATCGCTGGGTCGGTTTGAGCTGCGCCTCGACGGCGTGCGGGAGGCCGAGCCGGGCGGGCGCGGCGTGCCGGGCTTCAGCGCCCCGCAGGATGGCGCGCGCACCCAGTGCGACGTGATCCTCGATCTGCGCGGCGGTACACCGCTCTTTCCCGCGCCCGAGAAGCGCGACGGCTACCTGCGCGCCGATCCGGGCGACCCGCACGCGGTGGCGCGCGCGGTGCTGGAGGCAAGCCAGCTCACGGGCACGTTCGAAAAACCCTTCCACGTGACGCTGGCGCCTGAGCTGTGCGCGCACTCGCGGGCCGAAAAGCCCGCCTGCTCGAAGTGCCTCGACATCTGCCCCACCGGCGCGATCACCTCGGCAGGCGAGCATGTCGCGATCGACCCCAACATCTGCGCGGGCTGCGGCGCTTGCGCGGCGCTTTGCCCCTCGAACGCCATCCGGGCGGAGGATCCGCCGTCGACGTGGCTCTTTGGCCGTTTCTCCCGTGTCGTCAACGCCTTCACCGAGGCCGGGGGCACCGAGCCGAAATTCCTGATCGTCGACAGGACCCACGGCGCAGAGATGGTGGAGCTTGCTGCGCGCTACGGGCGCGGCCTGCCCGCCGACGTGATCCCCCTCGACATCGAGAAAGTGTCGGGTTTCGGCCACGCGGAGATGCTTGCGGCTCTGGCGTCCGGCGCCGCGCGGGTGGACATCCTCGTGTCGCCGCGCACCGAGCGGGACGCGCTCGACGGCGAGTTCGCGCTGGCACAAGTGCTGTCGGGCGACGCGGCGCGACTGCGGCTGCTCGAACCGGCGGAGCCGGACGCGCTGTGCGATGCGCTTTATGGCGCCGACGCGCCTGCCGCCGTGGCCGAGCCCGTGCTGGCGATGGGCTCACGCCGGCAGGTGGCACGCCTCGCCACGAAGGCGCTGATGCCCGAAGCCGAGGCGCCGATCACGTTGCCCGCGGGCGCGCCCTACGGCACCGTCGAGGTCAATACGGACACCTGCACGTTGTGCCTGGCCTGCGCTTCGCTCTGCCCGGCGGGCGCGTTGGGCGACAATCCCGAGATGCCGCAGCTGCGCTTTCAGGAAGACGCGTGCTTGCAATGCGGGCTCTGCGTCAACGTCTGCCCGGAGGACGCGATCACGCTTGTCCCGCAGATGGACCTGTCGGACGCCGCGCTCTCGCAGCGCGTGCTCAACGAAGAGGAGCCGTTCCCCTGCATCGAGTGCGGCAAGCTCTTCGGCTCGGCCTCCACGATCAAACGGATCACCGAGAAGCTCGTCGGCGTGAACCCCATGTTCATGGACAGCGAGCAAGGCAAGATCATCCAGATGTGCGACGATTGCCGGGTGCGCGCGCAGTTCCATTCAAACGACAACCCGTTCGCCGCAGGCGACCGCCCGCGCGTGCGCACGACCGACGATTACCTGAGCAACCGTCGCGATCACTGATGCTCGATCGGTGCTCCAAGGTCCGCCGGAGGCATCTGGGCGACGTAGGCGACGATGTTGTCGAGATCGTCGAGCGTCATCTCGATAGGCGCGATGGGCGAGGGTGTTTCCGGGCGGAACGGCTCGGTTACGTCTATGACCTGGGTAAAGGCGCCGTGTGGCTTGAGCACGTAAAAGGCGACGAAGCGGTTCTCCCAATCCGCCATGGTGCGCAACACGCCAAAGGACGGGGTGGAGCCGATGCCGCTGAGCCGGTTGATCTCGCCCACGACATGGCAGCGCCCGCAGAGCCCGAGCGACAGCTTTTCGCCGTCGTTCGCATCCCCGTCGTAGGTGATCTTGGCGACGACGTTGCGGATGCCGCTGGGCGGGCCGTAGGGCGCCACGCCGTCGACCTGGAAGCCCGCCACTGCGGCCAGACCGGCATCCGATTTCAGCCAGTCGGTGAACTTCTCGACGTGCTCAGGCGTCCCGCTGCCACTCGCGACAAGGCGGTAGGTCACACCATCGCCATCGAAGGCCGGGCGTCCTTCGCTTCCGCCCGCGGCAAAGGCGACGTCGGCGGCGGCATCGGGCGGCACGATCGTCACCCGCACCCTGTGCTTGAGCGAAAAGCGCGGCAGGATGAACTTCAGAAACCCGCTCTGAGCCATTTCGGCAGGCGCGGCGAGGGTGATCGTGCGCTCCTGCGCAAGGGCCGGCAAAGCTGGCATCGCGATCAACATAACGAGCCCATACAGGGCAAAACGCAGGCGGGGGGAAGACTGGCGGCGCATCGTCCTGTCCTTTCATTCACGCGGACGGGTGAGGTAGGCTAGGCGCGGGCGGGGCCATGCGTCAACTGCGGCAAAGACCGCGCAACACCGCTGCGGGCCAGACAAAAACGGGGAGAGACGAGATGAACGACGAATTCAACATGAGCATGCGGAAGTTCCTCAAGCAGGTCGGGGTCACCTCCCAGACCGCCATCGAGGAAGCCCTGCGCGATGGCGAGAGCGCGGCGGGCAAGAGCTATGACGTGAAGGCCGTGATCTCGATCCCCGAGCTGGGGCTGGAGCATGTCGTGACCGGCACCATCAAGGGTCAGGACTGAATGGCGCTTTCACGGGAAGAGGTTGTCGAGGCGCTCAAAGAGGTCGCCTTGCCGGACGGCAACGACATCGTCTCGGCGGGGATGGTGCGGGCGCTGAACGTGTCGAACGCAAGCGTGCGCTTCGTCCTGGAGGTCGACCCGGCGATAGCCGAGAAAATGATGACCGTGCGCGATGAGGCGGAGGAAAAGCTGAAGGGCCTTGCGGGGGTCGAGACGGCGTCTGTCGTGCTGACGGCGCATTCCGCGCCTGCCGCGCCGCCTGATCTCAAGCCACAGAAATCCGCCGAACCGAAGGGGCCGCAACCCGTGCCCGGGATCGACCGGATCGTGGCGATTGCAAGCGGCAAGGGCGGTGTCGGCAAGTCGACGGTGGCCGCAAATCTCGCAGCGGCTCTGGCCGCCGAGGGGCGCCGCGTCGGCCTTCTGGATGCCGATGTCTATGGGCCGTCGCAGCCCCGGATGCTCGGCGTGTCGGGGCGGCCGGCCTCACCCGATGGAAAGACGATCCTGCCCTTGCGCAACCACGGCGTGACGCTGATGTCCATCGGACTGCTGACGCGGGACGAAGAGGCGGTGGTGTGGCGCGGGCCGATGCTGATGGGCGCCCTGCAGCAGATGCTGGGGCAGGTCCAGTGGGGCGCGCTCGATGTGCTGCTCGTCGATCTGCCCCCCGGCACCGGCGACGTGCAGATGACGCTCGCGCAGAAGGCGGACGTGACAGGCGCCGTCATCGTGTCGACGCCGCAGGACATCGCGCTGCTCGACGCGCGCAAGGGCATCGACATGTTCGGCAAGCTCGGCACCCCGATCCTCGGGATGATCGAGAACATGTCGACGCATATCTGCTCCGAGTGCGGGCATGAGGAGCACGTCTTCGGCCATGGCGGTGTGCATGCGGAAGCCGAGAAGCTCGGCGTGCCGCTGATGGCAGAGATCCCGCTGGACATCGAGATCCGTCTGGCGGGCGACGGCGGCGCGCCGATCGTCGTATCGAAGCCGAACTCTGCCCAGGCGCAGGCCTTCCGCAGGGTGGCGCGCGCCATGATCGAGGCTGGCAACGCATGAGCCTGGCAGAGCTGCCCACCTTCCCGCCGCTCCTGCAGGGCATGCCCGCGCCCGGCGCGCAGGATCCCTTCGAAGCCGCGCAGGCCCAGGCGGCGTTGGGCTGCGACGCGGGTCTGGTTGTCCATGCGATTGACGACGCGCGTTTGCGCGCGGCCATCGTCTTTGCGCCGGAGATGCCCCTCAAGCACGCCGTGGCGGCATTCGTGGTGTGCGGCGTCGGCTTTCAGAACGCTCTGGGCGCGTTGGCGCCCCCCGAGGTCGGGGTACACCTCGAATGGCCCGGCGGCATTCTGGTCAACGGCGCCTCCTGCGGGCGTCTGCGTATCGCCGCCTCGACGCGCGATCCGGCGGAGGAGCCGGACTGGATCGTCGTGGGGCTCGAAGTGCCGCTGAAGCCGCAGGCCGGGATCAATCCGGGGGACGACCCCGGGCGCACGTGGCTCTCCGAGGAAGGCTGTGTCGAGGTGGCCCCGGTGACGCTGCTGGAGGCCTGGGCGCGGCATACGCTTCTCTGGGTCAACCGCTGGCTCGACGAGGGCGCGCGGCCGCTGCACGCCGAATGGCGGGGCATTGCCCACGGGATCGGCGAGCCCCTTGAGATGACGCTGGGCGCGCGCGCCCATAGCGGCACCTATATGGGCGTGGACGAGGATTTCGGCCTATTGCTGCGCGACGAGGCAGAGACGGGTATCGTTCCTCTCACGGCGCTCTTGGATCAGGAGGACGAGACATGAAACTGGCCCGCGCCATTCACCTCGACGAAAGCGACATGAACGTCTTCTTCAGCCCGGCACGCACCGGCGAATGGTCGATCGCCGGGGGGTTTGAGTTCTCCGACTGGACGGAGGCGGAGCTGACCGGCAAGGCGCGGCAGGCCTTCACCAACGGCTGGCTCGGGCTGGAGACGTTTGGCCGGGTGACGTTCGTCGCGGTCACCAAGATCGAGGAAGAGGAGCTTTTGGCGCTTGAAACGGCGCTCGCACAGCACTTCGTCGAGATCTACGGCGCACCCTCCCTGGACGCGGCGCGCAGCGTGGCCGCCGAGGAATTGCAGCAGATGGTGGAGCTTTGCGAGGATCACGATCCCAACACGCTTCTGGCGATCAGCCGGGAACTCACCGACGCCGGCGTGCGTGAGCAATACCGGGCGATCAAGGGCGAGGCTGCCGACCTGGAGCAGTTTGCCGTGCACGTGAGCGAGGACTAGGGCGCGCGCGCGCGCGAGCCGAGGTGCCGATTGTTGGTGGCGCGTTGGCGATTGCGGCGATGTGGTGTTGGCTGGCAGGGACGAGGGGGGCGTTGCCCCCCCGTCGCTTTGCGCGACGTCCCCCCAAGGTATTTGGACCAAGATGAAGGGGGAGGCCGCGGCGTAAGGCAGAGGGCGCCTTGGGCTGGTGCGGGGGCTAGCGGGTGCCGGCGTTGAAGGTGAAGAGTTGCTCGCCGTTGAGGGTGTAGCCATCGATCAGATCCCGGGCGCGGTCGCTGATGAGCCAATCCTCGAGTTGGACGGCGAGGCCGGCCTTGACGTGGCTGTGCAGGGCCGGATTCACGGGCAGGTAGGCGTATTGATTGAAGAGCACCGGGTCGCCTTCGAAGAGGAGCGCCAGATCGCCGGGGTTGCCGAAGTTGAGCCAGCTTGCGCGGTCGGACATGACGTAGGCGTTGAGCCCGCTTGCGGTGTTGAGCGTCGCACCCATGCCCGAGCCCGCCGCCTTGTACCAAGCGGGGTCGAGCGCTGCCGGATCGAGGCCCGCGGCGGACCAGAGCGAGAGCTCTTTCTTGTGGGTGCCGCTGTCGTCGCCGCGGCTGACGAAGAGCGCTTCGGCCCCGGCGATGGCATTGAGCGCGTCATTCGCCGTGGCGGCGCCGGAGATGGCGGCGGGGTCGTCCGACGGGCCGATCAGGATGAAATCGTTATACATCACTTCGGTCCGGTGCGTGCCGTAGCCGGCTTCGAGGAAGGCGTCTTCGGCGGTACGGGAGTGGACCAGGATCGCATCGACATCGCCTGCCTCGCCGAGGCGGATCGCCTGCCCGGTGCCGACGACGAGCAGCTCGACCTCGAGGCCGAGATCGGACGCGATGGCGGGCAGGAGCACATCCGACAGGCCGGAGTTGTGAAACGACGTCGTGACGGCCATGCGCAGGGTGTCGGCGGTGGCCGCGCCGGCTGTCATCACGGTGACTGCGGCAGCAAACAGCAGGTGCTTCATTCGACGATTTCTCCCTTGATGAAAGCGCGGGCGACGGGGTTGGCCGGCCCGGCAAAGAACGTGGACGCCGCTGCTGCCTCGGCAATCATCCCATTGTGAACAAAGAGAACATCATCGGCAAGGCGTTCGGCCTGCCCCATGTTGTGGGTCGACATGACGAGGCGGGTGCCTTCGGCGCGCGCGGCCAGGAGGATCTCTTCGATCTCGCGGATCGAGCGCCCGTCGAGGCTGGCGCAGGGCTCATCGAGAAAGACGATGTCGGGCTTGCGGATCAGGGCGCGGCCCAGCGCAAGCTTCTGCCGCTCGCCGCCCGAGAGCACGTCGGCGGGGCGTTGGGCGGCGTCGGCGAGGCCGACCCGTTCGAGCCAGATCGCGGCTTGCTTGAGTGCCTCCGCGCGGCGGGTACCGTGGATGCGCAGCGGGTAGGCCACGTTGTCGATCACGCTGCGGCGCAGGAGCACCGGGCGCTGGAAGACGAACGCCTGGCGGCGGCGCGCCTCGGCAAGGGGGGCCTGCCATTTGGCGCGGCCATCGGAGATCCGCTCGAGCCCGTGCATGGTGCGCAGGAGCGTCGTCTTGCCCGCGCCGTTGGGGCCGATGACGATGGTACAGCCGGTGGCGCCGAGCTCGAAATCCACCGGGCCGATCAGCCGCTTGCCGCGCCGTGTGATCGACACGTTCTCAAGGCGGAGCGGAAAGAGGGGGGCGGGCTCTACCATCGCCCGGAGACCTCCGTGCGCGACAGTACGTGGACGAACCAGTTCACCAGCAGCGCCAGGATGATCAGCACGAAGCCGAGGCCAAGGGCGAGGGCGAAGTTGCCCTTGCCGGTTTCGAGCGCGATGGCGGTGGTGAGCACACGGGTGGAGTGGTCGATATTACCGCCGACGATCATGATCGCGCCGACCTCGCCGATGCCCCGGCCGAAGCCGGCGAGCATCGCCGTAAGGAGCGCGCGACGGGCGTCCCACAGAAGCGTCCGGATGCGCTGGCCCCGCGTCGTGTTCATCGAGATCAGCATGTCGTGGTAATCGGCCCAGAGCTCGCGCAGGGCCTGGTGCGCGAGCGAGGCGATGAGCGGCGTCAGGATGATGACCTGCGCGATGATCATGGCCGTGGGCGTGAAGAGCAGGCCGAGCACCCCGAACGGCCCCGCGCGGGACAGCAGCAGATACACGATCAGGCCGACGACAACAGGCGGCAGGCCCATCAGCGCGTTCATGATCGCGATCACGGCGCGGCGGTGGCGAAACCGGCTGATCGAAAGCCAGCCGCCAAGCGGCAGACCGATGGCAGACGAGATCACCACGGCTGTCAGGGTCACCTGGAGCGAGCGCAAGGAGATCTCGATCAGGTCGGGATCGAGCGTGACGATGAGGCGGAGGCCTTCCCAGAGGCCGAGCAGGATCTCGTTCATGGGCGCGTCCTGCGGTCAGTCGAAACTGGCATAGGGCAGGAAACGCACCGGGTCGCCGGGGTGGATCTGGCGGGCGCCGTCGTCCAGCTCCACCAGCCCTTCGGCCCAGCTCAGACCGCTGATCCGGCCGGATCCTTCGGAGGCGAAGGCCTCGACGGTGCCGTCGGCCGTCATGCGGGCGCGCAGGTACTCGGCGCGGCCCGGTTTCTTCTTCTTGGAGAACGCTGCAGGGACGGTGAACCCCTGCGGTGTCGGCCAGTCGCCACCCGCGAGGCGCCGCAGGGCCGGGTGCGCGAAAAGGAGGGTGCAGACGAGAGCCGCGACCGGGTTGCCCGGCAAGCCGATCAGCGGCGTGCCCTGCCAGAGCCCGAGCGCGAGGGGGCGGCCGGGCTTGATCGCGATGCGCCAGGTGTCGATCTGGCCTTCGCCGCGCAGGAGGGCGGAGACGTGGTCCTCGTCGCCGGTGGAAACGCCGCCGGAGCTGAGGATCGCGTCGACCTGACCCGCGGCCTCGTTCAGCCGGGTGCGCAGGCCGTCGCGCGTGTCCGGCGCGGTGCCGAGATCGACGGGCGCGTAGCCCCATGCGGCGAGCTGGGCGAGCAGCATCGGGCGGTTGGCGTCATAGATCTTGCCGCGCCCCATGCGGTCGGGCGGGATGGCGCCGGGCGCGATCACCTCGTCGCCGTTCGAAAGGACGCCGACGCGGAGCTGCGCCCGCACCGGCACCTCGGCCAACCCCGCAGACGCCATCAACGCGAGATCGGCGGGGGTGATCCGGCGCCCGGCAGCCAGCAGGGCCTGCCCGGGCACGACATCTTCCCCTGCCTTGCGGGCGTTCGCACCTGCTTTCAACGGGCCGTGAAAGGCGACGCGGCCCGCATCGAGCGCGACGTCTTCCTGCAAGACGACCGTATCGACCCCCGGCGGCAGGATCGCACCGGTGAGGATGCGCACGGCATGGCCGGGCGGGACGGCCTCTTCCAGCGGCTGACCGGCGGCGGAGCGCCCCTCGACGAGCGGAAAAGACACCAGGCCCTCGGGCGCGGGCCCGGTGAAGGCATAGCCATCGACGGCGGAGTTGTCGGCGGGCGGATTGGCGCGCAGAGCGGTGACGTCTGCGGCGAGCAGGCGCCCGGCGAGGGCTTGGTCGAGCGGCGCGGTTTCACTCGCGGTGACAGGGGTCAGCCGGTCACGCAGCCGCTCCAGCGCGGTTGCCATCGGCACCCAATCGACGCCCGGTGGCAGGGCGAAGCAATCGTTGCGCAGGGGCGGGGCCGCGCTCATGCCGCCACCTCGCCCGCGAGGACAGCGTCGGCGATCCCGGCGGTATCGTCGAGCTCGAGGACCGGACCTGCGGTCCATGTCCGGCGCACTGTCTCGGGGTCGTTCGTGGCAACCATGCGGATCGTGGGGTCGGTGAGCGCGAGGAGCGGCTGGCCCGTCTCCTTGCGGTGCGCCTCGACCTTGGGATGCGTTTCGCGCTTGTAGCCCTCGATAATCACGAGATCGGTCTCCGACAGGCGGGGCAGCAGCTCGCTCAGGCCCGGCTCCGGTGTGCCGCGCAGCTCGGACATCAGCGCCCAGCGCCCGGCGGAGGCCAAGAGCACCTCCTGAGCACCGGCGGCGCGGTGGCGGTAGCTGTCCGTGCCGGGCTGGTCGACATCGACGCGGTGGTGGGCGTGCTTGATCGTCGAGACGCGCAAACCGCGCGCCGTGATCTCGGCAACGAGGCGCTCGACGAGCCCGGTCTTGCCGGAGTTCTTCCAGCCGACCACACCACAGACCCTCACAACGCGGCCTCCCGCGCGCGGGCTTCGGCACGCCGCAGATCCTCGGGCGTGTTGACGTTGAAGAACGGGTCGGCGCCGGCGGGCTCGGGAAAGAGCGTATCGGCCGCGCCGTGCTTGCCCGTCCAGATCACGACCTTGCGGATACCGTCGGCGAGCGCGGCGCGCAGATCGTCGCGCAGGGCGACGCTCCAGAGGCCGAAGGTCGGGTGGCGGACCTGCCCGCGCTCGGGGTGCGGGGTGGCGGCCAGAACGATGGGCGCGCCCGTTTCGATCGCGGTTTCGGTGAAGCGCGCCACGAGATCGTCGGGGAAGAACGGCGTGTCGGCGGCCACGGTGACGATCTGCTCCGCGCCTTGCTCGGCGGCCCAGTCGAGCCCGGCGAGCACGCCCGCAAGCGGGCCCGGGAACTCCGCCACACTGTCGGCGATGACGGGCAGGCCGAGATCGGCGAAGCGATCCGCCGCGCCATTGGCGTTGAGCGCGAGCGGCCCGGCCTGAGGCGCGAGGCGCGCGATCACCCGCTCGATCAGAGGCACCCCGTCGACGCTCAGGCGACCCTTGTCGCCGCCGCCCATCCGGCGCGCCTGCCCCCCGGCGAGGATCACGCCCGGGATGCGCGACGCGGCCGCCCCTGCCATCGGCTCAGGCATTGGCGGCCCCCTTGCGGCGGTGGCGCTTGTCCTCGTCGGTCATCGTGCTCACATCGGCATCCCACACTAGCCGCTCCGCCCCGCTGAGGCAGGTGAAGCGTTTGCCCCGCATCCGCCCGATCAGCGTCATGCCGAGCTTCTGCGCCAGCTCCACCCCCCATGCCGTGAAGCCGGAGCGCGAAACCAGAGCGGGAATGCCCATCTGCGCCGTCTTCAGCACCATCTCGGAGGTCAGGCGCCCCGTGGTATAGACCAGCTTGTTCTCTGGCCCCTCACCGTTGAGGAACATCCAGCCCGCGATCTTGTCTACCGCGTTGTGGCGCCCGACGTCTTCCATGTAGACGAGCGGGCGGTCGCCCTCGCAGAGCACGGTGCCGTGGATCGCGCCCGCTTCGAGGTAGAGGCTCGGCGTGCGGTTGATCTCGTGCGCCAGCGCGTAGAGCCAGCTCGTGCGCACCTCCGTCGCGGGCAGGGAGATGCCGTCGAGCCCCTCCATCATGTCGCCGAAAACGGTGCCCACGGCGCAGCCCGAGGTGCGCGTCTTCTTCTGGAGCTTGTCTTCGTAGTCCGTCTCGCGGGCGGTGCGGACGACGACGACCTGCAACTCGTCGTCATGATCGATGCCGGTGATCTCGTCTTCCGGCATCAGCATGCCCTGATTGAGCAGGAAGCCCACGGCAAGGAAGTCGGGGTAATCCCCGATCGTCATCGAGGTGACGATCTCCTGCCGGTTGAGGTAGATCGTGAGCGGCTGCTCCTCGACCACACGCACGGTCTGCTCGGCGCCGGATTCGTCGATGCCGGTGACGCGCGCGGTCAATTCTTCACGCTGGGGGTCGGGCGCGACGAGATAGCGCCCGGCCTGCTGTAGCCTACTCACCTGGCTTCCTCCCTGATCGCTGGCTGAGATGCGACATGTCCGGCCGCGCAAGCAAAGGCAATGCGACGGGGAATTGCAACCGTCTGAAGGCAGAATAGCACGCCCGGCGCGGCAACGTGTTGCGCTGCCTTCGTCGCCCCCTATTGTCTGGCCCATGAAAGTGGACCTCGAGATCGACGCGCTGGGGCTCTTGTGCCCCCTCCCCGTGCTGCGGCTACGCAAACGCATGGCCTCACTCGCGCCCGAGAGCGTCGTGTGCCTTCTGGCGGACGACCCTGCCGCGGTGATCGATGTGCCGCATTTCTGCAATGAGAGCGGCCACAGCTTCCTGGGATCGGAGGCGCGGGGCACCAAGGCGCCCGACGCCAAGGGACAGCCGATGGCGTTCTTCGTTCAGAAGGTCTGAGATGCGGGCCTTGAGGTGTGGGCCGCGCCGACCGATGGGCCCGAGAAGCGCCGCCCCGCGCGGTGCTTGCGGCCCAACCCGCATGGGTGGCGCGCAGGCCGGGGGAGCACGCGTTCTCGGGCTCATCCTGTCGCTCTTTCTGGCGATCGGTGTTTCTTCCCGGGCGGCTGGGGCCGAAGGTGCCGATCTCGTGCGCCAGTCGGTGGAGGCGCTTTGCCCGCTCGATGCGCTATCCTCCTTTGACGCGCAGATCGCGCTTCCGGGCAGCATCGCCGTGGAAGAGAGCGTTCTCCCCGATCGCGCCAATCCGCTGCGCAGCGTGGTACGCCTGTCGCTGCCCGATGGGGGGGAGCTGCGGCTGACACGCATGGCGCACAACGGCGTGCTGCGTCAGTTCCGGGTGGAGTATTGGGCGCTGCAGGATGGCGCGCTCACCCCCGCCCGGCAGGGGATCGCAGATGGCAGCTGCACCCTGCGCTCGGGCCGCGCCATCCGGCACGGAGAGGGAGCCTGGCGCTATCTCGACCAGCTCGAGGGCGACCTCACGACCCTGCGCTGGACGGAGACATTGCAGGCGCCCTGGCCAACCGGGGCGGATCCGGGTGGCGTGCGCGTCGCGCTCGTGGATTCCGGGCTCGCCTACGATCTGCCGCTCTTTCGCGACAGGCTCGCGCGGGACGCCGCCGGGCGCCCGATGGGCTACGACTTCTGGGACGACGACCCCTGGCCCTATGATGGCGACACCTCCCGCTCGGCCTTTCTGCCCATCCGGCATGGAACGACGGTTGCCTCCATCGTCGCGGTCGAAGCCCCCGAAGCGGCGCTGGTGCCCTATCGCTATCCGCGCCCCGATCTCAGCCGCATGGACGATCTCGTGGCCCATGCAAGCGCAGCGGGCGCGCGCATTCTGACGATGCCCCTGGGAAGCAACCGCGCCGAAGACTGGCATGCCTTCGCAGAGGCGCTCGCGCGCCACGACATTCTCGCCATCGTGTCGGCCGGCAACAACGGGCGCGACATCGATGCCCGTCCGGTCTATCCCGCTGCGCTCGACGCGCCGAACATGATCACGGTCACCTCCGCGGATGGCTTCGGGCGGCTTGCCGAGGGATCGAACTGGGGTGCCACCTCTGTCGACCTCATGGTGCCGGGCGAGAATATTGGCGTGACGGATTTCCGTGGCGCCGCGGGTGTCGCCTCCGGAACGAGCTACGCCGCACCTCGCGTGGCGGCGCTGGCAGCCCGCATTCTGGCCGCCGAGCCGGAGCTGAGTCTGGCCGAACTCAGGGCCCGGATCCTTGCGCGGGCCACCCCCTCGCCGTTCGAGCGCCCGGGCGTGGTCGCGGTCGGGTGGATCGCGGACCCGCTTGAGTAGGTGCTTGCCTAGCGGGGAGCGGGCGCGGGCGGCGCGTTGTCGATGAAGCGGCGCGCCGCCTCGGCCTGCGCCGGATCAGCGGCCAGAAGTGCGGTGTAGCCAGCCTCGGCAAGGTCGAGATCCCCACCCCAGACACCGGATTGGATGGCAAAGCGCAGCGCGGAGGGGTCACCTTCGACATTCTCGAGGACCCACCGGGCGTGGGGGATCATCTCGGCAAAGCGCGCCCCGAGTTGCAACGACACAAGCAGCGACAGGCGTGCGTTGATCGAGCCCGGCACCTGCATGACAGCGGCCCCGTGGAGCACGGCGGCCGCTTCGAACTCCCGCGCCTGTGCCAAGAGGCGCCCCGCCTCCAGAAGCTGGCCGTGGTTGTCGGCCTCGGCACAGACGTTGGCCAGCGCCTCCAGCGCCTCGGGGCTGGCGGGCCCACCGTCAATGGCGGCGGCGCAGGTCGCAAAGGCCGTGCCGAGCGCGTCCGTCACGGCAGCGGCGTCGGGATCGCTGCGCCCGTCGAGCAGCCGCTGAACGTGCGCGATCGGCACCGCTTCGAAACGCCCGTCCCCGCCACCGACGGCGATCCCGGCCAGTGCACCGTCGGCGCCGACAAGCGCTCCGCCGCTCACGCCCGGCTGCATCCGGGCGGTCACATGCACCCGGCCAAGCGCAGCGCCGGGCGCAGGCCCGGCCATGAGCGTGCCCGGCTCGAATACGCGGACCTCTTCGCGTGCGATGTCTGCGCCGACTGCATAGAACGCGCTGTCGTCAAGCGCGCCCCCGGCCAGATCCGGGATGTGGCCCGCCTCGGGCAGACCCGCCACCCGGAGCAGCACGAGATCCCCCGCGTAGCTAGAGGGAACGATCTCGGCCTCGCGCGGGCCGTCCGGGGTAAAGACAAGCCCCCCGGGCTGGTCGCCAATGACATGCCGGTTGGTCACAAGCAGGTTGGGCGCGATCCGCGTGGCGCTGCCGAGGGGATCGAAGCTCGAGATCGGAAAGACAGCCTGCCGCATGCGACAGACCCCGGCGGGATGCGGACAATCCTGCGTTGGCTCGGGGGCAGCGACGGCGGCGGACGGAGCGCCGAACGCGACGGACAGCGTCTGCTCCGCGCCGTCCCGCTCGATCCGCACGTCATAGGCAGGCGCGTCTTGCGGCACCAGCGCCAGCGCTGCAATGGCGTCGCGCGGGGTCCGCACGGAGCGGCCCGCTATCGCACGGACCAGATCACCCGGGCGCAGCCCGGCGGCCTCTGCCGGACCGGACGGGGCCAACAAGGCGATCACAGGCGCCGCGACACGGGCTCGCGTGGCCCGGTCGGCGGTCTCGAGGCGCCAGCCGGGATCCGGGAAGCGAACCTCCCCCTCGGTCAGCGCGTCTGCGATCCGGCTCAGCAGGTCCGTCGAGACGGCAAAGTTGACGCCGATGTTGGCGTCCCCGTCGGACGCAAAGATCGCCGACACCATGCCAACGAGCCGGCCCTCGCCATCGACAAGCGCGCCGCCCGAGAAACCCGGATTGATCGCGGCATCGGTCTGCACGAAATCCTCGACCGGATTGAACCCTGCATTGCTGACGCCCAGCGCGGAAACGACGCCACAGGTGACGGACAGGCCCAGCCCGAACGCGTTGCCAACGGCGCAGACCGGTTGCGCGAGATCGGGAGCCGGCGCGAGTGCGAAAGGCGGCAGATCCGCATCGACGGACAGCAGCGCGATGTCCGTCGCGGCGTCGTGCGCGACGAGCCGGGCGGGGAGCAACCGACCATCCGCAAGACGCACGTCGATCCGCTCGGCCGGAGCAATCACATGCCATGCCGTGGCGATCACGCCGGGGCTCAGGGCGATCCCGCTGCCCTCGGGCGCGCCGCGCGTGCCTTGCGGGGGCTGGCCGGGCCAGACCGGCAGGACGGAGACAACGGAGGCGACAGTGTCGGGCGAAACGGCGCGGACTTTGCCGAAGGGGGCGGCAATCAGCACAAGCGCGAGGAGCGCCGGGAGAAGAAGACGTTGCATCGGCCCATGCTGCCGCCCGACCGGCCCATTGGCAATCAAGAAGGCTGAGGCCGTCAGGAAGGTGGGGCTGTTAGGGAAGGTGGCGCCGTCAGCGAGGATCGGACGCAAGGGAAGGTCGGGGATCATGGAAGGCGAGGGCATCGAGGGAGGTGGCGCGTCGTCATCTGGCCATGAGGGGCCGCGGGGGTTGGCCTGCGACACGCCAAGCGCCGCGCGCACCGCTAAGCTCCCCGGCGGCTCGATGCTCGGCGAAAGAGCCGCCCGCCCCCACTATACGCCGCTACTCGTTGACGTTGTCGAGCCCGATGCTCAGGGACACCGCGACGAGGGCCGCGATCGCCAGCACGATCTGGACGCCGGACACCGCCGCCACGAGAGGCGAGCTGGTGTATTGCACCAGCGCCAGCAGCTCCACCGGCAGCGGCCTGTCACGGAAGCCGTGGGTGAAGATCGCGACCGAGAGGTTGTCGAACCCTTCAACGAAAGTGAAGACGGCACCGGCCAGAATCGCGGGCATCAGGAGCGGGAATGTCACCGTGCGCAGGCTCTGGAAGGACGAAGCCCGCAGGTTGGCCGCCGCCTCCTCGAGGGCCGGATCGAGGCGCAGCAGGCGGCTCTGGACGGTGCGCACCATCACCGCAAGGATGAACACGGTGATCGAGATGGATTGCAGCCAGATCGAGGGCGACACGCCCACGAGCGCGCCCGCGAAGAGCACCGCCACGCCCAGCACGATCCCCGGCACCATGTGCGGCACCAGCACGAAGACGGAGAGCGCAGTGGTGCCCCGGAACCGCCCGCGCGCGCAGGCCAGTGCCGTCGGAACACCGAGAACGATGCACAGCAGCGTCACCGTCAGCCCGACCTGGAGCGAGTTCAGCATTGCCTCCACCAGCTCGTCCTGCTCGAACACCTCCGCATACCAGCGCAGGGTGAAACCCTCGGGCGGGAAGCTGACGAACGCGCGTGTGTCGAACGAGATGATCACCACGATGATCGATGGCGCAATCAGCAACACAAGCGAGAAGATCGCGACGAAGAGGATGAACCCAATGCCGAGGATGTCGCCCACCGAGGCGTGACGCAGCGCTCTCATCCTTCGCGCCCCTTCGTCCAACGGGTGAAATGGTTGGTGATCATCGCGATGGAGACGAGCACGATGAGACACGTCACCATCAGGATCAGCGACGAGACCGAGCCCTTGCTCCATTCCAGCGAGAACACGACCTGCTCGTAGATCATCGTTGCGGCATTGAGATAATTTCCGCCGCCCAGAAGCTGCGGCACCACGAAGGTGGTGTAGCTGAGGGTAAAGACGAGCGCCGCGCCCGTGCCGATGCCGGGCACCGAGAGCGGCAGGATGACCGTGCGCAGCGTGCCGAGCCGCGAGGCACCGAGGTTTTCGGAGGCCTCGACAAGGCGGCTGTCGTGCCGGCTCATGACAGCGATCAGCGGCAGGATCATCACCGGCAGGTGGATCTGCACCATCCCGATCAGCACCGCCCAATGGGTGTTCATGATGCGCAGGGGCTGATCGATCAAACCCATGCCCATCAGCGTCTGGTTCACCACACCGCGACCGCCGAGGATCACCAGCCACGCATAGGTGCGCACGATCCCGCTCGTGAGCAGGGGCGCGATGGTCAGGATCAGGATCAGCCGCTTTGTCCACTTGCCGCCGACGAGGAAGAGATACGCGACCGGATACCCGAAGAAGACGCATAGCGCGGTCGTCGTAAAAGCGAGGTTCAGAGAGCGCTGGAAGGTCGTCCAGTAGAGCGGGTCCGTCAGGGCGTTGGTGAGATGCGAGAATGTCAGCGTTTGCGAGACGATCTCACCGCGCGAGACGGCAACATCGGAAAATCCGAGCGAGAGCAGGATCGCGAAGGGAATGACGGCAACGACCATCAGTACGATGATCGCGGGAACGGCAGGCCAGATGCCCCGGCCCGAGAGCATCGCATCGACCACGCGCTCGCCAAGTCCGGGCTGGGCGACGGGGGTGTGCAAAGTGGCGTCTGTCATGGGGCCGGGTAGATCGCGCAATAGGCCGGGTCGACCACTCCGATGCTGACAGGAGCACCATCATCCACCGGGCGCGCGCGCTCCTGCCGCATGGCGGCGACCTGAAGCGTCGCGCCGTCGGCGGTATCGACATGGTACTCGATCAGCGGGCCGACGGTGCGGTGAAAGGCGACCGTACCGTGCCATGGGCTGGCCTCGGGCGGGCCGAGCTTGAGGTTGTGCGGGCGCGCCATGACCTGCACGGCGCCGGTGTGGGCCGTCGCAACGGTCTGCCCGTCGGGCAGCGCCACGAAGCCGTTCTGCGCGGCACCGTTCCAGAAGTTCGAGGTGCCGATGAAGTCAGCGACGTAGGCCGTCGACGGGTGGTCGAAAATCTCGTCGGGCGGGGCGGCCTGCTCGATCCGGCCCGCACGCATCACGGCAATCCTGTCGGACATCGTGAGCGCCTCTTCCTGATCGTGCGTCACGAAAATGGCGGTGAGGCCCAGGCGCTTGATGAGCTGGCGCAGCTCGACCTGCATGGTGCCGCGCAGCTTGGCGTCGAGCGCGTTGAACGGCTCGTCGAGCAGCAGCACGCGCGGCTCCATCACCAGCACGCGGGCGATGGCGACGCGTTGTTGCTGGCCGCCGGAAAGCTGGGCGGGGTAGCGATCCCCGAAATCCTCGAGCGATACGGTTTGGAGCGCGGCGGCGACGCGTTTCTCGGCCTCCGCCCGCGCCATGCCCTGCATCCGCAACGCATAGCCCACGTTGCGGGCCACGGTGAGGTGCGGAAAGAGCGCGTAGCTCTGGAACACGACACCGACGGGGCGGCGGTTGACCGGCACGCGGCGCATGTCCTGCTCGTCGATGCGGATGTCTCCGCTGTCCGCGTCGAGGAAACCGGCGACGCAGCGCAGGAGTGTTGTCTTGCCACAGCCGGAGGGGCCGAGGAGCGTAACGATTTCACCCTCCGCCACATCGAGCGAGCACTTCTCCAGAACCGTCGTTGCGCCGAAGCGCTTGCCAACGGCCCCGATGCGGAGCACCGGAGCCGTTGCGGCGACCTTGGTCGCAGGGCCCGAAGGCTGGTGCATCATGCAGCGAACATGCGGTCGAACGTCTCCACCGTCTGGCCACGCAGCGGCGCGAAGGACTGCCAGTCGAGCGAGGTCGTGCTGGCGAGCTCTTCGGGGGTGGAGGGCACGAAGGGCGCGGCCTCGGGCGGAACGGGGATGCCCTCGACGACAGTGCCGAAGGTGATCGGCGCGCTGCCGGCCATGGTCTGGATGTCGGGCTGCAAGAGGATGTCGGCGAATTCATGCACCAGATCGGCCGTGCCGTCGGCGGTGTTCACGAAGTGCACGATGTTGGTCGGCAGCATCAGCGGGCCGGGGCCGGTGATCTTGGCATAGGCAATCGGCAGGCCGGAAGACGCGGCGAGCGACGTGTTGACGTGCCAAAGGGGTGCGAGATCCACCTCGCCACGCTCGATCATCTGCTGCAGGAGCGGCGGACTGCGGCCGACGAGCGGGTCGAGCTCTTCCCACTTCTTGAGCGCGAACTCCATGTCGTCCTGCGGCATCCCGAAGGCTTCCGAGGTCGCGGCCAGCACGCCGAGCCCGAGGTTCGACTGCGGGCGGCACATGCCGATGCGGCCAGTGAATTCGCCGCTCCAGAGCGCTTCCCAAGTGGTGGGCGGCTCAGGCACCTTGGTGGTGTCGTAGGCGATGCCGATCCCTTCGAACCAGATCGGCTGGCCGACGTCGTAGCCGTAGGGCTGGAACTTGGCATTCACGTTCTGGCTGTTGGGGATCTTCGAGAAATCGAGCGGCACCAGCACGTCTTCGGCCAGTGCGTTGACGATGGCGGGCGAGCCCATCACGGCCAGATCGTAGGGCGAGTTGCCGCGCGCGGCCTTGATCTGCGCCAGCGCCTCGGCGGAGAGACCACCGATCACGCGGAGCGACACGCCGGGGTTGCGGCGTCCCAGTTCCTCACCGGCGGCGATCAGCGGCGCGTCGGATGCGTTGCCATACCCCACCATCACCAGTTCGCGCGTCTGAGCGCGCAGGATTGTCGGGGCGGACAGGGCCGTGGCGGTCGCCAGACCACCAAGGACAGTGCGTCGGGTCAGCTTCATCGGATACTCCCAGGTGTTATTGTTCTGAAGGTCGCAAGCAGATACTCAGCGCGGGCTACTTTCACAAAATACCTTTCCGTAACTTTCCGCAAAAAACCCGCGCGAGCAAGTCTCTTTGCGGATCGTTGCTCAATCAGCCCGCAGAAGCGCTGAAAAACCGGGCGGTCGCAGGATCATGCGAGGACGACTTCCAGCCCGGTCGCCTCGAGCGCGTGGATATTCGCAGGTTCCGCACCGCCGTCGGTGACCAGCCGCGACACCTCGCGCACGTCGGCGATTCGCGCCCCGGCCACGTGGCCGATCTTGCCGCGATCGCCAAGCATGACCGCGCGCCGCGCGGCCGCCAACATGGCGCGCTTGATCTCGACTTCTTCGAAATGCGCGTTGGTGAAGCCGCGCTCGGGGTCGATGCCCGCACAGCACAGATACGCGCAATCGGCGTTCACCTGCCCCAGCAGGAGCCCCGCAAACGGGGAGATCAGGGAGCGGGAGCGCCGGTTGCGCCCTGTTTTCTTGATCGTACCGCCAGTGACCATCACTGTAACGCCGTCATGTTCTTCAAGGGCAACGGCGATATCGAGGCTGCTGGTGATCACCACGACATCGCGCAAGTCTTCCGCCAGCGCGGCCGCCATCGCGAGGGTCGTCGTCCCGGCGTCGAGGATGATCGTCTCGCCATTGCGGACCATACGGGCCGCAAGGGCACCGATGCGCTCCTTTTCCGGCGCGAAGCTCTGGCTCGGCAATTCCACCGGGCGCACAAACCGCGCCGGCTGGACGGACATCGCCCCACCGCGAATGCGACGGAGCAGCATGCGCCGCTCCAGAGCGTCGAGATCCGACCGGATGGTCACGGCCGAGACGCCCAATACGGCGGAGAGCCGCGCGACCTCAACGATGCGATCTTCCTTGAGGATCTCAAGAATACGTTCATGTCGCGGGCTGAGGCGGGGAGGGTCCGAAACGTCATTCATCTTTCGAAACTCCGTTCGCCACTTGCGTTTCACTTTCAAATGACAAATATCGAAAGACGACAACCGGCGCCAGCACTATGCGCTCCTCCCATTCCGGCGACATGACATGGAGAAAGTGACGTGAGCATTGAGCAACGACTGCAAGAGATCCGGCGTGAATCGTCTTCCGACGCTCCGGGGGATCCGGAACGGTTTCGCCGCGTCGCGCTCACCGAGAAGGAGATGATGACCCAAGGCGAGGCGATTCGCGCCACGCTCGAGGGCAACGTCGCGCCGCTGGCCTCCATCGCGGCCGATCTTCGCGACAGGCAGATCCGCCGCATCGCGATGGTCGGGTGCGGCGACAGCTGGATTTCGGGCTACGGCGTCCGGCACGTGATGGAGCAGGTCCTCGGGGCCGTGGCAGAGCCGTGCGAGGCGTTCGATTTCGCCAACTACGGCCTCGACGTGGTGGATGAGCACACCGTTGTCATCGGACTCAGCTCCAGCGGCAAGACCGAGCCGGTGATCGAGGGCCTGAAGGGCGCGGCCGAGCGCGGCGCCTACGCGATTGGCCTGTCGAACACGCTCGGCTCGCCGCTGATGGAAGAATTCCCCGGCGCGTTGCACATCCGGGCCACGCGGGGCGGATGGCCAACGCAGTCGAGCACCGCCGCAATGGCCCTGAAGCTGGCGCTGACGGCTGCGATCGCCGACGCGAAGGGATCCGGCTCACTGTCGCTCCGCGCCGCGCTCGACACCCTGCCAGACACAGTCGATGCGGTCTCCAAGGCGTTTTACGAGCCCGCGAAGGCCGTTGCCGCACGGCTCGCGCGCGCCGATCTGGTGCTGCTCGCCGGCGCTGGCCCGCACTATGCGCCGGCTGCCTTCGGTGCCGCCAAGCTCAAGGAACTTGCCCCGATCCATGCCTCCGCCTTCCCGCTGGAGGAGTATCACCATTACCGCACGCAAAAGGCCGGGGACCCGATGTTCCTGATCGCGCCCGATCAGGTCAGCCACACCCGGGCTCTGGAAACGGCGATCATGAGCCGTGGCAGCGAGGGCGTCTGCATCGCTCTGGTGCCCGAGGGCGAGACCGAAATCGCCGAGATCGCCGACATCACGTGGCATCTGCCGCAGACGGCTGCCGAGATCGCACCGATCGTCTACTCGGTGCCGCTGCACCTGTTTGGCTACCACGCCGCCGTCGAGCGCGACGCCCTCGGGCTCGGTGCGCCACACCTCGGAGGGTAGCCGGATGGGGGTGCAGACCGCCCCTGATCTCGTCACGGTCGGGGGGCTGACGGTCGACAACGTGATTTCGGCTGACGGGACCGTTGCGCTCGCGCAGGCGGGCGGCAACGGGGCGTATTCGGCGGTCGGGGCGCTGATGTGGCGTCCGCGCGTCGGGCTGGTGAGTGCCGCCGTCGCGAGCTACCCGCGCGCGACCCTGCGCCGCCTCGAAGAGGGCGGCGTCGACATGGCCGGGGTGACGTGGTCCGACACCCGGCTCGAGGCGTGCAACTGGTTCATCTACGATACCGCAGGACACCGTGAAGAGGGGCTGACAAGCCCTCCCGGCGCCCTGGCGGAGGCGGGGTTCCCGATCGACCGGCTGACAGGCACGCAAATCGCGGAGTGGCGCGCGGCTCTGGTCGCGCGCAACTCTCTCGGTGAGCTCAGCTATTCGGAGTTTCGCAACCGCACGCCGCTCACTCCGGCCCAGATCCCGGCGGGCTGGGATCGCGCGCGCGGGGTCCATCTGGCGCCCAGCCAGCCGGATGTCCTGCTCCCGATGCTCGATTTCTTCGGGCCGGAGGGCGGCCTCGTCATCGCAGATCCCGGCTGGCAACTCGCGCAGCGCACCCTGTCCGAAATCGCGCCGATCCTTGCCCGGCTCGACGCGTTTCTGCCGAGCGAGGTCGAGCTGCGAGCGCTGGTCCCGGATACCGGCCTGTCGGACGCGCTGGCCGTTCTGGCCCGGTACTGCCCCGGCGCGGTTGTCGTGAAGATGGGTGGGGCTGGCGCGCTCGTCTGGGATCGCGCGCGGGCCGAGGCCGTAGCCGTCCCCGCTGTCGCAGCGAGCCCACAGGACCCGACCGGAGCTGGCGACAGCTTTTGCGGCGGATTTCTCGCGGGGCTTGTGGAGAACGGCAACGCCGTGGCTGCCGCCCACTACGGCGCGATCTCGGCGGCACGTGTCGTCGAGCAGTTCGGCGCGGACGGCGCCCTGCCTGCCCCGCGCGACGCGGCGCGCGCGGCGCTGCAACCGGAGGTTTTCCCATGTCCCTGAGCCTCTTTGCATCAGCCAAGCCCGTGATCGCGGCGCTGCACCTGCCCGATTTCGCGCTGTCTCGCCACCGGTCTGTCGCGTGGGTGGAGGAATACGCCCTCGCCAACGCGCGCGTCTTTGCCGAGGCCGGGGTGCCGTGGATCAAGCTGCAGGACCAGACCCGGACGACGGGGCCGGCCTGCGCGGAAACACTGGCACGGATGGCCGCCCTCGCCCGCCTGATCCGGGCGGAGCTGCCGGAGCTCGGCCTCGGCATCATCGTCGAGGCGCACGATCCTGTCGCCGCGCTATCGATCGCGCAAGCGAGCGGGGCGGGCTTTGTCCGGCTGAAGATCTTCGTGGGTGGCGCAATGACCGCAGAGGGCCCGCGCCACGCGCTGGGGGCCGAGGCCGTGGCGTATCGCGCGGCGGTGGGGGCGAGCGACGTGGCGATCCTGGCCGACGTGCATGACCGCACCGCCCGCCCGCTTTCCGACGAGCCGCAGCCCTTTGCCGCGAACTGGGCCGCGAAGGTCGGCGCGGATGGGCTCATCATCACCGGATCGAGCTTTCCCGACACGCTGGAGCGGATCGAAGCGGCCCGCACCGGGGTGCCCGCCCGCCCGATCCTCATCGGCGGAGGAGTGACGGAGGGCAACGTCGGCGAAGCATTGGGCGCGGCAGACGGCGTGGTCGTGTCGAGCGCATTGATGCGCAAGGACGCCGGCCCCGACGATATCGTGCGTTGGGACGCCGACCTCTGCCGCCGCTTCATGGACGCGGCGCGGGCGGCATGACAACGCGCGATTTCGCAGGCTACCGCCATGGCGCACCCGACATCAGCTGGCCGGGGGGCGCGCGCCTTGCGCTGTCCATCGTCGTCAATGTCGAGGAGGGAGCGGAGCTGACCCTCGGCGCGGGCGATACGCGCAACGAACGTATCTACGAGGCGGTCGAGGGCGTTGAGGGCGTGCGCGATCTCTGCATGGAGAGCCATTTCGAATACGGGCCGCGCGCTGGCTGGCCCCGCATCCGCGACGCGTTGCGGGCGCGCGGTGTGCGCGCCACGCTCAATGCCTGCGGGCGTGCAATCGAGGCGACGCCGTGGATCGCCAAGGAAGCCGTGGCCGACGGGTACGAGGTCGCTGCCCATGGCTGGCGCTGGGAGCGGCACGTCCACATGGACGAAGCCGAGGAACGGCAGGCCATTGCGCGCACCGTGGCCGCGCTCGAACGCGCAAGCGGGGCACCGCCGCGCGGCTGGCACACGCGCTCGGCCACCTCGCTCGCCACCCGACAGCTGCTCGTCGAACAGGGCGGTTTTCTCTACGACAGCAACGCCTACAACGACGATCTGCCCTACACGGTCGAGACACCGGCGGGGCCGCATGTCGTGCTGCCTTATGCCTTCGATACCAACGACATGCGGTTCTACAACGGCGGCGGGTTCGTCTTTGGCGACGACTTCGCGCGCTACTGCATCGCCGCGTTCGACCGGCTCTATGCGGAAGGCGCCACCGCGCCCCGCATGCTCTCCATCGGCCTGCACACGCGGATCATCGGGCGCCCCGCCCGGATCGGCGGGCTGGAGGCGTTTCTCGATCATGCACTGGGGCACGAGGGCGTCTGGTGCGCCACGCGCGCCGAAATCGCGCAGGCCTGGCGCGCCGGGCTCGGCCTGCCGGACTGGGCGCCGCGCCCCTGCCCCGAGGGCTTTGCCCCGGGGGCCGGAGGGTGACCCGCGATCTCGTCGGATATGGCGGCGCATGGCCGGCGATCACGTGGCCCAACGGGGCGCGGCTCGCCGTTTCCGTGGTGGTGAACTTTGAGGAAGGCGCTGAGCAGCAGGTGGTCGACGGCGACCCGGTGAGCGAGCGCATGGGCGAGGTCCTGTCCGTCGTGCCGGAGGGCAAGCCCGATCCCGGCCAGGCCCAGATCTTCGCCTATGGCACGCGCGCCGGGGCGTGGCGGATGGCCGATGCGCTGCGGCGCCACCGGATCCCCGCGACGCTCTTTGCCTGCGGGCGGGCGGCGGAGCGGGCCGCGCCCGTGCTGGCAATGCTGGCAGAGGGCGGGCATGAGGTGGCCAACCACGGTTGGCTCTGGCGCCCGCACGCGGACTACGACAGCGCCGCCGCCGAGGGCGCCGACCTCGACCGCGCCACAAAGGCCATCGAGGCGGCGACCGGCGCGCGGCCCATCGGTTTCTTCTGTCGCGGCGCCGAGAGCCCGTGGACGCGGGCCTTGCTGGCCGAACGTGGCTATCTCTATACCTCGAACGGCTTCGATGACGATCTGCCCTACCGCGATCCCACGGGTCTCTGGGTCGTGCCCTACGCGCTCGACGCCAACGACATGAAGTTCTTCCACCCCAACGGCTTCGTGCGCGCGTCCGAGATGGTGGAATATGTCTCCGACGCGCTCGACGTGCTGGAGGCCGAGGCGGAGGCCGGCCACGCGCGGCTCCTCAACATCGGATTTCATCTGCGCATCGTCGGGCGCCCGGGCCGGTTCAAGGCTTTCGACGGCGTGCTCGCCGAACTCGCCCGGCGTCGTGATCGGCTCTGGATCGCGCCGCGCGCCGAGATCGCGCGTGCGTTCGCCGACGCTGTCGCATGAGGCTGGCGCTCTTAAACCCCAACACCTCGGCCCGGACAACGGAGACGATGGCCTCGATTGCCCAGGATGCGGCGGGTGCCGGCGTGTCGGTGACCGGGCACACGGCTGCTTTCGGCGCGCCCCTGATCACCGGGCCCGACGCGCTGGACCGCGCAGCCGAGGCTGTCTTGGCACTGGCCCCGGCCCTGCGCGACGCCGATGCCGTGATCGTGGCCGCCTTCGGAGATCCGGGGCTGGAAGCGTTGCGGGGGGTGCTCGCGGCTCCGGTAACGGGCATCGCCGAGGCCGCGATGCAGGAGGCAGCAGCAGGCGGCAGGCGCTTTGCGGTCGCCACCACGACGCCCGATCTGGTGCCGCGCATCGCCGAAACAGCCGCACGGTACGGCCACTCCGCCTTTGCCGGGACGTGGACGACGCCCGGCGATCCCGTGGCCCTGACTGCGAATGCGCCGGAGCTCGAAGCCGCCCTTGGCCGCGCCACGCTGGCGGCCGTGGCAGAGGGCGGAGCAGAAGCTGTCATCATCGGCGGCGGCCCGCTCGCCTTGGCTGCCCGCGCCCTGACCGGTACCGTGCCGGTGCCGTTGATCGAACCCATCCCCGCCGCTGTCCGGCTGGCGACGGCGCGCCTTGCACAGGAAGCCACATGACCCAGACCCTGATCGTGGCCGACCGGATCGTCACCGGCATCGGTCCGGATGGCGTCCCCGAGATCCTCGAGGACGCAGCGCTCCGGCTTATCGGTGACACGATCGCAGAGATCGGCCCCGCCGCGGACCTGCGCCGCGCCTATCCGGACGCGACGGACGTTGGCGGGCGCGGGCGGGTCGCGATCCCCGGCCTGATCAATGCGCACCACCATGTCGGGCTCACGCCCTTTCAGATGGGCGCGCGGGATCAGCCGCTGGAGCTGTGGTTCCCCGAGCGGCTGGCGATGCGCGACGTCGAGCCGCGCCTCGATACGCTCTATTCCGCGTTCGAGATGATCGCCTCGGGTGTCACGACCGTGCAGCACCTGCACAGCCGCGCGCCGGGCGATGCGGACGCTGTCGTTGCCCGTGCCAATACGATCGTGGGGGCCTATACCGAGCTGGGGATGCGGGCGTCCTACTCCTTTGCGTTCCGCGACCAGTGCCGCCTGGCTTACGAGGATGACGAGGCTTTCGTCGCAACGCTGCCGCAGCCCCTGCAGGCGCCGACGGCAGCCTATCTGGCGGGTTTCGGCCTGCCACTCGACGACCAGATCGGTGTCTTTCATGCGCTGCGGGCGCGATGGGGCGACGCGCCGCTGATCGGCGTCCAGCTAGCCCCGTCGAACCTGCACTGGCTTTCGGATCATGCGCTCGAAAGCACGGCGCGCGTGGCCGAAGAGACCGGCGCGCCGCTCCACATGCACCTGCTCGAAACGCCGTATCAGGCGGAGTACGCCCATCGGCGGACGGGGGGATCGGCGCTCGCCCATATCGACCGTTTCGGCCTGCTCGGGCCGCAGCTTACCATCGGCCACGGCGTCTGGATGACGGAAGATGACATCGCACTCGCGGCGGAGCGGGGCGCGTGCCTCTGTCACAACTGTTCGTCGAACCTGCGGCTGAAGAGCGGGCGCGCAGATCTGAACGGATTTCTCGCAAGCGGCGCGCCGGTCGCGCTCGGGATCGACGAGGCCGGGATCAACGACGACCGCGACATGTTGCAGGAGATGCGCCTCGCCCTCACGCTGCACCGCCCGCCGGGGCACGACGCCCCCTGCCCGACCGCCGCGCAGATCCTGCGGATGGCGACAGAGCATGGCGCGGCAACGACCCCCTTCGCGGGCCGTGTCGGACGCCTCGCGCCGGGCAAGCTCGCGGATGTGGTGCTCCTCGACTGGGAGACGGTGACGCATCCCTACCAGGATCCGACGATGCCGCTGGTCGATGTGCTGCTGCGCCGCGCCAGGCCGCGCGCAATCCAGACCGTCCTGATCGGCGGCGAGGTTGTCTACCACGAGGGCGCGTTCTCGCGGGTGGACCACCGGGCGGTGCTCGAAGACATCGCCACCCATCTGAATCGCCCGGATACGCCGGAGGAAGCGGCGCAGCGACGGCTTGCCTCCGATCTGTTGCAGCCGGTGGCCGATTTCTATCGCGGGTGGCTCTGACCGTCGTCCGCCCGCGCCCGGCACATCCGGGAAAGCAGCACAGAGGCGCCTTGTCCCCGACCAGATGCGGCCAGTTGGCTTTCCCTGTTGTGGCGGAACTGGCCGCCGCCCGGGAGCGCGTTGGGCCGGGATCGTTGGTGGCCGTTGGGCCGGAACACGGCTCGGCAGCCACGATGTGCGTTGGCTACCTACAGCGCTTCGCCTTTGACCTGAAGCATCGGCTAGAGACTGAACGCCAGCAACAATCGAGCGTTGCACAGTACTTCGAGCAAAGCTGTAACTCAGGCTTTGCGCGAACCGCTATAGGGCGCGCGTTGTCCCTAAAGCGCAGGCCTGTGGGAAGCGGATTTCGGCGGAGGAAGACCGGCGGACGCGGTGTCACTTCCCCTGCCACACCGGGTCGCGCTTTTCGGCAAAGGCGCGGGCGCCCTCCAACTGATCCTCCGACGCGTAGAGCGTCGCCACCGTAGGAAACTCGCGGCTGGTGATCTTGTCGAGCGCGGCCTGAAACGGCATGTTCTCGGCTGCGCGGGTGATCTCCTTGATCGCGGCGTAGACGAGGGGCGGGCCGGCGGCGAGCAGCTCCGCCATCTTGCGCGCTTCGGCCATGAGGTCGGCTGCCGGGCAGAGGTGATTGACAAGGCCCCAGCGCGCGGCCTCTTCCGCGTCGATCCAGCGCCCGGTGAAGAGCATCTCCATCGCGATATGGTAGGGGATGCGTTTGGGCAGCTTGATCGAGGCGGCATCGGCAACAGTACCGGAGCGGATCTCGGGCAGGGCGAAGGAGGCGTGGTCGGCGGCGAGGATGATGTCGGCGGATAGCGCAAGCTCCAGCCCGCCGCCGCAGCAGATCCCGTTGACCGCCGCGATCACGGGTTTGTTCAGGCCGGGCAATTCCTGCAACCCGCCAAAACCACCCACGCCGTAATCGCTGTCGGGCGCCTCGCCCTCGGCGGCGGCCTTGAGATCCCAGCCCGGGCAGAAGAACTTCTCGCCCGCGCCTGTCAGCAGCGCAACGCGCAGCTCGGGATCGTCGCGAAAACCGGCGAAGACCTCGCCCATGATCCGACTGGTGGGCGCGTCGATGGCGTTGGCTTTCGGGCGGTCGAGGGTGACTTCCAGCACATGGCCGCGCAGTTCTGTCCTGATGGGCGTGTCTGTCATGTCGGGTCTCCGGGTCTGATGAGGGCATCTGCTGCGACGGCGCGGTCAGGGCAGCAAAGCAGGGGATTAATCTCGACTTCGGCAGGGCGCGCCGCAGCCACGTAGGATTGCAGCGCCTCGACCGCATCGAGGATGGCATCCAGATCCGCGGCGGGCCTACCGCGGTAGCCAGTGAGAAGCGGCGCCATCCGCAGCCCCAGCAGCGCGGCGCGCACAGCGCTGCGGGAGGCCGGGATGAGGAGCGACGCGCTGTCCTGCATCAGCTCCGTCGCGGTGCCCCCCGCCGCCAGGGTCAGCACGTAGCCATGCGCGGAGTCCGCCACGGCGCCGATGAGCAACTCGGCTACCGCGCTGCTGATCATCTCCTCCACGAGAAAACCGGGGGCGTCCATCGCGTCCGCCGCGCGCTGCACGCTCTCCGCCCCGGCGAGGCCAAGGACGACGGCACCGGCCTCCGTCTTGTGGGCGATGCCCTCTCCCTTCAGGACGACAGTCACGCCAAGCGCGGCGGCGGCGCGGCCCGCTTCGGCGGGAGTGCGCGCGCGGCGAAAGCGGGGGATACGCACGCCGTTGGCGGCGAGCACGGCCTTGGCCTCAGCTTCCGACAGGGCAGGCGCGGGCGCAGCGGATGCTCCGGCAGGCGGCGGGAGAAGCGGGGCGGACTCCGGGCGCACCGTTCCAAGCCATGCCGCCCGCTCGATCGCTTCGGCGGCGTCCGGGAACCCGGCAAGCGGGACGATCCCGAGCCCGATAAGGCGCAGCGCCACGTCCTCCTGCATCGTTTCGGGCAGCGACGCGAGGAGCGCCATCTGCCGGCCGGTGGTGGCCTGCGTCCGGGTTACAGCCGCGATCACGGGCTCCCATTCGGCCCGGTCACAGAGATCGGGGCGCGGAAAGTCGATGACGACGCAGCCAAGGGCGATTTCGGCGGACATCATCGCACTGAACGTCGCGGTAAGCGCATCTTCATCACCCCAGATGAAGGTGTGGTAGTCGAGCGGGTTGGCGAGCGCGATCCTTGGGCCGAGGGCCGCGCGCAGGTCACCGGCTTGCGCTTGCGACAGCGGGGGAAGCGCGACGGGCCTGTCGTGGAGGGTATCGGCCATCAGGCTCGCTTCGCCGCCCGAGCAGGCCATCACGGCGACCCGGTTCGACGACAGCGGCCCCGCGACGTGCAAGAGCTTCAGTGTTTCGATCAGAGCGGCGATGGAGGTCACGCGCGCGATCCCCAGCCGGGCCAGCAGCGCCGACGCGCCTGCATCACTGCCCGCCAGAGACGCCGTGTGCGAGAGCGTCGCCGTGCGGGCCTGCGCGGAGCTTCCGACCTTGAGCGCGACGATGGGCTTGCCCGCAGCGCAGGCAGCCGCCGCCATCGCCTCGAACGCGCGCAGATCGCCGACCCCTTCGACATAGAGGCCCAGCGCCGTGACCCGTGGATCGGCGAGCAGCGCCATGGCCACGGCGGAGAGGCTCGTTTGCGCCTGATTGCCCACCGTGACGACGTAGGCCACGGGCAGGCCTCGCGCCTGCATCGTGATGTTGATCGCGATGTTGGAGGACTGGCTGATGATCGCGACGCCCCCTTCCGCACGCCGCCCGCCGTGCTGGTCGGGCCAGAGCGCGGCGCCGTCGAGGTAGTTCAGGAAGCCGTAGCAATTCGGGCCGAGGATCGTCATGTCACCCGCAGCCGCCAGCAGGGCATCCTGCTTGGAGGCGCCGTCGCCCGTCTCGGCCTGCGCCTCGCGGTAGCCGGAGGCGAAGCATACCGCGCCGCCCGCGCCGCGCCTGGACAAGGCGCGCACGGCTTCGATGGTCGCATCGCGATTGATCCCGATGAAGGACGCGTCGGGCGGCGCCGGAAGATCCTCGATGGTGCGGTGAACAGGCAGGCCGCCGACGCTTTCGCGGCTTGGGTGCACCGGCCAGACCTCGCCCGAAAACCCGATCTTGCGGCATTGCTCGACCACGTTGGCGCACCACGCCCCCCCGCCAATGACGGCAATCGAGGTCGGACGCAGCAGCCGCGCGAGCCCCGCGCTGCCGGGGCCGGAGCCGTCAGCCGTTGTCATCACGCCCCCAGCGGGCGCAGCAGGTCGCGGCTGATGATGTGGCGCTGGATCTCGGAGGTGCCGTCCCAGATCCGCTCCACCCGGGCGTCGCGCCAGAACCGCTCGATGGGGAAGTCGTCCATCAGCCCCATGCCGCCGTAGATCTGGAGCGTCGCGTCTGTCACCCGCGCCAGCATCTCGGAGGCGTAGAGCTTTGCGCTGGCGATCTCGCGGTTCGACGGCACTCCCGCGTCGAGCCGCCACGCAGCGGCGAGGGTGAGCCAGTCGGCGGCGTCGATCTCGGTGATCATGTCAGCGAGCTGGAAGCTCACGCCCTGGAACTTGCCGATTGGCTGGCCGAACTGCTTGCGCTCGGCGGCGTAGGCCAGCCCCATGTCAAAGCAACGCCGCGCCCGGCCGACAGAGAACGCAGCCACGGTCAGCCGGGTCGCATAGAGCCATTCGTTCATCACGTCGAACCCGCCGTCGACCTCGCCCAGAACCTGCGCATCCGGCAGGCGGCAATCGTCGAACTCCAGGATGTAGTTGCGGTAGCCCCGATGGCTGACCGAATTGTAGCCGTGCCGCACCTCGAACCCCGGCGTGCCCCGGTCGACGAGGAAGGTAGTGATACGCTTCTTCGGGCCCTTGGGCGTGTCGTCCACCCCGGTGGCGATGAACACGATGAAGAAATCCGCGTGCTCGGCGCCGGAGATGAAATGCTTGGAGCCGTTGACGACCCAATCGCCGCCATCCCGCGCAGCGCTGCATTTCATGCCGCGTACGTCTGAGCCGGCGTCGGGCTCGGTCATGGCCAGCGCGTCCATCCGTTCGCCGCGCACAGCGGGAAGCAGGTAGCGTTCGCGCTGCTCGCCCTCGCAAGCCATCAGGATACTCTGCGGGCGCCCGAAGAAATGGGTAAGCGCCATGGAGCCGCGCCCCAGCTCGCGCTCGACCAGTGTGAAATCGAGGTGGCTGAGACCCGCGCCGCCGACCTCCTCGGGGAAGTTGCAGGCATAGAACCCCAGCTCGAGGCACTTGCGCTTGATTTCCTCGCCCAGCTCCGGCGGCACCTGCCCGGTGCGCTCCACCTCCGCCTCATGGGGGTAGATCTCGTTCTCGACGAAACTCCGGACGGTGGAGAAGATCATCTCCTGTTCTTCGCTCAGCCCGAATTGCATCGCGCACCTCCCTGCATCCCCCGATGCATACCCAATCTGCCGCGTCACGCTGGGCCAAAAACCGACCCCATGCACCCGAAAACGAACCAGCCCGGTGCAAAGCGGTGCTGCCATGTCCTTTTGGGCGTTTCCTGTTTGACCGCTTGCGGAGATACTGCCGCGAGCAACCGGAGAGCGCACATGCCCGAGACCCCGAGACCCGACGTCTTCACCGGGCCAGCCGCCTGGGTCGGGGGCGAGATGCAGGACAAGAGCGAGACATGGCTGGTCACGCTCACCGCCGATGACATCGACGATCTCGAAACGGCAGCGCGCCACTACCTCGGTCTCGGGCGCGATATCGGGCAGATCACGCGGGATGCGTTTCCGTTGCCGCATTTCGGTGCGCATCTGGCAGCGCTGAAGGAGACGCTGCTCCATGGGCACGGTTTCGAGGTTTTGCGCGGGTTGCCCGTCGCGCGCTACACGCCGGAGATGGCGGCCACGATCTTTTGCGGCATCGGCGTGCATCTCGGTTCGGCCCGCTCCCAGAATGCCGATGGTCACGTGCTCGGCCATGTCCGCAATGTCGGCCTCAGCCCTGACGACCCGAACGCGCGCATCTACCAGACGAACGCGCGGCAGACCTTTCACACCGACAGCGCCGATGTCGTCGGCCTTTTGTGCCTGCGCGAGGCGATGGAGGGGGGCGACTCGCTCCTCGTGAGCGTGGAGACGATCTACAACCGGATGCGCGCGGACCGGCCAGACCTGCTGGAGTTGCTCTTCGACCCGCTCGCGACGGACCGGCGCGGCGAGGTGCCGCCGGGCATGGACCCGTTCATGACGATCCCGCCGCTCTCGTGGCACGCGGGCAAGCTCACGGTCTTCTATCAACGCCAGTACATCGAGAGCGCGCAGCGCTTCGACGGCGCGATGCGGCTGTCGCCTGCCCATATCGAGGCGCTCGATCTCTTCGATGCGCTCGCCAACGACCCCGCGTTGCACCTGCGCATGCGCCTTCAGCCGGGGGATATGCAATTCGTCTACAACCACGCGCAACTGCACGACCGCACGGGCTTTGCCGACTGGCCCGACCCCGAGCGGCGCCGGCACCTCTTACGCCTCTGGCTCTCGCTGGAGGGCGACCGCGCGCTGCCCGCGTGTTTCCGGCAGCGATATGGCAGCATCGAGATCGGCAATCGGGGCGGGATCATCACGCAAGGCACCCGGCTCAACGCCCCCATCCTCTGATCGGCCCGTCCGGACCCTCTGGCGCCGCAGGAGCGTCTGCCGGGCGCTGCCCGGCCGCGCGCTCGTGTCGAGAGGCAGCGCCGGCTTTGGTCCGGGATCCGTTGCATCTGCCCCGGTTTGACGGCACTTGCCGTTGCATGACGGCAAAAAAAGGAGACCGCTGGTGACTGACCTTGCGCAACTCTCGGCAACCGAACTGGCCCGCGGCGTCCGGGAGCGCAGCTTCTCAGCCGTCGAGGTGACCGAGGCGCATCTGGCGCGGCTCGACAGGGTGAACCCGGCGATCAATGCCATTGTTCAGGATGGCCGCGACGAGGCGCTCGAGACAGCCCGGCAGATCGACACCCGGATCGCGAAAGGCGACGCCGTCGGCCCGCTCGCGGGCGTGCCGGTCACGACAAAGGTGAATGTCGATCAGGCCGGGTTCGCCACGACAAACGGGCTCGTTCTGCAAAAGGACAACGTCGCGGCCAAGGATAACCCCTTCGTCGGCCACCTGCGCGGGGCAGATGCGGTCTTCGTCGGGCGGACCAACACGCCGGCCTTCTCGCTGCGTTGGTTCACCAACAACCTGCTCCACGGGCAGACGCTCAACCCGCGGGACAAGCGGCTCACGCCGGGGGGATCGTCCGGCGGGGCGGCTGCGGCAGTCGCGGCGGGCCTTTGCGCCATCGCACACGGCACGGACATCGCAGGCTCGATCCGGTACCCGGCCTATGCCTGTGGCATTCATGGGCTTCGTCCCAGCCTCGGCCGCATCCCGGCACTGAACCACACATCCGGAGACCGCTTCATCGGGGCGCAGGTCATGGCAACGTCGGGCCCGCTTGCGCGCCGGATCGCGGACATCGACCTTGCGCTGCGGGTGATGTCGGCTCCCGATACGCACGATCCGTGGCACACGCCCGCGCCGCTCGACGGCCCTCCCCTCCCCCGGCGCGCGGCACTTTGCCTGGAGCCGGACGGGCTTTCCGTTGCGCCGGAGGTGCGGGATGCGCTTCTCGGGGCCGCGCGCACCCTCGAAGACGCCGGGTGGACGGTCGAGGAGGTTGCCTGCCCGCCCCTGCGCCCGGCCGCGCGGATCAACGCGATCCTGTGGATGGCCGAAACAGACCTCGGCGTGGGCGACCTGCTGGAGAAGGAGGGCAACGAAGAGGCGCTCTTTGTCTATCGCATGATGTGCCGCGACATCGGCCCGCCCGAGCTCGCGCAGATCATGACGGCCTTGAAGGACCGCGCGGGGCTGATGCGGGCATGGGATCAGTTTCTCGAACGCTACCCCCTTTTGCTCTGCCCGGTGTCGGGCGAGTTGCCCTTCGCGCAGCAAAGCGACGTGCGGTCGGAGGAAGACTTCTTTCGCATCTACGACGCGCAGCTCACGCAGCGGGCGCTGCCGGTGCTCGGGATGCCAGCCCTCGCGGTGGCGACGGAGCCGGTGGCGGGCACACCCTGCGGCGTGCAGCTCGTCGCAGGACGGTTCCGGGAAGATATCCTGATCGAGGCGGGTGCCGCGCTGGAAGCGGCGGGCCCGGCCCCCGAGATTTGCGATCCGGCCTGACGCCCCGGCCTGCTTGACCCGGGCTTGGCGCCCATGACGGCCTGAGCGCTTCGGCCCAATGCGGGCGCACGTTCAGCCTGGCGATGGCGGAGGGCTTGACCGCCTCGACCAGCCGGTAAATGCAGCCGGCTCCGAGCCAGCATGCCCCCTGGCGCCACACGGGGGAAGGGCCACGCAAAGCCCGTGGGGCAGTCTGCTGAAGGGTCGCGCGAATGCTTGCCCTTCGCCCGTTGCGCCCCTTGCGATCCTCGGCCAGTACAGCCCGCCGGTGCCATCGCCGCGCCAAACCCCGCGCGGCAAGGACGGCGGGTCAGGCCTCCAGGCGCGCGACATCCACCAGCGTCGTATGGGCGCTACAACCCTGCCCGAGGCGCGAGGTTCCGATGTCCCGGGTCAGGACATTGGGGTTGCCGTCAGGGTCGATATTCACCCCCGGATCGCCGTACCAGGCCCCTGTCGGCAGCGCGACAACACCCGCCAGAATACCCTCGGACAGCGCCGCCCGCGCACGACAGGAGCCGCGCGCGTTGAACACACGAACGATGTCTCCTTCACCGATCCCGCGGGCCGCTGCGTCCTCCGGATGAAGGGTCAGTGTAACGGGCCGCTGACCGGGCCTGTCGGCCAGCGCACTTTCGAGCTGACTGTGAAGCTTGTCCGCCGGCTGCGGCGAGAGCAGGTGCAGCGCCGTGACGGGTGCCGCCCCTTCGCCGGGCCGCGGGCCAGTAGGCGCGGACGTGGAACCCAGCCACTCGCTCGGCGGGATCCAGACGGGATGCCCCGGACAATCGTCATACCCGAAGCTGTCGATCGTCTCCGAGAAGATCTCGATGCGCCCCGATGGGGTCGGCAACGGCGCCCCCTCCGGATCCGCCCTGAACCGGGTCAGGAAGGTCTCGCGCGGGCCGTCGACGACGATGGGCAAACGCACCCAGTTGGCATTGCGCAATCCCTCCAGATCGGGAACGTCGATGCCCGCTGCCGCCGCCTTGGCGCGGTACTCCGCATAGAGCACGCCGATCCACTCCTCTGCGCTGCGCCCTTCGGTGAACGCCTCCGCGAGGCCCATGCGCTCCGCGAGGCCCGCAAAGACGGCATAGTCGTCGCACGCATCCCCAACCGGAGGAACAAGCTGCGGCATGTGAAAGAGGTAATCGTCGAGATGCGACCGCCCGATATCCTCACGCTCGTAAGACGTGGTGACCGGGAAGACGATATCGGCCCGTTTCGCTGTCGCCGTCCACCACGGCTCGTTCACGATCACGGTCTCGGGGCCCTGCCACGCCTCATGCAGCGCGTTGAGATCCTGATGGTGGTGATAGGGGTTGCCCCCGGCCCAGTAGACCAGCCGAATGTCGGGGTAGCGTTGGTCCTGACCATTGAAGCTGTAGCGCTGGCCCGGATTGCGCAGCATATCTCCGACCCGCGCGACGGGGATGAAGGTGGCAACAGGGTTCTGCCCTTGCGCGAAGGTCATCCCGCTCAACCCGATGAGCGATCTGCCGACCCCGCCGATCGCGCCATAGCCGTAGCCCACGCCACCGCCTGGCAGGCCGATCTGCCCCAGCATCGCGGCCAGCACCGCAGCCATCCAGAACGGTTGCTCGCCGTGCTCGGCCCGCTGGAGCGACCATGCCACCGTGATGAACGTACGGGTCGATGCCATACGCCGCGCCAGATGCCGGATCTCGTCCGGGGCGACGCCGCAGAGGGGGGCGGCCCACTCTGGTGTCTTGGCAATGCCGTCAGTCGCCCCCGTGAGGTAGGGCGAAAACCTGTCGTAGCCGGTGGTGTGGCGCGCGAGGAAGTCCGCGCTGGTCAGCCCTTCGTCGTGCAGCACGTGGGCCAGTGCCAGCATCAGCGCGGTGTCCGAGCCGGGGCGCACTGCCCACCAATCGCACCCGTCCGGAGCGTCGCTGCGCTGCGGGCTGACGTTGATGCAGGCGGTGCCCTTCGATAGGCAGCGATCGAGCCACGTTCCGGTGTCGTGCTCGGTGATCCCGCCCATGCTGACCTGCGCGTTCTTGCGGTTGATCCCGCCGAACATGACAAGCGTTTCCGTATGCGCGTGGATCGTTTGCCAGCTGTCCTGGTTCTCGTATTGGAGGATCTTGAAGCTGTGGCCGAAGACGTGGGGCATGATCGCCTGCGCGCAGCCGGTCGAATAGCTGCCGAACGCGCTGACATAGCCGCCGATGGTGTTGAGGAAGCGGTGCACCTGGCTCTGGGCATGGTGGAAACGCCCGGCCGAGGCCCAGCCGTAGGAGCCCCCGTAGATCGCCTCGTTGCCGTGGGTCTTGCGGATGCGGTCGATTTCTTCGGCGGCGATGTCGAGCGCTTCGTCCCACGGCAGTTCCACGAAGCTGTCGGTCCCGCGCCCGGCCCTGTCGCGGGTCTCGAGCCACCCCTTCCGGATCGAGGGCCGCGCAACGCGCGAGGCGTGGTGTACGGCCTCCGGCACGATCTGCGGGATGTCCGAGGGCTCGGGGTCCGGGCCGAAGGGGCGCGTCGCAACGATGCGGTCGCCCTGGGTGTCCACCTCGAAGGCGCCCCAGTGGCTTGTCGTGACCCGAGTTTGCCGTGTGCCGTCCGCCGCCATAGCTCTCTTCCAGTTCAGAACGATGCGGGCAGCCCTGAGGGAGCCGCCGCCCAACTTGTAGCTATCTTGCGCCCCAACATCTGCCACCGCAACACTCCCTCCGGCGCCCTTTCCCGGCGCAGACGGGGATCAGCCGGTTACGTCGCCCGCACCTGTGCAGGGGCGGCTTCCTTGGCGAACCAGTCCTTGCCCGGTACGGCGGCGAGAAGCTCGCGGGTGTAGTCGGCCTGCGGTGCGGCAAAGAGCTCACCCGTCGGCCCGACCTCGATCACTTTGCCGCGCTGCATCACCGCGATGCGGTCGCAGACCTGCGCCGCGACACGCAGGTCATGCGTGATGAAGATCATCGACAGGTTCATCTGGTCACGGATCTCATCGAGAAGGCGCAGGATCTGGGCCTGGATCGACACGTCGAGTGCGGAGACCGGCTCGTCGGCCACAAGGATCTGCGGCTCGAGTGCAAGCGCCCGCGCGATGCCGATCCGCTGGCGCTGGCCGCCGGAGAACTCATGCGGGAAGCGGTCGAACGCGCCGGCATCGAGCCCGACGATCTCCAGGAGCTCCAGCGTGCGCTTGCGCGCCTCCTCGGAGCTCTTGCCGTACATCTCGGGGCCCTGCGCGATGATCTTGCCGACACGGGTGCGCGGGTTGAGCGAGGCGAATGGATCTTGAAACACCATCTGGATCTTGGAGCGGAAGGGCCGCATCGCCGCGCGTCCGAGGGGCCGCAGATCCGTGCCGCCGAGCAGGATCTCGCCCGCTTCGGCGTCGTTGAGGCGGACAATGCAGCGCGCGACGGTCGATTTGCCGGAGCCGCTCTCGCCAACGATGCCGAGGGTCTCGCCCCGCGCCAGATCGAGCGTTACATCGTTGGCCGCATGCACCACGCGCGCCTTGCCGCCAAAGAGCCCGCCACCGCTGCGGTAGGTCTTCTCCAGATGATTGACCGTGAGCACCGTCTCGGGGGAGCGGGGCCGGGGCGGGCGTGGCACGAGATCGGGCACCGCGGCGATGAGCGCCTGCGTATAGGGATGCGTGGGGCGGCGGAGGACCTGATCGGTGGTGCCGGTTTCCACCACGAGACCGTTCTGCATGACCATCACGCGGTCGGCGATGTCGGCGACCACGCCGAAATCGTGGGTGATGAACAGAACTCCCGTGCCATGCGACGCCTGCATCTCCTTGATCAGCTTGAGCACCTGCGCCTGCGTCGTGACGTCGAGCGCGGTAGTCGGCTCGTCGGCAATCAGGATCTTGGGGTCGAGCGCCAGCGCCATGGCGATCATCGCGCGCTGCCGCTGCCCGCCCGAAAGCTCGTGCGGATAGGCCCTGAGCGACTGCTCGGGGTCGGGAAGTTGCACATCTTCGAGAAGGCCGAGCGCCCGGGCGCGGCGCTCCTTGGCGGGCATTCTTTCGTGGAAGCGGAACACCTCGTCGATCTGGTTGCCGATGGTCATCACCGGGTTCAGCGCGGTCATCGGCTCCTGGAAGATCATCGAGATCTCGGAGCCGCGTATCTGGCGCAGCCGGTCGTCGCTCGCCGTGGCCAGATCCTCGCCCTGGAACATGACGCTGCCCTGACTGATCCGCACGCGGGGCTTGGGCAGGAGGCCCATCACGGCGCGGGCGGTCAGTGATTTGCCGGAGCCGCTTTCGCCGACCACGCAGAGGATCTCGTTGGGCTTGAGGGAAAGGTCCAGCGCCTCGACGGCGTAGGGCCGCTGGCTCTCGGGCGGGAGGGCGACGTGCAGGTCGGTGATATCGAGAAGCTCGGTCATGTCCGCTCCCTCAGGCGCGGGTTCAGCGCGTCGTTCATGCCTTCGCCCACAAGGTTGATCGCGAGCACGGTCAGCAGGATGGCGATGCCCGGGAAGGTGCAGACCCACCAGGCCGAGCGCAGGAGCGTGCGCCCCGCCCCGATCTGGAACCCCCAGCTCATGATGTTCGGATCCCCGAGGCCGAGGAACGCGAGGCCGCTCTCGATCAGGATCGCCGTGGCGACCATCAGCGAGCCGATGACGATGATTGGCGAGAGACAGTTTGGCAGGATCTCCCCCAGCATGATGCGGATGTCCGACATGCCGATGGTATGGCAGGCCTGTACGAACTCGCGATTGCGGAGCGACAGGAACTCGCCCCGCACCAGCCGCGCCACCGCTGGCCACGAGACGACGGCAATGGCAATGACGATGCTCTCGATCGAGGGCTTCATGATCGCCACCAGCAGGATCGCGAAGATGAAGGACGGGATCGTCTGGAACATCTCGGTCAGGCGCATCAGCAGGCTGTCGATCACCCCGCCGTAGTAGCCCGCGAGCGCCCCCATCACGATGCCGACGCAGACGGCGACGATGGTCGCCATGAGCCCGATCAGGAGCGACGTCTTCGCGCCGTGCGCGATGCCTGCGGCGACGTCGCGGCCAAGGCTGTCGGAGCCCAGCAGGAATCCGTTCTGACCAGGGCCGGACATCGGTGTCCCCGCCAGGCTGAAGGGATCGGCGGGAAAGAAGATCCCCGCCGTCGCGGCCATCAGCGTGATGAGCGCGAGGATGATGAGGCCGATGACGGCGCCACGGTTACGGATGAAGAGCTTCCAGAAGGCCATGGGTCACTCCACCTCGATGCGGGGATCGAGGGTCGAATAGATGAGATCGACCACAAGGTTCACCGCCACGACGAGCAGGGCCGAAAGCAGGAAGATCCCCAGAAGGAGGTTCAGGTCGCGCGCGAAGAGCGCCTCGAACGCGAGCATCCCGAGGCCGGGCCAGGCAAAGACCGATTCCACGATCACAGAGCCGCCGATCAGGGCGCCGACCTGCACGCCGGCCATCGTGACGACGGGCAGAAGGGCGTTGCGCAGCACATGCACGAACATGATCCGGTTTTCCGTGACACCCTTGGCACGGGCGGTGGTCACGTAGTCCTGCCCGGCCTGTTCGAGCATCGAGGCGCGCATCAGCCGGGTGTAGAGCGCGAGGTAGAACAGCGAGAGCGTGATTGTCGGCAACACGAGGTGATGCGCGATGTTCCGCACCCTCTCCCAGCCTTCGTAGAACATCGCCACGTTTTCCATGCCGGAGGTCGGGAACCACCCGAGGTTCAGCGAGAAGACGACGATCAGCATTAGTCCGACCCAAAAGAGGGGGGTCGCGTAGGTGATCAGGGCGAAGATCGAGATCGCGGTGTCCTTCCACGTGTTCAGGCTGACGGCGGCGATGAGGCCCAGCACGATGCCGAAGCCCACCGCCAGCAGGATCGTCGAGACCATCAGCAACAGCGTCGCGAGCATCCGGTCGATGATCAACTCGCTCACCGGCATCTCGTGGCGGAACGAATAGCCGAGGTCGAACACCATCACGTTCTTGAGGTAGACGGCGAGCTGAACGGGCAGGGGCTGATCGAGCCCGAACTTGGCCCGCAGCTCGGCCATGTATTCCGGCGTGGCGGAGCCGGCCTCCCCGGCCAGCACGTCGACAGCGTCGCCCTCGGCGAGCTGCAACAGGAAGAAATTCATCACGACGATCGCAAGAACGATCGGAATGGCCTGCAAGAGCCGCTTGACCACATACCGCATCCGACGGGCAAAATGTGACACGTCGCGCTTCCCCACCTGTCGTTGATTATGGGCAGGTGCACCGGCGGCAATGGCCGGTGCACCCGCGTTTCAGAGCCGTTTGGCTATTGGATCACGCCGCGATCAGTCGTCGAGCCATGCTTCGGCGAACGACCCGTAGGAGCCGAGCGCCGAGGTGGCGTGGTCCTTCAGCTTGTCGTTGTAGACCGTGAGGAACTCCATCTCGAAGAGGTTCGCCACGGGCTTGTCATTGGCGAGGATCTCCTGGATCTGGCCGTAGATCTCGGAGCGCTTCTCGGCGTCGGCTTCCTGGGCACCGGCCGCCAGCAGTGCGTCAAGCTCCGGGTTGGAGTAGCGCGACGAGTTCACGAAGTGCGTCCCCTGCCGGATCTGATCGCTGCCGTAGTGGCGGTGAACACCCAGCACCGGGTCGGGCAGCTGGTAGAAGTAGTTCACGTTCATGGTGAAGTCGTAATCCGCATAGATCCGCTTCAGCCATGTCGGCACGTCCTCGTAGCGCAGATCAAGCTCCACGCCGATCTCCGAGAGCGCCTGCTTCATGTACTCGCCCGCCCGGCGCCAGTCTTCGCCGTAGGGGATGAGATCCAGCGTGGCGCGCGCGCGAATGCCATCGGCATCGGGTGCGAAGCCCGCTTCATCCAGCAGCGCAATGGCGGCTTCGGCATTTGCGTTGGGCGCGTAGTTCGGCAGGCCCTCCTTGTAGAGGCCGGTGGCCGCGAAGTTGCTCGACAGCGCCGACGTGGCGGGCTTGCCATAGCCGAACCAGATGTTCTCGATCAGGAATTCCCGGTCGAGCGCCATCGAGACGGCCTTGCGGATCGCAGGGTCGTTGAAGGGTTCGGTCGTGGTGTTGAACTCGATCAGCGCCATCGGGTTGATCATCGCGTAGCCATCGGTCGTGACCGAGAAGCCGTCGGTGTCGCGCAGGCGCACGGCATCGATGTTCGGGATCGCGCCGAATGCGCCGTACATCACTTCCTCGTTCTCCATCGCGGCAGTGCGGGTGGAGGCGTCGGGGATGAAGCGGCCCACGACGCGGTCGAGGTAAGGCAGGCCCTCTTTCCAGTAGTCCTCGTTCTTGTCGAGACGGACGTACTGGCCTTTCTGCCACTCGACGAACTTGAACGGGCCGGTGCCGACCGGATTGTTCGCCAGGTCAGAGTTGCGCGGATCCTGCCCCTCAAGGAGGTGCTTGGGGACCATCGGGCTCTCGTACGCCGACAGCGCGCGCAGCATGTAGGGCGCCGGGTTGGCGAGGTTGAAGACGGCGGTGTGCTCGTCCGGCGTGTCGATCGAGACCACCTCGCGGAACGAGTTCGGGCCGCGCGGATGCACCTTGCTCAGGATCTCCATGACGGTGAATTGCACGTCGGCCGAGGTAAACGGCTCGCCGTCATGCCACGTTACCCCCTGCTGGAGGTTGAACGTCACGGTCTTGCCGTCTTCGCTGACGTCAAAGCTCTCGGCGAGCGCCGGTACGATGTTGAGATCGTTGTCGTAATCCAGCAGACCTTCGTAGATCTTGGGCGCGACGAGGCCGATCGGGCCGGATGTGGACAGGAACGACGCCAGCGACGGCGGCTCCGGTTGAACGATATAAACGAGCGTGCCGCCGGCCTTCTGAGCCTGTGCTGCCGCTCCACCAAATGCCATACCAAGGGCGCAGAGGGCCCCCGTGGCCCATCTCCTGAGAGTCATGTCTTACCTCCGTGTCAGGTCGGTGCACGTTCTTACGTGGCGTACACTTCTCCGGAGCGTTGACGATCCGCGCCTCTCGAACAAGCAAAAGCCACATCTCTAAGCTGCATTTCCCCTTCGGATCTGCCTAATTAATGCAACGGTGCATACTTATTGAGCGCATGTTGGGATAAATTGCCGCCCGGGTGGATCGGCGGCGCAACCTTCGGATCTTGCGCGGAATCGGCCCCTCTTCCGGTGGGGTCCCCGGGTCCGGCCGTTCATGTGCGATGGGCGGGCGGCGCGGGCTCTGCTAGAGGAGCACGACAACCACCCTGGAGGCCCCATGCATCTCGCCCGTTTTCCGCGCCGATTCCTTGCCCATCTGCCGACCCCGCTGGAGCGGCTCGACAGGCTGTCCGCCGAACTGGGCGGGCCGGAGATCTGGATCAAGCGTGACGATTGCACCGGCCTGTCGACGGGCGGGAACAAGACCCGCAAGCTCGAATTCCTGATGGCCGAGGCCGAGGCGGCGGGTGCCACGATGGTCATGACCCAGGGCGCGACCCAGTCGAATCACGCCCGCCAGACAGCCGCCTTCGCCGCCAAGCTCGGCATGAAGTGCCACATCCTGCTGGAGGACCGCACGGGCTCCAACGATCCCGATTACAACTTCAACGGCAACGTGTTGCTCGATCACCTGCACGGCGCCACGACCGAAAAACGCCCCGGCGGCGCCGACATGAACGCCGAGATGGAGACTGCGGCAGAGCAGTTCCGCGCCGAGGGTGAGGTGGTTTACACGATCCCCGGCGGCGGCTCGAACCCGACGGGGGCGCTCGGATACGTCAACTGCGCTTTCGAGATGCTGGGCCAGTTCAACGAGCGCGGGCTGCGGGTGGACCATATCGTCCATGCGACGGGAAGTTCGGGCACGCAGGCGGGCCTTGTGACAGGGCTGAAGGCGACCAACGCAGGCATCCCGCTTCTCGGTATCGGCGTGCGGGCGCCGCGCCCCAAGCAGGAAGAGATGGTCTTCACCCTCGCCGAAGCGACCGCCGAGAAGCTCGGTTGCCCCGGTGTGGTGTCGCGCAGTGACGTCGTCGCCAACACGGATTTCGTGGGCGACGGCTACGGCATCCCGACAGAGGGCGGCCTCGAGGCGATCCGGCTCTTTGCCGAGCTGGAGGGCATCTTGCTCGATCCGGTCTACTCGGCGAAGGGTGCGGCGGGGCTGGTCGCGCTGATCCGAGAGGGCCTTTTCCGCAAGGATGAGCGCGTCGTCTTCGTGCACACGGGCGGGGCAGCGGCTCTGTTCGGCTACACCAGCGCGTTGAGCGCTTAGGGTCACGGCTCGGGATTGTCCGGCGCAACATGGCCCGGACAGGCGTGCTGAGTGCGGCGCCCTTCCATCGGCTTGCAATGGTCGCGCATGCCCACGGTTGCGCGCTCCCAATCAGCTCCGATCAGGGCATCTTCGAAGCGTTTCGTGCAAACCTGAGGTGCAGCCTCGTACGAAGTGCTGAGCGCCGCGGATGTCGCGAGCATGTCGCCGGGCGCCGATGCCTCGGGTTACTTGCGCAACGCCTCGGGTCGCACGGGCGGTTTGGCCTACCGCCGGGCGGTCGACGTACAGCCCGACGACGCGCTTGCCGAGTAGCTCTTGCCGTCCGCCGCCATCGTGCCGGACCAGCGCTCAACCACGTGGCCCCAGTTGATCGACCCCTGAACCGTGCGCCCCACTTGCGTGGCAGTGACCGTGCCGCTTTGGCCGATGCTGTCTGCGATCGACCCGCTGAACCGGCCCTCTCCCGTCTGGCGAAACCGCACACTGCCGGTAACGCGGATGAAGAGCGGACACTTGGCAGAGTAGTTCCACGTCCCCGCAAGGCTCGGTGCCGCTGGGGCGGCGGGTGTCGCCGGGGCCGGGGGCGTCGTTCGCGCGGGCGCAACGGCCGCCACCTCGACACAGATCCGGCCCTCGCGCGACCTGAGCGACGTCACGGCGGCCTCTGTGCCCAGCGCGCTCTCTGCCAGTCCGCCGACATTGCCGTCGCGCAGGAACTGCGCGAACGCCGCACGGGTCCTTGGCCCGGCGATCCCGTCGGCGATGCCGGCGTTGCAGCCTAGTCGGTTCAGCTCCTCCTGTGCCTGGCGCACGAGGGTTCTGGTATCGAGGCCTGCGGGCGTTGCCGGAGCCTCGGCGGGCGTGTCCGGGGCGGGCGTCGGGTCGGGTGTCGGCGACGGCGACGGCGACGGCGCAACGATGCGTTGCGGTGCAGCGGCCTGTTCCACCGGCGCGTCCATCGCCGCGAGCATCTCGCGCGCGATGTCGAGCATGAAGGCATCGCCGCTGCCCGCATGGCGCTCGACAAAGGCGGTCAGGGCGGCCGCCGTACCGATCTCGCGCGCCAGATCGAAATCCCGGCGCATCGCGTCACCCGGCACCTGCGGCGTGACGCGACGCGCCGGATCTTGCCCGGCGGCTGGCGGCACGAGGTAGAACGCGCCAAGAAGCTCATCGTAGTAGGCGGGAAACTGAGCGTGGTTCTGCGTCAGCGCCAGGTCGCGCACCTCGAGCCGGACTTGCGAGACGAGATCGCGCAGCTCCAGCCCGGGGGTCGACAGCCGGGGCAGCAGCGTCCGCGTGAAAACGGAATTCGGGTTCGGATCGGTCTCCGACAGCCGGTCGAGGGCAAGCTGACCGGCACCGGCCGAAAAAATCACGAAGCTGCCCTCCGGGTTCGCAACCCGCGCCAGCCCGCGCGTGCCGCCTATGCTCCGGCCCGTACCGGCCTGGAACGGGTTTTCGCGGCAAGCGTCGACCACGGCGAGGGTCGTGCGCGCCCCGGTGGCGCGGATCCTGTCCAGAAGGACGGACAGCCCGATGGATTCAGAGGCGACGAACGCGCCGTCGCCGCTGGCCGGAGCCACGATATCGGTCGGCAAGAGGAAGTTCTCCCCGCCGATCTCGACGCCATGCCCCGCATAGAAGAAGAGCGCCGTGTCCCCCGGCTGGAGCCGCGCGACGAACTCGGAGATCGCGCGATTCATTTCGCGGCGGGTCGCATCGGTGGCGCGAACCACGCCAAATCCCTGCGCGCCCAGCGCCTCGGCGATCGCGTCGGCGTCGTTCACGGCGGTCCGCAGGGCCGGCACCTCGGTGTAGGCATCGTTGCCGATCACGAGGGCGAGCCGATTGGCCGCCAGCGCCGCGATCGACGACGCAATAAGAAAGACAAGGGAGAGTACAATGGTCCGCATGGGCCATATAGGGAGGCGCAGATTCTCGCGCGTCAAGGGCCTGCCGAAGCGCGGGAAGGCCTCTATATCGAGGGTTTACGCCCGCGTGACCCGGACCGGGCGAAATCAGCCCGCAACCAGACAAGGGGCGACACTCCTGACCGAGCTCCGCCCCTGTGCATGGCTGCCAAAAGGCTCGGATGTCGCGGCGCCCAAGCAGGCCGATGTCACAGCCTTCCCCGGCCCAGCGGCCCTACCACTGGCCTTCGGTGCGATCCGCGAATTGCTTGACCAGGTAGTCGATGAACGCGCGTACCTTGGGCTGCGTGAAACGCCCGGGCGGATAGACCGCGTAGATCCCGAGCGGCTCGACCGGGAGATCGGGGATCGCTTCTTCAACTTTCCCGTCCCGCATTGCCTCGGTGTAGAGGAAATCGGGCAAGTAGGCGATGCCGAGCCCGGCGACGGCAGCGTTCAGCAGGGATTGGCCGTCATTGACCGTCAGCCAGCCCGTTGTCCGCACCTGCCGCTTCTCTCCCGAGGGTGCTGTCACCTTCCACAGGTTGCCAGCGGATTGGTTGGAGTAATGCAGGAGCTTGTGTTCGTTAAGATCGTCGATCCGCATTGGGCGGCCATACGTCTGGAAATAGTTGGGCGACGCGATCATGCGCTTCGTCGTCGTGGCGAGCCTGCGGGCGCGCAAGGTGCTGTCCTCGAGCTCACCGATGCGGATCGCCATGTCGAACCCTTCGGAGATCAGCTCCACATAGCGGTTGTTGAGCACCATGTTCACGGTGATGTCGGGGTATTCGGCCAGGAATTCGCCCAGAATGGGTGACAGGTGGTTCACACCGAAATCCGTCGCAACGGACACCCGCAGCAAGCCGGACGGCGCCGATTGCATCGAGGTGACGAGCGCGTCGGCCTCTCCCGCGTCGTTCAGCACCCGGCGGGCCCTGTCGTAATAGGCCAACCCGATCTCCGTGGGGGACACGCGGCGTGTCGTCCGGTTCAGGAGACGCGCGCCGAGGCGGGCTTCGAGCGAGGAGACGTGCTTCGAGACAGCGGACTTGGAGATCCCCATCTTCTTTGCCGCATCCGTGAAGCCGCCCTGGTCTACGACCGTAGCAAAGGCTTCCATTTCTGTAAGTCTGTCCATCGTACACCTTCCGACAACCGCCCCCACGGGTGTCAGCGACCGGTGTGCCCGCCAATCTGGGCTGAATTGCGACGCAGAGGCGACAATAGGGCGAAACGACTGCGTCAGATGCTGCAATGGAAACCGAGCGCAGGTGCCGCGGCGCGCCCGTGTTCGCCTGTTTCCGCTGTGTATGTGGCGGTTCCTCCCCCCAGACACGCCGCAAAAGGCACCTGCGCAAAGGCAGAAGTGTCGCACGTGCTGTCTTTTTGCCGGGGGCGCCCTGCAAGCGGCCCTCGCCCGGCTCAGTCCCGGAGCCAATGGTGCGCTGCTCCCGGCCCAACCACCCCGGGTCGCTATAGAGCAGGCCCCCTAGCATTGCGGCGGCACTCGGGACACGCGGCATCCGGCGCGCGCCGCTCGTGCCCTGCGGTCACACCAACGAGAGCCCACGCTCCGCCCCCCGCCTCACGCCCCTCGCCACATGTTGAGAGCGCACCTGCGAATGCCCCGGCACGCGCACGCCTAGAGCGTGGCCGCCAGACGCGCACCCTGATCGATGGCGCGTTTCGCGTCCAACTCGGCCGCCACATCCGCGCCGCCGATCACGTCGGCCGCGATCCCCTGCGCGTCGAGCGCCTCGGCCAACGTCCTGTCCGGCAGCTGACCCGCGCACAGAACGATCGTGTCCGCCGCCAGCGTCTCTTCCCCCGCACCTTCCCCGATCACGAGGCCCCCGGGCACGACACGTTGATACGAGACGCCCCCGCGCATCGTGACGCCAAGCATCTTCAGCTCCGCCCGGTGGATCCAACCCGTGGTCTTCCCGAGCCGCTTGCCCGGCTTTTCGGCCTTGCGCTGCAACATTGTCACCTGACGCGCCGCCGCCTCGGGCTGCGGCCCGTCCTGGGCAAGGCCGCCGGGCGCGGTCGCCGGATCCCCGACCCCCCAGATCCGCCGCCAGAGCTCCAGATCCTCCGTCGGGCTGTGCCCGGCCGGATGCGTCAGGAACTGCGCAACGTCGAAGCCGATGCCCCCTGCCCCGACGATAACCACCTTGTCGCCCACGGGCGCGTTCCCGCGCAGCACGTCGACGTAGCTGACAACATGCGGCGCGTCCTGCCCCTCGATTCCCGGGCTGCGCGGCACAACACCGGTCGCCACGACGACGTGGTCAAACGCCGCCAACGCCTCGGGCGTCGCCTCCGTGCCCAGCCTGAGTGTCACCCCCTCGACCTCGAGCATCGTCGCGTAATAGTCGACGAGCCCGTGGAACTCTTCCTTGCCGGGAATGCGCCGCGCCATGTTGAGCTGCCCGCCAATGCGCGTGTCGCGCTCGAAAAGCGTCACCGCATGCCCGCGCTCCGCCGCCACCAGCGCCGCCGATAGGCCGGCCGGCCCGGCCCCGACCACGGCAACGCGGCGCGCCACGGCGGCGGGCGCATAGCTCAGCTCGGTCTCGTGACAGGCCCGCGGGTTGACGAGACAGCTCGACACCTTGAGCTGGAACGTATGGTCGAGACACGCCTGGTTGCACGCGATACAGGGCGCGATCTCGGCCGCCCGCCCCTCCGCCGCCTTGCGCACGAAGCCCGCATCCGCGAGGAACGGGCGCGCCATCGACACCATGTCGGCGCACCCCTCGGCCAACACCTCCTCGGCCACGTCAGGCGTGTTGATCCGGTTGGAGGTCACGAGCGGGATGCTGACCTCCCCCATCAGCCGCTTCGTGACCCACGCGAAGGCCCGGCGCGGCACCGAGGTCGCGATCGTCGGGATGCGCGCCTCGTGCCAGCCGATCCCGGTGTTCAGGATAGAGGCCCCCGCCGCCTCCACCCCCTTGGCCAACTGCACGACCTCATCCCATGTGGAGCCGTTCGGCACGAGGTCGATCATCGACAACCGGTAGATCACGATAAAGTCCGCCCCCACGGCCGCGCGCACCCGGGCCACCACCTCCAATGGCAGGCGCATCCTGTTCGCGTAAGCCCCGCCCCAGCGATCTGTCCGCTTGTTGGTATGGGTCACGAGGAACTGGTTCAGGAAATACCCTTCCGATCCCATGATCTCGACCCCGTCATAGCCGGCCTCGCGGGCCCGCGCGGCAGCCGTCGCAATATCGGCGACCTGCTTCTCGATCCCGGCCTCGTCGAGCTCTGCCGGTGCAAACGGCGAGATCGGGGACCTGACCGGCGAAGGCGCCACGGCCTCGGGCGAATAGGCGTAGCGCCCGGCATGCAGGATCTGCATGGCGATCCGCCCGCCCGCGCCATGGACAGTGTCCGTCACCACACGGTGATGGGCAATATCCTCCCCCGAAAACAGCCCCGCCGCCCCGGGCAGCACCCCGCCCTCGCGGTTCGGCGCCATCCCGCCCGTGACCATCAGCGCCACACCGCCTTCGGCACGCTCGCCGTAAAACCGCGCGATCCGCTGCCAATCGCCAACCTCCTCGAGCCCCGTATGCATCGAGCCCATGAGAACCCGGTTGGGCAAGGTCATGTGCCCCAGATCCAGAGGCGCAAGCAGACGCGGATACGATGTCATGGCAATTCTCCCTCCACGCTTTCTCCGCCGCAGCCGCTGGCCTGTCACCCGGGACGCTGCGTCACGAAAACCCGCGCTCCTCCGTCTTCACCGCCGAACACCCCGCCCCGGCTTCATTGTGCCCGGAAATATCCCGGGGGAGCCGCCCGGCAGGGCGGTGGGGGCAGCGCCCCCTGCGACACGTGCAACAAGCGCCAACGCTCAGAGTTCGGCGCGCGGGTGCAGGCTGATGCCGAGATCCAGCAACGTCAGCTCCGCGTGATCCGGCTGGCCGACCATCAGATCCACCCAGACCTGCGTCACGGGATGCGGGCCAAGCTCGGTATGGGCGAGGTCGAACGCCACCACGAGCGTCCCGTCGGCGACCTGCGCCGTCTGCGTCTGGGTGGCGACGTTCGGGCCATGGCGCAGGTTGATCCGGCCGTAGCACGTCCCGACCCCGGTCAGGGCGCCGCACGCGGCAAGGCGCACGATACTTCGCGGGCCAAGCGGGCCGAGCGCCGCCTCCGGAAGGTCGATCACGAGCGAGACAAACGCCCCCGCCGCCGCGTCCATCCCCAGCACGAGCCCAGACGGCACACCCGCGCGCACCTCGACAGCCCCCGCCGCGCCGGAGTGAAAGAGCTTCAGGCCACGGCCGATGCTGTCGCCCGAGACAGGAGAACCGGCCGCGATATCCCCGGCCTGCCACGCCGAGGGCCGCCAGGCCCAGGCCGTGCCTTGCGGCCAGGGCAGGCCGGCGGGCGGATCTGGAAATCCCGGCGCCATGGCAGCGCTAGGCCGGCGCCCGCAGGGCCGGCCCCTGCCTGACGCCGGCCGTCGCGCACCACAGGGACCGGGAAAGCCGAGCCACCGGTCAGAGATCCATGTAGGTATGGGCCTCGGCGGCACCGCCGGGGTGGGTCACGGCGCCTTTCCGGGCGCCACCAACCAGCTGTGCGTACTTGTGCAGCGCCCCGGTGGCGTAGATCGTCGGCCGCGGGCCCTGCCAGGCAGCCTTCCGCGCGGCCAGTTCATCGTCGCTCAGATCGACAGACAGCGTCCCCTTGATCGCGTCGATGGTGATCATGTCCCCATCCTTGAGCAACCCGATCGGCCCGGCCTTCGCCGCCTCCGGCCCGACATGGCCCACGCAGAACCCGCGCGTCGCGCCAGAGAAGCGCCCGTCGGTGATGAGCGCGACCTTCTTGCCCATGCCCTGCCCCGAAAGCGCGGCCGTCGTGGCCAGCATCTCGCGCATGCCCGGCCCGCCCGTGGGGCCTTCGTTGCGGATCACGAGCACTTCGCCTTCCTCGTAGCCGCGTGCCTTGACGGCGGCAAAGGCATCTTCCTCGCATTCGAACACGCGCGCCGGGCCGGAAAAGACCTGCTCCGCATCGGACATCCCCGCCACCTTCACGATCGCCCCCTCGGGCGCGAGGTTCCCCTCCAGCCCGACGACCCCGCCGGTCGGTGTGATCGGTGTCTCGACCGGGTAGACGACGCGGCCATCGGCCTCGCCTTTGATCTTGTCGAGCTCTTCGCCCATCGAATAGCCCGTGACCGTCATGCAATCGTCGTGGATCAGGCCCGCCTTGCGCAGTTCCTTCATCACGATGGGCACACCGCCCGCTTCGTACATGTCCTTGGCGACGTACTGGCCACCCGGCTTGAGATCGACGAAATAGGGCGTATCGCGGAAGATCTCGCACACATCCATCAGATCGAATTCGATCCCCGCCTCGTGCGCGATAGCGGGCAGGTGGAGGCCCGCGTTCGTCGAGCCGCCGGTGCAGGCCACGATGCGCGCTGCGTTCTCCAGCGACTTGCGGGTGACGATGTCGCGCGCGCGGATGTTCTTCTCGATCAGCTCCATGATCGCCTCGCCGGACGCGATGCCGTACTGGTCGCGGCTCTCGTAGGGCGCGGGCGCGCCGGCGGAGTTCGGCAGCGCAAGGCCGATGGCCTCGGACACGCAGGCCATCGTGTTGGCGGTGAACTGGCCGCCGCAGGCGCCGGCGGAGGGGCAGGCGACGCGCTCGATGACGGCGAGCGCCTCGTCTGTCATGTTGCCCGCCTGGTGCATGCCAACGGCCTCGAACACGTCCTGCACGGTCACGTCCTTGCCGTCGAGCCGGCCCGGAAGGATCGAGCCACCATAGATGAAGACGGACGGCGTGTTGAGCCGCACCATCGCCATCATCATGCCAGGCAGCGACTTGTCACAGCCCGCAAGGCCGACGATGGCGTCATAGCCGTGGCCGCGCATCGTCAGCTCGACCGTGTCGGCGATGGCCTCGCGCGACGCCAGCGACGAGCGCATGCCCTCGTGGCCCATTGCGATCCCGTCGGTGACGGTGATCGTAGTGAACTCGCGCGGGGTGCCCGCGGCGGACTTCACGCCAAGCTTCACGGCCTGCGCCTGACGCGACAGGGCGATGTTGCACGGCGCGGCTTCGTTCCAGCAGGTGGCGACGCCGACGAAGGGCTGCGCGATCTCGTCCTCGTTCAGTCCCATCGCGTAGTAATACGAGCGGTGCGGCGCGCGTGCCGGGCCCTCGGTTACGTGGCGGCTGGGCAGCTTGGATTTGTCCCACTTGCGCTTCAGCATGGCGTCGTCCTCTCTCAGGGCATCTGTCGTTGCGCGCTTGGATAGACCCCGGCGCACGGGGGAGCAAGCGGGCGCGCGTGCGCCACGCCACACGATGCCCTACCACCTGGCGCTTCAATCAGGTGCTTTCATGGTTTGAGTTTCGTCGCGCGCCTCCTTACGTGGGAGACAGGAGGACAGATGGCCTACCCTGAACGAGGATATACGCCGCACGCGGGCTTCGTCGCGGAAGCGAGGGACAGGGCAGAGCTGTGGCGCACCGCGGCGGGCCTTCTCGTTGCCGTTGTGGCGGGCATTGCCCTCTACCAGCTGACAATGGCGCTCTTTGCGTCGATCCTCGGCCCGGACGCCATGCGCCAGATTCTCGACGAGGCGACGTATTACGGTGACTCGCCACGCGCCGTTCTGATCACGCTCTTTTCCTACGTCTTCTTCGGGGCGGGGCTCGCGATGGCCCTGAACGGGTTGCATGACAGGGGCATGCTCTCGCTCCTGGGCCCGTGGGAAGGCGCGCTTTCGGATTTCCTGCGCACCTTCATGGTCCTGACCGGGCTCTACCTCGCGCTGACGCTCCTGCTGCCGACCGATGCGGGCCTGGTGCGCAACGATGGCATGCGAACGGGGCTCTGGCTGGTCCTGCTGCCCCTTTCGCTGGCCGCCATCGCCGTGCAGGCCGGAACCGAAGAAGCGTTCTTTCGCGGCTACCTGCAGCAGCAGATTGCCGCGCGTTTCGCCGGTTGGCCCGCCTGGATGGTGGTGCCGTCGGTGCTTTTCGGTCTGGCGCATTTCTCGCCCGAAACAGCCGGGCCGAATGCCGTGTCCTACATGCTCTGGGCCACGCTCTTTGGCCTGCTGGCAGCGGATCTCACGGCGCGGACAGGCGCCCTCGGCGCTGCCCTCGGTCTGCACATGGCGACAAACGCCTTCGCCCTTCTCGGCACCTCCATGAGCGGGCCGGGATCAGGCCTCGCGCTCTACTTCGTGCCGCTGGAAGCCGATTCGCCGCAGCTCGCCGGGCTGATGCCGGCAGAGTTCCTGACCCTGATCATCGCCTGGCTGACCGTACGGTTGACCCTGCGCGTCTGACCCTCACGGCGTATCGGGCGCGCGCACGATCGGAACAATCGGTTCTGTCGCCGGTGGGAGCGGCTTGGGCTTGCCCGGCGGCGGCGGCGAGGTGCCGCGCAGCTTGGCGAAGCTGGCGGCGATGGCGCGGGTGTCGTACTCGGTGCGCAGCCATTCCTCGAGCCCGATCAGGCTTTCGGCATTGCGCGCCTCGTAGACGTCGAGGATGTGATCGACGACGCCCGTTTTCGTGGATTTCAGGTGGATGTAGCGCCAGTGCAGATGCTTGCGGGCCTCTTCGAGGGATTGCCCGTCGATGATGTGGGCATAGAGCACAGCGGCGAGGCCAGCCCGATCCGCCCCCGACTTGCAATGCATCACGAACGGCTTTTCCACGACGCGCATCGTGTCGATCAGGCGGATCATCTCGCCCCGCGTCGCGGGTTTGCGCGCGTAGATCTTGGCCACGTAAAGGTTCAGCCCAAGATCGCGGCACGCCTCCTCCTCGAAAAGCCAGGGCGACTGTCCATCCACCCCGCGCAGGTTCAGCACCGACCGGATACCCCGCTTCTTCCAGCGCTTCAGGCGCCCGGGGCTGGGATGGTTCGACCGGTACACCCCCTCGGCCACACGGTCGTAGTTCGTCCAGATCGTGCGCAGGAAGGCGTGGTCGAAGAGCTGGAAGTGCAGCCATGACAGCGCGCGGTGCCAGGGCGTCGAGATATTGTCGCCAAACGACATGCGCATCTTGCGCTCCACGCGTTTGAGCGCTGATTTCTTCTTGCCTGCCATGGGCGGCTAGTGCCCCAAACCTGTCCGCCGCGCAAGCGGCTGGCCGTGCGCATGTGGCGGCACGGAATGCGCTCTTGACCGATTGACGCCGCCCGCGTGGCACCGCATCAGGGCACGATCGCCGAACCAGAGAGGCCCGCCATGTCCCTTGCCAACGGGGTGACCTACCTTGCCATTCCCGGCCCCTCCGTGGTGCCGGACGCGGTGCTGCGCGCAATGCACCGCGCGGCGCCCAACATCTACACCGGTGAACTGCACGAGATCACCGAGAGCATCGTGCCGGACCTTTGCGCCATCGCGCGCACCAAGCACAATGTGGCGCTCTATGTCGCGAACGGGCACGGCGCCTGGGAGGCCGCGATCTCCAACACGTTGAGCCGCGGCGACACGGTGCTGTCGCTGGCCACTGGCATCTTCTGCCACGGCTGGGCCGACATGGCCGAAGCGATGGGGGTCAAGACGCAGCGGATCGATTTCGGCAAGCGTGCACCCATAGACATGGCGCGGGTCGAGGAGGCGCTTGCCGCCGACACCGAACACACCATCAAGGCGGTACTGGCGGTGCAGGTCGATACGTCGTCGTCGGTAAAGAGCGACATCGCCGGCCTGCGCGCCGTGCTCGACAGGCAGGGCCACCCGGCATTGCTGATGGTCGATTGCATCGCCTGCCTCGCCTGCGACGCCTTCGAGATGGACGCCTGGGGCGTCGACGTGATGGTCACGGGCAGCCAGAAGGGGCTGATGACGCCACCCGGCATGTCATTCGTATTCTTCAACGACCGGGCCGAGGCCGCACGCGGGCGGGCCGATCTGGTGACGCGCTACTGGGATTGGCGGCCGCGCACGGAGCCGGAGGGGTACTACGCGTATTTCTGCGGTACGGCGCCAACGCACCACATCTACGGGCTGCGCACCGCGCTCGACATGATCGCCGAAGAGGGGCTGGAGCAGGTTTGGAAACGCCACGAAACCCTCGCGCGCGCCGTCTGGGCCGCATGCGAGGCATGGAGCACCACCGGCCCGCTTGAGCTCAACATCCCGGAGCGCGCGCACCGGAGCAACGCTGTCTCTTCCGTCCGGCTCGGCGCGCCGAACGGCACCGCGCTGCGCGAGTGGGTGAGCGCGCGCGCGGGCCTGACGCTCGGCATCGGCCTCGGCATGGCAACGGATGACGACCCGAACTCGGACGGGTTCTTCCGCATCGGCCACATGGGGCACGTGAATTCATTCATGGTGATGGGCGCGCTCGGCACCATCGAAGCGGGCCTCAAGGGAATCGGTGTGCCCTACGGCCCCGGCGCGCTCGACGCCGCGGCGGCGGTCCTGTCGGAAGCGTAATCCCGAGGCACGGGTGCGGGCGGCACGCGTTCGTCACTGTGCCCGGGTGCGCGGCCCGGCTCCCCGGTCGGACCCTCACCGCCCACGCGGGTCTGGCCAAGGCCACGCAACCGGCAAGAGCGCGCGCTCGGCGCACTCGCGCCCGGCGCTGCAGCGGTGCCGCTGGCGCCGTTGAATGCACAGTGAGCACCCCAACCAGCGCGCCGCCACGCGACCGTTTCCTATCTGCGGGCCATGCCACGTTGCACAAGGCCTGGACTGGCGCGCGCGTGGCGCCCCGGGGCGCGACCGACACCGGCATGTCGCCAACACACCTGCGGGCGCCCCCGCGCTATGGTACCGGAGCGTATGGCCAGCACAGACATTGACGCCCCACCGCGCACCCACCTCACCTTGGCAATGCTCGGCCTTCTCTTCGCGTCGATTTGCTTTGGCACCGTGCCCTATTTCAGCCGGAACCTGACAGATCAGGGCGTCGCCCCGCACGCGGTGGCGTTCTACCGCTATGTCGTTGCAGCCGTGGTGCTCATGCCGTCGCTCATCCTCGCCCGCTCGGACTGGCGCGCGATTCTCTGGGGCATGTGCGCCGGGGCTGTGATGGGCCTGGGGTGGATCGGCTACGTCCTCGCCCTCGAAACGCTCCCTGCCTCGACCGTCGGCGTGCTCTACATGACCTATCCGGTTTTCACGGTATTGGTGGCGTGGGTCCTCTTTGCCGACCGCCCGACCGGACGGGCGATTTTGGCTTCCACGATGATCGTCGCCGCGGCGGTGCTCGCAGGTGGGCAGCTGGCGCTGTCTCAAGCCGAACTGCTGACAGCCCTTTGGGCGCTGGGCGCACCGCTGGGCTTCGGCTTTGCCATCTGCGTCCTCGTGCACCGCCTCACTGGCCTGTCCCCCTTCGCGCGCATCGCCTCGGCAGCCGTCGGGTCCGTCCTCGGCCTCTCCCCGCTGATGCTTCGCTCCGCACCTGCGGAGATCTTTCCGGCGGACAGCGCAGCATGGGTCCTGATCGCGGGCATCGCGCTCGGAACGGCGCTGGTGCCGCAGCTGATCTACGTGATGTGCGCCCCGATGGTCGGTGCGTCCCGCAGTGCGGTAATCGGGAGCATCGAGTTGCCGACGATGTTCGCCGTCGGGCTTCTCGCGTTCGGTGAGGCGATCACATGGGCGCAGGCCGGAGCCTGTGCGCTCGTCCTGCTCGCAATTGGCCTGACGGGCAGCCGCAAGACGCGCAACATCGCCAACACCGTCGCGAACCGCTGACAAGCCAGCCCTGATCGACAGCTCTGGAGGGCGCATGGCTCCGTCAGGATCTCCGCTTGTCGCCTTGCTTCGGGCGGGCCCAGCGGAACGCTTTGAGCCGCGCTAGCTGCCCTCAGCGTACGGCGCAGCCGCACGTCGTCCACACGCTCCGCGCGGAGGTGCCGTCGCGCCCCGGACGCAAGGATCTCTTCCGGGGGGCACACTCTCAGCGCATCAGGAAGGGTGCCGCAACACCTTTCGCAGGAGGGGCCATTGTTCCAGCGGGCGATCACCGCGCGTGGCCAGCCTCAGCCCGCCATGGACAATCATCGTCAACGCGATAACCGCCAGAAGCCCGGCAGCCATCCAGAGCACAAAGAGCGTGTAGGCAACGAGCCCGCTGCTGCCCGCACGCCAGGAGATAAAAGCGATCCACATCGGGTGCGACACAGCAGTGCATCCCACGTCGGCAAGAGCGTGGGCGCGAAAATGCAGCAGGCCCGGCGCGGACGCGATCCCGGAAGCGTCTAACAGCCTCCAAGGCGCTGAAATTGCCGAACAGGCGAAATCGGTATCAAGAGTTTCGAATGCGATCTTCCAGACGGGTGATCAGCATGTTCAGCGCGACCCCGGCCAGAACGACAGCACCGAAGCCGAGCCACATCCACAGCACCATCAGCACCCAGATGAGATTGAGCAACCCCATCGCGAGGGCCGCATTAGTGTAATCCGGGGCACGTTTGCGTGGCTCTGTATCCCGCATCGGTCATCTCCTTTCGGGCACCTTATCGCAAAGGCTTTCCCGGAGAAGATTAAGATCGCGTGATCTCTGATGCCGGTTCCCTCTCTCCCGCCGCCAGTGCAAGTGCTTTGGGCAGGGCGCGCGCAAGGTGGGCAAGCTCTTCGTCCGGTCCGGCAGAGATTCGGATGCAGCGATCCAGTGGCGCAACCCCCGGCATCCGGACAAAGATGTCCTGATCGATCAACGCCTGAAGCACGGTGCGGGCAAACGCGCCATCTCGCCCGCAATCCACCGTGACGAAGTTCGTCGCCGACGGCAGCGGCGTCAGGCCGTTTTCCCGCGCGATGCGGCCGATCTCGTCGCGCGCGGCGCTCACTTGGGCGAGTGTCCGGGCAAGATGCCCGCTGTCGTGCAGACTGGCGAGCGCGGCGATCTGCGAGAGGCGCGACATGCCAAAGTGATTGCGCACCCGATGGAACGCACCGACGACATCGGGGTGCCCGATGACGTAGCCGACGCGCAGCCCCGCAAGACCATGGGCCTTCGAGAAGGTCCGCATCCGGACGACACGCCGGTCATCCGTGTCGAGGGGCGGGATCGCACCCGGAGGCGCAAAGTCGGCATAAGCTTCGTCGAGAACCAGAAGCGCGGTGGCCGGCACCCGTTGAAGCGCGGCTGTGATCCGCCCGGCATCGAGCCAACTGCCCATCGGGTTGTCCGGATTGGCAAGGTAGATGAGCTTGGCGCCGGTGGCGTGGGCCGCGTCCATCAACGCATCGGTGTCTTCGTGATCGTCCGCGTAAGGGACGGTATGGATGTCCCCTCCGAAGCCCGTGACGTGGTAGTTGAACGTCGGATAGGCGCCTGCGGACGTCACCACGGTGTCCCCCGGCCCGATGAACAGCCGCACAAGGGTGCCCAGAAGCCCGTCGATCCCTTCGCCGACCAAGATCGCCTCGGGTGGAACACCGTGATGGGCGGCAAGCGCCACGCGCAGGTCATGGCTCTCGGGGTCGCCATACATCCAGGCCTCATGGGCGGCACCGGCAATCGCCTCAAGCACGGCCGGGGACGGGCCGAACCCGGATTCATTCGCACCGAGCCGCGCAACGAAGGGGCGCTTGCGGGCACGCTCCTGTGTCTCCGGGCCGACAAACGGGACAGAAGCGGGCAGGCGCGCGGCAAGGCGGGTCAAACGGGGATCGGACATGACATATCCGTAAGCAAGGCTCGACAATGCGGCAAGCCCGCAGCGCGAGTACACTTCGCGGCGGCGTGGGGTTCCCGCGCAGGCGACCTCCATTCGCACCGGCATCTGCATCTGCGCGGGCATCTGCATCTGCACGGCCATCGGCAACGGCGCGGGAATCGGCACCGGCGTCTACACGGGCAACGGCGCCGGATGCGGCATCTGCACGGGCAGCGGCATCGGCGCCCGCAACGGCTTCGGCACGGGCGCGTCCCTACCTCTCCTGCCGTCGCGATTCCCACGGTCCCGGGCGCTGGAGGATCGCGCGACTTGCGAGCGCAACGGGGGCTGCCTTAGGTTGCCGCCCAGACCTGGGCAGGGAGAGACACGCATGGCCGAGCCGCAACACCTCGAGACACCGAACGGCCGGCGCCTCGCATATCATCGGCGCGATGGCGCAGGGCCACGGATCGTGTTTCTGGGCGGGCTGCGCTCCGACATGGAGGGCACCAAGGCGTTGCATCTGCAGGATTGGGCGACCGCGACCGGGCGGGCCTTTCTGCGGTTCGACTATTCCGGCCACGGGCAAAGCTCGGGCACTTTCGAAGAGGGGTGCATCGGGGATTGGGCCGAAGACACGGCCGCCGTGCTCGACCGCCTGACAGAGGGGCCGCTGATCCTCGTCGGTTCCTCGATGGGGGGCTGGCAGGCACTCCTTGCCGCCCGGGCGAGGCCACAGAGGGTGGCGGGGCTCGTGACGATCGCGGCCGCTCCCGATTTCACCGAAGACGGCATGTGGGCAGGCTTTTCCGAGGCGCAGCGCGCCGAGATCCTGGACAAGGGGCGGCTCGCCCTGCCCTCCGACTATGGCGACCCGATGATCGTGACCCGGCGCCTGATCGAGGACGGGCGCACCCGGCTGGTGTTGCGCACGCCACTGACGTTGCCGATGCCGGTGCGGATGCTGCAGGGAACGGCGGATGCGGACGTCGACATGTCGGTGGCACTGCGTCTCCTCGATCATGCCGACGGGCCCGACATGCGGCTGACGCTGGTGAAGGGGGCCGATCATCGGTTTTCGGAGCCGGAATGCCTCGACATGATCGTGCGGGCGATCGAAGAGGTAAGCCCGTGAAGGCGCTCCTGGGGATCCTCGCGCTCGTTGTGCTGCTGGCCTGGTGGCTGGGGCCGCGTGAACCGGTGGATCGCGGCATCGCATTCGACGCCGCCACGGTGCCGGATGATGTCGCGGGCTGGCTGGGCACCCAGGAAGCCAACGTGCCGAACCTCCGCCCGGAGGCCCAAAAGCACATCGTCTGGGCGGGGGCGGACGGTGCGCGCACGCCGCTCTCGATCGTCTATGTCCATGGGTTTTCGGCTGCGGCCGGAGAGATCCGGCCCGTGCCCGATCTCGTGGCGGCGGAGCTGGGCGCAAACCTCCACTTCACCCGGCTCACGGGCCACGGGCGCGATGGCGCGGCGATGGCCGAGGCCACCGCGGGCGACTGGGTGGAGGATCTCGCCGAAGCCGTCGAGATCGGGCGCCGCATCGGCGAACGCGTGATCCTGATGGGAACGTCGACCGGCGGAACGCTTGTCACCCTCGCCGCCCATGATCCTGCGTTGGGACGAGACGTGGCCGGGATCATCTTTGTCTCCCCGAACTTTCGGGTCAACCAGGCCGGGTCGGGCCTGCTGACGGCCCCCTGGGCGCGTCTTTGGGTACCAGCGCTGCTTGGAGCGGAGCGCGGATTTGAGCCCGAGACCGAGGCACAGGCGCTCCACTGGACGACACGCTACCCGACCGCTGCCGTGCTTCCCATGGCGGCGCTCGTGGCCCATGCGCGCGATCTTGCACATGGCCGCGCAGAGATCCCCGCCCTGTTTCTCTACTCCGAACACGACCAGGTGGTGGCCCCGGCCGCAACCGGGCGCGTGGCCTCGCAATGGGGCGGCCCGGCCCGGATCGAAACCTTCGTGATGGGTGACGGGGACGATCCAGGCAGCCACGTGATTGCGGGCGACATCATGAGCCCCGGACAGACAGCGCGGGCCGCAGACGTGATCAGGCGGTGGGCCGCGGGGCTCTGACCCCGGAGAGGACGCGGCGGGATGGCCGGGCTGCCTTCGGCGAGGATATTTCTGGCACAATGAAACCATGGGAGTGTGCGCCGGATCGGATCGAGGCCGTTCTGCATACGTTTGCAGAATTCAGTTGAGGCGTGGCGTGGCTGCTCTATGCTGGCGTGCGGAGTTGTGAGGGAGAGGACCGATGGCGGAGTATCTGAAGCGGGGCAAACCGGCGGCGGAACGCGCGGAAGACGATGCGAAGGTGCGCGGGATCGTCGAGGGGATCCTCGGGGAGATCGAGTCGCGCGGCGATACCGCGGTGCGCGAGTTATCGGCGAAGTTCGATCGCTACGAGCCAGAGGCGTTCCGGCTGACACGCTCCGAGATCGATGCGGCCAAGGCGCAGGTATCGGACCGGGAGATGGCCGACATCCGGTTCGCCCAGGACCAGATCCGGAGGTTTGCCGAAGCGCAGCGCGCCTCGATGGTGGACATCGAGGTGGAGACCCTGCCCGGCGTGATCCTCGGGCATCGCAACATCCCGGTGAACTCGGTGGGGTGCTATGTGCCCGGCGGCAAGTTTCCGATGGTGGCCTCGGCGCATATGTCGGTGCTGACGGCGAAGGTGGCCGGGGTGCAGCGGATCGTGGCCTCGGCGCCGCCGGTGGATGGCAAGCCGCATCCTGCCATCGTGGCGGCGATGGACGAGGGCGGGGCGGACGAGATCCTTGTGCTCGGCGGCGTGCAGGCGGTGGGCGCGATGGCGATCGGGACGGAGTCGATCGCCCCAGTGGACATGCTTGTCGGGCCGGGCAATGCCTTTGTGGCCGAAGCGAAGCGGCAGCTTTTCGGGCGCGTGGGGATCGACCTCTTTGCCGGGCCGACGGAGACCTGCGTGATCGCGGACGACACCGTAGACGGCGAGATGTGCGCGACGGATCTGCTGGGGCAGGCCGAGCATGGCTACAACTCGCCCGCCGTGCTCATCACGAACTCGCGCAAGCTGGCCGAAGATACGCTGGCGGAGATCGGCCGCTTGTTGGAGATCCTGCCGACAGCGGAAACAGCGCGGGTGTCATGGGACGAGTATGGCGAGGTGATCCTGTGCGCCGATCATGACGAGATGCTCGCGGTGTCGGAGGACATCGCCTCAGAGCACGTGCAGGTGATGACGGATCGCGACGACTGGTTCCTGCAGAACATGACCAATTACGGCGCGCTCTTCTTGGGGCCGCGCACCAACGTGGCCAATGGCGACAAGGTGATCGGGACGAACCATACGCTGCCGACCAAGAAGGCCGGGCGGTACACGGGCGGGCTCTGGGTCGGCAAGTTCATCAAGACGCACTCCTACCAGAAGGTCGTCAGTGACGAGGCGGCGACGCTCGTGGGCGAGTATGGCTCTCGGCTTTGCATGCTCGAGGGCTTCGTGGGGCATGCGGAGCAGTGCAATGTGCGCGTGCGGCGCTATGGCGGGGTGAACGTGCCCTATGGCGCGGCGGCGCCCTATCGCGATGCCGCGGAATAGGCGGCGACGGCCGGCAGAGGTATTTGGACCAAGGTGATGGACGAGGCAGAGCAAGTGCAGCGGGGCGGCCTGGCGGCGGACCTTCGCGGAGTGGTCGCCGGAATGGAGGCCGCGCTCTACAATGATATGGGCCGCGCCGGGCGCGCCGGGGAGGACGCTTTTGCGCCCGGAGCGCGCGTGCGGATGTGCGCGCCGTTTGGGGATCTTCAGGGCTGGTCGGGCTGGTGGGAACGGTGTCTGGCCCCCTTGGCCGAGGCGATGCCGGACGTGGAGCGGCGGGTGCATATCCGCATCGCGGGGCCGGATGAGCATGGCGGGCAGTGGATTGGCTGCGGCGGCTACTATCTCGGGACGTTCGAGCGGCCGTGGATGGACATCCCGGCGACGGGCCGTGTCACGCATATGCGGTTTCACGAGTTCTTTCGGATCGAGGGCGGCAAGGTCGTCGAGGTACAGGCGCTGTGGGATATCCCGGAAGTGATGATGCAGGCGCGGGCCTGGCCCCTGGCGCCAAGCCTCGGGCGGGACTGGCACATCCCCGGGCCCGCGACCTGCGACGGGCTGGGGCCGCATGCGGGAGACGGCGCGGCGGCGGCGGCACACGTGGTGGAGATGCTGAACTATCTCAAGAGGCATCCGTCGCAGGGTGGGCCGGAAGTGATGGAGATGGAGCGCTTCTGGCACCCCAAGATGAGCTGGTACGGGCCAGCGGGGATCGGCACGGGGCGCGGGATCGAAGGGTTTCGGCGGCATCACCAGATCCCGTTTCTCAGCGCGATGCCGGACCGGGGGCAGTATCTCGACGAGATTACCTATCACTTCATGGCCGAGGGCGAATACGTCGGCGTCACCGGCTGGCCCAACATGGTGCAGACGCTGACGGATGGCGGCTGGATGGGGATCGCCCCCTCGGGCAAGCGGATCACCATGCGATCGCTCGATTTCTGGCGCCTTGAGGATGGGCTGATCCGGGAGAACTGGGTGCTTGTCGACCTGCTCCATGTCTACGACCAGATCGGGGTCGACGTGTTCGCACGGATGCGGGAGCTGGTCGCGTGAGGCGGGCCGCCTGATGCGGCGACCGGGCAGCTATGTCTCGCTCGAAGCGTTGGGGCGGGTGCGGCTGTCGCGTCATTTCACGATGCGGGACTTTCTCTTTACGGAGATCGGGTGCTTTTACGGCAAGCCGAACCTGCCCGAGACCCCGGATCTCGCGATTGCGGCAGGGCGGGGGCTGGCGGAGCACCTGCTGGAGCCGCTTGTAGAGACGTTCGGGCCGATCGACATTCGCTCGGGCTATCGCTCGCCGGAGCTGAACAACTTCGGCGCAATGGAGGTCCGGCCGCAGAAATGCGCGGCGAACCCGAAGAACTACGGCGGGCATATCTGGGATCGGCGGGACAAGCAGGGGCGCATGGGGGCCTGCGTGACGATCGTCGTGCCGTGGTTCGCCGGGGCCTACAATGCCGGGCGGAGCTGGCGCGATCTGGCGTGGTGGCTCTTCGACCACCTGCCGTTTCACGAGGCGTGGTTCTTCCCGAAGAACGCGGCGTTCAACCTGACGTGGCGCGAAGGGTCGGAGGCGCGGCGGATCGATAGCTACGCCGCCCCGAAAGGCTGCCTGATCCGGCCCGGGGGGGCGCCGGATGCACGACGGGCGGAACGCTACCGGGATTTCCCGCCGTTTCGCGGGATCACCTATCCGCCGCTGCCGATCTACGACGCCTTTGCAGGAGACAGACCATGAGTGTGAGCTTGCCGAAGATGCCGACGCTATCGCTTGAGGGACGGCGCGCGCTCGTCACCGGAGCTTCGCGCGGGATCGGACTCGGCGCGGCGGTGGCACTGGCGCAGGCGGGGGCGCACGTGGTGCTGTCGGCGCGGGGGGCGGAGGCGTTGAACGAGGCCGTCGCCGCGATGCGCGACGCGGGGCACTCGGCAGAGGCCGCGATCTGTGACGCGACGGATGTGGCGGCGGTAGACGCAATGGTGGCAGCGCAGGCACCGTTCGACGTTCTCGTGAACTCCGCGGGCACCACGCGCCCCGGCCCGGTGACCCAGACCAGCGAAGACGATTACGATACCGTCATGGCCGCAAACACCAAGGCGGCATTCTTTCTAGCGCGCGCGGTGGCGCCGGGCATGGCGGCGAAGGGTGGCGGCTCGATCATCCAGATTTCCAGCCAGATGGGGCATGTCGGCGGGGTAGACAGGGCGCTCTACTGCGCGTCCAAGTTCGCGGTGGAGGGGATGACGAAGGCCATGGCGATGGAATGGGGGCCAAAGGGCGTGCGGGTGAACACGATCTGCCCGACCTTCATCCGCACCGCGCTGACAGAGGTGACCTTTGCCAACCCCGAGCGCGTCGCGTGGATCGAGAGCAAGATCAAGCTGGGGCGCGTCGGCGAGGTCGAGGATATCATGGGGCCGGTGCTCTTTCTGGCCTCCGATGCGAGCGCGCTCGTGACCGGCACGCATCTCATCGTCGATGGCGGCTGGACGGCAGGCTAGCGGCACGTCAGAACGCGCGCACGAGGGGGAGCGATGCCACGGGAAAAGGCCAGCATGGGCAAGGTGACGTCGCTCGACGTGGCGGCGGCGGCAGGCGTCAGCCAGTCGGCAGTGAGCCGTGTGTTCACGCCCGGCGCGTCTGTCAGCCCCAAGATGGCGGAACGTGTGAAGAAGGCCGCCAACGAGCTCGGCTATCGGCCCAACGTGCTGGCGCGGTCGCTCATCACGGGGCGCAGCCGGATTATCGGCCTCGTTGTCGCCTACCTGCACAACCAGTTCTACCCCGAGGCGCTGGAACGGCTCTCGAACGCGTTGCAGGCGGAGGGCTATCACGTGCTCGTCTTCGTCGCGATGGGGCGGGGGCCGGAGGTGGATCAGGTGATCGGCGAGCTTCTCGACTACCAGGTCGATGGAATCGTCGCGGCCTCGGTCGGCCTGTCGGACGAGCTCTTCACGCGCTGCGAGGAGGCGGGAATTCCCGTCGTTCTCTTCAACCGTGGCCACGCCGACGGTCGGCTCAGCGAGGTGACGTCGGACAACATCGCGGGCGGACGCCGGGTGGCGGAGTTCCTTGTCGCGGGCGGTCACGAGCGCATCGCCCATATCTCGGGCTGGCAGGGGGCCACGACCGGGCGAGATCGCGCCGCAGGGTTCCGCGCAGGGCTCGCGGCGCATGGGATCAAGCCCGTCGCGGAGCAGGATGGAATGTACAAGCGCGAGGTGGCCGCCGAAGTGGCCGTCGCGCTCTGGGAAGCCGAGCGGCCCGACGCGATTTTCGTCGGCAACGATCACATGGCGTTCGGCGTGATGGACGCGCTGCGCTTTCGCTGCGGCGTGTCGGTGCCGGGCGACGTGTCGGTCGTGGGCTACGACGATGTCCAGGCCGCGGCGTGGGAGGCCTATGATCTCACCACCGTGCGGCAGCCGGCCGGTCGGATGGTCGAAGCGACGGTTGAGACGTTGCTGGCGCTGATCGAGGCGCCGGACCGAAAAGCACAGAAGATTGCAATCGACGGGCCGCTCGTAGTGCGCGGCTCCGCCCGGATACCGGAGGGATGGAATGCGGGGCTTTGACAACAAGTGGCGGGATTTCCCCGATTACATCCTCGGGATCACCAAGGAAGTCTGGGAGGATCGCGGCCTCGGCGCCCGGCTGCGCGAGTATTACGACCAGGAGGTCATCGTGCGGATGCCCGGCGGGATCTCGACGGGCGAGAAAGCGTCGACGGCGGCCACGATGTCCACCCTCGTGGAGTTTCCCGACCGCGTGCTTCTGGGCGAGGACGTGATCTGGAGCGGATCACCCGAGGAGGGGCTGCTTTCGTCGCACCGCATCCTCTCCACCGCGACGCATCACGGCGGCGCCTTCGGCCCGGCCACGGGAAAGCCGGTGAAGTATCGCGCCATCGCGGATTGCTGGGCCAAGGACAACATGATCGCCGACGAGTGGCTTGTCCGCGACAACGGCGCCATCGTCCGCCAGCTGGGCTATGACCCGCGCGAATGGGCGCAGGCCGAGATCGAAGCGGGGCGCGACACCGTCTTTACCCCCGAAATCGACATCACCGGCCCCTATACCGGCGAGGGCAACGGTCACGAGGTCGGCGAGACGTATGCGGACTTGCTGACAAGGATGATGGACGCCGAATTCTCCGTCATCCCCGAGGAATGGGACCGCGCCTGCCACCTTGAATACCCGGGCGGGCAAACCCGGCATGGCCACGCTGCGGCGGATGCGCACTGGCTCGGGCTGCGTGCCTCGTTCCCGAGCGCGGAATTCCGCATCCACCACGTCATCGGCCGCGAGGACGAGATGATGCCGCCCCGCGCCGCCGTGCGCTGGTCCCTCACCGGTGCGCATTCCGGGTGGGGCACCTACGGCGCCCCAACGGGAGCCCAAGTCCACATCATGGGCATCTGCCACGCGGAATTCGGCCCATGGGGGCTGCGTCGCGAATGGGTGCTATACGACGAGACCGCGATCTGGAAACAGATCGTCAAGGCAGAGGGCTAGGAGAGGCACGATGGCCGATCATTGGGAGCTTGTGACAACCCGGGACTTCGCACTGCCGGTGGACCAGATCTATGCGCACTGGACGTCGCCGGAAACGCGACGGCGGTGGGAGGTCGGTGACACCGGCATGTCCTACGAATCCTTCGACACGCGCGAGGGCGCGACCGAGATCGTCCATGTCACGCACGAGGGCGCGAATGTCGGCAAGATGACCCAGTCTCATCTCCGGATCATCCCCAACGAGTTGATCGTCACCACGATCGTCGGCCACTTCGGCGATGCACCGACCTTTGCGTTCCTTCTGACGATGGAGTTCGAGGCGACAGACACGGGCAGCCGGATCACGGCGACGACCCAGATGTCGGATTTCACCGGGACCAACCCAAGGGACCAGCACGTGGGCGGGTGGGACTGGATCCTTGGGCGGTTCGAGGCCGATCTCGCCGAGCACGGGCCGATCACCGGTTCGCAATCGGCAGGGGGCGGCGCAGAATGAGCCCGGCGCGCGGCCTGATCCGTCACGCCACCGCGCCTGGCGGGGCCGCGCCCCTGCGCAGAGCGGGAGCACGCGTCGGGGTTGCGCGGGCACCACTGGAGCGCCCGGGGGGCCGCCCGCACAGAGCACCCCGCACCGGCGCCCCGCACAGCGCCAGATACCGCACCGGCTCGGCGGCATGACCGAGCCGACTGCCTCCGCCGAACTCACGAAGGGCGTCTACGACCGGCAGGCCGCCACCTATGACGCCCAGCGCTCGCGCGCGCTCTTCGAGGCGCGTTGGCTGGCTCGCTTCACGCGATGTCTCGCGCCCGGTGGCCGGGTGCTGGATCTCGGCTGCGGCACCGGGGAGCCGATTGCGCGCTGGTTTCGCACCGAGGGCTTTGCGGTCACCGGCGTCGACTTTTCACCGGCGATGCTCGAGATCGCCCGCTCGCGGTTCCCGGCGGGCGACTGGCGCGAAGCCGACATGCGCGTGCTCGACCTCGCAGAGACCTTCAACGGCATCATAGCATGGGACAGTTTCTTCCACCTCACACCGGACGAACAGCGCACCTGCATCGCCCACCTTTCCGGCCATCTCGAGCCCGGGGGCTCGGCACTGCTGACCGTCGGCCCCGACGCGGGCGAGGCCTATGGCCGGGTCGGGGGCGAGGCCGTCTACCACTCGTCGCTTTCCCCCGCGGAGTATGCTGCATGCCTCGAAAAGAACGGCATGCGCCTGACCGGCTTCCTTGCCGAAGACCCGGACACCGACAGCCACACCGTGCTCATGGCACGCAAGACCTAAGAGGACGACCATGCCCATCGCGACCACTCACGTCGGATCCCTGCCCCGCACCCAGAAAGTGGTGGATTTCATCTTCGCCCGCGAGCGGGGGGAGCCCTACGACGAGGCCGCGTTCGACGCCGCCATGCACGAAGCCGTCGACGAGACCGTGGCCAAGCAGGTCGCGGCGGGGATCGACATCGTGTCCGACGGCGAAACCTCGAAGATCAGCTACGCCACGTACGTCAAGGATCGCTACACCGGGTTCGACGGCGACAGCCCGCGCAACGCGCCCGCCGATCTGAAGATGTTTCCGAGCTTCCTCAAGCGGCTCGCCGACGATGGCGGCACGCCCAAGTATGCGCGCCCGATGTGCGTCGGCAAGGTTACCTCGAAGGGTCAGGGCGAGCTCGAAAAGGACATCGCCAACCTCAAGGCCGCGATGGCCAAGCACGGGGTGGAGCGCGGCTTCATGAACGCGGCCTCGCCCGGCGTGATCTCGCTCTTCCTGCAAAACGACTACTATCCGACGCGCGAGGCCTACCTCGCTGCCTTGGCCGATGCGATGGCCGCCGAGTACCGCACGATCGTGGAGTCCGGGCTCGACCTGCAGCTCGATTGCCCGGATCTCGCTCTGTCGCGCCACATGCTCTTCAACGACCTCTCGGACGAGGAATTCCTCAAGATCGCGGGCGCCCATGTGGAAGCGCTGAACCACGCGCTCGACGGGATCGACCCCGCGCGCGTGCGCGTCCACATCTGCTGGGGCAACTACGAGGGCCCGCATGTCTGTGACATCCCGATGGACACGATGTTCTCCACGCTGATGTCCGCCAACGCCCGCTACGTGCTCTTCGAGACGTCGAACCCGCGCCACGCCCACGAGTGGACGGTGTTCCGCGACCGCGCAAGCGAGATCCCCGACGACAAGATCCTCGTGCCCGGCGTCGTCGACACAACGACGAACTTCATCGAGCATCCGCAGGTGGTGGCCGAGCGGATCGGAAAATTCACCGGCATTGTCGGGGACGCCCGGGTGATCGCGGGCTCCGACTGCGGCTTCGGCACGTTCGCGGGCTTCGGCGCCGTCGACCCCGAGATCGCCTATGCAAAGCTCAACGCGCTGTCCGAAGGGGCGGCGCTGGCGAGCAAGGTCACGGCTTAAGGGGGCGGGCACGTGGGAGAACCGGTTGTCTTCCTGCCGGGCATGATGTGCGATGCGCGGCTCTTTTCGCACCAGTTCCTTGCGTTGAATGCCGACCATGCGGTGATGGTGGCCCCCCTCACGGGCGCCTCCACCATCGGCGCTCTGGCGGCCAGTGTGCTGGACGCCGCGCCAAAGCGCTTTGCGCTCGCGGGCCTGTCGATGGGCGGGATCGTCGCCATGGAGATGATCGGGCGGGCGCCGGACCGGATCAGCCGCCTCGCGCTGCTGGACACCAATCCGCTCGCAGAGACCCCCCAGGTCGCCGCGGCGCGCGAGCCCCACATCGTCGGCGTGCAGTCCGGGCGGCTCGAAGAGATCATGCGCGACGAGATGAAGCCGCGCTACCTCGCTCCAGGCCCCGGCCGTGTCGAGGTGATGAACGTGGTGATGGAGATGGCGCGCGATCTCGGCCCCTCGACCTTCGTGGCGCAATCGCGCGCCCTCCAGCGGCGCCCGGACCAGCAGAAGGTGCTGCGCGGGATCAAGGTGCCAACCCTCGTTCTGTGCGGCGAGCATGACGCGCTTTGCCCCGTGAAGCGGCACGAGTTCATGGCCGAGCTCATCCCCGGCGCGGAGCTGAAGATCATCGAAGGCGCGGGCCACCTGCCGACGCTGGAGCAGCCCGAAGCGACAACCGACGCCCTGCGCCGCTGGCTCGGCGGGCCGCTCGTCTTGCGATGAGGGATCCACGGGCCGCTTGGCGCGCCATGTCGCGGGTCATCGCCTGGCCACCCAACGCAAGGCGGTGCGCTCGGTGTCACGAACGAACGGATCCTTGCCGTCCATATAGCTCTCCCACGTTGCGCCGGGCGCGGCGACAAGGTCGGCCTTGAGGGCAGAATAGGCGGCTGCGCGGTCCGGAAAGGAGCGCAGGTAATCGCGAAACGCGAGATGCCTCAGGATCCCCGCGGAGCCCTCGACAAAGGCGTGCAGATGATGCGTTCGCGTCCCATTGGCATCCGATCGACGGTAGTACCACCGGCCCGGAATTCCGTAGGCGCCCATCGCCTCGTAGCCGAACGACTCGAGCGCGGGGCTCGCGGCGTCGAACGCCTCGGCCGAGGGGGCGACCCCCAGCATGTCGATGATGGGTTTGGCGAGGATGCCGGGAATGGCGGTGCTTCCGATATGGTGCAGCCTGAGCGACGCGGCCCCGCCCTGCGCGATCCGCGCGGCCTCGCGGCGGAAAGCGTCGGCCCAGGCCGGATCGTGCGAAGCGAGCGTGGGCGGTGCAGACATCGGCGTCCCGGAGCGAGGCGCAATGCGCCGTGTCGGTGAGTGGCATGCGGGCACGGCGGGGCCCGAGACACCCTCGCAACGGGCGTCTGGCCTAGCCGTCCTTCAATGCGTAGCGATCGTTCTCTTCGAAGATGTCGAGCAGGAGCGACCCACCCGGCACCTTCACCGCATGCACTGTGCCCGCGGGGATGTCGTAGCTCTCACCCGGCCCATAGGTCCGGGTTTCGCCGTTCATCGTCAGCGTGATCGACCCTTCGATGACCGTGCCCCACTGCGCCCCATGGGAATGCGGCGGCAGCTCGGTATCTTCCTTGATCGTGAAGAACACGGCGAGGCCATGCTCGGTGCGCATCGCGTTGGTTGTGACCATCGTCTCGGGCAGCGGCAGGTCGATACTGGGGAAGGCGGCGATGAAATCCGGCAGGGGCATGGCGCACAGCCCCTACTTGTTCATCTTGTCCAGCTTGGCCTGCAGCGAGGCGAGCTGGCTCTTGATGTCTTCGAGATCCGAGCCGCCTGCGGCCTCTGACGCGTCGGGCGCCTTCCAGTTTCCCATCGCGCCACCGCGTCCGCCCATACCGCCTGTCATCGCCTTCAGGAACGCCTCCTGCTGCGCCTTCATGGCGTCGTAGCCCGGCATCGCGGTCATCGGGTTCATCTTTTCCATGTTCTCCATCATCTTCGATTGCCCGTCGCGGAGCATCTCGAAAGACATGGCAAGAAACTGCGGCACAACGGATTGCGCCGCCCCGGTGTAGGAGCGAACCAGATCGGTCAGCACGTTGATCGGCAAGACGTTCTCGCCCTTGCTCTCGTGCTCGGCGATGATCTGGAGCAGGTACTGCCGCGTCAGGTCGTCGCCGGATTTCAGGTCCTTGATCTGCACCTCGCGGCCAGCGCGAATGAAGCCGGCGATATCTTCGAGCGTCACGTAGTCCGAAGTTTCGGTGTTGTAGAGCCGGCGGGACGCGTAGCGCTTGATCAGCAGGGGGGTGTCTTCGGCCACAGGCTGCCCTTTCATGATGCAGTGCAGCATAGCGTAAGCGACCGACCTGCAAAAAGAAAGGGCAGTCTGGAAACCACATGGCGGCGCACGCAAGGCGGCTTTGGTGTGAACAAGACGGGCCGCGCCCGACGCTCCGCTACGCAATGGATAGGGGCCGCCCACACAGGGCCCCGCGCGCCAGTCGCCGCACCTGCGCAGCGCCGCTCCAAGCCTGGCCGGCAAGCGGAAGCACACCGCCCGTGTTGCCTCGCTGCTCAAAAGTTGCAACGGTGCACGGCAATGAAACCAAACCAGAAACTCGACCGCGAGCTCGCCCGGCTCGAACAGGCGCTGGCAGACAGCATCGCGCACTTCGCGCACCTGCTCGAGCCCCTTCCAAGCCAACGCGATCCCAACACGCTGAATGATGCTCTCGGCGATGCAGCCTCCGCGCGCCGCAAGCTTGCCCAGTTTCTCAAGAGCAACCTTGAGGGCAAAGCCACCCCACTCGGCACCGACCGCAAGGCAAGGGCGACGCAGGACGCGATGGCGGCGGCCCAGCATGCGCTGCGCTACTGGGTGCGCTACGAGGCGGCCATGCTGGCCCAGATCGACCCGCCCCGCTGCGCGCTCATCAGCGCCCACGAAGGGCGCGACACCGAGCCGGACGTGATGGATCATGTCGTGACGATGTTTCTCGACGTGGTCCACAACGTCGCCAACCCCGAGGCGCATACCCAAAGCGAGACGGCCAACAAGCTCGGCTTCCATCGGGACATTCCCTACCCGATGTCGAGCTACAGCAAGATGCTTGGCGCGGCATATCGCGTCTGCCTGGCGCAGCGAAAGGCAGCCCCGCTCCGATTTCTCGACGTCGGCAGCGGCGGCGGATCCAAGGTGCTGGCCGCGACGACCTGCTTCGATCTCTGCGACGGGCTGGAGTACGAAGAAAACGCCGTCGAGACAGGGGCGGCCCTGCTGGGCTGGCTCGCTCCGAAGAATTGCCGGCTGATCCACGGGGACGGCCTGACATTCGACGGATACGACCAGTACGACGTAATCTATTACTTCCGCCCGATCGCCAACACGGAGCTGATGACCGAGCTTGAGGACCGGATCGTATCCTCTGCCAAACCGGGGACGGTGCTGGCGGTGGCCTCCGGCCTCGCGGCGCCCGAGAAGCAGGCGCACCGGGTCAAGCGGCTGGCCAACCAGATCTATGTGGTGGGGATCTCGGAGGACGAGGCCGAGGCGCTCCGCAGCGCGGCCGAAGAGCTCGGGACGACAGTGCCTGGATATGGCCGACGCCCGAACGCTGATCTGGGCTACTGGCAACCACTTCAGGACGCGTGCATGCGCAACGGCTACAGCGTCTAGCTATCGCTCGCCGCGAGCGTGCAACCCATGGCCCAGGGCTTGGCGTGGGGAGCAGTGGCGTGGCGTGGCAGGATGCCCGCCCGGCAAGCACCCGGCGCAACGGCGCTGATCCCGAGATACGGAAACGTGCGCCCTCCCTGCGCTTCGAGATACGCAAAACAAAGGGCGGGCCCCCGTGGGGACCCACCCGATCATTCCGCACCAGCTAGGGAGGAGGAGGGCCGATGCGAAAAGACGTGCGCGGCAGCCTTACTTGGCGGCAGCGGCTTTCTTGGCGGCCGTCGTCACTTCGGCGGTGGCCTTCTTGACAGCGGCGGACGCGTCTTCGGAGAAGTCCTTGCCAGCGGCCAGCATCAGCTCGACGGTTTCCATCTGGACCTTCTTGGCGACCTCGGCGAAGGCGGCCATGGTCTCGGCGACCATCTCGGCCTGTGCGGAGGCGTAGTCCGTCATGGCTTTGGTGTAGTCGGTCGGCTCGTCCTTGAGCTTCGTGACTTCGCTCATCTTTGCGAGCGATTCCTTGGTCCACTTGGCGGAGATCTCGGTGGACTTCTCAGCGGCTTCGAGCGCCACTTTCGACATCTTCTCGCCCAGAGCGGCTTGCGTCTTGAAGGCGTCCTGCATGGCGGTTGCGTCCATCGGGAACGCGGCCATCATGTCCTGCATCATCTTGGAGACGTCGTTTGCGTTGGTCATGGTTCTACTCCTTGGTCATATGCCCATGATCCGGTTCTTTCCGTTCTGGGCGCCCCGTCTGTTTGCGGTTGCAGCATTCTGATACATGCTGCAGTGCGGCATTGCAAGGAAAAATGCTGCGGTGCAGCAAAAAGCATGGCGACGCCTACACTCCCCTGATTTTTCGGGCAAAATCTCGAACGCCGTTGCCCTTGTCGGCCTATCCGCCGGTCTGCGCGCGCGAAGGCTGATTCGTATGGAGCGACAGGATCGAGGCGTTGGGCAATCTCTTCGAGAAGGCCGTCAACACCGGCGCCGCTGAACCGACCGAGCCCCCCTGTCCTGGCCCGTGCCGCTTTTTGCATCCGAGCGAGAGCTACATGCGTGATCGTGCCAGTGTGCAACGCTTTGCGCCAGGCGCGCTTCGCACAGATGCCATAGGGAGCCGTCGGTGTTCTGCGCTGCGGCGTCGTGCACGCCGGAGCGGATCACGAGCTTGCGGATGTCCGGACGGTTGAGCAGCGGGGGGCAACTCCGGGACGGAGCTGGCCTTCTGTGCAATGTGCGCGAAGGATGGTCGGCATGACAGCTTTCCCGGTGGCAACCCGGCAGCGATCAGGATGCCATTGGTGGATCGAGCAACAAATCTGACCGCCAGCGGAGAGCGGCCCTTTGGGGAGGATACTTATCGGCACAATGAAGCTGGTGGGGTGAAACAGGCACGAAAGGGACGTGCGCGAGGCCGGGTTCAGGGCAGACCTGCCGGACGGGATGGCGCGCGCGCCTGCGCGAGGTGGCGCGGGTGATACGGCGCGCCCCTGTGCAAGGTGGCGTGACAGGGGGCGCGGGCGATCGGGCGGCTGGCGCCTAGATGTCATCCCCCAAGATCACGTAGGTGCCGGGGGCGTCGCACAGCACGGGGTGGTCGGAGTCGCCGGGCTCGCGCGCGGAGATCCTGGCGCCGGACTTCGTCTTGAGCCAGTCGTGCCAGCGGGGCCACCAGGAGCCTTCGTGAAAGTCCGCGGTGTCCTTCCACTCCTCGGGGGAGAGGGAAAGATCCGCGTTGGTATAGTGACCGTATTTCTTCTTAGACGGCGGGTTCACGATGCCGGCGATATGGCCGGATTCCGAGAGGATGAACGTCTTGTTGCGCGCTCCCATCCCCTGCACGCCACGGTAGGACGAGCGCCAGGCGGCGATGTGGTCGGTCTCGCAGGCAATCGCGCAGACCGGCACGTCGACATCCGAGAGCTTCGCCATTGTGTCGCACACCGGGAAGGCGCCTCTGGCCAGTTGGTCGCCCTGGCAGAGCCCGCGCAGGTATTCGACGGCCATGCGGGCGGGCAGGTTCGTGCCATCGCCGTTCCAGTAGAGGAGATCGAAGGCCGGGGGCGCCTCGCCCATCATGTAGGACTTGATGGCGGGGCCATAGATCAGGTCGTTCGAGCGCAGGAACGAGAAGGTGGCCGACATGTAGAACTTGTCGAGTATGCCATTGCGGGAGACCTCTTCCTCGATCGCATCGACGAAATCATCTTCGAGGAACACGCCCACCTCGCCCTGGTCGGAGAAATCCGTGAGCGTGGTGAAGAAGGTGGCGGAGCGGACGGATTTGTCGCCCCGCTGCTTGAGGATCGAGAGCGTTGCCGACAGCGTGGTGCCGGCGATGCAGTAGCCGACGGCGTTCACCTTGTCCTCGCCGGTGATCTTCTTCACCTCTTCGATGGCGGCAATGTAGCCCTCTTCGATATAGTCCTCCATGCCGGTGTCCTTGTAGGACGGATCCGGGTTTACCCAGGAGACGACGAAGAGCGTGTAGCCCTGATCGACGATCCACTTGATCAGGGAGTTCTTCTCCTTGAGATCGAGGATGTAGAACTTGTTGATCCAGGGCGGGAAGATGACCAGCGGGGTCCTGTAGACCTTCTCGGTGGTCGGCGTGTATTGGATCAGCTCCAGCATCCGGTTGCGAAAGACGACCTTTCCGGGCGTGGTTGCGAGGTTGTGGCCGACCTTGAACGCATCCCGGTCGGCGAGCGTCACGACGAGATCGCCGTCGTTCGCCTCCAGATCGCGCACGAGGTTTTCCAGGCCAAGGACGAGCGACTCCCCATCCGTCTCGACGGCGCGGGCGAGCGCGTCGGGGTTGGTGCCAAGGAAATTGGCCGGGCTGAACATGTCGACGATCTGGCGCGAGAAGTAGCGCAGGCGCTGCTTGTCCTTCGGGCTCAGGTGGTCGATGTCCTCAACGGCCTGGGTCACGGCCTCGGACGAGAGCATGTATTGCTGCTTGATCCAGTTGAAATAGGGATGCGTTGTCCAGAGCTCGTGCGAGAAGCGGCGATCTGTCGGGGTGTTGTCTTCGGGGGCGGCGAGCTTGCCGGTGGCGAGGATCTGCTGCGCTTCGACGTAGTGCTTGAGGGTCTTGCCCCAGTAGCTGACCTGGTGCTCGAGGATCTTCGAGGGGTTGGACAGCATCTCGGCCATGTACGCCCCGGCCGCCTTGACGAAGAGGTCCTGTCCCGGGGCCTGCAGGCCCGGATCGATGTTGCGTTTCTGCGACAGGGCGGAGACGAGGCGCTGGGAGAGTTCGTCGATCCGGACGACATTGGCGTTCAGCTTGGCAAGGTCGCCTTTGATGGGCTTTTGGTCGCTACCTGTTTCCATTGCCATCGTTCTCTCGCCCCCGTACTTTCCTGCCTCACTACGTTGGCAGCGCTCCGGGAGCAAAGCGACGAATTGTTCCGGCGGCTTGGTCCGGAGAAAGGCGCACGATGAAATATATGATTACCTACGACTATATGGAGTCGCTGCGGGTTACGAACGAGTGGATGGGATCGACCGCAAAGGCCGCGTTCTCCTACCCGATCTTCGGACTGGCGGCGAACCCGATGGTGCAATGGACGGCGGCCTGGGGCGAGGTGACCGAACGGGCATTCGCCCGCATGGTGGCGAAGCCGGACTGGAACGTATCGTCGGTCGTGGGGGAAGACGGACGCGATCACCTCGTCAACATCGAGACGGTGGTAGAGCGGCCCTTCGGCGACCTGATCCACTTCAGCGTACAGGGACGGCGGGAGATGGCACGCAAGGTGCTGCTCGTTGCGCCGATGTCCGGTCACTACGCAACGCTCTTGCGCTCCACGGTCGTTTCACTGCTGCCCGATTGTGAAGTCTACATCACCGATTGGCACAATGCGCGGGACATCCCTGTCTCGGTCGGCAAGTTCGATGTGGAGGATTATACGCTCTACCTCGTCGACTTCATGCGCCATCTCGGACCCGACACGCATGTCATCGCGGTGTGCCAGCCGGCGCCGCTCGCGCTCGCCGCCACCGCTTACCTTGCCGAGGCAGACCCTGCGGCACAGCCCAACACGCTGACGCTGATCGGCGGGCCAATCGACCCGGACGCCTCGCCGACCGAAGTGACCGATTTCGGGCGGCGGGTGACGATGGGGCAGCTTGAGCGGCACGTCCTGCAGCGCGTCGGCTTCAAATATCCCGGCGCGGGGCGGATGGTGTATCCGGGCCTGCAGCAGCTGGCATCCTTCATGGCGATGAACGCGGAGACGCACGCGACCGCCTTCAAGAACCAGATCCTCGCCGTGGCCAAGGGAGAGGCCGGCGACCACGACCGCCACAACCGGTTTTACGACGAATACCTCGCTGTGATGGACATGACGGCGGAGTTCTATCTTTCGACCGTGGAGCGCGTCTTCAAGGATCGCGAGATCGCGCAGAACATCTTCACCGTCGAGGGCAAGCGCGTCGACATCTCGAAGATCACGGATGTCGCGGTAAAGACCGTCGAGGGCGCGAATGACGATATCTCCGCACCGGGGCAATGCGTGGCCGCACTCGATCTGCTGACCGGGCTCTCCGCCGACAAGAAGGCGAGCCATCTGGAGCCGGGGGCGGGCCATTACGGGATCTTCGCGGGCAAGTCCTGGCGCAACAACATCCGGCCGCTGGTGCTCGACTTCATCGACAACAACATGAGCCACGAGCGGCGGCGGCTCTTGAAGAGCGTCGGCTGAGCGAACCGCACGCACGTCGCAGGCGCGGCTCTGGTGGCGGCCGGCGGGCCGCCCTCGGCAATCGCCCGCCCGCCCACCCCGATCGCCGAGGGCGCCCCTTTCGCGTGAGGCACCGGGGGTCGCAAAAGGACTGTTGGCATGCCTGACCAGTCGGGACGTATCTCGCTTTGGGGCATCGAAGTCTTCCTCGCCTGCGCCGACGAGGGCTCTGTATCGGCAGCGGCGCGGCGGCTGGGCGCGTCTGTCTCGGCGGTCTCCCAACAGCTCAGCAACCTCGAAACGGCGCTCGGCGCGGAATTGCTGGACCGGGCGCACCGCCCTGCCCGACTGACCCCGGCAGGCGAGACCTTCCGTCGCCGTGCCACCGTCATCGCCCGCGAAGCGGCGGAAGCGCGGGCCGAGCTTGCGTCGCCCGATCTTCTGGCACTGACCCGGCTGCGCCTCGGCATGATCGAGGATTTCGACGCCGACGTCACACCGCGCCTGCTCTCGGACATGGCCGGCGAGCTGAAACGCTGCCAGTTCCTGCTGGAGACGGGCGCGTCGCACCGGCTCTATGACCTGCTCGACAGCCGCTCTCTCGATGTCATCGTTGCCGCCGAAACCGGCGATGCGCCCGCCGCATGGATGGAAGTGCACCCCCTGATGGAGGAGCCCTTCGTGGCCGCCGTCGCAAAGGGCACGCCCTGGGATGCGCATCTGCCGGACATACCGCTCATCCACTACACGCAGCGCCATGTCATGGGCCGGCTGATTGCAGCCCATCTCGAGCAGGAACAGATCACCGTGGCGCCGCGGTTCGAGCTCGACAGCTATCACGCGATCCTCGCGATGGTGGCGTCCGGCGCCGGATGGACGATCCTCACGCCGCTTGGCTACCTGCGCGCCGCCCGGTTCGGCACCGATGTGGAGTTGCGCCCCCTGCCCACTGCTCCCCTTTCGCGGCGCATTCACCTGACAGCGCGGCGCGGTGTGCTGCGCGACATGCCGGCCACCCTCGCGGACCGGCTCAAGATCCTCCTCGGCGACTTGACCGTGGCCCCCGCAACCGCGCGGATGCCATGGCTCAAGGGGCAATTGCGCGTGCTCTAGGGCGACGATTCCGAAGCATCTTCGGCAAATCCAAAAGCGGGTTTCGGGATTTGCGGCGAGCACACGCAGGAAATGAGACTCCTCGCGGTCCGAGACAGGCACAGACGCAGTCAGAAAGGCCATCCGCATGCCGGAAACGCCGGATTTCCACGCGCCTGCATTGTTTGCGCGCGACAAGGACAGATAGTGACTGGACGCCGCTGCCGAGCCGTGAGTAGCCTTTCCGCCGAGCCGCGCCGCACAAGCGCCGACGGCCCCGCGCGGCAGTGCATCGGTCTTGCACGCCCCGCAAAAAAATTTGGACCGACAGGGAAAGGAAGAAACCATGCTCAAGAGAAAGGCCGCCGCACTTTCGGCGAGCGCGCTCGTCGCGCTGAGCACCGTAACCGCCGCGTCTGCCGCCGACCTCGTTCTCGGCGTACCGAACTGGCCGGCCGCGAGTGCTACCTCCAACATCCTCAAGATCGTGATCGAAGAGAACTTCGGCCTCGAGGTGGAGCTGCAGAACGGCACCAACCCGATCATCTTCGAAGCCATGGACTCGGGGTCCATGCACCTGCACCCCGAGGTGTGGCTGCCCAACCAGGCCAACCTGCACGACAAGTTCGTGAAGGAAGAAGGCACTGTCGTTGCCAACCAGAACCCGGTGCAGGCCGTGCAGGGCATGTGCGTGACCAAGCACACCGCCGACACCTATGACATCACCTCGATCGACGATCTGACCGACCCCGACAAGGTCGCCGTCTTCGACAAGGATGGCAACGGCACCCCCGAAGTGTGGATCGGCGCACCCGGCTGGGCCTCAACCGTGATCGAGCAGGTCCGCGCGAAGTCCTACGGCTACGACCAGACGTTCGAGCTCAAGCAGTACGACGGCACGGTTGCCTGGGGTGAGCTGGGTGCAGCGGCGAACGCGGACGATCCATGGATCGGCTTCTGCTACGAGCCGCACTTCATCTTCGTGGCCTACGACCTCGTCTACCTCGAGGAGCCTGCGCACGATCCGGCGACCTGGAACATCGTGCAGCCGACGGACGATCCGGCGTGGCTCGAAAAGTCCGAGGCTTCGACCGCATGGAACGGCGCCAAGCTGCACCTGCACTACGCCGCCAACGTGCGCGAGAACTACCCCGAAGTTGCCGCGATGCTCGACGCCTACGCGATGCCGCCGGCGGTGCTCTCGGAAGCGGGCTTCAAGCTCTCGGTCGACGACATGCCCGTCGAGGAGTACGCCCGCGAGTGGGTCGACAACAACCAGGACGTTGTCCTGCAGTGGCTGACCAACTGATCTAAGACACGCGCCGCCGAAGCCCCTTCGGCGGCGCGCTCGCTTCGGCCCCCTGCAGAAGATTGGACACGCGATGCCTGAAACGGTCGTCGAGCTCGATGGCGTTTGGAAGGTCTTTGGCCAGCGCGCCAAGGAAACCATTGAAGACGCCAAAGCTTCCGGGCTGAGCAAACCCGAAGCCCTCGAAAAGTACCAGACCGTGATCGGCGTGCGTGACGCAAGCTTCGAGGTCGCGCGCGGCGAGATCTTCTGCATCATGGGTTTGTCCGGGTCGGGCAAATCGACCCTCGTGCGCCACGTCAACCGCCTGATCGAGCCCTCGGCGGGCACGATCAAGGTGCTGGGCGAAGACGTCTCGGCGATGGGCCAGCGCGCGCTGCGCGAGATGCGCGCCAAGCACATCGGGATGGTCTTTCAGCACATGGCGCTGATGCCCCACCGCTCGGTGCGCGAGAACGTGGGCTACCCGTTGGAGATCCGGAAGATCCCCAAGTCGAAGCGCTGGGCAATCTCGGACCATACGCTCGGCCTCGTGGATCTGACGGGCTACGAAGACCGCCTGCCCCGCGAGCTGTCGGGCGGTATGCAGCAGCGCGTCGGTATCGCCCGCGCCCTCGCCTCCGACCCCGAGATCCTGCTGATGGACGAGCCTTTCTCCGCGCTCGACCCGCTTATTCGCCTGCAATTGCAGGACCAGTTCAAGGCGCTCGTGCGCGACCTGAACAAATCCACGCTCTTCATTACCCACGATCTGGACGAGGCCATTCGCATCGGCCACCGCATCGCGATCATGAAGGACGGCGTGATCGTGCAGATCGGCACGCCCGAGCAGATCGTGACAGAGCCCGCCGACGAGTATGTCCGCGAATTCGTGCAGGGCATCTCACGGCTCAAGCTGGTGCGCGCCCATACGATCATGGAGCCATTGGCCAACGGCCATGCCGCGCCCTCGCCAGACGCCAGGCGCGTGGATGGCGAGAGTGATCTCGACGCGCTGATCGACATCTCCGTCGGCACCGACGAAGCGCTCGTGGTGCAAGAGAACGGTCAGGATGTTGGCGTGATCACCAAGAAAACGCTGCTGCGCGGCATTCAGGGAGGCAAGTGATGAGCACTGTCGAAGAGTTCGAAGCCGCCCCCAAATCCGCCGCCGTTCAGGACATCGAGGTCGACCGCGAGGCGCTCGACCACTCGATCAAGGAGTTTGCCGGCGAGAACGGCGATTACTACGCCGACGCGTTCCACACCATTCACAACACCACAGGCCTGGTGCCGAAGGTGTTCAACAAGGCCGCGTTCCTCGCCGGGCCCTTCTGGGCCGCCTCGCGCGGGGTCTGGGGGATGTTCTGGGCCTTCATCATCCTCGAGATCATCGCCTTGGTGCAGATCGGGCGCGGCACCTGGGGTGAACTGGGTGCAGAGTCCCTTGCTCAGGCCGAACGCCAGGAAACCCGCGCCGCGGACTTCCTGCGCCAAGCCGCCGAAGCGACGGCGGCGGGCGAAGACGGCTCTCGCTTCGAGACGCTCGGCAACAACCTCATGCGCGCCGCCGAACGCAGCCGCGAGACGGCCGAAGCTGCCGCCGCGGACGCGACGACGATCCTGCTGACGGGCCTCGGAATGCTGATCCTGCTGCGCCTGATCCAGGGTGTCTACGCCAATGTCGTCTACGAAAAGCAGTACGCGCGGTGGCGCGTCTCGCCCAAGAGCGTCCCCTCGGGCAAGGACCCCAAGAACATGGCCCTCGGCATCGCGCTCGGGCTCGTGATCATTCCGCTTACGGTCTACCGCTTCACCGTCGAGGGGGTAAGCGACTGGATCACATCCTTCCCGGCGAATCCGGATCACTACACCGGCACCGCACGCTGGCTGGAAACCGCGATCGACAATGCAGCGCAAGGCGGGGCGGGTGCATTCGACGGCATCGTCCTCGGCGTGCGCCAGATCCTCGATGCAATCTCGGTGGCGTTGATCGGAACACCGTGGCCCGTGGTCATGGCCGTGATCATCGTCGTCGGCTGGCGCGCCGCCGGGCCTCGGGTGGCGATCTTCACGGCCGCCGCACTCGCCTACATCGCCTTTCTCGGCTACTGGGAGATCGCGATGGAGACTGTCGCCCTCGTGGGCGCCGCGGTGGTCCTTTGCGTGGTGATCGGCATCCCGCTCGGCATCTGGTTCGGCAAATCGAAACGCGCCTACAACTTCGCCGAGCCGGTGCTCGACCTGATGCAGACGCTGCCGGCCTTTGTCTACCTGATCCCGATCATCGCCTTTTTCGGCACCGGCAACCCGCCGGGCATCCTCGCCACGATCATCTTCGGGATGCCGCCGGTGATCCGCCTGACGGCGCTGGGGATGCGCGGCGTGCCCGACAACATCAAGGAGGCCGCGCTCGCGTTCGGCGCCACCAAGTGGCAGCTCCTTCGCGATGTGGAGCTGCCGCTGGCCCTCCCTTCGATCATGACCGGCGTGAACCAGACGATCCTGATGTGCCTGTCGATGGTCGTAATCATCTCGCTCATCGGCGGCGGCGGCCTTGGCCAGGTCATCCTTGAGGCGCTCCAGTTCGCGGCCAAGGGGCCGGGCCTGCTGGGCGGCTTCGCGATCCTCTTTGTCGCGATGGTCATCGACCGGATCGTGCAGGGCGCCTTCAAGCGGGCGGACCAGAAATAGGCCATGGCGGTGGAATACCTCAAACGGGCGGAGCACACCGCCGAGACCGGCCAGCAGGACGTGCGGGACATGGTCCGCTTCACCCTCGAAACGATTGAGCGTGAGGGGGACGCCGCCGCCCTGCGCTACGCCGAGCAGTTCGACGGCTGGTCCGGCCCGGCCCTTGTCTCGGAGGCGGAGCTTGAAGCCGCCGCCGCCCGCGTCCCCCAACGCCTGCAGGACGACATCCGCTTTGCGCATGACAACATCCGCCGCTTTGCCGAAGCGCAGAAGGCCACGATCACCGATTGCGAGCTTGAGGTGCGTCCGGGCTTCTTCGCCGGGCAAAAGCACATCCCGGTGTCTGCGGCGGGCTGTTACGTGCCGGGCGGGCGCTACAGCCACATCGCCTCGGCGCTGATGACGATCACCACCGCAAAGGTGGCGGGTGTCGGCCACATCACCGCGTGCTCGCCGCCGAAAGCGGGCAAGGGCATCCCCGATCCCATCCTTTTCACCATGAAACTCTGCGGCGCCGATGCGGTGCTGAACCTCGGTGGCATGCAGGGTGTTGCTGCGATGGCCTACGGCCTCTTCGGTCTGCCCGCAGCCGATATCCTCGTCGGCCCCGGCAACCAATACGTGGCCGAGGCCAAGCGCGCCTTGTTCGGCCGGGTCGGGATCGACATGTTCGCCGGGCCCACCGATTCCATGGTCATCGCCGACACCACTGCCGATCCCTACCTCGTGGCCTGGGATCTCGTCGGGCAGGCCGAGCATGGCTACAACTCCCCGGTCTGGCTGGTGACGGACAGCCGCACGCTCGCAGATCAGGTGCGCGCCCTCGTGCCGAACCTCATCTCGGAGCTGCCCGACACCAACGCCACCAACGCCGCCGCCGCCTGGCGCGATTACGCCGAGATCATCCTCTGCGACACGCGCGAGGACATGGCCGAGATCTCCGACAGCTATGCGCCCGAGCATCTCCATATCCAGTGCGCCGACCTCGATTGGTGGGTCGGCCGGTTGCAGAGCTACGGCTCGCTGTTTCTCGGCGAGGAAACCACCGTGGCGTTCGGCGACAAGGCCGCCGGGCCGAACCACGTCCTGCCCACCTCTGGTGCGGCGCGCTACACCGGCGGGCTCTCCGTCCACAAGTACATGAAGACGGTGACGTGGCAGCGCTGCACCCGTGACGGCGCCCGCCCCGTGGCCGAGGCGACAGCACGCCTGTCGCGCCTCGAAGGGATGGAAGGCCACGCCCGCACCGCCGATATCCGCCTCAAGAAGTTCTTCCCCGATGAGGATTTTCACCTGACCGCGTCATGACGGCCCGCCCCTTGCCCCCGGGCCGCGTCTGGCCTAACCCGAGCCAGTCCGCAGAGGAGCGCAGAGCGATGGATCAGAGCCGCCGGTAACCCGCCGCAGCCCCCTTACGGAGCGCAGCAGAACAGCTGTGCCCGGCCATCCTGCCTCTCTTCAGGACACATCATGCCCAGACTAGCCAACAAGACCGCCCTGGTCACCGGAGCCGCGCGCGGCATCGGTGCCGCCATCGCCCGTGCCTTCATCGACGAGGGCGCCGACGTCCTGCTGACCGACATCGACACCGACGCCTGCGCCGAGACAGCCCGCACCCTCGGCGGGCGCGCGCATCGTCTCGACGTGTCCAGCGAAGCCGAATGGGCGCAGGTTGCCGATACGATCGACACGCTCGACATTCTCGTCAACAACGCCGGCGTCACGGGGTTCGAGGGCCCGTTCGAGGGCCCCCCGCCCCCACACGACCCCGAACACGCGAGTTTGGCCGACTGGCGCTCCGTCCACGCCGTCAACCTCGACGGCACGTTCCTCGGGTGCCGCTTCGCGCTCCGCAAGATGCGCCCCAGGGGAGCGGGCGCGATCATCAACATCTCGTCCCGCTCGGGGCTGGTCGGCATCCCGATGGCGGCGGCCTATGCCTCCTCCAAGGCCGCCGTGCGCAACCACACCAAGAGCGTGGCGCTCTATTGCGCGGCGCAAGGGCTGAACATCCGCTGCAACTCGATCCACCCGGCCGCGATCCTGACCCCGATGTGGGAGCCGATGCTGGGCGACGGGCCGGATCGGGCCGCACGGCAGGACGCGCTCGTCGCCGACACCCCGATGCGCCGCTTCGGCACAGCGGACGAGGTGGCCGCGGTCGCCGTCCTTCTGGCCAGCGACGAGGCGCCTTACATGACAGGCACCGAGCTCACCATCGACGGCGGCCTCCTCGCCGGATCCGCCGCCACCCCGGGAGGGTAGCCGCCCCCCATCCCCGGGATCGGATCGAAAACACACCCGGCGCTGCAAGCCTTCGACGGCGGCCCCCACCAAGCCACCGACACCCTCGACCGACACGCCCTCCCACAAGGGGCTCCTGCCAACCGGGGGAGGCGCCCCCACCCGCGAACCAGAGCATCCGTCAGCCCATGGGCACGGCCATCGCCCAAGCGATCAATTCCCGCTTGTCGTCCCGGCGCATTGGCGATACCTCGAGAAGTGGAGACGTGGCCGAGTGGTCGAAGGCGCTCCCCTGCTAAGGGAGTAGGCGGGAAACCGTCTCGAGGGTTCGAATCCCTTCGTCTCCGCCATCACCCCTCGCGAAAGCGTTCCACCGATCCGGTCGCGGCTGGGTCCTTCCGTTGTGTAGGAGAGATGAGCGGAAGGCGCGGTTCTTTGGCGGAGGCCAGGTGCGTCACACTGCTTTCTCTGGGAACGGATCCTGTATACCTGATGACTGTTTGAGGCTGGTGAGAAGGCTGTGAGGGTGGGGCTGGTATTCGCCCCAGCGACAGCATTTCGGCGCTGGTCACCAGGTCATTGGTCCGGCACGAAACAAACGAGCAAGAGTGCACGTTGCGCCGTCGTGGTTCGAAAGTCTGACGACCGCGAGCACCGGCTCGAAAGTCAAACCGCCAGTCGCTAGGCGCCACCGGGAAGTCACACTTTGTCGGCGAAGTCACAATTCGCCTCCTCGTCCCGCAAGACGGCAAAACGCCCACCGGATCCAATGATCTTGCGCTGACGCAAGAACGAGCCGCTCAGCCAGCGCCGCTTTCGCGCAGATCTGTGGGGTGCAAACTCGCCCGAGGGCCCCCGAAAGCGCCGATGCGAACCATGGGGCGGCGCAGGCCGCTTCACGGATACCGGGCGCAATCCCTCGTCCCGACCCCGCAGATACGCATCACGAGCCTTTGCAGGTTTGGCGCATCTGTCGGTGTTGTCCGTTCGTCCACCAAGGCCAGACGCGGCACCACACAGATCAGAGCATCCCGCGCTTGCGCAAACTGGCATGAAGCGCATCCGCGCTGGTGAAGTGGATGCCATCCATTCCAACCGCGCGTGCTCCCTCCACGTTGCGGGGACTGTCATCTATGAAGATGCAGTCTTTGGGCGCAACGGCGGCTCGGGCACAAAGCGTATGGAATATCTGCGCATGCGGCTTCATGACGCCCTCTTCCCCCGACACGACCGTAACACCAAACACCTCCGCCAGGCGTGGCTGGACCTTGAGACCCTCGGGCCACGTCTCAGCCGACCAATTGGTGATGGCGTGCAAAGGAACGCCCGCCGCCGCGAGACGATCCAGAATGTCCCATGTGCCTTCAATCCGATCCTCAACGGTGCGCGGATAGGAGGCGACATAGGCCCTCAGGAGTTCAGCATCCTCGGGGCTCTCAAGCTCGCTGGAGAGCTCCTGAAAACGCGCACCACCATCTGCGCGGGCGTTGCGGGACTTGAAATCCACCCGCTCCATGAACGCTTCGACCGCCTCGCGCGATCCGAGCGCGTCCATCCACGCCAGATGCGGTTGCCAGTTGACCAGCACTCCACCGATATCAAAAACAACGACCCGTTCCGCCATCTCTCCTGCTCCTGCACGCTTGGTTCATGGGCTATATCGCGAAGCCTGAACGCCAAGGCAAACGCCGGCTGGATCGCCCTCGACAGCGACATCAGAGCGAGCCGCATTTGAGCCAGGCCGCAAACCGATCGACGCGGTACCGGTGCACCTCGCGTGGCGTCGCGGCGCAGCCGTGGAACCTGCGTCTATCTCACGGGCCTGTCCTGCTCTTGGCTCCGCGCCTGCCTGCATGAGGTAGCGCCATCGGCCCTGCCTCCTTCCGCTCGCGAGTTGGCCTTGCGCGAATTGCGGAGAGGCGCTCATCTCACACGCCGCGCTGTCATGGGGCCCGCGCGAGCGGTTGCGGGACCACCACGTGATGCCCGTCCGGACCAAGGGCGTGCAGGAAATACGCATATTGCTCTTCCGCAGGGTGGATCGGCGCGCCGCCGTAGGGGAACTCAGACGTGAAAGGCGCTGTCGGGCTCCCGGCCACGAAGCAGGCCGCGCCGTGCCACGTCGCCGAGTAGGGGCGATGGATGTGGCCGCACAGGATGATCGGCCTTGCGCCCGTCTCCGCGATCAGCGCTGCGAGGTCTGCGCTGCCCTCGAGCCTCGAGATGTCATCGAAGATCTGCGAGCCCGTCGGAAAGGGTGCGTGGTGCATGACGATGACCAGCGGCGCCGGAGCGTCCGACGAAAGCTCGCGCTTCAGCAGGGTCAGATCGTCGGGCGTCAGCGCGCCGGTGGTCTCCGTCTCGATGCATGTATCGATGCCGACAATCCGCACGTGCGCGTGTTCGACGACACGGCCCGTGATGTCCCCCTCCGCCAGGAAGGGCAGACGATCCTTGCTGGTGTGAAAGGCGGCTGGGCCGTCGTGGTTGCCCGGAACGAAGTATATTGGGCAAGGCAGAGCTTCAAAGAGGCGTCCCGTCCGGCGAAAGGAGTCGATGTGCGCGTCGTCCGTAAGATCGCCGCAGAGCACAACGAAGTCGAGGTGAGCGGCGATGCGATGCAGATCCGTGGCGAGCGCCTCGATCACCTCGTCGGCATCGTCCCGAATGCCCTGCGTACCGGCCGGATCGCGGCAGATATGGAGGTCCGAGATATGGGCAAACCTGATCATCTTCGTTCCCTTCTTCCGCTCCTTGTCCAGAACGCTCGGCCTACTTGATCCCTGCCCGCATGAAGTTTGCGACGAACTGGCGCTGGAAGATCAGAAACGCGATGACCAGCGGGGCGGTCGTCATGAGGGTCGCGGCGTTCACCAAGGACCACTCGACACCACTGTCGACCGTCGCAAAGACGCTGAGGCCCACCGTCACGGGGCGCACCTCGGGCGAGTTGGTCACGATCAACGGCCAAAGGAAGTTGTTCCAGTGGAAGCTGATCGAGACGAGGCCATACGCCAGGTAGACCGGCCGCGCGAGCGGCACGTAGACCGTCCAGAGGACGCGCCATGCGCCCGCGCCTTCGATCTGTGCCGCTTCGTCGAGCGATTTCGGGACGGTCATGAAGGTCTGACGCAAAAGAAAGATGCCAAAGGCCGACGTCAGGTAGGGCAATGCGATACCGATGATGGTGTCGATCAAACCGAGCTTCGAGAGCGTCAGGTAATTCTCGACGATCAGGATTTCGGGCGAGATCAGGAGCTGCACCATCACCAGGCCAAAGAGGAACCCCGCCCAGCGAAAGCGATAGCGCACGAACGCATAGGCCACCAAGGTGCAGAGGATCAGGTTCGCGATCAGCACGATGGTAATCAGGATGAACGTGTTCAGGAAGTAGAGCGCGAAGGGCGCGGCCTGCCACGCCTCGACGAAGTTCTGAAGGGTCACCGGAGCGTTCCACTGGAAGTTGGCCGAGTATTTCTCGGGGTGGAAGGCCGACCAGATCGAATAGAGGAAGGGCAGCCCCCAGACAGCGGCCAGCACCATCGCCAACGTGCCGAGGGCAATCCTGTTCAGTCCGCCGCTCATTGGTAATGCGCCTTTCGGTCGAGAACCCAGAACTGGAAGGCCGCCAAGATCCCCAGCAAGACCACCATCAGCACCGTGAGCGTCGCGCCATAGGCGAAGTCGCGGAACCCGAACGTCACCTCGTAGATGTAGTAGAGCAGCAGCGCGCTCGCGTTGTTCGGTCCGCCGCTGGTCATCACGACGACATGGTCGACCAGCCGGAACGCGTTGATCAGGGCGTTCACCGCCACGAAGATCGTTGTGGGGCGCAAGAGCGGCAGCACCACATCGAAGAACACCCGAACCGGGCCCGCACCTTCCAAGCGTGCGGCATCCTTGAGATTCGTGGGGATCCCCTGAAGAGCTGCGAGGTAGAAGATCATGAACAGCCCGGCTTCCTTCCAGACCGCCACGATCATCATGGACAAGAGCGCCGTGTCGGTGTCTCCGAGCCAGTTGATCGAGGGCAGGCCGAACGCGTTGAGGATCTGCGAGGCAAGGCCAATGCCCGGGGCGTAGAAAAAGAGCCAGATATTGGCCACGGCAACCATCGGAAGCATGGTCGGCAGAAAGAACGACAGCCGCATCAATCCGGTCGCCGGCAGCTTCGAATTCACAAGGAGCGCCATGCCGATCGCGAGTATGATGGCCAGCGGAATGGTGCCCAGCGCGTAGAGCCCGCTGTTGATCAGCACTTGCACCAGCTTGTCGTCTCCAAGCAGCGCCTCGTAATTCTCAAGGCCGACGAACCGCGAGGGCCGCCGGGATGATCCGTTGTTCCAGAGCGAGTTCAGAAAGGCCCGCGCGGCCGGGTAGTGCGTGAACGCCACCAAAAGCGAGCACGGGATGACCAGCAGGACAAAGCCCATCCCAAAGCTCAATCGCATGTTCATTGGCGGGATCCCTTCGACAGCACAGGCGGTGCGAGACGCGCGCCCGATCGGCTCGGGCGCGCGGTGGTCAAGGCAGGCTTACTGGTACTCGCCCAGCACCTCGTCTGCTTTTTCCTGGGCTTCGGCGAGCGCCTCGGCGGGATCCGCCTGGCCGGCAATCACACTCTCGATTGCCTCCACGAGGTGCTGCGTCACCCGCGCCCTCTGGAACACCGCGAATTCACGCTCTGCGTAGGGCAGCTGATCAAGCGCCACGAGGGCTTGCGGAAGGCGCTCGGCGTATTCCTTCATCACCGGCGTCTCCCACGTATCGGGCCGCGGCGCGACATAGCCCGTGGCGATCGCCCACGTGGCGGCACTTTCCGGCGCCGTCATGAACTTGATGAAGTCCAGCGCCGCCTCACGCTCTTCGTCGGTCGTGTCCTTGAAGATGTAGAAGTTGCCGCCGCCAAGCGGTGCGCCAGGGCCATCGCCCCCGGGCAGGAAGCCGACGTCCCAGTTGAACTCCGCATTCTCGTTGATGAAGGCCAGATTGCCCGTCGAGGTCCACATCGACGCCGTCTGCCCCTCAAGGAAAGCCTTCGGCGTGTCTCCCCAGGTGATGCCGCCCGGCTGCATCACGCCCTCTTCGGAAAGCTCCAGAAGGAATTCCAGCGCGGCGTTCGTAGCCGGCGTGTCGAATCTCGCTTCGATCCCGGTCTCGGTGGACAGCACATCGCCCTTCGAGACGACGAGCCCGCCATAGAGCCACGCCCCGCCAAGGCCCAGCGTCGGGATCCGCGTGCCCCAGCGCGTGACATTGCCGTTGTCGTCCTTCACGACAAGCTTCTTGCCCATCTCGATCATCTCGTCCCACGTCTTGGGCGGTGCAGCAGGGTCGAGGCCGACCTCTTCGAAGGCATCCACATTGTAGTAGAAAACAGGCGTCGAGCGCTGGAACGGAATGCCGTATGTCTTCCCCTCGAACACGGAGTCCTTCATGAAGGCAGGAAAGAACCCATCGATCCAGGCCTTGTCCTCGTCCGACGTCGCGATGTCCGAAATCGGAAGGACTACGTCCTCTTCAACCAATGTGAAGATGTCGATCGACAGCAAAACCGCGACTTGCGGCGGGTCACCTGCCTGCGCGGCGGTCAACGCCTTGGTCGTCGTCTCTTCGTAGTTGCCGGCATAGACCGCTTTCACCGTGTGCTGCGGGTTTTGCTCAGCCCAGGCGCTGGTCAGCGCTTCGATGGTCGCAACTGCGGGAGCATTCACGCCGACGGGAAAGTAGAACTCCAGATCGGCGGCCTCCCCGGCCGTCATGCTGGCGCCCATAGCTCCTGCGAACAGAAGCGGCAGGGCCGTTGTGTGGTTCAGTTTCATCTTGATTCCTCCCTTGCAGTGTAATTCCGGCGGGTGATCCGCCGGCCGTTCATGTGGCAGTGTCGAGAGCGTTGCCGTCGCGTTTCAGGAACAGGTGGGTAGACCCGCGATCCCACCCCACCGTCACTTCGGACCCTTCGGCCGGGACATCGCCGCCACGGTGCGACAGCGACAGCTGCGCGCCGGACGCCGTAACCAGATGCACCAGAAAGACGCTGCCTTCGTACTCGCAGCTCGCAATGCGGGCGACGACAGAGAAGTCACGATCACTGGCGTCGAAGTGCAGAAGCTCGGGCCTGACGCCGAACAGGCAGTCGCTGGCCTCGTGCCCGTGCGCAGGCGAAAACCCTGCGGGAACGGTAACCTCGGCAGAATCCAACAGGTTCATCGGCGGCGTACCGATGAAGCTCGCAGCGAAGGTGTTCGCGGGGCGCTCGTAGAGCTCCTTGGGCGTACCCCACTGCGCCACCACCCCGGTATTCATCAGCACGACCGAGTCCGACATCGACAACGCCTCGCTCTGATCGTGCGTGACGTAGACAACCGTGATGCCCAGCTTCTTGTTGAGCGCGCGGATTTCGCTGCGGATTTCCGTACGCAGCTTGGCGTCAAGGTTCGAGAGCGGTTCGTCCATCAGCACCAGCGGCCGTTCCGACACCAGAACCCGAGCCAGCGCGACCCGTTGTTGCTGGCCACCGGAAAGCTGCGCGGGCTTGCGGTCCAGTAGCTTGTCCAGCGCCATCAACTCCGCGACCCGGCTCAGCGCCTTGTCCTTTTCCGCCTTCGGGACCTTTCGGATATTGAGGCCGTAGGCGATGTTCTCGGCGATCGTCATGTGCGGGAAGAGCGCGTAGTTCTGGAACACCATGCCGAGGTTGCGTTCTGCCGGTGCCTGCCGCGTTACGTCCTTGTCGCCGATCAGGATCTGGCCGGTCGTCGTCTCGTCGAGGCCGCAGATCAGCCGAAGGATCGTGCTTTTTCCACATCCTGATGGCCCGAGGAGGGTCAGAAACCCGCCGGGCTCGACGTTGAAAGCGACATCCTTGAGAACCTCGGTGGTTCCCCATTTCTTGCCAAGTCCGCGGACCTCAAGCGATACCCCCGTGCCGCTCATGCCAGTATGACCTCCAGATCGGTGCTGGAGAGACGTGCGAGGACGTCGTCGTCGAGCTCCCGGTTCGTGACGATGCCGTCGAGGTGATCGAAGTTCGCCGTACGCACGAAGGCGTTCGCCGCGAACTTGTCGTGATGCGCGATCACGATCCTGCGGCGTGACGATGCGATCGCTTCCTTGTGAATCTGGCTGTACGCCTCGTCGGCGATCGCGATCGAGCGATGCGTGACGTCGACAGCGGAGCAGCACAGAAACGCGATGTCGAACGACAGCGAGCGCAGCGCCGAGATCGCGAGGGTCCCGACGAACGAGTCGTTCACACTCTGATAGGCGCCACCGATGACAAAGAAGCTCCGGATACCCTGCACCTTGAGGCGCCGGGCGACGCCCAGCGAGGTGGTGACATAGCGACAATCGGGGCGCAGGCTGGCATTCTCGGCCAGGCAGAGCGCGGTTGTGCCGGCGTCGAGGAAGACAACCTCGTCACCTGTGAGCAATTCGAGGGCGGCCAGCCCGATCCGGCGCTTGGCGTCCGTCGCGAGCAGCTTGCGCTCCTCGTTCGGCAAGTCCGACATGACCCGTGAGTTGATCATCACGCCGCCATGCGTGCGGGTCACGAGGCCCTGTTCGCCGAGTTCACGCAGGTCGCGCCGGATCGTCGCCTCTGACATTCCGAATTGCTCGCACAGGTCGCGTACACCTAGGGAACCGCGCTGTTCCACAAGCTCCGCAATCTTCCTGCGGCGGACTCCTGAGAGATTGAGATTTTCGGCCATCACACCCCACGACAGACCGAGAGTTCACGTAAAGGCAGCACAAAATCAATCACAAACAGCACAAAGTAATCAAACTTGATCATGGTTTGGCAAGGATTTTCGGAAACTCGCGCGAGCAGGTGATCGAATACGCTTGTTTTGGCCAACTTCCCCGGTGCGGGCGAACGCTCCAACGCGGCAACATCGCGCGGATCGCAAAGCAGGAAATGGACCCAACGCCAATGCAGCCAGCACCCCTTCGGCCACCGTGGCAGTGCGCGCCTACGTGCTTCTCCGGGGCTCCGGGTACCTGAATGACACCTGACCGCTTCGATGGGCTGGCCTCCGGGGCAACCCGATTTCCAAGCGCTCGCCTTTCATGACCGGCTGCGCGACCGCCGTCATGCAGCTCACCCTGCCGCCTGTCGCGGCGCACGGCGGATCGCCCCTCAAACCCTCGCGGCGTTGCCGGAGACCAGCCCCTATCGTCCGGTCGCCCGCCCCTGACGGATGCCGCCCGTCACGGCGCCGGATCGCGCACACCGGAAGCGGGTCCGGGCGCGACGCCAGACTTGAACGCACGCGTCGCGAGGTCACCGAAAAGCTTTGTCTTCTGCCCGGCGCGCGCTTCCGGCGAGAACACGAACCAGATCGGGGCCGAGGGCTCCCACAACGTGCCCGGCGAGACTTCCACCAGCCGCCTGGCGTGCAGCTCCGGCATCACCGCGAGGCGCGACTTGATGACGAGCCCCAACCCCCGCAGAGCCGCCTCCGTCAGCATGTCGGAATTCGACACGAGCAGCGCCCCCGGGATCGTGACATCGCGCCGGCGCCCCCGTGCGTCCTTGATCGAGATCCGCCGCTGCCACGGGAGCCCGATCCACGGCGCCTGCAGCAGATCGTCCGGCTCCGGAAACGGGCCGCGCTCGTCGAGAAAGCTTGGCGCACAGCAGATGATCCGCTCATTGTCGCTCAGCTTGCGGGCCACCAACGCGCTGTCCTTGAGTTGCCCGACCCGGATCGCGCAATCCTGCCCCTCCAGCACGAGAGAGACATAGCGGTCGACGGTCAGGAACTCGAAGGTCAGCTTTGGATGCGCGCGGGTGAACTCCGGCAGGGCCGGCAGGATAAAGCGCGACAGGATCCACGGCGACATCGTGACCCGCAGGTTGCCCGAAAGCTCCGCCAAGCCGCTCCCGGCGTCGCGCTCCGCCTGCGACAGGTCCGCGAGGATCGGCTGCACGCGTTCGAAGAACACGCGCCCTTCCGGCGTGAGGCTCAGAGACCGGCTGTTGCGGTGAAACAGGGTCAGTTGAAGCGCGGCCTCCAGCTTGGCCACCCGGTGGCTTGCGGTGGCCGGTGATATCCCGATCCGACGGGCACCCACGGTCACCCCCCCGGTATCCGCGATGGCAACGAAAGTGCGCAGATCGTCAATGCTGTACATACGAAATCTTCGAACGCTGCGTTGGAAATTCGGGCTCTATCGTAAGGCAGATCATCGGCCTAGAGACGCGCCAACGCAAGAGGACGCATATCGTGAAGCACCATCTGACCGCCCTCGCCACGCCCGTCGCCCTGTCGACCACGCCCAGCGCGGCGGAGCCCGTTCCCTTTGCGCAGTTTGCCAAGGTAACCCCGGCGGATAGCCTTGTGGTTGGCCTGGACCAGCGAATGCTCCTGCCGATGCGCGCGGCCGGCAGGTCGCAATTGCGGCCCGTCGCGGTTCTCCCCGACGGCAGCACCCCCCTTTACCCCACCGAGAACCGGGCGCGCAGGCCCACCGGCGGCCCCAACGGGGTCTCGGGGATGCATGCGGGCCGTGAGTGGACGCTGAGGGGCCCGAGCGAGTACCAGAGCGACCCGGTCGTCGGCGGGAATACCCGCATTGAGACCCGGCTCGACGAAAGCCCCGGCGGGGCCGCGCTCGAAGCCCCGGTCGGGCGCCATGGCGACAAGCCGATCCCTGACGGATCGCCTGTCAGCGCCACCGGCAATGTCCACATTGCCGCGTGGACGGATAGTGCCTTCGGCGTCCCGAAACCCGGCGAGACAAACGAGGTCCGCGACCCGCCCGATCACGCGCGGCTCTTGGCCACCGGCTTCTCGATGGAAGCAGGCCGATACGCCTGTGCCTCCATCCACGAGCTGCCCCGCTCTCCGGCGCTCAACGGCGGGGAGGATGCGACGCGCGGCACTTACCACGGCGTACGCTTGCCCGCCCTCAGCCAACAGCGCTCGGGCCACCGAGGCAACACACGTCCCGGCGGCGACGTTGCAGGCCGCCCTGGCCTGTGACAGATGCGCCCCACTCGTCCAAGACCCTGACACACCAAGCCTTCAACACCCAAGACCCCTGACACAAGGACCCCCAATGCTCATTCCCCGCCAGAAGACCCCCAACCTCGACCTGCCCACACTTGATCATGGTCGTTTCGACCTCTCCGCCGAGACCACCGAGCGCGGCACGGTGATCTGTTTCTATCGTGGCCTGCATTGCCCGATCTGCGCCACCTACCTCACCGAACTGGAAAAGCGCGTCGGCGACTTTGCCGAGCGCGGCGTCGGCACGATCGCCATCAGCTCCGACGGGGAAGAGCGCACGCGTGCAATGGCCGACAAGATCGAGGCGAAGGCACTGCGCTTTGGCTATGACTTGCCCCTGAGCGAAGCGCGGGATTGGGGTCTGTCGATCTCGACATCGCGCGGCAAGACATCGATCGGCATCGAGGAGCCCGCGCTGTTCTCCGAGCCCGGCCTGTTCATGGTGACGCCCGAGCAAAGCCTCTACTACGGGTCGGTCCAGACGATGCCCTTCGTGCGGCCGCACTTCTCCGAGCTCGTCGCCGCCCTCGATTTCGCGATCGCGAAGAACTACCCCGCGCGGGGCGAGTACACCGGGCCCGTCTGAGGCGCCCCTTTCGCCCAAAGCACGGGCACTCGGGGATCTTCACCGGCCCTGTCGTGCTTCCACAAGCACCGCCGGTCGTGGTGCCTGGCAAACCATCCGTGTCAGCTCTCGCCCCGTGGCGAGGGCTGCGCGCCCCGGCAACTGGCCTGCGCCGCCGCGGAGCAGTGTCCCGATCTCCTCCTGAAAAACGGCGGGATCTCTCAGCACACCGCCCCACCAATCAGCCTCCCGAGGCTCCCGAGGCTCCCGAGGCTCCCGAGGCTCCCGAGGCTCCCGAGGCTCCCGAGGCTCCCGAGGCTCCCGAGGCTCCCGAGGCTCCCGAGGCTCCCGAGGCTCCCGAGGCTCCCGAGGCTCCCGAGGCGGGATGTTCAAAGTGCGCAATGCTTGGCAAGCCCCCCTCAGCATGCCGTTCGGGCCAGCCCAAAAACCCCGCTCCGACATCACCCCGGGCGCCCACGCGCGGTCGAACGCTTCGCTCGTGAGCAACAACGCGGCGGGAAAAATGCGAGCGCATCTAGGGGCAAGCTCCGCGTCCTTTCCCCACTATTACCTGTCCGGGCCAACCCCGCACAGGCGGCCATTGGGGCGGCGACGGGAAGCCCGGCGCGTGAGGCGGCCATCGCTGATGTGGCCGTGTACGGCTCTGTCAGATCTCCGTCTGCAGCCGGTATCCGGGGCGCGTGACGGACTGCACCGTCGTGATCGGCTCCGCACCGATCCACGTTGTCCGCTCGATCGCAAAGAGCGCGGTGCCCTCGTCACAGCCCATCGCGAAGGACATCTCCGCATCCGCGCGCACCGCGTGAAAACCCACGGTCCCGTGGCTGTAGGGTGTCGTGCGGACAAGCCAGGCATTCGCGCTTTCGACAGCCAGATCGACCGCGAGGATCTCCGGCACAGTGCGCGGGCAGATCCACCGATCCTCCGCCAGATAGGGCGCCCCATCGGCAAGGTGCACAGCACAGACCCGCAGCATGTCGCGCGGCCCGGAAAGACCGAAGCGTTGCAGCACGTCGGGCGAGGCGGGCGCCAGCCCCCGCCGCTGGAGCCGGTAGCCATAGGCGGCTCCGGTCGCCTCGATCTCGCGCTGCACCACGGGGATCTCGAGGACCGCCCGTGTCACCGGGTCGGACCGTACGCGGCTGCCGCCCTTGCGCCGTCGCTCGACCAGCCCACTGTCCGCGAGATCCTGCATGGCGCGCTGAACGGTTGTCCGGGCACAGCCCAGATCCTCGGCAAGATCGACATCGCGCGGCAGCTTGTCCCCGGCGCGATACGTTCCGTCGAGGATCCGCGCGTGCAGCGTGCCCCGCACGTCCGTCCAGGCGGTGCGCGCCCGGCTCATCGCGCCCACCCCGCTGCGCTGGCCTCGCCGCACCGTCCGCTACTGCACTGCCCACCTGTGCGCCGCCCGCCGTCGCGGGAACTACCGTGGCGGCAACCGCCGTCGCGGCGACCACCGCGCGCACGGGCACGCTGCCTTCGGATCGAAAGGCGCGTCGGGCAGCGGTGCTGAACGCACCTCATAGCGTAGATTCGAGCCGGGCGAGCGACGCACCGTAGCGGGCCGCAATCGCCTCGCGCGCACGGTGCCGCCCGTCGGACACAACGTGCCGCCCCGCGCTCCACACATCCGTGACCGCACGCGCGCCGTGCGCCCCAAAGACCGCAGCGTCGAGGGTCGTATCGCGCCGTCCGGTGACGCCATCGGGCGACCGGGCGATGGCTGTGAGATCGGCCCACTTGCCCGGGGCGATGGCGCCGCTTTGCCGGCCGGCTGCCTGCGCCCCGCCCGCGCAAACCGCATCGTAGAGCGCCCGCCCCGTCGAGTGCCCCGTCGAGGCGCTCGCCGCGTCACCAGCCCCGTTGCCCAAAGCCGAGCCCATCCCGTCACCCACCGGATCGCCCGCCGCCTGCCCCGGCGCGGCGAGGACCGCGCGCGCGCGGTCGCGCAGCCGCTGACCGTATTCCAGAAGGCGCAACTCACCCCAGAGGGCGATCTCCACGTTGCTGTCCGTCCCGACACCCATCCGCCCCGACGCCGCGTGCCAGCCCACGCCGTTGAAGATCCCGTCGCCCAGATTGGCCTCGGTGATCGGGCAGAGCCCCGCAACAGCCCGTGTCCGCGCCAGCAGGTGGGTCTCTTCGCCGGTGATCTGGGTGCAGTGGATAAGACACCACTCCGGCCCGACAGGTGCGTTGTCCACAAGCCATTCAACGGGCCGCGCCCCCAGATGGGCCTCGACCTCGGTGACCTCCGCCACCTGCTCGGCGAGATGCAGGTGGAGCGGACCGCCCTGCGCAAGATCCTGCGCGGCGGCAAGCCCGGCTGCATCCACCGCGCGCAGCGAATGGGGCGCAACGCCAAGCCGCGCATCCGCAACCCCGCCAAGCAGCCCGGACGCGCCCTCCAGGAGCGCCGCGTAGCGCTCCGGATCGTTGCCGAACCGGCGTTGCCCCCCCTCCAATGCCCGCCCGTCGCAGCCCCCGCGCTGGTAGAGCACCGGCAGCAGCGTGAGCCCGATGCCCGCCGTCTCGGCCGCCGCCGCGATCCGGCCCGACAATTCGCCCAGCGCGGCATAGGGGACCCCGCCCACCGCGTGATGCAGGTAGTGGAACTCGGCCACCGCGCCGTATCCCGCCTCCAGCATTTCCATGAAAGCAAGCGCGGCGATGGCTTCCACGTCCTCGGGCGTCAGCGCGTCCAGAAACCGGTACATCAGCCGGCGCCACGTCCAGAAGCTGTCTGCCGGGTCGGGCCCGCGCGCCTCCGTCAGCCCGGACATCGCCCGCTGGAAGGTGTGGGAATGCAGGTTCACAGGCGCCGGGAGCAGCACGTCCACCCGGTGGTCCGCCGCGCCCGAAGCCATGCCCGATGCCGTGCCAACCTCGGCGATGCGCCCCGCCGCGATCCGGACGGTCACGTCCTCCGCCCATCCCTCGGGCAACAGCGCCTCTCGTGCATGCAGGATCATCGGGCCATCCAGGCAATCGTTGACAGAATATGTAGCGACATATTATCGACGAAGGCGAGCCGCGCAAGATGCGGCGCAAGGACAGACGATGCCCGAAGGTCCCCCGCCGCCGCCGATCACGCTGACCGACCTCACCGCTGCCACCATGCAGCCGGGGGGAGCGCCCTACGGCCTCATCGAAAACGCGTCGATCGTGCTCGCGGAGGGCCGCATCGCCGCGATCGGCCCCGCCTCCGAGATCGTGCCAACGGGCAAGGTCCACCGCCTCAGCGGTCGGCTCGTCACACCCGGGCTGATCGACTGCCACACCCATATCGTCTACGGCGGCGACCGCGCCGCCGAATTCGAGATGCGGCTCGAAGGGGCGTCCTACGAAGAGATCGCGCGGGCGGGCGGCGGCATCCTCTCGACAGTGGAGGCGACCCGCGCAGCCCCCGAAGACGCCTTGCTGGAAAGCGCATTGCCCCGCCTCGATGCCCTGATCGCCGGCGGGGTGACCACGGTCGAGGTCAAATCCGGATACGGGCTCGATATCGAGACGGAGCTGAAAATGCTGCGCACCGCACGGGCGCTCGGGCGCGCGCGGGCCATCGACATCCGCACCAGTTTTCTCGGAGCCCACGCGACCCCGCCGGGGGTCGACCCGGATACCTACATCGACACCGTGTGCCTGCCTGCCCTTGACGCGGCCCATGCCGAGGGGCTGGTCGACGCCGTCGACGGCTTTTGCGAGGGCATCGCCTTTACTCCCGCCCAGATCGCGCGCGTGTTCGCGCGCGCCGAGGCGCTTGGCCTGCCGGTGAAGCTCCACGCCGAGCAGCTCAGCCACCTCGGCGGGACAGCTCTTGCGGCGCAGGCCGGGGCGCTGTCCGCCGATCATGTGGAATATGCGACCGAGGCCGACGCAAGCGCGCTCGCGACCGCCGGGACGGTCGCCACCCTCCTGCCCGGCGCCTTCTACACCCTCCACGAAACGCAGGCGCCGCCCATCGCGGCGTTCCGCGCCCATGGCGTGCCGATGGCCGTCGCGACCGACTGGAACCCGGGATCCTCGCCCCTCGGATCGGTGCTGCTGGCGATGAACATGGCCTGCACGCTCTTCGGGCTTACCCCCGAGGAGGCGCTCACCGGCGTGACGCGGCACGCCGCCCGCGCGCTCGGCCTCGGGGATCGCGGCGTCCTCGGCCCCGGCATGCGTGGCGACCTCGCGGTGTGGGACGTCAGCGCACCCGGCGCCCTCGCCTACGGCATCGGGATCACACCCCTCTTTGCGCGCTACCACGCGGGCGTTGCGACAGTGCAAACCGCGCCCCACGGCACCGCTCCCACGGGCAGCATGGTCGCCCGCAGCGCTGGCCAAAGTCAGCGATGAGCGTGGTTCTGATCCCCGGCGCGACGCCCCTGGCCCAGCTCGAGGCAATCCTGAGGGGAGGCGGGCCCGTCCACCTTGCGCCCGAGGCGCGTGCACCGATTGCCGCCGCCGCAGCCCTTGTGGAAGACATCGCCGCCGGAGACGCGGCCGCCTACGGCATCAACACCGGCTTCGGCAAGCTCGCCTCCGTGCGCATCCCGCCCGCGCAAACGGCCCAGCTTCAGCGCAATCTCGTGCTGTCGCATTGCTGCGGCGTGGGCGAGGCGCTGGAACCCGAAACAACGCGCCTGATGATGGCGCTGAAGCTGCTGTCGCTCGGCCGTGGCGCCTCGGGTGTGCGCCCCGAGACCTGCGACCAGATCGAGGCCATGCTGGCCGCCGATGTGCTGCCGGTCGTGCCCGTGCAGGGCTCGGTCGGCGCGAGCGGCGATCTGGCGCCTCTGGCGCACATGGCCGCCGCGATGATCGGCGCGGGCGAAGCCACCCACGCGGGCCGCCGCATGGCCGCCGGCGACGCGCTCGACGCGGCGGGCCTGACGCCGCTGACGTTCGGCCCCAAGGAGGGGCTGGCGCTTCTGAACGGCACGCAGTTTTCGACGGCCTGCGCGCTCGCGGCGCTCTTCACCGCGTGGGATCTGACCCGCACCGCCATCGTGACAGCCGCCCTCTCGACCGACGCGATCATGGGCTCGACCGCGCCGCTCCGCCCCGAAATCCACGCCCTGCGCGGGCAACGCGGCCAGATCGACGTCGCCGCCGCCACCCGCGCCCTCATCGACGGCTCCGAGATCCGGGAGAGCCACCGCGAGGGCGATCACCGCGTTCAGGATCCCTATTGCATCCGGTGCCATCCGCAGGTGACCGGCGCGGCGGTCGATCTCTTGCGCTTTGCCGCCGCCACACTGGAGACGGAAGCCAACGGCGTGACAGACAACCCGCTGGTGATCGCCGAAACCGGCGACGTGCTATCGGGCGGAAACTTCCACGCAGAGCCCGTCGCCTTCGCCGCCGATCAGATCGCCATGGCGCTTTCCGAAATCGGGGCAATCGCGCAGCGCCGCGTGGCGCTGATGGTGGATCCGACGCTCTCGTTCGATCTGCCACCGTTCCTGACACCGGAGCCGGGGCTGAACTCCGGCCTGATGATCGCCGAGGTGACGACGGCGGCGCTGATGAGCGAGAACAAGCACCTCGCGCATCCCTGCTCGATCGACAGCACGCCGACCTCCGCCAATCAGGAAGATCATGTGAGCATGGCCGCCCATGCCGCGCGTCGACTGATGCGGATGAACGCCAACCTTGCCGTTATCCTCGGCGTCGAGGCAATGTGCGCGGCGCAGGGCATCGAGCATCGCGCACCGCTGGCAACCTCCGCCCCGCTGCGCCGCGTGCTGGAGCTCTTTCGGGCCCGTATCCCCGCGTTGGGCCCAGACCGCTACATGGCGCCGGATCTGGAGGCCGCGGCGGCGCTGGTGCAGGAAGGCGCGCTGGCGGCGGCGGCCGGCGTGGACATCGCGCCATGAGCGCGGCGGGCTTCTTTGCACGCGCGCGCCGCCTTCGGCGAGGATATTTGCGGCACAATGAAACCGGGCGGGCGGGCGCTTCGGCCTGCGGCGCGGCGGCGGAGAGGGGGCATTTCTCTTTGGAGTGGAAGAATGGGGTGTCCGGCCGGAAGGGCTTGCCGACGGCTGCTTTGGCGCGCGGCGCGTCGGTTTGGATCGGGGTGGCGCTGTGGCGTGGACCGGCGGGGGGTGCGACGTGAGCTTTCTGGAGATCACGCGCGGTGACAGTCCGCTCGTGCTGGGGCTGCCCCATACCGGGACGGATCTGCCCGACGATTGCGCCGATCGGCTCAACGCGACAGGGCTGGCCCTTGCCGATACGGATTGGCACATCCATGAGCTCTATGCCGGGCTTCTGCCGGATCTGACAATGGTGCGGACGCGGGTGCATCGCTACGCGATCGACGTCAATCGCGACCCCTCCGGCCAGAGCCTCTATCCCGGCCAGAACACCACGTCGCTATGTCCGCTGACGGATTTCGATGGCCGCCCGATCTACCGGGACGGGGCGGCTCCGGATGCCGCCGAGATCGCGCACCGGTGCGCGGCCTACCACACGCCCTACCATGCCGCCCTCGCCGCGGAGATGGCGCGGGTGCAGGCGCTGCACGGCGTCGCTATCCTCTATGATTGCCACTCTATCCGCTCTGGGATCCCGCATCTCTTTGCCGGTCGGTTGCCGGATTTCAATATCGGGACGCATGACAGCCGATCCTGCGCGCGTGTCTTCGAGACGGCGACCTCGTCCGTCTGTGCCGCAGCGACGGCCTACACCTCGGTCGTCAACGGACGCTTCAAGGGTGGCTGGACGACGCGGCACTACGGGCGCCCCGAGACCGGGTGGCACGCGATCCAGATGGAGCTCGCGCAATCGACCTACCTGCGCGAAGAGGGCCCGCCCTGGGCCATCGACCTCGCGGCTACGGACCAGCTGCGGGCTGTGCTGGTCCTTATCCTCAAGACCTTGTCCGGCATTGCACTCTGGAGGCCGTCATGACCGATCCCAGGAAGAACACGCGCGATATTTATCCCCCCACGGGGCCGGAGCTGACGTGCCGGAGCTGGCAGACGGAAGCGCCGCTGCGGATGCTGATGAACAACCTGCATCCCGATGTCGCCGAAAACCCCCATGAGCTCGTCGTCTACGGCGGGATCGGGCGGGCGGCGCGGACATGGGGGGATTTCGACCGGATGGTCGCCAGCCTGCGCGATCTGGAAGGCGACGAGACGCTGATCGTGCAGTCGGGCAAACCCGTGGCGGTGATCCGCACCCATGCCGATGCGCCGCGCGTGCTCATCGCCAATTCGAACCTCGTGCCGCATTGGGCGACGTGGGACCATTTCAACGCGCTCGATCGCAAGGGCCTGGCGATGTACGGCCAGATGACCGCGGGCTCGTGGATCTACATCGGCACGCAGGGCATCGTGCAGGGCACCTACGAGACCTTCGCCGAGGCCGGGCGGCAGCACTACGGCGGCGACCTCACGGGCAAGTGGATCCTGACCGCCGGGCTTGGCGGGATGGGCGGCGCGCAGCCGCTCGCGGCAGTGATGGCGGGGGCGTGCTGCCTGGCTGTCGAGTGCAACCCCGAGAGCATCGCTTTTCGGCTGCGCACGAAGTACCTCGATGAGGAGGCGGCGACGCTCGACGAGGCACTCGCGATGATCGACGGGTGGACAGCGGCTGGCGAGGCAAAGTCGGTCGGCCTGCTGGGCAACGCGGCGGACGTTTTTCCCGAGTTGGTGCGGCGGATGCAGGCCGGTGGCGCGCGCCCCGATATCGTGACCGACCAGACCAGCGCGCACGATCCGCTGAACGGCTACCTGCCGCAGGGCTGGACGCTGGGCGAATGGCGGGCGGCACGCGACAGTGACCCCGCGCGCGTCGAGGCCGCCGCGCGCGCGTCAATGACGGTGCATGTCCGGGCAATGGTGGACTTCTGGAACGCGGGCGTGCCGACGCTCGATTACGGCAACAATATCAGGCAAGTGGCGAAGGACGAAGGCTTTGAGGACGCGTTCGCTTTTCCCGGCTTCGTGCCTGCCTACATCCGCCCGCTCTTCTGCCGCGGGATCGGGCCGTTTCGCTGGTGCGCGCTCTCGGGCGACCCGGAGGACATCTACAGGACCGATGCCAAGATGAAGGAGCTCTTTCCCGACAATGCCCATCTGCACGCCTGGCTCGACATGGCGCGGGAGCGGATCGCCTTTCAGGGCCTGCCCGCTCGGATCTGCTGGATCGGGCTCGGGGAGCGGCACCGCGCGGGCCTCGCGTTCAACGAGATGGTCGCCTCGGGCGAACTGAAGGCGCCGGTTGTGATCGGGCGGGACCACCTCGATTCAGGCTCCGTCGCCTCGCCCAACCGTGAGACGGAGGCGATGAAGGATGGCTCGGACGCGGTGTCGGACTGGCCGTTGCTCAATGCGCTGATCAACACCGCCAGCGGGGCGACCTGGGTGTCGCTGCACCACGGCGGCGGAGTTGGAATGGGGTTCTCGCAGCACGCCGGAATGGTGATCTGTGCCGATGGCACCCCGGAGGCCGCGCGGCGGCTGGAGCGGGTCTTGTGGAACGATCCGGCCTCGGGGGTCTGGCGCCACGCGGATGCGGGCTACGAAGACGCCATCGCCTGCGCCCGCGAACATCAGCTGGTGCTGCCCGGCATCCTCGATCCCTGACCGTAGGGCCACCATGCGCCGTCGCGGCGCGAGAGGTTTCGCTAGGGGAACCCCGGCACGAGGGGCGCTCGTTGGGAGGAGTCCTGGCACCGGGGGCGCTCGACGGGGGAGCCCCGGCACGGAGGGCACCCGTCGGAGGAGCCCCGGCACCGGGGGCGCTCGCGGGGAGAGCCCGGACACCGGGGGCGCTGGCGGGGAGGGCCCCGGACACGGAGAGCACACGTCGGGTAGATCTCCGACACCGGGGCGCTCGCGGGTGAGCCCAGACACCGGGAGCGCTGGCGGGGGGCCCCGGACACGGAGAGCACCCGTCGGGTAGAGCTCCGACACCGGGGCGCTCGCGGGCGGAACCCCGACACGCGGTCACCGGTCGGGAGGAGCTTTGACAAGGGGGCGTTGAGCCGGGTTTTCCCCGGCGCGTGTCCTGAGGAAGGCCCTTCGCGCGATACTCCGCTAGCGGACACACGTGTGGCGAACCCAACAACGCTGAAGAACGCGCCAAGTGGGTAGCGATTGGCATAACGCTTTCCCAGTCCGCCGGCCCGGGGGCCGCCCTGCGCGCGCCCGTGGCGTTCGACGGTCTGGTGCGCTGTTGCTCCCATGGCCCCAACAGGGCCGCGCTGCTCGGAGCAAGGCGCAAGCGGGCGGCGGCAAGGCGGGATGCAATGCCATCGGAGCAGGAGCGCGGATCGAGCGGATGGGGCTCCGGATCAAGGCCCGTTCGCGGGCCAGTGGGCATCGGGGGATGAGCCGCCTCGTGGAACGTAGGCCTGCCGACCGGGCAGGCGGGGGCCGCTCCTGACGGATCAGCCTCGCGCAAGCGGCGCCGGAGGGCATACCGGAGCACAGCCCGGAACGCATCAACGTGACGGGGCGTTCCGCTTGACGCGCACGGCAAGCTGCGCCACCTCCGCCCCACCGCGTGGAGGCCCCCATGTATCCCTATATCCGTCTTGCCAAAGAGTTCATCCGCCATCGAAACGCCCCGAAGCTCGGCATCTTCGGAGAGCATCGTGCCACGCATATCTGCTGGCCATGGGACATCGACCCCTTCCTCGAGCTCAACAACGGGCGCACGCTGACACTCTATGACCTCGGCCGCTTCATCCTCTTCCGGCGCATCGGAGTGCTCGGGATGATGAGAGAGAAGCGCTGGGTCGGGACGGTCGCGGGGATCTCGATCCGGTACCGCCGCCGGGTGCGCGCCTTCCAGCGCTACGAGCTGCGCTCCCGCATGGTCGGGTGGGACAACCGCTTCTTCTACTTCGAGCAGGCCATGTGGCGCAAAGGCGAGTGCACCTCGCATGGCGTGGTGCGCACCGCCGTGACCGGCGTCAGTGGGATTGTCCCACCGGCAGACTTCGCCCGCGCCTTCGGCACGGCCCCACAGAGCCCGCCTTTGCCCGAATGGATCGCCGCATGGGCCGCCGCAGACGCGTTGCGCCCCTGGCCGCCCATGCAAGAGCGCCCAGCCGACCATACGACCCCGCCAAACCCCGGCCCGGCAAACCCCGGCCCGCCGGACGACGCCGTGCCGCCCAAGCCCGCGAACACCGCAGATGCCGGAGCACCCCCGCTCCCTGTCCAAACGCAGCCGGTCCAATCGCAGCCGAACCCGCCCGGCAAGGGGCCTGCGCCCAAGAGCATCAAGGCTGGCTGAGCCCGCGCCCCAAGCGCGCCCCTCTCGCATGGCTATCCCGGGCCCGACGCACCCCGAAGCAACGGCGCGGGCCAGCGTGTCGGCAACCATCGCCGGACATGCGCCCACCCGGGCTGCACACGGCCCCCGTTGAAGCGGGCGCCAAGGCCCGCTAAATCCGCGCCATGACCGCATCAGACCCCGTTGCACCCGCAGCCCCGCCCGATCCCGTTGCCCTCGCCGCCGCCCTGGTGCAGTGCCCGTCCGTCACGCCCGCCGAGGCCGGCGCCCTCCAGCTCCTCGAGGCGGAACTGACCCGCGCCGGTTTCGCCTGCACCTGGGTCAACCGGGGCAAGGTGAAGAACCTCTTCGCCCGCTGGGGAGAGAAAGGGCACCCCCGCACCTTCGGCTTCAACGGTCATACCGATGTCGTACCGATCGGCGCCGAAGCGGACTGGAGCGTCGACCCCTTCGGCGGCACCCAGGACAAGGGCCGCCTCTGGGGGCGCGGCGCGGTCGACATGAAGTCCGGCGTTGCGGCCTATGTCGCCGCCGCCATCGGCTTTGTCCGCAACAGCCCGCCCGATGGCGCCCTGATCCTCGCGATCACCGGTGACGAGGAAGGCGACGCCGTCGACGGCACCGCCGCCTTGCTTGACTGGATGGAGGCCGAGGGCGAAGCCATGACCCTCTGCCTCGTCGGCGAGCCCACAAGCCGCGAAGCCCTTGGCGATACGATCAAGATCGGACGCCGTGGCTCGCTCAACCTCTGGTTCGAGGCGCGCGGCGTACAGGGGCACTCCGCCTACCTGCATCGCACCAAGAACCCGGTCGCCGCGATGGCGATGCTCACCCACCGCATCGCCAGCACCGAGCTCGACAGCGGCACCGAGCACTTCGAGCCGAGCACCATCGCGCTGGCCACCATTGACACCGGCAACGACGCGACCAACGTGATCCCCGCGACCTGCCGCGCCGCCGTCAACATCCGCTTCAACGACCTCCACACCGGCGCCACGCTGACAGATTGGGCCCGCACGGAGGCCGCCAGGGTCAGCAACGAGACAGGGGTAGAGATCACCCTGCGCACCAAGCTCACCGGCGAGGCGTTCCTGACCCCGCCCGGCCCCCTGTCGGACCTGATCACGCGCGCTGTGGCGGCCGAAACCGGCCTCACGCCAGAGCTCACAACCGGGGGCGGGACGTCCGACGCCCGATTCGTGATGCGCCACTGCCCGGTGTCGGAATTCGGCCTGACGGGCAAATCCATGCACCAGGTTGACGAATTCGCCGAGCTGGACGAAATCCACGGCCTCACGCGGATCTACACCCGCATCCTGGCGGAGTTCTTCGCGTGACCCCGCGGCCCCGGCCCGCGCCCCATCCCCGGCCCCGGCCCCGTCTCGACGACCAGCCCATGTCCACGCCACGTCCCCCGTCACCCTCGCTCCGCCCCCGGCTTTGCACCGCGCGGTGCGCCGCCCCCCGGCCACATCCCGACGCGCCATGACCTCCACACCGACCATCGCCGAGGCGACCACCGAGGCCGACATCTCCGCCTGTCTCGCGCTGCGACACACCGTCTTCTGCCTCGAACAAGGCGTCCCGGAGGCCGATGAGCAGGATGGCCGCGATGCCGAGGCCCATCACCTCCTTGCCCGGAGGGATGGAAACCCGGTCGGGACACTGCGCCTGCGCATCCTTGGCGACGCCATCAAGATCGAACGTGTCTGCGTCGCACAGGCCGCGCGCGGCACAGGGCTCGGTGCGGCCCTCACCGAAGCCGCCCTCGCCCTCGGCCAGACCCTGCCGGGCGTGCGCCAGGCCAGGCTCGGCGCGCAAGTGCCGGTCATCGCATTCTACGAAAAACTCGGGTTCACGGCTCACGGTCCGGAATACCTGGACGCCGGCCTGCCCCACCGCGACATGGCCCGCCCGCTGCCGTGACCAACGCGCGCCGCGCCCACCTGATCGTCATGGTCAAGGATCCCCGCCCGGGCCGGGTCAAGACGCGCCTCGCCGCCGACATCGGGCCGGTCGCCGCGGCCTGGTGGGTGCGTCACCAGATCCGCGCGCTCCTGCGCCGCCTCGCAGACCCGCGATGGAGCCTCACCCTGGCCGTCGCCCCGGACACCGCCTGCCGATCCCGCGCCTTCCCGCGCCATGTCGCACGCATCCCCCAGGGTCCCGGCGCGCTCGGCGACCGCATGGCGCGCCTGATGCGCGTCGCGCCGCCCGGCCCCACGCTCATCGTCGGCGCCGATATCCCGGCCCTGTCGAAATCCCACATCGCCGGCGCGTTCGCCGCTCTGGGCCGCGCACCGGCCGTGCTGGGCCCGGCCCCGGACGGCGGATACTGGGCCGTCGGTCTCAAACGCACGGCCAGCCCGCCCCGAACCCTGTTTCACAACGTGCGCTGGTCCAGCCGGCACGCCTGCGCCGACACCGCCCGCACCCTGCCTGCGCCCATCGCCTACGTCGCCACCCTCGCCGACGTCGATACCGCAGCCGATCTCGCCCTCTCCCGGGCCTGAACTCTCCCACCAAAAGACCACGCCCCCTGCTCCAACCAAAGGGCCACGCAACCTGTCGCTCCAACCCAGGCAACCGCGCCACCTCCCTCGTCACCCCGTGCCACCACCCTCTCCCGGGCCTGAACTCTCCCACCAAAAGACCACGCCCCCTGCTCCAACCAAAGGGCCACGCAACCTGTCGCTCCAACCCAGGCAACCGCGCCACCTCCTTCGTCACCCCGTGCCACTACCCTCTCCCGGGCCCGATCTCTCCAACCCATTGGATCACGCCACCGCCCGCTCCAACCCGCGCAACCGCGCCCCCAACCACAAACGCGCGCTCTCACCCTCCGCATCCCGAAGCGCCCCATCCCAAGATCGCAGCGCATGCCGCCGCGCCGCCCCGTTCCCGGCCCCCTCATCTTGGCCGAAATACCTCCGCCGGAGGCATCCGCCGCACCCCGCGAAGTGACAGCCCCCGGGCAGCGTGCTAGCTCCCCCCCATGACAGATCTTCCCACCAAAGCGCAGATCCTCGACTGGATCACGGAAAACCCGACCCAGACCGCCAAGCGCGACATCGCCCGCGCCTTCGGCGTGAAGGGCGCCGCGCGGATCGACCTCAAGCGCCTCCTGCGCGAGCTCGAGGACGAGGGCCACCTCGACCGCCGCAAGGGCCAGTACCGCGACCCCGAAAAACTTCCCCCCGTCACCGTCGCCCAGGTCAATGCGCCCGATGCTGATGGTGACCTCACCGCCCGCCCGCTCGAATGGCACGGCGAAGGCCCGGAGCCCCGCATCCTTCTCATTGCCCGCGCCGGAGAGCCCGCCCTCGGCGAGGGCGACCGCGTGCTGCTGCGCATGCAGGCGGTCACCGGCGAGGATCACCAGTACGAAGGCCGCCTGATCCGCAAGATCGGGACCAACCCGCGCTCGATCCTCGGCATCTACCGCACCGGTCCCGATGGCGGCCGCATCACGCCGATCGACAAGAGGTCGGACCGCGAATGGTTCGTCCCCGCCGCCAACGCCCACGGCGCCAAGGACGGTGAGCTGGTCGAGGCCGAGCAGGCCGGCCCCCGCTCCCGCCTGGGCCTGCCCAAGGCGCGTATCACCACCCGGCTCGGCGACCCGTCAGGCCCCAAGGCCGTCTCGCTCATCGCGATCCACCAGCACGGCATCCCGGATGTCTTCCCCGACGCCGCCATCGCCGAGGCCGACGCGATGAAACCCGCCGGGCTCAAGGGCCGCGAAGACCTGCGCCACCTGCCGCTCATCACCATCGATCCCTCCGATGCGCGCGACCATGACGACGCCGTCTACGCCCACCCCGACGACGCCGGGGACAACGAGGGCGGCCATGTCGTCTGGGTCGCCATCGCCGACGTCGCCCATTACGTCCGCCCCGGCACCGCGCTCGATCGCGAGGCCCGCACCCGCGGCAACTCGACCTATTTCCCGGACCGGGTCGTGCCGATGCTGCCGGATCGCCTGTCCGGCGATCTCTGCTCGCTCCACGAGGGCGTGCCGCGCGCAACCATCGCGGTCCGCATGCGCCTCTCCGCCGACGGTGACGTGGTCGGTACCACCTTCCACCGCGGCCTCATGCGCTCCGCCGCCTCGCTCTCCTACGAGCAGGCCCAGGCCGCGTTCGATGGCCAGCCGGGCGACAAGGCCGGCCCCCTCGTCGAGACCGTCCTCACCCCGCTCTACAACGCCTACAAGGCCGCCGCGAAAGCGCGCGAGCGCCGCCAACCCCTCGATCTCGACCTGCCCGAACGGCGGATCGAGCTGTCCGACGAAGGCGAGGTCACGGCCGTCAACTTCCGCGACCGGCTCGACGCGCACCGCCTCATCGAGGAGTTCATGATCCTCGCCAACGTCGCCGCCGGGCAAACGCTGGTACAAAAGAAAACGCCGCTCCTCTTCCGCGTCCATGAAGAGCCCGCGCCCGAAAAGCTCGACGCCCTGCGCGAGACGGTGCAGGCCTCGGGCCTCACGCTGGCCAAGGGGCAGGTGCTGCAAACGCGCCACCTCAACCGCCTGCTCGACGCCGCAGCCGGAACGGATCTGGCCGAACTGATCAACATGGCCACCCTGCGCTCCATGCAGCAGGCCTATTACGCGCCGCAGAACTTCGGCCATTTCGGCCTCGCGCTCGGGACCTACGCGCATTTCACCTCGCCGATCCGCCGCTACGCGGACCTCATCGTCCACCGCGCGCTCGTCACCGCTCATGGCTGGGGAAAAGACGGCCTCTCGGACGACGTCATCGAACGGCTGGAGCCTACCGCGCAACAGATCTCCGAGACCGAGCGCCGCTCCATGACCGCCGAGCGCGACACCACCGACCGCTATCTCGCCGCCTACCTCTCCGAACGCGTGGGGCAGGAATTCGAGGGCCGGATCAGCGGCATCGCCCGCTTCGGTGTCTTCGTGAAGCTCGACGACACCGGCGCCGACGGCCTGATCCCGATCCGCGCCCTCGGAAACGAGTATTTTCACCACGACCGTGACACCAATACCCTGATGGGCGCCGATACGGGCCGCGAGATCGGCCTCGGCCTTCGCGTCAGGGCCAAGCTGACGGAAGCCGTGCCGGTGACCGGCGGTCTGATGCTGGAGCCGCTGGAAATCGGCGGTCAAGAAGTCGACAGCGACGGCAACACCGGCCACGGGCGCGGCCCCTACCGCAAAGGCCGCCCATCCGGCCCCGCCCGACGCAAGGTCGGCCAGTCCAAGGCGCGGGATCGCGCCGCAAAGGCAAAGGACAAGCGCAAGGTCTCGCGCAAGCGCAAATAGCGTCGGCACCCTGCGCAAAAATCCTCCGCCGTTAACCGGGACTTCTTTCTTGGCGGCGACCTTTGCGCTATGCTCCGCGAAAAAGAGCAGCGCCAATGTGTGCGATCATGTCAGGCAGGATGTCCGATGAAAGCCCTTTTCCGAACGGCGGCATGGGCCGCAGGTATCGTCCTTCTCCCCCTCGCCCTCCCCGCAGCCCCCGCCGTGGAAAGCTCGCTCCGCCCGCTGGAGCGCCCGGTCGCCGTCACCACGCCGCCCCGCGCGTCTGAGGTGGCCACCCGCGCCTCGACAGCCGCTGTCACGCAAGTCGCAACCGGCAACGCGGGGTTCGACCAGTGGATCGCCCAGTTCAAGCGCAAGGCCCGGCGAGACGGGATCTCGCGAAACGTGCTCGACGCCGCCTTCGCCGGTATCTCCTACGACACAGAGGTCATCCGGCTGGACCGCAACCAGTCCGAGTTCTCCAAGACGGTCTGGGAATATCTCGACAGCGCGGTCTCCTCCTCCCGCGTCAGCAACGGCCGCGCCGCCTACCGTGCCAACCAGACCGCCCTGCAGGCGATCGAGCGGCGCTACGGCGTACCCGCCCATGTCGTGGTCGCCGTTTGGGGGCTGGAGACGTCCTTCGGATCCTATCGCGGCTCGTCGGATGTCATCGAGTCGCTCGCCACCCTCGCCTACGATGGCCGCCGGGGCGCGTTCTTCGAAGCGCAGCTCATCGCCGCACTCGAAATCCTGCAGGACGGTGACGTGAGCCCCCGCAGCATGCGCGGCTCATGGGCGGGCGCGATGGGCCACACGCAGTTCATGCCCACCAGCTACCTCGACTACGCGGTCGATTTCACCGGCGACGGACGCCGCAACATCTGGGGTCAGGACCCGACCGATGCGCTTGCCTCCACCGCCAACTACCTCGCCAAGAAGGGCTGGGTCGAGGGCCAGCCCTGGGGCGTCGAGGTCCGCCTGCCGCGCGGGTTCGACTACGCGCTGACCGGCCGCGACACCCAGAAGACAGCGCGCCAGTGGGCCCGGCTCGGCGTCGTCGGGATGGACGGCCAGGCGGTCTCGGCCAAGGGGCGCGCCTCGATCCTGCTGCCCGCGGGCGCACAGGGCATCGCCCTGATGATCTTCAAGAATTTCGAGGTGATCGAACGCTACAACCCGGCAGACGCCTACGTGATCGGCGTCGGCCACCTGTCGGACAGGATCGTCGGCAAGCCCGCGTTTCAGGGCAACTGGCCGCGCGGCGACCGCGCCCTGCGCGCCTCCGAACGGCGCGAGCTGCAGGAGCGGCTGACCCGCGCCGGCTTCGACACGCAAGGCGTCGACGGCCGCATCGGGCCCAAGACCCAGGCGGCGATCCGCGCCTACCAGAAACGCACGGGTCTGCTGCCGGACGGCTACGCCTCGGTCGACCTGCTCGCCCGTCTTCGCTAACACCGGGTTAAACAGGCAGGGCTGCTGTCCCTTTGTTGCGCGCGCGAAACACCCGCGCGCACAGGCCCCCAAGGCCCTCACCGGCTCCCCCCGCACCGCACCGGGCACGCTCGGCGCTTGGCAGATCGCCCACCGCCCCCTATATCGCGGCTCCATGGCCAAGAAAGACGACAACAAGAACTACAAGGTGATCGCCGAGAACCGGCGTGCACGCTACGACTATGCCATCGAGGAAGACATCGAGTGCGGCATCATCCTGACAGGCTCCGAGGTAAAGAGCCTGCGGATGAACACCAGCCAGATCACCGAAAGCTACGCCGAGGTGAAGGATGGCGAAGTCTGGCTCGTCAACGGCTACATCGCCCCCTACGAACAGGCCATGTTCGGCCACGAGGACCGGCGCCGCCGCAAGCTCCTCGCCTCCAAGCGCGAGATCGCCCGGATGTGGGCCGACACCCAGCGCAAGGGCATGACCCTCGTGCCCCTGGTGATGTACTTCAACCACCGCGGCATCGTGAAGGTGAAGATCGGCATCGCGAAAGGCAAGAACGTCGCCGACAAGCGCCAGACCGAGGCCAAGCGCGACTGGCAGCGCCAGAAAAGCCGCCTGATGAAGGAACACGGCTGACCGCCGCCGCCCGACAGTACCAGCCGCCCATCCAGCCAGCGCGCCCCTCGGCAAGGCCGCGTCCCGCTCGGCCTCGTCGCACCCACGAAATCCGCGCTCGGCGTCTGCCACCGCTCCATTCGCCCGGCCAACGCTCCACCTGCCCCTTCATCTTGGCCCAAATACCTGATGCAATCGCGGCCAGCCCGAGGCGCCGCCTCCCCGGTATGGAGCCCCCGATGTCCAACCCGTCCACCGCATCCACCGCCGCCTTCTGGAACAGCCTCGCGAAGAAATACGCCGCCCGCCCGGTCGGGGACCCGGCCGCCTACGCCGAAACGCTCGACCGTGTGCGCGCCCACCTGGCGCCCGGTGCAAAGGTGCTGGAGGTCGGCTGCGGCACCGGCAGCACCGCGATCCTGCTGGCGCCCGCCGTTGCCGCCTACACCGCCACGGACGTCGCCACCAAGATGCTCACCATCGCCCAGGCCAAGCCCGAAGCGTCCGGTCTGCCCAATCTCACCTTCCTTGAGGCGGACACGCTCTCCGCTCCCGAAGGTCCGTTCGACGCGGTGCTCGCGTTCAGCCTGCTGCACCTCGTCCCGGATCTCCGCGAGAGCCTCGCCGCGCTCCACGCAAGGCTCGCGCCGAACGGGCTGCTGATCTCCAAAACGGTCTGCCTCGCCGAGCTTGGCGCCTGGCTGCGGGTTCTGATCCCCGCCATGCGCGCCGTCGGCCTCGCCCCGCCGGTGTGGTTCCTCAAGCGCGCCGAGCTGCAACAGGCGATCCGGGATGCGGGCTTCGAGATCGTCGAAACCGGCGACTACCCCGAAAAGCGCGCCGCTCATTTCATCGTCGCCCGCAAGATCTGACGCCGCCGACTTGCTCCGCCGGGCGCGCACGATTACTTCTTGGTGAGCAAAGCCCGCCCCGCAACCGCAAAGGCGCCCCATGCAGGACGATCCCCGCACCCTCGTCAGCACAAGCTGGCTCGCCGCACATCTCAGCGATCCCGACCTGCGCGTGCTCGACGCCTCCTATTACCTGCCCGGAGAGGCGCGTGATCCAAGGGTCGAGTACAACGACGCCCACATCCCCGGCGCACGCTTCTTCGATATCGACGAGATCTCCGACAGCCGGTCCGAATTGCCGCACATGGCCCCGCCGACGGAGAAGTTCATGAGCCGGATGCGCGCGTTGGGCGTGGGCGACGGGCACCAGGTCGTGGTCTACGACAGCGCGGGGCTGTTCTCCGCGGCGCGCGTCTGGTGGCTCTTCCGCCTGATGGGCAAGACCGACATCGCCGTGCTCGACGGCGGCTTCCCGAAGTGGCAGGCCGAGGGCCACCCGGTGGAGGATCTGCCCCCCCTCACCCGCGACCGCCACATGACAGCCTCCCGCCAGGCACATCTGGTGAAAGACGTCACCCAGGTCGCACAGGCCGCCAAGCTGCGCGACTGGCAGATCGTCGACGCCCGCTCGCCGGGCCGGTTCGCGGGCGCAGAGCCGGAGCCGCGCGAGGGTCTGCGCGCAGGTCACATCCCCGGCTCGTCCAACGTGCACTACAGGCTGCTGCTCAATCCCGACGGCACCATGAAAGACGACGCGGCGCTGAAAGCGGCCTTCGAAGGCGCCGGGGTGGATCTTGCCAAGCCGATCATCACCACCTGCGGGTCCGGTGTGACAGCGGCGATCCTGTCGCTCGCGCTGGCCCGGCTCGGCCACGACAAGACCGCGCTCTACGACGGGTCCTGGTCGGAATGGGGCCAGTTCGCCGAACTCGCCGTCGCGACCTCCGACACACCATGACGATCACACCAGCGGGCACCGAAGTGTCCTACGCCATCACGTGGCTGGAGATGACCGCACGCCCCCCCGGCGGATACCCCAAGGCTCCCGCCGGAAAGCCCGCCGCGCTCCTGAAAGCCGAGGCGCCGCCGATCTGGTTCTTCCTCGGGCTCTACGACGCGGTGGGCAGCAACTACGCCTGGGAAGATATGCACCACGAGCGCGAGGACGACCTCGCCGCGTGGCTGCATGGCGGCGAGACCGCGCTCTACACCCTGATGCAGGATGGCTGGCCGCACGGCTTCTTCCTGCTCGATCATCGCAATCCGAAAGTCTGCGACCTGTCCTATTTCGGCCTCGTCCCGGAGGCGGTCGGAACAGGGCTTGGCCGGTTCCTTCTGGAAAGCGCGGTGCAGATCGGATGGGACATGCCGGGCGTCGCGCGGATGACCGTCAACACCTGCACCCTCGATCACCCCCGCGCCCTCGGGCTCTATCAGCGGGTCGGCTTCGTACCGGTTCGGCGCACCGAGCATGCGCGCGTCCTGCGCCGCCCGATCGACGCCGCGCGCGTGCCGAGCTGAGCCGAGCGAAAGCCATGCGCCTTTCCGATCTTCCGAACCCGGCGCCCGATGGCATCATCGCCCTGATGCGCGCCTTCGCCGAAGATCCACGCCCCGGCAAGGTCGATCTCGGCGTCGGCGTGTACCGCGATGCCCTGGGCGCAACCCCGGTCATGGCCGCCGTCAAGGCGGCGGAGCGCCGGCTCTGGGAGGTCGAGCAAACGAAATCCTATGTCGGCTTCTCAGGCGATCCGGCCTTCGTCGAGGCGATCCGCGCGCTGGTGCTCGGGGATGCCGTGCCCGCCGAGGCCGTCGTCGGCTGCGCGACGACCGGCGGCACGGGCGCCGTGCACCACGCTTTTTCCCTGGCCCGCATGATCGCTCCGGAGGGGCGCGTCTGGGTGTCGGAGCAATCCTGGCCAAACCACGTGGCGATCCTCGACCAGATGGGCGTGCCGCGCCGCACCTACCGCCATCTGGACAGGCAAACCGGCGCGCTCGACGCCGAGGGACAGGCCGAGGATCTCGCGGCCATGGAAGCGGGCGACACGCTCCTCCTGCATGGCTGCTGCCACAACCCGACGGGCGTCGACCACACGCTCGAAGACTGGGACAGGCTCGCCGCGCTCTGCACGCGCAAGGGCGTGACCCCGATGGTCGACCTCGCCTATCACGGGCTCGGCGACGGGCTGGAGGCCGATGTCGCCGGTCTGCGCCGCATCGCCGCCGCGGCCCCCGAAGTGCTGGTCTGCGTCTCGGGCGCCAAGACCCTCGGCCTCTACCGCGACCGGCCCGGCGCCCTGCTCGTGACCGGGGTCGGGGCTGGGGCTGGCGCCGATCCAAAGGCACGCGCGCGCCTACAGGCCAACCTCGCCACGCTCAACCGGCTGTCGATCTCTTTCCCGCCGGACCACGGCGCGCGCGTCGTCACGATGGTCCTGACCGATCCCGGCCTCCGCGCGGAATGGGAAGCCGAGCTCAACACCATGCGCACTCGGATCTCGGCGATGCGCACCGGGCTGGCCGAGGCGCTGCGCCGCGAAACCGGCAGCGCGCGGTACGACGCCATGGCGGGCCAGCGCGGCATGTTCTCCCTCCTGCAAGCCACGCCCGCCCAGATGCGCCACCTGCGCACAGAGCACGCGATCTACGCCACCGACGAGGGCCGGATCAATCTCGCCGGCCTGACCGAGGACAACCTGCCCACCGTGGCCCGCGCCCTCGCCGCCACCCTGTCCTGACCCTCTGGTCACCACAGCACCCCGTCACCGCCCTGCCCGCGCCATCGTCACCTCCCCGCCCCCGGGATCAACGCGCGCGCCCCGCCGCCCTCGCGCACGCCGCGTGATCGCGATCACCCAACCCCTTCTTTCTGCTCCAAATACGCAAGGAAACACCGCGCCCACACACGAAAAAGCCCCGGGCGACGCGCGCCCGGGGCCAGGTTCAGGGACTGATTGGAAGGGTATCAGCCCTTTGAGAATTCCGGATAGGCTTCCATCCCGAGTTCCGCGGTGTCGAGGCCTTCCATCTCGGCTTCCTCGCTGACGCGGATGCCCATTGCCAGCTTGAGGATGTACCACACGACGAAGGCGACGACGAAGGTGAAGACACCGTAGGCGACAATGCCGGTCAGCTGCGTCATCAGGCTGGCGTCACCGTTGTAGAAGACCACGGCGATGGTGCCCCAGATACCGGCGAAGAGGTGCACCGGGATCGCGCCGACGACGTCGTCGATCTTCAGCTTGTCGAGCAGCGGCACCGTGAAGACCACGATCACACCACCAACCGCACCGATCCACAGCGCGCCGAAGAGCGTCGGAGCGAGCGGTTCGGCGGTGATCGAGACGAGGCCCGCGAGCGCACCGTTCAGCACCATCGTGAGGTCCGGCTTGCCATAGACGGCCTGCGTCAGGATCAGCGCGGTCACGGCACCGGCGGCAGCCGCCATGTTGGTGTTGGCGAAGATCCGGGAGACGTCGGAGACGTCGCCGACCGTGCCCATGGCGAGCTGAGAGCCGCCATTGAAGCCGAACCAGCCGAGCCACAGGATGAACGTGCCGAGCGTGGCGAGAGCGAGGTTGGAGCCCGGCATCGGGTTGACCTTGCCGTCCTTGTACTTGCCCAGACGCGGGCCAAGGACGATACAGCCAGCCAGAGCGGCCCAGCCACCGACGGAGTGCACGACGGTCGAACCGGCGAAGTCGGAGAAGCCCATCTCGGAGAGCCAGCCACCGCCCCACTGCCAGGAGCCGGAGATCGGGTACATCACGCCGGTCAGCAGCACGACGAAGATCAGGAACGGCCAGAGCTTGATCCGCTCGGCAACGGCACCGGAGACGATGGATGCGGTCGCAGCCACGAAGACCAGCTGGAAGAAGAAGTCCGAGCCGACGGAGGCATAATCGAGCGCTGCATCCGCCGCGGCGACACCCACGGGGTCGAGCACGGTCGGCTGAAAGAAGCTGCCGACATAACCGTTGAAGTCGCCCGGATACATCAGGTTGAAGCCCATCATCCAGTACATGATGGCAGCGACCGAGTAGAGCGCGATGTTCTTGGTCATCTGCATCGTGACGTTCTTGGAACGCACGAGGCCACCTTCGAGCATGGCAAAACCGGCAGCCATGAAGAACACGAGGAACCCTGCCATGCAGAACAGCAGCGTGGTCATGATGTAGGGGCCGATCTCGTCAAACCCCGGCGCGGCATCCTCCTGGGCGATGCCCATCGTTGGCAGCGCAATCAGCGCCAGCAGAGGTATGTACTTGGTTAGTTTCATGTTTCTATCTTCCCCAGTCTCTGTCTGAGTCGCTCAGAGCGCTTCTTGATCGGTTTCGCCGGTCCGCACGCGAACGGCCTGGGCCAGATCGAGTACGAAGATCTTGCCGTCGCCGATCTTGTCGGTCTTCGCCGTCTTCTGGATCGTGTCGACGACCTGATCCGCCATCCCGGCGGAAACGGCGATTTCGAGTTTGACCTTGGGTACGAAGTTCACGGCGTATTCGGCGCCCCGGTAGATTTCGGTGTGTCCGGACTGCGAGCCGAACCCCTTGATCTCCGTCACCATCATGCCGCGCACGCCGATGGCGGTGAGCGCCTCGCGCACCTCCTCCAGCTTGAACGGCTTGATTGCTGCTATGATCAGTTTCACGTGGGTCCCCTTCAAATGCGCCGGAGCCACCGGCCAGTTCACGACGGGACCAAGCCGCGAAATGTCGCGGCCCTTCAAGAAACCGTGGGGCCTGTGGAAGAGGCCGCGCAGGGGTTTTTGCACAATTTTTGCACAAACAGATGCTGTCGATTAAAAATTAGGCACATCCTGAAGGCGCTCCGAGGCTTTGGAGGCTCCCAAATCCTGCGGGGGCGGGCTATCAAGGCAAAAAACGAGCACATTTCGAGTCACGAGGCGGGACGAGGAGAGCCCATGGCGTCCTCCGGCGGAAAGCGGCCGACATTGCGGGCCGACAAGCGGTATTCAAAGACGAAAGCGGCAGCGCCGAAGGCGAAGGCCCCGAGCAAGGCTGCGGCCAAGGCTCCGGCGAAAACTGAGGCGAAGGCCGGGGCGAAGACTGGCGCAAAGGCCAAGCCACAGACGAGCGCGAAGCCGCGCAGGAAAGCGGCAGCGCGGCGCAAGGCTGCACCCGTGCGGCGCGGGCCCCTCGGCTGGATCGCGGCGGCGTTCCGTTTCGTGTTGCGGCTCGCGTTCGGGCTGGCGTGGCGCGCGGCGCTGATCGTCGGGCTGATGATCGGCGGCGGGGTGCTCTACTTCGCCAGTCAGTTGCCGGACATCGACGCCCTGATCGACGGGCGCGCGCGTGGCTCGGTCACGCTGGCGGACCGCAACGGCGAGGTCTTCGCGTGGCGCGGGGAGCAGTTCGACCGGATCGGATCGGTCGATCAGGTCTCGCCGTATCTGAAGAATGCCGTGATCGCGACCGAAGACCGCCGCTTCTACTGGCACATCGGGGTCAGCCCGCGCGGCATCGCCTCGGCGGTGCGCATCAACCTCAGCGAGGGGCGCGGGCCGCTTTCGGGGCATGGCGGCTCGACGCTGACGCAGCAAACAGCGAAGCTCTTGTGCCTCGGCGTGCCCTATAACCCGAGCGATTGGGAGAGCGAGGCCGCCTACGAGGCCGATTGCCGGCGCACGACGATCCCGCGCAAGATCAAGGAAGCGCTCTACGCCATGGCGATGGAGGCGCGCTACACCAAGGACGAGATCCTGACGGTGTATTTCAACCGCGCCTATCTGGGCGCGTCGGCGCGCGGCTTCGAGGCGGCGGCCCAGCGGTATTTCGGCATCCCGGCGATCAAGCTCAACCCGCAGCAATCGGCGATGCTGGCGGGGCTTCTGGTGGCGCCGTCGCGGTTTGCACCGACGAACGATCTGGAGCGGGCGCAGCGGCGGGGGGCGACAGTGCTGCGGCTGATGAACGACCAGCGCTACCTGACGGACGCCGAATATGCCGAGGCACGGGCCAATCCCGCGACCCTTTCGGACGCGGCGCAGCAGGCTTCGGGCGGGTATTTCGCGGACTGGGTGGTGGGCACGATCCCCGATTTCCTGCTGGAGGATTCGGCGGCCGATCTCATGGTGCGCACGACGCTCGATCAGGACATCCAGTACGCCGCCGAAGAGGCGATGAAGCTGGTCTTTTCCGAGCAGGTGCGCGAGGGCAGCCGCGCCCAGGCTGCGATCGTCGTGATGAGCGCCGACGGTGCGGTGCGCGCGATGGTCGGCGGGCGGGACACGTCCGTTTCGGGGGCGTTCAACCGGGCGGTGCAGGCCAACCGGCAAACCGGCTCGTCCTTCAAGCCGTTCATCTACGCCGCCGCGATGGATCTGGGGTATGGGCCGAACGACACGGTGGTGGACGAGCCCTATTGCCTCGATGTGCCGGGCTCGGGGCAGTATTGCCCGAAGAACTACAGCCGCGATTTCGCGGGCCGCGTGACGCTGACGGAGGCGCTTGCGGACAGCCTGAACATCCCGGCGGTGAAGATCTCGGAGTTCGTGGGCCGTGACGTGGTGTCGACGGTGGCCGAGAATTTCGGCATCGAATCGAGCCTCGCGGACGGGCCGGCGCTGGCCCTCGGCGTCAGCGAATCGACGCTGATGGAGATGACCGGAGCCTACGCGGGCTTTCTCAACGGCGGGCGAGCGGTGTTGCCCTACGGCATGTCGGGCGTGACCCTGCAGGGCGACAGCGCGCCGATCATGGACCAGGAGGGCGGCTTTGGCCGGCGCGTGATCTCCCAAGAGGCGGCGCGGAGCCTCGTCTACATGATGTCACGTGTCGTCGAGGCCGGGACAGGGCGCCGCGCACAGCTCGGGGAGCGCCCGGCGGCGGGCAAGACCGGAACGACCCAGGCGGCGCGCGATGCGTGGTTCGTCGGCTTCACGGCAGACTACGTCGCCGGAGTGTGGATGGGGTATGACGACAACACCCCCCTGTCGGGTGTTACCGGGGGCGGGCTGCCCGCAGAGATCTGGCGCGAGACGATGCTGCGCGTGCACGAGGGGCTCGACGTGCGGGCGCTGCCGATGGACCAGCCACGCCCCTCGGCGCAGGCGCAGGCCAACGCGGAGCGCCAGCAGCCGCAAACCCAGCGCCCGCGTGCGCCACAACCGACCGAACCCGCGCGCGGGTTGCGCGCGGTGCTGGAGCAGCTTTTCGGGAATTGAACCGATCCCGGCGGTGTGCGGGCGGCGCCCGGCGCGATCAGGTATTTTAGCCAAGATGAAGAGGCGCGTTGGCGCTGCTGCGGCGGGCGGTGGGCCGTGCGGGTTGATTGGGGAATGCTGCCTCGGCCCGTTTTTGTTTCAGGGGCCGGGCGTTTGGCGCGACAAGGGAGTTCGCTGTGCCGGGGGTTTGTGCGTCTGCGTGCGGTTGGGTCAGGGCCCTCAAGCATTGCGGCTGGTGGGCAGGTGTGGGCGCCGGATGTCTTGGTGGGATCCGGGCGCTTGCTGGCGGGGTGGTGACCGGGATGGGCAGTGTGGAGGGCGATTGGGTGGGGCGCGTGGCGGCTCCTGGCGCCTGGAGCAACGGCCCTAGTCGACGCGCGCGGTGGGGCCGGATGTCGGACGCGGGGGCGGCGGGGCCGTGCGCTCGACCTTGAGGGTGGCGGGGGCCGCGGGGCCGGCATCGGCGGTGCGGGGCTTTGGCCGGGCCGTGGTGCCGGGGCAGGCGTCGTATTCGAAGGCGTACCCGTCCCAGAGCAGGATCAGGCCACCGGAGGCGGCGCGCATGAGGAGCGCGCGCTCTTCCCAGCCGGTGCCCTCGCCGATGCACACCATGTCGTAGAGCATCGCGTCCATCGCGCGGACTTCGAGCGGGTTTGTCATGCGGCAGCGGCTTTCGGCGCCGTAGAGGACGCCCTCTTCTATGCGCAGGATGCCGTCGTCGTTGTCGGCGAGGCACTGCGCGGCCTCGGTGAGCTTGTAGCGGCCATCCATCGCCTGGGCGGGGAGCGTCAGCGCGATCAGGGCAGCGGCGAGGGGTGCGGCGTGGGTCATGGGGGCGTCGTGTCTTCTTTGGCGTGGCCGGGCGGTGTCGCATGACTATGCGACGGGATCACGGTCTGGGAAAGGCGATGCTGTGACACTCCGCCGATGCGGTGTGCCAGCGTGTCCTTGTGGCCGTGCCCCCGGCCGAAGCCCGCGCGCGGAATGGGTTTTCTCTTTGGTGGCGGTTGGGTAGCGTCGCGCCGAGCCAGACACGGAGGATCCCATGGCCTCAACGATCGAATCCCGCCTTGCCGAGCTTGGCGTGACCCTGCCGGACGCGCCAGCGCCGGCGGCCAACTACGTGCCCTATGTCGTGACGGGGAGCACTGTCTACGTTTCCGGCCAGATCAGCATGGCGGACGGGGTACTGACGACCGGCAAGCTCGGCGACACGATGGATGTGGCCGCCGGGGCAGCGGCGGCCAGGCAATGCGCGGTGTCGCTCCTGGCGCAGCTCAAGGTGGCCTGTGGCGGCGACATCGACCGGCTGGTGCGGGTGGTGAAGCTGACCGGCTTCGTGAACTCGACCGTGGATTTCACCGACCAGCCGAAAGTGATCAACGGCGCGTCCGACTTCCTCGTGGAAGCGCTCGGGGACCGGGGGCGGCATGCGCGCTCGGCCGTGTCGGCGGCGTCGTTGCCGCTTGGCGTGTCGGTGGAGATCGAGGGGATCTTCGAGATCGCATGACGGGGCCTGCTCTGCCGGAAGCGTTTCTGGGACGGCCCATTGCCCACCGTGCGCTGCACGGGCCGGGGCGGCCCGAGAACTCGCGCGCGGCTGTTGCGGCCGCGCTCGCGGGGGGCTTCGGGATCGAGGTGGATCTGCAGCTCTCCGCCGACGGGGTGGCGATGGTGTTCCATGACGGTGGCCTTGGCCGCCTGACGGACGCGCAGGGGCCTGTGCGGGAGCGGACCGCCGAGGCGCTCTCGCAGATCGGACTGAAGGGCGCCGCGGAGGGCATCCCGACGCTCGCGGAGGTGCTTGCCATCGTGGACGGGCGCGTCCCGCTGCTGTTGGAGATGAAGGACCAGGCCGGGGATCTGCGCACCTCGCACGGGCGGCTGGAGGCCGCGGTGGCGCGGGCGATCGCGGGCTATGCCGGCCCGCTCGCGGTGATGTCGTTCAGCCCCTCCTGCGTGGCGTCGCTCGGGGCGGCCGCGCCGGACAGGGCGCGGGGGCTCGTGAGCTCGGCGTTCCCGGCGGAGGACTGGCCCGGCGTGCCGCCGGAGCGGCGCGCGGAGCTCGCGCAGATCGACGTCGACGCGGTGGGCGCCAGCTTCATCAGCCACGCGTGGAGCGATCTGGCAACGCCGCGTGTCGCGGAACTGAAGGCGCGGGGCTGTGCCGTGCTGTGCTGGACAATCGAAAACGCCACGGACGAGGCGGAGGCGCGCAAGATTGCCCAGAACGTGACCTTCGAAGGGTACCTGCCACAGGATCCGGGTAGCGCGGCACCTTGACCGGCGCGCGCACGATGCCACTTTCATCGCAAGCCCCTGGCCACTGCGAGATAGATCCCCATGACGGCGCAACCCCAGCCTGACGCACAGGTCGAGGTGCAGATGCACCGTGCCATCGCCGAGATCGACCCGGCGGTGTGGGATGCCTGCGCCTGCCCGGACGCCACGGAGGGCGGGCGGCCGGAGGATCCCTTCACCACGCACCGGTTCCTCCATGCGCTGGAGGCGTCGGGCTCGGTTGGCCCGGGCAGCGGCTGGCAGCCGATGTACCTGACGGCGGAGGTGGAGGGGGAGATCGTCGCGGTCTCGCCGCTCTACGCGAAGTCGCACAGCCAGGGCGAGTACATCTTCGATCATTCCTGGGCCCACGCCTATGAGCGGGCGGGTGGCCGCTATTACCCCAAGTTTCAGATCGCGGTGCCGTTCACGCCCGCGACGGGGCGGCGCTTTCTGACCAAGCCGGGCTGGGAAGTGGCCGGGATGGCGGCGCTGCTGCAGGGGGCCGCGCAACTGGCCGACAACAACGGGATCGCCACGATCCACGCGACGTTCTGCACCGAGGCGGAGGTAGCGGTGGGAACGGAGCTGGGCCTGCTGCACCGGCGCACGCAGCAGTTCCACTGGGAAAACCGGGGCTACGCGAGCTTCGACGCCTTTCTGGAGGCGCTGTCGTCGCGCAAGCGCAAGAACATCCGCAAGGAGCGGCGGACAGCGCAGGATTTTGGCGGTGAGATCCATGCGCTGACGGGCGATGCGTTGCGGCCCGAGCATTGGGACGATTTCTGGCGGTTCTACCAGGACACCGGATCGCGCAAGTGGGGCACGCCCTACCTGACGCGGGAGTTCTTCGATATCGCGCAGGAGACGCTGCGCGACGACATGCTGCTGGTCTTGGCGGAGCGGGGCGGGCGCAACGTGGCGGGCGCACTGAACTTCATCGGCGGCTCATCGCTCTTCGGGCGATACTGGGGCTGCGTCGAGGACCATCCGTGCCTGCATTTCGAGCTGTGTTACTACCAGGCGATCGATTTCGCGATCGCGCAGGGGCTCGACACGGTGGAGGCCGGGGCGCAGGGCGAGCACAAGCTGGCGCGCGGCTACCTGCCGGTCGACACGCATTCGCTGCACTGGATCGGCGACCCGAATTTTCGCACCGCGATTGCCGACTTCCTGGAGGCCGAATCGCGGGCCGTTGACCATGAAAAGGAGATCTTGACGTCCTACGGGCCGTTCAAGAGCACGGGGGAGGATCACGACTGATGGCAGGAAAACTGGAAGATCGCGCGGTGCTGGAGCCGCTGCTGGCTAGCGGTTGGGCCCTTGTGGAAGGCCGCGATGCGATCAAGAAGACGTTTCAGTTCAAAGACTTCAACGAAGCATTCGGCTGGATGACCCGGGCCGCGATCGTGGCCGAGAAGATGGATCACCACCCCGAGTGGTTCAACGTCTACCGCACGGTCGACGTGACACTGACAACCCATGACGCGGGCGGACTTTCGGCGCTCGACGTTCGCCTTGCCACTGCAATGGACCAGATGGCAGGCTAGCCCCCGCGCACTTTGTGCGTGTGTCAGTCGGCGTTGCTCGCGCTCCGGTCGTGTGCTTGCCCCTGAATCAGGCGCCGGGCAGGACGGACGTGGGCGATGGATGACATGATGAGACAGCGCCGGCTCGAGCAGCTGCGCATCAGCATGCAGGACGATTTCCTGAAGCGCATACTGGGCGCGACGCTCGCGGTGACGCTGACGGCGTACACGGTCGAGAACACGGCACTGCTTCTGTGGCTCTTCCCGTTCTACATGTCGGAACTCGCGTTCCACTTTCTGCTCGGGCGCCGGCGCCTTGCGAACCGGCTGGAAGACGCGGCGCTCATACTCGTGTGCGTTGTCAGCAGCGTCGCCTTCGTGGCGCCCGCGCTCGCGCTTTGGATGAGCGACGAAATCTACGCGAAGGTCGCTACGCTGATCTACATTCTCGCCGGCCTCGTGAACGTGAGCATCGTCCGCGCGCCCTACCTTCTGGCGGCGATCTCGAGCGGCACTGTCTACCTCTTCGTGCTGATGTATCTCGCCTGGTACTTCTACGTGGACACCGGCGACCTACCGGGCCTCGCGGCGGGCCTTGTCGGCATCCTCGGGATGTTCGGCTATTTCGTTGTCTCGATGGTCAATCAGAGCCGACTCCTGGGGCGTATCCTGACAGCGGAAGAGGATGCGAAGGCCGCAAGCCGCTCCAAATCATACTTTCTTGCAACGATGAACCATGAGATCCGGACGCCGCTGAACGGAATTCTGGGTGTTGGCCAGTTGCTGCGCGACCAGCCGGAGCTGCAGCGGGACCCGTCCTATCTGGAGCTGCTGATGAAGTCGGGCCAAAGCCTGCGCGCATTGCTCGACGACGCGCTCGACATGGCCAAGGCCGAGGCCGGTGAACTGACCTTCGAACCGATACGGGCATCCCTGCGAGAAGAGGTCGGATCCGCCTGCGCGCTTTTTGCTCCGCTCGCGGCGGGCAAGGGCCTCGAGTATCTGACCGACCTAGAGGGTCTGCCGGAGGATGGGGAATTCGACGTCAACAGGCTGCGCCAGATCCTGCGCAACGTGATCTCGAACGCTGTCAAGTTTACCTCCGAAGGCCACGTCCGGGTCGCGGCGTCGATCGAGTACGAAGGGCAAGACACCTTTCTGCGGGTCGATGTCTCGGATACGGGGCCGGGCTTTGACCCGCACATGTTGCAGCGCCCGTTCGCGCCGTTTCAGCAGGGACAAGAGCAGCAGCAGATGCGTGCAGGGGGCACGGGGCTCGGGCTGAGCATCACCGAAAAGCTCCTGCAGGCCGCTGGCGGGACCCTCACGATCGGCAGATCCCCCGCCGGCGGCGCGAGCGTCGCCCTGCGCTATCCTGTCCGGCTCGACGTCAGCGGAGATCCCCAAGAGGAACCCGCGCTCGTTATTCCGGCCCGGATCATGGGGCTGCGGGTGCTCGTGGTCGACGATATTCCGACCAACCGGTTCATCGCGGCCCAGTTCCTCGGCATGGCGAACATAGAGGTGCATGAGGCCGGCAGCGGCGAAGAGGCGCTGGAAATGGCGGAAGCCCTGTCGCCCGACGCCATCCTGCTCGACATCCACATGCCGTCGCTGGGCGGCGAAGAGGTACTGCGCCACCTCTGCGCCACCGGCGCGTGCCGCTCGATGGCCATCGTGGCGATGACCGCCGACGCCCTGCTCGGAGACCGCGAGCACTACCTGCGCGCGGGTTTCGACGGCTACGTGGCCAAGCCGCTGGATCCGGCCGTCTTGCTGACCGAGCTCGACAGGGCGCTGAGCACGCGCGCTACGCAGCGCTTCGCCGAAGACATCTCCGCCTGACGCCCACGGGACCGCCCCTGCCGCCGGGGGCATTCGTTGCAAGAGGCGCGCGGGGCAAGAGGAGCGCGGAACCAGAGCCGCGCAGTACACGAGGCACGCCGGGCACGAGCCGCGCAGGGCAAGGGGGCACCCGCCCTTGGATGAGCCGATGCCAGCCCCGCTCACAAAGGGCCAACCGCAGGAGGCGACCTCGGGATCGCGCGCCCACAAAGTGCCGTGCGCGCGGGCGAGCAGCGCCGCACACGCGCCCTGCCCCGGGCCGCGTCAGAGCTTTTCGAGCAGGCTCTCGCCCGTCGAAAGATCACACACCCCGGGTGCGTCGACATTGGCGTGGGTGATCACGCCGTCCTCGACCACGAGGGCATAGCGATTGGAGCGGCCATAGAGGCCCACGGGCGGCGCGGTGAATGCCATCCCGAGACCCTCGGTGAAGCTGCCATCCGCATCCCCGAGCATGGCAATGCCAGCCGCCGCCGCCCCGGTGCTTTCTCCCCAGGCGTGCAACACGAACGGGTCGTTGACCGAAATGCAGATGATCTCTTCGATCCCCTTCTCCGCAAACGCCTCTGCGGTGCGCATGAAGCTCGGGATGTGCGACGTCGAGCAGACGCCGGTATAGGCGCCGGGGAGCGCAAAGACGACGACCTTGCGTCCGGCGAGCTTGTCGGACAGCGACACGCTCTGCGGCCCGTCCTCACCCATCGCTACGAGTTGAGCATCAGGCAGTCTTTGTCCGGCTTCCAGTGTCATTGCGCGTATCCTCTTAGATTGCGTCTTCCATCGGCGGGGATGTAGGGTCCGCGGGTGATGCGGAAAGGCGGGCACGTGCGAATGCCCGCCGCCAGACCATGATGAGGTGCGGATGTCCGGTACGATTGTCGTTGGAGCGGGGCAGGCGGCGGCCGCCTGCATCGCCAAGCTCCGCGCCCTGGGCAACACCGATCCGATCACGCTGATCGGCGCGGAACCGGTGCCACCCTACCAGCGCCCGCCGCTCTCGAAGGCATACCTGAAGGGCGAAATGGCCCTCGAGCGCCTCTTTCTGCGGCCCGAAGCCTGGTATAAGGAGCACGGCGTACAGCTGCGCCTCGGGGAACGCGCCGACGCGATCGACCCGGATGCGCGCACCGTGACGGTCGGAGGCGACACGCTCGGCTATGGCGATCTTGTGCTCACCACCGGCGCCACCCCACGCCCCCTGCCCGCGGCCATCGGGGGCGCGCTCCCCGGCGTGCATGTTGTACGCACCCTTGCCGATGTGGACGCCATGGCGCCCCACATGTCCGAGGGCACGCCCGTGCTGATCGTCGGTGGCGGCTACATTGGCCTCGAGGCCGCCGCCGTCGCGGCCTCGCTCGGGATGGAGGTCACGCTGGTGGAGGCCGCCCCGCGCATCCTCGGCCGGGTCGCCGCGCCCGAGACGGCCGATTACATGCGCGACCTGCACTCGCGCCACGGCGTTCGGATCCTCGAAGGGGTCGGGCTCGACCGGCTCACCGGCACGTCCCAGGTCAGCGGCGCCATCCTCTCCGACGGCACGGAGCTGGCGGCCGGGATCGTGATTGTCGGCATCGGGGTGACCCCGGGAACGGCCCTTGCCGAGACCGCCGGGATCGTGGTGGACAACGGCATCCGCGTCGATGCACACGGGCGCACCTCCGCACCCGGCGTCTGGGCGGCGGGGGATTGCGCGTCGCTGCCCAGGCGCGACACCCGGATCCGTCTGGAATCGGTGCAAAACGCGATCGATCAGGCCGAAGCCGTCGCCGCCAATATCGCCGGGGCCGACACCCCCTATGATCCCAAGCCCTGGTTCTGGTCCGATCAGTACGATCTCAAGCTGCAGATCGCCGGGCTCAACACGGGCTACGACCGCGTCATCGTGCGCCCCGGTACGTCGCATTGGTACTATCGCGGGGAGACCTTGCTCGCCGTCGATGCGATGAACGATCCGCGCGCCTACATGGTGGGCAAGCGCCTCATCGAGGCCGGCAAAAGCCCCGATCCGGACACAATCGCCGACCTCGCGACCGACCTCAAGTCGCTTCTGCGCTGACCCCATGGCGCGTCGCTTTCCCCCCCAAGCGCCCCCCCAGCCCGGCGCAGTGCGCGCGCGACCCCGGGCCTGACCCATGCGCATCATCGCAGGCCGCCACCGCGGGCTTCGGCTCGCCGAACTCGGCGCAGGGGACACCGCGGCCCACCTGCGCCCCACGCCCGACCGGGTGCGCGAAAGCCTCTTCAGCGTGCTCACCGCCCGCCCCGAAGCGCCCCTGAGCGGCACCCGCGTGCTCGATCTCTTCGCGGGAACGGGCGCGCTCGGGCTCGAAGCCCTCTCCCGCGGCGCGGCCCACGTCACCTTCGTCGACACCGGCGCGGCCGCCCGCGCGATGCTCCGTGAAAACGTCAGTCGCGCGAAAGCCCAGGGCGCCACCCGGATCTGGCGCCGCGACGCGACGGACCTCGGCGCGGCCACCGCGCCGCCCTTCGATCTGGTTTTCCTCGACCCGCCCTACGGCAAGGGCCTCGGCCCGCGCGCCCTCGACGCGGCGCTGACCGGCGGCTGGCTTGCGCCCCAGGCGCTGATCGTATGGGAAGAGAACGCACCCCAGATCCCGCCCGCCGGCTTTGCCCTGCAAGACACGCGCCGCTACGGCGACACCCACATCACCTTGCTGACAGCACCCGACGGTACCCGCTGACCGGGCTGCCTTTCATCTTGGCCCAAATACCTCCGCCGGAGGCGTCCTGCCACGCACCCCGGGGCATATCGTGGGGCAAAGCAGATGACAGCCCCGCTTGATGGCGCTAGCATCAGAACATGACAACCACAGCCCGTCCCCGCGCACTGGCCTGGCTGCAAGACCTGCTCGCCCCGCCCAGTGCCACCGACACCGGCGGTCCCCCGCCCGGGCGCAAGACCGGCCCGGTCCTGCTGGGGGACATCCACGGCGCGCTCGGCGGGCGGCCCGTCCTGCTGATGCTCTGGGACGAATGGGAACGCGACGCAACAGAAGGCGACGACGAGTCCGGGCCTCGGTGAGGCCGGTGCAGGCTGGCATCGACGCCGCGACGCAGAACGCCGGGTGCAGAGTGCCCAACGTTCGATGCGCAATGCTCGGTGCTAGGTTCTCGGCGCTCGAAACACAATGCTGGGTGCTCGGCGCACAATGCCCGGTCCTCGGCGCTCGGCGCTCGGTACGCAATGCTCGGTGCTCGGTGCCCAGCGCTTGGGGTTTGGTGCTTGGAGATGTCGGGCTCCTCTGACCCTGAGCCGGGTCCTCATCATGCCCAGATCGCATCGCCCCCCCCCAAAAAAGCGGAAGACTCCAGATCACCCGGACCAGGATCACGTAGCTCGGGATTGAGCGGAGTTCTGCGAGGCTTGGCGCACGGAGCATCCGGAGCGCAACGTGTCGAGGCCAGACAGGCCCTGCGCCAAGGCACGTCGGCGTCCCGCCACCCCAATACCCGCATGCGGAAAATGCCCGGGGCGGCACCGCCCCACCGTTTCGGCCTCAGCGGTAGGTCGGGTGGAACCGGTCTGCTGGCGAGAGCGTGAAAATCTCGACGCCATCTTCCGTCACCCCGACGGAGTGTTCGAACTGGGCCGAGAGGGACTTGTCCCGTGTGACCGCCGTCCAGTCGTCCGACAACACCTTGGTCTCGGGGCGACCGAGGTTCACCATCGGCTCGATGGTAAAGAACATGCCCGGCTGAAGCTCCGGGCCGGTGCCCGGACGCCCGTAATGCAGCACGTTGGGCGGGGCGTGGAACACCCGGCCAAGGCCGTGGCCGCAGAAATCGCGCACTACCGACATCCGGTTGGCTTCGACGAAACTCTGGATCGCGTGGCCGATGTCGCCAAAGGTGTTGCCCGGCTTCACCGCTTCAATCCCGCGCATCAGCGCTTCGTGCGTCACCTCGATGAGCCGCTCGGGCTTGCGCGCGAGCTTTCCGGCGACATACATCCGCGACGTGTCGCCAAACCAGCTATCGACGATCACAGTCACGTCGACGTTCAGGATGTCGCCTTCCTTGAGCACCTTTTCGCCCGGGATGCCATGGCAGACGACGTGGTTCACTGAAATGCAGGAGGCGTGCTTGTAGCCCTTGTAGCCGATCGTGGCGGACGTCGCGCCGGCGGCCTCGACCCTCTGTTCGATCGCGGTGTCGATGGCACCCGTCGTCTGGCCGGGCACGACCATCGGCGCGATCTCGTCGAGGATCTCCGCGGCCAGCCGTCCAGCCACGCGCATTCCTTCGAAGTCCGCCGGTTCATAGAGGCGAATTCCGTCCTTGGTGAGTCTTCCGCGTATGTCGTCCACGTCTCGAAGCCCCTTCGGGCCAATCTGCTGCGCTCCGGGGATAACATAGGGAACTGGCCCGAAAAGGAAAAGGCACGCGCTCAACTCTGTGCAGAAGGGTCCACTGGCAAGGCAGGCCCAAGCGCCACGGAAGCGGTATCGATGACCGTTCCGTGGCAGAGCATCTCGACACCGCAGGTCCGGGCCGCGTCGAACGCCCGGGCGTAGCCGGGATCAAGGTCGGGGGCCATCCGCAGGCGGGTGCAATCGGTGCGCTGCACGAGGTATAGCATGACCGCGCGGTGTCCCTCTGCGACCATGTCCGCAAGCTCGGCAAGGTGCTTGGCGCCGCGCGTGGTGACGCTGTCGGGGAACTCCGCCCAATCATCGGAGCGGCGCAGGTGGACGTTCTTCACCTCGACATAGGCATCGGGCAGCCCCGGCTCCGTCAGCAGGAAGTCGACCCGGCTCGCGCGGCCGTACTTCACTTCTGCGCGAACGGTGCCGTAGGCGGCCAGCGCAGGCACGGCCCGGGCGACAAGCGCTTCCTTCACCACCCGGTTCGGAACAGCGGTATCGATCCCCGACCAGTGCCCCCCCGGCAATTCCACGAGGCGCCAGCCGTACTTGAGCTTCTTGCGCGGATCGTCGTTCGGCTCCAGCCAGATGCGCATCCCCGGCTCCTTCAGCCCCATCATGGAGCCCGGATTGGGGCAATGGGCGGTGACCTCTTCCCCGGTGGCCTCCAGAACGGCGTCGGCGAGGAAGCGGTTGTAGCGCCGCAGAAGTCGTGCGGGCAGGAGCGGGGTTTGAAAGCGCATGGAGGCGCGGGTATAGAGCTTGCCAGAACCGCGCAAGGCTCTGCCACCGGGCCGCCTCATGGGCCCGGACCCGGCGGACCCTTCAGACCCCACCTCCGCACCGCAAGGGAGCGCCATGACCGACGATCAGACTGCGCCGTCCGAGAGCCTGCCCACAGCCGCGATGCTGGTGATCGGCGACGAGATCCTCTCGGGCCGGACGCGCGACGCCAACATGCACTACCTCGCGGGGGAGCTGACCAATCACGGCATCGCCCTGCGCGAGGTGCGGATCGTGGCGGATGTCACGGCGGACATTGTTGCCGCAGCCCGCGCGCTGTCGGAGCGATGGGACGTTGTCTTTACCTCGGGCGGCATCGGGCCGACTCACGACGATATCACCGCAGATGCCATTGCAGAGGCCTTCGGCGCGGCTATCGGCGTCCGGGAGGATGCGCGCGCGCTTCTGCAGACCCACTACGACGCGAAGGGGATCGAGCTGAACGCGGCGCGTCTGCGCATGGCGCGGATCCCGGACGGCGCGCAGCTGATCGACAATCCGGTCAGTGCGGCGCCGGGCTTTTCGCTCGGCAATGTCCACGTGATGGCGGGGGTGCCGTCTGTCTTTCGGGCGATGGTGGCCTCCGTGATGCCGACGCTCACGGGCGGCCCGCCGATGCTGTCGCAATCGCTGGAGGTGCATCGCCCGGAGGGTGAGGTCGCCGAGCCGCTCGGGGCTCTGGCGGAGCGCTACCCCGATCTCTCCGTGGGCTGCTATCCGACCTTCAAGGACGGGGTCTACGGCGCGACCGTCGTGATCCGTGGCACAGACCCGGGCCGGCTCGACACCGCCATGGGCGCGCTGGTGGAGCTCTTTCCCGAGGCCGTGGGGTGAGCCTCGTCTCGGCCGAGGGCCAGCTCGACGCGGCACAGGTCTTCGATACACTCGAAGCGACATGGCCGCCCTCGGGCTGGCACACGGCGCCGGGCTGGCGGATCGGTGCAGGTGCGGGCGGCGGCAAGCGCGTGTCCGCCGCGCGGGCGACGGCGCAAGCCCCCTCCATCAAGGCGATGGAAGAAACGCAGGCGGGGCTCGGCCAACCCCCGCTCGTGATGGTCACCGGCGATGAGAGCGCGCTCGACCGGGCGCTGGCCGACGCTGGGTACGGCGTGGTCGATCCAACCGTGGCGCTCGCCGCGCCGGTGGCTTCGGTGGCTTCGGCGGCGGGAGATCTGCCGCGGGTCTCGGCGTACGAGGTGACTTGGCCGCCCCTCGCGTTTCAGGAAGAGATCTGGGCGACGGGCGGCGTCGGCCCCGCGCGGCTCGCGGTGATGGATCGGGTGACCAGGCCACGCGTCGCGATGCTGGGGCGCAGGGGGGACAGGCCCGCGGCAACGGCTTTCGTGGCCTGCCATGGCGGGGTGGCGATGGTCCATGCGCTGGAGGTGCTGCCCCAGATGCGCCGGCAAGGGCTTGCGCGGAACCTGATGCTGGCTGCCGCGCGCTGGGGTGCGGCGCAGGGCGCCACGCACCTCGCGGTGCTCGTCACCCGGGCGAACGCGCCCGCGCTGGCGCTCTACACGGGGCTGGGGCTGCGGGAGGTGACCGGCTATCACTACCGGGCCCGGCCCACCGGCTCGGGCTGACACGATGCAAGCGGCCCTCTGCGCCACCGCGCTGACCAGAAAGCGGACGCGGTGCAGGGCTCTTGCCCTCGGCCTCGCCGCCGCTGTGGGCATCGCGGGCCTGACCGCCGGCTGGAGTGCGCGCGCCCAAAGCCTCGAGGGAGCGCTTCCGGCAGCGGCGCGGCTCGTGGTCGAGACCCGGGAGGACGGCGCATCCGTCCCGATCCCCGTGGCACCGCTGAGCGATGGCGCCGTGCCCCTCGAGATCGTGGTCGGGGTCGCGCAGCGCCGGGTCTGGCAGATCCAGTCCGCCGCCCTGACCCCGGCACAGGCGATGGCCCCGATCCGGGCGGCGCTGGAGGCGCAGGGCTTCGCCCCGGTGCTCGATTGCGACGCGCGCCTTTGTGGCGGATTTGCCTTTCGCTTCGAGACAGACACGGTGCCGCCGCCGGACATGTTCGTCGATCTCGGGGCCTATCGCTACCTCGCTGCGCGCAGGGACGACCCGGATGGGCCGCAATGGGCCACGGTGATGGTCAGCCGGTCGGACACGGTTGTTTTCGTGCAGCTCAGTGCTGTCTACCCGGGTGTGGCGACCCCCGTGGAAGCGCCGGTCGCCCTGGCCGCCGCGCTGCCCGATACGGCGAGCGCCGCGGGCGGGCTCTTGCCGGATGCGGGGGCGCGCGGGAGTGGCGAGTTTGCCCGGAGCCTGCGGATAGAGGGGCGCGTGGTGCTGTCCGAACTGACCTTCGCCCCCGGCGCGGCGACCCTTGCCGAAGCGGGAGATACCGCGTTGGCCGCACTCGCCGCGTTCCTCGAAGCGGCCCCGGACGCGCGGGTGGTCCTGGTGGGGCACACGGATGCGCAGGGCGCGCTTTCCGCCAACGTCGACCTGTCACGGCGCCGGGCGGAGGCCGTCCGCGCCGAACTCATCAACCGCTTCGGGGTGGAACCGGGGCAGATTGGCGCCGAAGGGGTGGGCTACCTCATGCCGCTGACGTCGAACGCGACCGCCGCGGGCCGCGAGCTCAACCGGCGCGTCGAGGTCGTGCTGGAGGGGATCGGCGAGGCGCCGCGCGCAGGGACGGTGGCGCAGGAGCCTGTGCGCTGACAGGCGGCGCAGGGCCTATAGCGGGTTTCCGGCGGAGGTTTGCGCCTTGTGAACGGGCCGGATGGCAAGTCCTGTTGCGGCAAGGCTGAAACAAGGCTTCGGAGGTGCGCCCGGCAATCAGCGCAGATTGGGCGTGCTGAGGATGGCGCGGGTGGCAAACGGGGCGAACCGCTTCACATCCTTCCCGTAAGGGGCCCGTTTGCGCGCTGGGGGCCGGGGCGCGCAGATGCCTGTTGCAAGGTCAGCCGCGCCGGGCGCGCTTCGGTGAACGGGGTGCCGCGACGAAACCGTTGACGCGGGCCCAGTCGAGTAATGCGTGCGCGGCGAGCGGCCTCGCATAGAGGTACCCCTGAAAGACGTTGCACCCGAGATCGCGCAGCACATGGGCTTGCGCCTCGGTCTCGATGCCCTCGGCGACGGTGCGAATGCCAAGAGAGCGGGCGATCCCGAGGATCGATGCGACGAGATCACGGGCCTGATCCGTCTCGACGACATTGGCCGTCAGGCGGCGATCGATCTTCAGCACGTCAGGGCTGACATTCAGAAGCCCGAGGATGGAGGCGTGACCGGTGCCGAAATCGTCGATCTCGATGTGAATGCCAGCGTCCCGGGCGAGGTCGAGGTTGAACCGTACGACGCAATCCTCCTCCTCCAGAAGGATGGATTCCAGGAGCTCGAACGCGATCTGGATGCCCTTGTCCTGCAGGCTGCGCATCTCGGAGACGATGCCATGCTCGCGCAGCCGCCCGGCGGAGAGGTTGAAGGACATCTTCGGAGGGGTTAGCCCGCCGGCCATCCACTCGTCGACAATGGCGGCCGCCCGTTCGACCATGAGCTTGTCGATCAGCGGCACCGCACGGATCTGCTCGGCGATCGGCATGAACCTGTCGGGCGGCACCAGCGTGCCGTCGTCGCGCTGCCACCGGGCAAGAACCTCCATCCCGACAAGCGCGCCGGTATGCGCGCAGATCTGTGGCTGGAAGAACGGCTCGAACTGGCGCAATTCCAGCGCCGCTTCGAGCTCGGCGGCCATGCGCCTGCCAGCGAGGATTTCGTCGTAAAGGTCCTTGCTGAAAACCTCCAGCCGCCCGCGCCCGGCGGCTTTCGCCTCATAGAGCGCGGCATCGGCGAACGACATAAGATCTCCGTTCGCGATGTTGCCGTGTTCGGACGAGGCGATGCCGAAGCTCGCGCCAAACCGGCAGATCTTGCCCTGATACTTGAACGGGACGGCGAGACGCTCCTGGATCGCGGTGACGATCTTCTTGGCGTCTTCCACGGTCTTGCCATGGCGCATAATCACGCAGAACTCATCCCCACCGACGCGGCTTGCAAGGTCATCCGGCCCGAGGAGGCTTTGCAGGATCGAGGCGACGTGGATCAGGACAGCATCGCCCGCCGGGTGGCCCAGGGTATCGTTGACGAACTTGAAGCGGTCGAGGTCGATCCGGATGAGCACGGCGGCGGGCACCGCGTTATCGTGGGTTTCAGCCCTGCTCTTGAGGATCTCGTCGAACCGGCGGCGGTTCGGCAGGCCGGTCAGCCCGTCATGCAGCGCAAGGTGGCGCATGCTGTCGCGCGCGTGGGCGAGCATCGCTTCGCGCTCCACTTCGAGGGTGACGTCATAGAGGCTGCCGAACCAGACGGTGGAGCCGTCCGCCTCGCGGTGGGGAACGGAGTTCGCCTGCGCCCAGATATACCCGCCGGGCATATCGGGCCGTTTCACGCGGTAGCGCATCTTGAAGGGGGTCAGGTTGACCCGCGAATCCTCGATGGCGGGGCCCATCAGGCCGACATCTTCCTCGAAGATGTTGCGAAAGGCGCTCATGCCGTCTGCGGTGACGTCCTCGGGCGGCACGTTCAAGATGTCGTGGACCCCGGCCGTGACGTAGGGCAGCGAGACGGTGCCGTCTGTGTCGATCTTGAACTCGAAGAGTGCGGCGGGAGAGTTCTCGGCGAGGCGGGCGAGGCGCTGGCGGTGCTGTTCCGCGGTGCGGGCGGTGAATGCGAGCTCCTCCTCCGTCGCCTTGCGCCGGGAGATATCCATCTGCATTCCGTAGATGACGTAGGGCAGGCCGCCGCCGCGCTCGACCTTGGCGCCGGACGCGCCGATCCAGCGCCACTCCCCGGCGGCGTCCCGGAGCCGGAAATCCGCGGAGTAGGTGCGCGTGCGATCTTCGACGAGATCCGTGAAGGCGGCCAGCGTCGGGGCGCGATCGTCGGGATGCATGCGCTTCATGAAGCCGTCGAAGGACGGCACAAAGGCATTGGGTTCGAAGCCGAGGTTGGTGAACCACGTCGGGGAATACCACGTCTCGCCGGTTTCCGGGCACGTGCTCCAGAGCGCGACGTTGGCGGCTTCGGTCGCCGACCGAATGTAGGCCTCTATGCGCTCGTTTGCTGGCTGGGCGTTCTGCTCAAGAGGGCCCTTTGCGGACATGTGAGGCTCCATGGGTCAGGCGCGCGGCTTCCAATGTGCCGGGCGTTCCGCCGCAGCGATACCTGCGTGGAGACCACGAATTCATGCACACTTCGTAAAAGGCCGAATGCGATCTACCTGCCGGGCGTGCATCCTGACTGGCCCCGGGGCGGGTGTCGCGGGGCTGGTCTGCGATATGTGCCTGGGGGAGGTTGCGGCGTGGGACGTGCGCCGACCGGCGCGTCTGTCCGCTTGCGTGAAAGGGCCGGGGGGCCTGCGGTGCCACGGGGATCCGGACATCCTGCCGGGGACGTGTGGCGAAACGACGGAGGTGGGGCGGCATGGGCAAGCGGCACGGGCGACGGGCGACGGGCGAAGGGCGACGGGCGACGGGCGACGGGCGACGGGCGACGGGCGACGGGCGACGGGCGACGGGCGACGAAAGTGGAGCGCGGGCACGGGCTGCATGGCAAGGCACGCGCTCCGGGCGGGGCAGCAACGCAACGCGTCAGCCCGTGAAATCCCTCTGGTCGACGGTCAGCACGACCCGCCCCCCCGCGAACCATGTCTGCCCGTATTCCACCACCTGCCCCGCTGCGTCGACATTGACCGAGGAGGCGTAGAGCACCGGGTCGCCTTCGGACAATCCGAGGTGCAGCGCAACGAACGGGCTCGCCCGCTCGGCGGTGAGCCGCGTTGAGGCCCGTGTGTAATCCTGCACCCCGACATGCGCGAGGGCGCGGGTGACGCCGTTCGTCTCTCTGAGCGCCTCGGAGAGACCCTGCAAGCGCTGCTCGGGGAAGCGGCTCTCGGCAATGGCCATCGCCGCGCCATCCGCAAAGGTACGCGCGCGGTACACACAGACGTCCGCCCCCGGATCGAGCTTCAGCACACGCGCATCATGTGCCGTCGCCGCGCGCAGCTCGACAGACAGCAGCTCGCGGTCGGGTGCGAGCCCCTCGCCCAGAAGGTTGCTTCGGAACCGGACACGCGTGCCGAGGCGGTAGTCGATCGGCTGGCCGATGACGGTCGTGCCCGAGCCGCGCCGCGCGCGGACGACCCCCTCTTCGGCCAGCACCCCGAGCGCATGGCGCACCGTATGCCGGTTCACCCCGAAGCGCGCGGCGAGCCGTGCCTCTGTCGGCAGCTTCTCCCCCTGTGCGTAGGCGCCTTCGGCAATGTCGGTGCGCAAGGCTTGGGCAATGTGCCGGTAGAGCGGAGTTTTGGGGCCGTCTTTCATCGGGGTTTCATCCGCTGACTGCGCTAAATCGGTGGCGCGCCGGGCGCTCCTGATGCATAATGTGTCTAGTTGTATAGTAACTGGCAGAGTTGTCGAGATGACAGACGCTCCCACAGACACACGGCGCGCCAACCTGGGCGTTCTCGCCCGCTCCGGGGCCCGGGCGGCGCAGCTCTGCGAGGCCGCAGGGCTGGACGCGCCCTTCGAGTGGATGAGGCCGCCGGAGATCGGGAGCGTCATGCTGCGCGGACGCGCGGGCGCCGTCGGAGCCGCGTTCAACCTCGGCGAAATGACCGTGACACGGTGCAGCCTGCGCCTTGCAGGCGGCGCGGTGGGGCATGGCTACGTGCAGGGCCGGGACAAGGCCGGGGCACGGGCGGCCGCGCTCGTGGATGCGCTGATGCAGACGGAGGCGGCGGCGCGGGTCGAGGCAGCGGTCCTGGCGCCGCTGCGCGCCGAGGAAACCGCCCGCAAGGCGGCGCGGGCAGACAGGGCCGCGGCAACCAAGGTCGATTTCTTCACCATGTCGCGGGGGCAGAGCGCATGACGGCGGCAGAGGCCTTGGGCGGCGGGCTCGCCGACCCGCCGCGCGATGCGGCTGTGGCGTTTCGCAGCGTGCTCGCGGCGATGTCGCGCCCCGGGACGATCCACCCCTGCGCGGGAGCACAGCCGCCTGCACCGCTCTCCGTGGCGGCGGGAACGGTGCTGCTGGTGCTCTGCGATCCGGACACGCCTGTGCACTTGTCCGGACCACTCGACACCGCCGAGATCCGCGGCTGGGTGACGTTCCACACCGGCGCCCCCCTCGTGGGCGCGCGGGAGGCCCGATTTGCAGTGGGTCCGTGGGCCAAACTCCAGCCGCTCGGGCGGTTCGCGCCCGGCACGCCGGACTACCCCGATCGCTCGGCAACCCTGATCGTCGAGATGCCGGAGCTTGCGCCCAGCGGCGCACGATTGACCGGGCCGGGGATCGAGACGGACATCCATCTGTCGTTGCCCGAATGCGCAGCCTTTCAGGCGAACCGGCGCATCTTTCCGCTCGGGCTCGATTTCATCCTGACGGCGGGGGCGCATGTGGCCGCCTTGCCGCGCACGACAAAGGTGAACTGAGCCGATGTATGTGGCCGCAAAAGGGGGCGAGCGCGCGATCGAGAGCGCCCACGACTGGCTCGCCGACGAGCGCCGGGGCGACCGCGCTGTTGCCGAGCTGAGCATCGCGCAGATCCGGGAGCAGCTGGCGCTGGCGGTGGACCGGGTGATGGCCGAGGGCTCGGTCTACGATCCCGATCTCGCGGCGCTGGCGATCAAACAGGCGCGCGGGGATCTGATCGAGGCGATCTTTCTCGTCCGCGCCTACCGCACCACCTTGCCACGCTTTGGTTACACCACACCGGTGGAGACGGCAGCCATGCGATGCGACCGCCGCATCTCGGCGACGTACAAGGACCTTCCGGGCGGGCAGGTGCTCGGCCCGACGTTCGATTACACGCACCGGCTGATTGATTTCGCGCTTGCCGCAGAGGGCCCGACCGACCCGGAGGGCAACACAGCCGGAAGCGCGGCGGAGGGTGCGCGGGATGCTCCCCCCGAGGGGCTCCCAGAGACACCCCCGATGACGCCCTCGGGGGGGGTGCCGCACGTCACCGGGTTCCTCAACGCGGAAGGATTGATCGAGGGCGCGGAGGACACCCGCGCGGAGCCACCCGATCTCACGCGCGAGCCCTTTGAATTGCCCGCCGAGCGGGCGCTGCGGCTGCAGACGCTGGCGCGGGCGGACGAGGGCTTTACGCTGGGGATGGCGTATTCCACCCAGCGCGGCTTTGGTCGCACGCACGCCTTCGTCGGCGAATTGCGGATCGGCGCGGTGCCGGTGGAGATAGAGATCCCGGAGCTCGGGTTCGCCATCGAGATCGGCGAGGTGACGCTCACCGAATGCGAGACGGTCAACCAGTTCATCGGCTCGAAGACGGAGCCACCGCAATTCACCCGGGGGTACGGCCTCGTCTTCGGCCGGTCCGAGCGCAAGGCGATATCGATGAGCCTCGTGGACCGCGCGCTGCGCTGGGAAGAGCTGGGCGAGGACACCAGCCACGCGCCGGCGCAGGACGCGGAGTTCGTGCTGAGCCATGGCGACAACATCCAGGCGACCGGATTTCTGGAGCATATCAAGCTGCCGCACTACGTCGATTTCCAGTCCGAACTGGAGTTGATCCGGAAGCTACGGCGCGAGGCAGAGGCCGCTGCGGGTGTGGATGGCGCGGTGCCGACGGCCCTTGACCCGGAGCGCGCGGGGCCGGCTGAAGGTGCCCCGGCCGCTGGTGATCCCGCAGGCGCGAGCCCGGCTGGAACAGCGCAGACCGACACGCCGCGAGCCTCCGCTGGCCCCCCCACTGCAACCGCTGGGGATGCGCCCGGCATGGCTGCGGGCCTTGGTCCTGTCGACCCAACTATGGGGCCCTCCGCTTCTGTCGATGCGGACGATGCGGAAGCAGGGAACGGCGCGGCCACCGAGACCCGTGGCGGCCCGCCGCCGAGAGTGGCGGAATGAGCCTAGTCGCCGCCCCCGTCCCCGTCGCCATCGGAGGCGTCCCAATCGTCGCGCGGGTCGCGGGTGCGGCGCAGGCTGCGGCGCCGACGCAGGCGGCGCCAGCTTTCCCACATGAAGAAGCCACCCGCCGCGGGAAACATCAGGAGGAGCGCAAGGCCGAGCGCACCGACCCCCTCGCCACCCGCTTGGCGAAAGAGCGCGATCGCCACCACCGTGGCCCCGAGGGTCCACACCACGCTGAAGATCAATTGCGCCATGCCGGCCTCGGGGTTTGCGATGTCTGAGTACAACTTTGCCTATCTCGACGAGCAGACCAAGCGAATGCTCCGCCGCGCTCTGCTCAAGGCTGTCGCAATTCCGGGCTACCAGGTGCCGTTTGCCTCGCGCGAGATGCCGATGCCCTATGGCTGGGGGACGGGCGGCGTTCAGGTGACGGCGGCCACACTGACACCGGATGACACGCTCAAGGTGATCGACCAGGGCGCGGACGACACCACGAATGCCGTGTCGATCCGCAAGTTTTTCGAGAAAACGGCAGGCGTGGCGACGACAACCGTGACGGCTCAGGCGAGCGTCATCCAGACCCGGCACCGCATCCCCGAAGAGACGCTGCGCGACGACCAGATCCTCGTCTACCAGGTGCCGATCCCCGAGCCGCTGCGCTTTCTGGAGCCGCGCGAGACGGAGACGCGCAAGATGCACGCGCTGGAGGAATACGGCGCGATGCACGTCAAGCTCTACGAGGACATCGCACGGCACGGCCACATATCGACCGCCTACGCCTATCCCGTGCGGGTCGAGGGGCGGTACGTGATGGATCCCTCGCCGATCCCGAAGTTCGACAATCCCAAGCTCGAGAGCCGCGCGTTGCAGCTCTTCGGGGCGGGGCGTGAGCAGCGGATCTATGCCCTGCCCCCGTTCACGCGCGCCGTGTCCCTCGACTTCGACGACCACCCCTTCGATCCCTCGAAGGCGCCACACCCCTGCGGGCTCTGCGGGGCCGAAGAGAGCTACCTCGACGAGATCATCACCGACGACGCGGGCGGGCGCCTCTATGCCTGCTCGGACACCGATTTCTGCGCGCGCCGCCGGGCGGCTGGCTTTGAAGGGGAGGTGGCGATGGCGGCCATGGTGTCATCCGGGACGGAGGGCGCGCCGTGACCCCGCTCCTGTCCGTTCGCGGCCTCAGCAAGACCTACGGGGCGCATGTCGGGTGTCGCGACGTGACGTTCGAGCTCTTCCCCGGGGAGGTCGTCGGGATTGTCGGGGAGAGCGGATCCGGCAAGTCGACCCTGCTCAACTGCCTTGCGGGGCACCTCGTACCCGACGCGGGCGCGGTGATCTTCGACACGCGGATCAACGGGCCGCGCGACGTGCTGACGATGACCGAGCCGGAGCGACGGATGCTGGGGCGCACCGATTGGGCCTTCGTGCACCAGAACCCGCGCGACGGGTTGCGCATGGCCATTTCCGCCGGGGGCAACGTGGGCGAGCGGCTGATGGCCGTGGGCGCGCGGCACTACGGCGAGATCCGGGGCATGGCGGTGGATTGGCTCGGGCGGGTCGAAATCGCGGAGGCGCGGGTCGATGACAGGCCGTCGACCTTCTCGGGCGGGATGCAGCAGCGGCTCCAGATCGCGCGCAACCTCGTGAGCGGGCCACGGCTGGTCTTCATGGACGAGCCCACGGGCGGGCTCGACGTGTCGGTGCAGGCGCGGTTGCTGGATCTGTTGCGTGGTCTGGTGCGCGACATGGGGCTCTCGGCAATCGTGGTGACCCACGACCTCGCCGTGGTGCGCCTGCTCGCGCACCGGCTGATGGTGATGAAGGACGGGCATGTGGTGGAGGCCGGGCTGACGGATCAGGTGCTCGACGATCCGCAACATGCGTATACCCAGCTCCTCGTGTCATCGGTCCTGCAGGTGTGAGCTGATGCGGATCGCGTATTCCTCCAGATCCGGCTCATCGCCCGGCGCGCATCCTGACGCGGCGCGCGCCTGCTGCCGCCCGGCCGATGGCCGGCACGGCTGCCGCGCCAGCGGCACTGGGGAGCGGGCCGGAAAGGCTTTTCGCGCGCAGGCCGCGCGTGCGCTGCCCCGCGCCGCCATCCCACGCGAAGCACCGATCGGTGCACCGCCCTCACGCGCCCGGCCCGCACTTGCAGCGTGGGGCGATGTGCGCCGGAACGCACCCATCGGGCCTTCGTCAATTGCCTTTGCACAGGGCACCCGTGTGCCCGCGCGGCTGGCCTACGGCGCACTTGTCGCCCGCGCGCCCCGGGCGGGTTGGCGGGCTGGTTGGGGGGCAGACGGCTCTGGCAGCATGCAAGGGCCTGCCTGCGCACCCATCGGGCCTCCGTGGCCTGCCTTTGCACAGGGCCCCGGTGTGCCCGCGCGGCTGGCCTACGGCTCACATGTCGCCCGCGCGCCCCGGGCGGGTTGGCGGGCTGGTTGGGGGGCAGACGGCACTGGCAGCCTGCAAGGGCTTGCCTGCGCACCGGTTGTGCCGGGGCCGGCGGCACGCACTGCCCCCTCGCCGAAGGACCTTTGCCGATGATTGACCTGACCGACCTGTCGAAATCCTTCACGCTGCACAATCAGGGGGGCGTTGCGATCCCCGTTCTGAAGGGGGCCACGCTGACAGTTGGCGCGGGGGAGTGCGTGGCGCTGACCGGCGCATCGGGTGCCGGGAAATCCACGCTGATGCGGCTGATCTACGGCAATTACCTCGCCGAAGCCGGGTCGATCCGGGTCGCCGGGCAGGAGGTCGTTGGCGCGGCCCCGCACGAGATCCTGGAGTTGCGGCGCACGACCCTCGGCTACGTCAGCCAGTTCTTGCGGGTGATCCCCCGGGTGCCAACGGTCGAGGTGGTGGCCGAGCCGCTGCGCGCGACCGGTGTCGGGCGGGACGCGGCGGAGGCGTCCGCGCGCGCGCTGCTGGCGCGCCTGAACCTGCCCGAGCGGCTCTGGCCCCTCTCGCCCACCACCTTCTCGGGCGGCGAGCAGCAGCGTGTGAACGTGGCGCGCGGCTTCATCCACCCCTACCCCGCTCTGCTGCTCGACGAGCCGACCGCCAGCCTCGATGGCGCCAACCGCGAGGTCGTGCTTCGCCTCATCGAGGAAGCCAAGGAGCGCGGCGCGGCCATTGTCGGCATCTTCCACGACGCGGACGCGCGGGCTCGGGTGTGCGACCGGGCGGTCGACGTCTCGACCTTCACGCCGGATCGGGCGGCATGAGTGGCCGGCTGATCGCAGTGGTCGGCCCCTCGGGCGCCGGCAAGGACAGCGTGATCGCCGGGCTGGCCGCCGCGCGGCCTGCGCTGCACCCGGTGCGGCGGGCAATCACCCGGCCATCGGAGAAAGGCGGAGAGCCCTTCGAGGGGATCGACGCGGCTCTGTTCGAGGCCCGCCGGGCGGCGGGGAAGTTTTGCCTTACGTGGCAGGCACATGGGCTGTGCTACGGCATCCCCGCGTCTGCCTTGGCCGATGTGCAGACCGGAGCAGAGCGCCTCGTGAACCTCTCGCGCGGAGTTCTGACGGAGGCCGGGCGGGTGTTTCCGGCGCTCGTTGTCCTGCACGTGACGGCGTCGCCCGACGTGCTCGCGGCGCGGCTCGCGGGCCGGGGGCGCGAAACGGCGGACGACATCGCGGCGCGGCTGGCCCGCCCCGGCGCTCCGCTTCCCGACGGGCTGGACCAGCACGAGATCCGCAACGAGGGAACGCTGGAGGACGCGGTACGCGCCGCCCTCGCGATCCTGGACGGGGTGCGGGCGTGATGCGGTCGGGCGCCGCTCCGGGCAGGCCCTATCGTGTGGACCACGCCCTGGCCCTTGCGGGCGCGCCTGTCCGATCCGGTGAGGAGCGTTGGCGTCGGGCTCGGGGCGTTGGCCGCGAGGACCACGCGCGCATTGCGCGGGCTCTGCCGTCTGCGCTGGCCCGGGGCCGGGCATCGGGCCTGCCTGTTGCAGCAGCCTTGCGCATGGCGCGCAGAGCCGGTGCGTTGGACCGCTCGGGTGCGACGGCTGTGACGGCTCCGGCGACTGCCGCACAGAGATCGGCGCGGGGACCTGCTGCGCCTCTTGCCGTCCTGCCGCGCCTCTGTTCGCCTACGACCGCCCGTGGCATGCCCCGTGCGGCATTCCCTGACACATCCCTGGCCGAGAGGTTGATATGACCGCACCCGTGACCACCGCGCCACCTTCCACCCGCGTGGCGCCACTGCGGCTTGCGAATGCGCGGCTGGTACTGCCGGATCGCGTCCTGACGGGCGGGATCATCGTGGTTGGGGATCGCATTGCCGAGATCGAGCCGGATGCAACGCGCGATGGGGCGATTGACTGCGCTGGCGATTTCCTTCTGCCGGGGCTCATCGAGCTGCACACGGACAACCTTGAGCGGCACATGCAGCCACGCCCCGGTGTCCACTTTCCGCACCTCGCGGCCATCCTCGCGCACGATGGCGAGCTGGCCTCGACGGGGATCACGACAGTGTTCGACGCGCTGCGGGTTGGATCGGACAAGGGGGAAGGGGGCCTCAGCCGCTATGCCCGTGAGGTCGCGAGCGAACTTGCAGAGCTGCGCGCCGCCGGGGCGTTGAGGATCCGGCACATGGTGCATTTGCGCGCCGAGGTCTGCTCGGTTTCGCTGATCGACGAGTTGGCGGAGTTCGGCCCCGAAGACCGGATCCGCCTTGTCAGCCTGATGGATCACACGCCCGGTCAGCGACAATTCCGCGATCTGCCGACGTTCAAGCGATATCACACCGGGCGGCACGCGATCTCGGACGCGGCGTTCGACGAGATGGTCGCGCGCCGGCTCGAACGGCGGGCCGTGGTCGGCGATGCCCATGACCGCGCGACGGTGGCGGCCGCGCATCGTTTCGGGGCCGTGCTCGCCAGCCACGACGACACCACCGACGCCGACGTGGCGACCTCCCTGCAGAACGGCGCCCGGATCGCGGAGTTTCCCACGACAGCCGAAGCCGCGGCGGCCTGCCGGGCGGGGGGGCAAGCGATCATCATGGGTGCGCCCAATCTGCTGCGCGGCGGCTCGCATTCCGGCAACGTCGCAGCGGAGGACCTCGCGCGGGCGGACCTGCTGGACATCGTCTCGTCGGACTATGTGCCCTCGGCCCTGCTGCGCAGCGCATTCCGGCTGGCCGAGATCTGGGGCGACCTGCCCCGCGCGATCGCGACCGTCACGAAGAACCCGGCCGATGCCGTGGGCCTCACGGATCGCGGCCGCATCGCGCCGGGGGCGCTGGCGGATCTCGTACGGGTGGGCTTGCACGGCGAAACCCCTGTTGTGCGGGGGGTCTGGCGGGGCGGCGAGAGGATCGGCTGACCCTCTTCGCGGGCCTGCCCCCACCTTGTCCCCCCCCGCTGCGAGCCTTGCAGAGGCGTGCCGGGGGGCTGGCAAGGGGGCGCCGGGCAGCGGTGGCAGGGCAGGCTTGGGGACAGCGCTTCTGGCTTCGAGGGGCACGGGGTGGGCCAGCCCGCCACCGGCACTCGAACCCGCGGGCGCGGGGCAAGGCATGCTGGCACGGCGGACTGGCGGTGTCCGATTGGGCGGGGCAGCCGCAGATGCAGGCATGGTGCGGGGGCGGTGCGCGGGGCTGGTTCGCGGTACGCCGCGCTGGCCACGACCGACCGTGGATGGGGACCGGGGGGCGGGAACGGCGGACAATCTGTCCCGATGCGGGGATGGGGCTTGAGCTTCCAGTGACTGGAAGCTCTATATACCACGTCACGCAAGGAGCCAACGCACCGCCATGACCTCGCCCGCCCCCATCCGCCTTTTGATCGACGGGATGTCCTGTGCCTCCTGCGTGGGGCGTGTGGAGCGGGCGCTTGTCGCGCTCGACGGGGTGCGCGGCGCGTCCGTCAACCTCGCGACACAGAGCGCGGAGCTGGTGCTGGAGCGTCCGGCAGCGCTTGAGGGCGTGGTCGCCGCGCTCGCGGAGCTCGGCTATCCTGCGCGGATCGGCCACGTGACCCTGCGCGTCGGCGGGATGTCGTGCGGCGGGTGCGTCGGGCGCGCCGAACGCGCACTGGCTACGGCACCGGGGGTCGTGACGGCGGCGGTGAACATGGCGACCGAGAGCGCAACCGTGTCCTACCTCGAAGGGGCTATCACGCCGGCGGAGTTGGCCCGCGCAGCCACCGAGGCCGGCTATCCCGCCGATGTCTCCGATGGGGGCGACGCGCCATCGCGCGCGGACCGCCGGGCGGAGGAGGCGCACGCCCTGCGGCGCGGCGCGCTCATTGCCGCCGCGCTGACCCTGCCCGTGTTCGTACTAGAAATGGGCGGGCATCTTGTGCCGGCGTTTCATCATTGGGTGGCTGGCACGATCGGGCAGCAGACCGCCTGGGTCATCCAGTTCGTGCTGGCGACGCTTGTTCTCTTTGGCCCCGGGCGGGTGTTCTATGCCAAGGGGATCCCCGCGCTGATGAAGGGCGCCCCGGACATGAACAGCCTCGTCGCCGTGGGAACCGGCGCGGCCTGGGGCTTTTCCGTGGTCGCGACGTTCCTGCCGGGGCTTTTGCCCGCGGATGTGCGGGCGGTCTATTTCGAGGCAGCGGCGGTGATTGTCGTTCTGATCCTCGTGGGGCGGTGGCTCGAAGCGCGGGCGCGCGGGCGCACGGGGGCGGCCATCGAAGCGCTTCTGGGCCTGCAGGCGCGCACGGCGCGGGTGCTGCGCGACGGGGTGGCGCACGACGTCGACATCGCGGCTCTCCGGGTCGGCGATGCGGTGCTGATCCGGCCCGGTGAGCGCATTCCGGCGGACGGAGCTGTCACCGAAGGCGGCGGGACGGTCGATGAAAGCATGATCACGGGAGAGCCGATCCCCGTCACCAAGACCGTCGGCGCGGGGCTCACCGGCGGGACGGTGAACGGCACCGGCGGCCTGACGATGCAGGTGACACGCGTGGGGGCGGACACGACGCTGGCGCAGATCATCCGGATGGTTGAAGAGGCGCAGGGTGCCAAGCTGCCGATCCAGGGCCTGGTGGATCGCGTAACACTCTGGTTCGTGCCCGCGGTGATGGGGGTGGCGGCGCTGACGGTCGCGCTGTGGCTTGCGCTTGGCCCCGCCCCGGTGCTGACCTTCGCGCTGGTTGCGGGCGTGTCCGTTCTGATCATCGCGTGCCCATGCGCGATGGGGCTGGCGACGCCGACATCGATCATGGTCGGCACGGGCCGCGCGGCGGAGATGGGCGTGCTCTTCCGGAAGGGCGACGCATTGCAGGCACTCTCCGGTGTCGACGTCATCGCGTTTGACAAGACCGGGACAGTGACCGAGGGCAAACCGACGCTCACCGATCTGGAGGTCGCGGACGGCTTCGGTGCGGACGCCGTGTTGCGCTGGGTCGCGGCGGTCGAGACCCGCTCGGAACATCCCGTGGCGGACGCCGTGCTGCGCCGGGCGCGCGCCGCCGGTATCGCGGTGCCACCGGTCGACGGGTTCCATGTGGTTGCCGGGACGGGCGCTGGCGGAGAGGTGGAGGGGCGCCGGATCGCGGTGGGCTCGGCACGGCTGATGGCGCGCGAGGGCGTGGACGTCTCGGCGTTTGGCGCAACGGCTCAGGGCCTCGCGGCACAGGGGCGGACGGTGATCTACGCAGCGGTCGACGGCAGGCTGGCTGCCATCGCCGGCATCGCCGATCCGGTGAAGCCATCGAGCGCCGAGGCCATCCGGGCACTGCACGCGGCGGGCTATCACGTGGCGATGATCACGGGAGACAAGGAAGAAACCGCGCGCGCGATTGCGCACGAGACCGGCATCGACGACGTCGTTGCCGACGTGTTGCCACAAGACAAGGTCGCCGCGCTCGATGCGCTGCGGCGGGGCGGGCGCCGCGTGGCGTTCGTGGGGGACGGGATCAACGACGCCCCGGCGCTCGCTCATGCCGATGTCGGCATTGCCATCGGCACAGGAACCGACGTGGCCATCGAATCCGCCGATGTCGTGCTGATGTCGGGGGATCTGCGCGGCGTGGTTAACGCCGCCGCCGTGTCGCAGCGGACGATGGCCAACATCCGGCAGAACCTCGTCTGGGCCTTTGGCTATAACGTGGCGCTGATCCCGGTGGCGGCGGGTGTGCTCTACCCGGCGTTTGGGCTGCTCCTGTCGCCGATGTTTGCCGCCGGTGCGATGGCGCTGTCGTCGGTGTCGGTGCTGAGCAATGCGCTGCGGCTGCGGCGGCTCCGACCGGTGCTGGGGGTCGCGCCCGGCTCACCCGCGGTCACCGCCGCGCAGGCACATGCACCGCTAATGCAAGGCGAAGCGGGCGCCCCAACGGAGACGCGCACCGAGCGGGCGCAGCCAGCGGAATAGGGGGCGGATGTGAATATTGGGGAAGTGGCGGAAAGGTCGGGCCTTCCGGCCAAGACGATCCGCTACTACGAAGAGATCGGGCTGATCCGCCCGGCCCGCGGTGCGAACGGCTACCGGGCGTTTGCGGAACGGGATCTGCACAAGCTGGCGTTTCTGGGCCGGGCGCGGGCGCTCGGCTTTTCCATCGAGGATTGCCGCGCGCTTTTGGGCCTGTACGAGGACGAGGGGCGCGAGAGTGCGCAAGTAAAGGCCATCGCCCGCGAGCATCTTTCGGCGATCGACGGCAAGATCGCGCAATTGCAGGGCATGCGGGAAACACTTGGGGAGCTCGTAGAGTCTTGTCATGGCGACGCACGGCCCGATTGCCCGATCCTGAGCGATCTGGCGGGCGATGACGGGACGGATGAGGACAGGGCAGGCAAGGGAGTGGTGAGCAAGGACAGGGCCAAGAAGGACGGAGTGGGCGAGGATGGGGCGGGCGCAGGCGCCTGATCGCGGCCACCGCGCCATCGGCCTGGCCCCGCCACATGCGATCAAGGCCTTGTGGCTGACACGAGCGGCGGGGCCAGGATTGGCTCCCTGATACACACGGCCCTGCACGATACCCGCCCTGACCCTTGTCAGCGACCTTGAGCACGCGTCTGTAGCGCCCCCACAATCCGGACAGCGCGCTTGCCCGCGTCGCACCCACACTTCGCGGGAGAGCTGCACGCGGTGCTTGAACCCGACCTTGCTGTCCCGTTCTCTTTCGCTTTGCCACATGCCCTTCGCTCCGTGCATCGCCTGTTCGGCACTTCCCGCGGACGGTCTCACTGTCTGCTGTACAACGACCGGGACGCGGGCGGCTCCTTTTAGCGCGGTGGAGGCAGTGCGCGCGGGGCGTGCGCTCCCCGGGGCGAGCGACGTGCTCTCGCTCTACACCGAGCGGTTTTGCTCGAAGCTGCCAGACGTGCGCGTGAAGCGCAGCGTTGGGATGGCAGCCCGGGGTTACATGATCCGCGTGGGCCAGAGCCGGTGCTTCGCGTTCCCTCGAAAGGAAGAAGGGCAAACCCGGGTGGCAACCCGGCAGCACAAGCACCCGCAGAAGCACCCGTCCTTCGCGTTTGCGGGTCTGCGCAGAAACGTGACCATCGGCTCAAGATCAACGAGCAGTGCAGCGCCAATGCCGGCATCGTGATTGTGCAGGCTGACGTGACCGGCCTGATGCGCGCCGGGCGCCCGGACCGTGGAAATCTGCCTGACGGACAAGCGCGGATGATCCACGCGACGCGCGATAACCTTCGCCGGGAGGTGATCTTCGATGCGGACACCCGGCCGTTGGGGCGCATCGAGCGCTTCCGGATCCTGACCCGCCTGCCCCGGAAAGCTGTCGGAGCGGGATGCCCTTCGCGCGGCTGGCCAAGCACCTTGCAGGGACCCTCAAGGGGCGGTTGGTCGGACGCGTATGCCCGCGCTTTTGTTGCCGTGTCGGCCCCGGGGCTGATCGTGTGCGGGGCGCTTGCTGAGTTGCACAATGGTTGCAGCGTGGGGCCGCTGGGGGCCCCGAGCCCGGCGGAGGTGCTGAGCCCTATCGTGGATCCCGGCATCCCGCCCGACGCGATGCTTTTGGATCAACGGCTTGATGGCGACGAGACCGGGCTGGCGATGGCCCGCGACCTCGTGGAGCGTTTCGGTGAGGTTCAGGTGCGGACCATCTCGGCGGATCGCTCGGAAGCCCCGCGCGAGGCCTGCGCTGCGACAGGGCCAGTGCTGCGCCCCATGCCGCTCGAAACGGTGGCGCTGAGGGCGTTTCCCAAAGGACCGGCGACGCAGCCCAAGGGCGCATTTGCCACCCTGGGGGGCTGTGGGCTGTGGGGCAGCGATGGAGGGGGCGCTGCCCCCGCGCGCCGGCGGCGCGCTCCCCCGAGGTATTTGGACCAAGATGAAGGAGCGGTCGGGGCGTCGGCCGGCATGTTCCGGTGGAAAGTGCGTGGCAAAACGGGGCTTTGCGGGGGCGTCGGGGGCGACTGGGCGCTCGGGTTGGGCCAGGGAGGCAGGTGTCGCAGAACGGATCGACCTCTTGCGTCACGTGCTTGTGGAAGGTGTTGGGGGAGTTGCAGCTCATCTTCCGGGTCACCCGGATGATGTTCTCTGCGGCGTATTATTTGATGTGGCGGCCTTGTCGTCGTCTCGCCGGTGAAGGGCTCCATATCGATCGGGTCCGACGTGGCGTGCGGCTTGCCGCACTCGAGACCAAAGCCGCTGACGATGTCGAGCGCACCCGCAGGCAGCGGGTCGCCGGCCCTCTTGGCCCAGTGCAGGAGGAAGGCGAGCGTCTCCTCGGCAGCGTTCAGCACCACGGAGTTGTCGGCGGCGAGCGCGGGGGCCAGCGTCTCGATGTCGCTTGTCCTGGGCTGAGCGATGGCGGGGGGCTTATTGGCGCGGTCGGTCGGCGAGGTGCCGCCCTCCGCTGTTGGCGCCAAGTTGGGTGGCATTGAGCGCGGTGTCGATGTCGGACGCGGCGGGGCGGCCAATCTCACCGAAGATCGCGCCTGCGACGGGCGGGGTGTTCCGGGAGTAGCGGCCCGCGTTGGGTGCCTTGAGCTCATCGGCGATGCAATGCCCGTAGCGCTTGGCGATGAAGCGTCTCTTTGCGGCTGCTGCTGAGGCGGCGGCGGCCTGATCCAGCTGGTCCATGGGCATGGGACCCTCCGGGGAAGGGCGCGCGCTGCGTCGCGCCCTGAAGATCGCACCGGGGCCATCGGTGAGGCGTAAGCCCCAGTCCAACCGGACCAACGCCGTGTACTACTTTAGGCGTAAGGGGCGCCACCAGGGCGATCCGGCCTGGAGAACGCACTATACCGCTTTCTCGCAGGCCCTATGTTGCCTCTACGGAAGATTCGACGATCCGGAAACGCGAACGAAGGGAATTGGCATGTCTGACAAAGGCAAAGAGAAGGAAGTCCCGGTCAAGGAGATCGAGAAAGACTTCGATACGATGTGCTCTGACCTTGAGAAACAGCTCAAGGCCAACAAGATGGACGCCAAGGTCACCAAAGAGCTCAAAAAGTGCCTCGAGCAGGTCAAGAAGAAGACCGTTCAGGAGGCCAACAAGCAGGCGTCCAAGGAGAAGAAGGTCAAACCGCTCGACCTCAAGCCATACCTCAAGAAACCGCCGAAGGACCTGTTCCTGCCGATCCGGCTCGAAGGTGTGCCGAGCGTGCCGGGCAAGGCCGACACGATCAAGATCAAGCTCGGGTCGAAGAACCTCTTCCTCGAGGGCAAGATCAAGATCGATGACAAGAAGGGGCAGATCTACTTCGACAAGGGCGCGATGCTGATCTGGAAAGGCACGTTCTGATCCCCGGAACGGGCGCCCGCGATGTGTTGTGAGTTGTGCGGTCGATTGGGCCGCGGGCGCCTATCGTTCGGTTGAGAGATGGGGAGGCCGTGGGTCTCGAAGATCGAGGCGATGCGGCCGCCCGACGGGGCGACGTGGTTCGCGTCGTCAATACCGCAGACCAGCGGGCGGCATCGTTGACGCCGAGGCCAGGGGCCCGGGTGGCGTGCGGGAGACGTGCCAGGGGCGACGGCGGGCGGGGGCGTGCGCGAGCCCGCCAGTGATCGACGGCGAGGGTGGCCCGCGCAAGACCGGCGGCGGCGGCGAGGCGCGGATGGATCGGGCGGAACGAGAGCGGGGGCGTGGCGCAGGCGCCTGCGGGGAGGGCCGAGCGCTGTTCCAGGCGCCTGACACAGTGAGGGTCAGAGCCGGAAGACGACGGCTGCGGCCAGCGCGATGGCGGACGAGAAGACCTTCTGGCAGCGGTCGTGGTCGGTGGCGATGTGCCGCCAATCCTTGAGCCTTCCGAACATGAGCTTGGTCACTTCCTGGCCGTGCATTGCGAAGCAATGTCACCAGAGGGGCGGTGCGGCGCTTGTCGTTTCGGACGGCCTCGCCGCGGGACTTTCGGTCGGGGATGCAGGGCGTGACCGCTTGACCTGCAAGGCTTCGCGGAACCAGTCCGCATCGCACCCTCGGTCGGCAAGCAAGCATTCGACGGCGGGACCCGTGCGAACAAACCTTCTCGCTCCATCGTTTCCAGCGGTTGTCGTGGGTCTTGTGTGAACCGTGCTCTCTTGGGCCGCCACACGAGCGCAACCCACTGCGAATTGTTGATAATAGCCCTGACGGCAAGCGCCGGCCATCGACCCGCGGCGTGCCGTGGGACTTCGGGAAACAGGGCTCCAGACGCGCCATCTGCTCGTCCGTCAGTTGGAAGAGATCGCCTGTCTCACCGCTCGCTTTTCAAGGAGTGCAACACGCACGATGCGGGCGTCGTGGCGCTTGATGCCAAGTCGGGCGACCGACGACCTGCGACCGGCGACCGGCGACCGACGACCTGCGACCGGCGACCGGCGACCGGCGACCGGCGACCGGCGACCGGCGACCGGGTCTGGCGGGAGAAGATCGACGCTTGCAAGGCCGGGTCCCGCTGCACTGCCGCGCCGCGCCGCGGATCGTGCATGGGCTGGTGGTGACTGGCAACTCCGGCGGTGGCTCCGGCATCCTGGGCCAGCCCATCCCATGGGAGAAGGATAGCGAGCAAGATGTGCCTGTTGTTTCGGGCTGGGGCGGGGCTGTAAAATGGGGCGGGTGAACAGGACGCCTACCGGCTCGGCGGGACCTATCAGCAAGCGGTCAATGCCACCTGCCCCCTGCCGAACAGGGCTTTGTGGGGGCATATGTGCTCGCGCTGCTGAGGGCGGACCGGCCCCCTGGTTTGGGATCCGGTCGGGCACCGATCATTCGGGAGGACGCGTGACACTGGAGCTTAGGCCAGCCACGGACGGCGATGCGGCGGCGGGGATGGATGTGATCCGGCGCTCGATCAAAGAGCTTTGCCGCGCCGATCATCACGACGATCCCGCCGAGCTCGCGGCATGGCTGGCAAACAAGACAATCGACAACTGGTCCGGGTGGCTGGGGCGCCGCGATGCGGCGCTGATCGTGGCAGAGGATGCGGCGGCGCTCTGCGGTGTCGGCATGGTCAGTTTTGCCGGTGAGATCGTCGTCAACTACGTCGCGCCGGAGGCCCGCTTCAGGGGGGTGAGCAAGGCCATGATGCGCGAGCTGGAGCGGCTCGCGTTTGCGCAAGGGGCGCGTGTCGCGACGTTGGAAAGTACGGTGGCGGCGCAGCCGTTCTATCTTGCGCAGGGGTATACCGCCATCGCGGGCGGTGATCCGATGCGGATGGGAAAGCGCCTCGTGCCAATGTCGTGAGCGCCGGACGCGGCCTCGCGGCGGCCGACGGCCGGGTGAGACGAGAGGAGAGTGCACGTGCAGACGGCAATTGTGTTTGACTGCGAGTTTCTGACGGCAGAGGGCGCGCCGTCGCGCTTCTGGTGCGGCCCGCGCGATCCCGACCCGATCGTGGCGCAGGTCGGTCTTGTCCGGCTTGGCCTCGCACAGGGGTTTCCCATCCTCGAGACCCTGCGCCGTCACGTCCTCCCGATCGGGCGCGACGGCGTGCGCGTGCCGCTCGATCCCGCCTTCACCCGGCTGACCGGCATATCGGACGGCGTGATCGACGCGGAGGGCGCCCCGCTGGCCGAGGTGCTGGCGGCCGTGGCGGACTTCGCCGATGGAGGGACGCTCTGGTCCTGGGGAAAGGACGAATTCAACCTCGTGGCGATCAGTTGCTTTGTCGCCGGTATTGCCCCGCCGCTGCCTGTCACGCAGTTCGGCAATGCGTGCGATCTGCTGATCAGAGCCGGGATGCCCTATGAGGACCTGAACAAGACCCGCAGCAACACGCTCGCTGCCTACTACAAGGTCGAGCACCCTCCCTTGCGGGGGCACGACGCCCTCGATGACGCGCTTTGCGTTGCCTACGTGCTGCAGAAGCTCCTGCGGGACGGCGCTCTGGGCGCGGCAGACCTCTCCTAGCGGAGCCGGCCATTATTTGGGACGGGGGCGGTGGGCAAGCCGGCCTTTGCTGCTTCACGATCCGACCTCGCTGATGACGTGGGCCGCGGCGTAGGCTGACGCCGCCGGCCCGGGCGCGCTCGGGATCGGCGAAGCGCGTGGCGATACCGGTGAGGTCGTCGGACAGGGGCGGCTCCGGGAGCGCGCACGGCAGAAGCGCGACGCGTGCACGGCGTGGCGGCGCGGTCGCGACATCGCGCCCGGGCGCCTTGTCGTCCGGCCCGGAGCCGCGCATGCCAATACCCATCGCAGGTGCGCCGCCCCCCTGGTGCCGCGTCGGCATCGAGGCAGATCAGGCCGCACGAGCCTATGCGCACTCATGTGCCGGGTGATGATGAACGTCGCTGCCTTGCGCGCTCCCGGAGCCGATCCCCCCGGATTGCGGCGGATCATGGGTGCCGGTCATGCTGGAGGTGACTCCACCGTCGCTACGGCCAGACAGCGAGGCGGGCACCACCGAATCCTTGGAATTGTGTCATCAGTGGCGCGCGACTGCCCCGCACTGACAGGCAATCCGGCGAGCAACGCGGCACTGTTTCGTAGCTGGCGGCAATCGGGCGCCGAAATGTGACAACGACACGAAAGTGCGCTTTCGTTGCAGGATTGATTTCCTGACTATTCGTGGGAAGCGGCACCACACAATGACCCAGCTCTCGGTGAATATCCCATGGCGTGCGAGCGGCGGCCTGCCTGTGCAGCGCACCGTTCTGGCGTGGTTGCTTGCGGTGGATCTCGTCCTTATCGCCCTGCACATCGCGGCGGGCATCACTCTGGAACGCATCCCGCCGCTTCTGAACATCGCGATGGACTGGAGCCTCGCCGAGATGGTCGGCTATGGGAAATGGGCGCTCTGCGCGGTGCTGCTCGGACTTGCCTGGCGCCGGAGCGGGCTCGCGACCTACGGCGCGATGGCGCTGGTACTGTGCGTGATGACGCTCGACGACTTCCTCCAGATCCACGAGCGGCTCGGAACGGTGATCGCACAATCCGGCCTCGTGGGCGGGCACGCACAGGACATGGGCGAACTCGTGGTCTTCGGCGGATTTGCCGTCCTGCTCGCAGGCCCTTTGCTCTACGCGTTATGGGTAGATCGGCGCGCCGGGATTGCCGCCGTCGGCGGGCTCATCTTGCTGATCGCAGTGCTCGTGGCGTTCGGGGTGGGGGTCGATGCGATCAAGAACATGCTGCCCCCGTTTGCCTTCCGTGTTCAGGTCATGGAGCTGCTCGAAGAGGGCGGAGAGATGCTCGTGGGCAGCCTCATCGTGGCGCATGTCGTCGCGCAGACGGCATGGGGGCGGCCGGGATCCACGCCCCGCTGAACGGCACGGGCGGCGCGCTGCCCGTACGCTTTTCCTCCAGCATGGCGCCGCGCGACAGGCCGACGATCAGCCCGGCCATCAGGAAGAACGGGACGTCGAGATCGGGCGTCGACTTGGTCAGCAGGGCCACGAGGAAGAGCGCAAGACATGACGTCTTGAGTGCGCCGATGAGGGCCGCGCGGTCCGGGTCGCTGCCCTTCGGGACGCAGGCGACGCTGCCAAGGAAGGACAGGTAGATCGCGGTGCCGATCAGGCCGATACTGCCAAGGGCCGCGAAGAACCAGCTGGAGGCGCGCACGCTGCCAAGCCCCGCACCGATCCCGTAGGTATCGAGGAAGTTGCGCCACGCCTGGGTGTTCCAGCTCGACCGCTCCACGCCCGACGCGCTGTCGAGCTTGTTGAAGAGGGCGATGTCGAGGAAATCCCGGACGGGCACAGCGAGGTGATACGCGGCGAAAAGGCCGACGGCACCGATCCAGCCCGCGATCATCAGGCCCCCCGCCATGGCCACACCGCGCCGCGACGCGCGGTCCCGCAGGTGGGTCAGCATCATCAGCGTGCCGTAGAGCGCGGCAAACGCAAGGGCACTGGCATAGCTCGCCGAAGAGGTGGAGCGCAGGAGCGCGAGGGCGCTGAGCGCCAGAAGGAGGCTCGCCCAGCGCGTCTCGGGCCGCACGATCCAGATGTGCAGCCAGAAGGCAACGAGGGCGAGGGAATAGGTGCCGAACGCCGAAGCCTCGGGGAAACCGCCGACCATCCGCTTGAAGCCGAGCATGCGGTGCGTGTCGAGGAAGGCGTAGTTCGCCGTCTGGATCGCGTCGAGCAGCGTGGGCAGGCCCGCGGCATGGGTCAGCACATCGGCCCAGCCGAGCGAGACATGCACGAGCGTTGCCACGGTGAGCGCGACCATGACCGGGCGGACCATCGGGCGATCACGAAAGACGGTTGCGACCGCGAGGAAGGCCATGACCCCGAGCGACAGCCGGAAGAGCTGGGTGATGTTGCCCGTGCCGGGGTGGAGCGGGATGGCGATGATCCCTTCGGTGTTGGCACTGCGCGAGATACTGAAGACCTCGGTTTCGCCCGCGAAGAGGCGCGGGGCGAACACCGCCGACACCGCGCACCAGAAGATCAGGCAGACGAGCCAGAACCCCGGCTGGAACGGCCGCGCCGTACCGACAAAGCGCGCCGCGCCCCCGTGTGTCAGCAGCACGAGGCAGAAGAGCGACAGCGCGGCGAGATCGGTCACGCCGATCGTCGCGCCGCCCAGCGCGGGCAGGTTGAACGCCGCCGCCCCGCCGAACGGCATCAGGGCGAGCACGACCCAGAGCCCCTGCCGTGGCCCGAGCCAGACAAGGAGCGCCACCGCGGCCAGCGCCAGAAACGTTGTCGGGACGATCTCCATCGGGCCTCGGGGTCAAAGGGCGGGTACGCCCGACTACCCGGTGCGCACGACGCAACTGTGTCGCCGGATTTAGGCGATTTTGCGGGCATGAGGGAGCAGACGCGCCCCATTGCACCCCAATTCACGGCCAATGGAGGGAAATTGCCGTGAGTGGCGCAGTGTCGGAAACAATGAGGGCGGGCGAAGCGCTGGCGCCGGTGTCAGGCGGGGGCGTCGGGCTGTCTTTGCATGCGTGTTCGTGTCCGACACCCGCGCCGCCTGGCCCTAGGCGGAAAAGACCTGCTGCCCGTTCATCCACGTCTCCAGCACCGCGATGTCCTTGATCCCATCCGGAGCGACGTCGCGCGGATCCTGCGCGAGGATCACCAGATCGGCGAATTTGCCCGGCTCGAGGCTGCCGACCTCGTGATCGGAGAAAAGCTGCCACGCCGCCTCGGATGTCACGGCGCGGATCGCGGCCTCCACCGGGATCCGTTCTTCCGGTGCCAGGACGTAGTCCGGCTCTTTCCACGTGCGTCGGGTAACGGCCATCTCGATCATGTGGAGCGGGTTGGGATCCGTCACCATGAAATCGGAGTGCAGGGTAAAGCCGATCCCCGCCTCGTGCACGCTGCGGCAGCGGTCGAGGAGCTGGGCTTTTTCCGCGCCGAAGACCTCGTCGCGCATCGCGACACCCCAGTAGTAGACGTGGCCGATGAGGAAGCTTGCCGAGACGCCAAGGTCTTTCATCCGCGCGATCTGTTCGTCGTGCAGGATCGAGCAATGCTCGATCCGGGGGCGCACATTGGCAAGGTCGATCCCGGCCTCGCGCAGCGCCTCGCAGGTATCGAGAATGCTGTCGATGGCGGCGTCTCCATTGCCGTGGATCGCCAGCGGCCAGCCCTTTTCGGCTCGTTCCAGCGCGACGGAGGTGAGCTCTTCGGGGCTCATGTAGGCAAGGCCGCGGTCGTCCTCGGTACCGAGGTAGGGCTCCCGTTGCAGGCCGGTGTAGCCCTGGTTGGAGCCGTCGGCGACGAGCTTGTAGCCCGCGACGCGTGCGAGTTCGGTGCCCGAGCCGGGGCGAATGCCTGCGGCGTCCCACGCTTCGGTACCCAACGTGTAGAACGGGTAGGCGCGGATGCGGGCGGACATGCGGCCGCTCTGGGCGGCGGCGGCCATCACCTGCGTGTCCGCAGGCGTTTGTGAGAGCGCGCCGAGGCTGAGCTCCGAGACGGTCGTCAGGCCGAGGGCGGACCACTTGTCGAGCAATGTGAGCAGGCCCTCCACCGGATCCGATGTGGCCATTGCGGGGTAGTTCGAGGCGATCTGCAGGAAGGCGACGTTGTTCTTGATCGTCCCCGTGAGGCGCCCTTCGGCGTCGCGCACGAACTCACCGCCCGGCGGGTTGGCGACATCTGCGGGAATGTCCGAGACCTCGAAGGCCTTCGAATTGGCGTAGGCGATGTGGCCGGACGCGTTCATGATGAAGATCGGGTGTTCGGTGGAGATCGGATCGAGTTCGGCAAAGTTCAGCGCGGCAGGGCCTTCCTGCACGGCGGGGTCGAAGTTGCGGAAGACAAGCCACTCCCCGGCGGGGGCTTCTGCGGCGCGGGCCGCGATATGCCCGAGGACCTCCTGTGCCGTCGTGTAGCGGGCCATGCCGACATATTCCATGATGCTGTCGACGATCGACCCGGCCACGACGTGGGTGTGGCAGTCGATGAAGCCGGGCAGGAGCGTCTTGCCCAGCAGGTCGACGATCTCTGCGGCGCCTCCGGCGGCGGCACGTACGTCGGCCTCAGATCCGACGGCAAGAATACGCTCGCCCCGGATGGCGATGGCTTCGGCCTCGGAAAAGGCGGCGTCGACCGTCAGGATCGTGCCACCGATGAAGACAGTGGTCACCGGATCGGCAGCTTGCGCGGCAGCGCCACCGGGCATCAGGGCGGCGAGGCTCGCAGAGGCCGCGCCCGCCTTCATGAAGTCGCGCCGCCCAAGGCTCATGAAATCGACCCCCCAGTTGCACGACCAGCCCGGATTGGCCGTGGCCTCTGCCGCCATCGAGCGAAATGCGTTGTTTTCCATGAACATGCGGTGAAAGCCGCCGGTACAGCAGGCGCAGCCGTAGGTTTCCTTGGTCATGCAGATCGCTCCTGTTTCGTAGGCCCGAAAGAGTGTGCAAAAGGCGTCGGGTGCCGCGCCTTTCGCGCTGAGTGGAAATCTAGCGCAGAGGGGCGCGCATGACGATGCCGGAGGGCGGACATGTGGCCGTCCATCACAGATTGGCGCGACGGGCCATGCCGAGCGGGGGGCCGATTTGCCCCTGTCCTGCCGCTTTCCCACCGAACGCTGGCCGAATTGGGCGGCAAGTGTAGCGCCACGGCCGGAACCGTCACGGACCAGGAGGGCAGGACGTGCAAGCAAACGACGCGACACAGCGCACGCAATTCATCGCCGCGCTGGCGATCCTCGTTGCGTGGGGCGTGGCCGCGACGATCCGGTATTGGGGCGTCTGGGGAGACGACCTTTCGGCAATCTACCTCGCGGCGCGGTTCGTGGCCGAAGGCGCATGGGCGACCGCCTATGCCGGACCCGATCACATCATCGGCTACGGGGTCACGCCGGACTGGGACGCCGAGATCGCAGCGCTCGGACATCCGGGCGAGGCGCTCAACCGCTATGTCTATCCGCCGCTTTGGGCCGCTTTGCTGGCGCCAATCGCCGAGCGTGTCGGCCCACAGGATTTCTTCAACGTTTTCCATGCGCTCCATGCGGCAGCGCTTGTTGTCGGGGCCTATGCATGCCTGCGGATGATCCCGAAGGGAGCGCTGTCGCCGATCCTGCTGGCGCTGCTGACGGTGGCGCTGCTTGAGACATCGCTCGCCACGCTCTTCACCTTCTCGCTCGGCCAACCGCAGGCGCTCGTCATCGCGCTGTGCCTGCTTGCCCTGCAACAGGCGCAGGGAGGGCGGCAAAACTGGGCTGGCGTGCTCCTGGCGGTGGCCGCCGCCATCAAGCTTGCGCCCGGGTTGCTGGTGCTGGCGTTCGCTGTCTGCGGCATGTGGGTGGCGGTGCGGGCCTTCGCTGTCGCGGGTGCGCTGCTCCTTGCGCTGAGCGTCGCGCTTGCGGGGATCGAGGCCCATGGCCTGTTCCTCTTTGCCTTGGCCGAACTCGACAGCGTCGTCTTTCTCGCCGGGATCAATGCGAGCGCGTCCTCTGTGCTCTGGCTGGCCGCGGCTGCGCTCGACGGCGTGGATCTGTTCGGCCTTCCCGCCACGCAGGTGCTGCCGAAGCCCGCTTGGATCGCCACGGCGACAACCGTGCTCGCCCTCGCTGCCATCGGGATCTCGCTCTGGGTGGTGCGCCGGGTGCCGGTGCGCGAGCGGGTGTGGCTTGCGGGCGGAATGCTGTACCTCGTGATGACGCTCTTCGGTGGGTTTGCTTGGATCCACTACATGGTGCTGCCGCTCCTGATGCTGCCGGGCCTTGCGGCGCAGTTCAGCCCGCGCGCGGCGATGGGGCTGATCCTTCTCTTCGGAGGGGCGCAGAGCTTTGTCGTGTTTCACTGGACATCGCTTCTCGGCATCCCGGCGCCGCAGATCCTGCTCGGGGTCGGTGTGAGCGTCGGGCTGTGGGGCGTCTTTGCGCTGGTCGCGGCGCGGCATACCGCAGGGGCCGTGGCTATGGAGCCCTACCACCGGCCCGCGTCGCAGCACGCCTAGGCGCATAGGGCGACGGCCCCGTCCGACACCGTGCGAAACGCGGGTGACCCGCTGGGCCAGCCTTGCGAACCGCCGCGACAGCGCTCGATTCGACATCCTCCGCCGATGGCCTGCCTCACCGAACAATGCGGCATGTTCCGGTGAGACCTTCCCACGCCCTGCGACAGTCCGGCGCCCTGCACCGCCACGATTTGACTCGCTGAAGGCTCAACCTGCCTGCTTGACCGCAGGGAATGCGCCCGTGGCCCGGATTTGGCCGTGGGCCCGAGATGTTTCGAGCTGCACCGCGGACGGGTGGGTCCCGATTGAGATGGAGAGTTCAGAGCCATGACGACCAATCCGGATTTGATCCTTGTCGTTGGCGCGGCAAGCACCGAGACCTTCGGCAAGGGTCTGAACGGCCTGACCGACACCGATGGTCCTACCGCTACCTTCGAAAGCACGGGCGAAGACCTGCTCCTGACCTTCCGCGCATGGGACATGGACGCCGCCAACGAGGTGGAGGTGTTCGTCAACGGCGTGTCCTACGGGGTCGTGGCCAAGGGCGTGAACAACGGCTTCAACGATGTCGAGTTCCTGATCCCCGGCGCAAACCAGCTCTCGGGCACGAACGAGATCGAATTCCGCTATATCGGCGATCCGAGCTGGAACTGGGGCGTGACCGACATCCTGCTCGACGTCGCGCCCCCGCAGGACCCGACCACGGGGGATTTCGCCCTCGTTCTCGGGGAAGCGGCGGACGTGACGTTCGGCAAGGGCCTCAACGGCCTCACGGACACCGAGGGTCGCACCGCGACGTTCGAGGGCACGGGCGAGGACCTGCTCCTGACCTTCGAAGCCTGGGACATGGACGCCGCCAACGAAGTGGAGATCTTCGTCAATGGCGCGTCCTACGGCGTGGTCGCGAAGGGCTCCAACAACGGGTTCAACACGCACGAAGTGCTGATCCCGGCGGGCGAGCAGCTCTCCGGTACGAATGAGATCGAGTTCCGCTATATCGGCGATGCAGGGTGGAACTGGGGCGTGACGGACATCCTGCTCGACGTCGCCCCCCCACCACCCGAGCCGACCTCAGGCGATTTCGCGTTAGCTTTGGGTGCGCCCGCCGACGTGACGTTCGGCAAGGGCCTCAACGGCCTCACGGACACCGAGGGCCGCACCGCGACGTTCGAGGGCTCTGGCGAGGACCTGCTGCTCACCTTCCGCGCATGGGACATGGACGCGGCGAACGAAGTGGAGATCTTCGTCAACGGCGCGTCCTACGGCGTGGTCGCGAAGGGCTCCAACAACGGGTTCAACGACGTCGAGATCCTGATCCAGGCGGGCGAACAGCTCTCCGGCACGAACGAGATCGAATTCCGCTACATCGGTGCGTCCAACTGGAACTGGGGCGTGACGGACATCCTGCTCGACGTCGCTCCGGACCCTGAGCCAACGGGCGGTGTCCTTGCGCTGGTGCTGGGTGAGATGTCGGACGTGACGTTCGGCAAGGGCCTCAACGGCCTCACGGACACCGAGGGCCGCACCGCGACGTTCGAGGGCACCGGTGAGGACCTGCTGCTCACCTTCCGCGCATGGGACATGGACGCGGCGAACGAAGTGGAGATCTTCGTCAACGGGGCGTCCTACGGCGTGGTCGCGAAAGGCTCCAACAACGGGTTCAACGACGTCGAGATCCTGATCCCGGCGGGCGAACAGCTCAGCGGCACCAACGAGATCGAATTCCGCTACATCGGTGCGTCCAACTGGAACTGGGGCGTGACGGACATCCTGCTCGACGTCGCCCCCCCACCCCCGCCACCGCCCCCCGACATCCCCGATCTGGAACTGGTGATCGGCGAGACGGCGGATGCCACCTTCGGGCGCGGGCTGAACGGCCTGTCCGACACCGAAGGCCCAACGGCCATCTTCGAGAGTACAGGCGAGGATCTGCTCCTGAGCTTCCGCGCGTGGGACATGGACGCGGCGGACGAGATCGAGGTGTTCGTCAACGGCGTTTCCTACGGCATCCTGCCGGGCGGATCGAACGATGCGTTCTCGGAACACGACTTCTACATTGCCGCCGCCGCGCAGGTGCCGGGCACAAACGAGATCGAATTCCGCTATATCGGCGATCCGTCGTGGAACTGGGGCGTGACCGACATTCTGCTCGCGTCCGCCCCGCCTCGCTTCACCCCCACCGATGACCGCTACGCCGAGCAATGGCACCTGCAGGCCATCGGCACGATCGAAGAGATCTGGGTGGATTACACCGGCGCGGGCGTGTCCGTCGCGATCTATGACGACGGGGTGCAGTGGAGCCACCCGGACCTCGACGGCAACTACGACGCCAGCATGCACGTGACCGTGGCGGGCAACGTGCTCGACCCCTCGACCGGTACCGCCGCGCACGGAACGGCCGTGGCCGGGATCATCGCCGCAGAGGCGGACGGGACGGGGATCGTCGGCGGTGCGTTCAACGCCAGCATCACCGGGGTCAACATCATCGACGGGGTGGCGGGCGCGAATTCGCCGGACCTGACGGATTACTTCGAGGCCGTCATGCAGATGGCCGCGTTCGATGTGGTCAATAACAGCTGGGGCGCCTCGCCCGGCTTCGAGCCGGACGATCCCGCGCCCGCCGACCTCTTCGGCAAGACGCTCATCGCCTTCGACCATGCCTCAACGACAGGGCGCGACGGGCTGGGGACGATCCTCGTCAAGTCCGCCGGAAACGCGACGGCGAACTCTTCGGGCGACCTGATCGACGCGTCGCGCCATTCGATCACCGTGGCTGCCGTGAGCGAGAGCGGGGCGGCGGCGTCCTATTCCAACCACGGCGCGAACGTGCTGGTGACGGCGCCGTCGAGCGGGGAGCTGTTCCTCGACCGCGGCGTACTGACGACCGACCTCATGGGCTCGGCGGGCTACGCCGAGGGCGACTACACCGGCACCGGCAGCCTGACGGGCTTTGGCGGCACGTCGGCCTCGGCGCCGATCGTATCGGCCGTCACGGCGCTGATGCTGGAAGCCGCGCCGGGGCTCGGCTGGCGCGATGTGCAGAACATCCTCGCCCTCTCCGCCACCTTCAGCGACCCCGAGGACCCGACGAGCGGCAGCATCATTGGCGGCATCTTCGACGATCTCTTCGGCAGCACGGACTTCGATTGGGTCGAGAACGGCGCGGAGAACTGGAACGGCGGCGGGATGCACTTCTCGCCCGATTACGGCTTCGGCATCGTCAACGTCAACGCCGCCGTCCGGATGGCCGAGGCGTGGAGTCTCTTCGACGTCGCGCAGACGAGCGCCAACGAGATGAGCTACTTGGTGGCCTCCGCCGGGCCGCAGGCGGTGGGTGCCTCGCTGCCGCTGACGTTTGATCTGAGTGCGGTCGCGATGGGGGTCGAGCATGTCTACGTGTCGCTGACCCTGTCGGATTCCTCCGTCGACGTATTCCTGACCTCGGCATCGGGCACGCGGGTGCAGGTGCTCGGCGACGGCGAGGCGCCCGTGGGCCCGCTCGACTGGTCGTTCGGGGCCGAAGCGTTCCTCGGCGAGACGGCGTCGGGCGACGGCCTCTGGACGCTGGAGATCATCGACCCGGATACGGGCGGCGCGGTGCTCGAAGCCTTCGAGATAACGTGGTACGGCGCCGAGATCGCTTCGGCCAATGCTGGCGATGACACCTACCACTACACCGATGAGGTCTTCGCGGCGTCCGTTCCGGACGGTGCCGGGGGTACCCCGACCGCGCCTGCGGACGATCCCGCCCGCGTGCTGCTCGACGATACGGACGGTGGGGCGGATTGGCTGAACATGGCCGCGATGACGGGCGATCTGGATGTCAGCCTTGCTGCCGGGGCAAGCAGCACGGTGGGCGGGCAAACCTTTGTGACGCTCTCGGCGGGCAGTGCGATCGAGAATGCGGTTTCCGGAGACGGCGATGATATCCTGCGCGGCTCGGATGCGGCGAACACCCTCGTCGCACAGCGGGGTGACGACATCCTGATCGGCGGCGCGGGCGATGATGTCCTTACGGGGGGCCGGGGTGCAGACCTGTTCGTGGTCGCCGAAGGGGACGGGGCCGACGCGATCACGGACTTCGATGTCGCCGAGGATGTCGTGTCGCTCGTTGGCTTCGACCTGACCTACGACACGCTGGCACTGGCCAGCGCGGCGGATGGCAACGCGCAACTCTCGTTCTCGGACGGCGGCTCGGTGACCTTCGAGGATGTGCAGCTGGCGGGATTGAGCGAGGCGAACTTCGCGTTCACGGACGTCGCGATGGTTTGAGCCCCGGCAGCGCTATCGGGACCCCCGGAGCCAACAGGGCCACGGAACGGAGAGCAGAATGCCATCGCCTCGGTGGTGGCATTGGCACTGCTTTCGCGCTCAGCGCTCGGAATTGAACGGCATTGTCCCCTGTCGCCTGACAAATCCCTCTTTGTGGCTCAATCTCGCCATCTTCAGGCGTGAAAGCGGTCGGGACCGGATGTGAAGGGGAAACATCATGCAAAAGATCGCACTCGCAAACCTTGCCCTGATTGCCAGCCTGGCCAGCACCATGCCGGCGCACGCCTATATCGACCCGGCCACGGGGACGCTGATCGTGCAATCCCTCATTGGTGGGATCGCAGCGGCGGCGACGCTCGCGGGCGTCTACATCGCCAAGGTACGCGCGTTCTTCAACCGGCTTCTGGGCCGCGAACCCGCAGAGACGCCGGCCGGACCCGAGCAATGAGCCTCGACTGGGCGGTTGCCGGCTCGTTCCGCGATCCCGCGGGGCGGGTCTACGAGCATGAGGGCCGCATCCTGCGGACCGTGACGGCGGCGGGTGCCACGGCTTTTGCCGCCGTGCGCGAGACCGGCTTTCTGGATCGGCTGGTCGACGACGGACGGCTGGTGCCGTTTTCGGTGCTGTCCGATCCCGAGCTGGCGACGCTCTTTCCCACGGCGCATTACGTGCTCGAGCATCCCCGGTTGCCGCTGATCTCGTACCCCTACGAATGGTCGTTCCGGCAGCTTCGGGCGGCGGCACTCCTGCACCTCGACATCGCGCTCGACGCGCTGGAGGCCGGGCTGACGCTCAGCGACGCGACCGCCTACAACGTCCAGTTCGACGGGCATCGGCCGGTCTTCATCGATCATCTGTCCTTCCGCCCCTACACCGAGGGCGAGTTCTGGGCCGCGCATGGCCAGTTCTGCGAGCAATTCCTGAACCCGCTCCTGCTGCGCTCCGAACTGGGGATCACCCACAACGCCTGGTATCGCGGTGCGCTGGAGGGCATCGGCACCGACCAGATCGCCCGGCTCTTGCCGCTGCGAAAGCGGCTGTCGCTGCGCATGGCGGCGCATGTCTTCCTGCCCGCGCGCTACCAGAAGGGCACGCAGCGCGACGCATTGCAGGCCGCCTCCGGGCCGAGCGCCGGGAAGGGCCTGCCGAAGCGCGGCTACGAAGGGCTCCTGCGCCAGCTCCGCAGCTGGATTGCCGGGATGCGCCCGAAGGACACCGACCCCTCCGTCTGGGCCGATTATGCCGACGCAAACACCTATTCCGACGACGAAGCAGCACAAAAGCGGGCTGTCGTGGCGGACTTCGCGGCGCGGCATCGGCCCGGACTGATGATCGATCTGGGGTGCAACAGCGGATATTTCGCCGAGGCCGCGCTTGAGGGCGGGGCGCAGAGCGCCGTGGGCTTCGATTTCGATACCGACGCGCTCGACAAGGCGTATCAGCGCGCGGTTGACAAGGATCTGCCGCTCCTGCCGCTCTTCCTCGACGCCGCGAATCCGAGCCCCGGCCAGGGCTGGGCGCAGGCGGAGCGCGACGGCTTTGACAGCCGCGCACAGGCGGACGGCGTGTCGGCACTGGCCTTCATCCACCACCTCGCCATCGCCAAGAACACGCCGCTCGACCAGCTTGTGGCGTGGATCGTGGCCCGCGCACCGCGCGGCCTGATCGAGTACGTCCCGAAATCCGACCCAACGGTGCAAGCCATGCTGCGCCTGCGCGAGGATATCTTCGACGACTACACCGAAGAGGCGTTCAAGGCGGCGCTGTCGCGGTGTGCGACCATTGTCAGCGCAACGCCCGTAAGCGCCAGCGGACGGGTGATCTACGAGTTCGAGAGACGCGCGCGATGATACGCCTGATGCGGGCCCTGCCCTACGGCGCAATGCTCCTCGTGGCCGTGGCGCCCTACAAGGCGTGGGCCTTCTTCGGGGGCTCCTACGCGCTGTGGGACGCACACCGCGCCGCGTTTGTGGCGGTGCTTGTGGTGGCGCTCGCGGCGCTGGGGCTCCAGCGGCTGGGCTACACGCCCGCCAAGGCGAGCGTCGCGGCCGCGATCCTGGCGCTGGGGGTGCTGCTGACGCAGGTGCATCCCTTCATCCCCCTTGTGATCGGGAGCGTGGCGCTGCTGGCTGCCATTGTCGACCGATCGCGGGCCTACGAGAACGCATCGCTTGTTCTGATGGTGGCCGGTGCGGTGCTGTTCTACGGCGCCGTGAGCCCTGCCGTACAGTTCCAGACAGCGGAGCGCGCGGTGGTGGATGTTGCTCCCGAGTTTCCGGACCTGGGGGACCTCACACTGCGCGAAACGCCCTCGATCGTGCATATCGTCCTCGACGGCTACGGTGCCTCCGAGACACTCGCCGACATCTACCAGCACGACACCGGACCGTTCTTCGGTGCGCTGCAGGAACGCGGCTTCGTGGTGATCGAAGACGCTGTGACACCCTACAGCCAGACGTTGCCTTCGATGGCGTCGGTGCTTTCCGGCGCGCCCGTCGACATGGGCGCAGACGGGCGCGCGCCGATCCGGTTGCGCGGGGATCTCGCCCACACGATCCGGCACGGGCCCGTTCCGGCGACCCTCGAGGCGGCGGGCTACACTTTTGCGCGGGCCGAAAGCGGCTATGCCTTCGTCGACTTTGGCGGCGCTCAGCGCGTGACCGGTGATGGCTTGGCGCTCTCCCCGCTTGACACGTATCTTCTGCGTGGGGCCGGGAACTACTTCGGCGCGATCCACAACGACATGCTGCTTGAAGCTCTTGCACCGGGGACACTGGCGGAGCTGCCGCAGCCCTTCTTCTACTACCAGCACCTCATTGCGCCGCACCCGCCCTTCACACTGGCGGCCGACGGAAGCCCTCGCGAGTCGGAGTCCTACAGCTACTTCGACGGTAGCCACCTGATCGCCGGAAGCGCGGAACGCCGCGATGCCTACAAGGTCGGATACCGCGAAAAGGCGCTCTTTATCGAAGGCGCCTTGCTCCGGCAGCTCGATGCGCTGCCCGAAGGCCCCAGGATCGTGGTGATCCACGGCGATCATGGCCCCGGCGCCTATCTCGATCAGGAGAGCCCCGCGTTGACCTGCATGGGCGAGCGGTTGCGCACCTTCGTGGCGGTCTACAGCGACGTGCCGGGCGTGACAGAGGCGCTAGCGGCCTACGAAGCGCCCGGTTTTTCGACGGTGAACGTCTATCGCGCGATCCTGTCGGCACTGTCGGGCGAAACGCTCCCGTTCGTGGAGGCCGAGCCGCGGCATCTTCTCTGGAGCGACCCGTCGGCAATGCAAAGTGTCTCCCGAGCCGAGCTGGAAGCGCCCTGCGCCCCAGTTCTCAACGCCGCAGTCGCGCAATAGCGCAGCGGCGCGTGACGAGACTGGTCCCGGCTCCGGTATGGGGCGTCTGACCGCACGTCGCGCGGGCCCGTTGGTTTTACCCCGCTGGAACAGCGCGATAGGCGGGCCGGCCCGCGACCCACGTCCCCTGGATTGCCGGTATTCCGCCCGGCGGCCAGTCGACCAGCACGAGATCGGCGCGTTTGCCGGGGGCAATCTCGCCGCGATCCGTCAGCCCCATCGCCCGGGCCGGGCCAGACGAGACGAGCGACCAGAGCGCAAGACGCCCGGCGCGCTTCTCGCGGTCGAGCCGGGCGATGGCGGCGAGCATCGCAGGGTAGTAATAATCGGACGCCAGAAGATCGCAGAGCCCCGCCTCCACCATATCCGCCGCCCCGAGTGAGCCGATGTGACTGCCGCCGCGCACAACGTTGGGGGAGCCAAAGACGATCAGGTCGCCGTTGTCCCGCGCGTCCTGCGTCGGGGGCATCGTCATCGGAAACTCCGTGGTCGTTGCGCCCAGCCCGCGATAGAACGCCCGCGTTTCAGCCTGCGTATCGTCGTGGCTGAGCATCGGGATGCCGCGCGCGCGTGCCTTCGCTGCGAGGGCCTTCATCGTCGGCACGACGTCGGGCCGGCGCGCCCAGACCTCGCGGATCATCGCCATGAACTCCGGCAGATCCATTCCGGTGCGCGCCGCGACTTTGGCCCAGCGCCGGTGCGGCAGCTCCGGGTCTTCCAGATCGACCACTGCGTAGGCCGGGTTGTGCTCCCACAGACGCTCCTGGATCGGTGTGTCGAAGCTGCGCAGGCCCATCGACAGGTGGTCGTTGAAGGCGAGCGACGGCTTGAGCGGCGCCTCGAACGCCCAATCGAGCGTGTCGAGCGCCTCGTGGGCGAACGTCTCCCACCGCAGCTGGACCCTGTTCTCGACGGTAAGGCGCGGGGCGAGGCTGCGGATCGACTCCATGATCCGGCGCGCGGTCGCGACACTCCGCAGACCGGGTTCGAAGCTCAGCGTGATGGAATGGTAGGCGGTCGCGATCCCGTTGGCCGCAAGCTGCCTGTCCGTTTCCAGCACGGCTTGCTCGACCGGGAAGAACACGCCGGTGCGCGGCATGAGCTGGCGTTCGAACGCATCGCCATGCACGTCGATCAACGCCGGAGCCAGCAGGCGCCCCGGGGCGGCGACCTCGGTGCCCCGGACGGCGCCCCCGATCTCCGCGATGCGGCCCTCGTCGATGGTCAGCGTCGTCTCGACGATCTCATTGCGAAGAAAGACCCGCGCGCCGGTGAAAGTAATCACGCCGGGTCTTCCCCGGTCAGGGGCGCGCGCCGGAAAACCGGGCGCGTACGGGTGCAAGCGTCCCGCAGGGGATGCTTGCGCTGGCTGGGATGGATCGCGTTCAAGAGCACCGTTTCGTTCCCCTGGCAGATCGTGGTCCGGTCGCGCACGCGCCCGAACAGGGCGTCCCCGAAGGACAGCATGCCCTTGCACGCCTTCGGGGTGGTATCACCGGCACTTGCTGCGTCAATGGTCGCGACGGGGTGGGCGCGGCATTCCGGCAAGGCTGCCCCGCGTTTCGATCTGCGACCGCCTGCGGGCATAAGGGGTCTGCCCCGCTTGCGGCCTTGCCCGAGCAGGGCCCTGCCGCGCGCTCTGTGCCACGACCCCGCACCGCATCGCGGACGCACAACGCGAACCACCCGCATCCAGCACGTGCGCCCATGGATCTCGTGCGCCGCTCAAGCGCGCCGCCGGGGCCTACTCTTGCGCATTCGGCGGAGCGCTACGCTCCGCCATGATGGGAGGATGGCACGGGCATGGTCCTACAGGGATTTCCGGGCCACGGTGCCTTCACTCCGGCGTATGAGCACCATGCGCGATCGCGCCCAGTTGCGCGGGTCTGGCTGAGACCGACCAAGAGCGGAGATGGGTGGATCCGGCGGGGAAAGGTGGCGGGGAGCCCTAGGAGGCGATGTCGAGGGCGGGCCGCTCGGCGGCAGCCCGCCGGGGCGGCGCAAAGGGCCGCGCCGTGGGGCCGTAGACCGCGCGCACCACCGCGAAACCGGTCGTGGCCTCGGGGCGATCCAGACCCGGCAAGAGCCGCAGCACCGCGCGGCGCGCCTCGGGGGCCATTGTCCGGAGCGCGCTCGGCCCGGGATAGAAGCTCTCGCTCGGCACGCCCTCGGATATGACGATCTGATGGCGCTCGAACAGGAGATGCACGTAGGTGACGTGCCGCTTGCCATGGGCGATACGCACCCCTTTCATCGTCCGGCAGAGGTGGATCGCGCGGGAGAGGTTATCGCCGACAACCAGCCCGTGCTGGCGCGACACGAAGAGATCGCGGCGGGCGCCCAGCACCCCTTGCCGGACAAGGACAGGACGGCGCCTGACGTTGCCCCTGAGGTGATGCCCCTCCAGCCGGCGCACCCCGACCCACAGGAGCGGCTGAGGCCCATGATCGAGCGTCGTCACGAGATCCCCTGGACGGAGCGCCCCTGCCCGCACCGCACCTTTCGGCGTGTCGATAAGGGTGTCCGACGCAAAGCACTCCAGCCCCGTGGTGTCGTAGGTAAAGCTTTGCGAAGTTGCGCCCTGCATTGTCAGGGAAGAGGCCCCGAACTGGGTGTTATCCGAGTAATCGACCGCGTTTCCGTGGCTGTCAGACGTGTTTGACTGGTTCAGGACGCCGTCATCGGCGTGGTCGGCGCGCACCTGGCTGAGGTTGTCGTAGTAAGTCGACAAGTTGACGAAGTCGTTGTTCATCAGGTCGCGGTCATCGATCGATCCGGTATTGCCCCCGTTGAAATCCGTGATCGTGTCGTTGCCCGCGCTGACAAGGAAGAAGTCGTTGCCGCTTCCACCGGTCATGACGTCATCGCCGCCCTGACCGAACAGCGTGTCATCTCCGGCTTCACCGATCAGCGTATCGTTCCCGGTTTCGCCGTTGCCACCGTCCCCGATCAGGAAGTCGTCGCCGTCGCCGCCATAGAGAACATCCGCCCCGTCGTTGCCGTAGAGCGTATCGTTGCCTGCCCCTCCGGTCGCGGCGTCGTCCCCGGCGCCGCCGAAGATGACGTCGTTGCCGGCATCCCCGCGCAGACAATCGGTGCCCTCGTTGCCAGCGAGGGTGTCGTTGCCCTCGCCGCCATAGATGATGTCGCTGCCCGCGCCGCCGTCGATCTGGTCGTTGCCGGCGTCGCCATGGAGCGTGTCATTGCCTGCTCCCCCCGAGAGCGTGTCGTTCCCGGCGCCGCCGTCGAGCGAATCGTTGCCTGCCCCGCCTTCGATGCTGTCGTCGCCGTCTCCGGCGGTGACGGTATCGTTCCCTTCCCCTGCGTCGACGGTGTCGTTTCCGCCGCGCGTGGTGAGCGCGTCATCCCCGGAGCCGGATGCAATGTACTCGTTCCCCGAGGCATCCGTGGCGGGCCGCGCGTCCGAATCGCGGATGTCGTTGCCGGCAAGGGCGGAATAGGCGACGCCCTCGCTCGGAGGTGGGGACGACGAGATGACCGTGAGATCCGTTCCACCCGCCGGTGGCGGCGCTTCGAAGACATAAAAGCGTTCGCCGCTCTCCTCGATCCCCACAAGGTAGGCCTTGTGGGGCGTGCCAGCCTGATCTTCGAAGGACATAACACTTTGTACATACACTGTGCCTGAGGCGGCGGCGGCATTGCCCTGGTAGACACTGGCTTTCTGGTTTGTATCGCCCGCGGTCCTGACCGACCCGCCGGATCCCGATAGCATCCCGTCGTCATCGTTGACCTCGAAGGCGTGCGTCGTGTCGTCGGGTACGCGCAACATTTTTGACGCTTGGCTGCCCGGCGTCGAGCCTTGGATGGTCTGAAAATCGCTCGGCGCATAGCCGGAAAACAGGTAGAGCGGCATGCCAGTCGGCTCCGGATCGGGGGCGGTGGCATGGACCTTACGCGCGACCTCGTAAGCCTCGGTTAACGCAGGAAGACATTCGCGGACTGCCCCCCGCAGATCCAGGCGCGGTGAGGCGGTGGGAACAGAAGATGAAGCGGGCTGTGCGGTGGCCGGGGTTGGGCAATGCGCGCGCCGTGGGAGCACGGCATTGCGGCTTTTCAGATGGCGCGGCTGGTGCGGCGGACTCTTGCAACGGGCAGGAGGGCCTGCCGGACGAGCGAGATCACGGGGGGAAGGCTCCAGCGGACAGGGGCCGGGGGCCCGATCCGCTCCAGCAGGAGATAGAGCGCGGCAATGGCCATCGCGGGCACATGCGCTGCCCCGCCGATCGTGAGCGGGATGAGCATGACCGGCCAGCATGCGGCAACGCACCAGAGGCCGGTGCGGATGCCGATCCGCGCGTTGTCCCACCTCGCGCGTGGCCCGAACCCGCCGACCCGGCCAAGCCGGTGACACCGGTTGCGCGCGGCCTGTGCCGGAGGAGAGGCGCTCCAGACAAGCGCGAACCCGACCGCCAGAAGCGGCGCAAGGCCACCGGGCGCTGTCTGGACATGGAGCATCCCGAGCGGCAGCAGGAGCGCCCCCGCCAGAAGCCAGACGGACAGGAAGCCGAGATAGACGGAGGCCGCCGCGGCACCCCGGGCACGCGGAGGGCTCAGGCGCAGGACATGGGCCACCTGCGGCGTGATCACGACGCTCATCATCGCGACGACCATGACCCCCCAGTCGAGCGCTACGGATGCAGGGCTCACCCCCGTGAGCGCCGGCCCACCGAGGGACCACAGATCGGCGAGGCGCAGGCTCCCGCATACGGCGGCGGCCGCGGCGCCGGGAATGACCCCGAGCGCGATGAAGCCAAGGAGGCTGAGGATCAGCAGCACGGGCAGCGGACCGGTCCGCAGCTGGGCCCACGCGGCGCGCGCGCTGCGCATCTCAGGCGCCCGGCTGGGTGTGCAGGCTGATACGATCCACCGTGATCGGCGGCTCTCCATCGGTTGGCCTCACCAGGGCCAGGTCGAGCGCATCGAGCGCCGCGCCGCCCTCGGCCAGGAGGGCGCCCAGCTCGGCCGAGACATCGACCGTCGCGGCAAGACCGTTGCCCGCATGGCTGCCGTCTGTCCGGGAGGCCTTGCCGAGGCCGAAGAAGGCGATGGCGGTGCGAAACGCTTCCTCGCCGCCCGGCGCGGAGACCGAGACGCGCAGCACGCCGCTCGGGGCTTGGCCGCGTACCCCTTCGACACTGAGGAACACGCGCGCGGGCACGGCGGACGCAAGCTCGGGGACGGGCGCGCGCCGCAGGGCGAGCTGGGTTGTCCGGGCTTCGGCGTCCACGGTGAGCGGCGCATCGTTTGCACCGATCAGCAGCGGCGCAGGAGGGCGGGCAGGCGGGGCGGCGGCAGCGATCTCGGGGGCGGGCAGGATGCCCGTGCCCGCTGTGAGATCGTCATAATCGGGCGCCAGCGCCCCGTTGGGCAACGTTTCTTCGGGCGCGAATGTCTCGATCCCGGAGCCATCGGCGGAGGGCATAGCAAAGCGGCGGGGAAACGGGCCATTGCCCCAGGCGGCAGAGACTTCCTGCACATGTGTCGGGTCGGTCATCCAGGCCGCCCAGAGCCTGTCGATATTGCAGTGATGCACCCAGAACACCGGATCGAGGGCGGCAAAGTCGGGATCGAGCATCCAGCCTGCCTGCTGACCCTGCGCTGTCCCGCCGCCGATCATCACGTGGACAAGGTTGTGGGGATCATTCTCCACCGCGCCAAAGGCGTTCCCCTGCGAGGCAAAGCCGCTGATCGGACCGCCATACCCGAGCCCCCCCGGATCCGATGTGTAAAAGGCCTCGGCGGTCTGGGATGCCAAGGTGATATCCCGGGAATCCGTCCAGGGCAGCGGGCCAAGCGTGGTGGCTGGCCCACGGACGGCCCGGGCCAGCGCGTTCGGCGTTCCGTCGGGCAGGGTCGCATCGCGGAATGCGGGAGGAAGATCCCGCGCGCCCGGGGCATCGGAGAGATAGTTCCAGTAGGGCAAGGCCCAATCCTGCGGCCCGCCCTGCTGGGCGATCCAGCCGCCGAGGATCGCCTCGAACGCCGCAAGATAGCCGCGATGCCACGGCAGGAAGAACCACCCGGCATGCTGGCACTGGTTGAACATCAGCTGCATTTCGTTGGGAGGCGGGGCCGGGGTGTTCTGGGGAAGGATCCCCTGATCGATCCAGCCCTCCCCGTTCAACCCATGCAGCGCGGCAAGATAGGCCCAGCTTGTGCGGTCTGTCAGAGGCCGCGTGCGCAGCTCTGCGACGGCGCGCGCGTACCATAAAAGCTCATCCGGCCAATCCCCGCCGAGCGTGGCGATGTCTTTTCTGGTTCCGGCCATGTCATCTCTCCCTGTGTGGCGCATTCCCCCGACACTCGGCGGGTGGGATGCCCTGTGGGCGGCATGAGCCGCGCCCGCGCGCGGCCCCTCATCGCTAGTCGAAGCTGACCCGGACTGCGCTCGCGCCCTGCGGAATGTCGATCGCGTCGGGCGCTTCGCCGCCGCCGCCAGCGGATCCGCCTGCGCCATCGCCCGGCACTTGGCGGGGCACCGCCTCGTCCCGCATCACGACGCGCATCACCAGCGGTGTATGATCCGAGAGCGTGTCGACGAAATCCGAGATCGAGCGGTCGAACCGCACGATGGCGAGGTCGTCATCCTCGATGTCGCCAAGCTGCAGGTCACCGGCCACGATCACGTGGTCGATCAGCGAGGCGAACCGTGGGTTGAGCAGCGTGATGGCCCCATCCTCGTGGTCATCCGCGGTGAGGGTCATGTGGCCGGGCGCATCCGTGAGGCTCGACAGCACATCGGTATCGAGCGCCTCGTTGAAATCGCCGCCAATGACCACGGGCAGGCCCGTATCCGTGCGGATATCGTCGACGATCATCGTCAGGATCTCGGCGGCGCGGCGGCGGCGGCGTTCTGACAAGGGCTTGTTGCTGCCGGCCTTGGATTTCAGATGCACCACGATCATCACGAAGCGGGCGTCTCCGACATGCACCTCCGCGATGAGCGGTTCACGCGGGAAGACAAGCCGGCCCTGGATGCGCTCTCCGATCAAACCGGCATGGCGATCCAGCACCTCCCGCATCAGGCGCACGGTGGTGGTGTCGCGGTCAAAGAGCAACGCGTGGTCCCGCGTCCCGGCGGTGTCGAACGCCAGCACGCCGACATTGCCGCCCATCGCGTTCATCCGCGCCGCCAGAGCCCGAACAGGCGCCTCGGACACTTCCATCAGGCCCATCCCATCCATGTTCATGTCGGTCAGCAGCTCGGCCACGCGGCGTATGCGCGCCTCCGAGGGGTCGCCAAAGAAATCCTGGATGTTCCAGAACCCGACATCCGCGAAAACGCCGTCTCCCGTGAAACTCGGGAGCTCGACTTCGGGCGTGAGCGTGTCGAAAGCCCCGGCCCGCCCGAAGAACCCAAGCTCCGGCGCCGTTCCCTGCAGGACCTGGCGCAGGAGCGTGGCGTTCGCGATGTCGCCGTTGGCGAGGCGCGCCTCGAGGAACCCGGCAATCGCCTCGATCCGCACCGCCTGGTTGAAGGCGCCCGCCAGACCGGCACGGTGCAGCGCCACGAGCCGCCAGGAATCGTCGAACACCGGCGAGCCGGAGGAGCCACCCTCCGTATCCGTGCGATAGCGCATGGTGCCGGAGAGGACAGAGAGCACGTCGTTGTTGCGCAGCGCGACCTCTTTCTGGCGTCCGGCGGGGTGCTGGATGATGTTGACCGGCGCGCCCTCGACGATCCCCGATGGCTCGAGCGGAAGATCGATCGGGGTTACCCCGGCGAGCGCCGACGCGTCACAGGCGACCAGCGCGAAGTCGTGCCCCTCGCTTGCGATAAAGAGCCTCTCGGGTTCGAGGCGCACCGGGATCGGCGTGCCGCCTTCCTCGAAGTCGAACTCCGCAATCGCCTGCGCCGCCGTGGCTGCATCGGGCAGGACGTGGTGGTTGGTCAGGATCACGTCGCCCCTTAGCAACGAGCCGGAGCCGAAACCGCCGGGCAGGCGCACGCGGCAGACGGCAGAGGCCCGCGCCGCGCCATCGCGCAGGAACCGGGCGGCAAGGAAATCCGGCGCGCCCAGAACGACTTCGAGAGCGACATCGTCGCCGAAGTCCAGCCCCTCTGTCGCCGCCATGGTACCAGCGGGCAGGACGACGCGCTCCCTGCCCGGCACGCGCGCGACGCTCTCGGGCTGCGGCCCCTGCATGCCCAGTGGACGCACCGAAAGCACGGGATGGCCCGCCTCCGTCATCCGGGCGATATAGCGCCGGCGGGCGACGGCCTCGTCCGCGTCCTCGACGTTGCGCATCAGGTGCGGGGCGAGGGGCGGCAGCGCGCTGCCTGCGAACTCCGGGGCCGCTTCGCCAAGGGCGGCACGGATTGCGGCATCCATCCGGTTACCGACTTCGACGAAGCCAGCGTCGCTCGGGTGGATCTCATCGTACCAGGGATGCGGCGCGGCACCGCGCATGTTGACGTAGTGCGCGCGGCTGCCAAGATCGGCGGCAAGCTCTGCCACCGCGTCGTTGAAAACGTCGATCATGTGGCCGACAACGCCCGCCTGAAGCGCGGGGGGCACCCGGTCGCGCATCGGGCGTTCCAGCCATTTGCCTCCGGGCATCGGGCGGGGCCGGTCATAGCCGTGCATGAAGACGTGCAGACCGACGTTGCCGGTCAGCAGCGCACGGGCATAGCCGCCCAGATCGTCGACAACCGCGTCGACCTTGGCGCGGTAGGCGGCGAGATCAATGTAGGTCCGCGGGTCCTGCCCATCGCCAACGGTCAGAACCTCTTCGAGGGCGCCCCCGGCCAGAACATCGTTCCCGCCGCCACTGAGGACGACGGCCAGCGCTCCGATCTCGCGGGCTGCGGCGATTGCGTGCCGCTCCCGCGCGATATCCTCGACCAGGTCGCCCGCACCATCGAGGCTCAGCGCGAGATAGCGGGGGCGCAGGACGCCCCATGTTTCGGTGATGAGCGGGTGGAGGAACCAGGAATCGCCGTCCGTGACAATCCGGCGGTCCCCGGGGCGCCGCCGCGTGTCCCGGTTGAACTGGCGCCGTCGCCGGGCGCGAATGGCGGCATTGAGCCAATCGAGTGCGGCCGCCGATTCCGGCACCGGCTGGCCCGGACCGGGCGACAGGCGATAGCGCGGGGAGAAGGGCTGCGAAAAGGTCTCGTCTTCTGCGAGATAGGGCGCCACCTCGGACCAGGGGACGTCGGGATCCGAGACGCGGCGCATCAGCTCGGTGATGTCGATCGGGCCGCCGCCGCCATCGCCGCCGCCGCTGCCGCCGCCACTGCGACCGCCTCCGCCGTCCGAGTTGCCACCGCCGCCCGTTGGCGGATGGCCACCGCCGCCGCTCCCTCCACCGGCGCCTCCTCCGCCTTGCCTGCCACCGGAGCCGTTTCCTGCCCCGGCGCCCGAGGCTATGCCCGACCCGAAAGTGCCGTGCGGAGGCGCGGGTGGAGCTGCCATCTCGGCCATGGCATGGCTCTGCGCGATCCAGTCGGTGATGCGGTCCGCGAGATCCGCGTCGATCCGGGGCGCGGAGTTGGCCATGGCGGGGGCGAGCCCGCCCGGCAGACGCAGCTGCGTCGCGCCATAGGCATGAACGGCAATCCCGATCGGAGCGCCGCCCTGATCGGTCGCTGTCCAGACCGGGCCGCCGCTCTGCCCGCCGCTCGTATCGGTGGCGTAGAAGATGCGCTCGGCGTCGGACCGCGCGATGGCGTCCGCGTGCCACCACAGCTCGCGCCCGTTGACGCGCGTGCGCCTGCCCCCGACCTCGATCGAGCCCGGGTAGCCCGCGACGTTCACCAAGAGTCCTGCGAGCTCCCCGTCTGTCGGGGTGGCCGTGGCGAACCATCCCGTCTCGCGCCCAAGCTCATCGGGAAGATGCAGCACGCCGACATCGCGATCCGGATCGAAGCCGTTGGCCCAGCGTGGATGCACCTCCATGCGGCCATGGTCGACGACCCTCGTATCGAACGGAAAGACGTCTCCGTTGCGCCCGGCCATCACCTCGATCCGGGCATGGGCACCGTGCTCGCGGGTCGCGATGCAGTGGCCAGCCGTCAGCACCGTCCTCGGGCCGATCAGCCAGCCCGTTCCGATCATGACCGCGCCGGAGGCCGCGTGAATGCGCAGCGAGCAGATCATGCGCCAGGGGGCAAGATGCGTGTCGGTGAACCGGCTGCGCTCGTCGTCGCCGATCACCGAGAGCAGGCCGGACCGGGTGCGCTTTGACTTCGGCGCATAGCCTGTCTTCAGCCCCTGCGCGACCTTCACCTTCTTGGGCACGAACCCGTCGGCGACCATTGTAAACTTGGCCATTGTTCAATTCTCCTCTCAAATGGATTGCAGCGCCCGCAGCACATCGAGCATGCCGGCGCCTTGCGAATAGGGCTCCCGGCCGAGATCCGTGGCGGAGCTGCACAGGACTTCCTTGATGCGCTGGGGGCGCCCGATCAGCTCGGTATGCCGGGCCATCATCAGGAGCGCGGCCCCCGTGACATGCGGCGCGGCGAAGCTCGTTCCGTCCACGATATCGAGGCGCCCGCCCGGCGCCGGAACGCTCAACTTTTCCCCCGGAGCGACGAGATCCGGCTTGCGCCGGCCATCGCCGGTCGGTCCGCGAGACGAAAAGTAACTGACGCCATACTGGTGGGGCATCTCGCGATGCGTCGAGCCAACGGTCAGCACCAGCTCGGCATTCCCCGGATCCGTGATCGAACCGGAGCGGTAGAACCGGGCATCCACATCCTCGTCGTCATTGTAGCCGGAGTTGCCCGCCGCAGCGACGACCGCGACGCCGGAGGATACGAGGCGCTCGCATTCCTCGCAGATGGGTGTGCGCCCGCAGGCAAAGCGGGACACGTCATGCGGGATCGAGACCGATACGTTGGCCGCGTGCACAGCGGGCTCGTCGGCCCGCCCGTTCAGGTGCCCGAGAAACTTCAGCGCCGCGATGACCTCGAAATCATGTGCCGCGACGGTTGTCGCGTTGTCCTCCGTTTCGGATACGACGCGGAGATCGTAGAGGCGCAGATCCGGGCAAACGCCCGCCAGCCGCGAGCCATCCGCTTGCGGGTGATCGGCGGCCAGCACCCCGGCGACCTGCGTCCCGTGGGGGAGGCGCGGCGGAGGCGGAGCGACGGTGTCCGTCAGGGGCTCGTGGATGAGCGGTTCGACCACGGCCCAGTCGATCTCGAGCCCGGCATTGGCGCGGTCAATCACAAGCTGGAGGTAGTCCGCGAGACGGTCCTCGCGGATCTGCGCCGTCCCCGGCGCATCGTAGCCCGAAAAGCGGCGATGGGTGCGCGCAAGGGCGCGATCCTCGCGTTTCGGGGAGGTCTCGCTCGGCGGCTGCGTTCCGGTGCGCACGAGGTCGCGCAGCTTTTCCAGAAAGCGCGGGTCGAGGGCATAGCGCAGATCGCCGAAATCGTAGGTTCCAATGACGCGCGACCGAGGCTCGCCGGACCTGGGCTCGCGGTTTTGGAAGGCGGGGTGCAGCGTGTCGATCCCGCTGTCGATCACGGCACAGCGCAGCGCGCTGCAATCGATGCTGAAGAGCATTCGGCCCGCATCGGCTTTCATCGCCTTGACCGACTTCTCGATCGCCGGATCGGCCTTTCTGTTGCGCGTGACGTTCCAGATGACGGCGCGCGAGCGGGGTTGCGTCGGGTCGGCGGGCCACTTCTCGTAGAGCGACGCGAAGAGGCGCACCGGGTGCAGAATAGCGGATGCGGCGTCTTCGTCTCATGCCTCGATCTGCCCTTCGAGATGCCGCCCGACGACCAGCGCAGCGACCTCGATGAGCTTGAGAAACTCGTAGGGCGGCGGCTGGAGGGACTTGATCGTCTCGAGCGGCTGATCCTCGGCCACGACTGCGTCGTAGACATCGATCAGCTTGTTGATCTGGGCGGCGTTGAAGAGGTGGTGGCGCTCCGCTTCGGAGCCGTTCTCATCACGCTCGGCACGGCTGAACGGGCCGCCATCGAGCAGGCCCATCTGTGTGTCCCACCAATTCGTACTGGGCAGGACGATGCGCATCAGCTCGTTGAAATAGAGCCGCGCGACGATCATTCCCGGCATGTGGACGATACGCGGCTCGGCGGTGCCCCAGCTTCCCCGCACGGTGGCCTCGTCGGACCGCCCGGTATCGCGCAATGCCTCGACGAGACCGCGCATTTCCTGCGCGACCATGCCTGTGCGCTTGCCGCGCGTTGGATTGATGAGCATGTCGAGAGGAGCACTCGGAGCGGCGGCGAACGCCAGCCAGATATCCGGCAACAGCGGGCTGTCCTGGGTGAAACGGCGCGTGCGCATGGACCGCCGCGCGTCAAACAGCGCGGCCCGCATCTCGGCCTCGAAGCTGCCGGAACCGCCAGAACCGCCAGAACCGCCAGAACCGCCAGAACCGCCAAAACCGCCAGAACCGATCGTGTCGTTTGATGCCATTCTTGCCCCCGCTGATGGTGCCCTGAACCAAGAACCACGCGCACGAAGCAAACCGCCATTACCCAACGTCACTATGACATGTTTGGACGCGATACCGGCAAATCTTTTTCCGACCAGCTCACGCGCGCCAAAGATCCCTTTCCGTGGGGGCCCACGGAGTGGCATTGTCGGCGACGGGGCCTGTGCAGCGGGGCCCCTTGCCTTTTGTGGCAAACAGGGGCTCGCAATGACCAGAACACAACAAGACCCTTCGGCGGGGCGCGGGCTCTCAGGTAAAGCACGAGGCGCTGGCCTTCGTCTGATCGCGCACGGCGCAGCGCGCCCTCGGTCGGGTCGGGATCGCGTGCCCACCGCCTGTACCGGATGCGCCGCGGTGTCCGCCTGGGTCCGTCAATATGGGTGAAGTCACCTCGCTCTTCGCACGCAAGGTCGTCGCGACGGCAGGCGATGCGATCGACGCACGGCAGGTGCTGGACTCCGTCGCGCTGGATCCGGACGGGCCCTGGGATCCCAAGATCATGCTCTCGGAGGATGCCTACTACGGCATGCTCGAGCTCATGGCAGAGCAGATGGACATCACCGCCTTGCCGCTGACGGTCGGTGACTCCATGCGGCCCGACGAATACGGCGCGCTGGGGCTCGCGTGGAAGGCGGCGCCGAACCTTTTGGGATCCTTCTCGCGCGTTGCGCGATACGCGCGCCTCTGGACAAGTATCGTCCGCTACGAGGTGCAGGAGACCGAACAGGGGGCCTGGTTCGTCGAGCACAGGGAAGGCGCGCGCCGGCTGGGCATGCGCCTGTCGATCGAGGCGGATCTGGCCAGCGGTGTGTCCTTGGCCCGGCAGGTGACGCACCGGTCATTCGCTCCCCTCGAGGTGTGCTTCAAACATCCCGGCCCAAAAGACGTTCACCAACACGAGGCCTATTTCGGCTGCCCGGTTCGGTTTGGCGCCGATCAGGACGCGATGCTGCTGTCGCGCGCGTCGCTGGAAGAGCCCAACCGCCTCGGTGACGAGGGCATCACGCGGTTCCTGATCGCGCATCTCGACAGGGAACTCTCCGAGATCCGGGAAGACGCTGCACTTGTGCGCACGGCGCGGGATGCCATCGCCCGTGCGCTCAGCGAGGGCCTGCCGAAGATGGCGGACATCGCGCGCGGGCTGGGGCTGAGCGCACGGTCTTTCCACCGCCGCCTGACCGAACACGGCGTGACCTTCCAGACCCTGACTGCCGAAACACGGCGCGAACTCGCGCTCGGGATGCTCCGGGAAAACCAGTATTCCCTGGCCGAAATCGCCTTTCTCACAGGCTTCTCCGAGCAGAGCGCCTTTACGCGCGCGTTCAAGCGTTGGACGGGAGAGACCCCGGCAAGCTACCGAAAGAAGCAAAGCGCACCCTGACGCCAATTGGCGCCGAAGGTCAAAACGCTGGCAGGCGCGATCAATACGCGCGGATGCTTCGTGTCTTACCCCTTGGTCATCAACTGACACATAGGGGAACACACCATGTCTACCGCACCCATTCTCGTTATCGGCGCCACCGGCAAGACCGGGCGCCGCGTCGCCGCAAGGCTCGACACGCTTGGCCACACTGTCCGCCGCGGATCGCGCAAATCGGCCATCCCCTTCGACTGGGAGGCCCAAGAGACCTGGGGGCCTGCACTGGAGGGCGTGCGCGCCGCCTACGTGACCTACTTTCCCGACCTCGCCTTCCCGGGCGGCGTCGAAAAGGTCGGAGCGCTTGCAGCCCAGGCCAAGGCGGCGGGCGTCGAGCGGCTCGTCCTGCTCTCGGGCCGGGGAGAACACCACGCCAAACTGGGCGAGGAGGCCGTGAAGGCAGCCGGACCGCAGGTGACGATCGTGCGCGCCACATGGTTCGCACAGAACTTCTCCGAGGGGTATCTGCGCGATCCGATCCTTGCGGGGGTGCTTCCCATGCCGGGGGGCGCCATCACCGATCCGATCATCGACATCGACGACATTGCGGACGTCGTTGTCGCTGCCCTAACCGAGGAAGGCCATGCGGGTGAAACCTACGAAGTGACGGGGCCGCGGCTGATGAGCTGGGCCGACATGGCCGGAGAACTCAGCCGGGCAACAGGCCGGCCGATCCGCCATGTGCCGATCTCGTTCGAGGAGTTTCACGCCAATGTTGCGGCCTCGGGCGGCGGCTTCGTCGCCGACGTCTTCACCGCGATCGCACGCGAGACGCTCGACGGCCGCAACGAACGGGTGAGCGATGGCGTTCAGCGCGCGCTTGGCCGCCCCCCCCGCGATTTCGCTGCCTTCGCCGCCGCCGCCGCCCGGGCCGGTGCCTGGTCGACAGCCGCGTAACCCAATCAATGGCGGGAGACGGCAGGTTGCTGCCGCTCCCCTTCCAAGGAGGGACGGAGATGGTCTCGGGAGTCTTTCTACTCTTGCACGGTGCCGTTGTGAGCTATGCCTTGATCGGCGGCGCCTTCCTCGCGTTTTCGGACTTCGTGATGCGCTCGCTCGCCACGACGGGCGGGCATGGCGGGCTCGAAGCGATGCAGGCGATCAACCGCGAGGTATTTCGCTGGATCTTCATGGCGCTCTTTCTCGGAATGGCAGCCCTTTCGCTTGTCTTCGCGGGCTATGGGGCGCTCGTTTTGGGCGGGCCTGCGGGGACACTCATCATGATGGCGGGCCTGACCTACCTGTTTGGCTGCTTTGGCGTGACGGTCCTGTTCAACGTTCCGATGAACGAAGCCCTTGCCGGCATGGACGCCGCTTCAGAGGCCGCGCAGGAATACTGGGTCCACAAGTATGTCCCCGTCTGGACGTTCTGGAACTCCGTTCGGACAGCGGCCTGTGCCGCCTCCGCCGCGCTGCTGCTCTTCGGGCTTTTGTGGGTGGCACGGACCCATGCGCAGCCCCTCTGAGGATGCGCCAAGCGACGGGCGGGACCGCTTTCATGGCCCGCCCGTTCCGGTCCCGATCATTGCGGGGCGCGAGGGAGATGGCGCAGGCCGGGCGGCGCAACAGAGTACTGAAGGGCAAGACCGCACAGGTCGCTGTTATCTGCGTCGCTGGAGGATCGGTCGATCTCACGCTTGCGGCCCAAAGGCGTGTCGAGCGGCAGGATGGCGACGCAGGGCGCAGGGCGCAGGGCGCAGGGCGCAGGGCGCAGGGCGCAGGGCGCAGGGCGCAGGGCGCAGGGCGCAGGGCGCAGGGCGCAGGGCGCAGGGCGCAGGGCGCAGGGCGCAGGGCGCAGGGCGCAGGGCGCAGGGCGCAGGGGAAGATGCGATGTGGCTGCCTGTTCGCAAGGCGCACTTCGACGCGATCCCCTCCCTTAGGAGCAACGTGCGGGAAAGACGCCTCGGCGCTGCCCGAGAGGCTCGCGGCGACGTATGACAGCTGGCGGTGGGTCGAGGGCGGCGCGACGGCACGTCACGTGCGGGCGCGCCGCCCTCACTTCACGCTGACCGCGCTAGACCCACCACGGATCCGGTGCGGTTCCCTCGACATCCCAGTTCAGGCCGACAACGCCCAACTCTGTCCATGATGTGGACGATCCGTCGACGTCCCAGTAACCGGTCCGGCCGGAGTTCGTGTCGCGCCACAGGATGTCGTCGCTCCCGTCGGCGGAGTAGTCGCCCGTTGCCGCGACTTCCCAGTTGCCGCTCGCGCCGGAAATCTCTCTCCACGCGAAGTCGCCATCCGTCATTTCCCAATAGCCATTGCGCCCGGATTCGGTGTTGCGCCAGAGGATATCGGCCTCGCCATCGCCATTGAAATCGCCGGTGCCAACGACCTTCCAGTCGAGATCGACAGTCGCAAGCTCGTTCCAGGAGAACTCGCTGCCGTCCATCTCGTAGTATCCGGTCCGACCCGTGGCGGTGTCGCGCCAAAGAATGTCATCCTGACCGTTTCCGTCGAAGTCACCGGTGCCGACAATCTGCCAGGTCTCGGAGACGGTCGAGAGCGGGGTCCAGGTGAAATTGCCGTTCTCCATCCGGTAGTATCCGACCCGACCGGAATCGGTATCTCTCCACAGGATGTCATCCTGTTCGTTGCCGTCGAAGTCGCCGACACCGAAGACATCCCAATTCAGGCCGACAGTCGAGAGCTGGACAAAGGTGAAGTCGCCATCGTCCATCTCCCAGTAGCCGGTCCGGCCCGTCTCAGTGTTGCGCCAAAGAACGTCATCTGCGCTGCTGCCCGAGAAGTTGCCCGAACCCACGATGTCCCATGCCGTGGTGACGGTGCCGACTTCGTTCCACGTGCGCGCTCCGCCATCCATTTCCCAGTAGCCGGTGCGCCCGGACGCGCCGTCGCGCCAAAGCACGTCGCTGGTGCCGTCATCCGTGAAGTCGGTGAGGGCATCGCCCGGGAGAACGGGCTCCGGCTCCTCGACATCCCCGGTTTCCTCGAGATCGTCGACAGCAACCGTCGTGTCGGTAAACTGTACGAACTCCACGGAGCTTGCGTCGTACCGCGTCCCGCCTTCCAGCGAGAAGATCCACCTGTCGGCAGATTGCTGCGAGATGGACGTCGACTCGAGGTCTGCGCCGAGCACAAGCGTGTCCGTCCCGCCGCCACCTTCGATCGTGTCATCGCCCAGACCACCCGCGATGGTGTCGTCGCCGCCATTCGCAACGATCAGGTTATCCGCGTCGTTGCCGGTGATCGTGTCGTCACCCGAGCCCGTTACAGCGTTTTCGATGACCGTTCCCACGGCAATCGTCAGGTTCCCGACCCGGCCGCCGACATCGGACGAGACGGGCGTCGTCGAGTTGGTCGACGATGGCCGCAGGTCGATGCGCTGGTTCTCGGAATAGCCGCTGAAATCCAGCGTATCCCTTCCGCCGCCGTCGACAATCGTCGAGGCGGTCCGATCCGCGTAGTCGGCGAAGAGGGCCCAGATCTCGCTGACAGACGCGCTGATATTCGTGTTGAACCCGTAGACCGTATCGCCCTCGAAGGCATTCTGAAGCCCAAAGGTCGTGCCACCGAAGCTCTGATCGCCGTACATCTCTTCGAGGGCCAGCCAGTCCACCGACATCGGCGTCTGGAGGAACTCGCGGTCGGCGGGGATCGTCGAGTTCTCGCTCTGTGAGAAATACGACATCATGGACGCCTGCCAGGAATCGTTGGCAAACTTTGCGTTGCCCGGATACCCGGCCGAGCCGTTGTAGTTCCCCTGGTGTCCCAGGCCGAGCGCATGACCGATCTCGTGCAGGATGGTTTGCAGCGTGTAGTCGTCGAAGGTCGACGTGCTTCCGCTCCAGTCCGCGGCGACGTTGACGAAACTGATAGAGCTTGTACCCGACGACGTGTTGATCCACGTCGAGGCGTAGGCTCCACCGTCGTTATCCGAGAAGAAGAAATCCACGTCGCTCGGGTCCTGCGACGTCGTCTCGGTGAAGTTGATCCCCAAGACCTCTTCAAACAGATCGAAACTGTCGCGCACAAGTTCCTTGCGCGCATTCGAGATCCCGTTCGTGTCTTCCCGATCGTAGATCTCATCGGAAAAGTCGTACCCGCTCAGATTATAGAGGAGTTCACCGGAATTGGAGTTGCTGCCCGACCCGGTCATGTTCCAGTTGAAAGAGTACCAGTTGGAGTCGGACCAGTAGCCCTCGCGCAAGTAGTCGGCCAGATCCTGAAGCGAGGCCGCCTGCAGGCTCGAAGACACCAGGACAGGCCCGGTTCCGGCGCCCTCGTCGTCATCGCGCACGCCGCAGCCAAAGCAGCCGCATCCCCCCGGATGGGCGACAAGATCCATGTCTGCGAGGTTGGCGGACGACACGACGGCCAGATCGTCCGGGATTCTCATAAGGGCCCCAGCAGCCGTGAAGCTGCTCAGGGCGTCCGGCGGTGATTGCCAGAGATCTGCCACGGCGTCGGAAATGCTCCGGTGTGGTGCGGCCTGAAATAGACTCATATCGGTCGCCTCATGCTGTTGGTCGCAATCGCGCTGACGGCCGAAATTCTTACGGCTCCGGCATCGCATCCGCGGTGCCGAAAGACGGGCCTTGCCTGCAAGTTCAGAGATACCAGAAGTGGCAGCCTTCTGTGCAGCATAGTCGCCTCCCCAAGCGTTGTAGGCAGGATCATGAGCATCCGGATATGGACAAAACGTGGCAGCAATGGGCAAAGGTCATGAAGGCCCCAACATACAAGCGCTTGCGGCCGCGAGGCGTCGGCATCGATCCGCCAGCAGATGCGCAGAGATGCGCGCGCCCCGCGTTTTGGCACGCGGCGCGCGGCTTTCGTGCGGTGCATTCCGAGCGCAGGCTCGATGATCTGCGACACAGCGCGATGGGCGGAAGCGACGGTCGGAGGCGGTCAGAGAGGGATGCGCGCGTAGTTCGTTGCGCCCCTTGCGAAGGCTACGAAGGCACGTTGGTGGTGGGCAAGCCCACGATGGACCACGCTCGCCCGTGAACGGGGGAGGCTGGCGAAAGCGGGCGCACGGGGTGTCCGCCACTGCGTTGCCGTGTCACTTGCTGTCGCCCGGATCAGTCGCGGCAGATGCGCCTGATCCGGCAAAAAGCGGGCACGCGAGGCGCGTCGGGGCGGAGAGTAGGCCAGTATGCAACGGGTCGCCTCTTTGCTCCCTATGCCCTTAGGACCATCGCGCAGCGCAAAGGGATTTTCCCGCGCTCGGGCGCGCCTTGTTGCCAATCGGGAAACCGCGTTCGGGATCGGGCTGACCCCCGCTGCATCCGCACGCCAATCGCGTATCCGTCGCACAGATTGGGCGAGAGAGCTGTGGGCCGGGCTGCAATCCAGGCGCAGCCCTCGGACGAGACGCCGCCCGCGTGGAGCCGAGCCTACTCCCCGACGATCGAGACGACATCCTCATAGACCTCGCCGGACGCACTTACGACCCGGAGCTCGACCTCCAGCGTCGCGCCGCGCTCCACCGAGAAACTCGATGTGCTGATCGGACCACGGGCTGAGCCATCGGATACAGGGACATTCCCGGCCTGGCGGTTCATCGACCGACCGCTCGTGCCCTGCTTGGTGGCGGTCAGTTCGTAGCGTCCGCCTTCCCCCGCCTGCAGCGCCGCGAACACTTCGAGGCGCACCATGTTCCCGTCACGCGTCGCGTCGACCCAGGCGCCCTTGTCCTCGTTGGCGAGCGCCGTTGTCGCAATCAGACCGATGGCGGAGAATAATCCCAGAAGACCCTTCATGGCGCGTTCCTATCTCGTTGAATTGCGTAAGCTCGGCACACCCGTTCCGAGGTTGATTTCCGACGACCCATCCTTCGATTCAATGCGGATGAAGACACCCTCATCTCGCACGACGACGCTGTCCTGACCGACCTTAGGGCGCCTGTTCAGCAGCAAGAAGCGCTCCGCCTCCTCGCAGGCCGCCGCCACATCCGGGCTCTGGCTCTCGCGCGGGGCGTCACACGGATCGTCGCTCTGGGGGGTCGGTGGTCGCGCCACACGCGCGGGCAGCGTGGCGCTGTCGATCTCCTCGACAACCGTCGGGGCGGATTCAGTCGGCCCGATCTGTTCGACGCGGGATGCATCGCTCCCGCTCTGGGCGAGGGCCGTGCCCGGAAGCAGGGCCGCCGTGGCCAGCAAGCAAAGGGCAGAGACGCGCTTTGCCTGCATCCCGTTACTGACCGGTCTGGGTGATCTGCACAGACATCCCGCCGGTCTGCGTGATCGAGATCGACGGCGCCGAGAAGCCGAATTGCTGCAAGCTGGCCGAGTTCTGATCGCCGAACTGCTCCAGTGTCATGATATTGCTGTCACCATCCTGAAGAAGGTCGGCATGGTTCGACACACCGTTCTGGCGCAGGGTCATCTGATTGTCGCGTCCGATCTGCGTCTGCAGCGCGGTGTTTCCGAACCCGGCCTGTTCCAGCACCACTTCGTTGCCGTTGACGTGGCGCGTGTTCGGCGTGGTCGACTGGCTGATGGAGAAGGTGTTCACCTCGCCCGAGATCGCAAGATCGGCGATGTTGCGTTCACCGGCCTGGCTCAGCTCGCCCTGGTTGTTGACGCCGCTCAGGCGGACAAACGCGCTCTGTGCCTCGCCCCGCTGATCGACGAGCAGGGCGCTCTCGGTGCCGACATCCGTCACGACGGTGGAGTTCTCCGCGCCGATCTGCTCGACAGTCACCTCGCCGCCCGCAGCCTCCGTCTGGTCGATGGTGGCGGAGTTGGCGGCGACATCCTGCGTGATCTGGGCAACGTTGTCGCTGGCGAGCATCGGCCCGGCGGAAAGCGCCGTCGCAAGAAGGGAGAGGAGGACTGTGCGTTTCATCATGTCACTCTTGGATCGCGAGGGGCAGTGCATCGGCCGCGCTGCGGGCGGGCGCGTGTCCCGCCGGGAAATCATACCAAAGACAGGGCGCCCGTCACAAACGATATGGTGATCCGTGGCGCCGGTTGGAAGAGAGGTGTGGCCCGTTCCGACAACACCCCTCCCCCGGCAGGACACCCGCCAAGCGGACGCCCGGGTAAGACACCCCGCCCGTTTCCGGGCGAGGCGCAGGGTTGGTTACTGGTTCACCGTCGAGACGTTGAACGCACCGCTCTGCGACACGAAGGACGTGTTGCCCGCGGTTGCGACCTGGTTGACCTCTGCCAGGTTGAACAGCGGATCGACGATGCCGCCGCCGTTCTGCTCGATCGTGCTGGTGTTGTTGGCCAGTTCCTGAGTGACCAGCGATGTGTTGAGCAGACCGTCCTGAGTGATGGTGCTCGTCAGCATATCGCCAACCTGAGAAACGTCAGCAAAGTGACCGCCCAGCGGACGCTGCGTGATCATGCTGTTGTTGTCGTTTCCGTCCTGGAACACCTCGGCCGTTGTACCTGCCGGAACACCCGGCAGATCGCCATCGGACGAGCTCTGGACAATGGTGCTGGTATTGCGATCGCCGGACTGCACGGCGTTTGCGGAGTTCCCAAGGCCCGAAAGGCCCCCGGATTGAACGATGGTCGACTCGTTATCGTTTCCGCCCTGGGTCGAGGACGCACTACCGGACTCGCCGCCTTGCTCCACGTCGGAGAAGTTGCCGACGCCGCTTTGCGTGATGAAGGCAGTGTTATTGTTGTCGTTGGAAGCCGGATTGGGGATGAACCACACAGAGTTGATCGCGCCGGTGCCCTGCTTGATAGCTGCTTCGTTGCTTGTACCGGACTGAAGGATATCGGCGAGATTGTTGTCACCACCATTGGATCCGACGATCTGCATTGTGGTCGCCATGTTGGACGAGCCATTCTGATCGATGATGGAGAAGCTGTTGGTAATGTCGCCCGGCGTCGTGGGACCGCCACCAAACGGCGGGAAGACGTTGAATGCCGCGCCCGGTCCCTGTTGGGCCCACGCAGAGTTCCCGTCGCCATCCTGATCGATGACCGCCTCATTACCCCCCTGCACAGAGTCCTGCAGGATGGTTGCGTTGTTGGTCGGCCCACCCGGAGTCCCGACGGTCGCGCTCGAACCGCCCGTGGAACCGTTTGACTGCGTGATGGTCGCGGTTTGAACTCCGGAACCACCAAGCTGATCGATGTCCGCATTGTTCGAGCCACCCGGACCGTCGGACTGGGTGACCGAGGCGAAATCATCGCTGCCGGTCTGGTTGACGTTGGATGTGCCGTTGTTGCCGCCGGTCTGATCGACAGTCGCAAAGTTCGTGGCGCCGATCTGGCTGATGGTGCTGTCGTTGGCGTAGGCGGACGTCGCAAGGACGAGCGCGAGCGCCGTCGTCGTCGTAAGGGTACGTGTCATGACCCTATCCTTTCAAAAGAAACACAGGAGAAACCCCGCCCGCACATCGCGGGCAGGGCCAGGTCACGCGATTACTGCATCACCGTGGCGATGTTGCCGGTTCCGGACTGGGTCACCGTCGACGTGTTCCCGTTCGTAACCACTTGAGTTACGGTCGCGATGTTGCCGCCAATGCCGCCGCCATCGCTTTGGGTGATGGTGCTCGTGTTGTCGTCCGTCTCCTGGGTCACAGATGCAGACTGCAAGTTCCCGCTCTGTGTGATCATGTTGACGTTCATGTCACCTTCCTGGGTCAAGATCGCAGAGCTGTCGACGCCGGACTGCATGATAGTGCTCATGCCATTCGTGCCGGTCTGCGTAACATCCGCTGAAAGGGTGGTCCCATCTTGCGTGATGGTGCTCATGTTGTTCATGCCGAGGAGCTGGTTGACTATCGCGAAGTTGGCGTCTCCAGACTGCGTGACACTGCTGACATCGTCCGTTCCAGTTTGAGTCACGGTGGCGTCTTGACCATCACCCGATTGAGCGATGGTGCTGCTGTTGCCCATGCCGCCTTGGATGAGTTCAGCCATAACATCCTCACCGTCGGTCTGGTCGATGTCGCTGGTGCCATCATCACCCGTCTGAGTGACCATCGCATCGGCGCGCACGTTCTGCTGGAGGACGTCACTCATATTGTTGGTGCCGCTCTGCATCACGTTGGCAACGGCGTCTCTTGCATCGGTGCCGGAATCGAAACGCTCCTGCACGACGACCGACGTATTGTCGGCACCACTCTGATCAACAGTCGCCTCCGAACCTGGCGCGCCGTTGCTTTGACGGACTTCCGAATTCTGGTTGGAGCCCTGTTGGGTCACAAACGCAGACACAGAACCCGCGCCTTGGCTTACGAGGCTGGTGCTGTTGTCACTCGTCTGCTCCACGATCGCAGTGCGCGAGCCGCTGCCGCCGCCCTGCTGGACATCGGAATCGTTGTCGTTGCCATCCTGAGCCACTGTGACCAAAGAGTTGCCGCCTTGTTGGCGAACGTTCGAGTTGTTGTTATTGCCCGTCTGGACAACGTCGGTGGCCGAGAGCAGGCCGATGTCGTCAGCCGCAATGCGCTGTGTGATCGTCGAGGCGTTATTCAGACCAGTCTGATCGTTGTTTGCAGAGACGCCCGAGCCTGCATCATCTGCGGGATTACCCGACTGTCGGATGAACGAGTCGTTTCCGTCGCCCGTTTGAGCGATGCTGGCGTCCAGGCTTGCACCAGATAGAAGGCCTGGGACGGGCACTTCGCCGCTTGCGTTCTGACCGATATCGGCAGTGTTCCCAACGCCGCCCGGGTTCTCGCTGAACTGGTCGACGCTTGCGAGAGCATTTTCACCTTGCTGGTCGATGATGGAAACGTTTGCCGGTACGGAAAAGGAAACGCTTCCGAGTGGATCCTCCGCCTGGACGACTGTCGCCACGTTGTTGTCGCCATCCTGAGTAATGGTTGAATCACCCTCGTTGCCGTCAATCTGCGTCACGGTCGCCAGGTTCCCGACGCCGATCTGGCCAATTGAGCTGTCGTTGGCGAGTGCCGGTGCTGCAACACACAGGGCGATTGCGGTGGTTGAAGCGAGTAGGTGCTTTGTCATGAGGTAATCCTCGACTATATGCACCTTAGGCATCCCAAGGTGCTAGGTTGGCAGCTGCAGAATGGCAGCCTTCTGATCAGGGCGCGGCGCCGTAGGTGTCCAGCCAAGTGAACGCCGCGCCCCCTCCTCTTTTCACCCCGATTCAGGGCGAATTCTTCACCCCGCTTCGGGGCGAACTCTCGGTCTCGTAAAGACCTCCTTTACAGCGTTGATGCTCGCCGCGACCGGCGCGAGGGCCGGGGCGTCGAGCGCACGCGCACTCGGTAATTCGTCAATATTATCGGCCGTCAGCACGCCATCGGCCGACTTGTGCCGGGTAAGCAGGGCCTCTTCGGCGCCGCTATCCTTGAAATTCCAGTAATCGCCCTCTGCCATCTCCATGATGAGATTGTAGAGCGCTTTCTCGATCGCGCGGGTCAGCGCGATGGAGCCGGGTTCGTTGGTCGTCAGCCCGGCCTCGACCTCCAGGATCTCATCGAGATCGACGTAGCGGAAGACCGCGGCGTTGACGCTCGTGGACAGGATCGACTTCTCGGCACGCACGGACGCCAGCACCTCGCCGGTCTTCACGCTGACTGTCCGCAGGTTCACCGTGATGGTGTCCTTGCGGTATTCGGAGCGCGCGCTGATCCCGAGGTATCCCGCGCCGACACCGCCCGTCGTGGTGTTCGTGTCGAACCCGACGACGCCACCTTCGACGATCACTCCCGCGAAGAGGAGGGGCGGCAGGGCGGCGGGGTTGATCTGTTCCTCGCCGAGATAGAGCTGCCGCATCTCCTGAATGACACGCCGCTCCTGCAACAGGTTGTTGAGGTTGCCGCGCTCGATCACCCGGAACCACGACCCCGCACCGGTATCGCGCATCGCGTCGATCAGGATCTGATCGCCGCCTTGCGACACCGCCCGCGAGAGGGTCTGGAACACTTCGGGTTTGTACTGACCAGTCACATCCTCGAACTCATAAATCGCTACGTCGACCCGGCTCTCCGGGGGCGGCAGCAGGTACAGGGCGGCGCGTGTCGCCGTGGTTGAGGGCGAGGTGGGCTCTTCCACCGGCCCTTCGACAGTCGCACAGCCCGTTGCCGCGACGGACAACGCGCCGATGGCTAAGACTTTCCGAACCCCTCTGAAATCCATTTCGCCGACCTCGTTCTGCTCAAAATTGCCCTCACTACTTGCTTGCGATGCCCTATTGCACAACAGGCAAAACAATGTCGGTGGAAGATCCGTCGAGAAGGTTGGTTATCTGGACACGGATTGTTTCCAGCGATCTCTCGTAGAAGATCTGCTGGTCGCCGATCACAATGGTGTCGGTATCGCCCGGCTCCGCACCGGTAATGACCTCTGTGAGGCCGGTTGAAAGAGAAGACAACAAACGGCTTTGAAGCTGCCGGACAAAAAGATCCGATTGCGAATTGGCCGCCGTGCTCGCGGTGGACTCCTCCTCCGTATACGGATTCTGGATGTCAGCGAGCGAAAGTAAATGACTGGAATTGAACGGGTTTCCACCAAACGTCGGGTTGGTATGGCCGAATACAAGATCCTGAGCCGCACCTGTCGACCCGGAAATGGCGGTCGCCAATAAAGCGCCCGTCAGCACGAATCTGTTCACAATAAATTCCCCTAAGCGCACTCACCGCAGAACATTTTTAACAGCTGCATACACAGGCTTCGCAGCCTGATATCCCCACCAGCAACGGTCCCAGACGTTAACGGATAGTTAAGTTGAGTCAAGCCTGCGTGTACGCCGGAGTCGTGTTGTGGTGCCTTTGGGTCAATACTCCGGAACAGGTGGTTAACGGTACCGGATATCCGCACCTACGGAAATCCTGACCTGTTCGGCGAATAACATTTCGCAACTTCGGGGGCGAGGCTTCGATAGGCGGAAGGGGGGGTCGTTCAACGGGGTGCGGGACACGCGCGATCCGCTGTCACCCATCGCTGGGTCCGCTCGCGCGCAAATGCCGACATTCCCGATCGAGCACAGCGGGGCCGCTTCAAGAGCCTTGAGGGACGGCCATCAAGAGCGGCCATCGCTTCGGGGAGGAACTTGAGGCGCGCGCCTTTGATCCGCGCACCCGTCGCGTGGAGGCCGCCCCGGCATGCGGCCCGCGCGCTTGGTCGCAACAGGAGCAAGAAGGATGCAACGCGCCGTCGATTGTGCAGAAGTAGATCCGTCAAGCATTGGGAAAACGCGCGCACCGACATGCGCGCAACCGCGAGGATACGCACGTGAAAAAGGTCGCCGTCGCCAATTACAGCCAACTTCCCGACCGGGATCCGCAATATGCCATGGTCGCAGAGGTCGATCTTGTCGTCGTGCGCTTCGATGAAGACGTCTCTGTCTTCTACGGGCGATGCCTGCACCGTGGCGCGCTGATGTCGGATGGCTTTGTCCGCGGACGGAACCTGATCTGCGGCGTGCATGACTGGGACTACCGGCTCGACACCGGCGTCTCCGAATATGCCAACGACGAGAAGCTTCCCAAGTTTTCCTCCTGGATCGAGGACGATGCGATTCTGGTCGACGAAGACGAGATCGCGGCCTGGGGGCAGGACAATCCGCAACCCTTTAACCGCGACGCGTACCTCGGGCTCTACGCAGATACGTCCCACGGCACCGCGGAAGAGCCCTTGAACGGCATGATCCAGCAATATGCACGGGACGGGCTGACGCAGACGGGGCACCATGGCGTCGTCGCGTCGATGGGCGTGCCGCGCGACGAGTTGCCGAGCTGGGATGACCTGCAGCTGCTCACGGCACAGCTGCACAAGGCACCGCTGCTCGACGACGACCCCGTGGGCACGGACATCGTGATCGGGCCGAACGCGCAAAAGCCCCTTAAGCTCGACATCCCGCTTTTTGTCTCGGACATGTCGTTCGGTGCCCTGTCGGAACCCGCAAAGCTCGCCCTCGCCCGTGGTGCACAGCTCGCGGGAACCGGGATCTGCTCCGGAGAGGGCGGGATGCTGCCCGAGGAACAGGAAGCCAACAGCCGCTACTTCTACGAGCTGGCATCCGCGCGGTTCGGTTTCGATTGGGACAAGCTTGCGCGGGTGCAGGCGTTTCACTTCAAGGGCGGGCAAGGTGCCAAGACAGGCACGGGCGGGCATCTTCCGGGCCACAAGAACTACGGCAAGATCTCCGAGGTGCGCGGCATCCCGGAGGGCGAAGACGCGATCTCGCCGCCGCGGTTCCCGGAATGGACGGACCCTGCGCAGATCAAGGAATTCGCCGACGAGGTTCGGGATCGCACGGGCGGCATCCCGATCGGCTACAAGCTTTCGGCCCAGCACATCGAGAAGGACATCGACGCGGCACTTGAGGTCGGCGTCGACTACGTCATCCTCGATGGCCGGGGTGGCGGAACGGGCGCGGCGCCGATCCTCTTTCGCGACAATATCAGCGTGCCCACGATACCGGCGCTTGCCCGGGCGCGCCGGCACCTCGATGTCTCCGGGCGGCACGATGTGACCCTCGTGATCACCGGCGGGCTGCGCAAACCCGCCGACTTCATCAAGGCGATGGCGCTGGGGGCCGATGCCATCGCCGTTTCCAACGCCGCCATGCAGGCCATCGGCTGCATCGCCATGCGCGCCTGTCACACCAACAATTGCCCCGTTGGCATTGCCACCCAAAGGCCGGAGCTCGTGAGCCGGCTCGTGGTCGAGAAGTCCGCGCGCCAGCTCGCCAACTTCTTCGACGCGTCCGTCGAGCTGATGCAGGTGATGGCACGGGCATGCGGCCACGATCACCTGTCGCAGTTCAACCAGGACGATCTGACGACCTGGAAGAAGGACATGGCAAGCCTCTCCGGCGTCGCCTATGGCGGGATGGCCTGACGCCGCTCGGCGACCCGGCCAACCGATCCGCGCCGCACTTGCCCCTTCCATCGGGTGACCTGAGCCGTGGGGCGGTCTGGGGCGGCAACCATGCGCGCGGTCGCTGACCAAAGGGGCACAGACACGCGCCGTGCGGGCCCTGATCGCCCTCGCGGCCAGCGCGCCCGTTGGGTGGTCGGGAACATGGGCGGTCATGCGGCCTTTATGGCGCGTGACAGGGGCCTCCAGCCCGAACCACAAGTTTCCCTATCGATACAGCACGTAAGGTGGTTCGCTCGCAAAAGGCTTACGGAGAGTAAACTTTGGTTGATTGGATGGATATTCCCCCTGCATATTTTGAGAAAACCGGATTGCATCTGAAGGAGGGGCCACCGCCATGGCGAAGAAAAAATCAGCCGCTGAACTGAAAGAAGAAGGTACAGCACTCGGCACGCAGATCGCTGTCGCCCGGAAGAGGCCGGTGAACTTCGCCTTGCTCATGGGCAAGGAGGGGCTCGTCCTCGAAACCGACCTGAAGAAAAACTGCGAGGTCCTGTGGCGCAACGCTAAGAAGGTCGGCGGCGGCTCCAAGGGCGCGATGGGCACGATGAGTGTCTCCGGCAAGGTGATCGAGTTGACCTGCGTCGACGACAGCGCACCGTCGCACCTTCCCAAGCTGGCCAAGAAGTGGCTCACCGAACGCGGCCAGCCCTACAAGGTCATCATGAACACACCGTCGGGCAGCGTGGGTGACGAAGACGACGACGAAGAAGAAGAGACGCAGGCCGCCGGCGCCGACCGCAAGCGCATGACGGACGCCACGGAAGAGGAGGGTGTCTCCGTTCCCGGCTCCGACGTGATGGAGGGCGAGGAAGAAGAGATCCAGACGCGCCCTTCGCCCGAGATGAACACGCAGGTGACCGAAGGCCCCGATGGCGATGCGCCCGAAGGCCCCGTCGATCCCCAGTCGGACGGCCCGGTCAGGATCGGCAAGGAGCCCGCCAAGCGCGACCTCACCACCGAGTTCGGGCAGGTGCGCAAGGATCTTCTGAAATCCATCGCAAAGGTCGAAGCCCCCGCCCGCGAGGCCATCCAGCAGCAGATCGCCCAATTCGGCGAGCTGATGAAATCCAACGACTTCACCGGTGCCGAGCGGCTGATGGACGATCTGTCGGTCGCGCAGGAAACGGTCACCGAGAGCCAGCGCACCCGCGCGCGGGACAGTGTCTCCCAGATCGCCACCATGGTCGGCGACATCGAGGCCGAGCTTGACGCTCTGGAGGCCGAGATGAGCAAGCAGGAGGTCACCCAATGACCCCCGCACAAATTCGCGAGCGGATGGAAACGGCCAGCGGCCGCCTGACCGATCTGCAATCCGAACTGGAGCGAAAGGAAGGGCTGCTGCGCTCCGGCCGCGACGTGAACGGCGACGGGACGTTCGACGAACAGGACTCGGCCGCCGTCGCCGCCGTCCGGGATCGCCGTGACACCGCGCAGAACCGGATGGACGGCCTGCTGGATCAGTTGATCCGGGCAGAGGCGGAAGCCGATGGCACCCCGATCGAGGAGATCGATTTCGAGGACCCCACGGTTGTCGACGGCGACGGCCACCGCAAGCTCTTCACCGACGACAGGAACGACTTCAAGACGCAGATCAGCGGCTGGCGGACCGATGTGCGCGAGTCCCTCGGGCGCATGGTCAACACGATGCTGGACCCGAACGACCCCGGCCCCGGCTTTCCAAAGAACGAGATCGTGAGCCTTGCGCAGGCCGCGCTGACAGCCAGCCAGCCGCAGCTCGCAGCCGCGCTCGGGATCGCGAACACGATGCTGGATCTCGCCACCAACTTCTACCAGCGCTCGCTGCCATCGACGCCGTCGCTGCGCGAGATCGAAACGAAGTGGCGCGACGCCATCGACCAGATCGACGATTCAGCGGCGGGCGATGCCTACGACGCACTGGTCGACGAGTTCCGCCGCCATCACCACATGGATCCCGGCGAGCGCTACATCTACTCGACCTACATGGACGAGTGGGACGCCCTGCTCGACGGCTTCCGCGGGGGCCGGGTCCTGCCATCGTCTGACAGCATCAACAGGGCCTTCATGGCGCACATCATCTCGCAGATGCCCGACAGCCCGTGGGACATGAACTGGACGTCGGGCGAGGTCCAGATCTACATGGAGTTCGACATGGACAGGAACGATTTCTCGTTCTCCTCCGGCTCGATCGACGACCTGACCAACGAGGTGAGGGGCGGCCTGTCGGCGGATCCCGACATGTTCGGCTCCGACCGCGTGACCTCCTTGCCGACGCCGATCCGCTTCAAGATCTCGGGATCCAACTGGTCGGATGGCTCGTTCTGCGAGCTTTACCGGCGGTCTAACAGCTCCGGCGACACGACCTTCGAGCTGATCGGCAGCCCGCTGGCGGACACGACGCTGGAAGAACAGGGCACCCTGTTCCAGATCTTCATGAACCGGCGGATCTACGACCGCGTTTCCGTGAGGCAGGTTCTGAGCTGATCGACCGGCTTTGGGCGCCAGAAAGGGCGGCGTCCGCGGCGGAAGCGGATTTGAGGCCGTGACCGGGTTTTTCCCGGGTCACGGCCTCTTTACTTTTTCAGAACGGTCGGGCGCGCCTGCGCTCTACGCGCTCTCGACCCTGCGCTTGGCCACTTCTCCAAGGCCACGGGCAAGAAGGTCGAAAACGATCCGGATGCGCCTGCTGGTCTGGAGTTCCCTGTGCGTCACGAGCCAGATCGGGAATTCCAGGGACGGAAACTCCGGCAGGACCTTCTCGACGCTGGGCTCTGCGTCTCCGAGGGATTCCGGCTGCATGGAGATCCCGAAGCCGGCCTTCAGCAACTCCCACGCGACAACGCCACTCGCGCTGGACATGACGAAGCTCTCCACGCGCACCGGCACGCCCATATTGTCCAACGGCGCCATGAGCCGGACAGGGTCGGCGTTGCCAACAAAATCATGATCGGCCACGTCGCGCAGGCTTCGAGGGCGGCCCGCCCTGTCCAGGTAGGCTGTCGCGGCATAGAGGTTGGCGCGGAAGTCGCCAAGGTGGCGGGCGATGAGGTCGGGCTGATCGGGCCGCACGTGCCGGATGGCGATGTCTGCTTCCCGCTGCATGAGGTTTTGCATGTCGCTGGAGGCCACGATGCGGATCCGGATGCCCGGCGCAATCTGCCTGAGCGGGATCAGGACACCGGGCAGGACAGCCGCCGACAACAGGTCGGTTCCGGTCACCGTGACTTCGCCCGTGACATCTTGCGACTTTCCGTCCGCCACCATCGAGATCAGCGTGGCCGCCTCACCCATCGCCTTGACGTGATCCAGCAGGTCCCGCCCGGCCTCGGTGAGGGTCAGCCCGCGCACGCTGCGCTCCACGAGCGTCACGCCGAGCGCGGCTTCCAGCGCGCCGATCTGGCGGCCAATCGTTGGTTGGGTTGTCTGCAAGACACGCGCGGCGCCGCTGAACGAGCCTTCCTCGGCTGTCGCGAGGAAGGCGCGCACCTGGTTCCAATCAAACGAAATCGCCTGCCAGTTCATACACCGGCGTATAGCAGGTGGACGAATTTCAGCAATCGACCAATCATGGGCGTATGTGGATACAAGCCGAAACAACGAGGAACCCGAGAATGAACGCCCATCTCTGCAACCGCCGAAGCGCATCCGCCCAGCCAAGCACGCCGGGCCACGGCGCATGCGCGGGAGCGTTCCGATGAAAGCGTCGCCGAACGTCCATCCATGGGATGCGGTGGCGGATGGCTACGCAGCGGCGGCCCTGCCGTTCTTTCAGCAGTTCAGCAGGGCGGCCCTGCGGCATGTCCCTGTCGGCGCAGGAGACCACATCGCGGACATCGCCTGCGGACCCGGCACCTTGTCGCTGCTCGCCGCGGCAGAGGGCGCGACCGTTTCCGCGGTGGATTTCTCGCCGAACATGCTTGGCAGGCTGAAAGACCGCGCCCGGCGCGAGGACGTCACGACCGTGTCCGTCTTCCATGCGGACGGGCAGCAGCTTCCCTTCAGGGACGGTGTCTTTGATGCTGCGTTCTCGATGTTCGGGCTGATGTTCTTTCCCGACAGGAAGCAGGGCTACGCGGAACTCTTGCGGACACTCAAACCGGGCGCCCATGCCTGTGTCGCGAGTTGGGCGCCGATCGCCGAGTCTCCGCTGTTTGACGTCATGTGGCAGGCGCTGCGCTGCGTCGACCCCGAGATCGACGAGCCGGTCTACGATCCGGAATCCCTCGAAAATCCTGGCGTTCTGGCCGCCGAGATGGAGCGTGCGGGGTTTCGACAGGTAAGTGTGCACCCGACGACGGGTGGCTCGGACTACCCCTCCGCCGAGGCGATGTGGCACGGGCTGGCGCAAGGCGCCGCGCCGGTCTCGGCGCTGAAGAATTCCCTCTCGGCAGAGGAATGGCGCGCGAGATCGCGCCTCGCCATCGACCACATAGAGAAGAGCGCCGGGCCGTTCCCGGCCCACCTTGGCGCAACCGCATTGATTGCCGTCGGCCAAAAGTAGCGCCCCGCGCAAGACCGTTCGGCCCCGTGAGGCGCGTTGCACAGGCGCGCGCTCCGCCGGCCCACACCCCCTATCCAACGAGGACTTCAAGATGACGACGCACGCCTTTTGGGATCGCATCGCACCGAAATACGCCCGACAACCCGTGAGCGATCCGGGAGCCTATGCCGAGAAGCTGACGCTCGTCGCGTCGCTTCTGCGCGCCGAGGATCGCGTGCTGGAGATCGGGTGCGGCACCGGCACGACGGCGCTTCGCCTCGCGCCGGGCGTCGCGCATTACACCGCCACCGACGGCTCGCGGGCAATGATCGGCATCGCGCGCGGCAAGCAGCGGCCAGATGCCCCGGCCAACGTGGCGTTCCAGCAGGCCGACGCCTCAGCGTGGGTACCCGGCGCACCGTTTGACGCGATCTGCGCCTTCAGCCTGTTGCACCTCGTCGACGATGTGCCGGGCGTTCTGACCGCAGTGTTCAACCAGCTGAAACCGGGAGGGCTCTTTCTGTCCAAAACGGTGTGCCTACGGGAGGCTCCGCTGCCGATCCGCCTCCTCGTTCCGAGCCTCAGAGCGGTCGGCCTTGCGCCGCGCGTCACGCCGCTGAGCCGTCGCGACCTCCTTCGGCAAGTCGCTGCGGCGGGCTTTGACGTCGAACGCGCGACGCATTTCGGCGCAAAGACGGTGAGCCCATTCATCGTCGCGCGCAAACCCGCCGACTGATCCAGCGCACGGCCTACGGCCTACCCAGCGAAAGACACTGACATGCACATCCTGCGGCGGCGGAGGCGGGCATTCCTTGCCTGCGTACTGGTCTGCTCTCTCATGACGACAGGCAGCGACCTGTCGCGCGTTTCAAAGCTGCCCGGTTGGCCTGCGACGACCCCGGTGAACCGGTGGACAACCCGCGCACCGGTGCGGGGCGTCCTGCCTTTATCCGTAGGCTACGCGCTCTGCCTGGCCTGTGTGCTCATCGCGGTCCCCGCACTTGTCACGATGGATCTCGCCGCGCTTGCGGCGCGGGCGTCGGCGACCAATTGGGGGGCTGGAGCAGTCCTTTTGCTCTATGCGGGGTTGCTCGCGCTGCCCTTCGTGCCCGGCGCGGAGATCGGCATCGCGCTTCTGGTGCTGTTTGGCGTGGCCATGGCGCTTCCGGTCTATGTGGCAACGGTCCTGGGGCTTTCGCTGGCGTTCCTCGCCGGGCGCCGGGCCGCGCCACGCGCCGCCGGGCCGGGCCTTGCGGAAGAGCCGGGCACGCCGGATCGATTTGCCAGCCTCCGTGTCGCGGTGGGCACGCTGCGCTGGTTTGCCCCCGTGATGCGGTTTCGCTGGGTGGCGGTCATCGTGCTGATCAACACGCCCGGCAATACTGTCATTGGCGGCGGCGGTGGCATCGCCATGGCAGCCGGGTACAGCCGGGCCTTTCCGTTCCCGATGTTTCTCGCCAGCATCGCGGTGGCAGTGGCCCCGGTGCCGCTCGCTGTCCTGCTCGCGGAGTATTTCGGATTGGGCATCGGGCTGGAGCATTGGGTACAGGACGTCGCCCGGAACACGCCCGTGTTGCTCGCCTAGGACAGGCGATCAAGCGCCCCCTCTGACCTATATTTTCAGCGGCACACTTCAGCCAAGGACACGCCCCGGGCACGCGTGGATGGCCAATCGAGCGGATCATTCCGCCCCGACAGCCGCCTGCGCTGCGCCCGGATCAGACCCGTCACGCGCATCAGCCGCGCGCGAGCGGCTACTGGACTTCCACCACGTCCAGCCACTTGCCCTTCTCCCAGTCGTCGCTCGCCGGCAAGAACTTGTTGTCGGGGAGGATATGCTCCCAGAGCCGCGGCTCACCTGTCCGGGGGTCGGGCGCGACGACGAAGTTCTTCTTGGATTTCGCATCGCCCCAGTTCGTGTCGGCGATGGTGAAGACAGGCGCGCCGGTGGCGCCGATCATCTTCGAGGTCACACCGGCAGCGACGCCTTTCTTGAATGCGCTCGCGTCCTGGGCTGCCTTCTTGTCGCGCTCCGCGTCGGTGCATGGCTTGCCGTCGGCAATCTGCTCTTCCTGCCAGGTCGCCGCGAGTGCCTTGGCGAGGTCGTCCAGAAGCGGGGCCATCGCGGTTTCGATCGCCTTGCCCAGCGCGTCAGGGGTGAGCGGCGCGCTGGCGATCCTGATCTTCGCGGCACTGGCGCGCAGTACGGCCAGCGCGGCCTCGCCGTTCTTTACGGTCATGCCGCCGACAAGATCCTCGAAGATCCGCTGGGCTTCGTCTTCGCTCAGCTCCTTGCTTGCGATGTCACGGCCGGGTTGAAGGAGGTGTTTCTCGACCCGCGCGCCCGTGTCATCGCCCTTCAGAGGGGCAAGGGACGGGTGATTTGGCAATCCGTTGAACGCGTGGCTCGCCTTTCCGAACACGGCCAGGGGGACCATGTCTTCGCTTTCGCCCTCAAAGTGATCGACAAGACCCTCCAGAACGGTCGCCGCGCGCTCGCCCTGCCATTCTTTCGTCGTCTGTCCCCACGGCGCATCGCTTTCCACGAGGCTCTTGCGCGCGCGCTTGCCCCCGAACAGGATCTCGTCGCCCTGATCGGGGAACCCACCGCCGCCCATCTTCCAAGGCGTGTCCCCGAAGCCGTTGATCATGTCCTCGGTAAAGGACATCGACTGGATGGTCTCTTCGACTTCGAGGGCCTTCTCGCTGCCCGTTTCGATGCTGAGCGCCGCCAGGACCCGCTCTGTCAGCGCTTCGGAGAAGAGATCCCTGGAGTTGATCACACGGCGCGTCGGGGCGGTCTGCACGAGCACGTAGGCGCCCGCCTCGGAATGACCGTCGGAGGCTGTCGTGGCCGGGATTTCCTCGGCGCTGTATTCGACCGTGAAGCTGTCCTCGAGGGTCTTGCGGATGATTTTCTTGTCGACCTCCCAGTTGTCCTTGCCCATGTCGCTCATGAACGTCGACATATCTCCGACAGGGCCCATCAAGCCGTCGATCGCCTGGTCGAGTGACCCCTCAAGCATGTTGGACAGGCTCTCGCTGCGCCCGGCCATGCCCGCCATCGCCGTCGCGGTGGAGTACTCCAGGCTGCGCACCAGCGGATCCTCGTCGATCGGAAAGCGGGTGGCGGCTGGCACCTCGCGCTGCCCGTTGGCGGGTTTGAACGTCCCGGTTGTGACAAGCTCGGCGTAGCGATCCATCACGCCAAGGGGGTCTGTTTCGCTCATGCGGCGCACACTGGCTGTCGCGTGGCACGATCCGGCCTTGCCCTGGTGCACCGGCGTCATCAGCGACGACAGGACAGCGCGCCGCCCGTTGTCGGCGGTCGGGGCGCTCCGCGCACTGTCGCCCGAACCGGCCATCTCGATGAGCTCCGCCCCCCGTCCGGCGGGTGGGCCCATGTTCATGAGGGTCTGTTCGGCCTTGGCGCGGTTGGTGTCGTCCTTCAGCAGCTCGTACATATCGAGGACGCGGCGGTTGACCTCTGGTGTGGGGGTTTCGAGCGTTTCGGGGCTGAACCGCAGATGCCCGAGGGCCGTTTCGGCGTCCTTGTCCATCTCGATCGCGCCGTTCTCGCCCAGAAGCTCGCTGGCGATGAATTGCGTCCGGTCGCGCGCACGTCCATCCACGCTCTCGCCGTTGTCGGTGGGGATCGCGCCCTTCTTGAGGTGGTGACCGTCCTCGACGTAACGCTGCGCCCCAGCCATGAATCCCCGGCCCTCTCGCCCGGCGCCCTCGATCAGCCCCTTCGCGTAGCCGGTTTGATCGAAATCCTTGGGCGGCAAGGTGCCGTCCTTGGCGGCAAAGCCATTTTCGAGGTTGTCGCAGAGCATCTTCATGCCACCCGCGACAGCTTCGGGGTTCGGCGATTTCTCCGCTTTGTCGACCGCGAAGGTCGCAAGATCCGGATTTCGGGCGAAGGCCTGAACAAACTCCGCCGTGCTCTTGTCGGAGAATGCGCGCGGGTTCCCCGGCGCGAGCCCTCCCGTGGTGATGGCGGCCACTAGCTGCTGCTTGCCCTTGGCCGCCTTCAGCTTTGCCATGCTGCCGTCGAGCATGCTCCGGGCGCGGTAGTGCTCGGCCTCCGCCGTGGCGATGGCAGCGTCCTGCTCCGGGCCTGCTGGAAGGGCCTGCGCCTTGGCGAGTTCGCCCTCCGCGGCTTGCAGTTCGAGCTCGGCGGCCACGCGCGCGGCTTCGATCTCGGCGATGACCTCTGGCGTCACGACGGCGCCTTGACCGAGCTGCGCGTCAAAGCCTGCGATTGCGTCACGCGCGGCATTTGCAGCTTCCGGATGAGACTTGCCGAGCGCTTCCGTTTGCTGGGCCGTCTGGGCCATCGCGCTTAGCCGGGCGAACTCGCTGGCGATTTCGAGCGCGCGCGTGGCATCGAGCGGCCCGGCCTCGTAGAGGGTGGAGAGCTTCTCGCGTTGGGCCGCGATGGCGGCCTGTTCGGCCTTGAGCGCCGGATCTTCGGGAGGCGGTGCGGTGAGTTTGTCCCACATCGCGCTGAACGACTTGCCCAGCGTCGCCATCGCATCGTCAAACGTTGCGGGCATGGCGAGGCCAGCCGGGTCAGACCCGGATTGCGAGGGGGCGTCGGGGGCGTCGGGAATACCGGCCTTGTCGAGTGTCGTCCGCAGCAGGGGCAGGATCTTGGCGGCCTTCGCGGGATCACTGTCGAGTGTGCCGCGAATGGTCTCCGCGAGCTTGTCGGCCTTCTTCAGCACAGCCTTGTCGCCACCGGGCCGCGCGGCCTCGATCCGGCGCTCGAGCGTGCTGAACTCCAAGCCCAGCCGCTCCGCCTGACCGCCGGAATCGCCATTTGGCGCGCCCTCGCCAGCATCGGAGCCTGCCTCATCCGTCGCGCTGACGGCTGTCGATGCTGCGTCCGTTGCGTCGGGCGAAGGACGCGGTGTCGCCGCATTGTCCGAAGCGGTCGCATCTGCGTCGTCGTCATCCCCGGTCTCTGCCCCCGACGGGGTCAGAATCATGATCTTGTATTGCTGACTGCGCTCCCGAAAGTGCTGCTGCGCAAGCTTGCGCAGGGCGCGGGGCGGATCCTCTTCGCTGCAGTGGAATTCGACGACCTTCCCGACGACGCGCATGACCCCTTGCGCCCCCTTGGCCCCGCCGCCCCCGGCCTTGGCCAGACGGCGCATGACATCGGCGGATTTCTTGGGATCGGCTTCAAGGACGATCCCCTCCTTTCCGATCAGAAGCGCAAAGTTGTGATCGCGCTTGCGGGCGGTTGCGATCAACGTCGCCAGCGCCGCACCTTCTTGCTTGAGTTCGGCGGGGGATTTCTTCTTGGCCATGTTTGTCCTGACGCTTGGCGGCTTTCGAGACACACGTAGCACGGACAAGCGCTTCGCCGAACGGCGAATGAAAGCGCCGCCGGCAGTCGCAATGCTTCAGGACAAGTCATTCAGATGGCGCCTGAAATACCGCTTGCGCGCAAGGGAGTGATCGGGCCCTCCCTGCGCCGTGCTCCACTCACCCGAAACGTACGTTTCGCGCCACGCCAGGGTGCCGCACGAGCGATGCTGGCTTTGGCCGCTGGTCTCATTGGGCTACGTGCTCCGCTTGCTGCCCCGGCAAAGAAGCAGAAGCATAGGTCCCGGCGGAGTGACATCGCAGGCAACCGCGAGCACGCCGGCACGGAGGGTCCCACAGAGGGCCCTAGCCACGAAAGCGTCAGCGCCGCCCGGAACCGGAAAGTCCACGATGCCGAGGGCGACGAGCGGCACGATCGCGAGCGGGCCGACACGGGCCACCGCATCGGCCACGGATTTCTGGTCGGCCGCGGGCATGTGACAGAAGACAGCAAGCGCCGCGGCGCCCCCCGGCATAAGCAACGCAACCTGACATGCGGATGTCCGTTCCGGCGTCATCGGTCAGGCCCACCGCTTGGCGTCCTTCCGTGCAAGCGAAGGCGCCATCATGGATCTTCCGTGCTGTGCCTCCCAACGCGATTTGGGGTCTCGACTGTTTTACAACCGGGCGGCGCGGGGCCGCTCAACTCGGCGGGTCGAAAACGTAGCCAATGCCGCGCGCTGTCCGGATGATCTCGGGCTTCTGCGGGTTTTTCTCGATCTTGCGGCGCAGGCGGGAGATCCGGATGTCGATACTGCGGTCGTAGGGATCCCACGAGCGATCATGCGCCTGCTCGAGGATCTGATCGCGGTTGAGCACACGCCCGCGATTTTCCGCAAAGAGCTTGAGAAGCCGGAATTCCATTGCGGTGATCGCGACCTCCTCGCCTTCGCTGGAATAGAGCTTGGCACCGTCCAGATCGAGAACGAATTCGCCGAACGCCACCCGTTCGGCGTTGACGTGCGCCGGCTGGGCCGGGGCCTGACCCGACCCGCGCCGCCGAAGCACCGCCTTGATCCGGGCTTCCAACTCGCGCAGGTCGACCGGCTTGCCGAGGTAGTCGTCGGCGCCCATCTCGAGACCCACGATCTTGTCGATCGTTTCGCCGGACGCGGTGAGCATCACCACCGCCGTTTCGCTGGTGGCGCGCAGGGTGCGCAGCATTGTCAGCCCGTCGCGCCCGGGCATGTTGATGTCGAGAAGGATCAGATCGGGCTCCGCCTCTTCGATCCGGGCTTCGAGCTCGTCGCCATTCGCCGCCAGACGCACGCCAAATCCGCGCTTTTCCAGGTATTCCTGAAGCATTTCGCGCAGGTCCGGCTCATCGTCGCAGATCAGGATGTCATGGTGTTCCGTCATATCTGCCCGTCCTGACCAATATGTGCAACGAACTCGCGCAGTTCCCTCGGCGAGACAGGCTTTTCCAGATAGGGTCGCCCGGCTTCGGCAAGAAATCTCTGCGACGACCGGCCGAGCGTGTCTCCGGTGATGAAGCCTACGCCCCCCACCAGTTCGGGATACGTGCTTTGGATGGCCTCGTACAAGGCCCTGCCGTCGAGGTCGGGCATGTTGAGATCGCTGAGCACGACGTCGAAGGCGCGCTCCTTCAGCAGTCGGAGCGCGTCACGGCCATCGGACACCGCGTGCACCTCGTAGCCGGCGCGCTCGAGGACTTCTGCGTTCAGCTCCGCGACATCGGCCTCGTCGTCGATGACGAGAACACGGGTGAGCGCCGCCTGATCGCCCATGGGCGCCTTCGCCTCCGCACTGGCAGCCGTGGCCGGGGGTGCGGAGGGCAGATCGAGGATGAATCGCGCGCCACCGTCTTCTGCCTCTTCGAGACGGACCGTCCCGGCATGGGCGGCTGCAATCTGGTGGCACATCGACAGGCCTAGCCCTGTCCCCTCGCCCACCCCCTTGGTGGTGAAAAAGGGCTCGAAGACGCGCTTGCGCACGTCAGCGGGCACGCCCGGGCCATTGTCCTCCACCGTCAGGGTCACGCGGCCCGCATGTGACGAGGTCGACAGAAGGACAAGATCGCCGCGTCCGGAGGCCGCAATGGCCTGCTCGGCATTGATGATGAGATTGACCGCAAGTTGGGTCAGCTGATCCGCATCGGCCTCGATCATCGGGAGATCGGGCGCGAGATGCACCCGGATCCGCACCGCGTGGGCGTCGTCTCCGTAGCGGGCGACCTCGGTTGCCACCTGCACGATCTCGTTGAGATCCACGGGCTCGACTTGCGCCGGCTCCTGGCGCGCCATCGACAGGAAGGTCTTGACGATGCGGGCGCACCGCTCGGCTGCTGCGCTGATCTTCTGGACCTGCCGCTTCAACGCAGGATCGCTGGCTTCCTCCTGCAACATCAGAGCGTGCCCCACCACGACAGACAGCGGGTTGTTGAGCTCGTGCGCCACCCCCGCAAGAAGGCCGCCGAGCGCAGACATCTTCTCGCTCTGGAACGATAGCTCACGCTGCCGGTCGAGCTCGGCCTCCATGCGGAGCTGGGGGGTCAGGTCCCGCGTGAAGGTGACAAGGGCTTCTTCGCCGTCCCACTCCGTCATGCGACCGGACACAGCCGCCCAGAATGGCGTGCCGTTTGCATCCAGAAGCCGCTCCCGGTGCTCCGTCACCTCGCCGTCGCGGCGCAAGGCCGCCAGAAATCCCGCGCGTTCCGCCGGATCATCGTAGAAGGCCTTGGCGTCGAGCCCGTCACCAAGAAGCGCGATCAGCTCGGGGCTGCGATAAAGGATCTCCCCGGTGCTGGCGCGGTTCATGAGAACGGGGGCGGGACAGGCCTCGATCACCTTGCGCAACATGGCCTCGCGGTTGAGCACATCCGTCAGGTCCGTGATCGACGAGACGACGCATGTCTCGCCTTGGTATTCGGTCAGGACACCCGACAGAGCGACGGTCAGGATCTTTCCATCTGCGGCGCGCAGCCGCGTCCGGAACGCGACGACCTTCCCCTCGGCCTGCAGGAGCGCAACGTAGCGGCCCCGGGCCTCGGGATCCTGAAACCTGTCGATGGTGCGCTCGGCTTCCCCGATCAGCTCCACGGCGGCGGGAGAGCGCCAGACGATCTTGCTGTCCTCCAGCCGCGCCATGACCACGGGGATCGGATTGGCGTCGAGGATGAGGGTCAGGAGGGCGGAATAGTGCTCGGCGGCGGCTTCGGCGCGGGAGCGTTCGGTGATCTCCTTGCGGCGCAGCACGAACCCGCCGTTGGGCATCGGAGAGTAGGCGACCTCGAACCGCCGGTCGCCCACGGACACCTCCGAGACGCGCCGCACGTTCTCGTCCCGGAGCCGAGCCGCCTGAGCCTCGAAATCGCCGTTGGGATACTGGTCGGCGGCGGTCGTGTCTGCCGCGATGTAGGCGCGCATGATCTGGCGCCACTCCGCACCCGGCGCCGCCATGTCCGCGACCGGCCCGAGGTATTCCTTGTAGAGCGCGTTGCAATAGACGAGCCGCTCGTTGGCATCGTAGATGCCAATCCCCTCATCAACAGTCTCGAACGCGTCGAGGAGGATGTCTGTCCCGGGGAGGGGCGAGGCGTGATCTGTCATCATGCTTCCGGAGCTATCCTGCCCATGTTTCATGGACATTTCAGCGACGCGCCCGTGTGTTTCAATTGTAACAGCGCAGCATCGCTCCGAATTGGAGTCGTCGCCCGTTTTATGCTTCATTTCAGATGGTTAAAACGAATCCGCAGCTCGTGTGTCGCTGAACGAATTGAAACCTGTAACAGCCCTCAGTGACAACAAACAGCAACTTCGGGGCGGCACCTTCTGGCCATCGAACAAGCACAGCCCATCCGTGGCCCGAGGAGAACACCATGACAACCGTCACCGCACACGCACCAATCACAGCCGGCGTCCAGATCCCCAACGGCGCCCGCGCCCTGCGCCGGATCGCGAAGGTCCTGCGCGCCAAACGCATGGAACGCCAGACCCGCGAGCGCATCGAAGGTCTCGACGCCCACATGCTGCGCGACATCGGGATCGAGCCCCACGCGCTCGCCCGGCGCCGCGACTTCACCCAGGGGATCGCGCCCAGCTTCGGCCACTCCTAGGCCAGCGCCCCCGCGCCCGGAGGAGACGCCGTTTGCGCGGACGCTCCGGGTGCACCTTGGCGCCACCCGCCGCACCACGCACCCTCTGCGCCACTCTCTGCACACGGCGCCCTTTGGCGCCACGCGCCGCACACGGCACCGCGCTTTCCAGACCACGTCAGCCCCTGGCCTGACCCCACCACACGCAAGGACTCACACCATGGCCATCCACCCCTCCGTTCTGGACACCATCGGGAACACCCCCGTGATCCGGATCAACGCCCTCGCACCCGAAGGCTTTGAGATGTACGTCAAGCTCGAGGCCGCCAACCCGGGCGGCTCCGTCAAGGACCGTCTGGCGCTGTCGATCATCGAAGCCGCCGAGCGCGACGGCTCTCTCCGGCCCGGCCAGACGGTCGTCGAGGCGACCTCCGGCAATACCGGCATCGGCCTCGCGATGGTGTGCGCTCAAAAAGGTTATCCGCTCGTCGTGACGATGGCCGAGAGCTTCTCCGTCGAGCGGCGCAAGCTGATGCGGTTCCTCGGCGCCAAGGTCGTGCTGACGCCCGCCTCCGAAAAGGGCACCGGCATGGTCAAGAAGGCGCGTGAACTCGCCGAGACACACGGCTGGTTCCTTGCCCGCCAGTTCGAAAACCCCGCCAACCCGGACGTGCACGCCCGCACCACCGCCGCCGAAATCATCGAGGATTTCGGCCCGGACGGGCTGGATTACTTCGTTTCGGGCTTCGGCACGGGCGGCACGCTCACGGGCGTTTCGCGGACGCTGCGCGCCGAGAGCCCGGCGACCCGGATCGTCGCCGTGGAGCCCGAGAACGCCCGGCTTCTCGAACACGACCACAAGCAGGCCTATAGCTCGGACGGCAGCGCCGCCGGTGCCCACCCCGCATGGCGCCCGCACCCGATGCAAGGCTGGTCGCCCGACTTCATCCCGATGGTCGTGCAGGAAGCGCTCGCCGAGAACCGGATCGACACCTACCAGCCGATCGGCGGTACCGCGAGCATGCAGGCCGCCCGCGATCTGGCGCGCAAGGAAGGGATCTTTGTCGGCACCTCCGCTGGCGCGACCTTCGCCGCGGCACTCGAGGTCGCCCGGACGGCGCCGAAAGGCGCGAAGATCCTCGCGATGCTTCCGGATACGGGCGAGCGCTACCTCTCCACCCCGCTCTTTGACGAGGTCAGCGAAGAGATGAGCGAGGAAGAACACGCCATCAGCCGGTCGACGGCGGGCGCGCGGTTCGACATCTCCGCCGCGGCCGGCGCGCCGAGCTTCGCGCCCGCCGATGACGCGGCCCTCGCCGAAGTGCGCAAGACGGCAGAGGATCACCCGGTGGTCATGTACGTGCTCGAATGGTGCGAATTCTGCTGGTCGGTCCGCAAGATGTTCGAGGATGCAGGGATCCCCTACACCGCCATCGAGCTCGACTCCGTCGCCTACCAGAACGGCAACCACGGCGGGCGTCTGCGCGCGGCGCTCAAGGACATCTGCGGCACGCACACGATCCCGCAGGTCTTCGTGGGCGGCCAACACATCGGCGGCGCGACCGAAACGTTCGACGCCTACAATGCCGGCACCCTCGAAGAGTTGCTCGACGCGCAGCAGATCAGCATGGCGGCGTCTGCGGCCAATGCCTACAGCTACCTGCCCAAGTGGCTGCACCCGAGATGAGACCGGAGAGCGTAACCCCCGCCGCCGACGCCGCCATGGCGCTGGCGGCGGAATACGGCCTGACCTGGCGGGACCGGGTTCGGCCAATTCACCCCGAGGCAAGCACCGCCGCGCTCCGCAGCGCCTTCTGCGGCGCCACCCCCGAGGACGGGACGCCCCCTGAAGACGTGATCTCGCACCTGATCGCCGCCGCCGAGCCCGGCCTTGTCGGCAACACCCAGCCCGGCTTTCACGCCTGGGTCATGGGCGGGTCGAGCCCGGTGGGTGTGGCCGCGGACTGGCTGACGTCTGTCTGGGGCCAGAACGCAGGGATTTACCAGTGCTCACCCGCGGCCGCGACCGCCGAAGAGGCCGCCGCCGAGTGGCTTCTCGACATTCTGGACCTGCCGCGCGATGCCTCAGTCGGCTTCGTGACGGGCGCCACGATGGCCGGTTTCACCTGCCTCGCTGCCGCGCGCGACGCAGTCCTGCGCCGGGCCGGGTGCGACCTTGCCGAGGACGGGCTGGCGGGATGCCCGCCAATCCGGGTCTTGGTGTGCGAGGACACGCATGTCTCCAATCGCGCCGCGCTGCGCTATCTCGGCTTTGGCCGTGCCCAGATCGTCGAGGTGGCGAGCGACGCAGAAGGGCGCATGGATTTGCTCGCCCTTACCCGCGTGCTCTACGAAACGGAGGCGCCGACGATCGTGATCGCGACAGCGGGCCACATCAATTCCGGCGCGTTCGATTATGTCGGCGCGATTGCCGAGCTCACGCGGCCGCGCGGCGCATGGCTTCACGTGGATGCCGCCTTTGGCCTTTGGGCGAGGGCCGTTCCGGAGCTCAGCGTCCGCACCGCCGGGCTGGAGCGGGCCGACAGCTGGTCGACGGATGCGCACAAGTGGCTGCAGGTCCCCTACGATTCGGGGCTGGCGATCGTGCGCGATGCCGCCGCCCATCGCCGCGCGATGGATCTGACCGCCGGATACCTAAGCCACGCACCCGAAGATGGCCGCAACCCGACCCAATACGGGCCGGAGCTGTCGCGGCGGGCGCGGGGATTTGCTGTCTGGGCCGTGCTGAAAGCGCTCGGGCGCAGAGGCGTGGCGGAGATGGTCCGCCGCCACTGCGACGGCGCGCAGCGGCTCGCCAACCGCCTTGCGGGCACGGATGGCATCCGGATCGTCAACCGGGTGAGCCTGAACCAGATCGCGCTTCAGTTCGAAGATCCCCGTGCTCCGACCGAGGACCTCACCAAGGCGGTCGAGCGGGCGTTGAACGATGCCGAGCATTTCGTCCGAACAGCGGAATGGAGGGGTAAGACCGTGCTGCGCCTCTCGATCATCGAGGACGGGTCCGATGCCGCCGCGCTCGATATTCTGGCGGCGAAGATCGAGCGCAGCTGGAGCGAGATCCGGCGCGGGCTGGGGCACATGGCGCCCTGACCCACCGTCGCTGGCCGATTGCAAGCTGCGGGCCGCATCGATCAGGTGCGGCCCGTTTGCTGTGGAACGCGGCCGCATTGCGCGGCACCGGGACCGCTTCCGGGGCTTGGGCGCGCGCTGCCAGACACCCTGAAACAAAAGAAACGCGCTCGGATTTCATCGTGAAACATGGCGACCGCATACCGTCGCCAAAGTTCAATCGCTCACAAGGAATCCCAAGATGTTCGACTTTGCCCCCCCGATGGACCGGCCCTTCGACACCGCCGAAATCGTCCTGTTTCTCTCCGGCCCGTTCGGCATTGCGCGAGAGTGGAAAGGGCTCACGGAATGTCTGGGATCCCGGGCGGACTGTCGGGCCTACGACCGCCCTGCACCCTTCATGCACGATGCCCGGCTGGCGCCGAGCGCCGTTCATCTCGTCGCGCACGGCACGGGCGGCTACCACGCGCTCGCGACAGCCATCCGGGAGCCCTACCTCGTGCGCAGCATCACACTGATCGATCCCGACCTCGTCTGCGCCATGCGGGAGCTCGCCCCCTGCCACCAGTTTCGGGGGCACCAGCGGATGATCGCGCGCGCTTCCGCCCTGATGGCAGTGAACCGGCCAGCGGACGCCGCGGAGAAGGTGACAGACTGGTGGATGGGGCGGCGCGCCTGGAGCCGCACGTCGCCCAAGCTGCGTGCGCGGTTCACTGCCGCGATGCCCTCGTTGCTGGCGGAATGGCGCACGCAGTCAGAGACGCCGCTGGAATTGCTGGACGTGGTCACTCTGGATTGCCCGATCCGCATCATCACCGGTCAGCGCGTACGCTCTGACATCCGCGCCCTGACGCAGCTCCTGCGCGTGGCGTTTCCGGATTGTGCGCTGATCAGTGTGCACGGCGCGCGCGGCGCCTGCCACCTGAGCGATCCGCACATCGTCGGCCCGGCTTTACGCAACGGGATTGTTTCGAGCCACGCACCCTGCCAATCTGAACACCGTCAGATCGCCGCCTGACCGCGGCGTGATCTGCAACCAGGGGGAAGAACCATGTCGAAAACGCCATACGAAAAGTATGGAGGCTTCTCGACCGTCAGCCGCGTCGTGATGCGCCTCTACGACAAGCTCCTCGACGACGACGATGTAGGACCCTTCTTCGACGATGTCGACATGCCGAAGCTGATCGATCACCAGACGAAGTTCGTCTCATCGCTCATGGGTGGGCCGGCGTCGTTCTCGGACACGCATATCGCGAATGCACACAAGTCCCTGACGATCCACGACAAACACTTCGACCGGCTCAAGGAGCTGATCCAGGAAACGCTGGACGAATTCTCCGTCGAAAAGGAAGATACGGATGCTGTGCTCGGCGCCTTCGAAGCGCGCCGTGATCTGCTTGTGGAACGGTAATGTCGATCGAAGCCATCAACGAACAGCTGCTGCGCGCCATTGGCGTGGGCGTAGCGCTGGTGAACGCGCGGTCGGGAACGATCCGCTATGCCAACGACACCTTCGCCGAGTGGTTCGGCCCGATCGAAGGCGAGGCCAGAATCTCGGAGCTTCTGGCCGGGGCCGAGTTGAGCGAGGCGCTCAAACAGCTCGAAACGGCGGAACGGTTCACCTCTGAAGTGAGCTTCAAGCGCCGCCGCCGCTCGATGACGGTCGCGATCGAAGGCAACCTCGCGCTCGATCAGGAAGAGGACCTCGCCGTCCTCGTCTGCCAGAACATCAGCCGGATCAAGGAGCTGGAATCGATGATCGATTCCTACGCCATGATGGTTGAGCGCAACACGCACGAGATCAAGCGCGAGAAGGAGCATGTCGAGAAGCTGCTCCTGAACATGATGCCGCGCACCGCCTACGAGGAGTACAAATCGTTCGGCGTGGTTGCACCGCGCCTCTTCACCGATGTCACCGTCCTCACCCTGAGCTTCTCCAATTTCGAGAAGATCGTCGCCGAGCACGACCCCGCCGTAATCGTGAGCGAGCTCAACGACGTCTACACCGCGTTCGACCGGATCGGAGAGCAGTTCGGCTGCGAGCGGGTCCGAACCGTGGGAGACAGCTACTTTGCCGTCTCCGGTGTGCCAGATCCGGTGGAGGATCATGCCGGGTCTGTCGCGAGCGCTGCCCTGCGCTTCCTGAGGTACCTCGAACAGCGCAACAAATCGCACCCCACCAAGTGGATCGCCCGGATCGGCATCGCCTCGGGCACCGTGATCGGCTCTGTCGTTGGCGTGCAGAAATACATCTACGACGTCTTCGGCCCGGCGGTCACGGAAGCGGATCGGCTTCAGGCCGGCGCGCCTGACATGCGGGCGGTCGTCCACCCTGCCACATCGGCGCTTCTCGATACCCGGTTCGGCGTGGAGAAGGGAAAGGCGGAGCTGGGCGGGGGCCTTCTGACGGACGCCCGGGTGACCGGCGTCGGCACCCCATGACCACCCGGGCTTGCTGAGGGCCGCGTGGCATGTCCCCCGAAGAGATCCTAGCCTTCACGCAAGAGCCGTGGGCCGTTTTCGGAACGGAGGCCCAGCTTGTCCATGTGAACGAGCCCTTCCGCAGGCTCTTTCCGCGGCTCGACGTCTATCTGGCGACGGGCACGCCTTGGTCCATGCTGCTCTCCGAAGCTGTTCGCCAGGATGTTCTGTCATCACCTGCCGCGCACCAGCTCTCCATGGCCGAAGAAGGGCTGACCGACCCGACCGCCCCGGCACGCGAGGTGGACATCGAAACCTCCGCAGGTCCGTTCTGCTTTCAGCTCAAGGCCACTTCGGATGGTGGCTTCGCCCTGCGCCTCGACAGCGCCGCGCCCGGCTCCGGTCCGGGCGAGGGCGAGCTGGAGCACCTGATGGCGCGCGTCCTGGAGGCCTGCCCCACCTGCCTCACGATGGCGCGCATTGGCGACGGGCAGATCCTCTATCGCTCGCCCGAAGCGACGGCGCTGCTGGGCAAGGGCTTCAACAGCCGAGAGCACTTCGCGCTGCGCGAGGAGCGCGCCGACTTCATCACCGAATTGCTGCCCAATGCGCGGGTCGACGACATGCTCATCACCGCGCGACGCGCCGATGGCGCGCCGTTTCAGGCTGCGATCTCCGCGCGTCTGATCGACTACCGCGGTGAAGACGTGATCGTCTCCAGCATCGTCGACCTGACCGACGAGTTGAAGATGCGTCAGGAGCTCGACCGCCAGCGCCAGCAGGTGTTTCGCTCAGAAAAGATGTCCGCCCTGGGCGAGGTGCTGGCCGGGGTGGCGCATGAGCTCAACAATCCGCTCTCGATCATTGTCGGCAACGCCCAGCTCCTCGCCGAGGACGGCGTGGAAGGCCCGGCGCAGAAACGTATCGTGCGGGTCGCCAATGCGGCGGAACGTTGTGTGTCGATTGTTCGCGCGTTTCTGTCGATGGCACGTGACCGCCCGCTGAACCTTGAGCAGATCCCGCCGCTGGAATTACTGCAAACGGCCAAGGACGCGTTCGAGGCCAGCGGCACCACCGAGATCGACGTGCAGATCACCGGCGCCCCGGACCTTGCGGATCTGTGGATCGACGAGGTGCAGGTGGTGCAGGTCCTGACCAACCTGATGGTCAATGCCGAGCACGCCCTCGGACCAAGACCCGATGCCCGGATCGACCTGCGGGCCGCTCCCGCGCCGGGTGGGCAGGGCATCCGCATCCGCGTGACAGACAATGGGCCGGGGATCCCGGCCGATGTCGCCCCCCGGATCTTCGACCCGCTCTTCACCACGAAAGACGCGGGGAAGGGCACCGGCATTGGCCTTGCGCTCTGCCACCGGATCATCGTGGCGCACGGGGGCAGCATCGAGCTTGATCAGCGCGTGGATGCAGGCGCGTCATTCGTCATCGATTTGCCTGTGGCAGGGACCCCGGGTGCCGGCCCGGCTGCATAGCCAGTCTGCCGGGGACAGCCTGCGCCGCCAGCGGGGAGCGGAGCCCCTGACCCTCTCGAAGCGTCCACCTCTCCCGCAGACCCCGGCACACAAAGCTCCCCGTGCAACGACGCGCCCCGCGCCGTCACTGGTCGCTTCGCACAACCTCGCGAACCACAAGCATTGACCTCGTGGCGGGGAACAGCCCGCATGCGCCGCGAGCGGGCGAGCGGGCGCGGGTGAGCGAGTGACCGGGTGCAAGAACCCAAGAGCGCCGGGGCGCAAGAGCTCAACCGCTCAACGAGGCAAGGGGGCGACGGGGCGACGGGGCAACAAATGAAACATGGCGCCCCCGCGGTTCGAACAATCGAAACGCAATCGGGCCGCGCCAGACATCCACCCGAAACGCAGAGGCGGCATCTTCCTTCTCATCGGAGCACGGCGCCAGTGCCGCTTCGACCGTACCGAAGAAGGAAGACCCACGATGACCACGCACGGCGCTACCCCAGCACTGGATCGCCCCGTCTCCACAGGCTGGCCCACTCAGGCCATCCGCACCCTCGCCCGGGCCATCGGCCTTGGCACCCCAAACCCCAAACCCAACCGCACCCCGAAAGAGAACATCTCCATGAACATCCAATCCGATATCCAGGCCGACAACGGCGTCAACGTCGAAGCCCTGCTGGGCGCACGCGAAGCCATCACCGCCATGCCCCCGGCCGGCCAGTTCACCTGGCGCGCCGCCTGTGACTGGCAGTCCGGCACGCATTCGCGCTCCACGGTCGGTGGCTTCTTCGGCCTTGGTGAAGAGCAGCCGCGCAACGCCAGCTTCACCATCGACGCCGACCACCCCGAGCAATTCGCCGCCAGCAATGCAGGCGCCACGCCCGTCGAGATCGTGCTCTGCGCACTGGCCAGCTGCCTCGCCGCGGGTGTTGCCTCTGTCGCCCAGAATCGCGGCATCCAGCTGCACAAGGTCACGGCCCATGTCGAGGGTGACATGGACCTCGCGGGCATCCTCGGCATCGACGCCGACGTGCGCAACGGCTTCAACGACATCCGCGTCCGCTTCGAGATCGATGCTGATGCGTCCGACGAAGAGATCGCCGCCGTCGTCGCACAGTCGCAGAAGCGCTCGGCCGTTTTCGACATCATCGCCAACCCCAGCAACGTGAGCGTTTCCGTCGCCTGACGGACGCACAACCACAGAGGAGCGAGTGTCGTGACCTACCAAACGACCGTCATCATCGGCGCCGGCCAGGCCGGGCTCGCCATGAGCTTTGAACTGGCCGCGCGTGGCATCGACCATGTCGTGCTCGAGCGCGGCCAGATCGCGAATGCCTGGCGGAAGGACCGCTGGGAGTCGTTGAGCCTGCTGACACCGAACTGGCAGAGCCGCCTGCCCGGCGGCGCCTATGCGGGATCAGACCCGAATGGGTTCTCCGGTACCGCCGAGCTTGCTGCGCGCCTCGATGGCTACGCCGCGGACCACGCGATGCCGGTCGAGACCGGCATCGCTGTCCGCGCCGTCCGGCGCCACGCCACGGGATTCCATGTCCATACGGACGCAGGCGCGATCGATTGTGCCAACGTCGTCGTCGCGAGCGGGGCCTGTGCCCGGCCGTCTGTGCCCGCGTTGGCGAGCGCACTGCCACCCGCGCTGCCGCACTTCACCACCTTCGACTACAACCGCCCGTCTGACCTGCCCGAGGGCGGTGTTCTGGTGGTGGGCGGCTCGGCCACGGGGCTGCAACTCGCCCGCGAGCTGCAGCGCTCCGGCCGGCCCGTCATCTTGTCCGTCGGCGAGCATGTCCGCGCGCCGCGCACCTACCGTGGGCGCGACATCCAGTGGTGGATGGACGCCACGGGGCGGATGGACGACAGCTATGCCGACGCCGACGATATCGCCCGCGTCCGGCGCCTGCCGTCGTTCCAGCTGGCCGGCGGCGCGGAGGCGCTCGACCTGAACGCCGTCCAGTCCGAAGGGGTCGAGATCGCCGGGCGCCTCGCGATGATCCGCGACGGCAGCGCGCTCTTTTCGGGCGGCCTGCCCAACCATTGCGCACTCGCCGACCTCAAGCTCGGGCGCATGCTCGATGGCTTCGATACGTGGGCCGACGCCGAAGGCATCGCGGCCTCCCTACCGCCCGCGGACCGCCCCCGCCCGACCGAGCTCGCGCGTCCGCCGCGCCTGTCGCTCCGTCTCGCTTCAGGTGAAATCCGCTCCGTGCTGTGGGCCACCGGCTACCGCCCCGACCACGGCTTCCTCGATCTGGATGTGTTCGACCGGCGCGGACGCCTCGACCACGACGGCGGGATCGTGACGCGCGCACCCGGCCTCTATGCCATGGGCCTGCCCTTCATGCGCCGCCGCAAATCTACCCTGATCGACGGGGCTGGAGCCGATGCGCGCGATCTCGCTGCGCACATGCACGCCACTCTCACCCATGCCCGTGCCGCCTGACAGAAAGAACCGACCCATGTTCACCCCTCCCGCCTCCCGCTTTGATACTGTCATCATCGGCGCCCGCTGTGCCGGTGCCGCCACCGCGCTGCACCTCGCCCGTGGCGGCCAACGCGTTCTCGTGGTCGACCGCGACCATCCCGGAACGGACACGCTGTCCACCCATGCCCTGATGCGCCTTGGCGTGTCGCTGCTCGATGAAGCGGGCGTGCTGCCGGCCATCCAGCGCGCGGGCACGCCCGCCGTACGCAGCACCGTTTTCACCTATGCGAGCGCACGCCTTCCCATCGCCGTTTCTCCACGGGGACGGGCCGAGGGCCTCTATGCTCCGAGGCGCTTTGTTCTCGACGCCGCTCTCGTGGATGCCGCCACCAGCGCCGGGGCCGTGTTTTCTTTCCGGACCGCGCTCCATGGCCTCAAGCGCCGGTCGGACGGCCACGTCGCAGGAGTGGTTCTGCGCATGCCCAACGGCGCGCTGCGGGAGATCGCCTGCGACATGGTGATCGGCGCGGATGGCCGCCGATCCGCTGTCGCGGACGCGGTGGAGGCGCCCGTGCTCCGCGCGAGCCGGAACCAGACGGCTTCGATCTACACCTATGTCGACGCGCCGGATCTTCAGGGCTACGAATGGCTCTATGGACCTGGCGTCATGGCCGGTCTGATCCCGACAAATGGCGGACGGGCCTGTGCCTTCGCCTCGATCCCGTCGCACGCCCTGCGTCAGCTCTCCGGGCAGGACGCCTACACCGCGATGCGTGAGATCTTCCAGCGCTGCGGCGCACGCGATGGATTTCTGCCGGATGCACCTTCCGAGCGCATCCGCCGCTTTGCCGGGGCGCGCGGTCACATGCGGCAGGCCTGGGGGGCCGGCTGGGCGCTTGTGGGCGATGCCGGCTACTTCAAGGATCCGGCCACGGCCCATGGCATCACCGATGCGCTGCGGGACGCCAAACTGCTGGCCGGTGCCCTTCTCGCGGGCGGCAATGCCGGGCTACGCGACTATCAGGCGACCCGCGACGCGCTATCGACCGAGTTCTTCGAGGTGACGGACCGGATCGCCGCGCTCGACTGGAGCATCGGCGAGGTCCAGCGCCTTCACCAGGAACTGCACCGCCTGATGCGCATCGAGCAGGACGCTCTCCTCGGCAGCCCGCAAAAGCACGCGGCCTGAGGCAGCAGGCGGCGGAAACAACTGAAACACTTCCGGGCCCTGACAGACATCAGGGCGAAAGGACGCCGCACCAGACTGATCGGCATCAAGACGGACCAACCCGTCAGAAAGGACCTCAGATGACCCTCACGACCGACAAGATCGCAACCCTCCGTGCCAGCTGGTCCAGCGCTGAACCGCACGCAGGCCTGCTGCTGACCCGGTTCTACGATCGCCTCTTCGAGATGGCGCCCGAAGCCGCCGCGATGTTTGAAGGGACGGACATGGACGCGCAGAAATCAAAGCTTGGCGCCGCCCTTGGCCTTGTGATCCGCGAGATCGAAGCGCCGGGCAAGCTCCTGCCCGCCCTGCACAGTCTCGGACGTCGCCACGCCGCGTTCGGCGTCACCCCGGCGGACTACGACGTTGTGGGCGCGGCCCTCCTCGCGGCGTTCGCCGAGACGCTTGGCGATGCCTTCTGCGAGGCCACCCGCGAGGCGTGGGCGACGGCCTACACCACTGTCGCTTCGGCGATGATCGCGGGCAGCGAGGAGGAGGCCCGCATCTGCGCGTGACACCCTCGCGGGCGCAGGGCCCATGCCGCCCACGCAGCAAGCTCCCCAGATCAAGGAAGGCCCGCAAGACCAGCGCATGTCCCACGGTCGCTCGTGCGCATGGGGGCTGTTCTCAGATTGGCCGCAACGCAAAGGAGACGCCGATCGCAGACAATGCAAGCACTCCCCCTGTAATCCCCAATTCTACAATCCCCAAAAAACGAGAGCGCGCATCCCCGAGGGTGCGCGCTCTTTTCTTGCGGTCCGCATGCGGGCGCCGTGTCAGCTCCGCCGGGCCTGTGCATCAGGCCAAAGTGCGCACCGCACCTGTTTCACCTCCGCAAGAAAATCGAAACAAGAGAAACACTTGGCCGATCTTTCAGACATCAAACAGAAGCCTGGTAAGGGCAAAACACACCCATAGGAACACGCCACACCAGTTTAGAAAGGAACCAGACCATGGGTGTACTGAAACGCGGAGACAAAGGCTCGAAAGTGAAGCAGATGCAGAGCCTTCTGCAAAAATCCGGTGCCAAGCCGACCGTCAAGCCGACGGGGACATTCTGCCCCCTGACCGAACAGGCGGTGAAAGACTTCCAGAAGCGCAATAAGCTGAAGGCCGACGGCATCGTCGGCAACGGCACGCTGGAAATGCTCCAGGACGCGCAGGAGAAGGACGTCAAGTGGACGGTCAAGGACACCAACAAGCCCCGGCAGGAGCTTGACAAGATCATCGCCCAGCGCACCCGCTATGACACGTGGGTTGACGACGAACAGAAGCGTTTGATCGGCACGAAGGATAAGAAGATCAATGTCTTGCGCAAGAAGTTCGATGACGCGGGAAAGATGTTCTACGACAAGGCGTTCGAACTTCGCGATGCGCTTTATGCCGTGGTCCGGCTCAAGCGGGAGTTCGACTACGCCAAGACGAAGCAGCAGCAGCGGGAGCTGCTCGACAAGGCCAAGGACCAGTTTGCACAGGCCGAGAAGCTCAACACCGCCGCTGAGAAGCTGAAGAAGAAGTCCGACACCGCGGACATCGCCCTGATGCTCGAGCTCCAGCCGCTCTTCGATGCAGCCTGATCCATCGCATGCCCGCGCGACTGCGCACGGACAACGACAGGGCTCCGGCGAGGAGAAGTCGCCGCTGGTGGCGGCGAGGTCCCAAGCCGAAGCCCTGTTCTCGCCCCGTGCCGATCCTTTGCCGATCCTGTCCCGATCCTGTGCCGATCCTGCCCGCGCAGGGCACGGCCCGGCCATTGGCCAGGCTCTCCTAGGTCGTGCAAGGAAAGCACCGTGATCCAGCCATGCCGAAATGCGCGGGAAGCGCGACGGCGCGCGCCCTCTTCCCGATCTCCAGAGCAGCGGCCCACGGGGGGGGGGCCCCACACGCACCAGAGCGCTCCGTTCAAACGGCACAGTCCGGCCGGATGGGTTACACTTCGCCGCTTCCTCCATCAGCCAATGATCCCGTCCGTCGTGATCGAGCCCCCTCATGCCGCGGCGCTCACGCCGATGCGTGGGGTCGTCCGCTGCCCCAAGCACGGCCGCCCTTGCAAGCCCTACCCGGCCTGATTAACCCGAAGCCGGGCGCGAGGGGCTCGACCGGAGACGGGCCCGATCCGCGCGCAGAGTAGCAGGAGACAGCGTTTGCGCTCGCCACGCCAAGTGACATTCGTTGTGAGCGAGGCTCATCTCGATCTCGGCAGCACCGCCAAGCGATCCAGCCAGCTTTCGGCAATTCTCGGGAAACACTACGGATCCCACTACAGCTGCCAGATCCACCCATTGCCAAAAACCCAACTGGCCAAAGCGCGCTGGGTGATGGGCCTGCCGCGCGGTTCGATTGCCTTCTTCACGAAAATGACGGTGGGCATGGTGGGGGAAAGGCTGCTTGGCTTGCTGAGGCGCCGCGGTGTGCGCACGTGCCTCGACTACGTGGATTCGGATCTGCGGCTGAGCAGGCAACTGACCCCGGATATCCACGTCGCGGCGTCCTTCGCGGCCGAAAGCGCGCTGAGGGAAGCTCTTTCGGAGGCTGGCTCCGCCTCGCACGTTGCCTTGCTTCACCCCGCGATTGACGATCTCCTGCTCGACGTTGAATTGCCTGCAAGACCCTCCTTCTCGGCAGCGTATTTCGGCCTCGCCGGCAATATGTTTTGCACGCCGGAGATCCAGAACCGTGTCGCGGTCCACGACATTGCCAGAACTGAAGACATGAAGGCGATGGCCCCGTTCTTCGGAAACTACGCGCTTCACTATTGTGTTCGAGCAGAAAACCGGGGTGGCCCTGTTCTTGCCAAACCCTTCAGCAAGGGCTTTGTCGCCTCCCATTGCGGGTGCCCCGTCCTCGTGGACGAGCACGAGGCCGATGCGATCCATATCCTGGGGCCCGACTATCCGTTCATCGTGAGAGGACCAGACGAGAGAGCCGTTCTGCAAGGCCTCAGCTTCGCAAAGAACGCCTTCGGAGGCCCGGTATGGGCCGACGCGATCGACCGGATGCAGGCGGCCAAAGCGCTCTGCGATCACCGCGCGGTCGCGCGGCAGTTTCACGAAATGGCGCTTCAGTTATAGGCACACGGCGTGCTAGTTTCGCGGTCGCTGCTGGCGCACCCGATGCACGGCACCCAAGACCACGAAACGCCTGAAGGAAAGGACGGCCTGCGTGCCCAGCACATCAACGGCAGGTCCGGATTTGCCACGCGTGGGGCTGCCCGTGGTCGGTGCGATGGGCGCTGCGATCGGGGCCCGCCTGCGCGACGCCGGACACGATGTCTCCTGCTGCGTCGAAGACCGGAGCGCCCAGACCCGGGCGCGCGCACGGCGCGCGGGTTTGCGTTGCGTCGCATCCATCGCCGAGCTGGTTCGCGAGACAGACGTTGTCCTTTGCATCGCCCCCTCGCAGCTCGCCCCGGGGATCGCAGAAGCCGTCGCAGCTGCGGCATCAAGCGAAGGCGCGAGGCTGCTCTACGTCGACGCCAATCCTCTTGCGACAGGCACGCTGAATGCGATCAGGCAACGGCTGGGCGCTGGGGGGATCGACGTGGTGGATGCGTCCCTCATTGGCCTTCCGCCCGTGGATGGGCGTCGGCCGACTCTGCTCGTGGCAACGCATGATCCAGCCCCGCTGGGATTTCTCGATCAGGTCGCCGTCAACTTGCGGCACGTGGGGCCGCGCTTTGGCGACGCGTCACGGCTGAAGCTCCTCCAGATCTCCGTTTCGAAAGTGACGAACGCGGGTCTTGGCCTGTCCCTGCTCGCGGCGCAGCGCGCCGATCTCTACGAAGAGTTCACCGACTTACTCGCCGCCGCAAATCCGGATCTCCTGGATCGCGCCCTTCGCAGTGTTCCCTGGATGCCGGTCGACGCAGGGCGCTTCGAGACGGAATTAGCAGAGGTGAAGGATCTCTTCAGCGACCTCGGCGTCCCCACGGGATACGCCGACGCAGCAAGCGAGGTGCTGACGGCGATGCGACGAACGGCCTACGCGAACGAGACCCGCGAAACGAGGGATCCCGGGCTGACGACACCTGCTGTTCTGGCGGCGATGGATGGGTCACTCGCGCGCACCGACGGCAACGCACCGCCGGACTTCGTGTTGACCCTCATGACGGACAACTTGGCCGAAGCGCGTCAGGCCGCCAGCGCTGGCGTCAATCGGATCGGGCCGGACCTCGAGATACTGGGAAAATCCGAACGACAGCCCGCCATGGGCACCCGGGTCTCCATCCATCGCCCGGAGGCCGTCGCAGAGCTGGCGCGCTGCGCCCTGTCGGCGGAGGTGTTTGCCAGGGTCGACCCGATCCATGCAGGCTCCGCGCGCCAGATCGACAGGCTGATCTCCGACGGAGTCACGTCTCTGATGCTGCCTTACTTTCATACCTCCGAAGAAGTTGAGGCGTTCGTCCGACTGGTCGGCGCGCGGGCGCGGACGACGCTGTTGGTCGAAACCGCCGCGTCCCTTTTCCGGCTGCCGGACATTCTGGCGGTCGCCGGCGTGAACGAGATCCACTTCGGCCTGACAGACCTCATGCTTTCGACAGGGGTTGGCAGTCGGTACGAGATCCTGATGAGCGATCTCTTCCAACATGCGTGCGACCAGGTTCTGCGGGCAGGCAAGCCCCTGCATATCGGCGGGGTGGCCTCGATCGACGACACGTCCCTCCCCCTATCGGCGGACCTGACCCTCGCGCGCTATGTCGAGCTTGGAGCGTCCGGGGCGCTGCTGACCCGGGCCTTCATGGCGACGTGCGAGACGGAAGCGGACCTCGATACAGCCTTGGCGCGCCTGCGCGGGCGTATCGATCACTGGCGCGCGTGCCCTCGCAACGAGCGGGATGCGGCGGTCGCCGAGCTGCGCGCCACCGTCAGGGCGGCTCTCAAGTCGGGCAAGTGGATCCCGTAGCACCGGCGCTCCTTCGGAGAAGGCCGAGGGCGAAACGCTGCCTTCAGCGATCCGGGAGGGCGATGGGGGCGTTCGCCCGGCGCGAGCCACGCCGGATTGCCGCTGCGCGTGCCCCAAGACGGGGATGCGCACCCCGGAGGCGCCTGTCCGGCAGGATTTCCCGAAGGCCCATCGCCGCATCGCGCAGGGCTGCAACCACCTCGCAGCGCCTTGCGGCACCCCGAAGAACGTCACCGCCGCGCGCGCGGCGCGCATTGTGGTTCCACTCGGCCATCGCCCACCACGTGGACTTCGCCAGCACCGCGCGCCACACTGCGCCCGGATCACACCAGCGAGGACAGCTTCATGGCGGCATGGATCGAGACAATTGCAGATGAGGATGCGGGCCCCCGACTGCGCGAGCTTCTCGAACAGGCGCGTACGCCCCACGGCACCGTCGACACAGTGATGCGCATCCATTCCCTGCGGCCCGAAACGATGCACGGCCATGTCACGCTCTACCGCGCGGCGCTTCATTCGCAGGACAATACGCTGCCGTTCTGGTTCCTGGAGGTCGTGGCGAGCTACACCTCCATTCTCAACGACTGCACCTACTCCCTGACGCATCACTTCATGAACGTGCGAAATCTGCTGAAGGATCAGCCGCGCTCGGACAGGATGTTCACCGCGCTGAAAGCCCACCGGCCCGAGGACGCGTTCGAAGGCAAGGAACTGGCGCTCCTGCGCTACGCCGGAAAGCTGACGGTGGATTGCGGGAAGATGGTGAAGTCCGATTGGGAGGCCCTGAAGATCGCGGGCTGCAACGACGGGGAAATCCTCGAGGTGAACCAGGTCTGCGCCTATTTCAACTACTCCAACCGGCTGCTGAACGGTCTGGGCGCCACAACGGAAGGCGACGTGGTCGGCTACTACAAGGCCTGAGCACCAAGCCCCGTCCAAGGGACCACCCGCAGGACGTCGGAGACACGCCCGCGCGCCCGCAAGGGCGCGCCCCCGGTCGGGCGCGCAAGCGCCCGAAACCACTCATGCACTGTCGGCCCGCAGACAGCCCGAAAGCTCAAACCCCTATTCTCGTGCGGCCCTCGTTCGCTCGAAAACCCGTCCAGGCCCAGGCTCGCGCGCCCGCAAGGGCGCGCTCCCGGTCGGGCGCGAAAGCGCCCGAAACATCCTCACATCATCGCGGCGGCCGACCGGGCAGTGAAGACGCGTATGTAGTCGCCCGGCGAAGACCCCGCCCAGGACACCCATATCCGGTTGGGGTTCTGCTCGTCGATCCACACGAGATCCCCGTCCTCCAGTCCGCGCAGTTCGACGCTGATGTAGCGGACCTCGGTGTTGGCCAGAAAATCCGTCGCGGCCATCGTGCGCTGGAAAGCGGCGATCCCAAGAACCGGGGCATCGAAGTCGACATAGCCCTGTTGCACGCCGTCCAGACTATCGAAGAACACGTAGTGGCTGGCCACGACCGTCCCCTGGGGGATCACACCGTTCTCACCGCCGATGTCCACGCGGATCGGTTCGACCAGAACAATGTTCTGGTCTTCGTCAAAGGCGTAGAGGTTGTCATCGTCGAACGTGTCGAAACCCACGGCAAACGGCGTCGACGGATCGAGCTTCACGAAGCTGCCCTGCCCGTGTTGATACAGGATCTGGCCATCGAGCACCGTGGCCATGGCCGGGCTGGCGCTCGCGAGGAGCCAAAGGATCAGGGCATGGCGCATGGATGGCGTCCCGCAAAGCTGAGGCGGTCACGCTACAAACCAACAAGCACGCAGGCCAGAGGCTCACGCAAACGTGCGGGCACAGGGCCGAACCGACCCGTGGCACGGGAAACATGCGGCCGAAATTGAGACGCGGGCCAACGGGCACACCGCTCCCCCAGGCGCCTTTGCTTCCGGCAAACGCCCGGATGATGCCGATGGCTCATGGATTTCTCCCGAAGGCCTTCGAAGTGATCTCGCCTCGGGCATCGGGGGTCCGGCGCGCACCGCTCTTGAACGGGTCAAACACCCCCTCATCCGCCGCTTCGGGGTCGGTTTCGCCCGGCAAGGGAGCCGTCGCGCGCTCGCGTCGTTTCAACCCACAGTCTCAGGAGCCGGCTTGCCCATGGCATCGACCCTTTGGTCCGCCAGCTTGAATTGGGTCATCGCGCCACCTTGTGGACGCGTCCGAGAGGCTCTTGGGCCAAACGCCTGCCCCTCTGGGAGCCGCCGGATGGGCAATCCCAACGCCGAGGCCCCGTTGCCTCACCACGTTCCTCGACCGACCCACCAAGGTACTACGCAACGTCCCGGACGATCAGCGCCAGAAGCTCCCCCCGGGTGACGAGGCCGCGCTGCGTGTGGGCCAGAACAAGGCCAGCGTGCGGGGCGGCAAGGCGGGCGGGCGGCCGTTCGGGCTCGGTGACATAGTGGAAGAGGCCCGCCGGCTGGCCAGCCTCAACGAGCTGCCCCGCGTGCAGCATCCGGTCGTAGATGCCCGTTGCCGGCGCGTAGAGGCTGTCGTGCGGGCTGGCGATCTCGACCACGCGCGCCTCGGCAACCGGGTCGGGCGCCCCGGGCAGGATCCCGAGGTGATGAAGAAGGTTGCGCAGCCCGGTCTCGGCCGCATCTGTGATGGCCGGGTCCACCCCGCCCCCACCCCCGAGCTCTGCCGCTATCATCGGCACGCCCGCCCGCTCGGCGGCGGAGTTCACCGAACGGGCGTCGTTGTGGGCGCCGAGCCGCCAGATCGTCGGCAATCCGAACACTTCCGCAAGCACCATATTGGAGGCCGCAAGGGCGTGATCCGGGGAATGTGTCGGCAGGGTGCAGGGCGTGAAGAAAGATGCCTTGCCGCCGGAGTGCAGATCCACCGCGGCGTCGCACCGTGGCAAAAGCTCCGCCTCGAGGAAGTGGGCCAGGATGGCGGTCGGTCCACCCTCGGCCTGCCCCGGGAACGCGCGATTGAGGTTGGCGCCGTCAAGCGGCGACGTGCGGGACGACGCCCGAAGGGCCGGCGCGTTGAACGCGGGCAGCGCAATGATCTGGCCCGCAAGCTTGAGCGGATCGAGCGTATGGATCAGGCGCAGGATAGCTGCTGGCCCTTCGAACTCGTCGCCATGGGTGCCGCCCACCATGAGCAGCGTCGGCCCCGGCCCTCCCTTCAGCGAGATCACCGGGATCGGGTGGTAGCCCAGCGGGTTCGTGTTATCCGACCAGCGGAGCATGGCATCGCCAAAGTGACGGCCAGGGCTGTCGAGGTCGGTCGTGATCGCGATGTGCGGCATGGGCGAAGCTCGGAAGAAAGGCGCAGGTGCGGAGAATCGGGCCGATCGTAGCGCAGAACGCCCTGCATGGGCGATGCGGCCAAGAATGGACAGGCGCCGCAGAGATGCAGAGGCGACCAAGAAGGCGCCTGAAAACTGAGCGCAGGCGCGGCACGGGGCCGCAACCCCTCAGAAATCCACATCATTCCAGCGCCATCCCTTGCGTCGTGGCGCCTCTTTCGCAAGCATGTTTCGAGGCTGCAACGCGCAGCAGGGATGCCGGGGGGCAGGCCAATTGACCACATCCGCAGACCCGACCACAGGAGCGATGATCGCCTTTGAGCACGTGGACAAGTTCTATGGCGACTTTCACGCCCTCAAGGACATCTCGATCAGTGTGCGCGAGGGCGAGCGGATGGTGGTGTGCGGGCCGTCAGGCTCCGGCAAGTCCACCCTCATTCGCTGTATCAACGGGCTGGAGTTCCACAATTCGGGCGTGCTGCGCGTCGACGGGGTGGAGGTGCACGAGCATGCACCCGAGCTGTCGCGGCTGCGGCAAGAGGTTGGAATGGTCTTCCAGCAGTTCAACCTGTTTCCACACCTGAGCGTGCTCGAAAACCTCATGATCGGGCCGATGAAGGTCAAGAAGCGCAGCCGGGAGGAGGCAGAAGCCCTCGCCCGGATGTACCTCGACCGCGTGCACATCCCCGAACAGGCCGAGAAGTTCCCAACAGCCCTTTCCGGCGGTCAGCAGCAGCGCGTCGCCATCGCCCGCTCGCTTTGCATGGAGAGCCGGATCCTCCTCTTTGACGAGCCGACCTCCGCGCTCGACCCCGAGATGATCAACGAGGTGCTCGATGTGATGGTCGAGCTCGCGCAGACTGGCATGACGATGGTGGTGGTGACGCACGAGATGGGATTTGCCCGCAAGGTCGCCGATACGATGGTGTTCATGGACGCGGGCGAGATCGTCGAGGTGGCCTCTCCGGAGACCTTCTTCACCAATCCCGCGAGCCAGCGCTGCCGCGACTTCCTCGACCAGATCCTCGCGCATTGATGGCAGCGCTGACCGAGCCATACGCTCCGCGGGGCCGCCCGTTGCCGCAGCGCTCTCCCACGGCGCGGACGCTCGACTCGGTGACGTTTTCGGTCATCCTCTACGCCGTTACCGTGCTCGCCATCGCCTACGCCAGCTACACTGGCGCAGCGGCGATGGGGTACAATTGGCAGTGGTTTCGCGTGCCGCAATACCTCTACACCTACACGGAGGACGGCTTTCAGGTCGGCGAGATCATCGAGGGGCTCGGCGTCACTCTCGTGTTGTCCTTCACCGCCTTCGTCCTGTCACTGGCCATCGGTCTCCTGGTGGCGCTGATGCGGCTCTCGGGGCTGATTGTGTGCTCCGGCGTGGCGTTGGTGTTTCTGGAGATCGTCCGCAACATCCCGCTGCTGGTGCTGCTCTACCTCTTCTACTACGTGCTCGGCCCAATTTTCGGGTTCGACCGCTACTGGGCCTCCGTCCTGTGCCTCGCCGTTTTTCACGGCGCGCTGGTGTCCGAGATCCTCCGCGCCGGGATCAATGCGATCCCAAGGGGCCAGTGGGAGGGTGCCACCTCCATCGGCATGTCGAAGGGCCAGGCCTACCGCTACATCATCTTCCCGCAAGCGATCCGCTTCATGCTGCCCCCGATGACGGGGGAGGCGGTGAGCCTGATCAAGTCCTCCGCCATCGTTTCCGTCATCGCGGTCGCCGAAATGACGACCATCGGGCGCAACATCATCTCGGACACGTTCATGAGCTTCGAGATCTGGTTCACCGTCGCGCTCGTATACCTCGTTGTGACGCTGATCCTGTCGATCGGCGTGAGCTACGTCGAAAAGCGCTATGCAGTAGAGACATAACCGGCCCGTCAGAAGGCTGCCAATCCACCTTTCCAAAAGGAGATACACCATGACACTGACACGGAGGTTCCTCGGCCTCGCCCTGGCGAGCGCAATGGCGCTGGGCGTCGCGGCCCCGGCCGTGGCGCAAGACAAGAGCGTCATCCAGGAGATCCAGGAGCGCGGCGCGATCAAGATCGGCCTGTCGCTCTTCACGCCTTGGTCGATGCGCGATCTGAACGGCGAGCTCATCGGCTTCGAGCTCGACGTGGGCCGCCAGCTGGCCGAAGACATGGGCGTCGAGGTCGAGTTCATTCCCACGGCGTGGGACGGGATCATCCCCGCCCTCGTGGCGGGCAACTTCGACGTCATCATCTCGGGCATGACCGTCACACCGCAGCGCAACCTGACGGTGAACTTCTCCTACCCCTACGCCTATTCGGGGATGACGATCCTTGCGAACATCGAGATGACAGAGGGCTTCACGCTGGAGGATTACAACTCCCCCGACGTGACGTTTTCCGCCCGCCGGGGCGCCACGCCCGCCACGGTGATCGCCGAAATGTTCCCCGAAGCCGAGCTTCTCCTGTTCGACGAAGACGGTGCGGCGACCCAGGAAGTCCTGAACGGCAACGCTCACGCCACGATGGCGTCCGAGCCCGCCCCCTCGCGCGACGCGCGGACCTACCCCGATACGCTCTATGTCCCGTTCAACCGTGCCTTCCAGGCTGGCGGCGAGGGCTTTGCCATGCGCAAGGGTGACCCGGACGCACTGGCGTTCTTCAACAGCTGGATCATCTCCAAGACGAACACCGGCTGGCTGAAAGAGCGCCACGACTACTGGTTCCGCGGCAACGCCTGGGAAGATCAGGTCGCCAACTAGAACGGTGCGCGTTTGACGTGTTGCAAGCCTTGTCACCCGGGCGCGTTGAAGTCTGTGATTTCAGGCAGTGCCGGGTGATGCACATGGAACGCGATTTGCCGTGAGCGCGACCGCAGCCGGGCCGGCAGGCCCGGCTGCCCCCGAAACAGGCGGCGCGCGCAGAATGCGCGCGCCGCCCCACCTCCGGAAACGGCTCAGGAACTCCCCGCGATGGTCCGCTTTGCAAAGAAGCTGCACTGGCTCGACTGGCTGACGCTTGTCGTCCTGGTCGCCTTCGTGGGTTTCATCTGGCTGCGGATCGAAGGCCAACTCAATTACAACTGGCGGTGGGATCAGATCCCGAACTGGATCCTGCGCTACCGCGAAGATCAGGACCGTTGGTTCGCCAACCTGCTTCTGCAGGGGTTCGTCACGACGATCCGCGTGTCGATCTACGCGTCGATCCTGGCGCTCATCCTAGGCACCCTGCTCGGCGTTGCGCGCGTCTCCAACAACCTGACAATCCGGATGCTGGCGCGGACCTATCTGGAGCTCCTGCGCAATATCCCGCCCGTCGTTATCATCTTCATCTTCTTCTTCTTCCTTTCCGAACAGATCACCTCGGCGCTGGGGATCGAGGCCTGGGCGCGCGAGATTGCGCGCTCCGAAAACCCCGCGGTGTGGGAGTTCTTCTTCGGCGACATGCGCCGCTTTCCATCGCTCATCTCCGGCGTGATCGTGCTCGCGCTCTTCGAGAGCGCCTTCGTGGGGGAGATCGTGCGCGCGGGCATCCAGTCCGTCCCCAAGGGCCAGCGCGAGGCGGCGCGCTCCATCGGCATGAGCCGCTATCAGGAACTGCGCTACATCGTGCTCCCGCAGGCGATCAAGAAGACGCTGCCGCCGCTCGCCAACCAGTTCATCACGCTCATCAAGGACAGCTCGATCATCTCGCTGATCTCGGTTCAGGAGCTGACCTACAAGACCGTCGAGCTGGTCGCCTCGACGCGCATGATCTTCGAAGCGTGGATCACCTGCGCAGCCTTCTACTTCGTGCTCTGCTTCAGCCTTTCGATGCTCTTCCGGCGGCTGGAAAAGCGCTAGCGCCTGCGATGGTCGCGGCGGGCCGGGGCCACCTTTCGCACGCCTTTGCCGTTGCGCCGGGCGTCATGGCCGATGCCCGGAAGGCCCCGTTGCACCCGGCGCCCCCTAGTTCGGGCGGGACGCGGCGATGAGCATCTCGCGGCAGGCCCGCAGGTCCGCAATGAACGCGTCGTCGGTCTCTTTGCCGAGCCAGCTTTCGAGCTGCCCCAGGATCGACCGTCCCGAGGAGTTGGTGGCCTTGGGATCGGCACCGTACTGCAAGAGCAGAGCAAACGTCGGCCGGTGGGCGAGCGCCATCTCGAGGCAGGACTGGCCCGCTGTACAGGCCGCATTGTCATCACCGGCGCGGGCGTTCGGGTCGGCCCCGGCCCGCAGCAGCGCGTCGCTCGCCTCGACGTTCCACTCGTTGAGCGCGGTGTGCAGCGGGGTCCATTGCAAGTGGTTGGTGCGTTCTTCGATGTCGGCACCGAGCGACACGCACCGCTGAACGAAGGCCGCGAGGCGCTCCGTCTCGCGCGGCTCGAACCGCCCGAACCCGAGGCCATGGAGCACGTTGCCATCCGACAGGCCGAGGCTCGGGTTGGCGCCGGCATCCAGAAGCAGTTCGGCGATCCCGAGCGCGGCGCCACCACTGTCCGACACAGCGGCATAGAGCGCGGTCTTGTTGAACTCGCCATAGCGCGCGTTGACCTCCCACGTCTCAAGGGCCGCGCGCACGCGGTCTGCGTCGCCGACCTCGATCGCCTCGAAGATCTCCGGCTCCGGCGTATACGCCCCGCCCGGGATCATGCTGCTCTGAGCGAGCGCATTCTGGTACGCCGCCACTGCAATGTCCCCGCCATCCTTGATCATCGCATTGCCGGCGGCCTCCATCTCCTCGAGCTCCACCAATTGGGCAAACATCTGCGCAAGTTCCTCGGGCGGCGCGAGACCTTCCTCGGCCACGCGATCCAGCACGGAGCGGAGCGTGCGCATCAGCTCGGCATTGCCTTCCATTCCCTCGTTGGTCTGTCCGAGGTTGGACAGCATCTGCGCATTGAGAGTGTCGATCAGATCCTTGGCGGGCATGGCGCGCTCCTTCTTTACGAAGGGTTTGGCCAGCGCATCGTGGCATCGGGAAGGCCGACAGGCGGTGATCTTGGGGAAGCGCTAGAGACCCACGCGGCGGTCGGGCTCGTCGAAGACAGCGGCAGCCTGCGGGCAGGCCGCGAGGATCTCGGGACCGCCGGGCAGGCGCTCGGCGTGGAAGGTGCCGCTTTCCCAGATGGGCGTACCGTCGATCTCGATCGTGGGGTCGAGCACATTCCACGAGATTTCTCCGGGCGCATAGGCACCGCAAGTGTGCATGTGCAGGATGCGCGGGTTGCCAAAGGCGGCGCCACCCCACCGCTCGTAATTCTCCCGCGCGGGATAGGGATAGCCGCAGCCCGGGTGGATGCCCGCGTGCCAGGAATGGAGCGCGTTGCGGTCGATCCCGCAGCAGGCGGCGACCCTGTCGTAATGCGCCTCGGCGGCGCGCACGCTGGCGGGATCACCCTCGAAACCGGTAAGCCGCCCGCTCTTGAAGAGCGTATGCAGCGGGCCGTCGAATTCCAGCGTGTAGTCGTCGTAGTAGAGCGATCCCGTGCCGGTGAGAAAACCGCAGAGCGCGACGCGGCCGGTGAACTCGGCCGCCGGCACGGGCGGAAAGACGGAGAGCGGGAAGCGCCGGACGGTCGTATCGGTGCCAGGCCCGGCTGGCAGCGCGGGCGCGCCACTGAAATCGGTACCGCCGGGGCAGGTGACGCGGACATGCGCCGCACGACGCAACGCGTCCGTCACGCAAGTATGGAGCGCCTTCATCGCGTCGTGCGGAACAGTGCAGAACGGCGACCCGAAGGCGTCGGCCTCAAGTGCGAAGCTGACGACGATGCGCTTGTCCGCAGGCATGTCAGAGAACCGGAGCTGATCGCCGAGCCGGGCGAGGAACACGACGACGTCGGCGCGGTCGATCTCAGCCAGCAGCTCTGGCGTCAGGCGCGGGGCCTGTGGATTGAACCCAACGTCCAGGAGCTGCACGCTGAGGCCCATCTCATGGCCGGCGGCAGCGACACTCGTGACGGCGTCGGCGTTGAAGTATCCGTGGCTTGGCGGCTCGTAGGCAATCAGCAGATGCTCGCCGGGGCGGGCTTCGGCGCAGTGGCGCAAGAGATTGGTGGCGCCGACCCTTGGATCTGACAGTCTGACGAGCATGACAGCGAAAGTGTCAGCCGGTGCGGATGCGCAGTCCAATTGAAATTCTTAACGCGTGCCATTAGCCTGCCTAATATGGCGAGTCCGCTTCCCTTCACATCTTTACGCGCCTTCGAAGCCGTTGCGCGGCGGCGGAGCTTTTCGGGAGCCGCGGCGGAGCTGGCCGTGAGCCAGAGCGCCGTGAGCCAGCAGGTGAAGGCGCTGGAGGAATGGCTCGGCGTGCCATTGCTGGTCCGCTCGGCGCGAGGCGCCCGGCCAACGCCCGCTGGCGTGTCGCTGGCCGAAGCTGTCGCGGCAGGGTTCGGTGGCATCGCCGAGGAATGCGCGCGGATCCGCGAAAGCGTTGCCACGAAAGCCTCCGTCACCGTGAGTGCGCTGCCGGGCTTTGCATTTATCTGGTTGTTTCCAAGGCTCTTGAACTTCGATCTGGCGCACCAGAACATTCCGATTTCGGTGACGACGGACACCGGGGACCGCAGCCTCGAAGACGGCGTAGCCGATGTCGGCATTCGCTATGGCGACGGCGTGCACCCCGGTTTCGTGGTCGAACCGCTCATCGCCGAGACGGTCTTTCCGGTCTGTGCGCCTGCGCTTCTGGCGGGCCCGGCGCCGCTTCGGACAGTGTCGGATCTGCTTCACCATACTCTCCTGATGGACGCGTTTTCGCCGCTTACAAAAACGCCCCCCACGTGGGAGTACTGGGCTGATGCAAACAATCTGAGCCTTCCAGCCCCGGCGCGCACGCGCACCTTCGGCCAGTCGAACCTCGTAGTTCAGGCGGCGCTGTCCGGCCTTGGTGTGGCGCTCGGCCGCACGCCATTGGTCAACGTCGCGCTGGAAGAGAGGCGTCTTGCGCGCCCGTTTGCACAGGAGGCAAGCTCCTTGGCGCAATATTGGTTGGTTTACGAAGAGCGGGTGAAGGGCATCGAGCGGATCGCGCTCTTTTTGGACTGGATCAAGGCCGAGGCGCGGGCGACCGCCGCACCCCCACCGTACACCCCGCATTTGCATCGCGCATAAGCCTTGCTTATTCCTAGGTGCGAAGGCCGCCGAAAGGGTTACGCCATGTTCCTGAAAAACTGCTGGTACGTCGCCGCGTGGTCGAAGGATGTGGGGCGCGCGCTGACGCCGGTGACGCTGCTCGGTGAGCGCGTGGTGCTCTACCGAACCGAAGACGGCGCGCCCGCAGCGCTGGAGGATGCCTGCCCACATCGCAAGCTGCCGCTTTCGAAGGGCAATCTGATCGGCGACACGGTGGAATGCGGCTATCACGGGCTGAAATTCGACTGTACCGGTACCTGCATCGACAGCCCCACCCAACGTGGGATGACCCCGCGCCGCGCCGTTGTGAAATCCTACCCCGTGGTGGACCGCTACCGCCTGCTCTGGATCTGGATGGGTGACCCGGCGCAGGCGGATCCCGACCAGATCCTCGACATCCCGAACTTCGGCGACCCCGGCTGGGGCGCGACCGATGGCGGCGTGATGGACATCAACTGCCATTACCTCTGGGTCTGCGACAATCTGCTGGACCCGAGCCATGTCGCATGGGTCCATGTCAGCTCGTTCGCCGGGGCGGGCACGGATGACGGCCCGCTCGACGTGGAGAAGACGGACAATGGCGTGATCGTCTCGCGCTGGATCTACGGGCAGCCGCCCTCGCCCTACTACGCCGGGCTGGTGGAATTCGAAGGGGTGTGCGACCGGCTCCAGCACTACGAGATGGTGGTGCCGGGGATCGGGCTGAACATGTCCGTTTACGGCCCGGTGGGGACAGGCGGGCCCGGCAAGCCCCATGTCGACAACACGCTCGTGAATATCTCGTACAATTTCATGACGCCGATCGACGAAGACACCACGCGGTACTTCTGGTTCCAGCATCGCAACACCAAGCCGCATGACCGGGCGGTCTCCGAAAAGATGAATGCCGGCGCGCGCCAGGCCTTTCTGGAGGACAAGGAGATCCTCGAAGAGGTACACAAGGGGATGAAAGATCCCGCGACGCCCTACATCGATCTCGGTCTGGACAAGGGCGCGAAGCTGTTTCGCCAAAAGATGCAGCGGCTGATCGAAGCCGAACGCAAGGCCGCCCCGGAGGCGGCGGAGTAAGGAGAGACCGATGGCCCAGGCCCTCAGCGTCGACCTGACCAAGGGGCCGATGTCATCCCATTTCCGAACGCTGGCGATCCCGGCCGCGCTCGGGATGGTTTTCAACACGCTCTACAACATGGTGGACATGTTCTGGGCCGGGCGGCTCTCGACCGATGCCGTTGCCGGGCTCTCGATCGGGTTCATGGTGCTTTTCGTCTTCATCGCCTTTGGCTTTGGCCTGAGTTCGGGCGTAAGTGCCCTGGTGGGCGGTGCCTTGGGAGAGAAGGCGAAGGAGCGGGCCTGTACGCTGGCCGGGCAGGCCCTGTCGTTCTCGGTGGTGCTTTCCGCGGTGTTGATGGTGCTCTGCCTGTCGCTGAGCCCGATGCTGATCGACGTGGTCTCCGAGCCGGGCGCCTACCGCGATGCGGCCCAGCGCTACCTGGCGATCCTGACGCTCTCGATCCCTGGTTTCGTGGTGGCTTATGCGTGCAACGGAGCGCTGCAGGCTCAGGGCGACAGCCGGTCGCTGACACGGGCCCTGTTCGGCGCGTTCATCCTAAACATCTTCCTCAACCCGCTCTTCATCTTCGGCATTCCCGGGGTCTGGGGGGGAATGGGCTTTGACGGGCTGGCGGCCTCGACCGTGGTGAGCCAGACGCTGGTGCTGCTCTACATGCTACGCCAGCTCTTCGCCTCTTCGGTGGTGGAAGGGATCGGACGGGATTGCTTCCGGCCGCGGGCCGAGACCTTTCGCACGCTCGCGGCACAGATGCTGCCGACAAGTTTCTCCTTTCAGATCATGATCCTCGCGGGGTTTGCCGTGCAGTTCGCGCTGAAAGAGTTCGGCGGGAATGCGATCGCGGCCTACGGGCTGGGGTTGCGGATCGAGCAACTGGTGCTCTTGCCCATCGTGGGGGTGGCCTCGTCGGTGCTCCCGATCGCGGCGCAGAACTTCGGCGCGAAGGACTATGACCGCGTGCGCGAGTCGATTGCTTTCGCGGCGAAGGTGGCGCTGGTCTTCATGGCGGTGCTTTGCCCGGTGTTGTGGCTCGGGGCGGAGCGGGCGCTGATGCTTTTCACCGATGACCCGGAGGTTGTGCGGATCGGCGTGACCTATCTGCATGTCGACGCGGTGCTGCTGCCGGTCTACGCGATGCTCTTCATCATCAACTCGCTCCTGCAGGCGCTGAAGAGGCCGATCTACGTGCTCTGGATCAGCGTCTACCGGCAGGGCTTTGGCGTGGCGTTCTTCGTGTGGCTGCTCCTGACCTATTGGGACTGGAGCCTGTGGTCGGTCTGGTTCGGAATCGGCGCGAGCGTCGTCTCCGGTCTCGTGCTCTCGGTGTACTTCGCCGATCGCATAGCGCGGCAGGAAATCGGCGGGCTTTGGGGACGCGCGGCGCCGGAGGCGAAGGCGGGGTGACGGGAGGGGGCGCTGCCCCCCGGCGCGTGCCGCGCCGTCCCCCGAGGTATTTGGGCTAAGATGAAGGGGCGGGTGCGCCCGGGATCTCAGGACGGCGCGGTGTCCGGTGGGCTTTGGAGAAGCGCATGGCTCGGGCGCTGCGGCCCGAGAGCGAAGCGCACCCGTGCCTGTGGGGCGCGGCAGTGGCTGGTACTCGGGTGGCGGGCTGGGCGCGGACGTGGGCGGACTCAGTACCAGATCTGGACCATGCCGTTGTCGATACGGGCGTCGAACATCCTGATCGGGCGGCGCGCGGGTGCGGCTTTCGGGGCGCCGTCGGCTGTGTCGAACAGGCCCTGGTGCAGCGGGCATTCGATATGGCGGCCGTCGAAATAGCCATCGCACAGGTGGGCGGCACCGTGAGTGCAGAGCGCCTGGCTGATGCGGATCCCGTCGGTTGCGTCGTAAACGGCGAACTCGTGCGAGAGGTAGCGGGCGGGTGTCACATCGCCCGGTTCGAGATCCGCCACGGCGATGAGGTCACGCCATTCGCGGTCGCGCTTGATCCGGGGGTGGGCCTCGCTCACGCGGTCTTGCCGTCGGCGCGCGGGGTGCGGCCGGTGAGCTGGCGCAGGATGTCGAGGTGGGCCCCGAGGTAGCCGCGCGGTTCGACATGGACGTATCCGTCGAGCTTCTTGTGCAGCTCCGGCAGAGCGTGGAAGGGGACCGAGGCGGCGTAGTGATGCTCGGCGTGGTAGTTCATGTTCCAGCAGAGGAACCGCATCGGCCGGGTGACGAGGTTGGTGCGGGTGTTCTCGGTGAGGTCGTCGACATTGGGGCGGCCGACATGTTCGGTCAGGCGAATGGCGCGCATCACCGGCTGGCCGAGGAGCAGCGGGATCAGCCAGTAGGTCAGAACGCCCGTCCAGCCGAACGCGAGGCTGCCCAGCGCCAGCACGAGGTAGAAGGCGAGCATCAACCGCGCTTCGCGGAAGATGACCGGGGCAATATGGGGGGTGATGAACGTGCGGTCGATGTCGTTCAGGCGCCCCGTCGCGTGGCGGAGGATCTGGGTGACATAGTTCGTCCAGTAGGGGATCGCCGAGATGTACCACAGGTAGGACCAGACCGACATCGGCAGCTCGATCATCTCCGGATCGCGGCCGTTTATCTGGGTGTAGGTGTGGTGGTCGCAATGCTCATAACGGAAGTGTTGATGCGGCAGGATGATTGCGAGACCGCAGGCGTTGCCAACCAGATCGTTGAGCCAGCGGGTACGGAAGGGCGTGTAGTGCACGCATTCGTGCTGCAACGAGAATAGGTGCACGAGGACGACGCCATGCACGAACATCGCCGGGATCAGCCAGACCGTGCCCTGGGCAGCCCAGACCCCGGCGCCTGTTACCGCGAGCAGCAACAGGTGTGCCGCAAGCCAGATCACCGCCGGACGATCGCTGCGTTGCATCAGGGCCTTCAGCTCACGCCGTGTGAGCGCGCCATCGCGCAGCGCTTGTGTGATCGGTGTGCGGACCTCGGTTGCCATATCGCCCCCTTTTCGTGTGGTGCGGAGTGTAACGCGCGGGGCGCGGAAGGCCAGATGGCACCCTGTTGCACCGCAGGCAGGAATGTCGGTGGGGGCCCGCCCAGAAGAGTGGGGCGATGTGTTTCGGGGCGCGCCACATGGCCGCGCGACCTGCATACCCGGTGATGGGACCTGCACTGGGTCGGGTGTCTCCGGGCCATCGCCTTGGAGAGGCACATCACCTTGGGCGTCTTGCATGGGGCGGCATGCGTCCGGGCCCGCGCAGATCGGCGCGATATGGACCGGTCAGATGGGCGGGCTTCGGGGGGGGCAGAGACACGAAATCCGCTGGGATCGACCATGTTTTAGACAAGTTTGAAAGACATGCCGGTGAGAGAGTGTGAACACACGGGGGCGGAGCGCCCCGATTGATGCGAGTTTTTGAACGGCAATCGGATGACGATGGCAGACCATTCCGGCAACACAGGACGGCGGCCCGAGGACGGCGATCGACCAGAGGCCGCGCCGGGCGGACCGCATCGGAGCGGCACGCAGCCAGAAACCTTTGCCGACGAGCTACCCGCCGGCACGTCCCTCATGCGCGGTCAGTATACGATCACCCGATTTCTCAACGCCGGCGGCTTCGGGATCACCTACCTTGCCCGCGACAGCCTTGATCGGCCGGTGGTCATCAAGGAGTGTTTTCCCGCAGCATTTTGCCGACGCGTGCACAACGAGGTGCAGGCGCGCTCGCGCTCGCACCAGGACGAGCTGGAGGCGATCGTGCGCTTGTTCGGCCACGAGGCGCGCAGCCTCGCCCGGCTGGTGCATCCCAACATCGTTGGCGTGCACCAGGTGTTCGAGGAGAACAACACCGCCTACATGTCGCTCGACTTCGTGGAAGGCCGCGACCTGCTCGACATGATCGAGGACAAGGCGTGGCGGGCCGATCCCGAAGGCATTGTCCGCACCCTCCGCCTGCTGCTCGGCGCCATCAGGTTCGTTCATTCCGAGGGCATGCTGCACCGCGATCTGTCGCCCGACAACATCGTGATCCGGCCAGACGGCACCCCCGTCCTGATCGACTTCGGAGCGGCACGGGAACAGGCCAGCAAGCAGAGCCGGATCCTGTCGGCCCTGCGCGTGGTGAAGGACGGCTACTCGCCGCAGGAGTTCTACATCGGCGGCGCCGAGCAATCCGCGTCAAGCGATCTCTATGCGCTGGGGGCTTCGTTCTACCACGCGATTGCGCGGGAGTTGCCGCCCGACAGCCAGACCCGCCTTGGCGCGGTCGCAGGCAAGCAGCCGGACCCATACGTGTCGCTCGTGGGCCGGGTGCAAGGGTTCGAACGGTCCGTGCTCGCGTCGATCGACGCGGCGCTGGAGCTGTTGCCGAAAGACCGGCCCCAATCCGCACAGGAATGGCTGGAGATGCTCGACCGAAAGCGGCGCGTTTCGCGGTCGGTGTCGCGCCTGATGACCCCGTCGTCGGCGCAGGCTGTCGGCGGTGCGACAGCACCGAAGCGCTCCGGCAAGGCTCTGATGCTCGGGTCGGCGGCGTGTGTCGCGTTGATCGCTGGTGTGGCCCTCACGCAGTTCGACCTCTTGGGTGGGTCGGCGGAGTTACCGGTGGTTGCAGCGACCCAGAGCGCATTGGCCGAGGATGTGACCACCTCGCCGCCGTCTTCCTTGCTGGTGGAGGATACACAGACTGCCGCGACGGATATTGCCGAGGCACAGGACCCGCTCGGCGCGACCGGAGGCGTGCTCACGTCGGACGTAGGCGTTGTCCCGGTAGCACTGGCCGAGCCAGACGTCCCAGATGGGGCGCGGCTTCGCGACTCAATGAAGTTGGATGCTCCCGGCACATTCCCGGCGAAAGACGCGAAACTTGCGGCGGCGGACAGCGCTGCCACGCCGGAGACCGTGCCACGGGAGGCGGCAAGCACGGCGCCTGTGAACGAGATGACAGATCACGCCGCACCAAGCGCGCCCGCCATGGCGCGTGCGGCCCCGGCAGAGGGCGTTGCCGAGACGCCGCCGGAGGATGGGGCCGCGACTGGCCCGACAGAGGGAAGCCTTGCACAGGCCGAGGCTGTCGAGACCGCGACCCCGGGCCCACTACGCGCGTCCGAAGAGCAGGTGGCCAGCACCGCGGCTCAGCCGGACGGAGCGGCGGCTCAGCCCGGGCCACCGGTACAGGCAGCGGTGGCGGCCACCGAGGGCGCGCTCGCTCCTGTCCGCACCGGCGGCCCTGCGGCGGCGCGGGGCGCGGACACACGACCGGACATCGCGGACGGAGCGATGCGCGATGCGCGCCCTGTCTTGGGTGGCACATTGCTGACGGGCATACCCGGCACGACCGTAGCGCAGGCACAATTCACCGGAGGAACGCTCGTGTCGATGGCCGCCGCCCTCCGGCCGGACGCCCCGACTGCCGTGCAGCCGTTTGCCGCAGCGACACCGGCCCCGATCACCGCGCCCACGGCGTTGGAAGGCGCCGAGGTTCTGCCCGATGCTCACGCCCCGAAAGGGATCGGGCCGGGAAAGTCGATCGTTGTCCGCGCGCAGTGGGGCGTGGATCTGCCGTTCCCATCCGACAGCGATGTGACGGTGGTCTCTGTCAACGGCATCGAGATCTCCAGTCTGGCAGAGGTCGGGGAAGCTGTACGCCGCACCCGGCATCTCGGCGAGGAGACGGAGATCCCCATCACCTTCGGCATGAGAAACGACATCAGCGGCACCATCGAAGAGCAGGCCGTCGTCCTGCCGGTGGTGCAGACGACCGCTCTGATGAACGGCATGACCTTCGAGAGTCGATTCTCGCAGGGGGCCTGGCGGACAACACTCGCCTCGCTGCCCGGCGATAGCCAGACGGACATGAAGCCGGGCGACGAGATCATCGGCTTCGTGCCGACCAATACGCTGATCGACCGGCGCACGGCGCTGAGCGATCTGGTGCAGGCCGAGGTGGCCAAGGGAACGACGACCTTCTCCTTCAGCGTCCGTCGCGACGGCGAGATGTGGGTCGCAGGGTTCGAATACAACGTGGCTACCCTGAGCAACTGAGTCAGCAGTTGCGGTTGGTAGCACCGGACAGAAGACGGAGCATAAACATGGGTTTCTTCAGATCGTTCTTTCGCAGACGCCCGGCGGACCCAGCGGCCGGATCGGGCCCGGGCCGCGCGACTGCTTCGACGGCTCCGGCGGCAGTAGTGGAGGCAGATGCGCAGCCCTTCGCAAACGCGGCAGACATGCTCAATGCGCTGTCCGAGCGCATGGAGGGCGCGCCTTCGGGGCCGCAGTGCCTGTCCGTCTGGGATATTGCCGATGACACGCTACCCGAAGCGGTTGCAGCGGCCGGGTCCGTCGCTGCTCCGGGCACCATGGCGCCCGACGATCCCGCGCCGCAAAGAGCGTCCCGGCGCAACAAGACCCGCCTGATCGGCTTCGACACATCGCAAGGCGCCTCCATCGGCCTCTTCGACGACGACGACGCGGCCACCGCCACCGCCACCGCGCCGGAGCCCGCGCCTGCGCCTGCGCCTCGGCGCAACAAAACGCGCATGATCGGCTTCGAGACCTCCGCCGCCGGTCTTGTCGGCCTCTTCGACGAGGCCGGGCCGGGGGACACCCCCGATGCCACGGCGCGCGAGACCGCACCCGGCTCCGATAACGCAGCAGCGGTGGCGCTTCCGGTCGGCTGGGTGGTGGTCACCGCAGGGCCGGGCCGCGGCACGACGACAACGCTCTACACTGGCTCGACGGCGATCGGGCGCGGCGCCGGGGCGACCGTCGCGCTAAAGGATACTGCCCTGCCGGAAGGTGTGCACGCGACACTGACGCACGACATCACGCGCGGCAGGTTCTTTCTGAATGCAAGCGGCACGGGCGTTCCCGTGTCGCTGGGCGGGCAGGCATTGCAAGCGCTGGCCGACCTGGCATCGGGCGCTGAAATCCAGGTGGGCGAGACAGCTCTGCGGTTCATCGCGCTCTGCGACGACACGTTCGCATGGGACGAGCACTCCCAGAGAGCAGGCGCGAGCGGATGGGAGGCAGGCCATGTGGCGAAAACATAATCAGCGGTTCGACGTGGCCTCGGCCCTCAGTCAGGGCAGGCGCGACTACCAGGAAGACGCCCTCGTGACCGACTTTCCAGTCGGCGAGGACACCGGCGTGGTCGTTCTGGCCGACGGGATGGGCGGACATGCCGCCGGAGACGTCGCCAGCAAGATCGTGGTGACCGAGGTCTACGGCCACCTGAAGCGCGACTCCGAGAGCTTCCTGTCCCATGCCGACTGTATCCCTGAGCGCCTCACTTCGGCGGCGGCGCAGGCCAATGCCTCGGTCCGGGCGCATGTCCGGGCGCAGCCCGAGCGTGCAGGGATGGGCGCGACGCTGGTCTCGCTCGTGATGCGCGGCGACGAGCTCTACTGGACGTCGATCGGGGATTCGCCGCTCTACCTGCTGCGGGACGGAAAGCTCCAGCAGCTCAACGAAGATCACTCGATGGCGCCCCAGATCGACATGCTGGTGGAGGCCGGGATGCTGGATCGCGCAGCCGCCAAGACGCACCCGGACCGCAACTGCCTGACCTCCGCCATCCTTGGCGAGACGGTGGCGCGGGTCGATTGCCCCGAGAAGCCCTTCTACCTCGAGGCGGGAGACATCATCGTGGTCTCGAGCGACGGCTTGCAGTTCCTCGAGGAGGCCAAGATCGAGGGGCTGGTTCAGAAGAACCGTCGCCGCCCGAGCGCCGAGATCGCGGGGATTCTGTTGCAGGCGCTGGAGGCGTTGAGCGAACCCGATCAGGACAACATCTCGTTCTCGGTCATCAAGGTAAACCATGTCGAGGCGTTGCGCGCCGATCCGGTCATGGCGATGCCGGTCGAGCGTTCGCGCTCGGTGACGAAGTTCGCCGATGTCAGCAAGTTGACGGGTTACGCCCAGGGCCTTTTTGGCTCGGGAAAGAAGGAAAGCACCGCGCAGCCGGTGTTTGTCAGTACCCGCAGCTCCTCGGAGCTGGGCACGAGACACGGCGGCGCCCCGACCCAAAGCGGCACGTAACGAGGGAGACGAACGTACCATGTATGCCGAAGCCGTGTCAGTCGAAGACCGTTTGCGCACCGCCCTGTCCACCGGAAAGCTGGACGCCGGCCAGGCGGCACGGGCGGAAGCGCTGTTGTCACGGCTGGTCTCTCCGGTGCGGGTCGCGGTTCTGGGGCGGCGCAGATCCGGCAAGTCGAGCGTACTGAATCTTCTGGCCGGAGAGGCCGTTGTGCCGTTGGGCGCGTCACTTCCAACGGCTCTGGTCTCGTGGGGTGAAACGCCCGCGACGACCTGTACCTACGCAGACCAGACACGCAAGACCTTCGCCGATGCATCGGACGCGGAGCTGGCGCGAGGCCAGCCGGTCTTCATCGCGATCCAGCGCAATCTGCCGACACTGCGCCGTGTCGCGCTGCTGGAGTTGGTGATGGACGGCGCGCCATCGGATCAGGCCCGCGCGCTGGCCTGGGCCTCCGCGCGTTGCGACATCGCAATCTGGTGCACGCGCGATTTCGACCCCGTGGAGCAGTCGCTCTGGGCCGCAATGCCGGCGCCATTGAAGAAGCACGCGATCATGGTGCTGACCCATCCCGACGCACTGGAAGAGCCGGAGGAGCGCAAGGCCCATCTTGCGCACATGCAAGACGAAGCCACCGGCAATTTCTACGCGACCCTGCCGGTCGACGCGCGGGCCGCACTTTCCGCGCTGGCAGCAGACGCCACCGCTGAGGCGGACGCGTTCGCCCAGTCCGGGGCGCAGGCCTTTCTCGACGCTGTGTCCGGCAAGGTGGATGCCGGGTACAACCGGGTGCGCGACGTCGCACAATCACTTCTGGACGAGGTTGTGCTCAACGTGGCGCGGGCCTTTCGACCCGAGAGCATCGATGTCCCCCCCAAGGGCGTGTCCGGGGCTCCGTCACCGGAGGCAACATCGGGGGATCAAGCAGCGCAGACCCCGGCGAGGGACAAGACGGGCTTCGGGCCACCGGCCTACGTTCCGCCGATCGCGATGACACCGCCGCGCGCGACGATCCACAAGTCTGCATCGGCCGGGCCACTTCACGCCCCGAGGGCACCGCATATCGTTGCCCGGGACGCGCCGCCCGATCCGGCGCCCGCAGGTGCCGCATCGGGGCCCGTTGCTGCGGAGGCCGCCGCACCTGCCGTACCAGAGGCCAGCGCGCCAGAGCCCACCGCACCTGCCGTACCGGAGGCGACCACACCACAGCCCGCAGCACCCGAGACCGCAGCGCCCGCGACCGCGTCGGGGAAGATCACGGCAATCCACGACCGTGCGTCCGCCGCAGAGGGATCCCCGGCCGAGGGGCCTCTCGCCCTTTCCACAGCAACCGAAACGCTGCCGGCGGAACCGGCTACAGATGCCACACCGCCAGATGTTCCCGAAGGGGCGCTGGGCGCGGCAAGCCCAATGTCCGTACCCGTCGCGGAGCAATCCGCTCCGGTGCGGTTGTCGGACGCGGGGCGTGAGACCGTGCAGGAAGCGATCGTCTACCTGGCCAAGCGGGGCGAGAGCTGGGGCAAAGTCGCCCGGCGCAACTACGAAGCCGCCTCGCGCCAGATCATGGAGGAAGTGCTCGGTGACGCCGAGTGGCTGCTGAGCTACCTCAACGACCCGTTCGAGGACGACGAGGCCCTGATCGCCCCGTGCCGCGATATGGTCGCCGACATCGTGGACCTCGTTCAACTGATGGAAATCGAGCGCACCGATATGGCCACGATCGACGCAGTCTGCCTGCTCGTTCAGGCGCGGCGGCGGCTCGAAGCTCTCGCGGCCGCTGCCTGAGCGCACACACCGTCTGACCACGATGCTGCCACAAAGTGCGCGAAATCATTGGTTAGCAAATCGTGAACAATACCGGGTCCGGAGTGTGTTTCCGGATCCAGGGGAGCCTACCGCGTGTGGGTGGGGCTAGGGTGCACAGGGGGTGCGCCAGGAGGGTACGAGATGAACATGGCCTTCGCCGCAGAAGAGGCCGCAAAGGCTGGAAGCACGGCAGGGACCGAGGCGGATCCGACCGGCTTCGCGTCGTTCGAGCAGATCGCCGAGGATGTCGAAGAGCTCGAAGACCTGCTGCTGGATCTCAGCAGCCTGTGCGATGCAGAGCCTGCCAAGGCGCTGCGCAAGCTGCAAGGGCAGCTCAAGTCGATGGTGCCGAGCGTCACGATGATCGGTCAGGTCAAGGCGGGCAAGACCTCGCTCGTCAACGCGATGATCGGGCGGCCCGCTTTCCTGCCTGCGGACGTGAACCCGTGGACATCGGTCGTCACGTCGCTGCACCTCAACACGCCGCGCGCCAAGGATGCGCCGCTGGCGTCGTTCCAGCTCTTCAAGCGCGAAGAGTGGGACAACCTGGTGCAAAGCGGCGGGCGTCTCGGCGAGCTGGCGCGCAACGCGGATGCCGACGAAGAGCTGGCGCGCGTCAACGCCCAGATCCTCGAAATGCGCGAGAAAACGCGTGCGCGGCTGGGCCGGAAGTTCGAGCTTTTGCTCGGCCAAAGGCACGAATTCGACCGGATCGACGAGAACCTGATCCAGAGCTACGTCTGTATGGGCGACGACCCGGCCTTCGCGCTGCCCGAAGACAGTGCGACCCCGGCGCAGGGGCGCTTTGCCGATATCACCAAGTCGGCGGACATTTACCTCGACGTCCCGCACCTGCCGACCGCGCTCTGCCTGCGTGACACGCCCGGTGTGAACGACACGTTCCTGATGCGCGAGCAGATCACCATCGGGGCGCTGCGCTCCAGCCGGCTATGCGTCGTGGTCCTGTCGGCCCAGCAGGCGCTGACGACGACCGACCTTGCGATGATCCGCATGATCTCGAACGTGAAATCGCGGGATCTGGTGATCTTCGTCAACCGGATCGACGAACTGCCGGACCCCGAAACCCAGATCGACGAGATCCGTCAGAGCATCCGCGCCACGCTTGCCGAGCACAAGGGGCCGGCGGATGCCGAAATCGTCTTCGGCAGCGCCCAATGGGCGACGCTCGCTGTGCAATCGGCCACCGGCACGATGGACGACGCGGCCTACGAGGCGCTCGAGAGCTACGGCACGCTCGCGCTCGGCGACGCAGCCGAGGGGCTCGATGCGAACGACCTCGCGTGGGCGGCCTCGGGCGTGCCCGCGCTGTTTCACGCGCTGGGCGAACGGCTGGCGGCGGGCGCGGTCGCGAGCACGCTGCGCAGTGTACGTCAGCAGGGCCAGAACATCGCCAAGGGCCTGATGGTCTCGACGGCGATGGTGTCCGTGCAGCTGAACGGCGACGAGGCGGTCGAGATCGACCCTGCCGCCATCGCCGCGCGGGTCGACGCGATCAGCGCGAAGGCGCGGCGCGATCTTTCGGACAAGCTCGCAGCACTGGAGCACGACTTCGGCCAGCGCGTGGACAGGGTGCGGATGCGCTTCCTCGACCGGGCGCTGGAAACCTTGCTCCAGCACCTCGACACGAAGGGGGATTCGTCGGTCTGGAACTACTCCGCCGACGGGCTGCGGATGCTGTTGCGGTCGAGCTTTCTCGTTCTGTCCAACAACTACGCCAAGGCGTGCCAGTCGGTCTTCGAGGAGGCGGCAGAGGGCTTTGCCGAGACGTACCAGACCGCATTCCAGGTGACGGCGAAGGGCTTCACCATCGCTCCGCCGGATGCGCCAAAGGTGCCGCCGCCGGTGACGCTCGGGGCGACCATCGCGATGGACCTGAGCACAACGTGGTGGCGCAGCCTGTGGCAGCGGCGCAGCGGCTCCGCCAGCAGGGCGGCGCACTACAGGGCGATGCTGGAGGCGGAAACGACCCCGCTCGTCCAGCAGCTCAACCAGAACCACGTGACGACGATCCGCGAGGCGGCGCTGACGACCCTGAACGATTTCCTCGATACCCAGAGCAGCCAGCTCACGGACATTGCGGCGCGCAGCACCCGCACCGAGGAAGACCTGCGCAGTGCCTTCGGAATCGCGGAGGCGCAGGATCGGATCGAGATGCTGCGCTCATTGATTGATGATTTTCTTGAATTGGAAGAGGACGCGGTATGACACAGGGCGAATTGGCAGCCCCCCAGATGCGCAAACTGCGGTTGGGCGTGATGGGCGAGTTCAGCGCGGGCAAGAGCACGCTGTGCAACCTGCTCTTGGGCGCGCGCCCGCTGACCGAGCGGGTCACGGCCACGCGGCTCTCCCCGGTGTGGATCTCGAAAGGGCCGGCCGGGCTGGAGCGCGAGTTCCTCGACGGTTCGCGCGAGCCTGTGGCGTTTGCCGATCTAGAGACCGTGCCGATCAAGGACACGCGCTCGATCCGCCTCTACGACGAGGCCGACGTCCTCGACATGTTCGATCTGGTGGATTTTCCCGGCATCTCCGACCCCAACATGCCGACCGAGGTGTGGGAGCGGCTGGTGCCCGAGATCGACGCGGTGCTGTGGTGCACCCACGCCAACCAGGCGTGGCGGCAATCCGAGGCCGAGGTCTGGCGTGCGATGCCGCAGGACGTGAAGGCGCGCAGCCTGCTTCTGGTCACGCGCTACGACACGATCCCCGGTGAGAGCGACAAGGCGCGGATGCTGGCACGGGTCCGGCACGAGACGGCGGGTCAGTTCGCCGGGATCTTCCCGATTTCGCTGACCCAGGCGCTCGCGTCGCAGGACGATCCCGAAGGGTGGGCGGACAGCGGAGCGGAGCCCTTCATCGCCCACCTCGTCGATGTGATTACCGAGATGCAGGCAGCACTGGACGAGGGGTATCTTGCTGCCCGCGCGCCGCAATATGAGCCGATGAAAGCGAGGGAGGCAGAACCTCCGGCCGAGGGCGCCGCTGTGCCTGCCAGCGATCAGGACATTGCGCCAGCGGGCGACGCCGCACCCATGTCGATGCCCGATGTTGCACAGATGGAAGACATCTCTGGCATGGATGCGGAACCAGTGCATGCCGAGACCCCCGGCTCTGTGCAGGAGGCACTGGGGGGCACCAACGTGATGGATGACGAAGTTGCGCCGATGGAGGCGACTGAAGTCACCGATGCACGGGAGGCGATCGGGCCCGACGACGCGGAGGCGCCCCGTCCGGCGAGCAAGTCACCGATCTCGCTGTTGTCCCGGCGGAGTTCGGCGCCCCAAGAGACACCCGCCCCTGCCGCTGTTCTGCCCCGCCGCGTGACCTCGGAGGGAAGCCGGCGCACCGAGCGACCGCGCGGCGATGCCGCCGTGCGCGCGATGCAGATCGATGAGCCTACGCGTGAAGACGCCCCGCCGTCGGGGGATCTGCGCTCCGCCTTCAGCCCTCGCTAGGTCGGGGCAACGATGATGCCTATGGCCACAATCAGTGGCCATTCCCCGGCGCGTGGAACGCCGGGCCCCGTAGTCGCGACCGATTCCTCCCATTTTCGCGGAGCCCTAGCGTGACACTTCGAACAAGGTTCGCGCTCTCCGCACAGCGTGCTGCGGCGAAGTACCCGCGCCCCAACGATCCGACGCGTGTCGGAACAACGGCGCCCAACGCCCCGTACAGTCCTGGCGATCGCTGCGTGTGGGGTGGAATCGTCGGCTAGGCGACGGTTCGTATTGGGTTGGGGCGCCTTGCTGAGCGCCACTGCGCTGTTCTGGAGCATGCCCGCCGTGGCGAGAGGGCGGACTTGGCCACCGGGCTGAACGGTGCGACGACCGCGCCGGAGCAGATCGTTCTGCGCTATGCCCAGCACTCCAGGCGCATGTTCTGAGGCGCTGGCGGCCGGGGCGCGGGCATTGGCGCCGAAGCGGCACATGCCACGGGCCGCGCACCTTGACACGCGCCCATGCAGGCGCTCTCTATCCGCGAAAGCGGCACCCGCACAGGGCAGCCCATGGCAATGGGTCGGGCAGGCATGAGCGTTCAGGAAGATCTGGAGGAGTTGCGGACGTCATTCGACGGCTGCTCCCTGCTTGCCTTCGCCGATCTCGGTGCACAGATCGTCCTCGTCTCGAGCAGCGCGGAAACGGCGCGACGCGACGCGCTAGACGGGCTGTGCCGCTCAGCCGTCGCCCTGTTCGACGCCGCTGGCAAGGCACATGAGCCGGATGCGGATACGGCGCTACACTGCTCGGGTGGTACGATCGAGATCTACCTGCGCAGTCCGCAGCAGCGCGAGGATGCGCTCTGCGCCCTGTGCACTACAGACACGGATGTCGACGGATTTCTGCGCGCGGCCCGCAAGATACTGGTGTCGCTGACGCAAGAGGATCAGCCGTGAGCGACCCGGGCGATCTCAGGCGCAAGCTCGCGGCCCTAGCGGATACCGGCGCGGCGCATGGTGCGAAGGGTCGGATCATCTCCGAAGGGGGATTTCCGTCTCCGGTGCAGGCGATCCTGACGGAAGTGAGCGAAACGGCCCTCGCGCAGGACCTGACCTTTCATGTCGGCGATGTGGGGTCGCTCGTTCTTGTGGTGTCGGGACGTCGTATCCTGGCTGTGCGGTCCATCGAGGGGCTCGTGATGCCCGCGGTGGCCGAGCAACTCGCTGGCAAGCCCCTGAGCGCGGCCGCGGATGCCCAGCAGCGCGCACTGATGGCGCTCTTGATGCAGATCGACCTGATGCGGGACACCGTCGAGACCACGTCGACGGACGGGGCGCCCTTCAGTGCGCCACCCGACGCAGGGCTGACTGCGGAGCGTTTGGCGGTGCTGACGGGTGTGGCCTTTCCGGCGAAGGTCGCGAGCCCGCTGGAAAAGCTGCTGGCGCTCTTGCCCTCCGCCCCGGTGGCGTCGCTCGTGATCGATGCGGGCGAGGCACCGCAGGAGACAGGCGCGGCAGACGAGGTCGCCCGGTTGAAGGCGTCGGCGCGGGGGCTCGGCATCGAGAGCGGCTCTGACACCACGTCACCAACACTATCCATCTTTGGTCGGCAATCGGGCCAAGCTCCTTTCATGGGTGCTGTTCGGGCAAAATCAGGCGTGGTTCTATGGTCGATGCCTGAGCAAGATGTTGGGGCGGCGATCACCGCGTTTCACAAGGTCTTCGGCGAACGAACCCGTTAGCGCCATCGTCGCGTGATCCCGATCCGCTTCGGGTCTGCCTTGGCACCCAACCCAGGATCGTCGCACTGATTGCCGAGTGAGACAATGTCCTCCGGCTCGGGCCAAGGCTCAACCTCGTTCGCGGGAGGGGCGATGACACGGACTGAAGGCTTCATGCCGGTGCAAGGATACTGACCGAAGATCACTCTGAGCAATTCCAGTATGTTGAGGGGCGCCGTGCTCTCCAGAATTGCAACGGCGACGCCACTCGCCGACGGCACCGTCGCGAACGGCAACGACGCCGTAGTACTCGATGCTCGTCTGCGATGCGGGTTTCGGGGATGGGCCGGGCCTCAGGCCAGAAATCGAGCAAGCCGTCGCTGGCCAGAGCGACTATGACGAAACCCGCGCGGCGACCTTCGCGCGTCTCAAGACCATGCTGCGCGATACCAACGCAGTGCTGGGGCATTGCGCCGAACACGACAAGGCCAGCCTGTAGTCGCGCCCCTCGGGGCGTGGTCGACGGCCGCGCAGAGGGCCCCGCCGGAAATGGTGGGATTTTTTTGCTGTCAGCCCCGAGAACCGAGCGTATTGGCTCCCGCCATGTAGACGGCAATGGCGGAGAAGCGCCTTGCCCCGTCGGCAATCTCGAAGAAGTTGCAATTCGATTTGTGGGTGAGTGCGCCATCGTGCTCGGTATTCTCGACTGTGAAACGCGAGGCGATGCGACCGCTCGTAGGGGCCGGAACATGGGTGAAGCGGTGGTGTTTGACCGCGCGGTGATCGTTCCAGAGCCGGCGGAACATGCCCGCGATAGCGTCGTGGCCCTCGAGCCGGACACCATGTGTTTCCACGGTGAAGACGCACGCGTGATCGAGCGTGGCAAGCAGCGCTGGCAGGTCCTCCCCGTCGACAGCCGCGAAGTAGCGTTCCACCAGCGCAATCTGCTCATCGGCCGTCATGGTTTGCCCCCTCCCGAACTGCCTCGTATCGGCGGTGCCTTGCCGCCGATCGCCCGCTATCAGGTTGACAACCCTAGGGACCAATCGTCAACTGTCGACAGTTTGGGGGCAGCATGTCGGCATGGACAGGAACCATCTCCGAAGAGGAGGAACGGCGCTACGCTGAGGCTGGTTTCGGCGGGGCGAGCGTGTGGGGTACGCGACCGGCGTTGCTGATCATCGACGTCCAGTACCGTACCGTCGGATCGGCCCCAATGCCCTATTGGGACGCGATCAAGGAGTACCCAACATCCTGTGGCGACGTCGGCTGGGCTGCCGTCTCCAGGATCGCGCCGCTTCTTGAGCAGTGTCGCGCCCAGGGCTTTCCCGTGCTCTACCCCCACGTCGCACCGAAGAACGCCGCGACAGACAGTGGCCGATTGGCGGAAAAGATCCCTTCCATCATGGGGATAGACGCCCGAGGCTACGATTTTGTCGCCGAGGTGGCGCCGGTGGATGGCGATGTTCTGCTGCCCAAGAAACACCCTTCGGCGTTCTTCGGCACGCCGCTAACGAGCCATCTGATCGACCTTGGCGTCGATACGTTGATCGTGACAGGATGTACCACATCGGGCTGTGTGCGCGCCTCCGTGACGGACGCTTTCGCCCTGAATTTCCGGGTCGTTGTGCCGGACGATTGCGTCTACGACCGCGCCCCGACGTCCCACGCCGTTAACCTGTGGGACATGAACGGAAAGTATGCTGACGTCATGCCCTCGGCCGAGGTGAGGACACGCCTCGCCGCCCTGGACACGGCTTAAGTGCGGAGCTGATCGAACAGTCCTCCAATTTGAAGGCAGGTGGGATGACAGAGTCGCTGGACTTGCTGGTGATCGGGGCCGGGGCCTGCGGATTGACCGCGGCTATTGCCGCCCACGACGCGGGGGGTACTGTCGCCATCGTCGAGGGGCGGGACGTGCCAGGGGGAAATTCAGCCCTCTCCACAGGCTCGATTCCGGGCGCGGGGAGCCGTTTTCAGGCCGAAGCCGGCGTCGATGACAGCCCGGAGCGCATGATCGCGGATCTCAAGGCGCTCGCCGGACCCCACGATGCCGAGGATCTGCTGACGCTGGTCGCCAACGAGTGCGGGCCGCTGTGCGAATGGCTGGCTGACACGTTGGGCGTGCGGCTGCAGCTGATCACGGCCTACCGGCATCTCGGCCACTCTGTCGAGCGGCTGCACGCCCCTGCCTCGCGCCGCGGGCAGGATCTGGTGGACGATCTGCTCGCCTGTGTCAGAGCGCGCGACATCCCGATGGCCGTTGGTCAGCCCGCGGAGGGCCTCGTGGTGCGCGACGGGGCGGTTTGCGGCGCGCGCGTCGCGGGGGAAGAGATCCGGGCGCGCAAGGTCCTGCTGGCGACGAACGGGTTTGCGGCGGACAGGGCGCTCGTGGCCGAGCACTGCGCCGAGATCGCGAAGGCGGACTACTTCGGCGCGTTGGGCAGCACGGGGGATGCGCTGCGCTGGGGCATCGAGCTCGGCGCGGCAACGGGCAACATGGCGGCCTACCAGGGCTATGCGGCTGTCGTTTACCCGCTGGGCCAGCTTCTGAGCTGGACCATCATCGAGAAGGGCGGCGTGCTGGTCGGGCGCGATGGGCGCCGCTTTGCCGCCGAGGATCTCGGGTACTCCGGCCTCGCCCGGCACGTCATGGGACAGGGCAGCTTTGCCTGGGCGATCTACGACAACCGGCTGCACGAGATCGCGATGCAGGAGGAGGAATACGCCCAGATGTCGGACATGGGCGCCGTGCGCTGGGCCGACACGGCGGAAGGGCTCGCCCATGCGCTCGGGCTCGACGCGGCCGGATTGTCTGCCACCCTGTCGCAATATGCCGCCGAACCCGCGCAGAAGGACCCGTTCGGCCGGAGGGACATCGGCCTCGCTCCGTTGCAGCCGCCTTTTGCCGGGGTCACCGTGAAGCCTGGCCTGTTTCACACCCAGGGCGGCTTGCGGGTTGACGGGCAAGCGCGCGTCATGCGGCACAGGGGCGGCGTTGTGCCCAACCTGTTCGCCGGCGGTGGCGCGGCCTTCGGGATCAGCGGGCGCCAGGGCGCACTGGGCTATGCCTCGGGCAACGGGCTGATCACGGCGATGGTGCTGGGGCGCCGCGCCGGGGAATGCGCTGTTGCCGAGTGCCGCGAGATGGTCTGACACACAGGGGTGGCGCGCCGTTTGCCGGGCTCTTTGCGCGAGGCGATGGCGCAGCGGCGCCGGGCCACAATGACAGCAGGGCGCATCCGCACGGGCAGGCGGCAACGCCCTCACCATGACAATTGACAAGGCAGGGGCGCATCGGCTCCATGAACCATAGCCATCGTGTGCCGTGGGTGCACGCGGTTCAAACGGCAGCCAGAAATGGCGCAGGATGTGAGCAGAACGTTGCGTGACTCAGAACCCCGTCCCCCTCGCCGGATCTTCCTTGCCGGCCTGGCCGCCGCGCTGGCGGCCGGAAGCGCGACGGCTCTGGCAACGCTGGGCGGGCTGACCGGCACCACCACCGATACCTTCCGGTTCTCGCGCGGAACATCGCTCGCATCGGGTGAAGATGCCCGCCTGCGCGGCTTCCTCGGCGCAGCGCTGGAAGACGAGCGCATATCTGTAACGATCATTGGCCACAGCGGCACACAAGGGGACGCAGCGGCAAATCTCACACTGAGCACCCAGCGGGCCGAGGCAATCGCGGCGATCGCGCGCGAGATGGGTCTGCCCGGGGGCCGGGTTACTGTCTCCGGCGTCGGCGGCGGCGACCCGCTGCCGCGCGAGGACGGGCAGAGCGACCGCGCGTTCGAAAGCGCGCTGGCCAGGGCCGACGTGACGCTGCAGGTGCGGCGATGACGCGGTGGCTGCCCTACGTGCTGGCCGCGCTCGCGGCGGTGGCGGCAAGCGCCTTTGCGCTCACGTTTCGCCTGCCTATGCCGTTTGAAGGGGCGGCGGCTGTTGCCGCTGCCGTGCTCGCATTCCTTGGCACGCTCGCGCTCGGGCTGGCCTTGCCCGCCCGTGTGCTCTGGTCGGATACCGAACGGCTGACGCATGCCTTTGTCACCCGTCACAAGATCTCCGAAGGGCGCGCCGCGGACGCGCTGCTTGCGATGACGACAGCCCACCGCCGGGCCGATGTGCTGCGGGCTGAGGCCGCCAGCTTCGCGGAGGCGCTCAGGGCCAAAACGGAAGCCGCAGCCGATACGCTCGACGAGGTGGCCCGCGAGATCTTCTATGACCCGACAAGCCTGCAGGTCTACCGTGCCAACCTCGTGCGCGCCGACCTGATCGAAGAGACGGTCAGCGATCACGCGAAACTGCGCCGCCGGCGCGCCTCGGACGCCAATGCAAACCAGCTCGAGCTGTCCCGCAGCCAGGTCGACAAGGCCCTGACAGCCTTTCGGGACGCGTTTGACCAATCCGAAGAAAGGCTGGCAAATCGTATACTTACGCGCGTAACGGTTTCGTCGGATACAGCCGAAACCTTGCTCGCACCGCGCCGCACCCCCACATCGGACACGAACAACCAAGAGAGCCGCCCATGATCCGACCGCCCCTTACCGCCGGTCTCATCGCCGTGCTTCTGGCCGGCCTGACCGCCCTGCCCGCCGCCGCCCAATCCGGTGACTCGCTCGCCGTGACCGTCACCGACGAGGCCCGCGATTGCGCGTCCGGCTGGATCGAGGAGATGCCGCTCATAGCGTGGGGCGCGGACGGCGCTGTCGCCTATGCCAACGGCGCATCGCTCGAGAATGACGGCGGGCTTCTCGGGGATGCGGGGCTGCCGCTGTCGCTCAGCGTGAAGGATGATTTCGCAGGCCAGCTGCGCGACTACCTCGCCTGCGAGACGCCCTACCTGCGCGGTACGCTCGGGATGCTCGCCGCCGCTGCACCGGTGACGCAGGCCGATCCGCGCACCGAACAGGTGGTCTTCTACAAGCACTCGTTCTCGGCCGGAGACGGCATCGTCGGGGGCGACGGCATAAGCCGCCTTTCCGACCTCGCGGGCAAGCGCATCGCCATTCAGGCGAACGGGCCGCATGTCGATTTCGTCGGGCGCGTGCTGTCCGACAGTGGTGTGTCGTTCGACGAGGTCGAAATCGTGTGGACCTCTGGCCTGACGGGCGATGGTGACACACCCTCCGCCGCGCTGGCCGACGGCCGTGCCGACGCCGCGGCGGTGATCCTGCCCGACGCGCGGTTCCTGACGTCGGACGGCACTGTGGGGACAGGGGCCGAGGGCTCCGTGCGCGGCGCGACGATCCTGATGTCGACGCAGGAAGCGACCTCGGTGATCTCGGATTACATCGCCGTGCGCGCCGACTACTTCGACGCCAACCGCGATCAGATCGCCCAGATGGTCAACCTCCTCTTCCGCGCCGAAGAAGAGATGCGTCAGTTCATGGCCGAGGACGGCAATGCAGAACGGGCCACGATGGCCGCGCTGATGGCCGACGCCTTTCTCGGCGGGCTGCCACAGGAGGAGGGCGTGTTCCTCTGGCAGGACGCGATCACAGACGGCTGGGCCGGCAATGCGCGCCACTTCGCAGACGATGCCGAGCCGCGCCGCTTCGAGGTGCTGATGGAGGAGGTGAACATCGCACTCAGAGGGGCCGACATCCTCAGCTCCCCGGCCAATCTTGCCCATGCCGAGTGGGACTACACCGCCCTGACGGACGGCCTGACCGACCTCGACGAGCGCCAGATTGCCGCGTTCGACCCTGAAGCCGCCGCCGCTGCAGTGCGCACCCTGCGCCGGACGGGCCAGCTCGATGCCAATACGCGGATCGACTTCGAGGTGTTCTTCGCACCCGACAGCACCGAGTTCCCGGTGGCGCTCTATGAAGAGGATTTCCAGGAGATCCTGCGCCTCGCCTCCACCTATTCCGGCGCGATCATCACGGTTGAGGGGCATTCGGACCCGCTTTACTACCTGCAACGGGAGCAGGACGGGGCCGACAATGCCGAGCTCCGCGCGATCCGCACCTCGGCGCAGAACCTCTCACTTGACCGCTCCATCGCGGTTGTCGAAGCCCTCGAAGGCTACGCGGGCGATTTGGAGATCCGGATCAACCGGGACCAGTTCACCTCTGACGGTGTGGGAATCTCCACCCCGAAACACAACCCGCCCCAGACCGAGGCCCAATGGCGCGAGAACATGCGCGTTGTCTTCCGGGTTCTGACCGTGCAGGCCGAAGCTACAACCTTCGCGCCGCTGAAGTAGGAGAGGTCTCGTGCTGCGCAAGCTCATCCGGCTCATCCTGCTCGGCATCGTGGGTGTCGTCGTTCTGGTCGTTGGCCTCATCGTTTTCGCCATCGTGGCCGGCGAAGACAATCTCGCCGTCTCGACCGAGCCCGTTGCCCCCGATTGGGTCGCGATCACAGCGTGGCCCGGCGTGATCGCCGACGAGGTCGACGCGCGACCCGATCCCAATCGCACCTTCACCGCCATCGTGCTCGACGACAGCGGCTCGATGGGGGCCGATATCGTGCCGGCGCGCGAGGCGGTCGGGGCGGCCCTTGGCGCCATGGGCGACGGCGACAGGGTCGCCGTGTTCGCGCTCAACCGGGGCCAGATTCTGCCATTCACGGACGTAACGGAAGCGCGGGGCGTGCTGCCGCCGCTCTTGGCGTCGGTCATCAGCGAAGGCAGCACCCCGCTGACCGAAGCGATGCGCGCCTCGCGCGCTGCTCTCGCTGAAGAAGCCTCCGTCGCGGGCGGGTTCGGGACGTACCGCATCCTTGTGACGACCGATGGCGCAGCCGACGACGGCGGCTCCCTCAGCCTCGAGGTGGAGGACATCGCGCGGGTGACACCGATCCAGATCGCCACCATCGGTGTCGGCATCGGCGGGCGCCATGTGCTGCGGCGTGAGGATCTGGCGGCGTTCGTGGCGATCGACAACGTGGCGGAGCTGGAATCAGCGTTGCGCAGTGCCATCGCCGAGGAGCAAAGCTTCTCCGCCATCACGGAATTCGGGAGCGAGTGAATGGGCCGCCGCGTTGACCTGCGTTGGGATGAGTGGAACCCGGGCCTCGACACCGACGACATGACGCTGCGCGACGTGCTGGCGACGATGCCCGCATCGGACGCCAGCGAAGTGCCCGAGATCATCAAGAAATACGAAAACCCCGAAAGCCCGGACGCGTTGCCCGGCGCGATCCACCTCAACCGGCACGACTGCATTCACGTACTCCTGGGGCGGGGCCTGCACGTGCAGGACGAAGCTTTCATCATTGGCGCGACGATGGGCGCGGCATCAGACATCACGGATGCGGCGGTGGATCTCTTCATCGAGGTCTCAACGACGAAGTACCCCAAACACTGGCGCTTCGAAGAGGCGCATATCGCCTCCTACCGGCTCGGCGTCGGGTTCGCGGTGGACAACCTGTCGAACAAGGACCTCCACCTCATCCCGCTGGAAGAGGAGCCGTGGCAGTCGATGACAGTCGCCGAGGGGCGCAAGGCCCTCGGGATCTCGAAGCCCGAACTGCGGGCCTATTTCCGCAAGGCCGAGCTGCTGGTACCCGGCACGCCCGCGTCACGGCGGCTCGACACCAGCGCGCACCGCGACGACGGCGCGCTCTGACCGGCGGTGTCTGGGCACCCCCGGGTGCAGCGCCCACCACAAACCTTGCTGTGCGTGGAGCTGGCCGCAGCGACGAGCGGCGCCGGGCACTCTTCAGAGAACAATCGGATCGCCGTGCGGCGTGCGAGTGGCGGCGGCGTGCCAGTCCTCCTTGCGGTCCGACAGCTCGGACAGGCTTGTGAGCGCCTTTTCGGCCACGATCCGCTCCAGGGCGGCGAGCCAGTGACCGTAGTAGCTGCGCTCTTCCCCGCCGTGGATTTCGGATGAAAGACAGGCGGCCCACTCCTCCCACGTGAAGGCGCCCCGGGCGTGCAAATGCACCGCCATCGCAAAGGCCTGCGCCTCCCACGGTTCGGTGAAGACAGGCGTGTCGTCTTGCAGGGCGATGCCGGGAAGCTGACCGAGATCGGGCGTCATGGGGCGGGCCTCAGGTATGGCTCCCAGAGATCGAGCGTGACGATGTCGCCGGCATGGCCACGGCTGCCCCAAAGCTCCACCGCGTCGAAGGATACCTTGTAGAGCCAGCGTGGATCCTCGCCCGCGCCGCGCGCATTGCTGTCGGCGAAGACGTGCACACCATGGCGCCGCGCGATGCGGCCCGCCTTGCCGCGCGCATAGCGGGGCAGGCGGGTATGACTGTCGGGGTGCTCGTTGATCGTGACGACCCGGTGCCCCTCGGCAAAGGCCGCAGGCACCGTGGAAGTTCGCTCCACAGGGCCGCCGGCGTCAAGCACAGCGCGCACATCCTCCGGGGCGAGCGTGCGGCGGATGGGGATCGGCGGCACCTGTTGGCGGCCGGAGGCAAGCTCCTCCTTCGTCACCATGCCGCGCTCCAGCATCAGGCGCTGCACGCCCGCAAGCCAGATCTGGTAGTAGCTCATGCGCAGGTAATCCGCAGGCGGCAGACTCTCGCGGGCGAAGCGGGATTGGTCGATGTTCCACTGCCCGCATGCGCCCAGCGCGATGACCATGCCCATCACCCGCGCCTCCCACTCCGCATGATAGTTCGGCGCATCCTCGGCGGGCGGCCCCTCCGGGGGCACGACGCGGCCGAAGCCCATCATGCCGCCGAGATCCGCGGCGCCGTTCATGCAACCTCCGGAGTGCGCGCGAGGCCGGTGCCGATCATCGAATCGCGGGTGACCAGTGTTGCGAGGGCGTCCTCGCCCCATCCCTCTGTGCCCGCGGGCCGCATCGGCACCACGAGGTAGCGCATTTCTGCCGTGGAATCATGGACTTCAATCCGCGTGCCTTCGGGCAGGGCAACGCCGAACTCCGCCAAGACACCGCGCGGGTCGATCACCGCGCGCGACCGGTAGGGCGGCGACTTGTACCACGTCGGCGGCAGCCCCAGCACCGACCACGGGTAGCATGAGCACAGCGTGCAGACAGTCATGTGGTGGACATCGGGGGCGTTGAACACGGCCTCCATGTGCTCGCCCTGGCGCGACGTGTAGCCGAGGGAGTGGATCGCCGCTGTCGCGTCTTCGGCGAGCCACGCATTGTAGGAGGAATCGCTCCAAGCCTTGGCGACGACATGCGCGCCGTTCTTCGGGCCGATCCGCGTCTCATAGGTCTGGACGATCTCGTCGATGGCGGCTGGATCGATATACCCCTTCTCCGACAACAGGCTTTCGAGCGCGCGGACGCGGGCCTCCGTGTCGGTCAGGTGGGAGTGGTCGTCGTGGTCATGCGGCACGTCGCGCTCCTTGATAGCGTTGTCGCCGAGTGTGCCGCAGGGGCGGGGGGGCGCGCAATGGCAGGATCGGTTCAGGGCGGTGGCGGCGGCAGGTGTGCGACGAGAAAGGCCGCGGCGGCCTTGAGGGCAGCGCGCGCTTCCGGGATGTAGCCGTCGAACAGGTGCCACACATGCGGTGCCTCAACCCATTGGCTGAGGGCAACGTGTCCTCCGCAATCGCGCAGCCGGGCGGCCATGCGCAGGGCGTCGTCGCGCAGGATCTCGGTATCGCCGACCTGGATCAAGGTGGGTGGCGGGGCGTCGAAGGTCGCGTGAACGGGCGAGATGCGGGGATCGTTCGGCGCGAGCGCATCGGCACCATCGCCACAGACGTAGCCGACGACCTCTTCGATCCGGCTGACGGGGAGCATGGGGTCAGCTGCGGCATTGGTCTTGAGGCTGGCGCTGCCCAGCGCGAGGTCCACCCACGGCGAGAACGCGGCCACGGCGGCGGGCCGGTCGCCCTGGCGACAGAGCTGCGCGAGGAGCGCGAAGGCGAGACCACCACCCGCGCTGTCCCCCGCAAGCGCGATGTCGTCGGGGCGGTACCCCTGCGTCAAGAGTGCCGCGTGCGCGGCGCAGGCGTCATCGAACGCGGCGGGTGCCCGATGTTCGGGGACGCGGCGATAAGCCGGGACGACGACCTCCATGCCCGTCAGGCGCGAAAGGCGCGCGGCGAGGCTCTGATGCGTGACCGGGCTCCCCGCGAAATACGCGCCGCCATGCAGATAAAGAAGGATCTGCGGCCGGGTCGGCGGGCCGGCTGTCACCCAATGCAACGCGGGCACCGGCGCAGAGGCGGGCCGGACCCGGCGCAGCAGGTAGGGCGGCGCACGAAAGAAGAGGCGCGCAGCCGTGGCAAACTCCGCCCGGGCGATCTGCGGCGTCGGCGTGCGGGCGAGGCGGGGCTTCACGGCGCGGCGCAGGACCGCGTTCATCGCCACGAGGCGGCTGGACGGGCGTGCCAGATCGGTGCGCGTGGGCTGGCCCATCCCGGGTCGGCTAACCGCCGCGCCGGGCCTCGATCGCATCCCAGATCTGGCCGGCGACGTTGATCCCGTCGAACCGCTCGAGCTCCTGGATGCCCGTGGGCGAGGTCACGTTGATTTCAGTGAGGTATGGGCCGATCACGTCGATCCCGACGAACACCTGACCGCGCTCGCGCAGAAGCGGGCCAATGGCGGCGCAGATCTCACGGTCCCGATCGCTGACCTCGGCCTTCTCGGCACGGCCGCCCACATGAAGGTTCGAGCGGGTCTCGCCTTTGGCGGGCACCCGGTTGATCGCGCCGACAGGCTCACCGTCGACAAGGATCACGCGCTTGTCCCCTTGGGCGACCTCGGGCACGAAGCGCTGCGCGATCAGCGGCTCGCTGTTGATGCCGGAAAAGAGCTCGTGCAGCGAGGTGAGGTTGCCATCCTCGGGTTTCAGACGGAAGACACCCGCGCCGCCATTGCCATAGAGCGGCTTGACGATAATGTCGCCGTGGGCCTCCTTGAAGGTGCGGAGCGCCTCGAGGCTGCGTGCGATGAGCGTTGGCGGAATAAGCTCCGGGAAATCCAGAACGAGGAGCTTTTCAGGCAGGTTACGCACCCAGAAGGGCGCGTTCACGACGAGTGTCCCTGGGGCCAGCGCGTCGAGCAGATGGGTCGTGGTGATGTAGCCCATGTCAAACGGCGGGTCCTGCCGGAGCAAGACGACATCCATCCCGTGCAGGTCGAGCGTTTCGCGGGGGCCAAGCTCTGCCGGGTCGCCCACAACACGCTGCACGGTCATCGCGTGGCCGGCCGCGCTGACCTTGCCATCTTGCCATACAAGCGCCGATGGCGGGTAGTAAAAGAGCTCATGGCCCCGCTTCTGCGCCTCTTCCGCAAGCCGGAAGCTGCTGTCCGCGTTGATATCGACAGCACCGATGGGATCCATCTGGAACGCGACCCGCATGGCAGTTCTCCTTGCCTGACCTGACGCGCTTCATCGCCCACTCGATGGGACAACGCAACCGGGCCGGGGCATGGGGAGGAGGATGAGGCAGACGGCGCTCAGGCGCCAAACGCGTTTTCCAGGACTTCGACCCGGCCATGGCCATCGACGAGTGCCACATCGAAGCGCACCGGCGTGGCCTGTCCGAGCGGCATCCGGGCGAGGTACTCAGCCGCGGCGCCGACGATCCGGTGGATCTGGCGCCGCGTAACGCGCTCGGCCGCCTCGGCAATGGTGCGCGCCCGCTTCACCTCGACAAAAACGAGCCCCTCGCCATCTTCCGTCACAAGATCGATCTCGCCCGCCGAACCGCGCCACCGGCGTGCCGCGACAGGGCAACCCGCCTCATGGTAATGCCGCGCCACGCTCTCCTCGGCGGCCGTGCCGGATCGGTACGCAACAGCGCCCCGGTTGCGTAAAGTCGAGCGGGCGGTCGCGGCATGTGGGTCACTGGCAGGCATGGTTCAACGGCTCTCCGGATCGGAACTGGACCCTTTCAGCTCTAGACCCAACTGGTAAACGTTCCGTTTGCGCCACCCGGTTTCACGGGCGACCTGCGCTGCGGCTTCCTTGAGGGTCATGCTGCCCAGCGCCGCTTGCAGGGCTTGCATCACGGACTCGCGTGTCGCTTCCGCGGCGGCCGGAGGGCCGAGCACCAGCACGACCTCGCCTTTCGGCGGCTGATCGGCCGTTTGCGCGGCGAGTGCAGCGACCGTGCCGCGCATCACCTCTTCGAACTTCTTGGTGAGCTCCCGGCAGACGGCGGCCGGACGCTCCCCCTGCCCCGCGTCCTCAAAGGCGGTCAGCACGTCGGACACTCTCCGGCCAGCCTCGAAAAGGACAAGTGTCGCAGATACCGGCGCAACCTCTGCGACCCAGCGTGCACGCGCGCCGGATGCCGAAGGCGGAAACCCGGCAAAGAGGAACCGGTCTGTTGGTAGCCCCGCAACGCCCAGCGCAGCCAACGCGGCAGAGGCACCGGGCACCGTGCGCACCACGTGCCCGGCCTCGATCATCGCCCGCGCGAGTTGAAATCCGGGATCTGCAACAAGCGGCGTCCCCGCGTCCGACGCGTAGGCGACACTCTTTCCCTCGGCGATCATCGCCAGCAAGCGGGGGCGCTGCGCCGCACCATTGTGATCATGGTAGGCCAGCACCGGGCGCTCGCCCCTCGGAATGCCGTGGATCTCCATCAGGCGACGCAGCACGCGCGTGTCCTCCGCGACCAGAACGTCTGCCGAGGCCAGCGTATCAAGCGCCCTGAGGGTGATGTCGCGCGCCGTTCCGATCGGCGTGGCCACCAGATGCAGGCCCGGCTCCAACGTGACCCGGCGGAATAGCTCCGAACCATTTGCCTCTGTCATTGCCATGCCCCTTCCCCCCGCATAGGGTGACGCCGCCTTTGTCCAAGCGTCCGAGACCTATCCCATGTCGCCCAAAATGAATATCCCCCGCCGGCTGATGCTACGCCTGAGCGCCCTCTTGGCCGTTCTCTTCCTGGCCGCCTGCAACGTGACGGGCGGTGGCAATATCGACCCGTCGGCCCCGGTCCCCGTTGCGCTGCTGGTGCCGGGATCGCAAGGCACCTCAGGAGAGATCGCGGGCCTGTCGCGCAGCCTCGAGAACGCGGCCCGGATGGCGATGGCCGATCTGCAGGGCGTCGAGGTCGATCTGCGGGTCTACAGCACAGGCGGCACCGCAGGCGGCGCCAGCGCTGCGGCGACCCGCGCCGCCGACGAAGGTGCGGCGATCCTGCTCGGACCGCTTTACGCGGAAGCCGCGAACGCGGCGGGCAATGCCGTCGCCTCGCGCGGCCTCAACGTGCTGACCTTCTCGAACAACAACGCGATCGCAGGCGGCAACGTCTTTGTGCTGGGCAATACGTTCGACAACGTCGCGCGGCGGCTGACCTCCTACGCGTCGTCCCAGGGCAAGCGCAACGTGATGGTCGTCTCGGCACAAACGGCCGCAGAGGAATCCGGGCGCGACGCGATCCTGCGGGCGGCGTCGGCCAACCGGCTGAACGTAGTTGGCAATCTCAGCTTCCCGCTCTCAGAGGAAGGGATTCGCAGCGTTGCCCCCCAGATCGCCAGCCAGGCCCGTTCGACGGGCGCTGAAGCAATCTTCTTCACCTCCGAGAACGCGGGGGCGATGGCCTTCCTGCCGCAATTCCTGCAGGAGGCCGGGCTCAGCTCGAATGTTTCGCAATATGTCGGCCTGACGCGGCTCGACGTGGGCGATGGAGCGCTTGCCGCGCCGGGCATCCAGGGTGCGTGGTTCGCCCTGCCCGATCCGGCACTCTCCAACAATTTCCGCAGCCGCTATGCCAACACCTACGGCAATTCTCCACATCCACTGGCGGGTCTTGCATATGACGGGATCGCCGCCATCGGCGCGCTGGTGAACCAGGGCCGGTCCGATGCACTCAGCCGCTCGGCCCTGACGCAGGGCTCGGGCTTTGTGGGCGTCGGCGGCATCTTCCGCCTGCGCTCCGACGGCACGAACGAGCGCGGCATGGCTGTCGCGCAGATCCAGAACAGCCGCAGCGTCGTGATCAGCGCGGCACCCACGCGCTTTGGCGGTGCCGGCTTCTGATCCGGCGGTCGACGTCCCGCTGACACCAGCTCCGGACGCTGCCGCAACCCTGCCGCAGGAACCCAACCCACAGGCGCCCGATGCGGCGCCTCTGATCCTGCCTGCACGCGAGATCATCGACGTGGACGCCCTGCGCGCCGAGGTCGAGGCGCGCGTGGCCGCGGCCCGGAGGGCCGGCGAAAGCGGCGCGGCGGTGCGCAAGGCGGCGATCCCGCCATTGGCGGAGGCGCTGAAAGCCGGGCGTCGCAGGCTTGATACGGCATTCACCGAAGCCCCGTTCGCGGCGCGTCCCCTCGTGGCCTCGCACGCCTTCCTGACCGACGGGATCGTGACAAGCGTGCTCTGGATCGCAACCGATCTGCTGCACCCGCTCACGCCCCGCAGCACCGGAGAGCGGCTGGCCATGCTGGCCGTTGGCGGCTACGGGCGCGCCGAGATGGCGCCTTTCTCGGATGTGGATCTTCTCTTCCTGACGCCGGGCAAGGTGACCCCCTGGATCGAGACGGTCGTCGAGGAAGCGCTCTACCTTCTGTGGGATCTGCGGCTGAAGGTGGGTCACGCCACGCGCAGCATTGGTGAGTGCCTTCGGCTGGGGCGCGACGACTACACGATCCGCACCTCGCTTCTTGAGCACCGCCACCTCGCGGGCGACGCGGCGCTGAGCGCCAATCTGGGCACGCGCCTGCGCAAGGATCTCTTTGCGAGCACGGGCCGGGACTTCATCGAAGCCAAGCTCAAGGAGCGCGGCGAGCGGCACCGCAAGCAGGGCGGGCAGCGCTACATGCTGGAGCCCAACGTAAAGGAAGGGAAAGGCGGATTGCGGGATCTGCAATCGCTCTTCTGGATCGCCAAGTACATTCACCACGTCGACAGGATCAGCGACCTGGTGGGCCTCGGCGTCTTCACCCGTGCGGAGTATCGCGCGTTCGAGGCCGCCGAGGATTTCCTGCTGGCGGTGCGCGCCCATCTGCACCTGATCAACGGCCGCGCGATGGACCAGCTGACCTTCGACATGCAGGTCGAGGTGGCTGACCGCATGGGCTTTACCGATCATGGCGGGCGTCGGGCGGTGGAGCACTTCATGCAGGTCTACTTCCGGCACGCCACGCAGGTCGGCGAGCTGACGCGTATCTTCCTGACATCGCTCGAAGCCGCCCACGTGAAATCCGTACCGCCGCTGCGGGGCTTCTTCCGGCGCCGCAAGAAGGTGAAGGCAGGCTTTGTCGAGCGGCAGGGTCGGCTTGCCGTGGCCGAACCGGAGGCGTTCCTGTCAGACCCGCTGAACCTGCTGCGGACCTTCGACGAGGGGCTACGCACCGGTCTGCTCCTCCACCCGGACACGATGCGCCTGATTACCGCCAACCTTGCGCTGATCGACGACCGGATGCGGCGCGATCCAGAAGCGGCGCGGATCTTCCTCGATCTGATGCTCAAGCACGGCAATCCCGAGCGGGCCCTGCGGCGCATGAACGAGCTTGGCGTGCTCTCAGCCTTCGTGCCCGAGTTCGCGCCGATCGTCGCGATGATGCAGTTCAACGTCTACCATTCCTACACGGTCGACGAGCACACCATTCAGGTCATTGCCGCCCTCGCGCAGATCGAGCATGGCGAGCTGAAGGAGGAGCTGCCGCTTTCCTCCCGCATTCTGGCGAAGGGCGTGAACCGCAAGGTGCTCTACGTTGCGCTGCTGCTCCATGACATCGGCAAGGGCCGGCCCGAGGATCACTCGATCCTCGGAGCGCGCATCGCCCGCACAGTCGCGCCACGGCTGCGCCTGAAGAAGGATGAATGCGAGACGGTGGAATGGCTGGTACGCTACCATCTCACGATGTCCGACTTCGCCCAGAAGCGGGACATCTCCGACCCCCGTACAATCCGCGATTTCGCCAAGATCGTCGGCACGCAGAAGCGGCTGGACCTGCTCACGGTATTGACCGTCTGCGACATCCGCGGCGTCGGGCCGAACACCTGGAACAACTGGAAAGCCCAGCTGATCCGCGCGCTCTATCGCGAAACGTCGAACGTGCTCGAACAGGGCATGGAGGCGCTCAACCGCGACCGGCGCGGCAACGAGGCGCGCCGTGCCTTCCGCGAGGCGCTGCCCGGCTGGTCCGAGGGCGCGCTGCGCGCCGAGATCGGGCGACACTACCCGCCCTATTGGCAGGGCCTGCCGACCGAGGCGCATGTCGTCTTCGCCAACCTGCTGAAGGACATCGGGCCCGACGAAATCCGGATGGATCTCACCCCTGACGAAGATCGCGACGCCACGCGCGTGTCCTTCGCGCTCTCCGACCATCCAGGGGTTTTCTCGCGGATGGCGGGTTCGCTGGCGCTCGTGGGAGCGAACGTCGTCGACGCGCGCACCTACACGTCGAAGGACGGCTTCGCCACGGCGAGCTTCTGGGTGCAGGATTCAGAGGGCACGCCCTACGACGCAGATCGCCTGCCTCGCCTGCGCAGCATGATGCACAAGACCTTATCGGGCGAGGTGGTGACGCGCGACGCGCTTGGCGAGCGCGACAAACTCAAGAAGCGGGAGCAGGATTTCCGCTTCCCCACCTCGATCACCTTCGACAACGAAGGCTCCGACATCTACACGATCATCGAAGTCGACACGCGCGACCGTGGCGGCCTGCTGCACGACCTCGCGCGCACGCTGGCGCGGGCCAATATCTACGTCTCGTCCGCAGTGATCGCGACCTACGGGGCGCAGGTTGTCGACACCTTTTACGTCAAGGACATGTTCGGGCTGAAGATCCACTCCAAATCCCGGCAGCAGACGCTGGAGCGGCGCCTGCGCGAGGCGATTGCGAAGGGCGCCGAACGGGCGCAGCGCAGCTAGAGCGATGACAAGAAGATCCGACACGATCTGCGACTCCGGATGCGCCGAAGGTCCCGGAGACAGGGCGATGGGGGTGATCCAGACATCACCACCGCCGCTCTAGGCCGGGATGCAGCCGATCCGCCTGATCTCCGGCTTCCTGACGGTGGGCGCCTGGACGATGCTGAGCCGCGTCTTCGGCTTCGCGCGCGACATCCTCATTGCCGCGAAGCTCGGCGACGGGCCTGTGGCGGAAGCGTTCGTGGTTGCCTTTTCGCTCCCCAACATGTTCCGCCGGTTCTTTGCCGAGGGCGCGTTCAACATGGCCTTTGTGCCGATGTTCTCCAAGCGGCTGGAGCGCGACGACGACCCGGAGGGCTTCGCGCGCGATGCATTCTCCGGGCTGGCGACACTGCTGATCGTGTTCACCCTGCTCTCGATGGCGGCGATGCCATGGCTCGTGCTGGCGATGGCGTCGGGCTTTGCCGGTGACGAACGCTTTGCGCTCGCGACCGAATTCGGCCGCATCGCCTTTCCCTACATACTCTTCATCTCGCTCGCGGCGCTGCTCTCGGGCGTGCTGAACGCGACGGGCCGTTTCGCGGCGGCGGCGGCCGCGCCGGTGTTGCTGAACATCCTGCTGATCGCCGGAATGCTGACGGCGGAGTGGCTTGGCGGCGACATTGGGCGGGGGCTCGTCTGGGCAGTGCCGGTGGCGGGGGTAGCGCAGCTCGCGCTCTTGTGGGTCGCCGCCACGAGAGCCGGATTTCGACTGGTGCCGCGTTGGCCCCGCCTTACGCCAGAGCTGCGCCAGCTTGCCGCGATCGCGGCGCCCGCAATGCTCGCGGGCGGAGTTATGCAGATCAACCTGATCGTCGGTCGGCAGGTCGCGAGCTACTTCGACGGCGCGATCCAGTATCTCAACCTCGCCGACCGGCTCTACCAGCTGCCACTGGGCGTGGTCGCCATCGCTATCGGCGTCGTGCTTCTCCCCGATCTCTCACGCAAGCTCGAAGCGGCGGATGTGCCGGGGGGGCGCGACGCGTTCAACCGCGCGACGGAGTTCGCCCTCCTGCTCACGTTGCCCGCCGCGCTGGCGTTGATCCTCGTGGCGCACCCCATCGTATCGGTGCTCTTCGGGCGCGGCGCGTTTGACGCCGAGGCAGTCGCGAACACTGCGCTCGCAGCCGCGATCTATGGCGCGGGCCTGCCCGCCTTCGTGCTGCAGAAGGTGCTGCAGCCGCTCTACTTCGCCCGTGCCGATACGGTGACGCCGTTTCGCTACGCGGTTGTCGCCATGGTCATCAATGCGGCCCTCGCCATCGGTTTGGCGCCTCTCATCGGTTTCACGGCCGCCGCGTGGGCCACCACCCTCGCGGGCTGGGCAATGGTGGTTCTCCTCTGGGCGGGAAGCCGCGGCATGGGGGAGGCCGTGGCGATCGATCCGAGGCTGCAACGGCGCGCCGGGCGCATCGTGGTCGCGACGATTGCAATGGGCGCCGTTCTGCTCGCAGCGGTGTGGCTGCTGGGAGACGCGCTCTACACCGATACCCTGCGCTACGCAGCCCTGGCCGCGCTCGTCGGCGCGGGGATCGTGGGCTACTTCGCGGCGGCGCAAGCGGTCGGCGCGGCCTCGATCGGCGAGATCCGCGCCGCGATGCGCCGTGGGCGGTCTACGTCGACGGAAGAATAACGATCTCGACGCGGCGGTTCTGCGCGCGCCCTTCCGGCGTGAGGTTCGAGGCGCGCGGCTGGTCGTCCCCGCGGCCGACGGGCTGGATGCGAGCGGGCGGAACGCCGCCGCCGGTCAACACATTGCCGACGGCCTGCGCACGGCGCTGCGACAGCTCGAGGTTGTAGCTCGCCGCACCCGTGTTGTCGGTGTGGCCCACGACCTGCACCGTCCCGTCCGGGAACTCGTTGAGGTTGACCGCCACGGCGCGCAGATCCGGAAGAACGGCGGGCTGAAGCTCGGAACTGTCGACAGCAAAGAGGATATCCTGCGGCATCGTCACCACGAGCTTGGTGCCGTCGTTGACGATCTGGATGTTGCCGTTGCCGACGCTCTGACGCAGCGCGGCTTCCTGCCGGTCGAGGCGGTTGCCGATGGCGCCACCCACGCCCGCCCCGATCGCCGCGCCAACAACGGCATTGCGCCCTCGATTGTCATCGTTCGCCAACGCCCCGGCCGCGGCGCCCGTGATCGCGCCGATGATCGCGCCGGTGCGCGTGTTCGCGTCGGGATCGTTGGGAGCGCCGACAACAGCGGGATCGGTGCACCCCGCAAGCGCGACAAGACTCGCGGCGCCGAGCGCGCCCGAAAGACGGAAAACCATAACTCTGACCTTTCTGCTCTTGACCCTTCTGACGGGCCTTGCCGGGCAGAGTACCGGAGATTGGGCGGGAATGCACCGCAGATGTCATGGCTTTCGGCTGCAATTCGCCGTGTACGGCCATGCAGGCGTCTCGCTCGCGCTCCGACAACACTGCCATTTCGCGCGGCATGTGTCGGTGCTGTTGGGGGCCAGTGGAGGGGCCTACGCCTCGGCGCGGGCGCTCTCCCAGGCCAGCATCGCGCGTTTGACGGGCAGACCCCAGTGATAGCCGCCGAGCCCGCCGGATTTGCGCAGCGCGCGGTGGCAAGGGATCAACCAGCTCACGGGGTTGCGCCCGACGGCTGTTCCTACCGCACGCACCGCCTTCGGGTGGCCAATGGCGGCGGCGATGTCCGAGTAGGTCGTGACATGCCCGGAGGGGACGCTGATAAGCGCCTCCCATACCTTGATCTGAAAGGGCGCACCGATCAGGTGCAGCTGCGCGTCGCCCCCGGCCCCGGCCCCGAAAGCCGCGTCCGCCATCGGGCGCAGCGCTTGGGGATCCTCCACGAGCGTCGCGCTCGGCCAACGGGATTTGAGATCGGCAAAGGGGGCTCCGGACCCGTCTCGGACGCGAAGCCGATGCCGCAGATCCCCTTTTCGGTGCCCATCACGAGCGCGGGGCCGAACGGGCTCTCGAACCAGCCCCAACGGATCGTCAGGCCCGCGCCGCCCTTGGCATAATCCCCGGGCGCCATGGCCTCCCACCGCACAAAGAGGTCATGCAGCCGGCCGGAGCCCGAGAGGCCCACCGCATCCGCTGTCGCCAGGGTGGTATGACGCGCGCGCAGCATCTCGCGCGCTTGCCCGACGGCAAGATACTGCTGGTAACGCTTTGGCGACACGCCGACCCATTGGCTGAAGATGCGCTGGAAGTGCGCCGGGCTCATGCCGATCCGTTCTGCGAGAGCATCCAGCGAAAGCGGCGCCTCTCCCACGTCGATCTCGTCGAGCGCGCGACGGATCACGTTGTAATGGTAGGCGTCTTCGGGAACGTCGGTGTGCTGTCCGTCCATCTTCTTGCCTCTCTTGCCGATGCCCTGTTCTAGGCCCGTGCCCGGCGCAGAGCGACCCGGAACCTGCGGCTTGGTTGCATCGCGGGCCGGGCGCGCTACACCGCTCGGGTGATGACGGATCCCCGCGCCAGAAAGCCTAGCCTATGAAGCTCGCCAAGCAACGCCCCTATGCCGACATGGTCACCATGTTCGAGCGGTTTCGCACCGCCGATCCAGAGCCCAAGGGTGAGCTGGAGCATGTGAACGCCTACACCCTTGTCGTTGCCGTCGCATTGTCGGCCCAGGCCACGGACAAGGGGGTCAACAAGGCCACGCGCGGTCTGTTTGCCGTGGCGGACACGCCCGAAAAGATGCTGGCCCTCGGTGAGGAAGGTGTGATCGAGCACATCAAGACGATTGGCCTCTTTCGCAACAAGGCCAAGAACGTGATGAAACTCTCACGCATCCTTGTCGAGGAATACGGCGGCGTGGTGCCTTCCTCGCGCGCCGCGCTGGAGGGCTTGCCGGGCGTTGGGCGCAAGACAGCGAATGTGGTGCTGAACATGTGGTGGGGGATGCCGACGCAGGCCGTCGACACGCACATCTTCCGCGTTGGCAACCGGACCGGGATCGCACCGGGCAAGGACGTCGTCGCTGTGGAGCGCGCGATCGAAGACAACGTCCCGGCGGAATTCCAGCATCACGCGCATCACTGGCTGATCCTGCACGGGCGCTACATCTGCGTCGCCCGCAAGCCGAAATGCGCGGTCTGCCCGATTGCGGATCTTTGCATGTCTGCGGACAAGACGATCTGACCCCTGGCGGCGTGCGCCGGGATCCGTTCGCATTGGCCGCATCCTGTTTCCTTTGCCCGGAATGTGCGGCATAGCTCGGCCCCATCCCGCGAGGGGCGCGACACATCCAGATTGCCGGATGCGCCTCCCCTGAACCGTCACGCCAGCACCGGCGCACCAGACCCGAAGGATCGCCCATGAGTTCAAAGTACCAGGTTGCCGGGATCGGCAATGCCATCGTCGACGTTCTGTCCCACTCCGACGACAGCTTTCTCGATATCATGGGGATCGAGAAAGGGATCATGCAGCTTGTGGAGCGGGAGCGGGCTGAAGTGCTTTACGCCGCGATGAACGAGCGGCGCCAGGTGCCGGGCGGATCCGTCGCCAACACGCTCGCGGGCCTTGGGGCGCTCGGGCTGAAAACCGCGTTCATGGGGCGGGTGCATGACGATGCTCTGGGCCGCTTCTACGCCGAGGCCATGGCCAACGACGGGACGGATTTCGTGAACCCGCCAGTGCCCGGCGGCGAGCTGCCGACCTCGCGCTCCATGATCTTCGTCTCGCCCGACGGGGAGCGCTCGATGAACACCTATCTCGGAATCTCGGCCGAACTCAGCCCCGCTGACGTGCCGGACGAGGTCGCCCGGAACTGCGAGATCCTGTTTCTCGAGGGCTACCTTTTCGACAAGGACAAGGGGAAGGAGGCCTTTCTGCGCGCGGCCCGCCTTTGCCATGAGGCGGGGGGGCGGCCGGGCATCGCACTTTCGGATCCTTTCTGCGTCGACCGGCACCGCGAGGATTTCCGGGTCATGATCCGGGACGACATGGCCTTTGTGCTCGGCAACGAGGCAGAGTGGATGGGCCTGTATCAGACCGATACGCTGGACGCTGCGCTCAGCCACGCAGCGCAGGATTGCGAGACGGTGGTCTGCACCCGCTCCGGCGATCCGGTGATCCTGATTTCGCAGGGCGAGCGGGTGGACGTCCCGGTCACGCGGGTGACACCGGTCGATGCAACCGGTGCCGGGGATCAGTTCGCGGCCGGGTTCCTCTATGGCTTTGCCATGGGGCGCGACCTCACGACGTGTGGCACCATGGGGGTAACGGCAGCCGCGGAGGTGATTTCCCATATGGGGCCGCGGCCGCAAGCAGATATGCAGGCGCTCTTCCGCGAAAAGAGCCTGCTCTGATCAAGGTGTACCGTTTCACGCGAGGCCCGCGGCTCGCCCCCTGCACACAGATCCGACCCAAGCCCGCTCTTCTGGCCAAAGCGAAGCCCTCTCCAATAGCCGAGCGCGCGCCGGGAGCTGTCGGAAGCGACCACCACGGTGGACGCCCGCAGCCTAACTGTCCTGGCGTGCAATGTCGGTGATCAGGACGTCGTAGACGTCCGGCCCGAGGATCGGGCGGGACGCTTCCCAGAGCCTCTGGCGCAAGCTTTCGATCTGAGCCGTTCCGGTGAAGTTCCCGGAGAACCCGCCAAGGTTGGCATGGTCGAACATCACCTGGAGCAGCGCTGAGCGCAGCTTCGGTTCCCGGGAGAAGACAGTTGCACGCATTCCAATGGCTGTCTCGAGGCTGACGGTCAGCACCACGAGGGATGCCACCTGACCGTCCGACAGCACCGGGACGACGAACTGGTTGGTCATCCGCACGAACTCGCGCTCTTCCAGCGGGGGCCTGTCGCGATCCGGCAGCGGCCGCATGCCAGGGGGTTGCTCTTCCTCGGCAGGCGCTTGGGTTGCGTCCGTGGCCTCGTCCTCCGCAGTCGGCTCCTCGGGCGGGGGGCGCAGGTAGATCCCTGCGCCCACACCGACTCCGGCGCCGACAAGCGCAAGGATCAGGGGGAGGAGAAGCCGTCCCATCGATCAGAACGGCAGCAGGATGTCGGTGATCTGCTGGCCGTAGCGCGGCTGCTGCACATCCGTGATCTGCCCGCGACCACCGTAGGAAATCCGGGCCTGCGCGATCTTGTCGTAGGTGATCTCGTTCTGCCGCGAGACATCCTCGGGGCGGACGTAGCCGGTCACAAGCAACTCCCGTATCTCGAAGTTCACCCGCACCTCCTGGCTGCCCTGGATCTTCAGAACACCGTTGCGCAGCACTTCAACGACCGTTGCCGCGATCCGGAGCGTGAGCTCCTCACTGCGCTGGACGGATCCTTCGCCCTCGGACGAGCTCTGGCTATTGAAGTCCACGGCCGGATCGATTCCCGCGCCCACGGGCAAATCCTTTGCCGCGCGTTGCGGAATGCCGAGGAACTGCGGCACGCCAAGCCGCTCCGACCCCGAGCGGGACCGTTCTGTCGAATTCTCGATGGCCGCGCTTTCGTCGATATCGATCACCACGGTCAGGATATCGCCCTGCGTGGAGGCGCGCCGGTCGCCCAGGAGCGATTGCCTGTCCCGGCTCCAGAGCGAGGCCTGGTCGGCCGGAAGGGACGCGTCCAGCCGATTGGGCAACGGCGTGATCGACATCGCGCGCTGCTCGTTGGTGCCTGTATTGGGCGAGAAGCTCGGCGCCTGGCCGACATCGGCAATCCGGGCGCAGCCGGCAAGCGCGAGGGCTCCGGCCAGAAGGGTCATCATGCGGCGCATTAGCGGCTCCCTGACAAGGTGGGGCTGGTGCCCACGTGGATACGTCCGGCGGCATCGACGACGCCGGAAATGGTGTTGCGCGAGGAAAGGTTGAGCGCACGCACGCGCTCCCCCGCGGCGGCTCGATCGAGCGCGCGGCCTTCGGTTTGAATGGCGAGGCCCCCGTGGTGGAAGATGAGCTCGACGATCTGGTTTCTGTCGATCACCGCTGGCGGACCAAGATCGCCGGGCCGGATCGGCCGACCCGCGTAGATCGCCACGCGCGCCTCTTGTCCGAGGGCGTCGGACGGATCGGAGAGCGCGCCCGGAACCACGTCGGACACGAGCGCGAGGTGCTCCGGCCCGATCTGCGTTTTGGCCCGGATCGTGGACGCCGCCACAAGCGTTTCCGCGGCCAGTGGCCCGGCACCGAACAAGATGGCGAGGAAGAGGAGACAGGTACGCATCAGCGGATCTGCGTGGTTGCGCCGAGCATCTGGTCGGCTGCGGTGATGACCTTGGCGTTCAGCTCGTAACCGCGTTGCGCCTCGATCAGATCGGTGATCTGGCGCACGGCGTCGACGGAACTGTCCTCCAGATAGCCTTGCCGGACCGTACCGAGGCCATCTTCGCCGGGGTTGCCGACGAGAGCAGGCCCGGAGGCTTCGGTCTCGAGAAAGAGGTTGTCTCCCGCCGCCTCGAGCCCCTTGGCATTCGAGAAGCCCGCGAGGGTGAACTGGCCAAGGCTCTGCGCCTCGACCTGGTCGTCGAAGAACGCAAACACCTCGCCATCGGGACTGATCGAGAGGCTACGCGCATCGTCGGGAACAGTGATGTCCGGTATGATGCCGAAGCCATCGGAGGTCACGATCCGGCCCTCGGCCGAGCGCTTGAGGGCACCGTCGCGCGTATAGGCGGACAGGCCCGAGGGCAGCTCGACCTCCAGGTAACCGCGCCCTTCGATGGCGATGTCGAGGTCGCCGTTGGTCTGGCTGAGCGAGCCTTGGGCGAGATTGACCGACACAGAGGCCGGACGCACGCCGAGGCCCACCTGCACTCCGGTAGGCAGAACCGTGCCATCGGAAGCGTTGACGGTGCCGGCGCGCGCGATCTGCTGGTAGTGCAGATCGGCGAACTCGGCGCGGCGGGCGTTGTAGCCCGTCGTCGACATGTTGGCGAGGTTGTTGGCGATCACATCCACACGCATCTGCTGCGCGCTCATGCCTGTCGCGGCGATCTTCAGGGACTGCATTCGGAGCTCTCCTTCTGGATGGGCTGCACCGGGGTCAGCGCGTAAGGGTATCGATGAGCTTGGAGCGACGATCGCTCTCGCGTTCGAGGAAGGCCTGGCCAAGCTCGTAGGCGCGCTGCACTTCGATCATGCGGGCGATCTCCACCACCGGATTGACGTTCGCGCTCTCGAGCCGACCCTGCAGGATCACACTGCCTTCGAGCACGGGCTCGAAGCCTGCGTCCGCCCGAAAGAGGGTGCTGGCCTCGCGGACGAGGTCCGTCGGATCCGACGGGCGGAAGAGACCGATCTGACCGATCGGGGCGCCATCGGCGGACACCGTCCCGTCCGCCGCGATGAAGACGTCCGCTGCCCCGGCGGGAGCAAAGACCGGCGCTCCGCCAGCATCGAGCAAGAGATGTCCGTCCGGCGTGACGAGCTCGCCTTCGGGGCTGGGCGTGAAGCTTCCGGCCCGCGTCAGGCGCTCTCCTTGCGGCGTTTCCACGAGGAAAAACCCCTCACCCTGGATCGCAAGATCGTAGCGCGCCCCCGTTTCGGTGAGCGTTCCCTGGGTCAGATCGATCGTCCGCGCCCGGCCGGCGGCCATCGAGACACTGGGCCCGCCCTGCGTGGCGTTCACGAACTCGGTGAAGATCAGACCCTCGCGGCGGTACCCGGTGGTCGCCGCGTTGGCGATGTTGTTGGCGATCGTGTTCATCTCGTTCATCAGACCGGTCTGGCGCGAGAGCGTGATCGAGGAGATGCTCATCGGCCGCCTCCCGTGATGATCGGGATGAGGCCATCCTGGAAATAGGCGACGAGGCTCTGGGTCATGAAACCCATGGACATCCAGAAGACGACGATGATCGCCAAAAGCTTGGGCACGAAGGTCAGCGTCATTTCCTGGATCGATGTCAGGGCCTGAAACAGGCCGACCCCGACGCCGGCGAAAAGGGCCATGCCAAGGATCGGCACGGAGATGATCACCGAGATCCAGAGCCCCTCACGGAGCGTGTCGTAGAAAATGTCCTCACCCATCGGTCAGACCGGCATCCTGAGGATTTCCTGATAGGCCTCGACGACCTTGTCCCGGACCGAAACCGCCGTCTGGACGGCGAGTTCGGACTGGCTGAGCGCCTCCACGAGCGCGTGTGGATCCGCCTTGCCAACCATCGCATCCGATGCCGTTTGCTCGGCGCGCTGCAGGGTGGCCGCGAAGTCCGAAAGGGCGAGGCGTGAGGTCTCGGCGAAGCTGCCGTCTTCGCCCGGTGCCGCACCTCGCAGTGTCGCGGTGTCGGCGCCCCCGGTTGGCTTCGTGGCAGGTTGTACGGTTTGGTAAAGGCGCGCGGCCTGGGTGCTGCGGATATCCATTCTGGTCTCCATCATCTGCGCAGGATTTCAAACAGGCTCGACGTCATCTGACGGGCCTGATCGAACATCTTGAGGTTGGCGTCGTAGCTGCGTTGCGCTTGGCGGGCGTCCGCGATCTCGATCACGAGATCGACGTTTGAGCCCCGGTAGTTGCCATCGGCGTCAGCCAGCGGGTGACTGGGGTCGTGCACCAGCGGCAGCGCCGAACGATCGAGCTGCACGTGGCCAGCCTCGACGAGCGCAGGCTCGCCCGGTGCCGCGAGTTGCGCTTGCTGGAAAGACACCATCTTGCGCCGAAACCCGGGGGTGTCGGCATTGGCGATATTCTCCGAGACATGGCGGAGGCGGTTGGCCTGAGCCTTCATTCCGGACGACGAAAGCGCGAGGGTCTTGATCAAGTCGTTCATGTTTTACCCCCGCCCCAACGCGGTCCGTAGGACCGTGAGTGCATTCTGATAGACGGTGAGCGCCATATCGTGCTGCTGGCGCAGCTCGGCGGCCTTCACGATCTCGTCTTCTAGGGAAACGGTGTTGCCGTTGAGCCCGGCAGATCCGCCGCGCACTTCAGCAGGCTGCGGTGGCGCGAACTCCGATTGGGCACCAAGATGGCCCGGGCGCGTGGCGCGCATGGTGTCTGTCGGACTGGCCGCACCGTGCAGCTCCGCAAAGCTCGGCACGTCGACCCGCGTGTATCCGGGTGTGTTCACATTGGCCACGTTCTGCGCCACGGCGGATTGGCGCGCGGCAGCATGGCGGGCCAGGCCATGCGACATCTTCATGATCTCGAGCTGATCGAACATTCGGGGCTTCTCCCACGGCTTTCAACGGTGGCTTAACCCCGATTCGTTTAGAAACGGTGCATCCAAAACGGAGGATCCGGGATGCAGGACAGAAGTCTGACCGCACTCAGCGCCGAATTGAGTGCCTTGCAGCCGCGCCGTGCCGTGGGTCGCGTGGCACGCGCGGGCAACGGCTTGATCCACGTCGCAGGCCTGTCCGAAGCAGCCGCGCTGGGGGATCTGGTGCGCATCGACGCGGCAACGGGCGCGATCGGGGGCGAGATCGTGGAAATGCACGGCGAAGGAGCCGTGGTATTGCCCGAAGGCGGTGGTGAAGGGCTGCGCATCGCCGATGCCGTGGTGCATCTCGGGCGGGGCTCGATCGCGCCCCACGCGGGCTGGATTGGCCGGATCATTGACGCGGCCGGGCGGCCGATCGACGGGCGCCCCCTCGCCCCGGGATCGGCGCCACAGCCCCTGCGCGCCCGCCCTCCGGTGGCAACGGAGCGGCGGCGGATGGGGCCGCGTCTGGGCACCGGGCTTGCGGTCTTTGACACCATGCTGCCGATCGCGCGCGGCCAGCGGATGGGCGTTTTTGCCGGGTCGGGCGTGGGCAAATCACGACTGATGGGGGAGCTTGCACGCGGCATGGACGCGGACCTCACCGTGATCGCCCTGATCGGTGAGCGCGGCCGCGAAGTGCGCGATTTCGTGGAGGACACGCTCGGCCCGGAAGGTCTTGCACGGTCGGTTGTTGTCGTGGCCACCTCCGACCAGCCGCCCCTCGTCCGCCGCCGCGCAATGTGGACGGCCATGGCCGCGGCGGAACACTTCCGCGATACCGGGCGGCACGTTCTGATGATGGCGGATTCGGTGACGCGCTTCGCCGAGGCGCACCGCGAGATCGCGCTCGCCGCCGGGGAGAACGCCTCACTGCGTGGGTACCCGCCCTCAACGGCTCACACGATCATGGCGCTGGCGGAGCGCGCCGGGCCGGGGCCCGAAAGCACAGGGGGAGACATCACCGCGATCTTCACCGTGCTGGTCGCCGGGTCGGATATGGACGAGCCGGTGGCGGATATCCTGCGCGGGGTGCTCGACGGTCACACTGTTCTGGACAGGTCAATTGCAGAGCGCGGCCGCTATCCCGCCATCGACGTTCTGCGCTCCGTGTCCCGCGCGCTTCCGAATTGTGCCACGCCGGAGGAGAACGCCACGATCGGCCTCGCGCGCCGACGCCTCGGCGCCTGGGACAGCGCGGAACTCATGGTCCAGTCCGGCCTCTACGCGGCGGGCAATGATCCCGAGATCGATGCAGCCGTCGCCGCGTTTCCCGCGCTCGATGCGTTCTTCTCGGAAGCCTCACCGAATGGGCCCAACGATGCGTTTGCGCGTCTCGCAGCCTGCCTCTCTGGCGCGCGCGGGCCAATCCGGGCGCGCCCCTAGCCGACGAGTGCGGCCCACTGGGCGCAAAGGCCAGGGGGCTCGGCACGTGGCCAAAGGAGTATGCCGCCCGGCGATCTGCAGCGGCAATCGACCGGGCCATGACGGCCCCGGAGCGGCATGACGCATCAGGTGCAACCAGTGGTGCGCACCACTTCCGTCGACGTGGCCGACGCGGGACATCGGCAAAGAGAGCGAGAGCCGGTCAGAAGCCGGGAGCAGCGCCGGTCATGCCGCCAGCAACGCGATCAAAGCGCCTAGCCCACCCCCAGCGCGACGGGCTGCGTTTCGAGATGAGAGAGCACGTCGCGGAGGCCATGCTCGAACCCCTGCACGGAGCGGATGCCGAGCACCTCCCTGGCGTGCGCCGGATCTCCGATAGAGTGACGGATGTCGCCGGGTCGCGGCCCTGCGAAGACAATCGGCGCCCGTTGATCCGCGAGGGTGGAGAGGCTCTGGGCCAGATCAAGCACGCTGATCGGACGCCCACTGCAGACGTTCGCGCAGGTGAATTGCCCGGTCGGGCCGGACTGCGCGCGGGCCATACCGGCGACGAGCGCAGCGACGACATCCGTCACGTGTACAAAATCCCGGGTCTGGCTGCCATCGCCCTGGATTGTCAGGGGCAGGCCCGCAAGCGCGCGCGCCGCAAAGCGCGCGATCACGCCAGCGTAAGGAGAATCCGCCGGCTGACCGGGGCCATAGACGTTGAAGAGCCGCAGCGCGACCATGCGCTCATCGTGCAGGGACGCCGCGAGCGCGAGATGGCGCTCACTTGCCAACTTGTCGACAGCATAGGGCGAGATCGGATCGGGAGTGGCGCTCTCCGTGATCGGCAGGTCCTTCTGATCGCCGTAGACCGCAGCAGACGAGGCATAGACCAGCGGCAGCCCGGTGGCTTCCTCGATGAGGGTCACTGTCCCTTGCAGGTTCGTGCGGCTGGAGGCCGCCGGCTCCGCAAGACACGCCTCGACAGAGGACACAGCCGCTAGGTGGAACACGCCATCGACACCCTTGAGGGCGGAGCGCAGCGCCACGCGATCACAGATGTCTGCGGTAACGAGGTTGACCACCGCCGGGAGCGCCTTTGCATCTCCGGTGGAGAGATCGTCCAGCACCGTCACGCGGTGTCCGGCCTGCAGCAGGCGCTGGCAGAGGAGGCGGCCGATGAACCCGGCACCGCCTGTCACGAGCATATGGCCGGTCACACGTAATCCTCGTCGCTGCGGTCGGCCTGCATCATATCGTTATAGTGGTCCAGCGCGTCCTCGACATCGTCATAGAGCGTCAGCCGCCCGTCCTCCAGGATCGCGCCGCAATCGCACATCTCTCGGGCCTGCTTCAATCCGTGGCTGACGAAAATAGCTCCGGCATTCATCATCCGATCCATGAAGTAGGCCTCGCTCTTCTTGCGAAAAGCGGAGTCTCCGACAGCGGTGCCTTCGTCCACGAGGTAGGTATCGAACGAAATGCCCATCGACACCCCGAACGACAGCTTCGCCCGCATGCCGCTGGAATAGGTGCGCACGGGGAGGTGGAAGTAGTGCTCGAGCTCGGCAAACCCCTCAACGAACTCTGTCAGCTCGTCGGTGTCGATCCCATAGACCCGCGCGATGAACCGCACATTCTGCGCCCCGGTCAGCTCTCCGTTGAATGCGCCGGCAAAGCCCACCGGCCAGGAGATCGTTCCCGTCGAGGTGATGCGGCCGCTATCGGGCTCCATGGTCCCGGCGATCATCTTCAGCAGGCTCGACTTGCCAGCGCCGTTGCGCCCCAGCAGCGCCAGGCGACGGCCACTCGGGATCGTTGCGGTAATCGCATCGGCGACCACCTCCCGGTGGCCCGACGTGTAGTACGCCTTGCTGACGGCATCGAGGTGGATCATCGCAGCCCTACCGCCGGTCCTTGATCGAGTAATAGATCAGCATCAGCGTCCCGTAGATCGCCAGCGCGAAAAACGCGAGCGCTAGCAGCAGCATCTCGCGGCGCGGATACTCCGCGCTCTCCGCCAGCGTAGGCTGGATATGCGCGGCGAGATACCGGCTCTGGCGCTGAGCCTCCGCCTGCGCGGCGTCGAAGTTCGTCAGGGCGGTCAGGTAGGCCTGTTCGCCAAACTCGCGGTCGACGATCAGGCTTTCGTATTCGCCCATGAGGTCGGCAAAGGCGATGTCTGACGTGCCGCCGCCGCCGATGCCGAACTTCGCGCGTTCCTCGTCGATCCGCTTCTCGATCACAGCGATGCGCTGCTCGGTCTGGCGGATGCGGGGATCGCTCTCGCGCGTGGTCTCGCGCAGCAGATCAAGCTCGATGAGACTGTCGGCCAGCTGCGCCTGAAGCGTATTCAGGAGGCCCATCTGACCCTGGATGTCCGCGGTCGGGTCGACGATCTGGGTGCGCGTGCGAAATTCGGTCAGCGCGGTTCGGGCGGCCTTGAGCCGATCGATGGCGATCTCGAGATCGTCGCGCGCGAAGCGGGTCGCGTCATCCCGCGCGATCGCGGTCAGCGCGTTGATCATCTCTGTGCTCTCATCGTAGATCGCGATCGCGATGTCCTGCGCGTCCTGCGCTTCGAACGCCAGCACGCGCACCTCGATGAGGCCCTGCGCGCCATCGTAGAACAGCGTGGTGGCCCTGTTCCAATAGGTCACGAGATCTTCGATGGGGGCATCCGCCTTCAGGGTGAAAACGGGGTCATTGTCCGGCTTGGTGTAGATATTGCGCAGGTCGAGCCGGTCGTCGATGCGGGACACCAGCTCCTGGCTCTGGATGAACTCGGCGAGCACGTCTGTATCGGACGAACTCGCGCCCCCCGCGAGGCCGGTGATCCCGCCGAGTAGTTCAGACGCCGAAGGCCCCTCCTCCTTGCGGACGGAGAAGGCCAGTGTCGAGGCATATTGGTCTGCGGCATAGGTGTAGAGGTACCACGCCGCCCCCGCGACCGGTGCAACGACGAGGAGCAGAAACGCGGCGAGGATCCAGCCATGACGGGCTTTCGGGCGCGCCAGAGACGCCGGCGGAGGAACCTGGAATGCGCCGTTTCCCGATTGGCCAACGACCGGCGCACCGGTCTTGCGTGCCAGCCACGTCGGCACGGGCACGGGCGCGGCGCCCTCGGCTGATGCTGCGGGCAGAGTGGCGGGCACAGCGGCGCGCGCACCGGCACGGCCAGCGGCGCGGACGCCGCCGATCGCCGGTGGTGCGCCTGCGGTCGCTGCCGATGGCACGCCCCAATCGCGCTGTCCTTCGGGGAGAACGCGCAGCTGCGTGTCTTTCCCGGCCGGGGCTGGCCAGCGCCCGCGGGGCTCCCCGGGCAAACCGGCAGCCCCGGCCTTGGCGCTCTCGCGCTGACCCTTCTTCAGGCTGTCGGGGGCCGTGGAACCGGGCCCAGCCGTGCTCTGCGCGCGCTCGGGCTCCGGCTCCGCGTCGGGTCCTACTCTGCCGGAGCCACGTGCCCCATCGGCTGGTGCCGCACGAAAGTCTGCCAAGCTGTTTCCTCGATGACGCAACAAAGCGATGGAATACCACGGGAATTGTGTACATAGTCCGGAGCGTAAAATCCACACCCGCCGCGTGTCCTCCCCGGCCCCTACGGAGACCGTGCAGGATCGTGCTGGTCGGACCATAGGCGGGGAGACGCGGACGCAGGCGCCCACATGTCGGACAGCACCAACCCGCCCCTCCGCCCCGCAGCCCAGCCGCGCCGTTTCAAGACGTGGCGGACCATCGGCGCGCTCCTGCTGCGCGAGATGCAAACAAGCTACGGGCGCAGCCCCGGCGGCTATGCGTGGGCGCTGCTGGAGCCGATTGGCGGCATCATGCTGCTGACGGCGATCCTTTCGATCGGATTCCGCATCCGCGAACCCAGCCTCGGAACGAACTTTCCGCTCTTTCTTGCCACCGGATTGCTGATGCTGACCATGTTCCTGGCTATCTCGGGGCGTGTGGCGGGCAGCATCAATCGCAACAAGGCGCTGCTGTTCTATCCCGGCGTGCGCTACACCGACACGCTGATCGCCGGTTTCATCCTGACAATGCTCACGCAGATCCTCGTGATCTACATCGTGCTCGTGGGCATCCACATGCTCTACGGTCTGCGTTCCATCCTCGATCTTGGCGCGATCTTTTCCTCGGTCTTCTTCACGGCGTTGCTGGGCCTCGGCATCGGGACGCTGAACTGCTTTCTTTTCAACATCTTTCCGCTTTGGGGGAATATCTGGGCCGTCCTGACGCGGCCGCTCTTTCTGTTGTCATGCGTGATGTTCACGTTCGAGGACATTCCGCGCCAGTATCAGGATTACGCCTGGTGGAACCCGATCGTTCACCTGGTCGGCCTGATGCGGCGGGGATTCTATCCGAGCTATGATGCGGCCTATGCCTCGCCGCTCTACATCGGCGTCGTGAGCATGGTGTCGCTCACGCTGGGGCTGCTGTTCCTGAACCGCTTTCACCGCACCTTTCTGGAGCGCTAGGGCCCCGCGTGCGAACCCTGCACTACAACTGGGCGGATTACCGCGATCCGAGCGGCCGGGGCGGCGGTGTCACGGTCTACCAGCGCGCGACGCTGGATGCGTTTGCGCGCCATCCGGAGGTAGAGGCCACCTTTCTGTCAGCCGGTCTCGCGCAATCCCTGCGCCCGTCGGCCCCTCGATGGGAGGCACTGCCCGGCGCCGAGGGAGACATCACACGGCGCTTTCAGATGGTGGATACGTTGCCGCTTTCGCCAGCGCATCACGCCTTCGGCTGCCCCGAGCAGGTAGAGCACCCGCCCACTGTCGACGCCTTCGCGCGGTTCGTGGAGGCCGAGGGGCCGTTCGACATCGTGCATTTCAACACTCTGGAGGGCCTGCCCGCCGCCATCCTCGGGTTGCGTGCACGCTGGCCGGACACCCGCTTCGTCGTGGCGTTGCACAACTACTATCCGTTCTGCCCACAGGTGAACCTCTGGCATCGGGAGCGGGCCCATTGCAGCGACTTCGCGGAAGGAGCGGCCTGTGTCGATTGCCTGCCCGTGCGCCGCGATCCGGCGCGCCTGCGCCTTGCCTATGGCGCGGTGCGCGCGCTGGATGGCGCCGGGATCGGGAAAGGTACACGGGTCTATGACCTCCTGTTGCAGCCCGCTGCCCGAGTGGGCGCCGCCGCCGTGCGCAAGCTGTCAGACCGCCGGCGGGCCCGCGTGGCCGAGGGCGACAGCACTGACGCGCAAGTCGCTACGGCAGACGGTGCGCCCTACGCTGCACGGCGCCGCGCCTTCGTCGATCACCTGAACGCCCATGCCGATTGCGTGCTGGCCGTCTCGGAGCGGACGGCGGAGATCGCGCTTGGGTTCGGCGTCGCGCCCGGGCGTATTGCCGTGCGCCGGATCGGAACGGACCAAGCCGCCCTCTACGATACAACGCCCCCTGCAGCGCGCCTGCCTGCGCCGGACGGCACGATCGGGCTGGGGTACCTTGGCTATATGCGGCGCGACAAAGGGTTCTTTTTCCTGCTGGATGCGCTCGAAGGAATGTCGGAGCGTGTTCTGTCACGGCTTCGCCTCACGGTCGCGGCCCAAACGCGGGACAGCGACACCGGGGAACGGCTCCATGCACTCGCGCCGCGCCTCGCGGGATTGCGCCACCTCGAAGGGTACACCCGTGACGGGCTGGACACTGTGCTGGAGGGCGTCACCCTGGGGCTCGTGCCCGTTCTTTGGGAAGACAACCTGCCCCAGGTCGCCATGGAGATGCACGCCCGCCGCATCCCGCTCCTGACCTCCGACAAGGGCGGTGCGCGCGAGCTTGGCAATTGCGCGGATCTCGTCTTTCGCGCGGGCGATGCGGAGGATCTGGAACAGCACCTCCTTAGGTTGCTGGACGATGGGATCGATCTGTCGGGCTACTGGGCGCGCGCGCGGCCGCTTTTCACGCCGGACGCCCATGCCGATGCCCTGCTGGAACTCTATCAATCGCTGCTCGACGGAACGTCGCTCACGTGATGCTCGTTCTTTGATCATTCCGCCACGTTTGCAGGCAATTGCCCATCTCGCAGGCACGGAGTTGCCCAGCGGCAGGCAGACTGCTAGACGCCTTCCAGCAAGGCTGGTGGCGTGTCGTGGGCGCGGCAGACGCGGCCCGGGTAGATGGGGTCCGCTTTCGAAATGAAAGTGTTGTATTACAACTGGGTGGATTATCTGGACCCGGAGCGGCGCGGCGGCGGCGTCTCGATCTATCAGCAGAACGTCATAGAGAGCCTCGGCTCCATGGACGGGATAGAGCTGACGTTTCTCTGCGCCGGGCTGGCACACGATCCCCTGTCCACCCAGCCGCGCGTGCGGGGCCTGCCGGCTGCCCCGGCCGGGCATCCGTGCAGGCGCTTCGAGCTGGTGAACTCCGGCACACTCGCCGCGAGCCATAACTCCTTCGGCCACGAAACGCAGATCGAGCATGCCGCGACCCGGGAGGCCTTCTTCGACTTCCTTGCCGCCGAGGGGCCGTTCGACGTCGTGCACTTCAACAATCTCGAAGGCCTTCCGGCCTCCGTCCTGACACTGAAGGACCGCTTCCCCGATACGCGGGTCGTCTATTCCATTCACAATTACTATGCGTCCTGCCCGCAGGTGAACCTGTGGCATCGCGAAAAGGAAAACTGCACCGATTACGATGGCGGGCGGAAATGTGTGTCCTGTTTGCCCAAGGCGCAGCGCACCGAGGCCGAGGTCGTGCGGCGCGCCTTCGGCGTGGCCGAAACCCTGAAATCCATGGGCATGAAACCGGGCGGACGGGCCTTCGACCTCAGCTTCAGGGCCGGGATGAAACTCGCCAAGGCCGGGCTTCCGGCGGCGGCGGCACTCTCGGCCGGCGCGCGCGACGTGGCAGCCTACAGCGACACCGTCACGGCCCCGCCCGGCGCCGGAGGCCCCTTCCAGCAGCTCGAACCGGATTACGCGCGCTATCGCCGCCGCCGCGAGGCTGTCACGGGGCTGATCAATGCGCATGCCGACGTCATTCTCGCTGTCAGCGAGCGCGCCGGAGCCGTCGCCACGCGCTTCGGCCTCTCAGCCGACAAGCTCGCTGTCGAGTACATCGGCACCCGCCACGCCTCGAAATATGCCGAAACAGCGCCCGCTCCGTCCGTTCTGGCGCCAGACGGGACGCTCACGCTCGGCTACCTGGGCTACATGCGGCGCGACAAGGGCTTCTATTTCCTCCTCGATGCGCTGGAGGCGATGCCCGCCAAGCTGGCCGAACGGGTGCATGTCGTCATCGCCGCGCGCAGCGGCCCGCCCGCCGTCATGAAGCGGCTACGGGCGCTCGGAGGGAGCTTCGCTTCGATCCTCCATGCCGACGGCTACACCCACGACACGATCGACGAGATTCTCGACCGCGTGCGCGTCGGCCTCGTTCCGGTGATGTGGGAGGATAACCTGCCGCAAGTCGCGATCGAAATGCACGCACGGCACATTCCGCTCATGACGGCGAGCCTCGGCGGAGCGAAGGAACTCGGCAATTATCCGCCGATGACGTTTGAAGGCGGAAACATCTCGCAGTTTCATGCCATTGTGTCAGATCTTCTTTCCAATACTATTAATCTCGATGCGTATTGGGCCCGCGCGCGCGCGCCCACATCGCTCGATGAACACCGGGACCGTCTGCTGACGCACTATGGCGGGACCACGGTGCAAGACGAACAGACCGCGCTGGACGCGGATGAGAAAGGCGCAGACGCGGCGGGCGTGCAAAGACCCGGCGAAGCGCAGATGGCAGGGGCTGTGAGAGTTTGACTGGGTTTGGCTTCCGCAAGACCGCGGATCACGCCGCCAATACGAAAGGCAGGTTTCCATGAAGCTTCTTATGGTGGGCGCCGGGCTCTCAGGGGCCGTTATCGGTCGCGCCCTCGCCGAAGAAGGGCACGAGATCACGATCCTCGATGCACGCGATCATGTTGCCGGGAATTGCCACACCGAGCGCGATCAGGACACCGGCGTGCTGGTGCATCGCTACGGGCCGCACATCTTCCACACCGACGATGCCGAGGTCTGGGATTATGTGAATCGCTTCGAGACCTTCATGCCCTACAAGAACCGGGTGAAGGCAAAGTCGGGCGGCGCGGTCTACTCGATGCCGATCAACCTGCACACAATCAACCAGTTCTACGCGCGCACGATGCGGCCCGCCGAGGCACGGACCTTCATCAGCCAGATCGCGGATACCTCGATCGATGAGCCGCAAACATTCGAGGAGCAGGCGCTGCGCTTCGTCGGGCGCGATCTCTACGAGGCGTTCTTCAAGGGCTACACGCGCAAGCAATGGGGCTGCTGCCCGACCGAGCTTCCCGCTTCCATCCTCAAGCGGCTGCCAGTGCGCTTCAACTACGACGACAACTATTTCTTCCACAAGTTCCAAGGCATGCCGAAGAACGGTTACACCGCCATGGTGGAGCGCATTCTCGATCACCCCTCGATCGACGTGCACCTGGGCGCAACCTTCCAGCGCGACATGGGCAGCGCCTACGATCACGTGTTCTATTCCGGCCCGCTGGACGGGTATTTCGAGTACGAACTGGGCCATCTGGGGTACCGTACGCTCGATTTCGAACGCTTCATCTCGAACGGCGATTACCAGGGCTGCGCGGTGATGAACTACACCGAGGAAGACGTGCCCTACACCCGGATCACAGAGCACAAGCACTTCTCCCCGTGGGAAACCCACGACGCGACCGTGTGCTACCGCGAGTACTCGCGAGCCTGCGAACCGGGCGACATTCCGTATTACCCGATCCGGCTCGTCAACGAGAAGAAGATGCTGCGCGATTACATGACCCGCGCCGAGCACGAGGAGAACGTGACCTTCGTCGGCCGGCTCGGCACCTATCGCTACCTCGACATGGACGTCACGATCCGCGAAGCGCTGGATTCGGCGCGGGCCTTCCTCGCTAGCTCGGCCAACGGCGGCCGCCTGCCCGTTTTCGCGCAGGCACCGATGTGACCCCGCACCATGGGCGCGCCTGAACCGCCCGGCGCGGTCCTGCCCGCGGCATCGCCCGGCATCACCGGGCGCGCGACATTTCCAGCGGTTTCGATCATCGTGCCTGTCTACAACGTGGCCGAGCACGTGGGCGCGGCGATAGACAGCCTGCGCGCCCAGACCTTCACCGATTTCGAGGCCATTGTCATCGACGACGGCTCGACCGATGACAGCGACCTGCGCGCGCGAGAAGCTGCCAAGGGGGACGACCGCTTTGTGTTCCTGCGCCAAACGAATGCCGGGCTCTCGGCGGCGCGCAACACAGGACTGAGCGCCGCACGCGCCCCCGTGATCGGCTTCCTCGACAGTGACGACAGCTTCGATCCCGCGTTCCTGTCAACGCTCATGCGCGCCCTCGACCAAAGCCGCGCGCCCTGGGCTGCCTGTGCGGTGCAGATCGTCAGCCCGGAGCGCACGCATGTCTCTTCCGCGATCCACGGTGCGACACATCCGGCGGCCCAGGGCCGCTGGACGGCCTACCTGCTTGATGACTGGGCCGAGATCGTCCGGCACTGGCCGTCCGCGTGGAACAAGCTCTACCGGCGTGAGCTGATCGACGGGCTGCAATTTCCCAATGGTTTGGCCTACGAAGATCACGTCTGGTTCCAGCAGGTCGCGGAGCGCGCGGTTGCGATGGCCTACGTTCCGGAGCCACTCTACCGACACACGCGCGGTCGGGAGGGCCAGATCACGAGCGACGGCTCGGACCGGGTGTATCAGCAATTCGAGGTGCTCGACGCCGTACGGCAGGGGCTGGATACGTCCTTCAAGAAGGGCGCAGCCAGAGGACTGGCCCGGCTGGCCACCCGCACGATCCACGAGCGCGCCGCGACCCAACGCGAGCCGGAACGCCGGGCGCGCTTCGTCGATACAGCGCGCCGCTTCCTTGCGCACAATTCCCTGCGCTGGACACCGGAGTGGGACAGGGCGATCTCGCACTCCTTTGCCGATGTGCTGGCCGGGCGTCTGCCGCTCACCGTGGTCGTCGCCACGGACGGGATCGGCTCCGGGTTGCGCCGGAGCCTCCATAGCCTCGAGACCCAGTACCTCACCGATCTGGAGGTGCTGATCGTCCCGACGGTGCCCGGCCTGGAAGCATGGCACCGCTTGCAAGCGATGGCTGGAGATCTGCCGACGGCGCGGGTGCTGTCGGGCGGGACAGGTTGCGTCGCCGAGGCCCGCAACCGCGGCCTGGCCGAGGCGCAAGGCCTCTTCGCCGTCGTGCTCGACGCCGGCGACAGCTACGCACCGGGCGCGCTCTGGCTCTGGGTGGAGGCAATGATCCGCGAAAAGGCCGATCTTGGTCTCAGCCGGTTCAGCCAGGCAGCCGGGCATGTGCATCCCGGTACGCATGACGGGCGTGACCCCTTCGGCAAGCGCTGGCCGAGCCAATCTGACCCGCTCGATCAGGATTGGCTCAAGCACATCGAAGGCAGCGCCGGGCGTGTTCCGGCAACGCGGGCGCCGCTCCTGCACGCGCACCCCTCGGCGAAGATCTTCCGGACAGCGTTTCTGCGCGCCAGCGGCCTGCGCTTCGCGCCCGAACCCTTCGGAAGCTGGGGGCTGACGCTCGCCGCGGCCCTCAAGGCGCCGAAATCCGTGGCGATCCCGCCGCTTGGCCTCCACGTGTCGGATGCCGCCATCGACAGGCGCCTTTGGCGCGGGTGCCATGGCGTCGAAGATATCCAAAGCGCGATGATGGCATTCGCCCCAACGCTCGACGCGCATTTGCCGCGCGATGCGTGGTATCCGCGCCTGCTTGCCCGCGCATTGTGGGAGAAATCGCGCTTTGGCGACTTCCCGACAGGGGCTCTCAAGACGGCCTTCATGCGCGACGCCGGAGCCTTGATCGCGCGGACCTGCCCGACGCAGGATCCCGATCTTTGCATCGATCCCTTTATCGACAGAAACATCCGAGTGCTTTTTCCCGCCTATGCTGAAATGATGCGGTAGGGGCGGGCCAAGTTGCCCTACCATCCGTTCAGGGATGGGGGTAGACGCAGACCGACGATCAGAAAGAGGTAAAGCGTAGGATGCAATTCGCTTTCAGTTCCCACAACGGCTCCGCCTTCGAGGGCAAGATCGCATTTGGGACCTATGACTACGCGAATATCGACTTCCTTGAGTTCGCGTGCCGGGACGTACCGCTGCATCTTTCCTTTCGGATGCGCCGTCAGGTTATGGTTTATAATCAATTTCTTGACGGAGCCTGGGGGCCCGAGCGCCCCACCCCGATCACCGCCGATCCGGAAACGGAGCTGACCGTCCGGATCGAGTTCTTCCTCGGCCAGGCGACCGTCTTGCTCGATGGCGTGAAACTCGGGGTTTTCGAGCTTCCGGAGGCCGCAGACGGCACCGATGAGCCGGTGCATTGGGTGTCGCTCAATGGCGGCTTCACCGACTTCCGGATCGAAGGGGAGGCACACGAGTCACGCAAGGGACGCGGGGTTCTGTTTTCCGACCGGCCCTTCATCCTCGAGGGGTGGGGCTTCGACCCGGCCGCGATGCAGCAAGAGCTTGCCGTTTCACTGGTTGGCACCGGCCAATCCTTGCCGGTCGTGACACTGCCCGAGCCCGATCATGCCCTTGAGCAGCGCGCCCCGACGGACAAGATCGGCGTGATGGCTCTGGTTCCGGGCTGGGTGTGGTCCTACGTCGACGCGGAGACGGACAGCGTTGTCTTGCAACTGACGGCCAATGGCCGCCCTTGCGGCACACCGCTCACCCTCACGCGATCCGAGATCGTCGAGACCATCGAAGCGGTCTGCGAGGGCGGCGATGGCGCTACATCGCTTGACGTGCTGACGGCCCTCGAGCACGCCAAACTCGCCGGTGTCTCTGACGGGCTCTCTGCCAAAGCGCGCGCGACGCTCCGGGATGCCGCCGAGCGCTACAAGGTGCAGACCTACTTCATGCCACCCGAGGCACCGGAGCCTGTCCTTCCCCTCACTCCGCATGCGCCGCCCGCATTGGAGAGCGACGTTCCTGATGCGGCACGGGCGGCAGCGATGCGGCCACCGGCGGATGCACGCCCGGCGACGGTGGCAGAGGCAGGCATGCCCGCGACCCTCGAGCCCGGCGGCCGGTCCAGTTCTTCTGGCTCAATCGCGGACGCCACTGCAACGGCCGAAGCCGAGGCAGCCGCACGGCGCGCCGCCGTGATCTCGTTCAAGGAGGTCGAGGCCGACGTCATGAGGCGCATGGCCACGGCGCACCCCAGCGAGATGGCGGACGTGATCCGTCGATCCCCGGTCGCGCAGATGCCGATGGTCGAACGGCGCCATTTCATGCGCCTGTGCACTCGCAGCTTCTGCAACGCGGACCGCTTCGAGGATCTCTACGATCTCGCAACTGAAATGGGCGTCGCCACGATAACCCCTGGCCGCCCGGACTGGACGCTAATGACGGCACTGCCGTTCCTCTACATGAACGAGGACGCCACCGGGCTGGCGTCGATCTTTCGGCAGCTGCCAACGACCACCGAGTATGTCGAAACCTGCTCCGTGAGCTGGACCCTCCAGCGCGTTTTGCGAACCCCGCCAAGCTTCGTCTCCGAAGAGCTGCGTGAGGATATGCTCAGGGCGTTCTTTGCCTATGCACGTCGGCTGGAGCCCGACTATGGCAGCATGCTCTTCTCGGATTCGCTGATCTCGGTCGCTGTTGCGGCTGTTCAGGCGCATCCGACGCTCTCGGAAGAGATGCAGTGGCGCAGTGTCTCGGAGGTGCTGAGGCTCTACGCGTTCTCCCACCAGTTCTGGAAAGAGGTCACCGCGCTGGTCACTGACGGACGCCTCCAGAGCCTTCCAGCCGCTCTCCAGACGGCGCAGCGGAACTTCGAGAAGCTGCATGGCGCGGTGCTGGAGGGGACACCCGCCGAAGGCCACGCCTTCGTGCGCGGACGGGAGACGGACGCCATCCGGATCCGGCGCGAGCTTGCGGCGGCGGCCCAAAGCAGCGGCATCCCCATTCAAGAGGTCTTTGACCTCGCCCGGGCCAGCGAACCAGACGGCACCTTGAATGGCGATGCGCTCCTGCGGCACCAGGCCTTCCCAGCCGAAATCCCCGCTCTGCCGGAGCTTGCAGAAGACAGCCGGCGTGCGATCTGCCGCACGACACCCGGCGTCCCGCAAAGCCCCTATGCGCATCGTCAGGTCGCGGCGGCAAACCTTGCGCATCAGCTTCTGGAGAAGCCCATTCCGGAGCGCGAGACGCGCATGGGGCTGCTCAAGCTGTTCTTTGCCGAATGCGCACTTCTGGGCTCGTGGAGAAACGAGCACCTGGGCTTTGCCCTTCCGATCTCGCTCCTTGCCGGGGCGCTCACCAATCGCGACGCCGATCTCGAGACCGACATTCCCGGACAGCTCGCCCTTCTTCTGAAGGCGCTGGAGCCCGGCGAGATGGCCCGGGTCTGCGCCTCGGCGGCGGTGCAGAATGCCCTGTGGAGTTTGCGTCAGGCCCCCCAGGCCAATCGGAGCATGTCCGCCCGAGCCATCTTCGACACGTTCGAGCTGGCCATGCCGCACCTGCCGCCCGCCTTCGAGGCTCAGCCAGACAGCCTGACGCCGAAGAGCGGGATCGCCGCGTTCCACGGGGTACTGCTCGTCGTTTATTCCTGCCGCCCGAACCTCGACACCCGGGTGGCCGCCATGCGCGAGACGTGGCTGGCGGACGCCGACGCCCTCGGGATCCCCTACATCGTTGTGGTCGGCGATGGCGACGGGCGCAGGGAGCGCGATGTCGTCCACCTGGATGCGCCGGACGATTATGTGTCGTTGCCCCGCAAGAGCATCGCGATGGCGGATTGGGTGGTTGCGAACACCGCCTTCTCGCACCTCTACAAGATCGACGACGATTGCCACCTCGATGTCAGGCAGGTCCTTGGCGCGCTCAGCTATGCGAAGTACCCCTATTTCGGTCGGCGCCTTGAACGGGCAGTCGGGGGGATTGACAGGCTCTGGCATCACCCAAGGGGCGCCATCGGCAACCAGGCCAAAGAGATCGACAAATCGCCGGAACCCTCCGAATACGCGGATGGCAGCACTGGCTATCTCCTGAATCGCCGCGCCATGCAGAGCCTTGTCGACGCCACGAACTCCCGGCACGGGGCGTGGCTGCAATTGTGCTCCTTCATGGAGGACAAGCTTGTCGGTGATCTGCTGGCCCTCGGCGGCATCACCGTCGCAAGCCGCGATTATCACTCCGTCATTCTGCGCCGACAGAGCTCGAAGGGCAGATCCGTGTGTGTCTGGGAGAACGGCTTCCTGCCCAGCGTATCCTCACCTTCCGTGATGGCCCATCTCGACAACGCGGCGCTGCTCGGCCCCGCTGCCGACGTCCGACCGAAGGCAGTACTGGAGCCCAAGCGCCTCTGGCCGAGCTTCAAGACGCTCAATCTAGGTTGGGAGAACCTGCAGGTCGAGCGGGTCAGTTCGCAGGAGAAGCTGGAAGAGGTGAATGCCTCAGAGCTTTGCGTCGTCGCGTGCCTGCGCAATGAGCGCAAGATGCTGCCGATGTTTCTTGAGCACTATCGCAAGCTCGGTGCCACGGGATTCCTCATCGCGGACAACCTGTCGGATGACGGCACGCTGGAATATCTGTGCGATGAGCCGGATGTCGCCGTGTTTTCCGTCTCTACCGACTATGGTCTGTCACGCTATGGCGTGGCCTGGCAGCACACGCTGATCTCGCAGCTCCGGATGAACCGCTGGTCGCTCGTGGCGGACGCGGACGAGTTTCTCGTTCTCCCGGACGGGGTGCAGGGTTTGCCGGAGCTCCTGCGCATGCCCGAGTTCGCCGACGCCGATTGCAGCCGGGTGTTCATGCTGGATCTCTACCCCGAGGGTTCGCTGGCCGATGCGACGCTCGCCTCCGGGGATCCTTTCAGCGAACTGACGCATTGCGACCGCACGCCCTTCAAGTTCGCCTGGAACCCGGGCGCCTACGACAATGCCGAAACATGGACGAGCGGATTGCGCCACAGGCTGCTTGCGGGCTCGCACGCCAACCTGTTCGTCGCCCAGAAATACGCCCTGATCCGGTACAGACCCTGGATGCGGTTCACGGACGGGCTGCACTATGCGGCGGAAGTGCGACTTGCGACGCGCGACCTGATGTTCGCGCACTTCAAGTATCATGCCGATTTCTTCGAGCGGGCGCAGATCGAAACGGCGCGCGGGCAGCACTTCAACAACGCTGAAGAGTACCGCAAGTATCTTGCGCTGCAGAAGGAAGGCCGGGAACGGATCTTCGAGCCGGGGCTGTCTGTCCCGTGGCAGGAATGTGCGTGGGTCAAGCAGATGCTCGCGCCGACCCCGGCGCACCGCGGATCAGAAGCCGCGGAGTAAGGTCGCGCACCGCTTGCCGTGCAAGAGGCAAGGGCCGATACCCCCGGATGCAGGGGGCTCTGACAAGGGCGACGCCGCAAGCTTTCCATCGCGGCCGGTAACACGCTTTGTCGCGGCGCAATGCCTACGTGAACGCGCCCTGGTCAGCGCGTGCGCGCGAGGCCGGTGACTTCGGAATGTGGTCGGCTCAGGCGGCCGAGGGCGCCGTCACGCAGGCCGTGCCAGAGCAAGCGGTAATAGGCCCGCTTGTCGGCCCCGTAGTGGCGCCCCGCGAGAATCCACTTGGCCAGGACGATCGTCATCGCGGGCAGGAACATGAGCCCAGCGGCGCTGCGGTAGACCCGCAAGCCGTTGCGCGCGTTATAGTACGTCTTCCAGACCGGGACGTAGCGAACGACCCCGTCGCGCCAGGCCGGATGGTCGTCATGCTCGAACTTCAGGTCGGGCACGAACCCGATTCGCATCCCGCGCTTTCGCAGCGAAAGCGTGTAGAGCACATCGTCGCCGTAGATGAAGAGCCGCCCGTCCGGGTAGCCCCCCTTTCGGATCGTCTCACGGGCCAGGAACAGCCCGACGAAGGAGGTCGCGTCGATATCCTTGTGGCCGGCGTCGCGGTAGGCGCTGTCGGGCACGTGAAAGCTCTGACGGGAGCGCCCCGCCATCATGCCGAAGGTCGTGCGCAGGAAGGTGCCCATGTTCCAGAACGGGTTCACCGTGGGGCGGTTCATTTCGCAAATCGACCCATCGGCGAGGTAGACAGCGGCGGAGACAGCATCGAATGCCCATGAGCCCTGCTCCAGGAAGCGCTCGATGGCACCCGGGAGCGGGCGCGCATCATCATCCATCAGCACGATCCAATCGGGATCGTCCTCAGCCACAAGCTTGCGCAGCCCGGCCTCGAAACCACCCGCACCACCAAGATTCGTTTCGGCCAGGATCACCGCGAGGCGCGGATCGGTCACGCTGGCGAGCCACTCGCGCGTGCCATCGGTCGAGCCATTGTCAACGACAAGGACCCGCGTCACCGGCGTGTCGAGCAAGCGCTCCACCGTCGCGCGGATCTGAGACAGGCGCTGAAACGTTACGACGAGTGCGGCCAGCGTGGGCCCGGAGGCGGCGTTATTGTGCAAAGGTACGAGAGAGCCCGACGAAGCTGCCGACGAGGACAAGTGCGGCCTCGGCGGTGGTGAGAACGGACTCTGTCGGCATGACGGTGTCCCCCGGCTGGATGCGGAACTGGCCCGCGCTGAACAACCCATCAGCACGTGTCATGTCGATTGTGAAGATGACGCGCTCATCATCTGGGCCAGTGTTGTCGGCGCGCACTGCACTGCGCGGGTAATCGCGCAGTACGAGGATCCCGCGCAGGTTGGCGCGACGCTCGTTGACGCCACCCATCAAGCTCAGCGCATCTAGCGCGGAAAGCTCATCGTTCTCGAAGTAGATGAGTCGCTGCTGACCGGCGGCACCGAGTGCACGGAAGTACCTGTCATCCTCGACCAGAGCCACGCGATCGCCGCCACGCAGGATCGTATCGCGGGAAGGATTCTCGAGCAGGCTCTCATAGGAGGCCAGATAGGTCTGCCCGTTGCGGATCAGGCGCACTTGCGGATTGCGCAGCCCGTCTTCGGGCCCTCCGCCCTGGCCGATCAGGTTGAGCACGGTGAAGTGCGCCTCGGGGAGCGGCACCGTCCCGGGGCTGCTGACGCCCCCGACCAGCGACACAGAGCCCCGGGTACCGGGAAGGACTGTCAGCTGCACCTGCGCGGAGGGCACGATCGCGGCCATTTCCTCTTCGATGAGCTGGCGTGCGCTATCGGGCGTTCGGCCCGCGACATTGAGATAACCGATATACGGCACAAAGATGGTGCCCGCTTCGGTGACCCGCACCCCGGCGATGTTCACCACTTTCTGGGTGTCAGAGGTCAGCAGGGAATTGTCTTCGCTGTCCCAGACCGTCAGGTCGACCTGATCGAACGGGCTGATCCGGATCTCGCCTCCGGACGCGGAGTGGCCATGTGCCAGCCAGCCGTCGCTCGGCCGCGATTGCGCCGCCGGCCATGCACTGAGCACAGGCATGAAATCCCGCGTGACGTCGTAGACGGCGAAGTTGGCGACTTCGTCATCGCGAACAGCGAGCACTTCCTGCTGAACGGCAGCGCTGCGCGGCAGGTCGCAGGCGGCAACGGACAGCAAGCAAAGGGCCATGACGACCCACCTTCGTACAGACACTTTTCCCCCAAGTGGCAGCGGGGGCGCGCAGAACGCCCCCGCCCCAATAGCCACTGTCGCGCCGGAGGGTCAACCAGCGCGCAGGCGGGCGGCACGTTTGCGCATCCTGTCGAGCCGCGCCCCTGGCCAGCGAAAGCCTTTCCCGAGGGTCAGGTAGATCAGGTAGAGGTCGAACCAGATCGACCAGTTGTCCCGGTAGATCAGATCGAGCTTTTCCTTGCGGGGCACGCAGCGGCGCACGTAGATCGCGTCGGTCTCGTCGGAGGTGGTCGTCCCCCTGAGCAGCCACTCTTCGTGGACGTGGAACATCACCGTCGCCAACCCGGTGATGCCCGGCTTCATCTGGAGGACCTCGTCGTAGATCTCCGGAAAACGTTGGGCGTATTGCGGCGCCGGCGGCCTTGGGCCGACAAAGGACATCGTGCCGTTGAGGACGTTGAACATCTGCGGAAGCTCATCAAGCCGCGCTGCGCGCAGCCGATCCCCCAAAGGCGTGATCCGGTGAGCCTTGTCTCCGCCGGAGACTCCCTGTTCCGGCCCGGCTTCCTGCTCCATCGTGCGGAACTTGTACTGGGTGAATGGCTTGCCGCCCTGCCCGATCCGCTCGGTGGCGTAGATCACGGGGCGTCCATCCTGACGGTAGATGCGCCACGCCGTCCAGATCATCAGCGGTACGGTCGGCACAAGAAGGATCACACCGAAAACGAGATCAAAGGCGCGTTTGCCAATCCTTGCCGCCAGACTCATGCCGCGTGCCGCCTTCAGCGCCCGACGGCGCTATAGGCCTCAAACCCGGCGGCCTCGACGTCTTCACCGCGGTATATGTTGCGCAGATCCGCCATCCGCGGCGCCCGCATGGCGCCCGCTATGCGCGGCAGGTCAAGCGCGCGAAACTCGTTCCACTCCGTCAGCAGCACAAGCGCGTCGGCGCCGTCCGTGGCCACGTAGGGGTCATCGCACCATTCGACACCGGGCAGCAGCGCCTCGCCCTCGCGGCGGCCTTGCGGATCGACAACACGCACCTTTGCCCCGGCGCCTACAAGCGAGGGGATGATGGTGAGCGAGGGGGCCTCGCGCATGTCGTCCGTGTTGGGCTTGAAGGTGACGCCAAGCACCGCGAGCGTCTTGCCGTTGACGGAGCCGCCGCAAAGGTCGAGCACCTTGTCGACCATGCGGCGCTTGATGTCCTCGTTGACCCGGATCACCGCTTCGGTGATCTCCAGCGGGACAGAGAAATCCTGCCCGATGCGGGCCAGCGCACGGGTATCCTTCGGGAAGCACGAGCCGCCAAAGCCGGGGCCTGCGTGGAGGAACTTGTTGCCGATGCGCCCGTCGAGGCCCATGCCCTTGCTCACCGCCTTCACATCGGCACCCACGCGTTCGCACAGGGCAGCGATCTCGTTGATGAAGGTGATCTTGGTCGCCAGAAAGGCGTTTGCCGCGTACTTGATCATCTCGGCAGATTCGAGATCGGTGTACACGATGGGAAAATCCCGCAGGAAGAGCGGCTTGTAGATGCCCCCCATGAGCTCCTTGGCGCGCTCGGACTCGACGCCGACAACCACGCGATCCGGGCGCATGAAATCGTCGATCGCCGCGCCCTCGCGCAGGAACTCCGGGTTCGAAGCGACATCGAACTGGCAGGCGGGGTTTGCCGCACGCATCCGCCGCTCGACTTCCCGGTTGGTGCCCACGGGAACGGTCGATTTCGTCACGATCACGGCGTAGCCCGTCAGCGCGTGCGCGATCTCCTCGGCCGCCGCGTAGACGTAGGTGAGATCGGCATGGCCGTCGCCCCGGCGCGTCGGCGTCCCCACGGCGATGAAGACAGCTTCGGCATCTTTGACGGCTTCATCAAGATCCCCGGTGAACGAGAGCCGCCCGGCCTCCACGTTGCGCGCCATGAGCGCGTCGAGCCCGGGCTCGAAGATGGGCACCTCGCCCTTCTCGAGCAGGGCAATCTTTGCGGGGTTCTTGTCGACGCAGACGACCTCATGCCCGAAGTCGGAGAAACAAACCCCAGAGACGAGGCCAACATACCCCGTACCGATCATAGCGATTCGCATGGTGCGCGGCGCCTCGTCTGATACCAAAAAGCGCCCTGCGCATGGGCCATCGGGCGTGCGGTGTCAATGTGCGCAGGCGCTCGGGACGAGCGCCATCCCGCCCGGATGTGAGGCAAATGGAGCACTTTGGCGCGCAGGCCGCCGTCTTGCAGGTATTTGAAAGAAACTGCTACTTGCCTTGAGGCGGGGATTGCGCGCATATACTCGGGACGGCGTCGGTAGGCGCTCAGAATGTCAGGAGAATTCCTATGCTGTTTCGCGCTATGACCGCAGGCGTCTTCGCACTCACACTGTCGATGGGCTCGGCTGTTGCCGGTGACGTTGGCGCTGCCGGGACGGATGACGATGATATCGGTGTTCCCGTCGCACCCGTTGGATCGCTCGGCCTCGGTGCCGCTGGCGCTGGTGGCGTGTCCACGGCCGCCGTTCTGGCAGGCGGTGTCCTCGCCGTTGGTGTGGCCGCTGCCGTGCTCGACGGCAACGACGGCAGCAGCTCGTCCGGTACTGCGACCGCGACTGCGACCGCGACCCAGTAACACTGGAACAGTCGCTTTCGGCTTGGGGCCTTCCGCAGTGCGGGGGGCTTTTTTCTATGCGGATCGCGCGCCGGACCCTGCTTCATCGGAGTTGCACATCGGCAGGTAGACCTTGTCGAACCATGCAACAAACGCCTTGATCCCGTCCGAAAGGGGCGTGCTTGCGGTGGGCCCGATGAGAGCATGCAGCAGCGTGGTGTCGGCCCATGTCGCCGGCACGTCGCCGGGCTGGATCGGAAGCATGTTCTTTTGCGCGATCTGGCCGGTGGCCTCCTCGATCGCGGCGACGAACGCCGTCAGTTCCACCGGCTTGTCGTTGCCGATATTCAGCACACGCCACGGCGCGACAGCAGACAGGCTGTCGCCCGGCAGAGGCTCCCAGGCTTCCCGCCCCCCCGCACCGGGCGGCGCCACGGGAATGAGCCGCGCAATCGCATCCACGAGATCATCGATATACGTGAAGTCCCGCTTCATGCGCCCGTGATTGTAGATGTCGATGGGCCGCCCCTCCCGGATCGCCGAGACGAACTTGAAGAGCGCCATATCGGGGCGCCCCCACGGACCATACACCGTGAAGAACCGAAAAAGCGTCGTCGGAACGCCGTAAAGATGCGCGTAGGAATGCGCCATCGCTTCGGTCGCCTTCTTGGTGGCGGCGTAGAAGGACAGCGGCGTGTCGGCCTTGTCCGCCTCGCGATAGGGCATCTCCGTATTCGCCCCATAGACGGACGATGTCGACGCGAGGAGAAGATGCGCCGGAGGCGTCGCGCGCGCGGCTTCCAGCACTTCGAACGTGCCCACGAGGTTCGCCTCCACGTAGGAGCGCGGCGCGTCGATCGAATAGCGGACACCCGCCTGGGCGGCGAGGTGGATCACGGCATCCGGCCGCACCTCCGCCATGAGGGACGACATTCGCCCAGGCTCCTCGATCGCGGCTTCGACCGCGCGAAATGCCGGGTGGCGACCCAGCTCGGCGTGGCGCGCGTGCTTCAGGCGGACGTCGTAGTAGGGCGTCATCGCGTCGATCCCGACGACCTGCCACCCCTCAGAAAGGAGGCGCCGCGACAGGTGAAAGCCGATGAACCCCGCTGAGCCTGTGACGAGCGCTACGCGTGCCATGGTATCCTCAGTTCCGAACGCGTTCGATGCGGAAGGCTCCGATTCGGTCGCTGATCCACTGCTCGGAACGCGGGATCGCTCCGCCGGAGGTCACCCAGTACCGATTGGTAAAGGTCGCGCCCTCGCCGGTACACGTCTCACGCATGCGGGTCGTTGCAAACCGCGCGCCAGAGGCAAGGGTGATGCCCTCGCTGCCGTCCGGAGCGATGGTGCAGGTAACAACAAGCTCTTCGTCGTCATCCATCGGGCCAAGGAAGCGGTAGATCCGCTGCACGGAGCCAGAGCCCCGGCGCCGCACGATGTCCCCCGCGCCGTTCGTGGCCGACGACATCAGATCCCACGCAAACCCGCGCGTGCCGGTGACAAGATCACCCCGCATCGTGATGGTCTGCGAGGTCACGGTTGCGAACGTTCGGTAGGGGCCGTTTCGCGCCGCGCTGTAGGCCAGCGCCGATTGCCCGAACTCGGGCACCTCGAAGCGGAGGACCGGCCCGGGAGGCAGTTGCGCCAGAACAGGTGCGAGGGCCTCAGGTGTCGACGCCGCTGGCGTGAGTCCGCCATTGCCATCGCCAAAGAGCGGGCCAAACGCCGTCGCCGCAGCGGATTGAACCAGCGCGAACGAACCCTCGAGATCTGGATCGTTGCCGCAGCCCGCGAGCAGTGTCAGGCCGCACAGCAACATGCCGGCGCGGGCACGGAGCCTCCGGAAGAGCGTCATTTCCAGAACCTCCCCACACGATCTTGGATCTCGGGCGCATGGGCCTCGCTCACCCTGTCATAGAGCCGTCCGGCCACGCTGAGGCGTGCGCCTCCGTCCCGGGTGAGCGGCCGCAAGACGGTCGTCGCGGTGCGGCGTGTGGGTTGCCCAGAGAGCCACGCCACGGGCACCGTGACCCGGATCCCCTTGTCAAACGAGCCTTCGCCGAAATCCTCGAACGGGACATCCGTGAAGGTCGCGAAGGCGCCCACCGCCCAGCCGTTGTCGAATGCGCGGTCAAACGCGAAGGTCGCGCCATAGTCCCCGCCGAGGTAGCGCCCCGCATCGACGCGCCCCTCATAGCCATTGCCAAAGTCGTAGTAGGCCGACAGGTGCCCCGTCACGACATCATAGTCCGTGGTGGCGAAGGGATCGTCCGGATCACGCTTTTCGACGTAGTTGACCTCGGCGCCGAATGCGAGGCGCGAGGTGACGGGCTTCCAGAGCAGTTCGCCCGACACACCGGCATACATAAGCTCAAGGTACCCTGCCGTGACCCGGCTGTAGAGATCGTCCGACGGACGGCCGTAATGGGCCAACGTGAGGCGCTCGAGACGGGGGGCGTTGCTGTCGAAGTAGTCCGGGAAGTCCGTCCGCACGATGGGGATCGGGGAATCCTCTGTCTCGATGGCAACGTCGGCCAGATTGCTGAACAGCGGCTGGTTGATGTCGATCGAGGCGACAAGGCCGCGCCCAAGCTCCAGATCGGCCTCCAGCGACAGGCCGAGTTCGGCGCGCACCGGTGTCTCGACGTCGAAGAAGCCAAGGTCGTAGTAGGGCGCGATCCCCCAGAAGAAGCGCGGGTACGGATCGATGGCCACCAGATCGACCGGCTGCTCGCTGCCGCCCGAGAAGATCAGCCGCTGCGCGATCTCACGCGTCGGGGCGTTCTCGAGCTGCTCGACATCGGAACGGCGCAGCGTGATGGCCGCGCTGGGAACACCGTTGAGCACGGGCACAATGCGGAAGGTCTCGACCGACGCGGGCAACGCCGCCGTCAGGACGCGGGCCGTCCGCCCGACGGCCTGTGCCATGGAGGGCCAGCGGCGGTTCTCGATGCGCAGCTCGACGGACGTCGCGCGCAGGGCAATCGAATCGACGATGATGCCCTCTGCGGCGAGCGCGTCGGAGACCGAGCCTCGGACGCGCTCGGGCAGATCCGGCCGCTCGATCCACTGCCCGGACCACCCCAGCGAGTTCGCCGAGCGGGGCCCGCGGACAGCAACGGGAAGCGGAGCGGTCTCGAGGCCGGGGCCCGCGGGCGGGTTGTTCGGATTGACGGTGAAGTTCAGCTGCAGGCCGATATCGGTGCCGTAGAGCGAGGCAGCCGACAGGCTGACGTTGTCCGCAAGCTGGTAGCTCACACCGAAGTTCCACGGGCTCTCGCGCTCGAAGAGCCCGCGCTCTTCTTCGGTCGCATAGCCGTCGCTCGAATACTCTACGGCAAAGCGCAGGCGATCGCTTGCCTGCCACGTCAGACCGGCAAAGCCCCCGATGGGGCCGGTGAAGAGGTTGTCCAGATTGGCTGTCCCGCCAGTATCTTCGAAGTCCGTCTCGCGCACGGAATCGCCGCGCGCGATCACGTTGGCGGTGCCAAAGCGCCCCCAGCCGATGCCGCCTGTGAGCCTGAACTCGCGGTTCGCACCAAAGGATTTGGTCGCGGCCAGATACTCGCCGCTATAAGCGCCGGTGCCGATGAAATCCTGCAAGCCAAGGGCGATCGCGGGGTGCCATTCGCCCTCTTCGAGCAACCGCAGACGCAGATCGAAACTGCGGTCGAAAAGGTCCCGCCCGTCAGGTTGGAAATCCGGCAACTGGGAATAGCGGAACGACCCCGAGAGGAAGGGCGCGATCTGGAAGGTCAGCGTGCTGCGGTTCTGATCGGCGGCGGTGTACGCGAAGGTGAACCCAAGCTCCGCATCGGGCGCCATTTCAGCCGTCGGCATCTCGATCAGACCGGGTGCGCCATAGAGGTTGTAGAATGTTGTCGTCAGATCCTGGGGAGACGCCGCCGTTGCGGCACAGCCCACGGCAGTTGCAAGAAGCCAGGCCCGCACCCTACGGCCAGTCACAAACATAGCGCCCCCATGTCGATCACGCGCGCGACTATACCCGGATCACCGCCGGGCGACAGGGCAGAGCGCCCCGGCAAGCGAGAAAAGGCGCAATGCGGCATCAGGGTTGCAGACAGGGCGCATCGACCCGCCAGACATGCTGTGCCCGTTTGCGATGAGCCCCGCTTTGCGGCGCGAGAACAGCCACGGTTTCCGCCGTGGCACGGCAAGCTTCGGGCGGGCGGTCACGCCGCGAGACCAGCAGAATGCGCCCCTCGCGCGGTGGCAGCGAAAGTGTCTGGACATAGTGGTTCGGCGGTCGTCCGGGCCGCGGCACGGCCCAGATCTCTACCCCGCTGTCGCGCCCGGTGTAGAAAAGATCGGCGAGGATGTCGCGATTGTCGGCCGCAAGCACACCGCCATTGGCCTCGGCCAGCGCGAGGATCTCGCGGCTCATGTCGGATCGGCCAAGATAGCGCTCCAACATGAGCGCATTGTCGGGCCCGGCCCGCCACTGCGTCCCGAAGACAACGGCGAAAGGCAGGAACACGGCGAAGGCCCCGTGAAGCAACGCGGTGCCCCAGAGCCAGCCCCGGGGTTTCGTCAGAAGCCAGGGCACCACCACGAGCAAGCCCGCCTGGTACGCCAGCACGCCCCAGTTCGCATAGGCCTCCGACAGGAGCGCCTGGGTGCAGACGATCGCGACGATGGGCAGGCAAAACCACAGCAGCAGGCGGCGTTCGTCCGAGCCCGCGCCCCGCCGCACCCCGAGCCACAGCAGCGCACCAAAGAGCACCGGCCCGAAAACGGCGAACTGGGCCAAGAAGAACTCCGCCAACCCCGACGTGTTGAAACCCGCTCGCGTGCCGGGGTCGCGCACCCAGTCTGCATTGTCGAGGGTATGCTGAAGCGTGGTCAGCCCGTTGGCGACGTTCCAGAGGATGTTGGGCGATATGGCAATGGCAAAGCCGAGCAGACCCGCACCCGCTGCGCGCCATCCCGGCCGCCCCTGCCACATCGCCAAAGCCGCGAGCATGGCGCAGAGCGGGCCATAGATCGCGGCGTATTTCGCAAGAAAACCCAGCCCCGCGCAAAGACCGGCGGCGAAGGCAAAAGCCGCGTGCCCGCCCCTGTCGAGCGACTTCAGCCAGAGACCCAGCGCCAGCGCGAGGAAGGGGAACATGACCGTATCTGTCGAGATCATGTAGGAGCCGACCGTAACCATCGGCAGCGTGATGTAGAGCGCCACGACCCAGATCGCCGCCGCTCGCCCAAAGCGCTCCGCCGCGATCCACCCGAGGATCAGCGCCGTAGCGATATGCAGAAGCGGGGCGGGCAAGCGCACCCAGAAGAGCGCATCGGACCCGCCGATCTCTGTCGAGGCGCGGATCACCCAGCCAATCAGGGGCGGCTTGGAATAGTAGCCGAACTCCAGCGATTGGCCCCAGAACCAGTACTGCGCCTCATCGACGAAGAGATCCGTCCGGTCGAAGGCCAGCATGAGCACGCGGTAGGCGGTAACCGCGAGCACGATGCCTGCGGCGGCGGGGAGCCACTCACTCGGGCGCGCGGCGGCGTTCGGCATGAATCAGCACAAGGTTGCGCAGGTAGATGAAGACACCCATCGACTGCCCCAGAATGAAGACGGGATCACGCCGCCAGATCGCATATGCCAGCAGGATCAGCCCGCCAACGATGGAAAGATACCAGAACGCCAGAGGGATGACGGAGCGTCCCGCCCGCTCAGACGCGATCCACTGCACGAGGAACCGCGCGGTGAACAACAGCTGCCCGCCAAGGCCCACGGCGACCCACCAGAACTCGCCCCAACTGGATACTCCGAGCCAGCCGAAGAACGCCGGCTCCGTCATGGTGTCGTTCCACCGGCCGCGGGCTGCGGGGCCTCTGGCGAAAGCGACGCCTGCTCGGGGTCCGGGCGCGCCTTCTTGCGGCGCCGGATCAGCCAGGCCACGCCCATCAGATCCGGCACGCCGACGATCGCGCGCCTGAAGTTGCTGTATTTCGAACGCCCCGCCATGCGCCCCTTGTGGCTCACATCGACGAGCTGCACCTCCCACCCGTCGCGCTTGAAAAGCGCCGGCAGGTAGCGGTGCATGTGATCGAAGTAGGGAAGGGTGAGAAAGGCATCGCGGCGAAAGCCCTTGAGCCCGCACCCGGTGTCGCGAGTGCCGTCGTTCAGGATCCAGGCGCGCAGCGTATTGGCAAAGCGCGAGGCGAGGCGCTTGGAGGCGGTGTCCTGCCGCCCGACGCGCTGACCCGCGACAAGTCCGAGGCGGGGCACGTCCCCCGCAAGGAACGGCGTGTAGAGCTTGGGCAGCTCCTCGGGCGGGTTCTGTCCGTCGCCATCAAGCGTGCACACGATCTCGCCGCGCGCCGCGAGCACACCGGAATGAACGGCGGCACTCTGGCCGCCCGCGCTGGGATGGCTGACCAGCCGCACTCGCGGCTGCGCCTGAGCAAACCGCCGGATCTCTGCCGCTGTGGCATCGTGCGAACCGTCGTCGACCGCGATGACCTCGTATTCCACGTCGGCGCAAGCCGCGCAGATCCCCTCCAGGAGGGGCGCGGCATTCTCGGCCTCGTCGTGCATCGGCACCACGATGGAAACCTGAGGGGAAGGCGTATCGGTCATGTCGTCTCGGGTCGGGGCGCCGCGTGCGCAAGCTGCTTCCGGTTAGCAGGACTGCGCGCGCGAAGTCTACCAGCCACGGACGTGCCGCCGCTTATCCACGTATGAGCGTGTCCCCGAGCGACAGGGTCGGCGTCAGCACGACCTCCTCGCCCCCGCCCTGCGGCCCCCCATGATGGCCTTCGATTTCCTCGGTACGGGCCGCCACGATGCGGGCTGCGGCCTCACCGATCTGGCGGCGCATCGCATCCATCGTCGCGAGACGCTTGGGCAAGCCATCGAGCAGCTCGATATTGTTGAACCCGGCCAGACCGATCCGACCCGGCACATCGATCCCCTGCTCGAGGCAATAGAGAAGGCCGCCCGCCCCGATCATGTCGTTCGAGAAGTAGAGGAAATCGAGATCCGGCGTCCGCTCCAGCATCAACCGCGTCATCTCGCGCCCCTTGGCAAGGCCGGAGCCACCGGCATAGAACTCCCGATCCGCCATCTCGATCCCGGCCTTGGCCAGCGCCTCGGTGAACCCCTCGAAGCGTTTGCGCGCGCGGTGATCGAGCGGCATCTTCGTGCCCATGAACCCGATCCTGCGATAGCCAGCCTGCAGGATCTCCTGCGCCATCATGCGGCCCGCGCGGCGATGCGAGATCCCGACCATCGCGTCGATGGCCTCGCCGTCGGTGTCCATGATCTCCACCACCGGGATCGCCGCGTTGCGCAGCATCGCACGGGCAGCCTCGGTATGTTCCAGACCGGCAATGATCACAGCCGAAGGGCGCCACGAGAGCATCTCGTAGAGCACCTGTTCCTCACGCTCGGGCTTGTAGTGCGTGACGCCCAGAACCGGCTGCAATCCGGTCTCATCGAGCTCGCTGGAAATACCGTTCATCACCTCGGGGAACACCATGTTCGAGAGCGACGGAATGATGACCGCCACGAGGTTCACCCGGCTGGACGCGAGCGCTCCGGCGATCTTGTTGGGCACATAGCCCAGGCGCTTGGAGGCCGCGAGCACACGCTCGCGCGTCGCCTGGCTCACGTCGCCCCTGTTGCGCAGCACCCGGCTGACCGTCATCTCGCTGACGCCAGAGGCTTCGGAGACGTCACGCAGGGTGAGCGGGCGGGGTGTGTCTGACATGCAGGTATCCTTATGCGTGCGACCGAATGTTAGCGATCACCTAAAAGCATTCCTTCCGATAATCCAAGCGCCCAGAGAGGCGTCGCCACGTCGCGCCCCTTGGTCTCGTGCGATGGATCGGAAAGTTTCGGCGGTTGCGCTCCCCCGCTTTCAAACGCGAGCCGCGCAGCGGTGGCGGCCTCAGGCGCCGGGCATGGAGAGGCAACTCCCGATAGAGACGCGCAATCACCTCGGATCAGGCGCGCTGCGCTTACACGATGGTCGAGAGCTCGAACACGACCGGCCGGAAAAGCTTCAGGCCCCAGCCACCAGCTGGAAGGAATCGGCAAACTGCTCGCGCAGCTGGTTCTTTTGCACCTTACCCATGGTGTTGCGCGGTAGAGTCTCCGCGATCTCGATCCGCCGCGGGCGCTTGAAGCCTGCGAGGTCACGGCGCACCAGCCCCTCGATCTCGGCCAGATCCACGCTGGCCCCGGCTTCGGGGACAAGAACGGCCACGACGCTCTCGCCGAAGTCCGGGTGGGGCGCACCGATGACCGCGCTTTCCTTCACGCCGGGCACAGCGTCGAGGTAGAGCTCGATCTCTTTGGGGTAGATGTTGTAGCCGCCGGAGATGATGAGGTCCTTGCCACGCCCGACGATATGGACGTAGCCGCGCTCGTCGATCAGCGCGAGATCGCCGGTGATGAACCATCCGTCCTCCATCAGCTCCTCGCGCGTCTTCTCGGGCATCTGCCAGTAGCCCTTAAACACATGCGGCCCGCGCACCCAAAGAACGCCGATCTCGCCTGTGGGCATATCGACACCACTTTCGGGGTTGCAGATCTTGGCCTCGACACCCGGCAATGGAAAGCCGACCGTTCCGGCGCGGCGCTCTCCGTCGTAGGGGTTCGATGTGCTCATCGACGTTTCGGTCATGCCGTAGCGTTCGAGGATGCGGTGGCCGGTGCGCTCCTCGAATTGCTTGTGCGTCTCCGCCAGCAGCGGGGCGGAGCCGGAGATGAAGAGGCGCATGTGACCAGTGAGATCCTTGTCAAACCGGGGGTCATCCAAGAGCCGCGTGTAGAAAGTGGGCACCCCCATCATCGTCGTCGCGTCCGGCAAACGGGCGAGAACGGTTTCGAGATCGAATTTGGGCAGGAAGATCATCGACCCGCCAGCCAGGAGCATGACGTTCGTCGCCACGAAGAGCCCGTGACTGTGGAAGATCGGCAGGGCGTGGAGCAGGACGTCGTCCGAGGTGAAGCGCCACGTTTCGACGAGGGCTTCGGCGTTCGACAAGAGGTTCGCGTGGGTGAGCATCGCCCCCTTGGAGCGCCCGGTGGTGCCCGAGGTGTAGAGCAGGGCCGCGAGATCATCTGCCGCACGCGGGACCGTCTCAAAGGCCGGGTCCTGAGCTATGACGACGTCTGTCAGGGTGCCGTTGCCATCGCCATCCAGTGTCTTGAGCACGGCGCCAGCCTTTGCGGCGATCGCGCTCAGATCCTGCTCCTCGCCGGTATCGCAGACGAAAAGCGCGGCACCGCTATCACCGACGAAGTACTCCAGCTCGCGCGGCGTGTAGGCGGTGTTGAGCGGCAGGAAGACCGCCCCCGCCCGCACGCAGGCGGCATAGAGCGCCAGCGCCTGCGGCGACTTCGTGACGTGAACAGCGACGCGATCCCCCGGCGCGACCCCCAGCTCCCTGAGCGCGTTGGCCGTTCTGCCCACGTCTTCGAGGAAGGCGCCGTGTGTGACGGTCGAGCCGTCCGCCAAATGCAGGAACGGCGTCGGAGTTCGCTCATGCGAGGCAAACAGCGCATCATACAGCGGGTTGGTCATGGGGGAACGTCCTCACATTGAGCCGGAGCGCGCCTCAGGTGGCGCCGGCATCTTCTTTTTCGGCGATCTTCATGTAGCGGGAGAGCCCCTCGACGATGTGGGTTTCGGCCGCTTTGCGCGCTGTTTCGGCATCGCCGATCACCACTGCATTGCTGATCGCGCGATGCTCGTCGAGCGAGCGGGCGATATTGGTCGCGACAGACAGGCCCCGACGCCGGAAGATGTGCATCTCCTTGACGAGGTTGTCGTACATGGACTTGGCGCGCGGGTTGCCCGCACCTGCGAGAAGCAGGTCGTGAAACTCGATATTGAGCCTGTAATAGGTCTCGGTATCGCTGTCCCCAAGCGTCCCTTCCATCTCGTCGATGTTGCGTGCGAGCGCATCGGGCAGGTCTGGTGCCGCGCCCTCCTTCACCCGCCGCGCGGACGACGCGCAGGCGAGCGCGAAGATTGCACCCCGTAGCTCATAGAGGTTCCGGATTTCGGTGAGCGTTGTCTCATGAACGAACGCGCCGCGATTTGTGATCAGGTCGATCAGCCCGGAATCCGCGAGCGACCGGATCGCCTCGCGCACCGTGCCCCGGCTCACGCCCATGGCGTTGGACAGCGCGAGCTCATTGAGCTTTTCCCCGGCGCCAAGATCGCCCTCGACGATCATGCGCTCGATTTCATCGCGCACCTCTCCGGCAAGCGTTGCCCGCCCCTGTCCGATTGTTCTGGCCGTGATCGTCATGCTGTTACATCTCCCGACACCGCATTTTTGTCAACAATCAACAATCATATTGCTAATCCCCAACGTTTAGCATATTTCTACCGTCATCGCATTTGCCAATGGAGGAGCATTATGGCGCGGGCCGCACAGGAGGCTTCAGACGACATGCAGGGCGCAGGCACCGATGCCGCGCTTCCGCTCCCGAGCACGGCGCTCAAGGGCATCCGTGTCCTCGATCTGACGCGGGTCCGCTCCGGCCCCACCTGCGTCCGCCAGTTCGCCGACTGGGGCGCAGACGTCATCAAGATCGAGACACCAGTGGACACCGCCCAGCTTGGCGGGCCACGGTCCGGTCCGGATTTCCAGAACCTGCACCGCAACAAGCGGTCGGTGACGCTGAACCTGAAATCGGACGAGGGACGTGCCGCATTCAGGAAACTGGCAAAGACCGCCGATGTGATCGTCGAGAATTTCCGCCCGGGCGTGAAGAAGCGGCTAGGCATCGACTACGAAACGCTCTCGGCCGACAATCCGGGGCTCGTCTACGCTTCGATCTCAGGCTTCGGGCAAGATGGCCCACTGGCCGCGCGCCCCGGCTTCGACCAGATCGCGCAGGGCATGGGCGGTCTGATGTCGATCACCGGCAAGCCCGGCGAAGGGCCGATGCGCGTCGGCATCCCGATCGCCGATCTGTGCGCCGGCCTTTTCGCCGCGCAGGGTATCCTGATCGCACTGATGGAGCGCGCGCAGTCCGGCAAGGGACAGTGGATCCAGACGTCACTCCTGCAGGCGCAGGTCTTCATGCTCGATTTCCAGGCGGCCCGCTTCCTGATGGACGGCGATGTGCCGAAGCAGGCGGGCAACAACCATCCCACGTCGATCCCGACGGGCGTGTTCAAGACCAAGGATGGGCACATGAACCTCGCGGTCGCGGGACAGGAAATCTGGAAGCGCTTCGCCGCCGCCATGGGCCGCGAGGACTGGACCGAGGACGAGCGCTACGGCACCGCCCCGGCCCGGTCGGAGAACCGCGATGCGCTGGGTGAGGAAATCGAGGCCATCACGGTCACCCGCACGACGGCCGAGTGGATCGACATCATGAACGAAGCCGGCGTCCCGGCCGGTGAGATCAACGATATCGGGCAGGTCTTCGACAACCCGCAGGTGCACCACCTCGGCCTTGCCCAGCCCGTCACCAGCCAGGAGCGCGGGGAAACCCAGCTCGTTGGTCAGCCCATCATCATGAGCCGTACGCCCAGCCAGATCGCATCACCGCCGCCGCTTGCCGGCCAGCATTCCAAGGCCATCCTGAAAGAGATCGGCTACTCGGACGATGAGATCGCCGCCATGAAGGACCAGGGCACAATCTAACCGCGGGGACGCACTCCATGACCGACAAAATCATCACCGAACAGTCCGGCGAGATCGCCCGGATCATCTTCAATCAGCCCGAGAAGCGGAACGCCGTTTCGCTGGAGATGTGGGAAGCCGTCGAAGAGGCGCTCGGCCGCTTTGCCGAGGATCCCACTGTCCGCATCCTGATCCTGTCGGGTGCCGGTGGGAAAGCGTTCGTGTCGGGCGCCGATGTCTCGAAATTCGAGAGCGAGCGCGCCAGCGAAGAAGCCGTCGCCCACTACAACGCCACGACGAAGCGCGTCTATGACAAGCTCGAAGCCTTCCCAAAACCGACCATCGCCCAGATCGACGGGTTCTGTATCGGTGGCGGTGTCGCGCTGTCGCTGAGCTGCGATCTGCGGATCTGTGGTGCAGGCTCGAACTTCGCAGTGCCCGCCGCGAAGCTGGGGCTCGGCTACGGCTATCCCGGCATCAAGCGGCTCGTGAACGTGGTCGGCCCGTCTTTCGCGAAAGAGATCTTCTTTACCGCACGGCGCTTCGATGCCGAGGAGGCGCGGATCATGGGCCTCGTCAATCGCGTCGTCGCGGACGGCACGGTGGCCGAGGCGGCCGAGGACACCGCCAAGATGATCGCTGCCAACGCCCCCATGACGGTGGCGTCGGTGAAGTTCATCGTCGGCCAGACCGTGCTGCCAGAAAGCGAGCGCGATCTTGCGGAGTGCGACCGGCGCGTGAAGGCCTGCTTTGACAGCCAGGACTACATCGAAGGCCGCCGCGCCTTCCTCGAGAAGCGCAAGCCGCAATTCGTGGGGGCCTGATGGCGGTGGAGACAGCGACCCGCATCGACGAGGCCCAGGCGCGCGCGCATTTCGAAGAAGCTCTCGACAATCACGCTCAGGATTTCGAGACCTTCTTTCTTGCGCGATTCCTGGGCCTGAGCTTCGAATACCTGCCCGAGGGTGTCCCGGACGCTGAAAAGGAGATCTGCCGCCTGACCTTTCCGGTCACGGACATGCTGAGGAATCCGCAAGGCTCCCTGCACGGCGGCGCGATGGCTTCGGCCATGGATATCTCGATGGGACATCTCGTGAAGAAGATCGCCGGGCCCGGCGCCACCATTGAACTCAAGGTGCAATTCATGCGCCCGGTGATGGAGGGCCTCGTGACGTGCGAAGGCCGCTTCACCAAGAAGGGACGCACGTTGTCCTTCATGGAAAGCCGGCTCATGGGACCCGATGGAAAACTCGCCGCACTCGCAACGGCCACATGGAAAATGCCTAGCCAATGACAGACAACACTCGCCAGATCGACACCAACCTGCTCTCCGAGATCCGCGCCCGCTTCGCCCATGTCGACACCTGCCCGTTCGAAGGCGAGCGGGTGTTCTTCGAGAATGCGGGCGGCGCGCTGACCCTGAACTCCGTGGTCGACACCTCGGCCAAGTTCGCCGCGATCCCCGACAACCAGGGGCGTGACAACCCGGCTGCCCATGCTCTCGTCGCCCTGATCGACAAGGCCAAGGCCGACATGGGTGTATTCTTCAACGCGCCCGGTGGCCGGTTCTTCGTGGGCGAGAGCGGAACGGAACTGCTTTTCCGCCTGATCCGGACGGCTTGCGTCGCGACGCCCGAGGGCCGGATCCTCGGCAGCACGCTGGAACACCCGGCAACCCGAAGTGCGGCGGCCCATTGGGCCGAGGTCATGGGCAAACCCCATGTTCTCGTCGCCCATGACGACGACACCGGCTCCGTCGGGCCGGAGCACTACACGGCCGAAATCACGCCGGACACCCGCGTGGCGACCATCCTGCACACCTCGCCCGTCACCGGCATGGGCGTGGACGTAGGCGCGATCGCGGCAGAGATCCGCAAGGTCGCGCCGGACTGCTTCATCATCGTCGATGGCATCCAGCACGCCGCCCATGGTCGGCTCGACCTCGCAAGCTACGACGTCGACGGCTACGTGGTGTCGCCCTACAAGGTCTTCTCGCGCCACGGCTACGGCGTCGCGTGGGTGTCGGACAGGCTCGATGCCCTCAAGCACGAGCACCTGATCGGCGCGCCCGGCGAGCCGTGGGAATTCGGCACGCGGGACACCGGCGCGTATGTGACCTTCTCCGACGTCGTCGACTACTTCGATTGGCTGGGGGGCGAGGTATCGGACGAGAGCGACCGCCGCGCCCGTATCGTGGCGGCTGGCGAGGCCATCCACGCCCACGAAATGGCCCTGACCGATGCGATGATCCACGGCACCGGCAACCAGATGGGGCTCGCCGACATGTCCGAGGTGACGATCATCGGCGGCGTCGACAACCCCAAGCGGGAGGGCCTCGTATCGATCACGGTCGATGGGCTGGACGCCCCCGACGTGGTGACGGAACTCCGCAAGCGGGGCATCCGCACCCATACGCGGAAGGCAGACCATTACTCGGGCAACATCCTCGATCCGCTGGGGCTGCCCGCCGCGATCCGCGTGTCCATGTGCCACTACAACAGTGAGACGGAGGTGGCGCAGTTCCTGCAGGCGATCCGCGAGATCGCCGAGGCAGCCTAGGCACGGACCTGCGCTTCGGTCCGCGCCTGTACGTCAGGCGCGGACGGCTTGCCTGACGTGCGCGCTTTTCTGTGGGCGGAATGAGGCGTGCCTTTGAGCCGCTTAGGCGCGGGCAAGCTCTCGCAGCTGCTCCAGGATGTCCGGCGCAACCGCCACGCCCGTCGCGCGTGCCGCCGTCAGGGCGGCGAGCGCCCTATCCCCCGGCAACCTCGGCCCGGGATCGGCATCCGCCGCCGCGCTGTCGCGCAGGAGCGCGCGGCCATCCGCGAGCCTTGCGGACAGGGTCTCTTGTGGGGTGAGCAGCGCAACATCGATCACGAGGAACGCGTGACCGACATTGGCAACGGCCGATGTGTCGACATTCGCGTTCGGGATCTCCGACAGGATAGATGACCCCGCCAGAAGCCCCGTGAGCAGGTCGAGCGCGAGCGACAGGTTGGCTCCCTTGGCGCCTCCGATCGCCTGCATTTGCCCTTTCATCGCGGCAGCGGCATCGGTCGTCGGGCGGCCTTCGGCATCTGTCGCCCAGGTGTCCGGGATCGGCTCGCCCGTCGCCGCGGCACGACGCACCTTGGACCGGGCGGCGACGGAGAGCGCGATATCGAGGATCAGGTGTCGCCCCGTGGCGTCGGGGAGCGCGATGCCCACGGGCTGGTTGCCGATGATCGCGGCACGCCCGCCTGGGGCCGCGATCATCGGCGCGGTGTTGGTGGTGAAGACCGCCGCACATCCCGCCTCGGCCGCTTGGAGAAGGTGCGGCGCCAGCGCGCCCAGATGCGTCGACGCCCGGCAGAAGGCCGCGCCCATGCCCACCTCGTGTGCCGCTTCGATCGCGGCCCGGGTGGCACGCAGGGCGACTGCGGCCCCAAGCCCATGCTGGCCGTCGACGTGGCGAAGCGCCGGGGCCGGGGCTTCGATGACCGGCTCTGCCGCGGGGTTCACGCCGCCGTCGCGCAGACGGTCGACATAGGAGGCGACGCGCGCGAGGCCGTGGGTGCTGATACCCATCATCTCGGCAGTGACCAGCATCCGCGCCGCATCGTCGGCCATGTCGGGCCGCATGGATGCGGCCTGAAACGCCGCGATGACCAGCTCCGTCAGCGCGTCTTCGCCAAGGCGTTCCATCCGCTCAGCTTCCCGCCTTCTCGGCCTCTCCCGCATCCGTGTTGCCGAACCTGTTCAGGAACGGCAGCAGCACAAGGAGTGCGACCGTCACGCAGATGATGGCAAGGGACGGCGTGCGCTCGAAGAAGATCCCGAACGAGCCCCGTGAAATGGTCATGGTCTGGCGTAGCGCTTCCTCGGCAAGCGGGCCCAATACGAGCGCGAGAACGAGGGCCGCCGGAGAAAAGCCGTAGAGCCGCATGAAGAAGCCAACGATGCCCGCGGTGAACATCAGGTAGGTCTCGATGAAACTGGCATGGACGCTGAAGGTGCCAAGCGCGCAGACCACCACGACGCTGGGGCCGAGGATCCGGTAGGGCACCTTGATCATCTGCACGAAGAGCGGGATCGCGAAGATCGAGATGACAAGCAGCACCATGTTGCCGAGGTACATCGATGCGATGAGGCCCCAGGCGAATTCGGGGTTCTGCTCCATGAAGAGCGGGCCGGGGCGCAGGCCCCAGAGGAGAAACGCGGCCAGGAGGACGGCTGTCGAGGCCGATCCGGGGATGCCGAGGGTGAGAAGCGGGATCATCGCGCCCGACGAGGCGGCGTTGTTGGCCGTTTCGGGGGCAACGAGGCCCGCCATCTCGCCCTTGCCGAAATTCTCCTTGTTCTTCGAGACTGACCGCTCGGTGGAATAGGCCATCAGCGAGGCGATGGTTGCGCCCGCGCCCGGGATCACCCCGACGACGAAGCCGAGGATCGAGCATCGCACCATCGTCATCCGGGTCGAAATCCAATCCTGCGCCGTGGGCCAGAACCGCTCTTCCTTGTCGTATTGGACGATCCCGCCTGTCCCGGTTTTGTGCAGACCGTTGTAAAACGCGTAGAACAGCTCACCGAGGCCGAAGAGCCCGATAGCGATCGGGATGAAATAGATCCCGCCGATCAGTTCCGCCGAGCCGAAGGTGTAGCGGCCCTGCCCTGTTTCGAGATCGACGCCGACGGTGCCCAGGGCAAAGCCGATCAGGGCCGAGATCACCCCCAGCTTCCAGTTCGAACCGATCATCACAAGGAGCGTCAGCATCCCCATCATGGCGAGCAGGAAGTATTCCGGCGGTCCGAAACTGCGGCTCACTTGCGCGAAAAGCGGCGCGAGGATGGTGATGAGGATGACGCCGACCGTACCGCCCACGAAGGAGGCTGCAGCTTGCATGACGAGCGCGGGCCCGGCACGGCCCTTCTTGGCCAGCGGGAAGCCATCGAACGTGGAGGCGACCGTCGCACTTTCGCCGGGCGTGTTGAGCAGGATCGACGTGATCGTGCCGCCGTACATGGCCCCGTAATAGATCGCCGCGAGCATCATGATGGCGCCGATCGGGTCCATCCCGAAGGTCACCGGCAGCAGGATGGCAAGACCCGCCGAAGGACCGAACCCCGGGATCACGCCAACGATCATGCCCACGAAGGCACCGATCAGGAGGTACAGAAGGTTTATCGGTGTGACGGCGACCGAGAGCCCCATCATCAGGTCCGAAAAGATATCCATGGCGATTGCTCTGGTTGGGGGTGGTCTGGCTTTGGGCGGTGGGGCTCAGACGGGCAAGGCTCAGAAAGGTAAGGCTTCAGAAGGGCAGGGCGTAGAGGGCGGGCGGCATGTTGGCGTTCAGACCCCTGTCGAACAGCAGATAGACGCCGCCGGGGATCAGGATTGCCAGAACGAGGTTCTTCAGCGGCTGCCCGCGATTCAGGATCATCAGCGTCACGCCAAGGAAGATCACCGTCGCGACGAACCCGCCAAAGAGGCGCAGGAGCACCGCATAGCTGACAGCAAGGGCCATCAGAACAACGACGTCTTTCCACGCATGGGGGTTGGACCGGACACGCTCCGCGTCACTCTTGCGAAGCTCCTCGATCAGCGTCCAGAGGACCATGACGATGGCGCTCACACCAATCACGCGCGGAAAGAATCCGGGCCCGGGACGACCTGTCCGGGTCAGGAAGTTCAGATCGACGAAAGCGACATAGGTGTAGTAGATCGCCCCGGCGAGAAGAACGACGAGAAAGACGCGGCGCATGGGATCTGGTCCTGTGGATGGTGCGTCCGGCCGCGGAGCACCCGCGGCCGGACCGGATCATTCAGAGGATCGCTTACTCGATGGCGCCGACTTCACGCAGAACGGTTTCGAAGCCGTTCTTGGTGTCGCCGAGGAAGGAGCGGAACTCGTCGCCGTAGAGAACGGTCGGCGTCAGCGTGTTGCCGGAGATATACTCGCCCCATTCCGGCGTCTCGACGACCTTCTGCATCGTCTCGATCCAGAACTCCTGGGCCTCTTCCGGGGCGTTCGGCGGCAGGATCAGGCCGCGCGGCATGGACACGCCGATGTTGTGGCCAATGTCACCCATCGTCGGCACACCTTCCAGAGCGGCCGGGGTCGACTGGCCGGAAAACACCAGCGGGCGCAGATCACCGGATTCGATCAGGCCGAGGATTTCACCGGGGTTGCCGACCATCGCGTCCAGCGCGTTAGACAGGAGTGCGGTGGTCTGCTCGGACATCGAGTTGAACGACACGTAGTCAAACTCGAACCCTGCCTTTTCGGCAAAGAGCGTCGGCACGATGAAGTCGACGTTGACCGACCCCGTGCCACCGATGGTGATCGGGTTGTCCTTGGCGTTGGCGATGAACTGGTCGATGTCCTGGATCTCGCTGTCGCCGTTGACCACGAGCACGAGGTCGTCCGTCGCGAGCAGCGCCACCGGCGTGAAGTCCTCGGGCTGCCACGGCGTGTCAGCCTGGAGAGGCGTCGTCACGAAGCTGCCGGAGGTCGTCGAGATGCCGTAGCCATCGCCATCCTGTGCAAAGAGGTAGCCCCAGCCGACCGCACCCGAGCCACCGGCGCGGTTCTCGGCGGAAATCTCGCCGGGATAGAGGTCGTACTTGTTCAGGATCTCGATGATGCTGCGCGCCATGATGTCGTTGCCGCCGCCCGGGCCAAACGCGATGGTCCAGTCGAGCGTTTCATCGGTCGACGGATATTCCTGCGAAATCGCGGGGGTTGCGATAGCGAGCGGTGCAGCGACGATCGCCGCCGCAACCGCGCCAATCAGGCCGCGTCCGAGTGTGGTGTCAGTTCTTTCCATGGGTATCCTCCCTAGGTTTGGCATGGAAGCCGGTCCGGTGCGTTGTGCCCTGGACCAAATAAGTTCAGCCTGTGTCGGCAGATCTCCTGTTCAACACGTCCAGAAGACGCGCTTTGCCGCTGAGGTGATGGCGACCACCCTCCTCGCGCGCTGCGTCGACGTTTCTCGCTTCGATCGCCGTTACGATCCGGTCGTGCTCCGTGTTCGACACGATCATTGCCTCGCGCCCGGTCAGAACCTCGAGCCGGAAGAGCCTGACCTCCTTGCCAAGCGCAATGTAGAGCGCTGCGGCGCGTTTGCTCTCGGCGGCGTTCGCAATCCGGTCATGAAAGGAAAGGTTTTCGGCGAAGTAGGTTTGTTCATCGCCAGCGGTAATGGCGTCGGCCATACGGGCAACCTGCGCTCTCAGAGCCGCGAGGACATCCGCGTCGCCGGCCTCTGCCACACGCGCGCACAGCATGCCCGCGATCATCGCCCGCAAATCATAGAGTTCGAAAGCGTCCTCGGCCGTGAGCTTTCGGACGAAGACGCCCTGATGTGCCACGGCCGTCACGAGGCCGTCCCGCTCCAGCGACCGTGCCGCGTCCCGGACGGGAGCGCGGCTCACTCCCATCTGGGTGGCGAGACTGTGCTCATTGAGCCGCTCTCCAGCGGCGACTTCTCCGGCGAGGATCATGCGCTCAAGCTCGTCGCGGACCTCGAGCACCAATGGTCGCTGGCGCCTGAATCCTGCGGAATCGCACATGTTCAAATCGCTTATCATCGTGCCTAACAAGCCGATTGATTGTCGATTGTCAACAATATTACGTTGATTGATGGCGAAATGGAGGATAGGCACGGCGCATTCAAGGGGTCGAATGGCCTTTGTTTTAAGGAAGGGGCGCAGAAACTCATGGCCGATACACTCAAAGGAAAAACCGCTTTCGTTTCTGGGTCTGGCAAGAACATCGGGCGTGGGATTGCCGTGCATCTCGCCAGCCTTGGCGCCAACGTCGTGGTCAACGGATCGAGCGACGAGGCCGCCTGTGCCGAGACCGCGCAGCAGATCGCGGACGCCGGTGGCGAGGCGCTTGTGGCGATGGGAAACATGGGGCAGGCGGAAGATGTGACCCGCGTCGCAGAAGCGGCCCTGGCGCGTTTCGGGACAGTCGATATCCTGGTGAACAACGCTGCGCGACGACCCCACAAGCCGTTTCTCGAAATGTCCGACGAGGACTGGGATGCCGTCGTCGACGTAGCACTCACCGGCGCGTTCCGGACGGCACGCGCGTTTCTTCCGGGCATGGTCGATCAGGGCTGGGGGCGGATCATCAACTTCGCCGGGATGAAAGCCATTCGCGGCTACTACGAAGGTGCACCGATTTCCGCGGCCAAACATGGTGTATGGGGGCTGACCAAGGCCCTTTCGACCGAGTTTGCGCCGAAGGGCATCACGGCCAACATCATTTCGCCCGGCCAGATCCGGAAAGACGAGCTGGACAGCGATGACCCGAAGCGCACGGCCTCCATCCCCGTGGGCTTCATGGGGCAGTCGATCGATATCGCTGCCACCGTCGGATACCTGGCATCACCTGAAGCCCGCTTCGTAACGGGCCAGATGCTTGCCGTGAATGGGGGCGAGGCGACTTAGTACGCCCGCAAGACGACGGTTACGACGCGTGAGCACAGCCCTACCGCGCATTCTGGCTACCATCGCCATCGGCCTTGTCGGAACAGGCGTGTGCCTTCTTCTTGGCTTGCCTCTGCCGTTCCTGTTCGGCCCGCTGCTGGCGTGCCTGATAGCTGCCCTTGCCGGGGTCCCGGTGGCCGGGCCGGGCAAGCTCGGTGTGCTGATGCGCACGATCCTCGGCGTGGCAATCGGGGCCTCGATCACGCCCGAGCTGATCGAACGGCTGCCGCAGATGGCCATCTCGATTGCCATGGTGCCGGTCTATGTCGTCGTCGTCGCGGCCATCGGCATCCCTTTCTTCCGCCGCATCTATAGATTGGACCAACCGACAGCGTTCTTCGCGGCCATGCCGGGAGGGCTTCAGGAGATGACCGCTTTCGGCGAGGAGTCAGGTGCAAAAGTGCGCACGCTGACGCTCATTCATGCCACGCGCCTGCTTGTGATCGTCCTGCTCGCGCCTGTTATCATGGTTATCGGGTTTGGTGCGGACCTCGACACCCCCATCGGCGCGCCCGCCGCGACGCTGCCTTTGCACGAAATGCTTCTCATGATCGCGGCCGCGCTGATCGGGTGGCAGGTTTTTCGGCGTCTCGGCATCTTCGGTGCGGCGATCATCGGGCCCATGGTGGTGTCTGCCGCTCTTTCGCTGGGTGGCGTCATCCATACGCGCCCTCCCGCCGAGGCGATCCTTGCGGCGCAGTTCTTCATCGGGATGGGCCTTGGCGCCGGCTATCTCGGTGTGACCCTGGCGGAGCTTCGAAAGGACGTTGTTGCGGGGCTGGCCTACGTCGTGATCGTCGCGACGGTGGCGGCGGTTTTTGCGGAGATCGTCATTCTCGGCGGGCTTGCGCCCCCCATCGACGGCTTTCTCGCCTTTGCCCCGGCCGGACAGGCGGAGATGGCCATTCTCGCCATCGTGGTGGGGGCCGATCTCGGGTTTGTCGTGCTGCACCATGTTGCACGGGTGTTCTTCATACTGACTTGTTCGCCCATTGCCGCGCGCGTCCTCGGGTTCTCGGACATGAAAGACGGGAGGTAACGGCATGACAGCGACCTGGCAGATCGAGGCGACGGTACACGCCCCAGCCGCCACGGACGGAGATCCCGCCCCGTATTCGGGCCCGGACAGCTTCACCTTTGTCCGGCTGCGGTTGCGCGATCCCGACGGCATCGAAGGCAATGGCTTTACCGGGCGATTCCTTGCGCACGAGGTCGCGCACTTTCTCAACCGCGTGCTGCCCGGCGTGCTGGAGCGTGGACACGACGACCCGGTGGCGGAGGTGGCCCGTGCCTTCAACCCGCGACGCATGGGCGGTGTCGTTGTTTCGGCCCTGTCGGCGTTGGAGATCGCCCTTACTGACATCCGCGCCAATCGCGCGGACCAGAGTGTTGGGTCCTACCTTGGGGGGAAACGGCGCGCGGCACCTGTCCACGTGACTTGCGGCTTTCCGGAGCTCTCGATCCGGGATCTCGCCAATGCCTGTGAGCAGGAGGTTGAGGGCGGGGCGTGCGGCGTCAAGGTCCTGATCGCGTCGCGCGGGCGAAGTGTCGATGAGGATCTCGCACGCCTGAGGGCCGTCCGGGACGCGATTGGCCCGGACGCGGAGCTCATTGCCGACGCGAACTGCAAGATGGACATCGAAACCGCGCTGCGATGTGTGGCCGGCGCCCAGAGCCTGAACCTGACGTGGCTGGAGGAACCGGTTGTCGGCAACGATATAGAGGGGCTCGCGCGGCTCGCCGCCGAAGGCATCCCCCTCGGCGCGGGGCAGATGGAGCAGAGTGCCGCGCGCATGGCCGCCCTGCGGGAAGCCGGGGTCTCTGTCATCCAGCCCAACGCCGTCTTCCTGGGTGGGTTCCAGGCCGCCATCGCCGCAGCCAGAGAAGCTGCCGGCCACGGAGCGTCGATATCGATGGCGGGGGGCTGGGACATCTTGAACCTGCACTGGATCTGCGGCGCGCTCGATGCCGGAGCCGTCGAGGTGCACCGCGCGCAGGTACGCATCGCCCGCCTTCTGACACGCGATCTGCCCGAAGTCTCGCACGGCCAGATCGCGTTGCCCGACCGCCCAGGGCTCGGCCTCTACCCCGACGAGGATGGTCTGAAAGCATGCCGCATCGCTTGAGGGTTTGACCCGGTCAAGCACCGTAGCGACCCCACCGAGATCTTCGCTTCACACGAGCGAAAGAACAGGCGGATGCTTCGAGTGGCCGAGATTTCCAGACGATCGGTCAACCTTACTGCCCGCCGTGGCAGCTCGGCGTGATTGTAACCTCGCCAGCGTGCGCTGTCCGCTGGTGACAGGAGCGGCGGGATTGGATAGGAGGTCGGCGGACGGCCCCGTGGCTCAACTGGATAGAGCAATCCCCTCCTAAGGGATAGGTTACAGGTTCAAGTCCTGTCGGGGTCGCCAGCCCCCTTTCGGGCAGGAAGGGCCTTACGCCTCGAGACGCGTCCCCTGGCGCCACGTCACCGAACCAGCGCGAGCAGCCTTAACGCTTCGCCAAGCGGTGCAAACCTGCCCGGTCGATTGGCCGGGGCTCGTTGAGAGTGTGAGCGGGCCCTCCGAGAACACTGCTCCAGAACCCACTGCCGGATCACTCTGCACGGAAGGACGGGAGCGGTTTCATCGGCTCAAGAGACGTGCAGACACCGCCCAGTCATATGAGTTTCCGGCGGATCACCTCGGGAAGACGCGCCACAAGAGAGGGCTTGCACGCCGCAAACCTCCAGCAGCCTGCGTGCCCGCGCGCCGCTCAGCGGCGACGCGCAGAAGATCACATCACGCCATCTGCAGGACGCGGCGGCCCAGAAGCTCGGCGATCTGGACGGCGTTGAGGGCGGCGCCCTTGCGCAGATTGTCCGAAACACACCAGAGGTTCAGACCGTTGTCGATCGTCGAATCCTGACGGATCCGGCTGATGAACGTCGCGAAATCGCCCACGCATTCGATCGGCGTCGCGTAGCCGCCGGCCTCGCGCTTGTCGATCACCATGACGCCGGGCGCCTCACGCAGGATGTCGCGCGCTTCGTCCTCGTCGAGAAAGTCCTCGAACTCGATATTGATCGCTTCGGAATGGCCGACGAACACCGGCACCCTGACGCAGGTCGCCGTGACCTTGATCGACCTGTCGACGATCTTCTTTGTCTCCGCCACCATCTTCCACTCTTCCTTGGTGGATCCGTCTTCCATGAAGACGTCGATGTGCGGGATCACGTTGAAGGCGATCTGCTTCTGAAACTTTGCCGGCGGCACGTCTGTTGTCGGGTTGTAAACAGCCTTGGTCTGGTCCCAGAGCTCGTCCATCCCTTCCTTGCCCGCGCCGGACACGGATTGATACGTGCTGACGACGACGCGCTTGATGCGCGCGCGGTCATGGAGCGGCTTCAGGGCCACGACCATCTGCGCGGTCGAACAATTCGGGTTCGCGATGATCATCTTCTCGCGGTAACCCTCGATGGCATCCGGGTTCACCTCCGGCACGATCAGCGGGACTTGCGGGTCGTAGCGGTAGAGCGACGAGTTATCGATCACCACGCAGCCCGCAGCGGCGGCGCGCGGTGCGTAGATCTTCGTGGCGTCCGAGCCGATAGCGAAGAGCGCCATGTCGAAGCCCTCGAAGTCGAACGTGTCGAGGTCTTTCGTCTTGAGTGTCGTATCTCCGTAGCTGACCTCTGTGCCGAGCGAGCGGCGGGAGGCGAGTGCCACGACCTCATCGGCCGGAAACTGGCGCTCCGAAAGGATGTTCAGCATTTCGCGGCCCACGTTCCCGGTGGCCCCTACGACGACGATACGATACCCCATAATCCTTGTCCTTGTGCATGTGGTAGGCCCCCTTAGCGCCAGTCCTCCGGCCGCGAAAGAGGCTAATGCGCACAGTCTCGTGTCAATTGAGCCCGTTTGGGATGTGCGGTCGCGGGGCGGAGCTACAGACCCCGGACTCCGCGCCAGGGGTGCAAGGTGCCCGCCGCGCTCACGCCTCCCGCTCGGTCGTGAACGCCAGCGGGTAACCGCGCTCTGCCCCCATCGCGGTCGCCTGCTTGGCCTTCGTCTCCGCCACTTCGCGCGTGTAGACGGCCACCACGCAGGCGCCCTTGGTATGTGCGGTGAGCATGACGCCCAGAGCCTCGGCCTCGCTCATGCGAAAGATCGACATCAGCACCTTGGTGACGAACTCACGGGGCGTGAAGTCGTCGTTGAGCAGGATAACCTTGTAAAGACGCGGCTTTTCTGTCCGGGTCTTGAGCTTTGGGCGGAGCTGGGTCGTGGTACCGTCATCGCTCATCGTCGGGTCCCTTCGGAGAGCAGGCGGGGTCAGAACCGGGTGTGGTGTCCATCCAGCGTCGCAAAGCAGGCGATTCGGGTCAAATGCGTCTCAGAACGGGGGGGACACCTCGTAGGACAGGTGTGCTCCGCCCTCCGGGTGGCGCAGCTCCAGAGCTTGGGCATGCAGCATGAGCCGGGGGGCATCGCCCCCGCCGGCAGGGCCATAGAGCGGATCGCCAAGGATCGGATGCCCCAGCGCCGCCATGTGCACGCGGAGCTGGTGGCTGCGCCCGGTCTCCGGCGTCAGGGCGACCCGGCAGCCTCGTTCGTCGTGCGAAAGGACCTCCCACCCCGTGCGCGCCGGCTTGCCGGTGGCGTGACAGACCATCTGGCGTGGCCGGTTCGGCCAATCGGCGATGAGCGGCAGATCGACAAGACCGCTTTCGCCCTCTGGCGCCCCCCGGAGCATCGCGACGTAGCGCTTGCGCACGTGCCGCCGCTCGAATTGCAGGCCAAGATGACGCTGGGCGGCTTTCGAGCGCGCGAAGACCATCACCCCAGAGGTGTCGCGGTCCAACCGGTGCACCAACAAAACGGCGCGGTCCTCGTCGACAAGCCGGTTTAGCAGACAGATCTCTCCCCCCGGCCCTTTTCCAGGCACCGAGAGCAAGCCTTGAGGTTTGTCGGCAACAAGCAGCGCCCCGTCCCGGTGCAGGACACTCAGCGGCCCGTGGGGCGGCGCGTAACACCCGGCGTCTGTCACCTAGTATTCAGCACGCTGCGGCAGGTCCCCGAGGATGCCGTAGTAGTCACCCTTGTGCGCCACCCAGATGTGCTTTTCCAGCGTCAGCCCGGTCGGCGCATCCATGCTGCCCAGCGAAACGGACTGGGTCTCTTCTCCATCCATCCGCCAGAAAAGCGACGCACCACAGCGCGCGCAAAACCCGCGTTCGGCGGCATCGCTCGAACGATACCACGTGACATCGCCGGTCACCGCGACCGCAGCGCGCGGCGCCACCGCAGAGCCCCAGACATGGCCCGATGTCTTGCGGCACTGACCGCAATGGCACAGGGACACAGAGCGCATCGGGCCGCGCACCGTGTAGTGCACGTTTCCACAAAGGCAGCCGCCGGTTCTGATCTCGTCGCTCATGGCCTGCTCCCCAGCGCTGCCGCCCCCAATGTGAGGCCGTAGATCACGAAACACCCCGCCAGCACGCGGCGCAACACCAGATTGCCGAGCGCCCCGAGGGCGAGCTTGCCGAGCCATGCACCGAGCGCGGTATAGCCGACATAGCTCATCGTGGTGATCGTCAGCGCCGTGGGAAAGATGACGACGAGTTGCGCCGCCATCGGCACATCCGGCTCCACGAACTGGGTGAAGGCCGCGAGATACCCCGCAAGGCTCTTGGCATTCACCGTCGCGATGAAGAGCCCGCGGACGTAGATGTCCCGAGCACGCGTGGGCGCCGATTGTGCCGCGAGGGGCAGCGCTGCCCGTCGCCACGCGCGCACGCCAAGCCAGACCAGCACGAGGGCCCCCACGATCTGCGCCCAGAAGAAAACGTTGGGGGCAGCAACGATAAGCCCGGCGATTCCCGCTGCCGAGGCGAGCAGAAAGATGCTCGCCTGCGTGAGAATCGCGGCAACACCGATCAACGCCCGCCCGAACGGAAGGCTCATCCCGTTCTGGATACAATTCGCGGCATTCGGGCCGGGCGTTGTTACGAAAAGAACCCAGAAACCCGTAAAGACAAGCCAACCCTCAAAGCTCATGCCGAGGCGCCTTGATTGCGACGCGTGGCCTTCGGCGGAGCGTCTGGAGCGACCGCCATGGCCGCAAGATTCGCGCCGCGGGTTTCCTTTGCAACGACCGGCGCGGTCTGGCCGCCCGCGACTTGAGGGGTCTTCCAGGACAGTCCCCGCCCGCCGCCACTCGTCTCGGCGTCGCCGCCCGCCCGGGCAGTTCCGGTGCGGGCGAAAGGCGCGGCAAATCTTTCCTGCAATGAACGGGATAGCGTGCGCTGACGTACCTGCACTCTGTCGGACTTGCGTGCGCCCGGCGAGATGCGGCGTACGTCAATCGCTGCGCAGATACGGCGGGCCGTCCCGTCGGGCACGATCAGGGCATTTTCGTTGGGCTCGGCGCCAATCCCATCTGCAAGACCCGCCGCAGGGCCAGGAGCAGCGTCGGTATTCATGCACAGGCCCTTTCCTCATTCATCGAGCGCGCAACCTTCGATCCACAGCGCGGCAAGCGCAAGCCAGCGACCGTGGAACTTTGGCGGGGCTTACCAAATCCTAATCTTTTCGGCGCACCGTCCCCGGGAGAGCGCTGCAGATTACAGGCGAAAGGTACGCGACGAATGGATATTTCCGTAGAGACTGAGGGCGACCTCAAGATCATCCGGGTCGACAGCGAGCGGATCGATGCTGCCAGCGCGATCCGCTTCAAGGACAGTATGCGCGATGCGACGGCAGGCTGGATGGGGCGGGTCGTGCTCGACATGCAGAATGTCGACTTCATCGATTCCTCCGGGCTCGGTGCGATCGTGTCTTCCATGAAAGGGCTCGAATCGGACAAGCGGCTTGAGCTTTCGAGCCTGTCGCCAAAGGTGGTGAAGGTGTTCCGCCTCACCCGTATGGACACTGTCTTCACGATTCACGCCTCGTTGGAAGCCGCAATGACGCCCGGCACCAGCGCCGCCTGATCTGGCAAAGGAGCGCCGCCACGCCAATGCCGTATCCAACGATCAAGACGATGCCACTGCGCGCAGCCGCAAACGAAGGCATCCGCCCCAATGACCCGGACACCGGGCCAGTGTCTGACGGAGACCGTATGCCAATGGCGTCGGGTGCCATCCTGCCGGACGGAACTCGCTCTGCACAGAATCTGTCGGGGAGCGGCAGCAACGCGCACATGTCGCCCCCGGCGCATGACTCGGGCGTTGGCGCTGCTCGCTGGCCCGCCCCGGCAGAGCCTGATGTGGCAACGCCACCCGCCCGATCAATTCCCATCAAGGGTATCGACCTGTGCAAAGAACGTTGCGCAACACTCGTTGCGCAGATTCCAAGCACAGCCATGGCCGTCCGCAGCGCGATCACCGACCTATGCCAACGCCTTGCCGAGGCAGGCTTGGACCCGACTGATGGCATGACGTTCGAAATCGTTCTGGCAGAGGCCACGAACAACATCGTCGAGCACGCCTACCGAAATGATGAAAGCGGATGGATCCTGCTGGAGATCGACTTTGTCGACGGGTGGGTGATGTGCCGCCTGACCGACGGCGGATTTCCCCTGCCAGACGGGAGCCTCCCGGCGCGCAAGGCACCCAGCGAAGTGACCGGCGACATGCTGGATATCAGCACGCTCCCGGAAGGCGGCTTCGGCTGGTCGATGATTCACGAGCTCACAAGCTACCTGATCTACGACCGCCAAGCAGATACGAACATCTTGCGCTTTGCCCTGTCGGTCTCTCGTGTGGCGTCAGCCTAGCAACGCCCCACGCAACCCCGCAGTCTGGTCAAAAACGATCGCCCCAGCACCTGACACCGCACCACACCAGGCGTGATCCTGGCCGACACGACCCATCGGAGCGGAGGTGCTGGCGTGCGAGCGCCTCTCGGGAAAGGCGTCTGCCAGCCGAAATGCGCCAGGTGACGCAGCGGGCAACTCTTTGCAACAACTCGAGCCGCCCACGTGACTGCGATGCGCGTTTCTGTACCGCGAGCGCCAAACCTGCGTGCACGACCCACCTCTGCGCCGCTATCCACACATAGCCCATCCCACCAAAGGGCGCCTTCAAGAGCACTTCACCGACATAGAAACAACCATGGGCAAAGCCTCTAAGGGCCTGCGGCAAGCGGTGAAGAGCCGTCACGCCCTGCGCCGGGGCCTGCTGCGATCTCCCCGCATCCGCATTCCGGCATCCGCACCGCCAGCACATCGAAGCTGCCACAGAATTGCCACGATACGTCCTGATCCCTGCCATGGCCGGGTGGCAAACCAAAGCTGTAGCTGCAAAGGCTTCCCTCGGCGCCGCGCGATTATTGCCCCCACCCAGTGCGCGGCGTCGAGGTCTTCCCCTTCCCAGCAAAACCCACTAGCCCTCCCCGCACCACAGGGAGGTGCAAGATGCGCGATTTTCAGCTGCCCGGACGGTCAACCGTCTACGCAACCAATGGAATGTGCGCCACTTCGCACCCCCTCGCCGCCAGCACGGCAGTCGACGTGCTGAAATCGGGCGGAAACGCCGTGGACGCTGCCATCGCCGCCGCCGTCCTCCTCGGGATCTGCGAACCCCAAATGACCGGCATCGGTGGCGACATGTTCGCGCTCGTCCAGCCCGCCCCTGGCGCTGATATCGTTGCCCTGAACGCCTCCGGGCGTGCCCCGCAAGCTGCCGACCCCGGGCCCCTGCGCGCTCAGGGTCACGAGCGCATGCCCCCCGATCAAGCCGCCGCCGTCACGATCCCGGGCGCGATCGACGGGTTCTGCGCCCTCTCCGAACGATTTGGCCAGCTTGGTCTCGCTGACGCCCTCGCCCCGGCGATCCGCTATGCCGAGGAGGGCATCCCCGTTGCTCCGCGCGTCGCCTTCGACTGGGCCATGCACGAGGGCCGCCTGCAAGGCGCAGGCCGCGATCACTTCCTCCTCGCCGGTGCAGCCCCAAAACCCGGCCAGATCTTCCGCGCGCCGGGCCAGGCCAAGGTCCTGCGCCGTGTGGCCGAGGAAGGGCGTGATGCCTTCTATACCGGCGCCATCGCAGCCGACATGCTCGCCGCGCTCGACGGCGCGCCCCATACCGCCGAGGATTTTGCCGCGACGCAGTGCACCTGGGGCAGCCCCATCTCCGGCCATTTCGGCGATTGGGAAGTGCTCGAGCACGCGCCAAACGGCTCCGGCGCGACAGCGCTCCTCTTGCTGGACATCCTCGGCAAGTTCGATCTTGCGTCCCTCGACCCCTTCGGCCCGGAGCGCCTGCACCTCGAAGCCGAGGCGACCAAGCTCGCGTATGATGCGCGCAACCGCTTCATCGCCGACATAGATCACATGCCCGACCCCGACCGCCTGCAAAAGCACGGTTTGGCCGCGGATCTCGCCGCCCTGATCGATCCGGCCCGCGCCATCACGGACATCGCCCCGATGACGGAAGACGTGCACAAGCACACCGTCTGTCTGACCGTCGTCGACAAGGACCGCATGGTGGTCTCTCTGATCTACTCGATCTTCGACGATTTCGGCTCCGGGATCGCGAGCCCCGACTACGGGATCTTGCTGCATAATCGCGGCTTCGGGTTCAATCTGACCCCCGGCCACGCAAACGAGTACGGGCCAGGCAAGCGTCCGATGCACACGATCCTGCCGGCGATGGTGCGCCGCGAGGGCCAGGTGTCGATGCCATTCTGCGTCATGGGCGGCCCCTATCAGGCCACGGGTCACGCGCGGCTCATCACCAATCTGGCAACCTATGGCATGGAGCTGCAGGACGCCCTCGACGCGCCCCGCGCCTTTGCCGACATCGCCAAGGGACAGCTCTTCATCGAACGTGGCTATGCCCGCCCGGTGTCGGACGCCCTCGCCGCACTCGGGCAGCCCGTCGCGGAAGCGCCAAGCCCGATCGGGGGCGCTCAGGCGATTCGCATGGATCTGGCCGAGGGCTTGCTGGCCGGCGCGTCAGACCCCCGCAAGGATGGGATCGCCCTCGGCTACTAACCGCGCCAGCCGCTGGCCCGAACGCCCGCTACCAGCCCGACCCGAGCCCGAGCGCCCTGTCCTAGACAGCGGTCTTCAGGCTCTCCTCGAGGTAAATCTCGCGCAAGCGCTTGGCCACGGGGCCGGGCGCCCCATCACCGATCGCCACACCGTCGATCTCGATCACCGGCGTCACGAAGGACGAGGCAGAGGTGATGAAGGCTTCGTCGGCTCCTTGCGCTTCTTCCAGGGTAAAGGGCCGCTCTTCGACCTTCATCTGCGCCTCGCGCGCGAAGGCGAGTACTGCGGCGCGCGTGATCCCGTGCAGGATCTCTTCGCCAAGGTGACGCGTGATGATCTTGCCGCCCATTACGATATAGGCGTTGTTGGACGTGCCCTCCGTAACGGCGCCGTCCTCGACCATCCACGCATCGTCGGCCCCGACCTTCTTGGCCATCATCTTGCCCATCGACGGGTAGAGCAGCTGCACCGTCTTGATATCGCGCCGCCCCCACCGCCGGTCCGGGATGGAGATGACGCGCATACCCGTCTTGGCCGCGGCAGACTCCACCACGTCCTTCGCCTGCGTGAAGAGCACGAGCGTCGGCGCGGCCCCGTCGGGAAAGACGAAGTCCCGGTCCGCCGCGCCCCGCGTGACCTGTAGGTAAACGAGCCCGTTTTCGAGGTTGTTGCGTGCCAGAAGCTCCCGGTGGATCTCGAGAAGCTCGTCCTCCGTCACGGGCGCTTCCATGTCGAGCTCACCGAGCGACCGCCACAGCCGCTTCGCATGGCCCGCAAAATCCACGAGCTTGCCGTCGATCACGCTCGTCACCTCGTAGACCGCGTCGGCAAAGAGAAAGCCACGGTCGAACACCGAAACCTTCGCCTCTTCTTCGGGCACATACGTTCCGTTGACATAAACGATCCGGCTCATCGCACTCTCCTATCCCCAAAGCTCCGACGCGGGCGGATGCACCCCGGCCGCGTCGTAGAGAAGCGGCACCGCCCGGTCTTCGGCCAGCAAGAGGGGGCCGTCAAGGTCCACCACGGCCGCGCCCTGTGCCAGCAATACGGCAGGCGCCATGGCAAGCGATGATCCCACCATGCACCCGACCATGATCCCGAAACCCCTGCGCTCCGCCTCCGCCCGCAGGGCCAGGCCCTCCGTGAGCCCACCGGTCTTGTCGAGCTTGATGTTCACCATGTCATAGAGGCCTTCGAGCCGACCCAGCGTCGCCCGGTCATGGACGCTTTCATCCGCGCAAAGCGGCACCGGGCGCGCAAGTCCGCGCAGCGCCTCGTCCTCGCCCGCAGGCACCGGCTGCTCGACGAGCGCAACCCCGAGCCGCGCAAGATGCGGCGCCAGATCGGCGTAGATCTCCGCCGACCAGCCCTCGTTGGCGTCCACCACGATCCGCGCATCGGGTGCGCCCGCGCGCACCGCTTCGAGCCGTGGCATGTCATCGGGCGTTCCCAGCTTGATCTTCAGAAGCGGCCGGTGCGCCTGCGCTTGCGCCGCAGCGCGCATCGCCGCAGGCGTATCGAGCGACAGCGTGTAGGCCGTCACTTCCGGCCCCGGCGGACGCAACCCGGCCAGCTCCCAGACCCGACGGCCCGCCCGCACCGCCTCGAGATGCCATAACGCACAATCCAACGCGTTGCGCGCCGCCCCCGCGGGCAGCGCCTCCTGCAAGCCCTCCCGGGTCAGCCCCTCCGTCGCCACCCCGGCAATCTCGGCCGCCACGCTCTCCAGCGTTTCGCCATACCGCGCGTAGGGCACGCACTCCCCCCAGCCCGAAGCACCGCCGTCCGCAACCCGCACAGTCAGCACACGCGCCTCGGTCCGGCTCCCCCGGGAGATCGTGAACGCCTGCGCGAGGCGATACACATCCTGGGATACACGCACGTCCATCATCCAACCCCGCATTTCATCTTGGTCCAAATACCTTGGCGCCACGCCGCCCCCGGCGCCGCGTCAGGCAAAGGCGGCCAGGGCATCCACAAGCCGGCCCGCCCCCTGTCGGAAGGGATCGCAGGTCGGCAGACCGATCCGCGCCTCGACCTCCGCGAGGTAGGCAAGCGCCTCCGCATCCCCCAGCGCCGCCGTGTTGACGGACACCCCCACGACCTGCGCGTTCGAGTTCACCAACCGCGCATGGATCAACGCGAGGTCGCGCAGCTGCTCGAGCGACGGCAGCGCATAATCCGGCAAGCCCCGCATGTGCGTGCGCGTCGGCTCATGACACAGGATCAGCGCATCGGGCTGGCCGCCATGGATCAGCGCCAGCGTGACCCCGGAATAGGACGCGTGGAAGAGCGAGCCCTGCCCCTCGATCAGGTCCCAGTGATCGGGATCGTTCGGCGGCGTCAGCCACTCGATCGCACCCGCCATGAAATCCGCCACCACGGCATCGAGCGGGACGCCATCGCCAGTGATCAGGATCCCGGTCTGCCCGGTGGCCCGGAAGGTGGCCTTCATGCCGCGCGCGGCCATCTCCCTGTCCATGGCGAGCGCGGTGTACATCTTGCCGATCGAGCAATCCGTTCCAACGGCGAGGCACCGCAGCCCGGCTCTTTTTTGCCCGTTGGCAATGGGGTACGTCTGCGGAGGAATACGCACGTCATGCAGCGCACGCCCCTCGGCCTTCGCGATCTCCACGAGCTCCGGCTCGTCGGTCAGCAGGTTGTGCAGCCCGGAGGCAAGATCGAACCCCGCCAGCAGCGCCTCGGCCAGAACATGACGCCATGCCGGCGAGATTGTCCCGCCCCGGTTGGCCACCCCGATGACGAGCGTCCGCGCCCCGGCCTCATAGGCTTCGGTCAGCCCCATGTCGGTCAGGCCGAGATCGGCCTGACAGCCCTCCATCCGGTATTGGCCAATGGCATAGTCCGGCCTCCAGTCACGAATCCCCTGTGCGACCTTGGCCGCAAGGGGATCGGGTGCATCGCCGAGAAACAGCAGGTAAGGCGTTTGTATCATGGGCTTACTCCAGCAGTGTCCGCCGCCCGCAGCGACGAACCACGCAAATCCTATCAATTGCCGGGGCGGGCGAAAGGGGTCTTCGCGACAGCTGGCGCGACACAAACGACGGCGTTATGTGTGTGACCCTACGGAGGAGAGCCAATGCCCTACCGCGTCCTGATCCTCACGACGTCCACCGGCAAGGCCGGCGCGGGCGGGCCAGAAACCGGGTTCGACTGGATGAGCCTCGCGGTGCCCTATTGGCGCCTGCATGAGGCCGGGGTTGAGATCGGCTTCGCGTCGATCCTCGGGGGCAAACCGCCCGGCGATCCTTCCACGGCGACCCTTGGCGAAACCGATGCCGGCGAACGCGCGGGTGCGGTGAACATGTTCCTTGGGGATGAGAGCGCGGTCCTTGGACTCGCCCAATCCCGTCCGGTCGCGCAAGTTGCCGCCGAGGACTGGCAGGCGCTACTCGTCGTCGATGGCACCGGCGCCCTGTGGGACTTGCAGCAGACAGAGGCCGTCGCCGCGCTGGTCGGAGCGCTTTGGGCCAAGGGGGCCGTCGTGGCCACCATCGGCGCGGGCGCGGCCGCCCTCCTCGGCGCCCGGTCGGACGAAGACGAGACGATTGTCGCCGGAGCACGGCTGACCTGCCTGCCTGCCTACTCCACGGGACAAGCAGAACCGCCCTACGACCTCGAAGACAGCCTGCGCCAGCGGGGGGCCCAGGTGTTCAACAGCGCCCCGGGGGAGCCGCCCGTTGTGATCGAGGAAGGACGGCTGATCACCGGACAGGACGCCCGAACCGCGGCGGACGTCGCCCTCGAACTGCTCGACGCGCTGGACGTGTTCGCTGGCGCCTCAAGCGGTTCGCTTTCGTAGGGCATAAACGGTTCTCTGATTGCGGCTGTGTCAAGCGGGATTGCGATCTGTCCGTCCGGGGTCATGGTTCTCTACGAGGTCGCGCGGTGCGCCTCATGATGGTGTTCGGTGGTGGGTCGTCTCCAATGTCGTTTGCGGGTTCATCAGCAAGTGCCGCGTCCCAACCGTTTTTACGAGATCGATCTACCTCCGTCCCGTCGGGACTTCGCTTCCCGCCTATCCAGCGGCGGAAACTCAGATCAGGCAGTGGCCTCCTTGGTCCATTGATAGTCGGTTTCGTTTTTCCAGAGCGTCAGCATCAGGACGGCGATCTTGCGCGCGGTGGCGACGGCTGCCTTCCGGAACCCGCGCCGCCCGGCCAGGCGCACCGCCCAGCTTTTCAGGGCCGAGAACCGTTTCACTTGGCGGAGCAGGCAAGACGCCGCCTCGAACAACAGGCCTCGCATCGCGCCATCCCCGCATTTTGAAACGCGCCCGGACCAGTCCACCTCACCGGATTGGTGCCGCTTTGGCGTGAGCCCCAGAAAAGCGCCAATATCCGACGTCCGGCTGAACCGGCTCGGATCATCGACCAGCGCGATGAAGCTGAGCGCGTTGACCGGGCCAACACCGGGGATCGTCATCAGACGGCGTGCCACCGGATGAGCTTTGGCTTTTCTCTTCACCGCCTTGTCGAGCTCATCCGCGGCCTGGCAAAGCGTTGCATGGGTGGCGATGAAGCCATCGGCAATGACGTGCAACACCGGGTCAGTTTCGCCCGCCGCCGCCAGTTGATCGCGGAACCCTTGACGTTGGCGGCCCTGACCAATTCCGGTCATGCGAATACCGAAGGTCTTCAGGACCCCTCGAACGTGCCCCTCCAGATCCCTGCGCAAACGGATCAGCCGTTCTCGCGCACCCACGAGGCTGCGCAGGCGATCCGCGTCTTCGCTGCGGATGTGAACCGGCGTGAACCAGCCTGTGCGTGCAAGTTGCGCCAGTCCTTCAGCATCAGCGGCGTCGGACTTGTTGAGCCGCGCCGACAAGGCCTTGTGCGCTTTGCGCGCATCGATGCAGGTGGCTGGAAGACCAAGCCCCGCGAGTCCGCGTTGCAGCCAGATCGAGAGCATTCCACTTTCATGCACGATCCGGCGCGGTGTCAGAGACCGCACGCGCAACCAGCCCGCCACACCCTCGGGATCGGCAGGGCAAGCCCCGCGCGCGACGGTCGTGCCATCCCCGTCCACTACGCAGACCGAAATCTCTTTGAGTGACACATCCAAACCGGCATAATGTTCCATAGGTCGTTCTCCTCACGGCTGATATCCATGAGGCCAGCATACCGGACCTCGTTCGCCACCGGAGAGCGGCCGCCGCAATCACACCATGTCACCTGAAGGTTGAGCTACTCCCCATCCCTTGGACAGTTTCCGGGGTGATTTAGGCTGCTCTCTGCCTTTGCCGGTCGGTTTCGATCTGGTTGAAGTAGACCACGGCGGGCGGCTGTCTGGCATGGGCGGCGTGGGGCCGCTGGTGGTTGTAGAAGGTGATCCACCGGCCCACCCCGGCCCTGGCCTGCGAACCGGTCTCCCAAGCGTGCCGGTGGACGCCCTCATACTTCAAGGACCGCCAGAGGCGTTCGATGAAGATGTTGTCGAGACACCGGCCCTTGCCGTCCATCGAGATCCGGGTGCCGATCCGTTTCAGTCGGTCAGTCCAGGCGAAGGACGTAGACTGCGAGCCCTGATCGGTATTCATGATCTCGGGCGGGCCAAAGCTGTGGACCGCCTCGTTCAGGGCCTCAACGCAGAAGTCCGCCTCCAGCGTGTTCGAGAGGCCCAGGCCAGGACCTTGCGGGTGAACCAGTCCATGACTGCGGCCAGGTAGAGGAAGCCCCGCCGCATCGGCAGATAGGTGATGTCGGCGCACCAGACCTGGTTGGGCCGATCGACCCGCCGCCCACCCAGCAGGTAGGGGCAGGTCTTGTGCCCCTTCGCGGGCTTGCTGGTGTTGGGCTTCTGGTAGATCGGCGTCAGGCGCATGAGTCGCATCAGCCGCCGGATGCGTTTCACATTTACCGGGTCCCCTTCGTTCCGCAGGTGCCAGGCCATTTGCTGGACGCCGTAGAACGGGGTTTCCAGGAATGGCCGGTCGATCAGTTGCATCAGCGCCAGGTTCACCTCGGTCTCACTCTGCGGCGCGTAGTAGAACGACGACCGCGAGATCGACAGCAGGCAGCATTGCGCCCCGATCGACAGCGTGGGGTGGGAGCGTTCGATCATCTTCCGCCTCACTTGCCGGTACAGGGCTTGAGCTTTCGTGACAAAAAATCGTTGGCGACGGCCAGCTCTCCGGTTTTGGTGTGCAGCGACCGCACCGTCTCCTCGTCGACCTCAGCCTTCTTCTTCCCGCCGCATTCGACGTTGTCCGATGCCCCCTCGAGCAGCGCCTTCTTCCACTGGTGGATCATCGTCGGATGCACGCCGTATTCCGCGGCCAGCTCAAACGCGGTGCGCTCGCCCTTCACGGCTTCCAGCGCCACCCGAACCTTGAAGCCAGCGTCATGGTTCCTGCAGTTCGACACGTTCTGACCTCCTCGTTCTTGGAGACCAGCAGAGGTCAGATCATAGCTTACGTCACTGTCCGATTTTCGGGGGGTGGCTCAGTTTGCACCGGACTTCTTTTGCTCACTGCATGCGTCTCAAAGCAATCGAGCGAAGAGACCCTGCGAGCGCACGGCTATTCCACCGCCTACACCGCTGGTTATCATGATGGCTGCCCCAGCGGGAAGCGAGCGGGCGGCGACACATTCTCTCAGAGGGTACAAGACACGGCGGCCTATGCGGCGGATGGCGACTATGCGACCGGTTGGAATTACGGTTTCGTACAGTGCCGGGATGACGAGCGGCAGAACGAAGCGCTTGCAGGCGCGATCGGGTCTGTAGTTGCCAGTGGCGTAGGGCGCTACCACGGAGCGGACGGCGTCGATGCGCGCTTGGTCCTGTCTGGTATCGATACAAGCGGGCTCGAGGGATTTGGTGACTAGGACAGAAAAAGATGTGTAACATGACCGGGGCCTTTAAGTTGGACGGTTTTGGGGCACTGACAGCAGTGCCCGCCATGGCCTTCGACTGTATGACGACCGATGCTCTCATCGCGTGTCATGAGCATCTGTACGAGGATGCGGAATTCGCAAACCTTCCCAACGCTGCGATTTCCGTCTGGCCCGCGTCGGTGCACGACGGTGCAGCAAAGGCCTACTGGGTCGTCGACTGGACCGGCCCGGACATCCGCACCGCCGGTCAATGCGAGATCGAAGATGGCAACGTCACGGGCAATATGCGTTTCTAACGCGCGGTGATCCAAGGGGCGCAGGGCTTAGGATCACTGCGTTCATCCTCTTCGCCGGGTTCTTCCTGTTCGAGTTTGTCGCCCGTATCCTGCCGAGCCTGTCTATCGACGCCATCGCAACTGACTTTGGCCTGTCCAACGCGTCGTTCGGTACAATTTCCAGCGTGTTGCCTTGGATCTACGCGCCGATGCAGCTCGTGTTGGGTGCGGCCCCGGACCGATACAGGGCCAAGCGCCTCGTCGTTCCGGTTTGTGCGACTTGTGAAACAGGAGTTTTCCTGACTGACGTGGCAGAGGCTCCGATGCAGGCGATCCTGAGGCACCTTTTGACGGGATCAGGGGCGTCTATCGCCTTCGTCTCCGCATTGTCTGTCGTTGCGCAAGTTTTCCCAGCGGAGCACTTCGACGCCGGTAGCGCTCATCGAGTTGGAACAGAAATCGAGCGTTCGCCATTGTGGTCATTCGCTGCGACCCGGTCGATCGAAAGGGTTGCCGATGGAGCAGGCATCGGCGACCGAAACGCCGAATTTCGGCGCGCCGCTTGGGCGGCATGATTTCACGGCTTCAAGATTTCTTTCAGATCAACGGCGCTTGCGGGCACGTCCCTCAGATCGAGCGCAGTAAGTATATCCAGCAAGTGGCTCTTCATGAGGTCTTCCGCATCAGCGCCGTCACGACGGCGAAACGCATCCACAAGCGCATGATGGGCGTGCTTCTCGCACAAGGCGCTCTGCCGCTTCCAATAGATTGCGATAATCAGCGACGATCGCGCCACGAGACGTTCGATGAAGCCGGCAATAGTCGATTGATCGGCGATATGGGAAATCTCGATGTGGAAATGCCCAGACAGGCGAAGAGCTCTTCCATACTCCCCAGCCGCGATTGCGTCGTGTTCAGCTTCGATATGCGTTTCAAGCCGGGCCAAGGCTTGATCCGTCATGCGCTCGGCTGCCGATCGCGCCGTGCGCGGCTCGAGAAGGGCGCGCGCTTCGAATACCTCGCGGGCTTCACGCACCGTCGGACGCGAAACAAACGCGCCGCGGTTCCGCTTTAGCTCGACAAGCTCGGAATGCGAAAGCGCCTGAAGCGCCGTTCGGACTACGGTTCGCGATACCTTGTAGATATCGCTTAGCGCGTCCTCGCCGAGTTTGGTGCCCGGAAGAAGCCGGTGTTCATGTATGGCGAGGCTGAGAGAAGCGACCAGCTCTGCGCCGGGGCCACTGAGTGTTGGCCGAATGAAGTCCTTGGGCGCGGCTGTGCGACTCATGACGTACCCCCGGGCCAAACAATGTCTGATCGCGAATCTGATGCAAGAGGCAAGGCGTTTGCATTCAAAGAATAGCTAACCTGTATACAATATTGTGCGCAAAAATGAGGTTGTTGGAGCCTGCCAGGACCAAATTTCGGGCTTTTGGCGTCTGGCGGCCTCGCAACGGCGCAAACCGTTGGATCACGACGAGGTTCTGCCCCCTGTTGGCGGGGCTTGCTGCCGGGGCTGACTATGACGTCAAACAGTGACCTTGAACTGATTGCGCTCACCAAACGCTATGGTGACACGGTCGCCGTCGACGCCATTGCGCACCACTTCAAATCCGGTGTCTACGCTTGCCTCCTTGGTCCCTCCGGATGTGGCAAGTCGTCGACGCTCCGCATGATCGCGGGGCACGAAGACGTCTCGGACGGGTCCATCGTCCTTGCCGGGCGTGACGTATCGCATCTGCCGCCCGCCAAGCGGGGCACGGCGATGATGTTCCAGAGCTACGCGCTCTTTCCGCATTTGAGCGTTCGCGACAACGTAGCGTTCAGCCTGCGCATGGCCGGGACGGACAAGCCCGAACGCGACAAGCGCGCGAACGAAATGCTCGAACTTGTCGAGATGACGGCGCTTGCCGACCGCAAGCCGGATCAACTGTCGGGCGGGCAGCAGCAGCGTGTGGCTCTGGCCCGGGCATTGATTACGCGTCCAGAGGTGCTGCTGCTGGATGAGCCTCTCTCCGCGCTTGACCCGTTTCTCCGCATCCGGATGCGGGCCGAGCTCAAGCGGCTTCAACGTGAGTTGGAGATCAGCTTCATCCACGTCACGCACGGGCAGGACGAGGCGCTTGCGCTCGCAGACGAGATCATCGTCATGAACAACGCGAAAATCGAGCAGGCGGGCACCGCGCGCGAGGTCTTCAACGCCCCACGCACCGCGTTCGTCGCCCGCTTCATGGGTGGGCACAACGTGCTGGACCTGCCCCAGGGTCACATCGCGCTGCGCTCTGATGAAATGACCGTCACCGCCTCTGGCGACGGGCGCATCGACGGGCGGGTCATCGGGGTCGAATACCAGGGCACCCATGTCGCGCTGACGGCCGAGGTCGCCGGTGGGCAGGAAGTCACCGCGATCGTGCCGGACGCCACGTATTTCCAGACCCCCAAGGAGCTCGGCGAGGTCATTGGGCTTCATTGGGACGACGAGGTCGCTCAAATCGTCGCCACCTGAAACTCGGTCAACCTGATACGCACCACAGAAGAGGATAACCCAATGACAACAATATCTAAAATCCGCTATAGCCGCCGGTCGATGTTAAAGACCGGGGGCGCCGCACTCGCCGCGTCCGCGTTGCCTGCGCCGATGGTTTGGGGACAGGAAGGCAAGGACATCACCCTGCGCCAGTTCGGCACCGGCGTATCGAACCTGAACGAGGTCGCCACGAAGGTGAAGGAGGACCTTGGCATCACGCTGGAGATGACGGCGCTTGATACCGACAGTGTGACCCAGCGCGCGGCGACGCAGCCCGACAGCTTCGACATCGCCGACATCGAGTATTTCGTCGCGAAGAAGGTCTGGCCGACAGGCAATCTGCAGGCGATGGACGCCAGCAAGATCGCCAACTACGACAAGATCGTCGGGATTTTCCGGGACGGCAAGCTGACCCCCGAAAGCACCATCGCCCAAGGCACCGCGCCGCACACCGTCGGCTTCGTGGAAGGCCCGGACGGCACCGCGTTCGTCGATAACGAGTCCGGTTGGATGACCCTTATCCCGACCATCTACAACGCCGACACGCTAGGCATCCGCCCCGACCTGATCGGCCGCCCCATCGAGAGCTGGACCGAACTCCTCAACCCCGAATTCAAGGGCAAGGCATCGATCCTGGATATCTCGTCCATCGGGATCATGGATATGGCCATGGTCTGCGAGGCCATGGGCGAAATCCAGTACGGCGACAAGGGCAACATGACCCGCGACGAGATCGACAAGACCATCGCGATCTTCACCGAGGCCAAGAAGAACGGCCAGTTCCGCGCCTTCTGGAAGACCTTCGACGAAAGCGTCAACCTGATGGCCTCGGGCGAGGTGGTGATCCAGTCGATGTGGTCACCCGCGATCACCGCTGTGCGCTCGCGCGACATTCCCTGCGTCTACCAGCCGCTGAAAGAAGGCTATCGCAGCTGGGGTGGCGGCATCGGTCTTTCGGCCAGCCTGTCGGGCATGGAGTTGGATGCGGCCTATGAATACATCAACTGGTATATGTCCGGTTGGGTCGGCGGCTTCCTGATGCGGCAGGGGTATTACTCGGCCGTGCCCGAAACGTCCAAGGATTTCATGTCCGAGAACGAGTGGGGATACTGGTTCGAAGGCAAGGAAAGCACCGGCGACATCACTTCGCCGTTTGGCGACAAGCTGGCCGGCGCCGGCGAGTTGCGCGACGGCGGATCGTTCTACGATCGCATGGGGGCCGTAGCCTGCTGGAATTCCGTGATGGACGAGAACCAGTATATGGTTCGCAAGTGGAACGAGTTCATCGCCGCCTAAGACAATTGCGCAGGGGCTATGGCCCTTGCGCGACCATTCTCCAGACCGGAAGCCCAATGACCAGACAGATCACGGCATGGTTGCAGGCCGCCCCGATGGCGCTGGTCTTGGTCGGGTTCCTTGTCGCGCCGATCATCATGATCGCTATCGTCAGCTTCTGGGGCGCCACCGAATACTCGATCTACCCGGCGTTCCAGTTCGACAATTACCAGTTCCTGTTCGGCTCGCCTGTCACGTACACTGTCTTCTTCAACACGTTCAAATACGCGGCGATCACCTGGGCCTTCACCCTCGTGATCGGGTTCACGGTGGCCTATTTTCTCGCCTTCGAAGTGCGTAGCCTGAAGTGGCAGATCGCGCTATTCTTGCTGTGTACGATCCCGTTCTGGACCTCCAATATCATTCGCATGATCAGCTGGATTCCCTTTTTGGGACGCAACGGTCTGGCCAATTCAACCCTGATCAGCTGGGGCGTCATCGACGAGCCGCTGGAATGGTTGCTGTTCAGCGATTTCAGCGTCATCCTCGCCTTCATCCACCTCTACACACTGTTCATGGTGGTGCCGATCTTCAATTCGATGATGCGGATCGACCGGTCGTTGATCGAAGCCGCGCGCGATGGCGGCGCCTCCGGCTGGCAGACCCTGCGCCACGTCATCATTCCGCTCTGCAAGCCGGGCATCATGATCGGCACCATCTTCGTGACCACGCTGGTCATGGGCGACTTCATCACCGTGCGCTTCATGTCGGGGTCGCAACGTGCCAATGTGGGCCGGCTCATCTCGAACGACATCAGCCTGCTGCAATACCCGTCCGCTTCCGCAACCGCCGTAATCCTGCTTTGTACGGTATTGATCGTGATCGCGCTTCTGCTGCGCCTCGTCGATATCCGAAAGGAGCTATGAGCCATGGAACGCCGCAGCCGCAGCTTTTACGTCCTTGCCGCCTTCTTCGCTCTCTTCGTTCTGTTTCTCTATGGGCCAATCCTGACCATTGGCATCCTCAGCTTCCAGGGCCCGCAGGGGGGGCTAACCTTCCCGATGAACGGGGTGTCGCTGCACTGGTTCAAGGACCTGTTCGAGGAACAGGCTGTCGGCGACATCTGGGGCAGTTTCCGCCGGTCGTTCGCCTTGGGCCTGATGGTCATGGTGACAACGGTCGTCGTCTCGGTGTTGGGTGGATTGGCGTTTCGCAAGCGGTTCAAGGGCGCGACGGTGCTGTTCTACCTGGCTATCGCGTCGCTGGTCATTCCGTCGATCCTGATCTCGCTGGGTATCGGCCTGATCTTCAACCAGCTCGGCCTGCCGGTGCATTGGGCCAGTTCCGGTTTTGGCAGCCAATTGACGTGGACGCTTCCGTTCGGCCTTCTGATCATGTTCGCTGTCTTCAATCGCTTTGACAAAAGCTATGAAGAAGCCGCACGAGATCAGGGCGCGACCGCGTGGCAAACCTTTGCGCATGTCGTCCTTCCGATCATTGCGCCGTCTCTCCTCGGAGTCGCGCTGTTTGGCTTCACCCTCAGCTACGACGAATTCGCGCGCACGCTCCTGACGGCGGGAAGCTACAATACGCTTCCCCTCGAGATTTTCGGTATGACAACGAACGTCACGACACCTGTGATATTCGCACTTGGGACGCTCACGACGATATTCTCGTTCTGTATCATCGGGGTCTTCTTTCTGGCTGTCTGGCTTCTGTCCCGGCGGAAAGACAAGAGTTCCGACGCGGGCAAGGGTTTGGTGTAACTTCGTGACCGTTGTTCTGATCAACCCGAACAGCACGCATGCGATGACGCAAAGTGCGCTGGCTGCTGCGAAACGCGCCGCGCCCGGCCTTCAGTTCGAGGGATGGACATCGCAAGCGGGTCCGGCCTCGATCGAAGGCCCTGAAGACGGCGCAGCGGCCGTGCGGCCGCTACTGAAGCTTGTCAAGCAAGCATCAGATAGCGGCGCGGGCGTCATCATCATCGCCTGCTTTGACGACACGGGTCTGGCCGAGGCTCGAGAACTGGCTGCTTGCCCCGTTATCGGGATCGGTCAGGCGAGCTATACCTACGCTTCGTTGCTGTCCGGTCCGACGGCGGTTGTAACCACAGTCCAAGCCGCCATTCCGGTGATAAAGGCCAACATTGCGTCTCAGGGGCATTCGGCCCTGATAGAAGTCGTCGTGGCGGCCAATGTCCCGGTTTTGACCCTGGAAGACGATCCACAAACAGCACTGGAGGGCTTTCTCGCTTCAGTCAGTACTCTGCCAGTTGAAACGCGAAATCTGATCCTAGGATGCTCGGGCGCTGTCTCGATCAAGGACGCCATGGAGGCGCACCTGGAAATGAGCGTGATAGACGGCGTGACAGCTGCTGCGCGATTGAGCCTCGCAATTCTGGAATAGGCCATTGGGAGCTTTCGTGAGGCCTGGGTCGCATTGCGACAAGCTCACTGCCGGCCGCAAAGCGATCTTTCGGTGTGCAGGGCCTCTTGGCCGTTTGGGGCTCTGGGCTATCGTCCCGGCAGAGGCCCTCGAAAGTCCGCGTCCGAGGATCGAACGGCTGCGAGGCAGCCCGTTCCCTTGTCTTCGATCGGGCATCCACATTGAGCGAACGTCCGCTGTCGGTATTCGTCTGCATCAGAAGTCGTCGTACCGACGTACACCGATGAGCGCCCCAGACAACCGTTTGTACTCGGTGAAGTGACTGCGGCAACGCGCTCAGCGAGCACCCTGAACTCAAACGTTCATTCAGAAGCTGATCCAGAACTGATTGGGTGAATTCAGAAGGTTGTGAAACGTTTGGTTGCAGGGCCGAACCGAGGGCACGATCTCGTGGACCGAATTCACCTGCCACCGATGTGAGCGGAGTGGGCATAAATACGCCAGCGACCCGAGCGTTGCAGAACAGGCGTTGATCGCGCCGCTCCTGCCGGGTGGTGGCCGGATCGACCGACCTCGAACAAGCGACCTGCGCGTCGTGTTCGAGGCGATCCTCTACATCGCGACGACAGGATGCCGTTAGCGCATGCTTACGAATGATTTTCCGCCGGTGCCGACGGTGCGAGGCTATTTCTACGGCTGGTGCAGCAACGGCCTGCGCGACGAGATAAACCGCATCTCTTCGCTGCTGACGGCTATGCCGGACATAGGCTGCAAGCGGCGATAGAGGAGTTTGGCCGATGGACGTTGCAGATCGTCCAACGCGCCTATCTTGCCCAATGCTTCTGGGGCAACCCGCGTCGCTAGGTCGTCGAACGCACGCTCGCTTGGCCGTTGTCGTCGAATGGCGAAGGATTGGGAGAAAGCTATCACCAGCGCTGAAGCATGGCTTCTCTTCGCTCATATCAGGCGTGCAATCCCACTGCTGGCAAGGCAATGACGTCCATCAGACAGTCCTGAATCGGCCTTTTAGGCAGTAGCGCCGGCGCGTGCCGCCGCGATATCCGCAGCCTCCTGAGCGCGAAGGTCCGGTTCCGCCCGAGCGGCGTCCAGTACCTCGCGAATTTCGCGCAGTCCGGGAAGAAGCGACACGATCCGGTCGGCCGGGATGAACCGGGCAAGATCCTCCATGTCAGGGATCAGGAGATCTATCGCTTCCTCCCGGAACTCGCGTCCGGACTGGGTGATCCACACGCACTTCGATCGCGCGTCAGAAGGGTTCGGCCGCATTTCCACCCAGCCCCGTTTGGTCAGGAGCCCCAGTGAATGGCTCATCGTGGTCTTCGGCACCTGAAGAGCGCGCGCCAGTTCCAGCGGAGTGCGCCCGTCTGCGACACGGATCAGGTGGTTGAGGATCGAGAAGTGCGAAACGAGAACGCCGCGTGGCAGGCGGCTCTCGAACAAGGTGCGGCTCAACTGCTCAATGATACCGATCTCGTTGAAGAACTCGAAATAGAGGCGCGGGTCGTGGCGATCAGGCAATCTTTTCCTCCAGCGGCCATCGGGGTGCGGGTCCGACATCAGGTCCGTAGCCAAGGCGTGCCCACATTTGCACGGTCCCGCCGTTGGGCGCCAGCCTTCGATGGATGTCACGGTGAAGCGCGTCCATTTCCGGGTACTCCTGAAGCGCCTGGCTCAGCGGTTGCGTCCCGATCCCAAGCGCGGTGGCGGCGAGATTGATCCGTACCCAGTCACGTCCCGCGGAAATCTGGTCCTTGCGGGTGTTGCCCTCGGTCACCTGCCAGACATAGCCCATGGCGGTGTCCGTGTTGGCGTAAACGGCGGCGAGGCCCTGTTGATAGGCGGTCGAGCCGGTATCCAACGCGATATCCCTCGTGAAAAGTCCAACGCGTGCCAGACCTTCGAATACAGGCCCCGTGAAGTCGATGCCGTCCGGGTTGGTATCGACTTCTCGTCGCCCGATGCGGAACAGATCAACGCTCTCCTGGTAGGTGCGGGGAGTTTCGATCTCGATCCGAAGCGCCTCACGGCTCAATGCGCGCAGTTCCGTGATATCGGCCTCCGAGATGGTCGTTCCGACCATTGTGCCTTGGGTCGCAGCCGCCTCGAGGATCTGCAGTTCCGCTGCTTGCAGCGGGCGGGTCGTATCGAATGGCTCCTTGAGAGAGCGTCGGTGCGGAACTTGCGCAAAGAGCGGGTCGGGCCCGGTGTCGCTCGGACGGAACCTGCAGACGGCAACCGGACGCCTATCGAGAGCGTCAGGATCGGAGCCTTCTGGAAAGAGTTTGGTATCGACCGCCAGCCCGTCTTGCAGCGCCGCGATCCGCAGGACCTCGAGGAAACAGCCAAGGCCAATCGTGATCTGGCGGCTGAATGGATCCGTGTGGGGCAGAAGTCGGGTCGGGTCGACGTGGAGCGTCACCGTATCCGGCCCTGAAAGGTCCACCATCCAAGGCTGCCGATTGTGCGGGTTGGGGGCAAGGATCGCCCAGCTCAGGGCCCGCATCCGCGGGTCTTCATAGTTGCCGGCGCGCTCCCACGGCAGGTGCGCGGTCGTTGGCAGGCGAGTGATGTCGTAGCCGAGGGCAGCGGTTGCGGCGACGATCGTGCCGCCTCCGATGAGTGCGAGCGTCTTGCGGCGGGAAAGGGTCATAGTAGGCTCCAATAGCAGCAATATAGTATTATATACTACGATATCGCACCATTAGCAAGACCAGTCTGCCAACGGACACGGCAAGAGGCGCAGGTTCAGCTTTCTAAACGACCGGGGTACCGGCTTTCTGAACCTTGCTGCGCTCACAGCGAACGGCAGCATTCGCGGCTGCGCCGCGGCGTGCCCCGACGGTCTGATAGGGTGATCGTTTCGCTGCGCGTGCGAAGGCCGCGATTTCGATCCGGCCGCATAAGGCTCAGAGCCGACCTTCGCTGCAGATGCAGGTCTTCAACTATAAGTTGTGCAGGACTCTGAAACCATTGCCAAGAACGGTTCTCTGATTGCGGCTGTGTCAAGCGGGATTGCGATCTGTCCGTCCGGGGTCATGGTTCTCTACGAGGTCGCGCGGTGCGCCTCATGATGGTGTTCGGTGGTGGGTCGTCTCCAATGTCGTTTGCGGGTTCATCAGCAAGTGCCGCGTCCCAACCGTTTTTACGAGATCGATCTACCTCCGTCCCGTCGGGACTTCGCTTCCCGCCTATCCAGCGGCGGAAACTCAGATCAGGCAGTGGCCTCCTTGGTCCATTGATAGTCGGTTTCGTTTTTCCAGAGCGTCAGCATCAGGACGGCGATCTTGCGCGCGGTGGCGACGGCTGCCTTCCGGAACCCGCGCCGCCCGGCCAGGCGCACCGCCCAGCTTTTCAGGGCCGAGAACCGTTTCACTTGGCGGAGCAGGCAAGACGCCGCCTCGAACAACAGGCCTCGCATCGCGCCATCCCCGCATTTTGAAACGCGCCCGGACCAGTCCACCTCACCGGATTGGTGCCGCTTTGGCGTGAGCCCCAGAAAAGCGCCAATATCCGACGTCCGGCTGAACCGGCTCGGATCATCGACCAGCGCGATGAAGCTGAGCGCGTTGACCGGGCCAACACCGGGGATCGTCATCAGACGGCGTGCCACCGGATGAGCTTTGGCTTTTCTCTTCACCGCCTTGTCGAGCTCATCCGCGGCCTGGCAAAGCGTTGCATGGGTGGCGATGAAGCCATCGGCAATGACGTGCAACACCGGGTCAGTTTCGCCCGCCGCCGCCAGTTGATCGCGGAACCCTTGACGTTGGCGGCCCTGACCAATTCCGGTCATGCGAATACCGAAGGTCTTCAGGACCCCTCGAACGTGCCCCTCCAGATCCCTGCGCAAACGGATCAGCCGTTCTCGCGCACCCACGAGGCTGCGCAGGCGATCCGCGTCTTCGCTGCGGATGTGAACCGGCGTGAACCAGCCTGTGCGTGCAAGTTGCGCCAGTCCTTCAGCATCAGCGGCGTCGGACTTGTTGAGCCGCGCCGACAAGGCCTTGTGCGCTTTGCGCGCATCGATGCAGGTGGCTGGAAGACCAAGCCCCGCGAGTCCGCGTTGCAGCCAGATCGAGAGCATTCCACTTTCATGCACGATCCGGCGCGGTGTCAGAGACCGCACGCGCAACCAGCCCGCCACACCCTCGGGATCGGCAGGGCAAGCCCCGCGCGCGACGGTCGTGCCATCCCCGTCCACTACGCAGACCGAAATCTCTTTGAGTGACACATCCAAACCGGCATAATGTTCCATAGGTCGTTCTCCTCACGGCTGATATCCATGAGGCCAGCATACCGGACCTCGTTCGCCACCGGAGAGCGGCCGCCGCAATCACACCATGTCGTCCTTGCGACAGCAACGCGCAGCCCGTCCGAGCGCACCAGCCCAAGCCCGCGCGGGACCCTAGGCGGCGAGGCCCTGTCCGCCCATCTGCAGGTACTTCTGGCGCCTGTGATCGCGCAGCGCCGCTTTTTCCATGCCGTCCAGCTCACCCAGCATCGCGGCAATCGCATCGCCCACATGCTCGATCACGATCTCGCGGTATCGGTGGGCGCCGCCGATCGGCTCCGGCACGATCCGGTCCGTAACCCCCAGCTCGTGCAGGTCTTGCGCGGTCAAGCGTAGGGCTTCCGCGGCTTCCCGCATCTTCTCGGCGTCCTTCCACAGGATCGAGGCACACCCCTCCGGCGAGATCACCGAATAGATCGAGTGCTCAAGCATCGCCAAGCGGTTTGCCGTGGCAAAGGCAACCGCACCGCCCGATCCGCCCTCACCGATAATCACGGAGACCAGCGGCACCCCGATCGAAAGACACTTGGCAGTAGAGCGCGCAATCGCCTCGGATTGGCCCCGCTCCTCGGCCCCCTTGCCGGGATAAGCGCCCGGCGTGTCGATCAGCGTGATCACCGGCAGCCCGAACCTGTCAGCGAGATCCATCAGCCGGATCGCCTTGCGATAGCCTTCCGGGCGCGCCATGCCGAAGTTTCGCTCGATCCGGCTGCTGGTGTCATGGCCCTTTTCGTGACCGATCACCATGACGGGCCGGTCGCGAAACCGCGCCGTCCCCCCAAGCACCGCATGATCATCGGCGAAACAACGGTCGCCTGCGAGCGGCGTGTACTCCGTCAGCAGAGCATCGATGTAATCGTTGCAATGGGGCCGGCCGGGATGGCGTGCGACCTGGCATTTGCGCCAGGGCGTGAGCTTCGAGTAGAGGTCGATGAGCAGCGCAGCGGCCTTGGAATCGAGCGCGGCGGCCTCTGATTCGACGTCCATCTCGTCGTTGGCGCGCGCCATGGCGCGAAGCTCTTCTGCCTTGCCCTCAATCTCGGCGAGGGGTTTCTCAAACTCCAGATAGCTTTTCATGGGTCCGGACCTTTCCCGCCTGCGTTCCGCCCATATGGCGCCTCAGATGCGGGCATGCAATCGCCACCGCGCGGCATCCCCGTGGTGCCCGCCTATCGGCAGCCCTGAATATCGACCGCCCGGCGCGCGCCGATCACCGTAAAGCGCAGGGCCTGCCGCTCCACCACGAGCGGCGTTCCGGGCGCTGGCACGAGATCGGCACGGACGCGCAGCGTCTCCCCCTGGCGCGCGACCTGTGGCTCCGAGACCCAGATGGACGGGTCGCCCGCCTCAACCAGCGCGACTTCGCCACGCCCGGTCGAGGGCATGGTGATCGTGGCATCGAGGCGCAACCCGTCGGAGATCGGCGCGAGCTTGCAGGACACCTGCGTGACCCCGGCACGCTCGGCCGGCATCGGCCGCGCGGCGAGAGCGGCGCGGATCTGCGGGTCCGTCCGGCCGGGGCCGTCCAGCTCGGCAGTGAAGCGCAGTGACGCGGGGATGCACACCGTCTCGCAGATGCCAAGCTCGAGCTCCGCGGAGACGCGAATCGGCGCACCATCCGAAGTCGGGCGCAGCTCGATCGGCCAGACGACCTCGTCGGCGTAGCCGATTGTGCGCATACCGTAGTCGTAGAAGACCTCCGGAGCGGGCCAGTGCACGCGCACCGCCGCGAGATTGTCGGAGCCGCCCCAATCGAACTGCGGGGGAATGCCGGCGTCGCCGGGCGCCCGCCAATAGGTCTTCCATCCCGGGGCGAGGATGAGGCGGAGCGCGGTCATGCGGGTGCCGCGCTCGGTCATCCAGCCGGACAAGACCTCTGCACGGACAACGGTGTCGGGCAGCTCGGCCGCGGCGCGCAGCGGGGCCAAGCCCAGCACAGCGGCAAGGCCAAGGGGCAGGATGGAACGGGCAAGGCGGACGAACGCGTGTCGGGGCATACGAGTTGGCTACGCTAGGCTGTTGGGAAATGAAACGCCCGCGCGCTCACATTGCCGTGGATCTTCGCGAGGCGGGTTTCGGTTGTGGCTTTGGCTTTGGCTTTGGCTTTGGCTTTGGCTTTGGCTTTGGAAGGGTCGCATGTTGCGCCTGCCCTTCCAGCGTGGTTCCAATCGTAGCGGTCTGCACCGGTCACGGGCCCGCGTCGATGCACCGGCGCCTACCATACGGAGCCGAACAGGCAGGCGCGGGGGATCGTTGCTGTCAGTGAAACGATTCGCAGCGTTGGATCTCGTTCGTCCCGGGGCATCAGGGCGCGGGGCCGGGCACAGGGGCTTGTTCTTGCGGCGCGAGAACCCCATCCTCTGCCCATGACACCGCGCACGCAGGACAGCCCCGATCCACCTGAGATCGACCTCACGGGCCAGATGCTGATCGCCATGCCCGGCATGGCCGATCCGAGGTTTGACAGGTCGGTGATCTTCCTGTGTGCCCACTCCTCCGAAGGCGCGATGGGCCTCGTTGTGAACAACGTCGTGACGGATCTGAGCTTCTCGGAGCTGCTGTCCCAACTGGAGATCTCGCCAACGGAGGCTGTCGCCTCCGTGCCGGTGCACATGGGCGGGCCGGTCGAGCACGGTCGGGGGTTCGTGTTGCATTCGGGCGAGTACAAGGAGGGCGATGCCACCTTGCGGGTGGACGATACCTTCGCAATGACCGCGACTCTCGACATCCTGGAGGACATCGCACGGGGGGTCGGGCCCGAACAAACCCTGATGGCCCTGGGATATGCCGGGTGGGGGCCGGGACAGCTGGAAGGGGAGCTCGCGCGCAATGCCTGGCTCACATGTGCGGCGAACTCAGAGTTGGTTTTTGGCGATGATCCGGGATCGAAGTGGACGCGCGCGCTTGGCACCCTCGGGATCGACCCGGTGACACTGTCTGCGTCTGCCGGACGCGCCTGACAGGCTGACCCGCGTCGGCTTGCCTCCGGCGGAGGTATTTCAGCCAAGATGAAGAGGCGATCAGGGCGGGGTGTCGGTGCCCGTATCAAATCCTGCGTCGCGCATGAGTGTGTTCGATGCGGCTTCGACACGCGTTTCGAGATCGGCCATGACATCGGGCACGGGGCGACCCGCCGGGATCGGCTCGAGGAACTGCAGAACGGCGAGCCCCGGTTTGCGCAGGATGCCGATACGAGGCCAGAACACGCCGACGTTGGTTGCGGCCGGAACGCAAGTTTGGCCGAGTTGTTCGTAAAGGACGCCGACCCCCACCTTGTAGGGCCGGTGCGCGCCCGGGGCGACGCGGGTTCCTTGCGGGTAGATGATCAGCTGTCCGGGTGGCGCATCGCCGGACGCGACGTGGGCTTTCATCTGGGCGATGGCTTCCGCACGGCGACCTCTGTCGACCGGGACGCAGCCGATCCGCTTCGCGTACCAGCCCAGGATCGGCGCGCGGCGCAGCGAGGCCTTCATAATGAACTTCGGACGGGGCAGGACCGAGACGAGCAGGATAATGTCAAAGAAACTCTGGTGTTTGGAGGCGACGAGCACCTCGCCCTCCGGCACGTCGCCGCGGATCTCAGAGTGCAGGCCGACCATCCAGCGCGCTGTCCAGCGCACCCATCTGCAGTACGTGCGGACACCGCGATAGGCCCACCTGCGATCGAAGACCGCGAGCGGTGTGAAGTAGAGCGCGAGGATCGGCATCATCGCGTACATCTGGCCAACGAAAATGAGAGAGCGCACCCACTGCATGGGATTATTTTCCGCACTTCGCGCCGCGCTGCAAGTCGGATCGCCGCAGGGGTGGCCTCTGGCCAAGGGCCCCGCTGTGTCGATTGTGCCCCTTATGGAAACAACAATTCGGGTTCGCTCAAATTGTTGTCGTAATTCCTTTGAACCTCGCCACCGCTCACCGATATGATGCCAACAGCCTCAGGACAGAGGCGGCGGAGGGTTATGAGACTAACTTGCCCGAATTGCGGCGCGCAATACGCGGTCGATCCAGCGGTCATTCCGCAGGATGGTCGCGATGTGCAGTGCTCCAGTTGCGGCAATACCTGGTTTCAGCAGCCTCCCGAACTGGCCCTCGAAGAAGAAGAGCCGGCGGCGGAGGAGATGCTCCCGCGCCGGCCTCCGGACCCCGAGGCGATGCGGATCCTGCGCGAGGAAGCCGCGCGCGAGCGGGCCGCGCGGGCCACAGATCGCGCCCCGCTGGAGAGCCAGCAGGAGCTGGACATTCCAGCGCCACCAATGCCGTCGGCCCAGCCTCAGGGTGGATCGGACGACCCCGCCGAGAGCCCTGCACGGGAAACGCCACCGGTGTCGCCGATCTCAGATGCGGAGCGGGGCCGACGCGCCGCGCCGCGCCGCTCTCTGCTGCCAGACATCGAAGAGATCAACTCCGCAATCGCATCCAGCCCTGACCATGGCGACGACCCTTCCCCGGTGGCCACGGCGCAACGGCGCGCCCGCGAGGCACGAAGTGCGCGCATGGGCTTTGGCATCGCGGTCGGGATCTTCGCTATCCTGACCATTCTGTATGCGCAGGGGCCGCGTATCGCATCCGCTGTTCCAGCGTTCGCACCGGCGTTCGACGCGTATGTCGGGGTGATCGACACCGGTCGGCTTTGGCTTGACGGTGCGCTGCGGGCGGCCGTCGCGCCCTCTGCCGATCCAGACCAGAGCACCGCCTCCGAAGGATAGGGCGGCAACCCACGCATTGTGCGGGTGCAGAAACGGCTTGCGACTGGTCGCGCAAGGATATAACCGCTGCGGCATCTTTTGCGAAACTTCCTTGCGAGGATTGCCCATGAGCTTCCGTATCCAACCGCCCGCACCGGCGATCCCCAACCGCTGCCAGCTCTTTGGTCCGGGGTCGCGGCCTGAGCTCTTCGATAAGATGGCCAGCTCGGCGGCGGACGTGATCAACATCGACCTAGAGGACAGCGTCGCGCCCGACGACAAAGCCAAGGCCCGGGACGCGGCTGTGGCGGCAACGCACGACATCGATTGGGGCAGGAAGTCGCTTTCCGTCCGGATCAACGGGCTCGATAGCGGGTATTGGTACCGGGATGTTGTGGACCTGCTGGAAAAAGGGTCGGATCGCCTGGACCGGATCATGATCCCCAAGGCGGGCTGCGCGGAAGACGTTTATGCCGTGGATGCGCTCGTCTCCTCCATCGAAATGGCGATGGGGCGCACAAAGAAGCTGCAGTTCGAATGCATTGTCGAGACGGCGGCCGGAATATGCCACGTCGAGGAGATCGCCGCCGCATCGCCCCGGATGGTTGCGATCTCGCTGGGTGCGGCGGATTTCGCGGCCTTCATGGGAATGCAGACAACCGGCATCGGAGGGACGCAGGAGAACTACTACATGGTGCACGAAGGCCAGAACTACTGGCCGGACCCCTGGCACTGGGCGACGGCCCAGATTGTCGCGGCGTGCCGGACACACGGCGTGCTGCCTGTCGATGGTCCGTTCGGCGATTTTTCCGATCCCGACGGGTTCAAGGCGCAGGCGCTGCGGGTCGCGACGCTGGGCATGGTCGGAAAGTGGGCGATCCACCCCAACCAGGTCGATGCGGTCAACGAGATCTTCACGCCATCGCCAGAAAAAGTGCAGGAGGCGCGCGAGATCCTCGCGGCGATGGAGCAGGCGAAGGCAGAGGGCAAGGGGGCAACGACGTACAAGGGCCGGCTGATCGATATCGCTTCGATCAAGCAAGCCGAGGTGGTCGTCAAAGCTGCCGAGATGATCGAAGACTAGGGCCGTCCGCGTGGGCCAGAGCGCAGTAAGCGTTTCTGGCCCCGCGCGACGGAGTGGAACTGCCACGAAAATTCGTACGAATTTTCGCCCTCCACCCGAACCGAAGCGCTAGAGAACGAGGCCGAACGCGAGCGCGGCCACGGGGATGAGGCCCGCGTCGCGGTTTGACCGGAAGATCGTCAGGCAAAGCTCCGGATCATCGATGTCGAGGCGGCTCACCTGCCAGACAAGGTGCCACCCCACAGCTCCCGCTCCGAGGACGGCGACGGCCAGAGCGAGTGGGTTGCCCGACGGAGCGACCGCCAGAATGACGCCGACCGTCAGAAAGAGCACGGTGGCCATCATGAAGGCGCGGAGCCATGGCAACGTCGCCGCGCCAAACAGGCGGGCGGTGGATTTCACCCCGATCAGCGCGTCGTCTTCCTTGTCCTGGTGGGCGTAGATCGTGTCGTAGAACAACGTCCACGCGATCCCAGCGAGGTAGAGCATCACCGGCGCCCAGCCGAGGCTGCCCGTCGCTGCTGCCCACGCCAGGAGCGCCCCCCAGTTGAACGCGAGGCCAAGGAACACTTGCGGCCACCACGTGAAGCGCTTGGCAAAGGGATAGACCGCGACGAGCGCGAGCGATGCCACCCCCAACCCGATCGCCAATGGGTGAAAGGTGATCAGGATCAGAAAGGCGGCGAGCGACTGGGCCACGGCCCAGATCAGCGCCTGGCGGGGTGTCACCTGTCCGGACGGGAGCGGGCGGGAGCGCGTGCGTTCGACGCTGCCGTCGAATTCGCGGTCGGTCAGGTCGTTCCAGGTGCAGCCTGCTCCCCGCATCAGGATCGCGCCAATGCCGCAGCCCGCCAGAATCCAGGCGTGGTGCACCTGCCAGCCTACGGAATGGGCCGCAGCGAAGACCGACCACCAACAGGGCAGCAGCAGCAACCATGTCCCGATGGGACGATCCGCGCGTGACAAGCGCAGGTAGGGGCGCCAAGCGGCGGGCGCCTTCGTGTCGACCCAGTTCTCCGCGACGGCGTCGGCAACGCGGCCGTCGGTTTCCGTTCCGGATTGTGCGGGGGGCTCGGATGGGGTCATGTGGGCAGGGCTCGCAAAGTGGAACAGGAGGCCGGTGGCAAGGCCATGGGACAGGTTAGGCTCTATGTAAGCCAGAGGCTCGGGGAGGGGCAAACCCTCGCGCTGTCCCGGGAACAGGCGCACTACCTCTTTGGCGTCATGCGCCTTGGGGCAGGAGCTAGCGTCTCTCTCTTCGACGGCCAGACCGGGGAGTGGCGGGCGGAGGTTGTCGAGGCTGGCAAACGCGGCGGCAGCTTGCGCGTCGACACGCAGACACGACCGCTCCAGATGCCGCCCGATCTCTGGCTGCTCTTCGCTCCGATCAAGAAAACCCGCACGGATTTCATCGTCGAGAAGGCCGCCGAGATGGGGGCGGCGCGCATCCTGCCGGTGCAGACCGACTTCACCAACGCCGAGCGCATCCGCCGTGACCGGCTCCAGGCCCACGCGGTGGAAGCCGCTGAGCAATGCGGCGGAACCTTCGTGCCCGAAGTCGCTGAGCTCACGCGCCTCGGCGAGGTGCTCGACACATGGCCCGGCGCGCGGCACCTGATGTTCTGCGATGAACAACTGGCCGGTCGCCGCGAGGAGATCCTCAGCGGGCCAGCCGGTCCCTGGGCGATCCTCATCGGTCCGGAGGGCGGATTTTCGGAGCCCGAGCGCATGCGGCTTGCGGGCATGGACCAGGCGCATCCGGTTTCACTGGGCCCGCGCATTCTTCGGGCCGACACGGCGGCTGTTGCCGCCCTCACCCTCTGGCAAGACGCGCTGGGAGATTGGCGATGAACGACGACGCGAGAGAGTCGGCATGAGCTTTATTCGTCCCGAAGCAATGGCGACGCTGACGCGGTGGCGCGAGGTCGCGCTCAGCCTGGCCGGTGTGGCGTTCGGCACATGGGTCATGCTGCGCGGCGGCTGGTTCTACGGTATTCTCGGCGGGCTGGTGCTGACATTTGCACTCGGTCTCGCACTCACCGGCTGGCGCCGTATGCGCTTTGACACGGGCGACGGGGCGCCGGGCATTGTCCAGTATGACGAGGGCGCGATCGCGTATTTCGGGCCGGAAACCGGCGGAGTCGTCGCGCTTTCGGAGATCACCGAGGTGCAGGCCGTGTCCCGCCCGGGCGGCCTTGTATGGCGTATCGAACAGACCGACGCGGCAGCCGTGGAGATCCCCGTCGGTGCCCACGGCGCCGAGCGTCTCTTCGACACCTTCGCCGCCCTGCCCGGCGCCCGCCCTGCCGCATTTCTCGACGCGGTCGAAAACCCGCCCCAAGGCCAGCGCCGGATCTGGCGTCGCGCGCAACCTGCGACCGAGAGCAGCCTGCCCCGACCTTGACAGTGGCGGCCCTGCAGCGCACCACGCGGACCGGAGCTTTTCAGCATCGGGAGCGCACGCCCATGTCCATCCCCCAATCCGGCGGCGGCCCCATCGAGCGGCCGGAACAACTCGCGGAATACCTGGAGGCTGGCTGCAAGCCGAAGAACGACTGGCGGATCGGCACCGAGCACGAGAAGTTCGGCTATTGCAAGGAAACCCTCCGCCCCCTGCCCTACGAGGGCGATCGCTCCGTGCGGGCCGTGCTCGAAGGGCTGCGTGACCGCTTCGGCTGGGCCCCGATTCTCGAAGGCGAGAACATCATCGGGCTCGAAAAGGACGGCGCCAACGTCAGCCTTGAGCCCGGCGGGCAGCTGGAGCTTTCGGGCGCACCGCTTCAGACCATCCACGAGACCTGTGACGAAGTGAATGCGCATCTGCGGGAGGTGAAGTCCGTCGCTGACGAGATCGGCGTCGGCTTCATTGGCCTCGGCGCCGCCCCCACCTGGACCCATGACGACATGCCCCGCATGCCCAAGGGCCGCTACAAGCTGATGACAGATTACATGGGCCGCGTCGGCACCCACGGCACGCAGATGATGTACCGGACATGTACAGTTCAGGTGAATCTCGATTTCGCCTCCGAGCCCGACATGGTCCAGAAGCTGCGCGTGGCCTTCGCGCTTCAGCCCGTGGCCACCGCTCTGTTTGCCAATTCACCGTTCTTCGAGGGCAAGCCCAACGGGCACAAATCCTGGCGCGCCCGGGTCTGGCGTGATCTCGACCCCGACCGCACAGGGATGCTGCCCTTCGTCTTCGAGGATGGGTTCGGCTTTGAGGCCTGGGTGCAATACGCCCTCGATGTGCCGATGTACTTCGTCTACCGCAACGGGGTCTATATCGACGCGCTCGGCCAGTCTTTCCGCGATTTCCTGAAGGGCGAGCTGCCGGCGCTGCCGGGCGAGGTGCCGACCCTGTCGGATTGGGCCGACCACCTGACCACCATCTTTCCAGAGGCGCGCCTGAAGAAGTTCATCGAGATGCGCGGCGCCGATGGCGGCCCATGGCGCCGGCTCTGCGCCTTGCCAGCCTTCTGGGTCGGGCTGACCTACGATCAGTCCGCCCTCGATGCCGCTTGGGATCTCGTGAAGGGCTGGGACGCTGAAACCCGCGAGGGCCTCCGCGTCGCCGCTTCGGTATCAGGCCTACAGGGTGAGGCGGGAGGCGTCCGATTGACCGAGGTCGCGCGCGAGGCCGTCGCCATCGCCGAGTCCGGCCTCAAAGCCCGTGCCATGCCCGGTGCCGGAGGGCTCATTCCCGACGAAACCCATTTTCTCAATGCTTTGCAAGAAAGCATCGAGTCCGGTCAGGTCCCGGCAGACGAGCTGCTCGCCCGCTACCACGGGGACTGGGGCGAACGGCTCGAGCCGATCTTTGCGGAGTACGCCTACTAGGCCGCCCCGCCAAACCAGCGCTAGCGCCGCACAACCATCGCTACCCGAGCCGGTCTCGTGCCTGAGACACGGGACGCCTGCTTGGGACGCCCCTGTGCGCCACACCAGATCGCATACGCCGAGCAGCCGCCGTGGCGACAGCGGCGCAATGCGTACTGCGTCCCACGGTCAGCCTTCGTTGCCGATCGGATCCGGGCCGAAGCGGTTCTCACCGTCCGTACCCTTCTGCACGAAGAAGAAGAGCAGAACGAGGAAGCCGATGATCGGGACAAGCACGAGCAGATACCACCAGCCCGACATGTCCTTGTCGTGAAGCCGCCGCACGCCGACAGCGATATAAGGCAGAAAGATCGCCAGCGAAAAGATCCCGCTGAGGACGGCGTTTGCCGACCCATACTCGTCATAGCCGAACAGAGCGCCATCGATGATGCTCAGGACGATCCCGACAACCATCGCAAACAGCACGAACCACCAGAATTCCGACCGGCGCGCCCGCCCGGAAAACGTGACGTACTTACTCAAGACCGATTTTACGGCGTCTACAAATCCCATGACATGCGTCCTTCGTGCTGCATCCACTTGTCTTGTGCCAAGAGCACAGCCCGGCACGCAAGTACGAAAACCGACCCTACGGCACTCTCGCCCCGCCCGCGCGCACCCGCAGCCCGAGCACGAACGCCCGCACCTTGGCCTCCGGCATCTCGCACGGAGCAAGGCGGACACCACGACGAAGCCAGTAGAGGTTCATGGAGATGTAGTCCGTGCCGTCGGCCGCGTCGGCCACCAGCTTCTCCGCCCGGGCCCCGGCAAAGCCGCTTCGCGTCGCCACCCAGCGCCGCCCGTCGTAGTCAGCTTCGAACGTGCCGTTGGGCAGCCGGTCGAACGCCTCCAGAAACGCGGCGTCGTCATCCCTCACGATTTGCCGATACGCGGCTCGGTGCCTGCCGCGAGACGGTGAATGTTGCCGCGGTGCGTCACGAACACCAGCGTCGCCAGCGCCAGTGTCAGGATCACCACTTCACTCCGCCCGAAGAGAAGCGCCCAGACCGGGGCAGACAGCGCCGCGCCCAGGGCCGCCAGCGAGGAATACCGCAGTGCGGCAGCCACCGCGAGCCATGTCCCGCACGCCGCCACCCCCACGGGCCACGCCAACGCCAGCAGCACGCCGAGGAAAGTCGCCACCCCCTTGCCGCCCCGAAAGCCGAGAAACACCGGAAAGAGATGCCCGAAAAACGCCGCCAGGCCCGCGACCTGTGCCGCGTCCTCTCCCACCAGCGCCCGCGCCACCAGCACCGCCGCCCCGCCCTTGCCCGCATCCCCGATCAAGGTCAGCGCCGCTGCAAGCCTGTTGCCCGTCCGCAGCACATTCGTCGCGCCGATATTGCCTGACCCGATGGACCGCAAATCCCCCAAGCCAAAGAGCCGGGCCATCACGATACCGAAAGGGACCGACCCCAACAGATACGCCAACGTCGCCACGATCAGAAGCACCAAGGGCGCGTTCTCCACTATCGGCACCAGGGCCTCCCACGTCCAAACCCTTGGGCTTCATTGTGCTGCAAATATCCTCGCCGAAGGCGAATTCTCATGGCGCCGCCCCATGCACCAGCGCCCCGCCAACCCAGGTCGCCCGCACCTTGCCTTCCATCCGTGCCCCGTCAAACGGCGTATTCTTGGATTTCGACGCGAGGGTCGCCCGATCGAGCACGAACGGCGCGTCCGGATCGAACAGCACCAGATCCGCAGGTGCCCCGACGCCGAGACGCCCGCCGGGCAGGCCCAGCCGCCGGGCCGGATTGAACGACAGCGCCCGCCAGAGCTCGGCCAGCCCCAGCGCACCGGCGTGATAGAGCCGCATTGCCGCTGGCAGCAGCGTCTCCAGCCCCACCGCGCCTGATGCCGCGATCTCGAACGGCAAGCGCTTGCTTTCCTCGTCCTGCGGCGTGTGCATCGAAGAAATCGTATCGATCAGGCCGGTGCGCACAGCCTCGACGATCGCCAGCCGATCGGCTTCATCGCGCAGCGGCGGCTTGACCTTGAAGAAGGTGCGATAGTCGCCGATGTCGAACACGTTCAGCGTCAGATGGTGGATCGAGGTCCCGGCGGTGATGTCGAGCCCGTTGCGCTTGGCCCGCTCCAGCGCGGGCAGCGCGCGCGCGGTCGTGATCTGGTCGGCGTGATAGGCACAACCCGTCATTTCAAGGAGTGCGATATCGCGGTCGAGCCCCATCCGTTCGGCCATTGGCGACACCGCCGGCAACCCGCGCAACGACGCAAACTTGCCTGATGTCGCCACCGCCCCGGCTGACAGGCCCGGTTCCTGCGGATGCGCCACCACCAGCGCACCGAGCCCGCGTGCGTAGCTCAGCGCGCGTGAGAGCACGCGGGTGTCCGAGGCCACGCGGTCCCCGTCCGTGAAGGCGACGGCTCCCGAGTCGCGCAGAAACGACAGCTCCGTCATCTCGCGCCCTTCGCGCGCCTTGGTCAGCGCGGCCATCGGCGCGATCCGCACCGCGCATTGCTCCGCCGCGCGGCGAGTGACAAACGCCAGCACCTCGGGCGTGTCGATGGCGGGCGTCGTGTCGGGCCGGATGACGATGGTCGTCACACCGCCACGCGCGGCAGCCCGGCCCGCAGAGGCAAAGCTCTCCTTGTGCCGCTCCCCCGGCTCGCCGACCTTTACGCCGATGTCGACGATCCCGGGCGCGAGGCACAGCCCCCCGCAATCCTGCGCGCCGGGCGGCACCGCGCCGGTGGCCTCGCGGGCCACGATATGCCCGCCCTCGATGCTCAGCAGGCCAAGCGCCTCTGTCCCGTCCTCGGGATCGATCAGGCGGGCATTGGCAAGGACAGTTGCAGCCATCTAGAGCTTCACCCGTGCCGCTTTGGCGATCTGCTGCTGCACCTCCATCGGCGCGGCGACGTATTTCATCAGGTACTTGTCCCCCGATTTCGTTACGACCTGAACGGCGGTTCCAAGCCGGCGCACCGTTTCGACATCGCGCAGCGCGATGGCCCGTTCGATCCCGTTGCCCTCCGACACCGTGCGAATGAACGTCCGGGTGAGTTCGTAGCGCCGCCCCAGTTCTTCGGACGCAAGGTAAAAGCCGCGCACGGCAATCGCCAGAAGCCCGGCCAACGCGCCAACCCAGAAGTCCGGATTGCCCAACCAGTAGAGCACCGCCGTCGCGATCCCCATCGCCGCCGCCCCGAGCCAGAGGTGGCTGCGGATATAGGCCTCGCGGCTGGGCATGAACGTGGCCACGATTTCGGCGCCGTCGTCTTCGGGCTGAGCGTCATCGGCGGGAGGCGACTTGGCGGTCTCCGCCCGGGGGCGCGCACTCTCGTAGTCGCCCATTTTGCCCATGACAGTCCGCGCGCCGGGCTCCGTGAACAAGCCGACAAGCTCAACGCCCGGCGCGAGCTTCAGCGTCACGGGCGTGTCGGTAAACGCCGCGGAGCGGACGACGGCGAGCATGCCCTCGACCGCATCAAGCGCGGCATGGTCGATCTGGTCCGGGCCAATGCCGTAGCCTTGCGCGAGGAACTCGCCGAGCCGCATCTGTGCAAGATCGCCCGTCGCGAAGACCTGCACATCTTCCGCCGCCAGCGCCGAAACACCCAGCGCGCCGGGCAGCGCCCAGTCCGCGCTGTCGACTTCGGCCCAACCCGGAGCCCCGGCCGACGCGGCGAAGACACGGACAGCGCCGTGTTCTTCGGTGATGACGCGCAACGGGTCCCTGGACGGCTTCTTTCTAGCCATGGGCAGCCTCCTCCGCACCGGTCTCGCGCGCTGACTTGAGGTTGCGCGCGAGGAGATCCATGGCGGCCATGCGCACGGCAACGCCCATCTCGACCTGCTCCTGGATGACCGAGCGATTGATGTCGTCGGCCAGCACCCCGTCGATTTCCACGCCTCGGTTCATCGGGCCGGGGTGCATGACGATCGCATCCGGGGCGGCGTGGGCGAGCTTCTCGGCATCGAGCCCGAAACGGTAGTAGTATTCCCGCTCGGACGGAATGAAGCCGCCATCCATGCGCTCCTTCTGAAGGCGCAGCATCATGACGACATCCGCGCCCTTCAGCCCCTCTCCCATGTCGTCCGTGACTTCGACGCCCCAATCCGCCGCACCGGAGGGAATGAGCGTCGACGGGCCGACGAGGCGCACGCGGCTTTCCATCTTGCCAAGCAGCAGAATGTTGGAGCGGGCGACACGAGAATGCGCGATATCCCCGCAGATCGCCACCGTGAGCCGGTGCAGCCGACCCTTGGCGCGGCGGATGGTGAGCGCGTCGAGCAGCGCCTGGGTCGGGTGCTCGTGGCGCCCGTCGCCAGCATTCAGGACGGCGCAGTTCACCTTTTCCGCGAGCAGGTTCACGGCGCCCGACTGCAGGTGCCGGACAACGAGGAGATCCGGGTGCATCGCATTGAGCGTGAGCGCGGTATCGATCAGCGTTTCGCCCTTTTTGATCGAGCTGGCCGCCATGCCCATGTTCATCACATCCGCCCCAAGCCGCTTTCCGGCAAGCTCGAACGACGCCTGCGTGCGCGTTGACGCCTCGAAGAACATGTTGATCTGGGTGAGGCCCTGGAGCGCGCGGCCGTGCTTTTCCGGGGCGCGGTTGAGCTCCACATAGGTATCCGCAAGGTCGAGGGCCGCAGTGATCTCGGCGGGGTGCAGCGGCTCGATCCCAAGGAGGTGACGGGCGCGGAAGGTCATGGGCTCTCCGGTCGGCCTGGACTGGCCGGTGTCTTATAGCACCTCGGTTTGCGGGGGCCAGTGCGCACACCCGCCGGCAGCGCAGGTGGTGACGGGTGCGCCGTCAGGTATTTTTGCCAAGATGAAGGGGGGCGTGCGCCCGGTGGCTTCGGCGGAGCACTGCCTTGCGGGCCAGATGGACGTTCTTGGGGGCCTGTGCGCGCTAGTCGCTGAAGAGATCGGGCGGGCGCGGGGTGTCCGGGGAACTGGGGATCGGCAGGCCCAGATGGGCCCATCCCTTGGCCGCGAGCATGCGGCCACGCGGGGTGCGCTGAATCAGGCCTTGCTGCAAGAGGAAGGGCTCTATGACCTCCTCAAGCGCGTCGCGCGCTTCTGCGAGGGCGGCGGCGAGGGTCTCGACGCCGACAGGGCCACCGCCGTAGTTCTCGGCCAGCAGAACCAGGTACCGCCGGTCTGCCCCGTCGAGACCGAGCCGATCCACACCGAGGCGGGTCAGCGCGGCATCGGCGAGCTCCCGGGTGATGTGGCCGTCCCCCTCGACCACGGCGAAATCGACGACGCGGCGCAGGAGGCGCCCGGCGACGCGCGGAGTGCCACGGGCCCGGGCGGCGATTTCGTGGACACCTGCGGGCTCCGCGTCGACGCCGAGCAGGCGGGCACCGCGCGCGACGATCTGGCTCAACTCGTCAACCTCGTAGAATTGCAGGCGGATGGGGATACCGAACCGGTCGCGCAGCGGCGTGGTCAGAAGGCCGAGGCGGGTGGTGGCGCCGACCAGAGTGAACGGCTGAAGCTCGATCCGAACGGTGCGGGCGGCGGGCCCCTCGCCGATGACGAGGTCGAGCGCGAAGTCTTCCAGCGCCGGATAGAGGACCTCTTCCACGATCGGGCTGAGGCGGTGGATCTCGTCGATGAAGAGCACGTCGCGCGCTTCGAGATTGGTGAGAATCGCCGCCAGATCGCCCGGCCGGGCGAGCACCGGACCCGACGTCGTGCGGAAACCCACGCCGAGCTCGCGTGACATGATCTGAGCGAGCGTCGTCTTTCCGAGCCCCGGGGGGCCGTGGAACAGCGTGTGATCCATCGCCTGGCCGCGGCGGCGCGCGGACTCGAGGAACACTGCGAGGTTGGCGCGGGCCTCGCGCTGGCCGACGAAATCGGACAGCGTCTCGGGGCGGAGGGCGCGATCCGGAGTGTCCCCATCCATGGGATCCGGGCGCATCATCGGGTCCGGTGCGGGGGGGCTGTCGTCATCGGCCATGGCCTAGCCCTTCGGTGCGAGGAGCTTGAGCGCATCGCGGATGAGCGCGCTTGCATCGGTTGCGCCCGCGTCGGCGGCCTCGGCAATGGCGCGGGCCGCTTCGCTTTGGCCGTAGCCAAGGTTGCCCAGTGCCGAGAGCGCGTCGGCCTGCCCGGACGGGGCGGGCGGTACGGGGGGCGCTGGCGGTGCGCTGGCGGGTTCGGGCTGTGACGGGTCGGCCGTGGGCGCTGCCGGGGCCGGCTCGGAGCCCATCGCCATGACCTCTGCTGCACGCCCCTGCAGCTCGTTGACCACACGCTGGGCCAGCTTTGGGCCGACGCCGGGAGCCGCCTTCACGGCAGCCCAATCGCCGAGGGCAATCGCGCGGCTGACACCATCGGGCCCGAGCGTGCCAAGGATCGCAAGGCTCGCCTTTGCCCCGATCCCCTGAACCGACGTCAGCAGGCGGTGCCACTCCTTCTCCTGCAAGGTCGTGAACCCGAAGAGCTGCAACAGGTCTTCACGGACAAGAAGATCGGTATGGAGTGCGGCCGCGCCGCCCGGAGCGGGGAGCGCGGCCAATGTCCTGTCCGACACGTAGACGACGTAGCCGACCCCTCTGACATCGAGGAGGACATGGTCGGTGCCCTTCCAGGCAACCTGCCCCGAGAGCCGCCCGATCATCGCGCCCCGGCCCGTGCTAGAGCGGCCGAGAGGCGGCCCGCCGACTGGAGGTGATGGGCGTGACAGAGGGCGATCGCAAGGGCATCGGCGGCGTCAGGCCCGGCAACCGTGGCCTTGGGGAAATGCACCGCGATCATGTGTGCCACCTGGCGCTTGTCCGCATGGCCGACCCCGACAAGCGCCTTCTTCACGGCATTGGGTGCGTATTCCCCGACCGCGAGCCCCGCCAGAGCGGGCACCAGAAGCGCGATCCCACGCGCCTGGCCGAGCTTGAGCGTCGCGGCACCATCGCGATTGACGAAGGTCTGCTCCACGGCGGCGGCATCCGGCTGGTGGGTCGCAATGACCTCGGACAGCTGGGTGTGGAGGGAGACGAGCCGCACGGCAAGTGACTCCCCGGAGCTGCGACACTGGCCATTGGCGACGTGAGTGAGTCGCGCGCCGATCTGCTCGATCACACCCCAGCCGGTGCTTCGCAGGCCTGGATCGATCCCGATAACCCGCATCCCTGCCTCCTGCCTGCGCCCGGCCGCGGCCAAAGCGCCACACTTATTCGTGACGTTTTGACGAGAGTTAGCACGAAAGGCGAACATCCACCAGCACCGCCGCCCCGAATAGCCCGGTCTCCGCGGCGTATTTGCGACAGGGCACGGCGCGTTCGCGCCATCATGATCCAAAAGCGACATGTCGCGGCGTCGCTTTTAGGTCTTTGAGAAGAAACGAGGAATCCACCCGTCCACCCATGCGCTGGCTGCATGGGTGCGATGCAAACTCTGCCTATTGTGTGGGCATTCGAACGCTCCTAACTGCAGTCCCGAGAGTGATGCTCTCACGACCAGATACTTCACATTCAGACACACGGAGCAGCCCAAATGGCTTTCTACGACACCACCCGACCCCAAGCCGCTGGCAGCACTTCACGTGCTGTCTTCTCGTTCGTCACCGAGTTCCGCGCCTGGCGTGAAGCGGCCCTGACGCGCCGCGCGCTGTCGAAGCTCAGCGACCACGAGCTCTCGGATATCGGCCTGCAGCGGTCCGATCTCGACACGATGACGCGGGCGCCCGTCACGCGTTTCTGATCTTGCGCGCCCCGGCGTAGAACACGCCGAGCGAGCCGGTCACAGCGCCCCGTTCCGGATTTCCGGACGGGGCGTTTTTCTGTCTGCACGCCAGTTCTTGCGACATCGATGACAGCTCGGACCTGAAGCCGCCATCTAGCTCCACGCCCCTTGCTCGAACCGCGGCAAGGCGCTCAGCTCTTGCGCCGTTTGGCCCTCAGGGTCGGATCCGCCTCGAGCGGGTCGTCGGGCCAGGGGTGTTTGGGATACTGCGCGCGCATGTCCTTTGCGACGTCCTGGTAGCTGCCCTTCCAGAACCCCGGCAGATCGGTCGTGACCTGCACGGGGCGCCCAGCCGGAGACAGCAGGGTGAGCTGGAGCGGCAGCCGCTTCGGCCCCACCGTCGGATGCGTCGCCGTTCCGAACAACTCCTGCACACGGGCCGAGATCGCAGGCACCTCGCCAGCATAGTCAATCGGGAGGCGCCGCCCAAGGGGCGTCGTGTAGGCGCCCGGCATTTCCGCATCGAGGCTCTGCAGCGCAGTCCACCCGATCCGCGCTCTTAGCGGTTCGGTCAGATCGAGGCCCCGGATGTCCTGCGCGGTGCGGATGTCCGTGAGGTACGGCACCAGCCACTCACCGTTCCCCTCCAGTAGTGCCGCCTCGGAGCAATCCGCGATCTCGCCGCCTTCGGTCCGATAGAGCTCCGCGCGTGTCCGGAGCCGCGCCGCCGCTGGCGTCCAGGGCAGGCCCAGATCGCGCACCCCGTCCAGAGCGGCCCGTGCAAGGGCCTCGGGCGGCGCATCGCGCCAGTGCTGGTCCCGCAGCACAAGTGCGCCAAAAATCTCCTGCTTCCTCGCCTCCACCCGACGCGCCCGGGGCGACCACGACGCGCGCTCCTGCCATGTGATCTGGTCAGCGAAGAGGCCGCGCAGCTCCGCCTCCGAGATCGGCAGGGCCAAGCGCACGCGGGCCTCCGGCCCCTCCCCGTCGAGATCGGTCGCCACGATCAGCCGTTCGCCCGCCAGGGGGTCGGCCTCGTGCATCGTCGCCCCCTTGCCCCCCGAGAGCAACCAGCGCGGCGCCTGTCCCGGTCGCCGCAATCCGATCCGGTCGGGATAGGCAAGGGCAACGGCCTCGGCCGGCGTGTGGTCGCGTGTATCCGGCGCGAGCCGTTCGAGGCGGCGCGCCTCCGCCCGGATCCGCTTCAGCGCCGGCTGGGACACCTCGCCACCGGGTGCACGCGCACCACCAAGCGCCCGCAGGCGGAGGCCAAGGTCGCACGGCGCCCCCCGCAGCGGATCCCGCTCCGAAAGCAACGCCGCGAGCATCGTCGCCCCGCGCCCTGCGCGCAGCAGCATGTGCCCGAGGCGCGGATGCACCGGAAGTCTGGCAAGGGCGCGGCCATGCTCCGTGATGCGCCCGGCCGCATCGACCGCGCCCAGCCGCGCGAGCAACGCCTGTGCTTCGGCCAGCGGCCCCTCCGGCGGCGACGTCAGAAAGGCGAGCTCCCGCCCCTCGGGATCCCCCCAAAGCGCCAGTTCCAGCGCAAGCGGCGCAAGATCCGCGATCTCGATCTCCGCTGGCGCGAAGGCCGGCAATGCTCCCTCCTCGCCCTTGGTCCAGAGCCGGTAGCAGCGCCCCGGCGCGACGCGCCCCGCCCGCCCGGCCCGTTGCGTCGCCTCGGCCCGGCTGACCTTCTCCGTGACAAGCCGCGACATCCCCGAACGCGCATCGAACCGAGCCCGCCGCGCACGACCCGCATCCACCACCGCCTCGACCCCCTCGATCGTGAGCGAGGTCTCCGCAATCGACGTCGCCAGCACGACCTTGCGCCGCTCCGCCGGTGCAGGCGCCACTGCCGCGCGCTGCTGATCGAAGGGCAGCGCGCCATAGAGCGGGCGCACATCGATCCCGGGCTCCATGCCCGCCAGAAGCCCCTGAACCCGCCGGATCTCCCGCTCCCCCGGCAAGAAAACCAGAACGGACCCGGCCACCTCCCCCAGGGCATGGCGCACCGTCTCCGCCACCGCCTGATCGAGCCGCGCCTGACCGAGCGGCGCGTCGCGATACACGGGTTCTACCGGATAGGCCCGGCCTTCGGCCGTGACCACGGGCGCGTGCCCCATCAGCGCGGCGACAGGTGCCGCGTCGAGCGTCGCCGACATCGGCATCACGATCAGATCCTCCCGCAAGGCGCCCCGCACCTCCAGCGTCAGCGCCAACCCGAGATCGGCATTGAGAGATCGCTCGTGAAACTCATCGAAGATCACCGCACCGACCCCCTCCAGCCCCGGATCGGACTGCAGCATCCGCGTCAGGATCCCCTCGGTCACAACCTCGATCCGCGTGGCCCGGCTGACCTTCGCCTCCCCCCGGATCCGGTACCCCACCGTCTGGCCGACCGGCTCCGGGATCATCTCTGCCATCCGCTCCGCCGCCGCCCGCGCCGCAAGCCGCCGCGGCTCCAGCATCACGATGCGCCCCTCCACGAGACCCGCCTCCAGGAGGGCCAGCGGGACGCGCGTCGTCTTGCCCGCGCCCGGCGGAGCCTGCAAGACAGCCTGCCGCTCCGACCGCAACGCCGCCATCAGCTCCGGCAGAACCGCCTCGATGGGCAGCGCGGCCGCACGCCGACACGCCCCGCGCGCCCCTTCAGCTTGGGAAAAATACCTTCGGGGGGAGCGCGCAGCGCGGGGGGCGGACAGCCCCCACCCTCCCACAGAGCTCAATCCGCCCATGGGCCATGATGCGTGCCCGGCCGATCCAACCGCTCAAAGCCGTGCCGTCCGAAAAAGTCCCGCTGCCCCTGGATCAGATCGGCGGTGCCGCGTGCATGCCGCATGGTCTCGGCGTAGCCGAGCGCCGCCGCGAAGCCCGGCACCGGCGCGCCGGACAGCGCCGCCTGTGCCACGAGCGCGCGCAGGGCCGGAAGGCCGCTGCCCAGCGCCGGGGCAAAGGCCGGCGCAAATGGCAGCATCCCCTCGGGCAACCCCTCTCGCACCGCGCCCGCGATGTCGTCGAGCAGGGCCGACCGGATGATGCAGCCCGCCCGCCAGATCTCCGCGACCTCCGCAAGATCCAGCCCCCAATCATAGGCGTCCGACACTGCTGACAGCAGGCTCATGCCCTGCCCGTATGCCAGGATGCGTGCTGCGAGGAACGCCTCGGCCATCTGCCGCGCACCAAGCGTCAGAGACGGCCCGTCGGCCGCGGGCAGGCGCGCTTCACCAGCCGCCCGGGCCGCGCGCGCGGCCGACCATGCGCGCGCGCCGACAGCCGCTTCGATCGTCGAGGCTGACTGGCCAAGCCGCAATGCTTCGATCACCGTCCATCTCCCGGTCCCCTTCTGGCCCGCGGAATCGACGATGACATCGACGACCGGCCCTCCGGTATCCGGATCGACAGCGCGCAGGACCTCCGCCGTGATTTCCACGAGGTAGCTCTGCAACCGTCCCTCGTTCCAGCCCGCGAATACCTTCGCAATCGCATCCGGCGCCATGCCCTGCCCGTACCGCATCAAGCCGTAGAGCTCGGCAATCAGTTGCATGTCGGCATATTCAATCCCGTTATGCACTGTCTTGACGAAGTGCCCCGCCCCGTCCGGGCCGAGCCACGCCGCACAGGGCGCACCCTCGTAGCGCGCGGCAATCGCTTCGACGATATCGCGCACGGGTGCGTAGGCATCCTTGGGCCCACCGACCATGATCGAGGGGCCATGGCGCGCCCCGTCCTCGCCGCCCGAGACGCCCATCCCGAGGAAGTTCAGCCCCTGCGCCGCAAGCGCCTCGGCATGGGCCCGCGTGTCGTTGAAATCGGCGTTGCCGCCGTCGATCAGAGTGTCACCGGGTTCAAGGAGCGGCGTGAGCGCGGCGATCGTATCACGCACCGGCCCACCGGCGGGCACCATAAGGAGGATTGTTCTCGGCGTCGCGAGGGCCGCGACGAAACTCTCAAGACTGTCGGTCGCAACCATGTCTCGGGCGAGCGCACCGGCCCGCGCGACAACCTCCGCGGTGCGCTCCGGCGACCGGTTGTGCAGCGCCACGCGGAACCCTTTCTCGGCGATGTTCAGCGCGAGAGCCGCCCCCATCGTGCCCATCCCTGTCACGCCAATGCGCGCCATGCCCTGTTGCGGCCCGTCATTCATCACCATGTCTCCCCAATGGCGGACCGGCTTGACCAAACCCCCAACACGTCACGCGATGGGCTCTGAGACGCGCTTTCGCAGCTCGAACTTCTGGATCTTGCCGGTGGACGTCTTGGGCAACTCCGAAAAGACCACAGCTTTCGGGGTCTTGAACCCGGCGAGATGCGTTCGGCAATGCGCGATCAGCTCCGCCTCCGTGACGGTCTGGCCCGCTTTGAGCTCGACGAATGCACATGGCACTTCGCCCCACTTGTCGTCCGGCTTGGCGACGACGGCGCAGAGCGAAACCGCCGGATGGTGCATCAATACGCCTTCGACCTCGACGGAGCTGACGTTCTCTCCGCCCGAGATGATGATGTCCTTTGCGCGGTCGGCGATCTGCACGAAGGCGTCGGGATGATGGATCGCGAGATCGCCGGTATGGAAGTACCCGCCGCGGAAGCTCTCCTCCGTCGCTTGCGGATTCTTGTAATAGCCCTTCATCACGCCATTGCCGCGCATCAGGATTTCGCCCTGCACCGCGCCGTTGCGGGGTACGGCCGCGAGGGTCTCCGGGTCAGCCACGTATTGCGCTTCCATGAACGGCATGATGACGCCCTGACGGGCCTTCTTGGCGCTCTTGTCGTCCTCCGGCAGGGCGTCCCACGCCGCGTTCCAGGTGCTCTCGATCGCCGGGCCATAGACCTCCGTGAGCCCATAGACCTGCGTGACGTTGAAGCCGAGCTTTTCGATGGCGGCGAGGGTCGCGGCCGCCGGGGGCGCCCCTGCGGTGAACACCTCCACCACGTGCTCGAAGGGGCGGCGCACCTCGTCTTCGGCATTCACGATCAGGTTGAGCACGATGGGTGCACCGCCGAAATGAGTCACGCCGTCATAGGCGACGGCGTTGTAGATCGCCTCTGCGGTGATGTCCCGACAGCAGACGACCGTCCCGCCCACAAGCGGCATCATCCAGGTGTGGCACCAGCCGTTGCAATGAAAGAGCGGGACGATCGTGAGGTAACGGGGGTGCAGCACCATCCGCCAAGAGATCACCTGCCCCATCGTATTCAGGTACGCGCCCCGGTGATGATAGACGACGCCCTTGGGGCGCCCTGTTGTCCCCGAGGTGTAGTTGAGCGCGATGCTTTCCCATTCATCTTCCGGCATGATCCACGCGAAATCGGGATCTCCGGACGCGACGACCGCGTCGTATTCGGGGTGACGGCCAGAGGGGGGGAAGGCCGCCACGTGATCAGAGCACTCGATGATCGTCGGGCCCTCGCCCTCCATGCGGTCCTTGGCGGCTTCAGCGAGGCTCAGAAACTGCGTGTCACAGAGCACCACCTTCGCGCCACCATGGGAGAAGATGTAGGCGACCGTATCGACGTCGAGGCGGATGTTGATCGCGTTGAGAACCGCGCCCGTCGCCGGTACGGCAAAATGCGCCTCGGCATGGGCCGGGACGTTGGGCAGAAGCGTCGCCACGACGTCGCCCGGCGCGACGCCCATCGCCGCCAGCGCCGACGCAAGGCGCGTGATCCTCTCGTGGTACTGCGCGTAGGTCAGGCGGTGATCGTGGTAGACGAGCGCCTCGTGCTCGGGAAAGATCTCGGCGGCCCGGTTGAGGTGGGACAGCGGGGTAAGCGGGGTGAAATTGGCCTCGGTCTTGCCGAGACCCGTCTCGTCGGGGAGCCAGCCCATGCGTTTCCTCCCTGTTCAGGTCGTTCGTGCTATCGTCCGCGCATGTCTAGCACGGCGCAACAGACAAACAGAAGGCATTGGGCAGGCCCGCGTTTTCCTGCCGTGGGGCGCGGCACATGATCATCAGCCCCGGGCGCGGCTACATCTTCGTGCATATCCCCAAGACGGGTGGAACGGCGCTTTCACAGGCGCTGGAAGCGCGCGCCCGGCCCGATGACATCCTGATCGCCGACACGCCGAAAGCCAGACGGCGGAAGCACCGGCTGAAAGGCGTCGAAACCGCGGGCCGCCTGTGGAAACACTCCCGCCTCGCCGATCTGCCCGGCCTCGTCGAGGAACCGCAGATGCGCAAAAGTTGCGTCTTCACCCTCGTGCGCAACCCGTGGGACCGGCTCGTCAGCTACTACCACTGGCTGCAAACCCAGACGTTCCGGCACCAGGCCGTCGCCCTCGCGCAATCGACGGAATTCACCGCCTTCGCCTTGCACGATGCGACACGCAGCAGCCTCAGGCACGCGCCCTACGGCAGCTACTTGCAACTCCCGTCGGGGCCGGAGAAATGCGACATGTTCCTCCGGTACGAACGGATCGAGGCGGAGGTGGATCTGCTGGCGGATCGGCTCGGGCTGCGGCTGACACTCCCGGCACGGGTCAACGCGTCCCACCGCCAGAGGGATTGGCGCCCGTACTACACGTCCGAGACAGCGGACAGCGTTGCAGAGGATTGTGCCGAGGATATCACGCGATTCGGATACCGCTTCGATCCGTGAAGCCGCACAGACTGCTGCCCGGATCCGAAGATCAGGGCAGGCGTGATCAGATCAGGAAACCACCATCCGCGTCGTCACCCGTCTCTTCAAGAAGGCGATCAAAATCGGGGACGGAGATATGCCGCTTGGAGGGAAGCACGATCACCCCGTCGCGCCTCAGCGCGGACATCTGTCGGCTCACCGTCTCGAGCGTCAGGCCAAGGTAATCGGCCATCGCCTCCCGCGTGAGGGGCAGATCAAAGGCCATCGCGCCACCAGAAGCCGCCAGCTTCAGGGACGCATCCCGCCGTGCGATGATCGCCAGAAGCGACGCGATCTTTTCACGGGCCGTCTTGCGCCCAAGAAGCAGCATCCACTCCCGCGCGGCGTCGAGCTCGTCGAGGGTCATCTCCAGCAAACGCTGCGCGATGTGCGGGGTCTTGAACATCATCTCTTCGAACGGCTTGCGCCGGAAACAGCACATCACCACATCCGTCGTCGCAGTCACGTCGTATGTCGCCGACTCGCGCCCGGGCCGCCCCATGAAATCCGAAGGCAGCAGCAGCCCCACCATCTGGGTCCGCCCGTCTTCCAGCGTATGGCTCAGCGTCGCGATGCCCGTGACAATGGAGGCCACGAAATCCATCCTGTCGCCCGTCCAGGCAATCGTTTGGCCAGCCTCGAACGACCTGTAGAATTTCATCTCTTCGAGACGGTCCAGTTCGTCTGTCTCGCAACGGGCACACACAGCTCGGTGGCGAATCGGACAATCCGCGCATTCCATTTGAAGGTTGTCGAGCTGAGACGTCGGCATCGCTTCTCTTTCTTGATCTCTGTCAAGGATGTGACAGGTGCATCTGTCTAACGGTAATGACATGTCGAATATCTCGCAACTCGCCCAACTGGGCCTCTTTGACGCGCGCGTACCCCGCTACACGTCCTACCCGACGTCGCCGCACTTCTCCGAAGGCGTCGGGCCGGGAGAGTTCGGGACATGGGTCGAGAGCATTCCGGAGGGCGCGGAGCTTTCGCTCTACGTCCATATTCCCTTTTGCAGAAGGCTTTGCTGGTTCTGTGCCTGCCGGACGCAAGGCACCTCCTCCGGCGCACCGGTGGCCGCGTATCTGGAGGTCGTAAAGGCCGAACTCGGCCATCTGGGAGCGCGCCTGCCATCGGGTGTTACGTTGTCGCACCTGCACTGGGGTGGCGGGACACCGACGCTCCTCAGCCCCGAGATGATCGCCGACCTCTCCGAATCGATCTTTGCCACCGTACCGATGGCGAAGGGCGGGGAGTTCTCCGTCGAGATCGACCCTTCGGAGATCGACGACTCCCGCCTCGATGCGCTCGCAAAGGCCGGTATGACCCGCGCGTCTATCGGTGTGCAGGATTTCGACCCCGAGATTCAGGCCATCATCGGCCGTGAGCAAAGCTTCGAGATCACCGAGGCGGCGGTGAACGGCATCCGCGCGCGGGGCATTCTCAGCCTGAACACCGACATCCTCTACGGTCTGCCAAAACAGAGCCAGCTGAAGATCACCGAAAGCGTACAGAAGCTGCTGTCGCTGAACCCGGACCGCGTGGCGCTCTATGGATACGCCCATGTTCCGTGGATGGCGCGGCGCCAGACTCTGATCCCGTCGGATTCGCTTCCGACGCCGGAAGAACGCCTGCGGCTCTTCGATACCGCTCGCCGGCTCTTCATCTGGGATGACTACGACGAAGTCGGGATAGATCACTTCGCACGTAAGGCCGATGACATGGCGATTGCCGCGGCCGACGGCACTCTGCGCCGCAACTTCCAGGGCTATACCGTGGATAGCGGCCACGCGCTGATCGGCATCGGCGCCTCTTCGATCTCGCGCTTTCCGCAGGGCTACGCACAAAACCGGAGCGGGACGGGGGATTATGCGAAAGCGGTCGGCGACGGTCGGTTTGCGACAAAGCGCGGCCATGCCTTTACTGGGGAAGACAACGTTCGCGCACGGCTGATCGAGCAGCTCATGTGCCAGTTCCGCACTGACATGTCGGAGCTTTGTGCCATGCCCGGGGTCGAACCGAAGATGCTCAATGCGCTTCTGGATGACGTCGCCTCGCAGTTCTCCGGCTTCGTTCGCCGGACTGCTGCCGGGATCGAGATCATGCAGGAGGGGCGCCCCCTCACCCGCATCATCGCCCGCGAATGTGACGCCTATGCTCTGGACAAGGCGGGCCACTCCCCCGCCGTCTGAAGTCGCCCCCGTGTCTTTCGGCACCGGGCCACCTCCCTGGAAGGCCCCACCCGAGACACGCGCGCCTCATTCCCGGTGCGCTTACCGTCCGCCTCCTGCCTCCGAAGGGGCGGCGCCTCCCGAGCGGCACTCAACGCGCACATCCGCAAAGCAGCATCGCGCACATTCCGGCGACAGGTCAGTCACTGCCCGCGAGGCATGTGCGCGGGTCACCCGGTCTCGGCGTCGTCAGGTTGATTGCCGTCGCTGTCGGATAGCTTGCCGGGGTTAACCACCGTCGTGTCCCGCGCGAAGCTCAGGCTGTCCAGCAGCATCCCTTCCCACGATTGACGGCCCCAGTGGCTCAATCGCACCCCCGGCACCACCCAGACCTCGCCGCCCAGCGCGCGCCACCGACGGCAAAACAGGATATCCTCGGTCAGGCGTTGCCCGTCTCCCACGGATTGCACGAAGAACCCGTGCACGACGGCACCGGCGCCATCCTCCGTCTCCATCGTGTAGGCGAGCTCCGGCATCGCGTCGCGCATCTTTTCGAACACATGCCGCTCGATCAGCATGAAACCGGTGCCCGTGGCATCGACCTGCAGGGCCTGCGCCTCCGCGTCCCAGGGCACCTTGCCATCGAGGCCGGGCAGGAATGACACCCCATAGCGGCCGGAATCGTTTCGCTGCCGGTAGGCGCCGCCCACGATGGGCTTCTGCGCCGCCATCAGGCGCAAGACATCCTCTGGCTCAAAGGACAGGTCGGCGTCGAGAAACAGCAGATGGGTAAATTCGCCTTCCAGCATCGCCGCCGCGATCTTGTCACGGCCCCGATCCACGATTCCGTCCTCGACGATGCACAGGGCGTGGCGCACGCCCCAGATCGGCAATTGCGCCGTGAGCCGCGCCAGCGAGTGGACAAATCGTGGGACAAGCGTGCCGTGGGTGTGCGTCGCCACCATCAGCAGCATGTCCTTGGGATCAAAGGATTGCGCCACAGACTCTCCTCGCGTCGGCACCGGCCCGAGCCGGCAGGGATACCGCGATAGCGTGAGCGGCGGCGCATCGGGTGTAAAGGGCGCAGTACCCTCCGGCGTCCGGTTTGGGTGATGCGGGGCTGTCTGCTTGCGTTTCCTGCCTCGGCACGGCAGAAGCCCTGCGGCAAACTGTCATGGACAATCCTCGCGCGCGACCGATGTTGCAGCGGAGGAATTCTGTCGGGCCACGGCCCACAAGGAGGAAATTGTGGATAAGATCACCGCGGGTATCATGGGAGTTGGCGGACCGGCTCTCTTCTTCGTTGTTGTTTGGGGCGCGAGCGGGAGCCTTTATCAGACGACCTCCATCCCGGTGAGCCCACCGCCGCCGGCCCCGGTGATCGAGGAGCCCGCCGAGGAGCCTGTCGCCGAGGTGGAGGAGGCCCCCGCCGCCGAAGAGCCTGTTGCCGAAGCTGAAGAGGCCCCCGCCACCGAGGAGCCCGTCACGGAAGAGGTCGCTGTCGCCGAGGAGACCCCGGCGGAGGAAGAGGCCCCCGCTCAGGAAGAAACGGCCGCCGTGGAAGAAGCCGCGCCGGTGGAGGACGTCGCCGAAGCCCCCGCAGAAGAGGTCGCGCCGGCCGAGGAGGCCGTCGCCGAGGAGGTTGCCGTCGAAGAAGCGACGGAGGCCCCCGCCGCCGAAGAAGCAGCCGTCGAAGAGGTTGCAGCCACCGGTACGATTGATCTCGCGGCGATCAGCGCAGCCGGGGACGCACGCGCCGGAAGCCGGGTCTGGCGCCAGTGCGCAGCGTGTCATGCAGCCGAGCAGGAGCAGAACCGCGTCGGACCCCATCTCGTCGGTGTCATTGGCCGCGACAAGGCCAGCATCGAGGACTTCCGCTATTCAGACGCCCTGATGGGCCTGGAAGGCGCCTGGACCCTCGAGAACCTCGACGGTTACATCACCGACCCCGCGGAATATGCGCCGGGCAACCGGATGAGTTTCCGGGGCGTGGCAGACGCGGAAGACCGTGCCAACCTCTTCGCCTATCTCGCCGATCTCCAGTCGCAGTAAGGCCCACCCCGCACGTCCCCCCGGCCCCCGAGGCCCGACCCGAAGCCGTGTCCCGGCTCGGGTCGGCGACCGCGCAGACCGGCGCGCGACGGCAGCAACGCCCGCAGGGCGCCGGGCCCAACGGAGGATGAGGCTGCAAAGCCTCGTCCGGAGGCGGGAGAGCCCCCGGCCCGCTCCGCTCGCTCTGGCCGCAAAACGCCCAACGCCCATGCAGCGCGCACCGGACACCTCGCATCAGGGAATAGCGTGCGGAACGTGGCCCATCCGGTCGCGGAGATGCGTCACAGCAGCGTCGGATCTCAACCGGCCCACACCAATGCGTCCGCCCGCACTTCAACCCTAAAGAGCAGGGTCTCGCCAGAGCGGCCGTCACCCTGCGGACTCGGCCATCAACGCACCAGCGATGCTCCACGGCCTTCCAAGAATCGGGCACGGAATGGCGGCGGCAATCGCGACAGGACTGCCCCCGTCGAGACGGGTAGCACCCATGCCCGACGCGACTCGCTGATCGAGTTCCGGCGCGATCCGATCCGCCATGTCACCCACGCCACCAAGGGATGCTGCTCGAAGAGCAGGACGACCCTCGAGTTGCCACCGAAAACGCCAAGATCCATTCCCTGAGCCTGGCGCTCTCATTCAAGGACGTCCCCGGCGTAGGATCCGATCAAGGCGATGAAGCACCCGAAGCGGTCCCTCCCGGAGGCCGCCACGGGCGTTGCGATAGTCTTAGATCGAGAGGCAGATGTACTTCATCTCGAGATACTCCTCGATCCCGTGGCGCGACCCCTCGCGCCCGAGGCCCGATTGCTTGACGCCGCCGAACGGTGCGACCTCCGACGAGATAATGCCGGTGTTCACGCCGACGATCCCGTACTCCAAAGCTTCGGACACGCGGGTAACGAGCCCGACGTCCTTGGCATAGAAATAGGCAGCAAGGCCAAAGATCGTGTCGTTCGCCATCCCCACCACTTCTTCCTCGGTCTCGAACTTGAAGAGCGGCGCCAGGGGGCCGAATGTTTCTTCGGTGGAAAACACCATATCCTGCGTCGCACCGGTAACGACGGTGGGCTGGAAGAAGTAGCCACCCGACCCGTGGCGTGCGCCCCCGGTGAGGATCTTGGCCCCCTTGGCCTCTGCGTCGGCGAGATGGTTCTCGACCTTCTTCATCGCGTCCGCGTCGATCAGTGGCCCGATCAGCGTGTTCGGCTCCATACCGTTGCCCACGGGCATCTCTGACACCTTTGCGGCAAACTTCTCGGCAAAGGCATCGTAGACGCCGCTCTGCACATAGATCCGGTTGGCGCAAACGCAGGTTTGCCCGGCATTGCGCAGCTTGCACAGGATCGCCCCTTCGACAGCGGAGTCGATATCGGCGTCGTTAAAGACGATGAAGGGTGCGTTGCCGCCCAGCTCCATCGTCGCCTTCTTCACCGTATCGGCGGATTGGCGCAGCAGGATCCGGCCGACTTCCGTGGACCCCGTAAAGGTGATCTTCGCAATCGCAGGGTTTTCGCAGAACTCCTTCCCGATCGCCGGTGCATTGGCGTAGTCGGACGGCAGGATGGACAGAAGCCCGTCCGGAAGGCCGGCCCGCGTGGCAAGTACTCCCAGCGCGAGCGCCGAGAGGGGCGTCTGCTCTGCCGGACGCACCACCATCGCGCATCCCGCAGCGAGGGCCGGCGCGACCTTGCGGGTGATCATCGCGTTCGGAAAGTTCCACGGGGTGATTGCGGCGGCGACACCGATGGGCTGCTTGATCACCTGAATGCGCTTGTCTGTCGCGTGGCCCGGGATCGTCTCGCCATAGATCCGCTTGGCCTCTTCAGCGAACCACTCAACGAACGAAGCGCCGTACGCGATCTCGCCCCGAGCCTCCGCGAGCGGCTTGCCCTGCTCGGCTGTCAGGATCAGCGCCAGATCGTCTTGCGCGGCCATGATGAGCTCGTACCAGCGGCGCAGGACCTGGCTGCGGTCTTTCGCTGTCCGCGCCGCCCAGGCCTTCTGTGCTGTCACAGCGCTCGCAATCGCGCGAGCCGCCTCGGCGCGCCCCAGATGTGCGACCTCGGCCAGAACGGAGCCATCGGCAGGGTTGGTCACCGGAAACGTTGCGCCATCGTCGGCATCGGCCCAAGCCCCGGCAATGTAGGCCTGCACGGCCAAAAGCTCCGGATCAGCCAAACGGCTCTTGAGGCTCTCGTGAGTGTCGAGCATGGATGTCTCCCTTCCCTCTGTCCGCGCCAGCCAATATCCGGTGTTCCGGGGCATGACCAGCGCGCGTCGCGCGGTTATGTCTACCGTCCATATGGAGTGTCAAAGGACCGGTGCCATGACAAACGCCCCAGAGATCGACCCCACGGCCTATGACAACGCCGATTTCATTCCGGGCGGCGGCGAGTATTGGGATCGCTGGCAAACCGAGGCCAAAGCCTTTCGCGCCATGCATCCGGAAATGCCCCTCGATGCTCCCTATGGCGCGCACCCGCGTGAGGCGTTTGACCACTTTCTTCCCAGCGGTCCGGCGAAAGGTCTCTTCGTGTTCCTGCACGGCGGATTCTGGCGTATGGGGGATCGCAAGGTCTGGTCACATCTTGCGGGCGGTCCGCTCGGATCGGGCTGGAGCGTGGCGCTGCCCTCCTATCCACTCTGCCCGGAGGTGCGGGTCGCAGACATCACCTTCAGCATCGCCCGGGCCCTCGAGACCCTGGCATCACAAACGGCGGGTCCGATCGTGCTTGCCGGTCACTCCGCAGGTGGGCATCTCGCGCTGCGGATGCTCGATCCGCGCCTCGATCTCGCACCCGACGTTCGAGCACGCCTGCGCGCCGTCTGCGCGATCTCGCCCCTCTCGGACCTCGCGCCTCTTGTCGACATGCCGATGAACAAGGACCTGCGCATCGATCCGGCGGAGGCCACGGCCGAAAGCCCGCGCCACCAACCGCCCCCGACATTGCCCGTCACCCTGCTCGTCGGCGCTGAAGAGCGTCCGGCCTTCGTGGATCAGGCGCTCTGGATGTCGGATGCGTGGCCAGAGTCCGAGCTTATGGTTCTGGACGGCCTGCACCATTTCAACATCATCGAGGCCCTTGCCACGCCCGCTAGCCCTCTGGTCCGCCGCCTTTGCGGCGATAGTGCCTGACCAGCCGGGCCGCCCCCCCGAATTTTCGTACGAAAATTCGTTCCCCGCTACGGCTCGAAGCGGGCGCACCATGCGGGGGTCAGGTCATCGGGGGTCGCGGTCGCCGCGTAGACACCACGGGCGATGGCGCGGCTGAGACAGGCGGCTGCGGCGTGTCCGAGAGCGACCGCGTCGGTCAGCGGATCCGAGAGCGGGACGCGCCCCGTCGCACAGGCGAAGACAAGATCCCCATCCAGCGGCGTGTGCGCGGGCACGAGCGCGCGGGCCAGCCCATCGTGGGCGGCCGTCGCCATGCGCTTGGCCTGGGCTTGGGTGAGCACCGCGTCGGTCGCGACGCACGCGATGGTCGTGGAGGTCCGGGGGGTTGCGCCACGCTTCAGCGCGTGCGGCGCCAGGGGGTCTGGCGGCTGCCCGATCCCCAATCCGCCGTACTCGTCGCCGACCTCGAAGGGCGCCGCCCAGAACTGCGGCCCTCCGCCCATCAGCGGCGATCCGATGGCATTCACGGCCACGAGGGCACCGACGGTAAAGCGATCGGCCACCCTCAGCGAGGCCGACCCGAGGCCGCCCTTCACATCGGCTGTCACGGCCCCCGTGCCGGCCCCCGCAGAGCCAAGCTCGAAGTCCTGCGCGGCCTGCCGGAGCGCATCGCGGCCCAGCGCGGCATAGGGGCTGTCGTCCCATGCCTTGTCCCCCCCATTGGCGAGGTCAAAGAGGATCGCCGCAGGGACAATCGGCACGCGCTGCCCATCGGCCAGAAAGCCGCGACCGGTGCGGCGCAACTCCGCCACCACCCCGGAGGCCGCATCGAGGCCGAAAGCCGAGCCGCCAGACAGGACGATCGCGTCCACGGCTTGCACGAGGGTGTCGGGCGCCAACAGATCCGTCTCGCGCGTGCCGGGGGCACCGCCCATGACGTGCACCGCCGCCGTAAACGGCACCTCGGCGGTGAGCACCGTAACGCCGGTCTTGATCCGTGCATCCGTCGCGTTGCCCACGCGTAGATCCGCCACGTCAGTGATAAGGTTGCGCGGCCCGAGGGCGGCCCAGTCCGGCGCGCCTTGCGACGTCATGGGCGATGCCTGTGGCCCGGGTGGATCCCGAGACCAGTCAACCTGTCGGTTGCATCCGGCAGGCGCTGCCCGTTCTGAATGGCCTCGGGAAAGATCAGTACGCAGGTCGTCGCCAACCCGAGTGCGTCTTCCAGCGCTTCGGCCACGCTCGTCTCGAAGGCATGGGCCAGGCGGGTGCGCGGATCGTGCATGATCACTTCGACCTCCGCCAGATCCAGGCCAGGCATTGCGTCTTCCAGATGGGCAAAAACGAGGGGCTGGGTCTCGAACACGCCCGCATAGACAGCGATCCGCGCGGGTTCCAACGTCATATGCAGCGCCCTCCGTCAACCTCCAGCACCGACCCGGTGATCATCGAGGCCGCATCCGAACACAGGAACAGGGCCGCCGCACCCATGTCTTGCGGCGTCGAGAACCGGCCGATCGGGATCGTTGCGAGGAACTTCGCACGCATCTCGGGCGTGTCCTCGCACATGAACGAGGCCAGCAACGGGGTTTCTCCGGCGACGGGCGCGAGCGCGTTGACGCGGATCCCGTCTGGCGCGAGCTCCACCGCCATCGTCTTGGTCGCGGTGATCATCCAGCCCTTGGATGCGTTGTACCAGTTCAGCCGCGGGCGCGGCGAGAGGCCCGCGGTCGACGCCACGTTGAGGATCGCGCCCGACCCGCGCGCTTTCATTCCCGGCACGAAAGCCCGCGCCGTCAGGTAGACCGACTTGGCATTGACGGCCAGCACGTGATCGAACGCCTCTTCCGTCACGTCTTCGAGCGGTGCGGGCGCGTGCGTGACGCCGGCGTTGTTGACCAGGATATCAGGCGTGCCGAAGGCGTCGGCCATGGCCGCGACAGAGGCCGCATTCGCGACATCGACCGTAAGCGCCTGCCCACCGATCTCGTTGGCCACGGTGCCCGCAGCTTCTGCGCGGATATCGGCCACGCCCACACGCGCGCCCGCCGCCGCGAAAGCACGCGCGATGCCGGCGCCGAAGCCGGAGCCCGCCCCTGTCACGAGGGCAGTCTTTCCGGCGAGGGAGGGTGCATCTGTCATCGCAAGCGTCCCCGCGCGCTCAGTGGGCCGGCGCGGTCACCGGATCGAGCAGCGTGCGCCCGCCGTCCACGGTGATGATCTGGCCAGTCATGAATTGCGCTGCCCCCGAGGCAAGGAACTGCACCGCCTCCGCCACTTCGGCGGGCTTGGCGATCCGCGCCATGGGGGTGTGATCCTTGATGTCGTCTCGGTAGTCGACGTTCTCCTTCAGCATATCCTTGAGGGATGCCGACAAGACCGAACCGAATGCCACCGCGTTGACGCGGATCCTGTGCGGCGCAAGGGCGACGGCGAGCGAGCGGGTCATCTGGTCGAGCGCCGCAGACGAAACGGAATAGCCCATCAGCGCCGGGTGCGTGCGGCGCGCCGCGATCGAGGACAGGTTGATGATGGTGCCAACCGTCTGCGCCTCGCTGCCCTCCTCCTCGCTCTGCCGGATCATGCGCTTTGCGATCAGCTGCGAGAGCCGGAGCGACGTCATGACGTTTTGCTGCCAGAGCAGCTCGATGGCGTCGTTGTCGGGGTCGAGCGAATCCGAAGGCATGATCTGCCGCGAGGCATTCACCAGAATGTCGACCCGCTCGAACACGTCGAGCGTCGCCGATAACAGGTTCGCGATGGTCAGCCGCTCGCGCAGATCCCCCGAAAAAGCACGCGCGCGGGCCTCGTCTCCGCTGGTCTCGACACCGGCAGCGTCAGCGGCATCGGCCATTTCCTTGCCGAGGCGTTCTTCGTCCATATCGGCGAACATCACGTTCGCCCCGGCTTCAAGAAACTGGCGCGCGATGGCAAGACCGACACCGTTGGCGGCCCCGGTCACGATCGCTGTTTTGCCTGTGATGGAAAACGACATGAAGCTCCCTCGCTTTGCGCGCCGTCAGATGTGTCTAGCCTAGTTCACCGGCCCTTGCGAGAGGGTCCACGCGGGCGCGTGGCGGCAATCAGTTTGTAGGCCGGTGGCCCCTCAAGCGCACGTATCTCGGTGAAGTGAGACGCAAGCGTGGCTTCGTAGGGCAAATGCCGGTTCGCCACCAACCAAAGCGTGCCACGCGGCGCAAGGTGCCGCGCCGCCGCCGCGATGAAGGCCGCGCCCAGGGCAGGCGTGGCCGCGCGCCCGGCGTGAAACGGCGGGTTCATCACAATGTGGTCGTAGGGTGCGCCCGTGTTCCAGCGCGTGGCGTCAGCCCAATGAAACTGCGCGCGCGGGTCCTTCACGTTGGCGCGCGCGGCTTCCAGCGCGGCGTGCTCGGCTTCGACAAGCGCGCATTCGGTGACTCCCGGGTGCTGAAGGACGTGAAACGCCAGGTAGCCCCAGCCGGCCCCAAGATCGGCGACGCGGCCCTTCATCGCGTCCGGCAGGGCCTTCGCCAGCGCCACGCTGCCGGGATCCGGCGCATCGGCAGAGAACACGCCCGGCGCCGTGACCCAGCCCGAATCCGTGCGAAGGAGATCCGGCAGCACCCAATCCGCAAGTGCCGCGGGCGCCCCGGAGATCGCGTAGCACTTGCCGTGTGCCTTGGCGTACGGCGCCGTCACGTCCACGCGTGCCCGCAGATCCTTCAGTAGGGAATCAATGCCGTCCGTCTTTTGCCCATCGACGATGACCGGCCCGCCATGGGCGAGCGCCCGCGCGACGAGATTGCGCGCCGCAACTCTCGCGCGCGGCACGCAGACGATCGCACCCGCCGCGCTTTCGGGAGGTTCGACCGATACCGGAAAGCCGAGCGCCTCCCAGTACGCGTGATCCTGCGCCGTTCCGTGGACGATCCGGACCCGGCCAGCCGGCAATGCGGAAAGGTCCATCCCGGACGGCGGGAGATAGACGGCGATGTCTCCGGTCGATGGCAGGTGGATTGCACCGGCATCAAGGGCGAGGGTCAGGCGAGAAGACGACATCGGCGCGCTCTAACGCAGCCCGACCCTGCCGCCAAGGGCCTCCCGCACGGAGCCGTGCCGCCTATTCCTTTTCCATCGTGCACTGTAGCGGGTGCTGATGGCGGCGGGCGAAATCCATCACCTGCGCCACTTTCGTTTCGGCGACCTCGTGGGAGAACACGCCAACAACCGCCACGCCCTTCTTGTGAACGACGAGCATAAGCTCGAAGGCCTGGGCATGGGACATGCCGAAGAACCGCTCGAGAACATGCACGACGAACTCCATCGGCGTGTAGTCATCGTTCAGAAGCAGGACCTTGTAGAGCGGAGGCTTCTGCGTCTTGGGCTTGGTCTGCGCGATGACGGCGGATTCACCATCCGTCTTGTTGTCCTTGTCGTCGTCCGACATCGACACGAGGGGCGCGCACACCGCCAGAGGGTTCGAATTCGAAATCATATCTGGCGAGACGCTCCAGTCGCAGGGGTCGCTTGCGGGCCCGGCACCCTCTCTGGCGCGCGGTACGGTGACAATATAAGAGAGACCTCCGCTCTGAAAAGGGCGCAGACCACATGAGGACGCCCGCGCATGGCCGAAACCGCTGTCAGCCCAAGTCAATCCGGCGCCAATCGGCCGCGTCATCTGACGACAATCGGCTTCGATGCGGATGATACGCTGTGGCACAACGAACGGTTCTTCGTCCTGACACAAGACCGATTCGCCGAGATTCTCTCCGAATACGCGGACCGCGAGGATCTCGACGCCCGCCTCCTCGCCGCCGAGAAGCGCAATCTCCATCGCTACGGCTACGGCATCAAGGGCTTCGTGCTCTCGATGATCGAGACCGCGGTGGAAATCACCGAAGACAGGGTCCCGGCCCGGATCATCCACAATATCCTCGAAGCCGGGAACGAGATGCTCAAGCACCCCATCGAGCTTCTGCCCCACGCCCGCGAGGCGGTGGAGCGCATGGCTGCCTCGCACCACCGGCTGATCCTGATCACCAAGGGCGATCTGCTCGATCAGGAGCGCAAGCTGGCTCAATCCGGGCTGGGCGACTACTTCGACCGCGTCGAGATCGTGTCGGAGAAGACCCCTCGCACCTACGCGCGAATCTTTTCCGAGCATGGCGACGGGCCCGCTCATGCGATGATGGTCGGCAACTCGATGAAGTCCGACGTACTTCCGGCGTTGCACTCGGGCGCCTGGGCGGCCCATGTGCCCTTCGAGCTGATATGGGCGCTGGAACACGCCGATGCGCCCGAAGGGCATGAGCGGTTTTTCACGCTCGAACACCTCGGCGGGCTCATCCCGCTCGTCGAAGACCTCGGATAATCACCCTGCGCCTCACATCTGGGGGAGCCGCCTCAAACACGCCCAACATTTAGCGGCGTTGCATGAATGCCGCGCTCAAGGCCCTTGAACTTGCGCGCTTTTCACAACGCAGCGACCCTGCTAGCCTTTCGGAAATCATAAGCTGACCCCACTCAAAAAAACCGGGGCGGCACGAGGCAGATCAAAAAGGCAGGCCCATGAGCATGGTCGATAAGCGGGGCACACGTGCGCCGTCGCTCCCCGTTATTCCGGTACTCGTTGTTCTCGTCCTTCTGGTGCTGATTGGATCGAGCATCCGCGCCGCGGCCGCGCCCTACGCCGCCATGGTGATGGATGCCCGCACCGGTGAGGTGCTCCATTCGCGCAACGCCGATACGCGGCTGCATCCGGCGTCGCTGACCAAGATGATGACTCTCTACATTGCCTTCGAGGCGGTGCAGAACGGCGAAATCGGGCTCGACGACAAGGTGCGCATCTCGAAGAACGCCGCGGCCGAAGTGCCGTCAAAGCTCGGGCTGCGCGCGGGGACCCAGATTGAGCTGCGCTACCTGATCCGCGCCGCGGCGATCAAATCCGCCAACGACGCCGCCACCGCGATCGGCGAGGCGATTTCGGGCTCCGAAGCCGCCTTCGCCCGCCGCATGACCCGCACGGCCAAGGCGCTCGGCATGACGCGGACGACCTTCAAGAACGCACACGGCCTGACGGAAAAGGGCCACCTCTCCACCGCCCATGACATGACCATCATGGGGCGTCGCCTGTTCTACGATTATCCCCAGTATTACAACATCTTCTCCCGCCGCTCGACCTCTGCCAAGATCGCAACCGTGCACAATACGAACCGCCGTTTCCTCGGGGCTTACAAGGGCGCCGACGGGATCAAGACGGGATACACGCGCGCCGCCGGATTCAACCTCGTCGCCTCTGCCGAGCGCGGCTCGGAGCGCATCATCACCACGGTCTTCGGCGGAAACTCGACAGCGACCCGCAACGCCGAAGTGGCCCGCCTGATGGATATCGGCTTTCAGCGCGCACCGCGCTATGCCCGTGTCCGCAAGCCCGCCCCGCCAAACTACGCCGCACTGCCACCGTTGCCGACGCCAGAGGCTGCCGACCCGCTGCGCTCCGGCAAGATCGTCCGCGTGGTGCGCGCCGTCAAAACCTCGATCCGCCCACAGTCCCGCCCCGTTCCGGAGACGGCCCCCGCCGACAACCTGATGCTCGCTCTGGCAGACGGGCTCGCCGCGGCCACGGGTGGCGGTGCGATCCCCGGCACTCTCCCCAATTCCGAGCCACAGTCCGTTGGTGTGGGCGCCGCGCCGCCTGAGCGCCCCCAGATCGTTACGGCTGAGACGCCTGTCAAGGCGCCAACGCCCGCTGCACCTGCCTCAGCCCCTAGCCAGGCGCTCGCAGCGACCACAGCGGCAACCCCGGCTGTTGCGCCGGGTACGCAGGCCGCCGCGCCGCAAAGCGTCGCCTTCCTGCGCTCATCGCCCGCGCCGATGCCGCGCCCGAGCCGGACGCTGCAGCCGTTGACTGCAACTCAAATCGCTGCGGCAGCCGATGCCGCGCACGACGCCGCGCAAGAGATCGTCGCACGCGTCTCGACCTCGGGGAGCCGGCACTGGTCGATCTCACTGGGGCGGTATCCCACACGCTTCGCCGCTGAAAAGGTGCTGCTGAAGACGGCCCTGGCTGAAATGGCGACCCTCGATGGCGGTCTGCGCAAGGTCACGCGCGACAGCCGCGGATTTGCCGCCAACTTCGTCGGCCTCAGCGAGACGCAAGCCACCCGCGCCTGCCTGCGGCTGGAGGCGCGCGGCTCCACCTGCCAGACCAACGGCCCAGGCTGATGCGCCGCATACGAAACGGGCCCGGCGCGATACGCCCCGCTCTGCACGTGACGCCTCGAAGCCGCTACTCGTCGCGCGGCTTCTCGTCGTAGGAATCATCAAGGATGCGCCGGGCGTCGCCCTCGGGATCGTCGAACTGGTCGGTCTTCAGCGCCCAGAAGAACGCCGCCAGCCCGATTCCGCCGAGAAAAAGCGCGATCGGGATGAGATAGGCCAGAACCTCCATCCTCAGCGCACCCGCAGCGCGTTGAGCGACACTGTGATCGACGAAGCAGACATCGCGAGAGCCGCCGCCAGCGGTGTCGCGAACCCCGCGATCGCGATGGGAACGGCAATCACATTGTACCATGTCGCGATGTGGAAGTTCTCGCGGATCCGCCTGACGGATTGCCGGGCCGTCCAGACCGCATCCGACACCGGCCCGATATCCTCTCCAAGCAGCACAATGTCAGAGGCAACGCGCGCCGCATCCAGCGCGGTCGCGGGTGAGATCGAGGCATGCGCGCCGCTCAGCGCCGCCGTGTCGTTCAGCCCATCCCCGACAAAGAGAACGCGTGCACCAGCTTCCTGCAGCGCCGCGACCCGCGCGGCCTTGCCTTCCGGCAGCACTTCCGCCGTCCAGTCATCGATCCCGAGATGGGCCGCAAAGCGCGCCACCGCCGGGCGCGCATCGCCCGACACGAGCGCGACATGCAGCCCCGCCGCCCGCAACCCCTCGACAGCCGCCCGCGCGCCCGGGCGCACCGCATCGGTGAAACCGAAGGCAACGGGCGCCGCCCCGTCCACCGCGAGCCATGTTGTTGTCACATCGCGCCCGGGCGCCCCGACCCAGGCGCCACGGCCGAGCCGGATGCGCTGCCCCTGCCACAGCCCCTCGGCGCCGTATCCCGGCACCTCGCGCAGCTTATCCAGCGCCACCGGCTCGATCCCACGCGCTTCGATGGCCCCTGCCAGCGCCCGCGCCAGTGGATGAGCGGACCCCTCGGCCAGTGCGCGTGCCACAGCCAGATCCTCGACGCGATGGTTTCCGAGATCCGCCACCTCGGGCGCGCCAAGCGTCAGCGTTCCCGTCTTGTCGAAGAGCACGGTGTCGACCTCGGCCAGCCGCTCCAGCGCGGTGCCGTCCTTGATCAGCATCCCCTTGCGAAAAAGCCGCCCCGACGCCGCCGTCGTCACCGCGGGCACCGCAAGGCCCAGCGCACACGGGCAGGTAATAATCAGCACCGCGGCTGCGATATTGAGCGCAAGCCGCAGATCCCCGGTATAGAGCCACCAGCCCAGACCCGCCGCCGCAGACAGGATATGCACCCCCGGCGCATAGAGGCCCGCCGCCCGGTCCGCGAGCGAGGTGTAGCGGTTCTTCGCACTCTCCGCGACGGCCACGAGATCGGCCATCCTGTGCAGCGAACTGTCCCGCCCGGCTGCCGTGACACGCACCTCAAGCGGCCCCGTGAGGTTCACCTCCCCCGCGCTGACAGTCTGCCCCGGCTCGGCAAAGACAGGTGCCGTCTCTCCGGTCAAAAGCCCACGGTCGAGCTCCGAGGTGCCGCGCACGATCTCGCCATCGACAGGCATCCGGCCGCCGGGCCGCACCAGCACCAAATCGCCCACCGCCAGGTCCGCAAGCGCCACCTCGCGCGTGCGGCCCGCCTCTAGCCGAAGCGCCCGCGGCACCTCCAGAGCAGCCAGTTCCTCTGCCGCCGATCGCGCCACCGCGCGGGTCCGATGATCGAGATACCGCCCCCCCAAAAGGAAGAACGTCAGCGAAATCGCCGCGTCGAAATAGGCGTGATGCCCCGAATGCGCCGTCTCGTAGAGCGACGTGCCGATGGCCAGCAGAATGGCCAGCGTGATCGGCACGTCCATATTGAGCCGCCCGTGCCGCAGCGCGCCCCACGCCGACACGAAAAAGGGCCGCCCCGAGAAAGCCACCGCCGGAATCGCGATGGCCGCCGAAATCCAGTGAAAGAGGTCCCGCGTCGCATCCGCAGCGCCCGACCAGACGGCGACCGAAAGCAGCATCACGTTCATCGCCGCGAAACCCGCCACCGCGAGCCGCATCAGAAGATCGCGCCCCGCCTTGTCAGTTTCCGTGACCGACAGCACGGAGGCATCAAGCTCATGCGCGACAAAACCGGCACCCTCGAGCACAGCGGCCAGGTCCGAAGCCGTCACGCCGGGATCGGTCTCCACCGTCACCCGCTTGAGCGTGAAGTTCACGCGCGCCGAACGCACGCCCGAAACATCGCCCAGCGCCTTCTCAACGCCACTGATACACGCAGCGCAGCGGATCTCGGGCAAGGACAGCAGGACCCGGCCCGCTTCCGCCTCGGCCCGCATCCGTGCCACCGCCGCCCGCGCCGCCGGTGTCGTCACACACCCCGGACAGGCCATGGCCCCACCCACCATGCCCTCTGGCGCCGCGTCCGTCAGTGGCCCAACTTCACTCAAACGCCGTTCCTCAGCTTCATCTTGGCAAAAATACCTGATCCAGCGAAAACCACGCAGCCATGCCCCTCATTCGATCACGACAGACACCCGCTGGCGAAACTCTGTCCCGTCCGGAGACACCGCGACGAGCCGTACATCCCAGTTTCCATCCGCCAGGACCATCGGGGTGGCAAACACGCCGCGCCGATAGGTGAATTCCGGCTCCTGGTCCGCATTTACGTGGGTTGGCCGCCCCACGATCGCCTCCATCGAGGCAACCTCGACAGGCGCACCCGCAGCATCCGTGAATGCCACCTCCAGCACGCCGCCCGACAGTCGCGCCCCCACGCTCCAGCCCAGCGCCTCCTGCGCCGCGCGCCGCTCCTGGAAGGATTGGCTCGCCACGAACCCGTTCTTCGCCTCAACGCCCGGAAACGTGCCCACGGCCTTGGACGCCATGAATACGTTCACCCCGATCACCGTCCCGAAGAAGCCCAGGAAGATCGCCAGCACATGCCAGCCCTTGAGCTCCCAGGTCGCGCTCTCCCGGTTCATTCCGCCCGCGTCACTCATTGCTGTCTCCCTTCATCAGGCGCCGAACACGGCCGCCTCAATTGCCCGCCGTATCGGTGCCGAAGAACGTGCTGTCCTTGTATACCCGCTCCCCGTTCGTCAGGTCCTCGACCCAGAAGCGGATACCGACCCGGTCCCCAGCCGCTGCCGGGCTGCCCGGCGCCGCCAGCACATAGACACGCGTCAGCTGGGTGGTGTCGGAAGGCACCATGAAGCTCTCGTAAGGCGTCCCCTCGACACCCACGCGCAGCTCCGGCGGTGCCGTCAGCGACACCCGGAAGCGGCGATCCTCACCATGCTTGTTGCGCAAGCGGACGTCGTAGGTGTTGCGGATCGTCCCGTCCGACAACGTGACATAGACAGGGTTGCGCTCCGGCGCGACCGTCATCGAAATGTCGGGCCGCACGAAGAGCGCCACCACGAGCCCGACCCCCACCAACGACCAGAGCGTGGTGTAGAGGATCGTGCGCGGCCGCAGGACATGCTTGAGCGCCCCCTTCGGCGGCAGCCCCGAACGCTCGCGCGGTTCATCGGACAGCGCAAGATAGTCGATCAGCCCCCGCTCCTTGCCGACCTTGGCCATGATCTCGTCGCAAGCGTCGATGCAGAGCGCGCAGGTGATGCATTCCATCTGCTGGCCATCACGGATGTCGATGCCCATCGGACACACGTTCACGCAAGCCATGCAGTCGATGCAATCGCCCGGACCCGCGTCGCCTCCAAGGTTCGGCGCCCCGCTGAGCCGCCCTTCGCGCCCCTTGATGGGCGTCGCGGGATAGATCGCTCCGCCAGGGCCGTTCTCGGCACCGGCGAAGGCGGCAATCGAGGCCTCCTCCGCGTGCTGCGCCTTGGCTCCCTTGCGGTGCTTGCCACGCGGCTCGCCGCGCCAGTCGCGATAGCCGACCGTCAAGGTATCTTCGTCCATCATCGCACCCTGGATCCGCGGCCAGGGGCAGGCATAGATACAGATCTGCTCCCGTGCGAATCCGCCGAAAACAAACGTCGTCGCGGTCAGGATCGCGATCGTCGTATAGGCCACCGGATGGGCGGAAAACGTCGCGAGATCGACCAGCAGGGTCGGCGCATCCGTAAAGTAGAAAACCCACGCCCCGCCGGTCGCGATCGCGATCAGCAGCCAGGAGATATACTTCGTTGTCCGCAGCCTGAACTTCCGCCCATCCATCTTCTCCTGCCGCTGCAGGCGAATCCGGGCGTTCCGATCGCCTTCGATCCAGCGCTCCACGGCGATGAAGAGATCGGTCCAGACAGTCTGCGGACACGTGTATCCACACCACACCCGACCCAGGGCCGACGTAAAAAGAAAGAGCCCCAGCCCCGCCATGATCAGAAGGCCGGCGACAAAGTAGAACTCGTGCGGCCAGATCTCGATCCAGAAAAAGAAAAACCGCCGGTTCGCAAGATCCACAAGCACCGCCTGGTCCGGCAGATTCGGCCCCCGATCCCAGCGAATCCAGGGCGTGAGATAGTAGATCCCGAGCGTGACGATCATGATCGCCCACTTCAGATTGCGATAGAATCCCGATACACGCTTGGGAAAAATGGGCTCGCGCGCCGCATAGAGCTGCTCGGGTTGGGTATCGCTCACGGCAAAGGACTCCGTTGACTGGCATTCACGTCAGAGCCGACCTAGCCAATCCGGACAAAAAACGTCTTTGACATGCATCAATAGCGCCACTGCAGGTCCGGCACGACCGGTGTGCCGGGCATCGCCACACACGCCGGCCAGCGCCCCCTTGGCCCCTCATCTTGGCCAAAATACCTGTGTCCGCCGCGCCGCCGCCCCGCCGCACGCCGTCAGGCAGAGGCCGGCGGCGTTCCCCGCCTGCTCAGCGCCCCAGGCACCAGCGCAGAATGGCTTTCTGCGCATGCAGCCGGTTCTCCGCCTCGTCGAAGATCACCGACTGCGGGCCATCCATCACGGCCGATGTCGCTTCCTCTTCGCGGTGCGCCGGCAAGCAATGCATGAAGAGCGCGTCGCCCGCAGCATGCGCCATCAGCGCCTCGTTCACCTGGTAGGCACCGAGCAAAGCATGGCGCCGTTCCCGCGTTTCAGGCGCGTCATGCATGCTCATCCAGGTGTCCGTCACCACCAGGTCCGCCCCGGCCACGGCCACCGCCGGCTCGCGCTCGATCCCGATCGTCGCCCCCGCGTCCCGCATGTCCGCCACGAGCGCATCATCCGGATCGAGCGGCTCCGGCCCCGAGAAGATCAGCTCGAAGTCGAACCGCGCCGCAGCATGCGCGAAGGAGTTGAAGACGTTGTTGCCGTCCCCGAGCCAGACCACCTTGCGCCCCGCAATCGATCCGCGATGCTCTTCGTAGGTCATGATATCGGCCATGATCTGGCAGGGATGCGATGCATCCGTCAGCCCGTTGATGACCGGTACCGTGGCATGCGCGGCAAGCTCTTCCAGTCCGGCGGGATCGAACGTGCGGATCATGATGAGATCGACGTAGCGCGACAACACGCGCGCCGTATCCTCGATCGTCTCGCCCGCCCCGAGATGAATGTCCCCGCCCGACAGCAGGAGCGTCTCCCCGCCAAGCTGCCGGACACCTACGTCAAAAGACGTCCGCGTCCGCGTCGACGGCTTTTCGAAGACAAGCGCCACGATATGCCCGGCCAGGGGTTGCTCGGCATCTGGCGTGCCCTTCGGTTGCCCCACGCGGGCGGCTTTCATCCGGTGTGCGGCATCCAGCATGCCGCGCAGATCCTCTGCCGAAGTCGTATGGATATCGAGAAAATGCGGCATGGCGACCCCTATCGAAGCGGAGCCGCCAAAACACCCCGAACCGCCGCAAAGCGCAACCCCGCACGGCGCAGCCGTGCCGGGCCCAACGGAAAGTCGCGCCGCAGGCGTGGCTTGGAGGCGGGAGCGCCCCCCGACACGCGCATCCGCCTGCCCGGCGGACGTGGCGCCCCCAGACCCGTCAGCTCCGTGGCTGCGGCTACGGCTGCTTGGCTCTCTCCCGCACTCTGGAACTCCTGCTCTAGCTCCCGCCGCCCGTGACAGTCAGGCCCAACACGCGCCAGGATTGCATCCCGCCCCGGTAATAGCTGATGCGCTCGGCCGGGTAGCCTTCCTCGATCATCCGCCGAATCGCGGTCGGCGACTGGCCGCACCACAGGCCATTGCAAAACAGCAGGACCTGCCTGGCTTCTTCGCAGATCCATCCTTCGAAATCGATCTCGCAGCCCAGTTCACCCATCCGATCGACCGCTTCGGTATAGGGAATGCTCACCGCACCAGGGATCGTCCCCTTGGCAAACCAGTCGGTCGTGCGGCTATCGACGACGATGACGTCCGGATCCTGCAGGGCCGCGAGCACTTCTAGCTCGCCCACGGTCGTCACCCCCTCCGCCGGACTCATTGGCTGGATGCAGAAGTTCGGGCAGGGGCGCGACGTCTTCGCCCACTCGCCCGTCACCTCGTGGTCGGGATCCTGGATCCGCTCAACCACCACCGGACCCGACAACGTCTCCACAGTCACGGACCCGATATCGGGCGCGATCTTGACCGCCCGCTCTTCCGCCATGGCCATTCCCGCCACAGTCACCGCCACAACCGATCCCAGAACCACCGTTCTCATGGCTTCTCTCCTCCGTTTGACCGGGCCGGGGACCGGCTCAGCCGTGTTTGCCGATCTCCCAACCCGATTGGGTCACAAGCCGCTGCTCCGCCGTCTCGCGCGGCAAATCCTCAAGCGCGGATCCCATCGAATCGTTCCACCGGTTGAGATAGCCAAAGAGCGCGATCACCCCCATGATCTCGACAATTTCGCCCGGTGACCAGTGCGCCTGTAGCCGCGATTCGATCTCCGGGGTGACCGCGTTGGGCACCATCGTCGCCGCCTGTGCGAACGCCAGCGCGGCTTTTTCCGCCTCGGTGAAGCTGTCGCTCTCCTCGAAGGTCCAGACGTCTTCCATCCGCGCGTCGGTCGCACCGAACCGCTCGGAAGCCAGCATCATATGGGCCTGACAATAGCGGCAGCCCGAGGCAAAGCTCGACAGGTACCCAAGGAGCCGCTTGAACTCCGCCGTGACCGCCCCCTCGGACCGCATCACGGCGACGTTCAGTGCGGTGAAGGCCGCCGCGATCTCGGGCCGGTGGGCCATCGTCCGGACAGAGTTCGGGATCACACCGAGCGGCCCCTTGAAGAACTGCACCTGTTCGCGCAGCCCGGTCGGGATCTCCTCTTCGGTGAGCGGGTCTACCAATGGCATGTTCGTCCTCCCTTGCCGTTGCTGGCCTCGCGCCAGAACCCCGGGCGCATGCCGGGGCGCACGCGCAGCCTGCCTGGTCCGGGGCGCTTGCTTCCGGGCGCCCCGCGCCTACCCTGCGCAGAGACAGAACCGGGGAGCAACATGCCCGAGCCAGAGAAGATCAACCCGATCCGCGAGACCGACGCCGACGCCCGCCGACTCGCGCGCTCGCTGATCGACACCGCGCGGTTTGGCGCCCTTGGCGTGCGCGACCCCGAAACCGGCGCGCCCATGGTCTCCCGGATTGCGGTGGCGACGGCCCCGAACGGGGGGCCGATCACGCTGGTGTCGGATCTGTCGCACCACACCAAGGCCCTGAAGTCAGATCCGGTCTGCTCGCTCCTTGTCGGTGAACCCGGCGAGAAGGGTGATCCGCTGACCCATCCGCGCGTAACCCTGCAGTGCCGTGCGCGCTTTGTCCGCCATGGCGAAGACGGACACGCAGACCTCCGGGCGCACTATCTGAAGCAACATCCCAAATCCGGCCTCTACATTGATTTCGCGGACTTTTCCTTTGCGCTCCTAGCTGTGGAGGATGCGCATCTGAACGGAGGCTTCGGTAAGGCTTTTCGGCTCACGCCGACCGATCTCGGGCTCTAGGTCCGGTCTTGTCTGCCGCGTTCAGGCCAGACCGGACCCCAGGAGACACACCCCACCGGCGCCTCGACCGGACTGCTGCGCAAGACGCAGGGCCGCCGCCTGTGCTCCGCGCACAGTGAGGGTCGAAGAGGTCGTCTCGACAGTCTGCGCGATGTGTCTCGACAGGGTGGATGATCAGGGTCGCCGCCTCGATGCGGAGGGCGCCGCACGGCCTACTCCTCCGTGTCGCGGCGCGGGCGCTCGGCTTCGTCGTCTTCGCCCTCATCGGTCGGGATCGTGTAGCCGCCGGTCATCCACTTGCCGAGATCCACATCGGCGCAGCGCCGCGAGCAGAACGGCCGGTAGTCACGCAATGTGGGGCGTTTGCAGATCGGACACGTCATTGCACGGCCTCCAGGAAAGCCGCGTCGAGGGGCCAACGCTCGCGCTTGCGGCTCAGTTCGACATGACCGAGCGGCGTCCATCCTATGAAGGCCGTCTCGACCGGATCGGCCTTCAGCGCGAGCTTGGCGGCCTGTTCCACCTGCTTGCGGTTCTTTTTGGACAAGGGAGCCAGATCGACGACAACCTGCCCCCCGAGCCCGCGCAGCCGCAAGGCACGCGGCAGCGCCTTGAGCGCCGCGAGATTGGCCTTCAGCGCGGCTGCCGGCGAGGTATCCGGCCCGGTATTGACGTCGACCGCGACAAGCGCGCGGGTCGGTTCGACGGCGAGAAACCCACCACCTGCCAGGGGCTCTTCGGGGCGGGCGAGCTCTGCGAGCATGTCGAGCACTCCGCGGGCGGCGAGGCAGCCGGGCTCGGTGTCGATCTCGTCGGGCGTGCTCCAGTCGCGCCACGCAAGGTGGTGCGCATCCGGGGCATCCGTCATCCATTCGGGCGGACCGCTCGTGTCGGCGGTGACGGCGTCGGCCAAAGCGCGCATGTCGGCGATGTCGTCGAGCACCTCGCCCTCGGGCGCGGCAGCGGCACCCGAGCGGACGATCAGGCCCATCTCGGCCCCTGCCATGCCGTCTTCAGCGAGAAAGCGCAGGCGCGCGCGCTCTTCGGCGTCGCGGATTGATCGGGAAACGTTGAGGCCAGGTGCGCCGGGCGTCACGATGGCATGGCGCGACTTGAAAAGGAGCTTTCGGGTGACGGGCACGGCCTTGCCGGGCTCGGCACGCCCTGTCACCTGCACAAGGAGAGGCTGGCCCGGGGGTATCGCCTGCTCTCCCTTCAGATAGCCGCGCTCTCCGTCCGGCAGGCGCACGAAGACACCACCCATGCCTTTCATCGCGCGGTCCGCCTCTGCCCGCGCGATGGCGCCCGGGCCGGGCGGGGCGGTTTCGGGCGGATCGACAAGGAGGTCTTCGAGCCGCCCGTCGCTCAGCGCAACGCTGACCCGCCGGTCGGCGACCTTATCCAGCAGGATGCTGCGGCCTTTCATGTCAGGGACGCCTCCGGCGGAGGTATTTGGACCAAGATGAGGGGCATGGGTCAGGTGGGTATCCGGTAGCCAGCGGCTTGCAGGAGGTGCGCCGCTTCGGTGAGTGGAAGGCCGACGACCGCCGGGTAGGAACCGCGGATCCATGGGACAAAGGCGCCGGCGGGCCCCTGGATGGAGTAGCCGCCGGCCTTGCCCTGCCAGTCGCCGGTATCGAGATAGGCCGCGCGCTCGCTTGGGGAGAGGCGCTTGAAGGCGACGACGGTTTCGACGGCTCGTTCCAACAGCCGGTCTCCCGAACGGACGGCGATCGCGGTGATCACCCGGTGGCGGCGCCCGGACAGGGCTTCGAGGAAGGCGTCAGCCTCGGCCCTGTCGGCGGGTTTGCCGAGGATCCGGCGACCCAGCGCGACCGTCGTATCCGCGGTGAGGACGATTTCTCCGGGACCGAGGGCGCTTGCCTGCGCTTTTTCGCGCGCGATGCGGATGCAGTAGGGGCGCGGGAGTTCGGCGTGGCGGGGCGTTTCGTCGATATCGGGGGGGCGAACCGCGTCCGGGACGATGCCGATCTGGCGCAGCAGGTCCAGCCGCCGCGGCGACCCGGATCCGAGGATCAGCCGCGGGCCCTCCGGAGGCGCGGACATACGCTTACTTGAAGCGGTAGTTGATGCGCCCCTTGGTCAGGTCATACGGCGTCATTTCAACCTGAACCTTGTCTCCTGCGAGCACGCGGATCCGGTTCTTGCGCATCTTGCCTGCCGTATGTGCGATGATCTCATGGCCATTCTCAAGCTCGACCCGGAACGTCGCATTCGGCAGGAGCTCCTTCACGACGCCTGGAAATTCGAGCAATTCTTCCTTGGCCATGGTCACTCCGTCTTGGGTTGTTCACACGTGCGCCCCGGAACGGAGCAGCGTGCGGGGTAGATGCGCCGAAAGGGTCAGCATTTCAAGGGGCAAGTTCTGGCGCGGGCCGGGCTGTTGCGCCGGCGGCCCGCGCGTTGGCGCCTTGCATGTCGTGCCGCGGGGCAACCGACCCGGCGGTGCGTGTCTGCGACAGGGCGCCTTCCGCAAGGGTCGCGACGACCCAGCCGGGTGTGTCCGGTGCGCCCTGCGCGAGGATCCCATCGGACGGAAACGGCGTATCGGGCGGGGCATAGATGCCCGCGCATCCGGTGTTCTGATCGACGATCTCACAGCCCGGCACCGCACCGATCAGCGGGGCGTGAAGCGTGACGGCCTGCAACTCGAGCGCGCGCGCCCGGGCGGCCACGCGCAGGCGGCTGTCCCCGACAGGGGCCTCGGTGCAGGCAGGCATCAGGAGGATGTCGGGGTTGAGCGCATGCGCGAGCGGAGGAAACTCGCCATCATAGCAGATCAGGGCCGCGACGGAGGCAGTGGGGCTCTGGATTACGGGCAGCGCCGGGCCGGGCACGAGTGGGGTATTGTGTGCCTCCCATGGGGTGAGCACCTGCTTGTCCACCGCATGCACCACGCCGTCGGGGCGGCAAAGGAATGCACGGTTCACGAGCTGATCGCCCACGCGTGTCGGGAGAGATCCGCTCAACAGGAGGAGGCGGTGGCGCTGAGCCACGCTTGCACAAAGCGCAAGATAGCGTCCGGCATGGGCCGCAGCGCGGTGGCACCAATCCTCGACGCTGGCACGGCCCGGCGCCGCAACGAAGGCGGCTTCCATGCCCGCGTACTCCGGCAGGACCGCGCAGGTGGCACCCTCTTTCTCAGCATCGGCGCCCCAGCGAGTGAGCTTGGCTTCGAACGCGGCCCAGGACCTGTGCATCTCGATAGGATAGGCGGCGGCGGCGAGGCGCAGCGTCCTGGCGGGGATCGTCACAGGCGCCGCTCCCAGAGTTGCAGGCGCTTCTCTGTCTCGGTGGGTTCGCCAGTGTCGCGCCACGAGAAGCGGGCAATCGCACCAGGGACAGGGGCATAGCCGCGCTTGCGCCAGAACGGGTCGAGCGGGCGATACCCGGATGGGCGCGCCGGATGTTCGGGCGCGCGCAGGACAGCGCAGAAGACGCAATGCGCCCGCCCGAGCTTCTGGCCCTCTGCCTCCCGGGCGTCAAAGAAACGGTGCCCGAGGCCTTGGCCGCGATAGTCTGGCAGCAGTGCGCTCTCGGCACAGTAGTAGACGTGCTCGACCGGCCAACCGCGTGCTGCGAGCGGGGCCGCGAAATCATCCTCGTGCTCCTCCATCGGGCTGGACGTTGCCGCGCCAACAAGCCTCCCTCCGTCGAAGGCGGCGATCACGAAGGCATGGGGAGAGGCCGCGAAGCGCCCAAGGTAGCGCTGCTCGTAGTCGAGGTCACCGTCGTAGAGATAGGGAAAATCGCGAAACACGGAGATGCGCAGGGCGGCAAGATCGTCCAGCACATTGCCGATCTCGGCCGCGCGCAGAGGGGTCAGTGTGACCATGCTGGTTGCCCTCCTTCTTTCTGCGTGACGATCTACGCGTCGCGCGTCCGGGCGAGCAGGTCAAGGGGGTGCGCCCATGCCCCATGGACCGCGCGGTGCTTGATGGCGTGAGGCGGGCCGGGCTGTCGGGCCCGGCCAAGGCTGCGCATTCCGAGCTCCGACGCTGCTCTGCCCCGGGCCAACCGTGCTTTCGATCCCGGAGGCCGCGCACACAACGCGACCGCCCCAACTGCGACCGGCCCACCTGTGACCGGCCCACCTGTGACCGGCGAAGTGATCGCGCATCAGCCCGCTGGCGCCCGCCCGCCCCATTGCGAGATCATGCGCTCGATGATCTGATCCCGCGCCAACCGAAAAGACGCGAGCTGATCCTCGCGTGACCCACCGAGCCCGGTCGGATCCATCACCGGCCAATACTGCACTTCCAGCGCATGGGACCGCGTCAGCTCGAGCGCGAGCCGCTGAGACGCGGGCGACAGCGCAACGATCACGTCGAAGCCGCCCAGATCATCGCCCCATTGCTGCATCTCGTCGAAGCTGCGGGAGCGATGCCGCGCCAGCTCCACACCCAGCTCGGCACACACGGCAACGGCGAACCCGTCGATCTCGCGATCTCCCCGCACCCCGGCGGATTGCAGGTAAGCCTCGGTGCCGTAGATCTTCTTGGCCAGCCCTTCGGCCATCGGGGAACGGACAGAATTGTGGTCGCAGCAGAAGAGGATCGAGGAGGGCAGATCGACCGTCACCCCTCACGCCCCGTAGTGCAGCACGCAGATCAGGGTAAAGAGGCGCCGCGCCGTGTCGATGTCGACCTCCGCCTTGCCCTCCAGCCGCTCCTGAAGAACACGCGCGCCCTCGTTGTGGATCCCGCGACGCGCCATGTCGATTGCCTCGATCTGCGCCGGAGGCAGCTTCTTGACGGCGTCGAAGTAGCTTTCGCAGATTTGCCAATAGTCCTTCACCACCTGGCGAAAGGGCGACAGCGAGAGATGAAACTCCCCAACCTTCGAGAGGTCCTCCTGCGCCAGATCAAAGACCAGCCGCCGCTCGCGGATCGCAAGGCTCAGCCGGTACGGGCCCTCCGGTACGGGCTGCGCCTCACGGGTGGGAAGAATGAAGGAATTGTCCTCCAGAAGATCGAAGATCGCGACCTTGCGCTCCTGTTCGATCTCCGGAGTGGGCGGCGGCAGGTTGGCGTCGTCGATCTCGATATGGGCGATGCGGGTCATGGCAGTCTCACTTTGCCCAAGGCTTAGCGCCCTATCGGGGCCGACACAATCGCCGTGGCCACACCCGCTCTGCGCGTTGCGCCGCAGTGCATCAGGCTCGCGCTACTCGCCGGAATTCAGCTGATCGAGCCGTAGCCGGACAGACAGCCCGTGCGCTTCGAGGCTTTCCGCCCGCGCCAGGCGCTCCGCCGCCGGGCCAATCGCCCCCAGCGCACCGGGAGACATCTTCGCGAGCGTCGTCCGCTTGAGAAAGTCCATCACGCTCAGGCCCGAGGAAAAGCGCGCCGAGCGCGCCGTCGGCAGAACGTGATTGGGGCCACCGACGTAGTCGCCGATCGCCTCCGGCGTCCAGGCCCCGAGGAAGATGGCCCCCGCATGGGTGACCTGTGCGGCTAGCGCGTCCGGATCCTCGACGCAGAGCTCGAGGTGTTCCGGAGCGATCCTTTCGGACAATTGCGCCGCCTCCGCGAGATCCCGCACCACGATCACCGCGCCGAAATCGCGCCAGCTCGCTGCAGCGATCGCACGGCGCTCCAGCGTCTGCAGCCGCGCCTCGACGGCGCGCACGACGGCCTGCCCATGTGCGGCGTCCGTCGTGATAAGGATCGCCTGCGCGCTCTCGTCGTGCTCGGCCTGACTCATCAGGTCCACCGCCAGCCAATCCGGATCAGCGCTCCCGTCGGAAATGACGAGGATCTCGGAAGGTCCGGCGATCATGTCGATCCCGACCCGGCCAAAGACACGTCGCTTCGCCGCGGCAACATAGGCGTTGCCGGGTCCCGTGATCTTGTCGACAGGCGCGATGCTCTCGGTGCCATAGGCCAATGCGCCGATCGCCTGCGCCCCGCCCACCCGGTAGACGGCGTCGACCCCCGCGATCCGGCACGCGGCCAGAACGAGTGGATTGGCCACCCCGTCTGGCGTCGGAACAGTCACCACCAGCCGCTCGACCCCCGCTACCTTCGCTGGAACCGCATTCATCAAGACGGACGACGGATAAGACGCCAGGCCGCCGGGCACATAAAGCCCCGCCGCCGAGACGGGCGACCAGCGCCACCCGAGCTCGGCTCCAGTCGAATCCGTCCAGGATTCCGCCCTTGGCATCTGGCGCAGGTGGTAGGCCCGGATCCGCTCCGCCGCGAGCTCCAGCGCCTCCACATCCACAGGATCGGCCTGCGCGACCAGCGCATCGATTTCCTCGGGCGCGAATGCGAGCCCGCCCGGCGGGATCCGAACCCGGTCGAACCGCTCGGTGAGCTCGAGAAGCGCCGCATCCCCCCGCGCCCGCACATCCGAAAGGATCGCGTCGACAGCCGCTTCGACGTCCGGCGCGTCCTCCCGCTTGGCACTCAAGACCGCCGCAAACTGCGCCTCGAACCCCGCCTCGGCCCTGTTCAGAAAAACCGGCATCGCCCGCCTCACCCATCCCGCTGTGTTAGCACCAAACACGATGCGCCAGCCTGTTACCGGCCCACCACCCGCTCGGCAAGCCGGCCAGCCCGGCACAGGCCCCCCTGCTTCATTGTGCCGGAAATATCCCGGGGGAGCCGCCCATCGGGCGGTGGGGGCAGCGCCCCCGAACCTCTACGCCCCGAGCCCGCACGACGCTCTCTCGAAGGGCCACCGCAAGCACGGGTATCCCAGCTTCATGCGCCGTGCTCGGGCGCTTTTCCGGAGGGCGCCATGTATGGTCGGGTCACATCCCGGAGCGTCACGTCGAGGCACTCCACCTCGACCGCGATCATTCCGTCGCCGGCCAGCACCAGCTCGAGCCGCCCCGCTCCATCTTCCCCCGGCACCCAAGCGAGCGCGAGAAGGCTCAGCACCAGATCAGGATCGGCCCGGTCAATGCCCTGGCTCCGAACCCCGAGCACATCGTCGACAACGAGCACGGATTGTACGCGTTCGTACGCGCGCTGGCGGGCTTCGGCCCGCGGCGCATCCTCCCAGCGAAAGCGGTTGAGCAGAAGCGCAAGCCGCCGCTGCTTTGGCTGCCAGCCGATCTCGGCCGCCGGAAACACGCTGTCCTGTACGAGCGCCGACAGCACCCGAAGGTCGCCTTCTTCGCGCGCCGCAAGGAAAAGCGGCCGGTCTTCCCCATCCTCAAACCGCGCGTCTGACATCCCGTTCCCCTTACTCGGCTGACCAAACCGCCCTCCGGACATGGGCTTAGCAAGACGGTCCGAGGAGTTCCATCACGCAAACGCGCGAGCATCGCCTGCGGCGTTGAAACGCGCGCCGATCAGGCCGCTTCCGCAACCCGCTCGATCTTGGCACCGCACGCACCGAGCTTCTCCTCGACCCGCTCGTAGCCACGATCAAGGTGATAGACCCGGCTGACGACCGTCTCTCCTTCGGCGGCAAGGCCCGCAAGGATCAGCGACACCGACGCCCGCAGATCCGTCGCCATCACCGGCGCCCCGCGCAGCTTGTCGACACCCGTCACCGTGGCCACGCCACCCTGAACATCGATCTGCGCCCCCATCCGCATCAGTTCGGGCGCATGCATGAACCGGTTCTCGAAGATCGTCTCTTCCAGATGGCTGACCCCGTCCGCCGTCGCCAGCAAGGCCATCATCTGCGCCTGCAGGTCGGTCGGGAACCCCGGGAAGGGAGCCGTCGCAACATCGACCGCAGAGACCCGGCCATTGCGCCGCGCGACCTTCAATCCATGGTTCGTCTGCGTGACGGAGATTTCAGCCGCATCCAGTTTCTCGGCAAAGGTTTCCACGAGGTCCATCCGTCCGCCGACCAGCTCGACCTCGCCCCCCGCAATCGCCGGCGCAAGCATGTACGTGCCCAGCTCGATCCGATCGGCCACCACGGCGTGCGTCGCACCATGGAGCGCGTCGACCCCCTCGATCTCGATCCGATCGGTGCCTTCTCCCGCGATGCGCGCGCCCATGGCCCGCAGACAGCGCACGAGATCCACGATCTCGGGCTCGCGGGCCGCGTTCTCGAGCACCGTCGTTCCCTTCGCGAGCGTGGCCGCGAGAAGCGCGTTCTCCGTCGCGCCGACGGACACGAACGGAAAGACCACCTTGGCGCCCTTCAGCCGTCCGCCCGGACAGGTTGCATGCACATACCCGTCGCGCAGGTCGAGCTCGGCTCCCATCGCCTCGAGCGCCCGCAGGTGCAGATCGACCGGGCGCGCCCCGATGGCACAGCCGCCAGGCAAAGACACCTCCGCGTGTCCGAACCGTGCAAGAAGCGGCCCAAGCACAAGGATCGACGCCCGCATCTTTCGCACGATCTCATAATCGGCCCGCGAGCTCGTCAGGGCATGCGAGGACATCGCCAGGACCTTGCCGTCCGCCAGCTCCGACACCTCCGCCCCGAGCGAGCCCACGAGGGTCGACATCGTGCGGATATCCGACAGTCGCGGTGCGTTGGTCAGCGTCAGCGGCTCTTCGGTCAGCAGCGTGGCCGGCATCAGTGCCAGACACGCATTCTTGGCGCCCGAGATTTCGATCCGCCCGTTTAGCGGTCCGTTTCCGGTGACGACGATCTTGTCCATGCCTGTGCCCCTTCGTTTTCTGCCGGCGCTGTTTCGGGCCGGTCGTCTGCCTCTGGTTCGAGATCATCTGCCGGCCGCGCGGCCACTTTCCGGCGCTTCAGATTCGCCTTGAGCGCCGCCTTCAGGCGCGCCTCGCGCTCGGAACGTCTGTGATTTGCCCGACCATCCTGACTGCTCATTCCCCGGACTACGACACGACCCGCGTTCCGTCCAGTGACCACACGATCCGAAATGCGAAAGTGGCACACGCCTGCACGCCCCCCGGTTTGCGCGCAAACGGGGCCTCGGGAGGCTCGTCTGACGGGCGCAACCAGCGGTCTTGCCGCGCGAACGACCATCGCTCCTTTGCCAAGACACCGGCGCGTAGCGGTCCGTTGTGTCACGCGGCCCGGACCTGCTTCGCCCATCGCACGGGCTGTTGGTAGGCCGTAAACAGCGGGAAGAAAGCGCAAAATCCGCAGAAGATCAGACCCGTCGAAGGGGATGAAACTCTCCCTTGTTCTCATGGGACTTTAGCGATAAATCCGCGCTCACGCTGCTGTAGCTCAGAGGTAGAGCACTCCCTTGGTAAGGGAGAGGTCGAGAGTTCAATTCTCTCCAGCAGCACCATCTATACCACTTTCGCTCTCCCCGACCGGGCGGACCTTCGGCGATGCCGCACCGCCCCCGAGGTGGATCTTGCGCCAGCCCCGCCGCATAGGGCCGCCATACTTGCGGTCTCGCCGCGTGTCGCCCGGTAGGCGATGCTTGCATCCCTGCAAGGGCACCATCGCTTTCGGTCCCGGTGTTTTCGAGCAGCAGATACAACGGGCCCTTGAGCCGAGGTAGGGCATGCTCACGGGGAGCGTCTGCTGGCGGCGCAACAGCGTGCTGGCTCTCGAAACCCCCGCTCGATTGACGGATTGCCAAGCCGAACAGAACCTTCATCGAGAAACTGATCTGAATGGCGGCGTCGCTGTTGGGTCTGCTGTCTACCACGCCTGCCGGTCTGCGTGCCCATCACTCTTGTTGTGAGATCTCCGAGGTCGCTGACATCGAGACCACGCGCCCGACGCATTGGTCGGTCAAACCGCCGTAAAGGTCGGCTTGCTGGCGAACTCGCGGGCTGCAGGATCTTGTCGTCGTCCCCGCCGTAGCGCGTCGTCAATCGGTCCGTCCCGGAACCCTTGAAGCGCGTTGTAGCCTTCATCTTGCGACGAGACTCCAGTCGCGGCTGTCGATCGCCCAAGTCTCAACGGTGGTGCACATCATTTTCAACCGACCGCGCGGCACGTCGCTTCCAGGCACTGTACATGCACAAGCACCTCGATCCGGAACGCCCGGAGCGTCGGGGCGCGCTTCTCCACACGCTCCTGCTCAGACATGCCAGCCCGAGTCTTCCGCTTGCGGCCGTGGTGATCGCGGGACCAGTGGCGATCCGCGACGGGCTTGCCGCTGCGAGCGCAATGACCGTGGATTTGAACTGAATTTCCCGGCCAGACATCGCCCAAGGGGCCCGGCACCTCTGCAAAGGAACCTTCGCCGCCGTCTTAGCGCCCCTGAAACCTGACGACGCCAATCCTCGCGCCTTTGCGTTGCGCAGCGCGGATACCTGCGTGGCTCACAAAGCAGGCGAACCCGATTAAGCCGGCAGCACGGGGCCCCAAGCGCACTGCGTGGCTTATCCCGGCAAGTCTTGACCATGCATTGACAAGTGCCAAGCTCGTGCAAGACTGCACGCTATGCGAATTGTTGTTCGCCATATGAACAGGGAGAGAAAAACATGCATAAGGATCGTAAGCTGCGTTCCCTCGCCAGCCGGAACCCCCTCAGCACGCCGATGCAGCACTCCAGACACCGGCGCCGCTTTCTGCAAGGCGTCGCTGCGGGCATCGCGGCCGCCGGGTTGCCGTCGATGGCGATGGCGCAGGACCGTCCCTTGTCGCTGCTGACGTGGGATGCCTATGCAGACCCCAATCTGCTCGATCTCTGGCGCTCCTCCACCGGCGTAGACGTGCGCTACGAGATCCACATCTCGGACCCGACCTCGGTCAACCGCCTGCGCGCGGGCGAAACGTCGGTTTGGGATTTCATCAATGTGAACAACCCATGGGCGCGCAACATCATGTGGCCCGCAGGACTCATCCGCGACCTGCCGCGCGACCGGTTCGACCCGCTCTACGCGCAGATGAAAGAAAAGTTCGCGATGCCCTACAAGTGGGCGATGAGCGAGGATGAGGAGCACCTGCTGGGTGTCGTCCAACGCTACGAGACGTTCGACTTCGTCATCAACCCGGACGTGATCTCGCCCGAGCTTGCGATGGACGAAGGCTGGGATCTCTTCAACAACCCGGACTTCTCGGGCCGATACGGCATTCTGGCCTACGAAGACTGGAACGTGATGGACATCTGCATGGGCGCAGGCGTGCACCCGTTCAAGGTCAAGTCCGATGAGGAGGTCGCCCGCTTCGAGGAAACCTGCAACCGCTGGATCGAGAACGCATCGTTCATCACGACCGACTTCGTGCAGCTGAACCTCGCGATCCTGAACGGCGAGATCGACCTCTACTTTACCGGCGGCACATACACGACAGCGGCGGCGCGTCTTGAAGGTGTCACCGAGCTCTACGCGATCACACCCAACAGCGGCCCGGCCGACGGCAAGGGCGGCATCAACTGGATCGAGCTCAACTCTGCCGTCGCCAACCCCGACGAGCACCCGGGCGCGCTCGACTGGCTGGAGTGGATCACCACGCCAGACGCCGCAGAAATGGTTGCACGCGGAAACGGCAACCTTCAGCCCGTCAGCCAGATGTCGCAGCCGGAACTCTTCAGCCGGTTCTCCAGCGAGGAACTCGCCGCCATCCAGTGGGACGAGTTCGACCAGCGCATCGCCAATGCCGTCGAGTTCGATATCGTGCCGGATTACGACCGTCTCTACGACATCTACTCCGCCGCGATGCGCGCGCGCGGCTGATCGCATGTCAGACGATGCCCGGATGACGGGCCAAGACTCGGACCGGCCAGTGATCCTGTCACTGGCCGGTCTCGGAAAGACGTTCGGCGATACAGTCGCCGTGCAGCCGACCTCGCTCGACATCGCGGAGGGCGAGTTCCTCACGATCGTGGGCCCCTCCGGCAGTGGAAAGTCGACGCTGGTGCGCGTGCTTGCCGGGCTCGAGCCGCCGACGAGCGGAACGCTGAGCCTGCGCGGCAAGGACATCACGGGCATCCCGGCCAACAGGCGGCCCACGGCGATGGTTTTCCAGTCGCTCGCGCTCTTCGATCACCGCACGGTTGGCCAGAACATCGAATTCGCCATGAAGATGAAGGGCGTGGCACCAGACGCGCGCAAAAGCCGGGCGATGGAACTGCTGCGCCTCGTGCGCCTGCCCGATGCCTACTACGCCCGGCCCGTGACCCAGTGTTCCGGTGGCGAGCGGCAACGCGTGGCACTTGCCCGCGCCTTTGCGTCCGATCCCGAGATCCTGTTCTTCGACGAGCCGCTTTCGGCCATCGACTATCGGTTGCGCAAGACGCTGGAAGTCGAGCTGAAGGACCTGCATCAGCGGACAGGCCGCACCTTTGTCTACATCACGCACAGCCTCGAGGAAGCGATGGTCATGTCCGACCGGATCGCGATCATGCAGGCTGGCGCGCTTGTTCAGATCGGCACGCCCTCGGAGATCTACGCCCGGCCCGTCAATCGCTTCGTCGCGAGCTTCATGGGCGAGGTGAACATCTTGCCGACCGACGACGACAGCGCGGTCTTCACTGGCCTTACGAATGGCGGCGGCGCCTATGCGATCGTCCGCCCTGAGGCGCTCCAACCCGGTGCGAGCGACAGGCCGGACGCGCTTTCCGCCGATCTGACGGTGGCGCAGCGGCTGATGATGGGGTCGCGGACGCAGCTCTTGCTACAGGGGTCGTCCGGGCAGACCTTCGTCTCCGAGATCGGGGGGGCCGGCGAAGGCTTCGACCCGGGTTCACGCCACACGTTCAGTTTCGACAGGGACAGTATCTCCTGGGTGAACGAATGAGGCGTAGCGCAGCGGGATGGCTCGTGGCAGCGCCGGTGGCGGCGTTCATGCTGCTCTGCTTTGCCATGCCCATCGCCATTGTGACGTGGTTCAGCCTGATGGAGCCGCGCACGTTCGAGCTTACGACAGGCTTCACGCTGGAGAATTACCGCGCGGCCTTCTCGGACGGGTATGGCCGCCCGCTCATGTGGTCACTCATCGGCGCCGGTATCACGACTGCCGTAACCGCACTCCTGTCATGGCCGACCGCCGTGATCCTGCATCGTCATGCCGGGCGGTGGGCGCCCGTGGTCGCGGCCCTCATCGCGTTGCCGATCTTCATCTCCGAGAGCGTGCGTCTCTTCGGCATGTCCGTCTTCATGATGCCCCGAGGGGGCATTCTTGCAGGCTCTCTCAACGCGCTCTTCGGCATTCAGATCGGTTCGATCCTGAACACGTGGTCAGCCGCGCTTGTCGGCATGATCTACGTCCACCTGCCCTTCATGCTGTTCCCGTTGGTGCTGGGGGTCAGCCTGATCCCGGCCGACCGGATCGAGGCCGCGAAGGATCTTGGCGCCTCGCGCTGGCAGGTCTTCCGCGAGATCGAGCTTCCCCTCGCGGCGCCCGGCCTGATCATCGGCGCGTTGTTGACCTTCGTTCTGTGCCTCGGCGCGAATGCGGAGGCCGCAATCCTCGGTGGGCGCGCCGTGACCGTGATCACGACGGCCATCGAACAACGCTTCACCTATGCGCAGGACTGGCCGATGGGGGCCGCGCTGACAGTTCTGGTGATCGTCGTGACCGCAGCGATCGTCCTGCCCGTTCTGTCGCGGCTCGACCTCAACAAGCTGACGAAACGATGACTGGAGCCTGGCAAACGAAATGGATCCGGGCGATCTGGGTCACCGCGATCCTCGCCTTCCTCTATATCCCGATCCTGTCGGTCGTTCTCGCCTCGCTGGCCAACACGCGCTACATGCGCTTTCCCCATCGGGTCTGGTCGCTCGATGCCTATCGCGATGCGTTGGGCTCCTTCACGACGTGGCAGATCCACATGATCTCGCTCAGTATGGCCGTTTCGGTGGTGATCATATCGGTCGTGCTCGGCACGCTGGGGGCGATGGCCTTCGCCCGGTACGACTGGCGCGGGCGCACGCTGTTTCAGCGACTGCTCGTCCTGCCGATCTTCTTCCCCCAGCCCGTGCTCGGGCTGTCGCTGCTGCTCTCCTTCTCGGCGGTGGGCATCGCGCCCAGCTGGCAAACCGCCGTCGTCGCGCAGCTTGTCTGGATCGTGCCCATTGTAACGCTGGTGATCTCGATCCGCTTCTTTGGATACGACCTGACGCAGGAAGAGGCCGCGTTCGACCTCGGCGCCTCGCGCTTTCAGGTCCTGCGCGAGGTCACCTTGCCCCAGATCTGGCCGGGTATCTTCTCGGGGATGCTCTTCGCCTTTCTGCTGTCGTGGTCGAACCTGCCGCTATCGGTCTACACATCCGGGCCCGACACGCCGGTTCCTGTGTGGCTCTTCTCGCGCACGGCCACGAATTACTCGCCGCTCGTGCCTTCGGTCGCCGTGATCGGAACGGTCGTCTCGGCGCTGCTCGTTGTCGCCATGGCACTCACCGTCTGGGCGGTGGGCCGATTGCGGCGCCGAGCGGCGGAGCGCAGTCTCTGAGGGCCTGACAGCTCCGCGCTAGACAGGGTCCGGCGCGAAGATCTGCGGGTACATGTTGCGCATCGCATCCTCGTCCATCTCCACCTTGAAGGCGTGGCCCTCGGCGAGCGCCTTGGCCCGTGCGGCGGCGGGGCGGGCGTCGAGTTCGGTCATCAGGCGCGCGATGTTGGGATAGTCCGCCATCACGGCGTCTGGCGTATCTCCCTTGCCCAGCATGAACGGGATACGCGGAGCCCAGCCCCACACCGCCATGTCGAGGATCGTGTAGGTATCGCCCATCATATACTGCCCTGCCGCGAGCCGGTCATCGATGATCTGCCAGTGGCGGCGCGCCTCGAACGCGTACCGCTTGCGCGCATACGGAATGTCCGCGGGCGCGAAATTGTGGAAATGGACAGCCTGACCTGAATAGGGCCCGACACCGCTGGCAATGAACATCAGGTACGACAGCAACTCACCCCGTGTCGCGGGCGTGGCCTCGGGCATGAACAGGCCCGTCTTCTCACCAAGGTAGAGAAGAATGGCGTTGCTGTCGAACACGACGACGCCGTCATCGTCGATCGCCGGCACCTTCGCGTTGGGATTGATCGCGCGATAGCCCGGCTGGTGCTGGTCGCCGCGCTTCGTATCGACCGGAATCGGCTCATAGCCGATGCCGGATTCTTCGAGAAAGAGGGATACCTTGAGCGGGTTTGGGGCAGCATTGTAGTAGTATTTCAGCATGGTTCTTTCCTGGGTGTTTCGGTGTCCTCCCGCGCGCGCCGTCGCGGGGTGTGGGATGGGTCATTTCTGGGGGAGAGGCCGCGTCAGGCCCGTGGTGTCGCTGCGTGTGCGGTGGTGCATGCTCCTGAACGAACCCGTCGTCTGATGTCGGTCTGCAATTCTGCCCTCCCATTTCGAACAAATGTGCGCATATTGCGGAACAGGGCAACCGGGATCGGAGACAGCAGCACATGCGGATCGGGTTTGTCGTAAATCCAATCGCCGGTTTGGGCGGCGCTGTCGGCCTCAAGGGGACAGACGGGCCCGACACCGTGGCCGAGGCTCTTCGCCGGGGCGGAACGCCACAGGCCGGGCCACGCGCGCGCCGCGCCCTCGTGCGGATGGCAGAACATGCGCCGGGCGCCCGGATCTGCATGCCGGAGGGCGCGCTGGGCGGACACTGGGCCGAGGGCCTGCCGCTGGAGATCGCGATCACCGGTTCCGCGCCTGAAACGGGCACGGCGCGCGACACCAAGGAGGCCGCGCGGGCGCTCGGAGCGCTGGACCTTATGGTCTTCGCCGGCGGGGACGGTACGGCGCGCGATATCGCTTCCGTCGTGCCGAAGGGCACACCGCTGCTCGGGATCCCATGTGGCGTGAAGATGCATTCGGGGGTGTTTGCGGTTTCCCCCGAGGCCGCCGGAATGCTTCTCGCCATGTTGTTCAACACCCCGGACAGGGTGGCATGGACGGATGACGCCGAGATCGCCGACATCGACGAGGACGCATTGAGGGCCGGCCACATCGCGCCGCAGCTCTACGGCCTCGCGCGTGTTCCGATGGTGCGCAGCCTCATGCAGGCGTCCAAGGGCGGCCCGCGCGCCGACGCAGGCGCGGCACTGGCCTCGGCGGCGCGGGCCGTGGCCGAGGGGATGGACACCGAGACGCTGTACATCATCGGGCCGGGGACAAGCGCGGGCGCGGTCATGCATGCGGCCGGTCACCAGCCCACCACGCTCGGAACCGATGCCCTGCTGAATGGCGAGGTTGTCGCGCGTGACGCGAGTGCCGTGGAACTCGACGCGCTGGCCGCCCGTCATCCCGTGCGAATCGTATTGGGCGTCACGGGTCAGCAGGGCTTCCTGCTTGGGCGCGGCAACCAGCAGATCTCGGCCCGGACGATCCGCCGTGCCGGGCGCGACGGCTTGATCGTGCTGGCGACCGAAGCCAAGCTGGCCGCGCTCGCGCAGCCCCGGCTTTGGGTCGACACCGGCGACGCGGCGCTCGACGCCGCGCTGTCAGGCTTCATCCGGGTCAAAACCGGCGCCGCGCGCGAGATGATGATGTGTATCGGACGGCCCGAAAGCGAGCGGCTTAATCTTGCAGGATGACGCGCCGCTTTGTTGATTAGTTTTGTGCGATATGCGAACTTTTGTGCAAACGGAGCGATTCAGCTTCGGACATAACAACAGGGGAGACGACGATGGTGACTGACGCCCGCGCCCATCCTTGGATGGCCAATTCGGCGCCCGGGGCGCTGAAAGCGATGCTCGACGAATTCGGCGCCACCGAAGTCGCCGAAGTGTTCGAACAGATCCCACGGGATCACTTCCGCAAAGCCCCGCTGGATCTGCCGCCCGCGTTGACTTCCGAGATCGAGCTGAAGCGCGATCTGGTCACGAAGCTCAAGAAGAACACGGATTGCGAGGCGAATCTCAGCTTCCTCGGCGCGGGCGTCTGGCAGCACCACGTGCCCGCCATCGTCGATGAGATCGTCGGGCGGACAGAATTCGCAACGAACGTCTGGGGCAGCTACCAGTCCGACCACGGGCGCAACCAGGCATGGTTTGAATTCAACTCGCAGCTTGGCGCGTTGCTGAACCTCGATGTGGTGCAGCTTCCGGTCTATTCATGGGGCTGCGCGATCGGTCACGCGATCCGCATGGCCGCCCGAATGACGGGCCGCGCCAAGGTTCTGGTGCCCCAGCTGTCCGATCCCGAACGGCTCTCGGTGATCCGCACCTATTGCCAGCCCGCCGAGATGGAGAGCGCCATCGAAGTCGTCCTGGTGGCTGCGGATCCGACCAGCGGCCAGCTCGATCTGGCGGATCTCGCCTCCAAGCTCGGCCCCGATGTCGCTGCCGTCTACTTCGAGAACCCCGCCTACCTCGGCACCATCGAGACCGGCGCCGCGGAGATCGCGAAAATGGCGCGGGCGGCCGGGGCGGAAACGATCGTGGGGGTCGACCCGCTCAGCCTTGGCGTGATGACGGCGCCGGGCGACTACGGCGCAGACATCGTGACAGGCCCGGTGCAGCCCCTTGGCGTGCACATGCAATGCGGCGGTGGCGCGGGCGGCTGGATCGCATCCCGCGACGAGCCACGCTATGTCCATGAATACAATGGCTTCCTCGTTTCCATCGTCGAAACGCAGGTCGAGGGGCAAAAGGGCTTTGGCCTCGCCTGCCCGCATCAGAATTCCTACGGCCTGCGCGAACACGGCAAGGACTGGACAGGCAATTCGACCTACCTCTGGGCGATCGCTGGCGCTGTCTACATGAGCCTCCTCGGCGCCGAGGGCTTCCGCGAGATCGGACATCTGATCGTGTCGCGTGCGCGCTACGCGGCGAAGTGTCTGGCCGACGTGCCGGGCGTGAAGATCGTCTGGCCGGATACGACGTTCAAGGAATTCGTGGTCAACTTCGACGAGACCGGCAAATCCGTCGCCGAGATCAACGACGCGCTGCGGGCCAGGGGCATCTTCGGGGGCAAAGACCTCTCGAAAGAGCAGCCGCAGCTGGGCAATTCCGCGCTCTACTGCGTGACCGAAGTTCATTCCGCCGCCGACATCCGCCACCTCGCCGCCACGCTGAAGGAGGTTCTCTGACCATGACCCGCATCCCCGAGTTTCATGCCGCGAAGTGGGACGAACCCGTTGTGTTGGAAATGGGCCGGCCCGGAGGCCGCGGCCAGCACTTTCCGGCGCCTGAGCCCGAGGTGTCCGAGGCCGTGGGCGACAGCCTCATTCCTGCCGCCATGGCGCGGCGAGACACGCCCGTACTGCCCGAAATCACCGAGTTCGAAGCCCAGCGCCATTACCTCCATCTCAGCCAGATGACGCTGGGAATGATGGGCACATCGCTCTTCGGCACCTGCACGATGAAGTACAACTCCAAGACCGCCGAATACGCGACGTTGCGGCCCGAACTCGCCGAGGTGCACCCCTATCAGCACCCTGACACGCTCCAGGGTGTGCTGGAGATCATCCACGATTTCGACGGCATCCTCCGTGCGCTTTCGGGGATGGACCAGTTCGTGTTTCAGGCCGGTGGCGGGGCGGATGCCGCCTACACGATGACGGCCGTGGCCCGCGCCTACTGGGCGGACCGGGGCATGCTGGGCCAGCGCACGGAAATGGTCACATCGGTACAGGCGCATCCCTGCAACCCCGCCACCGCGGCGGCGGCGGGCTTCAAGGTGGTGAACCTGCCCCTCGAAGAGAACGGCTACCCCTCGCTCGAGGCTCTGAAGGCGGCGGTGAGCGAGAAGACCGCGCTCATCATGATCAACAACCCCGACGACATGGGCATCTACAACCCCGAGATCAAAGAATGGGTGAAGGTCGCCAAGGAAGCGGGGGCGCTCTGCTTCTACGACCATGCGAATTTCAACGGCGTCATGGGCAAGCTTTCGGCGCGCGAACTCGGCTTCGATGCCTGCATGTTCATGCTTCACAAGACGTTCGGCGCACCCAAGGCAGGCGGCGGCCCCGCCGTTGGCGCCTATGGCTGCACCGACGAGCTTGCCCCCTACATGCCCGCGCCCATCGTGGTGAAGGACGGCGACCGCTACGTTCTTGACGAGGACCGCCCGAAATCCTGCGGCAAGGTCCGCGAGTTCTGGGGCAACATTCCGCAGGTCGTCAAAGCCTATGCATGGGCCCGCGCCATGGGGGCGGAAGGCATCCAACTCGCCTCCGACATCTCTGTCGTGGCGAACAACTACATGGACAAGAAGCTGGGCGAGATCCCCGGCCTCGCCATCTCCAACCCCGACGTCACGCAGCATCGCATGGAGATGACGCGCTGGTCCCTCGGGCCGCTGGCAGAGGAAACCGGCGTCGGCACAGTCGACTTCGCGAACCGTCTGGCGGATTATGGGATCGACCCGTGGTGGATGAGCCACGAGCCCTGGATCGTGGCCGAACCCTTCACGCCGGAAGCGGGCGAGCTTTGGTCCAAGGAAGACATCGACCATTGGATCGCCGTGATCGCCAGGATCGCTGAGGAGGCGCGTGAGACCCCTGAGCTGGTGAAGACCGCGCCGCACAATCAGGCCATCGCCCAGGTCAAGGGCGACGCGTTCGAGGATCCGGAGAAGTGGGCGATGACGTGGCGGGCCTACCAGCGCAAGCTCGGAGGCGGCACCGAAAGCGAAAAGGGGGTCGCTTAGGCGGTGACCGCACCTGACCTGCGGCGGCCCTGCCGTTCCGATACCCCGGCGCAGGCGACAGGGTGCGCCTGCGCCGCAGATCAGTGGGCGGCTGCGGACGACCCTGCTGCGCCGCGCCTAGTCGTAGAGCGCAGAGATACCCTGAAGCGGGATGGCGGGCTCCCGGCCCATGACGAGGTCTGCGATGACATGCGCGATCATCGGCCCGGCGCTGAACCCCACCCATGGAAAGAGCGCGAGGAAGAAGCCCGGAACGCCTGGCGCCTCGCCGATGATGGGCCGCCAATCAGCGGTGCCGTTCACCCACGCCGTCCAGCTGCGCACCGCGCGGGCCGCACCGATGGCCGGCACGACCCCGGCGGCCATTCCCATGTTTCCCGCGAAGTTGCCGGGTTCTATGGCGAGATCACCGGCGGGCCTGATACGCGCAGCCCAGCCGCCCCCGATGATGCAGCCCCCGGACGCCGCTTGCTTGAGCGAGAGCTTGCCCGCCGCAGAATAGATCAGGTGCGGGATCAGCGGCGCGACCGGCTCCGTCACGGTGACCTGCAGCGGAAACCCGTCCAGCGCCACGTCGACACCGACCTTCGCCGCAACACTGGCGGCCTCCGCACCCGCGCAATTCACGATGCGGCCCGCTCTGATCGGGCCGAGCGGGGTCTGGACGTCGAAGCCCCCAGCAAGCACGTCGATCGCCGTAACCGGCGTCTCCCGGATCAGGATTGCACCGGCGCGCTCGGCTGCCGCTGCAATGGCAGGGACAGTGCGCAAGGGGTTGGCCTTGCCCTCATGAGCGCAGAACCCGGCCCCTATGGCGTCGTCGGCGAGGTAGGGTGCGACGTTGCTCAGGGCGACCTTGTCGAGGATCTGTGTCTCTACGCCGACCGAGGCCTCGATCCGGGCTTTCGCTTCGATCATGCGCATCTGTTCGGCGGTGCGGGCCACGACGAGCCCGCCCTTCAATGTGACATCGAGGTTCTCCCCCACCTCGTCCGACAAGGTCTGCCACATTGCGATGGATCCCTTGAGCAAGCGCAGGGACGGCGCGTAGAGCCGCGCCCAGTCTTCGCCGTAGCTCGCGAATTCCGGGTACTGGATCTGAAGATGCAGAGAGCCCGCATTTGCCCCCGAGGCCTGGGTGCCGAAATCCCGCGCTTCGACGAGCGCAACCGGCACACCCTCTCGTGCCAGAAACCAAGCCGTCATCAATCCGGCGATGCCGCCGCCGACGATCAGGGTATCGATCTCGCGGATCATGCGGCGCGCCACTCCTCTTGCAGACAAGGGACTACCCCATGAGCACTCCATTCTCCGGCAGCTACACCGTTACCGTCACGCCGTTTACGCCGGGCGGCGCAGAGATCGACTACGAGGCCTGGCAGGGCTTCCTCGACTGGCAGCTGGAGTGCGGCGTGCCCGGCATCATCATCCTCGGCACCACGGGCGAGTTCCTCACCATGACGGACGCCGAGCGCACCGCGTTCGTCGACGCGACGGTGAAATACGTGAACGGGCGCATGGTCGTGATGGTCGGCACGATGAACGCCTATACCCCCAATGCCGTACGCTATTCGAAGGAGGCGCAGGATCTGGGCGCGGACGGGCTGATGATCATTCCACCCTACTACTACACGCCGACGGATGATGAGATCTTCAACTACTACCGGGCCATCTGCGAGGGCTGTGATCTTCCCATCATGCTCTACAACAACCCCTTCACCTCGAACGTCGACATGTCGGCCAAGCTGGTGGGCCGCCTGACCAAGAGCTTCGAACAAATCCGCTACATCAAGGAAGCCTCGCAGCGCATCGAACGCATCCAAGCGATCATCGTCGAAAGCGACGGGCTGATGAATGTCTGGGCTGGCCAGCAGGTGCTCGAGAGCTACAAGATGGGCGCCAAAGGCTACGTAAACCCCTATGGCAACTACATTCCCCGCGCCTCGGTGAAGTTCGTCGAATGGGCGGAGCAGGGCCGGTGGGATGATGTCTGGGCCGTGCAGAGCATCATTCAGAAATTCGATGCGATCATCACCGAGGGTCACCCGCTCTACGGTCACCAATGCTATTCCAAGGCGCTGGCAGCTGCGGCGGGGCATCCTGTCGGAGACGTCCGCGCACCGATCACCACCTTTGAGAGCCTCGGACAGGAAGGGCGCGACCGGGTTGCCCGAATGGTGCCGTTGATGGAGGAGCTGGAGCGCGTGGTCGATGCGATCGAAGGCCGAAAGGCCGCCGCCGAATAACCTCATCGCATGTAGGCCGCGCCGTTCACGTCGATGGTGGCGCCCGTCAGGTGGCGGGCGCGGCCCTCGGCGAGAAAGGCCGCAACCTCGGCGATGTCCTGCGGCGGGATCCACTCGCCCATCGGCAGGCCAGCGGTCACCTTGTCTTCTCCCCCGAGCGTTGCCGCCGTATCGACGGACATCTGCGTGCGCACCACGCCCGGCGCAATGACATAGGCGAGGATGCCCTTGTGGGCGTAGTTCCGTGCAACTGTCTTGGTGGCCGCCGCAATAGCGGCCTTGGACGCGGAATAAGAGATCGCGCCCGGATTTGACGTGCCCCGCGTCGTCACCCAGCTGCCGATGGCGATGATCGCACCCGCGCGTTCGCCCTCCAGCCACGCGCGGACCGCATGGCGCATGAGACGGGCCGGTGCGTGGACGTTCACCGCGATGGCTTCGGCCCAGTCGGCCTCCCAATCGGCAATCGGGTCCTCGATGCCGCCCGCATGGCGCATGATGCCCGCGTTGTTCACCAGAACGTCGATCTGCCCCCCCGCAAGCTCCACCGCCGCGTCCCAGAAGCGATCCACCGCCGCCGTGTCGGAGAAATCCGCCGCGAGCAGATGCGCCTTTCCGGGTGCGGCTCCGCGTATGGCCTCCTCTGCCCCGTCCCTGTCCCGCCCGTAATGCGCGATCACGGTGGCGCCGCCAGCCACCATGGAGGATGCGATAGCGGCCCCGATGCCCTTAGAGGCACCGGTCACGATGATGGTCTTGCCGCCGAGAGCCGTCATTTCGCCTCCCGCGTCACAAAGGGCTTGGCCCGAAGCGCCGGGTTGCAGCGGGCGTAGGGTGCGGGAAGGGCAATCTCTTCGCCGAGGGCGACAGCGGCCCGCCATGTCCAGCGCGGATCCCACAGCATGCCACGGGCCAGCGCCACCATATCGGCCTGTCCGGTGGCGAGGATCGTTTCGGCCTGAAGCGGATCGGTGATCATGCCCACGGCCATCGTCTGAATCTGCGCGTCGTGGCGGATCCGTGCGCCCATCTCAACCTGATACCCCGGGCCGGTCGTGATCTTCTGGCGCTGGTCGAGACCGCCGCTCGTGACGTGGATCATGTCGCACCCAATCGATTTGAGCCGCTCGGACAAGACGACTGCGTCGTTCACATCCCAGGCGCCGTCGATCCAATCCGTCGCCGACAGGCGAACGATCACGGGCTTGTTGTCTGGAAACGTTGCGCGGACCGCCTCGAACACTTCGAGCGGGAATCGCATCCGGTTCTCCAGGCTGCCCCCATAGCTATCGGTCCGGACGTTGGTGATGGGCGACAGGAACTGGTGCATCAGGTAGCCGTGCGCGGCATGAAGCTCGATCAGGTCGAACCCGATGCGATCCGCACGCTCCGTGGCCTGCACGAAAGCCGCCTTGACCCGGCCCATCGCCGCTTCGTCCATGGCGATGGGCGCGGGCCATCCCTCGAGATACGGCACGGCAGATGGCGCTTCCGGCTCCCATGCCTCGGGCCCCTCCACGAGCCCGCCCCCGTTCCACGGCTCGACCGTGCTGCCCTTGCGTCCGGCATGTGCGAGCTGAATGCCGACGCGCCCCTCACCGACGGACTTCATGAAGGACACGATGCGCGCCCAGGCCGCCTCGGTTTCGTCGTCGTAGAGGCCGGTGCATTTCGGCGTGATGCGCCCCTCCGGCTCCACTCCTGTGGCCTCGGTGATGATCAGGCCGGGGCCGGATTGCGCAAACTGTCCTAGGTGCGCGAGATGCCAGTCTTGCGGCACGCCATTCACCGCCGAATACTGACACATCGGGGCCACCGTGACGCGGTTGGGGATCGTCAGGCCGCGCAGCTGGATCGGTGAAAAAAGCGTGCTGGCCATTCGGCATCCCTCATATTCCAATTGAACCGCCTCATTCGTGCGGTATGCTAACTTTTGTACGAAATTTGAACATGCCAGCCTGTGGCTGACAAGCGGAAAGGACCCCAGAATGGCCAAGCTCGACGTTGCTGCAAGCACATTCCCGTTTCTTTATTCCCACGACGGTCTGGGCGCGCTGAAGCACTTGCACGCGATGGGCTACGACAAGTTCGAGATGATGATCTTTCCGCCGCATTGCTGGCCGCGCGAGATGAGCGCGGACCAGCGTAACGAGATCAAGGCCTTCATGGACGGCGAGGGGCTCACGTTTTCCTCGTTCTGCTATCCGCTTCTCGACAACAATCCCAACGGTGTCGACAAGCTGATGCGCGAGTACACGCTCGACAGGTATCGTGAGGCGATCGACCTCGCGGCGGAGTGGAATTGCCCCTATGTCGTTGCGATCCCCGGCCCGGTCAACAGCCTGATCAACCCACCGCATGAGTGGATGTTGAACTGGTTCGTAGAGGGGATGAAGGCCTTGGTCGCGCATTCCAAGGGCACCGGTGTCGAGCTCCTGCTTGAGAACGTCCCCTTCACGTATCTGCCCACCGCCAAGGACATGGTCGAGACGGCTGCACTGATTGGCCCGGAGGTCGGCATCAACTTCGACATCTGCAACAGTGCGTTCATCAAGGAAGACCCCGTTGCCGCGATCCACAGCCTTGGTCCGCTTCTGAAGAACGTCCATATTTCCGACACCGGCTACGACGACTTCAAACACGAGCGCCTCGGAACCGGCATTGTCGATCCCGCACCCGTCGCGGCGGCGTTGCAGGAAGTCGGTTACGAAGGGGCGACAGTGCTGGAGATCATCACAGACGCCCTGCAACCTGGGGCCGATCCGGACGGCGACATCCAGGCCAGCCACGCCATCCTCGCGGACGCGGGCTGGGAGCCTCTCAAAGGGTAAGCGCGTCGTGCACCGCGGACGGGCCGTCGTGCACCAGGGACGGGCCGTCGCGGGTGATCCCGCGTCGGCCTCTCAGCTCAGGCCGGCCTCGACAGGCAACACCACCCCCGTCAGCCCGGCGGATGCGTCCGACACAAGGTAGTGCGCCGCGTTGGCGACCTCGTCCGCGGTGACCATCCGTTGCAGCGCCGCCATCTGGGCCGTTTCGGCGAGGGCGGCCTCCGGCGAGGGCCCGCCCTGGGCATGCCGGGTCTTCATTCTCCCAAGCAGGGCCTCTGTCGCGATTGTTCCTGGCGCAAGCGCGTTGACGCGCACCCCGCGCGGACCGAGATCAAGCGCGGCGGCGCGCGCGATCCCGATCACGGCATGTTTCGATGCGGTGTACAGCACCTGTTGTCCGTGCGCCCGGTATCCATTGATCGAGGCCATGACCACAGCCGCGCCATGGGGCGCGCGGGCAAGGCTCTCGGCGAAGGCTCCGAGGGTCGCGGCAACGCCCCACGTGTTGACCGCCATCACACGGGCCCATTCCTGCGCATCGAGATCGGCCACACCGCGCCACGGCGGGACAAGCCCCGCATTGGCAACGACGATATCGACCCGCTCCTGCTGCGCCGCGAATGCGCTCAGAACGTCCTTTGCGTCAGGCAAGCCGAGGTCGCACGGCAGGGTCGACCACGCGCTCGGGAGCTCGACAAGCGCTTCCTCGAGATCGACGATGGTCACGCGTGCACCCGAGCGTGAGAGACGTGTCGCAATCGCCCGCCCGAGGCCATTGGCCCCTCCGGTGACCACGGCGTGCCGACCGGACAAGTCCTGTGCCGCGTCCTCCGCGTGGTCCGATGCAACGATCATATTGCTTGCGTCCTGTCGTGCGGATACACCATCGTAGCGTGCACGTACTTTTGTGCGCCATGTGAACGAAAGCAAGCGAAAGGTGCCATCTTGCCCGACGACCCGCCCGTGCAGGTTGTGATCATCGGGGGCGGCGCGATCGGCCTGTCCTTCGCCGCTGCCCTTTCCGATACCGGCATTTTGGTGACCTTGGCAGAGACCGACGCGCACCGCCGGAGCCTCGTGGCTGACGCCATCGCCACCAACACCGAGACGATCCGCGCGGCTGGCCTCGCACGGGGCGGCCAAGGCCCCGTGACCGTCGTTGCCGATGCCACGGCAGCGCTGGCAGATGCTACGCTCGTGCTCGAATGCGGCCCCGAGAACCTAGAGATCAAGCAGGCCATCTTTGCGGATCTCATGAAGAACGCGGGCCGGAAGACGCTGCTTGCTTCGACCTCCTCCGCCATTGGAATGTCGCGCATCGTGCCGGATGCCGAGGCTCAGGCGCGCTGCCTTGTCGCCCACCCGGTCAATCCGCCGGCTGTGCTGCGTGTGATCGAGATCGTACCGGCGCCGGGCACCGAGCCAGCGACCTGCCAACGCGCCGCCGATCTCTTCGCCGGTGCAGGCTTCGCGCCCGTGCTCCTGGGGCGAGAGGTGGAAGGGTTCGTCATGAACCGGCTGCAAAGCGCGGTGCTGCGTGAGGCGTACCGACTGGTGGACGAAGGCGTCGCCGATGTCGACGGAATCGATACGATCATGCGCATGGCGTTGGGGCCGCGTTGGGCGTTCTCGGGCCCGTTTGAAACCGCCGAACTCAACACGCCAGGCGGCATCCGCGCCCACGCCGCGCGCATGGGGCCCGCCTACAAACGTATCGGCGAGGGTCGAGGCGAGACCGTGGATTGGAGCGATGATCTCGTCGCCCGCGTGGAAGAACAGCGGCGTGCGCTCTGCCCCGCGGATGCACTGCCCGCGCGCACCCGGTGGCGCGCGGAGGCCGTCGCGCGCCTGATCGCGGTCCGGGACAAGCTGATGGATGACGTTGATGGCTGACCAAAGCTTCACGTTCGACGGTGCGCCCGTTCCGTTCAGGACAGGCGACTCGCTTGCCGCTGCGCTGACGCACGCGGGCCACCGCCGGTTCCGCGATACAGCAAAGGCAAATCCGCGAGGCGTGTTTTGCGGTATGGGCATTTGCCAGGATTGCCTTGTTGCGGTCGACGGCGTGCCGAACCTGCGCGCCTGCATGACGAAGGCGGCGGACGGGCTGCGGGTGGAACGCCAGGCGGCTTTCGTCGATCTGGCAGCGGCGCGGGCGGCCCCGCCCACGCGCGCCGCTCGGGTGATCGAGCCTGACGTTCTGGTTATCGGTGGCGGGGCCGGTGGTCTGTCGGCCGCTACTGCTGCGGCGCGGGCGGGGGCCAGCGTTACGCTGCTCGACGAGCGGTCCGTGTCCGGCGGCCAGTACTACAAGCAGGCCGCTGCGGCGGCTCCGCTCGATGCCCAACAGCAGGAGGGCGCCGACCTTCTGCGCGCCGCGCAGGAAAGCGGCGCCGAGATCCTTGGTGGGGTCGAGGTCTGGGGTGCGTTCGATGGCCCCCTGTTTCTTGCCGAGCATGACGGCGCCGCGCTCGTTGCCCGCCCACGGCGCACCATCGTCGCGACCGGCGCCTACGAGCGCCCGCGCATGGTGCCGGGCTGGACGCTGCCGGGCGTCATGACAACGGGCGCGGCTCAGACCCTGTGGCGAAGCTACCGCACCCTTCCCGGGCCCCGCGTGGCCCTTTGCGGCAGCGGTCCGCTCAACATGCAGGTGGCGCTCGAACTGGCCGAGGGCGGCGCGGATGTGCGCTTTGTCGCTGAAGCGGCGGACCCGCCGCTCTGGCATCCGTGGGCCGGATTGAACCTCATACTCGCCGATCCCAGCCTTGCTCTCAAAGGCATGACGATGTTGCGCGGGCTTGCGCGGCATGACGTTCCGGTCCGCAACCGGACAGTCCTGAGCCGCATCGACCGCACCGATTCCGGCCTGATGGCAACCTTCACCAACGCGGCCGGAACGGAAACGAACGCCGAGGTCGACGCGATCCTTATGAATGACGGGTTCGAGCCGCAGAATGAGATCCTGCGCCTGCTCGCGGCACGAATGGACTACGATCCAGCCTTCGGCCATCTGCGCTGCCAGCGGTCCGAGACCTGTGAAACCAGCGTGAAGGGTCTCTTTGCCGTGGGCGATTGCGCTGGCCTCGGGGGCGCGCCAGCGGCCCGCGCCGAGGGGCGGATTGCCGGAGCGACCGCCGCTGCGCAAGCGGGCTACGGCGATGGCTACGATCTCTTCGCCGAGCACCGCGCGCTCTCGCGTCACCGCCGGTTCCAGAAGTGGCTGTGGCGCCTGAACGTGAGCACCCCTCGCACGCTCGACCCAACCCTGCCGGACACGATCGTCTGCCGCTGCGAAGAGATCACGCTGGAGCAGATCCTCGACGGGCTGGACACGTCGCCCGGGCATGTCGGCACCCTGAAACGAGCCACGCGCGTGGGCATGGGGCGATGCCAGGGGCGCTATTGCGGGCCTGCGGCAATGCGGATGGTGGCCGAGGCCACGGGCCAGCCCATCGACGATTTGAGCTTCTTCGCGCCTCGCGTGCCGATCAAGCCTGTCAGCATCGCCGCGATCCTCGGGGCACAGGACGCGTTGGATGCCGCGGAGTGATCTCCTCGTTATCGGCGGCGGGATCGTCGGGCTGGTAACGGGGATCCATCTTGCCGAGGCGGGCGCGCGGGTCCGCATCGTCGATGCTGGCAGGAACGCGGGAAGCACGGCCAACGCCGGCAGCCTTCATGTGCAGATGCAAAGCCGCTTCATGCGCCTCTATCCCGAGCAGGTGCCCAACATCGAAGCTGCGCTGCCGTTCTACAAAGCTGCGGCAGCGCGTTGGCACAGTGTTGACCAGGCACACGGCCCGTTCGAGCTGGTGCGCAAGGGCGGTCTGATGCTCGCCGAGAGCGACGAGCAGTTGCGCTTTCTGGAGGGCAAGGCCGACCGCGAGCGGGCAAAGGGCCTCGATGTGGAGCTGCTCGACCGTGCCGCCCTCGACAAGATCGCGCCCTGGCTCGGACCACAGATCGTCGGCGCCGAGCATTGCCACAACGAGGGCAAGCTGAACCCGCTGGCCGCCAATATGAGGCTGCGCGCCCATGCGGCGGACCTCGGGATCGAAATGCTGATGGACGAAGTTCGCGATCTCGACGTGTCTGGCACCGGTGTCGCGGCCCGCTCGGAGACGGCGCGTTACACGGCGGATCGGGTGATCGTCGCCGCTGCGTGGGGCGCGGGCGCGCTTGTGCAGAACCTCGGCGTTTCGATCCCGTCGCGCGCCGAGCCGCTGCACATGAACATAACCGAAGCGGGCGCGCCGCAGATCCGGCATCTCATCCAACACGCCGAACGCTCGATCACACTGAAGCAACTGGGGGGTGGCCAGGTGGTGATCGGCGGAGGCTGGCCCGCGCGCGACAGGGGGCGGCTGGAGGTGCCGGGGGTCGAGCTCGCGTCCTTGCTGGGCAATGTGGCGCTGGCCGGGCGGCTCGTGCCCTCCATCGGCGGGTTGCGCGTGCTGCGGACATGGGCCGGGATGAACACGACCGTAGACGGTGCGTCGGTCATCGGCCCGCTGCCCGCGACCGATCGTGTGCTCATGGCGATCCCGGGGGATGCGGGCTATACGCTTGGCCCGCTTGTGGCACAGATGGTGGCGGAGCTTGCTTTGGGGCAGACGCCACACCACGATCCCGCGCCGTTCAGCCCCTCCCGCTTCAAGGACGCCGCCTAGCGCACATAGCTTCGCTCGAAGATGCGGCGGTCAATCCCTTGTGGTTGAACGCGCAACGACCTCGCCCTCAACACAATGTCCGGAACCCCCGTAGTGCCACATCTGACCTAATGTTTGAGCGCCTGCCGGATCGTGGCCACCGTTTCCCGCAGCTTGGGCAGGATCACATCGACCATTTCCTCAGGCGACATCCGGACGGTCGGCGCGCCCACGTTGATCGCGCCCACAAGTGCGCCGGACGAGCTATGCAGCGGCACTGCGATCGACATCAGCCCGGTCTCCAGCTCCTGATCGACGAGCGACCAGCCCTTGTCCCGCACCTCTTCGAGCACGGATCGAAACTGGGCGCGGTCGGTCACGGTGCGGTCCGTCATCCGCGTGAGCGGAATGCCCTGCAACAGTCCCGGCCACATCTCGGGGGGCTTGGCCGCAAGCAAGACACGGCCCGTCGCCGTGCAATGGGCCGGGAACCGGGCACCGACCGTGATGCCGACGCTGATCACGCGATGGTACTGCGCACCCGAGACATAGACGACATCGAAGTTGTCGAGCACCGCGGCAGAGACGGACTCGCGCAGCTCCTCGGACAGGTGGTCGATGAAGGGGCGGGCGATGTCCCACGCGCCCTTCGAGGAGAGCACCGAATAGCCAAGCTCCAGCACTTGCGGCGTGAGATCGAAAAGCTTGCCGTCGGCAACCGCGTAACCCTCCTGCACGAGCGTGAGCAGGATACGGCGCGCGCCGGCACGGGTCGTTCCGGTTTCGGCGGCCACCTCGGACAGGGTCATCTTGCGGCGCGTCCGGTTGAAGGTGCGCAAGACCTCCAGCCCGCGCGCGAGGCTGCTCACATAGTCGCGTGGATTGAGGGCACTTGCATCGCCGCTCTCGGCAAGGTCGGCGGATGCCGTCATGAGGCCGGAGCGCGTGCGCGCGCGCCCTTCCTCGACGCTTGTATCGTCGTTCATATCGTCGTCCGACATGTGCGCCCTCCCACTCCTCTTGGCGGCGGATCTGTTGGTTAGCACAGGACCGGCCATGGGCCATTCCCCAAATTCATGAAATCCGCAATTCACGAAAATGGACTTGCCAGACTCACAGTGACCTGCCTTACTTCGAACAAGCGTGCGCTATGTGAACACTGCAAGACCAGGGAGAAAAATCAATGGTGAACTCAATGAGTCCTCGCGGCGGGATCTCGCGCCGAACCGCGCTCAAGGGCCTCGCGGCCTCGTCCGCCATAGCGGCCGTTCCGTTCCGCGCCGCCGCGCAAGACGCAACGCTGCGCTGGTGGTCGCCCCAGAGCGCGCCGCTTCAGGTCGAGGCGTACCAGTTCCAGATCGCCGCGTTCAAGGAAGCGACCGGCATCGACGTGGTCTTCGAAACGACGAGCGACGAAGGCTACGCACCCCAGCTGGCGGCCGCGTTCTCGTCGGGCGAGGTGCCCGATCTCGTCACCCACCTGCCCTCCTTCGCTGTCCAGTCCTATTACGCGAACGGCCTCGTCGCGCCGTTCAATGACGTGATCGAGGCCATCGGCACGGACGACTACTACCCGGGCGCGAACAACGTCTTTCAGGCCGCCGACGGCAATTATTGCGGCACGGGTATCGGCAACTCGGCGGCCAACATGCTCTGGACGCGCTCCGACCTGATGGAAGGTGCCGGCCTCGACAAGATCCCCGAGACCTGGGACGAGCTGCGGGCCGCATGCCAGGCGATGCAGAAGGACGGGATCTTCGGCGCGCCGCTGCCCTATGGCCGCAACTCGATGACATCGCTGATCTTCATCGGGGTCATTCACCAGGCGGGCGGCTCCGTGTTCGACACGGATCTCAACGTCGCCCTCGACAGCCAGGCCACGCGCGACGCGCTGGAATTCTACGCCTCGATGCGCGAATTCTGCCCGCCCGGCGCAACGAACTACAGCTGGGGCGAAGCGATTACCGCCTTTGTCAGCGGCGCCACGGCGACCGGCATCTACACCGGCCGTGTCTTGGGCAATGTTGCCGCGCAGAACCCGCCGATCGCGGATTTCATCACCTGCAACACCTACCCGCGCCTCTCGACCGATATCGCTCCGTGGACGTTCAACGACTTCCCGAGCGTCTTCATCCCCGCGCAGTCCCAGAACATTGAGGCGGCCAAGCAATTCGCGGCGTTCCTGTTCCAGCCCGAAGGCTACATCAAGCAGCTGCACGCCGCGCCCGGCCACGTGCTGCCCGTCCTGCAATCGATCAACACCAATCCGCAGTACCAGGACAACGAGATCATCCAGAAGTACCCTGCGGAAGTGGACCTGATGGCCGCGTCCGCCGCAGGCGGATTCAATCTCGGCTACGAGAGCGCCGACCATCCGTCGAACGAGAAGGCGGGCGAGATCGTCGGCTCCGGTGCCATCGCGGACATGGTGCAGCGCGTCGTTCTGAACGACGAAGATGCAGACGCCGTGATCGGCGACACTGTCGCGACGCTAGAGGGCATAATGCAGGGCTAAGCCCAGGGGCGCGGGCTGGCTCGGCCCGCGCCTTCCCTTCCAACAGACTGGCAGCAGAACGACAAACAGGCCCCTGATGGACCGCCCCAAGCAGACCCGGCTCGAGCGCAATTACTCGCTGATCGGCCTCGCGCTGATCGCGCCAACGGTGCTCGTGTTCTGCGCGGTGATCGTCTATCCGCTCGTTTCGGCAATCTACCTGTCACTCTTCAATATCTTCACGCCAACGCTCGAGGGGACATGGGTCGGCCTCGCGAACTATCGCGAGCTTCTGGCGAAAGGCGAATTCTGGACGTCGCTCCGCACGAACCTGATCTGGACAGTCGGCACGCTGACCCTGCAGATCGTATTCGGCGTCGGCATGGCACTCGTGCTGCACCAGAACATCTGGTTCCGCAGCCTCGCCCGCTCGCTCATCCTCTTTCCGTACTTCATATCGACGGTGGTTGCCGTTCTGGTGTGGAAGTGGCTCTTCAATGATCTCTATGGCATCCTGAACCACCTGATGATCACCGCAGGCATCATCGACTTTCCGGTCGATTACCTCGGCACGATGCCCAACGCGATGGTGTCCGTGATCCTTGTGGGCGCGTGGAAGTACTTTCCCTTCGTCGTGATCGCGGTGCTGGCACGGCTCCAGACGATCCCCGAACACCTCTACGAAGCCGCGCGGATCGACGGCGCCGGCCCCATCGCCCGCTTCTGGGACGTAACGCTGCCGCAATTGCGCGAAGTGCTTGTCGTCATCATCATGTTGCGCGCGATCTGGGACTTCAAGGAATTCGACCTGATCTTCCTGCTGACGGGCGGCGGCCCGGTGACCTCGACCCAGACACTGCCGCTACTCGTCTACAAGGAAGCCTTCGCGCTCAACCAGATGGGCATGGCCTCCGCCTATGCGGTCATCATGATGCTGATCATGCTGGTCTTCATGATCCTCTACATCCGCAAGACGCGGGAGACCGAATGATGCGACTGCGCGCGATCCTCTTCAATATCTTCGCCTGGTCCATCGTCCTGATCGTGGCGTTCCCGCTCTTCTGGATGCTGGTCACCTCGGTGAAACCCCAATTCGAGCTCTTTCGCCGCCCGCCCACCTTCCTTCCCGAGACATGGACGTTCGAGCATTACGCGCGGCTCCTGTTCGACACGAACTTCCTCATCTACTTCCGCAACTCGCTGATCCTGTCGACGACCACCACATTCGTAGTCGTCGTGATCGCGACACTCGGCTGTTACAGCCTCGTGCGCTTCAGCTACCGGGGGCGCGAGAGCCTCGCGTTTCTCGTGCTGTTCACCTACTTGCTGCCGTCTGTCGTGCTGATCCTGCCGCTCTACCTGATGTTGGTGCAGCTCGGATTGTCGAACACGATCTTCAGCCTCGTGATTGCCTACACCACGTTTGCGCTGCCCTACGCGCTTTGGCTATTGCGCTCGTTCATGGCCGGGATCCCGGAGGATCTGGAAAACGCCGCGCTGGTGGACGGCGCGACGCGGCTCGGCGCATTCCGGGACGTTATCCTGCCGCAACTGCTGCCCGGCATCATTTCGACGGCGCTCTTCACCTTCATCCTGTCGTGGAACGAATACCTCTACGCGCTCGTGCTGGTGAATTCCGACAGCGCGCGCCCGCTCACAACCGGGGTGATGAACATGCTGATCTCATCGTTCAACATCGAGTGGTCCATGCTGATGGCGGCGTCCGTCATGATGAGTGTTCCGCTGATCATCGCGTTCGCGTTTCTTCAGAGCTACCTGACGCGTGGCTTCGGTGCGGGCGGAGTGAAGGGGTAAAATGGCTGACGTATCGTTCAAGAATGTCCGCAAGACGTTCGGCGCCTTCACCGCCGTATCGGACCTGAACCTCGAGATCGAGCAGGGCGAGTTCGTCTCGCTTCTGGGCCCGTCCGGCTGCGGCAAGACAACGACGCTGCGCATGCTTGCCGGGCTCGAATTCCCGACAGGGGGCGAGATCCGCATCGGCGAACGCGTGGTAAATGACGTTGCCCCCGGCGACCGTGACATCGCGATGGTGTTTCAGTCTTACGCTCTCTATCCGCACATGACGGTCGCACAGAATATCGCGTATCCGCTCAGGAAACGCGGCGTGCCAAAAGGCGAACGCCCCGGGATGGTCGCAAAGACGGCGGAGCTGCTGCACCTGACCGAGCTTCTGCATCGCAAGCCCAAGCAGCTCTCGGGCGGGCAGCAGCAGCGTGTGGCTCTCGGGCGTGCGCTCGTCCGCGACCCCAAGGTTTTCCTGCTGGATGAGCCGCTCTCGAACCTAGACGCAAAGCTGCGGACCTACATGCGCGCCGAGCTTGTGGAACTGCACCGCCGCCTCGGGCGAACGATGGTCTACGTCACGCATGACCAACTCGAAGCGATGACCATGTCCGATAGGATCGCGGTCATGGAAGGCGGGATCCTTCAGCAGTTCGCGCCACCGACCGAGGTTTACAGCGCGCCGGCGAACCGCTTCGTGGCGGGCTTCATCGGTACGCCGGGCATGAATCTTGTCGACGGGGAGCTTTCGCATGAAGCCGACGACTGGCTGTTCCAGGGGCCCGGCCTGAACCAGGCGCTGCCGGATCTCGGCCCGCATGCTGCCACGGGGCCCGCATGCCTCGGTATCCGGCCCGAGGACCTCTCGATTGGCGACGGCCCGATCGAGGGACAGGTCAGACTGATCGAACAGACGGGCCACGAGAACATCGTCGTGGTCGAAGTCGCGGAGGGTCTTCGCCTGACGGTACGGGTGCCCGGGGATCGCCTGTGGCGGCTCGGTGAGCCTGTCCGCTGCACGATCAACATGCAAAAGGCCCACGTCTTTGCCGCTGGGCCGACGGGGATCCGGTTGAACGCGTCCCCCCCCGACACGGTGTATTCCATCCAAAAGACGGAGGCTATTCAGTGAACCGTTCCAGCGTCACTTGGGGCGGCCCCATGCCCGCGATCACAACGCCGTTCGATGCGAGCGGTGCAATCCTCGAAGACTCCTTTGTCGCCAATATCACCCGGCTCTTCGATGCCGGGGCAACGGGGATGGTCGCCGCGGGCTGCACGGGCGAGTTCTGGGCGCTGTCGCCTGCGGAACGGGCGCGCCTGGCGAAACTGACGGCGCAAGCCTGCAAGGGGCGTGGCCCCGCAATCGTCGGCACGGGCGCTATCACCGAGGCCGAGGTGATCGAACAGACCCATGCCGCGAAGGATGCGGGTGCAGATGGGGTGCTTGTCCTGCCGCCCTACTTCGCGCGCCTGACGGACGCCGAGATCATCGCGCATTTCGAAGCGGTCAATGCCGAAACGGCCCTGCCGATCGTGCTCTACAACATCCCTGGCAATGCCGGGAACGCCATCACCCCCGAACTGGCCGACATACTGGCGGATCTCGACAACGTCGTCGCCATCAAGGAAAGCTCCGGCAACTGGGGCAACTTCCATGCGACGCTGCTGCGCGTACAAGACAGGATCCGTGTCTTCTGTGGACCATCCTCGGCCTTTGGCGTGCCTGCGACGCTTGCGGGGGCCGATGGCCTGATCGACTGCTTTCCCAACGTCTGGACGGGGTGCCTCGATATCTGGAGCGCCACGCGCGCCGGCCGCAAGGACGAGGCTTGGGCGCTGCAGACCACCGGCATCGCGCTGACGGAGCTTTTCACCTCCGAAGGCCGCACCCTCTACCCTTCGACCAAGGCGGCGATGAACGGCCTGGGGCTGCCGGGAGGCGGGTCGATGCGGGCGCCTCTGCGCGATCTGCCTGACACCGCGCAAGACCGCTTGATGGTCGGCATCAACTCGATCTTGCATCCCAGCGCAAAGGTCGCCTGACCGGCCTGGACCACCCTCTGAACCGCACGAAACCGAGGAATAAACATGGATCTGGGACTAGCCGGAAAACGCGCAATCGTCACCGCCGCGAGCCGTGGGCTCGGGCTTGCCGCGGCACGCTCACTGGCCGCCGAAGGCGTCGCTGTCACGATGAACGCGCGCTCTGCCGAGGCGCTGAATGTTGCCGCAGAGACCATCCGCAGCGACTTCGGTGTCGAGGCCCAAGCCGTGGCCGCCGACTTCAACACCGCCGAAGGGCGCAAAGCGATCCTTGATGCGGCGGGGCCGGTCGACATCCTCGTGAGCAACCCCGGCGTGCGGCAGGTGCCGACGCCCTACGACGAGATCACCGCCGAGGATTGGCGCTACTGGCTCGAGGTGCATTTCCTTTCTTCGGTCGAGATGATCCAGGCGGTTGCGCCGGGGATGAAGGAGCGCGGCTTCGGACGGATCGTCAACATGTCGGTCAGTTTCATCAAGTTTCCGCAGGTGGGATTTGCCCATAGCCACGCCGCGCGGCTGGCGCTTTCGGGCGCGACGGCAGCGATGGTGCGCGAGCTCATCGGGCACAACGTCACGATCAACACCGTATGTCCCGGTCTCTTCGATACGGACGCCCTGCACACGAACCTGCATGGTCACGCCGCGCGCGGCAACACGACCTACGAGGCCATCGTCGAAGACCGCAAGAAGAACTGTCCCGCCGGTCGCTTCGCCGATCCCAAGGAATGCGGCGACCTCATCGCCTACCTGTGCTCGGCGCAGGCAGGCTTCATGTCGGGGCAGAACATCGTCAACGACGGCGGCGTGTACCAAGGCACGTTCTGACGACCCGGGTGGACGGAAGGGGCAAGGTATGGCGAAGGTCGCGATGGTGTCGGGTGGCGGGCGCGGGCTCGGCGCGGCGATCACGGCGAAATTGCTTGCGGAGGGGTGGTGCCTGTCGCTAGGTCTGCGCGATGTGGGCCAGGCAGAGCGCTTCGGGGCCGACCCGGAGACACTGCGCGCCTTCCCCTTCGACGCGACAGATCCCGAGAGCGCACCCCGGTGGGTCGACGCGACCGTCGAGGCCTTTGGCAGGATCGACGCGCTCGTCAACAATGCCGGGATCCTGCGCATGGTCGACTTTTCCCAGGGCTCCGAGGAGGATCTCGACGCGCTCTGGGCCGTGAACGTGAAGGCGCCGTTTCGGCTGATCCGGGCCGCGCTGCCGCATCTCAAGGCGACCGGATCCGGTAGGGTGATCAACATCGCGTCGACCGATGCCAAGCGATTCCGGCAGGGCACATCCATTGGTTATTCGATGACCAAGCACGCCCTCGTCGCCATGACGCAGGCCGTCAGATTCGAGGGCTGGGACGATGGGGTGCGGGCCACGGCACTCTGCCCCGGCGCGATCGACACTGATCTCATCGCCAATCTTCCCGGCGTCACTCCGAAACACGACCGCCTGAGCCCTGCAACGGTGGCCGATATCGTCGCCTTCACCCTTGCCCTGCCAAATCAGGCGAGTGTGCCGGAATTCATTGCCAATACCCGTCTGGAGAGCCTCGTATGAATGCCGACGCTGCACTGATCAACGACGAACTCGCCGCCTGGGATCGCGACTACTTCATGCATCCCACGACCCATCACGGCAAACATGTGCGCGGGGACGTGCCGGGGCGCATCATCACCGGGGGCGACGGCGTCTATGTCACCGACAGGGACGGCAACCGCATACTCGACAGCTTCGCGGCGCTCTATTGCGTGAACGCAGGCTATGGCCGCTCAGAGATCGCGGACGCCATCGCGCAGCAGGCGCACGCGCTGTCGTACTTCCATTCCTTCGCCGGACACGGAAACGAGCCCGCGATCCGTCTGGCCAAGATGGTGATCGACCGGGCGCCAGCGCACATGTCACGCGTCTATTTCGGGCTGTCGGGCTCTGACGCAAACGAGACGAACGTCAAGCTTGCGTGGCATTACAACGTGCTGCGCGGCAAACCCGAGAAGCGCAAGATCATCAGCCGCTGGCGCGCCTATCATGGCTCCGGTCTGGTGTCCGGCTCGATGACGGGTCTTGCCAGCTACCATGCGCGGTTCAACCTGCCGCTCGCGGATTTCCTGCATGTCGATGCGCCGCACTATCTGCGGCGCCCCGACCGCGACATGACCGAAGCGCAGTTTCTCGATCACCTGATCGCACAGTTGGAGGATCTGATTGCGCGGGAGGGGGCAGAGACCGTCGCCGCCTTCGTCGGCGAACCGATCCTCGGCACCGGCGGCATCATTCCGCCACCAGACGGCTACTGGGCCCGCGTGCAGGAGGTTCTGACACGCCACGACATCCTGCTGATCGCCGACGAGGTTGTCACTGGCTTCGGGCGCACGGGCGAGATGTTCGGCAGCACGACCTATGGCATGACGCCGGATTTCATGACGATCGCGAAAGGGCTGACCTCGGCCTACGCGCCGCTCTCGGGCTCGATCCTCTCGAAGCGCGTCTTCGACGTGATCGCGCAAGGGACGGATGATCACGGCCCGCTGGGCCACGGCTGGACGTATTCCGCCCATCCGGTAAGTGCCGCGGCCGGTGTCGCCACGCTCGATCTGGTGGACAGCATGGGCCTTGTGGCCAACGCCGCCGAGACAGGGCCCTACATGCTTGGCAAGCTTCAGGAGGCGGTGGGCGATCACCCGAACGTCGCCGAGGTGCGCGGCGTCGGCCTGATGGCAGCGGTCGAACTCATGGAGGATCCAGCGGCTGGGACGTGGTTCGCGCCGATGACAATCGGCCCGGCAGTGTCGGAGGCTATGCTCAAGCGCGGTGTCATTGCTCGCGCGATGCCCGAGGGGAACATGATCGGGTTCGCGCCCCCGCTCTGCATCACACCCGACGAGGTCGACATCGTTGCGCGCACCCTGCGTGACGCTCTCCACGAGGTGCTGCCGACATGAACCGGGATCGGCCCTGGGACACGCCGGAGCAAGACTGGCGCGCCCGGGTCGAGGTCGTCCGGGCTGGCCGGGCGCTGACGCCCGCGCGCTGGCCGAACGGGGCGCGCTGCGCCGTCGCCCTGTCCTTCGACTGCGACCACGAGACATTCGAGATGGGGACAGGCCGCGCCGCGATCGGCCGCCTCGCCTGGGGTGAGTTCGGGCGGCGCACGGGAGTGCCGCGCATCCTGCGGACCCTTGCGAGGCACGACGTTCGGGCCAGTTTCTTCGTACCCGCGGTGGCCGGACTCATCGACCCGAAGGCCCTCGCCCCCATCAGTGACGCTGGACACGAGATCGGCGTCCACGGCTGGATCCACGAGAATACCTCGCTGCTCGACCGCGAGACGGAGCGCGACCTGATGCTGCGCGCCCGCGATGCACTGGCCCGGATGACAGGCGCCATGCCTGTCGGCCATCGCGCGGCGAACTGGGACATCAGCGCCCATACAATCGAATTGGTCGCCGAACTCGGGTTTCTCTACGACAGCTCGATGATGGCCGACGACAGTTGCTACGAGTTGGTCTCGCGCGGGGAACCGACGGGGGTCGTCGAGATTCCGGTGGATTGGGTGCGCGACGACGCCGTCTACCTTCTGTTCAACCGCGAGCCGCCCACCCGGCCATGGACATCGCCAGAAGCGGTGTTCGACATCTTTCGCCGCGAGTTCGACGCGGCCTACGAGGAAGGCGGCGTGTGCCAGCTTGTCTTTCACCCGTTCGTCATTGGCTACCGCTCCCGCATCTGGATCCTGGACCAGCTGATTGCACACGCCGTCGCACGCGGGGACGTCTGGTTCGCAACGCACAGGGAACTGGCGGAATGGGTCATCGACCCGGCCAATGCCGGGTAAGCTCGTCCGGCGCGCGTGGCCGGAAAAACAGTGACGTGCCGGAAATTAGAGTTTGCGTGCATCGCGGGAATCCGCATACCCTTGATTTGCGCACTTCTGGGCGCATAGCGCACAATCAGCAGTGGGGCTGAGAGATCAAAAGCTTTGTCTCCATTGTGGATCGGGTCAACACGGGCCTCACCCTGATCGTCGGTCTCCTACTCGCCTTCGTCGCGTTTTGCGTCATGTTTCAAGTGCTTGTGCGCTTCGTGCTCACGGCGGCCGGGATCAACATCTCGGCTCCATGGACCGAGGAACTCGCCCGCTACACGCTGATCTGGATGGTGTTTCTCGGGGCGGCCATCGGGGTGCGCCACGCGCGCATGATCGCACTTGAGTTCGGTATCCGCAAACTACCTGCCAAGGCGGGCGTCCCGCTCCGGTACGCGGTCATGCTGATGTGCATGGCCTTTTTCGGGCTCCTCGTGTGGGTGGGGCTCGACTTTCTCGAACTTGGGCGCACCGAGCGCAGCCCGGTGCTCGGCATCCGAAAAGACTACGTGTATTGGGCGATGCCCGTCGGCATGGCGCTGATGATCCTCAACTCGCTCGCGCTGATCGCGGAAACCCTGTCGCTCGACCGCGATATTCGTTTCGCCGCCGATCACGCCCCGACGGACTGATACCATGCCGTTGTTGATCATCGCCCTCCTTGTGCTCTTTGTCGCCAGCGTACCGATCGCAATTGCGCTCGGCATGGCGTCGCTCGTGACGCTGGTCGACCGGGGGATCCCGTTCATTGCGATCCCCCAGGTCGTCTTTGACGCGTTGGACAGCTTCGCACTCATGGCTCTGCCGCTCTACGTGCTGGCAGGCAAGCTGATGCAGCACGGCGGGATCGCCGAGCGTCTCGTCGCCTTCGCCAAAGCTCTTGTGAGCTGGGTCCGCGGTGGTCTGGCCATCGCGGTGGTCATGACCTCGATGCTGTTCGCCACGATCTCGGGCTCGTCCGCCGCAACGGCGGCGGCGGTCGGCTCGATGCTGATCCCGGAAATGGAGAAGCAGAAATACCCCCGGCCATTCAGCGCTGCAACAACGGCTTCGTCGGGCGAGCTGGGGGTTATCATTCCGCCGTCCGTGGCCATGGTGATCTATGGCGTCATCACCGGCGTGTCGATCACAGACCTGTTCATCGCAGGCTTTCTGCCCGGCCTCATGATCGGCATCTCGCTCATGACAACGGCGATCCTGATGGCATGGGTGATGGGCTACGGCGAGCGCGTCCCGTTCCGTTTCGGCCCGTGGGCGCGCGAAGTCGGGCACGCCTTCTGGCGCGCATCGCTTTCCCTCCTTATGCCGGTGATCATTCTTGGCGGCATCTTCGGTGGCATCTTTACGGCTACGGAGGCCGCCGTCGTTGCCGTGTTCTACGCGCTCCTGCTTGGCGTCGTGATCTACGGCGATCTTAGGCTGCGCGACCTGCCCCGCATCTTCGCAAGTGCCGCCGTCACATCTTCGGTGGTGATGATCATCGTGGCATTCGCGGCCATGTTCGCCTTTGCGCTGCACCTGTTGCGCGCGCCCCAGCAGCTCGGGCAGTTGCTGACCACGATCACCGACAACCCGATCTATTTCCTGCTGCTCGTCAACGTGTTCCTGCTGATCGTCGGCATGTTCATGGAGACGTTCGCCGCCATCGTGATCCTTGGACCGATCCTGTCGCCCATCGCTGTCAGCTACGGCATCGACCCGGTGCATTTCGGCCTGATCATGATCGTAAACCTGGCTGTGGGGATGGTGACTCCACCGGTCGGGGTAAACCTGTTCATCGCGTGCGGAATAGCGCGCATCAGCATGGAGCAGCTGATGCGCCCGCTTGCGGTGTTCCTGATGGTCCTGTTCGCCAACCTGATGATCATCACCTACGTGCCGGGCTTGTCGCTCGCACTGCTCCGCTAGCCAAAATTACCAACAGGGAGAGATACCATGAGCTTCACGCGACACCTTCTGGGACTGGCCGCGGCTGCGGCACTGACGGCGGGAGCCGCCAGCGCGCAGACCTATTCGATGACCATGGCGCACGTTCTGAGCGATCAGAGCCCCTACCAAGTCACGCTCAACGAGTTCAAGCGGCTGGTCGAGGAACGCTCGGACGGTGACATCGCTGTCGAGATCCAGTGCTGCGGCGCGGCCGGCAACGAGGGCCGTGCGATCCAGTCCATGCGGACCGGCATTCTGACCGGCGGCTTCGTCGGGGGCTCCACCCTGGAAACGATCGTTCCGGCCTACCGCGTGCTCTCGCTGCCGTACCTCTTCGAGGACAAGAGCCAGGCCTACGAGATTCTGCAAAGCGACATGGGCCGTGAGATGCTCGATCTGCTGGGCGAATACGGCATGTATGGTCTTGGCTTCGGTTCGATCTACGAGCGCTCCGTGGCGTCGAAGGATCCGGCCCGCGTTGGCGGGATCGATGACATGGAAGGCCTCAAGATTCGCGTCCTGCCCACACCCGGCTTCGTCGAGGCGTACAAGGCCATGGGAACGCAGCCGACGCCGATGTCATATGGCGAGCTCTTCATGGCGCTTCAGAACAACGTGGTCGACGCCATCGAGATCAGCCCGGACGCGCTGGTTGCTGACAAGTTCGTCGAGGTTGTCACCTCGTACACGATGACCAAGGCACACCAGTCGACCACGGTCATGGTGTTGTCGGACAGCTGGTGGCAGGCCCTGCCTGCCGATGTGCAGGAGCTGATCCAGACCGCCGCCACAGAAGCCATCGCCGTCGGCATCGAAGCGCATGACGGGCTCGCGGACGCTGGCATGGAAACGGCGCGCGAGATGGGTGTCGAGATCATCGAGCCCGAGATGGGCCCCCTGATGGACGCCGCGCGCAACAGCTGGGACGTGATCCTGACGGACCAGCCCGAAGCGACGGAATACCTTGAGCGCTTCCAGGCCGCTCTGGGAGGCTAACTCCAGGAACCGGGCCACCCCGCGTGGGTGGCCCGACCCACTCTGCGTAAGTGGCTTAGGTGTCGACCGACAAGTGTTACGGGCACCCGCCCGCCGCGCCCGCCAGAACGCACCGCTTTGTCGAGGCCACAGGGCCCCGAGCATGAACTCTCGTTCTGCCTGCACACTCGAAAATGCCGCCGTCCAGCTCGGCAAAGCCCTCCCTCCGCCTGACCATCGAGACATTCGCCAGCCGAGATGAGCTTGGTCTTCGGTCCAGCCTGTCTCTGGATCAAGCCCTCGCGCGTGTCGGTCAGAGCCAACGGCCGACAGACCCTACCGTGGACATTTTCCACGTCAGACAGGCCAATGCGGGATTCTGCGCCGCCGTCACGAAGCTCGCTTCCCGGTTGGCTTGATCTGGCCATTCCAGCCAGCCCCTGGCAACCGTCTTCTCTGCGCCAGCCATCTCGGCAAGCGGGAAGGACGCGACCTCGCCCGGCGGGACGGCAACGCCCCGGGGTCCGGCGATCCACGTGCCGCCGTGCCGGCGGAAGACCACGTTCATCCGGGCCGCGAGCCCTTTCCATGCCTTCCCGCTGATTAGCGCCGCTTTGGCCTATGTCATGATCCGTCCGGTGTCGGAGGTGGCGGCATGGGCCCGCAAGGGGCACCGGGGAGGAACGGTGTGGCCTTCGGAGCGGCACGCATCGACTGGCATGCACAGGCTGCGCGCGGGTGAAACGTCGGGCGCTCAGGCGCACCCCGTCTCGCGGGCATAGAACGCGGCGAGGGTCTGGTGCTCGGAGAGCCGAAAGCCTCCTGTGAGGGTCGCGTCGGCAATGCGATCCACGCGAAACATGCGGAAGTCATCCCGCAAATTGCACCATGCGATGAGCGTCCAGACCTTGCCCCAGAATACAAGCCCAAGCGGGAGCACGTCGCGCGTTGTTTCGGAACCGCTGACATCCTTGTAGCGCAGGCTCAGCCCGGTTGCATCGCGGATGGCGGCGTCGAGAAGGTCGAGCCGCTCGCGGTCTTCGGGTGCGAGATCTGCGCTCGGAAACGCTTGAACGGCCGCACTGCGCGCCGCATCCGCGATCTCTTCGGGGACGACCGCAGCGATTTTGGTCAGCGCGTCGGACGCGGCGCGCGCCATCGCGACACCACCCCAGGCCTCGACAAGCCGTGCCCCGGAGACGAGCGCTGCAATCTCGCCGCGATCGAACATCAGGGGCGGGATGTCGAACCCCGGGCGCATCACGTAGCCGACGCCAGCTTCCCCCTCGATCGGCACGCCTGACGCCATCAGGTCGGCGATGTCGCGATAGACCGTGCGATCGGAGACTTCCAACTCGCTTGCAAGGCGGCGCGCCGTCGTCAGCTGTCCGCCCCGCAGGAGATCGATCAGCCTGTAGAGACGATCGGCGCGCCGCATCGCGATCAGCCCTTGAACCTGAAGAAGCCGATAGAGTTGCCGTCGGGATCCGTCGCGTAGAAGAACGCGCCGAAGGGGATCTCTATGGGATCGGAGATCACTTCACCGCCCGCCTCGCGCACGCGGTCAGCAGTGGCATCAAGCGCGTCAGGGGCGGCAAGGTGGATCGTTGGCCCGCTGCCCGCCGCCGCGGGCTTGCCGGGGTAGAGGTGCCCGCTCACGCCATCGTCGTCCATGCTGGTGAACGTCACCATCGGGTTTGGGCCCTCGTCGGAGCGGGTCATCTCGGTCTTGAGCACCGCGGCATAGAAGCCTTGGGCACGGTCGAGATCGGAGACGGGGATTTCGAACCAGACGCAGGTATTGGTGGTCATCGGCTTTCCTCTTTGGCTGAATGAGCGATATCCACTCCATAGCCGAGGGCTCCTGACAGCATTCTGTCAGGAGTGTTTCGCCGGGGCAACTGAGATCGGGCCTGGCTGCCGAACCGCTTGGCGCACGCCGCTGTCGCGGATCAGCCCACTGTCAGAAGCGCCTTGTCGAACATCATGTGGATCCCCTTCTCGCCATCGACGACCTGTGACACGCGCAGATCGCCTGCGAGCGAGAGCAGCATGTAGGCTTCAGCCCGACTCACCCCGGCCCGCTCGGAAACCACGTCAATCATCTGGCGAAGGGCACGCCGCATCGCCTCGTCGAGATCCTCGTGAAATGCCATCGAGATGAGTTGCGTCGCATTCTCGGCAAAGGGGGTTTTGAGCGTCATATCCTTGCGCACCGTCAGGCGGAAACGGCCGGTCATAGCCGTCTCGAGACCGGTCAGGCAGACCTCCCCGTCGCCCTGGCAGCCGTGGCCATCCCCGGCCATGAAGAGCGCGCCCTCCTCAAAGACCGGCAGGTAGAGCGTCGTGCCTGGCTTGAGCTCCTTGTTATCCATGTTGCCGCCGAAGGCACGGGGTTGCGCGGCGCCGACCTTTCCCCACGCTTTGGGCGGTGCGACGGCCATGATGCCGAAAAAGGGATCGAGCGGAACCTCGAGCCCCCACGGCATCCGGCAGACGTTCTTTTTCAGGTCGATCGGGATGTGGAGGAGCTCGGGATCCGGGAAATCCTCCGGCAACGCGCCGAGGAGCGGGCGGATCGCCGTATAGCCCCAGCTTTGCGCCGGGACAGCCTCGAGGATGTCCACCTCAAGGACGTCCCCGGGCGCGGCCCCCTCCACGTAGACCGGGCCGGACACCATGTGAGATGTCGCGCCCTGCCGGGGCTCGTGGTAATCCAGCGCGGCGAGATGCTCGGGCAAAACGCCCTCTCCGTCCGGGGGCAGCACGCCACGCGTCGCGGCGGGCAGGCAGTGGAAGATGACCTCTTCCCCGGAGGCAATGGACGCGACAGGCGCCTTCTCGGGATCGAAAAACCCGAAAGTCAGGTTTTCAGGGGTCCAGTCGATAGTGGTTGTCATGGCTCGGGATCCTCTCGCAGGGGCTGGACTACGAACTAGCGCCGGACCGCCCGGGCAACAATCCGTCCGAGGCAGACAAGTGTCTGCACCATGTTGGCCGCGCGCATCCGCCCGGGCAGGGTCGCCGTCAGGGGGCGGTGGCCTCCAGCTCCGCGATCAGCGCGTCACTGTCGAGCTGCCTGCAATAGCCCTTGATCGTTTGCAGGGAATGGTCGTGCCGCTCCTGGGTGTAGGTCAGGCAGGCGTCTGTCACCTGGGTGACGAGGTAGCCCAGATCGCAGGCATCCCTGACCGCGCTCTCGACACACTGGTCCGTCACCAGCCCGGCGAGCACCAGCTGGCGGACCCTGAGATTGCGCAGGATGTAATCGATATGGGTGGACACGAAGACGGAAGAGGAGGTCTTGGGCAGGACGATCTCATCGCCGACAGGGGCAATCTGGTCGATGACCTTGCCATCCCATGACCCCTTGGGGACGTGGAACCCGGTGATTTTGTAGTCCAGAGACCTGTCGCGGCCGTCGAGGGTGAGGCTCTCGATCGTCGTATACATCACCTCGATTCCGGCCGCGCGGCACGCCGCCTGAATGCGCGCCATGTTGGGGATGACACGGCCTTGGAGCTGGTCGAAGAACCAGCCGTACTTGGCGTCGAAGGCTTCCGGCGCGAGGTCCTTGAACTCACCGCCATCGCGGTGCGCGCAGAAATTCTGCACGTCGATAAAGAGCAGGGCCGCTTCGGCCGGTACCAGCGGTACGTTGCGTGTGAGGGTCATTCCAGTGCCTCCAGGACATCCGTAATCGCGCGGGCGAGCCACTGGGCCCAGCGCGCGGCCCCCGCGTCGTCGGCGATCTCGTCATTGCGAATTTCGATCAGTGTATGGGGCAGGCCGCGCGGCTCGGCGTGGCGCGGAATGAACCAATCGCCGTCATCCTCGATCCGGTAGGGCTCGTTCATCGCGAGGGTGAGGCCGGGCGCCTGCTTTCGAAGCGAAGCGATCAGGCGCTCGCCGGTTTCAGGCGATGTTCGGGTGAGCATTCCGGCGTGCCACGGCCGGTGCGCTCCGTCGAGGCGCGGCGTGAAGCTGTGGATCGAGAAGACGGCACGGCGCGGGGCGCGGTCCAGCGCCGCCGTTATCGCCCGATCCATCGGGTCGAAGATATCCCTGACCCGGGCCGCCTTCTGGTCGGGTGTCAGCGCGCGATTGCCCGGGATCTCGGCACCATGGCTGACGTCCGGGATCGACGTCGCGCTGCCCGGTGGCCTGTTCGCATCAAGGACGAGGCGGGAATAGGCCTGCAGGACAAGCGGCGCCTGCAAGTGCTCGGCCAGACGTCGGGCCACTGCGGCAGCGCCAATGTCCCAGCCGCGATGACTGTCGAGAACGCTGCGCGGAATCCCGAGGTCGCCCAGCGCTGCCGGCACTGCCCAGCCCGCGTGCTCGCAGACCAGCAGCACTTCCGAACCACTGTCGGGGTGCATCACCTCCACAGGGTCGGGGTCGCCGGGGCCGAGGACCCCCATTTGGTCCAGCGCATCCATCCCCGCACTCTGGCGAAATCTTTTTTTCAATGCGAGTCGGATTTGCGTTGACTGAAATATGATCGCCAACAACCCTGCGTGGATGTCGGTTCGCAGCATGATCGAGCAGCACTCGGGCAGTCTGACCAAGACGGAGCGCAAGTTGGCGGCGGCGTTCCTGTCGGACTATCCCTATGCCGGCCTTGCGCCGATCCATGAGCTGGCGGAGCGGGCGGAGGTTTCGCCGCCGTCTGTCTCGCGCTTCGTCGCCAAGATGGGGCTCTCTGGCTATGCGGAGATGCAGCGCCAGCTCCTTGCCGAACTGCGAGAAAGCGCGCTCTCGCCGGTCGAGATCCACGAGGCATCAGAAACAATCGAGGGCGGGTATCTGGCGGAATTCGTCGACCGGGCCGCCGCACAGGTGCAATCGGCCTCCCGGGCGATTACCGAGGCGCAGTTTGACAGGATCTGCGGCCTGGCTGCCGACCCGCGCCGCACTCTCTACACCATCGGCGGGCGGGTGAGCGACAACATCGCGCGGCACCTCGCCTTCCATCTCGGTCAGGCCCGGCCCGGTGTGTACCACATGAGCCGCGATCCCGAGGCCTGGCCCGAGTACCTGCTGCGCATGAAGTCCGGCGACGTTCTCGTGGCCTTCGACTTCCGCCGCTACGAGCGCGGGCTCGAAGCTCTCGCCGAAAGGGCGGCGCGCGACCGCAAGACGCAGGTTGTGGTCATGACCGACAGGTGGCTCTCTCCGATCAACCGGACAGCCGCCGAAGTGCTTGCCGTTCCGATAGAAACCGGCACCATCTGGGACAGCTACGCCGCCGCGCTCGCCATCACCGAAGCCCTTGCAGCGCGCGTGGCCAGTGAAGACTGGGACAAGGTCCGCTCCCGCATCACCGCCTGGGATGCGGCACGCGACATCGAAAAGGACGACAGCCGATGATGCCACTGATCTACGCGGCAACCTGTGATCTCGCGGGCAAGGTTCGCGGCAAGGCCTTCCCGGCCGCGGATCTAGAACGGCGGCTGAAGCGTGGGGTTGGCTGGACGCCGACCAACGTGCAGATCACGTGCTTCGACGGGATCGGCGAAAGCCCCTTCGGCGCGCTGGGCGACCTGCTGCTGATCCCGGACAGCGACGCCGAGGTTCGCATCGCCTACGGCCCGCAGACCGAGCACTTCATGCTGGGCGATATCGTGTCGCTCGAGGGCGAGCCTTGGGCGCTCTGCACCCGCACAATTCTGAAGGAAGCCCTCGCGCGGCTGGAACGTCTCGCGGGCGCCCGGTTGCTGGCGGCGTTCGAGCACGAGTTCCAGTTGAAATCCGAAACGGAGCTGGCCGGCGAAGCCTTCGGGCGTGCCGGCTTCGAGGCGCAACGCATCCTCTGCGAGAACCTCATGCAAAATCTCACAAGCGCCGGGCTCACGCCCGACAGCATCATGAAGGAATACGGACCAAACCAGTACGAGGTCGTCATCGGGCCGGAGCTGGGCGTGCGCGCAGCGGACGCCGCCGTGATCCTGCGCGAGCTTACGCGGGCCACAGCCCGCCATCTGGGCGAGGCCGCCACGTTCACGCCGATCCGGGATCCGGCGAGCGTGGGCAATGGCGTGCACGTTCACATGAGCTTCGTCGATGCCGATGGGAAGCCCATGACGTACGACCCCGACGCGCCGCACGGCCTGTCGCCCCTCGCGGGGGCGTTCTCCGCGGGGGTTCTGAAGTACCTCGATGCGATCCTTGCGCTCACCGCGCCGTCCGTCATCTCGTATCTGCGCCTCACACCGCACCGCTGGTCCGCCGCCTACAACAATCTCGGCTTTCGGGATCGCGAGGCATCGCTTCGGGTCTGCCCTGTCACCGCGAAAGACCCCGCCAGCATCGCCCGCCAATTCAACCTCGAATACCGCGCGGCAGACGCCGCCGCATGCCCGCACCTCGCGCTCGCGGCAATCGTGCACGCAGGATGCCAGGGCATCGAAGAGGAGCTCGCCGCACCGGTCCCGACGGAAGAGGACGTGTCGCTCCTGTCCGCCGAAGAGCTGGCGGCGAAGGGCCTCACACGCCTGCCCACAACGCTCGGCGCCGCGCTCGACCAGTTTTCCTCGAACGAGACGGTCACGTCATGGTTTCGCCCGCCGTTCGCGTCGGTCTATCGGCTCCACAAGGAGGCCGAGATCGCACATGTCGAAGCGCTCGACACCGAAGGCCAGTGCCGCGCCTACGAGGCCGCCTACTAGCGGAGCGCAAACCACGGCGCGAAGGGCGCGACCCGCAGAAACGTACCGTATCGCAGTAGATCTGTATCCGGGGCGGCGCATATCCCCCGCGTTGCGGTCTCCTGCTCAGGCACGCGCCCGTCGCCCTGCGCCAGCGGTCCTCACTCCGCCCTGATGCGTTCGTGATTCGCGGGGCCAGACCATTGCGCCGATAGTGACGGAGCGGATGCCGGAGCACGCACCGTGCTGGTCCCTTGGGGCCCGCGCGAGCCCTTCGCTGGCGGCGCACCCGTCGACCGCGGCAAAGGAAGGACCCGCCCATGACACCATCTCTCGCCCTCGGACCCCGTTCCGTCCTGCGCGCCATGGGCCTGCTTGTGGCGCTCCTCTGGGTCGGGCCCGCCCTGGCCGAAGATGCGACCATGCCGCCCCAATACGTGCTCGACGCGTTCGGAGCGCCACCGGACGTCGCCGAAGGTCCGCTCACCGAAGGGCTTGAGATCGCTGTCCGCATGGCGTTCGTGAACAGCGTCGAGCAGCGCCAGTGGGGCCGCGATCAGGCCACCGCCCTGACAGAAATCGCGGCATCGGGCGATCCGCGTTTGGTCTGGCACATCGCGGATCTCATGCGCTTTTCCACGGGCCCCGGGCTCACGTCCCTCCTGCATGGCGCGGCCTCCGAGTTGCTGGGCAAGGAGCTGGCTGCCCAGAACCCGTGGGGCACCGTCACCGACCACCTGATCGCCTGGGATATCCCCGCCCCCCCCGGCTACCTCGAGGTGAAGCGCGCGATCTTCACCGGCATGATCCCGGGCTGGGAAAAGATCTTCATCGAGGGCGACATCGACTGGCGGCTCGTCTCCTGGGGCGGCGTCCTGATCGATGACCGGCCCTACGACACCACCGATCAGCCCTGCAATTGCATCCCGGCCGCCGACAACCCGGAGGTCAGCACAGCCGCCAAAGCGACATGGCTCGACGACGACGCCATCGTCTTCGGCATCGAGGTCAACGGCGACTACAGGGCCTACCCCCGGCGCATCATGGAAGTGCGCGAGATGGTCAACGACACGCTCGGCGGACGGACCCTCGGAATTCCCTACTGCACGCTGTGCGGCGCGGCGCAGGCCTACTTCACAGACGGTTTGCCGGACGGCATCGATCGCCCCGTGCTGCGTACATCGGGTCTGCTCATCCGCTCCAACAAGGTCATGTACGATGTCACTACGTTCTCTGTCTTTGACACGTTCCTCGGAAAGGCCGTCACCGGCCCTCTGGCGGAAAAGAACGTAACCCTCCAGCAGGCAACCGTCGTCACGACCGATTGGGGCACATGGAAGGCGGCACATCCCGAAACGACCGTGCTGGTCGAGGCGCTGGCGCTCGGGCGCGACTTCGACTTTCGCAACGGCCGCGATGCCGACGGCCCGATCTTTCCGGTCGGCGACGTCGATCCGCGCCTGCCCGTGCACGAAGACGTCATCGGGGTGGTGACACCGTCGGGCCAGCCGGTCGCGTTCCAGCGCAGCGCGGCCATGCTCGCCCTCCAGGGCGGCGAGGACGTCACCTACGAGAACGTGCGCCTGGCGCTCGATGCCGGCGGCATCCGCGTGGTCGGTGATGACGGCGCGGATCTGGGCAGCCACCAGGCCTTCTGGTTTGCCTGGTCGCAGTTCCACCCCGGCACCGCCCTCTGGCCCGGCTGAGACCGCCTCGCTCATTTCGGACGGCGCGCACTGCCGCTCCGGCTCTCCGAACTTCCAGCGCCAATGCGCCGTGACAATCCGGGCGAGATCCTCCCTGATCGCCGTCAATTGCGTCCGGGCATGCGCGCCAAACCGCACACCAGGCCAGGTCAAGGCTGCGCACACCCGGTCGCGCCACGGCCCACCGCCACGACGCGACCCCACCCTCCATAGAGTTCCACAAAGGGTCCCAAGATCCCCAAGAAAGCGGGCAAAGAACGGCGGCCGCCCCCTTCATCTTGGCCCAAATACCTGAATCCCGGCGGCTCACGCGCGGGGCCGCAGGAACGACGTGCCCGGCGGCGAAGCCCGGCCCTAGCGCAGATCCGCCTCGAGCGCCCGCAATGCCGGGTCCTGTGGCAGGCGTGCAAGGGCGTCGCCAAGCACCTCCTGCGCCGCTGCCGGACCATCGGTGGCGAAGGCCAGCCGCACCAGCATCACCCAGGCGTTGGCCTGCTGGGGATCGAGATCCACCGCCGTGCGGAATGCCTGCTCGGCCGCCGGGATGTTACGTTGCACCAGCGCCCAGCCCCCGAGCTGAAGGTGCGTTTCGGGAAAGTCGAACCGGTTGAACAGCACCCGGCGCCACTCGGCCATGGCTTCGTTCAGATCGGCTTGCATGCGCCGGGGCAACCGGGCGATCGGCGCGTCGACCATCGCCTGCACCGCCTGCACCCGCACTACGCGCGCAGGGTCGGCCAGTCGCGCCACGACACGCTGCACCCGCTCCATGGCCGGCGCCGCACGCTGCAAGCCAACAGCCGCCGCGCGCACGACGGGATCCGGGTCTTCGATCAGCGGGGCAAGACGCTCGGCCGTTGTGGGCGAGTTCGCGTTCTCCAGAAGCCAGAGCGCCGTGGCCCGGACAAGTCCGGACTGATCCGGATCGGCGGCCAGATCCGCGAGATCGCCCGCCGCGGCGACGGGATCCTCACGACCACGTGCCAGCACCTGCCCGAAATGGGGGCCGCGATGGCGGCTCTCGGGGAACCGCGTGGCGATCTCGGAGGCGGCCCAGGCGGCATCCCTTTCGGTATGGCACGTCGTGCAGGCATCGGGCGCGCCGGTCTCGGCGGCAAGATCCGGCCGCGGCACCCGGAAGGAATGATCGGCACGCCAATCGTTGCCCATATAGACCCGCTCGGGCGCGTGGCAGCTCTTGCACTGGGCACCTTCCGTGCCGGGGGCGTGGAAGTGATGCGCGGGGCTGTCATACTCCGCTGGTCGCAATGTCTCGAACCGGGGATTGCCCGCCTCGGAATGGCATTGGGTACAAACGGCATTGCCCTCGGCGATCCGCCGGGCGGAATGCGCGTCGTGGCAATCTAGGCAGCCAACCCCGGCGGCGTACATCTTCGATTGCAGGAACGAGCCGTAGACGTAGACCTCGTCCCGGATCTGACCGTCGGCGAAATAGAGACCGGGGCGCAGCAAGGCGAGGTTGTAGCTGTCGTGATAGCTCGCCCCCGGATCCGGTGACGCACCGGAGAAGGCCTCTCGGCGCGAGTGGCACGTGGCGCATTGCTGGATCGTCGCCTCGGTGGACGCAAAGCCCTGCGAGAAGCCGTAAGCGTCGAGATCTGCGCCACTCTCCGCGATCTCCAGGCCCTCGGTCCACGCAAGATGCGCGGAGCCTGGCCCGTGGCAGGCCTCGCAGCCGACGCCGATCTCAGCCTGCGTCGACGCGTAGCTCCGCGTGGCGGCGTCGTAGTTCTTCTCGTAGCCGGTCGCATGGCATTCCGCGCAGCGCGCGTTCCAGGATTTGTACGGGCCGGTCCAGTGCAAGGCGTCGTCCGGCGGGAGCTCCTGATCGGGATAGAGATGGAACCATCCCCCCGCCTCGGTGTCCCAAACCACGTCGAAACTCTGCAATCGGCCTGGCTCGGTCTCGAGCAGGTATTGCTGGAGCGGCTCGACACCCGCGACGGAATGAACCTGGTAGTCGGTTGTCACGCCATCCGTCTCGGTGACCGACACATGGTAGGTGCCCTCGGGCGAGATCCGGAACCGGGCGGTCATGCCATCGAGAGAGAAATCCGTGCCGTCGAAATCGGCCAGGATGTTGTCCGCCGTCGGAAGGGTCCAGGCCAGCGCATGGTGCGATCCCGACCATGCGGCTGCCTCATCGGTGTGACAGGCAACGCAAGCTTCGGACCCCACGAAATCCTGGGCTTGCGCCGTCAGGACGCTGGCGGCAGTGATCAGGGTCGCGGTGAACGCGGCTCGGGCAAGGCCCATCGTGTCTCCTTCCGCCGGCGGGGCACACAGGCCCGCGCTGACACATGGTGGAAAAGCGAGCGCTCTACCGTGCCAATGAAATCTCTCAGGGCTGGCGTGGCGCAGGATCTCCGCTCCAGGCCACCGCCCTGTGCAAAGCTTTATCGCATCGTGTTCGTGGCTGTCAGTGCGTCGTCGGGCCCCGGGTCGAGCACCACGGCGGAGTTGGGCCCAGCGCCCCCGGCATGGGCGACGCTTCTCATAACAAGCTCTTGTTTCGACCGGCACATTCGCATTGGGCGCCCGAGCAATCAGCGCAGGCAACCGCGGACGGTAAACGTCCCCCGCGCGGCGAGGCAATCCGATTGCGTGCCGTAAAAGCGTTCGTCGTTGCGGCGTTCTAGATCGGTCACCGCGTCTTCGGCGATTGGCGCGGCCGGACCCGCGACGATCGCGCCCGGCGGCTGCGCTTCGGGGGCGAGGGGATTGGGCGGCGGCCCCAGTGTGACCCTCGTCCCGAACGGGTTCGTGGGCCGGGAAGCCGACACGCCTGCCCCGGTCGCGCTCCCGCCACCGGATCCCCCCGACAGTGAACGCTCCAGCACCTGAATCTCGGCATCCGTCGCCATCGGCGGAGGCGTCGCGCATCCTGCGACGGCGAGGGTCAGACCCGCGACGGCGCACCAACGGGTTCGCTGCAGCACCGCTAGAACGGCAGCCGCCGGGTGCGCGCTCCGCCCCGGCGATGCGGGCTGGGAAGCGTCAGCGACAGCGGACGAGGCGGCATATGCACGGCTTCGACGAGGAGCGCGCGAAAGACCTCGGCCGCGTAGGAGATCCGGGCCACGGCCCGGGTGCGATCGTAGGCTTCCATGGCCGCGAGCGGAAAGCTCACGTCACCCGGCAAGGCACCGAGCCACTCCATGAAGGCCATGCGCCCGAAGGCGCGCGCCCGTGCGGGATCGTCCGGTGCGACGATCAGCTTGTCGATCAGGGGTTGCAGGTCCATCGCGCCCTCCGCGCATGGGTCGGGTGTGCGGTCAGGCCGGGCGCGGCGCGCAATCGCAGGGGGGGCGTGGATCTACCGCCGGTCGCCAAACTGAAATACGTCATCGCGTCGCTCCTGTGCCGGACACCCCGCCCGGGTTTCGGTGTGACAACGGCAGGTCTCCTGACTCGCGGGTCGGGGCGTCCGCCGAGCCTTCCCGGGGCCTGAAGGCTCCAGTGGCGTCGTTCGGAGGGCGCTCGCCGCTTACAGTTGCGGGGGCAGTCTCGGCCTTGGCGGGGGTCCGCCGCACCGTGTTCCCGTTTTAAGCCCGGCATGCTGCTGCACCCCGGGCACCGTCACCGAAATGATGCGCCTGCGCACCCTGCCACGCAATCCCGAAAAACGACGCATCGGCTGTCGCGCGCGTCACATCTATCGGCTTGCGGCTGTGACACGCGCCAGACACCTTGCCACTCAGGCAGCCGGAGCAGGGCCATGGCGCGCGCATTGATGATTCAGGGCACCGGCTCGAATGTCGGCAAATCCATGCTCGTGGCGGGCCTGTGCCGGGCGGCGAACCGGCGCGGGATCGACGTGGCGCCGTTCAAGCCGCAAAACATGTCGAACAATGCGGCGGTGACGGAGGATGGCGGCGAAATCGGACGCGCGCAGGCGCTCCAGGCGATGGCCGCCAGTCTGGCACCGCACACGGACATGAACCCGGTGCTGCTGAAACCCGAGACAGACACCGGCGCGCAAGTCGTCGTGCAGGGTCAGCGGCTCGCAACGGCGGAGGCACGCGACTATTTCGGGCTGAAGCCCCGCCTGCTCGCCGCGGTGCTCGACAGCTTCGAGCGGCTCTGCCGGCGGCACGCGCTGGTGCTCGTCGAGGGGGCCGGAAGCCCGGCGGAGATCAACCTGCGCCGCAACGACATCGCCAACATGGGCTTCGCGCGGGCCGCGGACGTGCCGGTGATCCTTGCGGGAGACATCGACCGCGGCGGGGTGATCGCGCAGATCGTCGGCACCAAGGCCGTGCTGGATCCGGAGGACGCCGCCCAGATCACCGGATTCCTGATCAATCGGTTTCGTGGCGATCCCCGGCTCTTTGACGATGGCTACGACGCGATCGCCCAGCGCACGGGATGGCGCGGCTACGGTGTTTTGCCGTGGTTCGCGGATGCCTGGCGGCTGCCCGCCGAAGACGCCTTCGACCTCGAGCACGCCCCCGGCGGCGGCAGCTTGCATATCGTGTGCCTGGCACTGTCCCGGATCGCCAACTTCGACGATCTCGACCCGCTGGCACAGGAACCCGCCGTGCGCCTGACCATGCTCGGGCCCGGGCGCGTCCTTCCCGCTGACGCGGATGTCGTGATCCTTCCCGGTACGAAATCGACCCGTGGGGACCTCGCGTTCCTGCGCGCGCAGGGCTGGGACGTCGACATCGCGGCCCATGTGCGCCGGGGCGGGCGGGTGCTGGGAATCTGCGGCGGCTATCAGATGCTGGGCAGGGTCTTGCGTGATCCCGAAGGGATCGAGGGGCCGCCGGGAGAGACACGTGGGCTGGGATTGCTCGACATCGAGACGGAGATGACCCCCTTGAAGGCGCTGACCCGGGTGAACGCCGTTCATGCCGCAACGGGCGTGGCGTTCAGCGGCTACGAGATCCACATCGGCCGCACGTCCGGAGCGGATTGCAGCCGCCCCTTTGCGCATATCGACGGTGCTGCGGAAGGCGCCCTCAGCGCGGATGGGCACGTCGCGGGCAGCTATCTGCACGGGATGTTTGCCGATGACGCCTTTCGCGCGGCCTGGCTCGCGGGCCACGGCCAGCGCGGCGGGGCGGCATACGGAGCGCGCGTCGAAGCCACGCTCGACGCACTGGCCGATCACATGGAGACCCACATCGATGTCGATGGCCTCCTCGCCGCGGCCCGCCCGCCCGAGGCGGATTGAGGCCGCGCCAGCGGAACGCGCCGCGCTCTTCAACCGCGTCACAGTGACCAGAACACACCGGCCAATCCAATTTGACGTATCAGCCGTCCACGGAAGCTATGTTTTTTATTTACCCTCTGTTAAGGAATTGACGGAGCGTCGGGCATCTGCGGAGAGTGGCCTTGATTCAGACTATTAGGCCGCTCAAGACGCGGCATAGATTGATCGCAAGCGTAGCTGCGTGTGCCCTTCTGGTCGCCGCAGGTTCAGGCATTTCCATTGCGCAAACCGCGAGCCAGGTGACGGAGGGCAGTTTTGCCCCGCCACAGCAACGCCTGCAGGGATCTCTGGTCTTCTCCGGTGAGCCCGGGCTGGCCGCGCCGCCGGGGGCGGAAAACCTCTCGATCCAGATCAGCGACGTCGTCGTAGAAGGCACGCTCCCCGAGCTTCGGGTCGAGACAGAAGCCCTGCGCCAACGCCTGACGCGGGGGCGAATCCCTGCTTCCGAGCTCTTCGAAGGCGCCTCCGCACTCGAAGCGGCCTACGTCAACGAAGGGTTTGTGCTGACCCGTGTCGTCCTGCCCCCGCAACAGCTCCGCGATGGCGGCGTGCTGCGGCTGAACGTGGTGAGCGGCTTTGTCGAGCAGGTCGACACCAGCAACGTGCCCGAAAACATCCGCCCCCGTCTCGAAGGGCTTACAGAGCCGCTCGTCGGCGAACGCCTGATCCAGCAAGACGAGCTTGAGCGGCGCATTCTTCTGGCGGGCGATACGTACGGCGTGGCGCTGGGCTCGGCCCTGCAGGCCGGTGCGGAGCCGGGCGGCACCGTCATCATTCTGGATCCGGAGTACCGAGGCCTGACCGGCTTTGTCGGCTTCGACAACTCGCTGTCGGATTCCCTGGGCAACTACAAGCTCGACTTCGGCGTCGAGGCGAATGGCCTTCTTGGGTTTGGCGAGTCGATCTACGGCAGGCTTTCATTCCATCCCGACGCCGAGCTCTTCGACGATCCGCGCCTGCTGACCTATTCCGCGGGCGCCGTGGTGCCGCTTGGCAATGACGGCCTGACCTTCAACCTCGAAGGCACGAACAGCCAGACCAACAGCCAGGGCGATGGCCCGGACCTGCCAAGTGACTTCTCACGTGTATCGGCGCGGCTTTTCTACCCTTGGGTACGCTCGCGCACGTTCAACCTGACCACGCAGCTCGCTTTCGACGTCCAGAATGACGTGCTCGACATCGACACGGAATCCGGGACCGAGCGCATCTACGAAGACAGGCTGCGGATCGCGCGGCTGTCTGCCGATGCGTTCTGGCTCTTCGAGAACAGTTCCGCGCTTGAGCTTGGAGGCGAGTTGTCCTTTGGCCTCGATGCCTTTGGCGCGCGCTCTGCCGACGATGTCGGCGAGGACGATGCGCCGCTGTCCCGTCCGGGCACGGACGCGGATTTCACGAAATTCCAGCTGTCCGGACGCTACCGCACGGCACTCGCCGAGGATTTCCTGCTGACGGTCAATGGCCGCGTGCAGACGTCGTTCGGCGAGCCGCTTGCAACGTCCGAGCAAATGGGCCTCGCCTCATCCCGCGAATTGTCTCCACTGTCGGCCGGTACGCTGACCGGGGACAGTGGCTGGGTGGTCCGTGGCGAGTTTGCCCGCCCCTTCACCATGAGCGCCAGCGACAGGCCGTTGACGTTGAGCCCCTATGCCTTTGCCGCCACCGGAGCCGTGTTCCGCGAGGAACCGGTCGACGACGAGACAGACGAAACGTCCGCGTCAGCCTTCGGTGTCGGACTGGATATTTTCTACGAGATCACTCCGAGGTTTTCGAGCACCTCTGTAAGGATTGAGTACGGAAGAGGAACGCGAGATGACGACGAAGACGACGAGGACTCCCTGTCGATTGCGGCAAACTACCGGTTCTGAGCGCCGTCACGCCACTCGTCTCGCGCTGGCCGCCAGTACGGCTCTGACCCCGGCGGCTCTGGTTGCCGAAGGGCTGCCGACCGGCGGGCAGGTGGTGCAGGGCGCAGCTCAGATCGCGCAGCCCGGGCCGACGCAGCTTAACGTCAACCAGTCGAGCGACCGCGCGGTCATCAACTGGAATGGCTTTTCCGTTGGCCAGGGCAATGCCGTCAACTTCAACCAGCCCACCAGCAACTCCGCGACGCTGAACCGGGTCACGGGTGGCCTGCCATCTCAGATCGACGGCTCGATCACGGCGAACGGGCACGTCTACCTCGTGAACCCACGCGGTGTCGTGGTCGGCCCGACCGGGCGCATTGACGCCCAGGGCTTTGTGGCGTCGTCGCTGCAAACCGATGACGACGAATTCATGCAGGGCCGTCTGCGCTTCGAGGGCAACGGCAACTCGGCGGGCGTGGCCAACCACGGCACGATCACCGTTGGTCAGGGCGGCCTCGCGGCGCTGCTGGGCGGCAAGGTTGAGAACACCGGCACGATCGTTGCTCCGATGGGCAAGATCGGTTTTGGCGCCGGCGAAATGGCGACGATCGACCTGACGGGCGACGGATTCCTCCAGATCGCGATGCCGTCCGACAGCGATACCGAAGTGCTGATCAACCAGGCGGGGCGCGTGTCGGCCGATGGCGGTCTGATCCAGATGCAGGCCGCGACCGCGCGCGACGCGGCGCGCCGCGTCGTCAACCTTTCCGGCGTGACCGAGGCGCGCAGCGTTTCGGGCCGTAACGGCAGCATCATCCTCGGCGGTGGCGCTGGCGGCACGGTAAACGTGACCGGGGCAGTGAGCACATCACAGCGCGTGTCCTCGCTCATTGTCGACGCCTCCCCCCGCCCGGCGGAGCGGCCGAACATCGTTATCACCGGGCGTAGCATCAATCTCGACGGCGCAACGATTGGCGCTGACCTGGAAGGCGGCGGCGGCAGCATTCGCATCGGCGGAGACTTCGCCGGTGGCCCGGCAATTCCGACATCGGATGTCGTGAACATCGATGCGGACGCCACGATCAGTGCCCGCGCCCTGACCGAAGGAAATGGCGGCGACATCGCGATCTGGTCGGATGAGTTCACCAGCTTCGAGGGCACGGTAGACGCACGCGCTGCCGGTACGGGCGACGGCGGCTTTGTCGAGGTTTCCAGCGCGAAGAAGCTGATTTTCACGGGCCTTGCGACGGTCGGGCGCGGCGGGGTCGTGCTGCTCGACCCGCAGAACTTCGAAATCTGCGCACCGGGAGAGTGCCAGCTGTCCGACAGCGTTGTCGATCCGGCTTCGATTCTGAACGGGTTGGAAAGCTTCGGGAGCTTCGTCGTCGATACCGATCTCACCGGCGTCGATTCCGGACGGATCACGGTGACGAGCGCCATCGACGAAGCGAATGACCCGGACACTCAGAACGGCACGCTGTTCTTCAATGCCAACGAAGACATTCTGATCAACGCGCCGATCCTGCTTCCCGAGGCCACGCTGCAAATCACTGCCGGTGAGGAGATCTTCCCAGGCGTCGGCATCACGTCCGGTGATATCAATGTCGACCGCTTCTTTCTCAACGGAGGAACGTGGCTTCAGCGTCAGACAACCCCGGCATCCTTTGCAGCCAATGACTTTCGCCTCGGTTTCGGAACGACGTTCCTGCGCGCGGCAGGAGACGGCTCCACACTTGATCCCTTCGAGATCAACGACGTGTACGGCCTGCAAGGTATGGCATCTGCCGGATCGGCACCTACCGTCCCCGGCAATCCCATCTTGCTCGAGTCGAATTGGGAACTCGGCAGCGATATCGACGCATCAGTAACTGCCGGCTGGTTTGACTTCGGAGAGGGCTTCGAGGGTTTCCGACCGATCGGTGACAGCGTTGATTTCACCGGAACCCTCGAAGGCAACGGCTTCGAGATAAGCGGGCTCACCATGATCCGCGAGGATCAGGCCGGGCTCTTCGCCTTCACGACCGGCGCCACGATTTCGAACCTCACTCTGTCGGATGTTGGCGTGGCCGTCGTTGACACCGAGGGGGCGGTTGAGGCCGGTGGACTTGTTGCGAACGCACTCGACACGGATATCCAGAACGTCTCCGTGGGGGGCACCGTTTCCGATGGCTTTTTTATCTTCTCGGATGCCATCCTCGGTGGCGTTGTCGGCATTCAATCCGGTGGCAGCCTCGACAACGTGACATTCGACGGCACTGTCGAAGTCGAAGCTTTTGACGTCGACGTCGTCCTTGGCGGCGTGGTGGGGCAACTGGAAGGCGATCTCCAGGGTGGCGTGATCAACGTGGCCGCTGGTACAGGCGCGGTCACTGGTGGGCCGGATCAACGCGTTGATGTCTTTGGCGCTCCGCTTGTCGCCACGCTTGGCGGCACGATCGGCGTCATTGACGTCACTGGGGAGGGGGCACCGACGCAGGTTTCCGCGACCGGCACAACCGTTTCCACGTTCCTCAACGACAGCTCCGGGACGTTTGACACGATTTCCCTGGGCGGCGTCATCGGCACGGTGAACAACGCGGACCAGCTGATCGAGATCGGCGTGTCCAGCACAGTCACTGACGCCAGGGTCGGCGCAGATGCTGGCGGGTCGATTTTGAATATCGGTGGGCTCGTGGGCGAAAACAGCGCCATCCTCGAGGTTCAACCGCTCAACAGCATCGACCTCGACGTTGTGGACGTCAACGGCGGTTTCCAGAACATTGGCCTTGTCAGGGCAGGTGGAATCGCCGGGCTAAATGCCGGATCCGGGGTCATCAACGCGAACGGCTTCATACATGCCACGGGCTCGATTGACGTCGAATTCCGCGACGCTGCCTTTGTTGGGGGTGTCGCCGGTGAAAACGTCGGTCAAACGAATGCCGTTGACGCCGACATGACGATCACCACCGTGTCGATCGGCGACGGTTCCGGCGGAGCTTACAACACGGAGGTCGGCGGAGCAGTCGGCCGCAACAGCGGTTTGATCGGGAATGCCCTTGTCGACGGTACCATCAACGCAAGCGGCACAGGTGAGTTCGCCGTCGGCGGGGTCGCAGGCGTCAATTCAGGATCAGTCGTCGATCTTGCCAGTTCGGGAATCAATAGCCCGATGAGCCTCAACCTCGGCACGTCAGGCGACCGCGCGCAAATTGACGGCGGTTTGGCAGACGTTGGCGGATTGATCGGCCTCAACTCCGGGGATGTCACCGAAGCCGGCTTTGCGGATGCCAACATTTCGGTCTTCACAGAGAACGCAGTCGTGCAAACAGAGGGCGAGACGCTGACGTTTGTCGGTGGCTACGTCGGCCGGAGCTTGGGTGGCTCAATAGACGGTACTTTGCCAGGCGGTGGGAGTCCGGGAGGAGCAGATGCGTTTGGAAACGTTTCTGTCGACGCTCTTGGAAACCGCGCCCGCGTGGGCGGATTCATTGGCGAGAGCACCGATACCACCATCGATACGGCGCGCGCTTTCGGCAACGTCGACGTGACATCGAACGTGGGCGGCGCTGTTGGCGGCTTCGTGGGAGCGACCGCCACCGCCGTCACTGGAGCGACATTCACGAACGTGAAGGCCGAAGGCAGCAGCGTGGTCTTCAGCGAAGATCCGACGCCGCTCTCTGCCGCAAGTCCTGTCGGCATCGCGATCGGTGGCTTCGTTGGCGGGTTCGACGGGGAAATCACTGTCGCATCGGCCACGCCCGATGTCTCGGCAAGTACGAGCCTGATCGACCAGTATGTCGGCGGCTTTGTCGGAGTTCACGGCGGTATCGTGACCGACGTCTACGCGCTTGGCGATGTCTCCTCGAACGGTGGCACGACGTTCAATTCCGTCGGCGGCCTCGTCGGCCAAGCCGACGGTAGCGATGTTGATGGCTCGATTTCGGCGGGCTCCGTATCCGCCACGGACGGTGTGACCGCGCCGTCCATCGGCTTCAATGCAAGCGTCGGCACGGCCCCTCCCGCTTCTGTCCTCGACGCCTTCTACGATATTACCAACGCGCCGGGGGCCGACTCGTTTGCGACCGGCCTCACGACTGTGGAGCTCCAGGACACCGATTTTACGCAGAGTGTCATTGCCTCGCTTGGGGCCGCGAACTGGGCGCCCGGCGCGCCTGGCTTGTACCCGCAGCTCTACGCGATCGACGCAGTGATCTTTGCCGATCCGGACGACGTGACCATCACGTTCAATGACGCGCCGCCGGCGCTCACCGGAACGACGCAGGGCGGGCCGGGCCTCTATGTCTTTGACGACTCGCTGGACACGATCGACCTCACGAGCGTGTTCGATGTGCTCGTGCCGCCCGATACGCAGGCGAATCCCGTGCCCTACGATCTGACAGCGCCTCCCGGAACGGCCACCTCGGATCTCGGGATCACCTACGACGTGATCTACGGCGTTGCGGATTACCTCATCAATCCCGCCCCTCTCGAGATCACCACGCTCGACCAGGCCAAGGAATTCGGCGACGACGCGTTTGCGCTCGACGAAACCGAGACCGTCGGCTGGGTCGTCAGCCTTGGCACGCTCGTCGCCGGTGACATCACCGACGTGACGCTGGACAGCCTCGGCGAACTGCCGGACGCGGATGCGGGCGACTATGCCATCGATGCGGTTGGCGCCAATGGGCCGGGTGTGACCAACTATGTCATCACGTTCGTCGAAGACGGGATCCTGACCGTCACGCAGCGGGATATGGATATCTTTATCGACACGCTCGATCAGACCAAGACCTACGGCGACTCCGGCTTTGCGCTGGCCGAAACGGAAGACGAAGGCTGGGTCTTCGTGGGTGATCCCGGCTTCGTCGGCAGCGACGGGATCAGCACCATCGAGCTATCCAGCGTAGGCGAAGACGTCACAGCCCCTGTTGGAACCTACGACATCGCTGTTGGCGACATCACCGGGATCGGGCTTGAGAACTACAACATCACCGTGAACCCGGTGGGCGACCTCACGGTTGTTCCGCTTGCCATCGACCTCACGATCACGACGCTCGACCAGGAAAAAACCTACGGGGTCGACTTTGGGCTCAACGAAGCCGAAGGCATCGGCTGGACGCAAACCGGCGGCGGCTTCATCAACGGCGACACCCTCACCGGGGTTTCTCTTACGAGCACCGGCACCGACATCACCGCGCCCGTGACCGAGATCAACGGCCCCTATGCCATCGGTGTGGCCGGGCTGCAGGGTTCGGGGATCGAGAACTACGTCATCAACTTCGCCAACGAGGGCGAGCTGACGGTTCTGCGCGCGCCGCTCGAAATCACGACGCTCGATCAGAACAAGCTCTTCGGCGATGCGGAGTTTGCACTCGCCGAGACAGAGGGCGCAGGCTGGGCAATCACAAGCGGTGCGCTCCTGAACAGCGATACGCTGGCCACTGTCGAGCTGAGCAGCACCGGCGAAGACGCTGCGGCCCCCGTGGGCACCTATGAAATCCTCGCAGGCGAAACCACGGGCACCGGGCTCGGCAACTACGCGATCGATTTCGTGCTCAATGGCGTGCTGACGATCGACCCGCGCTCGCTCACCATCGCGCTGACCACGCTCAACCAGACCAAGACCTATGGCGATGCCGAGTTCGCGCTGGCCGAGACCGAGGGACTTGGGTGGGAGATCACGGACGGCGCATTCGCCCCCGGCGACGGTGTGGATCTCATCCCGCTTGCCAGCGCGGGTGAGGATCCGACTGCCGGGATTGGCGACTACACCATCTTCCAGGATGGTGAGTTGGTCGGAACGGGCCTGTCGAACTACGAGATCGAAGTGGTGCCGACGGGCGAGTTGACGGTCGTGCAGCGCGAGATAGACCTGACGATCACCACGCTGGACCAGACGAAAGTCTACGGAACGGCGGGCTTCAGCCTTAACGAGAACGAAGGCATCGGCTTCACGATCACCGGCGACGGTGAGTTCGTGAATGGCGATGGGCTGACCGGGGTTGCCCTGTCGAGTGAAGGCGAAGTGCAGGAAGCCATCGTCGACGAATACGCGATCACGGCCGCACCGGTCGGGAACGGGGTCGACAATTACAGCTTCAACATCGTCAACTCCGGTGAGCTGGATGTGACGCGCGCCCCGCTGACGATCATCGCGAACGATCAGACCAAGACCGAGGGCGAGAGCTTCACCTTCGAGGGCACCGAGTTCACCGTCGAGGGCCTGCTGCCGCTCAACGATGACGCGGTCCTGTTTGCCAGCCTGTCCAGCGATGGTGCCGCGCAGGAGGCCGAGGCCGGCGACAGCACGATCCTTATCAGCGATCCTGTCGGTCGCGGGTTGGGCAACTACGCCGAGACGCTTGTTCCCGGCACGTTCACCGTGGCCGCTGTCGAATCCGAGCGGCCCGATGTGATCATCCCGCCGAACCAGCCGAACCTACCGGATCTCGGGGATGCAACGATCGGCGACGGCGGCGGCGGGCTGTCCCTCGGCGGTGGTATCGTCAGCGCACCGGGCGCCACGGCAACGCAAACGGGCGCGCAATCCATCCAAGTCGCGGAAAGCGTACTGGCTGTCATCGATCGGGCGTCGTCCGATCTGCAGGCCACCGTCGAGACTTGCCGCGAGACCGATCAGGCCGTGACCGATTTCCTGGGCTGCGTGAGCGATGCGTTGGAGAGCTTCTCGGCCACCCTCGACCCCGCGACCCTCGATCTGCCGCAAGAACTGGCCAGCGTTTCGGCCGCGGTAATCGTGGCGCGCCAGGGCGTCGATGCCGCCCGCGCTCGGGCACAAAGCCGCCTTGCAGGCGTGACGGACCCGGCCGTTCGCCGCCAGATCGAGCTCGACGCGGTGGCAGAGGCACGCACGGCGATCCAGACTGCGGAAGTCGAGGTGACCAAGGCCATCGGGCTCTTGCGCGCGGACGATCCGGAGCTTGCAAGCGTCTACCGCGAGCAGGCCAACACGGTCGTCGCAGCCCTGAACTCCGTCGAGGTGGAATTGCAGCGCGCGGTTGGCCTCTAGGACGACGCCGTATCAATCGGAACAGCGGGAAGGCACATCGGCCGTGCCTTCCCGCTCTTTTGTTGCTGGCGCCGACCTTGGCAACAATGGCATGATGACGTGGCTGTGATCGCACCACGGGACGCCGCGCGATAGATTTCGTGCGAGTCGGTGCAAGTGACGGGAAGAATGATGACGCTGCTGGGACGAAGCTGGATCGCAATTGCCGCGGGGCTCAACGCACGGATGCTCACCGTGGCCGTTCTCTTTGCCGCTTTGCTCTCGGGCCAGGCGCTGGCGCAAACCAGGGTTGCCCTTGTCATCGGCAATGGCGGCTATGAGACCGTCCCATCCCTCGTGAACCCGCTGAACGATGCCGAAGACATCTCCAGCGCGCTCGAAGAGCTGGGATTCGAAGTCTTCACTGAGACAGACGCCTCCAAGGAGGCGATGGAAACAGCCATCGCGGCGTTCTCGGCTGCTGCTGACGGCGCAGAGGCCGCGATCTTCTACTACGCCGGCCATGCGTTTCAGGTCGGCGGGACGAACTACCTGATCCCGACAGACCTGAGCGTCGGCTCCGCCCAGGAGATCGTCGCCGGAACAGTCGACCTCGGGAGTGTCTTCGCCGCACTCGACAAGGCCAATGGTGTGCGGCTGATCTTCCTCGATGCCTGCCGGGACAACCCCCTTGGCGTTGCCGCCCCGGACGGCGTGCAGAGCGGTCTGGCCGAGATTGGATCCAGTGCCGACTACTTCATCTCCTTCGCCACGCAGCCGGGCGCGGTCGCCTTCGACGGCGATGGCCGCAACGGAACCTTCACAGAGAGCGTCCTCAGCCACATCCACACCCCCGCGCAATCCCTCACCGACATGATGATCGCAGTGCGCCGCGACGTGATCTCGGCTTCAGGCGGGCAGCAGGTGCCGTGGGAGAACTCGTCGCTCACCCGGCAATTCACCTTTGCCGAGGGCCTGCCAGCGGCCACGCCGGAAACGCTGCTCTACCAGGTCGCGGCCCGGACGCAGGATCCGAACCTGATGGCGCTCTACATCCAGCGCTACCCGGAGGGCGCGCATTCCCGCGACGTGGTAAGCCAGCTGCAAAACCTCGGCGGGCCACCGACAGCAGCCGGGCGCAGCCTCGCCGTGGCGGAAAGCGAGGGCGACCAGCTCTGGCTTCTGGCCCAGCGCACCCGGATCAAGAGCCTCGCTGAATACTACCTCGAGCTCTACCCCGACGGCCGCCACTCGCCGTCGGCGCGCGCCATGGTCTCGCGCTTGCCCGAAGAGCTCGACCTCGGCGATGGCCGCCTGTGCGAAGAGCTGGCCACCCATCCACGCGACGCGACGGCGAATGTCGCGGGGGTACCGTTCTCGCGGCTCCAGCGGCAGGCCACGCGCGCCATCGAGGTCTGCAGATCGGCGATGGAGACCTTCCCCGAGCAACCCAAATACGCCGCTCTGCTGGCCCGCGCCAAGGCCGCGGGCGGCCTCCGCGAGGAAGCCATCGCGCTCTACCGCGAAGCAGCGGGGCGGGGCGACCTGCGTGCGCTCGTGTCACTCGGCCTGCTGATGGAAACCGGCGACGGCCTTCCGCGCGACCCGGAGGGTGCGCTTGAGCTCTACGAGGTCGCCGCCCAGGCCGGCAGCGCGGACGGCGCAATCAACCTTGCCGTTGCGCTCTTTAACGGACGGCTCGTTGAGGCCGATCCCGGCCGCGCGATCGACCTCTTCGAGCAAGCGGCGGAGTCGGGCAGTGCCGTGGCGAATTTCAACCTCGGCGTATTGGCGCAGGATGGCTCCCTGGGAGAGGACCGCACCTCCGAGGCGCTCGGCTACTTCCGCCGCGCGGCGCAAACGGGCGAGCCGCGAGGCTACGTTGCCGCCGCCATCATCCTCGATGAAGGCCGCGGTTCACCGCCGAACCCGGGCCGCGCGGCAGATATGCTCTTGCGGGGTGCGGCCTCCGATGCGGGCGGCGCGATTGCCCAGCTCACCCAAAATGCAGACGCATGGTCGAGGGCGACGATTGTCGCCGTCCAGGAGCGCCTGGCGGCAGCCGGACACTATGCAGGCGCAATCGACGGCATCTCCGGCCCTGGCCTTGCGCAGGCACTGAACCGCTGGCGCAACGGCGGGTTCGTCTCCCGCGTGCTGGGCAGCTGAGCGCCGCCGGGCCGCGTACCGACGCACCGGCCCTGCCGAAGCAAACTTCACGCCAGCTCGTGTCTTGGGGTTCAGGCGGGGCGGGCCACGCGCCCCGGCGGCGGGTGGCTACGCTCGCGGAACCATCGCGCAGTTCGCCCAAAAGATGGAAGCGCCTCGGCTCAGGGAGCGCGGGTGGTTACGAAGAAATAGGCCCATTCACCCCGCGCTTCGCCCAGCGCCTCCATGCGCGCGCGCAGGTAGGTCAGGTAGGCCTCGGCGGGTTCGACAAGGGGGCGGAGGCCCTCGTAGAGCGGCTCCTCCGTCGCGATTGCCACAACGATGTCCTGCCCATAGGGCGGTGAGAAGTAGATCTCGAACCCGTCGTCCGGGCCGACGAAGAACGGCTCATCCGGTTGCAAGAATGGCAGCGCGATGAACTCGTTCGGCACGACGTGGACGACGTTGCCGTCGCCGTCGTAGTAATCGAGATAGACATAGGCCGGGTAATCCGCACCGCGGAGCTGCAGCTCCAGCGCGTCCCCCCCGCGAAAGCTGTAATCCTGCGCCCACCCTGTCTCGCCAACAAGGGCGGGGTCGGTAAATTGCTCTTCGGACGGGGGGAGCCCAAGGCCCTCGATCCCGGAAAGCACATCGCATTGCGGCTCGGGCAAAAGGCGCAGCGCATCCGTCACGGGGAGCGTCTCGCCAACGCGGGTCTGGAGCGCCCCGACAAGCTCCGGGCGCGCCTCCGCCGTCGGCACATGGCCGCGCAACTCAAGCGCCCCGGTATCGGGGTTGAACGCCGTATGCACGCGTGCGCACGGCACGGAGGACATAAGCGAAGAGATATCGTCGCGCACCTCTTCGCCTTCGTCGCTTCGGTCAGCCGCAGGAAGGAAGGCCTGAACGGCGGCAAGGCCCTGCGGATCGAGCGAGCCCTGACCGGCCCAAGCGAGCTCGGCGCCGATCACCGGGCCTTCGATGGCAGCGGCGGCGGCTTGCGTGGCAGGCGCCTCGGCAGACGCCGCGGGGGTGCCTTGCGCCGAAGCCGTGGGCGCGGGCGCCCCGGTTGCAGGGGTGGCAGCAGCGGTCTGCGCATCCGCCTCGGCCGATGGCGCGGCCCTGCCCTGTGCCGGAGCCGCCGCCGCGACAAGGCTGACAGCTTCTGCGGAGGGAGCGGCTGTCCCGACGGGTGGCGCAGCGGGTGCCATGACGCCCAGTGCCTGAGCGGTGGGCGCAGGCGCCCCGGAGACGGTCGCGGTTGCAACGGCGGTCGCGGTGACCTCTGTCGGGCGCGCTTCGGCCCCTGTTGCCACGGCGGTTTCGGCGCGTGCGCTTTCGGGCTCTTCCGCCACGGCGGGCGTGCTCTCAGACACGATCGCGGCGGCCACATTGCCCTCCGGGGCCTGCGCTTCGGCGCGCGGAGCATCCGGTGCGGCGCTCTGCGTGATCTCCAAGTCCGGGCTTTGCGCCACGGCCTGTTCCGCCGGCGGATTGAGAGCGGCGGCCGCCGGAGATGCCTCCTCCACGGCGGCGGCGGCGGTGCCCGTTGGCGTAGAGGCAGGCGCGGTACGGCGCGCGATGCTCTGACCCTGCGCGACAGCGCCCTCGGCGGCGCGTTCTTCGGCCTCGGCACTCTCCGGTGGCGTTTCCTCGGCGCGGGAGCGTTCCAGAGCGGTGGTCTCCAGCTCGAATTGCGCACCGGGCGTCGGCTGTTCCGGCATATCCTCGGGTACAACCAGAGCAAGGGCCACGACCGCGCCCGCCCCGTGCAGGACAACGGACGCCCCCGCGCCAAGGGCCCATGAGCCCGGGCCAGACCTCATGGCGCCGCACTCGGCGTGACGACAAGAACGACCTCGCCCAGCGCCGCTGCCTCCAGCTCGGCCAGCCTTGGCAACAGGAAGCGCAGGTCGGCCTCGGCGTGGGCGTTCACGCGGATGAGCGGCGCGTCCGCGCTGACGAGGGCCGCCTCGATCTCGGCGAGCCACGCCTCGTCCGACGAAGGCGCACCATCCACCGCGAGCGCGCCGTCAGGCGAAATCGCGAGGGTGACACCTCCACCCGGCATGTCGCTGCCGCTGGTCGCGACAGGAGGCGAGATCTCGAACGGGGCTGTCGCGTCGAAACGGGCAATCAGCATGAAGAACACGAGCAGAAAGAAGACGATATCCACCAGCACGATCACCGGCTCGCCACGCGGCGGCAGGGAAGGGCGCCGGACGCTCATGGCTCTGCCTCGATCCGGATGAGGCGCGTGTCACGCACACCGGCCTGCGTCAGCGCGTCGAGCGTGGTCACGAGCGCCTGCGTCGGAGCGACGGGCGATGGCAGGATCAGGACGGTGAGGCCCGGACGCTCGGCGAGGGCCGCTTCCAAAGCGCTTCCCAGAGCGTCGGGATCGAGAGGCCGCCCCCGGAGAACCGCCCGCCCCTCTGCGTCGATGCGCAGGAGAAGGGTCGCTGTCTCCTGCGGCGCCTCTGTCACTGTCGGAGGGACGCTTGTCTGGGGGTCTTCTGCCGTGCCGCCGGCCGGGATCATGTCGAGGTCAAGGTAGACAGACGTCACCATGAAATAGACGAGCAGGATGAACAGCACGTCGATCAGCGGCACAAGCGTCACGCGGGGAGAGGGCGGCCTGGGCTTTGAAAGCGCCATGACCCGCCCCCTGCCTCAGCGGCCCGCGAGCGCGCGGGCGCGGGTGATAACGCGCTCGATGGCGAGCGTCCCGACCTCGACGCGCGACGCGAGGATTGTCGCCCCGATCAGCGCCGGGATGGCCACAACGAGGCCCGCAGCGGTGGTCAGCAGCGCCTGCCAGATGCCGCCCGCGAGGATCGAGGCGTTGGCCGAGCCCGCCGCCAGCTCCAGCGAGCGGAAGGACTGGATCATGCCCAGAACCGTGCCAAGAAGGCCCAGGAGCGGCGCGATCAGCCCCACGAGTTCGAGCAGGCGCAAGCCCTTGCCCATTGCGGCGACTTCGGTGTTGCCGATGCCCGTCAGCTCGGCGTCGAGCGCTGCGTCCCCTGCCCCGGCGCCGAGCATCTCGAGCGCACGGTGGGCGACGCGATCTGCCGGAGCGTCGCCGTTGATCGTGGCGGCCTCGCCGCTCTCGTAGGCGGCGAAGGCGTGATCCCGTTCGGAACCACCTTTGGCCACGCCAGTCAGCGCAAGCAATCGCGCAACAATCACGGCAAGCGACAGGAGGGACAAGGCTGCGAGCACCGCAAGAACCGGCCCCGCGCTGCCCATTTCGGAAAGCGGCGGCACGCTACTTCACCAGAGCCGCGCCTGCCCGGCTGCCGAGTTCCATGAACCCGAAGCAATCGAGCTCGTCGCCGTTTTGCGGGCGGCAGGCGCCGACCTCGTGCAACAGAAGCTCGGCGATCGCACCACAGGAGACCTCCGGAAACTCGAAGAGCTTCAGCGTCGTGCGGGCGACGGGCAGGGGGGCCGCGTCAACGGTCAGGAGCTGGTCGATCACACCCGAGGTGTCGAGCAGCGCGAGCGACATCTCGAAACCCTCGAAGCTACGGCCGGTCTCGTTGCGGAAAAGAAAGAACGCCCGGCAGGCGCCTTCGCCCTCCTCAAGCTTGTTCAGTTCCACGATGAGCGGGCCATCCAAGGCCGTGTCCTGCGCGACTGCGGGTGATAATCCCAGCGCAAGCGCTGCCCCTATCAAGAATGCACGCACGTCGTCCCTCCCTCTGGCGGTATTGTCCTTGGTCGGAAACGATAGAGGGGGCACGCGCGCGGCGCACCCCCTTTCTTGTAAACGCGCCCGACATAGATCGGCGACACGCACCACCCCCGGATCAGCCGGTCACGCCGCTCTCTAGGTTCCTTCGATATCGCTGTTGGGGTCGCTCGGATCCGAGAGCTTGCCGTCCTTGATCATCTTTTCTGCAAGCTCCGTGGGGCTCGCTTCCGCAGACTTGTAGAAGCTCTTCCACGGCTTGTCCTTCAGGACGCGATTGACGCTCGACACTTTCTGCTCGGACTTCGCTGCGAGCGCGTCGACGACCTTCGCCATCGACTTGTGCACCGCGTTGTTCTCGGTGTCGCGCGGGGTGTACTTGGCCAGCTGATCCTGCAGGCGCAGGCAGGCGGCCACGAGCGGCTGAAACTCTGTCTGAAGCAGCTCGACGGGTGAGTTTGCGCTCTCGGCGAGGGTCTTCGAACGGGCCTCGTCCACGCACCGGTCAAGGGCGGCGTCAAACGTTTTGCTCTCTTCCTCGACCTTGGCCATCGCGCCCGCGATCCCGCTGGTATCGGCCTCGGACGAGAGCTTCACCTCTTCGCTGATCGCGGCGTGGTAGAACGTCATCCAGCAGCGCACTGTCAGCTCGATGGAGCCGGGATACCACTTGTCCGGCACCGGTACGGCCCGCAAGAGAACCGGATCGTCGGGATACTTCGTTTCGAGGTAGGTCACGACCTTGTTGATGTTTGTGTCCGGATTGGCGAGCGTGATTTTCGACAGGCCGCAGCGGCGCATCCCCTCGACAGCGATCGGATCACCCTTCAGCGAGGCGTAGGCCATCGCGTATTTCGAGAGCGTCGGGTTCTCGCGCGTCGCCTTGCGGGCGAGGTAGCGATCCTCCGGGTCATCCTTGGCGCGCTCGTAGATCTTCCAGGCATCGGCGAGCTGCTTTTCGGTATAGATCAGGTCGGTCAGCTCGATCGTCGCCTCGATGGTCGCAACGGACGCCTTCACGACCGGCCCGGCGGGGGCGGCGGGCGTCAGCACCAACACTTCGGCCACCACCTTTGCAGCGTCGAGCGCCACCTGGATGCCGGCCTGCGTTGTCTGCTTGGTCTGCAAACCCTTGCGATTCAACATCGCGTCGGCGACCGCGGAATGCGCAACAAGCGCATCCTCGACGTTGTCGCGCCAGATCATCAGCTGCTCGGCCTTTTCGACCGCGTCCTTGATGGTGAACGCAAGCGTCATCGCGGCTTCGGCCACCGCCGCGGGCGGGAAGAGCTTGACGACGAAGCCCACGCCCTTCTCGGCGATGGTCTTGCACATCTTGAAGGTCGCATCGTTCTTGGCCTGGATGGCGAGGATCGTGTCGATGTTTTCCGACCGCAGGTACTTCTCCAGATCCAGCTGGCCCTCGGTGTCCTCGGGTGCAGCAAGGCCCGTGCGCATCAGGATCTCGAATTGCTCCTGCTCGACCTTGGCCTTTTCCTCGGCAGAGGCCTTGGCAAGCTCGGCGGCACGGATCGAAGCCTCCTTCTCGCGCTTCTCGATCTCGTCCTGGAGGTCTTCCATGTTGCCGGGCTGGTATTGCTTGAGCAGGTCGGCTCGGGCCTTCTCCAGTGCCTCACTGCCTTCCTCGAGCCCGCTCAACGCGTCTTCGAAACTGTCGAGTGTGAGCGTCGGCACGTCCGCACCGGCATCCTTTCCGACGGCGATGGCGCTCTCCATGAGGGCGGTCATGACGGCCTTCGGATCAGGCGGCGACGAGGCTTCGATCGCGGCGCGGATCTTCTTGGCCGCATCCACCGACGAGAGCGACAGCGTGAGCTGCTTGGCAATCGCGCTCATGAGTCCGGTCGATCCATCCGGATCATTCTTCGACAGCTCGTCCGCCATCCCTCCGACAAGCTCTGCAAATGCCTCGTCGTACTGCTTGGCAGCGACCATCTTGGACACGCTGACCATGCGTGCACCGTTCGAAAGGCACGCGCCGACGACATGCGCCACCTCGGGGTTCAGCTCTCCGGCGATGGAATCGAACACGGTATTGGCGATCGTCTGTCCGACAGACGTGAAATCCTTGTCGGTCAGGGCAGCCGTGCTGAGCCCTTCGCCAATGGTGAGCGCGGTTTCGAAATGCCCGAAGAACTCCGCCGCCGCCTCGGTGTTGGCCACGACTTCGGTGTTCCCGGTGACCGTGCCGATCTCGCTGCCCAGCGTGTTGGCCGCCCCCGCGAGCTTCAGCGTCGCCGTGGCGATTTTGAAGCCAAGGTCGAACTTTTCCTTCAGGATGTCCTTGTCGGTCAGCTCCTTGGAGTGCTCGAGAAGGCGTGCATCGTACTCCTCGGAAGCCGCCGCAAAGAGCTGCGCGACCGAGGAGTACTTCTGTGGGACAAGGTTTTCGGGGATGATGCCTTCGCGCACCAGCGGGTGCCAGAGATCCTCGGCGATCCTGTCCTGCGCAACGGCCTGCGCCAGCGCGTATTCCGACATCTCCTTCTCGCGCGCGAGGCGCTTCGTCTCCATGTCGTCGAGCGCCTTGGTCAGCGCGGGGCCCTCCAGAGCGCTCAGATCGTATTCCGGGATCTCGGTGAATTCCGGCTTTGGCGGGTTGTAGTACTCGTTGTCTTTCAGCGCCATCTCGACAGCCATGATCTGATCGTAGGCGCGTTGCAGGGGCGCCGGATCGACAGCGTTCTTCTCGATCAGGTCCGGGCCGTGATGCCGGGTGTCGATCTCGTTGCGGTAGTCACCGTCCTCATCGAGCAGCTTCAACGTCTTCGTGCCGATGCCGCCTTCTCTGGACACCTTGAACTCCGCCGAGAGCATCACGTTGCGAATGACTTCCTTCTTGTCGTCGAGCGATCCGATGATCGCCATTCCAATCTCGCGCTCCTTGAGATCCGCTTCGAGCGTGGCGGAGTCGGCCACCTTGCCGGCGATCCCATCGAGCCAGTCGAGCTGCCGCTTGACGGCCTTGTCGACAACGGGTTCCTGATCCTTTGGCATATCTCGCTCCTTACACGCCGCGCAGGACGTCGAGCTCGATCTGTTCGAGCCGGTAAATGGTGGTGGTGATGAAGCCCGCAACGCCAAACGGATTGGCGACGCATGTCTTCATGGTGGGGTCGTCCAGCAAGAGCTTCTTCATCCGGCGGACCTCGTTGAGCACCTTCTCACGCGCTGCCTTGCGCACCGCGGGATCATCGCTCGTGCCAAGGTCGCTCGCGGGATCGAGCAGGCTATCGACCTTCAGCCCCTCCTGCACCTTGTTCAGCACCGTGCGGATCTGCTTGGTGGCCTTGTTGGTCTGGCGCTGATCCTGCTCGAACTTCCCGACAGCGGTGACGAGGGCGTTCTTGCTGGTCGCGAATGCGCTGATCCCCTTGCGCCATTCGTCCGGGATATCGCCCAGCTTCTTGGACGACATCGCCTTGCCGCGCTGCTTGATCCGTTCGACAGCGCCGCGCACCTCAATCAACTCCGACAGGCCGCGTGTGCCGGTAGAGCCCTTCTTGTCATTGTCGGCAGCCTTCAGGGTCGCCTCTAGCCGGGTGATCTGGCGTTCCACCTCTTCCTTGTGCTGCTGCAGGGGTTCGGAGCTCTTGGCCTTCTTGACGGCAGACTGGGTGTCCTTCACCCACTGCTTGCCGTCCTTGAGGAATTTCTCGCGGTCGGCGATGTTGCGACGCTCCTGCTCCTCCTCTCCGAGCAGATCCGCCGAAAGCGAGGTGTGCACGCTGTTCTTGCGCAGGGCCTCGTCGTACTGGGCCTTCGCCTCGTCGACAGCTTTCTGGTCGATCTGGCCCGCGCCCGCCTCCAGCTTCAGTCCGAAGAGCTCCTTTTCGTAGGCGTCCTTTGCGTCCTCGACGGCCTTCGAGAGATCCTCGGGAGAGGATTTCATCGCTTCGGTCATATCGGCGATCTGCGTGTCGAGGGTCTTGGAAATGCTGTCGATCCGAGATGAGATCGTAGAGTAGAATCCGATGTCGAGCTTGGTGCTGTTCCACGTCTTCACACCGTCGATGTCACTGCGGATGGACCCGCGGTAATCGCGGACCTTGTCCGCTTTCATCCACTTGAGCATATCCTTGAAGGTGTCGTTGAAGGTCGTGTACTTCGTCTCGACCTCCTTGATCTTGAGGTCCATCATCGCGCGCAGACGCAACAGCGTCGTGTTCTGCGATTCCAGATCCACTGCCTTCGACGACAGATCGCGCGATTCCCTGAGCGCCACGTCCGGCGCCTTCTTCAGCCATTCCTCCGCGAATTTCGTGACCTTGCCGTCGAGCTCGGTGGCCCCTTTGATGACAGAGGACTTCTTCTTCATCAGCGGCTTCAGGGTGTCCTTGGCGTTCGTGATGTTTTCCTTGACCGCTTCGTTGAGGGGGCCGATCTCCTCGGCCTGCTTCACCATTGCCAGCGCTTCCGTGAGCATCAGCTTTGCCGCCTTCAGCGCCCCGGCATTTGAGCCGCCGACCTTGTCGATCGAATCCTTGGTGGCTGCCAGGAACGTATCCACGGGTGTGCGCTGATCGTCGGGGATCTGCTTCTTGGTAAGGCTCTTTATCCGTGCCGCGAGGCCCTTGTGGACCTCAAGGTACTTCGCCTGCTCATCGTTGAAGGCGCTCTCGGCCTCGTTGAGCTTGTTGTCGACAAGGGTGATCAGCTTGCCAATGTCGTCACTCAACGTGCCGGCGGCACCCTCGGCATCCTCCGGCTTGGTCTTGTCCGAGAAGATCGTGTCGCGCCGCGTCTCGAAGACCTTCGCTTCGGCGGCGTAGCTCTTGCGATCGGGCATGTCCCAGCGGTCTGCCTTCTCCCGGAGGGTGGCTAGCTCGGCGAGCTTGGCGTCGATCCCCATCAGGAGGCGTGAATTCACGACCGTTTGCTGAAAGCCTTCCGCCTTGTAGGTATCGAGCGCCTTGATCGCGGATGCGGTCGCCTTGACCATACGCCCCACAACGCCGTCGATCTCGGTCTTCACAGCGTCGATTTCGGCGCCCGGGTCCGTCGGCGCCGCGACGATCTCGTCGCGCAGCGTCCGCCAGACAGGATCGAGATTGGCGTTGGCGGGCAGGTCGAGGCCGGTGGTCAGGCCACTTTCGCGCATCATCTTCAACAAGTCGTTTTTGGGCGCGTTCCACAGGGCAAACTGGTCGTTGAGCTTGCTCTTGCCCGCGCTCTTGAGCTTGTCGATGGCTTCCTGTGCGTCGCGCTCCGTTCCATCGACCGTGTGGAACTTGTCGGCCTTGCCCTGCGCCTCGTTCAACAGGTTGGTGAGCTGGGTATCCGCCGCCTTGAGCTTCTCGTGCGCGTCGCGCGTGCTCTTGGCGGAGATCCCGATCCCGTTCAGGATCGCGCCGCGCTTGAGCTTCAGATCATCGACCGTCCGCTTCTGCTCGTCACTCGTGATGGGCGACATGGTGCTGTAGATCTCATCGAGCAGGCTGAGCTTTTCGACGACGCTATCATGATAATCGGCGGTTTCCTGTCGGAGGGCCTTTGTCTTTTTCGTATGGCCGCCACTGAGATAGCGGGACAGGAATTTCTCCTGATCCGCCGTCAGCTCCGCGGAAGCCCACAACAGAAGTTTGGCTTGTTTTTTGCCCATCACACCCTCTGGGTACAGTTACACACATGGTCGTTCACCGCCGAGGAAGGGGCTATCGCAACGTGACGAGCGATAGGACGCGGCGCGCAAACGGTCCCTGACAGGGCCTGCCGGGTCAATACAACAAGGGTTTATGCGGGGCTTCAGAAGCGGTTTTAGCCGTCTGCGTCCTCATCCAGCGTGCCGCTGTCGACATCCAGGTCGTCTTCGAGTCGCCTGGTCGTACTTTCCTCCTGGGCAAAGGAAATCGTACCGGCAAAAAAGCCCGCAGCGGCCAATGTCGGCACCACCCACACCATCTTCTCGGTCAGGAAGGCCATGGTGTAGGTCGGAATGAGCACGATCATCGCCTTGATCGCCGCTTCTTTCAGCTTGAGGATCTGCACGCGGCCGGGGCCTTTCTTTTCACGCTCGCTCGGAGCAGACATCCCATAGATCTGCTGCCATGATAGGCCTTTGGCCTTCCGGGGAGGAGGTGCCATGGAAACTCCGTTGCGAATTGAGGGGCGAGCGTAACGGTGTCAACGCGCTTCGCCTACCTGCCCTGTCAGGAATAAAGCCCGTAGCGGCTTGCTTCCAACAGTGGGGTCCAGAACCCCGGCTTAAACCCGTAGGTCCTCGCATCGGGAATACGCCGGGTATCTGTCAGCTCCGCGTCCCGCCGCCAGAGATCCGCCTCCTCCTGCGTGATCCCTGTTGCGTAGATCGGCGGCACCAGCTCGCTGCATGTGTCAAGCGAGCTTGAGATTCGCGCAAACCCGGAAACCCGGCGTGGCTTCAGGAAGTGATCATAAGGGGCGAGCACAAGCGTGCCCGGTTTGGCCTGATCGACGATGCGCTGCTCCATTTGCTCAAGAGCCTCGTCCGAGCGCATCGGACGATAAAAGTAGATCAGATCGAACTTGCCGTAATCTTCATAGGTCAGCGCATCGCCTTGCTCGATCTCGATGTCCTTCAGCCCGACCTTTGCGAGGAACTCCTGGCCATCCCGCACATAGGCGGCGTCATATTCGACGCCGGTGCACTTGCCGAAGAAGCGGCGCGCCATCACAAGCTTGACGCCACCTCCGCAGCCAATATCGGCGAACCGCATCTGCGACGGCTCGCCGCGCGCCAGCGCGAGCCGGTAGGCGGCATGGATCAGCGCTTCGAACTTCAGCGGCGGCATGGCGATATCGGCGTAGGCACCGTGTGTGAAACCGTCGTCGCTTTGCTCGCTCGGGCTGGAGACCCGATGCAGGGTGGCCGCGAGAAACTCGAGCAGCGGGTCGCCGATGGGGGGAATTTCCTTTGGGATCAGGCGAACCGGCTCCTCGTGGATATGGCGCGCAACCATGTCGGAGACATCGCTCCACGCCTTCAGCCGCTCCTGCACAGCCTTGCGCGTGCCGCGGTAGGCTCGCCATTCGGCCGAGTTCTTGTGTCGCTTGCGTTCCTTCGGGGTTCCGCCACGCTGCCGCATCTGCTGCAACACATCGCTCAACGCCGGCCGAAGCTCATTGATCTCGTTCCAAAGCGCGCGCACGACATCAGGGTCTCGCGCATGGGCCGGACTGGCCAGCACCGGCGCGAGGGCCGCACATCTGCGTTCGAGCTCGGTTTCGATCTCCTGCGCCGCTGCCAGCGTCCTCACTTCGTGAGCCATGGTCCTTGGACTAGGGTGCCGCGGTCTCACAGCTTGCCTTCTTCGATCCATTGTTCGACGAGATCGCGCGAAACCTCGAAGTGCATGCTGTCTTCCCGACCGAAGCTTGCGCCCCAGAACCACCCCTCTTCGCGGAAAAAGTCCGCGAGGATCGTCAGGCCAAGCTGGGTCCGGCCGTCGCCGAGCTGATCGAGGCGCCCGTCGATGTTGAGGTCAAGCGACAGGCCGAACGCATGGGTCGACACCCGCGTCGAGCCCCGGATGCGGCGCACGCAGAGCGCGCCCGCCGTGTTGATCCGGGCGTAGAGATCCGGATCGGCGAGCTCGATACGTTCGAAGACACGCCGCAGGGATTCGACCGCCGGCTCCAGCATCTGCACCCGGATCGGGCCGACCCGCTCGAGCTTCAGTTTACTCTTCAGGCGCGGATTGGTGAGAGACTGGCAATCGTCGGTCAGGTTTTCGCGCGGTGGGCCAAAAACGCTGACAAGATAGGTCGGCGATGCGATCCGCAGATCGCCGTTGACCTCGCGGCGGTTCGCGATCAGCACGACCTGCGCATACGCATCGAGGATCTCGTTGGGCCCGGTATTCTGGATGGAAGAGAACGGGTCCGCCGGCTGCTGAGGCGCCGCGGTGGCCGCCGCTTGCGCGTCCTCAACGGCGACGATCTTGCCGTTCAGGTCTTCGATCCGCTGGTTCAGCGTTTCGATCTGGCGGCGCAGCTTCTCGATCTCGATCCGCGCGCCACTGTCGACGGCGGGTCCGTCCATCTCTTCGAAGAGTGGCGAATCGTCGAAATCGGCCGTGTTCTCACCGAAATCGGCGGCGAAGGGATCCGGCGGGTTGAGCAGAAAGTAGACAAGGATCCCAAGACCGATCAGGATCGCGACGATCACCCCGATGATGGCTGGGATCAGACGATTTTCCATTCACTCACAAATCTCACATCATCCGCGATGAGCGCGACTAAAGGCGAGGCCAGCGCGCAAGTCAACGTGGTCACAGGCGCCAGCGGGCCCGTATCGCCATAAACATTCGATGGCTTTGCCCGAAATCGGGCACATACAGGCTTAAACCTAGGGTGTACCCCACAGCAAAGTGGGTGCCCTAACCCCGTATGCCCGTTGTCACAAAAGGGGCTGAGGTGTACATGGGGGTCATCAGTTTTTCGAGGGTTTCAACATGCTACGCAAGACACTCTGCTTATTCGCCGTCTCCGCGCTGGTCGCCACCTCCGGCGTCGGCCTTGCACAGACCACCGACGCAAGTGATCTGAGCGCGGAAGAGCTGCAGGAACGCTTCAACAACCAGCGTACCCGCGGCCTGACCATCGCACCGACCACAAGCGGCGACGCAGCCGTTGCGGCGACCGATGATACCACGACAGAAGCCGCCGTCACGACCGTGGCCGCGGATGACAGCTACATCGAGATCGCACCCGAGGATCAGGTCGCGATCCAGATCACATTCGATTTCGACAGCTCAGCGCTACGCTCGGATCAGAAGCCGAAGCTCAACACGCTGTGCGAAGTGATCGCCGCGATGGACGAGGGCGCCTTCCGCATCGTCGGCCACACCGACGCCTCCGGCTCGGCAAGCTACAATGAGTCCCTGTCGCTTCTGCGCGCACAGGAAGTGAAGCGCCACCTTGTGGGCGACTGCGGGATCGCAGAAGATCGCCTGGAAGCCGTGGGTGTGGGTGAATCCTACCCGCTCGACGGCCAAGACCCGAACGCAGACGCCCAGCGCCGCGTTGAATTCCAGGCGCTCAGCTGACACCGCGTGGCAAGGCTGACGATAGTACAAGACAGGAGTGCCCATGAGCGGGTCGCAACCAGGTGACATCTTTCAACCCGGCGATCTGCTGAACAACACCTACCGGATCGAGTCGATCCTAGGGCGCGGGGGCACCTCAGAAGTCTACAAGGCACGGTCCGAGATCTCGGGCCGTGTCATTGCCGTTAAGGCGTTGCGATCAGAATACGCACAGAACGAGGACTTCCTCGTCCTGATGACGCGTGAGGAAGAGATTCGCGACATCCGCCACGACGCCGTCGTGCGCTACTACGACACCCAGCGCATGCCCGATGGCGTTGTCTATCTCGCGATGGATTTCGTCGATGGCACGCGGCTCGACAAGATGGCCTCCAATGGCGGGATGTCTGCCGACGATCTGATGGTGATCGGGCAGCGTGTGGCCGAGGGCCTCGTGGTGGCGCACGGGCACAACATCGTCCACCGGGATCTCTCGCCCGACAACATCATGCTGCGCAACGACCTGCCTTCCGATCCCGTCATCATCGACTTCGGGATCGCAAAGGATACCAACCCGGGCGCGCAGACCATCGTCGGCAACGAGTTTGCCGGGAAATACGCGTATGCCGCGCCCGAACAGCTCAACGGCAACACCGACGCGCGCTCCGACCTCTACTCGCTCGGGGCGCTGCTGCTGGCGGCATTCCGGGGGGCCAAGCCGAATCTTGGCGCCAACCCGATGGAGATGCTGACGATCAAGGGACAGCCGCTGAACCTCGACGGCGTACCCGAGCCCCTTGCCTCGATCATCGGCAAGATGTCCGACCCGGACCCGGACAAGCGGTTCTCGTCGGCGCAGGAGGTCGTCGCGGCCTTCCGCGATCCAGCTTCGATGTCTGCCGCCTCCGCCGCGACGTCAGCGCCCGCTGTCGACCCGGATGCAACGGTTGTCGTCGCGCCACCTCCGGCCAAACCCGACAGCAAGGCCAAGGCAAAGGCGAAAGCGCCGGATCGGCCCGCCACGAAAACGACTGCCGCCAAATCGAAGGACGCACCTGCCAAGAAAGGCTCCGGCGCGCTCGTTCCGATCATCGGTGTGGTCGTCGTGGCCGGGATCGGGGCCGGGGTATACTTTTCCGGCGCGCTCGACAGCCTGATGGGTCCGACCTACCCGGTTGCGGACCCCTACACGATGATCATTGAACGCGCGGCCAACGGAACGGTCACAGCCTCGGGCAACGTGCCATCGCCCGAAGTGCAGGAGTCGCTCACCGCGCAGATGACAGCCCTCGGCGGCTCGGCGAACCTGACCCTTGCCACAGGCAACATCCCCGAGGTCTGGGGTGAGGCCGTTCTGGGTATGGTCGACTCATTGGCCGGGCTCGAGGAGTTCAGCATCGAGATCGTTGACGGCAGTGCCGATGTCTTCGGCCTTGGCCTGACGGAGCAGGAGCTTCAGCAGGCCGAAACCGCCGTGGCCGCGAGCGCCGCGCTCGCCTTTGGCACGGATATCGAGATGGTCCTCGGCCCGCGCTTTCTGCCGGCGGACTTCCTGCGCCCGATCCTCCTGTCGAACTCCGATTGCGGCCCGCTGACACTCGTTGCGCCGCCTCCCACGGGCTATGGCCTCAACGACGAGATCATCGTCACAGGGCGCCTCGCGCAGGAGACCAGCCGCCAGACGCTGGGGCGTCAGCTGAGCAACCTTGCGGGCGACCGCCCCCTGCGGATCGACACGGAGATGCTGAACGATGCGCTCTGCGAGATCGACGCCGTTCTGCCCGCGAGCACGGAATCGGGTGGCTTCGAGCTGATGTTCGGCTACGGGGACCGCTCGGACAGCAACCTCGACGCCGTCTATGCAGTTGGCGAAAATCCCGTCATCGACCTCGCTCTGCCCCCGGACGTGACCGATGGCTACCTGCGCGTTTCGATCGTGGACGTGAAAGGCGTGGTCTTCCACCTGCTGCCAAATCTCTTTCGGACGGAAAACAGCGTCGAGGCGCTCCTGGAGGAAAACCCGGAGGGGATAATCCGCCTCAGCTACGGCCTTGAGGAAGCGGAGGGTCAGAACCGGCTTGCCTTCACGGTCGATGACAGCGTTCTGGGCAAGAACCAGATCCTTGTGATGCACACCGACGCGCCGCTCTTTGACGAGCTGCGCCCGACGACCGAATCCTCGGCCAGCTATGCCGATGCTCTCGTGGCGGCGCGCAACGCGGGCGATATCTCCATCCGGTCCATTGATACGGCAATCCTGACGACCGAGCGCTGACCGGGCGATTGCCCGACCACGAATGGGTCGCTGGTAGTGATGGGCTGGGCGGGCTGCGCGCTTTGCGTGACTTCGGCCGATAGCGGCAAGGGGCGCGCGGCCCCTTGGAGCGAGGTGTCAGATCACGTCGACGACGATGACAGAGATGTTGTCCGCCCCGCCGCCATCGAGGGCAAGCTGTTGCAGCGTGTCGGCCACCGTTTCGATCGGCTCGCTAGCGAGCGCCCGTTCGAGAATCGCGAAGGTCGCGTACTTGGTCAAACCGTCCGAGCAAAGCAGGAAGCGATCACCGGGAAAGACCTCGCCCCGGATCTTGTCGAGCAGCAGGTCGTCCCCGACCCCCACGGCCCGGGTGACCGCGTTGGAATGGGGGTGCAGCTCCGCCTCGTCCCAATCCATGACGCCGGAATGCACCAGCTCGGCGACCAACGAATGATCCGACGTCAGCATCTGAATCTTGCCGTTCTGCAGCCGGTAGAGCCGCGAATCGCCGACCCAGAACGTCGCAAAGTGCCCCTCGGCCATGACGAAACACACGACAGTGGCACCCATGGTCGCGCCGCCGCGATTCTCGCTCTCAGCAACGATCACGTCATGGGCATGGAAGATCGCGCGCCGCAGGGCCTGCAGCATCTCGCCGGCGGGCAAGCCGGTGTCGATCATCGCAATCGTATCAACGATGGTCTGCGAGGCGAAATCACCGCCTGCATGCCCCCCCATACCATCCGACACGACCCAGACGCCGTGGTCGGGCATGGTGACGATGCTGTCTTCGTTGATCTTCCGGACCTTGCCGCGATGCGTGGTCGCGGAGAACCGCACCCTGTTGGAACCGATCATTGCGCGGCCTCCGTTTGTCGTCTGGGCCACATCGGCGCACTCAAGGCGAAGAGGCCAAGGGCTTGCGGTCCTTCGGGAAGGCCGTGGCTGAGCAGAAGCCGCGCGTCATCCTCGAGTACGGTCGACCAGAGCGCGGCACCCGCATGCATCTTGGCGATATACGCGCTGGCGAGGGCCGTCTTGGGCGTCGTAGCGCCGAAGCAAAACGCGGCACCCACTTGCGTCATCGGCGTGGGCACCGTGAAAGAGAGCGCTTCCAGAGCCGCGAGCAGGCCCGCGCGGTCGATCTCTTCGTCCAGCGTCCGGATTGCGAGGCCTTCGAGCTGTTCGAAAAGCTCGGTATTGGAGAAATGCGCAGGGGCTGGCTCAGGGGCGCTATGCACCACCGCCAGCGTCAGCGGGTACTGGCGCCCGACCCTGTCGACCGAGGGCAGTAGCACGCCGGAGACAGGCCTGGGCCCGGCCGCACCCGCCGGCAGCGTGAAGCGCCAGATCGGCGCCGAAAGATACGCATCGTTCCACGAGGATCCGAGCGTTTCGCGGGCGCGAGACATTTCCTGCTGCAGCCACTCGTCCCACCGCGTCACGAAAGAGACGGGCAGGCCGACTCTCAAGAAGTCTCCCAACGTGGGAATCTTTCCGAACACACCGAACACGTTTGACATCAAAAAGACTTCGGGCAGTTGAACTCGTTCAGCGCTGGCAGGGCGAACGGGTTCATGACGGAGCCTGCCTGCAACTGGAAGATCGCGATGCGGCCACCGACGTTGAAGATTACGCGGTTGCGGTCGGAGACGTTTGTGGCGCGGATCTCGGCGGCGTTCAGCAGCCTGAACCACGCCCAGGGGCCCTCGCGGGTGATGTCATTCGCGGCGCTGCTGGAGATCGGCGCAAAGACCACACGCGCCTGCCCAACCTGCCCCGGCCAAGTCACCGCCGTAGGTCGGGGAGATCGGGTCGAGTGGCGGAACTGGACTTTCGTACCGTCGATCTCGAGCTGCACGGCATCCGCCGATGGATCAAGCGCCTCCGGCGTCACCTGGAAGTTCACCGATGGCGCCGCGCCACCGGCAAAGAATGCATCCCGGATCTCCGAGGCATACTGGAACTCCTGCAGCACGGCCTGGCTGATCCCGAGATCGGTGTCGTTCACACGCTTCCAGTCCCAAGGTCGCGCGCGCATGTCGACGTAGTCGCGCAGGTTCTCGTTGAAGAACTTGTCGATCAGGCCATTGGGCGCAAAGAGGCGGGAGAAGTCGCCAATGGCAACGTCCGCTGCTGCGCTGCGGTCAAACGGGTAGCGGCCTTCGAGGACCTGCTCGCAGAACGGCAGTACCTGGCTTTGCCATGTGGCATTGATGCCGGCGCGGGTGCCATCTGCCGTGATCCCGGAGGCGCCCTGCGCGATCTGGGTTGCCCAACGCTCCAACGGTCCCTGCGCGCGCTGCGCGGTCTCCTGGAACCGCACGAGTGCCGTTGCTCCGCCCTGGGCGCCGCCGGGGCTGGCTCCACCGCCGAAGGGCGTCTGCCGGTTCAGCTCTTCGTAGACGCTCTGCAACTGGGCACGCAGGTTGTCGAGCTCGGAGGGCACGCCCTCTTCTGGCGGCAAGACAAGATCATTGAGCCACGAGAACCGCTCTTCGACGAAAAGTCCCGGCGGATCCGGCTCACCCGTCCCCTCGGTGAGGGCAGCGGCGGAAAGGATGCCGAGGAACTGCGACGCGCGTGCAGACAGGACCGACTGCGCCTCGATCCCGATGATCTGCTCGGCGGCTTCCCCGGCAGCACCGCCCGTGATGGCATTGCGGTTTTCCGTCAGGCGGGTCTCGGAGGCGATCGCTTCAAGCACGTTGACGATTGGCGACGTCGGCCCGGAGAGCACGTTCGTCACCTCGACAGCATGGCTAAGGCTTTCAAGCGGAATGATGTCGAGATCACCGAGGATCTGGTCATAGCGCGCGATGAAGTCGTTGTAGTAGAGATCCACCACATCCTTGCTCATCGCCGCGAGCGCGCGCTCGCTCTGCTCGCTTTCGCCCGCTTCGCCGAGCACCCACGTCTCTTTTTGAAGACGCCGGGCGAGGCCAAGGGTTTCATCGAGGAAGACGCTGTTGAAGCCCTCGTGTGTAAAGATCCCCTCGACACCTTCGCTCATCGGCTTGCCCGAAGAGCGAACCATGACCCGCGTGATTGCCGGACCGCCGATCTCGGTCAGGCGCCATTGCGGCAGCGCGGTCGCGCGGGGCGAGTTGATGATCCCGTTATAGACACGCTGCGCGAGGGGCATCTCGGCCAGCAGTGTCTGCGCCTGCGAGACGAGTGGGCCATTGAGGGCGATCTCGTCCATCGGCTCTGCGAGGAGCGCGTCAAGGTGCTCTTGCAGATCCGCCCGCATCTCTTCGCGGTTCACGCCTGGGTAGGCGACGCTCCAATCTAGCGTCATCCATTCCTTCACGAGGTCCTGATCCATCGGCCCCTGCTGGCCCAGCATCAGGTAGACCTTCAGTGCCTCATAGAGGAAATCGGGCCGGTCCATGCTGGCGACCATCTGTTCCTCGAGCCGGAGCAGCAGACGTGGCAGCAGGTGCTCGTTGAGTGCGCCCCGGTATGTTTGTGCCGCAGTGTTGCCGAGCACGTCGCCCTGATAGAGCCCGTAGGTCAGCTCGCGCGGAGGAGCCGGTGAGTCGGCAGCCGGGTTGGCGGGCAGGCCCCGCAACGTGTTGAGCGCGGGGACAACGGCCGGGATGTCGCTGTCTTCGATCGGGCTGCCGGGGATCACGGAAGCTTGTTCGCGGTACTCCTCGACGGATTCCGCCGCCTGCGCCAGCAACGCTGCATTGCCGAGGTAGCTGCGCACCCAGAGCGCGCTGACACCGGCGGCCACGAGGACAGACGCGGTGATCGCGGCCCACTTCGCGGCCTTGTAGCGGCGCTCGACCTTGTCGTCGGCGCTCACGAGCCCTGCTTCGCGGAACATCACCTCTTCGAAGAGCCGTGTGAGGAAGAAGGACCGCCCGGTGCCACGGCCTGTGCCGATGGCTTGGCGCCCGATGCCAAAGGTCCGGGCCATGCCCATCATCAGGCGGTCGATCGGTGTGCCCTCCTGAGTGCCGGAGGTGAAGTACACACCGCGCAGAAGGTGCCGCTTTTCAAAACGGTTGTCCTGGAACACCTCGGCGAGGAACTCGCGCGCGGTGGCGCGAATCGTGGACACCTGCCCCGGAAAGCTCGCGATCAGGCTGCGGCGCTGGTGATCGGTCTCGATCTGCATACGCTCCAGCGCCTGGGTGTTGAGCTGGCCGAGAATGAGGGCGAACTCCTCGTCGAACGCGGCAATGGGCGAAAGCTCTGCCTTCGTCTTTTTCGGCATCGGGAAGGTGAAGCCCCAGACCTGCTCGCGATCCTCCTTGCCGAGATTGTCGAAATACTCGGTGAAGCCGGCGATCAGATCCGACTTCGTGAAGAGCACATAGACCGGGAACTTGACGCCCAGCTTCTCGCGCAGCTCATGCAGACGGCGGCGGATCGCAGCGGCGTGGCTCTTTTGCGTGGCCTCGTCCTGCAGCGAGAGGTCCGCCAGCGAGATTGCAACGATGGCGCCATTGATCGGCTGCCGCTTGCGATACTTCTTCAGCAGGCTGAGGAAGCCGACCCAGGCGGCGTTGTCCTCGGTGGCGCCAGAATCCTGCGTGGTGTAGCGGCCGGCAGTGTCGATCAGAACGGCGTTGTTGGTGAACCACCAGTCGCAGTTCCGGGTGCCGCCCACGCCGGAAAGCGCGGCGGTGCCGGTGGTCTCGGCCAGCGGAAACTGCAGGCCGGAATTGACGATGGCTGTCGTCTTGCCCGCACCCGGCGGGCCGATCATCACATACCACGGCAGCTCGTAGAGGCTGCGCCGCCCCAGCTTGGACTTGCGCAGCGTGGTCAGAGCCTCGCGCAGCTTGCCCTTGAGATCGGCCAGCTCCGCCTTGACGAGTTCGTCCTCCTCATCGACGTCGTCGACCGCCTCGATGATCTCTTCCGTCATCTTCTTGTCCTTGCGGACCCGGCGGATGAGGATAATCAGCAGGATCAAGAGCGACAGCAGCCAGATGATCCCGATGGCGATGCCGCGCTGCATGATAGACGACAGCGGCGCCCAATCGCCCATGACGGCAAGCGGCCCAAGAAACCAGACTGCTGCACTCAGCGCGCCCGAAAGCAGAATGATGAGCCCGATCGTGCTCCGGAGCATCCGACGGAGAATCATGTTGCGTCTTCCTTGACCAGGATGATCTCTATGCGCCGGTTTTCGGCGCGGCCTTCAGCGGTGTCGTTCGACGCGATCGGCTCGGAGTCGGCTCGGCCCTCGGCCGATAGCCTCTCGGAGCCCCCGATCACACTCGGCACGTAAACACTGCCGTCTTCGTTGAACTCGAGCGGGTCCTCACCCGCGTCGACTCGCGCCTGATACGCCTCGAGCGCTTCCAGCGAGGCTTCCGAGCCCTCGTCGAAGATCGGCGCCATGCGCTTCATCACGGCTTCGGCCCGTGCCAACGACAGGTGCATGTTGGAGGGGAACCGCGCCGAGCGGATCGGTATATTGTCCGAATGGCCCACGACGATCACATTGCCGGCCCTTTCGTTCAGCGCACGGGCCACTCTGTCGATCCGGTCGTGGTATTGTTCCTGAAGCTGGTCCGAGGCCGAGGCAAACATGGCCTCTCCCGCGATCCGGACTGTGATGGTGTTGACCTTCTCGATCACCTTCACGAGGCCCTCTGCCACCTCGTCTTCAAGGAAGCCCTCAGCCTCGGCGGTGGTCTGCGCCTGGCCCGGCGCGGTGGGCGCGGCAACCGGAAGCGGTATCGGGTCCGGAGGCGGCGCAAGCCGTGCAAGGGTCGCCACGGCGCCGGAATCGAGCACCGAAATCTGACCCAGCACACGATCTGTGTCGCGATTGAGCAAGTAAGAGAGCGTCATGAACGTGCCGGTCAGCAGAAGGGCGACAAGCGCTGTCACGACCCAAACCGGCTTCCAGATCGACAGCACCTTGTGCGCCAGATCGATGCCCTTCCAGTGCGGCGAGAGATCCCGCTCTACCGGGCCGCGGTGGCCGCGAATGATTCGGGCCAAGCCTCCGCGGATCTGCATATGCCGGTCGACACCGCCCGCCTCGACACGCAACCGCCCCTCGAAACCGAGCGAGAGGCACATGTAGAGGAACTCCAGCAGCTCGATGTTGGTGCCCGGCTCCTTTTCGAGCCGCGCGAGAAGATCGTAGAAGCGGTCACCGCCGACGACTTCCTTGTGGAACGTGCCGACCATCGATTGCGTCGACCAGCTCGACTGGCTGCCCCAGGGCGTATTGAGGACGACGTCATCGAGCGTCGCACAGATCGCGTAGCGGGCGATCTTCACATCCTGCGCCTCGATGCCGTTCTGCAAGCACCGGTTCTCGAACGCGCGCACCTCCGAGATCACAGAGCGGCGAAGCTTGTCGGGATCCATGTGCTGTGCGCGGTTGCGGATACGGCTGACCAGCGAAAAGAGCGTGGAAGCCGCGGCATTGATCCGGTTCATCCCGGTCATGCCCGCCTCGATGCCGGGCTCTGTCGTCGATCCGCCTTGCGCGGGGGCGGCGGGTTGCGCTGCTTGCGGCATCCCGAACTCGGGCTGTGGCGCGGCAGGGGGCTGCGGAACGCCAGACGGCGACACCGCATCGAACGGCGACGCAGGCTGCGGGGCCGGAGCCGGGGCAGCCGAACGGCGACCACCGAGATTCGGCTTGATCACCGTGCGGTCGGCGTCGTCCGGCTCCGCGAATGGGTCGTTGTTGGACATGGTGCGCCGCCCCTCGTTCCGTCGCCTAGAAGATCGTCACTACCCGGCCCGAATGGCCCAAAGCTCCATCTTCAACCCGGGAAATTCCCCGGTGACATGGACGGCGACGCCGCCCGATGTGGTCATCTTACCCCAATGGGGGCTCTGTCCGTCCAGTTCAAAGTACGTGACACCCGCATGATAGGGAATCTGCCGCGGTGCCACGGGCAGCGGCCGGAGCGGAATGCCCGGCAGCGCCGAATTGACCAGTTGGCGGATCTCTTCTACCGGGCCGAGCTTGGCCTGGGTCGCGAAGTGTCGGCGGACCTTCTCGGCCGGAATGTCGGCCTGCACCGCCAGCACGAAGCTCGCTGTCGTGATCAGCTTACGGTCGGCGATGACGCCAACGCTGATGCCGTACTTGCGCGGATCCAGCGGAATAGAGATCGCAGACCGTTCGATGACAGACGACAGGTAATTCCGCAACGCCTTTATGACGGGCGAGAAAGAGGCCGTCAGCTCGTCGTGCTGGTAGGCCGAAAACTGCGGCGCCGCGCGCGTTTCGTCGGCAAAGGACGCAAGCTCGCCCGCGAGCGAGGCGCAGAGACGGTAGAACGCCTCCGGGTGGACGTTCTCGACGTTGACCATGTGGCGCACCACCGGCAGCACGCGGTTGACCGTGATCAGCAGGAGGAAATCGTTGATCTCGGCCGCCCCCTTCGACGGCCCGCCCTCCGACAGGCGCCCGGCAAGGGCCGTCATCCGGTGGTTCAGCAGGCCCTCGAGCTCCCGCAGAAACCCGGCGAGCGGCGTCGCCGCCCGGATGTCGACACAGGTCGGCACGAACGCGGAGTCGAGCACGATCTCATTGTCGGGTTTCACCTCGATGATTCGCGCGATGGGGATCGAGAGCTTGTCCGCCAGATCATCCACCTGCAGTGCAAACTGAAGCCGCATCTTGCCGATGCCGAGCGTCGCTGCCTTCTTGCCGGGGCTGTTGATATCCGACACTTCGATCTCGCCGGGGCGCAGCCTGGCCGCCGAGAGCTCGGCTCCCGTCATGTCGACCTCGAGCGCGCCCTGCCGGCGCTGCGGCACCGTCAGGTAGACGATGCAATCCTTGATCGTCTCTGGCACTTCGAGGGCAGGCGGATGATCCTCTGCCGCCGGAACGCGAAACACGGTGCCGTCGGGCGTGAGCCCGGTCACCGATTTCAGAGCGAATTGCCCGATCTTGAGAACATCGTAGTCGATCTCGATGGAGTTGATGCCCCACGCATAGGGCGTCACGCGCTGTGCCAGACCGGCGACAAGCGCCTCGGTATAGCGATCGGCTTGTTGGAAGTGGTGGGGCTGGATGAACAGGCCCTCGGTCCAGAGGACCTTGCTTTCCCAGGACATCAGGCGGCCCTACTCGTCATCGTCGTCATTTCAGTTTTTCCAGCTGCTCCTGGTAGGCACGGGCAAACTCCTTGGCAAAGAGGTCGTGAAACTCGTTCTCGGCCTGATCCGAAATCTCCGCGTACATTTTTTCGTAGACTTCCCAATACCGTGCCTTCTTGCTCTTTAACATGCTGCCGAAGCCACCACCGGCCTCGATCTTGCTTTCCAGTTCCGCTGGGTCGAGCTTGGCGAGCACGCCCTTGAGCGCGGCTTCCATCCCCGAGACCATGGCCACTTCGTGCGCCTTGATATCCTTGAGCGCCTGGTCGGCGGCGTCAGCGGCATCAAGGTAGCCCTTGGCCTTGGTCTTCACCATCGCCTCAATCGCCTGCTCCGGGCTGATCGAGAACTTCAGGGGGTTGTTCCCCCCTGCAGATATCCGGGTCTGCTCGATGCGGAACTCGGACTTGATCGACGTCCGCGTCATCAGGATCTCGCGGATCCCTTCGATCATGATCCTCAGCACATGGCCGAGCCGCGACATCGTCGGCACCGTGTCGGATGGCTCGATGCGAACGTCGTCGGCACCCAGTGCCTTCAGGAACGCCAGCGTGGCCGCGTCCGGGCCGGATGCCGCCACCGCGGCGCCCACGGCGGCGGGTGCGGGCACCGGAGCCGCGGCAGGTGGCTGTGGGGAGGGCGCCGCTGCAGGTGCTTGAGGAACCTCCGTCGGATCCCCCGGCATGGCGGCGGTCGACGGTACGACCGTGTCGGTGTTGGTGTCGTCCGCCGTGGCGCTGAAGCTTCGGCCCTGAGGCTGCTCTGGCGGGGCGGCCTGTGCGGGGGGAGGCGCGGTTTCGCTGCCGGCATCCCCCCCGGCCAGGATGTCCCCCAGGGGATCATCGCCTGGCGGCGGTGCCGTATCCTCGCCGGGTTCAGGATAGTCAGAAAGGTCGACATCGTCGAGCGTGTCCGGGACGATATCGTATTCGTCCTCGACCTGCTCTTGACCCGAGCCCGCAATGGGAGGGCGTGAATCCCCTTCCTCCCCAAACGGATCGCCCGCGCTGCCCGGCCTGGGCGGCGACAACGGATCCTCCGCAGCCAGGTTGGCTGGTGCGAGCGGATCGGCCCCTGGAGGCACTTGGGCAGGTGCTGCCGCGGGCTGCGCGGTGAGCGGGTCAGGCGCCGCAGGCTGTGGCATCGACAGCGGATCAGACGCCAACGGATCGGCTCCGAGGGGATCACCGGCGAGCGGGTCCGGCTCGCCGGGCCGGAGCGCTAGCGGATCCTGCCCCGCAGGGCTGGGCGCGAGGGGATCCGGCGCAAGCGGATCAGCGGCCAGGGGATCGGCGCCAAGAGGGTCAGCCGCAAGCGGATCGGCGGCCAACGGATCGCGCGCCGCGGGAGCTGCGGACGGATCAGGCGCGAAGAAGTCATCGTCCCAATCGTCCGGGATCACGCCACCGCCCGATTGGACGTTGCTTCCAGTGAAGTGGTCGCTGGAGGACGGGTTGTGGTTGGATTGCGCGGGCCCGGTGTAATCGTCGAGACCTGCGGGGGGCAGGATCGGGTCGTCGGGCCCCAATGGCGGCAACAACCCGTCCTCGTCCGGCTCATCGCGGTCCACGCCACGGTGCCCGACAGGGCCATCACGACCACTCAGCAGATCGTCGAGGAAATCCCCGCCATCGCCGGGGGCATCGAGCAATTCAGAAGCGGTCGGCGCCGATGCCGCCATCCCATGAGACACCGGCCCTTCCATCAACGGATCGGGGATGATGTTGCCCGCATCCTGCGCTGATGTGATGTCCACCAGCACTTCGTAGGGGCCGATGGTCAGGATATCGCCGTTGTTGATCGGGGTCGGCGTCGCCCCGAGGGCGATCTTGCCGTAGTTCAGAAACGTTCCGTTGCTCGAGATGTCGACTACGACGACGTTGCCATTGTGATCCTCGATCACGCAATGACGCTTCGAGAGGGTCTTGTCTGGATCGGGGAGAACGAGATCGTTCTCATCCGCACGCCCGATGGTGAGGCTGTTGCCCCGCATCTGCACGGGGTGTCCGGCTCCGGGAATGCTCCCGGTCGATTGAAACCTCAGGGTAACGGCCATCTTCCTGTCGCCACACGCTCTCTGGCTATTTCTGTTACGTCGGACATAGTTGGGGAGACGCGCGCGTCCGGCCCCTTCCGTACCCACCCATCGTTCATGACCTTAGCGGGCGACTCGATCAACCCTAAGCCGGTGCTTTCCCGTCCGCTTCAACGGGCGCATCGTCGCCCCCTGCGACATCATCATCATCGTCGTCGTCATCATCGTCGTCGTCATCGTCGACGGCCAGCTTCGCCGAGTCCTCCGGCTCCTCGACCCGCCCGTTGCCGCCCCCCGCGATGTCGATCCCGCGATCGACGAGGAATTTCATGCGCGCGATCGGATCGGCACGACCATCGAGTGTCCCGAGGTTCTGGCCAAGAACGGTGATCTGAACCACGCCCGGCGGGGCCGCGGCTTCAGAGAGATCGTCGGGGCCCAGATTGCCTTCGGCGTAATAGGCCGCCGTGGCCGCGAGCGTCGTCTCATCATCTCCACTGGCCGAGTCGAGCATCTCGCGCACTTTTTCACGGTTCTCCGGAGTGGGCCCGAAGACCCACGCCTCCGTTGCCTTCAGGACAGGAGAATTCTCCGCACCCGGCATTTCCCGCGCAGCGAGACAGGCCCACCACACACCTTCGCGCGGCGGGAGCGCGGCGGCCAGCACCTTCAGCATGTCGGTCCAGGCCTCCTTTTCCTCGAGCTCCGCCAAAACGATGGGCACCGGAGCACTGATCGGTGCCTCAAGCTCTTTGTCGAGCTTGAGATTGGCATCCGCAAGGAACCGGGCGGCGGGGCCGGCCGGGATCTTCTTGAGGTCTTCGAAACGGTCTGACATCGCGCCCTCAGTTAATCATGACCATGCCGCCCGTGAGCTTCAGCATCGCGCTGCCATCCACGTTCGTCATCAAGCCCTTGGCGTTGAGCGTCGTGTCCGCCTTGATATCGACCATAAGCGATTTGATCGTGATCTTTGTCGGCTCCATTGTGATCTTGCTCGAGCCGCACTTCAGCTCGATCTTTTGCATGGCTTCGATCTTATGTTGACCAAGTGACGTCTTGTGCGTCGTATTTCCCATCTTGATGGTGGTCTTTGAATTGCCCGAGTCGACGCTCTGGGTGAAATTCCCCTGCTTGATCGTCTGCGTCATGTTCCCCGTGATGGTCTGGGTACCTTTGCCCTCGATCGTTTCCGTGTGATCCTTCTTGATCGAAATCGTCTGCTTGCCGTCTTTCACCGTAAAGGTGTGATCACCGGTGTTCAGCGTTTCGGTCTTGTTGCGATGGATCGTCTGGGTCAGGTCGCCCTTGTCCTTGTGTTCGAGGCCGATCGTTATCACCGCGTTGTTCTTGATCGTTTCCTTGTAATCCCGCTCCGATTGCAGCCGGACAAACTCCGCATCCTTCTTATCCTCGAATACAAGCTCATGGAATGTATTGGCCGACCCGTCTTTCGTGCTGCGAGTCACAATACCGGTCTGGGTCATATTGGTGGGCTGAGCAAACTTCTGCTTGGTTTCCGGATTGTAGAGCATTCCCGTACAAATCGGCCTGTCCGGATCACCCTCTTCGAATTGGATAACCACTTCTTGCCCAATTCTCGGAATGGCGAAGATGCCCCAGTCTTTCCCCGTCCAGGGCATAGCGACACGAATAAAGCAGGTTGTCCTTTCGTCGTTCTCACCCTTGCGGTCCCAATGGAACTGAACCTTGATGCGCCCATGCTCATCAGTGTAGATTTCTTCACCCGCAGGGCCGGTCACCATCGCCGTATGCAACCCGGCGATCTCGGGCCAGGGGGTCACTTGCGGTGCGCGATACGGCACGTTTTTCGGGATAACCCCGAACGTGCACCGATACGCCATGCCTAGGTTTTCAAGATCTTCCGGCTTGGGCTTCTTTCGTGAGATCAGTGGATTTACCACATCGTCCGTCTCATAATCCGTATCGATACCGATGTAATGCGTGGCTTCCGTCAGAAGGAACTCGCTGTTGTCCTCGACGGTTGGGTGCTCCTTGATCTTGAACGTCTGGCCAACGCGCATTCCACGAACATTACAAACGCCCTTGGATTTCTCATGTTCAGCAGCCTTTGATTCGATACGAACGCGCGCGCGCGCATTCCCGACACCTGCTGTTCTGTAGTGCCCCGGTGTATCGTAGTGCTCGTATTTGAAGGGCGCCGTATTTCCCTTGAAAATCTGCTTGGCGACGCGCAAGTCCGTGGACGGCGTTTCGAAGTAGTAGTCCTCGAATGTCACCTTGCCCGTCGTTACGGCCTCGCCATCGACCCAATCGTAGATGTGCTCGGTATCACGCTGGAAGGTGCCGTCTACAGCGTGGTATTCGAACGTTGGCCCATGAGGTGTAGGTTTGTGCGCGGAGATCTCGTCTGCCAGAACGAGCTTTTCGGAATCGCCATTTTGAACAAAGAAGTAATACATCCCCTCCTCTTCCATAAGGCGGCAGATGAAATCGTAGTCCGACTCTCGGTACTGCACACAATACTCTCGAGTAAGATAAGATCCTGAAATTTTCTTTTCGACAAGCGCGGTAAAACCATGCTCTTCGAGCACTTCCATGATGATTGCATCTGCTGTCTTGTTCTGGAAGATCCGATTGTTTCGTGTCAACGTCAGAAACCACAACCACGGCCGAATTTCCGCTGAGAACAGGCGCTTGCCCTGATACTCGCCAATCTCCTCAACCGAGACACAGGATCCAGAGAAGTATATCTTCTCTTCAGATTGATCCTTAACCGTCACGGCAATCTTCTCACCAACAAAATCAGCATGCTTGACTGATTTATCGTTCGTAAAAAACTCGAGCGTCGTCTCGGTCAGTTTGCTCAGGCCCTCGACGACCGAAGCATCTTTCATCTTGATCTTGTCAGCGTTCGGGTACGACCCCTGCATCTCAAAATCACGGTTAACGAAGTGAGCTTCTATTTGCTTTGCCATGACGGGTCTCCTTGTGAGACGTTAGAGGGTAACAACGGTGGCTTACGCCATCTTTTCAATCAGTAACTTGTCGTCGCGGAGACGCGCGATGATCTTGGGATGAATAGTCCAGTATTGGGCCATGTTGATCGTCTCGCCCATTGCAGCGTGAATCTCTTGAACGGTATTGAAATGGATCATCAGGATCGGTGACGGATAAACGCCATCCACCACCAGAATCTCATCGAGGTATTCCACGCCCTCTACGATGTAGAAGGTTTCGTTTGCGACGGCGATGAGCGTGATCTCGGGATCGCTGTCACCACCACCTTGGGGCTCTTCCTGCGTGTCTTTCATCACAAACCTTTCAGCAGTTCTGCAAGTTCGGGGTCCATATCGTCGTTATCCCCGCTATCGCTGTCCGCATCATCTCCAAAACCTGCAAGCAATTCATCGAGCGACATGTCATCGGCGTCGGACGCTGCCGAAGAATCGTCTGCGGCGGCCGGGGTGGCCGGTGCGCCATCGCCGGCAGTGTCGGGTGTCTGGCCTTCAATGTCGACCTCCAAGTCGAGCCCGACATTGCCGGAACTGGAGGTCGTTTCCGGCACATCCTCGGACCAGGCTCCAGCCAGCTCCGCGCCGTTCACAGACCGGAATGACCCCAGCCGGATCTCGTTGCGCCCCTTGATCGAAAGCACCGGCATGATCCCCCGCGCCACCGAGGCCCGCGCCGCGGCTTCGGACAGGTTGCGCTCGGTGCAAGGCAGGGCCACCTGGTCTCCGTGCTTGTCCGTGATGAAGTAGAACGGCACGTCGTCGAGCCCCATCATGCTGCCAAGCGACATCGAGGCTGGTTTGCCCGCGGACTTGTAGGTACCCGCCAGAAGGATGGCGACCAGCGCGGCCGGATTCGCCCACAGCATGCCCGATAGCCCCTCGGAGGGCGTGAATTCCTCGAAGTCGAAGGCCGAGATCGGCTCCGTCTTCTTGCCGTAGGGCAGGCGCAGCATGAAGCGCGGCGATGCCAGACCGAGATACGCCGATTCCGGCATGGATCGCAGCATGTCCCATGCCTTGATGACGAGGGGGTGCCTGTCCTGCGGGTCGATCTCCATGTAGCCCGGGGACATCGCCGTCACGAACGGGGCATCGACGTGGGCGGCAACCTGCGAGATGCGTCCGAGAAGCTCCGCGTGCGGCGGCGTTTCCTCAAAGGTGTAGAGCCCGACGAGTGCCGAATATCCACCGCGCCCCTCCTCGGGGTCGAGCACGTTGGTCAGCAGCTTGAAGAGACCACTTTCCGCAAGGTCTTCCTGCACGGCAAGGTCGATGGCCAGTTCCTCGGCTGAGACGTCATAGAGCACGATCTCAAGCTCCGCGTCCGTTTCGATGCGGCGGGCCATGAGATCGAGCGTCCGCCACTGCGATTCTACCGCCTGGAAATCGGGGTGGTGCAGGACAAGGCGCATCGCTCCGCTCAGCGCTTCGTCCACGGCTGCCGTCATCGCGGCCACACCATCGTCTGGCGCCTTCACGGCATAGGGCCCTACGATGCGCGCGATCATGTCTTCGATCGGGCTCGCCTGCGTCAAGCGGCCTGACGTGTCACCGATCAGTGCCTGAAAGTCGCTCAGCTTCCGATCCGCGGGAATTGACGTGCTGGCAGAGCGCTTTGGGACCCGTATCGGCTTGTCGAACTCCGCGCCCCAGCTCTTCAGCCGCTCCACGGCGCGTGCAGCCATCGAGCCCATGCCAAGTTGCTGGCGCAGGCCGGACAGCTCCTCGAAGAGCTCGACGTTGTCGTAGAGCTCGTCCGGCTCCAGATCATCGAACTCACCGAGCTTGACCTCGATCCCGGCCCCGTCCTTGCCGATCGGCAACGTAAGCGTCGTGGCGAACCCTTCGATGGTTTCCTCGATATCGTCGACATCGAGCGGGATCGCCTTTCGCTGCCCCAGCGCCTCTCCGGTCTCGACCAGGCCGCGCGCGGCACGCCCAGTGAAATCGCCGAACACCGCAATCCGGAACGTTTTGCGGTTGAGAGATCCGCGCTCCGGGCGCGGAGCACTGACGGTGCCATAGGGCGCTTGCGCGGGCGCCTGAGGCGCAGCGCTGGCCGCGCCACCCCCACCGCCACCGCCACCGCCACCGTCGAGATCCGCCATCAGGTCATCAAGGTCGTTCGCTGCCGCAGTTGGTTCAGACACAACTGGCTCCTCCGTTGGGGCCTCTTCTCCGAGATCGGCGAGAAGGTCGTCCAGGTCGCTCGATGCAGTCTCCGCAGGCGCCGGGGCCGCGGGGGGCTCGGCTGGCGCCTCTCCCCCAAGATCTGCCAGAAGGTCATCGAGATCGCTCGCGTCCGGGGCTGGCTCAGCCGCCGCCGGGGCTTCGTCCGCGACGTCCCCTGCGAGATCCGCGAGAAGGTCATCCAGCTCGTTTGAAGCCGCCTCCGCTGACGGCGGGGCGGCGGGTGCCTCCTCCGGCGCGTCTCCCGCAAGATCCGCCAGCAGGTCATCGAGATCGCTCGCGTCCGAGGCCGGCTCAGCCGCTGCCGGGGCTTCGTCCACGACGTCCCCTGCGAGATCGGCAAGCAGATCATCCAGATCGCTCGCAGCAGCATCCGCAGGATCCTGGGTCGCGGGCGACTCGGCGGGCGCGTCCCCTCCCAGGTCAGCCAAGAGGTCGTCCAGATCGTCTGCAGCAGGCGCGGGGTCGACGTTTTCCGAAGTGGAGTCATCGCCGCCAAGACCGTCCAGCAAGTCATCCAGATCGCTCGCGTCGGCATCCGCAGCGTCCGGAGTCGCGGGCGACTCGGCGGGCGCGTCCCCGAGGTCAGCCAAGAGGTCGTCCAGATCGTCTGCGGCAGGCGCGGGGTCGACGTGTTCCGAAGTGGAGTCATCGCCGCCAAGACCGTCCAGCAGATCATCCAGATCGCTCGCGTCGGCACCCGCAGCATCCGGGGTCGCGGGCGCCTCGGCGGGTGCCTCGCCCCCGAGGTCCGCCAAGAGATCGTCCAGATTGTCTGCGGCAGGCGCGGGGTCGACGTGTTCCGAAGTCGGGTCATCGCCGCCAAGACCGTCCAGCAGATCATCCAGATCGCTCGCGTCGGCAGTGGCCTCGGACGCGACAGACGCCTCTGCGGGCGCCTCGCCCCCGAAGTCCGCCATCAGATCGTCTAGCTCACTCCCCGCAGCGTCAGGTTCAGCGGGTTCGGCCGCCGGTGCGTCGCCGCCATGATCCGAGAGCAAGTCGTCAAGGTCGCTTGCGGATGCGCCCGAGGGGTCCGGAGCCGCAGGCGTTTCGGTCGGTTCATCCCCTCCAAGGTCCGTCAGGGGATCATCGAGATCGTCCGAGGCCGTCGCAGTTTCTGCGGTTGCGACCGCAGGGTCGTCTCCGCCCAAATCTCCAAGTAGATCGTCCAGTTCGCTCGCGTCTGAGGAGGAGCCGGCAGCGGCTGGCGCTCCATCCGAACCTTCCCCATCCAAGTCCCCCAGCAAGTCATCCAGATCACTCGAATCGGCGGCAGGCTCGCCGGCGGTCGGCGTTTCGTCTGGATCATCTCCGCCGGCATCTCCCAGCAGATCGTCCAGTTCAGTGGTCGTGGCGTCAGGCGCAGGATCCGACGCGGTTGCCACCGGATCGTCACCGCCGAGGTCCCCCAGTAGGTCGTCGAGATCGCTTGTCGCAGGCGAAGGTTCAGGCGCCACGGGCGCCTCCATCACGTCTTCCTCGCCCGCACTCTCAAGCAAGTCGTCCAGATCTGTCGACGACGACGACATGTCCATCGCCGCCGGAGCCTCATTCGGATCCCCTCCGCCCACGTCGCCCTGCAGCTCATTCAGTTCGCCGGGCGCCGCAGGAGTGTCAGGTGCGGCTGCGTCCCCTGATGGGCCACCCGCGTCAAGGTCGCCGAGCAAGTCGTCGAGCTCGCTCGATGCAGCGGTCGGCTCGGGTGGGGTCGAACCACCGGCCGGGTCACCGCTGCCCGCGTCGCCGAGCAGGTCATCCAACTCGCCTGTCTCCGTCGTGGGCTCCGACGCATCAGCGGTTGAGCTGGCGATCGCGTCTGGCCGCGCGGCAGATTGTTCATCCGTCGCACCGGATGCGTCATCGCGAGAGGTGACCGGGTCGTCCTGCTGCTCCGCCTCCCGAGATGGATTGGGGTCCACGGCGCGCGACTCCTCGCCGCTGCCCACAGGCGGTGTTGCGACTGTCTCTTCGTGCGCGCGCACTGGCGTGCCGCCCTCCGATACGCCCGCCGGAGCACTTGAGTCGGCGCTCGCCTCTTCCCGAGCGGACCCCTCTGTCGTTGCGGAGTCGCGCACGGGGGACGATGAATCCGCAAGGCCGCTCAACACATCCGATGCCGTATCGTCTGTGGGCATCTCGGGCGGCACGACATCCGCGAGGCCGCTCAAGACGTCGGACGTCGTGTCATCCTCAGGCGCCTCCGGCGGCGCTACATCGGCGAGGCCGCCCAAAACGTCAGACGTCGTGTCTTCTTCAGGCGCCTCAGGTGCAGCGACTTCTGCCAAACCACTCAAGACGTCGGACGTCGTGTCATCCTCAGGCGCCTCCGGCGGCGCTACATCGGCGAGGCCGCCCAGGACGCCGGATGTTGTGTCCTCTTCGGGTGCCTCAGGTGCTGCTACCTGCGCCAGGCCGCCCAGGACATCGGAGGTTTTGTCTTCTTCGGGCGTTTCTGACGGCGCTACATCGGCAAGGCCGCCCAAAACGTCGGATGTCGTGTCTTCTTCGGGTACGTCAGGTGCTGCGACTTCTGCCAAACCACTCAAGACGTCGGACGTCGTGTCATCCTCAGGCGCCTCCGGCGGCGCTACATCGGCGAGGCCGCCCAGTACGTCGGATGTTGTGTCCTCTTCGGGTGCCTCCGTCGGTGCGGCGTCGGCAAGGCCGCCCAAAACGTCAGACGTCGTGTCTTCTTCAGGCGCCTCAGGTGCAGCGACTTCTGCCAAACCACTCAAGACGTCGGACGTCGTGTCATCCTCAGGCGCCTCCGGCGGCGCTACATCGGCGAGGCCGCCCAGGACGTCGGATGTTGTGTCCTCTTCGGGTGCCTCCGTCGGTGCGGCGTCGGCAAGGCCGCCCAAAACGTCAGACGTCGTGTCTTCTTCAGGCGCCTCAGGTGCAGCGACTTCTGCCAAACCACTCAAGACGTCGGACGTCGTGTCATCCTCAGGCGCCTCCGGCGGCGCTACTTCAGCGAGGCCGCTCAGGACGTCGGAGGTTGTGTCTTCTTCGGGTGTCTCAGGTGCCGCTACCTCCGCCAGGCCACTCAGGACGTCAGACGTGCTATCGTCCTCGGGCACCTCCGTCGTCGCGGCGTCGGCCAACCCGCTCAGAACGTCGGACGTGGTGTCTTCCTCGGGCACCTCCGTCGGCGCAGCGTCAGCCAACCCGCTCAGAACGTCGGACGTGGTGTCTTCCTCGGGCACCTCCGTCGGCGCAGCGTCAGCCAACCCGCTCAGAACGTCGGACGTGGTGTCTTCCTCGGGCACCTCCGTCGGCGCGGCGTCGGCCAACCCGCTCAAAACGTCGGACGTGGTGTCTTCCTCGGGCACCTCCGTCGGCGCAGCGTCAGCCAACCCGCTCAAGACGTCGGACGTGGTGTCTTCCTCGGGCACCTCCGTCGGCGCAGCGTCAGCCAACCCGCTCAGAACGTCGGACGCGGTGTCTTCCTCGGGCACCTCCGTCGGCGCGGCATCGGCCAACCCGCTCAAGACGTCGGAGGTGGTGTCAGGTTTCTCCGCTTCTTGCGGCTCGGCGGCGCGCAAGGCGTCGAGGGCGGCGTCCCGTTCGGCGCCGGAATGGTCTGTGTCATCGGCCGGTGGCGCTTCGATGGCGCCGAGGATGTCACTCGTGGAGGGTCCGGTCTCCTTCGGGGCAACCGTCTGGCTCGCAAGGCCCGCAAGGACCGCGTCGGCCTTCTTCTTGGCCGGGTCCGGCGCCTGGGGCAGCTTGGCGCGGAGACTGTCCAGCGCGGCATCCATGTCCTGCCCGTCGCCCGCTTCGCCAGCGAGAGCGGAAAGCAACGTGTGATCCGACAGAAGGGTCTCGACCAGCGTCTCCGCCCCGGCCTTGCCATCCATGTAGGCCAGAAGGTCATCGAGCCGTGTGCGAGCCTCAAGGAGCGGACGCAGCGCATCCACCTTTCGGGCGACGGCGGCGGGGGTGAAATCCCCCATCTTCTCGAACGCGAGATCGACGGCAAGGTTGCCCTCACCGGTGAGCGTGTTGGGCACCGTGAACTTCGCTGTTGGCGCCATCTGCTTCATGCGCTCGTCGAAATTGTCGACATCGATCTCGAGAAACTTGCGATCGGCGACGGGCGGCTGGGGCGTCTTGCCCGCCAGATCCGCAAACACACCCATCACGAACGGCAGCTGAACCTTCTTCGACGCGCCATAGAGCTCCACATCGTATTCGATCTGAACACGAGGCGCCCGGTTGCGCGCGATGAATTTCTGGCTGCTGCTCATCTGCCCTGATCCCGCGCGTCAATCAAATCTGCACGCAAGGCGCGGATCTCGTCGCGCAGGCTTTCGACCTGCAAGGACAGTTCCTGATGCTCTTCGCGCACGAACTCCCGCAGAGCTTCCATCTCGGCTTCCTGATCCTCCTCGACGGCGGCTTGCATGGTGTTGACGAGCAGACCGATGAAGAGGTTCAGAACCGAGAACGCCGTGATGATGATGAACGGCACAAAGAACGCCCACGCCCCGGGATACTCCCGCATAACCGGGCGCACGATGCCCATCGACCAGCTTTCGAGGGTCATGATCTGGAAGAGCGAGTAGACGGAGCGCCCGACCGAACCGAACCACTCGTCGAACATGTCGCCGTACATGAACGTCGCCATCACGCCGAACACGTAATAGATGATCGAGAGCATCAGGATGATGCCCCCCATGCCCGGCAACGCGTTCAGTAGTGCCTGCACCACGGCACGCATCTGCGGGAACATCGACAACAACCGCATCGCCCGGATGACCCGCAAGCCGCGCAGCGCCGACAGATTGCCCGTCTGGGGCATCAGGCCGATGATCACGATGATGAGGTCGAAGATATTCCATGCGCTTTTGAAGAAAGAGAGCCGGTAGGCATAGAGTTTGAGGGACACCTCGACGGTGAAGATCGTCAGGACGACGATATCGATGATGCGGAACCACTCACCGAAGCTGCTCGATAGACGGTCCGAGGTCGCGAGGCCCAGCGTGATCGAATTGAAGATGATCACTGCCAGAATGACGTTCTTGACCCAAGCCAGATCGAGCCACTCGATCAGCTTCATCCGGAACGACACGTCCTCTGTTGTTACTGTTTCCGCCATCTCAATTCCCGATTTCGAGCCCACGGGCCCGGTTCGTATTGCGTGGCCGTTACAGCAGCAAAAAAACGACGAACTGGCAAGGCTTTAGGCTTTGACCTCTTTCTGTGCGGCCTGAAATGCCTTCGATACTGTCCCCACGGAAGCAACGGCCACCTTGACGGACTTCACGAACCGGCTTCCATCGGCCTCGATGGCCTTTGCAAACTGCTGCAGCGACGACGGGGCCGCCTTCTCGTTCTTGGCATACCCTTCGGCCTGCTTGATCAGCTTTTCGAGGGCGTCGACATTGTCCGACAAGGCCTGAAGGTTCGGCGTCTCGTTCAAGATGGTCTGGCCGACCTTCTTGAACACAGGATCCGACTTGTCGTCCTTGGCCATCTTCTTGCCGGCGTCGAGGAAGAACTTCGCAACGGACTGGATTTCCTTCGCCCTTTTGTCGACGTCCTTCTGCACCTCGGCCACCGACTTCTCGGCGTCCCTCAGGGCGCCCTGCACGTCGGGATTGGAGCCTGAGAGATTCCGCGCAAGCAATTTCATCGCATCGGAAAGCTCTTCAACCGGCCATGCGAACATCGCATTGGTGTCCAGCTTGTTGAACTTGTCGATCGCGGCCTTGGAATCCTTGATCGCCTTCTTGTTGTCGCCCTTGTCCGCCTCGATATCCTCAAGGCGGATGCTGATGGCGCTCTCGATGTCCTTGGCGAGCTTCAGCCAAGTCTTCTTGATCTTGTCCTCGGCTTCCTTGGCGATCTTCTTGTCCATCGGCGCCTTTGATTTACCGACGCTGGCCCAGTCCCGCTTCTTGCCCGCGGCAGGCGGAAGCTTCCCTTCCGCTGCCTTTTCCATCTGCTGAAGCTTCACCGCGAACACCTGCAGCGATGGCTTGGCCATGCCGTTGACCTCGTATTCAAGGTCTTTCTGCTTCCACTTGCGGGGATCCAGCTCGAGTGACTCCTGAACCAGGATCGGCGCCAGGATGCGATGATATCCTCCGGGAATCATCGCAAGAACGCCCCTACCCTTTTCGCCCCTGAGCTCCCCCAAAGGATCGATTCCCATTCTGATCTTGAAGAGCTTCTTCCCTTCTGCAGCCATCTTCCTACTCCTTCACCAATGGTGCTGCATGCGCGCGCACCTCTTACTCTCCGAACGCGTACACGAAGTCGTTGTCCTTCACGTCGATGCTCACACTCTTGATCTCTTCGCCTGCCATCATGCGGCGCAGAAACTCCGCCGAGATGTCGGGCAGCATGGTGTTCGTCACGATCGCGTCGATCATCCGGCCACCGCTCTCGAGCTCCTGACACCGGTCGACAATCGTGGTGACGACGTCGTCGGTGTAGCCGAGCGGCACGCCATGCGCCTCGCTCACCCGCTTCACGATACGGTTGAGTTGCAGCACGGTGATCTTGCCCAGCATCTCCGGGCTCAGCGGATAGTACGGGATCGTCACGAGACGGCCCAGAAGCGCGGGCGGGAAGATCTTCAGGAGCGGCTCGCGCAACGATTTGGCGAGGCTCTCCGGATCCGGCATCAGCTCCGGGTCGGCGCACATGTCCATGATCATCTCCGTTCCGGCGTTCGACGTCAGCAGGATCAGGGTGTTCTTGAAGTCGATGGTGCGGCCTTCGCCATCCTCCATCACGCCCTTGTCGAAGACCTGAAAGAAGATCTCGTGCACATCCGGGTGCGCCTTCTCGACTTCGTCGAGCAGCACCACGGAGTAAGGCTTGCGCCGCACCGCTTCGGTGAGCACGCCGCCCTCGCCGTAGCCGACATATCCCGGAGGAGCGCCCTTCAGCGAGCTGACGGTGTGCGCCTCCTGGTATTCGGACATGTTGATGGTGATGACGTTCTGCTCACCGCCGTAGAGCACTTCGGCCAGCGCGAGCGCCGTTTCCGTCTTACCCACGCCCGACGTACCGGCGAGCATGAAGACACCGATCGGCTTGTTGGGGTTGTCGAGGCCCGCGCGACTGGTCTGGATGCGCTTGGCGATCATCTTCATCGCGTGGTCCTGGCCGATCACGCGCTTGGCGAGGTGCGTATCGAGCTCCAGCACCGTCTCGATCTCGTCCTTGACCATGCGACCCACGGGGATGCCCGTCCAGTCACCGACAACCGAAGCAACCGCCTGGTGATCCACAATGGGCAGGATCAGCGGGCTATCGCCCTGCAGCTCGACCAGCTCGGCGTTCTTTGCCTTCAGCTCGTCCATCAGCGCGGTGCGCTCGTCTTCGCTGAGCGGGCCTGCGCCCTCTTCGCCCTCGGGCTGCGGCTCGTCGACGGGCTGGGCGCCCGCGCGCAGCTTGGCGCGCAGATCGAGGATCGCCTCGACGCAGGTCTTCTCTGCATCCCAGCGGCCAGTCAGCTCGTCGAGCCGCACCTGCTCGGCGTCGCGCGCGACGGTCACCGCCTCACGCCTGTCTGTCACGTCAAGGCCCGCGCTCTCGTCACGGCCGATGATGGCCAGCTCGGTGCCGAGCGCTTCGATCCGGCGGCGGCTGTCGTCCACTTCCGCAGGAACGGCGTGCTGGCTCACGGCCACACGCGCGCATGCGGTATCGAGCAGTGACACGGATTTATCAGGCAGCTGCCGCGCGGGAATGTAGCGGGCCGAGAGCGTCACGGCCGCTTCGATCCCCTCGTCGAGCACCTGCACGCGGTGATGCTTTTCGAGCATCGTCGCGATGCCGCGCATCATCAGGATGGCTTTGGTGATCCCCGGCTCGTCCACCTGAACGACCTGGAAACGACGGGTCAGCGCCGGGTCCTTCTCGATGTGCTTCTTGTACTCGGCCCACGTCGTGGCGCCGATGGTGCGCAGCGTGCCGCGCGCGAGAGCGGGCTTCAGCAGGTTCGCCGCGTCGCCCGTGCCGGCGGCCCCGCCAGCACCCACCAGCGTGTGCGTCTCGTCGACGAACATCACGATCGGCGTGGTGGAGGATTGCACCTCTTCGATCACCTGCTTGAGCCGGTTCTCGAACTCGCCCTTCATGGACGCGCCAGCCTGCAAGAGGCCCACATCGAGCGTCAGGATGCGCACATCCTTCAGCGCCGGCGGTACGTCGCCCCGCGCGATCCGGAGCGCGAAGCCCTCGACGACGGCTGTCTTGCCAACGCCCGCCTCACCGGTGAGGATCGGGTTGTTCTGGCGGCGGCGCATTAACACGTCGACGACTTGCCGGATCTCTTCGTCGCGGCCGACAATGGGGTCGATCTCGCCATTGCGGGCCTGCTCGGTGAGATCCGTGCAGAACTGCTCCAGCGCCTCTTCCTTGCCCATCTGGGCGGGCGCGCGCGCGCCGGAGGCTTCGCCCGGCTCGGCGCCGCCGCCGGTCACCGAGCCGTCTTGCGGCTTCATGTGATCCTCGGGCGAGCCATCGGTGATGTTGTGGAAATCGTCTGCCAGATCATCCGCCTTGATCGAGGCGAGTGTGGGCGACATGCCCGTCAGGATCGTCTTGAGGTTCGGCGTTTCGAGCATGCCGAGCAGGATGTGCCCGGTGCGCACCTGGTTCGACGAGTAGAGCAGCGAGCCCCAAACCCACGCGCGCTCCATCGCATCCTCAAGATGCTGGCTGAGGTCCGAGATCGAGGACGCGCCGCGGGGCAGAGCATCGAGCGCGGCAGTGATCTCGGTGGCGATCTTGCCAGGATCGAGATCGAAATGCTGGATGATCTTGTGCAGGTCGCTGTCTTGATTGTTCAGGATCTGGTGGACCCAGTGGACGATCTCGACATACGGGTTGCCCCGCATCTTGCAGAAGACCGTAGCGCCTTCGATGGCCTTGTAGCCAAGGGTGTTAAGCTTTCCGAAGAGCGCGACACGGCTGATCTCGGTCATGGTTCGTCCCTGTTCTCGTTCTGCGCGGTGTCTGCCTGGATCTTGGGATCCAGGTACAGATCATCCGCATCTTCCATTGTTTCCAGCGTGCCTATCCAACTCGTCTGCCCGAGGCGCGTTGACTTGCCAAGAACGGCCTTCGGCACTTCCTCGCGCTTCAGCACAAGGTTTACATCCCAGTCGAGGTAATCCCCCAGATAGTTACGTACGATGGCTTTCAGGCGGGCCAGCGATGAGCCGCCCGGAAGCAGCCGTTCGTATTCCGGCAGGCTCAGGGGCCCGATTCGAATCCGGAATTTCGAACTGCGCGACCAGACTTTCGCGCCGACAGAGGTTGTCTGACCGAGGCCCGCAACGGCCCCGAGCTGCCACCTGTCATTGGGCTCGAGATCGAGCCACGTGCCGATGAACGGGATGATCTTTACCCGCGTCCCGAAAAACGCCGCGACCATCAAGGCGAGGCCCTCGGCGTTCTTTGGGCCCTGAGACAACACCCCGGAGAAATGCCGCTTGGCCACATCGTTCAGGGCATCGCGCCGAAGGTAGCCGAGGCCATAGGTCCCGGTCAGCGCCGCGACCTTCCGCTCGAACGAGTCGTCGTCCCCACGATCAAAACTCGGCGCCGGCTGGCCGGACAGCCAAGCCCGATAGAACAGCGTCATCAAGCGGTGCGTGAGCATGTTCGCAAAGGCCACCATCGTCGGGTCGCGATGATGGCGCAGACGCGCGCGGGCGTATTCCGTCATGTGCAGCGGAAGCGGGCCCTGCGGCCCGAAAAGCCCGAAGAAACGGTTCGTCAGCCGACCGGGTTTACCCCCTTCCGGCAGCTTGAAATCCGCGATCGACGACGGCGGAAACTGCAGCTCCGCCTCCTGGCCGTAGCGGATAGGATCCTCGCGCGGGCGACGGCTCTTCCCGATCCGCGGTTGATCCCTGTACGCCGATTCCAGCACCCGGAGGGCGAGGAAGATGTGGTGTTTCTCGGGATCCGCGCTCAGACGCGCGAGATGGCTCAGATGAGCCTCCCCCGACCCGTCTCTGGGCGCCATCGCATTATTTCTCCGCGCTGTTGGGTGGCAAGGACGGTCTCCGTGAAGGAGTTGATAGTAACATACTTACAGAAAAACCGCTCTAGTACCGCCCCCATGAGGAATACGCTCGACCCCTCGAAAAAGCTCTCGTCCAGCGTCACCGTGATCTCCAGGCCGCGGACGGCGGTCGAAAGGACCTCATCCGTCATGCGCCGCACGATCGGGCGCGACGTGACGCTGACAAGGCCCTCAAGCTGCTTTTCCAGCACGCGGCTGCCAACCGGGGCATAGATCCCGAGAAGTTCGCGCAGCGCCGCAGCCCCCTTCCCGCCATCGGTGTCGGTCAGGGAGAGGTAGTTCAGGCTGAGGTGGCTGATGAGACGCCACGCCGTGTCGCCCTGCGCCATCGTCGGGCGCGGGCGCGTCGGCGAAACCGGCGTGTTGATGTGTGAGATCGGAGCGCCCTCGGGCAGATAGAAGACATCCGGCTTGCCCGTCGGAAGAAGCAACGGCAGATCGCGATTCGTAACCATCGCGGCCACGGCCAGCTGATCGAGCTTCTCACCGAACGGTGCCTGATCCGGATCGACGAGAGACAGGTAGAGCTCTGAGCCGAGGTAGGACGTCCGCGTGCCCTTCAGGCGCTCGCGTTCGGCCCGCTCGCGCATTTTTCGCCGTTGGGTGTAGTACGCGGCATGGGTCTCGCCCGCGGCCGTGAGGTCGTCGGCGGAATAGAACGGCCGGAAGTTGACGTCGTCCTCGCCCTCGGCGCTGATCCCGGTGACCTTCTGGACCGCGTAGACCTCGTAATCGAGCGGCGCCGTCCGGTCGATGACGACATGGTGCTCGATATCTGCGGTGGTCACGAAGACGCGGTCAGAACGCTTGGGGAAGAGATTGATCGCCGGGGTCGCGTTCAGGCTGAACGCAGCAGGCGTAACCCCCGCCTCAACATCCGGCATCCCCTCTTCGAGCAGGATGTAGATGTCTACGTCTGCCGCCTTGGCGCGGCTCAGGGCAAGGCCCAGCCCGGTCAGATCCACAAAATGGAACCGCTCCGGCATGGCGAAGTATTCCTGCAGGAGCCGGTAGCCGTCGAACGACCGGTCGGGCACCGGTAGAAGCGCGTCCTCGGGGCCGAACCCTCGGGGAACAACGTCCCCATCGGGAAGCTCCATGATCCAGTCGTCGCGCCGATCCGTCGAGCGCGCCAGCACCCCCGTCACCTGCGAGCACAAAAGCTCGTGCAGGCGCCAGTTCTTGCCTTCGGTCCCACTCAGGAAGATCGTCAGCGTCTCAAGCTCAAGCTCCGAGATCGGCAACCCACCGGAGCGGTGCAGCCGCAGGCGCAGACCCGCCCGGGCACTGATCTCGCGCGGCGCACCGGCCGCCACGAGTTCGCCGCGGCCGTCCAGATACTCCGCCTCGGTGACCTCCACACCCCAGAGCGTCAGGTCGTGGGCAGTCCGAAACACGCAGGGGGTCGTGTCGTCGTCGCCAAGGCGACTGTGCAGTTCGGTGTATTTCGGGATCGGGTGACCGCTGTCACCGCCGCCGCCTTTGGAATCGGGCTCGAACTGCACGATCATCATTGACGGCGTCGGCGCCAGGTAATGCGGGTAGACGATCTCCAGGAGGTGGCTCGTCAGTGCCGGGTACTGCAGCTCAAGCTCAAGCTGCACACGGGCTGACAGGAACGCCACGCCCTCAAGCATCCGTTCGACATAGGGGTCGATCACCTCGACGCCGTCCATGCCCAAACGCGAGGCAACCTTGGGATAGGCCTCGGCGAACTCGGCGCCCATCTCGCGCAGGAACGCCAGCTCGCCTTCGTAGTGTTTCAGAAGTCGGGTATCCATCGCGCCCTCAATGCACGCGCTGGAGGTCGAGCTGTCCCGTCGTCACATCGACTTCGGAGCGCAGGTAGAGCTCCAGCGGCATGGGTTGGGCCCACATGTCGACCCGGATGTCGTAGGTGACGATCGTCTGACGCGATTCCTGACCGACACGCAGTTCGACGTCGATCGAGCCGGGGTGGATCCGGGGCTCGTAATCCTGGATCGCCTTCATGATCGACTTGCGGATCAGTTCGGCGCGCTCGACGCTGGAATACTCTCCTGCCACTTCGCGAATACCGTAGTTCAATACCGAAGAGGAGGAGTACGGATAGCGCTCCTTGTCGATCAGGCCGCCATTGTCGCTGGTGTTGAGCAGCCACCCAAGATCGCGCTGGATAATCTCGCGCAGGCGCTTCATGTCGATCACACGGCTCTCGCGATGCTCCTTCTTCTCCGAAGGATCGTCGTCCGTCAGGCGATCGAGGAGCGACGGTTGCAGCCTCTCCGTGATCGTCTTGTCAGACATTGTCCGCCTCACTTTCGGCGTCGTCCGCGTCGCCAGAGAAGTCGAGCGCCATATCGGGCACATCGAGGGTGAGCTTGCGGATGTCCATGATCGCCAGATCGCCCGCGTCGGTCGCGAGCAGGCGCTGGCCGAGACCGGCATAGGTGTCCGCCCCCAAATCGCGCCACTCCGTCGAACGGGCGAGTTTTTCGAGCGGGCCGCCCATCGCCGCTGTGCCGGCATAGCGGGTCGGGATCAGGGCGACGACCTCACCCCCGGTCGCGACCTTCAGGGTGGCCGGTGTCCAGACCATGTCACGCAGGTCTGCCGGCTCGTCGAATTCGATGGTCTGGATCGTCGAGAACGGGATCCAGAAGTACTTGCCGTTGACCACGGCCTCGAGAAGCGGGCCAAGGCGCATGTCGGCGTCAGCGATCCATTCGAAGCGCTGTCCGTCGGCATCGCCGGAGGTGGACGGCGCCGCATCGAATGCGCGGTTGCGGACCTCGGCGGCCTTCTCGGCTTCCCCGGCGGCCTGCAATTTGACCGCCTCGACCATGAGGGCGACCCACTCCTGCGGCTCACCGAAAATCAGGGGATCCTTTTCGCCGGAGAATACCTTCTCGCGATAGAGCTCGCAGATAATCCCTTCGCGATACGTCTGCGCCATCGGGGTAGCGAGGGGGTCGAGCTCGGCGGAGACCTTGAGCTGCCGGATGGCACGGTCCCAATCGCCACGAATACAAAGAAGCTGGAACAGGAAAACGCGAAGATCGGCCTTCGCGGCGTTCGAGCGGATGGTCTCCTGCAAGGCGGCGAGTGCGCCGTCGAGGTCACCGGATTTGAGAAGCTCTTCAGCCTGCAACGCCAACTCCTGTCTGGCAAAGGATGCGGCCCGGCGAGCTTGGCAAGCAAGACCGCCGGGCCGATTGTCTGGGCAACTGCGATACGCCGATCAGACGGCGTAGGTCGCCGAGTTCTTGACGCGGCTCCACTCTGCCGACTTCTTGGCAGAGGTGTTGGGCGAGCCGTCCTGCTTCTGCGGGATATACTCGACCATCATGGCGCCGTACTGCGCAACGACCGTCTCTTCACAGATGTCATCACCGTCGGAGCCGGACCAGCTGATGTCCTGAAGCATGACCAGCTTGAACTGGAACTTGAGGAACGTCAGGCCGGACTTTCCGCCACCTGCAGACTGACCAACCTGACGGCGCAGGTCGATGATCAGCTCGGAGAAGTGCTCACCCACGGCGAGCTTGTTGAACATCGCGCAGGACGCGGTGTCGGTCTTCTTGGTGAAGTTCAGGTCCTTGAACGAGGCCTTACCGGCGGCAGCGCCGCCCGAAATCGAGCCGATGTTCACGTTGGTCTCAACGCCGATCTCGAAGCTGAGAATTTCGAAGGCACCGTTGGCCGACATCACTTCGTCGGTCGTTTCACCTTTTACATCGCTCTGGTCTTTGAAGTAGCCAAATGCGTCAAACATGGATCAGTTTCCCTAAGACAGCGGGTTGCGGATTAGACGGCGTAGGTCGCCGAGTTCTTGACGCGGCTCCACTCTGCCGACTTCTTGGCACCGGTGTTCGGCGAGCCGTCCTGCTTCTGCGGGATATACTCGACCATCATGGCGCCGTACTGCGCAACGACCGTCTCTTCACAGATGTCATCGCCATCGGAGCCGGACCAGCTGATGTCCTGAAGCATGACCAGCTTGAACTGGAACTTGAGGAACGTCAGGCCGGACTTGCCGCCACCTGCAGACTGACCAACCTGACGGCGCAGGTCGATGATCAGCTCGCCGAAGTGCTCACCCACGGCGAGCTTGTTGAACATCGCGCAGGACGCGGTGTCGGTCTTCTTGGTGAAGTTCAGGTCCTTGAACGAGGCCTTACCGGCGGCAGCGCCGCCCGAAATCGAGCCGATGTTCACGTTAGTCTCAACGCCGATCTCGAAGCTGAGAATTTCGAAGGCACCGTTGGCGGACATCACCTCATCGGTTGTCTCGCCCTTAACGTCGCTCTGATCCTTGAAGTATCCAAATGCGTCAAACATTGGTCAGTTTCCTTTCATCGTCTCGATGTGTGGATGGTGAGTTTGGGGGCGGTGGGGTGGGTCAACCCTTCTCGCTTGGAAGCTTCGAGACTAGACGTAAAGATACAGACAAGCCTTCGAGTTGATAGTGGGGTCTGAGGAAGAACTTGGACCTATAGTACCCAGGGTTACTCTCATCTTCCTCGACTACAACTTCCGCTGATGCCAACGGACGGCGTGCCTTCACGTCTTCCGGCGAGGTCTCCGAGTTCAGGTCGACATACTCGGAAATCCACTCCTGAAGCCAATTCTGCATGTCTGCGCGGCTCTTATAGGAGCCCACCTTGTCGCGCACGATGCACTTCAGATAGTGGGCGAACCGGCACGTGGCGTAGAGGTACGGCAGACGCGCGGCCAGGTTGGCGTTCGCGGTGGCGTCAGGGTCCGTATACTCCGCAGGTTTATGCAGGGATTGCGCCCCGATGAACGCTGCGACGTCCGAATTCTTCCTATGGATGAGAGGCATCATGCCATTCTTAGCGAGTTCCGCCTCGCGCCGGTCCGAGATTGCGATCTCGGTGGGGCACTTTTGGTCCACACCGCCATCGTCGGTGGGGAAAGTATGCGACGGAAGGTTCTCCACCGCGCCGCCTGATTCGACGCCACGGATGCGGCTGCACCAGCCATACTCTTTGAACGAGCGATTGATGTTCACTGCCATGCCGTAGGCAGCGTTCACCCAGCTGTACTTGTCGCTGTTCGCGCCCTCGGTGTCCTCCTCAAAGGCGAACTCCTCGACGGGGTCCGTCTTGGAACCGTAAGGCAGGCGCCCCAGGAAGCGGGGCATGGCGAGGCCGACATACTTGCTGTCGTCGCTCTCGCGCAGGGACCGCCAAGAAGCGTATTCCGGCGTCTGGAAGATCTTCGTCAGGTCACGCGGGTTCGCAAGCTCGCCCCAGCTGTCCATCTGGAACAGCGTCGGCGCGGCACCGGTGATGAGCGGCGAGTGCGAGGCGGCCGAGATCTTGGCCAGTTCACCCAGAAGCTCGACGTCGGGCGGCGAGTGATCGAAGTGGTAATCCGCCACGAGCGTGCCGTAGGGCTCGCCACCAAACTGGCCGAATTCTTCCTCGTAGACCTTCTTGAAGATCGGAGACTGATCCCACGCGGTTCCTTTGAACTTGCGCAGGTTCTTGTGCAGATCCTTCTTGGTGATCGCCATCACCCGGATCTTCAGCATCTCGTCGGTCTCGGTGTTGTTCACCAGGTAGTGCAGACCGCGCCACGCGCTTTCGAGTTGCTGGAAATCCTTATGGTGAAGGATCGTGTTGACTTGCTCGGTGAGCTTCTTGTCGATCTCGGCGATAATGCCTTCGATCGAGCGCAGCGCGTCATCCGACACCAGATCGGTATTGGCGAGCGCCTGCTCGGCCAGGGTCTTGACGGCTTGCTCAACGGCCGATTTGGCCTGATCGGACTTCGGACGAAACTCCTTCTTCAGGAGATCTTCGAAATCAGAGGATCCAAAAACCGTTTCACCGGCGGCGCCGGAGGCTTCCGTTTCGAGTTCTGCCATGGGTTACTCCGCGTCTTTGGTTTCAGCGTCATCGGATTGTGGCGCAGGCTGCGCCGCCAGGGTCTTCAGCAACGCCGGATCCTGCATGATCTTGCCGATCAGCTCTTCGGCGCCGCTCTTGCCGTCCATGTAGGTCATCAGGTTCGACAGCTGCGTGCGTGCATCGAGCAGCTTCTTGAGCGGCTCGACCTTCTCGGCGATGGCCGCCGGGCTGAAGTCGTTCATCGACTCAAACGTGATGTCGACCGCCACATTGCCCTCGCCCGTGAGCGTGTTGGGCACGGTGAATGCGGCGCGCGGCGCCATCGACTTCATGCGCTCGTCGAAGTTGTCGACGTCGATCTCGAGAAACTTGCGGTCGGCGATGGCCGGCTGCTCCACCTCGGACTTGCCGGCGAGGTCGGCAAAGACCCCCATGACGAAGGGCAGCTGCACCTTCTTCTCGGCACCATATAGCTCCACATCGTACTCGATCTGGACGCGCGGCGCGCGGTTGCGCGCAATAAATTTCTGGGAACTTCCAGACATCTGACAATGCTCCTTCGCACTGGGCCGATGAGGCTACCGGACGCCCACTCACGCCCGACCTGACCTGCTAGTATTGTTCTTCCTCGATTCCACCGATCATCTTGACGTGTGAGCCCGCGTTCGGCGCCATGTCGAGTATGATCGTCATGAAGTCTGCGTTTACAAGCTTTTTCGCCCTCTGCAGCAGGAAGGGTACAGGGCTCGAAGGCTCGTGTCGTTCGTAGTAGAGGATGATCCGCTCAAGCGCCGCGGTCACATCCTGGGGCGAGTTGATATTGCCGCCACCACCGCCGCCACGCTGAGCCATGGCAGCGACCGCATCGCCCTCCTCACCCTCTGCATCGGCTTCCTCGACGGGCTCTTCGCCCTTCCCCTCGCGCAGCCGCGCAACAAGAAGCTTCAGGATGCGCCCGAGCTGTTCGAGATCCGGCCCCTGCCCAGGGGTCTGATTGCTGAACACCTCGTTCATGGCATCCACGTCCGCGAGGGCGGTCTCGGCGCCCTCAAGGTTCGCGGCCAGGATTTCGTCGTCCGTATCCTCGAAAGCGGCGAAGATGGCGCTCTTGTCGGGGATCTGCTCTTCGGGGTTCACCGGCTGGACGTTCCCGTCCGCGAGGTCGAAATCGCGCAGGGAGAACGCCCCGAACATGCGGCTCTGCGTCAGCGGGGCGGCGCGCAGATTGCGAATTGTGCGAGAGGCGTCCGCGAGCGCGAAGACAGCATTGATCCGCATCGTGGGATCGTTGTCATCTTCTTCGTCGAGCTGCGGGTGGCATGTCTCCCAGTGCTCCTCGAGGCAACGCCGGATATAGGTGGTGCACTTGGCGAATTCCGGCAGCCCCTTCAGTTTGAGCTGAGCCTCGGCAAGGAAAACGGCAGCGCGCAAGTCATGGCTGCGCTGCAGCACCTCCGTCGCCTTGGCGACGACCTCCTTGTAGTCCGGGTCCTCCCCGGCGTGGATGACATCGCCCTCCTGACGCTCCTCGCCAGGTTGTGCGGCAATCTCCATCTCGGTGAAAACCGCGTCGTATTCCAAATCCTCGCCACTCGGCGATTCCTCACCGTGACTCTGGAGCAGAGCATCCAAATCCATCGCTATCCCCGGCGGTGTTGAACCGCGCTTTGCCGTAGCGGCACTTCCCTGTGGGCGGGAAGTTATCACAGAAATTTCAAAACGCCAGCGCTCAAGAGATGCAAAGTTGTCCTAGTCCGGGAGGTATTTGTTCAGTGCTTTCATGGCCTGCCAAACGCCATGGAAACTAGAGGATCGACAGCCGGGGCGCCTTAGCCTTAACATTACGCGTGGTGTGTGGTGCGTGTTTGCGCCGCTGTGAACAGTCGATGGAGATTTCAAATGCCGATGGACGAAGACGAACTCGCTGAATTGCAATCGCTCATTCAGGTTGCGCGCAAGCGCGATGTGAACTTCGCGGTCTGCATGGGCAAGAAGCCCGAAGGCACGATCTTCTACATGCACCGCAAGAAGGATTTTGGCATCCTCGCGCGCCTCGCCAAGAAGGCTGGCGAAACGGCGAAGTTGGCCTTTGGGACGTGCTCGGTAAAGGGCAAGATCCTCAAGCTGGGCTGCGAGGAAGATCCGCCCACCGCCATGGCGCGGCATATGAAGCTGTTCCTTAAGGAGAACGGCATGCCCTTCAAGGTGGCGATCCTCGATCGCTACGGCGAAGAGATCGAATCCTCCGGCGATGAGGACGAAGAGGAACTCGAAGCCACGGGCGCAGCACCGGGTCCCGAGGAAGACGAGAATGCAGCCGCCGCCAAGAAGTGGCGGGCGCTCGTCGCAAAGGTCGATCCGATCTACGTCGCCGCGATGGGGACCAACCCGCCCAACCGCACGCAGCTCGAGGCCGCGTGGGTCACGGCGTTGGAAAAGGCCGAGGCGCAGGACTTCGAGACTGCCACCAAGATCGTCGCGCGGATCCTGCCGACCCTGCAGGCGACGGCCGACACTTCCGAGGAAGCGGCGCCCGATCCTATGGAGGCGCAGTGGATTCGGATCGCCGACGAGATCGCCAAGCTCTACGACGCTGCAATGAAGACGAATCCGCCGAATCGGACTCAACTTGAAGCTGCATGGGCGATGGCGACGGAGAAAGCCGAGGCAGAAGACTACGCCACGGCAATGAAGATCGTGGAACGCCTGCGCCCCAACCTCGAGGCGGTGGCCGAAACCGCCGAGCAAGAGGCCGGGCCCGGCGGCCCGGAGGCTGCCGCCTGGGCGAGCCGCAAGTCCGTCATGGAAGAGCTCTACACCAACGCGATGAAGACCAACCCGCCCGACGCCAGCAAGTTCTCCGCGGCCTGGGCGATGGCGACCGAGAAGGCCGACGGCGGCGACTACGCCTCAGCCACGAAGATCGCCGACCGTTTGGAGCCATTGCTGCGGACCGCGATAGCAGCACGCGGCGCACCGGGCACCGAAGACATCCCGACGAACGTCGTCGCCTTCCAGCGGTCGCGCATCGAGTGGATCGACACGCGCCGCACGATGATGTCGGAGATGAAGAAGCTCGAGGGCGCGATCTCGGCTGTCTGTGGTGGCAACCCGGATCTTGCCCAGATCGTATCCCAGGTCACGTCCCTCTCGGAGCGTCTCAATGCCTTCGACACGCAGCTTGAGGACATTCTGGAACAGATCACCGTGACGCCGGAGGGCGATGCCCGTTCTGCACTGAAGCGCGACGCGCAAGCCAAGATCGCGGAGTACCAGAACACGCTCAACAGCGATTTCTTCAATGACGTCGACACCAACAATGGCTTCGCCAACGTCAATGTCGCCAGCGCTGCGAAGGAAAAGCTCGGCACGATCTCGAAGGCGCTGGCCGGGTAGGAAAACCCGCGACGCCTCCCCGGCGCCCCTCGGAAACCAGGAACGCCCCGCCAAAAAGAGCGGGGCGTTTTTCGTTTTGGGGAAGGTGTTGCGCTTGGGTGGGTGAAGCGCCGGTCGCAGGATCGCGGCGAAGGTGGCGGGTCAGCCGCCGACGCGTCGGTTGCGCGTCGCCATCAGCTTCAGCCGCAGCGCGTTGAGCTGGATGAACCCGGCCGCGTCGGACTGGTCATAGGCACCTGCATCATCCTCGAAGGTCACGTGGTCCATCGAATAGAGCGAGTGCTCGGACCAGCGGCCCACAACCTCGACGCTGCCCTTGTAGAGCTTCAGCCGGGTCGTCCCGGTCACATGCGCCTGGCTGTGGTCAATCGCGGCCTGCAGCATCTCGCGCTCCGGCGTAAACCAGTAGCCGTTGTAGATCAGCTCGGCATAGCGCGGCATCAGCTCGTCCTTGAGGTGCATTGCGCCCTTGTCGAGCGTGATCTGCTCGATGCCACGGTGCGCCGCCATGAGGATCGTGCCTCCCGGCGTCTCGTAGATACCGCGGGATTTCATGCCAACGTAGCGCCCCTCGACGAGATCGAGCCGCCCGATCCCATGCGCGCCCCCAAGCTCGTTGAGCTTTGTCAGCAGCGCCGCCGGCGAGAGCCGTTCGCCATCGACCGACACGGCATCGCCACGCTCGAACTCGATCTCGACGTATTGCGCCGTGTCGGGTGCATCCTCCGGCGCGACGGTGCGCTGGTACACGTAGTCCGGTGCCTCCACGGCGGGATCCTCGAGCACGACGCCCTCTGACGAGGTGTGCAGCAGGTTCGCATCGACAGAGAACGGCGCCTCCCCGCGCTTGTTCTTGGCAATCGGGATCTGGTGCGCCTCGGCGAACTCGATGAGCTTTGTGCGCGAGGTGAGCGACCACTCGCGCCACGGCGCCACCACCTTGATCTCGGGGTTGAGCGCATAGGCGGCCAACTCGAACCGCACCTGGTCATTGCCCTTGCCCGTCGCCCCGTGGCTGACAGCGTCGGCCCCGGTCTCGGCCGCGATCTCCACCAGCCGCTTCGAGATCAGCGGCCGGGCGATCGAGGTGCCCAGCATGTAGAGCCCTTCGTAGAGCGCGTTGGCCCGGAACATCGGGAACACGTAATCGCGCACGAATTCCTCGCGCAAATCCTCGATATAGATCTCCTTGACGCCCAGCATCTCTGCCTTCTTGCGCGCCGGCTCAAGCTCCTCGCCCTGCCCGAGATCAGCGGTAAAGGTCACCACCTCGCAGCCGAACTCGACTTCGAGCCACTTCAGGATGATCGAGGTGTCGAGGCCGCCGGAATAGGCAAGCACGACTTTCTTGGGCGCGTCAGACATCGGAAGGCTCCCTCGGGGGCTGTCATGGGTTGGGGACAGGCGTCCGGCGCCGTCTACCGCGCGCACAAGGCAGGGACAAGATGCGCCTCAGCTGTCGCGCCGTGCGTAGATGTCGCCGGAATTCGCGGCATGGGGCAGTGCGGCGAGGTGCGCGCGCATCTGCAGTGCGGGAATCCACCCGGTGTCGAGGGCAAAGCTCTCACCGAGCGACATCGCAAACGCGTAGGTGCCCAGCGCCGCAAGCCTGTCCACCGTGTCGAGGCCGACCTGGCGATGGATCGTCGTCACCTCGAACGACAGCGCGGGCAGCGGCCGGCTGAGCCCGGCAAGGACGACATGCTCAAACCCTTCAACATCGATCTTCGTGAAGTTCGGTACACCGTGGCGGGCAATGAGGGCGTCGAGCGTGGTCACCGGCACGTCGATCTCGCCAGACCATTCCTGCCCCTCCCATCCCGGCGCCCCCTTCGCCGCCGCAACAAAGGCCTGCGAGAGGGTCGACACCGTCGGGTTGGCAAGGTTGACCTGCAACCGCATCTCGCCGACTTCGTCTCCAAGGGCCGTCTGCTCCAGCGCGACCCCGGCATCGCGCCCATGGACGAGCCTGAGCGCACGATAGACATCCGGCTGCGGCTCCACCGCCACGACACGCGCACCCAGCCGCCGGAAGGCGCGGGTGCGATCGCCGACATGCGCGCCGATGTCGAAGGCGAGCCCGCCCTGCGGCACGAAACCGGAATAGAAGGCCGCCATCCGGTCCAGACGCTCCGGATCGCCGTGGTAGAGGCGCAGCGACCGGCCGATCGCCGCGGCTCTGGGCGTTGTCATTGGGGGCATGCGGGTCTTTCCGGTGGGGGAACGCGCCACAGGGCGCGGGTTGTCTTCGTCGTCAGCTTACCCCACACAACGGGCCATGTCCCAGCCCGCCGCGCCCCTGCCCGCAATCCCGGCCGATGCCGCCTTCATTCAGGCCGCCCGCGCGGCGGAGGCACGTTTGCGCCAACTCTTCCCGCCGACACCGCTGCAGCGCAATGTTTTCCTCTCCGATCGCTACGGGGCGGACATCTGGCTCAAGCGCGAAGACCTCAGCCCCGTGCGATCCTACAAGCTGCGCGGCGCGTTCAACGCAATGGGCAAGGTCCTTCGGCTGGCCCCCGACCGCGCCCTGTTTGTCGCCGCGTCAGCGGGGAACCATGCCCAGGGGGTCGCCTTTGTCTGCCGCCATTTTGGGGTGAAAGGCGTGATTTTCATGCCGGTGACGACGCCCGAGCAGAAGATCATGAAGACGCGGACATTCGGCGGTGGCAATGTCGAGATCCGGCTGACGGGCGACTATGTCGACGACACGTTGGCCGAGGCAAAGGCTTGGTGCGCCGAAGCGGGCGGGCATTTCCTGTCGCCGTTCGACGATCCGGACGTGATCGAGGGGCAGGCCTCCGTCGCCGTTGAGATGCTCGCGCAGGGCCCGGCTCCGGACATGGTAGTTCTGGCGGTGGGGGGAGGCGGCCTTTCAGCCGGGATTACCGGCTACCTCGCATCAGAAGCACCCGGTGTTTCGCTCCGTTACGTCGAGCCGGAGGGCGGGCGTTCGCTTGCAGCGGCGCTCCAGACCGGTGCACCCGCGACGCTGCCCAAAGTCGACACCTTTGTCGATGGCGCCGCGGTCGCGCGCGTCGGCAGCCACACCTTTGCGCGCCTCTCGCGGATCGATCCGGCGCATGTGCTCAGCGCCCCGGAAAATCGGGTCTGCGGCACCATCCTCGAAATGCTCAACATCGAGGGGATCGTGCTCGAACCCGCCGGCGCCCTCTCTCTGGATGTGCTGCCCGAGTTGGCAGACGAGATCCGGGGCAAACGCGTCGTCTGTGTCACGTCGGGCGGCAATTTCGATTTCGAGCGCTTGCCCGAGGTCAAGGAGCGCTCTCAGCGCTACACTGGCCGCAAGAAGTACCTGATCCTGCGCCTGCCTCAGCGGCCCGGAGCGCTCCGTGACTTCCTCGAGCAGCTTGGCCCGGACGATGACATTGCCCGTTTCGAGTATCTCAAGAAGTCGGCGCGCAACTTCGGCTCGGTCCTGATCGGCATCGAGACCGCGCAGGCCGAGAACTTCGATGCCCTGTTCGCTCGCCTCGCAGAAAAGGGTTTCGTCTTTTCCGATATCACCTCGGATGAGCTGATTGGCGAGTTCATCCTGTAGCTTTCGCAGCCTCCCTAGGCCTGTCACTCGTGAACACATGATGCTCACCCGATTGATCTGTGTGTCATTGGGGATCGCTTCGAGAACGGCAAGCACGCATCACGCTGAGCCCGCATGTGCGCTGACGGAGCCGCTCTGCACCGAACCTGGCGGACAAGAAGGCGGGTTGGGCCAGAAACAGAAGCATTCGCGCCGTTGCGAAAGGCCTGCGACCCGCAAACATGCCGCAAGCTTCGCTCCTTCGACACAAGCCTTACCCCCCCACGCGATCCGTAAAGCGTTCGCGCGACTCAAAGAAGCACGACAGGACAGGGGACAAGGCGACGTCTTCCGCCCGACCCTGCTTGGCCAGCTGCTCCCCAGTCGCGCAGAGTTGAGCCAGCTCGGAGAACCCGAGGTTCAGCGCGGCGCCTTTGAGGGCATGGAGCTCACCCTCCAAGGCATCCGGCTTGGCTGAGACGAGGGCATCGACCATCGTTTCAGTCTCCTCCAGAAACAGGCTGACAACTTCGCCGAACTCTTGCTCGCCAATCTCGTCGCGCAGCTCCCAAACACGCGGCCACTCGATAAGCTCTGATTGCTCGTCACTCATTTCGCTATCCCTGCGCTCGCCCTGCGATCGAGGATCTCGGTAGCAACCCCGCCTTAACATCGCGTTGAGATCGGGTCGCTCGAAATTGGCCGCACCGGTTCACCCGGAATTAACGGCGCAGGTCTAGGTTCGACGCAGTACAGAACGGGCTTTCCTTCCATGTCTTCCGATTCCGCGGCGTCCACGACGCTCTCTGCCGAGGCTAGCGACCCCGACGCTCTCATTGAGAGCGCGCCGGCCGACGTGCATTCCGTCCTCGTAGTCGATGACAGCCGTATGCAGCGCCGCATCCTCTCTGCCCAGCTGCGCGGCCTCGGCTACGAGGTGCGCGAAGCGGATTCGGGCGAAGAAGCGTTGAAGCTTTGCGCCGAGGAACAGCCAGACATGGTTGTGAGCGACTGGATGATGCCGGGGATGACGGGCATCGAATTCTGTCGCGAGTTCCGGCAAATGCAGCGCGACAGCTATGGATATTTCTTGCTCCTGACATCCAAATCGGATCGTGGCGAAGTCGCGCTGGGCTTTGACGCGGGGGCGGACGACTTCCTCACCAAGCCGGTGCAGGGCGATGAACTGCGCTCGCGCCTGGCGGCTGGCACGCGCGTGCTGCGCATGGAAAAGGAGCTGGTCAAGAAGAACGGCCTGCTCTCGGACGCGCTCGAAGAGCTTCGCACGCTCTACGAATCGCTCGACAACGATCTGAGTGAGGCGCGCAAACTCCAGCAATCGCTGGTCAAGGAGCGCTATCGTGCGTTCGGCGACAGTCAGGTGTCCTTGCTCCTTCGTCCGTCCGGGCATGTCGGGGGCGACCTTGTCGGTTTTGTCCCGGTTGGCGAGGACCGCCTCGTTGCCTTCGCGATCGACGTTTCTGGCCACGGCGTAGCCTCCGCCCTCATGACGGCACGCTTGTCCGGCTACCTGATGTCTGCCACGCCCGAAAGAAATGTCGCGCTCGAAGCCCAAAGCGACGGATCGGCGCGCGTTCTGCCGCCGGCAGAGGTCGCGCGGCGGCTCAACCGGCTTTCGCTCGCAGAGATGGCGACCGACACGTACTTCACGATGGCCTTCGCCGATATCAACCTCGAAACCGGTGAGACGCAGCTCGTTCAGGCCGGCCATCCCCATCCGGTGATCCTGCGCGCCGATGGCCAGATCGAGGAAGTGGGCACCGGCGGTGTCCCGATCGGGCTGATCGAAGGCGCGGACTTCGAGGACGTGTCCTTCACGCTCGGTGTGGGAGACAGGCTCTTGCTGGTCTCCGACGGCATCACGGAATGCGAGAACGCCTCGGGCGACATGCTCGAGGAGGACGGTCTTCGCCGCCTTGTCGCGCGCAACGGATCCCTGATCGGACCACCGTTTCTCGAAGCACTCACCTGGGATCTCGCGACCTATGCCGAGGGTGTCGAATTTGGCGATGACATCTCCGCTTCGCTCTACGAGCACAAGATCAACCGCTGAGGGCGTTCGACCGATCACCATAGCGCCAGCTCACGCTGACGCGGACAACATCGCGCAGCGCGCCCTCCGACCGGCTCCAACGAGCAATCCGGATCTGGCTTGGTCGAACGGCTCATACCCCATCGATGAGCCCATCGAGGGCGGCGCGGTTGGGCTGCTCCATACGGACCTACGCACGCAGGAGCGAGGCCCTTAGTTTTGCCAATCCCAATGCGGCACCGAGATCGCGCCTCTCCGGCACCAATAGACCGGGGCTCAGTCCACCATGGTCTCGAGGAACAAGCGATCGCCCGCATTCCCTACGATCTCACGCGCCAGCGACAGGGGAACAACATGCGCGCTGTGGCCCGGCTCACGCGGTGGGCCGTGACGGCGCACCGCGTGGCAAAGATAGATCGTGCAGATCTTTTCGGCCCAAAGGTCATATTCCGGCATGAACGTATAGCGCCGAAAGGCGCCCAGGCGCCGCTCCACCCGCATGCGCCACCCCGTTTCCTCCAGGACTTCGCGATGCAGCGCCGCAATCGGTTGCTCGCCGGGATCGATTCCGCCGCCGGGCAGCTGAAACTCGGGCTCGGGCTCCATCTGGTGCGTCAGAAGCACCGACTCGCCGTGCCGGACAATCGCATAAGCCCCCGGTCGCGCGGTATACCGGCGTCCATGTTCCACACGTTCTCCCACCCGTCTGATCATGCGCCCGACGTCTCCCTTTCTCAGCTTGCCGAGGGGGGGCATACGGCTGCATTCAGACCCCAGGGGTTTGCGCACGGCGTTGCCCCCCCTACATGGACGCGGTATGCCAACCGCCGGCTCCCAAGGAAACCCCATGAACATCGGCTCGCAAATCGCGTGGGACGATACCGTCCTGCCCTTTCAACTCGACAATGCGGACATACGTGGCCGCATCGCCCGTCTCGACGGTGTGCTGGAGCATGTGCTGGAGCAGCACGACTACCCTCCGGCAATCGAGGCGCTTGTCGCAGAGATGGCGTTGCTCACCGCGTTGATCGGGCAGACGATCAAGTTGCGGTGGAAGCTCTCCCTGCAGGTGCGGGGCAACGGCCCGGCGCGCCTGATCGCAACGGATTACTACGGCCCGACGGACGACGGCCAGCCCGCGCGCCTTCGGGCCTATGCCAGCTACGATGCCGACCGCATCACCGACGGCAAGCCCTTTGACCTTATCGGCAAGGGCTATTTCGCGATCCTGATCGATCAGGGCAGCGGCATGGCACCCTACCAGGGGATCACGCCGATCGACGGCGGCTCGCTTGCGGGCTGTGCCCAGACGTACTTCGCGCAATCCGAGCAATTGCCGACGCGCTTTGCGCTCACCTGCGGGCGCGCGCAGCGGCCCGGGCAGGCCGCCCATTGGCGTGCTGGCGGGATCATGATCCAGCACATGCCGGAGGCCGGTGAGCATGTCGCGCGCGAGGGCGGCTCGGGCGATGGCGGATTGCTCCGCGCGGCGGATATCGTGGCCGGAGACGCGGGCGAGAACTGGGACCGCGTGAACCTGCTGCTCGATACGGTCGAGGATCTGGAGCTGATCGGTCCGGATGTGCAACCGACGGACCTCCTCGTCCGGCTGTTTCACGAGGAAGCGCCACGCGTCTTTGGCGCGCAGCCGGTGCAATTCGGCTGCTCCTGTTCGCCGTCGAAGGTGCGGCAGTCCCTGTCGATCTATTCGGCCAAGGACATTGCGACCATGACAACGGAGGACGGGCGCGTCACCGCGGATTGCCAGTTCTGCGGCGCGCATTACGACTTCGACCCGGCAACGCTCGGGTTCGAGGCGACGCGCGCCGTCCCGGACGAAGAGGAATGACCGCCGGAGCGCCAGCCGCCGTGAGCCTCGACCTGCGTGACAGGTTGGCGGCGGCTGGCGCTGCCGCGGGCGCCGCGTCCTCGGATTTCGATCTGAACCCGGACGTGGTGCTGCCCGAAGGCCGCAAGCTGCGCGCCGCGGCCGTTCTCGTTGCGGTGATCCATGCGCCAGGCGGGCCAGAGCTGCTGCTCACGAAGCGCTCGCCACGGCTCAAGCACCATCCCGGGCAGGTTGCCTTCCCGGGTGGCAAGCTCGATGCGGCCGATGTCGATGCCACCGCCGCCGCGCTGCGGGAGGCCCATGAGGAAGTGGGCCTTCCGCCCGAAAGCGTCGACGTGGTGGGTACGCTGCCGCCGCACGAGACGGTGACAGGCTTCACGGTAACCCCGGTGCTGGCCATCGCGCCGCCCTTTACCCCGCGACTGGAAGTGGGAGAGGTGGCCGAGGCCTTCACTGTCCCGTTCGCCCACATTGCGGACCCGGCGAACTTCACCATCGAACGGCGGCGTTGGCGCGGGACGTGGCGCAGCTACTACACGGTGCCCTACGGCCCCTACTATATCTGGGGCGCGACCGCGCGGATGCTGCGGGCGCTGGCGGACCGGCTGCCGGCATGACCCGGATCGACGCGGATTGGCTGCAAAGCCCCGCCGCGCGCTCCGCCACCGATGCCCTTGAAAAAGGCGGCTACGCGGCGCTTTTCGTCGGCGGTTGTGTGCGCAACGCGCTTCTCCGGGCGCCCGTGACGGATCTGGATCTCGCGACAGACGCACTGCCAGAAGAAGTCCTGCAAAGAGCCGAGGCGTCGGGCATCAAGGCCGTCCCGACCGGGATCGATCACGGCACCATCACCCTCGTGCATGACGGCACGCCGATCGAGGTCACGACCTTCCGCGCCGACGTCGAGACGGACGGGCGGCACGCCACCGTGCGGTTTTCGACAGACGTTCAAGAAGATGCCCGGCGGCGCGACTTCACGATGAATGCGCTCTACTGCGACACGCGCGGCGATGTGCTCGATCCGATCGGGGAGGGGCTCGCGGATCTCGGGGCTCGGCGGCTGCGGTTTGTCGGATCGCCCGAGGCGCGCGTGCACGAGGATTACCTGCGCATCCTCCGGTTCTTCCGGTTCCATGCCTGGTACGCCGATCCGGAAGGCGGGATGGACGCGGACGCCCTCGCGGCCTGTGCCGCCGGGGCTGCCGGCCTCGCACAGATCTCGGCCGAGCGGATCGGCTCCGAGGTGAAGAAGTTGCTCGCGGCGCCGGATCCGTCAGCAGCCATCGGTGCGATGGCGCAATCTGGTGTGCTGGCCCAGGCGCTACCTGGCGCCGACCCCGACGCCACACTGCGCCTGATTCACCTGCACCCCGACGCAGACGCCCTGCTTCGGCTTGCCGCGCTTGGCGCTGAGGACACACCAGAACGGCTCCGCCTGTCGCGGAGCGAGGCCCGGCGGTGGGCCATCTTGCGCACCGCCGCGACCAGCGCGCAGAGCGCACGCGAGCTCGGCTGGCGGATGGGTACGGAAGACGCATGCGCCGCACTCGCACTTCGCGCCGCCCTGTTCGGTACTCCGATGGCCGCGGCCGACGTCGAGGCGGCCGAACAAGGCGCCGCCGCGACCTTTCCGATCCGCCCACAGGATCTGATGCCGGACTATCAGGGCGCCGCTCTGGGCGCGCGGCTGGCGCAGCTCGAGGCCGCATGGATCAGCTCTGGCTTCAACGCGTCGCGCGCGACGCTGTTGGCGCTCCCGCCAGAATAGAGACCGGGTTCCGATTGTGCCGGTTTTCCTGTAAGGGGAGCGCGCTATGTCCGCCTTGGTAGCGGTCACACAGCCCGTTGCTCCACGCCTCCGATCATACCGCCGCGAAAGCGCATTCCGATGTTCCGCTTCTTTGAAAACCTCGTCGACCCCTATGTGGAGTACGATGAGAACGATACGCCGCCGCGCAAGCTGTGGCCGTTCTTGTGGGACTACGCGCAGCCCTTCAAGAAGATGTTCGGCTGGGCGACGCTGTTGTCCATCTTCTCGGCAGCGATCGAAATCGGTCTGATCTTCTACATGGGGCGTGTGGTCGACATCCTCGCGTCGTCGTCGCCCGACGCGATCTGGCAGGACTACGGGATGGAGTTCCTGTTCGCGGCACTTTTCGTTCTGCTCCTGCGCCCGCTTGTGCAGGCGATCGACGTGCTGGTCCTGAACAACTCCCTCCTGCCCAACTTCGGCACGCTGATCCGCTGGCGCGCGCACCGGCATGTGCTGCGGCAGTCTGTCGGCTGGTTCGAAAACGATTTTGCCGGCCGCATCGCCAACCGCATCATGCAGACCCCGCCCGCCGCGGGCGAGGCGATGTTCCAGGTGTTCGACGCGATTGCCTTTGCGCTGGCCTACATGGTCGGCGCCGCCATCCTGCTGCTCGACGCGGATCCGCGGCTGCTCCTGCCGCTCGTGATCTGGTTCGCGCTCTACGGCGTCCTCGTGCGCTGGACGATCGTCAACGTCGAACCGGCCTCGAAGGCTGCGTCCGACGCGCGCTCCGAAGTGACCGGGCGGGTCGTCGACAGCTACACCAACATCCACTCGGTGAAGATGTTCGCCCACCACGACCGCGAGATCTCCTACGCCCGCGAGGCGATCGAGAGGTCGCGCACGACCTTCCAGAGGGAAATGCGCATCTTCACGGTGATGGACGTGTCGCTCAACGTGCTGAACGGTCTCCTGATCATCGGCATCGTCGGCTGGGCGCTGCTGCTCTGGTCACAGGGCACGGCGAGCGTCGGTGTGGTCGCTGCAGCCACCGCACTGACGCTTCGGCTCAACGCCATGACCGGCTGGATCATGTGGGCCGTGTCCTCCTTCTTCCGACAGCTCGGTGTCGTGGCCGAGGGGATGGAGACCATTGCGCAGCCGATCACCCTGGTGAACAAGCCGGGCGCGCCCGCCCTCGCCGTGTCCGACGCCAAGATCGAGTTCGCCGACGTCTCGCACCACTACGGGCGTGGCGCGGGCGGGCTCGACCACCTGTCGCTGACCATCGAGTCCGGCGAAAAGATCGGCCTGATCGGCCGTTCCGGCGCGGGCAAGTCCACGCTCGTGAAGCTGCTCCTGCGGTTCTACGACACCGAGAGCGGGCGTATTTGCATCGACGGGCAGGACATCTCGGAGGTCACGCAGGACAGCCTGCGCCGCACCATCGGCATGGTTCAGCAAGACAGCGCGCTCCTGCACCGTTCGATTGCCGAAAACATCCTCTATGGCCGCCCCGATGCCACGGAGGCCGAGATGGTCGCCGCCGCTGAACGCGCCGCCGCGCACGGGTTCATCGACGACCTCGCCGACCCGGAGGGCCGGTCGGGCTACGAGGCACAGGTCGGCGAACGCGGCGTGAAGCTCTCGGGTGGCCAGCGCCAGCGGATCGCGCTCGCGCGCGTTATCCTCAAGGACGCGCCCATTCTGGTGCTCGACGAAGCTACATCCGCGCTCGACTCCGAGGTCGAGGCCGCAATCCAGGACACGCTCTACGGCGTGATGGAAGGCAAGACCGTCATCGCCATCGCGCACCGCCTGTCGACCATTGCGCGGATGGATCGCATCCTGGTCCTCGACGAGGGCCGCATCGTCGAACAAGGCACCCATTCGGAGCTGCTCGCCAAAGCCGGTCTCTACGCCCGCTTCTGGGAGCGTCAATCCGGCGGCTTCATCGGCGCCGACGCACCGGAAGCCGCGGAGTAAGAGCGCCATGAAGATCACACACCCCGCCTCCCTGATCGAGCCTTTCGCCCGCGCCGACGGCCCGCCGCCGGACCGCCTCGTGCCATTCTTTTTGTGGTCGCTCCGGGGATCGATGCCCATCCTCTGGCTCGCAGGAGGCCTCTCGGCGCTCGTCGGCACGCTCGAGGTCATCTCCGCCTTCGTCCTCGGCCGCATCATCGACACCGCGCTCGCCAGCGGGCCGGAAGCGTTCTTCGCCGAAAACGTCGGTCTCATCCTCTTCGCCGCGGCCTTCTTCGTGCTGATCCGGCCGATCACCTTCGGCCTCTCGGCCGCCGCCAACGGCATTACCGTCCAGCCCAATGTCACGCCGCTCGTCCTCAGCCGCTTGCACCGTTGGACGATGGGCCAGGCCGTCACCTTCTTCGACAACGACTTTGCCGGCCGCATTGCCCAAAAGCAGATGCAGACAAGCCGCGCCGTCACCGACACGGTCTCAGAGATCGTCAACGTGGTGTTCTTCGCCCTGGCCTCGCTGATCGGCGCCGCGATCATGCTCACGGCGATCGACTGGCGCGTCGCTGCCGCTCTGACGCTCTGGCTTGTGATCTATCTCGCGCTCATCCGCTTCTTTCTGCCCAAAATACGCATAGCTTCGAAGGGGCGAGCCGCCGCGCGGGCGATGGTCTCGGGCCAGGTCGTCGACACGATCACCAACATCAAGACGGTCAAGCTCTTCGCCCACCACGCCCACGAGGATCGCGAAGCGCTCAAGGCGATGGCCACCTTCCGCGAACGAGCCATCGAGTTCGGCGTCATGGCGACCTTCTTCCGCTTCGCGTTGATGACGGTCGCGGGCGCCCTGCCGGTGATCCTGATCGGCGGCACGCTCTTTCTCTGGCGCGACGGGGTCGCCTCCGCCGGTGACATCGCCGCCGCGGGCGCCATCTCGATCCGCATCGCGCAGATGACCGGTTGGGTTTCGTTCACCCTGATGGGGATCTACGCCAACGTGGGCGAGGTCGAGGATGGCATGCGCACCCTTTCCCCGCCCCACGGCCTCACCGACGCACCGGATGCCAAGGTCCTGCCGGAAAACGTCGGCCGGGTGGAGTTCGATCACGTGAGCTTCGCCTACGGGCGCGGCACCGGCGGGATCGACACCGTGAACCTCGCGCTCGAACCGGGCGAGAAGGTCGGCCTGATCGGGGCCTCCGGCGCGGGCAAATCCACCCTCGTGTCGCTGCTCCTGCGCCTCTACGACACCGAAGCAGGCGCTATCCGTGTGGGCGGCCACGACGTGCGCGAGCTGACGCAGGAGAGCCTGCGCCGCCAGATCGGGATGGTCACGCAGGAAACCGCCATGTTCAATCGCTCCGCGATGGACAACATCCTGTATGGCAGGCCCGACGCCACCGAGGCCCAGGTCATCGAAGCCGCCCGTAAAGCCGAAGCGCATGAGTTCATCAAGGAACTCAAGGACTTCGCCGGGCGTGAAGGCTACGCGGCGTATCTGGGCGAGCGCGGCGTCCGCCTCTCCGGCGGTCAACGCCAACGCATCGCGCTGGCCCGCGCCATCCTGAAGGACGCCCCGATCCTGATCCTCGACGAGGCAACCTCCGCGCTCGACAGCGAGGTCGAGGCGCAGATTCAGACCGCGCTGGAGCGCGTGATGGAGGGCAAGACGGTGCTGGCCATCGCGCACCGCCTCTCGACCATCGCGCATATGGACCGCATCGTCGTGCTCGATGCGGGCCGCATTGTGGAAGAAGGCGATCACCGCAGCCTGATGGCACAGGGCGGTCTCTATGCCCGCTACTGGGCCAAGCAATCCGGCGGGTTCCTCGGCCTGACCGACGCCGCCGAGTAGCGTGGCGACGCGCCTTCGTATCGACCGGCTCGGCCACCGTGGCGACGGGATCGCGACGCTGCCCGATGGCGCGCCGGTCTACCTGCCACGCCTCCTGCCCGGCGAAACCGTCGACGCCGACCTCGATGGCGACGCTGCCTACTCAGCGCGGATCCTCACGCCATCCTCCGACCGCGTGCGCCCACCCTGCCGGCACTATGGGTCCTGCGGAGGCTGCGCGCTCCAGCACGCCACCGACGCGTTCGTCGCCGACTGGAAGCGCGAGACCGTGCGCACGGCCCTCGCCGCAAAGGGGATCGAGACGGAGATTCTTGGCCCCGAAACCTCACCGCCCTCGAGTCGGCGCCGCGCGAGCCTGGCGCTCAAGCGCACCAAGAACGCCGCTCTGATCGGCTTTCACGGTGCGGCCTCCCACACGGTCATCGACACGCCCGAGTGCTGCCTCGTGCATCCTGACATCCTCGCCCTCCGGCCCGCGCTGCAGCGGATTGCCGAGATCGGTGCCAGCCGCAAGGCCACGCTCTCCGCCCTTGTCACCCGGCTCGATTACGGCATGGACGTCGCCATCACCGGCGGCAAGCCGCTGCCGGCCGAAGAGCAAGCCGCGCTGGCCATGATCTGTGCCGATGCAGGGATTCTCCGGCTGACTTGGAATAGCGAGCCGCTCGCCCAGACCGCCCGGCCCACGTTGACGATCGGAGGCATTGCTGTCTCGCCTCCGCCCGGCTGCTTTCTGCAAGCCACCGATCATGGCGAACGCACGCTGCGGGCCGCCGTGGCTGACGCCGTTGGCCCGGCGCGCAGGATAGTCGATCTCTTTGCGGGCATCGGCACCTTCGCCCTCCCGCTTTCCCGGAACGCCGAGGTTCACGCGGTCGAGGGAGAGGCCGCGATGGTGGCCGCCATGGGGGACGCCTGGCGCGGGGCGACCGGCCTGAAGCGGATGACGACGGAGCGGCGCGACCTTTTCCGCCGCCCCCTGGAGCCGGACGAGCTCTCCCAATTCGACGCCGCCGTGATCGACCCGCCGCGCGCGGGCGCCGAAGCGCAGACAGAGCGCCTGGCCGCGAGCGGCATTCCACGCATCGCCGCAGTATCGTGCAATCCGCAGACGTTTGCGCGCGATGCCCGGCGGCTCATCGAGGCGGGATACCGTGTCGATTGGGTCCGCGTGGTGGATCAATTCCGCTGGTCCCCGCATGTGGAGCTTGCGGCGCAACTGTCGCGTGCGCATACCTGAAGCCAAAGCAGGTAAGGATAGACCGGCCTTGATCGACACTCTGAAATCCTTCGTCGAGTCCAATCGATTCAATCAATTCATCACCGGCGTGATCCTGTTCAATGCCCTGATCCTGGGGCTCGACACCTACCCGACTTTGCACAACAGCCTCGGCGGGCTCCTCTCGCTGCTCGACAGCGTCTGTCTTGCCATCTTCGTGGTGGAGCTGCTGATCAAGATGGTCGTGTACCGGCTGCGGTTCTTCACATCCGGCTGGAACGTTTTCGATTTCATCATCGTCGGGATCGCGCTCGCACCGGGCGCGGGCGCGCTCACCGTGCTGCGCGCCCTGCGGATTCTGCGGGTATTGCGCGTTGTCTCTACGGTGCCGGCGCTGCGCCGCGTGGTGGAGGGATTCATCCAAGCCCTGCCGGGTATGGGCTCTGTCTTCCTGCTGATGGGCATGGTCTTCTACATCGGTGCCGTGATGGCGACGAAGCTCTTCGGGGCGGGATGTGAGCATCTGGGGCTCGACGCGTGCACGCCAGAGCTGCACACCAACATCCTCGATTGGTTCGGATCGCTCGGCAAATCGGCCTATTCACTGTTCCAGATCATGACACTCGAGAGCTGGTCGATGGGCATCGTGCGCCCGACGATGCTCGTCTACCCCGAAGCGTGGGTCTTCTTCGTGCCGTTCATCATGGTGACGACCTTTGCCGTCGTGAACCTGCTCGTGGGCCTGATCGTGAACTCGATGCAAGACGCACATTCCGAAGAAGGCAACGCCGCCACGGACGCGTACCGAGACGAAGTCATGCAGCGTCTGATCTCGATCGAGAAGCGGCTCGACGAACGCGGCAAGGCCGAGTGAGTCGCGAGGGTAACGCGCGACCTTTTTTGTGACCCGTACACTTCTAATTGACTTCTATCAGGTTGGATCGCCGGAATATGAGGATAGCATCGCAGGATTTCAGGGGCATCAGCGATCATGATTGACAGAAGAGCTTTGTTGGGGGGCAGCGCGGCGCTCGCTCTCGCCGGCTGTGGCGGATCGAAGTTCCTCCGCTATGACGGGCCGGAAGTGACCCGCGTGCAGGTCTACAAGGACCGGCGCAAGATGTACCTCATCCACCACCGCGACGTGCTGGAGGATTACCGTGTCCACCTCGGCTTTACGGCGCGTGGGCCCAAGCAATTCTACGGGGACGGCAAGACGCCGGAGGGGACGTACCTGATCGACCGGCGCAACCCGAACTCGGCATTTCACCTGTCGCTCGGGATTTCCTACCCGAATGCTCGGGATGTCGCCTTTGCGCAGGCACAGGGCAAGGATCCGGGCGGGAACATCTTCGTCCATGGCGACAGGCGCCCCGGGGATCCCACAGGTCCGGACTGGACAGCCGGATGCATCGCAGTGAAGGACCGCGAGATGGAAAAGATCTACGCCATGGTCCAGAACGGCACGCCCATAGACATCTTCGCCTGAGGCACCGCTTTCACCGGCTTACCGGTCACGAGCAAGCTTCAGAGCTATCCCCTTCTGGACCCTTGTCCTGCCACATCATGCCCCCGGCGTAGAGCGCTCGGCACAGGGTCGCGCAGAACGCGCGTCAACTCGGGTGTGCCTCAGGTGCCGGTGACAAGCGTCCACCAGATCTTGCCGCTCGACTCCTGGAACCACGAAAAACCGAGGCTGCGGGCGCGTGGGTCGAGAATCACGTTGCGCGTCGCAGGATCCTCCATCCACGCGGCGAGGGTTTCGCCATCCGTCTCGAACGTCTCGGAGATGTTTTCGCCAAGGAACTGGCCCGCATAGCCTGCCCTTGCAACCCGGTCTATCGGCGAGGACCCATCCGAGCCGAAGTGCCAAGGCCGGTTCTGTGACGCCATGTCCCGAGCATGGGCCTGCGCCGCGGCGCTCAGCTGCGAATCGATCTGTACCGGCGGCGCACCACGGGCCGCGCGCAGGGAGTTGATCGATTCCTCGACCCGCTCTGGAATCTGGCGCGCATCACGTGCCGAGATCCGGTAGACCTCCGTTCCGCCCGTTGGACGCGGCGGGCCGCAGGCGGCCAATGCGGCCAGCAAGATGGCCATCACGGCGTATCGCACGATCATTCGCCACTCCTCTCCCATGCAGCGACCCTGTTAGACAAGCCAATCGGCGGGATCAAACCCTTGGAGCCCCACAAGGGTCCTGCGACAGGGCATTCGATTGAGGCTGAGGCTTTCTCGCACTATTCTGGGCCAGTCCAACGGTGTCCGGGGCAAAACAAGCTGAGAAGGACGTGCGATGACTGACGAATTCAGACCCAAGCTCACTGTACCCGCTCTTACACGCCGCCGATTCTTGCGCGCGACGGGAGGAGCGATGCTCGCCGCGCCAGCGGTGCTGCAAGCCCAGGCGCAAGAGGTATTCGCGCCCGTACCCGACAATGATGCGAACGTTCAGCGTAACATTTCAAGCTTCCGCGCGCGTGAGTGGCAGCCCCACTTCAACAGCACACGCGGCGGCGCGATCCTCGTGGATATCGATTCGCGGGCATTGCACTACTGGTCGGCCGATCGTTCGACTTACCGGCTCTACCCCACGTCGATCCCGCTCTCGGAGGACCTGACACGCCGGGGCCGGACATCGGTGACGCGCAAGGTCGAGGGGCCGGGCTGGGCGCCAACGCCTGCCATGAAGCGGCGAAACCCCGAGTGGCCGAGCTATATTCCACCGGGCCCGGACAATCCGTTGGGAACGCACGCATTGTATCTTGGCTGGAAATACTACCGGATTCACGGAACGCACGACACGCGCAAGATCGGGCGACGCTCGTCAAACGGCTGCATCGGCCTCTATAACGAGCACATCGAAGAGCTGTTTGCCCTGGTGGCTCCGGGTGCGCAGGTGTTGCTAATTTGACGAAATCGGATGGATGCCGCGCAATGCCGCGCCTAGACCGTTTGCAAACACGCTAACCCTCTGCAAAGGATGCAATACGAGGAAGTACTTGGGTGCGCGGGCGTCCTCACTAAACACGTCGGCGCTGTAACTGGAGGCTAATATGAAAAAAGTCGCTCTCGCCGTTGCGCTTTCGGCTGCTGCGTCCACCGCTTTTGCAGGCGGTCTGGATGAGCCGGTCGTTGAGCCGGAAATCATCGTCGAAGACACCGGCACCGCAGGCGGCATCATCGTTCCGCTGATGCTGCTGGTTCTGCTCGGTGTTGCCGTTTCGCAGACGAACTGATCTCCGCGCAACTTGCGCACGATCAAAAAAGGCGGGGATCTCCCCGCCTTTTTTCATTTGTACCAGTAACTTGGCGCGCTTGGCGCCTCGGGCGGGTCAGCCCAACCAGCCGCGAAGGTTGTCGTCGATGATCTTGGACAGCGCCGCAATATGGGCGTCGTCGTCGTTCAGGCAGGGGATGTAGCTGAATTCCTCTCCGCCTGCCTCCTCGAAGCTCTCGCGAATCTCTTCGTTGATCTCCTCGAGCGTTTCGATGCAATCCGCCGAGAAAGCGGGCGCACAGACGGCGATCCGCTTCTTGCCCGATTCGGCCAGCCGCGCGACTTCTTCTACCGTGTAGGGCTTCAGCCATTCCTCGGGGCCAAACCGGCTCTGGAAGGTCGTGACGATCTTGTCGTCCGCCCAGCCGAGTCGTTCCTTGAGAAGGCGCGTCGTCTTCTGACACTGGCAGTGGTAGGGATCACCCTCCATCAGGTAGCGTTTCGGCACACCGTGGTAGGAACAGACCAGAACGTCTGGCTGCTGCTCCATCTGCGCATAGGCCCGCTCGATGCTCTGTGCGAGCGCGTCGATATACGCCGGCTCTTCGTAGTAAGGCTCAACGACACGGGCAATCGGCTGCCACTTTTCCTTCATCAGGGCGCGGAAGAACTGATCGTTCGCTGTGGCCGACGTCGCGCCGGCATAGTGCGGATAGAGTGGGAAGAAGAGGATCTTGCGGCACCCGGCCTCGACCATCTCGCGCACCTTGGATTGCGTCGACGGGTTGCCGTAGCGCATGCAGAACTCAACCATGACCTCTGCGCCATGGCGCTTTTCCATCTCTGCCTTGATCTTGGTCGTCTGATCCCGCGTGATGGTCATCAGCGGGCTTTCGTTCTGCTCCTCGTTCCAGATCGACTTGTAGGCGGCGCCGCTTGAAAACGGGCGCTTTGTCAGGATCACGAGCTGCAGGAGCGGCTGCCAGATGAAGGGCGAGTAGTCGATCACGCGACGGTCGGAGAGGAACTCGTTCAGGTATCGGCGCATCGACCAGTAGTCGTGATTGTCCGGCGTGCCGAGGTTGGCCACCAGAATTCCGATCTTGGCAGGCTTCACGCGCGGATGGTCGGACGGCAGATACCCGGAGCCGCCATCAGGCGTTGCCGTTACCGGCTTGGCGGAGGCAGTCTCAAGTTTCGACGTGGCTTTTGCATCGAGCATTGCGGCGTCCTGTGTTCTGTCGGTCATGTCGCGCGGTCTTGCACAGATAAATGGAATGTTTGCACGGTCAATCCTTTGGCCCGGGCAACGGCGACTCGACCGTACCCAAAGCGTCGGCAAGTCTTTGCGCAGCGGAACCGGGGCGCAATGGTTTCTGCTGATCCGGGCCCGGTGCCCACCCCGTCAGAAAGATGATCTCGAACAGCGCTGCGACGCCGCCATCGGGGTGCGCGCACGCCTCCTGGTAGAGCGCGGCGGCCTGGGTAAAGAGCGCCCGTGGCGGTGCGGCCCGGTGGCGCTCGACCAGCGCGTTCGTCTCTCCATGGCGCGCAAATCCGCCATCAAATGAAAGGCATGCTGATAGCGCACCTCGTAGGGCAACGAATCGGCGACGGGCAGCGCGAAGCCAGCGCGCTGCATCAGCCCCCCAAGATCCCGGATCTCACCCATCGGCGCAACGCGGGGCGACAGGCCGCCTGCGGCCGCAACCTCGGCCTGCGCGAGCGCCTTGCGCAGCCCGGCAAGCGTCTCGCCGCCGAAGCTCGCGGCAAGAAACATCCCATCGGGCTTCAGCGATCGGCGGCATTGCAACAGCTGACCGACAGGATCGTCCGCCCAGTGGAGCGCGAGCGCATGCACGATAAGGTCCTGCGTGCCTTCTTCGAGTGCCAGCGTCTCGACATCCGGGATCTGCCGCGCGGCGGGCAACAGCTCGGCCCACAGTTCGGGAAATCCGGACACGACGGTGATCTCGGTAAACTGCCTGTTAACCTCTTCCAGTCTTTCATCGATTTCAGCCGCCACCGCGCGGTGCAGGAAATCCACCATTCCACCGCGCATGCGGGACGCGCGTGCGCGGTGGAGCGTCAGGGCCGTGCGATCGGTGAGCGTTGGGCGTGTCATGAAAAGGGAGTTAGGCGCAGATGGGCATGTTGGACACCCTTGTCGAGGCGGTCTATCCGCCGCACTGCCTGTCTTGTGGCGGGACAGTCGGCTCCGGCGGCGGGTTATGCGGGAGCTGCTGGCGCGAGGCAACCTTTCTCGCGGGCACGCGCTGCGACCTCTGCAGTGTTCCCCTCCCCGGCGAAGCGGACGAGACGCTGCATTGCGACGAGTGCCTGTCGCTTCAGCGCCCGTGGAGCAAGGGGCGTGCCGCGATTGCCTACAGCGGTGCAGGCCGGCGCATGGTCCTGTCGCTCAAGCACGCGGACCGGACGGACCTGCCCGGCGCGGCATCGCAATGGATGATCAACGCGGCGCAGGACATTCTCGAACCTGGCATGCTGCTGGCCCCAGTCCCGCTGCACTGGATCCGCCTGTTCCGGCGGCGCTACAATCAGGCCGCGTTGCTGTCGTCGGCCATCGCCCGCGGGACGGGGCTTGAGCACTGTCCCGACCTGCTCAAGCGTTTACGGGCGACGCCAACGCAAGAGGGCCGGACCCGCGATGCCCGTTTCGCCAACGTGGCCGCCGCGATCACCATCAACCCGCAGCAGCGCCATAGATTGCAGGGCCGCGATGTCCTTCTGATCGACGATGTCCTGACCTCGGGCGCCACACTTGCCGCTTGCGCGGACGTCTGCCGCAACGCGGGCGCAGCGGATGTGCGCGTGCTGACACTGGCACGGGTGGTCAAGGAGACTTAGATACACGGGCAAAGCAATGGAGATCCGATGCAGCCCGTAGAAATCTATACGTCGCCGCTCTGCGGCTTTTGCCACGCCGCCAAGCGCTTGCTGTCGTCGAAGGGCATCAGCTTTTCCGAAATCGACATCGCCCGTGAGCCGCAGCGCCGTTCGGAGATGATGGATCGCGCCCATGGTCGGCATACCGTTCCGCAGATCTTCATCGGCGAGACCCATGTCGGGGGGTGCGACGATCTCTTTGCGCTGGAGCGCTCCGGCAAGCTCGACCCCATGCTGAGCGGAGCCTGACGCCCCATGCGCACCGCGCTTGTGCAGATCACGTCTTCCGACGACCCGGCAGAGACCCTGCCGCGCGTTCAGGCCTATGTTCGGCAGGCTGTCGAGGAAGGGGCCGGCTTCGTGCTGACCCCTGAAGTGACGAATTGCGTCTCGTCATCCCGCTCCCTGCAACAGGAGGTGCTGACCTTCGAGGAAGAGGACGCCACGCTCGATGCCTTGTGCGAAGAGGCCGCGCGGCATGGCATCTGGCTGCTGATCGGGTCGCTGGGCCTGAAGGTCCCTGGCGAGACGCGGTTTGCCAATCGCTCGTTCCTGATTTCACCGGCTGGCGCAATCACGGCCCGCTACGACAAGATCCACATGTTCGACGTCGATATCTCGGAGACGGAGACCTACCGCGAATCGGATGGCTATCGCCCCGGTGACCGCGCTGTCGTCGCGGATGCGGGATTTGCAAAGATCGGCATGGCCGTTTGCTACGACGTGCGCTTTGCCCATCTCTTCCGTAGCCTCGCTCACGCGGGGGCGCAGGTGCTGACCGTACCCGCTGCCTTCTCGCAGGTGTCCGGCGCAGCGCACTGGCACACTTTACTGCGCGCCCGCGCCATCGAGACCGGCTGTTGGGTCCTTGCTCCTGGCCAGACGGGCACGCATCCCGTGCGCCGGGGCGCACCGCGCGCCACCTATGGCCACAGCCTCGCAGTCGCGCCCTGGGGCGAAATCGTCCTAGATATGGGGACAGACGAGGGCGTCGGACTTCTTGATCTCGATATCGCCGCCGTTGACGATGCGCGCACACGCATTCCGGCCATCCACCACGACCGCCCGTTTGAAGGACCCTGAGCCCTTGGCATGAGCGAACAAACGGACAGCCTTGCTGTCGCCCTATTCTCGGAAATCTTCACGGCGGACCAGCTTGCGAGGAACCGCCTGTCGCGCGCGCTTCCCAAGGGGATGGAGCTCAGCCACCTCGCGGTGCTCAACCACCTCGCCCGCATCGACGACGAGCGCACGGCAGCGCAGCTGGCCGCAGCGTTTCACCTGACGCGCGGGGCCATGTCGAACACGCTGACAAAGCTGGAATGGGCCGGATACGTTCATATTCGCCCGGATTGGGACGACGCCCGGCGCAAGTTCGTCTCGATCAGCCCGGCCGGACGGGCAGCGCGCGAATCCGCCATCGCGGCCGTATCCCCCATCATCGCGCAGGTCGTGGCCGAGATCGGCCCTGAGCGGGTGCGGGCCGCGCTTCCGGTGCTGCGCGAGCTCCGGGAGCGGCTCGGGGCGGGTTGAGGCCAGCACGCGATTCGGCTCGGCCCCAGTGCGGAGCACACAGCCCGACACCATGTGCGCCCGGCGCATTGCGCCCCGGCCCGGCGCCTCGGGCCGAACGCCCAACGGCGCCCAGCATCGCCCAATCTCAGCCGGGCTTCACTGCCGCCGCGACGTAGTTGACGGACAGGTCTGTTGCAGAGAGCGACCAGCTCCAGGTCAACGGATTGAAGACCATGCCCTTGCGATCCACCGGGTCCAGGCCCGCCCCGGTCAGCATCCCGTCGAGCTCATCCGGGGTGAGGAACTTTTGCCAATCATGGGTGCCCGGCGGCAACCACCGCATCACGCGCTCCGCGCCGACGATGGCGAGCGTGTAGGCTTTCGTCGTCCGGTTCAGCGTCGAGCACAGGAGCAGGCCGCCCGGGCGAAGCAGGGCGGCGCACGTGTTCACGAAGGCGGGTGGCGCGGCCACGTGTTCGATCACTTCCATCGCGAGAACCACATCGAACTGCGCGCCTTGGCCGAGCACCTCCTCGGCCGATGTATGGCGATAGTCGATCTCCAGACCGGACTGCGCCGCATGCGCCTGCGCCACCGGGATGTTGCCGCCAGCCGCATCGATTCCCGTCACCGCCGCTCCCAGCCGGGCCATCGGCTCGCACAGCAGGCCCCCGCCGCAACCGATGTCGATCAGCGATACTCCCTCGAACGGGCGGCGCGCATCAGGATCGCGATCGAACTCCGCCGCGATTTGCGCCGCGATGTAATCGAGCCGCGTCGGGTTCATGTCGTGCAGCGGCTTGAATTTGCCGCCCGTATCCCACCACTCCGCCGCCATTGCCTCGAATTTCGACACCTCGTCCGGGTCGACACTGCCGGTCTGGCGCTCCGTCTCTGTCACCTCGCACACCCCTCTTTACTGCGCTGCCTTTTCCGCGTGGCGTGGCAGCCCGTGCGGCTATATAGAACGGTCATGGACAAGATCGCATCCCACTCAAGCGCTGGAAGCTACCTCTACCCGCCGGTGGACCCCTTCGACCAGAGGACGCTCGACGTCTCCGGGGGGCACCGGATCTACGTCGAGCAATGTGGCAACCCCGACGGCATTCCCGTTATTGTCCTGCACGGCGGCCCGGGCGGAGGATGCTCCCCGTCGATGCGGCGCTACTTCGACGCTTCCGAGTACCGGATCATCCTTTTTGATCAGCGCGGCTGCGGGCGCTCCCGCCCCCATGCCAGCGCCGAAGAGAATACCACCTGGGATCTGGTCCGCGACATCGAGGCGATACGCGTCGCGTTCGACATCGAGCGGTGGGTGGTCTTTGGCGGCTCCTGGGGCGCAACCCTGGCGTTGATCTACGCCCAGACCCACCCCGAACGGGTCGCGTACCTCGCATTGCGCGGCGTCTTTCTGATGATGCAGCGTGAACTCAAGTGGTTCTACGGCGGCGGTGCTGCCCAGTTCTTCCCCGACCAGTGGGACAGGTTCATCTCGCTCATCCCGGAGGACGAGCGCGACAACATGATCGTTGCCTACCATCGTCGCCTCTTTTCGGGCGATCGCGGCATGGAGACACGTTACGCCCGCGCCTGGACGGCATGGGAGAACGCGCTTGCCTCGATCAGCCACGAGGGCCCGGGCGGGGACAGCCCCGCCGACTACGCGCGGGCCTTCGCGCGGCTCGAAAGTCACTACTTTCTCAACGGCGGCTTCCTCGATGCGGACGACAAGATCCTGCGGGACATGCCGCTCATCGCGCACATCCCCGGCACGGTCGTGCAAGGGCGCTACGACATGATCTGCCCGCCCGCATCGGCGTGGGAGCTGACACAGCGCTGGTCGCGGGGCGAGCTCAAGCTGATCGGAATGGCCGGCCACGCCCTGTCAGAGCCCGGTATCTCGGCGGAACTCGTCCGGGTGACCCGCGCCGTCGCCCGGCAAGCGGATCGCTTCGGCCTTTGAGCGCTGGCGCTGCGGTGTCCGGAATTGCGATCTCCATCCTGAACTACCGGACGGCCGAGCTGACTGTGTCGTGTCTTGACAGCGTCCTGGCCGACATCGGCGACGTGGGTGGCGAGGTCGTCGTTGTGGACAATGCCTCTGGCGATGGCTCTGCCGACAGGATCGCCGCGTGGATTGCCGAGCATCCGGACGCTCCGGTCAGGTTGATCCGATCCGCCGTCAACGGGGGGTTTTCGGCCGGCCACAACCAGGGGATCGCCGCGACGACCGCAGAATATGTGCTTTTGCTGAACTCGGACGCAGAGCTTCGGCCCGGGTGCCTCCGGTCCTTGTGCGCCGAGGCCGGTCGGCTGTCGGACGCAGGGATCCTTTCGGCCCGGATCGAGGATGCCAGCGGCGCGGCACAGGTGAGCTGTTTTCGCGACCACACCGTAATCAGCGAGTTGATCCGAGGCGCGGCCCTTGGCCCCGTGACACGCCTGTTTCAGCGCTGGGATGTCCCTCTCGGCCCCGACCCCGATCCGGAGAGGATTCAATGGGCGGCATTTGCCTGTGTTCTGCTGAAGCGCAGCATGATCGACCGGATCGGCCCCCTCGATGAGGGCTATTTCCTCTACTTCGAGGATGTCGAGTACTGCCGCCGCGCGCGCACGAACGGCTGGCGCATCGGGATCGTGCCGGACGCACGTGCGATGCATCACGAGGGTGGCTCTACGGGTGTCCAGGACAACACGGCCACGCGGCGCCCACGACCCGGCTATCACTACGCGTCCCGGTCGCGGTATTTTGCACAGGCCTATGGCCGTTTCGGGCTGTGGGCGGCCAATCTGGCCTGGACCTTGGGGCGCGTTTTGGCCCGCGTTCGCCTGCTCTTTGGCCAGCCGGTTCCGCCAAGCGCCAAGGGAGAAGCCCGCGATCTCTGGATCAATGCGCTCTCGCCACTCGCCACGCGCGATCCGGCCCATGGCGCTCCCTCGCTGCAACCGGCGCGTGATCCGTGACGACCCGGTCGATTGCAGCCGTCGTGATCGGACGCAATGAGGGTCCGCGCCTGATCGCCTGCCTCAACAGCCTCTCCGGGCAGGTTGCGCAGGTCGTCTATGTTGATTCCGGCTCGACCGATGGCTCGGTCGACGCCGCGCGCGCCCGCGGTGCAGACGTCGTCCTGCTCGACACGTCGACGCCATTCAGTGCCGCGCGTGCGCGCAACGCGGGGTTCGAGCGTCTGAACGAGGCGGGCGCACCCGATTTCGTCCAGTTCATCGACGGGGATTGTATCATGCTGCCGGGATGGGTGGCGCAGGGGGCGAAGGCTCTTGCTCTCGACCCGGGTCTGGCCCTCGTAACCGGGCATCTCCGCGAGCGACATCCGGAACGAACGGTCTACAACCGCTTGTGCGATCTCGAGTGGGCCGGCCCGGTCGGTACGATCGATCGCTGCGGTGGGATCTTTCTTGCCCGTTGCGCCGCATTTGCCGCGGCCTCCGGCTTCGACCCGCGCTTCATTGCTGGCGAGGAACCCGAGCTATGCGTGCGGCTTCGCCGCGCGGACTGGCGCCTTGAGCGGCTCGACGTGCCGATGGCCGAGCATGACGCCGCAATGACACGGTTCTCGCAATGGTGGCGTCGCTCGCGGCGGGCGGGCTATGCATACGCCCTCGGTGCCGCTGCCCATGGCGCATCACCCGAGCGGCACTACGTGCCTGAGCTTCGCCGCGCCGTGCTCTGGGGTGCCGCACTGCCCCTTTTGCTCCTGCTGGCTGTTCCTTTCGTCGGGCCATTCGTGCTGCTCGGGGCTCTGTTGTACCCGCTGCAACTCTTACGTCTCTGGGCCCGTGACGGTGATCTCGTGCACGCGGCCTTCACGGTGATCGGCAAGTTCGCCGAGGCGCGCGGCGTACTATCGTATCTCTACGACCGGGCGACGGGCCTTGTGCCGAAACCGATCGAGTACAAGTAGCCTTGCACTGCAGCCACCTCGCCGCTATATGGCAGGCATCAGCGGCGCGTCGGGCTCCACCCCGAAGCTCCACCGGGATAAACGACGGGCCGCTTGGCCCGTTTTTTCGTTCCAAGGCATCCCACGTGTCAGACCTCGTCGCCAAGACTAACATTGATCAGCGCCTTGCCGCGATCCTCACCCCCGTGATCGAAGGGATGGGGTTCGAGCTCGTGCGCGTCCGTTACATGTCCGGCAAGACGAAGACGCTGCAGGTGATGGCCGACCGCCCCGATGGCGGCATCGAAGTGGATGAATGCGCCGACATCTCGACGGCTGTCTCCGCCACGCTCGATGTCGAGGACCCGATCGAGGACGCCTATAACCTCGAAGTGTCCTCCCCCGGGATCGACCGGCCGCTGACCCGGCTGAAGGACTTCGAGATGTGGGCCGGCTACGAGGCCAAGATCGAGACCTCCGAACTGATCGATGGCCGCCGCCGCTTTCGCGGCACGGTCGCTGGGGTCGAAGACGGCGAGGTCCTGCTTGAAACGGAAGTCGAGGGGCAGGGCCGTGTGATCATCGGCCTCCAGTTTGACTGGCTGTCGGACGCCAAGCTCGTTCTCACCGATGAACTGATCCGCGAGATGCTGCGCCAGCGCAAGGCCGCAGGCGTGATCGACGAAGAGAAATTCGACGAGGTAGAGACTTATCTCGACGACGATATCGAACCCCAGGGCGCCGCCAACGCCGCTCCCGAACCGCAGAAGGACTGACCTATCATGGCCATCACCTCCGCCAACCAGCTCGAGCTGCTGCAAACCGCAGAAGCCGTCGCGCGCGAGAAGATGATCGACCCCGGCCTTGTGGTCGAGGCGATGGAAGAGAGCCTCGCGCGTGCCGCCAAGTCCCGCTACGGCGCGGATCTCGACATTCGCGTGTCGATCGACCGCAAGACCGGCAAGGCCACGTTCACCCGCGTGCGCACAGTGGTCGAGGATGACGCGGTCGAGAATTACCACGCCGAGGTGACGGTCGAACAGGCCGGCGACTATCTCCAAGATCCCAAGGTCGGCGATGAGATCCGCGACGAGGTTCCGCCCGTCGAGATGGGCCGAATCGCAGCGCAAAGTGCCAAGCAGGTGATCCTGCAAAAGGTGCGCGAGGCCGAGCGCGACCGCCAGTTCGAAGAATTCCAGGACCGTGCAGGCACGATCATCAATGGCGTGGTCAAGCGCGAGGAATACGGCAACGTCATCGTCGATATCGGCCGTGGCGAGGGCATGCTGCGCCGCAACGAGAAGATCGGCCGCGAGAGCTACCGCACGGGCGACCGCATCCGCTGCTTCATCAAGGACGTCCGGCGCGAAGTGCGCGGGCCGCAGATCTTCCTCAGCCGCACCGCGCCCGAGTTCATGAAGAAGCTCTTCGAGATGGAAGTGCCCGAGATCTACGACGGCATCATCGAGATCAAGGCGGTCGCGCGCGACCCCGGTTCCCGCGCCAAGATCGCGGTGATCTCCTATGACAACTCGATTGACCCGGTCGGTGCCTGTGTCGGTATGCGCGGCTCGCGCGTGCAGGCCGTCGTGAACGAGCTTCAGGGCGAGAAGATCGACATCATTCCATGGAACGAAGACCAGCCGACGTTCCTCGTGAACGCGCTGCAGCCGGCCGAAGTCTCGAAGGTCGTGCTCGACGAGGAAGCCGAGCGCATCGAAGTTGTCGTGCCCGAAGAGCAGCTGTCGCTCGCCATCGGGCGTCGCGGCCAGAACGTGCGTCTGGCGAGCCAGCTCACCGGCCTCGACATCGACATCATGACCGAGGAAGAGGAAAGCGCACGCCGTCAGGCGGAATTCGAGGAGCGCACGAAGCTCTTCATGAACACGCTGGATCTCGACGAGTTCTTTGCGCAGCTTCTCGTGTCGGAAGGCTTCACCAACCTCGAAGAGGTTGCCTATGTCGAGGTCGATGAGCTTCTGGTCATCGAAGGCGTGGATGAAGGCACCGCGGGCGAGTTGCAGGCCCGTGCGCGGGATCACCTCGAAGAGCAGAACCGAAAAGCGCTGGAGCGGGCCCGCGAACTGGGTGTCGAACAGTCCCTCATTGATTTCGAGGGACTGACCCCCCAGATGATCGAGGCATTGGCCGAGGATGGTGTAAAGTCACTCGAAGACTTCGCCACCTGCGCGGACTGGGAGCTGGCCGGTGGCTGGACGACCGTCGACGGCGAGCGCGTCAAGGACGACGGCCTTCTGGAAAAGTTCGACGTTGCACTCGGCGAAGCACAGGACATGGTGATGACCGCACGGGTGATGCTCGGCTGGGTCGACCCCGATGACCTCGTGGCGGACGCCGAAGAGGGCCAAGGCGAAGAAGGTGCCGAGACGGAGGAGGCGCAGTCCTGAGAGGAGCGCCCGCGATGACACGCGGCAAACGCAAGCGCGACCGGGAGGCGCCAAGCCTGCGGCGCTGCATCGCAACCGGGGACGAGAAACCCAAGTCGGATCTGATCCGTTTTGTGGTAGGACCCGACGAACAGGTTGTCCCTGACCTCGCAGAAAAGCTGCCGGGGCGGGGCATCTGGGTGACGGCAAACAGGGCGGCTTTGGACAAGGCCGCCGCCAAGAAGCTCTTCTCGCGCTCTGCCAAGATGCAGGTCTCCGTTACCGAGGGACTGATCGACGCAGTGGAGGCAGGGCTCACCCGGCGAGTTACCGATCTGCTTTCGCTGGCACGCAAGGCGGGCGAGGCGGTATCGGGCTACGAAAAAGTAAAGGGCTGGCTGGATGAAGGTCGGGCCTACGCGCTGCTGCAGGCCTGCGATGGGTCTGAACGCGGCAAGACGAAACTGAAGCTGCCACCGGACGAGGGGCCCACGATCGGGTTTCTGACGGCGGGGGAATTGGGTTTGTCCTTCGGGCGGGACCGTGTAATACACGCGGCGCTCGGCGGTGGCGGACTCACGGCACGTATAGTATTAGACGCGGGTCGACTCGCTGGGCTTCGGGTCAGTGAGTCGACGGGCATTGGGGCATCGGCCCCTGAAAGGACGAAGAATTCGCATGAGCGATAGTGACGGCAAAAAGACCCTCGGCCTCAAGAGCGGACCCCGCTCCGGCCAAGTGAAGCAAAGCTTTAGCCATGGGCGCACCAAGAGCGTCGTGGTGGAAACAAAGCGCAAGCGGGTCGTGAAGCCGCAACCCTCTGCATCGGGCAAGGCCGGCGCGGGCGGCGCCTCGACGGGCGACCCGTCGCGCCGTCCCGCGGGCATCTCCGACGCGGAGATGGAACGCCGGATGAAGGCGCTCGCCGCCGCCAAGGCGCGCGAGTCCGACGATGCCGCCAAGCGCGAGGCGGACGAAAAACGCCGTGAGCAGGATCGCCAGCGCCGCCGTGAGGAGCTGGAAGCCAAGGAGCGTGAAGAGCGCGAGCGCGAAGAGGCGCTGAAGGCAAAGGCGGACGAGGAAGAGCGCAAGAAGCGCGAAGCCGAAGCCGCGCGCGCCGCCGCAGCCGCACCGCCCCCCGCGGCCGCAGCCGCCGCCGCTCCAGAGGCCGACGGGCCGAACCGAGGTGGGCCCAAGCCATCCTCGGCGCCCCGCAAGGACCCGCGCGACGACCGCTCCAAGGACAACCGTGGCAAGGGCCGCGGCGATTCCGGCCGCCGGTCCGGCAAGCTGACGCTGAACCAGGCGCTCTCCGGGGGCGAAGGTGGCCGCCAGCGCTCGATGGCCGCCATGAAGCGCCAGCAGGAGCGTGCGCGCCAGAAGGCGATGGGTGGGCAGGAACAGCGCGAGAAGGTCGTGCGCGAGGTCCAGCTGCCCGAGGTGATCGTTGTTTCCGAGCTCGCCAACCGTATGGCAGAGCGCGTTGCCGACGTCGTGAAGGCCCTCATGCAGAACGGCATGATGGTCACGCAGAACCAATCCGTCGACGCCGATACCGCCGAACTCATCATCGAGGAATTCGGCCACAAGGTTGTTCGCGTGTCGGATGCCGACGTGGAAGATGTGATCGCCGATGTCGATGACGCAGAGGTCGATCTCTTGCCCCGCGCCCCGGTCATCACGATCATGGGCCACGTCGATCACGGCAAGACATCGCTCCTCGACGCGATCCGCAACGCAAAGGTCGTTTCGGGCGAGGCCGGGGGAATCACCCAGCACATCGGCGCCTACCAGGTGAAGACAGACGGCGGCTCGACGCTGACGTTCCTCGACACGCCGGGCCACGCCGCCTTCACCTCGATGCGTGCCCGTGGCGCGCAGGTGACGGACATCGTGGTGCTGGTGGTGGCGGCGGACGACGCGGTGATGCCGCAGACGATCGAAGCCATCAACCACGCCAAGGCCGCCGAAGTGCCGATGATCGTGGCGATCAACAAAATCGACAAGCCCGAGGCGAACCCCGACAAGGTCCGCACGGATCTGCTGCAGCACGAGGTGCTCGTGGAGAAGATGTCGGGCGAGGTGCAGGACGTGGAGGTCTCCGCGATCTCTGGGCAGGGCCTCGATGCGCTTCTTGAATCGATCGCGCTGCAATCCGAAATTCTGGAACTGAAGGCCAACCCGGATCGCAAGGCCGAAGGTGCCGTGATCGAAGCGCAGCTCGATGTTGGCCGCGGCCCCGTCGCGACTGTTCTGGTCCAAAAAGGCACGCTGAGGCGCGGCGACATCTTCGTCGTTGGCGAGCAGTGGGGGAGAGTCCGCGCACTCATCAACGACAAGGGCGACCGGGTAGACGAAGCTGGTCCATCCGTGCCTGTCGAAGTCCTGGGCCTCAACGGCACACCGGAAGCGGGCGACGTGTTGAACGTGGTCGCGACCGAAGCGCAGGCGCGCGAGATCGCCGAGTACCGCGAAGAAAAAGCCAAGGAGAAGCGCGCCGCTGCCGGTGCCGCTACGTCTCTCGAGCAGCTTCTCGCGAACGCCAAGGCGAATGAGAACGTCAAGGAACTGCCCGTGCTGGTGAAGGCCGACGTGCAGGGCTCTGCCGAAGCCATCGCGCAGGCGCTGGAAAAGGTTGGCAACGAAGAAGTTCGTGTCCGCCTCTTGCACGCGGGCGTGGGTGCGATCACCGAGTCGGATGTCGGCCTGGCCGAAGCCTCCGGCGCGCCGGTCATCGGCTTCAACGTGCGGGCCAACGCACCGGCGCGGAACAGCGCCAACCAGAAAGGCGTCGAGATCCGCTACTACAGCGTGATCTACGACCTCGTGGACGACGTGAAGGCGGCGGCCTCGGGCCTCCTCTCCGCGGAAGTGCGCGAAAACTTCATCGGTTATGCCGAGATCAAGGAAGTCTTCAAGGTCTCCAACGTCGGCAAGGTCGCGGGTTGTCTCGTTACCGAGGGCGTGGCGCGCCGCTCCGCAGGCGTTCGCCTCCTGCGCGACAACGTCGTGATCCACGAAGGCACGCTCAAGACACTCAAGCGCTTCAAGGACGAGGTTCCCGAAGTTCAGTCCGGTCAGGAATGCGGCATGGCCTTCGAGAACTACGAAGACATCCGCCAGGGCGACGTGATCGAGATCTTCGAGCGGGAAGAAGTTGAGCGCACGCTCGCCTAAGGCACACGCGCAGCTTCAGATATAAAGAAAGGGCGCCTCCGGGGCGCCCTTTTCACTTGCAGTCGGGTGTAACGCGCGCCGCTAGGCGGTGCGCATCACGGGCAGGCCTGCATAGAGCGTCTCACCCACGCGAACCAGGATCTTCCCATTCTGCAACTTGCGGACAAACGTGCCCTGAACAAATACGCAACTCCCCAAAATGATGGTGCGCAGCATCGCTCGCCCTCCTCTTAGTACGTGGGCCAATATAACTTGGGAGTGTCCTCAAACCACGTACAAATTTGTCACAATGGGGCCCTCTGTGCCTAATTTTGCTGCAATGCTTGAACTTCATTGAAAGTTTCTTTCGTGCGGCGCGACTCTCTTACTCCCGTATGCCCCAGAGACTGCAGATGGCCGGACCCCAGGAGCGCGTAGACCGCGAATCGCGCGCGTCACAAAGTGAAGCCGGCCCCCAGGGAAAGGGACCGGCTTCATGCCGAGCGGACGCGAGGAACCCTTTCGAGTGGCGCGCCGTATCTACGCCGTTTCGGGGCAGGGCAGATGCATGACCGTGGGAGTTTGCGGCCTTGCACCCCGAGGTTTAGCAGCGGATCACTGTCGGCAATTCTGAAATCCTCAGAGGAAGCATCGTGCCCGACCCGCAGATCCTCCTGTAACCACAGGGGCTTGGCAAAGCGCGGATCGAAGGCGTAGTCAAACCTCCGGGGATTTTCAGTGGCTCAATCAGGGGGCACCCGCCCCCATCCGAGTTGTGCGACCCCTAGCTGGTTCTTGGCTTGGTGTGCGGCCAGATCCAGTTTGCCATGTACTTGTGACCCGGCACGATATGGCCAAACGGGAAGCCCGCCTGCAACTTGTGACCCGGCAGGATGTGAGCAAACGGGAACTTCGCTTGGTACTTATGCCCCGGCACGATATGCGCGATCGGGAATTTCGCCATGAACTTGTGCCCTGGCACGATGTGCGCGAACGGGAACTTCGCCATATACTTGTGCCCTGGAATGATGTGCGCGAACGGGAACTTCGCCATGTACTTGTTGCCCGGCACAAGCGAGTTTGTGTGCTGCTCGCCGTTCATCAGCAATGGGAACGGCCAATTTGCCATCCGACGACCGCCAGGCACGAGGTGCCCGAACGGGAATTTCGCCATGAATTTGTGGCCGGGAATAATGTGGGCGAAGGGGAACTTCGCCATGAACTTGTGGCCCGGCACGATGTGCCCGATCGGGAAACCAGCTTGGTGCTTGTGCCCGGGAATGATGTGGTCGAACGGGAACTTCGCCATGAACTTGTGGCCCGGGACCAGCAGCCCGAACGGGAAGCGGCCGTAGCGCTTGGTCGCCGGAAGCAACAGACCGATGGGCCAGCTCGCCATGCGTCCATGGGGCGGGATGACCGGGCGCGGGGACGGGCGCCGCTTGGCCAGAAGCGGGATCGGCCAATTCGCCATGAAGTAGTTGGTGCTCTTGGGGTCACGCTGCCGCGTCATCATGCGGGGGCCGCCCGATAGAACCTTTGGGATTGGCTCTAGCTTGTCCTTCACCACCACCTGTTCGATGGCGCCGCCCATATCGGTCGCGCCCATCTTCGCCGCGAGAAGCCGAGTTGTCTTGGCCGAGCCGAGCGGCTTGTAGCCGGCGCGCACCATGAGAACGGCACCGCCGTTGTCGAGCCGGGCTTTGTAGGCTTCCGCCGTGGCCGATTTCACATCCCTGCCCGTCAAGGCTTCGACAACACCGTCCGGCGAGTCGTAGACGCTCACGATCCGCGCTGGAAACCCCTGCCCGTAGAGCAGCTCGTTCTGAACGGCACGGCACTGCGCCGCGTCCTCGAAATACCGCGTTATGACCGTCGTCATGGGACCTCCACCGGTTTCGTTTTTGTCTCTGAGGGAAACGATTGAACCACACCGCGTGCAAGCGGCAAGGCAACTAGTACAGCACACGCCAAGAAGACGATCTCGAGCGTAAATACTGCATTGTAGGGCGTGTGAGCCGCTATTCCATCACCGGCGGGCAAGTTCAGCAGCACATCCCGCACAATTCCTGCTGCGGCGATGCCGATTCCGGCCGAAGTGGCCTGCACCGCCCCCCAGGCTCCGAGCGCGAGGCCATTGCCCTCACGCGGAGCCGCGCGCATCGTGGCCGTCAGGGTCGCATGGCCAAAGAGGCCGGTGCCGAGGCCCGTGGCGAGCACACCCACAAGAAACAGCGGCGGGCCGCCAACGACGGACGACAGGATAATCGCCGCAAAGCCCGGAATGCCGATGAGGGCGCCGATCCAACCAAGCCGAAGGGGCTCACCGCCCTGGCCAAGCAGCCGCGAGGCGATGCCAAAGCCGATCAGGGTTCCAGACGCCAGAAGCGCCGTCAGCTTGGTCGTTTCCGCGACACTGAAGCCAAGGGCCTGTCCGCCGTAGGGCTCCAACAGCACGTCCGCCATGCCAAAACCGAAGGTGCCAAGCGCGATGACAACCAGCAGGCGCACCGTGCCGGGCTTTGCCACCAGCGCCGCCCACGCATCCGAGAAGCGGCGGGGCTTTTGCTCCTGCATCTGGGCGGCGCGCATCCTGTCACGCGGCTCCTGTTTCCACATCGCGAGCAGGTTGAGCGCGACTGTCAGTACAGCGGTGCCCTGGATCACCTGCACGAGGCGTCCGGGCGTGTAATTCTCAAGGAGCGTGCCATAGATGAGGGCGCTCACCACCATGCCGACGAGCAGCATGACGTACATCAGCCCCACCACCTTGGGCTGGTCTTCTTCCTTCACGAGGTCCGTCGCGAGCGCGAGGCCCACTGTCTGCACCATGTGCACTCCAGCCCCGACCAGCAGAAACGCCAGCGCCGCAGACGACAAGCCGATCCAGCGAGGCGCGTCGATCGCCTCGCCATAGCCCGACAGGACCAGCAGGGCGAACGGCATGATCGCAAAGCCGCCGAACTGGTACATCGTGCCCTTCCAGATGTAGGGCACCCTGCGCCAGCCCAACGCCGAGACATGCACGTCGGACTTGAAGCCAATGAGTGTTCGGAAGGGCGCGAATACGAGGGGCAACGCCAGCATCCCGGCCACCAGCGAGGCCGGTACCGAAAGCTCCACGATCATCACGCGGTTAAGCGTGCCGACGAGGAGCACGAGCGCCATGCCCACCGTGACCTGAAAGAGCGACAGCCGCATGAGGCGCGTCAACGGCACTTCCGGTGTCGCAACATCCACGAAGGGCATATAGCGCGGGCCCATCGAGGCAATTTTGCGGAGCGCTTTTTCTCGGTAGTTCAACATACGTGGCTCACCCGGTTGGGCTGCGGTCCCAATGCGTTTGCTGTGTGGCGGCACAGTTCAAGCGTTAACAGGCCCCCCGCGCCGCACCTGCGATACGGGGAGCCCGAGGGTCAGTTTGCAGGCTTCCAGCCAGGTGGCAGCGCGGACGCCAGCACATCGTTGGCCTGCAAGGTTGCGCGTGCGCTCGTGCCATCGGGAAGGATGACAGTCACTTCACGCTCGCCAGACGGAAGCGTCGTAACGTAGGACGCTTTCGCCGTGTCGGCCGCATCGCCGTTAAGCAGGGAGGCCTCTTCCATGTCACCGGAGCCGAGCGGCTGACCGGAGATGAAGTCGGACACCCAGGAGGTGTTGCTTACAACTGCGACGTGGACCGCGAACGATCCGACTGCGACGGCCCCGAGAAAGATCGGAACACCAACAGCCGGGGGTACGACCAGCCACATTTTTGCGTTATTCATGCCTTACCTCCTCAGCCCAGCCAGGGCGTCGAAACCGCGACCAGCAAATGCGCGATGAGCGCAAGTGCCCCGAAGACGCGCGTGCCATCGATCAGATAGCTGTGCACTTCTTCGGCTTCGCGGAGATTCAGGCCTGTCGGCCATACTTTGTCGGGATCATCTTCCATTCCCGTCTCCTCTTCGTTCGAGTTGGAACGCACCACTCCCACCCCATCGGGCAGCCGCAATGCGTCCGTAGACCAGCGACATGGTATGGAATGCCGCACTCGCAGATTGTCAGATTTACTTTACATTCGCAACTGTCAGATTTTATTGACACTCATTTTGCCAGAGCTACGCAACGAAGTTTCCGCGATTTCAGGACATTGAGGGCCACGCCTTGCATCTGTCGGTTTTCATTATCTGAATTGCCCCTTTTATTATTGGACCTTAGCCAACGAATTCCGAGTCGCGCGGCACGCACCGCCGTATCCACATGCATCGTGAGGTCTTTTGATGGGCCGGGGATTCACGCTATCCCTCAGCAACACGATCCCGATGGGCCGCACGGCCGGATCAGACGCCAGCACAAACAAGGAGCCCATGCCGATATGGTGCAGGATCCCCATCGGCTACAGAGCGCCCGTGAAAAGGTGCTGGAGATCGCCATCGGCCGTGAAGTGCGCGCCCTGCGTTTGCAGCAGAGCATCACGGTGGCGGAGCTCGCGGCCAAGACCGGGCTGTCGAGCGGAATGCTCTCCAAGATCGAAAACGGAAATACCTCGCCGTCGCTTACAACGCTCCAGACCCTGGCGGAGGGGCTGTCCGTCCCGATCACGGCGTTCTTCAAGGGGTTCGAGGAGCGGCGCGATGCCGTCCATACCAAGGCCGGGCACGGCGTCGAGGCCGAGCGGGAAGGGACCCGCGCCGGTCACCAGTACCGGCTCCTCGGTCATATCGGCGCCAACAGCAGCGGCGTGATCGTCGAGCCCTACCTGATCGAGCTGACAGACGCCTCCGACATCTTCCCGACGTTCCAGCATTCCGGCATCGAGACGATCTACATGCTCGAGGGGGAGGTCGAGTATCGCCACGGGGACAAGACGTACCTCCTGGAGCCCGGCGACACGCTCTTCTTTGACGCGGACGCACCGCATGGGCCGGAAGAGCTGCGACAGTTGCCAGCGCGCTATCTCTCGATCATCTCCTACCCGCAGGACTCCTGATTTAGTGATTTAGTTCCTGTCAGGAATAATTCTTTCCTTTTGGGCTTGATTCCCTATATCCCGTGAGCGCTGGTCGATCTTGGGGAGCACCTGTCATGTGTGGAATCGTTGGCCTCTTTCTGAAGGATGCACGCCTGCAGCCAGAGCTGGGCACGCTCCTGTCCCAGATGCTCATCACAATGACAGACCGCGGCCCGGACAGTGCGGGCATTGCGATCTACGGGGCCGAGGCCGACGGCAAAGCCAAGCTCACCGTGCAGTCCGACGCCGAAGAGGATCTTGCGGGTCTCGATCGCGCGCTTTCGCAGGCGCTCGGCGTGCCCGTGGGGATGGATATGCGCAGCACCCACGCCGTGTTGTCCTTTTCCCGTGACCTCATGAACGAGGCGCGCGCCACGCTGGCCGAGATCCGCCCGGCTCTCCGCCTCATGAGCCGAGGTACCGCGCTTGAGATCTACAAGGAGGTCGGCCTGCCCAGCTCCGTCGTGAGCCGATTCGGGATCGACAGGATGGCGGGCACCCACGGCATCGGCCACACCCGCATGGCAACCGAATCCGCCGTGACAACCGCCGGCGCGCATCCGTTCAACACGAGCGAGGATCAGTGCCTCGTTCACAATGGCTCCCTGTCGAACCACAACGCGTTACGCCGCAAGCTGCGCCGCGCAGGCGTCGAGGTGCTGACGGAGAACGACACCGAGGTCGGCGCGGCTTTCCTGACCTGGCGGATGCAGCAGGGCGCGAGCCTCGGCGAAGCGCTCGAAAGCGGGCTGACGGATCTCGACGGCTTCTTCACCTTCGTCGTCGGCACGCGGGACGGCTTCGGCGTCGTGCGCGACCCCATCGCCTGCAAGCCCGCCGTGATGGCGGAGACAGACCAATACGTCGCCTTCGGCTCCGAGTACCGCGCGCTGGCGGACCTGCCCGGCGTGGAAACCGCGCGTGTGTGGGAGCCCGAGCCCGCGACCGTCTATTTCTGGTCACATCCCACCGCGCCCACAGCACAGGCCGCCTGACATGCAGACCATCGACCTAGGCCAGACCCCCCTGCGGGAGCTGAACGCGACGCTCCACGCCCAGGCCCAGCAGACGAACCAGACCACCTGGGAAATCGTGAACCCGAAGGGCGCGCACGCCATCGCCTGCGGCCTCGACGCGCCGATCGACGTCACCGTGAAGGGGCCGACCGGCTATTATTGCGCGGGGATGAACAAACAGGCGACCGTGCGGATTGCCGGGAATGCCGGGCCGGGTGTTGCCGAGAACATGATGAGCGGCACCGTCCTTATCGAGGGCGACGCCAGCCAGTACGCCGGCGCGACCGGGCACGGTGGGCTGTTGGTCGTGAAGGGCAACGCATCCTCCCGCTGCGGCATCTCGATGAAGGGCATCGAGATCGTCGTGCACGGCAACGTGGGCCACATGAGCGCGTTCATGGCCCAATCCGGCGCGCTGGTCGTGTGTGGCGACGCGGGCGAGGCGCTGGGCGACTCGCTCTACGAGGCGCGGCTCTACGTGCGCGGCGCGGTCAAATCCCTCGGCGCCGACTGCGTGGAAAAGGAGATGCGGCCCGAGCACCTCGCCCAACTGGCGGACCTTCTGGAACGCGGCGAGTGCGACGCCAGGCCGGAAGAGTTCCGCCGCTATGGCTCGGCCCGCAAGCTCTACACCTTTGACATCGACAATGCGTATTGAGGCCCGCCCATGAAGGACGCCCCCAGCATCCCCCGCACCGCCCCGATCAAGTCCGCGACGTTCACCGATCCGGTCAACGCAGAGATCCGCCGTGCTGCAGCCACTGGCATCTACGACATTCGCGGCGGCGGGACCAAACGCAAGCTGCCCCACTTTGACGATCTGTCGTTCCTCGGCGCCTCGATCTCCCGCTATCCGCTGGAGGGTTACCGCGAACGCTGCGATACCGACGTCACGCTCGGCACACGCTTTGCCGCGAACCCGGTGAAGCTGGATATCCCGATCACCATCGCAGGTATGTCCTTCGGCGCCTTGTCGGGAGCCGCCAAGGAGGCTCTCGGTCGCGGCGCCACCCTCGCCGGGACCTCCACCACAACGGGCGACGGCGGCATGACGGAGGAGGAGCGCGGGCACTCGAAGCTCCTCGTCTACCAATACCTCCCCTCCCGCTACGGGATGAACCCCGACGATCTGCGCCGCGCCGACGCCATCGAGATCGTCGTCGGCCAGGGAGCCAAGCCCGGCGGCGGCGGCATGCTGCTGGGCCAGAAGATCTCGGACCGCGTCGCCGAGATGCGCAACCTGCCCAAGGGGATCGACCAGCGCTCCGCATGTCGCCACCCGGACTGGACGGGCCCGGACGACATGGAGATCAAGATCCTCGAGTTGCGTGAGATCACCGGCTGGCGCGTTCCGATCTACGTCAAGATCGGCTCCTCCCGCCCCTATTTCGACACCGCCCTCGCGGTGAAGGCCGGGGCGGACGTGGTGGTGCTCGACGGCATGCAGGGCGGCACGGCGGCGACGCAAGACGTCTTCATCGAGAACGTCGGGCTCCCGATCCTGGCCTGCATCCCCGAAGCCGTGCGTGCCTTGCAGGAGCTCGACATGCATCGCGAGGTGCAGCTTGTCGTATCGGGTGGCATCCGCACCGGGGCCGACGTGGCCAAGGCCATGGCGCTCGGCGCCGACGCTGTTTCCATCGGCACTGCCGCCCTCATCGCCCTGGGCGACAACGACCCCAAATGGGAGGCCGAGTACCAGGCCATGGGCACCACCGCCGGTGCCTATGACGACTGGCAAGAGGGCGCAGACCCCGCCGGGATCAACACACAGGATCCGGCGCTTGAAGCGCGGCTCGATCCCGTCGAAGGGGGGCGCCGCCTGCGCAACTACCTCAAGGTGATGACGCTCGAGGCCCAGACCCTCGCCCGCGCCTGCGGCAAGAGCCACCTGCACAACCTGGAGCCCGAAGACCTCTGCGCCCTTACGCTGGAGGCGGCGGCGATGGCAAAGGTTCCGCTCGCGGGGACAGACTGGTATCCCGGCAAGATGTAATTCCAGGCGGGAAGGCCCCCCATGCTCGATCTGACATCCATCGTGCTCTTCGCCACCGCGCTCGCCATCGCCGCAGGCTCGCCTGGCCCGTCTATCGCTGCGCTCACCGCGCGCGTGCTCACAGGCGGCCTGCGCTCCGTCATGCCCTTTCTCGCAGCGATGTGGATCGGCGAGGGGATCTGGCTCACTTGCGCGGTGCTCGGCCTTTCGGCCTTGGCCGCCCAAGCCTCCGGCGTGTTTCTCGTGCTGAAATGGCTCGGCATCGCCTACCTGCTGTGGCTCGCCTGGGGCATGTGGCGCGCAGATCCCGCCGCCAAGGCCGACCTGCCCCAGGGCCGCTCCGGCTGGGGCATGTTTGGCGCAGGGCTCGCCGTGACACTGGGCAACCCGAAGATCATGGTCTTCTACGTCGCCCTTCTGCCCTCGCTCATCGACCTCGACACGATCACGACACTCGGCTGGGCAGAGCTGATGGCCACGATGCTCGTGGTGCTCGTAGCCGTCGATCTGGTGTGGGCGCTGGCGGCAGACCGGGCGCGGCGCCTATTGCGCTCAGCCCGCGCGATGCGGATCGCCAACCGGCTCTCGGCGTCGGCAATGGGCGGAGCAGCCGCGGCGATGGCAACCAGATAAACCAACAAGGACACGCATAGATGGCCAAAAACCTCGCGAAATTCGCCAAAGACAAGGGCGTCAAATACTTCATGATCTCCTTTACGGACCTGTTTGGCGGTCAACGCGCCAAGCTCGTCCCCGCGGCGGCCATCGCGGACATGCAGGAAGAGGGCGCGGGCTTTGCCGGCTTCGCCGCCTGGCTCGACATGACCCCAGCCGACCCGGACATGCTCGCCGTGCCCGACCCCGCCTCCGTCATCCAGTTGCCGTGGAAGCCCGAAGTCGCATGGGTCGCCGCCAATCCGGTCATGGAAGGCCAAGAGGTCGCCCAAGCTCCGCGCAACGTATTGCGCCGCCAGATCGAGGCCGCAGCCGAGCAGGGCTTGCGCGTGAAAACGGGCGTCGAAGCGGAGTTCTTCCTGCTGCTGCCCGACGGCTCCGAGATCTCCGACCCCTACGATACCGCAGAAAAGCCCTGCTACGATCAGCAGGCGGTCATGCGCCGCTACGACGTGATCGCAGAGATCTGTGACTACATGCTCGAGCTCGGCTGGGGCCCGTACCAGAACGACCATGAGGACGCGAACGGACAGTTCGAGATGAACTGGGACTTCGACGACGCGCTGGCGACCGCGGACAAGCATTCGTTCTTCAAGTTCATGGTGAAATCCGTGGCCGAGAAGCACGGGCTGCGCGCGTCCTTCATGCCCAAGCCGGTCGAGGGGCTGACGGGCAACGGCTGTCACGCCCACATCTCCGTCTGGGACAAGAAGGGCGCGAAGAACGTCTTCGCCACCGACACGGGCGAGGGGCCGACGGGCGAGCTGGGCCTCTCCGAGCAGGGCAAGCACTTCCTCGGCGGGATCATGAAGCACGCCATCGGCATGACCGCGATCACCAACCCCACGGTCAACAGTTACAAGCGCATCAACGCACCGGTGACGATGTCGGGCGCCACATGGGCGCCGAACACCGTGACATGGTCAGGCAACAATCGAACCCACATGGTCCGGGTTCCGGGGCCCGGCCGGTTCGAGCTGCGTCTGCCGGATGGGGCGGCGAACCCATATCTGCTGCAGGCGGCCATCATCGCGGCCGGCCTTTCCGGCCTCAGCAACCAATCCGACCCCGGCAAGCGCTACGACATCGATATGTACGCCGAGGGCCACAAGGTGCGCGGCGCACCCAAGCTCCCGCTGAACCTGCTCGACGCTCTCCGGGCTTTCGACAAGGATCGCGCGCTGAGGGCCGCACTCGGCGAGGACTTCGCCGCAGCCTTCCTCAAGCTCAAGCACAACGAGTGGAACAGCTTCGTGTCGCACTTCAGCCGCTGGGAGAAGGACCACACGCTCGACATTTAGCGCGGCGGTTGCGCCGACGAACGCTTTTGAAGCAAAAGCGTTCGAAAGGCTCTTGTTTCAAGAGCCTTGGGCCCAGCGGCGCGGCCAGAGCTCGGCCTCGGTCGTTGGCGGCCCCGGTTACCATGGGGCCGTCTCCCGTGGGTACCTTTTGGATCAGACGGCGATCACACCACCGCCTTGCTTGGTGACGACGACCACTGATGGGCGCGGCGGCATCGCGTCATCGAAGTCCGGCCAGCGCGTGGCCGGATCCTCGAAGGTCGAGGCCCGCTCGAAGCCCGGGAAATCGCCCGTGCCGTCCGTACCCGGGTGCTGAACCGCGAGGAACAGAGTCTCCGAATTGTCCGCGAAGTACGGGCCACACAGCTCGCCACCGACAGGGCAACGGAAGAAGAGCTTGGAGTGGCCGCGCAGCTCGCCTTCGGTCTCGAGGCTGTATAGACCATCGGATTTGCCGGTGCGGCCCCAGCCGGAGCCCTGATCGGTGGAGATCCAGAGGCGGCCGTCGTTGTCGATGGCGCAATTGTCCGGCGAACCGAACCAGCCGTTCTCGGAGGTCTCCGGGTTCCACATGGCGCCGACCTCTTCGATGGTCGGATCGCCGCAAAGCACGAGGATCGACCACGTCCCGCGCGTTGCCGAATGGTTGCCGCCCTCTTCCTTGATTTCGATGATGTGGCCAAAGCGGCTTTCGGGGCGCGGGTTCGCGGCATCGAGCTGATCCTCGCCACGGCGGGCGTTGTTCGTCAGCATGATGTAGGCCGTACCGTCGCCGCGTGGCTGCGCATCCTCGGGGCGATCCATCGGGGTGGCGCCCAGAAGATCCGACGCGATGCGGGTGTCGATGGAAATGTCGGCCTGGGACTCGAAGCCGTTCTCGGCTGTGAGCGGTCCTTCGCCATGAACGAGCGCCAGCCAGTCGATCGTGCCGTCATCGTTGAAGCGCGCCACATAGAGCGTGCCTTCGGAAAGCAGCGACGAGCCGAAATGCGCGTTCTGATCGGACACGGCCTCGGCAGACACCCACTTGTACTGATAGTCGAACCGGTTGTCGTCGCCCGAGTAGATCACGAGCTTGCCGTCGGATGCGATGGTCGTCTCGGCGCCTTCGTGGCGGAAGCGGCCCAGCGCGGTGTGCTTGATCGGGGTCGCGTTCGGGTTCATCGGGTCGACCTCGACAATGTAGCCGAAGCGATTGGACTCGTTTGGCTCTTTGTCGACGTTGAACCGGTCGTGGTACTTGCCCCAGGCGTACCACTTTCCGGGCACGCCGTAGCGCTGCATCGACGCGGCCTCGGACTGGGCGGACAGGTCTGCGTCGCCCTCACCGTCGACGACATCGGTCCAGAAGTAGCCGTGGAAGTTTTCCTCGGCCATCAGGTACGTGCCCCAGGGTGTCATGCCACCAGCGCAGTTATTGATCGTGCCGAGCACCGTTTTCCCGGCAGGGTCGGCACTTGTGCGCAGACGCGGGTGGCCTGCTGCAGGGCCATCGAGCGTCATCGGAGTTTCGGCAGTGATGCGGCGGTTGGCCGGGTTGTCGCGGTTTATGGACCACGTGCCGTCGTTGCCTTTGACGATCTCGAAGACAGAGCCGCCATGGGCGGCCATCTCGATGTCGACGAGCTCTTTGGTCATGCCCACGAAGTCGGCGCGATCCTGTCGGCCGAGACCGGGGAACATGACCTCTTCGTTGGTGTATTCGTGATTCACGCAGAGCATGCCGCGACCCGGCTCGATCTCGGCAAAGCCAACGTAATCGTTGTTGTAGCCGAACTGCTGTCGCTGCGCCTCGGCGGACTGGTTCATGACGTCGAAGTCAGGCGCAGAGGCGGTGATCGGATCGCCCCAGCGTACGAGGATGTCAGCGTTGTAGCCATCGGCGATGTGGTGGTTGACGTCATTGCCCCAGGCCAGCTCGTCGAAGACATAGCGGCTGTCGGCAGCGCTGGCGGCGCGCGCCTTTTTCGGTGCCGTGAGGGCGGTGGTGCCGAAGAGCGCCGTTGTCGCGACAACGCCCAGCGCACCGCGCAGGACATCCCGGCGCCCATAGCGGCGTGCGATCACGTCACCGATGGTGTTGCCGAGGTTGGGGTTCGTCGGGATGTCGTCATAGGCCTCAAAAGCTTCGGCGCGGTTGCCGTAATCGGGGCTCTCGATGATTTCCTTGCGAGACATGCAGGCATCTCCTTGCTGGCAGCGGACCTTGAGAGAAGCAGCGGCACCTCTTTGGTCGGGTGCCGGTCGGCTCTATCGCTCTTCTACAGACCGAAGCTAAAGGTGATGTGACGCCTCTGCATAGCTTTTGTGACTTGCCGTCGCGCCGGTGTGCCTAAAAGCAGGGGGCTCCGCCCCCGCCTTCGGCTCCCCCGGCGTACTTGGCGCAGAAAGAAGGCTGCGCAGGTCAAGTGAACCGGTTGACGAGGTTTTCGAGACGTTCCTGCTGGCCCGAGCGTGGTGCTGGACGCAGGTCATTTTCAAGGACGGTTGCGGCACAGGATTCGAGCGTACCCTTGAGGAGGACCGCGCCGGAGTCGGTGTCCCATCCGGCATAGCGGGCTGTGCGGCGGCGTTCGAGTTCGCCATTTTCGAGCATGGCGGCGGCGGCCTTCAGGCCGCGGGCACACGCGTCCATTCCGCCGACATGGGCGAGAATGAGATCCTCGGGGTCGAGGGATTGGCGGCGGAGCTTGGCGTCGAAGTTGGTGCCGCCGGTGGTGAAGCCGCCCGCCTTGAGGATCTCGTAGAAGGCCAGAGCCATCTCGGGGGTGTTATTCGGGAACTGGTCGGTATCCCAGCCGGACTGGTAGTCATTTCGGTTGATGTCGATAGAGCCGAAGATGCCCTGGGCCACGGCGGTGGCGAGCTCGTGTTCGAAGGAGTGGCCGGCGAGGATCGCGTGGCCCTGTTCGATGTTGACGCGGACCTCGGTTTCGAGGCCGAACTCCTTGAGAAAGCCGTACACCGTGGCGACGTCGTAGTCGTACTGGTGCTTCGTGGGTTCCTGCGGCTTCGGCTCGATCAGGATCGTGCCGCCAAAACCGATCTTCCTGGCATAGTCGACGACCATTGTCAGGAACCGGCCCGCCTGCTGACGCTCGCGCTTGAGATCGGTGTTGAGGAGCGTCTCGTAGCCTTCGCGCCCGCCCCAGAGGACGTAGTTCTGCCCGCCGAGCTTGTGGGTGGCGTCGATGCAGGATTTCACCGTGGCGGCGGCGTAGGCGAAGACCTCCGGGTCGGGGTTCGTCGCGGCACCGGCCATGAAACGGCGATGCGAGAAGAGGTTCGCCGTACCCCAGAGGAGGCGGGTTTTCGACGTCTCCATCTTGGTGCCGAAATAGTCGACGATCTCTTCGAGGTTGCGCTGACTCTCTGCGAAACTGTCGCCCTCGGGGCGGACATCGGCGTCGTGAAAGCAGAAGAAGGGTACGCCCAGGAGATCGAACATCTCGAAGGCGACGTCCGCCTTCAGGCGCGCAAGCTCCATCGTGTCGCCGAACCACGGGCGCTCGAACGTCTGGCCACCGAAGGGGTCGCCACCGGGCCAGGCGAAGCTGTGCCAGTAGGCGACGGCGAAGCGGAGGTGATCCTCCATCCGTTTGCCCATCACCAACTCGTTGGCGTCGTAGTGGCGGTAGGCGAATTCGTTGGCCGTGTCCGGGCCTTCGTAACGGATGGCGGGGATGTCCTTGAAGAAGTCGGTCATGCGAGGGTCACCATGGCTTGGGCCGCGGCGCGGTAGCGGGCGGCGGCATCGTCGAAGGCGGATGTGAGGTCGGCGCGGGGGGCGATCGTGCGCAGGATCGGGGGCGGGGTGGCGAGGCCGATGTCGCCCGTATCGGCCATCATCCCGAGGCGGGCCGCACCGTAGGCGGCTCCGTAGTCGCCGGCTTCCGGGATCTGGATCGGGGTATCGAGCGCGGTTGCGACGGTTTCGAGCCAGGTCTGGGAGCGGCTTCCACCGCCAGCGCCGATCAGCGTGTCGATCTCGGTCCCGGTGGCGGCGAGGGCATCACGGCAGTCGCGCAGGGCAAAGGCAACGCCTTCGAGCACGGCGCGGGTGGCGGCGGCGCGATCCGTGGCGTGCTCGAGGCCAATGAAGGCGCCCCGCACGGCGGCATTGTTGAGCGGTGTGCGCTCGCCTCCGAGGTAGGGCAGGAAGAGCGTGCGGCCGGGGGCTTCGGCGGGGCCGAGATCGGCGGTGAGGGCTTCGGGAGTAGACCCTGTCAGCGCGGCGAACCAATTCAGCGCGTCGGTAGCGGCAAGGATCACGCCCATCTGGTGCCAGGTGCCCGGCAACGCATGGCAAAAGGTATGCACGGCGGTGGCCGCGTCGGGGCGATACCCGTCGTTTGCGGCAAAGAGCACGCCGGATGTGCCGAGCGACACGAAGGCCTGCCCGGCGGAGACCACGCCCATGCCAACAGCGGTCGCGGCGTTGTCACCCCCGCCGCCCGCAACGACCACATCGGTGCCGAAGCCCCAGCGCTGCGCCAACGCAGCGCGCAACGTACCGGACACGGCGGCGCCTTCCACCAGCCGGGGCATGGCATCGCGCGAGAGGCCAGACGCGGACAGCAACGTATCGGACCAGTCGCGCGCGCCAGTATCGAGCCAGCTTGTCCCGGCGGCGTCGGACATTTCGCTGACGTGCTCGCCCGTGAGCCAGAGGCGCAGGTAATCCTTGGGCAGGAGCACCTTGGCAACCTTGTCCGCCAGCGCGGGCTCATGGGCGCGGAGCCAGTGCATCTTGGGCGCGGTGAAGCCTGGAAAGACAATGTTGCCCGAGACCGCGCGCCACATCGGATCGGCGTCCATCTCGGCGGCCTGGTCGGCCGAGCGCGTGTCATTCCACAGGATGCAGGGGCGCAGCACCTGGTCGGCGGCGTCGAGAAACGTCGCGCCGTGCATCTGCCCTGACAGGCCGATTGCACGCACGGGGGCGAGGCTCCGATCCGCGGAAAGCTGGTCCAGCACCGCTTCGACGGCAGCGATCCAATCCGCCGGGCTTTGCTCCGACCAGCCGGGCGCGGGCCGACTCACCGTGAGCGGCGCTGTCGCCTCGGCCACCACCGCCTGCGTTTCGTCGATCAGGAGGCCCTTGAGCCCCGACGTTCCGAGATCGAGCCCGAGATACATCACGCGGCCAGATGCTCGGGCTTCTTGCCGGCGATGATCATGGCGAGGATGTCGTCTTCGCTCACCTCGTCGACCTTCACGACGCCCACGAGCTGGCCGTTCTTCATCACCGCCGCACGGTCGCACAGCTCCTTCACCTGGTGCACGTCGTGGTCGATGAGGAAGATGCCGAGGCCCTGCCGCTTCAGCTCGTCGATGAGTTCAGCGACCATCTGCGTTTCCTGCGGGCCGAGTGCGGCGGTCGGCTCGTCCATGATCAGGATCTTGGCGTTGAAGTAGACGGCGCGGGCGATGGCCACCGATTGCCGCTGACCGCCCGAAAGCGCCGAGACCGGGGCGGAGAACTTTTTGAAGTTCGGGTTCAGGCGACCCATGATCTTGCGCGTCTCGGCCTCCATCGCCGGATCGTCGACCAGCCCGAAGGCATTCGTCAGTTCGCGGCCGAGGAAAAGGTTCGACGCGGCATCGAGATTATCCGCGAGCGCGAGCGTCTGGTAGATCGTCTCGATGTTGTAGGCGCGGGCGTCGCGAGGGTTGTTGATCACCGCCTTTTCGCCGTTGATGAAGATGTCGCCGCCGTCTTTCTGATAGGCGCCGGAGAGGCATTTGATCAGGGTCGACTTACCCGCCCCGTTGTGGCCCAGAAGGCCGACGACCTCGCCGGGGTAGAGATCGACAGACACACGGTCCACCGCCTTGATCCCGCCGAAAGCGATGGAGATGTCGCGCATCTCCACCATGGGTGTGCCACGCTCAGCCATCATTTCGCTCCCGTCCGCTTGCGGTAGATGATGTCGATCAGCACGGCTGCGACGAGCACAGCGCCGACGACGATGTTCTGGAATGGCGCATCGACCCCGACCATCGCCATACCCGATTGCAGGGACTGCATGATAAGCGCGCCGAGGATGGCGCCGTAGATCGTCCCGATTCCGCCAGCGAGCGCGGTGCCGCCGATCACGGCTGCCGCGATCACGCGCAGCTCGTCGAGCGTGCCGATGTCGTTGGAATGGAACGTCAGGCGCGAGGAGGCGACGACCGCCGAGAGGGCGCAGAGAAAGCCCATCAGCGCGAAGACCTTCACGTTCAGCATCCGCGTGTTGATACCCGAGAGCTCCGCCGCGTCTGGGTTGCCGCCGGTGGCGAAGATGTAGCGGCCAAGCCGGGTTTTCTGCGCGACCAGAGTCATTACGACCGCGACGAAGATCAGCAGCAGCACCGAAACGGGGATGCCGTAGCCCTGCGAGAACCCTTCCGGCATGACCTCGCCGCGCGCTTCGAACATGCGCTCAAGGCGCCGCGTCGGGATCTGGTAGGCGTTCAGAATTGCAACGAACCCCATGATCGCCGCGACAACGATGGCGCTGAGCGTGATCTCGGCCCACATCGGCTTCACCGGGAAACCGTGCGTAACCTTGTTGCGGCGCGCGGCGGCCAGCGCCCAGAGCGCCCCGGCACAGGCGATCGCCCCGACGATCCACGAGGCGGTCTCGCCGAGCGTTCCGTTGATGCCGCCGAAGAGTTGGAAGGTTTCGTCGAGCGGGCCGATCGTCTGGCCGTTGGTGAGGTACCAGCCGACGTTGCGCCAGATAAGCAGGCCGCCAAGCGTTACGATAAAGGCCGGGATCGCCAGATAGCCGATCAACCAGCCATTGAAGGCGCCAATCAGCGCGCCGACCAGCAGCCCGACGAGGATGGCAATCGGGGCGATGAGCGGTGAGCCCAGCTCGATCCCCAGCCATTGCGGCAGCACCATCGTCTGCGTCATCGCCATGACGGCGGAGCAGGTGGCAAGCAGCGAACCGACGGAAAGATCAATGTGGCGGGTCACGATCACGAAGACCATGCCAGTTGCCATGATGGCAACAGAGACGGTCTGGATCGTCAGGTTGAAGATGTTGCGGGGGGTCAGGAAGCGCCCCTCCGTGATGACGTTGAACACCAGGCACAACACGATGAAGGCGCCGATCATGCCCAGCAAACGCGTGTCGATCTCCAGGCTTTCGAGCAGACTCTTCTTGGCAGGCGGCGCGGCACCCGTCTCAGTGGCATCTGACATGGGGGTATTCTCCGATCACGGGAACGGGGCTGGCGTCGGGACGCCCAGGGGTGCGCGCTCCGCGAACGGAGCGCGCTGGTCTCAGGGCTGCAAGGTCAGTTGCAGGGCGCCGGGCCGCCGGACACACCCTGGCAGAGCGCGTCCTGGGTGATCCAACCGGCATCAACGACGAGCGACAGGTTCTCCTGCGTGACCGGGACCGGAGCGAGGAACGTAGCGTTCATCTCGTTGCCGCCGGGCGTGGTGAACTTCACGCTGCCGTCGATGTCTTCCATCCCGGTGCCGCCGGCCATCGCCACGGCGATCTCCGCGGCGGCCTTGCCCAGCTCGCGCGCGTCCTTCCAGACAGACACGGTCTGCGTGCCGAGCGCGACGCGGTTCAGAGCGGCATGGTCGCCGTCCTGGCCGGAGACAGGGATACCCTCCATGCCCTGTGCGGTGAGCGCCGCGACCACACCACCGGCGGTGCCGTCGTTGGAGGCCACGACAGCGTCAACGTTGTTGTCGTTGGCGGTGAGGAGCTGCTCCATGTTGCGCTGGGCGTTGGCGGGCAGCCAGCCGTCCGTGTAGGCCTCGCCGACGATGGTGATGTCGCCCGCGTCGATGGCGGCTTGCAGGATCTCCTGCTGACCGCCACGCAGGAAGTCTGCATTGGGGTCTTGGGCGGAGCCCTTGATCATCACGTAGTTGCCGCTGGGCTGCGCTGCAAACACGGCGCGGGCCTGCATCCGGCCAACCTCGACATTGTCGAACGTCAAGTAGTAGGCGCGCGGGTCCTCGATCAGGCGGTCATATGCGACGACAGGGATGCCGTCGTCCGCTGCGGCCTGCACGGCCGGGCCGATCGCCGATGCGTCCTGCGCGAGGATGATCAGCGCGTCGACGCCCTGGGCGATCAGGCTTTCCACGTCCGAGAGCTGCTTGGCCGACGAGGATTGCGCATCCGCCGAGACATAGCCCGCACCTGCGGCTTCGAGCGCGGCTTGCATCGCGGCTTCGTCGGTCTTCCAGCGTTCTTCCTGAAAGTTCGACCAGCTTACGCCAACGGTGATGTCCTGCGCCCAAACGGGCGCTGCGCCGGCTGCCACCACGGCAGCCGCCATTACATACTTACGCATTTTCTTCCTCCCATTGATCGGCCCCTTCCCGGGCCGAGGACGACAGATTCGTCGCCAATACAGACACGTTGCCGTGAATATTTTTGGTTGTCAAAATATTTATTGCCCGCAATACTCAAGCTGCTGCAAACTTTGGCGCTCCAGAGCCCCATTCTTCGGGTGGAAGGCTCTTAACAAGAGATTGCGCCAATAATTAATTCTTGAGGCGAAGGAATACTGGGCGATGCAGAAGAGCTCTCCAAACAAGACGGCAGCTACCGGATGCGGGCCCAGCGCCCTGCCCGCGTCCCATACCACGCGGCCCCTGCGCCAGCGCGTCTTTGAGAGCGTGCGCGCCGCAGGACGCCTGCCGCGCATCCAGATCGCAAAGACGCTGGAGATCAGCCCGGCAACCGTCACGAGCCTGAGTTCGGAGTTGATCGACGCAGGGATGCTCGAAGAAACGACCGGCCAGCGAGACGCCTCCGATGCAGGCCGCGGGCGCCCTCCGGTGGCGCTCGGAGTGCGCGGCGAGGCGCATTTTGTGGCCGGGCTGAAGCTGTCCAATCGCGAGCATACCGCCGTGATCATGACCTTCGCCGGTGAGATCGTCGCCGAGGCCGCCGCGTTCGACGGCGGGCAGGCCCGCAACGTCGATGCTATCCTGTCCACGGCCGAAGAGCTCCTGACACAAGTCTGCGATGCAGCCGGGCTTGACCCCTCTGCACTGTCGGGTGTCGGGATCGGGTTGCCCGGATTCATCAGCAATGCCGAGGGGCGCGTTTACTGGTCATCGCTCCTTCTGGAGCGCAACATCGACCTTGCCGCCGCCGCCAGCCTGCGCCTCGGCCTTCCCGTGAGCGTCGACAACGACGCCAATCTCGTGACCCTCGCCGAGCTCTGGTTTGGTCAGGGGCGTGCTCTCTCGAACTTTGCCGTTGTCACCATCGAATACGGCGTCGGCATGGGCCTCGTGCTGAACCACGATCTTTATCGCGGGGCCAACGAGCTTGGCATGGAGCTTGGCCATACGAAGGTTCAGCTCGACGGGGCGCTCTGCCGCTGCGGGCAGCGCGGCTGCCTTGAGGCATACGTCGCCGACTACGCCATGGCACGCGAGGCGTCGACCGCGCTGAACTGGACGGACAAGGACTCGCGCTCAATGCAAGTGCTGCTCGAGAGCCTCTTTGACCACGCCAAGGCCGGCAACGCCGCCGCGCGCACGATCTTCCGCCGGGCCGGGCGTTTCATGGCCGTCGGTCTGGCCAATGTCATCAACCTCTTCGACCCGGAGGTGATCATCCTGACCGGCGAGCAGATGCGGTTTGACTACCTCTATGCCGCCGACACTCTGGCCGAGCTGGAGCACCTCGTCCTGAATACGGATCGCCCGCTGCCGAAGATCGAGGTCCACGCCTGGGGCGACATGCTTTGGGCCCACGGCGCCGCCGCCCTCGCTCTTTCGACCCTCACGGACAGACTGATGTCGCATGGCAAGGACATCGCGGCACAATGATCCGCGCGGCGCTCCCCCTTCTCTTGGCGGGTCTGGCCGTGCTGCCTGTCCGGGCCGAACCGTCCTTTGCGGATCGGCGCGCAGGCCTGCCGGACGCGCATGTCTATTCCGGGGGATGGGAGCACTTCGTTGGCGGTGGGGTCGCTGTCTTCGATTGCAACGGCGATGCGCGCCCGGACATCTTTGCCGCGGGAGGCGACGCGCCCGCGCGCCTCTACATCAACGAAACGGCGGAGCCCGGCGCGCCGCTTCGGTTCGGACGCGGTGTGCATCCGGCACCTAACGGAGTGACGGGCGCCTACCCGCTCGACATAGACAGTGACGGCTTTCTCGATCTGGCGGTGCTGCGGGTTGGCCCGAACCTGCTGTTGCGGGGCGATGGGGAGTGCGGCTTTTCCGATGCCACCGCCGCTTGGGGCTTTGACGGCGGGAACGCTTGGTCCACCGCCTTCACCGCAACGTGGGAACACGGGCAGAGCTGGCCCACCCTGATCGTTGGCAACTATGTCGACCGGGAGAACCCCTCCGGCCCGTTCGAGGCCTGCGATACCAACGAAATCCACCGCCCGGGCCCTGCGGGGTACGGCGCGCCCCGCCTGCTCGATCCCGGCTATTGCGCCCTCTCGATGCTGGTGTCGGATTGGCGGCGGACCGGCTCACCGGAGCTGCGCATCTCCAACGACAGACACTATTACGTGCGTGACGGCTACGAAGAGATGTGGCGCCTCTCGCCGCTCGCGCCCCGCACCGAGGCGGACGGGTGGGAGAAGGTCTCCCTTTGGGGCATGGGCATCGCGAGCGCGGACATCACCGGCGATGGGCTCCCCGAGGTCATGCTCACCTCGATGGGCGATCAGCTCCTGCAATTCAACGAAGGCGAAACTCTGCGCAATGCGCCCTTCGAGCTTGGCACCTATGCCCACCGCCCCCACACGGGCGACGATGGTCGCCCGTCGACAGGATGGCACGCCGAGTTTGCCGATCTGAACAACGACACGCGTCTCGATCTCTTTATCGCGAAGGGCAATGTCGACCAGATGCCCTCCAACGCGATCCACGATCCGAACAACCTACTGATCCAGCAGAAAGGGGGCAGCTTCGTCGAAGCCGCTGCCGATGCGGGGATCGCGACGACCGATCGCGCCCGTGGCGCTGCTCTCGCGGATTTCGACAGGGACGGCCTGCTCGATCTCGTCGTCGTCAATCGGCGCGCGCCAATGGAGCTCTGGCAGAACACCACGCAAGGAACCGGCAACTGGCTGAGCGTGGAACTGCGCCAGACGGGCTCGAACACGCAAGCCGTGGGTGCGTGGCTGGAGGTGCGCGTCGACGGAGCGGTTCAAGCCCGCGAAGTGACCGTCGGGGGTGGCCACGCGGGCGGGCAGGCTGGCCCGGTCCACTTTGGGTTGGGCGGGGCGGAACGCGCTGATGTCCGGGTGATCTGGCCGGACGGTGACACAAGCGCATGGCAGCCGTTCGCCGCCAACACCCGGCACATTCTGGAGCGCTAGCCCCTAGCGCTCGACAGGCAACCCGCTCGGCACGCTGTCGGGAATCCCGAGACGTCCTGATAGCGCAACGGGGTCGCTGAGGCTCTGCAGAAACGCCAGAATCGCTTCCCGATCAGTGGTGCTGAGCGCGACGGCTGGGCGTAGCTCGATGGCCGCCGCGATGGCCTCGCGCATCTCTGCATCGTCCATCACCGCCCAATCCGGCTTGGCCCCGGGCAACTCCGGCAACGCAACCGCTGGCGTGTAGTGTCCAAGGCCCCGGGCCGGATCGCTGTGATGCGTCAGGAACGCGCCGAGCGACGCAAAGGCGCCGGCGTGGCCCCAGGGCCCGGTCTCGGCGACGTTGCGCAGGGAGGGGGTGCGGAAGGCATAGGCGTCTTCCGCCCTGCCGGTCACGCGCATCCGCCCGATATCGTTCTGATGGCGCTCGAAACGCTCCGCCTTGCCCGGGCCAAGCTGCGGCTGCCCCATCGCGTGAAAACCGTGATCCGTCAGGAGCGGGCCGGAATGACACTCCGCGCAGCCCGCGCGCCCGTAAAAGAGCGCCATCCCCGAGGCGGCGGGCTCCGTCAGGTCGGCCTCGCCGCGCAGATGCGCGTCAAACGGGCTGGTGTCGGAGCGCCACTCGAACGCGATGAAAGCGGCGATGGCGTTCGATATGTCGGTAAAGGCGATGGCCTCTCCCGCCCGGATATGAGGATAAACCTCTGAAAACGCCTCTGCATAGGCGTCGATCTCAGCGACACGGGCCGAAATGAGATCCCAGGCCCCGCCTTCCCCGGTGATCCGCCCCATGCGGACGGCAAGCGAAATCTCGTTTTCCTGGTAGTGCCCGCCCATCTCATCCGCCGACAGCACGGGGAACATCGTCTGGGCCGAGAGCAGGTTTGCGAACCCGCCCACCATTTCGTCCTCGAGCGGGGTGCGTAGGCCGGATGGCCTTGAGGGATCTACCTCGATCCGCCCGTCATGAAAGAGCACCGTGACCTCGTGCGCGCCGAGGTTGAAAAGGGCCGGCGAGTTGCGGGGGATGCGCTGCTCGGGCAGGTTCTCCGGATCTGCCCGCCGCTCCGGGCCGAGGCCGATGCCGCCATCCCCAAGGCCCAGCGCCAACCCGTCGGATGTGGCAAAGCGGGGGTGATGGCACGTCGCGCACGACACCTCGCGGTTGCCCGACAGGATGGGATCGTAGAACAGAACCTGGCCCAGCCGCGCCTCGTCCAGATCGACGGTTATGTAGTCGTCATCCGTCAGCGGCAGGGGCACACCTTCGGCCACGGCGGGGGACGCCGCCAGAAGCGCCACAAAACAGAACCGGATCATCGCTTCCTCCTCCCTGCCGGAGGCAAGCCTGCGATGGCGGCGGCGTCAAGCCGCCCTATCCGCGTGGTCTACATGAGGACGCCGGGCAGAAAGAGCGCAATGCCCGGAAAAGCCGTGAGCAACGCCACCGAACCGAGCAGGATCAGCCAATAGGGAATGGTCGCACGGGCCGTCTCGCCCAGGGTCACCTCATCGCGCGTGACAGAGACCAGGACAGAGAGGTTCAGCCCGACCGGCGGTGTCACCTGACCGATCTCGATCATAATGGTGATGATGACCCCCAGCCACACCGCATCGTACCCGAGCCCCGTAAGGAGCGGCACTGTGATCGGCAGGGTCATGATCATCAGGGACAGACCGTCGAAGAAACAGCCCAGGACGAGATAGACAAGAACGACCAGCGCCAGCACCGCCAGCGGCCCGAAACCAGAGGCACGAACCGCTTGCAGGATGTCCTGCGGGACCCCGAGCAGAGAGACAGCCTGCGCCAGGATCGTCGCGCCAACCACCACGAAGGCGATGGCGGCGAAGAGCAGGATCGCGGCATGGAGGCTTTCGAGAAGCTTGGTGAGCGTCAGCGTCCCCCAGAGCGCGCCCACGAGGATCGTCGCGATCACCCCGATACCAGCGGCTTCGGTGGGTGTGGCAATGCCAAAGGCGATGCTGCCCATGATCGCCATGATCAGGAGCAGGAACGGCCAGAGGCCCAGCAAACCGCGCAGCACCGCGCCCGTCGTTTCCTGCGCCGGTGCGCGCGGCGCGATCCCGGGCCGCATGAGGCTCATGACGAGGATCGCCACCATGAAGAGCCCCGCCAGAAGCAGCCCGGGCACCAACCCGGCGAGAAAGAGCTGGCCGATCGACGTTTCGGTTAGTGCTCCGTAGATCAGCAGCGAGAGCGAGGGCGGGATCAGCAACCCCAGCGTCCCGCCCCCCGCGAGCGAGCCAACGATGGCGCGCGTGTCGTATCCACGCGCCTTCATCTCCGGGTAGGCCACCGAACCGACTGCCGCCGCCGTCGACAGGCTCGACCCGCTCACCGCACCGAACAGCGTGCAGACGGCGACATTCGTGTGCAGGAGCCCGCCGGGAACACGGCCAAAGAGCGGCGCCAGCGCTGTGTAGATCCGCTCGCTCATGCCGGAGCGGAGCATGATCTCCCCCAAAATGATGAACAGCGGAATGGCACTGAGCGTGAAGGAGTTGAGCACGTTCCAGACAGCATCGACCGCCACGAAGGTCGCACCGTTGGCCATGAACTGGAGGATAAGCAGGCCGGTCAGCCCCAGCGCGGCACCCAGCGCGAGGCCGGAGCCCGCAAACACCGTGAGCCCGCCGAGAAGTACGCCCCAGAACCCCGCCATCCGCCCGTCAGTGCTCAGGCTTCGGTGGGTCGCCCAACCATCCGCGGATCGCCAGCGCAAGCGCTGTCAGCGCGAACGACAGCGGTAGCAGTGCCATCCACGGCCAGAGCAGAAGGCGCGCAGCCTCACTCTTGATGCTGCGGGCAAGGGCAAACTCCAGCCACGGCCAAGCGAGCAGCGCAAACCACGCGCAGAAGACGATGCCGAACAGGGCAGCGACTCCCCCCGCCCAGCGCTGCGCTGTCGGCGGAAGGGCACTCACGACAAGGCGGATGCGCACATGATCGCCGCGCAATGTCACGTTGGGCAGGGCCAGAAAGAAGGCGGCTGTCATGAGCAGCCCAACAAGCTCTTCGGTGAAGCGAAAGGGTGTGCCCGTGACATACCGCATGGTAACCGAGGCTCCGATCAGCCCGACGATCGCCGTCCCGGCCACGGCCGCGAGCACGGCCATGGCACGGTAGAGCGGCGCGACAGCATGCTCCAAGCGGCCCCAGATGCCGGGGCCGCCCGGCTCGGCCACGCTTAGCGGCCCAGCAACGCGAGGATGCGCTCGCGATACGACGGCGCGTTGCCGCCCGCCTCCTCCGCCAGTTCCGCCCATGTTTCGGAGGCGGCAGCGAGGAACGCAGCCCGATCCGCATCGGAGAAGTCATCAAGGAAGGTGACCCCCTGCTCCTCGAGCTTGGCCCGTGCCGCCATCTCGTTCTCCACGGCGGCGGAATACTCGTTGGTCCTCTCCCAGACATTGGTTGCCGCCGTCGTGACGGCGTCGCGCTCGGCGTCCGTCAAAGCCTCCCACGCGCCCTCGGCTGCGCCAAGAACATAAGGCACTCCCGCCACCGGGTAGAGATAGGCGGCGTGATCCGTCACCTCGTGGAGAGAGATCGTGTGCGCGAAGAGCGCGGGATAAACGGCGCAATCCACCACGCCCGTCTGCAACGCCACGTAGAGCTCTGTCTGCCCGACGATCTGAGCCGCAACTCCGAGCTTTGTGAAGGTCTCGACCTGATCGTTGGACCAGACCCGCAGCTTCTTGGTGCGCAGGTCGTCGAGGCTGTTGACAGGATCTCCGGCGCAGAAGATCGACGCCTGCAAGAGTGGCAGGGCCATGAAGCCGGTCGGCACGATGCGCCACTCCGCGAGTTCCTCGGTGTAGATCTCGCGGATTTCGGGCAGGACGGTGATGAGCTCGTCGGTGTTGCCCACGGATCCCTGCACCAGAACGGCATTGAGCGCAGGCGCGTCGCGGCCCAGGTAGTTGGCCCAGACCAGCCCCATCTCGACGGCGCCGCGCGGCAGCCAGCGTACCACGTCGTTGTTCTGCAGGTTGAGAGACCCGCCATGGAAGACCTCGATGCTGAGGCTGCCATCGGTCAGGTCTGCGACCTCCTCGGCAAACATGTCGAGCTGCTTGGATTCGTTGCGACCTTCGGGCAAGCCGTTGTTAAAGCGCCATTCCGTCGCCTCGGCAGCCGAGAGGGACAGGCCGGCGGCAAGCGTACCGGCAAGGAAAAGGTGCGTGGATCGTATCATGGTGAGCTCCCGGGCATTGCGTCGACTCCGGAAGGCTAGCGCTGCGCCGCCGTTCGGGCAAGTTGGGCCGCCGGGCGGCGGTTGGACGTGCGTGTCACGTCAGGACCGCCGCCATGCGCACGTCACACACGCTGCGGGCAATCGACGCTTTCGGGCATCCACGCTTGGAGAATGCGCGTCGGAGCGGCATGCTGAAAGCGCAGCACTCGGGCTGCCGGAGGTCTTGGACCATGGACGAAGAGCAGATCAGCGAGCTGAAGGAGATGATCAAGCTCTCGCGCAAGCGCGAGCTGAACTTCGCGATGTGCCTGGGCAAGACCCATAAGGAGCTCGTCTTCCTGCTGCACCGGATCCGCTCTCAAGAGGTCCTTATGCGCAAGGCGCGCAAGGTCGAGGGCGCCCTGCCCGCCAAGTACACCATCGGCACGGTCAAGACCAAGGGCCGCAAGATGATGATGACGTGCAGTGTCGAGCCACCGCCCGGTTCGGCCCGCGTCCTGCGCCGCTTCTTTATCTGGGCCGACATGCCGATGAAGATCATCCTGCTCGACGAGAGCGGTGGCGTCGTCGAGGAAGACGGCGACGACGAAGAGGATGACGCGCCCAAGCCGAGCCGGGCCGGAAAGCCGAGAGATCGCTCCGAGGCATCCGACGGCGCCCGCACGCCGAAGCCGGACAGCTTCGAGGAGCTCGAAAAGGCGAGCTCCAACCGGATCGGTGAGCAGGGCGTGAGCCAGGCGATGGGGAAATGGCGCAAAGCGCGGCGGGCTGTCGGCCCCAAGATCGTGGCCTACTCGAAAGGCCGGACACCGGATGCGGCGGGGATCGGTCAGTCCTGGGACACGGCGCTGAAGCTGGGCGACAAGCAGAACAAACCTGTCGAAGCCTACCGGATGCTCGAACGGATCGTGTCGCGCATCAAGTCCGCCAACGGCCGGGCCGACGAAACCGACGCCGGCGCAGCGGTATCCGCATCGAAGTCCAAACAGATGGCAGAGTTCAAGGCGCTTGCTCGCAAGATGCGCCGTCGGATCGAGGCAGGCGCCTCCCCCGAACTGCGCAAGGCCTTCGTGGATTCCGTCAAACTTGCACAGCGTGGTGACCCCGAAGGCGCGACCGAACTTCTCGAAGGCGCCGCGCGGTCCGCAGCGCTGAGGTAAGCGCTTTTGGGGGGTGCCCGTTGTTGCGCTTTTTTGGCCGGCTCGGGCGCCCCTGTCCGTCGTCGCAATCAGGTATTTTTGCCAAGATGAAAGGCGGGGGTGTGCTGCTTGTGCGGGCGGGTTGGTTTGTTTGATTTGGGAAGGCCCGCCTTTTCGGGGCGGGCCTTTGGTTGGTTGGGCGCGGGCTGGGGTGCGCGCGGATTAACCGGGTCTTAGTTCACCGATGCGAGGATGCGGTGGATGGTGTCGTGGTCGTCTTCGGCCTGGGCGGCCTTGAGTTGCACGAGTTCGGAGGTGCTCAGCGTGCCGGGCGCGACGCCGACGGAGGCGGAGAGCTGTCCGGAGACCAGGCCGCCGCGGGTCGAGAACGTCGTGTCGGAGGCGACGTCCGTGCCGTTGCGCAGGCCGAAGATCCGGTCGGCGTCGTCTTCGTCGATGGCCGCTTTCAGGGCGACGATCTCGGAGGCGCCGAGGCCTTCGGCGTCGATGCTGCCGGCGACCTGCGAGAAGTCGGCGGTGCCGTTGAAGCCACCGGCCGCGGCTTCCGCCTTGATCTGGCGGATGCGGGAGTGGTCGTCGTCGGCCTGGGCGGCCTTGAGCTGCACGAGCTGCGAGGTGGTGTAGACGCCGGGCTCCACGCCGAGCGACGCGGCGAGGTTGTCGGAGGCGAAGGCCGGGGCGGCGAGCGTTGCGGCGATGGCGGCGGCTGCGGCGGTGAGGATGGTGCGGTTCATTGTGTCGGTCCTTTGGGTGTGTGTGTGTCGTTGGTGTCTTGGCGGCGGTGTGTGTGGTGCCGCGTTCGGTGAGGCAGAGATGGGGCAGTGCGGGGCGGGAAGATACGGGTGGATCAGCCCTGCCTTCTGCGCATTCACGCACATCACAGGGGCGTGACGCGCCTTGTCGTGCGTGGTGGGCGGCGGCCCACGTAAAACAAGGGCATTCGGCGGGCGGGGCACGGAATGTGTCATGGAACGGGCGTAGGAGGGCGTATCTGCTCACGATGCTTCAAGCGGAGAAACGGGCGTTTGGCGCGCTTTTGTGCTCGCGCATGGAACGTTGAAATCCCTGAGCGCCGAGACGCAGCGGCCCGACACCTATACGCCGGGCAAGGGCGGCACAGATCGCGGCACGATCCAGCGGTGGCTCGCGCGCCAGCGCAATCTCGCCTGCCGGGCCAATTGGCAAGCAGCCGGGTGTCAAAGGTGCTCTCCGCATCCCGGAGCAAAATCCGTGGAAACGCGGGTGACACGCTGGCACGCACGAAGGGGCCGGACAGACGCACGATCTTGCGCGGCGGCGATCCAGGCGGCCAGATTGGCGACCTGAGGAGTGCAGACCCCGCGCCCCTCGCGCGTCAGAGCTCCCGGAATGCGCGGGACATGCTGTCCTGGATCGGTTTGACGAGATACTCGAAGAAGGTTCGTTCTTCGAGCTGGATCATGATTTCTGCCGGCATGCCCGGCATCGGTGCGAAAGCACGCACCCGACCGTATTCTTCCTGCGGCAAGTCGATATGGGCGACGTAGACCTCGCGCGGGGCGCCTTGCGACATGTCCGTCACGGAATCGGCCGAGAGATACGCCACCCGGCCGCGAAGAACTGGCGTGGTGCGCTGGTTCAAGCCGGAAAGCCGGACAGTCGCCCACTGGCCAACCACGACACTGTCCACGTCGTTGCGCGGAATGGTGGTCTCGATCAGGAGGGGCGCGTCGGCGGGCAGGATCTCGGCAATGGGCTTGCCGGTCTCGATCACACCGCCCGGACCGCGGTAGTGCAGGCGCACGACTGTTCCGTCGACCGGTGCCAGCACATTGGACCGCTCCAGCACCGCCTCGGCCTTGCGGGCGCGCTCGCGGATCGTATCGAGCTCGGACTGGATCGCCAGCAGGGCCTCCAGCGCATCCTGCCGACGGTCCTTGTGGAGCTTCTCGATCTCAAGCTCGAGCTTCGTCTCGGCGCGCTCGATCTCCTTCACTTCTGACGCCAGCCGCGCCACGTGACCCTGGGATTCGAGCTTGGCACGACGCAGCGCGTTCAGCTCGGGACGCCGGATATGGCCGCTTTCGAGAAGCGCGCGTTTGTCGACCAGCTCCTCGCTCAGGATTTCGGAACGCTCTTCGTAGGCCGCCAGCTGCAGCACGTACCCCTCGCCGCGCACCTTCAGGGAGGCGACGCCGTTCTCGAGTATGGCGATGTCGTTTCGGAAGATCTCCTGATTGGCCAGAAAGGTCAGGCGCTCGTCGGCGAGGATTTCACCGACCTCGGCGGACGATTCCGCGAGCGTATGAAGATATGCCGGGAAGGTCAGCTGCTCGCGGGAGTCGAGTTCTGCGCGGATGCGTGCCTCGGCGGCTTCGAGCCGGGCCTGCCGGAGCTTCATCTCTCGCCGATCGGCTTCCGCCTCAGTGCGGTTGAGCTGGATGATGACGTCGCCCTCCTGCACGATGTCGCCTTCGGCGACGCTCAGCGCTTCGATGATCCCGCCTTCGAGGTGCTGCACGATCTTGTTGCGACCGGTGGCAACGAAGGTCCCCTGTGAAATCACGGCGGCGGCGAGCGGCGCAGTCAGGGCCCATGTCCCGAAGCCTCCGAAGGCGAAGGCGAGCAGCGTCAGGCCAAAGAACACCTGCCTGCGGATCGAACGCGGCACCTCGTGGTGCCACTCTACGATATCGACCGACTGTGACATCAGGTGCCTCCTTCGTTGGGCGGAATGCGTTTGTTGTTCGAGCCGGCGTCGCGGTGCCTGGCGAGCTGCTTGATGACGTCGTTGCGCGGCCCGATCATCGTGACTGTGCCGTCGTTGAGCATCATGATCTTGTCGACGGCACTCAGCAGCGCGGGTTTCTGCGTGATGACGACCACGGTGATGCCGTTGCTGCGGGCGTGCGCGATGGCACGGGCGAGCGCCTTGTCGCCCGCCACGTCGAGGTTGGAATTCGGCTCGTCGAGGACAAGCAGGCGCGGATCCCCGAAGAACGCGCGGGCAAGGGCGACGCGCTGCTTCTGCCCGCCTGAGAGCGGTGCCCCATCGGCGGCAACGAACGTCTCGTAGCCCTGCGGCAGCTGCGCGATCATGTCGTGCACATCTGCGAGAACAGCGGCCCGGTGGATCTGCTCGTCGGTCGCGTCGGCGCGCATCCGGGCGATGTTGTCCTTGATGGTGCCGGGGAAGAGTTGCACGTCCTGCGGCAGGTAGCCGATGTTTTCGCCAAGCTGGCGCGGATCCCAGTTGCGCAGGTCCATCAGGTCCAGCCGGACGTTGCCGGACGTCGGCAGGATCGACCCCACCAGCATCTTGCCCAGCGTCGTCTTCCCGGCGCCGGAATTGCCGATGACGGCGAGCGTTTCGCCCGGCTCCAACGAGAAGCTGACCGCGTTGAGCACGACCTGCTTGGTGCCTTGCGGAACGAAGAGCAGGCGCTCGACGTCGAGCCGCCCTTGCGGATCCGGCAGCCGCAGCCGCTCGAACTGGATCCCGGAGCGGGTCAGAAGCCCAGCGATGCGCCCGTAGGCGGCGCGCGACAGCAGGAAGCCGTTCCAGCCTTCGATCGCGCCCTCCACGGGCGCCAGCGCGCGCCCGGCAATGATCGAGGCCGCGATCACCATGCCGCCTGTGATATCGCCAAGGATTGCGAGGTAGGCGCCCCACCCCAGCATGGCGATCTGCGTGAGCAGGCGGATCCCCTTGGATACCATCGCCGAGATCACGTTGCGATCCTGCGCCCGAACCTGCGCCGTCAGCGAGGCCGCCGTGTCGCGCCCCCAGATCGTGACCGCCTCGGGGATCATCGCGAGCGCGTTGATGATCTGGCTGTTGCGCGTCATCGAGTCGAGATGGAGGTTGGCCCGGGATTGGGCCTTGTTGGCCGCCGCAAATGGCTCGGCCGTGACGCGCTGGTTGATGAGCGCGATAAACATCAAGATCACCGTGGTGCCGATGACGATCATTCCGAGATGCGGGTGGATGAGGAAGATCGCGATCATGAAGATTGGCGCGAACGGCACATCGAGGAAGGAAAGCAACGTGCCCGACGTGACGAAGCCACGGATCTGCTGGAGATCGCCCAGCGCCTGATACTCCCGCCCCGAACTGTGCAGGGACGCGTGGGCGGCGGCGCTCAGGATTGGCGCGCCCAGCCGGGCGGACACCTCGACAGCGGTGCGCATCAGCATGAAGCGCCGCACCCCGTCGAAGACCGCCTGCAGGATCACCGCGCCGGCGATCACGATCGTCAGCATGACTAGCGTGTCGATCGATCGGCTGGTGAGCACACGATCCGAGATTTGAAAGAGGTAGATCGGGATCGAAAGCAGCAGCACGTTCACCGCAAAGGTCATGAGCATGACGAAGAACATGTTCATGCGAACGGCCGCGATCCCGTCTTTCAGGCTCCGTTCGAAGCTCTCGGGGGTCGAGCGGCGGTGAAAGCGCATCCCGCCGTTACCGCCGCCGCCACCACCGCCGTCCGACCCGGAGGGTGGCTTCGGCGGGCTCCCGCCCTGCTCTTTCTTGAGCGCGCGGCGGTCGGCTTCGATTGGTGGCGTGCCAAGACCCTTGATCGGCGGCAGGTCGAGCGGGGTTGGCGGCGCCTTGGCCTTGGCCGTCACGGTGCCGTCCGCGTCGGGTGCGTCGGGTGAGGGGGGAGTTTGCTGCCCCGCCGTGGCGGCCCGGAGCGCTGCCGCCGCTGCCGCCGCCGCGGCACTACGGGCAGAGCTAAGCTCGGCCGATCCGGACGCCCTGGCTTCCTGCCCGACCCGGTCAGCCACGCTGCGCGCCTCCTGCAACGACGGGCTTGGATCTGCTCCGGAGGGGTGGCCCTCCGGCGACGGAGGGGTCCGTGCCGGAGGGTCGTTGGGGCGCGCCTTGAGTGGTGGGGACATAGGCGCACCCCCAGCGACCGGGGAAGGTCGCATCTCGGTCTGGATGAGGGGGATTGCGTGGGCGAGGCGTGTCCGTGCCGCCGACGCGCGCAACAGTGCCTTGGCGGCTGGCCGTGTCGTGGATCTTGCCGGGGCTTCCCCATGCCTCGGCTCTTCGGCCACCGCGCCCCCGGATCGCCACCGTGACGGAAGCTCCGCGTGGGTGGCGGAAGACGGAGCAGGTTCGGCGGCCCGCGATACGGGTCCGCTGGAAGAGCCCCGCCCTACCATCGGCTGATCTTCGGGCAGGGCGACGCGCGAAGGCGGACGCGCCGGGTGATCCAGCGAGATCCGGGTTGCATGGGTGGCATGGTCTACGCCCTGAGCCTCTCCGCCCTCCGGCGTGTCAGTGGCCTCGTGGCGCGCGGCCGCGCTCCGGGCTTCCGCACCGGGGCGGGGGGTCAGTCTGAAATCGGCCTCCGTGTTGCGCGCGTCTTTTCGCTCCTCACCAAAACCCCGATTGATGAAGAGGCTCTCGTCATCCGCATAGTCCTTCATGAAATCCCCCACACAAAAATGAAATTCCCCTAGGCCAGGTAGGACTGCATGATGTCCGCCGGTGGCCCCGCATCCCCGATATTGGCGTGAGTGAACCCGCCCTCATCCCCGTCCATGCGGCCCCCGAACGCCGCATGAACGCTCTCCATCCCTTCCGCGAGAAAGGCGACTGCCTCGGTCGCGAGCGCCTCCGGGCCTGCTCCGGGTGGCGCTGCAGAATCCGCGTCCAGCAGCAACTCCGCCTGATGCAGAAAGGCTTCGGAATAGACCTCGCCGCCGGCCATCACATGGGACTCGATCCCGACGTCGATCAGCGAGACGTTGTTGACGAGGGCGTTGCCCCCGGCGATGGCCTCAGCGGCGGCAGGGCCCTCCAGCAAGTCGCTATCGGCAACGAAGTTCTTCTGTTCTATGGCGTGCACGTTGACGAGATCGCCGGTGATATGAAGGACGCTCATCGTCTCCATTCCGGCGAAGATCGGGCTGGAGACGAGTTCTGTCAGGTCCGGTGCCTCGGGATCGAGCGCTTCGATCAGCGTGCGCAGGGCCGCGGCATCGTCGTTGACCGTGTCGACCGCCGTGTGGACGATGGACACGCTGTTGATCAGCGCATTGTCGTGGGTGCCGGGCCCGATCGGACCTTCCTCGCCGGGATCCTCCTCTTCCGGCTGCGTTGTCGCCGGATCGGATGTGGGTGCCTTGACCGGCTCTCGCTGTGGCTCGGCGTCGGCTTCTGGCTCAGACAGGGCCGCAGTGGTCTGGGCTTGCGCCATCGGTGCGGGAGCCACAGGGCCCAACTGCGTTTCGGTGAGAGCCGAGGGGGCGTCGGAGGTGTCTCCCTCTTCGAGATCCTCCGTGTCGGTGGGCGGGGGCGGAGCATCGGACTTGCCCGGCGTTCCGCCAGATTTGCCGGTGGCATCCTCCGCGTGCGATGGCTCCGGATCTTTCTCCGGCGCGTTCGCTGCGACATCGGGCCCCTCGCCCTCCGTGCCAACCGGCACCTTGGAGATCGATGCAGCGGTGCCGTCCTTGCCAGCCACCGATGTCATGCCCGCTCCCTCGGTGGCGTTGCCGGGCGTTGCCGAGACAGAGACCTTCTCGACCGGCGCTGCCGCAGGGGGCGCCTTCGCTGCATCGGCGGGCACGTCTGCGCTTTCGGCCGTGTCCGATCCACTCTTCCCGGCCCCGGTGCCGGATGTTCCATCGCGCTGCGATGGCGACGCCTCTGACGTCGGAGCTGTCGTTTTGTTCGCGACATGGTCCTCGTCAGAGGCTGGCTTGCGTGCCGTCATCCCCACCGGTGCAGGGCCGCTCTCGGCCTTTGCGTCGACTTGTTTGGCATCGGGCGCCGCCTCCGCAGTGGGGATCGTGGGGGTCGCGGAGGCGGCAGGTGCGACCGCGGGGCCGGCACCTTGGGTACCTGCGTCACTCGGGGACGACGCAGGCGTCTGTGTAGTGGGGATCGGGGAGGTCGACGCGGCCTCCGGATCGGTATCCGGCACGGCATCGACATCCAGAAGCACGTTTGTCTGGGACACGGCGAAGACGCTGATCATGTCGCCGCCAACAAGGATCAGATCATAGCCGAGACCCGTGGTCAGAAGCTGCTCCGCGTTGATGAGCTGGTTCTGGCCCGTCAGGATCCAGGAATTGCCACCAGAAACGGTCACGGCGTCGGAATCGTCGGCCATGTTCGATTGGGTCGTCCAGCTATAGTTGACCAGATCACCCTCGATGGACGTCATGAAGACGACATCGGGCGTCTGCCCGGTACGGCTGAGCAGAAGCGACTCGATTTGCGGCCCGCCGGTGGTGCTGGCGCCGATCTCGGCCCCGTTCTGCAGAACCGTCTGCCCGGCGGCCTCTTCCGCGTCGCCGTCGTCCTGAAGGATGTTGATCTGTGAGACGTAATCGAGGGACACCACATCGCCGCCCACAATGATCACCGGGGCATCGACGCGTTGATGCACGTGGGTCGCCGTGTTGAGCGCGAAGTTGCCCCCGGTGATCGCCGAGACAGATCCGTCGCCGATACGGAAGTAGCCCGACCCGAGCGTCCCGATCTCCGTGATCTCGGGGAGGGTCGGCAACGTATCCGTGGCGACGGGCAGGCTGCCGACAGATGCGCCATTCAGGTAGGCGCCCGTGGCGCTCGCCCCGCTGCCGAAATAGTGCAGCGTCGGATCCGAGGGCGCGCTGCTGGCATCGGTCGAGCCTGCGCCGTGGGCATCGGCATATGCCTCGGCCTCGAGCATCAGCGCCTCGACCCCGGCGAGGCCGGGATAGCCCGCCACAAGGTAGGTGCCCAGATCGAGCGGGGTGAGCCAGGCCGCCGCGTGCGCAAGGTCGATCAGACGAACGTCCTGCAGCGCATGCCATTCCAGAACCCGGGCCGGGTCGACGCTGAGCACATCGCGATCCGTCAGGAAATTCGATTGCACGGTGACAGTCGCATAGGCGGCAGGCATCGGCCCATCGCCCACCGGCGGCATCTCGACCTTCATGGGCCGCTCCGGTTGCGCGAAGTCCGGATCGGGGCGGGTCTGAACAGGCGCCACCCCGACGAAGGGGGGAGTGCGCAGGAACGCAACGCCATGGGCGCCGTCGAGAAGGCTGGGCCAGCCCCCGAATGCGTCAGCGCCAAGCGCGCCACCGAAGGGCATGTAGCCCTCGGGCCCATAGGCATGATTGTGGTCGGGAGCCGCGCCGGTCAGAGGCCCGATAGGCTGCTGGAGGCGAAAGTGCAGGAAAGGATCGTAATCGGGGTCGGGCTGTCCTGGCAGCTCCGCTAGCAGGAACATGCCGACGAAATGGGCGATCTCTTCAGTGACACGGTCAAAAAGCATCGTGTACCCAAGTCTGCCGCGAGAGGCCCCTTCGGGCGGGACGGACCCGCGCAACGCCGAAGCGGCACGGGTCCGAGTTACTCAACCGCGCTCTGTTGCGCGGAACTTCGTACACCTTGGTGAGGGCGGGCACCGCAGCGCCCGCCCGCCGAACTTAGCCGTCCTCGCCAGTGAGCGTGTTGTCGTAGTTCCCGCCGACCGTGGTCATGTCGACCTGGTTGCCGAGAACGTTGGCGCCCATCGTGATCGACTGGTTGAACGCCATGTTGTCGAGGATCGCATCGGCCGAGGCCGAGGACGCAGCGGTGACGTAGCCGTCATCCCCGTTGTCCGAGCCCCAGTTGCCGGCGCTGCCGCCGTCACCACCCGTCGCGTTGCCGGACTGACCGCCAGTGTTCGTCGAGTTGGTCGGGCCGACATCCGTGGTGCCGTTGGCGTTGCCGCCGGTTCCACCGAGCGAAGCCGCCGGGCCGGAGCTGATCGAGCCATCCGCGCCCGCGGCATTCATGCCCATGGCAACACCCGTGCCGCCACCGATCGCGCCAGACGCGGCCTGTGCGATGGCATTGGCTGCATCGCTGCTGGCCACGAACTCCAGGAGATCCGGATCGATGTTCAGGCCCTCGGACGGTCCGCCTTCGGTCGCAATGGCTCCGGCAACAGCGCCGCTCGCCGCAAGGCCAAGGCCCGCACCGAGGTTCGCGCTGGTTGCAACGGCGATGGACTCGCTGTCCTCGACCTCGCTCTCGGCCTCGTCGCCGTTGGCATTGCCGCCGGCGTTGTCAGCCCAGGCCCAGCCGCCCAGTGCGCCCCCTTCGGAGCCGCCACCTTCGGTCTCGGTCTCACCAGCGTCGCCACCGGTTGAGTCGATACCGTCGTCAGATTCGGCCTCGCCGCCATCGACCTTGCCGTCGATACGGAACGTGCCGTTGTCATTGCTGACGGAGGGTCTGTCGAGATAGTCGTCGTCGCTCAGAACGTTCTGCATCGCGTTGACGGTGCCAGAGTCGTTGCCCTCACCGCTCAGCGCATTGCCGAGAATACCGTCGAGGTTCAGGTCGTGGCCGGTGTCGTAGGTCAGATTGCCATCCGCCATCACGATATCGCTGATCGACCCGCCGCTTTGTGCATCGAGATCAGCCCAGTCGTCATCGTTGGGCATGTAGCCCTCGATGCCTAGGTCGACGTCCACATCCACGTCCGTCTTGGTGGTGTGATCGCTCGTCGAGTCGTTGTTGTTCGAGTTGTGGTTCTCGTCGTGGTTGTAGTTGTGGTTGCCGTTCCCGTTGAGGTTCAGGTTGCCGTTACCGTTGTGGTTGCCGTTGTCGTTGCCGTTCCAGTTGCCATTGTCGTTGCCATTCCAGCTCGACTGGCCCTGGTGCTGACCCTGACCCTGAATACCGACCTGGCCCTGCCCCTGGTGGGATGACTGGCCCTGGCCCTGATCCTGGTCAGAATGCTGACCCTGCCCCTGGCCCTGAAGCTGCGCCTGCAGCTCTGCCTGGGCCTGGGCTTGCGTCTGGTCCTGGTCCTGTTCCTGGTCGCCGCCCACGTTGAGGTCGCCAAAGACGAGGTTCGGTCCAACCTGCGATCCGCGTGAATTACCCATTGTTGCGTTCCTTAGCTCTTGCTTGCCGGAGGTGACCGCAACTCTTCTCTAAAACGGTCCACGTCAGGCATTGCGATATCGGGAGCGGCACTGCCGATCCCGGCGTCCGGACACTCCGAACGCGCTAGAAGACTGCGAAAGTACGGTCGCTCGACCTAGCTGCACGAAGGATTAGCCCCCGCGATTCAAACGGAGTCCCTGATTCGAACAGGTGATTCGCTGAATGCTCAACGTCAGGTTGTTGCTCGGATATTAAGCTCGCCCAATTCGACGATTCGCGCGTACCCCTGGGTTAACCTTTTGGGTAGGTCGGCCTAATCCTCCGTTCGCGCGGAGGCTCGCGTACAACGTCAATAAGACTTTTGTCGCAGTGCCAAAAAGCAGCGATCTGACAGGAAGTTGCTCCGAAACGGCAGTGTTTGAAGCCGTTTTTGGACCCTACCGAAACGATTTACTCAAGGAAAATTCACTACACATCCGAAGAGCATGGTGTACCGTCAGAGCGGGGTTCCTATCGATCAAAAAAAAATCACCGTCCTATTGAGGTGCATAATGGGGAGGCACACTCTGGAAGTGTGCCGCGTAACTGGGGTGCATCGTGTGTGGAGTATACGCTAGAATTGTAGGGGATGGGCTGACGCTTTCTCCTTCTTACGAAGAACTTATTTCAAGAGAGTTTCCGTTCGCTGAGATTTACAGAACGGGGGCATTGTCAGACACCGGCGACGGAAATGCACAGCGAAAGCTTCTCGTATTGGAGGAGCAGGTCTTCTGGGCCGATCCGGATGCCTGCATGCGAATGCTGGAGCGCCAGAAGGACTGGCGGGTTGCGTTGGCCTATAGCGACTCTCGGGTCGCGTCGAACTTCTATGACAAGGTCAGAGGGCGCGAGGATTTCGAGCGCTTCAGCTTCCTTCCGATGAACGTGCAGCTGGATTGCTGGCTGGCGATCTTCCGCATCCTTCTGCTCGGCAAGGGCTACATTCCGGCCGACATCGTCTCGCGGCATGTGCCCGTGCACAAAGCGGTCATCCGGCCTGCGAAAACGCCGCTGACAACGCGCGAACAGGAGATCCTCGAACTTGCGTCCAAGGGGAAACAGAACAAGACCATCGCGTTCGACCTCGGTGTTTCGGAGCATACGGTGAAGCTGCACATGCATCACATCATCAAGAAACTCGGGGTACACAACCGAACCGAAGCCGTCGGGCAACTCCTTCAGGGTTTCCCGAATTTCGTCGAGCCCTGAGACGATGGCCACCGCGACGCATGAGGATCCGGAGACGCATTTCTCGAAGCTCCTCACGCGCGTCGGGCGGCTGAACTACAAGTGGACCAACACCGAGAGCCTGTTGATCCACCTGATCGCAGGCCTTGCGGAAACGGATACGGAAACCGCGCTCATCATCTTCCTGACGCTCAATACGACACGGGCGCGGGTGGATCTGGTCGAGCGTCTGGTAAAACGGGATCGCACAGCGCCCGAAACGCGCAAGGAGGTGCTTTCGGCCACCTCCGCGATGATGCGCCATTCCGCGCTGCGCAATCGGTTCAACCATTGCATCTATGCCTTCGACGAAGACGAAGGCACGGCGCGCACCATCCTGATGCGGATCGCGGATCGCAAGGACCGGCTGAAGATCGGCGAGACGACCCGCATCGACGAAACAGCCCTCGCGGATGTGGACGATGCGATCGAAGCTCTGGAAGAGGTGAACCGCTCCATCTGGGCCATTATCCTTGCCCACGACTTCCCGCGCTGAGCGGGCGGGCACGCGTCCGTGTGGTGCACGTGAAGCTCCCAAAAGCCGGCCAAGTCCAGCGGATCGGCCGGAGCCGAATAGCTTGCAGGATCGGATGGAACTGGTGCCCGCACGAGGACTTGAACCCCGGACCCCCTGATTACAAAACAGGTGCCGCGAGAAATCACACGCTATCAATGCAAAACGTTCTCGCGCCATCTATCAAAACTTTCTCAGCATGTTACCTAATACGGTAGGTCGCGGTACTATCAGGGGGTAACGACCACTCTCGTCGGATTTCGTTACCCCTGTGTTACCCCGAGCGACCCTCTGACTAAGCATAGGGAACTTCTGATCATGGCTCGAGCGCTCACAACCAAGGCCGTTGAGGCTGCGAGACCTGACCCGTCGAAGCGCATGGAGATTCCTGATCCTGCGCTCACTGGTTTGTATCTTGTAGTGCAGCCAAGCGGCGCCAAGAGCTGGGCAGTACGATACCGTCACCAAGGAAAGACAAGGAAGCTGACACTCGGTCGTTGGCCCCTTATGACAGTCGCGTTGGCTCGCAAGGCTGCCACTGATGCGCTGGAGAAGATCGAGACCGGAGTGGATCCGACAGAGGAGAAGAAGGCGGCCAAAGCTGCGCTTGCTTCAGAAGCCGGCAAAGACACGTTCGCGACACAGCTAGACCGCTTCGATCGGCGCCACCTTTCGACGCTGCGAACCGGCGCCGAGGTAAGGCGCTCGCTTGACCTTCACGTGACGAAGAGATGGGGCGACCGCTTGGTTTCAGAAATCACGAAACGCGATGTCCTCGACCTCCTCGACGATCTGGTCGACCAGGGCAAAGCAACGACTGCAAACCGGACCCGCACCCATCTTTCGAAGTTCTTTGGTTGGCTCGTCGAGCGGGACGCAATCCAAGCTTCCCCGCTCATAGGGGTGAAAGCGCCAGCGAAAGAGAAGGCTAGGGAACGAGTTCTCACGAACGAAGAGCTTCGCTGGTTCTGGCAGGCGACAGAGAATGAGCCGTATCCGTTCGGTCCCATGCTTCGGGTCCTCTTGCTTACAGCTCAGCGCCGCACCGAGGTTGCCGCAATGACTACTCAAGAGATTGATGACGAGACATGGAGCATGGCGCCGGAACGCACCAAGAATGGCCGAGCTCACGACGTGCCTTTGTCCGAGATGGTAACTACTATTCTGAGATCAGTCCCGAGCGTGCAAGGAAAGCAAGGGTACGTGTTCACCACAACCGGAACCACGCCAGTCCAAGGCTTCAAGAAAGCCAAGTCTCGTATCGATATCCGGATGCAGGAGATCGCCGCTGAAGAGCGCGGCGAGCGCGTAGAGATTGAAGGTTGGGTGATGCATGACCTCCGTCGAACGGCAGCGACAGGTATGGCACGGCTCGGAGTCCCGCTCCGTGTAACCGAAGCAGTACTGAACCACGTATCAGGATCAGCAAGCGGCATCGTGTCGGTCTACCAACGGCACGATTTTGCAACTGAGAAGCGCCAAGCACTGGAGGCATGGGCGGGGTACGTTGAGCGCCTGGTACAGGGCGAGAACGACAACGTCGTGGAGCTTGTCGATGCGCGATGAGAACCTGACTGACACAGAGGGCTGGCCATGTGCGTTTCCCGAGAGCACGATCTGCAGCGCCCTATTGGCAGCGATCGACGACCTCCCGGGTGCAGATGAGCTAACGGATGTCAGCCGGCTAGGCGCGGCGAGCTTTCTCTACATCGCAGCCGTTCAAGGACGACAAGAGGAAGAGCCGCAGAACCGTCCAGCTTCGTTCAAGGCAACCCTCAAACAAGTCGACGAGCTGGCGAAAGCGGCGGAGAAATTGTGCGAGAAGGTTGAGGCACTCAACGCGCCGGCAGTCCAAGCCCTGGTCGAGGAAGGCGTCGAGCCTACCCAGTTCCGCAGGGTCTCTGATGAGCTGCGGCAGCTCGCACAAGGGGCCCTCCAAGCGCGGGACAACATCAATGCGCCGGAAACGGCGAAGGGACGGCCAACCGAGGTCGAAGCCAATGACGTCGCCGAAGAGGCAGGCCGAATCTTTCTCGAAGTAACGGGCCAGCGGCCGACGCTCACGAATGTTGTCGCCACCGGAGCAGTTCAAGGGACCTGGCCTGACTTCCTCGAAAGGGTCTTCCGCGCGCTCTTCATCAAGGGCTCGGCGGCCAGCCAAGCCGACCGTGTCTGCAAAATATATCGTCCGAAATGACCGACATATCTCCCTTCGCTCGCGTTCGATCACGCGTGTAATTGCTAGGCCGTCCAAGAAAAGGAGGACGGTCCATGGCTCTAGATGACCCATCAGACGCACATCGCGTCATCAACGCTCGCCGCGTTCGAGAGATTTGCGGCGGCATCTCGGACATGACCCTTTGGCGACGTCTCCATGACGCAACCCTTGGGTTTCCCAAGCCGATCATGATCGCTCGTCGTCGCTACTGGCGCGAGTCCGACGTCGTTGAGTGGCTGGAAGCACAACGGAGAGCAACGTGAGTCATCGTGCAGTCACCTGGGCACTTTCTCAGCGCGGGCTTACGCCAGCCCAAAAGCTAGTCCTGATCCATCTCGCCGATCGACACAATCCGGACTTAGGCTGTTTCCCAAGCCACGCGCGGATCGCCGAAGACGCTGAGATATCAGTCCGTTCCGTGTGCAACCATCTAACAGCGCTAGAAAGCCGCGGGCTGGTTGAACGTGTGAGGCATCGTCGAAAAGGCTCGTTCGCCTCGACCGAGTACCTGCTGAACATGGAACCATCCGCAAATTCTGCCGTCGGCAAGGGTCCGTCGGCACCGTCCGCAAAATTGGGTTCTGGCCGTCCGCAAGATTTGCCGACTAACCCTGTAAGGGAACCAGTAAGAGAACCTATAAGCGCTAGTGCGCATACGTCGGCTGATCATGTCCATGAAATGGTGAAGAAGCCGACACCGCGTGACGTCCTTGCACCGGTAGTTGGGAACGAACTGGCGAACGCGTTCGTCGAGATGCGTTCGATGATCAGGGCGCCACTCACAGTTCATGCTGCAAAGCTACTCGAAGCGAAGCTCCAAGAGATGCCGGAACACCAGCGTAAGCAAGCGGTGGAAGTCTCGGTTGAGCGCGGCTGGCGGGGCGTGTTTCCACCCTCGTCCAACCGTCAGGAGAGGCGAGCCAGCGATCCGCTAGCAAGGCAAGTCGATTACTGGGCAGAAAGGGCAAGAACGATATGTCAAAAGTGAGATTACTGCCACGGCGGCTTTGGGGCCTTTCGACGATCTCTCGTCACATCAATGCGTCGACCGACAAAACGAAGAGACTCGCGAACACCCCAGGTGTCCCGATCTACCGTATCCCAGATGCAGGCTACACCGCCGATCGTGGGGAGCTCGAGAGTTGGCTACGCAACAAACATGAACCAATCTCGAAAGGTGGCCACGATGAGCACTAGCGAGCTGGCGTCAGAAATCGACGTCGTATTCATGCATGGCCGTTTGAGGGGCAGGTTGCATGCACAGGGCATGCAACTCATCGCTTGGGGCAGCTCTTGGCGTGTGATCGATCGTTCTACGTGCAAGGAAATCGCGTCAGCGCCTACGCTGTCGGAGATCGAACTCTTCGCAAAGACAACTCCGCAATCCACGCGTTAACCCTTCGATAAGACCTGGGGCGGCCACGCGGCAGATCGGTCAGAGCTTGGCCAGATTGACCCGATATGAACGCGTTACTGCGGTTGGTTAGGAAGAATGTGCCGAGTTCGCAGTTGGGGGCGCGCAATGCGCCCCCTTGCCCCATCGGAGGTCGTCGGCAAGCAGGAAGTCGCCTCGAAGTCGGGGGGGGGGGGGCTTCCAACTTTCGCACGCCCCCGGGGACCGGCGCGGGGTAGCGCGCGCTAGATTTGCATGAATCTGGATTCCGGGACTACGCCGGAACCTCCGCAAACCTACGATTAGCCTGATCTCTCCATCTGCACAGAACGCGGTTAGTTCGACAACTTCTGTGCATGTGGCCATTCACGAGCACCAAGCGCGTCGCGCAGCCGGAAACCAAGGGACTCGCTGAACCCAGCGACGACCTCTACGCGCTCTTTGGTGTCACGCCCACGACTGCCTCGAACATCGTCGTGACACCAGATGCAGCGCTGCGTGTGCCTGCCGTGAGCAGCGCCATCCGTGTCATCTCCGAGGCCGTGGCGACGCTCGACGTATCGGTGAAGCGCGTCGAAGGTGACGGGACGGAGGTGGATGCCTCCGACCACCCCGCTCTTCCGTTTCTGCGCGACCAGGCCAACGATTGGACCGATGGTTTCAGCCTGATCCGGGACCTGGTTATCGACGCTCTCAGTGATGATCGCGGCGGTATCGTCGCTGTAAATCGGCTGAGCGACGGTCGGATTGCCGAGCTGATCCGCTACCGCCGCGGCGTGGTCGACGTCCAGTTTGACGGGATCACGGGCGAGCCGACGTACCGGATCGATCGACGCCAAGTGCCTTCCGCCAACATGGTCCACCTCCGCAGCCCATTCGGCAAAGCGCCGCTGGGTCTCGCAGCGGAAGCGATCGGTGTTGCGATTGCGCTCGACAGGCATGCCGCAAAGCTCTTTGGTCGGGGAGCCCGCCCTTCCGGAGCGCTGACGTTCCCTTCGGGCATGGGCGAAGCGGCCGTGAAATCCGCGCGGGCCGCGTGGCGTGCGACGCACGAGGGTGACAACGCCACGGGACAGACGGCAATCCTCTACGATGGTGTCGAGTTCAAGCCCTTCACCCTCAACTCCACAGACGCTCAGTTCCTCGAGAACCGGAAGTTCCAGATCCTCGAGATTGCCCGCGCGTTCCGCGTTCCGCCGTCGATGCTCTTCGACCACGACCGCGCCACCTGGTCGAACACCGAACAGATGGGTCGGGAGTTCCTGAGCTACACGCTGGAGCCGTGGCTGAGAGCTATCGAAGGCGCTCTACGCCGTGCGCTCTTCACGGACGATGAGCGCCGCCGGTACGTGGTCCGGTTCGATCGCGACGACCTGACCCGCGCGGATCTCGGCACCCGGGCCACGGTAATCAACAGCCTGATCGCCAGTCGCACAATCAACCCGAACGAGGGTCGCGACTGGATTGGTCTGCCCCCTCGCGAGGGTGGCGACGCGTACCTGAACCCCAACATCGCGACCGATGCGGAACCTGTGGAGGGAGACGACGATGCAGCTGAATGAGATCCGCAGCTTCTCATCCGACCAGGAGCGCGGCACATGGTTCGATCTGGCCGACCCTGTATCCGGTGAGCTGACCGGCATCCGCTTGAAGATCGCGGGACCTGACAGCGAAACGCAGAACAAGGCCCGCCTGCGCCTCGCCGATGATCTCGCGGACATGGTCGACTCAGAGGGACGGGTGAGCGCCGAAGCCCGGGAACGTGCCCGGCTCGAGTGTCTGGCGCGCTGCGTCCTCGCCTGGGAGATTAGCGAAGACGATCAGCCTGTCCCGTTCACCCACGGCAACGTTGTGCGCCTTCTGAAGGCCGGCCACTGGGTGCAGATTCAGGTGGATGCGTTCGCCTCGGATCGCGTCGCACATCGGGAGGCAACCTGATGGAGCGGCTCTTCGTAGAGACGAAGTTTGACGCGGGCGACGACGGAGCGCTCGAGGGACTCGCCTGGCCCTTTGCGACGCCCGATCGCGTCGGCGACATGATCGAGAAGGGCGCCTTTGCTGACGCTGCGGTCCCTCTCCCCATGCTCTTTGGACACGACCAGAACGACCCGATCGGAGCGTGGGCAAGCGCAGAGGAGCGGGACGACGGTCTGTTCCTGAAGGGGCAGCTCCTCGTCAACGACGTGGCTCGCGCGCGCGAAGTCCGTGCCCTTGTTCGGGCCGGCGCGGTGCGTGGGATCTCGATCGGGTTTCGGACCCGCAAGGCGATCAAGCGGCCAAAGGGCGGCCGTACGATCCAGTCTCTCGAACTCCTCGAGGCGTCCCTGGTGACCATCCCGATGCATCCGGGAGCTCAGGTGACGTCAGCCAAAACCGCTGTCCGCGCACTTTCGCTGGCGGCTCAACTGAACCGCGCCACGGCGCAACTGAAGAGGCGAGCATGAAGCATCTCTTGAAGACCGACCTCCTGCGCAGCACCGCGCTCGAGCTGAAGGAAGCCGAGGGCGACGATCCGAACGACGTCGTCACGAAGGCGATCGATGATCTGACGGAGACCGTCAACAAGCGGCTCGACGACCTCGATGCCAAGGCGGATACGTCGAAGCTCGAAGAGCGGCTCGACAAGCTCGAGGCGAAGAGCAACCGGGCGACTGGTGGCGACGCAGATCCCGACGAAGCACAGGAGGCGGAACGCAAGTCGTTTGGCACCTATCTTCGCAAGGGCAATCAGGCGACCGATGAAGAGCTGAAGGCCCTCACGGTTTCCGGTGACGAGCAGGGCGGCTACCTGGCGCCCGCGGAGACGTCGACGGAGTTCATCCGTGACCTTGTGGAGTTCTCGCCGATCCGGTCGGTCGCGAGCGTGCGCAACATCGCCTCGCCCTCGGTGAAGTATCCCAAGCGCACCGGCATCACGAATGCGCAGTGGGAAGGCGAAGCCGAAGAGTCCGAGGAAAGCACTGTCACGTTCGGTCAGCTCGAGGTCGTGTCGCGCAAGCTAATGACCTACGTCGACCTGTCCAACGAACTCCTGGCCGACAGCGGCGGCACCGCCGAGTCCGAGGTGCGGCTCGCGCTGGCCGAGGACTTTGGTCAGAAGGAAGGCTCGGCTTTCGTGCATGGCTCTGGTGCCGGTGAGCCGGAAGGCCTGCTGACCCATCCGGACATCTCCGAGTACGTCAACGGTTCCACGATGGCCGTCAGCCCCGACAAGATGATCGGGATGATGTACGACCTGCCAGCGGCCTACCGGAACTCCGGCACCTGGATGATGAACGGCACGACGCTGGGCATCCTGCGAACCCTGAAAGACGGCGACGGGCGTTTCCTGTGGCAGCCGAGCTTCCAGGCGGGTCAGCCGGAAACGATCCTCGGACGTCCGGTGATTGAAGCGGTCGACATGCCCGACATCGCCAGTGGCGCAACCCCGATCCTCTACGGCGACTTCTCCGCCTACCGGATCGTCGATCGGCTGGCCATGTCGATCCTCGTCAACCCGTACCTGCTTGCAACCAAGGGCCTGACCCGCATCCACGCCACCCGCCGCGTCGGCGGCCGCGTGCTGCAAGGCGCGCGCTTCCGCAAGCTCAAGATGTCCACTTCGTAAGGAGAGACCCATGCGTGACATTGCACCCAATCTCGGCATCATCCAGGCAGTCGCTCCGCAGGTTCTCGCTGCGACCGACACTTCCGCCGCGATCGATCTTATCGGCTTCAACAGCGCTGCACTCGTGATCAACACGGGTGCGATCGCCGGAGCCGGTGACTTCACAGCCACGCTCCAGGAGAGCGATACGACCACACCAGGCGAGTTTGCCGATGTGGACGCCGCTCATCTAGTCGGCACCTTCCCGTCGAGCCTGGAAGCGGACAGCGTCGTGAAGGTCGGCTACATCGGCCACAAGCGGTACGTCCGAACCGTTCTGACGAAGAATAGCGGCACGTCTATCGCCGTCGGCGCTTTGATCGTCAAAGGCCATCCGGCCGACGCGCCGGTGTCCTAGGTGATTGCCGGTGCCCACAAAGCCCCCGCGGATCTGCGCCTGCGGCAACGTCACTCCGGGGGGTGGCCGGTGTGCCTGTCAGAAGACACAGGACGCTGTCCGCAAGGCTCGACACGACCGCACCAGGCCAAGCGCCTCACGGCGGGGACTGGGAGCGGATTGGCGAAAGCTTCGCACGCAGCACCTGGCGAGGAAGCCGTGGTGCGTGCGGTGTGGAGCACCGGCAGCCGATGTGGACCATATCGTCCCGCGCTCCGTCGCGCCCATGCGACGTCTCGACCCCACCAATCTGCAGAGCCTCTGCAAACCCTGTCACTCCGGCGCCAAGCAGCGTGAAGAGCGCCGCCAGTATAAGGACTGAAACACATGCCCATCTTCGCAACCGCGGGCTCCAAGCTCTTCATCGGCGGTGAGCTCGCCGACAAGGCGGACGACTTCGTGCTCGGCGACTTCTCGGGACAGACCTGGGTCGAGGTCAAGGAAACCGAGAACCTTGGCACCCTCGGCGATAATGCGAACGAGGTGACATTCGAGAGCATCGGCCAGAACCGGACCAAGCGCCTGAAGGGCACCCGCAATGCGCCGCCGATGGAGGTGATCTGCGGGATCGACTACGGAGACGCAGGCCAGATCGCGCTCGTTGCCGCCGAGAAGTCGCCCAACGACTACGCGTTCAAGATCGAGTTCAACGACGCCCCCGATGGAGGCACCCCGTCCGAGCGGTACTTCATCGCCAAGGTCGGTTCCGCATCCGAGAGCTATGACGAAGCGAACTCGGTGATGAAGCTGAACGCCAGCCTGTGGGTCAACTCGAACGTCGTCCGCGTGGATGCGGCGGGGCCGTAAGCCATGATTAAGGTCGTCGTTTCTCTCGCCGACTTGGAGAAGCATATATCCATCACGTCCGACATGGGCGGAACGGATACCGCCTTGCTCCTCCGTCTGATGCATGCGGCTCAGGAGCATGTCGAGCGGCTGCTTGGTTACACACTCTTTGACCAGTTCATCGCCAATCAACAGGAGGTGCCTTGGCCGCTTAAGCAGGCGGTCTACCAGCTCGCTGCCTGGTGGTACGAACAGCGCGAGACGGCGATCATCGGCGACAGCGTGAGGGAAGTGCCCTTCGGTGTGGAAGAGATCGTGCGGGAGTATCGGGAGTTCACGTTCTGATGTCCGACGGTGGTCTCAAGAGCTTCCAGAACCGGATGCGGGCCATACCCAAGGCGGTTCGCGAAGCCATGCAGCCAGCCCTGGCAACCGGTGGGTACGAAGTCGCGGAAGCAATTGAGGCGCTGGCACCCGAAGACACCGGCGATCTGAAGGGATCGATCGCCGTCACCCTGGGAGGCCAAACCACGCCGCCCTACTCGCAACCCGGCGGAGAATCCGTCGTCCCTGAGAACCAGGTCGCGGTCACTGCTGGCAACTCGGACGTCCGCTATCCGCACCTCGTCGAGTACGGCACCACACATACGCCCGCGCAGCCGTTCTTCTGGCCGGGGTTCCGCCTCGTTCGCAAGCGCGTCGAGCGGCGCCTCACGCGCGCCATCGCAAAAGCGATCCGGGAGGCGAAGTGATGGGGCCCGACCTTGCCGTCCAGACCGCGCTACGCGCTCGCCTCGTTGCTTCCGGCACCGTCACGGCCCTGGTCCCCGCGGACGCCATTCTGGACCGCAACGCGACCCCGGCACCGCGTCCCTCGATCGTGATCGGAGAGAGCCAGATCATCGACGAGGGCGAGGACGTTGCGCGCAAGCGGCTGCGTGTCTTCCACACGATCCATATCTGGCGAAGCGAGCCCTCCACGGTCGGTGTGAAGGGCATCGCGGAAGCTGTTCGGCAGGCCTTGCTCTCCGCGCGCCTGGCTCTTGGTCCAGGGTGGCATTGCGCCGATCAGAGGATCGCCAACGTGCGTACCAAGCGAGACCCGGACGGCGAGACGTCCCACGCCGTCGTCGCGTTCGATGTCCTCGTGGTGGAGCAAAGCTGATGGGCGCGGGACGATACAAGCATGTCATCGAGATCCAGCGTCCGTCGCTAGACGTGGATGGCGCGGGAACGCCAGATCAGTTCTGGTCCAAGGTGGTCACTCTTCGAGCCGCACGCATCGAGCAGACGAGCACCGAGATCCTGCGCAATTCTGGCGACATTCAGGAGAGCACCATCATCTTCGAGACGCCCTGGCAGGCAGGCATTGCCGGAACGGACCGAATCCTCTTCGACGGCGAGGCCTACGACATCCGGCGCGTTGTCACGATCGGCCGCAACCGGCGCCTGGAGATCACCTGCCGGCGGTCTGAGCCATGAGAGGGACGAAGCCGCACATGTCTCCCGACAGAACGCCTACCGGTGCGTTGCCCGCCCCGGCATGGCTCTCGGACGCAGCAAGAGCAGAGTGGGAGCGGGTCATGCCGATCCTCGCAGCGCGCCGCATCCTGAGCGATGCCGACCTCGGAGGTCTGGAGAACTACTGCATCTGTATTGGCGAAGTGCGCGAGATGGAGGCGCATTTGCAAGCCCACGGTCGGGTGATCGAAGACCTCGAGGGCAACTTCAAGCGCAGCCCGGCGGTCGGCATCCAGGCCAACGCGATGAACCGTGCCCGGCTTCTGGCCGCCGAATTGGGTTTGACGCCGGTGTCGCGCTCCCGCCCTGCCATCCGAGATTTGGAGGATGAAGATGATCTGTCCCTCCTGGATTGATGATGGCTCCGAGATCCTTGACCCCTTTGGTTACGGGGAGCGCGCCGTCAAGTGGCTGAAACGCCTGCGTCACCCCAAGAACCCTGCACCGGGCCATCCGTTCCAGCTGGACCCCTGGCAGGAGCGGATCATTCGCAGGATGTACGGACCCCGCAATGAGGACGGCACCCGCATCGTTCGGCGAGTCGTGCTCCTGCTTCCGCGCGGCAACCGGAAGACCTCCCTCGCCGCCGCAATCACGCTCCTTCATTTGCTCGGCCCGGAGCGCATCCCCGGTGGTCTCACAGTCTCCGCCGCGTCGGCGCGTGAGCAGGCAATGGAGCTCTTCAACGAAGCTGCGATGATCGTCCAGCACGACCAGCGCCTGAAGAAGCACCTGAGCGTCCGGGAGTATGTGAGCCGCATCACTTACAAGCAGATCGGGTCGCGCTATGTCGCTGTCGCCTCCGACGGCAAGGTCCAGCACGGCAAGACGCCAAATATGGTGATCGCGGACGAGCTGCATGCCTGGGAGGGTCGTGCAGGCCTCCGACAGTGGGAGGCGCTGGATTCTGCGCTCGTAAAGGTCCCCGGCACGCTGATGATCATCGCCAGCACCTCTGGCAGGGGGCAAGAGAACATCGCCTGGAACCAGGTGGAGTACGCGATCAAGGTTCAGAAGGGGGAGATCGATGATCCGGCGACCCTGCCCGTCATCTTCATGGCCGAGCCCGAAGACGATTGGAAGGACGAGGATCTGTGGTTCGCAGTGAACCCTGGCCTGAAGCATGGCTATCCAGATCTCGCAGCGTTCCGCGACAAGGCCGCCAAAGCTGAACACAGCCCATTCGAACGAGACAGCTTCCTGCAGTTCAATCTGAACCGGTGGCTCGATGCGTCCACATCGCCCTTCGTCGAGATGCACGTCTATGACCGGGGCGCGCACGAGGTGGACGAAGACGAGCTGGAGACGGTCCAGGCGCCGTGCTGGATCGGTGTGGATCTGTCGAAGAACGAATACCTGACAGCAGTCGTGGCGTGCTGGCCGGACGGTGACGAAGGCTATCAGGTGAAGCCGTGGTTCTTCTGCCCGGAAGAAAATCTCCGCGCGCGCGGTGAGCTGCACGGCGTGGACTACGTCTCGTGGGCCGAGGAGGGCTTCATCATTCCGACGCCTGGCAACGTCGTGGATCTGAACGCGGTCGAGGATCACATCCGCGAGCTCTGCGCGCGTCACCAGGTCCGGGAGATCGCGTTCGATCCGACCTACGGGCGCCACATGATGGCAAACCTCTCGGAGGATGGCTTCCCGGTGGTTGAGTTCCGCCAAGGCTGGGTGACGATGGCGCCCGCGGTGAAGGAACTGGAACGCGCGATTCTCGGCAAGCGATTCCGGCACGGCGGACATCCCGTCCTGCGCTGGAACTTCGACAACATCCAGTTGCGCGTCGACCCGGTCGGCAACCGCTCGTTCCACAAGGGCAAGTCGGGCGACAAGATCGACGGCGCAGTCGCGGTAGCAATGGCCGTCGCCCGGTGCGCCGCCGACGAGGGCGGGTTCATCACCGGTGCCGACTGGTTCACCGAAGACCTTTGGACAGCATAGGAGCAGGAAATGGACGAAGAACGCCTGGTCGTGGCCCTTGAGGCTCGCATCCGCGATTTCGAGAAGAACATGAAGAAGGCGGAGCGCACCGGCACACGGTCCTATCAGCGCCTGCGTCACGGCTCCCGGCGGACCACGACGGCGATGGAGCGGGACATGCTGCGGTCGACGTCCCGCATCAACCAGGCCGTCGCGGCGACCTCTACGAAGATCGGTCTGCTTGGCAAAGCGTTCATCGCTGGCGCCGTCACAGCGGGCACCACGGCCCTCGTCCGTGGATCGAGGCGTGCGGTGCGATCCCTGGCAGAGCTGGGCCAGCAGGCGCAACAAGCTGGTGTCAGCGTCCAGGCGTTGCAGGAGCTGAAGTTCGTCGGCGAACAGAACCAGATTGCCCTCGATGCGATGGTCGACGGACTAAAGGAGCTGCAACTTCGCGCGGACGAGTTCATCGTCACCGGTAAAGGGCCGGCGGCCGAGGCTTTTGCCCGGCTGGGCTACGGTGCGCGCGACCTCGAGCGCAGGCTGGAAGACCCGGTCGAGCTCTTCGCGGACCTCATCGGACGGATGGAGGATCTCGACAAAGCCGCGCAGATCCGGGTGGCGGATGAAATCTTTGGCGGTTCCGCAGGCGAACGGTTCGTCCGCTTGCTCGATCAAGGGGAACAGGGCGTGCGGGACATGATCTCGCGGGCGCATGAGCTGGGCGCTGTTGTCGATGACGAGGTGATCACCCGCGCCGAAGAGCTCGATCGCAAGTTTGCGGAGATCTCGGCGCGCATCTCGACGCTGGCGAAGACGGCTGTGGTCAACCTGGCGGACGCGCTCGACGATGTGCTCACCCCGGATCAGACAGCAGAAGTGCGCGAGCTGGCCCAAGCCTACGACGAGCTGATCGCAGCCGTCGAAGTATTCGGCAACCCTGCGGGCCGCAGAATCCTCGAGGCCTCCAACATCCAGGACGCGCAAACCCTGGCGGGTGTTCTCGACGAGATCGATGCCGCCATGGGAGCCTTCATCACCGGCGAGAAGAATGCAGCCGAGTTTGAGGCCGAGATGGAAGATCTGGTCGGGCAGGCCAAGACGCTCGGAGCCGAATTGAGCGCGATCGATGGTCAGCGCTTCGCGGGTGTGATCGGCGGAATCGATCGCATTTCCCGTGCGCTCTCCACTGCGGCGTCACAGGCCCAGGTCCTGCGCATGGCGATGCCTGGCGGCGAGGGCGACGCAGACGTGACCTACGGGCCCCAAAACGGCCGACCCAACAACGCCCCCCCGAGCCCGCTCGCGCCCGGTTCATCGCCTCGCCCGCCTGCCGCGCCTCCCACGGCAGCCCTCGTGCCCCCGACGGGCGGCTCCAGAGGCGGCGCGGCCGGCGGCTCGACGTTCGATCCGCTGCAGGCGATCCGGGACCAACGTCGCGAGCAAGAGCTCCTACGCGAAGAGCTCGGCATGACCGAAGCAGCTATCGTCGCCTTCCGGGCCGAGCAGGAGGCGCTTACCCAAGCCAAGCGCGAAGGCATCCCCGTCACAGACGAGCTGCGCGCTGTCATCAAGTCGGAGGCCGAGAGCCTCCAGGAGGCCGCACAGGCCACGATGCAGGCTGAGGCGCGGCAGGAAGCCATGATTGACCTGCAACGCGATTTGGCAAGCACGGCCGCCGATTGGGTCATGGGGATCGGCAATGCCGAGGACGCACTGCGCAGCCTGGCCCGCCAGCTCCTGGAAGTCGGTCTGCAAGCAGCACTCGCAGGCATCTTGCCGGGGACGTTCCAAATGCCATCCTTCCTCGGTCGACGCGCGACGGGCGGACCAGTGCGCGCCGGCCAGCCATATCTGGTGAACGAGAACACGCCGCGGTCGGAGGTCTTCGTTCCGGGCCAAAGCGGCGCTGTACTCACTGTTCCGCAGGCGCAGGCGGCAATGCGTCAGAGCGGCGGAGGGGGATCTGCGCCGACGGTGGTCAATGTGCCCGTCAATATCGTCACTGTACCCGGTGCCGAGCCCGAAGTCCGGCGGCAACCCGGAGGACGGGTCGACATCGACATGAGGAAAGCCATTGCCGCCGTGATCGAACAGGGAGGTGCAGACCAAGCTATGCGCCAGCGTTTCGGTGCACGTCCAGTAGGAAGAGGAGCCTAGGCATGCCCATTTTTCCCGACACCCTGCCCCCACTGACCGCTGTCGACCAGTTCGCGGCGAGTCTTGCTGACAACTTGATCCGGTTTCAGCCAAGCGTCGGGCCGGCGACGGTCCGACGACGATCGACGAACGCGCCTCGTCCCCTCTCGATGGGGCACCGCGCTTTCACGACCGCGCAGATGCGCGAGCTGAGATCGTTCTTTGAGGACACCACCCAGCACGGCTCGCTGACTTTCCATATGGAGGACCCAGTGAGCGGTACGCTGGAGAAAATGCGTTTCGCCACGCCGCCACAGTTCTTGGCGACGACCTGGGATCGCTGGCAAGTTACATGCCAGTTGGAGGTGCTGCCATGAACCGCGTGACGAAGCTGCTGTGCACGGCCATGGAGGCCAGCGCGGCCGGTCAAATGGTGACCTTGCCGGAAGGAGTCTACCCGTTGTGGCGGACCTTCACGGCGCTCTCCAGGTGCCGCGCCTACGGACCGCTAGGTGCGCTTCCGATCCCATACTCGGAGATCGCTGCGTATGCGCGGCTGATGCGCGTGCCGCTCGAGCCTCACCACGTCGAAACGATCATGGAGCTCGATGAGCACTGGCTTAGCATGACAAAGAGGTCCAGCGCACCCGTTGGAGTGAGGTCGCTGCCGCAACGGTCAGAGCAGCCGCTGACTCCCGCAGTGTTTGATGCGGCGATGGATTAGCCCACCTGAAGAGCTTCAAACGCCGTCTTGAGCGCTGCAAGCGTGCCGGCCGTGACAGTCGCAACCTCGGTCTCAAGAACTTTCACTCGTCCAATGTAGACATCGTCCTCGTAGTCTGCGGACACGTAGCAAGTAGCTTTGCAGGTCTCGAAGATTGTCATCAGCTGGTAGTCCACGGTGATCCTCCGTTGCTTTCAGCTCGGTATAGGTGAGGTTCGCTAACGAAGATTTACGCGCGTGCAGACCTCGTGAATCTCATCCCAGAAAAGGACAGCTTCAGCGATGCCAACTTCGCGGACGCCTTCCTGCTCACGCCCCGAGACTGTCGACTTCTGCCGCGACCTTGCTGGCGGTTGCCATGAAGCGCCAAAGCGCGTCGCAGAGCTCTTGGTGCGCGCGATCATCCCCCACGGACTCCCTCGCTGCGCTTTCGACCGCGTCCCACAGATCTTGATCTTCAGACACTTCGTCCAAGGCCCGGATGGCGGCCTCGACAACTTCGGGCAGCCCCAAGGAGCTGGAGCGCCAACGCTCTGATTTCATAGACACACACTTCCGAACACTTTTACAGGACTCGTCTAGACCATCCCCATGAGGCGGATTTGTGGCGGATTGGATCTCGCGCATTCAAACAGCCAACACCCGATGACTGCTGCGTTTTTTGATGCCATACTAGTCGTAAGGAGAGGCTCGCATGCTCCAGATGTCAGCAGCATATCGGGAAGCGCTCAGGCAGCACGAGCGACGGCGGAGAGACGCAGCCCGCGGCAAGCTGGCGAAGGCGCGTTTCGCCGCTCTAACAGCGCGGTTCGCGGTCTTCATGCTCAAGGAATGGCGTGAGGGACGAGCCTGCACGCTCTTCGCCCATGAAGGCAATTTGAGGCATGCCCTGCGCTCTGCTCTCGTGCTCCAGGGCTGGCAATGGGCGAGAGCTGACACAGTCGCGATCGCCGTGGTGGAGCAAGCACTCGCGCGCGCGGGCGCCGAGCGACCGACTTGGGACGATGGCCAGCCCGTTGAGCCCGAGCGCTTCATCGAACGGACGCGCTGCACCATCTGCTACCGTCGGCTGCCCGGGGGTCATAAGTTGTATTGCTCGGATATGTGCAACAGGGTCGCGAGTGGCCGCCAACACCGGCGCCGGCTTGGTGAGGTCATCCTCGCTGAGGGAGTTCTTCGCATTGAACGTCGAGCGGCTTGACGATCTCCCGGGCGACGGATGCCTGGTCTGCGGCGCTAGCCTCGAGCACAAGCGCATCGATGCCGTCTACTGCAGCCGGCGATGCTTCGGCGCACACGTCCGGCAACTAGACCGTCAAGCCCGTTTGGAGGCGCGTACAGGGCGCAAATGCGGAATGTGCGCCGGTCCAATACCGGTCGAGCGAAATGCGTCCGCCAAGTTCTGCTCTCGGATGTGCAATGCCAAGGCAGCTTGGCAGGCTGACAATGCAAGGCGCAAAGCGGAACGTCTGGAGCGTGAGCTTAAGCGTCGCAAAGCTCAAATCGGGCGCACGTGTGAGCAGTGCGGCACTGCAATTCCAGTCGAGAAACGTGACGCGACGAGGTTCTGCGCGTCGCACTGCAGCAACCGGTGGCACTACCTCAGTCGCAAGAAAGCCGTCGAAAGCATCTGACTGGTGCCAATAGGCACTAAATAATTGTTTTTGTGTACTTTTATTTCCCGACCTGTATGTCTTGGTCACACCGATCAGGAAAGGTTCGGCTCATGACAAAAGCTTCCCCACAAGGCCCACTGCATACTGCAATTGGTATCATCCAGGCCGAGATCCGCGCGCGAGAAGCGGAGGAGCTCGGCTCTCGCTCTGACGTGTTTGGTATCCAGGATCGACCTACGGCCGCACTCGAGGAGGTGCACCGCATCCTGTGTGAGCTCGACGGGGCGATAAACGCTGGGCACTAGGGTCGCCCGGCGACCCACCGCTGAAGTACGCGCGAAGTTCCCCAAGCGTTGGAGCGGCGATCTGAGCGAGCCGCTCGCCGTTCTCTTCAATCCGACCCACATAGAGATCTTGGTCGGAGTCCGCGGTGACGCGGCACGTGATGGCCCCGGTTCGGAAAGTGCTGACAACAACTTCGTTCATGGCGCGATGATCGCAGAGCTCAGGGCACTTCCCAATGCGGCGGTTGTTTGCGCGGCTCGCAAGCTTGGTGGATCTCATCGCAACGGACGCCGAGTTCAGCGTCGGTTGGTGCAATGTCGGATTTGGCAAGGTTGCTCACCTTGTCTCCGCCATGCAAAGCCACCTCACACCGCTCCTGCGCGACGTCGTACTATTCGGCAAGCCGAATCTCAGCGCGGGCTATCCTCTTGTTGTCCGAATGCTCTAAAGAACGTTCGCCCGAGACGTTGAGCGATGCTGCTGCACCCCAGTTTTGATTGTGCGTTTTTAGAGGATTCACGAAGGGATTCAGATGTGATTCTGTGGAAATCGCAAGTTGGAGGGTGGGCCTATGGAAATCGAACGGGCTGTGAGGAGCATACTGGGCGACGAAAACGTGGTGCGTATTGAGATGAAACCCGACAAAAATCGCGACGACACAGCCCTGTTGAGGGTTGTAATCGTACTCAAGAGCGAAGCCAGCGGGCCGGACGGTGACGCCATGCTTAATCTCAACGACGAGATCTGGGAAATCCTCAAGAACGGCAACAACGACAGCGTTCCTGTCATCAAATACACAGTGGACGAAGAGGATCATGTCGTCGCGGCTGAGTAGCGCAATTGTTGATGGCGCCAAGCATCGTATCTCTAAAGCCTCACCGCTTTCGGAAGCGGCACTTAGACGAGCAACAAGCGACCTGTATTTCGCGCTGTTCCATCGACTTTGCGAAGAGTTAGTTGCCGATTTAGTGCCTTCAGACCCTGTTAGGAGTGCCGAGAGGGAAGCATGGAGAAGCCTATACCGGCTTCCTCGCCACCATGAGATTGAAGCCCAATGCAAGAGCACAGACATGAACTCTCTGCCGGCCGGCGTGCGCCGATTTGCTCGTGCATTGGTGACCTTTAAGACCAAGCGTGAAGACGCGGACTACAACCCTCTCGAGCAATTCGAAATCACCTCGGTTCGGAAAGACATCGAAGTAGTTGAGTCCGCAATCGAGCAATTCGACCTCTCGGATCAATCAGCTCGAAGGTTCTTTGCTGTCTTCGTATGTGTACGACCTAGGCGCAAGAATCAGAACTGATGAGTCGACATCTCAACAGATTCTCCCAGGCTTTCTGTTACCCCAGTGGTTACCCCAAAGAAGGTATCCCGATATCGGCACACAAAAGCGGACTCTAACTATCTGATTTAGCTGGTGCCCGCACGAGGACTTGAACCCCGGACCCCCTGATTACAAATCAGATGCTCTACCAGCTGAGCTATACGGGCACAGTGGAGGGGGTTTAGACGGTCAATCGCGTTGGCGCAAGATTCGCCATGCACCCTTCGTCCGGCGCGTGACGTATGATGGTATGCGCGCGGTCCACGCTGCCGCTCGACAGACCCTGCCCTCCCTATGCCCCACACAGATCATGACAACGCCCGCGATGAGCCCCGATGCCCTCTCATCGCGTTCTGCCAGCGCCGGTAGGTTGGCGGGTAGGGAAAGGCCCGCCTCGGCCACCGGCACGCGCTGCCACGCAAGACGATAGCCACGTGAGTCTGCCAATGAAAAAAAGGGTTCACCCGGGCTGACTTCCACCTGTCAACACTGTATCGGGACCTTCCTATTGCGCATGGGCGCGCTAAATAGCCGCAGAACTGTGAAGAGGAGGGGCAGATGGCCCGAACCCTGAAGGACCTGATCGCCAGCCATGGCGACGACGCGCACGCATTCGGTGCGCCGGATCGTGATTGGCTCAGCTACGGCGCTTTGCGCGCGCTTGCACAGAACGTGCGCGGGGCGCTCCATGGCGCGGGCGTGGGCCGGGGGGACCGGGTCGCCATCATCCTGCCGAACGGTCCCGAGATGGCGACTGCGTTCATCACCGTCGCCCAGACAGCAGTGACGGCGCCCCTCAACCCGGCCTACCGGGAAGACGAGTTCGCCTTCTATATCGACGACCTCAACGCCAAGGCCGTGATCCTCGCCGCAGGGGAGGAGGGCCCCGCCCATGCGGCCGCCAAGAGGCTCGGCGTGGTCATCCTGCGCCTCGAGGTCGATCCCGAAGCACCGGCAGGCACCTTCACCCTGACCGCTGAGGGGTCAGGGGGCACGGCGGATACGTCCGAGCCCGAGGCAGACGATGTCGCGCTGATCCTGCACACCTCCGGAACCACCTCGCGGCCCAAGATCGTGCCGCTGCTGCAATCCAACGTCACGGCCTCCGCGCACAACATCGCCCAGTCGCTCGCGCTGACGTCGGAAGATCGCTGCATGAACGTCATGCCCCTCTTCCACATTCACGGGTTGCTGGCGGCCGTGTCGTCGTCACTCTCGGTCGGTGCGCAGATCTGGTGCGCGCCCGGCTTTGACGCGCTGAAGTTCTTTGGATGGCTCCGCGATGCTGATCCGACGTGGTACACCGCCGTGCCCACGATGCATCAGGCCATCCTGTCCCGCGCCGGGCGCAACGCCGACATCATCGAAGGCGCGCGGTTGCGGTTCCTGCGGTCGTCCTCCGCCTCTCTCCCTGGCCCTGTCATGGAGAAGCTCTACGAGACCTTTGGCGCCCCCGTCGTCGAAGGCTACGGCATGACGGAAGCCGCGCACCAGATGTGCTCCAACCCGCTGACGGCCGGCAAGCAAAAGCCCGGCGCCGTGGGGCTGCCCGCCGGGCCCGAAGTTCGCATCGCCGACGAGTCAGAGCCGCAGCTGGCGGCCAATGGCAGCGTGGGCGAAGTGGTTATCTCGGGGCCGAACGTGACGCCCGGCTACGAGAATAACCCGGATGCCAATGCCAAGAACTTCTTCGAGGCCGACGGCAAGCGCTGGTTCCGCACCGGCGACCAGGGCACGTTCGACGAAGACGGCTACCTGATCCTGACGGGTCGCCTGAAGGAGATCATCAACCGTGGCGGCGAAAAGGTCAGCCCGCTCGAGGTTGACGGTGTGCTCTCGGCGCATCCCGCGATCGCTCAGGTCGTGACCTTTGCCCTGCCGCACCCCAAGCTGGGTGAGGAAGTGGCTGCGGCTGTCGTCCTGCGGGGCGGGCAATCCGCCACTGACCGCGAGATCCGGGATTTCGCAGCGCAGAGCCTCGCCGACTTCAAGGTGCCGCGCAAAGTGATCCTGCTCGACGAAATCCCCAAGGGTGCCACGGGCAAGCTGCAGCGCATCGGTCTTGCCGAGAAGCTTGGGCTGGTCACCGAGGCCGCATCATGAAGATCTGCATTTTCGGAGCGGGGGCCATTGGCGGCTACATGGGCGCCAAGCTCGCGGAGGTTGGCGCGGATGTCAGCCTCGTTGCGCGCGGCCCACACCTCGCCGCAATGAAGGCCAACGGTCTGACGCTGATCGAGCACGGGGCACCCAAGACCGTTTCGGTTACGGTATCGGACAATCCCGCCGATCTCGGGCCGCAGGATTATGTGATCGTAACACTCAAGGCGCACTCCGTGCCGCCGGTGGTCGACAAGATGAAGCCGCTCTTCGGTGAGGGCACGACGGTGGTGTCGGGCGTGAATGGCGTGCCATGGTGGTACTTCCACAAGATCGGCGGCGAGCTGGAGGGCACGCGCCTCGCAAGCGTCGATCCCGGTGACGCGCAATGGAACGGGTTTGGGCCCGATAACGTCCTCGGCTGCGTCGTCTATCCCGCCGCCGAAGTGAGCGAGCCCGGTGTGATCAAACACATCGAGGGCAACAGGTTCTCCCTCGGCGAACCCTCGGGTGAGAAATCGGAACGCGCGGTGCGGCTGTCCAAGGCGCTGTCGGAGGCGGGACTCAAGGCCCCCGTCCGCCCCAAGATCCGGGACGAAATCTGGGTGAAGCTCTGGGGCAACCTCTCGTTCAACCCGATCTCCGCGCTGACGCACGCTACGCTCGATGTGCTCTGCACGGAGCCGGGGACACGTGAAGTCGCACGCAACATGATGCTGGAGGCGCAAGCCATCGCGGAGAAGCTTGGCGTGAAGTTCCCGATCGACGTGGATCGCCGCATCGAGGGCGGCGCCGAGGTTGGCGCGCACCGCACGTCGATGCTGCAAGACCTCGACTCAGGCCGCCCCATGGAGATCGACGCATTGGTCGGCTCGGTGCAGGAGCTGGGCCGCGTGACAGGGACACCGACGCCGACAATCGACACGGTGCTGTCGCTCGTTCAACTCAGGGGCAAGGTCGCCGGGCTCTACCAGTAAGAACCCAAATCGCGGAAGAACAGCCAAGGGCCGGCGCTATTGCGCCGGCCCTTTTCCTTTGCCCCGACCCTTGCGCAGCAGCTTTAGCGCGGGCAGCAGGATCAGGACCAGCGCGATCACCGTGATCGGCCCAGCGACGGGCCGGGTGAAGAAGATCGACGGATCCCCGGACGACAGGAGCAGCGACTGGCGCAACGTGGGCTCCGCAATCGGGCCAAGGACGATGGCGAGCACCGCGGGTGCGAGCGGGTAGTCGAACTTGCGCAGGAAAAACGCGCCAAGCCCGAAGACGACCATCAGCCAGATGTCGAACATGTCCCGCGTTGCCGCATAGCCGCCCGCGATGGACAGAACGAAGATCATCGGCGCCAGGATCGTGAACGGCATCCGCAGCATCCAGATGAAGACCGGGATGAAAGCGAGATTGATCAGCACCGCCGCAACGTTCGAGATATAGAACGAGCCGATCAGGCCCCAGACGAATTCTTGCTCGTCCACGAAGAGGCGCGGCCCGGGAACAAGCCCCCAGATGACCATCCCGCCCAGCAGGATCGCGGTGGTTGGCGAGCCGGGGATACCGAGCGTGAGCATCGGGAGCATGGAGCCCGTCGAAGCCGAGTTGTTGGCCGCCTCCGGCGCGGCGACGCCGTCGGGGTTGCCTTTGCCGAACTCCTCCGGCGTGCGCGACACCATCTTTGCAACGCCGTAGGACATCAACGAGCCGGGGGTTGCGCCGGCCGCGGGCAGGACGCCAACGAAGAAGCCAAGGAAGGAGCCGATTGTCGTGCCCTTCCAGCCGCGCTTGGCGGCTTCCTTGGTGTCCTCCGCCATGCCCTTGGCTGTCATCTTGGGCGTGGTCGTCGTCACTTCGCCGCGGGTTTGCTCGATGGTCCAGAGCATCTCGCCGATGCCGTAGACCCCGATCGCAAGCACCAGAAAGCCGATACCCTGGAGGAAACCGTTGTAGTCGAAGAGCACGAGGCGTGGTGCGCCCGAGATCTGGTCGAAGCCGATGGCCCCCAAGACAAGGCCGAAACAGATCGAGAAGATCGTCTTCGGGATGTCGTCGCCCCCGAGCCCGACGAACGTCGCAAAGGCCAGGAGCATCAGCGCAAAGACCTCGGGCGGGCCGAAGGAAAGCGCAACGGAGGCAAGCGCCGGGGCAAACAGCGTGAAGAGGATGTTGGCAACCGTCCCGCCCACGAACGAGGCGAGGGCAGCAGTCACCAAGGCGAGGCTGGCTTTGCCCTGTCGCGCAAGCGGCCGCCCGTCGAACGTCGTGGCGACAGCGGTGGAGGCGCCCGGGATACCCAGAGTGATGGACGAGATCGCGCCGCCATACATCGCGCCATAGTAGATCGCCGCCAGAAAGATGATCGCGGAGTTGGGCGGAACGAGAAAGGTGACCGGCAGCAGGATCGCCACGCCGTTCACCGATCCCAGACCGGGCATCGCCCCGATGAAGAGGCCGACCGTCACGCCGATCATGATCATCGCGAGGTTTAGCGGCTGCAACGACAGCAGCATGCCGTCAGCGAGGAGGGATAGGACTTCCATGTCGTCGAGTACTTTCCGAGCTCAAGGGCGGTGAGACGCGGCTCAGTAGATGATGTCGTAGAGCACGTTGAAGACCGGGTCGGTAAACGGCAGACCCGAAGGCATCGTGATCCGCATCGCTCCTTCAAAGAAGAAGAAGAACGCGATCGGCGTGATCAGCGACAGCGAGAGGCTGAGCGCCAGGGTGTGCCGCCCGAGGAACCAGGTGTAGTAGAATAGGAAAACGGCAATCGCCCCGTACATCGAGATGATGCTGACGAGCGCCACAAACACGATGATCCCACCGCCGACGAAGATGAGCATTCGCCAGCCGTAGGAATCGAGTACCGGTTCGTCAGAATTGGAGGCCGGGGTCGTGCGGCGCCACCAGTTGTACACGGTGAAGCCGCAGGAAATCAGCATAACCGCCGATAGCCAGAAGGGCCATGCGCCGCCCCCTGGCCCTTGTCCGGCGATGTATCCGACTGGCAGTTCCGTGCTCTTCCACATCAGATAGATGGAGAAGAGGGCCAGAACCAAGGCGGTGATCAGCTCGCCTATACGCATCTGGCCCTCCTCGTCATGTGGTCTTCAGCCCCTCGAAAGGGGGTCGTGGAATTTAGGATTCGCCGAGCGCGGCGAGCAGTTTGCGGTGGTTCTCCACCTGCAGCGCCCAGTAGTCGCGCTGCTCGTCTGCGTTCATCCAAAGCGGCGAGAGGCTCTCGGAAGAAAGGTAGCCCTGCCACTCTTCGCTTTCGTAGATCGTCGTGAAGAGATCCTGGTAGTAGGCCGCGGCCTCGTCCGACATGCCCGGCGCGCCGACGACGGCCCGCTGGTTGTAGTACGAGAAGTCGTGACCCATTTCCTTGATCGTCGGAACATCCGGGTAGGCCGGCATACGCTCGTCCGAAAACGCGAGGAGGGGCACGAAGTCACCCGCTTCGTAAAAGCCCTTGGCTTCGGCGGGGTTGTTCACGGTTGCCATGATCTGCTGACCGGCGAGATCCTTCGCAACAGCGCCACCACCGTCGTAGGGGATGTACTTTACCTCGAGGTCGTAGGCGCCCGACATGTAGGCGATCACGATCGAGTCTTCCTGGCCGGCACCCGTGCCGCCCATGACGTACTCGCCACCCATTCCCTTCACCTTCTCCACGTACTGCTCGAACGTGGTGACGCCGGAATCCTTGTGGACCCACAGAACGAACGGGTCGACACCCATCATCGCCACCGGCGTGAAGGTCTGGATGTCGATGCCGAGGTTCGCCTGCCGCAGCGGCGTGGTGAAGAACGAGTTCAGCGTCACGAGGATCGTGTGATCGGGATCGCTGGCGTTGCTGACGTGGATCAGCGCTTCCGCACCGGAGCCGCCGCCCTTGTTGTTCGGAACGAGAGGACGGCTCGTAAGGTCCTTCGTCTCGGCCACGGATTGGATGAACCGCGCGATCTGGTCTGCGCCGCCGCCCGGACCAGCCATGATGACGAAGTCGATCGGTTTGCGCGGCTCCCAGCCGTCGGCCAGCGCTTGAAGGGGCGCCGCTGCCAGAAGTGTTGCTCCAGCCAGCGCAAGCAGGTCTCGTTTCGAAATCATGTGTAAGCTCCTCCCAGTGAATTCCAGAGTGCCATTCAGCAGACATAGGCCTGCGTCAGGACACCGCAGGTTGGAATTATCTTTCGCTTAAGGGGTTTCAAGCGAAAACATATTTCGGAACTAAAGAATACCTTAGTGTACAAAGATCACTGGGATTTCTGCTTTGTCGACAACGGCTTGCGTATTTCCGCCGAAGAGGGTCTCGCGCTCGTGATTGTGGCCGTAGGCTCCCATGATCAGGAGATCGGCACCGACCTCCTCCGTGATCGACAGCAAACCGGCACCGGGATTCTTCGCATCGAATCGATGCGGCGTCGCCGTGACACCGCGCAACTCGTAGTACGCGATCAGGTCTTCGGTGGTCGCGCCATGGGGTTCGCCGCTGCCACCTGTCAGGATCGTCACGGATTGCGCAGCGACCGCGAGATCGAGCGTCGAGGCGACGGCCCGCGATGCCTCCAGCGACCCGTTCCAGGCAATGGCGAGGCGGCTGCCGAGCCCCTCCGGCACCGCGCGTTCGCGTGGGCACATCAGCACCGGGCGCGCGGTGCGGAACAGGCCGGACTTCAGGGAATTCGCACCTAGGTTTCTGTCCCTGTCCGGTTTGGCGACCACGATCAGGTCCGCCAATCGGCCGTTGTGCTTGATGACGTCGGCCATACGCCCGAATTCCTCGATCATCTGAACAGAGGTCGTCCCCGGCTTGGGCGCATCGGTTTCCGTCAGGTTCAGGTGGGCGGCGATCTCGTGAAGCTGGTCACGGACCTCTGCCTCCTGCTGGTCGGCGAGCTCCTTGGCCTGTTTCAGGATCGTCTCGCGGGCAAACGCCGGGAGCGGCACGCTGTAGGGCATGAACTCGTCCGCGGGCGCGCGGCAATGCGCGACGACGATGTGCGCCTTGTGCCGTTCCGCCAAGGCGGCCGCATGCCCCAAAACCGTTTCCGCCATTCCATCCCCACGCACGGGGACGAGGATCCTACTCAGCATGTCTAGCCCTCCCGATATGCTGACCTAGGCCCAAAATCTTGGTCCCAGACCTAAACGCTACCCTATGCATAGGCGTGGTAGCGCGGAATTCCACTTCCGTCTGCCCAAGTTTCGGGCACACCCGCCGGAGCCAAAGCCAAAAGCAAGCCGCGCGAGTAGCCAGTTTCCGAACTGCATGCCTCGGCCACCAAGCCTCTTCACGGATCAGTTAACCGAGTGTTACGTTCGGCTCTGCCTCAATTGTCGGAGATTTGTTATCTCCGCGGTGGCGGCGCGTGTCCGGGCCCGAGATGGAGAAGGCAACAGACGATGGCGAAACATTTGCACGACGTTCTGTTCAACGATTTGCAGAACCCGCCCGGCCTGACGCCTCTCCTCGGGATAGAGCAGCGCGGCGAAATGATCGCCGAACGGATGCGTGCAGAGCGCGCGCTCGCGGGTGAGGCCCTGGAGAACATCACGGCCCTGGTGGAGTGCCTGCGGGATAACCTCACCGATCACGCACAGGGCAGGCTGACGACGGAGAACCTCCTGCACGAGGTTCACTCGACCGTGCGCACCCTCGAAAAACAGCTCCTCTACCGGGAAGGGGCTGCTCTGACGGCGGATATCATCGAGTACGCCAAGGCACAGTCACTGCAATCGCGCTAGCGATTCTGGGCGGTTCTTCGATCAGAAGACGATCCCTGACCTGCTCCAATGGGATCGGTGCGCCAATCTTCCGTGCATTTGCTGCATCCTTGGGCACCCTGCCGCGCGCTGTGGTCGCATCCGGCCCAGCGGGCTTGCGCGTTCGACTTGCGTGGATACGCTTTGCCGGTCCTCTGGCACAGGAACTGAAAAACAGGGCCGTCATGCATTTGCGTGGAAAGGACCCTTTGTGCGCGCAAACCCCGGCAATCCGACCAGGACCATCGCAGGCCTCCGATCCTGCACGGGCGCACCGTATCCCAACTGACAGGAGAGAAACCCATGTTCCGTTCCAGAGCGGGCACGCCACTGCCCGATCACCTGCACCATTCCGCTGCCACGGCGCGCGTCGCCGGAGACGCCGTCTCGCGGCGTGAGTTCCTCGCCATGGCGACAGCCTTCGGCGCAACTGCCGCGACGGCCTATGCGATGCTCGGGCTGAGCGCGCCCGCCTACGCGCAAGGAACGCCCAATCGCGGAGGCTCGTGCCGGATTCAGGGCGAATTGCGTGCCATGAAGGACCCGCGCACCTACGACTTCAACATGCTGGCGAACTTTTCCCGCGGCTGGCTGGAGTACCTCGCACAGTACGAAAACGACGGCACCATCACGCCGAAGCTGCTCGAAAGCTGGGAAGTCAGTGACGACGCGACTGTCTACACCCTGCGTGTCCGTCCCGGTGTGGTGTGGAACGACGGCACGCCGTTCACCGCCGCCGACGTCGCGCGCAACATCGAGCGGATGTGCGAGCGGGATTTCGAGGGTAATTCCATGGCGTCCCGCTTTGGCGTCATGATCGACAACGACACGAACCGCGCCATCCCCGGCGTGATCGAAGTCGTCGACGATCTGACCGTGCAGCTCAATCTGCCCGGCCCCGACATCTCGATCATCCCAAGCCTCGCGGAATATCCGGCGGCCATCGTGCCGGAGGGCTTCGACGCCGAGACGATGCTCGACAATCCCAAGGGCACCGGGGCGTATCTTCCGGCGGAGTATACGCCCGGCGACTCCGGCAAGCTTGTCCGGAACGCGGATCATGCGTGGTGGGATGCCGAAAACGGCGCCTTCATGGACGAGATCAACTTCATCGACATGGGGGTCGACCCGGCCGCCTTCTTCAATGCGGCCGAAAGCGACGAGGTCGACGCTGTCCATGCGACGGAGGGCGAGTTCGTCCAGCTCTTCCAGGTGATCCCGGGATGGCGCGAGAACGAGGTTGTGTCCGCAGGTACGATCCTTGCCCGCCCCAAGCAGAATCAGCCGCCCTATGACGATCTGCGCGTGCGCAAGGCGCTGGCCCTCGCGGTAAACAACGCCACGGTCCTGGAGCTCGGCTATTCCGGCCTCGGCGCCGCTGCCGAGAACCACCACGTCTGCCCGATCCACCCCGAATATGCGGATATCGGGCCGGCCCCCTACGATCCCGAGCAGGCGGCTGCCCTGATGGCAGAGGCCGGACAGGCCGATTTCGAGCACGACCTCATCTCGCTCGACGGAGGGTTCTGGCGCGATACGGCGGACGCCATCGGCGCACAGATCCGCGACGCGGGCATTCCGATCAAGCGCACCGTCTATCCGTCGAATTCGTTCTGGAACAACTGGGCCGACTACCCCTTCTCCGTCACCAACTGGAATCACCGTGCCCTTGGCGTCACGACCCTTGCGATCGCGTACCGCACGGGCGAACCATGGAACGAGGCCAGCTTCGAAAACGCCGAATTTGACGAGATCGTCACCGAAGCGCTGGGCGAGCCCGATCTTGAGGCCCGCCGCGAGCTCATGGGCCGGGCCCAGCAGATCATGGTCGACGAGGGGGTGATCATTCAGCCCTATTGGCGCTCCATGTACAACCACTGCAAGGAAGGGCTGATGGGCTTTGATGTACATGTCGCCCAGGAGATCCGGATCGACAGGCTCTACTGGGCGTAGACCGCGCCCAACGGACGAGACGTGACCGAACCGGGGCGGCGCTGCGCCGCCCTGGACCCGACCTAACCTACCTACTCCGCGCGTCGCGTGGACTGTGCGCAGCCCGAGTATTGCACCATAGACATAACGACGCAGAACACCGTGTTTGGCCAAGACGCGAACGAGTGTTACTCTGCGAAACGTTAGCGGCAAGGTGGGCGTGGGTTCGATGGCAAAGAAGAAATCTCCGGCAGAACTGAAGGAAGAGGGCGAAGCACTTGGCACATTGATCGCCAGTGCACGCAAACGAGAACATTCGTTTGCCATGCTCATCGGCAAGGAGGGCCTCTTTATCGAGGCCGATCCCAAAAAGCCTGCCGACGTCATGCGCCGCAAGGCCAAGGCCGCTGGCGGCGGCTCCAAGGGTGCTCAGGGCATCCTTCGGGTCAACGGCAAGAACATCGAATTTGTCTGCGAAGACGAAAAACCTCCCCGTGCTCTCAGTCGCTTAGCCAAGCAGCACTTCCGCGAGCGGGGCCAGAAATACAAGATCATGATCATGGCCGCCGGCGGCGAATTGCTGGAGGACGATGACGAGGAGACCGAAGAGGAGGACGGCGTCGAAGCACGGGCTCGGCCCGCCGAGCCCGAAGGCGAGGACATTCCGGCGTCCACCGGTGGCGACGAAGAGCACGCCGCCCCCGACACCGAGGCGTCTCCAGCCGCCGCGCCCGCCGCACCCGCCGCCGAAGAGAACGCCGGTGAGTCGGAAGAGGAGATGCGCACGCGCCTCCGCGGGGAGTACGAAGAGCTGAAGCCGCGTGTCGAGCATGCTGTCGAGACCGCCCCGAAGGGCGTCGGCAAAAAGGTCGGCAAGCTCGGCGAGCTCTTTGAAAGCGATCTGGAGGAAGCGCCCCCGAAGGCCGGCAAGGTCCTGGCCCTTCTGCGCACGACACTCGAAAAGGCGGGTATCGAACTCACACCGACGGCCCCCAGCACCGGGGAGGGAGACGGCGCGTCGGAGCGCCCCCCGGCGGAAGGCGAGGCTGCACAAGCCGCGCCCGGCGAAGCAACACCGGAAAAGTCGGAAACCGGCATGCTCGGCGGGATAGCCGGGAGCATCTCGCAAGCGATCGGCGGGCCTATCGGCTCGATGATCAACCTGCCGAACATCAGCTCCGCGCTCGAAGGCAGGCTGGGCCTTTCCGAGCTTCCATCCACTCTCGACGATGCCATGGGCTCGATCGGCAGCGCGTTCGGGGATGTGATGCAGTCCCTCGGGGAGACGGCAGACGAGCTCACCGGCAATCCCCGCCATGCTGAACGCGAAGCGATTGCCGCCCAGCAAGAGCAACTGGCGCAAGCGTTCCTCGCTGTTGCCTCAGATCCGACGGCCGTGGTGCGCATCGCCGAGGAGATGACCCGCCTCACCACGATGATGGAGACGGCCGAGCAGATCTCGGCCATTGAAGGCGAGCATCCCGAAACGGCATCCGCCGCGCGGGAAGCAATGGCCGAGTTCGACGGCGTGCTTGGCCCGGGCACACCCGTCACCCCAGAGCTGTTGGCCCAGATCGAAGCCGAGCGTGTCGCCGCCGAAACCCGCCGCGACCAAGCGCAAGCCGCCCTTGATGCGGCCGAGGCCATGCCCGAGGGCGAGGGTCGCGATGCCGCCATCGCATCGGCCGAGGCCGAGTTGGGGGTCGCATCCGGCGAGCTGGAGACAGCGGAGAGCAAAGGGCAAGCCGCACAGGGCAAGCAGCAACTGACGCAGGCGATAACCCTCGGACCGCTCTCGCCGTCCGCGCCGCGTCCGTTCTCCGACCAAAGCGCGGCCCAGTTCGTCGAGGCGTACACGCGCGAGCCCGATCTCGCGAACTTCGCGGTCCAGACGGCGTCCACCTCCGAGAATCCCGATGAGATCGCAGGGGGCATGGAGATGCTCTGCAATCACATCGACAACGGATTTGCCGATGGCGAGGGCAACCAGCCGCCGGAGGGCTTCGACGGTGTGACCTACGCCCAGAACCTCGTGCGCGGGGCCAACGGCGAAGGCGCTGGCTTCATGCAGGATGCAGAGAGCTACATTGAAGGCGGCGGCCATCTGGTAAGTGAGCCGGTGCCCGAGGCCACTCGCCCACCCTACCCCGGCGCAGGCGCCACGGACGAGGATTTCGCCGCCTGGGATCGGCAAGACGTCAATCTGCGACAGCGCGAGCGGACCCACTACGTCACCGACACCGTGATGTCGCCGGACGGGTCGATCGATACCGAAAGCGAGGCGGCGCAGAACGCGCTGGGTCATTTGCGCTTCAACCCGGACGTGATCGACGAGCCGGCCCCGGAGGTGAACGGCCGCGTCTCGGACATGTACGAGATGTTGTCGGACGACACCAATCGTCAGCGAGCCGAAGGGATCCTTCAGGGAGTCGACAAACCAGAGGGTGCAGGGGCCGCACTCGTTGCCCGGTCGGCAGATATCAACCGGACCCTCGTCGACCCCTCGGCAGAGGATGCGCGCCAGTCTGTCATGATGTCCCTCATGACCCCGGTCCATCAGGGCGATGTGGGGTCATGTTTCGCGACAGCCGGGATCCGCCGCCTGTCCGAGCAGGATCCGCTAGCGGCGATGGAGAACTACGCAAACATCGCCGAGACCGGAGAATACCAACCGGCCAACGGTATGGATGCGATCCCGGCCGTGATGTCGTTTGCCCCCCATGAAGACCCGCTGATCCGGAGCTTCGAATACTCCGTCGCGACGGTCATGGCGGACATGCCCGGCAACGATCGTGACACCGCGATGAACGCCGCCTTCAACAACGCGATGGATGGCCTGCGCGGCCCCGTCGGCACCGGCACCGACGCAGAGAGCGCCGCCGGCTCAGACAATTGGGCGTTGGATGAGGCCATCGTTCGAGGGGTGCTCGAAGCCGCGTTCATTGTGGAGTACGACGCTCTGGCCCAAAGCCCCGAGCAAGCGGCGGACGGTGCCTCCGACCACGGCGGGTACTTCACCATCCAAGTGCAGGGCCCGGGCGCGCGGCGAGTCATCAACAACGAGGCGCTGTTTGTCGAAGCCGTCACCGAGCGCGTCATATCCGCGCTCGGCCTCGCCGCCGACGACCCACGCCGCGTGGAAATCGCGACTACGGTCTCGTCGCGCGGTTACCTCGACTCCATGATCCATGCCAATGGCCGGTCTCCATGGGATCTTGGCGGCGGCGGCTTTGCCACCGAGGCCGACGAGGTCATCACCGGACAGGTGCAGCAGGACGTCTTCTTCCTTGGCGCGGAGACCCCTGCCGAAGCTGCGGCGAACACGCAGGGCGTCCGGACGCAACAGGTGCTCACCGGCCTGCTGAATCAATTCGACGCCTCAAGCTCCGACATGGTGGCGATCAGCACAAACGGCATCCACTCCTTCAACGGATTGCCGGATCACCCCTCGCTCGCGCCACTCCAGGAGGGAGGCCCGGGCAACTTCGCCCAGAACATGCAGGATCACCTGGTCGATCCAGGGCGTGAAATCGCCAACGGCGATCTCGCGGAACACCAGGCCGAAGAAGTGCTGACAAGCTTCCGCACGCGCATCGGGCGCTGGGATGGCAGTGCGCCAGCGGACCGGGCTACCATTCTAGACCGCGCCAACAACGTCAACATCCCGACGGCCGAAACCTCGCCTGCCGAAATGCGCACCGCGATCATGGCGGCCTACAGTGACTACCTCGACAAGGTGTCCGCCGACGACGCGGCCGGCTGGCAAGCCGATGAAGTTGCGGCTGGAAGGCCCTGCACCAATGCGCAGCGCGATGCCAAAGCTGTCACCGTGCGCCAGGGCCATGTCGCGATGATGGATGCATGGCTCTCGAATACGGCAGCGCGCGTGACGCCCCTGCCGCAGTTCACAGTGGCCGACAGCAACTGGGGAGATGCCGAAGGCCGCACGGAATTCGTGATCGCACCAGATCCAATGACAGGCGAACCTCGAATGTGGAGCAAATCGCTGCCTTCCGGCGAAATGCACCTTACGGGCGCAGATTGGGAGGATACCATGTGGTACGAGAACCAACCTGCACCGCCGGCGGCGCCGGCCCCCGGACCATAATCGAGGAGCGAGGAGAGACAGATGTCAGACGAAGCCCCGAACGTTCTTTACTCCGTCGATCGCGCCGGTGACCCCATCGCCATCATCGAGCGATCCACCCAAGGGACCCAGCAGGATGTGCTGGACCGCTACCCCGGCATGATCACGGGCGAGCACACGACCGAGCTTGCGAAGATGGTCAATCACTTCGCCCGGCAGTTCCAATACGAGGTGATCGAAGACCCGGGCACCTTTGCCGAGGCCTACAGAGCGCAGATCGCCTCGGAAGACCCGAACGCGACATGGCAGCAGGGGGTAACGCGCTTGCGAGACTTCGGCATGCCCGACCTCGATGCGATCAAGGTACCGACCTATGACGGCTCGACGCTGGTCTACTATGCGCGCTCGGTCCGTTTGGGTGTGCCCTATGTCGTTCAGGTCCCCGTGAACGCGACCGAGATCGGCGAGGCGTCCTACAAGCCCATGAAGATGTCCGCCATCGTCGACTGACACCTCGCTCGACAAGACCCGTCCGGCGCAGCTGGGCTTTCAGAGCCAAGACCCCGCTCCGGACGGTTGTGAAGAGAGCGATTTTTCGTACGAAAAATCGGGGCCCGGCTAGTACCGGTAGTGCTCCGGCTTGAATGGGCCTTCAGGCGTGACGCCGATGTAGTCCGCCTGTTCGGGCTGAAGCTCTGTCAGCTTCACACCGATACGGCCCAGATGCAGGCGCGCGACTTTCTCGTCCAGATGCTTGGGCAGAACGTGGACGGCGTTGTCGTACTCATCGCCTTTTGTCCAGAGTTCGAGCTGCGCGAGAACCTGGTTGGTGAAGGAGGCCGACATCACGAAGGACGGGTGCCCGGTCGCATTGCCGAGGTTCAGAAGCCGCCCCTCGCTCAGGAGAATGATCCGGTTGCCGGAGGGCATCTCGATCATGTCCACCTGGTCCTTGATGTTCGTCCACTTGTGGTTCTTCAACTGAGCGACCTGGATCTCGTTGTCGAAGTGTCCGATGTTGCCGACAATCGCCATGTCCTTCATCTCGCGCATGTGCTCGAGCCGGATGACATCCTTGTTGCCGGTTGCCGTGATGAACACATCGGCCGTCGAGACCACGTCCTCAAGGGTTGTAACCTGAAACCCGTCCATCGCTGCCTGCAGCGCGCAGATCGGATCCGCTTCGGTCACCACGACGCGTGCGCCCGCACCCGCGAGCGACGCCGCCGAGCCTTTGCCGACATCCCCGTAGCCGCACACCACGGCAACCTTGCCGGCCATCATGGTATCGGTCGCCCGGCGAATGCCGTCGACAAGCGATTCCTTGCAACCGTACTTGTTGTCGAACTTCGACTTTGTGACGCTGTCGTTCACGTTGAACGCCGGGAACGGCAGATGGCCCTTTTCCATCATCTTGTAGAGCCGCATCACGCCGGTGGTCGTCTCTTCACTGACGCCCTTGATCGCCGCACGCTGCTTGACGAACCAACCCGGGCTTTCGGCCAGACGCTTGCGGATCTGTGCAAAGAGCGCCTCTTCCTCTTCCGAGGTCGGAACCGCGATCAGGTCTGTCTCGCCCTCCTCGACACGCGCGCCCATGAGAATGTAGAGCGTCGCGTCGCCGCCATCATCGAGGATCATGTTCGCCGTGCCTTCGTCGAAACGGAAGATCCGGTCGGCGTAGTCCCAGTATTCTTCCAGGGTCTCGCCCTTGATCGCGAAGACCGGCGTCCCGCTCTTGGCGATTGCTGCCGCAGCGTGATCCTGGGTTGAGAAGATGTTGCACGACGCCCAGCGCACATCCGCGCCCAGAGCGACAAGCGTTTCGATCAGCACAGCCGTCTGGATCGTCATGTGGAGCGATCCGGCGATCCGGGCACCCGCGAGCGGCTTGCTCGCGCCGTATTCCTCGCGCAGCGCCATCAGACCCGGCATCTCCGTTTCGGCGATGTCGAGCTCCTTGCGGCCGAAATCGGCGAGGGTCAGGTCTTTGACGATGAAGTCCGGCGAATCTTTGGGCACGGGTGCGCTCCACTTGTGAGGGTTTGGGGGCATGTAGCACCGCGCCCATAGGCTGACAACGCCAGCGCAGCGCCGCCTGCGTCAGTTCGGCCTGCCCCTCCATCTTGAGCCAATCTGTAAAGCGCGCTTATCGTGGGAAATGTCATAATTTATATACACCATTTGCAAGAGGAGTTTCCCATGAGCCTGCCGAACACCATGAAGGCCGCTGTCGTCACCGCGCTTGGACGCCCCCTCGACATTCGCGAAGTCCCTGTTCCGGAGGTGCGGCGTGGCGAGGTCCTGATCCGGGTGCGCGCCTCGGGGGTCTGCCACACGGATCTGCATGCGGCCGAAGGCGACTGGCCGGTAAAGCCAAGCCCACCCTTCATCCCGGGTCACGAAGGTGTGGGTGAAGTCGCCGCCGTGGGCGAGGGCGTGGACTGGCTCAAGGAAGGTGACCGGGTGGGCGCGCCCTGGCTGCACACCGCGTGTGGACATTGCGAGCATTGCATCGGCGGCTGGGAAACGCTGTGTGAGAGCCAGCAGAACACCGGGTACTCGGTGGATGGCGGCTATGCCGACTTCGTGCGTGCGGATGCGAGCTACGTGGGCAGGCTGCCGGATGGCCTGAGCTTTGGAAATGCGGCGCCCGTGCTCTGCGCCGGGGTGACCGTCTACAAGGGGTTGAAGGAGCTCGAAGCACAGCCGGGGGATTGGGTCGCGATCTCCGGGATCGGTGGCCTCGGACACATGGCTGTCCAGTACGCGAAAGCGATGGGGTACCATGTCGTCGCGATCGACGTGGCGGACGAAAAGCTCGCTCTCGCGACGAGCCTTGGCGCTGATATCGTGCTCAATGCGCGCGACACGGATGTCGTGGCCGAGCTTACGCAGCAAGGGCACAAGGTGGATGGTGTGTTGGTGACAGCCGTCAGTACCGAGGCGTTCGCTCAGGCCATCGGGATCCTGAAGCGCGGCGGGTTCATGTCGCTCGTCGGATTGCCGCCGGGCAGCTTCCCGCTGCCGATCTTCGAGATCGTGCTGCAGCGGATCACGGTTCGCGGCTCCATCGTCGGCACGCGCAACGACCTGACGGAGGCGCTCGCCTTTGCGGGTGAGGGCAAGGTCGCCTCCCACTATAGCTGGGACAAGCTGGAAAACATCAACGCGATCTTCGACCGGATGCGCGCCGGCACCATTGACGGCCGGATCGTTCTGCAAATGTAGGCACTTGCCGCACCGCGCGTGGCGTGGCGCACGCATCTGAACCGCCGGGGTGGCCAACGCCCCATCGACCGTGCGAGGGCACGACCGGCCAGCTTGCTCCTCCGCCGGTTCCGCTCTACCCACAGCAGGGAGAAACGAAGGAGCCCACCATGCCCGCGCGTGCCTGGCAACGGATGCTCTCGGGCCGCCGCCTGGACCTGCTGGATCCTACGCCGGTGGACATCGAGATCGAGGACATCGCGCATGGCCTCGCCTTTGTCGCCCGCTGGAATGGCCAGACCGCCGGGGACTGGCCCTATTCCGTCGCCGAGCACTCGCTTCTTGTCGAAGAGATCTATGGCCGCCTCTGCACGCCCGAGCCCCGCTGGCAGCTCGCAGCGCTGCTGCACGATGCGCCCGAGTATGTCATCGGAGACATGATCTCTCCTGTAAAAGCGGCGGTCGGCGAAGCTTACGGCGCGCTGGATGACCGGCTCGCGGCGGCCATCCATCTGCGCTTCGGGTTGCCCGCGGCGATCCCGGTCCCAGTGAAAAAGCAGATCAAGAAAGCCGACAAGATCAGTGCCTGGTTGGAGGCGACGCAGATTGCGGGCTTCACCGAGGCGGAGGCCAACAAGTTCTTCGGCCGCCCCAAGCCCGACACCATCGCGGGCTTGTTGATCGCGCTGCGCCCGCCCGCAGAGGTGCGAGCGGCTTACACCGCGCGCCACCACGCCTTGCTGGAGATGCTATGACCCTTCATGTCCGTCCGATTGCGCACGGCGACGTGCCGACCTGCGTCGACCTGATCAACCGCATCATCGCCACGGGCGGGACAACGGCACACGAAAACCCCTTCGATGTGCCGGGCTTCACGGCGCATTACATCGAGCGCGCGGACATCACCCACGTGGTCCTGCACGCCGGCACCGTCGTCGGCTTTCAGACGGCCTCGGATGTCGGCGGCGGCGTCTACTCCATCGGCTCGTTCACCGATCGCGATCTTCGGGTGCGGGGAGCGGGCCGCGCGCTCTTCGAGACGACGCGCGATGCCTGCCGGGCGCGCGGTGCATTGGCGATCATCGCCGAGATCACGGAAGATAACGCGCCGGGCCTCGCCTACTACACGCGCATGGGATTTGCCGATTGGGAGGTCCGCCCGAAGGATGCCACGCGCAACGGTGTCCCGATTGACCGCATCGTCAAGCGATATCCCTTCGCGGGGGAATGAGGGGGAGCCTCCCCTCTCGGGGCGCTGTCTGGCGCCACCGGCGGAGCAGCTTGGCCGGTTCTGAATTGCCCACACGCGGCCTTGGCGCAGGCACGGGCGACCCGCTCTAGGCTGACGGCGGGCAGGCGTCGCCTGCGGTCCCGCTTGGCGCTGCCCATCCGACGAATGCCTCGTTCGCAAAGTAGAGCGTGAGCGCGTCACGCGGCCAGCGCACCTCCACAAGCGAGCCGGGCCCACAATCGCCGCGCACCACCGCCGGAGCCGGGTGCCGCCCGAGCACCCGCGTCACTGCCGCGACGGCGCCGGGCTGAAACCGGCCAAAGCCGATCTCCTGCCCTGTCGGCACGATGTCGAGCCCCGTCGGGCCGGGCTGAACCGTCAGCCCCCGGGCAGAAGGGGCATCCAAAGAGGTGCCCCCCACTCCCGCACACCCGGCAAGGAGGAGTGCCGCACCGCCAATCACCAAGACAGCGCGCCACGTCACCCGAAGGTCAGCGCGGGCTGCGCTTGGCGAGAATGCGCTGCAGCGTCCGGCGGTGCATGTTCAAGCGGCGCGCCGTTTCGGAAACGTTGCGGTCGCACAGCTCGTAGACACGCTGGATGTGCTCCCAGCGCACCCTGTCAGCCGACATCGGATTATCCGGTGGCGGCGGAAGCTCATCACCCGCCGACAGCAGCGCCGCCGTAATGTCGTTGGCATCCGCGGGCTTCGAAAGATAGTCGGTCGCACCGATCTTCACCGCAGCCACCGCCGTCGCGATCGCACCATACCCGGTCAGGACAACAACCCGGCTCTCTGGGCGCTTGTCCCGAATGGTCTCGACGACATCGAGCCCGTTGCCATCCTCCAGCCGCAGGTCGACAACGGCATAGGCGGGCGGGCGCGCCGTGGCGATCGCCTGTCCGGCCGTAACCGACTGCGCAAGCTCCGGCTCGAACCCGCGCTTTTCCATGGCACGGGCCAGCCGCCGCAAAAATGGCTCGTCGTCGTCGACGATGAGCAGCGACTTGTCTTCACCCAGTTCCTGAAGCGCAGAGTCCGCCATTCGTTTCCTCCCAAAAGTCTTCGTTGGAAATAACGTTAGAGAGCCGCTTTCACTGCGTCAAATTGAACCTATCGCCTAACGAATCGGCTCTTTCAGGACGTGTTCTCGAGGACGCATTGCACCTGATCGGCAAGCTGACCACCTGATAGCTCACGCCGGAAGAAGCCCAGCATTTCGTCCCCCGGCACCACGAGATACGTGAATGTGGTATGGTCGACGAGGTAGTACTCGTCGTCCTCGTCATCGTGGCGTTTGAAGTACGTCCGGTAGGCCTGGCTCGCGGCGCGTACCTGCTCGTCACTCCCCGTCAGCCCCAGCATGTCGGGGTGCAGGTTGGCGGTGAAATCGTCCACCACCTCCGGCGTGTCGCGGGCCGGGTCGATCGAGATGAAGATCGGCGTCACGTCGAACCCGCGCTCGGTGAGGATATCGACAGCCTCGGCGTTGCGCACCGTATCGAGCGGGCAGACATCCGGGCAGAACGTATAGCCAAAGTACACCAGCGACGGCTGCGTGATGACATCCGAGCTTGTCACCGTATCACCCGTCTCCGACACCAGCTCGAAGGGTCCTCCCATGTCGCCCGCCACCGCGCCAGCATTGCACATGGCAGCCGCGCTTTCGGTCTCCTGCAGGGCGAAAAACACACCGACCCCGGCAATGGCGGCGACAGCCACACCTCCGGCCGTGTAGGCAAGCAGGCGATTGGACATGGCGGGATCTCCTCCTGTGTGATGCTCTGCCACGCTTGCGAGCGCGCCAGAGAGCGATAACGATAACGCAAACCTGATCTAGGAACCGGGATGGACGAACCAACGCTTCCAATGTTCGACGAAATGTCGCGCAGCCACTGGGTCCGGCTGCGCACGCTGATCGTTTTGCGCTGGATCGCTGTAGCTGGGCAACTGGCCGCGATCGAGATCTCCCGTCACTATTTCGGCATCCAGCTCAATGTGGGTCTTTGTTACGTCGCGGTCGGTGCGGCGATCATGGCCAATCTGGTTGCGATCTTCGTCTATCCCGAGAGCAAGCGTCTCTCGGAGGCGGAAACCACCCTGACGCTGTTGTTCGACCTCGCGCAGCTGTCGTTTCTGCTCTTTCTGACAGGCGGGCTGAACAATCCGTTCGCGCTGCTGATCCTGACGCCCGTCACCATTGCTGCCACAGCCTTGCGGCTGCAATCCGCAGCCATCCTCGCGGTGGTCGCAGTGATCCTCGTGAGTGTCCTGACCTTTACCTACGTGCCGTTGCAGCTCACCACCGGCGAGACCCTCGAGATGCCCGACTTCTTCCGCTTCGGGTTCTGGATGGCGATCGTGATCGGCGTCGCGTTCCTTGCGCTCTATGCCCGCCGGGTCTCGACCGAGGTCAACACGATGTCCGAAGCGCTCCTGGCCACCCAGCTCGCACTGGCCCGCGAGCAGAAGCTGACGGATCTCGGCGGTGTGGTCGCGGCCGCGGCGCACGAGCTTGGCACCCCGCTTGCGACGATCAAGCTGGTCTCGGCGGAGTTGATCGACGAGCTTTCGGAGCAGCCCGTGCTGCGGGAAGACGCTGAGCTGATCCGCGATCAGGCCGACGCCTGCCGTGACATCCTGCGCTCCATGGGGCGTGCGGGAAAAGACGATCTGCACATGCGCCGCGCTCCGCTCGACAGCGTGATCCGCGAGGCCGCCGAGCCCCATCGCGAGCGCGGCAAGGACATCCGGTTCGACGTCGCGCCGGAGGCCGGGGGCGAGAGCCGCCAGCCCTCCATCTACCGGCGGCCAGAAGTGATCCACGGGCTGCGCAACCTCGTGCAGAACGCGGTCGATTTCTCCAAGCAGACCGTCTGGGTCGATGCGCGCTGGTCCGACACCCACATTACCATTCGCATTGCCGATGATGGCAGGGGCTTTCAGCCACAAGTCCTGAGCCGCATCGGCGATCCGTTCATGCGCACGCGCCGGTCGGCCTCCGACACCCGGCAACGGCCGGAATACGAAGGCATGGGGCTCGGCCTCTTCATCGCCAAGACCCTGCTCGAGCGGTCCGGCGCGGAACTGACCTTCGACAACGGGTCGGACCCGACGACACCCAGAGCCGAGCGCCCCGAGCGCTGCGGCGCCCTTGTCGAGGTCACATGGCCCCTGGGCAAGATCGCTGTTGAGGCAGACAGTGGCAGCCGGGCGCTGGGCGAGAACAGACCTATCCGCGTGGGATGACGCCGAACCATTAACGACAAGTTAACCAATGTGACCCAGAACGGGTGTAGCCTTGCGGGGCCCGGCACCCGGGGAGGATCGGCATGCAGAATATCGACTTGGCCATGGTGCTCCTGATCGTGGGGTCGGCGATGGCATGTGCCATGGGCGGTCTGCTGATCCTGATGAGGATGCCGCCGCCACGGCGCGTGTCCTGGACACCGTTCGACCAGACCGGCGATACCACGGCGCTCCTCTTCGAGGATGAAGCGCTTGTGGATGCCACGCCGGAGGCACAGAGGCTTCTCGCGGCGGGCCCCGAGCAGATGGAAGAATGGCCGCGTCTGCAGGCAGCGCTGGCGTCCCGCTTTCCCGATCTGAAGGAGCGGTTGTCGGACCTCGGCCAATCCCTGCGCGTCGAGGTTGAATCCCTCGATGGCGACAGCGTGCTGACGGCGGAGTGGCGATCCGGGCTCACCCGCATCCAGATCGACGATCTGACCAACTCGCCGCACATGCCGGACGGGCACATGGTCGGCGAAGGCCTCGGGCTTGCGGCCCTGAATGACGAGCTGGCGGATCTGCGCACTACGGTCGACGACGCGCCCCTCCTGATCTGGAAGGAGGATGCCGCGGGCGCCGTACGCTGGGCCAACTCCGCCTATATCGAGCGAGTGCTTGCCGGTGACCCCGAGAGCGAGACGCTCTCGTGGCCGCTGCCCCAGCTCTTCCCCGACGCGCCGTGGCGCAAGGATGGCGCAGCACCGCGCGAAGATCCCCTCCGCATCACACTCGCCGTTCCGGAAGATCCGGGCGCACTGACCGTCCGGGACGCGCATTTCTCCGCCTACCGCACGCAAACGCACGATGGCATGATGGTCTTTGCCCTGCCCGCGGACGCGCTCGAAAGCGCCCAGGCCAGCCGCCATGAATTCGTCCAGACGCTCACGAAGACCTTTGCGCACCTGCCAATCGGGCTGGCCGTGTTCGACCGCGACAGGCGGCTTGCCATGTTCAACCCCGCGCTGACGGATCTGACCCAGCTCCAGCCCCTGTTCCTCAGCCGGCGCCCGACCCTCTTCGACTTTCTCGACCAGCTCCGCGAGGCGCGGCGGATGCCCGAGCCCAAGGATTACCGCGATTGGCGCCGCACGATATCGGAACTCGAGCACGCCTCGTCGAATGGCACGCATATCGAGACGTGGTCGCTCCCCGATGGTCACACCTTCCGGGTCACCGGCCGCCCGCACCCCGATGGCGCCATCGCGTTCCTGTTGCAGGACATCACCTCGGAAGTGACCCTCACCCGCCGCTTCCGCTCCGAACTGGAGCTGGGGCAGGCCGTGGTCGATAGCCTTGACGAGGCGATTGCGGTGTTCTCGGCGTCCCGCGATCTGGTGCTGTCCAATGCAGCGTATGACGCCCTCTGGGGCGCCGAGCCCGATACACTCCTGGCGCCGCGCTCGCTTACCGAGGCGGCGGACCACTGGCGCGAGCAGGCTCAGCCCTCACCGCTCTGGGATACGCTTCTTGGCCAACCGGCCCGCGCGGGCGAGCGCCTGACATGGCGGGGCTCCCTGAGGCTGCGCGACGGGCGCGGCTTGTCCGTCCGGCTGGTGCCGCTTACCGGCAACGCCTTTCTCGTCGGGTTTTCGGAGGAGCAAGCCTCCAAGGCGCAGATCGCCACCGGAGAAGGGGATGAAATCGACGCGCCGGTTGCGAGCGGCACCACCTCTGCCATCGCGCCCGGGCCGGAGGAGGAGGAGGCCACGCCGCTCCCGAAACTCGCCAAACCCGCCGGTCGCGGCTAGGCGCGGGGCGCTCTGCCGAGCGTGTTGCAGCACAACGTGTGCCCCCACCCGCGCCAAAGCCGCCGCCTCAGGAAACGCGCTGCCCCTCTGTGGCGGCCCGGGTCCGACGCGCCGAGGCGCGATCAGCGCGCCGCCGTTGCGACGCAGCGCCCACTCCCACCCCTGAAGTACGTCTCCGCATAGTGGGGACAACGCTCATGGGCTCTTGCGGCGCGCCACGGCGAAGCTAGACTCGCGCCCGTGACGGCCCTCCAGAACACCCTCCCAGCCCTTGCGCTGAGCCTGCCGGATCCCGAGGCCACATCACGCCTCGGCGCGCGCCTCGCGCGTTGCCTCACGGCGGGTGATACGGTCTTGCTCGAAGGCCCAATTGGGGCGGGCAAGAGCCACCTCGCCCGAGCTCTCATCCAGGCTGCGGCGGCGCAAGCCGGGCTGCCCGAGCCGGACGTGCCCTCGCCGACCTACACGCTGATTCAGTCCTACGATGTTGCGGGCCTCGAGATCGTGCACGCCGATCTCTACCGCCTCGGCGAACCGTCCGAGCTGGCAGAGCTCGGCCTCGACGAGGCGCTCGGCGGCGCGCTCTGCCTCATCGAATGGCCGGACCGTCTGGGTGAACTGGCGCCGAACGACGCCACCCGCATCACGCTCGAAACGGATGGCGAGGGGCGGCTGGTCAGGATCCATCCAGGATCGGACGCCACCGCGCACCGGCTCGCCTCCCTTCTCACCACAGGAGGACCGGTTTGACCCAGCCCCAGGCCGAAACACGTCCGCGCCCTGCGCAGATCGAACGGTTTCTCGATGATGCGGGATGGGGATCAGCCACGCGCGCTCCCCTCGCCGGGGATGCCTCCGCCCGCCGCTATGAACGCCTCGAAGACGCCGACCGGGGCCCCGCCGTCCTGATGGACGCGGATCCGGCACGGGGGGAAGACACCCGCCCGTTCGAGCGCGTCGCCGGGTACCTGACAGAGCTCGGCCTTTCCGCCCCCCGGATCGTCGCCTCGGACGCCGTGCAGGGGTTTCTGATCCTCGAGGATCTCGGGGACGACCTTTTCGCCCGCCTCGCAGCGACAGATCCCGGGACGGAGCCCACGCTCTACGCCGCTGCTGTCGACCTCCTGGCAGCGCTCCACCGACACCCTTCCGCCCCCGGCCTCCCGACCTACGGTCCCGCAGAGATGGCTCCGCTCGCCGCCCTCGCCACCACGTGGTACGCGGCAGATACGCCGGGATCCCCCGGCGCCGACGACACGAAACTGGCGGACGCGTGCCGGCAGGTGCTCGAAGCGGCCGCACCGGAGACCGACGTGACCGTCCTGCGGGACTTTCACGCCGAGAACCTGCTGTGGCTGCCGCACCGGACGGGTCATGCCCGCGTCGGCCTGCTCGACTTCCAGGACGCCGGTGTCGGACACCGTGGGTACGATCTCGTTTCGCTGCTGGCCGATGCCCGCCGTGACGTGACCCCCGACCTGCGCGACGCCATGATCACGCGTTACCTCGACGCGACCGGGCTGGCCGACGCACCCTTTCGCACGGCCTGTGCCGCGCTCAGCGCCCAGCGCAACCTGCGTATCCTCGGCGTGTTCGCCCGGCTGTCGCTGCGCGACGGCAAGCCGGGCTATGTCGATCTCATCCCCCGGGTCTGGGCGCATTTGCAGCGCGACCTCGCGCACCCCGCATGCGCACCGCTGCGGGCCGTTGCAGACAGCGTGTTGCCGCCACCAGGCGCTGCGCATTTGGCATCCCTGCGCGAAAGGGCCGGCACGTGCCCGACGCGGTGATGGTCTTTGCCGCTGGGTTTGGCACGCGGATGGGCGCCATGACGGCAGACAAGCCCAAGCCCCTCATCAAGGTGGCGGGGCGCGCCCTCATCGATCACGCGCTTGATTTCGTGGCAGCCGAGGCCATCCCCCGCTGCGTGGTGAATGCGCATTACCGCGCCGATCAGCTCGAAGCGCACTTGCGGGGGCGATCGAACGTCCGGCTCTCTGTAGAGGCCCCCGAGATCCTCGATACCGGCGGGGGGCTGAAGCACGCGCTGCCCCTGCTCGACAGCGATCCCGTTTTCACCCTCAACAGCGACGCTGTCTGGACCGGAGCAAATCCGCTCGCCACGCTGCGCGCCGCGTGGGCGCCCGACCGGATGGATGCGCTTCTTCTGGTCGTCCCCGAGGAGCGGACATGGGGTCGCCTTGGTGGCGGGGATTTCTCGATAGATGCGGCCGGTCGGCTCCATCGCGGCGGCGGGCTCGTCTACACCGGCGCGCAGATCCTGAAGACGGAGCGCGTCGCGGCGCGGGGGGCCGGTGCGTTTTCCCTCAATGAGGTCTGGACGGAAATGGCCGGGGAAGGGCGCCTTTTTGGGGTGGAGCACCTCGGAAGCTGGGCCGATGTCGGGCATCCTGACGGGATTGCCCAGGCGGAAACCATGCAGCGCGAGGCCTGCGCATGACGGCTCTCTTCGGCGTGCCACCGGGAGCGAATTTCGCGGCGGCCGTCCTGCAAGGGCTCGATGCGCGCTACGGGGATGCGCCACCGGAGGCCTGGGGGCGGATGACGCTCATCGTCAATGCAGGCCGGATGGCGCGCCTCCTGCGCGACCGGTTCGACGCCGGGCCCCCGCGCCTCGTCCCGCGCATCCTGCCGGTCTCGGATCTCGAACCCATGGCGCGCTGCCTGTCGATCCCGGCTGCGATGCCCCGGCTCGCGCTGATGCTCCACCTCGCGCGGCTGCTCGACGCGCTGACCGACAGCCAGCCCGATCTCGCGCCCAAATCCGCGCTCTTCGACCTCGCGCAGAGCTTGGCGGAGCTGATGGACAAGCTCGAAGGCGAAGGCATCGGCGCTGCCACGCTCGACAGGATCGATGCCGCCCGGTTTGCCAGCCATTGGCAGCGCGGGCGCGCCATCGTCAGTGCCGCCTACGACTATATCGCCGAAACCGATCCCCGCCTGCCGGGCGGCGAGGCCCGCAGACGCCAGATCGTTGAGGCTCTCGTCGCGCGCTGGGCGCTCGCCCCGCCGCGCGATCCGATCATCATAGCGGGATCGACAGGCTCCCGCGGGGCGACGCGCCAGCTCATGCAAGCTGTGGCGGCACTGCCCGGTGGCGCGGTGATCCTGCCCGGGTTCGATTTCGACATGCCCGAGAGCCAGTGGCGCGCACTCGACGGGGCGGGCAGCGCCGAGGATCACCCACAGTACCGCTACCGCCTGCTCACCGACGCGTTGAACATCGCCCCGCGCGAGATCCGGCCGTGGGTGGACAGCGCCATCGCACCGGATCCTGCGCGCAATCTTGTCGTCAGCCTTGCCCTTTGCCCTGCCCCGGTGACGGACCGATGGCGCGAGGCCGGGTCCGCCCTGCCGCCACTCGGGGAGGCCACCCGGCATGTCGCGCTGCTCGAGGCCCCGAACCCCCGGCTCGAAGCTGCCGCCATCGCATTGCGCCTCCGTCAGGCCGTGGCCGACGGACACCGCGCCGCGCTCGTCACGCCCGACAGGGAACTGACGCGGCAGGTCGCGGCTGTCCTCGATCGCTGGCGCATCGAGCCGGACGACAGCGGCGGCACCCCGCTGCAGCAGACACCCCCCGGTCGGCTCCTGCGGATGACGGCCAGGCTGATGGCCGCTCCGTTGACCCTGCCCGAGGTCCTGGCGCTGCTGAAACACCCCCTGACAAGCACCGGTACCGCGCCGGACGCGCCATGGAACCGCGGCACGCACCTGCTCGCGACCCGCGAGCTCGAGCTCTACCTGCGGCACCACGCCATCAACGAGCCGGACGCCGCCGCGCTCGCAAGGTTTGGCGAAGTGCAGGATGGCAGGTTTGCGCCCTGGGCGGCTTGGGTCGGTGCACTGCTTGCACTTGCAAAGCGGGCACGCCAACCGCTGGAACGAACCATCACCGACCACCTTGCCCTGACCGAACACTTGGCAGCGGGCGCCGATGGCAAGGCGCCCGGCGCACTTTGGCTCGAACCCGCGGGCGCGGCAGCACAAGACGCGATGGCGAGCCTGTCGCGTGCGGCGCCCGCCTTCGATGCCGACATTTCGGCGGCGCGTTACGGCGATCTGCTTCTCTCCCATCTGGGCCGCGTCCCGGTGACAGACCCGCGCCGCCCACACCCTGGCGTGATGATCTGGGGCACGCTAGAGGCGCGTGCCGGGGGTGTCGATCTCGCCATTCTCGCCGGGCTGAATGACGGCACGTGGCCCGACCTGCCTGCCCCCGATCCCTGGCTCAACCGTTCGATGCGGCGCGAGGCCGGGCTTCTGCTCCCCGAACGCCGGATCGGGCTCGCCGCCCACGACTTCCAGCAAGCCATCGCCGCTCCCGAAGTGCTGCTCACCCGTGCGGTGCGGGATGCCGAGGCCGAGACGGTTCCCTCGCGGTGGCTCAATCGGCTGACGACCCTGCTGAAGGGCCTGAGCACAGACGGGCAGACAGCCCTTGCGGACATGAAAGCCCGTGGGGCGACCCTCCTTGATCAGGCCCGCGCGCTGGAGGCACCCGAACGCGACACACCGCCCGCGCGCAGGCCTGCACCCCGGCCCCCCGTCGCGGTGCGGCCGACCTCGCTTTACGTGACGCGCATCACCACGCTGATCCGAGATCCCTATGCGATCTACGCGCAATACATCCTTGGCCTGAAGAAGTTGCAGCCGCTGCTCCCCACGGGAGATGCCCGCGAGCGGGGCATCGCGTTGCACGAGGTGATGGAGGCGTTTCTTAAGAGCGCTTCCGACTGGAAGGCGGATAACAACGCCGCGCGGGCCGCCCTCGATACCGCGGCCCGGACGCACCTTGCGAGGATGAGCGCCGACCCGGCGATCCAGACCCTCTGGCATGCCCGACTGATGAGTGTCGCGGACCGGATCATCGCCGGTGAGATGGCCCGCCTTTCCGAGGGCGCTCCCGTTCTCGTCGAGGGGCAGGGCAAGCTCGACCTCGGCACACCGCACTTCACCCTGCGCGCCAAGCCGGACCGGATCGATCGCCGCGCCGACGGCACCTACGCGATCCATGACTACAAATCCGGCGCCCCCCCCACGGCCAAGCAGGTAGCGGCGTTCGACAAACAATTGACGCTGGAGGCCGCGATGGCGGAGCGCGGCGCCTTTCACGCGCTCGACGCTGCCCCCGTAAGTGCCATGAGCTACATCGCCCTCGGAGCATCCGGGGGGGATCGCGCGATCCCGCTGACGGACAAGAACGGCATCCGGGCACCCGATGCCGCGCTCGACGGCCTGCGCCGCCTGATCGCCGCGTATCAGGACCCGAGCCGTGGCTACACCGCCCAGCGCGCCGCGGAGAAGATGCGCTTTTCGGGGGACTTTGATCACCTGTCACGCCTCGGTGAATGGGATCTGACAGACGATCCCGCACCCGAAGACGTCGGCCACCCCTCATGAGCGTCCCAACCCCGAAGCGGGACGCCGCCACGCAACGGCAGGTCGAGGCGGCAGATCCCGGCGCCTCGACATGGGTTTCGGCGAATGCCGGGTCCGGCAAGACCCGCGTGCTGACGGACAGGGTCGCGCGCCTGCTTCTGGGCGGAACACCCCCGCAGAACGTACTCTGCCTCACCTATACCAAGGCCGCGGCGAGCGAGATGCAGAACCGTCTGTTCTCTCGCCTCGGCGAGTGGTCCATGGCGGATGACGAGGCGCTGCGGGCCGCGCTGGCCCAGCTTGGGGTCGAGAACGCGTCCGACGCAGAGACGCTCGCGGAAGCGCGCCGCCTGTTCGCCCGCGCCATCGAGACGCCGGGCGGGCTCAAGATCCAGACCATCCACTCCTTTTGCGCGGGGGTCCTGCGGCGGTTCCCGCGCGAGGCCGGGCTCAGCCCCGGTTTTCGCGAGATGGACGATGTCGCGACGGAACGGTTGCAGCGCGATGTACTGCGCGATCTCGTGATCCGCGATAGAGACGTCGTGTTTGACATGGCCGCTCTCGTGTCGGACGCGGATTTCGGCCCGCTCTGTGCCTCGATCCACCGCAACCGGCACGGCTTCCCGGTGCAGCCGGATCGCAACGCCACCTTGGCCCGTTTCGGCGTTCCTGTAGACGCCACGAAGGACACTACGCTGGAAGTGGCGCTCGATGGCGTGCGCACGTCAGATCTCCGCGCGACTGCCGACGCCATTGCCGATCTGGGCAAGACAATGACCGACCTCGCCGGACACCTGCGGCGCGCCGCCGATGCCCCGGGCGCCGCCTCACGTTTCGATGCGCTGTGCAGCGGCTTGCTCCTCGCGGATCGGTCGCGCCCGAAGGCCCGGCTACTAACCAATGCCGCGCGGGATATTCTGGGCGACGGGGGAGACGACATCGACGCGCTCGCGGAGGCGCTGTGCACTGCATCGCCGGCATTGCGCGCCTTCGATGCCGCCGAGAAGACGCACGCCCTCCAGCGTTTTGCCGCCATGTTCCTGCCCGCCTATGACGCCGCGAAGATGGAGCGCGGGCTGCTGGATTTCGACGATCTGATCGAGCGCACGGAGCGCCTTCTGAGCGATCCGGGTGTGGCCGATTGGGTGCTCTACCGGCTCGACGGCGGCATCGACCATCTGCTCGTCGACGAGGCGCAGGATACGAGCCCGGCACAGTGGCGCGTGATCGAGCTTCTGACGCGCGAATTCACCGCCGGTGAGGGAAGTGCCGAACCCGGAGACCGGACGCTCTTCGTCGTGGGCGACATGAAGCAGTCGATCTATTCGTTTCAAGGCGCCGAGCCCGAAAGCTTCCTGCGGATGAAGAACGCGTTCACTGAGCGGTTGGATCGGATCGGGGTATTTCTCAATGCGCTGGAGCTCGAGTATTCCTTCCGCTCCGCGCCCGAGATCCTGCGGGTCGTCGATGCGACCTTCCCACCCGAAAACCGCGAAGGCCTGGGTGGCGACATCCGGCACCGGGCGTTTCGCGCAGATATGCCTGGGCGGGTCGAGCTTTGGCCCGCAATCGAGCCTCCGGACGACGATGAGGGCGGCGCCTGGTTCGACCCGGTGGACAGGATCAGCCCGGAGCATCACCGCGCCCAGCTTGCACGGCAGGTTGCAAAAGCAGCCCGGCACATGGTCGACACGGCGCAACTGCAGGACACCACAGGCCAAATGCGCCCCGTGACGGCGGGCGACATCCTGATCCTTGTCCAGAGCCGCGGCACTCTCTTTCACGAAGTGATCCGCGCGTGCAAATCCGTCCGGCTCGATGTGGCTGGCGCGGATGTGCTGAAGCTCGCCGAGGAGCTCGCCGTAAAGGATATCTGCGCGGTCCTCGCCTTTCTTGACCTGCCAGAGGATTCGCTGTCGCTTGCGACTGTCCTGCGATCGCCGCTTTGTGGGTGGACGGAAGCAGAGCTTTACGACCTCGCCCAGGGCCGGAAAGAGCCGCACCTCTGGGCCACGCTCCGTGCCCGAAAGGACGAGCATCCGGAAACCTTCGGGATGCTGGCCGACCTGCGGAATGCGTCGGATTACCTGCGCCCCTACGAGCTGATCGAACGGCTGCTGATCGCCCATGATGGCCGTCGCAAGCTTGTCGCCCGGTTGGGCGCGGAGGCGACCGACGGGATCGACGCGCTCTTGTCGCGCGCGCTCGCCTATGAGCGCTCGGATGTGCCCAGCCTGACCGGCTTTCTCGCGGTGCAAGACGCGAGCACCGCGCAGGTGAAGCGGCGCGCCGAGGGGCGCGGTGCCAAGCTGCGCGTGATGACAGTGCATGGTGCCAAGGGCCTTGAAGCGCCGATCGTGATCCTCCCCGATACGGCCAAGCAGAAACAGCAGACGCGCCTTTCCGAAAAGGTCCTGAGCGACGATGACGGAACGGCCCTTTGGTCTGTGCGCAAGGACGATGCTCCGCCGCTGCTTTCAGCCTTGCGGAACAGCGCGATCGAGGGACGCAAGGAAGAGGCGCGGCGGCTTCTCTACGTCGCCATGACCCGGGCCGAGCAATGGCTTGTTGTCGCCGCTGCAGGGGATCTCGGCTCTGATCCCGAAGACAGCTGGTACGATCAGATCGCGGAGGGCCTGCGTGCCTCGGGCGCCGAAGTGCTGGAGGACGGAACACTCCGCCTGCAAAGCCCCGCCTGGCCTGACGAGGCGGCATTGAGCGACGTCGACGCGGCGCCCGCAAGCGCACCGGCTCCGGTGCTCCCCGACTGGGCGCACCAGCTCGCAGCCCTGCCCGAGCGCCCGCGCCAGAGCCTCGCGCCCTCCGGGCTCGGCGGCGCAAAGGCACTGCCGGGCGAGGCCGGTGACACCGAAGAGGAGGCCTTGGCGCGAGGCACACGCATCCACCTTCTTCTCGAACACTTGCCCAGCGTTCCCCAATCCGATTGGCCGGAGCAGGCCGATTTGCTGTGCGTTCCAAATGCCTGCCCGCCCGAGGATCTCGACGAGGTCGCCGCCATCCTGCGGGATGCCGCCCTTGCGTCGCTGTTTTCCTCTGAAACCCTTGCCGAGGTCAGCCTGACCGCTGCGCTGCCGGAGCTGGACGGCGCCCGTCTGCATGGTCAGATCGACCGCCTGCATGTGATGCAGGAGCGGGTTCTGGCCGTTGATTTCAAGACGAACCGGGTTGTGCCCGAGTACCCGGAGGACGTACCCGACGGGCTCTTGCGCCAGATGGGGGCCTATGCCGCTGCCCTTGCGCAGATCTATCCCGACCGCGTGATCGAAACGGCCCTGCTCTGGACCCGGACGGCGACCCTGATGCGCCTGCCGGGCGCTCTTGTTGCCACGTCGCTCGCGACAACGCCGGCCAAGAACACGCGGCCGTGACGACGGCGGGTGCTTGACGCCCCGCAGCCCCGTTCTTACGTTCGCGCTCCAACATTGTGCGTCAGCCCCAGGAGGCCCCGATGGCAACCCATGCCGTGACCGACGACAGCTTCGACACCGAAGTGAAGAACTCCGACATCCCCGTTGTGGTGGATTTCTGGGCCGAGTGGTGCGGCCCCTGCAAGCAGATCGGCCCGGCGCTCGAGGAGCTCTCCGAAGAGATGGAGGGCAAAGTGAAGATCGTGAAGGTCAACGTCGACGAGAACATGCAGGCGGCGGCTTCGCTCAATGTGCGCGGGATCCCGGCGCTCTTTCTCTTCAAGGATGGTGAGGTTGTCTCCAACAAGACCGGCGCCGCCCCGAAAGCTGCGCTGCAAAGCTGGATCGAAGGCGCGATCTGAGCGCCGCACCGTTGCTTGCGATGGGAAGGGGCGCTTCGGCGCCCTTTTTTCTTGGGCAACAGCCTGTCAGCGCGGCGCACGGTGTGGTGACCGGTGAAGGTGCGTATTTCGAGCAGAAAGAAGGCAATGCGCGGGGCGGGGCGGCGGTTGTGCGCGCAACGGTGCCGGGCCATATAGCGGCGGAACGGAGGACTGCATGGCACAGACAGACTTTCCCGGCTGGCACGGCACGACGATTGTCGGCGTGCGGCGCGGGGGCGAGGTGGTTGTCGCTGGCGACGGGCAGGTGAGCCTGGGCCAGACGGTGATCAAGGGTACGGCGCGCAAGGTGCGGCGGCTCTCTCCGGGGGGGCGCGACGTGGTGGCCGGGTTTGCCGGATCCACTGCGGATGCATTCACGCTGCTTGAGCGGCTCGAGACCAAGCTGGAGGCGACGCCGGGGCAGCTTCAGCGCGCGTGTGTCGAGCTGGCGAAGGATTGGCGCACGGACAAGTACCTCCAGAAGCTCGAAGCTATGCTGATCGTCACCGATGGGACGGACCTGCTGGTCGTGACCGGAGCCGGGGACGTGCTGGAGCCCGAGCATGGGATCGCCGCGATCGGCTCGGGTGGAAACTTCGCCCTCGCCGCTGCGCGCGGGCTGATGGCGACGGATCTCGGCGCGGAGGAGATCGCCCGCCAGGCGATGGCGATTGCCGCCGATATCTGCGTGTACACCAATGGCAATCTCACGGTGGAGCGGATCGCTCCATGAGCCTCAATCGCGACGACCTGCGGGCCGCGGTAGCGGCGGGCATGATTTCGGAGGCGCAGGCGGCTTCGGTGCTTGCGCTGTCCGAACAACGGCAGGGCGTGCGCGAAAAGACGGCAGGGCTTGATGAACCTTTCGAGCTCTTCAAGGGGTTCAACGAGATCTTCATCGTCGTGGGCCTCGTCATCCTGTACGCGGGATGGATGGGGATCACCGGGGTCTCGGCGATGACGTCGCTCGGTGCGGTGGGGCAGAACCTTGGCCTCTATGCCGGGATCACGATGGCGACGTCGGCCGCGCTTGCGGCATATTTCACGCTGAAGCGGCGGATGATCGCCCCGTCGATTGCGCTCACGGTGATGTTCGGATTGGCGGCGATGCAGCTTGGGGCGAGCCTCGGCTGGCAATGGGGCATGAACTTTCAGGAACGTGCCGTTGCCACGGGTGCGATCACGACCGTGGCCATGCTGGGGTGGTACGCGGCGTTCCGCATTCCGTTTTCCATGGCGCTGGTGGCGTTGGGGATCTTCGCGACGGCGGGGTCCGCACTGATCCTGCGGGGAGCGGAGGTTCCGAACTTCGAAGAGGTCTTCCTGCTGACCGCGGATGGCCCCTTTGCCATTCTCACGATCGTTCTGGGCCTCATCGGGTTTGCTGTCGCGCTCAGCTTCGACATGTCGGATCCCCACCGTGTCACGCGGCGCGCGCAGACCGGTTTCTGGCTGCACGTGATTGCCGCGCCTGCAATCGTCAACACCGTGGCGCTGACCCTCTTCACGGAAGGGACAGCCCTGGCACAGCTCATGCTTGTCGGCTTTCTGTCCTTTCTCGCGCTCCTTGCCGTGGTGATCGATCGGCGATCATTCCTCGTGGCGGGCGTGGGCTACGTGGTTGCGCTCTCGATCGGTGTGCTCGACGATCAGGCGATGCTCGCGATCCTCCTTCTGGGCCTCGGCCTCGTACTGCTTGGCGCATTCTGGGAAAGCCTGCGCAGCGGGCTGATGCGCGCGCTTCCCGCCTTCCAGGGCAAAGGCCGCCTGCCCCCCTGGACCCTGATCAAGGAACACACCCCCGAATGACTGACCTGACCCCGCGCGAGATCGTCTCGGAGCTCGACCGTTTCATCATCGGCCAGAAAGAGGCCAAACGGGCCGTGGCCGTCGCCTTGCGCTCGCGCTGGCGGCGGCGGCAGCTTGGGGCGGATCTGCGCGAGGAAGTTTACCCGAAGAATATCCTGATGATCGGGCCGACCGGTGTGGGCAAGACAGAGATCTCGCGCCGTCTGGCCAAGCTCGCCCGGGCGCCCTTCATCAAGGTCGAGGCGACGAAATTCACCGAAGTGGGCTACGTCGGGCGCGATGTCGAGCAGATCATCCGGGATCTGATGGACGCCGCCATCGCCATGACCCGCGAACACATGCGCGAAGACGTGAAGGCCCGCGCCCATGACCGGGCCGAGGATCGGGTGATCGAGGCCATCGCCGGAGCGGATGCACGTGAACAGACGCGCGAGATGTTCCGCGGCAAGCTCAAGCGTGGCGAGCTGGACGACTATGAAATCGAGCTGGAAGTCGCGGACCCCGCCCCGCAGATGCCGATGTTCGAGATCCCCGGCCAGCCTGCCGGTGGAATGGGTGGCATGAACCTTGGCGATATCTTCGGCAAGGCCTTCGGAGGGCGGACGACGAAGAAGAAACTGCGCGTCGCCGACAGCTACGAGGTGCTGATTTCGGAAGAGGCTGACAAGCTGCTCGACGACGAGCAGGTGAAGACCCATGCGCTCGAAGCTGTCGAACAAAACGGGATCGTGTTTCTCGACGAGATCGACAAGGTTGCCACCCGGTCGGACGCCCGCGGCGGCGAGGTCAGCCGCGAAGGGGTGCAGCGGGATCTGCTGCCCTTGATCGAGGGCACGACCGTGAGCACCAAGCATGGCCCCGTGAAGACGGACCATATCCTTTTTATCGCGTCAGGCGCGTTTCACATCGCCAAGCCGTCCGATCTGCTGCCCGAGCTTCAGGGCCGCTTACCGATCCGGGTGGAGCTTCGTGCCCTGACGGAGCACGACTTCGTGCGCATCCTGACCGAGACCGACAACGCCCTGACCCGCCAGTACACCGCGCTGATGGAGACCGAAGAAGTGACGGTTGAATTCACCGAAGATGGAATCGCGGCGCTGGCGCGGATCGCAGCGGAAGTGAACGCAACGGTTGAGAATATCGGCGCGCGGCGCCTCTACACCGTGATGGAGCGGGTGTTCGAAGAGCTGTCGTTTACCGCGCCGGACCGTTCAGGCGATACGATCATAGTCGACGCCGGGATGGTCGAGGCAAATCTCGGCGAGCTCGCCAAATCCGCCGATCTCAGCCGATACGTGCTTTAGCGGAAGCCCACCGTGGGCTGACGCGCTTTTGGCATACGGCGTCATTTAAACGTCGGTTGGTTCGGTGTAGGCGGCATCCATGACAGGCCGCCCGCTTTCCTCAACCAGCGAGTTCCTTCGACAGAACGCGGCCTTTCTCGGCGCCGGGGCTTTGCTCACCTTCACGTCGTCCTTCGGGCAGACCTTTTTCATCTCGATCTTCTCCGGAGAGATCCGGGAGAGCTTCGGGCTGTCGCATGGCGCGTGGGGCACGCTCTATTCCGCCGGGACCTTCCTATCGGCCATCGCGATGGTCTGGGCCGGTCAGGTCACCGACATGTTTCGCGCACGCACCCTGTGCCTGATCGTGCTGCCAGTCTTCGCATTTGCCTGCCTTGCGATGGCAGCGGTGCCGTCTGCCTGGCTTCTGGTACCGGTCATTTTCGCCCTTCGGTTGACCGGGCAGGGCATGATGAGCCACATCGCGACGGTTGCGATGGCGCGGTGGTTCGTTGCGACACGGGGGCGCGCGCTCTCGGTGGCCTCCATGGGCTTTGCCGTTGGGGAGGCTGTTCTGCCCCTCACGTTCGTCGCCCTGCTCGCGTTTGTCGATTGGCGGGTGCTCTGGGTTCTTGCGGCAGCGTTGATCATGTGCGCGTTGCCCGTGCTCCTGCGTCTGCTGGCGCTGGAGCGGACACCCCAGGCCATCGCGGGCGAAAGCGCCTCACTCGGCATGAAGGGGCGACAGTGGACGCGTGGGCACGTCCTGTCTCACTGGCTTTTCTGGGGAATGGTGCCCTTCATGCTGGGGCCCGCAGCGTTCTCCACCGCATTCTTCTTTCATCAGGTGCATTTCGCAGAGACCAAACAGATCTCGCACCTGGCGCTCGTGGCACTCTTCCCGCTCTACACGGTGAGCGCCGTTGCGGTGATGGTGTTGTCCGGGTTTCTGATCGACCGGTTCGGCACCTGGCGCCTCATGCCCTTGGCTCAAATACCCATGGTTGTCGCCTTCGCGATCCTGTCACTGGCCGATGGGCTTTGGAGCACGGCACTCGGGATGATGTTCATGGCGCTTTCCGTCGGGATGAACCACACCTTGCCGTCGGCGTTCTGGGCCGAGTTCTACGGCACGCAACACCTCGGTGCGGTGAAGGCCGTGGCGGCGGCGGTCATGGTGTTCGGGACAGCTATCGGCCCGATCCTCACCGGATTGCTGATCGATGTGGGCGCCTCATTTGACACCCAGATGCTTGGGATCGCCCTCTGGTTTCTTGTGGCAAGCGGCGTTACCGCGCTTGCGATCCGCTCTGCCGTGCCTGACCTGCCGGTCCGCGTGTGAGATAGACGTAGTACGCCCCGCTCCCGCCGTGCCGAAGATGTGCATCGGTCACCTGCAGCACGAACGGGCGAAGCATCGGCGCATGCAGCCATCCGGGCACCTGATGCCGCAAGACGCCACGCGGTGTCGGAATCGGGCCGCCATCGTCGCGCCCGGATTTTCCCTTTCCTGTCACGACGATCACGAGGCGGCAGCCATCGGCATGAGCACTCCGGATGAAGGTATTCAGGCGGGGATGGGCCTCCGCAAGCGTCATCCCGTGAAGATCGAGCTTCCGCTCGGGGCGCATCTTGCCCTTCTTCAGCTTGCCAAAGGTCTTCTTGTCCATCCGAAGGGGCGTCGTGGCGAGGCTCCGTTCGATGGTTGGCGAGAGGTCGTGGCCCTGTGCTTCAGTGCGCCGGGTTTGCCCGAGCTGGAAGGGTGTAAGCGGCGCGGTGTCGTGGCCCGGATCCGTGTGCACATCCTTCCGTGCCGGTGCGGCGGGCAATTGCGCGGGGGGGGCCGGCCTCTTTTCCAGCGGCGTGGTGCTTCGGGCGACCCTTCGCCAAAGCTCCAGGTCATCCTCCGTCAGGGAACGGCGGCGGCGCGTCATTCGCTCTCCCCGAGCGAGCCGGCGCGATGGCCGCTTGGCGCTTTCTCTTCGACCAGCGCGCGGGGGAGGAGGATCGTCAGCCGACCGCTCTCCCGCATCTGGCCCGCAACCTCCCCCGCGGCGGCGCCCGTTCCAACGAAAACGTCAGCGCGCGCGGGGCCCTTGATCGCGCTGCCGGTGTCCTGAGCGATCATCAAGCGCTGGATCGGATAGGTGCCTGTCGCCTCGACCCAAACCGGGCATCCGAGCGGGACAAACGCGGGATCAACTGCAATCGTGCGCATCGCGGTGACAGGGTGTCCGAGCGTCCCGATGGGCCCAAGGTCAGGCCGGGCTGCGGGCAGCGTTCGGAAGAAAACGTAGGACGGGTTGTGGGCCATCAAGGATCGCCCACCATCCGGCAGCGCAAGCGCATGGTTCCGCAGCCACTGGGCGCTCATCGCAGACTCAGCAATGAGCCCATGCCGGATAAGCTCCTGCCCGATGGAACGGTACGGGTGGCCGTTTCGGCCTGCGTAACCGACCCGCACCGCACCGCCATCAGAAAGGCGAATACGGCCGGAGCCCTGAACCTGAAGGAGGAACCGATCAATAGCGTGCTCGATCCAAGCCAGCTCCAGACCCCGGCCCTCCAGCAAACCCTGAGCCTCGATTTCCCGACGCGACGCCCATTGCCGCGCCTCGGGCAGGTCTGGCGGCATCCCGTAGAGCGGTACGGTAAAGCGATCCGTCCGCTCCAGCGATCCGTTCAATTCCGGCTCGTAGTACCCGGTCAGAAGCGCATCATCGGCGCCCTCGAGACGTACCGGAAGAAAGGCCTGCTCAAAGAGACGACACGCCGCGCCTGGAGCGTCGGACGCTAGCCCTCGCGTCAGAATGGCCTGCAAGGGAGATGCTTCGTCGGCCGTGGATCGCAAAACCTTGAGCGCGGCTGCATGATCATCGGCTGTCCAACCTGGCAGGTCGGAGAAGGCGAGCACGCGTGCCTGCCCAGTCCGCAGCTGCGCGAGGATCGCGTCGGTTGCCACTTCGAAGGGCGCCATGGCAACCTGCGCCGCGAATTACTCGCCAGTGGCGACGAGCTGCCAGTTCGGATCGCCGGCGCCCATCGTGCGCGCAAACGACCAGACGTCTTTCTGACGTTTGATCGTGGTCGGATCGCCCTCGACGACCTCACCCTCGGCATTCTTGACCACCGACGTCAGCTCGCCAACGAACCGGACGGTAACCTCGCCGGTCTGATCATCCCGGTCGAAGGCCGCATCTTCGAGCGTCACTTCGCGCACGCCGACGAAATTCGCCTCGATCGTCAGGCCCTGTTCGTTTCGCGCCTCGATCACTTCGGAAAACGCTTCCATCACGTCGTCGGAGACAAACGCAGACACGCTCTCCATGTCGCCCTGCTCGAAGGCCATGAGAATCATTTCGTAGGCGCCGCGCGCGCCTTGCAGGAATTCGCCGACGTGAAAACCCGGCTCGGCCATCTTCATCGCGGCCAGCGCCTTGGCGGCGTCTGTACCGTCGTCGACGTGATCGGTGATATCCCGGTCGACACCGCCTTCGATGACCTCGAAGTCTCGCCGGGGGCCGCTTGCAGTATCATTACCCCCGCCCATGGGAAGAGGAGGCTTTTCAAAGCCTTCGCGGCTGCCGAGCACTGAACGAAGCCGCAGGATCAAAAAGATGGCAATGCCGGCCAGAACCAGCAGCTGAATGACGGCGGAGCTCATGGCGTCCTCTCTTGACGGTTCGCGCCGGGGTGCGCGAGGGAACATTGGGTGCAGGACCCGCTTCTATCAGGCCCACGTCGCCCTTATGTAAGCGGGGGGTGGTACCAAGTCCACCGGCTGGAGGGCCAACAGGCGGGTCTCGCACCTCCTTTTGATGCCCATTGGAAAGAAAAGATGCTGCTACTTGCGTTATTCATCGGTATTCCGCTCATCGAGATCGCGTTGTTTGTACAGCTCGGCTCGGTGCTGGACCTCGGCTGGATCCTGCTCATCGTTGTTCTGACAGCGATCCTCGGGACATGGCTTGTCCGTCGTCAGGGGCGCGATGTGATGCGCCAGATCCAGGGCTCATTCGAGACGCTGAACGACCCGACCGAGCCACTTGCCCACGGCGCCATGATCCTGTTTTCCGGGGCGCTCTTGCTGACGCCGGGGTTTTTCACGGACACCATCGGCTTCCTGCTTCTGGTTCCGGCGTTCCGTGTGATGGCCTTCCGTTGGATCAAATCCCGCGTCGTGGTGCACAACTTCGGCGGAGCGCGCGGACAAGCCAATCCGCACCCGTCACAGCGCGGCCGTGCTGGCCCCGCCCAGAGGGACGGGATCATCGATGGCGATTACACCGATGTGACCGGGAGTGACGCCGATACCCCCGGCCCAACGCAGCCTTCCAATCGCCCGCCGTCAGGCTGGACACGTGAATGATCACGTCGCCCGGCTTGGCTGAAGTACCGTCAGCCGGGGGTTTGAACCCGGAGCGCACTTTGATATGGGCCGCGCAACAGAACGCAACCCGCTGAGGAGCACGCCATGTCCGATACGCCCACCGACGCCCCCGCAACCCCCGCCCCGAACGGCGCAGAAGGCGGCCAGCAGGCCCAGCCGACCATGAAGGTCCTCGCGCAGTACATCCGCGACATGTCCTTCGAGAACGTCGTGGCGCAGAAGGGCGTGCAGGGCGAGGTGCAGCCGGACGTGAAGGTTCAGGTCAACCTCGACGCCAAGAAGCGCCCGGCCGACAATCAGTACGAAGTGATCATCAAGTTCGTCATCGAGTCGAAGAACAAATCCGACGCGGCGAACCTTTTCCTGATGGAAATCGAGTACGGCGGGATCTTTCACGTGGAGAACGTGCCCGAGCCGCAGCTGCATCCGTACCTGCTGATCGAATGCCCGCGGATGCTCTTCCCGTTCGTGCGCCGGATCGTTTCCGACGTCACGCGCGATGGTGGTTTCCCGCCGCTCAACCTCGAAACAATCGATTTCCTTCAGCTCTATCGCTCGGAACTCACCAAGCGCGCGCAGGCCAATCAGGCCAATGCCGAGCAGGGAGCCGATGCGTAAGCGCTAGCCGCCGAATTTCTTCCACAAAGCAGCGTCGCCCAACTCCTCGATGAGGGAGGCATGGGCGGCGCGTTCCGCCTCGGTGATTCGAGACGGCAGGGGAGCTGGGCGTGCCCGGGCCCTTTTTCCCGCGTCGGTGCCACTTGTCGTGGCGTCTCGCTGATCCGCTGGCGACGCGCTCAGCACCAGCCCGGGCTGACGGCCACCAATGAGCTCCAGATACACTTCGGCGAGGATCTCGGAGTCGAGCAGCGCGCCGTGATAGGTGCGTCGGGAATTGTCGATCTCGAACCGCCGACACAACGCATCGAGTGAGCCCGGCGATCCCGGGAAACGCTTGCGCGCCATCGCGAGTGTGTCGAGCGCTTGTGACCCCGGCAGGGGAGAGAGCCCGGCCCAGCGCAGCTCCGCATTCAGAAAGCCCATGTCAAACGGGGCATTGTGGATGACGAGCGTGGCATCTTGCACGAAATCGACAAACTCCTGCGCGATCGCCTCAAAGGGCGGCTTGTCCGCAAGAAACTCCGCGCTGATGCCATGGACGTCGAACGCTTCGGTCGGCATGTCGCGCTTGGGGTTGATGTATTGATGATACGTCCGGCCTGTCGGCACATGGTTGAGAAGCTCCACACCGCCGATTTCGACGATGCGGTGCCCTTCATTCGGGCTGAGGCCGGTTGTTTCCGTATCGAGAACAATCTCACGCATTGCCACTCTCCAATTGCTGTTCCACCTGCCGCAACACTTCCGATACGCCGTCTTCGGCCGAGGCCATGGCGCTGGTGTCGATCACCACATCAGCCCGGGCGCGTTTTTCCGCGTCCGGGACTTGCTTGGACAGGATCAGATCTAGCTGCGCTTCGGTCATACCCGGCCGCGCCAGAACACGCTCGCGTTGTGTCTTTCCATCGGTCGACACGACAACAACGAGATCGACATGGGCGTCCATCCCCGTCTCGAACAGAAGCGGGATGTCGAGCACGATGACGCCCGATTTTGCTGTGCTGATAAAGGCTTGCCGATCCTGAGCGACCAACGGATGGACGATGGCTTCGATCGCGCGCAACGCGTTCTCGTCTGACGCGATCCAGGTTTTCAGGGCCGTCCGGTCAATGCCACCGCTCTGCGTCAGCGCATCGGGGCAGGCAGCCGAAAGCGGCGTGACCGCTGCGCCGCCGGGTGCGTAGAGGCGGTGAACCGCATCGTCTGCGGACCAGACCGGCACGCCCCGACCTGCGAACATCCGGGCGGTCGTCGTCTTGCCCATACCGATCGAGCCGGTAAGCCCAATGACGAAGGGGTCGCTCATAGCAAGGCGGCGGCGCGCACTTCGTCATCCACATCCGGGCGCTCACCGAACCAACGCTCAAAGCCCGGCACCGCCTGATGAAGCAGCATCCCCAGCCCATCGACCGTGAGGCAGCCCGCCTCTCGTGCGGTGGCGAGGAATTCCGTCTCCAGCGGGGTGTAGACGAGATCGGTCACGAGGGCACCGGGCTCAAGCGCGGCAAGGGGGAACTGATAGCTGGGCTGCCCTTCCATCCCTAGGGACGTTGCATTCACAACCGTCAGCGCACCTTCGAGCATGGAGCCCGCCTTGACCCAGTCAACGACCTTGATGCGGGCTCCGAACTCAGACCGCATCGCTTCGGCGCGGGGTCGGCTTCGGTTGGAGAGCCGGATCTCCGGCACGCCGGCCTCCAGGAACGCGACAATCACCGCACGGCTCGCGCCGCCCGCCCCAAAGATCGCTGCCGGTCCGGCCTTTGGCTGCCAGGACGGGACAGCGGCCCGCAAGCTCGCGAGAAAACCGTAGCCGTCGGTATTGTCCCCGTGGATCCGACCATCCTCCCGGAAAATCAGGGTGTTCACGGCTCCGATGAGGGCCGCGCGATCCGTGACGAGGTCACACATCCGAAGTACGGATTCCTTGTGGGGCAGCGTCACATTCGCGCCGACAAAACCCATCCTTGGCATGATCTCGAGCACGGTGGGCAGATCATCCGGCGAGATTTCGAGCGGAATGTAGTGCCCGGCCAGCCCGTAGCGCTGAAGCCAGTGTCCATGGATCCGGGGCGACCGGGAATGGGACGCCGGATACCCGATCACACCTGCCAAAGGGATGGGATACGTCATGTCTCGATGATGCCTCTGGTGCCAAGGTAAGACAGAAGCGGGAGCAGCGGCAAGCCGAGAACAGTGAAGTAATCGCCTTCAACCCGCGTGAAAAGTCGCGCGCCTTCCTCCTCCAGCCGATATCCGCCGACGCTTTGCGAGATACTCTCCCAGTTCCGGGTCACGTAGCCTTCAATATAGGCGTCGGACAGGGGGCGGACATGGAGACGGACGGTATCGACAAACCGCCAGATCGGCTTTGCATCCTCATAAAGAACGGCCGCGGAGAACAGACGGTGCTGCTGACCGGAGAGCGCGCGCAACTGCTCGCGGGCTTCCTCCGGTGAGGCGGGTTTGGATAGCAGTTTGCCGCCAACCTCGGCCGTCTGATCGCAACCGAGGACAAGCCTGTCTGGCGCCGCGCTCCCGATGCGGCGGGCCTTGGCCTCCGCGAGCGCATCCGCCATGTCGCGGATAGAGACACCTTCCGCCTTCAGGGATGCGCGGATGTTTTCCTCATCCACCCGAGCGGGGCGGGTGTCTATCGTGAGGCCCGCCGCGCGCAACATGGCGGCCCGGGTCTCTGACTGGGAAGCAAGGAGGAGTGGCTGATCCATGGGGAGAACTTCGGGATAATTCCTGTATAGCAGCGTGTGTGCCTTGTGATGCCAAGTGAACAGTTTTTCCAGTGCCAGATCTTACCCGACGATCCAGCCCTCGCCGCTATCTCTTATCCCCGTTGGTAAGTTCTACTCTCAGGCTGTGGACGACTGGTTGTATCCACGGTCTACCCACAGCATCGTTGCGTCAGGTACCTATAACATATTGTAATTCTGATATTATCTGCCTCTGTGGATATGAGAATGGCTTGTTCAGGAGTGGACAACTTTGTTGATAAGGGCTGCGTCCACACGTCCACAGGCCCTACCTCTACTCCAACCTTATTTATCTTTCTTTTTTATTTTAAGGAGAGCTTTAGAAAAGCGAGGATCAGACGATGGCAGACTGGCTGGCCTATGCCTACCCATGGACCAAATCCCTTCATGTGATCTCGATGGTCGCATGGATGGCCGGGCTGTTCTATCTGCCACGGCTCTTCGTGCATCACACCGAGCGGACAACAGCAGGGACGGAGATGGATGCCGTCTTTCAGATGATGGAGCAGAAACTCCTCCGGCTGATCATGAACCCGGCCATGATTGCAACGTGGGTGTTCGGGATCACGCTTGCCTTGACCCCTGGCATCGTGGATTGGGGCGCTGTGTGGCCTTACGCCAAGGGAGCTGCGATCATCGCGATGACGTGGTTTCACCATTGGTGCGGATTGCGGCGTAAGGAGTTCATCCGCGCGGAGAACGTGCGAACAGGGCGGCAATACCGGCTGATGAACGAGGTGCCGACAGTGTTGCTGATCGTCATCGTCGTGGCCGTGATCGCGCGGCCGTTCTGAGCTTCGACGCGCTAAATCGCCGGTTGCGGTTGACTCCGGGCGGAGAGCACCGTACCTGATCGCCGCTGGCTGTCCTGTCAGCGTTCCCCGGTTCATACCAGACCCATACCGCTTTCACATGTACCGCAGCGTCGGTACTTGTCCGTGCCGAGGGCATTTCTCATGACGACCCAATCCGTAGCGCTTGCCGAACTCAAGGCGCAAACTCCGAAAGATCTGCTGGCGATGGCCGAAGATCTGGAGATCGACAACGCATCCACCATGCGCAAGGGCGAGATGATGTTCTCGATCCTCAAGGAGCGCGCGGAGGACGGCTGGACGATCTGTGGCGACGGCGTTCTGGAAGTGATGCAGGACGGGTTCGGCTTCCTGCGCTCGCCCGAGGCGAATTACCTTCCCGGCCCGGATGATATCTACGTGTCGCCGGAGACGCTGCGCCAATACGGGCTGCGGACAGGCGACACGGTGGAAGGCATCATGGCCGCGCCGCGCGAGACCGAACGCTACTTCGCGATGACGAAGGTGACCCAGATCAACTTCGCGGAGCCGGAGCAGGCCCGCCATAAGGTGGCGTTTGACAACCTGACGCCGCTCTATCCCGATGAGCGCCTGAAGATGGAGCTTCCGGATCCCACCGCAAGGGATCGCTCCGCCAGGATCATCGATCTCGTTGCTCCGATCGGAAAAGGGCAGCGCTCGCTCATCGTGGCGCCACCGCGCACCGGCAAGACGGTGCTGCTTCAGAACATTGCGCATTCGATCGAGAGCAATCATCCGGAGTGCTACCTGATCGTTCTCCTGATCGATGAGCGCCCCGAAGAAGTGACCGACATGCAGCGCTCGGTGAAGGGTGAGGTGATCTCGTCGACCTTTGACGAGCCGGCCTCCCGCCACGTTGCGGTGTCCGAGATGGTGATCGAGAAAGCCAAGCGGCTGGTGGAACACAAGCGGGATGTCGTGATCCTGCTCGATTCCATCACGCGCCTCGGCCGGGCCTACAACACGACTGTCCCGTCGTCGGGGAAGGTCCTGACCGGTGGTGTGGATGCGAACGCGCTGCAACGGCCAAAGCGGTTCTTCGGTGCGGCGCGGAATATCGAAGAGGGTGGCTCGCTGACCATCATCGCGACTGCCCTGATCGACACGGGCTCGCGGATGGACGAGGTGATCTTTGAAGAGTTCAAGGGCACCGGCAACTCCGAGATCGTGCTGGACCGCAAGGTTGCGGACAAGCGGGTCTTCCCGGCGATGGACATCCTTAAGTCCGGAACGCGGAAGGAAGAGCTGCTGGTAGACAAGGGCGATCTCCAAAAGACGTTCGTGCTGCGGCGTATTCTGAACCCGATGGGGACGACCGATGCGATCGAGTTTCTCATCTCGAAACTCAAGCAGACCAAGACGAACGACGATTTCTTCGACTCCATGAACACCTGACACGGGACCGGCAATGGATTCCATCTACGCCCGGTCGACTGCCGCCGGACGGGCAGGTGTTGCCGTTGTTCGGATAAGTGGCCCCCAGTCCTGGGCCGCCGTGGAGTCGCTGACGCGTCGTGCGGCGCCTGATGCTCGTGCGCTTGCGTTACGCAAGATATGGGGGTCGGGCGATCTGATAGACCTAGGTATGGTAGTCGTCTTTGATGAGGGCCGTAGCTTTACGGGAGAGCAGAGCGCAGAGCTTCACTTGCATGGCAGTGAAGGGGTTGTGCGCCGCGTTCTTGACGAGCTGGGGCGGATTGAAGGGCTACGGCTCGCGCAGGCAGGCGAATTCACGCACAGGGCGTTGGAGAACAACAAGATCGACCTCACCGGTGTGGAAGGTCTGAACGCGCTCCTCCTTGCGGAAACGGAAGCTCAGCGCAGGCAAGCCGTTCGGGTGCTGGATGGCGCAATGCGGGCCAAGGTCGATAGGTGGCGTCAGGACCTGTTGCGGCTTCTCGGGTCTCTGGAAGTCACAGTCGACTTCGCGGATGAGGAGGTCCCCCAAGAGGTATCGGACGAGGTGGCCCTCCAATTGAAATCCCTCGCCGAGGCGTTGCGGGCGGAGGCCTGTGGAGCACAAGCTGCCGAAAAGATTTCACGCGGGTTCGAAGTTGCGATTGTTGGTTCTCCCAACACGGGAAAATCGACGCTTCTCAATCGCTTGGCGCGGCGGGATGCCGCGCTGACCTCCGAAATCGCAGGTACGACACGGGATATCGTTGAAGTGCGGCTTGAGGTGGCGGGTCATCTTGTGACGTTGCTCGATACTGCGGGCATACGCGAGGCCGAGGATCAGGTGGAGCTTGCAGGCATCGAACGGGCGCAGGCACGCGCAGCTTCGGCAGATCTTCGTATCTTCATTGATGAGCCTCCTGAAACGGTTGAGATGCAAACACAGGATATTCATGTGTCTGGCAAGGCGGATCTGGTTCCGGCTGATGCAAGTCGGATCGGGGTCTCTGGTGTGACGGGTCAAGGGGTTCCGGAGCTGTTGGAGGCAATCGGAAACAGGCTGGCCGATCAGGTTTCGGGAGCATTAACAGCGCTGACTGAGAGACAAGGCGCGGGTTTGCGGCGGGCAAGTGAGGCTTTGGAGGAGGCGCTCGACGTGTTAAAGGGCACGCCGGAACATACGGAGATCGTCAGCGACCTGATTCAGGGAGCGATCCGATCGATGGACGAGGTTGTGGGGCGGATCGGGGTTGAAGACGTGCTTGGCGAGATCTTCTCGAACTTCTGTATCGGAAAGTAGGAGTGTTTCACGTGAAACATTCGTTTGATGTGATCGTGGTTGGTGCGGGGCATGCAGGCTGTGAAGCAGCGGCTGCATCGGCGCGACGTGGGGCCCGGACTGCACTGATTTCGCTGAAGGCGACCGACATTGGTGTCATGTCCTGCAACCCAGCCATTGGCGGCTTGGGAAAAGGGCACCTTGTTCGGGAAATAGATGCGCTCGATGGCGTTATGGGGTTGGCAGCCGACGTGGCGGGTATCCAGTTTCGCTTGCTGAACCGGCGCAAAGGGCCTGCAGTGCGCGGACCTCGCGCCCAGGCGGATCGCAAGCTCTATCGGGCTGCAATGCAACGTCTTCTCGCAGATCATGAGCATCTGAGTATTGTTGAGGGAGAGGTGGTTGACCTCATTCAGCAAGGGGGTGCCTTTTCCGGCGTGACGCTTGCGGATGGATCGGAGGTTCGCGGCCGAGCTGTGGTACTGACAAGTGGGACGTTCCTTAACGGATTGATCCATATTGGGAACACTTCGTACGCTGGCGGCCGCATGGGGGCGAAGGCGGTCTCTCACCTCGCACGGCGCATCAAAGAATTGAAGGTGCCCATGGGTCGGCTCAAGACCGGCACACCGCCTCGTCTCGACGGCCGAACGATCCAATGGGATAAGCTGGAGATGCAGCCAGGTGATGCAGAGCCGAGCTTCTTCTCGACGCGGACCAAGACGACAGCCGTACGGCAGGTCGCCTGTGGGATTACGCGTACCAATGAGAAAACGCACGACATCATTCGCGCAAACCTTACGCGATCAGCTATGTATGGCGGACAAATTGCAGGTGAGGGGCCACGGTATTGCCCGTCGATCGAAGACAAGGTCGTGCGGTTTGGCGATAGGCCTTCTCACCAGATCTTTCTGGAGCCCGAAGGGATCGATGACGATACCGTTTATCCAAACGGGATTTCTACGTCGCTGCCCGAGGACGTTCAGCATGCGTATGTGCGGAGCATAGAGGGGCTCGGGGATGTAAGGATCCTGAAGCCAGGCTACGCTATCGAGTATGACTACGTTGATCCGAGAGCGCTGAACCGTGATCTCTCCGTTCGCGGCGTGACAGGGCTCTTTCTTGCGGGCCAGATCAACGGAACGACCGGATATGAGGAAGCCGCCGCACAAGGACTGGTGGCGGGACTCAACGCAGCTTGCCTGGCACAAGGCGAGGAAGGAACGGTCTTTGATCGTCAGACCTCATATATAGGGGTCATGCTTGACGATCTGACAACACTTGGTGTGACAGAGCCGTATCGCATGTTTACGTCTCGGGCTGAATACCGACTGGCGCTTCGGGCCGACAACGCCGATCAACGGCTGACGCCCATTGGCTTGAAGGCTGGTATTGTTGGTGCCGAGCGTGCGGCGGAGTTCTCAGACAAGATGGATGCGTTGTCGGATGGGCACCAGACACTGAGTAAGGTTTCGGTTTCTGCGCGTCAGCTGCACGACGCTGGCGTTCGGGTCAGTCCTACGAGTGCATCACGTACGGTTGTCGACGCGCTTTCGCTCCCCAATGCTACGATTGATGCTCTTGCAACGCTAGAGCCAGAGATCCTGAAGATCGACCGGGCGGTTCTTGAGCAAATCGCCAATGATGCGCTCTACGCGCACTATTTACAGAGACAGACACAGGAAGTTGCGCGGCTGAAGCGGGATGAAGCGGTTCGGATTCCGCAGAACCTCGACTTTACGACGATTGACGGTCTGTCCAATGAGCTGCGAGAGAAGCTGACGCGTACGCGACCGGAAACTCTTGCGCAGGCCAATCGTATTCAGGGAATGACGCCGGCGGCGCTGACGCTCCTCCTGGCGAGCATTCGCCGCTTGGAAAAACAGTCTGCCTGACGATGCATACGCGTCCAGCTACGGCGGCAGAAGTGCTCGACTGGATGGATGTTTCACGTGAAACATCTGACAAACTCTACTTCTATGTCGCTGCCGTAGAACGCTGGACCAAGGCGATTAACCTCGTCAGCAAGTCAAGCGTACCTGATCTATGGGTCAGGCATGTCCTAGACTCGGCTCAGATTCACGCGCTCGCGCCCGTGGAAGCGAGGCATTGGCTCGACATCGGCTCAGGTGGAGGGTTTCCAGGCGTCGTGTGCGCATTGCTCTCCGCGGATGCGCAGCGCTCCACGCGCTTTACACTGGTTGAGAGTGATCGCCGAAAGTGCGCGTTTCTCACGACGATGAGCCGAGAGCTTGATCTCGGCCTCGATGTTCAGGTAGCCCGGATCGAAGATCTCCCACCGCAGCAGGCCGATGTGGTGAGTGCCCGAGCTCTGGCACCACTTTCGGAGCTACTTGGATACGCAAGACGCCACGCGAGCGCAGATGCACACCTCTTGTTTCCGAAAGGCGCGCGCGTCTTGAACGAAATTCAAGACGCCGAGCAATACTGGCGCTTCACCCACGAGCTTCACCAGAGTATAACAGACCCGGACGCACACGTGATCACGTGTTCGCTTCCCCAGAGGATCTAACGGTCAGGACGAGAGCATGAAAACGATTTGCATTGCAAATCAAAAGGGTGGCGTTGGCAAAACCACAACAAGCATCAATCTTGCTGCGGCTCTTGCTGAGCGGGGTCTGCGCATCTTGCTGGTCGATCTTGATCCTCAAGGTAACGCATCTACCGGGCTCGGGGTGAGCGCCGAGGACCGGCGGAAAACCACCTATGATGTACTTCTGTCCGAGACACCTTTAGCCGACGTAGCTCAGCCAACGGCGATCGAAGGGATCGACATCGCTCCGGCCACCACTGACCTGAGCTCCGCTGATATGGAGCTCGTTTCCAACAACCGTCGCAGCTTTCGGTTGCGCAACGCGCTCCGCGCGCAGGGTCTTGACGAAAAACAGTACGATTACATCCTCATCGATTGCCCACCGTCACTCAATCTCCTGACGATCAACGCGATGGTGGCCGCGGATTCCATCCTCGTTCCCCTCCAATCGGAGTTTTTCGCGCTGGAAGGGCTGTCGCAACTGATGCTGACCTTGCGAAGCGTCCGCCAAAGCGCGAACACCAAGCTTCGGATAGAGGGGATCGTGCTCACGATGTTCGACGGGCGCAATCGCTTGTCTCAGCAAGTCGAGCAAGATGCACGGGAGGCTTTGGGCGATCTCATTTTTGAGACCCGAATCCCCCGAAACGTTCGTGTCAGCGAAGCGCCCAGCCACGGGCTGCCTGTTCTGCGCTACGATCCTACGTCCCGCGGCGCGGCGGCATACCGCGCTCTGGCGCGCGAGCTGCTGGATCGTTCGCTTGATGCCGTGGCCTAGGAAAACAAGATGAAATCACCAAAAACCAAGGGCTTAGGCCGAGGACTGTCTGCTCTCATGGCAGATGTTGACCTCGATCCCGCAAAGCCAGACGCCGCTCCAGCTCCGGATCGCCATCTGCCCATCGAAGAGATCGCGCCCAATCCTGACCAGCCGCGGAAGTCGTTCGATCCGGAGGCCATGGCCGAGCTTGCTGCGTCAATCCGCGAGAAGGGCATTCTCCAGCCCCTGTTAGTCCGGGCCAAGGCCCATGGGCGCGCATCGTATGAGATTATCGCCGGGGAGCGTCGGTGGCGGGCCGCACAAATGGCGCAACTACACGCCGTTCCTGTAGTCATACGAGATTTTAACGATATCGAGGTTCTCGAAGTTGCGATCGTCGAAAACATCCAGCGTTCAAATCTGACGTCGATCGAGGAAGCTGCAGGATACCGGCAGCTCATCGATGCATTCGGACACACCCAGGACCAGCTCTCGCGATCCCTTGGCAAGAGTCGAAGCCATATTGCCAACCTGATGCGGCTGCTTGCCTTGCCCCAGGACGTTCAAGCGCATCTTGAAGCCGGACGATTGACGACCGGTCATGCCCGCGCCCTGATCCCATGTGAAAATGCATCCGAGCTCGCGCGCGACGTCATCGCTAAGGGCCTTTCCGTCCGCCAGACTGAAGCGCTCGCCAAGGCCGCGGTGACTCCACCGACGCCGGGCAAGGCTTCCCCGCGTCGCGGTGCCGATGAAAAAGATAGTGATACCAAAGCGATAGAGGCAGAGCTCTCTGCCAATCTTCGCATGTCCGTCTCGATCAAGCACCGCAATATCGATGGCGCGGGAGAGATGGTGATACGATACAGGGATCTGGAGCAGTTGGATGCCTTGTGCCAGATGCTGTCAGCTAGCCTTCCGGACGACTCCATATGAAGGTTAGTACGGCTGAGAGTACAACGACCTGAATCAGAACGATAATCCAGCCAACTTGCAGGATGATCGAGATCAGGAACACCGCTACGATGGAAACCGTCGCTGCAATCTTCCCGCGCCGAGAGATCGCACCGCGCTCCTGCCAATTCTGAATCGGCGGGCCAAAGACAGCGTGGTTTATGAGCCAGTGATGCAGCTGCGGGGATGAGCGTGCAAAGCAGACCGTCGCCAGGAGCATAAACGGAACCGTCGGAAGCAATGGCAAAAACACCCCCATCGCTCCGAAACAGACGCAGAGGATTCCGCAAAAGGCCCAGATGATCCGCACGATATTCTCACTCCGCGATCAACTCGGTTACGATCCAGTTCAGAAGCAGGCGGCCCCGGTCCGTTGCGCGCACACGCGTCGCATCGATATCAAGCAGCCCCATGCCAGCGATTTTGTCTATCCGAGACCAAATCGCCTCTCCAACACGCAACTCCGCAAGAATGTCCCTGCACAGCCCGTCTCGCTTGCGCAATCCCATCATCAGATACTCAACGGTCTGATCTTCGATCGAAAGCGCTTGCACCGTTTCGTGCGATCGATCGCCTTCCACGCGTGAGAGCCAATCCCCCGGTGCCGAGACCTGCTCGGTCGCGGAACGGACGCCGCCGAGTGTCAGCCGACCGTGCGCTCCAGGCCCAACACCTACGTAATCTCCAGCAGACCAATACAATATGTTGTGTTTACACTCGGCGTTGGAGCGGGCGAAGTTTGACACCTCATAGAGCGCCAAACCGGCTTCAGCGCAGCGTTCCACCGTAATCTCATAGAGATCCGCGCCCAGATCTTCATCCGGAAGTCCGGGCAGCCCGCCAATCGCTGCGCGTTGGGCAAACGCTGTCCCGGGTTCGATTGTGAGCTGGTAGAGCGAGATGTGATCGACAGCCATCTCCAGCGCTTCGGTCAATTCTGCTTGCCAGGCCTCGCGTGTCTGGTCCTGGCGCGCGCAGATCAGATCGAATGACACCCGGTCAAAGGTTTTGCGCGCAATCGCGAAGGCAGCACGGGCCTCGGCGACGTCGTGCAGACGCCCCAGGCGGCGTAAGTCCCGATCGTTCAGCGCCTGTACACCAAGCGATAACCGCGTCACCCCAGCCGCACGGAAGCCGGAAAAACGTGCCGCGTCGGAAGAGGTTGGGTTCGCCTCCAGCGAAACTTCCATATCCGTCGCGCAGGTCCAGCTTTCGTGGATCGCGCGCATCACCTGCGCTACGGTTTCCGGTTCCATCGTGCTCGGCGTTCCGCCGCCGAAAAACACGCTGGTCACTTTGCGCTCTGGCGTCAGCGTGGCACTGCGGCGGACGTCCTGCGCGAGCGCGTTTGCCCACCGTTTCTGGTCGATCCGGGCCACAACGTGGGAGTTGAAGTCGCAATACGGGCACTTCGCCTGGCAAAACGGCCAATGCACATAAATGCCAAACCCCGCATCAGCTTCGCCGATTGTAAGGGTCTCTGCTATCGGAGCAGCGTCAGCCACCGAAACACGCATCGACCAAGAGCGCGAAAGCCTTGGCGCGGTGGCTCATGGCGTGCTTGCGCGACGGGTCCATCTCCCCAAAGGTTTCGCTTTCCCCTTGCGGGACAAACATCGGGTCAAAGCCGAACCCTCGCGTACCACGCATCGGCCAGGTGAGAGCGCCGTGGACCTCTCCGGCGAAGATTTCGTCATGGCCGTCCGGCCATGCAAGGCAAAGCGTGCACGAAAAGAACGCGTGGCGCGGCGACGGTGCGTTCAATGCCTCGCACTCGTCCCAAACGCGGCCCATGGCCATCGCGAAATCCCGCCCGGACGGAGTTTCGGCCCAGTCAGCCGTGTGCACACCCGGCGCGCCGTTGAGTGCGGCAACAGCGATCCCGCTGTCGTCCGCCAACGCGGGCAGACCGGCCGCGGTCGCAGCGGCATGCGCCTTGATCCGCGCGTTCCCGGCAAACGTTTCTTCGGTTTCTTCCGGCTCGTCGAGGCCCAGCTCACCAGCCGAGCGCACGTCGACACCGAACGGATCGAGCAACGCTCCGATTTCCCGCACCTTTCCGGCGTTGTGGGATGCGATGATGAGCTGCTTTCCGTCGAACCGTCGGGCCATTGGCTCAGCTCACCGCCGCCGATTGAGCCGCAACCAGCTCGGAAACGCCCTTCTCCGCCAGATCCAGCAAAACGTTCATCTCGTCGCGTGAAAAGGTCGAGCCCTCGGCCGCTGCCTGCAACTCGATCAGCCGGCCGCTGCCAGTCAGCACGAAGTTCCCATCGGTTCCGGCTTCGCTGTCCTCTGCGTAGTCCAGATCGAGGACAGGTTGACCCGCGTAGATCCCGCAGCTCACCGCCGCCACATGGTCGATGATCGGATCAGAGACGACATCGCCAGCCTTCATCAGTTTCGCGACGGCGAGTTTCAGCGCGACCCAACCGCCCGTGATCGACGCACATCTGGTTCCGCCGTCGGCCTGGATCACATCGCAATCTACGGTGATCTGCCGCTCGCCGAGCGCACGACGGTCGATCCCCGCGCGCAAGGTCCGCCCGATGAGGCGCTGGATCTCCTGGGTGCGCCCGGATTGCCCGCGCTTGGCCTCACGATTGCCGCGCGTGTGGGTCGCGCGGGGCAGCATGCCGTACTCCGCCGTCACCCAGCCCTGGCCGGAATTCTTCAGAAACGGGGGGATCCGCTCCTCGATGCTGGCGGTACACAACACCTTGGTGTCGCCACAGCTGATCAGGCAGCTGCCTTCGGCATGACGTGTGTAGCCTGTTTCGATGGTGATTTCGCGCATCTGGTCGAGTGCGCGTCCGGACGGGCGCATGGCTATCTCCGTATTTGGGTCTCGTGCGCTCTTGTCGTGGCACGCGCCGCTTTGCAAGAGTGTCGGGCGCTCTGTCACACGAGGTGGCGCGGCGCCGCCCGTTGACCAGTGCGCGCGACCGTCCTTTATAGTCCCGTAGAGATAGGGTTTGCAGACGATGCCGGAACGGACGCAATCGCTCGACGAATTGAACACCCGCTCGCGGGAGGTTTTTCGGCGCGTGGTCGAAGGTTACATCGATACCGGTGAGCCTGTCGGCTCACGCACGCTCACGCGGGATTTCTCCGAAAAGGTCTCCGCGGCGACGATCCGGAACGTCATGCAGGATCTCGAGTACCTTGGCCTACTGGACAGTCCCCATGTTTCCGCAGGTCGGGTTCCGACGGAGCTTGGCTTGCGGATGTTCGTCGACGGCCTTCTCGAAGTGCGTGATCTCGGGGATGAGGACCGCGCCCATATCGATGCGACGCTGGGCAGTAATGAGAATAGTATCAACAGCTTGATGGGGAAGGTCGGCTCTGCCCTGACCGGCGCCACGCAAGTGGCATCGCTTGTTCTGACCCCAAAGCACGAAGCGCCCATCCGCCACATCGAATTCGTCCCGCTGGCGACGGACCGGGCGCTTGTCGTTCTTGTGTTCGATGACGGGCATGTCGAGAATCGGGTGTTCACACCGGCCCCCGGCCTGACGCCCTCTGCGATGCGCGAGGCGGCGAATTTCCTCAACGCGCTCGCAGAAGGCCGGACGCTTTCGGAGTTGCGCACCTCGATGCGGACAGAGATCGAAAGCCGTCGGCGTGAGATCGATACGCATGCGCAGGGTCTTGTCGAAAGCGGACTTGCTGTCTGGGAAGACGCGGGCGAGCCAACGGAGCGGCTGATCGTGCGCGGGGCCGCCAATCTGCTCGACGAAACGGGCAGCTCCGAAGATCTCGAGCGTGTCCGGCAGCTCTTTGACGATCTCGAGCGCAAGCGCGACATCGCCGAGTTCCTCGAACTGACGGAGACCGGCGAAGGTGTGCGCATTTTTATTGGTTCTGAGACCAAGCTTTTTTCGCTTTCGGGTTCCTCTTTGGTGGTCTCTCCATATATGAACGCTGATCGAAAGATCGTGGGTGCAGTGGGCGTGATTGGGCCGACTCGCCTGAACTACGGGCGCATCGTTCCCATCGTGGATTACACGGCACAACTTGTGGGGCGATTGCTGTCTGACCGAACGTGAAGAGGGCATTATGGCCGAAGCGAAAAAAGAAGATCTGGATCTGTCGGACTTCGAGTCCGCAGAGAGCGCTTTCGCCGAAGAGGCAGAGGACTACTCGATCGATCTGGACGAGGGCCCAAGCCCCGTCGTCGATCAGCTCATCGCAGAGCGTGACGATTACAAGGATCGTTTCATGCGGGCTCTCGCGGATGCGGAGAACGCGCGCAAGCGATCGGATCGGGATCGTCGCGAGGCCGAGCAATACGGCGGCTCCCGTCTGGCGCGCGATCTGCTGCCGGTCTACGACAACCTGCATCGCGCTCTCGCGGTTGTCACAGAGGGCCAGCATGACACGGATGCGGCGCTGATCGAGGGGGTCGAACTGACCCTGCGCGAGCTTCAGAACGTGTTTGAAAAGCACGGCGTGAAGGTTCTTCGTCCGTCCGTCGGTGACCCGTTCAATCCCCAACACCACGAAGCGATGTTCGAGGCGCCTGTGCCGAATACCAAGGCAGGCGACATCATTCAGGTGATGGCGGACGGCTTCATGCTCTATGATCGCTTGCTGCGTCCGGCCCAGGTTGGTGTCTCTTCCACCCCCGGCTAAGCGTCCACCGACAGGCCGAGCTGTTCGGGCACGCGTGCGGCTGACCCCGCGCGCGTTTCTTTTGCTTACTCGGGTTGTCGGCCAAAGGGCCGCTCCAACCGCTTATCCCTCGTTCAGGAGAGCTTTCAAAGCGTAGAGCTGATCGAGGGCCTGTCGTGGGCTGAGCTCATCCGGCGCGAGCTCTTCGAGCATGCGCAACGCCGGGCTGTCGCTTGGCACGGGGTTGGCTGCCGGCGGGGCCGACGCCGCCGCAAACAGCGGCAGGTCGTCGATCAGGGCCTTCGGGTTCCGCCCCGCGTCCCGCTCTCCCTGCTCCAGCGCATCGAGGACAACGCGCGCGCGTTCGATCACGGGCATCGGCAACCCCGCAAGCCGCGCCACCTGAACACCGTAAGATCGATCCGCTGCACCAGAACGCACCTCGTGCAGAAACACGATGTCCTCCTGCCACTCCTTGACCGCCACAGTCGCGTTCTCGACCCCGTCCAGACGGTGCGCGAGCGCCGTAAGTTCATGATAATGCGTGGCGAAGAGAGCGCGACACCGGTTCGCTTCGTGCAAGTGCTCTAGAACGGCCCACGCGATGGAAAGGCCATCATAGGTGGCTGTACCACGCCCGATTTCGTCGAGGATCACGAGCGCGCGGGTATCCGCCTGGGTCAGGATCGCAGCGGTTTCGACCATTTCGACCATGAAGGTTGAGCGCCCCCTGGCCAGATCGTCTGACGCACCGACGCGCGAGAAGATCGCCGAAACAATCCCGATCTCCGCACGTTCAGCCGGAACGAAGCTGCCTGCTTGTGCGAGCACGGCGACAAGCGCGTTCTGCCGCAAGTAGGTGGATTTACCCGCCATGTTGGGGCCTGTCAGCAGCTGGATACGCGCAGCGCCCCCCTCTGCCGAGAGATCACAATCATTGGCAACAAAGCTCTGCGTGCCCTGACGTTGCAAGGCTTGCTCGACCACCGGGTGCCGCCCTCCAATGATCTGGAACGTGCGGCTTTCGTTCACCACCGGGCGGCACCAATCCGCCCCGCGCGCCAGGTCTGCCCAGGCAGTGGCCACGTCGACCTCCGCCAAGGCGCGCGCGGCAACCCCGAGCGGTCCGGCAGCCGCCAACACCTGTTCCCGCAGCTCCGCGAAAACTCGCTTCTCGATCTCCAGCGCCCGTCCGCCCGCGTTCAGGATGCGGCTCTCCAATTCGGTGAGGTCCGTCGTGGTAAAGCGCAGCGCGTTCGCAGTGGTCTGTCGGTGCCGAAACGTGTCGGACAACGGCGCAGCCAGCATCCGCTCCGCATGGGTGGCGGTCGTCTCGATGAAGTAACCGAGCACGTTGTTGTGCTTCACCTTCAGCGACGGGATGCCGGTGTCTTCCGCGTAGCGCGCCTGTAATCCGGCAACCACCCCGCGCCCCTCGTCGCGAAGCTGGCGCGCGGCGTCGAGATCGTCGTCGTAGCCGGGCGCGACGAAGCCACCATCCCGCGCCATCAGCGGTGGATCGGCGACCAGCGCATCATCCAGCGCGCCGAGGATGGCGTCGTGTCCGCGCAGGTCTCGCTCCGTCTCACCGAGCCCTTCGGCATCGGCGGACGCAAGAAGATCGGCGACCCGTTCTGCCGCGGCGAGCCCGTTGCGAAGAGCAGCGAGATCCCGTGGCCCACCGCGCTCGAGCGCGAGCCGCGAAAGGGCCCTGTCCATGTCCGGGACAGTGCGCAAGACCTCCCGCAGCGCGTTGCATGCATGGGTATCCTCGACGAACCGCGCCACGGTTCCCAGCCGCTGCTGTATGACCTGCAAGTCCTGCGACGGCGTCGACAGGCGGTGCCCCAGAAGCCGCGCACCCGGGGCCGTGAGCGTCCGGTCAACCGCACCGAGGAGCGAACCACCACGACCACCCGAGAGCGACTGGACGAGCTCAAGACTCCCACGCGTCGCCGCATCGATCGCCACGGAGTCGCTCTCGGACTCGCGCACCGGGGCCCGCAGGAGCGGCAAACGCCCCTTCTGTGTCATCTCCAGGTAGCCAACGAGCGCGCCCATGGCGGCGATTTCAACCCGTGTGAATGTGCCAAACGAAGCAAGGCTCGCCACGCCGTAGGCATCCGTCAGTCGGCGCTCCCCGGAGGCGGAGTCGAATGCGCCTTTGTCCAGCGCCGTGACAGCGGCGCCGTTCTCCTCCACGACGCTCTCGAGCGTGCCTTCCAGGGTCTCGGTCAACAGCACCTCGCGAGGGTGCAGCCGCGCGAGCTCCGGGCCCAGCCGCACATCGGGGCAAGGGCCCACGCGCATGTCCCCGGTCGAGATATCGACCCATGCGAGCGCACCCTCGCCCCGCAACAATGCATAGGCCGCAAGGTAGTTGTGCGCGCGGGCTTCGAGCAGGCTGTCTTCCGTGAGCGTCCCGGGCGTGACAAGCCGCACCACGTCGCGTTTCACGACCGCCTTGGAGCCGCGCTTCTTCGCTTCGGAGGGGTCCTCGAGCTGCTCGCACACCGCCACGCGAAACCCCTTCCGGATCAGCGTCAGCAGGTACCCTTCGGCCGCATGAACGGGCACGCCACACATCGGGATATCCTCTCCCGCGTGGGTGCCGCGCTTGGTCAGCGCGATGTCGAGGGCGGCAGCAGCAGCGACCGCATCCTCAAAGAACATCTCGTAGAAATCGCCCATCCGGTAGAACAAAAGCGCGCCCGGATGCGCGCCCTTGATCTCCAGGTATTGCGCCATCATGGGCGTGACGGCGCCGACGCTGCTCTTGCCGGCCAACCCTAGCTCTCCCCCGTCGGTTTGGACGGGTATAGCGGGCCGTCCGGCGCGTCGCCAGCGCTAGCGGGGGATCAACCGCCGACGAACGGCGCGTCGTCTCCCCAAAGCGCACGCACGCGGTCGTCGCGGCCGCAGGCATCGCGGTAAAGCTTGTAGGCGGCGGCTTTCGATCGAGGCCCGAAGCGGGTCAGAATGATGTCGCCGCTCTTGTAGTAATCCTGATGATAGTCTTCTGCGGGATAGAACGGCGCATCGTCCCGTATCGGGGTCACGATCTTCTGGCGAAGTTCGGCCTCCGCCTTCGCAATCGCTGCGCGCGCCGCTTCCGCTTCAGCCGCAGAGCTTGTGAAAATGGCGGTGCTGTAGCTCATGCCACGATCACAGAACTGTCCGCCCGCATCCGTCGGATCAACGGACCGCAGAAACAGGTCGAGAATCTGCGCGTAGGACACAACCCCCGGGTCATAGGTGATCTCGACCACTTCCAGATGCCCGGTGCCGCCGCGCACGACGTCACGGTAGCTCGGGTTCGCCACACTGCCGCCCGCAAAGCCCGAAACGACTTCCGAGACCCCGCGCACCTTTTCGAAGTCCGCCTCGATGCACCAAAAGCAGCCACCGGCAAGCAGGGCCGTCGCGCTCGTCTGCGCCTTCGCCTCTCCGAATTGCACACAAACCCCGACGACGATCGCGATGGCGAGGATCATGAGCTTGAGCTTTGCAAATAACATAACCATGGGGGTCTCCCTTCCGATGGAGCCATATTCCGCTCTATGGCCGCCGCGGCAACTCACCGGCGCGTGACCTCACGCGCTCCTGACAAGTGTTTCGGCCCACCCTTCATCTTGGCAAAAATACCTACCGCAACAGCCAGGACCCATGCGGAACGTCAAGGGGGCAGTGCCGCTCTCGACGAAATCAGGGGCTACACCCGCAGCGTGACGCCCGCGTCCCGCATCTTGCTTTCGGCGGCGGCGAGCGAGCCGTCGGCGTCGATGCCCCGGCTGGCGTTCAGGTCCACACTGGTCGCAAACCCGAGGCGCGCGGCGTCGATCGCCGAGTAGTTCACGCAGAAATCCGTGGCCAGCCCTGCGCACAGCACCTCCGTCACGCCGCGGGTCCGCAGATACCCCTCGAGCCCGGTCGGCGTGGTGTGGTCATTCTCGAAAAAGGCGGAATAGCTGTCGATCTCCCGCCGGAAACCCTTGCGGATGATCATGTCCGCCGGGTCGGTGTGCAGATCCGGGTGAAACGCCGCGCCATGGCTGCCCTGAATGCAATGGTCCGGCCACAGGACCTGTGGACCATAGGGCATCTCGATCAGATCGAGCGGCGCCTTGCCCGGGTGCTCCGAGGCGAAGGACGAGTGCTTCGGCGGGTGCCAATCCTGCGTGAAGACCCGTATCTCGAACTCCGGCAACAGTGCATTGATCCGGGGCACGACCGCGTCGCCATCGGGTACGGCAAGCGCTCCGCCGCTGCAGAAATCGTTCTGAACGTCGATCACGATGAGTGCACGGGCCATGGCATCCTCCGGTTTGCGCGCAACCTGCGCTGCCGCACGCGCCGCGTCAACGCCAGCGCCCCTTACAAACGAAAACGGGCCGCCTCGATGGGCGGCCCGTTTGAAACGTCAAAGAAGGGAGGCTCAGAAGCCGAGGCCCTCGTACTTTTTCTTGAACTTCGACACGCGGCCGCCCTGGTCCATCAGGCGGGTATTTCCGCCGGTCCAGGCCGGGTGCACCGTGGGGTCGATGTCGAGGACGAGCGTATCGCCCTCCTTGCCCCACGTCGTCTTCATCTGGATGATCGTGCCGTCCGTCATCTTGACGTCGACAACGTGATAATCGGGATGGATTTCGGATTTCATCGCGGCGTTCCTCAGGCTTCGGCGCCGGCCTTGGGGGCCTTCGGCTTGTAGTTGGAATCTTCGGCGATCCGGGCGGACTTACCGCGGCGGGAACGCAGGTAATAGAGCTTGGCGCGGCGCACGCGGCCACGGCGCACGACGGCGATGCTCTCGATATTCGTCGAGTAGAGGGGGAAGACCCGCTCGACGCCTTCGCCGAAGCTGATCTTGCGCACGGTGAACGAGCCGGCAATGCCGTGGCCGTTGTTGCGTGCGATGCAAACGCCTTCGTAGTTCTGCACACGGGTGCGGGTGCCCTCGGTCACCTTGAAGCCCACGCGCACGGTGTCGCCTGCCTTGAAATCCGGAATCTCTTTGCCGAGCGCAGCGATCTGCTCGGCCTCCAGCTGTGCGATCAGGTCCATCTGATCCGCTCCTTCTCTTACTCGCAGTTTGTCTGCGAAGATGTGCGCGCCCTCAGAGCTCTTGGTCTCCGTCCGGGTCCCTATCGTGCGCTGCACAATAAGCCCGCCAGAGGTCAGGGCGACGTTCCTTGGTTAGCCGTTCGGCTTGGTCCTTGCGCCAGGCTTCGATCTTCGCGTGGTGGCCGGACAGGAGAATGTCAGGCACCGCGCGACCTTGCCAGACGGTCGGACGCGTGTATTGCGGGTGCTCCAGAAGCCCGTGGGAGAAGGACTCCTCCTCCGTTGACGCCTGATTCCCGAGCACGCGGGGTATAAGCCGCACTGTCGCATCGATCAAGGCTTGCGCGGCGATCTCGCCCCCGGTGAGGACGAAATCCCCAAGCGAGACCTCCAGCACCTGTCTGTGCTGCAACACCCGCTCGTCTACGCCCTCGAATCTGCCGCAAAGCAGCGTCATCCCCTCACCCCCGGCGAAGGCGCGTGCCATGGCCTGCGTAAAGGGGCGGCCCCTTGGCGAGAGGTAGATCACTGGCCAGAGCGCGGGGACAGTGCCCTCCGCCGCGCGGGCTAGCGCGGCGTCCACGATGTCGGGCCGCAGGACCATGCCCGCGCCACCGCCCGTTGGTGTATCGTCGACGTTGCGGTGCTTGCCCTCGCCGAATTCGCGGAGCGGGATCGTTTCGAGGTGCCACAGCCCGTCTTGCAGGGCCTTGCCCGTCAGCGAGGCGCCCAAAACTCCGGGAAAGGCCTCGGGAAACAGGGTGACCACACGCGCTGTCCACGCGCCTTTGAGGCGTGGCGCTTCGGCCATCAGATCGCGCGGCTGCAGGCTGGACCGGATCGAGAGGCGGCCGTGCGAGCGCGGCTTTGTGTCGGACGTTTCAGCCATCGCCGCCGTGCTCGGCTTCGAGCCCGAGATCCTCGATCTTGTGCGCTAGCGCGACGAGCAATTCCGATTCCGTCTCCAGATCTCCTTCGATCTGGTCGGCGATCTCCAGCAGGCGGGCCACGGCGGGCATGTCGATCCGCGTCTCCGGCAATTCGTCGAGCAGGGCGATGCCACGGGTGGCAAAGTCGTTGAGGGCGGACGCATCCGCGGCGGCCACCACCACCTCGAAGGCGGCGGCGGGCTCGTGTTTGCCGTTCCTCTGCTCGGCGACCCATGGATCGGTGGTGTGCAGTACGAGCGCCCGTCGATCCCGCTCGGTGTTCGGCGCGCGGGTGGAGAGCGCTGCAAACACGCTGCCAAGCGGTGCAGACCCGGAGACAGTTGCCAACGCATGCGCGAGATCGGCATCCGCGACGCCGTCCTCCGGCAGTTCGTTCAACCGCTGCAAGGCACCGGCGAGGGCAGGGTCAGGCCGAAAAGGGGTAATCGAGGAGGGTCTTGGTGGCTCTGACTGCGATTTGCCGTCTGGCACAGGCTTGAGGTGGGCAGGCCGTTCCGCTTTCTTGTCGCGTAGCTTCTGGCCGGATTGGTGGACAACGCGCAGCGCGCTCTCGGCGCCCTGTGTGGCGCGATCGCCCATAGACTGGCGCCAGATGAGCCGCGCCAGCACCGCCCCCCACGCCGCGAGGATAACCCACCCGCCCAAGGCGATGTTCGCCTCGACCTGGCCCAACGCCCCCAGCGTCTGACCGAACCCGACAAGAAGCGCCGCAAACGCGGACGCCGTGACGAGCTGGAGTGCCGTGCCGGCAAGGTCATCGAGCCGCACCGCGCCGGGCCGTATCACCGCATTTGCCAGAAAGAACACGCCCGCGAATGCGAGCATCGCCAGCGAGCTGTGCCCGGTGGCGCCGGCTCCGACAGGGGCCAGAGCCAACGCCGCAAGTCCGATCCCAAGCCCCACGCGGCGCATCAAAAGAGCCCCTCCGGCGGGTCGGCCACGACGCGCCCTGCCGCGATATCGACAGTGGGAACGGCGGCGCGGGTAAAGGGAAGCAGCACGGTCTGCTTCAGCCCGAGCCCATGCACCTCGAGAAGGTCGCCCGCGCCATGGTCGTGGATCGCGCGGATCTTGCCCAGAAGCGTGCCCCCCGTATCGCGGACTTCGAGCCCGATGAGATCGGCGTGATAATACTCCTCCTCTTCCAGCGCTGGAAGAGCGTCGCGCCCGGCAAAGAGCCGCGTGCCGCGCAGGGCGTCCGCGGCCTCCTTCGACCGCACCCCGGAGAGCCGGGCGGCGAAGCCGTTCTTCACCGACTTCACAAGTGTGATTTCGAAGCGGCGGGCAGCGTCTTCGGTTTCGAGCGGGCCATAGGCGGCGACGTCTTCGGGATCGCTGCAAAAGCTCTTCAGACGCACCTCGCCCTTGACGCCAAAGGCGCCCGCGACCGCACCGACGCAGACCCGATCTTCCATCGCCGCTCTCCCGTCAGGGGCGCCACCCGGCCAAGCCAGGTGGCGCGCCCCGCATCATGCCTCGGCGGCAGCCTCTTCGGCGGGGGCTTCGGAAGCCTCGGCAGCTTTTGCTGCCCGCTCCTCGGCGCGCTCCTGAGCCTTCTTGCCGGGCTCGGCCTTGTTGGGGTTGTTGCGCTCGGTCTTCGGCGCGTGGCCCGCGGCCTCGAGGAAGCGAGCAACCCGATCCGTCGGCTTGGCGCCCTGGCTGATCCAGTAGTTCACGCGCTCCATGTCCATCTTGACGCGCTCTTCGCTGTCCTTGGGCAGGAGCGGGTTGTACGAGCCGAGCTTCTCGATGAAGCGGCCGTCCCGCGGCATGCGGCTGTCGGTGGCGACGATGCGGTAGAAGGGGCGCTTCTTGGAGCCGCCGCGGGCCAGTCTGATCTTCATTGCCATTGGTTTTCTCCTTTTCGAATGGCGAATTGAGCGTGCTTGCGCAGTGCTCAGGATTGGTGTGCTTCGTGGTGTTTGATGACTTCCTGGATGATGAAGGCCAGAAATTTCTTGGCGAATTCCGGGTCGAGATCGGCCCGCTTTGCTAGGTCTTCGAGCCGCTCGATCTGTGTCGCTTCACGCGACGGGTCGGACGGCGGCAGGTCATGCGCGGCCTTCAGCCGGCCCACGGCCTGTGTGTGCTTGAACCGCTCGCCCAGCGTGTAGACGAGGATCGCATCGAGCCGGTCGATCGAGGCACGGTGCTCCCTGAGAAGCTCGGCGGCGCGGACGGCATCGTCTGTTGTGGCCGCGGGGGCCGGGGCGGTGTCAGTCAATGGCCCATCCTTTCGGCTTGAATTGCGGGTCGGCGTAGTTCGCGATCTCCAGCGCGATTCCGTCGCCTAGCTGGGTGTTGCGCAGTTGCTCGGGCGTTGGATGGCGATACACGACATCGTTGCCGTCGACAGACGGTGCGCCGCGCTCCTGCGTGGCTCCCAGCCGCTCGGCGAGGCGCGTGGAGGCAAGGTTCTTGGGGTCGAGATAGCTTACGGCCGTTTCCCATCCCTTTTCGTCGTAGAAATACCGACGCGCACGGTCGGTCGCCTCCAGCGCGTAACCGTGGCCGGCGACGTCGGGCCAGATGATCCATGCGATCTCGCGCTCGGGCCACTTTGCAGGCTGCCAGCCACCGGCCATGCCGTAGGTCTTGTCCGTTTCCTTGTCGTGGATCATCCACATCCCGAAGCCGCGGATCTCCCAATGGCCGATCTCGGCGGCGTAGAGCATCCACGCCTCATAGGGGTTGAGCGGCCCGCCCATGAAGCGCGAGCGGTAGGAGGCGAAGGTCGCCTTGAAATCCGGATAATCCCCGGCTTCAGGGCCGCGCAGAACGAGGCGCCGCGTCTCCAGAACGGGGATGTCGCGATGGCCCATCAGACAGCCCCCGGCGCGGGGTGGCGGTAGACGAGGTCGGACGGATCGGGGCGCGCGGCTGCATCGTCCCGGACGGCGCCGAGACGCTCTGCCAGCGCGATCGAGCGCGCGTTGTCGGAGTCAATGTAGCTAACGGCGGTCTTCCAGCCGAGATCGTGGAACGCGTAGTCGATCGCGGCGCGGGCGGCTTCGGCGGCAAGGCCTGTGCCCTCGACCTCGGCGCGCCAGACGGACCAGCCGATCTCCTGTTCCGGCCAGTTTGCGGGGTACCACGGACCGGTCAGGCCGAGGGCCTCATCCGTTCCTTTCAGGCAGAAGATGAAGGAGCCGTAGCCGCGCAGCGCCCAGTGACCGGTGACATGGCCAAAGGCACGCCATGCTTCGTGCTCGTTACGCGGGCCACCGATGTATTGCGCGCGCTCGGTGGCGAAGAAATCGCGACACGCCTCCCAATCCTGCAGCGCGGGGGCGCGCAGGGTCAGCCGCTCGGTGTGCAGCGTGGGGGTGTCAGCGAGGTAGGCCATCAGGCAGCGCGATAGAGGGGCCGGTTGGGCGTGAAGGGGTGGCGGCAGGCGATTGCGCCCGCACGGTCGGCGAAGGGATCGGCCAGCGCGCCGGTCAGGTCTGCGACGGCGAGCGAGCGCGCGTCGGACGGGCAGACGAAGCTCGCGGCCTCACGCCATCCGATAACGCCCGTTGCATGGGCAACGACGGCGGCAACGGCCTCTGCCGTCAGATCCACCGCGTCATCCGCGCGGCGCCAGACAAGCCAGCCGATCTCGGGCTCGGGCCAGCCGAAGGGCTGCCACGGGCCGACAAGGCCCATCGGAACGTCGGTGCCATAGGGAACCGCGGCAAAGAGGCCGTGGCCCTGCAATTGCCAGTGCGTCAGCATCGTCGGCATCTGCCGCCAGGCGCCTGCGCCGGTCAGGGGTGCCGTGGCAAAGCAATCGCGCGTGTTGAGGCGCTGCATCGCGCAATCGAGGTCGCGCGCGCTGGGCGGGCGCAGAAACAGCCCGCCGGTCTCAAGCGTGGTAAATTTCATTGTGGCTTATCCTTCTGCGAAACCCGGTGGCTGTAGACCCGGGTTGTTTCGTCGAAATTCTCAATACGTGTGGCGCCGAGCCGCTCCGCAACCTTGATCGAGCCCACGTTGGCCTCGGCGATGTAGGAAACCACGACACCCGGCCCGAAGAGCGCGATCGCGTGGGATTGGGCGGCAGACGCCGCCTCGACGGCATAACCCTTGCCGCGGTGCTCGGGCGAAAGCGCCCACCCGAGCTCGGGTGCTTCATCGGCCCATTCGAGGCCGAGCATCACGAAGCCGGCAAGCGTTCCGTCTGCCTTCTGCTCGACGGACCACAGCCCGTGACCATGGAGCATCCAGCCGGCGACATAGGTGCAGAAATTATCGTACGCGCCCTCTTCGGTGGCCGGGTGCGCGGCTTCCGGGTTCGTCCAGATCTGTGTCCAGAGCGGCAGATCGTCGATCCGTGGCGCGCGCAGCACCAGCCGCTCCGTCTCTAGCACAGGAACGGGCGCGGAATGCACCCGTGCCGCAGCGGCGGCCTTGCCCGTGGGCGGCTGGAGGCAGCGCATCTCGCCCATCACACAGGGTGACGCCAGACAGGTGCGCCATCGGGGCGCCGCGTTGCTGTTTCGTCGAGCGCGCAGCGGAGTCGGTGTGCCAGCTCCTCCGAGCGTGTGATCTCCGGCTTGATGTAGGATACCATATGCGTCCAGCCGTAGGTCACTGCGCACCACTGACGGCTTGCAACAACGGCCTCGCTGGCAAGCCGCTTGCCCTCCCGCGCTCCGTCCCAGAGCTGCGACCCGATCTCCGGCTCGGGCCAGCCGATTGGATAATGGGGGCCAGCCATGCCTACCGCGCGGAGCGGCGCTTCGCGCAGCACGATGGCGAGCGGTGCAAAGTCGCGCAAGGCGAGATGACCGAGCAGGTGCGCGAACCCACGCCACGCGGCCGTGTCAGTGCCTATCGATAGGTGCGCACACTCTGACAGCGAGTAGGGCCGGAACGCGGTCCGATCCCCCGGTGTGAGCGGGCGCAGCAACAGGCGGCCTGTTTCGGATAAGAAGCTCATGTACCGGCTCACTTCTTCTTGCCGAAACCGGCGAGGCCGGGGGGCAGCTGCATGCCGCCGCCAGGCATTCCGGGCATCCCGCCGCCGAGGCCGCCCATGCCCTTGGGCAGCTTTGCGGCCTGTGCTTTTGCCGCGGCTTCCAGCGCGGCCATATCGCCCTCGGCCGGTGCGCCGCCGCCCTTGCCGAACATGCCGCCCATCATCTGCTTCAGGAGGCCCTTCTTGCCCATCTTCTTCATCATGTCGGACATCTGGCGATGCTGTTTCAGCAGCCGGTTGAGCTCCTGCACCTCAAGTCCTGCGCCCTTGGCGATCCGCTTCTTGCGGCTGGCCTGAAGGATCTGCGGGTTCGCGCGCTCCTTCTTGGTCATGGAATCGATAAGGGCGACCTGGCGCTTGAGCATCCTGTCGTCGATGCCCGCTTCGGCCATCTGGCCGGACATCTTCTTGGCTCCCGGCAGCATCCCCATCACGCCTTCCATGCCGCCCATCTGCATCATCTGGGAAAGCTGCATCTTCAGGTCGTTCATGTTGAACTGACCCTTCTGGAAGCGCTTCATCATCTTTTCGGCCTGCTCGGCCTCGATGGTTTCCTGCGCCTTTTCCACGAGCGACACGATATCGCCCATGCCAAGGATCCGGCCCGCGACGCGCTCTGGGTGGAACTCCTCCAGCGCGTCCATCTTCTCGCCGAGGCCCACGAACTTGATCGGCTTGCCCGTGACGGCGCGCATCGAGAGCGCCGCACCGCCGCGGCCGTCGCCGTCCATCCGCGTCAGGACAACGCCGGAAACGCCGATCTTGTCGTCGAATTCGGTCGCGACGTTCACCGCGTCCTGACCCGTTAGCCCGTCGACCACCAGCAGGGTCTCGCGCGGGTTGGCAATGTCGCGAACCTCGGCGGCCTGCGCGATCAGCTCCGCGTCGATATGGAGGCGCCCGGCGGTGTCGAGCATATAGACGTCATAGCCCGCGAGCGTCGCCTGCTGCTTGGCGCGCTTGGCGATCTGAACTGGGCTCTCGCCCTTCACGATCGGCAGCGTGTCGATCCCGATCTGCGTGCCGAGGATCGCGAGCTGTTCCATGGCAGCGGGTCGATTGGTGTCGAGCGACGCCATCAGCACGCGCTTGCCCTCTTTCTCAGCGAGGCGCTTGGCGAGCTTGGCTGTTGTCGTCGTTTTACCAGAGCCCTGCAGGCCGACCATCAGGATCGGCGCGGGCGGGCTGTCGATCTTGAGCGTGCCGATCTCGCCGTCTTCCCCGGCGAGGAAATGCACCAGCTCGTCATGCACGATCTTCACGACCTGCTGGCCCGGCGTGACAGACTTCGTCACCGCCTGCCCGGTCGCCTTCTCCTGCACTGCCTTGATGAAATCGCGCGCGACGGGCAGCGAGACGTCCGCTTCCAGCAGGGCGACGCGTACTTCGCGCAAGGCGGTCTTTACGTCGTCGTCGTTGAGCGCGCCTTGCTTCGTGAGCCGGTCAAAGACGCCGGACAGCCGTTCGGACAGATTCTCGAACATGTGTCGTCCTTCTTTCGTTAACACCGGCCTCAAGTGGGGAGGCGTGTGACAAACCGCAAACGCCCCCACGGGCGCAACGCGCTGGTGGGGGGCGATCCCGCCCTCGTGGCGGGACCGGAAGCGTGGGACTTCCGGAATTGATGCGGGCGTTAGACCGGTCGCGAGATTCTGTCAAGTATTGAGCCGCTTTCGGCTCGTTTCGGGCTGTCTACTTCTTGACCCGGTAGTCTTCGTGACACGCCGAGCAAGCTTGCGCGACCGTTCGGAGCCCGGAGCCCAACGTTTCTTGGCTCGACACGTCGAGCCCCGCTATGGCGCGCTCCGCTGCCACCGACTTGGCGACGAAGGCATCCCATTCCTCCCAGATGGTGGGGAGGGCTTCCGAAAGCGGGTCGGTCTCGGGCGCTTCAAACAGCGACGGCACGTCTGCCGAGAGTTTGGCGAGCGACGCTTTCGCCTCTGCGGCCCTGTCCGCATCAAACGGCATCTGGCTCTTGTCCATCTTGCCCAGCACCTCCAGGGCGGCGGCGCTGTCTTTCATGTTATCCATCCGCTCCATCACCGCGTCGTTCTTGACGCCGACGTGGGCGAACGTGGCCGTCGCAGATACTGCGAGCGTGGCAATGGTCAGGCGAATGTGCATGGCGCGCGTCCCGGTGTCGCCACGGTGTGTGGCCCCCGCAGGTATGCGGAGGCCAGCGTGTCGGGGCAAGGCTCAGGCGGCGAGGCGCTCGATTTGAGCGGAGGCCGTTGCGCGGGCCGCATCTCTGTCGGCCATCAGCGCGTCTGCGGTGACGAACTCGACCTCGGTGATGCCGATGAAGCCCATGATGTGGCGAATGAAGCCGGTCGCGAAGTCGATCTCGGAGCCGGCTTTTGTGCCGCCGGAGGCGACGGCAATGATCGCGCGTTTGCCGTCCAGAAGGCCCACGGGGCCATCGGGCGTGTAGCGGAAGGTGACCCCGGCGCGGGCGATCTGGTCGATCCAGGCCTTGAGGGCGGCGGGAACGCCGAAGTTGTAGATCGGAAGGCCAATCACCAGCGTGTCGGCGGCCTGCACCTCGGCCACCAGTGCATCCGACAGGGCGAGCGTGTCCTTCTGCGCGGCGGAGCGGTCGTCTGCGGGGGTGAAGTTCGCGCCGATCCACGCTTCGTCGATCTGCGGAACGGGCGTGTCGGCGAGATCCCGGGTGACGATGTTCTCCGGCGCGAGGCGGGCGATGATCCGGTCGGCCAGTTCACGGGAAACGGAGCCTTCGCGGCGGGCGGACGCATCAATGCGCAGGACGGATTTGGTCATGGTAGGTCTCCGGAAGAATGGGTGTGTTTGCGTGTCTGGCTTCAAAATGAAGTTACGGCAGAAAAGCGCAATAGAACCAAGATAGAGCTTGCCTGTGCGCCATCGCACACATAAAGCTTTTGGCGACACAACGGAGGGCGCCAATGGCCGTCGACACTTGGGATGAGATTCGCACTGCTTTTCACGTGGCGCGCCTGGGCACGGTGTCAGGTGCGGCGGAGGCGCTGGGCGTCCACCATGCCACGGTGATCCGCCATGTCGACGCGCTGGAACAGCGGCTGGGCACGAAACTCTTTCAGCGCCATGCCCGCGGCTACACCGCGACAGAGGCCGGCCAGGATCTCCTGCGCGTCGCAGCGACGACCGAAGACCAGTTCACTCAACTGGTCGGGCGGATTCGGGGTCAGGGCGCGGGTGTCACCGGCGACCTCGTCGTGACCTCGTTGCCGATCCTCAGCCCGCGCATCGCGCCGCCCCTCGTGGCGTTCATGGAGGACCATCCGGAGGTGTCCGTGCGGCTGCTGTCGGACGAGAAGATCTACCGCCTCGAATACGGGGAGGCGCATGTCGCCGTGCGCGTGGGCAGCCGGCCCGAAGAGCCGGACAACATCGTGCAGCCGTTCTTCACGATGCAGCTCGGGCTCTACGCCACCAGGGATTACGTCGCCAAGTACGGGGAGCTGACCCCCGGGATGTGGGAGGGACACCGCTTCGTCTCGATCCGGGCGGACCAGGCGGCGGCACGGGCGCCTTTTTACCGCTGGCTCCATACAAATGTCCCCGAGCATCTGATCCGCTATCGCGCCTCGCGGGACAGAACTGTCGTCGACGCGGTGGAAGCGGGTGCCGGGATCGGCTTTGCGCCCGTTTGGATGGGCGATGAGAACCCCGACACGGTGCGGATGATGGAGCCCTTGCCGGAATGGTGCGTGCCGGTCTGGCTCGTGACGCATGTCGACCTACACCGCACCGCCAAGGTGCAGACGCTCGTACGGTTCCTCAAGGAACAGGCCAAGCTCTGGGAAACGGTAGACTAGCTGGCGGCTCGCGCCGCTGACGCTCCCGGCGATCAGGTGTCGGGAGCGTCGCTTTCGGGCAGGAGATCGCCCGCAGCGAGGAACCGTTCGAAGGCGTCGAGCTCAACCGGCTCGAACTGGCCGAAGCCCTGCATCCAGACGCTGGCGCCGCGCAGGGCGTCCGGCTCCAGCTTGCACCACGTCACGCGGCCGCGCTTTTCCTGGCTGATGAGCCCGGCGCGGGCAAGGACGACGAGGTGTTTCGAGATCGCGGCCAGCGAGATGTCGAAAGGTTCGGCGACATCGGTCACGGCCATGTCATCCTCCAGGAGCATGCGCAGGATCTCCCGGCGTGTGGGGTCGGCGAGGGCGGCGAAGGTGGTATCGAGGTCGGGGATCATTGCGTCGGGCCCAATCGGTGCGTGGGGCGGTGGCTTCGGGCGCCTCCGGCGGAGGTATTTGGGCCAAGATGAAGGGGGGTGGCGGGCGTGATCCCCTTGGGGGGTGATGCCAGCGGGTGGCGGGACGGTCAACTCTGCGGTTGAATATGCTTTTGCAGCATTTGCGGGTGCGGTGGTTTGGAGTTGTTGGGATTGTGGTTTTGGATCAGACGCTTGCGCGGTGAGTGGGGTGATTGACTCTGCAGGGCCCACGGCCTAGCACTGGCGCCGTCCGAACGAGGGGTCCTCATGTCGGAAGAGAGCGAGAGCGAACGGCTGCGCGCGCTGGCGGCGAAGATCGCCGCAGCGAAGGGCGAGGAGACTGGGCGCGCTCATACGGAGGAGCACTATTCCCAGGCCAATCTGGCGTGGCGGATGGTGACGGAGCTGGTGGCCGGTCTGGGGATCGGGCTGCTGATCGGGTTGGGGCTGGATACCCTCTTGGGAACCGCGCCGATCATGATGGTGGTCTTCATCGGGTTCGGACTGGCGGCGGGTATTCGCGTGATGATGCGCACCGCCGCGGAAGTGACAAAGCGCGCGCCTGGCGCGCAAGACGACGGGGCCTCGGACGAGGCCGGCGACAAGAGGGGCTGACACGTGGCAGACGAGGCATCCGGCGGGCTTTCGATCCATCCGATGGACCAGTTCATTGTGAAGCCGCTCTTTGGCGGCGACGTGGTGCACTGGTATACCCCGACCAACGCAACGCTGTGGATGGCGCTCGCGGTGGCCTGCGTTGCGGCACTGCTGGTGCTGGGCACGCGGGGCCGGGCGATCATTCCGACGCGCGCACAATCCGTTGCGGAGCTGACCTACGGGTTCGTTCACAAGATGGTCGAGGATGTCGTGGGGCGGGACGGGCTGAAGTACTTCCCCTACATCATGACGCTTTTCCTGTTCATCCTATTTGCGAACCTGTTGGGTCTCGTGCCCACTGCGTTCACGACGACGTCGCACATCGCCGTAACCGCCGTCATGGCGCTTGCGGTGTTCATCACCGTCACCACCATCGGGTTCGTGAAGAACGGCAAGGGTTTCCTGTCGCTCTTCTGGGTCGAGAGCGCACCGCTCGCGCTGCGCCCTGTGCTCGCGGTGATCGAGTTGATCTCTTACTTCGTCCGCCCCGTCAGCCATTCCGTGCGTCTTGCCGGCGCCATCATGGCCGGACACGCGGTGATGAAGGTGTTCGCGGGCTTTGCGGCCATCGGGGCCGTCGCGCCGCTCGCCATCGGGGGGATGGTCGCGATCTACGGGCTGGAGTTGCTCGTGGCCTGCATCCAGGCCTACGTCTTTACCATTCTCACCTGCGTGTATCTGCGCGACGCGCTGCATCCGCACCACTGAGGTTTCGTGGCGCGCGAGCTTTGCGCGCCGCCCCGACAATTCCGAACTTCCAATCGCAAGGAGAAAGATCATGGAAGGCGATATCGCACAAATGGGTCAGTTCATCGGCGCGGGCCTCGCAGGCATCGGTGCCGGCGCGGCTGCTATCGGTGTGGGCCACGTGGCTGGCAACTTCCTCGCCGGCGCCCTGCGCAACCCGTCCGCTGCTGCGGGCCAGACCGCAACGCTCTTCATCGGCATCGCCTTTGCAGAAGCCCTGGGGATCTTCTCGTTCCTCGTCGCTCTGCTGCTGATGTTCGCCGTCTAAGCCAACCCGAACGATCCTTGCAGCCGGTGAGCGGGCATTGTCCTGCTCCCGGCGATCTTCGGAGGGCTTAAGGAGGGCGCCATGGCGACCGAAACACATGGAGACGTGGCACCCGGCGCATGCGTCGGCCCCGATGGCGGCGCCATCGGCATGCCGCAGCTCTGCTTTGACTGGTTCCCGAACCAGATCTTCTGGCTGATCATCACGCTGGGGGCGATCTACCTGATCCTGACGCGCGTGGCGCTGCCACGCATCGCGTCGGTTCTCGCGGAGCGCAACGGCACGATCACCAACGATATTGCCGCTGCCGAGGAGCTGAAGCTGAAGGCCGCCGAAGCCGAGAAGGCCTACCAGAAGGCCCTGGCGGACGCGAAGGCCGAAGCCCAGAAAATCGCGGCCGAGACGCGCGCCGAGATCTCCAAAGAGGTCGACGCGGCGACGGAACGCGCTGATCAGGAGATCGGCAAGAAGACCGAGGAAAGCCAGGCGCGCCTCGCCGAGATCCGCGCCAGCGAGCTCGAAAGCATCGAGGCCGTGGCCAAGGACACGGTTGGCGCCATCGTTTCGGCGCTGGGGCGTCCGGCGGACGACAAGGCGCTGACGGCTGCCGTCGATGCGCGCCTGAAGGGGGATTCGTGATGCCGTTGACTCACCTTTCCCGCGCGGTTGTGGCGCTGGTTCTGACGACCGGGCCGGCGCTTGCCGCCAAGGGCGACTATCCGTTCGTCTCCTTGCGCAACTCGGATTTCGTCGTCCTGATCGCGTTCGTGATCTTCATAGGTGTGCTGCTGTACTTCAAGGTACCCGGCATGCTGGCCAAGATGCTGGATGCGCGTGCTGACAATGTGCGCACCGAGCTGGAGACAGCACGCGCGCTGCGCGAGGAAGCCCAGACGATCCTTGCGGAATTCGAGCGCAAGCAGAAGGACGTTCAAGAAGAGTCGCAGCGCATCGTCGCGCAGGCCAAGACCGATGCCGAGGCCGCCGCCGTGCAGGCAAAGGAAGATCTGCAGGCGTCGATCGAGCGACGGCTGAAAGCTGCGGCTGACCAGATTGCATCTGCTGAAGAAGCGGTCGTGAAGGAAGTGCGCGACCGTGCCGTTCAGGTGGCCGTTGCCGCCGCAGCGGACGTCGTGCGCCAAGGCATGACGCCGGCAGACGCGGACGCCATGATCGGCGAAAGCCTCAAGGTGGTCGAACAGAAGCTGCACTGACACAGCGTGGCACCGAGAATTGGAGCGCCTCGGCCAGCCGGTCGGGGCGCTTTTTCTTTGCTCTATTCGCCCGTTTCGTGCTCGAGCCGCTGCTGCGCGACCGCTTCGTTGGCGGCGCGCGTGCGCTCATCGCGCTGGCACTGCTCGACATAATCCAGATGCGCCTCGACAGCGGCCCGTGCCTTGGCAGGATCGCGGTCCATCAGGGCCGTGAGGATTGCGCGATGTTGCTCAAGGAGCGCCGCGCGTGTCGTCTGCTGCCGGAACATCATCTGACGATTATAGAAGACGCCTTGACGCAGAAGATCGTACATCGAGCGCAGCATGTGGAGCATGACCACGTTGTGGCTGGCCTCGACGATTGCGAGGTGGAATTGCGCGTCGAGCGCGGCCTCGTCGTCGCTGTTGCGCTTGGCGTGGGCGGCTTCCATCTTCGTGAATATCGTCGCGACAACGGTGAGGTCGGTGTCTGACCCGAAGCGCGCGGCACGCTCTGCTGCAAGTCCCTCCATGTCACGACGGAAGGCGATGTAATCGAAGAGGGCCTCGTCATGCGTCGCGAAGAGCCGCGTGAGCGCAGGCGAAAAGGCCGAGCCCAGCACGTCGGCCACGTAGATCCCGGCGCCTGCACGCCGTATGAGCAGCCCCGATGCTTCGAGCTCGGCGATGGCCTCGCGCAAGGACGGGCGAGAGACGCCGAGGCGGTCGGCAAGATCCCGCTCCGACGGCAGCCGCTCGCCTGGCCGCAAGATGCCGCGCAGGACAAGCAGCTCGATCTGACGGACGATGGATGTCGCGATCTTCTCGGGCTCAACGGGTGTGAAGGGCATGGTTACGTCCAAATTGGTCTGGATAGTTGACCAAATGTAGGGAGACGCGTCCAGAGTCTACGCGATTTATCTCGTAGGACGCGGCGGCGCGTGGCACGGTCATCCCCATGGGGGAAACCATGAGCAAGCTGTTTGATCCTGGCGCGTTCACAGCTGCCTATGCGCGGGCATTCGCAATGGGGGAGGCCAGGCAGATCGCGGCCTTCTATGCCGTTCCCTGCCTTACAATCCGGCCCGACGGGTCGAGCCACGTCTTTGGGTCACAGGCCGAAGCTGCGCTCTTCTTCACATCGATCCTGACAGCCTACCGGGTAGAAGGCATGGCTGATTTCGTAGCATCAAATGGAGACCTCCGTCCTCTCGGCTTAGGGTGAGTGGACTTCACCTGTACCTGGTCGATGCGCCGAGCAGATTCTACAGAGATACGGGCGTGGCGGCAGACCTACCTTTTTCGCTGTAGCGATGGCGCCGCCTGGCACATTGCCGTGTTGATCCTGCACGGGGCCTAGACAGCGCGGGATCAGTGGGCCTCCGCCCAGCTTGCGCCATGCCCCGCATCGACGACGAGAGGCACCGACAGGTGGACGGCCGGGTCGGCGGCCCCCTCCATCACGGCGCGCACGGCCGCGATGGTGTCATCGACAGCGCTCTCGTCGACCTCGAAAATCAGTTCGTCATGCACCTGCAGGAGCATGGCAGCGGGCAGGCCGGCGGTTGCGTCTTCCATACGGACCATGGCGCGGCGGATAACGTCCGCCGCCGTGCCCTGGATCGGCGCGTTGATTGCCGCGCGCTTGGCAAAACCGGCGCCGGGGCCCTTGGCGTTGATCTCGGGCGTGTGGATCTTGCGGCCAAAGAGGGTCTGCACGTAGCCGTGCTCCTTGGCGAACTTGGTGGTGTCGTCCATGTAGGTGCGGATGCCGGGGAAGCGCTCGAAATAGCGGTCGATGAAGTCCTGCGCCTCGGCGCGGGGGATGCGCAGGTTGCGCGCGAGGCCGAAACCGGAGATGCCGTAGATCACGCCGAAATTGATCGCCTTGGCCTGGCGCCGGATCTCGGGTGTCATCTCGTCGAGCGGGACGTTGAACATCTCCGACGCCGTGGCGGCGTGGATATCCTGCCCGTCGCGGAATGCTTCCTTCAGCGCGTCGATCCCGGCGATATGGGCGAGGATCCTGAGCTCGATCTGACTGTAGTCGAGCGAGACGAGCACCTTGCCCGGCTCTGCGACGAAGGCCTCGCGGATGCGGCGACCCTCCTCGGTACGTACAGGGATGTTCTGCAGGTTCGGGTCGGTCGAGGCGAGGCGGCCCGTCGAGGCTCCGGCGATGGAGTAGCTGGTGTGCACCCGCCCGGTTTCGGCGTTGATGTGGTTTTGCAGAGCGTCGGTATAGGTCGACTTGAGCTTGTCGAGCTGGCGCCAATCGAGGATGCGGCGCGGCATGTCATGGACGGTGGCGAGGTCTTCGAGCACATCCGCACCCGTGCTCCATGCGCCGGATTTGCCCTTCTTGGGCATCTTGCCGTCGGGCAGCGTCAGGCTCAGCTCATCGAACAGGATCTCGCCGATCTGCTTCGGCGACCCGATGGAGAAGCTGCGGCCGGCGAGCTCGTGGATCTCCGCCTCCAACCCGGCCATCTTCTGCGAAAAAGCGTTCGACATGCGCGAGAGCGTGTCGCGGTCGACCTTGATCCCACGCATCTCCATGCGCGCGAGCACGGGGATCATCGGGCGCTCCATCGTCTCGTAGACGGTCGTCGTGCGGGCCTTGTGCAGCGTGGGCTTCAGCGTCTGCCACAGCCGCATCGTCACGTCGGCATCCTCGGCGGCATACCTGGCCGCCGTCTCGATCTCGACCCGGTCGAACGTGATCTGAGATTTGCCGGAGCCGATCAGCTCCTTGATTGGGATGCAGGTGTGACCGAGGTAGCGCTCCGCCAGACCGTCCATCCCGTGGTTGTGCAGCCCGGCATGCTGGGCGTAGCTCAGCAGCATCGTGTCGTCGACGGGTGTGATCCCGATGCCGAGGCGCGCAAGGATCTTGGCGTCGTACTTCAGGTTCTGACCGATCTTCAGCACCGCCGGATCCTCAAGCATGGGCTTGAGCATCTCCAGCGCTGTTTCCAGCGGCATCTGCCCTTCAGCCAGCGCTTTCTCATCGAAGAGATCGTCGGCGCTGCCCTTGCGGTGCGTGAGCGGGATGTAACACGCCTCGCCGGGGGTCACACATAGGCAGACGCCGACCAGATCCGCCGTCATCTCGTTGAGCCCGGTCGTTTCGGTGTCGACCGCGACGAAGCCACGGGCATTGATCCTGTCGAGCCAGACTTGCAGGGCATCGGCATCGCGCACGATCTCGTAGCGCTCGGGATCGATCGCCGGCCATTCGGGGGCGGCATCGTCCGTGGCATCTTGCGATGCGGTCTCGAGGATCGCGGGCGCTTCGACCCCCAATGCATCGGAGACGCGCCGGGTGAGGGTCCGGAATTCCATCTGGGTGAGAAAGCCGAGCAATGTCTCGCCGTCCGGGTCCTTCACCTCCAGATCGTCGAGCGTGAAACCCAGTGGCGTGTTCTGGTCCAGCGTCACGAGCTCTTTCGAAAGGCGGATCTGGTCAGCATTGTCGATGAGGGTCTGGCGCCGCTTGGGCTGCTTGATCTCGTCGGCGCGCTCCAGCAGCGTTTCGAGATCGCCATACTCGCCGATGAGCTGTGCGGCCGTCTTCACGCCGATGCCCGGGGCACCGGGGACGTTGTCGACGCTGTCGCCCGCCAGCGCCTGCACGTCGATCACGCGGTCGGGGTGGACGCCGAACTTCTCTTCGACCTCCTCGACGCCGATGCGCTTGTTTTTCATCGCGTCGAGCATCTCGACCCCGCCGCCGACGAGCTGCATCAGGTCCTTGTCTGACGAGATGATCGTCACGCGGCCGCCTGCCTCGCGGGCCTGGCGTGCGAGCGTGGCGATGATGTCGTCGGCCTCATAGCCCTCGATCTCTTCGCAGGCCACGTTGAAGGCGCGCGTGGCGTCGCGGGTCAGCGGGATCTGGGGGCGCAGATCCTCCGGCATCTCGGCGCGGTTGGCCTTGTACTGGTCGTAGAGGTCGTTGCGGAAGGTGTGGCTGCCCTTGTCGAAGATCACGGCGGCATGGGTGGGGGCGTCGGGGCCGTGGTCCCGCGATACCTGGTTCCATATCATGTTGCAGAAGCCCGACACAGCGCCGACCGGCAGACCATCGGACTTTCGCGTCAGCGGAGGCAGCGCGTGATAGGCGCGGAAGATGAACGCCGAGCCGTCAATGAGGTGCAGGTGATGCCCTTTTCCGAATGCCATGAGTTGCTCCCCCTGCCCAAGACGCTCTGCCACACCGCATGGTTGGTATCCCGCCGTCCGGCCCCGGTCCAGCGCCAAGCATTTCGCAATGACATCGGTTGATACTCGTCATGGCATCCGTGGGCGAGTTCGGCGAGAGTCTCCGCTATTGTGAACATGCGAGGGAGAGCCCGATGGAAGACGTGGAGAAATTGCTGAAAGGGACGGTCGAAGAGCTGGACCGCCTGTTGAATGCCAAGAATGTGCTGGGAGATCCCATCGAGCGCGACGGCGCGACCGTTATTCCGATCGTGAGCTACGGGTTTGGCTTCGGGGCCGGGGGCTCCACCGGCGATCCCGCGAAGCGGCCGGGCAATTCGGGCGGCGCCGGTGCGGGCGGCGGGATCAAGCCGCTCGGGGCGATCATCATCGACAGTCACGGCGCGCGGGTCGAGGGCGTGAAGGGCGCCGCGTGGAGCGTTGCCGAACGGGTCGGTGCAACGGCGGGGCGGATCCTCGAACGCAGGAGCGAGCCGAAGAACGGAGATGCAAAAGATGAGGAAGGCAGCGGGGGCTGAGCCTTATGCTCGGTTCCCTCCTGCTGGTCTTGTGCGGGATCGTTGGGGTGCTTGTTGTGGTCGCTCTGTGTCCGATACGGCTGCGTCTGACGGCGGGATCGGAGCCACAACGCATCCGCCTCGATCTGCGCCTGCTGGACGGTATGGCTCCCGCGATCCCGCTGCTGAACCTACCTGAACAGCGCGAACACAGCCGTCCTGTGGGCGACGCATCCGCCGACACCAAACCCCGACCACGCAAGCGCAAGCGCTGGGGCGGGCAGCGGCTTGATCTGGAAACCGGTCGCAAGTTGCTGGCGCTCCTTGCCGAAGTACCCGACGCGTTCCGCCTGACCGAGGTGCGCGGCGACTTGAGCTTCGGCCTCGGCGATCCCGCAGAGACCGGCGCGACCTACGGCATGCTGGCGCCGCTTGTTTATGGTGGTTCAGGTGGAGAACGTTTCGACCTTCAGCTCACCCCTGTCTTCGACGCGCCCTGCCTCAGCGGTGAAGCGCACGCGACGGTGAGGATCAAGGCACACAGGCTTGTCGGTATCGCCGTGCGCGGCGCCGGTGTGCTGCTTTGGAGGCCTCGATGAGCCGCCGCTACAGCATAGAGACACGCGAGACCGATCAGCTCCGCACGGTCGCAGTTGTCGAAACCGTCATCCTGCGGAGCGCGCATTCGGTCTGGGGTTGGCGGAGCCTTGCGCTCGTCGTGCTTCAGTCAAATGGCGAAGAGCGGATCTTTCGCGCCGATGGCAAGGAAGTCGACCGCGTCGATGTCGAGCGCGCATATCCGGAAGCAGTGAATGCGCTTTCCGCCGCCGGGGAGCCACTTCAGGCGGTGTAGGTCTACACTTCGTGCCGTTTGGCGATGCGTGTGCCATCAGGAGCGCTCCTTTCCGTAGGGGCACTGTTTACATCCGGCGTTCCATGCATAGGTTGCCGCCAATCAAACGAGCAGGAGGCAAAAAACCATGCGATTCAAAAGACTTCTCCCCGCCCTGGCCATCGTGTTTGCCGCGCCGATGGCGGCAGCGGCGCCGGTCAATGGCAACGGGTTCATCACACCGGAGGTTATCTTCGGGGGTGGCAATGACAATGGCAGTTTCACCGGCACGACCGAGAACAACATCGAGCTCGCGATTCGCGGCAAGCAGCGGTTCCCCGCGGCAAACGTGTTCAATTACGACGGCGTCGACACCTACACCTTCGATCCCGCGACCCTGACGAACTCCGAGAGCCTTTCCGGCTTCAACTTCGAGTGGTCGGTCAACGTCAATGCGGATGGCTTGGGGTCGTCGACGATTGGCGATTTCACCTACCTTCTCTCGATCGATCAGGATCCGACGGCTGGGGTGAGCTTTCTGAGCTTCGATCCGATCATCCCGGCGGATGACGTAACGTTCGCCGACCATGCCTTCGGCAACAACTCCACCGCGAACGGAGCCGGTACAAGCGCCACGAGCCGCGTCGAGTATGATGGCCTTCTCGCCGGATCCAACGTCGTGCAGCAGTCGTGGAACCTCGGCTTCGGCTTCTCGCCGGATCCGGATCTTCCGGGCAGCTACGCGTTTCAGCTGAGCGTCTTCGGTGAGCGCGACGTCGAGCTGGCCTCGACCTCGATCATCGTGAACGTGGGGGAGGTCGAAGTGGTACCGCTGCCAGCGACGCTGCCGATCCTTCTGGCTGGCCTCGCAGGCCTGGGCCTCCTTGCGCGGCGGAACCGTCGCACCGCCTGATCCTACGGCATTCCGGACATCGGCAAGGACGCGGCACCAAGCTGCGTCCTTTTTCGTTTGAAGGAGCGGTCAGTCAGCCGCCGCGTCGATCCCGTGCGCTTTCAGCACCTCTTCGGCGCGGCTCTCGTGCACGTAGAGCTTGTCGCAGTAGCCACACTCGACATACCCCGTGTCACGATCGAGCGAGAGCCATACACGTGGATGGCCCAGCGCCCCCTCGCCCCCGTCGCAGGCCACACGCCAGGCAGAGGTGATCTCGTATTCGGGAGGCGTGGCATGCATGGCAGAGCCTTTCGGTACGGGGTCTTTCGGTTGCCGGCCAGCGGCCAGCGCGTTACCTCAAGCGGATAAGCGATCCGGCCCGGCCGGACAAGGCCAGCAGAGGACGCAGCCGTGTCGCAGAGCGCCATCGAAATCAAAGAGCTGCGCAAGACGTATGCCAGGCAGAAGGGTATGCCGCCCAAGGAAGCGCTGAAAGGTGTCGACCTGACGGTGCCCCAAGGCGCGATATTCGGCCTTCTCGGGCCGAACGGCGCGGGCAAGTCGACCATGATCAACATTCTTGCGGGGTTGGTGCGCAAAACCTCGGGTCAGGTCTCGATCTGGGGCTTCGACCAGGATGTGAACCCGCGCCAGAGCCGCGCGGCGATCGGGGTGATGCCGCAGGAGCTCAATCTCGATCCATTCTTCACACCGCGCGACGCGCTGGAGGTGCAGGCCGGTCTCTACGGGGTGCCCAGGCGCGAGCGGCGGACGGACGAGATCCTTGCCATGATCGGGCTGTCGGACAAGGCCGACGCCTACGCGCGCTCGCTTTCGGGCGGGATGCGGCGGCGGCTTCTGCTTGGCAAGGCGCTCGTGCATGCACCGGCGGTGCTGGTGCTCGACGAGCCGACAGCGGGTGTCGATATCGAGCTGCGCCAGATGCTCTGGGAGAATGTGCGCCGCCTGAATGCGGAGCGCGGGATGACGATCATCCTGACGACGCACTACCTCGAGGAAGCCGAGGAGATGTGCGATGAGATCGCCATCGTGAACCACGGCGCCGTCGTGGCCCGGGACAGTACGGTGAACCTGCTCGGTCGGCTTGATGCCAAGACCCTCGTGATTCAGCCCGAGAGCCCCGCCCCGGACGAGATCGCGTTGCCCGAGGGTGTTACGCTGGAGCGGAAAGCGACAGGCGCGCTGGCCTTCAGCTACCGCCGTCAGCAGACCCGCGCGGAGATTGTGCTGGATGCGGTGCGGGACGCAGGCATCCGCATCGCGGACGTGGCGACGGAAGAGCCGGACCTCGAGGATGTGTTTCTCGCGCTCACCTCTTCCGCTGCGGCGGCACCGGCCGACTGAATGGAGCGGATTGCCGTTGCGCCGGGCGATGCGTGGCTCAATGGGCGGCGCCCGTTCCTGCGGCTTCTGGCTGAAGCGGCGGCGACGCTGGGCGGTCGGCTCGAGATGGAGAGCCGCTTTGGCCATGCCGGGTGGTATCACCCGCCCAAGGGCCCGACACGCCCGATCTTTGGCAATGCGCTGGGGCTAAACGTCGAAGCCGCTGCGATGCTCGCGACCGACAAGGACTATACGGCGCGCTTGCTGGCCGCCGAAGGGGTACCGACCCCGTCCGGTCAGATCGTCTTTTCTCCGGCCTACCGCGCGCGGATGGCCCTGAAGAACGCGGGGGTGGCGCGGGCGATTTCCGGGGCGGAGGCAGCGGCAGGGATCGCGGCCGGGCTCGGCTACCCGGTGATCCTGAAGCCCAACACCGGCTCGGAGGGGCGGGGCGTCCATCTTTGCGCGTCGGAGGTCGATCTGCACCGGAACCTCGCCCTGCTCTTCGAGACCGACGACAGGGTGCGGATCGAAGCGCGTGTGCCGGGGGAGGACGTACGCGTCACGGTGCTCGACGGCGCGGTCCGCCTCGCCTATCGCCGACAGCCCCTGAGCGTGACCGGCGACGGGGAGCGGCCCGTGTCTGCACTGATTGCAGAGCGGCTCGACGCACTTGCCGACGCGCATCGCGGTGCCAAACTCGCACAGGACGATCCCCGGATCGCGCAGACGCTTGTCGCTCAGGGTGTAGACCGCGCGTCCGTTCCGGCAGCGGGAGCGCGGGTCAGCCTGTTGCAAAGCGCCAACCTGTCCACGGGTGGTACCGCCGAGGATCTCGGTGATGCGCTTCCAAAGGTGCTGTCCGATCTGGCGGTGCGGGCCGCGCGCCATCTCGGCTTGCGGCTCGCCGGTGTCGATCTGCTCGTTCCGGAACTTTCGCAAACCGCCGGCGGGGCCCACGTCCTCGAAGTCAACGCGGCGCCGGGGCTCGATTACTACGCAAGCGCCGGGCCGGTGTGCTGGGCTTCGGCACGCCGCCTCTTGATCGACGCGTTGTCTGCCTGAGGCGCGGCTTACGCTGCCGGCAGGATGCCGCCGAGCGGGCGCCCGCCGAGGATGTGGAAGTGCAGGTGCGGGACTTCCTGAATGGCATCGCCACCCGCGTTCGAGATCATCCGATAGCCGTTGCCACCGTCTCCGGGCGGGACACCGGCGATCTTGCAAACCTCGCCGACGGCCCGGGTAAAATCCGCGATCTCGGCATCCGAGGCTTCGGAGGAGAAGTGGTCGTAGTTCACGTAAGGCCCCTTCGGAATGACCAGCAGATGAATGGGCGCCTGTGGCCGGATGTCTTCGAAGGCGAGGCTGTGCTCTGTCTCCAGCACCGGTGTGTTGGGGATCTCGCCGCGCAGAATCTTGGCAAAGATATTCTCGGGGTCGTAGCTGTACGGCATGGGGCTCTCACGTTTCAGATGGGTCGGATCGGTCGCTGAACAGGTCGACGTCCGTGAGGAGCGCCGCCGCTTCGTCTTCGGATATAGACAGAAAGCGCGCCAGCGACAGCACGTTCTCCGGCTCCGGCGCCCCCTCGACCATGCGTTCCAGATGCGGGAAGTCTGCGCCAAGGAGCGCATCACTCTCGTCACGCATGGCCGTGCGCAGGGTTGCGATCAGGGCGTCGCTGGCGCCGTTGCTGCCGGCGAGCCCCATTCGCTGGGCATGGGCCGCGATCTGCGGTGCATCCCAGGCGCACTCGATCTGCAGCACGCGGACTTCGGCGGCGGAGTCAGAGAAATCCCGGATCATGTCCAGCCTGTCGGGATCGAGGCAGAGCAGCAGACGTTCGCTGCTGTGGGTCTCGAAGAGCAGGTGAACGAAGACGCGCCGGTGGCGATGTCGCTTGGTGAGCGACGCATCGATTCCGCCGAGATCCGGCAGGGCGCAATTTGGGTCGTCGAAAATGTAATCATGCGCCGGGAGCAGATCGCGTGCGCGGAGTCGCTCTGTCAGCCTCTGGGCCACGTGCCACTTCTTGCAGGCGATCAGGTAGAGGGTCTTGTCCCGGGTCAGCCCCGCTTCGGCTTCCCAGAAGCGGGGAGCAAAGCGGCGCCCGACCCGCCCGCGCCCGGTCAGAAAGGCAAAGAGCCTGCGGCCTTCGTTCGAGACGTCGAAATCGGTGCGGTCGCTGGCATAGAGCGCGCCCAATCGCGTGCGCAGGTCCGTCGCCTCCGCGCTGATCTTGCGCGCAAAGATGCAATCCTGCGCCAACAGCAGATCGTGGTGATCGTTGTAGAACGTCGCAGGCATTCCGTAGTCGGTGAAGACAAGGAACGTGAGCGAGCGATTGCGAATCTCTTCCGCTGGCACGAGGTGGCGCACGAGCGTCTGGAAGAACGTCTCGTCCGGGATCCACGTGGTGCGAAAGAAACGGGTCAGGTCTGGGCGCTCCTTGGCGAAGGTCAGGACCTGTTCAAGGGTATGACGGCGCAGGCACCACCATTGCGAGCCGATCATGATGCGCACATCGGCGGGCAGGTCGCGTGCGAGGCCAAGGCGCTCTTGCCACTCCATCAGGCGATAAAACCACTCCTTGTGGCGGCGCTCGTTGACGTAGTGGCGATAGATCAGACGCTCTTCACGCAGGCCTGTCTTGATCCAGTCGCTTTCGAGAAAATCGTAGCTCTCGATATAGTCCGCCGGAGACGCGTCCAGCATCCCATGGGCGAAGTCGGCGGACTTGATCGCACCGCAATCGCCGGAGATCATGTAGAAATGCGTGGCTTCGGGAAATGCGTCCAGCGCCGTTTGCGCGGCCTCGATCGTCGCCGCGACGAGAGACCATTCCCCCCAACCGCAGCGGATCCGACGGGGTGTGAGCACGACGGAGGCGTCCCCCGCCAGTGCGCTCTTGAGCTTGTCGTACTCTGCCGAAGGGGCGCGCGCGTCGAAGTGGATCGCCACCTTGTCTCCCGCAGCCGCCAGGGATCGGGCCTGGGTGGCGATCGCGTCCACGTTGCGATGGCAGAGCAGAAGATATGCGATCTGGGCCATGGACTCGGGCGGCAAGTGTCGCCGGCGGGATGCAGGCAACCACGGGTTTTGCCCATCAAGCGTCCAAGGGCAATTGAAAGGTAGGATTTTCTTTGGTCTTTACTGCGATCACCGCCGCACGCGTGACCGGGCGGGAACAGGGAAGGGGGAAACATGGGCTATCCCGGGATCTGGATGACCCTGAGCGAGAGCATGGCTTATCGCGTGGTGCCCAAGTGTGCCTGCTCCAGCATTGGGCAGATCATGTTCTACTCCGACCATGGGCGATTCTTTGACGGCGACATCCACGATGCTTCCGAGGGTCTGCACAAGTGGGGCCAGGAGGAAAGCCGCGACACCATCACGGCGAACGTGCGCGAGCATCGCTCCTACACGTTCACCTGCGTGCGCAATCCCTACACCCGTATCCTGAGCTCGTTCTTCGACAAGATCGCAGGGATCCAGCGCAACGGGCGGCGCTACCGGGGCAATCTCGTACCGATGCTAGTACAGAAATACGGGGTCGACGTGGGCACTCCGGAGGATGGCTTCCAGTTCGATCAGGTCGCAAGCTTCCGCCGCTTTCTCCTGTTTGCCCGCGACACAATCCGCTTCAAGCGCCCGATGGAGCCGGATATCCACTGGTCCGCGATGTCAGGCCACATCTCGACCTTCATCGCCAATGGCGGTCAGTACGATCACATCTTCTGGGTCGAAGCCTTCAACGACGGGATGCAGGCGGTGCTGGATGCAACCGACACGCCCGTGCCCGTCGATCTCTCTGAAATCCCGCGCTTCAACGAAAGCGAAGGGCATGGGCCGAAGCGTGCGCACCCCGTAGAGGCCTATTTCGACGATCTGTCGATGCACCTGATGTGGGAGATCTACCACAAGGATTTCCAGCTCTTTCGCTACGATTTCGAGAACCCGGCCAACAAGATGCCGACCGGCGAGATCGACCTCGCGGAAGTGCACGCCAAACTGGGCGATTAGCACGCAAGGCGCATGGCCGGGCATCCAGGCAAGACCGGGATGCAGCGGAAGGCATAGACGTCACGCCACGCCCCCGGGCGCTTGCAGAGCCGTCTAGAACGGGGTGATGACCTTGGTCTCGAGGAACTCTTCGATCCCGTGTCGCCCGCCCTCACGGCCAACGCCGGACTGCTTGTACCCCCCAAACGGGCTACCCGCCGCAATGTAGCGACCGTTGACGTTGACCGTGCCGGAGCGCAACGCGCGAGCGACGCGGCGCGCGCGCTCGGGGTCGGCGGTGGAGAGGTAGGCGCCAAGGCCATACTCGGTGTCATTGGCCATCTCGATGCCCTCGGCCTCGCTTGAAAACGGCATGATGACGAGAACGGGGCCGAAGACCTCTTCCTTCACGATCCGCATCTCGGGGGTTACATCGGTGAAGATCGTCGGGCGCACGTAGTAGCCGGTGTTGCGGCCATCGGGCTTGCCAAGGCCGCCGACCAGCACGCGGGCGCCCTCGTCGATTCCAACCTGGATCATCGCTTGCACGCGGTCGTATTGCAGGCTGTGGGCGAGTGGCCCGATATGGCTGCCCTCCTTGGCCGGGTCGTCCACTGCGGTGGCGTCGGCGCGCGCCTTTGCGATCTCGAGCGCCTGCTCGTAGGCAGCGGCTTCGACGAGCATCCGGGAGGGGGCGTCGCAGCTTTGCCCAGTGTTGGAGAAGAGGAAATCGACCCCGTGGTGCACGGCGGCCTCCAGATCGGCGTCAGCGAAGATCAGGTTGGGGGATTTGCCCCCCAGTTCCAGCGCCACGCGCTTGACCATCGGTGCGCTGTCGATCGCCACGGCCGTGCCGCCCCGGTGCGAGCCCGTGAACGACATCATATCGACGTCCGGATGCCGTGAGAGCGCGGCACCGACCACCGGCCCTTCGCCCTGAACGAGGTTGAAAACCCCTGCGGGCACCCCGGCTTCATCGATCATCTCGGCAAAGAGAATGGCAGAGAGCGGTGTCAGCTCGGAGGGTTTCAGCACCATCGTGCAGCCCGCCGCGAGCGCCGGAAAGACCTTCAGCGCGATCTGGTTGATCGGCCAGTTCCACGGCGAAATCATCCCGCAAACGCCGATCGGCTCGCGCACGAGCGTGTCGCCATTGGGCAGCTGCTCTTCGAATTCAAAGGCCGCCAGCGCTTCCAGCGTCGTTTCGGCAATCCCGAGGCCGACCTGCGTTTGCTCTTCGCGTGCGAACGTGATCGGCGCACCCATCTCGGTAGTGATCGCCTGCGCCATCTCCTCGAACCGCGCGCGGTAGATCTCCGCGATCCGTGCGATCAGGGCCGCGCGCTCGGCAACGGGCGTGGCAGCCCATGCGGGAAACGCCGCCTTTGCGGCGGCAACGGCCCGGTCGACGTCTTCCCCGGTGCCGAGCGCAAGCGTGCCGACCGACGCCTCGGTTGCAGGGTTCACGATGTCCATCTTCTGCGTCCCGACCGGTACGACCCACTGGCCGTCGATGTAGAACGTGTTGGTGTGGGCGCTGCTCATGGGGGCCTCCGCTGGCGGCAGAAATCGGCGGCAATCTGCGCGAGAGCCGCGGGCTTGTCGAGCGCTCCCTTGCGTGAGCGCGCCCGCGCCTTGCCCAAGGAATGGGCACTTGCTGGCTCCTCTGGCACATCGGCGGTAGTTTCGCTTGAACGGGACCCCGCGGCGTCCCTATCGTGGGGCAAACCAACATGGGGGCCCATCATGACACGACTGCCGATCCTTGCCGCTGCACTGACGCTTTCCGCGGGAGCCGCCACGGCGGACACGACCTTTACGATCTCGTGGTGGGGCTTCAACGGCGAGAAGCTGAACGCGAACGTCGTCGAGCCCTTCAAGGAGATCTGCGGCTGCGAGATCCAGTTTGAGACGGGCAACAACGCCGACCGCCTGAACAAGCTCCAGATCCGGGGTGGAGAGGGCGTCGACGTGATCTTCCTGACCGACAGTTTCAGCCAGGTCGGGGTCGAGGCGGGGGTGTTCCAGCCGGTGGACCGCGCGAAGATCCCCAACGCCGCAAAGCTCTACGAGATGGCGCAGGCTCCGCAGGGCGAGTTCGGCCCGGCCTACACGGTGGGCCGCGCGGGTATAGTTTATGACAGCGCCAACGTGGAGCCGATCACGTCCTGGGCCGATCTCTGGCGCGACGATCTGGCCGGCGAGATCGCCGTACCGGGCATCACCACGACCGCCGGCCCGATGATGGTGGTGCGCGCGGCAGCGGTGGAGGGGATCGATCCCTTCGAGGCCACCGATGACGCTTTCGCCAAGATCGACGCGCTGAAGCCCAACGTGGTGAAGACGTACAACACCGGGTCCGAGATGATTAACCTCATCTCCACCGGGGAAGCGTCGGTGTCGGTGGCGCAGGACTTCGCCATGCGGTCGCTCCGCGATGCGGTGCCGACGATGGTTTGGGCTGATCTGACAGACGGGGATATCGCGACGCTCAACACGATAAACATCCCCGTGGGCTCTGAGAACGTGGACCTGGCACACCAGTTCATCGATTTCATGCTCTCGACCGAGGTTCAGACGATCCAGGCCCAGCAAGGGGTGGATGCGCCGGTGAACACGGAGGTGGAGCTGTCAGAGGAAGAGGCCGCGCCCTGGACTTACGGCGCCGAGGCCATCGGCAAGCTCAACCGGATCGACTATGCCAAGATGAACGCCGCCAAGCCTGACTGGATCGACCGGTGGGCGGAGGTCTTCGGGCTCTAGGAGATGCGGCCGCGCACCCTCGGCTGGCTGCTGGCGGGCCCGGCGACGGCGGGGGTGGCGCTGTTCTTGGGCTGGCCGGTGCTCGACACGTTCTCGACCACCTTCACCCAGCCGGGGGGGATCTTTTCGACCTACGAGGCGTTCTTCGGCAGCCGCTTCCGCCGGGCCGTGTTGTGGCGAACGACAGAGGTCGCCCTGATCACGACGTTCTTTTCGGTGATCATCGGGTTCATCACGGCCTATGTCGTGAGCCGCGCGCCAGGGCGCATCCGCTCGCTCCTGATCATTGCAGCGGTGTTTCCGTTGCTGACCGGAGTGGTGGTGCGGTCCTTCGCGTGGCTGGTGATCCTAGGCAAGAACGGCATCGTGAACGATTTCCTTGTGTGGACCGGCGTGCTGACCGAGCCGTTGACGATGCTCTACACGCAAGGTGCCGTGATCGTGGCGATGGTCTATCTCTTCGTGCCTCTCATGGTGCTGACCTGTGTCGGCGTGCTGGAAGGGATCCCGGACGATCTTCTTCAGGCGTCGGCGTCGCTGGGGGCGACGCCGACGGCCACGTTCTGGCAGGTGGTGTTTCCGCTCGCGGTGCCCGGGATCATCGTGGGCGCAGTGCTGGTGTTCACGGGTTCCTTCACCTCCTACGCAACGCCGCAACTCCTGGGTGGAGAGCAACAGATGATGATGGGGACGTTCCTGCACCAGCGGGCGATGGTCACATTCGACTGGGTCGGTGCCTCGACCATCGCGGTGATCATGGTGGTTGTGACCATTGCCATCGTGATCGCCATGAGTCGCGTCGCACGAAGGCTGAATCCCGATGCGGTCTAGAGCCTCGAACCAGCAGGCGTTCGCACCCGGCCCCAGTGCGGCGATTGCCATGTATTCCAACGTCGGGCCGGATCGAAGCGGAGCAACGAGGGCGAATTTTCGGCGAAAATTCGGGGGCTCTTGGCACGCGGAGCGCGCGACATGAGTGGGGTGCGCCTGTCTCCGTGGTTGATCGCATTCGCCGTGTTGGTGTTTCTTTTCCTCCTCGGGCCGCTGATCATCATTCTGGGTGCGTCGGTCTCGGACACGACGTTTCTGACCTTCCCGCCCCGTGGCATCACCTTCGAATGGTACGCCAACATCTGGGAGATCTCCGCCTTTCGCAGCACGGCCATGACCTCGCTCAGCCTTGCGGTGAGCGGCACGGGCCTCGCTCTCGTGGTGGGCATTCCCGCGGCTTATGCCCTCGCGCGCTATGGGGTGGTGTTGCCGCCCTTTCTGTCGACAGTGTTCATCCTGCCCATCCTCGTGCCGGAGCTTGTTCTGGGCTTTTCCATCATGAAGAGCTTCACGGCCGGGCAGGGTTGGCCTGTCACCACCACCCTCGTTGCCGGACATGCGCTTTTGGTGCTGCCCTATTGCGTGCGCGTGGTGTCTGCCTCGCTCGCGTCGTTTGATTTCTCGGTCGAAGAGGCGGCGGTATCCCTCGGGTGCCCACGCTGGCGCGCGGTGCTGACGGTCGTGTTGCCGAACGTCCGCGCAGGTGTGATCGCGGCTTTCATCCTCGCCTTCATCACGTCGATCAACGACGTATCCGTCTCGCTTTTTCTGACCGGGCCGGGCGTGTCGACCCTTCCGATCCAGCTTCTGGCGCATATGGAGCAGTTCTTCGATCCGACCATTGCCGCGGTCTCGGTTGTCCTGATGCTCGTCACTGTCGGCGTGATGGCCATCGTCGAGTGGACCCTCGGCCTGAGCTTTCTGACGCGATGACGGTTTCGCTCACGATCGAAGGTCTTACGGCCCACTACGGCGCCACGAAGGTGCTGGAGGATCTGTCCCTGCAGGTTGGCGAGGGCGAGCTTGTCTCGCTTCTTGGCGCGTCCGGCTGCGGCAAGACGACAACGCTGCGTGCCGTGGCTGGCTTCCTGCCGCCGACCTCGGGGCGGATTTCCCTCGGCGACCGCGAGATCACCCAGCTGCCCGCCCACAAGCGCGAGATCGGGCTCGTCTTTCAGACATACGCGCTCTTTCCGCATGTCAATGTGCGCGACAACGTGGCCTTCGGTCTGAAGCAGCGGGGCATCGGCGCAGCGGAACGGCGGCGCACGGCCGATGCGATGCTTGCACGGGTTGGGCTGTCGGAGCTGGCCGACCGTCGCCCTGCTGCCCTCAGCGGCGGGCAGCGTCAGCGTGTGGCACTGGCGCGTGCGCTGGTCATCGCGCCGCCGCTCCTCATGTTCGACGAGCCGCTCTCGAACCTCGACGCCAAGTTGCGGGTGGAGATGCGGGTGGAGATCCGCCGCCTGCAGCGGGCCAATGGGACCACGGCGCTCTACGTGACCCACGATCAGGAAGAGGCGTTCTCGATCTCGGATCGCGTTGCGATCATGCGGGCGGGCAAGATCGAGCAGCTCGATACGCCGGAGGTCCTTTACGCCCGGCCAGCGACGCCCTTCGTCGCCGACTTCGTGGGTTTTGAGAATCGCATCCCGATGCGCGTCGTCGCCGAGGCGGGGGATGCTGTCCGGGCGGAAATGCGAGGGGGTGCGGCGTTCGAGTTCGACAAGGCGCATTTTTCAGTGCCGTCCCGTGACTTTCTGTTTGCGGCCCGTCCCGAAGGATTGCGCGTTGCGCCGGCGGGCGAGGGGCTACCCGCGACCTTGGGCCTGCGGACCTACCTCGGGCGGGCTTACCAATACCGCTGCGAGACAGGCGCCGGAGAGCTTGTCGCCAACGGTCCGCTCTCGCAGCCGATGGAGCCGGGGACGCGCGCTGTCCTGATCCCCGTGCCTGAGCATTGCGCCTTGCTGAGCGCGTCATGATCACACTGGCCAATGCGCGTCTGCTCACGATGGATCGCGACTGCACCGAGCATGCGCGCGGATGGGTGCGGATTGACGGTGGCGTCATTGACGCGCTGGGCCCGGGCGAGCCTCCACCGCCTGCACCCGGCGAGAGTGGCGAGGTGATCGACTGCGGCGGCGACCTTGTGATGCCCGGCTTCGTCAATCCGCATTGCCACATGCCCATGACCCTCTTTCGCGGTCTTGGCGAGGATGTCGACGACCGGCTCTTTCGCTATGTGCTGCCCCTCGAGCGGCAGGCTGTGACGCCTGAGGTTGTCGCGATCGGGGCCCGGCATGCGGCGTTGGAGATGATCCGTGGCGGAGTGACCTGTGTCGCGGACATGTACTATTTCGAGGCCGAGATCGGACGTGTGCTCGCTGAAGCCGGGATGCGCGGCGTGGTGGGCCAGACGCTCGCCGATTTCGATCCGCCGGATCATCGCGACATGGATGAGGGCTTTGCGCTGTGCGACGCGCTCGTGGACGAATTTGCCGGGCATCCGCTCGTTACCCCCTCTATCGCGCCGCATGCTCCCTATTCCACGGGGGTTGCCGTCATGGCGAGGGTTGCGCAATGGGCAGAGGACCATCCCGGCGCGGTCGTCCAGCTTCACATGGCCGAGATGCGCTCGGAGCTCGATTGGGCCGAGAAAACCCACGGTATGCGGCCTGTCGCTGTCGTCGAGGAAGCCGGATTGCTGCGGGACGGTCTGGTGGCGGCGCATTGCCTCTATGTCGAACCCGATGAGATCGCCCTGATGGCCGAGCGTGGCGTGCGGGTTGCGCATAACGCGCGCTCCAATGCCAAGGCGGGGCGTGGTATTGCGCCGGTCGAGACGATGCGCGCGGCGGGTATTCCGGTGGGCATCGCGACAGACGGCCCGATGAGCGGCAATACGCTAGATCTCTTTGCTCAATTTGGCCCGGTCTCTATGTTTGGGAAGTTGCTGGGCGCGTCGCGTCAGCCCATGCCCGCCCGCGATGTCGTGCGGATGGCGACACTGGAGGGAGCTCAGGTGCTCGGAATGGACGACAGGATCGGAAGCCTCGAAGCCGGCAAGCGGGCCGATCTGATCCGCATTTCGCTGGACGATCCGCGCGTTCAGCCGGTGTGGGATGTCTATGCCGCGCTCGTCTTCGCCTGTGGTCCGCAGGATGTGCGCGACGTGATGGTCGAGGGCCGCTGGCTGATGCGCGACCGTGAGACAACGACGCTGGAGCCCGCGCGGATCCTGTCTGACAGCCGTCAGGTAGCGGCGGGTTTCGGCGCGCTTGTGGGGCTGCCCGCGCCATGACGGAGTGGCGGCGCAGAAAGGTGGTGATCGACACCGACCCGGGCATCGACGATGCCATCGCGATCCTGTGGGCCTGTGGGTCCGACGCGCTGGATATCCGAGCGGTCACCACCGTTGCGGGCAACGTCAAGCTCGGCACAGTGACCCAAAACGCGCTCAACCTGCTAGCTTTCGCGGGCCACCGGCCCTGCGTGTATGCCGGCGCGGGCCGTCCGCTTGTGCGGGCGCCCAAGGCCGAGGTGCGCGTGCATGGCCGGTGTGGGCTCGGGGGCGTGAAGCTTCCCACGGCGAATGTGTCCGTCTGGTCGATGCCGGCGGTCAAGGCGCTCGCCAAGCTGCTTGAGCGAAGCGAGCCGAACACGCTCGATCTGCTGATGCTCGGGCCGATGACCAACCTCGCGATGCTGATATCCGAAGCGCCCAAGGCGGCGCAGCGCCTCGGGCGGGTGATCGCCATGGGGGGCGCGATCGAGGTCCCGGGCAACGTGCCGGTCGGTGAGGACGGCGCGCGCGCGGAGTTCAACTTCGGCCACGATCCCGAGGCGGCGGCGGTGGTGTTCAAGGCGGTCAGCGAGCTGGAGCTCGACCTCACGATCATCCCGCTGGATTGCACCCGCAAGTTGCGAGCCACGGCGCAGTGGGCCGCCGATCTAGATGGCAAGCGGGGCCAGATGGCCGGGGATCTGATCGGCGCCTATTTCGCCTCGACGGACGGCGTTCTGACCCGGCCGCTCCACGATCCTTGCGTGCCTCTTTTTGCCGTGATGCCGGAGCTCTTCGATATCGAGGAGCGCAAGCTGTCCATCGATACAGGCGAGCGCCCTGGCGTTGTCGTCGAGGGTCGACACAGCATCAAGGTCGCGATGGGGATCGACGCGGAGGCCGCGCGCCGGTTCCTCGCCCAGGGTCTCGCTTGAGGCGCAAGGCGAGGCGGGTATGCAGGCTAGGCGCGGGCCGCGTCGGGCAGGGCTTCCCGCACCAGTTCGACCCAATAGGCCACGCCCACGGGGATCGCGGCATCCGCGAAGTCATAGCGCCCGTTGTGGTGCAGCGCTCCGTCGATGGCGGGGCCGTTGCCGATCCAAGCATAGCAGCCGGGCATGCGCTCGGAGAACTCGGCGAAGTCGTCGCCCGCGGTCGAAGGCGGGAAGGTCGGGCGCATCCGCCCGACCCGTGCGGCCGCGGCCCGGCCGATCGCCACCGCGCCGGGATCGTTCACCACGGGTGGGATACGGCGGACAAATCGATAGCTCGCCTCCAGCCCGTGGGCCGTGGCGATGCCTCCGGCGAGGCGGCCCAGCGCTGTTTCAAGCTGGGTCCGCACCTGCGGGCTGTAGGCGCGGGCCGTGCCACCGATGCGCGCGGTTTCGGGGATCACGTTAAGCGCATCGAAATCCCCGGCGTCCAGGGCGCAGGCGCTCAGAACCGCAGGCTGCAACGGGTCGATTTCGCGGCCGGGGATGCTCTGCATCTGGCTGAGGAACGTCGCCGCCGCGGTGATCGGATCGCGCCCCAGATGCGGCTTGGCGCCGTGCGTGCCACTGCCCTCAAAGGTGCAGAACCAGCTGTCGGACGACGCCAGCTGCGGCCCCTCCGCCACGGCGATCTCATCGGTCGCAAGGCCCGGCATGTTATGCAGGCCAAAGGCCATCTCCGCAGGAAATCGCTCCAGAAGGCCGTCTTCGATCATCGCCTTCGCGCCGCCGCGCCCCTCCTCGGCGGGCTGGAAGACAGCGTGGACAGTCCCCGTAAAGCCGGGCGACCGGCCCAGAACCTCTGCCGCTCCGAGCAGCATCACCATATGGCCATCATGCCCGCAGGCGTGCATCCGGCCCGGGTGCCGGGACGCATAGGCCGGTGTTGCGACTTCGGGCATCGCAAGCGCGTCCATATCTGCGCGCAGCAGGATCGCCGGACCGGCCCCACGGCGCAGCGTGCCAACAACGCCCGTCCCGCCGATACCGGTCACCACCTCCCACCCGGAGGCGTGCAGGCGATCCGCGACAATGGCAGCTGTCTCGCGCTCTTCGAACCCAAGCTCCGGGTTGGCATGCAGCCGGTGGCGCAGCTCCACGAGATCGGTCAGACGTGTGGCATCGAGCATGTGCCAAGCGTTGCGCGGAAGGGCTGGAATGGCAAGTACTGAGGTCTGGCAAGCGCTGCTCGAACCGCCCTTTTCCCCGGGTGACCAGGGCGATGGCACATGGCTCACCGCGCTGCCCGGCGGGCGCGGCTTGCGCCAGCCGATCCGGGAGCTTCCCGGAACGCCGGGGCGCGGGATCGCCTCCCTGATCGTCACGCAGGCATCTTTTGCGGTGCTCGATGCCCTGCTCGACGCGGTGGTGGATCGCCTCGACGCGCTCGGCGTGGAAGCCGATATCGTCGTCGGCCTGCCGACGCTCGGGCTCCCTGTGGCCGAGGGGTTGGCGCGGCGACTTGGCCATACCCGGTACGTCGCGCTCGGGACGTCGCGCAAGTTCTGGTATGACGACGCACTGTCCGAGCCGCTCGCCTCCATCACCTCCCCCGGGGCTCGGAAGCGGCTGTGGATCGATCCGCGCGTGGTCCCGTGGCTCGCCAATGCGCGCGTGCTGCTGGTCGACGATGTGGTCAGCTCCGGCGCGTCGATCGGCGCGGCGCTGCGGCTGATGAAGAACGTCGGGCCGTCCCCCGTCGCGCTGGCGTGCTGCATGGCCCAGGGTACCGCCGGCGCTGCGATCCGGAGCGAGCTCGCGCCCGGAACGCCGTTCGCCTTCGCCATCGAAACGCCGCTTCTGGAGCGTGTTGCCGGTCGCTGGCAGGCGCTGGAGTGAGGGTGCCGATCCCTTCTGCGCGGGCCGCCGTCAAGGTTGCGCCGAGGCGCAGACCCGTTGCGTCCGACACCCGCTGACAGGACAGCCGCGCCCCCGCCCGTCACCCTCCCGAACGCTCCCGAAGAGGTGCTCCTCAGATCGCCCAGACCACCGGATGCGTCTGCCCGGTCGCAACGTTGACGAGCCCCTCAGGTGCATGGTCCGACGGCGCGACCAGTTGCCATCGCCACGGCGCACAGGTCAGCGTGGCGAAGGCCAGCCGCTCCGGAAAGCCGGGCCCCCAACGCGGGTGGAAGCTCGGCTCGTACATCCACGTCACACGCGCCGCTGCGTCGTAGAGCGCCTGCATCTCCGCATCGAGCGCCTCCGCCGGACGGGCTGTCATCAACCCGGCCACCTCGTAGCGTACCCGCGCCGTGACCGCGCCACGGTGGACAAGCATCCAGCCGCCCCCGCTCTCGGTCAGCGCATTCACCGCCTGCGCCATGGCAGCATCCGAGGAGCCCACGCACCAGACATTGTGCTTGTCGTGCCCCATCGAGCAGGCGAGCGCGGTGTCTTCATCCTGCGGCCCGCACCCGCGCCAGAACATCTTGGAAACAGCGCCTTGCCCCGAAAAGCGGTCGACAATCGCGAACTTGGTGATGCAGCGCTCGGGTGCACGCAATACCACCCCATCGGCGACGCCCAACTCCTCCGTCAGGAACTCGTCGCTCCAGTGAAAGGGCCGGAGCACCGCCGCCATCACCCGCTCGCCCGGGGCCGCGATCGCGAAATCGTCCGCCTCGAGGGTCCGCCCGATGCGGATCGTGTCCGTTGCCCAATCCGGCCAGTCGATCCGTACAGGGTCCGGCAGATAGGCCCCGTCCCGCACGACGGGCTCGCCATCCGCCCAGACCTCCTCGATCGCGAGCCCCGGCACGTCGGACAACAAAACGAAATCGGCACAGCGCCCGGGTGCCGCGAGGCCGACAAGATGCTGCAGCCGCATGTGCCGTGCCGGATTGAGGGTGACGAGCTGCATCGCTGTCTCGGGAGCCAGGCCCGCGGCAATCGCTGCGCGGACGTTCCTGTCCGTCCCGCCCTCCCGCAAGGTCTCGGAGGCCGAGCGATCGTCTGTCGTCAATGCAACCTGGCTCCAGTCAGTCAGACCCCGCTCCAGCAGACCCGTGACAATTTCCGGCAAGGTGTGCAGCCGGATCTCGAGGAACAGCCCGCGCCTCAGCTTGTCCCACGCTTCCTCCGCGGTCCACGCCTCGTGATCCGACGCCAGCCCAGCGGCCGCATAAGCGTTGATCGACGGCAGGTCCCGCAGCCCGGCCCCATGGCCTTCAACCACACCACGCGCGGCCCAGGTGGCCTCGATCATCGACCAGAGCCGGGCATGCGCGGGGTTCGCGGAATCAATCAGCGCGGGCCAATCCATCACCTCGTCGAGCCCGACCACGGCCGGATCGCGCAGAAACCGCGCCATATCCGCTCCGTCGAGATGGGCGCCATGCTCCCACGCCGTCGGCGGCACGGCCGAGCCCGGCAGCGGAAAGATCTTGAAGGGAGACCCGGCCAAACGCGGTGCAAGCCAGAAATCGGTCGTGCGCGCAGGCACGACATTCGAGAACTCGTGGCTCGCCTCGCACGTCCACGTGGTGCCACGCGGCATCACCAGCGCGGCCTCGAACTCGGGCGTCACGTGGCTCGACTCGATGTGCTTGTGCACTTCGCCGAACCCGGGAACGGCGCTTAGCCCGGGCCGTGCGATGATGTCCCGGGCCCTTCCGGGAAACGACCCGACAGGGCCGACAAAGGCGATGCGCCCCCGCGCAATCGCGATCTCCGGCGCGTCGATCCATGTCGCCGTGCCCATGTCGAGAAGCCGCCCGGGCCGCAGCAGAACGTCCGCTTCGGCCCGGCCCAGCGCAACGTCGATCAAGGCCTGCCGCACAAGGCGTTCGGAGGCGGCGCTGAACTCGGGACACGCGTCGCTTGCGGGCGCGGTCACCGGCGGCAAATCCCGGCGCGAATGCTCATCCCACGAGCCTGACGCACCTCATGCGCCGCGACAAGCCCACTGGGCGAACAAGGATGCCTTGCCCCGATGCTCCACACCACGACTGATCCCGCTACACTGCCTCGCATCGCGCCCGGCCTCGCCAGCAGCGCCACCGCCTCGCCCACGCGCATCCTGCCCCTTCATCTTGGCAAAAATACCTGCAGGCGCGCGCCATGTTTCCTCCGTCAGGCCGCAGAAGTGCGCACCCGAGCAGCCGTCCTGACGCGAAGTGACCCAACGTCGACTCGCTCTGGACGGGTGGGCCAGACCGTGCCTATGGTGGGTGTTGCGCGGGATCGCATGTCGCGCCGCGCGTCCAGATCAGCAGAAGGTGACTGCCTGTGTCGGGTCACATATTCTCGGCGGTGGAGCTTGAGTGGGTGATGAAGGTCTTCTCCGCCCGTGGCTGGGATCTGTCGGAGTACACCGCGAACCCGCCCGAGTTGCACGGTGCAGAGCCCTACGCGGCAGCGGCGCAAGCCCTGACGGCCCGGCTCAACGCCATTGCGCTGCATCCGGAGGCAACTGCCACCGAGAAATTGCCGATCGAAACCGTGATAGGCAAGCTTCGGGTGGCCATCCTGGCAATCAAGTCGAACGACGAGGTCAAGCCCGCCGCAGAACACGTCGCAAAAGTGGAGTCGGCTGCCGTCGGGCTGAGCGCTGCGGTCGACACGCGCATCAAGCGCCAGGCGGGACTTAGGGCCAAGGTGCTGGGCGCAAAGCTCGGCCCGTCGCTGACACCGCAGCAGATGCGCGCGCTCAACTCGGAAAAGAAGGATCTGCTGGCCCAGATCGATAAGGCGGACACGACCATCGCGCTCGATGGCCTCGACGCGCCGGTCGATGCCCACGTAAAGACCCTGACCGAAGCCAACGCGCTGGCCGTCCACGAGAAAGCGGCGCGCGAGGCGCTGGCCGTGGCGCGGGCGGACTTCAAGGCACGCGCAGGCGCGCTTCCCCCCATCAATTTCAAACTGATACTCAACGGTTTGGAGGATGCGGCCACAGCCCTCAAGAGCGCAACATCGGCCAAGGAGTACCAGGCCGCCGAGCAGAAGGCGAAGGACGCTGTCGCATCGCTGAAAGCGGCAGCCGACTTCAATACCAAGCTCGACAAGTGGCGTGCAGACACGCAGCCCTACGCCTATTTCGGCTCTGCGGCGGCCGACCGGGACGCGCTGAAGAAACTCTACCATCAGCTGCTCGACGAAGCCGTCGCCGCAGCGGGCAAGGGCGACTTCGGCGCGGCCGAGGCGGCACTCGCCAAGTTCACGAAAGGCGCCAATGTCGATTCCGGCAAGATGAAGGAGGCCGCCGCCTACGCCGCCGAACTCAGCGACTTCAAGGCCAACCACATCAAGCGCATGGAGCGTGTGATCGACACCGGCTTCAATACGAGCGACACCCTGAAGACAGATTTCACGGAGGCCAAGAAACCCGCTGGTACAGGCGATTTCAACGAGGCGATCAAGCGGCTCAGGGATCTCATCGCCCGGATCGACAAGCTCGAGCCGCTGGTGGACAAGATCAAGCGCTATGCCTCTCAACGAAAGTCGAAATCGAAGGATGTTGACTTCATCAAGGCGGCGTTCGATGCCATGGATCTCGAACTCGCCAAACCCAGCCCTGATATCGACGTCGCAATAGCGGCCCTCAGCTTCGCGCCGGACAAGATCGACAAGGTCGATTGCGTGATGGATATGTCCGCTCTTGCAGACGAAGTGGGAGAACTCAAGAAACTGCTCAGCCTGGAGATGGTCGATTACTTCACGTCCGAGACCAAGAAGGTCCGCAAGATGGTCAGGGGCAGCAAGGGCGGCAATACGGGGGCCGCGCGCACCGCGCTCACTGACCTGAAGGATGAGATCGACAAGGCCAAGGGCCTTGCCGCGGCCTACGGGGCTGTCAGGGAACAGCGCGCCCGCTTTCCCGATCCGGCTCTGGGCGCAAAGTACCTCGGCCCGATCCAGGCGGACTGCACAGCTGGAAAGTACGATGATGCGAGGCTGAAGGTCCCCAGTGTCCTCGCGGAATACGCCATTTTGGAGGAGTACTTCGCGCTGAACGCCGAGGTCGAGAAGCTTGAAGCCTCGTTCACCTCTCTTGGGGATACCACATATCCTCCGCTCCTGGCCAAGGCGCGGGCGGAGGCGCGCGCGCTGATCGACCCCGGCCTCAAGACGAGCGAGGCCCGCGATCGCCTTGGCAAGGAGTTGGCCAAGGACGGCATCGCGGGGCTTCTGACCGATTTCCGGATCTACGTTGGTTACGAAAAGCGTGTCAGCAAGCTCTTGGACCAAACCCGGTCGCTGATGCAGGTGAAGGAGCCCATCGACGCTGTCACTTTGCAAAGCACGAAGGCCAAGGACCTTGCCGAGAAGGACGGCAAGTTCTTCGAGGCCACGCGAGAGCTGGAGGCGCTGGAAGCGCTCCTGGGCAGGGTCAAACCCTACGCAGCAGCGCGCATGCAGGCCAGGAGCGTCCTTGCCGCGCTCAAGAGCGTTGTAGCCAAGGATCCCTCGCTCAAGCCCAAGGTGCTCTCGGATTCGGACGCCGGGGCGTTTGATACGCGCATGGCCACGGCGGATGCCAAGGCCGTGAAGCTCGAATTCAAAGAGGCCCAGGCGGACTTCGAAGGGATCGTAAAGGGTCTCGGCGCGGCCTCCCGTGCGTGCAGCACCGCGCTGGAGGCTGGCGATGCAGCGATCAACCCCAGGGCGGGGCACTCGATCGCGCGACATGGGCCGGACGTCAAGGACGACGAGCTCAAGCATCGGCTCTTGACCGGGGTCGCCCCTGACAAGGTGACCAGCCCGACGAACATGTCCTCCGCCTTCGAGTCGCCCGAGGATTGGCTGGCATCACGCGAGCGTGCGATGGAGTTGGCGCGCACGACCGGCGTTGATGGCAAGGACCTCCTTGTAGAGCCAACAGGCTCGCCACCGGGCCTTCCGGTCAGCACGAAGGTGTTTGAATACAAACAGATCGTCGATCACGGAAAGCCGATCGACAAGGCGTTCCTGGGGCGCAAGCCCGCCGTTCAGGCGACAGCCGACGGTGGGATCGGCAGCAACGGGTGCTACGAGACCTTCCGCGAGACGGAGGGTATCACGAAGTCCTTCACATTGATCCAGTTCGAATTCACACCTCCGGATGCGAACGGTGAGGTAAAGGACAAGAGGGATTACATCGAGCGCTACAAGGCTGCGAACGGCGATACCATGCCGCCGGATCTGAAAGGGCAATGGATGGTCATGCAGCACTTCCCGTACTGCGAAGACTGGGACCCCGACACCAACACGCACACAACCTAGGAAGCGAACCGGATGCGCATCAGTGAATCCATGGTCAGGTCGTACCTGCGCAACATTACGATGGGCCGCGCTGCCAACCTTGAAGACCCCCTGTCAGATCTGTCGGCGTTCGATGCGGAGATCGATCAGATGGGCGAGATGGCTGCCGCGAACCGCACGAAGAGCTGGCTGAAAATCGCGCTCGCCACCCTGCTTGCACAACCGCAAGAGGCGGGTATCGAGCGTTTCGCCGGGCAAGGCTACCCGTTCGACGAGAACGAGCTGGTGCGTCTCTTCACCTATGCCTTCGAGCGGCTCTGGCCCGAAACGCCCGCCAATCGCGGCGGCGAGGCAACGATGTTCGAGATCGTGCAGATGGATGCCGAGGAATGGGAGACGATCCTCGCCGATACCCTCGACGACGAGGATGACGAAGACGATGACGACGATGACGACGAGGAAGATGACGAAGATGACGAAGAGGGCGCCAACCCACCCGCCTGAGTCGGTCAGGCCGCCTGCGCGACGGCCTTGATCTTCGCGAGGGCGGCGCCCATCGGCCCCTTGATGTCGACTTCGATGCCGAAGGGGTTTCCTTCCACCAGCTCGATCATAACGTTGCTGTTGAGAAAGCTCTGGTAGGCCGCTGCCTGCTGCTCGAGGTTGCGGGCCGCGGTCTGACGGGCCTCCCCGGTACTGGCGTTGAACTCCGCGAGCGCCTTCATCATGCCGACCTGGTTTCCGTCGGTGATGCCGTTGAGGCCGAACTCCGCGATCCGGTTCAGCGCGGGATGTCCGAGCCCCTTGAGCTTGCCTTGCAATGCGCCGATCGCCTTGTCGGTGCTTTCCTTGCTGGCGTTCCAGATCTTCTGCACGTCACCCATTGGCGCGGCGCTCGCTGCTTCATCCGGCAAGGGCGCGTCGATCCCCATCGAGAGCTTGATGAACTTTCGTTGCGTGGGTGTCAGCATGGCCGGAAGCTCCCGAATTGGCGCATCATGGACTTACATCGCCAAGGGTAAGGCCAATCGCGCCACGCACAAAGGATTTTCGCGCTACGGTTGCGGCGGTCCCGGCACCACGAGCGAGCCGATCTATCCGGGTTTGCTCCACCGGAGCGGCGCAAGGTGCGGCCTTGCGGGCCGCTTGTGGCCTCAGGGAGCGCGCTTCCTCCACTCGGTCAGCCAGCCGAGGGTCGCGTCCGCGTCGCGCCCCGGTTTGTACTCCGCGCCCAGGGGTTTGGTGTAGTTCAACGCGCCGAGTGTCTCGAAAATGTGGGGGTAGTGGATCTCGCCGTGATCCGGTGCGCCGCGATCCGGAACGGCGGCGAATTGGATATGGCCGATCCGCGGCAAGAGCCGTTGCAGGCGGTGGGTCAGATCTCCTTCGAGGAGCTGCACGTGGTAGCAATCGAACATCAGGCGCGCGCGCGCATCGCCAACAGCGTCGAGGATCGCGATGGCTTGCTCGGTGCCATTGAGAAAGTAGCCCGGCGCGTCGTAGCCGTTGAGCGGCTCGATCAGAATGCCAATGCCGTGTGGCGCGGCTTTCTCGACCGCGTAGCGCAGATTGGAGACGAAGGTGCGCTCGGCGTCGGGCCCCTCTGCGAACCCTGCCATGACGTGCACGTTCTGCGCGCCGATCGCGGCGGCATAGGCGACGGCCTCGTCGATGGCGCCGCGGGCTTCGGCCTCTCGGCCGGGCAAGGCGCAAAGGCCGTTTTCGCCCGCGCCGACATCCCCGCGCGAGGTGTTCAGGCCGAGCATCGGAAGCCCGGTCTCCTGCAAGGCATCGACCACCGCGTCGGGCGCGACGGCATAGGGCCAGTGGCACTCAACCGCGTCAAAGCCCGCGCGATGTGCGGCGCGGATCGCGTCTGGCAGCGGCAGATCGGCCCAGAGATAGCCGAGACTTGCAGAGAACTTCACGTATCCCACTCCACATTGAACTTCGTGACGACCTTTTGCACCTGCTCTGGTGTGAGCTGGCGGGGATTGTAGCCGCGCATGAGGATCGCGAGGCGTGCGGTATCCTCGAGCTCCTCGATGGCATTGCACGCGGCCTCGACATCCTTGCCCGCCACCACCGGCCCGTGATTGGCGAGCATCACGGCCGAGCGCTTGCCCGCGAGCCCCCTCACGGCTTCACCCATCGCAGGATCGCCGGGCAGGAAGAACGGCAGCAGCTTCACCTTGCCCAGCTTCATCAGCGCGTAGGGTGTGAGCGGCGGCAGGAAGTTGTCCTCATCCGCATCGGGCATCATCGACCACGCCACGGAATGGCAGGAATGCAGGTGCACCACGGCCCCCGCGTTGGACCGGGTCTCGTAGAACGCGGTGTGGAGCGGCATCTCTTTTGTGGGCTTGTCGCCGTCGATCTGGATGCCGACCGCGTCGAACCGGCTGAGGCGGGCGGGGTCGAGGCGGCCGAAGCTTGTCCCGGTCGGTGACACGAGGAGGCCGCCATCCTCCGTCCGGGCGGAGATATTGCCGGTGCTGCCACCCGTGAGCCCCCTGTCGAACATGGACTTTGCCAGAAGGCAGATCTGCTCGCGCAATTGAGCTTCGGTCATGGGGCCTCCAGTAGGGCAAGGGCGTCGCTGAAGAACGTCTCGGCGCCGAAATTGCCGGATTTCAGCGCCAGGGCGAGAGGGATGCCGTTGCTGTTGGTTGTCGTCCAGGGCACGCCGGGCGCGATCTCGGGGCCGATCTCAAGGCGCGTGACGCCAAGTGCCTTGGTCACGGCGCCCGAGGTTTCGCCGCCTGCGACGACGAACCGGTGCCGGCCCTGATCCCGCGCGGCGAGAGCCAGCGTGGCAAGTGCCTCCTCCGCAAGGGCCCCGGCGCGGGCGGTGCCGAGCGCGGCCTGTGCGGCCTTGACGTCTGCGGGGTCGGCGGAGGCGTAGAGCATGGGCGTGCGTTCGGGCGGCTGGGCCGCGAGCCAGTCCAGCGCCGCGCCGGGCCCGTTGGCCGCGAGCGTGAGGGGATCGAGTCGGAGATGCGGCGCGCCGGGCGCATACGCGGCCACCTGCGCACAGGTCATGGCCGAGCAACTGCCCGAGAGGATCACGGCGCCGGGCGGCGGAGCGAGCGCGGCCCGCTCTGCGCCGCTGCCATCCCACGTACCATCGGCGCGGTAGAGCGCGGGGAGCGGCATTGCCAGGGCACTGCCGCCGGTGAGCAGCGCGAGGTCGCGACAGGCTTCGGCGATGACATGCAGATCGGCGTCTGCCACGGCGTCGACGACGAGATGCGCAGCCCCGGACGCGGCGCGCGCGGCACGCACGGCATCGGGCCCCTCGGCAACGGTCAGCCGGTCGATCAGACCGACATCGCCCGCCACCTGGGGCGCAAGGAGGCGCATCAGGTTGCTGTCGCGCATCGGGGTCAGTGGGTGATCCTTCATCGGGCTTTCGGCGAGCGGCTGCTGACCCACAAAGAGGTTGCCCATGTAGATCGAGCGCCCGTTTTCCGGAAAGGCGGGGCAGTAGATCGTCTGGCGCGCCCCGAGATCGGCCATCAGGGCTTCGGCCACGGGGCCGATATTGCCCTCCGGCGTGGAATCGAACGTGGAGCAATACTTCCAGAAAAAGCGCTCGGCGCCCGCCTCTTGCAGCCATCGCAGCGCGGCGCGGCACTCCTCGACCGCCGCCCCGACGGGGGAGGTGCGGCACTTCAGGGCGATCACCTCGAAGGGCGCGGTGTCGCCGGGTGGTGCGTCGGGCACGCCCATCCGCAGCGAGACACGGGCGCCGGAGCGGGCAAGCAGGCCCGCAAGGTCGGTCGCGCCGGTGAAGTCATCGGCAATGCATCCCAGGACGGTCATGCGCCGCTCTCCCGGGGCGCGTCATCCTCGAGGTAGACGCGGATGAGATCGTCCGGCGTTGCTTCGGCCTGAAAGCCGAGTGCCGTGGCCGTGTCGCAGGTGAAGGCGCGTGGCCAGCTCCCGATGATGCGGGCAATCTCGGGGTTGTGCGCGTGGTCTATGAGGGCCGTTGCCCCTGGTCCGGCGGCGCGTTCCAGCGCCTCGATCTGCTGGGCGACCGTGCATTCCACGCCGGGCATGGTGAAGGTGCGGCGCGGGCCGATGTCGGCGCTCCGAAGCCCCGCGGCGTGGATCAGGAAGCCGACGGCCGCGCGCGGGCTGGCGAGCCAGTGCTTCGTGTCCGGGTCGACCGGCAGGGTGGTTGGCTTGCCCGCGAGCGGCTCGCGCAGAATACCGGAGAAGAATCCCGAGGCGGCGGCATTCGGCAGGCCGGGTCGGATCACGACAGTCGGCAGGCGCAGGCCGATCCCGTCGAAGAAGCCGCGCCGGGTGTAGTCATCGAGCAGCAGCTCCGCGATGGCCTTCTGAGTGCCGTAGCTGGTGTGGGGGGCGCGCATGTGATCGTCCGGGATCGGATCGGGCAGCGGAGCACCATAGACGGCCAGCGACGACGTGAAGATCAGGCGCGGGCAGTAACCCGACACGCTATGCTCTGCCCGGATTGCTTCAAAAAGGGCGCGCGTGGCGTCGAGGTTGATGCGGTAGCCCTTCTCGAAATCCTTCTCCGCCTCGCCGGAGACGATGGCGGCGAGGTGATAGATCACGTCCGGCCTCCAGGCGACGAGGGTGTCGGCGGTACCGGCCTCGGCGATGTCATGCGCGGCCGCGGTCGCGAGGGCCGCGCCCCCGCTCGGAATGGGAGGGGCTGCTAGATCGACGAGGTGCAGCGCCGAAAGCGGCTGGCCCGCCAACGCCCCGTCAGCCACCAGCCGGGCCGCGAGCTTGGCGCCGATCATACCGCCCGCGCCGAGGATCAGAACGCGCATCGGCCCGTCCTCCGCTCAGTCGTCGCCGGGCAGGGAGAGACCCGCCTGCTGCGTGTAGACCTTCGTGACAGCGGCATCGTCCACCCCGCCGAGCCCCATTTCCACGGCCTTGCGGTACTGCGCGAGGGCGGTTTCGGCGATCGGCGTCTCCAGCCCCGCACTCTCGGCGATCTCACGGACGATGCCGAGATCCTTCGGCCAGATGTTGATCTGGCTGAGCGGGGCGTAATCGGCCTCCACCACGTGCGGCGCGCGGTTCTCCAGCATCCAGGAGGAGCCCGCGCATTGGCGGATCACCTTCAGGAAGGTTTCGGGCGGAATGCCCTGACTGACCCCAAAGGCGATGGCCTCTCCCATCACGGCGATATGCACGCCGGCCAAAAGCTGGTTCGTGGCCTTCATCGCGGAGCCCGCGCCGGCAGCGTCGCCAAGCTCGAACACCGTTTCCGCGGTGGCGTCGAGCACGGGGCGTGCGGCGGCGAACGCGTCCACCGTGCCGGAGGCCATGATCGAAAGCGCTCCTCGCGCGGCCTTGGCTGCCCCGCCAGAGATCGGAGCGTCGAGGTAGTGCACACCATGGCTGGCGCAGCGTGCTTCTAGATCGCGGGCCGTGGCTGGCGGGATCGTCGGGCAGGCCACCACGACAGCGCCCTCCGAAAGCTTCGCTACAGCGCCGTCCGCGCCAAAGAGCACGGTTTCAAGCTGTGAGGCGTTCAGAACGACAACCACGAGCGCGGAAAGCCGATCCCACGGGACGTTTCCACCCTGCCCGCCCTCAGCCTCGAACCGTGCCGTGGCCTCGGGGTTGACGTCGAGGCCCCAGGTGGGATGGCCCGCGGCGAGGCAGGATTGCGCCATGCCGTAGCCCATGGAGCCAAGGCCGACGACAGCGATGGAAGGGGACGACATGAGAGCGCTCCTGTGTTGTGCGGTAGGTGGGGTGTGCCGTGACACCGGCGCGGGCACAAGGTCTGTGTCGCACACGCGCGGGTATACATCCCGCGCGCAGCCATTCTCCGGCGCGTCTGGATCGGGCGGCCGGATCACGGTGGTGAAGGTTCCCGGATATGCCCACGGAACCGCTCCGGGAGCCCACCGCCCTGCATTGGCCGGGCGGTCGCCGGGGGAGTGATCCGCCGTGGCGTCGTCAGAGCGCCTTGCGATAGATCACCTTGTCATCGCCCGGACCCCAGAACTCCCGCACCCGCGCCTCCTCGTCATAGCCGATGCGGGCATAGAATGCGCGCGCGCTGGAAAACGCTTCGACGCCCGAGGTGTCGACGATCAGGATGCGCTGGGCGTCCGCGCGCAGCCGCTTCTCCGCCTCGGCCACCAGCGCCGCTCCGAGCCCTTGCTGCTGGCGATCCGGGTGGATGGCGAGGGCGCGCATGTTCCACGTGCCTTCTGCCATCTCTTCCGGGCTGACGTAGCACAGTCCGACGGCCCCGCCGTCCGCCTGGGACGTGAGCCAGATGTCCGCGTTCGCGCCCGCGAAATGGGGGGCGAGAAGATCGGGCAGGAGCTCACCCGGAAAGAGCCCTGTTTCGTCCAGCACACGTTGCAAGGCGGGGATGTCGGTGGAAGTTGTGGGTGTGATGATGGGATCTGCCATGTTGGATCTCGCTATCGGTTATCGTGTTGGGCGGCGACGGTCCGCAGGCCCAGCCGCGTCACGCGGTAGGGATGACCGTTCACCGATTTGATCAGGTGTCGCTTCTTGAGCCTGTCGAAGATCGGCAGGGAGCAATCGGTCAGGATAAGACCGTCGCGCGTGACGCACTGAATGTCGTGGATTTTTCCGTTGGTGAGGCGTTCGTAGTGGATCGCGCCACCCTGAGCCAAAACGTGCAGAACACGTTGCTCACGTTTCGAGATGTTCAAGGGTCTGTCTCGTGGAGTTAGGCCAGCCGCAAGCGTTCCCCGCATGTCGCGCGGGAGGCTTCTGGTTCAGGTCGGCCCAGTCGAGTGGGCCTTAGCGGCGCACCGCAATCGTAGACATAAAAACTCCATCACACCCTTCGGTCTCGGGCGCGTGGGAATGGGGTAGTCGCATCGCCGCCCAATGGCAAGGGCCGGGCGATCAAGGGAGCGGATGGTCCGCATCTGCAGCCTTGCCGCATTGGACAAACCGCTTGCATGGTCCGCAGCGGCACCACAAGCTGGAGGCGCCCTCTCCGCCGAATGGCACCAGCGCACGCAAACCGTAGATAAGTGGTTGATCCTCATGTCATTTGATACGCTCACGCCGCAGCAGCAAGCCTTTATCGAGAGGTATCTCTCGGGGTCGTTGTTCAGCAAGAAGAAGGACAAGAAGACAGTCGGGTCCTACGAGGCGTATCTGGAGAAAGAGGCCGAATTCAAGGCGCTGGCACAGCGGATTCCAAGCTCGCACCCGGCCATGCAAGCGATCATCACGGATACAAAACCGGCGATCGACCTCAAGAACGACGGCAAGTTCGACGAAGCGGCCAATGCCATGGCTGGAGTGATCCAGCGCGCCAAGGATCTGGAGCTCAGCCTCAAGGACGAGCGGCAGTCGCTTATCGGTCAGGCAAGCCGGCTGCGGCTCGCCGCGGGCGCGACCGAGGGGGACACGACGAAGTTCACGCAGGCGCGCGATGCCGTGGCGGCGGCCCTGCCCGATGCGGTCCCGACCATGGCGCAGCTCAAGGCGGGCATGAACGCGCTCGACGCGGCCAAGGCGCTCATACCGCAGATCGACCGTTTGACGGCGCTCGCCGCCAAGAACCCGCAGGCCGCTGCCGCAGCCCACACCGCGTTCGACGAGATGGCAAGAAAGGCCGGGGGCGCTCGTCCGACGCCCGAGAACATCAAGACGGCCGGCGAGGCCGTCGAGGCGGCCAAGACAGCTGCCAAGGAGGCGGACAGGGCGCTGGAACTTGCCCAAGCCATGCCGACCGTTCCCTTGTCCGCCGTGGAAGCGCGCGACGAGGCGTTGGAGGCGGCCCGCAAGCAGGTCGAGGAGGCCAAGGCCGCTCTGAAGGACGCCGAAGACAAGGAAAGCGGCCTTCTGGGCACGAAGATGCTCACCGATGCGCTTGTCGCCGGGCCGCTCTCGGCCAATACGGGCGCCCCGTTCGCGGATGCGGTTGCCAAGCAGTTCATCGAGGGATTCCAGAAGGATCCGCGCCTCACGGCCATGGCTGTGGAGACGGCGACAGGATCCCGCCACCCGGAAGCGGTGGCCGCCGCGCTGGCGTCCGTCGGTGATCAGGTCGCCAACGGCTTTGCGGACGGCGAGGGCAATCCGCTCCCCGATGGTGTCGATCCGCGCGACTACGCCGAGAAGATCGTCAAGATGGGCGCGCATTGCGGCAAGGAGTATTTCGACCGGCTTGACGCCTACATCGAGACCGGCGGGCATCTGAAGGAGTCCGGCTTCAAGGAGAACCCGGACGACAAGCTCAACGCCAAGAGCCAGAAGCGCAGCGTGGCCGTGGCCGGGGCGATGCTCGACGGAGACGGCAAGCTCAAGCCCGATAGCGACGCTGCCAAGGCCGCCATCGGCAACATGCTGTTCCACCCCGACGCGTTCGACACGCCCATGCCGACGATGACGGACACAACGCTGCGCACGATCGAAGAGCTCAGAAAGCCCAAGGCCGCCGAGATCATCGCGGGCATGAAGAAGCCCGAAGAGGGCGGGGGCGCGGAGTCTCTCGTGGCGCTGGCGCTGGGCACGGATGGGCCGGTCACCGCCGATCAGGCCCGGACAGCCGTGTTGGCGACAATGTTCAAGTCACTCGATCAGGGCCCGGTGGGCTCCTGTTTCTCGACCGCGCCGTCGCGCAACCTGCGCGAGGGCCAGCCGCTCGTTGCGATGGAGAAGTTCGCGCAAATCGCCAGCGAGGGCAAACTCAGCACCGCGACGGGCCTGCCCACTCCTGTGGTCACAGAAATCCCGGAGGGCGAGGACCCGATCATGCGGTCGCTCGAATACACGCTGGCCACGGCGCTTGCACGCAACAGCGCCAGCTCGCAGTACAACACGATCCAGAACCGCAACATGGCGGGGATCGATGCGATCCGGGGCAATATCGCCACCGCCCTGGGCAAGGAGCAGGGCGAGATCGGCGGCGACATCTTCAAGGTGATGATTGGCGTCCGCAAAGGCTTCAGGGTGCAGTACGATCCCACTGCGGAGCTCGACGAAGTGTCGGGCGACGGCAGCTCGAGCCAAGGCCGCCATGTGCTTGTCGACGTGGCGAGCGGCGAGGTAATGACCTCGCGCGAGAAATACGTGGCCGCCGTGACCCCGCGGGTGCTCGCCGCGCTGAACCTCGAACCGGACAGTGACGAGGCGAAAGCGCTCAAACCCAAGATCGAGGCCGACTTCGTCGATGCGATGGTCGAGACGAAATCCGATGGCACCGTCGATAGCGCACCCTGGAAGATGGCCACCGGCGGCAAGACGGTCGAGGCGGTCGAGCAGCTCTTTGGCGAGCTCGACGACAAGGTCGCCACGTCCTCGAACTACAAGCTCAAGCCGAACGGCCAGTACGATCTCGACGACAAGGGCAGGAAGATCCCGCTTTCGGACACGCGGGAAAAGCAGGGACCGCGTACGCTGGCTGTTCTGGAAGGGCTCTTCGGCACGTTCGGCGACGATCCCAACGACATGATCGTGGTCCGTACCACCGGCATCCACGGCTTCAACGCCCTGCCCAACCATCCCAGCCTGAAGCCCCTGCTGGAAGGTGACGGCACGATGGACGAGAAACTGAAGGCCGCCCTCGTCGATCCCGGGACCCGCATCGCCACGACCAAGATGTCTGTCCAGCAGGCGCAGAAGCATTATGACGAGAACGCCGCGCGCGAACGGGCGACGATCCAGCGCTGGCATGACAAGGCAGCGGAGGACAAGAAGGAGCACTACGTCACCAAGCTGAGAGACTTCAACGCGAAGATCGCAAGGCTCCGCCCGGCGGAAGGGCTGACGCCCAAGGAATTGACCGATCTGGTCGTCGAGTTGCGCAAGGATTTCTTCGGCAAGCCGGAGCTGTCCCGCGCGAAGGCCGCGACTTCGATGATGCAGGATCTCGGCTGCCCCGAGATTTTCATCGCCGATACGAACTGGGGCAAGAGCACTCATCACACGTATATCGTCGCCGCGCCCGACCCGGTTTCCGGCCAGCCCATCCTGTGGAAGAAGGTAGATCCGCCAGGAAAGCTGAGTGAACTGGATCCGAAGTGGATCGATGCGTCGTGGGCTGCGAGCCTTCCCAAGACCTAAACTGAACACCGATCGAGGGTTTAGAGACGATGTCTGACTATGTTGATGTGATGCAGTTCAGCGTCACGCCCCAGGGCGAAATCGTGGTGATGGTGGGCGAGGCACAGGCGAGCTCCGCGGCTGATCTTCTTGCGATGGCACCGAATGCGTCACCGGCGAACTGGGCGGAGATCCTGAACGAGCTTGCCACCTCCGGTGAGTTCGAGTTGATCCTCGATCCGGATGCGTTTCAGGCGCAGTACGAGGCAACGATGGCCGAGGAAGATCCCGAGAAGGGCTGGAGCCAGGATGCGATGCGCCTTCGGGATTTCGGGATCCCCGATTTCTCGTCGGTCTCGCCACCGCAGCGAAACGGGAGCACCCTCGTCTATTTCGCCCGCGATATCTTCAATGGCCTGCCCTATCGCGCCGAGGTCAATCTCGCGGAAGGGGACGGCGTGCCGGTCTACGATCCGCTTCCCCTGTCGGCAACGCCGGAGCCTGCGGCGGTCGTGACCCCTGTCGACGAGCTGCCGGATGACATTGATGACGTCGAGGAGGAAGACGAGGAAGCGCCCGACACCCAGAACTGAGCGCTCCCCCTCAGCCTTGTTAGGCGGCGAATAGTCGGAATGCGCCGTGGCGCGGGCCAGAATCGCGAACCGCCAGATTGGTTCGCGAATGGCGACAATACACTTCTGCGGTGCGCAATCCTTCTCAATACCGGGCCGGAAGGCGCCGAGTGCGGCCCAAATGCGGCGACGGCTTCCACAATTCGACCACAAATGCTACGCGATACGCAGTGCTGCTGTTCGGCCGCCCTTCGATGGAGAGGGGTAGAACCGGGCGATGCGCCGAAGGATGAGGAGCCGCCCGATGACCGTTGTGAACCTGATGACCGCCTCCCGGTCGCGCGCTGTCCTTGACCTGGCCCAATCCGATGGCGTCGGGGTGATCTCCAAACGCGGCGTCGCCTTCAACGGTGAGATGCATGTGCAGCGGGTTGGTGACGATCTCATGCTGCACTACGCCGACGGCTCCGCTGTGCGTCTCTGCGGGCTTCAGAACTGAACGGGGCGTATGAGCGCCACGGGGTCAGTCGACCGGGCGCTGTCCCCGCCCTTCCCGTAGAGCAACGTCCACGTCGTCGCGCCGCGCGCCCGCTTTGAACTCGTCGTAGTAGACGACCATCGTCGGCCACGGTTCGTCCCCGCGCCGTGTGCGCCAGCGGGTCGTGTAGCTCGCAAAGATCCCGCGCCGCACTTCGATGTCGCTGCCCTCGGCCACGCTGCGCTGGGACACGATGGGCCCTTGGTAGGAACAGCGCAGCTCGTCATCGACCCAGATCCGCAGGAAGCCATCCGGCCCGGCTGAGAAGTTGCTGTGCAGGACAAGGTCGATCCATTGGCGGCGCGTGTCGTCCAGGTCGAAGACCTTGCAGATGTAGCCCTCGTTCGCCGCTGCTCCGGCATCCCGCGCACGGCTGACATCCATCAGTTGCGCCACGACACCGCCGCTGCCGCGGGCCGGGCCACTACAGATCCTGGGGTCGCACGCGTCCCAGTCGCCCTCGCCTTCCGACAGGGCGATGAGCCGGATCGCGGGCGGCACGCCGCCCCCGACCGTCCATTGCCCGAAAACGAGCCGGAGCGACTCGTTGGCCGGCAATGACGGTACATTGCGGTTGTAGAAGCTCCAGCCGTACCAGCGCTCTTCCCCGATCCGGGCCTTGTCGCGGGTCGCTGTCTGGTGAATCTCGGCACGGGCCCGGGCATTGCCGCAATCGGATCCGCCGCAATCGCCATTCCTGAGTTCGAAGCGCTCGGCGCGATCGCCGCGGCGCACCGGCTCCCGCGCGCCGGGTGAGGTGTAGCGGAAGTTATGTGGCGCCGGGCTGAAGAGCCGCGCGTAGCCACCTTCGGGCTCAAGGGATGGCGCGCCGCCCTGCCCTTGCGAGACAACAGAAGGAGTGCACGCCGCCACAGCCAGCGCCGCAACCGCAGCCCAAACCGCTGTTGCCCTGATGCCCACCACCTCAACCGCTTTGTTGTTTCAGCGTTGGCGCGCAGGGTAGCGATGAAGCCATGTCCGCGCAATTCGGACGGCCGATGTGCGAAAGGTGTGGTGGATCCTTGGTGGCGCCAGCGGCGGAAGTTGGCCAAGAGCGCGCCCTGCGCCGGGCCTGACGGGTGAGGCCAATTGAGCGCTAACACCATGAAACTGTGGGATTTTGACCAGCGACAGACCTGACAGGATCAGCCTGCGGTTGTTCCCGTCAGTTTCGCATTTCATGTGACTCCGAGGGCACAGCGCCCGCCAAAGCCCACCCTGCCCGCGCATGAGCCGTTAAAAATCGAGACAAACCGGGTATGTGCATCATGTGGGGGAAAAGATGCGCTGCGTAAGATGGCGCACTTCCATGAGGCAGATAAATGGCGAGCATAAGTATTTTCGGCATAGGCTATGTCGGAGTCGTTTCGGCGGCTTGTTTGGCGCGCGACGGGCATGACGTCGTCGCGGTCGACGTAGATCCAGGTAAGATCGAGGCGATCAACGCGGGGCAATCGCCCATCGTCGAGGTCGGCATCGACGAGCTGGTGCGCGATATGGTGGCCGAGGGCCGCCTGCGCGCGACCTCCGACGTCGCCGAGGCGATCGGGGCGACGGATCTCTCCTTCGTTTGTGTTGGCACGCCCTCCGGCGACGACGGGTCGGTGGGGCTGAGCTACGTCACCGACGTGTGCCGCACCATCGGCACCGCGCTGAAGGACAAGGACGCGTTCCACTCGGTTGTCATCCGCTCGACGATCGTGCCCGGCAGCACCGAAGCGGCCTGCATCCCGGTGCTGCAGGAAACCTCCGGCAAGACGGCGGGCGAAGGGTTTGGCGTCGGCTACTACCCGGAGTTCCTGCGCGAGAGCACGGCCATCGCGGATTACTACGATCCCGGCCTGATCGTGTTCGGCTTCATGGATTCGCGCACGGGAGCGGCCATCGAAGAGCTGAACGCCAACATGATGTGGGATCTGCACAAGGTCGACATCCGAACCGCCGAGATGGTGAAGTACACCTCCAACACGTGGCGCGCGGTGAAGGTCACCTTCGCCAACGAGATCGGCAACATCGCCAAATCCGCCGGGATCGACGGGCAGACGGTGATGGAGATCCTGTGCTCGGACACGAAGGCGGCGATGTCGCCCTACTTCATGCGGCCCGGTTTCGCCTTCGGCGGCTCCTGCCTGCCCAAGGACGTGCGCGCGCTGCGCCACTTCGCGCAACAGAACGAAACGCCCTCCCACATCCTCGACGCGGTGCTCACAGCCAACGAGGCCCAGATCGCCCGCGCTGAAAAGCTGGTGGAGAAGATGGGCGCCGAGAAGGTCGGCTTTGTCGGGATCAGCTTCAAGCCCGGCACCGATGACCTGCGCGAAAGCCCGCTCGTATCGCTTGCGGCGCGGCTGATCGGCAAGGGGATCGACGTCAACATCTACGACCCCTTCGTCAAGGAGGCCTTTGACAGCGGCACCCCCGGCGCCGGGCGCGGCAACGAGAGCGTGCCGGATCTGGAGCAGCGGCTCGTGGGCGACCTCGACGCGCTGATCAACGACGCCGGCGCCGTGGTGGTGGGCAACTACTACCACGAGGCAGCCGACAAGCTGCGGTCCGCCGCAGCGAGCCGCAAGATCGTCGACCTCGCACGTCTGGATCGCGATATGGTCTCGAGCGCGGGATACGACGGGATCTGTTGGTAGGCCCCCTTGGTATTGGGGCTGACACACCTGGCGTATTTCGCCGTTATCGTCCTGTTATGGTCGGTCCTCCCCCAGGGGTTCCTGGGGGACCTTTCCAATGCCGGCAACGCCGTCTTCATCATCGGCTTCCTCGGCGCATGGCGCTACAGCTGGGCGGCGCTGAACTTCACGCGCGCGTTCATCTATCGCGGCATCGTATATCCGAAGCGCAAGGCGAAGATGATGAAGCGCTTCGCCCGGGGTGGGCAGCGCTCGCACTGCTATTTCATGGTCACCACCTACATGGTGGATGCCGACGTCACGATTGCCGTCTACCGCCGCCTGTTCGAAGCCGCCGCCAACGCGCGGGACGGCGCGACAGTCGTCGCCTCGGTGGTCGATGGGCAGGATGTGCGGCTGATCCGCCAGCTCTACGACGCCTCGCCGCACGACATGTCGAACGTCACGCTGGTGATCGACCGGATCAAGTCGAGCGGTAAGCGCGACGCCATGGAAAAGGCGTTGCGCATCCTCGCGCGCATGGCGCCCACACGAAACGACATCACCGTGTTCGTCGATGGCGATACCATCGTGCCGCGGGATATCTGGGCCCAATCGGCCCCCTTCTTCTCCGATCCCAAGGTGGGCGCGCTCACCACCGACGAGGCCGCCCTGATCGACGAGGAAGGCCTCTTTCGCGACTGGTTCACCCTGCGCTTTCACCAGCGGCAGGTGATGATGTGTTCGATGGGGCTGGCCAAGCACGTGCTGACGCTGACAGGCCGCATGTCTGTTTTCCGGGCCACGCTGGCGACCGATCCGGGCTTCATCGAGGGCGTTGGCAACGACTCGCTCGAGCACTGGCGGCTCGGGCACGTGCAGTTCCTCACCGGCGACGACAAGTCGACGTGGTACTGGCTGCTGCGCAACGGCTACGAGATGCACTACCTGCCCGACGTGCAGTCGCAATCCTACGAGACGCAGCCGCGCCCGACCTTCTACGACAGCGCCAAGACGCTCATGGTCCGCTGGTTCGGCAACATGATGCGCACCAACGGGCGGGCGCTGCGCCTGCCGGCCCGCGACATCGGCTTCTTCACTTGGTGGTCGATCCTCGACCAGCGCGTGTCGATGTGGACGACGCTCGTCGGCCCGATCTCCGTGATGGCGACGGCGATCATCTACACGCCGCTGGTGATCCCGCTCTACATCGCGTGGGTGCTGGCGACGCGCTACGTGTTCTGCGCGATCATCGCGATCTTCAACGGGCGCTGGTTCCCTGTGACACACCCGCCGATCCTCTATTTCGGGCAGGTCGTGGGCGCGATCATCAAGACGTTCGTCCTGTTCCGGCTCGATAAGCAAAAGTGGACGCGACAGGGCGGCGGCGGTGCCCGCGTCTCCGTTGCGCTCTACGACCGGATCAAGGCTTTCGAATCGACCGCGCACCACGCGCTCGCAGTCGGGTGGCTGACCATCGCCATCCTATTTCTCAACACGCTCGAATAGCAGGTGCGAGGAGAGACCATGCCGCATGATGGCAACCACCCCGAACATCTGAGCAGGCCGCACCCCGGCAGCGACTCGTCTGCGCCCAAGGCGGACGGGCGCGCCAAGCGATGGCAGCCGACATGGTCGGTGGATCTTCCGGCGGTACCGGCCAATCCCGATGCCGCCCCGATGTCGGGTGCCGAAGCGCACCCCAACCCGCTGCCGCAATCGAGCGGCCCGGCCGTTTCGGAGCCAGGCGCGCCGCCCGTTGCACCCTCGCCTCCTCCCGTGGACGCACCACGGAGCACGGTGCCGGGCCTGACCCCCGGTTTCGGCTATGACGACGAGCACCCGCACGTTTCGGTGCCCTTCACGCTGCGCATCGGAACGCATACGCTGCAGGGGCAGCGGCTCTCAGTCACCCACATGCACACCCTCGACGATGTGAGCACCGGCATGCTCGGCGATGGCAAACGCCATCTCGCGGCGCTCACTGTTCCTTTCGACGGTTTCGCTGTGTCCCTGCAGGCAGAGGTGACCCTCGTCTCCCGCGGCAATGGCAGTGCGACGTTCCAGTTTGTGGATCCGACGGGCAGCCACCTGCCGCAGCTCCGGTACATCCTGAACAACATCATTGCCGGCGATTTCGTCTCGGTCGACGGGCTGGTCAGCTACTCCGGCCCGACCCAACCCGCGAAAGCGAAGGGCGCGACCAAGCGCTCGGTCCTGCAGCGCATCCGCTCGATTGCCGTGGCCACCCTCTCGATCTGTCTGCTGGTCGCTGCCGCGGGCGTGGTTGCCAAGCGCTACACCACCGGAACGGAGATGCACCCCGTCTTTGTCGAGCGCGCGGGCCAACAGATGCGTGCGACGGTCGCCGGTCAGGTGGTCTATGTCGATCCGGGCGCGGGGCAGGGCGAAGTCCTCTACGCCATCAACTCCAACGCGGGCGACACGCTGAACTTCCGAATGCCGTGCGACTGCGAAGTCGAGATCGCCTCGGGGATCGGGGAGGGCACAACAGTCCTTCCTACAGACAAAATTATGACAATTTTCAACAATAGCGAAGGGGTTAGAGCGCAAACTCTAATGAGTATCGAGGGTCTCTCGCGAGCCATGTCTGGCGACCTTGTTCATATGGATCTCTCTGACGGCCGGCGAATGGCTGTCACGGTTCAATCGAACAGTGCCACCACATCGGCGAGCATGCGTGGGGATCTCTTCGTGCCCGTGGAACTTGTTCCGATCGAGGGCGCTCTGACCCGGGAGGATGTCGGCAAGACCGCACGCGTGCGGCTGTCTCAGCGCCTTCTGGGGGTGTTCTGAGCGAAGCGAGAGGCGTCCCAATGACACGGATCTACCCCCTGATCGTATGCGGCGGAAAAGGAACGCGGCTCTGGCCCCTGTCACGGACCCAGAGCCCGAAGCAGTTCCAGAAGGTCGGCGGGGCAGGATCGCTTACGTTCTTCCAGATGGCGCTCCGGCGTCATCAGGGGGATCTCTTTCACGATCCGATCATCGTCACCGGCGTGACCCATCGCGGTACCGTCGTGCAGCAGCTCCGCGAAATCCAGGCGCAGGCCTCGGTGATCTGTGAGCCGATGGGCCGCAATACCGGCCCTGCCGTGCTCGCCGCGGCCCATGCCGTGCGTCAGCGCGACCCCGACGCGATCCTTGTTGTCGTTCCGGCCGACCACGTGATCGAAGGCGATCTCGCACGTACGATGGCGGCCTGCATTCCAGCCGCGGAAGCCGGGCACATTATCTCGTTCGGGATCTCACCGCGCTATCCGGAAACCGGCTTTGGCTACATCGTAGATAATGGCCCGATGGAGGGCATGGGCCCGGTGCGCCATGTCCGCGGCTTCGTCGAGAAGCCACCCCATGACGAGGCCGAGGCGCTGATCGAAGCGGGCTCCGCCTTCTGGGCGTCCGGCCTGTCGATGTTCTCCGCCGCGACGATCATCGAGGAATACGCGAAGTTCGACCCGGAGACGGCCGCGACGATCACCGCCTCTGTCGAAACCGCGCAACAGACGCCCGACGCGCTCTATCTCGAACCGGATGCGTTCTCGCTGGCCCGCGCGGCACCGACCGAGCAGGTCGTTTTCGAAAAGACCGACCGGATCGCGATGGCCGAACTGCAAGTGTCGTGGGACGACGTCGGGAGCTGGCTCGCGATGTACAATATCCTGCCGTCCGACGGGAACGGCAACGTTCTGCAGGGCGATGTGATCGCCCAGGACACCGCAAACACGATGGTGCGGGCCGACAGCCGGCTCGTGAGCGTGGTGGGGCTCAGCGATGTGATCGTCGTCGACACCCCCGATGCGCTACTGGTGGCCAAGCTCAACGATACGCAGAGCGTCAAGAAGGTGGTGGAGCAGCTGAAGTCCGACGATCGGACCGAGGTCGAGATCCACGCGGATGCCACTCCGTCGATGCTCTCCTACCAGGCGTCGCGTGAGCTGGAGAAGGTCGTCGAAGCCGACCGTTTCGATATCGGTACCGCCGATCTCGGCGTCGGGCGCGCGATGGTGCTGGAAGCCGGACCCCGCTCGCGCCAGGTGCTGGTGGTGCAGGGCACCGTCCATGCCTCCGGCCCCGGCTGGGGCAAGATGAAGCCCGAGGGTGGCCGGATCTACGCCGACGAGAGCGGGCCGGTGCATATCGTCAACTGCGGCGACACCAATGCCGAGCTGCTCTTTGTCACGCTCGAAAAGATGGATGCCGAGCCCGTCCCCATTGCGAGGGTCGCGCATGGATAGACGCTGGCGGGGTGGTGGCAAATCAGGGCTCGCAGCGCTTCTGGCGTGCGGGCTCTTGGCGTTTCCGTCCCATGCGTCTGACCAGCCGGTCTCCATCGGCCAGCTCAATGCGTTGCGCACCGCCCTTGCGGAGCATGCGTCCCGGCTCGAGGCAGAAGACCGCTTCGTTGGCGGGCGCGTCACGGATGTCCTGATGCGGGCTGGCATGGCGCCCTTGGCCGAACAAGTGCACCGTGAGGTCGCCGCGGCGGGGATGGCGCTGCCCATGCAGGCCATACCCCGGATAACCGCCGAAGCCCCTGCATCGGCAGAGATCATCAATCTGCGCCTCGCGCTCGCGGTTCTCTCGCAAACCTACGGGTTCAAAGACGACTACGACGTACTGATGGCGCAGGGCGCGCGTCCGCCAGAAGCGGTTTCTTTCCGCCATGGTGTCGTGACCCTCGCCGACATCGATCGCGAGATACAGGCGCTCGGGATCACCGACCGCCCCATGGCGCAAGGCGGTGTGCTGCGCCGTCCCGTCGTGCTCTGGGAGGATACGATCCTGAGGCTCGGCCCCGGTGAGCATCTCGCGATGAGCCGCCCCGAGGGCGCTTTCGTGATCAGCTTCGGTCGTGTCGAGATCACCGGCAGCCACGTGACGGTGGCAGGCGGCGAGAACCCGCACAGCCCTGATTTCGTGCCCTTCCTGACCGTCGGCGGTGGCGGCGCGCTGGAGATGTCCGGTGCGACGGTGTCCGGGCTGGGGTTCGGGCAGACAGAGAAATTCTCCGGTGTGGGTGTCGTGGCCCATCCGCTCATGCGGCGCGTCGGAACGAGTGTGATCGACACCACGATCTTTGATGGCCTGCAATCGCTCACGCTCGCAGGGGTCAGCGGTGCGCGCGTGATCGCCAACCGGTTCCACGACATGCAGCGGGTGGGTCTCGCGATCGGGGCGTCGCCCGCGACGTTCGTCCATGCCAACACGTTCGACGGCGGTGCGCGGACCAATTCGATTCGTGTTTTCCGCGGGTCGAGCGACGCCTCGGTGCTGGGCAACCTGATGATCGGCGGAGAGCGCCTCGGCATTCTCGTCGAGCGTGGCAGCGATCGCGCGCATGTCTCGGGGAACCTGATCTGGGAGCGCGACGGCGGCGCGATCAAGTTCGATCGGATCTCGTGCGGTGTCGCGGCGAGCAACATCGTGCTCGACAGCGATCAGAAGGGGATCCAGGTCCGCGCCAGCGACGAGACGATGGTGCGCGAGAACCTGATCGTCGGCAATGGCAGTGCCGGGCTTTGGGTCTCGGCGCAGGACGACGCGGCGCGGACGTTCTTCATCGACAATCTCGTGCAAGGCAACCGTGTCGGCCTCTCTACGGCCACAGGCGCCGACATCGTCCTGACGGAAAATGACTTCACCGGTCAGTCGCCACGCCTCTTTGATGGCGACGTCGCCCACTTGACGCTCGCGTTGCTTGGTGAGCTGCACCGTGCGGAGCCCGTGCTGCTCTCGCGGGCAGGGCCCGAGGCACTGGCAGAGATCCCGGCGGTGGCCTGTGACGATGCGGAGGGGTTCTGATGCGCTGGGCGGTCATCCTCCTGCTTTTTCCGTTCGTCGGGGGTGCCGCTCACGCGCAATCCATCCCGTTTCCCTTCGAGACGGACACGGAAGCGCGGCAGCTTGCCGTTACGGTTACGCCGGATCGGCGGACGATGCGCGGATTGCCCGCCTCGCTGCGGACGGCGCGCGCCGCGATGCATGCCGGTGAGCCGGTGTCGGACGAGGATCTCGCGCGCCTGGCCGGGGCTGGAGACGGGCTGGCCGCCCAGAATCTGGCGCGCAGGCTGATCGCAGATGAAGACGCTGATCCATCGGACATCGCCTACTACAGCGCTCTCGCGGTCATGACCGGGCGGATCTGGACGCTGCCGGACATGATCCGGGCCATGCGGCAACTGGAGCCGGGGCAGGAACCCTCGGACCGGGTGCGCACCTACATTCGGGCGCTCTACCCCCATGCGTGGGAAGGCAACACCCTGGCCCTCGACGCGGTCGTGGAGTTCAACGGCGAGGGGCGGCTCTTCGGCGCGCTCAGCGACCGGACCCGCAGCCGCATTCTGGAGCGCTCGGCCGCCGATGGCGAGGGCCGCGCCGAGCTGCGCATGGCCGTGGCGCTCATGGAGCGCGGGATCGAAAGCGAGACAGAACGCGCGCGGGTCTTGGAGCTTCTGGCTCTTGCGGAGGTGTCGAGCCACATCGGCATCCGCACGACCGCGCTGAACTTGACGGACAGACTGGACCGAAACGACGCCGGAGGCGGCTGACCCGCCGTGCCGGCAGGATGGCGGGGGCCGATCCGATGGCAAGAGACCAGCAGACGAACCGATCACACGGGGCCGCGGGAACGCTGGGTGCCGCGATGGCGCTTGGCCTTGCGGCGGCGGTCGCCACGGGCGCGCCAGCCGCGGCCGAAAGCGCCTATGGCTGCCACGGGCTGGTGGTGTCGGATGTGCTGCCGAGCCTCGAGGGGGCGGATGGGCAGTTCTTCCGGATCGATCCGGACCTGCTGATGGGCCACACCATCAGCGACGAAAGCCTGTCGCAAGTCGCGGCCCTTTCGCGAGCGCTGGAACGGACCGGGACGCGGCTCGTGTTGCTGCCGATGCCGACCAAGGCGCTCGCCATGCCCGAGGCGTTGCCCCTCGATGCGGCACGCTTTGGTTACGACGCCGAGCTTGCGGCCTCGGTCTATGGCGAAACGCTGCGCGGTCTCGGTGAGGTTGGTATTCTGGCAGCGGATGCGCGTCGGGCGCTCCGGCAAGCCCGCCTTGGCGGAGCGGAAACCTTCCATGGCGCCGATCACCGGATGACGCCTGCCGGTGCGCGCGCCGTCGCCCGCGCCGTTGCCGCCCAGATCGCTGCGACCGGCACTTACGAGGCGCTTCCGAAACGCTCCTTCACGACCGGTACGGGCGTGGCGGAGCCGATGCCCTCGACCATGGCGCGGCAGCTGCAACGTCACTGCACGATGGATCTGCCGCCGGTAGAAACCGTACGTCACCACACCGGCAGCACGGCTGCCGGATCGTTTCCGCCCGGGGCCTTGCTCTTTGACCGCGTGGGTTCCGAGGGCAGTATCGCCCTCGTGGGGACGGAGCTCTCCGGGGAGGGGTTGAGCCACTTTGCGGGCTTCCTCGCCGAGGCGACCCAGCTCAATGTCGCGCAATACACGGTCGCCGGGGGCGGGCCCTTTGCCGCGATCTCCTCCTACCTGACATCGCCCGCTTTCGCGGATGCCCGACCCGATTACCTCGTTTGGGAGGTGCCCGTCTGGGAAAGCCTCGCCCGCTACGGAGACCAGCCCATGGCCGAGCTTGTCGCTGCGGCGACGGGGGCGTGCCGGGCGTCCCTCGCGGCGGTGCGCGGGTTGACGGAGCACTCCGTTCAGGCGTCGTTGGCGGGGCTCGACGTGGGTCGCGCGCACTCCGTGATGATCGACACCGGTGGCGTACCAGCCCGGTCTGCGCGCTTTTCGTTCACGCGGGCGGATGGCTCTGTGCTGATCCGGTCGATTTACCGCCACGTCGATCAGCGCCCGACCTCGCGCTTCTACATGCCGGTGGCTGGCCTGCCCGAGGGGGGGCTGCGGGATGTCGCGGTCGAGCTGGACGTGCCGCTGGGCCGGACCGTCCAGCTCTTTGCCTGCACCGGCGAGGGGGAAAGCTGATGTCGCGTGACAGGATCCTCGCCGCCGTTGTCGCGGCATTGCTGCCCTGCAGCGCCGTCGCAAACCCGCTGGCGCTCGATTTCATGCCGCCCCCGATCGCCCTTGAAGAGGTGTGCATGGCGCCCGCCGGAACGGAGAGCCTGACCGATCTCGGTGACACGGCACCGGGCACCGCGCTGACCGATCCGCTGCGTATCCGGTTCCTGATCTCCGATACGCGCCGCGCTATGCGAGACGATGCGGACGGGTATTTCGACTTTATCGGGCGGCTTATCGAGCGCCGCGGCGAGCTTGATCCAGGCTTCGACGAGATCGAGCAGATCTTCGCGCGGATCGCCTTGCACGAGCGGGCGGAGCGGTTCGGAGAGCTGCGCGATGCGGGCCTCGTGCAGCAGTTGCACCAGCAGGCGGACGGGCTGAACAATCACCAGCTGGTGCGCCTTGCGCAATACATCCGTGACGGGATCGGGATCGATCGGGATCGCGCCCTCGCGCAGGCATTGATCCTCGAGGCGGCCTACGGGGGCCATGCCCTCGCGCTTCTGGATATCGCACGCCTGCAGATCCGGGGCGAGCTTGTCGAGGAATGGGATGCGCCGCTCGACCTGACGGTCACGATGGCCTTCGGCGGGATGCTGGGCCAGCTCGACGGCGGCATCTGCGGCCGCGCGGAGCGCATCGCGCAGGAATACCTCAAGGGCGAGATCGTGGCCCGCAACCCCGGCGTGGCCCTTGCATGGCGCCGTTTTGCAGCCGATCTCGGGGGCGCCGAGGCCGCGTGGCGCGTGGTCGAGTACCATCTGAACGCGGCTGCCCCGCAGAAGGACAATGACGAGCTTCGCCGCTACCTCGAACGCGCGGTGGAGCTGGGCCTGTCCTTCGACCGGGCCACGGCGGCGCGCATCGCCGCCAGCGGCGCGATCTCTCCGGCCGATGTCGAGCGGATGCTCGGCTTCAACCACAGCGAGGATGGCCTCGACGCGACAACCTCCCTCATCCCGCACCTGGAGCTGGACGTGAACGTCGACGGGGTCGAGCCCGATCCCGATGGGCCGCGCGAGCAGTATCTGCGAGAGATCTCGGAGTGGCCAGAAGCGCCCGGGCAGGTCTTCACCGAGCGCGCCCGCCTGGTGATGGAAGGGCATGGGCGCTGGGCCGGTGAAGACGAGGCGCGTGGTCTGCTCGAGGAAGCGGTACGGCGGGGCGATCCAGAGGGAATGCAGCGGCTCGCGCGGATGCTTGTGCGCTACCGCGACGATCCACAGATGCTGGCCCTCGCAGAAACATTGCTGCTCGAGACAGTGTCGCGCCACGGCATGGCGTCCTCGATGGAGCGGCTCGACGCGCTCTACCGGTGCCAGGCGCCCAATGCACCGCGCCTTGGCGAGGCCAATGTGTGGTCCGCGAACTATGCCGCGACGGGCCACGCAACGATGTCGGTCGGGGCCAACGACCTTCTCGCGCTCAGCCCGTTCACAGCGCCCGAAGCGATTGCGCGGATCCAGACGCAGGGATGGCGCAACCGGTCGCAGATGCTCGCAGCCATGGGGGTGCGCTTGCAGGCCGATCCCCGGGCGACGCAAGCGGCGCTGCAACTCTGGGCTGACCGGATGGACAGCTCTCCCCAGGCGCTGGAAGCCTTTGCCGAGTACGAATTCGCCGCTGCCACGACTCCCGCCTTGCGGGAGCAGGCGGTGGAGTTCTTCCGCCGCGTGCATCTGAACAACGGGGTCACCACCGCGCTCGATCTCGCCGTCGCGCTGATCGAGCACAACGGTCGCGATCCGGCGACCGTAGCCGAGGTGCATGATCTCCTGACCATGGCGGGCAACCGCGGGGAAGGGGCCGCGATCCGGCTGATGTCCCGCCTGAGGGCGGAAGGGCTGTTGGCGCACGAGCATGCCGCCAGTGCGAGCACCGTCTACGCCGAGTTCGCGCAAGTGATCGAAGAGCGCGGGGATTTCCTCGCGCTGATCTTTGCGATCCCCTTCGTGGCGCCGGGCAAGGTCAACGATTACATCGACCGGGCCGTGTCGTTGATGAACTGCTCCACCAAGGACGTGCAGGAAGTGGGAGATGCCTACGCCTATCGCGGAGACGCGATGATGGCGTTCCGCTGGCAGCAGATCGGATTGCAGATCAGGGGCGGAAACGTTCTTTCGAAGTTGCGCCTGACGGACGACCAGATGGCCGGGTTCGACACCGGCGCTGCACCGTCACCGCGCCAGATGGCGCTGCGGGCGCTCGACGATGGCGATCGGAGCGCACTTCAGCGGCTCTATCGGCTGGCGTCCGATCCAGGCTTGCCGAGCTACGATCCGGGCGCTGCGGCCGCGTATTTCAAGGCGGCTCTGTCGGGCGCGGCGCCTCAGGAGTTGAGCTGGCTGCTACGCAACTACCGGCGCGCGCCGGATGCCGTGCGGGAGGCCGTCAGCGCAGAGGTCGATTTCGTTGCGAGCTACCGGAGGGCGGCGCAGGCCGGCGACCCGGAGGCGCGCTACGAATACGCGATGCTGCTGCGCGCCGAAGGCGACGACCCGCGCACCTTGAGCGAGTCGGTCGAGTGGCTGGAAGCCGCTGCGATGGATGGCCACCACCCGGCGATGCGCGAACTGGCGATCGCGCTGGGCCTCGGCCTCGGTGTGGAACAGGACATCGCCGGGGCGCTCGAATGGCTCGCGCGCGCCGACGACGCTGGCTTGCCGGGCTCCGCATCCCTTGCCGAGCTCATCGGCAAAGCCCACGCGAGGTGAGCGCACATGGCGGGGCTCTGGCGCGTGCCGGCGGCGATGGCGTTTGGTTTGGTGATGACGTCGCCCGCGCTCGCTGACATTGTGTGCCCGCCCGCGCCGGATCCGATGACGCGCCTCTCGTTCGAGAGCCGCTATGCCGACGGGGATGCCTCGCGCTCGACGCTGGACGAAGAAGCCGAGGCGGATGCCATCGAGTCGCTCGCCCCGCTCGATGCGTTTCTGCGCGAGCTTGCACGCGACGTCGGCGCCATGCTGGAGGCGGAGCCAACCGAGAGCGCTGCCCACGCCACCTGCATTCTCAGTCGAATGGCGACATGGGCGGAGGCGGACGCGCTTTCCGACCAAGGCACCGAAACGGTCGCGCTGACGATCGGATCCCGTCTCGCGTCGCTCGCGTTGATGGCCCGCGAGGCCCGGCGCTACAGCCCGTGGCAGGGAGACCTTGCCGAGGTCACACGCTGGCTCGGGCGCCGCGTGGACGAGCAGATGACCTTTTGGGAGACCGCCCCCGAAGGTGCCTCGCGCGGCAACCTGCGGGCCTGGGCGGCGCTCGCGGGCGCGGCACAGGCGGATCTTTCGGGCGATCCGGTGGTACGCGGGTGGGCGGCATGGTCGACGGCCTATGTGCTGTGTTCCGCCGACCCCGATGGCAGCCTGCCGCAAGAGATGTCGCGCGGGCGATTGGCGCTGCACTACCAGCTGCATGCCGTGGCGCCGCTCGTCTCGGCCGTGCTTGTACTGGAGGAGCAGGGCGTTTCGCTCCGGGAGCGTTGCGCAAATGCGCTTGACAGGATCGCCGCGTTCACCCTCGACGATCTGGCGACGGGCCAGGCGACGCGCGCGATCACCGGCGCGGAGCAAAGCCTCTTTGACGGCAGTTCGGAGCTGCGGGATTTTCAGCTTGCGTGGCTGGAGCCCTATGTCCGGCTCACGGGCGACAGGCGGGCCGACCGGATCGCAGCCCCGCGCCGGCCCCTCTCCTACTCCAAACTGGGGGGCAACCAGACCCTGATCTGGTCCCGGTAGCTGCCCCCTGTCGAAGGGCCGAGCGGGCGCTCCCCCGGTGCTCCGAAGCCGCGCACTCAGGCCGCGCTAGGCGCGCGCAGCGGCCGCGCGCGCCACGATCAGGCGGAACGGCACCAGCGCGATGAGCGCAAGCGCCAGCTTGACGCCCCAATCCGCCACCGCGAGCGACACCCAGAGCGGCGCGACAGGCCCGGCGCCCAGCAGGGGAAGCGTATCCTGTGCCCACGTCGGGGCATTGGCCGGTTCCAGCCCGTTGAACGCCGCCGAGAACGCGATCGAGAAAAAGAGCGCCGTATCGACGGTCGAGCCAACCAGCGTGGAGACCAGCGGCGCCCGCCACCATGCTCCCTCGCGCAGCCGGTTGAAGATGCCGACATCCAGCATCTGCGCCACGAGGAAAGCTGTGCCCGACCCGATGGCGATGCGCAGTGTCGTTGCGTCGAACTGCGCGGCGATGAGCGAGCAAAGTACACCGACGAGGAAGCCGGCGAACACAACCTGCCGCGCGCGGGCGGCACCGTAGACGCGGTTCATCACATCGGTCACGAGGAAGGCGAGCGGATAGGTCAGCGCGCCCCATGTCAGCCAGTCCCCCAGAAGGAACTGCACGAGTATGTTCGAGGCCACGACGATCGCGGCCATGGCGAGGATGCCGGGCAGGAGTTGGCGGGTCATGTTCTGGTCCGTTTTTACAAGGTTGCGGAGACTTGTCCGGCCCTATGCCGGAGGCGCCGTGCGCTACCGCCTGCAAGCGCCGGATGCAAGGCCCTATCCCGGGGGTGGTGCGACCGGGGCGAGGATGACCTCCACCATTTCGGCGCGCTGATAGGCCCGCATATTGTCGTCGGATACCATCACGGCCCGGAGCCGTCCTTCCGGATCGCGCCAGATGCCGATGCCCTCAAGATTGCCGTGCTGGCCAAGCCCCGAGCGATAGACGATCTGCCCCGTGAGCGTCGCGCTCGGGACGGCGTGCACCACATCGAAGCGGCGCACGCGGCTGGCAAAACCAATCCCGTGAAAGCGCCGCTCCAGCACGAAGAGCTGCCCCTCTGGCCCAAAGTCCGCGCCGACGGCGTACCACCCGGGCTCACTCGTGATCCATGTTGCGATCGTCCAGTCGCCCTGTCCCATCCATGCGCGTTTGGTGAAGCGATAGAGCGGGAACGGCGCACCGCGTTGCAGCGGGCGCTCGGGCAGGGTGTAGAGGCGCCCGAGGCTGTCCCGCGCGACGCCCTCGAAGCCGCGATTGTGGTGATAGAGCCGGGCGTCCGGCGGATCGGGGATCCACGCGGCGCGCGTCCAGTCCGGGTCGTAGCTCCGCAATCGGGTGAAGCCCTCGAAGGCGACGAAGCTGCGCGCGCCGAAGTCATCCACCACGATCCCCTCGGCATCGGGATACTCGCCGATCCGCGGGCCGCGCAGCCCCGGCAGAAATACGGGGCGCGGAGCGTCGATGGCAGTGAGCGTGCCCTCTTGATCCCGCAATAGCGTCCCTTCGGTGCGCTTGCCCCGATCCGTAACGACCCAGAAGCGCGTGCCATCGGCCGAGACGTCGATGCCGGACCAGCCGCCATCCCCCGGGCCGGAATAGGGCAGCGGCAGTGTCGTGACGGTTGCTGGAGCGAGGCTGCGCGCTCCGACGGCCCCGACCAGAAGCACGCTGACCGCAGCGAACAGGCTGAGGATGAAGTATCTCAGCGCGAGGACAGCACGCGTTCGCATTGCTGCGGGAGGTCGGCCATGGTGTAGGAGCGCGCGCCCCGCTTCGGCGGTGCGGGCTTGGCGGGTTTCTCGACCTTTTTCGGCGGGTTGAGATAATCCGTCACCCACCAGTTCAGCGTGTCGTCACACCCGTTCCCACCCTTGGAAAGCTCCGCAACCGTTGGCTTTTGCGTTACGCAGTAGCGGTCGCCGCGCGGGCATTTCAGCCGGACGTGGAAGTGGTAATTGTGCCCGAAGATCGGCCGGATCTTCTGGAGCCATGCCTTATCGGCGCGGGTGGCTGTCTTGCACATCTCGATCTTCGCGGGCGCCGTGACAAACACCCGGTCGACCCGCGGATCGGAGGCCGCCGCCTTCAGGATCTCGCGGTGCGCCCGCGTCCAGTTGCGGTTGACGGCGCGCTGATCGGCCGAGCGCACGTTGATCGACGACAGGTTCTCGCGCTCCGAGCGCGACAGGTTCAGCCGGGTGGCGGGCTTCATCCAGATGTCGATGTCGAGCCCGATCTGGTGTGACTGGTGGCCGGATGTCATCGGCCCGCCGCGCGGCTGCGAGATGTCGCCGATGTAGAGCCCGCGCCAGCCGACGGTTGTCGCGTAGCGCGACAATTCCTCGATGAAGTCGATCGCCTCCGGATGGCCCCAGTTGCGGTTCCGGCTCAGGCGCATGGCCTGCCATGTCGGCCCTGTCTCGGGCAGGCGGACAAGACCCGCCGCACAGCCCTTGGCGTAGGAGCCGATGGCAGCGGCGGGCTGCGACGAGGCGGAGGATTTCGCGCCGAAGAGCTGGTTAGCGCGAGACTGTGCCTCGGCGGGCTGCGAAATTGCCAGCGCCGCAAGAAGTGTCAGGCAGAGGGCGGCGAGGCGGGCGGTGAGGTCCATTCGTCGGGCGCTCCGTTTGGTTTGGTCCAGACTAGCAGAACGAGGCCAATGAGAAAGAGCGCGATCAGCGGCGTGATGCCCGCCTGTTGCGATCCGGTGATGTCTGTTGCGAGGCCGATGAGCAGCGGTGCTGCAAATGATGTGGCCTTTCCCGCCAGCGCGTACAGGCCGAACGCTTCGGTCATCTGCGCTGTGTTCGACTGGCGGACCATCATCGAGCGCGACGACGATTGCAGCGCCCCGCCCGCCGCGCCGATGCCCGCCCCGATGATGTAAAAGACGATATCCGGGAGCGACGAGTCCGGCCCGACGGCGATCCACAGCACGCTCTCGCGCGAGACGGTCGCGACAGCGACGGCAAGCCCCGTCAGCACCAGCACGCAGGCCACGATCACCGGCTTGGGGCCAAATCGCTCATCCGCCCGGCCGCCAATCCACGCGAAGATCGCGGCGGTGACGATAGCGAGGATGCCGAAGATCCCGAGATCGACGACGGACCAGCCGAGCACACCCGCCGCGATGAGCCCACCGAACGCGTAGAACCCGTTCAGCGCGTCGCGGTAGAACATCGACGCGCCGAGAAAGGAAAAGAGAGACGGGCGGCGTGGCAGCGAGGCGAGGGTGCCGCGCAGCTCCGGCCACGCCGCCCGGACGGCGGCGCCGAGCGACAGCGCGTTGGGGTGCGGCGGCTCCCGGACCCAGAGAAAGAACGGCACCATGAACACCACGAACCAGAGCGCCACGAACGGGCCGACAAAGCGCGTCCCTTCCCTCGCATCGGCATCGAGCCCGAAGGCGGGCGGCTGACCCAGAAGCGTCATGCCCGAAGCGTTTTCCGCAAAGAACAGCAGCATAATCAGCAGTGCAAAGAGCCCCCCGACATAGCCAAAGGCAAAGCCGCTGCCAGAGATGCGGCCAACCTCCCGCTGCGGGCCGAGGCCCGGGAGCATCGCATTGGTGAAGATCGTCGCCATCTCCATCCCGATGAGGCCGAGGGCGAAGAAGAAGAGGGTGCGCACGAGGTGAAAGTCGTCCGGCGCGGCAAACCACAGACCGGCCGCGCCAATGGTATAAAGCACCGAGAATGCTGCGATCCACGCGATCCGCCCGCCGCCCTTGTCGGCCATGGCGCCCATTAACGGGGCCATCACCGCGATCACGAGGCCGGCCGCGCCGATCCCGTAGCCCCAGGCGACCTGCGCCGTGGTGCCGTCGCCCAGCACCTCGACGACATAGGGCCCGAAGATGAAGGTCACGAGGAGGGTGTTGTACGGCTGACTGGCCCAGTCAAAGAAGTACCAGCCCCAGATGCGGCGCTTCGTGCTTGGTCCGGTCTCCGCCATTCGTCAGCCCCTTGCGCCCCTGCGGCTTGCCGCACTCAACCATGGCGCGCGCAAACGCGGAAGGGGCTACTCGCCGACGCGCAGGCGTTTTGCCTCGGCCGGGGCGGTGGGGCCGCCCATGGGTGGGGTGCCGCGCCAGTCGGGGCGGGTAAGCTCGTGCTCGATGGCGTCGATCAGGTCCAGCTCGCCCTCGGGGTTTTGCGGGCCGCCGACCAACCGCGACCGCAGATCGCTCAGGGATTGCCCCATCGCGCTCTCGGAGAACCCCGGCATGCCGACTGCGGGCGGCAGGTACTCGGGCTCCTCGATCCAAAGCTCGGGATAGTGGGGAAACCGGGGGATGTTCGCCAGATCGTAGAGCAGCCGGTAGAACCGCTCGATCGAGCTTTGCGTGCTGTCGGCAGTCACGATGTTCGCGCCGAACATGTCCTCCGGGCTCGGGGCGAGAAAGCGCATCGCTCCTCCGAGCAAGGTCATCGTCACGCTGGCGATCAGAAGCCCGCGAAAGATCCTGCGCAGATGGCCAAAGAGGGCGCCGACGACCATGGAATGGGCCTACTCTCCCACGACGATCCGCCGTGGCTGCGCCGGGGGTGCGCCGGACGCACCTCCGTCGAGGTCGAATGCCTGCATGTTGGTCTGCACTTCGTTGATCATGTCCGAATAGGTCATCGGCCCTGTCTTCACCCCGGTCTGCCGTTCGCGCAGATCCGCCAGGGACTGGCCCATGCTCGAATCCGAGAAGCCGGGGCGGCCCACCTCGGGCGGGCGGGGCCCCGGATCATAGAGACCGGTGAAGCTGGGTATCTGGGCGTCGTTGGCGAACTCGTAGAGCTTGCTGTAGATTTGCATCGCCACGTCGAACCTCTGTTCGTGACCGGCGAACGCCTGCGCGGGCGCGGGCGCGCCAAACCGCAGGCCGGTGAAGCCCAGCAAGAGTGACGCCGAGATGATCATCATCACGAGGCGGACGGGTCGAAACATGGCGGTGTGCTCCGGGTCGCAATAGTTGCCCATATGGAAACACCCGGACATGGCGAATTTGAGGCAATCCCTGCGGCTTAGGCCCCGAGCCACGCCATGATGAGCGGCAGGGTCACGATCGACGCCACGGTCGAGAACAGGATCGCGGCCGAGACCCGCGCCGGAGCCACACCGTAGTGCTGGGCGAGGATGTAGACGTTACCTGCCACGGGCAGCGCGGAGGCTGCGATCATGATGGTCGCGGCGAACGGCTCCACATCGAAGATCAGCAGGGCCGTGACGGCAACGGCAGCGGGATGCAGCACCAGCTTGGCCGTCGCGAGCCAGAGCGCCACGCTCACCCGCTCGGCGCTCTTGCCCGCCAGCGATGCACCGATGGCAAAGAGCGCGCCCGGCGTGGCCGCCGCGCCCAGCAGACCCAGAAAGCTCTCCAGCGGGTCGGGAAAGGGCAGGTTGAGCGCCGACCATGCGAGACCCGCCGAAATCGAGACGATCATCGGGTTCTTCAGCAGGCCCATGCCGACGGTCTTCAGAATGGCAGGGCTCACCCGCCCGTCCCGGCTGCCGACGATCAGGATGACGATGAGCGACGAAAACACGATCAGATCCATCGCCAGAAGCAGCATCAGCGGGCCGATCGCCTGCGGCCCCAACAGCAACACGAACATCGGCACACCGAGAAAGCCCGTGTTGCCGATCACCGCGCACTGCGCTTCCACGGCCGTCTGGTCGATGGGCAATCGGCGCACCAGCGCCACGCCCGTGGCCAGCAGGTAAACGGCGAAGGTGCCCAGCAGATACGCGTAGATGAACGGCAGGCTGACGATCTCGCCGAGTGACAGATCCGCCGAGAAGCGAAAGAGCATTGCAGAGAGCGCGAAGTAGAAGACGAACTTCGTCAGGTACGCCGTGGCCTCCGGGGTGAAGAACCCCGTCCGCCCGGCCCAGTAGCCGACACCGATCAGGCCGAAGAACGGCAGGGTTTCAAAGAAGATCGCCAACATTGCCCCCCGCCTAGCCCAGCGGGGCGCGGGCGCCAAGCCGTTGCCTTGCTCCAGCGCGCCCCGCCGGGTTAAGCTGACAGACAAAGGAGAGCCCATGAACGCCCAGCTTCCCCCAAAAGGGACAGACGCGCCCGCCGTCAAGCGCGGCAGGAAATACGATCAGGTCGTTGCGGGCGCGCGCGAGGTGTTTCTCGCTCATGGGTTCGACGGCGCGAGCGTCGATGACATCGCAAGGGCAGCGGGCGTGTCGAAGGCCACGCTCTATTCCTACTTTCCCGACAAACGGCTTCTGTTTATGGAGGTCGCCTCGATCGAGTGCCGCAGGCAGACCGACGACGCCCTCGAAGAGCTCGACATGTCGCGTCCGCCGCAAGAGGTCCTGCGTTTCGCGGCGGACCGGATCATGGGCTTCGTGCTGTCGCCGTTCGGGCGGGGCGTCTTCCGGATTGTCGTTGCCGAGGCCGAGCGGTTTCCCCAGATCGGGCGGGAGTTCTGGCTCTGCGGGCCGCAGCGGGGCCGCGATATCCTCGCGGATTACTTTGGCCGCGCTGTTGCGCGCGGGGAGCTCGAGATCGAGGATTTTGCCCTCGCGGCGGACCAGTTCTCCGAATTGTGCAAGGCAGATATCTTCCCGCGCATGCTCTTCGGGATCACGCGCGGTTTCACGCCTGAAGAGTGCCAACGCGTTGCCGACGGCGCGGTGTCGATGTTTCTGGCCCGCTACGGCGTTGCCCACAGTGTCCGGGCGGCGGCCGAATAGACCGCTGCCACCGGCCCGGCATTATCCTTTGGCCGAAGTGGCGGTTGCACCGGCCCGCACCGCAGCCTACCTCTGTCGCGCAACGATCGACTGAAGAAGGGCCCCGCGATGTTCGCCATCTACGAAATCCTCCAGCTTGTGTTGAGCGCGGTCTTCTTCATCATGATCGTCCACATCATCATGAGCTGGCTCATCAGCTTCAACGTGCTGAACTACCGGCAGCCCGTGGTGGGCCAGATCTGGGACGGGCTGAACCGTCTGCTCGAGCCCATCTACCGGCCGATCCGGCGCATTCTGCCCGATACGCGCCCGCTCGACCTGGCGCCGCTGGTCGCATTTCTGATCGTGATCGCCCTGCAGGACATCATCTTGCCGACGGCCTTCGGTCTGCGCTGACGCGGGTGGCCGGGCCGGAATGACACCACCAGCCGAGCCTCAGCGCATCCTGCGCGACGTCTTCGGCTTTGACGCGTTCCGCCCCGGTCAGGCCGAGATCGTCGCTGCTGTCACCGCGGGTGAGGACGCGCTGGCGATCATGCCCACGGGGGGCGGAAAATCCCTGTGTTTCCAGTTGCCCGCGCTTTGTCGCGAGGGGGTGACACTGGTCATTTCTCCTCTCATCGCCCTGATGCGCGACCAGGTCCGCGCTTTGCGCGAAGTGGGAGTGGAAGCCGGGGCACTGACCTCCGGCAACACCGAAGAAGAGACCGACGACGTCTGGCGCGCGCTCGATGCGGGGCGGCTGAAGCTGCTCTACCTCGCGCCAGAACGGCTCGCCTCCGGTTCGATGGACAACGTTTTGCGCCGCGCGGGTGTGCAGATGATCGCGGTCGACGAGGCGCATTGTGTCAGCCAGTGGGGCCACGATTTCCGCCCCGACTACCTGCGGATCGGTGCCCTTAGGCGCGCCCTGGGCGTGCCGCTCGCGGCGTTCACCGCAACTGCGGACGCCGAAACGCGCGACGAGATCGTCGAACGGCTCTTCGAGGGGACGCCGCCGCGCACCTTCCTGCACGGGTTCGACCGGCCCAACATCCACCTCGCGTTCGCACCCAAGGCGTCGCCCCGCAGCCAGATCCTGGGCTTCGCGGCCGCGCGCAAAGGGCGCTCCGGCATCGTCTATTGCGGTACGCGCGCCAAGACAGAGAGCCTCGCCGCCGCCTTGCGGGAAAGCGGGCATGCCGCGCTCTCCTATCACGGCGGGATGGAGGCTGACGCCCGGCGCGAGGTCGAAGCCGCCTTTCAGCGCGAGGACGGGCTGATTGTCGTCGCGACCGTCGCCTTCGGGATGGGCGTCGACAAGCCGGACATCCGCTGGGTCGCCCATGCCGATCTGCCGAAATCCATCGAGGCCTACTACCAGGAGATCGGCCGCGCTGGCCGCGATGGCGCTCCCGCAGAAACGCTCACGCTCTACGGGCCGGACGACGTGCGCCTGCGCCGCACGCAGATCGACGAGGGCCTGGCCCCGCCCGCACGCAAGGCCGCCGATCATGGCAGGCTCAACGCGCTCCTCGGCCTTGCGGAGGCGCTCGGTTGCCGCCGCCGCCAGCTTCTGGGCTACTTTGGCGAGGAGGCCGAGCCTTGCAGCAATTGCGATCTTTGCAACAGCCCGCCCGACACGTTCGATGGCACCACGCCGGTCCGCATGGCGCTGTCCGCCGCGCTCCGGACGGAGGAACGCTTTGGCGCTGGGCACCTGATCGACGTGTTGCTCGGGATTGAGACGGACAAGGTCCGCACCCATGGCCATGCCGATCTGCCGACCTTCGGCGTCGGGCGGGAATGGGACAAGCGGCAGTGGCAGGCAATCCTGCGGCAGATGATGGGCCACGACCTGCTGCGCCCGGATGCCGAGCGCCACGGTGCCCTGCGCATGACACCCGCCGCCCGCCCGCTGCTGCGGGGCGAGGCGAGTATTACCCTGCGGCGTGACGCGCTCACGCGTGACCGGGCGCGCCCGCAGGTAAAGGCGCTTGTCTCCGAAGAGGATGCGCCGCTGCTCTCGGCGCTGAAGGCCAAGCGGCGTGCCTTGGCGGAGGCCGCGCGCGTGCCGGCCTATGTCGTCTTCACGGACCGGACGCTGATCGAGATGGCGGAACAGCGCCCGGCCACGCTCGACGAGATGGCGCGGATCAGCGGCGTCGGCGCAAAGAAGCTGGAGCGCTACGGCGCGTCTTTCCTCCAGGTGCTGACGGGCGAGACCGACGCCGCGCCGCATCCCTCCCGTCGCAAGCTTGCCGGGACAGAGGCCGCGGCGCTCTACGACAGGCTATCCGAAGCGGCGGTGGATCTGGCGCGCGGGGCGGATGGCACCGGCAAGTACATGACCTTGAAGGCCGCAACCCTGCGCCAGATCGCAGAGCACCGGCCCGAAACGGAGGACGCGCTTGCGCGGTTGCCGGGCATGGATGCGCAGAAGGCCGCGCGGTTTGGCCCGGCCTTTTTGCGCGTCCTGAGCGATCCCGGCTGACAGCAGCACACCTGGGGGTGGACCTGGGCTCCAATGCGCATATCTTGCGCGTGAAGGAGGCGCCCATGCTTGTCGTTATTTCCCCTGCCAAACGTCTGGACTGGTCCGAGGTCGACGGCCTGACCCCGACGCACCCCGCCTTTCAGGACGATGCGATCAAGCTGGCGAAGGCGGCGGGGCGATTGTCGAAGCCGCAGCTGCAGAAGCTGATGGATATCTCTCCGGATCTTGCGAAACTCAACAAGGAGCGGTTCGCCGCCTTCTCACCCGAGCCCGACGCCGATACCACGCGCCCGGCCGCCCGCGCGTTTGCCGGCGACACCTACGCCGGGCTGGAAGCGAAAACGCTCGACGCCGACACCCTGCTTTGGGCGCAAGACCACCTGCGCATCCTGTCGGGGCTCTACGGTTTGCTTCGCCCGCTGGATGCCATTCAACCCTATCGCCTCGAGATGGGATCACGACTGAAGACGCGGAAGGGCCCGGATCTCTATCGGTATTGGGGTGATCGGATCGCCAGAGCGCTGCAGGCGCAGGCGGCCGCTACGGGTGCGGGGGCCCTCGTCAATTGCGCGAGCCAGGAATACTTTGGTGCGGTTGATGTGGCAGCTCTTGATCTGCCGGTGGTGACACCGGTCTTTATGGAAGAGAAGCCCGGTGGTCCGAAGATCGTGAGTTTTTTTGCCAAGAAGGCGCGCGGTGCGATGGCGCGCTACATCGTTGAACGCCGGTTGCGGGATCCAGATGACCTTTTGGCGTTTGATGCCGGTGGCTACGCCCATGCGCCGGACTTGTCCGCTCCGGACCGGCCCGTGTTCTTGCGTAGCGCGGAGGCGGCGCAACAGGCGGCCTGATGTGCGGGGCGCGACCGCCCGGTGCCCAACGTGGCGCGTGCCTTTGGCGATGCAGGGCGCGTGGGCGCTGTCGCAGGCCTAACCTGCGGCGGCTTCCTCCACCATCGGGGGGCGACATTCGGCGGGGCAGTACTCCATGATGTGGGCGGTGACCTGGGTGCGTTTGAGAGGTTTGGTCATGTAGCGGTCTATTCCGCTGGCGAGGATCTCCTCCTTGTCGCCGTCGAGAGCATGGGCGGTCATGGCAACGATCGGGACATGGGTGCCTTCACCGGCTGCGGCGTCCGTCTCGTGTGCCCGGATAGCGCGGGCCGCGTCCTTTCCGTCGAGCCGCGGCATCGAGATGTCCATCAGGACGAGATCGGGCTCGAAGTTGCCGTACATCTCCACGGCTTCCTGCCCGTCCACGGCGAATTTGAGGTCGATATCCAGTCGACCCAACAGCTTTTCGAGGACGAAGCGGTTGGTCTTGTTGTCCTCTGCGGCGAGGATCCGCATGCGCCGTGCTGTTTCGGGCTCAGGGACCGGAGCGAGACCAACGTCGCTCGGATGTGGCTCTGGCGGTTTGGGCGGCATGCTCTCGTCGTCCGAACGGCCCAGGGGGAGCGCCTCGACATTTTCCGCGGTGTGTATGGAAGGTGTGGCAGGTGGTTCGGCGGGGTAGAGCTCCTCCCCGGCGGTGATCTGCGATGTTTTTTTCAGATCGCCATGCGCCTCGACGGTGGGTGACGGTGGATCTTCAGGCAAGGGCGTCGCATCCACCCCGGATGAGGGGGGCTGCGGCGCCGGTTCGATCGCGTCCGGCTGCGCGGCTTCCGGTGGCAACTCGTACAGGCCGGTGTCCGGGATGGGCGGGGCGCCGGTCAGCTGCTCTGTTTCGCGACTTGGGGCCTCGTTCCGAGTGGTTTCAGGCGCGTTCTCTCCCGCCGAAGGCCCGATTGCTTCCGGCGCGTCGGGCCGGCCCTCTTGTCCGGGCGTTGTGACCATGTCGGAAATGCTCGCAATCGCCTCGAAGAGGTCGCTGCGCAGCATGGGCCGGGTGAGAATGCCGTGGATACCGGCGGGCAGTTGCGTCCCGCCGTCCTTGTCGTCGCCCTCCATGAGTGCGGCGGCTTGCCCGGAGCCGCATACGAGGAGGCGCGCGGACAGGCAGCTCGCCGATTCGAGCGCGCTAGCCAGCTCTGGTGCCGTGGTGTCAGAGAGCAGATCGTCGATGACAGTGATCTGCACCGGCGGTTGCGCGCGCGCCAACGCGAGAGCGTCGCTGCCGGAGGACGCAAACGCAACCTCGAGGCCCAGTTGACCCAGCTGTCGGACAAGGATCGACGATTCGTACCCCTCGGGCGCTACAACCATTGCGCGGCCGATCGTGGTGTCGACCCGCGGGAGCAGCCGGGTCGCCGATTCCGCAGATGGCAAGGTGATGCGAAATCCGAAGCAGGCGCCTTCTTCCGGCTCGGATTCGACCCAGATCTCCCCGCCCATCAGCTGCACGAGCTCGCGCGTGATCGCGAGGCCGAGGCCAGTGCCCTCGAAGGCGCGGTTCTTCTCGCTTTCAACCTGCGCAAAGGAGCCGAAGATATGATCCTGCATTTCCTCGGGGATACCGATCCCGGTGTCCTCAACGGTGATCGTAACAGCCCAGTTGTCTGGCCCGTCTTCGTGGCAGAGCACGCCGATCAGTACGTGGCCTTCCTTGGTGAACTTGACGGCATTGCCCACCAGATTGATCAGGATCTGCCGAATGCGCATCGCGTCGCCGACAAGCTGCGTGGGCGAAAAGAGATCGTAATCGATATGCAGGCCGAGCTGCTTGTCCCGCGCGGTCGGGCCGAGGAGGGTAACGACCTCGTGCAGCAGGCGCTCCAGATCGAAGGGCTCCGGGCGCAAGACCATGCGCTCCGCTTCCATCTTCGAGAAATCCAGCACGTGGTTGATGATATCGAGCAGCGCCTCGCCCGAGGACTTGATGGTGGAGACATAGAGGCGTGGCTCGTCGTCCATCTCCGTTTCGAGCAGCATCTCCGCCATGGCGACGACGCCATTCATCGGGGTGCGCAGCTCGTGGCTCATATTGGCGAGGAATGCGGATTTGGCGCGGTTCGCGGCCTCGGCGCGGTGGCGCGCCTCTTCGAGTTCTTCCTCGCGCTTTTTCATCGCGGTGATGTTCTGCGCGATGCACACCATGTCGCCGTCGCGCGCGCGTCTGTCGACGAAGCGGTACCAGGCGCCGGATGTCAGCCGCACTTCATGGGCCGGGATAGGGGCGGCTGCATCCCAACGCTCCAGCATCGCTCCGATCCAAACGCCCGCATCGCTGCCTTGCAGGTCGACGTGCTGGCCCTCGACGGCGATGCGCAAAAGCTCCAGATAGAGCGTACCCGGGCCGATCTCTGGCGAGTAGTTGAAGATCGAAAGCCATGCGGTGTTCGCCGCGACCAGCCGATCCTGCGAGTCGAAGACAGCGAAGCCGTCCGTGATCGTCTCGACGGAGTCCCACAGCCGCCGCTCGATCACTTCGACATGTTCTTCGGCGCGCTGCAGATCCGCGGTGACTTGCGCGGTATGCTCCTTGAGGCGCTTGGTTTCGCCGCGCTGCTCGATGATCTGCCCCGAGAGCGATTTGGCATGAAGCGACAGCTTGCGATTGGCCTCGAAGAGCTCCCTGCTCTTGAGTTCCAACAAGCGTTCTGCGGCCAGGCGCCCCCTTCGCTCGGTGGCGAGCCTATCGGTCAGATCCATTGAGTCGGGACTCCTGCGCTCGGGGTGGATCGCACGGGCGCAATCTAGCGAGCTTTCCCTGAACAGAGCCTTAAGGCCCGCAAACTCCGTGCCGAAGACGCCGCAGCCCGGGCACCTTTCCATCCGCGCGCCCGCATCCTAGACCGGACGCATGACGGACGTGCCCGGTCAGACGATGCAAGCCATCCTCGCCGAGAGGATCGCGCAGGGCGTGCTTCATCCCGATCCCGCGCAGGAAGCGGCTGCCGAAAAGCTGGAGCGGATCCGCACGGCGCTTTTGCAGCAACCAGCACCCAGGCGTGGCGGCTTGAAGGGGTTCTTTGGCAAGGCGCCGGAGCCCGAGCGGATCGACGGCCTCTACATGTGGGGCGGGGTCGGACGTGGGAAATCCATGCTGATGGATCTCTTCTTTGGCGCGGCGCCGATCGAGCGCAAACGCCGGGTTCATTTTCACGCGTTCATGCAAGAGGTGCACGCCGCCCTCCATGAGGCCCGAAAGACCGGCGTCGATGACGCGATCCTGCCGGTCGCGGAAGACATCATAGCCCATGTCGATCTGCTCTGCTTCGACGAGATGCAGATCACCGACGTGGCCGACGCGATGATCGTCGGGCGGCTTTTTGACAAGATGTTCGCGGCTGGCGTCACGGTTGTCACCACGTCGAACCGCCCGCCACGGGACCTCTACAAGGACGGTCTCAATCGCGAGATCTTCCTGCCCTTCATCGCGCTCATCGAGGCACACATGCCAGTGCATGAGCTTGTGGCCGCGCAGGATTATCGTCAGGGGCGGCTCACCGGATCCCCTGTCTACTTCACGCCGAACAATCACGAGGCCCGATCCGCGATCAATGCGCTCTGGGAGGATCTGTGCGACGGCGAGGCACACCCGCTGATCCTGCGGGTACAGGGGCGCGATGTGGAGCTTCCGGCGTTTCGCAACGGGGTCGCGCGGGCGGGGTTCTTCGATCTCTGCGGTCACGCTCTTGGCCCGGCGGATTACCTTGCGATCGCGGATGCCGTGCGGGTGCTTGTCCTGACTGACGTCCCCCAGTTGGGGCGCAGCAATTTCAACGAAGCGCGCCGCTTCGTGACGCTGATCGACGCGCTCTACGAGGCGCATGTGCGCTTGATCTGTTCGGCCGCGGCGGAGCCCGAGTTCCTCTATATCGAGGGCGAAGGGAGTTTCGAATTCGAGCGCACCGCGAGCCGCCTGCGAGAGATGCAAGCCGAGGGCTGGGGCACGCGCTGACCCGCACTTCCTTGCCCTTCCAGCGCTCCGTACTGATCCCCGCAGCCCAATCTGACGTAGGTCACCCGGCTTCCAACGCGTGCGCCGCTTTGTAAGAAAGTGCGCCCGCCCCTTGGGGAAGGGCGGGCGCTTCCGGGGTGTCAGCGGCGAGGTGGGGGGTGCCGCAGTGACGCCCGACGAGGAACTCGTGCTACGTGCTGTTGTCCGGAAGGATCAGTCGCTGGCCCACGCGGATGCGATCCGGGGTGGACAGGATCCGGCGATTGGCCTCGAAGATGGCCTGGTAGAGCGACGCATCCCCATAAAAGCGCTGTGCAATCGCGCCGAGGCTGTCTCCGGGCTGCACCGTGTAGAAGAGCGCATCCGTCGTGGCGCTCGCGGTCTGGACAACACGGACCTCGACGCCGTCGATACCGCCAGCGGACGCGGCGGATGGCGCACGAATTTCAGAGGGCGCACCTGAAGACTTCTGGAGGATGTCGGCGAGAAGCGTTTGGGTGTCGATCCGCCCATCCGGCGTACGCAGGGCGGCCGGAACGGCGATCTGCCCGGCATCAGCCGCGGCGTTGAGAACCTGATCGAGGTAGGCGTCGCTTCCGGCGGTCGCGAGAGCCGATTCCAGGAGCGCTGTGATGTCTGGCTGGGGCGTTGGTGCCGATGCCGGTGCTGCGGGCCGTGACGCGGCGGGTTGCACGCTGCCCGCAGGGGCCTCACCGAGCATCGCCAGCACATACGCGTCGCCCTCGCCCTCCCGCATGGCCTGATCGACCAGATTGGAAAGAGTCTGCGCCGGGGTCGCGGGAGGTTGCGGTGCTGGAGGGGTTTGCTGGGCTGCGCTGGGCTGGGCCGGTGCCCCCAACCCGGCCAGTACGGCACGGGTCAGCGCATCGAGCTCCGATGCGACGGGTGCCGGGGAGGTCGGGACCGGCGCCACGCCGGTGGCCCGCCCGATATTCGCCACGACACCTGCTGTCATGGATGCCATCGCGCCATTCGCATCGCCGGTAGAGGCCGCGAGCGCCGGGGCGGTGGGGTCGGCCGTGCGGGCGCGTGCCACGATGTCGTTCGGCGCGCCGGAGAGCAGATCCGCCCCGGCGGTTCTGGTCGGGCTCTCCGTCAGGGTGAAGATGCCGTAAGCAGCACCCAGAAGCAGCACGGTGGCCAGGACCAAGCGGATCATGTCAAACCTCTATCGACGGTGATGCAGGTGGAAGAACAGCGTGCTCAACCCTGCGTTTGCGGGGTGACAGTGGTCAGGCCGAGGAGCAGCCAGAGCTGCATGCCTCCGCGATAATACCGTATCTTTTCAGCTGGGTACCCCGCATCCACCATGTTGCGGATGGCGCGCGGGGACTGATCGCACCAGGGCCCGTTGCAAAACATCAGGACGTCGAGCGCTTCGCTGAAATCCAGCCCCACCGCCGTCTCCCGCGCCCCGAGCGCCTTGAGGATCTCGGTGCGATAGGGGTTCGAGGGCTCGAGCGTCGAAAACGGGACATTCACAGAGCCGGGGATGGTTCCCTTCTCGAACCATGCGGGCACGCGGCTGTCGATCAGGAGGCCTTCGCCGGAGGCAACATGCGTATCGAGGAATTCCAGGAGCTCAAGCTCCCCCACTGTCTCGACACCGGGGGCGGCTTCCATCGCGTGAATGCAAAACGGAGGGCACGCGCGGGCGGTCTTGGTGAATTCACCGCTCAGTCGCGCCGACTGATCTTGTGTGCGCCCGATGACGACCTGCTCGCCGTTCAGCTCGACACGTTTTTCGGAGAGGTCTGGCGCAATCCGGACGTCCTGCGCTCCCGCTGGAAGCGCCGATCCCGCCACGAGACCAACCGCGATCATGAATCGCTTCATCTGTCTTTCCCCCAACAATCAGCACACCAGATCTCGGCATTCCCGCTGGCAGGCGGGGTGTGGTTGACTGATGGCACTAGATGTAGCGTCAAAGAACGAATCAGTCAAAGACTGATTCGTTCTCGAAAGAGACGATTCGGGCAGGGGCCTGAATGCTGTGCGAATGCGGGTCTTTTCAGCGCTGGAGCAGCGTCAGACGCCGCGCGCATTGCGCCTTGCGCGCGCGCCGGTTTGCCGTTCCGGGGGCGGCAGGAATTCGCCGCAGGGCGCTACAGAACGCCGCCTCGGCCGGGATCCGCCGACGTCTTCGCGCTATCCCTGCTCCTGCCGTTTCAGGACAGCCCCTGCGAGGAAGAGCGATCCGAAGATCAGCACGCGCGCTCGCGGAGTGATGGCCGCGATCCGCGTGAGAGCGTCTTGCACGTTCTCCGCCTCATCGGCGGCGAGGCCCTGTGCTGCGGCAACGGTCGCCAGGGCGCCGGTGGGGTGACTGGCGGGTTCATCCGGGACGGGAACAGCCGTCAGACCATCCGCGAGCCCGGCGAACGGCCCGAGCACCGCCTCGGGATCGCGTGCGCCCTGAAGCGCGAAGATCAGGTGCAGCGGGCGCTTGTCGCGGGTAGCCTCGGCCCGCGCGCGCAGGGTCTCGGCCATGGCGCGCGACGCGTGGGGGTTATGCCCGCCATCGAGCCAGAGTTCCCCCTCCGGCAGCAGAGCGGGCAGCGGGCCGTCCCCGAGCCGCTGCATCCGGGCAGGCCAGTGCGCGTTTGCGAGCGCGGCAGTGCACGCGGCTTCGGACATACCGAGGTGCCGGAGGGCGGCGAGGGCCGTCCCCGCGTTCTCGATCTGGTGGGGCCCGGCGAGGGCAGGCAACGGAAGGTCCAGGAGGCCCCGCTCGTCCTGAAAGACCAGCCGCCCGTGCTCGACGCCGACATGCCAGTGCTGACCATACACAAGCAGCTCGACGCCGAGGCGCGCGGCCCGGGCCTCGATCACTTCGAGCGCCTCGTCGCGCTGGCGGGCAACGACACAGGGGACGCCCCGCTTGAGAATGCCGGCCTTTTCGCCAGCGATTTCGGCGAGCGTCTCTCCGAGGAAAGACTGGTGATCCATGTCGACGGGCGTTATGACGCAGAGCTCCGGGGCCTGCACCACGTTCGTGGTGTCCGCACGCCCTCCGAGGCCAACCTCCAGCAAGAGCCTGTCCGCTGGCGTTTCCGCAAAGGCGATGAGCGCCGCGCATGTGCTGGCCTCGAACTGGGTGATGGGCTGGTCGCGATTGGCTTCCAGCGCGCGCGAGAGCACGTCCACGAGGGCGGGCTCGCTGATCTGTTGACCGGCCAGCACGATGCGCTCGTGAAACCGGACAAGATGCGGCGAGGTGTAGGTGTGCACCTGCTCTCCCGCCCCCTCGCAGCCCGCGCGCAGCATCGCGAGCGTCGAGCCCTTGCCGTTCGTTCCGGCGATGTGGACGACGGGCGGGGTCCGCTCGTGCGGATTGCCGAGGTCTTCCAGGAGGCGGAACGAGCGGTCGAGCGATAGGTCGATGCGGCGGGTGTGCAGCTCGGCCATGCGCGCCAGCAGGGCGTCACTGCTGACACCGTAGTTCGGAGCGTTCACGGGCGGGGATCCGTCTGTTCGGGGGGCGCGGTCTCGGCCTCTTCGGGCCAGGCTTCCTCCTGCTCCACGGTCCGTTCGGCAGAGGCAATGTCTGACGGCGGTGGCAGGTCTGCGATCACCGCCGGGGGCAGGCCCATCAGCTGCCGCGTGAGGACGATGAGTTCCTCGCGCATCTTGCGACGGTGCGTGACGCGGTCGAGCATGCCGTGATCCAGTAGGTACTCGGCGCGCTGGAACCCTTCGGGCAGCTTCTCGCGGATCGTCTGCTCGATCACACGCGGCCCGGCAAAGCAGATCAAGGCGTTCGGCTCGGCGATATGCACGTCGCCGAGCATCGCGTAGCTGGCTGTCACGCCGCCGGTTGTCGGGTGCGTCAGTACGACAATGTAGGGCAGCCCGGCTTCGCGCAGCATCTCTATCGCGACGGTCGTGCGGGGCATCTGCATGAGCGACAGGATGCCCTCCTGCATGCGCGCCCCGCCCGCCGCCGAGAACAGGATGAACGGGCGGTTGAGCTGGCGTGCCCTGTCCGCGCCGGCGACAACGGCGTTGCCGACATACATCCCCATCGAGCCGCCCATGAACGAGAAATCCTGCGCCGCGGCCACGATGGGCGTACGGCCCATCTCACCCTGTGCCACCAGCATCGCCTCGCGCTCGCCGGTGTCGCGCTGGGCGGATTTCATCCGGTCGGTGTAGCGCTTGGAATCGCGGAAATGCAGCGGGTCGGCGAGCGGCTCGGGCACCGGCACATCCGCAAAGACGCCTCCGTCGAAGAGGGTTGCGAAGCGGGCGCGGGGCGTCAGCCCCATATGGTGGTCGCAATTGGTGCAGACGTTGAGGTTCTGCGTAAGTTCGCGATGAAACAGCATCGTCCCGCATTCGGGGCACTTCGTCCACAAATGCTCGGGCATCTCGCGGCGGGAGAACAGCGAGTTGATCTTCGGGCGGACGTAGTTGGAAATCCAGTTCATGGAGGGCCTCGCGCTTACGGGCTCACATAAGCGGGCGGGTCACGATATGCAAACCTCTGCACCGTGCTGCTCGTGTCTCGATTGCGCTGTGCCGTGCAGCCTGCTCATGGCGGCCTAGCGATCCAGCAGGCGCGCCGTGATGCCCCAGACGATCAGCATCAGCACGATGGAGAATGCGAGGCCGAGGCTCTGGGGGCCAGCCTGCGCCAGATCGGTATCCGAGACGAAGAGCGCGAGGCCGGTGATCGACCCCGTGGCAGAGGTGATGAACATCCCGAAAAAGTTGTTCCCAAGATGGAGACCCATGGCCGCCCCGAGCGCGCCTGTCCGCTCCGTCAGATCGGCCGCGACAAGGGCAAAGGTGAAGGTCGCCAAGAGGACGAGCGGCAGGTTGTCCCCCGCCGATGGGCTGACATGCAAGAGCGCAAAGAGCAGCGATGGGATCCACATCCACACCGCCCGGCTCGCAAACCGCACGGCGAGCTGTTGTTGTAGGTAGCCGCGGAAAAAGAGCTCCTCCGCCGCGATCTGCAGAAAGAGGAACGGAAGCGCCAGCGGTAGCCACATCAGCCAGCGCTGAAAGGCGAGGTTTTGCGCGGGTGGGTCGAGGAGCGCACCCAGCAACGTCAGCCCGCCATAGGCCGGGAGCAACACGGCAAGCGACGTCAGAAACCCGCGCCGCCAATCCTCCCACGGGCCGAGAAGCGATCCCGGACCTCGAAAGTGCAACGCCCCGGCCGATACGACCGCCCCGATCGCCAGACCCGAAAAGGTCGACAGGAGCAGGAGCACCTTGCCGGGGCTGTCGGGCGCGGCGAGCGAGTTCAGGAACGGCATGATGCCAAAGGCGCCCTGCTGGGTCGCCACGACGCCGGTGGCGGCAGCCACGATCAGCGCGGTGCCGCCCATCCAGATGAAGAGCGTCAGCAGCACTCCGAGGGCAATGCGCCAGAACTGTGGATAAACAGCCGCATCATGGAGCGAAGCTTGGAATTCGGGCGCGCGCATGGGGCTATCCTTTCTCGATCGCCTTGCAGGTAGCGCGCCGTCCCCGCGGGAACAATCGTTGCGTTTTCAGCCTCGCGGTGCGTTGCCGAGCGATTCCAGCCACGGGCGCACTGCGTTGGCCACATCGTCGGCGTGCGACGCGGCCAGCTCATGGCCCGCATCGGGCAGGATGGCCTGCTGTGCTGCGGGGTTTGCCTGCTCCAGTCGGGTGGACGACACGACGGGGATCACGACATCCTCGCCGCCCCATACCGCAAGCACTGGCACGCCACGCTCGGCGAGCCGGCGGTGCACGGCGTCCTGACGCGTGGCGAGGAGGTGGCGCATCGATGAGAGCTGCGCGGGCAGGGTACCGCGTCGGCCAACCTCAGCTGCGACGATCCCGGGGAAGTCCGGCAGGGCGTTGAGGTCTGCCGTCTGGGCGGAGCGAAGCAGCATCCCGGGTGCCAGAAGGGACCACAGCGCATCCCCGATCACCGGCAAACGCGCACCGATGGCGTATAGGCCCGTTGGCCCGTCGCGCAGCCCGGCCGCCGCCAGAAGGCACAGCCCCGCGCAGCGTTCGGGATGGGCGTCTGCGAAGGCCGTCACGACGGCGCCCCCCATGGAGTAGCCGATGAGCGGCACCGGCCCGGCCACGCCTGCCGCATCCAGCACGTCGCTCAGGTGCTTGGTGTAGAACGCCGCGTCGTGCCGGAGGGGCGGGGCGGCGGACTGGCCGCGCCCGAGATGGTCATAGCGCAAGACACGGTACCCGGCAGCCGTCAGCCGTGCCACCAGCGGATCGTAGATCTGCAGCGGCGTGGAAAGGCCGTGGACGCACACAACGGCGGGGCCGCCTTCCGGCCCGTCCCACCGCAGATGAGTCCGCCCCTGTGGCAGCCGCACGATCTGTCCCGGCGCCGTGGGCTGCTCGGTGCGGGATAAGCGCCTCGCCTCCGCCACTTCACCCGCGATCACCAGCAGGGCGCCCCCGCTCAGCACCAGCAGAAGGCCCAGCGCGGCCACGCTCATGCCTGCGCGTCCTTCCAGCGGGCGTGGATATGCCGCGCGACCATGAGATCCAGATGCGCGCCGCCGCCGTTCTTGAACAGCGTGATGTCTTCGGGTGCGCGTGTGAAGGCGTCCAGCTCGTAGAAGTCCGCGATGATGTCGTCTCGCGTGATCACCCCGCGGGCGATCGGATCCTTCAACTCGCCGATGTGGTCGAGCGTGGTCTCCCGGCTGTCGACAAAGAGCCGTGCGCGGGTCAGCGCTTCATCGTCGGCTTCGCGCATATCGGGGCGAAACGCTCCGATCAGGTCGATATGCTGGCCCGCGCGCAGCCATGCGCCCTTGAGTATCGGATCTCGCACCATGGTCGCGCAGGAGATGATGTCTGCCGCCCGCGCGGCCCCTTCCAGATCCGCCGCCACGCTTGCACCGGATGCATTGGCGAGCGCTTCGGCGCGGCTGCGCGTGCGATTCCAGATCGCGATCCGCGCGTCGGGAAATGCAGCCCCGTAGGCGCTCACGAGAGACGCCGCCACAACGCCCGCGCCGCAGATCAGGATCGCGCGCGGGTTCGGTTTGGCGAGGCGGCGCGCGGCCAGCAGGCTGTCGGCAGCAGTCTTCCACTTCGTGACGAGGTGGAAATCCACGATGGCCTCGGGCGCGCCTGTCGCGTCCGAAAAGAGGCTGACGGTGCCGTTGATCATGGGCTGCCCGCGCTGGGTGTTTTTTGGAAAGACCGTGGCGGATTTCACCGCGAGCCCGAGCCCGTCGATCCACGCCGCGCGAGACAGCAACGTATCGTCATCCCGGTAGAGAAATGTGTCGCCCACCGTCGCCCGGGGCCTCGTGTGCCCCTCTGCGATGGCGTCGCTGACCGCGATCCAGTCCAGATGCGCCTCCGCCTCGGCCGGAACCAGTGCCATTGTCATGTGTGCCTCCCCGTTGGTGCGCAAGGAAAGACCGGCGCATGCCCCTTGGCAAGCGGCGTCGGGGCGCTTTGTTGTCGTCTGTCGAACCAACGCGGCAATCGCGCCGTCAAGGGAGGGACCCATGCGACTGCTTGTAATCGGAGCAACCAAGGGCATCGGGCGGGAAACAGTCCGCCAGGGGCTTGCAGCGGGGCATAGCGTCCGCGCGTTTTCCCGTGATGTGAGCGGCCTAGCACCAGAGCCCGGCCTTGAGCCCATGAGCGGTGATGCCACCCGGCCCGATGACCTGCGCCCCGCGCTCGATGGGGTCGATGCTGTCATTCTCGCGGTGGGTCTGGGCCGGGCGGCGCGCCGGTTCTTCGCGGGTGTCACCCTGTTTTCCGACAGCACGCGGGCCCTTTTGCCGCTGATGCAGGAGATCGGGCCGAGACGCCTTTTGGCGGTCACCGGCTTTGGCGCGGGTGACAGCGTGCAGGCCATGAGCCAGATCGAGCGGGCCGGGCATCGTGCCATCCTGGGCCGCGCCTATGCCGACAAGGATGTGCAGGAAGAGCTGATCCGCGCCACTGACCTCGATTGGACAATCGTGCGCCCCGTCATCCTGACAAACAACGCAGGGACGGGCCGCTACAACGTGCTCATTGATCCCGCGACATGGCGCAATGGCCTGATCCCGCGTGCCGACGTCGGCCACTACCTCGTGCGTGCTGCCGCCGAGGGGGCAAACATCCGCGAGGCGGTTGTCCTGACGCGCTAGCCGGCCGGGTCACGGCCGAGGCCAGCGGCACGGGGCCGCCCAAAGCGTGGCACACATGGCTCCGGAGCATCCGGGCTTCTGCGCGGGACGCTCTCGTCGCTCGATTGCGCGCATGCGCCTACGGCTGGAACACCGTGCTTCGGGTCATCCCCGAGGAGCGGCTCGACGTGAAGGACGCCTTGCCGGAATCCTCGACAAACGCTTCCAGCGTCACTTTGCCCGGCAGTCGCGGCGACTGTCCCAGCAGCTCGCTTTCCTGCAGCACGTAGCCAGAGGCGAACACGATCGTCAGTACGAGACCGACATTCACGACCCGTTGCTTCAATTGCTTCCTGATCGCCATAACCTGCACCTCCCATCATCCCGGTGCTTTACGATTACGTTAACGTTAAAGCTGGCACCGGGCGGACTTTGGGCAAGAAAGAGGCGAGACTCGGGCCGGATGTTCCAGTTCAGCCGCAATTCAGCGCGCTAGACGGGCATTATCGCCGATTCACGTACGACCGACGCGCGATCAGGCCAGCTGGCCGTGGCAGTGTTTGAATTTCTTGCCAGAGCCGCAGGGGCAGGAATCGTTCCGGCCCGGGTTGCCCCATGTGGCGCGATCCGATTCGTCGAACCCCGCCAGTGGCATTCCCGCAGCAGGCGCAGCCGCCGCGCCACCAGACACCGCTGGTGCAGCGCCTGCCCCCGCCCCGACTGGTTCGGGCTGCTTTGCGGGCGCCTGCAGCTGCTGCTGTTGAGCAAGAAGCTGCGCCATCATTTCCTTCTGCTCTTCTTCGGAGAGCGGGCGGATCTGGCTGAGCTTTTGCGCCACGTCGAATCGCAGACCGTCCAAGAGGCCCGAGAAGAGCTGGAACGCCTCTGTCTTGTACTCGTTGAGCGGATCGCGCTGGGCATAGCCACGGAAGCCGATGACGGAGCGCAGATGCTCCAGCGTCAGCAGGTGCTCGCGCCACTTGCTGTCGATGGTCTGCAGGATGATCTGCTTTTCGATGCCGCGCATCGTGTCCGGGCCAAAGGCGGCGGCTTTGCCTGCCATCAGCTCGTCGGATTCCTTGTAGAGCCGCTCGCGGATGTCGTCGTCGTCCACGCCCTCCTCGTCGGCCCACTTCATGACCGGCACGTCGAGCCCCAGCTTCTCGAGCACGGAGGCGTAGAGCTTCTCCGTTTCCCACTGATCGGCATAGGATTTCTTGGGCATGTAGGTGTCGACGAGATCGTCGATCACCTGGTGGCGCATATCCTGGACGATGTCGGAGAGATCATCGGCCTCCATGATTTCCATCCGCTGGCCAAAGATGACCTTGCGCTGGTCGTTCATCACGTCGTCGAACTTCAGCAGCTGCTTGCGGATGTCGAAGTTACGCCCTTCGACCTTTGCCTGCGCCTTCTCGAGCGACTTGTTCACCCACGGGTGCACGATCGCCTCGCCTTCCTTCATGCCGAGGCGGCTGAGCATCTTTTCGAGCCGATCGGAGCCGAAGATGCGCATCAGGTCGTCTTCGAGGCTGAGGTAGAACGAGCTGCGCCCCGGGTCGCCCTGACGGCCCGACCGGCCGCGCAGCTGGTTGTCGATCCGGCGGCTTTCGTGGCGTTCCGTGGCCAGCACGTAGAGGCCGCCCACGTCTTTCACCGTCTGTTCGTCGGCCTGATGCTCCGTCTCGATGCGCGTGCGCACCTCTTCGGGATCGGCCTCGGGATCGGCGGCGATGGCTTCCATGATCTTGAACTCGACATTGCCGCCGAGTTTGATGTCCGTTCCGCGACCGGCCATGTTGGTCGCGATGGTCACGGCGCCGAGCTTGCCCGCATCCGCCACGATCTGGGCTTCCTGCTCGTGCTGGCGCGCGTTCAGGACGTTGTGCGGGATTTTCGCCTCTTCGAGCAGCTTCGCCAGCATCTCGGATTTCTCGATCGAGGTCGTGCCCACGAGCACCGGCTGCTTTTTCTGGTGCGCCTCGCCGATCGCCTCGACGATGGCGTCGTATTTCTCGCGGCTGGTGCGGTAGACCTGATCGTCTTCGTCTTCGCGCGCGATGATCCGGTTCGTCGGCACCTCGACGACACCGAGGCCGTAGATCGTCATGAATTCCTCGGCCTCGGTCGCGGCCGTCCCGGTCATGCCGGATAGCTTGTTGTAGAGGCGGAAGTAATTCTGGAACGTCACCGACGCGAGCGTCACGTTCTCGGGCTTGATATCGACCTCTTCCTTCGCCTCGATCGCCTGGTGCAGGCCGTCCGAGAGGCGCCGCCCGGCCATCATCCGGCCCGTGAACTCGTCGATCAGAACGATCTCGTCATTGCGGACGATGTAATCCTTGTCCTTCTGGAACATCTTGTGGGCCTTCAGGCCCTGATTGATGTGGTGCACCAGCGTCGTGCTTTCGGGGTCGTAGAGGGATTGCCCCTCCTCCAGAAGCCCGAGCTGGAAGAGCCGCTTTTCGAGGAACTCGTTGCCCTCGTCCGTGTAGGTCACGTTGCGCTGCTTTTCGTCGAGCGTGAAATGCTCGTCGGTCAGCTCGGGGATCACGCGGTCGACCTCTTTGTAGAGGCGCGAACGATCCTGGCTGGGGCCGGAGATGATGAGCGGCGTCCGCGCTTCGTCGATCAGGATCGAGTCCACCTCGTCGACCACGGCAAAGCCATGCCCGCGCTGCGACATGTCGGCGAGCTCGGATTTCATGTTGTCGCGCAGGTAGTCGAAGCCAAGCTCATTGTTCGTCGCGTAGAGGATGTCGCACTTGTAGGCGGCTTTCTTCTCGGCGTCGGGCTGCTGCGGGACAACGACCCCCGTCGTCATGCCCAGCGCACCATAGACCTTTCCCATCCACTCCGCGTCGCGACGGGCGAGATAGTCGTTCACCGTCACGATGTGTACGGGCGCCCCCGAGAGCGCATTCAGGTACGCCGGGAAGGTGGCGACAAGCGTCTTGCCCTCGCCCGTTTTCATCTCGGCGATATTGCCCTGGTGCAGGAACATCCCGCCCATCAGCTGCACGTCGAAGGCCCGGAGCCCGAGCGCGCGCTTGGCCGCCTCGCGGCAGTTGGCAAAGGCCTCCGGGAGGATCGCATCGAGGCTTTCGCCACCTTCGATGCGTTTGCGGAACTCTGCCGTCTTTTCGATCAGCCCCTCGTCCGTCAGCCGCTCAAATTCCGGCTCCAGCGCGTTGATCTTCTCGACCGTGGGCCGCGTCGCCTTGACCTTGCGGTCGTTCGGCGTGCCGAAGATCTTCTTGGATAGCGTTCCGATACCGAGCATGGGCTGCCTGCGTTGTTGCACGTCTTCGTGTCTCAAGGGCGCCTTGCCCCCCCCGACACGCAGCGATACGTAAGCGTGAACGAGTGCGGCCCGGCCCTCGGGCTCAAGCGATGTAAGGGGCCGTCCGATACGTGTCAACGTCGCGCGAGGGCGCGGCAGCATGAGGAGCACATCACAATGAATGCCCGTATTTCCTGGCTCGCCGGGGCGCTGGCCCTCGCGCTCGCCCCCGCCGCTGCGACCGCGCAGGACTATGACGCCGATACCGTGGTCGCCACCGTCGGCGGAACCGACATCACTCTGGGCCATATGATCGTGGCCAAGGGCACGCTGCCCGCGCAGTATCAGCAGCTCCCCAACGAGGTGCTCTTTCCCGGCATCCTGGATCAATTGATCCAGCAGTTGGCCCTCGCACAATCCCTCGAAACACCGACCAAGGCGACCGAGCTGACCATCGAAAACCAGCGCTCCGGCCTGCTGGCCGGGGAGGCGCTCGGGATCGTGTCGCAGGCCGCCGTCACCGATGAAGCGCTCGACGCGCTCTACGCGGAACGGTTCTCCGACGCCGAACCCTCGCAGGAGTTCAACGCCTCTCACATTCTCGTGGAGACAGAGGAAAAGGCCGCCGAGCTCATCGCCGAGCTGGAAGAAGGCGCGGATTTCGCGGCCCTCGCGCAGCTTCATTCCACCGGGCCCTCCGGCCCGAATGGCGGGCTCCTTGGCTGGTTCGGCCCGGGTCAGATGGTGCCGGAATTCGAAGCCGCGGTGCTGGAGCTGGAGCCCGGCGGCGTTTCCGGCCCGGTCCAGACGCAGTTCGGCTGGCATGTCGTGATCCTCAACGATCTGCGCTCGAAGGGCGCACCGTCTCTCGACGAGGTGCGTGGCGATCTCGCCGCGGAGCTTCAGGACGCGGCGGTCGAGGCGCTCATTGCCGAGGTCGTGGAGGCGTCAGAGATCTCGCGGGTCGACGTCGAGATCGATCCCGCGGCCCTGTCGGATCTCAGCCTCGTCGCCCCCTGACGCTCCCCCATGGCCACATTGCCCGTTTCTCCGCTCGCCCCCGCGCACTTTCCCGACCTCCCAGCGATCCGCGGCCTCCGTCTGGCCGTCGCGGAGGCTGGCGTGCGCTACACGGGGCGCACCGATGTCATGCTTGCGACGCTCGCGCCCGGAACCACCGTTGCAGGTGCGTTCACGACGTCGCAGACCCGTGCGGCGCCAGTCCTCGATTGCGAGGCGAAGATCGGCGCAGACAGTGAGGATGGCGCGGCGATCCTCGTGAATGCCGGCAACGCAAACGCCTTCACCGGGGTGGCCGGCACCGAGGCTGTGAGCAAGCTCACGGCAGAAACAGCGGCTGTCCTCTCTCTCCCCGAAGCGCGGATCTTCACGGCGTCGACCGGCGTCATCGGCGAGCCCCTGCCCGCCGAGCGCATCTCCAGGGTGCTTGACGGGCTGGCCTTCCAGGATCAGGCGGCGTGGGAAGCCGCCGCCCGCGCCATCATGACAACGGACACGTTCCCGAAAGGGGCAGGCGCCGTAGTCGAGATGCCCGACGGCCCGATCCACATTGCCGGGATCGCCAAGGGCTCGGGCATGATCGCGCCCGACATGGCGACCATGCTTGTCTACATCTTCACCGATGCGACGATCTCCCGCGCCGATCTGCAGACCCTCGTCGACCGGTTCACCCCCGTGACCTTCAACGCCATCACGGTCGACAGCGACACATCGACGTCCGACACCCTGCTGGTCGCCGCAACAGGAACCGGCCCGAAAGCCACCTCGGACGGCCCCTTCGCGGACGCGCTCCACGGGGTGATGCTGGATCTCGCCCACCAGGTGGTCCGCGACGGCGAGGGCGCCACGAAGTTTGTCGAGATCCGCGTCACCGGTGCGGCCGACCCGGTCGATGCCAAGCGCGTCGCCATGGCCATCGCGAACTCCCCCCTCGTCAAGACCGCCATCGCCGGCGAAGATCCGAATTGGGGCCGCATCGTCATGGCCGTGGGAAAGTCCGGCGCACAGGCCGATCGCGACCGCCTGACGATCCACCTCGGCCCCCATGTTCTGGCCAAAGACGGCCAGCTCGCCGACGGCTATGTCGAGGCCGACGGAGCCGCCTACATGCGAAACGCCGAGCTCACCCTCACCGTCGATCTCGGCCTCGGCAACGGCGCCTTCACCGCCTGGACCTGCGATCTCACCCACGCCTACATCGACATCAACGCCGACTACCGCTCATGAGCGCGCCCCACCCTTCATTGTGCCGCAAATATCCCCGCCGGAGGCTGCCTTGCCGCAGCCGCGGGCGCGCCACCCCCCGGGAGCGGACAGCATGACCATCGTGCTCGTGTCCGCCGTCGCACTGGTGGATGTCGATGGGAGGGTGCTCCTCGCACAACGTCCCGAAGGCAAGTCGATGGCCGGGTTGTGGGAGTTTCCCGGCGGCAAGATCGAGCCGGGAGAAACACCCGAGGCTGCATTGATCCGGGAGCTGCTCGAAGAACTGGGGATCGAGACCTGGCAGAGCTGCCTCGCGCCGCTGACCTTTGCCTCGCACAGCTACGAGAACTTTCATCTCCTGATGCCGCTCTTCGCCTGTCGCAAGTGGGAGGGGGTTCCCCAGTCGCGCGAAGGACAGAAGCTGGCCTGGGTGCGGCCTTCCAAGCTCCGCGACTACCCGATGCCCGCCGCTGATATTCCACTGATCCCGATCCTGCGCGACTGGCTCTGAGCCGCTCCACCGCTGCCGTCTTGCTCGGATGCAGCGCTGCCCGCCGAGGCCCTACTTGCGGGCCGCCGCCCGTGCGCGGGCAACCAGCTCCTCACAGACCGCATGGCGTGCGATGGCGCGGCTCGTCTCGGCGCGGACGGTTGCGCTGCGCGCGCGCAGCGCGGCGAGCTGGATGTTGAGCCGCCGCAACTCCGCCTCTGACGCCCGAAGCCACGCCCCTGTCGCAGAGATGAGGGTCATATCGGGCGCAGCGTCGTGGGCCAGCCGGTCGGTGGCCACCGACCGGCGTTCAGAGAGAGCGGCCACCTCTCCGGCAATGCGCGCCTCGTCCCGTGCCGCCCGCGCGAGCCGGGCGCGCTCTGCACTGGCCTTCAGCGCGGCCAGCTCCTCCAGACGCGCAAGCCGCGCCCGCTTCCGGGTCGCGTCGCTCACAGGACGGACTTCGCGGCGCGGGCACGCACATTCTCGGCAAACCGGATCGCCGCGGCCACCTGGACGTAGTGATCACGCCCGATCTCCTCGCCGATCTCGACGGTCGCGTGCAGCGCCCGTGCGGTGGGCGGGTCACTGTGGATCGGGACCCCGGCCTCGGCCGCCGCTTCCCGGATGCGGAGCGCCATGGCATCCACCCCCTTGGCCAAGCAGCGAGGCGCCCCGGGCGAGGCCGCCGACCATTCGAGCGCGACGGCGAAGTGCGTCGGGTTGACGATGACCACGGACGCATTCGGCACGTCCGCGAGCATCTTGTTCTGCGCGATCTCGTAACCTTTCTGGCGGCGGCGGTCCTTGAGGTAAGGGTCGCCCTCCGTTTCCTTGGTTTCGTCGCGCAGCTCCTTGTGGCTCATCCGGTTCCGGCGCTTGTGATCGGCGAATTGCCAAACCATGTCGATCGCGCCGATCACGAAGGCGATCACCACGACGATCGCCATGAACTCCAGCGACAGCCGCCCGATCAGGAGCGCCACCTGTTGCGGCTCCAGGGCCGCCGACGCCACCAGCCGCTCAAGCCCCTGGAGAAGGTACGTCCCAAGAGCCACGGAATAGGCGATGAGCTTGACGAAGCTCTTGGCGAATTCCACCAGTCCGCTCAGGCCGAACTTCTGCTTGGCGTTCTGCAGCAGCGAGATCCGCGAGAGTTTGGGCACCAGCTTGTCCGGTGCGAACACGATCCCGCGCTGGGCCATGAGGCCCAGGATCACGAGCACGAAGGGGATGGCAAAGAGCGGCAAAAGGGCCGCGAGGGTCTCGCGCAGGATCCCGCCCGGCAGCCCGCCGCCGTGACCCGAGAAGAGCATCGGGGCAAGGGCGTGGGATTGGCCGATGAGGCCTGCGCCCGCCGTCCCGATCCCCTGCACGGCGAGGCCGCCTGCCAGCAACCCCGCCACAAGCATGCCGAGATATCCGACCGCTGCCGTGAGATCCGCCGAACGCGCGATGTCGCCCTTTTGCCGCGCCTGTTCCAGTCGGCGCGGTGTCGGGTCGTGGATCTTGCTTTCGCCGTCGTCTTCGCTCTGACCGCCGGCCATCAGAGGGCTCCGAAGGGGTTTTCAAGGGTTTGCAGCAGCGTCGCTGCCCAGATCTCCAGCGCCAGCGGTGCAACGAGGGCGAGCAACGCGAGCCCCGCGCCCGTGATCGCGGGGGCGCCGACAAAGGCGACCATGAGCTGCGGCATCGCCCGGTTGATGGCGCCGAGGGCGAGGTTGTAGACCAGCGCCCCGATGACGAACGGCGCGGCCAGCGTGAACGCGAGCGAGAACGCGCGAGCGACATGCGCAATCCCGACCTCCGCCAGTGTGCCCGACGCAAGGACGGTCCCGGCCGGGAACAGGATGTAGGTTTCGATCAGGGCCTCCGCGATCCGCAGGTGCAGATCCGCCATGGCCGCGAGCGCAAGCCCGCCCACAACCAGCAGGTGCCCAATGGCCGGCATGGGCTCGACCGATGCGCCCCCGAAGAGCTGCGCGAGCGACGTGGATTGCGCGGCGATCGTCCCGGTGATCTGCAACGTGTGGATCAGGAGCCGCAGCATCAGGCCGAAGGCAAGTCCGGTAATGGTTTCGCTGCCCAGAAGGCGCACGAGCATCGACCAGTCGAGGGCGCCGCCCGCAGGCAATTCTGGCGACACCGCGGGAGCTACAAGCAGGGTGAGCGCGACGGCGGCGCCCAGCCGGATACGCACGGAGATCGTCTGCTCGCCGAAGGCGGGCAGGACGGCCATCGCCGCGGCGACACGCAGAAAGACCGCGACACCGGCGAGCAGCGCCTCTTCGCCAATCGACAGAAGCTGCGCGAGATTCTCCATCAGGCCGCAACCTGCCCGACCATGGCTGGGCGCGCATCGAGGCCGATCTCGTCGAACGACAGCACCGGCGCAGAGAGGCCCTTTGCCGAGACAAGCGTTGTCAGGAAACGGCGACGCTGCGTGGTGGTGACGAGCGCCGGGTGAACCCCGTTGCCCGCCGCTTCGGAAAGCGAGTCCGAGATCCCGCCGATCAGCCGGCTGAAGTCGTCGGGCGGAAGCGCGACATCGGCTCCGTCGATGGTATGGCGGCGAAACGCTTCTTCCCACTCGGGCGCGAGCTGGATCAGGGGGAGCGTGCCGTCCTCGCGCTTGAGCTCCGCGATCAGCTGGAAGCCGAGCCGCTGGCGGACATGCTCGCAGATGGCCTCAGCGGTACCGAGGCTGCCGCGCACTTCGGCGATCGCCTCGAGGATCAGCGGCAGATTGCGGATCGAGACGCGCTCTTCGAGCAGCAGCCGCAGGACCGAGAGCAAGAGATCGACAGGCACCTTGTCGGGCACGAGCTCGTCGATCATCTTGCGGTTGGCCTCGGCGCGGGCTTCGTTGCTGACTTCCGCCAGGGCGGCAAGCAGGCGGCGCAGCGTCTTGAGGGTCATCAGACGGCCGAAATTGCGCTTGATGATTTCCAGCAGATGGGTCGCAAGGACCTCCGTCGGCGCGACGATCGTCGCGCCGCCCATGGCGCCGCGCTCCCGGTCCTGCGGGGGGATCCAGCGGGCCGGCGCCCCGTAGACCGGCTCCGACACGTCTTCCCCGTTCGGCAGATCAACGACCATATCATTGACGAGCGCCAGCAACCCGTCCGGGCGCAGCCTGTCGCGTGCCTGCGGGACACCCTGAATACGGATCACATAGGCTCCGGGGGGCAGGCTGGCATCGTCGGTCAGCCGGATCTCGGGCAGGATCAGGCCGTAGGTCGTGGCGACGTGGTTGCGCATGTTGGTGATGCGGGCGTCGAGCCCGGTCGCCGGATCGAGCACCATCGAAACCAGGTCCGGCGCGAATTCGAGGTGGATATCATCAAGGTCCAGGATATCGCCGATGGTCGTGCGCGCGGGGGCGGGGGCATCGTCCTCGACGCGGGCGGCCTCCTCGGCCTTGGTCTTGTCGGCGATGTTCTGCGCGTAGACGCCCGCGCCGAGAAGCACCGCCGCCAGCAGCAGGAACGGCAGGAACGGCAGGCCGGGCACCAGCGCGAAGAGACCCATGAGGATCCCGACTGTGAAGAGCGCCGCCGGGTTGCGACCGAGCTGCTTGGCGAGCGCGAGGTCTGTGGCGCCGGTCGAGCCGCCGCGCGCCAGAAGGAGGGCAGACGCGATGGAGATGATGACGGCCGGGATCTGCGTTACGAGCCCGTCACCAACCGTCAGGATGGCGTAGGTCTGGAACGCCTGCCCGGCGGCCATGTCGTGCATGGTGATGCCGATGGCGAAGCCGACGACGAGGTTCAGCAGCGTGATCAGCAGGCCCGCGATCGCGTCGCCCTTGACGAACTTGGAGGCACCGTCGAGCGATCCGAAGAAGGTCGTTTCGGCTTGCTCACGCTCGCGCCTCTCCTTGGCTTCGTTGTGGTCAATGGCGCCGGCGGACATATCGCTGTCGATGGCGAGCTGTTTGCCCGGCATCCCGTCGAGCGCGAAGCGCGCACCGACCTCGGCCATCCGTGCTGCGCCCTTTGTGATCACGACGAAGTTGACGATCAGCAGGACGCAGAAGATCACGAGGCCAAGGATCGTCGAGCCGCCCATGACGAACATCGCGAAGCCTTCGATCACGCCGCCTGCCGCGCCCGTTCCGGTGTGGCCTTGGCCGATGATCAGCTTCGTGGACGAAACGTTGAGCGACAGCCGCAGCACGAGGGACGCCAGCAGGATTGTCGGGAAGGCCGAGAAATCGAGCGGCCTCTCGATGAAGAGCGTGACGGTGAAGATGAGGATTGCCAGCGAGAACGACAGGGCGAGGCCGACGTCCAGGAGCCACGCAGGCACTGGCAGGATCATCATGACGATGATCGCCATGAGTGCGAGCGCCAAAAGGACTGGCGGCTGGAAGAAGGCGGAGAGTCGAAGCTGGCCCATGGTCAGCGCCCCACGAAAAGCAGGCCGCCGCGCCCGTCCGTGGCTCCGGATTGTGCGGCTGGCATCGCCGTGGGCGCTCCGAGCGCGACCCCGCCCATCAAGGGCGCCGCCGTGGAGCGGATCGGTTGGGGTGCGCTTGGCTCGGGCGCTGGCGCTACGGCGAGGTCGAATTGCGGCTCTGGCAGGGTTGTGAGAGCGGCCTGCACCCGGCGCACGTAGGCGCGGCCGAGGTCAGGCGTGCGCGAGTGATAGGCAGCGGCGGCCTGCGTCCACGAGCCGAATTCGGCGTGCAGATGGCCCAGGAAGCGCGCGGCATAGCGCGCGTTCTGCGCCGGCTCGATCATCTGGTCGAGAGAGGCAAAGGCCGCCCCATGCCACTTCAGATTGAGCTGAAAGCACCCGATGTCGATCTGCTCCGCCCCTTGCACCCGCGCCCGCGAGGCGAACGCCGTCGCCTCTGCGGATGTTGCGAACCAATGGCCCCGTCCATCCACATTGATGGCCCAGGGCCACGCGCCATCGGCCCCACGCGCTGTTTCGACCCGCGTGATTGCGCGCATCAGCCGCTCGGGCACACCGAATTCCGCGGCGGCGACGGCAGCCCAGCGCGCGCATGTGCCAACGTGGCGCTCTTCGGCGCCACTCGGGGTGGCCATCGCCGCAACGGCGAGGCCGGCCCAGGCTGAAAGCCGGCGAATCCCGTTCAAGGACCAAGACACATCGAGCATCGGCACACCCTTCTGGTTGAGCTCCGCCCGTTGTTAGCCGCCCTTGCTTAATGACTGGTTGCCCGGATCGCTAAAAATGGAGGCGCCTGTGTGCCGAGTGGCCGCCGGCGCGCGGGGCAGTGATCCGATCTCGGGCGAGCCCTGCACCGGCGCAACCCGCGCCGCGTGGAAAACGCGCAGCAATGGAAGGCAAGCGGCGGGGCGAGACTTCCCGTCATGCTGCATCGGCGGGCAATTCGATACAGAGGAAGCACCCACACGATTGGGTTAGTGGTTTGCACCCAAATTCAGCATACGCCCAAAAAAAGCACAATCTTGCCGCGCCCAAGGCGCCGAGTCCGTGATCTCGGGGCGCGCCAACCGGAAAGGACTCCCCCTTTCCCGCGCTATCGCCGGAAACAAGGCCGCGGCTGTTTTCGGACGGCCACATTCAGATGTGCGAGGGCGAAAGCACTTGGCGGTCCGATCGCCCCCGCACGCGTGCAAAGCTAAGCTGCACGTCGGACAGATAAGGGGGCGCACCCGTCGGTTTCAACCGGCGCGCCTTTCGGTCCGGACGTGTTGCCCACCGAATGGGGAACATTCATGTCCAAACTCTCTACGCTTCTTCTGGCGTCCTCTGCGTCGCTCGCGGCGCTTGCCCTCCCTGCCGCGGCGCAGGATGCCTCCTGCCCGATCAAGGTGGGTGTGCTGCACTCGCTCTCCGGCACGATGGCGATCTCGGAAACGACGCTGAAAGACACCGTCGAGATGCTGATCGACATCCAGAACGACGCTGGCGGCCTTCTGGGCTGCGATATCGAAGCGGTCGTCGTCGACCCCGCCTCCGACTGGCCGCTCTTCGCTGAAAAGGCGCGTGAGCTGCTGACGGTGCAGGAAGTCGACGTGATCTTCGGCTCCTGGACGTCCGTGTCGCGCAAATCCGCCCTGCCGGTCCTCGAAGAGTTGAACGGCCTGATGTTCTACCCCGTGCAGTACGAGGGTGAGGAAAGCTCCAAGAACGTCTTCTACACCGGCGCCGCGCCGAACCAGCAGGCGATCCCGGCCACCGACTACTTCCTTGAGGAGCTGGGCGTCGAGAGCTTCGCACTGCTGGGCACCGACTATGTCTACCCGCGCACCACGAACCGCATCCTCGAGCAGTACCTCAAGGACAAGGGCATTCCCGAGGAAGACATCTTCGTCAACTACACGCCCTTCGGCCATTCCGACTGGTCCTCGATCGTCGCCGACGTCGTGGCGCTCGGCGCAGGCGGCAAGCAGGTCGGCGTGATCTCCACGATCAACGGCGACGCCAATATCGGCTTCTACAAGGAGCTCGCGGCCCAGGGCGTTTCGGCTGACGACATCCCCGTCGTCGCCTTCTCCGTCGGGGAAGAAGAGCTCTCTGGCCTCGACACGACCGACCTCGTCGGCCACCTCGCGGCGTGGAACTACTTCCAGTCCGCCGAGAGCGACGCCAACGACGCGTGGGTTGCCGCGTGGAAAGAGCGCATGGGCGAAGACCGCGTCACGAACGACCCGATGGAAGCCCACTACATTGGCTTCAACATGTGGGTGAACGCCGTCACCGAGGCAGGCACCACCGATGTCGACGCCGTGCGCGAGGCCATGTGGGGCCAGGAATTCCCGAACCTCACGGGCGGCACGTCTGTCATGCTGCCGAACCACCACCTCGCCAAGCCGGTCCTGATCGGCGAGATCACCGAGGATGGCCAGTTCGACATCGTTTCCCAGACCGAAGAAGTGCCGGGCGACGCCTGGACGGACTTCCTGCCGGAATCGGCCGTGCTGAAGTCTGACTGGTCCGAGCTCGAGTGCGGGATGTACAACACCGAGACGTCCACCTGCGTTCAGATCCAATCCAACTACTGATCCGAGCAACAAGACAGGGGAGGGGCGCGTGAGCGCCCTTCCCATACAGCCATTCGGGGCAGGCATGGCACGCATTCTGACAATTCTGGCGCTGGTCCTCACCGCGCTCTCGCTGACTGCGCCCGGCGTGCAGGCACAAGACCTCAGCCCGATCCAGTCGGTGTTGCAGGAACAGCGCGAGCTCATCGAGAAGAGCTCCCGCCGCACCATCGGCCCCGCGATCGACGCGATCGCCGACAGTGGCCTGTCGCAGGTGCCAGACGTGCTGACCCGCTGGCAGGCCCGCGAGATGTGGCAACGCGAGGCAGATGGCCTCTTCTTCTTCGCCGAGGAGGCCGGCGCGAACGCCGACGGCGACGATGTGCTGCAACTCTTCGCCATCGAAGACGGCTCCGAGCTGGAGATCGTTCTTGAAGATACGATGGATCAACTTCGCCCCAATGGCGGCGTGCGCGGCCTCATCGGCTCCGCCCTCGTCCGCTTCCGTCTGAGCGATCCCGACCCGTCGGTGCGCCTCGAAGCGCTCGACTCCATTGGCCGCGATCCCGACGCCTCGCATCTCCCTCCCCTCATCGCGTCGCTGGAGGGCGAGCCCGATCCCGATATCGCCGCGCAGAAGGAGCGCCTTACGCGCCTCCTGACAATCCCCTTCGGCGCCACCGAAGATGCCCAGGTCGAGGCGATCCGCAGCTTCGCCGGTGACCTCGGCGTCGACGTCCGCGCTACGCTCAACCCCCTTGTCGTCACCGAGATCGCGCCCGTCGCCGGAGACGCTCCCGCAGGGGACGACATCGCCCGCATCCTCACACCGGGCACCGATGCCCTGCCGCGCGACGCCGCCTACGAGCTCCTTGTCGCGGCTGATCTCGCCCCCCAGCGCATCGACCGCGCCGCGCAAAAGGAAGCCCTGATCGCCAATATCGACGGGAGCACCATCACGGGCATCGAAGTCGCCACCCTCGACAGCGCCGCCGCCCGCGACCTCGCCTATGCTGACCTCGCGCGCCTCGGTGCCGTCGAGCCGCTTGCGACCGAAGCCGATGTCGACGCCGCCCTTGCCGCCCATACCTTCGTCGAGCGCTACACCGCCGCAGCACCCCCGGTCGTCGCTGCGGCCGTCGAAACACTGGCAACGATCGACCGCATGGTTGGCCTCAACGAAGTCGCCGATCTCACGCTCGACGCGCTCTCGCTCGCCTCGATCTATTTCCTCGCCGCCATCGGCCTCGCCATCACGTTCGGCGTGATGGGCGTCATCAACATGGCCCATGGCGAGTTCATCATGATGGGCGCCTACACGGGCTATGTCGTCCAGCTCTTCATTCCGGACTACACGATCTCGATCCTGGTCGCCTTGCCGCTGGCCTTCGCCGTCACCTTCGGCGCCGGCGTCGCGATGGAACGGCTGGTGATCCGATGGCTCTACCACCGCCCGCTCGAAACGCTGCTCGCGACCTTCGGCATCTCCATCGCGCTCCAGCAACTCGCCAAGAACATCTTCGGCACCCAGGCCCGCCCGCTGACTTCGCCGGACTGGCTTTCCGGTGCGCTCACGATCAACGACGTCGTCTCAATCAGCTACATCCGCATCGCGATCTTCGTGATGGCGTTGCTCTTCCTCGTGCTCTTCTGGTTCATCATGAACCGCACCCGCCTCGGGCTCGAGGTCCGCGCCGTCACGCAAAACCCGCGCATGGCCGCCTCGATGGGCATCAACCCCGACCGGATCAACATGCTCACCTTCGGCCTCGGCTCCGGCATTGCCGGCATCGCCGGCGTTACCATCGGCCTCTACGCAAAGGTCACCTCCGAGATGGGGCAGGACTATATCGTCCAGAGCTTCATGACGGTCGTCGTCGGCGGTGTCGGCAACATCTGGGGCACGCTCCTCGGCGCCACGATGGTGGGGTTCCTGCAAAAGGGCATCGAATGGATGAACCCCTCCAACACGCTGGCCGCCCAGACCTACATGATCTTGTTCATCATCCTTTTCATCCAGTTCCGCCCGCGCGGCATCATCGCCCTCAAGGGCCGGGCCGCGGACGCATGAGCCCCTTGAACGCACCCGCCGCCCCCCCTTCTTTCTGCGCCAAATACCGCCGGGGGAGTCGCGCCAAGGGCGCGACGGGGGCAGCGCCCCCACACCCCGCCGCTCGACGGGACCAGCGCCCATGACAATGACCAGCACCGCCACGCTCGGCCCCGACGGGCGCGTAGCCCCAAAGCGCCGCTTCTTTCTGGCGGACAACCCCTCGGTCCTGATCTTCCTTTTGATCCTCGGGCTTTTCACCGTCGGCGTCACGATCCTCTCGGAGGCTTTCGGGATCGGGTTCCTGTCGACCTCCTTCGTGAAAACGCTTGGCAAGACACTATGCCTTTGCCTTGTCGCCCTCGCGATGGACCTCGTCTGGGGCTATTGCGGCATCCTCTCGCTTGGGCACATGGCGTTCTTCGGGCTTGGCGGTTACGCGATCGGCATGTGGCTGATGTATGCGCGCACCGAGATCATCGTGCTCGACAGCCTCGCCAATGCTCCGATCCCGCCAACCCCCACCGAGATTTCCGACGCCATCGCCGTGCAGATCTTCGGTGTCGTCGGCGCCTCGGAGCTCCCGCCGATCTGGTCGCTCGCCCATTCTCTGCCGTTGCAGCTCGCCGCGATCGTGCTCGTCCCCGGCCTGTTGGCACTGGTCTTCGGCTGGCTCGCCTTCCGCTCCCGGGTCACGGGCGTGTACCTGTCGATCCTCACCCAGGCGATGACCCTCGCCCTCGCGCTCTGGCTCTTTCAGAATGACAGCGGATTGCGTGGCAACAACGGCCTTTCGGGCCTGCAAAACCTGCCGGGGCTCGACGATGTCAGCCAGGACATCGTGTCGGTCTGGTTCTTCTGGGGTTCGGCGCTCGCGCTGGGGGTCGGCTACCTGCTCTGCGCCTGGGTCGTGTCCGGCAAGTTCGGCTCCGTGATCCGCGGCATCCGCGACGACGAGGCCCGCGTGCGCTTCCTCGGTTACCCCGTCGAGGCCTTCAAGCTCTTCATCTTCACGCTCTCGGCAGTGATCGCCGGCATCGCCGGCGCGCTCTATTACCCTCAGGCGGGCATCATCAACCCGGCCGAACTCGCGCCCGTCGCGTCGATCTACCTCGCGGTCTGGGTCGCGATCGGGGGGCGTGGGCGCCTCTACGGGGCGGTGATCGGCGCGGCCTTTGTCTCGCTCGTCTCGACGTACTTCACCGGCGGGCAGGCGCCCGACGTGAACCTTGGCTTCTACACGATCTCATGGGTCGATTGGTGGACGGTGCTGCTCGGCCTGTCGTTCGTGCTCGTCACGCTTCTGTTTCCCAAGGGCATCGGCGGGATTGTCGACCTGATCTCCGAACGCCGCAGCCCCGATCGCCATGGCGCGGACCTCGGCCCGGAGCCCGGAGCCCTGCGGGAGAAGGAGGCGGACGAATGACGTTTCCTCGCCAACCAATCATGCCACAGATGGTTATCTTGGGAGCGGTCAGGGGCTGCCCGGCGTGGCCGCCGGGCGAAACGGCGGTCCTTTTCGAAGCTGGTTGGACCACGACCACGACCAGGAGAGTTGCAGAGTGACCACCCTCCTCGAAGTGTCCGGCGTCTCCGTCTCGTTCGACGGGTTCAAGGCCATCAACAACCTCTCGTTCTCCATCGCCGAAGGTGAACTCCGCGCCGTCATCGGGCCGAACGGTGCGGGCAAGACCACGTTCATGGACATCGTGACCGGCAAGACCCGGCCTGACGAAGGGCGCGTGATCTGGGGTGAACGGTCGCAGTCGCTCCTAAAGATGTCCGAAAGCCAGATCGCGCAGGCGGGTGTGGGGCGAAAGTTTCAGCGCCCGACCGTGTTCGAGGACCAATCGGTGTTCGACAATCTGCTGATGGCGCTGCGCAATGACCGCGCGCCCTGGAAGGTCCTTTTCTTCAAGCCGAGCGGTGCTCATGTCGAGAAGGTGGAAGACCTCGCCCGCGAGATCGGCTTGTCGGGCGCGTTGCAGCGCAAGGCGGGCGAGCTCTCGCACGGGCAAAAGCAGTGGCTAGAGATCGGGATGCTGCTGGCCCAGGAGCCGCGGCTTCTGTTGGTCGATGAACCGGCGGCGGGGATGACGGTGGCGGAGCGAGAGCATACCACGGATATCCTGAAGGAGGCCGCGAAGACGCGCGCCGTCGTGGTGGTCGAACACGACATGGAGTTCGTGCGGCGGCTGGAGTGCAAGGTGACCGTGCTGCACGAGGGGGCCGTCCTGGCCGAGGGCTCGCTCGACCATGTGACGCAGAATCAGGACGTGATCGACGTCTACCTGGGGCGCTGAGATGGCCGAGACCCTGACAAAACCGATGCTGACGACCCAAGGCCTGACACTGCACTATGGCGGCTCGCAGATCCTTTACGGAATCGATCTCGAGGCCCGCCTGGGTGCCGTGACCTGCGTCATGGGCACGAATGGGGTCGGAAAAACGTCGCTGCTGAAGGCGATTTCGGGAACCCATGCGCGATCGGGAGGGACGCTCTCCCTGGGCGGTGAGGAGGTCGGAAGGGCACCGGCGCAAGTGCTGGCGCGCAAGGGCGTGGGGTATGTGCCGCAGGGGCGGGACATCTTCCCGCTGATGACGGTGCGGGAGAATCTGGAGACGGGCTATGCCTGCCTGCCGAAATCCGAGCATCGGATCCCGGACGAGATCTTCGAGCTCTTTCCGATCCTCAAGGAGTTCCTCGGGCGGCGTGGCGGAGATCTCTCGGGTGGCCAGCAGCAACAGCTCGCGATTGCGCGCGCGCTGATCGCGAAGCCGAAGCTCCTTCTCCTCGATGAGCCGACGGAGGGCATCCAGCCCAACATCATTCAGCAGATCGGGCGCGTGATCTCCTATCTGCGGGATCGGGGGGACATGGCGATTGTTCTGGTCGAGCAGTACTTCGCCTTTGCCTACGAGATCGCGGACGCGTTCTACGTTCTGGAGCGCGGGGCGGTGAAGATGTCCGGGTCGAAGGCGGACCTGAGGCGGGACGATTTGCTGGCGGCAGTGTCCGTTTGAGAGCACAGGACTGGGGCTCTGCCCCAGACCCCGCGGTATTTCGGGCAAAAAGAAGAGAAAGGGCGGCGTGGGGCCACTGCCCTTGACGCTGCCGGACGAGGCGCGCAAGCTTTGTTGTATCGCCGCGACACGACGGCGGACCCAACAAGGAGAGAATTCATGAACATGCGCATCGCTGCGTCGATTGCAGCGCTGACCCTCGTCGCCGCGCCCGTTGCGGCCCAGGACCAGACCTTTATCGCGATCGGCACCGGTGGTGTGACGGGCGTGTACTATCCGACCGGCGGCGCGATTTGCCGGCTGGTGAACCGAGGGCGTTCGGAGCACGGCATCCGCTGCGGCGTGGAGTCGACCGGCGGTTCGGTCTTCAACATCAACGCAATTCGGGGTGGCGAGCTGGAATTTGGCGTCGCGCAGTCCGATTGGCAGTTCCATGCGTTCAACGGCACCTCGCGTTTCGAGGAGACCGGTGCGTTCGAAGGTCTGCGGGCCGTGTTTTCTGTGCACCCGGAGCCGTTCACCGTCGTGGCACGGGCGGATGCCGGGATTTCCTCGTTCGAGGATCTCAAGGGCAAGCGCGTCAACGTCGGCAACCCGGGCTCCGGACAGCGCGGCACGATGGAAGTGCTGATGGCGGAGATGGGCTGGACGATGGACGACTTCGCGCTGTCCTCCGAGCTTCAGGCGGCCGAGCAATCCCAGGCGCTCTGCGACAACAACATCGACGCGATGATCTACACGGTCGGCCACCCTTCGGGCTCGATCCAGGAAGCCACGACGGCGTGTGATTCCGTGCTTGTGAACGTGTCGAACGATGCCACGACGGCGCTTGTCGAGGCGAACCCGTTCTACCGGACGGCGACCATCCCCGGCGGCATGTATCGCGGCAACGACGGCGACACGCAGACCTTCGGCGTGGGCGCGACCTTCGTGACATCGATCGATGTGCCGGAAGACGTGGTCTACGAGGTTGTCTCGGCGGTGTTCGAGAACATCGATCAGTTCAAGGGCCTGCACCCGGCGTTCGCCAACCTCGACCCGGCGGAGATGGCCAATGACGGCCTGTCCGCGCCGCTGCATCCCGGCGCAGAGAAGTACTACCGCGAGGCTGGCCTGATCGAGTGATCGGCTGATGCGACAGGGTGGGGCGCTTTCGGGCGCCCTGCCCCCAGCCCGACGCACCGGGCCAATCCAGAAGATTTGGGGGACAGATGTCGGAACCAGCCAAGGCCAGCGGTGACCGCCAATTCACCGATCAAGAGCTGCAGGATCTCGTTGCGAGCACCGACTCGGGTGGCAGACTTCCCTCCAACCGCAATATCGCGCTGCTGATCTCGGTGACGGCGCTGGTGTGGTCGCTTTTCCAGCTCTGGATCGCGCAGCCGCAGCTGTGGTTCGGGCAGTACCTACCGGTGCTGAACTCGTCACAGACGCGGCCGATCCACCTGATGTTCGCGGTTTTCCTCGCGTTTCTGGCCTATCCGGCGTTCAAAGGATCGCCGCGCGACAGGATCCCGCTGGCCGACTGGGCGTTGGCGCTGATCGGGGCGGGGACCTGTTTCTACGTGTTCTGGTTCTCCGACACGCTTGCCATGACGGCGCGCTCGGGCTTGCCGACACAATTCCAGGTGATCCTTGGGGCGGTCGGCCTTGTCGTGCTGCTCGAAGGGGCGCGGCGCGCGCTGGGGCCGGCGCTGACGGTCGTGGGCTCGCTGTTCCTGCTCTACGCCTACTTCGGAACCGGCTGGCTGATCCCGGAGCTGATCGAGCACGAGGGGCTGTCGTTCACCGCGCTGATCAACGCGCAATGGCTCGACACGGCGGGGGTGTTCGGCATCCCGCTGGGGGTTTCGACGGCGTTCGTGTTCCTGTTCGTCCTGTTCGGGTCGCTCTTGGACAAGGCCGGCGCGGGCAATTATTTCATCAAGCTTGCCTTCGCCGGGCTCGGGCACCTGCGAGGCGGGCCGGCCAAGGCGGCCGTCGTGGGCTCTGCCATGACGGGGCTCATCTCGGGCTCGTCGATTGCCAACGTGGTGACCACCGGCACCTTCACGATCCCGCTCATGAAGCGGGTGGGGTTCACCTCGGAGCAGGCGGGCTCGGTCGAGGTGGCGTCGTCGGTCAACGGCCAGATCATGCCGCCGGTCATGGGGGCGGCGGCGTTCCTGATGGTCGAATTCATCGGGATCTCCTACCTTGAGGTGATCAAGCACGCCTTCATTCCGGCGGTGATTTCCTACATCGCGCTGGTGTACATCGTGCATCTTGAGGCGCTGAAAAAGGACATGCCGGCGCTCGGGGAAGCGAAGTCCTTCGCCGGCATGATGCTGAAATTCTTCATCGGGTTCGTGGTGGCGGGGATCGGCTTTACCGCGCTGATCTACGCGATGAACGCGCTGGAGGCGGCGCTGCCGGAGCTGACGGCGCTGATCTCGATGGTGGTGCTGATGGCGCTGTACGTCTGGCTTGTCGCCATCGCGGCGAAGCGCCCGGACCTGGAGGTCGATGACCCCAACGATCCGGAGATCAAGCTGCCGACGGTGGCCGAGGTCTATGCCACGGGGTTGCACTACATCCTGCCCATCGTCGTGCTGGTGTGGTTCCTGATGGTGGAGCGGCAGAGCCCGGCGAAATCGGCCTTCTACGCCACATCACTGATGCTCTTCATCATCGTCACGCAGAAGCCTCTGAAGGCGATGTTCCGTGGTCAGGGCGCGGGCTTCATGGCGCAGTTTCGCGAGGGGATCGATGACCTGAAAGAAGGTCTGATCGCCGGGGCGCGCAACATGATCGGGATCGGGGTGGCGACCGCCGCCGCCGGTATCATCGTGGCGACTGTCACCAAAACGCCGATCGGCACGGAGCTTGCGGGCCTTGTGGAGCAGCTCTCGGGCGGGATCCTCTTCCTTATGCTTGTCTTTGTCGGGCTGTTCTCGCTGATCCTCGGGATGGGGCTGCCAACCACGGCGAACTACATCGTGGTGTCCTCGCTGATGGCCTCGGTCGTGGTGTCGCTCGGCGCGCAGGAGGGGCTGATCGTGCCACTGATCGCGGCGCACCTCTTTGTGTTCTACTTCGGGATCATGGCGGATGTGACGCCGCCTGTCGGCCTTGCGAGCTTTGCCGCCGCAGCCGTCTCGGGCGGGGATCCGATCAAGACAGGCTTTACCGCGTTCTTCTACTCGCTGCGCACGGTCGCCCTGCCGTTCCTCTTCATCTACAATCCGACGCTGATCCTGTACGGCGTCGACCTGGGGACGACGGCGGGGATAATACAGGCGATCTCTGTCTTCATTGTCGCGACTTTTGCGATGCTGCTCTTTGCAGCGGCAACGCAGGGTTACTTCCTCGCGCGCTCGCGGATCCACGAATCCCTCGCGCTGCTGGTCGTGGCCTTCACGCTCTTCGTGCCGAATGTCTGGCTCGACATGCTGCAAAGCCCGTTCCGCGATATCGCGCCAGCCCAGTTCGAACAGGCCGTCGGCGACGCGGACGAGGGCGCGCAGCTTCGGCTCCTGGTGCAGGGGCCGGACTTCAACAGCGGCGATATGGCCGAAACGACGCTGGTGATGGATATCGCGGGCGCGTCCGCCACGGAGCGCGTCGACAATTCGGGGCTCCTGCTCTTCCAGGAGGGTGACGTTGTCCGGCTCGACGAGCCGATGTTCGGCACGGTCACGGCGGAGAAGCTGGCAAACTTCGACTTCTACGCCGACACGCCCGTCACGCTCGCCTCGATCCAGGCGCCTGCGAACCGGCTGCCCGAGCAGGTCTTCTACATTCCGGCGCTGCTCCTTTTGGGGCTGGTGATCCTGCTGCAACGGCGGCGTCAGACCAAACCGGCCTTCTGAGGGAGGGAGACCATGTTCAAAGCGATCCTGTTGCCCATCGACCTGTCGTCCGAGGCAAGCTGGCAGAAGGCGGCACCGCTCGCCGTCAAGATGGCCAAGGACGATGGCATTCCGCTGCACGTGGCGACCGTGATGCCGGATTACGGCCTGTCCGTGGTGGGGACCTACTTCGAGCCCGACTTCGAACAAAAGGCGCTGCACTCCATCGGTGTGCAGCTCTCGGACTGGGTGACGGAGAACGTGCCCGCCGACGTCGAGGTCCACCCCCACGTGTTGCACGGCACGGTCTACGACCAGATCATCCTTGCGGCCGAGCGGCTGGAGGTCGACGCCATCGTGATGGGCTCTCACCGGCCCGAGCTGAAGGACTACCTGCTTGGCCCCAACGCCGCCCGCGTGGTGCGCCACGCGCCGCAATCGGTGTTCGTCGTACGGGGTGGCTAGGGTTCATCTGCGGCGTGAGCGTTCCGGTGCAGGCTCGGTGAGGTCCTTGCGATCCTGAAGGGGCTGCGCGCCCCTCGCCGGGCCAGTCGCGCCCCACAGACCCTGCTCATTCTCTTCTCGTTCAACGCCATCGCAGAGACCCTCGGCGCGTTCCTCGCTGGCTGCGAGCCGAAAAACGCCTGCGACGCCCATCGCGATCTGGGAGCCCTCGGTCCTGATGCTGCGCCCATTGGGGCGACCTTGCACCTCATGTCCTGAGCGCACTTCGGAACAGTGCAGCACCATGCCTGCGCACGTGCTGCCCCGCCCCACGCCCGCGCTATCCCAGCGAGACCTTCAGACCGTCGAACTTGATGATCATCTCGTCCTTGGAATCGTCCATGAGCAAGCCGTCCACATAGAACGGCACGCGCATCTCTCCGGTCGGCACGTCCTTTGACTTCTTCAGCGAGATCTTGAATCCGCAATTCATCGTGACAGCGGCGGCCTTGGCCAGCAGGCCCGACATGCGCGTTTCGAACGTCATCTCGATCTTGTCGATGTATTGCTGCGGGACGTACTCGTAGGCCACAAGGATGAACGAGATCGTCGCCGAGAGCGTGACATCCGCGTAGGTGTCGGACTTGTGGTACTTGGTGACGCTGAGGCTCGACTCCGTCCGCTTGCCGAAATCCTCGCTCTTGCCCGGCATGATCGAGCCGGGGATCTTGATCGTCTTCTTGCCCGCCCCGGCCTTGCGGAAGACGTTGATATTGCCCGTCATCTCCGCGCTCACGCGGTGGTTCTTCAGTGCTTCGCGCCGTTTCAGCTCCTCTTCCGTGATGATCCCCTTCTTATTGCGGATCTCGGTGAGCTTCTTTTTGAAGGACGCTTCGAAGTCGGTGTTGATCCGCTTCTTGGGGTCCTTCGTCAGGTCGACGTACTTCACGTAGCAAGCCTCGGTCTCCTTGGCGAGGATGCCTTTTTTTCCGTCCTTCAGCTCGAGGTGATACTGATCCTTGTGATAGGCTTTCTTGCCGGCGCAGTTCACAAGATCGGTCCCCATCGCGTTGACCCACTTCTTCTTGTAATCGTCCATGAGCGGCGCGAACGACGTATACGGCTCCTCCACGCGCTTGCCGTTCAGATGGGGAACGACGTGGCGCGCCTTGTCGGCCATATGCGCCGACGAACATGTCCACGACGAGTTTCGGGCGACGATGACAGCCTGTTCCGCGCCAGTGCGCTGGTCGTCGTCCGGGTTCTGCGAGATCTTGAAGGTGACCTTGACCGGTTCGTACTTCTTTTTTGGGTCCTTCTTGGGGTCGTCTTTCTTGATGATCTTCTTCTTGTCGGTGGTTTCGTAATCCTTGAAGAGCTCCTTGGCGCTCTTCTCCATCGTCGTGATGAACGACTTGCACTTGTCTTCGATAACCGCGGCCATAGCCCCCTCCGTATTGGGCCGTGATGTGGCGGCACGGCCTCGCAGGTCGAGGATAGCCGATTCGGTCGAGCCAACAACGAAGGATCAGAAGTTGTGGGCCCGTCAGGCGGCGTGAAGCTCGTCTGCCAGCACGGCTTCGACCGTTGCGCCGAGGGTGTCCGCGATCTCGTCGATCTGGGGGTCGCTGACGATGAAGGGGGGGGCCAGCAGGACGTGATCGCCGTTCACGCCGTCGATCGTGCCGCCCATCGGGTAGCACATCAGGCCGCGCGCCATCGCGTCGGCCTTGATCCTGGCGTTCAGTTTCAGGGCCGGATCAAACGGCGCCTTGGTATCGCGGTCGGCCACGAGCTCGATCCCGCGAAAAAGGCCGCGGCCCCGGATGTCGCCGACATGCGGGTTCTGGCCGAGACGGGCCTCAAGAACCGATTGCAGCCGCTCACCGGCCTCGTGGACGCGGGGCAGGGTTTCCCCATCCGTCAGCCGGTCCAGCACCGCGTTGGCGGCGGCGCAGGCCATCGGGTGGCCGAGATAGGTGTGCCCATGCTGGAAGAAGCCGGAGCCCTGGGCGATCGCGTCGTAGATCGTGTCGGTGCAGAGCATCGCGCCAATCGGCTGGTAGCCCGCGCCGAGCCCCTTGGCGATGGTCACGATGTCCGGCGCCACGCCATCCTCTTCGCAGGCAAAGAGGTAGCCGGTGCGCCCCATGCCGCACATGATCTCGTCGAGGATCAGCAGGATGCCATGGGCATCACAGATCTCGCGGATGCGCTTGAAGTAGCCCTCGACGGCGGGCACGGCGCCGGCTGTCGCTCCGACGACCGGCTCCGCGATGAAGGCCATGACTGTCTCCGCGCCGAGCCGGGCGACCTCGGTTTCCAGCTCGTTCGCGACGCGCTGCCCGTACTCGAACGTGCTCTCGCCTGTAGCCTGGTCGCGGTAGGCGTAGCAGGGCGCAATGTGGGAGCCCTCGACCATGAGCGGGGCAAAGGGCTCGCGGCGCCACATGTTGCCACCCGCTCCAAGCGCGCCGAGGGTGTTGCCATGGTAGCTCTGGCGGCGGGCGATGACGCGGTGCCGCTCGGGCTGCCCGATCTCAAGGAAGTACTGGCGCGCAAGTTTCAGCGCCGCCTCGACCGCTTCGGAACCACCCGAGACAGGGTAGACGCGCGAGAGGTTGCCCGGCGTCCGTTCGATGAGCGTGTCGGCCATCGTCTCTGCCGGGTCTGTGCTGAAGAACCCGGTGTGGGCGTAGGCGAGCCTGTCGAGCTGCGCCTGCATCGCCGCCTTGACCGTCGCGTCGGAGTGGCCGAGGCAGGAGACGGCCGCGCCCCCGCACGCGTCGAGGTAGCGCTTGCCGGTGTGATCGACCAGGTAGCACCCATCGCCCGCGACGGCACGGGGCAGGGTGGCACTGGACTTGCGGTGAAACAGGGAGGTCATCGCACGGGCTCCTTCGGGCGTCGTCGCTGCAATATACCCAAAATGCGCGAAGGAAAGGCGTGATTTCGGGAAATGCAGCCAATCGGCGGGGCGTCGCGTGGTGCGGGGCTGGACAATCGGGCGCGGCTTGCTGAGGCTGTGGGAAACCGACAGGGCGTGGAGGCGCAAGACCCATGAAACGGACGATCACAACCCTGGCCATGGTGCTGGCCTCGACGGGGATGGCCCTCGCGCAGAACGACTGCGCCGCGGGCAATACCCTGAACGACGGCGTGCTGACCGTCGCGACGGGCAACCCGGCGTACTACCCCTGGGTGCTCGACGACGCGCCCGAGGCCAAGCAGGGCTTCGAGGCCGCGGTGGCCTACGCGGTGGCCGGAGCGATGGGCTTTGGCGACGACCAGGTGACGTGGGTGCGCACGTCGTTCGATCAATCGATCCAGCCGGGGCCGAAGGATTTCGACGTCAACCTGCAGCAATTCTCGATCACGGCGGAGCGGGAGCAGATGGTCGATTTCTCGGCCCCCTACTACAGCTCCGCGATGGCGGTGCTCGCGACGGGCGCCGCTGTCGAAGCAGGGGCGGAGCCGACCCTGGCATCCTTGAAGAGCCTGCGTTGGGGCGCGGATGCCAACACCACGGCGGTGCCGATGCTGACCCAACTCATCGGCCCCGAGCGCGATCCGCTGCTCTACAACGACAACACCGATGTCACGGCGGCGATGCAGGCCGGCCAGATCGATGCCGCGCTCTTTGACTTGCCGACGGCGCTCTACCTTGCGGCCGTCGTCGTCGAGGGGGGAGTGATCCTCGGGCAGTTCCCGCCCGACCGGACGGAGAACCCGGATCAGTTCGGGCTGCTGATGGAGGAGGGAAGTGCGCTGAAGGATTGCGTCGATGCTGCGATCGCGAGCCTCACGGCGGATGGAACGCTTGCGGCAATCGAGGCCGAATGGCTGCAGGAGACGACGGGTGTGCCTGTGATCGAGTGATCGGCATGCGCGCTGCAAGCAACCTTGCGCGGTGTGTAAAACGTTGCGGTTCAGGTATTTGGGCCAAGATGAAGGGGGCGGGCGCTTGAACGGGCGATGGCGCTGATGGACGGGCCAAAGGCGGCGGCCCCGGGTGGGATGACCCGGCGCCAGGCCTACGAGGCGCGGCTGCGGCGGCGATCATTGGGCATTGCGGCGACCTCGACGCTGGGGGTGCTTCTGGCGCTCGTGGTGCTGATCCCGATGGCCCCGGGCTGGGAGGCCGTGAAGCGCAGCTTCTTCAATGCGGAGGTCTTTGCGCAGACCTTCCCGGGGCTCCTGCAGGCATTCCTGCTCGATGTGGCGATCTTTGCGTGGTGCGCGCCGCTGATTGCCCTTCTGGGGTTGGCGGTGGCGCTGGCGCGGGATGTGCGGACGCCGGCGGCGTATCCGCTCCGGCTGTTTGCGATCGTCTATACGGACGTGTTTCGCGGGCTGCCGGTGATCCTGGTGATCTATCTCATCGGTTTCGGCGTTCCCGGGCTCGGGCTGCCACGGCCGTGGAACTCGCCCTATATCTGGGGGTCGCTGGCGTTGATCCTCGTCTATGCGGCGTATGTCTCTGAGGTGATCCGCTCGGGCATCGAATCGGTCCATGAAAGCCAGCGCGCGGCGGCGGCGTCGCTGGGGCTGAGCGAGGCGGACACGATGCGGTACGTCGTGCTGCCGCAGGCGATCCGGCGCGTGGTGCCGGCGAACATGAACCTCTTCGTGGCGTTGCAAAAGGATGTGGCGCTCTTGTCGTTCATCGGGCCGGTGGAGATCTTTCGGCAAGCCGGGGTCTACAAGTCGCTCCTCGCGAATTTCACGCCCTATGTCGGGGCGGCGATCATCTTTCTCGCGATCACGATTCCGGCGACGCGCTATGCCGACTACCTGCTCAACAAGGAACGGCGGGCGCGGTCTTGAGCAGCTTGCTCGAGTTGCGCGGCGTGACGAAGGCCTTCGGCGATCACGTTGTCCTGCGCGGGATCGACCTGACGGTGGGGCGCGGGGAGATGGTGTGCCTGATCGGGGCGTCGGGCTCCGGCAAGTCGACGCTTCTGCGCTGCATGAACCTGCTGGAGCCGATCGACGATGGGGTGATCCTTTTGGGAGGGGACGATATCTCTGTCCCCGGTCGGGATCCTCAGCCGGTGCGGCAGAGGATCGGGATGGTGTTTCAGAGCTTCAACCTCTTTCCGCACATGAACGCCGCCGAGAACGTGATGCTGGCGCCCCGCCGGGTGCGTGGGGTTGAGCGGGAGGCGTTGCTGCCTGTTGTCGAGGCGCTCTTTGCCCGCTTCGGGCTGGCGGACCGAATGGCGCATTACCCCGACCAGCTTTCAGGCGGGCAGCAGCAGCGGGTCGCGATCATCCGGGCGCTGGCGATGGAGCCGAAGGTGATGCTCTTTGACGAGATCACCTCGGCGCTTGATCCCGAATTGGTCGGTGAAGTGCTCGATGTGCTGCGGGATCTGCGCCAGCAGGGCATGACGATGGTGCTTGCCACCCACGAGATGGGATTTGCGCGCGAGCTCGCTGACAAGGTGTGCTTTCTGGATGCGGGCCAGGTGCTGGAAGAGGGGCCGCCGGACCGGCTGTTCGCCACGCCGCGGGAGGCGCGCACACGGGCGTTTCTCAGCCGGGTTCTCTAGGCACGAGACGGTTGTCTTTCAGGCAGGTGGGGCGACCTGTTCGGCATGGTGGCAGGCCACCCGGGAGTCACCGACCACGCGCAGATGCGGGCGTTCCTGGCGGCAGATTTCGGTGGCAAGGGGGCAGCGCGGATTGAAGGCGCAGCCGGGGGGCGGGTTGATCGGGTCCGGGATCTCGCCCGTGGGCGGCTCCACTTCGCGTCCGAACCCGTCTAGCCGGGGCGCGGCATCGAGCAGCATCCGGGTGTAGGGGTGGCGGGGATGTGTGTTGAGATCCTCGGGTGCGGCTTCCTCGACGAGGCGGCCAAGGTAGAGCACGCCGACCGTGTCGGCCATGTGGCGCACGACCGTGAGATCGTGGCTGATGAAGAGGTAGGTGAGGCCCAGCTCATCCTTCAGGTCGGACATGATGTTCAGCACCTGGGCCTGCACCGACACGTCGAGCGCCGAGGTCGGCTCGTCACAGACGATGAAACGTGGCCGTGAGGCAAGGGCGCGGGCAATACAGATCCGCTGTCGCTGACCGCCGGAGAATTCGTGTGGGAACTTGTCGGCATCCTCGGGGGAGAGTCCGACCTGTTCGAGGAGCCGCTCCGAGAGACCTTCGATATCGCCTCCGCGCGCGGCCACGGGCTCGGCGATGATGTGGCGCACCTTCCAGCGAGGGTTCAGCGAGGCATAGGGATCCTGAAAGATCATCTGGATCGCGGAGCGGACCTTGTCGACCTTCTCGGGATCCGTCTCGCGCGCGAGGTCGATGCCGTCGATCCCGACCATGCCCTCTGACGGGCTGAGGAGCCCGACGAGCATCTTGCCGATGGTTGATTTGCCGGAGCCGCTTTCGCCGACGAGCGCATAGGTCGTGCGCTCGGGAATGCTGAACGAAACGTCGGAGACAGCCGTGAGATAGCGCTTTGGCAGCCGCTCCAGAAGCCGGTTGAGCCAGGGCTTGGAGACGTCGAACACACGCGACAGCCGCTGCACGGTGACGAGATCGGGCCCGTGGTCGGCAGCCTTGGGGGTGGCAGCTGGGGTCTCGGATGGGGGGCCTTCGAGGGGCATCAGGCTTCCTTGGCCATGGGCTTGGGGGCGTCGTCGGAATGCGTGACGGGATACCAGCAGGCGGCGCGGCCCTCCCCGGCAAGAAGCGTTGGACCCGGGTCGACCCGGCAGCGGGCCTGTGCGGCTTCGCAGCGTGGGTAGAAGGCGCAGCCTTTCGGTAGCGCGGTGAGCCGAGGCATCGCGCCCGGGATCTGGCGCAAGCGGGCCTGGCCGGCCGAGGCGAGCGGCGTCGAAGCCATCAGGCCCTCGGTGTAGGGATGGCGCGGGCGGGTGAGAACCTCCCGGACAGGGCCAAGCTCTGCCAGACGCCCGGCATACATCACGGCGACGCGGTCGGCGGCCTCGGCAATCACGCCCATGTCGTGGGTAATCAGCATCACGGCGGTGCCGCGCTCGCGGCAGAGCCGTTTGAGCAGGGCGATGATCTGGGCCTGAACCGAGACGTCGAGCGCGGTGGTCGGCTCGTCGGCGATGACGAGAGCGGGCTCCGCGCAAAGCGCGAGTGCGATGACCACGCGTTGGCGCATGCCACCGGAGAATTCATGTGGGTACGACCCGACCCGCTCCCGGGCCGCAGGGATCCCGACCTCCTCAAGCGCGGCAATGGCGCGTTCGATGGCCTGCGCTTCGGAGAGGTCAAGATGTGTGCGCATGGTCTCGGCAAGCTGGTCCCCAACGGGCAGAAGTGGGTTCAGCGAAGTGAGGGGATCCTGAAACACCATGCCGATCCGGCGACCCCGGATCTTGCGCAGTTTCTCCCGTGAGAGATTGTCTATCCGGTTGCCGAGCAGGTGAATTTCGCCGCTGGCAATGTGTGCGGGCCGATCAAGCAGGCCGATGGCGGCGTTGCCGGTCATGGATTTGCCGGCGCCGCTCTCGCCGACAACGCCCAGGATCTCGCCCTCGGAAATGTCGTAGCTTACCTTGTCGACCGGTCGGAGAATTCCGCTGCGGGTCGGGATCTCGACAGTCAGATCGCGCACGGACAGGACAACGTTGGTCATGCGGTTACCCTCTCCGCCAGGAGCGATTTTTCGTGCGAAAAATCGGCGCTCGCGGCTCTCGAAACACGTCTGATCATCGAAGCCTCGGGTTGAGAGCGTCGCGGAGCCAGTCACCCAACAGGTTCACCGAAAGGGCCAGCGCCAGCAGCGTGGCCGCCGGAAAGAGCAGGATCCACCACTCGCCGGAGAACAGGAACCCCTGGCCGATGCGGATCAGTGTACCCAGCGATGGCTGTGTGGGGGGCGCGCCGACGCCAAGAAATGACAGCGTTGCTTCCGCGATGATCGCCAGAGCGAGCGAGATCGTGGCGATGACCAGCACCGGGGAAAGGACGTTCGGCAAGATATGCCGCAGCATGATCGCGGGGCCCGTGCGCCCGATCAGGCGCGCCGCCGCGACATATTCCTTGTTCTTCTCGACCAGCGTTGCGCCCCGTACGACACGGGCGAACTGCACCCAGTCCGACAGGCCGATGGCGAGGATCAGCACCCAGATCGCCATCTGGTCCCGGTATTCGACGGGCGTGATCCCCTTGGCGATCCCGAAGATCAGCATGGCCACAAGGATTGACGGGAAGGTCAGCTGCACGTCCGCGATCCGCATGATGATCGTTTCTGTCCAGCCGCCGATATACCCGGCAATCAGGCCGAGGGTGACGCCGAGGATCATTGCGAAGAGCACCGCCGCAAAGCCGACGAAGAGCGAGATGCGCAGGCCGAAAAGGATGGTCGAGAACACGTCCCGCCCCTGGTCATCCGTGCCGAGCCAGAAGGTGTCGCCGGTGAAGGCATTGGGCTCCATCGGCGCGGTGAAGCCATTCATCAGGTTCAGCGTCGCCGGATCGAACGGATCGTGGGGCGCGATGAGCGGCGCGAGGATCGCCGACATCACCAGGATCAGCATCACCGAAAAGGACACCACCGCCACCGGAGATCGGCGGAACTTCCACGCGAAGTCCGATTGCCAGGCCACCGCCAGCCGGGAGGGTGGGCGCGGCGGCGGGGTGGGGCGCTCTGCGGGGATATCTGCCATGTCAGTGCGCCTTTCCCGTGTCCACGCGCAGGCGCGGGTCGATCGCGAAGTACAGCAGGTCGACGATGAGGTTGATCCCGACGAACATCACCGAAATCAGCATAAGGTACGCCGCCATCACCGGAATATCGACGAACTGGATCGCGTTGATGAAGAGAAGGCCCACACCCGGCCACTGGAACACCGTCTCCGTGATGATCGCGAAGGCGATGATCGAGCCGAGTTGCAGGCCCGTCACCGTGATCACCGGGACCATCGTGTTCTTGAGGGCGTGGCGGAAATTCACACTCCGCTCCTGCAATCCGCGTGCACGCGCAAACCGGATGTAATCCTGGCGCAGAACCTCGAGCATCTCCGAGCGCACGAGCCGCATGATCAGGGTCATCTGGTAGAGACCCAGCGTGATCGCCGGCAGGATGATCGCCACGAGGCCGCTTTTGGTCAGAAAGCCCGTGCTCCACCAGCCGATCTGGACCGTTTCGCCCCGCCCGAAGGACGGTAACCAGTCGAGCTCGACCGAAAACAGATAGATCAGCAGGATGCCGATCAGGAAGGTGGGGAGCGACACGCCGATCAGTGACACGGTCATGATTACGCTGGAAAGCAGGCTCTCGCGCTGGATCGCCGTGATGACGCCCAGACCGATCCCCACGACCATCGCAAAGACCCCCGAGACGAAAGCCAGTTCGAGCGTCGCGGGCAACCGCTCCACGATGATCTGGCTCACGGGGCGGCCCTGGCGGTAGGAAATCCCGAAATCGCCCTGCACCGCATTTTCGAGAAAGCGCAGGTATTGCACCGGGAAGGGCTGATCGAGCCCGAGCTCCGCGCGCAGACGCTCGACATCGGCGAGCGTACGCTCCTGCCCGAGCATGTTGTCGACGGGGTCACCCACGAAGGTGAACATCGAGAACGCGACGAGGCCCACGACAAGCAGGACGATCACGGACTGGAGGACACGGCGTACAATATAGGCGAGCATTCCGAACCCTCTACGACCCTGCGGGCCGGGGTCAAGCCTGCCATTGCTCAATCAGGTGGCAAATGACGTCAGGATAGGCTGCTGGCCGTCTGGCGCCTCGATCTCAAGCAAATCAGGGCGCCGGATGGCATTTCATGATCAGTTCACGGTGACCCAGCGCAGGATGAAGAAGTTGTCCGGGCGCTGTGTCAGCTCTATGTTGTCGCGCGTCCCCCAGACAAGCGGCTGCACGTAGAGCGGCGTGTAGACGGCATCGTCGGCAATAACCCCGGCGACCTCGTCGATCATTGCCTGGCGGGCGGTGTCGTCGATCTCGGACTGGATCATCGGCAGAAGCTCATCGACGCGGGCATTCGAATAGCCGCCGAAGTTCCACGTGCCGAGGCGCTCGCCGGGCGTATGGACGAGAAAGCGGATCGGGTGCTCGTGGTCGAACGTGCCGGGGGACCAGCCAAGGAGGTACGCGTCGAAGTTGTCCTCACGCAGTTCGGGCCAGTAGTTGCGGACGGGCATGGCATCGAGCTCGGCGGTGATGCCGACCTGCGCCAGCATCGACACCATCGCCTGACACACGGCTTCGTCGTTGAGGTAGCGGTCGTTCGGGCACTTCAGGCCAAACGCGAAGCCATCTTCGTAGCCGGCTTCGGCGAGAAGGGCGCGGGCGCCGTCGGGGTCATACGCGGGGCGCTCGATCCCGTCGGTGTAACCGCGCATGGCCGGAGAGACGAGCTGCGAGGCGGGCTCTGCATTGCCGCGCATGATCGTCTGCAGGATCGCGGGCACGTTGATCGCATGGCCGACGGCCTGGCGGACGCGAACGTCGGCAAAGGGATTGGGGTCGCCCTCGTTGGCACCATACTTCAGCGCCTCGTGGTCATGGGCGAAGCCGAGCATGATCACGCGGGCCTCGATGCCCTGGATCACGTTCACGCCGTCCTGCCCGGCAAGGCGCTCGGCGTCCTGGATCGGCACCGGGTTGATCATGTCGACATCACCGGACAGAAGCGCCGCCACAGCCGTGGCCGGGTTCTGGATCGGGGTGAACGTAGCGCGTGTGACGTTGTGCTCCGCCTCGCCCCACCAGTCGCCAAAGGGCTCCAGAACGGTTTGCAGGCCGGGCTGGCGCTCTGTCATCACGAAGGCGCCGGTGCCGTTCGTTTGCAGGGTGGCCGCGTTCTCTGCGTCCTTGGCGGGGAGTTCGGCGCCAAGCTCGGCGGCCCAGCCGCTGTCCATGATCATCCAGTTGGCGATGCTGTCGGGGAAGATCGGGTTCGGCGCGGATGTCATGATGTCGACGGTATAGTCGTCGACCTTGATGACCTCCGAGACAGGCGCGAACCACGACGCCACGTCGGATTGTTCGGAAGACGCGCGCTCGTACGAAAAGACCACGTCGTCGGCGTTGAACGCCTGACCGCCATGGAACGTCACGCCCTCGCGCAGATTGAAGCGCCAGCCTTCGCCATCGCCGATCGGCTCCCACGAGGTCGCGAGCGCGGGCTCGATGGACATGTCCTGGCCGCGCCGCACGAGGCCTTCGTAGACGTTGTTCAGAAACCCGAGGACGGGGGCCGACGAAACGGCGTGCGGATCCATCGTCTGGGGGTCGGTCTGTCCGGCCCAGCGGAACTCCTCGGCGACGGCGGTGCCCGGCCAAACGGCAGGCACGGCCACCAAAGCGGCGGCCGCTGTCATGGTGACACGGTTCATGGAAGTCTCCCTGTTATCGCGCGGTGCACGGCGCGTTTGCCCGAGTGTGACAGCCGGTCGCAGCCGCTGCAAGGCGTCTCAACGCTTCGTGAGCAGTGACCGAGCGCCCGGCTTGAAGGCCGGCGCGGCATCGCGGATTGAAATCCCGCCTTGTCCGGGATCGGCGAGAGTGGCCCGGAAAGCAGGGGCGGGCGGGGCTCTCGGGCCGGCGAAGCCGGGGTGGGGGTGGTGTCCGGGCGGGGAATGCTTTGCGGCCCTCGCCGGGCTGAACCCGGACCCGTCAAGGCGCAAAGCAAAGGGCGCGGGAATCCCCGCGCCCTTCCGTCATCAGTGTTCGGCCCGGATCAGGAGCGGTTCACGTCGAAGAACTTGAACTTCGGCTCATCCTCGAAGTTCACGATCGTGTCGATCTCGGAATTCATGCCCCAGTTCAGCACCTGGTGGTGGATCGGCAGGTAGAGCACGTCTTCCTGAACCTGCGACCAGATCGTCGCGATCATCTCGTTGCGCTTGTCGAGATCCGTCTCTTGCGCCAGCCCCTGGATCATCGCGTCGAGCTCGGGGTTGGAGTACCCGGTGCCGTTCCACGAGCCGTACTTGTCAGTCGAGCTGTGCACGAGGAAGTTGAAGATGTACTCGCTGTCGAAGGTCGGAACGCCCCAGCCGAGCATGTAGAAATCGGTCTCGCGGTTGGAGATCAGCGGGAAGTGCTGCGCCTTGGGCTTGGCATCGAGATTCACAGTGACTCCGATCTGCGCGAACATGCCCACGGCCGCCTGACAGATCGCTTCATCGTTGATGTAGCGGTCGTTCGGGCAGTCGAGCTGGATCGAGAAGCCCTCACCGTAGCCCGCCTCTTCCATCAGCGCCTTGGCGCCTTCGATGTCGGTGACAGACGCTCCGTCCATCTCGGCGCTCCAGCCGTTGACGAAGGGCGGCGAGATCATCCCGGCAGGCTCCGACTGGCCGCGCATCACGACCTGACGGATCGCATCGCGGTTGATCGCCATGTTCATCGCCTGGCGCACGCGGACATCGGCGAGCGGGTTCGCCCCGTCGACATTGTCGCTCGACAGGTCATCAGCGCCCTGATTCAGGCCGAAGAAGATCACGCGGTTCTGCGGGGTGGAGCGGACGTCCAGGCCGTCGGTCGAGGCGACGCGCTCGAGATCCTGCACTGGCACGTCCTGGATGAAGTCGACCTCGCCCGACAGGAGCGCGGCCACGCGGGTGGCCGCGTTCTGGATCGGCGTGGCTTCGATGCGGGTGAAGCCCAGCGGGTACTCGCCGATGCCCCAGTAATTCTCGTTGAGCTCCATCACGGTGAGCACGTCGGGCTCGCGGCTGATGAGCTTGTAGGGGCCGGTGCCGTTGGCGTTGGTCGCGGCGAAGGTGTTCTCGCCGCCCTCGTAATCCTGCACTTCGACAGCGCCGTTGGCTTCGGCCCAGCCCTTGTCCAGGATCATGATGTCGGTGAGATTGTTGGCGAGGATCGGGTTCGGGCCGCCCGTCTCGATCTCGACGGAGTAGGGGCCGGTGGCGCGTACATCCACGACGGAGGCCAGCAGCTCCTTGTAGTCCGAGTTGGCGGACATGGCGCGGTTGAGCGAGAACACGACGTCTTCGCTGTCGAACGCGGCGCCGTCATGGTAGGTCACGCCTTCGCGCAGGGTGAATTCCCACACGTTGGGATTGTCGGCCGAGGGCCCCCATGCGGTGGCGAGCGCGGGAATGCGATTGCCTTCCATGTCTGTGATGATGAGCGATTCCATGATCTGGTGGCTCATCGTAGAGGTCGGGCCCTCGTTCTGGGCGTGCGGGTCGAGGGTGAGGGCGTCGCCGGCGCGGGCCCAGCGGAGGGTTTCCGCGCTGGCCGCCGTTGTCACGAGCGCAATGGCCGTGGCGCAGAGAAGGGGTGTGCGAAGTCGCATCTGGGTCGTCTCCCTGTTGTGTTATCGTTATGGGGCGATAGCGAGCCACTTTTGGCGGTGATTTTCAAGCGCGACCGTGCGGGAAGCGGGGGTCGTGCGGCAATCGGGGCTATGGGTCGCACGTCGAGGATGCGCAGCGGGCGGCCCTTGGGAGGGGGCGCTGCCCCCCGTCGCGTCCCGCGACGCCCCCCGAGGTACTTGGACCAAGATGAAGGGGTCAGTCCGTTCGGTAGCGTGCTTCGAGCGCGTCGAAATCCGGTTTGGCGACGTGGCGTTGGCGGGCATCGAAGCTGGCAAGGCGATCCTGGACGGCGGAGACGTCGCCATCGCGCTTCAGGGCGGCGAGGGTGGCGTCGGTGGCGTGCATGGCGGCCTGGAGGGCAGCGTTGGCGTAGAGCACCATGCCGAAGCCCATATCGGCGAGCGTGGTCCGGGGCAGAAGGGGCGTTGCGCCGCCGAAGACCATGTTGGCGATCTGGGGGACGGGCAGCTCGGTGGCGATGCGGTGAAGTTCGTCAGCCGACCGGGGGGCTTCGACGAAAGTGATGTCGGCGCCGGCGTCGATATAGGCTTTGGCCCGGTCGAGGGCGGCGTCGAGCCCCTCGACAGCGCGGGCATCGGTGCGGGCCATGATCAGGACATTCGGATCCTGCCGGGCCTCGACGGCGGCGCGCACCTTGGCGGCGGCCTCCGCACTCGGAATGACCGCCTTGCCGGAGAAGTGGCCGCATCGCTTGGGGAAGACCTGATCTTCGAGCTGAAGGGCGAAGGCGCCGGCGCGTTCGAGGGCGCGCACCGTACGGCGGGTGTTCAGCGCGTTGCCGTAGCCGGTGTCGATGTCGACGACGAGGGGAATTTCAGCCACGTCCGCCATGGCATCGACGGCGCTGGCCAGCTCTGTCATCGTGAGCAGCCCGATATCGGGGACGCCGAGCGCGCTGTTGGCAAGGCCGGCGCCGGAGACATAGACAGCCTCGAACCCGTGGGCGGCGATCATGCGCGCGGTGAGCGCATTGCCCGCACCGGGGACGATCATTGCGTTGCGTTGCTCGAGGCGGGCCCGGAAGGCGGCTCGGCTCTGGGCGAGGCTCTGGCTCATTTCGGCTGGCTTTCGGCCGTGAAGGCGTCGGGCGTTTCCTCGAGCCAGGAGCGCGCGGCGAGGCGCCCGGAGCGGACGTGGCTGCGCATGGCGGCTTCCGCGGCGTCCGGGTTGCGCCCACAGAGGGCATCGAAGATGGCGCGATGCTCATCGAGAGCTTGCGCCGCGCGGCCGGGTTTGGTGGACAGTTTTCGCCGGTAGAGGCGCATGAGCGCATAGAGATCCTGCCCGAGCAGCACGGTGAGGCGCGCGTTCTGCGCGGCTGCGAGAATCACATGGTGGAAGTCCTGATCGCCGTTGCCCTGGAAGTAGCTCCGGCCTTCAAGGATCGCTTCGGTCTTGGCGTGATCCTCCAGCATCGCATCGAGGCGTGCGAGGTCAGCCTTGGAGATCCGCGACGCTGCCAGACGGCAGGCCATGCCTTCGAGGCTTTCGCGGACATCCATCAGGTCCATCAGGTCTTCCGGGGTCAGGGCAACCACGCGTGCGCCCAGATTGGTCTCACGGATGACGAGCTTGCGCCCTTCGAGCTGGCCGATGGCCTCGCGCAGTGGGCCGCGCGAGATCCCGAAGCGACGGGCGAGACCGCTCTCGGAGAGCCGCGCGCCCGGGGCGAGCTCGCCCTCCATGATGGCGCTCTCCAGGCGGTCGAGGGCAAGGGCGGCGAGGTTGCGGCTCACGAGCCGGTCGGAAACGGGGTCCTGCGTGCTCATGATGTGACCTCGGGGGCGTCGCGCGCCATGACGCGTTGATGCAGCACGGCGTGGCGCGTCATTCTGGGGCGAGGCGGCAGCGAGGGAGTGGAATGGCGGATCTTGCGTTGAGAGGGGGGCAGCTGTTTCTGCCCGGAGCGGGTGTGTCCGAGGCCGATGTGATCATCACCGGGGAGCGGATCGCCGGCATCGTGGCTCCCGGAGAAGGGCGCGCCGCGCGGGACATCGACATCCGCGGGCTGGTGGCGTTGCCGGGCGCAGTCGATGCGCATATCCACCTGGGCCACGGAACGGATATCGCCCGCCCGCGGGTGCCGGGCGACGCTGCATCCGAAACGGGCGCTGCCGCGACGGGCGGGGTGACGGCCTTTCTGCCCTACGTGATGAGCGCTGCGCCGCATCTGCCGGAGTTTGACGCCCTGGTCGCGGTGACGGAGGCAGGTGCCCGGGTAGATTTCGGCTATCACTTCGTGATCGCGACCGAGGAACACCTCACGGAGGTGCCGGAGCTGGTAGCGCGCGGTGCGCCCACGGCGAAGCTCTTCATGAACATCCGAGGGCACGAAGGGGCGCGGCTGGGGCTGCCGGGTGTGGACGACGGGTACCTCTTTCGCCTGCTCGAGACGCTTGAGGCCGAGGGCGGCATGCTCTGCCCGCATCCCGAAACGATCGAGGTGGCGTGGGTTCTGCGCGACCGGGTGATGGCGGCGGATCCGGAGGGCGCCGGGGGGCTGGCCACGTGGAATGCAACGCGGCCCCCGTTTGTCGAGGCGGATGCCCTGTCGCGGGCGACATATCTGGCGCGGATTACCGGAACGCCCGTCCACGCGGTGCACACGTCGTCGGCCGAGGCGTTGCAGGCGGCCCTGCGGCAGCGGGCGGCCGGCAGTGACGTTTCGATCGAGACGTGTATTCACTACCTCACGCACGACACGGCCTGCGGGCTCGGCGCGACGGGAAAGGTCAACCCGCCGCTGCGTGCGCCCGAGGACCGGGAGGCGCTTTGGGCCGCGCTCGCCCGGGGAGAGATCGACACGGTGGGGACAGATCACATCCATCGCCCCGAAAGCTCCAAGGATGGGGGGATCTGGGCGGCGCAGCCGGGATTTCCCGGCCTCGATACGTTTTATCCGGCCTACCTGACCGAAGGGTATCACCGGCGGGGCCTCGGGCTCGAAGCGCTCGTCCCGCTGGTGACGGCCAATCCCGCGCACCGGATGGGGATGCCCCGGAAGGGCAGGCTGGTGCCCGGCGCGGATGCCGACATCGCGGTGGTCGACCTCGCGGCGGATTGGACAGTCGGCAAGGGTGATCTCGCCAGCGATGCCGGATACTCGATCTACGAAGGGGCGCAGATGCGCGTGCGCGTGGTCCATACGCTGTCGCGTGGACGGATCGTGCTGCGCGACGGCGCGTTGCAGGACAGCGCGATCGGCGGCGGCCGCTACGTGCCGCGGGTTTTGGCCCAAAGCGCTATGCACGGCGACAGCGCGCCGCATATAGGCGCCCGGTAAGCGCCGTTTCTCCTTCGAGCCGCGTGGCATCCCCGGCGGCCTCCTGGCCGATGCCACACTCTTCCTCGATCACGAAGTGCTGCGCGAGCATCTGCCGGACCTGTCCGGCGGGCAACGGTGTGAAGGGTCCCTGGTTGGGCACCTGCCCCTTGGCCTCCGTGTCGCGCCACATAGCCCCGTAGGCGGAGGATGCGTTGCGGACACTGACGACAACGGCCCCTCCGGGCTTCAAGACGCGGGCGGCCTCGGCGAGTAGGGCCTCGGGTGCGGGCGCATGCTCCAGCACTTGCGGCAGCACGACGACGTCGGCGCTCGCGCTTGCAAGCGGCAGGCGCGGTCCGTCCATCTGTGCAAGGTCGATCCTGTCCATGTCCGCGCCCTCCGCTTGCAGGCGTGCGCGGATGAAGGTGAGGCTGTGGGGCGAAAGCTCGGCCACCGTCAGACGCGCAGTGCCGATCCGCCCGACAAGCGCGGCGGTGCTCGTTCCGCCCCAGGGCATCACCTCGACGACGTGCGCATCGGCGGCAAGCTCGGGCAAGAGATCGTGTTCGGCGCGCTGCGCCTCCCCCTGACGGCGCGAGACATACACGCCCGCGAGCGGTGACTTGGCCCAGACGGCATAGCCACGGAAATCCCCTAGCTGCGCCCAGGACCATGCGCGCGGATCCCATTCCGCAAACGGATTTGCGTCGTTCCGGATTTCGAAGAACGGGTAGTCCGGCGCAGGCTTGACCGGATAGATCGTCTCTGCCGGGCGGTCGAAGCGCTGCCACGAAAAGACCTCGTCGTCCGGGCGGCGCGGAGCTTTCATGGTGGGGGCCTCGGCGCTGGGCCGGCCGATGGCAAGAGCGCCCTGAACCTCGAAATTCGCAGGCAGGGCAAGAAGATCGCGCAACGCGGCATGATCGCCGATGCCCGCATTCCAGATGCAGCGGAACCCACGCAGATGCGCGGACAGCATCATGTGGTAGCACGCCCCGGAGACGGACTGGACGATGGAGAAGTTGCCATGCGTCCAGCCCTTCTGAAAGCACAGGTAGATCAGCGCCGAACACTCGAGGAAATGCGGGTTTCCGCCCGCGATATCGTGCGCGCGCCGTTTCGCGTCAGGATCGGTGACGAGGATGAAATGCCAGTTCTGGTGGTTGCAGGAGGAGGGCGCCTGCAATCCGTCCCGCACGATCTCTTCCAGCACGGAGGGCTCGATCTGGCTGCCATCGAACGCGCGACAGGAGGCCCGTTGCGCGAGCCGGTCCAGAATGTCCTGGGTCGCGGCGTCGGCGTGCCCCGTGGCGTCGCTCAGCGAGAACCCATCCGCTCGTCCCATCGTTTCTCCCGAGCTCCTCTTGTCGTCTCACACAATGCCCGGGGATCCGCGGGAACCGCTACGAATGGTGACTTAGACTTCGGCCGCTGCGGAGAACTGTCAACAGTTGACTCTCGGCGGGCGTGACTCTCTTCTACCGACCACTAAGTGTGGCGGAGTGTCACAGACTGGGCTCCAGTCCGGAAGACCAAAAAAGCAATCCGCCGCTCGGGGCGGAACACCAATTGGGGAGATTACCATGATCCACCGCTTGACCGGCCTCGCGGCCCTGAGCCTGAGCGTTGCGGCGGGCGCTGCCTCCGCCGAGGTGACGTTGCGCTGGGGGCACTATCTCGGCGACAGCCCGTTCCTGCAGGCCGAGAAGGACTTCGCGGAAGCCGTCGGAGAGCGCACCGAGGGCCGGGTGAACATCGAGATCACCTATGCCGGCGGCCTTGGCGCGGGCAACGAGCTGCTGACGCTCGCGGGCCGGGGCGCCATCGACATGGCGTCGGTCGTGCCGGGTTACCACCCCGACCAGCTGCTCTACTGGCGCGCCTACCAGATCCCCTTCGTCTTCGAGACGCCGCGCCAGGCGATGGAGATCTCCGCCGCCGCCTATGATGACCTGCCCTACTTCCGTGCCGAGCTGGACAGCTTCGGTGTCGAGTTCCTGTTCCACCAGCCGCTGGGCGATTACTTCCTCACCGGACCGGACGAGAATTGCGACACGGTCGAGGCGCTCGCAGGCAAGAAGATCCGCTCCTTCGGCGCTGACGTGCCCAAGGCGCACGAGGCAATCGGCGCCGTGCCGGTTTCCGTCGGTGTGGGCGATGTTTACGAGGCGCTGCAGCGCGGTGCGCTCGACTACTCGTTCCTCAACCGCGGCAACATCTACAACAACAACCTGCACGAGCCGGGGCCCTATAGCTGCGGCCCGGTGATGGCGATCACTGGCCACCTGATCGTGATCAACTCCGATGCCTTTGCCGATATCGACGAGGCCGACCGCGCGATCATCCTCGAAGAGGCGGACAAGGCCGGTGCGGCCTACATCGCGAATATCGAGGCTGCCGAGGAAGCGGCTGGCGAGGCCATGGTCGCCGCCGGCGCGACGATCAAGCCGTTCCCGGCAGAGGAGCTGGCGAAGTGGAAGGCCGAGGCGCCCGACCTGCTGCAGAACTGGGTCAACGACATGACCTCGCGCGGTCGCGGTGACGAGGCCGAAGAGGTTTCGGCCTACTGGCGCAAGATCATCAACGCCGACAGCTGATCGACCAACCGATGGCGGCCCTGCCCATGGCGGGGCCGCCGCCACCCTACCGCCCGCGCACATGCGCCAAGACCCGAGCAGCACCCCTTGGCCGCCCTCTCCCGCTTCGTTGAACGCCTTGCTCTGATTGTCCTGATGGTCGGTGGCATAGGCATGCTGACATCGATGTTTCTTGGCGTCGCCGACATCGTCGGCACGCAAGTGTTGCTCGTGCCCGTGCCCGGGCCGCGCGAGCTGACCGAGAGCACCATGGTGCTGATCGTCTTCGGCGCGCTCGCCTACGCACAGATCCGGCGCCAGCACATCCGCGTCGAGCTCGTGTATTTCCAGATGCCGCCCCGCGTGCAGGCGGGGATGGACGTGATCACGGATCTCTGCGCGATCCTGTTCTTCGCCCTCATTCTCAATCAGGCGATCGGCGAGGCACAGTATTCGCTCCAGATTGGCGAGGCGACCTCCGGCCTGATCCGGTTCCCGCTCTGGCCCGCCCGCTTCACACTCGCCGCGGGGTGCGCGTTGATGATCCTGCAACTCTTGCTGCACCTGATCGAAGACATCGGCCGCATCCGCACCGGCGCCCCTCCCGTGGGGGATGAAAGCGGCCTATACGACAGCGGTCAGGACGGGCCAAATGCTTGATATTTCTGCACTGAGCGGGTCGCTCGACGCGTCCACGGCCGGGATCGTCGTGGCCGTGATGCTGTTCTTCATGCTGACGGTGGGCGTTCATATCGGGGTGGCTCTCGGCCTGTCGGGCTTTCTCGGCATCTTCCTCGCGATCAACGAGCGCGCCGCACTGGCGCAGCTCGCGACCGTCCCGTTCTCGACGACGAACAGCTTCACGCTCGCGGTGATCCCGCTCTTCATCCTGATGGGTGCGCTGGCCACGCAAGCGGGGCTCACGAAAGACCTCTATCGCGCTGCCTACAACTGGTTGAGCAAGTTCGCGGGCGGGCTCGCCATGGCGACGACGCTTGCCTCGGCGGCCTTCGGCGCGGCCTCGGGTTCCACCATCGTCAACGCCGCCGTTTTCACCAAGATGGCGATGCCGGAGATGACGCGCTTTGGCTACAACAAGGCGCTCTCGGCGGGCTGTATCGCGGCTTCCGGCACGCTGGCCTCGCTGATCCCCCCTTCGATCCTCATGATCATTTACGCGATCATCACGGAGCAATCCGTCGCGCGGCTTCTGGTGGCTGGCCTGATCCCCGGCCTGATGTCGGCGGGGATCTACATGCTCGGGATCTATCTCATCGCCAAGCGGCGCCCCGACCTCTGCCCGATCCCGGACGTCACGATCACCCGCCGTGAGAAGTGGGAGAGCCTGAAGGGCGTCTGGGGCATCGGCTTTCTCTTCCTGCTCGTGATCGGCGGGATCTACGCGGGCTTCTTCGTGCCGACCTACGCGGGTGCGGTGGGGGCCTTTGGCGCGTTCCTGATCGTGATCTTCAAGCGCAAGCTGAACGGAAAGATGCTGCTCGACACGTTCAAGGAAGCCGGCATCACCACCACGTCGATCTTCATCATCGTGATCGGCGGGATCATCTTTGCCCGGTTCCTCACCTATACCGGCATCGTGCGTGACATCTCGGACTGGATGATCGCGCTGGAGCTCGCGCCGATCATGTACCTGATGGGCTTCGCGCTGCTCTACCTGATCCTCGGGATGCTGATCGACCCCATTGCGATCATGGTCATGACGCTGCCGCTGATGTTCCCTATCATGACGAGCGTGGGCTACGATCCGATCTGGCTTGGCGTCATCGCCATCAAGCTGGCGGAGATATCGCTCATAACACCACCCGTCGGGCTGAACGTCTACGTGGTGCGATCCGCGTCACCGGTGCCGCTGCGCCTAGAGGAGGTGTTCAAGGGCGTGACCCCGTTCCTGCTGCTGGATCTCTTCACACTGGCGCTCCTGATCGCCTTTCCCTCCATCGTTCTCTTTCTGCCGAACCTGATGAGCTGATCCCGCAGCAGCGAAAAAGGGGGTCAAGGCGTGTGCCTTGGCCCCGATCGCCGCGTGTGGTTCGGGGGGAGCGGACCACCCGTGGCACGACCGATGCGCCGGTTTGGGAGGCGCGGTCGTTGCGGAGCCCGACCCGGTGCGGTGCGGTTGCACCGGCCGAGCCCTGATAGAACGCGTCCGGTGCTAGCCGTCGTCGGAGCGGGCGCCGGGGCGTTGCAGCGTGAGGGCGCCGTCTCCGTCGCGATCCATCCGTTCGACAAAGCGGGAGATCCGCGTGTCCATCTCTTCAGCGGAGATGACGCCGTCGCCGTCGGAATCGAGGCGCTGGAACGCGTCGACCATGCGCGAGCGGGTCATTTCGCGGTAGAACGTATCGAATTCCTCGATCGAGAGCGCGCCGTCGCCGGAGGCATCGACCTCGGCAAGACGCGCCGCGCGGTAGGCGTCGATCTCGTCCTGCGTCACGGTGCGGTCGCCGTCGGCATCGACGGCGTCGAAGAGCGTGCGGAACATCTCGCCGCCACCATATCCGCCGCCGTGCCCGCCACCGCGCTTGCCGCCATGGCCCCGGTGCCCGCGGTCGTCGCCGCGATGCTGCGCCCGGATCGCCCGCTCGCCGGTGTCGCTCGCCTCGGCCTGCGGGCCGGACGGTGCGGTGGGTGCCGTCTGCGCCGTGGCAATGGCGCCGGTTCCGGCAACGGTGAGAGCGAGAATGCTGCCGAGCAGAAGGTTGGATCTGGTCATGGTGGGTTTCCTTTCTTGATCCGGGAGGCGGGGGCGCCTCCGATGCAGCCGATATGGCCGAGCCCGTGCCGGAATGTGTGTCAGGCGCGCGCCGAGTTTGTCGCGACCTGTCCCGGCCCGGTGCGCGGCGACACTTTGCGACAATTCCATCGGCCGCGCGGGCCCAAGACCGCTGGGAAAACCGGGGCAAGCGCCTGTAGGGTCGGCCCCACACACGCCCCGAGACCGCCCATGGACCCATCAGACCCACAGATCCTGATCGTTGACGATGCGCGCGACATTCGCGAGCCGCTGGGCCAGTACCTGCGCAAGCAGGGGCTGCGCACCCAACTGGCCGCCAATGCCGGTGAGGCCCGGCGCCTTCTCACCCAGGGCACGCCCGCGCTCGTCGTGCTCGACGTGATGATGCCCGGCGAAGACGGGCTGAGCCTCTGTCGCTGGATCGTCGCACAAGGTGGGCCGCCGGTGATCCTGCTCACCGCGATGGCGGACGAGACCGACCGCATCGTCGGGCTTGAGCTTGGCGCCGACGATTACCTCGTGAAGCCCTTCAACCCGCGCGAGCTTCTCGCCCGCATTCGCGCCGTTCTGCGCCGGGCGCCCGCACCGGCGCCGGTGGTGGCTTCAAGTGTCCGGCAATTCGGGGCATGGCGCCACGACGCTGCGGCTGCGGAGGCGCACCACACGGATGGGCGCCGGGTATCGCTCACATCGGGCGAGAGCCGGTTGCTGGGGATCCTGCTCGATCACCCCCATGCCGTGCTGAGCCGGGATCGCCTGCTCGATCTCACTGCGGGTCGCGATGCCAAGGCCTATGACCGCGCCATCGACAACACCGTGAGCCGCCTGCGCCGCAAGATCGAGGACGATCCAAAGGCCCCCCGCCTCATCGTCACCGAATGGGGCGGCGGCTACCGGCTGGCCGTCGACGTGGAGCAGGCATGAAGCCGCGCCTCGCCCTTGACGGGCTTGCCCTCCGCTTCTCGATCCTGCTGGCGATCGCGCTGATCGCGGCAAATGTGATCGCCGCCGGCCTGCTCTACGTGGATCGCACACGACAGACCAGCGCCTCGCTGATCGAGCGCGAGCTGGAGCGGATCGTTTCCCTCGTTCCAGCCATCGAGGCGGCGGAGCCCCGGCGCAGGAGCAATGCGGCGCGGGCGGCCTCGACCCGGATGTCACGCATCTCCGTCGACCCCGCTCCGATGGTCGAGACGACGCCAACCGCCCCCCGGTCCGCCGCACTTACCCGGGCGCTTGCACTCGAGCTGGGCGACCGTGACGTGCGCGCTGCAATCGTCGTCCGGCAGGGACGCGACGCGCCCCGCGGTGGAGAGACAGTCGCCGTGTCGATCCTGCTCGCCGGAGAGGCGCCGCGCGCGCAATGGCTGAACTCCGTCTCACGGGGCACCCGGCAATCGCCGCCGGGCTTGCCGACCGGTGTCCTTCTGCTGATCTTCTCGGTGTCATTGATCTCCGTGCTTGGCGTCGCTCTTCTCTTCGTGCGGCGGCTCACGGATCCGCTGAATGCCCTGTCGCGCGCCGCGCATCGCGCGGGCACGGGCGACCGGACAGCCCGTGTCAACGAGACCGGCCCGCGAGAGGTGCGCGCTGCCGCGGCGGCTTTCAACGAGATGCAATCGCGCATCGCGCAGTTCGACGCGGAGCGGATGCGCACGCTGGCCGCTGTCGGTCACGATCTGCGTACCCCGATCACCAGCTTGCGCATCCGTGCCGAGATGCTCGACGAACCCGAAGCCGCGCCGATGATCCGCACGCTCGACGAGATGGCCGTCATGGCCGATGGATTGGTGTCCTACGCCCGTGGTGCCGGTGATGGCGAGGAGGTCTCCCTGGTCGATCTCGCCGCCCTGCTCGACCGGATCTGTGCCGAACGCGGCGCGCTGTTCCAAGGTGCCGTGGAGGCCCGGGTGCAGGGGCGTCCCGTGGCGCTTGGTCGGGCGCTGGGCAACCTCGTCGACAATGCGCTCCGCTACGGCCAGGCTGCGCGCGTGTACCTTGGAATCGATCAGGGCGCCGCCATTGTGCGCATCGAAGACGACGGGCCGGGGATCCCGCAGGATCGGATCGAAGCCATGATGGAACCATTCGTGCGCGGCGACGCAAGCCGCAGCAGCGAGACCGGTGGCGCGGGGCTCGGCCTTGCCATCGCGCGCACCACCCTCGTCGCCCATGGAGGGGCGTTGCGGATGCAGAACCGCGACAAGGGCGGTCTGACCGTCATCGTGCGCCTGCCCCTGGCCGCGCCATGATCCTTCTGCGCCGCATCGTGTTCGTCGCCCTCGCGCTCTTCGCCATCCTGATCGGCCTTCTGGCGATCCAGCACCTGCGTCTCTCTGCGTCCCCGGTCCTTTTGGCAAAACCGGAACACGCGCTGCGCGTGACCTCGTGGAACGTGCACTACATCATTCTGCGCCGCCCCGAAGGGCGTTGGGGGATGTCCGGATGGGAGGCGCGAAAAGGGCCACTCACCCGTGTTTTTGCAGGCCTCAATGCCGATCTCGTCGCGTTCCAGGAGATGGAGAGCTTCTCTCGTGGCAGTGACGGCAGTGTCAATCTGGCCCGCGACTGGCTTCTGGAGAACAACCCCGGCTATGCCCTCGCGGCGTCCGGAGACTGGCGCCAGTTTCCCTCGACCCAACCGATCCTCTATCGCCCGGACAGGTTGGAGGCGCTCGACCAGGGGTTCTTCTTCTTCTCGGAAACTCCGGACACGATCTATTCGCGCACCTTCAACGGCAGCTACCCGGCCTTCGCGTCCTGGGTCGAGTTCCGCGACATGCGGAACGGAGGGACCTTTCGGGCAGTGAACGTCCATTTCGATGCCTTCAGCCGGGAGAATCGCAGGCGCTCGGCGGATCTCGTCGCTGCCCGCGTTCGGCCCTGGATCGAAGCAGGAGAGGCCGTGGTGCTGCTTGGTGATCTCAATGCGCTGCACGGATCGAGCTTGCATACGCGTCTCAACGCGGCAGGCCTGGGCTTCCCGCGGATACCGGGCGCGACCTTCCACTTCGATCGCGGCCTGCACCTCTTTGGCGCGATCGACCATATCGGCCTCTCAGGCGGGATCGACGCCGCGGGAGCGCCCATCGTGATCCGCGAGCGGGGCGGTGCCGTCTGGCCGACGGATCACTACCCGGTCGTGCTCGACATCCACCTTGCCCCACCAGGGACCTAGCCCAGCGCGCCCCGGCGCCATGCCTTCCGCGCCACCGACCGCACCACGCGCGTTCCGCCCTGCGTGCCCCGCACGTGCGCCCTCCGGCCCGTTACCCGTTGACGGCACCGAACGAAGAACCTAACAGTCACACGGCTTCGGCGAGTTGGCGGAGTGGTTACGCAGCGGATTGCAAATCCGTGTACACCGGTTCGATTCCGGTACTCGCCTCCAGCACCTTCCGCTTTTCTGTGCAAACGATGCAGGTGCGACCACGTCGAACGGCTTGGGCTGTGCGCTGAGGCGCGGGCAGGCGCTTGTCGGTGTCTCCCCAGCGGTCGTACGGCGCCCCAGATCGCGGGATCAACCCAATGCTGCGGTGGCAGGTGTCGTATGGGCTGCGAGTGCGTCGGAGAGCTGGTCGGCAAAGCGGGCTACAGGCTGGGCGAGTTCGCGGTCGCGCAGCTTGCCGATGAAGAGTGAACCGGGCGGCACGTCCCGCGTGTCGATCTCGCGCACGACCGACTTGGAGTCGCCGCGGGCCTTGACCCCGATCTCGATCTGGAAGCTGATGGCCTCCTCGTGCCGGATGAAATACCGCATGAATTCATGGCTGTCCGCCTCGACCACCGGCGCCATCCGTAACGAGAGGCGGCTTGCCGCCAGCTCGAGGATGTGGCGCACGCCGAGGTCCCCGGTCGGCAAGACATGAGGATACGCCAGGCAATCGCTGAGCCTCAGCGGCGTCACCTGCGCCAGAGCGTGATCTCTCGACATGATGGCGCAGAGCTTCTGGGGAAAGCTGCTGACCAGTTCGAAGTCGGCCAGATAGAGCGGCTCGAAGATGACCGCGAGGTCGCTGTCGTAGGTCTGGAGATCCCGCTCCGCTTCCGCCCGGTCCCGCTTCTTGAGTGTAAAGCTGATCCCGGGATAGCGCGCCCGGAAGGCTGCGATCTGGCGCGGCAGGAACAGGTACATCAGCGCCTGCGAGCACGCGATCGAGATGTGCCCGCGGCGCATTTCCGCGAGATCGGCCACGTCCATGCGCACGCGCTCGTAGTCGCTGCGCTGGCGGCGAATGTGCTCGATCAGCACGTTGCCGGCCGGATTGAGGCGCACACCCCGAGGCAGCCGCTCGAAGATCTCGGAGCCGAAATCGTGCTCGAAGTGGCGGATCCGGCGGTTCAGCGCGGAGGCGGTAATGTTCAACTCGTCCGCCGCCTTACGGATGGAGCCAGCGTCCACCACGGTTTCGATCATCCTGAAGATCTGCAGGTCGCGCATCGGTATGCCCTCGCTAGTGGTGCAAATCTCGACACCCCTTGATCGATTCTTAGCCGCAGACAGGCGCAGTGTCCAACGGTAAGGTTCTCCTGCAAGACGCAAACATCTTGGGAAAACAAACGTGTATCACCGGCGAGGGTCCTCGCGCCGAATGGGAAAGGATTGACCGATGAAAAAGGGTGAAAAGGCAAAGCTGGATGCCAAGTGGTGGAAAAAGAACAAGTCCATGCGGCTCAAGAGCAAGACCTTCGACACGTGCCTTGAAGGGTATGTCGGCGCGTGTGCGGCTGCCGAGATCTCTCCCACCGCGGATACGGTCTCCAAGGCGATCGATCTGGCGAAGACCGTCCGCAAGGAGGCCGGAGCCCTGGCCGGCAAGTGCGGCAAGTTCCAGGACGAAACGAAAGCCGTTCTGCTCGATTACACAACGCTCTTCTCGGCGGAACTGAGCAAGCTGTCGAAGCTCGAAAGCCAGGTGAAATCCGCGATGGCGGGCGCCGAGAAGGCCTTTGCCGCGCTGGAGGCGCGGATCAAGACCCAGCAGGGCAACATCTCGCTGATCAGCAAGGCCGCCGCACAGGCGGCGAATGTCGCCGAAGCGTCGATTAAGTCGGCGCCGGACAAGTTCATCGGGCTCTGCGAGGATCGGGTGAAGAAGATCGAGGCCATCGTCAAAGAGCTGGGAAGCATCGACAAGGACGCCGATGCGGTGATGAGCATGAAAGGCGGAACGGACGTCAGGAATGCGAATGCCCGCGTGGCGAAGATCAAGAAGGCGGCGCTCGGCCTGATGCAACTCGTGCGTCAGACGGAGGCCCACTGGACCGCCCTGATCGAGCAGGCCAAAGCGGGCGCCAAGACCGGCGCCGCCGCTACATGAGCGCTGCCCCGGCGACAGGTGTCAGGCCATGCGCCTGACATTTCGCCGGGTTTACGAGGCGTCAGCATGGCGACTACGCTGGTCTCGTTCACTCTGGGGGAATGGACATGTCCGAACTCGCACCGGCCGCTCTCGAGTTCCTGCGCAAGCACCTGAACTACGACGCGCGCAACTACATCGCCAAGAAACGCATGCGCTCTCAGATGGAGAAGTTCTGGCGGCGCAAGGAAAAGGCCGAAGCCGAAATCGCCATCCTGCCGCCGGGCCACGCGGATCTGGAAGACCTGAACAAGGAGATCGCGGCCGCCGAAAAGCTCGCGCAGGACGGCCACCTCAAGGAGGCCTACAAGGCTCTGGACACGACCAAGACATCCGCGCGCGCGAAGGCGGACACTGTCAAGAACGGGCTGACGATCCATACCGTGCTGGCCGATCTCAACCCGCTCTACCAGAAGGTTGTCGCGCTCAAATCGGCGGTCTCGCAGGCCGAATTGACGATTCCGGCGCAGGCGGTGCAGATCGAGAGCAAGCTCGCCGGGCTGGCCAAGGCCGAGGATGGCACCGATCGGGATGATATCCTCTGGCGCGCGGGCCGCGCGATTGCCCTGCGCACGGAGTTGCGCGGCGAGCTGGACAAGCTCGACGGTGTCGTGACGTTCCACAAGAACGCGATCAACACCGCGTTCATGGCCCCTCCGGCGGTGACCAAGACCCTCAAGACCCTGCGCCACAACGCGCCGCTCCTGCGCGAGGCCGGCAAGCTCGACCAGGGATCGCAGGCGCGCATCCTGATGGTCGAACAGGCCGTCGTCGACTACAAGATGGAAGGCTTCTCGGGCAATTCCCTGTCGCAGGCGCTTGCCACGCGCGCCTACGATGCGCGGCAGCGGGTCGAGCGTGAATGCGCCGAGGCCATGGCGCTCCCGGACATGGGCACGTCGAGCCGAAGCACCGACAAGGCCGGAAACCGGATCGACCCGGATGCCGAAGCTCTCCCCGAGGAGTTGCAGCGCTTCGAGAAAGAGCAGGAAGACCGGTTGGAACTGGCGCGCGAGCGGATGCGCGCGGATCGCAACTATGACATCTATCTGGAGCGCGTTCACGAGGACAGCCCCGCCGTCGTCCTCAGCCAGGTGGCGAGCTTCGACACCAGCGACGTGTTCGATCAGAATGACCTCGGCTATGATCCCGCTGACCCGCTTATCCAGGCCGACCGGCTCGCCGCCGACGCGTCGCAAAAGCTCGAGGCGGAGCTCGACGGTGCGATCACCGCCTACACGCAGGCCGCAGGTGCGAGCAAAGTGCCCGACGAAGTGCTGGAGGTCGCGAGCAGGACGTCGGACCAATGGTGCGCCGAGGTCGCTCGCGCGATGGGCCTGTCCTGGACACCCGATGCCCTGCCTCTCTCTGTCGTCGAGAAGATCCGCACCACAGCCGCTGCCATGCAGGCGAAGGCCGCGGAGATCTATCCCGACAAGGCGCAGGGTGGCGACAACGGCCTCGAGAGTTTCACCATGGGGGGCGTTCTCTACGACGATGTGCGCGAGCTTGGCGCGGGCGGGGGAGGCCGCGTCTACCTCGCCAAGAGCGCGAACGGTGCGACCGTTGTCATCAAGGAGCCGCTGCGCCCGGAAGATGATGAATATGTCGAGAAATCCCCCGACGAGCTCATTTCGGAGTTCGGTGGCGAGGTCTTTGCCCAGCGGGCGGTGACCGGCGGCGAGAACGGCCCGTGTCACGACAACCTGATGGAGCACAAGGGCATGGTCCTCAGCCCCAGCGGCATCCCGTTGCCGGTGATGGATCTGGCCGATGCCGGCGATGCGGACGAGTTCGACAAGACGATGGGCGCCCTCTCGGATTCAGGAGTGATTTCGGAGGCCTCGCGCCAGGTCCTGATGGCGGCTCAGATGCAGGACATGCTCAAGGGCGTGAAGGCCATGCACGACCAGGGCCATTCCCATTTCGACCTCAAGGAGCTCAACGTCTTCATGATGAAGGACGGAACCTTCAAGGTCGCGGATTTCGGGCTCTCGCAGGAAGCCCCGACGCGGGACGCGAAGCTGGAGGGCGACTTCCAGAGTACACCGCTCTATCTCGCGCCAGAGACCAAGAGCGCCACGGACCTGACGATGCAGGGCGACGCCTTTTCGCTCGGCGCGATCCTGCAGCGCGCGGTGTCTCCGATGCAGGATCTGGGTCGCGTCGACGAGATGATGCCGAGCTTCAAGGATGGTGGCGGCGCGTATCTCGACGAAAAGGGAAACCAGATAGAGGTCAGTGCCGCGACGCGCCTGATCGCACGCCTGATGTCAGACGATCCGAGCGAGCGGCCCAACGTCGAGACGGCCCTGGAAGCCACCTATTTCGATGAGATCAACCGCGATTACGACCCCGCTCAGGTCGACCGGCTCCGCAAGGCGGCGGCAGAATACGCCGCCACCGTCGGTCGCCGCACCAAGGAGCTCGACGCAAAAATCGCGGGCTTCAAGGGAACGATCGCGGAGAACGAGGCGATCCTGTCCCGCGCCAACCTGACCACGCTGATCGGCAAGGGTGAGCGCATGCTGGAGCGCACGCAGGCCCGGATCGGTCGGATCCAGGAGATCATGCAAAGCCTGACCGATCCCGCAGAAGTGAAGAAGCAACAGGATCTTATCGACAGTCTGACCAAGGACATGACGAACATGCGGCTGAAGATCGACGGCTACAAGAACGAGGTCGGGCAGCCCCTGCGCGCGGACAAGGCGAAGCGGATGCGGGAAGCGGTCGAACGCAATCGAAAGGGGCTCGTGGAGGCGCAAGCCGAGGTGAAGCAGATCCGCGAAGACCCCCAATACGCCCAGATCGTCAAGGAGCTTCAAGAGGCAAACGCGGCTTTCCGATAGGCGCCGTTTCCTCCTGCGCCGTTTGCTCCTGCGCGGAGCGCCTGGGGCGCGCGATGTAACCGCGCCACCCCTTGCGCGGGGCGCCGCAGGCCTCGTCTGCCATTCCAGCGTGGCGTGGCGTGGCGTGCCGGACGGCCCTGCACCCTATCGGCGAGGTTCGTCCGCAATGCACTCCGCACCCCAGAAAAGCGTTGACTTTCCGTGGTCTTGTGCAACGCTGGCTTTGAACGCAACAACTGAAAGGAGGTGATCCAGTGTCAAGAGCCATACTGGAGAGAGGTGTCGGGACAACGCGGGAGGCGCGCCTTTAGGGCAGCCCCTGGGGCGAAAGCCTCCGCGTGGGTCGCATGTCGTCAGGCATCCCCTGACCGGCCCCACCTCCTAAATGCTCGGAAGGGCCGCTCCGCAAGGGGCGGCCCTTTTCCAATTTTCGGTATCCGGAGACGGAGTCAGCCAGCCTTTTGATTTTGGGCGACCATCGCGTCGCGGATCTCCACCAGCAGATCCTTTTCCGTCGGGCCTTCGGGGGCTTTCTCCTTTTTCGCCTCCTCTTCCTCCATCGCGCGCTTGAGGCGGTTCACGCCCTTGACGAGCATGAAGACGACCCAGGCCACGATCAGGAAGTTGATCACCGCCATAATGAAGTTGCCGTACTCAAAGGCGGGCCCGTCGGCGGCGTCGGTCAGAGGCACGCGCAAGCCGGAGAAATCGATCCCGCCGGTAAAGATTGCGATGATCGGGTTCATCAAATCGTCGACCATGGAGGTGACGATAGCGGTGAACGCCGCTCCCATGATGATCCCGACGGCCATGTCCATGACGTTGCCCCGGGCAATGAACTCCCTGAATTCCTTAAGCATGATGCGTCTCCTCAACTGTGCGCACCAACTTGTTAGCCAAATGCGCGCGCGGGGGAAGCGCGTGTTTGCCCGCCGCTGTCCCTGCGGCGAAACCATGCTATGAGCGCGACAACGAGGAGAGGGCGCCATGCTGCGCGTAACCGATCAGATTACGGTTCAGGATTGGGAGCTGACGGAGCAGTTCATCCGGTCGTCCGGCCCGGGTGGGCAGAACGTCAACAAGGTGTCGACGGCGGTGGAACTGCGGTTCGAGGCGGCGCGCAGCCCGAACCTTCCGGACGCGGTGAAGGCGCGCCTGCGCCGGCTGGCCGGACGGCGCTGGACGGAGGAAGGCGCGCTGGTGCTGAAGGTGGACGAGACACGCAGCCAGGCGCGCAACCGCGAGATCGCCCGAAGACGGCTCGTGGATCTGATCGCCAGGGCGGTGGAGCGCCCCAAGCGCCGGATCGCGACGCGCCCCACGCTTGCCTCCAAGAAACGGCGCCTCGCCGCCAAGGCCCAGCGCGGCGAAAAGAAGGCACTGCGCGGCCGGGTGACGGGGGAGGAGTGATGGAGGGCCTTGCGGACCGGCGGCGCCGTCTTCTCGGCCCCAACGTTCCCACGTTTTACCGCAGGCCCGTGCATATCGTGCAGGGCCAGGGCGTCTGGCTGACGGGCGCAGACGGGCGGCGCTATCTCGACGCATACAACAATGTTCCCCATGTCGGGCATGCTCATCCCACAGTCGTGGAGGCCGTGGCCCGCCAGGCTGCCACCCTCGATACGCATTCGCGCTACCTTCATGACGGCATTCTCGACTACGCCGAGCGCCTGCTGGCGACTTTCGATGCGCCGATGGAGCAGGTGCTTTTTACCTGTACCGGCTCGGAGGCGATGGATGTGGCGCTTCGCATGGCCGAGGCCGTCACGGGCCGCACCGGTCTGATCGCGACGGATAATACCTACCATGGCAACACCGCTGCGGTGTCGCGCCTTTCGACACGCCGACCGCCCGTGGGCGGATATCCTCCGAATATCCGGCTCGTCCCTGCACCGGAGGCGCACATGTCCTTCGGTGGGGCACCCGATGCGCAACCCGAGGTATTCGCGGGCCATGTCGCGCGCGCTGTTTCCGAGTTGGAGGCGTCGGGTCACGGCGTTGCCGCCCTGGTGCTGTGCCCCGTCTTCGCAAACGAGGGGCTGCCGGGCGCTGCGCCGGGGTGGCTGGAAGGTGCTGCCGCGGTGGTGCGGGAAGCCGGTGGCCTCGTGCTTGCGGACGAGGTGCAGCCCGGGCTCGGGCGGCTGGGCAGTGACTGGTGGGGGCATGGGCTCTTGCGGCTCACCCCTGACATCTGCGTGCTCGGCAAGTCGCTGGGGAATGGCTATCCCCTGGCCGCGCTTGTGACGTCTGCCGGGCATATGGCGTGCTTCCGCGAACAGTTCGGGTATTTCAATACGTTCGCCGCGTCTCCCATGGCCGCGGCTGCGGGCAATGCCGTGCTCGATGTGATGCACGCCGAGGGATTGCAGCAGAATGCGGCCACGGTGGGTGCCGTGCTGCTGGACGGTCTGCGGAGCCTGTCGCATCCGGCCATTGCGCGCGTGACGGGGCAAGGGCTGATGGCGGCGGTCGAGCTTCGCGATGCCGCCGGCGCGCCCGCGACCGGCCTGGCCGAAGACATCGTCGAACAGATGAAGGAGGCGGGCGTTCTGATCGGGCAGATCGGGCGCGAGATGCATATTCTAAAGATTCGTCCGCCTTTGCCCTTCGCGGCGGAGCATGCCACGCGCGTTGTCGATGCGCTGTCGGCGGCGCTGTCGCGGGTCGAGGCCACGACGGCATGACCGAAGCCCTCGCCAGCGAGGTGCTGTCGGGCTGGGGGCATGGCGCGCTCGTCCGGTTGGTGGCTGCGCGGGAGAACACCGTCTACGAGGCGGTACTGGCATCTGGCCAGCGCGTCGCTCTCAGATTGCACCGGCCCGGCTACCGAAGTGCGGAGGCCATCGCCGCCGAACTGCGCTGGGCGGAGGGCCTGGCCGCGCGGGGCATCGCAATACCGCCCCCGGTCCGCACATTGTCCGGCGCCTACCTCACCAACACGACGGACGGGCGGCTGGCCAGCGTCGTCGGCTGGGTGGAGGGCCGGCCCTTCGCGCCGTCACCAGACCGGATGCGTGTTCTGGGTGCAGAGATCGCCCGTTTTCACGCCGCGGCGGACGAGATCGGAGGGAAGCCGGACGGCCCTTCGACAGCGGCCTTTCGGCGGTGGGATGCGTCCGCTCTTCTGGGCGAGTCGCCAACCTGGGGGCGGTTTTGGGAGAACCCGACGCTTTCCCCGGCTGAGGCCCTGCTGCTGTGCGACGTTCGCAGAACGCTGCGAGATGTGTTTGCGACCGGGCCATCGCAGGATATCGGCCTCATCCACGCGGATCTTCTGCCTGACAACGTGCTCGACACGGGCACGCGCCTCGTGCTGATCGACTTCGATGATTGCGGGGTGGGGTACCGGGCCTACGACCTCGCGACCGCCCTGATTGCGCATGTCGACCGGGCGGACTTTGCCGCGCTGCGCCATTCGTTGATTGCCGGCTACGATACGGAGCGTGGTCCTGGCTCGGGGGTCGCCGGACATGTCGAGCTGTTCACTCTCGTCCGCGCACTCGCCTCATGCGGTTGGGCCGCATCGCGCACCGAGGCGTCCGACCCGCGGTGCCGCGCCTACGCGGAGCGGGCCGTGCGCCTTGCCGAGCGCTGGTGCGCCCGCGCCTAAGCTGCGCGGCGCCGGTCAGACGACGACCTGGATCGCTTCCTGGTGCCCGACACTGAAGACCCGCTTGTAGCGCTCGATCTCGTCGGCCGGGCCCATCGCCTTGTTTGGATTGTCCGACAGCTTGACGGTCGGGCGCCCATTGGCGGACACAGCCTTGCAGACCAACGAAAACGGCGAGAGTGCATCATTCTCGGTCAACCCGCGGAAGTCGTTGGTCAAAAGCGTGCCCCAGCCGAAGCTGACCCGCGCGCGCCCTGAAAAGCGGTCGTGCAGGTCGGCGATCCGATCGGCGTCGAGCCCGTCGGAAAAGATGATAAGCTTTTCCGTCGGATCTTCGCCGCGCTTCTTCCACCAGCGAATGGCGGCTTCGGCGCCCTCTACCGGATCGCCGGAATCGATCCTCATGCCTGTCCAGCCGGCAAGCCAATCCGGTGCATGGGCGAGGAAGCCGCCGGTTCCGTAGGTGTCGGGCAGGATGATGCGCAGGTTGCCGTCGTGCTCCTCGTGCCAATCCGCGAGGACGCGGTACGGGGCGGCGGCAAGCTCGGCGTCGTCGTCCGCCAGGGCCGCGTAGACCATGGGCAATTCATGGGCGTTGGTGCCGATGGCCTCGAGATCGCGGTTCTTGGCGATAAGGCAGTTGGAGGTGCCGGTGAAGGCCGAGCCGAGACCCTCCTGCAAAGCCTGCACGCACCAATCCTGCCAGAGAAACGAATGGCGCCGGCGCGTTCCGAAATCCGCGAGGCGCAGGCCGTCGAGCGTGCGGAGGCGTTCGACCTTTTCCCAGATCCGGGTCATTCCGCGCGCATAGAGCACCTGCAGCTCGAACCGGCCCATCCTGTTCAGTACGGCGCGGCCGCGCAACTCCATCAGGATGGCGAGGGCCGGGATCTCCCAGAGCATGACCTCTGGCCAGCTGCCCTCGAATGTCAGCTCATACTGATCGTCGCGCCGCTCGAGGATGTAGGGGGGCAGGCGCAGGGCTTCGAACCACTCCACGAAGTCAGGGTGGAACATCTGCCGTTTGCCGTAGAACATGTTGCCGCGGAGCCAGGTGCTTTCGCCCCGGCTGAGCGACAGGGAGCGCACGTGGTCGAGCTGTTCGCGCAATTCCCCTTCGTCGATGAGTTTGGCGAGGGGCACATGGCGGGACCTGTTGATCAGGCTGAAAGTGACCTGCGTGTCGCGCTTGTTGTGAAAAACAGACTGACACATCAGGAGCTTGTAGAAATCCGTGTCGATCAGCGAACGCACGATCGGATCGATTTTCCACTTGTGGTTCCAGACGCGGGTCGCGATGTCGACCATGGTGCAGCCTCCTCTTCGGCCTGGCCGACGCTAGACGAAGCCCAAGGCAGAGAGAAGGGCGGAGCGCATCCCGTTGCCCGCGCCGCGCGCGTTGTCCGGGTTCTGCCTTCGGGTACGGAGGCTGGGGGCGCGACGCGCTGCGCTGCTGCTAGCCCGCGGATCTCTCTGCGCCCGCGTCGCGCCGAGCGGGCGGGTCGCGGCCGTGTTGCATTAGGGCAGCGATGAGATCCTTCCGGCGGACAGGCTTTTGCAGAAAGCCCGTCATGCCCGCCTCCGCGCAGGCGGCCCGGTCTTCGGCAAGCGCATTGGCCGTCAGTGCGATGATGGGCACAGCTGCGGCCCCCCGCTGCGTTTCTTCCCTTCGGATCGCGCGGGTGGCGCCGGGGCCGTCGAGCTCCGGCATGTTCATGTCCATCAAGACGATGTCGGGCGGACTCTCAAGGTAGAGGTCGATGGCCTCTGTCCCGGTTTCGGCAAAGCCGATCGTTGCCCCGGTGTCGCGCAGCATCGCGGCAAGCAGGCGCCGGTTGGTTGCGTTGTCGTCCGCAACGAGAATGCGCCACCCGGTGAGAAGCCCGGGCTCCGGCGAGGGCTCGGGTGTGCCCGGTTGCCCCGCCTCGATGTGCCCGGCATCGGGTGTTGGGGGAGGGGCGCGGACAATCGGCAGGGAGATTTCCAGTGTGAATACGGAGCCCGCCCCTTCCGTCGACGTGGCCGTCAGCGCCCCTCCCATCGCCTCGGCCAGCTGCCGCGAGATCGCCAGCCCAAGGCCCGTGCCGCCAAAGCGGCCAGCGATGCCGGTGTCGGCCTGGGTGAAGCTCTCGAACACGTGGGTCAGGCGATCCGCCGCGATCCCGATCCCGGTGTCCCGCACGTCGACCCTCAGCACCGCCGCTTCCCCCTGAAGGACGTGCGAGGCGGCGATGTGGACCCCACCGCTCTGGGTAAACTTGATGGCGTTGCCGATCAGGTTGGAGAGGATCTGCCGGATGCGGCCGGCATCGCCGCGCAGCGTGGTCGGCAGCCCGGGGGGCAGGGTGAGCGTGCAAGCGATCCCCTTGCGTGCGGCGACCGGGCGCAGCAGATCGACGACGCTCCCGATGCAGATGGCGGGGTCGAACGGCGCCGGGCTGACCGTAAGGCGGCCCGCCTCCAGCGCGGAGAAATCGAGGATATCGTTCACGATCGTCAGCAAGGCCTCGCTGGAGTCACTGATCGTGCGGAGCATCGCGGCCTGTTCGGGGTCCAGTGGCGTTTCCTTCAGCATCTCGGCGTTGCCGATGATGCCGTTCATCGGGGTGCGCAGCTCGTGGCTGACGGTTGCGAGGAACGCCTGCTTGACGCGCCCGGCCTCGGCAAGTGCCGCTTCGCGCGCCTTGATATGCTCGATGTCGCGCTCGACGGCGATCATGCTCGCAAGCTGGCCCTCTGCATCGAAGATCGGTGTGAGGCGGGTTTCGATCCAGATGCTGTGGCCGTCCTTGTGTTCATTCTGAATCTGGAGCTGGGCCGGGGTCGCTTCGCGGCGCGCTGTCATCAGGGTGTCGATGGCGGCTGGATCGGTACTTGGGCCATTTATCATGGAGATATGCTGGCCCAGGACCTCCTGGTAGCTGTAGCCCATCATTTCGGTGAAGGCGGCATTGACCCATGTGATCGATCCCTGCCTGTCCGTCACGATGATGCTGTCGCTTGCCCCTTCGGCAATGGCCGCGAGGCGTTTCGACGTCTCGCGCGACGCCGTGAGGGCCGCGGCGGTGGTGGCCAGCTCGTAGGCCTTTTCGAGTGCGGTTTCCTGCCGGGCCGTACTGCGGCGGCGCGAGCTGTACACGTTGCGCAGGATCAGTGTGAGAATGGCGGCCAGCAGGATCGTGGCGAGAAGATCGAAGATCAGCCGGTAGGTCTGCGCTGTTCCGAAGGCAGGCACCTCCATGAAAGCATTGACGAAAAGCCCAATCAGCGTGGTGAGAAGCACACCGATCCGCGCAATCGCGGCCGTCCTGTGCAGCGGAAGGTGGAGCGCCGCGTCGAGGATAGCAGCGAGGCAGACGGCGATGGTGAGGCCGCGCGTGATCCCCCCGCCGATCGACGTGATCAGTACGACGAAATTCACGATCGAGAGCGCTTGCAGCGCCGCGAGCAGCGCCGTCGCCCCCAAGAGCAGGGGGAGCGTTCCTGGCCGCGGCTGCCGCTTTGAGACGCGGTAGAGTACGAGGGATTCCGCCACATCGGCCAGAATGACGAAGGCCAGCGCCGCGATCGCGAGATCCAGCGTCGTCATCTTCGTGAAGACCACGAAGCAGAAGAGCGTGATGACCTGGCGGGACAGGAAATGCCGCGCCCGTGCCGCGCAATAGGTCACGAACCGGCCGGACGCCGTGCGCCGCCGCCGGAACGTCGCCAGCTCGTGGCGCGCTGCCTGGGTCTCTGGTGTCATCGCCATGCTCCCGCACGCCGGGGTGTGGGGCCCCAGCCACGACAGGTGTGCACATTTCGCATTTCGGCTTGGTTAACCGCGGTCGATTGAATGCAGTCGACTAGACCGCCGACACCGCGCGCAAGAGGAGCACGACGCTCGAGACCACGCACAGCCCCAGCACGATGGGCCGCAGCATCGACCCCGTTCGTGGATCGCGGATTACAAACCGGGCGACCCAGAACCCCGCGAGCGCCGCAGGAACGAGGGCCGCGCCCTGCACGATGTCAACCGCGCCGAACTCTCCGAACGTCGCGAGCGCCACCATCGAGACGATGGCGCCCAGCAGCAGCACCGCGTTCAGCGTCGCGCGCATCTCGTGTGCGGGTGCGTTCTGAAGGGCGATCCCGAAGGGCGGTGCCCCGACCCCCGTCATCGTGCCCATCAGCCCCGAGACAACTCCTGCTGCCGCTACCCGTGGCCCCGTCGGGTCGAACCGTGGCGCCAGCACCGAGAGCGCCACGGCCACCAGCATCGACAGCGCAAAGAGCAATTCGAACAGCTCCGGCGACGCGAGCGCCACGAGCGACGCCGCGAGCAGGGCCGCAGGGATACGCCCCGCCAGACCGGCCCCGACATAGCGCAGGTTGACCTGTGGAAGATCCCGCACCGCCGACAGAAAGCTGACAAGCGTGCCGAGGAAAATCACGCCGCCCGGGACGAGCGCGGGATTGATGAACATCAGCGCGGGCGCCGCCACAAGCCCGAAGCCGAGGCCCACGCTGGATTGCACGATCCCGGCCACGACGATCACCACGAAGGCCAGCGCAAACGGGCCGGGCGCCGCGAGCGCCTCCGAAAGCGACGCGAGCAGGGCCTCCATCCCTCAGGTGCCCGTGAGCGATCGCGTCGCCTGATCGATCTCGGGGACGGAGGCCAGCAGCTGCTTTGTGTAGGGATGCTGCGGGTCGCCGTAGACCTGCGCAACCTGGCCGATCTCGACGATCCGCCCCGCTTTCATGATTGCGACGCGGCTCGCGATATGGCGCACGACGGCGAGGTCGTGGGCAATGAAGAGGTAGGTCAGGCCAAGCCGGTCCTGAAGATCCTGCATCAGGTTCACGACCTGCGCGCGGATCGAGACATCGAGCGCCGAGACCGGTTCGTCCGCGATGATGAGGCGCGGCTCAAGTGTCAGCGCCCGGGCGATGCCCACCCGCTGGCGCTGGCCACCGGAGAAGGCATGCGGGTGACGCTCGGCGGCGTCGGCGGGCAGGCCGACAAGCTCCAGCAGCTCGGCGACGCGGGCCTTCAGCCGCGCCGGGTCCTTCTCGATGCCGTGCACGATCAGCGGCTCAGAAACGATCTGGCCGACGGTCATGCGTGGGTTGAGGCTGGAATACGGGTCCTGGAAGATGAGCTGCATATCGCGTCGGAGACGCCGCAGGGCCCCCGGTTTCAGCGCCCCGACATCCTCCCCGTCAAAGAGCACGCGCCCCGCGCTGATCGGCGAGGCGCGCAGCAGCGCACGCCCTGTCGTCGTCTTGCCGGAACCGCTTTCACCGACAAGGCCGAGCGTTTCGCCGGGATAGATCTCGAAGCTCACGTCATCGACGGCGGTCATCGTCTCGGAGGCCCCGAAGAGCCTCTGTTTGCCGAGCGGGAAGCGCACCGTAAGGTTCTCGACCCGCACGAGGGGATGCGCGGTAGCGTTGCTTCGCTTGGCGGCGGAGGACGGAGAGGAGGGTGTCGCCTGCCGTACCTGCACCGGGTTGTGGCAGGCCAAGCGGGCGAAGTCCGCGCCCGGCTGCGGCGCGAGGTCTGGCGCTTCGGCACAGGCGGTGGTGGCATTGGCGCAGCGCGGGCGGAAGGCGCAGGCGGTGCGGGGCAGGCGCAGGTCGGGCGGCTGGCCGTCGATCGTCGTGAGCCGCGTCGCGACATCCGTCAGCGACGGCGTGGCCGATAGCAGACCAGCGGTGTAGGGGTGGCGCGGGGCCGAAAGCATGGCGCGCGCCGCGCCGTCCTCGACGATCTCGCCCGCATACATCACCGCCACGCGGTGACACAACCGCGCCACGACGCCGAGGTCATGCGTAATCATCAGGATCGAGAGGCCGAGGCGCTGTTGCAGCTCGACGAGCAAGTCGAGGATGCCGGCCTGCACCGTCACGTCGAGCGCCGTGGTCGGCTCATCGGCGACCAGAAGGTCCGGCTCGGCGGCCAGTGCCATCGCGATGAGCGCGCGCTGGCGCATGCCGCCCGAGAACTCGTGCGGATACTGGTCCACGCGCTGCTCGGGCTTGGGGATGTGCACGAGGTCCAGCAGCTCGACGGCGCGGGCGCGGGCCTGTGCGGCGTCGAGCCCCCGGTGCCGGCGCAGCACCTCGGCAATCTGCGAGCCGATGGTGAAGAGCGGATCGAGGCTTGTCATCGGGTCCTGAAACACCATGGCGATGTCGCGCCCGCAGACCTCGCGGCGGTAGGCATCCGAGCCCGGCCCGAGCAGGTCGCGCCCCTTCCAGAGCACGCGGCCCGCCTTCAGCCGCCCGGGCAGCGGCACCATGCCCAAGAGCGCCAACGCGGTGACGGACTTGCCGCAGCCGCTCTCGCCCACCAGCCCCATCGCGGTGCCGGGGCCGAGATCGAAGGAAATGCCACGCACCGCAGACACCGTGCCGCGCCGCGTCAGGAACTCGACCTCGAGCCCCTCGACCTGCAGGAGCGGCGCGCTCATAGCCCCTTCGCGGCGCGTCGGGCGAAGCGCTTCTCCCGTTCCACGGGGTCGGAGGTGACGCGCAGCCACGACGCGATGAGGTTGATCGCGAGCACCGTCATGGCGATGGCAAGGCCGGGGAAGGTGACGAGCCACCACGCGCGGAACATGTAATCCTTGCCCTGTGCCACATCGAGGCCCCACGACGTGGCGGGTGGCTGCACCCCGAGGCCGAGGAACGACAGCGCCGCCTCGGCCAGCACGATCCGCGCGAATTCCAGCGTGCCGAGCGTCAGCAGCGGGGCCGAGAGGTTCGGCAGCAGGTGGCGCATCAGCACGCGCCATGTGGAGCAGCCCAAGAGCCCCGCCGCCTCGACAAACGCGGTGTGGCGCAGCGAAAGAACGACGCCACGGGTGACGCGCGCGTAGACCATCCAGCCATTGAGCGCGAGCACGACGATCACCGTGATCGTCGACGGCCCGATCACGGCGAGGATCATCAGCGCCAGCAGCAATCCGGGAAAGGCGACCTGCGTGTCCGTGATGGCGGAGATCCAGTTGTCCGTCCGCCCGCCGACATAGCCCGCCGTCAGCCCCATCAGGACGCCGAAAGAGCCCGCGAGCAGCACCGTCGCCGCGCCCACGATCAGCGAGATCCGCGAGCCGTGGATCAGCCGCGAAAGAACGTCCCGCCCCAGATGATCCGTGCCGAGCAGATGGGTCCAGGATCCGCCGTCCATCCACGCCGGCGGCTTGAGACGGGCGATGATGTTCTGCGCCTCGGGGTCGTACGGGGCGATGAGCGGAGCAAAGATCGCCATCAGCAGGAGCAGGACAAGGAAAATCACCCCCGTCAGCCCGGGAATATCGCCCCTCAGATCCGCCCAGAGGCCGGGCATGGGCTGTGACGGGGCAGCCTCTGCAACCGCGACGGGGGCGCTGTCACTGTCGGCGAGGCTCATGTCGCCCTCAGGTCGATGCGGGGGTCAAAGGCTTTCGACAGGATGTCGAGCGCGAGGTTCAACACCACGACCATGATCGCCGTAAGGAACACGATGGCCTGCAGCAGAATGAGGTCCTGCCGTTCGATGGCCTGAATCGCCGTCAGCCCGAGGCCGGGCCAGGCAAAGACGCTCTCCACCACGACCGTGTAACCCGAGAGCGCGCGGATCAGCTCCCACCCCGCAAGGGTCAGGATCGGAACGGAGGAATTCCTCAGCGCATGCACGGCCACGACGCGCCACGGCCGCATGCCCTTGGCGCGCAGCACCTTGACGTATTGCGCATTCAGCTCGTCGATCATCGTGGAGCGGACAACCATCACAAGCCGCGTCATCGCCGGGATCGCGAGTGTAAGTGCGGGCAGGATGATGTGCGCCGGTGTGCCGGAGCCCGAGGTGGGCAGCCACCCCAGTGTGAGCGCAAACAACACGATGAACAGCAGCCCCAGCCAGAATTGCGGGATCGACAGCCCGATGAGCGAGATCAGCACCACGATGCGGTCCACGATCCCTTCCGGCCTCAGCGCCGCGATCGTGCCCAGCGGCACCGCCAGTGCAATGGCAAGGCCGATGGCCGTGATCGTGAGCAGCAGGGTCGCGGGCGCTTTCTCCACGATGATGTCCATGACCGGGCGCCGCTGCCACAGGCTCTCGCCGAAATCGAGCACGGCGACATCCGTCACGTAATCGACGAACTGCACGCCGATGGGCCGGTCCAGCCCGAGCTGTTGCTCGAACTGGGCGCGCTGCTCCTCGGTGGCCTCCAGGGGCAGCATGACGCGCACCGGATCCCCGATCAGCCGCGTCAGAACGAAGACGACCACGACCACCGACAGGACGACGATGACGCCCTGCCAGAGTTTCGTGAGGATGAACCTGCCCATCGTGGTCGCCTTGCCGGATCTACTCGACGGTCATCGTCGAGACGAACATCTTTCCATCCACCCGTGGCTCCCAGCTCAGACGCTCGGACATGCCCCAGATGTTGTTGATGTTCAGCAGGAACGTCAGGATCGCCTCGTCATGCGCAAACGCGACGGCCTCTTCGTAGAGCGCCTGACGTGCGTCGGCATCGACCTCGGTCCGTGCCTCGGTGATCCAGTTCTCCAGCTCCTCGAAGCTGTTGGACGATCCGAAGCCCGACGGCGCGTAGTAGGCGCTGAACGAACGGTCGGCGTCCAGCAGCTCGTTGCCGGAGACGACGAAGATCGCATCGGCGCGGTTCTCCTTGTCGAAGAGGCGCTGCAGGTACTCGTCGAATTCGAAGATCTGCACGTCGACGTTCAACCCCACGGCGGACCAGAAGCCAGCGACGACCTCCGCCACTTCGCGGTCCTTCAGCCAGCGGCCCGAGGTGCCGACGAGGGTGATGTCTCCACCCGCGACGCCCGCTTCCTCAAGCAGCGCTTGCGCCTGTTCGGGGTCGTAGGGGTAGGCCGAGATGCTCTCGTTGAAGCCGAAATAGGTGGTACCCAGAAGCTGCCCCTGCTCGACCTGCGCCTGCCCCTCGAAGAGCGCGGAGGCCAGCGCCTCCTTGTCGACCGCGAGGTTCAGCGCCTGCCGCACCCGCTTGTCCGCCGTGATGCCGCCGTTGGTGTTGAGGATCACCGTGGGGTGCTCCAGCCCGCGCATGGATGCCGATTGCGGCACCTGGCCAGTGAACTCCGGCAGAAGGTTGGTGATCAGATCGACCTCGCCCGCCATCAGGGCCGCGAGCCGCGTGCCGCTTTCCTCGATGAAGCGGTAGGTGACCTGGGTCACGTCAGGTGCCTCGCCACGCCAGTCAGGGTTGGCCTCCAGTACGATCTGGTTGCCGCGGTCCCAGCTGACGAAGCGGTAGGGGCCTGAGCCGACCGGCGCCTCGGCAAAGCCGTCAGCCTCGGAGGCCTCGGGCGGCACGATCATGAAGTAATACATCCGTGCGGGCAGGATCGGATCCGGGCCGGACGTCTTGATATGCACCGTCGTCGCGTCGACCGCTTCGGCGCCCGCGAAGGTCGAGAAGTACGAGAGCTGCTCGGAGTTCAGCTCGGGGTCGATCATGCGCTCCACCGAGTGCACGATGGCGGCGGCATCGAGCGCCTCGCCATTGTGAAATGTCAGGCCCTCGGCGATCTTGAATTCCCACGTCGTCGGGTCGACCTGCGTCGGCTCCGCGACGGCGAGCCCGAGCCCGAGGTTGCCCTCCGCGTCGCGCACCATCAGCGTCTCGAAGACGTTGTCGTTCACCGCCTTCTCGGAGCCATCGTCGGCTGCGTGAGGATCCAGAGTTGTCGGTTCGGCGCCCAGCACGAGAGTGATCTCGTCAGCCAGCGCCACCGCCGGTGCAGCGGCCAGAAGGGCGGCAAGGGTGGCACCCTGCGCAATCCCGCGAAGTCGCATGAACATTGGTCGTCTCCCCGTTATGGTCTTGTTGTTCAGTTTATTGACAGAGTGTCGCAGGTGAAAGCTACCCCTGCGGGAGCCCGGATCAAGCCCCTGTTTCCACACAATAGTCGAGCGGCAGCCCGTGTCGGACGTGCATCGCCTCCATCGAGATCATCGATGTGACAGAGGCGAGGGCGACGCGCTCCGTCAACCGCTTGTAGATCGTGTCGAAGGTGGCGATGTCGGGTGCCATCACCTTCAGGAGGTAATCGACGTCGCCCGCCAGCCGGTGAATCTCCACGATCTCGGGGACCGCCCGGCAGGCGGTGCGGAATTGCTCGAGCCAGCGGTCGTTGTGCTCGGTCGCGCGGATCGCCACGAAGACAGTGAGCCCGAGGTTGAGCGCCTGCGGATCCAGTTCCCAGACGTTGCGGGACAGCACGCCGAGGTCCTTCAGCCGCTGGATCCGCCGCCAACACGGGGACGCAGACAGGCCCACGGCGTCGGCCAGTTGCGTCAGGGGGGCAGAAGCGTCCTTCTGTAGCGCCGCGAGTATTCGCCTGTCCGTCTCGTCGATAGATTTTTTCATGTTTAGGCCGGTAGAGGGAAATTTCTACCCCATCTTGGCCTGAAACAAGGAGAGAAAGGAAGCCTTTTGCGCCCCAGAAAGGATAGATCTTGGCCACAACATGCGAGCAGGAGGCATCGAGATGAAGCGCTTCAAGGACCTGATGACGGATCACCCGGCCAGTGTGAACGAGACCTACTGGCAGCATATGGGCGTCGCCTTTTCCTTTGGCGGCCGCATGATCTGGGGCGGCATTGCGTGCCTGCTGCATGGGATCTTCCCGTTTCTCTTCACCAAGACCGGAAGCCGCGCTGTCACCGAGTTGCACGACCGCATGGTGACCCACCGCACCCGGCAGGCTCCGGGTGCCCACGCCACGCCGGCAGAATAGGCTTTCCGTGGATCACTCCGCCGCCGTCAGCGCGGCAGGGCCCGTGCGGAACCCGTAGCGCTTGTCGAGGCCGAGACGCTGCACCATCTCCAGAGCCTCCTGCAACGCGGGCTGCGGCAGCGCCTGAAGCGGGCGGCGCAGCGGGCCGGAGGGCAGTCCGAGCGCGCGCATCAGCGTCTTGACCGCCACAGGGTTGATCGCGGAATAGGCGAAGTGGAGCACCGGCAGGTTTTCCAGCCACGCCTCGCGATGCGCAAAGGCATCCGCGCCGCTCTCCCACGGCTTCGAGATCACCGCCATTTCGCGCGGGATGAGGTTGCCCGTCATGTTCGCCGTCCCGTGCCCGCCAAGCGCCATCGTCGGCACCACGAGCCCGAGGTTGGGCGAACAGCAGCACATGACCGCCATGTCAGGCTTGGCCGCACAGACCTGCGCCACCTGACCCACCCGCGTGGTGCTCTCCTTCAGCACGGTCATGTTGTCGTGCTTTGCGAGGCGCAGCAGGTTGGACCAGTGCAGATCCGTCTTCACGCGCGGCGGGTTGTTGTAAAAGCCCATCGCGAGGTCGGCGCTGTCCAGCACCTCCAGCGCGTAGGCTTCGATCGCGTCATTGTCGGCGCAGATGTAGGACGGGGCGGCGATGATCGCGCCATCCGCACCCTCCGCCGCCGCGTAGCGCACCTGCGCGATGGTCGCATCCGTGTTGTTGCCGGTGCAGCCGTACCACATCGTCAGCCCGGGCTTCTTCATCGCGACGGTGCGGCGCACGATCTCGGCCCGTTCCTCCGGGCTGAGCATCGAGACCTCGCCGGTCGAGCCCATGATCAGGAGGGCGGACGTCCCGTTTTCGGCGTGCCAGTCGATCAGGTCGCGGAAACCGTCATAGTCGACCGATCCGTCGTCATTCATCGGCGTGACGAGCGCGACGAACGAACCGCTGGGCTGAGTGTGGGCCATGTAACCTCTCCTGTCGCTGATGCGTGTTCCTTACGGGGGACTTACCATACATCCAAATAGAGATGCAGGATGATGTCATGCGCTCACGTTATAGGATAAGCCGTTCGGAGCTCTCTGTCCGGTCGAACTCTTCGACCAGAAGACCGACCATCGCCTCGACAGCACGCGAAAGCGGCCGCTCGGCATGCGCGACGAGGTAGACGTCGAACGGAACGGCAGGCTCGAACGGCACAGTCGTGAGCGCGTCACCCGTAAAGAGCTTTGGCGTGAACGGATCCACGATCGCGGCGCCAAGACCTTCGGCAACCATCCCGCACGCGGCGTAGGAGGGTTGGCTCTCGGCGACGACGCGCGGTGTGATCCCCGCCTGCGCGAACCGTTCGGTGACAAAGGCCGCCGTCACGGTCTGCGATGACAGCGCGACCAGCGGGACACCGCAGAGATCTTCCGGGCGCAGCACGGGCGCACTTGCCAGCGGATGGCCCGCAGGCAGCGCGACGACACACGGGCAGCGCCAGGCATAGAGTCGGCGCACATCCGCACGCCCCGGACCAAGCTGTGCGATCCCGAAATCGGCCTGTCCGGCGGCGACGAGATCGGCAATGCGTTGTGACGTATGAACGTTGTGCGTCACCCGTATTCCGGGATGCGCCTCGACGAACGCAGAAACGACCCGCGGCAGAATACGGAACGAGGCCATGGGCAGGCTCGCGATGGAGATTTGCGCATGCGCCAGCCCGCGCATCTCGCGCGCAAAACTGCGCAGCCGGTCGAGACCGTAGAACATCCGGTCCACTTCCTGCCCCAGCGCATGTGCCTCCTGCAGGGCATGGAGCTTCCCGCCCTGTCGCTCGAAGAGCGGGAAACCGAGATCGGCCTCAAGCTCCGCGATGTGGCGCGACACGGCGGGCTGGCTCACGTTCATGGCGCGCGCTGCCGCTGTCGCGGAGCCAAGCCGCAACACGTGGCGAAACGCCGTAATCTGGCGCTCGTTCATGGATCAGAGCGTACCGGGATAATCGCCGCCGTCCATCAGGATGGACTGCCCGGTCATCAGCCCCGCATGGGCCGACGCAAGGAAGGTGAAGAGGGCGCCGATCTCTTCGGGGGTGCCGTAGCGCTGCGCCGGGGAGCCTGCGGCGCGTTCGGCCCAGATCTCGTCGAACGATCGCCCGGTCTTCTCGGCGAGGGCGGTCACGTGGTCGCGCTGCCCGTCGCTCGCCACGATGCCGGGCAGGATCGTGTTGACGGTGACATTGCGCGCGACCCCGCCGCGCGCGATCCCGGCGCAGAATCCGACGAGCCCGGTGCGCGCGCCGTTCGACAGGCCGAGCTTGGGGTCGGGGATCTTCACACCGCGCGAGGCGATGTTGACGATCCGGCCAAAGCCGCGCTCCAGCATGCCGTCATAGGTCAGGCGGATCATCTCGATGGGAGCGAGCATCATCAGGTCGAGCGCCTCGATCCACGTCTCGCGGGTCCAGTCGCGGAAGTCTCCGGGTTTCATGCCGGCGGCGTTGTTGAGCAGGATGTCGGGCGCGGGGCAGGCGGCAAGCGCCTCCGCGCGGCCCCCGGGCGTCGTGATGTCCGCCACAACAATGTGGACGATGGCGCCCGTCTCGGCCCGGATCTCCGCCGCCGCCGTCTCCAACACGTCCGCTCTTCGCGCGACCATCGTGATCTCGCATCCCTCGCGGGCAAGCGCGTTGGCGCACGCGCGGCCCATGCCTCTCGACGCGCCGGTGAGAAGGGCGCGTCGCCCGGCAATCCCCATGTCCATGTCGTGTGTCCCCCGTCGGTTGGCCCGCGAATTGGCAATCGCGATAGCCACTTATGGGAGGCCGAGGGCCCGCTGTCGATCCGTCGCCCGCAAAGACGTGTCGCTCCGGGCCGACCCGGCCCAGCGGCGCCTCGGCATCCACTGGCGCGACCCTCACCGGCGCAGCCGTGTCGCCACGCCGCTTCAAGGATGATGCTGTCAGGGGCGCCCCGCCGTCTCTCGCACGGTCAGCCTGCGGAGCGCATCTCCGGCGCGGGGGCAAGGCTGGTGTAGCCGTCCCGCGTCTGGGGCGCCTTGATCCCGAGCTGGCGCGACGCGATCTGCGTGCGCAGCACCTGCGCCGTCCCGCCGCCGATCGTAAACATGCGCACGTCGCGATACATGCGGGAGAGCGGCTCGTCTTCGCCGTATCCGCGTGCGCCGAAGATCTGCAGCGCATCGTTGACCACCTTGATCGCGGTTTCCGAGGCAAAGAGCTTTGCCCGAGCGGCCATCGTCATGTCCGGGAAGGGGCTGCCATTCGGCCCGCGCGACCGTGCCGCCTCGTGCAGCATCAGCCGCGACGCGTGCACGCCGGTGTCCATGTCGGCAAACATCCACTGCAACCCCTGGAACTCGGCGATCGGGCGTCCGAACTGCTCGCGCTCCAGAAGGTAGCGCTTGGCATGCCCGAGCGCGCCCGCCGCGATTCCCATCGCGACCGTCCCGGCGCCCACGCGCTGGCTGTTGTAGGCGTTCATCAGATCCGCGAAGCCGCGCTTGAAGCCCGAGGGCGGCATCACGACCATCTCTTCGGGCACCGTGATGTCGGTGAACCGCAGCTCGGCCTCCGGCATGCCGCAGAGCCCCATGTTGCGTTCGTGGCGCACGACCTCGAAGCCCGGCGTCTCGCGCCCGCCCTCGGGATCGTGGATGACGAGGAAGCCGCCGATCCCCAGCTCGGCGCCCTGTTCATCGAGCACGCGGGCGAAGACGAGGTGCACCTTCGACACGCCGCCGCCGGTGATCCAGTGCTTCGTACCGTTCAGGACGTAGCTGTTGCCGCGCTTGCGCGCCGTCGTCTGCATCATCGTGGCGGCACTTCCCGCACCCGGCTCGGTGATGCAGATGGCCGGCTTGTCGCCCGCCAGAACGTAATCGGCACAGAGCCGTTTCTGCTCCGGCGTGCCGTACTGCATGACAGCCGCGACGCCGCCCATGTTCGCCTCGACGATCACCCGCGCCGTGAGGGCGCAGGCGCTTGCCGCTGTTTCGATCACCTTGACCACGTCGAGATACGACGCACCAAGGCCGCCGTATTCCACCGGCAGGGTCATGCCCATGATCCGCGCGTCCGTCAGATCGCGAACATTGTCCCAGCAATAGGTGCGCTCCCTGTCCCACGTTGCGGCGCGCTCGGCGAAGACCGGGTGCAGCTCTTCGATGGCCGACAGGGCGGATCGGATCGCGGGATCGGGGACGACGCTGGTCACGGCTGCTCTCCTTTTCGTGATCGTCGCAGCATATCGCTCGCCAAATTCAGAGCAACCAAATAAGAATGTAGAATAAGTACAGAGTTCTTGATGCAAACACGCAGCCTTCAGACGTTTCTTACGATTGCGCGCACCGGCTCCTTCGCGGAGTCAGCCGATGCGCTGAACATGACGCTGTCTGCCGTCTCGATGCAGATGAAGGCGCTGGAGCAACAGCTCGGTGTCGATCTCTTCGACAGGGCGTTCCGGCCCCCGCGTCTGACACCGATGGCGCGCCAGCTCATCCCGCAAGCCCGTGCGATAGTCGATGCGGAGGGGGCGCTCTGGGCATCCGTCCGGCCGCAGGACCCGCTTGCCGGGGATTTCCGTATCGGGTTCATCAACACGGCCAGTGTGCGGGTGCTGCCGGGGTTCCTTCGGCGGGCTCGGGAATCGCGGCCGCAGATGCAGTTCATCTTGCGCTCGGCGCTGTCGCACGAACTGGAGGAAGAGGTTCTGACGGGGCGGCTGGACTTTGCCGTGGTGACCGGCCCGGTGGACCCGGGCAATCGGCTGGCGAGCCAGACGCTCGCTACCGAGCCGCTGCTCTTTGCATGCAACGCCCGGGAAACGAGCCGTTTGCCGGCGCAGATCGCGCGCCGGACAACCTTTTTGCAGTTCCGGCCAGAAGCGGGCATCGGCCGGCTGATCGCGCGGCACATTGCGCCGAGCCTCAGTGCCGAGAGCCCCCGGCCCGTGGTGCTCGACTCCGTCGATGCGATCCTCGAATGCGTGAAGGAGGGAGTGGGTTTCACCCTTTTGCCCGGGCCGGACATCCAGCGGAGCGCCGACGCGCGCGTCGTCGCATTCAAAGGCGGCACACGCGAGACCCCTGTTCGGGAGCTTTGTCTCATCTCCCGCCCCGGTACAGGCGAGGTCGCGTCGGTGGTCGCGGCGATACTGCGTGAGACGCTGGAGGCGCGTGCTGTGTCCGGGCCGGTCGCGCCCCCCGGCTAGCGATCGGATGACGGCCTGCCGGGTTGTCCTGGCCCAACGTATCGGCTTGACGTGACGGTGCGGGGCGTCAGACACGAGGGGATGCGACCCAACCGAGCGATTCAATGTCTGCGCCCACGGCCCTGGTGATCGGAGCCGGGCCCGCCGGGCTCATGGCGGCGGAGGAGATGGCGCGTGCCGGCCTGTCGGTGACTTTGGCCGAGGCCAAGCCCTCCATTGCGCGCAAGCTTCTGATGGCCGGCAAGAGCGGGCTGAACATTACCAAGAACGAGACGCCCGAGGCCTTCGCTGCCGCCTTCGGGGCGGAAGTGGCGGGGCTGGGCCCGGCGCTCGATGAGTTCGGGCCCGCCGAGGCGATGGCCTGGGCCGAAGCGCTCGGCCAGGATGTCTTCACCGGGTCGTCGGGCCGGGTTTTTCCGTCGGCCATGAAGGCGTCGCCGTTGTTGCGCGCTTGGGCCGGGCGCCTGGCCGAACTGGGGGTGCGGACACAGACCCGCTGGCGCTGGGCCGGTTGGGCGGACGGTGGCGGCCACCGGATCGAGACGGCTGATGGCCCGCGGACGCTTGCGCCCGACGTCGTGGTGCTGGCGCTCGGGGGAGCGAGCTGGGCGCGGCTCGGATCGGACGGCGCCTGGGTGGCCCCGTTTCGCGCAGCCGGGATCCCGCTCGCCCCGTTTCGGCCGGCCAATATGGGAATCAACGTTGCCTGGTCACCCCAGATGGCGGCGCATGCGGGACAGCCTCTGAAATCCTGCGAATTTCAGGCAGGTGGCACGTCGGTGAAGGGCGAAGCGCTCGTCACGGCCACCGGGTTGGAGGGCAGCGCGATCTACGCTCTGTCCCCTGCCTTGCGCTCGGGGGCGCCGCTTGTGCTCGACCTGGCGCCGGACCTCTCTGCCGAGGTGCTTGCCCGGCGTCTGGCGCGCCCGCGCGGAAAGGCGACGCTCTCTGCCCATGTGCGCAAGACGACAGGCCTGCCGCCCGTCAAGCGCACGCTCCTGCGCGAAGCAGGGCCCTTGCCGGTAACACCCGAAGCGCTGGCTGAACGGATCAAGGCCGTGCCCATCGCCCATGACGGGCCCCGGCCCATCGATGAAGCGATCTCCGTCGCAGGGGGCGTGATGTGGGAGGCGCTCGACGCGGGGCTGATGCTGACAGCGCGGCCCGGCACCTTCGTCGCGGGCGAAATGCTCGATTGGGAGGCGCCGACAGGCGGCTACCTGATCACGGCCTGCCTTGCCACCGGGCGGCGGGCGGGGCGTGCCGCCGCGGCCTATGCCTTGGCAGCCTGAGCCACGGCCGTCTCGATTGCCTCTGCGCAGGCCTCCGCAGCCGTGATCGGGATCATGTGGCCAGCGCCTTCGAGCGTTTGTACCGTGAACCCATGCTCGGCGAGGGGCGCCCCTTGTTCGGCCACCGGCAGGAGCGTGTCGTCCGACGCCAGCAGGACCTGACCGGGGCAGGTCAGCTCGCCGTAGCGCGCGGCCTGCGCCGCGATCTCGTCCTCGACAGCGATCAGATCGCCTGCCGCCGTTACGTAGCTCCTGGGCCGCAACCCCAGCGCCGCACCGCCGCGGATGGCGAAATCCTGCGGCCAGGGCTCGGGCGCGAACACCGTGTCGAGCGTTGTCTGGCCCGTCTGGCGGGCAAGAGGCACCGCGAGGGTGTAACCCAGCAGCCGCCGCAGGATCGGGGAGCGGACGCGCAGGCCGTCGAAGACCGCGTTGGGCTGGGCAACGGGATGCGTGTACGGCGTCAGCAGGACAAGCGCGCCCACCTCGTTCGGCCGCGCAAGGGCCATCGCCAGCACAACCGCGCCGCCCAGCGAATGACCGACAAGCACCGGCCGCTCGACCCCCAGCGCATCGAGCCCGGCCCAGAGCATCCGGGCCTGCTCGGTGAGAGAGGCGAGATCGTCGTTGTCGCGGGTCGAGTATCCGCAGCCGGGGCGATCGATCGCGAGGACGCGATACTTGGGCGCAAGGTGCCCTGTGAGCGTGTGGGTGTAATGCTGCAACTGCCCTGCAAGGCCATGGACAAGGACCACGGTCGGTGCCGATGGCGCGCCCTCCTCGACGACGTGCAGCGCCCCTCCGGGAACGTCGATCATCCGCCCTGTGGCGGGAACAAGCCGCTCCGCACCCCGGGCGACCCGGAGCGACCAGAGGCACAGCACGACGGCTCCGATCCCGGCAAGAACGATGAGAAGGGTAAGAATCGGGCCGATCGTGCTCATGGTGCGCTCGCTGCTGCTCCCTGGGCCATGGCGCGTTGCAGCGCGGGCCGTTCCATCTGCCGGTCCAGATACGCGCGCAGGCGGGGCTCCACCACCGGGAAATGCGCGGCATGGGCCCAGGACCCGCAGTGGGTCAGGATGATATCGGGCACCGTCATCGCCTCGCCCATCAGGAACGGACCATCCGCCATCCGTGCGACGAGCGTTTTCTGACTGCGCTCGAACTCCCATTTCAAGCTGTCCTTGATGGCGGATTGGCGCAGCTCTTCTGGCAGCACGAAAGAATGCCGCGCGGCCATCCAGAGCGCGGCGTCGAACTCGTCGAGCAAGAATTGCGTGAGGCTGTCCTGACGGGCGCGATCCAGTGTGCCGGCTGCGTGGGTCAGCCCGCCATGCTTGTCCGCGAGGTATTGCAAAATGGCGGTCGAATCTGTGATCGGGGTGCCGTCTTCGATGAGCACCGGGACCTTGCCCGCAGGGTTGACGGCAATGACATCGTCCGACCGGGGCAACGCCGCAACGTGCTCGTAGGGTTGGGCCAACTCCTCGAGCATCCACAAGACCCGCAGGGCTCTACTGCGCGATCCGCCGATCACCGTGTACATGGGCGCTCCGTGCCTCCTGCCCTTCCGGCTGCTGCCGGGAACGATCGTGGTCGATAAGCTGTCAGACCGCCGCGGCAGCGTCCAGAGCGGAGTCACCCCTTAGAGCGAGAGATCGAGAACCGTGCCGAAGGGCGGCCGCTGCGGGGGCCTCTCGGGCACCGCCCACAGCACGGGGACCCCCTTTGGAGCAGGCGGTACCGGCGCATCGAGATCGGTCAGGATCACCAGCATGGACGGAGCAAGCGCGCGCGCCTGGGTGAAGACCTCGTCAAACGCCGTGCCCCCGTCGCGCGACAGATCGAGCCGCGACAGAGCCGCCTCGATGCCGGACGCCGGCACCTTGGTGACACTTCGGACGGCTTCGTCAAAGACGATGGCGTGCACCTCCGCGCCGGTCCGGCGGGCAATGCCAGCGATCTGACCGAGGAACATGCCCAGGCGCGTATCGTCCACCGACGAGGAGCAATCGAGAGCCACCGCGAGCCGGGGCGCTTCCCGCTCGCGCCGCCGCCCGGGCTCGTAGGCGGGGATGCGCCCGCCTCGGGCCCGCGCCTGGGCCTCCATGCCCGCCCATCGCCGCGAAGGGCGGGCCCAGTCGGGCTGCGGCTCCTGCAAGAGCGCGCGCGAGACGAGGTGGCGCAGGTGCCGCTCCCACGGGATATCCGAGGTCGGAATATCCCCGAGCCGCAGCCCCAGGGCCCCGATCCCGCGCCCGGCAAGCCGCCCCTCTTCGAGCGCCCGGGCGAGGCGCTGGCGCCACTCCGCGTCGGCTTCCGCCGTCTCGGCCTCGCCGCTGCCCGATTGGGTCTGGGCGGCGATGTCGGGAGCAAAGGCTGCGGCGCGGGCCTGACCCTCCGCCGTGCCTGCGCTGTGCGGGGCGTCGCCCTCTCCCTCGGCTGCCGTGCGCCCCTTCTGCTGGGCGTCCGCGAGCGCGAGGGTCAGCGCCTCGGCGTCCCATTTGGCGAGGGCCTGGGCGGCAGGCGTTTCGTCGCGCAGCACGAAGGCATGCAGCGGCGTCAGCGTGATACAGGGGCGCGGCAGCGCGTATCCCGCGGCGATCAGCGTCTCGTTTACCAGCGCATCGGCGGCAATGTTGAAGAGCCGTGGCGCGAACGAGGGCCCGAGACGCGCCCGCAAGGCGCGGTCCCGCGCCGGATGCCGAAGCGCGACATGGAGGATCTGGTGCGCCGCCACGCCGATCTGGCAATCGGGCGGCAACCGCTCGAATCCGGGGCCGTAATACACCGTGCGCCCATCGGTCCACGCGGGGGCCTCGGGATCGCCGTCGAACCGTGTGTCGCGCGCGGCGTCATGCTCCGGCTCGCCGTCGCGATGATCGACCCAGAGCGACAGCGCGGCGAAGGCGGGGTCGATCTCCGCCAGCTTCTGCAGCGCCCGCGTTGCCCGTTTGGAATGCCCGCGCGCGGATGCAGGAAAGTTCACGCCAGCCCCGCCGCTTCGCGTTCCTCCGAATAGGCCTTGAACGCGGGCGAGGCGAGGAAGGCATCCTGCAGCCCCAGCTCCAGCCCCTTCCGGATCAGCGACTCGAACCCGTAGGTCGTCAGCTCCCCAAGTGGCATCCGGTCAAAGACCGCGTCCGGACGCTTGTCCCGCAGGGACCGTACACCCGCGAGGATCTCGATCACACCGCCCGCATTGCGGTCATCGAGCACGCCCACCAGCCCGTGGATCAGCGCGGTCAGCCCGTGCATCGTCTCGGGATACATCTCCCAGCGCTCCCGGGCCGACGCTTCCAGCATCTCCGTCACCTGCACCGTGGCCGCGATATCGTCGGCCACGACGGCAAACTCCGCCGCCACCGCCTCCCCCACCGTCCCGGCCACCATCATCTGCCGCAGTCGACGGTCGCCCACATGACCAACGATGTCCGACACCCGCTCCCACGAGCGCGGCGTACAGGCGATCATGTGCCCGCGCTCGAGCGCCCGCTCCGTCGTCTCCAGAAGATCCGGCCGCGTCCGGATAAACGCCGTCACCGCCGGGTCGAGGCCCTTCGGCACGGCATAGTTCTCCAGCCAGTCCCGGGCCGCGGCCCGCACATGCAGATGGATCAGCCGGTCCGCCAGCCCTGTCCCCATCTCGTAGGCAATCGCCCCGTCCTCGACCATGTTGCCCGCCGCCACGATGAACACGGACGGCGGCAAGAGATGCCGTCCCACCCGGCGCTCCTGCAACAGCCCATAGACAGTGGGCTGAAGCGTCGGCGCCGCCGCGGTCAGCTCATCGAGAAACAGAACCGACGGGGTCTCCGGATCCGCCGGAAGGTCCTCGGGCCGGTACCAGACCGTTGTCCGCGCCTCATGGTCGTAATACGGCAACCCGCGCAAGTCCTGTGGCTCGATCGTCGTCAGCCGCAGATCGAAAAGCCGCGCCCCGATTCTCGCGGCCAGCTGCTCCACGATCTGCGTCTTGCCGACTCCGGGTGAGCCATGCAGCATCCATGACGCGGTGAAGCGCCCGTCCTTCTGCGCCGCCCACCCCGCGTCGAGCACGCGCGCTGCATCCCCTGCGGAGACTGTCATCGCGTTCACGGCCATCCGATGTCCCTCCTCCTCGCCGACCGCGAAAGATGGCGTGCCGCGGCCCATGGTCCACCCGCTGGCGCAAAAACCGTACGGTGAAGGCCCAACCACAGCCCAGCCACGCCACGCTCACGGGCCACAGACGCCGCCCTGCTTCATTGTGCCCGAAATATCCCGGGGGAGTCGCCCTTCGGGCGACGGGGGCAGCGCCCCCGATCTGTCGGTCACCGCCCGCGCCGGCTCAGCCCAGCGCCGCGAGCGACTGCTCCTGCAAGGCGATCAGGCGCTCGACCTCGGCGATCGTCTCGGCGGACAGCACACCCCCGGGCTTGCGCAAGGTCGCATGCGCGATCGCTCCGCGCTTGGCGAGCGTGTACTTGCGGATCGCGAGGCCCAACCCGGGCTGCCCCTCGTAGCGGATCAACGGCAGATACGCCGCGAAGAGCGCGTACATCCGGTCATGCTCACCCGCGTGATGCAGCCGTACGACCTCGGCCATCATCTCGGGATAGGCGAACCCGGTCATCGCGCCATCGGCCCCCCGCGCCATCTCCTCGGGCAGAAAGAGCCCGCCATTGCCGCACAGGATCGAGATCCGCCGCTGCCCCGCCGTGGCCGATTTCCGCAGGGCGGAGATCTTCTCCAGCCCCGGCCAGTCCTCGTGTTTCAGCATCACGCAGGTCGGGCAATCCGAGACGATCCGGTCGATGACCTTCGGCGCGATCTGCACGCCGGTGGCTAGCGGGAAATCCTGCAGCACGAAGGGGATCTCGCCCAGCATCTCGGCGGCGGTCCGGTAGTAGCCCATGATCTGGTCGTCGGTCTTCAGGTTGCCCGGCGGCGCGACCATCACGCCCGCCGCGCCCGCGGCCATCGCGTCTTCCGCCAGCGCGGTCATCGCGGCAAATCCGGGGGCCGAGACGCCGACGACGACGGGCACATCAGTGCGCGCGCAGACCCGCCGCACGACATCCACCGATTCCTCCGCCGTCAGCTTGCCCGCCTCGCCCATCATGCCGAGGATCGTCAGGCCGGTCGCGCCCTTGTCGAGATAGAAGTCGACCATGGTATCGAGACTTGCCGTGTCGAGCGCCCCATCGGGCAGAAACGGTGTCACGGCAATGGTGAAGACACCGGCGGCGGTTTCGTCGAGCATGTGGCCTCCGAGGGTTGGCGCTAGCTTGCGGGAGCGCGGGCGAGGGTGATGCGGCTCAGGGCCTGGGCGGCTCCGGCCTGCGAGGGTTCGACGACGGGCAGCCCCGTCGCGTCTTCGACCGCGTGGCGCAGGTGCGCCATGCCCGCACAGCCGAGGATCAGCACATCCGCACCGTCCCGGTCGCGTAGCGTGCGCGCGACCTCGATCATGCGCGGTGCGGTGTCGGGCGAGGTGGCAAGATCGGCCACGGCGATATCGAGCGCCCGGTCACCGGCGCAGCGGTCCATCAGCCCAAGGCTGCGGATGTAGCGCATATGCCGCGGCACCGATGTGGATTTCACCGCGATGACGCCGAAGCGCTCGCCGAGCGATAGCGCCGCAAGATAGGCCGCCTCGCCCGTCCCGGTCACGGGCAGCGCGGTGCGGCTGCGCAGGGCGTGCAGGCCGGGATCGGAAAAGCAGGCGATAGTGAAGCCCAGCGCATGGGGCTCCAGCTCTGCCGCCTGTGCCAGAAGTGGCGTCACGACCTCAGCCGCCTGTGCGTCGGTCTCGATCCCCGGCGGGCCCGCCGCGAGCGTCACGCAACGGATCGGTATACCCCAGGCGCGCAGCGGCGCCACGGCGACGGCAATGCCATCGGTCACGTGGCCCGAGGAGTTCGGATTGATCACGATGAGTGCAGGCGCGTCGCTGCCCGGATCGGTGGCCGGCGATCTCTCGTGCAAGGTATCGGCGCTTGGCATCAGGCTCCCTCCCGCGTGGGTGTCTGGATCTCGATCTGATAGCCCTCCGGATCGTCGAAGACAAAGGCGCGGATGCCGATGCCCTCGGCGTCGAACATCTCCGAGAGCCCGCGCACGTTTTGGGCCTTCACCCATGCATACCACGCATCGACATCCGGCACGCGCAGCGCCAGCTGCACGGGCTTCACCGGCTCGGACTTGTGAAACCCCTTGGTCTCGTCGACGAGACCGACATGGGCGCCCGCACAGATCCGGTAGATCTTCGACCAGCGCTGGTCGATCGCCAGTTCGAGCCCCAGCACATCTTCATAAAAGCGGCAGGCCGTGGCGAGATCCTTGTAGTAGAAGAAAGTGGCGGCGAGCGACGCGCCCTCGGGTCGGGGCATCACACTGCCCTGATCGCCGGGCGGTCCACCCAGCGGCCCGCGCCGGGTGCGGCGTGCAGCGCACCCCCCGACACGATCTCGACCCCGCGCAGCAGGACCCGCTCGGGATAGCCCGTGATCGTGGTCCCTTCGAACGGATTGTAGCCCACGTTGTCGTGCAGATCGTTGGCCCCGTAGGTGTGCTGGCGCGCGGGATCCCAGATCACGAGATCGGCGTCATAGCCCGGCGCGATGTCCCCCTTGCCCACAAGGCCATAGAGACGCGCCGGAGTGGTGGACGTGAGCTCGACGAACTTCTCCGCCCCGAAGCGCCCCTTGCTGACCATCGCGTCAAAGAGCAGTGGCAGGCGCAGCTCCAGCCCGGGCTGGCCGTTGGCGATCTTGTCGAAGCTGGGGTCCGGCCCGGACGAGAGCTTGCCCGTCTCGTCGAAGCGGTAGGGTGCGTGGTCGGACGACACAAGACACAGGACCCCCTCGCCCAGCGCGTCCCACAACGCTTCGCGATCCGCTTCGGAGCGCTGTGGCGGCGAACACATCCACTTGGCGCCCTCCAGACCGGGCCTGTCGAGATCCGCTTCTGTCTGAAACAGGTAATGCGTGCAGGTTTCCGCGTGGATCGGGGCACCACGGGCGCGGGCGGCGCGGATCTCGTCCACCGCTTCGGCGCAGGTGACGTGGAAGACCATCGTCGGCGCCCCCGTGAGCTCGGCAAACCGGCATACACGGCGCACGGCCTCCACCTCGGCGGATTTCGGGCGCGAGGCGGCATGATCGAGCGGCCGGGTGCGCCCGGCGGCCAACAGTCGGGCGCGCTCCCGGGCGACGATGGCATCGGTCTCGGCATGGACGCAGAGCAGCGCCCCGGCGGGGCCGGTGACATCCATGATCGAGAGGATCTCGGCGTCGCTCAACGCGATTGTGTAGGTCGTGAAGACCTTGACCGAGCGATGCCCCTCGGCAGCGAGTACCGCGATGTCCTCGGCGAAGTGCGGCGCAGCCGGATCGGTGACCGAGAAGTGAAACGCATGGTCGATCCGCGCGCCACGGCGGGCGCGGGCGGCATAATCCGCCATCGCATCAGCGGGGCGCTGGCCCTTGCCTTGCGCTGCAAAGGAGATCACCGACGTCGTGCCCCCCATCGCGGCGGCGGCGGTTCCCGTTTCGAACGTATCGGCGGACATCACGCCCATGCCGGAGAGCTGTTCGATATGGCAATGGGGGTCCACCCCGCCGGGGGTCACGATCCGCCCCGTGGCGTCGATCTCCGTTGCCGCTGGGGCAAGTCCGGTCCCTACGGCCGCGATCTTGCCGTCCGACAGGGCAATGTCGGCGTTGGTTATAGCTGTGGCCGTCACGACAGTGCCGCCACGGATCACCGTATCATAGCTCATGTTGGTCCCCGGGTTGGTGGCGTGCCTCCGCGATCCTCTGGCATGGCGCGGCCAACTGCAAGCGTCACGGCACACCCTGTCGGTCTGCATTCCGGTGCGCCGGTTGCGACGCGGCTCCGGCGAGACGTCGGCGCGGGCTCGCCCCGGCCCATATCGGCGCGGGATCCACGGTGCCGAGGCCAAGCGCGCTGACCAAGGGGGTGAAATGTGGCGCCTGCCTCTCCTTGTCCCTGCCCCTGTCCCCCTCCCCCTCCCTGTGCCGAGTGCTTGCAACCCGTGAGGGCGCGTGTCACCCCATTCCGAGGAGATCGTGATGCCCCGTACCTTTGCCACCTTGTTCATGTCGCTCGCCCTCGTACTCGTGGCGGCCACGGGCGCAGGTGAACTCAGGGCGCAATCCCTCCCGATCCCCGGTCTGCCCGGGGGGCTGGGGAGCATCGGCCCAACGGAGCCGGCACCCGAGCCAGCGCCCGAACCAGAGGCGCCCGCCACGCCTGCGGAGGAAGGCGCCAGTCCGCCCAGCGATGCCACAAGCTCGCCCACGCAGGCCCTGATCGACATTCTGCGGGACGATGCGGCGCGCGAGGCCCTGATCCGCGAGCTCGAAGCCGCAGCGTCTGAAGCGCCAGCCGACGAGCCCGCCGCACCCCCGCGAACCGATCCCCCGCCTGCCGAGCCGGTCGCGTCGGAGGAACCGATCCAGACCTTCGGAGACAGGGCCGTGCTGGCAACGCGCGAGGTCGGGACGGCCGTGTTTTCCAATCTCGAGGTGATCTGGCTGCGCATGCAGCGCATTCCCTCCACGTTCGAGCTGTCGAAACGGGCGCTGGAGGGCGGTGCGCTCGCCGAGGCAAGCCGGCAAGTGCTGATGCCCGCCATTTTCATTTACGCGGTCCTCATTCTGCAGCGCGTTCTGCTGCTGCCGCTGCGCCGCAAGATGAACCGGGTGGCAGAAGGAGCAACCTGGACCAAGAAACTCATCCTGCGGGTGGTTCTGACGGGCGCGGATCTGGTGACCATCCCGGTCGCCGTCACGCTCGGCCTGATCTTTGTCGTCGTTCTGGGGGTCGCATCGACCAACGACGAGGGCGACATCATGCTGACGGACTCGCAGGCCCTCTTCATCAATGCCTTCGTCGCGATCGAAGGCGCGCGCGTTGCGCTGCGGTTCATCCTGTCGCCCCGGTCTTCGTCGCTGCGCATCATCTCGCTGCCGGAGGGAGGCGTCTCGCACATCTGGCGGATGAGCTGGATCGTGCTCTACCTTATCGGCTACGGGCAGCTCTTTGTCGTGCCCGCGATCAGCGATGGCGTGTCGATCTTCGTGGGCCGCGCCGTTGCCTCCGTTCTTTCGGCAGCCATTGTCTTCGGGCTCATTCTCTACCTGCTGAGCACGCGCCGATCGGTCGCCGACTGGTTCTCGGATCCGGATTCCGACAATCCCCTGACCATAACGCTGCGCCCCCTCGCTCTTCTGTGGTACTGGCCGGTTCTGCTCTACCTGCTGTACCTCCTGATTTCGGTGCTTACCCGCCCCGGAAACGTCCTGCTGCCATTGCTTCAGACGACGGGTGAGGTGATCCTTGTCGTCGCGATCGGAAGCATGGTGCTGACGGGCCTGACCGAACGCTCCAATCGACGCGTGCGTATCCCGCAGGGCATCCTCTCGCGGTTGCCCCTGCTCGAAGAACGCATCAACCAGATCCGCCCCGCGTATCTCACGATCCTGCGGTTCTTCGTGTTCTTCGTGATGCTTCTGGTCCTGCTCGAAGTCCTCGGCCTGCAAGGCATCGGCGGTGTCATTTCTGGCGCTGTGCTGGAGCAGTTCTCCAGCGGTCTCTTCAGCGTCGTGCTGATCGTCGGCCTCGTCTCGTTGGCGTGGCTGGCGATGACGAGCTGGGTCGACTACCGGCTCAACCCTTTCGTTGGCTCGGTGCCGACCCCGCGTGAGATCACGCTTCTGACCCTGATGAAGAACGCGGTGACGGTGGCGCTCGTGATCGTCGGGATCATCACGTCGCTGGCGCAACTGGGCATGAACGTCGGCCCGCTGATCGCCTCTGCGGGGGTTATCGGCCTCGCGATCTCGTTCGGTGCGCAGCGCATGGTCGAGGATATCTTCTCCGGTGTCTTCATTCAGGCCGAGAACGCGATGAACGTGGGCGACGTCGTCGATGTCGGCGGCACGGTGGGCACGGTCGAGAAGCTGACGGTGCGGTCCGTCACCCTGCGCGACCTCTCCGGGGTCGTGCACGTCATCCCGTTCTCGTCGGCGGCGAAAGTTTCGAACTACATGCGCGATTTCGCCTACCACGTGGCGGATATCGGCGTGGCCTATCGCGAGGACGTCGCGGATGTGCGGGAGGCCATGCACGACGCGTTCGAGAGATTGCGCGCCGATGAGGGCCATGCGGCCAACATCATCGACAATCTCGAATGGTTCGGGCTGAATGCGTTTGGCCCCAGCGAGCTGGTGATGCGGGCCCGGATCAAGACCGTACCCGGCATGCAATGGAGCATCGGGCGCGCCTACAATGCCATCCTAAAGGATGTCTTCGACGAGCGCGGCATCGAGATCCCGTTCCCGCACCAGACCCTGTACTTTGGCGAAGACAAGCAGGGTCATGCACCGCCGCTCCACATGCAGGTGACCCGCACCCGTGGAAACGCCGCCGAGGGCGCGGGTACCGGCTCGGGCACCGGTCCGGGCGCAAGGGCGGATGCCGCGCCGCGCGAGACGGACCCGACTTCGCAGACCCATCCCGATCGCTCCGACGCTCCGAGAAGCTCGGATCACCCCGACGAGGACGGCAGGTAGCGGCGCGCGAGACGCCCTGTGGGAGCGCTATCGGGAGGGCGGCGGCGGGCAGCCCGAAGGAAGAAGCTCCTGCGTGCGGCCCGCCAGACGGTACCCCACAAGGCCAACCCATTCCTTCGTTGCCCCGTTCAGATTGTGCAGGTTCTGCGCGAGGCTCCAGTTTGGCCAGAGCTTGCCGGACCGGAAATCGGTCGGCCACGGGACAATCCCGGACCAGCCCGCGGCGCAGAACGTCGCGACGGCACGTGGCATGTGCCAGGCGGAGGTAACCAGCAGCCATGGGCCGTCTTCCGTTCCCTGTGGTCGTAGGGACAGCGCGTAGGATGCGTTTTCAGCGGTCGAGCGGCTGCTGTCCTCCAGCACGATCCTGTCCGGTGAAATCCCTGCCGAAACGAAGATCTCGGCCGAGAGGGCGGCATTGTCCGCAGGCCCGCCCCGCAGCGTCGCCCGCCCCCCGGTGAACATCACCCACGCGTCCGGGAATTGCCGCGCGAGCGCGATTGCCGCAAGGTAGCGCTCTCCGGCGTCGTTGGTCTGGGGCAGGCCGCGCCCGATCTTCGGGGCGAATTCCTCACCGCCCCCGAGCACGAGAATGCCGACCGGCGCGTCGACCACCGGTCTGGCGGGGAATTGCCGTTCCAGCGGCGCATAGACGAGACGCGCGAGCGGCAGCGCCGAGAGGATCACGAGCGCCGCTATACTCACGGTGCCGAGGACAAGCGCGGTGCGCCGCCGGTTCAGCGCCAGGGCGAGAACGCTTGCCGCAACCACAAGGACAAGCAGGGTCTCGGGGCGCACCACGATCCACACGAGCTTCGAAATGGCGAAGAACAGCGTCTCCATGGCTGGGTCAGATCAGGCGAGGTGCCGCCGGCCGCGCTGGGCGGCGAGCGAGATCTGGCGCTGGCGCTCGCGAAAGCGCGCGCGATCGTCGTCATTGAACTCGGTGATGCAGAGCGGGCAGCTCACGCCAGCTTCCCACGCCTCCGACGCCATGTCCTCCTGCGTCACGGGGCGCCGGCACGCGTGGCACATCCCCGCGTCGCCTTCCGCGAGGCCGTGGCGCAGGGCAACGCGCTGATCGAAGACGAAGCACTCGCCGTTCCATTTGCTGTCCTCCGCCGGGACGGTCTCGAGGTAGTTCAGGATGCCGCCCTGCAGGTGGTAGACCTCGTCGATGCCCTCCGCCCGAAGGAGCGCGGTCGACTTCTCGCAGCGGATGCCGCCGGTGCAGAACATCGCAATCCGCCGGTTTCGGAGCCGCGCGGCATTCTCGGCCCACCACGCGGGGAAGTCCGTGAAGCTCGTGATCCCCGGGTCCTCGGCGCCGTCGAACGTGCCCAGCCGCACTTCGTATTCGTTGCGGGTGTCGATCACCGTCACGTCCGGGGCGCTGATGAGCGCGTTCCAGTCCTCGGGCGGGACGTAGCGGCCGGTGCCGCTCGCCGGGCTGACCTCGGGCTGGCCCATCGTCACGATCTCCCGCTTGATCCGCACCTTCAGGCGCGCAAACGGCATGTCGCGTGCCGCCGAATAGCGCGCTTCCAGATCCGCGCATCCGGGCCACGATCTGAGGTGTGCAAGCAGCCGGTCGAGGCCCTTCCGGGGGCCGGCCAGCGTTCCGTTCAATCCCTCTGGCGCAAGCAGCAGCGTCCCGTTCAAGCCCTCGCGTTCCGCCACCGCAAGCACCCCCGACCGCAGAGCGGCGAGGTCGGTCAAGGGTGTGAAGCGATAGAGTGCTGCGACGGAAACCATGCCCTCGGTTAGGCCCTGGGGCAGGAGAGGGCAAGCCGGACGAAAGACGCGGGCCATGGGTGCGGCCCCGTTCCGCTACCGGATCGGCACGGGCTCCACCGCGCCCGCCGCACCCTGCGCCGGGGCGTTGCCGCCGCCTGGGCGCCGATCGCAAGCTTCGTGGCATTTGGCCTGCGCCGGGTTCGGGCGTTGCCCGAGCGAGCGCTTGTTCTGCCGCGTGAGCAGAACACAGGCCCGCCGGACTGGCGCGAGGGCAAGCCATGCCAAAAAGCGCTGCCCGGTGCCGGAGAGACCACAAGGCGAACGTCGAGGTGCGATTCGGAGGGATCCGCCGGGCGGCGTAGTGGTGCCTGTTTCGATGTGCATCCTCTCTTGGCCCGTCCCAATGCACGCCGCACACGCCGGGCCTGGCGGCCTTGCGCGCACACCCCCACTACAGAGCGTCAAGTGCCCGGAACGTCACCGCAGCGCGCGGCGGTCGTCCGGCTCTCGGATCAGGAGGCGACCCTCAGGGATCCTGCGCCCTCGCCTTCGGGCCTCCCCCGATCGCCGAGGCGGAAGGCGTTGACCGCCCGGGCCAGGGCCGTCGCTTCGGATTTCAGCGAGCGCACCGCGTCGCCTGTCTGACGGAAGGCGCCGGTGTTCTGCCGCGCGTCCTGATCGAGGAGAGTTGTGGCCTTCGAGATCTCACCGATGCCACTCGACGTCTCGCTCGTGGCGGACACGATGTCATGGATCCGGCTCGTGGCGTCATCCATGCCGGCGACGATTCTCTGCAGTGCTTCCCCCGAATTGTGCACAAGCTTGACGCCGCTCTCGACGTTACCGGCGGAGGTTTCGACCATCTGTGCGATCTCCTGCGCGGCCTCCGATGAGCGCTGGGCGAGCGCGCGCACCTCCGAGGCAACCACGGCAAACCCCCGCCCGGCGTCTCCGGCACGTGCGGCTTCGACGCCGGCATTCAGGGCGAGAAGGTTGGTCTGGAACGCGATGTCGTCGATCAGCTTGAGGACCTTGCTGATCTCTTCGGATGACGACTGGATCTCGGCCATCGCATCGACGGTCTGAACGATCACATCGTTGCCGGCGCGGGCCATCACGGCGATCTCGTCCACGGCGCTGCGCGCGGTTTGCGCCGACGCCGCGGCCGTCTGGACGTACTCTGTCATCTGGCTGAGTTCCCGCGCGGTCTGTTCGATGCTGGCCGCAGCCCCTTCCGATCGCTTCGAGAGATTGCCGGTTGCGTCCGCGATCCGCATCGTCTCGGCATCGACACTTTCCGCCGATGAAGCAATGTGCTTGAGGGTCGCCGACAAGCTCTCGGACGTGCTGTTCATCGTCTGGGCGATCTCCGCAAACACACCTTCGAAGTTGCTTGGCATCCGATACGTCAGATCCCCTTTCGCGACGTGGTCGAGGGCGGTGCGCACTTCCCCCAGCCCGGCATCCGCGGCTTCCCCGATGCGGTTCATCCCCTTGCAGATGTCGAGGAAGATCCCCTCCTTGTCGGCGGTCGGCAGACGGAGCGAGAAATCGCCGGCAGCACAGGCATCGACGACGCGCGCGATCTCGGCGACGGTGCGCCCCTCGCGTTCGAGCCGCGCCTCGGCCTCGGCCTTCTGTTCTGCCGCACGCGCCTCGCGCTGCACGATCACCTCGCGCTCCCGTGCCGCTTCCCTGATCTCGGCCTCTTTCTGGCGCTCTGCCGCTTCCTTGCTCGTGATCTCCAGCGTCCGCGCCGTATCCAGCGATGCGCGGAAGGATTCGACCGTGTCAAAAAGCTCTTTGATCTCTTTGAGTTCCTTGCGGGCGCGCCGTACCTCGATGTCGAGGTCGCCCTGAGCGAGCTTGGTCAGGATCCGGGTCGCGGCGCCCATCATGGCCACCACGCGCTGGCGCAGGATCACGTAGATCGCGACGAGGCCGACCAGGGACATCAGGGCGAAGGCGCAGCTGACGAGCGCTTGAAAGATCGCCTGATCCCGGCGGCTCTGCCAATAGGCCTTGAGTGCCTCGCCGCTGTTCTTGGAAAGCGTCTCCATGGTTCCGAGCGCGGCATTCGAGCTTTCGAAGAAGTCCGTAAAGGCGATGCCGTAGTCCACGGTCGCGGTCGGCTCTGCATTCCGCGACGTTTCTTCGAGCCGCGCGATCAGGGGGATGTAGTTGCCGAAGTAGGAGCGCTCCGCGCCTTCAAGCTCCTCAAGGAGGGCGTCCGGCAGCCCCGGGACAAAGCGGGTGCTGTTCTTGACCGCGTTCCACGCTTCCGCGGCCCTCGAATTGTCGAGCGCGAGATATGCGAGATCGACGTCATTGATGGGCGCTTCGTTCAACGTCGCGATCGCGAAATAGGTGCGGGCACGGCCGCCGAATTCCCGAACCTCCCAAGCGCCGATCTGGATGGATTGGAGCGCCCCGGCGAGCTGTGTCGAGACGTTGATACGATTGCGCAGAAGTTCTGTCGCGTTCTTGAGGTTGACGACCTCCTCCTTCAACTCGAAGGGCAGCGCATAGGCGCGCTCCGGGTCGCGCTCTGCGATCGGGACAGCAAGCAGCGCATCTATCTCTGCCCGGATCTCGTCGACCCTTTCGAGGCTGGCGTTGGTCTGCGAGATATAGGCCTGCTGACTGGCAAGAAACGTAGCGGTTTCAACCTGTTCGACCACTGCGCGAAGCCCGGCATCCGCAGTTTCCCGCTGGCCCGTGACAATGTCCCGGAAGGGCTGCGGAATCGGATCGGCGAAGGCCAGGGCAACCTGAACGACGCTGCGCTCGAGCGACATCGCGACGGTCGCGCTCACGGCCGTGCTTTCTGCGTCGCCGAGCAACGCGGCACGGCGGATATCGCCGAGCTCCGTGAGGGCCTGCCGGGCACTGAGAGCGCCCTGGACCGCGAGCATCGTGCCAATGATGGCAAAGGAAATGACCAAGAGCGAGGAAATGCGCACGCTGAACTCCGATGCAATCGACGGGCACGCGCGTGCATAGTGGGAGGGTGTTAAGCCTTCGTATCTTTTGGGCAATTTCCGAGAGCGCCGGGCGCGATCGTCCGCCTTTCGGGCACGCGGCCTGTCGGCCTCAGGCCCGAGCCGCGGCGATCATGTCCTGCGCGACATCGCTCCAGGAGCGCAGCCGTGTTTCGCTGATCCGGGTCTCGAGAGCGGCGAGGTGTTCGGGATCCTCGACCAGCCGTCGACAGGCCTGTTCGACAGACGCGATGGAGCGCGGATCGCAATACTCGACCATGTCTCCACCCACTTCGGGCATCGATGACACGTTCGAGACAACACCCGTCTTGCCGTAGCTGAGGCTCTCTCCGATCGGCAGACCCCACCCCTCCTTGTAGCTCGTGCAGATCGTGAACGCGCAGTGACGGTAGAGAAAATCCAGCTCGGCATCGGACGGGCCGTGCAGGATCTCGGCCCAGCCGTTCATGTAGCCGGTGCGCTCCATGACCCGGTCGAAATCGGCGTTGAGCCATCCCGGGCGACCCGCGAACGCGATCCGCGGCAGGTTCGGCACCTTGTCGTCGATCATGCGCAGCCATGCCTGTGCAATCGACCAGAGATTCTTGCGTGCCTCCATCGTTCCGACGCAGAGCACGTAGGGTCGCTTGGTCAGGGCACGCACGTTTTCATCGACGAAGAATCCATCGTAGAGGTCGGGATAGCGCTCGCGGTCAACAATCCTGACGCTCTCGGGCAGATCCTCGGTCTGCTGGGTGACCGGGATGCCGGCCTGCGCCAGCGGCACAACGTCGACCGGCCGCTCGACACCGTAGCCCTGCAGGAACTCCCTCAGATCGACAGCGGTGGCCTCGGAGTTGGCGAGATAGACGTCGACGTAGTCGAGCGTGCCCTTGAGCCACGCGTAGAACTTCAGCCCCTGCTGGCCGACGACGAATTCCGGCGTCACGACGGGGATCAGATCATGGATCAGGGAGTAGACCTTGATGCCGGCGTCATGGGCGCGTTTGTGGAAAATGGCCGCCAGTCGCTCGCCCCACGACGCGTCAAGCAGGAGCAGCCTGTCGTCCGGGGTTGCGACACTGAAGAAATCGGTGAAGTTCTGGCCCGAAGACTTCGCCCAGTTTTCCGAGGTGACGCGGGATTTCTGCCACGCTTCGATGGTGGTGTGGCGCTTTTCGAAGTGGCGCTTGTTCCCCAGCGCTGCGTTGATGTCGCGCACACGGGTGTGAAACTTCAGCTTCGCAGGCTTGCTGACGTAGCGCTCGACCGAAGGCCGTTTGCCATAACCGGCGGGCATGACACCAAGGGCCGCCGCCAGCTTCACGGTGGATGAGATCGTACCTTCGCCGAGAGCCGAAAACGGCAGGCAGCAGTATTTGCCGCCCCGGGATTCCACGAAGGAAAGCATAACGTTGTCGCCGCCGAGCTCTTTGGCGGCTTCCTCGATCACCATCACGGTGACCCGTTGGATGCCAGACAGGCGGTGGGCGTGGGTCAAGTAAAACCGCAGATCCGTGACGTCAAAAAACAGTTTGCTCATAATGTGCTCCCAATCCCGGCCTTGGCGGGGTATTGACGGCCCTTGCGAGCGTTGGCAAGCCGGATCGCACTTCACGGCGCGCTGACCGCCCGCCGCATCGTGGCGGTGCAAGACTTGGGAATGTTCCTGATGAGCGATGACGGATTTTATCACGCGTTCGAGGCCGCCTTTCGGGGCAGCCGCGAAGAGATCCGCATCCGCCTCAAGGCGTATCATCCCTATCTGGAGCCGCTCCTTTCCGGCGACACGGTCCCGCACACGGCGCTCGATCTTGGCTGCGGGCGCGGCGAGTGGCTCGAATGGCTCGGCGACCTGGGATTTGCCGCGCGCGGTGTCGATCTGGACGCCGCCATGCTTGACGATGCCCGCGCGCTGGGTCTCGAGGTCGCGCAGACGGATGCGCTCGAAGCGCTCGGGGCGTGCGAAGATGGCGCACTGGGGCTCGTCTCGGCGTTTCACCTGATCGAGCATGTGCCGTTCGCCGATCTGCAAAAGCTGGTGGCCGAGGCGCGGCGCGTGCTTGCGCCCGGGGGGCTGCTGATCCTCGAGACCCCCAACTCCGAGAACATCGACGTCGCGACCGTCACCTTCCACAACGATCCGACCCATGAGGCGCCCGTCCCGCCCAATGTGCTGCGGTTTCTGGCTGAGCACGCGGGCTTCGCGCAGATCTGTCTGCGACGGCTGAACGAGCGTCCGCTGGTCGCGGGCGGTGACATCTCGCTCGAAGACGTCTTCACCCAGGTGTCGCCGGATTATGCCGTCATCGCGCAGAAGGACGGCCCCTCCGAGGTGCGCGATCCGCTGCGCGAGCTGCTGTCGCGGGAGCAGGGGCTGATGCGCGGCGGATTGGCGGACCGTTTCGAGGATCGGCTGGCCGAACGCGCCGATATGACAGACCTTGCCCTCACGCTGCAGAGCGAGCTGCACCATGTGCGCCACGCCCACGCCACGCTCTCTGACGCGCACCATGCGCTGGCCGCGCGGGTAGAGGCCTTGCTCGCCGAAGAGACGCCGCCGCCTACGCTGGCGGAACGCGGGGCCGCATGGCGGGATCGCATCACCCATCAGGCCCGTGCGCTGCTGGCGAGGCCCGCCCCCGCCGTGGCGGAGTTGCCGCCGCCCGCCCCCACGCCAGCCCCCGCCGCGCCTCCCGAGCCGGAAGCGCCAGCAGGCATGGCGCGCATGGAGCCGCGTCCGGCCGCCGGCCCCCTGCCGGATGTCCTGTCCTGGCGGATGGAAGGGCCATTCGACAGCTCGTACAGCCTGTCTATCGTGAACCGCGCCCTCGCCCGCGCGCTCGAGGTCGAGGGCGCCGAGGTTGCGCTGGTCTCGGCCGAGGGTCCCGGCCCCTTTGCGCCCAGCCCGGACTTTCTAGGCGCCAACCCGGACGTTCAGGCGCTCTGGCAGCGCGACGGCGCCGATGCCGCGATCGTCAGCCGCAACATGTACCCCCCGCGCGTCTCCGACATCGGCGCCGGATTCACCGGATTGCACAACTACGCGTGGGAGGAAACGGGGCTGCCGGAAGCCTATGTCGAGGTGTTCAACAGGCATCTATCGTTCCTGACAGTGCCGTCCGAGCACGTCCGAAAAGTGATGATCGACAATGGTTTGGCGCTGCCCATCCACGTCACGGGCAACGGGATCGACCACCTCGAAGACGCCACACCGGAGCCGGTGCCCGAGGGTGTGCTGCCGAAGGCTGGCAAGGTCTTCCTGCACGTTTCGTCGTGTTTTCCGCGCAAGGGGGCGGATGCCCTGCTCGCGGCCTGGGTGGCGGCCTTCAGCAAGAGCGACGATGTCGCGCTCGTCATCAAGACATTCGACAACCCACACAACGATGTGCGCCGACGCGTGCGCGTGCTCGAAGGTCAGCACCCGGATATGGCGCCCGTGACCGTCCTGTCCCAGGACTGGAGCGCGGGGCAGATGCGGGGCCTCTACCGGGCCGCCGATGTCGTGGTGTTGCCAAGCCGGGCAGAAGGCTTCTGCCTGCCAATCGCCGAAGCCTTGCTCGAAGGATGCCCCGTTCTGACCACCGGCTGGTCCGGGCAGCGGGCGTTCGAAGGCTGCCCGATGGTGACGTTCATCGACTACACTTTGGGACCGGCTAACAGCCACCTCGGCGCGCGCCAGAGCCTCTGGGCCGAGCCCAGCCACGACGACCTCGTGCGCCTTCTGTACGCGCAGATCGGTGCCCCGGCGCCCGATGCCGAGACCAAGGCCAAGGCGCGCGACTGGCTGATGCGCACGCTGCGTTGGGAAGACGTGGCCAAGCGCAGCGTGGCGGCGGTGCGCAAGGCCGCCGGGCAGGAAATCCGCTGGCCGCGCATCGGCTGGGTGAGCACGTTCAACTCCCGCTGCGGCATCGCCACCTATTCCGCGCACCTGATCGAGAATATCGGGGCGCCGGTCGAGGTGCTGGCCCCGGTGGGCGCTCAGACCGTTGTCCCCGATGCGGATCTCGGCCTGCCCGTCCACCGTTGCTGGACGGACGATGCGCGCGACCCGCTCCTGCGGCTCTTCGAGACGATCGAACGGCTCGACCTCGAAACGGTCGTTCTCCAGTTCAACTACGCGTTCTATGATTTCGAGAGCCTCGGCCGCCTGATCCACAGGCTTGCCGATGCGGGTCGGCAGGTTGTGCTGACGATGCACGGCACCGACGATTCGCGCGCGCCGTCGGACCGTCAGATCGCCGACATCAAGGACGCGCTCACCCGGTGTGCCCGCCTCCTCGTGCACAACCTGAAGGATGTGGAGCGCCTCAAGGTGCTGGGGCTCGTCGAGAACGTCACGCTCTTTCCCCATGGCTGCTTGCCGGCGTCGGCTCAGGCACTGGCCCCCGATGCCTCGGATCCCGATCGCGCCATCGTGCTCGGCACCTATGGCTTCCTGCTCGACAACAAGGGCCTGCCGGAGCTCATCGAAGCGGTCGGGCTTTTGCGCAAACGCGGCCTCGATGTTCGGCTGAAGATGCTCAACGCGCTTTATCCCAAGGAAGAATCGCGCCTCCTGCGGGAGCGGTGCGCCCAGCTTCTGCTGGAGAATGACCTTGCGCCGTTCGTGACCCTCGATACCGAATTCCGGCCGGATCACTACGTGCTGGGCGAGCTGTCGGCCTGCGATCTCGTCGTGTTTCCCTACCAGCACAGCGCCGAATCGGCGAGCGGGGCCGTGCGCTATGGGCTGGCGGCGGACCGTCCCGTCGCGGTCACGCCGCTCCGAATCTTTGCGGAGCTGTCAGACGTGACGCTGACGCTGCCGGGGATCAGCCTGCAAGACATGGCCGATGGTCTCGAGCAGCACGTCCGGGCGCTCTTGCACGCAGACACGTTCGACGCGATGCGCGCCCGCGCCCGGGTTCAATCGCAGGATCTGGCCTATAGCCGCCTGGGGCCACGCCTGCACAACATGCTGATGGGCTTGTCGGTAAACCGCTGACCTGCCGCACCCGCCCTGCCGTGGCGGGGAGCGGTCAGGCTATCAGGTCAAACGCTTCGAAGTCGGACCGTACCCCGATGGTCGAGACGGTTGTCTCTTCATCGAGGGACCATGTCAGGGCAAAGGCTTCGCCACCTTCGCTGAGCGCCTTGGTGTCGATCAGCACGATCTGGTCGTCCAGTTCGATCACCTCGACCTCGCTCGTGAGGATGAGGTGGTCGATATAGTTGCGGACGTCGTCCGTGAACTCGGCGAACTCCAGAATCGGCTTCGGCGGCGCGAGATCAGAGACCAACGGCCCCTGTGCCACCCCGCCCGCCGACACGCCCACGCCGTCGGCGCCGGACAGATCGCTATCGACAAGAAGTGCATCGACGCCGGTTGCCTCGGCATTGCTTGCGGACACGACGAGGATCGCGTCGTCCAGCAGACGGAAGAACTCATCGCTTGTCTCGACGGACCGGTTGCTGCCGGAGATGAACGGTGCGCTGTCGGTGTCCAGAAGATCGGAAAGGCCGACCGTTTCGAGAAGCTGGGCAATGCGCGTGGCTGATTCCGGCCCGGCGGCTGCATTGCGCCCGGCATCCGCGCTGTCGTCGGCCGCTTCCGGGGCGGGCCGTTTGCTGACGATGTGCGCTGCGCCTGCTTCGGCGTCGCCGGTGGCATCGGCGGGTGCACCGCTGTCCTGCGCGCCGAGCTGCGCATCCACGCCGAGCGCGCTTGCGAGCATCACGCTTTCATCCAGTGCCCCGGAGGCCAGCTGCTGCGTGTCGGAGCCTTCGTCGATCTTCTCGGCGGTATCGGTGAATTCGGCATCGGCGTCGAACGCCTTGCCCGCTGCCGCCTCGCGCTCCGCTGTGGCCTGCACAACAACGTCCGTCTCGACGGGATTGGGCGTCGTGCCGTCCGTCTCGGTGGCTTCGGCGGCCAGAACATCCTGGTCGTCGTCGCGCGCAGTGTCGTCGCGCGATTGCCCGCGATTGATGCCGTAGGCGGCGGCGAGGGCCGTCAGGCCAATGCCCGCCATCGTGGCGGAGTTGGCGGCGTTCGCGCTCACCATGGCCGAGTCCCGGAGATCCGCGGGGGTTCCTTTTTCGCCGTCTCGGGTCGTCGCCGCGTCTGCGAGGAATGCGGCGGCTTCGTCCTTGTTGACGAAAAGCTCCTCGAATGCGCTGGCTTCCGCGTTGGCGAGAACCGGCTCCGGATCCCCATCCTGAGTACCCGTTGCATCGGCATCCGCAACCGCATCGCCCTCTGGCGCGGTCTCCGGCGCGTCCACGCTTTCCAGAAAGACCAGTTCGTCCGAAACCAGAAGAATCGACCATACGAGAGCCGCAAGCGCCGCGCCGGGGTGCAGGACAACCTTTCCACGGCGGTTCATCGACACCACGTTCGCCCCGTCCGGGCGTACCGCCGCCGCAGCTTCTGCGCGGCCTGCAAAACGCTCGATCAGGGTCGCAAAGCAATGGCCGATCACGACCTGCTCCTGCACCACGCTGTCGAGAATGTAGGTCCCGTCGATCCGGCTCAGGTGCACGAAGACTTCGCCATGCGCGTCCAGGAACACGAACCAGGGGTCGCCCTCGTCGCTGACGCCGCGATCTGTGTCCACGCCGATGCCGGCCTGACCGAGCAGTCGCTGCACGCGGTAGAGATCCGCAAGCTCCTGATTCGACCAATCGAGCGACCTGTCGAACTTGACCCGCGCGTCTTCCTTGCCGGGGACGCCGAAGTGCAGCAGCCCTTCCTCGGATGCGCCGAGTTCCACAAGGTCGCCGTTGCCGACAGACACGTCCGCGTCTGCCGAGTTCCCTTCAAGCGAACCGACATCCACCAGCGTATCGTCGCTGCGGATCAGGGAAGAGAGATCGACAATGTCAGCCATCGAAGTCCGCCTGCATAAACTCGAATGACGCCGTCAGGGCCGTGGCCCCGTGCGCTTACGCGTCGTCCTGGAACAGGATCGCATACGTAATGGGCTCATAATATGACAAGAGCCGCTTCACGAATGCTTTCGGTTCCTGCCCGAGTGCCTCTGCCCACTCAATATACCGCTGGGGCGGGATCTTTCCGCGCCCGTTCTCCAGCTGAGAGATGAAGGTGTAGTATTCGAGCGACAGTTCGTTCGAAAGATCGCGCTGGGACATTCCCCGCGCTTCCCGCAGCGACTTGAGCCAGTGGCCCATCTCGAGTCGCAGTTCCTTCGTCTCTTCGGGAGAAGCCTTATACGCCTTGGTCAGCATCCCAGTGTCTCCGATTGCCACCAGCCCCCAGACTGGCCCTATTACAACGCTGCCGGCCGGATTGTGCCGAGGGCCTTGCTCCACAAGGAGTTACCCGCTAGCACACCGACCGAATTGCTTCCGGCGAACGCTCCAGTTCCCTGCAGCGCTCCTCCCCTAACATACCTGCGCTCACCCGACTAGGTGATGCAATTATGCAAGGGGTATGAAATCCACTATACACTTTTTTCTTGCCCGGGGAAGAAAAAGCTTCTACCGCTGGCGGCGAGGTGTGATTGGGCGCATTCCGTATGGCATGGTCCGTGCAGGCGCACCCGGTAAACTGTCTTGAGATGCAGAGGGCATAGGACTTATGGCAAGCCGTGAAGATATCGTTAAGCTCTACGTGGGCTACTTCAACAGGGCTCCGGACCCTGAAGGGCTGAACTTCTGGGTCGGTGAAATCGAAGAAGGCAACATGACGCTCGCGGAAATCGCGCAGTCGTTCTCTGTTCAGCCGGAAGCCACCGATCTGTACCCCTTCCTGAAGTTCCCGAACATCGTTTCCCCGGAAGCGTTTGTCATTCAGGTGTACAACAACCTGTTCAACCGCGACCCCGATGATGCAGGCCTGGAGTTCTGGGTTGGCGAAATCGAAGGTGGCAAGCCGGTTGGTGAAGCGATCGTCGACATCATGTCCGGCGCTCAGGACATCGAAGGCGGCACGCAGGACGCAACCGTCCTCGCCAACAAGGTCGAAGCGGCTGACAACTGGACGGAAGCAACCGCGACCGCCGGCATCACCTACTTCGAGTTCGACGAAGACGGTGTTCCGATCGCAATCCCCTCCTCCGAGGCGGCTGCAAAGGACGTCATCTCCGAAGTCGACGAGACGGAAGCATCCGTCGAGGCGGCCAACCAGAAGACCGCAGACTTCGTCAACGGCGAAGGCCCGTCCACGCCGGACGATGGCAGCGTGTTCTTCCTGACCTCCGTGCAGGGCTTCAACCCGCTCACGGGTGAAATCGTCGAGAACGACAACCTCGTCGGCACCACCGGCGACGACACGTTCTACGCCGAGCCCGGCGACCTGATCACCGGCGACTATGTCGACGGCCAGGGCGGCATGGACGAGCTGATCGTTGTCGAGGACGAAGGCGGTGACTTCTTCTTCTCCGGCACGGCTGCTTCGCCGATCACCGAGGGTGTTGAGCACTTCGTCGTGACGAACCAGACGAACTTCGACAACTTCAGCGGCACGGACAACAACATCGACAGCGTCGACGTTTCGTACGACGCAGGCCGCATGGTTGGCGTGACGCGCTGGGAAGACTACGACTCCCGCGCTGACCTCGTGATCGAAGACGCACGTGACGACACGCCGGAAGACGGCACCTTCACCGCCGACATCACGGTGGCGATGGTTTCGACCGATCCGGGCAACGTCGACTACGCTGTCTACTTCGATGATCCGGTCAACACCGGCCAGAACGAAGACGTGATCTTCGTCCGCGCCATCGACCAGGACAACAGCGACGTCTTCGACGAAGCAAACGTCCGCACCGATGTCGACACCGGCAGCCTCGAGGCAGCTCTGCTGTCCGAATTCAAGTTCTTCTACAATGGCACCGAGTATCGCGTCAGCCTCCAGGAAGAGTTCGTTGAGGTCGTCGAAGGTGTTCCGCAGCTGAAGCCCGACTCCCCGCTCCTCGTGGGCGAAGGTTCCAGCTACTCCGAACTGCTTCGCGCTGTTGAAATCGCCATCGAGAACCAGCTGCCCGCAGAAGTTGCGACCGACCTTGTCGTCGACTTCGAAGGCACGTTCCGCGCTGTTGTTGGTACGAACAACGACGAGCAGGGCAATGAAGAGTTCGTCTACGGTCCGCAGATCGCCATTCGCTCCGAGAGCGGTGCCGAGCTGGTCGAGCCCGGCTTCGCCGGTATCGAGGTGATCGGTTTTGGTAACCAGGACACGGACGTCTTCGGCTCCATCACGGGCGAGCAGGACTTCGTTGAAGAGTGCATCCGCGTTGACATCGTCCTCGACGATGTGGGCAAGAGCTCGGCCGGTGGCGACCTCGTGGTCGGTGCCATGTCGACCGGTACTCAGGACGGCGATCCCCGCAAGTCGGACTCGATCGGCATCCAGTGCTTCGACATCTATGTCGACCGTGAGTCGAACCTGCAGACGATCAACTCGACGAACAACTCGCTCGAGGAAGTCTACATCATGAGCCGTGACAACGACACGGCACGTGGCGACTCCAACGGCATCGGCGGTCGTGACGACCTCCAGTCCGGTGACCTGATCGTGCGCGGTGCAACCGTTCCCGAGTTCACCGATTGGTACCGTGCGAACCAGGTTGTCGACAGCAACAACAACGACCCGATGCCCGGTGCAGCTCCGCAGCACAACATCTTCGGCTTCAGCGACGTGCGCGTGATCAACGCGTCTTCGTTGAACGGTTCCGTCGATCTGACTGCTGAACTGACGAGCGAGATCGTTGCCAAGTACCTGGACCTGCAGGACACGTCGCAGAACCAGGACGTCGACAACGTTGACTTCACCTACAACCTGACCGGAAATGACGACGAGTTCCTGCTCAACATGAGCGCGAACGCACTGTCCGATGCCGGCACCGGTTCGCGTGAAGACTTCGAGCTCACCGTTTCTGGCGGTGGCGGCGATGACTGGATCACCACGAACGTTGGCGAGAGCTTCAAGGTCATCGATCAGCAGGGCCAGGATTGGTTCGGCATGTCGCATGGCTTCGGTGATGTCGCAGACATCCTCTCCGGCGTTGGTGACGAAGCTGTCGACGCTGACTTCGACTTCGTTCCGGATTGGTACGAGAACCATGCAGGTGAAGATACCTCGACGTTCTCGGTCAACGGCAACAACGGTGACGACGCGATCTGGACCTACGGCTACGGTGACTACCGCATCGACGCCGGCACCGGTGACGACGCCATCTACGCCGACAACTCCGGCATCAACTGGCTCGGAACGCCGTTCAACCTGCCCGACGGTCTCCTCAACCAGGTGATCGCACGCCCGGTGACTGCACAAGATGACATCACGGACAACATCCGTGGCGATCACTACCAGATCGACTATGCCATCGGCGCAATCTGGACGTTCAACGACGACAATGGTCGCGCATCGGATGCAGATCCGGTTCCGGGCTTCGTCGCGGACATCCAGGGTGCCACCAACGACCTGCACTTCACCGGGTCGAGCAGCATCGGCGATCGTGACTGGTGGGTGACCATCGAGTTCAACCTCGACGGTGCCGACGACGATCTCGCATACTACGCCGAGGTCGAGCTGGATATTGATGAAGGCGACCGCCTTGATGATGCGATCATCAACCAGGCGATCAAAGATGCCATCATCAACGACGATGTGCTGAACGACGTTCTCGAAGTTCAGGACGGTCCGGGCCAGTCTCTGCTGGTGTGGACGAAGATCGACGGCGACTACACCGTGGATGACCTCTCGGTCGAGCTCGAAGAGCGCGCCGAAACGGGCAATCCGAGCGTTGGTTCCTACGATCACATCGTCAACGACTTCCAGAACTTCGGTTCCGAGTCCACGGCCCTGACGAACAGCAACATCATCGGTAACGCCGGTGACGACACGATCGTCATGTCCTCCAGCCAGGCACTCTTCGCCGCCGGAACGGCTTCTCCGCTCGAGATGAGCGCGGAGCAGACGATCTTCGTGGGCACCGACACTGGTGACGATACCGTGTTCCACTTCGACACGACCGGAACCAGCTCCGGCGCCAGCGTTACCGGCACCGATGCAATCGACGATGTCATCCGCATCACCGCCTTCGGCAGCGACGGCGACTGGGATGAGTACATCGGTCTGACCTCGTCCGCGGGCGACGACGACTCGATCGCTCTGTGGTACGACGTCACGGTTGCAGATGCAGAGGATGCCTACAGCGGCCTCGCATCCAACGAGCAGGCGTTCGCCATCGTCGTTGACACGTCGGCTGAGAACAACATCGGTACCCTCGTCTATCTCGAAGGTAACGGTGGCGGTTCCGATGCAGACGCAACGGTCGTCGGCAGCATCAACCTGATCGGTACCGATTGGGAATCGCTCGGCGAGGACAACTTCTTCCTCTCCTGATCTCTCGATCAGCGACACCAACACATGGAAAGCCCCCGCGTTTGCGGGGGCTTTTCGCTTTGCATCCCCTTGTATCGGACGCTACACGAGGCGCGAGGTTAGCCGAGCAACAAGGGGAAATCCGCATGCCCACCGTGACGATCGAAGACAAGAAGTACGACATGGACACGCTTTCGAAGGAAGCGCAGGCGCAAGTGAAGAACGTGACCTACTGCGATACGCGGCTGCAGGAGCTGTCCGCCGAGATGGCATTGGTCCGCACCGCACGGTCCTCGTACCTCCAGGCTCTGATGCAGGCGATCCCCAAGGACGGCTAAGCCACGCCAGCGTCGTGCAGGGCGTCCTTTGCTGGCCGGTTGCCGAACGTGGGCAAATGGCCGCTTCTGATAAAGATTGTCGACGCATAGGGGGCGGCCGGAATTGCATCCGGCAGCCTATTCGGCTATGGCGTCACTATAAAACGGTACAGGTATGGGCACGCGGAACACCGGCGGCCCGAATATGGAAGGACGCAGGCCATGGCGGCACCGTCTGCTCTCAAACAGGCATATGGCCGGTTCCGCGGAATTATCCTGACGACGCTGTTTTTCAGCTTTTTCACGAATTTGCTGATGTTCGTCGGTCCGCTCTACATGCTGCAGATCTACGATCGGGTTCTTTCCAGCCGGAACGAGAACACGCTCGTTATGATTTCAGCGATCGCCATCGGTTTGCTGGTGATCTACGGCATGCTCGAATTTCTGCGGTCGCGGATGCTTGTGCGGGCTGGAATGCAGTTCGACGAGATCATCGCAAGCCCGCTGTTCTCCCGCGTCGTCAAGATGCAGATGCTCAATCCGAATGCCTCTGGCCGCAATGCGCTGTCGGATGCCGATCGGGTGCGCGATTTCCTGACCGGCCCGGGTATCCTGTCGTTCTTCGATGCGCCGTGGGTGCCGATCTTCCTCGCGCTCTGCTTCGCCTTCCATTTCTGGCTCGGGGTCGTTGCGACCGTCGGCGCCGTCATCATCTTCATCCTCGCGATCGCCAACGAGTTGCTCACCCGCAATGCGCTGCAGGACGCCAGCAATGCGGGCAACCAGGCCGCGCACTTTGCGGGCACGACGCTTCAGAACGCCGAAGTCATCCGCGCCATGGGCATGGAGGATCGTCTGGCGGATCGCTGGCTGGCCCAGCGAGACAACATGCTCGACGGTCAGTCCCGCGCGAGTGACCGCGCCGGCGCCATTGTCGCGACGTCGAAATTCGTCCGCATGTCGCTTCAGGTGGGGATCCTTGGTGTGGGTGCGTATCTCGCGATGCACCAGCATATCTCTGCGGGAATCATGATCGCGGCCTCCATCGTGATGGGCCGGGCGCTTGCTCCTGTCGAACAGGCCGTGGGCAACTGGAAGGGTTTCGTCGGTGCCCGGCAATCGGCCGGACGTCTCAAGGCCTTGTTCGAAAGCATCCCCGAAGAAGAAGATCGTACAGCGCTGCCCCGGCCCAAGGGCGACCTCCGGGTCGAGAGCCTGACGGCGGTGCATTCGGATACGCGCGACACGGTGCTGCGTGGTATCAACTTCGAGATCAACAAGGGCGACGCGCTTGCGATCGTCGGCCCCTCCGGCTCGGGGAAATCGACCCTCGTGCGCCACCTGGCCGGTGCAAGCTCGGCCTCTGTCGGTGCCGTCCGTCTCGATGGCACGGAGTTGCGGCACTGGGATCCGGTGCAGCTTGGCAACGCGATGGGATACCTCGCGCAGGACATCAAGCTCTTCTCCGGAACCGTCGCCGAGAACATCGCCCGTTTCGATCCCAACGCGCGGGATACGGACATCGTTGCCGCCGCCACGTTGGCCGGTGCCCACCAGATGATCCAGGGGCTGCGCAACGGGTACGAAACACCTGTTGGCGACGCGGGTGCTTCGCTGTCCGGCGGGCAGCGCCAGAGGGTCGGGCTGGCACGCGCCGTCTATGGCCTGCCTGCGCTCATCGTGCTCGACGAACCGAACTCGTCGCTCGACAATGACGGCGAAGAGGGTCTCATCGCCTGTCTCAAACAGCTCAAGACACTTGGCAAGACGGTTGTGGTGGTGACGCACAAGGCAAACCTTCTGCAGCTCTGCAACAAGACCCTCGTCCTCAAGGACGGCATGGTGCAGAAGTTCGGTCCCACGGACTCGCTCTACCAGGAAGCGGCCGAGCGCGCCGCGCAGCGCAAGAAGGCCGTTGCAGCCTCTGGCGGCGGCACGCAGCCGACGCCGCTGACGGCGGTCAAGGCAGCAGACAAGTAATCCCGCGCAAGGCGGACGCGCCGGCGTCCGCCGCACAGCGGGTTCACGTCCGGTGACAAGGATCAGGAATAGAATGGCGTCCGCGTCCTCCAAAGCCCGTACAACGAAGTCCTCTCCACGGCCCTACGTGATCGCGGGGTACGTCGTGATCATCCTGATGTTCGGGGTGATCGGCGGCTGGGCGGCAACGGCGAGGATCGCCAGCGCCGTCATCGCCAGCGGCACCGTTTCGCTGGAAAACAACCGGCAGGTCGTCCAGCATCTCGAAGGCGGGATCGTGCGGCAGATCCATGTCCGCGAGGCCGATTTCGTGGAAGAGGGCGACGTCCTGATCACGTTGAACTCGCTGCAGGCCGAATCCAATCTCGAGGTGCTCTCGCAGCGCCGTCTCGTTGCCCTTGCGACAGAGGCGCGGCTGGAGGCGGAGCGGAGCTTTGCCGAGACGATCACGTTCCCCGAGGAGCTTCTCTCCAGCGACGAGTCCGAGGTGGCCCACGCCATGCTCGTCCAGCGCAACATCTTCCGCGATCGCCAGTCCATCCTGTCGTCCCGCGCGGACATCCTTCAAAGCAGAATCTCGGCGCTTCAGCGCCAGATCGAAGGGCTGCAGTTGCAGCAGGATGCGCTCGAACGGCGGCAGACGCTCCGCTCGGACCTCATCGCACGGCTGCGCGATGGTGAAGAGCGCGGCTTCGTTGAGGGCAACCGCCTCAACGATCTGGAAGACGGGCTGATCCAGATCGAAGCTCAGTTGGGCGAGATCATCTCCACCATTGCACAGACCGAGGCATCGATTGGTGAAACGGAGCTGTCGCTGCTGCAGATCCGGCAGGAACACGCAGAGCGCGCCAGCATCGAGCTCAACGATGTGACCGACCAGCTCACCGAGCTGAGCGAGCGCGAGCGCGTCGCAATGGATACCCTGGAGCGGACAGAGCTCCGCGCCCCGTCCTCCGGCACCGTGCAGAACCTGCGCGTGCACACGGTTGGATCGGTGATCGGTCCGCGTGACGTGCTGATGGAGGTCGTTCCCCAGGATGAGGACCTCATCATCAACGCCCAGGTTTCTCCCACGGATGTGGACAGCCTCACGACCGGGATGAAGACCGAGGTGCGCTTTGCGTCCTTCGACGCACAGCTCACGCCCATCGTGCTCGGAACGGTGCGCACGCTCTCCAACGACGTGATCTCGTCGGGGGACAACACACCGCCCTACTTCCTCGCCCGCATCGTCGTCGAGGATGAAGACATGCCCGACAACGTGCGCGAGGGGATCTCCGCGGGGATGCCCGTGGACGTGGTCATCGCCACGGGAGAGCGGAGCGTCATGTACTACCTCGTGTCCCCGCTTGCCGATGCCATCGCAACGTCGATGCGCGAGGAATAGCCGCCCTCGGATGCGTGCATGCGGCAGTGCGCCCGTTGTCAAGGCGCGCACTCTGTGCCAGTCCGAAGCGGACACGCTACGCACGAGGACGGCATGATCAGCTTCGAGGACAGGCGCAGGATGATGGTCGACACGCAGGTGCGACCATCGGACGTCACCAAGTTCAACGTGATCGAAGCAATGCTCTCGGTGCCCCGTGAGCGCTTCGTTCCGGAGGCCCAGCGCGAGGCCGCCTACGCAGGTGAGAATATCCCCGTGGGCGAAGGGCGCATGGCGCTCGAGCCCCGGACAATCGCCAAGATCCTCGATGCGGTCGATATCCAGCCGACAGAGGCTGTTCTCGATATTGCCTGCGGGCTTGGGTACTCGACAGCGGTCGCCGCGCAGCTCGCGGAGGCCGTCGTCGCGATCGAGGACAGCGCCGGTATGGTGCGCGACGCCGAACAGATCCTCGCGGCGGAGGGGGTCGACAATGCCGTCGTTGTCGAGGCCGATCTGGCCGAGGGCGCAGCAAAGCACGGGCCTTACGATGTGATCCTGATCCAGGGCGGCATCGAAGTGTTGCCGGATGCGATTGGCGCGCAACTCAGCGAAGGCGGGCGCATCGCCGTGATCTTCATGGAGGGTCCGTTGGGCATTGTCCGCATCGGGCGCAAGCTCGACGGCAGGATTTCGTGGCGCTTCGCGTTCAACGCGACGGCGCCGGTGCTGAATGGCTTCACTTCCGACCCCGCATTCGCGCTCTGACGAAACTCCTGTCCAGCGCAGGCGCTGGCTGCTATTGTTGCCAAAAATGATCCCAGAGCAGGGGAGATTGAGGTGACTATGGAGAGATCCACCAGGGCGCGTGGTCTGCGTCGCCTTGCGCTTGTCCTCGGCATGGCCATGAGCCCCGTGGCCGCGAGCGCCGAGAGCCTGACCGATGCGCTGATTTCAGCCTACCAGAATTCCAATTTGCTGGAACAGAACCGTGCCGTGCTTCGCGCCGCCGACGAAGACGTCGCCCGCGCCGTGGCCGCACTCCGCCCCACTGTCGATTTTCTGGCGTCCTACAGCTACCAAACGACCGATGGCTTCGGCAATTCGCTCTCGGCCAACGGTCTCAACGCCTGGTCGTCAACTTACGCGCTCGTGGCTCAGATGGTGATCATCGATGCCGGCCAGCGCGGGCTGCAGACCGAGCTTGCCAAGGAAACGGTGCTGGCGACGCGCGAAGCGCTTGTCAGCGTTGAGCAGGACGTGCTGTTCAGCGCCGTCCGGGCCTATGCCGGGGTGTTGAGCGCGCTCGCGTTTGTGGATCTCGGGCAGAACAACCTCCGCCTGATCCAGGAAGAACTTCAGGCCGCTCAGGACAGGTTCGAAGTTGGTGAAGTCACGCGGACAGACGTCGCGCTGGCTGAAAGCCGGCTGGCGCAATCCCGTAGCCAGTTGGCGGCCGCACGCGGCAACCTCAACGCCTCCCGGGAGGCCTATCGCGTCGCGGTGGGGCGCTACCCGGGCAATCTGAGCACGCCACCGAGCGTGCCGGAAACGCCGGATGTCCTTGAAGATGCTATCGAAATTGCCGTTCGGCGACATCCTGCGATCCGTCAGTCGCAGCGAGACGTGTCCGTTACGGATATCAGCGTCGACCTTGCGGCGCGTGCCTACGGCCCAACTCTTTCGGCCACCGCACGGACACAGTTTACGAGCCAGGGCACGGATCAGACCTCGCTGGGCCTCGATTTCCGTCAGCCAATCTACAGTGGTGGGCGGCTTGCGGCGCTGGAGCGGCGGGCCATCGCCCAGCGTGATCAGGCGCGTGCCGCTCTGCACCAGACGACGCTGAACGTCAGCGAGGCTGTTGCCAACGCGTATTCCCAGATCCGCGTGTTCCGCTCCCAGATCGCCGCGACTGAAGAACAGGTGCGCGCGGCCGAGATCGCCTTTGAAGGCATCCGCGAGGAGGCCCGGCTGGGGGCGCGGACGACCCTCGATGTGCTCGACGCCGAGCAGGATCTGCTTGATGCAAGGGCCGCCCGGATCGACGCAAACGCCCAACTCTATGTAGCGATTTATTCACTTTTGTCTGCGATGGGTCTGTTGACAGTTGAGCACCTGAACCTTGGGGTACCCACCTACGATCCTTCTGCCTATTTCAATGCCGTCAACAAGGCACCCGCGCGTCTGAGCCCGCAGGGACAGGCGTTGGACAGTGTGTTGCGGCGGCTCGGCAGGGAGTAACTCGTTCGCGAGCGTAGGCAAATCCGGGGCAGGGGCTTGAGCCCTTCGCCCGGTGCGCATACGCGGGCTGTGACGAGAATGCAGAGCAAGGAAGCTAGATGTCCGACCACGCCAGACCTGCCGAGATCGAGGATGTCCTCTCGTCCATTCGCCGCCTCGTTGCCGGGGATCCGCAGTCGGAAGAGCGCCCAGCCACACCTGATGCACCGCAGGCGACCTCCGAGGATCAGCCACCGCAGGACGATGCGCTCGTCCTCACCCCGTCGCTCCTCGTGAAGGGGGAAGAGGATCCAGAGGCCGCGCGTCGCGCATGGGACGATGATGCGGCCGCCGACAGCGATACCGCGGCGGACCCGGACGTGCCTGAAAGCCTGAAGGACACCCCGGAGGACGCGATTGACGCGCTTGATCCGGGTGAGGTCGAAACCGTCGAGGAGGCCGCGCCCGATTGGGAGCAGTCCGCAGCGGAAAGCGACGAGGCGAGTGCCGATCTGTCTGACGCGATGGTGGACGACCCTCAGGATGATCTCGCGGGCGAGCCGCATCTCGAAAGTGCGGAGCCCGAGAGCACTTCGGCGGAGCCGTACGTCGACTTCGGGAATGACGCAGAGCAGAGAAAATCACCGTTTCTGTCCGATACCCTGATCGCGCGCCGCGCGGCGGAGGCCGGGCAGGATCAGCCCGCCCCGGAAACACGGCGCAGCGGCTTTGGCTTCGCGGGCGCGCGGCGGGACGATCCCGTGCGCCATGTGCCACTCTCAGACCTCGGCCCGGCAGATCCGGCCCCGGCAGATCCGGCTCCGGTAGCGGACGACGCCGCGGCGTCTGATGCGCCGCGAGGTCGCACGCTGCACCTGAACGTCGCTACCGACGGCGAAGGCGACGCTCTTCCATCTTCGGAGGGGGCGCCGTCCGCGTCCAGCGGCCCGCTGATTTCTCCGGGGTTTGCCATTGAGAGTGCAAGGGGCGGCCCGGAGCCAGTTACTCAGGAAGATGGCGATCTGGGCGCGGATGACACCGCAGCCGACCCGCAAGAGACCGATGACGCCGCCACGCTCACCCTGAGCGAGCCTGAGCCGCTTGATGGCGACGAGGGATTGGCTGACGTCAAAGACGAAGCACCGCTTGAGGTGGCCACAGAGGTCGCCACTGAGGAGGTGGATGCCCCCCCGGCTGACACGCCCTACGTGGAGGTCGACTCTCCTGACGCCCCCACCGCTGCAGATCCGGAGGCGCGTTCAGATCCCGAGAGTGCGGGCGAGGTCGCGGCGTCGGTAGAGGACGGGTCGATCAGCGATGTGGCGGACGATGGGCCGGAGGTCGATTTCCTGCCCGACGCCGAAGATGAGGATCTGGCCCACCCGGTGTCGGCTGCAGAGCAAGCCGCACCTGAGCCTCCGGCGTCCGACGCGCCGATCCTCGAAGAAACGGTGCCTGCGACGGTGACCGAGGCCAAGCAGGAAATCGCCGCCGTGTCTGAAGACATGCGCAGCCAGAGCGATGGTTCGGTGTTGAACGTGTTTGGCGAAGACGCGCCCGCGCTGGACGAGGAGGCGCTGCGTGCACTGATCAGTGAGGTCGTGCACAAGGAACTCCAAGGCGCTCTTGGCGAGCGTGTGAGCAACAACATCCGCTTGCTCATCCGCCGCGAGGTTGCGCGCGAGCTCGCGGCCCTGGCCAAAGACGTCCAGCCCTAGCCCCTCCGAACGCGCGACACGCCCTGCAAACTCGCCGGACATGTGCGCCGCGCTCAGGGTCTGGTCCGACTGCTGCAGGCCCCCGACGCCGATGCAGCTTCCCACACCGTGCCAACGATCAGAGACAGCTTTGACACCAAGGTCAGCGGTGGCGCCGCGACCAAGAGACCACGATCTTTCTCACGCCGAGCAGCGTTAAGCCACGCAGAGCGCGCGCCGCGCCATGCGCGTGCTCCCAGCCAATTGCGCGCTCAGAAGCACCGACGCAACGCCTTGCCTACAGAGCAGAGACGCATCGCTCGTGCCGCTGATCGCAATGCAACCACTCGACAACCCCAGCCCAGAAAAAAGCGCCCGCATCGCGAGCGCCTTCTTCGTAGAGCGTCGGGTTGGTCTGGCCCTAGGCGGCTTCAGCCTGCTCGGCCGCCTGGCGGCGCTCGCTCTCTTCGCGCGAGAGTGCGACAGACGTCCGGACACCTTTGGAGACAAACTCCATCAGCCCGGAGACAACGCGCTCATTCGGATCGATACCTGCGCAGCTCAGCACTTCGCGCCCGTCGCGGGAGCGTGCCCACCGTGCGATCTGATCCGGCCCGTTGCCATACTTCTTGTCGTCGGCAATGGCGTCATCCAGCGCTGCCAGCACAACAGCTGCAAAGAGCTTGCGTGCGCGCTGTCCCTGTTCATGATTGAACGCCGTTCCGTCAACGAATTGAGTCATTCTTCGGTCCTTATTCTTGCTCTTGCCTTTTCCGTGTTGGGCTAACTACGACAATTTTGTGGCGATTCGGTACGTCGCCGAACGCATGTCTTCTATGCACCCCACGCATAGCTAGGTCGGAGCCCCCAGATAGCCACCGCTGCCACGGCACCGGAGCGCTGATTTCTTGTGACCATCCGAACAGCGCGCTATAGGCCCGCAACACTTCTCATATGGTAAGGCGCGCACGATGCCCAAGATCAACGGCAATGAAATACGCCCCGGCAACGTGCTGGAGCACAACGACGGCCTCTGGGCCGCGGTCAAGGTCGATCACGTGAAACCCGGCAAGGGCGGGGCTTTCGCACAGGTCGAACTCCGCAACCTGCGCAACGGATCGAAGCTCAACGAACGCTTCCGCTCCGCCGACAAGGTCGAGCGCGTCCGGCTCGAACAGAAAGACCAGCAGTTTCTCTACGAGAGCGACGGCATGCTGGTCTTCATGGACGCCGAAACCTACGAGCAGATCGAACTGCCGTCGGAGATCCTCGGCGAGCGACGTCCCTTCCTGCAGGACGGCATGACCATCCAGATCGAATACTACGACAGCGAGGCGTTGAGCGCGACGCTGCCGCAGAAGGTCACCTGCAAGGTCGTCGAGACCGAGCCCGTGGTCAAAGGGCAGACAGCGGCGAATTCCTTCAAACCGGCGGTGCTGGACAACGGCATGAAGGTCATGGTGCCACCCTTCGTCGGGCAGGATGAGAACATCATCGTCAACACCGAGACGATGGAGTATTCCGAGCGCGCCTGACACCCGCGCGAGAATGGCGGTGTTATGCCGCCGGGTCGGGGGCCCAAGAGACCGAGGCGTCAGCGGCCTCCATCCCATCGCCGGCCCGGTCAAAGCGCAGAAAGGCGATCGCCTGCGCACCGGACGCGGTGTAAAGCGTGCCCACGCTCTTGCCGTCGCGCAGGATCTCGGTCCCGGGGGGCGGCGCGTCCCCCGAAATGTCGACCCGCGCAAACCCTTTGCGCAGCGCCGTCTTGTGCTTCATCCGCGCGGTCACTTCCTGGCCGACATAGCACCCCTTCCGGAAGTCCACGCCGCTCAGTTTCTCGAACCCGGCTTCGAGGATATACGTCTCGTTGGGGATCAGCTCGATGCCTGTCTCAGGCACGCAATGGGCCACCCGGATCGCGTCCCAATCCGTGGTGCCGGGCGCGGCATCGCTGCCATCGTCTTCGACGTAGCAGCGCCAGCCAAGCGCCGGGTGGCGCGGATCGGGCCAGCCCCCCTCCGGCACCGGGCCAAGCCCGCGCAGGGCGCAGAGCCCGGTTTCCTCGATCGTCACGTTCGCGCGCAGCTTGTACATCTTGAGCCGCTTGGCGAGGTCGGGCGCCTGTTCCGTCGCGACGTCCAACAGAATGCGCGCGCCGTCGTCGACGAGGAAGAAATCCGACAGGTACTTGCCCTGCGGGGTCAGGAGGGCGGCATAGACGATCCCCTCCGCGACAGCGGCGACGTCGTTGGACACGAGCCCTTGCAGGAACGACACGCGTTCCTCCCCGCCGATAGCCAGAATGGTCCGGTTGTCGTGCCGCTCGCCATGCATGCTGTCGCCTCCTTGTGTTCGAGCGATATAGGCGCGAGGACGGGGTGATGAAAGCCACCTCTGCGCCGCAAAGCCCGCGGATTGCGGCGCGGGGAGGGGTGGCGCATGCCTATGAAGTGAAGAGGACAAGCCGGTGCCCGCGCCGATCAGCGTCGTCATCCCAACCCTGAACGCCGCCGAGGCCCTGCCCGAAACCCTCGGGTCGCTGATGGACGGCGTCTCCGCCGGTCTGATCAGAGAGCTCATCATCACCGATGGCGGCTCGGACGACGCCACGTTGCGTCTCGCGGAAGATGCCGGTGCGCGCTGGGTGGCAGGGCAGGCCGGGCGCGGCGGGCAGCTCCGGCGCGGGTGTGCCGAGGCGTGCGGGGAATGGCTTCTGATCCTGCACGCCGATACCCACCTCTCGCCGGGCTGGGCGGCGGCAGTGCAACCGGCGCTACGCGCGGGTGAGCGGGCGCATTGCTTCGAGCTGGCGTTCCGCGCCACCGGCCTCGGCGCCCGGTGGACAGCCGGGTGGGCCAACCTGCGCACGCGTCTCTTCGGCCTGCCCTACGGCGATCAGGGCCTCCTGATCCCGCAAACGCTCTACACCCGCGCGGGCGGCTACCCGGACATTCCCCTGATGGAAGACGTGGCGCTGGTGCGCGCCCTCCCGGAGCCGCCGCGCCTGCTGCCCGCCGTCGCCCGGACCAGCGCCGCACGCTACCTCGAAGAAGGATGGATCAGACGCGGCTCACGCAATCTCCGGACGCTACTTCGGTACCGCGCAGGCGTGTCACCGGAGAGATTGGCCGAGGCGTATCGCAAGCGGTGACACAGGGCGCGGCTCCCCCCGGATCGGCAGGCTGAGGTGGTGATTCCGCAGCGGCCGGACAGAGTAGGACACAGCCCAAAAGCGCTGCAAGCCAGCCAAGGCGCGAACCGGCTGACGCCTAGATGAACGCAGGCTCCAAAGGGGTCAAAGCCCCAGCGACCGCGTACCGCCGCCCTTACCTCACTCCGCCACCTGCATGCTCACCGTTCCCGGCTCCAGCGCGGCCAGGACGTCCTCCGTGGGCCGGACCTTTCCGAAGAACCGGCCGAAGTTGCGCAGGGTGCCCTCGTGCAGCTCCCGGTGGGTCGTGGCGCAGGCGTCCTCCACCAGCGTGACGGCATAGCCCCGGTCGGCGGCCTCGCGTGCCGTGGTTTCCACGCACATGTTGGTCGACACCCCGACGAGGAACAGGTGCTCGCGGTCGAGCGTCCGGAGCAGATGGTCGATCCCGGTCGAGGCGAAGGCCCCGATCGTCGTCTTGCGGACGATCGGGTCCCCCGGTTCGGGCGCCAGCTCAGCGATGATCTCGTGCTCCCGCCCGCCGACATGGTTGCCCATGGATTGGAAGAGCTTGCGCATATGCACCGGCGCATCCGAGAAATCGGGCTGCCCGGCGCCGATGGTGACGTAGATCACCCGCCCGCCACAGGCCCGCATCGCCGCAATCAGGCGCTGCGTGTTGGGGATCACCATCTTTTCGATCCGGTCAAAGCGCCATTCCGTGATGGTGGAGCCCTCCGCGGCCATCTTGCGCGCAAGGGCGCCTGTCGGGTGTCCGGTGGCGTATTGCATGTCGATGATGACGAGCGCGGCGCGCCCCGGCTCGACAGGGCGATCCGTCGTGAATTCCTGAACGTAGTCGCCGACTGCGGGGGTAACTGCGGGGGTATCGGTCATGGGCGGGCTCCCTTGGCTATAGCTCGTGATACGTGACGGGGAAGAGGGCGTCGAGCGCATGGAGGCTCGGCACCTCCATGAGATGGTGCAGGGTAAAGGCGTAGGCCGGCCCGGCATCGAGCTCGGGCGGCGCAATCGGGAACGCGAGGTTCCCCGCCGTGGCCTGCCGCCCCTCGAAGCCGAGATGCAGCAGGTGCTGGCGCGCCGCGGCGGCGACGGTGCGGGCGGTCTCGGCATCTGCCGCGAGGACCTCGCCCAGGAGGAAAAGCTCGCGCGGCAGCGGATCCGGCGGCGCTGGCCAATCGGTGACACCATCGATGCCGTAGCGGCGAAACGCGAGTTGCCAGGGGGCCGCCGGATCACGCGGGACGAGCGCGGCCACCGCGTCCGCGACGCCCGCGAGCAGGGCCCCGGATTGCGCGATGAAGGTCGGATCGGCGACGGCCGAGAGCAGCACGGCGCGGTGACCGACGCGGCCCGCCCCCTCGATCTTCACGCGCAGGGTCCCGGCCGCGTTCCAGCGCGTGCCCGTCACCCGGCAGCGCCGCGCATCCAGCGCTTCGTAGCGCGCGGCGCTCAGATCCGCCCAGCCCTCGGGCTCGTCGATGCGGTGCGGGTCGGCCTGTTCGTAAAGCGCGTGGGCCGCCACCGAAAGCGGCGTCGCGGCGCGGTCGGGGTGCATGCTCTCGAACGTGACGGCATCCCCCTCCAGCGTGGCGAGCATCGCGTCCCGCCCGCCGGGGGAGCAGGCGAGCGAGGTGCATTCGAGGATCTTGGCCATGTGCATCGCCGGGCCCTTGGCAAAGCCGAGCGCCACCGGAACAGCCGCGAAGGGAGCCGTGTCGCAGGCCCGTCCGGCAAGCACCACGTCCGCTCCGCCCTCCAGCGCCCGCAGCACCGCGCGCATCCCCATCTGCGCAACGATATGGGCGGAGCCCTCCACGTCGGCGTTGATCGGGCCGAGCGGGGTCAGGCGGCTGCTGCGGATCATGTCGGGCGCGATATCGGCGGCGATGGTCGCGAGGCGCAGCGACAGGCCGAGCGCGCGGGCGACCTCACGCAGCAGCGCCTCTGTGGCGGCGACGTGGGGGGCGGCCCCCGCCGTTCCTGCGCTTCCGATCAGGAGCGGCGCGTCGCAGGCCCGCGCGCCTTCCAGGATCAGCCGCATGTCGCGCCGAACCAGCGCGGGCGAGGCCGCCATCCTGCCAGATCCCAAGTAGGCCGGGCCGGGATCGAGCGAACCCATATCGGCGGCGATCACATGGGGCGCGCGCGCGATCCCTTCCTGCAGCGCGCGCTCGGGGATACCGAAGCCGAGCTGACCTGACGCCGCGAGAACGCGCAGCGGCGCGGCGGGGCCGGGGTGGCTGGCGCGAAGGCGGGCAAAGGCGCTCATACCGCGAGATCGAGTAGGGGCCCGTGTTGCTGCGCGCCGTAGACATCCCGGTCAAACGGGCCGCCCGCTGGCCGGGCGCGCGGCATCACCACCTTGATCGCGAGCGCCTCGGGCACCGTGCTCACCACCACGGCATCGGCCGCCCGACCGTAGCGCATCGCGACGGCCTCCGCCGTGAGCGCCACCGCGCCCCGGGCATAATCCGCGTCGTTGGCAAAGAGGACGTCGATCGTCAGTCGTGTGGGCCCGGCGTTCTTCGAGCGGACGATCCTCGCAAGCTCCCCCAGCCGCATTGCTCAGCGCGCCCGTGCCGGGGGACACTGCGCCGCGATCTCCCCGGCATGGGCGGGCCACAGCCCCTCCAGCGCCGTCAGCCGGTCGAGCGCGGCCCGCAGGTACGCGATGCGGTGGGGCTGGCCGATCACCCACGGATGCAGCGACAGCACGAAGCTGCGCCCCCCTTCCGCCGCCAGCCCCGCCGCGGCCTCGCCGATCAGGTCGGGGTAGCGCGGTGTGGGCACCCGGCGCAGCCACAGCGCCGTCACATCGTCCCACTCCATCTGGTTGGGCACCGAAACCAGCGGCGGCTCGGTGCGCATCCGGTAGGGCGCGTCGTCGTTCGGCCAGTCGAGCAGGTAGGCGTACCCGGCCTCCGCCAGCAGCTGCGGCGTGCGCGGGCTCTCGGCGCTGTCCGGCCCGAGCCATCCCTTGGGTCGCAGGCCAAGCACGCGCTCGAAGGTAGCACCCGTCCGCGCGATGCTCTCGCGCTCCTCGGCTTCGGACATTGCGGAGGTCAGCATCCGCGTCTGCGCCTCGCCATGGGCAACCCACTCGACCCCGCGCGCCTCCAGCGCGGCGACAGCCTGCGGATAGCGCTCCAGCGCCATCGCGTTGGCGGCGACGGTGATCTTCAGCCCCCGCCCCGTCAGCGCGTCCAGAACCCGCCAAAGGCCCTGCCGCTGCCCGTATTCACGCTGGGTGAAAGTCCGGTACTCGGGAAAGTAAGAGCCGTACTCGCCCGAAAAGCGCGTGTCGCGCCGCGCGTCCTCGGGCGGCTCCAGCTCCCAGTACTCGAGGTGCAGCAGGACGCAGACCGCCAATCGCGCGCCGCCCGGCCACGCGATCTGCTCCCGGTCCGGCAGGGGCTCGAAGCCATAGAGCGCATGATCCATGCCGGGGGCGGGCTCTGTCATGTCTCCAGCCTCCGGTGCCAATCGATATGCTCCCGACACTCGGCAAGATACCAATCCGCGATCTCTTCCCCCGTCGCGGCCCAGACGCCCTCGTGCCCCAGCACGTACTCCAAAGCCGCCGCCAGATGCCTGATCCGGTGCGGCTGACCCATCATGTAGGGATGCAGCGCGATGCACAGCACCTGCCCGCCCTCCGCATAGAGCGTGTCGAACGCGTCGCGGATCATCTGGGCAAACTCCGCACCCTCGTATTGCTGGCGGTGCAGGATCGAGTCGTTCAGATCCATCGTGTAGGGCACCGACACCAATTCCCCCGACCGCACCCGCAAAGGGGTCGGCTGATCGTCGTGGTGCCAGTCGGTGTAGTAGGTGATGCCCGCCTCGGCGATCAGGTCAGGCGTGTTCAGAGTGTAGGACGCCGCGGGCGAGAACCAGCCCCGGATCTGCCGCCCCGTCAGCTCGCCGTAGAGGTCGACGCATTCGGCAATCGCCGCGCGCTCCTCCGCCTCGGACATGTTCCAATGGTAGCGCGTGTTGTACATCCCGTGGCACAGGATCGACCAACGCCGCGCCTCCATCTCGCGAAAGATCTCGGGGTAATGGACCCAGTTTGCCATCGAGAGCGAGACGGTCGCCCGCAGCTCCAGCCTGTCGAAGAGGTCGAACATCCGCCACAGGCCCACGCGATTGCCGTAATCCCGCGTGCCGTATCCGATCACGTCCGGATGCGGGCAGCGCGGCCACGGATCGCGCACGCGCACCGGGTTCGGCAGGTATTCGTAGTGTTCGACGTTCGGCACGACCCACACCGTGATCCGGGCGCCGTTCGGCCAGTGCAGCGCCGGGCGCTCCGGGAACGGCGAATAGGGCGCCCTGTCCGCGGCGGCGAACGGAAGGCTGGGGGGCTGGGGGTCGGACACCGCGCAGTACCACGCTCACCTGTTTACAGTTTACAGTAGAGGCGACAGGCTGCGCGGCAACCCCGAAGCGTCAGAGTACCGGATCCCATGCGCAAGACGACCCGCCTGAAAGAGCTGATCGAAGCCCCCGCCTTGCTCGTCATGCCCGGCGCATTCGACGCGCTGTCGGCCATGATGATCGCGGACGCCGGGTTCGACGCCGTGCAATGCTCCGGCTTCGGGATCGCCGCGAGCCACCTCGGCCTGCCCGACATCGGTATCCTCGGCTTCCGCGAGATGCTGGACCGCACGCGCGTGATCGCGGGCGCGGTCGACATCCCCGTCATGGCCGATGGGGACACCGGCTTCGGCGACGCCGCCACCGTCTGGCACGTCGTGCGCGCATTCGAGGCCGCCGGGGCGGCGGGCATCAACCTTGAGGATCAGGAGATGCCGAAGCGCTGTGGTCACTTCTCCGGCAAGCGGGTGATCGGGGCCGATGAGATGGTCGGCAAGATCCGCGCCGCCGCCGACGCCCGGCAGGACGACGATTTCGTCATCAACGCCCGGACGGACGCGTTGCAACCCCTCGGCGCCGATGAGGCGATCCGGCGCGGGAATCTCTACGCCGAGGCGGGTGCCACCCTGATCTTCGTCGACGGGATCGACACCCGCGAAGAGGTCCGCCGCGTCCTGTCGGAGATCGAAGCGCCGGTCTCGATCAACATGGTCGAGGGCGGCCGCACACCGCCCTTCAGCTTCGCGGAGCTGCAGCAGATGGGGGCGGCGCGCGTCTCGTGCCCTGTCACGACGATCCTCGCCGCGATGAAGGGGATGCAATCCGCCCTCGCCCACCTGAAGGAAACGGGCGAGCCCGCCGGCGCGCCGGAGCTTCTCGCCGGGTTCGGCGAGATCAAGCAGCGGCTCGGCACGGACCACTTCGAGGAACTCGGCGACCGCTTGGCGCCCTAGCCTCGGCCCGGGCCGCCCACGCGACGCCGGGGCGCTTGCGCCGGAAAGTCAGGCAACGTGCGGCGGGGCATGGGGCGCATCGGCTCGGACCACTCCGAAACCCCGGGCAATCGCGACGCCGCTGTACCGAAACCGGCGGAAAGCCCGCCCCGCCGGATGATCGGCATCGGCGTCTCCGCCCCCAAGCGAGGCCGGCGCTGGCCCGCCAAGAGCGGGCCGACACCCTTGCCGGTCCTGCAACCTCCCGAGCTGACCCGGCCCGTTCACGGCCGGTCGCGAGCCTCTGCCAGATCGTTCCAGACCTCCTGTCGCGTGATCTTCCCGCCCACCACCTCGAACCGGTCGACGAAACGGATACCGGAGAACGCGGTGCCGTCCGTCCATTCCCCCGCCAGCGTGCCGCGCGCCCAGACGATCGCGGTATCGCCGTCGAAGGCCTCGTCCCATCCCTCGAAGGTCTTGCCGACGCGGGCATAGCGCGTCTTGCTCCATGCGATCAGGTCTTCGAGCGCGGTCATGCGCTTGCCAGAGGGAAACACCATCTCGAACCCGTCAGCCAGAAGCGCCTGTGCCCCCGCCAGATCCCGCGCCTCCATCAGGCCCAGATATCTGCGCGCCACGTCCGCCGCGCCCGCAACCGCAGGCCCGGGTGTGCGGGCCTTTCCGCCCCGCATGTAAGACGTCGGCTTGACCTCCTCGGCGACCACCGTGATCCCGTCGGGCGGGGCGGCGATGGTTGCGCGGACGGCATCCGTCAGGCGCGCGGCGAGGCGCTGGACAGTCGCGCCGTCGTAGCCTTCCATCAGTGTCACCTTGATGATGGGCATGGGTGTCCTCCCTGATCGGACAGTTTCGGTCGGGGCGATTTGCCCGGCGGCGACGGCGCGTGTGGCACGGGGCCGAAGGTTGCCCAAGGCCGTAATAAACAGTTCGTTTCTACCGCCGCTTGTAGACACGCGCAGACGCACCCCGTACCCCAAGATCAAATGTGGCTCAATTGTGGCCGGAATACGGCCCGGGTTTGGAAACGCGGAATGCACCTTGCACTAATCGGATATGGGAACATCGCGCAATCGCTCATGCGGCTGATGTCGGAGCCCGCAGCGCCGCGGCCGACCCGGCTGACGGTGATTGCCCGCCCGGGGCGCACGGATGCGGCGCGGGCGGCCCTCGGCGACAGGCTGGCCTACGATGTTGTCGAAAACACCGACGAATTGCTGGCCGCCGCACCTGACTTCGCCATCGAATGCGCCGGGCATCAGGCTGTCGCGGGCACGGTCGTGCCGCTCCTGCGGGCCGGGGTCGAGTGCGTCGTCGTCTCGGTCGGCGCCCTTGCCGACCGTGCGCTGGAGGCCGAATTGCACGCGGCAGCCGGGGCGGGTGGCGTGCGGATGATCCTCCCCGCGGGTGCGATCGGCGGCGTGGATGTGCTCGCGGCCCTTGCGCTGGGCGAGGACGTGTCGGTGACCTATCGCGGGATCAAGCCGCCTGCGGCGTGGGCAGGCTCTGCCGCCGAAGAGAACATCAACCTCAACATGGTGGACCGCCCGCACGTTATCTTCAGCGGCACCGCGCGGGAGGCGGCGAGCGCCTATCCCAAGAACGCCAACGTCGCGGCCACCCTTGCGCTCGCGGGCGCCGGTTTCGAGGAGACAGAAGTCACGCTGGTCGCCGATCCCGACGCGCCGGGCAACGTCCATGCCTTCGAGGTGCGCGCGCCCTCCGCACGGGTCGAGATGCGGATCGAGAACCTTCCGTCGCCCGGCAATGCCCGCACCAGCGTCTCGACGATCTACTCGGTTCTCCGAGAGGTGCGAAACCGTATCGGCCCCATCGCCATCTGACGCCTTGCGCCCGCCCGCACGGGTGGGATCGCCTCTCCAGGCTCTCCAAGGCCGCCCGCCAGACGGACGATCGCACACCGGTGCTCGGCGACACCGGCCACGCGTGCTTTCATCACGCGCCCGGCTCTCCTGCGCCACGGCCCGCGCCTCGTGCCCCCCCGGCGGGAACGCTGCCGCGCTAGTCCGGGATCAGCCGTTTGACCGCGCGGCGAATGTGGGGCGACGCGGCAACGGGCGCGTCCGTCAGGGCCTCCGCCTCGGCCCGAAGGTCCTCCGGCGCTACGAGCCGATCCACCAGGCCCCACGCCAGGGCCGTTTCCGCGTCAATCTTCTGACCGGCGACAAGGATCATCTTGGTGCGGGCGGCGCCGATGAGGGCGCGCATCCGGGCCGGGTCCGAGGGTTGGGGCAGAAACCCCATGCGCATAACCGGGTAGAAGAACTTCGCCCCCGGTACGGCCAGCCGCACGTCGCACGCCAGCGCGATGCCAAAGGCGCCCCCGGCGAGCGTGCCGTTCAGCGCTGCGATGGTCAGGCACGGCAGCCGGGCAATGCGCGACGATGCCTCCTCCCACACTCCATCGGTCGCAAGGCCCGCGCGCGCGGCCTCGATATCGGCCCCGGCTGAAAAGACCTTGCCCGCGCCCGTCAGGATCAGGGCGGCCAGATCGGCCTGCTCGGCCGCCGCCGCCGCATCCCGCACCTGCGCGAGCATGTCCCGGGTCAGGGCGTTGGCCTTGTCCTGCCGGTCGAGCGTCAGCGTCCAGACGGGGCCGTTGCGGTCCAGCCGGATCATGGGATCAGACCGATCGTACGGCGCAGCCCCTCATCGCGCAGCGACAGTTCCTCGCCGACATGCGCGTCGGCGCCCGCTCCGCACATCCACACCAGCGCCCGCGCCGGCCAGTCCGCCGGAATGTGATCCTCCCACGGGATCTGGCTCACCGGGTTGATGCCCGACGCCGCGATCACGCGCTGCATCTCGGTGGCGACGGTGCCGGGTGACAGGCCCATCGCGCGGATCCCGCGTGTGCCATACTCCTTGTGCAGCATGCGCGTCAGCATCGCCGCGCCCGCCTTGGCCGCGCAATAGGCCGACCAGCCCTCGACAGCGTTGCTCGCCGCCCCGGACGACACGGTGATGACCGTTCCGCCCCCCTGAGCCAGCATCGTGGGAAGGACGGCGTGCATGCCGTGGAAAACCCCCTTGAGGTTGATGTCGATGGACTGGCCCCAGGCGTCCGGGTCAAGGTCGCCCAGATGACCGATCGGGTCGATCACGCCGGCATTGCCGATCAGGATGTCGAGCTGGCCGAACGTGTCGCGCGTGGCTTCCACGGCTTTCGCCATCTCCCAGTTGCGGGAGACGTCGCACGGGATGGCAAGGGCCGCCTCCCCGATCTCGCCGGCAAGGTCGGCGATGGCCTCCTCGCTGCGTGCCAGGAGCGCGACCCGCGCTCCGGCGGCGGCAAAGGCGCGCGCGGCCTCGGCCCCGATCCCCCGGCTTGCCCCGGTGATCATCACAACCTTTCCCGACACGTCCGCCATCCTCGGCTCTCCTGCAGTGACCCAGATCCAATACGTCGCGCCGTGATACCGCGCCGGGGCGGGGGCACCAAGGGGCATCCTCTTCCGGCCCGCGCCAACTGACCCGGCGTCGCGCTCCCTTGACCAGACCCATGCGAAAGAGGAGAGTTGGCCCGGTAGCTGCACAACGGGATCACTCCAATGAAGACCGCTTTTTATGCCGGCGTCGCCGCCAGCGCCTTGCTTTGCCACGCCCCGACGGCCGCCCTCGCCCTGACGCCCGAGGACGTCTGGGAGCGGTGGCAGGCCCAGGCAGCCGAAGGCGATATCACCATCACGGCGGGAGACGAGAGCTCCCGCGGGGGTACGCTCACTCTCAGCAACGTCGCGTTCGCCGCCGAGCTGGACGAAGACGGCACGCTGACCGGCACGATCGCAGAGGTGGTGCTGTCGGATGCCGGCGGCGGTACCGTCGAAGTGCAGATGTCGGAGACGATCCCGGTCACGGTAACCGGAACCGACATCGACGGCGCGACGGCAACGGCCGCGCTGACGCTCTCGGCGCCCGATCTTCTCTACACGGTGGCCGAAGGGCCAGAGGGCGGCACCGACGCCACCTACAGCGCAGAACAGATCTCCGTGTCGATCGACAGCGTGTCCGAAGACGGGGAACCCTTCGAGATGGACGGCACGTTCACGGGCGAGAACATCGCGGGCGACTACACCGTCTCGGGCGGTGAGACGCAGCAGATCATCAGCAACGTCACGACAGATGTCCTCCGGGTCAATCTCGCGGGCACCGATCCCGAAGAAGGCGGCACATTCTCGCTTTCGATGGTGATGAACGACATCGTCTCGGCGAGCTCCAGCACCGGCGGCATGATGATGATGCTGATGAGCGATCCCGAGGCGCTCGCCGCGGGCGGCTCGACCCAGGGCGAGGGCAGCGCGTCCGATATCACGATGGCGATTTCCGTCGAGGACGGGTCGGACACGTTCGATCTCTCGCTCACGATGGATGGCGGCACCGGTTCGGCTGATTTCGGCGCGGACCGCGTGGAATACGCCGTGCTCTACGAAGGGATCGCCTTTGCCGCTTCGGGCAGCGAGATCCCTTTCCCACAGGCCACCGGCAGCCTCGGCGCATGGGAGACAGACGTGTCCTTGCCCACGGGATCGACGGATGAATCCGTGCCCGCCGATGTCAAGTTCGCCCTCCGCGATGTCGTCATGGGCGAAGAGATCTGGATGATGTTCGATCCCATGGGATCGCTCGCACGGGATCCGGCAACGATCGTGCTGGATCTCGGCGCACAGGTCCGCGTGTTGCAGTCGCTCTTTTCCGACGACATGATGATGAGCGCGGAAATGCCGGTCGAGCCGGACGCCCTCGATGTGCGCGAGCTGCTGGTGTCTGCCGTCGGCGCGCGTCTCGCCGGGTCGGGCGCGTTTTCCTTCGATTGGAGCCAGCCGGGCCAGTTCGGCCCCGGTAGCCCGCTCACGGATGGCACGCTCAATCTCTCGCTGATGGGCTCGCAGACCCTTCTGAACACCTTGTCGGGTATGGGGCTGATCGGCCCGCAGGAGGTCGCTGGCGTGAACATGATGCTCGGCATGATCGGGCAGCGCGGCGAAGGCGAGGACGAGATCGTCTCGGAAATCACCATCAGCCCGTCCGGTGGTGTTCTGGCGAACGGCATGCCGCTCCCGATCCCCTTCTGAGCCACGCTGATCCGACCACGGGCGCCCTCGTACGGGCGCCCGGCGGCGGCGGTGTGTGAGCGCCGTCACCGACGCGCCAACCCGGCGCTTAGCGCCGCGTGCGTGTAGTCCCGACCGGGCAGCGCGATGCGCGGCGGGCGTTGTCCGAGGTGCCTCGAAGCGCCCGCGCTCGCGCGCCAGAGAGCCGTTGCCGCGCAACGGCCCTTGCGCGCTCAGGGCCGACGGCCTAGCTCTCGCACAGCCCTCGCCTTGAAAGGACCCCCATGGATCAGCCCCTCGACACGCTCACCGCCGCCCTGCTTGAGGCGGCGAAGGCTGCGGGCGCCGACGCGGCGGATGCCGTCGCGGTCAGCGGAACGTCGATCTCCATCGACGTGCGCGCGGGTGCGCTCGAGCAGGCGGAGCGCTCCGAGAGCATCGACGTGGGGTTGCGGGTGATGCTGGGCAAACGGCAGGCCTGTGTCTCCTCCTCCGAAACAACGGCCACAACGCTCGCGCAGATGGCCGAACGCGCCGTCGCCATGGCCCGAGAGGCGCCCGAAGATCCCGGTGTCCGACAGGCCGACCCCTCTGACATGGCCACCGATACCGACGTTTCCCGCCTCGAACAGGACGACCCGGCGCCAGAGCCCGCGCCGGCCGAGCTCGAAGAGATGGCGCGCACCGCCGAGGCCACCGCGCTGGCGTATGACGGGATCTCGATGGTTGAAACCGCATCCGCCGTCTACGGGCGCCGCCGTGTGCACATGGCCACGTCGGGCGGCTTTGCGGCGGGCTACGGGCGGACCGACAGCGCGCTCTTTTGCGTCGCCATCACCGGCGAAGGCACCGACATGGAGCGCGACTACTTCGGTGAGAGCCGCAGCCACCGCGCCGACTTGCCGACGCCGGAGGAGATCGGACGCATCTCCGCCGAGCGCACGCTGGCCCGCGCCGGTGCGCGCAAGCCGCCGACCGGTCCCGCGCCCATCCTCTATGACGAGCGCATCGCGGCGGGCCTGATCGGTCACCTCGTTGCCGCCGTGAACGGCGCGTCGATCGTGCGCGGATCCTCGTGGCTGTCCGGCGCGATGGGCGAAGACGTGCTGCCAAAGGGCATCAGCCTCGTCGAGGAACCGCACCGCAAGCGGGTCACCGGCTCGCGCCTCTACGATGGCGAGGGTCTGCCGACCGCGGTGTCGCCCCTCGTGGAAGACGGGATCCTGCAACGCTGGGTGCTCGATCTGTCCACGGCGACGAAGCTCGGGCTCGAAAGCACGGCCAACGCCGCGCGCGGCGTCTCGTCTCCACCGTCGCCCTCCGCCGGCAACCTGACGCTGACCCAGGGCACGGCGAGCCGCGAAGACCTGCTTGCGCAGATGGGCACCGGGCTGCTTGTCACGTCGCTCATCGGGTCGACGATCAACCCCACCACCGGGGACTATTCCCGCGGCGCGTCGGGCTTCTGGGTCGAGAACGGCGAGATCACCTACCCGGTCAACGAATGCACCATCGCGGGCAACCTGCGTGACATGCTCCGGACGATCGTGCCGGCCAATGACGCGCGCCCGCACCTGTCGCGCGTTGTGCCTTCGCTTCTGGTCGAGGGGCTGACGATTGCCGGAGCCTGATCCCGCGCCCCGAGGCGCGCCCGGCCCGGACCACGCGTCGCAAGACGTGGGCACGAGCACGCCCCACAGCCCCGAGGCGGATCGCGCCCTGCTGATCGAGGCGGCGCACGGGGCGGCCGAAATCGCGCTCTCGCACTGGCGCAAAGATCAGAAAACATGGGAAAAACCCGGGGACGAAGGCCCCGTGACAGAGGCCGACATCGCGGTCGATACCTACCTCCGTGACACCTTGCTGGCCGCGCGGCCGCACTATGGCTGGATGTCCGAAGAAACCCCCGAGGATGCCGCCGCCCGCGCCGCCGAAACGGTGTTCATCGTCGATCCGATCGACGGCACCCGCGCCTATGCCAAGGGCGAGGAGACCTGGGCCCACGCGCTGGCGGTCGTCCACGCGGGGAGGCCGGTTGCGGGCGTCGTGCACCTCCCGGTGCCGGACAAGCTCTATGCGGCCGCGCTCGGGCAGGGCGCCACCCGCAACGGCGCGCGTGTAAGGGTGGGCACGGATCCCGTCGCGCTCGATCAGTCGGATGTGCTCGTGACACGGCCAAACCTCGCCGATCATCTCTGGCAAGGGCCCGTGCCAACCCTCACGCGCCATTTCCGCCCTTCGCTGGCCTACCGGATGGCGCTCGTCGCCGAAGGCCGGTTCGACGGGATGCTGACGCTGCGCAACAGCTGGGAATGGGATGTCGCCGCCGGGGCCTTGCTGATCTCTGAGGCCGGGGGGCGTGTCAGCGACCGCACCGGCGCCCCGCTCCGGTTCAACAGCGCCGCGCGCCAGACGGCGGGCATCGTCGCGGGCGCACCCACGCTCCATGCGGAGGCCGTCGCGCGCCTCGCGCCGGGGGCTATCACGCGCTAACCGGCGTGTACCGGGCAACGCCTGAGGCGCGGCGCCACGTCTCGCCTGCCTTGACCGTCCGGACCCCTCCAATAGGGTGCGGGCGTCACGTGCGCGGTCGGGGAGGCGCCGCGCAACCAATCTGGACAGGAGTCCCCATGAGCCAGCGTTTGCACCTCGTCTATGGCGGAGAACTCATCGACCCCGCCGAAGGCACTGCGTTCAAGAACGTCGATGAGATCCATGTCGTCGGGATCTACCCGAACTATGCAACAGCCTACGATGCCTGGAAATCGGAAGCACAGCGCACGGTCGACAACGCCCATATGCGCTACTTCATCGCCCATATTCACCGCCTTCTGGAAGAGGGGCAGGAAGCCTCGTCCACCGGGGAGATCGATGTCTGAGCGCCATCGGCACACGCTGCGATGATCCCGCCGGCGCCCAGCGCACGTCACGAGGCCGCCGGGCTTGCCAGCCGGTTGCGCGGCTGGCTCGCGGGCGCGCCGTCCCCGTCGGCGCCGCCACGCCACGCGCATCCAACGGCTCCTGCTGTGCTGTTGCTCAACGCCCCCGAGGGCATTGTCGCCGATTTCGAGGACAGCCTCGCGGAGGTCGCGCCGGATGCGCGGCTGATCGCCCATGGCCCGGCCTTCGGGGACGGACATGCTCCGGACAGGGTACGGATCGCGCACGCGCCGGAGTCAGGGCGCAGGGCGGCCATGCGATGGCTGGAGGAGCACGCCCCGTCGCTCGTCGTCTGGTTCGGATCCGTCGCGCCCGATGCGATGCTCGAAGCCCTGATCGCGTCCGAGATCCCCGCCCTCGCCGTCGATGTGCCGCGGCTCGCGACCTCCGATATCCGGGCACCGCGCGCGCGGCGGCTGCTGAAATCGGCCCTCGGGCACTTCGACGTGACGTTCACGCGCGACGGCACCGGGGCGCGCAGCCTGCGCGCGCATGCCTCCGCGGCGGCACGGATCGAGGTGCTCGGCCCTGTTCGCGCGATCGCCACGCCTCCCGCCTGCAGCACGGCGGAGCGGGATGCCCTCGCGCAGGGCCTGAAGTCGCGCCCGGTCTGGCTGGCGGCCTTTCCCGACGCGGCCGAGATCCCCGCGATCCTCGCGGCACATCGCGTGGCGCTGCGCGGCGCACACCGGCTCCTGCTGATCATCGCCGTGGACACGGAGAAGGAGGGCTCGTCCCTCGTCACAGATCTGCGCTCCGAAGGCTGGCGTGCGGCACGGCGCGGCGCCGAGGGTGAGCCGGAGGAATCGGTCGAGATCTTCGTGGCCGATGCGCCCGAAGAGATTGGGCTGTGGTATCGCCTCGCCCCCACGACGTTCCTCGGGGGCACTCTGCGGGGCGTGCGCCTCGCGGATCCCGTCGGTGCAACGACGCTCGGTTCGGCGCTCATCGTCGGGCCGCGCGGCGTCGGGCAACCAACACCGGAGGGCGAGTTGCTGACCCGTCTCTCCGAGGCCGGCGGTCTGAGCCGGATCGCCAACGCCGATGCCCTCGCGGCAGCCGTGGCGGATCTTCTGTCGCCCGACAAGGCCGCCGCCCACGCGCATGCCGCATGGGACACGGTGAGCGACAGCGCCCGGATCCTGGAGCGGATCGTCTCGGAGGTCCGGTCGGGTCTGCGCGTGGCGGCACGATAGGACGATCGCGATGCGCCCGCCCGCTTTCTGGTTCACCTCGCCCACCGCGCCGGGCCTTCTGGCGCGGGCCCTGACACCGCTCGGCTGGCTCTATGGGGCCGCAACGGCGCGGCGCGTGCGGCAAGGCCCGCAGGCCCGGCTGGGCGTCCCGGTGATCTGTGTGGGCAACCTCAACGCGGGCGGAACGGGCAAGACGCCGACTGCCATCGCGGTGGTGCAGCGCCTCGGCGCGGATGTCCACATCGTCACGCGCGGGCATGGCGGCCGGCTCATCGGCCCGGTCCGCGTCGATGAACGGGCGCACACGGCCGAGGATGTCGGCGATGAGCCCCGCCTCCTCTCCGCCTTCGCGCCGACATGGGTCGCCAGGGACAGGGCAGCAGGCGCGCGCGCGGCCATTGCGGCAGGCGCACGCGCGATCGTGCTCGACGATGGTTTCCAGAACCCGACCCTCGCCAAGGATATCTCGATCGTGACGGTCGACGCCCATATCGGCTTTGGCAACGGGCGCTGTCTGCCCGCCGGGCCGCTGCGCGAGCCCGTTGCGGCGGGGCTCGCCCGCGCGGACCTGCTGCTCTCCATCGGTGAGCCGAGAGCGCAGGAACGGTTCGCCGGGCTCTGGGGCGACGCTCCCCGCGTGCCGCACCTCAAGGGTCGGCTGGTCCCGCTCCCGACAGGCATGGCATGGGCGGGCCTGCCGGTTCTGGCCTTTGCAGGCATCGGTCATCCGGAAAAGTTCTTTGCGACGCTCCGCGCCCTGGGCTGCGACGTGCGGCGCGCCGAAGCCCTCTCCGATCACCAGCCGCTGACGCCGACGCTGATGAAGCGGCTGGAGGCAGAAGCGCGGGCAACAGGCGCCCAGCTCGTCACGACAGAGAAAGACGCCGCGCGCCTGCCGCAGGATTTCCGCAGGAAAGTGCTCACCGTGCCTGTCCGGCTCGAGATCGAGGATTGGTCCGCGTTCGACGCCCTCGTGCACGGCGCGGGGATTATGCCCGGCTGACCCCCGGCACCACCAAGGTCCGCCGCTCTCCCGGCCCGCACCGCCCGCCCGCGCGCCACCAACGCGCCGCCCGCCTGCGCCGCGCCAACGCGTCCGCGCCTCCCGCCGCCCGCCCGCGCCACGCCAACGCCTCTGCCGCTGACACCAAGCGCCACCCGCCCGCGCCACGCCAACGCGTCTGCCCCCGACGCCAAGCGCCGCCTACGCGCGCTCCGCGTCCTTCTTTCTGCCTGAAAATACGCCCGCCGGAGGCTCCCGCACCCGCCAGTGGCGCCCTGCCCCGGGCACGATGTCCGCCCGGGGCAGGTAGCGCCGCTGACCGGCGAAACGCCTCAGCCGTCGACCTTGCCGTCGATGATCTCGGCGAAATCCGCGAAGGGCATGTTGCGGTAGGTGCGCCCGTCGATCACGAAGGTCGGGGTGGAGTTCACACCGTGCTCCTCGGCGTTCTCCTGGTACCACGCCACCAGCGTCTGTGCCTTGCCGCCATCGGAAAGGCAGGTATCGAGCTGTTCGTTCGTCAGGCCGGCCGTTCGCCCGATCCGGCGCAGCGCCTCGACGATGTCGGTCGGCTGGCCCTGGGTCCATTCGCGCTGTTCGTCGTAGACGATATCGATGATGCCGAAGTAGCGCTCCGCGCCGCCGCAGCGCGCCACCATCCCCGCCCAGAGTCCGGGGCGGTCGAAGAAGACCTCGCGGTGCACGAAGCGCACCTTGCCGGTGTCGATGTAGTCGGCCTTGAGCTGCGGAAAGACGTTCTTGTGGAAGCTCTGGCAATGCGGGCAGGTGAACGACGCGTATTCGATGATCTCCACCGGCGCGTCGGCCTCTCCAAGCACCATCTCCGTGATGGTCGAGGTGTCGATGTCCTCTGCCTGCTGCGCGTTCGCGGCCATGGGCGCCACGGCGACGCTGCTGGCGCCCGCGCCGGGCAGGGCGGTCTCGGTCCCGGGGGAGGCAAGCCACAGGCCAATAGCGCCAGCGGCGGCAACGGCTGCGATCGAGAGAAACGGAATACGGGTCATGCGGTCTACCTTTCGTTCGGGTCGCGCGCCCTGCGCGCCGATTTTGCAAGGACGGATGCGCCGAGCTTCTCGAGCGCCTGGCGAAGATCGTCGTTGGCGACGGGCGCGGCGAGCGCCTCGGCCTGTTCTGTCTGTGTCCTGGTGGGCGTGCGCCGGTCGGTCTGGTCGGCAGTGTAACGCGCCGCTTCCTCGCCAAATCCCGTGCGCGCGGTTTGCGTGATCCGGATGCGCGAGATCGCGGCATAGCCATAGCACGCGTTGATCCGCTCACGCAGCGCAGCCTCCTGCATTTGGAGCATCGGCGCGTTGGCCCCCTTCGTGAGCAACACGAGCGTCGCGCCAAGGCCGCCGCGCCCGTAGCTGATCTCGACCGGCCGCGCCACGCGCGCGATGTCGGTACCGGCGATTTCCTCCCAGCGTGTCAGCAGCCGGGCGACGGCGAATCCGCGCGCCTGCCCCGCGGTGCGCACACGCGTCTCGACAAGGGCGCCAGCCTGCCTGAACCCCTTGCTCCGCCGCGTTTTCTGCACCGTGGGCGTGCCCGTCATCGCGTTCCCTGCCATTGCCCTGCCGTGGCCCTATCATATCTCGGAGCGTGGCCGGAGCCAGCGCTGTTGCGAGAGGAGCCATAAACAATGTGTGACGACGATGCGAGCGCTGCGTCGGAGCTGCTCGCTTGGTACGATGTCCATGCGCGCGAGCTGCCGTGGCGCGTGCCGCCCGGCGCGGATCGCATGTCGGATCCCTACCGTGTCTGGCTCTCCGAGGTGATGCTGCAGCAGACGACCGTCGCCGCCGTCGCCCCCTACTTTCACCGGTTCACCAGCCTGTGGCCACGGGTCGAGGCGCTCGCCGCCGCCGAAGATGCCGATGTGATGGCCGAGTGGGCCGGGCTCGGCTATTACGCGCGTGCGCGCAACCTGCTGAAATGCGCGCGGGTCGTGACAGCCGAGCATGGCGGGCGCTTTCCCGACACCGCCACAGAGCTGCGCACCCTCCCCGGCATTGGCCCCTATACGGCCGCGGCGATCTCCGCGATCGCGTTCCAACGCCCCGAAACAGTGGTCGACGGCAATGTCGAGCGGGTCATGGCGCGCGTCTTCTCCGTAGCGACCCCGTTGCCCGCCGCCAAACCGGAGCTGACGGGCCACGCCGCCACGCTCACCCCCCAGGTGCGGCCCGGAGACTACGCCCAGGCCGTGATGGATCTCGGCGCCACGATCTGTACACCGAAGTCGCCCGCCTGCGGCATCTGCCCGTGGATGGCGCGCTGCGCGGCCCGGTCAGAGGGCATTGCCGCCGAGCTTCCCCGCAAGACGCCGAAAAAGCCCAAGCCTACGCGCCTTGGCCATGTCTATCTCGCACGCAGCGCCGATGGTGCCGTGCTCACCGAGATCCGGCCAGAGACCGGCTTGCTCGGCGGTATGCTCGCGTTTCCCTCGACCGATTGGGCAGAGACCGCGCCCATGCCCGCCCCGCCAATACCGGCCGGCTGGCAAGAAATCGGCGAGGTCCGGCACACCTTCACCCATCTCCACCTGCGCCTGCGGGTCCATGTGGCGGCTGTCGCCGACGGGGCAGCGGCCGATCGAGGGGCCTGGACGCCCGCGCGGGCCTTCCGCCCGGATGCACTCCCGACACTCATGCGCAAGGCGTGGAACCTTGCGTCACAAGACGCCCGGACGCTTTGAATTCGCCACACTTCGCGCATACCCTGCCGCACATCCGAGGCTACCCTTTGCACGCATGACGATCTCGACGAACAGCACTCCCCCGATCGCGCGGTTCACCCACGCGCTCCCCTTCGGCCTGTCGCTGGGGCTCGTGCCGCTTGCGCTCATGTCGATCACGCAGGGCGGCTGGTGGATCGCGCTGGTGCCCTTCGCGGCGTGGTGGCTCTTCATCGTGCTGGATGCCACCACCGCGCCGAACCTCGCCAACGAAGACCCGAACACCCCCGCCGAGGATCTCTTCTGGTACCGGGCGCTCACGATCATCTGGTTTCCGATCCAGGCCAGCCTCGTGCTCTACGCACTCTGGAAAGTACCCGGCGCCGCCCAGTTCGAAACGCACGAGAAGATCCTGATCTTCTTCGGCCTCGGTATCCTGAGCGGCACCATCGGCATCGTCTATGCGCATGAGCTGATGCACCAGAAGAACCGGCTCGAGCGGTGGCTGGGCGATCTGCTGATGTCCGCGGTGCTCTACGGGCACTTCCGCTCCGAGCACCTCCTCGTCCACCACCGCTACGTCGCCACCCCGAAAGACGCGGTCACAGCACGCTACAACGAAGGCTTCTGGGCGTTCTTCGCCCGCGTCCTCCCCCAGTGTTTCCGCTCCGCCCTCAGGGCCGAGGCCGCGCTCCTGGCGCGCAAGGGCCGCTCGCCGTGGTCCTTCGGTAACCCGTTCTGGCGCTACGCCGCGCTCCAGCTCGCCTGGCTCGCCGTCGCCTTCGCGCTGGGCGGGGCCACGGGTGTCGCGCTCTATCTGGTCTGCGCGCTCACGGCGGTCTGGCAGCTCGAGCTGGTGAACTACGTGGAGCATTACGGGCTGACGCGCGAATACCTCGGCAACGGCAAGTACGAACACACCAAGCCGCGCCACTCCTGGAATTCCGCGGAGCGCCCCAGCAACTGGCTGCTGATCAACCTTCAGCGGCACTCCGACCACCACTACAAGCCGGATCGCCGCTTCCCCCTGCTCCAGACCTACAACGCCGACGAAGCCCCCCAGCTGCCCCACGGCTACGCGCTCATGACGATCTACGCCCTGATCCCGCCGCTCTGGTTCCGCCGGATGAACCCGCGCGTGCGGGCGTGGCGGCGCAAGTTCTACCCCCATATCACCGACTGGTCGGCCTACAAGACCGCCACGAACCCGATGCCCCGCTAGGCGCGCCCCGCCGCGCGCCCTTCTTTCTGCTCCAAATACGCACTTGTCGCGCTCCGGGCCGCCGCAGCGCGACAATGGCAGCGATGCAGACCGCAGGCGCCGCCACGGGTGAGGCCGACGATGCGAAGAATGCCCGTCCACTGACACGGAGCCGTCGCGACGTCTTGCAACGGACCGAGAGGAAAAACGCCCGGCTGAAATGGCTTCTGGCCGCGACTGCCGCATGATCCGCCGCCGCCCGGCCATGTCCGCCCCCGTTCCAGACATGGCTGGCCTCCAGCCGACACGACAGAACGAGGATCACCACCCGTCCAAATCCGTGCGCGGGGCTCGACCTTCGCTGAACCACGCACATGGCCGGGATCGGCGGTCACGTCGCACGCCTCTTCGCAGCAACTCTCGGCGCCCGCCCCGCCGTGGGTCCACCCTCTGCCCCGCCACCGTTCCCGCCGCGGGCGCCCAAGGATACAGGCATTGCCCTGGCTCTCGCTAAACCCAACGCGGATCGTCCGTGTGCCGACCCACTGGCGCGCGTGTCTGTCGTCACGGACGCAGCACGCAACGCGGCCGTTTGGGCGCAGGCGCGTGGCGCCTCCAGCGCACCTCAGGCTTCAAGAGCGGCGCAGGTGCATGTCGATTATGCGCGACCCAGCGTGCACAGAGCCCAACCGCACAACGTCGGGGAGGTCGACCAACTTCGCTTCAAGGTCGACCCAAAGGCGCGCCGCCCCAGCCCGGGGCTCCATCAATCCCCTTGAGCGGCGCCGAAGGTTAATTGTATATCTCGCGAACGCGACGGTTCCCGAGCGCCCTCCGGCTTCAGTCGCGAACCCGATCGCACAAGAGACCCATTGGAGTAAGAGACATCAGGTGCAAGCAGATTGGCTTCCTAGGCAATCCGGGGAGCTTTGCCCCGGATGCGAAAGGGAATACCGGCAATGTCATTCATGGATATGCCGCCCGACGCATCTTTCGGGAGTGGCTCCCGCTGAAGATCGATCCAGCGCCAGAGAATATCGATCTGATTCGAGACCGGTGTAGCCATATCGGATATGCGGCGGCGACGGTGCTGAGCGTCAACTTCACGTCACGTTTCGCCGATAGATTCGTGTCACTCGCGGAGTTCCTCGAGAAAGTTGATCTTCCAATCTGCGCTTTCGGCCTTGGAAGCCAGGCCAGCGGAGATGCGACGATCGGCAATTCTGAAGTTGACCCCCGATCCGTTCGATTATTGCAGGTCCTGGCTGATCGATCGGAGCAAATTGCCGTGAGAGGAGAATTCACCGCTGATCTTTGTCGCAAGTACGGCGTGAACAATGTCGTGGTTGTTGGCTGTCAGTCGGTATACTTTGCTGCATCCATGAACAGCGATACAGCTTGGACGCATCGGCAAAGGACTGGCTGTTCCGCTGCATCGATCACTCCGAGTTTCGCTCTTGATTCTCTTCTGAATTTCCTGATGCGGGAAAATGTAGATCTCATTGGCCAAGGGGATCCGGCCGAGTATCGCATAGCCCGTGGAGGCATCAAGAAAGAACAATTCGTCAACGAATTCGATAAGATATGGTTGCCGCAGCCAGTGCGTACAGCATTGGACCAGAATGGTATCGAGCCCGGCGAATACTTCGACTATATTTCCGAGCATTATCAAAAGTTCTTTAATGTACCAGAGTGGACCTTGCATTTGAGGGAGAGCTACGACTTCGTTTTCGGATCGCGCTTTCATGGAAACGTTGCTGCAATGATGGCAGGCGTTCCTGCACTGTGGTTGGCGCATGACATGCGGACGAGGGAGTTGTGCAATTTCTTGAAGCTGCCCTGGATACCAGTTGAGAGAATCTCTGAATTCTCTTCAATTGACGAGCTCAAGCAGGAATGCGATTTCTCAGAGTTTCGAAGACATTTTTCCGACCTCTCCCCTCGGTTCCTGGCCTATCTGGAAGGGGCCGGTGTGTCTCATCTCGTGCGGGAGCAGTTCGCGAACAGTCTTCGGTCTTGGGGATCCGAGCAATCCCAGACGGCGCAATCCGGGAAACACGTTCCCCAGAAGTAAAAGCCCCGCCGGCCGAAATGGGCCGAGCGGGGAAGTTGCGGTGCCAAGTCAGGCAACAGGCACCGGCGGTACTCCGGAAAATCGTCAGCTTGGGGTAGGCCCATGCCCGGCGAGCGCTCTGGGCGAGGGCGGCGTCTCCATCTCGGCGCGGATCTGCTGGCGCAGCACGTCAATGGGCACGGTCTGCCCTTCGCGGCGGAAGTGCCAGTACGTCCAGCCGTTGCACGAGGGCGCACCCTCCAGCGCGGCCCCGACCTGGTGGATCGAGCCGGCCGTACCGTCCGCCACCAATGTTCCGTCTGCGCGTACCTTCGCGGCACGCTTGCCGGACGGTGAGGTCAGCATCTCACCGGGGCGCAGCATCCCCCGCTCGACCAACGTGCCGAAAGGCACGCGGGGCGCGGCACGGCGCGAGGTCGACACCTTGAGCGCTGCACTTTCCAGCTCGCGCACCTGCCCGATGCGCGCGGTGGCGACCTTGCGGTAGGCCTCCTCGCGCTCGATGCCGATCCAGTTGCGCCCCAGCGCCTTGGCGACGGCGCCCGTCGTGCCGGTGCCGAAGAACGGATCGAGCACCACGTCGCCCTTGTTCGTCGTGCCAACCAGCACGCGGTACAGAAGGCTTTCGGGCTTCTGCGTCGGATGGGCCTTGTCGCCCTTGTCGTCCTTGAGCCGCTCGTGACCGGTACAGATCGGCAGCACCCAGTCCGAGCGCATCTGGATGCCCTCGTTCAGCGCCTTCAGCGCCTCGTAGTTGAAGGTGTACTTCGCGCCTTCGGAGCGCGACGCCCAGATCAGCGTTTCATGCGCATTGGTCAGGCGCTTGCCGCGGAAATTGGGCATCGGGTTCGATTTGCGCCAGACGACATCGTTCAGAAGCCAGAAGCCCGCATCCTGAACGGCGGCGCCGACCCGGAAGATATTGTGGTAGCTTCCGATCACCCAGAGCGCCCCATCGGGCTTCAGGATGCGCCGTGCCTCGGCGAGCCAGGCGTGGGTGAAGGCGTCATAGGCCTCGAAGCCGGTGAACTTGTCCCACGCATCGTCGACAGCATCGACGCGGCTGTTATCGGGGCGGTGCAGCGTGCCCTTGAGCTGCAGGTTGTAAGGCGGATCGGCAAAGACCAGGTCTACCGAAGCGTCGGGCAAGGCACGCATCGCCTCGACGCAATCGCCAGCGATTATCGTGTTCAAAGGGAGGGTGCGCACGTCTTCCGCACGCCCCTCACGGGTACGCGTTGTCATCCTCATGTCCCCAACTGCCTCGGTGTGCGCATCTGACGGCGCTTGCTCCAAAACATGAGTCAGAGGCGATTCGCGGTCAATTTCTTTTTTCGAATCAGGGGGTTCAGGTTTTCCCTTGCCACAAGATGTTGCGCACGGGGGCGAACGAACGCCTATGATGCGGGGTCACCCCAAGATTTTGGAGCGCAGAGAGATGCATTTGGGTCGCATATCCGGCGTTGTGCTCCCAGCCGTAGCCGGGGTGCTGTTGCGCGAGGTCCACCATGAGCGCATCGCGCGCCACTTTGGCCACGATCGAGGCCGCCGAGATCGACAGCGCGCGCGTGTCGCCCCTCACCAGCGGGGTCGCGGGGCAGGGCAGGTCTTCGGGCACCGCGTTGCCGTCGATCAGCGCGTGATCGGGCCTTGCGGGAAGCGCCTCGAGGGCCGCCTGCATCGCGGCGAGAACGGCGCCGCGGATGTTCAGCCGCTCAATCTCATCGATACCGAGATGTACGATCGCGACCTGCGCGCGTGCATGCAGCTCAGCGGCCAGCCCTTCGCGCTTCCTGGCCGAAAGCGCCTTGCTGTCGTTCAGCCCCACGGGGATGTCGTCTGGGTTCAGGATCACGGCGGCGGCGGTCACCGGCCCCGCCAGCGGCCCGCGCCCGACCTCGTCGACCCCGGCGATACGGCGGGCGCCCTGCGCGATCAGCGCTTGTTCGAAGGTAAAGTCCGGCATGCCGGGCAGGAACCCCATGGTGCGTCCCGGTGCAACCAAAAAGGGCGGAAGAGCGCCTCTCGCCCCTCCGCCAAGTCTAGCCCGGATGCATGGGGCAATCCGGGCCCCTGCCGACAGGTGAACGCCTTGAGCGGCGCCTCTGCCATCTCGATGGGTCAGTCGATCCGGACGCCGTTGCGCTGCAGGCAACGCGCGCCCCAGATCTTGACGTCGCGCCGCCCGACATCCGCGAGCTGCTCGCAGCGGTCCGGCAGGCGCGCGACGTTCACACCGGCGCGGCGCAGGCACGGCGCTCCGAAGGCCGTCCGCACGCCCCGCTCCGTCTGGACCCGGCGCGCGCAGCTCGCCGGCACAACCTCGGCGCGCCGATGGGGGCGGTTGTAGCCGTCGTACTCGCGGGGGTGGACAAAGGGCAGCCTGTCGGACCGGGTGATGACCTGAGGCTTCTTCGCCTCCTCGATCCTGCGCTGCTCTTCTTTCCGCTTCTGCTCCGCCTTTTTCTTTTTCTTCTTCTTGTCGTCCCGCTGCTCTTCCGCAGCCTTGGCAATGAGGGCCAGCGTCGCGAGCCCGACGACCAGCGCCGCCGCATTTCGCTGGGCCTTGCTGTCGAAGGTGTTGGCCTGCGCCGGAGCCATCGGGGCGGTGGCGGCAAGGGCGGTGGCCAGAAGAAGGGAGATGACCTTGGTGCGCATCGGATGATCCTTTCGTGTGGAGTGTCGATGCACCAACGCTGGGGCAGATCGCCGAAATCGCTCAATAACGGCACTGCGCTATCGGATAACCGGGCGCCTCAGCCCCTTGGGATATTGAATAACGGCCGCGTTCGGCGCAGCTTTGGGGCCATGACCCGTATCGCCCTCATTTGCGCGCTCACGCTGCTGGCCCTGCCGGCCCATGCCCAGTGCTACGCCGATTACAAGGCCAAGCAGGACAACCCGCTCCGCCTCCACTACGGGGTTGCGGAGGTCACGGGCGACTGCGCCGCGGGCGCTGCGGCCCGCGAGCTGGCCCCGCGCCTCGAAGCGGCGGGCTGGGAGCTTTTGAACATCGTCGGGGTGTTCGGCCCCGAGGGGCTCGACGAGCGGCGCGACAGTGCCGGACAGTTTTTCCTTGCGCACTGAGGGGGGTGGCATCGGCGGTTGGCCCGGGGGGCGCGTCGTCGGCCTCGGCATCGCGGCCGTGGTCGGGATTCTCGCCCTCGCCGCGGCGCTCCTGTTTCTCAACCTGCCGGACGCGGACGCGTTCGACGCCCGTGTCGAGCGGATCTTCATCGAGAACGATGATCTGACCGGCGCCGCCGAGATCCGCCTGCTGGAGATTCTCGCGTCATCCGGCACGGCCTTCGCGGAGGTGCTGCAAAGCTACCGCGTGATCATCTTCATCCTGATGGTGTTCGCGACGGCACTTCTCGTGGCATCGCTGGTGTTTCTGGTGACCATCCTGGCGCTCAATCGCCGCATGGCGGAGATCGAGCGCACAGGGTTGCAGGTCAATTCGCTGGTCATCAGTCGCGAGGAACGGCTCATCGTGCTCAACACGATGGAGTTCAAGCTGACCGAAGCCGCGATCGAAACTCTGGCCGTTCTGGCCGAAGCCCGGATGGATGACGACATCCTCACCGGGGCCGAGATCGAGGCGATGATCCAGGGCAAGCCGTCCGCCGATTGCGACGAAGCTGCCGGCGCCACACGGATCAAGCGCCTCCGGGATTCGCTGGGCAATCAGATGGTCAGCGAACTTCTCGTCAAGAACATCGCCCGGAAGGGGTACGTCTTGGCCATCGACCGCAACGTGATCCGGATGATGTGAGGGGCGCGCGCCCCGAATTCAGGCTCAGCGGTAGCCGGCAGCTTCGCGGGCGATCGCGTCGATGTCGCCGGGTGCAATGCCCAGATCGTCGAGTTCGCGCTCACCGAGCGAGGACAGTTCGGCATAGGTCTGGCGATAGACGCGGTTACGCTGCAGTGCAGCAGAAAACTGCGCGAAGATCGAATTTCCAGCAGCGCCGGGGATGCGGATTGCAGTGTCAAAGTAGGCCATGGGGTATCTCCATCAAAGAGTTACGGGTCACAGCGGCCCGTTTCGAGGAGATACTTATGCCTATGCTGCGTTTGCACAATCCCATGCTTCGGCAAGGCCGGTATGCATCTACGTCAGCGCTAACGATCTGAGATGAATCTGCGGAATGCGCCGTGCGGCCGGCGCAAACAGCGCCAGGGCGCGCCTAGTTGGGCAGCGGCGGCATCACCGTCATCATCTGCCCTTCAAGCCAGTTCACCGCCTCGAAGCAGAACTGCGCGCCGTAGCCGCCGCACCATCCGCCATCGCGCATCACCAGAAGGATCGGGCCCTCCAGCCAGGTGATGACGTCCCAGGCCTCGGCCTGAAACTCGTGCGTTTGCCCTTCGACGATCGTCCAGAGCGCGCAGCCGCCGGTGCCGCAATAGGCGCTTGCCATCGACGAGCAGGCGAACTGGGAGCTGTCGATCACCGTATCGAGCGGCGCCACGCCGTCCAGATCCACCTCTTGCACCGCCTCGCCCGCGTCAAAGGTGCCGTTCTCGAAGGAAGCGCAGAAGCTTTCGGCTTCGTCGAGGATGCTCCGGACGGGATCGGTGCCCTGTGCCGAAGCGGGCAGTGCCACAAATGCGCTCAGGGCAACGAAACGGAACAAGGGGGTCATCGCGTGGTCCTCAATACGCCGGCCGCCGGGATCTCTCCGGCGGGGGTTTGCGCGGCGGTCTTAGCATAGTTGAACCAGAAGCGCTCCGTCGCGGTGTCGCGGCAGCGCACGCCCTCGGGCATCGGCGTCACGGGCACCCCGGCAAACCGGCAGAGCGCGCCGAGCAGCCGGTCGAGGGCTGCATCGTCGCCCCAGCCGCCCATGTAGGTCTGGCGTCCGCTGCGCAGCGCGACCGGCGCACCGGCCTGTGTCGTCAGCACGGCCTCCGCCGTCCCCTCCAGCTCTTCGAAGTATCCCGTCACCGCCCCGCCGCCCGCCAGGGCGACCGGGCAATCCGGGCGCAGGCTTTCGACCCGCGCGACCGTCACGTCGAGGGCGGGCAGGGCGGGCGGAAGGGGCGTCGGGATCGTGAAATCCCCGTCCCGCGCGCCGGAGCGCGGCCCGATCAGGACATGGGCCTCTGCCGCGGCGAGCCGCGCCTTCAGATTGTCCGGCATGTGCATCAGCCCGGGCGCAAGGATCAGCCGGTAGCCCTCCAACGGCGCGTCGGTCGGCAGAATATCGACCGAGAGCCCCGCCCGGCGCAACGCGCGGTAATGGTCGAAGACGAGGCCGAAATAGCTCAGCCCCTGCCCGTGCGGCTGCACTTCCCACGCCCAGTCGGCATCGTAGTCGAACAGGAGCGCGACGGGCGCCTGCACGGGTTGCACGTCGCCCGCGTCCGCCAGTTCGTTCGCCACCTCGCGCGCCTCGGCAAGGGCAGGCGCCGGGGCCGAATCCGGGCGCAAAAGTCCCGCATGCATCTGCTCCTGCGCAAACGGCGCCTGCCGCCAGCGGAAATAGAGCACGGCCTCGGCGCCGTGGGCAAAGGCCTCCCACGTCCAGAGCCGCACCATCCCGGGGAGCGGTGCGGGATTGTAGGGCGCCCAGTTCACCGGGCCGGGCTGTTGCTCCATCACCCACCAGCGCCCCGCATGGGCCGGATGCGCGCCCCGCGCCGCCCCCACCGCGCGATAGAGATCGTGGTGGAAGGCCTGAAAATCCGGGTCCCCCTGACAGGCATAGGCGCGTTGCCGCTCCGCCGTCGCGCCCACCCGATCCTCCAGAAACCCCAGCGGATAGCTGTCCCACGACGCGATATCGAGGTCGGCCCCGACCCCGAAGTGATCGAACTCCGTCACCCGCCCCATGTAGTTGTGCGCGATGGGCGCGTCGGAACGGGCGCGCAGGATCTCCGCCTGCACCCGGTTGAACGCCACGACCTGATCGGACGAGAACCGCCGGAACGCCAGCACATGCGCCGGGTTCGGCTCGGTCACGGTGAGGTTCGGCAAGTCGATCTCGTCGAAGCCGCGATACTCCATTGACCAGAAGACATTGCCCCACGCCCGGTTCAGAACGGCGATATCCCCGTCGTTGCCCGCGCCGGGGTAGCGCACGCGCAGCCAGTCGCGAAAGGCCGTGCGTGCGGCGTCGGACCACGACAGGGTCGTGTCGTGACAGCCGTACTCGTTATCCGTCTGCCACGCCGCGATATGCGGGTTGCGTCCGTAGCGCTCCGCCAGAAGCGTGACGATCCGGGCGCACTCGGACACATAGCCCCTGTGCGAGAAGCAATAGTGCCGCCGCGAGCCGAACTTCCGCGGCCGGCCCTCCGCGTCGACGGCGAGCATACCGGGGTGCTTGTCCAGCACCCAGCGCGGCGGCGTTGCCGTCGGCGTGCCCAGCACGATCCGAAGCCCCGCCTCGCCCAGCACCTCGATCGCACGGTCGAGCCAGCCCCAGTCGAGCCGCCCCGGCTCGGGCTCCAGCCGCGACCAGGCAAACTCGCCGATCCGCACCCATGTCAGCCCCGCCTCGACCATGCGGCGCGCGTCGTCGGCCCAGATCTCCTCGGCCCAATGCTCCGGGTAATAGCAGGTGCCCAGCGTGCGCTTCATAGCCGGACCCTGTGCTCCGCCTGCCCCGCCACATCGAGCGCGGCAGCGAAGGTCTGCCCGGCGGGCGCCTTGGCCCCCGAAATGGCGGTGGTCACGTAGAGCGTGCGCAGGTCGGGGCCACCGAAGGCCGGGCACGTGACATGCGGCGTCGGCAGCGCCACACTCCGCTCTAGCGTGCCGTCCGCCCCATAGCAGGCGACGCGCGACGCGCCCCATTGCGCGTTCCACAGCCGTCCCGCCGCGTCGACGACAGCGCCGTCCGGCCCCCACGCCTCTCCGCTCGCATCCACAAACACGGTGGGCGCGCCATCCGGCCATCCCGCGCTGTCGAGCGGCTGGCGCAGGATGCGGCCATCCCGCGTGTCGGTGTAGTAGGCGCAGCTGCGGTCGGGCGCGAAACAGATGGCGTTGGAGATCGTGACATCTGCCACCAGCCGCCGCAGCTCGCCCTCGAAGAACCGGTAGATCGCCCCTGCGCCGGGTTGCGCGGCCTTGCCCATCGTGCCGATCCAGAACCCGCCCCAGGGATCCGCGCGCCCGTCGTTGGAGCGGGTCATGGCGGTCTCGGCCTCCAGCGCGCAAAGGTTGGTGCGGTGCCCCGTCACCAGATCGAACACGAAGAGCGCCGTTTCGGAGGCGATCAGCAGCGTATCCCGGTCCACCCACCCCGCTGCCGAGACGTGCTCGTCAAATGCCCAGCCCTGTGCCCGGCTCATCAGGCGCTTGCCCAGAATGTCGAACCAGAAGAGCTCCTGCCGCTCCGGATGCCAGAGCGCGCCTTCGCCAAGCTCGCAAGGCGTGGGATCATAGACCGACACCGTCATACGCTGGCGTCCCAGGCGTCCGCGAGCGCCTTGGCCCGCTGGCCCACCTCTTCGGCGCCCAGCCCCGGCGTATAGAGGGCCGAGCCGATGCCGAAGCCCGCAGCACCCGCGGCGCGCCACGCGGCGAAATCCGCGCCGCCCACGCCCCCGACAGCATAGACAGGCACGTCAGGCGGCAGCACCGCCCCGAGGGCCTTCAGCCCGTCGAGGCCCAGCTTGAAGGCGGGGAATATCTTCAGCCCGTCCGCCCCCGCCCGGAGCGCGGAAAAGCACTCTGTCGCCGTGAACACACCGGGGTAGGAGAGCATGCCCGCCGCCTTCGTTGCGCGGATCACCTCCGGGTTGCAATCCGGCGAGACGACCATGCCCGCGCCGATCCCGGCCAGCCGCGTCACCTGTTCGGGCTCAAGCACGGTGCCCGCCCCGATCAGCGCCCTGTCGCCCGCGATCCGCACCATCTCTGCGATGCTGTCGAACGGGTCGGGCGAGTTCAGCGGCACTTCGATCTTGGTGATACCGGCCGCGATCAGGGCCTCGGTGACAGCCGCCGCGTCGGCCGGGGTCAGCCCGCGGAGAATGGCGATGACCTCTCGCATCAGATGAGTCCTTCCGGTGTCAGGGTGCGGGCGCGTGCGAGCCCCGCAAGGGTAACGGCCTCGGCATCGAAGACCTGCGGCACCGCACCCTGGGCGGTAAGCGCCTGCGCATAGGCATCCGACAGCGCGCCCGCGCCCGCGATCGCAATCGCCTGGCCGAGCCAATAGGGCCGCGCCGCCGCCAGCTCCATCCCGATCAGCAAGCCCGACAGGCGCGCGCGGGCGGTGTCCGGCGCAAGATCGTTGAGCAGCGCCTCCGCGCGCAGGGCAAAGAGATTGCCGCTCAGCCGCGCCGGGTGCGACAGCCCCTCGGAGACCGCGGCCAGAAACGCGTCCGCGTCCCATCCCGTGCCTTGCACGCTGTGGCGCAGCACGGAATGCTCGGTGAGCAGCGCAAACAGCTCTCCCGTCATGAAGGACCGGAACGAGACGATCTCGCCCGCGCTGACCTGCGCCCACTTCGAATGGGTGCCCGGCAGGCAGACCACGCCGTCGAACCCGGGCTCAGCCGCGAGCACGCCGGCGATCTGGGTCTCCTCGCCGCGCATCACGTCCGCCGGGGTCGCCTGGCTCAGGCCCGGAAGCAGCCGCACGTCGAGCCTCGGGTCATCGGTGGCGACGGCGGTCGCATCGGCGGCATGGGGCGGAGCGCAGGGCACGGAGCGGTAGGCCGCTTCGGCCCAGCCCTGCCGCGAGCCGACCATGCCGCAGCAAAGGACAGGGACGGTCCCCTCCGCGGGCAGCATGTCGCCGACCAGTTCCAGCAGGGCAGGTTCGAAGGCGTCGGGCGCGAGCGAGCCCATCCCGTCATTCGACACGCGGCGGGCCAGAATGTCGCCGTCCTGCCCGATGAGCCACGCCCGGACATGGGACGTCCCCCAATCCACCGCGATCCAGGCGGGGGTTGGCATGTGCCCGGCATGTCCGTTGCCGCGCCCCATCAGCCGGTCACCACGACGCCGCCATCCACGACCATGGATTGTCCGGTCATCATCCGGCTCGCGTCGGACGCCAGGAAAAGTGCGGCCCCGACGATGTCCTGCGGCTTGAGATGTTCCTTGAGGCACTGGCGGTCGAGATGGGCCGCAAGCGAGGCCGGTTCGGCCCATTTCTCGAGCTGCTTGTCGGTGAGCACCCAGCCCGGTGCGATGGCGTTGACCCGGATGCCGTCCGGGCCAAACTCCCGCGCAAGGCTGCGCACCAAACCATTCAGCCCCGAATTGGACGTGGTGTAAGCCGGATACCCCGCGTTCCCCATCATGTAGCTGATCGATGTGAACTGCACGATGCTGCCACGCCCGGCCGTTTGCATGCCCGGAATCACCGCCTTGGCGGCAAAGAACTGCGCCTTGAGGTTGATCGCCACGGACCAATCCCAGAACGACTCGTCCGTTTCGAGCGTCTGGTGCCGCTGGTCGTTCGCGGCATTGTTGATGAGCGCCCGGATCGGGCCGTCCCGCGCCGTTGCCTCCTCGACAGCTGCCTCCAGCGCGGGAATGTCGGTCATGTCACAGGCAATGAAGCGCGGGCGATTGCCGGTGGTTTCTTCCATGGCGTCGACGAACGCCGAGGCATCGGAGCGACCGATGAAGGTCACGCGCGCACCCTGCCGCAGGAACCCCTCGGTCAGCGCGGCGCCAATCCCCGACCCACCGCCGGTGATGAATACAGGGGCTTCCTTGAGATCGGGATATACGGGGATGTCCATTTTTCTCCTCCAGCGCCGAGGCCAAGAGTTTTGAAACAAAACTCTTCCAAAACTCTTGCTTCAAGAGTTTTGCCTCCCGCTCAATGGCTTTCGCGTGTGACGGGTCGGGTGTCCTTGCCGACCAGGAAATCGAGATCCGCACCTTCGTGGGCCTGGGTGACGTGATCGACGTAGAGCTTGGCATAGCCGCGCGTGTAGCGCGGCGGATCCGGTGACCAATCCTTGCGGCGTGCGGCGAGATCGGCATCCGTGACAAGCAGCGTCAACTCGCCCTTCGATGCGCTGACCCGGATCCGATCCCCGGTGCGGACGAGCGCGAGCGGGCCGCCGACCTGGGCCTCCGGGCTGACGTGCAGGATCACCGTGCCGAAGGCGGTGCCCGACATGCGGGCGTCGGAGATGCGGATCATGTCCCGCACACCGCTTTTCACGAGCCGCGCAGGGATCGGCATGTTGCCGACCTCCGGCATACCCGGGTAGCCTCTGGGGCCGCAGCCCTTGAGCACGAGGATGGTCTCGGACGTGACGGGCAGATCCTCACGGTCGATATTGGCTTTCATGTCTTCGATATTCTCGAAGACGTGGGCCTCTCCTTCGTGCTCCAGCAGGGCTTCGGTCGCGGCCGAGGGTTTCACGATGGCGCCATCCGGCGCGAGGTTGCCGCGCAGCACGCGCAGGCCGGCGGCGGGCTTGACCGGGTTGTCGAAGCCGTGGATGACATCGCGGTTGAAGCACTCGGCCCCCTCGGCGTAGGTCGCGATGTCCCGGCCCAGAACGGTTTGTGCGGGGGCGAGAAGGCTCTGCGCTGCCAGCTCGTGCAGCACCACCGGCATGCCGCCCGCATAGGCGAAATCCTCCATCAGGTAGGTGCCGGAGGGCATGCAGTTGACGAGGAGCGGGACGTCCGCGCCCTTCTCGATGTCCGCGAGCGAGAGCTCGACCCCGACGCGCCCGGCAATAGCCAGCAGGTGCACGACCGCGTTGGTCGAGCCGCCGACCGCCGCATTCGCGCGGACGGCGTTCTCGAAGGCGGACTTGGTGAGGATGTCGGAAGGTTTGAGATCCTCGTCGACCATCTCGACGATCCGCTTGCCGGTCAGGTGCGCGAGCGCGGCGCGCCGGGCGTCGACCGCCGGAAGCGCTCCGTTTGTAGGCAGGCTCATGCCCATCGCTTCGACGAGGCTCGACATGGTCGAGGCCGTGCCCATCGTCATGCAGACGCCGACGGAGCGGGACATGCCGGCCTCGGCCGCCATGAAATCCTGGAGGGACATGTCGCCCGCGCGGACGGCCTCTGAGAACTTCCAGACGTCCGTGCCCGAGCCGATATCCTTGCCGCGCCACTTGCCGTTGAGCATGGGCCCGGAAGAGACGACGATGGTCGGCAGGTCGACCGAGGCCGCGCCCATCAGCTGGCCCGGTGTGGTCTTGTCGCAGCCGCCCAGCAGGACAACGCCGTCGATGCCGTAGGCGCGGATTGATTCTTCGACATCCATCGACAGCAGGTTGCGAAAGAGCATCGCGGTGGGCTTCATCTGTGTCTCGCCCAGGGACATCACCGGGAACTCGACCGGAAAGCCCCCGGCCTCCCAGACGCCGCGCTTCACGGCTTCGGCGAGGCCGCGCAGACCGGCGTTGCACGGGGTGAGCTCGGACCAGGTGTTACAGATGCCGATCACGGGCCGGCCATCAAAGGCATGGTCCGGGAATCCCTGGTTCTTCATCCAGGAGCGGTGGATGAACCCGTCCCGGTCTAGCTTTCCGTACCAGGCGGCGGAGCGGCGTTTTTTCGTCATCAGGTGGCTCTGGGTTGGGCGCGTTGGAGCGGGGGCCAGCCCCCGCACCCCCGGCGTATTTGGTGCAGAAAGAAGGGGCGGTGTCAGGCGGCTTTGCGGGGTCGGGCCCAGGTGGGCAGCATGTTGCCGTGGGCGGCGAAGAGGTCTGTGATGAGGGCGCGGATCTGGCGCAGGTCCAGCTCGGCGGCGGTGTGCGGATCGAGCATGGCGGCGTGGACGAGGTGCTCGGTGTTTTCGTCGAGGAGCGCGCGGACGGTGAGCTCCTGCACGTTGATCTGGGTGCGCATCAGGGCGATGAGCTGGGGCGGGATGTCGGTGACGATGGTGGGTTGGAGGCCCTGTGCATCGACGAGGCACGGGGTTTCGACGGCGGCTCCGAGGGGCAGCTGGGGGATCTGGCCGGTGTTGGGCAGGTTGCCGTAGGCGCGGTAGGGGGTGTCCGTCAGGGTCGCGTTGATGATCTCGGCGGCGAATTCGTGGGACTTGATGTGGTTGACAGTGCTGGCGCTGCGGTAGGCATCGGCCTGCGCGACCCAGTCGGCCCTCTGCTCTTCGCAGCGCTTGGGGTACTCGTCGAGCGGGATGCCAAACTCAGCGATGAGGTCGTCGCGGCCATCCTTGATGAACCACGGAACGTATTCGGCGAAGTGCTCGGAGCTTTCGGTGCAGAAGTAGCCGAGCTGGGACATCACCTCGTAGCGGACCTTGTTGGGGCAGCGGGTGTGGTGAAGCGGGGCCTTGGGGATGCGGCCCGCACCGTAGCCCTCGGCAAGGCGAGGGTAGAGCGATTGCCCCTTGTGGGAGAACTCCAGAAAGAAGGCGACGTGGTTGACCCCTGCGACACGGTAGCGGAGCTCGTCCTGGGGCAGGTCGAGGTCGTGCGCGATTTCTTCGACGGTGTTCTGAACGGAATGACAGAGGCCGACCTGACGCAGATGCGGGAAACGTTCGGCGAGAGCCCAGGTGTTGATCGCCATCGGGTTGACATACTGCAGCAGCAGCGCGTTCGGGCAGAGCTCTGCCATGTCGGCGGCGACCGCCCAGAGATGCGGCACGGTACGCAGGCCGCGCATGATGCCGCCCACGCCGAGCGTGTCCCCGATCGTTTGGCGAAGCCCGTGGGCGCTTGGAATCTCGAAGTCGATCACAGTGGAGGGGTGGTAGCCGCCAATCTGGAATGCGGTCACCACGAAGTCCGCGCCATCGAGCGCGCGGCGGCGATCGGTCGTGGCTTCCACCTGCGCCGACCGGCCTGACGCCGCGACAAGCTTGCGCGCCACGAGGGCGCTTTCTTCGAGCCGCGTATCGTCGATGTCCATCAGGGCGAAAGTCGCCCCGTCGAGCGACGGGAGGGTCAGGCAATCTCCCACGATGTTCTTCATGAAGATCGTGGAACCTGCACCGATGAAGGCAATGCGGGGGCCGTTGGTCATGTCGTGGGATCCATCAAAGGGGCGCGCGCGGGTCCGCAAAGACCGCCCCTGCTTTCTTTCTGCGGAAAATACGCCGGGGGTGTGGGGGCTGGCCCCCACTCCCGAACGTGGGGTGTCTGCATCGGTGTCATTTAACGGCACCGAGGGTTAGGCCCGCGATGAAGTGGCGCTGCATCAGGAAGAACATCAGCACCGGCGGCAGGGCGGCGACGATACTGCCCGCGCTCATCAGGTGGTAGGCGGCGCGGTACTGGGCGTTGAACGACGTGATGCCGGCGGTCACGGGCTGATGCTCGGCGCCCTGGGTCATGACGACAGCCCAGAAGTAGTCGTTCCAGATGAACGTGAAGATCAGCACCGAGAGCGCCGCGATCGCGGGCTTCATCAGCGGCAGCACGACATACCAGAAGATCCGCCACTCGGCGATGCCCTCGACACGCGCCGCCTCGATCAGCTCGAACGGCAAGGCCCGGATGAAATTGCGCATGAAGAGCGTGCAGAAGCCCGTCTGGAACGCGATATGGAACAGCACGAGCCCTGTCTTGGTGTTGTACAGCCCCAGATCCAGCGTCAGATCGCGCACCGGCACCATCAGGATCTGGAACGGCACGAAATTGCCCGCCACGAACATGAAGAAGATCCAGATGTTGCCGCGGAACCGGTAGATCCCCAGCGCGAACCCCGTCATGCACGACAGCGCCACCGCGCCGATCACCGTCGGCACCGTGATCAGCACCGAATTCAGCAGGTAGCGCGGCATGTCGCTGTCAAAGAACACCCGGCTGTAGTTCTCGATCCCCGCGAAGGTCGAGGGCAGGCCCCAGTAGTTGCCCGTGGTGAAGTCCACCGCCGGTTTCATCGAGAACACCGCCACCGCGATCAGCGGCAACAGCCACATGATCAGCGCCAGCGGCAGGAGCGATTGATAGGCCGTCTGCGCGGCGGGTGAGGCGGATTGGATCGGGCGCGGAAACATCAGGCGATCTCTCCATTCTGGGCGCGGGGCGGCAGGGTGGCTTGCAGCTTCTTGGTCAGTCCGGCGCGGACGACGTCGTAGGAAACGGCGATCCGGTGCTCGAGCTCGCCGTCATCGACGCTCTCGGGCAGGTGCACCCAGGAGCGGTGGAAGTACCGGGCGCGTTCCGCGACACCGGCGTCGATCAGCATCGCGGCTGTCTCGACATCCGGCGTCTTCACGCTGACCCCGGGCGAGACCGCGCCGATGCAGGTGAACATCTTGCCGCCGACCTTCCAGGCATCGTGGCCCCGGTCGAAAGGGTGGGTCAGCTCGGCGCCGGGCAGGGGTGCCGCAACCGCATTCACGCGGTCTCGCAAGGACAGGTTGCCGGTCATCTCCTGGCCTCCCGCTCATCCCGCCACATTGAAAAGAGGAAATAGGCGATGAAGACGAGCATGATCAGGAACAGGACAACGGCGATCGCGGCGCCATACCCCATGCGGAAGCCGTATTCCGAGAGCGCCTTCTCGAACATGTAGAACGACAGCACGCGGGTTGAGCCGAAGGGGCCGCCGTTCGTCATGATCGATATCAGGTCGAACGAGCGCAGCGCGCCGATGATCGTCACGACAAAGGCGATGAAGGTCGCCGGGCGAAGCTGCGGGATGATGACATACCACAGCATCTTCCAGCCCCTGGCACCGTCGAGGCGTGCGGCCTCCACCTGCTCGGGGTCCACCGCGTTCAGGCCGGTGAGGTAGAGGATCATGCAATAGGCGATCTGCGGCCACAGGCCCGCGATGATGATCCCGTAGGTCGCCATCGTCGGGTCGCCCAGCACGTTGACCGGGCCCAGGCCCACCGAGCCGAGGATCGAATTCAGCAGCCCGAAGGTCGGATCGTAAAACCACGTGAAGACGAGGCCGACGACGACCTGGCTGATCACGAAGGGAAAGAAGAAGAGCGACTTGTAGATCCGGATGCCGGTCACGGTCTGGTTCAGGAAGAGCGCGATGAAGAGCCCGCCGGGGATCGCCAGCAGGTAGAGCACCAGCCACTTGAAGTTGTTCCAGATCGAGACCTCGAACGCGCGGTCGGTCATCAGCTCCTGGTAATTGCCCATCCCGATATAGGTCGGCTCACCGAGGCCATCCCACGCGTAGAGCGAGATGTTGAAGCTCTGGTAGATCGGGAAAACGACGTAGAACAGGAAGAAGAGGATGCCGGGCGTAAGGAAGAGCCACGGCGCCAGCGTCTGCCGGTTGCGGTGGATCCAGCTGTCGTTGCGGGCAGCGGTCTCCGGGACAGGAAGGGTTGCGTCGGTCAAGTCTGGGCCTCCTTGTCGTGCGCCCTTGCAGGCGTGAGCCGTAGAGCGCCTACGGCCGTCGGGTGAGCGCATGGTGCGCTCTGCCGCAGGCATTGCGCGCCGGTCCGAAGGCGCGCGCCGGGCTCTGGCGGGGCGCGCGTCAGGCGTTACCAAACCCTTGCGCCACCGAACGTTTTATCCGCGGATAAGGTCCGCTCCCGGCGGCAGCGGATACGGCCTCACCGCACCCCATGTGCCCGGGGTGCCGCGGGCCCGATCCCGATCGATGGGACGGGCCCGCGGCGTCTGGCTCAGTAGATCCGCTGACGCGCCTGCTCGAGGCGGCCAAGGATGTCTTCGAGGTTGTCCGGGAACACCATGAATTCCTGGAAACCTTCCATCGCGATAGAGGCCATCTCTGCCGGGGCGTCCCGGTCAAAGAACTGCGCGACACCGCCCGGGCTGTTCGACGAAAGCATCTCGAAGCCCTGCTGCAGCATCTCGTCCGCGTCGACCGACGACGCGGCGTTGACCGGAAGCTGCCCCAGCGCGTCGCCCGAGTTGATCGCGGTCTGGTTCTCTGCGGAGACGACGAACCTCAGGAATGCGCGCGCGGCTTCCTTGTTCTCGGCACCCGCGGGGATGTGGAACGTGTCCGTCGGCGCGTCCTCGGCCAGTTCGACGTCCGGGTTGATCGCCGGGAACTGGTAGAAGTCGAGCTGCTCGGTGGTCAGGCCCGCCTCGCGCAGCGGTGCCACGGCGAAGTTGCCCATCAGGTAGCCCGCGGCCTCGCCGTTGACCATGAAGGGCAGCGCCTCCTGCCAGGAGTACGACTGGTGGTTCTCGACGAACGCACCCATGTCGATCAGCTCGCGCCAGTTGGCAAAGGTCGCCTGTACGCGCTCGTCCGTCCACTCGACTTCACCGTTGGTGAGCGCCATGTGGAAGTCGTAGCCGTTGGTGCGCATGTTGAGGTAGTCAAACCAGCCGCCGGCGGTCCAGAGGAACTTGGTGCCGATGGTGAAGCAGGCGCGGCCCGAGTCGATGATCGCCTGGCAGTTGGCCTTGAACTCTTCCCAGTTGGTCGGCTCTTCCAGCCCCAGCTCGGCGTAGATGTCCTCGCGGTAATACACGCCCCACTGGTAGTAGGTGTAGGGCACGCCCCACTGCTTGCCGTCGAGCGTCATGGCGCCCTTGGTCGAGGCGAGGTTCTCGGCGATCTCGGGCTCGGCCCAGAGATCCGACACATCCTCGAAAAGCCCGGCCGACACATAGGGACGCATCCGGTTGGCCGCGTACCAGTTGGCGACATCGGGCGGGTTGGCGGTCAGGAAGTTGCGGATCTGGGTCTTGTAGGCCTCGCGGTCGATGACCGTCAGCTCCACCGTCAGATCCGGATGCATCGCGTCGAAGCGCTCGGCCATGCCTTCCATCACCGCGCGGGGCGCGGGGTTGGACATGTCGGAGAAGATGGTGAGCGTGCCGCTCAGATCGCTCGCTCCGGCGGGCATCACAAGCGCTGTCGACAACGCGAACGCCGCCGCGAGCGGCGTCTTACGAATAGGCATTGGGGCTCCTCCCTTTGGCTCCCGGATGTGTCGGGCGCGGGGCCCGATCTTATATGAGAGTGTTCCATATAGTGGAACTTCATCTCATCTATTGAAACTATGCGCGCCCTTTGTTACGAATGTCAACAGTCGCGTTCAGCCTCGGCAAGAAGAGTGCGGTGCGACGGGGAGGATTGGAATGAACGAACACGCGAGCATCGGAGCGCAGGGCGACGGCCCGAGCGCTGCCAAGGCGGACGGGACCGTCGGCAAGGCGCTGGCGCTGCTCGACATTGTCGCCGACGCGGGCACCCCGATGCGGTTTGCCGATGTACAGGCGCGCGTTTCGTACCCCAAGGCGACCCTGCACAGGCTCCTGCAGACGCTCGTCAGCCAGGGGATGCTCACCCACGATTCGGAGCGCCAGACCTATACGCTGGGCATGCGCCTCGTGCGGCTAGCCCATGTCGCGTGGTCGCAAAGCTCGCTGGCGCCGCTCGCGCGCCCGCACGTGGACGCGCTTTCCGCCGAGGTTGGCCAGACGATCCACCTCGCGCAGCTCAGCGGCGGGCAGGTCCTGTACGTCGACAAGCGCAATGCCGCGAAGCCCGTCGAGATGTTCTCGGACGCGGGCAAGGTCGGGCCCGGCTACTGCACCGGTGTCGGCAAGGCGATGCTCGCCTTCCTGCCGGACGAGGAGCGGCGCGCGGCTGTCCAGCAGCAGGCGTTCTTCAAGCACACCGATGCGACGCTCGATACGCCCGAGGCGCTGAACGCCGTGCTCCGGGAGATCCGCGCCGATGGCGTGTCCTACGACCGGGAGGAGCACGAACCGGGGATCATCTGCATCGCGGTGCCGATCCTCTCCGAATCGCGCCGTGTCATGGGGGCGTTGTCGATCACGGGCTCGACCCGCGACACCTCGTTCGACGTTCTCGAAACCTACAAGCCGGCCCTCCAGCGGACGGCCACCGACATCGCGCGCGCTGCTGAGGCGTGGCAATTCCCGGCCTGACCGCCGGGACCCAAGGGAGGATACCACATGAGCGGAGTCACGCTCGAACGCGCGATCAAGCGCTACGGCGACGTGCAAGTCATCCACGACGTCGATCTGGACATCAAGGACGGGGAGTTCTGCGTCTTTGTGGGCCCGTCCGGCTGCGGCAAGTCCACCCTCTTGCGTATGATCGCGGGGTTGGAGGAGACGAGCGAAGGCACGATCCACATCGGCGCGCGGGATGTCACCCGCTCGGATCCGGCGGATCGCGGCGTTGCGATGGTGTTCCAGACCTACGCGCTCTACCCGCACATGACCGTTGCCGAGAACATGGGCTTCGGGCTGAAGATGACCGGCCACGCCAAGGCGGAGATCGACAGCAAGGTCTCCGAGGCGAGCCGCATTCTGAAGCTCGATGACTACCTCAAGCGCAAGCCCAAGGCGCTCTCGGGCGGTCAGCGCCAGCGCGTTGCCATCGGGCGGGCCATCGTGCGCGGGCCAGAGGTGTTCCTGTTTGACGAGCCGCTCTCGAACCTCGACGCCGAACTGCGCGTGGACATGCGGGTCGAGATCGCGCGGCTCCACAAGGAAATCGGCGCAACAATGATCTACGTCACGCACGATCAGGTCGAGGCGATGACGCTGGCCGACAAGATCGTTGTGCTGCGCGCGGGTCGGATCGAGCAGGTCGGCTCGCCGATGGATCTCTACAAGGATCCGGACAATCGCTTCGTGGCGGGCTTCATCGGCTCTCCCTCGATGAATTTCATGCCCGGAATCGTGGCCGATGGCGGTGTCCGCGTGCCCGCGCTGGCCGACCGCGTAGTGCCTGCGTCCGTGGCGCTTCCTGCCAAGGGCGCGCCGGTGATCGTGGGGATCCGTCCCCAGCACATCACCATTGCTCCCGGCGACGGGCCGGCGCAGCTCGACATTCGCGAGCGGCTTGGCGGGGTGGCCTACGACTATCTGCTGCTGCCGGGCGACGAGAAGCTCATTGTCGAGACGCGCAGCGACGAGCCTCTCGCCGAAGGCGCGAAGGTCGATGTGAGCCTCGCCGAAGAGGAGCTTTACTTCTTCGATGGCAAGACGGAGGCGCGGCTGCGCTAGGGCGTTCCCTGCGGGCGGAAGGCGGCGGGCGGAAGGCGGCGGGCGGTTGGCCCGGCGGTTCAGCTCCGGATGAGCTTGCCGGGTACGACCGACCTGTCGGGCTTGCCCGCGATGCTGCGCAGAAGCTCGGCCAGCTCGGCCTCATCCACGCGCTTGGCGGCATCCTTCGGAGCGAACCAGCGGCGCTTGCGCTCCTGCCGTTCTTTCCAGCGACGCTTCAGTTTCTTGACGATCATCGGGTAGACGGAGACGCGGCACGGCAGGGTGCCGCCATCATCCAACCGCTTGTCGTAGTGGTAGACGCCGATCGGCTCGTCGCCGATGCGCCCCTCTGCGCCAGCCTCTTCGAGGGCTTCGATTTCGGCGGCGTGCCAGGGCTTCTTGCCGTCCATCGACCAGCCCTTGGGCATGACCCAGCGACCCGTGTCGCGGGACGTGACCATCAGGATGGAAACCCGTCCGCTCTTGTCCCAACGGAGCGGCAGCGCGGCGATCTGCTCGCCCAGCAATGACTTATCGATACGGCCCATAAATACTTAGATCCAATAACTCTGCACCTCGCTATATAAGGCAAGAGCCCATGAACGCGAGGTATTTGCAACAAAATTGATTGCAAGAGTCTGCAGAACTCCACAAAAGGGGATGCAGATCGAGGCCTGTCTTCCGGGGAGGGGAATGGCAAACCTTCGCATTGTTCCATCGCGCGACCGGGAGGGACCGGGGTCACCGCGACGCAAGGTCCGCAAGACCGAGCGGCGTGAGCAGATCCTGCTCGAGCTCAAGTTGCACCCCCATGTCCGCATCGGAGATCTGGCCGCGCGCTTCGGTGTGTCGGGCGAGACGATCCGGCGGGATGTGGAAGCCCTCTCCAGCGATGGCTTGCTCAACCGGGCCCATGGCGGCGCCTCGGCGCTGGCACATGGGCGTTATCCCGGCTTTGACGAGCGCTCCGCCGCGCGGGTCGAGGAGCGCGAGCGCATCGGGCGCCTTGCGGCCACGCTCGTTCAGCCCGGCGAGACGGTGATGATCGACAGTGGCTCGACGACGCTGCAATGCGCGCGGTTCCTTGCGTTCGAAGGGACCGAGTGCACGATCATCACCAACAGCCTGACGATCGCGATGACGCTTGGGCGGGGTGCCGCGCAGGTCATCCTTGCGCCGGGGGATTACCTCGCCGAGGAATCCGCCGTTGTCGGCACGGAGACCATCGATTTCCTGCGCCGCCATCGCGTGGATCGTTGCCTGATCGGCGCGGCCGCCCTGTCGCCGGATGGCCCGAGCGAGGCCGTGCGTGGCTTTGCGGCGGTCAAGCGCGCGATGCTGGAGCGGAGCGATCAGACGCATCTGCTGATCGGGTCGGAGAAGCTCGGGAAGCGTGAGTTCGTCAAGGTCGGCGCGCTGGCGGATCTGACGTCCGTTGTGAGCGATGCGCCGCCCGATCCGGCGTTGGAGCAGGCGCTGACCACCGCCGGAATCGCGCTCGAGGTGGCGCCGTGAGGACGTGGTGGCTTGCCCTCGGCGCGGGTATCCTGTGCTGTGCGCGCGTTGTCGAATGCTTGGTGCGCGTGGTCAAGATATCCGCGTTGACGCCGTTCCGTTACAATGTGCCGCCAAGGTGGTGCCTACCAATGTGAGTGGCCCGGCCCAGCCGGGAAGTTCTTACGATCAGACCAAAAAAAATGGGGAGAGAGACAATGAAATACGCCGTTTCCACACTTGCCGTCGCCGCCACGCTTGGCGCGACAAATGCTGTCTATGCGCAGACGGAGATCCAGTTCTGGCACGCCTTCACGGGCCGCCTGGGTGAGCTTGTGGCCGAGCAGGTCGAGACCTTCAACGCCGGCCAGAGTGATTACACTGTCGTGCAGAGCCACAAGGGCAACTATTCCGAAACGCTCAACGCCGGGATCGCCGCGTTCCGCGCCGGGGAGCAGCCGCATATCCTGATGGTGTTCGAGGTCGGCACCGCGACGATGATGGCCGCCGAAGGCGCTGTGAAGCCCGCCTACGAGGTGATGGACGAGAGCGGCCTGACCTGGGATCCCGACGACTACATCGGCTCCGTGAAGGGCTACTACACGACAACCGACGGGCAGATGCTCTCGATGCCGTTCAACTCGTCGACGCCGGTCCTTTGGGTCAACCGCAACATGATGAACGACGCGGGCATCGCGGCCGACGCCGACCTCTCCACCTGGCAGGCCGTCGACGCGGTGGTCGACCAGCTCGCGGAGGCGGGTGTCGATTGTGCGATCACCACGGCGTGGCAGAGCTGGATCCATCTGGAGAACCTCTCGGCCTACCACAACGTGCCGTTTGCCACGATGGACAACGGCTTTGGCGGCACGGCGACCGAGCTGGCGCTGAACGGGCCGGTCCAGGTGCAGCATATCGGCCAGATCGGCGAGTGGGTGCAGGAGGGCAAGTTCCTCTATGGCGGGCGCCGCAACGAGGCGGGCGCCAATTTCCGCGCGGGCGAATGCGCGCTCTTCACCGAGAGCTCGGCGGGTTATGCCGGGATCAAGGCCGAGGCGGAGTTCGACTTCGAGGTGCACGCGCTGCCCTATTGGGAAGGCGTCGAAGGCGCGCCGCAGAACACGATCATCGGCGGTGCCTCGCTCTGGACGATGGAGGGCCACGAGGCCGAGGAATACGCCGGTGTGGCCGCGTTCTTCAACTTCCTCGCCTCGCCCGAGATCCAGGCCAAGTGGCACCAGGATACCGGCTACCTGCCGATCACCGCGTCCGCCGGTGACCTGACCAAGGAGCAGGGCTTCTACGAGGCGAACCCGGGCACCGACATCTCCGTGATGCAGATGACGGCAAATGAGCCGACGGGCAATTCCAAGGGTCTGCGCCTTGGCTCGTTCGACCAGATCCGCGGCATCATCGACGAGGAGCTGGAAGGCGTCTGGGCCGGAGACAAGACCGCTCAGGAAGCGCTCGACAGTGCCGCAGAGCGGGGCAACCAGCTGCTGCGCCGTTTCGAGCAGGCCTCGAACTAAGCACGCGGTGCGAATAGCGCGTGCCCCCTTTTCCGGGGGCACGCGCCTTGCGTTCGGAGGGGCCATGGACAAGCGCGTCACGTTCAAGGGGATCTGGCTGCCGCTGCTGCTGATCGCGCCGCAGATCGTCATCACGGCTGTCTTCTTTTTCTACCCGGCGGGGCAGGCGATCTGGCAATCGCTCTTCATCCCCGATCCGTTCGGCCTGTCGATGCAGTGGGTGGGGCTGGGCAACTTCGAGTTCCTCTTTTCCGATCCGTTCTACCGCGCGTCGTTCCTGACCACGGCGATCTTCTCGATCCTCGTCTGTCTCGTGTCGATGGGCGTGGCGCTGTATCTCGCGGTTCTGGCGGACCGGCTGATCAAGGGCTCGGGCGCCTACCGAACGCTTCTGATCTGGCCCTATGCCGTGGCACCCGCAGTGGCAGGCGTGCTGTGGCTCTTCATGTTCAACACCCGCGTCGGCGTGGTGACATGGTACCTCGGCGTTCTGGGCTACGACTGGAACCACGTGCTGAACGAGGGCGAGGCGATGGGGCTCGTGGTGGTCGCCTCGGCGTGGGGACGGATCAGCTACAACTTTCTCTTCTTTCTCGCCGGCCTGCAGGCGATCCCGAAATCGGTGATCGAGGCGGCGGCGATCGATGGCGCCCGGTTCTGGACGCGGTTCCGCACGATCGTGTTCCCGCTCCTGTCGCCGGTGGCGTTCTTCCTTCTGGTCGTGAACGTGGTCTACGCCTTCTTCGAGACCTTCGGGGTGATCCACACGATCACAACAGGCGGGCCGCAGCAGGCGACGACGATCCTTGTCTACAAGGTCTATTCCGACGGGTTCGTGGGGCAGGACCTCGGCTCGTCGGCGGCGCAATCCGTGGTGCTGCTGGTGCTTGTCGGGATCCTGACGATCATCCAGTTCAAGTACATTGAGCGGAGGGTGCACTATTGACCGCCGAGACGACGGCCCCCCCCGCCGCCCTTGCCAAGCGGGCAAGGCCCCTGCCCGACGGGATGGTCGAGAAGCGCGGCTCCGGGCTCTGGCTGACGCATGCCGGCCTGATCATCGGCGTGCTCTTCATCTTCTTTCCGATCTGGCTCGCGTTCGTCGCCTCGACGGTGGAACAGCAGCAGATCGCGCAGCCGCCGATGCCGCTCCTGCCTGGGGATCAGCTGTGGGAAAACTATTCCCGCGCGCTGACCGCCGGGGTGAACGCACCCGTCGCGCAGATGCTCTTCAACTCGGGCGTGATGGCGCTGGGGATCGCGCTGGGCAAGATCGCGATCTCGCTCCTTTCGGCCTTTGCCATCGTCTATTTCCGCTTCCCGGGGCGCACCGTGTTCTTCTGGCTGATCTTCATCACGCTGATGCTGCCGGTCGAGGTGCGGATCGTGCCAACCTACGAGGTGGTCGCGAGTTTCGGGATGCTGAACAGCTATTCGGGCCTGATCCTGCCGCTCATCGCCTCGGCCACGGCCACGTTCCTCTTTCGCCAGTTCTTCATGACGGTGCCTGACGAGCTGGCGGAGGCCGCGCGGGTCGATGGCGCGCGGCCGATGCGCTTTTTCTTCGACATCCTGCTGCCGATGAGCCGGACGAACATCGCCGCGCTCTTCGTCATCCTCTTCATCTATGGCTGGAACCAGTACCTCTGGCCGCTTCTGATCACCACCGATCCGGAGATGAACACCATCGTCATGGGCATCAAGCAGATGTTCCCGTCGGGCGACGACACGGCCGACTGGCCCGTCATCATGGCGACGTCGATCCTGGCGATGATCCCACCCGTGATCGTGGTGATCGCGATGCAGCGGCTCTTTATCCGCGGCCTTGTAGACAGCGAGAAATAACCGATGGCGACCGTCACCCTCGACAATATCCGCAAGAGCTTTGGCAAGACGCAGGTGATCCACGGCGTCGATATCGACATCGCCGACGGGGAGTTCATCGTGATCGTCGGCCCGTCGGGCTGCGGCAAGTCCACCCTTCTGCGCATGGTAGCGGGGCTCGAAAGCGTCACGGACGGCGAGGTGCGCATCGACGACCGGAGGGTCAACGAGGTGGAGCCGATGGACCGGGACATCGCCATGGTGTTCCAGAACTACGCGCTCTACCCGCACATGTCCGTCTTCGACAACATGGCCTACGGGCTGAAGATCGCGGGCACCCCGAAGCCCGAGATTGCCGAGCGCGTGGGCGTGGCCGCGAAGATGCTCCAGCTGGAGCCCTATCTGCAGCGCAAGCCGCGCGAGCTGTCGGGTGGCCAGCGCCAGCGCGTCGCCATGGGACGCGCGATCGTGCGCAAACCGGCGGTGTTTCTCTTCGACGAGCCGCTCTCGAACCTCGACGCCAAGCTGCGGGTGCAGATGCGGCTGGAGATCAAGGCGCTCCAGCGGGACCTCGGCGTGACCGCGCTCTATGTCACGCACGATCAGGTCGAGGCGATGACGCTCGCCGACCGCATGGTCGTGATGAATGCCGGACGCGCTGACCAGATCGGCCGCCCGCTCGACGTCTATTCCAACCCCGCGACGGAGTTCGTTGCCGGGTTCATCGGCTCACCGCCCACGAACTTCCTCGACGCCGCGCAGATCGGGCGCCAAGGCGCGCGCCTCGGTATCCGGCCGGAGCATATCAGCATCGTCCAGGGCGGTGGCGCCGAACTCGGTGGAACGGTCGTTTATGCCGAGCCGCTGGGGGCCGAGACGCTCGTGCACCTGAAGCTCGGCGACGGGCAGGCGATCACTGTGCGTCAGGACGGGGCGGACCCGATCCCGGAGGAAGGCGGCGCCTACGGGCTGACGTGGAACGAAGCGGACGAGATGCGGTTTTCCGAGACGGGCGCGCGGCTCTAGGCTTTGATGGCCCTCCCACGGCAAGGGCAGAGCGCCCGGTGTGGGGACCGCCTCTAGAGGTTCCGCACGCCTCAGGCCCGGCGCAGACGTGCGACGCCCAGCGTTCCGAGCCCCGTGAGGAACAGCAGAACGCCCGCGGGGAGGGGGACAGGCGTAAGGTCTTCCACCGCGTCGTACGTATACGTGACGTTCAGGTTGCCTGAGGCGACCCAACTGGTCGTCGGGCTACCCGCAGGTGTGCCCACTTCAACAACAGGCGTCGTCTCGACAAGACGCGATAGATCGACGAAGTCGCCTTCGAATGGCAGCAGATTGGTGATTGAGCCTTGTGTCGCACTAATCGGGCTCGACGAAAACCCTCCGTCAGGAGCCGCATACTGCGCCGTGCAATTCGCTCCCGCGGGGGCATTGCAAGTCGAAAATGGGCCGAAAAGCTGCTCTGTCAGGCTTACACCACTGACGGCCTCGGTCACACTGACGGCGCCGTTGATAGTGGAGCCGAAGAAAACCAAGTTGATGATTCCAACGGGAAAGACAGCCGCTATTCAGTCGATAGATCCGTCCTCGAGCGTTGCTGTCCCGTCCAGACTCAGTGCGACGTTCGTCAACGTCCCCAAGCTGGTGTCAAAGCCATCGACGCGCAGATCCAGCGAACTTGCATCTGTAAAGGAGGCGGTCTCGATCATGGTCATCGTCGCCGCGCTTGCCTGTGTCGCGACACCCAGCACGACGGCTACAGCCGCGCCAAGAAGTCTTGCATTCATAAAGTTGGCTCCATGCTGCCTCGCGACGGGGGAGGAAACAGGCGGACATAGCAAATGGAACGCGCATTGCCCTACGTAAAGAAAGGCGCCAGTGCAGGTTTGACGCTCCGGGAGACCCCGCGTCGGACGGGCATGTTGGCTGCGTTTGGGTGGGCCAGACCCTATCCCGGAGGACGGCGGCGCTATTGGGCGCGCGTGGAATGAAGCTGGCGGCATGCCCTTCGCCGAGAGTGGCGCGGCGCCTCCGACACGCGGTCTTTGGGCGAGTGGCGCGGACGCCGGGCCGTCTGATCCGTGGCTCGGCGGCCGTGCGTGGCGCCCCGCGAGCGCAGGGCCGTTCGTTTGTAGGTGGAAGCCGAGCGCAGGGGCTGCGCCCCTACTCCGCCCTGTTCGAATGCAGGTTCTTCGCGGACGCCATCGCGTCTGCGTACTGGCCCGACGGTCTGAAGCGCCACAGGTAGTCCGGCAGCACCGCTTCCAGCGCGATAGGCGTTATCCCGAGATCACCGAGCGCGCGCGCGTCGGGCGAGACGATATTGTCTTTCGCGAGGTTGCGCACCTGGTCGAGCGTCAGCGGCCCGTTGATCAGGCCGAACGAAAGCGTGCGCACGAGGTCGAAGCTCCGCCCCATGAGGCGCGCCGCCCAGAACGGGGTATTCGTGATCAGGCGCCGCCGCTGGATCACGTGCAGCATGGTCTGCATCAACTCGCGGAACGTCGCGACGTCTGGCCCGCCGAGCTCGTAGATGCCGGGCTCTGCCTCGCCCAGAAGTGCCTTTTCCGCCGCCGCGGCGACGTCATCGACATAGACCGGCTGAAACTTCGTCTTTGCGCCCACGATCGGGAGCACGGGGCCAAGCCGCGCCATCCCGGCGAACCGGTTGAAGAACTGATCCTCGGGGCCGAACACGATCGAGGGGCGCAGGATCACCGCACGCGGCATGTGCTCCAGCACGGCCCCCTCGCCCTCCGCCTTGGTGCGGGCATAGGCGCTGTCGGACCCGGCATCGGCGCCGATGGCCGAGACATGGACCATTTGGGCAACGCCGTTCTCGGCGGCCATGCGCGCCACGCGCCCCGCGCCCTCGGCCTGGACCGTATCAAACGTGTTCTTCCCGTCCGGCGCGAGGATCCCGACGCAATTGACGACGGCATCGGCATCCATGCTGGCGGCCTTGACGGACGCATCGTCGCGAATGTTGCAGGCAACGGGCTCCACCTGCCCGACCACCCCGTATGTGCGCACGAAGAGCGCCTCGTCCGGCCTGCGAACGGCCACGCGAACGCGCCAGCCCGCATGGGCCGCACGCTGGGCAATGTAACGGCCAACAAAGCCCGAGCCGCCATAGATGGTGACCAACTTCGACATATCGTCCCCCGCTTTGCCGTGCTCAACGCTTGGGCTGGACCGCCCTGCTGCTTCGGGCTTAGCGGCTCCGGGAAGGCGGCGCAATTGTACGCCCCGCCGCACGGAGCCTGTCGGCCGTGCGGGCCCGGAGGCGTTTGGCCCGTCCGGGCCAAGCCACGTCTGAATCTCCGTTGACAGCCCTCGGCCACGGCCTTAGAGGACGGCGTCACGACACCTGCCCAGGTGGCGGAATTGGTAGACGCGCTAGCTTCAGGTGCTAGTGTCTGTATGGACGTGGAGGTTCGAGTCCTCTCCTGGGCACCAAAATATCGTCTAAGCCATTGTTTTTCTTAAGATTTTTTGGGAACTGGCGTGTTGCAACACTATCCCGCAACATTTTAGTTGTACCTTGCAGTGAAAACCGGGCTTCAAGCGGCTTCCGCAGCATTGAGACGACACCTCTAGCGTGAGGTGGGTTGTTGGAAGCAACCAAACGCTGAGACGCTTTGGGGGATTCACATAATGTTGGTTGTGTGATTCTATGGTGCGTAGCGATGCTCCAATAGGATGCGTGATGATGTTCTCGAAAAGCTCCTCTGCTTCCGCAGCAGTTCAAGAGGCAACCAAGCCCCGCAAGTCCGGTGTTTCACAGAATGCATATACTGTGAGGTCCCGAAAAGAGCCCGAACCTCACTACGTAAAGATGAAGGTGGTCATGGTAAGCGGGCGCCTGACCGGGGAGCCAGAAAAGGAGGCTCCGCTCGACGGATGACCGCTGATGACCACTTTCCTCGAGGTACCTAGGTGCCTTCCCAGTCTCCACTTTTCTGGGTCCAGCAGAAAGATCGGTATCTAAGGCAGCTACTTATACGCGATATCGAAGCCCTCACCAAGCGCAGGCTGGTCGTGTATTTTGCTAATCGCCATGTAGACAACGCGGACATTAACGTTGGTGACATCAGCAACTTCCACGAGTTACTGGGTGATCTCGAAGGTGAAGCGGCAGACTTACTCTTGAATACGGGGGGGCCAGACTGATGCGACCGAAGCGATTGTCTCCCTGCTACAGGCAAACGTCCCCGACCTAAGGGTTATTGTACCGCATTCCGCAAAGAGCAACGGTACTATGCTCTGCCTGGTGGCTAACGAAATCCTAATGGGTGCGCCCTCCGAGCTTGGTCCCATCGATCCGTCAATTGGCACGTCTGGTCCAGCCTCGATTCTCATCGACCCAGTAGTGGGTGCTCAGAACTTTGTCCTGCACAAGCTAGCCGAGTATGCCATCGGCCAAACAAAGAAACTAGCAACGTCATTGCTGACACGAGGCATGATGCATGGCCGGCCTCCGAGTGAGGTCGAAGACACAGTTCGGAAGATGTCATCGCGCGATCATTTCTATTCTCATGGTTCGGTGATCGATCATATCGAAGCCAAAGAGTTAGGACTCAACGTGCGCTTCTTGAAGGGCGATGATCCGCTGTGGCAGCGAACCTGGCTACTCTACTGCATGTATTCCCACGATGCTCAGCATACTGGAGCTGTAAAGTTCTTTGAAGGCCGAGCACGAAGCACAACGATACTGCCGGAAGAATAGGATTAGAGGGCCGTTTTAAGTTGCAGGATCCCGCAACAAATCCCGCAACATTTTTTTGGCGACCTCCGATGCTGTGCATTCTATCGCACTGGAATGTATCGTTTTCTCGATGGCCCTTCATTACGGGTAGATTTCTCTCCTGGGCACCAGTCTTCCCGAACATAGCTGTCCAAAACCATTGAAAAACAACGGCTTTCCGGGTGTTTTCCTGAACATCGATGAACCTCGATACCCGCAAAATCACATGCGTTTGTGGGTATCGATGCGGGTATCGGCCCGCAGAATCCATGCTTCGGAGATTCGGTACCCGCAATGGCCCCGTCCGACCTGCAGATTCGCAAGGCAAAACAGAAAGATAAGACCTACCGGCTGAGCGATGGTTTGGGGCTGCATTTGGCGGTGAAGCCCACTGGATCAAAGCTCTGGCAGTTTCGCTATCGGTTTCTGGGCAAGGAGCGATTGCTGAGCATCGGGCAGTATCCCATCGTCACCCTGGCCGAAGCTCGGCAGAAGCGAGATGACGCAAAGCGGCTCCTTAACGACGGAATCGACCCGTCCACCCAAAAGCAGCTCGATCAAATCGACGCCGCCGTAAAGGCAAGGATGACCTTCAAGGAGGTTGCTGACGAGTACTACGAGAACCTCGTGGATCGCGGTCTGGCCGACGCCACATTGCGAAAGAAGCGCTGGCACCTCGAAGACCTCGCGAAGCCGCTCCACAACCGCCCCATCGACCAAATTACCGCTGCGGAGCTGCTGCATCTCCTGAAGCCCATCGAGCGCAGTGGACGCCGGGAGACAGCCAAGAAGCTCCGCTCGACCATCTCAGCCGTCTTTCGTCTGGCCATCGTCACCATGCGCGCGCCCGCTGACCCGTCGGCAGCGCTCAAGGACGCGCTCATGCCGCCTAAGGTCACCGGACGCGCCGCCATTACCGATGAGAAGGAGTTCGGGCAACTCCTGCGGCGCCTCGATGAATACACCGGCTGACCGGTCATCCCCGCCGCCATGAAGTTCCAAATCCTTACCTGCACCCGCCCTGGCGAAACGCGTGGCGCCCGCAAGAAAGAGTTCGACCTGGAAGCCCGCACGTGGACGATACCACCCGGACGCATGAAGATGCGCCGCGAGCATAGAGTCCCACTCTCCCGCCAAGCCTATGAGATCGTCATGGAGACCTGGTCGGAGATCGAGGAAGTGGAGCTGCTGTTCCCGTCGCTCATCTCAAATCGCAAGCTCATATCCGAAAACGGCTTCAACACCGTGCTGCGAAGACTAGGGTACTCGGGTGATGAGGTCACCGCCCACGGCTTCCGAGTGACCGCGAGCACGATCCTCAACGTTCGCGAGTACAACCCGGATGTGATTGAGGCGGTGCTAGCGCACCAAGATACCAACGCCATCAGACGGACGTACAACCGCACGACCTATTGGGAGCAGCGGGTGGAGTTGATGCAGGTGTGGGCAGATTTGTGTACTGAACTCTCATCCCAACTGACCAACTAACGCTGCGTCGCCACCTGGTTCACCCGTTGCGAACAGCAGGTCCCGGCACCGATCTGCATCACACAGTCCTCAACTTCTGCATTGAGGCTTGTCTATATCCGTCCCACGCTGCTTCAATCTAAAAGCGCCTCTTGCTATGTGAGCAAGATTGGCTCCTATTAAATGAGGTGCCCCTAGATTTGTAGACGGATTGCTTGGTAATTTTGGAACCAAGGAGAGACGGATATGAACAAGGGAATACGGTTTACAGACGAGTTCAAACGGGACGCTGTGGCGCAGGTTGTTGAGCGCTGTTATGCGGTCAGCGAGGTGGCGGAACGGCTCGGGATCAGTACCAAGTCGCTTTACACGTGGAAGTCGCAGTTTGCGAAGTCGCCTCGTGTCAGATCAGAGGTTGCGGATCAGGCCGCTGAGATCCGGCGGTTGAAGCGAGAGCTGGCGCGCGTCACCGAGGAACGCACGATCTTAAAAAAGGCGACCGCGTACTTCGCGCGAGAGTCTCAGTGAAGTACGCGTTCATTGAGGCTCACCGTGCAGAGTTTTCTGTGCGGTCGATGTGCCGGGTGCTGATGGTTCATTTCAGCGGTTTCTATGCATGGCTTAAAGAACCATTAAGTGCGCGTGCGCTTGAAGATGCACGTCAGACGGAGCCGATCCAGCAGGCATGGACCGATAGCGGCAAGGTCTATGGATATCGCAAATTGGCAGACGACCTGCGCGATGCTGGCGAGACCTGTTCAGAGAACCGTGTGGCACGTTTAGCCAGCTTGGCAGGCATTGCAGCGCAGATCGGATACAAACGTCGACCTGGACGGTATGGTGGCAGGCCATCGGTTGTCGCGGACAACACGCTGGATCGGCAGTTCGAAGTTGATGCCCCTGACCGTGTTTGGGTGACCGACATTACCTACATCAGGACCCATGAAGGCTGGTCGTACCTCGCTGTGGTCATCGACCTGTTCTCACGGCGTGTCGTGGCCTGGTCGATGCAGTCTCGCATGACAACCGACCTAGCCCTACAAGCATTGCTGAGCGCCGTTTGGCGGCGCAAACCAAAGCACAGGGTCTTGATCCATTCTGACCAAGGTTCCCAATTCACTGGCAAAGAGTGGCAATCGTTTCTCAGCAAACACAATCTGGATGCCAGCATGAGTAGGCGCGGGAATTGTCATGATAACGCAGTCGCCGAGAGCTTCTTTCACTTGCTGAAACGGGAACGCATCAGGCGGCGGACGTACACCACGCGCGACGTAGCAAGGCAGGACGTGTTCGATTACATCGAGATGTTTTACAACCCGACCCGCAAGCACACCAACAACGGCATGCTGTCGCCAGTTGACTATGAAACAGAACACAGGAAAATGAACGAGGCAAGCGTCTAGGAAACTAGGGGCACCTCAGTCCGGCAAACCCGGCGCGGTTCATGGCCATGCAATGACCCAGTTCTAGGGGGGAATGACAACCCATGAGTTTGTCGGCGAGATCGCCCTGCATGGTGTGGGAAAGTCACGGGTCATCACCTACAAAGTTCTGTACTTGCCGCCACGCTTCGGGTCCGCGCTTCCCTTCAAGACTTATCCGCGCTTGCGGGTCGAAGGGGAGATCGCGGACGTGCCTGTGCGCGGCGCATGGATGCCCGTAGGCGATGGGCGGCGCTACTTTATCGTCTCGCCTGAGATCAAGGCCAACACTGGTCTCGACGTCGGCGATGAGGTCGAGATGCGGTGCAGTGTTGATGATGAGGATCACGTGGACATGCCTGACGCCTTGAAGGCAGCGTTGAGCGCGGATGAGGCGGCGTCGGCACAGTGGGATCGGCTCACGCCGGGAAAGAAGCGCATGTTCACCAACCACGTCCTGTCGGCAAAGACAGCACCGACGGAACTGCGGCGCGTAAACGAGGCAATGGCCGCGATCAAAGCCGGGCTTACACTGCGCGATCTGCAAAAGCGGAAATCGTAGGATCAGGATGCAGCGCTCCCCACAAAGGATTGGAGATCATTTGAGAGCGACTCCAGCCTTATTGGCGCGCTTTCACCTTTTGTCCGCTGCCATGGCTTCGAATGCCAAGGCTGTCGTGTCATCCATTGGGTAGTAGAGCTCGATCTTTAGATCATCCAACAACAAGTCCGCAGGTGTCCCGAACTGAGAGATTGTCGCAAACATCGATAGCCGCTGGTTTCCCATTCTGAGCATGGTCGGCACCACTGGTGTCGACGTTGGCCTGTAGCCGTCCGCCGCGGACATCAGATAGCGGATCGCGTCTGTAAACTCCGGGATGCCGCCCTGCGCAGCGCTTTCTGTCCGCAGACGAAGCGCTGCGTTATGGGCGACTTCCGGCCAGTTCTCGATCACCGTGGGCAGCTCCGGCAGCATCATCAGATCGAGCAGGCTGTCGCCGACGCTGACCCCAAAGGGGGCGAACAGCGCAAGGGCCGCCGCATTCGCCTCGCGAATGGTCCAGAGTCGATTAATGGATAGACCGGGATAGGGCATGTGACGCTGCAATTGCCGCGACACGGCGAGCCGTATCGGTAACATCTCGTCATCATCCCAGTCGCGTGCAACATATCGGACGGCGAACCCCGCATGGGTGAGCATCTGATTGCGGGCGTCCAGCGGCAGCTCCAACGCCTCGCCCAAGCGCACGACCATCTCACGGCTGGGACGTGCGCGACCGGTTTCCAGAAAGGACAGGTGCCGGGCGGAAATCTCGGCTTCCATCGCCAAGTCGAGCTGGCTGTAGCGCCGCGCCGCACGCCAGGTTTTCAGTGTCGTAGAAAACTCATTCATGTCCTTTGGTACCGCAATCAAGTGGGCGGCACACTTACCTTTGAGGTAATTGATTGCTTGTCACTGGCGCCGGTAAGCTTGCCTTGTCTTGGACGAGGTGCTGGAATGGCTTCACACATAGCCCACAAACGATGGCTCAAGGTATCGGCAATTGTCATTGGGTTCTTTGGACCCGTGCTGACGCTTGCAACAATACCCGCCACAGATGAGCTCGCGCGTCTTGGCCTCGATATCCTGACTTGGCCCGTGGATGGCTTCCCGTCCTATGCGTCTGAGGAAATCCGGTTTCTGTCAGCATTGACGGGCGGTTTTCTTGTAGGTTGGGGCGTTACCATCTGGCTGTTGTCGTCATTCGTCTATGATGCCGCGCCCGATGCTGTTCGCAGATCAGTTCTGTACGGAGCGCTCGCTTGGTTCGTCGTCGACAGCTTCGGCTCGATCACCTCTGGCCAGTGGCCTAACGCGATCTGGAATGTACTCGTGCTCTTGCTGGTTGTCGGCCCGATGTGGTGGCCCGCAGACCCCGCAGGCGCAACCCCGCAAGGAGTAGTTTGATGGTTGGCTTTCGCTATGCTCTAATCGCCATGACGGTCTTGATCGCCGTGTTCACCGTGGCGGCGGTTATTGACGGCGGTGTCAATCTATTCACTCCCTTCCTGACACCGATCCTCGCGTTTGACTGGCAGGGTCAATTCAATATCGATTTCATGTGCTACCTTGCTTTGTCCGGCATCTGGATGGCGTGGCGCGGAGGGTTCACCACCGGCAGCATTGCCCTCGGGGTTTTGGCACCACCGCTCGGAATCTTGTTCTTCGGACCATATCTCCTGTACTTGATTGGCAAATTGAATGGCGACCCACGCCAGCTTCTCCTGGGCGTCCACGCTTGATGGCCTGACCTCGTGCCTTCGCGAAAACTGGGCAGGAGTGATCATGTGAGACACGTCGGCGTCGCCCGACTTGCCATTAATTCCGACATATTCGCTACCAAGACCAGGTAGTTAATAAGCAACGGATCGATGGCCCCCAAGTCCGCAGACAAGGCGTTCACCCAAACGCGAATATTGCACCCGCAGCGAATGCCCGGACGGCGTTCACCCTTCCCAGTGAATGCGCGCATTCACCTGCCGGGCAATGGACTCGCGGCATTGCCGGAGCGACCTTTCTCAATAAAGCGCCGCTCCATTCCATCGAATAGATCCCTCTATCAACTCGTGGGCTCAAACAGACAATCCGAAGTGCACAACAAACGAAAATCGCACCCAACGAGCGGTTGAGAGGTATTTGTTCACACGTAATGAGCCCGCGCCTGGAAAGCGACCGCCTCTGTCGCTCATTCGTTTTGGGCAACTGCTCCAATGGGTCAGATACCCTGAGTTTCATCCGGCCGCGCCAAGGAAGCGCACCCAAGTCAGATACATCCACATGTTGATCGCTCCCGGCTATGATCGCAGGTGTCCCCCCGCCTCCACTCATGGTTGAAAGGAAAGCCGCATCAATCCTCCGTCCTGTGCTAGGATTGGTGCCGGAAAGACCGAGTCACCGGGGAAGGCCGCAGCGCAATGAACAGCCTCGTCAATAGCTCCACCCTGATCGAAGATCTTCACCTCAACACGCCGCCGCCGATTGCAGGCAATGTCAGCCAGGGCAGTTTTCGGGCGGTTCAGGATCATGGCCAGCCCGGAAAACCCTATTCGCTCATCACCGTCTCTCCCGTGGAGCATCAGCAGAACCCGACGCAGATATCCCGCTATTTCCGGACGTCGGCATCCATTTCGGGTTGGGATCATGAGGTCGTCCTCGTGGACGGTGCCCCCGATAATGTGCCGATTGAAACTGTCGCGACCTTCTATTGCGGTGACGGGAAAGCGGGTGGCGCGCTTTACCTGCTGGCCTTGTACCCGCGGTCCGGTGGCAAGCCCGAATTCGATCTTCATGCAATGGTCAGGCAGCCTGGAGAGGAAGCCAGTTGGGAGGGCGTGGACTTCTCCAGAACCGGCTACAGCAATCTATTCGCCGGAGCGGTTCATCAACTCGACGTGCATCAGTCGATGGACGGCACGGCCATTATTTATGGTGTGGTTGAGCCTGCGCCGGGCAACACGTCTCTGTTTTTTCTGACCACCGGGAAATCCAGCGATATATCGGACTGGACAGCGAACCCATTCGAATATGATGCGGGCGCCACATACAAGATGCTTGCGCCAAAGGGAGATGGCGATCCCGTGGTTGCGAAATGTGGATCGTCTACAATCGAGTTTCTGCCGATCACGGTTGGATCCGACGGCGTCGTCAATGTCCAGACGGATGGGATTGTCACGTGGAAATACGGCGATCTGAACGACGGCGACGCGATAGGCGCGGCGGATCTGATTGCGCCTCCCGAATGCGCGGATAGCCAAGGCTGCCTGCTATTGGCAAAGTCGGGCGCGCTTTATGCGATCAGCGGGTACGGCGTTGCCGGCGGAACGGTGAAATCGGTGGAGCTGACCTCTTCGGCGGCAGGGCCCGTATCTCCCGTGCCGGGCGGAACACCCGGCAATATCACGCGTGTCGTCAGCGGGGTCGATTCCACCGGGCTCTGCACGCTTCTCGCGGCGGACCAGACCAATACCCTCTGGCAGCTTGTTCAGGGCTCAACGGATGAATTCGCGTTCGGGTCGTGGACCCTGTTGGGAGATGTCGTTTCGCTTGTGGCATGCCCGGCCAATATGACCTCCGGATCAGAGGCGTTCTACTACGATGGCACTCGCGCCGCGGTTTGCTACATTGCAAAGGACCCGGCGACGACGCTTTGGCACGGGTTCGATGTGGCCATTCCGTATGTGTCAGGATCGAAGACCTATAAACAAAGCCACGAATTGCCCAATAATAGCTACTCACACCAGATTATTCTACAGGACGAAAACGAAAACCCGCTGCGGAGTTCCGCGATCGAGATAACAACCGACCGCAAGGCGATTGTTGAGGTCAGCGGGGTAACCTATCACACCGGGCCTTCGCCAGACGATGCAATCCGGGACATCCTGACCGATGCAGAGGGCAAGATCACGGTCAGCAGCCGGGCAACCGGGCTTCTCTCCCCGAAAATTACCGCTACTGCGTCTCAGGCGGGTGTGACCAGCACGTTTTCCGCGGATTCGGATGTCCACAATCGGCTCGCCGGGAATGACAAATCGTTTCCGATCACCGCCGACAGTCTGCACTCAGGCGGCGTGCTTGCAACTTCCGTAACCGGGGCGTCAGCCAAGAAATTCGCCACGAACGTCACCAAGATCGCAAGTACCGGATTGAACCAGAAAAGCGCCGGAATGTCTGACGCCGCGCCCACGTGCCATATGATGGTCCGCGAAGGCGACAGCCTGAATATCACCGAACTGCCCGAGGCCGAATTCGATCGAGCCGCTGGCGATGCTGGGTCGGTCTGGAGTGATATCGGCGATGCTATTCACTGGCTTGAGAAAGCGGCCAAAACCGTGGGCAAGGTGCTTATCAAGGTCCTCAGCGCCGAGGTGCATTTCATCGTTCAACTCGACAAGGTGTTCTACAAATTCGTTACGAAGACACTGGAAGACACGTTCAAGGGACTCGAAAGCCTGTTCGCCTGGTCGACTGCGCTCATCAAGGCAGAGATCGATTTTGTCGAAGATCTGATGAAATTCCTGCGGCTGCTCTTTGAATGGAAAAACGTCCTCGTGACAAAGACGCTCTTCAAAGAGACGATCCATGCGGGCCTGACCGCCTTCCAGAGCGAGATATCCACGGTAACAGACGCGATTCTGACCGAGGTCAAGAAAGGCGAGGCTGCGGCCAATAAGGATTTCGACGCGCTGCTGCAAAAGTTGATGCCGAAGGGCCGGAAGATGGGAGATTCGGCGCCAAAGGTGAGGAACAAATTCACCGGACCTGGAAACAACAGCCCGATGGCGATGTCAGGCTACAATTCGGCACATAACAAGCACGCGATGCGCATGAGCTACGTCAAGAACAAGGCGCAACAGAACCCGCCTCACAATAGCTCTGCGATTGCGCTTTCGCTTGGCGGACAGGGTGGCCTGTCATTCGACGAAGGCATATTCGATGACATTATCAACAAGATCGAGAACGACCCCGGCGTCAAACAAACGCTGAGCGGCCTCGGGAGTTTCTTCAAGAACGAGAAGATCAAGTCCTTCAAGGATCTCCTGGATGCGGCAGCTTATACCTTTCTGTCGATCTTCAAGCTTGCGGCAGATGTGGCTTTCGACGTTGTGGAAGGCATAATCAAGGCGCTCAAACAATTCGCCGAGGCTGTAATTGGCGCACTTCTCAATGTGATTACGAATCCTATTCAGATCCCGGTCGTTTCCGACATCTACGAGATCATTTCAGGCTCCAAGTTGACGCTTCTCGATTTGTTCTCGTTGATCGGGGCAGTTCCCACGACGCTGATTTACGAACTCTTCACCGGAAAGCCGCCATTCACGGCTGACTCCATTTCCAAGATCGTTGACCTGGTGAAGGCGAAGAAGTGGATCCCCGGCAGTGCCACTGCGTTCGGGGCAGTTCTCGACTCGGATCGGACGGTCAAGGATCTCAGCCTGGCCGTCGTATTCGGCGGCGTGGTTCTTACGGTGTTCGACAGCATCGGTTTCGGGCTTGCTGCCAATGACAAGGAAATTGGCGGCTGGCTCAACATCTTCGTGACGCTCGGCGCGAACCTCATGCTGGCATTCGTCGTGGTGCTGAGCATGATTGCCGCCGGCATCAGCAATGCGGGAGGTTCAGGGCCGAAAATCCCGCTGTCACTTGGCATCTTTGGCCTCATTCTGCTCGCCTCCATCGTCCTTTCAGCGCGTGAAAAGAAGCACCCCGATCTGGCCTATGGCGGCCCGCTGGTGCTGGGTAGCCTTGGTGTCATCGCGCTGACTTTTGCGGTCGTGGATGCGTCGTTGCTCGATGTGAGCGATCCGACGGCGCGGGATCTGACGATTGCCTCGTTGATCCTCGCGCCGATTGCGCCGACCTCGCTGCTGGCAACCCTGGCCGACGGCAAAGAATTCGCCACCGATTTCGTCATGGTTTTCGGCATAATCTCGCAGCTTCTCGGGGATGCCGTTTCGCCCATTCTTGCCTATTCTGCGATCCTGAGTGAAGACGGAGCCCTTGCATGATCGGGCGAATTTCCGGGGTCGCAATAGCGGTCTCAATTGTGCCAGCCTTGGGTTTTGCCGAAGTTCCCGACAAAATGGTGGCCTATTTCAATGTCGACAGCGGGTGTGCCAGCCCGGGTGCGGATTGGGGTGAGGCGCAATCGGCGCATGGCCGCCTCGTGATGGCCTATGCGCCGGCCGTGTCGGCGCAGCCCTCCGCAGAGGCGGCCGATGCCTGTACGAACGGCGGGCCGGCAGCCGCCTGTGTCGGCCAGCTTCTGGGAACGTCGCTTGACCTGTCGGACCGAGCTTACCAGTTGCCCTAGCACGTGCACGATTACGACGTGTCGGTCTCGCTCAAGAAACACCATGCGTCGGTTGCCGGTCCGCCCGCGACCTATCGCAAGGGGTTGGTCGAGCACAAATCCGGCGGGCATAACGCCAAGGGTAAAACGACGCCCTCGGTTCTGGCGGATCTGGCCTTTGTCCAGTTCCCGGTCTGCGAGTATTCACCGGCTGAAAAACCCCCCGCCGACAGCCTGCCCAGCGGCACGATCTCCTTTTTCGCGTCAGAGACGTGCCCAACCAATTGGGAGAGCTTTGAAGAGGCCCAGGGCCGTTTTATCATGGCGCAGCAGGGAGATCAGGTCGGGCGCGTGAGTTCGACCTCATGGATATCCGACAACGTGCTGACCTATCCGGAATTGGGCGCGCACGATCATCGGATATTGACGAGCATTACGGTCAAGAACATTTCACTCGATTCAGGCACGGTTTCCTACTGCACGGCCCATTCGGGGACGTATTCGGTAACGGGCAAGGCCAAGCCGACCAAGGCTCTGGATCCGGTGATGCCCTTTGTTCCGCTGCTCGCCTGCAAGAGAAAGAAGACCCCGTTCGATGAAGCGGCACAGCCCAGCATTCCGACATACATGATCGCCTTCTTTGACGAGCCAAATTGCCCGAACGACAGTTGGCAAAGGCTCGACAGCGTTGCGCACCGCTTTTTCGTGGGCGCCCCGTCCGACAGCGCACAGACCGGGCTTGCAGGGGGGGGCAAGGCCGTGGGGCCAGACGCCAGTGACCAGTTGATCTACACGCACGACCATTCGGTTTCGGGCCGTATCGAGCTGGGCACCTGCGAGCACCACATGTACGGGTTCGACGGGACGACATTCGGCAAGTACAAGGACTACTCAAAGCACCGAAGCTATCCCTACAGCGCGACATCCAAAGCCCACGCGACAGACCCGTGGCCCTACATCGAATTGACGGCCTGCCAATACCTCGACGAATAGCCGGGTCTTCTGGCCCGAAGGCGGTGGAAATTCCACGGGATCAGGCCAGGAATTCAGCAACAACGGGCTAGGCCGCTGTCGTGATATCGGACGGGTCTCGAACTGGCAGATGCGTCTCGACAGGCACCCCCCGTCAAGACGATGAATTCGGTCAGCGCAAAGAGCGCTCCGCCTGTGACGGCAAGCCCGCGCCGAAGGGGCCGTGACGGGCCAGCGGACAGTGGGTGAGCCGGGGCGACAGAGGCGATCCGCGCGCCCATTGGCCGAACGCCCGGCCCCAGCCCATCGCGTGAGGCCCAAGAGGGCAAATGGCGCCGCGCGCCGCTGCGCCCGGCTGGGTGAACCTACATCGTTCGCTTGTCTGACGCGTATCTGTCCGACGCGTCATAGTAGTCGTTGAACCCGATGCGATCCCGCAATTCGGCAAAGTCCATTTGATTGGGGCGACTGTCGTGGTGCATGGACCGCAGCGTCGTCACCATCGCTTCCATGGCCGACGCCATCAGCGACAGGGGATAGGCGGCGATCGCGTAGCCGATGTCTTGCAACGCCGCGTTGGGCAGGTCGGGCGTCGCACCGCCCTCCACGATGTTGGCCATCTTGGGGCCGGGGAGGCTCCGGCACACTTCACGCATTTCATCCTCGCTCTGGGGCGCCTCGACGAAGAGAATGTCCGCGCCGAGCTCCGCGAATTGCGCGGCGCGGGTGATGGCCTCGGACAACCCGTGCTCGTGCCGCGCGTCGGTGCGGGCGAGGATCAGGATATCGCCTCCGGCCGCGCGGAGGGCCTCGCGCTCGTCGACGGCGGCGCGGATCCGGTCGTAGGCTTCCTCGCGGGACACCACGGCCTTTCCGGGCGTGTGTCCGCAGCGCTTGGGGGCGAGCTGGTCTTCGATCATCACGGCGGCGCACCCGGCCTTGGCAAACCCGGCGACGGTGCGCCGGACGTTCATCGCGTTGCCGTAGCCCGTGTCGCCGTCGCAGATCAGCGGGATGCCGATCGCGTCGGTGATGTTGCGGGCCTGGTCAACCACTTCGCCGTAGCTCATCAGCCCGAGATCCGGCGCGCCGATCCGGCTGGCCGAGGCCGCGAAGCCGGACATGAAGGTCAGCGCGTATCCCTCTTGCTGGATCAGCTTGGCCGAGAGCGCGTCGAAACAGCAGGGCATGATGTGGCAACGATCTTCTTGGAGCAGATCGCGCAGGGCTTTGGCTGGGGTCATGGGATTACCACTTGAACGGGATGTAGAGGGCAAGATCGGGGACCGCGTAGAGGATCACAACCGTCACCAGCATCAGCGCGAGGAATGGCCAGACCCCCCGCGCCACGTTGGAGAGGGTCGTTCGCGCGACCGATTGTATGACGTAGAGATTGAGCCCGACAGGCGGCGTGATGAGCGCGCATTCGACCATGATCACCATGTAGATGCCGAACCAGATCGGATCGAACCCGAGGCCCATCGCCGCCGGCAGCAGGACGGGCGTCATGATGAGGATCATCGACAAGGCCTCGAAGACCAGCCCCATCAGGAGCAGAACGACAGACACCACGATGATGAACATGATCGGCCCGTCGATCGTTTGCGCGAGGAAGTTCGAGATGTCCTGCGGAATACGGTAGAGCGCGATGGCTTTGCCAAAGATCTTGGCGCCCGCCACGATCAGCAGGATCGCCGCTGTCGTGAGGGCGGATTCGCGGACGGCTTCCCAGAAGGTGACCCATGTCAGCGTGCGCAGCCAGAACGTCACGATCAGGAGCGCGGCTGCGAAACCGACAGCCGCGGCTTCGGTCGGGGTGAAGGCCCCGGAGTAGAGCCCGACGATCACGAGCGCGGCCAGCGCGACGGAGGGCAGCGCACGTTTCGAGGCCGTGACGCGCTCCTGCCAGCTTGCCTTGGGCACGTCCTCGAAATTGCCCGAGAGCTTGGCGTGGAGCATGGCGAAGAGCACAAAGAGCGTCACCAGGACGAGCCCCGGCCCGATGCCGGCCAGAAACAGCGCGATGACGGATTGCTCCGTCACGAAGCCGTACACGATCATCGGGATCGACGGCGGGATCAGGATGCCCAATGTGCCGCCCGCCGCGAGCAGCCCGTAGACGAATTTCTTCTCGTAGCCGCGGTTGATCATCTCGGGGATCGCGACCGTCCCGATGGTGGCGGCGGTCGCCACCGACGAGCCGGAAATGGCGGCGAAGAGCGCGCAGGAGATGATCGTCGCAACGGCGAGTCCGCCCGGCCAGTGGCCGACCCAGGCCTGAACTGCCGCGAAGAGATCCCGCCCGACGCCGCCTTTCAGCAGCAGGTTGGACATCAGCAGGAAAAGCGGCACCGCGAGCAGGATGAAGCCGTTCAGCGTCGACAGGATCGATTGCGGCGCCATGAGCGGAGAGAACCCGCCCAGGAGCAGCATACCCAGCCCCATGCCGCCCAGCGCGAAGGCCACCGGCACGCCGAGGAGCAGCAGAAAGAAGAGGGCGGCGAGGATGAGGATGATGGTCATTCGTGCGTCGCACCCAGGCTTGCGCTGTCCGCATGGCGCAGTCGGATCACCTCGACGATGCCTTGCAATGTCAGCAGGCCAAAGCCCACCGGCACCGAAGCTTCGGAGATCCAGATTGGCATGTTCAGGATCGACCCGGTGGTGCGGCCGCGCTCGAAGCTGGTGTAGAAAATGTCGAAGCCCCAGTAGGCCACGATCGCGGAAAACACGATCACGACGCCCAGCGCGATGTAGGCGCACACGCGTTGCCCGGTGTCCGGCAGAAGCGACGTCACCGCGTTCACCGTGATGTGGCGCCGGAGCGCGAGCAGATGCGGCATCGCCAGAAGGCATCCCCAGACGAGGCACAGCTGGCTCAGCTCAGCCGCCCAGATCGTCGGTTTGATGAAGAAATAGCGCGCGACGACCTCGTAGGTCAGCATCGCGCCCGTTGCCGCCATCAGCACCGCGCCGAGAACGCAGGCCAGCCGGGACACCTGGCTAATGAAGTGCATGTAAACGCCTCAGACGGGCGACCCGGGGGCCGCCCGTATCCAGAAGGGAAGGGACAGGATCAGGATCCGGAACCCACGCCAAGCGCATCGAGGATCGTCTGACCCGCTTCGCCCGTGGCCTCGAGGTAGCTGTCGAAGACAGGCTGGGCGACGCCCTGCCAGGCGGCAAGCTCTTCGTCCGTCAGGTCCACGATGGTCATGCCGTTCTCTTCCGCCGCCGCGTAGGCATCGGCTTCGATCTGGCTCATGCGGTCACGCACATCGTCTTGCGCGACCCGCGCCGCGTCACGGATATGCGTCTGCGTGTCCGCATCCAGCCCGTTCCACCAATCGCTGTTCACCACCACGACGAATTCGATATTGGCGTGGTTGGTCCGGGTGATCGTATCCATGACCTCCCAGAGCTTGCGCGATTTCACGCCCGACACGCCGGTCATGCCGACATCGACGGTGCCGCGCTGGTAGGCGAGGTATTGCTCCGAGCCCGAAATGAGCGTCGGCGCGCCACCCGCAGCGCTCACGAAATCGCCCAGCGTCTTGCCAAAGACACGGACCTTCTGGCCCTCCATATCGGCGGGCGTGCGGATCGGCCCGTCTTGCGAGAGCAGGATCGCGCCGCCGTAGGCCTGCCAGTAGAGCACCTCTCCGCCCGTCTTGGCGATCTCTTCTTCCAGAACGGTCCGCACCGGCGAGCCTTCGGCCACCGCCGCGCGCACCTTGTCTTCGGTGTTGAAGAGGAAGGGCATGTAGAACACGTCCACGACGGGCGCGTCGCCCACGTAGCGCGTCAGCGAGGCGACACCGGCCTCGATCGAGCCCGAGCCGACGGCGGCAGGCACTTCGTTGTCCTTGTATAGCGTCGCGCTGTCGTAGATCTCGACATCGATTGCGCCGCCTGTCCGCTCTTCGACTTCTTTCTCGAAGAGTTGCAGGTTTTCGCCCAGATGGCTGGTCAGCGGCAATTGCAGCGAGATGCGCATCTTTTCTGTCGCGAAGGCAGTGGTGCCCAAGAGCGACAGGCAAGCTGCTGCAAAGACGGTCTGTTTGATCATGATTGGCTCCTCCCAAAAGCCGCCGCAGCTTACCGGGTCGACGGCGTTTGACAAGCTGCGGCTCAGGGGATTTCCGCCTCTCGATCGCTGCATCTGGCAACCGGGCGGTCGCGCGCCCGCCCCGGTGGCGCGCTCTTGTCCTGGCCAGAAGCCAGTGCAGGCGATGCCGTCGCGCGCCCGGACGCACGTATCGGGCGAAATGGCCGGGATCCGGCGCAAAAGGCCGGAGGCAGAGCGGGTTCATCCGAATGCGAGACGTCCGATGAGCGTGCCGCGAAGAGCCGGGCAGCACGCGTGGTCGACCGGATCGGCGCATCGTGCGGCAGGGCCGCGAACACGTCCCTGCCTTCGTGACGGGGGCGGAGGCCCGACCGGGGGCAGGCTTGCAACGCGCCCCCGGATGCTGCCTCGCCGGCCTTGAGTACGGCGAGGACCAAGGGCCGCTCCGGGCTGACACGCGGGCAGGCTGGCTAGTCGAGTTCCTTCACCATCAGCACCGCTTCGGTCGGCTCCTGACCGAACTCGGACAGGTCGAATGGCCGCCGCGCCCGCTCGATGTACCCGGCCTTCCGGTAGACACGGACGGCGCTTTCGTTTGCGGCGGCAACGATGAGGGCAAGGCCGGGGTTGGCGTCACGTCGCGCCTGCGTTTCGGCCTCTTTCAGGAGCGCGGCACCCACACCCTGCCGCCGCCCCTCGGGGAGCGTGGCCATGAAGTTGACGTACCAATAGCCCGGCGCCAGCTGCGTGAGCTCTTCGACGGGGACAAAGGCCACCGGAACGTCCGGGCCTACCGGCTGCGGCGTTGTCGGAAGCGGGTAGCCAATCAATCCGCCCAACGCGGCGCCGTCGCGCTCGGCGACGAACCCGTTTTCGAAGCTGAATTCTCCGTCCTCGGCGGCAACAAGCCCGAGGCCGACGGCCGCGCCGTCCATCCCCGGCGGGGCCATCGCCGACCAAAGCGCGGGCACCACGCCGGTGCTCGCCATATCGACAACGCGCACGAGGAGCGGCGCGTCGTCCGGCGTTGCCTTTCGGATGGTGAGCGGCACGGAGCGTCTCCCGTATGGGTTTTTTGCGCGCAGCACGATCAAGGCCCGGCGAAAGCCCTCCGATGCGTCCGAGATGCGGCATGCCGCGCCCTGCGAGGATCATAGCACATCCACGTGCGGAGGGCTTTCCGGACTTGGCGGATTCGCGGCTGCGAGGTCAGTCTGGCGCAGCGCCGATGGCCGCGACGTTGCCGCAGAGCCTCGATGCAGTGGTGACGGCGGTGCAGGTGGCGACAGTCATCGCCGGAAGGACCATCCATTCGAGCATCCAGGCCGCGCCGGAGCGTTCCTGCTCGTGGACCAGAGCGCTGTGCATGAGGGCGAGCTGGCCTGCGGTGTAGCGTGCAAGTGTGACGAGTATTTCCGCGTCGATCGGGTTGGATTTGTGCGGCATCGCCGAAGAGCCGCCGCCGCCGGTCAGCCGGATCTCCCCAATGCCCTGCTGGGACATCAGCGCCACATCCTGGCCGAACTTGCCGAGTGTTCCCGTGATCAGCGAAAGGCACGCGGCATAATCCGCAAGCGTGCTCCGATCCGTGTGCCAGACGCGCTCGGGCACGCCGAGCCCGAGCCTGTCGGCGACGCGCAGGGTCAGCGCATCGGCCTCGGCGCCCCATGCCGAGCGCGTGCCAACCGGGCCGCCGAGTTGCACGACCTCGAGGCGGGGCCTCAGGTTGGCCAGACGCGCGCCATGCGCCCGGAGCGGTGCGCGCCAGCTTGTGATCCTGTCCTTCACCGTGACGGGGAGCGCGGCCTGCATCCGGGTCCGCGCCATGAGGGGGGCCTCTCCGAAGCGCGCGGACAGCTCTTCCATCCGATCGACGAGCGTCGAAAGCCGCGTGGCGAGGCTCTCGTTCACGGTGCGCAAGGTGAGCGTGAGGGCGGTATCGAGCACATCCTGCGATGTCGCCCCCGTGTGCACGGCATTCTTCGCCCGGCCCGCCGCCAAGCGCAGATCCGCGACGAGCTGCGGGATCGGCAGGCCATCCCGCGCGGTGCCGTCGGCCAGCCTCTGCAGGTCGGGCTCGAACGCGAGGATGATGTCGCGGGCCTCTGTGCCCAGCCCCGGAGCCACCGCCCCCACGCCCTCAAGCGCTTCCGCGAGGGCTGCCTCCACCGCAAGGAAATGCCCCACCTGCACCCCGGGCGCCCAGGCCGCAAGCGCGATTTCGTCTCCCAGGAGCCCACCGGGCGGCTGGTTTTCGAACGGGAAGATCATGCCGTCTGCGACCGGGGATCCGTTTGATCGGACGCCGTGGCGGGCTTCGCGCCGGCAACCTGCGCAAACGCGGCAACCATCTCGTCGAGCGCCGTGCCGTCCGGGTTCCTGACCGCGGCAAGGCGCCCCTGGAGCACTCCATCGCGCAGCAACTCGGGGGCATAGCGCCCGTCAAGGCAGGGCAGAACGATCTGCGCTTCGATGAGGTCCCAGTTGCGCACCCCCCGCTTGTAAGTCGCGCCGTAGCCCCGCACGAGGCACGCGGTCTCGGCGATCTCGGCAGCCGCATCGGGCGCCACGTCGAGCGCGGCCTCGATGTGGCTCAGCCAGCGGGCAGCCCATTCCATTTCCTCGGCGTGGCGAAAGCTCCCCCGGCGCCAGCGCTTGGCACCGGCGAGCAGCTTGAGGCGGATGAACCCGGAAAACCGCGTCGTGCGGACCTGCATCGGGAACGACACCTTGCCCCAGCCGCGCCGCTCGGACAGCGCGATCAGCCGAGCGCCGAGACGCCTTGGCAGCATGCCGAAGATCTCCTCCGGCCCCGGCTTCATGTACTCGGCGACATCGACGATGTCGCCCTCGCGCGCCTTGGCCTCGGCCCGCACGCGCGACAGGCGGGCCTGACGGAGCTTGAGCTCGGCGACGCGGTGCGTGTCTTCATAGCTCATCCGCAGCGCAAGATGGCGGGCGACGGCCGAAAGCACGTCCGGCGATGCGGCGGGGTGGGCGGCGAGGCGGCGCAGGTGCTCCAGATACTCGGCGGCATAGTCGGCGTCCTGATAGTCCGTCAGCCGCCGCATCCCCTCCGCGGCGAGACCGGCGGCCGCGGACGGCAGGAACGCCGTTTCCGGGCTGGCGGTCAGCAGCGGGCGCGGGGGATCCGGCAGGGCAGGCGGCCCCCCGGCGTCGCCGCCTCCGGGCCGAAGCACGGGGATTGCCCCGCGCCCGTCGTCAGCGGCTTGGGCCAGCTTCAGACCGGCCTCGAACCCGCGCATGTTGGCCTCCGACGCGCGCTTGCTGGCCGAAACCGCCCGGCGAAACGCCGCTTCGGGGATCGGCACGCCGCCCGACCCGGCCAGCAGGCCGAGAAGCACGGCGTTCAGGTGGCAGTCCGCCGTGCGCGCCACGTCCGACAGGTCATTGATCGACGCGCTGCGTGCAGCGCTCCGGCAGGCCGCGATCATCGGGGCGGGATCGAGGCGCCCGTCGGCCATCGCGCTCTTTTCATCGACGGTATAGGTGCGGTGGGTCGAGGCGAGCAGCGTCGTGCGATCCGGCGTTACGAACCCGGTGCGCACCATGCGCATCGCTTCCAGCAGCTCCGTGGCCACCAGCACATCGACGCGCCCCGGCGTGGGATGCAGCCCCATGATCGGGCGTTGCGGCCCGGTGCGGGGCAGAAATTCGAGGTAATACGTGGTGGCGCCGGTGCGCTGGGCCACACCGGGCACGGAGGTGCGCTGCACCCAGAGCCCGGCATCGAGCGCCGCCTGCGTCAGCCACCCGGCGAGCACTCCGCCGCCCTCGCCCCCCATCGCAGCGATCAGCAGGCGCGTGGGCTGGATATCGGCGACCACGTTCATTCCGCGGGTACTCCGGCGCCCTCTGGGGCGGGCTGCGTCGGCGCCTCGGCCTCGCCCCCGAAGAGCCGGATCATCCGGTCGGACACGCCGCGCCAGAACCTGTCCCACGCCGTGGGATTCTGGGTGATGTCGATCCGCGCGAACGAGGGGCAGAGCTGCGCGGCATGGCTGACCTCACCGCAGAGGCCGCAGCCCACGCAATCGTTGTTCACATGGGCGACCGGGTCGGTGCGCAGCGGATCGGGGTTGGGCTTGATTGTCAGCGACGGGCAGCCCGACAGCCGGATGCAGCTGTGATCGCCCGTGCAGGTCTCTTCATCGACCCAGAAGCGCGTGCGCACGACACGCTCGCCCGCCGCCACCGCCTTGGCCATCGCGGGCTTCACCCGGCGCTGGCGCGCGAGCTGGCATTCGCCGTCGGCGAGGATCACCTTCAGCCCCTTTTCCTTCGTTGTGCGCGCCTCGCGCAGCACGTCGGCCACCTTCGAGACCTTGTAGTTGTCGACGCGCTTGATCCACGACACGCCCATGCTGCGCAGGGCCTCTTCCATGTCGAGCCCCTTGCCGCGCCCAAGCTCCTTCGGGCGGCTCGACGGCAGATCCTGCACCCCCGTCGCGCTGGAATAGCCGTTGTTCATGACCACGAGCACCGAGTCGTCGTCGTTGAAGACCGATCCCGCGACCCCGGTCAGCAGCCCGTTGTGCCAAAAGCCGCCGTCGCCCATCACCGTGAAGGGCCGCTGTTCCTGCGTTGGCGACACGGCGGAGTTGGCCGCGAGCGACATCCCGTAGCCGAGGATCGAGTGCCCCTGGTTGAAGGGTGCAAAGGTCGCCAGCGCGTGGCAGCCAATGTCGACCGAGACATGCACCGGCCCCATTTCCTCGCGCAGGATCTTCATCGCGGAAAACACGGGCCGCTCCGGACAACCGGTGCAAAAGGTCGGCGGGCGGGGCGGCAGGGGCGCTGTTTCGGTGGCGTCGAGCGCGGCGCGGTTGTCCGCCACGGCGGCGATCCAGTCGGTCAGCCCCTGCGCCGAGTGCTGGTACTCCGCGAGAAACTTTGCCAGCCCGTCGCCGATGACGGTGGCGGTGTATTCCCCGGCCATCGGCAGCATGTCCTTGCCGTGGACCTTCGTGTGCAGATCGGCCTGGCGCAGCATCTTGCCCACCGCGAGCTCGATATACTCGGGCGAGCCTTCCTCGACGATCAGCACGGCTTTCTTGCCGCGCGCAAAGTCGGTGATCTGCGCAGGCACCAGCGGATGCGTGACGTTCAGCACCAGCGTCGGCACCCGCACGTTGCCGTAGATGTCCGACAGGCCGGCATCCGCGAGCCTCTGGTTCAGCCCGTTGAAGAGCCCGCCCTGCACGATGATCCCGATGTCGTCGGCCCCGTCTCCCGGCTCCGGCCCCATGATCTCGTTCAGCCCCTCGCGCAGGATGAAATCGCGCGCCGCCGGAAGGCGCCTGTTCACCTTGTCGGCCTCCTGCGGGAAGGTGACGGGCGGATGCGCGAGGCGGCCATAGTCGAACGGCGCGGGCTCGGCGAATTTCGCACGGGTGGAGTGTGGAGCGGCGACGTTGTCCTTCGCCTCGAAGCTGCCGAAGACGTGGCAGGCGCGGATGCGCAGCTCCATCATCACGGGCGTGTTCGACGCCTCCGACAGCTCGAAGCTCTTCTCGACCATGTTGACGATGGTCGGCAGATCGGGGCGCGGGTCCAGAAGCCAGATCGAGGATTTCAGCGCATAGGCGTGGGTGCGCTCCTGAATGACGCTGGCGCCCTCGCCGTAATCCTCGCCCACCACGATGAGCGTTCCGCCGATGACACCGGGCGAGGCAAGGTTCGACAGCGCGTCGGCCGCGACATTCGTGCCGACGATGGATTTCCACGTCACGCAGCCCCTCAGCGGGTATTGCAGCGAGGCGGCAAGCATCGCTGCGGCGGAGGATTCGTTCGTACAGGTCTCCAGATGCACGCCCAACTCGCCCAGGATATCCTCGGATTGCACGAGCACATCGAGCAGGTGGCTGACGGGCGCGCCCTGGTACCCGCCGACATAGGCCACGCCGGATTGCAGCAGCGCCTTTGTCACGGCCAGGATCCCCTCGCCATGGAAGGTCTCGCCATCGCCGAGCTTGAGGCTCTCGATTTCCGTGGCAAACGAAACTTCCATCGTCCGTTCTCCTGCTGCGTCGGCTCAGGCGAAACGCGCCTTGACCTCCTCGGGGATCGTCTTGCCCTTGATCTTCTCGGGGTCGTCCGGATCCCGCCCGACCCAAACGCGCGTCTCCCATGCCTCGATGGCGAGGGCCTCGCCCTTCAGCACGCGATGCTCCACATCGAAGCTGGAGCGGCGCCATTCCGCGATCTGGCTCTCGATGGTGATCGTTTCGCCCCATTTCGATGGAATGCCGAATTTGGCCCGCGTGTCCACCATCGGAAAGCCAACGATGTCGAACGTCCGCACAATCTCGTGCTTTGGCAGCCCCGCCGCCGCAAAGAGCGCCGCGGTCGCGTTGTCGAACATCGCGAAGTAGCGCGGGTAGTAGACGATCCCCGCCGGGTCACAATCGCCCCACTCGATCAGCACGTCGCGGCGGTTCACCAGACCCATCGCTACCTCCCCATCATCGTGTCGGGCAGGAAGAGCGCGATCTGCGGGAACATGACGAGGAGCGCCACGCACACCGCCATCGCCAGCCAGAACGGCATGATCCCCCGGTAGACCTGCCCCAGCGGCACATGGGGCGCCACCCCTTTGACGACGAAGACGTTCAATCCCACGGGCGGGCTGATCAGCCCCATCTCCAGCACGAGCACCATGATGATGCCGAACCAGATCGGATCGTAGCCCAGCGTCGTGATGATCGGCAGCACGATGGGCACCGTCAGCACCATCATCGCGAAGCCCTCCATGAAGGTGCCGAGCGCGATGTAGACGAGGATGATCACCATGAGGATCGCGAAGGCCGGGATCGCGAGCTCGCCCACCGTGTTGGCCAGCTCCACCGGAATGCGTGTCAGTGCAAGGAAGGGCGCGAAGAAATGCGCCCCGATCAGGATGAAGAACACCATGGCAGTGGTCTTCACGGTGTCGAGCAACGCCGTAAGGAATTTCGCGACGGTCAGCCGCCGCGTCCAGAGCGCATGGAAGAACGTCAGGCCCGCCCCGACCGCTGCCGCCTCTGTCACGGTGAAGACGCCCGCGTAGATCCCGCCGATCACGATCAGCACGACGAAGATCAGCGCACCCGAGTTCAGCAGCACCTTGAAGCGTTCGGCCATCGGGATGCGCTCGCCCGGCGGGCCGGCTTTCGGGTTCAGCACCGCGACCGCGAACACCGTGAGCACGAAGAGCGCTGTCAACAGCAACCCCGGCAGCACCCCTGCGAGAAAGAGCCGGCCCACGGATTGCTCCGTCAGGAGCGCGTAGACGATCAGCACTGTCGAGGGCGGGATCAGGATCCCCAGCGTGCCGCCCGCCGCGATGGAGCCGGTCGCGAGCTTGGGATCGTACTTGTAGCGCTCCATTTCGGGCAGCGAGACCTTGCCCATCGTCGCCGCCGCCGCGATCGACGAGCCCGAGAGCGCGGCGAAGCCCGCGCAGGCGATGATCGTCGCCGCCGCGAGCCCGCCGCGCCGGTGTCCGACCCAGGCGAAGGCGGTGCGGTACATGTCCGCCCCCATGCCGGACACGGACGCAAACGCCCCCATCAGCACGAAAAGCGGGATCACGCTCAGCGTGTAGACCGCGGAATAGGCATAGGCGAATGAGCCCAGATTGTTCAGCGCCGCTGTCGACGAATTCAGGATCGCGATCCCTGCGGCGCCGACGATGGTCATGGCCAGACCAATGGGCATGCGCACGGCAAGCAAGGCAAAGAGCGCGAGAAAGCCGAGGATCCCGGCGAGGGTCGGGGTCATTGCGCGTCCCCGGACTCTGCGTCACCGGGAGCGGCTGCTGGTTGCAGAGCCTGAAGCGCGCGGAGCACCAGCACCGCCGAGAAGAGCGCCATCGAGATCGCAATTGCGAACTGGAAGGGGTATTTCGGGATCCGCATCATGTTGGTGATGTCGCCGTATTCCATCCCGCTCAGCGCATAGTCGAACGCCTGCCACGAGAGCAGCGCGAGTATCGCCGCCCCCGCCGCCTGAACGGCGAAGTTGAGCCAGCGGTACACGGGGCGGTCGAGCCAGCGCGACAGGATATCGACAGAGACATGGCCGTTCCTGATCGCCGTGTAGGGCAGCCCGCAGGCGACGATGACGGCCATCGCCAGCTCTGTCATCTCGAAGCCGCCGCGAAAGGGCCGGCCGAAGAAATAGCGCATGAAGATCTCGTAGATCACCAGCGCCGCAAGGCCGGCAAGGATGAGGCCGCCCACATAGGCGAGCAGCCTCAAGCCACGCTCGAACCAGCGTTCTACGGTGTCGAGCATCGTCTGTGCGTCAGTTCATCGTCACGCCGGCGGCCGAGAGCATCGCAGCGCCGTCGATGCCCTGTTCGGACATCGCCTCCAGCCACTGCTCGTAGATCGGGGCGAGCACCTCGCGGATGCGCTCCTGCTCCTCGGCGGAGAACTCGATGACTTCCTTGTCGTCGGCATCGCGGACAAACTGCGTCGCCTCCGCCGCGCGGTCCAGATAGACCTGCGTCGCCTTCTGGCTCAGCTCCTCGCCGGTCAGCCGGTCGATCACCTCCTGATGCTCGGGCGCGAGGCTGTTGTAGCTGTCCTCGTTCATCACGATGACGAATTGCGAGCGGCCAAAGAGCGGGCCCGTCACCGTGAAGTGGTTGGCGACCTCGTGCAGCCGGAAGTCGAGGATCGTGGTGAAGGGCACCATCGCACCGTCGACGACCGAGCGTTCGAGCTGCTGGTAGACCTGCGGCATCGGGATCGCGACGGGTGTGCCGCCCATCGTCTCGATCTGTCCGGCCTGCGCGGCGGAGGGCGTGCGCAGCAACAGCCCTTCGATATCGTCAAGCGAGCGGATCGGCGTTTGCGAGGTCAGAATCCCGGCATCATCCGCCGCCCACAACGCGATGACCTTCAGCCCGTCATACTCGGGGCCGAAATAGCCGCCCTCCAGCAGATCCCACATCAGCTCGGTCGTGGAGGTGCCGTCGGGGCGCAGGCCCGGCAGCTCGATCATCTGCGTGCGCGGGAACTGGGGCGAGGTGTAGCCGGGCAGGCTGAACACCATATCCACCGTGCCTTCGCGCGCCTGACGGACAAGATCGGGCGCCTTTCCACCTAGCTGCATTGACGGATAGAGCGTCATGGTCACTTCGCCGCCGGTTTCCTCGGCGATCTGTTCGGCCAGCGGCTCGATGATCTGGGTGTAGATGATATGGCCGGGCGGCACGAACGTGTGCAGGCGCAGCTCCGTCTCGGCAATCGCCGCCGTCGGCATGACTGTGCCGAACGCCGTCGCTATCCCGAGCACAGCCGCCGCGGCGGCGGACTTCATCGAGGTGGTAGGGTGCATGTCGATCCTCCCTGGGTTTTGACATGGCCCGCCGCTGTTATTGTCGTTCTGGCGGGTTGGCTTGAGATCTGCGGAAGCGCGGCTCAGACGCGCGTCACCTTGAGCTTCGTCTTGAGGTCGGTGCGGCAGAAGGCGTGCAGGAAGCAGGTCCGTTCCGAAACGTCGAGCATGTCGCGGGCCACATCGTCGCCTTCGTCGGTCTGCAGGTGCACGTGGGTTTCCACCGGGTCCGCCGCGCCCGCCTTGCCGGTGCCGCCCGACGCGCCGCCGAGCGAGAAGTGCGTGTCCTGCACGATGGAGTAGCGCGGCAGGTCGAGCTTTTCCATCGAGGCCATGCGCCCGAACTGCGTCATGAAGCAAAATGCGATGCCCGCCGAGATATAGCTCACCGCGTCGGGCGCGCGGCCCTGTCCGCCGGCTGGTTCGGCCTCCTCGCTCAGGTACCGGAAGATCGAGCCGTGCGGGCTGTAGAGATGCTGTTCGATCTCCTTGATCCCGTCCTCGCGGAGCGTGCAGATCGCTGCGGGGTTGAGCGTGCGGTCCTGCTCGTCTGTCAGGCTCGAGGCCGCCGCCGCCGTGCCCTTCGCCACCTCTTTCTTCGGCGAGAGCCCTTCGCGGGAAATCAGCGCAAGCTCCGTCGCCGCTGGCACCGGGCTTTCGCCGGACGGGTCCGCCACGACGGGCGAGCCCAGTGCCTTGGCCTCGCCCGTCGCGATTTCCGCGCCGTTGCGCGTCAGCGTGAAGAGGCTCGGCAGCACGCCCCGCATCAGGCCGTTCAGAGGCGACGCATGGACGGCGTTGATCAGCAGGTCGTTCAGCGCGGCGTCGTCGAGATCGGTGTCGACCTCGACCTCCAGCTCCACCGGCAAAGCGCCGCCCGTCATCGTGCGTTTCCGCATTGAGCCCTGCATCGTGTAGTAGTTGTTCTGGATCAGCCGGAGCTGGCGCAGCGTGGCCCCGCGCTGCGCGGCCAGGGCCGTGATCTCGTTCATGTAGCTCGCGATCATCCCCGTCGTGAGAAAGGAGAGCGGGCAGGGCGCGGCGTCGTGGCCCGACAGATAGGACCCCTCGTCGGACACCAGCCGCCACATCGCGCCAGACCGCGCCGAGACCACCAGCGCCTCCTTCTGAAAGCCCGACAGCGAGCGGACCCACGCGCGCACCGCATCGCCGTGCCGCAGGGGCGGCGGCGCCAGGCCGACGGCGTCGGCGTTGGCCACGCGAAAGAACGGCGCGATCCCGCTTTCGGCGATGATGTTCTCTCCGAGCTTCATGGTTCCCCTCCCCCTTGCACGTGCGCCGGTCGGCCCGCCGACTCTCGGTGCCCTGCCGTATCTTCGGCGCAAGTTGGCGGGCCGCCAAGTGCAAAGATGGAGTTTTGCCGAGGCTCGCGAAGCCGCGCGGGCGCCTGAGGGCGGGCCCGGGCACCGATTTCCCGGGGCGCGAGCCCCCCCCCGGTGCGGTCCGCCGCGTCGGCCTGCGGCGTGCCGGGCTTGGGGTGTGGCAGGCGCCGCTCCCGGTCGCGGCGCACACCGCACTTGCGGGCGCAAGGCTCAACGCGGCCAAGGCCCACGGCCGTCGGGCCCGAAATGGCCTCCTCCTGCCCCCGCCGCCCGATTCCCACAGGCCGAGAGCCCCTCGAAAAGACGCCTTCAGTATTTATTATCAGAGGCTTAAGGCTGCGAACGCCTTACCCGCGGATAAGGTCGCCCGCTGCGCCCTCGCAAGAGGCCAACACCCGCGTCGCGCGCCACGCCGGGCGGTCTGATCGGGATGCGGTGACCGTGGCGGCGTAGCGTCGGCCCCGGCAATCCGGCATGGAAACTGCGGCGTCGACACAGGGTCGGCAAGGAGCGCGATCCCGGTCGATCAGTCGATCTTGGAGGCGTCCTTGTACATCACGCGATGGCGGCGGGTCTTGATCCAGTCGTCAAGCTCCTCGTCCGTCATGAAGTGATCGGCGTTGTACGTTTCCCAATGCAGGATCTCTTCCTGCGGGCGTCGCCAGCGCTTGTAGGGGGCTGCGGCGGGCGGGCCGAAGAGGAAGATATCGAGCACCGAGATCTCCTCCGGGATGCCGAGCAGCGGGCGCATGGCATCCTGCGCCTCCTCCTGTCCGATCGCCGTGACCCACCAGACGTTGTAACCCAGCGCGGCCGCCGCGAGATGGGCCGACATGGTGGAGGCCGCCACCGATTGCAGCAGGATCCGCTCGGCGTTCTCGTGGTACATCCGGTCGAGATCCGAGCCATCGTTCAGCACCGGGAAGGCTTTCGTCCACCGCATGTCCGAGCACACCACGACAAAGCCGGGCGCGGTGGCAAGGCCGCGGTAGTCCGGCGTCGGGAATTTCATTTTCGCCTTCGCGCGGAAGCGTTGTTCGGCCACGAAATAGTCGGCGATCTGCTGCTTCGTTTCGGCCTCGCGGACCACGATAAACTGCCACGGCTGCGCGTTTGCGCCCGATGGCCCGTGCCGCGCGGCCTCGATGATGAGCTCGAAGTGCTCCTCGGGCACAACGTAGTCGGCGTCGAACTTGCGCACGGTGACGCGGTTGCGGATCACCTGCATGAGCGCGTCGTAGCGCGTCCGGTCTCCGATCTCGGGCAGATCGACCTCGGCCTCCGCGGCATCGAGATCGACGGCGGGTGTCACGTCATCCATTCCGCACTCCTCTTCGTTGTCCCCGTGTTCCCCGCGGTGTCCCGCGCGGGCGCGTCAGGAGATGGCAGCATAGCCCAACCGTAGCGCGACCACGGCCAGAAGTAACAGGATCAGCTTGTCGAACGTCTCCTTGGAGACGTGGCGCGCCGCCCGCTCGCCAAGCGGCATGGCCGCAAAGAGCGGGATCGCGGCGAGCAACGCGAGGCCGGTGCGATCCCATGTCAGCACGCCAAGCGCGACGAGCGAGGGGATTTGCAGCACCGACATCATGAAGAAGAAGATCGAGATCGTGGCAATGAACTCCGACCGGTCGAGCCGCATCGCATTGAGGTAGGTCACCGATACGGGCGCCGAGATCCCGCCCGCGCCCTGCATCAGCCCGCCCAGAAGGCCCACGGGCCCCGCGACCGCTTCCGCCCGCGCGCGCTCGATCTGCCATCCCGGACGGGCGATCCGCAGCGCGATGTAGGCGAACACGATGGCGGAGAGGCCGGCCATCAGCGCTTCGGTCGAGAGGGTGGCCAAGAGGACAGAGCCCGCCGCGGCCCCCAGCGCGCCTGCACCCGCGAACACGGCGACGAAGCGGGTTCGCCCGACCGAGTCGCGGTAGGCCCAGGCCTGCCACGCGTTCGACAGCAGGTTCAGTACGGAAAAGATCGCCACGGCCTTGGGCACGCCGAAGACGATGGCGAGGATAGGCACACCGACAACGGGGGTCCCTGCGCCGGTGGCCCCCTTGAGGAACCCGCCAAGCGCAATGCCGAAGAGTGCAATTGCGATGTCTGTTGCGTCCATTCAGGAGGCATCCGTTGCGGCCACGCGCCCGTCCGGCGGGCCGTGCGGCCGTCCGGTGCGCCCCACGGATAGCGCGCGTCGTGGCGCTCCGGCAAGCGCCTCCCCCCGGTTCGTCGCACGCGGTCGAAGCGCAGGCGCCCTGCGCCGCCCCCTCCAGGCAGACCTCGAAGCATGGCCAGCGCGCCGTACCGGGCCCGTTGTGCCCTGGCGCGGCCTGCCCGGACCCTCGCAGGTGGCACGCGCCCCGGCGCCGTCAAGCGCCGCCAGGCGACGGCTCAAGGCTCCGCGCACCCCCCTCCTTTCGGTGGCTTGATCTTCGCACAAACGCGGTTAGTGTCGGGATCAGTCTCAATAGTTGGGATTTTGCCCAGTCTTTGAGATCAACGGGAGGATACAACATGACCAAGCTTCTGACGGCTGCGGCGGTCGCCGTTGGCGTGGGCCTTGCGGCTCCTGCGTTCGCCCAGAACGAGACTGTCGGTATCGCGACATCGAATCCGGGCTCGCTGTTTCACAACATCGCCACGTCGGTCGCCAACGCGGCGAACGCGGGCGGGCTGAACACGACCATTCAGCCCGCGACGAGCCCCAACCAGTTCATCCCCTTTGTCGATCAGGGGGGCATCGAATTTGGCGTCGCGAACCTGCAGGAGGTGAACTACGCGATTACGGGCGATGCGTGGTGGAACGGGCTGGAGAACCCCAATATCCGCGTTGTGGCGCATCTGCAGCCGCTGGTGACGGCGATGTTCGTGCGTGCGGACAGTGACATCGGCTCGATCGCGGATCTCGCGGGCCAGCCGATGACGGATGGCTACACCGCGCAGAACACGATCCTGCCGCAGCTCTCGGCGTTCTACAGCACTGCGGGCCTGACGCGTGACGATGTGGAGAAGGTCTCTGTCGCCTCCGTGGTGGCCGGGGCGGATGCGTTCATGGCGGGCGACACGGTGGGGTTCTACTTCGCCCACGGCGCCGGAAAGGTGCGCGAGGCGGATGCGGCGGTCGGCGGCTTGCGCGCCCTCGGCGTCGACGATCCGAGCGATGCCGTGCTGGAGGCGGCGCGCGAGCACTGGCCGACGGCGTTTTTCATGACGCTCGGCGAAGGGGCGATGCCCGGCGTGCAGGAAGAGACCACGTACATCGCCTTTCCGCAGGTGATCTTTACCCATGCCGGCGTGCCCGACGACGTGGTCTACGAGATGGCCAAGGCGATGTACGAGAACGCCAGCGTCATGGGCGAGACGTTCCCCCCGATGCGCGCCTTTCGCCCTGACAACATGCGTGGCGATCCCGGCGTCGCGGAGTTCCATCCCGGCGCGATCAAGTTCTTCGAGGACGTCGGGCTGAACTGATTTCGTGCCCGACGCGCCCCAGCCTGCCTTTCCGCCGGGCGGCCTTTCGAAGGCCGTGGCGAAGCCCGTCGGCGATGTCTTCGCGGCGGGCCTCGTTCTTTGCGCGGTGGGCTGGGCGCTGTCTCTTCAACGCGAGATCGGGCTCGACCTCTATCCGCAGCAGTTCTTTGCGGCGATCCTCTTTTTCACCCTGCCTCTGGCCTATCTGTCGTTGCCCGCGCGGCGCGGCAGGCCGAGGGAGTACGTGCCGTGGCATGACCTGCTGTTCGCCGTTCTCTCGATGGGGGCGGTCGGCTATATCGCTGTCGAGTACCCCCGCCTTGTCCTGATGGTCTTTGCGCGGCCGCCGGAGATCTGGATCCCGAGCGTGATCGTCCTTGCCCTGCTCCTCGAAGCGCTTCGGCGGGCGACGGGGTGGGCGCTGGTGCTTATCATCGGGGCGTTCCTGCTCTACGCGCTCTTTGGCGACATGGTGCCCGGGCGCTTGCAGGGCCGGGCGCAAAGCTGGGAGCTTCTGGCCGGCTACATGGCCGTCGATTCGAATGGCGTGCTGGGGTTGCCGATGTCCGTTGCCTCGACGGTCGTCGTCGCGTTCATTTTCTTCGGGGTTCTTCTGAACATAACCGGCGGCTCCGCCTTCTTTACCGACGCGGCGCTGCTCGCGATGGGGCGGTTTCGCGGTGGCGCGATGAAGATCGCCGTGGTGGCCTCCGGGCTCTTTGGCTCGATCTCCGGCTCGGCGGTGGCCAATGTTGCGGCGACGGGTGTCATCACCATCCCGATGATCAAGCGCGACGGCTATCCGGGGCACAAGGCGGGCGCAATCGAGGCCGTGGCGTCTACCGGGGGGCAGCTCATGCCCCCGGTCATGGGCGCGGCGGCGTTCCTGATGGCGGAGTTCCTCGCCGTTCCGTATTCGGAGATCGTGCTCGCCGCGCTCGTTCCGGCGCTGCTCTACTACGTTGCGCTCTTCATTCAGGCTGACCTCGAAGCCGCCAAGCTGGGCATCCGGCGGGTGCCAGCGAGCGAGATCCCCAAGGGGCGCGACGTGGCCCTCGGCCTGCATTTCGTGCTCGCGTTCGCCGTGCTGATCTACCTGCTTTTCTGGGAGCGCTACCAGCCCGAGCGCGCCGCGCTCTGGTCTGTTCTGGTGTTATGCGCCACGGGCCTTTTGATCGGCTACAAGGGGCGCCGCCCGAGTGTTGGGGCGCTCTTTGGCAGTGTGGCTCGCACGGGGCACGCGGTGCTCGAGATCCTGCTGATCTCGGCTGCGGCGGGAATTGTCATCGGTGTGCTGAACGTCACCGGCCTGAGCTTCAACCTGACCTATGCGCTCGTACAGGTAGGCGGTGGCAGCGCGGTGGCGCTGCTGGCGCTCTCGGCCATCGTGTGCATCATCCTCGGGATGGGGTTGCCGACACTCGGGGTCTATGTGCTGCTGGCGGCGCTTGTCGCGCCCGCCCTGATCGAAGTCGGCATCGAGCCCATCGCCGCGCACCTCTATGTGCTCTACTTCGGGATGATGTCGATGATCACGCCTCCCATCGCGCTCGCCGCTTACGCCGCCGCCGCGATTGCCCGGGCCCCGGCCATGCCGACGGGGCTGGCCGCGATGCGGTTCGGGTGGTCGGCCTACGTTATCCCCGTGCTTTTTGCCTTCTCGCCCACCTTGATCCTGATCGGCGCGCCGGGGGAGATCGCTTTTGCCGTGGTCACGGCAGGCATCGGCGTCTGGCTCGTCTGTGCGGCGCTGGCGGGCTACTTCGCGCGCGCGCTGGGGCCGGGCCAACGCGGGCTCTTTGCGGTGGCGGGGCTCATGGCGCTGGTGCCGGCGTCCGCCTTCGAGGGCGCGGTGCTCACGGATATCGCGGGGCTCCTGCTCGGGGGAGCGCTGATGGCGGCGGACGTGCTGAACGCCCGTCGCCCGGCACCGGGGGAGGCCGCGGAATGAGCAGTGTCTCGGGCTCCGGCGAGCGCATTCTGGCCATCCTCAACCTCTTTTCGGAGGCCCGCCCGGAGTGGACGTCTGACGACATGATGGTCGCGCTCGGGTATTCGCGGCCGACGCTCTATCGCTACCTCAAGACGCTGAAGGACGCGGGCTATCTCACGAGCCTTACGAGCGGGGGGTTTGCGCTTGGCCCGAAGGTGACGGAGCTGGATTACCTCATGACGCGCGCGGATCCGATGATCCGCCATGGCCAGCGCGAGCTGGACGCGCTGGCGGCGCGGTTTCCCGGCTCGGCGTTTCTGGCCCGGTGGTACGGCGGCAGCCTGCTTTGCGTGGCCTCTGTCGTTTCGTCGGAAACACCACGCTCCAGCTACCCGCGGGGGCGGCCGATGCCGCTGGGGCGCGGGGCGCTCAGCCGCGCGATCGCCGCCTTCCTTCCGGCGCGGGACAGGCGCGGGATCGTCACCGCGTACCTGCCGGAATTCGCAGGGGCAGGCGTTGGCGAGAGCGTCGAGGACGTGATGGCCGCGTTGCGCGACGTGCGCCGAAACGGGGTGGCCGTGGCGTGGGGCGAGGTGACACCCGGCGTCGTGGGGGTCGCCGCGCCGATCCTTGCGGGTGAGCAGATGCCGATCGGGGCGCTGTGCCTGTCGAGCAACGAGGCCGACATGACGGAGCAGAAGCTCGATCAGGTGCGCGCGGCGGTGCGCACGGCGTCGGAGCGGGTCACTGCCGGCCTCGTCGACGCGGCGCCGCCGCATGCGGGGGCCGCCTAGGATGCCACGCGCCGAAGAAATCCTTTCGCGGCGTGTTACAATGCGGGTGCGCGACAGGGCGACGCCCCGACGAACCCTTCTGAGTGGAGAGATCCGATGACACTTCTCGATCCGGCCCGGCACTTCATCGACGGGGCGTGGGTCGACGGCGACGCGTCGCCCGACCAGAGCGTGAACCCGGCCACTTTCGAGCCGCTCGGGAGCTACCATCCCGGAAGCCGCGCGCTGGCCGATGCCGCCGCCGGGGCCGCACGCCGGGCCTTTTTCGAAACGCCCTGGGCGTCGTCTCCCCGGCTGCGGGCGCAGGCGCTGCACGAGATCGCGGACAGGCTGGAGGCGGCCAAGACCGAGATCGCGGACCTCGTCGTCGCCGAGAACGGCAAGGTGCGCTCCGAGGCGCTGGGCGAAACGATGGGCGCGATTTCGGAGACCCGCTATTACGCCGGGCTCACCCGCAACATCCGCGGCACGATGATGGAGACGGCGCCGGGCAACATGTCGTTCTTCGGGCGCGAGCCCGCGGGGGTGGTTGGCATCATCGTGCCATGGAACGCGCCGGTGACGCTGCTGATGCGCTCGCTCGCGCCGGCGCTCGCGGCCGGGTGCACCGCCGTTATCAAGCCCGCCCAGCAAACCCCGCTGGTGCATGCCCGGATCATGGCGGCGATCACCTCTGCGCCGTCGCTGCCCGCGGGGGTCGTCAACTCGGTCAACGAAAACGGGATCGAAGTGGGCCAGGCCATCACGGCGTCGCGCGATATCGACGTGATCAGCTTCACCGGATCGAGCCGCACAGGGCAGGCGATCATGGCCGCGGCGGCCCCGACGCTGAAGCGCGTCGGGCTGGAACTTGGCGGCAAGGCCCCCGCCGTGATCTTCGACGATGCCGATCTCGATCTTGCGGTGCGCGAGCTGACCCACGGTGCGCTCGCCATGGCCGGGCAGATCTGCGTCGCCGCCGCCCGGTTTCTGGTGCACGCGCCCGTCGCGGCCGCGTTCGAGGAGAAGGTGATTGCCGCGTTCCAGGCTGTCCGGACAGGCCCCGGCGCCGATCCGCAGAGCGACATGGGCTGTCTGATCGACGAGCCGAACCGCAAACGCGTCGAGGGCCTGATCGAACAGGCCGGCGACGAAGGGGAGATGCTGCTGCAGGGCGCGCGGCATGGGCCGGGGGCGTTCCTCACACCCACGCTTTTCCGCATCGACGATCTTCAATCCTCCCTCGTGCAGGAGGAGCTTTTCGGCCCGATCGTCTCGGTCGAACGGTTCGCCGACGAAGCCGAGGCCGTCCATATGGCCAACGCAACGCCCTACGGCCTCGCGGCCTCTGTCTTCAGCCGCGACGGCGCGCGGGCGATGCGGGCGGCGCGGGCGATCCGGGCGGGAACAGTCTGGATCAACTCCCACCTGAGGCTCTTTGCCGAAGGCGAAACCGGGGGCTACGGCAAATCCGGGCTCGGGCGTTTGCACGGGCCGGAAGGGCTGCACGACTTCCTCGAGACGAAACACATCTACATGGAGGCGGGGGTGATCCCCCAGAAAGCGCGATGAGCCAGCCATTCGACTGCGATGTCGTCATCAACGGGGGAGGGCCCGTCGGCATGGGGCTCGCGATCGAGCTTGGCCAGCGGGGCGTCTCTGTGTGCGTGCTCGAACGGCACGCCGCGCCGTCGCCCATCCCCAAGGGCCAGAACCTGACGCAGCGGACGTGCGAGCACTTCCGCGCCTGGGGCTGCGAGGCAGAGCTGCGCGCCGCGCACCCGCTTCCCGAGGGCGCCGGGATCGGCGGGATGACGACCTACGGAACGCTCCTGTCGGACTACCACTACGATTGGCTGAATCGCGCCCATGTGAAGGATTACTACTTCGCCGCCAACGCCCGCTTGCCGCAATACGCCACCGAAGGGGTTCTGCGGACCCGCGCCGAACAGATCCCGCAGATCGACGTGCGCTACGGCTGGACGGGGGAGGCCGCGACCCAGGACGACGAGGGCGTGACGCTGATCGCATCCGTCGCGGGGCAGGCCAGCCAGGAGCGCGTGCGCGCGCGCTATGCCGTGGGGTGCGATGGCAGCCGCTCCGTGGTGCGCGAGGCGGCCGGGATTTCCGAAGCGCGGTCGGAGCACAACCGCCTCATGGCGTTGCTCGTATTCCGCTCCGAAGAGCTGCATACGCTTCTGTCGCGCTATCCGGGCAAGGCCTTCTACAACGTGCTGCACCCGGATTTCGGGGGATACTGGCAGTTCTTCGGGCGGGTCGATCATGGGGTTTCGTGGTTCTTTCACGCGCCCGTTCCCTTTGGCACAAAGCGTGACAACTTCGATTTCCACGCCTTGGTGCATCGGGCCGTCGGGCAGCCGTTTTCACTGGCGTTCGAGCATATCGGGCTGTGGGATCTGCGGGTGTCGCTGGCTGACGGCTATCGCGCGGACCGCTGCTTTATCGCCGGTGACGCCGCGCACAGCCATCCGCCCTATGGCGGCTACGGGATCAACACCGGCTTCGAGGATGCGCGCAACCTCGGCTGGAAGCTGGCTGCCGCGTTGCAGGGCTGGGCGGGAGAGGGGCTGCTCGACAGCTACGACGCCGAGCGGCGCCCGGTCTTCGCGTCGACCGCGTCGGATTTCATCGAGCGCTTCATTCTCGAGGACGACGCGTTCCTGAAGCGCTTCAATCCGGAGGACGACCGCGCCGCATTCGAAGCCGCGTGGTATGCGCGCAATCTGGATGCGGACGAGGTCAACGCGTTCGAGCCGAACTACCGCGGCTCACCCATCGTTGCCGCGACAGGGGAGGCCGCGCCGAGCGCCAAGGGCGACCACAGTTTCCGCGCGCGGACAGGGCACCTTCTGCCGCCGCCGGGGGCGGGCGCGGGCGACGCGCTTCTCGACCGTGTCGGGGAGGGGTTCACGCTGATGTCGCGGGACACGGGCGCCGAGGCGGCGCAGCAGGCGGCCAGCGCCCTCGGCGTGCCGCTTCGGGTGGAGCGCCTTCAGCCTGACTGGAGCGAGGTCTACGGGGCCGAAGCGATCCTGCTGCGCCCGGACCGGTTCGTCGCGTGGGCGGGCAACGTCGGCGCCTTGCCGGAGGAGATGTTGCAGCGCGCGGTCGGGCGCCCTTCAACCGCGCAGGGGCAGGGATGAAGAGCGGTCCGCGCCATGCCGTGGTGACCGGCGCGGCGTCGGGCATCGGACGCGCCACCGCGTCGGCGCTGCGGGCAGCCGGGTATCGCATCACCGCGCTGGATCGAAACGATCCCGGCACGGTTGCCGACGCGTGGCACATGGTGGATCTGGACGATCCCGGTGCGGTGTTGCCGGAGGTGGAAGGGCCCGTTGCGGTGCTTGTGAACGCGGCGGGCTTGCCACCGCGCGCCGGGACGGAGGCGCAGGTCCTGCGGGTGAACTTTCTCGCACTCAGGCGGGTTACGGAGCATGTGCTGCCGCAGATGCCGGAGGGCGGGTCGATCATCCACGTGGCCTCGAGAGCCGGCGCGCATTGGCCGGAGAACATCGCGCAGGTCCAGCGCTTGGTGGCAGCGCCGGCAGAGGCGCGGCTCGATGATTTCGTGGCGGCGGAGGGGATCGACCCCGTGCGATCCTACGATCTTTCCAAGGAGGCCGTGGTGGCCTGGACGAAGGCAATGACGGGCGCTCTGATCGCGCGGGGCCTGCGGATGAATTGCGTCAGCCCCGCCGCTGTCGACACACCGATCCTGAAGGACTTCACGACCGCGTTCGGCGCGCGCGCCACGCGCGGCATCGAACGCACGCGGGGCGCCGGACGCCCGGAGGACGTGGCGGCGGTGATCGCCTTTTTGGCCGATCCGGCCTCCCGCTGGGTGCGGGGCTGCAACATCGAGGCCGACGGCGGGCTCACCGCGCAGCTTGAGACAGAGCGCATCATCGCGCCCGCTGGCACAACGCCCGGAACGGCGGGGGTGCGATGACCGCGTTTCTCGACGCCTGGCTGGAGCGGATCGGCATCGGACAGCGCCCGGAGCCGACGGTTGACGCGCTCGGCGCGATCCTTCGGCACCAGCTGCGCGCGATCCCGTTCGAGAACCTGACGGTGCTGAGCGGTCAGGTGCCGGATCTCGACGAGGCGGCGCTGGAGAAGAAGCTGATCTCGGGCCAGCGTGGCGGCTATTGCTTTGAGCTGAACGGTCTGCTCGCCCGCGGGCTCAAGGACCTCGGGTATCGCGTGACACCATTGATGGCGCGCGTGATGTGGAACAAGGACGGCCCGCCCGGCCCGCGCTCTCACCTTTTGCTGCGGGTCGAGGCGGAGGGTGCGGAATGGCTGGTGGATGCGGGCTTTGGCGGCCCCACACCGGGGGTGCCCATCGCCCTGCGGCCAGAGCCGGGCCACATTGATCCGCGCTTCGCACTGGCGGAGGTGCCGGGGCTCGGCACTGTCCTGTCGCGACGGCTGGAGCCCGGGAAACGCGCCGCGCTCTATGCCTTCACGGATGAGATGGTCGGCCCGGCAGATATCGCCGGGGCGAACTGGCTGATGGCGACTTGGGCGCCATCGCCCTTTCGGGCGCGCTTCGTTGCCGCCGTGGGAGACGACACGCTGCGCCGCACGCTGGAGGGGCGCTCCTATCGCGAAGCGTGTGCCGGCGGGGAGACGCGCACAGAGGACATGGAGAGCGCGGATGCCCTCGTGACGTGCCTCATGGAGAAGTTCGGGCTATCGTTGACGGAGCGCGAGCAGGCAGCGGTGGCCCGGGTCTGTTTCCCCGACGCTCAAGGCATCGCTGCGGAGGAACTCCGGAGTGGCTGACAGAACGACAGGGACTGCGGCGACGTCAGCGGAGTTCGACTTGCCCGTTGGTCCGGTGGGGCCGTGCCGGGGGCGCGTGAAACGGCAGGGGAAAGCCCGCCCGCGATGGGCCAGGACGGAGGAGACTTGATAGATGGCGGCCAATGCCCCCTTGATCCCGCGAAACAGGGCGGTCCATCCCGATCCCTACGATCCCGGCTACAAGACGAGCATGTCGCGCGCGCCGGAGCTGCCGCTCCTGTCGCTCGACAGCACACCGTCCGAGGAGACCGGGCCGCGCTTCGGCCACGGTATCATCGGCCCGCTCGACAACAACCTCATCCTGAACTGGACAAAGGGCGCCGCGCCTGCGGTCGGCGAGCGCATTCTTGTCCATGGCCGTGTCGTGGATGAGTTGGGCCGACCGATCCCGGACACGCTGGTGGAGATCTGGCAGGCCAATGCGGGTGGCCGCTACCGGCACGTCAAGGACACCTATTTCGCCCCGTTCGATCCGAATTTCGGCGGCTGCGGGCGGACCCTGACGGACGCGGACGGGGTCTACCAGTTCATGACGGTCAAGCCCGGTGCCTACCCCTGGCCGAACCGGGGCAATGAATGGCGCCCGGCGCATATCCACTTTTCGGTGTTCGGGCATGCGTTTGGCCAACGCCTGATCACGCAGATGTATTTCGAGGGCGATCCGCTGATCGCGCGCTGCCCCATCGTGGCAACGCTGAAGGATCGCGGCCAGATCGAGCAGCTGGTCGCGCCGCTCGACATGGCGATGGCCAAGCCGATGGATTTTCTCGCCTACAAGTTCGACATCGTGCTCAGGGGGCGCCGCCAGACGCTCTTTGAGAACCGGCCGGAGGGGATGTGACATGGTGCAGAAACTCGACCGGCTGACCGAAACCGCCTCGCAGACCGCGGGCCCCTACGTGCATATCGGCTGCATCCCGTCCTTCGCGGGGCTGGAGGGCATCTACCCCGAGGATCTCGGGTCGTCGCCCATCGGCGAGGGCGCAAAGGGCACGCCGATCACGATCACCGGTAGTGTCCTTGATTCCACCGGCTGGGCGCTGCGGGACGCGATGCTAGAGACCTGGCAGGCCGATGCGGCCGGGATCTATCCGGGCCAGCCCGGGGCCGATCCGGCTGTTTCGGGCTTCTGCCGCTTTGCCGCGGACGGGCAGAGCGGGCTCTATACGCTGCGGACGATCAAGCCGGGGCGCGTGCCCTTGCCCGACGGACGCGTGCAGGCGCCCCACATCTCTGTCTGGATCGTGGCGCGGGGGATCAATACCGGCCTCTCGACCCGGATCTATTTCGAGGACGAGGAGAACGAGGGCGATCCCGTTCTGTCCCGGATCGAACAGCGACCGCGCGTGTACACTCTCGTGGCCGGGCGCGAGGCAGAGGGCGCCTACCGCTTCGACATTCGGTTGCGGGGCGAGGGCGAGACGGTGTTCCTCGACATGTGAGGCCGGGCGCGGGGGATGCGGGGCCTTGGTGGGTGTTGCCGCGCGCGCCCGTCAGCGTTGGTCCGGCCCGCCATGCGACGGGCGAGGGCTGTCACGGACGTCGTGATTTGCTCGCGACAGCGCCGGATGTGGAGCTGGCTGATCGGGGCCGCGGCTGCGATCTTCGGGGCGTGCGTTTGAGCCGCTCGGAGGCGGTGGTCGACGCGGCGGGGGTGGTGCTTCTGGCGGGCAGGGCGCTGGCGATGGCTGTGCAAAGGGTGATCGGGGCGGTCCTGGCTGGCGTCCACCTGCGGTCAGGTTCCGGGCCGATCGGCGGCGTTCTCGGGTGCTGCCTCCATCTCGGCCAGCGTGTCCCTGGCGAGCTTGATGGCGTGGTTGGCGTTTGGAACGCCGGCGTAGATCGCGACGTGCAGGAAGGCCTGCATGATGTCGTCGGGGGTGGCGCCGGTTTGCCGGGTGGCGCGGACATGCATCGGAATTTCTGCGAAATTCCCGGTCGCGGCGAGGAGCGCGAGGGTCAGCATCGAGCGTTCGCGCTGCGTGATGGTGGGGTCCGACCAGACGGTGCCCCACGCGGCTTCGGTGATGAGCGTCTGGAAGGGGGTGTCGAAGTCGGTCCTGCTGGCCTCGGCCCGGTCGACATGGGCGTCGCCCAAAACCGCGCGGCGGGTGGCCATGCCCTGATCGTAGCGCTCAGACATCGGCGTGGACCTCCAGGAAGGGGCCGAGGATTGCGGCATAGGCCGCCGGATCCTCGACGCAGGGCAAGTGACCGGCGCCGGGGATGACGTGGAACGCGGCGCCGGGAACGAGCTGTGCCGTGGCCTCGACCAGCGCTGGCGGGCTTGCGCCATCCTCGCTGCCCGCGATGGCTAGGGTGGGCAGGCGCAGGGTTTGCGTTGTCTCGGTGAGATCCGCCGCGGCGAGGGCGGCGCAGGTGGCGGCGTAGCCTTCGGCGGGCGTGCGCGCGAGCATCGCGCCCCAGAGCGCGGCCTCGGGCGCGTTGCGGAAGGCGGCGCCGAACCAGCGGTCGAGCACCTGCGCCTCGATTGCGGCCAGCCCGGCCTCGCGCACCGCGGCGATGCGGGCTTGCCACATGGCGGGATCACCCATCCGGGCGGCGGAGCACGTAATGGCAAGCGCGCGCACCAGATCGGGCCGCGTGGCCGCGAGATGCTGGCCGATAACGCCGCCGATCGAGAGGCCGACGAAGATCACGGGCCCGAGATCCAGCGCTTCGATCAGCGCTTCGGTATCGGCGGAGAAATCGGCGATCGAGTAGGGACCGGCGGGACACCCCGAGAGGCCGTGTCCGCGATTGTCGAACCGGACGTAGCGCAGACCGCCCGGCAGGAGCGGCATCACCTTGTCCCAGAGACGCAGATCCGTACCCAGCGAATTGACGAAGAGCACGGCAGGGCCCTCGGCCGCGCCACTTTCCACGACATGAAGCGTGACGCCATTGGCCTGAACCGCCCGCATCAGTAGGGCAGCCCGACGTAGTTTTCGGCCATGGCTTTCTGCGCCGCTGCGTTGGAACGCAGAAACTCCAGCTCCGCGACCTGCATCTTGAGGTCGAACGCGGTCTGCCCGGGATAGCGATGCGTGAGGCCGGAAAACCACCAGCTGAAACGTTCGGTCTTCCACACCCGCGCGAGTGCCAATTTGGAGTACATGTCGATCCCCTCGGTCGTGCCTGTTTCGTAGAATGCCCGCAGGCCGGTGTAGAGATAGTGCACGTCGGAGGCGGCGGTGTTCAGCCCCTTGGCCCCGGTGGGCGGCACGATGTGGGCCGCGTCGCCGCACAGGAAGAGCCGCCCCCAGCGCATCGGCTCTGTCACGAAGGAGCGCAGCGGGGCGATGGATTTCTCGATCGAGGGGCCGGTGACCATGTTGGCCGCCTGATCGGCGGGGATACGGCGCTTGAGCTCGGCCCAGAAGGCATCATCGCTCCAATCCTCGGGTTTGTCGCTCAGGTCACACTGGATGTAGTAGCGGCTGAGATTGGAATTCCGCATCGAGCAAAGTGCAAATCCGCGCTCGGACGCGGCGTAGATCAGCTCATGGTTGACCGGGGGCGTCTCGCTCAGGATGCCGAGCCAGCCGAAGGGATAGACCTTTTCGTATTCCGTGCGCACCGTCTCGGGGATCGTCTTGCGGCTCACGCCGTGGAAGCCGTCACACCCGGCGATGAAATCACAGTCGATCCGCCGTGCAGCGCCGTGCTGGGTGAAGGTGACGTGGGGTGTGTCGCTGTCTGCGTCGTGGAGCGCCACGTCTTCGACCTCGAACTCCAGTGCGCCGCCAGCCGCCTCGCGGGCCGCATAGAGATCGCGCGTGACCTCGGTCTGGCCGTAGACCACGACCGGCGTGCCGGTGTGTTCGGTGAAATCCACGCGGAACATTTCGTCGCCGTAGGAGATCAGCGTGCCGTGGTGTGGATAGCCCTCGGCATGGAGGCGCCCGGCGCAGCCGGCCTCCTCCATCAGGCGGATCAAGCCCTGCTCAAGGACACCCGCCCGGATGCGCCCGAGCACATAATCCCTGGTCTTGCGCTCAAGCACGACGCTCTCGATCCCGCGCGTGTGCAGAAGTTGCGCGAGCAGCAGGCCGGAGGGTCCTCCGCCGATGATCGCGACCTGTGTCTTCATGCCCGTTCTCCCTTGCGCCCACATAACACCAACGGATCACGCGCCGCAAAGAAAGCCGGGGAGTTTCTGGGGCTCTTCCGATGTTGCGGGCATTCGTTTGCGGGGGCGTGTGGTGCTCTGATCGCGCGTGCACGGGACAGGATGGCCCGGAGCGACGGCTGGCAGTTTGGTCCGGGATGTCGGAACCGGGGATGTGACCGCCGCAACCTGCGCTGTCGTCGGCCGGTCGGAGCCGTGCGCCGGAGGCCGCTGGGTTTGCGTTCCTCCCGGGTTGGTCCGCTCCCCGGCCGTCGGCGAGGCATCGGGCAATGCGCACTCGGCCCGGATCAGCCTGTGGGTCCGGTGTCCGTGACGGTGTCGCGCCACGCCCGTGCGTAGCTTGCGCAGAGTGCTGCGCACTCTTCGTCGGGGCTGGGGAAGGCTGGAATCCGGCGTTGCGCAACGCCTGCGGTGGCCACCAGGAGGGCCGCGCCCTGGCTTGTTCCCGTAGTGCTGTCCATGGGGATGACGCTGGATTTCGATGTTGCTCCGAGCATCGTGAGATACGCGGTGTTCCGGGCGAAAGGGCCTTCAACCACGACGGGCCCGACATGGCCGATCAGGTCAAGACATCGCGCCGTCACGAGGGCGAGGTAGAAGCCGACCGCCGCGCCCCTCTGCCCCGAGCCGGGTGGCGGCTCTTGCCCCTGCCAGCGCGCTTTCGCACCTGCAAAGGGGCCCGTTTCGGGCACCAGAGCCGGCAGGAGCATGCTGCGCTGGCGCAGTACCTCGCGCATGTCTGCGCCGCTCGCCTCCACCGCGGATCCGCCGAGGGCGAGGTCGTGCTCCCGCCCGCCCATGAAGCGCGCGGACGGCACCGCATTCCCGAGGGCGTTGACGTTGACCAGCGTGTCGCGGGCGGGGTCGAGGCTGACGCGTTTGCCGCCCACGGCCATGACGATCACCCACGTGCCTGTCGAGACCACGCTGAAGGGAGGCGCGCGCGAGACGAGATGCGGGAGCAACGACGCGTTCGAATCGTGGATGCCGCAATGTACGGGCGTTTCGGCAGGCAGCCCGGTGCGCCGGGCGACCTCGGGGGAAACCGGTCCCAGCACGTCTCCGGGTTTGCGCGGCGGGGCGATCTTGTCGCTGATGCCGAGCGCTTCGGGGAGAGCGGTAAACTGCCCGTCGTAGGGATTCCAGAGATCCGTATGGCACCCCAGAGACGTGACGTCCGTGGCCAGAACGCCTGTCAGTCGATGCGCCCAGAACTGCGGATAGGTCACGACATGTTTGACCCTGCGCCCGAGCTGCGGATCTTCGGTGAACTGCCAGTGGAGTTGTGCCCCCAGGTTGAGACCCATGGAAAGGCGCGGAGACCCCGTTTCGGCGAAGGGCGGCCGAAGGGGGTCATAGGCGCGCGCGCAGGTCTCGGGGCCGGTATGCTCGTAGTCGAGGACGGGGGCGGCCAGCGCACCGTCCGCGCCCAGCAAGGCGCCCGCCGCGCCGTGCGTCGTGATCGTGATCGCGTCGATGCCGTGGTCGGCGTGGAAACGAGAGAGCCCGCCGAGCAGAAACTCCCAGTGCCCCTCGACGTCGAAGTGCGGATAGGGTGGGCCGGGCAGGACAGCGTTCGGGCGGGTGACGAGCGCGATTTCAGACAGGTCCGACAGGCGCACGAGCGCCAGCTTGGCGTTGGTCTTGCCGATATCGACGACAGCAACGTGCCCGCTGGTCATGGCATGTGAAATACGGGCGTGAGCGGCACGGCGACTGGCTCGCAATCCTCATGGGTTTCCATGATGTCGGCCATGTGCGCCCACCACTTCTTCATGATGGGGTGGGACGGCAGGGCGTCCATCCCGTGATCGTGTGTGCGCCACAGGACGCCGAAGAGGATGTTCGTTTCCTCGTCGAGGTGGATCGAGTAATCCGAGACACCCGCATCTTTGAGAAGCGCGACAAGCTCGGGCCAGATCTCGTCATGGCGTGTCTTGTAGGCGTCCGCCGCTCCGGGGTTGAGGTGCATCTTGAAGGCGTATTTCTCCATCATGCTCTCCACTTTTCCCACAGGCGCGGCAACGCGATCACGCCGATCAGGAGCGCTCCGATCACGATGGACATCACGATGCCGGGCACGTTGAGAAGGCCGAGGCCGAAGGTGACGAGCCCCATCACGAAGGCAGCGATCACAACGCCGAGGATCGAGCCCGATCCGCCGAGGATGCTGACCCCGCCCAGCACGACCATGGTGACGATTTCCAGCTCCCAGCCGAATGCGATCGACGGGCGCGTCGAGGCCAGCCGCGAGGTCAGGCAAATCGCGGCCACGCCGGACATGAGCCCCGTGAGCAGAAAGAGGATGAACTTCACGCGGGCGACCCGGATGCCGGAGAACTCGGCGCCGATCGGGTTGTTGCCGATGGCATAGATCGCGCGGCCGAAGTTCGTCTTGTGCAGGAGAACGAAGTAGATCAGCGCGATCAGGCAGAAGAGCACGAGCTCGAACGAGATCACCCAGACCACGTAGCCTTGTCCGAAGAAGGCGAATTCGGGCGGGTAGCCGCGATAGGCCTGATCGCCGAGAACGATGTAGCTGATCCCCCGGAAGAGGCTCATCGTGCCGATGGTGACGACGATGGAAGGCAAGCCCATGCGTGTCACGAGGAAACCGTTGAACGCACCGCAGAGCAGCCCGACGCCAAGCCCGATCAGCACCAGTCCCGGCGTGCCGACACCGATCTGGACAGCGGCTCCCATCGCCGTCGAGGCAAGCGCCATGATCGAGGCCACGGAGAGGTCGATCTCACCGGCAATGATCAGGAGCGCCATTGCAAAGGCGATCATGGCCTTTTCGGTGAAGTTGAACGTCATGTCGCTGAGGTTCCACGCGTTCAGGAAGTAGGGCGACGTGAAGCTGTTGGTGATGAAGATCGCGACGGCGACGGCCAGGAGGAGTGTCTCCCAGCTCTTGAGGCGCCGCTCCAACGGGGATTGCAGGCGGTCAGGAATGACGCGGGTCGTATCGGTCATGTCGCGTGCTCCGCGCGTTTGAGGATGATCCGGCCTTTCTTGCGGTTGGCCTGTGCGTTGAGCGCGACCGCAACGATGATCGCGCCGCCGGAGATCGCGAGTTGCCAGAAGGGAGAGATGTCGACGACGGGCAGCGCATTGCTGATGATGCCGAGGAAGAGCGCCCCGAGCATCGCGCCCGCCACGCTGCCGATCCCGCCCATGATCGCCACGCCGCCAATCACGCAGGCCGCGACGACATTCAGCTCGAACCCGCCGGCGAGATCCACGAAAGCGACGGCAAAACGCGACACCCAAAGGTATCCCGTCAGGCCTGCCAGAGCGCCGGAGATCGTGAAGGCCCAGAACTGGGTCTTGCCCACGTCGATCCCGGCGTAGGTGGCGGCGTGCGGGTTGCCCCCTACGGCGTAGAACGCGCGGCCCAGCGTTGTGCGGGTCATGACAACGGAGAAGAGGACGACGGCAGCGAGAGCGATCCAGCTCATCACCGGCAGGCCAAGAAGCTCGGTGCGCGGAAACGCCTTGAACGGGTCGCTGAATTCGTGGGCGTTGACCCATTTGCCGTCGGACAACAGGAAGATCGTCCCGCGGAAGATCGTCATCGTCCCGAGGGTCACGACGATCGGAGGGATGGCGAGTTTCCAGACGAGGACACCGTTCACCATCCCCAGAAGCGCGCCGAATCCTATGGAGATCACGATGATGGCCGCCACCGGCATGCCCGGCAGGGCGACGTTGATCATCGCGACGACCATGCCCGTCAGCGCGAGATTGGCCGCGACGCTGAGATCGATGCACCGGGTCAGGATCACGATCATCTGGCCGATGGCCAGCAGGATCAGGGGGGCGGTGTCGTTGAAGACGTTCGCGAGGTTCGACGGCGCGATGAAGGCGGGAAACCGCGACGCGATGACCGCCAGAAGCAGACCGATCGCGCCGATCAGCAGCGCTTCGCGTGACATGAAAAGCTGTTTTGACATGGCTCTTCTCCCTCAGATCCCGGCCGCGTGGCGCACGAGCGTTTCCGGCGAGAGATCGTCACCCGAAAGCTCTGCCGCGATCCGGCCTTCGCGCATGACGATGACACGGTCCGACATGCCGAGGATTTCCGGGATTTCCGAGCTGACCATGATCACGGCGAGGCCCTGCGCCGCGAGTTCGGCCATGAACTCGTGCACCGCGGCCTTGGAGCCGATGTCGATGCCCTTGGTGGGCTCATCGAGAATGATGACTTTCGGCTGCGTGGCCAGCCACTTGGCGATCACGACTTTCTGCTGGTTGCCGCCGGACAGGTTGCCGACGTCCGTGTCGAGCGAGGCGGCGCGCAGGTCGAGGCGTTCGGTGTATTCCCGCGCCAGCTTGAATTCCTCTGCCAGCTGCAGGAAGCCGTTGCGCGAGGTGCGGCCCAGCGAGGGCAGCGTCACGTTCTGGAAGATCGGGAGCGCCGTGATCGCCCCCTGTCTGCCGCGATCTTCGGGGACGTAGACGATCCCTTCGCCAACGGCATCGGCAGGGGATCGGATTACCGCCGGTGTGCCGTCGATCCGAACCTCGCCCGCCGTTGGACGGGTGATGCCGAAGAGCGATTGCATGAACTCCGAGCGACCCGCGCCGACAAGGCCGTAGAAGCCGAGGATCTCTCCCCGGCGCAGCGCAAAGCCGATGTCGGCAAACTCCGTGGGATGCTCGTAGCCTTCGACGACAAGGATCTCGTCGCCGATATTGTGCGCGCGATCGGGGAAGATCTGGCTGACATCGCGGCCCACCATCAGCTTCACGAGCTCGGCTTCCGACACATCGGCGATGGCCCCGCTGCCCACATGCGCTCCATCCCGGAAGACAGTGAAATGGTCTGCAATGCGGAAGATCTCATCGAACTTGTGGCTGATGAAGAGGATGGCCTTGCCCTGGCTCTTCAACTCTTCGACCAGCTCGTAGAGCTCTTCGATTTCCTTCTGGCTGAGTGCGGCGGAGGGCTCGTCCATGATCACGACACGCGCGTCGATCGACAACGCGCGGGCGATGGCCACGAGATGCTTGCTCGCGATCCCGAGGTCCTTGAGCTTGGTCCGGGGATCTATGGTGGCGCCTATGCCTTCGAGGATCCTGCGCGCGTTCTCGACCATCGCGGAGGTGTCGATCAGGCCGAACCGCCCGCGTGGGGCATGGCCCAGAAACACGTTTTCCGCGACAGATAGCTCATCGAACAGCACCGTCTCCTGATGGATCGCGGTGACACCTGCCGCTCCGGCGTCCAGTGCTGTCGGAAACCGGATCGGCGTGCCATCAATCTCGATTTGCCCGCCATCCGGCTGATAAATGCCGGTCAGGATCTTCACGACCGTCGATTTGCCCGCGCCGTTTTCACCCACAAGGGCCGTCACCTTGCCGGGAAAGAGCTCCAGCGACACTTCGGCGAGTGCCGTGACGCCGGGAAACGTCTTTGTCACCCGGTTCAGCGACAGGATCGGGGTCTCGCTCTCGGCACTGACGGCGTCAGCGTCCTGATCGGGTTGCATCAACATCGGGGTGTGCCGCCATTCCGGAGGGGTATCGGCGCAACGCGGACGCTGCGCCGATCACTTTTGCCGCGATCAGAAGATATCCTTGAACTGATCGATGTTCGAAGCGTCGTAGGTGAACGGATCCGACATCGCGGCGGAGGTCGTGTCGTCGAGCGTCACGGATCCCATGCGGCCCGTCGGGATTTCCGCGCCCGGCTCGGCGGTGGCGGCCTCCGACGCGAGCGCGTGGGCGATCATCGTGGCGGAATAGCCGAGGTCGATCGGGTTCCAGATCGCGAAGCTCTCGGTGGCGCCGGATTCGACGCAACCCGCCATCTCGGACGGCAGGCCAAGGCCCGTGACGTTGATCTCGCCGATCTTGCCGGCGTCCGACACGGCCTGGCAGGACGCAAGAATGCCCACCGTCGTCGGCGCGATGATCGCCTTGAGATCGGGGTAGGACTGCATCAGGCCCTGCGCTTCGCGGTAGGACTTGTCGGAAAGATCGTCGCCGTAGACCGTGGCAACGAGGTTGACGCCGGCATAGTTGGGCAGGACCTCTTCGGCGGCTGCGATCCAGGCATTCTGGTTGGTGGCCGTCGCCGAGGCCGACAGGATCGCCACGTCTCCGCCATCCGGCATGTGGTCCGCGGCGAGCTTGATGATCGTGTTGCCGATCAGCTCTGTCGAGGACGGGTTCAGGTGCATCATCCGGCCTTCCTCGGCCACGCCTGAATCCCAGGAGATTACCGTAATGCCGCGCTGCATCGCGCGCTGAAGGGCGGGGGCAACGGCATCGGGGTCGTTGGCGGAGATCGCGATGGCGTCGACGCCCTGCGCGATCAGCGCGTTGATGACCTCGATCTGGCCCTCGGCGGTGGTGTCTGTGGGGCCGGTGTAGATAACCTCCACGTTGCCAAGCTCCGCTGCGGCTTCTTCGGCGCCTTCAGCGGCCGCTTCGAAGAAGCCGATGCCGAGCGCCTTGACGACAAGCGCGATGCGCATGTTGTCCTGCGCCATGGCGCTGGTGCCCATGAGGCTGGCAGCGAGGCTCACGCCCGTAACCAGCGCGGTGAATGTCCGACGTTTCATGTCATGTCCTCCCAAAGAGACGATTGAGCGAGGCCGATTCACGAGGCTGCCTCTTCCTCTTGAGCGCCGCCGGAGTGGGCGACGATCAGTTTCACGTCCGCAGCGTCCAGCATGGCGGCCGCTGCGTCCGGGATGCCTTCATCCGTTATGAGTGTGGAAATCCGATCGAGCCCGCACAGCACGAGGCTGGAGCGCTGGGCGAACTTGGTGCTGTCGACGAGGACGATAAGCTCATCTGCCTGACCGATCAGCTTTTGCTCTGCCTGGATCAGCAGCGGATCTGCTTCCATCAGGCCCAGCGGGCCAATGCCCTGCGCGCCCATGAACATGCGGCGGGCGTAGAAGTTCCGGGTCACGTCATTCTCGAAGGGCGACAGGATGATGTTCTGTTCGCGGTAGATCGCACCGCCGGACACCATCACCGTGTTCTTGGAATGCTTCAGAAGATGCTCTGCGATCGGAAAGGAGTTCGTGAAGACCTGGCAATGGCGGGTGGCCAGCGGGTGCACCATCTGGAACGTGGTTGTTCCGCCGTTGATGATGATCGGGTCGCCATCCTCGCACAGATCCACAGCGGCCCGGGCAATCGCCTGCTTCTCCCTGATCCGCAGCGCTTCGTTGACGGCGAACGTGCGGCCGGCAAGGCCGACGAACTGGGGAGGGTGTATCGATTCAACGCCCCCCCGCACGCGCCGCACCTTCTGCTGCATATGCAGGGCGGAGATATCCCGCCGGATCGTGGCCTCCGATGCGCCGGTCAGGTTGCACAGGTCGACCACCGTCACGACAGCCCGGTCCTGGACGGCGGACAGAATAACCCTGTGGCGTTCCTTCTCGTGCATGATGGCCTCCCTGACCGCGAAACCTGCCGAGATTCCCTCGCCCCGTCAATCAAAAACCATCATTAATCGTCATTCTGCACTGCAGCATGATTGGAAATGATGGATCTCGATTGACAAAGCGCCGAGTCCTGCTCACGCTCCGGACAACGGGAGTTGCAACTCTGCCCGCTTGCACAGGAGCGCATCATGTTGAAATCAGTCGGCAATCCCCTGCTCGAAAATCGCTGGGACGACCAGGCCGCGCACGGCATGAGCGAATCAGAGCTTCTTCTCTATCGGTCGAACATCCTTGGCTCGGACAAACGCGTGACCAACTACGGCGGCGGGAACACGTCAGCCAAGGTAACTGAGACGGATCCGCTGACCGGCGCGCCGGTCGAGGTCCTTTGGGTCAAGGGCTCGGGGGGCGATATCGGCTCCATCACGCTGGACGGTTTCGCGACGCTCTACATGGAGAAGCTGAACGCTCTGAAATCGCTCTACAGGGGTGTTGCGTTCGAAGACGAGATGGTCGGCTACCTGCCCCATTGCACGTTTGCGCTGAACCCGCGGGCGGCCTCCATCGACACGCCGTTGCACGCTTATGTGCCGCGCAAACACGTGGACCACGTGCATGCCGATGCGATCATCGCGATTGCCGCGTCGGCGAATTCGAAGGCGTTGACCCATGAGATCTTTGGCGATCGTATCGGGTGGCTGCCCTGGAAGCGGCCGGGCTATGAGCTGGGTTTGTGGCTGGAAAAGTTCTGCCTTGAGAATCCCGACGCCGACGGTGTTGTGCTGGAAAGCCACGGGCTCTTTACCTGGGCCGATACGGCGAAGGAGTGCTACGACACCACGATCGACGTTATCAACCGCGCAACCGGCTGGTTGCAGGAGCGGACCGCGAGCGTGCCGGCGTTCGGAGGGGAAAAGCACACGTCGTTGGACGATGCCGAACGCCGCAAGGTGGCTGCACGGCTGATGCCCGCGATTCGCGGTTTCGTCAGCGGCAACCAGCACATGGTCGGCCATTTCAATGACAGCCCCGCGGTGCTGGAATTCGTGAACGCGCAGGATATGGAGCCGCTGGCGGCGCTCGGCACCTCCTGCCCGGACCACTTCCTGCGCACCAAGATCCGCCCGCTTGTGGTGAATTTCGACCCCGCGAAGGGCAATCTCGACGAGGTGCTCGAGAGTCTGCCCGCGCAGATCGAGGCCTACCGCGCGGATTACGCAGCCTATTACGAGCGCTGCAAACACGACGACAGCCCCGCCCTGCGCGATCCGAACGCCGTGGTCTACCTCGTGCCGGGTGTCGGCATGATCACGTTCGCCAAGGACAAGGCGACAGCGCGGATCTCGGGCGAGTTTTACGTCAACGCGATCAACGTGATGCGGGGCGCCTCGGCGGTCAGCGCGTATCGGGGTCTGCCCGAGCAGGAGGCGTTCGACATCGAATACTGGCTGCTCGAAGAGGCCAAGCTGCAGCGCCTGCCCAAGCCCAAGTCGCTGGCCGGGCGGGTTGCGCTGGTCACCGGCGGCGCGGGGGGCATCGGGGCGGCAACGGCCGAGCTTTACCTGACCGAGGGTGCTTGCGTGGTTCTGGCGGACATCAACCCCGAGAACCTCAATGCCGTGCGGGACAGCCTGGTGCAGCGCTTTGGCCGCGATGTCGTGCGGTCCGTCGAGATGGACGTCACGAGTGAGGATGCCGTGGCGCGGGCCTACGACGATGCGGCGGTGGAATTCGGCGGGGTCGACATCCTCGTCTCGAACGCCGGGATCGCATCCTCCGCGCCGGTCGAGGACACGTCGCTGGCGCTTTGGAACAAGAACATGGAGATCCTCTCTACCGGCTACTTCCTGGTAAGCCGCGAGGCCTTCAAGCTCATGCGGGTGCAGGACATGGGCGGCTCCATCGTCTTTGTCGCGTCCAAGAACGGCCTTGCGGCCTCGCCGAACGCGTCTGCCTACTGCACCGCCAAGGCGTCCGAGATCCATCTGGCCCGCTGCCTTGCGTTGGAGGGGGCCGAGGCCGGGATCCGCGTCAACGTCGTCAACCCCGACGCGGTGTTGCGCGGCTCGAAGATCTGGGAAGGCGAGTGGCTGGACCAGCGCGCCTCGACCTATGGCACCGACAAGGAGGGCCTTGAGGAGATGTACCGCCAGCGCTCGATGCTGAAACGCGCCGTGCTGCCGGAAGACATCGCCAAGGCCTGCTACTTCTTCGCGGCGGAGACTTCGGCCAAATCCACCGGCAACATCCTCAACGTGGATGCCGGCAACGTGCAGGCATTCACGCGCTGACCGCAGGCCAGAAGGGGGGAGAAGGATCATGGGCTACGAGAGCGCGAAAGCGGCTTTTGCGGAGTGGGGCATAGACGCGGAGGCCGCCTTGGCGCGGCTTCAGACCGTTCCGATCTCGATGCACTGCTGGCAAGGTGACGATGTCGGCGGGTTCGAGACGCGATCCGGATCTTCGGGGGGCGGCATCCAGGCGACCGGCAATCACCCGGGCCGCGCCCGCACGCCGGATGAACTGCGCGCCGATTTGGAATTCGCCTATGCGATGATCCCGGGGCGACACCGGCTTAACCTCCATGCCATGTACATGGACACCGAAGAGACGCCGGATCGGGACGAGATCGAATACCACCACTTCGCCCCTTGGGTGGATTGGGCGAGGGATCAGGGGATCGGGCTCGACTTCAACCCGACCTTTTTTGCCCACGCCAAGGCAGACGACAACCTGACATTGTCCCACCCCAATGCGGGCATTCGGGAGTTCTGGATCGAGCATGGCAAGCGCACGCGCGACATCGCGGCCCGCATGGGGGCGGAGCTCGGCAGCCCGTGCGTCAACAACATCTGGGTGCCGGACGGGTACAAGGACATCCCCATCGATCGGATGGCCGCCCGCAAGCGCCTGGAGGCGTCGCTGGATGCGATGCTCGCCCCGGAGCAGAACCCAGCCCACATGCTTGACGCGGTGGAATCCAAGCTCTTCGGGATCGGGGTCGAGGCCTGCACGGTCGGCAGCCATGAATTCTACATGGGGTATGCGATCCGCAAGGGCACGCTTTTGTGCCTCGACATGGGGCATTTCCACCCCACCGAGAACGTCGCCGACAAGCTGAGCGCCGTGGCGCTGTCCCTGCCGCAGATCCTCTTGCATGTCTCGCGCCCGATGCGGTGGGACAGCGACCATGTGATCCTGCTGAACGACGACATCCTCGCGATGGCCCACGAGCTGGTCAGCGCGGATCTGCTGGATCGCACCTTCATCGGCCTCGATTTCTTCGACGCGACGATCAGCCGGACGTCCGCATGGGTGATCGGTGTCCGGAACATGCAGAAGGCGCTGCTCAGGGCGCTGCTGACGCCGTGGGATCGGCTGCGCGCCTCGGAGGACAGCCTCGACTTCACCGCGCGCCTCGCGCTGACGGAGGAATTCAGAGATCTGCCGTTCGGCGGCATCTGGGCCGAATTCTGCGAACGCCTCGAATCGCCGTCCGGTCTTGCGCTGATCGGCCAGCTCGACGCCTATCAGGCGAGTGTCGCCCCTCGGGGGTGATCGACCGCGAGGGGCAGGCAAGGGCCAAGGCGCACATGCCCGGGGCGCCGGCCAGCGCCTGCGTTCTTCAGAGCTGCAGCCCGAGAAACATGATCGCCAGCGGGACGGGGGCCACCGCGATTGCAATGGTCAGGAACGTCCAGAACGGCGAGAAGATCCCGCTCAGCCCGGTCAGCAGCATGATGCCGCCGCCGCCTCCGATGATCGAGTTGCCGGGAGTGTTGACCGCGAGAGCGAGCGCCACGTAGCGGTACTCCAACGCGAAGACGAGCGCTGCCTTGGGCTGCCCTTCTAGCAGGAGGGCCAACCTGTCCTGCTGGGAAAGCGGTGCGGTTCGTGCGACGAGGTCCGCCGCTCGCCGCAGGCGCACGGCGGACAGCACGCGCACAAGAACCTCCGCTGGCAGGAACCGGCCCACGGTGTAGGCAAGCATCATGGCCGCAACAGTCGCCACGTAGATCAAGGGTGCGATCCCCGGGCCAAAGGCGGCGAGCATCGCGATCCCGATTTCGGCACCCGGAACGAAAGGAAGCGACAGGAGCAGGACGTAGGCAACGGCCCCGCCCATGATGGCCCGGTGCACCTGCTGTTCGTTTGCGGGGCGTATCTCGAAGTTCAGCGCATCGCGGACCAAGTGCGCGGCCCACGTCGCGAGAACAAGGATCAGGATCAGGATCAGAAACCGGACGAGCAGGGTGCGCAGGCCTGGCCCCTGCTCGGTCACTCGTGAAACCTCACCCGGACGGGCTCTCTTCGATCAAGGAGATATCCGACGCCCCCGCAGAGACCTTGATCTGATGCGTCCAGTACCAGCGCCGTGTCGTCCACGTGGCGTCGATATGCGCATCGTCGCCCGTGAGGGCGCCATACCAGACGACGGTATGCGGCGCCTCCGAGCACTTGGTCTGCGTCGTGAAGTAGACTGTGCCGTCGACGACCTTTGTCTGGTACTCCGCCCATCCGAACTCGCAATACTCCTGGCAGTTGACGGATTGGAAGGTTCCGTCGCGAAACAGGAGCACGTCCTCGACCACGCGCCCGCTGTCGACGTCGGTCGTGGTGATCTGGACGGACTTTCCGTCCAGCTCGCTGCCCGAAGACCAGTCGCCCTCCGGGATTGCCAGATCGGGAATGTCGCCGTTCATGAAGGTTACGGTTGCCGCGCCCGTGCCGACAGTCGCCAACGCGATGGCAGCCACCTGAAGGATCTGGGTCATCGCGGTCTCCAATCAGCGCGCCGGTTCACATGCCACCGAGTCGGCTCGGCGCATACACGCTTGCGGTGTCGAAAGGATGACGGACCCGGGTGCGAGAGTCTACTGAATCAATGGGTTCGAGGGGTGGCAGGTGGTCGCCTCAGGGCGTTGAGGTCGAGCAAGGTGAGACGGCTTCGTGCCGCACGGGGCGCGCCAGGAGCTGGCAAAGTGATCTCTTTGGCTCGCGTTTGCAGTGTGCTGGGGCGCGTGTCAGCCGCCTTCCGCAAGCGCCTTGAGGTTCGCCAGCCCTGTCTCGTAGTCGGCGCCGACCCAGTTATCCATCATCAGACCCATCCAGCGCCCCACGGGGCCAGCGCCCATGTCAGCGTCGAGCGCCCATGTGACACTGGTGCCGTCGCCGGCGGGGGCAAGTTCGAAGGTGGCCGAGGCAAGGCCCATATCGCCGAAGTCGAGCGCGGAGACGACCCGCGTGTTGGCTTCGCTCTCGATGATTTCCTGCGCACCGTTGCCGACTTGCGGGTCCTCGGATGTCCATTCCAGCCGGTTGCCGACGCCTTCCTCCGGCCCGGAATAAACGGTCTGCACGTCGGGGTCGATCCCGAGCCAGGGCGACCATTCGGCTGCGCGCTGGAGGCTGTTCACGTGAGCGAACACGGTCTCGGGCGGGGCGTCGATCTCGATCGAGCGTGCGACTTCGACGTTGCGAGGAAACAGCATGCCCACCGCGAGGAGCACCACCACGAGCACGACAATGCCGATGAGAATTCGCCCGATGAGCCGCATGATCCACCCTCCGTTTCGCCACCGGGTATACCACAAGCAGGCCTTTGCGGACAGCGCGCGTATCGCTGGTGCGCAAGATCGAACCGCGGAGCGCGCCGGGCGCCCGACGGCTTGCGCCTACAGCAGCGAGCCTTCTGACACGTGCGTCGCCGTGCCGTTCTGCGAGAGACGGACCCGGATCGGGCCACGGACGAACTCGGAGGGGCCTCCCGCGATGTGCGCCGGGACTTCGAGGAACCCGATGTCAACCAGCAGGTGGGGCGAGGTCTCTGCAAGCCGGGTGACCTCGGTGAGCTCGGGATCCGAAGCCTCGATGCGTGATGGCGCAGTTTTACTGATCCACGCGCTCAGCGATGCAAGGAAGTTGTACCAGGCACTTTGGTAGGAGATGGTCATAAATTCTATCATTTCAATCTAGAACTCAGGATTGGAGCATAAATTCGCACTGCTCCCACTTGTGTGCAAACCAAGTTTAGGCTCACATTGGATCAGGTTTTGTAATCCAATGTCCAAGATGCGCCTGCCACCTCTCAATGCCTTGCGCGCGTTTGAAGCCGCTGCGCGCCACAACGGCTACATTGCCGCTGCGCAGGAGCTGAGCGTTACCCGGGGTGCGATCAGTCGCCACGTGAAGCAGCTTGAGGAGCATCTTGGCGTGGCGCTCTTTCGCCGGCACGCGCGGGGTGTCGATCTGACGGAGGCGGGGCGCCGCCTGCAGCCGGTTCTCCTTGATGCCTTCGAGAAGATCGGGCGCGAGGTCTCGCGTTTGTCGGACGATGCGGGGAAGCTTCGCGTGATTTGTCCCCCGGCCACGTCGATCCGCTGGCTCATTCCCAAGCTCGACGATTTTCGCGCGCGCCACCCTGAGATCGATGTCCGCCTGACGACGGACTTTCACGGCGGTCTTCGCCCCGATGTGGGAGACTATGACATCGCGTTCTCGCTGGAACACTGGCCGCGTGACAGCGCACGCTTCATTGTCGAGCCGCTGTTTCCCGTGCTGATTTCTCCCGCCTGTACCCCGGATCTTGCCACGGGCATGACGCACCCGGACGACCTGTTGCGCGCCACGCTTCTGCACGAGACGCAGGCACGCGAGGATTGGTCGGCGTGGCTTTCGGCCTTCCCGGTTGACGGTCTGGACCCGCGCGCGGGGGGGAATGACTTTCCCAACCTCGATCTTGCGGTGCGCGCGGCGCTCATGGGGGCCGGGGTCGTGATGATCGACGTTGTGCTGTGCCGTGACGAACTGTTGTCTGGCGCGCTTGTCGTGCTCTTCCCGGACAAGCTCTGCCAGGGCCCATACGGAGACATCAGTCTGGTCGGCTCGCTTGAGACTTGGGAGAGCCCGAAGGTGCGGGCCTTCCGGGCCTGGGCAAAGGCCGCCGCGGAGGCGGACGTTCGGGCCTTGCAGGGGATGTAGGCGCGCGGATCGCTGTGACAGGGCGGTGCGGGTGTGCCCGAAGCGGTGTCAGGCCATGCGCTATTGGGAGCCGCCGGGCGCTGCTAGAACCGTTCCGCCCGCAAGACATCGCAATCGGATATGCTCACCACACCGATATGGCTCTCGACAACGGCAAAGGCGGCATCGAGCAATCCGTCGAGGCGCTCCTCTCGGATGATGCAGACGAAGGCCACCATGCCGGCAGCCCGGGTGACCTGCCCTTCGCGCGTCCAGGCGCCGGACCGCCCGGAGCCTGCGAGGACGGGCAGGACGGTGTAGCCCGTGACCTCCGCATCCGCGAGCGCCCGGCGCAGGCGCCGCTCCATCGGGGCTTCGATGATGATCTCGACGCGTTTGGCCTTGTGGGTTTGCATGGATCAGCCTCCGGTCGCCGCCAGCGCGACAGCGATGTAGATCGGGATGCCGAGCGTCAGGTTGAATGGGAATGTCACGCCCAGTGACAGCGTGAGGTAGATGGACGGGTTTGCTTGCGGCAGGGCCACCCGCATGGCGGCGGGCACCGCGATGTAGGAGGCCGACGCCGCCAGCACCATCAGGAGCGCCACGCCGCCAGCGGACAACCCGATGAGCAGCCCTGCGGCCAGCCCGAATGTCGCGCCGATCGGGGGCATGAGAACGCCAAAGAGGATCGCCCCTCCGCCCAGGACGCCACGCACCTCGCGCAGGCCCCGCCCGGCCACGAGCCCCATGTCCAGCAGGAAGAGGCAGAGAACACCATCGAAGGGTGCCACGATGAAGGAAGAGATCTTCTCGAGCCCATCGGTTCCGGTGATCCAGCCAATAAGGAATGCGCCCACCAGCAGGACGATCGAGCCGTTCAGCAGGATCTCGCGCCACATCTCGCCATCCATTTTCTCGGCCTTGCCGGAGCGGGCGACGAGAAAGAGCGCCGAGAGGATCGCGGGCGCTTCCATAACGGCGGCGACGGCGACCATGTAGCCCTCGGAGCCGATCCCGCGACTGGTCAGGACGGACGTGGCGGCCACGAATGTCACGATGGAGATAGAGCCGTAGTGCCCCGCCACCGCCGCGGCATCGACCGGGGAGAGCCGGGACAGACTTCGCAAGAGGCCATAGGCGAGGAACGGCAACAGGAACGACAGAACGATGCCGGCTGCGAGCGTGCTGAGGAGTTGCGCGTCGATGCCGTTGGTCGAGACGGCCGCGCCACCTTTGAAGCCGATCGCGAAGAGGAGGTAGATCGACAGGGCCTTTGCAGCCGCCTCCGGGACGGAAAGATCCGAGCGTGCCAGCGCCGCCGCCACACCCAGTGCAAACGAGAGAATGATGGGGGACGTGAGGTTCGTGGTGGCGAGTGCGAGAATTCCGTCCATCTCAATCCCATAGCCGCTGCGTTCGGCGTTATAGATCCGCCGTTCGGAATTGAAACGGCAAAACGCTTTTGAATGAAAAGCGTTGTAAGGCTCTTGCTTCAAGAGCCTTGGCACTTGGTTCGCCTGGTTTTTCGCGCTCCGGCGGCCCGCCTGTGGTTGGGGTTGCGTGAGGCGGCTCGAGTTGTGGGGGCGCCGTGCGCTCCGAGGGGGGCCGGTAAAACGCTGCATTCGCTGCAAATGCGAAGCACGCAGTCTGGCCTGTGCAACGCTTTGTTCAGACGCCACCTCCATCCTCTCCGTCGGCTGTGGGGGCCACCGCGCAGGAGCGGATTGAGGGAAGGTGGAACGGGTGAGCCGGATGAACGCTGTCGCAAGGCGAAGGTACAACGAGGTCGCGCAGCTCGAGTACGAAGAGGCCGTGTGCCTCGATCCTGCGTGCCTCGTCACGCTATACCGTGATCTCGGGCCACTGGGTGCGGAGAACGTGGTGTGCCGCGCGATGGCCGAGATCACGCACCGGCTGGATGCGCTCGCCGAGCCCCATCATCACGGGCGCTGGGTGGATCTCGCGCGACAGGCGCGCGGATTGAGTGCGATTGCCGAGCAGGTTGGGATGACATCCCTGTCCGACGTCGCGCGGTCGGTGGCCGATTGCGCAACCCGGCAGGATGGTGCCGCCCTTGGCGCATGTCTTGCCCGTCTCGAACGGATCGGCCACGGCTCCCTTGCCGCAATTTGGGACATGACCGGGACGGAGGCCTGACACACGCTACGGCGTTGGCGGGATGTGGGTACGCCTTGTGCGGGTCGGATTTGTCCGCTGCTGTGTATGGTTCTCGGAACAGGCGGCCTTGCTGGCGAGGTGCCGGGTGCCTTGGAGCGCCGGCGACAGGCCGCTCACCGTTTGCGCTTGCAGGTGCCCGGGGGCGCCCGGCGTAACACGGAGCCTCGTGGGGCGCCCCGCAACTATGTGACAGAAGCCCGTCTTGGGCCCGCCATGGGCGCTGGTCCTACCGGGCTGCGTGAAACCTCGCCCCGTGTGTGGAATGGCGGCCTTTGCCTTGGCAGCACCTCGTGCAGCCGGTATCCCGGCACGAACGCATATCCGCGCGCATGACAGGACACTCGACATGGCCCAATCTCCCTCGCTCTCCTTTGCTGCGCCCGACGCGACGGCGACGGACCTTCATGTGATCGAAACCGAGGGCGTTGCACGCTGGGCGGAAGGGCAGGACGAAGCCGTTGCCGCGTGGGTTACACGGTTGGGCTTCACCGGTGCCCTCGGGCAGGCGCACCTTGTCCCCGCCGGGGATACGGATATCGCCATCGTCGGATACGGATCGGCGGCAAAACGCGCCCGTGGTCGCTTTGCCGTCGGGGCCGCCGCCGCTGCGCTGCCAGAGGGCACGTATCGCATTGCCACGCCGCTCCCCCGGCAGGAGCTGGAGGAAGCGGCGCTGGGCTGGCTGCTCGCGCAATACAGGTTTGATCGCTACAAGGCGTCGCCTCCGCCAAAGGCGCGCCTTGTGTGTCCCGAGGGTGTCGATGCAGCGCGGATCGAGGCCATGGCGCGGGGCGAGGCGCTGACCCGCGATCTGATCAACACCCCGGCCAACGACATGGGCCCGGCGGAGCTTGAGGATGCGGCGCGCCGCCTCGCCGATGCCTACGGCGCGCAGATGAGCGTGACGACCGGCGCGGCGCTGGAACAGGATTTCCCGCTGATCCACACGGTTGGGCGGGCGTCGCCCCGGGCGGCCCGGCTGATCGACATTCGACACGGGGGCGACGGCCCGCGCCTGACCCTCGTCGGCAAGGGAGTGTGTTTCGATACCGGGGGGCTCAACCTCAAGCCCGGCGGCTCCATGGGCTTGATGAAGAAGGACATGGGCGGCGCGGCGGCGGTTCTTGGCCTTGCGCAGATGATCCTGGACCTGGGGCTCAAGATGCGCCTGCGGGTGCTGATCCCGGCGGTGGAGAACGCGGTTTCGGGGGAAAGCTTCCGCCCGCAGGACGTTCTGACCGCGCGCAACGGGCTGACCGTCGAGATCAACAACACGGATGCGGAGGGGCGGCTTGTCCTGGCTGACGCGCTCGCGCTGGCGAGTGAAGAGGCGCCCGATCTGCTGGTCAGCATGGCAACGCTGACGGGGGCGGCCCGAGTTGCCGTAGGCCCCGATCTCGCGCCGTTCTACACCGATGACGCAGCACTTGCGGCCGCGCTGAGCGACGCTGCCGACCGTGTGGCGGACCCCGTATGGCGGATGCCGTTCCATATGCCCTACGAGGCGATGATCGAGCCTGCCGTCGCGGATCTCGACAATGCGCCCGCTGGTGGTTTCGCGGGGTCGATTACGGCCGCGCTCTTCTTGCGCCGGTTCACCGAAGGGGCGCCGCGCTACCTGCATTTCGACATCTACGGATGGCAGCCGGCGGCGGCGCCAGCGCGCCCGAAAGGCGGGGTGGGGCAGGGGGCGCGCGCGCTGCTCGACGCCCTGTCGGAAGTGTTGGGCACGTGACGGACCGGCGCATCCTGCTCGCAAATGCGTTCGTGGCGGCGGCAGAGCTGCAAGGCGTCGTGGACGCCCCGGCCTACGCAAAGGGCGAGATGCGCCGCGCGACGCGCCCGGTCGTGGATCTGTGCAAGGCGCCGGGTGGCGCGCGCGATCGGCAGCTTGTCTACGGCGAACGCTTTCGCGTGCTCGAGGTGCGGGAAGGCTGGGCCTTTGGCGCCGCGGCGCGGGACGGGTTCGTCGGCTACATCGCGGCCGGTGATCTGGGAGACGACATCGAGGGCACGCACCGTGTGAGCATGCCGGCGACGCATCTCTACCCCGCACCGGATCTCAAGACGCGGGAAAGCCGCTGGCTGTCTTTCGGCTCGGAGCTGCGCGTTGTCTCCGCCAGCGGTGCGTTCTTCGAGACGGCGGAGGGGGAGTTTGTGCCGAAGTCGCATTTGCGCCCTTTGAATGCAGAGTTCGCCGACCCCGTCACGGTGGCGCAGCTATTCTTTGGTGTGCCGTATCTGTGGGGCGGCAACTCGGCCGCGGGGATCGATTGCTCCGGTCTCGTGCAGGCGGCCTGCCTTGCGGCCGGGATCCCCTGCCCCGGCGATTCCGACCAGCAGGAGGCTCTTCTTGGCGAAACCCTCGCGCCGGGGATCCAGCCCGCGCGGGGGGATCTCTATTTCTGGGATGGCCATGTGGCGCTTACGGTCGATGGGGAGACGCTTGTCCACGCCAACGCCGGGACGATGTCGGTGGCCTACGAGCCGATTGTGGGGGCCATTGCGCGGATAGCAGAGCAGGGGGAAGGCCCTGTGACGCGGCGTGCCCGGTTGCGCCCGCACGGTGCGTAGGCCGGTGCGTAGGCCGGTGCACCGGCCTGCCGGGCATCTGCCTGGAGGCCCGGCTTTCCCGGTCGTGGTTGCGGCCGTGGTCCGGGGGCGATGGGCAAGGGGCGGTTGATCGGGTGTTTGGCGTTGCCGCAAAGCAGGAAATCCCGCCGCTGCGGACTGTTGGGCGATTGGGGCTTGAGCGGCCCCCATCCATCCCGTCGGCACATTCTTCGCGCGCATCAGGCGGATGCGCATGAGGGCGCGGGGGGGCTGGGTTATTCGACAGCGCGTATGAGCTTGCGCTCCAGCACGCGCAGGACGGTCTTGAGATCCTGTCCGCGTTTGATGATCTGGCCGTCCATGCCGATCACGGCGTACATCCCCTGCCGCATCCTCAGCTTGGGGCGTTTTTCGATCCGGTAGAGCGGGTGCTCGGCTGTCCGCCGGAAGACGGAGAACACGGCGACGTCGCGCAACGTCGATATGCCGTAATCCCGCCATTCGCCTGCGGCGACCATCCGTCCGTAGAGGCTGAGAATGATGCCCAGCTCGCGCCTATCGAAAGACACCTGATCGTCGGGGCGCATGGGGGCGGGGCCACCGGGCGGACTTTGCATGTTCATCCCGGGTAGTTTGGGTCCGTCCGCCCTGCAAATCAAGCTGTGCCGTCGTTCTGCCGTTGTTTTACCGGCAAATGACCCTTGGCGTGCCTTTGGGGCGCCTTCGCGGAGGGGGATACGGGGGTAGAGGCGAGCTTCGGCTCAACCCCGATGTCCCGGCTTTTCAGCCCCCACCCAGTCCGGGACATCGGGGCTCACCTCGCTCCCGTACAGTCTGTTGCAGACGTGGCGGTTCGGCCCGTGGGGCGAGGGCGTTTGCTTTCCCATTTTTGCTGTTGTGTCGGCTGCGGTGCGCGGCCCGGTGTTTGGTGCGGCGTCTGGCGCTGCATGTGGCGCGGAGGCTGGCGCGTGGCCTGCGCGCTGGATTGCCCGCGCTCCGCTTGACCGTTGTGATCCGTCGCGCTACCCCGCGCGCCTTGACTGCAAGGCGAACGGAGCGACACAGGATGGGGCGCAAACGGAAGGGTCGTGACATTTCGGGCTGGGCGATCCTCGACAAACCCGCCGGGCCGACCTCTGCCGATATGGTCAACAAGCTGCGTTGGGCGTTTCAGGCCAAGAAGGCCGGGCATGCGGGCACGCTCGATCCCGCGGCGACCGGGCTGCTCGTGGTGGCGCTGGGCGAGGCCACCAAGGTCTTGCCCCATATCACGGAGGCGACCAAGGCGTACCGGTTCACCGTGCGGTTTGGCCAATCGACCACGACCGACGACGCCGAGGGCGACGTGACCGCGACCTCCGAGGCGCGCCCGACCGATGCGGACATCACGCAGGGTCTGCCCGCCTTCACCGGTTGGATCGACCAGGTTCCACCCCGGTATTCGGCGGTGAAGGTCGATGGCGCGCGCGCGTACGATCTGGCCCGTGAGGCCGAGACATTCGAGCTGGAGGCGCGTCCGCTCTTTGTCGAGCGGCTGGAGCTTGTCGCGCGTCCGGATGCGGATCATGCCGTTCTGGAAATGGTTTGCGGAAAGGGCGGATACGTCCGCGCGATCGCGCGGGATCTGAGCGCGGCGCTTGGGACGACCGGCCACGTGGCCGAACTGCGGCGGCTGTGGTCCGGCCCGTTCGATCTGGACGGCGCGCTGGATCTCGACACCGTGGAGCGCCTCGCGCGGACGCCGGAACTGGATGGCTGGGTGTTGCCGCTCGAAGCGGGGTTGGTCGATCTGCCGGAGGCGCGCATGAGCCCCGCGGGCGCCGTGCGCCTGCGCAACGGCAATCCCGGCGAGGTGACGCACACCGTGGCAAGCTACGGCGATCTGGCGTGGGCGTCGGAGGCGGGGCGCGCGATGGGGCTTGGGATCTACCGGGGCGGGCTTCTGCATCCCAGCCGCGTGTTTCAGCTCGGTGACGGGCAGGCCGGAAGCGGACCGGTTGGAGACGGGGCGTGATTGTCCGGGAGGCGATCAAGGGGGATGCACCGTCGGTGGCCGTGTATTCCCCGTGCGAGACCTATCGCTATGCGCTGACCCGGGTCTGGGCGCCCGAGGGGCAACGGCTGCTCTGCGTCATGCTCAACCCCTCGACGGCGACCGAGCTTCAGAACGACCCGACGGTCGAGCGCTGCGAGCGCCGCGCCCGCGCGCTGGGCTACGGGGCGTTTCGTGTCTGCAACATCTTCGCGTATCGCGCGACCGATCCGCGGGTGATGCGCGCGGCTGACGATCCCGTTGGCCCGGAGAACGACGCGGCGATCCTCGAGGGCGCGGCGTGGGCCGACACGGTCCTGTGTGCCTGGGGCAGCCATGGCGCGCATCGCGAACGGGGAAGTGCGGTGGCGCGGCTCCTGTTTCAAACGGGGTGTGCGCTCAGCCATCTGGGTTTGACAAAGGGCGGTCATCCGCGCCATCCGCTGTACATCAGCTATGCGGTGAAGCCGGTGGTCTGGACGGCTCCGGAATGACGGCCGCTTGCCCTTTGGGGGCGGCGATTTCAGGTATTTGGACCAAGATGAAGGGGCGGGCGGTGCGCCAGGCCTCGGGGGGTGCGGGATGAGCGGGATTGACGGGTTCGCGGTGACGCGGGTCGATGTGGGCGAGGTCACGCTGTCCGTACATCGGGGCGGGGCGGGTGTGCCGCTGATCCTGCTTCACGGGTATCCCCAGAACCACATGACATGGGCGCCTGTCGCGCCCGAGCTTGCCCGTCATTTCGATGTGATCGTGCCGGATCTGCGCGGGTACGGGGCGAGCGATGCGCCGCCGGACGATGCCGGGAACACTGTCTATTCGAAGCGACGGATGGCTCTGGATATCGTCGGGCTGATGGGCGCGCTCGGGATCGCGCGGGCGCATGTCGTGGGCCATGATCGTGGCGCCCGGGTGGCCTACCGCTTTGCGCTGGATCATCCCGAGCGGCTGATGCGGCTGGGGATTTGTGAAGTGGTGCCGACCGGGGATTTCTGGGCCTCCTGGGACGCCGAGCTGGCCATGGCGGCGTATCACTGGACGTTTCTCGCCCAGCCCGCGCCATTGCCGGAGCGGATGATCGCGGCCGATCCGGTAGCTTACGCGGATTGGACGCTGGCGAGCTGGACGGCGGCGGGCGATCTTTCGGCGTTCGGGCCGGAGGCGCTGGCGCTCTACCGGGCGCAGATGGCGGATCCGGTGCGCTGTGCCGCGATGTGTGCCGACTACCGGGCTGGCGCAACGACGGATCGGCAGATCGACGTGGAGAGCCGCAAGGCGGGGGCGCGGATCTCGGCGCCGCTGCATTTCCTCCATGCCGAGGAAGGCTTTCCGGCACGTACGGGCGATGCGGCCGGTTTGTGGGCACCCTGGGCGGAGCGCCTCAGCACATCGACGTGCGACACCGGCCATTTCCTGATGGAGGAAGATCCTGCCGCTTTCCTTTCGGCGTTTGTCCCGTACCTCACGGCATCGGATTGAAACGAAATTTAGCGGTTTCGTTTCAGACGATTAAGGGGATTTGCAAGACTTCCCGGCTAGACCAGACAGGGTTTGGTTCGTGTGCGGATGGGAACGTCGATGCTTGGCGCAATGGGGATATTGGGAGCGCTCGTGGCCGGGTTGTCCTTGCCGTTTGTCTTTGGCCGCGAGGGCGATGAAGATCACGACGAGGACACGCGTGCGGACAGCGAGAGCGTTGCACCGGCGGGCGGCGATGGCGATGACGGCGATAGCCCGCTGAGCGTCGCTGTGGCTGACGACGGTGCCGGGCCGGCGGGGGGCGATGCACCCATGGACGAAGTGCTGGACGATTCGACAGCGGAGGCGGGCGGCCCTGGGCCGGATGTCGATCCGCCCGGCGAGACGGGGCCGGAGGGAGCCGACGGGATGGATCTTGGCGGCAGCGTCGGGAACGATCTTCTGGTTGGTGGAGATGGAGACGACACGATCTTTGGCGATCATGGGGACGACTTCCTCCATGGCGGCGGTGGCGCCGACGAGATCTCGGACGGGGCCGGCGACGACACCCTTCAGGGTGGGGAGGGCGACGACACGCTCAGCGCCCTGCCCGCTGACGGAGAAGGCGGCGGCGAGGGTCGGGATGTGCTCGACGGCGGCGCGGGAGACGACGTTTTGATCCTGAGCGACCACGATGTCGCGACGGGGGGCGAGGGCGACGACCTTTTTGCCGTTGGGCCCGGCCTGGCGCCGATGCAGGACACCGGTGGCGACGAAGCTCCGGTGATCGAGGATTTCGACGCGGAAGACGACGCACTCGTGGTCGTCTGGGACGATTATGCCAACGAAGACCCGCCCGATTTGCAACTGGATCAGGACGAAGAGAACCCCAGTCTGGTGCGACTGCTTGGAGACGGGAAGGTCTTGGCGGTGATCCACGCCGAAGCGGGCGTGTCACTCGACGCGGTGGCCCTGCGCCCAGCCTCTGCCATCGACGCGCTGGGCGGCGTCGCGACGGGCTAGGCGCGCGGGTCGGTCTGGATCGGTCGCTCGGGGGGCTGTGAGGGCGGTTCGAGCGACGCTGGGTCGAGCAGGACCGTGTAGAGCGAGGCCGGGTTAGATGGGGTCGGGTCGCGTTTGGGCGGGTCAAACGGCGTTGGTTCAAGGGGATGTCCGGTGGCGTTGCCGGGTCTCGCCATGGGCGGGCGCCTTGGAGGGTGGGCTGAAAGGGCCGACAGTGACCGACTGCGGATGCAGCGCCGCCTCAGCGTTTAGGGGCGCGGGAAAGGGCACGCGCTGTGCGCCATGGCCAGGAGCGGAGGCCACCCGCCCGGGGCGCGCCATCTGGAGGACTGCGGCGAGTGAGCATCGGTCGGGGGCAACGGCACGGGGCTGCAACGCGCGCGCGGTGGCGCCACCCCCCCTTTACTTCGACTGGAACCTGCGGCATGAGGCGCGCTTCGGACGGTCGGTCCGATCCCCTCCACGGGCCTTGCTGGACGACATCCCGGCTTGCGCCATAACCCTCTTGCAAAGGAGATCCCGATGTCGATCACCGCTGAAGAAAAATCCTCCGTCATGAAGGAATACGCGACCAAGGAGGGCGATACCGGCTCTCCGGAAGTTCAGGTTGCGATCCTGACGAAGCGTATCACGACGTTGACCGAGCACTTCAAGACCCACAAGAAGGACAACCACTCCCGCCGTGGTCTTCTCAAGCTCGTCGCACAGCGCCGCAAACTGCTCGACTACCTGAAGGGCAAGGAAGAAAAGCGCTACACGGACCTGATCCAGCGCCTTGGCATCCGCCGCTAAAGGCGCCGCCGAAAGTACATGAAACGCCCGGCCGACGCGCCGGGCGTTTTGCGTTTCGGGCGGAGGTCAGACCCGGAACTTGTGCGGGCGCAGGATTTCGACCGACTCGACATAGGCGATGCCGGAATAATGCGCGAAGTAGCGCTCGGATACGGCGCTGATGATCGACTCGGCCATGTCGTGGTCGCTGACGATGGCCTCGATCTTTACGTTCGAGAGAACGCCGCCCACCCCGGGGCGGTTGGAGCTGCGTTTGCCGCGGCTGCCCCGACCGCCGGCATCGACATGGGTGTAGCCGGTGGCGCCGCCCTTCTCGATAAGGTCGGTCACGCCGTCGAGAATGGTCCGTTCGGTGATAATCACGAGCTTGGTTGCATGGTGCATGGTCGCCTCCCTTGACGATCAGTTGCCGATGAGCAGGTCCGCGAGCGCGATCCAGAGCGGGATCGACAGGATCGCGATCGGTGTGCCCAGCCCGGTGGACGTGCCCACATAGGCCGAGGGATTGGCTTCGGGCAACGCGCCACGCAGCGTTGGCGGGCCGGAGATGTCCGAGCTGGAGGCCGCCATCACGGCGAGCAGGACAACGCCGCCTGCCGAGAAGCCGGTCACGTGGTGGATGGCGAGGCCAGCGGTGAAGCCCATGGCGCCATGCACGAGGGGCGCGGCGAGGCCATAGGCGATGTAGGCGTGCGCGACGCTGCGCAGCTCCGACAGGCGCGCCCACGCCTCCATCCCCATCACGAGCATCAGGATGGAGAGCAGGCCACGGAAGAGGACATCGTAGAAGCTGTCGTAGACGCTGTCGGGCCGGGCAAATATCCCGAGCGCGAGGCCGAGCAGCAGCGCCGAGATCGCGGGGCTCCGGAACGTGTCCTTCAGGATGGTGCGGACCATAGAGCCGTCGAACGCGGGCGCGGATGGGCCAGCGAGCGCGACGCTCCCTTCGTCTTGCACCGTCGCTCTGGCCGCCGCACGCTCCGCGCTGAGACGGGCGAGGACGATCGCCGTGACGAGGGCGGCGATATCCATGAAGGGGTAGAGCGCACCGATGAACCCCTCATAGGCGATGCCTTCGTCGTCGAGCATGGCCATGCCCGCTGCAAGGGTCGAGGCGGAGACGGCGCCAAAAAGGCCGGCCGTTGCCATGCCATCCATCGGCGTGACACCGCGCCAGCGCACGAGCGTGCGCATGCCGAGAAGAACGATCAGCACGCCGACGAGGGCAGCGCCGATGGCGGGCACGACGAGTTCCAGCAGGTTTGCCTCACGGACAGAGATCCCCGCGCCGAGCCCGACCTTGAGCAAGAGCAGCAACACGATCCACTGGTAGACCGGTTCAGGCACGACAAGCTTCGATCCGAGTGCCGCCAATACCATTCCGCCAATCAAAAACGCCAGCGTCGGCTTCTGAAACTGCGCGAACGTCGTTCCGACGATGTCTAGTATGAGGTCCATGGACAGCTCCGTTCTTGCGGGGTGTCGTGGACATAGGAGGAGCTGAAAGATAAAGAAAATACGTCCTATGGGAAGAAACGTTCTATAAAAGAGAATATGGAGCAGCTGAACTACCACCACCTGAGGTATTTTCGTGAGGTCGCGCACGAGGGAAACCTCACGCGCGCCTCGGAACGGCTGAACGTATCGCAATCGGCGCTCTCTACGCAGATCCGGCAGCTCGAGGCGCGGATGGGGCATGCGCTGTTCGAGCGGGTCGGGCGGCGCCTCGTGCTCACGGAGGCGGGGCGCATCGCGCTCGACCACGCGGACCGGATCTTTGCCACGGGGCAAGAGCTGCTGGCCTCGCTCCGGCAGACGGGGAGCGCCGCCCCGCCCCTGCGCGTCGGCGCGCTCTCCACCCTGTCGCGCAACTTCCAGATGCGGTTCCTGTCGCCGTTGCGTGGTAGCGATGTCGGGATTGTGCTGCGCTCGGGCAACGAAGAAACACTGCTCGCCGCCCTGAAGGACCTCTCGCTCGACGTGGTCCTGTCGACGGAGCCACCGCGCGGCCGCGCGGCGTCGGATTTCGTGGCGCATCGCCTTGCGGAACAGGAGGTTGCGATTCATGGGCCAAAGAACAGGCTGGCGCACCCCACGCTCAAGGCCTTGCTCGCGGCGGAGGCATTCATCCTGCCGACCGAGACCGCCCTGCGTGCCGGCTTCGCCGGGCTTGCCGAGCGGCTGGGCGTGGCGCCGCGCATCGTGGCGGATGTCGATGACATGGCGATGGTCCGGTTGCTGGCCCGTGAGGGCGCAGGGCTCGCCGTTGTCCCTTCGGTGGTCGTGCAGGACGAGCTTGCCGCGGGGCGGCTCGCCACGGCACCGTTCACGCTCGGGATCGTCGAGAGCTTCTACGCGATCACGATCCAGCGCAGCTTTCCGCACCCGTCGCTCAGTGGTCTGCTGGCACAGGCGAGCCAAGCGGGCAGCTAGGCCATTTTCCCTTTCCTAGTGCTCGCAAAAGCTGTATCCGCCCTGCATCTGAGACGTGCGCCTTCGATCCCGGGCGCGTGCAAAAGGATAGGGGTCGGCGGCAATGGGGCCGCCAGAGGATTAGGAGGCCCGGGATCCGCCCGGATGCGCTCCCCGACAGGATATACACATGTTCAACGAAGTGAAGAAATCCATCCAGTGGGGTGAGGAAACCCTCACGCTGGAAACGGGTAAGGTCGCCCGTCAGGCCGACGGCACGGTGATCGCCACCTATGGCGAAACGACCGTCATGGCCAACGTGACCTATGCCAAGGAAGAGAAGCCGGGTCAGGGCTTTTTCCCCCTGACCGTCCACTACAATGAAAAGACATACTCCGCCGGCAAGATCCCCGGCGGCTTCTTCAAGCGCGAAGGACGCCCCTCCGAGAAGGAGACGCTGACCTCCCGCCTGATCGACCGCCCGATCCGCCCGCTTTTCGTGCCGGGCTTCAAGCACGAAGTGCTGGTGATCTGCACGGTGCTGAGCCACGACCTCGTCAACGACCCCGACATCGTCGCGATGATCGCGGCTTCGGCTGCGCTGACGATCTCGGGCGTGCCGTTCATGGGCCCGATCGCCGCCGCGCGCGTCGGCTTCGAGGATGGCGACTACGTGCTCAACCCCGAAGTGTCGGACATGGATCAGCTGCGTCTGAACCCCGAGCAGCGGCTCGACCTTGTCGTCGCGGGCACCAAGGACGCCGTGATGATGGTGGAATCGGAAGCCTATGAGCTGACCGAGGCCGAGATGCTGGGTGCCGTGACCTTCGCGCACGAGCAGATCCAGCCGGTGATCGACCTCATCATCGATCTGGCCGAAGACGCGGCCAAGGAGCCGTTCAACTTCCAGCCCCCCGACTACTCGGCGCTTTTCGACGCGGTGAAAGCTGCGGGCGAAGCCGACATGCGCGCCGCCTACGCGATCCTCGACAAGCAGGAACGCACGACGGCCGTTTCCGACGCCAAGGCCAAGATCGTCGACGCGCTCACCGACGAGCAGCGCGAAGACAAGAACCTCGGTTCGGCCCTAAAGAAGCTGGAATCCGGGATCCTGCGCGGCGACGTTGTCAAGAACGGCAAGCGGATCGACGGGCGCGACACGACGACCGTTCGCGCGATCGACTGTGCCACGGGCATGCTGCCCCGGACCCACGGCTCGGCGCTCTTTACGCGCGGCGAGACGCAGGGTCTCGTGGTCACGACGCTTGGCACCGGCGAAGATGAGCAGATCATCGACGCGCTGCACGGCAACTACCGCGCCAACTTCCTGCTGCACTACAACTTCCCGCCCTACTCGGTCGGTGAAGTGGGCCGCTTCGGGCCTCCGGGCCGCCGCGAAATCGGCCACGGCAAGCTCGCGTGGCGTGCGTTGCAGGCTGTCCTGCCCGCGCCGACGGACTTCCCGTACACCGTGCGCGTCGTCTCCGAGATCACCGAGTCAAACGGCTCGTCCTCGATGGCGACCGTCTGTGGCTCGTCGCTTTCGATGATGGACGCGGGCGTGCCGCTGAAGGCACCGGTTGCCGGTGTCGCCATGGGCCTCGTGCTGGAAGACGACGGCGACTACGCGATCCTGACGGACATCCTGGGCGACGAGGACCACCTCGGCGACATGGACTTCAAGGTGGCAGGGACCGAGAGCGGCATCACCTCGCTGCAGATGGACATCAAGGTCGCTGGCATCACGCCGGAGATCATGGAAAAGGCGCTGGCCCAGGCCAAGGACGCGCGTCTGCACATCCTTGGTGAGATGGCCAAGTCGATGACCGAGGCGGGTTCCTTCTCTGCCCACGCGCCGCGCATCGAGACGATGCAGGTGCCGACCGACAAGATCCGTGAAGTGATCGGTTCTGGCGGCAAGGTCATCCGCGAGATCGTCGAAGTGTCGGGTGCCAAGGTCGACATCAACGACGATGGCGTCATCAAGATCGCCTCGCCCAACGGCGAGTCCATCCAGAAGGCCTACGACATGATCCATTCGATCGTGGCGGAGCCCGAAGAGGGCAAGGTCTATCGTGGCAAGATCGTGAAGCTCGTCGACTTCGGCGCCTTCGTGAACTTCTTCGGCAAGCGCGACGGGCTGGTGCACGTCTCGCAGATCGAGAATCGCCGCCTCAACCACCCCTCCGACGTTCTCAAGGAAGGTCAGGAAGTGTGGGTGAAGCTGCTCGGGTTCGACGATCGCGGCAAGGTGCGCCTGTCGATGAAGGTCGTCGATCAGGAGACGGGCGAAGAAGCCAAGAAAGAGGAAACCGCGGAGTAATCCGCGCCCTCATTCGAGAACAAGCGAACGCCGGCCTCAGGGCCGGCGTTTTTCGTTGTGGGCAGGGTGAAGGCGCGTCATGCGGGGATCAGCTTGATCCTCGGCGCAGATCGCCGTGGGTCCATCGAAGGCGCAGCACAGCAGCGCGCCAATAGGGCGGCCCGAAAGGCATCGACCCCGGAAAGCGGCAGGCGCGCTCTTACTTCAGCGCGTACCACGCCGATAGCCGGTTGCGGTATATCCGATGCTCCAGCCAGACCACGCCCTGCGTCGTCGCACCGGCTTCGTCCTGGGCGGCGAGGTGGGGGCCAGAGGTCATGGCTGCGGTGGGAAGCCGCGTCACACCATCGGGGAGGTCGACCGTTTCAAGGCGCGTGAGAACATCCTCAAGCTCCGGGCGCGGCTCTGTGCCGGCATCCCAGATCTCGCCGTGGACCGTCAAAAGGAGATCGTGAAACGCAGCCATCGTAGGTGCTCCGGCATAACCAACCGCAGACAAACGCCTCCGGAGGCCAAATCGTTTCACGTCTCAGACGTTTTCTTTTCGGTGTTCGAGCAAGCCCATGGAAAGGAAGAATAGTTTTTCTCCCCTTCTGTGGGACTCTTCGGGGCTCAGGAGTAGACCGTGACCGTCGTGCCGATCGGGACCTTTTCATAGAACTCGGTCACGTGCTCGTTGGTCATGCGGATGCAGCCCGACGATACCGACCGCCCGATGGACCACGGCTGCGGGGTGCCATGGATGCGGTAGGCGGTGTCGCGCCCGTTGCGATAGAGGTAGAGCGCCCGCGCGCCGAGCGGATTGCTTGGCCCGCCTTCCATGCCGTCGGCGAGGGGGCCGTACTTGTTGGGCTCCCGGTCGATCATGTCTTGTGTCGGGCGCCAGGAGGGCCACTCGACCTTCCGTGCGACCTGCGCCGTGCCCCGGAAATTGAGCCCGTCCGCCCCCACGGCAACACCGTAGCGAAGCGCTTTGCCGTCGCCGAGCGTGAGGTAGAGGTAGTGCCGTTCGGTCACGACAAAGACCTGCCCCGCAGGCAGGCTCTGCTTGACGTTCACCGTCTTGGGGCGCCACCGGTCGGACACCTGAAAGGGCTCCGACGCCGCGTGGGCGAGGGAGGGGGCGATTGCCGGCGCCGCAAGGGCGCTTCCGAGCGCGGCGGCCCGGGTCATGAATTGACGTCTCGTCGTCATTGTTGCGTCTCCACAGTCTGTTCGCTCTGCCCGACAGGGTTTCTCGACGCTTGTCCAGCAGTCTCCCATGCGCGGTGCCGCACGCAAGTGCATGGCGGCCACACAACTCCGCAAAACGTGTCGGAATCTCCGGGAATGGCGGACACGAGCGCGTGAGCGCGGCCGCACGTCGCATGCGGGCAGTCATGAGCGAAACGCAGCGTAAGACGGAGTTGTTCCATTGCGGCGCCCGCGAGTCGGTGTCACGCTGTGCACGAAAACCGGGAGGCCCTGACATGCTGGAAAAGCGCGACTTCTACATCGACGGGGCGTGGGTTGCCCCTGCCGCCGCCAATGATCTCCCCGTGATCGACCCCTCGACAGAGGAGGCCGTCGCGGTCATTTCCCTCGGCGCTCAGGCGGATACGGACGCCGCTGTCGCCGCCGCGCGCAGGGCGTTTCCCGGCTGGGCCGCGCTGTCGATGGAGGCGCGGATTGCCCATCTGGAGCGGCTGCTCGAGGTCTACGAGTCCCGCAAGGACGACATGAGTCGGGCGATGAGCCTCGAGATGGGCGCGCCCATCGACTGGTCGCGCAGTGCGCAACAAACCTCGGGCACATGGCACATCGAAGACGCGATCAACCAGGCGCGGCGCTTTGAGCAGGTGCGCCTGCTCTCCCCGGACGCCCCGCGGGACCGTATCCTGATGGATCCGATCGGCGTGGTTGGCATGATCACCCCGTGGAACTGGCCGATGAACCAGGTGACGCTGAAGGTGGCGTTTGCCGCGGCGGTCGGCTGCACGATGGTGCTGAAGCCCTCCGAGATCGCGCCGCTCTCGTCCATCGTCTTTGCCGAGATCGTTGACGAGGCGGGGTGGCCCAAGGGCGTTTTCAACATGGTGAACGGCGATGGCGTGGGCGTTGGCACCCAGCTCTCGGTGCATCCGGATGTCGACATGATCTCTTTCACTGGCTCGACCCGCGCGGGCACCGCGATCACCAAGGCCGCGGCGGACACGCTCAAGCGCGTTTCGCTGGAGCTCGGGGGAAAGGGCGCGAACCTGATCTTTGCCGACGCGGACGCGCGCGCCGTGAAGCAGGGCACGCAGCGTGTGATGAACAACACCGGCCAGTCGTGCAATGCGCCGACCCGAATGCTGGTGGAACGCTCGATCTACGCCGAGGCGGTCGAGATGGCGCGCGAGACGGCGGAGAAGACAAAGGTCGCACCCGCCCATGACGAGGGCCGCCACATCGGCCCGGTCGTCTCCGAGGTGCAGTGGAACAAGATCCAGGGGTTGATCCAGACCGGTATCGACGAAGGCGCACGCCTCGTGGCGGGGGGAACCGGCCGCCCCGAGGGGCTCAACCGCGGCTACTTCGTGCGCCCGACCGTGTTCGCCGATGTCACGAACGACATGACCATCGCGCGGGAGGAAATCTTCGGCCCCGTTCTGTCGATCATTCCCTTCGACACGGAGGAGGAGGCCGTGCGCATCGCGAACGACACCGCCTACGGCCTCACGAATTACGTGCAATCCTCCGACGATGCGCGGCGCGTCCGGCTGGCGCGCCAGCTCCGCTCCGGCATGGTCGAGATGAATGGCCGTGGCCGCGCGCAAGGCTCACCTTTCGGCGGCTACAAGGCCTCCGGCAACGGGCGCGAGGGCGGCATGTGGGGCCTCGAGGAGTTCTGCGAGATCAAGGCCGTGAGCGGCTGGCCCGAGGACATCGCCGCAGAGTAGGCCCGCTCCGCGCCGGGGATCCGCCGGTCAGCGCTTCAGCACGAAGTCCATCAGTTTGGGCAGGCACACCGACTTCAGGTCGTATGTGTCCACGATGTGCCTGCGCGCGGCCTCGCGCCGGGCGGTGTATTTGCCAGGGTTTGCGAGGGCGTCTGTCAGCGCGCGCGCCCAGCCCTCCACATCGAAGAAGTCGACGAGCGTGCCCGTCTCGCCATCTGAGATGACTTCCTCGACGGGCGGCGTTCTCGAGCCGATGACATGGGCGCCAAGGCTCATCGCCTCGAGCATCGACCACGACAGGACGAACGGATAGCTCAGATAGGCGTGCGCCCGGCCGACCTGCATGACCGAGAGAAACTGCTCGTAGGGCACCCGCCCGAGGAAGTGGACGCGGCTGAGGTCGAGCCGGTCGCCAACCTCGGCCAGCATCACATCTTTCCATGTCTTGTCCTTGGCGGGGATGGGGCCGTACCCGCCACTCTCGCCGCCGATCATCAGAACATGCGCGTTGGGCCGGGCCTCCAGCACGGCGGGTAGCGCGCGCATGAGGGTGTGAAACCCGCGATAGGGCTCGAGCACGCGGTTGCAGAATGTCAGCACCTCGTCGCCCGCACGCAGAAGCGGCCCGCCGGGCACCTGAAACGCGGCCTCCGGGTCCGGTGCGATCCGCCCCGTATCCACTCCGTCGTGGATCACGGACATCTTCGCACGGATCTCGGGGGGAAAGGTCGAGGCCTGGAACGCTGTCGGCGCCAGCAGCGCATCCGCCTGAACCGCGGCCTGCAGCAGGTGCGCCTTGCGTGCTACGACCCGCAGGTTCCGCCCGAAATCCTGTCGCGACATCTCGGGATCAAACCCGGTGTCGAGCCCCGAACTGGCGTAGAGAAACTCCGCGTATCCAAGGTGTCGCGCCTCGGGCCAGACCTCGCGCAGAAAGAGCGTCTCACCCCAGTTGATGATCCCGAAGACGACATCGGGCACTTCGCCGGTCTTGTCGCGCAGCGCCTTGGCGGTCCGCGCCGCCGCCGCCCCGTTCATCGCGTTCTCGGCATAGGTCGCCCCCAGCTCCCGCGTCGGCCCCATCTCGTAGCTGTAGCGGATGTGGGGCATCGGCTGCGGGTTCTGGTTCTTCTCCCACGTCAGCACGGCGACGTTGTGCCCGGCATTGCGCAGAGCGGGCGCCAGATAGCGGAACTGGCCCGGAAAATTGCGGTGTACAAGGAGGATCTTCATCGGGCGAACCTAGGCCACGTGCGCTCCCGGGGTCAGGTTGAACGCGGCCCCGATGAGCTGGCGCGTATACTCCGAGCGCGGGCTGTCGAACACTTGCTCCGTCGGCCCCGCTTCCACGATGTCGCCCTGCTTCATCACGATCACCTTGTGCGACATCGCCCGCACCACCCGCAGGTCGTGGCTGATGAAGAGGTAGGCGAGCCCATAGCGTGCCTGCAGGTCCCGAAGAAGATCGACGATCTGGACCTGGACAGTCATATCGAGCGCGGACGTGGGCTCATCCAGCACCACCAGTTTGGGCCGCAGGATCATCGCCCGTGCAATGGCGATCCGCTGCCGCTGCCCGCCCGAGAACTCATGCGGATACCTGTCCATCGCAGCCGGATCGAGCCCGACTTCTGCCAGCATCTCCGCCACCATCTCGCGGGCGTCACGCCCTTCCTCGATGCCGTGCACCCCGAGCCCCTCGGCGATGATCTGTTCGATGGTCATACGGGGGCTGAGCGATCCATAGGGATCCTGAAACACGATCTGCATGTGCCGCCGGAGCGCCCGGAGCTGGCGCGAGCTGCGGCCCTGCACGTTCTCGCCCTGGAAAACGATCGGCCCCTCCGAAGAGATGAGCCGCATCAGCGCGAGCGCCAGCGTCGTCTTGCCGGAGCCGCTCTCGCCGACGATCCCCAGCGTTTCGCCCGAGCGCACCGCGAGATTGGCGTCATTGACGGCTTTCACATGCCCCACGGTCTTGCGCAGGAACCCGCGCTGGATCGGGAACCAGATCCGCAGCCCCTCGGCTGTCAGCACCTCTTCACCCGCGCCATCGAGGGCGGGCACGGTGCCTTTCGGCTCCGCGGCGAGAAGCCGCTGCGTATAGGGATGCTGCGGGTTGGCAAAGATCTCGGCCGTCGGCCCGGTCTCCACGATCTCGCCATCCTTCATCACGCAGACCCGATCCGCGATCTTGCGCACGATGCCGAGGTCATGGGTGATGAACAGCAGGCTCATCTTCTCGGATTGCTTCAGCTCGTAGAGCAGATCGAGGATCTGTGCCTGGATCGTCACGTCGAGCGCTGTCGTCGGCTCATCGGCAATCAGCAGCTCCGGCCCGTTCGCCAGCGCCATGGCGATCATCACCCGCTGTCGCTGCCCGCCGGAGAGCTGGTGCGGATAGGCGCGAAGACGGCTCTCCGCATCACGAATGCCCACCTTCTCCAGAAGCTCGAGCACCCGTTGCCGTGCGGGCTCGCCCACGAGGCCCTGGTGCAGCGCGAGGCTCTCCATGACCTGCTTTTCCAGCGTGTGCAGCGGGTTGAGCGAGGTCATCGGCTCCTGGAAAATGAAGCTGATGTCGTTGCCACGCACCTGCTGCAGCTCGCCCTCGGATTTCCCCATCATCTCCGCGTCGCGATAGGTGACCGATCCGCCGATGGTCGCGTTGTCCCCCAAAAGCGACACCGTCGAAAGCGCCGTCACGGACTTGCCCGAGCCCGACTCGCCAACGAGCGCAACGGTCTCTCCCTCCGCTACCTCGAAGGACACCCCCTTCACCGCCGGTATGTCGCGCCCGTCCTGGCGAAAGCTCACCGTCAAATCACGGACCTGCAGCAGGCTCATGAAGCCCCCCTTGATGTCGAAGTTTCGGTCGCTGTCTTCATCTTGGCAAAAGTACCTCGGGGGTCCGGGGGCTGGCCCCCGGCCTTGGGATCAGGAGAACGTCTTTCTCGGATCGAACGCATCCCGCACGCCCTCGAAAATGAACACCAGCAGGCTCAGCATGATCGCGAAGGTGAAGAACGCGGTGAAGCCGAGCCATGGCGCCTGAAGGTTCTGCTTGGCCTGCAACGTCAGCTCACCCAGCGACGGCGCCGAAGAGGGCAAGCCGAAGCCGAGGAAATCGAGCGAGGCAAGGCCGCCGATCGTCGCCGTGATCAGGAACGGCATCATCGTCAGCGTCGCCACCATCGCGTTCGGCAGCATGTGGCGGAACATGATCTTCCAGTTCGACACGCCAAGGGCCCGCGCCGCGCGCACATATTCGAAGTTGCGCGCGCGCAGGAACTCCGCCCGGACCACGCCCACCAGGGCAGGCCAGCCGAAGAGCACGGTGAGAAAGACCAGGAGCCAGAAACTTCGCCCCAGGATCGCGAACATGATGATGATGATATAGAGCGAGGGGGTACTCACCCAGATCTCGATGAAACGCTGGAAGAGCAGGTCGGTCTTGCCGCCGAAATAGCCTTGCACCGCGCCCGCGACGATCCCGATGATCGAGGCGGAGATCGTCACGATCAGGGTGAAGAGGATCGACAACCGGAACCCGTAGATCACACGCGCGAGCACGTCCCGTGTCGCGTCGTCGGTGCCGAGCCAGTGGTTGGCATCCGGGGGTGAGGGCGCGGGCTGGCCGAGGTTGTTGGGCGTGTTGTAGCTGTAGGGAATGAGGGGCCAGAGCATCCAGCCCTTCACGACCTCTTCGCCCGCGATTTCCGTCGCGCCCGCCTCGACATCCGCCATCACCTGATCGGGCTCGTAGAAACATTCCTCGACCCCGCCCGTGATGATCAGGCACTGCACTTCCGCATCGCGGTAGACGGCCTCCGTCGGGAAATCTCCGCCGAAGGTCTGCTCGGAATAGAAGTTCCAGATCGGGGCGTGGATCTCGCCGCGGTACTGGACGAGGATCGGTTTGTCGTTGGCGATGAACTCGGCAAAGAGCGTGATTGTGAAGATGATCGAGAAGAGGATCAGCGACCAGAACGCCCGCCGGTTGCGCTTGAAGTTCCGCCAGCGGCGCTGTCCGAGCGGCGAGAGCGAGAAGAAGCCCTTCTTCCTGGGCGGAACCGCGACTGCTGGCGTCGCACTATCGGGCTGCGTGTCCGTGTAGCCCGGCTCGGGGAGGGAGGTGTCGGGGGCTGCCATGTCAGGTCTCCCGGCTCTCGAAGTCGATCCGTGGATCGACAAGGACATACATCAGGTCGGAGATGATCCCCACCAGCAGGCCGATCAGGCCGAAGACGTAGAGCGTGCCGAACACCACGGGGTAATCCCGCGCCACCGCCGCCTCGAAGCCGAGGCGGCCCAGCCCGTCGAGCGAAAAGATCGTCTCGATGATGATCGACGCGCCGAAGAAGACCGACAGGAACGCCGCCGGGAAGCCCGCAATGACGATCAGCATCGCGTTGCGGAAGACGTGCCCGTAGAGGATATTGCGCTCGCTCACTCCCTTGGCCTTGGCGGTAATCACGTATTGCTTCTTGATCTCGTCGAGGAAGCTGTTCTTCGTCAGGAGCGTCAGCGTCGCGAAGGCCGAAATCGTCGAGGCGAGCACCGGCAGCGTGATGTGCCAGAAGTAATCCCCGACCTTTCCAAGTAACGACAGCTCATCGAAGTTGTCCGATACGAGCCCCCTGAGCGGGAAGATCTGGAAATACGATCCGCCCGCGAAGAGGACCAAGAGCAGGATCGCAAAGAGGAACCCGGGGATCGCGTAGGCGACGATGATGATCGCGGAGGTCCAGGTGTCGAAGGATGTGCCGTCGCGCACCGCCTTGCGGATGCCGAGCGGGATGGAAACGATATAGGCGATCAGGGTGGACCACAGGCCCAGCGTGATCGACACCGGCATCTTCTCGATCACGAGGTCGATCACGGAGATCGAGCGGAAGTAGCTCTCGCCGAAGTCGAAGGTGATGTAGTTGCCCATCAGGATGACAAATCGCTCGCCTATGGCGATCGGCTCGGTCGTGCAGAGGTCGCTGTCGAGCGTCGGCTCGCCCTGGTGATCGTCGGTGCAGACGATGCGGGCGAAGCCGAGGTCCACCTCCAGCTCATCGAGGAAATCCTGCGGCAGGCCCCGCGCGCCGAGGTAGCGGTCGTCCGCGCCGCCGCCGGCGCCCGCGTCCTGCGCCGACTGCCCTGCATCGCCGCCTCCGGCGATACCTTCGAACACGTCTCCGTCGCCCTCGACCTGCGCGATGATCTGCTCGATCGGGCCGCCGGGGACGAACTGGGTGAGCGTGAAGTTGATCAGCATGATCCCGAAGAGCGTCGGGATGATCAGCAACAGCCGTCGGAGGATATAGGCGCTCATATCGCGGTCGAGCCTTTAGCGGAGGGCGCCGGCGGCGCGCAGTTCTTCGGCGCGCTCGGCGTTGTACCACCAGAAGTCGAGGAACCCGAGCGAGTAGGGCGGCAGCGGATCGGGATGCTCGTACATGTCAAAATAGGCGACGGTGTGCACATCCTTGTACCATTGCGGAATCCAGAACCGCTCGGCCCGCAGCACGCGGTCGAGCGCCCGGATGGCAACGCCCATCTCCTCACGGCTCTCGGCGCCGACGATGGTTGCGATCAGGCTGTCCACCGCTTCGGATTTCAGCCCCATCGCATTGAAAACGCTTGTGTCGGCGGTGGCGGAGCCAAAGTACTGCTCCAGCCCGCGCCCGGCGATGTAGCTCATCGGGAACTGGTCGGTCACGATGTCGAAGTCGAAACTGCGCTCGCGGTTCGTCGCCTCGGCGTTGTCGACCCGGCTGTGCAGGGCGTCGACGCCCGCGCGGCGCAGGTTCTCGACGTAAGGATTGATGACGCGGTCGAAGGTCGGGCTGTCGTTCAGGAACTCGATCCGCAAGGTCTGGCCGTTCTTGCGACGCATCCCGTCGGAAGGGTCGACGGCCCACCCTGCCTCGTCGAGGAGCGTCAATGCGCGGCGCAGGTTGCCGCGATCGAGCTGCCGCTCGCCGCTCACGGGCGCTATCACCGCCTCCTCGGTCAGAACGCCCTCGGGCAAGTGCTCGGCCAGCGGCTCCAGCAGCGCGAGCTCTTCGGGGGTGGGCAGGCCCTCTGCGGCCAGATCACTGTTTTCCCAGAAGGAATTGATGCGCTCGTAGAGGCCATAGAAGAGCTGTTCGTTCGACCACTCGAAGTTGAACATCAGCTGGATGGCCTCGCGCACGCGGGGGTCCTCGAACTGCGGGCGGCGCAGGTTCATCGCGAAGGACTGGCCGGTGGCGATGGAGCCGTCCGCCAGCTCGCGCTTGACGACATGGCCCGCCTCGACGGCCGGGAAGTTGTAGGAGGTCGCCCAGTTCTTCGATGAGCCCTCGTTGCGGAAGTGGTACGCGCCGCCCTTGAACGCCTCGAAGGCGGAGTTGAAATCGGCGAAGTACTCGACCCGGATACTGTCGAAATTGTACCGGCCCACGTTGAACGGCAGCGCGGCGCCCCAGTAATCGGGATTGCGGGTGTAGACGATGGTCTGGCCGATATCCATGTTCTCGGTGTCGGCCACGTAGGGCCCGGAGCCGAGGAACGGGATCAGGGAATTTTCTTCCAGATCGAGGGCGTTGGCCTCGTAATGCGCCTTCGAAAAGACCGAGAGCCCGCCGACCGTCTGGATCACGTCGCGCGTTGGCACGCCGTCCTTGAAGGTGTAGCGCACGCGGCGCTCGTCGAGCACCTCGGCGGTATCCACGAGCTGCTCGATCACGGCGCGGAACGAGGGCAAGCCCTTGTCGCGGAAGAGCTCGTAGGTGAAGATCACGTCTTCGGCGGTCAGCGGCGAGCCGTCGGAAAAGGTGATCCCCTCGCGCAGGGTGAAGATCACTTCGGAGCGATCCGGCGGGTACTCGAGGCTCTCGCACAGCAGGCAGTAAGAGGTGCCGATTTCGTCGGCCGTACTGTCAAGGATGCTTTCGTAGGGGGCGGAGGCGAGTGCGGCGGCGCGGCCCTTGATCGTGTAGGGGTTCATCGAGTCGAAGCTGCCAAAGGCCCAGATCGACATCTCCCCGCCCTTGGGCGCTTCAGGATTCACATAGTCCAGATGCGGAAAGTCGGGGCCGTATCTCATCGGGTCGCCGTCGAACGTGGCGATGCCGTGCGCGCGGGCCCAGCCGTCTTCCAATGCGTGAGCCGGTAGGGCCATTCCGAGCGCGGCGGCGAGCGCGAGGCCGATGCGGCTGGCGGCTATGACGGGGGGCGTGGGGCTCTGCACGGTTGAGCGCATGGGCAACGTCTCCTTCATTCGTCCGTGGGCCATGCGCAACACGCCGGCCCGTCCTTACCTGCACAAGATAGGGTAGCCGCGCCCATGTGAAGGGCGAACTTGCGATTCTGTGAGCGAGCGCGAGCGGACGGGAGGGAAACGGGGCCCTGAATGCAACAAAGCGCCCGTGGATCGGGGCGCTTTGTGACAGGTCGGTCGTACCGGGAGGGTCAGTCGTCGGTGGCGTCGAGGTAGGCGATCACGTTCACCCGGTCTTCCCACGCGGGCAGACCGTTGAACGACATCGTCGTGCCGGGCGCATAGCCGCGCGGATTCTCGAGGAAGGCGTAGAGGTTTTCCGGCGTCCAGACATCGGCCACCTCTTCGAGGGCGCCGGAATAGCTGAAGCCGTCGGCGGCATCGACCTCGCGACCGACAACACCATAGAGGTACGGGCCGGTCGCATTTGCGCCTTGCTCAAGCTGGTGGCAGGCGCGGCACTTGCTCCAGACGCGCTCGCCCTTGCCCGCATCGGCCATGGCGAACTTCTCTTCCATCGAGAGCTCGGCAACTTCTTCCCCGCCCTCTTCGCTCTCGACCTCGATCGAGTACGCTTGCTCGTGGTGGCCGTGCTTGTGGCTGCCCACGGTGTACAGGTTGTCGGCCACGAAGATGCCGAGCAACAGAATGAGCCAGGAGCCAAGAAAACCGATGGCAGCTTTCATGAGGGTCATCGTGTCGAACATGTCGCATCCGCTCTTGTGAGTTTTCAGCGGCGATCTAGATCGTTTCGACCGGCGCCCGCAAGGTGTAGCGGGCGCGACCAAACGCCCTTGAGGGGCGCAACGCGTGCGGCTAGACCGCTCGGACGCAGCCACCGGAAGCCACCGATGCCAACCGACGCCCCACCCCCCAAGATCGCCTTTCAGGGAGAACCGGGCGCCTATTCGCACCAGGCCTGCCACGATGCGCGCCCGCATCACGAGGCGCTGCCATGCCCCACCTTCGAGGCCGCGATCGAAGCGGTGCGCGGGGGGCAGGCGGAACTTGCGATGCTGCCGGTGGAAAACACGACATACGGGCGGGTGGCCGACATTCACCGCCTCCTGCCCGAGAGCGGCTTGCACATCGTCGACGAGGCGTTCGTGCGGGTGCACATCAACGTGCTCGCCGTGCCGGGCGCCAAGCTCTCGGATATCCGCGAGGCGTGGAGCCATCTTGTTCTGATCCCGCAATGCGCGACGTTCCTGCGCGCCAACGGAATCACCGGCCGTGTCAGCACCGACAACGCCCGCGCCGCGCGCGACGTTGCCGAGAAAGGCGATATCACGCAGGCCGCGCTTGCCTCGGAACTTGCTGGCGAGATCTACGGCCTCACTGCGCTCGCGCGGCATATCGAGGACGAGGACACCAACACCACGCGGTTTCTGATCATGGCCCGCGAGCCTGATCGGTCGCGCCGCGGCGCGCATGGCATGATGACGACCTTCGTCTTCCGGGTGCGCAACATTCCCGCCGCGCTTTACAAGGCGATGGGCGGTTTCGCGACGAACGGCGTCAACATGACGAAGCTCGAGAGCTACATGGTCGGTGGGTCGTTCAACGCGACCCAGTTCTACGCCGATATCGAAGGCCACCCCGAGGATCTGCACGTCCAGCGCGCCTTCGAAGAGCTCGATTATTTCTGCACGAAGCTCGAACTGCTGGGCACGTATCCCGCCGATCCCCGGCGCCACTGATCCCGGCGGGCTTCTGGGGCGGGGCGCCCGGCGTCAGCCCTCACCCTCGGCGTGTTCCGTTTCGATGCGGCGCGCGATGCGCTCTACCCGCGCGGCGAACTGTTCTTCCAGCCTTCCGCGGGCGACCCGCAGCGGCTGCAGAATCACTTGCGCGCCAAGCGCGCGCGCCTTCAGCCCGGCGGTGACATCGGCCCGCGTATGACCATCGTCCAGCGCGGTAAGCGTGATTTCGGCGTGACCGTCGATCCCCGTGCCACGCCCTTCGAGCCGGAGAAGATGTGGCGCCTCCATGCGCACGACGGTCGCCTTGGCGGTGAGCGTGCGCCCCATCATCGGCACCTCCGCGTCCCATAGCGTCCCGACGCGAACATCAGTGTCCGGGTCCGCCCGATGGAGAACGACGTCCTGTCGGCGCAGGCCCTCCTCGAACTGTTCGAACTGGGTGATCCGGCGCCACGCCACGTCGATGGGCGCCGCGATGTCCTGGCAAGTTTTCAGTTCCATGGCAGATCTTCACTCCAGCGTGTCGGCCAGCCAGCGTTCGAGCAGAAAGTGCGCGATGGCGCCTTGGCGGGCGGGCTTGATCTCGTCGCTTTCACCGGCGCGCACAGCCAGAAGCTCTTCGCGGCTGACCCAGCGCGCGTCCTCCAGCTCGACTGGGTCGAGCACGATATCGCGGGTCAGCGCCTCGCCGCGACACCCCAGCATGAGCGACGCGGGGAAAGGCCAGGGCTGCGAGGCGAGGTATTCCACCTCGCCGACGCGCACGCCTGCCTCTTCCGCGACCTCCCGGCGAACAGCGGCCTCCATCGTCTCGCCCGGTTCCACGAAGCCCGCGAGCAACGAGTACATCTTCTCAGGCCAATGCGGCGAGCGACCGAGAAGGACGGAATTTCCATGCGTGATCAACATGATCACCACGGGATCCGTGCGCGGAAAGTGGCGCGCACCGCAGGCCGGGCACTGCCGCTGCCAGCCGCCTTCGCCACTTTCGCTCCGGGCGCCGCAGCGGGCGCAGAAGAGGTGCGTCGCGTGCCAGCCAAGCACTGCCTTCGCGGTTGCGGCAAGCTCGGCATCGCGCGCCGAGAGACGGGCCATGGCGGATCGAAGCTCCACGAAATGAGCGCCTTCGATCCCCGGGTAGACCTGCTCGGTCGGATCCGCAAAGGCGTTGGGATCGCCCTCGTCCTGTCCGAACGGGGCCCAGCCGGAGATGTCGCAGGCAAACCACGCCGGGCCGGTGGCGGCGTTCTCGGGATCGCTCCGCCCATCCGTGCCGTCGCCAAACCCGAGGAAAACGCGCATTCCGGGGGCTTCCTGCACGACAGCCGCGTCCGGCGGAAAGGCCATCAACGTGAGGCCTTCGCCATCTTCCCGCACCATCGGCTTGCCGCGCCACAGCGGCAGAACCCGGCTCGTGGGGTCCGCCGCAAGCGCCTCGAGCCGCGCCGCGTCCGACCGCAGGTTGCCGGCGCGCTCCAGGCCGGATCCCCCGAACGTCACTGCCTCAGCGTTCTTCATCGTGTCTCCTGCCGTCGCACCCTGCGTCGCGCGCCCTTGCCATGGCGTGTCCGGCGGCGCAAATGCTTTGGCGGAGCGGGCGCGTTGTCTGCGCGCGGAGAGTCGTTGCAATTTCGGCGGGGGTGTACAACCCTCACGTGTGTGGGGCGGGAGCGCCTGTTAAGTGTCATGGCCACCTGGCCGCAGTGGGCCGCTGTCGGCCAGGGAGGTGCGCGGTCTGTTCTGCATGCCGGTGCCTCCGAAACCGGAACGGATCGCCGATCGTGTCACCCCAGCACCGCTTCACGACCGAGGCAGGCCCGAGCGAGGCGCATCTCCGCCTGATCTCGACCTCCGATCTGCACATGCGGCTCATGCCATACGACTACATCACCGATCACGCCGTGAGCGGCCACGGGCTGGCGTTGGCCGGCACCGAGATCGATCATGCCCGCGCCGAGGCCGCGAACACCCTTTGCCTCGATATCGGTGACGCGCTGGAAGGCAGCCCGAGCGATGCCCGTCTCGCGGCGGCGCTGCCGCCAGAGGGGCACCCGATGATGGCCGCCTTCGACGCGCTGGGCGTCGATGCCGCGACGCTGGGCAACCATGATTTCAACTACGGACTTGCCCCGCTTCAGCGTCTGCTGGACGCATCGCCCGTCCCTGTCATCCTGGCCAATATCGTGCGCCGGGTGGCGGCGTCACCGTTACAGGACACACCTTTTCTGCCGCCAGCCATGATGCTCGAACGGTCGATGCGGTGCGGCGACGGGTCCGAGCGCGGCATCCGGATCGGGCTGATCGGAGTCGCTCCCCCCCAAACCCTGCAATGGGACAGCGACAAGATCGGCCCCGATCTCGAGGCGCGCGACATGGTCGACGCAGTCGCCGCTTGGGCACCCGAATTGCGCCGCAAGGGCGCGGATCTCGTCATCATCCTGTGCCACTCCGGGATCGCCGCGGCGGAAGCGTCCCCCGGGATGGAACACGCGGCGGTGCCCATCGCGGCGATCCCCGACGTCGATGTCGTGCTCGCGGGCCATGCGCACGGGCAATTCCCCAGCCCTGATTTCACCGTCGCGCCCGACGCCCGTGCCGTTGTCGATCCCATCGCGGGCACGCTCCACGGCAAGCCCGCATCCATGCCGGGCTTCTGGGCCAACCGCCTCGGCGTGGTCGATCTGCGCCTGTCCCACGGGCCGGACGGCTGGCGCGTCGTGGAGAGCGGGGCAAGCCTGCGCAAGATCTCCACCGAAACGCCCCATCCGGGCGTCGTGGCTGCGGTGTCGGCGCATCACGAAGCGACACTGGACAACGTGCATCGCGTGGTCGGCCACACGCCACGCCGTTTGGATACGTACTTTGCGCAGGTGGCGGATGTCGCGTCGACGCAACTCGTGAACGCGGCGCAGCTCGAAGCCGTTCGCGAGGGGCTGAAGGGGCGCCCGGAGGCGATGCTCCCCCTTCTCTCGGCAACGGCGCCGCTTCGCGCGGGCGGCCTACAGGGCGCCGGGCACTACACCGACATCCCGCCGGGCGAGGTCCGTATCCGCCACCTCGTGGATCTCTACGTCTATCCCAACACGCTTGTTGCCCTGCGCATCACGGGCGCGGAGCTGCGCACCTGGCTGGAGCGCAGCGCAAGCGCGTTCAATACAATCCCCACAGGAAGCCAGGGGCACGAGCTGCTCGATCCGCGGCATCCGTCCTACGGCTTCGATGTCGTCGCCGGGGTAACCTACCGGATCGACCTCGCCGCCCCGCCGATGTTCGATCCGTATGGTCAGCAAATTGACGGTGGCGGCCGGATCGCCGACCTCGCCTGCGCCGGGCGCGCGGTCGGCGATGACGAGCGTTTCGTGCTCGCGACCAACAGCTATCGTCTGGGCCGAGGTGGTAACTTCCCGACCCCGGCCGGCGGCGCGATCCCGATGCCGCACCCGGAACCCGTCCGGGATCACCTGACGCGCTACATCGCCGCCGGCGGCGCCGAAGGCGCGCCGCCGTCTCCGGCGTGGGGCTTCGTTCCCCAATCCGCAACAACTGCCACCTTCCGGACGGGATCCGGCGCGGCGCAGGCGACCGTTCCGGGCGACGATGCGCCGGGCGGGCCTGTCCTGGCGTTCCGCGGGACGGACGCATCCGGCTACAGGATCTACGACCTTGATCTGGAGAGAGCAGGCGCCCTCGGGCCGCTCCCCTAGCACGACCTGCGCATGGTGAATTGTGTGGCATCGTGCATGGATTTTGGGCGACGAGCTTGCTAGCGTCCACCGCGCCAGTGCAGGGCAATGCCCATGTGCTTCCAACATCGCGCCCCGCTTTCAATGGTGTGGCGCATCAACAAGCTCGCAGTCGCGGGCGCGACAATGAAAAACAAGGACAGTGGAGGTCCACCCGTGTTCATCCGTCAATTCACCACCTTCGGAGCCGCCCTTGGGGTGAGTGCTGCCTTGATCGCAGGCGCGGCACATGCCGAAACAGAAGTCCCCTTCGCGCTCGACTGGAAGTTCGAGGGCCCCTCGGCGGCGTACTTCGCCGCGGTCGACAACGGTCATTTCGCCGAGGCCGGTCTTTCCGTCGAAGTGGCGGCCGGGCAGGGATCGCTCGATGCGATTCCGAAAGTGGCCACGGGCGCGTTCCCGATGGGCTTTGCCGACATCAACTCGCTCATCAAGTTTCTCGACCAGAACCCCGGCGCGCCTGTCACCGCCGTGATGATGGTCTATGACAAACCTCCCTTCGCGGTGGTCGGGCGCAAATCGCTCGGTGTCGAGGCGCCCGCGGATCTCGAAGGCAAGATCCTCGGAGCGCCGCCGCCCGACGGCGCCTGGGCCCAGTTCCCGGCCTTCGCCACGGCCGCCGGCATCGATATGGAGAAGATCACCGTGGAGCCTGTCGGGTTTCCGACCCGTGAGCCCATGTTGGCGGAGGGCGCCGTAGCGGCGGTCACCGGCTTCTCGTTCTCGTCGTTCCTGAACCTCGTGCGCCTCGGCGTTCCCGAAGAGGATATCTCTACGATCCTGATGGCCGATCACGGCTTGCAACTCTATGGCAACGCGGTTATCGCCAACACCGAGTTCGCTTCGGAGAACCCCGAGCTCGTCTCAGCGTTCCTCGGGGCGGTCGCAGCGGGCTGGCAGGATGTCATCACCGATCCGGCAGCGGGTGCAGCAATGGTCGCGGAACGCAACCCGGCAATCGATGTCGCCCTCGAGCAGCGGCGCTTGCAACTCGCGATCGACGCGAACGTCCTGACCGACTACGTGAAGGCAAACGGCATGGGCGGGATCGACGCCGCGCGCATGGAAGCCGCGATCGACCAGATTGCCGAGACCTACGAGTTCGAGAATGCACCGACGCCGGATCTCTACTTCGATCCGTCGTTCCTGCCGGACGGGCTCTTCAAGATCGACGCCTCCATGTAAAGGCGGGCCTGCGCTTCCGCATCGAAATGGAAGCGCAGCTTGAATATCGAGGATGCCTCCGGCGGGGATATTTTCAGCACAGTGAAGCAAGGCGCGCGCGCAGGTTTCATTGTGCCCCAAATATCCCCGCCGGAGGCGAGCCCGGGAAAGCGGCCATGAGCGACACACCTCTGATTGAAATCCGGGACGTCAGCCACACGTTCAGCACACAAAGCGGGCCGCTTCATGTGCTCGATCATCTCGATATTTCGGTGTCCGAAGGCGGGTTCTGTGCTGTGGTCGGCCCTTCGGGATGCGGAAAGTCGACACTGACGCGCCTGATCGCCGGGCTGATGATCCCGGACGAAGGCGAGGTCTGGTTGCATGGAGAGCGCGTAAAAGGCGCGCGCTCGACCGTCGGGATGGCGTTTCAGAATCCGGTGCTTCTGGAATGGCGGTCGATCCTGAAGAACGTACTTTTGCCTCTCGAAATCGTACCGACCAAGCTTTCCAAGAAAGAGCAGGAAGACCGCGCCCGGTTTCTGCTTTCGCTCGTTGGCCTCGAGGGGTTCGAGGACAAGCGCCCATCGGAATTGTCCGGAGGGATGCGCCAGCGGGCGTCGCTTTGCAGGGCGCTCATTCATCAGCCGGAGGTTCTGATTCTCGACGAACCGTTCGGCGCGCTGGATGCGTTTACCCGTGAGGACCTTTGGCAGACGATGCACGAGGTGAAGGCCCGCGAGCCGTTCACGGGTGTTCTCATCACCCACGATCTGCGTGAGTCGATCTTCCTGGCCGACCAAGTCGTGGTGATGTCGGGGCGTCCGGCCCATGCGCAGTACGTGCTGGACGTGCCGGACACCGGCCCCCGGGATCTCGAACATCTCTATACCCCGGAGGCCGCCGAGATGCTCGCGATACTCCGCCATCAGATCGAGGTGGCGCAGGGCCGTGCCACGACCGATCCGGCGGTACACCAGCCCGAACCGCCGGCCCGAACCGGCACTGCCTGAGGATCCTGTCATGGCTTATGTTCCTGATTCGCTATCGCCTCCCGCATCCGGCGCCCCGCGCGTCCGGAGCGGGATCGTCGCGTTTCTGACGAGCCGCGCTGTTCTGGCGCCCGTGATCGCGGTGATCGTGTTCCTTGTCTTGTGGGAGGCGCTGGTCTGGATCAACGGGTGGCCGAACTACGTGATGGCCTCGCCGTCCGATTTGCCGCCTGCCTATGCGCAGTATTGGAACCTCTTTCTTGTCATGGGGTGGCAGACGCTCTGGCGGACGGTCGTCGGACTGATCGTGGCGGTGATCGTCGGTGTCGGGATCGGCATGGCGATGGGATTTTCGCGCACGATGCGGGACGCGCTCTACCCGCTGCTCGTCGGGTTCAATGCGATCCCGAAAGCTACTGTCGTACCGATCGTCGCGCTCCTCTTCATTGGCGCGCATGATTTCAACACCGTTCTGATCGCCTTCATGATCTCGTTCTTTCCGATCGCGGTGTCCGTTTCGATCGGACTCAGCACGCTGGAGCCGGAGTATCGCGACATCCTGCGGTCGCTGGGGGCAAGCCAGGCGACGATCTTCTGGAAGATTGCCCTGCCCAAGACGCTCCCGGAGTTTTTCGGGGCATTGAAGGTGTCCGTGACACTCGCCTTTATCGGGACCAACCTGATGGAGATTGTCAGCCCCCATGGGCGCGGTCTCGGGGCGCTTTTCGACAGTGCCAAGACGAACTCGGACTACCCGCTGATGTTCGCCGTTCTCATCGCCTTGGCGTTCCTCGGGATCGTTCTCTACTACGTGGTGGTCGCGCTCGAAAAAACCTTTGCGGGCTGGGCAGAGCGCGCGCCGGGGTGAGGCGCTAGTCCGTCGGGGCAGGGGGCTTCTCGGCAGGGGCGGTCACGGGCGCCGTGTAGGGCTCCGGCTGGTGGATGAGGATGCTCAGCCGCGCCCAGACCATCAGGCCGAGCACAAAGACGATGAACGCCGCGAGAAGGCCGGGCGGGACGCAGGCCATGCGGCGCAGGGCGCCGGGTGGCAGCGGGCGCGAGGCTGCGTAGGCAGCAATGCCGGGGATGAGGGCTGCGAGTTGCCAGCCCATGAAGACGCCCACCCGGTTCATGCCGCGCACGAAGCTGTCGCCGGTGGGCTCCGTGCCCCGGGCCGCCGGGAGGGACCACAGGAACAGCGCGAGCCAGAGCCCCAGAAGCAGCCAGACGAGGCGGGTTCGGGTCATTTGCGTGTGGCCAGGGCTGGTGGGGGTCTGTGCGACGGCGCCGACGGGGCGTGCGCGGGCCGTGTGGTTGGCGTAGTGGCGTGCATCGGTTTCTCTTTTGACGTTCCGAGGCGGAGCCTAGCACGGCCAGATGCACCTGTATCGGGCTTCGGGAAAATCCGCGTGGCCTTGCAGGGGCAGGCCTGAGCGGTGGTCTTGCATTTCGGGTGCGTGCGGCTTAGCTGGGGGGCGAGAGGTTGGCGCGGGCGAGCACCTCGCCAACCCGGTCAGGTCCGGAAGGAAGCAGCCGCAACGAGCCACGCTTGGGTCGCTGTCCAGCCTCTCACCCCTCCTCCCCTTTCGCTATGGGCAGACGGGCCGCATGCGGCGCTGACTCGACTCAGCCTTCCTTGCGAACTAGAACATTTAGTGAACATTTGCCGTTCGTCCCGAATGCTGCCCTTCGGATTGTCAGACCATGCCGAACAGACGGATCCTTTCGCTCTGGTTCCCGCGCCTTGCGGCGGAGCGCTATCTGCGCACCCAGCGCGGGGTGCTCGAGGCGCCCTTCGCCATCGTGGGCGACAGGCGCGGTGTGCCGGTGCTGGTGTCGCTTTCGGCCGAGGCGCGTGCGGCGGGCCTGTCGCGCGGCCAGCCGGTGCGGGATGCGCGCGCGATGTGCCCCGAGCTGATCAGCCGGTTCGAGAATCCGCGGGCCGAGGCGGACTTTCTGGCGGCCCTGCAGCGTTGGGCGGGGAAGTTCTCGCCCTGGATCGCCACGGAAGGCGGGATCAGGATGCCGGCGGATGCTGTCCGTGACGGCAGGCCGGAAGGCGGGGCCGCGGACGGTCTGGTCGCAGACCTGACGGGCTGCGCCCACCTCTTTGGCGGAGAAGCGGCGCTGCTGCGTCAGGTCGAAGAGGATTGCGCCGATCTCGGCCTGACGATTCGCACCGGAATCGCCGATACGCCCGGTGCGGCCTGGGCGCTGGCGCGCTACGGCAACGGGGGCGAGACGGCGCCGACCCGTACCGGGGACGCAATCGATCAGGAAGCTCGCGCCACCCGCTCGCGCGCGGCCAAGCGGCGGCATTGGGAGCGGGGTGGGGCGCCGCCCGAACTGGTCGCCGCGCCCGTGGTGACTGGCCGGATCGCGCCGCCCGGCCAGATGCGCACGGTGCTCGCCCCGCTTCCCGTCGCCGCCTTGCGCCTGCCGCCCGATGTGACGGCGCAGCTCGCCCGGCTCGGCTTGCGGCGTGTGGAGGATCTGGCGAACCAGCCCCGCGCGGGGCTCGCGCGCCGTTTCGGTCAGCAGGTTGTGCTGCGCCTCGACCAGGCGCTGGGCATGGTGCCCGAGCCGGTTTCGCCCGCCGCAGCGCCGCCCCGCTTTGCCGTGCGGCTGACCCTGCCCGAGCCGATTGGGCTCGAGGACGACGTCGCCGCCGGGCTCGACCGTCTGCTCGCGCCGCTCTGCGCGCGGCTGCGCGACAAGGGGCAAGGCGCGCGGCGGGTGCGGCTGCGGGTCGAGCGTACGGATCACACGTCGCAATGGATCGAGATCGGCCTGGCGCGCCCCAGCGCCGATCCGGAGCGTCTGCGCCCGCTCCTGCGCATGAAGCTCGGCGACCTCGAGGCGGGGGACGGCATCGACGTGCTGCGCCTCGAGGCCCATGTGACCGAGCCCGTGCACGCCACACAGCACCGCGGCCAACTTGACGTGACAAACGAAGTCCGTGCCCGTGCGATGCAGTCCGGCGCAGACGGGCCGACCGGGTCGACTGGGTCTACCGGGTCGACTGGGTCGACTGGGCTGATCGGGCAGGCGGCGGCGGCGGAGGCCGGCCTGGAAGATCTCATCAGCCGGCTGGGCGCCCGGATCGGGCTTGAACGGATCCTGCGCCTCTATCCCGGGGATAGTCATATTCCTGAAAAGACGACCCAGGTGCGTGCCGCCGCGTGGGCCGCACCGGCGCGCGACTGGCAAGTGCCTGCTCCGGTGCCGCGCCCGCTGACTGTCTTTCGACCCGAACCGATCCATGCCTGTGATGAATCGGGGGCGCCGGCACAGCGCCGCCCGTCCGCCACGCTGCGCTGGCGCCGCCGCACCTTGCGCGTGTCCAGTGTGACGGGCCCCGAGCGTATCGCTCCCGAATGGTGGCTCGACGAGCCCGACTGGCGCAGCGGCGTGCGCGACTACTGGCAGGTGGAGGTGACAACCGGCGAGCGTCTCTGGGTTTATTATGCGCATGGCGGGGGGCTTTCGGCAGGTTGGTTTTGCCACGGCACCTTCTCATAGGGTGGCGACCCCAACCGTCATCCCCCCCCTGGATCCGACTGGAGCCTCCGGCGGGGATATTTTCAGCACAATGAAGCCAAGGCGGGGCGCCTCGAATGATCGTTGGGGATGTTGGAGGCCGTTGCGCTTTTGGGGCTTGCGTTGGTGGTCCGGACGATGCGCTTGACGCCAGGTGCGCTTTGGGCAGGCCGCTTTCCTGAGACTGGCGCGCGGCGGGCGGGGGGGTGGCGAGGCACTGCGACGGTCCCGAGGGCTAGGGATGCCGGCGGATTGAACGCGCCTGAGGAAGCCCCCATGGGCTCAGGTGTGTCGAGAGATGCGGTTGGCGGTGCCTGGATGGCGAGCCGCGCCTTGGCGCGGTGAGAGGTGGGCGGGCTCTCGGAGCGAGGTGAGATCTGGCCGGGAGCGCAACTGATCCGGGGAGTGCGTCACGCGAGGTGCTGCGCGGCTTTGGCGCGGGAGAGCGGGAGCGCTGATGCTCCGGTTGCCCGGGCGGGGATGGCGGGGCCTTGTGTGCGCCGTCAGTCGGTATCGTCGATACCGAGGCGGGTGAGCAGATCCCTCAGCGCATGCTGGGTCTCCGGCGTCCAGGCGGCGGCGCCTGAGCGGAAGAGCGTGGCTTCGGAGCGGTGCAGCGGCGGGGTGGAAAGCGGGCGCAAGTGATTGGCACGCAAGGTGTCTCCGGATGATGTGATGTCGGCGATGGCTTCTGCCGTTCCGTTCGCGACGGTGCCCTCCGTGGCGCCCTGGCTGTCGACGAGCGCGTAATCGGCCACACCTTCGGCGCGCAGGTAGTCGCGCACCAGGCGATGGTATTTCGTGGCGATGCGCAAGCGGTGGCCATGCGTGGCGCGGAACGCAGCGGCCGCGGCATCGAGATCGCCCGGCGTTTCGACGTCGATCCATGCTTTGGGCACGGCGATGACGAGGTCGGCATGTCCGAACCCGAGCCGTTCGAGCTCACGCACCCGGGATTCCCAGCCCGGGATCCGCTCGCGGACGAGGTCGGAGCCGGTGACGCCGAGGTGGATGCGGCCCGCGGCGAGCTCGCGGGGGATCTCACCGGCGGACAGCAGCACCAGCGCGATGTTGTCTGCGCCCGTGACGGCGGCCGCGTATTCCCGCTCCGACCCGGTGCGCGCGATGGCAATGCCGCGTGCGCCGAACCACTGGATCGTCTTGTCCATCAGGCGGCCCTTGGAGGGCAATCCAAGCTTCAGTGTCATGCCGTGCCCACCAGTTCCAGAACCACGGCAGGGCGGATCACGCCGCCTACGGCCGGGATGGCGCGCCCGTCGCCCAGCTTTGCGGTGAGCGCGTCGTAGCGGCCACCCGATGCCACGGGAGGCAAGCTCGCGCGGCCGGGTGCCACGAGGCCAAAGACGAAACCGTCGTAGTATTCCAGGGTGGTGCGGCCGTATGCTGTCTCGAACACGGCCTCGTCGAGGTCGATGCCCCGGGCCTGCAGGGCCTCGAGCCGGGCGCGCAGGCGATCCACCGCGGGCTCGAGCGCGGGCAGATCCACGGCGAGGTCGTAGAGGCGCGCCACGGCGTCGCGCGGGGCGGCGCGCACGGCAAGGATATCGTCGATCAGGTGCATCTCCCGCGCGGCGAGTGCGGGCTCATCCGCGTCGGCGACAAGCGCGTCCAAACGGGCGGCGATCTCAGCGGTGCTGCGTTTGCCGAGCGCAGGGCCCGCTTCGGCCACGAGTGCCGCGGCGGGCGCGTGCCGCAGGCGTTCGAGCAGCGCGCTACGGCTCGGACTGGCGTCGCGATGGCCCGAAAAACGCTCCAGCAGTGCGCGAAACCGGCGCGGGCGCCAGATGTGTCGCATCAGGGCGGCGCGGCGGGGGGCGGACAGGCGCAACCCCGAGACGGCGGCCGTCAACAACCCGATATCGCCCATCGCGACCGAGAGGCCGAGTGGCGCGAGCGGCGCCGACAGGGTCGCGAAGACCTCCGCATCCTGGGCCCCGGCGTCGTGGATCGAGGGATCGGGATCGGCAAAAAGCTCCAGCCCGACCTGGATAAACTCGGCCGGGCGGGTGTCGTCCGGGTCTTCCTGGCGGCGGAACACTTCCCCGGCATAGGTGTAGCGCGCTTCCGCCCCTGCCCTGTGCGCGCCGCGCGCCATGTGCATCTGCACGACAGGGACCGTGAAATCCGGGCGCAACATCTGCTCGCCGCGTACCGGGTCGGCGGTGACGTAGGCGCGGGCCCGGATGTCCTCTCCGTAGAGGTCGAGCAGGGTCTCGGCGGGTTGCAGGATGTCGGCCTCGACAGGCTCGGCCCCTGAACCGATAAGCGCCTGCAGGCGCGCGGCCTCGGCCCGGATCGCGGCCTTGGGGATCATGTCAGCTCGTAGCGCTCCAGCAGGGCGCGAACCTCGGCAACGATGCTCTCCACCGGGATCTCGCGCTGGGCGGGCTGGCTCTTCCACTCTTCGAGGCTGGCGTCTTCGGCGATCTTCGCGCCGAGGATCAGATCCTTGATCTGAACGACCCCGCGCGCGGCCTCGTCGGACCCCTGAATAACGGCGACGGGGCTCTGGCGCTTGTCGGCGTATTTGAGCTGGTTGCCGAAGTTCTTGGGGTTGCCGAGGTAGACCTCGGCGCGGATCCCGGCGGCGCGCAGACCTGCGACGATCTTCTGGTAGTCGGCCATTCGATCCCGGTCCATCACCGTCACGATAACGGGTCCGGGCGCGGTGCGCGCGATACGACCGGTCTCGCGGAGCGCGGCCAGCAGGCGGTCGACGCCGATGGAGATGCCGGTGGCCGGAACGGCCTGGCCGGTGAAGCGTTTGACGAGATCGTCGTAGCGGCCCCCGCCAGCAACCGAGCCGAACTGGCGCGGCCGGCCCTTTTCGTCTGTGATCTCGAACGTGAGTTCGGCCTCGTAGACCGGGCCGGTGTAGTAGCCGAGGCCCCGCACGACTGAGGGGTCGATCAGCGCGCGGTCGGGGCCGTACCCCGCGGCCGACAGCAGCGCCCCGATCTGTGCAAGCTCGTTGACGCCCGCGGTCCCGGCTTCGGAGCCGGCCACGAGATCTCGTAACCGGGACAGAATGGTGGCCTGGTCGGCGCCCCCGGCACCGGCTTCCATGAATGCCATGACCTTGTCGGCCTGCCCGTCCGCGAGCTGTGCACCCTCGGTGAAATCGCCCGACTCGTCCTTGCGGCCCTTGCCGAGCAAGGCGCGGACACCGCCCGGGCCAAGGCGATCGAGCTTGTCGATCGCGCGCAGGACGATCCCGCGTTCCTTGGAGAACGCTTCGGTGTCTGTCGGGTCGAGCAGCCCGGCCACCTCCATCACGCCGTTCAGAACCTTGCGGTTGTTGATCCTGACAAGGTAGTCGCCCCGCGGGATACCCACGGCTTCGAGCACATCCGAGAGCATCGCGATGATCTCGGCATCCGCGGCGACCGAGGGCGCGCCTACGGTGTCTGCATCGCACTGGTAGAACTGCCGGTAGCGCCCGGGGCCGGGCTTTTCGTTGCGCCAGACCGGGCCCATCGCGTAGCGCCGGTAGGGCGCGGGCAGATCCTGCCGGTATTGAGCGGCGACGCGGGCGAGCGGGGCCGTGAGATCGTAGCGCAAGGCGAGCCAGTCGCTGTCTTCTTCCCAGGCAAAGACGCCTTCGTTCGGGCGGTCCACGTCCGGGAGAAACTTGCCAAGCGCCTCGACCGTCTCGACGGCGCTCGTTTCCAGCGCATCGAAGCCGTAGAGGTGGTACACCTCGGCGATCTTGCCGAGCATTGCCTTGCGCTCAACGAGATCGGTGCCGAAATAATCCCGAAAGCCCTTGGGCGTTTCCGCCTTGAGGCGCCTTTGTTTCTTGTCTTTGGCCATGCTTGTCCCCGGGGGTCGCGCGTTGTGCGCGCCATAGCCCAAGGGGCTGAGGGCCGCAACCGGAGGAGCCACATGTCCGAGCCAGCGACGTCTGACGATCCACCCGTTCCACAGAGGATAGAGGAAGAGCTGGCCCATCTGCGCCGCACGACAGACGACCTCAGCGACGTGGTTGCCCGGCAGGAGCAGGAGATCGCCACTCTCACCCGCAAGGTCGCCCTGCTTCTCGAGCGCGCGGCAGACGCGGAAGCAGAGCAGGGTGGCGGCGCCGTTTTCGCGGAACGGCCGCCACATTACTGAGCACGCAGGAGGGGCACGCCGTCCTGCGTGCCGCCGTATCAAGGCCGTGTTGCTTCTGTGCCAGCGCAGATCACCGGGCCAGTGCAGATCACCGGGCCACCGCAGGCCGCCGTGCCACTGCAGATCGCCGTGCCACCGCAAAGCACTGGGCCACGAGCGTAGCAAGGTGGACACGCCCGACCGTCTTCCTTGAGAATTGATGTGCACGCGGGGGTGGCTTTGGTATCGTCCGCGCTGGCTCGTGCGGGAACGCCCGCGCGACAGGGCAGGTCGGGCATATGGGGCAGATCGGTATGCGTAGAGTTCTTGGTATCCTATTCGTCCTGGTGCTTTGGCTCGCGCCTCCACCGGCGGCTGCGCAACAGGCGGCCTGGGTCCAGATCGAGGCGGTGCCAAGCCTCGCGCAGGGACAGGCCCGGGCGCAGGCCTATGCTGCGCGTCTCGACAACGTCCACGGATTTCGGCTGCCTTCGGGCTGGTATGCCATCGCGCTCGGGCCGTTCGACCCGGGGCTGGCGCGCGCCGAGCTCGTGGCCCTGCGCGGAACCGGCGAGATCCCGGCCGACAGCTATATCGCCTTCAGCGGCGACTTTCGCCAGCCCTTCTGGCCAGCGGGCGTAACGGTCACGCCCCTTGCACCGACAATTGCAACACCCGCGCAGCCGCAAACCGAGACAGCGCAACCCGCCCTTCCAGCGGTCGTTCCGGATGAAACACCGCAAGAGGCGCGGCGCAACGAGCGCCTGCTGACCGCCCAGGAACGGCGCGAGCTTCAGGAAGCGCTCGCATGGTTCGGACATTACACCTCCACGATCGACGGTGCGTTCGGGCCCGGCACCCGGCGCGCGATGTCGAGCTGGCAGGCGGCGCAGGGGCTTGAGCCCACCGGCGTGTTGACGACGGCACAACGCGCAGAGCTTGTCTCTTCGTGGCGCGCGCCGTTTGACGCGCTCGGCCTTGCCGTGAAACGTGACGGGATCGCCGGTGTCGAGATGCTGATGCCTGCGGCGAAGGTCGCCTATGCGCGCACCGAGGCTCCCTTTGTTCACTACGATGCCGTGGACGATAGCGGGATGCGCCTGCTTCTGATCAGCCAAAGCGGGGACGCAGCGACCCTCTTCGGCCTCTACGACATCATGCAGACGCTGGAAATCGTGCCCCCCGAAGGGCCTCGCGAGCGCGGTGCCAGCGCGTTCAATCTGCGGGGCACGTCCCGCGACATCAGCAGCCATACCTATGCGCGCCTGTCCGACGGGGCCGTCAAAGGCTTCACCCTTGTCTGGCGCGACCAGGATCCGCGCGTGATCGAGAGTGTCATTTCGCAGATGCGCGAGAGCTTCACCCCCTTGCCCGCCGTCCTGCCCGACACAGCCCGCGACGGTGACGTTGCGGAGCAGTCGGTGGACTTGCTCTCTGGCCTCGACATCCGCCGCCCCGTCCGCTCGCGCACCGGCTTCTACGTGGACGGAGCAGGTGCTGTACTGACAACCACCGACGCGCTCGCCGGATGCGGCCGGGTCACGCTGGGCGCGGATCAGGACGTCGAGATCGCCGCAACGGATCGCGCGCTGGGCCTGGCCTTGCTGCGTCCGCAAGCGGCGCTCGCGCCCATCGGCGTGGCGGAGTTCAGGGCGGGTCAACCGCGGCTTCGCTCGGAGGTCGCTGTGGCCGGGTTCGCCTATGGCGACGCGCTGACGCTGCCGGTGCTCACCTATGGCACCCTCGCCGACCTGCGCGGGCTGCAGGGCGAGGAGACCCTCGCACGGCTCGAGCTTGTGGCGCAGCCCGGCGATGCGGGGGGGCCTGTTCTGGACGCGAGCGGCGCCGTCGTGGGCATGCTGCGCGGCCTGCCGCCGCCGGGCGCACAGCGCTTGCCGGATGCGGTGTCCTTCGCGGTCGACGTGCCCGCCATCGCGGCGTTCCTGTCCGGGGCCGGCCTCTCGGCGCGCGCAGCGGATGGCGGCACACCGATCGCACCGGAAGACCTTGAAACACTGGCGGCGGACATAGCCGTGCGGGTCAGCTGCTGGCAGTAGAGCCGCTCAGTCGCGCCAGAAGCGCGCGGTAAAGAGCGCGAAGACCACCAGCAGCTCCAGCCGCCCCAGAAGCATGGCAAACGCCAGTATCCACTTCGCCGCATCGTTCAACCCGGCGAAGTTGCCCGCCGGCCCGATCTCATCGCCAAGCCCGGGCCCGATATTGGCCAGGGCGGCTGCCGCACCGGACACGGAAGTGGTGAAATCCAGCCCTGTCATCCCGAGCAGCACCGAGATGATGCCGAGCGAGACGATGAACATCACGAAGAACGCCATCACCGAGTTCAGCACGTCCACGCTGACGGGCCGCCCGTCATAGCGCGGCGCAAAGACGCCGCGGGGTGAATGGATGCCACGGATCTGCGCCTTGATCGACGTGAAGAGGAGCTGGTACCGGAACACCTTGATCGAGCACGCGGTCGACCCGGCGCACCCCCCGATGAGCCCTGCAAAAAACAGAACGGTAACGGCAAATCCGCCCCAGAGCATGTAATCCTCACTGGCATATCCCGTGCCAGTCAGGATCGAGGTAACGTTGAAGAGCGATTTCCTGAGGGCCGGCTCGAACGCGCGTTCGGAGGCGACCACCTGCCAGGTCACGATCAGCGCCGCGATAAAGAGAAGCGTCACGACGAATGCACGGATCTGGGGATCGCGGAACGGGGCGCCCATGCTGCCCGCCAGCAGCTGGACATAGCGGACAAAGGGCAGGGCCGCGAGCACCATGAAAAGGGCGGCCGCATACTCGACACTTGGACCAAAGGCGCCGAAGGACGCGTCGGTATTCGCAAATCCGCCCGTTGCGATCGTCGTCATCGCGTGGACGATTGCGTCGAACCCATCCATGCCGAGCGCGAAATAGGTCACCGCGCAAGCTGTCGTGAGAGTAAAGTAGACGACCGAGATCCGGCTCGCGATCTCGGTGGCGCGCGGGAGGATCTTGCCGAATGTGTCAAAGCCCTCCGACCGGAAAATCTGCATGCCGCCAACGCGCAACTCCGGCAGGAAGACCATGGCCACGACGATGATCCCGATCCCGCCGAACCACTGCGTCAAGCCGCGCCAAAGCAACAAGCCCTTGGGCAACGTGTCGAGGCCCGAGAACACTGTCGAGCCTGTGGTTGTCAGCCCGGACATGGCCTCGAAAAAGGCATCCACGAACCGAGCCTCTGTCGCACCCAGGATGAAAGGCAAGGCGGCGAAGATCGGCAGGGCAAACCACACTCCGGTCGTCAGCAGGAACGTCTGCCTCAGGTTGAGACCCTGATCCACGACATTTGCACAGGCGAGCGCCAGTAGCGTTCCCACGATGATCGTGATCAGCGCGGATTCCGCGAAGACGAGCCAATGGCCATTGCCTTCCAGAAGGTCGACGACCATCGGGACCAGCATGGACACGCCGAGTACCGCCACCAGCAGTCCAATCACATATCCCACGGGGCGGATATCGAACATGCCCGAGAGCGTTGGCGCCGCGCCCGACAGCTGTCAAGCCTACACCGACAAGGGCCAGCACACCGACACACGGCTTAGTTGCCAGATCCTTCGTTGATGAACATGTCCCGGATCAGGCGCACCAATAGGACGTTCAGCACGTGCCCCCACATTGGGATGCCTCCGGCTGGGATATTTGAGGCACAATGAAACCAGGCCGCGCTCTCTGCTTCATTGTGCTGGAAATATCCCCGCCGGAGGCATCTTTCATGTCCGGCAGCGCGTCGCTCGGGCAGGAATGCCCCGCCCGCGACATGCGGCGTCGCAGACCGGCGACACCTGCCGCGTTGTCCCGGTAGATTTGCCTCAGCGAAAGGGAGGACCCATGCGCACCCATGCCCAGGCCGTTGTGATTGGAGGCGGCGTCGTCGGCGTCTCGATTCTCTACCATCTGGCGAAGCTTGGATGGAAAGAGACAGTGTTGCTGGAACGCTCCGAGCTCACCTCGGGCTCCACCTGGCACGCGGCGGCCAACATTCACGGCCTGCACGACAGCACGAACATCTCGCGTCTGCAGCACTACACGATGATGCTCTACAAGGATCTGGAAGCCGAGACCGGCCAGTCCTGCGGCGTCTTTCAGCCTGGTTCACTCTATCTCGCCCAAACCGACGATCGTGTGCATCAGCTCCGCCTGCAGGCCGCCAAGGCCCGGCGCTACGGCATGAATTTCCACGAGGTCTCCCGCGGTGAGGCCGAGCGCTTGCACCCCTTGGCCAATTTCGACGGTGTGCAGTGCATCATGTTCGAACCTGACGGGGGCAATGTCGATCCGTCTGGCGTCACCAACGCTTACGCGCTCGGTGCGCGCCAGATGGGGGCCGAGATCCACCGCTTCACCCCCGTCACCGGCACCGAGCCCCAGCCCGACGGGACGTGGGTGATCCGCACCGACAAGGGCGACATTCGCACGCCCTGGGTGATCAACGCGGCGGGTCTTTGGGCCCGTGAGGTCGCCGCGCTTGCCGGGATCGACTTGCCGCTCCAGCCCACCGAGCACCAGTATTTCGTGACCGAGGCGATCGCTGACATCGAGGCGATGGACCGCCGTCTGCCCTCCATCGCCGACCGCGACGGCGAGTATTACCTGCGGCAAGAGGGCAAGGGCCTGCTCGTTGGGGCCTATGAAAAGGATGTGCGGCTCTGGGCTGAAGACGGCACACCGCAGGGTTTCGGCCACGAGCTCTTCGCGGACGATCTCGAGCGCATCGAAGACAACGTGATGCGCGCGATCGAGCGTGTGCCCGCTGTGGGCGAAGCCGGGATCAAGCGCGTCATCAACGGCCCGATGATCTGGTCGCCCGACAGCTCGGCCCTCTTTGGGCCCGTTCCGGAGCTCGCGGGGTACTTTTGCTGCTGCGGCATTATCCCCGGGTTCTCCCAAAACGGTGGCCTCGGCAAGCTTGCCGCCGAGTGGATGGTCGAAGGGGAGCCCTCGCTCGACCTCTTTGGCTGGGACCTCGCGCGCTATGGCCACTGGGCCGGGAAGGATTTCACTAAGGCCCGCGTGAAGGACCAATACGCCCACCGCTTCAAGATCCACTTCCCAGGCGAGGAGCGCGCGGCGGGCCGCCCCGTGCGCACCCGCCCGGCCTACACCATGCAGCGTGAGAAGGGTGCTGTCTTTGGCCTCAACTACGGCTGGGAGCATCCGCTCTACTTCGATGCGACCGTCCCCGACACCGCCGGTTTCGCCCGTCAGCCCTGGTGGGATGTGGTGGGGCGCGAGGCCAGGATGCTGCGCGAAAATGCCGGCGTCATCGATATCTCCAACTTCGCCCGGTACGCCATCGAGGGCCCCGGGGCAGAGGATTGGCTCAACGCGCTCCTCGCCAACCGCATGCCCCGCAAGGTTGGCCGCTCCTGCCTCGCCCCGCTGATTGGCGCCCGTGGTGGCATTGCCGGTGACTTCACCGTGACCCGCACCGGGGCCGAAAGCTTCCTGATGATCGGCGGGGGCGCGGCCGAGCGCTTTCACCAACGCTTCTTCGCGCAGGTTCCGATTTCCGGGAACACCCGTGTCGAAAGCCGCACAGAGGCCATGGCAGGGTTCAATCTGGCCGGCCCCCGCGCCCGGGACGTCCTCGGCGCCCTGACGGACGAAGACCTCTCGAACGCGGCCTTCCCGTTCTTCCGCTCCAGATCCATAACGGTTGCCGGGCTCCCCGTTCTGGCGATCCGCGTTTCCTTCACCGGTGATCTGGGGTGGGAACTGCATTGCGCGGAAGCGGATCAGTTGGCTCTTTACGCGGCGCTCCTGACCGAAGCCGAACGCCACGGTGGCGGCCCCGTCGGCAGCCGCGCGTTGATGTCACTGCGGCTCGAGAAAGGCTACGGATCGTGGGGCCGTGACTACTCCCCTGAGTACTGGCCGCATGAATGCGGCCTCGACGGCCTGATCAAGCCAGAGAAGGACTTTCTCAACAAGTCGGCCTGGCAGATCGTGGCCCAGAAGCCGGCGCGCGAGCGCATGGTCATGATCGAGATCGACGCCACCACCGCTGACGCCGCGGGCGGGGAGCCAATCTTCACGCCAACGGGGGATCCCATCGGCCAGGTCTCTTCCGGGGGGTACGGATTTTTCGCAGAAAAATCGCTGGCCCTCGCGTACCTCCGGGCGGACGCGGCGCATCCGGGGGAGACGGTGGAGGTGGCGATCCTCGGGCAACCGCACCGCGCGCGTATCCTCGCAGAGCCGCCGTTCGATCCCGGGGGCGCGCGTCTGCGCGCAGCGGAGCAGCAGCCAGAAGTCGCGGAGTAGGCGCTACTGCGTCTGCGTCCCGATGCGCGCGGCCAGCCGCAGCGCGTGCGATGGGTCCTGCGCGACGTCTGGCATCACGGGGTCATAGGCCGCGCGCAATACCGCGGCGATCCCCGGCGAGAGGATCGTATGCCCTTCGGACGTGCGCGCCAGCATCCCGCTGTCGGGTCCGAAGGCCGCGTCCGACCAGAGCAGCGCGACCTGCACGGCCTGGGTCAGCGCAAGCGTCTCCGCCGGCACGCTCAGCATCGCGTCGTCCATCCGCACAAAGGTGAAGCACGCGCGAATCGCCCCGTCCGGGTCAAACCGGAAGATCCGGTACTGGTTCGCCTCCGCAGCCTCGAGCCGGGCCACGAGCAGATCGAGTTCGGGGATCAGACGGTCGAGGTCCGGCGTGTCTATCAGCTCTCGCCAGCTGCGCACGAAGAACATCATCACATTGGTGCCCAGCTCAGGGTCCACGTCCGCCAGAGGCCGCCCTGTCAGGGTCGCCACCGCTTCGAAGGCGCCCTTTACCGTTTCGAGCGTGCGCTGGTCCACTCCGAACACAACAGGGGCCATGGGGCGCCCCCAGCGGGAAAAGACGTAACTCCCGTCAGAGCGGGTGAAGAGCGCCGTTATGGCGTCAGGCGAGATCATCCGGGTCATGCGGTCCCGGCCGCCCTCCCGGTGGCGGCTGCCCAAGTGTCGGATGTCACGCGGCGACCTCCAGAACGATCTTGCCGATATGGCTGGAGCTTGCCATCCGCGCATGTGCTTCGGCGGCCTCCTCGAGGGGAAAGGAGCTGTCGATCACCGGTGCAATGCGGCCCGTGTCGAGGAGCGGCCACACTTCGGTGCGCAGGGCTTGCGCGATGCGGGCCTTCGCGAGATCCGATTGGGGGCGCAGGGTCGATCCGGTGATGGTCAGGCGGCGCAGCATCACCTGCGCGAGGTTCATCGTGACCTTCGCGCCTGCCGGAACGGCGATCTGCACGAGCCGGCCATCGTCCGCCAGGGCCTTGAGGTTGCGGGGCAGGTAATCCCCGCCGACAAGGTCGAGGATCACGTTTGCGCCGCCCTCCGCGCGCAGCACCTCGACGAAGTCTTCATCGTTGTAGGCAATCGCGCGCTCGGCGCCGAGGCCGAGGCACGCCGCGCACTTTTCGGGCGTGGAGGCCGTGGTGAACACCCGCGCCCCGCGTGCGGCAGCAAGCTGGATCGCCGTCGTGCCGATACCCGAGGCCCCGCCGTGCACAAGGATCCGCTCCCCGGCCTGCAGGCCCGCCCGCTCAAAGACGTTGGACCAGACAGTGAAGAACGTCTCCGGCGCCCCGGCCGCCGTGCGCAGCTCCATCCCCTCGGGCACCCGCAAGACATGCGCGGCCGGGGTGCGGGCATACTCGGCATAGCCGCCACCCGGCAGCAGGGCGCAGACGGCATCGCCGACCGCCCATTCCGAGACGCCGGGGCCGACGGCTGCGATGTGGCCGGACGCTTCAAGCCCCAGAATATCCGTGACGCCCGCCGGAGCGCGATAGGCACCGGCCCGTTGCCAGAGGTCTGGCCCGTTCACGCCGGCCCAGGCCACGCGGATCACCACGTCGCCCACGCCGGGGCGCGGTACGGGGCGGCGGCCGAGCGTCATGACGTCTGGCCCCCCCGGTTCGTGGAATTCGATGGCGCGCATCGTATCGGGCAGGGTCATGGCGGCCTCCTTCTCGCCCGGTCCTGATATGCGGTGCGGGCTTGGCCGGACGGTTTTGACGCCTGTCCCTGCGGGATGCAATCAGCCGGTTGGGTCTGTCGCACCCTTTGTGGCGCCCGTTGCGCCGGGCGGCTGCGCCCCGAGGTAGCCCGGCAGGCGCGGCTCGGTCATGGTGCGCGGCGCCTTGATCTGCGATGCGAGCCAAAGCGGCCCGGCGAACACCCGCTTGAGGACAGGGTTGTCCCCCACCTGCGCCTTGATCCGCTCGATCTGCATGATGTCTTCGATGCGCCTGTCGAGAAACGCCCATGTCGCGGCGTGGCCCTCGCTTTCGTCCCCGAGCCAAAAGAGGACGGTCGAGGCGTAGACCCCCGAGAGCGTTGCCCGCTTGGTGTACCAGTTGACGTCGTCCGAGCGGTCGCCGAGGGCGACCCAGATCTTGTCGGCTGTGCCCCAGAGCGCGCGTGCGCCATCAGCGCTGTGCTGGGGGAGCGCGAACAGCGAGGAGGCCCGGCGGACGACCTCCCGGTCGGCGGCGGCCTCGATCCGGAACCTGACCGCGGAAGCGACCTTGTCGCGAAAGCGCAGGGACGACAGATCCTCGGCCTTGAGCCGCTGCTGCATCTCGGCATCCCCGGCGTCGTGGAAGGCGAGGGCAAGATCGACAGCGCCCCTCGGGCACGCTGCATCCGCCACGGCACGCGATACTCCTGCATCCCGTGCGGCGGCACGAAAGGTCGCCTCGCTCCAGCCGTCGAACGGCACATGCAGCAGCGCCGCATCGATCAGCCGGGTCCGGGCTTCGTGCAGCGAGAGGGCTTCGGGGGGTGTCTGGGTCGCATCGGACATGGGGCATCCCTTCTTCAGTGCGGCGGACGTGTCGAGCGGCGCGCGAGACGCGGCATCGCTGCTAGACAAGCTATGTCGGCATTGCTATAGCGCCACCTCCTGCATTCACATGCAACTCTAACCCGAAAGGTGGTGACCCCCACATGCAGGTTTCTGTTCGCGACAACAATGTCGATCAGGCGCTCCGTGCGCTGAAGAAGAAGCTCCAGCGCGAAGGCGTATTTCGTGAGATGAAGCTTCGTCAGCATTTCGAGAAGCCGTCTGAGAAGAAGGCGCGCGAAAAGGCCGAAGCGATTCGCCGCGCTCGCAAGCTCGCCCGTAAAAAGGCGCAGCGCGAAGGGCTGCTGTAAGGCACCGTTGCTTCCGAGCTACAGTTTCAAGAAGGCCTCTGCGATCGCAGGGGCCTTCTTCATGTCAGCAATATGGCCAAGTGCAGCTATTCGCCCAAGATCTGCGCAGCACGGCCGGTTATTGTTCACGTCGGCGAAACAATTAACCAAGCTCGCCCCAGCGCCACGAAACAGGGCGCAAGAAGCTTGTCTCGTATCTGATCAAGTGTTAACAAAGTCTGGATATTAACAACTGCGCAGTCACGAGGTTTACGATGGCTCTTTCAAAGTACAAGATAGCGTTCGCGGCGTGCGCTCTCTCCCTTCCCGCCGCAGCCCATGCATCGACGACCGTTGAGATCACGTATGATTTCACCGGTTCCTATTCGTGTGGCGCCCCGAGCGACGCTCCTGAGGCTTGTGAGGACGCGGCGAACAACTACGAGCCCAATTACTCCCTCTCGTTCAGCCCGACGAGCCCGGTCGTCGATGCGCCGGACCTCGAGGTGTTTGGCGGCACGTTCGACCCGACACTCCAGAGGCTGGAAGTGAGCCAGTTTGCCGGCGGCCTTTCGGTCGGTGACGAGAACAGCTCCGGTGGCTCCCAGATCGGTTCTGACGAGACGCTCTTCCTGTCCTTCCTCGACGGCGATGTGGACCTTCTGGAATTCGAAATCCGGTCGTTCAAGAACGGTCAGGATGGCAAGGTCGAAGACGGCGGTGTTTTCGAGTTCGTCTACGGCGCAGGTGACACTCCGTTTGACCTCCGCTCCGATCCCGACGGCGAAGACTTTGTCGACAGCCTGTTCCGCTTCACCAACGTGACGCCGACTGGTGACGACCTGGCCAGCGGTTACTTCCTCAAGTCGGTCACGATCGGCGTGGAAGTGCACGACGATCCGGAAATCATCCCGGTTCCGCCCGCACTGCCGCTCCTCGGTGGTGCGCTCGGCCTGATGTTCTGGCGCGCGCGCAAGGCCAAGAAAGCGGCCTGAGCCCGACAACAAGATTTTGGGGAAGGGGAGCTTCGGCTCCCCTTTTTCGTTGTGGGCAGGGCCAAGGAGGCAGCGCGGCGTGCCAGTGTGCGTGCTTGCAGGTGATCTCCTTCCCCCGCGCAGACTAGGCACACTGCTCCGCGCGCCTACATGCATCCGTGGCAACACGGAGGCCCCATGGCACAACTCGACGCATTTCCGATCACGCAGCGCTGGACGCCGCAGGATCCGACCAAGCTGCAACTCTTCTCTTTTCCCACGCCCAACGGTGTGAAGGCCTCCATCATGCTGGAGGAAACCGGCCTGCCCTACGAGGCCCACAAGGTGACGTTGGCCGATGCCGACGTGAAGAGTGACGCGTTCCTGTCGCTCAACCCGAACAACAAGATCCCGGCCATCATCGATCCCGACGGCCCGGATGGCACGCCGATCGGGCTTTTCGAATCCGGAGCGATCCTGCTCTACCTCGCAGAGAAGACGGGGAAATTTCTTGGCGCGACGGCCTCTGACAAGTCCCGCGTCACGCAGTGGCTGATGTTTCAGATGGGTGGCGTGGGGCCGATGTTTGGCCAGCTCGGCTTCTTCGTGAAATTCAAGGGCACGGAAGTGACCGATCCGATCCCCCGCGAACGCTACATTGGCGAGGCCACGCGGTTGCTCGGCGTGATCGAAGGCCAACTGGACGGGCAGGACTGGATCGCAGGCGAGTATTCCATCGCCGATATCGCGATCGCACCATGGCTGCGCGGCCTCGACTTCTATGGTGCGAGGGATCTTGTCGGTTGGGCGGATCACCCCCGCACGGTCGCCTATCTCGAGCGCTTCCTCGAACGCCCGGCTGTTCAGCGTGGCCTGAACATCCCGCCGCGTGACTGACCCCTCTCTCGCACTGGGGACACGCAGCGGGCTGCCCGATGCGCTGCGTGTCCTGCTGGAGACCTATCCAAGAGAGCTGTGGGAGGCCGATCCCGGCTTTTCACAGCTCATACGCTTCTGGCTCGACCGACATCTCATGTTTCGCAGGCTGTTGGATCGGATGCAGGCCGATGCGGAAGCGCGGCTGGACACGTCGCTATCGCCGGAAAGCTACGCCCGCGCGCTGTCGAGGTTCGGTGGGACCTTCGTGGGCGAGCTGCACATGCATCATAACGTAGAAGATTCGCACTACTTTCCCGTTCTGGCGCAACGCGACGCGCGGCTGGAAGGTGGCTTTGGCCTTCTGGATGCAGACCACCATGCGCTGGAAGCCGCTCTCGAAACGTTTGTCGAACGCGCAAACGCGGTGCTCCAGTCAGATCCCCCCGCAGCACAGGGGGCGACGGGGGTCTTCCACGATGGGCTGACCTCTCTCGCTGCGTTGATCGACAGGCATTTGACCGATGAAGAAGAGCTCGTAGTGCCCGTCCTGCTCAAATACGGGGAGCGCGGCCTTGGCTGACGCGCCCCAAGGCACGGATCTGCTCCGTCCGCCTGCGGGCGCGCCCTTGAGGCGCACCGCTCATGCACGCGCCACACTTCATGGTCGCGCGCGTTCCCAGGATCCTATGACGTCGCCGAATGCCAGTTGGTCATGAACCAACGCACGCACGGCCAATCCGAGCCGCGCCGCTTGGCTCCGAATGCCGCGCGACAAGTGGCGAGTCGTCCCTCACTCCGCCGCAGCGGCGGACGTGTTCGGCAGGGTGCCCGTCAGAACGTAGCGCAGGATTTCAACCACTTGCTCCGGCTGCTCGGCCACCGCAAGCGCTGCCGCATCGACCTCTTTCAGGGCGTGCTGGTGCTCCGGCTGGTGCAGGACGATCAGTGATTTGCCAAGTGCAGCGGCGTAGCCCGCGTCAAACGCGGCATTCCATTGCTTGTACTTCTCGCCGAAGCGCACAACGACAACGTCGGCGCCCTCGATCCCGCGCCGCGTCCGGATCGCATTGACCATCGCGCCCTTGTGGTCGTGCCAATACTTGTTGGGCTCGGCGCCAAGGATCGTCACGCCGCAATCGTCGCTGGCATCATGATCTGTCACAGGCGCATCGAAGGCCACGTCCAGCCCCTGCGCCCCGTCGATGATCCGCTCCCGCCAATCCGTGTGGATTTCTCCCGACAGATAAACCTTCAGTGTCATGGGCGCCTCCTTTGCCAATGCGATGGATATAGCGCGTCAAGGCGCGTGGGCGAAAGGTCACCGCTGCCTCAGGCGCCCCACCAGCCGCGAAAACCCACCCGGAACCAGCAGCGGAGAGATCGCAAAGCCGACGAGAAACCCCGCGATTTCAGCAATCCAGTCGTTGCCAACGGTGAAGAAAAGCCCAAAGACCAGCTGAATGCCGAGCAGGAAGCCAATGAGGGTAAAGGCGCGAAACTGGTTGGCGCCGACGGCCCCGTAGCCGACCCACAGAATGAACGTGTACCCCCCGATCAGCCCGTAGGCCCCCGGGAACCCCCCGGCCAATGGGCGCGGGTCGTTCAGGAGCAGCGCATAGACAAGTGCGCCGACGATAGAGGACATGAAGAAGATCACCGCCACGGCTGTTTGCGACAGAACTTCCCCGACGAGTTTTCCAAGCGCCAGCACGAAGACAACGACAAAGATCATCTGTGTGAACGCGCCGTGGACAAAGGGGTAGGTCACGAAGCGCATCACGTGTTCGAGCGGCCAGCGCCCCGTCTCGACCATCCATTTGAAGATGTCGCCCGAGAAGGCAAAGCGCTGGAGCGCGAAGATGCGCCAGTCTTCGCCGCCCCGGGTTGCCCCGAGTAGGCCCGATTTGGCGAGCATGAACACCAGCTCGACGCCAAAGATCGCAAGCGACAGGGCGATCACCACGGGAGGCAGCGCATTGATGGGGGAAGCGTCGTGATCTTGCATGGCGCGGCGAAGGGCCTTTCTTTCGGCAGGCGGCGTCGGTTGACGCTGCATCGCCTCCCCGATAAGCGAGCGACGCCGCAATGACTAGCCAGTCGGCCCGCCCATCCACCTGAATTCGACCGAAAGCCGCCCGATGTCCGACGCCCCTGCCTCCACCTTTACGCCCCGTGTGTTCTCGGGGATCCAGCCGACGGGCAACCTGCATCTCGGTAACTACCTCGGCGCGATGAAGCGGTTTGTCGACATGCAGCAGGATGGGCAATTCCAGACTGTTTACTGCATGGTCGACCTGCACGCGATCACCGTGTGGCAGGATCCGGCGGCCTTGACCCATGCCACGCGCGAGTTGGCCGCTGGCTTCATCGCGGCCGGGATCGATCCGGAGCGGTCGATTCTCTTCAACCAGTCCCAGGTGCCGGAGCACGCACAACTGGCCTGGATCTTCAATTGCGTGGCCCGGATGGGCTGGATGAAGCGTATGACGCAGTTCAAGGACAAGGCGGGCAAGAACGCCGAGAACGCGTCGCTTGGCCTCTTCGCCTATCCGGCTTTGATGGCGGCCGACATCCTGATCTATCACGCCACGCACGTGCCTGTGGGCGAAGACCAAAAACAGCACCTGGAGCTGACACGGGACATTGCGACGAAGTTCAACCACGACTTCGGTGTCGACTTCTTCCCGCTGACGGAACCCGTCATCGAGGGCGCTGCAACCCGGGTAATGTCGCTCCGTGACGGCACGCGCAAGATGTCAAAGTCCGAACCCTCGGACATGACCCGTATCAATCTCACCGATGATGCCGACGCGATCGCCCAGAAAGTCCGCAAGGCCCGGACAGACCCAGAGCCCTTGCCCGAGACCTATGACGCCCTCGAAGACCGTCCCGAGGCGCGCAACCTCGTCAACATCTACGCGGCCTTGTCGGACCAGAGTGTCGAGGCGGTCATGAACGCGCATGGCGGCAAGTCGTTCTCGGAGTTCAAGCCGGCTTTGGCGGATCTCGCGGTTGGACATCTCGCACCGATCTCGGCGGAGATGTCCCGGCTGATGAAGGACCCCGCGGAGATCGACAGGATTCTCGCGCGTGGCTCCGAGCGTGCCCGCGAGATTGCCGCACCCATCCTGCAAGAGACGTACAGGATCGTCGGAATGGTCGGCGACGGCGGCAGGTAACAGGCGTGACCTCGAATTTTCGTACGAAAATTCGCCGCTTCGTACGATCGTTTGTGCCGGTGGGATGGGGCGAGGCGGTTGGTAGCCCGACGCGGTCGGGACTGGTGGCGCCGTCGGGCTTCGCTTAGGATCGCCGCGCAACCAGGGAGCTTGCGATGGCATTCGGCAGCAATATCCGCACCTATTTCGAGGGGGAATGGCACGACGGAAACGTGCCGATCATGCGTGCGGCGGATCACGGATCGTGGCTCGGCACGACCGTGTTCGATGGCGCCCGGTATGTCGAAGGGATTGCGCCGGATCTCGAACGTCACTGCGCGCGTGTCAACAGGTCCGCCGAAGCGCTGCGGATCGCGCCGACGGTCTCGTCCGAGGACATGGTGGACCTTGTGTGGGAAGGCCTGCGGCTTTATCCCCCCGATGCGCCGATCTACATCCGGCCGATGTACTGGGCGACAGACTCCGCGTATCTTGGAGTTCTGGCAGAGACCGGACCGACCGGTTTCGCCATTTGCCTTGAAGAAGTGCCGGTGCCACCGGCGGACGCCACGACCACGCTGACGACGACGCAGTTTCATCGGCCGGTGCTTGCGGACGCGGTCTGCAATGCCAAGGCTGGATGCCTCTACCCCAACAATGCTCGGATGCTGGCCGAAGCGCGCGCCAAGGGCTACGGAAACGCGCTGGTCGCTGATGCCATGGGGAACGTTGCCGAGAGCGCGACTGCCAACGTGTTCATGGTGCGGGATGGGGTGGTGTTCACTCCGGTTCCGAACGGGACCTTTCTGGCCGGGATTACCCGTGCGCGTCATATCACGAACCTGCGCGCGGACGGTGTCGAGGTGGTCGAGAGCGTTTTGACCTTCGATGATTTTCGTGCGGCCGACGAGGTGTTTCTGAGTGGCAACCTGACCAAGGTGACGCCGGTGACGGAGTTTGACGGCACGGCCTATCAGTCCGGTCCGATGGCCCGCCGGGTCCGCGAGCTCTACTGGGATTGGGCGCGTCGTCCGGCGTGAGACGTGCGGCGGGCGAGGACGGGCTTGAGTTCGGCGTTGCAATGGGGGCGGACCCCCGTCATCCTCGCGGTCCCGGAGGAGGGATGACATGCGCAAGTTCCTTGTGGTCCTCGACGACAGCCGCGAGTGCCTGAATGCCATGCGGTTTGCCGCCATGCGGGCGGCGAGCACGGGAGGCGGCGTCGAGATCCTGTCCGTCATTCACGCGGACGAGTTTCAGCATTGGGTGGGTGTCGGAGACGTGATGCGCGCCGAGGCACGGGAGCGGATCGAGGCGCATTTCGAGGTGTTTGCCAAGTGGATGCGGGATCGCCAGGGCGTGGACCCAAATCTCGTCATCCGTGAAGGCGATGCCGTTCCGACGATCCTGAGCCTGATCCGGGAGGATCCGAGTATCGGAGTGCTGGTGCTCGGTGCGGGGACCGGGAAAGGAGGGCCGGGGCCCTTGGTTGCGGCGTTGAGCAAAGCGTCTGGCGACCTGCCGGTGCCTATGACGATCGTGCCGGGCGAGTTGTCGAAAGAGCGGCTCGAAGAGATTACCTGAAGTAAGAGGGCGTACGTTTTCGCGTCGCCTGGCATGGCGTGGATGCGGTGGGGCGCCTTCGGCGAAGGTATTTTTGCCAAGATGAAGCATCTGCGTGGGGCTTTGGCGCGCGCGAAGTCGCGGCACTTTAGAATGGTTCCAAAGTATTGACAGGGACGGCCCTGCTTTGCATATGTGAAAGACGCTCAGGAAAAGGGGCAAGAGAGATGTTTATTCAAACCGAGACCACGCCGAACCCGGCGACGCTGAAGTTTCTGCCGGGGCAGACTGTCCTTGAGGCGGGGACGGCCGATTTTCCGACGCCGGACGCAGGTGAGAAGTCGCCTTTGGCGGCGCGTGTCTTTGGCGTTGAGGGGGTCACGGGTGTGTTCTTCGGGTCGGATTTCGTCACGGTGACTAAGGCGGACGGGCTGGAGTGGGATCACATCAAGCCTGCGATCCTTGGCGCGATCATGGAGCATTTCCAATCCGGTGCGCCGGTAATGGCCGACGGCGCGGATGCTGCGGCTGGCGGGCACGCGGAACATGATGGTGAGGATGTCGAAATCGTCAACCAGATTAAGGTTTTGCTCGACAGCCGTGTGCGCCCTGCGGTGGCGCAGGACGGGGGCGACATCACCTTTCACGGGTTCGATCGCGGCGTAGTGTACCTGCATATGCAAGGTGCCTGCGCGGGGTGCCCCTCGTCGACGCTGACGCTGAAGATGGGGATCGAGAACCTGCTGCGCCACTACATCCCCGAGGTGACGGAAGTCCGGCCGGTTGGGGTCTGACCCGCTCTTTCTCGTTTTCGACACGTCGGCCGCGCATTGCGCGGCCGCTGTTTTTGAGGACGACGTCTTGCGCGCCCGCTTGCAGGTCGAGATGGCACGGGGTCAGGCAGAGGCGCTCTTTCCGCTTCTCGACCGCGTTGTGGCGGAGGCCGGGCGAAACCTGGCGGAGGTGACGGCCCTGGGGGTTGGCGTTGGCCCGGGGAATTTCACCGGAACGCGGATTGCCGTGTCGGCGGCGCGGGGCTTGTCGCTCGCCCTTGGCTGCCCAGCAATCGGCGTGTCGACTTTCGATATGATGCGCGACCCGGCCGGGCCCGGGGCAGAGCCTGCGGAGATCGTGAGCTTGCCTGCGCCGCGGGGCATGGCGTATGTCCAGCACTATCGCTATGGCCTGCCGCGCAGCGCGCCGCGCCTGATCGACCCGTCCGATCCGCTTCAGGATCTGCGGCTGCCGATGAACATGTGTGTCACCGGCTATTGTGCGGCAGAGATCGCGGCGCGCTTCGAGGCTGAGGCGCGCCCCCGCGTTCTGGGAGATATCCCCGACCGCCTTGGGCGGGTCACCTCCTGGAAGTGGCAGAGCGGGATTGACCGAGAAGCGCGCCCGGCGCCGCTCTATGTGCGGCCACCCGATGCGGCGCCGGCGGCCGATCCCCCGCCGTTGATCCTGTCTTGACGGCCGAAGACCTGGAGCGGATCCATGCCGCCGCCTTCGGGGGGTCGGGGCGTCGTGCCTGGTCTGCGGCGGAGTTTGCGGCCTTCCTGGAGGATGCGGCTGTTTTCGTCTGCGCGACACCGGATGGAACTTCGGGCTTTGTGTTGGGGCGGTCGCTTGCCGGGGAGGCCGAGATGCTGACGCTGGCGGTGCTGCCGGAGGCGCAGCGCGGCGGGAAGGGGCGCGATCTCGTGGCCGCGTTCGCGCGTGCCGCGGCGGAGAGGGGCGCGCAGGAGGCGTTCCTGGAGGTTGCGGATGACAACGTGGCGGCCAGAGCGCTCTACCGGCGTGCGGGCTTTGAGGAGCGCGGGCGGCGCAGGGCCTATTACGCAACATCGTGCGGGATGCGTGTCGACGCGCTCGTGCTCTCGCGTGCGCTCCGCGCCTAGGCACCCGCAGAACCGGACACGGCTCCGGGCCCGCTTTTCGCATTTCGATCAAGAATAAAAACCGGTTGACCGCCCCGAGCGGCTGCGGCCTTATTCCCTGCATGACCGGGAGCATACCCGGCTCAGGATAATTGGGAGCGGCCGCCGGGGATGTGGCGGACTGCCCCTCCAATCGGGAGACTGACATGACCCTTATGCGGACCCTTCTTGGCGCCGCGGCCGCGACCGCGCTGACCGTGGGCGCAGCCGCCGCCGAACCCGCCATCGTTTTTGATCTCGGCGGCAAGTTCGACAAGTCGTTCAACGAAAGCGCCTTCAATGGCGCCTCGCGCTGGGCCGAGGAGACCGGAGGCTCGTTCCGCGAAATCGAGATGCAGTCCGAAGCGCAGCGCGAGCAGGCCTTGCGGCGGCTGGCCGAGGTGGGCTCGAACCCGATTGTGATGACCGGGTTTGCCTTCGGGAACGTGCTGAGCGAGGTCGCGCCGGACTATCCCGAGACGTCCTTTGCCATCATCGATGCGGTGGTCGATCAGCCGAACGTGCGCTCTGTCGTCTTCAACGAGCACGAGGGCAGCTACCTCGTTGGCATGATGGCGGCGATGGCGTCCGAGAGCGGTACGGTCGGCTTCATCGGCGGGATGGACATTCCGCTTATCCGCAAGTTCGCCTGTGGCTACGCGCAGGGCGTGATGGCGGTGAACCCGGACGCGTCCGTGATCGCCAACATGACCGGCACGACGCCGGCAGCGTGGAACGACCCGGTGAAGGGTGCGGAGCTGACACTGGCGCAGATCGGCCAGGGTGCGGACGTCGTCTATGCGGCGGCAGGCGGCACCGGCGTGGGCGTTTTGCAGGCCGCGGCGGACGAGGACATTCTCTCGATCGGCGTCGACAGCAACCAGAACTTCCTGCACCCGGGCCAGGTGCTGACCTCGATGCTCAAGCGCGTGGACAATGCCGTATACGCGGCGTTCAGCGAGGGTGCGGGCTTCGAGACGGGCGTTCGCGTTTTGGGTATTGCCGAAGAGGGCGTGGGCTACGCGATGGACGAGAACAACGCGGATCTTGTCTCGGCGGACATGCAATCTGCCGTTGACGACGCGGCGGCCATGATCGCGTCGGGTGACCTGTCGGTGCACGATTACACCTCCGACAACACCTGTCCGGCGATCAGCTTCTGAGCGTCGCGCGCGAAAAACAGGCTTGGGGGGCTGTCTGCCCCCCAGACCCCCCGAAGGTATTTGCACCAAGATGAAGGGGAGGGGCAGCGCGGCGCGGGCCCGCTGTCGTGGATAGGATGGCCGACGAGGCAACGCTCGCGATCGAGCTGAAGGGGATTTCGAAGGCCTTCGGGCCCGTGCAGGCCAACAAGGATATTTCGATCCGCGTGGCGCGTGGCTCGATCCATGGGATCGTTGGCGAGAACGGTGCCGGCAAGTCGACGCTGATGTCGATCCTCTATGGCTTCTACAAGGCCGACAAGGGCGAGATCCATATCGGCGGACAAAAGACGGAGATCCCGGACAGCCAGGCGGCGATTGCCGCCGGGATCGGAATGGTCTTTCAGCATTTCAAACTGGTGGAGAACTTCACGGTTCTGGAGAACGTTGTTCTCGGGGCCGAGGACGGGGCCTTCCTGCGGCCGTCGCTCGCCAAGGCCCGGAAGATCCTCAAGGAGCTTTCGGACGAGTATGAGCTTCAGGTCAATCCGGATGCGCGGATCGATCAGATCGGTGTCGGGATGCAGCAGCGGGTGGAAATCCTGAAGGCGCTGTACCGGCAGGCCGATATCCTGATCCTCGACGAGCCAACGGGCGTGCTGACGCCGGCTGAGGCGGATCACCTTTTCCGTATTCTCAAGGGCCTGCGGGACGAGGGCAAGACGATCATCCTGATCACGCACAAGCTGCGGGAGATCATGGAGATCACCGACGAGGTTTCGGTGATGCGGCGGGGCGAAATGGTGGCGACCGTGCAGACCGCCGAGACCGGGCCGGAAGAGCTCGCGGAGCTCATGGTCGGGCGCAAGGTGCTGTTGCGCGTCGACAAGGTGCCTGCGCAACCGGGGCGGGTGATCCTTGAGGTCGATGATCTGCGGGCCGCGGACAATCAGGGGATCGAGCGGCTCAAGGGAGTGTCGTTCAAGGTGAGGGCGGGCGAGATCCTCGGGATTGCGGGCGTCGCGGGAAACGGGCAATCCGAGCTGCTGGACGTGCTGGGCGGGATCCGGACAGCGCGGGGATCGGTCCGACTCAACGGGGACGCTATTGATCTGACCGGGCGCTACTCGGACGGTGGCTCGCGGCGGGCACGGGGCATAGCCCATGTGCCCGAGGATCGGCAGCGCCTCGGCCTCATCATGGATTACATGGCATGGGAAAACACGGCCCTTGGCTACCAGACGGACGATGCCTACCGTAACGGGCTCTTCATGGACAACGCGGCGCTCATCGAGGACACCGCCGGCAAGATGAAGCGCTTTGACGTGCGGCCACCCAATCCGAGGCTCGCGGCCAAGAGCTTTTCGGGCGGCAACCAGCAGAAAGTCGTGCTGGCGCGCGAGATCGAGCGTGATCCGGAGCTTCTGCTCGTGGGGCAGCCGACCCGCGGTGTCGACATCGGGGCCATCGAATTCATCCACCAGCGGATCGTGCAGCTTCGGGATGCGGGCAAGGCGGTGCTGCTGGTGTCGGTGGAGCTTGACGAGATCATGGGGCTGTCCGACAGGATTGCCGTGATGTTCGACGGGCACATCATGGGCGAGCGACTGCCCGGGGAGACCAACGAGGCGGAGCTCGGCCTCTTGATGGCGGGCATGGAGAGCACGACCGCGCCGGCGGCCGAGGGAGGGCGCTGAGATGGATGTGATGCCGCGCTGGGTCGATGTCGTGCTGGTGCCGCTGATTTCGGTCTTCATCGCTTTCGCGATTTCGGCCGGGGTTATCTGGGCCATCGGACAAGACCCTTGGGAGGCCGTCAAACTGATGGTCACGGGCGCTTTCGGCTCGACCTATGGCTGGGGCTACACGCTTTACTACGCGACCAATTTCATCTTCACGGGGCTGGCCTTCGCCGTGGCGTTCCATGCGCGGCTGTTCAACATCGGAGCGGAAGGGCAGGCGACGCTCGGGGGCCTTGGGGTGGCGCTCGTGTGCCTGTCGTTGCCCTGGCCGCACTGGTCGCTGGCGTTGCCGGCGGCGATGATCGGGGGCGCGCTTTTCGGAGCGCTTTGGGCGCTGATCCCGGCCTATCTTCAGGCCAAGCGGGGCAGCCATATCGTCATCACGACGATCATGTTCAACTTCATCGCTGCCGCGCTGCTGAATTACATGCTTGTCAACGTCTTGCGCCCGGAAGGGTCGATGGATCCCGCGACGGCAAACTTCCCCGACGGCGCCAGCCTGCCGACGATGCACCAGATCCTCGGGCTTGTCGGCATCGAGTTCTCGCGGGCCGCGCCGCTCAACGTGACCTTCTTCGTTGCGATCCTCGCTTGCATTGCGGTGTGGCTCTTCATCTGGCGGACACGGCTTGGCTATGAGCTGCGCGCCTATGGGCATTCGGAGCCGGCGGCTGTCTATGCCGGGATCTCGCCGGTGAAGATCATCGTTGTGGCGATGCTGATCTCGGGTGCGTTGTCCGGGCTCATGGCGATCAACAACGTGATGGGTGAAGCGGAGCGGCTGGTGCTGAACTCTGTCGAGGGAGCGGGCTTTATCGGGATCGCGGTGGCGCTCATGGGCCGGAACCACCCGTTTGGTGTGGCGCTCGCGGCGGTGCTTTTCGGGTTTCTCTATCAGGGGGGCGCGGAGCTGGCGCTCTGGATGTCGATCCCGCGCGAGCTGATCGTGGTGATCCAGGCGCTTGTCATCCTCTTTACCGGGGCACTCGACAACATGGTGCGGATGCCGATCGAGAAGCTGTTCCTGGCGCGCCGCCGGAGGCGTGAGGCCCGGGCCGCCGCGGAGCCGGCAGAATGACGGGCAAAACCGCAAGGATCGGGTCGCTGCGGCAAACGTGGTACGCCAAGATGGGCGTCCCCCCCGTGTGGAGCGCCGCAACATGACCGATCTTCTGCCTTTCCTGCCCGGCTTTGCAGCCGCCTATGCGATCCTGTTGGTTGCGGCGTCTTCGCCGGGCCCGGCCGTGGCGATGCTTTTAGGCATCGGGCTCGGGCAGGGGCGCGCGAGCGCTCTCACGGCGGCGGCGGGGATTGCCACCGGGAGCGTGGTGCTCAACCTTGGAACGATGCTTGGGCTTGGCCTGATCCTGAGCCAGGCGGCCTGGGCCATGAGCGGGATCCGTTTGCTTGGCGCAGCTTACCTTGCGTGGCTCGCCTACGGGGCATTCCGCAAGGCTGCGTCATCGGCGCCGCCCCCGATGGCCGCCGAGGTCGCTCCGGCGCCGGCGTGGAAACACTTTGTCGCCGGTGTTGCCCTTCAGGTCACCAACCCCAAGGCTATCGTATTCTGGATCGCGATCAACGCGGTCGCCGCAACACAGGGCGGTGGTGCTCTCGTGATTGCACTCTTTGTCGCGGGCGCGTGGGTGATCTCGTTCGGCTGCCACGGCGCTTGGGCACTGCTCCTGTCGTCGCGGCCGTTTCGCGCCGCCTACGCATCGGCGCGGCGCTGGATCGAGGCGTCGCTCGGCGCGCTCTTCGCATTCTTCGCCTTCAGGCTGGCAACGGAGCGCGGCTGATGGATTTCCTGACCCTTGTCCAGATACTCGACTCGTCCCTGAGGTTGGCCACGCCGCTCTTGCTGGCGTGTCTCGCGGGGCTCTTTTCCGAGCGGGCCGGGATTTTCGACATCGGGCTTGAGGGCAAGATGCTGATGGCGGCCTTTGCCTCCGGAGCGTTTGCCTATGTCTCCGGATCGGTCTGGGTCGGGCTTCTTGCGGGCATTGCGGCGTCGATGCTGATGTCCGCGATCCACGGGCTGGCTTCCATCACGTTCCGGGGCAACCAGCTGATCTCTGGCGTGGCGATCAACTTTCTCGCCGCGGGTCTGACGGTCGTGATTGCACAGAGCTGGTTTTCGCAAGGCGGGCGCACGCCGTCCTTGATGGGAGGTGGGCGCTTCCAGCCCATCGAGTTGCCGTTTGCCGAGGCCTGGCAGGACATCCCCTATTTCGGCCCGATCTACTATGAGCTGCTCTCCGGGCATTCGATCCTCGTCTATGTGGCGCTTGCGGCGGTGCCACTCACATGGTGGGTGCTCTTCCGGACGCGCTTCGGATTGCGGCTGCGCGCCGTGGGCGAGAATCCGGCAGCGGTCGATACGGCAGGGGTCTCGGTCATCGGGATGCGGTTTGCGGCGGTGGCCATCTGCGGGCTGCTCTGCGGCCTTGCGGGGGCCTACCTCGCCACGGCCCTGCAGGCGGGCTTTGTGAAGGACATGACAGCCGGGCGGGGCTACATCGCGCTGGCTGCTCTCATCTTTGCCAAATGGCGGCCTTGGTATGCGCTTGGAGCGTGTTTCCTCTTCGGCCTGCTGCAGGCGCTGGCCTTGCGCTACCAGAGCATCGATATCGGCGACTTCACGATCCCGGTGCAGGTGATGGACTCGCTGCCCTACATCCTGACGGTGATCATTCTGGCAGGCTTTGTCGGCAAGGCGATCCCGCCGCGCGCAGGCGGGGAGCCCTACGTCAAGGAACGCTGACGGCGGGCACGATCCGCCGAAGCGCCATCAGCGCCGGTGTGCGCCCTCGGCCGTGATCTGCGGCCCGACTTCGGAGATTTATGCCCAGGGCCGTCGTGGTGCCGGAGGCCGGCTCGGACACCAGCCTGCGAAACAGGCCATTGCGCTACGCGTCGGGCATCGGGGCATCGAGCCCGCATACCCGATCCGAAGGCCGGTTTGCACGACACGCCGATGGCCCTGTGTATGGGTGATCGGCGTCTCGTTGCGGGTACTGGCGGAGCAGCAAAGCCACCGCTCTGTGTTTTGTCTGCGCAAGAGCACGCCGCGACCTTTACAGCGTTGCCGCCGGGGGGCGCTCGGGCTTATGTGAGACATGCAGATTTACCTTCCCATAGCCGAAGTCTCTGTGAACGCGTTCTTGTTGCTCGGACTTGGCGGCGGGGTTGGCGTGCTTTCGGGCATGTTCGGCGTGGGCGGCGGCTTTCTGATGACGCCGCTTCTGTTTTTTATCGGAATTCCGCCGGCCGTTGCTGTCGCCACGGAAGCCAATCAGATCGTGGCCTCGTCGTTTTCGGGCGTGCTGGCGCATCTTCGGCGTAAATCGGTCGATCTGAGGATGGGAACGGTGCTCCTGATCGGCGGCCTGGTCGGCGCCGGGCTCGGGGTGCTTGTCTTCAACTGGCTGAAGGCGCTGGGGCAGGTCGATCTGCTCGTGAAGCTTTGCTACGTGCTGTTTCTCGGGGCGGTCGGTGCCTTGATGTTCGTCGAGTCGCTCGGTGCGCTCCGGCGGGCGCGGGCCTCCGAGAAGGCCGGGGGCGCTCCGGCCGCGCCGCGCCGGAGCCGGGGCTGGGTGCACGCGTTGCCGTTCAAGATGCGGTTTCGTACGTCGGGCCTCTATATCTCGGTGATCCCGCCTTTGCTCGTGGGGTTGATCGTAGGTGTACTGGCGGCGATCATGGGTGTGGGCGGCGGCTTCATCATGGTGCCGGCGATGATCTACCTGCTCGGGATGCCGACCAAGGTGGTCGTTGGCACGTCGCTTTTCCAGATTATCTTCGTGACGGCGTTTACCACGCTTTTGCACGCGACCACGAACTACACCGTCGACATGCTGCTGGCGCTCTTGCTGCTCATCGGTGGTGTCGTGGGCGCACAGATCGGAACGCAGGTCGGGACCCTGCTCAAAGCGGAGCAATTGCGCATCCTGCTTGCGATCATGGTGCTCGGTGTTTGCGGCAAACTGGCATTCGATCTGCTGATCATGCCCTCCGAGCTCTTCACCGTGGCCGCACCCGGGGGGCATTCGTGATGCGGTGGCTCCTTCTTGCGCTTGCGCTCTGGTCCGCGCCCCTCTCCGCACAGGAGATCGTCGCCGATCTCAGCCAGAACAGGGTGTCGATCGATGCGCGGTTCGATGGCTCGGAGATCGTTGTGTTCGGTGCCATCAAGCAGGGGCCGGAGGCGCTGCCCCCTGAGCCGCCCCTAGAGGTCATCATCACCGTTTCGGGGCCACAGGAGCCGGTCACGGTGCGCAAGAAGGCGCGTGTGGCCGGGATCTGGGTGAACCGGGAGGCTGTCGAGATCGATGCCGCCCCGACGCTCTACAAGGTCGCGACCTCCGGGCCCTTATCGGAGGTCCTGTCTGCCACCGAGGACCTGCGCCATTCGATCACCGTTCCGCGGGCGATCCGGGCTGTGGATGCGGCAACGACGATGGAGGATACGCCGACCTTCACCGAGGCCTTGATCCGCATTCGGGAGAACGCGGGGCTCTACCGGACCCAGGAGGGCGGGGTGCGGTTCACCGAGCAGGCGCTCTTTTCAACGACGATCAGCCTTCCGGCCAACCTCGTGGAGGGGGATTACCTCACGGAGATCTACCTGACGCAGGGAGGTGCCGTGCTGGCGCAGTACGAACGCATCCTCGACGTGCGCAAGGTGGGTCTGGAGCGGTTCATCTACACGCTCGCGCACGAGCAGCCGCTCGTCTACGGGCTGATGTCGATCTTCATCGCGATTGCGGCGGGATGGATGGCTTCGGCAGCGTTTCGCTATTTGCGGGGCTGAGGCCGCGCCGCTGTTGTCTGCCGCATGGTTTCGGACCGGCGGTGGCATGAAGAGGTATTTGGGCCAAGATGAAGGGGCACGCCGCGCTGCGTACCGACGCTTGCGCGGTGCGGCGTGCGTTCGGTGGCGCGCCGGGGGCGGCGGGCGCCGACGTTCGGCTGGGCTCAGGCGGATTGACTGAGGCGTTCTTCGAGGACTTCGAAGGGGACGGCGGGATCGTCTTTGGCACCACGGATCACCAGAGAGGTCTTGACCGACGCGACATGGTCTGCGGCAGTAAGCTCCTCGGTGAGGAAGCTCTGGAAGGTCGAGAGGTCAGGTGCGACGCATTTCAGAATGAAGTCGATCTCGCCGTTCAGCATGTGGCATTCGCGGACAAGGGGCCATTCGCGGCAGCGTGCCTCGAAGCCCGAGAGCGCGGCTTCGGACTGGTTGTCGAGACCGACCATGGCAAAAACCTGGACCTCGAAGCCGAGGGCCCGGGGATCGACATCGGCGTGATAGCCACGGATGAACCCGGCTTCTTCGAGGGTGCGGACGCGGCGCAGGCAGGGCGGCGCGGAGATGCCGACGCGGCGCGCAAGCTCGACATTCGTCATGCGACCGTCGGCTTGCAACTCGGCCAGGATGTGCCTGTCGATCGCGTCGAGTTTGCTTGTGGGCATGATGGGTCTCCTCGCGCGAAGTGGTATGTCAAAGCGGTTATGTGCGCAACTTTATTTCGCATGAGCGCAATAAATTGTTGCAAAGTGCTTGTTTCCTGCATGGTCTTTGGTGTCCGCTGCGGATCGACTATATCACTGCGACTCAGCCTTCCCATCCGCCGAGAGGAGCCGCCATGTCTGCCACGCGTCACGCCAAGGTCCTGATCGTCGGGTCCGGGCCAGCCGGTTACACCGCGGCCGTATATGCATCGCGTGCGATGCTGGAGCCCGTGCTTGTGCAGGGGATTCAGCCGGGCGGTCAGCTGACGATCACCACGGAGGTGGAGAACTGGCCGGGCGACACCACGGTGCAGGGCCCCGACCTGATGGTACGGATGGAGGCGCATGCGCGCGAGGTGGGGACGGAGATCATTTCGGATCACATCAACTCGATCGACTTGTCGCAGCGCCCCTTCGTGGCCGTCGGCGACGGGGGCACGACCTACACCGCCGACACGGTCATCCTGTGTACGGGCGCGCAGGCAAAGTGGCTCGGCCTGCCGTCGGAAGAGAAGTTCAAGGGGTTTGGCGTTTCGGCCTGCGCGACTTGCGATGGCTTCTTCTACCGGGGTCGCGAGGTGGTTGTCGTCGGTGGGGGCAACACGGCGGTCGAAGAGGCGCTGTTCCTGACCAACTTCGCCGACAAGGTGACGCTGGTGCACCGGCGTGATTCACTGCGCGCCGAGAAGATCCTGCAGCACCGTCTGCTCAACCATCCCAAGATCGAGGTGGTGTGGGACCATGCCGTGGACGAGGTCTACGGGACGGATAATCCCGCGGGCGTCGAGGGCGTGCGTGTCAGGCACGTGAGGACCGGCGAGATCACGGAGATCCCGTGCGCGGGGTTTTTCGTGGCGATTGGGCACGCACCGTCTTCCGAGTTGGTCAAGGATCAGCTCAGCACGCACAATGGCGGCTATGTCGTCACCAAACCGGACTCGACGGCGACGGACATTCCCGGTGTCTTCGCGGCGGGTGACCTGACGGACCACATCTACCGCCAGGCGGTGACGAGCGCGGGCATGGGCTGCATGGCCGCGCTGGAGGCGGAGAAGTTCCTGGCCGAGCAGGAAGCGGCCGGAGCAGAGCCCGCCACGGCCTCTGCCGCCGAGTGATCCGGCATCCCATCCCCGGGAGATCCCGGTAAGGTCTTCATCTGCGGGCACAATTGAGTTGCCGCAGGTCCTGGCATCCCGTAGCTTCAGGGAATATGCGCACGCTCGGTGAGCATTGTAGCTCCTGAGGACTGACATATGCCCTTCAAATCCGTCCTGCTAGCGGCCTCCCTGGTTGCGAGCGTGTCCGCCGGGGTGGCCGCGGCCAGCCCGGTCACGTTCTTCTTTTCACAGGAGATCACCGAAATCCTCGGCGACTCGCTAGGTCGCTACGCGGCGGCTGGCGTAGAGGTCGGTACCCGCTTTACCGGGTCCGTGACCTACGACTCGACTACGACCAACCAGCAGTTTGGGTCAACCAACTTCGATGCTTGGGACTTCACGAGCATTGCAATATCAGGTCCGCTGGGCCCCATTAGCGCGACGCCAGAGGAAATAAGGGCGATTAGTTTTTCTGAGTCCGATGTTTGGACTGCCCAAGCGCAAAACGACGCGGGTAATTTTCGTCACGAATTGAGAGTGGAGGGCGATTTCGGGTACAATATCGGATCTCCGATCGACGTAGGCGCTGGCCTTGATCGCCAGATCATCGGCCCTCCTGCTTTCGGACAGGCCTTTGAAAATTCGGTACTTTCCTACTTTGACCCCAACGCGTCCGTGGTGGGGTTGTCCCAAGTTGCCATTGGCCGAACCACCTTCTTCGAGACAGCGCCCGAACCCGAGGTCATCCCGTTGCCCGCCACGCTTCCCATGCTCCTCGGCGGCTTGCTCGCTGCCGCCGCTGTGATCCGCCGCGCACGCGAAAAGGCAGCTTAGCGCCCGCGAGGCCCTCACTCGGCTGGCGGTCGCGGGCCTCCTTGTGTCGCTCGCAGGGGCCTGTTGCGGGCGCCAACGGGCTCATGTGAGGGCCGAGCCCACCGGCGAAAAAGTTTGTTCAGCGCTGAACAAACATCTTCCCTTTCCGGCTGTGCCATGACATGTGTTCACGCGTGAACAAATATCTCGCGTAGCCGTGCCAATCCCCGACACCGATCCCACTTCGCTGCCCGACGAAGACCTGCTGTTCAGGCTTCTGCGTCAGCTCGATGCCGCGCCCAAGGCATCCCAGCGTGCCACTGCGGAAGCGCTCGGGATCAGCCTGGGGCGCCTCAACGGGCTCTTACGGAGTGTGACAGGGTCGGGTCTGGTCGAAGTTGTCCACCGCGACGGGCCCGACCGTCGCCAGCGCTTTGCCTATGCCCTCACCCCGCGCGGCGCCGCCGAGAAGGCGCGCCTCATTGACCGTTTCCTCACCCGCAAACGGGCCGAATATCACGCGCTGCACGCCGAACTGACCGGCGATGCGCGCGCGACCCTCACATCACGATCAAGGACCTCCCCCATGCAGCAAAATCTCACGCCGATCCCGGAACTCTTCGTGTCGTACGACAGCGCGCAGAAACTGAAGAACGAGGCAGCCGACCTGCCGAGCTGGGATCTGAGCGCCCGTCAGCTGTGCGATCTGGAGCTGCTGATGAACGGCGGCTTCAACCCGCTCAAGGGGTTCCTCTCCGAAGCGGATTACAACAGCGTTGTCGACACGATGCGCCTGACCGACGGATCGCTCTGGCCGATCCCGATCACGCTCGATGTGTCGGAGAAGTTTGCCGGCCTGGTTGAACCCGGCCAGGACATTGCGCTCCGCGATCCCGAGGGTGTGATCCTCGCGATCCTGTCCGTCTCCGACAAGTGGGTGCCCAACAAGGCGCACGAAGCCGAGAAGGTCTTTGGCGCCGATGACAGCGCGCACCCTGCGGTGAACTATCTGCACAACATTGCCGGGCCGGTTTATCTTGGCGGGCAGATCACCGGGCTGCAGCCGCCCGTCCACTACGATTTCCGCGCGCGCCGCGACACGCCCAACGAGCTGCGCGCGTATTTCCGCAAGCTTGGCTGGCGCAAGATCGTTGCCTTCCAGACACGCAACCCCCTGCACCGCGCGCATCAGGAGCTGACATTCCGCGCCGCCAAGGAGAGCCAGGCGAACCTTCTGATCCATCCCGTCGTTGGCATGACGAAACCCGGTGACATCGATCACTTCACCCGCGTGCGTTGCTACGAGGCGGTGCTGGATCAGTACCCGTCGGCTACCACCACGATGAGCCTTCTCAACATCGCGATGCGCATGGCTGGCCCGCGCGAGGCTGTCTGGCACGGGCTCATCCGCAAGAACCATGGCGTGACGCATTTCATCGTCGGTCGTGACCATGCGGGCCCCGGCAAGAACTCCGCCGGGGAGGATTTTTACGGCCCCTATGACGCCCAGGACCTCTTTCGGCAGTATGAGGACGAGATCGGCGTCGAGATGGTGCCTTTCAAGCACATGGTCTACGTGCAGGAACGGGCCGAATACCAGCCGGCGGACGAAGTGGCGGACGGCGCGACGGTGCTGAACATTTCCGGTACCGAGCTACGCCGACGCTTGCAGGAAGGGCTCGATATCCCGGATTGGTTCTCGTTTCCGGATGTGGTCGAGGAGTTGCGCCGCTCCAAGCCGCCGCGCTCCGATCAGGGCTTCACGGTGTTCTTCACCGGTTTCTCGGGCTCGGGCAAGTCGACCATCGCCAATGCGCTCATGGTCAAGCTGATGGAGATGGGGGGGCGCCCCGTGACGCTGCTCGACGGCGACGTTGTTCGCAAGAACCTCAGCTCCGAGCTTGGGTTCTCCAAGGAGCACCGCGACCTCAACATCCTGCGGATCGGCTACGTTGCCTCCGAGATCACCAAGAACCGTGGCATCGCCATCTGTGCCCCGATCGCGCCCTACGCCACGACGCGTGTGCAGGTGCGCCAGGAGATCGAGCAGTACGGCGCGTTCGTCGAAGTCCACGTTGCGACGTCCATCGAGGAGTGTGAGCGGCGGGACCGGAAGGGCCTCTACAAGCTCGCGCGCGAAGGCAAGATCAAGGAGTTTACCGGGATTTCCGATCCCTACGACATGCCCGAGGCCCCCGAGTTGCGGCTGGATACCGAGACCGTCGATGTCGATTATTGCGCCCAGCAGGTCCTGCTGAAGCTCGAGCAAATGGGCCTCGTCGCCGCCTGATCCCGTATGCATAAAGGGCCGGGCGGGGTGCCCGGCCTTTTTCTTGTTGCTAGATAACTAGAAATCCGGTTATATCGCTTTATGGCATACCCCCTTGGCGATTCCTCCCGACCTGAACATGAGGCCCATGTGCGGGCGCTGGCTGCGCTTGGCCACGACGCGCGCCTTTCGATCTTCCGTCTCCTTGTTCGCGCAGGCGCGCCGGGGCTGACCGTCGGCCAGATCTCCGAACACCTCGGGTTCGCCGCCTCGACGCAGGCACATCACCTGCGCGCCCTGAAGGACGCAAACCTCATCGTGCAGGAGCGTAACGGGCGCGAAGTGATCAACCGCGCCGATTTCGTCGCCATGCGCAGGCTCACCGCATTCCTGACGGAGGAATGCTGTACCGGCATCGAGATGCTGGAACAGAGCCCGGCCGCCTGAGGCCACGCGCCACCCACCCCTATCCAGGACACTGAAACATGGCCGACATCTCCACTTCCCCATCCGGCGCGGCGCGCATCGCGCCGTTTGTGCGCGAGAACCGTGTCTGGCTGGCGTCTGTCCTTCTGCTCGTCGGGATAGCGCTGATCTCTCCGGCGCAAGCGGTCGACAGCTCGGTCTTTGCCGGATCGGCACTGCTCCACACGGCTCCCTATCTGATCGCGTCCATTACCATCGCGGCCTGGGCGACGGCGACCGGTGCAGACAATCTCATCGCCAAGGCGTTCACCGGGTCGCCCGTTCTGATCATCACGCTGGCGGCCCTCGCTGGCGGGCTCTCTCCCTTCTGTTCCTGCGGGGTGATCCCGCTCATCGCGGCGCTGCTGACGATGGGGGTGCCGCTCTCTGCCGTGATGGCGTTCTGGCTGGCGTCTCCCTTGATGGATCCGTCGATGTTCCTGCTCACGGTCGGCGTTCTTGGTTTCGAGTTTGCGCTTGCCAAGACGCTTGTTGCCATCGGTCTCGGTCTTGCGGGAGGTTTCGTAGTCCATGCGTTGGCGGGCGCTGGCGCGCTGGCGAACCCGTTGCGGCCCGAGATCGGCAACGGCGGTTGCGGCGCCGCCAAGGTGCGTGCGCCAAAGCCCGTGGTCTGGCGCTTCTGGGACGAGCCGCAGCGCCGGACGAAGTTCGCCACCGAGGCAATCAAGACAACGGGCTTTCTCACCAAATGGCTTCTGCTGGCGTTCCTGCTCGAAAGCCTGATGCTCGCCTATATCCCCGCAGAGGACATCACCGCGTTTCTCGGGGGCGAGGGCCTCAGCCCCATCCTTTTGGGCACGATCATCGGTGTACCGGCCTATCTCAACGGATACGCCGCACTGCCCCTGGTCGGCGGCTTGATCGAACAGGGAATGCAGCCCGGCGCTGGCATGGCCTTCCTGATCGCCGGGGGAGTGACCTCCATCCCGGCGGCAGTCGCGGTCTGGGCGCTGGTCAAGCCCAAGGTCTTTGGCCTCTATATCGCCCTGTCGCTGGGCGGCGCCGCAATGGCCGGTCTTGCGTACCAGACCTGGACTATGCTGCCGGTCTGACCGGCGCGCAGGACGTGCCAACGTCTGCGCCGAACTCCGCCTTGATGGGCAACGCACATCTCCCCGCTCGGCACGTACCAAAAAAGCCCCCGCATGGCGGGGGCTTTCGGACATTCCTCTTGGCTTTGATCGGGCCGCCTCAGCGCACGGCCCGCTCAGAAACGGTGTCCCGACGCGCCCGGACAGGCCCGTGCCTAGTGGACAGACACCGGTGCCAGATCGTTCTGGCGCGCCAGCACAAAAGCCAGCTCTCTGTTCTTGACCAGCGCAAGGCGCGCGCCGTCTTCGGAATGCACAGCATAGAGCGCGTCCATCCCGGGTACCTTCGTGCGTACTTCATCGGGTAAGTCATCAACCGACACAGGACGCACGTAAACGATCCCGCGTGCTGAATCGGCCTTGCTAACGTTCGTTTCTACCTTCGTATTCATCACTGACTCCTGTTGTGCTGTTCTGCCCGGATCTACTGATCCGTACGCCCGATCTTGATCGTCTGGACAATGCTCTCCGGTGCTGACCGCTTCAGATCAACATGGAGCAATCCGTTCTCCAGCGTTGCGCCGGATACATCCACGCCATCGGCGAGCACGAAGCTACGCTGGAACTGGCGCGCGGCGATCCCGCGGTGCAGGTAGACCCGCTCCGAGCCTTCATCATGCTGCCGTCCGCGGATCACCAATTGCCGATCCTCGACCGTGATGGCGAGGTCGCCTTCCGCGAATCCGGCCACGGCCAACGTGATCCGGTAATGGTTCTCGTTGGCCTGTTCGATGTTGTAGGGGGGGTAACCTTCGTTGCCGGACTTGGCAGTCCGCTCCACGAGGCGCTCCAGTTGGTCGAACCCCAGCAGGAACGGGTGCGACCCAAGGGTCAGTTTCGTCATTCGGCACGTCCTTCGATAAGCGACCATGCAAGTTCCGGGCGCCGCAACGGCCGCCCGTTCCCGGAAATATGGGGTTTGGCGCGCGATCCCGCAAGATGCGGCTTTGCGCGGCCCCCGGGCTTCTCTATATACCCGGTGCTGCACAACCTCGGAGCAACTCTTTGAACCCGCCCCACGAGATGGATCATCAGGAAGTCCTGCGCCTGCGCCTGCAGGTGCTCGACCGCGAACATCGCGATCTCGACGATGCAATCCGGGCGCTTGAAGAGAAGGGCACGGGTGACATGTTCACGATCAGGCGGTTGAAGAAGCAAAAGCTGAGGCTGAAGGATCAGATCCGCTTCATCGAAGATGAGCTGAACCCCGATATCATCGCCTGACGCCGTCGTCGCGCTGATCCGGGCGCCCGAGACTCGCGCTTCGGCCCGGCACACCACCACTGAAGCAGGCCGCGCCTGTTCCTCACCGGCCTGACCTCTGACCGACCCACGCCGCCCCCCCCCAGCGCCAACCGCGCAGCGCCAAAGCGTGGGCGCTTCGCTCAGGCCACGTCGCACCACCTCTCCGCAAGGCCAGTTGCCGCGCCATCTTGCCCCCCCGATCCGTCCCGCTATGGTGCGGCACGCGTCACGGGGGCCGGAGCAATGACCATACAGGTGGGGATCATCATGGGCAGCCAGTCCGACTGGCCGACCCTGCGCGAAGCCGCTGACATCCTCGACGCGCTTGCCGTGCCCTACGAGGCCCGCATCGTTTCCGCCCACCGGACACCTGACAGGCTCTGGACCTACGGGACAGAGGCCGCCGCGCGCGGGCTGAAAGCGATTGTCGCAGGTGCCGGCGGCGCCGCCCACCTGCCCGGAATGGTCGCCTCCAAGACCCGCGTGCCGGTCATCGGCGTCCCGGTGCAGACCAAGGCGCTCCACGGGGTCGACTCGCTCTATTCCATCGTCCAGATGCCGCGCGGGTTTCCCGTCGCCACCATGGCGATCGGTGCGGCGGGCGCGGCCAATGCCGGCCTGATGGCCGCCGCGATCCTCGCCAACGACGACCCTGCGCTTGCCGAACGGCTCGACGCGTGGCGCGCCGCGCTCTCCGCCTCCATTCCGGAAACACCGATCGATGACTGACGCACCCCTTCCCACAGGGTCCACCATCGGTATCCTCGGGGGCGGGCAACTCGGCCGGATGCTCTCCGTCGCGGCCGCGCGCCTCGGATATCGCTGCCACATCTACGAGCCCGGCGCCGCGCCCGCCGCTGACGTCGCGCACGCCGTAACCCAGGCCCCCTACGACGACACGCAGGCCCTCACGGCCTTCGCCCGCGCCGTCGATGTGGTAACCTACGAGTTCGAGAACGTCCCGACCGCGGCGCTCGACCTGATCGAGGCGCATAGCCCGATCCGCCCGGGTCGTACCGCCCTGGCCACCAGTCAGGACCGGCTCGATGAAAAGCAGTTCCTGTCGAACCTCGGTCTGCAGACAGCACCCTTTGCCGCCGTGGACGATGCCACCGGCCTCGACACCGCCCTGGCCGAGATCGGCACCCCCGCCATCCTCAAGACCCGCCGCTTCGGTTACGATGGAAAAGGGCAGGCTCGCATCGCGTCCCCGGCGGATGCGCCCGCCGCGCTGGCCGCGATGAACGGCGCCCCGGCGATCCTCGAAGGGTATGTGCCCTTCCGGCGCGAGCTCTCCGTGATCGTGGCGCGCAGCGTGCACGGCGATGTCGCCGCCTATGATCCGGGGGAAAATGTCCACGAAGACGGTATCCTGCGCACAACCACCGTGCCCGCCACGCTTTCCTCGGCCCAGCGGACGGATGCCGTCCTCCTCGCAGGCCGCATCGTCACGGCCCTCGACTACACCGGGGTCATGGGCGTGGAGCTCTTCGACGCGCCCCGGGGCCTGATCGTCAATGAAATCGCCCCGCGCGTGCACAACTCGGGACACTGGACGCAAAACGGCACCGCCATCGACCAGTTCGAACAGCATATCCGCGCGATCACCGGCCACCCCCTCGGCGACGGCCAGAGACACGCAAACGTCACGATGGAGAACCTCATCGGCGAAGACATCGCGCGCCTTCCGGATCTCGCCGGCGCACGCAACACCGCGATCCATCTCTACGGCAAGGCCGAGGCCCGCCCCGGCCGCAAGATGGGCCATGTCAATCGCATCAGCCCTCTTCCAACCTGAACCCGGGCACCGCGCTCCCACCGGCAACGCGCCCCGTCGCCCGCCATGCGCGCGCTCCGATGCCCGCGCTCCGGCGCCGCCACCGCCAGACGTGCCGCCCCCCGCCCGGCTCACAACCCCGCCCTTCATCTTGGTCCAAATACCTCTGTGACCCGCAACCAAACCCCCTTCGCCCGCATCAGGACACCCGCATGACAACTGGCTTTTTCTGGGATGAACGCTGTTTTTGGCACCACGGTGGCCAATACGCCCTGACCCTGCCTGTCGGCGGCCTCGTCCAGCCCGGTGCCGGGCTGCCCGAAAGCCCCGAGACCAAGCGCCGCTTCCTCAACCTGCTCCATGTCAGCGGAATGGCAGGGCACCTCGCGCTGCAGGGCGCGGACCCCGCGACCCGTGCGGATCTCGAGCGGATTCACCCCGAAAGCTACCTCGACCGGTTCCAGTCTCTCTCCGATCACGGCGGCGGCGAGATCGGGCCGCGCGCGCCCTTCGGCGCTGGCGGCTACGAGATCGCGGCGATCTCCGCCGGCCTTGCAAAGGCGGCCCTCCGCGCCGTGTTGACGGGGGACGCGCGCAATGCCTACGCGCTGAGCCGACCGCCGGGTCACCACTGCCTGCCGAGCCAGCCGATGGGCTTCTGCCTTCTGGCCAACGTTGCGATTGCCGTCGAAGCCGCACGGGCAGAGGGCCTCGCGCAGCGGATCGCCATCGTCGATTGGGATGTCCACCACGGTAACGGGACGGAGGCGATCTACTACGACCGGGCCGATACGCTCACGATCTCGCTTCACCAGGAGCGGAACTTTCCGCTCGACACCGGCGCTGCAACGGCGCGTGGGGAGGGCGCCGGGCTTGGGGCAAATCTCAACATCCCGCTACCCCCGGGCACGGGCCACAGCGGGTTTCTCAAGGCCTGGGATCGCCTCGTCGCTCCGGCGCTCGAGGCGTTTCGCCCCGAGGCTCTCGTCATCGCGTGCGGCTTCGACGCCTCTGCGTTCGACCCCCTCTCGGCGACGATGGCCACCGCCGGGACGTTCGGTGCCCTCACTGCCCGGGCGCGCAGCGCGGCGGAGGCGTTGTGCGGCGGCAAGCTCGTGCTCGTCCACGAAGGCGGTTATTCGGAAGCGCACGTGCCGTTCTGCGGCCACGCCGTCATCGAGGAGCTGACGGGCGCCCCTGTGCGTGCCCCCGATCCCACGGCCGACACGCTCATGGCGCGGCAACCCGGCCCGCGGTTTGATGCAATGCTCGACGAGACGCTCGACGAAATCGAGAGGATCGTGGCTGAAACTGCCGCTTGAGAGCCGCATTCGGCTCTCAAATGGCACGATCCAGGCTTTTGGTGCTGCCCAATCCCTTCATTTTCGGGCCGCATCCCTCTAGATCTGCGCCGAGGAGGAGCCCATGCCAACGCCATCGCCCGAAACCATCGCGTTTCTGCGCGCCCGTCGCTCGCGCCCGGCCAAGACGCTTACGACACCGGTCCCGGATCGGGAGGCGCTGCGCCCCCTTCTCGAGATCGCCGCCCGCACGCCTGATCATGGCAAGCTCGAACCCTGGCGCTTCCTCGTACTGGAGCGCAACGCGCTCGAGCGGCTGGCCGAGGCCGTGGGCCCGCACGGACACCGTCTGGGCATCGAGGAAGAGAAGATCGCCAAGATGCAGCGCCAGTTCGCCGATGCGCATCTTGCCGTGGCCGTCGTCTCGAGCCCCAGGCCGTCCGACAAGATCCCTCTGGCCGAGCAGGAAATGTCCGCCGGCGCCGCCTGTTACGGCCTCCTGATGGCGGCCCTTGCAGCGGGCTGGGGCGCGAATTGGCTCACGGGCTGGGCCGCGCATGACCGCACGTTCGTCGAGGGCAGTCTCGGGCTCGGCACGGGAGAAAAGCTCGCGGGCTTCATCCATATCGGGACAGAGACAGCCGCGCCGCCTGAGCGCCCGCGCCCGGATCTCGATGCCATCACAACGTGGGTCGAAGCGTGATCTTTGCCGCCTTCGGCCGTGCCCTGGCGCAAGCCTCGGATCGCCGCTTCCTGCGCGTTCTGTTGCTTGGCGTCGGGCTGACGCTGGGCCTGTTGGTGGCGATCACGGGGATCTTTCTCGTCGGGATCGACTGGCTGCTCCCCGATACGTTCTCGCTGCCGCTGGTGGGCGAAGTGTCGTGGATCGACGATGTTGCATCGGCCGGGTTCATCCTGCTGATGATCGTCCTGTCGGTCTTTCTGATGGTGCCGGTGGCTTCGGCGTTCACCGGCGTTTTCCTCGAAGACGTCGCAGCGGCCGTCGAGGCGCGCTACTATCCGCATCTTCCGCAGGTCACGCCGGTCCCGATCCGGGATCAGGCGCGCGACACGCTGAGCTTTCTCGGCGTGATCGTGGGCGTGAACCTTGTGGCGCTCATCCTCTATTTCTTCGTGGGTCCGTTTGCGCCGCTCCTCTTCTGGGCCGTGAACGGCTTCCTGCTGGGGCGCGAGTATTTCCAGCTCGTCGCGATGCGGCGGCTTGGTCGCGAAGGGGCCATCGCCGCGCGCAAGCGCCACATGCCGACGATCTGGCTGGCGGGGACCCTCATGGCGATGCCACTCTCGATCCCGCTGGTGAACCTGCTGATCCCGGTGATCGGCGCGGCCACCTTTACCCACATCTTTCACGCGCTCGAACGATCGGGCCGCGCCTGACACGTCACCCGCCGCGCGGATCCGGGGAGCTCGCAAAGGACGCCGTGGCGGCGTGAGAGCCCGTGGCGTGGCGCCTGTTGCCAGACGGCGCGCGCGTTACATCGCGGCGTCGAAGAGCTGGCGGGTGTTTTGCGCCGTCATCGGGATCGGGTTGCCGCCTGTGCTCGGATCGTCGAGGGCCATTGCCGTCAGGTCGTCGAGGCGCGTGGCCTCCACGCCCATCGCGGCCAGCCCTTGCGGGATACCGAACTCGGCGTTGAGCGCCTCGACGCGGGCGCAGAAGCCCTCGTAGCCGCCTTCGATCCCAAGGTAGGCCGCCGCTTTGGCCAGGCGGCCTTCCACGGCCGGGCGGTTGAACCGCAGCACCGGCAGCATCACCGCAGCATTCGTGGTGCCGTGATGCGTATTGTAAACCGCGCCGACCGGGTGCGAGAGCGCGTGGATGGCGCCAAGACCCTTCTGGAACGCGACCGCCCCCATCGCCGCGGCAGACATCATGTGCGCGCGGGCCTCGATGTCCGTCCCGTCGCGATAGGCGCGGGGGAGGTACGTGTTGACGAGGCGCAGCCCCTCCAGTGCGATGCCCTGCGACATCGGGTGGTAATGCGGCGAGCAATAGGCCTCGAGGCAATGGGCGAAGGCGTCCATCCCCGTGCCTGCGGTGATTGCGGCTGGCATCCCGACCGTCAGCTCCGGATCCGCGATGACGACCGTCGGCAGCACCTTCGGATGAAAGATGATCTTCTTCACGTGGGTGTCCGAATTGGTCAGGACGCTGGCACGCCCCACTTCCGAGCCGGTGCCCGCCGTCGTCGGCACGGCGACGATCGGCGCGATGGCATCGGCATCCGCACGCGTCCACCAGTCGCCGATATCCTCGAAATCCCAGACAGGGCGCGTCTGGCCGGCCATGAAAGCGACCATCTTGCCGAGGTCCAGCCCGGAGCCGCCGCCGAAGGCGATCACCCCGTCGTGCCCGCCATCGGCGTAGGCCTTGATCCCGGCAGCAAGGTTGAGCTCCGACGGGTTCGGATCGACCTGGGCAAAGATCGCGCGCCCGAGGCCTGCGGCGTCCAGGATGTCGAGAGCCTGCGCGGTGATCGGCAGGGCCGCAAGCCCACGGTCGGTGACGAGCAGGGGCCGCGTGATCCCGGCCTCGGCGCAGGCCCCCGGAAGCTCCGTGATCCGGCCCGCGCCAAAGCGGATGGCCGTGGGGTAGGACCAGTTGGCGGTGAAGCTCATGATTTGGCCTTTCTGAGGTGGTACGAGCGCGGGCGCGTGAGGTTCTGGTAGCCGATGTCGGACATCGCGCCGCCCCGCCCGGTGTCCTTGCATCCCGTCCAGCAGATGGCAGGGTCGACGTAATCGGCGCGGTTCAGGAAGACGGTGCCCGTTTCCACCTTGCGACCGAGCGACAATGCGCGGTCCGGGTCGGACGTCCAGAGCGAGGCGGTGAGGCCGTAGTCGCTGTCGTTCATCAGGTCGAGCGCCTCGTCGTCGCTGTCGACGGGCATGATGCCGACAACCGGGCCAAAGCTCTCCTCGCGCATCACGCGCATGTCGTGGGTCACGTTTGTCAGGACCTGCGGCATCAGGTAGGCGCCGCCATCGTCCGCCGCGAAGTTCCGCGTCTCGATCAGGGGCGTGGCGCCGGCGGCAACTGCCTCGCCCGTCTGCTCGCGCACCGTCCTGGCGAAGCGGGCATGGGCCATGGGGCCGAGGGTCGTGTCGGCATCGAGCGGGCTGCCCAGAACGAGCTTGTTGACCCAGTCGACAGCGCCCTCGACAAAGCGATCGTAGTGCGAACGGTGGACATAGACGCGCTCGATACCGCAGCAGCACTGCCCGGCATTGAACATCGCGCCGTCCATCAGCGTATCGATGGCCCAGTCGAGATCGGCGTCTTCCATCACGTAGGCAGGGTCCTTGCCGCCGAGCTCCAGCCCAAGCGCGGTGAAGGTGCCCGCCGCCGCGCGCTCGATGGCACGCCCGCCGCCGACGGAGCCGGTAAAGTTCACAAAGTCGAAGGCGCGGTCGGCGATGAGAGTCTCGGTCCCTTTGTGGTCGAGCACGATGTTCTGGAAGACGTCCTCCGGCACGCCGCCCTTGTGGAGGGCATCGGCCAGCCGCTCACCCACCAGCAGGGTCTGGCTGGCGTGCTTCAGCACCACCGCGTTGCCTGCGATGAGGGCAGGCACGATCGTGTTGATCGCCGTCATGTAGGGGTAGTTCCACGGTGCGATGACGAAGACGACGCCCTGGGGCGCGCGCTCGATCCGCCGTTCGAAGGCACCAGAGCTTTCAACGATGGTCGGGGCCAGGGCCTGTGCGGCGATGCCGGCCATGTAGCCGGTGCGCTCGTGGATGCCGCCGAACTCGCCGCTGTAGCGGGTCGGGCGGCCCATCTGCCAGGCGAGTTCCTCGACGATGCGTTCGGCCTCGTCATCGAGCGCCTTGATCCCGGCGGAAACACGGGCAACGCGCTCTTCGAGCGGGGTTTCCGCCCAGCTGCGCTGGGCGTTCCGGGCGCGGCGCGCTGCGCGCGCCGCGTCTTCGGGTCCAAGCGCTTGGCGCTCGGCATAGACACTCCCGTCGATGGGGGAGATGCACTGGATCGTGGTCATGGGTGGCTCTCGGTTCAGGCGCGTTCGAAGCCGCGCTTGACCTCCCAGTCGGTGACGATCCGGTCGAGCTCGGCAATCTCCCATTGCGCCGCGTTGTGGTAATGGTCAACCACCTCGTCACCCATCGCCGTGCGCAGCATCTCCGAGCCGTGCATCGCGGCGGCGGCGTCGCGCAGGGATTTCGGGATTTCCCGGGCCTCTGTCTCGTAGAGGTCGCCGCGGATTTCGGGCTCCAGCTCCAGCTTGCGCTCGATCCCGTCGAGCCCGGCGGCAAGCTGGGCGGCGAGGGCCAGATGCGGGTTGAGATCCGCCCCGCCGACGCGACATTCGACACGGATGCCTTTCGTCTCCGGGCCGCAGATCCGGTAGCCCGCCGTACGGTTGTCGGTGGACCAGACGGCCTTGGTGGGGGCGAACATGCCGACGCAGAACCGCTTGTAGGAGTTCACGTAGGGCGCGAGGAAGTATGTCACTTCGGACGCGTGTGCGAGCAGCCCGGCGATGTAGTGGCGCATGGTCTCCGACATTCCGTGCTCTGCGCTGGCGTCGAGGAACGCAGGCGCGCCGTCCTGCCAGAGCGACTGGTGGATATGGGAAGAAGAGCCCGCCTTGTCGGTCGCGTATTTCGCCATGAACGTCAGGCCATGTCCGTGCTGGTGGGCGATCTCCTTGCACGCGTTCTTGACGATGGCGTGCATGTCCGCGGTGTCGAGCGCGTCGGAATACTTGACGTTGATCTCTTCCTGGCCGGCTTCAGCCTCGCCCTTGGAATTCTCGACCGGCACCCCTGCACCATAGAGCCCGTTGCGGATGGCGCGCATAACGCCTTCTTCCTTGGAGGTGCCCATGATGGCGTAGTCGAGGTTGTAGCGGCCGAGCGTCTGCAGATCGCGATAACCTTCGTCCCAGAGCTGGTCGAAGGGCTTCTGGAAAAGGAAGAACTCCAGCTCGGTGGCCATCATCGGCTCGAAGCCCATGGCCCGTGCCCGGGCGATCTGGCGCTTGAGGACGGCGCGCGGGGAGTGGGAGACGTCCGCATGGGTGTGGTGGTCGAGCACGTCGCACATCACCATGGCTGTGCCCGGCATCCACGGCACGCGTCGGAGGGTGGAGAGATCGGGCTTGTGGACGTAGTCGCCGTATCCGGCCTCCCACGAGGACGCCTTGTAGCCCGGGACGGTGTACATCTCGATGTCCGTGGCAAGTAGGTAGTCGCAGCCGTGGGTTTCATCGTAGCCGCTGTCGATGAAATGCGCGGCATGAAAGCGCTTGCCCATAAGGCGGCCCTGCATGTCGACGAGACAGGTGAGAACGGTGTCGATCTCGCCCCGGGCGACGGCCTCCTTGAGTGCGTCGAATGTGAGATTGGCTGGCATCGGGTCTCTTTCGCAGCGGTGGAGCAGCGGCGAATTTTCGTACGAAAATTCGGGGAAGGATGGCGGGGCCCGTGCAGAGCCCCGCCGGTGGCTTTAGCGGTACGGGTAGCCGGCGGCCTCTTGCGCGGCGGCGTACTGCTTGAAGATGTCGACGACTCGACCGGCGCGATCGGAGGAGGCCGCGATCTCGTCCCAGAACTCGGAAGAGTCGGAGACGACCGTCGCCCACTCCTCTGCCGGAATCGACGTAAGCTCCATTTTCTCGCCCGTGGTCCGCAGGAGTGCTTCGCCGCCCCAGTACCAGACAGCCCGGTAGTAGTGCGACTGGTCTATGGTGGAACGATAGAGCTGCTGGAGGTGCGGCGGCACGTTGTTCCAGCTCTCGCTGTTGGCGAAGTACGAGCCGAACCACGCACCAGTAACCGAGTTCGTCAGCGCGTAGTTGCACACGTCGGCCCAGCCGACCTCGTAGGCTTCAGTGAAACCGCACCATGCCACTCCGTCGAGCTCGCCCGTGCGCATCGCCACTTCCACGTCGTCCCAGGGCACGGTGACGGGGATCAGGCCGTAGCGGCTGAGGAACCGTCCCGCGGTGGGCACGCCGAAGACGCGCAGTCCGCGCATGTCGTCGAGCGAGCGGATCGGCTTGTCGACGGTGAAGATGTGGAGCGGATCCCAGGCGCCCGAGGACAGCCACGTGACGTTCTCCACCTCGGAGTAGGCCTCGTTCCAGATGTCGCCGAGCCCCCAGTACGTGAACATCGACGCCACATCGAGCGAGTAGCGCGTGGCGAACGGGAAGTAGCCGCCGAAGACGGAGATGTCGACGGGCGAGGCCATCGTCGCCTCGTCGGACTGCACCGCATCAAGTGTGCCGTTCTGCAACGCACGGAAGAGCTCACCCGTCGGCACGAGCTGGTCGGCGTAATAGAGCTCGATCTCCATCTCGCCGTTCGCGGCCGCATTGAACGCGTCGACCTGCGGCTTGATCACGTGCGCTCCGAGCGGCGCGCCCGAATACGTCTGAAGCCGCCAGCGGATCGGGGCCTGCGCCTTGACGATGGCGGGAGCCGCCAGCACGCCCGTGGCTGCCGCCGCAGTGCCGAAGCCGGCTTTCTTCATGAAATCACGGCGCGATGCCAGGATCTTGCCGGACGGCGAAAGGGGTTTCTTGGACTCAGACATGAGCGTCTCCTCTGTTGAACTAAAACGGCCTCTCACGGGCCTTTATGCTCGCATGCTACCTCAGTTCTTGCGTCACCGTACATTGAGCGTTTCAGGCAACCACAAAGCGATCTGCGGGAAGGTCATCACCAGCGCGATCGTCGCCGCCATCATCAGCACGAAGGGCCAGATCGAGCGGTAGATATCCAGGAGCTTGATCTCGGGTGGCGCAAGACTGCGCATCAGGAAGAGATTGTAGCCGAAGGGCGGCGTTATGTACGCGATCTGGCATGTCATTGTGTAGAGGATGCCAAACCAGATCAGCTGGTTCTCGAACCCCAGATCAAGCATCCCGACAAGCGGCACATAGAGGGGCGCCACGATCACCAGCATCGCGGTATCGTCCAGAAACATCCCCATCAGGATGAAGCTGAGCTGCATCATGATGATGACCTGCCATGGGCCGAGATCCCACTGGGTGATGAAGAGGGTTTCGATGGCGCGCACGGCGCCCAGCCCGTCGAAGACCGCCCCGAAGGCCAGCGCCGCCAGGATGAGCCACAGGAACATGCACGAAATCCCGAGCGTTTTCGACGCGGTCTCGTGCAGCACCCGCCACGTCAGGCGGCCCTTCAAGAGCGCTGCCAGCGTCGCCGCTGTCGCCCCAACGGCCGCCGATTCCACAAGGCTCGTGACGCCCATCACGAAGAGCCCGGTCATGAAGAAGAAGATGAGAAACGGCAGGATGCCGGCGCGCAGCAACGCCAGCTTTTCCCCAAGCGGCATGTTCAGATCCGCGTCGTCGACCACCGGGGCAAGGCTCGGCTGCATCCGGCACCGCACCCAGATATAGAGGGTGAACATCGCGGCCATCAGTAGCCCCGGCATGACGCCCGCCAGCCACAGCTGGCTCACCGGCTCGCGCGCGATCATCCCGTAGAGCACCAGGACAACCGAGGGCGGCACAAGGATGCCAAGCGATGACCCCCCTTGTACCACCCCCGTTATCAGGATCTTGTCGTAGCCTCGCCGCAGCATCTCGGGCAGCGCAATCGTCGCCCCGATCGCCATACCCGCGACAGACAACCCGTTCATCGCCGAAATGATGACCATCAGGAAAATCGTCCCGATCGCGAGACCGCCGCGCACCCGCCCGAACCAGACGTGCAGCATCCGGTAGAGATCCTCGGCGATCCCGCTCTCCGAAAGGATGTAGCCCATGTAGATGAACAGGGGCAGCGTCAGCATCGGGAACCAGTTGAACAGCTTGAAGGCCTGGCTGAACGGGATCTCGATCCCGCCCGTCCCGTAGAGCATCAGAACCATACCGGACGCGACAAACCCGATGGCCGCGAACACCCGCTGCCCGGTCAGCAGCAGCACCATCATCGAGGCAAACATCAGAAGCGCGACAGTTTCATCCATCGGCGATCGCCTCGCCCCGCAAGGTCGCGATGTGCTTGATCAGTTCCGAGAACGACTGCAGCAGCATCAGCACGATGCATCCCGCCATCAGTGCCTTGATTGGGATCATCGACGGGTTCCACATCGAAAATCGCCGCTCCCCGGTCTCGATCGCGTAACCGAGCGAGGAGACCGAGCCGAAAAGCAGGACCAGCAGGTAGAAAATCAGGCACAGGATCGTCACCGCGTCGAGCCGTGCCTTTCCCGCATCCGTCAGGTAGTCATAGAATAGGTCCATCCGAACGTGATTGCCGTTCTTCAAGGTCCGCGCTCCACCCATGAAGTAGTAGGCCGCCAGTGTGAACTGCGTCAGCTCCACCCCCCAGTGGATCGGGTAATCGAACACGTTGTCAGATACGGCATCGCTGATCAGAACCGCAATCATCAGGAAGATCAGGTACATCGCGATCAGGCCGACATAGTCGGAGACCCGGTCGATGACGCGCACATAAGCCTTCAGCGCAGGTGCCATCCGGCCTCCGCCTGTCCCGTACTCCACCGCACTCGCAATGCCCCTTCCAAGTCCCCGGCTCCCCCGTGGCGCGCCAAGCCCGACAGCATGCCACGCTCTTCTTCTTGCGGAAAATACCGCCGCCGGAGGCATGCCCCGTCCTTGCCAACGCCACGTCGGCCCGGGCAATAGAGGAACGCAGCCCAAGGGGTGTCAACCACCTAGCCGCTTCTGGGGCATGGAAAACGCATAGCTGCGCAGCAATTGCCCGCACCTCGGGCATGGCTGCGCCGTCAATCGGAGGCGCCAATGCCAGAACCCGGCCCCTACGACGTCGCGATCATCGGCGCTGGCGTCATCGGCTGCGCGCTCGCCCGCCGCTACGCTCTGGCTGGAGCCCGTGTCGCGCTCGTTGAAAAGGCCGCCGACATTCTCGACGGCGCGTCCAAGGGCAACAGCGCGATCCTCCACACCGGGTTCGACGCACCGCCCGGCTCGCTCGAACAGGCCTGCATCGCCGAGGGCTATGCCGAGTACCTGGAGATCCGGGAGCGTCTCAACCTCCCGCTCCTGCAGACGGGCGCTCTTGTTATCGCCTGGACAGACGAGCAGCAGGCCGAGCTTCCCACCCTCATCGCCCAGGCCGAAGCCAACGGTATTGCGGATGTCGAACCGCTCACCGAGGCGGAGACCCGCGCCGCGGAGCCCGGCCTTGGGCCGGGCGTTCGCGCGAGCTTCCGGGTGCCGCGTGAATATGTGATCGATCCCTGGTCGGCGCCCCTTGCCTACCTCACCCAGGCGGTGGCGCATGGCTGTGAGCTCTTCCGCAGCACCGAGATCACAGGCGGCACCTTCGACGGCCGGGTATGGGCGCTGACGCATGCCCATGGCACACTGGGCGCGCGGCTCGTGATAAATGCCGCCGGCCTCTACGGCGACGAGATCGACGCGGTTCTTCTCGGGCACAGCGCCTTCACAGTGCGGCCTCGCAAGGGCCAGTTCATCGTCTACGACAAGCCAGCCTTTGCGCTGACGCGCCACATCCTCTTGCCGGTCCCCACCAAGATCACGAAGGGTGTCGTCGTTTGCCCCACAGCCTACGGCAATCTCCTCGTCGGCCCCACCGCAGAGGATCAGGATGCCAAGGATACGGCCACGCTGGTGCCCGAGACGCTCGATTCCCTCCGGCACCGCGGCGAAGAGATCCTGCCCGCGCTTGCCGACCAAGACATCACCGCGCTCTACGCAGGCCTGCGCCCTGCGACGGAATTCAAGGACTACCAGATCACCCACCACGCGGACCGCAGCTACGTGACGGTCGGTGGCATTCGCTCGACCGGCCTCAGCTCTGCCTTGGGCACGGCGGCCCACGTCTTCCGGCTGACAGAAGGCACCCAGGCCTATACGCCGCCTGACAAGATCCACTGGCCAAGCGTCCCCAACATATCGGAGGTCGCGCCACGCGATTGGCGCAAGCCCGACAACGGCGGCATCCTGTGCCATTGCGAGCTTGTCACCGAGCGCGAGGTGCAGGCCGCCCTGTCGGGCCCTCTCGCCGCAACCAGCCTTGCCGGGTTGAAGCGCCGGACCCGCGTCACGATGGGCCGTTGCCAGGGGTTTCACTGCGCCGCGCGTCTCGCCGAGCTGACCGCAGCGGCCTTTGGCCAAGAGCTCCGGAGCGCTGCGCTCCCGCACGTCGCCGCCGATCTCTCACGCCCCGGTCGCGTGGCCACCGAAGTCGCGGAGCCTTTCTCCGAGCCGGCGGAGGCTGCCAACACCTCTGCCACGGGCAGTCGCCGCGCCCCTGCGAGCGCCGAGCCAGCGCGCCATGACTGACCGGAGCGTGCGGGCATCCCTGCTTGCGCTGGGCAGGCCCAGCCAGGTCGGCCCGCCCCTGCGGTCGTCCCCAATCGCGACCGCCACAGCGCCCTCTGACACCGAAGCAGGCAGGTCGGGCTTGCTGCGCTTGCGTGCTTCGTCTTACGGCGCTGGCCGCCGCGTTGCGTTTTCACCAGTCGTACCAGCGCGCGCGGCTCCTCGGGTGGCGGAGCCGCTCTCCCGGGCTCTCCCGTGCCGCGCCGTTCAGCCCAGCATTCCCGGACACCGGGTGCACAGGGCCCGCCCCAGGCTTCGCACATGAACTGGCCCCCCGCACTCCCGCCCGAGGCTGACGTGGTCATTGTTGGCAGCGGGCCAGCCGGTCTGGCCGCTGCCGCGCGCCTGCGGGCATTGGGCCTGAAACGCGTGCTGGTGCTTGAGCGCGAGGCCGAGGCGGGTGGCGTTCCACGGCATTGTGGCCACTCCCCCTACGGCGTGCGTGAGTTCCGACGGCCGATGCTCGGCCCCGCCTATGCGCGCCGCCTCGTCGCGGCGGCCGTCGACGCGGGCGCCGAAATCCACACCGCAACAACCGTCACTTCCGTTGTGCCGAATGCAGATGTGCCGCCTGAACCCGCGCCCTCAGCGCCCTCCGCCGAGGCCGCCGGTGGACGCATCCTCACCGTAACGAGCGACGCAGGCGTGCAGCAGATCCACGCGCGCGCTGTTTTGCTTGCCACGGGGTGCCGCGAAACCACCCGCGCCGGGCGGCTCCTCGGCGGTACGAAGCCAGGTGGTATTCTGACAACCGGCGCGTTGCAGAACATCATCTATAGCGGGCATCCTCCGCCTTTCCAGCGGCCCGTGATCCTTGGGACAGAGCTCGTCGCCTTTTCCGCCATCCTGACCTGCCGGCACGCCAGCATTCGCCCCGTCGCAATGGTCGAGCCCGGATCGCGCATAACAGCACGCCACCCTGCGCAAGGGCTGCCCCGCGCCCTCGGCATCCCGCTCCACACCGATAGCATAATCTCCGAGATCGAAGGTCAGCACTGGGTCGAAGCGATCCGGCTGTCGACACCGCAAGGCCCCCGCCGCCTGGCCGCTGATGCCCTGATCGTGACCGGCCGCTTCCACCCCGAAGCGACCCTCGCGCGCCAGTGCGGCCTCGAAATCGATCGCGGGACCGGCGGCCCCGCGATTGACGAGGCCGGACGCACCACCGCCCCGGGCATCTATGCCGCGGGCAACCTGCTGCGCCCGGTCGAGACGGCCGGCTGGTGCTGGCAGGAAGCACGCACGGTGGCGGAGACCATCGCGCAGGATCTCGCCAACGGGATGCGACCCGCGAGCAGACCGATCGATCTGGAGGGCACGGCGCTGAAATACGTCGTCCCGCAGCGCATCTCGAATGCGCCGACGCGCGGTTTCGGTCGCCTCCAGCTCCGTGTTGCGTGTCCTGCCGCCGGGCGCCTTACGTTGCGGGTCAACGGGCACGAGATTGCAGGTCGCGCTTTGCATGCGCTCCCCGAGCGGCGTCTTTTGCTGCCGTTGCCACCTGCCCGGGGCGCCCTCTCTGTCGCTTTCGAAAGGCCCTGACCCATGCGCCTCCTCGCCCTCGACCAAGGCACAACGAGCACCCGTGCCGTCCTTGTTGACGCCGAGGGCGGGCGCCGGATCGTCTTCGCAAAGCCCCACCGGCAGATGTACCCCCGGCCCGGGTGGGTGGAACACGACGCCGAAGAGCTGTTGGCGCATCTCCGCGAGGGTCTCGCCGCTGCCGTCGGGCATGGGCCCATCGATGCGATCGGCTTGGCCAACCAGGGTGAGAGCTGCCTGGCCTGGCACCGCGACACGGGCGCTCCCCTCGGCCCCGTGATCGTCTGGCAAGACGAACGCACGGCCCCCGAGACAAGCCGCCTGCAGGCCGACGGTGCCGAAGCCCTCACTCTCGAGCGCGCGGGTCTTCCCCTCGATCCCTATTTCTCCGCGTCAAAGCTCGCCTGGCTCCTCGTGCATCTTTCGGGCGCGCGCGAGCTGGCCGCGAAGGGCCAGCTTTGCCTCGGCACAACGGACGCGTTCTTCCGCCACCGGCTCACCGGCCGTTTCGAGACCGATGTCACAACGGCCTCGCGGACGTCTCTGATGCGGCTCGACACCTGCCAGTGGGATCCGGAGCTTTGTGCCCTCTTCGACATCCCGGAGGCCTGCCTGCCCGAGATTACCCCGACGACCGGATCCCTCGGGACCATCGAGGGGCACTCCCTGACGGCCAGTGTCGTCGATCAGCAAGCCGCGCTGCGTGGTCACGGCTGCACGGCGCGGGGCGCGGCCAAGATCACCTTCGGCACAGGTGCTTTCGTTCTGGCCCTTGCCGGGGAGAGCTGTCCTGCGCCCGGCTCGGGTGCGCTCCCCACGGTCGCATGGCAGCACGCCGGTGTTGGCCCGGCCTACGCGCTCGACGGCGGCCTCCACGCCGCAGCCGCCGCGGTCAACTGGGCGCGCGCCCTCGGTCTCTTCCGGGACTGGGCGGAGATCAACACGTTCGACCGCCCCCCCGCCATCTCGCGCGGGCTCGCGTTCGTGCCGGCCCTCGCGGGTCTCGCCTGCCCGCATTGGGACCGCCGCGCCAAGGGCGCATGGCTCGGCATGGGGCTCGACACCGATGCATCGGATCTCTGCCAGGCGGTCCTCGAAGGCATCGCCTTCCGCACCGCCGAAGTCGTGGCCGCCATGGAAGAGATCTGCCCGATCCACGCGCCGGTTTCGATTGATGGCGGCATGACCGCGAACCCGTGGTTCTGCCAGTTTCTGGCCGATTGTCTCAACCGTGAGATCGCCGTGTCGTCAGACCCGGAGCTCACCGCTCTTGGTACCGCCGCCCTCGCCGCCGAGGGGATCGGCACACCCCTGCCTGTCACCACCGCCGCCACCCGTATCACCCCGATGCCTCAACCGGCTGCGTGGGCCGCGACCTTTGCCGCCGCGCGCCAGCACGTGCAATCCTTCGGCCAATCCCTGCCGGGGTAGCCCCGCACGATCCGCACGTCCCCCGCCGCCCCTCATCTTGGCGAAAATACCTTCGGGGGGAGCGCCGCAGGCGCGGGGGGCGGACAGCCCCCATCCCAAAGGCTCAAACCGCCCGCGCCCGCAGTCTTTCGCCCGACGTCTGCACGACCTCCACGATCCGCCTGAGATGGCTGGCCAGCGGGCTCTTCTGCCGCCACACCATCCCGACCCGCCGGGCTGGCTGCGTGCCCGGAAACCGGGACACCGCCACAGCGGCCGACGGCGTTTCCACGGGCACGGCCATTTCGGGCACAAGCGTAACGCCAAGACCGGCGCCGACCAGTTGCACGAGGGTCGAGAGCGAGCTGCCGTCCAGCCCCTCCCGCGCCCGAACCGATGGCATGTTGCAGAACGACATCGCCTGATCGCGAAAGCAGTGGCCCTCCTCAAGGAGCAGAAGCCGCATTTCGGGCAGCGCATCCACTCTCGGCACCGGGCTCTGCGCATCCCGCAACGGCCGGACCAGCATCATCTGTTCCGTGAAGAGCTCGATCTCTTCGAGCCCGGGTTCCCCGGCCGGCAAGGCCAGGATCGCGGCGTCGATCTGGCCGGCCCCCAGCGCCTCTAGCAGGCGGGGCGTCACCGTCTCGCGCACTTGCACATCGAGCCCGTCGAAGGTGGCGGCGAGATCCGAGAGCACTTGCGGCAGGAGGTAGGGCGCGATGGTCGGAATCACGCCAAGCCGCAACCGACCGACCATGTCACCATGGGCGGCCCGCGCCATGTCGCCCAGGTCGTCGACCGCCCGCAGGATGTCGGCGGCTCGCGCGATGAAGTCCGCGCCGAAGGCGGTGGGCCGCACGCCCCGGGCATGGCGCTCAAAGAGCTCTGTTCCCAGGGCCTCTTCGAGGTCACGCACCTGGACGGACAGGGCCGGTTGGGAGACTGAACAGGCTTCGGCTGCCCGCCCGAAGTGCCGGTGCTGGGCCAGCGCCTCGACATAGCGCAGCTGCCGGAGCGTGAGGTTTATCATAAGATTATATTATCAAGATCATTTACTTTTACAACTTAAACCAATCGCTCTGCTCTGCTAAAGGCCTTCTTGTCGGCGGCGGGATCTGCCCCCCGCCCCACCGAAGCAGCACTTCTGACAGGAGAGGGATACGCCATGGACGGCAATGACATCAGCACGGGCAAGTGCCCGGTGATGCACACCACATTTGGGGTGCAATCCAACAGGGATTGGTGGCCAAACCAGCTCAACCTGAAGATCCTGCACCAGAATTCCGCGCTCAGCGATCCGATGGATCCGGACTTCGACTATGTCGAGGCGTTCGGAAAGATCGATTACGACGCGCTGAAGGCCGATCTCACCGCCCTGATGACCGACAGTCAGGATTGGTGGCCTGCCGACTACGGCCACTACGGCGGTTTCATGATTCGGATGGCGTGGCACGCAGCCGGCACCTACCGAACCTCTGACGGTCGCGGCGGGGCGGGCACCGGCCAGCAGCGCTTTGCGCCGCTGAACTCCTGGCCCGACAACGGCAACCTCGACAAGGCCCGCCGCCTGCTCTGGCCGATCAAGCAGAAGTATGGCAACGCCATCTCCTGGGCCGACCTTTTCGTGCTCGCCGGCAACGTCGCCATCGAGTCGATGCGGGGCGCCACGTTCGGCTTCTCCGGCGGCCGTGCCGACACCTGGGAGCCCGAGGAAGACGTCTATTGGGGCGGCGAGGCCGAGTGGTTGCAGACAGCCGGTGGCCCGAACAGCCGCTACACGGGTGAGCGCGAGCTCGAAACGCCGCTTGCTGCGGTTCAAATGGGCCTGATCTACGTCAATCCCGAGGGGCCGGACGGCAAGCCAGACCCGCTCGCGTCGGCGCGCGACATCCGCGAGACCTTCGCGCGCATGGCGATGAACGACTACGAGACGGTCGCGCTCACCGCCGGTGGCCACACCTTCGGCAAGGCGCACGGCGCGGGCGATGCGGCCCATGTCGGCCCGGAGCCCGAAGGCGCGCCGATGGAGGCGCTGGGCATGGGTTGGCTCTCGACCCACAAGTCGGGCAAGGGCAACGACACCATCACCTCCGGCATCGAGGGCGCGTGGACGCCGAATCCGACCGCTTGGGACATGGGGTATTTCGAGGTGCTCTTCGGGTATGAGTGGGAGCTCACCAAGAGCCCGGCCGGTGCCAACCAGTGGCAGCCCGTCGGCCTCAAACCGGAGGACCACGCCCCCGACCCCGAAACGGGCGAGAAGAACCGCACGATCATGATGACGACCGCGGACATGGCAATGCGGATGGACCCGGCCTACGAGAAGATCTCGCGCCACTTCCTCGAGAATCCCGAGGAGTTCGCGGATGCATTCGCCCGCGCTTGGTTCAAGCTGACGCACCGCGACATGGGGCCGAAATCCCGCTACGTCGGGCCGGAAGTGCCGGACGAGGACCTGATCTGGCAGGATCCCGTGCCCGCCGTCGATCACACCCTGATCGACAGCGCTGATATCGCGGTGCTGAAGGAAAAGATCGCCGCGACCGGCCTGTCGGTTGCCGAGCTGGTCAAGACGGCCTGGGCGTCGGCGGCCACGTTCCGCGGCTCCGACAAGCGCGGCGGTGCCAATGGTGCGCGCGTTCGCCTGGCCCCGCAGAACGGTTGGGACGTGAACGAGCCCGAGGCGCTTGCGGACGTGCTCGCCAAGCTCGAAGCCGTGCAGGCGGAGTACAACGGCGCTGCGACCGGCGGAAAGAAAGTGTCCCTCGCCGATCTCATCGTGCTTGGCGGGTCCGTCGGCATCGAGAAGGCGGCGGCGGATGCCGGCCACACGATCGAAGTGCCGTTCACTCCGGGTCGGACAGACGCCACGGACGAGCAGACAGACGCCGAAAGCTTTGAGGTGCTGGAGCCCGTCGCAGACGGTTTCCGCAACTACCTCAAGACGGAGTACACGATTTCGGCCGAAGAGATGCTCGTCGACAAGGCGCAGCTCCTGACCCTGACGGCGCCCGAGATGACGGCGCTTGTGGGCGGGATGCGCGCGATGGGCGCCAATCACTCTTCCAATTGCCACGGTGTCCTCACCGAGCGTGCGGGTCAGCTGACGAACGACTTCTTCGTCAACCTGCTGGACATGGGCGTGGAGTGGAAAGCCGCCGACGAACGCAAGAACGTGTTTAACGGTGTCGACCGCGAGACAGGCGATCTGAAGTGGACGGCGACTCGCGTCGACCTCGTCTTCGGATCAAATTCGCAGCTGCGGGCGCTGGCCGAGGTCTATGCCCAGTCGGACAATGCGGCGAAGTTCGTTGGGCAGTTCGTCAAGGCCTGGGTCAAGGTGATGGACGCCGACCGGTTCGACGTCGCCTGATCCCGAGACAGGTCCCAAAGACAAGGGCGGTGCCAAGCGGCACCGCCCTTTTTCGTGCTTTCGCGGTGCAGGGTCAGTTGCACGCGGGAAAGTTGGCCCGGTCAGCCTCTGTCACGTCGACCGGGCATTCTTGATTGATGTTGGCCTCCGAGATGTCGGCTTCGGTAACGAAACTCTCTTCCTCGACGCATGCGGCGAGGAACGGCAGCAGCAGGATCAGGGCATATTTCTTCATGTAACGGCGTCCGTCTTGTATGTGTTTTCCTTGGCGAGGGCTTGGACCCTGCCGGAGCAGGATACAATCATTGTGTGGCGCCTCAAATGGGCCGAGCCCGACGCCAAATGTCGCTGTACGGCGGGTTTGACGAAGGGTTGGTCATAGGGTGTGGCGTGGCGGAGGGGCGATATGACCGACCAGATGCGCGCGCTGATCAAGGAGGGGCCGGGCGAGGGGCTCACGCTAGGTAAGTTGCCAGTGCCGGAGCCGGGCCCCGACGACGTGCTGATCCGTGTCCACAAGACCGGGATCTGCGGCACCGACATTCACATCTGGACGTGGGACGATTGGGCCGCCCGCACCGTGCCAACGCCAATGGTCGTGGGGCACGAGTTCGCAGGCGAGATCGTCGAGATCGGGCGCAACGTCGAGGGGCTGAGCATCGGTCAGCGCGTGAGCGGCGAGGGCCATCTGATCGGCAAGACCTCGCGCCAGAGCAGGGCGGGCCGGTTTCACCACGATCCCGAAACGAAGGGCATCGGCGTGAACGTGCCCGGCGCCTTTGCCGAGTACCTCGTGCTGCCCGCCTTCAACGCGGTGCCGCTGCCGGATGCCATCGACGACGAGATCGGCGCCATTCTCGATCCGCTGGGCAACGCCGTGCACACCGCGCTGTCCTTCGATCTGCTGGGCGAGGACGTGCTGATCACCGGCGCCGGGCCCATCGGGATCATGGCAGCGGCGGTGGCGCGCCACGCGGGTGCGCGCAACGTTGTCATCACCGATGTGAACCCGGATCGCCTGGCCCTTGCCGCGCAGGTCGCGGACGTGCGGCCCGTGAACGTCGCCGAAGAAGAGCTGGCAGGCGTGGTGGCCGAGCTCGGCCTGCGCCAGGGCTTCGATATCGGGCTTGAGATGTCAGGCAACCAGGTGGCGCTGGATCAGATGGTCGAGAGCCTCGTGATGGGCGGGCGCATCGCGCTTCTGGGCATCCCGCCGGGCAAGTCGCCGGTCGATTGGTCCCGCATCGTGTTCAAGGCGATCACGATCAAGGGGGTCTACGGGCGCGAGATCTTCGAGACGTGGTACAAGATGATCGCGATGCTGGAGAACGGGCTCGACGTGCGCCGTGTGATCACGCACCGCTTTCACGCGGACGCATATCAGGACGGTTTCGGGGCGATGCTCTCGGGCAGAAGTGGGAAGGTTGTCCTGGACTGGACCTAGGCCGCCCGCGCGGCGCATGAGATCGCGATACCCCGGGAAGCAACCGGGTCTTCAGGTCGCGGAGCATCCATCAGGCGAGGGCGGCCAGCGTGAAGAGCGAGAGCACGCTCGACCACACAAGCACCTGGGCCACGCGATCCGTGTTGATGCCGTGCAGGATCGCGAGGCTGAACGCCATCGCGCCGGCCGGGCCAGCCGCGCCAAAGACGAACTTCTGATTTGTCTCGAACTCGGACGGAAGCAGCAGGAGCATCGCGCCGGCAATCGCCGCCGGAAAGCCCAACACCTTGATCGCCGCGAAGGTTGCGACGGCCGCATCCGGGCGAAACGTGGATTGTGACAGGACGACCCCAAGGGCGAAGAGCGCGACCGGTGCGGCGGCCTGTCCGTTGAAGTCCAGAAAGGTCTGAACGGATGTCGGCACCGGAAGTGCCAGGAGCCCCCATGCAATGCCTGCAAAGATGGATAGGAGCGCGGGCGTTCGTGTGAAGATCCGGACAAGCGCGCGGGGCGACGCACGCCCTTGCTCGATGGATTGCAGGGCGATCATCGTTCCGGCGAAGGACACCGTGGCATCGAGCACAACGATCATCGTGATCGGCAGAACGCCCCCTTCGCCGTAGATCAGCACCGCGATGGGCAACGCATAGAAGACGTTGTTGGCAAAGATCCCGGCGTAGGCCAGGATCACGGCTTCGCCACGCCCGATGCCGAAGGCGCGCCGGGCGACCTGGTACCCCAGCGCGAAGATCACAGCCTGTACGCCCGCATAGATCACGATCGGCGCAGCAGAGAAGCTCGCGAAGGGGGCATTCGCCAGAAGATCAAAGAGAACGACCGGGATCAGGATCGTCATCGCAAAACGGTTGACGATGCGCGCATCGTCCACGCTCATCCACCCTGTCCGGCCAAGCAGAAAGCCCAGGGCGAGGATCGCAAAAACCGGCAGGATCGGATCGCCGAGAACCTCGAGCAGCGGCATTGCACATGTCCTGAGCAAGTCAGAAAGGCGCGACGGTTTCACGGCGCCCGGTGCCTGTCAATCGCGCGTGACGCGAAGGGTAAGCTCGGCCCCGAGGCGGGGCGAAGGACGCGTGTTGGCACGATGATCGGGCCGCGACCTGCATGTCGGGCGCTGCTCGTGCCCGGGGGGCGATCAGCCCCGTCATTCGTTTCGGACCAGATCCGAAGCGCGTCAAGCACATCGAGGGCCCGCAGGCCAGCATCGGTACGCTGTATTCGACTGATACGGGCGCCGTGCTGCGCACCCTGCGTTGGATCAGCTCGTGTGCCTCGAGGTGGCGCAGGCGCTCCGCGACCATTTTCTTGCTGGCGCCGCCGATCATGCGGGACAGGTCATTGAAGCGGACGGGGGTATGTTTCAGGTGCCACAGGATCGAGGCTGTCCACTTGCCGCCGAGGATGCGCATACCGCGTTCAATCGCACAGGGTTCCGTACAGGGCTCCTGCGCTGTGCGGGGGCCTTTTTCGCCTTCCGTGACTATTGCGCGCATCGTGTGGGCTCTCGTGGATCAGGCTCCCAAGAGTATACCGGTTGTTCTTTCATACCGCGTTTTGCATGTCGTCCATGACCCACCGCTACGAGGGGCGGATTGCAAGGAGCGCCTGACATGTCAGAGCCAGAAATCCACCTCTACGCAGCCGCGACGATGAACGGATAGAAACCCGTGATCTTTCTCGAGAAAGCGGGCGTGCCGTAGGACCTGACCTTCGTCGATTTCGGCAAGCGCGAGCAGAAGGGTCCGGAGTACCTCAAGCTCAACCCGAACGGGCGGATCCCGACCATCGCCGACAGGTCCAACGGGGATTTCGCGGTGTTCGAGGGCGGGGCGATCCTGTGGTATCTCGCGAAAAATACGGAGAGTTTCTGCCACAGGAGCCGAAGGCGCGATCCGGGACGCTGCAATGGCTCATGTTCCAGGTGGGCGGCATCGGGCCGATGACGGGGAAGGCGATGTACTTCGAGCGTATCGCGGCCCCGAACTCGCATGATGAGCCGTTCTCCATCAAGCGCTATGTCGACGAGACCCGGCGCCTGCTCGAAGTGCTGGATACCCGTCTCGTGGGGCGCGACCGGCTGGCCGGCGACAGCGACACCACTGCCGATATGGCGACGTTTCCCTGGGCGCGCCTATGTCTGGGCCAAGGTGTCTGTGGAGGGCTTGCCGCATCTGCAGGCCTGGCTCGACAGGATCGATGCACGGCCCGCGGTGCAGAGGGCGCTGACGATCCCCAAGGCGCAGCGAGCGTTCTGGGGCAATTCCGACGCATCCGGTTTTCTCAAGGAGAACGCGGCGCGCTTTGCCTCCGATGTCAAACCGTCGGCGTAGGTTTCCGGCGGGCGTCCGTCGCCTACGCCCTTCTGCGGGGCGCCTGCCTCCGTCGCGGCGGCGGGGTTCTGTCGGCGTGAACGGGGGTTTCCTCCCCTCCTTGCGCGTGGTTCTCTGGCCAGCAAAAGGGAGGACCGCATGACCTATATTCTCGCCATCGACCAGGGCACGACCTCCACGCGAGCGATCCTGTTTGACAAGAACATGAAGATCGCCGCCACCGCGCAGGAGGAATTCGCCCAGCATTTCCCGCAATCGGGCTGGGTCGAGCATGACCCGGCCGATCTCTGGGGCACCACGGCAGGGACGTGCCGCGAAGCGATGGAGCGGCTCGGCGTGACCGCCGCCGACATCGCCGGGATCGGTATCACCAATCAGCGCGAAACGGTGGTGATCTGGGAAAAGGACACCGGCAAGCCCGTGCACAATGCCATCGTCTGGCAGGATCGCCGCACAGCGCCGATCTGTGAGGAGTTGCGCGCAGCGGGCCACGAACCGATGGTGACGGATCGGACGGGGCTGCTGCTTGATCCGTATTTCTCGGGCACGAAGGTCAAGTGGATCCTCGACAACGTTGAGGGCGCGCGCGCGCGGGCCGAGGCAGGAGAGCTGCTTTTCGGCACGGTCGACACCTGGCTGATCTGGCGGCTGACGGGCGGCGCGGCCCATGTGACGGATGCGACCAACGCCGCGCGGACCCTGCTCTACGACATTCGCAAGGGCCGGTGGTCTTCCACGATCTGCGGGCTGCTCGGGATCCCGATGGCGATGCTGCCGGAAGTGCGCGACACGTCGAGCGATTTCGGACAGGCCCGGGCCGATCTCTTTGGTGCCCCGATCCCCATTCTCGGGGTCGCGGGGGATCAGCAGGCGGCCACGATCGGGCAGGCGTGTTTCGAGCCGGGCATGCTCAAGAGCACCTATGGTACGGGCTGTTTTGCATTGCTCAACACCGGCGATGCGCCGGTTGCCTCGCAGAACCGGTTGCTAACCACCATTGCCTACCAGTTCGACGGCAAGCCGACCTATGCGCTTGAAGGATCGATCTTCATTGCTGGCGCCGTGGTCCAGTGGCTGCGGGATGGCTTGCAGGTGATCCGTTCGGCGCCGGAGACGCAGCCGCTCGCAGAAAAGGCCGACCCCGGTCAGGATGTGGTGCTGGTGCCCGCCTTCGTTGGCCTGGGCGCACCCTACTGGCGGCCCGATTGCCGCGGGGCTGTCTTCGGGCTGACCCGGAATTCCGGCCCGGCGGAGTTTGCGCGCGCGGCGCTCGAGAGCGTCGGCTACCAGACACGGGATCTGCTGGAGGCGATGCGGGCGGATTGGTCCGGAGACGGCGCTGGCGCCACCTTGCGCGTCGATGGCGGCATGAGCGCGTCGGATTGGGCCATGCAATTCCTCGCGGACATCATCGGCGCGCCGGTCGACCGGCCCGAAGTGCTGGAAACCACAGCGCTGGGCGTGGCCTGGCTCGCCGGAGAGCGCGCGGGCGTCTATCCGGACCGCGAAGCGTTCAGCAAGACATGGGCCCTGGAGCGCCAGTTCGCGCCTGCCATGGCGTCGGACGAACGCGAAACACGCTACGCCCGGTGGAACGCCGCGGTGCAGGCCACCATGGCCTTCTGAAGCGACGGCATGACGGGCGACTCGCCGTCGCGCGTTTCGGGGTCGTCCTTTGGGACACACGCTGGCACCCACAGCGCCCTTGCGCGGGTGTCTAGGGTGACGTCGGCGGCGTTGGTTGGTATCCGGGCTCCACGGAAAGCGTACGGAACAACCGCATGGATGTGATCGAGACCAATCTTCCAGGAGTGCTGGAACTGATCCCACGCCGGTTCGGTGATGCGCGGGGCTGGTTCTCGGAAACCTGGAATGCCCGCAGTCTTGCCGACCACGGGTTGCGGTATGAGTTCGTGCAGGACAACGAGTCCTTCACCGCGCAGGCGGGCACTCTCCGTGGTCTGCACTACCAGGCGCCGCCGCACGCACAGGCCAAGCTGGTGCGGTGCGCGGCCGGGCGCATTCTGGATGTCGCCGTCGATGTCCGCCGCGGATCGCCGTTCTTCGGTCAGTGGACGGCGCGGGAGCTGACGGCGGAAGGCGGCGAGCAACTGCTCATTCCCGAAGGGTTCCTGCATGGCTTCGTCACGCTGACGGCGGATTGCATCGTCACGTACAAGTGCTCGAACTTCTATGCGCCGGTCGCCGATGGCTCCGTAAGGTGGGACAGCGTGGGCATAGACTGGGGGTTGGACAGCGCTCCGCTGCTCTCCGCCAAGGATGCCGCCGCACCTGCCTTCGAAGGCTGGGAAACACCGTTCACATGGGATGGAGCGCGCGCATGACCCTTCTGGTGACGGGAGGGGCCGGGTTCATCGGCTCTGCGGTCGTGCGGCTTGCGGTGGCACGCGGCCACCGTGTGGTAAACCTTGATGCGCTGACCTACGCGGCTGATTTGCGCAACGTGGCCGATGTCGCTGAAAGCCCGCTCTATGCTTTTGAAGAAGCCGATATCCGGGATCGGGGCGCCCTCGACCGGGTGCTGGATACCCATGCACCCGACGCGGTCCTGCACCTCGCGGCAGAAAGCCATGTGGACCGGTCGATCGATGGCCCGGCCGCCTTCATCGAGACCAATGTCACTGGCACATACACCTTGCTCGAAGCGGTCCGCGCTTATTGGGAACGCGCCGGGCGGCCAGATTCGTTTCGGTTTCATCACGTGTCGACGGACGAAGTGTTCGGCTCCCTTGGATCGGACGGCCAGTTCACCGAAGAGACGCCCTACGCGCCGCGCTCGCCGTATTCCGCATCCAAGGCGGCTTCCGACCATCTGGTGATGGCGTGGCACGAGACATACGGGCTGCCTGTCCTGCTGACCAATTGCTCCAACAATTACGGGCCGTACCACTTCCCGGAAAAGCTGATCCCCGTAGTGATCCTGAATGCGTTGCACGGGCGGCCGATCCCGGTCTACGGCGCTGGCGAGAACGTGCGGGATTGGCTCTATGTCGAGGACCACGCCGACGCCCTGCTGACCGTTCTGTCGCGCGGGCAGGTTGGCCGGAGCTACAACATCGGTGGCGAGAACGAGGCGCGCAACATCGACCTCGTGCGCATGATTTGTGACCTGCTCGATGTACACCGCCCCGGGGCAGCGCCCCATGCGGACCTTATCTCGTACGTCACCGACCGCCCGGGTCACGATTTGCGCTATGCGATCGACCCTTCGCGCGTACGCAGCGAGCTGGGCTGGCGCCCGTCCGTGACGCTGGAAGAGGGCCTCGCGCGGACAGTCGACTGGTTCCTGTCGCACGAAGAATGGTGGCGCCCGCTCCTCGCCCGCGAGGGCGTGGGGGAGCGGCTGGGTACCGGCGCGAAGGCGGCCCGATGATCCTCGTGATCGGAAAGACAGGCCAGGTGGCCCGCGAGCTTGCGCGCCTCGTCCCGCAAGCGCCGAGGGCCCACGCCGACGCGACGCCCATGCGGGTACAGGAGGCCCCGGACAGGTCCATGACCCTCGCCGACACGGCCCCCCCGTTGGAAGCCCTGTTCCTCTCGCGCGAGGAGCTTGACCTCGGTACGCCAGAGGCGGCGGCGGCACGGTTGTCGGCGATGATTGCCGAGGCGGGCGCACAGGCCGTGATCAACACAGCCGCCTACACGGCGGTCGACAAGGCCGAAGCCGAGCCCGATGTGGCCCATGTGGTGAATGCCGAGGCCCCGGGTGCGCTCGCACGGGTCTGTGCGGCCCGGAGCCTGCCGTTTGTCCATATCTCGACGGATTACGTGTTCGACGGCAGTGGCACCGAGCCACGCGCCACCGACGAAGTGCCCGGGCCGCTCAGCGTCTACGCCAAAACCAAACTGGCCGGGGAGCGGGCCGTCGCGGATGCAGGGGGCGTGCATGCGGTTCTGCGGACATCATGGGTGTTCTCGGCCCACGGGGCGAACTTCGTGAAGACGATGTTGCGCCTCTCCGAGACACGCCACGCGTTGTCGATCGTTGCCGACCAGATCGGTGGACCAACCCCCGCCGCGGCGGTCGCACAGGCATGCATTGCGATCGCGGGGCAATTGCGGCGTGATCCCGGTTTGTCGGGCACGTACCATTTCTCCGGCACACCGGACGTTAGCTGGGCGGGATTTGCCCGCGCGATCTTTGCCGCCGCGGATCGCGAGGTGGCCATCACCGAGATCCCGACGGCCGACTACCCCACCCCTGCCACGCGACCGTTGAACTCTCGCCTCGATTGCAGCGCAACCCAGGCCGCGTTCGGGTTGCTACGGCCTGACTGGCGCGGGGCGCTCCCCGACGTGTTGTCTGAGCTGGCGAAGGGAAAGGCATGAAGCGCAAGGGGATCATCCTGGCCGGCGGGTCCGGCACGCGGCTCTATCCGATCACGATGGCGGTTTCGAAGCAGTTGCTGCCACTCTACGACAAGCCGATGATCTACTATCCGCTCTCTGTCCTCATGTTGGCGGGGATCCGGGAGATCGCGATCATAACGACGCCCCAGGATCAGGATCAGTTCCGCCGCTTGCTGGGCGATGGATCGCAATGGGGCATTTCGCTTTCCTACATTGCGCAGCCGTCCCCGGATGGCCTCGCGCAAGCCTATCTGCTCGCCGAGCCCTTTCTCGCCGGCGCGCCGTCAGCGATGGTGCTTGGGGACAACATCTTCTTCGGTCATGGCTTGCCCGACCTGTTGGCGCGTGCGGATGCCCAGGACAGCGGTGGGACGGTCTTCGGATACCGCGTCGCCGATCCGGAGCGGTACGGTGTGGTGGCGTTCGACGGGGATCGCGTCAGCGGGCTGGTGGAGAAACCCGCGCATCCACCCTCGAATTATGCCGTGACGGGCCTCTACTTTCTCGATGGCACCGCACCCGATCGGGCGCGCGCCGTGGAGCCCTCGGAGCGCGGCGAGCTGGAGATCACTAGCCTCCTCGAGAGCTACCTCGTCGAAGACATCCTGACAGTCGAGCGCATGGGACGTGGCTATGCCTGGCTCGACACCGGGACCCATGCGTCGCTTCTCGACGCGGGCAATTTCGTGCGAACGCTCACGGAACGGCAGGGTCTGCAGACAGGATGCCCGGAAGAAATCGCGTATGCGGCCAACTGGATCGATGCGGAAGAGCTGTCACTTGCCGCCCAGCGCTACCAGAAGACCGCCTACGGAGCCTACCTCAAGGCTCTCTTGCCAACGTGAGCCATGCTGTCCTTGATGCATGATCCGCCCAGCTTCCCTGCCACGCGCCCGGGCCGACGGGCTTCATGAGGTATTTGAGCCAAGATGAAGGGCGCGGTTACGCTCAATTAACCATACCGAGCGTAGGGTGGCCTTGCGGTACAGGCTGAGGAGCCGATGGCCGCCCAAGGTGAAGGGCGCCGGGTTGAACCGGGCCGAAACTGGATGCTCCGGCTTCCTCGGGCAGCGCCGAGCGACCACCCCTTCGAGGTCGGAGCAACCGTTTTTGGGCTTCATCTTGGCTCAAATACCTCTTCGCGTCGGATGTATTTCTGACTGGAGTTGGAGGGGAGGCGCGCCGGGTGTCAGGTTTGGCCAGCAACCCTCAGGGTAAGGTTCAGGCGACCGCTATCCTTGAGCAGAGTGGATGTGCCGGCCTTTACCCGGTCGACCCCGTGGTACAGCAGGCGCGCTTGCCCGCCCATGACGAGCACGTCCCCCGAGTTGAGCCAGAGGCTCTCTGTCTTCCCCCCACGCTCCTGGTTTCCAATGCGAAAGAGGGCCGAATCTCCGAGCGAGATCGAGACAACGGGCTGATCGAAGTCAACTTCATCCCTGTCCTGATGCAGGCCCATCCTTGCATCCGCGCCATAGAAGTTGACCAGGCAGCAATCCGGTGCGGCCTTGGAGCTGGAGACTGCGCTCCAAACCTTCAGTGCGGCTTTCGGGATCTGTGGCCACGGGACGCCGGAGGGGTGTCGCGGCTCGTATCGGTAACCACGTCTGTCCGACACCCATCCAAGGCTGCCGGCAGACGTCATACGGACCGACATCTGCTGGCCCCGGGAGGTTACAGGATGAAAGAGGGGCGCCGCGCGGACCACGGTGCGCACCTCTGCGACGAGGCGCTCTTGCTCCGTCCGGTCCAGCAGGCCGGGATAGATTGCGACACCCCGGACGTACAGTGCTTCAACCATGACGCATCTTCCTTTCCCTCAGTCGCTTGCAGCGCCAAATCGCGGCTCCTATATACGCCCAGATGCACGGAGCGGGCCGCCACCCGCGTCGCGCAAGAACCTGGGATCGGGGAGCGGGAGCCTTATGGGCCCGTGCCCCACAACATCGCCAAACAAGAGGTATAGCATATGGCTAAAGTCATCGGGATCGACCTCGGCACCACGAACAGCTGCGTCGCCATCATGGACGGGTCGCAGCCGCGCGTGATCGAGAATGCCGAAGGGGCACGCACGACCCCCTCCATCGTTGCGTTTACGGACAATGAGCGTCTGGCAGGACAGGCCGCCAAGCGGCAGGCCGTCACCAACGCCGAAAACACCATCTTCGCTGTGAAGCGTCTGATCGGCCGCCGCGTGGGCGAGCCCGAAGTCGAGAAGGACAAGAAGCTCGTCCCTTATTCCATTGTCGACGGCGGCAATGGCGACGCGTGGGTCGAGGTGCGGGGTGAGAAGTACTCCCCCTCCCAGATCTCGGCGTTCATTCTGCAGAAGATGAAGGAAACCGCCGAGAGCTATCTGGGCGAAGACGTCACGCAGGCCGTCATCACTGTCCCTGCGTATTTCAACGACGCCCAGCGTCAGGCGACGAAGGATGCCGGCAAGATCGCAGGCCTTGAGGTGCTCCGCATCATCAACGAGCCGACGGCAGCCGCCCTGGCCTATGGCCTCGACAAGAAAGAGAGCCGTACGATCGCCGTTTATGACCTTGGCGGCGGCACGTTCGACATCACGATCCTTGAGATCGACGACGGCCTCTTCGAGGTGAAGTCCACCAACGGGGACACGTTCCTCGGCGGCGAAGACTTCGACATGCGGATCGTCACCTACCTCGCGGACGAGTTCAAGAAAGAGCACGGCGTCGATCTGACGAAGGATAAGATGGCCCTGCAGCGCCTCAAGGAAGCTGCTGAAAAGGCCAAGATCGAGCTGTCATCGTCCAGCCAGACCGAGATCAACCAGCCGTTCATCTCGATGGATCCAAACGGCGGCCAGCCGCTGCACATGGTCATGAAGCTGACCCGTGCAAAGCTGGAAAGCCTCGTGTCGGACCTCATCAAGAAGTCGATCGACCCGTGTAAGGCCGCTTTGAAAGACGCCGGCGTGAGCGCGTCGGAGATCGATGAGGTTGTGCTCGTCGGTGGTATGACGCGGATGCCCAAGGTCGTTGATGAAGTCACGAAGTTCTTCGGCAAGGAGCCGCACAAGGGCGTCAACCCGGATGAGGTTGTCGCCGCCGGTGCCGCCATTCAGGCCGGGGTTCTGCAAGGTGACGTGAAGGACGTCGTTCTGCTCGACGTCACGCCGCTGTCGCTCGGCATCGAGACGCTGGGCGGTGTCTTCACCCGCCTGATCGACCGGAACACGACGATCCCGACGAAGAAAAGCCAGATCTTCTCAACCGCCGAAGACAACCAGAACGCGGTGACGATCCGCGTCTTCCAGGGTGAGCGCGAGATGGCCGCGGACAACAAGATCCTCGGTCAGTTCAACCTTGAGGACATTCCGCCCGCGCCGCGCGGCATGCCCCAGATCGAGGTGACCTTCGACATTGACGCGAACGGCATCGTGTCCGTTTCCGCCAAGGACAAGGGCACCAACAAAGAGCAGAAGATCACGATCCAGGCCTCCGGTGGCCTCGAGGATGACGAGATCGAGCGCATGGTGAAGGAAGCCGAGGCCAACGCCGAGGCGGACAAGGAAAAGCGCGAACTGGTCGAGACGAAGAACCAGGGCGAGAGCCTCCTGCATTCCACCAAGAAGTCGCTCGAGGAGCATGGTGACAAGGTCGACCAGTCGACGGTCGAGGCCATTGAGCTGGCGATGGGCCCGCTCGAAGAGGCCTTGCAGAGTGAAGATGCGGGCAAGATCAAATCCGGCATCCAGAACCTGACGGAAGCTGCGATGAAGCTCGGCGAGGCCATCTACAAGGCCGAGCAGGAGAAGGCCGGCGAGGCTGCGCCCGACAATGAGGGCGAGCCGAAAGGTGTCGACGACGACATCGTGGATGCGGACTTCGAGGATCTTGGCGACGACAAGCGGGCCTCTTAAGGCGCGCACGTTCCCCTTCGCGCGACCGGTCCGGGCAACCGGGCCGGTCGACGCGTTTTTGGGAAAGGATAACACCCTATGGCGAAACGCGATTTTTACGAGGTGCTGGGCGTCACCAAAGGGGCCTCGGACGACGAGATCAAGAAGGCCTATCGCAAGAAGGCCAAGGAACTGCACCCCGACCGGAACGCCGACAATCCCGATGCTGAAAGCCAGTTCAAGGAAGTCAACGCAGCCTACGAGGCGCTGAAAGACCCCGAGAAAAAGGCCGCCTACGATCGTTTCGGACATGCTGCCTTCGAGGGCGGCATGGGCGGCGGACGTCAGGGCGGCTTCAACCAGCAAGGTGATTTCGCTTCCGCTTTCTCGGATGTGTTCGACGATCTCTTCGGCGATTTCATGGGCGGTCAACGCGGTGGTGGTGGCGGTCGTCAGCGCGCGGCTCGCGGCTCTGACTTGCGCTATAACCTGCGGGTATCCCTCGAGGATTCCTATGCCGGTCTGCAAAAGACGATCAACATCCCCGCCTCGGTGGCGTGCGGGTCGTGCTCCGGCACAGGGGCGGAGGGGGGCGCCGAGCCTGTTACCTGTCCGACCTGTTCGGGCATGGGGAAGGTGCGCGCGCAGCAAGGCTTCTTCACGGTCGAGCGCACGTGCCCCACATGCAATGGCCTTGGCCAGATCATCAAGAACCCGTGCAAGGTGTGTGGCGGTGGCGGTCGTGTCGAAAAGGAGCGTGCGCTCAGTGTGAACATCCCCGCGGGCGTCGAAACGGGGACCCGTATCCGCCTCGCCGGCGAAGGCGATGCGGGGTTGCGCGGCGGGCCGACAGGCGATCTCTATATCTTCCTGGAGGTGAGCGAACACGAGCTCTTCCAGCGCGACGGGGTGAACCTCTATTGCCGGGTGCCCGTGACGATCACCACGGCAGCGCTGGGCGGTGACATAGAGGTGCCGACAATCGACGGCGGCCGCGCGCGCGTGAAGGTGCCGGCGGGCAGCCAGACCGGCAAGCAGCTGCGATTGCGTGGCAAGGGCATGCCGGCGCTGCGCGGCACAGGGACGGGCGACATGTTCATCGAGCTGATGACGGAGACCCCGGTGAATCTCACGTCGCGCCAGAAAGAGCTGCTGCGCGAGTTCGAGAAGATTGGCGAGGACAACAATCCCCAGGGTTCAACGTTCTTCAAGTCCGTCAAAGGGTTCTGGGACAGCATGAAGGGGTAAGCACCGATCCGGGCACAGCCCGGCAGGGTGTCCGGTGGACACCCTGAGGTGCGAACGGGCGGAGCCCCTTGCCTTTCGATCCGGGCACAGCCTGGCAGGGTGCCCGTTGGAAGACCTTAGGTACGAATGGGTGGAGCCCCTTGCCTTTCGATCCGGGCGAACGGGTTGAGCCTCTTGCCTCTAGATTCGGGCGCAGCCCGGCGGGGTGTCTGTTGGACACCCTGAGATGCAAATGGGCGAAGTTCCCAGCGTTCCGATCCGGGCAATGCCCGGCTAGGTTTCAAGTGGACACCTACGGACGGGAGCGGAGACACCCAATCCTCTCGACCTGCATGCGATAGGAGGGGATCGACCGCCAAGGGAGGTCAGTCGTTAACCCCCTCTTAAGTAGAATCGCGCCACGCTCGGGTCATGCGGGCCGATCCACCTCCCTCTTTCTCCGAAGCGCCGTTACCATTGTTCGGCGGTGACGAGGTTATTCCGGTTTCCCTCCCGGCTGAGACCGTCGGCGCCAGGAGCAAGAGGGAGCGACGGCCCGCAGACCCCCCTTCCTACATTCGGGATCATCGGCAGCGGTTGCGCACGCGGTTCCTGTCGGGTGGGGCTGAGGCGATACCTGACTACGAGATGCTGGAGCTTGTCCTCTTTCGTGCCATCCCTCGGCAAGACGTCAAGCCGCTCGCCCGGCGCCTGCTCGACACGTTTGGCGATTTCAACAGGGTGCTCTCGGCGCCGGTTGCCCGCCTCACGGACATCGATGGGGTCGGGCCGGCCGTGATCTGCGAGCTGAAGATCGTCGAAGCGGCGGCCCATCGTCTTGCACGGGCGCGCGTCATGGAGCGGCATGTCATCTCAAGCTGGGACGCGGTGCTCGACTATTGCCATACGACAATGGCGCACCGGGACACTGAACAGGTCCGCATCCTCTTCCTCGACCGAAAGAACGTCTTGATCGCGGACGAGGCGCAGGCCGTGGGCACGGTCGACCATGTGCCCGTCTATCCGCGCGAAGTGGTCAAGCGCGCACTCGAACTCAACGCATCGGCCCTGCTTCTGGTGCATAACCATCCATCCGGTGACCCGACCCCGAGCCAAGCGGATATCGACATGACCCACCAGATCGAGGCCGCGGCGCAGGCCCTCGGGCTCACCCTGCACGATCATATCGTCATTGGGAAAAGCCGGGAGATCAGCCTGCGCGGCTCCGGATACCTCTAGGCGACGCACAGCATCTCGTGCACCCGCGGCGCGCAAATCGTGCCGAACGGCGCGATCGACCACGGGCCAAGGCATGCAGCCCACGCCCAAGCCGGATCTGCACGGGTGCTGGGGTCAACGTTGTCGAAACGGGGACTTGGCCGCCTGTCTGCCGGTCACACGAAGGCGAGCGGATCATCGATTACGCCCGCGAGCGCCATCGTGAATCCGGCGTCCTCAACCGCGTCTTCGATCAGGTCGTTGGCGTCAGAAAGGCTGCCAGCGGCATCGGAGCGGTCGTAGGCTTCCATCACCATGCGGGCGGCGTCCAGGTCGTTCAGGCCATGAAATACCGCGAAGGACAGGCCGATGTCTGCCTTGTCCGTGACCGTGCGGACATCGGCGATCGCGTCCGGATTGGCCTTGGCGCCATTGATCAGGTCCAGCATGAAGCCTTCGCGGCTCACGGCGCCGGTCTCCAGCTGGTTGATCCAGTAGGCGCGACCGGCCGCGTCCGGGGCGCGCTCGAGCAGATTGTCATAGGCGGAGTCCACCAGAGCGGCGGCATCGCTCGCAAGGGGGAAGGCCGCCTGGCTCTCTGGCTGTTCGAAGAAGGAGGCCGCGATCTCCGGAAGGCTCATGCCGTCTTCGAGGCGTGTGCCCCAGTAGAAGAGGCCGGCGGCGTCAGGCGCGCGGTTGAAGTAGGCGATGTACATCTCGACGAAGGTCGTGAGGTCGGCCTCCGACAGCCCTGTAACGCCGCTGAAGGCCGCAAGATCGAAAGTGCCGCCGGGGGCAAAGGAGGTGCCGCTGCCAAAGGATACGGCCTCGATCGAGACTAGCGTGTCGATGCCGGTGTCCGTGAAGACGAGGGTTTCGGTCTGGCCAATCAGGAGGGAGTAGGCATCGATCGCGCCGCTGTAAATCGCTGTGTCGATCCCGCCGCCACCGTCGATCCAATCGCTTCCGGCGCCGCCTTCAAGCGTATCCTGGCCACCTCCCGAGCGGACGACATCGTCCCCCCCGCCCGCGTGGATCGTGTTGGCTGCCCCGTTGCCGAGGATGTCGTCATCGCCGTTGCCGGTGCGCGCGTTCTCGATCGTCGAGCCGGGCGCAATGGCGAGGTTGCCGACGAGGCCGAGCACGTCCGAGAACGTGCCGGGCTTCAGATCGAGCCAGACGCCGCTGTGATCTGCACTCAGGTCGATCGTGTCGACGCCGCCAGTGTCGACAATAGTCTTGGTAACCGGATCTTCACTCTCACTGAACATATTCACTCCCCCACCGGAGTTGCTGCCGCCATAGGATGTGTCGCCACCACGAATGCCCGGCCCAACCCCGTAGAGCTCGTGGATGGCCACCACGTCTGCCATCATCGGGGTGATCGGAACGGCGTAGCTGGCGTTCACGTTCGGATTGGTGTCCTGCCCGAAGTAGGACATCACCGACATCTGCCAGCTGTCGTTGGCAAAGGTCGCGTCTGCGCCGAAGGTTGCGGACGCGTTGTAGGGCCCCGGGTGACCGAGGCCGAGCGCATGGCCTACTTCGTGCAGGTAGTAGAAAAAAGTGATCGAGCCGACGTCCGATCCGTGTTCGTAAATCAAGCCGTGCGAGACGTTGACGATGGAGGACTCGATATAGTCGCCGCGGATCAGATCCGGCCCGCCGAAGCCGCCGGCCTGATCGTCCGTGAACTCGATTTCGGCGTCCGGGTCCATTGTTTCGCGAAACGAGATGCCGGTGACGTTGGCCCAGGCATCAAGCGCATTCCGGGCGAGCTCTTTGCCCTCCGCCCTCAGGCTCGTGAGATTGACCGTCAGATCGCGCTGGGGACCGAGGTCAAAGGCAAACGGGCCGGGCACGCCCATGAAGTCGTCCCAGAAGTCGATGGTGATCCGGTCCGCGATCTCCTGCATCGGCAGTGTCGGCAGATTGGCGGACATTTCGTGGGTCGCCTGCATCGCAGCACCGTTGGGCGCGTTTGCAAAGCTGCACGCCGGGCCGGACGGTGTGAAATGTGCGCAGATCGTACACATGATCCAAAGACAATAAGGACCGCGCAAGAGGCGGTGCGGCAGGGATGCGGGCCAGGGTCAGGAGCAGAAGACAGACCACGCGTTGAACCATGAGGGTCCCCGTGCGCCGTGTCCAAATCGCGGCGACCGGGCGGCGGAGAGGCGCAGGAATCGTTCAATACGCTGGCAGTTTTCCGCAATTGGAAACGATCTTCCGCAACCCGTCGCGATTGTTCGGGGTGATGCATCAACGGCGTGCGTAGAGTGCGGATCGGCTGCTCCGTGATTCGGGAGGGCTGCACGTTCCGACAGCGGCCTGACGTATCAACTTCGGGCGCGCGGGGTGTCGCGACGAAGCCGAGGCGCGGCACCCTGCGCGCTTCGCAGATGGGCAGGGAGTGGCGCGCGGCGCTCGTCAGGCCTGATCGGAATCGCCGAAGAACGGTGTGACCTGCGCGACAACGACGGCGTTCTCCTCTGCCGCGCGTGCCATCAGGCTTTCTTCCTCTGCGCCGATCTCGTGGCCTTCGGAGCGGCGCTCTTCGGTGGTGCCGTACCCGGTTACGTCGAGCGGAGACATCCCGGCCTGCTTGAGGAGGGCGACCGTCTCGCGGACGGCCTCCGCCTCGTCGACGCCCGTGGCATAGCACATCAGCCCGGCCCCGGTTGCGCCCTTGGGTAAGCCGTCGTCCGGCGAGCGCCCCACCTCGACCACAAGAGTATAGACCGGCTGGGGTCGCTTCGCGGTGTCATCAGGGCGTGCCATGGGGCAGTGGTAGGGCGCTGGGGAACGGGAGAGCAACCCCTTCCGTCGCGATCCTCTCCTGAGACCAATCCCGATAGGGATCCCAATCTGGCCGGGTCAGGTACAGGTGACGGGCTGCGCCTTCGAGGGCGGGGCTGCTGGCCACGAGACGTGGGTCTGTCCGCCAGAGCATTTCGCTGTCTTCAAGCGGCCCATCATCGAGCGCCGCGCGCAGGATCTGGGCTGGCGCCTCGGGGGCCGACGTCAGCGCGGCACGGACGAGCCCGCCGGGGCGCGAAGCTCGCGCATCGGGTGTGGGCGGCGCATCGAGCGTGACCCGGCCGAAATCGTGCAGGATAGCAAACGCCATCAGGATCGCGGACCGGATGTCGGCGGGTAGGTCCGCATAGGTCGCCGCGTGCGCATCATAGTGCCAGTAGAGGTCATCTTCCCCGGCGCCATCTTGCAACCGATCCGCAAGAAGCAAGGCCGTGGCAACTGCGAATCCCTCCGTATCCTCGCGTGGCAGGGTCGCCGCGAGCCCGAGGGCGGGCAGGAAGACAGCCGACTCTGCATCGATGAAGGCGCCGGCTTGAGCGGCCCGCACCAAGGGGTCGGGCGGCGGCAGGCCGGGGATTCGCGCAACGATGGCGTCGAACAAGGGAGCGGATGCGGCAGCGGCGAATGTTTGAAGATCAGACACCGCTTGAAACCGCGCGAAGCGGGGGAATCGGGAAACTCGTACACACATGACGAACACTTATCGGACAAATCTACCTAAAAGTGGACAGATTGACGGCAGCTCTGGCTGACTTTCGTGCGACGAGGTTAATCCTGCCCTGTGGTGCGACAAGTAGTGTAAGGTAGAATGGACAGTTTCGCCGCAGCCCCCTTATTTTATGCTTGAATGGCGCGTTGGCGTGCTATTGTCTGTCAGCATGACTGTAAGTTCAAATTTACACTCACCGGATGTGTCGGCGCCGAGACGGCGACCCGACCCGCGCGCGGCACTCACTCTGATCAAGCCGATCACCTGGTTTCCGCCTATGTGGGCGTATCTCTGCGGTGCAATTTCGGCCGGAGGATCCTTCGCCGCGTCTTGGGGTCTCGTGCTCCTCGGTGTGCTCCTCGCGGGGCCGATCGTGTGCGGTATGAGCCAGGCGGCGAACGACTGGTGCGACCGGCATGTGGACGCGATCAACGAACCGGACCGCCCGATTCCCTCGGGCCGCATTCCGGGCCGCTGGGGTCTGTGGATCGCGCTGGCGATGTCGGCGCTGTCGCTCGCAGTGGGCGCGTTGCTCGGGCCCTGGGGTTTTGCGGCGACGGTTGCGGGCGTGCTGGCGGCCTGGGCCTACTCGGCCGAGCCGGTCCGGCTCAAGCGCTCGGGCTGGTGGGGGCCGGGGCTTGTCGGCCTCTCGTACGAAACCCTGCCCTGGCTCACGGGCGCTGCCGTTCTTTCGGCGGGGGCGCCGCGCTGGGAGGTTGTCGTGATCGCCTTGCTCTACGGGATCGGCGCGCACGGGATCATGACCCTCAACGATTTCAAGGCGCTCGAGGGTGACCGGCAGATGGGAGTGAATTCCCTGCCCGTGACCATGGGGCCGGAGCGCGCGGCACGGCTCGCGTGCTGGATCATGGCGATTCCGCAGTTGGTGGTCGTTGCCCTGCTCCTTGCATGGGGTCGGGAGGTGTTCGCCCTTGCGATCCTCGTGGGTCTCGCTGGTCAGGTCTGGGCGATGCAGGTGCTCCTGCGCGATCCCAAGGGGCGCGCGCCGTGGTACAACGGGCCGGGCGTTGGCCTCTACGTCGCGGGCATGATGGTTGCCGCCTTCGCCCTCAGGGGGCTCGCGGCATGACACTGAGCTGGTGGCAGATCGTCCGCCTCGGCGCGGTGCAGATGTCCCTCGGCGCGATCGTTGTCCTGATGACGTCGACGCTCAACCGCCTCATGGTGGTGGAGCTAGCTCTTCCGGCGGTGCTGCCCGGTGCACTCGTTGCCTTGCACTACGGCATCCAGATCACGCGACCGAATTGGGGCTTTCTTTCGGACCAGTCCGGCAAGAGGACGTTCTGGATCATCGCGGGCATGGCTGTGCTGGCTGTAGGGGGGCTCGCGGCGGCACTGGGCGTGTGGCTCATGGAGACGGCATTCTGGCCGGGGCTCGGGCTGAACGTGTTCGCATATGTGCTGATCGGCGTCGGCGTGGGCGCATCCGGCACCTCTCTTCTGGCCCTTCTCGCGACAGCAACGGCGCCAAGACGGCGCGCCGCGGCGGCGACGATTACGTGGCTGATGATGATCCTGGGTATCGCCGGAACGGCGGCGACGGTTGGCGCCGTGCTCGATCCCTACAGCCCCGAGCGGATGCTCACGATCGTCGCAATCGTTGCGGGCGGAGCGTTTCTTCTGACCTGCATCGCCGTTTGGGGCGTGGAGCGCAGTGTCGATGCTGGCTGTGCGCCCGAGGAGCAGCCGTTCCTTGACGGGCTGCGCGAGGTCTGGGCCGAGGCCGACGCCCGGCGCTTCACGATCTTCGTTTTCCTGTCGATGACAGCGTATTTCATGCAGGAGCTCATCCTGGAGCCCTATGCCGGGCTGGTCTTCGGCTTCACACCCGGGCAATCCACCGCGCTTTCCGGCGCACAGAATGGTGGCGTGTTTCTTGGCATGATCACCGTTGGGATCGCGTGCACCGCGCTGCGGATCGGCTCGCTCCGGGGCTGGGTTGTCGCCGGGTGTATCGGCTCGGCCGCCGCACAGGTCGCGATTGCCGGGATCGGACCGATGGGTCCGGGGGCACCGCTCGTGCCTGCCGTCATCGTCATGGGCTTTTTCAACGGCATGTTCGCCGTCGCGGCCATCGGCTCGATGATGCAGCTGGCCGGCGAAGGCCGCAGCCACCGGGAGGGCACGCGCATGGGCCTTTGGGGTGCCGCGCAGGCTATCGCGGCAGGCTTCGGCGGGCTGACAGGGGCCGCGGCGGCAGACCTGCTGCGCACGTCCTTCAGCGATGCGCCGGCCTTTGGGGCGGTGTTCCTCGCCGAGGCCGCCCTCTTTGTATTCGCGGCCGCCATGGCCTTTCGCATGATGAAGAAACCGACAGTGCCCCAGGCGGCGCTCGTCCCTGGGGAGTGACCGGAATGGAGTATGACGTCGTTGTCGTGGGCGGAGGGCCGTCTGGCGCCACCGCCGCCGAGGATCTGGCGCGCGCGGGCCGCAAGGTTGCGCTGATTGACCGTGCGGGTCGTATCAAGCCGTGTGGCGGGGCCATTCCCCCCCGGCTGATCGCTGACTTCGATATACCGGACCACATGCTGGTCGCGAAGATCGGGACCGCGCGGATGATCTCCCCCACCCATCGGCACGTCGATATCCCCATCGAGAACGGGTTCGTCGGGATGGTCGACCGCGAGCACTTCGATGAGTTCCTGCGGGAGCGCGCGGCGCTGGCGGGCGCGGAGCGGCACACCGGGACATACAAGGGTATCTCCCGCGAGGAGGGCAAGACGCAGGTTATCTACCGCGACAAGGACAGTGGCGAGGAGGTGCGGCTCACGACGAAATACGTGATCGGCGCCGATGGCGCGCGCTCGAACGTGGCGCGGCAGGAGGTCGAGGGCGGGGATCGCATCCCCTACGTGATCGCCTACCACGAGATCATCGACCCCGTGGGGGCCAAGACCCAATGCATCAACGGCGCCTACGAGGCGCAGCGCTGCGACGTGATCTATGACGGCAAGATCAGCCCGGATTTCTACGGGTGGGTCTTCCCGCATGGCAAGTCGGCGTCGGTCGGCATGGGCTCGATGGTCAAGGATGTCGACCTCAAGCAAGCGACCGCCGATCTGCGCGTTGCCGCCGGGCTGGAGGAATGTGAGACGATCCGTCGCGAGGGGGCGCCGATCCCGCTCAAGCCGCTCGATCGGTGGGACAACGGGCGTGATGTGGTGCTTGCGGGGGATGCCGCCGGCGTGGTTGCCCCTTCGTCAGGCGAGGGGATCTACTACGCCATGGCAGGGGGGCGTGTGGCGGCTACGGCCGCGCAAGCTGCTCTAAAGACGGGAAGAGTCAAGGATCTGCGCATCGCGCGCCAGCTCTTCATGAAAGAGCACAAGAACGTCTTCAAGATTCTCGGTGCAATGCAAGACGCGTATTACAAGTCGGATGAGCGGCGCGAGCGCTTTGTGTCGCTGTGTCACGATGTCGACGTGCAACGGCTCACTTTCGAGGCTTACATGAACAAGAAGCTCGTGAAGTCGCGTCCGCTTGCGCACATCAAGATCGGGCTGAAGAACCTAGCGCACCTCACCGGGATCGTTCCTGCGGTCTCGACCTGAGGTGGTCCTGAAGAAGGCCCACATGACCGACATCATGATTCCGGCCTGGGTGGACGGCGAGTTGCAGCCCGTCGAGAAGCTCGAGGTGCACCAAAAGGGACTGAAGCACAAAGCAGTCTCTGTCTTCGTACTGGACGGCGAGAACGTACTGCTGCAACGCCGTGCGCTGACGAAGTATCACACCCCGGGTCTCTGGGCGAATACCTGCTGCACGCATCCCGAGTGGGACGAGGCGCCAGCGGCGTGCGCGGTGCGGCGACTGCACGAGGAGCTGGGCATCGACGGGCTCTACCCGGCATTCCGGGACACGGTGGAGTACCGTGCGGATGTCGGCGACGGGCTGATCGAGCACGAGGTCGTCGACATCTTCACCGCAATCGCGGAACGCAAGATGAAGGTGGAGCCGAATCCCGACGAGGTCGCGCAGGTCGAATGGGTTGGCTTCTACGATCTGACGGCAGAGGTCGCGCGGCGTCCGCAGCGCTTTGTGCCGTGGCTCCGGATCTATCTTGAAGAGCACAAGGACAGGATCTTCGGCACCCTTGTGAAGGTCTGAGCAACATCACGCGAACAATCGCGGCACCGTAAATGGACCTTTTGCACATGGCGCCTATCATGCGTTCCATGGATTGGTTTCTGTTTCTGATCTTCTTCGGCGGGTGCGCCGCCGCTGGATCGACCGGCGCGATGTTTCCGCCCGATGCGTGGTACCGGGCGCTCACCAAACCGTCTTGGACGCCACCGGACTGGGTCTTCCCCGTCACGTGGACGACGCTCTAGGTCTTGATCGCGTGGTCGGCAACGCGGGTGGCGGGCCAGCCGGAACCGGCGCAGGCTCTCGCGTTCTGGGCCCTGCAGATGACGCTGAATACGCTGTGGTCGCCGATCTTCTTCGGGCTCCGGCGGATCCGCGCGGCGCTGGTGGCCGTTGGGGCGCTCTGGGCTGCCGTTTTTGGCACCATGGTGAGCTTTTTCCAGATGGATACGGTCGCGGGGCTGATGTTCGTGCCGTATCTTGTATGGGTCACGATTGCCGCTGCGCTGAACTACTGGATCTGGCGCCACAATGAGGACACGTATGCCCAGCAACCTGCGCAATAACACTGTGATGGGGTGGGGTGCTTTTTCAGGCTGGAGGGCCGTACCCGCGCCATGACCGAACCGCTGATCAGACGCACCCGCTACACGCGCGCTGAGCATCTGTCGGACGTGGCGGTGCACCTCGTGGCTCTGGTTGCGGCGATCGCGGCGGTGCCTGTTCTGATCACGCTCGCGGCGTTCTGGCTGGGCGACGCGCCCGCGATCACCGCGATCTCCATCTACGGCGCTACCCTGATCCTCATGATCGGTTGCTCGGCACTCTACAACGCGTTCCCGCAGGCGTCGCTCAACTGGCTCTTCCAGCGGCTCGACCACTCGGCGATCTATTTCAAGATCGCAGGGACGTACACGCCCTTTACCCTGATGACGGGGCAGGGCTTCTGGCTGTTGACCGGGCTCTGGGGCGCTGCACTCGCAGGCTCGGGGCTTCGGGTTTTTGGATCCAGCCGGTGGAAGTGGATTGCCTTTGCGCTCTACCTCGCGATGGGGTGGGCTGGTGTCGCGTTTGGCTGGCAGATCTTCTCGGCGCTCTCGGCCCCAGTTCTTGCGCTCATGCTGACCGGCGGGATCCTCTACACGATGGGAACGATCTTCCTCTTCTGGGAGGCACTGCCCTTTCACAACACGATCTGGCACCTCTTCGTGATGGCGGCGACGGCCGTGTTCTTCGCCGCCGTGACGATGCACATGGCGGACGTCTCCGTAGAGCTTGCGGCCCGCTAGCCGGAAGCGGCGGACGGATCTGTCACGCGGTCCGAAACAAGGACGGTGAGTGGCCGCGTTGCCGGGTATTGCGCGAGAATGATCACGAGGATCGACGTCATTGGCACGGCAAGGATCGCGCCTGCGAGGCCCCAGAGCGACGACCACAGAGACAACGCCAGGATCACGACGAAAGGGCTGAGGTTGAGCTGACGCCCGATCATGCGGGGTTCCAGGACGCTTCCGACAACGATCTGCGCCGCCGTAAGCAGCGATGCCAACAGCAGTGTTTGCCACAGCGAGCCCGTCTGCGCGGCCGACAGCACCACCGGGAAAAGCACGCCGACCCACGATCCGACATAAGGGATGTAATTGGCCAGCCCGATCGCGATGGCCCAGAAGAGCGCGAAATCCGTTCCGAGCAGCGCCATCACCCCCCAGCACGCGGCGGCGAGGATGGCGTTGATCAGCGTCTTGACTGCGAGGTACTCGCCGATCTTGCGATTGATGTCATTGACCGTTTCTTCCAGTTGCGCCGCCTGCGCGCGCTCGGGAAACGCCGCGAAGAGCTTCGTCGAGAGCTGTCCGCGCTCGGCCAGCAGGAATGCGGCGTAGAGAACGACCATGAAAGCAGAGGCACCCGCCGTTGTCGCGCCGCCGAGGATGGCGCGCAGGAACGTCTGCACGTCGATCAGGCCCAGCGTGGCGGAAACAGCCTCGTCGAGGATCGATTGGGGCGGCAGGCCCAGGGAGGTCTCGAGCTGGGAAATCAGCCCTTTGATATTCTCCTCGTAGGTCGGGGCGAGGGCGATCATGTCGTGCACCGTGCTCGAGACCACGACGGACAAGGCGTAGAGAACGACCCCGAAGATCACGAGTGCCGCCATGCGTAGCAGAATATGCGGCAACGCCGACACCAGCGGGAGCCTTTGGAATTGCGCGACGGTCCATTCGAGGACGTAGACCAGGATGATCGCCGTGATGACCGGCAGGATGATGGATTGTCCGATGACCAGCAGCCAGCCGATCCCAATTGTCGATGCAACGATCAGGAACAGGGTTAGGAGTGGCGAGCCTTGCATCCTGGCGGGACCTAGCCTCGAGGGTTCCAGCCGGGGCGGCGCGGCACCTTGACCGCGAGCATGGGCTTGAGGAGCGGGGAGGCAAAGCGGTCGAGGTCCAGCGCTTCGTGCACGCCCGTGGTGCGCTCGCCGTGGATCGTCGTCTCGACAGCCGAGCGGCAGTAGAACGGCGCGTCGAGCATTGCCTTGATCTGGCGCGGTGTGGTGCCGGGATCGGCCCGGGTCTCTCGCCGGACCGTCCAGAGCGACCGGCGGAAGGGCGTTTGAGGCGGTGCGTCGACAACTTTTGCGACGCCCTTCTCGAAGCTGACCGCGACGCCGAGGTCGGTGCCGTCGCGGCGGGCGGCGTCATAGAAGGTCACAGCACCCGAACGGGTCGGATAGCGGCCCCATGTCCAGTAGCTGAAGTCATCCTCCAGCGCGCGGGTGCCGAAGTTCGAATCGAAATAACCGTGGCCGGAGAACGTCCAGCCCGGGCGGTTGAGGCTCACCTCGATCCGGGCATCCGGGGCAAAGGGACGCCAGATGTGTGTGCCGCTCTCGGTCAGTGGCAACTCGACCGATGTAAGCGCTTCGGGATGGATCGTCACCCGGCCCTTCAGGCGGTTGAGATGGGGCCAGGACCGCTCATCAATATCCACGACGAGGCTGTCGTTCTCCCACCGCATCGAGGACGGGCCGATGTGGATGCCGTTCTGCTCCAGGACGAGCGCGTTTTCACCCCGGTCGGTCATCGTCCAGCGACCGCCTTTGCCGTAGGTGGCGACGTTCAGGCAACAGTGGTTGGCCGGGTTTCGCCGGCCCGACCAGCGATACCAGGGCGAGAAGACGGAGCCGATGAACGCGATAATGGAGATCGCCTGGGTGCCGTCATCGGAGAGGCCGTCCACATACCACCAGGCGTATCCGTCGGCGGGGACGCCGATGTCGAAGTTCGGGGCATCCCGATCGCCGCGGCCGCGTGCCTCGCGGAGAGGGTAGCCATCGGGATTCCTGCCCCCGGATGTGCCCCGCCCCCCGCGAGGATCAGCCCCGGGATCGCCGTTTGGGCCGTGGGGCGCGCGAAGGCCGCCAGCATCCCGTGTGGGGTCCGCCCGTAAAGGGATCCGTCCGAGCCGGGGAATAGTCGGTGAAAACCCGCCTGCGTGGTCAGTGTTGCGCGGCTGGGCGTTGGGGAGAAGGTGAACCCCGCGGCCGAAAGGCGGCTCCATGTGCGTGTCAGACAAGTCTCGATCTCCTGGTCGGTTTGGGCGGAAGCGCCGTTGGGAGGCGCGTTCATGATCGTCTCGAAGCGTTCAAGTGTCCCCGCCGCGGGCGGGCCATTCCCGCGATCTTCGGCGCAGATGTAGATCGTCGGGTCTTCGGGCATCTCGCCGCGTTCGAGCGGGCGAAACTCGGCCTCCGGGTCGGCACCGAAGACAACGTTGTGGTAGGCAAGGTCCGGCCCCTCGGGCACCGCCGCAAAGGCCATGACATGGGCCGAAAAGCTGCGCGGTGTGGTGGCCTTCGCCGCGACGGCACTCTGGACGCTGCGTCCCAGCAGACCGTCGGACAACGCCTTTGGGTCGCCGTTGAACACGACATGCGAGGCGCGGTGGCGCTGGCCATCAGCGGATACCACGCCGCGCACCCGCCCCTTCTGCACCTCGATTCGGGCAACGGGCGTGTCGTAGGCGATCTCGACGCCCTTGGCCGTGGCGAGGTCTGCCATCGCGTGCGCGAGGCGGTTCATGCCGCCCGCCACGCGCCAGACACCGCAGGCTTCTGCGTGCCAGATCAAGCCCAGCACGGCGGGGCTGCTGTAGGGAGAGCCGCCAACGTAGGTCGCGTAGCGCCCGAAGAGTTGGCGCAGGCGGGGCTCGCGAAACTGACCCTTCAGGGCGCGTGCGAGGGTGCCCAGCCCCATATCCGCAAGGAGTCGAGGGTGTTTGAGCACGTGGGCCACGAGGCCGGGCAGGCTTGGCTGGGCTGCCTGCATCATCGGCCCGTCGAAGGCCTCGAAGAGCCGTTTGGCCCGCGCGGAGAACGCTTTGAACTCCTGCTCGGCGCGCGCGCCGCCCCAATCGTTGACGGCTTGCGCGGACCTGTCCGGATCGTCCCACAGGTCAAGCTGAGTGCCGTCGGGCCAGAAGTGGCGGGCGAGAAGGTGCTCGCGCTCGAGTGTGACGTGGTCGTCGAGCTTCGCGCCAGCGGCGGCAAAGAGGTCATCGAACACATGGCGCATGGTCAGAACGGTCGGGCCCGCATCGACCGGCCCCGCGTCGGACGGCAGGGTCCGCATCTTTCCGCCGGGTGCTCCATGCGCTTCCAGCAGACGGACAGGATGGCCGGCAGAAGCGAGCCGGATGGCGCTTGCCAACCCGCCCATCCCAGCGCCGACGACGATGATCGGATCGTCCAAGTCCCGTCCTCCCGTGCGTATCCCGTTGAAAGTGTCAACTTAGATTGACTCGTTTCAGTCAATGTGTCCATTCTAATGGACAGAATAGATGTCTAATCTAGTTTACACCGCGTGGAAGCACATTCCACCGGAGCAAAGGAGCCCGCCATGCCGCTTACGTCTCGTATTGACGCTGCCATGGGGCGGGCCATCGCGATCGGGCAGACCCGCATCGCGGGCGCCCCCCCCAAGCTCGCAAGCGCGCTGCACTATGCAGTCACCCCCGGAGGCGCCCGGATCCGCCCAACGATTCTGCTATCTGTCGCAATGGCTTGTGGCGACGACAGGCCCGCGCTTTCGGATGCCGCAGCTTCGGCGCTGGAGTTGATCCATTGCGCGTCCCTCGTGCATGACGACATGCCATGTTTCGACGATGCCGATCTGCGGCGTGGCAAGCCGTCGGTGCACAAGGCCTATTCCGAATCCCTGGCGCTGCTGACAGGGGACAGCCTTATCGTTCTGGCGTTTGAGGTGCTGGGGCGCGAGGCCCACCACGATGCAATGCGCGCCGCGCAGCTTGTCGTGCATCTGGCGCAGCGTACCGGCATGCCGGGCGGGATCTGTGCCGGGCAGGGCTGGGAGAGCGAGGCAAAGATCGATCTGTCCGCCTATCACCGCGCCAAGACGGGTGCGCTTTTCTGCGCCGCGACCCAGATGGGGGCGATTGCCGCCGGGCAGGATCCGGAGCCATGGGAAGAACTCGGCGCGCGCATCGGCGAAGCGTTCCAGGTGGCGGATGACCTGAAGGATGTCCTTCAGGACGAGTCGACGCTCGGCAAACCCTGCCAGCAGGATGCAGCGCACGCGCGCCCATCTGCGGTTGCCGAATACGGGGTCGAGGGGGCGGTCCAGCGCCTCTCGGACATCCTGTCGGGTGCGATTGCATCGATCCCGTCCTGCCCGGGTGAGGCGGCGCTTGCCCACATGGTCCGCAAGACGGCTGACCGGCTCATTCCGACAGTGCCGGAGCGCGTGGCCCGATGAGTGAGAAAGGCCGCGTCGATATCCGCCAAACCGAACCGGTCCTGAGGCCGCGAGAGCCGCGAGAGCAGATCGAGGTAACCCGGCCGCGCTCCCTGATGGCGCGGTGGCGCCGCTGGCGCAATGCGCGCGTCGCGTCGCCCGCGTTCCAGAGCTGGGCGGCGGCGCACCCGCTGACAAAAAGCACGACGCGCAAGGATGGCGAGCGTCTGTTCGATCTCGTGGCCGGGTTCGTGCATTCGCAGGTGCTCTTTGCCGTCGTCGAGCTTGACCTCCTCAGCGAGCTGCTGGATGCGCCGCACACGGTTGCCCAGCTCGCACAGCGGCACCGCATCGATCCCCAGCGGATGGAAGCGCTCCTGCGGGCCGCCACGGCGCTGGGCCTGTTGGAACAGAGCGCCGAGGGATACCAGACGGGGCGCCTCGGAGCCGCCGCGACGGGCGTGCCCGGCCTTGCAGACATGATCCGGCACCACGCCGTCTTCTATCGGGATATGGCGGACCCGCTTGCGCTCCTGCGCGGCGAAGCGGAGACGGAGCTTGCCAACTTCTGGCCCTATGTCTTCGGCGCCCAGGGGCCCGTGAATGCAGACGTTGCAGCCCGGTATTCGGAGCTTATGGCCGAGAGCCAGGGGCTCGTTGCCGAAGAAACGCTCCGCGCTGTCCGGTTCGAGGGCATCCGGCGCCTGATGGATGTCGGCGGCGGCACCGGTGCTTTCCTGACAGCCGTCGGGAAGGCCAAAAGCGAGCCTGAGCTTGTGCTCTTCGATCTGCCCGAAGTGGCGCCCGGTGCACGGGCGCGGTTTGAAGCCGCCGGGTTGACACCTCGGGTGACGATCGTACCCGGATCTTTCCGCGATGACGCGCTCCCCGAGGGTGCGGATGCGGTGTCGTTGGTGCGGGTGCTCTACGACCATTCCGACGCCACGGTGGCCAAGCTCCTGAAGGCCGTGCGCGCGGCATTGCCGCCGGGCGGGCGCCTGATCGTATCGGAGCCGATGATTGGTGCCAAAGAGCCGGAACGGGCTGGCGACGTCTATTTTGCCTTTTATTGCATGGCGATGCGGACGGGTCGCGCCCGGGCGCCGGGCGAGATTGCCCGTCTCTTGGCGGATGCTGGTTTCGAAAGCATCAACTGCCGCAAGACCTCGCGGCCCTTCGTTACCTCGGTCGTCGAGGCGCGCAATCCCACCAAGGATTGGCTCAAAGCGCGGTGAGACTCTGCACCGTTCGAGATTGGCCGGGTTCAACTTACAAATTAGTGTCTATTCTTGTTGACACTTTTTGGTGTCCAGCTAGACTTACATCATAAGAGAAGACATGGTCTGACAGTGGTGCAGCGAGTCGCACCGCTGGTCGGCCAACGAGAGACGGAGGAGATCGCCATGCACACAAGAGCCGTGATCCTTGAGCGCGCGGAGACGCTGTCGCTTGGTGACGTTGCTCTCGCCGATCCCGGTCCGGGCGATCTGGTGATCCGCGTAGATCACTCCGGAATCTCCACTGGTACGGAAAAGCTCTTTTATACCGGGCAAATGCCGCCCTTTCCGGGAATGGGATATCCACTGATCCCCGGCTACGAGGCTGCGGGCGAGGTGGTCGAGGCCGACCCGGACACAGGTTTCAAACCGGGCGACTACGTCTTTGTGCCTGGCGCAAACTGCTATGGCGAGGTGCGCGGATTGTTCGGAGGGGCCGCGCGGATACTCGTCTCCCAGGCCGATCGGGTGACCCGGATCGACCGCAATTGGGGGCCGGAGGGGGCGCTTCTGGCGCTCGCGGCTACCGCGCGCCATGCCATGGCAGGCCTTCATGTGGAAATGCCCGACCTCGTGGTGGGTCACGGCGTGCTGGGGCGGCTGCTGGCGCGCCTCGCGATTGCCGCCGGAGCGCCGGCCCCGACCGTGTGGGAGATCGACGCGGACCGGACCGGGGGCGCGACGGGATATGAGGTGATCCACCCTGACGACGACCCCCGCAGGGACTACCGCGCGATTTACGATGCGTCTGGCAACGGCGCGCTCCTGGATGCGCTCATCGGCCGGATCACCAAGGGCGGCGAGGTGGTGCTCGCCGGGTTCTACACCCAGCCGCTGCAATTCGCCTTTCCCCCCGCGTTCATGAAGGAGGCGCGCCTGCGCGTCGCCGCAGAATGGACGCATGATGACCTCGCCGCGACGCGCGCGCTGGTCGAAGCCGGCGCGCTGAAGCTCAGCGGCCTGATCACCCACACGGCCCGTTCCGCGGACGCACCAGAGGCCTATGCCACTGCGTTCAGCGACCCCGCGTGCCTGAAAATGATACTCGACTGGAGCGACGCCCAATGAAGGATATCCCTGATCTGAAGGATTTCGATCAGCGTCTGCGCGACGAAGCGGGCACAGAGCCGAGCCTCGAGGTGCCGCACGGCGCGCCGACCAAGAAGACGCAGATCATCGCGATCTACGGCAAAGGCGGCATTGGCAAGTCGTTCACCCTCGCCAATCTCAGCCACATGATGGCCGAGCAGGGCAAGCGCGTGCTGCTGATCGGCTGCGATCCGAAATCCGACACCACATCTCTTCTCTTCGGCGGCAAGGCCTGCCCGACAATCATCGAAACCTCGTCGGCCAAGAAGCTTGCGGGTGAGGAGGTGAAGATCGGCGATGTGTGCTTCAAGCGCGGCGGCGTCTTCGCGATGGAGCTTGGCGGGCCTGAAGTCGGCCGTGGCTGCGGCGGACGCGGGATCATCCACGGCTTCGAACTGCTCGAAAAGCTTGGCTTCCACGACTGGGATTTCGACTATGTCCTCCTGGATTTCCTCGGCGACGTGGTCTGCGGTGGCTTCGGCCTGCCGATCGCGCGGGACATGGCGCAGAAGGTGATCCTGGTCGCCTCCAACGACCTGCAATCGCTCTACGTGGCCAACAACGTCTGCTCGGCGGTGCAGTATTTCCGCAAGATGGGCGGCAATGTCGGCGTCGCGGGCCTCGTCATCAACAAGGACGACGGTACGGGCGAGGCACAGGCCTTTGCCGAGGCCGTCGAGATCCCGGTGCTGGCCTCGATCCCGGCGGATGACGATCTGCGCAAGAAGTCCGCCAATTACCAGATCGTCGGCACAAGTGCCGGACCCTGGGGGGCGCTCTTCGCCGAGTTGGGCATGAACGTCGCCGAAGCGCCTCCGGGCCACCCCTCGCCGCTGTCGCAAGACGGTTTGCTTGGCCTTTTCTCATCGGATGTCACGGGTGCGGACTTTGTCCTCGACCCGGCGACGGACGCAGATATGCGCGGTGCGAACTACGCGCCGAAAGCCTCTTTGGAGGTCGTCTATGACGATGCGTAACGCTTGCCCCACACTGTTGGAGTGGGGGCCAGCCCCCACACCCCCGCGGTACTTTTCCCAAGAAGAAGAGGGGGGTGCGCGTCATGGCGGGTGAGGTGACCTATGACGACGCGGCGACGGCTGAGGTCGATTTGGGGGCTGAAAGAGCGCCTGGGGCAGAGGGATCCCTTCCGGTTGACGGGATTGGCTGCCATGCGGGCGCGGAGGAGATGGAAGCGGCGGCGCGCCTGGCCGGCAAATCCGACGTTCTCGATCGCTACGCTGAGGACTATCCGCAGGGGCCGCACGACAAGCCGCAGTCGATGTGCCCGGCATTCGGGTCGCTCCGCGTTGGGCTTCGGATGCGCCGGGTGGCGACTGTACTCTCCGGATCCGCCTGCTGTGTCTATGGATTGACCTTCGTGTCGCACTTCTACGGTGCGCGTCGGTCTGTGGGATACGTGCCCTTCAACTCCGAGACGCTCGTTACGGGAAAGCTCTTCGAGGACATCCGGGATTCCGTACACGAAATGGCCGATCCCGAGAAATACGACGCCATCGTGGTGACGAACCTCTGCGTGCCGACGGCGTCCGGGGTGCCATTGCGGCTGCTTCCAAAGGAAATCGACGGAGTGCGGATCGTTGGCATCGATGTGCCGGGCTTTGGCATTCCGACCCATGCCGAAGCGAAGGACGTTCTGGCCGGCGCGATGCTCAACTACGCGCGACAGGAAATCGAAGCCGGGCCGGTGCCAGCTCCCGTTGGGGGCAAGTCCGATCGGCCGACGGTGACGATGCTGGGCGAGATGTTCCCGGCCGACCCGATGATCATTGGACAGATGTTGGCTCCGATGGGGCTCGCAGCAGGGCCGGTCGTGCCCTGCAGGGAGTGGCGCGAACTCTACTCGGCCCTCGATTGTGGCGCCGTCACAGCGATCCACCCGTTCTACACCGCCGCGATGCGCGAGTTCGAAGCGGCGGGTAGGCCCATTGTGCCTTCCGCCCCCGTTGGCCATGACGGAACAGCGCTCTGGCTGAAGAACATCGGTGAGGCATTCGGGCTACCGGCGGTGAAGGTGGCCGAGGCGCAGAACATCTTCCTACCCGCGATCAAGGGTGCCCTGGCGGCAACGAGGATTGACGGGACGATTACCCTTTCGGGCTACGAGGGCTCGGAACTTCTTGTCGCACGCCTCCTGATCGAGAGCGGCGCCGATGTGCCCTATGTCGGGACAGCTTGCCCGCGGACAGCCATGTCAGACCCCGACAGGGAATGGCTGGAAGCCAAGGGCGTGAAGGTGCAGTATCGCGCGTCCCTCGAGGATGATTGCGCTGCGATGGAGGCGATCAAGCCGGACCTCGCCATCGGAACAACGCCCGTCGTGCAGAAGGCCAAGGAACTCGCAATTCCGGGTCTCTACTTCACCAATCTCATCTCGGCGCGCCCGCTGATGGGTCCGGCCGGGGCAGGCAGCCTCGCACAAGTGGTCAATGCAGCGATCGCCAACAAGCACCGTTTCGACGGAATGAAGGACTTTTTCGAAGGCGTCGGACATGGCGACACCGCCGGCATTTGGCACGGCGACCCCAACCTCAGGCCGGACTTCCGCGCCGCGCACCAGAAGAAGCTCGACAAGCAAGCCCGTGCCGCCAAGGCGCAGGAGATGATCTGATGCACCACGCTCCACCGCTTCATTGTGCCCGAAATATCCCGGGGGGTCTGGGGGGCTGGCCCCCCAGCCATCGCACCGGAGATCGCCTATGCTGATCCAGGATCATGACCGTGCGGGCGGCTACTGGGGCGCGGTGTACGCGTTCTGCGCCGTCAAGGGGCTGCAAGTCGTCATCGACGGGCCTGTAGGATGCGAGAACCTGCCCGTGACCTCGGTTCTGCACTACACAGACGGGCTTCCGCCGCACGAGCTGCCGATTGTCACCACCGGGCTCGGAGAGGAGGAGTTGGGTCGAGACGGCACCGAGGGCGCGATGAAGCGCGCCTGGGGGACGCTTGACCCCGCACTGCCGTCTGTTGTCGTCACCGGGTCGATTGCCGAGATGATCGGTGGCGGCGTCACGCCGCAGGGTACGAACATCCAGCGCTTCTTGCCGCGCACCATTGATGAGGATCAGTGGGAGTGCGCCGACCGCGCCATGACGTGGATCTTCACCGAGTTCGGCATGACCAAGGGCCGGATGCCGCGCGAGGCCAAGCGCGAGGAAGGCGCCAAGCCTCGGGTGAACATTCTCGGGCCGATGTACGGCACGTTCAACATGCCGTCCGACCTCGCCGAGATCCGCCGCCTCGTCGAAGGCATCGGGGCCGAGATCAACATGGTCATGCCGCTTGGCGCGCACCTTGCCGAGATGCGCAACCTCGTGAATGCGGACGTCAACATCTGCATGTACCGCGAGTTCGGGCGGGGCCTCTCCGAGGTGCTCGGAAAGCCCTACCTACAGGCGCCCATCGGCGTGGACAGCACCACGAAATTCCTGCGCACGCTCGGCCAGCTCACAGGGCTTGACCCGGAGCCGTTCATTGAGCGCGAGAAGCACTCGACGATCAAACCGGTGTGGGATCTGTGGCGCTCCGTCACCCAGGATTTCTTTGCCACGGCCTCCTTCGGGATCGTGGCCAACGAGACCTATGCCCGCGGCATTCGCCATTTCCTGGAGGAAGACCTCGGCTTCCCCTGTGCCTTCGCCACCGCTCGGGTCGCCGGGCGCAAGACGAACAACGAACAGGTGCGCGCCAACATCCACGGCAAGCGGCCACTGATCGTCATGGGATCGATCAACGAGAAGATGTACCTCGCCGAGATGAAGAGTGGGCACGGACCGTCGCCCACGTTCATTCCAGCGAGTTTTCCAGGCGCCGCGATCCGCCGGGCCACTGGCACGCCCTTCATGGGCTATGCGGGCGCGACATATCTCTTGCAGGAGGTCTGCAACGGCCTCTTCGACGCCCTTTTCCACATCCTGCCGCTCGGCTCCGAGATGGACGACGCGCAGGCCACGCCCACGACACTCCGGCGCGACTTCCCCTGGGATGATGACGCCCAAGCGATGCTCGACCGGATTGTCGAGGAACACCCCATTCTGACCCGCATTTCTGCGGCCAAGCAGCTGCGCGACGCAGCCGAGGCCGCCGCGCTCGAAGCCGGCGCGGAGCGAGTTCAGATCGACACGGTGCGCAAGCTCGCACCGACCGGCTTCAAGGAAGATCCAACGGAAACCGAGGGAGAACGCGCATGACCGATCAGCTGACGGACCTGCCCATTGATACTCCGACCGACAGCACGCGCTATTGCACCCGCGCGCGCAACATGCCGGCGGCGCCCAAGCGGGAGTTCTACGCGTACTTCGCGATCATCTTCATGGCGACGCTGCCGCTGGCCTTCGTGACATGGAGCCTTAGCGCGCTGCGGATGATGCGCCTGCCCGACAAGGGGCCGCTGAAGAAGGCCTGGAGCCAGGCACGCATCATCACGCCGATGATCTTCTCCGCCTGAGCGCGGAGTCCGATTTCGCATCGCTCCGGACCGCCCAAGCGCAGGGCGGTACCGGATGGGGTGCCGACAGAATTCGCTCAAGCCCGGTGGGTTCAACCCGGCGGGAGAGAGTGGATACCCGTGCGGGGTGACCCGCCAACCCGGCCGCGGGGTGCGCGGCGCAGTCTGAAGTTTTCGAGAGGAAAATATATGGCTGATCAAAGTGACCTGTCCTTTACAGGTCTCTCCGACGACCAGGCGCAAGAGCTTCACAGCGTCTACCTTAGCGGCCTTTGGCTGTTTTCGGCGGTCGCGATCGTTGCGCACCTCGCAACGTTCATTTGGCGCCCCTGGTTCTGAGGAAAGGGTAGAATATGGCACAGTTTTACAAGATCTGGCTGGTCTTCGACCCACGCCGGGTTTTCGTGGCACAGGGCGTCTTCCTGTTCCTGCTCGCCGCGATGATCCACCTCGTGCTGCTTTCGACGGACCGGTACAACTGGTTCGAAGTGGCACAGGCAAAGTACTCGCCCGCGGTAGCGTCCGAGTAACTGGCATTGCCCAGGTTCCGGGCGGTGGGCCAACCTCCTGCCGCCCGGACCAATCCTTTCACCGACGGCTGTATTTCGCCGCTGACGCGCCTGACGGGGCGCGACCGGAGACGTCATGACCGCCGCCACAACGGAGTAAGAAGATGGCATTGCTCACCTTCGAACGAAAATACCGCGTGCCGGGGGGCACGATTATCGGCGGCGACCTGTTCGACTTCTGGGTCGGACCGTTCTACGTAGGCTTCTTCGGCGTCACGACGTTCTTCTTTGCCGCACTCGGAACGATCCTGATCTTCTGGTCGACGGCGGTCGACGGCGTCTTCAATCCCTGGCTGATCTCGATCGAACCCCCCGCACTGGAATACGGCCTCGGTGCTGCTCCGCTGATGGAGGGTGGCTTCTGGCAGCTCATCACCATCTGCGCACACGGCGCCTTCATTAGCTGGGCCCTGCGTGAGGTGGAAATCTGCCGCAAGCTCGGCATGGGCTACCACGTACCCTTTGCCTTCAGCGTGGCGATCTTCGCCTACACGACGCTCGTGGTGATCCGCCCCGTTCTGATGGGCGCCTGGGGACATGGCTTCCCCTATGGCATCTGGACCCACCTCGATTGGGTGTCGAACGTCGGCTACCAGTACGGCAACTTCCATTACAACCCGGCCCACATGGTCGCGATCACGTTCTTCTTCACGACGACGCTCGCGCTTGCCCTCCATGGTGGCCTCATCCTCTCGGCGGCCAATCCCAAGAAGGACACCGAGATGAAAACCCCCGACCACGAAGACACCTATTTCAGGGACTTCATTGGGTATTCCGTCGGGACGCTCGGCATTCACCGCCTCGGTCTGATCCTCGCGCTGAACGCGGGCTTCTGGAGCGCGGTCTGTATCGTGATCTCCGGCACCGTCTGGTTCGACCAGTGGATCGCCTGGTGGGATTGGTACGTGTTCCTGCCGTGGTGGGCCGACATTCCAGGAGGCGTCAATGGCTGAGTATCAGAACATCTTCACCCAGGTGCAGGTGCGCGGTGAGCCGGAGTTCGGCATGGCCGGGTCGGGCGACTTCGATGTCGACGAGCGCGTCGGCCGCCCGGGCTTCTCGAACCTCGCGGGCTGGCTCGGCAACGCGCAGCTCGGGCCGATCTATCTCGGTGCGTTCGGCGTGGTCTCGCTGGCAACGGGCCTGATCTGGTTCGTCATCGTGGGCCTCAGCTACTGGGATCAAGCGGGCTACAACCCGGCCGTCTTCATGCGGGATCTCTTCTACTTCTCGCTGGAGCCGCCGGGGCCGGAATACGGCCTCTCGATCCCGCCGCTCGGCGAAGGTTTGGGCTGGCTGATCGCGTCGTTCTTCCTGCTGGTCTCCGTGATCTCCTGGTGGATCCGCTCCTATGTGCTCGCTGAGCAGCTGGGCATGGGCAAGCATATCTGCTGGGCGTTTCTTTCGGCCATCTGGCTGTTCCTCGTGCTCGGGCTCATCCGTCCGATCCTGATGGGCAGCTGGTCCGAGGCGGTGCCATACGGCATCTTCACCCACCTCGACTGGACGAACAACTTCAGCCTGGTCTACGGCAACCTCTTCTACAATCCGTTCCACGGCCTTTCGATCGTGTTCCTTTATGGCTCGACCCTGCTCTTCGCGATGCATGGTGCCACGATCCTCGCTGTCTCCCGCTTCGGCGGCGACCGCGAGCTGGAGCAGATCGCCGACCGGGGCACCGCCTCGGAACGCGCGGCTCTCTTCTGGCGCTGGACGATGGGCTTTAACGCCACGATGGAAGGGATTCACCGCTGGGCCTGGTGGTTTGCGGTTCTGACGACGCTCACAGGCGGCATCGGTATCCTGATCACCGGCACCGTTGTGGACGACTGGCGTTCCTGGGCTGAACTGCGCAACTACGCGCCGATCTACGACTAAGGAGGCTTCGAAATGGCTGAGCAAAGACCGATCTTTGGTGAGCGCAACAAGGAGCCGTCGCTCTTTCAGGAAGGCGCCCAGCTGATGGGCAAAGGGATGCTGATTGGCGCTGCCATCGTCTTCATCCCGGTCGTCTTCATCTGGATCTGGGTGGCCATCGGCTCGCTTCTTCCGCCTGAAAGCAAGGAAGCGCCCGATCCCTCCTTCGGAGCCATCGAGGCCCCGCTCGAAACGCGCGCCGCCTAAGGGCAGCTCGCACCCCGGCCGCCGCGCTTCCCCCGGAGCCCGGCGACCGGACTGACACCGGCAGGTCCCCGCACGCGAGCTGTCGGTACGCCGTTCGGGCCACCCACATGGTCCGGACACAGGGGGGTCGCCCCCTGGTTCCCTTCCTGTTGGCTACAGGATCGTGGCGCCGTGCGGAGCCTTCGGGCAACGTACGGCGCCATTTTCTTTTCTGCCCGTGGTGCGGCAGAGCGCGACAGCATCGTCGCCCCTGTACCCCGGACCCGACCCAACGCTGCCCCGGAGGAGACACCCATGGCCGATACATCGCATCCCACCCGGCCCGCCACGCCGACGCTCGACCGCGTCGCTGGCCCGACCGATCTCAAGGCGTTGAGCGACGGGGATCTCCGACGGCTCGCCCACGAGGTGCGCGCTGAAACGATCTCTGCGGTATCCGAGACGGGCGGCCATCTGGGCTCCTCGCTTGGTGTGGTGGAGTTGGCCGTAGCGATCCACGCGGTGTTCGACACCCCCAAGGACAAGCTGGTCTGGGATGTCGGCCACCAGTGCTACCCGCACAAGATCCTCACCGGGCGCCGCTCCCGTATTCGTACCCTGCGCCAGGAGGGCGGGCTTTCCGGCTTCACCAAGCGGGCCGAAAGCACCTACGATCCCTTCGGCGCGGCGCATTCGTCGACCTCGATCTCCGCCGCCTTGGGTTTCACCGTCGCACGCGACATGGGCCAGCCGACGGGGGATGCCGTGGCCGTAATCGGCGACGGCTCGATTTCGGCCGGGATGGCCTACGAGGCGATGAACAACGCAGGCCACGAGGGCCGGCGCATGTTCGTCATCCTCAACGACAACGAGATGTCGATCGCACCGCCCGTGGGCGCGATGTCGAGCTACCTCTCCGGCCTTTACGCCTCGCCCCTGGCGCAGATGGCCGAGGGCTTCGAGGCGGCGCTGCCCGGCCCGTTCCGCGACGGCGCCCGCCGCGCACGCCAGCTCGTCAGCGGCACCGCCGGCCTCGGCGGCACGCTCTTCGAGGAGCTGGGCTTTACCTATATCGGCCCCATCGACGGCCACGACATGGATCAGCTTCTCACCGTGCTGCGCGCCGCCAAGGCCCGCTCCACAGGGCCTGTGCTGATCCATGCGCTGACGGTGAAGGGCAAGGGTTACACGCCCGCCGAGACCTCCGCCGACAAGTATCACGGTGTCGCGAAGTTCGACGTGGCGACCGGCACGCAGAAGAAATCCAAGGGCAACGCGCCTGCCTATACCAACGTCTTTGGCCAGACCCTAACGCAATGCGCTGCCGACGATCCCTCCATCGTCGCGGTTTCGGCAGCCATGCCCTCGGGCACCGGGGTCAACATCATGGCCGAGCGCTTTCCGGCCCGTGTCTTCGACGTGGGCATCGCCGAACAGCATGGCGTGACATTTGCCGCGGGGATGGCTGCGGGCGGGCTCAAGCCTTTCTGCGCGATCTACTCGACGTTCCTGCAGCGCGGATACGACCAGATCGTCCACGACGTTGCGCTGCAGAACCTGCCTGTCCGCTTCGCGATTGACCGGGCCGGGCTTGTCGGCGCCGATGGGGCGACGCACGCGGGCAGCTTCGACGTTGCCTTCCTCGCCAACCTGCCGAACATGGTCGTGATGGCCGCGGGAGACGAGGCGGAGCTTGTCCACATGACGACGACGGCAGCCGCGTACGACGAAGGGCCTATCGCGTTCCGCTATCCGCGGGGCGAGGGCATCGGCGTCGAGATGCCCGAACGCGGAAATGTGCTGGAGATCGGCAAGGGGCGCGTCGTCCGTGAGGGGACGAGCGTTGCGCTGCTGTCCTTTGGCGCGCATCTCGGCGAGGCGCTGGCCGCGGCAGAGGATCTGGAGGCGCGGGGCGTGAGTTGTACCGTCGCTGATGCCCGCTTTGCCAAGCCGCTCGACACAGATCTCATTGCGCAACTCGCACGCAACCACGAAGCCTTGATCACGTTGGAGCAGGGAGCCCGGGGCGGCTTTGGAGCCCATGTGCTCCATCATCTCGCGGCGGAAGGCATGCTGGATGCAGGGCTGCGGGTCCGTACCATGACCTTGCCGGACAAGTTCATCGATCAGGCGAGCCCTGCGGCGATGTACGCGCAGGCCGGTTTGACAGCCAAGGACATCGCCACCACCGCGTTGCGGACCCTCGGCATCGAGACACCAGAGTTCGGCTCCCAGCGCGCGTGAGTGCGCGCCCTGGCGGGCTGTGCTGCCTGGTGCGGCCAGCTCTGCATCATCGGGGGGCTGTGCAACGACCCCCTGTCGTGCAGGACGACTCCCGGCATGGCTCTAACCCCGGGCGTGGCTTTTGGCGCCTGCGTTTGCCCGGCTCGGAATGTCAGGAGTAGGGGGCGCTAGAGCGCATCCGCTGTGCGCTTGAGCATCGCCGCGCTGTCGTGCAGCGCGGCTTGCTCCTCCTCATTCAGCGTTGGGCTCAACTCGGCGATCAGACCCTTGGCGCCGATGATCCGAGGCACGGAAAACGCAACCTTGGGGTAGGCATTCAGCGTGCGGCTTTCGGCCGAGAGCGAGAGCACTGCGCGTTCGTCCTGCCCGATGGCCTGCACGATCCGGGCCAACCCGCCGCCGATGCCGAAGTTGGTCGCACCTTTTCCGGAGATGATCGTGTAGGCCGCCCGCCGAACGCCGGTGTCGATCCGCTCGCGGATCGCTGCTGTAAGGGGCATGCGCATCTGCGCGGCGAAGGCATCGACCTGCATCGTGCCGACACGGGCTCCCGACCATCCGAGCACTTCGCTGTCGCCGTGTTCGCCCAGCACATAGGCATGAACCGAGCGATAGGCTACGCCGAGATGCTGCGCGAGGAGGGCCCGGAACCGGGCCGTATCAAGAATCGTTCCAGAGCCGATGACCCGGCTTTCGTGCAGGCCTGAGAGCCGCAGGGCGACGGTTGTCATGATGTCGACGGGATTGGTCGCGACAAGCAGGATCGGGTTCGGCACGACGGCAAGAACCTGCCCGATGATCGCTTCGAACACCGCTGCGTTGCGTGACAGCAGCGCGAGCCGATCTTCGCCCGGCTGCTGGTTGACGCCAGCGGCGAGAATGACGACCGAGGCGTCCTTGAGCTGGTCATAGCCACCCGCAACCACGCGTGTGGACGAGGAAAACGGCATCGCATGCAGAATGTCCGCCGCTTGTGCCTGTGCCAGGCCATCGTCGAGATCGACAAAGACAACCTCGTTGGCCGCCCGCAACATGCCAATCGCGTAGCCTGCCGTCGCACCGACCTGACCGGCCCCAACAATGCCAACCTTCATCGCGTAGCCCTCTTTGCTTCACCAGCTGTCAAAGTGTTTGGTCCAGACTGGCGAGCCGCACACGCGTTGAAAAGCGCGTCCCGCTGCCACAGGCGCGCACGATTTTTCGTACGAAAAATCGCCTCTCCCTGGCTGGCCTTGCGTGGGCTATTCCGCGGCGAGCGACGTGGAGCGCAGCGAGGCTTTTCGTGCCGCGTCCTGCCGTTTGAGTTCGGCAAACAGCGAAACGAGTTCCCCGGCGCGTCCTTCTCCCCACGGGCTGCCCGTGGGTGTCTTTCGCGCCGCTGCCTCCACGAGGAAGGCTGTTTCGTCCAGGGGCTTTGCAAAAAGGACGGCGGAACGCGGGGTTATCGCGCTTGCCACGGCCCGGCCGCTCGACAACATGAGCCATCCGAGCTTCTGACGCTTGGACGTGTGCGCGCGCAGCGACACCGAATCGTATCCCGATCGGGCAATTTCGGTCCCGATCCCATCGTAGATGTGGCGCGCTGCGTAGATCCCAGGCCGGCACGAGGTCGGCAAGGCCGGAATGCCGGTTTCCCCTCTGGTATAGAGACGGCGCGCCTCGCCCAGCAGCCGCCGGACCATGCGGCGCACGGATTCGGACGGCGTCGGGTCTCGCAGAAAGTTCGCAGGCTCGAGCTGTGCTTCCGTCAGCCAATCGAGCGGCAGGTAGATGCGGTGGGCGCGCGCGTCCTCGCCCACGTCGCGGGCGATGTTCGTCAGCTGCATCGCGACGCCCAGATCACAGGCCCTGGCGAGGGCGTTGGGATCGCGAACGCCCATGATCACGGCCATCATCGCGCCAACCGTCGAGGCGACGCGGGCCGAATAGGACCGCACGTCAGAGAGTGTCTGGTAACGCCGCTCCATGGCATCCCACGCCAGACCTTCGAGCAACGCCTCCGGCAAAGCGCGTGGCAACTCGCAGGCTTCGGCCATCGCGGTAAAGGCCCTGTCCTCCGGAGCGTTCTCGGGGCGCCCGGCATAGGCCGCCTCCAGACGTTCGCCGAGTCGCAGAACAGCGGCCGTCTTCTCGTCCTGCAAGTCGACCGAATCGTCCGCTAGACGACAGAACGCATAGAGTGCGAGCGCCGGATCGCGATAGCGGGCCGGCAGAAGCCGTGAGGCGGCGTGAAAAGAGTAGCTGCCCGTGCGGATCGCTGCATCGCAGGCTTCGAGATCGCGATCTGCAATCCCGTGAGATCGGGCAGGGTGCAGCGCCGGCGCATGCGACCTCTCGGACGTGCCGAACTCGACGGCGGTGGCATCGGTCGGGCTCATTCTGCGGCCATCCTTTGGTGTTGCCCCTGCTTTTGGGAGGCGGGGGTGCGTACCGGGGTTGCATCCGGCACAAGCTTGGCGAGTACTTCGGCGGAGGACACCACGCCGGGCAGACCAGCCCCCGGGTGCGTTCCCGCGCCTGTCAGGTAGAGACCGCGTGCCTCTTCGCTGACATTGTGCGGGCGGAACCACGCCGATTGCAGGATCCGGGGCTCGATCGAGAAGCCCGCGCCGTGGGGCGAGAGGTAGCGATCCCGGAAGGTTTCGGGCGTGAAGACCTCGGACGCGGTGAGATGAGCCTCGAAGCCGGGGATCAGCTGATCCTCTAGGACGGCGGCGACCTTTTCCCGGTAGCTCTCGGCCATCTCCTGCCAATCGACGGTCTGCACCCCGTGGCCGAGATGCGGTACGGGCGAGAGCGCGTAGAACGTGTCACTGCCCTCCGGCGCGCAGCTCGGGTCGGTCACGGAGGGCCGGTGAACGTAGAGCGACATGTCCTCTGCCAGTTTGCCCTTCAGGAAGATGTCATCGACGAGGCCGCGGTAGCGCGGCCCGTTCAGAACGGTGTGGTGCCCGACGTCGCTCCACATCTCCTTGGTGCCGGAGGTGCCAAAGTACCAAACGAAGAGACCCATCGACCATCGGGACCGCTTCAGACGGCCACGCGACCAGCGCGATTTCGGATAACGCCGCAGCAGACGGTCGTATGTATGGCCAGCGTCGGCGTTGGAAACGACGATGTCAGCCCCGATCACTTCACCGTCGGCAAGGCGGGCCCCGGTGGCGCGGGCATGCTTGCCTTCGCCCTCGAGGAGGATCTCGTCGGCCTCGACGTTGTAGCGCACGGAGCCGCCCTGATCGGTGATCACGCCCTCCATCGCCCGGGCAATCGCCTGCACCCCGCCCATCGCGTAGTGGACGCCGAATTCCTTCTCGAGATGACTGACGAGGATATACATCGACGTCACGCGGAACGGATCGCCGCCGATGAAGAGCGGGTGAAACGAAAACGCCATTCTCAGCCGCTCGTCGCGGAAGCGCGTTGCGGCATGGGCATAGACGGATCGGTCCGCGCGCAGCCAGGCGAAGCGGGGCAGAACCTTGATCAACTCCCAGAGCTGGTGCATCGGGCGCCGCCCGAGATCCTCGAAACCAAATGCATAGCGCTCTTCGGCATCGGCGAGGAACTTCTCGTAGCCGAGCTCGTCGCCTGGCGAGAGGCGGGCGATCTCGGAACGCACGGCGCCTTCGTCCCCCGACATGGTGAAGGAGGCGCCGTCGGGCCAGCGAATCTCGTAATAGGGTTCGAGCGGGCGCAGATCGACATCGGCGTCAAAGTCGCGTCCGCAGGCGGCCCAGAGCTCGTGAAACACCTGCGGCACCGTCACGATCGTGGGCCCGAGGTCGAAGCGGTGGCCGTCTTTCCAGATGGCGGAGCCGCGCCCACCGGGCATGTCGAGCTTGTCGACCACGGTCACACGGTACCCCTTTGCGCCGAGTCGCATCGCCGAAGAGAGCCCCCCGAGTCCGGCCCCGATCACCAGCGCATGTGGGCGCTGGGCATTCGAGGGGTCTTCAGCGGCGAGATATGCAGAGGAGGAGAGATCATTTGCCATGAGTCGAGGCTACCGCTGTCTAGTTTACTTTACAATCTTGAATTAGATGCCATGTTACAACTGTCCAACAAAGAGAGCCATTTGGGAGAAAGTGTCAGATATGCTGGACAGCTTGTCGCCTGATGTAAGCGCCCCTGTCGAGGCTTTGCCAAGTGTGCATGCCGGCGCCTGCGTGACACTCTCGTTTCATCGCTTCGGTTCGGTCTGGCAGCGGCTTTGGGTGCTGGGTCAGATGGGCGCAGCGCGGCTGAGCATGCCCCGGGTGCCGGACATCGGCACGTGGAAGCTGTGCGGCTCCGGCGCAGACCAGGGCTTTGTGCCGATCCCGAACACCGCAGTCTGGGTGATTCTCGCCACCTGGCCCGATGAAGCGACAGCGCGCGCCCGGATCGCAGAAGCCAAACCCTTCACCACATGGGCCAGTCACGCGGAAGAACGCTGGACCGTCTTCCTTGCTCCCACATCCGCCCGTGGCAAGTGGGCCGGGGTTGAGCCCTTCGAGGTCTCCGCCGAGGCCACGCCCGGCCCCGTTGCCGCGTTGACCCGCGCCTCCGTCAGACCCTCCGTCGCGCTCCGGTTCTGGAAGCGCACGCCCGACCTCAACCGCGCGATCTTCGCCGATCCCAACGTCGCGTTTCGCATCGGAATCGGTGAAATGCCGCTGATGCAGCAAATCACCTTCTCAATCTGGCCCGACACGCAGGCCATGGCTCAATTCGCCCGGCGCGGCCTCCATGCCGATGCAATCGAAGCGGTGCGCAAGGGCGATTGGTTTCGTGAAGAGCTTTATGCCCGTTTCCGCATCCTGGGCGGAGACGGCACATGGGCGGGGGGCAATCCGCTCGATACTGTTAAGGGATGCACATGACAGACCAAACGCCCGTGACCACCGCTCCATCCCGCGCCGTGACCGCGCGCCCGGCTCCTTTCCCCTTCTCCGCCATCGTCGGACAGGAGGAGATGAAGCAAGCCATGATCCTGACGGCGATCGACCCGAAGATCGGCGGCGTCCTGGTGTTCGGCGATCGCGGTACCGGCAAATCCACCGCCGTCCGGGCCCTGGCGGCCCTGTTGCCCGAGATCGACGCGGTCGAGGGGTGCCCGGTCAATTCGCCGTCCGAGCACGAGATCCCGGATTGGGCCGAGGTTCACGCCCATGATGTGATCCGCAAGCCGACCCCTGTTGTCGACCTGCCTCTCGGGGTAACGGAGGATCGCGTCGTCGGGGCGCTCGATATCGAAAAGGCGCTCTCTCGCGGCGAAAAAGCGTTCGAGCCGGGGCTACTGGCCCGGGCCAATCGCGGGTACCTCTATATCGACGAGGTGAACCTGCTCGAGGATCACATCGTCGATCTGCTGCTCGACGTCGCTCAATCCGGCGAAAACGTTGTGGAGCGTGAGGGCCTCTCTATCCGCCACGCCGCCCGCTTCGTGCTCGTCGGTTCAGGCAATCCCGAGGAGGGTGAGCTGAGGCCCCAGCTTCTGGATCGATTCGGCCTTTCCGTCGAGGTGACCTCCCCCACGGATATCGACGAACGGATCGAGGTGATCCGCCGCCGCGATGCATACGAGACGGACCCCGCCGCCTTCCTCGGCACATGGGGCCCCAAAGACGCCGCACTGCGCGAGCGCATCGTAGCCGGAAAGGGCCGGATCGGCGCGGTGGAGGTCCCTGACGACACGCTGCGCGCCTGCGCCGAACTTTGTGTCGCGCTGGGCGCGGATGGCCTGAGAGGTGAGCTGACCCTGCTCCGTACGGCGCGCGCGCTCGCTGCGTATGAGGGGGTCGAAACGGTCGGCATTGCAGAGATCCGCGCCGTGGCCGCGTCGGCCCTGTGCCACCGCTTGCGCCGCGACCCGCTCGACGAAGCGGGGTCCACCGTCCGCGTGCTGCGTGTGATCGAAGAAGTGCTGGGACGCGAGTCCGGGGGCTGACATGACGCCCTGGGAGCGTGCCACCCTCGCGCTGCGCCTGCTCGCCATCGATCCGGCGGGCCTCGGCGGCATCTGGCTTCGCGCCCGCTCCGGACCCGTGCGCGAGAGGTTCGTGGCGGGGCTGGAAGGGCTGCCGCTGCCGGTTCGCAAGATCCACCCCGGTATCGCCGACGAACAGCTTTACGGAGGCGTCGACCTTTCTGCCACCCTCGGTGCGGGCAAGGTTGTCTGGCAATCGGGGCTTTTTGCCCGTCCCACGGCCTTTGTGCTCCCGATGGCCGAGCGTTGTCCGCCCGGCCTCGCGGCGCGTCTTGCGCGCGCCCTCGAAGAGGGGCAGGGGCACTGCCTGATTGCCCTTGACGAAGGCGCCGAGGCGGACGAAGCGCTGCCCCATGCGCTCGCCGAGCGGCTCGCTCTGCATCTCGACCTCGATGGTATAGCTTTCGGCGCAACCGCCCCGTTGCCAGTCGATGTCCCGCGGGTTCCGCCCGACATCGCTGCGGTGCATGCTCCCGAGACCGCGTTCCGGGACCTGACCGCAATCGCCCTCCGCCTCGGCATCGACAGCCTCCGCGCGCCTCTCCTGGCCCTGCGCGCCGCAAAGGCGCACGCCGCGCTGGACGCCCGCACCGCAGTTTCAACCGACGACCTGGGCATCGCCGCCGCCCTCGTACTCGGCCCGCGCGCCACGCAATCGCCTGAGCCGGAGCAGAACGCGGATGACACGCCACCCCCGCCCCCTCCGGAGCAGGAAGACCAGCCCGAGGATCAGGCCGAGAGCCAGGGCGAGGAGGATCTTCGCATCCCCGAAGAGATCCTGCTGGAGGCTGCTGCGGCCACCCTTCCCCGCGATCTCCTTGCCCGACTCGCAGAGGGCCGTGCGCCCCGCTCCCAGGCGGGCAGTTCCGGCAGTGGCGCTGGCAAGAAGGGCAACCGGCGGGGTCGCCCCTTGCCGTCCCGCGCTGGAAAGCTCGATGGTCAGTCGCGGGTCGACATGATCGCGACCTTGCGCGCCGCCGCGCCCTGGCAACCGCTCCGTCGCGCCCAGGCGCGTGGGAGCGCGACAGAGGCACAACGCCTCCATGTCCGCCCGCCCGACATCCGTACAAAGCGCTATCAAGAGCAATCCGATCGTCTGCTGATCTTTGTCGTGGACGCATCGGGTTCTGCCGCAATGACCCGGCTGGCCGAGGCCAAGGGCGCCGTGGAGCTTCTCCTCGGCGAAGCCTACGCCCGTCGCGACCACGTTGCGCTGGTCGCGTTCCGGGGGGAAGGCGCCGAAGTCCTGCTGCCGCCCACCCGAAGCCTCGTCCAGACCAAACGGCGCCTCGCCGCGCTGCCCGGCGGGGGCGGCACGCCCCTCGCGGCAGGCCTCATGGTAGCGATGGAAATGGCCCGCACCGCGCAGGGCCGCGGCATGACCCCGACGATCGCTGTCCTCACGGATGGCCGCGCCAACATCGCGCTCGATGGCACCGCCAACCGCAAGACCGCGAGCGATGACGCTACCCAACTCGCCCGTGCCATCCGTGCTCTGGGCCTGCCCGGCCTCGTGATCGATGTCTCCCCGCGCCCGCAGCCCGCGCTGAAGACGCTCGCCGCCGAGATGGCCGCGCCCTATCTTGCCATGCCCCGCGCCGACGCGCAGCGCCTGTCCACCGCAGTTAGCGCGTCGCTCGACGGCTGAGGGCAGGGAACAGCGCATGGATTGGGTTCCCTATGCCGAAACCTGGCCCAACGCCCGGTACTCGCGCTTTGTGCAGTCGCGCCCTCACCGCTGGCATGTCCAGGTCATGGGGCCGACGCATGCGCCCGTCATCCTGATGCTCCACGGGACAGGCGGCGCCAGCCACTCCTGGCGTGACATCGCTCCCGCCCTTGCCGCGCACTACCGCGTCGTGGTGCCGGATCTGCCCGGCCACGGCTTCACGCGCCTCGGTGCCATGCAGCGCTCCAGTCTCGATCTCATGGCCGAGGATCTCGACCGGCTGATGGTCAAGCTCGATACCCCGCCAGCCGCCGTCATCGGCCATTCCGCAGGTGGCGCACTCGCCCTGCGCATCGCACAACGGCCCGACCCGTCCGTCCGTGCGGTCATCGGGCTGAACGCGGCACTCGAGAGCTTCGATGGCGCTGCCGGCTGGCTCTTTCCGATGATGGCCAAGGCCCTGGCCCTCAACCCTTTCGTCGCGTCGACGGTCGCGCGCATGGCACGTCCCGCAAGTGTTGAGCGCCTGATCGCCGCCACGGGCAGCCAGATCGACGCGACCGGGCTCGCGCTTTATCGCGCCTGCATCTCCGACGCGCGCCATGTCGATGGCACCCTGACCATGATGGCGCAGTGGCGCCTCTCCGGGCTTGAGGCCACCTTGCCCGCCACGCACGTCCCCGCATTGCTGATTGCCGCGGACAAGGATCGCGCCGTCCGCCCGGCAACAGCGGATCGCGCCGCAGCCCGTATGCCCGACGCCCGCAGCCTCCACCTTCCAGACCTCGGGCATCTCGCGCACGAAGAAGCGCCGAAGGTCATCCTGCCCCTGCTCGAAACCTTTCTCGCCGACCAACTCTGAGCACCCCACGCAATACAGAGCCCAAGCCCGCCGCTTCATCTTGGTCCAAATACCTCTGTCCCGCATCGTGGCACTCTCCTTGCCAACGGACGGGGCGCGCACAAGAAAAGAGCCGCCGGATCGCTCCGACGGCTCCCGAAATTCACATGTGCCGCCTGTCAGCTGCCGCCGGACAGCGAGGCGAGATAGGCGTAGAGGTTCACCGCATCCCCCTCGTCACGCACGCGGTACGACATCTTGCCCCGCGCCCGGTTGTTCTCGGTGGCCTCGCGCAGCCAGCCCGTGGGATCCTGTACGTAGGCCACGAAGTTCTCCTCAGTCCACGTCAGGCCCTTCTCGTTGGCCTCGATGATGCCGTCGCCGTAGCGAAAATCCTCGACCCGGCCAACCGGTGCGCCCGGAGCGCCATACAGGTTCGGGCCGGTCCGCGCATTGCGGCCCGCGAGGGTCTCGCCCGCTTCGTCGACAACCACGTGGCAAGACACGCATTGCGAGAAGGCTTCTTCTCCGGCAGCGGCGTCACCTGTGGCGTCTTGTGCCATTGCGGGCAGGGCGAAAAGGGAAGCCAGAGCGGCGCTGGCAGCGAGCTTGCTTAGGGTCATTGGTGTGAACCGTCCTGTGTTGGTGCAAGGGGCCCCCATGGCCCCGGGGTAACGATTGGCCGTTCGGCGCATATGTCGGGCGAATAAAAGTCTAGTATGCTCCTGAGCACAAGCCAATCAATTCGCCCGTTTTTTAGACTCCTTCGTAATAGCGCGCGGCTGGCGCGTGTAGGTGCGCGGGATCATGCCACCTGGCGTGCAAGGGCACACTGGCTCCAGAGCGCGTGCAGCGCGCCCACCAGCGCATCGATGTCGGCATCGGTGTGGTGCGGCGATGGCGTCAGGCGCAGCCGCTCGGTGCCCTTCGGTACCGTCGGGTAGTTGATCGGCTGCACATAGATCCCGTGATCGCGCATCAGGATGTCCGAGATCAGCCGGCACTTCACCGGATCCCCGACCGGCACGGGGACGATATGGCTCTCGTTCTTCATGTGCGGAATGCCCGCCGCATCGAGCTTGGCCCGAAGCCGGGCAACGCGGTCCCGCTGCCCAATCCGCTCCGAATTCGAGCCCTTGAGATGCGCGATCGACGCCTTGGCCGCCGAGGCCACAGCAGGTGGCAACGCAGTGGTAAAGATGAACCCGCTGGCAAAGCTGCGAACGAAGTCGCACAGGGCCGTCGATCCGGAGATATAGCCGCCCACGCAGCCATAGGCCTTGCCGAGCGTCCCTTCGATCAGGTCGATGCGGTGCGCCAGCCCCTCCCGCTCAGAGATCCCGCCGCCGCGCGGGCCGTACATGCCCACGGCATGAACCTCGTCGAGATAGGTCAGCGCGCCATGGTACTCCGAGACCTCGACGATCTCCTTCATCGGGGAGATGTCACCATCCATCGAATAGACCGATTCGAATGCGACGATCCGCGGCCGGCCCGGGTCGAGCCGGCTCAAATGCCGATCGAGATCCTCGGGATCGTTGTGCTTCCAGATCACCTTTTCGGCCCGGCTGTGGCGGATCCCTTCGATCATCGAGGCGTGGTTCTCACTGTCCGAGAGGATCACGGCATCCTTCAGCCGACTGCCGAGCGTCGATAGCGACGCCCAGTTCGACACGTAGCCACTGGTAAAGAGCAGCGCCGCTTCCTTGCAGTGCAGATCCGCGATCTCCGCCTCGAGCGCGACATGGTGCGCGTTGGTCCCCGAGATATTGCGAGTCCCCCCGGCACCCGTGCCGCATTCCTGTACCGTCCGCGTCATCGCGCCGACGGTGACCGGATGCTGACCCATCCCGAGATAGTCGTTGGAGCACCAGACCGTCACATGATCGGGTCCCTCTCCGACATGGCCCGCCTTCGGAAAAGCGCCACAGCGCCGCTCCAACTCGGCAAAGATCCGGTAGTTGCCCTCCTCCTTCAGCTGGTCCAGTTGGGCGCGAAACAGGCTGTCGTAGTCCATGTCTGTCACTCTCTTCTTCTTGTGTCTGCCTGGGCGTTCATGCGCGGTCAGTCGAACGAACGGTCCGGGTGGGGTCGTCTGGGTTGGGGTTCGGGAAGCATCCAGCGCCAGAGCTTGGCGTCGGGCAGCGGGATGACCATGAGAAGGTGTTCAAGGAGCGCGAGCGCCGCGATCGCGGTCAACAGCGCCAGTCCGATCGTGTCGGATGCGGCCGTTGTGCCCCGCAAGGCATCCAGCAGCAGGGCCACGGCGGATCCGAGCCCCACAACGGAGATCGGAAATATCCAGGACCAGCGGCGGATCCGGAAATGGCTGGGCAGATGCGCAAGCGCATCCGGCAGAAACTCGAGGTTGATGCGCGGCACACCGAAGAACAGGTTCAGCTTTGCCGAGATCCGTGCCCCGAAGAGCAATGCGAAAGCCCAGAAGCCGTAGGTGTTCGCCGCCCCGAATGCGGCCCAGCCCATCAGGATCAAAGCCACCAACAGCAGAAGCTCGTGATGCGCAACGGCTCCGAAGGCGCGCACGAAGCGCTCGCCCACCGGCGTGCCCAGCGGCGTTTCCCGCCGGTTCGGCCCCGTGATGACCCCGCAAAGAAACGCCATCTCGATCCAGCCCCAGATCATCAGCGCCGAAAAGAACGCCGCATAAACGGCGCCCGGCTCTGTCCGGCCCAACGTATCCAGGAAAAGTCCTACGCCGAGCACCAAGACCGGTAGCGCCAGCAATACCGCCCAGACATGGCTCCGCCGCCCGCCCGCATCCGCGCGCTTCACGACAGCAAGGATCGCTCCGGTGGCAAACCACCAAGCGAACAGAGCCGTCAACAATGCGATCCAGACTGAACTCACGAACCCGTCATCCCTTCATTGTGCCGCAAATATCCTCGGGGGGTCTGGGGGGCGGAAAGCCCCCCAGCTCTGTCTTCAATAGGCCGGCTGCAGCCGGGTGACCTCGGGTACCGCATGGCGCTTTGCCGGGATCGTGTAGAGCGACACGAAGGCCCAGGCCGCCCGCGTCGTCCCGGAGACCCGGCCCAGGAAGCCCATCACGCCACCGCGCTTGGTCGCGGTGTCGATATCGACGGAAGCCTTCTGGATCCGTTTCAGGTTCGGCATCCAGCGCGGGTGATCGATGTCGAGGGTGAACGGGAAGATCTGCTTGGAAAGCTCAGAGGTCTTCTCGAACACGGCCTGCCCGTACCAGTCGGTATCCACGCCCAGTGCCTCATGGAATGCGGGCCGCTGGTGGTCGCGCACGTACATTGTCGAATAGACCGCCGTCAGGAAAAACTTGATCCAGTACTCGTTGATCCCGGAGGTCAGCTTCGGGTCGGTCTTCATCAGCATGGCGAACGCCTCGCCGTGGCGGAACTCATCCCCGCACCACTCCTCGAACCACTTGAAGATCGGGTGGAACCGGTGCTCGGGATGCGCCTGCAGGTGCCGGAAGATCGTGATGTAGCGCGCGTAGCCGATCTTCTCCGAGAGATAGGTCGCGTAGTAGATGAACTTCGGCCGGAAGTAGGTGTACTTCTTCTTCTGCGTCAGGAACCCGAGGTTCACCGCGATCCCTGCCTCACGCAGCGCATCGTTGATGAAGCCCGCATGTCGCGCCTCGTCCCGCGCCATCAGCTGAAAGAGCTCGACGATGTCCTTGTTCGACCCGCGCCGCTTCATCTCCTTGTAAAGCACGCAGCCCGAGAACTCGGCGGTGCAGGACGAGATCAGGAAGTCGATGAATTCCTTCTTCAGCTCCGGCTCCATCCCGTCCCAGTCGACGTGATCCCAGTCCTCGTTCTTCTTGAAGTGCCCCTTATTGGGGTCGGATTTCATCTCGGCAATCAGCGGATCCCACTCGTCGCGGATGCCGGACACGTCGATCGCATCCAGCTCATCGAAATCGGTGGTGTAAAAGCGCGGCGTGAGCAGCGTGTTCTGCATCGCCACCGCCGTGGCGGCGTCGCTGTCGAAAACCGCCTGCTGTTCCTGGATGGCGAGGCCTTCTTCGACAGTCGTGGCATCGGCCGTGTGCAGGTTTTGAACGTTCATAGCGTCACCTCCTCGGAGAACGAGAACTCGCAGAGCTCCATCACTTCCAGATCTCCCGTCCACCGGGTCCAGAGCCGCTCCAGCGCCGAGGCGCGCCAGATCACGGCGGTCCGGTCTTCGCTCACGACCTCGCCGAAGGGCGCCATGATCTCCGGGCCTTCGACACGGACCTCATCGCCGGGATAGACGACGGCGCCGTTGTTGAAGCGCACATGCGCGTGCAGGCTGTCGAACTTGTGCGAGATCTCCACCGTGCACGGCGCGATCTCCTTTGTCTTGGTCAGTAATCCCATGGTTCGGTTCCCTTGTTTTATGGTCGGCACCGGGCTGGCTAAGCCCGGTTCCTTTGGATCAGTTCTCAGACAGGAAGGCGGCGAAGGTGGCGCGGTTCTCCCGGCCAAACGAGCCCAGTTCGACAGACCAACCGGTCTGATCGTCAAAGATCGCAAGCCGCCCGTTCTCGAATTCAACGAGGCGCAGCGGATCGGTCTCGGACACGCCGGCGAGCATCCGGGTGCGGTTCATCGAGCGCCACACGACCGAGATGAACCCGGCGGTGTCGGCGCCGTGGTCCACGATCACGGCTCCCTGCTCGTCGATCACGGTCACCGCGCCCTTGTTGTCCCCGTCGAGCACCAGAACGCGGCTGGCGACCTCGGGGGCAGCCTGCGGAACACCGGTCAGCGGCCGGTCGGTCAGCACGGCATAGGAGGCGAGCGCCACCGTGGTGAGCGCGAGCATGAACATGGCCTTCACCAGAACGGTGGGGATCATCTCCTTGTCGCGGTTGACCAGCTCGGGGTGCCGGGCCTGGTGGATGTTCATCGGTTGGTCGGCGGATTTGTCGGACATATCGGTCTCCTCGGCGTCGCGCGGGGCGAAGCGCTTATTCGGCGGGCACGGGCTCTGCGGCAGCAGGTCCACGGGCAGGTTGGGGGATAGCCGCGGCGGCCGCGGGCTTCGGTGCCAGGATCGGCTGGGCCATCTGGCTCTCGGCGGTCTCGGCGATGATCTCGGCCACGTGGGCGGCACCCGGAATGCAGCGGAAGGCCGGTTGCGGCACGCGCATTTGCCAGGGGCGCAGATGCGGCCACAGAATGTAGTAGCTCAGCGTATCGCCGCCCTCTTTCTGAGGCTCGAACGCGATCGTGCCGTGACCCGTCTTGCGAAGATCGAGCGAGATGTTCTCTATCCGGCGGTAGGGGATCTGCAGCGTCACGGGCAGCGCGGCGCCGATCTTAAGGATCACGCGCGCGGTCGTCACGGTGTAGATCGTGGCGCGCGCCTGCATCCAGGAAAAGCCGTAGAAAATGGCTGTGGCCGCTGCGGCCAGCACCGCGATCGGTACCAGCGATGCAAAGGCGACGGTGGCGGAGTAATCCGCCAGGGCCGAACCCACCCGCCATATGGCAAGCAGCGCGAAATAGCCCAGGATCCACTTCAGCGACAGGCTTTCCACGGCCAGACGCCACGCGTCCGGCTTGCCCTGCCAGAGGATCTCTTCGCCTTTCGGCAGCGGCTCGGGCAGGCCCGGCGCGTGGTCAAATGCGAAATCGTCATGTGTCTCGTGCGACATTCTCTCAGGTTCCCTCGGTCGTCGGTAGGAGGGGCCAGGCTGGCGAGTCCCGGCCCCCGTTTAGCTGTCCTTAGATCAGCTCCATCTTCGCTTCGGTGCCGGCGCCATAAAGGTTGCCGGCCGCGACGTAGGCGCAGATCTTGTCTTCCTCGAGCAGGGTCACCTGCTTGTCGGACTTGTGGGTGGGGATGCCGGCAAAGCGCGACTCAACGAGGCTCCGCACCATCACGTTGCGCAGCCCGATCTTCACGAGCTGGATCGGCACGAGGCGCTTGCCACCGGAGGCCAGATCGATCTCGAGGTAGCGGACAAGCTGCTCGGGCTCGTCGATCCACATGTCGGACACGGTGCCGACCTCTTCCTTGTCGCGGCCCATCACCGGGAGTCCGCGCGGGTCGCGCCCGGCGGTGACGGCAAACGAGTCGTGCGAGGACATCGGCACGATCTTGGGGTTGCCCTTGCCGTCAAGCTCCGGCTTGTCGGCGCGTGGCGTCCACGAAGCCGGGCCTACGCCATCGGCCATCGGGTCGCCCGTCGGGCGCATCGGGTAGCCGCCGGTAGGCGAAGTGCGCTCGAGCGCGAGGTCGGTGCGGCGGTGCGCATCCTCGACCTCTTGCGACGGCACGGTCCACTCGCCGCCGCCGTGGGGCAGCATGCGGGTCTTGGGCGCGGGCACAGGGAACGGGCCCTGGTTTGCGGCCTCGACGCCGTCCTCGTCTTCGAGGGGGTAGCCCTCGCGCATGTTTTCGGTCTGCAAGTAATAGATCAGCAGCGCGAAGAAGAGCCAGAAGAGCCAGATGGACAGGCTCGCCAGGTCAAAGTTTCCGAAGAAATTGACGCCAACCATATGTTTGATCCTCCGAGGGTTATGGTCCAGGCGGGGCCCCGCCCGGGGGTTGGTCAGGTAGGCAGATCGGCAAGGCCTATGCCGGTCTGTGCGGATGCGGGTTTGCGGGTCGTCCCCAGCTTCACGAGTCGGCCAAGCACGGCGAGCGTTGCGAAGAGGAGCGCGATTTCAATGTGGTAGACCATCGAGTAGCCTGTGGCGGGGCCGAGCGTTTCGGGTAGGGACGTCGCTTGCACAACGTCGCGGACCGTGCCGCCGGCAAAGATCGCAACGCCTGCCGCGGTCGCCTGCGCAGCACCCCAGGCGCCCAGGGCGAGCCCACGGCCCGCTGTGCCAGTCTGCGGCATCGTCATTGCGGCTGTCAGGGTCGCCACTGCAAAGAGGCCCCCGCCAAAGCCAATGCCGGTCGCCCCGATGAAGAAGAGCACGGTGCTGTCGAGAGGAGCGGCAAAGATCACGGCCGAGAACGCGGCGATGCCGTAGAGGATGCCGTTGGCGGCCATGCGGAACGCGTCGCGCCCCTCCGCCAGCCATTTCGCCGAAAGAGCAAACGCGGAAAGCGCGCCAAAGGCCCAGGCGGCTGTCAGAAGCGTTGTGGCCGACACCGAAAGCCCCAGGATTTCGCCACCATAAGGCTCGAGCAGCACGTCCTGCATGTTGAACGCCAGCGTGCCAAGCGCGACGACCGCAATAAGCCGCCCCGCTTGCCCGCCGGACATGAAGTCGGCCCAGGCATCGCGGAACGAGGGTTTCGGCGCGGCGCGCTCCTCCCGGCTCATGGGCTTGACCTGCTCCTGCTTCCAGAGTGCGGCGCAGTTCAGCAGGACGGTGAGGACAGCAGCACCCTGCACCACCTGAATGAGCTTCAGCGGGGTGAAGTCCCGCAAGAGGAAGCCGATGATGAGCGACGACACGCCCATGCCGACGAGAAACATCACGTAGAGCAATGCCACGACGCGCGGCCGCGTCTCGTCTGTCGCGCGATCCGACGCGAGCGCCAGGCCCGCCGTCTGGGTCATCGCGATGCCCCAGCCCGTCATGATGAAGGCCAGCGCTGCAAGGATTTCCCCGTCGTAGGGGAAGGAGTGGAAGGTATCCCCGCCCAGCACCAGCAGCGCAAACGGCATGATCGCCAACCCGCCGAATTGCCAGAGCGACCCGAACCAGATGAACGGCACCCGCTTCCACCCGATGGCGGAGCGATGCGTGTCGGACTTGAAGCCGATCGCCGCCCGGAGCGGCCCCACCAGCACAGGCAGCGCGATCATCGCGGCCACAACCATCGCCGGTACGCCCAGCTCGACGATCATCACCCGGTTCAGCGTCCCGAGCAGCAGTACTGTCGCCATGCCCACAGACATCTGGAACAGTGACAGCCGAAGGATCTCCTTGAGCGGAAACTCTTCGGAGGCCGCATCCGCGAAAGGCAGATACTGGATCGTCAGCCGGGAGATGAGGCGCTTCTGGCTCACCGGGACACCTCCAGGCAGGTGGAGATGTAAAAGCCGCTCGTAATCCGTTCGATCTCCTTCAGCCGCCCAGACACGCTCTGCGTCCGCAACGCCTCGGCCAACCGTTCGGGGCTTTGCGGGATCATAACCGGCGAGCGATCCGCCCGCGGAAAGACCTTCCCCGCGTAGAACATCGCCATCAGCAGGGTTGTGCGCGGTGCCACGGTAAAGATCACCGCGCCCGACGTCCGCCCCATCAGTCGATCCATCGCGGCGGCGATATCGCGCGCCTCGTAATAGATCAGGCTGTCCATCGCGACGACAAAATCCTGCGCCCCATGTACCGGGTCGAGCATATCGCCCGCCGCAAAGGTCACGTTGCGCTCCAGGTGGCGGGGCAACCGCCGCCGCGCGATTTCGACGAGGCTCGGCGAGATATCCACCGCCGTGACATGCGCCCCGCGCGCCGCCAGCTCGGCGGTCATCTGACCGGCGCCGCACCCGGCGTCGAGCACGCGTGCGCCCGACAGATCCTCGGGCAGACGCGACAGCATCACCGCGCGCATCCGGTCCCGTCCCGCGCGCACCGTTGCGCGGATGCGCGACACAGGCGCGTCCGAGGTCAAACGCTCCCATACAGAGGTCGCCGAGCGGTCGAAATAATGCTCGACCCGCGCGCGCGTGCCTTCATAGGCGCGCTCGCCCTCGGCCCGTCCGGGCAGGATATGCGCCGGAGCCCGCATCAATCGAAGCCCAGCAGCTCAAAGATGTCACGGTCCGGCAAGGGGGCGGGCGCCAGAGGCTCTGTCCCGTTCCACAGCGTTTCCGCCAGCCGGATATACTCCTTCTGGCACTGAACGATGTCCTCATCGTCCGGCATCTCAAAGAGCGTTTTCTTCTTCAGCCGCGAGCGCCGGATGGCATCGACCGCGGGCATATGGGCGATCCGCTTGAACCCGACCGTGTCGCAATACCGGTCCACCTCCTCGGTGGTCTCGGAGCGGTTGGCGACACAGCCCGCCAGCCGCACGGTGTAGTTCTTCGATTTCGCCTGCACAGCGGCAATGATCCGGTTCATCGCGTAGATCGAGTCAAAATCGTTGGCGGTCACGATCACCGCCCGATCCGCATGCTGCAGCGGAGCGGCAAACCCGCCGCACACCACATCCCCGAGCACGTCGAAGAGCACCACATCGGTATCCTCGAGCATATGGTGCTGCTTCAACAGCTTCACCGTCTGCCCCACGACATATCCGCCGCACCCGGTCCCGGCCGGCGGCCCGCCTGCCTCCACGCACTGCACGCCGTTGTAACCCTCGACCATGAAGTCCTCGGGCCGCAGCTCCTCGGGATGGAAGTCCACATCCTTGAGGATGTCGATCACCGTCGGCTGCAACCGACCGGTCAGCGTGAACGTCGAGTCGTGCTTGGGGTCGCAGCCGATCTGCAGCACCCGCTTGCCCATCTTCGTGAACGCCACGGACAGGTTCGACGACGTCGTCGATTTCCCGATCCCGCCCTTGCCATAGACCGCGAACACCTTCGCCCCGTCGATCTTCATCGACGCGTCCTGGTGCACCTGGACGGAGCCTTCTCCGTCCTGCCCTTTCAACACGGGCGGTGAGTTCACCCTGCGCGCAGCTGGTGGCTGTCTCGGATCATCATACGGACTCATGGAAACCTCCTGCGGCACGGGCGTCTGCCCCCGCCTTCTTTCTGCGCAAAATACGCCGGGGGGTCTGGGGGGCTGGCCCCCCAGTCGCGCCGCCAGCGCGTCGATATGGACGGGTCACGTTCATTCCGCCGCGATCCCTTCCAGCCGGTCTTCGATTTCGTCCGCCGCTTCCTGCAGCGCGGCGAGGGTCGCTTCGTCGGGCTGCCAATAGGCGCGGTCATGCGCCTCCAGCAGCCGGTTCGCCATCCGTGCAGACGCCTGCGGGTTTGCCTCCGCCAGCCGCCGCCGCATCTCTTCATCGAGCACGAACGTCTCCGAGATCCGCTGATAGACCCAAGGCTCCACCTGGCCCGTCGTCGCCGACCAGCCGAGCGTGTTCGTTACCTGCGCCTCGATCTGGCGCACACCCTCGTGGCCGTGCTTCAGCATCCCCTCGAACCATTTCGGGTTGAGCGAGCGCGAGCGCGTTTCCAGCGCCACCTGATCCTTGAGCGTGCGCACCTTCGCGGTGCCGCGCGTCTGATCGCCGATGTAAACGGCAGCCTCTTCGCCCTTCGCTCGCTTCACCGCGCGGGAAATCCCGCCAAGCGTGTCGAAGTAGTGATCGACCGTCGTCACCCCCAGCTCGACCGATTCGAGGTTCTGGTAGGCGACATCCACGTCCCGCAGCGTTTCCCTCAGGAGCGCCGGGTTCGCCTTCGATTTGCCGTTGAGCCCGTAGGCAAAGGACTTGCGGTTCTCATAGGCGTCGGCGAGTTCGTCCTCTTCGTCCCACGCGCCGCTGTCGATCAGCCCGTTCACGTTCGAGCCATAGGCACCCTCGGCATTGGAGAAGACGCGCAAGGCCGCCTCTTCCAGCGCACAGCCCATCTTCTCGGCATAGGTCAGGGAATGGGCGCGAATGAAATTCATCTCCTCCGGCTCATCGGCACTCGCGCATTTCCACGCAGCCTCGGCCAGAAGTTTCGTCTGCAACGGCAACAGGTCGCGGAAGATGCCCGACAGCGTCATCACCACGTCGATCCGGGGCCGCCCCAGTTCCTCAAGCGAGATCAGGTCCGCGCCGCAAAGCCGCCCGTACGCGTCGAAGCGCGGTTGCGCACCCATCAGCGCCAGAGCCTGGGCGATCGGGCCCCCGTCCGACTTGATATTGTCCGAGCCCCAAAGCACCAGCGCCACTGAGCGCGGCAGGCCCTTATGGGTCTCCAGCAAAAGCTCCGCCTGCTTCTTGCCGTCCGCCATCGCGAAGGCCGTGGGCATTCGGAACGGATCGAAGGCATGGATGTTGCGCCCGGTCGGCAGCACGTCCGGCGACCGGATCAGGTCGCCACCCGGCACCGGCGAGATGAACCGCGCCGAGAGCGCCCGCATCAGCGCCGGCAACTCCGGATCTTCCTGCAGGAGCGCATCGACCCGCGTGACATTCTCTTCCGACTGGTCGGCCATCGTTGCGATATGTTCGGCCCGCGCAGCGTCCGACATCGGCCGTCCGACGATGTGCAGCCCCTCGGGGATAAGCGCGTCCTCGGTTTCAAGCAGCTTCAACCACAGAGCGTCGGGCGCCTCGCCGCCGAGGTCCACAGCCTCCGCCTGATCCCGGATCAGCGTTTCCAGCTCGTCCCGCGCTGGATCAGCGGGTTCCATTCCACGCCAACGCCGCAGCGAATCCTTCAGCTCCGCCAGCCCCTTGTAGAGCCCCGAGGCCGCCAGAGGCGGTGTCAGATGCGTCACCGTCACAGCACCTGAGCGGCGCTTGGCGAGCGTCGCTTCGGACGGGTTGTTCGAAGCGTAGAGATAGACGTTCGGCATTTCGCCGATCAGGCGGTCCGGCCAGTCGCGTGCTCCAAGGCCCGCCTGCTTGCCCGGCATGAATTCCAGCGCCCCGTGCATCCCGAAATGCAGCACGGCATCCGCGCCGAACGTATCGCGCAGCCACATGTAGAACGTCACGAATGCGTGGGTCGGGGCGAAGCCCTTCTCGAACAGAAGCCGCATCGGGTCGCCTTCGTAGCCGAAGGCCGGCTGCACCCCGACGAACACCTTGCCGAACCGCGCGCCCAGAACGAACACGCCCCGCCCGTCGGACTGGATGCGCCCCGGTGCCGGGCCCCACACTGCCTCGATGGCCTTCAGCGGCGGCGTCTGCCGCACGATCGTCTCGGCATCGACATGGGCGGCGACGTTCGCCTCCTGCCCGTATTGCTTGGCGTTGCCCTCCAGCACGGCGGCGCGCAGATCGTCCAGCGTCTCCGGCACCTCGACGTCGTAGCCCTCGCGGGCCATGCGCTTCAGCGTGTTGTGCAGGCTTTCGAAGACCGAGAGATACGCCGCCGTCCCGACAGCTCCCGCATTGGGCGGGAAACCGAAGAGCACTATGGCAACCTTCTTCTCGGCGTTCTCCATCCGCCGCAGCCGCGCCAACCGCTCGGTTTTCTCGACAAGGCTGTCGATCCGCTCAAGGCAGGGCGCCATGGCCTTGGTGTCGATGGTTGCCGTCCTGCAAGTATGCTGGCACCCCCCGCAACCCTCGGGGCCATGCCGTCCGCCGAAGACAGTCGGGCAGGTCGCCCCGTCGATCTCCGGCAGCGCGATGAGCATCGTGGTCTCGACGGGCCCGAGCCCGCCTGCGCTCTGAGCCCATTGGCCCAGCGTCTGAAACTCGAGAGGATGCGCTGCCAGATAGGGAACGTCGAGCCCCTTCAGCATCTCAACCGCCGCATCACTGTCGTTGTAGGCCGGCCCGCCCACGAGGCTGAACCCGGTGAGCGAAATCAGCGCGTCGATCTGCGGGGCGCCGTTTTCGTCGACAAAGAAGCTCTCGACAGCCGGCCGCGCATCGAGCCCGCCCGCAAACGCGGGCAGCACGCGTAGGCCCCGCGCCTCAAGCCCCCGAATGACCGCGTCGTAATGCGCCGTGTCGGAGGCAAGAATATAGGAGCGCAGCATCACCAGTCCGACGGTCGCCACCTGCGCGTCCTGCCGCGGCATGTCAGACACATCCATCGCGATATGATGGTCCGGAAGATCGGGATGGTAGAGCCCGACGGTCGGGTAATCGATCGGTGCCTTGGCCTCGACGGCGTTCCACTCGGTGATCCGGGCGTAACGTGCCACCAGGAAACGGATCATCTGCTCGACATTGTCATCCGACCCGCCAAGCCAGTACTGCATCGTCAGGAAGTAGGCGCGCAGATCCTGCGCCTTGCCCGGCAGGTACTTCAAGATCTGCGGAATACGCCGCAACATCCGCATCGATGCCTCACCGGACGTCGAGGACTTGGTCTTCGGCTTGAACTTCTTGAGAAGCTTCATCGCCCCGGACCGGGGAGCGGACATGTCGAGCGTGCCCATCTTCGTCAGGTTCACGATGGCGGGATCGGCGATCACCCCGATGAGGGCATCGAGATCGTCTCGCCGGGCCTTCAGGTCCGGCAACACGGCGAGGATGTGCTCCTCGATGAAGAGCAGATTGCATACGACGATGTCAGCATGCCGGATCGCGTCCCGCGCTTCTTCGAGCGCGTCCGGATTCTCGCCCCATTCGGCCGCCGCATGGATCGACACGACAAGTCCGGGGAAGTCGGCACAAAGCTTGTCCGCCACGCGGGCCGCCGGGCCCGCCGCGTGCGAATCGAGCGTGATCACCGCAAAGCGGTAGCCAGGGATGAACCCGTCATCGCGCATAATGTGCCTTCGCTTCGTAAAGAGTATCTACGCTGATCCGCGTCACGCCGCGCTCTGCTGCGTATTTCTCGGTGTTGCGCTTTGCCTTGCCGCGCACAAAGAAGGGGATCTTCTTGAGCTCTCGCTCGGCTTCTTCGAGCCATGTCACGACGTCAGCACCACTCTCGTGCGTGCCGTCGTTCGGCTTCATTGTGCCCGAATTATCCCGGGGGGTCTGGGGGGCTGGCCCCCCAGCGTCGAGCGCCGGGTCCCGCGGCTGGGCCTTGCCGCCGTGATGGCTGGCCCCGGCCTCGTCGTGAAACTCGAAATCTTCGCGGAACATCGCAAGAAGGTGCTCCTCGAGGCCCATCACGAGCGGATGCACCAGCGTATCAAAAAGGACATTCGCACCTTCGAACCCCATCACGGGGGAGTAGCGGGCCGGAAAATCCTGCACATGGACGGGCGCGGAGATCACGGCGCAGGGAATGCCGAGACGCTTGCCGATATGGCGCTCCATCTGCGTGCCGAGGATCATCTCGGGGGCGAGATCCTCGATGCGCGCCTCGACCTCGAGGTAGTCGTCAGTGACCAGTGCCTCGACGCCGTACTCCTTGGCCAAGGCGCGGATGTCACGGGCGAATTCCCGATTGTAGCAGCCAAGGCCGACGACCTCGAAGCCCATCTCGTCACGCGCGACGCGCGCCATTGCCTTGACGTGTGTGGCGTCGCCAAAGAGGAAGACGCGCTTACCCGTCAGATAGGTGCTGTCCACGGATTTCGACCACCACGGAAAGCGCAGGCGGCGCTCGTCGACTTCGGGCGCAACGCCGGCGATCTCGGCAACTTCGGCGATGAAGTCGCGGGTGGCGCCGATGCCGATGGGCACGGTCATGGTGAAGGGCTGGCCCATCTCGCGGGAGAGCCAGCGCGCGGCGGCCTCGCCTGTTTCGGGGTAGAGCAGGACGTTGAAATGCGCGGCGCCTAGACGGGCTATGTCGGAAGGCGTCGCGTCCATCGGGGCGCACACGTTCACCTCGATGCCGAGGTCCGCGAGCAGGCCCGTGATCTCTTCGACATCATCGCGATGGCGGAAACCGAGGCCGGTCGCGCCGAGGATGTTGGCGGTCACCCGCGCGGTCTTCTCGACCGGCTTGGCGAGATGGCGGACGATCTGGAAGAACGTCTCGTCGGCGCCGAAGTTTTCCTTGCGCGAGTAGCTCGGCAGCTCCAGCGGGATCACGGGAACGGGCAGGCCCATGGTTTCGGCGAGACCCGCGGGATCATCCTGGATGAGTTCGGCAGTGCAGGAGGTGCCGACGATGATCGCATCGGGCTTGAAACGCGCATACGCGTCTGCGGCGGTGGTCTTGAAGAGCTCGGCGGTATCGGAGCCGAGGTCTTGCGCCTGGAAGGTCGTGTAGGTGACGGGCGGCCGATGGTTGCGCCGCTCGATCATCGTAAAGAGCAGGTCTGCATAGGTGTCGCCCTGGGGCGCGTGCAGAACGTAGTGCAGGCCCTTCATGCCGGTGGCGACGCGCATCGCGCCCACATGGGGCGGGCCTTCATAGGTCCAGACGGTCAGTTTCATGGCTGGCCTCGGAAAGTGCGTATTTGGAGCAGAAAGAAGGGCAAGGCGCGCGCTCCCGGCGCGAACTGGCCGCGTGGATGGGGGATACTCATTGCGCGGCCTCCATCTTGAGGACGGCTTTGCGGCGCAGCGGGCGGGAGAAGAGGCCGGCGAGGTCGCCAGCCTGTTCGTAGAAATGGACGGGCGTGAAGACGAGTTCGATGGCCCACTTGGTGGAGAGGCCTTCGGCTTCGAGCGGATTTGCGAGGCCGAGGCCGCAGACTGTTAGATCAGGCCGTGCTTCGCGGCAGCGGTCGAGCTGCAGGTCGACATCCTGGCCTTCGGAGATCGTGGGGCCTTCGGGGATGAGGGCGAGATCGGGGTCGTGCAGGCCCTTGTGGATGTAGGGGGAGCCGACTTCGGTGGCTGTCATGCCGCATTCGCGGGTAAGAAAGCGGGCGAGCGGGATTTCGAGCTGGCTGTCGGGGAAGAAGAAGACCGACTTGCCGTGCAGCTCCTGTGCCTGCGTTGCGATGGCCTTGCGGGCGCGGGCGCGGGGGGCGGCGGTGACCTGTTCGAACCGTTCGGCGGGGATGGCGAATTCTTGTGCCAGAGCGCCGAGCCAGGCTGTTGTGCCTTCTTCGCCGAAGGGGAAGGGGGCGGGGATGTGGCGGGCGCCGCGGCGGGTGAGGGCGGCGGCGGTGTCGGACAGGAACGGTTGGGTGAGAGCGAAGACCGTGTTCGGGCCTACCTCGGGGTAGTCGTCGGCGCGGGGGGCGGGCAGGACCTGGACATCGTCGATGCCGAGGCCGGTGACGAGCGCTTTCATCTGGTCCTCGACGACGTCGGGCAGAGCACCGACGAGCAGCAGGTTGCGCCGGTCTGTCGCTGCCAGTTCGGGGACCATCGCGGCAAGGCAGGCGTCTTCGCCTTGCGTGAACGTCGTCTCGATGCCGGAGCCGGAGTAGTTCATCACCCGCACGTGAGGGGCGTGGACGCGGGTCAGGCGCTCGGCGGCATTCGCGAGGTCGAGCTTGATGACTTCGGATGGGCAGGAGCCGACGAGGAAGAGCTGGCGGATGTCGGGGCGGCGCGACAGCAGGCGGGCGACCTCGCGGTCGAGCTCCTCGTGCGCGTCGGCCATTCCGGCGAGGTCTTTTTCCTCGAGAATCGCAGTGCCGAAGCGGGGCTCGGCGAAAATCATCACCCCGGCAGCCGATTGCAGCAGGTGCGCACAGGTGCGCGAGCCGACCACCAGGAAGAACGCGTCCTGCATCTTGCGGTGCAGCCAGATGATTCCCGTCAGGCCGCAAAAGACCTCGCGCTGGCCGCGCTGCTTGAGGACGGGCGTGGCGGTGCAGCCGCCGGAAACGGGGAGGCGATGCTCGGTCATGCGGGGATCTCCGAAGCGGAAAGGGCGTCTGCGCGCGCGGCCGAAAGACGGGCCTGACGCAGCTTCCAGACGAACTGAACCGCATTGATGACGTAGGCCGTGTAAGCCGCGAGCGCGATCCACATTTCGACCGTGGAGCCCCAATTCGCGAACAGAACCGCGTAGACATAGAGCGTGTGCAAAGCGATGACGCCAAAGCTCACGACGTCTTCCCAGAAGAACGCAGGGGCCAACAAATACTGGCCGAAAACGACCTTCTCCCAGATCGCGCCGGTGACCATGATTGTGAAGAGCACGCCCGTCTTGATCAGGATCGACACGGTCGCCGCGAGGTAGCCGTCGCCCGTCATCAGGTAGCGCACGACGAGTGCGAGCGAGACGGCGAAGACGACGAACTGGAGCGGCGCTAGAATCCCTTGCACCAGAGTCCACACGCTGGCGTCGCGACGGGCGCGCTGCTCGGGCGTGTAGAGCTGGCCCGGTGGCGGGCTCTGGTGGCTGGCGTGACCCATTGCGTTCCTCTCGTCTCCGGGTGTTGTGACAGTGAGTATGGATTGCTGGGGCAGAGTGTCAATAAAAACTGACACTGTTTTGGTTTACAGTTTGGGTGCGGCAGGCTTTGTTACGCTGAAGGCCAGCAAATATTGAGTATTTCAGACATTCGTTACGTGGGCGTCCGGAGTGGGGGGAATCGATTTGGATCGCAAGAGGTGTCAGTTTAGTTTGACATCGCGCGCATGATACGAAAGAGTTTGTTGCGATTACCCCGCCTCGCATCTCCGAACCTGATGCGCACGGAAGAGGAACGGTATCATGCTAAACGGCACACGTGGTGAGGGCGATCCTGCCCAGAACGCGGACGAGACCGGCGCCACCGGTGCGCACGGCGATGCGACCCTGCCCGCCAGAGATGCTCTGCGCGCCTGGAGGGCGGATCAGGGGGGCGTTGCGAAGGCGTCGGAGCTGTGTTCCTGCGTCGAAGGGCAAGCCGCCGATGTGCTTGCCGTCCTTTCAACGGCCGTCATGACGCCGGACCGTGAGGAAGGCGAGCGGCAGCTGACTTGGCTGGTGCAATCGGGAATGTCAGCCACGGACCTGATCGACATTCATATCCCGCAGGCTGCCCGTTTCTTCGGGGATTCCTGGATGACCGGCAAGTTCGGCTTTGCGGAAGTGACGATCGCTGTCGCGCGACTTCAGGGCTGGCTGCGCGATCTCGACGTCGGGGATCGGCAGTCCGACCCGTTTTCGATGGATGCGCCAGAGGTCCTTCTTGTACTGCCGGAAGGGTGCCAACACACCTTGGGGGCCATGGTTGTGATGTCCCGCTTGCGCAGGCTCGGAGCGCTTGTCCGGCTATCGATCGGTCAGGACAGCCGGTCCATCGGACGGGTCGTGCGCGCCGGTCACTACGATATGGTTGCGATCTCGGCGGCGGGCAGTGAGGGGCTTGATTTCCTTGCCAAGCTCGTGAATTCAATTAGGTCCGGACTAGGCCCGGCACCCTACGTGGTGCTTGGTGGGGAGATACTAAACCAGGCGCCCGATGCGACGTCCCTCATAGGGGCCGACTTCGGCACGAGCGACCCTGAGGAGGCTTTGAGACTTTGCGGCCTTACGACATCAGCCGGAGCAGCGTCCTCCGCCAAACGGACGCCCGGCTTGCAGAAGATGAGGGGAGACCCGAGCAGGGTTTCCGAACGCGTGTGAGTTCGGGCGGGACGACATACTGGAATTCAGGGTCGATCCCGCTGATTGCGCCGGACATCCTTGGGGACATTATTGCCTCCGCATCCGACCTGTCGCTTGTGGTGTCACCCGAAGGCCGTGTCCTTTCGGTGTTGCGCAATCCTGAGAGCGGACAACTTGCCGAAGCCGATGGATGGGACGGACAGGACGTGCGGGATGTTCTCACGCGCGAATCGGTTCCCAAAGTCGGTGACGCGCTGGAGCGTATGGCCAGGCACGGCGAGGGGTTGGCGGGGCTTGAGCTCAACCACACCACGCGGTCCGGCGGCAACTTCCCGCTGCGCTATTCACTTCATGCTATCGGACCGGACGGAACGGTGCTGATGCTCGGGCGCGATCTGCGCCCGATCGCCGAGATGCAGGAGCAGCTCGTCAAGGCGCAGCTCGCGCTGGAGCAGGATTACGAGATCCAGCGCGACTATGACACGCGCTATCGGGTGCTGATGGAGGTTGTACGGGAGCCGCTTCTCTTCGTGTCGATCGGCACCGGCAAGGTGACAGACGCAAACTCCGCCGCTGCGGCCCTGATCGGGGTTGCGCGTGAGGATCTCGTAGGCGCGACCTTTGCCCAGGAATTCGACGGCAAGAAGCGCGGCGAGTTCGTCGAAGCGCTGACCAACGCCGCCCTTGCCGAGGGTGCCGGCCCGGTGGAAGCGCGCCTGAAGCGGACGGGCTCCAAAGTAAACCTCGTGCCGACGGCCTTCCGGGCGGCGGGCGAGCGGATGCTGCTGCTGGGCCTTGCCTCTGACGGGGAAGCACTGGCGGCGGGCGGCACGCTGGCGGAGGATCTGCAGGACCTGTTTTCCGAGGGTGTCGATGCCATCGTCTTCACGGACGCGGACGGCGACATCCGCGCTGCCAACGATTCGTTCCTCGGGATGACCGATGCAGCCCACGCGGCCGCGGTGAAGAGCCGGAGCCTGGGGCAGTTCCTGTCGCGCGGGGCGGTCGATCTGAAGGTGCTGCTCGACAATGCGATGCGTGCCGGGCAGATGCGGATGTATGCCACCAAGCTTGCCAGCGCCTATGGCACGCATGTGCCGGTCGAGATTTCGGTGACCTACCTTTCCGACCGATCGCATCCTGCCTTCGTGTTCGTGATCCGCGATGCCAGCCGCGCCGAAGCCCTGCGCAAGCCGGGCCTTGGCGTGACGGACGACGCGATGCGATCCGTCATGGAACTGGTTGGGTCCGCAACGCTGAAGGACATCGTGGCGGAGACCACGGATGTGGTGGAGAAGCTCTGCATCGAGACGGCTGTCGAGCTGACACGGAACAACCGTGTCGCTGCGGCCGAGATGCTGGGGCTGTCGCGCCAGTCGCTCTATGTGAAACTCCGCAAGTACGGCTTGCTGGCGCGCGACGACTAGGCGGGCTGGCGGCTTCTGGACACGCCCGGGTGTTTCCCCGGCCGTGCCGCCGGTGGTTCACGCAGGCCTGCCTTCGGCGAGGATATTTCTTGCACAATGAAGTACGGCGTCTCAACCGGGCAGCCGGTGGCGCGTGAGTTGTGCGGGGGGCGACGCGCTGTGTTCGGCCGTTTTGTGCCCCCGGCAGGGATGCCGAGAGCGCACTTGGTCTGGGGCGGCAGGTCGTCAGTCGCGCAGCAGGTCGTTGATGCCTGTCTTCGAGCGGGTTTTGGCGTCGACGCGCTTGACGATCACCGCGCAGTAGAGGTTGACCCCGTTCTTCGAGGGCATCGAGCCTGCGACGACCACCGAATAGGGGGGCACCTCACCCATCAGGACTTCGCCGGTTTCGCGGTCGACGATCTTGGTCGACTGACCGATGAAGACACCCATGCCAAGAACGGAGCCTTCGCGGACGATGACGCCCTCGACGACCTCGGAGCGGGCGCCGATGAAGCAATTGTCTTCGATAATGGTCGGGTTGGCCTGCATTGGTTCGAGAACGCCGCCGATCCCGACACCGCCGGACAAATGCACGTTCTTGCCGATCTGGGCGCAGGAGCCGACCGTGGCCCAGGTGTCGACCATGGTGCCGCTATCGACGCGGGCACCGAGGTTGACGAAGGATGGCATCAGGACAACGCCGGGCGCGATGTAGGCCGACTTGCGCACGATACAGTTGGGCACCGCTCGGAACCCGGCCTCGGCCCACCGTGTCTCGTCCCAGCCGACGAACTTGCTGTCGACCTTGTCCCACCAGGTGGCGCCTTGCGGGCCACCTTCCTGCGGGGCCATGTCCTTGAGCCGGAAGCCCAGCAGGACAGCCTTCTTGGCCCATTGATTGACGTGCCACGTGCCGTCCGTGCCGGGCTCGGCGACGCGCAGGGCGCCCGAATCGAGCGCCTCCAGCGTATCCTCGATGGCGTCGCGCGTGGCGCCGGTCGTGGCCGGTGTGATCGTATCGCGGCTTTCCCAAGCGCTTTCGATGGCGGCTTCCAGCTCGGCGTTGGACATGGCGCGTTCCTTCTGCTCTGGTGTCGTCCAGCGCTATAGACGCCGCAATGCAGGGGCGCAATTGGGCGCGTAGAACAAGAGGCAGGCACGAGCATGGCTGAGGATCGGCACAGCGGTTTTCGCGGCGCCCACGAGGATAGCGACATTGTCCGCGGGGCGCCGGAGACGGATCAGACCCGGGCGCCGGCCTACCGCCTCGCTTTTGCCGACGAGGAATTCATCTATCGCGATGAGCTGCGTCCGGTGCGGCTGCAGCTGGAGCTCCTGAAGCCCGAGCTCTTGATGAGCGAGGCGGGGGTGGACAGCACGGTTGTGCTCTTCGGTGGGGCGCGGATTCCGTCGCCCGAGGGTGCCTCTCAGGGTGCCGCCGAGGGTACCATGGGGGCGATGAGCCACTACTACACCGAGGCCCGGACATTTGCCCGCCTTGTTACCGAGCGATCGGTTGCCAAGGGGGGGCGCGAGTGGGTGATCTGCACCGGCGGTGGGCCGGGTGTGATGGAAGCGGGAAATCGTGGCGCGGCGGATGCGGGGGGGCGGTCTGTCGGTCTGTCGATCGTGCTGCCGCATGAGCAGGCGCCCAATGGCTATGTCTCGCCCGAGTTGTGCTTCAACTTCCACTATTTCGGCATTCGCAAGATGCACTTTCTGATGCGCGCGGATGCCGTGGCCGTGTTTCCCGGCGGGTTTGGCACGCTCGACGAGACGTTCGAGGCGCTCACCCTGATCCAGACCGGTCGGATGAAGCAGGTTCCCTTCCTGCTCTTCGGCGAGTCGTTCTGGAGGCGGATCATCGACTTCGACGCACTGGTGGAGGCGGGCACGATCAGCCCTGAAGACCTGCAGCTCTTTGCGTTCGTGGAGACGGCCGAAGAGGCGATGGCGCTCATGGACACCTGGGAAGGTGCCGGTGTGAAGCGGGGCGAGATCCCCGGGAGGTAGCGCGCCTAGAACTCGCTCGCGAAGATCACGATGGCAGCACTGATCACCACTGTGCCGAGGCTCACGCGGTCTTTTGCTGCGTAGACGATCGGATCGTCTGTCATGCGTCCGCGGTGGGTATTCATCACGATCCGGCTGACCCAGTAAAGCAGGATCGGGCAGAGGAGCCACAGCGCCTCTGGCGTCGAGTAGAGGACGGTCACGTCAGCCGAGCTGATGTAGAGCGCGAGAACCAGCACAGCAGCGTATCCGGCGGCCAGAGCCATGGAGCGGATGACCGGCAGGTCGTCAGGAACATATCCGCGCCCGGCCCGCGCGTTGTCGCCAGCGCGGACCATGTCTGTCAGCTCCGCCTGACGTTTCACTGCCGCGAGCGACAGGAAGATGAACATCGAAAAGCCGAGCATCCATGGAGAGAGCGTTACAGCGGCGGCCACGGCCCCGGCGATGATCCGGATCGTGTAGAGGCTCGCCAGCATGATGACGTCGATCACGAGCTTGCGCTTGAGCCAGAACGAATAGGCGAACGTGGCTGCGTAGTAGAGGCCCAGCACGCCAAGGAACGCTATCGGCAGGAAGAGAAGCGACACCACCAGGGCGGCGAGGATCAGGCCGAGCGCCATGCGAAGGCCCTCGCCGACGGACAGCGTGCCCGCAGCGAATGGGCGGAAGCGTTTGCGGGGGTGCGCCCGGTCTGCCGCGAGATCGGAGAGGTCGTTGAGCACGTAGACGGACGACGCCGTCAACGAGAACGCCGCGAAGGCGGCGACCGCCGGGCCAAGGCCCGCCGCATTGTGCGCTGCGAGGGCGGGCAGGAACACAAGGAGGTTCTTTGACCACTGGTGAGGGCGTATAGCCTTGATGTGAGCGCGTAAGTCGCTGGATTGGGCAACCGTTGGCCGCGCGATTTCGGGGGCGGCGGAATATCGGTTTGAAAGGGCGGCGGCGACCGTTTCATCCCCTGTGTCCGGCAGGTCGATGACCTCGTCGAAGAGATCGAGCCCGTTTGCGATCAGTTCGGCCTGGGGCCGGTCGCCGGTGGTCAGGAGCAGGGTCGGGCGCCCCACGGCGCGGGCCTCCCGGACCCGATCAATGAGCGCTCTATCGAGCGGCAGTGCCTCGGGTGGCAAGGACGGTGGTTTGCCGCCTCTCAGAACGCTCAGGGGATCGGCAGAGAACGCCTGGACGCGAGCTTCGGTGGCAAGATCGGTTGGGCAGAGCGCACCTTGCAGTACCACGGCGAACGGCGCGCGTGCCTCCGGTATCGCTTGCGTATCCGTCATGTCTGTCTTGTCCTCCTAGGCGCCGGCCGCGCTTGCGCGCGACTTTAGCGCGTCAATCGGGCACGGGTGTAGACGGGATGTGGCGCTGTCGGGGCGTCTCGTCTGAAAGGTAGGCATTTTGGCAACGACCCGCGCCGAGGCGCCGCTGGCTGCGAGGGTTGCATGGAGCGCGGCTTCCGTGGCAGGCCAACGCCGAGTGCACGTACGGCACGAGATGGATCAGAAGGGTCGGCCATGGACGCAGTTTCGGAGAACCGCTGTTTCGGGGGCGTTCAGGGCGTCTACACGCATAGCTCGAAATCCACGGGCGGTGACATGACCTTCGGCCTCTATCTGCCGCCCGCCGCCGCGCATGGCTCGGTGCCCGTGCTGACCTACCTCTCCGGTCTGACCTGCACGCACGAAAACGCCATGACGAAGGCCGCCGCCCAAGGCGCCGCAGCGCGCGCCGGGATCGCATTGCTGTTCCCGGATACTTCGCCGCGTGGCGAGGGGGTCGCCGATGACGAAGCCTATGATCTCGGTCAGGGCGCAGGCTTCTACGTGGACGCGACAGAAGCCCCCTGGGCGCCCCATTTCTCCATGTGGAGCTACATCACCGAGGAGCTGCCCGCGCTCGTGGCCTCCGAATTCATGATCGATACGGACAGGCAGGCCATCACCGGTCACTCGATGGGAGGGCATGGCGCCCTCACCATCGCGGCCGCACATCCCGGGCGGTTTGCCTCCGTCTCGGCGTTCGCGCCGATCGCGCATCCCAGCGCGAGCGATTGGGGCCGCAAACAGCTCACCGCCTATCTCGGCGCCAACGAGGCGGCGTGGCACGCCCACGATGCGACCTTGCAAATGCGCGCACGGGGGATCGAAGCCCCTGTCCTGGTGGATCAGGGAGCGTCCGATCAGTTCTTCGACCTGCTGAAGCCGGAGGTGCTTGCCGAGGCGATGGCGGCGCGACGGCAGGAGGGAAGCTTCCGGATGCAACCGGGTTACGACCACTCGTACTTCTTCGTGTCGACCTTCATGGCGGATCACATCGCCTTCCACGCCGAGGCGCTCGGCGCGTGACGACGATCTACGTCGATGCGGATGCCTGCCCGGTCAAGGCCGAGGCGGAAGCGGTCGCAACGCGCCACAATTGCCCGCTTGTCCTTGTCTGCAACGGCGGGCTGCGGCCATCGGCGAACCCGCTCGTGCGCGTGGTCTATGTCGACGAGGGGCTCGACGTGGCGGATGCCTGGATCGCAGAGCACGCGGAAACGGGAGACATCGTCGTAACGTCAGACATGCCGCTTGCCGCGGAGTGCGTTCGCGGCGGCGCGCTGGTGCTACGACATGACGGCAGCCGGCTTACGGAAACCAATATCGGAGCGGCCCTCGCGACGCGTGACCTGATGACGGAACTGCGCTCCGCCGACCCCCTCGGAGCCGCAGGGGGCGGCGGCCGCCCGTTTTCCCGCGCTGACCGGGCCCGCTTTTCAGACGCGTTGGATCAGGCCTTGCGCACGATCGGCCGCCCCTAAGACCCCACGAGGCGTCCGGAGGGGCAGCGGGAGTGCGCCGCCCGTGGATCAGCCGCAGCTGATCCGGACAACCCGCCCGTTGCCGTCGGTGTAGAAGTTCACGCGCTGCGGATCGTAGAGCTGGCTGACGATGTCGCCGGGTGCCACGAGCCGCGAAGGGCGATCTGTCACGAGGCCTACTGCGATCAACCCGTCAGAACCTTGATATTGCTGGTAGTCTTCCAGCTTGCAGGTGTTGGGAAGCCGCTCGACGAGGCCCCCGTCGTTGACCTCGGTCACTGTTCCGATGCTGCCATCCTCCGCCGGGGTGCCATCCGACAGCGCGTCGTCCGCGCCAAGCTGTTCGGCGGAAATCGCATCGGCTGATGGAACGGGTGTGATGACCTCGTCTGAAATGGCGCCCGGTGCCGCGAGCGGCTCCGTGCTGACGGGGGCGGCCTCGGGCAGCGGTGCGAACGGATCCGACACGTCTTCAAACGGAGGCGCCGGGGCGCATGCCGCCAACAGCACCAGCGCGGAAATCCCCGCCCACCCCAAGTACGAAATCCGAGCCATCGCAGCCTCTTGGCGTTGCATTCACGAACGGCATACCGCACGCTCCGGGGGGAGTCCAACGGGCGCATCGCGTCCGCCTGGCCAGAGAGCCGGATCAAGGGGAGGGAACCGCCAATGAGAACTCGTGCCGCTGTTGCAGTCGCTGCGGGAAAACCGCTGGAAATCATGGATGTCGAGCTTGCCGGCCCGCGCGCCGGCGAAGTCCTGGTGGAGATCAAGGCAACTGGCCTCTGCCACACCGACGATTTCACCTTGTCCGGTGCGGATCCCGAGGGGCTGTTCCCCGCCATTCTCGGCCACGAGGGCGCAGGAGTTGTCATGGAGGTCGGCGAAGGCGTGACGACGCTCAAGCCCGGCGATCACGTGATCCCGCTCTACACGCCCGAGTGCCGCGAGTGCGAGTACTGTCTCAACCCCAAAACGAACCTTTGCCAGAAGATCCGAAGCACGCAGGGCCAGGGCCTCATGCCGGACGGGACCTCGCGCTTCTCCACGCTCGATGGCGATCCGATCCTGCACTACATGGGCACGTCGACCTTTGCACAGCACACCGTGGTGCCCGAGATTGCCCTCGCCAAGATCCGCGAGGACGCCCCGTTCGACAAGGTCTGCTACATCGGGTGCGGCGTCACCACCGGGATCGGCGCTGTGCTCAACACCGCCAAGGTCGAGATCGGATCGCGCTGCGTTGTCTTCGGTCTCGGCGGCATCGGCCTCAACGTGATCCAGGGGCTGCGCATGGCCGGAGCGGATCAGATCGTCGGGGTCGACGTGAACGCGAGCAAGAAGCCGATGGCGGAGCGCTTCGGCATGACCGATTTCGTCAACCCCAATGACCTCAACGAGGATCTCGTTCCCTACCTTGTCAATCTGACGAAGGGCGGCGCCGACTATTCCTTCGACGCGACAGGCAACGTTTCGGTCATGCGTGCCGCGCTCGAATGTTCGCACAAGGGTTGGGGCGAGAGCATCATCATCGGTGTTGCGCCCGCGGGCGCCGAAATCTCCACCCGCCCCTTCCAGCTTGTCACAGGCCGCACGTGGAGAGGCACGGCCTTCGGCGGCGCGCGCGGCCGCACCGACGTGCCGAAAATCGTCGACTGGTACATGGAGGGCAAGATCGAGATCGACCCCATGATCACGCACCAGCTCGACCTGGCGGATATCAATGGCGGCTTCGACATGATGCACAAGGGCGAGTCGATTCGCTCCGTCGTGGTGTACTGATCGGCCTGCGGTCGGGCGCCTCGGCCGGAACTATGTTGGTGGTGCGCTCGATGTGGTGCTACGCCTTGGTGACGAAGGGTCTCGATGGACCGCATCCGACGAGGCCGATGCACAGGACCATGTCGCCGGTTCCTCTGCATAGAACAGGGCCGAACGGTTCGACCTGGCGCAGTGCCAAGGACAAGGTGGTGGATATGAAAACAGGCATTAAAGCAGCAGCGGCAGCCCTTGCTCTTTCGGCAGCCACTGTTCCTGCAACCGCCGCAACGCTCGATTTCACGTTCAGCTGGTTTGAGTCGCTGGCGACGCCGCAGGCGGAGATCACGGGTATTGTCCGCGGCCTGACGGACAACGCGACGTCCGAAGCCGTGAGCTTCGAGATCCTTACCATCACACCGGGGTCAGGCTATTTCTTCACGCCGCCGCTCGAGTTCGTCAGCATAGGGTCGAATGCCTGGACGGTGACGAACGGCGAGGTTACGGCCGTCGACTTCTTCGGAGCAGCCGACACGGATGGCGATACCCTCTTCGAGGAAACGATCTTCTTCGAAACCCGCGACGTGAATGGTGAAAGCCAGGTCTTGTCGGCTTTTCTTTCGAGCAACCTCTTTGCGATTACGCCTCCAGACGCCAATGTCGTGACGTTCGAGCTTGCCGCGATCCCGGCGCCCGCAACGATTTTATCTCTGATGGCCGGTCTCGGCGCTTTCGCGGCCCTCGGGCGCCGCCGCCCCAGCGCCTCCTCCCGCCTGAGGGCCTGACGGTTTCCTTTCGGGCCACGCGCCTTTCCTTCTGCTGGCACGTCGTCCCGAGCGTCGGGTGCTGTTTCCCCCGCTCGTATTCCACGCCCCTTGGCAGCTTCGGGCGACAGCGCAAACGGGCCGGCCCACCGCTTTCGCACCGGTGACGTTCGTGGCAGGACGGGGGCATGTGCAGTGCCTTCAACATCCGACCCTACACCCCGCCCGACGCGGACGCCCTCTGGTCTTTGCTGAAACCGGTGTTTCGGGCTGGCGATACCTATGCCATCGAGCCTGACATCAGCCGCGCAAAGGCGATTGCCTATTGGACAGGCCCGCCCCATCGCGCCTTCGTGGTCGCCGACGGGGTGCCGCTGGGCACCTATTACTTGCGTCCGAACCAGCGGGGCGGCGGTGCGCATGTGGCAAACGCGGGGTTCGTGACCGCCCCCGCCGCGCGAGGCCGGGGCGTTGCCCGGGCGATGCTGCACCACGCCGAGGAGGAAGCGCGGCGGGCGGGCTTTCGGGCGATGCAGTTCAACTTCGTCGTGGCGACCAACGCCGCCGCACTGCACATCTGGTTTTCTGAGGGCTATGCCGAGGTCGGGCGCCTGCCCGGCGCATTCCATCACCCGGGCGCGGGTGATGTCGATGCGCTCGTGCTCTACAAGGCGCTGGCTCCTCCGTCCTGAGCTGCGTGCGCCGGTTTGTACCTTTCTCAAGCAGCGGGCTGCCAGCCCCGCCCTTATTGATGCGTCGGGCGAGAAGGCGCAGGCCAAGGAGAGGGCGTTACGTTGGCGTCAATTCGTAACGGTTAAACCGCAGCGAGGGCGTGGCGATGAAGATCTACCTGGGTGCGGGGCTTCTCGCCTGTGCGATGAGTGTCGGTGCTGCGGAGAGGGGCGACGCCTCTGTCGTAATGGCGGCGCTTGAAATCGGGAACGACGTGGTCATCACCGCGTCCGGAACCTATGACTTCTCTGGGCTGGTGGCGGACGGGGGTAACCCGTTTTTCGTAGCGACAGGAATCAATCCCGGTCTCGGTGTCCTGAACTTTGCTTCTTTTGGTATCTCCTCCTATGACTGCCATTTAGGCGCATCTGTCGTTCCCTTTGGGACGGGCGGCTCCGCCGGTACGCCCGATGTGCTCGTCCACAATGGCGATGTCTTTTCGCTTCAGAGCGATGGATCGGTGGGGGGGACAGTGGGGACGACGACCGGCACCGTCGACACGACGATGACGTTCTCCGATGTGACCTTTGACACCTTGGGCATGGACGAAGGCACGTACATCTGGAGTTGGGCCCCACCCGAGCCTGACGGTGTACCGGTCTCGGCCTTTGCCGTGTCGAACGACATCGAACAGGGGCGCGGGGTGATCCTGACCATCGGGGAGGCCGAAGTGATCCCGGTGCCCGCCAGTTTGCCGCTGTTGCTGGCCGGGCTCGGAGCGGTCGCGCTGGTGCGCCGCCGTAAGGGCTGACGCACATGGCACTGCGTGCGAAGGGCCTTCGTGGATGGGCTTTGGAGTTTGAAGGGGCGCGCAGCCGGGCGGCCGCGCGCCCTTTGCGTTGCAGCACCGCCGAACCGCGTCTCTAGAGCATGTTGCGCACAATCGCGCTCACTCGCCGCACCGAACGCATTGTGCTCCGCGAACGCTGCTTCGGGACTGCGCGGGAAGACGCGAAGCCTGCTGAGCGCAACACGCTTCTAGCCGCATCGGGGGGTGTGAGCCGCGTGCTTGTCGTGTAAGCGTATCGGCACGCAACCCCGGAAGGATCCGATGGCCGACGACCGCCCCCTCCTCGCTGTCCTGATCGATGCAGACAACACCTCGCCCCAGTACACCGGCGAGATTTTCGACGAGATCGCAACGCTCGGCGAAGCCAGCGTCCGGCGCTGCTACGGTGATTTCTCCAGCCAGCAGATGCGCGGCTGGTCGAAGGTGACCGCGGAGTTCGGGCTTGTCCCGCACCATCAGCCCGCCAATACCGTTGGCAAGAACGCATCCGACATCGCCCTCGTGATCGATGCCATGGACCTGATGCATTCCAATCGCTTCGATGGTTTCGTGCTCATCTCGTCGGACAGCGATTTCACCCGTCTTGCAAGCCGCATTCGCGAGCAGGGGCTGGATGTGTATGGCATCGGTCAGCGAAAGACACCTGAAGCCTTCGTGCGGGCGTGCAAACGATTTATCTATCTCGAAAACATCACCAAACCCTCCGAGACCAAGCCCCGGCGCGAGCGCGAGAAGAGGTCTCAGGAGGCGCCGGACAGCAACGAGATCGAGGCGGCGGAGCTCAAGCCGCTGAACGAGGCGCGGGATCTCATTCTCAAGGCGATGGATGCTATCGATCAGGACGACGAATGGTATGCGCTTGGGCCGCTGGGCCAATTCGTCATTGCGGCGAACCCGGATTTCGACGTGCGCTCCTACGGCAAGAAGAAGCTGTCGGACCTTGTGCAGGGGATCAAGCTGTTCGAGACCAAGCGCGGCGCGACGAACCAGCTGCTGGTGCGACGTCTGGACTGAGCGAGGCTGCATCCGGGCGCTGCTGCCGCGGCCTTCGCGCCGTATGTGCGCGGGCGAATTGCAGGTATTTGGGCCAAGATGAAGGGGGGCGTGGCGCGCTGCCTGCCGTGGCGACGCCCCGGTGCTGTTTCTCGGACTAGTTGAGAAGGCCCGCGTGGCGCATTGCGGCATCGATGCGGGACTTGGTGCCATCGGAGAGGCCGACGAGGGGCAGCCGGACATCGGTCGTGCAGCGACCAAGGCGCGATAGGCCGTATTTGGCGCCTGCGAGGCCGGGCTCGAGAAAGATCGCTTCGTGCAGTGGCATCAGCCGGTCTTGCAGGTCGAGAGCGCGGGTGTAGTCGCCGGAAAGGGTCGCTTGCTGGAACTGGGCGCACAGGGCGGGTGCGACGTTGGCCGTGACGGAGATGCAACCAACGCCACCGTGGGCGTTGAAGCCGAGCGCGGTTGCATCTTCTCCGGAGAGCTGGATGAAGTCCGCCCCGCAGGCCATGCGCTGTTGCGAGACGCGCGCGATGTCGCCGGTGGCATCCTTGACGCCGACGATGTTCTCGATCCGCGAAAGCTCCGCCATGGTGTCCACCGACATGTCCACCACGGAGCGCCCGGGAATGTTGTAGATCACGATCGGGAGCGACGTGGCTTCCGCCAGCGCGCGGAAATGCGCGATCAGGCCGGATTGGGTCGGCTTGTTGTAGTAGGGAGTCACGACGAGGAGCGCATCGGCCCCCACCGCCTCGGCGTGGCGGACAAAGCGGATCGCTTCGATCGTGTTGTTGGATCCTGCGCCCGCGATCACCGGAACGCGCCCTGCCGCACGTGCCACGACGCGTTCGATCACCTGCTCGTGTTCCGCGTGGGCGAGGGTGGGGCTTTCGCCCGTGGTTCCGACGGGGACGAGCCCGGTCGATCCCTGTTCGATCTGCCAGTCGACCAGGGCGTCGAGCGTGTCGAAATCGACGGCATCATCCTTGAAGGGTGTCACGAGGGCGGGCATCGAGCCTCTGAAGTCTGCCATGATCTTATCCCCTTCTGTCTGGTCTGAGGCGACTCGCGCCCGCGTCCCTAGCGTTCTCTGTCAGGCTTGCCAAGTTTGTGAGTTGCGGGGGGCCGCTTCGGCGCTACGATCCAATGCTCCGAGTCTTGGATCATCGAGGAGTGGCACGTGCTCCGCTTCGCCCTTTTGCTGGCCGCGCTCTGCGCGCCATGGACCGCTTCTGCGGAGGTGAGTGGCAATGCCGCCGCCGCGATGGGCGTGGCGCTTCAGCAGGTGCGCGAGGATGACTGGCGCTCTGCGGATGTTGCGGCGATCCCGGCTGGACCGGTCGCCCGGACGGTGGTGGAGTGGTACCGGCTGCGGGACGGCGACGGGTCGTTCGACGAGTACCTTTCCTTCTTCGAGGAACACCCGGACTGGCCGGATCTGGATCGGCTGCGCAGCGCTGCGGAGACGGCGATTCCGCCGGGCATGCAGCCTGAGCGGGTGCTCGACTATTTCGGGGGTCGCGTGCCGAAGACGCCAACCGGGGTGCTGCGGTTGATCGAGGCCCATGCCGCGCTCAACCACGTGGGGGATGCGGAGGCGTTGGCGGTCATGGCGTGGCGCTCGATGGTGCTGGGCGCGGAGGCGGAACGGGCGCTCCTTGCGCGCCATTCCGAGCTGCTTGCGCCGCATCACGAGGCCCGGCTGGACGAAATGCTGTGGCAGGGTGCGGAAAACGCGGCGCGCCGGATGCTGCCCCGGGTGCCGGAGGGCTGGCAAGCTCTTGCGGAAGCGCGGCTGGCGCTTGCGGCACGGCGGCCCGGTGTCGATGGCTTGATCGAGGCGGTGCCGGAGGACCTCGCGGAGCAGCCCGGGCTTTCTTACGAGCGGTTCAATTGGCGCGCGCGTCGTGGCTTCCGTGAGGGCGCTTTGGTGCTTCTGGAGGCGCATTCGACCTCACCCGAGGCGCTCGGGCGCCCGGCCCGTTGGGCGAACTGGCGGCGGATTTATGCGCGCATGGCGATGCGCGAAGGCGACCCCGAGGCGGCCTATGCGATTGCCAGCCGGCATTTCCTCGTTGAGGGAGCGCACTTCGCCGATCTGGAGTGGCTCTCGGGCTATCTGGCGTTGCGCTTTTTCGAGGATCCCGAGCTCGCCCTCTTTCATTTCGACAGGTTCGAAACTGCGGTCGTGACGCCGATCAGCCTCGGGCGCGCCGGGTATTGGCGCGGGCGGGCCTATGCAGCGCTCGGACTGGAGGAGGAATCGCGGGCCGCTTACCAGGAGGGTGCGCGGTGGCAATCGAGCTTCTACGGGCTGCTGTCCGCGGAGGCATTGGGGCTCGACTTCGATCCGGCGCTGATTGGCGGGGACGGGTTCGGCCCCTTCGAGGGGTCGGCCGTCGCGGAAAGCTCCGTTTATCAGGCGGCGGAGCTACTCATCGCGGGTGGGGAGCCGTGGCGCGCCGAGCAATTCCTGCGCCACCTCGCCAGCGTTCTGGATCGCGACGAGGTGGGCGCGTTGGGTGATGCACTCGTGGGCGCCGATGAGATCCATATTGCCCTCCGGGTTGCCAAACGTGCGGCCCGTAACGGGATCGTGGTGCCGAATGCCTACTACCCGCTGACGCAGGACATCGATGCCGAGCTGCCGGTGGAGCGCGCGCTCGCCCTGGCGGTCGCGCGGCGGGAGAGCGAATTCGACCCCGTCGTTGTTTCTCCGGCTGGCGCGCGGGGGATGATGCAGCTGATGCCGGGGACGGCGAGTGACGTCAGCCGGGAGCTTGGCATCCCCTACGACCGGGATGGCCTGACCTCTGACCCCGCCTACAACATCCGGCTGGGCTCGACATACCTTGCCGGATTAATTGACAGATTCGGCCCGGCGCCCATCCTCGTTGCTGTCGGGTACAATGCCGGGCCTGGGCGCGCGATCGACTGGATCGAACTGAATGGCGATCCGCGTTCGGCAGGGGTGGATCTGATCGACTGGATTGAGATGATCCCGTTCCGCGAGACGCGCAACTACGTGATGCGGGTGACGGAATCTGTGATCAACTATCGCGCGCGGCTAAGCGGAGTGTCCGAGCCGGTGCGGATGCTCGACTACCTGCGGGACGGCTAGGCGCTCCCAAGCGTGGGGGTCTTGCGGCCTTGAGCGTGAGCAGCCTGAAAAAAACCGCGTGGAAGCGGCCCTAAGATGCGCTGGAAACAGCACGCTGGCGCAACAGGGTGAAGAGCCCCGCGAGCAGCACGACCGCGCCGCCAAGGGCGACGTTCCATTCGAGGGTTTCGCCAAAGACGACCATGCCAAGCGACACGGCGAAGACGAGCTGGAAGTACGCGAAGGGCTGCACGGCGCTGGCCTCGGCGATCTCATAGGTGCGGATCAGCAGCCAGTGCCCGCCCGCCCCGGTGATGCACAGCGCGCTCATCCAGAGCCAGTCGCGACCGCTCATGGGCTCCCAGAACCAGATGCCGACGGCTGTCATGACGACCGCCCCGACGGTGCCTGTCCAGAAGAAGGATGTCGCGGTGCTGTCCTTGCGTCCGGCGTAGCGCGTGAGCAAGCCGTAGAGCGCGAACATGGCGGCCGCGAGGAGCGGCACGAGCGCTGCGGCGGAAAAGACGGCGAACCCGGGCTGCAGGATGATCAGCACCCCGATGAAGCCCACGCCGATCGCCGACCAGCGGCGCCAGCCCACACGTTCGCCCAGAACAGGGCCGGAGAGCGCCGCCACGAGAAGCGGGTAGCAGGCAAAGACGGCGTGGCTCTCAACCAGACCGAGCAGCACGAAGGCAAGAACCATCACGCAGATCTCTGTCGCGAGCAGCACGCCCCGGAACGCCTGGAGGAGTGGCTGCTCTGTCGCGGCAGCGGCGCGGAGGCCCTCTTTGCGGGCGGCGATTGCGATCACGAAAGCCGCGAAGAACCAGTAGCGGATCATCACGATCATCAGGACGTTGTATTCGCCGGCCAGGTGGCGCGAGATCCCGTCTTGCATGGCAAAGACGAAGGTCGTGGCAACCATCAGCAGGATGCCGAGGCGGGTGTTCTGTTCGGCCATCAACTGGGCTCCAGCACGCCGGTGCTCATGTGGCGTTTCCGCCCGAAGCCGGGGGCGCGGGTGACGGCGAAGCCGGCCGCTTCGAGAGCGCGTCGGACATATCCTGCGGCTGTGTAGGTTGCAAACGTCCCGCCGGGGGCCGTGTGCGCCGCGACTTCGGCCATGAGGGCCGGCTCCCACAGCTCCGGGTTCTTTGCCGGGGCAAATCCGTCGAGGAACCAGGCATCGGCCCGGCCGGACCACGCCGCGAGCGTCTGGCGAGCGTCTCCGGGGATGATCTCGGCGGTGACCGGGCCAACGGTGACCGGGCCAACGGTGACCGGGCCAACGGTGAGGGGGCCAACTGTGAGGGGGCCGCCGGTGGGGTGCCAGTGGGCGGTGAGGTCTCGGGCGAATTCGGTAACTTCGGTGAAGGGCTCGAGCGCCCTTGCAAGCTCTGCGCGGGTCAACGGGAAGGCTTCGAAGCCGACATAGCGCAGGCGGACACCTTGTGACGCGGCAAGTGCGGCGAGCGCGAGCAGGTTCAGGCCGGTCCCGACTCCGAGCTCGGCGACGGTGAAGCCATCGCAAAGCCGCTCCGGGAGGCGATTGCCGCTCAGGAATACGTGGCGCGTCTCGGCGAGGCCGTTCTCAAGCGAGTAGTAGGGATCGTCAAAGCGGCGCGAGACGGGCACATCGCCCTCTGCCCATGCGATCCCGCTCTGGTCCCCCGCCATGGTCTGCCGTACCCCTTCGTGCAATCGCGCGAACTATCGGAGAGGCGCATCCCATTGGCAAGCAAGCCTGACGTAATCGTCGTGGGGGCGGGCATCTTTGGCCTGTCCTGTGCCTGGGAACTGGTGCGGCGCGGCGCGTCCGTGCGGGTGATGGAAGCACGCCGGATCGGAAGCGGTGCGTCTGGCGGCGTGGTGGGGGCTCTGGCGCCCCATGTTCCGGAGCGCTGGAACACGGTGAAAGCGTTCCAGTTCGCCTCGCTGCTGGGCGCCAAGGACTTTTGGGCAGACGTGGCAAGGGCAAGCGGGCGCGACCCGGGCTATGCGCGTTTGGGGCGGCTCCAACCGATCTCGGATGAGGCTGGTCTGGAGCGCGCGCGCGAACGCGCGGAGGACGCCAAGGTGCATTGGCAGGGCAAGGCCAATTGGCGAGTTTTTCGGGCGGAGGATGCCGGGCCCTGGGCGCCGGTTTCGCCGACGGGCTGGTTGATCGAGGACACGCTGAGTGCCCGCATCGCGCCCGGGGCGGGCTGTGCCGCGCTGGCCGCAGCGCTTGCGGCGTCGGGCGCGGAGGTCATCGAGGGGCTGCCGGGCGATCCGGCGGCTGCGGGGCCTGTCCTCTGGGCGACTGGCGCGGCCGGTTTGGAGATGCTCTCGTGTGACACCGGGCGCGCGGAAGGGCGCGGGATCAAGGGGCAGGCGGCCCTGGTGGCGCTTGATCGCCGCTGCGAACCGCAGATCTACGCCGATGGGCTGCACATCGTGCCGCACGCCGATGGCACGACAGCCATCGGCTCCACCACCGAGCGGGACTACGACGCCGCCGAGACCACCGACGCGCAGCTTGACGACGTGATCGTCCGGGCCTGCGCCGTGGTGCCGGCTCTCGCGGGAGCGCCGGTGCTGCAGCGCTGGGCGGGGCTGCGCCCGCGCGCCCGGAGCCGCGCGCCGCTGCTCGGGGCATGGCCCGGGCGACCCGGGCACTTCGTGGCCAACGGCGGCTTCAAGATCGGCTTTGGTATGGCGCCCGGCGTCGCCCACGTGATGGCCGATTTCCTTCTCGACGGGCGTGACTCGATCCCGGAGGATTTTCGTCTCACGGCTCCCTAGTGGCAGGGCCTCCCGGCGTGAGGGCGGCTTGCGGCGATGGGGCAAGTGCTGTTTCTCTGCCCGCCATGACCTTTGCCATCCACGTCGGCCCCAATATCCGCAAGTCCCCCTATTTCGACGCGACCGTCGCCGAAGGGGTGCAGAGCTTCTCTGTCTATAATCACATGTACATCCCCGGCCATTTCGGGGACCCGGAAGCGGAATATACCCGGCTGATCGAGGACGTGGCGATGTGGGACGTCGCGGCGCAGAGGCAGGTGGAAATCTCCGGGCCGGATGCGGCGAAGCTTGTGCAGTGGCTGGTGACGCGTGACATTTCGGGCATGCGGGGAGGGCAGGGGCGCTACGTGTGCCTGTGCGACAGCGACGGTTGGCTGATCAACGATCCGGTGCTGCTGAAGCTGGCGCCGGACAGGTTCTGGCTCTCGATCGCGGATTCGGATGTTGGGCTCTGGGCAGATGCTTTCCGTGTGGCGAACACCTTCGATGCCCGCGTGACGGAGGCTGACGCCGCACCGATGGCAATTCAGGGGCCGAAGGCGGTGGATGTCGCAGAAGCGCTTTTCGGGCCGTGGGTGCGCACGTTGAAATACTTCGGGTTCCGGGAGGTGGATCTCGATGGCATTCCGTTGCTGGTGGCCCGTTCGGGCTGGTCGAAACAGGGGGGCTATGAGCTCTATCTGCGGGATGCGGCGCACGGCACGGCCCTGTGGGAGCGCGTGCGGGCCGCGGGCGCGCCCTTTGGCATCGGGCCCGGTGCGCCCAATGACGCAGAGCGGATCGAGAGCGGCCTCGTGTCCTACGGTGCGGACATGCGGCGCCAAAGCCTGCCTGCAACGCCTTTCGAGATCGGTCTCGGGCGGCTGGTCGATCTTGATAGCGGGATCGACTTCGTCGGACGCGCGGCGCTTGAGCGGGCCCGGTCGGAGGGCGCCGCGCGGCGGCGGACGGGCGTGTTCGTGGAAGGGGCTGGGGCGATGAGCAACGAGGCGCCTCTACAGCTCTGGCGGGGCGCGGATCAGGTGGGCGTCGTCAGCGAGATCACCTGGTCACCCCGGTTGGCGCGGTGCATCGGGCTCGGCTTTGTCGCCGCGGGCGTGCCTGCGGATGCCGATGGCCTCTCGATCACGCTCGAGGGGGTAGAACGCCCCGTGTCCCTTGCGCCCTTGCCGTTCATCGGTGGGGGCTGAGGCGATGGCGGGTATCCCCGACGACCAGATGGGCGATGTCTGGCCCGACGCGCAACCGGGCGCAGAGGGGGCGGATTACGGCAGCGTCACCTTCGAGGGGCCGACGCGATGTGCAGTGCGCTCGCACCAGACCTTTGCCCTGACCTATACTGCGGGCACCTACGGGCTGGATGACACGGGCGCGATCAAGCTCGTCACACGCTGGACCGCAGATAACGGCGCGGTGCAGTTCGAAGACCCGACCGCACCGAACTACGTGACCGCGACGGCGTCCAACGGGGTGTATCTGCAGCTTTACGCCGAGCCCTACCCGCACCAGCGCCCCTGGTACAACGGCGTGCGGGTGACGGTGGAGCGGGGCTTTCTGCGCCCGGGGGACACGATTCGCCTCGTTCTGGGGGATCGCTCCGGTGGCTCGCCGGGCTACAGGCTTCAGACGTTTTGCGAGATGGCGCACACGTTTCGGCTGCTTGCCGATCCGTGTGCAACAGGTGTGTTCCTGCCGGTCGGAGGCGGAGAGGTGGAGATCGTCGGTGGGCCGGTGTCGCGTTGGGTCGCCGTTGCGCCCACGCTGCGGGCGCCGGGCGCGGTATTCGCGCTGGGTGTGCGCGCCGAAGATAGCTGGGGCAATGCCACGGCGACCGGAGCAACGGTCTTGCGGCTGGAGGCAGACGGGCCGGTTGCAGGCCTGCCCGAAGAGATCCGCTTTGGCGAGCAGGCGCTTTCGGCTCGGGTGGACGACCTTCAGATCGATGCGGAGGGCGTCACGCGGATCACCTTGATCGACGCCAGGAACGAGGTTCTGGCCGTAGCCAATCCGATCGTCACATTGCCCGGCCCGACACGCGCCTGTTGGGGTGACCTGCACGGGCAAAGTGGAGAGACCGTCGGCATCAACCGGATGGAGGAGTATCTGCGCTTTGGCCGGGACGTCGCGTTCCTCGATGTGATGAGCCACCAGGCGAATGACTTTCAGGTGACGAACGCGTTCTGGGCCGAGATCAACGCGCAATCCGCGGCGTTCGACGATCCCGGGCGCTTTGTCGTGTTTCCCGGGTACGAGTGGTCGGGCAACACGCCTGTCGGCGGGGATCACAACGTTCTCTTTCGCCGGGAAGGGGCGCAGATCCGGCGCTCCTCGCACGCCCTGTTGGCCGATCGATCCGACATCGGGACAGACGCGCCAACGCTTACGGATCTCTTCACAGGGCTCAGTGCGGAGGATTGCGTGGTACTGGCGCATGTCGGGGGGCGGCCGGCTGACATCGGCTACGCCCATGATCCCCGGCTGCGCACGGGCGTCGAGGTCCATTCGGATTGGGGCACCTTCGAATGGATCCTGACGGATGCCTTTGAGCGAGGCTACCGGGTCGGCCTCGTGGCCAACAGTGACGGGCACAAGGGCGCGCCGGGGATGTGCCACCCAGGCGCGTCGGAGTTCGGCGCCTATTCGGGGCTCACATGTTTCCTGACGGAGGATCTCTCGCGCGATGGGATTTTTGCAGCCCTGCGGGCGCGCCGCCACTACGGTACGAACGGCGCGCGCCTCCACCTCGGCGTGCGGGTGGCGCTTGGGGCGGGAGGGGTGCGTTTCCCGGAGGATCCGGCGTGGTCCGATCGGCCCGGCGAAGGGTGCGCCGAGGCGCAGATGGGGGACATCGTGCAGACGGACCGCGCGAACGTGGGGCTCCGGGTAACGTGTAGCGCGCACTTTCCGATTGAGCGGATCGAAGTCTTCAACGGGGCTCAACTTGTCCGAACCATGCGCCCGTTCGGAGCAGAGGCACTGGGCGCGCGGCTGCGCGTTCTCTGGCAAGGGGCCGAGTATCGAGGGCGCGGGCGCCAGACGCGATGGCGCGGGGCCCTGCGCCTGCGTGGCAATGCGATCCGTCGTCTTTCCCGCATCAATGCCTGGAACCACGAGCGCCCGTTTTCACTCGAAGGGGAGGATACGGTGCGCTTCGACGCCGTGACGACCGGCAACTTCGGCGGATGTGATCTTTGGCTGTCGGGGGCGGGTGGGGCGCTGGATGTCGAGACCGACCTGGCAAGCGGCACCCTTGAGCTTGGCGAAATCGGGCTGGACGAGGTGAGGCTCGATGCGGGCGGGCTCGACCGCTGCATTCGCGTCTTTCGGCTGCCCGAGGCGCTCACGGTTCGCGATTTCACAGCCGATGAGGACGTTGGCTTGACGCCGGAGCGGGACAATCCTCTCTGGGTGCGTGTCACCTGCGAGGACGGTACGGTGGCCTGGTCGAGCCCGGTCTACGTAATCCCCAGGACCTAGGGTTCATCCATGCGCGCGGCTCAAATGCGCGTTGGCCGGTGTGCCGAACGAAATTCGCCGCGCGGGCCGCTTCCTAGCTGTTGGAAAGCCTGAATGCTGGCCGCAGGGCGATCCCGAGCAGGCTGCCGACAAAGGCCGCGGCCATCCATGCCCAGCCATGCAGGCTCCCGGAGGCGATGCCGTTGACCATGGCGCCGATGTTGCACCCAGTCGAGATGCGCGCACCGTAGCCCATCAGGAGGCCGCCCAAGACGGCGGCCAAGAGGCTCAGAAGAGGGATGCCCCGGAGCGATGGGTGCCACTTGTCGACAAGGCCGGACGCGAGCGCCGCACCGAGCAGGATCCCGATATTCATGTTCGCGGCGTTGTTACGCCAGATCGGCTGCTCGAGCACGTTTTGCGCCCAGCTCTGCGCCCAGAACGCCCTGTCGGTGAAGGGGGCGGTGTAGCTTGCAAGATCGACGCCGAGGGCCGTGGCGATCTTCGCGCCGTAGATCGTGTAGCCAAAAGTTATGCCCCAGGGCTGCAGCGTGAAGACGAGGACGAGCCCGGTCAGGATCCCCATGACGAGCCCACCGATTGTCGCAGACCACGGACCGTAGAGCGCGCGCTGCCAGAGCGGGCCTGTTGCTTGCGCCGGTGCAGGCAGAGCGCCGTGGCGCGCCCTTTCAACGACGATGCTGAGGGCGAAAAGCGCCGCCAGGAGCGCGAACGTGGCAGCGATGGCGCCCCAGACGCCGAAGCTCTCGACCATCGAAAGGCGCGCGAACTTGGGCACGCTCCACCACGCGGGCGCGTCGATCGAGCCCCAGACGGAGCCAGCAATGAAGGCACTGAAAGTGACCATGATGCGGGCCGAGCCACCCCCCGCGACCCACGCTGTGCCCGACCCGCAGCAGCCGCTCAGCTGCATTCCGATGCCAAAGATGAAGGCGCCGAACAGCAGCGACCAGCCGACCGGGTGCACGACCTGCGGATAGTCGCCATATGCGCCGAGGAGCATCATCGTGACGGCGGCGGCACCCAGCATCACAAAGGTCTTGCGCAGGCCGGTCCCTTTGCGCTGCACGACGAAGGCGCGCCAAGGGCCGGTAAAGCCAAAGGCCGCCCGGAACAGGACGAACCCCAGCAGGCAGCCCATCAGAAAGGTCTGTGCCGGTTGCCACGAGAGGCGCGCATCGATGTGCAGGGTCAGCGCCAGCATGAGTGCGGCCACCACGCCGATCAGCACATATTGCGATCTGATCGGAGGCGGGGCCGTGTCGGTTGTGCTCATCGTCGCCATGGAGCCTTTTTGAGGGGCGACGGACGGCGCGGCAAGTGGACGCCGATCATCTTTGGTTGAGCCGCCGCCTGTCGGCGGGCACCGGCCCTTTGCACCACTTGGCGCTCCGCAAGCCCCTTGAGGGCACAGCACCGCGTGCTCCTGCCCCAGGAGTAGGCAAGCGCGCGCACAGCTGCCACGACTTTGGCTGATTGGTCGGAGTGGCGAGATTCGAACTCACGACCCCTGCCTCCCGAAGACAGTGCTCTACCAGGCTGAGCTACACTCCGACCGTGCGGGGGCGGATACCCAACGGCGTGCGCAGATGCAAGGGCTAGGGCGCGTCCGTCTTGCGCTGCTGCGCTTCGCCGCGGCGCAGGAGCGGGCCGATGCGGGGATAGGTGCCTGTCTCCGGCCGGGATTTCGTCTGTAGAACAGGCGTGTTCTCGGATGCCGAGCCGCCACCCTCGCGGAACAGGATGTAGCACCCGGATGCGATCACGATGGCCGCTCCCAGAGCGGTTGCGCCATCGACGCCCTCGCCAAAGAAAAGCACGCCGTAGAGCGAGGCCCAGAGGATCTGGGAATACTGCATCGGAGCAACCACGACCGCTTCACCCGACCTGTAGGCGGCGATGACCAGCAGGCTCGCGCAGAAGGCGAGACCGGAGATCAGGGCCAGCGCACCGAAATGCAGCGCGGGCATCGGCTGATAGACGAAGGGCAGGGCGGCACCCATGACACATGCATTGGCCAGCATCGGGTAGAGCATGAGCACGATGGGGCGTTCGTCGCGCCCGATCTTGCGCACGACAATGGATGCCGTGGCGGCGCCGCACGCAGCGATGAGAGCCGCGAGATGGCCGACCTCCATCGGGGCCGAACCCGGGCGCAAGACGACGAGCACGCCACAGAGCCCCACCAGAACCGCCATCCAGCGGCGCAAGCGCACCGTCTCGCCAAGGACGGGGATCGACAGCACCGTGATGAGCAGAGGCGTGGCAAAGAGAATCGCGTAGACCTGCGCCAGCGGAAGGGTCGAGAAGGCCGTGAACGCACTCACGCCGGTGATGACGGTCGCCACGGTGCGCAGCGCTGTCCACCAGGGGTGCATCGGGCGGAGGTTGCCATCTGTCTTGTCGCTCACCAGCATCAGGGTCGCGAGCGGGAAACCAAGCAGAACGCTGAAGAACACGATCTGGAACGGCGCGTAGGTGCCGCCGAGGTACTTTACCAGCGCATCGTGCGCCGCGAACAATCCAAATGCGGCCAGCGCGAGAAGGGCGCCGCGGGTGTTGGGGGACATGTCAGACGTCCTGCGAGCTTGCTGGGGCTACGTGTCCTCTGGCTATCATGCCTGTCCGTGCTGTCCATTGCCGTTGACAGTGTGGAGGACATAGACGGCATGGACGGCACGATACTGCTGGCGGGTGCCACGGGCACGATCGGGCGAGCGACGGCAGAGGCCCTCGCCGAGGCGGGCTACCGCGTGATCTGCCCTGTGCGGCGCGAGGTGGAGCTTCCCGCTGGCTGCGTCGCGGTCTGCGCGGATGTCTCGCAGCCCGAGACGCTGGAGTCCGTGCCTCCTTTCGACGCCGTGATCTCCTGTCTGGCGTCGCGCACGGGGGCACCGGCTGACGCCTGGCGGATCGACTATGAGGCGCAGAAGGCGCTCCTGGAGTTTGCACAGCGTCGCGGCGCGCAGACCTTCGTGCTGCTTTCGGCGATTTGCGTCCAGAAGCCCCTGCTGGGGTTCCAGGAAGCCAAGCTCGCCTTCGAGGCCGATCTGACGTCCAGTGGCCTGACCCATGCCATCGTGCGGCCCACGGCGTTCTTCAAATCGCTCTCCGGCCAATTGGGCCGGCTGCGGGCGGGCAAGCCGTTTCTGCTCTTTGGCGATGGCACACTGACGGCGTGCAAGCCGATCAGTGACCGGGACCTTGCGGAGTATCTTGTGCGGTGTCTCTCGGCGCCGGATCTTCAGAACCGTGTGCTGCCGATCGGTGGCCCGGGCCCGGCGTTGACCCCACGCGCGCAAGGAGAAGCGCTCTTTGACGCGCTGGGACAGGCGCCGAGGTTCCGGCATGTGCCGGTGGGGATGATGGATATGATCATCGCCGGGCTGCGACTGGCCGGGCGCTTCAGCCGCCCGATGGCCGAGAAGGCGGAGCTGGCTCGGATCGGGCGCTACTACGCGACCGAATCGATGCTGGTGCTCGACCCGAAGACCGGGCGCTACGATGCCGATTTGACCCCCGAGACCGGTCGAGACACGCTGCCGGAGTTCTATGCCAGGCTTGTGGCGGGCGAGGTCTCCGTCGATCTCGGAGACCACGCTGTCTTCTGAGCGCCTCAGGCGCTGAGCTTGGCCACCACCGCGTCGCCCATCTCGGATGTCGAGACCGGCGCGCGGCCTTCTTCGCCGATGAGGTCCGCCGTGCGCAGGCCGTCGGCCAGTACGGCCTCGACGGCGGCCTCGACCCTGTCGGCCATTTCACCGGCGTCGAAGGAATAGCGCAGCGCCATCGCGAAGCTCAGGATGCAGGCGATCGGGTTGGCCTTGCCTTGCCCGGCGATATCGGGGGCGGAGCCGTGCACGGGCTCGTAGAGCGCCTTTGGCCGCCCGTTCGCCATCGGTGCGCCGAGCGACGCGGAGGGGAGCATGCCGAGCGAGCCCGTGAGCATCGCGGCGAGATCCGACAGCAGGTCGCCGAAGAGATTGTCCGTCACGATGACATCGAATTGCTTGGGCCAGCGGGTGAGCTGCATCGCGCCAGCATCGGCATACATGTGCGAGAGTTCGACATCCGTGTAGTCCTTGTCGTGGACCTCGGTGACGACATCGCGCCACAGGATGCCGCTTTCCATCACGTTGGCCTTCTCCATCGAACAGACCTTGCCACCACGCTTGCGCGCCATCTCGAAGGCCGAGCGCGCGACCCGAGCGATCTCGCTTTCGGTGTAGCGCTGCGTGTTGATGCCGACGCGCTCGTTGCCCTCGGTGTGGATCCCGCGGGGCTCGCCAAAGTAGACGCCGGAGGTGAGCTCGCGGATGATCATGATATCGAGGCCCGCCACGACATCTTTCTTGAGCGACGAAAAGTCGGAGAGCGCGTCGAAGCACTGGGCCGGGCGGAGGTTGGCGTAGAGGTCCATCTCCTTGCGCAGGCGCAGCAGGCCGCGCTCGGGCTTCACCGAGAAATCGAGGCTGTCGTACTTGGGGCCGCCGACGGCGCCGAGGAGTACTGCGTCGGCCTCCTGCGCCTTTTCCATGGTGTCGTCCGTGAGGGGCGTGCCGTGGGCATCGTAGGCTGCGCCTCCGACAAGGTCTTCCGATACGTCGAAGGCGAGGCCGTTCTGCCCGCTCCAATCGATCACCTTGCGCACTTCGGCCATCACTTCGGGTCCGATGCCGTCGCCAGGCAGGATCAGGAGGGTGGGGTTGCTCATGGGATGCTCCGCGGCTTGTGACTTTGCTGCGGCGGGTAGCCCGCGCGCCGGGGAGGGTCAAGCGACGGTGCCCTTGGGTGGGCTTTAGGGATCGTCGTTGGGCTGCGCGGAACCGCGGGGCATAATGACATCAACCCAGACCAGCCGGTGCCGCGAGGCGGCCCGGACCTGCTGCGCCGGGCCGTCTGGCCAGTGGACGCCTGCTGCACGCACGGTGAGGCTTTTGGAGGGCAGCACATAGTCGACCCTCAGGTTGCCCGGCCCGCCTTCGGACGCGCCGCGCCATTCGGCGGTGTCGAGCGCCGGATCGCCCCGGTGTTCGGCATCGGCGGCGCCCGCCCCGCCCGCACTGGAGGGCCGCGGATCCTGAATCTTGGGATGGGTCAGCAGCTCTTCCATGGCCTCGTGCAGGCCCTCCCCATCGACGGGATCGATGTTGGCGCGTCCCAGAAGCGCGAAGTGCGGCCGTGGCGGGGCGCCGATGGTGCCGTTCAGATACGCCAACCAGAGGGCGGACTCGTCGGCGCTGCGCAAACCATTGCGATCCTCCGGGCCGTCGAAGACAGGCGGGGTTGCGGCGTAGACGAGGAGTGACAATCGCTGCCCGGTCGGCAGGGTCACCTCCACAACGCTGTGCGCCACGGAGGAGAGCCGCTGTGCGGCGCGGGCGTTGGCCTCCGGGAACGGAGCGCCGTCCGGGTATGTGGGCAGGCGGGCGGCTGTGAGCGCCTGCCACGGGAGAGTGGAGAAATCCTGCCGGGTCGCGGGGTCGATCGGCCAGCGGCTGAGAAGGGCCATGGCGCCGTCGCCTCGGAAGCGCCCATAGCCCTGCGCATCGCGCGGTGTGCCAAGCTTTCCATCGCCGTCCATGTCAAAGGACGTCGGCACACCGGTGTTCCCCGGGATCGCGAGGCGGTAGGGGTAGCGCACGCCCTCTGCGGCAAGCGCATCGGCGAGGGCGTCAAGAGTCGTGCCGGAGGGGTCTGCGTCTGTGTCGGTGAGCAGCAGGATGTCCGGCGCGGTGTCTGCGATCACGCCGAGGGCGGCGCCGATCTGGGCGTCGTCGCCTTTCAGAATGTCGCGCAAGAGCAGGCCCGGCCCGTCTCTGGAGAGCCCCGCCCCCCAGGTCGCCAGGCGCATGTTCTCCTGCGGGATGGCGGGCTGGGTCGCAAGGACGAGGGCAAGGGCCGCAGTAAGTGTCAGGCTGAGGGCGCGAAGGCCTCTGGCTGAGCGTCGTGCGCGGCTGTCGTTCGGCGGCGCATCTCCAGGATCATGTCGGCGACGCGATCCATCGCGACCCCGCGCATGAAGAGGCTCAGTGGAAGAAACGCCCATGCTGCCACCATCCAGACCATCGTCTGACCCGCTTCGAAATCGACGGGGCCAAAGACTGCGCCCATCGCTTTCATCACTGCTGGGAGTACGAATGGCAGCAGAAACCCTAATGCAACGTTAAGACGTGCATCACGGCGCAACCGGGCGACGACGTCTCCGCCTGTCGTCGGGTCGAACGTGGGCAGGTTGATCCAGACGTTGAACGCGCCCATCCGGCGGGGCCAGTCTGCCAGCTTCAGGATCAGGTAGAAGATCACGAACGAAAGAAAGGCAGCCACGAAAGCAAGGCCCGCTGCGGCCCGGACAAGCAGCACTTGCCCCGTTGTGGCCGATTCGGGCAGGCTCAGGAGTACGAGCCGCACGGGGCTGTAGGCAAAGTCGAGCGCCATCCCGAGGACATGGCCGAGCGCGAGAACGACAAGCGTAAGGCCCGAGGTCTCGTCCTGGCCGCGCACAAGCAGCGACAGAAAGAGTACCGTAATGAAGAGACCCATGAAGCGGATCCGGTTGAACGGAGGCGCGTCACGAAACTCGACAAGGCTGGGATAGTGTGAGGCGTACTCGATCCAGATCAGGGCGGCGAGGGCGAGGCCAACGAGCGCAACGACTTGCGAGGTGTCCGGGCTTACCCCGGGCAACAGCAAGGAAGGCAATGCCACAAGCAAGGCGGCAAGCAGCCCTCGAAGGGCGCCGTTGGCGACGCGCGTCATCCTTTGGGTCCTGCCCCTAGTGTGCCGGGCGTGGATCCGCTGATGCGGGCACCCGTGCTTGCTGAATTTCGCCGGCGGATCCGGCCTGCCTCATTCTTGCCCAATTTTGGCCCACTTTCGTTTCACCTGCCAACACGTGACTATGGTTAACGATTTCTTCGGGGCGCTTTTGCGGGCGAACTGGTGCGGCTTTGCATCAAGTTTGAGGACAAAAAACGGCAAGTTCCCAAGCATCTACAAGATGTCGGGGTAGAGCGTGTTCGAGATACTAGGAGAGCGGTGTGCCGCTTCCGATGCGGATCAGACCCAGGGGCGGCTTTGCGCGAGGCCGGTCTCGAATGCGTCGATCGCGGTGACCTTCTCAAGGGTGAGGCCAATCTCGTCGAGGCCTTCGAGCAGGCAACGCTTGCGGAAGGGGTCGATGTCGAAGCTCAGCACCGTGCCTTCGGACGTGGTGATGGTCTGGGCCTCGAGGTCGACGCTCATTCGGGCGTTGGCGCCCTTTTCCGCGTCCTTCATCAACAGATCGACCTGGTCCTGGGGCAGGGCGATGGGCAGGATGCCGTTCTTGAAGCAGTTGTTGAAGAAGATGTCGGCGAAGCTCGGTGCGATGACACAGCGGATCCCGAAATCCTTGATTGCCCAGGGCGCATGCTCACGCGAGGAGCCGCAGCCGAAATTATCGCCGGCGACAAGGATCTCGGCGCTGCGGTAGGCGGGTGTGTTCAGCACGAAATCCGGGTTTTCGCTGCCGTCGTCCTGGTAGCGCATTTCGTCGAAGAGGTTCACGCCGAGGCCGGTGCGCTTGATCGTCTTGAGGAACTGCTTGGGGATGATCATGTCGGTGTCGACGTTGATCAGGGGCAGCGGCGCGGCGATGCCGGTCAATGTGGTGAACTTGTCCATGGGCCTCTCCTTTGGACCGGTGTTTAGGCGCGTGGCGTCCGAGGGGCAAGGGGCGCCGCCCCGTCGCGCGATGCGCGACTCCCCGAGGTATTTCGGCCAAGATGAAGTGGACGTCACTTTGGGGTGCGTGGGCGTGTCCTGGCGCTCAGGCGGGGAGCGTGGCGAGGATCGCCCGCGCGGCAGCGGCAGGATCTGTGGCCTGCCAAACAGGGCGGCCGATCACGAGGTGGTCGGCCCCGGCCGCCAGGGCGGTGGCGGGGGTGGCGATGCGCTTCTGGTCGTTGCGGGCGCTGCCCTCGGGCCGGACGCCGGGGGTGACGATGAGTTTGCCGGTGGCCTCCGGGAGAGCGCGTATGGCTGCGGCTTCCTGCGGTGAGGCAATGACGCCGTCGGCCCCGGCCTCGAAGGCCCGGGCGGCGCGCTCGGTGACGAGATCGGCGATGTCGCCCGGTTGGATCATGCTCGCGTCGAGGTCGGCCCTTTCGAGCGAGGTCAGGATTGTGACGGCGAGGAGCTTGGTATCGGTTGTGCCGCGCCCTTCGGCAGCGGCGCGGACAACGTGCGGGTCGCCATGGATGGTCAGGAAGTCGATGTCGAACCGGGTCAGGCCCCGGACGGCGGCCTCGACGGTGGCGGCAATGTCGAAGAGCTTCATGTCGAGGAAGATCCGTTTGCCCTGCTCGTCCTTGAGTTCGTTGGCCAAGGCCAGACCGCCGCCCGTCAGCATGCCGAGGCCGATCTTGTAAAAACTTACGGCGTCACCGATGCGGTTGGCGAGCGTGAGGCCGGTGTGGGCATCGGCGACGTCGAGCGCGACGATAAGGCGGGGATCCCCCGGCGCTGCGCCTGTGTCGTTGCGTGTGGATGCTGCTGCACCTTGCTCCGTCATGCCGTGACCCCTCGTCTTGCGCTGCTTCCGGGTCATGCCGGGTGACAGGAGGGGTGGTCAAGCCGGAAGCACGGAATGGTGCGCCGAATGGCGTGGCGATCAGGCCGATGGCACGGGAGCGCGCGTGGTACGGGCCCGCACGCCCGCCTCAGCCAACGCGTCGAGCGTGCGGGCGTAACCCCAGTGCGGTGCGCCCGGCGTGCTCACCTGCGTGATGAAGATTCCGTTTTGCTCGAAGATGGTGACGGCGCCATGGTAGCAGCGCCGGGCCGCGTCATAGCGTACATCCTGGATGCGCATGCCTTCGTGGATCATGGGAGCCTCCCTCCGTTTGCGGTGCGGTCGCCACGTTGCCAGCGAAGGGTGGATTTTTCGTTGCTTTTCGGACGGCTCCTAGGGGTTGCATAACTGCCACACCCTGCCCATCTCACACTCGTGAGGCCCATTGGGACATCTGCTGCGAAGCGGGGATGTCGAACCTGGGCGCTTGATGGAAGGAGTGAGGCGATGAACCTCGAGAAGTTTACCGAGCGGTCGCGCGGATTTTTGCAGGCGGCCCAGACGATCGCGATGCGGGAGGATCACCAGAAGATGGTCCCGGAGCATCTGTTGAAGGCGCTGCTCGATGATGAGCAGGGAATGGCCGCGAACCTGATCGACCGCGCTGGCGGGTCGTCCGCGCGCGTGCGCGAGGCGTTGGACGGGGCACTCGCCAAACTGCCGAAGGTGCAGGGGGACGCGGGCCAGGTCTATCTTGACCCGCAGGTCGCCAAGGTACTCGCGGAAGCCGAGAAGATTGCCGACAAGGGCGGGGACAGTTTCGTGCCGGTCGAGAGGATCCTTACGGCGCTTGCGGTAGTGCGATCCGGTGCGAAAGATGCGCTGAGCGCTGGTGCCGTCACTGCGCAGGGGTTGAACGCGGCGATCAACGATATCCGCAAGGGGCGCACGGCGGACACCGCGTCGGCCGAAGAGGGCTACGATGCGCTGAAGAAATATGCCCGCGATCTCACGGAAGCGGCGCGCGACGGAAAGATCGACCCGATCATCGGGCGCGACGAAGAGATCCGGCGCGCGATGCAGGTGTTGTCACGCCGGACCAAGAACAACCCGGTCCTGATCGGGGAACCTGGTGTCGGCAAGACGGCCATCGCCGAGGGGCTCGCGCTGCGCATCATCAACGGCGACGTCCCCGAAAGCCTGCGCAACAAGAAACTTCTCGCGCTGGACATGGGCGCCCTGATTGCCGGTGCGAAATACCGCGGTGAGTTTGAAGAGCGGCTGAAGGCGGTCTTGTCGGAGGTGACCTCGGCAGCCGGTGAGATCATCCTGTTCATTGACGAGATGCACACGCTCGTCGGGGCGGGCAAGGCGGACGGCGCAATGGACGCGTCGAACCTGCTCAAGCCGGCGCTCGCGCGGGGCGAACTGCATTGTGTCGGGGCCACGACCCTCGACGAGTACCGCAAACATGTCGAAAAGGATGCCGCCCTCGCCCGCCGCTTCCAGCCCTTGCTGGTGGAAGAACCGACGGAGGAGGATACGGTGTCCATCCTGCGCGGCATCAAAGAAAAGTACGAGCTGCACCACGGGGTGCGGATCTCCGATTCCGCGCTCGTGGCCGCCGCTCAGCTCTCGCACCGCTACATCACGGATCGGTTCCTGCCCGACAAGGCGATCGACCTGATGGACGAAGCCGCCTCGCGCCTGCGGATGGAAGTCGACAGCAAGCCCGAAGAGCTTGACGCGCTCGATCGCGAGATCCTGCAAAAGCAGATCGAGGCCGAAGCACTCAAGAAAGAAGACGATACCGCCTCGCGGACGCGCCTTGCGAAGCTGGAAGAAGAGCTGAGCAACCTGCAGCAACGCTCCGCCGAAATGACGGCGCAATGGCAGCACGAGCGCGACAAGCTCGATGCCGCCCGCGCTCTCAAGGAGTACCTCGATCAGGCCCGTGCCGAACTCGACATTGCCAAGCGCAAGGGCGATCTGGCCAAGGCCGGGGAGCTGTCCTACGGCATCATTCCCAAGCTGGAAAAACAGCTCGCCGAGGCAGAGGCCTCCGACAGCGACATGATGGTCGAAGAGGCCGTGCGCCCCGAGCAGATCGCCGAAGTCGTCGAACGCTGGACGGGTATCCCCACGTCCAAGATGCTCGAAGGCGAGCGGGACAAGCTCCTGCGCATGGAAGAAGAGATCGGCAAGCGCGTGATCGGTCAGACCCGAGCGGTCACGGCCGTGTCGAATGCGGTGCGGCGCGCGCGCGCGGGCCTCAACGACGAGAACCGGCCGCTTGGCTCGTTTCTCTTCCTCGGGCCGACCGGCGTCGGCAAGACGGAGCTGACAAAGGCGCTCGCGGAGTTCCTCTTTGATGATGACAGCGCGATGGTGCGCATCGACATGTCGGAGTTCATGGAAAAGCACGCGGTGGCACGGCTGATCGGGGCCCCTCCGGGCTATGTCGGCTACGACGAGGGCGGTGTGCTGACAGAAGCGGTCCGGCGCCGGCCCTACCAGGTCGTCCTGTTCGACGAGGTCGAAAAGGCGCATCCGGACGTCTTCAACGTGCTCCTGCAGGTGCTCGATGACGGGCAGCTCACCGATGGCCAGGGCCGCACGGTCGATTTCAAGCAGACGCTGATCATCCTCACGTCGAACCTGGGCGCTCAAGCATTGTCACATCTGGCCGAAGGGGCTGATCCGAGCGATGCCAAGCGCTCTGTGATGGAGGCCGTGCGCGCCCACTTCAAGCCGGAGTTTCTCAACCGGCTCGACGACATGATCGTCTTCGACCGCCTGGACCGGGCGGACATGGCCGGGATCGTCGAGATCCAGGTCGCGCAGCTTGAAAGACGCCTCGCACGTCGCGGCATCACACTGGAGCTGGACGAGAGCGCGCGTGCCTGGCTGGCCAACGAGGGCTACGATCCGGTCTACGGCGCCCGCCCGCTGAAGCGTGTCCTGCAAAAGAGCCTCCAGGACTCGCTGGCCGAAGCGATCCTGTCCGGTGATCTCGCGGATGGCGAGACGGTGCAGGTCAGCGCTGGTGCGGAGGGTCTCATCATCGGCGACCGGGTCGGAAACACCAACCGCGAAGCACCCGGAGACGCGGTGCTCCACTAAGAGACAAAAAGGGGCGTCCAAATGGGCGCCCCTATTGCTTTGCGGAATACTCAGAGGGTCGGTGACGCAACTCCTGCTCCGCTCGCGATCAAAAAGCGGCGCGCATCTGACATGACGCGTTTCACGAACCGAGGCGCGGCATTTCCAGAGAGTGGCGCACAGGCAGGTCCAGCGCCGCCCGTCTCTGCTTCATTGTGCCGGAAATATCCCGGGGGGAGGCGCTGCGCGCCGGGGGGCAGCGCCCCCCGACCACGCCAAAGCCCAAGAGCATCGCTCAGTTCGGAAGCAGAACCCGATCGATCGCGTGGATCACACCGTTCGAGGCGATGATATCGGCGGAAATCACCCGCGCATTGTTGACCCGAACGCCGTTGCGGCCGTCCACGTGCACAGCGCCGCCCTGGACGGTGTCGACCGACAAACGCTGCCCGGCAAGCTGGTCGGACGTGACCGCGCCGGGGATCACGTGATAGGTCAGGATAGACACGAGCTGGTCGCGGTTTTCCGGCTCCAGCAGGCTTTCGACGGTGCCGGCCGGCAGTGCGGCGAAGGCGTCGTTGGTCGGGGCAAACACGGTGAAGGGGCCGTCGCCTTTGAGGGTGTCGACGAGGTCTGCCGCGGTTACTGCGGCAACAAGCGTGCCGAACGTGTCTTCGTTGGAGGCCGCGATGTCGACGATGTCAGGGGACCCGCCTCCGGGGGCGCAAGCGGCAAGCAGAGCGAGCGTTGCGGATGCGGCGGCGGCGAGGGCGAAGCGACGGTTCATTGGAACCTCCGTGGTCTGTTTTCAGTTGATCAGGGATATTTTTGCGCCCGCCCGACGATGAGGTCGGACGGGCGCGGAGGCTTACGGCGCAGAAACGCCAGTTAGATCAGTTCTCGTCCGCGGGCAGGATGACCGCGTCGATCACGTGGATCACGCCATTCGACGTTTCGATGTCCGGCGTGACGATGTTGGCGCCGTCAACCATCGGGCCGTTGGCCAGCGTGATGGTCACTTCCGAGCCCTCGACCGTTGCAGCCATCAGGCCTTCGGAGAGGTCGGTCGACATCACTTTGCCCGGGACAACGTGGTAGGTCAGGATCGCGGTCAGTGCGTCAGTGTCTTCGAGCAGCGCTTCGACGGTGCCTGCGGGCAGGGCTGCGAACGCCTCGTCTGTCGGTGCAAAGACGGTGAACGGGCCATCGCCCTTCAGCGTCTCGACGAGACCGGCGGCCTGCACGGCAGCCACGAGCGTTTCAAACGAGCCGGCAGCGACGGCGGTGTCGACGATGTCTTTCTGGCCGTGGCCATCAGCGAAGGCCGGAACAGCGAGCATGGACGCGGTGGCAAGTGCGGCGAGTGTCGTACGGATCATGGGTATCTCCCTTTGAACAATGTGGCCCCTGACACGCAGGAACACACGGACAACGCAGCAAGTAGGGTTTTGGATGTCGGCGAGTGACTGCCTTCGGCGGACATTCACTGATTGACCTCGTGGGCTCGCACGCTAAGCGTAGCGTGGAAAAAAATACCACACACTCTTCTGTGAAGTCGCGTGAGATTTCGTGACCGCCGAGACGCATGACAGCGTGCTTGAGGCGGCGATCCATGGCGTGGCGATTTGCTGCTTGCCTCACGCTGCCGTGCCCTTTCTGCTGCATCCGGCAGCCAAACGAAAGGGCACTCTATGGATGCGTGGATGAGCTGGGCGCTTTGGGGCCTGCAACTGATGGCGCTGAGTTTCGTGCTGCTCGTGGGCGCGATCCTTGCTATCGTAGTCGTGTTCTTCGTGGTCGACCGCGTCCAGACCAAGGACGCGATCCGGCGCAACTACCCCGTCATCGGGCGGTTCCGGTACCTCTTCTCCGCGCTTGGCGAGTTCTTCCGCCAGTATTTCTTTGCGATGGATCGAGAGGAACTGCCCTTCAACCGGGCGCAGCGGCACTGGGTCGAGAACGCGTCCGAAGGCCGTGGCAACACGCTCGCCTTCGGCTCGACGCGGAACCTCAATGTCGTCGGCACGCCGATCTTCGTGAACGCGGCGTTCCCACCCATAGACGACCAGTTTGCATCGACCGACCCGTTGGTGATCGGACCCGACACGCGCACACCGTTCACTGCCCGCTCGATCTTCAACATTTCCGGCATGTCCTTTGGCGCAATCTCGAGGCCGGCGGTTCAGTCACTCTCTCGCGGGGCCGCGAAGGCGGGCGTCTGGCTGAATACGGGTGAGGGCGGTCTATCCCCCTATCACCTCGAAGGGGGATGCGACGTCGTCTATCAGATCGGGACGGCGAAGTACGGCGTCCGCGATGCCGAAGGCCGCCTGTCGGACGAAAAGCTACGTGCGGTTGCGGCGCATGAGACGGTGCGCATGTTCGAGATCAAGCTCGCCCAGGGCGCCAAGCCGGGAAAGGGCGGCATCCTTCCGGCCGCCAAGATCACACCGGAGATCGCACAGATCCGGGGTATTCCGGTGGCCCAGGATTCGATCTCGCCAAATCGCCATGTCGAAGTGAACTCGTGGGACGAACTGCTCGACCTGATCGCGCATGTCCGCGAGGTGACCGGCAAGCCGGTTGGCTTCAAGACGGTCATCGGCTCACCCACCCATTTTCGGGAGTTTTTCGAGGCCGTGGCGTCGCGCGGTCCCGAGGCCGCGCCGGACTTCATCACGATTGATGGCGGAGAGGGCGGTACGGGGGCAGCCCCCATGCCTCTCATGGATCTGGTCGGCATGCCGATCCGGGAATCGCTCCCTCGGATTGCCAACCTGCGCGACGAGTTCGGCCTGAAAGACCGTATACGGCTGGTCGCATCGGCCAAGCTGGTGAATCCGGGGGACATCGCATGGGCGATCGCAGCCGGCGCGGATTTCGTGACATCCGCGCGTGGCTTCATGTTTGCGTTGGGCTGCATCCAGGCACTGAAGTGCAACAAGAACACCTGCCCCACCGGGATCACCACCCATCAGAAGCGCCTTCAGCAGGGGCTCGTGGTGGAGGAAAAGTTCGAGCGGGTCGCCTCCTACGCGACGTCGATCATAAAGGAGGTCGAGACGATCGCGCATTCGGTCGGCGTATCGGAGCCGCGTCAGATGCGGCGGCGTCATGTGCGACTGGTACAATCCGATGGTACGTCTATCCCGATGAACGAGCTCTACCCGTCATATCAGCCCGGGCAGCCGCTTCCCGACCTGCCGCGCCCGGCCGATGCAGGGCGTCACCACTACTGACTGGCCCGCTCGCACCGAAAAACGAATGCGTGAGGAATTGACATCGGCTGCACATCTTTAGGTCTTTCCCCCTAAGTAGAGGCGAAAGAGGAGAGACCGATGGCCCATCGCTGGAAAAACACCCTGACCCATGACGACGTGACGCCCCGCGCCGCGTATCTCAATCGCCGCCAGATCATCGCGGCAGGCGGGGCGGCCATGGGGCTGGCGGGGATCGGCGGATCGGCGATGGCAGCCGCAGAGCTGGAACCGAATTCGTGGGAAGAGATCACGACCTACAACAACTTCTATGAATTCGGCACTCAGAAGGGCGATCCGGCCAAGAACGCGCACATGCTCACCACCTCTCCGTGGGAGATCGTGATCGACGGGATGGTCGACAAACCCGGCACGTACTCCTTCGAGCAGATCATGGAGGGGATGACCGTCGAAGAGCGGATCTACCGGCTGCGCTGTGTCGAGGGGTGGTCGATGGTTGTCCCGTGGAACGGGTTCGAGCTGGCCGACCTGCTGGATCGTGTCGGCGTGCAGAGCAGCGCGAAGTACGTCGCCTTCGAGACGCTGTACCGCCCCGAAGAGATGCCGGGCGTGCGCTTCCCGGTGGTGGAGTGGCCCTATGTCGAGGGACTTCGGCTCGATGAGGCAATGCATCCGCTGTCGATCCTCGCGACGGGCCTCTACGGGAAGCCGATGCCGAACCAGAATGGCGCCCCGATCCGTGTGGTTGTGCCGTGGAAGTACGGGTTCAAGTCGATCAAGAGCATCGTGCGGATCACGCTGACGGACATCGAGCCGCCCACGACGTGGAACAAGACCCTCCCGAACGAGTACGGCTTCTATAGCAATGTGAACCCGACAGTGGATCATCCGCGCTGGAGCCAGGCGACGGAGCGGCTGATCGGCGGGGGGCTCTTTGCCAAGCGCATCGAGACGCAGATGTTCAATGGATACGAAGACGAGGTCGCGTCGCTCTACGAGGACATGGACCTGCGCGAATACTACTGATGGATCTGGCCGCCCCGATCAACGGCGCTCTGCGCCGCGTGCCGACCTGGTCACTCTACGTTGCGGGGGTGTTCCCCGTCGTGTGGGTGTTCTGGGCAGGTGCAACGGGGCGGCTGGGCG
>CBDICG010000002.1:0-1357500 GCA_965277275.1 Paracoccaceae bacterium | reverse complement strand
ATACCAAGGCGCTTGAGAGAACTACGTTGAAGGAACTCGGCAAAATACCTCCGTAAGTTCGCGAGAAGGAGGCCCGGGTTCAAGGCAACTTGGATCCGGGGGCACAAACCAGGGGGTGGCGACTGTTTACTAAAAACACAGGGCTCTGCGAAGTCGCAAGACGACGTATAGGGTCTGACGCCTGCCCGGTGCCGGAAGGTTAAAAGGAGGAGTGAGAGCTCCGAATTGAAGCCCCGGTAAACGGCGGCCGTAACTATAACGGTCCTAAGGTAGCGAAATTCCTTGTCGGGTAAGTTCCGACCTGCACGAATGGCGTAACGACTTCCCCGCTGTCTCCAACGTAGACTCAGCGAAATTGAATTGCCTGTCAAGATGCAGGCTTCCCGCGGTTAGACGGAAAGACCCCGTGCACCTTTACTACAGCTTCAGACTGGCAACAGGACTGGGATGTGCAGGATAGGTGGTAGGCTTTGAACCAGGAACGCCAGTTTCTGTGGAGCCTCCCTTGAGATACCACCCTTCGCATTCTTGTTGTCTAACCGCGGTCCGTTATCCGGATCCGGGACCCTCTGTGGCGGGTAGTTTGACTGGGGCGGTCGCCTCCTAAAGAGTAACGGAGGCGCGCGAAGGTTGGCTCAGAGCGGTCGGAAATCGCTCGTTGAGTGCAATGGCAGAAGCCAGCCTGACTGCGAGACTGACAAGTCGAGCAGAGTCGAAAGACGGCCATAGTGATCCGGTGGTCCCGCGTGGAAGGGCCATCGCTCAACGGATAAAAGGTACGCCGGGGATAACAGGCTGATACTGCCCAAGAGTCCATATCGACGGCAGTGTTTGGCACCTCGATGTCGGCTCATCTCATCCTGGGGCTGGAGCAGGTCCCAAGGGTACGGCTGTTCGCCGTTTAAAGAGGTACGTGAGCTGGGTTTAGAACGTCGTGAGACAGTTCGGTCCCTATCTGCCGTGGGTGTAGGATACTTGAGAGGAGTTGCCCCTAGTACGAGAGGACCGGGGTGAACGATCCACTGGTGGACCTGTTGTTGCGCCAGCAGCAGTGCAGGGTAGCTATGATCGGAAAGGATAACCGCTGAAGGCATCTAAGCGGGAAGCCCCCCTCAAAACAAGGTATCCCTGAGGGCCGAGGTAGACTACCTCGTCGATAGGCCGGAGGTGTAAGCGCAGCAATGCGTTCAGCTGACCGGTACTAATTGCCCGATAGGCTTGATTTGATCCAGTAGAAGGCAGGTTTGCCCAATACTGATCGAAAGCCGTACACTTCACCTTGGCTTGGACATGCGTTTTCTTGGTTTGGTGGTCACAGCGCGAGCAAAACACCCGATCCCATCCCGAACTCGGTCGTTAAGTGCCGTAGCGCCGATGGTACTGCGTCTTAAGACGTGGGAGAGTAGGTCGCCGCCAAACCTAGCAAGCGCATCAATTGTATCTCTCTTTTCGATGTGCAAACTGACATCTCGAATTCAGTTCGAGGTGTTCCCATGCCAGCCCCTATTCTCAGGTCCACCCGCATATCCGGTCTCTATTCGGTCGAGCCCATTGTGCTCGAGGATGACCGAGGGTTCTTTCTCGAAACCTATCGCAGTTCAGTGCTGTCAACGGCGGAAAGTATCTCGCACCGGTTTGCACAAGGCAATCATTCCCGATCAGCGCCAGGTGTATTGCGCGGGTTCCACACCGAAGGCTGGAGCAAACTCATCTACGCGTCGCGGGGAACGGCCTTCATCGCGGTTGCGGACACTCGGCCAGAGAGCCCGACCTTTTCAGCCGTTGAAACGTTTCTGATCGGCGACCCGCCGGGCGAACGACTCCGCATCATGGTGTCCGAAGGCCTGAGCAATGCGTTTTACGCTGTGACAGACGTCGATTACATCAACGACGTGTCGGGTGAGTATGATCCCTCAAAGCGCGCCGGGGTCGCGTGGGACGATCCCGATCTCGCGGTGGACTGGCCGAACCAGATGCCCATCCTCTCGGCAGCAGATAAGGACTGGCCGACGCTGCGCGAGCTCTACCCGTCGCATGAACGGTTCGCGTCAGGTTCGAAGTAAGACGCGAGCGCAGAACTCCGATGAAAGTCAGTTCGGACACGCGCCACTCTCCCAAGACACGCCCGCTTACGCTATTGGCGGCGTAGCTCTTTGCACTCTGCTTCCCAGGGCCCGTCTCGAGCGGCTTTGCCCCCGATCGAGCCTGAAACCGGTCTCTACTCGGAGCCGATCTGCCCAAGCTGCTCGGGCGCCGTGCCAAATCGATCCACATAGCTCTTGGTCACCAGGCGCGTCGTGTCTGCATCGACGTTGGAAAAGGCGCGTATAACGGAGATCCAGAGTGAACGGTCGTCACCCAAAACGTCACGCCAGCCTTCAAAGCCACCCGGCGTGCGCGAGGGAGCGTGCGTTGCCTTGCCAATCCCGAAGACAGCGCGGACTTCCCGACGCTGTCTCCGTGTCAGGGGCAAATCCATCGCATCTTCGTCGATCGCGACGGCGCACGGCGCGTCCGCGCTGACCACCTGCAAGCCGCACTTGCGAAGGGCCTCTTGCCAACTGCCTTCGAGATGCGCGTCGTATCGGCGGAACATCGCAACCGTGCGCGCAGCTATGGTGGCGTTTCGACGAAGCCGCACCATCCGCCCAGGTACGTTCACCTGCTTCAGCCACGGCGTGAGCTCGGCAACACGCTCATCAGGCGTCAGACCCGCGCGCTCTCGTCGGCTCGGCAACTTCAAGACAGTGCTATCGGCGCTGCTTGCAACGGCCAATTTGCGCTTCCTCAGGAACTTTTGCCACATATACCGGTCTGAACCGAACTCTTCGGGAGCGGGTGTCCAGCCCTCTCTCAGGCCGAGGTAGGCAGAACGCCGATACGCCACGTAGTTCAGGCCGGACGTCAGAACCCGTCGGTAGCGGTTCTTGCGGGGGCCGTGGTGAAACGGCAGCCAAACGCAGCGCCCCTGTATCCCCATGCGCAGCTCCGCCTGAGCGCCCCAGTCTGCCCGCTCCAGCAGCGCGCACATCGCTTCGAGGTGATTGGCGGCCCAGAGGTCATCATCCGAGAGATGACAGACGATGTCTGCGTCGGAGGCGCGGATCACCGGGTCCCGGTAGGCTTCACCGTAGCGTGCGCCTTTCAGTTTCTCGATGTACGTCACACGCGGTTCGTCAGCCATGATGGCGGACATGACTTCCGCTGTGCGCGGCGGTGGGCCGTCTCCGATCACTACCATCTCCCAATCCGTGATGGTCTGGGCGCGTACGCTCGCGATTGAGCAAAAGAGCGTGTCGGCGTGGTCGTGCGTCGGGCAGAGGATAAGGATGCGGGGCATGAGGAGAGTGTGCTGTCGGTGTCCGACTTCACGTACGCTCCCGTGGAGGTCTTTCAAGCGCGGGTGGGGCGTGATCTCGCTGAGATGGCGCGCAGAGACTCATATCGCGTGTCCAACCATCCCGCTTCTTGCACCGGGTGCATGTCTGACCCTGCGGCATATGCCGGGTGTGACACTTTTTTGAACTTGGTGCCTTGCACCTGACCGTGGGCGGGAGTATCGGGTCGTTTGTTGGCGCGGGGTGGAGCAGCCCGGTAGCTCGTCAGGCTCATAACCTGAAGGTCGTAGGTTCAAATCCTACCCCCGCAACCAACCCTCTCATCCACATATGATCGCTGCTCGATGGGCGTCGGAGCTATCAGGCCGTATTCGTCGTCCTTGCGCGTCGGTTCCGTCAATTTGCGATGGCGGGTGGCCTTCGGCTGTCGCGGGCTATATGCGGCTGCGATGCTGGCCGCACCGCCCCGCGGCCGCTTTTTCGCCAGCCTCAGCTCTTGTGTGCGCGCGCACGCCAGACGCACGCGGCGTGGCGTGTGCTGCTGGACAAGGGATTGCCAGGAATGACATTGGACGCTTATCGCCGGCAGTGGTTCGGCAACATCCGCGGAGATCTGTTGTCGGGCCTCGTGGTGGCGCTCGCGCTGATCCCGGAGGCCATTGCATTTTCGATCATCGCGGGTGTCGATCCGAAGATCGGCCTTTATGCCTCGTTTTCCATTGCGGTGATCACCGCGATTGCTGGCGGTCGGCCGGGCATGATCTCTGCCGCCACTGCAGCGACCGCTGTTCTGATGGTGACGCTCGTGCGGGATCACGGGTTGCAGTACCTTCTGGCGGCGACCGTGCTGGCTGGCCTCTTGCAGGTCGGCGCGGGCCTTCTGAGGCTCGGGTTCGTCATGAGGTTCGTGTCGAAATCGGTGATGACGGGCTTCGTCAATGCGCTGGCGATCCTGATCTTCATGGCGCAGCTGCCGGAGCTGGATCCGCGCGAGGTGACATGGATCACCTACCCGCTGGTCGCCGCCGGTCTCGCGATCATCTACCTCTTTCCACGGGTCACCACCGCCGTGCCCTCCCCGCTTGTGACGATCATCGTGCTGACCCTACTGGTCTGGCTGCTGGGGATAGACGTGCGCGCGGTCGGCGATATGGGCGCCTTGCCGGATACGTTGCCGGTATTCCTGATCCCCGACATCCCGCTGAGCTTCGAGACGCTTGCGATCATCTTTCCCTATTCCGTCGCGGTGGCGGTCGTGGGGCTGCTCGAAAGCCTGATGACGCAGAACATCGTCGACGATCTGACCGACACGCCTTCGGATCGCAATCAGGAGTGTATCGGGCAGGGGCTTGCCAACACGGCGACGGGCTTCATCGGTGGCATGGCAGGCTGCGCCATGATCGGACAATCGATCATCAACGTGAAGTCTGGCGGGCGTGGGCGGCTCTCGTGCTTCGTGGCGGGGGTGTTTCTGCTGATCCTCGTGGTCGGCCTTGGGGATCTCGTGTCGATCATCCCGATGCCCGCGCTTGTCGCGATCATGATCATGGTGTCGATCGGCACGTTTTCGTGGTCGTCGCTCGGGGCGCTCAGAACGCATCCGCGCTCATCTTCCGTCGTGATGCTCGCGACCGTCGTGACGGTCGTCTACACCCACAACCTCGCGATCGGTGTGCTCGTTGGGGTGCTGCTGTCCGGCATCTTCTTTGCGGCCAAGATCGCGCAGCTCTTCCGCGTGCGCAGCGAGGCGAGCGCAGATGGCCGGGTGCGGACCTACTTCATCGAGGGGCAGCTCTTTTATGGCTCGGTCGAGGATTTCATGAAGGCGTTCGACTTCCGCGAGGCACCGGAACGGGTGGTGATCGACGTCAGTCGCGCGCATATCTGGGACATCTCTTCGGTGCAGGCGCTCGACATGGCGGTGATGAAGTTCCGCCGTGACGGGGCGGAGGTCGAGATCATCGGGATGAACGCGGCATCGGAGACGCTTGTCGACAAGCTCTCGGTGAAGGACAAACCCGGTGCCATGGACGACCTGATGGCGCACTAGGGAGGGCGAACCATGACAGACAAGATGATCGCGCTGGTCGACGGGTCGATCTACTCGCAAAGCGTATGCGAGCACGCCGTATGGGTCGCGCAACGGTCGGGCTGGGCGGTGGAGCTGCTTCACGTGCTGGGCCGGCGCGAGGGCGCGGAAAAGGCGGACCTTTCAGGTTCCATCGCGCTCGGCGCGCGCACGGCCCTTCTGGAGGATCTGGCGGAGCTCGATGCGCAGCGCGCCAAGCTGATCACCCATCGCGGGCGCGCAATCCTGGAAGATGCGCGGGCGATCCTCGACAAAGGGGGGGTCAACGAGATCACCACGCGCCTGAGGCACGACGATATCGTCGAAACAGTGGCCGAGCAGGGCGCCGGGGCCGAAATGCTGATGATCGGCAAGCGCGGCGAAGCGGCGGATTTCGCCAAGGGGCACCTTGGCTCCAATCTGGAGCGGATCGTGCGAAGCGCGGCGCGGCCGATTTTCGTCGCGGCGCGGGCGTTCCGGCCGATCGAGCGCGTGCTGGTCGCCTATGATGGCGGCGCGTCCGCGATGAAGGCCGTTGATCATATCGCGCGCGTGCCGTTCTACCAGGGGCTCGCGGTGCACGTGGTCACGGTTGGCACCGCGACCGATGCGGTCCGCAAGGGGCTCGAGGACGCGCAAGCGATGTTGCGTGCGGCCGGCATCACCGCCACCACCGACGTGGTTTCGGGCCAGCCTGATACGGCGCTGGCGGGGCTGGTGGATAGCGGCCCGTTCGAGATGCTTGTTATGGGGGCCTACGGTCACTCGCGAATCCGGTCGCTTATCATCGGCTCGACAACCAGCGAGATGCTGCGTTCCTGCAAGGTCCCCGTGGTTCTGGTGCGCTGATGGACCGGCGCAGGGCCCTGATGTGGGGAGGTGCGATTGCTCTGATCGCGGTCCCGCTGATCCTCGTCACGGTCAACATGCTTGGCCGTTACACCGGACTGACCGTGGAGCGGCAAACCCCCGAAGAGCTCCTGGAGCAGCTTCGCCCATCGTTCGAGATCTCCCAGCCGGTGGGCGAAGGCCCGCACAAGACAGCGCTCTTGTTTTCCGGGTGCGACGGGCCGAGCGACACTGTCCGCCGCTGGGCGCGTGCGCTGGGTGATGCCGGTTGGGCCACCATCATGGTCGACAGCCATACGCCACGTGGTTTCGAGGAGCCGCAGTTCTGGACCCTCGTTTGTGCCGGCCAGCTGCTGACCGGGGGAGAGCGCGCCGGGGATGTCGCCGTTGCGCTTGCCTATGCACGGGATCTGGACTGGGTCGATCGGGAGCGCCTCGTGGTGATGGGCGCCTCGCATGGCGGGTGGTCCCTGATGGAGACCTTGTCCATGTGGGATCATGAAGAGGTTCCCCTGACCCTGACCCGCTGGCCCATCGGGATGCCGTCACCAGCGTCCGAACAGGTCAAGGCGGCTTTTCTCCTCTATCCTTACTGCGGGCCGGTCACACGTGCGAGCTGGCAAGGGTGGGACAGTCATATCCCGGTCGCCTTCCTGCTGGCGGAGAACGATTTGATCGCCAACCCCGAGGATTGTCTAGACATCGCGGAACGCGAGAAGGAGCGGGGCCTGCCGGTGGAGGCCGAGGTCTACGATGATGTCACCCACGCGTTTGATCACGAGAGCACACTCGAATTGGCCCCAACCGAGTTCGACCCGGAGGCGACAGAGCGCGCGATGGCGCGCATGGTTGCCTTTCTCAATGCCAGCATCGCGGAGGAGTGACTTTTGCCATGAAGCTCGACACGCCGGAGCACCCCGCGCCCGCCGACGCTGACGACCGCCGCGCGGCGCGTCCTGTCATCTGTTACTCTCCCGACACCTTGCCGCCTGTGGATCTGGCGGCGCGGCGCGCCCATGCGGCAGGGCATGGCCAGACGACCGTCGTGACCGTGCCCCCACGGGATGCGGCGTGCGTGGAAGTGCTGGCGGGGTCGATCTTCCGGATCGTGTCGGTCGAAGGGCCGCAGGTGGGGGATCTGAACCTCTGGAATGCCGCGGACCTTTCCGAGCGGTTCTACGCGGGCAAGACGCGGGCCTTGCACGGCACGCATCTGAGTACCGGCGACCGGATGTGGAGCACGTTCCCACAGATGCGCCCGATGGCGACGATCCTGTCGGACAGTCTCGACTGGTATGGTTTCGATACCGACGGCGGCTCCGTGCATGACGTGATCGGAACACGCTGCGATCCCTATACGGGCCGTCTGTTGGGTGGAACGGATTATCACTATTGCTGCCACTCCAATCTGACGCGCGCGCTTGCCGCACACCGTGGCCTGCCGCTCGCGGAGGCGGAGCCGCTTGTCCACGATGTGCTCAATGTCTTCATGTGCACGGGCTTCACCCTGGACACGCACCAGTACTTCATGAAGGCAAGCCCGGTGCGGCCCGGCGATGCGCTGACGTTCTTTGCCGAGATCGATCTGGTGGTGGGCCTTTCAGCCTGCCCCGGAGGCGATTGCAGCTCCGAGCATTCGTCGGACGTGGCGCGCTGCCATCCGCTGCGCATCGAGGTGGAGAGCGGGGCCAGGGCCTGGGAGATGCCGCCGGCTTCGGCATACGACCGGAGCCACGGGCTTTAACGTGGCGCCGCCTCCGGCGGAGGTACTTGGGCCAAGATGAAGGGGCGCGCGCGCTGTCAGGGGGGCGTCTGGAGACGCCGGGCGAGGGCGTGAAGGAACTCCAGGGCGCGCTCAAGCTCGGCGATTTCGATGAACTCGTCGGGGGTGTGGGCTTGGGCGATGGAGCCCGGGCCGCAGACGATGCATGCCGCGCCAAGCGCTTGAAAGAGGCCCGCTTCGGTGCCGAACGCGACCGCATCGGTGTCGTTTTGTCCCAGAAGGCTGGCTGCGAGGTCCCGCATTGGGTTTTCGGTTGCGCGGGTGAAGCCAATGACCTCGCCGATTGCCTCGGACGTGATGGACGCGTCAGGATGCGTGGCACGCATCCCGGGCAGAAGGGTCTGTGCGATGAAGGTGTCGAGGTCGGCGAGCACATGCGCGGCGTCATCCCAGTGAACGGGGCGCATTTCCCAGTCGAGCTGCGCGTGACCCGGGATGACATTTGTCGCCGTGCCGCCTCTCAGCGTGCCGATGTTGATCGTCGTATGTGGCGGATCGTAGGGGCTATCGAGCGGTGGCGCTGCGGCGAGCCGGTCGCGGTGCTGCAGCAGGCGCGCGATGTAGCGGTTCGTGTATTCGAGGGCGTTGACACCGAGGCCGGGGGCCGAGCCGTGGCCCTCCAGCCCATCGACGCGTACGCGGTATTCGCAACAGCCCTTGTGCGCGTCGACGATGCGCAGATTGGTCGGCTCCCCGATAAGGGCCATGGCGGGGCGGATATTGCGCGCGTCCAGATTGTCGGTGAGGGCCTGGGCGCCGAGGCATCCTACCTCTTCGTCGTAGGTGAAGGCGAGGTGTACGGGTGTGTGGCGTGCGGCTTCGGCGAATGCTGGCAGCGCCGTGAGACAGCAGGCGAGGAAGCCCTTCATGTCGCAGCTGCCGCGCCCGTAGGCACGCCCGTCGTGTACGCGCAGGGTGAAGGGGTCCGAGCTCCAGCCCGCTCCCGCCGGGACAACATCCGTATGGCCGGAGAGCACGAGGCCGCCGGGTATGTCGGGTCCGAGCGTGGCCCAGAGGTTCGACTTTGTGCCGGTCGGGTCCGTCTGTATCTCGACCCGTGCGCCGGCGTCCTCGAGCCGCTCGGCGAGTGCGGCAGTGAGTGCGAGGTTGCTCTCGTCGGACACGGTCGGGTGGGCGATGAGGTGCCCCAGGGTTTCGAGCGTCGCGTCGAGGGGGCTCATGCTGGCTTGACGATCAGCTCGCGGGGCAGGGAGCAGAAGGGCTGTGCGGGGCCGCTGTCTGCGATCAGGAGGCTTTCGGTGATCTCGAGGCCCCAATCGTCTTGCCAAATGCCTGGCATGAAGTGGAAGGTCATGCCGGGCTCGAGCACGCTTGTGTCTTCCGGGCGGAGCGAGACTGTCCGTTCGCCCCAGTCCGGCGGATAGGAGAGCCCAATGGGATAGCCGCAGCGGGCGCCCCTTTCGATCCCGGCTTTCTCCATCTCGGCGCCGAGGGCGTTGGCGACATCGCAGGCACGGTTTCCGGGGCGGGCTGCGTCGATTCCGGCTTCGAGCCCGGCCACGAGGGCGGCCTCGGCGCGGCGGAAATACTCGGGTGGTGTGCCGAGGAACACGCTGCGTGCGACAGGGACGTGGTAGCGGCGATAGCAGCCCGCAAGCTCGAAGAAGGTCGCTTCGCCTGCGCGCATGGGGGCGCCGGTCCACGTAAGGTGCGGGGCGGCAGCATCGGAGCCCGACGGCATGAGCGGGACGATCGCCGGATAGTCGCCCCAGTCCTCTCCTGCGCCGAGCAGGCCTGCGCGCATGACTTCGGCGGCGATTTCGTTCTTGAGGCGGCCGGGGGCGGCAAGGTCGATCGCCGTTTGACAGACCGATTCGGCGATGCGCGCGGCGCGGCGCATGAAATTCAGCTCTTCGTCTGACTTCACGGTGCGGCAGTGATTCACCAGGGCCGTCGCGTCGGACAGGGGCGCGGGCAGTGCATCGGCGAGAACGGCATGGGCCTTCGCCGAGTAGTAGTAGTTTTCCATCTCCACACCGATGCGTCCTGAGGCGAGGCCAAGATCGGAAAGCGTCGCGGCGAGATGCTGCATCGGGTGGCGCTCGGTCGACTGCACGTATCCGTCCGGGTAGCCGACGATTGCCGTGCGCTCCGTGTCGACGGTGCGCAGGGCGCCGTTTGCGTCCTGTCCCCGGCCCCACCAGACGGGCTGCCCGGACGCGGGCAGGATCACCGCCTGATGGACGTAGAAGGACCAGCCGTCATAGCCCGTGAGCCATGCCATGTTGGACGGGTCCGTGATGATCAGCGTGTCGAGATCGCGAGCGGCCATGGCAGCGCGGGCCTTGGCAAGGCGGCGGTCGTACTCGGCGGTCGAGAAGGGAGGGGTTTGCATGGCGTTACCTTGCCTGCGGGCTTGGCCCTTGAACAGGGGGCATGGGCAGCATTCACTTGCCCGAAGGTGTCGCATCGCCGTGCGATTGGTGACACGGTACCCAGAGACGCAGCTTGGCCTCGAGGGAGAGAGAATATGCTCGACAATGACATTCTGGACGCATGGGATCGCGAAAGTTTCCTGCACCCCTCGACCCATCTGGGAAAGCACACCCGGGGGGAAGCACCCGGCAGGATCATGAGCGGTGGCGAAGGGTCCTTTGTCGAAGACAGGGACGGCAACCGCCTGCTCGACGCGTTCGCCGGTCTCTATTGCGTCAACGTCGGCTACGGCCGTCAGGAGATCGCCGACGCGATTGCGAAGCAGGCGCGGGAGCTTGCCTATTACCACGCCTATGTCGGCCACGGCACAGAGGCGTCGATCACGTTGGCGCATATGGTGATGGAGCGCGCGCCGGAGCATATGGCGCGGGTCTATTTCGGCCTTGGCGGGTCCGATGCGAACGATACCAACATCAAGCTTCTGTGGTACTACAACAATATCAGGGGCCTGCCTGAGAAGAAGAAGGTCATCACGCGTGAACGGGCCTACCACGGCTCTGGTCTGATGTCGGGTTCGCTGACGGGGCTCGCGGCGTTCCACGCCAAGTTCGACCTGCCGCTCGACCGCGTGCTGCGTACCACCGCGCCTTATTACTACCGCCGGGCGGAGCGGGACATGACGGAGGCGGAGTTCTCCGCCCACTGCGCGGCGGAGCTTGAGGCGCTGATCGCCCGCGAAGGGGCCGAGACGATCGCCGCCTTCATCGGGGAGCCCGTTCTGGGGACGGGGGGTATCGTTCCGCCGCCCGAAGGATACTGGGCCGCGATCACGCCGATCCTGAAAGCGCATGACATCGCCCTGATTACCGACGAGGTCGTGACCGGGTTTGGCCGGTTGGGCGAGATGTTCGCGTCGCCGATGTTCGGGCTGGAGCCCGACTTCATGACGATCGCCAAGGGCGTGACCTCGGCCTATGCGCCCCTTTCGGGCTCCATCGTCAGCCAGAAGGTGTGGGATGTGCTGGTTCAGGGCAACGACGAGAACGGCCCACTCGGCCACGGCTGGACGTATTCTGCCCATCCGATCGGAGCGGCCGCAGGTGTGGCCAACCTCGAGCTTCTGGATCGCATGGGTCTGGTGCAGAACGCTGCCGAGGTGGGGCCTTACCTGACAGCGCAAATGCAGGCGGCCGTTGGCGATCATCCCCATGTCGGCGAGGTGCGTGGCATCGGCATGCTGACCGCTGTCGAGCTGGTGAAGGACCGTGACGGCCCCGTGTTCTTCGACAAGGTCGGCGCTGCCACCGGCGAGGTGGTTGCTGCTCTCGGACGGCGCGGGGTTATCGCCCGGGCCATGCCGCAAGGCGACATCCTTGGCTACGCGCCGCCGCTCTGCCTGAGCAAGGACGAGGCCGATACCATCGTCGAAGCGACTCGCGCGGCCATCATCGACGTGCTCGGCCCCGCGTCCTGACCCTGCGCGCTCGCGACGAATTGTGCGCGCCCGCGCCGGCGACAGCCGGCGCCACGCCCAACCCCCGCAGGCCGCAAGGCCGAGGGGGGCGGGAGGGCCCCGGGCATGTTCGAGGGTGATGCACGGTTTTTGGGCGCTCGCCTCATGAGCGCGCAGCAGGGCCTCGCGAGGGGTTGAAACCCAATTCGAGACTGTTACGGTTTTCTCAAAATCACGGGGAGTGACCTTTTGGCGTTGGATTCGGGAAGTGCGAAAGAGGGCTTTGTCGTTTTCGACCGTGTCCAGAAAAGCTACGATGGCGAAACATTGGTCGTGAAGGACCTCAACCTGTCCATCGGGCAGGGCGAGTTCCTGACGATGCTGGGGCCGTCGGGATCGGGCAAGACGACCTGCCTGATGATGCTGGCCGGGTTCGAGACGGCGACGCACGGGGAAATCCTGCTCGACGGAAATCCGATCAACATCATCCCGCCGCACAAGCGCGGCATCGGTATGGTCTTCCAGAACTACGCGCTCTTTCCGCACATGACCGTGGCCGAAAACCTCGCGTTCCCGCTCGAGGTGCGCAAGATCGGCAAGGACGAGCGCGAGCGCAAGGTGATGCGCGCGCTCGACATGGTCCAGATGGCGGAATTCGGCGGGCGCCGTCCAACCCAGCTCTCGGGCGGTCAGCAGCAGCGGATCGCGCTCGCGCGCGCGCTGGTCTTCGAGCCGGAGCTTGTGCTGATGGACGAGCCCCTTGGCGCGCTCGACAAGCAGTTGCGCGAGCGGATGCAGTTCGAGATCACGAACCTCGCCCACTCGCTCGGCATCACCACGGTCTATGTCACGCACGACCAGACCGAGGCGCTCACGATGTCGGACAGGGTCGCCGTCTTCAACGACGGTCGCATCCAGCAGCTCGCCCCGCCCGACACGCTTTACGAAGAGCCCGAGAACAGCTTCGTCGCGCAGTTCATCGGCGAGAACAACACGCTCACCGGCGTGTTGCAGGAAATCCATGGCGAGGTCGCCACGGTGCGCCTCGACGACGGTGAGATCATCAACTGCAAGCCCGTGAACGTCAGCCAGCCGGGCGAGCGAACGCAGGTCTCGATCCGTCCCGAGCGGGTGGAATACAATAGCGAGCGCCTCTCGGCGGATGCCCATACGCTCAAGGCCGAGGTGCTCGAGTTCATCTACATGGGCGACATCTACCGCACGCGCCTGCGCGTCGCGGGCAACGATGAGTTCATCATCAAGACCCGCAACGCCCCCGATCAGCGACGCCTGAGCCCGGGCGAGCACATCGAGATCGGCTGGCTCCCGGCCGATTGCCGTGCCCTCGATGCGGCCTGAACGGAGATAGCAACTGGATCTCGCGCTCCGGCGCCAGATCGTTTCGTCGGACCATTTCAAGGGAAGCGAAAGCCGCTTCACAGGATGCGCAGGTAGAAGACGGGGAATTGTGACGCCTTCAGAATGCTGCGGTTGCGACGATGGCTCAGGCGCGCAAGGATGCAAACGCTTTCAGCTTCTCCAAGCAGGTGCGTGACAAGGTAAAGAAGGACTTCAAGACGTACCACGATTGAACTGACTGGATACGGAGCCCGACAATGCGTTGTACGCTGGCTCCCGCAAGCCCGGACGGCGCGCCCGAAGCCGTTTGGGAAAAACCTACTCGGGCCAAATGACACAGGAAGGTTACCATGAAACTGAAGACACTTCTTCTCACAACCGGCGCGGCGCTGATCGCCGCTCCCGCGGTGATGGCCGACGACATGGCCGACAGCATGACGCTCGTCTCTTGGGGCGGCGCGTATCAGCAAAGCCAGATCAACGCGTACTCTGCGCCATATCAAGACATGCATGACGGGCTCAGCGTCGTCTGGGACGAAAGCTCGGCCGAGGCCGTGGCCAAGCTGCGCGCCATGAACGAAGCCGGCAACATCACGTGGGATCTCGTTGACGTTGTGGCCTCCGACGCCATTCGTCTGTGCGACGAAGGCCTCGCGATGGAAATCGACCATGACGAGGCGCTGGCCCCCGCACCCGACGGAACCCCGGCCTCCGAAGACTTCGGCGACCTGATCGTTTCCGACTGCTTCATCCCGCAGATCGTCTATTCGACGACCTTCGGCTATCGCACCGATGTCGACGCTTGGGGCGGCAACACGCCCAGCAACATCTGCGATGTCTTCGATCTCGAAGCGTTTCCCGGCCAGCGCTCGCTGGAGCGTCGCCCGATCAACAACATGGAATGGGCCCTGATCTGCGACGGCGTCGCCAAGGAAGACGTCTACGACGTTCTCGAGACCGACGAAGGCCAGGCCCAGGCGCTGGCCAAGCTTGGCACCATCAAGGACAGCGTCGTCTGGTGGTCGGCCGGTGCCGACACGCCCCAGCTTCTGGCCGACGGCGAAGTCGTGATTGGTTCCACCTACAACGGCCGCCTCTTCTCGGTGATCGAGGAGCAGGATCAGCCTGTCGCCATGCTCTGGGACGCGCAGGTCTTTGACCTTGACGGCTGGATCATTCCGGCCGGTCTGGCCGACGATCGCGTCGCGCGGGTGAAGGATTTCCTCTACTTCGCCACCGACACGCAGCGTCTCGCAGACCAGGCCAAGTGGATCTCCTACGGCCCGGCGCGCGAAAGCTCTGCTCCGCTCGTGAGCACCCATGCCGACCTCGGCATCGAGATGGCGCAGCACATGCCGACCGATCCGGACAACGCGCAGAACACCTTCCTCTATAACTACGAGTGGTGGGCGGACTACCGCGACGACCTGGATGCCAAGTTCCAGGCATGGCTCGCGCAGTAAGCTGAACGAATGGGGCGGGCCTTTGGCTCGCCCCTTTTGCAATGAGGGCTCTCAGAGCCGAACCGGGGGACACCGCCATGCCCAAAGGCTACATCATCGGCCATATCACCGTGCGCGAACCGGAGGAATACAAGGAGTATGTCCGCCGGGACACGCCGATCCTCGAGGCCCACGGCGGCACGTTCATGATCCGCGGCGGGCAGTCCGAGGTGGTCGAGGGCTCTGCCCAAGAGCGCCACGTGGTGATCGAGTTCCCCAGCTACGAGGCGGCGCTGGCTGCCTACAACGACCCGGCCTACCAGGAAGTCGCCGATATCCGGCGCCGGACGGCCGACAGCACGATGATCGTCGTGGAGGGCACCTGACATGACCGACGCCACGGCAGCCGGCCCAGTTCCAAGCGCTACGTCCGGCAAACCCGCTCCCGCAGAACCGGCCGGCCCGCTCGTCTCGGCAGACGGCACTCCGCTGAAGCGTTCGTTGCAGCGCTCGCTGAGGCGGCAGAAGTTTCGGGCGTTCTTGCTTGTCGCCCCGCTTCTGGCCTTCGTGGTCATCACGTTTCTCGCGCCGATTGCGGACATGCTCTTCCGCTCGGTCGAAAACGAGATCGTCATGGAAACCCTTCCACGCACGACATCGGCACTCGAAGCGTGGGACCCGTCGGCCGACGACCTGCCGGGCGATGACGCCTTCCTCGCCTTGACCTACGATTTGGTCGACGCACAGGAGCGCAAGCTGCACACCCGTCTCGGTACGCGTCTCAATTACGAAACGACCGGGATGTCCTCGATGTTTCGCCGGACGGGCCGGGGGATCGACGACGTTGGCGAGGTCTACTTCGACCAGTTCGAGGCGCTGAACGAGAACTGGGATGAAGCCGGGCCATGGGTCCGGATGGTTGCGGCACCGGGCTGGGCGCATCCGGCTCCGTTCGAGGCCAACCCGGATTTCGCGGCGCTGATGCCTCAGACGGCGATGGCCTACACCTCTTTCGCGCTGGCGATGCAGGAGGCCAACGGCGATGATCCCGCAGAAGAAGAGCCGTGGACGCCCGTGCATCTGGCGCTCTACTCCGATCTGGTGGCGGCGGATCAAGGCACGATCGACGCCTATAACGGGCCGGGCTCTGACATGCTGTCCGAGGCGCGGGGCGCCGTGGATAGCTTCGAGACGATGTCCATCCGCGCGACGTTCGAGGACTTCGACGATGGCTGGGTCGACCCGGAAGTCTGGGCCACGATCAAGACGTTCTCGCCTGAGTACACGCCTGGCTACTTCCTGACCTCGGTGGATCTGAAGCTGGCCGCCGATGGCAGCATCACCGCGCAGGACGAGGATCAGCGGATCTACATGCTGCTCTTCCAGCGCACCCTTTTCATGTCGCTCGTCATCATGGGATGCTGCGTGCTGCTGGGCTATCCCATCGCCTACCTGCTAGCGACGCTTCCGGCGCGGCAGGCCAACCTGCTGCTGATCCTCGTGCTGCTGCCGTTCTGGACGTCGCTGCTGGTGCGGACGTCCGCCTGGAAGGTGCTGTTGCAACAGCAGGGGGTGATCAACGACATTCTCGTCTGGGTCGGATTGGTGGCGGATGATGCGCGGCTGACGATGATCAACAACCAGTTCGGCACCATCGTCGCGATGACGCACATCCTGCTGCCGTTCATGATCCTGCCGCTCTACTCCGTGATGAAAACGATCCCGCTTACATATGTGCGCGCGGCCAAGTCGCTCGGCGCCACGCCAACCACGGCCTTCGTGCGGGTCTACTTCCCGCAATCGGTGCCCGGGATCGGGGCGGGGTGCATCCTCGTCTTCATCCTTGCCATCGGCTACTACATCACACCCGAACTCGTCGGTGGTACAACCGGCACATTCATTTCCAACCGGATCGCCTTCCACATTTCATCGTCCCTCAACTGGGGGCTCGCGGCCGCCTTGGGGACGATCCTTCTGGCGGTCGTTCTGATCCTGTACTGGGTCTACGACCGGATCGTGGGCATCGACAACGTGAGCTTGGGGTAAATCATCATGTCAGGACCACCGAGCTACGCCACCACCGGCGAACGCGCCTGGTACTACGGTTTTCGCGTTATCTGCGGGATCATCTTCTTCTTTCTGATCGCGCCGATCCTCACGATCATCCCGCTGTCGTTCAACGCCGAGGACTTCTTCACCTTCACACCGGAGATGCTTGCGCTGAGCCCGGAAGGGTACTCGCTCAAGCACTACGAGGATTTCTTCACCAATCCCGACTGGCAGCAGGCGATGTGGAACTCGCTGAAGATCGCTCCGGCGGCGACGATCCTGTCGGTGTCTCTGGGCACGCTCGCGGCCATCGGGCTGAGCCAACCGCATGTGCCGTTCCGGCGGGCGATCATGGCGATCCTGATCTCGCCGATGATCGTGCCGCTGATCATCTCGGCGGCGGGGATGTACTTCTTCTACTCCCGCATCGGCTTGCAGGGGACTTACACCGGCGTCGTGCTGGCCCACGCAGCGCTGGGCATCCCGTTCGTCATCATCACCGTGACAGCCACGCTTGTCGGGTTCGACCGGTCGCTGACGCGGGCGGCCTCCTCGCTCGGGGCGGACCCGGTGACGACGTTCTTCAAGGTGCAGATGCCGCTTATCCTGCCCGGCGTGATCTCCGGCGGTCTTTTCGCCTTCATCACGTCGTTCGACGAGGTTGTCGTGGTGATCTTCGTGGGGTCAGCCAATCAGCAGACGCTGCCATGGCAAATGTTCACCGGCCTGCGCGAGCAGATCTCTCCGACGATCCTCGCTGTGGCGACGCTTCTGGTGATCGTCTCCATCGGGCTACTTGCGACGGTCGAGATCCTTCGGCGGCGCTCCGAGCGGCTCAGGGGCTTGTCTCCGGGCTGACGGGGCTGCTCGCGGGGGGCTCCGCCGGGGTGATCGTCAGCGCCTGTCCGCCAAGGTCGCGGAAGGCGCGCTGGCGGCACGAGAAGACGATCACTTGCAGGTCGCTCGCCTGCCGGGTGAGGGCGTCGAACATCGTCACGATGCGATCGTCGTCGGCAAAGACTATTGCATCGTCGAGGATCACGGGCGCCGGTCGCCCCTCGCGCGCCAGCATCCGGGCGAAGGCCAGACGGACGAGCAGCGCGATCTGCTCCCGCGTTCCACCTGAGAGGATGTCGAAAGCCTCCGGGGTGTCGCGTCGGGTCAGATTGGAGGGAAGAAGCGTTTCGGGGTCGAGCGTCAATGCGGCCTCGGGCCAGAGCATGCGAACGAGCGGTTCGAGCTCCGCCAGAACGGGCGCGAGATAGTGCTCCTGTGCTGCTTCGCGGGCCGAGCTCAAGGCCTGTGCGAGGCGCTGGAGCACGGCGCAGTCCTCCTCGATGGCCGCGTGTCGTCGTTGGGCTTCAGCGAGGCGGTCGGCACTGTCTTGCAGTTCTTCCTCGATGGCAGCGCTTGCCCGGGTCTCGATATACGTGTCGAGGCCGCGAAGATCGACCGCAAGGGTCTGGAGCGCCTGCCGTGCGCTCTCGACAGCCGCGCTCGCCCGCTCGAAGCGTGCCGTGAGCGCGGAGATGTCGGTTGCCACTCTTTCGAGTTCGCCGAGGGTGCGCGTTGCGGTGCCGAGGGCCTCGCTCTCTGCGCGGTGTCGCAGGTCGAGGGCTGACAGAACGGCCTGCGGATCTTCGTGCATGGCGAGGGCATGCGCGGCGCGCTCCACCCGATTGCCCGCCGCAGCGAGCGCGGCTTCGGCATGCGCAAGTGCGGACTGGGCCGCGTCTTGCCGGCTGCGCGCGGCCTCGTATTCGGCGGAAGCTTCGAGCAGGGTGTCCCCCGCCGCCTGCATCGCGTCATCCGCGTCCTGAAGCGAGGGCAGGGACGTGTCCGGTGCGGGAGGGGCGGGCATCCGCGCGAGGCTCGTGCGCAGCGCGTCGATCCCCTCCGGCGCGGCTGCGCGCAGCGTCGCGGTGGCCTGCGCGAGGGCTGTTTCCGCGATCGTTCGGGCGTGCACCGCTTCCTCCGCAGCCGCGAGGGAGGCAAAGCCCGCATCCGCGAGGGTGCGATCCAGATCGGCCCGGGCCAAGACCACGGCATCGCTTGCGCCAGCGGCCCCGGGGGCAAGTGTCAGTCGGCCAATCCCGTCAAGCTCGAAGGTGCCACCATCGGGAAGCGGGATCGGTGCGTCGGCGGGCAGTGCCGTCCCTTCCCGGCGCACCCGACCCTCGCCGGAATAGGAGAGCGTGATCGACGGTGCCGCGGTGTCCCGGGCGAGATGCGCGGCGCTGAGAGCGGTCTGCCGCTTTCGAAGCTCCGCCATGCGGGCGTCGGTTGGTCCGGATTGCGCCTCGGCGCGGGCTGCCTCGGCAGCGCGGCGTGCCTCTTCGGCGGCCTGGAGCCGCTGCTCCAAGTCGCGGCGGCGCGCCTCCAGCTCCTGCGCGCGTTCCGCCCGCAGAGCGGCCGCGTGCCGGGATCGCGCGCTCTGCTCCGCCTGATGTGCCAGGGTTTTCCGCTCTCCGGCTGACTTCGCCGCAGCGCCGGAGGCTTCGGCGTCTGACTTGGCGCGGTCGTAGACGTCTTGCGCGCTATGGTGCTTGTCGTGCGCCTCGCGCTGCTCCGTGAGCGCTTCGTTGAGCCGGGTGCGCTCGGTCGTGGTCGATTGCAGAACGACACTGGCCATTCGCGCCGCGTCCCGCGCGGTTTGCAGGGCCGTCTCGTGCCTCTCCGCGTCCTTGAGGGCGGCTTCGGCGTCCGCAAGCGCGCCTTGCCGCCGGGCGGAATCCTCTGGGTCTGTCAGACGGGCCCGTTCCGCACGCTTTTCGTGGCGCTGGGCGAGCGCATCGCTGAGATCGGCCGACGCGGCACGAAGCTCGCGGTACCGCTCTTCCAAGGATGCCACCTCGGCTGCCGCAGCGTGGAGCGGCCCCCCCTTGCGAGGGCCTTTCGAGGTCAGGTTCTGCGCGAGCTCTGCTTCGATCCGAGCGGACAGCGCCTCCATCTGCCGGCCGCCTGTCATGGCGTCGACCTCGCCTGCCACGGATGTCAGGAGCGTGTGGCGCGTCTTTGCCTCGTCGCCCCGCGCGCCGAGCTCGGTCAGACCTTGCCTGACCCAGAGCAATCCCGCGGGTCCGCCATCGGCTGGCGGGGAAAGCAGCTCTGCGATCTGGTCCTCTGCCTGTCCGGCCTGCGCAGAGAGCGTGCCGTTGCGCCAGAGCCGGGCGGAGCGGCGCCCCGCAGCCTTGCTCCAGCGTTTTTCGAGCCTCCAGCTTGCACCGTTCGCGTCAAACGAGACAGTCACTTCGGGGTCGCCGCCCGCGTGGGGTATGAGGCTGCGCACATCGGCGTTCATCGAGCGACAGGGCAGGAAGAATGCGGCGTGAAGCGCATCGAAGAAGGTCGACTTGCCCCGTTCGTTCGGTGCGGCCAGAACGTTGATGCCCGGCCCGAGGCCGCCGATTTCCACCGGGTCGATGAAGCGCCGGACGTTCTGCAAGCGAATTGCGCGGATCTGCATCAGGGACGGTCCTGCAGCATGGTCCACAGCCTGTCCAGTGCGCGGGCGGAAAGGCGGCGTTCGACGTCCGAGAGGGTATCGTCCTCCGTTGCGGCCCGCAGGTCTTCCGCGGCGGCGCGCAGGGCGCCGGATGGAGCAATCGCCTCCAGATCCCCTGCCGTTGCGATGGTTCTGAGGTCGGAGAGATCCTGTGCGACGTGGCCGAACTCCGGTGTGAGGCGCGTGATTTCGGTCTCCAGTCGCCCGCGCTCTTCAAGAGCGATGGTTCCCGTGACGGACAGTCGGAGCAGCGTGTCACGCCGGGAGAGTTCAGCCGGGATATTCCGCGACAGTTCTTCAACGGCGTCGAGGCCAGGCGCGAAGGACAGCGCGACGCTGTGCCATGAAAAGCGCCCTGTCTCAATCTGGCGGACCTGCGGCTCAGACCCGTGCGCGACCTCAACCAGCAAGCACGAGCCGCGGCCATCGTGGCGAAAGGCATCCCTTTCCGGAGCACCGGAATAGTGCATGCGTTGGCCGAGTGCGATGGCGCCGTGCCAATCCCCGAGCGCGAGGTAGTCGAGCCCCGCCGTTTCGGCACGGTCGAGGGGGATCAGGGCGCTCCGGTCGGCATCTTCATGAAAACTTGCCGTGGCGCCGTGTGCAAGCCCGATGCGCAGCGTGCCCTCTGGTGTCGCCATATCTCGCAGCGGCGCAGTCAGGTCAGTTCCTGGCGATGGGTGGGGCCATGGCGCTGGCAGCAGCGCCGCCCCGGGTGCGAGCGTGCGCGGTGCATGTGTATCGAGCACATGGACATTGGCCGGCGCGTCACGCCGCACTGCATCCCACAAAGGCTCGGCGCGCAGGCTGTCGTGGTTTCCGGGAAGGAGCCACCATTGCAGGTCAGCCGCGTGGGCCATGGAGGCGAGCGCCTGAACCCGGATCGCGTCGGACGGCGTTTCGGTGTCGAACGTATCGCCCGCCAAGAGGATGTGCTGCGCCCCTTCGCGCTCCGCAATCCGGGACAGCGTGTCCAGCACCGCGTGGCGTGCCTCGACAAGGCGATAGCGGATTTCCTCCGGCAGCGTGCCGAAACGCTTCCCGAGATGAAGATCTGACGTATGGATCAGTCGCAGCGTCGCCATGGGCGGACTTTAGCGCGCCCTGCGGCGAGCGAAAGCAGTGCCGTGGAATGTGACCATCGAGGCCGTTGCACAGGGAGGGCTGGCGGAATAAAGGTATACAATTGTATGCTGAAAGCATCACCTGGATGATGACCGCCCTGACCACGCCAGCTCGCCAGCGAGCGGCGACCCTCGCCATCGCGGCACTGGGGGCCGCGGTCGCCTGGAGCACGGGCCTGCCGCTTCCGTTCCTCTTCGGGCCGATGTTCGCCTGCCTTGCCTTCGCGCTTCTGGGCATTCCGCTCAGGGGGATGGGGCAGGTCGGTGTCGCGATGCGCACGATCCTCGGCGTCGCCGTGGGCGCTTCGGTGACACCCGATGTCGTGGCGCTCTTGCCGCAGATGGCGCTTTCGGTGGCTCTGGTGCCTCTCTATATCCTGCTCATCGCGCTGATCGGGATCCCGTACTTCCGCAAGGTCTGCGGCTATGATCCCGTAACGGCCTGGTATGCGGCCATGCCCGGTGGGCTGCAGGACATGATCCTCTTCGGCCAGGAAGCCGGTGCCAACGTGCGGGCGCTCTCACTCATTCACGCGACGCGGGTGCTTGTGCTCGTAACGCTTGCGCCCATCATCCTTGTCCACGGCTTCGGGGTCTCGCTCAGCAATCCGATTGGCGCGCCAGCCACTTCCCTGCCTGTTCACGAGCTTCTCCTGATGGCGGTGGCGGCGTGGGTCGGCTGGAAGGGGGGAGAGCGGATCGGATTGTTCGGCGCGTCGATTCTCGGGCCCCTGATCGTGACGGCAGCCTTTTCGCTGTCGGATCTCATCCATGTCCGACCGCCCGCCGAAGCGATCGTGGCGGCGCAGTACTTCATCGGCATCAGCATCGGAGTCGGGTACGTCGGTGTCACGCTGATGGAGCTGCGGCGCGATGTGGCCGCGGGGCTGCTGTTCGTACTGGTGCTGGCGGTACTTGCCGCGCTCTTCACTGAAGCTGTCTACCTTCTTGGTCTGGCGCGCCCGGTCGAAGGCTTCCTGGCATTTGCCCCGGGCGGGCAGGCGGAAATGGCGGTGCTTGCGATCGTGTCGGGCGCGGATCTTGGCTATGTCATCGTGCACCATCTGGTGCGCATCACGCTCGTGATTCTCTGTGCACCGCTGGCGTTTCGCCTGATGGGCATAGGGCGGAGCTGACAGCGGGGCGATCAGCGAGGCTTTGCCACCCGGCTTGTGATTGTGGCCGTCGCATCGCTTGTTGATGGCCAAGCTCTCGCGTATCAGGGGTCAAACGAATTTCTGTTGGTTCGCATGCGCATTGTAACGCTCTCCTCCATCCCGCCGCGGTTCGATCTGATCGGGCCGACGCTGGAATCGCTGACGGCCCAGGGCAGCGCAGCCGATGCGATCGAGTTGCACATCCCGCGCAGCTATCGGCGCTTTCCGGACTATGACGGCAGCCGGCCCAAGGTTCCGAGCGGGGTGACCGTGCTGCGCCCGGACGTGGACCATGGCCCGGCGTCGAAGGTTCTGCACGCGGTCGCACGTCACCGCGACACACCCGACGCGCAGCTCCTCTTTTGCGATGACGACCGGCATTACTACGCTGGCTGGGCAGAAGCGCTCTTTGAGGAGCAGGCCAAGCGCCCGGACGAAGCGGTGTCGCTCACAGGATGGAACGTCGAACGGACCGGGCTGGATGCGTATCGGCCGCGACCGACCCCGCGGCACGAGAAGCGCAAGCGCCGTTGGGACTTCGACTATCGCCTCAAACGGACGATGCAGATCCTGCGCGGGGGCGGCAACGTGCCCATCCGGCTGAAGCCTGCTCGCCGGCTGGTTTCGCGCGCAGGCTATGCCGATATCTTCGAAGGCTATGGGGGCGTTGTCGTGCGCCCGAGGTTCTTCGACGAGGAGGCCTACGACATTCCGCAGGACATGTGGGCCGTCGACGACGTGTGGCTTTCCGGGATGCTGGCGCGGCGTGGCATTCCAATCTGGGTGCCGGCGAACCTATACGAGCCGAAGAACACCGTCGCGGACCTGACGGACGCCCTCTACCGTTGGAAGATCGCGGATATGTCGCGTGCGCAGCTCAACGCCCATTGTGCCCATTACCTGCGCGACACCTACGGAGTATGGAGCAACGCGGCCACGAGCTGACCGCCTGCCCGAAAGAAGCGCGCCGTCCTGACAGGCGCCCCCAGACCCGCACCCAATCGGCCCCGAAAGGCCAGAGCCATGACCACCGAGACCGATCCGAACCGGGGACAACCCGAAAGCCTGTGGCGCCGGTGCGTCGCGTGGGTGCGCAAGGAAATCGCCCACGAAACGTCCGTTACCGAGAAACGCCCGCTGTTCTCCGACATCGACAAGGACAATATCGCGTGGTTCTGGAACACGTACCTGAAGAAGCGGATGGGCTGGCTCTTCGTCGTGTTCGGGATGATCCTCGTGCAGGGTATCGTCTACCAGCAGTTCCTCGCGCTGACGGAAAGCGGCCTGCGGGTGATCTTCGAAGAGGGCGCGCTGTCCGATCTCATGCGGGTCTGCGCAATCGTCTTCGGGCTCTTTGTGGTGCGCGCCATCATGTCCTATGCGGTGCCGCGCCTTTCGGTGTTCCTCGCCAGCCAGGCCGTGGCAGAGCTGCGGCAAGGCCTCGTGGACAAGCTGATGATGCTCGACCTCGCGTTCTTCGAGAAGACTCCGCCGGGCGAGATCATCCTAAAGATGGTCAACCAGGCGCAATCGCTCTCTACCTTCGTGGGCACCTCGACCGTGAACGCGGTGCGCGACGCAGTGACCATCGTCGTCGTGTCGGGATACCTGATCTACAAGTCGGCCGTTCTCTTCTTTGCCGCGATCATCGTTCTGCCCATCATCCTGCTGCTCATCCAGTACGTATCCTCGCGGATCAAGGAAGTGCAGGCGAAGGCGGAAAACGCGATGGGCGCATACATGGGCGGCATCGAGGAGATGTCGAACGGAATGCGCACCGTGAAGATCTCCAACCAGGAGGAGAACGAGAAGCGTCGCCTCAAGGCTGCGACGGTCGAGATCCGGGACCTTGCCGTCCGGCTTCAGGCCGCCCAGGCCCTGATCATGCCGACGGTCGATATGGCTTCGGCCGTGGCTTACGTGCTGGTTATCGGCGGTGGCGGCTACGTTGTGCTGATGGGCACGAGCGGGATGGATGGTGCGGCGATCATCACGTTCCTGATCGGTCTCATTCTGGTGTTCGATCCCGCGCGGATGCTGGCGCAATTCTTCGCCAAGTTGCAGGCCAACCTCATCATCCTCGACGGCGTGCGCAGCCTGCACCGGGAAATTCCCGAGATCACCGATACGCCCGGCGCGGTCGAAAGCTTCGATACGGCCGGGGACATCCTCTTTGACGGCGTGAGCTTCGGCTACGGCAAGGAGACCCCGCTCTTTGAAAACCTCGACCTGCGGGTCGAGGGGGGCAAGACCACGGCGATCGTGGGTGCGACCGGCTCGGGCAAGACCACTCTGCTGAGCCTCATGACCCGGCTCTACCAGGTCGAGCAGGGGCGTGTGACCGTTGGAGGCACGCCGATCGAAGATGTGAAGATCCGTAACCTGCGTCGGTCCTTCTCGGTCGTGGCGCAGGATATCGTGATCTTCAACAACTCGATCTACGAGAACATCAAGTACGCCAACCCGGATGCGCCGGATGAAGAGATCTGGGCCGCTGCCGAAGCGGCCGAGATTGCGGATCTGATGCGCGAGCGGGGGGACCAGGAGCTCGGGCCCAAGGGCAGCCAGCTTTCGGGTGGACAGAAGCAGCGGATCGCGATTGCGCGGGCATTCCTGCGGTCCGCGCCGATCCTTCTGCTGGACGAGGCGACCTCTGCGCTCGACCAGCGAACAGAGGACCGTGTGAAGCGCGCGCTGGGCCGGCTTTCGGAGGGCAAGACGACGATTATCGTCGCGCATCGCCTCTCCGCGGTTGTGGACGCGGATCTGATCTACGTGCTCGACGCGGGCCGTGTCGTCGAGAAGGGCACCCATGCGGAGCTGATGGCCCGGCACGGGCTCTATGCCGGTATGTTTGAAGCTCAAAAGGGCGGTTACGCGGATCGCGAAGCCCCGCCCAGTGCAGCCTCAGGCACTGACGCCGAACGACAGCCGGAAGCCGATGGCCTCGGCGACGTGGGGGCGGCGGACCAGCGCTGAGCCATCCAGATCGGCGATGGTGCGGGCGACGCGCAGGATGCGGTGGTAGCCGCGCGCTGACAGGCCAAACCTTTCCGCGGCCTTGCTGAGGATCTCGCGGCCTTCGGCATCAGGTGCGGCGATTGCCGCAAGGATCGCCCCGTCGGCATCGGCGTTGCTGCGGGCGTCCGGGTGATCGGCGAAGCGATCTGACTGACGCGCGCGCGCTGCTGCGACCCGAGCGGCGATCTCGGTTGAGCCCTCCGTGGGTTCCGGCAGGTCGAGATCGGCGAACGCTACGGGCGGCACCTCGATCCTCAGGTCGAAGCGATCCAGCAGCGGGCCGGAGATGCGCCCGAGGTAGTCCTCACCGCATTTGGGCACACGTGCGCAGGCCTGTGACGGGTCGGCAAGGTAGCCACAGCGACAGGGATTGGCCGCTGCGACGAGCAGAAACCGGCATGGATAGCGCACATGCGCATTGGCCCGCGCGACGACGATTTCCCCGGTTTCGACCGGCTGGCGCAGTGTTTCAAGCACCGGGCGGGCGAACTCGGGCAGCTCGTCAAGAAACAGGACGCCGTTATGCGCAAGCGATACCTCGCCCGGCTTGGCGCTCTTGCCGCCGCCGGTGATCGCGGCGGGCGAGGCGGTGTGATGTGGGTCGCGAAATGGGCGGGTCATTGAGATGCCGCCCTCGCGCAGGAGGCCCGCAAGCGAGTGGATCATCGAGGTTTCCAACGCCTCGAGGGCTGAAAGCGGTGGCAGGATACTTGGAAGCCGTGCCGCCAGCATCGACTTGCCCGAGCCGGGAGGGCCGACGGTCAGCACGTGATGACGACCGGCGGCGGCTATCTCCATGGCGCGTTTGGCCCGTTCCTGGCCCTTCACGTCAGAAAAGTCACCGCCCGACCCGGCGCTGTCGACCTGACCGGGCTCTGCGGGCGCAAGCGCTGTCTGGCCTGTCACGTGGCGGATCGCTTCGCCAAGGTCCCGCGCGGCGATCACTTCGGCGTCGCCCACCCACGCCGCTTCCGGCCCGCATGCCCGGGGGCAGATCAGCGCACGTTGATCGGCAGCGGCAGCCATGGCGGCGGGAAGCGCCCCGATAACAGGGACGAGCGCGCCGTCCAGTGACATCTCACCCAGCGCCAGCAATCCCTCGACCGCGTCCTTCGGCAGGATTTCCAGCGCCGCGAGGAGCGCCAGGGCGATGGGCAGATCGAAATGCGAGCCTTCCTTGGGCAGGTCAGCGGGTGCCAGATTGATCGTTATGCGCTTTGAAGGCAGGGCAATTGCGAGCGTGGTCAGGGCGGCACGCACCCGCTCTCGTGCTTCGCTCACGGCCTTGTCGGGCAGCCCGACGATCGAGAAGCTCGGCAAGCCCGGCGAGACTGCGCATTGCACCTCCACCGGGCGCGCCTCGATGCCCTCAAAGGCCACTGTATGCGCGCGCGCCAGCATCCAAGCCCCTTTGCCATCCCCACGTCGGGGTAGCGGATACCAGCAAACTGGTTACCGAATGGTTAAGGTTATCGCGTGGGTAAGGATTGGGGGCGCAGCGTTGGTCGCTACGCCTGAGCGCTCCCCGGCCATGGGCGCTCTTCGAGGTCCATGGCGTAACGCGCGAGCGGTCCTTCCACGGCGAGACCCTCTGCACGGCAGGCGACGAAGGCAGGCTCCGCCAGATGTGCCGCGACGTAGGCAGCAGCGTTTGGTCCAAGCGGCAGGTCGTAGGTGGCGATCCGGGCAGCAACAGGGGCAAAGAACGCATCGGCGATGCTGTAGGGCCCGCAGAGCCAGGGGCTTGCGCCTGCATGCCGGGCGCGGGCCGTCTCCCAGAGGGTTTCGATCCGCGCCAGATCCGCGAGGACACCCGTGCTCGGGGCGAACCCTGAATAGGCCGTGCGAAGGTTTACCGGGCACGCGGCACGCAGGTCGTGAAATCCGCACGCCATTTCTGCCGCCAGCGCCCGTGCGGTCGCCCGCGCGGCCGGGTCCTTGGGCCAGAGTGCTGCGCCGGGGTAGCGGGTTGCCAGCTCTTCGGCGATGGCCAGGCTCTCCGGGATCGCGACGCCCTCTTCGGTAACGAGGATCGGGACGCTGCGGGCAGGGGCATGCTCCGCGACAAGGTCAGCAACGTCACCATCGTCAAAGTGGATAAACTGTGTGGCGACTGGCAGATCGAAGCGTTTGACGAGTAGCCACGCGCGGATCGACCAGCTTGAGTACGACCGGTTTCCAAGAATGAGCGTATCGGGCATCGTCAACCTCCGGCGAAATTAGGCGCATGGTGACAGCAGCAGACCGCCGGGCCAAACGACGATTTGGCATGGTGGCAATCACGCAGTGCGATGGATCTATCGCGGCTCCGAACGCGCGTCAGCGGCGCAAATGCCGGTGGATCACGCGGTGCGATTGATCTCGTCGAGGTGCCAGCCTTCACTGTCGCGCCGGATGCGGGTGACCGACAGGTTAGCGATCTCGTGCGCGAGCGCGTCATGGGCTGTCGAGCCGGTCGCGCGCTGCACCTGCGTCAGGATCGTCCCGAAATGCGCCACGGCAACGATGTCACCCGCGTCGCCCGTGAGAGCGTCGACAACGGCGCTGACCCGAGCTGCAAGCACGTTCCAGCTTTCGCCTCCGGGTGGCGCGACATCGCCCGGGTCTTCGAGGTAGCGGCGCATCAGGTCTGGGTCGTCGGCCTCGACATCGGCAAAAAGCCGGGCCTCCCACGCGCCGAAGTGGATCTCGCGCAAGCCACGGTCGTGCGGCAGGCGCGAGCGCGCACCCGCGATGGCGTCTGCGGTTGCGACGGCGCGGGCGAGATCTGACGAAATCACAGGCGCGTCAGCGGGGAGCAGGGAAGCAAGCCGCTGAAGCGCTGCGGTGTCGCCCAGATCGGCGGGGACATCCGTCCAGCCGTTCATTTCCTTGCGGCCTGTCGGGCCGTGCCGAATCCACCACCAGGTTACGGCCATGCGCTCCCTCCATTCACCCCAAGGAAACTCTTTTGTCGAAAAGACGGCATCCCGACGGAACCGCGCACGGGGCAGAGGTGTTGTGTCCCCGACATTCGAGAGGTTTCAACTCCATGCACCACCCGTTTTCAACACCTCTTCCGACCGGGGCAACGGCGCCTGGCAGGCCGGATCGCGATTTCTTTGTGATCCGATCCCGGAGCGGGTGCGTAATTCCGGTAAAAGATCACCTCGGGGAGTTTTGACCATGGCACTTGATGGCTCGTATGATCGCACATTGTCACGTCGTGCAATGCAAGCGGAACTTCTTGACGCGGAGACGGAACTCCGGCTCGCCTATGCTTGGCGAGACGAGCGCGATGAACAGGCGCTCCACCGTCTGGTAACGGCCTATATGCGCCTTGCCATCTCGATGGCCGCGAAGTTCAAGCGCTACGGCGCGCCCATGAACGACCTCATCCAGGAGGCCGGCCTGGGCCTCATGAAGGCCGCCGACAAGTTCGACCCTGACCGCGGCGTCCGGTTCTCGACCTATGCGGTCTGGTGGATCAAGGCGTCCATCCAGGATTACGTGATGCGCAACTGGTCTATGGTGCGCACCGGGTCGACCTCTTCGCAGAAGTCGCTCTTCTTCAACATGCGCCGCGTTCAGGCTCGCTTGGAGCGAGAGGCGGCATCCTCCGGTGAGACGCTCGACAGTCACCAGCTGCGCCAGATGATCGCAACCGAGGTGGGCGTGCCGCTCGCGGACGTGGAGATGATGGAAGGCCGGCTATCGGGGTCTGACTACTCGCTCAACGCCACCCAGTCCTCCGAAGACGAGGGTCGCGAGTGGATCGAGACGCTGGAGGATAATAGCCGCCAGGCCAGCGAGGAAGTCGAAGACACTTACGACAACGAGCGGTTGCGCGAGTGGCTCGTGGTGGCTCTTCAGGGCCTGAACCAGCGCGAGCGGTTCATCGTGACCGAGCGCAAGCTGCGCGAGGCGCCCCGGACGCTGGAGAGCCTCGGCAACGAGCTTGGCCTGTCCAAGGAGCGTGTGCGCCAGCTTGAAGCAGCAGCATTCCAGAAGATGCGCAAGAGCCTGGAAGGGCAATCGCGCGAGGTTCTGCACTTCCTCGACTGATGTGCATGACAACCGGACGGAAATGGGTGGCGGCCAGCGTGGCCGCCACAACTGTTTGCGCCACGCCTCTTGTCGGGAGCGAGCTCGCGGATCTTGCCACGTTCGACCCGCGGCGCGCAGAGGTGATCCTCCTCGGCGAGGTCCATGACAACGCGCTCCACCACGAAGGTCAGGCTCAACTGGTCGATCGGATCGCGCCCACTGCTATCGTTTTTGAGATGCTGACGCCAGAGCAGGCGGAGGCCGCAAACGCGTTGCGCCCCGCTGCGACGGAGGCCGAGCTGGCCGTCGCGCTGTCCTGGGCGGAGAGCGGGTGGCCGGATTTCGCCATCTACTACCCGATCTTCGCAGCCGCGCCCGATGTTCCGCGCGTGGGCGCGGCTTTGCCCCGCAGCGAGGTCCGGCGGGCGGTCAGCGAGGGGGCGGCCGCGCTCTTCGGGCCCGATGCCGGTGACTATGGGCTCGACCAACCGCTCGCTCCCGAGGAGCAGGCGCTTCGGGAGCAAGGACAGGCAACGTCCCATTGCGATGCGCTGCCCGGCGATCTCCTGCCCGGCTTCGTCGAGGCACAGAGACTGCGCGATGCGCATTTCGCGCGCGTTACTCTGGAGGCGCTCGCCGAGTATGGAGCGCCTGTCGTGGTCATCACGGGAAACGGCCACGCACGGACGGACTGGGGCATCCCTGCCGCTGTGGCGATTGCGTCTCCTGGGGTTGAGGTGCTGTCCGTCGGTCAGCTCGAGGCCGCGGCGGAAGGCGCTTTGCCCTACGATCTGTGGCGTGTCACCGCGCCTGCCGAGCGCGAGGACCCTTGCGCCGCGTTCCAATAGGGTGTGGGGTCGTGCCGGTGGCAGTGCCATCAGGCCGGGAGGAGAGCGCAGCATGTTGGTGGGAAAGCGTATTCTGCTGATCATCGGAGGCGGTATCGCGGCGTTCAAGAGCCTCGATCTGATCCGTCGTCTGCGCGATCAGGGCGCCAGCGTCACGCCCGTGCTGACGAAAGCCGCAGAGGAGTTCGTGACACCGCTCAGCGCATCGGCTCTGGCGGCGGAAAAGGTCTATCGCGATCTCTTCGACCTTACCGATGAGGCGGAGATGGGTCATATCGAGCTGTCCCGTGCTGCCGATCTGGTCGTCGTGTCCCCGGCGACGGCGGACCTGATGGCAAAGATGGCCCATGGCCATGCGAACGATCTGGCGTCGACCCTCTTGATGGCGACCGACAAGCGCGTCCTGATCGCACCTGCGATGAACGTCCGGATGTGGGAGCATTCCGCCACTCAGCGCAATCTGACGATCCTGAAGGGCGACGGTATTCTCGTGGTCGGGCCGGACGAGGGCGCGATGGCATGTGGAGAGTACGGGCCAGGCCGCATGGCCGAGGTGCCGGATATCATCACGGCGGTCGACGCGGCGCTGAACGGGGGCGGTGCGCTGCGCGGCAAACACGTCGTCGTCACCTCCGGCCCCACGCACGAACCGATTGATCCCGTGCGCTACATCGCCAACCGCTCTTCGGGCGCGCAAGGCACCGCCATCGCGGCGGCGCTCGTGGCGGAAGGCGCGCGGGTGACCTTTGTGACGGGCCCGGCGGAGGTTGCGGCCCCGGCCGGAGTGAGTGTCGTACCAGTACAAACGGCGCGGGAGATGCATGCCGCCGTGTTGGGGGCGTTGCCCGCCGATGCCGGGGTCTTTGCCGCCGCCGTTGCCGATTGGCGCGTGGCCGAAGCCTCGGACCAGAAGATGAAAAAGGACGGGAGCGGCGACCCGCCCGCGCTCAGGTTCGTAGAGAACCCCGACATCCTGGCGGAGGTGTCGCACCTGTCCGAAGGTCGCCCCCGCCTTGTCGTGGGGTTCGCGGCGGAAACGGAGGACGTCGTCGCCCATGCCACCGCCAAGCGCGCGCGGAAGGGCTGCGACTGGATCGTCGCCAATGACGTGTCAGAGGCAGGGGGCGCCATGGGCGGCACGGACAATGCCGTCGTCGTGATCGACAAGACAGGTGCCGACGCATGGCCGCGCATGGCCAAAGCGGACGTCGCGCGCAAGCTCGCCGCCCGCATTGCCGAGACGCTCGGATGACCCCTGTCGTCCATTGTGTCCGGGAGCCGTGGGCAGACGAGGCCATCCCGCTGCCGACCTACCAGACCGCGCTGGCAGCCGGGGCCGACATCTGTGCCAACCTGCCGCCGCCAGACCGGGAGCGCGGCCTTGACCTTGTACCGGGCGCCCGGTGCCTTGTGCCGACGGGATTGCGCGTCGCGCTCCCCGAAGGCTGGGAGATGCAGATCCGCCCGCGTTCCGGCCTCGCGCTGAAGCATGGCGTGACGCTGGCCAACGCGCCCGGCACGATCGATGCGGATTACCGAGGGCCGCTGGGCGTAATCCTCATCAATCTTGGTGCGGACACCCACCATATCGCCCACGGAGACCGTATCGCCCAAGCCATCGTTGCGCCGGTCGTACAGGCGTCGTTCTTTGTCGCCGAGGCGCTGGACGAGACGGAGCGGGGCTCTGGCGGGTTCGGCTCGACGGGGCGTGGCGCGCAAGGGCGGGAGGGCACCACATGATCTTCGTGCTCGCGCTGGGGCTGACGATCTGGTTCGTCGGTCGGCGGATGAAGATGCCCGTGCAAGCGCGTGTCCTGATGTTGGGCCTGCTCTACGTCACCATCCTGATCGCTCAGGTGGCCTTGCCGGATGGCAACCCGATCCGCCAGATGACAGGCGGCACGGCGGAGCCTTGGCTCCTGGTCGGGATCGTCGGCGGGGTGGCCTACGGCTACGCGCTGATCCTCAAGCGGATCAAGGCGCGGGCGGGGCCGGGTGTTCAGGTCGAAGCGCCGCGAACGGAGACGTTCTCGGAGACCGAGCTGGAGCGCTATGCCCGCCACATCGTCCTGCGGGAGCTTGGTGGCCCGGGGCAGAAGCGGATGCGGGACGCCAAGGTGCTCGTGATCGGCGCAGGCGGGCTCGGCGCGCCCGTGCTGCAATACCTCGCCGGGGCAGGGATGGGCACGATCGGTGTGATTGACGACGATGTCGTCTCCAACTCCAACCTCCAGCGTCAGGTGATCCATCGCGACAAGGACATCGGCATGCCGAAGGTCTTCTCGGCCCAGGCGGCGATGACAGCGCAGAACCCTTACGTCGAGGTGCGGCCCTACAATCGCCGGCTCTCCGAAGAAATCGCGGAGGAGCTGATCGCGGAGTACGATCTGGTGCTCGATGGCTGCGACAATTTCGAGACGCGCCATCTGGTCAACAGGGCCTGCGTCGCGGCGGGCGTGCCGCTGGTGTCCGGTGCCTTGAGCCAGTGGGAAGGGCAGATTAGCGTCTTCGACCCGGAGCGCGGCGCACCCTGCTATGCCTGTGTTTTTCCGAACATTCCCGCCGAGGGCCTTGCGCCCTCCTGTGCCGCGGCGGGGGTTCTCGGACCACTCCCCGGCGTGGTTGGCGCAATGATGGCGGTGGAGGCGGTCAAGGTGATTTCAGGTGCGGGAACGCCGCTATCGGGACAAATGCTGCTCTACGATGCGCTGGAGGGCGAAACCCGTCGCATAGCTGTTCGGCGTGATCCCGGATGCGCGGTGTGCGGCGCGCGGGTCGCTGCACGGTAGCGCAGGATTGTCAGGCATCGACAAAGGGCTACCTCATGCGTCACGTTGTCGAGGAGGAAGACTTTCCCATGAAGAACCTGATCGCCGCTGCCGCGGTTGCCGCATTCGTTCCCTTTGCCGCTATGGCGCAGGATACGCCCCGTCCTGACGGAGCCGAGCTCTACTTTATCAACGTCGAGAGCGGGTCCACCGTGTCCTCCCCGGTCACCTTGAATTTCGGCCTGCGCGGCATGGGCGTCGCCCCGGCAGAGGTCGAGCGCGAGAACACCGGGCACCACCATCTGCTGATCAACCGCGCGCCCTTCGGTGAGGGCGAATTCGGGGAGGAGGAGTACGAGCTCGCCGTCCCCAATGATGAGAACCACCGCCATTTCGGTGGCGGACAGACGGAAGTGACGCTCGAACTTCCGGCGGGTGAGCATACGCTCCAGCTCGTTCTGGGCGATGCGGGCCATGTTCCACACAATCCGCCGGTGGTCTCCGAGCAGATCACGATCACGGTAGAGTAGCCCGGACTGGTCGACGCGGGCGGGCGCCCCTAGGTTGCCTTGCAACGGATAGGAGCCCGCCCCATGACCGAGTCGCCCAACCCGCTCACCGCGCCACGCCAGACACCCTTTGAGCTGCCGCCGTTCGGCGAGATTGCAGATACGCATTTCGAGGCCGCGTTCGACGCGGCGATCTCGGAGGCACGGGCAGAGGTCGACGCGATCGCCTCAAGCGCCGAAGAGCCCAGCTTTGCCAATACGGTCGATGCGATGGCACGGGCGGGCAAGGGCCTGTCAGACGTGCTGTCGGTGTTCTTCACACTGGCGAGCGTCGACAGCAATCCAGAGCGCGAACGCATGCAGCGCGCGTTCTCGCCCAGGCTCGCGGCCTATTCCAGCGACATCATGTTGAACACCGCGCTCTTCGCGCGGATCAACACGCTGTGGCAAAACCATGCCACGCTTGGCCTCGGCGAGGAGCAGGCGCGGGTGCTGGAGCTGACCCACCGCAATTTCGTCCGCGCCGGGGCGGCGCTGGAGGATGCGGAGCGGGATCGCCTGCGCGAAATCAACACGCGTCTCGCCGAGCTATCGACCGCGTTCGGCCAGAACCTGCTGGCCGACGAGCGGGATTGGTCCATGCCGCTGGCAGAGAGCGACATGGAGGGCCTTCCCGATTTCGTCGTCTCGGGCGCCCGTGCCGCCGGAGAGGAACGGGGGCTCAAGGGGCCGGCGATCACGCTTTCACGCTCGCTGATCGTTCCTTTCCTGCAATTCTCCAACCGCCGCGATCTTCGGGAGAAGGCCTATGCAGGCTGGACATCGCGCGGGATGCGCGGCGGCGAGACGGACAATCGGGCGAACGCCGCCGAGATGCTTGCGCTGCGCCACGAGAGAGCGACGCTTTTGGGCTTCGACAGCTTTTCGGATTATCGCCTTGCCGTCGAAATGGCGAAAACGCCTGACGCCGTTCGAGACCTCATGCAGCGGGTCTGGGCACCGGCCCGCGCCAAGGCGGATGCCGATGCCGCGGTGCTGGAGGCGATGATGCTTGCTGAAGGTGGCACAGCGCCGTTGCAACCCTGGGATTGGCGCTACTACTCCGAGAAACGGCGCAAGGCAGAGCATGATCTCGATGAGGCGGCGCTGAAGCCGTATTTCCAGCTCGACCGGATGCGTGAGGCCGTGTTCGACTGTGCCCACCGGCTCTTCGGGCTTGAGTTTGCAGAGCTCGACGTGCCGCTGCATCACGCCGATGCACGCGCCTGGGAGGTCACGCGGGCTGGCGCGCACCTCGCCGTCTTCATCGCGGACGACTTCGCGCGGGCTGGCAAGCGCTCGGGCGCGTGGTGCTCGGCACTCCGGTCACAGCAGCGGCTCGACGGCGAGACGCGGCCCCATGTGATCAACGTGTGCAATTTCGCCAAGCCGCCGGAGGGTCAGCCCGCGCTTCTCAGCTACGACGACGCGCGCACGCTCTTCCACGAGTTCGGTCACGCGCTGCACCAGATGCTGTCGGACGTGACCTACGAGATGATCTCCGGCACGTCGGTAGCCCGGGATTTCGTCGAGCTTCCAAGCCAGCTCTACGAGCATTGGCTGGAAGTGCCCGAGGTTCTGGAGCGGTTCGCAACCCATGCAGAGACAGGTGCACCGATGCCGGCGGAGACGCTCGAGAAGGTGCTCGCCGCCGCGACCTATGACATGGGGTTCCAGACGGTTGAATTCATCGCCTCTGCGCTCGTCGATCTGGAGTTCCACGCCGGAGAACCCCCGGCAGATCCGATGCAGAAGCAGGCCGAGGTCCTGGCGGAGATCGGCATGCCCGCCGCGATCGGAATGCGCCACGCGACACCGCATTTCGCGCACATCTTTTCGGGCGGCTATGCCTCGAGCTACTATTCCTACATGTGGTCCGAAGTGATGGACGCCGATGCATTCGCCGCATTCGAAGAGGCTGGCGATCCATTCGATCCGGCCGTCGCCGCCTCATTGGAAGAGAACGTCCTGTCGCGCGGCGGGTCGGAGGAGCCGGAAGCGCTCTACACGGCTTTCCGGGGCCGCCTTCCGGGCGTCGAGGCGCTCCTCAAGGGGCGCGGGCTCGATACGGCCGCTTAGGGCTTCGGGATTTCGAGGACACGCAAGCGCACGAGAAGCGCAAGGCCGGCTGCCCAGATCAGGGCGCCAGCGGCGATATGCACGCTCAGGGCAAGGGGTGTCTGCATCTGCGCGAGCATGGGCGCCAGCGCCGGAACGCTCGCCGCGACGCAGGCCGCAAGCCCGGCGGCGGGCAGGAAGGTTCGAAGGAGTTGCCCCAAGCCCAGCGCCAGGATCCGGATGAGCACCACAAGCACGACAGTGGTTGTCAGGGCGGCGCTGAGCGCCACGGACCACGCGGCGTTGGCCGCACCATGACGCCCAATGCTCAGCAAGGCGACGAGCAGCAGGAGGCCACCGAAGACGCGCAGCGCGACCTGAAGCCCCGGACGTTTCATGCACATGAGCACCGGCTCCGTCAGGGCCTGTGGCGAAGAGAGCATGTGTGACAGGCAGAGGATCGCAAGCACTGGTGCCGCGGCCGCCCAGCTTGGATCGAACACCGTCACGACAAGGTCTTCGGCCACCAGCGCAACTCCCGCCATGATGGGCCACAGCATCGCGCAGGACAGCGCAATGTTCGAGCACCAGGCCCGGGCGATGCCCGCCGTATCGCCTTCGTGCTCAAGCCGGGAGAAGCGAGACCAGCTTAGCATCGTCAGGGGCTGGAAGATCACGTTGGACGCGGTCGTTGCGATCCGTGCGCCGGAGCGGAAGGCGCCCACGGCGGCCGGGCTGAGATAGGCCGCAAGCACCATGTCCGCACCGTAGGCCGAAAACATGCCGATGGCGGACGTACCCCAGAGTGGCAGGGCCGCTCCGCCCGCCCGGCGCAGGGTCGTGGTGCGGTAGCGCGCCCGTGGCAGCCGGCGCACCAGTGCCACCGTCATCATGAGCGCTGTCACGACGGTGACATATCGCCCGGCGATCAGGGCATAGAGGCCCCACCCCTTTGTCAGCAGCAAGACGGCTGCGACCAGCCCGATGGCTTCGGATGCAAAGACATAGACGCTCGCCGATCGGACGCGTGCGGAGCGCACCAGCTGCGCTTCGTTCCAGGCGTTCGGTACGGCAAGGAGCGGCAGCAGGGAGGTGACCATGAGCGCGCGGCCCATCTCGGTGCCGGTGCCGCCAAAGGCGAGGCCGATGGCCAGGATCGCCAGTGTACCACCCGCGCCCACTGCCGCCTGAAGCCAGAAGATCGGATCGATGTCGGTCTCGAACTCGGTGCTGCGCAGGATCGCGTGGTAGAGGCCGGTAAAGACGAAGGTTGTCGCGATCACGCCCGCGGCGGCAGCCAGCGCGTAGGTGCCGAACTCCGCGAGGCTCAGATAGCGCGCCGCGATGATGACCAGCGCGAAGGCGATGACCTGCCCGCCGATACGGGCGGCCACGCTGACCACGAAAGGCGCCGTGAGACGCGCCCACAGCGCCCGGATCCCGCCCGACGAGAGCGTCGGCCTGCCCATCGGAGGGCTCGCGTCGCTCACCTCGGGCGCTGCGCGAGGATCGACATCAGGCGCGCTTCGACGATTCTGGCGATGTCCCCGTGGCTGGCGTATTGCAGTGCGTCTTCGTGCCAGCCCGCGACGTGAAAGATCGGCGTGTCGCGCCGCAGCAGATCCTGCCAGTTGAAGAGGGTCTCGAGATTCAGGGATTTCTGGCTGTCCGACGCAAAGGTGATGACGTTGCCATCCCAGCCGGGAAACGGCACGCGATTGCCCACCTCGACATGGAACGCGTTCACGGCAAGAAGCAGCTCCGCGCCGTTGGTCGTGTCGGCATCCTGTCCCAGCGCGTGCAAGATCCGTCGCCCGACACGGTTACGCATCATCAGCATCCGGAGGGACATTCGGCCCGACAGGAATTGCCGGATGTAGTACGCATGGCGCTTGCGGGCGTGGGAAAGTTGATCCAGCCGGCGCGCAAAGGCCGATTGCTGCGGCGCGCTGAGCGCTGGCGCCCACGCGTCCAGAAGAACCGCGAGAGCGGAATTGGCGCCGCGCACGTCGCAGCGCTGGGCAATGTGCAGGGCTGACAATCCGTCGACACACTGCCCGATCACGCAGAGCGCGCGGCCCGAGAACGCCGCTGTCACCTGGTCCACCGCCTCGTCGATGAGCGCGTCGTATCCGATTTCCTTTTGCCGGGCGAGCGCTGCCGCATCGGCGACCGCGAGGTTCACGACCGTTACGTCGCCCGTCAGTCCCATGGCAAAGTTGCGATAGAGATGGGGCTGGTTGACCGTGAGGATGACCGGGCTTGTCGCCGACCCGTCCCGCATCGGCACAATCGTCCATGTCGGGCGGGCGGACGCGGTGGCACGCTGAGCGCTTGGCGTAGTATCCGCTGTTCCGAGCAAGGCGAGGGGCGTGGCTTCTGTCGCGTCGATGAAGCGCTCGAGGCTCTCGCGCACCTGCGCGCCGAGATCGAGCGCACCGGCCCGTGAATGCCGGGAGGCATCGTAGTCGATCAGGATGCTGTGGCCGAATGCCGTTCCGGCGAGTGTGATCTGAAGGGTCCGGCCCTGCGGATGCGGCGCAGGGAGGTCGCGTTCGAGAGTGAATCCGGTACCCTCGAGGCGCGCGCCCTCGCCGTCTCGCACCGCAACGCCGACATCCGAGAGCGGGCACTCTGCTCGGTCGGTGCTCTGCCCGGAGGCTTCGACAATCGCCTCGAAGGGGTAGGCAAGGTGAGCGCGGGCGCCCTCGAGCACGTCAGTAACATGCGCGAGGTGCGTACCGAGCGGGACAGACGGGGGAGTTGCCAGGCGTAGCGGCAAGGGGCGCGCGAAGGGGCCGATCAGCGGCGCGAGCGCGGCATCGTTTCGTGCGTCCTCGTCGTAGAGAAGAACCAGCTCACTTGAACGGGTCAGGCGAGACACCGGCTGACTGATCGCTGCGATCACCAATGCAGTAAGGCCGCAACCCCGCGCTTCAGCGCCTTGCGTGAGACGCATGCCAAAGCGGGGCGGAAGCGGGATCTGTACCCGCTCATGCTGCACGGCACCTCCCGGGCCGTCACCCTGCAAGCGCGTTGGGCGGAGCCCGGAGAGCGTATCCGCCCAATAGGTGTGATCTTCGCCATGGCTGGCGGCTTCTTGGCAGGCTTCGGCCCAGAGGGCGTAATCCGCGACCTGCAGATCCAGATCGGGCCAGGACGAAGCCACGCCGGGCCGCGCACCTGACATGGCCGCCACGAGATCACGCGCGAGGACCTGCGCGGACATATCGTCCGCGACGGCGCGGTGCGCGGCGATCAAGAGCGCGGCGCGTTGCGGTGCTGTCCGAACGAGGGTTGCACGCAGGAGTGGCGCGCTTGTGCGATCAAAGGGAGCCGCGGCCATCTTCTGGGCGATGGCGCTGATCCTGTCGTTGTGGTCGTCGATCGGGAGTGCGCGCAGATCCACGGTATCGAGCTTGAGGTCCGCAACCGGGAGGACGATCTGTTCGAGCGTATCGCCCCGGGGTGCGAAAACCGTGCGCAGGATCTCGTGACGCGCGATCACGTCGGTCAGTCCCTTCTCGATCCGGTGTGAAGGGGCATCACCGCGAAGCTCCCAACGGGCGAGCAGGACCGCTTCGCTCACAGGACGCCCATGCACCCGGGCTTGCTCTGGAGAAAGCGGGAAAGCCTCGGCAGCGATGTTGGGGTCGAACTGGGTCACTGGACACTCGCCCTTTGGCAATAGGGAACACGGGACGGCGCAGACATGGGCGCGGGCCACCCTCCTGACGGACCCGCTGCTGCACGCTCTCTGGATGTGCAAAGCCACGGGCGAGCTGTCAAATAGTGGCGCTTCTACGGCGGATTGGGCGTGCGGACGCGCGACTTTGGGGCTGCCGCGTGCACTTCGTTGCCATTCAGGAAACAGCCCGACTCAGGGAGGCGGCGCCATGCATCGGTGCGGGGAGTGGGCAGCAATCACAAGTATCCTGCGCGCGTCGTCCGCCGGCGGGCGCATGCGTGGCCGACCCGTACGTCAGTTCCTCGGGATAAAGCGCGGGAGCGGCGCCTGCATCTCTCCCAATACCTCGAGCAGGCGTGCCTCTGCGGCCTCGTCGCTCTCGTTGGGCCGGATCGGCGTCGTCAGCCGCAGCATGGCCCCGTCGGTACGGCGCGTCGTCATCCCATCGTACATCAGGTAGAATTTCGCCGCGATGTCCCAGGCCACGCGGCGGCCGCGCTGCTCGAACCAGTAGAAGACCATCATACGCGCCTCGCCACGCTGGATAATTGCGCGATTGAGCTGGAAGGGCTCGTTCATCCCAAGGTCCGGGCCGATGTCGGATCTCTCAAGCCAGGCGATCTCCCACCCGGCGGCGGGCAGGCAGATCTCGGGAGTGTGCACGCCACCGTTCGTCTGATCCGCATACCACGCCATAAAGAGGCTGACCTCGGAGTTCGCACCTTCGCGCATCAGGTCCACGGAGTGGTAATCGTCGGCGGCCAGCGTGGCCGCAACTTGCGGGTCGAGGATGTCGCGCGGGCCGACCTGCTGCCAGTCCCCGAGTTCTCTTGGGAAGCTCGCGAAATTCTCGCGATCGATGTGGGAGGCGTTGTTTGCGGGCACGAACGTCCACGCGGCAGCCGCCGTTACGAGAGCCATGGAGGATACGATCAGCGCCTTCGAAGGTTGCAGGTACTGCAGACGCATCGCCTGGGCCCCGAGGCCGTCGGTGTCGAGATCGAGCGACTCGGCCAACGACATCTTCTTGGGATTGAAGAAGAGCAGGAGCCGCGCGATGCCGAAGAGAATCAGAACGCAGGACAAGAAGATCACCCAGCCTTCGAAGAAGTGGGTGAAGCCTTCGACCCACCCGACGCCGTAGTGATTGACCATCACGCCGGCGATTGCGATTCGCACCGAATTCATGAGGATCGTAATCGGCGCGGCGGCCAGAAGCAGGATCGCCTTGTGCCACATCGAGCCGCGGTAGAGCACCGCGAAGATGTAGGAGAACGACAGGATCGGGAAGAGATAGCGCAAGCCGGAGCAGGCTTCTGCGACGTGCAGCTTGTAGACGCCCAAGTCGATGATGTTGCCGTCCAGGAAGACCGGTACGGACAGCAGCTTCAGGAACCAGACGCCAAGCTCGGACGAGACAAGCTGCAACTGCGTCGACATCTTGTAGTAGAACGTGTCCGGCAGCGGCAACATGTAGACTAGGTGCAAGACGGGCGGCCAGAAGTGCTTGCCGACCTTCCAGCCGAAGCTGATCAGGAGAATGCCGCCGACCCAGAGAATTAGGGAGTAGGCCACGATGTCGGAGATGCCCGCGAGCTTGCCGAGCGCACCCACCGTAATGGCCATGAACACGACCGTCACGCCGACCCAGCGGTCATAGACCGGGCCCGGATTGACCGGTACCTCCTTGAGTTGGCGCAGGAACAGGAACGCCGACAGGATCGGGATCAGCGGACCATGACTGTATTCGGGGCGTTGCCACTCGAACAGCAGCTTTTCGATCCCCTCGATAAAGAAGATCGATGCTCCTGCGATGCCAACCAGGAGCCAGAACATGCCCCACGTCACCAAGGACGCCGCATGTCGAGGCGCAGCCCGTACGTGATCCGCGAATGCCATGACCCATTACCCCTAAACGGATGTACCGCTGTGTCTCTACCAGAAGCGTCGAATTGTTGGCAAATGCGGGGCAACGGCGTGGTTACTGAATGCCGTCACGCCTGCGTGACAGGTGCGTGATCGCTAGCACGCGCAGCACCGTACGGTGCGGTTACCCGACAACAAGCCGCTGGCTCTAGGGTGCCGCCGGTCGCGCCGATTGGGGTGCGGCGCATCCAGGAGAGATTTGCCATGGCAGAAGACAGCTTTTCCTCATTCGCTCGCACCCCCGATGCCCCGGCGACTTCGGTCGCTGAAATCGTGCCGGACGACGCAAACGATCTGGCCCGGGTTACACTGGGTCTGAACGTGTCCACTCCCGGCATCGTGCGGGTCACCACCCTCGCGGGGGACGTCGCGGACGTGCATATCGCGGCCGGTGTCGCCTTTCCGCTGCGGGTCGAGCGCGTCTGGGCGACCGGGACAACGGCCACGGGAATCCGCGGGCTCTACTGACACCGCCGAGTGCTGCGCGCATCCCACGGGTTGGTGCCCTCCGGGCGGACGGGGTTGCGCCGCGCGGGGCGTGCGGGCAGGTAAAACGGGCCGGCCATGTGCCGGCCCTTTGCTTGTCCACAGAGTGCCCGGCACGTTCGATGTCCCAAGACACTGCTTCCCAGACCCAAACGGCGGCGCCTGCGGCGCGCTACGTGCTCGTGTCGCCCTGCCGCAACGAGGCGGCCTACATGCGGCGCACGCTGGAGAGCGTGCTGGCCCAGTCGGCGCCGCCTGCGCTTTGGGTCATTGTCGATGACGGCTCTACCGACGAAACCCCCCGAATTCTCGAGGACTACGCCGCTCGCCATCCCTGCCTGCGGATCGTGCGCCGTGAGGATCGGGGCGCGCGCGCTGTCGGCCCCGGCGTGATCGAAGCGTTCTATGCCGGGCTCGATACCGTCGATCTCTCGGGCTTCGACTATCTGTGCAAGCTCGACCTCGATCTCGAACTGCCCGTCGGCTACTTCGAGGGGTTGCTTGCGAGGATGGCGGAGGAACCACGCCTCGGGACGTGTTCCGGCATGCCCTCGTTCACCGGGCCGGGCGGGCGGCGCATCAGCGAGAAATGCGGGCCGGAAATGTCTGTCGGAATGACGAAGTTCTACCGCAAGGAGTGCTTTGAGCAGATCGGAGGCTTTGTCAGGGCGGTCATGTGGGACGCGATCGATTGCCACCGGGCCCGCCAGTTGGGCTGGGTCGCGCGGGCCTTCCCGGACCCGGACCTCGCCTTCGAACATCTGCGCCCGATGGGCTCCAGCGAGAAGGGTGTGCTGACCGGGCGCCGTCGCCACGGAGCGGGGCAGTACTTCATGGGAAGCGATCCGCTCTATTTCACGGCAACCGCGATCTACCGGATGGCCCATCCGCCCTATCTGCTCGGCGGGCTGTCGATGATGCAGGGCTACGCAAGCGCGTGGCTCCATGGGGCGCCGCAGCTCGAAGACCCGGACCTTCGCGCCTTTATTCGCCGCTATCAGCGCAGGGCGTTGCAGGTGGGCAAGGCGCGCGCCATTGCCGAGATCGAAGCGTCTGACCGCGCGTAGGCGCGGCGCGCTCGCAGCAAGACGAGCCAGCCGGCGTTCCGCCGAACGATGCTCCGGGCGCGCTACTTGGGCTCCAGCGCCCCGCGTGTTTGGGTGCCGCCACGTTCGTCACCCAGGAGATCCACAACAGACACCGCGCCCCGCGCCGATCCGATGAGCGGCGAGCCCTCAGCGGGGCGCAAAAGACGGGCCGATCCTTCTGGCGCGGCGTATTGCGTCTGCAAGATGCCGTTGTCCGCGTATTCAAGGCGCCCGAGCCAGCGCAGCGGCCACAGCGGCTCCGCCTCGTAGGGGGCGAGATCCTCGTGTCGCGGGTCGTCGGCCGCGTTCGGAATGTAGAGGACGTTGTTGGCGTCTTCGTAGGCAAAGTAGCGATCGAGCTCTCCGAACATGCCAAACCGGAGGGGCTCGGCGCTCCATACCACAAACGTGTTGTTGTGGATCTGGATTGGCTCCGAAAGGTGGGCTTGCCTGTCGTCGGGCACCTCCGGTGGCCGTTTGATGACGTGAAAGAAAATCAGGCACTTTTGCTCGCGCCCCATCGCGACGTCGGGCTTGATCCAGAAAGTATTGCGGATCGTGACCGCACCGGCTTCGCTGCGCATGAAATTGTCCGGCCCCGGGGAGAGCACATGGATGATCTGCTCCACCACCAGATTGCCCCGTGGTGCCGGATCATCCTGCAGTGAGGCCGCGCTGAGGAACTCGCCACCTTCGCCGCAGCAGCGTGACACCACGACCCGACCATTGCCCGTGCGGATCTTGTCTCCCCCGGCGAAGACACGGATGCAGGGCTGCTCGGCGGTGGCATCGACGTTGGTTCCGGGCCACTTGCCCCAACGCGTCCAGCCATGGCGCGAAAAGAAATCGCAGCCCGAGATCACCCAGTCGCCATAGCCCGAGATCCGCATCGGACCCTGGCTGTTGCCGGAGTGATAGTCGAGATCCCCGCCGTGGGGTGCAGAGCCGATGTCGACGTCGCGGCAGCCGAGATAGGCGATGCGGTCTTCCTTGCGCTCCTTGGCGTAGAGCCCATAGGCCGCCAGCGCTTCGAACCTGCAATCGTGAAAGCACAGCCGGGTCGGCTCCGCGCGCGGTGCGAATTCCTCGGTTTGCATCACGACCCCTGATCCGCCTCTCTCGAACCGGACATCGGTAAAGAGCGTATATCCGTGCTCATGGTGCGTCATGAGGGGGCGCTGCGTGCCTGTTTCGGTGATCGGGTTGTAATCGTTGATCGCGCGCACGCCCTGAAAGACGAAGGCCTGCCCGTTGGACCACCCGGCATAGCCGGCCCCGAGTCGCGGAAACGAGGGTGGATAGCGTTGCGGATCGCCCCAGGCCCCGAAGAGCATGAAAGACACGATGTGAGGCGCGCGTGTGTTGGGTTTGAAAAGGTAGGTCGGATAGGCCTCGCCGCGCTTGAACAGGACGCGAATGCTGCGCTCGCCTTCGCCGATCAATCGGTTGACCTGGGTCAGCCAGTGGCGCGGGGTCGACCACCATGGCTCGGCATCCGAATGGGCAACGGTCGTGGCGCGCGCACCGGGCGGCGCGCCCGCGAAATCGCCATCTTGTGCGACGACGACGGTGTTGAACTCTGTCCAGAGGGTGTCCGGATCGCCGATGTCGAGGGTCACCTCGGCCACCGCTTCCTCGATCTCCATCGTTTCCGCATCGACAACGCGCCGGGCAATGCAGCGCACGCGCTTCTGACCGCCGGTCTGGAAGACATGCGCGGTGATCTGGCCGGTCGCACTATTGGCGTCGCGGTAAGCGTCCGGCAAGTTCTGCGGGGCGGCGAAGCGCGCGCCCGCTTCGCCGAAATCCCAGACATACTCGATCTGGTGGAACTCGGGCCGGTACGCGAAGGCATCCGCCGGTTTGGGCTCGAGGTCGAAGCCCTCGGGGATCGCTTCGAACCACACCGCTTCGGGAGCATAGCGTGCGGCCTCCGGGGCGCGGGTCACGTCGATCCGAAGCCGGGCCGCGCTGGCCACGACCGTCCATGCCGCTGGCGTCGTGGTGCGTGCACCTCGGGACGCCGCTGCACTGTCAGGGAGCTTCGCGCCGGACATGACCAATCTCCTTTCGACCCTTGGCGCCGCCCCACAGTGCGCGTGCGGCCTTGCTGCGGGCCGCGCATCACAAACCACTGGGCGGCGTGATCTGGCGCCATTCATGGCCGATCCACACGACAAGTCCAGCCCCCGGACGGGCCCAAGCCTGACCGGCCCAAGACACGCCCCAGCGGCGGATGGGGCGTCGGCGCCACGGCCTTTACCAAGACTGCACCAAATCCAGCGCACGGCGTTTGCAGGTTTGTGCCGTTGCTGCAAATTTGATACGACACGGTCGGTGGTGGGCCGGTTCGAGAGTGACGGGGTGACGACGTGAACTGGGCTGGTGGAAATATCGTGGGCCCCGTGCCGAGCCCCGAGCAGGGCTTCGTCGGGTTTGCGGCGCTCCTGTCGGACGTGCGGCGCCGGATGACGGCGGGGCGCGGATTTGCGATCGCGACACTCAACCTCGACCATGCGGTGAAGCTGCGCCATCTCCCGGCCTTTCGGGATGCGTATCGCGCGCACACCCATGTCACGGCCGACGGCAACCCTGTCGTCTGGGTAGAGCGGCTGGCGGGGCGGCGCGTCGAGCTTGTGCCGGGCTCCGATCTTGTCCTGCCACTGGCGCGGGTGGCGGCCGAAGCGGGCAAGGGCGTTGCATTCGTCGGGTCTTCGCCCGAGGCGCTGGACCGCGCGGGCGCGCATCTGATGGAGAACGTGGAGGGCCTGACGGTGGCTTGCAAGATCGCGCCCGCCTATGGCTTTGATCCCGATGGGCCCGAGGCGGACGAGATCGCCCGACGCCTTGCCGCCGATACGGCGCTGGGGCTCGTCTTTTTGGCCCTCGGAGCGCCGAAGCAAGAGATCTTTGCCGCCCGTCTTGCAAAGGCTGCGCCCCATCTCGGCATCGCCTCGGTCGGCGCGGGGCTGGATTTCCTCGCAGGCGAGCAGACCCGCGCGCCACGCGTCGTGCGGCGCTTCGCGATGGAGTGGTTGTGGCGGCTGCTCCGCGATCCCGGTCGTCTTGCAGGGCGCTATGCCCGGTGTGCGGCTGTTCTGCCGGGGATGGGGCTCCAGGCGCTGCGCGTGCGGTTCGGCCAGCGCGCCGTGACGTCGAACTGAGCCGATGACCTACGTCGCGTTTCTCGCATATCCGATCGTGGGGTGGATCTTTTTCTCCACCATGCGGCTGATCTATGCGATCCCGGCGACGCTGTTTTTCGGCTTCCTGATGTTGCCCTCGGGCTTTGACATCAATGCGCCTGTCCTTCCGGCGCTCAACAAGTACTCCATGCCGGCTTTCGTGACGATCGCCATGATCCTCGTCTTCTATCGCCGTGCGAACCCGCATGACAGGTTGGCCCAGCATCGCGAGGCGACAGCGAACCTGCCGTCCGACGTGCTCGACAGCTGGTTGCCGAAGCAGCCCTGGGTGCTTGCGTTCCTGTTCATGATCGTTGTGGGGCCGTTCTTTACCTTCCTGTTCAATCGCGAGCCCGTGGTCTGGCCGACCATCACCATGCAGGGGATCCGGCTCTACGACAGCCTCAATGCGATGCAGACCGGGCTGGTCGTGATGCTGGCGTTCTTCGTCGGCCGCCGCTTCCTGCCCAGTGACGACGGGCACCGCGCCATCCTCCTGGTGATGGCCGTCGGCGGGCTTCTCTACAGTTTGCCAACCCTTGCCGAAGTGCGGCTCTCGCCGCAGCTCCACAACATCGTCTACGGATACTTCCAGAGTTCATGGATCCAGCATCTGCGAACCGACGGTTTCCGCCCGATCGTGTTCATGGATCACGGGCTCGTCCTGAGCCTTGTGCTGTGCCTTTGTGCGCTGTCGATCATGGCCTATGTCCGCGCCATCGACGGCGACAAACGTATCCTCTACGTCTTGGCATCGCTCTACATGCTGGTCGTGGTCATCCTGAGCAAGTCGCTCGGCATGGCGCTGGTGGCAGGCAGCCTGATCCCGATCCTGATGTTCGCCAGCGTGCGCGTGCAGATGCTCTGCGCCGCGCTGATCGCCTGCATTGTGCTGACCTATCCGGTGTCACGAGCGGTTGGGATCAGCCCGCTCCAGCCGATCGTGATGCTCGTCGAGCCGGTTGCCCCGAACCGCGCCTCATCTCTGAACTACCGCCTCGATGCAGAAACAGTTGCGGTGGATCGGGCCGCTGAAAAGCCGATCTTCGGCTGGGGCGGCTTTGGCCGGTCCGAGGCACGTTCGGAGCTTGGGTGGCTTCTGTTTGCACGTGATGGCCACTGGATGATCGTGCTGGGACAGAGTGGGATTGCCGGCTTTCTTGGGGTTTACGGGTTGCTCTGCATCCCGATCGCGCTGTTGGCGCTGCGACAGCGACGATATGGTCTGACGTTCGCGACATCGGGCCTGTGCATCGTCATGGCAGCGAACCTCGTTGACCTTATTCCGAACGCGGGCCTCACCCCGATGACATGGCTGATCGCGGGTGCATTGCTGGGCCGTGTCGAGCTTGGCGCGCAGCGAGAGCGCGCGGGCGCTGTCGCTGAGCCCGCTGCCGCACCGGTTCCGGCCCACGGGCGCCCCGCGCCGGAGCGACCCGCACGCAAGCCGTCAGGTGCGCCGCCGGAGGCGCCGCTGGCAGCGCGCCTGCGGCGGCGCCCTGCCGACGCGTCAGAGCAGGATGGCGGCGCGGCCGCCAACACTGCAGATGAGGCGCGGCCTGAGGATGTGGAAGCGGGCGGAGGCCACGTCTATTCGAGGTTTGCCAACACCCACGTGCGCAAGACCCGCACCAGCTAAAGGGCCAAGCCTGTCCTTGAGGACCGCGCGCCACTTGCTCGTGGCAACATGCGCGCATCGTGCGATCTGTCGGTGTCTGCGCTCAAACGTCGGTAGGCCGGGGCGCTTCGCCCGTATGCGCCGCTCAAGGAGCGGGGGCCACCGGCTCCTGCCACGCGGTGTGCCATGCCTGGAACATCAGGATCTGCCACAATCCCAAGCCATGGTTACAGGTGCCCGAGCGGTGCTCGTTCCACAGGCGCGTGACGGCGTCCGCGTCGAACCAGCCATCGGCGCGGATCCTGTCCGGTGCGAGGGTATCTCCTGCCCAGTCCTTCAGCGGGCCGCGCAGCCACAGGCCCGTCGGCACCTCGAAGCCCATTTTCGGGCGATCGACGAGGGCGCGCGGCACAAGGCTGTAGCACAGCTCTCGCAGAAGCCACTTCGAAACGCCCCCACGCAGTTTCATGGGCTCGGGCAGGGAGAATGCGAACTCTGCGATCGATGGGTCGAGCAACGGCGCACGCGATTCCAGAGACACCGCCATCGAGGCGCGGTCGACCTTCGTCAGGATGTACCCGGGCAGGTAGCTCACCGTATCGAGCTGCATCATGCGCTGCGCCGGTGTCAGCCCGTCTCCGCGTGGCGACGCGCCACGCAAGGCATAAGGCGCGTCTGATCCGGAGGCGACAAGGGCTGCCGCCTCGCGGGTCTGGGCCGCGAGCTTGAGATGCAGCGCATCGATGTCGGCACTGGCAGCGTAGTCCAGCATGCGAAGGGCCCACTGGCCATTGGGCTCCTTGCCCTGTGGCACCCGGCGAACGGGCCCAAGGACCGTATCGAGCACACCTCGCGGCAGCGCACCCAATACGCCCGCTCCCGCCCGCCGGATCGGGGCAGGAACTATGGACATGGCGTGGTAGAGGCGTGCGCCTTTCGCGTATCGGTCATAGCCGCCGAAGAGCTCGTCTCCGCCGTCGCCGGACAGAGCCACCGTCACATCCCGGCGGGCCAGCTGCGACACGAGAAACGTGGGGATCTGCGAGCTGTCGGCGAAGGGCTCGTCGTAAATCTCGGGCAGCTTCGGAACCACCGCCAACAGCTCGTCGGCGCCGACATAGAGATCCGTATGAACCGTTCCGAGGGCCTCGGCCACGGCGCGCGCATGGGCGGCCTCGTCGTAGCGGGCTTCGTGAAACCCGATGGAAAACGTGTGCACCGGCTGCGTGGCGTGCCGCTGCATCAGTGCGACCACAGTCGAAGAATCGATCCCGCCGGAAAGAAACGCACCAAGCGGCACGTCGGACATCATTTGGCGGCGCACCGCCCTGTCAGCGAGGGTTTCGAGCTCGGCGAGCGCGTCCGCGTCGCTGCCGCGAAACGGCGTCTCCGTGGCGCCGTGCAGGGCTTGAGTGGCGGCATCCCAGTAGGTCTCGCTCTGCGGTGCGTCGGCTTCTGCCGCCAGCGTCAGGATCTCACCGGGGCGCACCTGGCGGATTCCGCGAAAGATACTGTGTCCGCCCCGAACGTAGCCATGGCGGGCATAGTGGACGAGCTCCTCCCGCGCGATCTCTCCCGCGAAGGCCGGATGACGCCGCAACGCGCGGAGCTCTGAGCCGAACAGGAAAGCCCTGTGCCCGTCCCGTTCCTGCCAGCCATAGTAGAGCGGCTTCTCACCAAAGCGATCCCGGGCGAGGATGAGGGTCCGGGTCCGCTTGTCCCAGACAGCGATGGCAAACATGCCTGCGGCGCGCGCGAGGGTGGCGCGAATGCCCCAGGTGTCGAACGCCGTGGCGAGCGTCTCGGTGTCGGACGTGCCGTGCCACGCAGGCATAGCCGACGCGGCTTCGAGCTCGGCGCGCAGGTCGGTGTGATTGTAGATCTCGCCGTTGTAGCACAGCACGTAGCGCCCGCTCGGAGATGCCATCGGCTGGTGTCCGGCGGGCGACAGATCGACGATCGCGAGCCGCCTGTGGCCGAAGGCGATGCCTGCGCCCCGGTCAGCCCACACGCCGTGCGAATCGGGCCCGCGATGGGCGATGGCGTCGGCCATGCTGGCGGCACACGCTTCGGGGGAAGCGCCGATGCTGCCGCGCCACAGAAAGCCCGTGATCCCACACATCTCAGCCAGGCCCTTGCGCGAAGAGCGTTGCGAGGCGGCGGGCTTCGTGGTCGACGTCGAAGTCGGTTGCGACCCTGTCCCGCCCGGCCTCTCCCATGGCGGTGCGTTGCGCGGGCGGGCTCTCGGCGAGGCTGCGAATGGCGCTGGCGAGGGCCTCGCTGTTGCCGGGGGCAACGAGGATGCCGGCCTTCGGTGTGACAAGCTCGGACACACCGCCAACCTGCGTGGCAATCACCGGGCGCCCGCTTGCCATCGCCTCCATCAGCACGACCGGAACCCCTTCGGCAAAGCTCGGCAGAACCAGCGCATCCGCGTCGCGGAGCGCGGCGGCCACCTCCGCCTGGCTGCGATAGCCGAGAAACGCAACGTCGAGCCCGCGCCGACGCGTCTCGGCTTCGAGCGCGGCACGATCCGGCCCGTCCCCGATCAGGGTGAGGCGCGCACCCGTCTCGGCGACGTTCTCCAGCGCGTCGAGCAGAACGAAGACGCCCTTGATCGCCGTCAGCCGCCCGACAAAGAGAAGCGACAGACCTTCTCGCTTCACCGCGGGCGTTTGCGTGTAGCGATCGAGCTCCACCCCGCAATGGACGATTTGCAGCCTCGGCCAATGGGCTCTGTCGGAAAAGAGCATCGCCTGGCTGCGGGCGAAGTCGCTGATACAGACGGTGAAAGCCGCGCGGGCAACTTTCGTGCCGATCGCCCAGCTTTGGGGTTCGAAAAGCTCTGCCGGGCCATGCAGCGTGAAGCTGAAGGGAATGCGCGCCATGCAGGCGGTGATCATCGCGAGATTTGCGCTGCTGTCGGCGAAATGGTTGTGCAGGTGCACCACGCCTTCCCGGGCGAGATGGCGCGCAAGGATCGCTGCCTCCGCGAAATAGACCATCTGCTTGAACGTGCCCGTGAGGCCGGGCCGCCCTGTCCGCAGGGCCAGCGCGAAGGCCTCGGCGTAGGCCCCGGGTGCGCGCAGGCAGGCGGCCACGTGGTCCGATAGTAGCCGGAATGGGTTCTTGGCGGCCGACAGGATGTGAAACGTCTGCGCCTGTTCGGCGACTTCCTCGGGCCCGATCAACTCTTCGGCGGGTTCCTTGCGGACCGAGCAGGTGCGGATGTCGAGCCCAAGGCGCCTGAGCGCGGCCACTTCGCGCAGGATGAAGGTATGCGATGCGCGCGGGTATTGGCCCGTCAGGTAGGCGACAGGGCCTGCTGGCAGCGGACCACCCGCAGCGGAAGGTGAGGGGCTGTCCATCGCGATCCGTCGCTCAACTCGTGCGGTTTCGGATCTATCGCGCGGATCGGGGGGTGTATAGCGCATCCGAGGCGCTCGGGCCAACACCGGGGGCGGGTGTTGCCTTCGAGGATGCATGCCGCGCCGGGGACCGGGGCAACGTGCGGGGGAAATGGGGGAAAAGCAGAAGTAAGCGGGGGGCGAGACCCGTCCCCCGCAGCCTGTAGGCCGGAAGTTGGCCTAATGCGGCGAGAGGCGTGATATTTCCTCTTTAAGTCGGAGCTTCTGCTTCTTAAGTGTCGCGATCTGCAGCTGGTCCGCCCCGGGATTGCGCTGCGCTTCTTCCACCTCGGCGGACAGGTGCGCGTGCTTCTTACGGAGTTCCTGGACATGGGCGCTGACGGACATCGACATCTCCTCTCTGGTTTTTACGTACGGAGAAGTGCAGCACGTTTTTTCGAGTCTGTCACGTTCTACGTACAACCATGAGGGTGCGAAAAAGTTGACAATGCGTTAACCCGCGAAGCCCCGGAGAGATTTTCCCTCCCGCAGGACCGCTGAAATTTCCGGCGTATAGTCGTCTCCGTCCTGCTCGTGGCGCATCCCCCGGTGCAGGACGATCGGCGCGTGCAGAATCAGTTGGGCGCGTCCGCTCTTGACGGCCCTCAATAGGACAAATCGCGCGGGCCGGTCGGATCGCGGCGCAAGTGGCAGGATTTCGAGGCTGCCGAGGTGCGTGCGCGCGGCTGCGAGCACGTCATCGAGGCGCTCGGCCCGCTGGATCAGCGTCAGCCTGCCCTTGGGCGCAAGACGGCGGGCGGCGGCCTCTATCCACGTGCTGAGCGGTGTTTCTTCGCCCATCGCACCTTCCCGGAGCGGGTCTGGCGACGCTGCGGTGGCGCCGCGCAGGAAGTAGGGCGGATTGGCGATCACATGATCGAAACGCCTCTGGCGCAGGGCGCGGGGCAGGGCTGCGATATCGGCCTCGACAACGCGGAACGCGCTGCCGGAAAGGGCGGCGTTGCACCGCGCGAAGCCCACCATGCGTGGCTCCCGTTCCACACCGGTCAGGGCGAGGTCGGGCACACGTGCCGCGAGGCAGAGCGCGGCTGTGCCCGCACCGCACCCCAGCTCCAGAACGCTTTGCCCCGGCTTGGCCGGGCAAGCGGCGGCGAGCAGCACGGCATCGATGCCTGCCCGATACCCGTCGCGGGGTTGCCAGAGCGTCAGGCGACCGCCGAGAAACCTGTCGCGCGTCGGGCCCCGGCGCGTTGGCGGCGCACCTCCTTGCGATGCGTTCCACTCGGATGCCCTGTCTTGCCTCGGCGAAAGGCGGGACGCATCGGCCGGGTGGGGCGCATCAGCCGCCGTCATCTGTCTTCTGTGATGGGGATGTCGTTGTCGCGCATCACGACGCGCGCCATGAAGAGATCGCGGTCGCGCACCATCAGCCGCCGGGGGAGGATTCCGATCGAACCTTCGAGGACGCTCATATGGACGTCCATCTCGAAGTAGTCTATCCCCTCGCCGTCGAGCAGGGCCTTGGCGTACGCGGTCATTGTCGGATCGTTTGTGCGCAATAGCTCTTTCATATGATCGAGGTAAGCGCCGCGCTGCGCCTTGTCGAGGAGCGTCTTTCACATGGTCGACACTGCCCTTCAGCCGGAGGCCGCCACCAAGCCGCATGAGCGCCTGTCGCTTCTGCTTGCGCCCGAGATGGAGGCGGTGAACGTCCTGATCCGCGAGCGCATGGCCAGCAAGCATGCGCCGCGCATCCCGGAAGTGTCGGCACACCTGATCGAGGCCGGCGGCAAGCGTCTGCGCCCGATGCTGACGCTCGCCTGCGCGCAGCTCTGCGGCTATGAGGGCGACAATCACGTCCGGCTGGCGGCGACGGTGGAGTTCATCCACACCGCCACGCTGCTGCACGACGACGTTGTAGATGAGAGCGGCCAGCGGCGTGGGCGGCCCACGGCCAACCTGTTGTGGGACAACAAGTCTTCGGTTCTGGTCGGCGATTACCTCTTTGCGCGGGCCTTCCAACTGATGGTCGAGACGGATCAGATCGCAGTGCTGGGCATCCTCTCCAACGCGTCCGCCACGATTGCCGAAGGCGAAGTGCTTCAGCTCACCGCAGCGCAGAACCTCGCGACGACCGAGGACATCTACCTGCAGGTGGTGCGGGGCAAGACAGCCGCGCTCTTTGCGGCCGCCTGCGAGGTTGGTGGCGTGATCGCGGGTCAGCCGGAGTCTGTGTCGACCGCGCTGCGCACCTATGGCGATGCGCTGGGCGTCAGCTTCCAGATCGTGGACGACCTGCTCGACTACGAGGGCGACGCTAGCTCGACCGGCAAGAACGTCGGCGACGATTTCCGCGAGCGCAAACTGACGCTGCCGCTGATCAAGGCAGTTGCAGCAGCGGACGCTGAGGAGCGCGCGTTCTGGTCCCGCACGATCGAGAAGGGACGGCAGGAAGAGGCGGACCTCGCGCACGCGCTCTCGTTGCTGGAAAAGCATGGCGCCTTTGCGGAGACGCGCGAGGCGGCCCTTGCTTACGCGGATCGTGCCAAAGCGGCGCTCGGAAGTGTTCCCGCCGGAGAGATGCGCGATCTGCTGATCGACCTGGCTGACTACGTGGTCGCGCGAATCAACTGACGGTCGCCCTAGGGCACCCAGGTAGCATCGAAGCGTCCCTCCCGAGCGTGAGTTGCGCCTGTTTGCCCCGTGCGCTCTATCGAAGAGGCGTGCCCGCGCTCAGGTGCTTTTCTCCTGCTCCTTGGGGAATGACCTTTCGGTTTGGTCTCCAAGAACGCCGCCAGCAACCCACCATTGCGGATTGTCCCGCCCGATCTGCGCCGCAGCAACCTGTGCGGCCTCCACGTCCTCAAAGAGGCCAAAGCAAGTGGCGCCGGAGCCAGACATGCGCGCAAGCCCGCACCCTTCGGTCGTGGCAAGTGTCTCCAGAACGGCGCCGATCTGGGGCGCAATACCGCGCGCGGCCGCTTCCATGTCGTTGCGCTGGGTGGCAAGCCACGCAATCAGCGCGGCGGCATCGGCAAACTCGGGCAGCGGATCCGGCATCGGCGGGTTGTCGCGGCTCGTGAGCGCGCGAAAGACCTCGGGGGTCGAGACGGCCACGCGCGGGTTGACCAGAACCGCTGGCAGCGGCGGGAGCCTGAGCAATGACAGCTCTTCGCCGATGCCACGGGCCCGCAATGGCCTCGGCCACAGGCACATGGGCACGTCGGCCCCGAGCGCCTTTACCGGGCGAAACCGGTCGAATTGGGTGGCATCGCCCCGCGCCAGCAGGTCTTGCAGGTCTGCGTCGAGGAGCAGCAGGGCCGCGCGAATCGCGGCGGCCGCGTCCGACGAACCGCCGCCTATCCCGGAGGACGCGGGCAGGCGCTTGTCGAGGGTGATCGCTGCGGCGCCATCGGCTCCTAGCGTGATCATTGCGGCACGGAGCGCGAGGTTGTCCATATCTGCCGGAACGCCAGCCGCCTCGGGCCCCTCGACGGTGAGCGAAGACACACCCGCTGGCGACAGCAGCAGCGTGTCCCCCACCGGGGCAAAGGTCACGAGGCTGTCGAGCTCGTGGTAGCCATCGGCCCGTTGCCCGGTGATGTGCAGCGTCAGGTTGATCTTGGCAGGCGCGAAAACGCGGATATAGCGCACTTAGGGGTGCGCTCTTTTCGGACGGTTCTCCGAGGGTCGTGCGGCGCTCTTCCCGCCGCTCCGGTCGATGCTGCCTCTGGCAGAGCTCCGCATGGCCCGGATCAGCCCTCGTCGCCTGCCACTTCGAGAGGGTCGGCGCCTTCCTCCTCCAGGACCTGGTCCAGCCCGACCTCCAGCTTGCGGCGGATGCGCTCGGCTTCTTCCTCCTCGGGCTCAAAAGAGAGTGCCCGGTGCCACTGGAACTGGGCCTCTGTCTGGCGGCCAACCGCCCAGTAAACATCACCGAGGTGGTCGTTGATGATCGGGTCGACAGGCAGCAACTCGGCGGCGCGCTCCATATGAACGACGGCCTCTTCATACTGCCCGAGACGATAAAGGCCCCACCCGAGGGAATCGACGATGTGCCCGCTGTCGGGGCGCGCCGCGACGGCCTCGCGGATCATATTCATCGCTTCGTCGAGATTGGTGCGCATTTCGATGAAGGAATATCCGAGGTAATTCAGCACCGAAGGCTGCCCCGGGTTCAGCTCGAGCGCCTTGCGGAAGTCGGCCTCGGCCTGTTCCCAGCGGTCTTCGCGCTCATGGGTGATGCCGCGGGCGAAATAGACGATCCACTGTTCGCTGCTGTCGTTCTCGAAGAGCGCAATGGACCGGTCATAGGCTTCGGTCGCCGCGTTGAACCGCTCCATCTGGCGCAGCGTATCACCGAGCGTGGTGTGCACGATGGATTGATCCCCATGCGTTTCTGCGAGCTGCTCCAACGCTTCGATGGCGGCTTCGTCCTTGTCGGCCTGCCGCATCGCCTCGGCCCGTCCGAGGGCAGCGATGTGGTAGGCGGGGTCATCGCGTGGGACGTCGTTATATGCTTCGGTCGCGAGTTCGTATTGCTCCAGCGAGTCCAGCAAGCCGGCGCTGAGCAGGATCGCATCCGTGTGGTCTGGCTGGATGGCCTGCGTGGCGCGTGCGTAGAGCAGCGTGTAGCTCTCGGAGGCTTCGCCGCGCAATGCGCCGGCAACGGTGAAGAACACCTCTGCCGCGCCAGCGCGCGCGTCTTCGATCAGCGTGAACGGTGCAGTCTCACCAGCCCGCAAGACCTCGCTGAGTTCGGTCAGGCGCGGCGTCAGGTTCGTTCCGAAGTATTCCGCGATCAGGCCGAGGGCGTCGTCGTTGCGCCCAAGCTGGCTGAGGATCTGCGCATGGGCGACAATACCGCGCCGCGTCAGGCGCAGGGGTACACCGTCTGTTCCGGCGATGATTTCGTGCGCGCCGGCGTAATCCCCGGTCACAGCGCGGGCGAGCGCTTTGTGATAGAGACCGAACGCTCCGAGCCCGGTTTCTTCCGTGACACGATCAAAGACCGCTTCGGCGGCCTGCGCATCTCCGGCGCCAAGCTCGGCCCAGGCCTCCACAAGGCCGTCGACGAGGGGGCCGACAGAGCGCCCCGCCTCGATGTCTTGCAAGACAGCGTCCCAGTCTTCGCGCGCGATCTGGTCGCTCATCATCACCAGATTTGCGATCTGGCTGTCCGTGCCGACATCGCGCAGCGTGCGCGCGATCGGTTCGGCGCGCGCCAATTTGCCGAGTGCCATCTGCGCGACGATCGCGTTTTGCAGAAGGTCGGGATTGCGGCCATCGCGGATCAGGGCACGGGCGTAGAAGCGCGCCGCCGCGTCGTAATCGTGCGCGGCAATCGCCGTGCGTGCGGCCAGGTACGGGCCTGAGAGACCACGCTCCTGGGCGTGCAACGGCTGGGCGACCGCGAGGATGAGCGCGGTGCTCAGTGCGAAAACGGCAGGACGGGCAAACTGGCGCAAAGGACACCTCGGGATGTGAGAGTTCCCGGGAGCCTAGGGCTGCAGCGGCGCTGCGGCAACCGCCCAGACGCCGCTGACAGCCTTTTGACCAGCTCTGTGCGCCCCGCGCCCGTTCACATGTTCGGGTAGTTGGGCCCGTCGCCACCCTGCGGGACGGTCCAGACGATGTTCTGGCTGGGATCCTTGATGTCGCAGGTCTTGCAGTGCACGCAGTTCTGGAAGTTGATGACGAAGCGGGTGTCCTTGCCCTCTTCCTCGACAAACTCGTAGACACCGGCCGGGCAGTAGCGGGCCGAGGGGCCAGCGTATTTCGGCAGGTTGATTTCCACCGGGACACCCGCGTCTTTCAGCGTGAGGTGTGCGGGCTGGCTTTCCTCGTGGTTCGTCATCGAGAACGAAACGTTCGTCAGGCGATCGAACGACAATGTGCCATCGGGCTTGGGATAGTCGATCGGCTTGAAATTCCGGGCAAGGCCGGTCGCCGCGGCGTCGGTCTTGTCGTGGCGCATGGTGCCAAACGGATTCCATCCGGTGAGGGTGCTTGTCCACATGTCGATCCCGCCGAGAATGACGCCACCGAGGAGACCGAACTTCGACCAGAGCGGTTTGACGTTGCGGACGGGCTTGAGATCCTCCGCGATGGGGCCGCTCTTGCGCAGGAATTTTTCGTAGGCCGTCAGCTCGTCGCTGGCGCGTCCTTCGGCAATGGCCGCGGCGGCCGCTTCGGCGGCTTCGATCCCGGAGAGCATCGCGTTGTGGTTGCCCTTGATGCGCGGCACGTTCACGAGGCCGACGCCACAGCCAAGAAGCGCCACACCCGGCGCGACGGCCTTGGGCATGGATTGCCAGCCGCCCTCGGCGATGGCGCGGGCGCCGTAGGCCACGCGCTTTCCGCCTTTCAGGAGCTCGGCCACCATCGGGTGGTGCTTGAAGCGCTGGAACTCCATGTAGGGGAAGACATGCGGGTTCTCGTAGTTCAGATGGACCACGAATCCGACATAGACCTGATTGTTATCAAGGTGGTAGATGAAGGAACCTCCGCCGGCGTTGCCGCCCAGGGGCCAGCCCATCGTGTGGGTCACACTGCCTTCGCGGTGCTTGGCGGGGTCGATCTCCCAGATTTCCTTCATGCCCAAGCCGAACTTCTGCGGATCGCGGCCCTTGGAGAGGTCGAAGTTTGCCATCACCTCCTTGGTGAGCGAGCCGCGCACGCCCTCGGCCAGCATGACGTACTTGCCGTGAAGCTCCATGCCCGGCTCGTAGGCCGGGCCGGGGGTGCCGTCGGCCTGCTTGCCGAACTCGCCCGCGACGACGCCTTTCACGCTGCCGTCCTCGGCGTAGACGACTTCGGAACAGGACATTCCGGGGAAAATCTCGACGCCGAGCGCCTCGGCCTGTTCGGCCATCCAGCGGCAGACATTGCCCATCGAGACGATATAGTTGCCGTGGTTGCTCATGAGCGGCGGCATCATCCAGTTCGGCAGGCGCATTTGCCCGGCCTCGCCGATGACGTAGAAGTTGTCCTCCGTGACCGGGACGGTGACGGGCGCGCCCTTTTCCTTCCAGTCCGGGATGAGCTGCGTCAGGCCAACGGGATCGAGCACGGCGCCCGAAAGGATGTGCGCCCCGACCTCGGAGCCCTTTTCGAGGACGACGACCTCGAGCCCGGGGTCGATCTGCTTGAGGCGGATGGCGGCGGAGAGGCCAGCCGGGCCGGCCCCCACGATCACCACGTCATACTGCATCGTTTCGCGCGTTGCGTCGCTCATGTGTCTGCCTGTCCTGTTGGTCCTGCCGCGGCTCTTGCGGATCCCCGGATGGGAAATAATCCGCGGCTCGATACTGGACAGCGCCGGGCGGCGTCAATCACTACGCTGCGTGGTGTGGCAAGGCTGGCGGCCGCTGCGCGGCGGTTTTCGCCTTCGGCGAGGATATTTGGAGCACAATGAAGCCGGGCTTGAGCGCGTCTGGCGCGCGGTGTGGAGTTTTTGCGAGGATTTTGACTTGCACACGCCGCCGCGCGTCCGCACGTTGCTCAGACGTGACCGAGATGAGCGCTGACAATGGACAAGATCCCGATAACCCGAGCGGGCGCGAGCGCGCTCGAGGGTGAACTGAAGACCCTGAAATCCGTTGAGCGGCCGGCAATTATCCGGGCGATCGCGGAGGCGCGCGAGCATGGCGATCTGAGCGAGAACGCCGAATACCATTCCGCGCGCGAGAAGCAGAGCTTCATCGAGGGGCGCATCAAGGAGTTGGAGGGCCTCTTGAGCCGGGCCGACGTTATCGATCCGGCGAAGCTTTCGGGGCCGATCAAGTTTGGCGCTACGGTGCGAATCGTCGATGAGGATACCGACGAGGAAAAGACCTACCAGATCGTCGGCGAGCCGGAGGCGGATCTGGAGAGGGGGCTCTTGAACGTACGTTCGCCGATCGCACGGGCGCTCATCGGCAAGGAAGAGGGCGATAGTGTCGAGGTGAAGACGCCGGGTGGCGAAAAGGGCTATGAGGTGTTGAGCGTCACCTATGTCTGACCGATAGGGTCGCGCCAGCAGCAGCAGCGGCGAGTGCCTTGAATGACCGAGCCTTCCATGTCGAGTGATGCAACGGTGTCCGCGCCCCGGCCGCGAGCGCAGGAGGCTACGCTGGATCCGGCCAGCGCCATCGCGCTTGGCCTCACGGCTGTATGGCTTTTGAGTGCCGCGGCGTTCTGGCTCTTTGTGCCGGGTGCGGCCGGCGGTGCCAGCGTGCTGTCGTTGGTGGCCGTGGTTTTGCCCGTGGCGGTGATCTGGATGGCGGCGCTGATGGCGCGCGCCGCACGAACGATGCGCGAGGAGAGCGCACGCCTGACGGCCGCTGTTGATGCGCTGCGGGCCTCGGCGATTGCGCAGGCGCAGGCACCGGGGTCGGGCGTTCGGGCGCCCGTCGAGGCCAAGCTGGAGGAGATCGCGCGCGCCCAGCGGCAGGCTGAAGCGGCGCTGGCGCGTCTGGCCCAGCAGGGGGGCGCCTTGGGGCGCGCGGCGCCGTTGGGGACGCCTGCGCGTGCGCAGCGGCCTGCACCGGCAGCTGCGCCGAAGACCTCGGAGGTGGCGCAGCCGCAGCTCGCGCTCGACCCGGCTCCGCCGCGGCCCACCGAGCCGATCCCGAACACCGAATTCGTCCGAGCGCTGAACTTTCCGGAGGACGAGCGCGATACACAGGGCTTTCATGCCCTGCGATTGGCGCTGAAGGATCACTTCAGCGCGGGTCTCGTCCGGTCCTCTCAGGATGTGCTGACGCTTCTCGCAGAGGACGGGATCTACATGGACGACCTCGCGCCCGACCTCGCACGCCCCGAAGTGTGGCGACGGTTCGCGCAGGGCGAGCGCGGCAAGGGCATTGCCGCGCTGGGCGGCATTCGCGACCGCTCGTCGCTGACGCTGGCAGCCGGGCGGATGCGGCAGGATCCCGTCTTTCGGGATGTCGCGCATCACTTCTTGCGCAAGTTCGATCATACCATTGCGGAGTTCGAGCCCCGCGCTTCGGATTCCGAGATCGTGGCCCTAGCCGATACCCGCACCGCGCGGGCGTTCATGTTGCTGGGGCGTGTTGCGGGCACCTTCGATTGAGACAAGATGCCGAGAGAGGCGCCTATGCCTCGATCCGGTAGATCATCTTCGTCGACGAGCGAAACCCGAAGAGATGCCGGAGCGGGCCGAGCTTTTCGACACCCTCGGGCGTGAAACCGAGGCGGCGGTAGAGTGCCTCGGCGCGCGGGTTGGTGTCGATCACATCGAGCCCCACCTCGGTGCAACCGCGCGCGCCGGCCTCCGCGATCACGTGGGCGATCAGCGCGGTGCCGACCCCTTGGCCGCGGGCGTGATCGGCGACAAAAATCCCGTCCAGCAGGAGCTGTCCAGGCGCGAGCGGGCGTTCGAGCAAGTCGAGTAGCGGCGCGCGCCAGAGAGCACCCGCCCATCCGTAGGCGCGGACCACGTCGCGAAACCCGGCGCTGACAAGGCCGCCGCGCTCCGTCTTGAAGCCCACGACACCAAGAATGCCGCCCGTCTCATCGAGCGCGCAATACGCGAACTCGGGCCGCAGGGCGCTGCCGATGAAATCCAGTGCGCGTCGCTCCGGGTGCAAGAGCGGTCCGAGCTTGTTGGAGAAGGCGTTCCAGAACAGTCGGGCGACCTCGTCGCGCGCCTCGTCCGGAAACCCGGGGACAATCCTGGTGGGTGACGATGGATCCGAAGGGCCGTGTGCTTGCATCAGGGGTCACTTGCCGCTACCGCGCACGGCGGTACTTAGGAAGGCCTCATGTCGTCTGCCACCTCTTCGTCTGCGATCCTGCGCGGTGCACGCGGATCGGCGCCGTTTTTGCTGGCGCTGGGGCCGTTCTCGTTCCTGTTCGGCGTCGTGGCGACAGAGGCTGGCCTGAGTGTGGCCGAAGTGATGGGATTTTCCGTGCTGGTGATTGCCGGTGCCGCCCAGCTTACGGCGCTGCAGCTCATGGCCGATCAGGCGCCGACTGTCATCGTTCTGATCTCGGCGCTCGCGGTCAACTTGCGGATGGCGATGTATTCGGCCTCGCTCGCACCCTGGCTTGGCGCCGCGCCGCTGTGGCAGCGGGCCTTCGCGGCATACCTTGTCGTGGACAACTCCTACGCGCAATCGCTTGCCCAGTTCGAAAGCGCGCCAGAGATGCCGCTTGGTGAGCGGGTGCGCTACTTCTTTGGGACGATGCTCCTCGTCGCGCCGGGATGGTATATCGGCACGCTGCTCGGTGCCCTGGTCGGGCGCGAGATCCCCGAGGCGCTGGCGCTCGATTTCGCGGTGCCTATCACGTTTCTCGCCATTGTCGTGCCAGCGTTGCGGACACTCGCGCATGTGGCGGCTGCGGTCACCGCGGTGGTGCTCGGATTGGCGTTCTCGGGGCTGCCCTACAGCTTGGGCCTCCTTCCCGCTGCCATGATCGCAATGGTTGTCGGGGCAGAAATCGAGCGGCGCGGCTGGGCACGGCCGCTGCGCCAAGAGGCAAAGGTATGACGGGCTGGTCGGATGCTGCGATCTGGGGGATCATCGTAGCGCTCGGGATCGGCACGTGGCTGATCCGGTTCTCTTTTCTTGGTCTGATTGGAGACCGTGAGCTGCCTGCTTGGGTCCTGCGCCATCTGCGCTACACGCCTGTCGCCGTTATTCCTGCGCTGATCGCGCCCCTTGTGCTCTGGCCTGAAGCGACCGGGGGGCAGCCCGATCCAGCGCGCCTGTCCGCCGTGGCGGCCTGCATCGTGGTGGGATTGTGGACGCGCAACATGGTGGCCTCGATCCTCGCTGGGATGGGCACGCTCCTCGCGTTGCAAGCGCTGCTCTGATCGCCCCGATGTCTGATGCGAGAGGAAGCTCTCGCGGCCCGCATCGCTCAGCGGAATACGCGATCGGTGGAGGATCGGGGAGGGCCGGGTTGGAGGCGCGGGCTTTAGCGCACGGCGGGTGCGCGCATGAGATCGCCGCGATTGTCGGGGCTGTCGTCCTCGTAGAGCGCCGTGCGCACGTCTGGCCGACCTTCGAAGTAGTTCATGGTCTTGATCGGAAACCAGGACCCCGGAATATCCTGAAACTCCGGCAGCGTCCGCAACACTTCGACAATGGCGATGTTGCAGCGCGCGGGCCCCACCGGGCCGGCCTGCTGCACGAGGGCGAGAGCCCGTTCGGCCGAGGCTGCCGAGATCTGGACCTCGTTTGTACGCACGCGGAAGGTGATACGGGCGTGGTAGTCGATGTAGAAGTCGAGCGCGGCAGGGGTGATGCCATAGAAGACATCATTACGCTCTGGCAACTGCGGATGGTTGAAGCTGCCTGCCGGGTCGAAGATCACCCGCTGGGATCCGTTGACCATCAGCCCGGAATGCGCGCCTTCCTCGGACCGGTTGTTGATCATCGTGAAGAGCATGACGGCAGGCGGACCGTCGTGGCGATAGACCGCGCGCGACACCTCCTCGTCGGACGCAAAGACGGATTCCTGCGCGCACCCGACAACCGCGCCGGGCAAGACAGTTGCAGCGGCTAGACGGCCCAGAAGGGCGCGACGCGTCTGGAGCATTCGGCTCAGCCGGCGACGAGGTAGAGGAAGATCAGAAAGATTATGATCCCGATTGACGTGTTCGTGGCAAACTTGATGAACCCGGCAAACGTCTTTTCCTGCGCGGTGATGTCCATCTTGCCGGTTTCGTATTTGCTGTCGGCCATGTCGTGCCTCCTGTCCCGTCGTTTGACCCGTGTTAGCTCAGCCAGAGGGAGGTGTTAAGCCACTGGCGCCGCGCAATATGGGCGCAGGAGCGCCCAAGCGTCACGATGCCGCGAGGTGATAGACCCAGGCGCCATCGTCCCGGCGCGTGCGGGTTGCCTCACCGGCGTGGTGGAGGTGGTTGAGATGGGCCACCGCCTCGACAAGTGCGAGGCCGTACTCCCCGCCGCCGATTTCGCGCCGAAAGAGTGGCTGGAAGCACTCGTGGGCCGTTCGTGGCGCGTCGCGCAGCCACGAGCGCAGGCGATCGAGCGCGCCGTGGTGGTTGTCTGCGAGCTGGCGCAGGCGTGCGGGCAACCCGGTGAAGGGCAGCTTGTGGCCAGGCAGGACAAGCTGGCTTTCGCGTGCAATGCTGGCGAATCGGGCACAGGAGGCAAGCCATTCCGCCACCGGATCGGCCTCCGGCTCGGTGGCATAGACCCCGAGATTCGGCGAGATCGAGGGCAGGAGCTGGTCGCCCCCTATGACCAGCGTGCCGTCCGCCGACCAGAGAGTGGCGTGATCGGGGGCGTGGCCGCTGCCCAGGTGCACTTGCCACGCGCGCCCGGCAAGTGTGATGGCGTCGCCTTCGCCGATCCGGGTGAAGCCGAGCGGCAGGGGCGCGACGCAATCGGCAAAGTTGAAGGGCCGCTCCGCAAGGCGCTGATCCAGGATCTCGGGGGCCATACCCGCCGACCGCCAGAACGCGGCCGTTTCTTCCGGGGGGCGATCCTGCGCATCGAGCGTGAGCATGCGCGCAAAGAGCCATGCGGTGCGCGTTGTGATCAGCTCTGCCCCGTGGACTGCCTGGAACCATCCGGCAAGGCCGATGTGATCGGGGTGGTGATGCGTAACGAGCACCCGGCGCACAGATGCGCCCGCCAGAGGCCCGGACAGAAGCGCCTTCCAGATCGCGCGGGAGCGGCGCGTGTCGAACCCGGTGTCGACGATGGTCCAGCCGTCCTCGTCGCGGAGCGCGTAGACATTGACGTGATCGAGCGCCATCGGCAGCGGCAGGCGCATCCAGAGCACGCCCTCGGCGACCTCTCGGGCGTCGCCCTCCGCGGGTGGCTCGCTCCAGGGATAGACAATCGGGGCGCGCTCGGGCGCTGTGGCGTCCTCGGGCGGCGTCATCGCATCAGGCTGCCGCGAGTGCGTCGGTCGTGACGTCGTAGAGTGACTCCGCCCCCGCGCGCGCCTGTGCAAGAAGTCCGGTGTATTCCGGCAGCAAACGCTCGATGTGGAACGTGGCGAGCGGGAGCCGGGCCGGATCGGCGCATCCTGCCTTGAGATGGCAATGGGCGCCAAGCACGCGGGCGAAGGCGCGCAGGAAGGGCACGGCTCCGGCAAACCGGTCTTGCGGGGCGTGGGCGACCATCCACTCCGTCGTTTCCCTCAGGTCTTCCGCGGCCTGCCAGACCTGCGCTGCAAGGGCGTCGTGCGCCAGACGCGCGGTCTCGGCGCCGGTCTGAATTTCTTCGAGCAACCGAAACGCCGCGTCTCCGCCATCGGCGAGCTTGCGCCCGACAAGATCCATCGCCTGGATCCCGTTCGTGCCCTCGTAGATGGTGGACACCCGGACATCGCGGGCGAACTGCGCGATGCCGGTCTCTTCGACGTAGCCCATGCCGCCATGGACCTGGATCGCCATGTTGGCCACCTCGTTGCCGATATCGGTCGCGTAGGTCTTGGCAATCGGGGTCAGGAGGGCGGCACGCGCGGCCCAACCCGGATCGCCCGTCGCTTCCTCCATGTCGATCGCGATCGCACAGGAGAGAGAGATGGCCCGCGCGGCGAAGGTCTCGGCCCGCATCTGCGCGAGCATGCGGCGGACATCGGCATGATCGGCGATCGGCCCACGTCCGTCTCCCACGGGCGTCTTTCCCTGCTTGCGCTCCAGTGCCCATGCGAGTGCTGCCTGTGTTGCGCCCTCGGCCGTGCCGACGCCCTGGGTCGCCACGCCAAGGCGCGCGTTGTTCATCATCGTGAACATGGCCGCCATCCCGCCGCCTTCGGCGCCGATCAGCCAGCCCGTCGCACCATCGTATTCCATCACGCAGGTCGGGGTCGCATGCAGGCCCATCTTGTGCTCGACACTGCGTACGCTGAGGGCGTTGCCCACGCCGGGCGTGCCATCGGCGTCAGGCAGCCGCTTGGGCACCAGAAACAGGCTGATCCCCCTCGTGCCGGCCGGGGCGTCGGGCAGGCGCGCGAGGACAAGGTGCACAACGTTATCGACAAGGTCGCTATCGCCGTAGGTGATGTAGATCTTTGTGCCCGTGATGCGGTAGGTGCCATCCTCCTGCGGGACGGCCCGGGTTGACAGTGCGCCGACGTCGGAGCCTGCCTGCGGTTCCGTCAGGTTCATCGTCGCAGACCATTCGCCCGAGATCAGCTTGGGCAGGTAGGTGTCCTTCAGGGTGTCTGCGGCATGCGCCGCGATCGCCTCGATCTGGCCCTGGGACAGGACGGTGCAGGTTTGCAGCCCGAGATTGGCGGCTGCCATCATGTCGCTGATCGCTGCTTGTAGCGTGATCGGCAGGCCCATCCCGCCATGCGACGTGGGAGCGGAAACGCAGATCCAGCCGCCCTCGGCCATCGTGCGATAGGCCGTGCGCATGCCCGGCGCCGTCCGGATGATGCCATTTTCGAGGTGCGCCGGCGCAGTGTCGCCGGCGCGACGGACGGGCTCGAGCACCTCGGCGCACAGGCGCCCGGCTTCCGAAAGGACCGCGTGCACAACGTCATCGGTCGTCTCGCCGTAGCGGTCGGTGCCTTGGAGCGGCGCCAGTTCCGCGACATGGTCGAGAATGAAGCGAAACTCGGCAAGCGGCGGTGTGAAGGGCATCGGAAACCTCTTTGCGGCGGCGATGGCTGGCAGCTTCGCCGTCCGCAGCATAGGATTGGATCTGGCGTGCCTTAAAGCACGACGCAGCGTCACGAAATCTACTCCCGGAGCGGCATGCAAGGCGAAAGCGGAACCGAGCGGCTGGTTGCGGACAACGCGGGGATCGCGCGGGCCGCAGTGCTCCTGGCGGCGGGCCAGACGGTCGCGTTCCCGACCGAGACCGTCTACGGGCTTGGCGCGGATGCACGCCGGGATGAGGCGGTTGCCCGGATCTATGCAGCCAAGGAGCGGCCGCGGTTCAATCCCTTGATCGTGCATGTTCCGAACCACGAGATGGCGGCCGAGATCGGTGATATCTCGGGCCCGGCGGCGGTGCTGGCTCGTGCGTTCTGGCCCGGCCCGCTCACCCTCGTGGTGCCACGGCGGGGGCGGATGCCGCTGGGCGAGCTGGTGACGGCGGGGCTCGATACCGTGGGCGTGCGCGTCCCGGATGCTCCGGTTGCCCAGGCGCTCTTGGCGGCGTTCGGAGGGCCGGTCGCGGCGCCCTCGGCGAACCCGTCGGGCCGGGTGAGCCCGACGACGGCGGAGCATGTGCTCGACGGATTGGACGGGCGGATCGCGGCGGTTCTGGATGGCGGGGCCTGCGCGGTTGGGCTCGAAAGCACGATTGTCGAATGTGGGCCGGAGGTGCGGTTGTTGCGCCCCGGCGGCATTTCGGGCGAGGCGCTAGAGGCCGTTCTGGGGCGCGCTTTGGTGCAGGCGGCGCCTGTCCCGTCGCAGGTGACGGCCCCCGGCCAGTTGGCGTCGCACTATGCGCCGGGCAAGCCGGTGCGCCTGAATGCCGAATCTCCCGCCGCCGGTGAGCTTTGGCTGGGCTTCGGGGACGTCGAGGCGCACCGGGGAGTGAACCTTTCGCCGGGGGCGGATCTCGAGGAGGCTGCAGCCCGGCTCTTTGCGGCGCTGCGGGCTCTCGATGGAATGGACGGGGACGGGATCGCCGTTGCACCGGTGCCCGAAACCGGCCTCGGTGTGGCGATCAATGACCGGTTGCGCCGGGCGGCGGCACCGCGTTCCTAGCAACAATGGGCCCCACGTGCCCGCACGCTGCCCGAAGCGGCGCCCCACCCGCCCACCCGCGACCGCTCCGACCAGCGTGCGGGCACTTGGTTGACCTCTGTTGGGGGCGCCCCAGCGGGTACGGGCTTGGGGGCTCTGCTCCGACTTGCGGCTTGGCGCGCAGCGTGGACGCAGGTGTTCTTGCGCCGTCGAGCGATTGGACCGGAAGGCGTTCAGCCGCCGCGGCTATCCGGCCTTGGCCTTGGCGCCGCGGCGCCGGATTGCCCCGTTTCGACTTCAGAACCTGTCGAGCAGCCGGCGGAGGTAGTCGAGTTCGACATCCGGCCGTTCCTGTTCGGCCGCCCGGCGGCGGATCTCGTCCAGCAAGTCCCGCGCACGGCGGTAGACGTCATCACCCTGCAGCAGGTTCTCCTGCGTTCCGAGAGTACCGTTGCTGCCGCCGTCCCGACCGAGGGGATCGCGCCGCCCGTTCGGGTTGGCTTGCCCGACCGCCTCGCCTTGCTGGCCCTGACCTTGCTGCTGCTGCGCAAGAGCTTCGCCGAGGTTGCGCATCCCTTCGCGCAGGGCCTCCATGGCTTGTGCCTGCTCGTCGATGGCGCCCGCGAGGTCATCTTCGCGCAGCGACCCTTCGGCCCGGTCCATCGCGCGGCCTGCGCGGCCAAGGGAGTCGCGGGCGGCGTCCCCCTCCTCGGTGCCGGCGCCGGGCAGGTTCTGGGTCTGACGATCGAGCTCACGACGCAGATCGCGCTGGCGTTGCGCGAGGTCCTCCGCCGACGGCATGCCGGGCTGGCCTTCGCCGGGCATCTGGCCCTGTCCCTGACCCGGTTGTCCCTGTCCGGGCTGGCCCTGCCCGAATTGCTGCCCTTGCCCCGGCTGTTGGCCTTGCCCGGGTTGCTGTCCCTGACCGGGTTGCTGACCCTGGCCCTGCTGCCCTTGTTGCCCCTGTTGCCCTTGCTGACCGGGGTTGAACTGCTCCTGCAGGTCGCGGAACGCTTCGTCTGACAGGTCCTGCTGTTCGCGCAGGGTCTCGGCCAGACCTTCCATCGCCTGCTGACCTGGGCTGGGTTGACCCTGACCGGGCTGGCCCTGCGTCACCTGCATGTTTTCCATCATCTGGCGCAGCTGCTCCAGCATCGCTTCGGCCTCGGCTGTGCGGCCTTCTTCCATCAACTGCTGCAAACGGTCCAGCATCTCCTGGAGCTGGTCGCCGGTCATCTCCTGCGCATTGTCGGAAAGCTGCTGCTGTTGTTGGTTGGGATCCTGCTGGCGCGCGAGCTGGTTCATGTATTCCTGCATCGCCTCGCGCAGTTCCTGCATCAGCTCCGCGATCTCTTCCTCCGAGGCACCGTTGCGGATCGCCTCGGCCAGTCTGTCCTGCGCGCGGCGGAGCCGTTCGAGGGCATCGGAGAGATCGCCCTCCTCGATGTTCAACGCGATTTCCCAGAGTGCCTCTGCGATCTCGTCCTGGATCTCCGTGCTGATCTCTCCATCCGCAGAAGCAGATTCGAGTCGCATCAGCGCAAAACGCAGCTGGAGGTAGATCGAGGTGTCGCGAAAGATGCCATCTGGGATGTGCGAGACCGCACGGATGACCTGCGCGACACGAGGCGCGTTCGCCCGGGCCCAGAGCAGATCGCGGCGCTGTTCGATGAGTGACGCGGCCAAGGGATCGAAAAAGCGCCGCCCGGGGAGAGACGCAAGCTCCAGCGGCTCGGAATATCCCTCGTTGCCGAGAGCATCGATGGCCGTCAGCGCGAAGGTAACGGGCAGGCCCGACCACGGGTGCTTCGAGAAATCCTCGACGATGGCCTCGGAGAACTCCGCACGATCGCCTGTTATCGGCATCGGCAGATCGAGCTCCAGTACGTCGCGCGGGTCGGGGGAGTCCACGAGCCCGTGCCGCCGGTCCACGGCATCGAGGTCGAGGCGGATAACACCCCGACCGGACACTACCCCATAGTCGTCCCGGGCAGTGTAGGGCTGGCTGAACTGGCCGGCTGCCTCGCGGGTCATTGCGCCATCAAAGGCAATGACGGGCGCGTTGTCCGGTACAACCGCGATGTCCCAGTCGCGTCCGCCCGGTCCGGTGATGGTGAGCGTGCCGGCTTGCGTGACATCGAAGGTCTGCGCAGGCTCCGGGGCGGCGGCCGGATCCGGCGCAGGGCGGCCGGACACTGTCTCTTCGACGCTCAGCGCCCCAAGCTCGCCATAGAGGCGCAGTGAGATCCTGCTCCCTTGCGGGACCTCGAGCGAGGCAGCCGCGATGTCGTTGAGATAGAGGCTCGGCTTTGCGGTGTGGGCGGGGGGCTCCACCCAGCCTTCCCAAGCAGGGCCAGCGGCAATCGCTGGACCCACCCCGAGGGTGGCAACGTCGGTCACGCTGGCGGCGCGGAAGACCGAGCCAAAGAGCAAGGCCGCCACGAACGCCGTCAGCGCAACGTAGCGCATCGCATACGGATCGCGCGACGAAAGGCGCAGGTCCGGCGAGACAGGGCCCGCCTCCACCGCGCGGGTGGCCATGCGGCGGACATGTGCCGCCCAGACCGCGACCGAAGCCTCATCCTCCGCGCCGATCGCCTGAACGTCGTCTAGCGCCTGCAGGGGCCGGCCGGGGAGTGTTGCGTCCAGCCGCTCGACGGCATCGGCGCGGCTTGGCCAGTGAAACGCGCGGATCCCCCGCCAGCCGAGCCAAAGCGTTGCAGCGAGAGCACCGAGGCCCACGGCCCATATGATCTCTGCCGTGACGCCCTCGTGCAGGCCGAAGAAGAGCGCAGCCGCCAGTACCAGAAGCACAGACGTGACGGGCCAGAACGCGCGCGTCAGACGTTCCGCGAAAAGCCCAAGCCGGGTCAGGCGCAGCGGGCGGATCAACCGGCGCTGCGCGTCCGCTCTGGCTTCGGCGATGTCGGGTCGATCGGTCTCGACGCGGGCACCGGGCGCTCCGGCGGGCACGTGCGGTCGGTTGGCGGTCATCTCGCTCCTTTCCGCAGCCGGGCCAACGGGGCCGGGCTGATGGGGCGCCGTTCGCTTGTCGCCGCCTAGGTCATCCACTCTGGAATAGTATCGCGCGCGATCATTTCGTCAAAGGTTGGGCGTGCCCGAATGACAGCGAATTGATGCCCATCGACCAAGACCTCCGGGATCAGAGGGCGGGAATTGTACTCGGAAGACATCACGGCGCCATAGGCACCGGCGGATCGAAAGGCGACGAGGTCACCGCTGTCGAGTGGCGGCATTGGCCTGGCCTTGGCAAACGTGTCGCCGGACTCGCAGACCGGACCGACGATATCGACCTCGGTCATCTCGACGCCGGGTGCGGGCTCCACGAGCGGGACGATGTCGTGATGCGCCCCATACATGGCGGGGCGGATGAGATCGTTCATCGCCGCATCGAGGATCAGGAAAGACCGGGCCTCGCCGGGCTTGTGATAGATGACCTCCGAGACCAGAACACCGGCGTTTCCGGCGATCAGACGGCCAGGCTCGATCTCGATCTCGCATCCAAGGTGGCCGACGGTCCGCTGGATAAGCGCACCGTAGTCGCTGGGCAGCGGCGGCGCGGCGTTCGAGCGGGTGTACGGAATACCGAGGCCGCCCCCGAGATCCAGCCGCCGGATCGTATGACCGTCGTCCCGGAGCGCCACCGTCAACTCCGCGACGCGCTCATACGCGGCCTCGAACGGCGCAAGATCCGTAAGCTGGGATCCGATGTGAACGTCGATCCCTACAACCTCGAGCCCCGGCAGGCGCGCGGCCATGGCGTAGATCTCACGCGCCTGTGCGATCGGAACGCCAAACTTGTCCTCCTTGCGCCCGGTTGCGATCTTCTCATGGGTCTTGGCATCGACATCGGGATTGACGCGCAGGGTGATGGGGACTGACACTCCCATCGACGCGGCGACCTCTGAAAGAGCACGGAGCTCGGGCTCGGACTCGACGTTGATCTGACGAATACCGCCTGCGAGGACGAGGCGCATTTCCTCACGGGTCTTGCCGACGCCGGAAAAGACAATGCGATCTCCCGGGATACCGGCGGCTTTCGCGCGCAGGTACTCCCCGACGGAGACAACGTCCATCCCCGCACCAAGCGTGCCGAGTGCCTTCAGCAAGGCCACGTTGGAGGCTGCTTTCACAGCGAAGCAGACAAGGTGATCTCCCCAGGCCAGCGCCTCGTCGAAGAGCTCGAAGTGCCGCTCAAGCGTGGCCCGCGAATAGCAGTAGAAGGGCGTGCCAACCGCCGCCGCAATCTCGCGAAGGGGCACGTCTTCGGCATGCAAATGCCCGTCTTGATACAGAAAGTGATCCATCAGGTCTTCCGGGAGGCGCTCGGGCGAGAGCGCAGGAACAAGTAGAGAGGCAGCCCGCAGCTGACCCCAATACAGTAGATCGTGGGGATCGCAATCAGAGACACCCAATCCCGGCGCTGGATGGCCTCGACGGCAATCCACACAGTCAAGGCGATGGCGGCGATCGTGAGGTCCCAGACAAGGCCCGTGGTCGATGCGTTCACGTACCACGCGTCGATCAGCCCGGAGAGGCCGGTGCCTGTCTCGCGCATGTAGGACACGAACCAGTACATCGGATGCACCGTGCCCCAGAGGGCCAGGGCGAGAAATACCATCCGCAGGGGTGTCATTCGAACTCCTTTGCAATTGACGGTGGCACGTAGCTCGCTGCTAGAGGGCTGTCCATTCCGTGCGTGCGGAGGGCAAATTCCTTGAAGGAAGGAATTTGCCAAAAGTCTTGCGTCAAGACTTTTGGCTGCGCCAGCTACAACCGCGTGAGAAGATCACGGGTGGGCCATGCGTCGGCGGGTAGTCCGAGGCGCTCTTGCTCCGCCTGAATCGCCTGTCGGGTTCTTGCACCAAGGATTCCGTCGATGCCGCCCACATCATGGCCAAGCTCCGCAAGGGCGCGTTGCAGGCGTTTGAGGTCGTCTCCCGACAGCCCCGGTTCGGGCGAACCCGCGCGGAACACGTCCGCACCCTCGAGCCGTGTCGCGAAGTAGGCCGTTGTCATGACGTAGACGAAGCTCTGGTTCCACTCGAAGAAAACGTCGAAGTTCGGATAGGCCAGAAAAGCGGGCCCGAAGCGCCCTTGTGGCACCAGAAGGCGCGCAGGGGGGGCGTCGGCGGGCAAGGTGCCCTTGCGTCCACGGACACCGAGCTCGACCCAGTCCGATACGGGGCGGGCCGGCTTCAGCCCGCTCAGTGACCAATCGAACCCCTCCGGCACGATGACCTCCTGCAGCCAGGGTTCGCCCGCGCGCCAGCCGAGCGCCCTGAGCATGTTGCCGCCGGAGGTGAGTGCATCGGCGGCGGAGGTTTTCAGACGCACGTGCCCGTCGCCATCGCCATCGACACCGTTTTCGACGATGTCGCCCGGGAGCATCTGGACCATGCCGATTTCGCCTGCCCATGCGCCGGTGGTGCGATCGGGATCGAGATCGTCGTTGGCATAGAGCTCGAGTGCCGCAAAAACGTGGGGGCGAAAGAGATCCGGCCGGCGACAATCATGGGCGAGCGTCATCAAGGCGTTGACCGTGTTGTAGTCTCCCTGGACAGCACCGAAATCCGTCTCGAAGGCCCAGAACGCCAGCAAGACGCCACGCGGCACGCCGTATTCCGCGGCGATGCGATCGAAGACTGCGTCATGCCTATCCGAATTGCGCTGCGCATTTATGATCCGGTTCTGGCTGATCAGGCGGCGTGAAAACTCCACGAACGGCAGTTGAAACACGCCCTGCCGCTGGTCTGCCCGCAAGACGGCCGGATCTTGCCGGACCCCGTCGAAGAAGCGGGCCGCGACCGCGGGCTCCGCGCCGCGAGCCACGGCTTCCCGCTCCATTGCCCCGCGGAACTCGGAGAAGCTCCCTCCGCAAGGGACACTGGCGCCCGCGATGCCGGCCGTTGCAACAAGGAGCCCTGCGGCGGCCGAAATACGGGCGAACGACGCGCGCAGGTCCAACATCTTCAGGAGCATGGGGGCCTCAATGTCGCAGCGAAGGTTGCACCGGTGTTGCGAATCCATGTCATGCTCGGCAAAGCTGCGCAATCTATCAGGGACCTGCGCGTTCAGAGCGGCGATCGGCCCGGCGCGCGGAAAGCCGCCGAAATCCCGTTCATGCGTCCGGATTAACCCTTCTCATGACGGATCTTAACCTTTCGTTAATATAATCGGTGGTAGCTTTTCCGGGGGCTGTTGGTGTCGCATCGCGGCACGGAGGCGATATGCACATCCTGATTGTGCAGGAAAACCATGAGCTTGGACGTATCTGGGCTGCCCATCTCGAGCGAGAAGGGCACACGACGGACCTTGTGCACTCGCAGGCAAACGCCATCGGCGTTTTGCAGCGGCGGGAATGGAAGGTCATCGTGCTCGACGTTCTGTTGCAGGACGGCAGCGCGTTCGCCGTGTCGGACTATGCCAGCTATCGCTGGCCGGATGCGCGCGTGGTTTTTGTCACCTCGTCAACGTTCTTCTCTGACGGTTCGATCTTCCGCCACGCCAGCAACGCCTGCGCCTTTCTGCGCGAGGACACCAATCCTGATGACCTCGCAATGGTCGTGACTCACTATGGCGCGAGTTAGGCGCGATTGCGGCGCTAGGCCGCGAAGCGTGCCGTCCGTCCATGGGGGGCTGTCCAATCGACCTGGGGCCCGATGGGAATGATCCGGTGCGGATTGATGCTTTCGTGGCTGTAGTGGTAGTGGCGGATCGCGTGGTCGAACCGCGTCGTGCCTGCCACCCCGGGCACCTGGTAGAGCTCGCGAGCGTATGCAAAGAGATTGGGGAAATCGACGAGGCGAGAGCGGTTGCACTTGAAGTGACCGTGGTACACTGCGTCGAAGCGCAGGAGTGTCGGCAATGCCCGCCAATCGGCTTCGGTGATCGCGTCGCCCGCGAGGTACCGCTGCCTGGAAAGCCGATCCTCCATCCAGTCCATTGTCTCGAAGACCTCGCGGACAGCGCTGTCATAGGCGGCTTGCGTCGTTGCGAAGCCTGATCGGTACACGCCATTGTTGAAGCCCGGATAGACCCGTCCGTTCACAGCCTCGATCTCGTCATGCAGAGCCTCGGGGTGGTAATCGTCCGTGTTCCCGGTGATCCCGTTGAACGCGGTGTTGAACATGCGGATGATCTCGGAGCTCTCGTTCGACACGATGGTGTCGCGCGTCTTGTCCCACAGGATCGGGACGGTGACGCGGCCTGTCATGGTGGGTTCCGCGCGCAGGTAGACATCGCGTGCAAACTTCGCACCGTGCAGCGTATCACCTGTCGCGCCCTCAAAACCTGTCTCGAAGGTCCAGCCGTCGTTCAGCATATCGGGGTGAACGACAGAGATGTCGATATGCGGTTCCAACCCCTTGATCGCGCGATAGATCAGGGTGCGGTGTGCCCAGGGACAGGCGTAGGACACGTAGAGGTGATAGCGACCGCTCTCGGCGGTGAACCCGCCCTCGCCGGACGGGCCTGAGGCACCATCCACGGTGATCCAGTTGCGGAACTTCGCCTCGGTGCGCTTGAAGGCGCCGCCCGTCGATTTCGTGTCGTACCACTGGTCGCGCCAGACGCCGTCGATGAGAAGTCCCATTGCGTGCTCCTTTGTCTGCCGAGAGATATAAAGCAGGCAAAGGAAAGCGAAACGGCGACCACCGCAGGTGGGCCGTGCAGGGCTGCACATCACTGCGGTGCGGCGCGATTTACGATGCAGATGCAGCGAAGATATTGTCTTGACAGTATTTTTTTCCGCTACACTTTTCCATAAACGCGTTGATGAGGTGTGCGCTGATGTCTGAGTACCTGTCACAAGATGTCCGGGCCGAGCTCGCTCGCGGGCCGCTGAAGCCGCGCCGAAAGGCGTCGCGTGCGCGCATCGTCGTCGATGGGCGCGAGTATCCGGTGATCCGGCATTGGGCGCATGGCTTTGCCATGGAGATCGGCGAGGCGCCGGGTCTGCGCGGGCTGGTGGATCTCTACGACGGGCAGCGGTTCGTGTGCAAAGCTCTCATCTACGCCACCTCCGAGGGGGAGGGCGAGCGGGTCTACGAGTTCAAATATGCCAACAGGGCCGGGCCGCACGCCCCTCCCGTTGACTTCGCGCTTGAGGGCGCGGCGGACGATCCAACGACGCACTAGCCTGTTGGCGCGACCCTGTTCCTGACCGGGCCGGGACGCCCGGACGCAGGCACACGCCGACAGGAGTGACCCGTTCGCGCAAGGGCAAGCGGTGCGGGCTACTGCAGGTCGGCGAAGGTGCGCAGGAGGCGCGAGGCGGCCTCTTCGACGTTGGCGCGCTGGGTTCCGATGTTGAACCGGCGGAAGGTTTCGCCGCCTGCCCCGAAGGTCGCTCCGACGTTGGCCGCGATTCGGGCATCGGTGCAGATCCGGCGATCGAGTTCGTCGTCGGACATGCCGGTGCCAGAAAAATCCACCCACGAGAGATACGTTGCTTCCAGCGGCATGCTTTGTGCACCCGGGATCTGTGCAATCGCAGCATCCAGGATCTTTCGGTTTCCGTCGAGATAGGCGGTGAGCGCATCGACCCAAGATGCGCCCTCAGGCGAGTATGCGGCGCGCACCATCTCGAGCCCGAAGCTTCCCGCGGAGAGGCCAAGGGCCATCATCCGGGTGCGAAAGCGCGCGCGCAAGCTGTCGTCGGCGATGATGACGTTGCCAATGTGCGCACCTGCGATGTTGAACGTCTTGGTCGCCGCGGTCATCATCACCAGCCGGTCCTCGATGCCGTCGATGAGGGTCATCGGGGTGTGGGTCTGGCCCGGCATGGTGAGGTCCTGATGGATCTCGTCGGACACGATGATCAGGTCGTGCCGCTTGGCGAAGGCGGCGATGCCCTCCAGCTCTTCGCGCGTCCAGACCCGCCCGCCGGGATTGTGTGGCGAGCAAAGGAGCAGCATCTTCTCGTTGCCGGTCATCTGCGCATCAAAGGCGTCGAAATCGAAGACATAGCGCCCGTCCACGATCGGCATGGCGCATTGCACGATGCCGCGGCCGGAGGCTTTGAGGACGCGAAAGAACGCGTGGTACACCGGCGTAAAAAGCACAACGGAGTCGCTCGGCTCGGTGAAGGCGTCGATGCACATGGCAGTGCCGTTCACGAGACCATGCGTCGAAAAGATGTGCGCGTGGTCAGGGCTCCAGTCGTGGCGCGTCTGCATCCACCAGCGGATCGCCTCGCGATACGCGGTCTCGTCGCCGTAATAGCCGTAGACTCCATGCTCGGTCATGCGGGTCAGCGCGTCGGTGACAGCCTGCGGCGGGCGGAAATCCATGTCGGCAACCCACATCGCCAGCCCGTCATCAGGCGAGACGCCGTAGCGCGTCTCCATTTCATCCCACTTGTTGCAATTGGTGCCGCGCCGGTCGATCGGCGCGTCAAATTGAGATGTGCTGTCGAGCATGGGCGTGTCCTCATCTTCGGCAGCGCGTTACATGGCACATGCTGCGGTATCGGCAACCCCCCCAATCGCGCGCCAACGGTTGCCTTGCATCGTGTCGCGCTGCCGCCTAATTCGGGCACATGGAGATCCTGCCCATCCTTATCCACCCCGACCCGCGCCTGAAAAAGGTGTGCGAGCCGGTGCCCGAGATCACCGACGAGCTGCGCACCCTTGCGCAAAACATGCTTGCCACGATGTACCACGCCCCCGGTATCGGGCTCGCGGCGCCTCAGGTGGGGATCACGCAGCGGCTTCTGGTGGCCGACACCGTGAAGGAAGGGCAGGGAGAGCCGCGCCCGCTGATCATGATCAATCCAGAGATCGTCGCTTCCTCTGAAGAGCGCAACGTCTACGACGAAGGGTGTCTTTCGATCCCGGAGCAATATGCCGAGGTCGAGCGCCCCGCCGAGGTGACGATCGCTTGGACGGATGAGAACGGCACGGCCCACCAGGAGAGTTTCGGCGGCCTCTGGGCCACCTGCCTGCAGCACGAGATCGACCACCTGAACGGTGTGCTCTTCATCGACTACCTCAAACCGCTCAAGCGCCAGCTCATCACGCGAAAGATGCAGAAGCTGAAGCGCGAGCGCGCCCGGGCCTGATCCCGCCCGATGGCGGTTCGCCCGATCCTGCGCTGGCCCGACAAGCGGTTGAGCACGCCCGCCGCCCTCGTGACCGGGATCACGGACGAGATCCGCGCCATCTGGGACGACATGATCGACACGATGGAGGCGATGCCCGGCTCCGGCGTTGGGCTCGCGGCGCCGCAGATCGGCGTGATGTTGCGGCTTGCGGTGGTCGACGCCAGCACCGCGCGCGGCGAAGCGATCCGCCTGGCCAATCCGGTTGTTGTCTTTTCCGCCGATGAGAAACGCCCGCACGAGGAGGCCAGCCCCTGCTTGCCCGGAGTGTCGGCACGCATCCTGCGGCCCAACCCGGTGCGTGTGCGCTTTCTCAGCGACACGGGCGAGGAGGTGGAGCAGAGCTTCGAGGGGCTTTGGGCGACGTCTGTCCAGCACCAGATTGACCATCTGGAGGGCAAGATGTTCTTTGACAGGCTGAGCCGGACGAAACGCGACATGTTGCTGCGCCGTGCCAGAAAGGGGCTCGCGTGAGCCTGTGAGCGCTCCGCGCCGCGTCGTGTCGGGCGGAGGCGCTTCATGGCGCCCCGCGGCGGATCTCTGGCGCGAATGCCCCTGACTTTTCCGCTTCTAAACCTTAGGCTGACAGAATTCGCCAATTTCTCTATTGGAAAGCTGCGCCCGCGTGGCGAGGTTTGCTCGATACCAGTTCCGAAAGGTGCACCCCGATCATGCCGTGCTTTTGCAAAGAAACGTCTCTTGGGACGATGCCTTCGGCAACGCTCAACGTGCGAGCGGTCCCGCCGCAGCTGAAGAACCTGCTCGCATTGCTGAATCTCGAGCCGATCGAAGGGCCGCGCATCGATGCGCAGTTGGGAGAGGCGCTGCCGCCCGGGGGCATGCCCTGGCTGAGCGCCACGCTGTCCGCGCAGGCCCCTGGCATTGCGATCCCGATGTTCCCGCCGATCGGGGGCAGCGCGGTGATGACGGCAATGCTGCAACTGTCCGCCGCCGCGTCGATGTTCCCGCTCAACGATCTGCGCGCGCTCCTCGCCGAGCTGCAGCAGGCGGCGCTGAGCCTTGCGGCCAACCTCGCGCCGCAGATGCGGCCGCTGATGGCCTTGCCGCAACCGAGCCTGTCCAACATGGCGCTGGCGGCACGCCTGACCCTTGACCTGCGGGCCAAGGGCATCTGCCCGATGACGCTGACGCAGGTGAACATCAACGCGAAATACGCGGCGTCGCTGCCCACCTATCAAGGCGCGATGGCTCTTTCGGCGAACTTCACCGCCGCGAAGATCCCGCCATTCGGCCTGCCCTTGCCCCAGCTGCAACTGGCCCAGAGCCTCGCCGGGATGGCCGCCGTCGGCCAACCGGGGCCAGGCATGCCCAACATCAGCGATCCCAACTTCATCGCCCAGTTCAAGGCCCAGATGAAGGCGCTCGCGGCCTTGCCCCTTCCGAAGCTCAAGATCCCCGCGGCGCTGCCCGGGATCATGGCGGACCTCGACGTGATCAACGAGGCTTTCGGCGAAGGGGCGTTTACCCCGGGCGGCATCGCGCAGATCAATGCGATGCTGAACATCATGGCGTCATGGAAGATCCCTGTTCCGCTGCCTGCCGCAAATCTTTCGGCGCAGCTCGATGTTACTCCGGCGCTGCCCGATGTTCTGCAGGGCCTTCAGGCGGCGCAATCCTCTGGCGCGGCTTTCGCGGCGGCTGCGTCCGCCTCCGCATCGTTCGGTGTGCCGCCGATCCTTGGCTTGATGGAGCAGCTTTCCACGCTGTCTGCCCTGCTCACCAAGGACCTCAAGGTGCCGCCCTTCGGCCCGTGCAACGTGTGCGCGTTCCCGATCAAGGACATCGCCGCCAGCCTCGCCAATGTCCCGATCCCGGAGATGCCGAAGTTCTAGCGTCAGGTGTCCTGGCGCGGCGACAGGGCGGCTACCGGTGCGCTTGGCGGCAGATCGGGCGCTCATCCGTGCAAGCACTGCACCGGTGGCCTGCGCCGGACCTTTGTGTGGGATTGCATCCCGCTGCCGGTTCGCGGCAGAGGGTGAGGTGAGGCCGGTCGCGGTGGCCTTCCACCCAGGCTAACGGGGTCGGCGATACCGCGCAGAGCGCCCGGTCGAAGCGTGAGGAACCAGATGAAGCTCGTATTCATGGGAACGCCGGAATTTTCCGTGGGCGCGCTCGACGCGCTCGTCGACGCAGGGCACGAGGTCTTGTGTGTCTACACCCAGCCTCCCCGGCCTGCCGGACGTGGAAAGAAACCGCGCCCCTCTCCAGTTCAGGCGCGGGCCGAGGCGCTTGGGCTGGAGGTGCGCCACCCCGCCTCGCTACGCCCCGACGCAGAAAAAGCCGCCTTTGCCGCGCTCGGCGCCGAGGTTGCGGTGGTCGTCGCCTATGGTCTCATCCTGCCCCGCGCTATTCTCGAGGCGCCGGCGCGGGGATGCCTCAACATCCACGCGTCCTTGCTCCCACGCTGGCGCGGAGCGGCCCCGATCCAGCGCGCGATCATGGCGGGCGACGAAGAGACCGGGGTGTGTATCATGCAGATGGAAACCGGGCTCGATACCGGCCCTGTTCTCCTGCGACGTGTAGTGCCAATCGGCCCCGAAGAGACGTCGGGCGACCTGCACGATGCCCTGTCCCGTCTCGGGGCGGAGGCCATCGTCGAGACCCTGTCACGGATCGACGCCCTTACCCCGGTCGACCAGCCGGAAGACGGGGTGACCTATGCCGAGAAGATCGAAAAGTCGGAGGCGCAGATCGACTGGACGCGCCCTGCGACCGCGCTGGCACGCCAGATCAATGGCCTTTCGCCCTTTCCCGGGGCCTGGTGCAGCGTCGGTGGTGAACGGGTGAAGCTGCTGCGTGCGCGAGCCGTCTCCGTAGCCGGCGCGCCCGGCGAGGTCCTCGATGGATTCACCGTGGCGTGCGGCGAAGGCGCTGTCGAGATCTCCGAGGCACAGCGCGAAGGCAAGCGCCCGATGGCGGCCGCCGAGATCCTGCGCGGTCTCACCCTGCCGGACCGTCTCGGCTAGCGCTGTGCAGGTCTGCGCGGTTGCGCACAGAAGGTGTCTGGTAATCTGCATTCACGCACGAGGCGAGGCGCCTTATCTGACAGGTCAGACAACGAACAGAGCCCGAAAGGAGGCTTCCCATGCTGACCCAGATCAACGGCCTGCACCACGTCACGTCCATCGCCAGCGATGCGCAATCCAACAACGCCTTCTTCACCAAGGTCCTTGGCCTGCGCCGCGTCAAGAAGACCGTCAATTTCGACGCCCCCGAGGTCTACCATCTCTACTACGGTGACGAGGTCGGCACGCCCGGCTCGGTGATGACGTACTTCCCGTTTCAGAACGCAAAGCGCGGGCGGCCCGGCCTCGGCGAGGTCGGCACCACCGTCTTTTCCGTTCCCGAGGGCAGCCTGCCCTGGTGGAAGGAGCGCCTTGTCGCGCACCACGTGGCCGGTATCGCCGAAGAGACCCTCTTCGGTGAGCCCCGGCTGCACTTCCAGGGCCCCGATGGCGACGGCTTCGCTTTGGCCGAAAAGCCCGGAGATACCCGTGCGCCCTGGGGCGATGGCGGCGTGCCCGCGGAGTACGCGATCCGCGGCTTTCACTCCGCGCAGTTCCGCGTCTCCGATGGGGGCGCGACCGAGGAGCTGCTGAAGTTCATGAACTACGAGGAGCGCGAACGCTCGGGCGACACCACCCGCTTCGGCGTGCCGGGCGGAAATGGGGCGGACCTTATCGAGCTCGAAACCCTGAAGGGCGCGAACTACGCCAGTCAGGGCGCAGGCTCTGTGCACCACATCGCCTTCAGCGTCGATGACCGCGCCAAGCAGCTCGAAGTTCGCAAGGCGCTCGCCGACACAGGCTACTCGGTTACGCCAGTGATCGACCGGGATTACTTCTGGGCGATCTACTTCCGTTCGCCCGGCGGTGTGCTTTTCGAGATCGCCACCAACGAGCCCGGCTTCGACCGCGACGAGGACACCGCCCATCTCGGCGAGGCCCTCAAGCTGCCGACGCAACACGAGCACCTGCGGGAGCTCCTCGAGACCAAGTACCTGGAGCCGATCCATGACTGACACGCTCACGAAGGGCCTCTCGGCCTACACCCACGCACGGACGGAGGGCGCTTCTGGCGCCCCCCTCGCCCTCACTTTCCACGGGACGGGCGGTGATGAGCAGCAGTTCCACGCCCTCGCGGGCGGGTTGCTGCCCGGCGCCCACGTGATCTCTCCCCTCGGGGACGTGCGCGAAGGCCCCCATGCGCGCTTCTTTCGCCGCACCGGCGAAGGCGTCTACGACATGGCGGACCTGGCTCGCGCCACGGACAAGATGGCGGGCTTCATGGAGGCCGCGCGCGCCGAGACGGGGGCGTCCCGCACCGTCGCGCTGGGCTACTCAAACGGCGCCAACATCCTGGCATCGGTGTCCTTCACGCGCCCGGAGCTGGTGGATGATCTGGTGCTGATGCACCCGCTCATCCCGTTCGCACCCGCGCCGCAGCCGGGCCTTGCCGGCAAGCGCGTGCTCATCACCGCGGGGCGGCGCGATCCGATTTGCCCCGCGGTTCAGACCGAGGCACTGGCCCTCTGGTATGAGAAGCAGGGCGCCGTCGTCACGGTTGCCTGGCACGACGGCGGCCATGAGCTGCGCCAGACGGAGATCGAGGCAATCCAGGCCTTTCTCGCCTGACACGACACCACGGCCCCGCCCCCGGCATGACTTGGGGGCGGAGCGCTCTAGCTCCCGACAATGGCCATGCCCAGACCGGAGAGCATATGACCGACCAGAGCAGCGCGCCCAAGCCCCTTGCCGTTCCCGCGAGCCGGTTCGCCCGCGCGGGTCGGCTCGGCACGCTGTCGGCGGGCATCGCCACCGGCGCCGCCCTTGATGGCGTCCGCCGCTATGCCACCGGCGACCGCCCTGAATGGCGCGACCTGCTCCTGACCCCCGCCAACCTGCGCCGCGTGGCCGACGAGCTCGCGCGGATGCGCGGCGCCGCGATGAAGGTCGGCCAGCTGATCTCGATGGACGCGGGCGATGTCCTCCCGGCCGAACTGACCGCAATCATGGCCCGCCTCCGCGACAGTGCCGATTTCATGCCCCCGCGCCAGCTCCGCACCGTTCTGACCACCGAATGGGGCGCGGACTGGCGGCGCCACTTCCGCACGTTCGATGTCCGCCCGATCGCTGCGGCGTCCATCGGTCAGGTCCACCGTGCGACGACACAGGATGGCACCGATCTTGCCATCAAGGTGCAGTATCCCGGCATCCGCCGCTCCATCGATAGCGATGTCGATAACGTGGCCACGCTCGCCCGCGTCGCGGGCCTCGTCCCCAAGGAGCTCGACCTCGCTCCGCTTCTTTCCGAGGCCAAGCGCCAGCTCCATGAGGAGGCCGACTACGCCCGCGAGGGGGAGGCGCTCCATCGCTTCTCTACCCGCCTCGCCGACGCGCCCGGCTTCGCCGTGCCCCACCTCGCGCCGGAACTGACGACCCGGAATATCCTCGCCATGGGGTACCTCCCCGGCCAACCCATCGAAGCCGCCACCGACCTGCCCCAGGGCGATCGTGACCGTCTTGTCACCCTCCTCCTCACTCTCCTTTTCCGCGAGCTCTTCGAGTTCGGCGAAATGCAGACCGATCCAAACTTCGCCAACTACCGCTTCAACCCCGAGACCGGCCGGATCCTGCTGCTCGACTACGGCGCCACGCGCGCGATCCCCGAGCCCTCCGTCGAGGGGTACCGCGCCCTCTTCGCCGCCGGAGCACAGGGATCGTTCGAGCGCCTCGCGGCCGCCGCCCTCGGCCTTGGTCTGTTTGCCACGGACACCGAGGAGCGGCACAAGGACATGGTCACCAACATGATCGCACTGGCCTTTGAGCCGCTCCGCCCCGGCCAGACCTACGACTTTGCCGACGCCGCCCACGCCGAAGCCATGCGCGACCGCGCCATGGAAATGGCCGCCGACAGAACGTTCCTCCACATCCCGCCGATGGACGTGCTCTACATCCAGCGCAAGTTCGGCGGCCTCTTCCTTCTCGCCCGCACACTCAAGGCGCGGGTCGACGTCGCCGGCCTCCTCGCTCCCTATCTCTGAGCGGCCCCCTTCATCTTGGCCCAAATACCTTCGCCGAAGGCATGGCCCGTCGCCGCGCAGCGATCCGCCGGGCGCGGGGCCTTTACCCCCCGCCAGCGCCCCGATAAACGCGCGCCAATTCCCGCCGAACCGGAGTCTCCCATGTTCGATCGCAGCCCGAAGATTGCCCCATCCATCCTGGCGGCGGATTTCGCCAATTTCGGCGCCGAGATCCGCGCCGTCGAGGCGCAAGGTGCCGACTGGATCCATGTCGACGTGATGGATGGCCACTTCGTGCCGAACCTCACCTTCGGCCCGCCCCTGGTGAAGGCGATCCGCCCGCATATCCGCACCGTGATGGACGTCCACCTCATGATCGCCCCGGTCGATCTCTTCATCGCCGAACTGGCCGAGGCCGGAGCCGATGTCATCACCTTCCACCCCGAGGCCGGCCCGCATCCGCATCGCACCGCGCAGCTCATCCGGGCGGCCGGGTGCAAGGTGGGGCTCGCGATCAATCCGGGCACCGCACCCGAGGTTGCGCGCCCCCTCCTCGACATGCTCGATCTGATTTGCGTCATGACGGTCAACCCCGGCTTCGGAGGGCAGTCCTTCATCGAAAGCCAGCTGGAGACGATCCGCGCCCTTCGCGCAATGGTAGGAGAGCGCCCCATTCATATCGAAGTCGATGGCGGCATCACGCCCGAGACCGCGCCGCGCGCCGCGCAAGCGGGCGCCGATATTCTTGTCGCGGGGTCTGCGATCTTCAAACACGGCAGCGCGGAGGCACCGGAGGGCTACGGCACCGCCATCGCCGAAATCCGCGCAGCGGCGGGCGGCACCGCCGGTTCAGCGTCCGCACTTTCGAATACGGCGCTCGCATGAGCGCCGCGCCCATCGTCTTCGATCTTGACGGGACCCTGATCGACTCCGCCCCGGACATTTGTGCCATCGCAAACGCCGTGCTGGCGCGCGAGGATGTGCCGCTCCTGTCGATGCCGGAGGCGCGCTCCTTTGTCGGGCACGGCGCGGACATTTTCGTGCGCCGCATGCGGGCCGCGCGTGACATCCCCGACGGGGAACACGCGCGCATTCTGGGCAACTTCCTTGCGGCCTACGAAGGGGCCGTCGAGCACAGCACGATCTATCCCGGCGTCGTTGACGCGCTGACCGTCCTGGCCGCGAAGGGCCACACGTTGGGGATTTGTACCAACAAACCCTTCCGCCCAACGGAAATCGTCCTGGCGCATTTCGACCTTTCGGCACGGTTCGCGACCGTCATCGGCGGCGACAGCCTTCCCGTGCGCAAGCCGGACCCGGCGCCGCTTGTTGCCGCGTTTGACGCGCTGGGCAGTGTCGGGCTCTACATCGGCGATAGCGAGGTCGACGCCGAGACGGCGGAGCGGGCGGGGATCCCTTTCCTGCTCTTCACCGAAGGTTACCGCAAGACGCCCGTCGGCGAGCTGCCGCATAGCGGGGCGTTCAGCCATTGGGATGAGTTGCCAGGCATGGTGGACGGTCTACTCAGCCAAAGCGCCTAGCGCTGCGCCGTCCGGGTGCGATCAGGGCAGGTAGGCAGCCTCCGCACGCAGCACAACGGTGCCGGCCGCATCGATGAGTGTGAGGCCACCGTCCGCCATGTCCCACGCAACGGCGACCGACAGCGCACCGTTCAGGGCACGCTCGGCGGCATCGAGTGGGGGCGGACAAGCCATCATCGTCATCGCGCCCGGCGCGAAGCTCACGTCCGGTGCGCCGAGTGTCAGCCCTCCGCGGATCATGTTGCATCCCACGGTCGCGTTGTACGCGGCGGCGTCGCCCTCCTGAAGCAGCAGGAACGGCTCGGGCGCGCCTTCGGCCCATGCCATAGGGGTGCCGGAGAGCTCCGTCAGTCGCCAATACGTGTTGCTCAGGGTCGGATCGCCCGCCCCCGTCTGTGGGCAGACTTCGCCCGGCGCGAAGCGGTCGAAGCGATCGATTACGAGGTGGGTTCGGTCGGGCCCTTCCATTGCAGGGCGGAGGGCCAGGGCCCCTTCGAGAACGGCAAAGGCAGGCGCGCCCGCTTCGATGTCGAGCGCAAGGTAGCTCCGTTCGGCGCTGATGTAGTCTTGCTCCATCGCGACGGGGTAGCTGCGGCCGGTCAGACACTCCTCGAACAGGGCCGCGTCGGCCATGTAGCGAAAGGCGCCCGTCATGGGCAGGGAGACATCTGCAGGGGCAAGCGGGCCTGGATCGAGCGTGTAGTTGAGCGCACTTTCGATCGGCTGGCCTTCGCGATCCATCAGGCGCAGGCTGCTGTCGCCCCGCACTTCGAGGAAGAGAGGCGCCTCGCGCCCACCGCGCAGCACAATCGCGCGCCGGGCCGGATCGGCGGACCAGCGGCCAATGTCGGCCTGTGGCTCCGCCGCGTCACCGAAACGCTGCGACAAGTGAAAGGTCTGGTCGGGCCACAGATCAAGGTGCCACTCCGCGCCGGGCCCGGATGCCATGGGCAAGTTTCCGCGAAACGTCGCTGGCAGGGTCAGGCCAGGCGCGACCCTGACGGATTCGTTTTCCGAGCTGATGGCGGGCAGGGGCAGGATGAAGCTCAGGGCACAGGCGGCGAGGAGAAAAAGGCGCACGGACGATCCCATTCGGTTGCGTTTCAGCACCGTGGCACAGGTCTCTCGGCAATGCCATGCGTCCCCGCCCGCGGTCGGCCGTGTCAGGCGTGCTCAAGCTCCAGAAGCCCGCGCAGGCCGACGTTGTCGCACACCAGATCGTCCAGCGTCACGCCATCGAGCGCGGAATAGAATGCCTCGACCGCCCTGCTGAGCGTTGAGCGCAGGCGGCAATGGCTCACCAGCGGGCACTTGTTGTCGGCGGCGGCGAAGCACTCGGTGAAGGGCGAGTTAGCCTCGAATAGACGGAAGACTTCGCCCACGTTGATCGTCACGGGGGCGCGCACAAGGCGAATCCCGCCGTTGCGCCCCCTCGACGTTTCAACGTAACCCGCCTGACCGAGCATGTTCACGACCACGCCGAGGTGGTTCTCGGACGCATTGCAGGCGGCCGCGATCTCGTGTTTGCGGACAAGCCGCCCCTCGTTCACGGCGCAGAACATCAGCGCGCGCATGGCGAGGTTGGTGCGAAGCGTCAGGCGCATGTCAGCCCTCCTCGGGCAAAACAATATTAGTCGTACATAATCGGGCGCGCCCTGCGGCACCTTGATCCAGATCAGACTTTCTTGCGGGATGTTGCGCTCTTGCGAATGAGCGCCGCGTCGCTCTCACACCGGGTTCTGCGCACCTGCGAAATAGATCAGCCGGCCCTCGGCGTCGAAGATCGGCCGGATTCGCAAACGGTTGAGGAAGGGCGTTCCGTCCTTGCGGTAGTTCAGAATGTCGATGGTGAACCGGGTGTGGGCCTTCAGCCCCTGCCGGATGGCTTCAACCGCGGCGGGGTCGGTGTCTGGCCCCTGGAGAAAGCGGCAATTCCTGCCCATCGCCTCATTCGCCGTGTAGCCGGTCTGGGCAAAGAAGTGCTCCGAGACGTAGACCATCGGGTTGTCGGGCTGATTCGGGTCGGAGAACACGACGCTCATCTCGGCCTCATCGGGCTCGAGCAGGCTGCGCATCCGTCCCTCTCCGTTTTTCTCCGTCATGCGCGCGCCTCCGCCGTGTCTGAGACCAAGGCTTACAAACCCCGATCCCGGGCGGTCAACCGATACCCGCTTGCACCTTCGCCGCGCGGGCCGCTCCCATGAAGATGATCCCGGTGAATGGCAGGGCGCCAAAGGTCGGATCCCCGCGCCGGTTGAGCCCGCGCGGACCGAGGCCGGTGAAACGCTCGGGGGTCAGCCCGGCCCGGATCAAGGCTTCCCGCAATTCCCCGGGCTTTATGAAGAGCGCGGGATCATGCGTGCCCTTCGGCAACAGGCGCAACACGTCCTCGGCCATGGTGATAACTGCAAAGCGGGCGAAGGCATTGCGGTTGATCGTATCGAACAGGAACCAGCCGCCGGGGCGCAGGACCCGCGCGACCTCGGAGAGGACTTTCTCGAGATCTGCCACGTGTTCCAGCACGTCGACACACACCACCGCATCGAAGCTTTCCGTTGCGTAGGGCAGCTCCTCGCCCACGCCGACCTCGTAGGAAATCGCGCGGCCTGATTCGTCGGCATGCGCCCGGGCGGCCGCGATCGCTTCGGCGGCGGGGTCGATGCCTGTGACGCGGGCGCCCTTGTCGTGCATCGCTTCGGCCATGAAGCCGCCCGCGCAGCCGAGGTCGAGCACATCGAGCCCCTCCCAACTCACATAGCGGTCGAAGTGGCGCAGGCGGGGGGGCACCATGTTCTTGAGCGTGCGCACCCAGCGGATGTCATCGGACCACCAATCGGCGGCATGGGTGTCGTAGATCGTCAGATCGTTGCGGGCAGGATCAGCCATGGTCGGCCTCCGTCGGGGGCGTGCGGCGCGGCAGCGGCAGCCAATAGGGCACTCGCGCGCGATAGGCATCGAACTCGGCGCCGAAGATGCGCTCGAACCGCCGTTCCTTCCAGCGTGGCGCGACGATGCAATAGGCGGTGTAGGCGATGGCGAGGGCGAGTTGATCCAGCGTCCAGACCGGCATCGTCCAGAGCACGAGCGCGAAGCTGACATAGATCGGCTGGCGCACCACGCGAAAGAGGCCGGTGACGGGCATGGGTGGGAAGACAGGGCGCTGGCCGCGCAGCAGCGCCCACCAGCCAAGCGCCCCAGATTGCACCTCGGGGCCAGCGTCGAAGCTCGCCTTCGTCAGCAGCATCCAGGAGACGGCGAAGAGGGCCGACATCCCCCAGAAGGCCGCCCCCTCGGCTTGCCAGACAATGACGCCGGACGGCGTCCAGAGCGTGAAGAGGAGCAACAACTGCACCGACGCGATGGTGGCGTAGGTCGTGGTGGCGAGGGTCTGGCCATGGGGCTGCGGCGCGAGGCGCGCCAGAAGCTTGCGCCCGCGGGCTGAGAGCAGGAACGAATGGCCCAGCGGAAATTGCACCAGCAGGAGCGCATTTGTGGCCAGCGCCCAGGGCCACGGGACAACGCCAAAGGTCTGGGTGAGGCCGGTGTAGAGACCCCAGACCATGGCAAGACCCGCGAGCCCGAAGATGCCATGGCAGGCCGCGCCATAGACCAGAGAAATGCGGCGCGCGCGCCGGTCGTCGGTGAGGGTCAGTTCGGTCAGATTGGAGATCATGCCGGTCACATAGGCGGGCATCCTGTCAGGTCACGCGTCGCGCTGCCGCAAGGGGCCGGAATTCTTATCGCACTGACCTTGCGGCGCGCATGCACGAGGATACGCCCCCTCCCCACGCGAGGCGGTCTGCGCTATCCTGCGGCCATGCCAGCGCTCTGCCGATCCTGCCTGCACAGCTTTGACGCCGGAACGCGGTGCCCTGCCTGCGGCAGCCCGCGGGTGCAGGCCCACGACGAACTCTTCTCATTGAGCATCGCGCACATGGATTGCGACGCGTTCTACGCCGCGGTCGAAAAGCGGGACGCGCCAGAGCTGGCCGACAAGCCCGTGATCGTCGGCGGCGGGCGGCGCGGTGTGGTCTCTACCTGTTGTTACGTCGCACGCACCTACGGGGTGCGTTCGGCCATGCCGATGTTTCAGGCGCTGAAGCTCTGCCCGCAAGCGGTCGTTGTGAAACCGCGTTTCGAGGCTTACGTCGCCGCCTCGCGCGCCATTCGTGCGATGATGGAAGAGCTGACACCGGCTATCGAGCCCCTGTCGCTCGACGAGGCGTTCCTTGATCTGACAGGCACCGAGAGGCTCCATGGCGCGCCGCCCGCCGTGCTGCTTGCCCGGCTCGTCCGGCGGATGGAAGACGAGATCGGCATCACAGGGTCGATCGGCCTGAGCCACAACAAGTTTCTCGCCAAGGTGGCCTCCGATCTCGACAAGCCGAAAGGCTTTGCAGTGATCGGAGCGGCGGAGACGGAGGCGTTTCTGGCCGACCGGCCGGTCTCGTTGATCTGGGGCGTCGGGCAGGCGACCCGCGAGGCATTGGAGCGCGCCGGGATCCGGACCTTTGCCGATCTGCGCCGCTGGGAAATGCAGGAGCTTGCCGCACGCTTCGGCTCCTCGGGGATGCGGCTTTACCGGTTGGCCCGCGGCGAGGATCATCGCCCGGTGCAGCGCGACTCGCGGCCGAAATCGATCTCGAACGAGACGACGTTCGGAGAGGATACAGCGGAACTCGATCAGTTGGACGGGCATGTGTGGCGCCTGGCCGAGAAGGTCGCGGACCGGGCCAAGGCCAAGGCTCTGGCGGGGCGGGTCGTCACGCTCAAGCTCAAGCGGTCGGATCACTCGCTGCTCACGCGCCGGAGCGCCCTGCGCGAGCCGACGCAGATCGCCGACCGGATCTATCGCACGGCGCGGGCCTTGCTCGACGAGGCCCCCGATGGGCCTTTTCGCCTGATCGGGGTGGGGTTGTCCGAGCTGACCGGGGAGAGCGATGCGGACCGGGGCGGTGACCTCTTTGACGGCGGCTCGGGCGTGCGCGCGGAGGCGGAGCGGGCCACCGACGCGATTCGCGCGCGGTTCGGGGAGGCGGCGATTCTCAAGGGGCGTGCCTTGCGGTGAGGCGGAGGGGGCGCTGCCCCATCGCCTGCGGCGATTCCCCGGGATATTTCGCGGCACAATGAAACCATGCGCGGCGGACGTGTGTTTGGATCTTCCTTGGGCGCGGAGGATCGACGAGTGGATCTGCGGGCCGTGCCGTGGCGTTCTGGAGGCCGTGGTGGTGTTCCCCGGGGCCGGGCTATTCGGCGGCGAGAGGCATGCGTGGGGCAGGACGGCCGATTTCGACGACTTCGGCGATCACGCCGGTCAGGAGGCGGCGCAGGTCTGCAAAGCCGGCGCTTGGTCGGATCTCGCGTTCGTGCATGTAGAGTGCGCGGTCGATTTCGACCTGAATCACGTGCTGGCCCTTTGCGGGGCGCCCGTAGTGCTGGGTGATGAACGCACCGGCGAAGGGCGTGTTGCGGGCCACGCGCAGCCCGGCGGAGGCGAAGGCGGATTCGACACGGTCGACAATCTCGGGGTGGCAGGCCGCGCCGAATCTGTCGCCCAGGACAACGTCGGGTGCACGGCCCCCCGACGAGATCGAATCGATCGCCTCGTGCGGCATCGAATGGCAGTCGATCAGGATACCGCGCCCGAAGTCGCGCTTGGCGTCCGACAGCAGGCGCTGGAGCGCGGTGTGATACGGCGTCCAGACGTCGGCGAGGCGCGATCGGGCTTCGGGCAGGGTGATCTTGCCGCGATAGATCGCACGGCCGTTGGAGACGACACGGGGGATGACGCCGAGGCCGGAGGTGACGCGCGGATTGTGTGCCGCGTGTCGCACCCCTTCGACGACGCCCGGGTCGAGCTCGTCGGTGCCGCGGTTCAGGTCAACATAGGCACGCGGGATACGCGCTGCGAGCAAAGGGGCGCCATGCTGGGGCACGGCGTCGAACAGCCTGTCGACGAAGGCGTCCTCGGAGGAGCGGATCGCCCGCTCGTCCAGCATCGAGTTGCGCAGGAACGTCCAGGGGTAGTCACGCCCGCTGTGCGGACTGGCGAAGACCACGCCGGTGGTGCGCGGGCTTGGCATGGACAGGGTGTAGGGCGCGTCGCTCATTCGGACTCCTTGTCTGGGCTTCATATAGCGGGAAATCGCCGGGTGCCCAAAGCGAATCCACCCGTCCGGGCGATGGCTGCATTCAGATGTGTCCGCCACACCGCCGCATCGTTCTGCCCGGGTGCAAATCCGCTTGATCCCCCTCCGAGGCGCGTCTATACCCCCGCCACCGACGCGGAGCCCTCCCGCGTCCTTTTTGGTTCGGGAGGGAAGATGCGGCGACCGGGCGGTTAGCTCAGCGGTAGAGCACTACGTTGACATCGTAGGGGTCACTGGTTCGATCCCAGTACCGCCCACCACGTTAGCCGGGCCTGCGACAGGCCCAGATCGAAACCCGAGGCGCATGAGGCGCCGGAAGGAAGGGAGAACGACCATGAAGGTTCGCAACTCGCTCCGGTCGCTGAAGAACCGGCATCGCGATTGCCGCGTGGTGCGCCGCAAGGGCCGCGTCTACGTGATCAACAAGACCCAGCGTCGGTTCAAGGCCCGTCAGGGCTGATTTGCCGGCAGAGCTACCGTGATGGGCCGCCCACCTTTGTGGGGCGGCCTTTTGCGTTGGGCACCTCTGACAGGCCGAACGTCGCGGCGAGCTCTGCTTCGCGGTGCGGGTCGTTCAGGGCGAAGCGCGCGACGTAGCGGGTCTTGAAGCTGGTACGCCCGCGGCGGGCGCCGAAATTGTCGCCGTGATTGAGGATGTAGAGCGCGGCGCCGGGCGACAGGGCCGAAAGCGGGCGCCCCGCAAGGCGGGCGAGATAGGGAAACATCCGGTGTTCATGCGCCGTGATCGCGCCGATGAACGCCGCATCCTCTGACGAGCGCGAGAGATCGAACGCGAACGCGGCACAGGACCCACAGAGTTTCCAGAACGCCTTCTGACCCGGCGCGACAAGTGATTGCGGATGCGTTTCCGCCCAGCCTCCCGTCGATGCGTCGTGGACGTAGCCGCGCTCGACGAGATAGCCGCCCGTCGCGCGGGTTTGCAGCATTTCCTCGACGACGTGGGGCGCGAGCAGATCGTCCGCGTCGAACGGCATGGCGTAGCCTTGAGAGATCCCGCACTCCGGCAGGGCGGCTGACAGAGCTGCGAGCTTGCGCCACTTGTCGTTGCCGTCGACCTTTTCTGGGAAAGGGAGCCACTGGATGCGGTCATCGGCGGGCAGCCGTTCTGGCTTTGTTTGCCCGCAGATCACGGCGCGCCATGTCGGCGAGGATTGCCGCAAGAAGCTCTCAAGCGTGCGCACGAGCCGCGCCGACACGCCATCCCAGTCGGTGACATGGTGTTGGCCCACGAGGGGCAGCAGGAACACAACCTGCGGGCTCTCGGGGGATTGCAGCGGGCGCTTGCGGGCGGCGAGGGCGGCCAGCTCCGATGGTGCGGGGTGCAGGCGCGCGGCGGCGCCCGGGGTCAACGCCGCAACGCTTCGGAGCACCGCACGTTTCCACTTCGGGGTGGCCGGGGCCTGTGCCACGGGTCAGCGCTGGGGCGCGGCGGTCGACAGGCCCGCGCCCAGCCGACGTTTCAGATCGTCGAACAGGTCGGCGCGTTCATCCGCCGAGAGGAAGGCGCCGATCTCGACCTCGCGGTCGCCGCCGCGCAGGGTAACGTAATTGGGTACGGGGCCGGTCTCTTCATGGAGCGCCACGCGCACCCAGTGCGGATGCGCCTCCCACGTCTGCTCGGCGCCGTGCGCCTCGCGGCGGGTCAGGGCGATCCTGTCCTCCCAGATCACCAACTCTTCCGACAGGCCGAGCGCCCGATCGTTCATTCGAATCATTGCCCACGTGAGCGCCAGTGTTCCGAACATGAACGGCATCAACGCCCAGAGCACCGGCGAGCCCACCACCGCGATCAGGGGCAGGCAGAGCAGGGCAAAGGTCGCGCCGATGAAGAGCGCGAACCCGGCGTTCGTCATTGAGCGGTTCGGCCAGAGGTGCAGCGCTTCGCGCGCGGCGCCCTGGTTGGATTGCTCCGTGTCGCTCCATTCATAGGGCACGGGAGGGCTCCCTCTGAAAATCGTTTGCGGCCAGAGATAATGCAAAGAGGCCCCGGATCATCTCCGGGGCCCCTGTCGTGATGTTGTCGCCCCTGTCAGCGCGTGTCAGTGCGCGTGGCCCTTGTCCCAATCGCTCTGCTTGGGGAGCGTCTCGAAGGTGTGCTCCGGCGGTGGCGACGGGAGTGTCCACTCCAGGGTATCGGCGTGCTCGTTCCAGTAGTTCGCCTCGGTGATCCGCTCGCCTTTCCGCAGCGTGTACCACACGATGTAGAAGAACAGCAGGAACGAGGCGAAGGAGATGAACGCACCGATCGACGAGACATAGTTCCAGAGCGCGAAGGCTTCCGGGTAGTCGATGTAGCGGCGCGGCATGCCCTGACGGCCAAGGAAGTGCTGCGGGAAGAACGTCAGGTTCGAGCCGAGGAACATCATCCAGAAGTGCACCTTGCCCAGCGTCTCCGGGTACTGCCGCCCGGACATCTTTCCGATGTAGAAGTACACCCCGGCAAAAATACAGAAGACGGCCCCGAGCGACATCACGTAGTGGAAGTGCGCGACCACATAGTAGGTGTCGTGATAGGCGCGGTCGATGCCGGCCTGGCTGAGCACGATGCCCGTGACGCCGCCAACGGTGAAGAGAAAGAGGAAGCCGAAGGCCCAGAGCATCGGCGTCTTGAACTCCACCGAGCCGCCCCACATCGTGGCGATCCAGCTGAAGATCTTGATCCCCGTCGGCACCGCGATCACCATCGTCGCCAGCATGAAGTAGGCCTGCTGGCTGACCGACATGCCGACCGTGTACATGTGGTGTGCCCACACGACGAAGCCCAGCACCCCGATCGCGACCATCGCGTAGACCATCGGCAGGTAGCCGAAAATCGGCTTGCGGCTGAACGTGGCGATAACGTGGCTGATGATGCCGAAGCCCGGCAGGATGATGATGTAGACCTCCGGGTGTCCGAAGAACCACAGGATATGCTGGTAGAGCACCGGGTCTCCGCCGCCGGCCGGGTCAAAGAACGTCGTGCCGAAGTTCCTGTCGGTGAGCAGCATCGTGATGGCGCCCGCGAGCACCGGCAGGGCCAGAAGGATCAGCCACGCGGTGACGAAGATCGACCAGGAGAACAGCGGCACCTTGTGCAGCGTCATGCCCGGTGCACGCATGTTCAGGAACGTGGTGATCATGTTGATCGCGCCGAGGATCGACGACGCGCCCGAGACGTGGACGGCGAAGATCGCGAGATCCATCGAATAACCGATCTCGTTCGTCGATAGCGGCGGATAGAGCACCCAGCCGACGCCCGAGCCCAGCTGCCCGTTGCCGCCGGGTGACAGCAGCGAGGCAACGGCAAGCGACGTACCGGCGACATAGAGCCAGTAGCTGAGGTTGTTCAAACGCGGAAACGCCATGTCCGGCGCGCCGATCTGCAACGGCATGAAGTAGTTGCCAAAGCCGCCAAAGAGCGCGGGGATCACCACGAAGAACATCATCAGGATGCCGTGGCCCGTGATCAGCACGTTCCACAAATGGCCATTGGGCACGCAGTCTTCAGTGGCTGCGGGGATCAGCAGACGCGCGTCCCCCAGGCACATGTACTGAACGCCCGGCTGCATGAGCTCCATGCGCATGTAGACGGTGAACGCCACGGCGATGAAGCCGACGATGGCGCTGGTGAAAAGGTAAAGGATGCCGATGTCCTTGTGGTTCGTCGACATGAACCACCGGGTGAAAAACCCACGGGTATCCTCGTGCTCGTGACCTGTAACGGCGGCGTCGGCCATGGTGCCTCCTGATCGAGAAATCCTGCTGCATCCGGACACACGCCATTTATTCGCGCTAGCCCGCGTCCGGTTTGGCAGGGACCCTAAAGCCCCCTCAGGACGGGTACAACGGTCAGTTGGACGCACTCCAAGAAATGTATTCGGAAATCGGAATTGGTGCGCGGAGAGGGCGCTTCGGGGCGTCGAATCTACCGGAAAAACGCCAAACCGCTGGCAACGCAGAGAATCACTGTCAGCGGAACCCCGTGCAGCCGCTCGATCCTGCTGCTCGACATCAGGTTCGCCACCATGCTGAGCAAAAAGAGCACACAGAGCGCGGCGTGAACGGGGCCCGCCTCTGGCCCGCCGATCAACTCCAGAGCACGCGCCATCGACCACAGGCCAAGAAGGGCAATACCTGCGGACGCGAGGCTGGCCAATCGGCGGCCCTTTGGCAGCACGCGGTCCGCCCCGCCCCAGGCCAATGTGCCCAGGGGCGCCCCGGCGGCCAGCAAAAGCTGGAAGACGGCAAGCCAGGCAAATCCGATCAGCCCGAGCCAGAGCGCCGCATCGGTCATACCGCGTGGCGTCCTGTCCGCATCCGCCGCGCTCCTTGTCCGGACACTCGCCGTGGCTGCGCCGGGCAAGGCGCGCGGGTGATCCTCCCGAGGCGGGCGGTCAATCCGCCCCGCGCACTTCGAGCGGGATATCGGGATCAGGGCGCACGACCTTTTGCAGGAACAACGTTCCCGCAGCGAGACCGATGCCGATGAGATCCGTCAGCCAGCCGCCTTCAATGAGGAAGAGCGCGGCCACGATGACGGCCAGTCGTATGAACCACGCGGCCCGCGCCCCAACGACCCAGCCCTGCACGCCGGACGCAAGCAGGAACACCCCGACCACGGCCGTAACGCCCGCGCGGAAGACCTCGAAGAACGAGCCATCCATCAACAGCGCCGAGTTGTAGAAGAACATGAACGGCACCACGAAGGCCGCGATCCCGATCTTGAAGGATGCAACGGATGTCTCCATCGGATTAGCCCCGGATATCCCCGCCGCCGCGTAGCTCGCCAGCGCCACAGGCGGTGTGATGGCCGAGAGCACCGCGAAGTAGAAGACGAAGAAATGCGCCGTGAGCGCCGGAATCCCGAGCTCGATCAGGCCCGGTGCGACCACCGAGGCGGCGACGGCATAGGCGGCGGTCGTCGGCATCCCCATCCCGAGGAGGATCGCGATGCACATGGCAAAGAACAGCGCGAGAAGCTGCGAGACGCCTGCCAACCCCAAAAGCAGGTTCGAGAACCGGGCACCCACGCCCGTCAGGGAAATGACCCCGACGATGATGCCGGCACAGGCACACACGGCGATGATCTGGATCGACATGACCCCCGCCAGCTCAAACGCCTTGAGAATGGAGCGCAGGCCCATCCGGTGCGGCGTCAGCCAGCTCACAACAGCTGCGGCTGCGGTGGCATAGGTGCCGGCACGGATCACCGAGTAGCCAGCGAAAAGCGCCACGATCAGGATGATGATCGGAATGAAGAGGTAGACCTGCCGCACCATCTTGGCGAAGACCGGCAGCTCGTCGTCGCGCATGCCACGCATCCCGAGCTTGGCGGCCTCGAAATCCACCATGAAATAGACCGACACGAAGTAGAGCACCGCGGGAATGATCGCGGCCACGGCGATCTCGGTATAGGGAATGCCCGTGATCTCGGCCATGATGAAGGCGCCCGCGCCCATGATTGGCGGCATGATCTGCCCACCTGTGGAAGCGGCGGCTTCCACGGCACCTGCGGTCTTCTTGTGATAGCCTACCTTCTTCATCAGCGGGATCGTCAGCGAGCCGGTCGCCACGACGTTGCCCGCCGACGTGCCGTTGATCATGCCCATAAGCCCGGAGGCAAAGATTGCCACCTTCGCCGGGCCGCCACGTGCACGCCCGGCGGCGGCAAAGGCGAAATTGACGAAGTAGTCGCCCACCTTGGAGGCCTGAAGGAACGCCGCAAAGATGATGAAGAGAATGATGTAGGTCGAGGACACGGCCGTTGTCGGCCCGAGTATCCCTGCGTCCGTATAGACCTGGCTGAAGAAACGCTGCCACGAGAAGGGTGGCGCATTGAGGAACCCGGGCATCAGATCCCCGAGAAAGACGTAGGCGAGGAACACACCGGCGATGATGATGAGCGCCAGCCCTGTCATCCGCCGTGTCAGCTCCATGATGAGGGCGACGCCCGCCGTCGCCGCGAACGAGATCCCGATCGGGGCGAAATCGGAGCCGGTCGACATCCGCATGGACGTGCCGAAGATTGTGATCAGGTAGACGGCAACCGAGATGGCACAGAGCCCGAGCACCATATCCGGGGCCGCGAAGCCATCTCTGTCGCGGCGATGAAACCATGAAATGCCGATCGCACCGGCGGTCGCGATGAACAGCGGAATGCCATAGAACCAGATCTCGCGGAACCGGATGGTCTCGTCGATACCGTTCCACATGGCGCCGTCCTGAATCAGGAACCCGAACCAGATCGCAGCGCCGAGTGACAGCAGCGCCGGGGCGAAGAGGGCCAGCCCGATGTATCCCAGCAGCGGCGTCTCGCGCCCCGGCTCCGAAGGGAGCTTCATCGCGGCAAAGAGCGCAAAGCCCAGAGCAAGGGCACCGGCCACGTGCACGATGCGGAAGTTCCAGGTTTCCATAGGAAATTGCGGCAGGAAGGGCAGGTCTATCCCGGTCACGGCGGAAATCGACAGGCCATTGAGCGCAGCCATGTGGAACGCGGCGTAGATCGTCGCCAGGGCGGCGATCGTCACCCCGCGCCAGCCTTCGAAGAGGCGGCGGTTTGCTTCCACGGGTTCGACATCGACGTCTTCCGCGATCAGGTGCTCGTCCTCTGCCGCGGTCTTGGCGTTGTGCTCAGCCATGTATGCCCCCTCAGGATTTCGCGCAGCCTAGCGGCGCGCGGGCTTCCCTGCCAGCCCTTCACCTCTCCCAGACCCGCCCGCGAACCCAGTTGCTCCGCGCATGGGCTGGCCCCCCAAAAAAGAAGGGCGCCCCGAGAAACGGGACGCCCCTGTCATCAAGCAGGCACCGGATCAGGAGCCGCCGTAGATCATGTCGGCGGGGATCGAGGCGCCGTTCTCGTTGAACCACTCGGCCGCGCCGGGGTGCCACATCAGAACGCCGTTCTTGTCCCAGTTGTCCGGGGTCGTGGAACGGGCCGCACGGTGGATGTTCACCATGCGCTCGTTGTCGGACATCACCACGTCGACAGCCGCTTTCACGAACGAAGCGGGCAGATCGCAGTTGGCGATGGCGAAGTTCCACATCGAAACGGCGCGCTTGGGCGAGTCGATCGTCGAGTAGGTGTCTGCCGCGATGTCGAAAGCCGCGACGGGGAAGTCCTCAAGGACCTTCGCCTGCTCGTCTTCTGTGAACTCGATGATGTTCACGTCGGTCTGCACTTCGAGCTGGCTGACCGCCGGCACAGGTACACCCGCGGCGAAGGCGATGACGTCGATCAGACCATCCTGAAGCTGGCCGCCGAGGTCGGTCCAGCCGCCGTTGCGCTTGTCATACTCGATGCCGAGGTCCGTCAGGATCTGCGGGAAGTACGTGTCCGAGGTCGAACCCGCCGGGCCAAAGCCGATCCGCGCGCCTTCGGGGATCTCGGAGATCGAGGTGATGCCCGAAGAGGTCAGCGTCGTGATCGAGAACGGCGTCTGGTACATCGGGAACATGGCGCAGGCTTTTTCCATCACCAGGCCGGGAGCAATCGGGTTTTCGCCGTTCATGCTCTCTGCCGCGGGGCCCATCGTCGTCATCCCGAAGGCGTTGTTGCCGGTGTGGACGTTGGCGAGGTTCTGGAACGGACCGCCGGAGACTTCGCCGCCGCCGGAGATGCCGAGCTCGTCGGCAACAAGGTTTGCCCAGCCCGAGCCGTACGCGAAATAGGTGCCGCCCTGCGACGCGGTACCGACGGTGAAGCTTTCGGGCCAGCCGTCACGGTCCTGTGCGACCACGGCGGTTGCGCCAAGCGTTGCCACGGCAGCCACGGCGGTAAGGTGAGTGAGTTTCATCTATGTCCTCCAGTTGGGTGGGCACGCGGTTGCGCGCCCTCTGGACGTTGGATCGTCCGGATTTTCAGGGACTCTTGCCCCAGTGCCCGAGCCTTGTACGAATTGCCGCAGGGATTGCAAAGGTGTTGGCGCTAACCGCGATCTGACATCGGCGTCAACTCCGCCGCTGCTGGCAGCGACGGGAAATGATCGGCAAAGGTGGCCTTCAGCGCGACGTCGAGATCCGACATCGTGACAGGCAGCCCAAGGTCGACGAGCGAAGTCACGCCGTGGCCCGTGATCCCGCACGGGACGATCCCGTCGAAGTGCCCGAGATCGGGCTCGACATTGATCGCGATGCCATGGAACGACACCCATCGGCGCATGCGGATGCCGATCGCGGCGATCTTGTCCTCGCGCGGCGTGCCATCGGGCAGGGGCGCCTTTTCCGGCCGTGGGACCCACACGCCGACCCGGTCTGGATGCACGACACCCTTGACGTTGAAGCGATCCAGCGTGGCAATGAGCCAGGCCTCGAGCTGTGTCACGAAAGCCCTTACATCGCGCCCGCGCCTGCCCACATCTAGCATCGTGTAGACGACGCGCTGCCCGGGGCCGTGGTAGGTGTACTGCCCGCCACGTCGTGTCTGGTAGATCGGGAAGCGGTCGCGCCAGCGCAGGTCTTCGGGATTGGCCGATGTGCCCGCAGTGAAGAGTGGCGGGTGCTCGAGCAGCCAGATCGCCTCGCGCGCGCTGCCGTCCGCAATGGCACGCGCGCGCGCTTCCATCTCGGAAACTGCTGTGTCGTAATCGACCGGCGCGGGCGAGGTCAGCCATTCCGTCATCGCCGCATTGCTCCTCTAACCCCTTGCGGTAGAAATCTTTTTATCGCCTGCCGCATCGCTGTCGCGGCGCAAACCAAGCCGTCGGCGTGCCAATCCCTCAGGTTGACTCGAATCGGTCGCTCTGGACTGCTGTATGTGACACTTTCGAATTTCTTTGTGCCTATGGGGATAGGAGTACGTCCATGCGACGCAAGTCATTTTTGATCGCCGCCGTTTTAGCCGCTGCCATCGCCGCGCCTGCAGAGCGCGCCACCGCCAACGACGCCTTCATCGGAGGGCTTATCGGCGGCGCTATCGGGAGCGCCATCTCGAACGACATTCAACGCAAGAACCAGCAGAAGCGCAGCACCAAGCGCTATGTCTCCCGCCCGTCGGTCTCGTCGGCACAGCGGGAGGAAAATCGCTCGGTCCAGCGCGCGCTGAATTACTTCGGCTTCAACGCCGGTGGGGCAGATGGCCAGCTTGGTCCGCGGTCGCGGGCCGCGATGTCGGCCTACCAGGCCCATCTGGGGTACCCCATCACCGGCAACCTGACCCCCTACGAGAAGCAATTCCTGCTGACGTCGCACAGCCGCGCGCTTGCCGGTGGCCCCGCAACATCCACCGCCATTGCCCGGGCTGGCGGCATCACCTCCGGGCTTCTCACCGCCTGGCGTGACGAGGCGCAGGGCGGCGGCAGCTTCCGGACCACCTCGAGCTATGGCGGGTTGCCCCCGATCGTGGCGCAATCGGTGGACGAGATCGCGAACAGCTCCGACCCGACGGGTGATCAGCTGATCCAGCGCGCCGGCTTCATCCAGCTGGCGGATATGAACGGCGACGGTCAGACCGACTATCTGATCGACACGTCCGTGACGGGCTCGGCCTTCTGGTGCAACGCGCAGGCCTGTGCGGTCCGTGTCTTCGTCTCGACGCCCGCGGGCTACGAGCGCAACGACTTCCAGGCGTTCAACGTCACGCCCGCCATGTTCAGCTGCCAGCGCGGGCTGTGCCAGATGGCAAACACCGGCACCGTGATGGCCGCCGCGCCTCAGTCGCCGGCGCCGCAAGGCTTCGCGCCCGCGCCCGCGCCCGTCCAGGCCGGGCAGGTGCAAGGCCAGTTCGCGGCTCAGATCCCCGGACAGGCGACCCTGCCTGTCGCTGCCGCGGTGCCCTCTGTGGGCGCGCCGACCACGGGAGCCGCTTCGGCGGCAAGCTTCGCGGCAGTGCCCACGCCCACGCCAGCGCCTGTTCCCGCGCCTGTCCAGGGCGGTGTGGTTGCAGCCAGCGGGGCAGGTGCCGGGGCAGCGCCGTCTGGCGGTCTCGGTCTCCCAACGTTCTTTGCCAAGCCCGCGACCGAGGCGTCGCTGGCCTCGCATTGCAACACCGTCAGTCTCGTGACGACGACCAATGGCGGCTTCACCACGCTCAATACGCTCTCTGATCCGAGCGCGGCGCTGGCCGAGCAGTTCTGTCTCGCCCGCACCTATGCCATCGCGAACGGCGAGCAACTGCTGGCGAAGGTCACCGGGGTCGACGCGAGCGAGATCGACGCCCAATGTACCGGGCTCGCCCAGACGCTTTCGGGCGCGACGGCGGCGCTGTCCCTGCGTGGGGTCGCGCCGGTGCGTCAGGAAGTGGCGGAGCTGGTCCTCGCTTCGGGCATGTCGCCTGCCGCTCTCGCGGATTCGGCGCGGATCTGCCTCGGCGTCGGATACCGGACCGACGACATGGACGTGGCGCTCGCGTCGGCCCTGCTTCTGGTCGTTGTGGGATACGAGCCCTATGCGGAGCTCCTCGGGCATCACATTGGCCAGGGCTTCGGGGCATCGAAGCGGCAGGATCTGGCACTTGCATGGTACGCGGTGTCGAACGGAGCGATCGAGAGAGGCGCAACGCCGGCCTTCGCACCGGGCCAGCCAGAGCGTGCCGCCCTGATCCAGGCCGCAACGACGCGGCTGGCCACGGGCCAGACGGGGCGTCCGGTAGTTCCCGCAGCGACCCAAGCAGCGCCCGAAGATCCGCCTTTCTCGGGCCTGCGCGTGATCGGCATCCAGAACCCGCCGCAGTAACGGACGCACAAGATGGAAGGGGCTGAAAATGCCCCTTCCCTTCCTCAAACGATTTCGCTAGACGGCGCATCACCAAGCTACGTGCGGTCGTGGCGGAATTGGTAGACGCGCAGCGTTGAGGTCGCTGTGGGGTAAAACCCGTGGAAGTTCGAGTCTTCTCGACCGCACCATTCTTTTCCCACATTACCCTGAATTGGCTGGATAACCTTTGGGTGGCGCTCAGTGTTCATCCGGGTGGCCAATTCTCACTTGGCGGTGGGCTTGGCGTCTCTGTTTCAGGTGTCCCAAGGTCGCCGAATCCTCGGTTGAGGCGGGTCACCGGTTTCCTTTTTTGGCTGGGAATGCAGCGTGCGATTGCTCCCGCTCACCGCCGAACGCATGGTCCAGCGTCGGGCGCGCGCGTTTCGGGTCGACATCGGCCATGACATCCAGAGCGGCCAGGTAGTTCGGCAGGTCAATCGCTGCTCGTGCACCTGCGGTCCGAACGCGGCTCTATGGAACCGCTCTTCATCCTCACAATCTCTCTGCCATCCATCAGCCGCTCGCGTGGCATTTGAGCTGACGATGGAGAATCAGGGCTCACCGGGCGCACGTGGACACGCACCGTGCCACTTGGATGCGTGTGATCCTCGGGCATCGAGAGCCGCCCTCGCAACATGGGTCGTCATTTGCAAGATGTTCGCAACACGGACCCCGAGGCAGCACTCAGAAGTAGCCGACCTGCATGGAGTTATACTTGTTGGGGGTTTTGGTAGCGGAGGAGGGACTTGAACCCCCGACACGCGGATTATGATTCCGCTGCTCTAACCAACTGAGCTACTCCGCCACAAGCCGGAGCCGGATATGCGAGCCTCCGGCGACCGTCAAGAGGGATCATGACTCACACAAACGATGCCGGGCCACGCCTGGAAGACCTCCACGAAGACGTTTGGCAGCGGCTGGCCCGCGGTGTCGCGGACCGTCACGCCGCTGCGCGCTACCCCGTATTGGCAACCGTCGGACTCTCTGGCGCCGCAGAAGCACGCGTTGTGGTGCTGCGCGGGGCGGACCGCGCGACGGGGGTGCTGACGATCCACACGGACGCCGCATCGGGCAAGGTCGCCGAGGTGCAGAAGGTACCGGACGCAACGTTGCTTGTCTGGGATGCACGGGCGCAACGGCAGTTCCGCCTCAGGTGCACCGTGTCGTCCCGTCCCGGAACGCCGGAGGAATGGGCCCGTGTCCCGGACCCGTCTCGACGTGCCTATGTTTGCGCTCCCGCTCCCGGCACACCGATCCCGCGCCCCGATGCATGTACGCCGGGCGCGGATGCCACGCGCTTCACCGTGCTCGAGGCCACGTTGCAGGAGGTCGAAATCCTGCACCTCGGGTCGGAGCGGCACTTGCGCGCGGTCTTCCGAAAGGCGGATGGCTGGCGCGGCCAGTGGCTTGCCCCGTGATCCCCGCTAGGCACTGAAGAGGGGGAACGACACCCCGATGGCCCAGGCGAGGCAGAGGCCAAGGCCGAGGCCCTGCGCGACCGGTCCTGCCCGGCGGCCGACCCAGCCGCCCATCGTGCCGTAGATCAGGAAAAAGAGCAGGATGATCGGCAGGATCAGGACGACAAAGAACAGCCCTTCGAAATCGAGCGCGACGGCGATTGCGAGCGACACGAAGAGGCCAGAGCGGACGACAAGCCGGCGGCCGAGCGGCGCAGTTCCTCCGGCAGTCGCCAGGGCATCGCCAAGCATGAAGGGCACGGCGCCAAGCGCGACCGCCGCGATGATGGGCCAGCGCCCGGCATGGGGCATGTAGTTCGCGCCGAAGGTGTCGAGCGCAAAGCCAAATACTCCAATCCCGTAGACTGCGAGCGCGAGAGACGGCCAGACCGATCCCTGCGTGGGGCGGATCCCCATGGCGTAAAGGAGCAGGATCTGAAGGCCGCCGTAGAGCGCGAGGTGAAACGCCAGGTAATCCGCAACCAGGACGGGCAGAAGGGCCGTATCCACGGGCCAGAGCACAAGCGGCGCGACAAGCGTTGGGAGGGCCGTGACAGTCAGCACAATGTGCCAGCCGGGTATCGGCGCGGTGTTCCGCATCGGCAGGGCGGAGAAGATCGGCCAGGACAGCGCAACGATACCGGCCATCAGAAGCGCGACCCACGGGCCGCGCCGCACCACGGCCTCGGTGCTTTGCCTGTCGAACGTTGCATCGAGCCATGCGCGTGTCTCTTCCAGCGTCGTCGCCGCGTAGAGCACGCCGATATGCTCGACATGGGGCGCCACGACCGCGCGACGGCTCACCTCGCCCGCCGAGGCCGTAACGCCTTCGCCAGAGCCGGGCGTGACTTGTGCCATGTAGCCGAGCGCCGCCTCACGCAGGTGAGGCTCCCACTGGCCGGTCACCATCAGGAGACGGGCAGGCTCTGTGGCTGAGACGGCCTCCGAGTACATCGACACGGCCGCAATCGCGTCCACGTCGCTACGTTGCTGCGCGGCGCGCACCAGCACATCCGTTGCCATCGAGTGCCCGACGAGCGCGAGGCCGCCGCCCGCCTCGGGCCGGGCAAGGCCAGCGGTGATGACCCGATTGGTTTCGTCGATCAAGCGCTGCGTTGTCCCGTCGATGGCGTTGACGTCGCCGGACATTGGCACCGGGTTGCGTCCGTGGCCCTCAAAGTCGAACGCCAGCGCCGCGTAACCCGCCCGTGCAAGCGTGAGCGAAAACGCCTGCATGAACTGGCGCGAGCCCGCAAAACCATGGGCAACGACGACAAGCGGGGCCTCACGCGTCCCGGGCAGGGCGTAGAGTGTTGCGGGCGTCGGGCCGACGGTGAGCTCCGTTGTCTCGATGCCGGAGCCTTCGCGCCAAAGCATCGTCAGCGCCAGGAGGATAGCGCCAAGGGCCAGAGCGGCCACCACCAGCCGGGCGACGACGCCCGCGGCGCCAAGGCGCCGTGCGCTGGCCGACTGTCCTGCTGCGATCTGTCCGCCCTGCATCGGTTGTCCTCTCCGAATGGGTCTGGTCTCTAGCGGACATAGCGGAGAGCCCGGCCATGCAAAGACCTGTCCCCCTGACGCGCGATCTTGTCCTGATCGGCGGCGGCCACACCCATGCGCTCGTTTTGCGCAAATGGGGGATGAAGACGCTTCCGGGCGTCCGGGTGACCCTGATCAATCCGGCACCGACGGCGACCTACACAGGAATGCTGCCGGGGCTGATCGCGGGACACTACGACCGCGACGCGCTGGAGATGGATCTCGTGCGCCTGTCCCGCTTTGCCGGTGCGCGCCTCCTGGTCGGGCGGGTGACGGGCATCGATCGCGCCGCGCGCCGCATCCACGTGGCCGGGCACCCGAGCTTGCGCTACGACATCGTGTCCCTCGATATCGGCGTCACGTCGTTCATGCCGGAGATCCCCGGATTTCTCGATCACGCGGTCGCGGCCAAACCCCTCGGCCTCTATTCCCGCGCATGGTTGCGCCATTGCGCTGCGGTGGCCTCGGGGCAGGCAGAGGCCAGCGTCGCGGTGATCGGTGGCGGTGTCGCGGGCGTGGAACTCGCACTGGCCATGCAGCACCGGCTGGCCGAGCTCGGAGAGGCGCCCAAGGTCACTGTCATCGAAGCTGAAGAGGCGCTGCAGGGTGTCTCCGGGGCGACGCGCCCAATCCTGTTCGAACGCCTGTTTCGTGCGGGCGTTCGCATCATCGAGGGCGAGGCGGTCGTTCGCATCGACGCGAACGGGGTGACGACCTCCGCCGGTCGGTTCGTGCCCTGCGCCATCACCGTCGGGGCAGGGGGCGCACGCCCGCATCCTTGGGTGGCGGACCTCGGGCTCGATCACGAGGACGGCTATCTGACGGTCGATGCATCGCTCCGGTCCGTGTCAGATCCCAGGATCTTCGCGGTTGGCGACTGTGCGCATCTAGGGTTCGCGCCCCGGCCCAAGGCGGGTGTCTATGCCGTTCGGGCCGCTCCTGTTCTGGAGCAGAATTTGCGGGCCGCCCTCGCCGGCGGTCGGCGCCGGAGCTTCCGCCCACAGCGCGACTACCTCAAGCTGATCTCCCTTGGGGCCAAGGACGCCGTTGCGGACCGGTCCGGCTTTGGTGCGGCAGGCCCGATGTGGTGGCGCCTGAAGGACAGGATTGATCGCGCCTTCATGGACAAGTTTGACCGGTATCCCCCGATGCCGGTCGAGCCGCTGCCCTATCCACGGGCAAAAGGGGTGGCGGAGGCCGCGGGCAGCCAGCCTCCCTGCGCGGGATGCGGTGGCAAGGTCGGCCCCGGCGCGTTGTCCGCCGCGCTGGCCCTGCTGCCGGAGACGCAGCGCGACGACGTTCTGTCGCGCCCGGGCGACGACGCGGCGATCCTGCGCACGGGCGGTGCAACCCAGGTCCTCACGACCGATCACCTGAGAGCATTCACGGAAGATCCCGTGGCGTTCGCCCGGATCGCGACCGTGCACGCGCTGGGCGATATCTGGGCGATGGGCGCGGCGCCGCAGGCGGCAGTGGCAAGCGTGATCCTGCCGCACATGAACCCTGACATGGCACAGGCAACCCTCGCCGAGATGCTGGAGGCAGCGTCCTGCGCCTTGCGCGCGGAGGGGGCCGAGATCGTCGGTGGGCACACGACCTTTGGCGCAGAGATGACGTTTGGCCTTACGATCACGGGAATTTGCGAGGCGCCACCGCTCACCCTGAGTGGCGCGCGCCCCGGCGACGCGCTGGTGCTGACCCGTCCGATCGGCTCGGGAACCCTGCTGGCAGCCGAGATGCGCCTGAAGGCACGCGGCGAGGACGTCACCGAAGCACTGACATTCATGAGCCAAAGCCAGTCAGGCGCTGCTGCCGTGCTGGCGGATGCCGGAGCGCGGGCCATGACCGACGTCACGGGCTTCGGCCTCGCCGGCCATCTCATGAACCTTTGCGACGCGTCCGGATTGGCCGCTTGCGTGCATCTCAAGGCCATCCCGGTCTATGCTGGTGCCGAGGATCTTGCGGCGGCGGGCGTGCGCTCCACCCTGTGGTCCCAGAACCGGGCGGCCCTCGCCGGGCGCATTGACGGGCCGTTGGACGCGCCGCGCGGGGCGCTCCTCTTTGACCCGCAGACGTCGGGCGGCTTGCTGGCCGTTCTCCCGGCAGGGGTGGCCGACGCCGCGGTCAGCGACCTGCAGAGCATGGGCTGTCACGCGGCAAGGATCGGTGAACTCACGGACGCCCCTCCGGCGATTGCCGTGGTCTAGCCATCCCGCAGTGCGCTTGGGCATTTGCCCTTAGACCGATAACGCGTCCGCTGGTCTGGCAAACCCATTGGCGCGGGGCGTTCTGGCGATCATCCGCCGTTGGCCTGTACGCGCTGCACGAGGTCTTCTACGGCAGGGCCCAGCGTCTCGACGATGATTTTCACGCCCTCGGCGTTGGGGTGGATGCTGTCCGTCTGCATCACGTCGGACAGCGTTGCCCCAGCGTCGCGTGCCGCTTCCAGCCCGCCAAGAAAGCTCTCTTCCCACAAGGTGCCGTACCGGGCCGAAAGCTCGGGATAGATCGCATCAAACGCGGCCTTGTAATCCGGCCCGTAATTGCCTGGTGCGCTCAGGCCAACCAGCAGCACCTCCACGCCCTGCTCGGCAGCGGCGCTGAGGATGCCGTCGATGTTGGCGCGGCTCACGGCGGGATCGATGCCGCGCAGCAGGTCGTTGCCCCCGAGGGCGACGATCATCGCGTCGACGTCGTCGGTCAGCGTCCATGCGACGCGGCTCAGCCCTCCTGCCGTCGTGTCGCCCGACACGCCCGCATTGATCAGCCGCACGTCGTGCCCGCGCTCCGAGAGCCAGCTCTCCAGCACCGGCACGAAACCCGCCTCCGCCGGGAGCCCGAACCCCTGCGTGAGGCTGTCGCCCAAGGCAGCGACAACGACCTCGGCCTGAGCGCGCTCGGCGCCAAGCACCGCTGCGGCCGCGAGAAGGACAGCGCGCCCTGCCTTGCGCACTTCGTCGAACGCGCCATATCCGGAGCAACGCTCCATCCCGTTCCGCACCCAGAAAAGGGGTTTCGCCATGGCCGACGCCGTTCTTTCGCTCAGCGACGCGCGCCTGACGCTGCAAGGCAACGCTGGCCCTGTCGATATCCTCAAGGGCATCTCGCTCAGCATCGAGCGGGGCGAAACGGTCGGATTGGTGGGGCCGAGTGGCTCTGGCAAGTCGTCTCTCCTCATGCTCATGGGCGGGCTCGAGCGCGCCACGGGTGGGGCAGTGAGCGCGCTTGACCATGACCTGACGGCCATGAACGAAGACGCGCTTGCCCGCTTCCGCCGCGCACATATGGGCGTGGTGTTCCAGTCCTTCCACCTGATCCCGACAATGACCGCACTCGAAAACGTCGCCACGCCGCTGGAATTGGCCGGACATGCCGACGCGATGGAGCGGGCAGAGGCCGAACTGTCCGCCGTGGGGCTGGCGGCCCGGGCGGATCACTACCCTGCGCAGATGTCCGGGGGAGAGCAACAGCGCGTTGCACTGGCGCGTGCCGCCGCACCCCGGCCGGATATTCTGCTGGCGGACGAGCCGACAGGCAATCTCGACGGTGCGAACGGGCAGGCGATCATGGATCTGCTCTTCGGCCTGCGCGACCGCCATGGCGCCACGCTCGTTCTCGTTACCCACGCACCGGAGCTTGCCGCGCGCTGCGATCGGACCCTGCGCCTCGCTGACGGGCTCCTCGACGGGGAAGAGCGGCAGCGGAGCGCCGCGGAATGAGCGCGAACCTAACGTTCGCGCTGCGCCTGGCGCGTCGCGAGCTGCGCGGCGGCCTGCGCGGCTTCTGGGTGTTTCTGACGTGCCTGGCGCTGGGCGTCGCGGCGATCGCAGCCGTTGGCTCTGTCCGCGAATCCATCGCGCGCGGCCTTGAGCGGGAAGGGGCAACCTTGCTGGGCGGAGACGCCGAAGCGTCGTTCACGTACAGGTTTGCTTCGGACGACGAGCGCGAGTGGCTGGAGGCGAAAGGGCTCGACGTTTCCGAGATTGTCGATTTCCGCTCCATGCTGGTGGTCGAGCGCACGGAGGCGGAGCGCGGCCTGACGCAGGTGAAGGCGGTGGACGATGCCTATCCGCTCTATGGTGAGATCGGGCTGGAGCCCGCGATGCCCCTCGCAGAAGCGCTTGCCGGGCAGGATGGAGTACCCGGCGCCGTGATCGCCCCGGCGCTGGCCGACCGGCTCGCGCTTCAGCCCGGCGACAGGTTCCGCATGGGAACGCAGGAGTTCGTCCTGACAGCATTGCTCACCGCAGAGCCTGACGACGCCGGTGACGGCTTTGGTCTTGGCCCGCGCACCCTTGTGCGAACGGACGCCCTCGCAAACTCCTCCCTTATCGAGCCCGGCACCCTTTTCGAGACACGTTACCGGCTGACACTGGCGGAAGGGGCCGACCTCGCGAGCCTTGAAAACGAAGCCATGGCCCAATTTCGCGACACGGGCCTACGGTGGCGCGACAGCCGCAACGGTGCTCCGGGCGTCGCGCAGTTCGTCGATCGTCTGGGCGCGTTTCTGGTGCTGGTCGGGCTGGCCGGGCTGGCGGTTGGCGGGATTGGCGTGTCGTCCGCAGTGCGGGCCTATCTCGATGGCAAGACGGAAGTGATTGCCACGCTCAAGACTCTGGGTGCTGAAAGCCGAACGATCTTCGCGGCGTATTTCGCGCAGATCGGCGCGCTCGCAGCGCTTGGGATCGCCGCCGGGCTCGTGATCGGAGGAGTGGCGCCTCTCGTTGCAAGCCCGCTGCTGGAAGCGCGCCTACCCTTTCCGGCGGCGGTCGGGCTCTATCCGGGCCCGCTCCTCGAAGCGGCGCTCTATGGTGCGCTGACCGCGCTGATCTTCACCCTCTGGCCGCTGGCCCGCACGGAGCAGGTCCGGGCTGCGACCCTCTTTCGCGATGTGACTGGGGGAGGCTGGCGCCTGCCGCGGATGGTCTACCTGCTGGCGACGGCGGGATTGATTGCCGTGCTCGTTGGCGCTGCGGCCTGGTTTTCAGATACGTGGGAACTGGCGCTCATGACAGCCGCTGGCATCGCGGGGTCGCTTGTGCTGCTTGCGCTTGCCGCATGGGGGATCGGATACGTCTGCCGCAGGCTTGCGCGGTCGCGCCTTGTGCGCGGGCGGACGGCGCTTCGGCTGGCCCTTGGCGCAGTCGGCGGGCCCGGCGGCGCGACGGCCTCTGTGGTGCTGTCGCTGGGGCTGGGTCTTACCGTGTTGGCGGCGGTCGGCCAGATCGACGCCAACCTACGCGCGGCGATTGCACGCGATCTCCCGGAGGTCGCGCCCTCCTATTTCTTCGTCGACATCCAGCCTGACCAGATCGACGGCTTTCTGGAGCGCGTGGAAGGGGATGCCGCCGTCTGCCGTGTGGATACCGCACCCATGCTGCGCGGCATCATCACGCAGATCAACGGACAGCCCGCCCGCGAGGTCGCCGGTGATCACTGGGTGCTCGATGGCGATCGGGGCGTGACCTATTCCGAGCTTCCGGGGGAGCGCACCACCATCACGGATGGCACGTGGTGGGAGGAAGGATACGCTGGCCCGCCTCAGGTGAGCTTCGCGGCGGAAGAGGCCGAAGAGATGGGGCTCAAGATCGGTGATCGGCTCACGGTGAACATCCTCGGCCGGGACATCGAGGCAGAGGTGACAAGTTTCCGGGAGGTGGATTTCTCCAGCGCGGGTATCGGCTTCATTCTGTCGATGAACCCGGCTGCGCTTCGGGGGGCGCCGCATACGTTCATCTCTACGGTTTACGCCGAAGCCGACGCAGAGGCACAGATCCTGCGCGACGTCGCGTCTGCCTATCCCAACGTGACCGCAATTCGAGTGCGCGACGCGATCGACCGGGTGTCGGACGTGCTGGCCGGGATCGCCGCAGCGATCACCTACGGGGCAGGGGCCACACTGGTGACGGGCATCGTCGTGCTGATCGGGGCGGCCGCCGCCGGGGAGCGGGCCCGCGTCTTCGAAGCCGCGGTGCTCAAGACGGTGGGGGCCGTCCGAGGTCAGATCCTGGCATATCTCGCGATCCGTTCCGCGCTCTTGGGGCTTGCAGCCGGAAGCGTCGCAATCCTGGCAGGCGGGATCGGCGGCTGGGCAGTGACGACGTTCATTATGGGCGCGTCCTGGGCATTCGAGCCGATCTCTGCACTGACCATCGTTCTTGCCGGCGTCAGCGCAACCCTGCTCGCTGGCCTGGCCTTTGCCTGGCGCCCCCTCGCGACGCGCCCTGCGCGGGTCCTGCGTGCCCGCGAGTGAACCATGGGCATTGCGCCTCGGGCCCAGCGCCGCGCCAACCCTGCCTTGGGGAGCCTCCGGCGGCGGTATTTTCAGCAAGAAGAAGGCGACGTGGGTCGTAAACGGCAACCGCAGCCGAAGGCTGCCGGGCCCAACGGAACGAGGCGCCGGACGGCGCCGAGTGGAGGCGGGAGCGCCCCGGCCTCGTTCAGAACTGTGGATTGATTGGCGCCAGGCCGTCGAGAGGCGTGCGCGCGACGCTCTGCAGGAGATTGATGAAGCCCCTGACCTGGTGCGCACAGGTTGCAGCGCCCTTTTCCGGCGTTGCAAGCGCTGCATCCCCGACGGTGCCCTTCGGGTTGAGGTCGCTCGCGATCCATCCCCGCGAAATCGGGCCTATGGGCGGGATCTCTGCCGTTTCGGCGCTGGAGGAGAAACGTTCGGCGGCGTCCATGTCAACGCAGTGGGGCTGGAAATGAAGCATCAGCGATGTCTCGACGTCCCCGCCATGAATGCCGAAGGTGCTTTCAAAGTCGGAATAGAGACCCTCGGGATAGCCAAAGGCCCCCCACTGGCACTTGACGGCCAGCATCCCGGCGCGGACCCGCAGCTCTCTTGACAGGATCGAGATCAGGTCGAGGTTGCCGCCGTGCGAGTTCACAATCACGATCTTGCGTACCCCCGCGCGCGCCACCGAAAGCCCGATCTGCGTCCAGGCCGCGAGAGCTGTCGGCGCGTCGAGGGTGAGGGTTCCCGGTGCATCCAGATGCTCGTTCGATTTGCCAACCGCCTGGATGGGCAGGATCCGGATATCCAGCTCCTCGGGGCAGCGGCGGCGCAGCTCCGCGAGCATTCCTTCCCCGATCATCGTGTCGACCCCCACGGGCAAATGCGGGCCATGCTGCTCGATCGCAGCCGTCGGCAGGATCGCGATCGTGCGCATCGGATCGATGTCGGCAAACTCCGTCCGCCGGTAATCCGCCCAATCGAGCCGCCTCATGACGCCGTCTCGTAGGTCGCCTCGAGGCGACTTTGCAGGTAGTCCGCGCCCGTCACGGGGGGGTATTTGGCCACGCCTGTACCGGGGAGCGCGGAGATCACGGTATCCGGGTTCGGATCGAGGAAGAACGCAATCGACCGGCGGATGCGTTGCGGCGGCACCACGCGGTGGGGCGTCGATTTGTAGTGATCGTTGGTCCAGCGCATCAGGCAATCCCCGATGTTCACAACGAGAGCGTCCTCGTGGGCGGGCACATCCACCCAGTCGCCGCCCCGTGGACGGACCTGCAGCCCGGCCTCGCCATCCGAGCGCAAGAGCGTCAGCGAGCCATAGTCGGTATGCGCTCCTGCTCCGATCTCCCCCGCGGCGCCTGTGCCGGGGGGGTAGCGCAGCAGCCGCAACGTCGCGAGCGGCGCGTCGAGCTTGTCGTCGAACCAATCTTCCTGCAGCCCGAGATCGCGGGCAATCGGGCGATGCAGGCAGCGCCCGAGGTTCAGCACCGCATCGAAGTACCGCAGCGCGACATCCCGAAATCCCGGGACATCGGGCCACACGTTGAGCCCGCGAAAGCGCTCGCCAGCCAGGATCCTTGGATCGTCTGCCGCAAGCTCGAGTCCGATATTGAAGGCTTCCTTGCGGTCGACCTCACCGGGGGCCGCATCGTTGAGGTTTTCGCTCCCCAGAGGCGTCCAGCCCCGGTTGTTTCCATGCTTGAGGATCGAGAGCTCCTGTTTCTGCCCTTCTGACAGGGCAAAGAGCGCGTCCGCCGCGGCAAAAGTATCGGCCATCAGAGTGTGATCGATGCCGTGATGGCTCAGGAGGAAGAAGCCGGGCCCACGACACGCCGCCCCAAGATCCGACACGAAGCCGGCCTCGTCCGTGCCCCCGGCAAAACGCCGCCAGTCCAGAACGGGAATCGCGCCGCTCATGCCACCGCCTCCGGCCGCGGTGCCCGGCGCGGACGACCCATAAGCCGCTCCACTTTGCGCGCGACCATGTCGAGATGCCGTGCCCGGCTCTCCGGTGTCGATGTGTCCATGTTGTAGTGCGCCGCAAAGGCCGATCGCAGCGGGCGGGCACAGAGCAATCCGACACCGCGCAGCAGAGTCCTTCGCCCGGGCGCGCCGATGAAGGTCGTCAGCCACCAGCTCGCCCCGCACGTCGTAAAGACCCCCAGCCGCTTGATGTGGCGTAGCCCTGGCCGAATGCCGGACTGGCCCCCCACCGGCATCTTGAACGCCACGTCGGGGATCATCACGCGATCGAGCCACCCCTTGAGCACCGCAGGCATGCCGTACCACCACGTCGGATAGACAAAGATCAGCGTGTCGCACCATTCCAGATCGGTGGTGTCGCCGGCCACCGGTACCCGGTTGGAGGGCGTATCGAGATACCCGTCCCACTCCTGCGCGCAAAGGACGGGGTCGAACCCTGCCGCGTACAGGTCACGCAGCCGAATCTCCGCGCCGGCGGCCTCGAGCTGGTTCAGAACGACGTCCCGGACGGCGGCGTTGAAGCTGCCTTCCCTCGGGTGACAATAAACAACGAGCGCCCGCATGATCCTAAAACGTCTCCATCTCCCGCTCGACACGCGACAGGAACTGCGCGCGTTTGGCGTCATTCGCCCGGTTCATGTCATAGAGCGCCAGGTACCGCAATTTCCGCGGCCGGCATACGTGCCAAACCGCGCGCTTGATGCTGCACCGGGGCGGGTCGCCGGCAAGAAACGCCCGCGTTCGCGTCCCGCCATAGGTGGTCACGGCCGCAAGCCGCCGGATGTGGGTCAGGTTCGGCCGGACAATCCCGTTCTCCAGCCGAAAGGAGACGCCCGGCAGAAAAACCCGATCCAGAAAGCCCTTCAGGATCGCCGGGTAGCCGAAATTCCAGACTGGAAACACGAGGATCAGCGCGTCAGCGGCTTGCAAACGTTCGACGTACTCCGCCACGGGCGGCAGATTGGACCCGACCTCATGATAGCCCCGTCGTTCGGTCTCCGTGAGCACGGGGTTGAAGCCTTCCGCATTCAGATCGCAATCGTCGACCTCCCACCCGCGCCGTTCCAGCGTCTCGACCACCTTGGCGTGCAACGCGGCCGAAAAGCTCTCCGGGCAGGGATGTGCAAACAGCACCAGCGCACGCGTCATTGCCGGTGCCTCCCGACGCTCAATGGAGCTTTCGGCCCTTCAGCTTGGCTCAAATACCTCCGGGGGGGCTCGCCCTCGGCGAGCGGGGGGCGGGCAGCACCCCTCAGCGCCTCCCGCCTCATTCTGCCGCCTGGATCTTCGGGTAGCTGTACATCTGCGCGTAGCTCCACTCCGGATCGTCCCATGCGATCATCTTGCCGGGGTTCAGCAACCCCTTGGGATCGGCCTCGCGCTTGAACGCGAGTTGCCGGTCATCGACCGTTTGCCGCCCGCCCTCTTCGAGCGTGTAGCGGTGCGGGTTGAAGACCATCGCGCCAAGCTCCTCGTGCCGCCGGATGATCGCATCGAGCCGCTCCTCGGTCGTGAACTTCACCAGCGTCAGCCCGGCGAACATGCACTTGCCACCCTCGCGCAGCACTTCCAGATGCTGCAGCAGCTCTGGCGAGAACTCTTCCCGAATCTGCTTCACAAGCTCGAAATGCTTTGGATAGCCATAGCGCACCTGCAGATACGTGATCGACGGATCGACCTTCAGCGCCCGCAGGGTCGTATGGTTCCAGCCATACTCGAAGACCGGCCCGGGGGAGCGCGCCCATCCGTTTTCATCATCTGAGCGGTAGATGAGCGTCGCGCCCGCGCGGCGGCCAAGGAACGTCAGGAACCCGTCCATCGCATGCGGCGCCACCATCAGCGCAACCAGATGCGTGCCCGCGCTCACATGTGGCTTTACCCGCTGGAAATAGTCGAACGCCGTCGGCGCCTCGAACACGGTCGCAAGCTTGATCAGGATGCCGTCTTCGTTGGCCACGTCGAGCGCGAAGGCCGCCGCATCGTCGAATTCCTCGAACGCCACGAAGATCCCCGTCCAGTCATAGGCCGGTGCCAGCGGCATCTCGATCTCGGTGATGATCCCGTTCGTGCCATAAGCATGGCTGACCCGCGCCAGCTCCTCACCGGTGAATTCCAGCACCCGTGGCTCGGCCTCCATCGTGACCACGCGCAGCCGGATGATGTTCCCAAGGTCCCTGAGCGAGCCCCACGTACACGAACCGACCCCACCCGAACCGCCAGCAATGAACCCGCCGATGGTGGCCGTCGCCCAGGTCGACGAAAACATCCGCAGCTCCTGCCCCGAATGCGCGATGCAATGGGCGTCGAGATCCTTCAGCAGCACGCCGGGCTCCGTCACGACCCGGCCCGGCGCCACCTCCTTGACCTTGTCGAGATGGCGCAGGTGCATCACGCAGCCGCCCGCGAGCGGCATCGCCTGCCCGTAATTGCCCGTGCCAGCGCCGCGCGTCGTCACCGGCACGTTGTGGGCGAAGCAGGCCCTCAGCACCTCGATGACCTCGGCCTCGGACCGGGGAGCGATCGCGAAGTCCGCCATCACATGGTCGAGCCGCGCTTTCAGCACCGGCGAATACCAGAAGAAATCCCGGCTCTTGGCCTTCAGCGAGGTCGGGTTCTCGTCCAGCTCCAGATGCGCCAGGGCGGCCTTGCAGCCCTCGATGTCGGGCAAAGTCTCGGTGCTCATTGGGCAGGCTCCGGCAATAGCGTCACTTTTTCCATTAGGTCGTCGAGTTCGGCGTAATCTGGCAGCGTCCGGTCGATCGCGACGCCCTTGCGCAGCACGATCCGGTCGGCCTGTGGGCGCGCGAACAACTCCGTCCAGGACCGCGCGTGGCATATCACCAGATCAGCCGGCGTGCCCGGGGCAAACGACGGCGCGTCAAACCCGCAGGCCGCCGCCGGCGCGGTCAGAAAAGCCTCGGCCCAATCGCTCCGGGAATGGTCCAGATGTCCGATCCGCGTCGCCTCACGCATCACCTCGATCATGTCCATGTCGCCGTAGGCGTAGAACGGATCGCGCGTGTTGTCCGACGCGAACGACACCGAGATCCCCCGCGCCCGCATCTCGTGGACCAGCGTGATCCCGCGCCCGCGCGGCGTGCGCCCGTCCTCGCGGTCCTGCAGATAGAGGTTGCACATTGGCAGCGACACCACGTTGATCCCCGCCTTCGCCACCAGATCCAGCGTGTTGAGCGCTCGCGCTTCGTCCTGCACGGAGAGAGAGCAGCAATGCCCGACGACGACGGGCGCTGCAAATCCGACCTCAAGCACAACTTCGGCGATAGCGCGGAGGGTCTCGGATGTCGGGTCCATCGTCTCATCGACATGAAAATCGGCCGAAAGCCCCCGTGCCTCGGCCATGCGGAAGAACGCCCTGAGCGCGTCCTTGAGCCCCGGCACGGGGTAGGTGACCATCCCGAGCACACCGCCCGATGCCGCCACCACGTCAGCCGTGTGCGCGAAAGCACCATCCTGCGAAAACGAGTCGATCCCGATGAGGCAAGCCGCCTGCAAATCGATCCGTCCAGCCCAGTCGGCTCTCAGCTCGCGAAAGACCGGCCACGAGATGTCATCCTGGGGAGGGCGCGAATCCAGATGGGTCCGGATCGCCTGCGTTCCGTGCGCGTAGGCACAGCGCAACGAGAAATCCGCCCGCCGCCGGACGTCTTCGGCAGACCAGTTCGCGACCGTATCGGCGCGTACCGTGTTCAGGGCGCCCATGAACGTTCCGTCGGGGTTTGGTGCCCGCCCCCAGATGTGCCCCTTGTCGAGATGGGTGTGCATGTCGACGAAGGCCGGAAACGCCATCGCGCCACCCATGTCGACGTCGGCGCCCCCGCTCTCGACAATCCGCCCCTCCGCGACCGAGAGAGATGTCGGCACCAGATCTCCGTCCTGCCCCAGCAAGCACGCCGGCACCCGCAGGTTCGTCAGCCGGACAGGGCCGTCAGGGAGCGCGCGAAACCCCTTCATGTCTCGCGCCGCACGGCACTCTCATGCCATTTGCGCAGCAGCATGTGCGAAAAGAGTGAGAGAACGGCAAAGATCATCACGCCCATCGCCGCCACCAGCGACAACGCTGCGAACATACGCGCAATGTTCAATCGGTACCCCGCCTCCTGGATCCGGAATGCGAGCCCCGAGCCGATCCCGCCCGTTCCGGCCACCAACTCCGCCACCACGGCGCCGATGAGTGACAACCCTCCGGCGATCTTCAGGCCGCCAAGGAAGTACGGCAAAGCCGACGGCAGCTGCAGCATCACCAGCTTCTGCCACCGACTCGCTCCATAGATCTGGAAGAGATCCCGCAGATTGTGGTCGACTGAATTCAGCCCCAGCGTCGTCGACGACAGCACCGGAAAGAACGCCACAAGCCAGGCACACAGCAGCATCCCCGCAATCTTGCTGTCGACATAGATGAAAATGAGCGGTGCAATCGCCACCACCGGCGTGACCTGCAGGATCACGGCATAGGGATAGAACGACATCTCCAGCATCTTCGACTGGTTGAAGAGGATCGCCAGCCCCGCCCCTCCCAGAACGGCCAGCGCCAGCGCCATCACCGTGATGCGAAAGGTCAGCCACGCCGCATCCATCAGCATCGCGAAATCGTTGGTCAGGCTGCCCCAGACCCGGTCCGGCCCCGGCAGAATGTAGTGCGGGATCTCGTTCCAGGCCACGACCCGGTCCCAAAGCCAGAGCGCCGAGACCATCACGAGAACGGGAAGCATCCACCGCGCGATCGCGTTGATCCGCCGGGCCCGCAGCCGCCGCGCCTCTTCGGCATCCAGTTGGGGCACCAGTTCGGCCCGCCCTCCGCGTTCATCGGCAAGGCTCATCCGTGCATCTCTCCCGCTCCGCTCACGTCCTGCGCCCTCGCCCGCGGCACCCTGTCAGAAGTCGCCGCACTGCCCCCGCGCTTCATTGTGCCTGAAATATCCCCGCCGGAGGCACCCCACGCCGCAACACACGCATCCCGTCCAGGTCTGGTACCCGCCCGCTCCATCACTCCGTATCCCCCATCGCTTCATGCAGCGCGTCGGAGGCCGCCCGGCAATGCGCAGCATAATCCGACGATGTGCGGAACGCCTCGGACCGCGGATAGGGTTCGTTCACGGTCAGCTCCCGGATCACGCGGCCGGGCCGCGCTGCCATCACGATGATCCGGTCAGACAGGAAAACGCTCTCGAACACGGAATGGGTGACGAAGATCACGGTGCTGCCGATCTTCTCCTTGAGGCGCAGAAGGTCGTTGTTGAGCTTGAAACGCGTGATCTCGTCGAGCGCGGCGAAGGGTTCGTCCATCAGGATCAGGCGTGGATGGGTCACCATGGCCCGCGCGATCGACACGCGCATCTTCATGCCCCCCGAAAGCTCGCGTGGGTAGGCGCCGAGGAAGTTTCCGAGCCCGACGAGGTCCAGCACTTCGCGCACATCCGCCATAATCGAAGCCTGCGACTTGCCGCGCAATCGAAACGGCAGCGACACGTTCTGCGCCACCGTGGCCCATGGCATCAGCGTGGGTTCCTGGAACACGACGCCCAGATCGCCCTTTTCGCGCGCTCCGCGCCAGTCGATATGCCCCGCGGTCGGCTGCATGAGGCCCGCGATCAGCCGCAGAGCGGTCGACTTGCCACATCCCGAAGGCCCCAGGAGCGAGATGAAATCCCCCTCCCGCACGTCGAGCTGCATCCCCCTCAGGGCAACCACGTCCCCGCCAAAAACCTTGTCAACGCTCTCCATCCGCAAGACCGGCGCGCGGCTGGGCGGCGGAGGTGCGGATCGGGGTTCGGCAAGGGATTGCGGCTGCATCAAGGGCGCCTTTCGCTGCTGCAAGTACGCGCGGGCGCGGGCCGTAGGCCCGCGCCCGCGGATCGGCTGCCCCACAGGGGCAGCCGAAAGGATCAGTTGTAGAGATCCATGCCAACTTTCTTGTTGGTGAATTCAAGTGTGTAGGCGGCCTGCCAATCGACGCCCTCTTCCAGGACGCCCGCATCGACGAGCAGATCGTAGAACCCGCCGATCTTCTCGTCCGTCATCGCGCCAATGCCCATTTCGAGCGCGTCGCCGGAATCCACGATGCCTTCCTGCCGCATCATGTTCTTGGCGAACTCGATCTTGTCCTGCGTCATGTCCGGATTGGCTTCCTTGATCAACGTGTCCGCCGCGCTGCTGTCGCCATAGAGGAAATTGTACCACCCGGTGAGCGAGGCATCGACGAAACACTCAACCACTTCGGGTCGTTCGTCGATCGTGGCCTGCATTGTCTCGATCGTCGTGGCGTAGCTCGAATAGCCCGCGTCGGCGATGAGGAAGACGTTCGGCTTGAAGCCCGCTTCCTTCTCGACAGCATAGGGCTCGGACGAAAGATACCCCTGCATGCCGACGCCCGTGTCAGCAATGAACGGCGCAGGATTGAAGGTATAGGGCTGGCGCTGATCCGCCGTAAAGCCGTGCGCAGCGATCATCCACTGGTAGTAGGACGCAAATCCGTTATCGCCGATCAGCAGCGTGAGGTCCTTGAGGTCCTCCCAGCTGTCCGCCGAGCCGGGATGTGCCAGGATCACCTGCGGGTGCTTCTGAAAGATCGCTGCCACGGACACCACGGGGATCTCTTCCTTTATTGCGTTGAACGCCTGCAGAAGATCGCCGCCCATGTGAAAATCGATCCGCCCGGCCAGCATCAGAGCCCGGTTGTTCACCTGTGGGCCGCCGGAAACGATTTCCACGTCGAGGCCGCACGCGTTGTAGGTGCCGTCCGCGACGGACTGGTAAAAGCCCCCGTGCTCGGCCTGGGCCAGCCAGTTCGTGCCGAATGCGACGGACGTCAGTTCCTGAGCGTGGACGGTGCTTGCAGTGGCGAACACAGATAGGGCCGCGCACGCGGCGAGGGTCGGTTTCATTGGTATCTCCCCATTGGTTGTTAGGTGGCACCTTACCGGCGCCGGGGCCTTTGGCGCAGGAGCGAAGCCGCGCTTTTGAGCAGACACTATGTCCCTTTGCGTGCGGCGCCAGCAAAAACCGCAGCAAGTGCCTCTTTTTTGGGCTGGAGCGACGGCACCCGATCAGGGCACCTAGCCTCACCGGCCCGTCTCGTTCACGACAGGCTCCACAGTGAAAGGCTGCCCATGACCCTCAAGATGCTTCGCCCCCCTTCGATTCGCGCGCCCTTTGCCCGCTACGCCCACGCAATGGAGGTCCCGCCGGGGTACCGTTTGGTCCTTGCTGCCGGTCAGCTGGGCGTAACCCCCGACGACCAGATCCCGACCGGTGCCGAAGCCCAGGCCGATCTCTGCTTTGCCAATTGTGCCGCTGTTCTGGCGGAGGCCCGGATGACATCCGCTGACGTGGTGCGGATCAACGCCTTCGTAACCGGGCGCGAGCACATGCAGGGCTACATGGCCGCGCGTGATCGCTGGCTCGCCGACCGGCCGGACGACGCGCTGCCCGCGTCGACCCTCGTCATCGTGTCGGGGTTCACGCGGCCCGAGTTCCATGTCGAGGTCGAGGTAACGGCAGCTGCGCCATGATCCTGCGGATCGACCTCGCCCCGTTCGTCGAAGCCGGGGGCCTCGTGATGGTGCATGCCTCCGCCGCCTTTGTGGCACTTGGAGCGGGCGCGTTTCAGCTCGCGCTCGAGAAGGGTACCGGCGGGCACAGGGCTCTGGGCTACATTTGGGTCACGCTGCTCGCGTTTGTCGCGGCGAGCAGTTTCTTCATCCACGAGTTCCGCTGGTTTGGCCCGTTCAGCGCGATCCACCTGCTCTCGGCCTACACGCTCTGGTCCTTGTGGGTGGCGGTTGGCCATGCTCGGCACGGGCGGATCGATCGCCATCGGCGCGACATGGTCTCGCTCTACGGGCTTGCCCTTGTCCTGACGGGGCTCTTCACGTTGGTGCCGGGGCGCACGATGCACGCGGTGCTGATCGGGGACTGACATTTGCCGCCGCGCGCCTAGGTCTGGGCAGCGAACGGGCGCAAACGGAGGACCCATGGATATCGTTGCACTTCTGCTCACGGCCACGCTCTTTGGCGGGATGCTGCTCTACTCGTTTGGCTTTGCGCCCTTTCTCTTTCGGGAGTTGGCACCCGAACAGGCCGGCCCGCTGATCCGGGCGGCGTTTCCGCACTATTACCTCTTCGTCATTCTGGGCGCGGTCGTAGCGGGCCTTGCGCTCTTCACGGTCGACCCGCGTGGGGTGGCCCTGATGGGGTGGGTCGCGGCGCTGGGTGTTGCGGCCCGCCAGGTCCTGATGCCGATGATCAATGCCGCGCGGGATGCACAGCTGGCCGGCGAATCCGTGGCCGCCGGGCGCTTTGCGATGCTGCATGGGGCATCGGTTGTCATCAACTTCATCCAGCTCGGGTTGATCGGATGGGTTCTGGCCAGGTTTCTCTGACGCGCTTTGCGCGCGGACGCCGAAGGCGCTAAGGGGCCGGTATGACGTTTCCTTTGCCGCCCCTTCGCGACGTCGCGCACCTGCCCTTCGACACCGTGATCGATACTCGTTCGCCAGCGGAGTACGCCGAAGATCACCTTCCGGGTGCCATCAATCTGCCGGTCCTCTCCAACGAGGAGCGCGCGCATGTGGGCACGATCTACACCCAGCAGAGCCCGTTTGGCGCGCGCAAGATCGGCGGTGCACTCGTGGCGCGCAATATTGCGGCGCACCTCGACGGCCCGCTGGCGCGCTATGATGGCAGCTGGCAGCCGCTGATCTATTGCTGGCGGGGGGGGCAGCGATCGGGTGCGTTCACGCTATGGCTGCGCGAGGTGGGCTGGCGGGCGCAAAAGCTGGCGGGCGGATATCAGGCGTACCGCCGCGCCGTGGTCAGCCAGCTTTATGACACGCCGCTTGCGCACAAGATCCTGCTGCTCGACGGCAATACCGGGACAGCAAAGACAGAGCTTCTGGCGCGTGTCGCGGAACGCGGCGGGCAGACACTCGATCTGGAGGGGTTCGCCAATCATCGCGGCTCCGTGTTGGGGCAACGCCCGGGGGGGCAGCCAAGCCAGAAGATGTTCGAGACACGGATTTCCGCTGCGCTGGCGTCGATGGACCCGGAGCGGCCCGTTCTGGTGGAGGCCGAGAGCAGCAAGGTCGGGGATCTGCTTGTCCCGCCCGCGCTGTGGACAGCCATGCGGGCGGCGTCGCGTCTTCAGCTGCGGGCGGCCCGCGAAGATCGGGTGCGGTACCTGTGCCGGGCCTACGCAGATCTCTTTGCCGATCTGCCTCTCTTCAAGAGCTGTCTTGCGCTCCTGACCCCGATGCAGGGCCATGCCCGGATCGCGCAGTGGCACGCCTGGGCCGAAGCCGGGGCGTTCGAAGACCTCGTCGCGGACCTGATCGACCGGCACTACGACTCGCGCTACGCCAACAAGCGCGACGAGGCGCGCGAAACAACAGCATCGCTTGATGTGAGCCTCGATGCAGCCGGGCTCGACCGGGCAGCGGAGACCATTCTGGCGCGTCTGGGGCCAGTCTGACGGCAAGGGCACTTTGCCCTACCGGCTTTTCCGAAACTGTGTTACCGAAAAGCCGAAAGTCAGACCTGTCAGCGAGGCCCGCCATGCCGACCCCCCCAAAGACGCCGCCGCAGGGCCCGCCAAACGTCTATGACGCCGAGCCGATCCCGAAAGCCGCGCGCGCCGAGGTGGAGCGCTTGCTCGCAAGCGGCGACCTCTTTCGCTACACGGCGGCGGCCGACGCTCCGGTTACGCTGCTGGAGCGCGAGTTTGCCGCCCATTTGGGCGCAAAATACGCGCTGGCGGTGTCCTCCTGCTCGGCTGCGCTCTTTCTGGCGATGAAGGCGTTGGACTTGCCGCGTGGCGCGCGTTTGCTGATCCCGGCCTTCACCTTTGCTGCCGTGCCGTCCGCTGTCGTTCATGCCGAATGCGTGCCCGTGCTCGTTGAAGTCGGAGCGGATTACCGGATCGACATGCAAGACTTCGAAGCCAAACTCGACGACAGCATCGACGCTGTCCTCATCAGCCATATGCGCGGCCACACGTCGGATATGGACGGCATCCTGGCACTGGCCGAGGCGCGTGGCGTGCCGGTGATCGAGGACGCGGCGCACTCGCTCGGGACAACGTGGCACGGACGGAGCATCGGCACATTGGGCCGGATCGGGTGCTTCTCGTTCCAATCCTACAAGCTGGTGAACGCGGGCGAGGGCGGCATCCTCGTAACCGATGACGAAGATCTGATCGCCCGCGCCGTCATCATGTCGGGCGCCTATGAACACGCATGGAAAAAGCATGACGGGGAACTCCCCGATGCGTTTGCACGGTGGCAGAACAAGCTGCCGCTCTACAACACACGGATGAGCAACCTTTCGGCGGTGTTGGTGCGGGCGCAGATCCCGCAGATTGCGCGCCGCGTGCGCGAAGGGCGATCCGGCCATGACCATGTTGCGGCGCGGCTGAACACGTCGCCGGCGCTGTCGGTTCCTGCGCCGCTTCCACCCGAAGAGCGGGCACCCGATTCCATCCAGTTCAATCTCGTCGGCCTGAGTGATGCGGAGGTCGACAGCTTCGCCGCCTATGCCAAGGAGGCGGGCGTGAGCGTGCAGGTCTTCGGGCGCTCGCCCGACAATGCCCGCGCGTTCTGGAACTGGCAGTTTCTCCCCGAGGGGATACCGGATCTGCCGCAGACGCGGAGCATGCTGATGCGGGCCTGCGACGTGCGCCTGCCTGCGCGGCTGACACGGCCAGAGCTCGATTTCATCGCCGATGCGCTCCTTGGCGCCGCTGCTCAAACGCTGGCCGATCGGCGCGCCTACGGCACCTGACCCCCGACTCCTTCACCAAAGTGCGCCGGAGTGGTTCCACTCTGGCGGGCGCTGGTCTATCGCACCGGCGGGAAGACGCTTTGGGTCGGGAGAAGCATGGCGCATATCATCGTTGTCGGAAACGAGAAGGGCGGCAGCGGCAAGTCCACCACCGCGATGCACGTCGCAACGGCGCTGGCTCGCATGGGGCATGCTGTCGGCTGCCTTGATCTCGACGTGCGCCAGCAAAGCCTCGGGCGCTACATCGAAAACCGCACGGCGTGGTGTGCGGCGGAAGGCAAGGCGCTGTCCACGCCCTCGTTCCGGCAATTGCCCGAAGATGTGCCGGAGGCCCAGGGCAATCCCGCCGACGCGCGGCTTCATGCAGCCGTCGAGGATCTCGCGCGGGATCATGACTTCATCCTGATTGACTGTCCGGGTTCCCACACCCGGCTCGCACAGGTCGCGCACACGCTGGCGGACACGCTGATAACGCCGTTGAATGACAGCTTCGTGGACTTTGATCTGCTGGCCCGGCTGGATGCTGCCAGCGGGCGTATCCTTGGCCCGTCCGTCTATGCCGAGATGGTGTGGCAGGCCCGGCAATACCGCTCGGCGGGTGGATTGAAACCGATCGACTGGGTGGTTTCGCGCAACCGTCTCGGCACCACGCAGATGCATAACAAGCGCAAGGTCGGCGAGGCCCTGACACGGCTCTCGAAGCGGATCGGGTTTCGCGTCACGCAAGGCTTCTCGGAGCGCGTGATCTTTCGGGAGCTGTTTCCGCGTGGTCTGACCTTGCTCGACCTGCGCGACATCGGCGAGGCGCGGCTCAATCTCTCGGGTGTGGCCGCCCGTCAGGAACTCCGCGATCTGGTGAAGTCGCTTCAGCTTCCCGGCGTGTCTGTCGGCTTCTAGTCGCCAAGGGGGGTGCCCTCTACGGCGCGTTGGCCGGACCAATGCTCAGTCGCATGTCCGCCGGGTCGCGATACCACGCCAATGAGCGCGCGGTGTGCCTCAGCTCAGCCGCTCGAGCCGTTTCAAGAAGCGATCGCCGTTAAGGCGTGACGTCACCAGGGTCTCCAGGGGCAGGCCGCCGGTAAGGCCGGAGCCAAGCCGCAACTTTGCGAATTGCGCGGCCAGCGAGGCTGCGCGCGGGTCTGGTGCCCCCGGCACGGCGGGCTTCGCAGCCGCAACAGGGCCGCGCCCTTCTTCGCGCGCCCTGCGTGTATCCGGGGTCTGTACTGCATCCGGAGCAACTCTTGCAGACACCGTCCGCGCACGGTCGCATGGCCCGGGCGCCAGCCCGATCCCGGCAAGCGCATGGGTCGGTTGCGCGATCCTTCGGCTGGCTGGCATAGCGTCTGCCACATTGGCCGTCCCTTGCATTTGGCCCGGCGGCTCGAGCGTGCCCCGATGTTCCGCAATCCGATAGTGAAGCTTCATGAGCATTTCCGTGGGCATCGCACAATCCTCCGCTTCCACGTCAATTATCCTAGTTTCGGAAACAGGCGGCTTTGTGGCCATCGCGCGTGCATTCGACGTCGAATCGTTAACCAGAACATGGAGATTTTGCCGCGTTTTGTGTTGTCTTCGGCTATCAGAGGCGCCGTGGGAGTGAGAGGTGCCAGGTGCGATCAACGAAGCTGACATGTGCGATTGGGGGGGTTCTCGCCCTCGCGGCATGTGGCGGCTATCCCGCGCCACAAGTATCGCGCATGGCGCCGCCGCAGGCGCAGGACTGCGTCGAGGCGGTCATGGAGCGCTATGCCATCCGAGCCGAGCCCGCACCATTTCCAGACGGTGTGTGGCGTCTGCGCTTGTCTGTTCTGTCGGGCCCGCCGGTGGGATGGATCGACAAGGGGAGCGTTGTTCACACCGGGATCGGCCTGTCCTACATCGCCAACGGCGCAACCTCCGGGCTGAACGAATCGCAGGTGCATGCCGCGTTGGAGCCAGCCTTCGCGCGCTGCCGCTGATACGGCGCCCGCACAAGTGCAGAGCGCCTTGCCCCCGGCGGATGCGCCGCTATTGTCGCGCCACGATGCACACCCGCCGTTCCCTTGTCGCGTCCGCACTTGCCCTCTCCGCCCTGGCGGCGTGTGGCGGGTCGCCTGAACGCTTTGCCGCGCCGCTCGCCCCTGCTGGCGAGCGCATCCGCCTCAACGTCGCCCAGCTCGAGGTGCGGCAGGTTTCGCTGCCGAGCTACGCGCTCGACGAAGAGATCTGGGTCGAAACCGAGAGTGGCGCGCTCATGGCCGACAGTGGCTTGCTCTGGGCGGACGATCCCGCCCGTGGCGTGACGCAGGAGCTGACGCGACAGCTCGGCGCCATTTCCGGCGCGCGTGTCGCGGCCGAGCCGTGGCCGTTCGAAGATCTGCCGCAAGCACGACTTGAGGTGCGCGTCGATGAGTTCATTGCGGGCGCAAACGGGCGGTTTCGCATCTCGGGTCAGTACTTTGCGGTAGCGCTCGCCGCCGGCCGGGATCGGGCGGCGGACTTTGCCGTCTCCGCTCCGATCGCCCCGGATAGCGGCGCTCCGGGGATCGCGGCGGCCCGCGCGATTGCCGTCCGGGACCTCGCACGCCTTATCGCACGCGACGGATTCTAGGGCGCGACAGTCAACGCGCCGCGCGCCTAGTCATAGCGCAAATCCGTCGCCTTGCCGCGAAACACCACGTAGGCCAGCGCCGTGTAGGCCGCGATGATCGGCATGACGATCACCGCGCCCACGAGGATGATGGCGAGGCTCTCCGGCGCGCTGGCGGCCTCGTAGATCGTGATCTGCTCCGGAACGACGTAGGGATAGAACGAGTAGGCCATCCCGAAAAACGCGAGAATGAAAAGGCCGGTCGCGCACGCGAAGGGGACCCAGGCATAGCTGTCGTCATTGGTCGGCAGGCGCCGCAGCGACCACCACAGGAGCGCCAGCAGGAACGCCGAGCCAAGCGGCAACGGGGCAAGGAGCACGATCTCGGGGAACGCGAACCATTTTTCGAAGATCCGGTCCGAGACGAGCGGGGACGCAACGGAGATGGCTCCAACCCCGAGGAGCAGCCCCCAGACGCCGCCCTGCGCCCATTCGACGGCTTTGTCCTGCAGCGCGCCCTGGGTCTTGATGATGAGCCACGCGGCGCCGATGAAGCTGTAGCCGATGGTCAGGAACAAGGCCGTGAGCGTGGCAAATCCGACATGCCACCACGTGTATTCCAGCCCCATGACGTACATGCCCAGCATGAAGCCCTGGCTGAGCGACGTCAGAAGCGAGCCGAGAAAGAAAGCGAAATTCCAGCCGGGTTTGTACTTCAGAGGCGCCTTCACACGAAATTCGAACGCCACACCCCGCAGGATAAGGCCGATCAGCATGATGGCGACGGGCAGGTAGAGTGCCGTCAAAATGGCCCCGTGGGCTGTCGGGAAGGCAACGAGGAGCAGCCCGATGGCCATCACAAGCCAAGTCTCGTTGGCATCCCAGAACGGGCCGATGGAGGATACCATACGATCCCGTTCGGGATCGTCGGCGAACGGAAAGAGGAGCCCGACCCCAAGGTCAAAGCCGTCCAGCACGACGTAGATCAGGATCGACACGCCCATCAACCCTGCGAAGGTGAGGGGCATCCAGCGAGCGGGGTCGGAGAGAATCTCAGAGAGCATCTGGCAGTCCTTGCGCGACGCGCGCGGCCCGTATCCGGCCCGCGCGCACCTGATTGCTGGTCATTCAGCGGGCGTAACCGTCGGTCCTTGCGCCCGCTGTCCGGAGCTGACAGCAGCGGCGACGGCTGCGCCCGATGAGGGCTCCATGCCCCGGGTCGGCAGGGTCTCGCCGTGGCTGGCCTTCCACGCAAGGTAGATCAGAACGGCACAATAGGCACCCGTGAGCAGGCCGTAGATCGCAAGGTAGGCGATCAGCGTGGACAGAACCATTGGCGCCGGCACGTCAGCGACGGCCTGAGCCGTGGTCATCACCCCGGTCACGAGCCATGGCTGGCGGCCGATCTCGGTCGTATACCACCCTGCGAGCACCGCCAGCCAGCCCGAGAGCGCCATGGCGACAAATGCGAAGAGAACGATCTTCGGCAAGGCGTCGACATCCCAGCGCTGACCATTGGGCCCGGTTCGCCGTGCCATCAGGCCGACCGCGAGCCAGGACAGGCCGAGCATCGCCATGCCGGTTGCGACCATGATCCGGAAACTGAAGAAGACCGGGGCCACGGGCGGGTGCATCACCTCGCCCTCGTCGGAGACAAAATCGTTCAGGGCGGGGATCTGCCCGTCCCAGCTGTGGGTCAGGATCAGCGAGCCGAGATGCGGGATCTTGATGCCGTAGTCGTTTGTCCGCGTCTCCTCATTGGGGACGCCGAAGAGGTAGAGCGGCACGCTCTCGCCCTCGACGTTTTCCCAGTGGCCTTCCATCGCGGCAAGCTTCGCGGGCTGGTGCTCCAGCGTGTTCAGACCGTGCATGTCCCCCACGTAGATCTGCACCGGGATCACGATCGCGCCGAGCATCGCGCCGAACTTCAGCGTTGCGGCAACGGATTCGGACCGATCCCCGAAGAGGCGGCGCAGGGCCGAGAGGCCAGCGATCAGGAACGCCACCGTGAGCGCCGAGGCCAACAGCATGTGGATCAGGCGGTAGGGCATCGACGGATTGAAGATGATCTCCCACCAATCGGTCGCAAAGACGATCCCGTCACGCACTTCGTATCCGGCAGGCGTGTGCATCCAAGAGTTCAGGACAAGGATCCAGAACGCGGAAAGGGTCGTGCCGAAGGCGACAAGGAAGGTCGACAGCGTATGCAGCCAGCCCGGCACCCGGGAAAATCCAAAGAGCATGATGCCGAGGAAACCGGCCTCGAGAAAAAAGGCCGTCAGAACCTCATAGGCGAGCAGCGGCCCGGCCACGTTGCCCACGGTTTCCATGAACCCGGGCCAGTTTGTTCCGAACTGGAACGACATCGTGATGCCAGAGACCACCCCCATCGCGAACGAGAGTGCGAACACCTTCACCCAGAAGCGATAGGCTTCCATCCACTTGAAGTCGCCGGTCGCATTGAAGCGCAGCTTGAACCACAGCAGCACCCAGCCCAAGGCAATGGTGATCGTGGGAAAAAGAATGTGAAACGAAATGTTCGCGCCAAACTGGATGCGCGACAGCATGAGCGTGTCCATGTCACCTCCATACACCAACATCGATGGGAGCAAGCCCCGATGGCTGCGCACCTACCGTGAAGGTCTTAACGTCTGTCTATCAGGGCCCGGCCTGTTCGCGTGTCCGGGGTTGATCCTGAGGTAGGCGGCAGTGGCCGATTTTCAAAAGTTGTATGTCGGATGCGACATTCTGGCCGTGCGGAATGGTGGGCGTTAGCCCTTCCATGCAAAGCTCCGGGCAAGGCGGGCCAGCGCCGCAGAGCCTGCGGGAAAGGGCCGCCCCGGAACCGAGGCCAGGCAGATCTCACGCGCGACAACCGGATCGACGAGCGGCACCTGCGCCAGTGTGTCAAGCGTTACGGAATGCTCCGGCATGAACGCAAACCCTAGACCGGAGTGCACCATGTCCTGGATCCAGTCGTCGCGCTCCGCCCGAAACCGCGCGTAGAGATCGACCGACCGTTCGGCACAGACGGCACGGACAGCCTCACGCATCTCGCAATGCAGCCGGTCGACATAGGCGTGCCCGTTGAGGTCTTCGAGCGTCACCGTGCTGCGATTGGCCAACGGATGATCCTTTGGGAAAACGGCGACGTAGCCCTCCGTGTAGAGCGTCGCGAGCGACAGCCCGTCGGTGACATCCGGGAGGCGAGTCACCACCGCAAGATCGATCTCATCCCGCCCCAGCGCACCGGCAAGCTCTCGGGCCGGCGCAATCGTGGCAGCGAGCTCTGCGCTTCCGTGGGCGGCATCGAACGCATTGAAGAAGCCGCCAAATCGCCCGGGGCCGATCGTCACCTGAACACCAAGGCGCACCGGGACCTGATCGAGCAGATGGTATTTCTTGGCCAGCGAGCGCGCGGCCTCAGCTTCGGAGGCGATCTCGCGCAGGTGAGGGAGCATCATCTGGCCGAAGTGGCTGAGGATGATGCGGCGCCCCTCACGGTGGAACAGGGCAGCGTCCAGCTCTGATTCGAGAGCCTTTATCCCCTTGGTCAGCGCAGGCTGGCTCACATCACACTGGGCCGCAGCGCGTGTGAAGTTGAGGTGCTCAGCCGCCGCCAAAACATAGCGGATCTGGTGCATTTCCATAGAACGGTCCCCCGCACGCCCCCGGGTGAAACCAAACTGCTGGTTTTGGCACTGGGCGCAACTCGCCCAAAAGTACAAGTTCCCTTACCCTTCGCCGTACGGGACCCACACCGTCTTGACCTCCGTCGCCGCCTGAAGGAACGCGCGTCCTTCGGCTGTCGGAGCGCCCCAATCCGTCCGCAGGGACCAGGTGCGCTTGAGCGTATCGGCCGCCTTTTGCTCGATGACAGTGTCCAGAGCGCGGTCCGCGAAGTTCCAGACGGCCCCGACAGCGGCATGGGCCGCGAGCGTCGGCGCCAGTTCCGACACTTCGCCCGTGACGATATTGACGACCCCTGCCGGGACGTCGGACGTCTCGAGCACCTGGTAGAAGTCGGTGGCCGCCAGCGGAAACGCCTCCGACGGTACAAGAACGATACGGTTGCCCATCGCGATTGCGGGCGCGAGTGTGGTGATGGCGCCCAGAAGGGGGGCTTCGGAGGGGCAAAGCGCGCCGATCACACCTATGGGCTCGTTGATCGCCAAGGCGAGCCCGCGCATCGGCACCCCTTTCGCCGCGCCGTCGTACTTGTCGGCCCAGGCCGCCCAGGTAAAGAGCCGCGAAATCGAGGCCTCGACCTCGGCCACGCCGTCCGCACCTGTCATGGCCTCGATGCGATCGGCAAAGGCATCGCCCCGCGCCGCGAGGTTCTCAGCGATGTAGTAGAGGATCTGCGCGCGCGTGTGGCTGGTCGTGCGCGCCCACCCCTCTGCCTTTTCCGCAGCTTCGACCGCGTTGCGAATGTCCTTGCGGTTCCCCGCCCCGACATGGCCCAGCAGCGTTCCGTTCGTGCCCCAGACCGCGCGCGAATAGCCCCCGTCCGGGCGCGCCTGCTTGCCGCCGATATACATCTTCGCCGTCCGGTCGAGGCCGTCGGCCGCGCGGGCCCGCTCCGGGGCGGGCACCGGCACAGGCGCGCTCTCTCCCTCGGGCCACTGCGAACGTGTGTAGGCCAGAAGCCCTTCCCATCCGCCCTCACGCCCGAAGCCGCTCTCGCGCACGCCGCCAAAGCCAGCGGCGGCATCAAAGAAGTTCGTCCCGTTGACCCACACGACACCCGCCGCCAGCTTCGGCGCCACATCGAGCGCCAGATTGACGTTTTCGGACCAGACGGACGCCGCAAGCCCGTAGCGCGTGTCATTGGCCAGTTGCACGGCCTCATTGGGGGTGCGGAACGTGGTCGAGACAAGAACCGGCCCGAACACCTCCTCCTGCATCAGACGTGCGGCGGGCGAGAGGCCCGTCACCAGCGTTGGCGGGTAAAAGCACCCGTCCGGGACAGTGACAGCGGCGTGGTACACCTCACCTTCGACACCGCCCTCGTCGACCATGCGGGTGATGGCCTGCAGCTGCACCGGGTCCACCACGGCCCCGAGATCGACGGATTTGTCGAGCGGGTCGCCCATGCGCAGCTTGTCCATGCGCGCCTTCAGCCGGGCGTGGAAGCGCTCCGCGATCCCCTCCTGCACAAGGAGCCGCGAACCGGCGCAACAGACCTGTCCCTGGTTGAACCAGATCGCGTCGACAAGACCCTCCACGGCGCTGTCGAGATCGGCATCGTCAAAAACGATGTAAGGCGATTTCCCCCCCAGCTCGAGCGTCAGGGCCTTGCCGCTTCCGGCGGTCGCGCGCCGGATTTCCCGGCCCACGGCGGTCGAACCTGTAAAGGCCACCTTATCGACCTCGGCCGCGACGATCATCCGACCCACGCCACCGTCGCCGGTGACGATATTGACCACGCCATCGGGCACACCGGCTTCCTGGCAGATCTGTCCAAAGAGCAGCGCGGTGAGCGACGTATACTCGGCGGGCTTCAGGACCACCGTGTTGCCCATGGCGAGCGCTGGTGCGATCTTCCATGCAAGCATAAGAAGCGGGAAATTCCACGGCACGATCTGCCCGCAGACGCCAAGCGCCCGCCGCCCCGGAAGCTCGGCCTCCATCAGTTGGGCCATCCCCGCATGATAATAGAAATGCCGGACGGCCAGCGGCACGTCGATATCCCGCGCCTCCCGGATGGGTTTGCCGTTGTCGAGCACCTCCAGCACCGCAAAAAGCCGCGCATGCTTCTGCAACAGCCGCGCCAGCGCATAGAGCACCCGCGCGCGACCATGCCCGCCAAGCGCCGCCCAGCCCCGCTGCGCGCCCCGCGCGGCCGTCACCGCCGCATCCACATCGGCCTGCGTGCCTTGCGTCAGCCGCGCGAGGATCGCCCCTGTCGCCGGATTTCGGCTGTCGAAGCCCTCTGCCGGCGCCGTGAACGCCCCGCCGATGAAATGCCCGAAGGCTCCTCCGGCGTCCTCGAGCCATGCCAGCGCGGTCTCGGCGCTCTCCGGCGCAGGGCCGTATTCCATCGTATCGAGGATCTCCTGAACCGTCATGGCCGAGCCCACCCTTCACCTGTCGCGATGTCCGTCGCATCGCCCACCGTCCGCGCCATTCCGGCGAGCGACCCCGGGGCCTGTGCCCGAAGGATCACATGCGCCACGTCCGCACCCGCGATGCGAACCGCGCGTGCACGCCCGTTGCCTGCGGATACAGGCCACCACGCTGCCTGAACTTCCCTGGACATCATAGATCCGTGCCTTCTTTCTGCTCAAAATACGCACTTGCACCGCCCGATGGCGGGCTCAGGCCATGGGGTGGTGCCAGCCCACGGAATAGGCCCCCGTCAGATGGTGTTCGAGCTGCCGTTCGATATCCCCAAGGAGCGACGAAGCGCCGAAGCGGAAGAGATCCGGCCGCAGCCAACGGTCCCCCAGTTCTTCCTTCATCAGCGCCAGGTAGATCAGCGCGTCCTTCGCCTTCGAGATCCCGCCTGCCGGCTTGTAGCCCACCCGGTGCCCGGTGACCTCGTAGTACTCACGGATCGCGCGGGTCATGACCAGCGTCACCGGCAGCGTCGCGTTCACGCTTTCCTTGCCCGTCGACGTCTTTATGAAGTCCGCACCCGCCATCATGCACACGAGGCTCGCGCGGGCGACATTACGCAGGCTCCCCAGCTCTCCGGTCGCCAGGATCGCCTTCACATGCGCCGGGCCGCAGGCGCGCCGGAACTCTGCCATCTCGTCATAGAGCGCCTGCCAGTCCCCTGTCAGCACATGGCGGCGCGAGATCACGATGTCGATCTCCTCGGCACCGGCGGCCACGCTCGCGCCGATCTCGGCCACGCGCAGCGCAAAGGGCGAGAGCCCGGCAGGAAAGCCGGTCGATACAGCTGCCACCGGGATGCCCGAGCCCTGAAGGGCCTCGACGGCTGTCGGCACCATCTCGTGGTAAACACAAACAGCGCCCGTCCGGATCTGCGCCACACCGAGGGCGGTCTCGATGTCGTGCCGCAGGGGGTGTTTCGCCTTGGCGCAGAGCCGCCGCACCCGGCCCGGTGTGTCGTCGCCCGAAAGCGTCGTCAGGTCGATGCACTGGATCGCCCGCAAGAGCCACGCGGCCTGCCACTCCTTCTTGATCGAGCGGCGGCCCGGCAGGGAGGCGCACCGCCTCTCGATGGCCGAGGTGTTCGCCTGCGCGCGCAGCACCCAGTCGAGATCCAGTTGCATGCCGGGATTGCGCGGTGTCCCGACCTGGGGCAGCGCGTGATCCGGTGTCGCGTCAGTTTGTGTGTCGGCCGCTTCCGTCGGCTTGCCGTCCATCGACTCTCCTCCTCCACAGCATTCCAAAGGTCGCACGGGCCGGGCGCCCCACGCAAGCGGCCTTAGCCAAAGACCCGTTCCAGAACGGCGGCGGTCGAGGCGTCTTTTTCACCCGTGTCGCCGGGGCCGAGGCGGCCATATCCCTTCCAGTCCGTCGTGATCCCCCGGCAATGCCAGTACCCGAAATCCTTCCTGGGGGGCAGGGCAATGGGCACGAGGCTTTCGAGGCGGTGCACGTCCCACCCGGCCCAACGGAGCGCGCCGCCCGGGCAGATACAATACTTGGTCGGGCAGGGCCAATTTCCCGGGCGCACATGGACATGCTGTCGGTACGTGTAGGGGGGCTCGACGCGGGGGATGGGCATGCGCCATTCACCGGCAAACATCACCAGGCCGAGCAGGCTCTGCGCCGCTGCATCGAAGACCGCCCCCCCGCGCGACCAGACCAACTCGTCGAGATCGGCGTTCAGAACGGCGCGCGCTGTCCTCAGGAAGCGCAACCGCGCCAGGTTGAGCATCGCGGGTTGCAGGAACTTCCCGCCCCGCCGCCCGTGCTTGCGCCGCGTCGGGCCATAGCTTTGCGGAACCTTGAGCACCACGGCACGCTTCAGTCCGCTGGCAGAGAGCGCATCAAGGATTGCCTCTGGCGGATAGTCGGTCGAGGCATTGTCGAGGATCAGCATCGCTTCGAGGCCATGCTCCGCGATGTGAAACCGGGCCCACGCGTCGATCCACTCCAGCCGGTTGTTGCGGTTCATGTGGAGCGATGCGTTCAGCCCCTGAAAGTGTGCCGCGCCATCCGGGCTGATCCCGCTCTCGGCGTGCCAGTTGCCGCGCTGCAGGGACAGGCGATGGGCACCGTCGGGAACCTTGAGGCGCGCGATGTCGTGGCGCCGAAATCCTTGCACGCGCGGAGCTTTCAGGTGCGCGCCGTCCGCTTGCAGGCGGTCGAGCAGCGGGCGCAGGGTGTAGAGGCGCGGGCAGATCAGGCGGACGTCCCGCCCGATCCGCACTGCGTCATACCAAAGCGTGTCGAAATCATACGCGTCCTCGAAGCCATCGCTTCGGTCCTCTTCGGGCACCCGGATCGGCCGCCGCCTGTCCGAGCCGGCGAGCGACAGGCTCGCCATCTCGGCGACGTGGAAATCGGGCAGGTCAGCGGCGGGACTCATGCGCGCCTCGTGCCCGATCGCGCTCGCGGTGTGAAGGGGCCTATTCGGCCGCCCCGGGAAGCGTGCCGCGCCTCCCGGCGGGCGGGGCAAGGCGGTCATAGGCATCGAACTGGCTCAGAAAGACCTCGCCGGTGAGATCGTGCAGCAGATGTGAGCCTGCGAGCCGGTCCATTACGGGGCCTTTCACCTCGCTCAGGTGCAAACGCAGCCCCATGTCCCGCAGGCGGTCGTTGATCGCTTCGAGGCTTTCGAGCGCGGAGAGGTCGACCGCGTTCACCGCCGAGAACATGAGCACAACGTCGGTGATCTCGTTGTCCCGGGTCACGCGGTCGAGAATGTAGTCCTCCATGAAGCGGGCGTTCGCGAAGTAGAGGCTCTCGTCGATCCGGAGGGTCAGCAGGTTTGGCCGGGTTTCGACCCTGTGGCGACGGATGTTGCGGAAGTGCTGGGTGCCGGGCACAAGCCCGACCTCGGCAACATGGGGGCGGGAGGTCGCCCACAGGTAGAGCAGGATCGAGATCCCGACCCCGGCCGAAACGCCGAGCTCGACCCCGCCGCCAAGGGTCAGCAGGATCGTGGTGGCGACGGCGAAGAAATCGGCCTTGGAGTATCCCCAGGCGGTCCGCAGGATCGAGAAATCCACGAGCGACAGGACGGCGACGATAATGGTCGCTGCGAGCGTAGCCTTTGGCAGGAAGTACATAAGCGGCGTCAGGAAGACCGCCGCCAGCAGGATGCCAATGGCGGTGAAGGCGCCCGCAGCGGGCGTTTCGGCACCGGCGTCGAAGTTCACGACCGAGCGGGCGAAGCCGCCGGTGACCGGATAGCCGCCCGAGACAGATGCGGCCACGTTGGCGGCGCCGAGGCCGATCAGCTCCTGATCGGGCGCGATGCGCTGGCGTTTCTTGGCCGCGAGGGTCTGGGCAACAGAGACGCTTTCGACGAAGCCGATCACCGAGATCAGCAGGGCAGAGCCGAAGAGGGTGCCCCAGAGTTCGAGATCGAAGGACGGGGCTGTCAGAGGCGGCAGACCGGTCGGAACGGTGCCCACGATATCGAGGCCCCGTGCATCAAGGCCGAGGGCCCATGTCAGGACGATGGTCGCCGCGACGGCGGCGACCGGGCCGGCTTTGGTCAGCACGTCCGCGAGGCGGGGCGCGACGCCAAGCGCAAGAAGGCGCGGCTTCAGGCCCTTGCGCACCCAGAAAAGGAAGGCGGTTGCCGCGGTGCCGGTCCCTAGGGCCCAGAAATTCACTTCGGGCAGGCCGTGCGCGAGAGAAGCCAGAATTTCGGGCAGCGTGTGGCCATGGGCGGGGACGCCGAGGATGTGTTTGAGCTGGCTCGTGGCGATGAGGAGGCCCGAGGCCGTGATGAAGCCCGCAATAACGGGGTGAGAGAGGAAATTCGCAATGAACCCGAGCCGCAGGAGCCCCATTCCGATGAGAATGGCGCCCGACAGGAAGGCCAGTGTGATGGCGGCAAGCGCGATGGTCGCGGGGTCGGTCAGCCCGAGGTTGCCGATGGCGGCCGCGGTCATGAGCGAGACCACCGCCACCGGCCCGACCGCCAGCGCCCGGGAAGTGCCGAAGATCGCATAGCCCACAAGCGGCAGGATCGACGCGTAGAGCCCCATCTCGGCGGGCAGCCCGGCAAGGAGGGCATAGGCCAGCGACTGGGGGATGAGCATGATCGTGACGATGACGGCGGCGAGGGCGTCGGCCTCGAGCGTCCGGCGGTCGTACCGCGCGGACCAGTCGAGGATCGGAAAGTAGTGCCGGAGGGCGGGAGGCATGGGTTTGGTCCGGGTCTTGTTCGGGCGAGGGCGCCCTGTGGATCGGGCACAGGGGCTCTGCCCCGCGCCTGCGGCGCCCCCGGGATACTGGAGGCACAATGAAGCCGGTAACGGCGCGCGCCGATGGGGGTACGGGCTATTCGGCGGGCTCGGGGGCCTTGACTTTTTCGGGTTTGATCATCCACTCGCGGCCTTTGAGCATGGCTTTCCAGTAGACCGGGGGCAGGATCTGTTCCTTGAGGATCCAGGCGGCGCGGGTGGGTTTCTTGCCGTCGATCAGCCATTCGGGAAACGAGGGCAGCAGCGTGCCGCCGTAGCCGAACTCCGCCAGCACGATCTTGCCGCGTTCGACGGTGAGCGGGCAGGAGCCATAGCCGTTGTAGGCCGCGACCGGGGAGCCGCCGTTTATGTCGGACGCGATGTTGGCCGCGACGATGGGGGCCTGCATGCGCGCGGCGGCGGCGGTCTTGGCGTTGGGGGCGTTCATGACGTCTCCAAGGGCCCAGATGTTGTCGTAGGTCTTGTGACGCAGCGTCGTCTGGTCGACGTCGACCCAGCCGGCCTGATCGGCGAGGGGCGACACGCGGATGAAGTCCGGCGCCGTTTGCGGGGGGCAGACGTGGATCATGTCGAACTCCGCCTCGATGGTGCGGGGCTCGGCGTCGGGCTCTTTCACCTCGAACCACGCTTTCTTGGCTGCGCCGTCGATGGCGGTGAGGTTGTGGAAGAAGTTCAGGTTGGCCTGGTACCTGGCGACGTATTCCATCAGGGCGGGCACGTAGTCCTTCACACCGAAGAGGACGCCGCCGGCATTCATGAAGTCGATCTGGATGCTCGGGAGGCGACCCGTTTTGACCCAGTGATCGCCGGAGAGGTAGAGCGCTTTCTGGGGCGCGCCGGCGCATTTGATCGGCATGGGAGGTTGGGTGAAGAGCGCGCGGCCCGATTTCAGGCCCTGCACCAGTTTCCAGGTGTAGGGGGCGAGATCGTAGCGGTAGTTCGACGTCACGCCGTTCTTCCCGAGCGTCTGGACAAGGCCCTCGACCTTGTTCCACGCGAGCTTCAGGCCGGGGCACACGACGAGGCGATCGTACTTCACCACGCGGCAGCCATCGAGGATCACGGCGCTTTTTTCTGGCTCGAAGGCGGCGACGGCGGATTTGAGCCAGTGCACGCCTTTCGGGATCAGAGCGCCCATGGGGCGGGCGGTGGTGGCGGGGTCGAAGATGCCTGCGCCGACCATTGTCCAGCCAGGCTGATAGTAGTGCACATCGGCAGGGTCGATGATGGCGATGTCGAGGCCGGGCTTTCGGGCTTTCAGCGAGGCGGCGGTGGCGATGCCCGCCGCGCCCCCGCCAACGATGACCACATCGAAGCTGGCGTCGGCCTCGTCGGTCGGCGTGCGGCCGCCGTTGGCGATGCGCCGCGCGACGCCGTTCATGTCGTATCCGGCGGCCTTTGTCGCCGCGAGGATGTCGGCGACGGGCATCCGATCTGCCTGGCTGAGCGACCAGAGCGTCGTGGAGCGTGTGCCGGTTCGGCAATAAGCCAGCACCGGGCCCGGGAGCGCTGTGAGCGTGGCGCCGAAGGCGGTGGCGTCCTCGTCGCGGACCTGGCCGGAAACGATGGGGAGATACGCAACCTGCAGGCCGTGCTTTTCCGCCTCTGTCTGGATCTCGTCGAACGTCGGCTGGTCGGCGGCTTCGCCGTCGGGCCGGTTGCAGATGACCGCCCGGAAACCGGCCTTGGCGATCTGGGCGACATCCTTGGGCGTGATCTGAGGGGCGACGTAGACCTCGTCGGTGATCTTGCGGGCGTCCATGGCGGTTTCCTTCGAGTGGGGCGTCTGGAGCCCGGTGACTTGTCGGGGCAGCGCGGTGTTGGCCCAGCCTTGTGCCCGTGCGTGCGCGATTGTCGTTGATCTCGGTCAGGCCGGGTTGGGCCGGGCCCGCGTCAGAGCTTGTTGACCGGCACCTTGAGCTGCATGTTGCCGTCCGCATCGCGGGGAACTTCGCCGGCGCGCATGTTGACCTGAAGCGACGGCAGGATGAGCTTGGGCACCGCGAGTTGCGCATCGCGCTCGGTGCGGAACTTCACGAACTCTTCCTTCGTTTTGCCGCCGCCCACGTGGATGTTGTGGGTCTTTTCCTCGGCAACGGTCGTCTCCCACTGGATGTCGCGGCCGTTCGGGCCGTAATCGTGGCACATGAAGAGGCGGGTCTCGTCCGGAAGTGCGAGCACCTTCTGGATGCTAACGAAAAGCTCCTCCGCCGAGCCGCCGGGAAAATCGGCGCGGGCCGAGCCTCCGTCCGGCATGAAGAGCGTATCGCCGACGAACGCCGCATCGCCCATCACGTGCACCATGCAGGCGGGCGTGTGGCCGGGCGTGTGCATGACGAAAGCCTCCATCCCGCCGATCGTGTATGTGTCGCCGTCCTTCAGGAGGCGATCGAACTGTGAGCCGTCGCGCTGGAACTCGGTCCCTTCGTTGAAGATCTTGCCGAAGGTCTCCTGCACGACCATGATCTGCTCGCCGACTGCGATCTTCCCACCGAGCTTGTCTTGCAGGTAGGGCGCTGCGGAGAGGTGGTCGGCGTGCACGTGGCTCTCAATGATCCACTCGAGCCTGAGGCCGTTTTTCTCGATGAATGCGATCAGTTCGTCGGCGCTGTCGTAGGTGATACGACCGGCGGCGTAGTCGATGTCGAGGACGCTGTCCACGATGGCGCAGGCGTTGCTCGCCGGGTCGCGCACGACATAGGAGATCGTGTTGGTGCAGTCATCGAAGAAAGCGGTGACCTCGGGTTTGATCTTGGTATCAACAGGATAGTCGAACATGGGGTCCTCCTCAGGTTCCCGTGAAATGTGGCCCGGGATTCAGGTGCGGGCAGGGGCCCCGGGCGGCGCGAGGTTTTGCGCGAAGCGCGCGGCGGCCATTCCCGCGACGAGGGCGGCCACGAAGATCAGGACGCTGGGGTTGCCGGTGCCGAGCGCGGGCAAGGCACCGCCCGGGCAGAAGCCCGAGATGCCCCAGCCGATCCCGAACAATGCGGAGCCCCCGATGAGGCGCGCGTCGAGGTCGGCCTTGGTGGGCATGTGGAAGGCGACGTCCATCAAAGGGGCAGGGCGCTTGAGAACGTAGCGGTAGCCAAGGAACGTGGTGATCAGAGCGCCGCCCATGACGAAGGCGAGCGACGGATCCCACGTGCCGGCGCCGACGCCGGCAAGGTCGAAGAAGTTGAGCACCTTGGCGGGGCTCGCCATGCCCGAGATCGAGATGCCGACGCCGAAGACAAGGCCGATGAGATAGAGGGCAACAAGCTTCATCTCAGCCTCCCAGAATGTGGCGCACGACGTAGACCGTGGCGAAGGTGGCGACCATGAACGTGAGCGTGGCGACGATGGACCGGCGCGACAGCCGCGCCATCCCGCACACCCCGTGGCCGGAGGTGCAGCCGCCGCCATAGCTAACGCCAGCGCCGACGAGCACACCGCCCACGATCATCGCGAGGGTCGAGACGGGGACGTCGATGGCCGGAAAGCTGCCCGTGAGCGCAAGCACCACCAGCGGGCCAGAGGCCATCCCGGCGATCAGCGCCAGCCGCCAATCCCGCCCATCGGGGCCGAAGATGGCGCCGGCAAGGATGCCGGTCGCGCCCATGATCCGGCCCGCCACGAGCATGAGCAGCACAGCGGCGAGGCCGATCAGAATGCCGCCCCCGAAGGAAGCGACCGGGGTGAATGCAGTTTCCATCACGCGCTCCGGCAGGTCTTGACCCCGAGAACGGTGTAGACGGGGCAGACGCGCGTTGCCGCGACGCCGAGCATCACTAGCCCGACGATCACGGAAATCGCGGTTGCGAGGGCGCTCTCGAAAAGCGGCAACCCGGATACGAAGGGTGCCGCCAGCAGCACGAGGCCAAGAAGGCCGCGCGCGGCCCGATCCACTGTTCCTACATTTGTCTGCATTGTCTTTCTCTCCCACTGCGACTCGGGTGCGTGCCGGTCGTCTATCCGGAGCGAGTGTACCCCAACCGGCGGTCGACTGCGCTGATGACGATCAACTAATTCATAAATACGAATGTGTCAATGGGACCGACTGCGACATACGTGCCAGGCACTCTTGCATCCGGGAATACCACCCGCATGATGCGCTGATGTCCGTCTCCCTCGAATTCGTGCCGGAAATCCCGGACCGCGACGCATTCTCCGCGCTCATGCGCGCCTATTACGGCCCGATCCTGAAGGTCTTCGAAGCCGCAGGGGGGCCCGTCCTCGACGTCGAGGACATGGTGGCGGACACGCTCGCGCATCTTGACGAGATGCTGCCCCCGGAGGGCCGCACCCTTCTTGCGACCGATCCGGATGGCAGGCTCGTTGGCTGTGGGGTCATTCGCCGGATCAGACCCGACGCGGCGGAATTCAAACGGATGTTCGTGCTTCCCGAAATGCGCGGCACCGGACTCGGCAAGCAGATCTTCGAGAAGCGCATCGCCGAGGCGCGCCGCATGGGCTGCCGCAGCATCTTTGCCGACACCGCCAAGGGGAACCGGCCCATGCTGCGCATCTACGAGAAGTACGGCTTCAGATACGTGCCGCGCTATCCCGAAAACGCGAACCCACCCGAATTCGAGCCCTACCTCGTTTACCTTCGCTACGACGTGCCGGACGGCGAAAACGCTCCGGCGGGTTGACTTCCCGCCCGCTCCGAGGTGTAGGAGCGCGGACTTTTCCGTCCGCCAGCTTTCCCCGAAGGAGCGACGCATGCACCCCTACCGCAGCATGACCTGTGCCGATCTGACCAAGGCGAACGTGGGCGAGACAGTCCGCCTCGCGGGCTGGGTCCACCGTGTGCGCGACCATGGCGGCGTCCTGTTCATCGACCTGCGCGACCATTACGGCGTCACGCAGGTGCTGGCAGACCCTGACAGCCCGGTGTTTGCCGAGGTCGAGAAGGTCCGCTCCGAATGGTGCATCCGCATCGACGGCTCGGTGAAGGCGCGCGACGAGGCGTTGATCAACCCCAAGATCCCCACGGGCGAGGTCGAAGTCTTCATCCGCGACATGGAGGTGCTCGGCGCCTCCGAAGAGCTGCCGCTGATGGTCTTCGGCGATCAGGAATACCCCGAGGAAACGCGCCTGCGCTACCGCTACCTCGACCTGCGCCGCGAGGCGATGCAGGAGAACATGAAGCTGCGGTCGGATGTGGTGGCGAGCATCCGCAAGCGCATGTGGGCCATCGACTTTCGTGAATTCCAGACGCCGATCATCACCGCCTCGTCGCCAGAGGGCGCCCGTGATTTCCTCGTTCCCTCGCGGCTGCATCCGGGCAAGTTCTATGCGCTGCCGCAGGCGCCCCAGCAATTCAAGCAGCTGCTGATGGTCTCGGGCTTCGACAAATACTTCCAGATCGCGCCGTGTTTCCGCGACGAAGATCCCCGCGCCGACCGCTCGCCGACCGATTTCTACCAGCTCGACCTCGAGATGAGCTTCGTCGAGCAGCAAGACGTGTTCGACACCGTCTCGCCCGTGATCGAGGGCGTGTTCACCGAGTTCGGCGGCGACCGCAAGGTCGACCCCTGCGCCAACTGGCCCCAGATCCCCTATGCCGACGCGATGCTGAAATACGGCACCGACAAGCCCGACCTTCGGAACCCGATCGAGATGCAGATCGTGTCCGAGCACTTCGCGGGCTCCGGCTTCAAGATCTTCGCCTCGCTGCTGGAAAAGCCGGGCACAGAGGTCCGCGCGATCCCGGCGCCCAAGGGCGGCAGCCGCAAGTTCTGCGACCGGATGAACAAGTTCGCCCAGGAGCAGGGCCTGCCGGGCATGGGCTACATCTTTTGGCGGAGCCGCGAGACGGGAGACTACGCCGGAGACGTCATCCTTGACTGGATCCATGAAGAAAAGGTCGACGAGAAAGCGTATGCCGATCTCATCGCAGAGCACGAGCAGCACGGTCAGACGGCAGAGGTCGAAAAACTGAGCGAGATCAAAACTCTCATCGAGACGGGCGGCTCTCACGATCTGCAAGCGGCCTTGACGCTCCAGCGGCTTCACTTCCCCAGGATCGACGATCCCGAGGCCGCCGGCCCGCTCGCCAAGAACATCGGCCCCGAGCGCACCGAAGCGATCCGCCAGCAGCTCGACCTCGGCTTGGGCGATGCGGCGTTCTTCCTCGGTGGCGAGCCGAAGGACTTCGAGGCCGTCGCAGGCCGCGCGCGCACCGTGATCGGCACCGAGCTGGGCCTGACGGACGAAGACCGCTTCGCCTTCGCCTGGATCGTCGACTTCCCGCTCTACGAGAAAGACGACGATGGCGTGGTGGACTTTTCCCACAACCCGTTCTCGATGCCCCAGGGCGGGCTCGCGGCGCTCGATGGCGATCCGCTCGACGTCATGGGCTACCAGTACGATCTGGCGTGCAACGGCTACGAGCTGGTGTCCGGCGCGATCCGGAACCACAAGCCCGAGATCATGTTCAAAGCGTTCGAGCTGGCGGGCTATCCCAACGAGGAAGTCACCAACCGCTTTGGCGGCATGGTGGGCGCGTTCCGCTACGGCGCCCCGCCCCACGGCGGCTGCGCGGCGGGCATCGACCGGATCGTGATGCTGCTGGCGGACGAGGCCAACATCCGCGAGGTCATCCTTTTCCCGATGAACCAGCGTGCCGAAGATCTGATGATGGGCGCCCCTTCTGATCCGACAAACACCCAGCTGCGCGAGCTCTCGCTCCGCGTGGTCGAGCCGGACTGACGCGAAGCCGCCCGCATTTGCCACGATTGCATGGGATCTCGCCCTAATCTGGGGCGGCTTCTCTCCCTATGTTATGGCTGCGTGAGCGGCAGGAGCAGGAGAGCGGCGCGTGAGCCTCGAAGACGCCATTCTGGACGCAAGGTTCGGTCTGGGCCCCCGGAGGGGTGTGGCCCTGGGGCCGGGCGCATTGTTGGCGCCGCTTGCCGGCCCAGATGAGATGGCCGCCGCATTCCCGATCGCGCCCTACGCGGAGGTTGCACCATTCGGCGCAGAACTGCGCCGGGTGAACCGTGCCCGGCGCGACGCGACCGGCGCCGAGGAGCTTGCTCTGCGCGAGGAGCGCCGCCGGTTGTTTCGGGCGCAATGGCGCCGCCGCGCGGGTGACATCGGCAGCCTTCTAGCCCGCGCCGTTGAAACCCGAGACCCGATGCGCGAGCGGCTGGTGCGCTTCTGGGCGGACCACTTCACGGTCATCGGCAAATCCGCCATTCTGCGCACGGCGGTTGAAAGCTACGTCGAGGAAGCGATCCGGCCCAACGTCACTGGCAGCTTTGCCGGGCTGCTCAAGGCGGCGATCCTGCATCCGATGATGGTCGTGTATCTCGACCAGGCGCGCGCCGTTGGCCCAAACTCCGACGTCGGGCGCAATCGGCCGAACCGGGGATTGAACGAGAACCTCGCGCGGGAGCTGATGGAGCTGCACACCCTCGGGGTTGGAGGCGCCTATACGCAGGAAGACGTGCGCCAACTCGCCGAACTGTTGGCGGGACTGACGGTCACCCAGGACGGCGCGCTGGATTTCATGCCCCGGCGCGGCGAGCCGGGCCCCGAAAAAGTGCTCGGGCGCCGCTATGGCCGCCGAATTCCCAAGATCGAAGATATCTACCAGGTGCTCGATGACCTCGCCCGCCACCCTGACACCGCACGGCATATTGCCCGAAAGCTCGCTATCCATTTCGTGTCCGACACTCCGGATCCCGATCTGGTGGCCCACCTCGCGGAGCGGTTCTCCGCAACAGGTGGTGACTTGCTCGACGTCTACGAAGCCCTGCTTGCGCATCCTGCGGCTCGGGCACCGGACCGTGTGAAGGCCAAGCCGCCTTGGGATTTCATCGCCACCAGCCTGCGCGCGCTGGGGCCGCCCGGTCGCACCTTGGCGCGTGCCGAGCAGCGCCCGATCAGCCGGCATGTCCTCTCGCCTCTCACGGAGATGGGGCAGACGTGGGAAGAGCCGCCGGGTCCGAATGGCTGGCCGGAAGAGGCGGCACACTGGATCTCGCCGCAGGGGCTCGCGGGCCGCATCGGCTGGGCGATGCGCCTGCCGCGCCTGCTCGAAAGGCTGGAATTGCCGATCCCCGATCCGCGGGAGTTCTCCCGGATCGCACTTGGCCCTCTGGCCAGTGGCGCCGTGCACTTTGCCGCGCGCGCGGCGGAGACGCGGGAGGAGGGGGTGGCGCTTGTCTTGCTTTCTCCCGAGTTTCAGCGGCGGTAGGGAGGAGAAGATGACCGATCAGAGCCGACGTGGCTTTCTTCTGCGATCTGCTGCCTTGGGTTGCTCGGCGGCGGCGAGCCCGTTCCTCACCCCGGTGTCGCTCGCCTCAGCGCCTTGGGACGCGCGGCTGATCGTGATCATCCTGCGCGGCGGGATGGACGGGATCGACGCTGTCAGGCCCGTAGGTGACCGCGAATTCGCGCGTCTGCGTGGGGCTGCGACCCCTGAAATCACTGACCCAACGGGATTCTTTGCGCTGCATCCGGCGCTCGCTCCACTCGGGCCGATGTGGGAAAACGGCGGCTTGGCGGCGGCGCATGCCGTGTCCACCCCCTACCGGGATCGGCGCAGTCATTTCGATGGTCAGGATCTGCTCGAGGCCGGGACAGGGTTCGCGCCCGGAGCGCCGCGCGGGCGGGATGGATGGCTCAACCGGCTGCTGCAATCCGTCCCTGGCGTGACCGCGGAAACCGCCTTCGCGGTGGGGCGCGAGTCGCTTTTTCTGCTGTCTGGATCTGCGCCGTATTCGTCCTGGTCGCCGGAAAGCCGGCTGTCGATGACACCGCAGGCAGAGCTCTTGCTGAACCAGCTCTATGCGGGCGATCCAATGTTTGCGCCAGCGGCATCGGCCGCAATCTCGCTCGCCGCGGAACTTGAGAACGCGCCCGACCTTGCGGAGCTTGTCGAGGATTCCGAAGATGCGTCTGCGATGGCGCAGATGATGGAGGGGCGCGGTGGGCGTTCCGGCGGACATTTGCGCCTTGCGGAGTTCGTGGCCGGTCGGTTGCGCGATGACACGCGGATCGCGGCATTCTCGCTCAATGGGTGGGACACGCACAATGGGCAGGAGCGCGGGCTGGAGCGTGCGCTGACGCGTCTCGCAGAGACCCTCGTGACGCTGGAGCTGGGCCTCGGGCCGATCTGGGGCCGGACGACCGTTCTGGCGATGACGGAATTCGGGCGGACAGTCGCGCTGAACGGCACGGCGGGGACGGATCACGGCACCGGCGGCGCCATGCTGCTCGCGGGCGGGGCCGTGAAGGGGCGACAGGTGCATACGTCGTGGCCGGGCCTCGACGAAGCCGATCTCTACGATCGGCGGGATCTCATGCCAACGGCCGACGTCCGTGCCTACGCGGCAAAGGCAATGCAGGAGCTCTTCGGCCTCGATACGTCACTTCTCGAACAGGCGGTTTTTCCCGGCCTCGACATGGGCGGCGTCGGGCGGCTTCTCCTCTGAGACTTGCGTAGGGCCGAACGGGCCTAGTTGCGAACCGAGAGCGTGTTCGTAGTAGCCGGATCGGTGCCGGGGATGGTCCGGCTGGAGGTCTCGTCGTGCGCTCGCGGGCCGATCTCAAGCGGGGATGAACGCCATCGCCTTCGCGCGTTTCACGCGGCGGCTCTCGCGGCGCGCAGCAAGGTCAGACACTTTGGCGCCTGCGCCCCCCGAGGCGCGCAGAACCAAGGAGCACTATCTGGTGCTCAGATCGCGCGCCGCTGGGCGAGGCGTTCGGCAAGGATGCTGCTCAAGTGGCCGCGCGCGACCTCGATGTCCTGGCCTGCGGCATGGCTGCGGGCAAAGCGCTGTGCGGCTTCCGCCAGCCGGCCGTCCCGTGCGGAGCGGGCAACCGAGGAAACGAATTGCGCGGCGTAAGCGGCGGCGCGGCCACCGCGCCCGGCCTCCAGCGCTTCGGCGGCGCGCTTCAGATCATCCTGCAAGGCCATGTCATCTGGCGCCATGGCGGCTGTTTCGGCACTGCGCGGCCCCGTTGGATGCTGGTGCGACGGAAGAAGCGAGAGAATGGCGTTCTGGAAACCGGCAAGTCCGGGCAGAGGCTTGGCAAGAAATCCGTCGGCGCCTGCATCTCTTGCCTTGGCCTCAAGGTACTCATCGCCGCTCATCGCGAGGATGACAGGTGGATCAACGTCCCCCGCGCACAGCTCTTCGATGAGTTCGGTGCCACAGCCATCGGGCAACCCGAGGTCGATCATGACGACGGTCGGGCGGTAGACAGCCAGGTGTCGGCGGGCCGATGCCAGGCAATCCGCCCGCCGCAGGCGCGCGCCGCTCCGGTTGCAGGCCAATCGGAGCGCCTCGCTCGCAAATCGACTGTCTTCAACAGCGAGGATCGTCAGCCCCATCAGCGGTTGCTCGGGGGTCGGCTTGCGGTTCCACCGCAGGCGCTTGAGGTCGTCCGTCATGGCCTTACTCCTTCCGCGATTCTTGCGTTGATTCTGGATTAAGACCAATGAACGGCGATTTGCCCTAACAAGGGGTAAACGCGCGGCCCTGTGCTGCAACGTCCCTTGCACCCGCGCGCGCTGGGATGGATAAGCGCCGCGATCCCTGATGCAGAACGGAGGCCCCCATGATTGGCCGCTTGAACCATGTCGCCATCGCCGTCCCCGATCTGGAGGCTGCCGCAGCGCAGTACCGTACCGCCCTCGGGGCCAAGGTCGGCGATCCGCAGGACGAGCCCGACCACGGGGTCACGGTGATCTTTATCGAATTGCCAAATACCAAGATCGAACTCCTCTACCCGCTGGGTGAGGACAGCCCGATCAATGGATTCCTCGAGAAGAACCCGTCAGGCGGCATCCATCACGTCTGCTACGAGGTGGAGGACATCATCTCGGCGCGTGATCATCTTCAGGAAACGGGGGCCCGGGTTCTTGGAACCGGCGAGCCCAAGATTGGCGCCCATGGCAAGCCGGTTTTGTTCCTGCATCCCAAGGATTTCGCCGGCACGCTCGTCGAGCTGGAACAGGTCTGACCCGCCATGCAGGTGACGTCCGCCCTCGTGTTGCTTGCGGTGATCTGGTTCACTGTCCTCTTTGTCGTGCTGCCGATGAACATTCGGACGCAGGGCGAGGCGGGGAATGTCGTGCCCGGCACCCCCAGATCCGCTCCGTCCGATCCGCAGCTCAAACGCAAGGCCAAGCTGATCACCTGGATCAGCCTCCCGATCTGGATCGTCGCGTGCACGGTGATCATCACGGGCGCGATCACGATCGACGACTTCGATCTCTACAAGCGGTTTGGACCGGGAGCAGCGGCGGCGGAGTAGCTGCCCGTATTCTCCGAGCCTCTAGGGGAGGGCGATCGTCCGGAAAGATTGCCCGGCAAACGTGTCGATCAGATCCTCGTCCGACCGGACGGGGAGAACATCCGCATCGATATTGATGATGGCGATCACGATTTCCGCGCGATCCGGGTGCATCGCGCCGATGTGCCGAAACACGATTGAACGCGAATCCTCCGGTGTCGTGAAGCTGCCGACCATCTGGATGATGTCGAGGTCATTTTCGCTGGAAGCGGGTCCGAACGCGAGAAGCCGCGCCTCTGGAAACTGATTGGCGAGCTGCGGAAAGCTCCGCAATACCAAAAGGTTGGCAAGGGCAAAGCGCCGGGTTTCGGCCTCCGCGAGGTCAACGGTCGCGGTCGTAAGTGTCAGGGATTCGACGAAGCGCCCGTCTTCGTTGACGAAATCCCATGCGGCGACCACGTCTCCGCCGAGGTTCGAGATATCGCGTGGAACGGGGCGGATGCCTCCGCCCTGGTAGAGCGTGAGGCTGGCGAAGAGGGCATCGTCGCGATTGATCTCGACCGTCTGTGCCTGCAAGAGGCCCATGGCTTGCAGGAAGATCGGCCGGCTCGGCGCATCCTCTTCCTGAGCGAGGGCCGGGGTCGCCAGCAGGAGCGCCACGAGCAAAAGTCTGATCAGTGCCATGTGGCCTCCGCTGTCATGTTGAGCGCGCCCGTGTCGTTGCGCACCCATAGTCGTACCCCTGACTGGCAGATGGTCGCCGTTTCCGAAAGCAGCAAGGGGCGCACGGCGCGAAACGTGAAGGCACGCAACGTTCCGCTCCGAGCGGCTCGAAGCATCATCAGCTGTGCCAGAAGGGGGCCATGGACGACGACACCTCCGTAGCCTTCCACGCGCTCGGCATAGTCGCTGTCATAGTGGATGCGATGGCCGTTGTACGTCAGCGCGGAGTAGCGGAAAAGCAGCGCCGGATCAAAGCGGTGCGGGACGGGGTCGATGTCGGGTGGCGCGGCTGTTACTCGAGGCGCCGGGGCATTCGGGGTGTGCTCCTCACGATAAACGAGGTCCTGTTCCTCGGTCACGGCGAGAGCGCCGGATTGCCGGATCTCGTGGCGCAGCGTGAGAAAGGCGAGGCGACCGGTGTGCCCCGCCTTCTCATCGATCGCTGTGATGCGCGTGGATTTCCGGGCGGGCGCTCCGGCGAGAAGCAGGCCCAGGAATTGCAACCGCCCCCCGGCCCACATCCGCCGTGGCAGGCCGAGATCGGGGAGGAAGGCCCCCCGCGCCGAATGGCCATCCCGACCGAGACCGTCGGGCGCGACAGCCTCCCAGAAATAGGCTTGATGGAAGAACGGCGGGAGGGCTCGCCCGGGCATGCTGGCGCCAAGCAGCGCCGCGAGCGCCTCGGCGCGCGCCGGATCCATCGAGTCATCGAAATGTTGCTCACGGCCGATTGATGTCATCACGTTCGAGGCTCGCAGCCTGCCCCGCAAGAGGCAAGCGCTCAGGAGGCGCGCCGCTCGGCCTCCGTGCGCAGAAGTGCCATCAGCTCGTCGAGGGCGGCGGTGTACCGCTCGGTGGTCAGATGGCCGTCAGCGTCGAATTCCGTGGCGGGGGCGGCCAAAAGGACCTCCGGGCCATTGATGATCGCCGGGCGGAACGGTGCCATTGCCAATCGCAGCGCATAGTTGGCCCGCGCGCCCCCCGCACGGCCTGCGGCAGCGCTCAGGAGCGCCACGGGTTTGTCCCGCCAAGGAGAGCCCTTGACGCGACTGACCCAGTCGAGCGCGTTCTTCAGAACCCCCGTCAGGGACTGGTTGTACTCCGGGCAGGCGATCAGCACGGCATCGGCTCCGGCAATCTGATCCGCGAGCCGCTGCACCGGGGCGGGGATCCCCTCGGCCTCCTCGAGGTCCCCATCGTAGAGCGACAGGTGAAGATCCGTGTCCGTGAAGTCAGAAGGACCAAATCGCCGCGCGGCCTCATGCATGAGCTTGCGGTTGTAGGATGCCTTGCGCAGGGAGCCGCAGAGGCCGACGAGTTTGAGGGTCATGGATGCTCCTATTCTGTGCCTCGCAGGGTAGGGCGTCGGCCAGCGGTGGCCAGCCGTCTTGCGGCTGGCGCGCCGCTCACCCATGCTCGCGCCCAAGAAGGAGGCGTGTGGCATGCGACAAAACCAAAGGCACGGCGGACAGATCCTCGTCGACCAGCTCAAGCTGCACGGCGTCGACCGGGTGTTCTGTGTCCCGGGCGAGAGCTTTCTGGCGGCGCTCGACGGGCTCGTGGCCAGTGGCATCGACCTTGTCGTCGCCCGGCAAGAGGGTGGTGCCGCAATGATGGCCGAGGCCGATGGCAAGCTCACGGGGCGCCCGGGCGTTCTGATGGTCACACGCGGCCCGGGCGCCACCAACGCTTCGGCGGGGCTGCACGTGGCCATGCACGACGCCACTCCGCTGGTTGCGTTCGTCGGCCAGATCCCGCGCGGCTTCGAAGGCCGCGGCGCCTTTCAGGAGGTGGATTTTCCTGCATTCTTCGGTCCCATCGTGAAATGGGCGGCCGAGGTGCGCGACACCGCGCGTCTGCCGGAGATGATCGCCCGCGCCTTCACCGTCGCGACGTCGGGGCGCCCGGGCCCGGTCGCGCTTTCCTTGCCGGAAGACATGCTCTCTGCCCGCGCCGATGTCGAAGACAAACCGCCCGTGCCGCGCCCGCCGGAGCCTGACCACAGCGCCTTCGCCGCCGAGGCGCTGGGCCGGTTGCGCGCCGCCGAGCGGCCGCTGATCATCGCGGGGGGGCCGGGCTGGAGCGCCAAGGCTGCCGAGGATCTTGCGCGCGTGTCGGCGGCAGAGGACGTGCCCGTCGCCGTGCCCTTCCGCCGGCAGGACTACATCGATAATCGCGATCCCGGTTACTGCGGCGATCTGGGGGTCGGGATGAATCCTGCGCTTGGCCGCTACCTTGCCGGGGCCGACGCGGTGCTGGCCCTGGGAACGCGGCTCGGGGAGACCGCAACCGCAGGATACACGCTCCTCGACCCGGCAGCGCGTCATCCGCACCTGATGCACGTGATGGCCGACCCGGTCGACATCGGCCGGGTCTATACGCCGGGCCTTGGCTACGCCGCGCCCGCTCCGGCGGTGCTGCGCACGCTTGCCGCGCTCTCTCATGACCGGGCGAGCGACACACGCAGGGCCCCCGCGCGCGCGCTTTATGAAGCATGGCAGATGCCTGCCGAAAGCCCTGGAGCGTTGAAGCTCGAGGCGGTGATCGGAGCGCTGTCCGACACGCTGCCGGAGGATGCAATCCTCACGAATGGCGCGGGGAATTACGCCGCGTGGCTGCATCGCTACTTGCGCTACAAGCGCTTCGGAACCCAGCTTGCGCCGACGTCGGGCTCCATGGGCTATGGTCTGCCCGCCGCGGTGGCGGCTGCCCTGCGCCACCCGGATCGCCCTGTCCTATGCCTCGCGGGGGACGGGTGCCTGCAGATGACAATAAACGAGCTCTCGACGGCAGCGCAATACGGCCTCAGCCTGACTGTGCTTGTCGTGAACAACGGGCGGTACGGTACGATCCGCATGCACCAGGAGCGGCATTACCCGGGACGTATCTCCGGGACGGATCTCTTTCTTCCGGACATTCCCGGCATTGCCGCCGCCTATGGCGGGGTGGGTGAGACCGCGCGGACGACATCGGAGGCGGAGGCGGCGATCGCCCGCGCTCTGGCGCACCCGGGATTGTCGCTCGTGGAGCTGGTGACGGACCCGCAGGCCTTGTCCACGGCGCAAACGCTGGATCAGGTGCGTGCCGCGGGATTGGCGGCGTTGGAAAGCGAATAGGCCAAGCCTCACCGGGCATCGCTTCGGACCCGGGAGTGTGGGCGCCTGTTTCGGGAGGATGGTGTGGCGTGTCGGGGGCTCTGGACTTTGCGACCGGCACAGATGTGCATGGTTGTCGGCAAGCTCACGCGGTCTGTGGTTTTGGTCGAACGACGAACAGGATCTTGGATGGGCGCAGTGGCGCGCCCTATCAGCGCTTTGCCATCCAACTCACGGACGTGTGCTTGCGGGTGTAGAACTCCCCCATCAAGCCAAGGAACATCAGCCCGAGCGAGAGCAGCAAGGGGTATGCCACGTTCGAATAGTGCGGATTGTAGTTCAGAAAGGTGTATCCGCGCGCCTGATCGATTGCGTGAAAGAGCGGGTTCCACGTGAAGAACGCGAGGATATGGCCGGGCATCGCGTTTGCGACAAACATCTTGCCTGACGCGATCATATTCGCCCGTGAGTAGATCGAGGAGGCCACCGACACGACATCGGGCATCCACGGCTTGAGCGCCAGAAAGACCATCCCGATGGCGACCCCGGCGAACCACGCCAGCAGTACCATCCCCATCGCGCCGACAGGGTCGTAGATCGTGATTGGCTGGAAGGCCGCGTGGTAGATCCAGAGGATCACAACCATCGTCAGGATCTGGATGTAGAGAGATCCCAGGGCCGCAGACGTGATCGCGATCAGGGTGTTCATCGGCGCGTGCTTCATCATCGGGCTGGCCGGCCCTTCGGACCCGATGACCGCCCCCATCGCCTTTGTGTGGGTCATGAAGAGGAAGATCCCCGTCATGATGTAGAGCAGGAAATCGCCGCGGATCGCCGACCCGCGCAGGCCAAGCACCGAGAACATGAAGAAAAAGGCCAAAACGAAGATGACCGTCTGCATCATGTTCAGGAGCAGGCCCATGACAGCGTTGCCATGATCCTTGCGCACGTGGCGCACCGTCGCGTGATAGATCAATTCGGCGAGCTGAAAGGCCGATCTGCCCGCGGTGCGCTGCGGTCTCGTACGCGGTGGAGAGGCCTGAAACATTGCGGTTCCCTAGGTGGGCATTCGGGCAAGACTTTGACGCCGAGGGCTTGCAGGTCGGTTAACGTGAGAGGATAAGGCAGCGCAAAGGTTCCGGCAATCCGGGCCATCACGCCAAGGATGCGCGCGTGGCGTTCCCGGTCCGGGATCGGGCGTCTGGGCGCGGAGGACCAGCCCATGGACATCGTTCACACCCGCCTCGTCGCCACGCTTCGCCGGCTGGCGCTGGAAGCGGGCGAAAAGATCATGCAGGTCTACACTGCGCCCGACTTCGAAGTCCGCGCAAAGTCGGATTCCAGCCCCGTGACCGAAGCGGACGAAATCGCGGACGCGTGGATTTCCAAGGGCCTCAAGGAGGCTTTCCCGGAGATCACCGTCATCACCGAGGAGCAGGCGCAATCCCATACGCAGCGGGCCGAGACGTTCTTCATCGTGGATCCTCTGGATGGCACGAAGGAGTTCGTTCAACGGCGCGGTGACTTCACCGTCAATATCGCACTTGTCGAGCAGGGCGTGCCGACCCGTGGGGTCGTTTACGCACCGGCCAAGCAGCGGCTCTTCTACACGGATGCGACGGGGCGCAGCGTCGAGGAGCGTGGGCCACATGGCCTCGACACGCCGGGCGAGGTCGTCCCGATCGGGGTCTCTCAGCCAGACAACGCGGCGCTGCGCATTGTCGCGTCGAAGTCCCACCGGGATGCGGCGACGGATGCCTATATCGCGAAGTACAACGTCGCGGACATGACATCGGCCGGATCCTCCCTGAAGTTCTGTCTGGTGGCGGCCGGGGAGGCCGACCTTTATCCCCGTCTGGGGCGGACCATGGAGTGGGACACGGCTGCGGCGGACGCGGTTTTGCGTGGTGCCGGGGGGCGGATGGTCCGGTTCGATGACCATGAAGTGTTCACCTACGGCAAACAGGGATACGAAAACCCCTTCTTCATTGCCTTTGCGCCGGGTGTAGAGCTGCAACCGGCGGACGCGTCGAGCTCGTGAGCGTCCTCGTTGTCATCCCCGCGCGCTACGCGTCGAGCCGCTATCCGGGCAAGCCGCTTGTGGGCTTGCGCGGCGCATCCGGCGAGAGCCGGAGCCTGATCGAGCGGACATGGCGCGCCGCGCAGGGGCTCGACGGCGCCCCCCGCGTGGTGATCGCAACCGATGACGCGCGTATCCGCGCTGCGGCCGAAGCCTTTGGCGCGGAGGTTGTCATGACCCCGGAGACCTGCGCCAACGGGACGGAGCGGTGCGCCGCCGCGCACGCCGCGCTCGGCCACGGCCACGAGATCGTCGTCAACCTGCAGGGCGACGCGCCGCTGACCCCTCCGTGGTTTCTCGAAGCGCTGGTCGCCGCGATGCGAGCGAACCCCGTGGTCGAGATGTCGACGCCCGTCTTGCGATGCGATGGCCGGATGCTGGAAAGCCTGCAGGACGAAAGGCGCGCCGGGCGCGTCGGCGGGACAACGGCGGTCTTCGATCAACACGGCCATGCGCTCTACTTCTCCAAGGAAGTGATCCCCTACACCGGGACCGAATTCGCCCCGGACGCGCCGACGCCCGTCTATCACCACGTCGGCGCCTATGCGTATCGGGCGGGCGCCCTGATGGACTATGCCGGTTGGCCAGAGGGGACCCTCGAGCGACTGGAGGGGCTCGAACAGCTGCGCTTTCTCGAAGCGGGGGCCCGGGTCCTGTGCGTGGAGGTAGAGGCGCGGGGGCGGCCTTTCTGGGAGCTCAACAATCCAGAAGATGTACCCCGTATTGAAGCCATGATGGAAACACTCGGGCTTGATTGATTCCCTTTGCAGCCGATCTCCAGCAAGATGAGCGCAAAATCGCTCGGGAACCAAAGACTTGCGGAAACGTTTGCCTCGTGTTCCCCGGCGCCCCCTCGTACTGGTGCCGGGAGTGCTGTAAGCAAGATCTGAGCAGAAGAATGAAGCAATCAAAGGAACGCGTATGCAACGCAAGGTGACCAAAGCGATCTTTCCAGTCGCTGGGCTGGGAACCCGCTTCCTTCCAGCAACGAAATCTGTCCCCAAGGAAATCATGACGCTCGTTGACCGGCCGCTGATCCAGTACGCAATCGACGAGGCGCGCGCTGCCGGGATCAAGGAGTTCATCTTCGTGACCTCGCGCGGCAAGTCCGCGCTCGAGGACTATTTCGACAGCGCCCCGGAGCTCGAGAGCCAGCTCGAACAGAAGGGCAAGACGGAGCTGCTCGAACAGCTCAAGCAGACAAGCATGGAATCCGGAGCCATCGCGTACATCCGCCAGCAGCGCCCGCGCGGGCTGGGGCACGCCGTCTGGTGCGCCCGCCGCCTCGTCGGCAACGAGCCCTTTGCCGTGATCCTGCCCGATGACGTGATCGCCGGAGAGGTGCCCTGTCTGCAGCAGATGGTCGAAGCCTATGAGGAAGAGGCACATGGCGGCTGCATGGTTGCCGCGATGGAAGTGCCGCACGAAAAGACATCCTCCTACGGGATCCTCGATGTCGACGGGGAAAGCGGGCCGCTGGTGTCGGTCAAGCAGATGATCGAAAAGCCGAAACCCGAAGAGGCACCCTCCAATCTCGCCGTAATCGGAAGATACATCCTCAGCCCGTCGGTGATGAATACGCTCAACAAGACAAGGGCCGGCGCCGGTGGAGAAATCCAGCTGACCGATGCGATCGCCAGCGAGATCAACGGGGCGGGTGTCTACGGCTACCGTTTCCGCGGGCAGCGCTTCGATTGCGGCTCCAAGGCCGGGTTCCTGCAAGCCACGGTCGCCTTCGGCCTTGAGCGCGAAGATCTGCGTGGCGAGTTCTACGATTATCTCTCGGCCATGGTCTCCATGCGGAACGCAGCGCAGTAGGATCACCAATGGGCGGCACGATCCTCGTTACGGGCGGTGCGGGCTACATCGGTGCGCATGCGTGCAAAGCGCTCGCCGCGGCGGGGTACACCCCGGTCACCTTTGACAATCTGAGCACCGGATGGTCGCAAGCCGTGCGCTTCGGCCCGCTTGTCGAAGGGGATCTGACAGATCGTGCCGCCCTCGACACCGCCTTCGCGACGTACAAACCGCAGGCCGTCATGCACTTTGCAGCGCTCAGCCAGGTTGGCGAGTCGATGCGTGAGCCCGGCCGCTACTGGCGAGAAAATGTCCTCGGCGCCGTCAACCTTGCCGAGGCCGCGGTCGCGGCGGGATGTGATCGCTTTGTCTTTTCCTCGACCTGCGCGACCTATGGCGATCAGGATGGCGTCGTGCTGACGGAAGACAGCGAGCAATACCCGATCAACGCTTACGGCGCTTCCAAGCGTGCGATCGAGGAGATCCTGACGCACTTCGAAGCCGCCTTCGGCCTGCGCCATGTCATCTTTCGCTACTTCAACGTCGCGGGGGCAGATCCCGGATGCGAGGTCGGTGAGGACCACGAACCGGAAACGCATCTGATCCCGCTGATGCTTGATGCAATTGCCGGCAAGCGACCGGCTCTGACCCTTCACGGCACCGACTACGACACGCGAGACGGGACCTGCATCCGCGATTACGTGCACGTGATGGATCTCGTCGATGCTCATATCCTGGGGTTGCGCTGGCTCGAAGATGGGAAATCCAGCCGGGTGTTCAACCTCGGCACGGGCAGCGGCTTTTCCGTCCGCGAGGTGGTGGACGAGAGCAGGGCCGTCACGAACCGCAAGGTGCCGATAGAGGAAGGCCCGCGTCGCGAAGGGGATGCGGTGCAGCTTGTCTCGGGATCGACCCGCGCAACCGAAGAGCTTGGATGGCAGCCGACACGCTCGACCATGTCCCAGATGATCGGGGATGCGTGGCGGTGGCACCAGTCCGGTGGGTATGACAAGTGATGCGCCCGCGTTAGCCGAAGATGTGCCCGGCCCCATCCGCCGGGCCATGGAAGCCTATCGGATGCGCTGGAAACGCCGTCGCCTCGTTCTCAGGGCTTTGCGCAGCTTCGGTGAATTGCGCCCCGTCACGCCCCACCCGGAGACAGCGCCCGGCGCAATCCTCGCTTTCGCCACGGTGCGGAACGAAGCGGTGCGCCTTCCCCATTGGCTGAACCATTGTCGTCGCCTCGGAGTGGATCGCTTCCTGATCGTGGACAATGGCTCCGCAGATGGCAGCGCCGAGCTGCTGGCCGCCGAGCCGGATGTTGCTCTGTGGCACGCGCCCGGCAGCTATCGCGCGGCCCGTTTCGGGATGGACTGGATAACGACGCTCCAGACCCGCTTTGCGCAGGGTCGCTGGTGTCTGACGCTCGATGCCGATGAGCTTCTGATCTACCCGCATTGGGAGGAGCGCCCCTTGAGCGCCCTCGCCGCGGCGCTCGACGCACGTGGTGCGCAGGCGCTGGGCGCTCTGATGGTCGAGCTGTTCCCCCGCGGGGCCCTTTCGCAGACGCGCTACGCTCCCGGAGATGATCCGACGCGTGTCCTGCCCTACTTCGATGCGACCGGCTACCGCGCGCGCCGGCAGCGCCCCGCCCGCAACCTTTGGGTGCAAGGCGGTCCGCGCGATCGTGTGTTCTTCGCGGAGGTTCCATCCCGCGCACCGACACTCAACAAGCTGCCGTTTGTCCGCTGGCAGCGTGGCAACGCGTGGCTGAACTCAACCCATGCCGCGTTGCCGCCCCGGCTGAACCTGGCATGGAATGGCCCGGGCGATACGCGCCTCTCGGGCGCATTGTTGCACACAAAGTTCCTTCCGGAGATCGTCGGCAAATCTGCAGATCCGGCCCACCGCGCCGAGCACTTCGGAGACCCTTCCGCCTTTGGAGCCTATCACGACGCCGTGGCGTCCGACCCCGAGCTGTGGCACCCGGGCGCTGTCTGCTACGAAGGCTGGCAGCAGCTCGCCGCACTTGGTCTGATCTCGGCAGGAGGCTGGTAGAGCGTCCAGGATCCTCGCGAAGATCCGTTCGCGATCCTTGCTAACGCCATATTCACGATGCTTTATGCCCACCAAGTCGGTGAAGCCGAAACCGGGAATTAACCATTCCTCGTTACATCGCGAATGGAACGCAATGGGCAAGTAGGACGCTTGGACAGGTGGGATTGGTCAAGTCATATCGCCTCCGATGGCGTCGAAGGCGGCTCTTGTGGCGGGCGATCGCGCGGCGCTCCCAGCTTGCAGCGCTTGCCGATCGCACGTCTGCGATCGACCCGGGCGCCATCCTTTGTTTCCTGACCCTGCGCAATGAGCGCGCGCGCCTGCCGTACTTTCTCGAGTACTACCGCAACCTGGGAATTGATCATTTCCTCGTCGTCGACAACGCGTCAGACGATGGGTCAGCCGCGTATCTCGCCGAGCAGCCAGACGTCTCGATATGGCGAACGGATGACAGCTACCGCAGCTCCCGATACGGGATGGACTGGATCACCGCGCTGCAGCGTCGCCACGCCCACGGCCATTGGTGCCTGACGGTCGATGCCGACGAGTTCTTCGTCTACCCGTTTTGCGATACGCGGCCCCTAAGGGCGCTGACGGATTGGCTCGATGCGTCGGCTCTGCGTTCCTTTTCGGCCCTTCTGCTCGACATGTACCCAAAGGGCGATGTGCAAACACAGAGGGTGGCCGAGGGGCAGAACCCCTTCGAAGTGCTCGAATGGTTCGACGGCGCCAATTACATGATCTCGCGCAACCCCGAGTATCGGAACCTCTGGATTCAGGGTGGCCCCCGCGCCCGGGCCTTCTTTGCCGACAAGCCCAAGCAGGCGCCGGCGCTGAACAAGATCCCGCTGGTCAAGTGGAATCGCCGCTACGCCTATGTGCATTCAACGCATATGCTGCTGCCGCGCGGGCTCAACCTCACCTACGATCGAAACGGTGGCGAGATGGCTTCGGGCGCGCTCTTGCACGCCAAGTTCCTGCCCTCACTCCAGCACAAGGCCGAGGAAGAGGCAGTGCGCGGGGAGCACTATGCGCAAGGCCGGGAATACGCCGCTTACCGGTCGTCGCTGTCGGAGGGGCTGACCCTTTGGAATGATTGGTCAGAGCGGTACATCAACTGGCGGCAGCTCGAGGTCCTTGGCCTGATGTCGAAAGGGGATTGGGCATGAGCGTCGGCGTCGTCATGCTGGCGCACACCGCCCTCGACCGCGCCGCGCAAGTTGCCCGGAGTTTTGCCGCTGCGGGCTGCCCCGTCGCTATCCACGTGGATCGCAAGGTGTCGCGCACCGCCTACGCGACGTTCGCGCAGGATATTGCTCCGCTCAAGGGCGTCGAGCTGGCGCGGCGGCGCCACCGCTGCCACTGGGGCATGTGGGGGATCGTGGCCGCAACGCTCGACGCGTGCGAGGATTTGCTGTCCACGCACCCGCATGTGCGCCACGTCTATCTCGCCTCCGGGTCCTGCCTTCCCCTGCGCCCCGTGCCGGAGCTTGTGTCCTATCTGGGTAAGCGCCCGGATATCGATTTCATAGAAAGCGTCACGATCGACGATGTCGTCTGGACGAAGGGCGGGTTTGACCAAGACCGTTTCCGCTTGCGGTTCCCGTTCTCTTTTCGCCGCAATCGGCGGCTCTTTGATGCCGCGACGGCGCTGCAGCGGCGCCTGCGTCTGCGTCGCCGTTTGCCGGAGGGTCTTGTGCCCCACCTGGGCTCCCAATGGTGGTGCCTGAGCCGGCCGACGCTGGAGGCGATCCTCACGGATCCGGATCGGCCCATGCTCGATCGGTTCTTCAAGCGTGTGTGGATCCCCGACGAGAGCTACTTTCAGACCCTTGTGCGGCGCCACGGGCGGCAGGTCGAGAGCCGGTCGCTGACGCTGTCGAAGTTCGATCATCAGGGCAAGCCCTACACCTTCTACAACGACCACCTGCAGCTTCTCCGGCGATCCGATTGCTTCGTCGCGCGCAAGATCTGGCCCGAGGCCGACAAGCTCTACGATCACTTTCTGTCCGGCGCGCCTGCCGCGGCAAAGCATGCCGAGCCCAATCCGGGCAAGATCGACCGTGTATTCTTGCAGGCAACGAGCCGGCGCATCCAGGGCCGTGCCGGGCTCTGGATGCAGTCGCGCTTTCCCGCAGCGCATGTCGACGCCGCGCGCACCGCCGGCCCCTACTCCATCTTTGCCGGTTTTTCCGAGGTTTTCGACGGGTTCGAGCCCTGGCTGGCCAAGACAACGGGCCTGCGCGTTCATGGGCATCTCTTTGCACCCGCCAGGGTCGAGTTCGCGGGCGGAGCGTCCGTCTATAACGGCGGGATCTCGGCCTCCGCCAGCTTGCGCGATTACAATCCGCGGCGCTTCCTGTCCAACCTGATCTGGGCCACTCGTGGAGAGCGGCAATGCTTCATGTTCGGTCCTGCAGACACCCAGGCGGCGATGCCATTCGTGGCGGGTGATCCAAATGCACAGGTCTCTGTCATTGCTGGGGCGTGGGCTCTGAAGCTGCACCTGCAGGAACGAGACGGCCTGATCACCGGACAATCGCTCCGCAAGCAGGCTGCCCACCTGCAGCGCGTCGAGCTCAAGCATCTGGAACTGATGCGCGCGTCTTGGGTGAAGGCCCGGGTGCGGATCTGGTCACTCGCCGAGTTCCTTGATGCGCCGATGGACAATCTGGCGCCTGTGCTGGATGAGATCGCCGCACGGTCACCGCGTCGACCGATGGAGGCGCCGATCCTGCAGAGCACCGAGGGCTTCGCTGACTTCCTGCAACGGCTCAAGAACGAGGGCATGTTCCTGCATTTGCCGGGCGATTTCTCTGTGCAAACCTCGACCGGAGCGCCCGCCGGTGCCCCGCCACGCCCCTACCTCGTGCGTTAGGGGGCGGGATGGCGCGGTTTGACGGGTTTGTTCTCTTCGCGGAAATGCGCACCGGATCCAACGCATTGGAAGAGGCGATCAATCTCTACGCGGGGCTTTCCTGCCATGGGGAGGTGTTCAACCCGGCCTTCATTGGTCACCAGGGGCAGGACAGGCTCCTTGGTATCACGACGTCGGAGCGCGAAGCCGATCCTCTTGCATTGCTGGATGCGGTGCTTGGCAGCGGTGGGCTTGCGGGCTTTCGCTTTTTTCACGACCACGATCCGCGCATTCTGGAGCGGATCCTGCCAAACCCGCGCATTGCCAAGATCATCCTGAGCCGCAATCCGCTCGACGCCTTCGTGTCACGCAAGATCGCGGAGGCCACCGGGCAGTGGAAGCTGACGGACGCCAAGGATCGCAAACGCGCCCGCATCGATTTCGATCCCGTCGAATACCAGGCCGTTGCGGCGCAACACGCCGCCTTTCAGGCTCGGCTTCGGCGCGGCCTGCAGGAAACCGGGCAGGCGGCATTTCACATCGACCACAGCGAGATCTCGGACGTCGCCGTTCTGAACGGGCTCGCGCGATATCTCGGCTCAGATGCCACGCTTGATCGCGTGCGCCTCAAGCTCAAGCGGCAGAATCCCGAGCCCCTTGCGGAGAAGGTGACGAACCCCGAAGCGCTCGAAGCCGTCGCAGGTACGGACGAAGCCATTGCAACCGTGGCCGAACCGGCTCGCGGCGCCAACGTACGCACGTGGGTCGCGGGCGCCGAAGCACCGCTGCTCTTCATGCCCCTCAAGGGCGGGCCGACGGCGCGGGTTGAGGCGTGGCTCGCCGCTGTCGATGGTGTTGCGCCGGATCAGCTCACGCGGAACTTCATGCAGAAGACGCTGAAGCAGTGGAAGAACCACAACAAGGACGGCCGCAGCTTCACAGTGGTTTGCCATCCGGTGGAGCGTGCGCATCGCGTCTTCTGTACGCATATCCTTGGCACGGGCCCGGGCGCGTTCCTCGAAATCCGGGAAGCACTGCGCACACGCTACGAGGTTCCGCTGCCGGCCTCTGAGCCGGGCGTGGGCTGGAGCGCGTCCGACCATCGCGCCGCATTCCTGGGTTTCTTGCGGTTTGCAAAGGCCAGCAATGCCGGGCAGACGAGCCTGCGCAGCGACCCGGCCTGGGCCAGCCAAGCCGTGCTGCTTGCGGGGACAGCACATGTCCTCGTGCCGGATGCTGTCCTGCGCGACGGAGCGCTGGATACGGCGCTCCCTGCGCTGTCGGCAGAGCTTGGGCTGGCGGCAGCCCCTGTGGGAGCCTCGGATGACCCGTCGCCCATTCCGCTCGCCGCGATCTACAACGACGAGGTCGAGGAAGCGGTGCGGAGCCTCCACAACAGGGATTTCATGGCATTTGGATTTCGCAGGTGGCAGCCGCCGCCAAGCCCTGGCAGCTGAGAGATAGCGGGGTCAGAGCGGTCAGGCGGCGGCCGTGTGCGGCCCGGCCGTCAGCACGGTGTGCAGGGTATCGGCGCTGTGGTTGGCCCGCAGCTTGGCGCAGATGTCGATGTCGCGCATGGTGCGGGACACGGCGGCGAGCGCCTTTAGGTGCTGAACACCCGCAGCCTCCGGCGCGATCAGCGCGAAGATGAGATCGACGGGCAGGCGGTCTACCGCGTCGAAATCGAGCGGTCGTTCGAGCTTCAGAAACAGACCGTGCACGTTCGTGATGTCGGGAAGCCGGGCATGCGGCAGCGCGACGCCGTGGCCAACACCGGTGGGCCCGAGTGCCTCGCGCTCCAGAAGCGCCTCGACCGCGTGGGACATCTTGCAGCCATAGGCATCCTGCGCGACATCGCCCAACCGCTGAAACAGCCGCTTCTTACTCGTCGTCTCTGACACGATCTTCACCGCCTCAGGCTTGAGGATCTCGGATAGTTGCATGCCTTGCTCTGTCCTCGTGCGCCGCTCTCTTGCGGCGTTCCCTCAGGCGGACGTTGGATCAATCCAGCCGATGTTTCCGTCATCACGACGATAGACGACATTGACGCCATCGTGCCCTTCGTTGCGAAACACCAAAATCGGTGCGCCTGCAAGCTCCATCTGCATCACCGCTTCACCGACGGACAGCGCGGGGACGCGCGTTTCCATCTCGGCGATAATCATAGGCTGAAGGGTCTCTGGCTCGTTGTCGTTATCGTGCTCCTCCGATGCAGCGAGGATATATGAGGGAGCTGCGGAGGATTCAACCGGCTCCTTGCGGTCCCGGTGATGGTCTTTCAATCTGCGCTTGTATCGCCGCAACTGCTTTTCCATCTTCTCGCGGCAGCTGTCGAATGCGGCATAGATCTCGGTGGCGTGGGCCTTGGCTTGCGCGGTCAGTCCGGTGGACAGGTGCACCACGGATTCACATGTGTATTCGTGGGCAGAGCGTCCGAAGATCACGGTGGCGTCCGTCGGACGCTCGGCATACTTGGCAACGGCCTCGCTCAGCTCGGTCTTGACGTGAGTTTGCAAAGCGTCGCCGATGTCGATTTGATGGCCGCTGATCTGGTACCGCATGAAGTCCTCCTCCGGTTGCGCCTGCCGTATGGCTCCGAGCCCTTGCGTGGCGTCATCTGCCGCGCGGTGCTTCGGCGTCGCCGATCTTTTGCAAGAGCAGTCGGCGGCGCTTGGGCGAGGGCGGAATCCGCAGGCACTTCCGATATTTGGCGACAGTTCGTCTGGCGATGTCAACGCCGTCCTTTTGCAACCGCTCTGCAATGGCGTCGTCGTTGAGGACGGTTTCGGCCGTCTCGGCAGACACGATATCGCGGACCCGCGCCATGATTTCCGGTTGTGACAGCGGGCTGTCGCCGCTCTCGATACCTTTTGGAAAGAACCACGACATCGGTTCAACCCGCCCGCCAAAGAGCACCCCGCGACCCTTCACCGCGCGTCCGACAGTGGCCGGGTGCAACCCCAGATCCTGAGCGATCGTGGCCCGGGCCAGCGGCTCGGGCAAGCGCACATGGCCAAGAAAGAAGCGCGACTGCGCCTGGGCCATCGCGAGGCCGACCCTCAGCAAGGTGTTGGAGCGGAACTGAAGGGACGTGATCAGGCGCCGGGCGGCAACCTGGCTATTCTGCCCGAGAGCGCCGGTTGCACGCTGGCCGGATTGCTGGATTTGTGTGCGCAGTCCTTCGTCGAACCGGACAGCCAGGGACGGATCGTCAAGCAACCGCACGTGGAGGTCGCCGTCCGTGGACCGCTCTACGGAAAGCTCCGGGATCAGCGGGCGCGCCTCTCCGGGGGCAAAGGCGGAAGCAGGATCGGGCGTACACAGCCGAATGTCCTGGGCGAGTTGCTTCACCGCATCGAGCGACAGGCCGAGCGCAACTGTCAGGTCATTCCAACGTTCTTCGGCAAAGGCCTGCAGTTCGCCCATGGCGGCATGGGCGAACTCCGTGTCGTAGCCCGCGTCCACCAGCTGCAACGCAACGGCTTCGCGCACGTCGCGGGCCCCGATGCCGCATGGCTCACAGCCCTGCAGGGCGCTGCGTGCCGCGCGGACATCGGCTTCGGGAACGCCCAGCTCCGTGGCGATCTCGGGGTCCGGATCCGGCAGCAGGCCGCGCTCGTCGAGGTCTGACGCAAGGAACAGCGAAAGCGCACGGACTGGCGGCGGAAGCGTCATGCAGACGATCTGCGTGTGCAGATGATCCGCAAGGCTGGGCTGTGCCGCGACAAGCTGGGCTGAGTCGAAATCCCCCGTCCCCGCGAAAGCCTGAGAGCGCTCCAGCAGCAGAAACGGGTTGCGCTCGGCGTGCCGTTGCAGCTCGGCGTGGAGGTCGACCGCGGGCAGGGCCAGCATCGCCATGCCCTGCTGCAGCCCGGCGCGGAGACTCTGGCGCAGCTCCAGGCGCGCCGTCGGGGTGGTCTGGAGAGATGGTCCTGCCAGCCCGGCCACGCACAGCCCGCCTAGGTGATCCGGAAGTTCTGTCCGAGGTAGACGCGTCGGACGTTGTCGTCGCGCACGACCTCTTCGGCGGTTCCGCTCATGAGCACCCTGCCATCGTGCAGGATATAGGCGCGATCGACGATCTCGAGGGTTTCGCGCACGTTGTGGTCGGTGATCAAAACACCGATGCCCCGGTCGGTCAGATCGCGGACAAGCTTGCGGATATCGCCCACCGAAATCGGGTCGACCCCGGCGAACGGTTCGTCGAGCAAAAGGTATTTGGGCTCAGCTGCAAGGCAGCGCGCGATCTCGACACGGCGCCTCTCGCCGCCCGAAAGTGCGAGGGCCGAGGCACGGCGCAGATGCTCGATCCCGAACTCCGAAAGCAAGCTTTCGAGCCGCTCTCGCCGGCGATGCCGATCCCGCTCGGAGATTTCGAGGATCGCCATTATGTTGTCTTCGACAGACAGGCCCCGAAAGATCGAGACTTCCTGCGGCAGGTAGCCGATCCCGAACCGCGCCCGTCGATACATCGGCAGGCGCGTGACATCGCGGCCGTCGATCTCGACCAATCCGGCGTCCGGAGTGATCAGCCCGGCGATGCAGTAAAAGCAGGTGGTCTTGCCCGAGCCGTTCGGCCCCAGAAGCGCGACAACCTCGCCGCGCCCAAGTTCCATGGACACGTCGCGGATCACGGGCCGCTTGCGAAAGCCCTTGCGCAGTTGACGCACCTTGAGGCCCTGCGCGCCGTCGGACACCGCGAGCGTGGGGGATGTGGAGGCGCCCGTCTGCGTCATCCGTCCTCCTCGGTGTTGGTCTCGGGCGTGAAGACAACCGTCACACGCCCTTCCATCCGACCTGTTCCATCGTCGACGTTGACGGTGAGCTTCTCGCCCGTCATGGCGCTGTCGGGGCGCGTCAGGATCACGTCGCCGGTCATCACGATCCGCCCGGTTGCAACGGTGTAGAGCGCGCGTTCTCCTTCGGCCGCATCCTCCCCGTTGACGAGCACCACACCACCTTCGGCCTCGACGGCCTCCACCTGGGTTTCCCCATCGGGGCCCGGCCCGTAAGTCACGTTGACGTTGGCGCCGGTGAGGCGCAGCGCGCCTTGCGTTACCCGCACGCTGCCACTGAAGATCGCGGATCCCGCCTCGCGGTCAATGTCGAGCGCGTCGGCGGTGATCTCGACAGGCTGATCCGAGGTTGTGTCACCTTCGCCAAAGGTCAGGTCCGCCCCCTGTGCGGCTGCTGTCCCTGCAAGGAACGGCACGAGGATCGCGGCAAGGCAGAGGCGCTGGATCATTGAGCGGTGTCGCTTTGGTCTGTCGGCTGTTGCGGGGTGTATACCAGTCGCACCCCCCCGTTGAAAAGGACACGCGCGCCCGCGGCGGCATTCTCTCCTTCCTCGATCGTCATCCCGTTGGCGTCGAGGGTAAAGTCCGGCCCGACAATCGAAATCGCGCCCGGGCTTTCGGCCCATGCACCGTCAAATGCTGTCCGGATCCTCCCGGTCTCAAGGGCGAAGCCGTCCGACGTCTCGATCAGGACAGCCCCCTCGAAGGTCGCGACGCGATCGGGGCGCTCAATGCGCCCGGTGTCGGCTGTCAGCGAAATCGTCCGCTCGTTCGTGACGTCGAGCACCGCCGAAAGACCTTCGAGATCGACGATGGCGTAGTCGGCGGCACGCGGCGTTGCCGTCTCGGCGGTTACTGTCAGGGGGCCTTCGTCGGTCATGGTGGTAAAGGTCGAGGCGTGCATGCGTCCGTCGGCTGCGATCTGCCCGGCGAATCGCCCGGCGATACCGCTTTCGGGCACCCGCGCCAGCAAGAAGAGCGTCGAGAGCAGGACAAGTGCCGCCAGCGGCAGCAACACTTTCAGCGCCGCAACAAAGCGCGAATAGCGATTGTCCGCCCGGTCCATGCTGTTGCTATACCACACCCGCGCGCAGGCAATCGTGGACATGAATCAAGCCTTCGGGCGCCCCTGCGGCGCCGGGTTCCATGGCGAAAAGGGTGGTGATCTCGCGCTCCGTCATCAGGGCCAATGCCTCTTCCGCAAGGGCACCTGGAGCAATGGTGAGCGGGGCGCGCGTCATGACGTTACCTGCGGTTTGCTCCATCAGCCCAACCATGTGGCGGCGCAAGTCCCCGTCGGTGATGATGCCGCTCAGACCGCCGGACGCGTCCAGCACACCGACGACGCCAAAGCCCTTGGCCGACATCTCGACGAGCGCTTCGCCCATGCCGGTGTCTTCGCCAACCAGAGGAAGCTTGTCGCCCCCGTGCATGAGGTCCGCAACGCGCGCAAGCTGCGCGCCGAGCTTGCCGCCTGGATGAAATTCACGAAACTTTTCCGGGGTGAAACGCCTGTGTTCCATCAGCGCGATGGCGAGCGCGTCGCCGAGGGCGAGCGTCATGGTCGTGGAGGTCGTGGGCACGATCCCTGTCTGGCAGGCTTCGATCGCATCCGGCAGCAAGAGCGCCACGTCGGCGCGCGTCAGCAGAGTCGAGCCGGCACGGCCCGCAACGCCGATCAGAGGGATCGAAAAGCGCCGGGTATAGGCGATCATGTCGGCGAGTTCGGGTGTCTCCCCGGAGTTCGACAGGAGCAGCGCGACATCCCCGGCAGCCATCATTCCCAGATCGCCGTGGCTGGCCTCGGCAGGATGAACGAAATGCGCGGGCGTCCCGGTACTGGCAAAGGTCGCGGCGAGTTTGCGCGCGATGTGTCCGGACTTCCCCATGCCGGAGACGATGACACGCCCCTTGGCGGCGATGATCAGTCTGGCCGCCTCCACGAAGCTGTCACCCAGCGCGTCCTTCAGGCTGGCAACAGCCTCCGCCTCCCGCGCAATGACGCGGCGTGCGGTGGTCAGCAGGGCATTTGGTTCTGGATCATCCATGTCAGGGGCGTGCGAGGGAACCGATAGGGGCAAGAGAGCGGTCAGTGCGAGAAAATGTCGATGTCGGGCCAGCCGGCAAGATCCAGCGTGGCGCGGGTGGGCAGGAAATCGAAGCAGGACTGCGCCAGTTCGGTGCGCCCCTCCCGGGCCAGCCGCGCATCCAACACTTCGCGCAGCCGGTGCAGGTACAGAACGTCCGAGGCGGCGTAGGCTTGCTGCGCTTCCGTGAGATCCGGTGCACCCCAATCCGAGCTTTGCTGCTGCTTGGACAGATCCACCTCGATCAATTCCTGGCAAAGGTTCTTCAATCCGTGGCGGTCGGTGTAAGTCCGCACGAGCTTCGAGGCGATCTTCGTGCAATAGACGGGTGCGGTCAGCACGCCGAGCGCCTGCTGGAGCAGGGCGATGTCAAAACGGCCGTAGTGGAAGAGCTTGAGCACGGCCGGGTCCGCGAGCATCCGCGTGAGGTTCGGCGCGTTGGTCTGGCCCTGAGCAATCTGCACGAGATGTGCGTCGGCATCTCCGGCGGAAAGCTGCACCAGGCACAGCCGATCCCGGTAAGGGATGAGGCCCATGGCTTCACAATCGATGGCAACCTCGTTTCCGAGGTCCAACCCGTCGGGCAGATCGCCCTGATGCAGATGAATGGTCATGGCGCCGTGCGCTCCTGCTCTTGCCCGGCCGGATTGCCGGGATGCTCTTGGCCTCTCGCGTGCTGAGGCTTTGCCGCCCAGTCACCGTATGGGCTCGTCAGTGTCAACCGCAGGGACCTCGCGGAAGGGTCATATCGTGTGCTGTCCGGGGCTGCTTCACGAGCTGCAACCGACGCGATGAAGGCTGGCTCCCTTGGCGGAACGACGTGCCTACACCACAAGCGTGCCCGTGTCTGCGCTTCCGCGTGCGGCTCTTCCATTGGATCACGGCTCGCCCGGCCACGGGCCCGCAGCGCCGATTCCCTTGCATCGCGTGCCCAGAGGTCGCCGCCATGCCTGCGACCCTCGGAATACCTCTTGCCCAAACATGCGTGCGCGCGAATCGAACGGACAGGGTCGGGCGCGTGACAGCAGACCCTGAGCACACCACAATCCGGGGATCCCCCAGGCCGAGGCGACCTCAGCCCGGACGGTTGGGCAGCATACGCGGCAGGCCCGACAGGATCTCCGGTCCGTCTGCGCGCATCACCACGATGTCCTCGAGGCGGACACCGAAACGTCCCTGCAGGTAGATCCCCGGCTCGATGGAAAAAACGTGGCCCTCTTCCAGCACCGTCTCCGAGCTTGCGGTGATCCACGGCGGCTCGTGGATGTCGATCCCCAACCCGTGGCCGAGGCGGTGCACGAAACGCGGCCCATAGCCGGCCTCCTCGATCACGGCGCGGGCGGCCCGGTCGACCGCCCGGGCCTCGACCCCGGGACGGGCGACATCGAGCGCGGCCTGCACGGCGTTCTCGACGGCCAGCCGGACAGCGGCATAGTCGTCAGGCTCCGGCCCATAGGCAAACGAGCGGGTCATGTCCGACGGATAGCCGTTGAGCCGGCAGCCGGTATCGATCAGCACACCCATGCCGGGAGAGAGCTTGGCGTCAGATGTGTGGTGGTGGGGAAACGCGCCATTGGGGCCGAAGCCGACGATGGTAAAGGCGGGCGAGGCGCCGTTCGCATGATAGACCGCGAGAATCTCCCGCGCGATCTCGCGCTCGGTGATCCCCGTGCGTAGCGCGGCAATGGCGGCTTCCATCGCCCTATCGTTGAGCCGTGCACAGGCGGTGAGGGTCTCGATTTCGGTCTCGTCCTTGCGCGCTCGCAGGGGCGCGATGGTCCGATCTGTAAAGCTGCGGCGGGGGGCATCCAGCGCATCGAGCAGCAAGAGGGCAAAGTCTGCCCGCATCGTTTCGTCCAGCGCTACGCTCGGGCCAGAGCCGACGCCACAGGCCGAAAGCAGATCGGCCAGCGCCGCTTTGGGGCCTGCGTCGTCGCTCCATGGATGGAACGGCAGGTCTGTCCCGTTCCGCACGGCATCGGCATTGAGCGCGGGCATCAGAAAGCCCGCGTAGCTCTGGGTGACGAGCAACAGGATCGGGCGCTCATCGCCATGCGGATCGACCCCGGCAAGCCACAACAGGTGGCTGGAGGGCCCGAGCGCGACGAGATCCGTCCCGGTTTCTGCCATCTGCGTGCGGAGTGCAGCAAGACGGGCGGCGTGGATGTCGCTCATGGCATCTCTCCCCTGCGTTCCGTGGCGATTATACGCCGATCCCAAGGAGCCGCCATCCCGCGCCTGCGTCTTCCGGGGGGGCATCGCACACCTTGGAGGCAGGGGCTGTGCGGCTGGGCCTGTAGGGGCGCCGCAGGCTCGTTCGGTGCGGATGGTGCGACCCTTCGCAAGTCTCCAGCTCTTCCGATGCATCGGACGCGGCGCGCATGGCGCAAGGTTCGACATCGCGGCTCCGTCTCAGTCCGGCGCTGCACCAAAGGATCGGCATCGCTCTCGACCGCCTTTCGTGGGTATCCCAGCTCTCATTTGCGCGCCGCCTGAGGGGGCTCGTCAAGGGCCGTTTCACCGACCAACGGACGGGGGAGCGCGATCAGCGATCGCGCCGTTCCAGCACCTCGGTCACCCACGTGGGCACCAGTGTTGTTGCCGGGCCGAGGCGCTGCTCCTCGAAGAGCGACGCTGTATCCGAGGCTTCGAGGTTCAGCTCTAGCGAGCGTGCGCCATGCGCCACGGCCTCCGCCACGAACCCCGCCGCAGGGTACACGGTGCCAGAGGTGCCGATAGAGACGAAGAGATCCGCCTCCTGGAGGTGTGTTTCGATCCGGTCCATCCCGTACGGCATCTCTCCGAACCATACCACATCGGGGCGCGCGGCCAGGGCGCCGCATCTCGGGCAAGGCGTCTCGACCGACATCTCGGCAGGCGCGTCCCACCGATGGTCGCACGCCGCGCAAAGTGCGCGCAGCAGTTCGCCATGCATGTGGTGGACAGCGCGGTGCCCCGCGCGCTCGTGCAGATTGTCGATGTTCTGGGTGATGAGGATGACCTCGCCCCGCCACTCCGCTTCCAGCAGGGCAAGGGCGGCGTGGGCGGCGTTTGGCTCGGAGGCAAGGCAATTCGCGCGCCGCGCATTGTAGAAGCCATGCACCAGAGCGGGGTTGCGCGCATACCCCTGCGGCGTGGCGACATCTTCGAGATCATAGGTGTCCCAGAGGCCGCCGACGTCTCGAAAGGTTCCCAGCCCGCTTTCGGCAGAAACGCCGGCGCCGGTGAGGATCACGATCTTCTCCATCGTTTATCCCTCGCTCGCCAGAAGAGCGCCGAGGCCCTCGCGATACGTCGGGTAGAGCAGCTTGACGCCGAGCTCGTCCTTGATCCTGTCGTTCCGCACGCGCTTGTTCTCGGCGTAAAAGCTACGCGCCATCGGGGTCATCTCGGCGCTCTCAAAGGCCACCTCCGGGGGTGGGGGCAGACCCAGGAGCGCAGCGGCATGGGAGAGGACATCCTGCGGCGGGGCGGGGTCGTCGTCGCACAGATTGTAGGCGCGTGTTTCGGCTGCCGGATGCGCGATGGAGGCCGCCAAGACCTGCGCGATATCGTCGACATGGATCCGCGAAAAAACCTGCCCGGGCTTGATGATCCTGCGTGCCTCGCCCTTGCGCACTTTCGAGAAGGGGCCGCGCCCCGGCCCGTAGATCCCGGCCAGTCGGAAGATGTGCAGCGGCCAGCCGCCCTCCTCCGCCGCGGCGCGCCATTGCCCTTCCGCCTCGACACGGCGCCTGCCGCGCTCGGTGGACGGCGTAAGCGGCGTTGCTTCATCAACCCAGCCGCCTGCGTGATCTCCGTAGACCCCGGTTGTCGAGAGATAGCCGACCCAGAGGGGCCTCGCATCCGTAAGGGCTGCCGCAAGTGCAGGAAAGAAGGGATCACCTTCCGGACCCGGCCCGGCAGAGGCGAGAATGTGGGTGGCTTCACCGACCTCCGTTGCAAGATCCGATCCGGGCCAGAGGCGCGCCTCGACCCCTTCGGCGCGGAGCGCTTCGGCTTTCTCGGCAGAGCGCGTCGTGCCGATGATCCGCCATTCCGGCCCAAGTCGCCGAGCGAGGGCGCGGGCGGAATAGCCGTGCCCGAGTGACAGCAGTGTCCCGCTCATCCCAGAAGCTCCATCGTACGGGTGCAGGGCGCAGCGTCGTAGTACGCCCCAAGCACCGCTTCGAACACCGGAGCGTCAGGAGCGGCGCGCGCGAAGAGCGTCATCGAGGACCGGAGCTTTTGTGCATCCACCGGTCCCATGACGTCGGTCGCGGTGCGCTGCTCCACGTGGGAGAGGACAAGCTCGGAGCAAGCCCGCAACCGGGGTGCGAGAACAGGGTGCCGGGCGTAGGCCCTTGCCTCCGCCAGATCCTCGATGCCGTAGAGCAAGGCGGTGTCGGAGCGGCCGAGCGTACGCATCTGCGGGAAGACGAACCACATCCAGTGCGTCTCTTTGCGTCCGTTCGCCAGCTCGCCCGTGACCGCACCGATAACAGGGGCCTGCGCGGCGACGAAGCGGTCGAGCCCGGTCGCGCTCATGTTGCGTAGTCGCTGCCCTCGGTGTCGAGAATGTCGCGCAATTCTCGCAGGTGCGCCTCGCCCGCGGACGGGTAATCGTTCAGCTCGGCCTCCGTCTTGGCGGCGATCTCGTCGGACAGGATGTTGAGCGGTCGGCCCGTCTGCAAAGCGCGCACATAGGTCTCTGCCGCACGCTCGAAGTAATAGAGCCTGTCGAAGGCTTCGGCGACCGTCTGCCCGATGACCATAACGCCGTGATTGCCCATGATCAGGACACTTGTCCTCGGATCCTTCAGCAGCTCTGCACAGCGCTCGCCCTCCTCCTCCAGCGCGAGACCGCCATAGGACGTGTCGATCGCTTGCCGCCCGTAGAAGGCACAAGCGTTCTGGTCGAGCGGCGGCAATCGCGGATCTTCGAGGCAGGCCAGCACCGTGGCGAAGGTGGAGTGCACGTGAAGGGCACAGCGCGCGTGCGGGCAGTGGCGATGGACGGAGCCGTGCAGGCCCCACGCCGTCGGATCGGGCGCGCCGGGTCGATTGAGCGTCTCCGGGTCGTTGGCGTCAATCTCCAGCAGGTCGGAGGCACGCACGCGCGAGAAATGCTTCTTGTTCGGGTTCACGAGGAACCGCGCGCCGTCATCGCTGACCGAGAGGGAGAAATGGTTGGCGACGGCCTCGTGCATGTTCATCCGCGCGGCCCATCGCAATGCGGCGGCGAGGTCGAGCCGTTCTTCCCAATGGTCGATATTCGACGTGACGTTCGAGACGGGGACGTTCATGGCAAGCCTCCTATAGTGCGCGTCATTGCAGGGTCGACGCGTGGTCTGCGGTATCCGAGCATGTTGAAGCGCTATTTGCCAGCCCTGCGGCGGCGCGGGATTGTGTCGGCATTCACCTTTTCCCGTGCGCACTCTCTTGCTGCGCTGGGCTGGGCTGACTTACCGGTCTTGGGGCGGACGAAGCGCAGAGTGCGGCGCGATTGGGCGCCGAACGGCGTCGCCCTGCTTCAACTCCACGCGCCACCGGCCCGAATCGCAGACGAGGAGATCGCGCGCATGGGCACGTTGACGAAGCACCAGGCCGGCGGCGTCTTGAGTGCGAGCAGGCCAGCGGATGCCGCCGGCAGCCGCGCAGACGCGAGCCGCGTTGCGGCGACGGAGCGGCGCGCGGGCAGCCGGTGCGATGGCCGCGCGAGCACCCCGATCGGAACCGTCGCCATGATCGTGCGCCAATTGTCCCAAAGGTGGAACTGCGCGAGGTTGTCGGCCCCCATCAGCCAAACGAAGCGGCACCGGGGCCTGACGGTGCAAAGCCAGCGCAGGGTCTGCGCGGTGTAGCGGGTTCCGATATGCGCCTCGATATCCGTCGCGTGGATCCGGGGGTGGGCGGCAAGGCTGCGCGCTGCCGTCATCCGGCGCGACAGGGCGGCCGGGCCGACCGCCTTGAGCGGGTTGCCCGGGCTGACGAGCCACCAGACCGCATCGAGCCGAAAGCGCTTGAGGGCTTCGAGCGAGATATGCAGATGACCCTCATGCGGCGGATCGAACGAACCGCCAAGCAGCCCGATCCGCTGACCTGGCCCCGCAAACGGAAGGTGTGCGCTGGCGAGAGCGGCGGATCCGTGGCGTGAAGGCCGCACGTCATACTCCTCGCCGGTTGCTCTGCCTCTTGCCGCCGCGTGATGGGGCGGAAGCGCAGGCATGTCAACGCGATGCCTGCTGTCGCGTTGCGTGCCATGAGTCTGGACGGGTGGGGCCTTGCCGCATACGCTTCGCCCTATGGGAGAGTTGGGTCACATCGCACGCGGGATCGCGCCACGCGTCGGCGGCGGAAACAAGCGCACGCGGGCCAGAGCGGGGTTGGCTGGCATGGCATGTGCGCTCGCTCTGGCAATCACCGGTGGCGCGGGCGATGCCCAATCGGGCGGAGGCGCGCCCGCATCGCTCACCCACGCGACGGTGCCCACCCATGTCGGAGGGATCCTGACCCCCGTCGCCGCCAACGAGCCGGATACCTCCAGCCCGGAGCGTGATGCGGTCGCCGTGTTCATCGGGTGCGCCGTCACCCTGATCGCGCCGGACGTGGTGCTGACTGCCGGCCATTGTCTCAACCCGAACTGGCGCACGCCCGCACCCAGCGCGCATCTCGGCGAAGCCTGCCCGCGCATGCCGCAGCAGGCCAAGCTGCAGGGCCACGGCTGGGAGGACCCGCTGCGGTGGTATCCGTTCCCAAGCGACCGGATGGTGCAATTTGGCAACCTCAGCGACGCCCCGCTGCACGAGGTACGGCCCATTGCCTACGCGGCACCGCGCTGTGCCGACATGGCGCTCCTGCGACTGGACGACCCTGTCCCCCCTGACATAGCCGTGCCCCTTCCCGTGCTCACCGAATCCGGCCCGCGTGGCGCGCTGCCGCGTGGCCGCACGCTGCGCCACGCCGGGTGGGGCGGGTACCCGGACGATCCCTCCCCGTCCGCGTTCCGCGGTACCGGCCCGGTGGATTACTGGGGCGAGAACGACTGCGTTATCGTGGCCATCCCGCCCCTTCGGCGCGATGGCAAGCGGCTGGCTTCGGGCGACAGCGGCGGGCCTCTGCTGATGGAGGAGAACGGCGAAGAGATTGTCGCTGGCGTGCTCTTCGTCATCGGTCAGCCGGATCGCGAGACCTGCGGCACCATCCATCCCCGCCCACGCCAGCAGCACGGCAGTTGGACGCCGACCTTTCGCGGCGAGATCCGCGGAACGCTGGCCACGCCCATCGGGTCGTGGCTGCGCGCGATGGTGCCGGAGGCCGATCACCGGTGATCCGGTTCAGTAGTATGCAGCCCGTTGGCATTCTGATGTGGGGCCAGAGGGCTAATCCGTAGGCGATCACTTGATGCTTCGAACAATGTGTGCGGCAGGCGTTGTCTCCCTGTCGCTTTCGACGGCCGCGCAAGCCGGTGTGCTCTTCGCCTTCGAAGAAACGCCGGAGGGCGTGGTCGGCCCGCTCGGCGGATTTCTTGACATCACGAATGCGCAGCCCGGCGGGATCGATTTCGCGCGTGGAGGCGCGATTGTTCCGCGTGAAGGTTTCTTGTTTTCAATCGATGATAACGTGGAAACGGTGCAGGCTGTGGACTCGTATCTCTTCGATGGGCCTGTCTCGTTCGGTGCTGGCGACGCCGCATTCGCCACGGACAGATCGGGCGATGTCTTCGCGGTCACAACGGACGAAGGGGGATCGAGGTTCTGCTCCCGGTCGGGTAAGCTGGCACCGACTTGTCCGGCCCGCTGACTTTCGCCGGCGCGACCTTCGCCAGCCTCGGCATCGACACCATCGGCTCTCCTACGTCTGGAACCTGCTGCCAGAACAGCAGCCAGACCTCCTGGTCGAAGCCATCTCCGTCTTCGCGCCCAATGTGTCCGGCCTCAGCCCGACCTCCATCACCGTGAGCTTCACCGTCGCCGACCACCCGGAGGCGATCCCGCTGCCCGCCGGCCTGCCAATGCTGCTCGCGGCGCTGGGCGGGTTGGCTCTGGTGCGCCGCGTGCGTCGCTAGACCCTGCAGCTTACGCCGCGCGTCTGCTCACACCGGGCCCTGTCCCGCGGTGCCCAGCCTAATGTGACCTCTCACAAGCTGCCCGGTCCCATGCGTTCCTATGCGAAGGTGCGCCCTGTCGCATGGATGCCCGTCACACTGGAGCCCGTCACAGCGGGCGTTGAGCGCGGTAGCGGGCGCCGCGGCGCGCCCGTCAGGAAAACCAGGTGCTCGGCTTCGTTTTCTTCGCGTTGTCGAGCATTTTGCGCAGCTCTGCGAGGCTCTTCTCGGCCTCGGCGATCTTCGTTTCCAGCATCTTGATCTGTGCGGCCTTCATAGATTCCAGCATTTTGCCGGCATCTTTCTTCATCTTTTCGGCATCTTCCTTGGAAGGTTTTGCCTTTGCCTGCGCTGCCTTGGCTGCGTCACCGAGGCCACCGGCAAGCTCGGACAGCAGCGGTTGCAGGTCCTTGATCGCGGCGCCGAGGCTCTTGGCGATGTTCGTGCCGTCTGCGAACTGCTTTTGCTCTTTTTGCATCGCGCTGGTGGCTTTGCTGAGTTCTCCCGGGTCAATGCTGCTCAGGATTTTGCTGACACCGCCGATATTCATGAGGCTTCTCCTTGATACTGACTAACCGTCTTGCACCGGTCTGGATGGATAAGGGGCCAATTGGGTTCCCTTCGGTAAAGGCTACTGCCTTGGCCGCAAGTTTTCCATCCTTTCCGAGTCTCGAGAGCGCGGCGCATCGTGCATGGGGCAATCCCGGTCGCCGGGGAAACCCCATCAGCACACGAGGTTTCATCCCGGTCTGACACTGCCTTGCGGTCCTCAAGACGTTAAAATCCGTGACACCTGCCACAATGCGCACCGGCCCGATCCCCGCCCTTTGTTGGGCGACACCGCCCCGGCGTGGACCGGGGCGGAAGGCCTCATTTGTAGCGGTACCACGTGACTGGGCCGGTGGCCTCGGGTGGCAGCCCGATGTCCCGCCGCAGATTGGGCGGTACACCGGTGATCCCCGCTAGGCTCTCGCGCCGCTGGCGGATCAGGGCTTGGGCCAGCGCCAGCAGCACTGCGCGGGCGCCATGGGCCCGCAGGATGTCGTAGAGTTGGTCGGAGACGCTCACAGGCGCCGAGGTTTTCAGGACATGGATCATGTGTATCCCAGCCGCACAGCGCGGACTGGCTCCTTGGGGTTGGAAGAGCCCTGAGCGCACGTAAAACACCCGTTATGGATGAAAGCGCTGATCAGAAGCTATGGTGAGGGGGTGCGGCAGAGCCGCGGCGGGAGCGGGTGGGCTAGGCCGACGCGCGCTCCATCGTAAAGACGCGGCCGAGATGCCAGGAAAGGTGATAGCGATGGGTCGTCATGCACCGTCCTCCTGTGTTCTGCGACGGGTCCGTGCGGGGGCTCTTAGCGGAAAGCCGCCAAAAAAGCTACCGTCAAATGACGCAACGGTAGCAAGAGGCGGACTCAAGCGGATGTGAACCGGTTCGAGATTGTTTCGCGCTCCACACGAAGCAGGTACATCAGGGACATCAACAGGAGATCTTCGCCATGTCCTTGTCCCGTCGCACCATGATCGCAGCCACGGCTGCAGCGGGGCTCGTCCCTGCTCTCTCAGGGCCGGGTCGCGCCCAGCAAAGCCCGGGCGGAGACATGCGCGCCCGGGCATCGGCCTTCCTGTCGACACTTGAGGCACCGCAGGCGCAGGCTGCCCGGTTCGATCTCGATGACCCGACGCGTATCGCCTGGAGCTTCATGCTTGGTTCGAGGCGTGCGCCGGGGCTTGCGCTCGAGCAGATGTCACCGGCCCAGAAGGATGCGGCGCTCGCTCTTCTCGCGACCGGCCTGTCCGCGCGCGGTATCGAAAAGGCCGAGCACATCATGTTGCAGCAGGACATCCTGCGCGACGAGTGGGGCAAGGGCGCGGCGGATCGAAACCGCGAGCGTTTCTCGGTGATGATCTTCGGCACACCCTCGGCTGACGCGCCGTGGGCGTGGCGCTGGGAGGGGCACCACCTCTCGCTGTCATTCACGCTGGTGGGCGACGAGATCGTGTCCGTGACACCCTCTGCCTTTTCCTCCGAGCCCAACACCGTCCCTTCCGGGCCGCACGAGGGGCTTGTCGTGCTCACCGAGGAGGAGGCGCTGGCGCGCACGCTCTTCACCGACCTGACGGACGCACAGCGTGGCCTCGCGCTGGTGAATCCGAACTCCCCGGGCAACATCCTGACAACGAACGGTCGCGAAACCCGCTACGACGGCGATACGCGCGGCCTTCCCCTCGCAGAGATGACGGCGACCCAGCGCGATCTCACGCTGCGCCTGATCGAAGTCTATACGTGGGAGCCCTATGCCGGAACGCTGGGTGCCTCCGTCCGGCAACGGACAGAGGCCGGGATCGACAGCACTCGGTTCATCTGGGCCGGCGCAGACCTTTCCGGCTCGATCTACTACCGCCTGCACAGCGACACGTTCCTGATCGAGTTCGCGACGCTGCGAAACCAGCCCCAGCACCTGCACGCGGTCTACCAGGATGTGGAGCGCACGCTCGGTCGGCACCGGCTTTGACCGCACGACGCCGATGGGGTTGACCCGGGTGGCTCGCGTTTTGCCCATGTAGGGGACTGGAAGCTACCGTTCCCGAGGCGCTGCCAGCCCAGGAGAACCAGCATCAAAGACCAAAATGGAAATGGTTCTATCCGCTACTGGATCGACCTCTGGAACCGGAGCAACGGCTACGCCGACGGCTTCAACTCCCGCACGGGCGAGGACAAGCGGATTGTCGAGTTGAGCACCGTCCAAGAGTGGCGCAGGTCCGTTGCAACGTTCATGCGGATAGAGACTCCTGAGCCCATTCAAAACCCAAGCGATCCGCCGGATTTCTACTTCGAGATGCCGCACGGCAGTGTCGCCGTCGAGCTCACCCAAGTGGTGGATCCTGATCACAAGGCGCGCGCCGGTCGTGGCGCGCCGCCATACCGGGGCAAATTGTTCGAAGAGTCACAGTGGAGCGCCGAGCGGCGCGCCAAGAAGATCAGATCTATAGTCGGGAGAAAAGGGGAAGCCTACCAAAGGCGCGGCATCTTCGTAGATGTGCTCGTGATCTTCACCGGAGAGCCATGGTTGCGATCTGTCGATGTGGAGCAATGGCTCGGTGACCTGTGGTTCGACGCCCACCCCAATTTCGGGACGACTTCGCTGCTCCTCGACTACGAACCCGGGAGGCGCGAGCAGGCATGGCCCGTCTTCCCGATCTACGGCGATCTGCAATCGGTCTTCGCTAGAGGTTGAACCCTCGTCAGAGCGCGCGCTTCGATGTTGCGCGATTGCGCGCCCCACATACGCGCGCTAGATGCCCTTCCAGAGCCGAGTGAAGGAGTGCCTCATGGCCAGCTATCAGTACGTTTACCACATGGATGGCGTCTCCAAGACCTACCCTGGCGGCAAAAAGTGTTTTGAGAATATCCGGCTGAGCTTCCTGCCCGGCGTGAAGATCGGTGTGGTGGGCGTGAACGGCGCCGGTAAGTCCACGCTGATGAAGATCATGGCGGGGATGGACAAGGATTTCTCGGGCGAGGCCTGGGCCGCCGAGGGTGCGAAGGTTGGCTACCTGCCGCAGGAGCCTGCGCTCGACGAGGACAAGACCGTCCGCGAGAATGTCATGCTGGGCGTGGCCGAAAAGAAGGGCAAGCTCGACAAGTACAACGAGCTCGCGATGAATTACTCCGACGAGACCGCCGATGAGATGGCGCAGCTTCAGGACGAGATCGACGCCAACAATCTTTGGGACCTGGACAGTCAGATCGACGTCGCCATGGAGGCGCTGCGCTGCCCGCCGGACGACGCGATGCCCGAGAACCTCTCGGGCGGGGAACGCCGCCGTGTGGCGCTCTGCAAGCTCTTGCTCGAAGCGCCCGACATGTTGCTGCTCGACGAGCCGACCAACCACCTCGACGCCGAGACGATCGCGTGGCTCCAGCGGCACCTGATCGAGTACAAGGGCACCATCCTGATCGTCACGCACGATCGCTACTTCCTCGACGACATCACCGGCTGGATTCTCGAGCTCGACCGGGGCCGGGGCATCCCCTACGAGGGCAACTACTCCGCCTGGCTGGAGCAGAAGGCCAAGCGGCTGGCGCAGGAAGCGCGCGAGGACAAGGCCCGCCAGAAAACGCTGGAGCGCGAACTCGAATGGATCCGCGCCGGTGCGAAGGCGCGTCAGGCCAAGTCCAAGGCCCGTATCAACGCCTACGACGAGATGGCGAGCCAGTCCGAGCGCGAAAAGGTCGGCAAGGCGCAGATCGTCATTCCGAACGGCCCGCGCCTCGGCTCCAAGGTGATCGAGGTCAATGGCCTCAAGAAGGGCTACGGTGACCGGCTGTTGATCGAAGATCTGTCTTTCTCGCTGCCCCCCGGCGGCATCGTTGGCGTGATCGGCCCGAACGGGGCGGGCAAGTCCACCCTCTTCCGGATGCTCACCGGGCAGGAGCAGCCCGATGGCGGTAGCGTGGAATACGGCGACACGGTTCAGCTGGCCTACGTCGACCAGTCCCGCGACTCGTTGGCGCCTGATGCCACGGTCTGGGAAGAGATCTCCGGTGGCGGCGAGGTGATCGATCTTGGCGATGCGCAGATGAACTCCCGCGCCTATTGCGGTGCGTTCAACTTCAAGGGCGGCGACCAGCAGAAGAAGGTCGGCCTGCTCTCGGGCGGAGAACGCAACCGCGTCCATATGGCGAAGCTTTTGAAGTCGGGCGGCAACGTGCTCCTGCTCGACGAGCCCACCAACGACCTAGACGTCGAGACGCTGCGCGCCCTAGAAGATGCGATCGAGGATTTCGCCGGCTGCGCCGTGGTCATTTCGCATGACCGCTTCTTCCTCGACCGTCTCTGCACCCACATCCTGGCCTTCGAGGGCGACGCCCATGTCGAGTGGTTCGAGGGTAACTTCGAGGCCTATGAGGAAGACAAGATCCGCCGCCTCGGGCCGGACTCCGTGGAGCCAACGCGCGTGAAGTACAAGAAGTTCGCGCGCTGACTCATGCGTGGACTTCTTCGCGCACTTGGGATGTTTGTTTACAGGGACTTGCTCTATGTGTTTGCGGGCTTGCTTATTGTAATCCCATTTGGGACTGCCTTCGAGATTGAATGGGAGAACACAACACCTCTCGCCCCTGTCTTGCTCTTGATCCTGGCGTACGTGTCCTGTTACGTGTTTCAAGAGTTGTTGGCGATAGCAGGACTTGCTTGCGTTCTGGACGCCGCTCCTTCGAACTGGCTGACGCGCGGGGTCTTCAATCGAGCTGCAAACCTTGATTTCTCCGAGGTCGATCAACTCAGCCCCATGGAACTTGAAGAAGCCAAGAACAGATACTGGCGCAAGAAAAAACCCGCCCCAGTGCGATTGCGTGAACAGATAGAGCGTTTTTTGATGCTTCGCGACATCTGCGTGAAGTTTGGTACAGGCGCATCTGTCGGGTCTTTATTGTATCTTCTGGGTAGAGTGTCATACCATACCGATGGTGCGGACCGCTTGGACATAGCTGTCGGTGTTTTCGGGTTGTTTGTCGGGGCATTCCTGCTCGCGCAGAGCTTTTTTCGCGCTAGCCAAGTTGCCTATCACATCGTTGGATACGAAAAACATCGGGGAAAAAAGACAGCCTGAGGTAGCATATCGGTTTGTGCCATTTGTTTACCCGTGAAGCCACCGAATCGTCCTTTCGTCGTCTTAATCCGGCTGGGGCGATGTGGCATTCTATGGTATACATATCAAAGTGTATCGTATGTGCAGGAGGACGTGTGATGTCCGACGACAAGCGGAACGAGTCTCGCAAGACCCCCCAGAAACCCGAGGATGACAGGGTGCCGCGCGTGCGGCACACGCCGGTGCGACCGCATCCGGAGCTGCACCTGCCGTCCAGTGCGATGGGAGACTGGGCCGCCCTCTGACACGGGGACGGTCCGGTTTGATGCGCGTCAGCGGCGTGACCCGAGGGTTGCGCGGGTGGCGCATGATGAAGCGCGGTGCGCGTTGCGCGCGATCGCAAGAACCACTCGACGCCGCTCCAAGGGGGTCGCCCCCGGAGCCAGTGAGCAGAGCGGCGTGAGGTGAGTTCCCGGGCGTCGGATAACGCCGTCCGGGCGACGGCCCGTGAGAGCGCGCGATTGCGGGCCCCTGATCGCGCGAAGACGCGCCTCAGATCCCGGCTTCTCGGACGTCCAGCGCGTCGCGCAAGGCGTCGCCGATGAAGTTGATCGACAGCACCACCAGCATGATTGCAAGGCCGGGATAAACCCCGAGCCACCACGCCTGGCTGATGAAGCTGCGCCCGTCCGCCAGGATCAGGCCCCATGTGGGCGTGTTGGAGCTCACCCCCAGCCCGAGAAACGAAAGCGACGCCTCCCCGAGAATGGCGTAGGAGACGCTGACGGTCGCCTGCACGATGATCGGCGCCATCGCGTTGGGCAGAATGTGCACGATCATGATCCGCAGGTCCGAGAAGCCCTGCACGCGCGCGGCGTCGACAAACTGCTCCTCCTTCAGCGTCAGCACCATCGAGCGTGCGACGCGGGCGAAGTCGTCGAGGAACGCGAGCGCAATGGCAACGATGACATTCAGCAGTCCGGTGCCAAACACGGCAACGAGATAGACCGCGATGATGAAGTTCGGGAAGGCCCATTGCAGGTCGATGTAGCGCATGATGATCATGTCGATCCATCCGCCATAGTACCCTGCCAGCACGCCCAGAAGCACACCGAAGAAGAGCGCGATGGCGACCGTGGCAACCCCCACAAAGAGCGAGATCTGCGTGCCCCATAGGATGCGCGAGAAGAGATCGCGGCCAAGATCGTCTGTCCCCAGAATGTGCTCGCCCGTGGGGCTGCCCATCATGTCGAGCGTCATTTCGTTGGGATCGTAGGGGGAGATCAGCGGTGCGAAGAGAGCGCCCAGGATGAAGATCGCAAGGATCCCGATCCCGAATTGCGCCTTCCTGTCCTTCGAGAACACCTCGCGGAAGCGGGATTTCGACTTCGGGGGGGTCTGGGCGAGGGTCGGGTCCGCAGGTGTTTGGGCGGCTGTGGCGTCGGTCATCTAGCTGTACCGGATGCGGGGGTCGATCACCGCGTAGAGCAGGTCGACCACGAGGTTGGAGAGAACGAAGAACGCCGAGACCATGAGGACGGCCCCCTGAACCACAGGGTAGTCGCGGTTCTGGATACCCTGGATCAACACGCGCCCGAGGCCCTTGATGGCGAAAACGTTTTCCACCACCACGGCGCCAGAGATCAGGAGCGCGAAGGCGATGCCGATCACCGTAACGACCGGGATCAGGGCGTTCGGGAACGCGTGGCGCATCAGGATCACGCGCGTCGGAAGGCCCTTGGAATGGGCGGTGCGCATGTAGTCGGCCTTGAGCACCTCCAGCATCGACGAGCGGATCATTCGCGCGATGATGGCCGAAAAGCCCGTGCCGATGGCGATAGCTGGCAGGATGAGGTGGCTGAGCCACTCCCAGAACCCTTCGGAGAGCGGCGCATAGCCCACGGCAGGCAACCATTGAAGGTTCGCCGCAAAGACGATGATCAGCAGGATCGCGAGCCAGAAATCTGGCATCGAGAGGCCCAGAAACGCGATGAGCGACACGCCGGTGTCCGCCGCCGTGTTCTTGCGCGTGGCGGAGATGATCCCGGCTGGAATGGCGATGATGATCGCGATCAGGAACGACAGCAGCGCGAGTGACAGTGTCTTGGGCAGCGCCAGCATCAGGATGTCGTTAACAGGCTGGTTCGAGCCATAGAGTGACGACCCGAGGTCGCCCTGCAACATGTTGCCGAACCAGATGAAGAACTGCACCATGACCGGCTGGTCGAGCCCGAGGCGGCGGGTCAGCGCTTCGCGCGCCTCCTCGCTCCCGGCATCGGCCATCATCACGGCTATCGGGTCGCCCGGCACAAGCCGGATCATGAAGAATACGAGCGTCGACACCGCGAGCATAACGAGCGCGGCGCCCACCAATCGGCGGAGGATGTAGGCGGCCATCGGAATAAACGGGGCGGGCCTGGGAGGAGGGCCGCCCCGCCCCCTTTTAACTGAGAGTGATACGGTCGAAGTCGTGCAGGCCGGGGATGCGGCTATTGGCCGGCACGTTCACCGACGCGGAGTGCACGAGGATGTCGACCGGGTGGAAGAGGAAGCCGCAGCACACCTTGTCGGAGGTGATCTTGTTGGCCTGCTGGACCAGCTCGCGCCGCTCCGCAGGATCGGCGGTGATCGCTTGCTGCTCGATCAATCCATCGGCCTCGGATTCCGACCAGAAGCCGAATGGGAACGCGGCTGTATCGCGCGTCGGGCCGTTGAACTTCGACGCGGTCTGCATCCAGTCGACAAGGCCGTCATCGGGATCGTAGTCGCCGCCCGAGCCGCCGAGCCGCATGTCGAAGTCCATCTTGTTGAACTCCTCGATGCCGACGGAAAACTCCTTGGGATCGACCTCTACCGTGATGCCCAACACCTGCTTGTAGATGTTGGCGATCACAAGCCCGCCGCGCCGGGTATTGGGCGTGGTCTGGAGCTTGATCGTCGGGAAGCCTTCACCGCCCGGATACCCCGCTTCGGCCAGAAGCGCCTGCGCGCCTTCGGGGTCGAACGCCTGTTCCGAACTGTCAGCCAGCCCCTCGTCGTAGTAAAATCCCATCGCGGCGTTGATCGAGCCATAGGCCGGCACGCCGTTGCCGAAGAGCGCCTGTTGGACATACAGCTCGCGGTCCAGCGCCTTGGCAAGCGCGAGGCGGACCTTGAAACCGTTCTCGCCCTTCAGCTCGTCGAGCGGCTTGTTGAAATCCTCGACCTTCATGTAGTCGCGCCACGGGTTCAGCCAGACAGACTGGAAGCCTGGCCCCGGCTTCACGTCGACCACCAGATCGGAATTGTCCTCGAAGCGCTGGCGCAGCTCGCCGGGCAGGGGGTTGCCGCCGATATACTGCACATCGCCCGCCTCGATCGCGGCTGCGAGCGGCTCCGTGCCGTCGATCGGGGTGATGACGACGCGGTCGAGCTTGGGGCGCTCGGGGTCGAAGTAGTTTTCGTTTTTCGCCAGAACGACCGATCCGCCGAGCTCGTGGGATTCGATGCGGAACGGGCCGGTGCCGACGGGCGTGAGCCCGTATTGCGACTCGCCCATGCTCTCCAGCGCGCCGCGCGATACAATGGTCATGGCCCGGCCCGAGGCCCGCTCCAGCGCTTTTGTCAGGAAGGAGGCTTGCGGTTGGGCGAGGGTGAAGCGCACCTCCATGTCGTTGAGCGCTTCCAGCGTCTCGACATTGGCGATCACGCGGGAGTGGATCGATTGCTCGGGATCGCGCGAACGGTTGAAGGTGAATACCACGTCTTCGGAGGTGAACGCATCTCCGTTGTGGAAGGTCACCCCCTCACGCAGCTTGATCGTGTAGACGAGCCCGTCTTCGGAGACATCCCAGCTCTCGGCGAGGTCGCCCTCGGACACCAGCTCGTTGTTGATGTGCATGAGGCCCGAGAGCACGTTCGACGCGATCTGGAACTGGAGCACCTGGTTGATCCGCGCAGGGTCCAGCGTGACGATCTCCGACACACCGCCCCAGGCCGCACGCAGCTCGCCCCCGCCGTGGCCATCGGCGAACGCCGCCTTTGGCGCGAGACCGGGCAAAACATGCGCCATCGTCAAGGTGCCGCCAGCCGCGAGCAGGCGCAGCGTGGTGCGGCGGCTGATCTTGCTGCCCCGGATGTCATCGCGGGTGAGGCCAAAGAGCGGGTCGCGCGGGTCAAAGTCATGCGCGTCGCGCATCTCCTGTCGGGCGCGTTTCATGAGTTCATCGTTTGCCATTGTCCTCTCCTGTTCTGGCGGATTTTTTCTTGGATCGATCAAGGGTTGGCCGCAAAGCACGCAGCGGCATGCCCCGGGGCCAAGAGTTCCAGCGCGGGCACCTCCGAGCGGCACCGCGCCATCGCTATGGGGCAGCGCGTGTGGAAGACACAGCCGGAGGGCGGGTTCAGCGGGCTCGGGATCTCGCCGCCGAGGCTTTCGATGTCGCGCCCGGCTTCGGCCAGGGGATCGGGGTTCGGTACGGCGTCAATGAGCGCGCGCGTGTAGGGATGCTGCGGGTTTGCGAAGAGCTCTTCGGACGACGCTGTTTCGACCACCCGGCCAAGGTACATCACCGCAACCCGTTCGCAGAGGTGCCGCACAACCGAAAGATCGTGGCCGATGAAAAGGTAGGTGAGGCCGAAGCGCTGGCGTAGCTCTTCCAGCAGGTTGATGATCTGCGCCTGGATCGACACGTCGAGCGCGCTCACGGCCTCGTCGCACACGATCAGTTCGGGCTCCAGCGCGAGGGCCCGGGCGATCCCGACGCGCTGGCGCTGCCCGCCCGACATCTGGTGCGGATAGAGATTGGCGAAGCGGGGCGGCAGGCCGCACAGCCCGAGCAACTCATCCACGCGGGCACGCACGTCGCCGCTGTAGCCATGCACTTTGAGGACTTCGGTGAGAATGCTCCCGGCCTTCTGGCGCGGGTTGAGCGACGAAAAAGGATCCTGAAAGATCGCAGCCACGCGCTCCCGGTAGGGAAAAAGCGCCTTGCCCTCCAGTGTCGTGATGTTCTGGCCGTCAAACCAGATCTCGCCCTCGGTCGGATCCACCAACCGCAGCACGGTGCGAGCGAGGGTCGTCTTTCCACAGCCCGACTCGCCGACAAGCCCGAACGCTTCGCCCTTTTCGAGCGTGAGCGTCACCTTTTCGACGGCGCGGACCTCGGCCACCTGCCGTTGCAGCAGGCCCTTGTGCACGGGAAAATGCACCGAGACACCGTCGATCCGCAGGAGCGCTTCACTCATCAGACAGCCTCCTGTTCGGTGGCTTGCAATGGGAAGTGGCACGCCACTCCTCCGTCAAACGCGGGCTTTTCCGTCCGGCACGTGTCGGCGGCGTAGCGGCAGCGCGGATGAAAGCGGCACCCCGGGATCGGCGTGAACGGATCGGCCGGATTGCCCGGGATCGGGCTAAGCGGGACGTCGCGGCTCTGATCCAGCCGCGGTACGGATTGCAGCAGGCCTTCGGTATAGGGGTGACGTGGGGTGCGGTAGATCTGCGCGGCGGTGCCGTATTCGACGATCCGCCCGCCATACATCACCACGACGTTGCGGGCATACCGCGCCACGATGCCGAGGTTGTGCGTGATAAGCACGAGGGCGGTGCCGTGCTCCCGGCAGAGCCGTGCCATCAGTTCCAGGATCTGCGCCTGGATCGTCACATCGAGCGCCGTGGTCGGCTCATCGGCGATGATCAGCTTGGGGTCGGCGGCCAGCGCAATGGCGATCATCACGCGCTGGCGCATGCCGCCGGAGAAGTGGTGCGGATACTGCTTCATCCTGCGCTCGGCATCGGCCACGCCGACTTCGTGCAGCAGTTTTATGGCACGCGCCTTCGCGCCCGACCGGGAGAGGCCGAGATTTTCCTGCACGCTCTCCATGATCTGCGATCCGATGCTGCGGACCGGATTGAGCGACGTCATCGGTTCCTGGAACACCATGGCGATATCGCGCCCCCGGCGGCGGCGCATTTCCTCGGGTGGAAGCTGGAGCAGATCATCGCCGTCGAGGAGCACCCGGCCCGAGCGCACCTGCAACTCCCGGGCAAGCAGCCCCATCACAGACAGCGACGACAGGGATTTGCCCGATCCCGATTCACCGACGATGGCGAGGGTTTCTCCGCTGTCCACCGCGTAGGATATGCCGTCCACAAGGGTGGTCTCGCCGCTGTCAGAGGCGAGAACGATCGACAAATCCTGTACGTCCAGAAGTGGCAAATCGACGCGGCCTCCCGTCCCGGCGCGCTTGGGTGTGGCGCGTTAGAGCACTTTTCGAGCTAGCGCCGACTGCGAGCTGTGCAACGTGAATCTCTGCTCTACATTGCCACTGGCGCCCAAAAACGGTGCAATCCTGTGGAAAAAGCAATAAGATGCCTAATTCATGTGCGGTATCGGCATCCCGCTGGTCGGCTGGGACAGACGGGTTTGCCGCTGGCGTGCGGGTGGTGCAGGGCCATCCGGACGCCAATTGATGCACGCTGCGGCAATAAGGAAAGTTGACGGAAAATGACACAGCCAAACCCGCGATGACCTACTCCATAGTTGCCCGCGACAGTGCGACCGGAGAAATCGGGATCGCCGTTGCCAGCCGGTTCTTCGCTTGCGGATCGCTGGTGCCCCATGTCGCGCCCACCGCTGCCATCGCCAGCCAGGCCTTCGTCAACCCGCTCTGGGGCACCCAGGGCCTGCCGCGCTTGGTTCGGGGCGACGCGCCCGACACGCTCTTTGCGGACCTCGTGGGGCGCGACGCCGGTCAGGCCATGCGCCAGGCCCACGCGCTGGCGCCGGACGGGCGCATCGCGCAACATACGGGGGCAGAGTGTGTGCCGTGGGCGGGCCACGCCTCCGGGCCGGATATCTCTGTTGCAGGCAACATGCTCACCGGCCCCGAGGCCGTTCGGGACACGCTGCAGTCCTATCTGGATCTGCCGGACCTGCCCTTTGCCGAGCGCCTTCTCGCCGCGATGCAGGCAGGGGAGGATGCGGGTGGCGACAAGCGCGGCAAGCAGGCGGCCGGGCTGCTGATCCATGCCGGGCAACCCTACCCGGCTCTTGACCTGCGCGTCGACGATCATGGAGATCCCCTGACCGAGTTGCGCCGTCTCTACGCCGTGAGCGGCGAGCGGCTCCGGCTTTTTGCCATGGGCCTTGCCACGGAGGAGAATTTTTCGGGCATGGTCGATCGCACCCCGCTCGACGAAGCCATCGCCAAGGACGAGGCCCATCGCGCCGCGCACGGCATCGCCTCTCAATCCCACGCCACCTCAAACGCCCTCTGACCGCCAAGACTGGACCGAAAGAACACAATGCTGATCCGACCCTCGCACCACTATCCTTCCCGTCGTTCCCCCGTTCTTGCCGAGAACGTCGTTGCCACGTCGCAGCCGCTGGCCGCCCAGGCCGGCCTGTCGATGCTGGCGCGCGGCGGCAATGCCGCAGACGCAGCGATCGCCACCGCCATCACGCTCACTCTTGTCGAGCCGTCCGGCAATGGCGTCGGATCGGATGCTTTCGCGATCATATGGGATGGCAAGGAGCTCCACGGGCTGAACGCCTCGGGCCGTTCCCCCGCGGGCTGGACGCCGGAGCGCTTTGCGGGGCACGACGTGGTTCCGTTTCACGGGTGGGAGAGCGTGACCGTCCCGGGGGCGGTGTCGGCCTGGGTCGAGATCTCCGAAAAGTTCGGCAAGCTGCCCTTTGCTCGGCTCTTCGAGCCTGCCATCGGCTATGCGGAGCGCGGATTTCTGGTTTCACCCAAGATCGCACAGCTTTGGGCCCGCGCGGCAGACATGCTGGGCGAGCAGCCCGGGTTCGCGGAGACGTTCCTCCCCCAGGGGCGGGCGCCCAAGGCGGGGGAGCGCTTCTTTAACGCTGGTTTGGCCGAGACCCTGAGAAAGATCGCCGATACCAAGGGGCGCGCCTTCTATGAAGGCGAACTGGCGGAGGCCATTGCCGCGTTCTCGGACAAGCACGACGGCGCCATGACCGTTGAGGATCTGGCGGCGCACAAGGCAGACTGGTGCGGGACAATCTCGAAGGGCTTCGGTGACGCGGAGCTGCACGAAATCCCGCCGAACGGGCAAGGGATTGCGGCGCTCATGGCCCTGGGCATGCTCAAGCACACCGGGATCTCGACGCTCGACGCCGATGACCCGCGCGCCTTCCACCTGCAGATCGAGGCGATCAAGCTTGCGCTGGCCGATACACACACTTTCGTCGCGGACATCGAGGCGATGACGGATGTCTCACCGGATGATTTGCTGGATGACGCGTATCTTGCCGAGCGGGCCAAGCTGATCGATCCACAGCGCGCGCAGGATTTCAAGAGCGGTGCGCCCAAGCGCGGCGGAACAGTCTACCTCACCGCGGCCGATGCCTCGGGGATGATGGTCTCCTATATCCAGTCGAACTATGCGGGCTTCGGCTCGGGTGTGGCCGTTCCGGGCACCGGCATCCACCTGCAGAACCGTGGCGCGGGCTTCTCGCTCGATCCGGCCAGCCAGAACAGGGTCGGCCCCCGCAAGCGACCGTTCCAGACGATCATTCCCGGTTTCCTGATGGGCCCTGACGCGCCGCTGATGAGCTTTGGCGTCATGGGCGGCCCAATGCAGGCGCAGGGGCATGTCCAGATGGTGCTGCGCACGCAGCTCTGGGGGCAGGACGTCCAGATGGCCATCGATGCGCCGCGATGGCGCGCCACCGACGGGCTCGGTGTTGCCGTCGAGACGACGCTGCCCAGTGAAACGCTCGATGCCCTCGCTGCAATGGGACACGCGCTCGCCCTAGAAGAGCCGGACACCGCATTTGGCTTTGGTGGCGCGCAACTGATCCATCGGATGTCCGATGGCGGCTATGCGGCAGGCTCGGACCCCCGCAAGGACGGTATGGCGGTCGGCTTCTAGGGGGCCGTTCCCCGCATCGCGACGCGCGCGCCCGGCCAACGGCTCTTGGGTGCGCGGGGCGAGAGGTGGCCCGCCCGCGTCGGTGGCCCTGTTCGGGTTGTGCCTATCCCCTTGCGGCCAGGATGCGCCCGAGCACGTTCAGCAGGATCTGGGCGGCAAGGATCGAGGTCGTCCCTGTCCGGTCGTAGTCCGGCGCGACCTCCACCAGATCGATCCCAACGATCCGCCCGCGCCGGGCAAGCCCTGCCAGCAGTTCCAGCACCTCGTAATAGAGAAAGCCGCCATGGGAGGGCGTGCCGGTGCCGGGCGCGATGGAGGGGTCGAACCCGTCGATGTCGATGGTCAGGTAGTAGTCGACCCCTTCCGGAATGCGCGCAAGCGTGACCTCCACGCCGAGCTTGCGGATCTGGCGGACAGACAGGATGTCGGACCCCATCTCACGTGCGGCGGCGTAGCCCTCTTTCGCTGTCGACGAGACGTTGCGTATGCCGAATTGCGACAGGCCCGTCACATGCTCCTGCTCTGCGGCGCGCCGCATCGGATTGCCGTGGCCGTGACGCACGCCATGGCGCTCGTCTACGAAATCGAGATGCGCGTCGATCTGAACGATATGGATCGGCCCGTGATCCGAAAAAGCACTGATGCAGGGGATGTTGACCGAATGGTCGCCACCCATCACGACGGGCAGGGCCCCTGCCGCGAGGGCGGCCCGCACCCCGGCCTCGATGTTGGCGTGGGAGGTTTCGGTATCGGTGTGCACGATGTCGGCGTCGCCCATGTCGACGATGCGCGCGCCATCGAGGTAGGTCATATCGTCTTCATGGTCGTAGGCGCCGGCGTGTCCGAAGGAGAAGAGTGTCGAGGCTTCCCGGATCGCGCGCGGCCCGAAGCGCGCTCCGGCGCGCCATTGGGTGCCGAAATCGAAAGGCGCACCGAGCACGGCGATGTCGGCATCGAGCGCGCTCCAATCGGGCTGGTACGGGGCCTTGGCAAAGGTGCAGATGCCGACGAACGGCAGGTTCAGCCGCCCTGTCTCGTAGCCATGGGACATCAGGAGCCTCTCGGAGCTGGGATTGCATCGCAGATCACCGTCTCGCGCCCCTTGCGACGGGCGACGGCGGGGGCGAGGACACACAGGATCTCGAACATCAGAGATGCGCCGATCCACGCGGTTGTGCCCGAAGGATCGAAGGGGGGCGCAACCTCTACGAGGTCGGCCGACCGCAGGTCGATGCCGTCGAGCATCCGGAGCATCGCTTGCGCCTCGAAGGCCGTGAAGCCGCCGATTTCGGGCGTTCCCGTGCCGGGAGCAAGGGCCGGGTCGATCGCGTCGATGTCGAAGGACAGGTGCGTGGGCTGGTCTCCGACGATCTCGCGCGCCTCCGCCATGACATCGGCGATGTCGCGCGCACGGAACTCTTCGATGGTGACGATGCGGATCCCGACCTCTTCGGCGAAGGCACGGTCCTGCCCATCGTAGCTGGTGCCGCGAATGCCGATCTGAATGGTGCGTCTGGGGTCGAGGAGGCCCTCTTCCACCGCGCGGCGAAAGGGGGTGCCGTGCGTGTATTTCACCCCGCCGAAGTAGCTGTCGAAGAGATCCGTATGCGCATCGAAATGGACCATCCCGAGTGGTCCGTCCGCGGCCATCGCGCGCAGGACTGGCAGGCTCATGAGGTGATCGCCGCCCATCATCACGGGCGCGATGCCTGCGGACTTCAGCGCTGCGAATTGGTCTGCGACCAGCTCCAGCGTGTGGGGCACATCCGTGAGGTTGACGGTTGCGTCGCCGAAGTCCGCACACCGTGCGGTGTGAAAGGGAGCAATCCGGGTGGCCTGATTGGCCATTCGGATCATCGTGGACGCGTCGCGAAGGGCGCGCGGGCCGTGCCGGGCACCGGGGCGATTGGTCGTGCCGCTATCCCACGGCACACCGAGAAAGCCGATCTCTGCCCCCTCTGGTGCCGCAACCGAGCGCACCGGCAGGCGCATGACTGATGCGATGCCGGCAAAGCGCGGCACCTCCATGGCAGAGACCGGGATGTAATCTGGATCGAGGGGGATCATGCTGTCCGGTCCCCGACAGGATCGGTGCGCAGCTTGTCACGATTGGATCGGGCGTGGCGCGCGATCTCTTCGAGCGGGGCGAACCACGCGTCGCCTTGCTCGAGTACACCCTCAAGCCAGCGCTCCATTTCCGCCCAGCGGGCAAGTCGCCCGGTGAGGAAGGGGTGCAATACGGGCATCCAGAAGCCACCGGCTGTGCGCATCGCCTCGTACTCTTCGAAGAACGGGCGCAGACCATCCGACGGGCCCCGTACGGGCATGAGGTATCCGATCTCCTCGAAATGAGCGAAGGGCGGCCAGTCGTCCGTGCCCCAGTGTGGCGGGATCTCGATGATCTCACCCTCCGGAGCATCGAGAAGGTAGGGCAGGTCATCCGCCATCAACGAGCTGTCGTAGAGAAACCCTTCGTCGATCAGCCGTCCGATCACGGCGGGCGTCGCATTGTAGACGGGGGCGCGGTAACCGCGCGGCTTCCGGCCGGTCATGCGCACGTGGGTATCGAGCGCACGGTGGAAAAGCTCCGCTTCCTCGTCGTCCGAGTGGCCCATCGGATCTTCGTGGCGCCACGAATGGTGCCCGATCTCGTGACCGCCTTCGAGGATCGCTTCGACTGTTGCGGGATACGTCTCCATCACCCAGCCGGGCATGAAGAAGGTCTGCGTCAATCCAAGGCGACGATAGGTGTCGAGGATGCGCGGTACGGCGACAGTCGGCCCGTAGCGCCCCATCGAGATCGGGGCGAGGCGCAGATGGCCATCCTCGCGCCTGGCATTCCGGATGAGGCTGTCGGCGTCGATGTCAAAGGTAATGGCAGCGGCGAGCTTCTTGCCGTCGGGCCAGGGAAGGGGATGCAGCAGCATGGATCTCTCGGAACGACAAAGGGTTGAGCGAATGCCGGATCCGCGCTCCGCTGAGCAGGCGCGCCCGACCCGGTCAGATTGCTGCCCCGACAGGGCACGCGCAAGCGGGTTCTTCCGCGCCGTGCTAGGCGCGCTCTTGCCAGGCGAGAATGGCCGCGCGTATCGCATCCAGCCCGTCGGTCAGCGCGGCAGGTCCGGGCTGCAAGATGAGCGGCGATTTGATCTCGGTGATGTGGCCTGTCCGCACGGCTGCGATGTCGGACCAGCCGGAGCGCGCGGAGATACGCTCCGGGCGCACCTTCTTTCCGCACCAGGAGGCGAGGATAACGTCGGGCGATGCCGCGATCACGTCGGCATCGGTCACGAACCGGTCCTTTGCCCCCTGCGCGGAGCTGAGATGCGGAAACGCGTCGCGCCCCCCGGCGATCTCGATCAGCTCTGCCACCCATTGGATGCCGGAGATCATCGGCGCATCCCATTCCTCGAAGTAGACCACGGGTGACTGACCTTCCCGCGCCTCTTGCGCAATACGGTCGAGGCGCCGGGCATAGCTGTCCGCGAGCCGCTCAGCCGCTGCATGCGCACCCACGGTTGCGCCGAGGTGGCGCACCATCGACAGGATGCCCGCGACGCTCCGCTGGTTGTACCCGATAACGGTGATCCCGGCGCGGAGCAGCTCAGCGGCAATGTCGGCCTGCAGATCCGAGAAGGTCAGTACGAGATCTGGCGCAAGTGCCAGGATCTTCGGAATGTCTGCGGAGGTGAACGCAGACACTCGCGGTTTCTCGGTCCGCACGCGCCTGGGGCGGACGGCGTAGCCCGTCACCCCTACGATCCTGTGCTCCTCGCCCAGCAGATAGAGCGTTTCGACCGTTTCTTCGGTCAGGCAGACGATCCGCTCGGGGGGGAACGACTTCATCGGGGGCCTCGGCTCTGATGTGCCCCCCGATGTCGCCGGTCCTCGCCGCGAAGGCAAGGCGACACCCTGCGCGCCTTTGCCCCCGCGCCGATATTCCCCGAGAGACGTATGAAAGCCCGTAAATCCTCTTCTGACGGACTCTGCCCATGGCGCGCCTCTTTTCGCTGATCTATTCGCTCGCCTCGACCGTCCTTGTGGGTGTGGCGCTGGTTGTCACCCTTGTCTCCGGCTTCATCACAGGCCCCGCAATCATCGCGGCGATCGGGATCGGGTTTGTGGTCGCCCTTCCGGTCGCCTATGTCATCGCCAAACGCCTGCACAGCCTATGAGGATCAAATGCCCGTTTCCGTGAAAGAACTGGTCGCCGCCGCCCACGCTGTCGTTCCCGGCATCTCTGCCGAAGACGCCCGGGCCAGGATGGCCGAGGGTGCGCTCCTGCTGGACGTGCGCGAAGAGTCCGAACTCGTGGCCACCGGAACGGCGGAGGGGGCCTATCACGTGCCCCGTGGCCTGCTGGAGTTCCGCGCGGATCCCGAAAGCCCGCTCCACGATCCAGAGCTGCGCCACGACCGAACGGTGATCCTCTACTGCATGGCTGGCGGGCGCGCGGCCCTCGCCGGGCAGATCCTCCAGCAGATGGGCTTTGCCGATGTCCACAACCTCGGCGGGTTCAAGGATTGGCAGGCTTCGGGCGCGCCCGTCGTTCCGGTCGGCGGCACGGACTGACGCCGGTCAATCGGCCCCGCGGGCCGCTTCCGGGTGATCCGCCATGAAGCTGTGCAACGTCAAAAAGAGCGCCCGGGCGTGCTCGACGTTGTCCTTGTGCAGGGCGGCACGGATATCGTCGCAGATCATGGCCTGTACGCGTTGCGGGCCGTGGTGGATATGCATCAGGTACTCGCCCAGCATCGATGCATCGAACGGGCCGACATGTTCGTGCTCGGCAATTGCGTCGATCTCCTCCCGGGTGAGATCGGTCATGTCCTCGATGTCGTCCAGTGTGATCATGATGTCCTCCCAAGTGGAAAGGATACCATGAATCCCCCCTTTTCGCGACACGGAGGGGCGGTCGGCCGGAGCTAGGCGTTGAGGAATGCGTCGATCGTTGCGGTGAACTCCCGCGGTTTCTCGGCATGAAGCCAGTGCCCGGCTCCCGGGATCTTGGCGAACCGGGCCGCCGGGAACAACGCACGGATGGCCGTGCGATGCTCTGCAAGCACGTAATCCGATGCGCCGCCGGATAGAAAGAGCGTGCGTCCCCCGAAGCTGCCGCCAATGTCCGGCCAACCCAGCACGCGGTCCATCTCGCGTTCCAGCGTTGCAAGGTTGAGCCGCCAGCGCGGCGCTTCTCCAGTCAGATCGAGCGACTGCAGCAGGAAGGCCCGGATCGCAGGATCCTCTACCTGCTCAGCCAGCCTTGCATCGGCCTCCGCCCGCGAGGACAGGCCGTCGAGCGCCATGTCCCGCATCGCCACGAGGTAGGGCATCTGGGTGTGCCCGTAGGCGACAGGGGCGATATCGGCCACGATCAGTGCCCCAACACATGCGCCGGCGCCAAGCGCGAGCGCCATGGCCGCCTTGCCCCCCATGGAATGCCCGAGCACATCGGCCTCACCGCCATGGGCAGCGATCACCCCTTCCAGATCCGCGGCCAGCTCGTCGTAGCCATGTGTGTCGAACCAGGGGCTCATCCCGTGATTGCGCATGTCGACCACCAGCACATGGCGCGCGTCGGACAGGCGTTTGGCAATCACAGACCAATTGCGCGCGGAGCCAAAGAGCCCATGCGCGATCAGAAGCGGACGGCCGGTTTGCGGCCCATAGGAGACGACATTCAGCATAGCCTGCCCATATCGTCTTGTGTCAGCCACGGCCAGCGCGGTCGGTTGCACGTCAAGGCGCCCCGGCATACCCATGCCCCATGAGCGCTCCCGACGTCCCCAGGATCAATGCAGACCTCGCCGTGCTGATGCACGAGCGCCTTGGCATCCGCCGCGGCGAAAGCCTCTCGGCCAAGCTGTCCCATGCGGGACGACTCGTCCCGAAGGCGGAGCGCAAAGCGGGCCAGACGCTGATCGCTGCCGAAAAGCTCTGGGATAACCCGAAACTGCGCCGCCAGGTCGATCCCTCGGAGATCGGCGCGGCCGAACGTCGGCTGCGGCTCTGGCTCGACACGGTCGACGCTGCGGACCGGCGCAAGGGGATGATCATCGGGATCCTCGCCTCCATCGCGTTCAACGTCCTCGTGGTTGCCGCCGCGCTGATCGTCTGGATGGTCTGGTCCGGACGCCTCTGAGACGGCCCGCGTATGGCCCGTCCCGTCGCCAGGTCTCGATGAGCCGTCTCGCCTGCGCGCCGCGCAAGCAGCTCACCGGTGCCGCGCTGGTAACACACGGCCCATTTCCTTCATTTTGGTCAAAATACCTCCGCCGGAGGCGTCCGCCGCTGCCTACAGGCGCAACGCGGGTCTATCGCTCGGGCTCGTTCGTCGGCTTCGGAGGCGCCCCCCCGAGGAAGACATTCTCCTGTGCATAGTCACAGGCGGCCTCCTGCATCTCCAGGTGCAGGCCCTCGCCGGTATAGGGGTGGGCCCGGGCCAGGGCTTCGTTGACCTCGATGCCAAGGCCCGGCGCCTCTGGCGGGCGCAGGTAGCCTGCGTCGAACACGATGCTCTCGCCGATCAGCGCGCGGTGAAAGGTTCCCCCCGTCCCGATGGTCTCGACAAGCAGCAGGTTGGGGCAGGTGGCCGCAAGGTGGACATTGGCCGCCCATTCGATCGGGCCGGCATAGAGATGCGGGGCGATCTGGGCGCCGTGCGCTTCGGCGAGCGTGGCAATCTTCTTGGTCTCCCAGATCCCTCCGGACCGCCCGGTCGCAGGCTGGACGATCGAGACCGCGCGGCGCGCGAGCAGCGGCGCGAACTCGGCTTTCGTGGTCAGGCGTTCACCCGTCGCTATGGGCAGTGCAACGTGGGCGGCGACATGGGCCATGCCGTCCACATCGTCGGGGGGGATGGGCTCCTCGAACCAGAGGGGCGCATAGGGCGCGATCGCTTCGGCCATCCGAACGGCGCCGGCCGGGGTGAATTGCCCATGTGTCCCGAAGAGCAGATCGGTGCGGTCCCCGACGGCGGCCCTGATCTCGCGGCAGAAGGCGACCGACCGGGAGATGTCGCGCATGGCCGGCTGGTGTCCCCCCCGAACCGTGTAGGGGCCGGCCGGATCGAACTTGAGCGCTGTGAACCCGTCTTCCTCGACCCGCCGGACCGCCTCGGCCGCATGTGCCTGCGGATCGTGAAAGAATGCCACCGGGTCTGCATCTGCGGGCGGGTAGAGATAGGTATAGGCTCGGAGCCGGTCGTTGACCCTGCCGCCGAGGAGTGCCCAGACCGGTCGGTCGCGTACTTTGCCGAGAATGTCCCAGCACGCGATCTCGAGGCCCGAGAACGCGCCCATGACGGTCGGATCCGGGCGTTGCGTGAAGCCAGCCGAGTACGCCCTGCGGAACATCAATTCGATGCTCTCGGGGTTTTCGCCAGCCATGTGCCGGGCAAAGACGTCTTCGATGACGGCTGCCATCGCCTTCGGCCCGACGGCGGCGGCGTAGACCTCGCCCCATCCGGTGATCCCGCACGCGGTGGTGAGCTTCACGAACTGCCAGTAGCGTCCGCCCCAGCCGGGTGCGGGCGGGGAGGTCACGATGATGTCGAGGTCTGCGAGTTTCATGGGTCGGGTCCCTTCCGGGGGCTCTGCCCCCGCCGCCTTCGGCGTCTCCCCCGGGATATTTGAAGCACAATGAAGCGAAGGGCCGGGCGGGTGTTTCGGTCTGTGGGGGCGTCAGAAGACGATAACGTTGCGTCGGGCGCGTCCCGCCTTGGTATCTGCGATGGCGCTGTTGATGTCGTCGAGGCTCCAGGTTCGGGACACGAGCGCGTCGAGGTGCAGGCGGCCCTGCCGGTAGAGATCGACGAGCCACGGAATGTCCCGTGCGAGTACGGTGTCCCCCATCTTGGAACCGACGACGCCCTGGCCGAGCGCGGCCAGCACCACCGGTTCGTACTCGGCCATCTGGCCGGTGTGGGGCATGCCAACGAGGACCATGCGCCCGCCGCTTTTCAGAAGGCGGGGTGCCGAGTTGAAGACGGAGATTGCGCCGGTGCAGATCAGAACGGCATCCGCAAGGCGTGGCGCGATCTCGGCGAGCTGTTGCCAGGGTTTCGGGTCTGTTGCCAGGATCGTATCGGTGGCGCCGAATTCCCGGGCATCGGCCAGCTTTTCCTCCGAGAGGTCGATGGCGACGATGCGCGCGCATCCCGCAAGGCGCGCACCTTGGATCGCGTTCAGACCGACGCCCCCGGCCCCGATGATGACAGCTGTTTCGCCCGGGCGCAGGCGGGCGGCGTTGACCGCCGCGCCGATGCCGGTGATCACGCCGCACGAGAGCAGGCAGGCTGCGGCGGCGGGCATGTCGTCCGGGACGGGGGCGAGCTGGGAGGCGTGGACAACGACCTCCTCGGCGAAGGCGCCACACTGCATGGCCTGAGTGATAGGGGTGCCGTCGCGCTGCGCCAGCGGGCCGGTGGCGGTCGGATCTGAAGAGGTGTCGCAGTAGACCGGGCTGCCGCTTGCACAGGCCGCGCAACATCCGCAGGCGCGGATGAGCGTGACGAGAACGCGCGCGCCCACGGATGCGGGCATGCCTGGCCCGGCCTCCACGATGTGGCCGACGCCCTCGTGGCCGAAGATCGCTGGCAATGCGCCGCCCCATGCGCCATCCGCAAAGGAGATGTCGGATGCGCAGATTGCGACGGCTTCCATCCTCACGCGCGCCTCGCCGGGCCCTGGGGGGGCGAGGACGACATCTTCCACGGCGAGCGGAGCGCCGTGCGCATGGCAGACGGCGGCCTTGATGGTTGGCATGTTGGGTTGTCCCTCCTGACCCGTTTTCGGCAGATCACTCCGCTGCCGCGCGGATTGCGCGCGGGCGAGCGACATAAATCGCGCCACAGACGACCATGAGCGACATCGACACGAGGAAGGGCGCGCCGGGAAACCAGATCGCCGCGTCCTCTTGCGTGAAGGCAAAGAAGACACTCGTCATGACGAGGGGCGACAGCATCATCGCGACGGAGCGGGCGGAGGAAATGAGGCCCTGAAGTTCACCCTGCGCGTCGGGAGGGGCGGCTGTCGACATCATGGACTGCAGTGCCGGCGTCACGACGGCGCCGAGGGCAGTGAGCGGGGTGAGCGCGAGGGCGACCCGACCGTCGGTCACGAGGGCAATGACGAGGAATGCGACGACGTTGAAGCACAGACCGTAGAGCACCGTCATGCGTTCCCCGAGTGCGCGGAGCAGCAGCCGGATCAGGCCGCCCTGAACGATCCCGATGGCGATGCCGAAGAGTGCCAGCGACAGGCCGATGGTGGCAGGCTCCCAGCCAAAACGCGCCTGGGTGAAGTATGCCCAAGTCGCCGGGTAGACGACGAAGGCGAACTCGTAGACGAAGAACACGGTGAGGAGGCGCGTGACCCCGGGCAGCTTGCGGGCGTGGAAGAAGGCGCCCAGGGGGTTCGCACGCGAGAGTTGAAAGGTGCGTCGCGTTTTGTCGGTCACCGTCTCGGGCAGGACGAACAGGCCGAAGAGTAGATTGGCCGCGGCCAGCGCGGCGGCGGCATAGAACGGCGCGCGGGTGCCGAGTTCCCCCAGGAGGCCGCCGACGAGGGGGCCCAGTACGAAGCCCACGCCAAACGCAGCCCCGACGAGGCCGTAGCGTGCAGCCTTTTGGGAGGGTGTGGATATATCTGCGATGAAGGCGTTTGCGGTTGCCGGCGTGGCGGCGGCCATCCCGCCGACGATCCGGGCTGCCAACAGCACCCAGATCGAACCGGTGACGGCCATCACGAGGTAATCCGCCGACATCACCGCGAGCGCCAGGATCAGGATGGGGCGCCTGCCATAGCGGTCTGACAGACCGCCGAGGAACGGGCCGAAGAGGAACTGCATCAGAGCGAATGAAAACGAGAGGACACCGCCCCAGAGCGCGGCATCCGCGAGGCTGCCCCCGGAGGTCTCCTGGATCAGGTCCGGCATGACCGGCAGGATCAGCCCGATGCCCATGGCGTCGAGCGCCAGCGTCACCAGAATGAAGGTGAGCGCGGCGCGCGGCGGGGTATCGGCGGGGCGGGTGTCCATGCGGCGCGTCAGGCTCATCGGCGGTGGGTGCAGCCCAAAGGCCACGAGGCGCGACGCCCTGCCCAGATACTGGCGCTGCACGCGTCGGTTGTCAGGATAGCCTTACAGCCTGCGCCGTCAATCTTGCCGTTACTTGCGCGGTGTCAGCACCACGCCGATGATCCCTCCAACCAAAGCGGCAGCGAACACCGGGGTCGGATCTGCCGATGTCACGAGCGCCGTGGCGATTGTCGAGAGCAGGGCAGCCGCGATCATGGCGACCACTTTTCCGCCCCGAAAGACAAGCTGCCGCGCCATGGAGGTCGCGATGAGAAGGGAGAGACCGAGGGAGAGAAAAACGGCGAATGTCATGGTGCCTCAGATATGGCCGGTATCGTGGAGAAAGCCCGTCACCGTGGCGGCAAACGCCGGGGCGGCGTCGACGCAAGGCAAATGCCCCGCGCCGCGCAGGAGATGGAAGCGGGCTCCGGGGATCAGATCTGCGGTTTCCCGCACGAGGTCGGGAGGTGTCGAGCCATCCCGGTCGCCTGCAATGGCAAGGGTGGGCAAGCGCAGACCCGAGGTTGGGGTATAGAAGTCCGTCCCGCCGATGGCGGCGGCGCAGCCTGTCCAACCATCAATCGGTTGGCGCAGAAGCATCGTCCGGATCAGGGTTGCATCCGGGCTTGCGCGAAACGGCTCGGGAAACCAACGCTCGAGAGTGGCGTCGGCGAGGGCGTCGAGACCACCGGTCTTGGCGGCCGAGATGCGGTCTTCCCAGAGCTGCGATGTCCCGATCTTGGCGGCCGTGTTGGACAGGATGAGGACGCGCACAAGGTCGAGCCGCTTCACGGCCAAGCCCTGCGCGATCATGCCGCCGATCGAAAGGCCGAGAACTGCGGCGTCCCTCAGGGCAAGGGTATCGAGCACAGTTTCGACGTCGGCGATGAGGCGGCCCATCTTGTAGGGCCCTGGCGGGCAATCCGACAGGCCGTGCCCGCGCATGTCGATGCGCACGACGCGCAGCGCATCTGGTATGTACGGCAGGATCGCGTCCCAAAGGCGCAGATCGGTGCCGAGTGCATGGAGAAGCACGAGGGCGGGGCCGTCGCTTGGGCCGGTGTCCTGCACGTGCAAGGCCACCCCGGCGGCGTCGGTCAGCTGGCCGGGCATCCCAACCTCCGACCGTACGCGCCGGGCCGGGGAGGGAGCGCCGATACGCATCCGAGGCCAAGGAGGACGTCTTTGATCAGATGGGCGCGCGCCGTGGCGTTTCGCATAGCGGGCTGCCTAGATCGGGTGCGCGCGGAGAATGTCGGCAAAGACGCCCGCATCGACGTTGCCGCCGGACGCCGTGGCAATGACCGGGCCATCTGCCAAATCGTCGCCGTGAAAGAGCGCGGCGGCGAGCGCCACGGCGCCGCCGGGTTCTAGAACCACCTTGAGCCGGGCAAAGGCGAGCGCCACGGCGCGGGCGGCCTCGTCCTCGGTGACGATGAGCCCCGGTCCGCAGAGGCGCTGCATGACCGGGAACGTGATGACACCCGGTGACAGGGTGACGATCGCATCGCATTGCGACTCGGGCGAGCCGGCATTGGCGAGGATCTCCCCGGCTGCCAGCGACCGGGCGACATCGTCGTATCCGACCGGCTCCACGGGGCGGACGGTGAAACCGGGCGCCCGGGCTTCGAGGGCGAGCGCGATCCCGGAGGTGAGCCCGCCCCCGCCGCAACAGGTGAGGACGGTCGCTTCCGTGAGACCCAGCGCGCCGGCCTGTTCCGCGATCTCGAGCCCGCAGCTTCCCTGCCCTGCGATCACGCGCGGGTCATCGAAGGGCTTGACGAGGGCAAGGCCGCGGTCGGCCGCGATCTGGCGCCCGATGGCGTCGCGGTCTTCCGTATGGCGATCGTAGAGCACCACTTCGGCCCCGAGCGCCGCTGTGTTGGCCTTTTTGAGCTCGGGGGCATCCGACGGCATGACGATCACAGCCGTGAGCCCGCGCATGCGCGCCGCAAGCGCAATGCCCTGCGCGTGGTTGCCCGAGGAATACGCGATGACGCCCCGGGTTGCGTCCGGCAGGACGGAGATCGCGGACCAGGCTCCACGAAACTTGAACGAGCCGGTGCGTTGCAGACACTCGGCCTTCACGAAGACAGGCCGCCCGGCAATCTCATCGAGAAACGGGGACGACAGGAGCGGTGTGCGCATGGCCACACCGGACAAGCGCTCCGCCGCCGCTTCGATCTCGGCGAAGGTCGGCGGGGCGGTGAGGGGCGGGCTTTGCTCGGTCATCGGGTGCTCCTGCTGTGCCGCAGTGATGACCCAAGGCTGCGATGAAGTCCATGCCGGCAGCGATGGAGCGCTCCCTTCCAGGCGCGGTTTCGGGTGGCACGCGGGGGCAGGTATTTTGCCCAAGATGAAGGGGAGGGGACGGCGCTAGGGCGGGGGCAGGCGGGCGAGGAACGCGGCGATGGCTGTCTCGGCGTCGGGTTCGTCGAGGAAGGGGACGTGGCCGCGATCCGGGATTTCGGCATAGAGCATGTGCGGTGCGCGGGCGCGCATTTCGGTGGCCGTCTGTGCGCTCAGGAGGTTCGAGTTGGCGCCACGGATCAGCGCGATGGGCCCCAAGGCTGCCAGCGCGTCGAACTGGGGCCAGAGTGTGGGCAAGGGGCCGGATGCTCCGGTATTGACGATGGCATCGCGCAACCTCGGATCATAGCTGAGGGCGAGGCCGTCCGGGGTGGCACGGAAGAGCCGCATTGCATGCGTGAGCCACGTGTCCTGCGGGACATTCCGAAAGGCGGGCGCGAGCGCACTTGCGAGGCCTGCGGCGGCTTCGGCGTGGGTCCTGTAGGTGGGGGGACGCCCGAGATAGTCGAGGATGGCGTCAATTCCGGCGGGCGCGACCTCTGGGCCGATGTCGTTCAGGAGGGCACCGGTGAGACGCTCCGGGGCCGTGCTGGCGAGGGCCATGGCGATCAGGCCGCCACGCGATGTGCCGAGGATCGCGGCTTTTGGCAGGGCGAGGTGGTCGAGGAGCGCGAGGGCGTCCTGCGCCTCCTGGGCAATGGTGTAGCTGCTGCTGTCGGGGGCGAACTCGGAGGCGCCACGGCCGCGATAATCCATGCGGATGAAGCGCGCGGTGTCGGCGAACCGGGCGACGACGGTGTCGAAATCGGCCATGTTGCGGGTCAGCCCGGAGAGGCACAGAACGGGCGGGCCCCGACCCGTCTCGTCATAGGCGAGGCGGAGGCCGTCGGAGGTGTGAAAGTGCGCGGTCATGGCGTGCTCCCGGTGAGCGCCGGGATACCGGCGAGGCCCGAAAACGTGCGGGCGGGCGTGAAAGGCAGCCGATCGCCCGGTGCGCCCGCGCGGTTGACCCACACGGTGTCGAACCCATAGCCGGCGGCGGCGGCGATATCCCATCCGTTCGACGACACGAAGAGCACCGACGCGCGCGGTGTGCCGAACTCGGCACCGACGAGGTCGTACACGCTGTCAGACGGCTTGAAGGTGCCAACCGCATCGACGCTGAGGACCGCGTCGAAGAGGCCATCGAGCCGGGCAGATCCGATCGCAGCCTGCAGCATCTCGGGCCCGCCGTTGGAGAGGATCGCCGTCTTGTGCCCGGCCTCTCGCAGAGCCCTGAGCATGTCGGGCACCTCGGGATAGGCGTCGAGCGTGCGATAGAGCGCGAGGAGATCATCGCGGAGGGCTGGTTCGCCTTGCAGGCCCGTTGCCTCGAGCGCGTAATCCAGCGCGTCGCACGTCACCTCCCAGAAGGACGTGTAGGTGCCGGTGATGGCGCGCCACCAGGAGTACCCGATCTGCTTTTCGCGCCAGATCCGCGAGAGCTCCGCGAGCCGGGCGGCGAGGGGCGCGCGATCGGGTGCGGCGGCGGCGGTGCGCGCGGCCGCATTGATGTCGAAGAGGGTGCCGTAGGCGTCGAAGACGACGACGTCATGGGCCATGGCGGGCGTCCTTTGGTTGGGTCATCGGGGGAGGGTAAACCACACGTACAGGTGCAAGGAAAAGGGGGCGGCGCGACGATTGGCGGGCTTGGCATGTCGTGATCTCCGGGCTGCAATCGGAGCGCACAAGCGGGGGAAATTGCGATGAGCACGATACACGGAACGGTCCATTGGAACGAACTGTTGACGCGGAACATCGAGGCGAGCCGCGCCTACTACACGGCAGCCTGTGGCTGGGTGTGGGAGGTCGCCGAAATGCCGGAGGGCCCCTATCACCTTGCAATGGCGCACGGGCGCCCGATCGCCGGGATGATGGACATGACGGGCGTGCCCCAGTTCGAGGGTCTGGCTGCACACTGGCAGACGTATCTCGCGGTCGATGACCTCGATGCCGCGCTCAAGCGCGTGGCCGACAAGGGGGGAGAGATCCTGCGACCGCCATTCGACGTGCCCGAGGTCGGAACGATCGCGATGGTTCAAGATCCCGGAGGCGCTGCCGTTGGCCTGATGACGCCGACGCCCACATGGGATGCGTCGCCTGGTGGGCCGTCCGGAATGGAAAACGTCCCCGTTTGAGCGGCGGACGCACCCAAAGCTGAGAGTTCGGCGTGTGTGGAGTAGCACACCGAACTGGACGGTGGGCGCGCGCTCGGCAATCCTGTCGCCACCATGTAGGAGGCGACGATGGATCTTGAAACGCGCATTGCCCAAGCTCGCGGCGACGCACCGGCAGACCTTGTGCTGCGCGGTGGTCGCGTGCTCGATCTTGTCACGGGCGAATTGCTGGAGGGCGACGTCGCCATTGCCGGCGACACGATCGTCGGGACATGCGCGGAATATGACGGGCTGGAGATCCGCGATGTGAGCGGATTGATCCTCGTCCCCGGGTTCATCGACACGCATCTCCATATCGAGAGCTCGCTGGTCACGCCGCTGGAGTTCGACCGGTGCGTAGCGCCCCGGGGTGTCACCACGGCGATCTGCGATCCCCATGAGATCGCCAATGTGATCGGGGCCGAGGGCGTGCGGTATTTCCAGGCCGCCAGCCGGGAAACCCTGATGGATATTCGCGTCCAGATCCCGTCCTGCGTGCCTTCCACGCATATGGAGACGTCTGGGGCGACGCTGACAGCCGCGGATATCAAGGGGCTGATGGGGCATGTCTCGGGCATCGGGCTGGCGGAGTTCATGAACTATCCCGGTGTCGTTCACCGTGACGCGGACGCGCTGTCCAAGCTGGCGCTCTTTGAGGGGGGGCACGTGGACGGGCATTGTCCGCTGCTCTCGGGCAAGGATCTCAACGCGTACATTGCGGCGGGGATCCGGACGGAGCACGAGGCGACGAGCGCAGAAGAGGCACGCGAAAAGCTGCAAAAGGGGATGCGTGTGCTGATCCGTGAGGGATCCGTTTCGAAGGACCTGCACGCGCTTGCACCGCTCCTCACCGAGCGCACGGCACCCTACATGTGCTTGTGCACCGACGACAGGAACCCGCTCGACATCGGCGAGTACGGGCATCTCGACTACATGATCCGCACCCTGATCGGGCTGGGGTGCCCGCCGCTCGCTGTCTATCGTGCCGCCTCCCTCTCGGCGGCGGAGGCGTTTGGTCTAAGGGATCGCGGGCAGATCGCGCCGGGCCGCCGTGCCGACATCGCGGTGGTTGGCGGGCTAGAGGCCTGCGATGTGCAGCTCGTGTTTGCGGCCGGGCGGGTGGTGGACGCGGCCGCCTTTGCCGCGCGGCGCGATGTGCCGGTTGTGGGGCGGGCGTCTGTCGCGGCGCCGCAGGTCACGGCTGCGGATTTCCGAACGCCGTCCAACCGGGTGGAGACCGACGTTATCGGTATTCGCGAGGGCCAGATCCTGACCGATCACCTGCGCGAAGAGATCCCCGTGGTCGACGGTGACAAGCATCCCGACACCGCCCGCGATCTGATGCGTATCGCTGTCGTCGAGCGCCACGGCAAGAACGGAAACATCGCCACCGGATTCGTGCGCGGGTTTGGGATGCAGGCGGGTGCCGTGGCGTCGACGGTCTGCCACGATCACCACAACATCGTCTGTGTCGGCGCGGATTACGGCGACATGGCCGTGGCGGCCAATCGCCTGTCGGAGATCGAAGGGGGCTTTGTCGTCGTGCGTGACGGGGAGGTTCTGGCGGAGCTTGCGTTGCCGGTCGCCGGTCTCATGAGCCTCGCGCCGTTCGAGGAGGTGCGAGACCGTCTGGAAGACCTGCGCTGCGCGGCGCGCGCTCTTGGCATCGGCCTCGAAGAGCCGTTTCTGCAACTCGCTTTCCTTGCCCTTCCTGTCATTCCCGCGCTGAAGATCACGGACAGGGGGATGGTCGATGTGACGAAGTTCGAGCTGATCGGGTAGCTCTGGCCATGGGCGCCGCGCGGGGCGCGAGGCAGGGCGTGCCACCTGTCCGGACGCGCATCGGCGCAGGGCATGGCGGGCCCTCACACTGGCTTTGCCGGGTCACCTGGGTGTCACGGCCACGGATTTCACCACTGCAAACACCGAGCGCCCTTCGGTCAGGTCCATTGCCGCGGCGGACCGGCGTGTGACGCGCGACAGGATCCGCCCGCCCGGCGTTTCGAGCGACACGAGCGCGTCGTGGCCTGTTCCCTCTTCGACGCGCAGCACGCGGGCTGGCAGGATGTTGAGCGCCGAGAGCCCTTCGGGCCGTGTCGCGGCGAGGATCACATCCTGAGCGGGCAAGCGCACCCGCAAGGGCTCGCCCGGTGTGGCAGACACGCGCGGAACGAAGAGCGGTGTGCCGCCCGCGTCGAGCTCGGTCAGCCCGTCGTCGTGGTGGCGCAACACCCGTACCTCGATCATTGCGCCGGCTTCCTTTGCGCCGAGCGGGGTCACGCGGGCATCGGCCAGCACCTCGCCCGCCGGGCCGGCGCGCAGAACGCGCCCGTTTTCAAGCGCGATTACCGTTGTCGCGAGGCGCGCCACCTCGGACGGGGTGTGGCTGACATAGAGGATCGGCACCGCCATTTCGCTCGACAGGAGCTCGAAATACGGCAGGATCTCTGCCTTGCGGGCCTCGTCGAGGGAGGCCAGCGGCTCGTCGGCCAGCAGCATCTCCGGGCGGGCGAGCAAGGCGCGGCCGATGGCAACGCGGGCGCGCTCACCACCCGAAAGCCCGATGGGTTTGCGCTCAAGCAGGCCGGACAGGCCCAGCAGCGCCACCACCGCGTCCAGTGTCGGCCCGTCACCGGGAGGTGCGAACCGCGCGCCGTAGGTCAGGTTGCGGTGCACGGACATATGCGGAAAAAGCCGCCCCTCCTGGAAGATGTAGCCCAGCCGCCGCTTGTGTGAGGGCACGTCGATGCCATGCTCGACGTCGAAGAGCACGCGCCCGTCGACGGTGATCCGGCCCGCGCGCGGCCGGAGCAACCCGGCCACGGCGTTGATGATCGACGTCTTTCCCGAGCCCGACCGCCCGAACAGGACAGTAACTCCGGGCGGCGCTTCGAAAGACACGTCGAGCTCGAAGTCCCCCTGTTGGTGATGCAGCGCGACGGTGAGGCTCATGGCAGTATCACCCCTGTGCCCCGCGCGCAGAGACCCGGCGGGCCAGCACCTCTGACACGAGAAGCGCGCCGAGCGCCACGACGATCGACACGGCGACGAGCTTCAGCGCCGCGCTTTCTCCCCCCGGGACCTGAAGGAAGGCGTAGATCGCCGACGGGATGGTTTGGGTCTGGCCCGGGATGTTGGACACGAACGTGATCGTCGCTCCAAATTCACCCATCGCCTTGGCGAAAGCGAGGATCGCACCGGCGAGGATCCCGGGCAGGACAAGCGGCAGCGTGATCGTGACGAAGATCCAGATCCGCGAGGCGCCGAGGGTGGCGGCGGCCTCTTCCAGCTTGGGGTCCACCGCCTCGATCGAAAGCCGCATCGCGCGCACCATCAGTGGGAAGGCCATCACAGCTGCCGCAACAGCGGCACCTGTCCAGCGAAAGGCGATGGGCAAGCCAACGGCTTCCAGCACCCGCCCGCCCGGCCCTTGCGGCCCGAACGCAAGGAGCAGCAGGTAGCCTGTCACAACGGGTGGCAGGATTAGCGGCAGGTGGACAAGCCCGTTCAGAAGCTGCTTGCCGGTGAAGTCCCACCGCGCGAGTGCATAGGCAACAAAGAGGCCAATCGGCAGGCTTGCAAGCGTCGCAACGAGAGAGACGCGCATCGAAAGGCGCACGGCCTGCCATTCATTCGGACCGAGCCAATCGAGCATCGCCTACTCCGCTCCGAGCACGCGAAAGCCGTGACGCGCGAAGGCTTCGCGGGCGTCGTGGCTTTGCAGGTACTCAAGAAAGGCGCGCACGGCGCCAGCCTTTCCATCAGAGATCGCCGCGACGGGATAGATGATCTCGGGATGGCTCTCCGTTGGAATGCGCGCCACGATCGATACCCGAGGCTCGGCGCCAGCATCGCTGGCGTAGACGATCCCCAGCGGTGCCGCGCCGATTGCCACAAGGGCGAGTGCCGCGCGGACATTGTCCGCCTGCGCGACCCTGTGCGCCACCCCGTCCCAGAGGCCGAGCGACTGAAGGGCCGCCTTGGCGTAGATGCCGGCAGGGACAGCGTCGACGAGCGCGACAGCGAGGCGCCCGTTGCCCACGCGTTCCGAGAGGGCTCCGGGCGTCAGCTCAAGCTCGGGCGCCCCGTGCGGGCCGACCACCACGAGGCTGTTGCCCAGCAAAGCGCGCCTTGAGCCCGGTGTGAGGATCCCGCGCGCTTCGAGATGGTCCATCCAGTCCGCGCTCGCAGACAACAGGATGTCGGCGGGGGCGCCAGCCTCGATCTGGCGGGCAAGGGCGGAGGTGCCCGCAAGCGACAGGACGATCCGTTGCCCGGTTTCGGCCTCCCACGAGGTGGCAATCTCCGACATCGCCGTCCCGGTGGAGGCTGCGGCAAAGACGGTCAGATCGCTGGCCCACACGACAGCGTGGCTCATCACCGCGGCCATGCCCACGATTGTACCGACAATAGCGCGAAGGGCCGCTCGCATCGCTCCAGTGCTCCTGCGTTCAAATCCTTGCCCCGGTATCCGGGGACGGGCGCCGAGGTGCAAGGGGGATGGCCCGTGCGCAGATGCTCCCGGGCAGCCCTTGCGCACGTGGCAGGGCCCCTCTGGCGTGCGATTGCCACCTGTCCTGCGCTCAGAGCGTGAAGCCGCGCGGGGGCAGCAGAGCCAGCCTGTGCCGCAGTGGGGCGAGCAACCGGCTTGCCTGTCGCGATGTCCCAACGGACGCGTGGGATCGGCACCAATTTCGCCCTCGCCGGGGCTGCCTCGGGGAACGGCTTCCGCTTTCGATGAGCGCCGTGCGCGCATGCTCCCCGCTTCGATCCAGTCACCCGGTGTTCGGATCGACCGCCCTGACCAATATGGAACGTTCCGTCAGATCCGGATGAGGAGCCTTCCGCATCGGCTCTGAATGCGTTCTAACGCGCAAAGAAAGAGGGGGAGGGCCAAGATGCGCGAAGATCGTCCGTGGCAGGCATTCTACGGCCCTGATGTGCGGCCGGAAATCGAGTCAGTATCCTATAGGACCATCGGTGATCTCGTCCGGGCTTCGGCGGAAGCCTATGGCGGGGCGCCGGCCCTGACGACCTGTTTGCCGAACGGAATGAACGGCACCCTGACCTTTACCCAGGTCGACGAGATGTCAGATGCCTTCGCGGTCTATCTGCGCGAGGTGGCGGGGCTCGGCCCTGGAGACAGGGTTGCGGTGCAGATGCCCAACTGTCTCAGCTACCCCGTCGCTGCGTTTGGCATTCTCAAGGCGGGCTGCGTTCTGGTGAACGTCAATCCCCTCTACACTGCCGAGGAAATGGCGCGCCTGTTCAGCGATGCCGAGCCGCACGCCCTCGTGATCGTTGACATGTTCGCCGACAAGGTGCCCGAGGCGACGCGCGGCCACCCTGTCCCCAACGTGATCGTAACGCGGGTGGCGGAGTTCTTCCCCGGCCTGCCCCGCTGGATCGTCGGCCTCGTGCAAAGGCACTGGGACCAGAGCGTCAAGCCGATCGAGCTGGCGCATATCCGGCTGCCGGATGCGCTGGACGCCGGGCGCAGGCACCGTGCCGCCGAAAAGATCGCGGTGGATGAGTACCGGCAGGGGATGAGCCCGGACGACACAGCGTGCCTGCAATATACCGGGGGAACGACGGGCGTGTCGAAAGGCGCGATGCTGAGCCACGCAAACCTGATCGTGAACATGGAGCAGACGATGGAGCTGCTCGGCGCCGTGCGCCGGGGTGAGGAAGTCGCGCTGACGGCCCTGCCTATGTACCATATCCTCGCGTTCACGGTGAACTTGCTTGGGTTCTACTGGTACGGCGCGCACAACATCCTGATCCCGAACCCACGCCCCCTGAGCAACCTCAAGCGCGCGTTCGAGAACTACAAGATCACCTGGATGAGCGGCGTGAACACCCTTTTCAACGGGCTATGCAACGAAGTCTGGTTTCAGGATACACCGCCAAAGCACCTGAAGTACGCGGCTGCCGGCGGCATGGCCCTGCAAGCGAGCGTGGCCGAGCGCTGGGAAGCGCTGACCCAGCGGCCCGTCCTGCAAGGCTATGGGCTGACTGAAACGTCGCCGGTCCTGTCGTTCAATCCGGTCGGCAAGACACGGGACGGGTCCATCGGCATTCCGGTTCCCTCGACCGAGATGGCGTGCGTCGACATGGACGGCGAGCCCGTTCCGGTCGGAGAGCCGGGCGAAATTGCAGCCCGCGGGCCGCAGATCATGAAGGGGTACTGGAACAAGCCGGAGGAGACCGCGCAGGTTCTCAGGGATGGCTGGTTCCTGACCGGCGATGTCGGTGTGATGTCGCCAGACGGCTACTTCTCCATCGTCGACCGCAAGAAGGACATGGTCCTTGTCTCAGGTTTCAACGTCTACCCCAACGAGGTCGAGGATTGCCTGGCGACGCATCCCGGCATCCTGGAATCGGCGGTGATCGGGGTGCCGGACGCAGAATCCGGTGAGGCCGTGAAAGCCTTTGTGGTGAAGCGCGACGAGAGCCTGTCGGAGGCCGACATCCGCGCGCACTGCAAGGCGCACATGACGGCCTACAAGGTCCCCAAACGGGTGGAGTTCCGCAGCGACCTGCCAAAGTCGAACGTGGGCAAGATCCTCCGGAAGGATTTGCGCAACCAAGAGCAGGCGCAGGGGTAGGGCAACATGGTTGGAGCATTCGAACAGGCGCTTCTGGCGCTGATGATCTTCGTGATCATGCTCGGGATGGGCGCGTCGCTCACGCCTCGGGATTTCTACCTCGCGCTCAGGCGCCCCTATGGCCTCGCCATCGGCGTGATCTCGCAATACGGGTTCATGCCGTTCATCGGGTTCCTGCTAGCAACACTGCTGACGGTGCCCGACGCGATCGCCGTCGGCATCCTCATCATGGCGTGCATGCCGGGCGGCACGACCTCCAACATCTTCACGTATTTCTCGAAGGGCAATCTTGCGCTGTCGGTCCTGATGACGGTGACGTCGACGGTCGCGGGTGTGATCCTGATCCCCATCGTGCTCCTGATCTACGCCACGGCGCTCGATCTGGACATCCCGCGCGAAAACATCATCGCGACGCTGATCCTTTTGCTGGTGCCGGTCGGCATCGGAATGATCCTGCGGCGCATCAGCGCCAACGTCGGCGCGGTGACAGAGTTCTTTGGCTCGGCGCTGGCGCTCTTCTTTATCGTGTTCCTCATCGTGAGCTGGATTCCGCGGAACTGGCAGTTCCTGCTCGAGACGACATCGGCGACCTACCTGGCGTCGGTGCTTCTGGGCCTTGTCGGGATCACGGTTGGCTACCTCTTCGCGCGGGCCCTGCGCCTGCATCCGCGCAATGCCCGCACGGTCGCGCTGGAAACCGGAATTCAGAACGGCCCGCTGGCGGTGGCGATCATCGCCTTCACCTTTGCGGGTGAGCAGGCGCAATCCTACATGGCGGTGCCGGTGCTTTATTCGCTGTTCATCGTGATCATCTCGACGCTCGTCACGCTCGTCTTCCGCCGCGCCAACACGGCCGCCGAACAGAAGATGCCCGACGGCTTGCTCTAGCGAGATCGAGAGGCCGGCAAACGCAATCCTGCCGACGCGCGGCGCGGGTGGGACACCCTGTCCGTTGCATCCCCGGCACCGCCATGCCTATCAGGCGTGCGATGCCGGGGGGACTTCGCGGCCCGCAGCCGGGCGCGCTTGGGCTCCTGATCGGTCAACGTAAAGGAGCACTCATGACCAATGTCGTCATCGCCTCTGCCGGACGCACCGCCGTCGGCAGCTTCCTGGGATCTTTCGCCAATACGCCCGCACACGACCTCGGCGCTGCCATGCTCGAGGCCGTGGTCGAGCGGGCTGGCGTCGACAAGGCAGAGGTGTCCGAGACGATCCTCGGGCAGGTCCTGACCGCTGCTCAGGGGCAAAACCCCGCACGCCAGGCGCATATCAATGCGGGCCTGCCGCAGGAAAGCGCGGCCTGGGGCATCAACCAGGTCTGTGGTTCCGGCCTGCGGGCCGTGGCGCTCGGCGCCCAGCACATCCAGCTTGGCGACGCCGATATCGTGGCAGCCGGTGGCCAGGAGAACATGTCCCTCAGCCCCCACGCCGCAACCATGCGCGCCGGGCACAAGATGGGTGACATGAAGTACATCGACACGATGATCCGCGATGGCCTGTGGGACGCGTTCAACGGCTACCACATGGGTCAGACGGCCGAGAACGTCGCCGAGAAGTGGCAGATCAGCCGCGACCAGCAGGACGAATTCGCCGTGGCCTCGCAGAACAAGGCCGAGGCGGCTCAGAAGGCGGGCAAGTTCGCCGACGAGATCATTCCCTTCACGATCAAGCACCGCAAGGGCGACATCACCGTCGACGCCGACGAGTATATTCGCCACGGCGCCACGATCGACGCCATGCAGAAGCTGCGCCCGGCCTTCATGAAAGACGGCTCGGTGACAGCCGCCAACGCGTCGGGCCTCAATGACGGCGCGGCGGGTGTGCTGCTGATGAGCGCCGAGAACGCCGAAAAGCGCGGGATCGAGCCCTTGGCGCGCATCGCGTCCTACGCCACCGCTGGCCTCGATCCGTCGATCATGGGCGTCGGCCCGATCTATGCGTCACGCAAGGCGCTCGAGAAGGCGGGCTGGAAGGTCGAGGATCTCGACCTCGTGGAAGCCAACGAAGCCTTCGCCGCGCAGGCCTGTGCGGTGAACAAGGACATGGGCTGGGACCCGGAGATCGTGAACGTGAACGGTGGCGCCATCGCCATTGGCCACCCGATCGGTGCTTCGGGCGCGCGCGTTCTGAACACGCTCCTGTTCGAGATGAAGCGCCGCGACGCCAAGAAGGGCCTCGCGACGCTCTGCATCGGCGGGGGCATGGGCGTGGCGCTCTGCGTCGAGCGCGACTGATCCCGGGCTGAACCGGAGGGGCGGGTTTGGCCCGCCCCCCTGCACGACATTCCACAACAAGACGAAAGAGGGACTATCATGGCACGAGTTGCACTCGTCACCGGGGGGAGCCGGGGCATCGGCGAAGCGATCTCCAAGGCGCTGAAGGCCGATGGCTGCGAAGTGGCGGCGACCTACGCCGGGAACGACGAGAAGGCGGCGGCTTTCTCCGAGGCCACAGGCATCAAGACCTACAAGTGGAACGTCGGTGACTACGAATCCTCGAAGGCGGGGATCGCGCAGGTGGAGGCCGATCTCGGCCCGATCGACATCGTCGTCGCCAATGCGGGCATCACGCGCGACGCGCCGTTCCACCGGATGACGCCCGAACAGTGGCAGGAGGTGATCGACACCAACCTCACGGGCGTGTTCAACACGGTGCACCCGGTCTGGCCGGGGATGCGCGAGCGCAAGTTTGGCCGCGTGATCGTGATCTCGTCTGTCAACGGCCAGAAGGGGCAGTTCGGCCAGGTGAACTACGCCGCGACGAAGGCGGGCGACCTGGGCATCGTGAAGTCCCTGGCGCAGGAAGGCGCCCGCGCGGGGATCACCGCCAATGCGATCTGCCCGGGCTACATCGCGACGGAGATGGTGATGGCGATCGACGAGTCGATCCGCGACAAGATCATCGGTGGCATCCCTGCGGGCCGCCTCGGCGAGCCGGACGAGATCGCGCGCTGCGTGAGTTTCCTGGCGTCGGATGACGCCGGGTTCATCAATGGCTCGACGATCTCTGCCAACGGCGCCCAGTTCTTCGTGTAACGCGGGCGGCGCGGGAGCGCCGTGCCTTCGGCGAAGGTACTTGGACCAAGATGAAGAGGCGCGCTCAGTTCGAGGGCGCCTTTTCGTGTTTTTTGGGGCCGTCTCGGCTTGTCGGCTTGTCGGCTGCGGCGCGTGCGGGTGGCGTGCGCTGTCAGGCCTTGAAGGGGGCCATGCCGGCGCGTGCGAGGGCGTCAGCGCGTTCGTTTTCGGGGTGGCCTGCGTGGCCCTTGACCCATTCCCATGTGACTGTGTGGCGGGCCTGGGCGGTGTCGATACGGCGCCAGAGATCTTCGTTTTTTACCGGCTTCTTTGAGGCCGTGCGCCAGCCGTTGCGTTTCCAGCCGTGGATCCATCCGGTGACGCCGTTTTTCACGTAGGCGCTATCGGTGACGATGGTGATCTGGGAGGCGCGCGTCAGGCTTTCGAGGGCAGAGATCGCGGCGAGAAGCTCCATCCTGTTGTTGGTCGTCTCGGGCTCGCCGCCGCTCAGCTCCCGTTCCTTGACGAGGCTGTCGCCGTCATGGGCTTGCAGCAGGACACCCCAGCCACCGGGGCCGGGATTGCCCGAGCAGGCGCCATCGGTGAAGGCAGTGAGCGTGACCATGGCCGTGGGGTAGGGGAGGCACGCGCGGGGCGCAAGCGGCATTGCGCGAACGAAGGAGACCGACGGGCCTATGTTGGGAGGTGACGTGCGAACGTGCCGATCGTGGGGGAGTGGGAGCCGGCCCGGGTCAGGTTCGGCGCGCCCAGAGCACGATCCAGTCGGCGTCGATTCCATCGAACCCGACCTCCCGCCCGGTGTCGCGCAGTTCGATCTGGAAACCGGCTTGTTCGAGGAGGGCAGAGATCTCGGCGTCGGTGTAGTAGGTGTAGAGGCGGCCGAGGCTGTCGCGCCGTTCACCTGTGCCCGTCTTGAGCCCGATGTGGAGGAGGCCCTCCTGCCCCAGCGCGGCGTGCAGGCGCGCAAGGTGGGCGGGCATCTCCGCGCGGGGCGCGTGCAGGAGCGAGAAGTTGGCCCAGATCCCGTGGTAGGCGCGGGTCGTGTCGATGTCTTCGAAGGCTCCGAGCACGGCGGGGATCCCGAAGCGCTCGCGCGCCACGCGCACCATCCCTTCGGCGGCATCGAGCGCGTCGACGTCCAGCCCGGCGCGGGCCATTGCGGCGGCGGAGTTGCCCGGGCCACAGCCAAGATCGAGCACGCGGGCACCCGGCGGGAGTGCTGCGATGTAGGCAAGCAGACGTTCGGACGGCTCTGGCTCTGTGACCTCGGCCGCGTAATCCGCCGCCCGGGCGGAGTAGAGTGCCAGAGTTTCCCGGTCCGACGTCATGAGAGGAAGGCGGGGATGGCGAGACAGGCGCAGACGCACGCCGTCAGGGGGATGCGCAGCGCCATCCACCACGGCGGTGTGAGCCCGTGGCGCCAGAAGAAAGCGTCGATCATCAGGAGCCCGATGAAGCCCGTCATCAGGTAGATGGCGGCGGAAGTTGGCCCGCCGCCGACGAAGAAGAACGCCCAGAGCGCGGGAATTACGGAGAGGGCAAAGCCGAGCGCCTGCACGCCGCCCGCCGCGCGGGCTGCAAACCCCCAGATCACGCCCGACATGAAGGCAAGAATGATCTGGCCGTAATTCAGCAGAACGAAGGGCGCGACGTAGCGTGGCCCGACCGTGTTCATCGTCAGGTCGTGGATCGCGGGGACGTAGTGGGTCCCGACCCCCCAGAAGAACGGCAGGAGCCCGGCAAAACCGAGCCACAGGGCGGAGCGGGGGACAGCTGAGAGTTGGAACATCAGAACCTTCCCGGGGGCCGCGCGCCCGTCAGGCCCTTTCAAGGGCAAGCCGCCCGGCAAGAAGCGCAAAGAGGCCTGCAAGGCTTCGGTTGATCCAGCGCATGGCACGCTCCGAGGAAAGGACGGCATCGCGCGCGGCGGCTGCGAAGGCGCCGTAGCCGATGAAGACGACAAAGGTGAGGGCCATGAAAATGGCGCCGAGGCCGATCATCTCAGCCGTCGCTGTTTCCGGGGCACCCGAGAGAAATGGGGGCAGCAGCGCCAGAAAGAAGATCGAGAGTTTCGGGTTCAGGATGTTGATGAGCGCGCCGCGCCGGATGATCGGCCACGGCGCGGTGTTGCCGGGGTCAGCCCTGATCGCCAGGGCGCCGTCTGACTTGAGCGATTGCCAGGCAAGCCAGAGAAGGTAGCCGACACCGGCGAATTTCACGACCTGGTAGAGGAGGGCGGAGCCATGCAGGATAGCGGCAACTCCGAGGATCGCGGCGGCGAGGTGGGGAAGGATCCCGATGGTGCAGCCCAGAGCAGCCCAGTGTGCTGCGCGTCGGCCCCGGCCGAGCGCGATCGCCAGCGTGTAAATGACGCCCGTGCCCGGCGCGAGGACCACTACGAGGGCTGTGACCAGAAACTGCGCGCTGATCACGCTTGCACCGGCTCGCGCAGGACGCGGGGCACCTTGAACTCCACGTTCTCGCGCGCGGTTTCGACAAGCTCGACCGTAACCGAATAATGCGTGCGGAATGCGTCGATCACCTCTTCCACCAGTTCTTCAGGGGCAGAGGCGCCCGCGGTAAGGCCAAGGGTCGAGATCCCGTTGAGTGCCCGCCAGTCGATGTCGGCGGCGCGTTGCACAAGCTGGGCGTACCCGCATCCGGCACGGGCACCGACCTCGACCAGACGGCGCGAGTTCGAGGAGTTCGGTGCACCGACGACAAGCATCGCCTCGACCTTGGGGGCCATGGCCTTGACGGCCTCCTGCCGGTTGGTCGTAGCGTAGCAGATGTCTTCCTTGTGCGGGCCGACAATTGCGGGAAACTTGTCTTGTAGTGCGGCCACAACATCCGCCGTATCGTCGACCGAGAGCGTTGTCTGGGTCACGTAGGCGAGGCGCTCGGGGTCGCGCACGTCGAGCTTTGCCACGTCGGCGACGGTCTCCACCAGCAAGACGTCCCCCTCGGGCAATTGGCCCATTGTCCCGACGGTTTCGGGGTGCCCGGCATGTCCGATCATCACGATCTGGAGGCCGTTTTCGGCATGGCGCGCGGCTTCGATATGCACCTTGCTCACGAGGGGGCATGTTGCATCGACGTAGATCATCTCGCGCCGCGCCGCTTCGGCAGGGACGGCCTTGGGAACACCGTGAGCCGAGAAGATGACGGGGCGGTCCTCGGGGCACTCGTCGAGCTCCTCGACGAAGACAGCGCCCTGGTTGCGCAAGCCGTCAACGACGAACTTGTTGTGCACGATCTCGTGGCGCACGTAGACGGGGGCGCCCCACTTCTCGAGCGCCATCTCGACGATTTTGATGGCACGGTCGACACCGGCGCAAAATCCGCGCGGCGCGGCAAGATAGATGGTCAGATCGGGTAGTGTCATCAGCAGTCTCCTTGGCGCGCACCGTAATCCCAGGCGGTGCGGGCGTCCAGCGCCGCGAGCGCGGGCGCGACACCCCTGCACGCTGGCCGAGAACGCGTCGCAATTGGAGGGGCGCCGACCGCGGCAGCGCTTCCCTCGGGCAGTAACCTGGGCTGGGTACGCGCTTCTACTGGTCACGCGGCACGGGGACACACCCGAAAGGGCGTGCCCGTGAGCGGGCAGGTGCCGCTAGTGATCTCACCCTGCTCTGGCACGCGGCGGGCGCGCCACGGGCTGGCCCCCACCCCGCCAAGCGGCCCCGACGGGCGTGTAGGGGCACGGAAAGTGCGCCAGCCTCACATGGGCGCGCACGCCCGGCGGGTATCGAGTGCGCTGGGCTGTGTGGCCTAGTTGGCGTCTTCTTCTTCGACCTGTCGCGCTTGCTCGTGGCGATCGTCGCGCGGTTCGCGTGGCGGGCGCCCGATTACGTCTCGCAGCTCGTCGAGTTCGATGAAGTTGTCGGCCTGGCGGCGGAGTTCGTCGGCGATCATCGGAGGCTGGCTGCGGATCGTCGAACACACCGAGACGCGTACGCCCTGGCGCTGCAGGCTCTCCACGAGAGGACGGAAATCACCATCGCCCGAAAAGAGGACGATGTGCTCGACATGCGGCGCCAGCTCCATGGCATCGACGGCGAGCTCGATATCCATGTTGCCCTTCACCTTGCGGCGGCCCTGGCTGTCGGTGAATTCCTTGGCTGGCTTCGTGACCATCGCGTAGCCGTTATAGTGCAGCCAATCCACGAGTGGTCGAATCGGCGAGTACTCGTCGTTTTCCAGGAGCGCGGTGTAATAGAAGGCGCGCAGGAGCTTGCCACGGCGCATGAATTCCGCGCGCAAGAGCTTGTAGTCGATGTCGAAACCAAGCGACTTGGCTGCCGCGTAGAGATTCGAACCGTCGATGAAGAGCGCAAGTCGCTCGTCGCGGTAGAACATAAATTACCCCTTTCAATGCAGGTGCGGGGCGCTGAGTGGTGGTTGAGTGGTGCGCCACGCTCCGCTCGTGAACGGCCCCAATTGCGTCGCGCAGGGCGAGGGTCGTCACAAGTTCGTTACATTCGCCTACCTGTGACTGGGCGCCAATCCGCCAAGCCCAAGTTTTTGGTGCCCTGATGCACAGTTCGGGTGCAGCGATGCGCAGATCTGTGCGTTCTTATCCCAAGGGAAAGCACCGGCTCGCATTGGCGTTCCCCGGACACATGGCTTGCAATACCACATTCTGCACGCTATCTGACGTTTTCTTTCCGCCGGAGGTAGCTATGGCCCGCGTCACTGTCGAAGATTGCGTCGACAAAGTCCCGAACCGTTTCGAGCTCGTGATGCTCGCCGCGCATCGTGCGCGCGAAGTGAGCGCCGGCAGCGCGATCACGGTCGACCGCGACAACGACAAGAACCCCGTCGTGGCTCTGCGTGAGATCGCCGAAGAGACCCAGCAAGCCGACGGGCTGCGCGAGCGCATGATCGAGGCGAACCAGACGCAGATCGAAGTCGATGAGCCTGAGGAAGACTCCATGGCTCTGCTCATGGGCGCCGAGACGCCGGATCGCCCTGCCGATGACGACCTGTCCGAAGAGATGCTGCTCCGTCAACTGATGGAAGCTCAGGAGCAGCGCTAGCCCCCGGCTAGCGCCCTCCACTCCGGTGGCTCCGGATACAGCATCCGCGCGCGAAATCGCACACATCACGCAGGCGGATGACCTGATTTCTCTGGTCTCCGTCTACAATCCGGGCACGGACGTTGCCCGCATTCGCGCGGCGTATGACTTTGGCGAGCGTATGCACGAGGGGCAATTCCGCCACTCCGGCGAGCCGTATTTCAGCCATCCGGTGGCCGTTGCCGGGATCCTGGCGCAAATGCGGCTCGACGACGATACGATCATCACGGCGCTGCTCCACGACACAGTGGAGGACACGCGCGCCCGCTACAGCGACATTGCAGGCCAGTTCGGAGACGAGATCGCCCGGCTCGTCGACGGCGTGACCAAACTGACCAACTTGCAGCTGGCCTCGTCGGAAACCAAGCAGGCCGAGAACTTCCGCAAACTTTTCATGGCGATGTCGGAGGATCTGCGCGTGATCCTCGTGAAGCTGGCCGACCGCCTTCACAACATGCGCACGATTCGGCACCAGCGTCCGGACAAGCAGGTCCAGAAGAGCCGCGAGACGATGGACATCTATGCCCCCCTTGCAGGCCGGATGGGCATGCAGTGGATGCGTGACGAGCTCGAGGATCTCGCGTTTCAGGTGCTCAATCCCGATGGCCGGCTCTCGATCATGCGGCGCTTCGTCAGCCTGCAGCGCGAAACCGGCGATGTCGTGGACAAGATCACCTCGGACATCCGCTCCGAGCTTCAGAAGGTCGGGATCAAGGCTGCGGTCTTCGGGCGCGCCAAGCGGCCCTACTCGATCTGGCGGAAGATGCAGGAAAAGGAGCTGACCTTTTCGCGCCTGTCGGACATCTACGGTTTCCGCGTGATCGTGGAGGAAGAACAGGAGTGCTACCGCGTCCTTGGTGCGATCCACCAGCGCTGGAAAGCGGTGCCCGGGCGCTTCAAGGATTACATCAGCCAGCCCAAATCCAACGGCTACCGGTCGATCCATACGACCGTCTCCGGGCGGGATGGCAAGCGCGTCGAGGTGCAGATCCGCACCCGCGCTATGCACGAGGTCGCCGAAGCCGGCGTGGCGGCGCACTGGTCCTACAGGGACGGGGAGCGCGCACACAATCCCTTTGCCGTTGATCCGGCAAAGTGGATCACGCAGCTCAAGGAGCGCTTCGACGAGGCCGATACCGAAGAGTTCCTCGAGCACGTCAAGCTCGAGATGTATTCCGATCAGGTGTTCTGCTTCACGCCCAAGGGCGACGTGGTGCAGTTGCCGAAGGGGGCCACACCGCTCGATTACGCCTACGCGATCCACACCCGAATCGGTGACAGTTGCGTGGGCGCAAAGGTCGATGGAATGCGCGTTCCGCTCTGGACGCGCCTCAAGAACGGCCAGTCCGTCGAAATCGTGACAGCCGAAGGACAGCGGCCACAGGCCACATGGCTGGAGATCGTGGTGACGGGGCGGGCCAAGGCGGCGATCCGGCGGTCGCTGCGCGAAGAAAACCGGGAACGCTTCATCAAGCTGGGGCGCGAGCTTGCCCGTGTCGCGTTCGAGCATCTGGGCCGCAAGGTGTCTGACAAGGCGCTCGCAACGGCCGCCAAGCAGCTCGGTGTCAACGGCCACGAAGAACTCCTGGCGCGGCTCGGATCCGCGGAGACAAGCGCGCGCGAGGTGGTCGAGGCGCTCTATCCCGACCAATCCCGCAAGGGCGAAGAGGTCGCGCCGAGCCGCGCTGTCCTTGGTCTGGCACCTGATCAGCAGCCCCAGCGCGGCCTCTGCTGCCAGCCGCTTCCCGGAGAGCGAATCGTCGGGATCACGTACCGGGGAAAGGGGGTCGTCGTGCATGCGATCGACTGTCCGACGCTGGCGGCCCTGGAGGATCAGACGGAGCGCTGGGTCGACCTGCATTGGCACTCCGGGCTGCATCCGGCGGTCTACTCTGTGTCTCTCGGCATCGTGATTTCAAATGATGCCGGGGTGCTGGGACGTATTTGCACCTTGATCGGCGAGCAGAAAGCGAACATCTCCGATCTGGAATTTGTCGATCGAAAGCCAGATTTTTACCGGCTTCGTGTTGATGTTGACCTACGTGATGTCGAACACCTCCATATGGTGATGACAGCACTGGATGCCGAGAACGACGTGGCCGAATGCAAACGGGTGCGGCGTTCGGCGCCCGAGGCCGGCGAAGACGCCGATGCCGTGGCCCCGCCAGGCCTAGGGCGCCTAAAAGAAACAGAAGGGGCCACAGAGGAGCCCTGAGCGCACATGGCCCGCCCCGGCCTGGGCGCGCCACCAGAGGACGAGCGCATTGGTCTTCAAGCGCCGTGACAAGAGAAGCTGGCTACGCACGTTCGCCGAGAGCCTGTGGCCCCGCGGGGGCTGGGGCCGTGCTGCACAATACGTGCAACACCGGCTGCGCCGCCTTCCAGATAGCCCGGAGCGGATCGCTCGCGGGATCTGGGCTGGTGTGTTCATCTCGTTCACGCCGCTCTACGGCCTGCACTTCGTCTTCTCGGCCATCCTAGCCAAGGCGATGCGCGGCAATATCGTGGCCGCCTTGCTGGCGACCTTCTTCGGCAACCCGATCACGTTTCCGATCATTGCGGCGCTATCGCTCCGGCTCGGAAACTGGATGCTGGGGGGAACCTTCACGGCTACCGGCGAAGGACGTCTTGGCGAGAAGTTTGCGACTGCCTTTTCCGAGCTTTGGCACAATGCCAGGTCGATTTTCACGTCCGAGACCGCCCATTGGGACGGTCTTGCCGCGTTCTATGACGACGTGTTCTTTCCCTATTTCGTCGGTGGCCTCGTGCCCGGGATTATCGTTGCGACCATCTTCTACCTGCTCGCGCTGCCCGTGATCACGGCCTATCAGAATCGCCGGAAGGGGCGGCTCAAGGCGCGCTTGGAAAAGTTGCGTCAGGCCGCACCCGCTGTCGCGGCGAAGGCAAAATCCGCTGCCAGCGTAAAGCGCAGCCGGCCGGACAGGGTCTGAGCGGGGCCACCGGTGGGCCCGGCGGCGGTGGCCTGTGCTCCTGCCGCCGGTCGTCTGTCGCTCTCACGCCCGATATGCCACAACCGCACCATGGCAATCGAGACCATCACGCGCACCGACAAGCCGGCGCTCGGCATCCTGCTGATGCTGGGGTTTTGCATCGGCGCGCCCGTCGGTGATGCCATCGTCAAGCTTCTGGGCGACGCGCTGCCCTTGGCCATGGTCGTCGCGGTGCGTTACGCCATCCAGGCGCTTCTGCTTGTGCCGCTGACACTCGCGCTTGGCTTGTCGCTTGCCGTGCCCACGGGGCTTTGGCCGATGGTGATCCTGCGCACCGCGCTGCATCTCTGCGGGCTCGGGCTGATGTTCCTCGCGCTACGCTACCTTCCGCTCGCGGACGCCATCGCCATCGCTTACGTGATGCCGTTCTTTGTCTTGCTCGCGGGGGCGCTTTGGCTCGGCGAAGAGGTCGGCCACCGAAGGCTCCTGGCATGCTGCGTGGGCTTCGTGGGAACTCTTCTCATTCTGAAGCCCTCCTTTGCCGATGTTGGCGCCGTGGCGTTGCTCCCGGTCGCGGTTGCCGTGATCTTCACGGCGTTCATGCTTGTCACGCGGCGGATCTCCCAGCAAATTGCGCCGCTCGAGCTGCAGGCTGTGAACGGGGTTGTGGGGGTTGTGTTGACCTTGCCGGTACTTGGGCTCGGCGGTTTGACGGAGGCGCCGGAACTGGGGCTGGCGGTGCCCACCCGAAACGAGGGGCTCCTGCTCCTCCTCATCGGTGTGCTTGGCACGGCGGCGCATCTCTTCCTCACTTGGGCGCTCCGGGTGGCGCCCGCCTCTACGCTCGCCCCGATCCAGTATCTGGAGATTCCCGTTGCGGTGCTCGTCGGGCTCGCGTTCTTCGGGCATTTCCCGGACGGGCTGGCCATGGTGGGGATCGGCGTGGTTATGGGCGCTGGGCTCTACATCATCTGGCGGGAGAATGCGCTGGCCAGAGCGGCGCCGACCTGAGCGCGGTAAGCGCAGAGCTCAGAGCCGCGCGCGGAAGCACGATCAGCATGCCGGGCGCGTCAAAGCCAAGCCGGACGGTCCGCGCGGCATCGGCCACACGATTCGACGTCCCGTGCTGGCCGTCCGGCCGCATCTCCAAGCCGTCAATCGGCCAGTGCAGCCCCTCGGACGTGCCCAAGACCCGCGCCAAGGGGAACAGCGACACCCGCGTTCCCGGTTCAAGCGGGATCGAAAGCGTACGGGGCGCCGCAAAGACAACGTCGCTCTGCCCGATCAGAATGCAGTGCAGATGGCGCAGCCGGACGAGCGCGTTGAAGTTCGCCAATTCGTGGTCAACGCGCTGACCGAGGAACCCCACACCGATCGCAAATGGGCCACGAACTCGCGCCAGAACCTTGTCGAAATCCGTGGAGTCCTGGTCCGCGATGCGATGCAACGTTGCCTGCGGCAGCCGCGCCTGCGCTTCAGTGGGCAGCGAGTCCATGTCGCCAAGGACAGCCCGGGGTGTGTAGCCCGCAGCCAGGGCATGCATCGCGCCGCCATCTGCCGCCACAAGATCCGGCGCCAGGCTTAACGCCTCTGTAAGGTCACGCGTGCAACAGTCCCCCCCGCCCAGAAGAGTGAGGCCCGCTGCGCTTTCAACAATCGTCTCCATTAACGGAGAAAGAGCGCGGCAAGGCTGGCCGACCATACTTCTGACACGAAATGGTACCCTTGTTTTCTTGGTTCTGTTCTCAATCGCGAACCAATCCATGGTAAATCAGGGTTGCTGAGCATGAAAAGAGCGAGCGGACCGATGGTTGGATCGAACAAAGTACTTACAGTGTCGTATGGCACCTTCGCCTGCACTCTCGAGGGGTTTGACGACTCCTTCGGTGCGATGAAGGCAATTGCCGAATACTTCCGTGACCTGGCTGCCGACGATCGGTACTTTGGCGCTGAACCGCCCACGCCGGACGCGGAGATGCTCCAGCGGATCGCAGAGCATGAGATCCGGCGCCGTGTCGAAGCGAGCGTCAGCGACGCGGGCATCACGTTGCGCGCCGAGACGCCCGCGACAAACGGAGCCGCCGCGGCGCTCCCGATCGGGGCTGCGTCCGAGCTCAACGGTGTCGCAGAGATGCCAGCGGAGACGCCCGTTGTCGTGGTCGACGATACGCCAGTGGATGACGCCGATACATCCGAGGGCCCGTTCAGCGCAGATGATACCGGCGGCCCAACGGACGCCGCTCCCACCCAGATCGAGCACGCCCCCGAGACCCGCGCGGAAGACTTCCCGGATTACAGCGGTTTTGCTGGTCCGTTCGGCGACGAAGCCACTGCCCAGGCGCCCGCTGCCCATGCGATGCCTGACGCGCCCGAGATCGCGCCCGGGTTCGAGCCGGTCGAGACCCAGTCCGAGCTGTCCTCCCCTGTGGTTGACGCCGCCGGGTATGCGCCCGAGAGTGCGGCAGACGTCCAGATCGACACTACCTCGGAGGATGAGGACACATCTGACCTCGACACCGGCATCGTCATTGCAGACGCTGACGCAGCCCCAGAGCTGGCCCCGGAAGATGTGGTGGCAGAGGAAGTGCCTGTTTCTTTTGAGGAACCCGACGAGGAAGACACCCGCAGTGCAGGGGATATGCACATCGCCGCGTTCGAGCCTGACATGTCCGACGACGTCGCCTCCGATGCAGAGGCAGAGGCAGAGCTTGCCGACGACGGCGCTGAGGCGGGAGAGACCGCCGCAGAGGAAATCCCGGTCCTGTCGGCTGCCGAGGCGCCCACGGATGAGGACGAAACGCCTGGCGACACGGCAGAAGCCTCGTCGACCGAGGACACCGCCGAGGCCGGCGACACGTCAAACGACAGCGTTGATACGGTAGCGAAGGCAGTGGACGGGGAAGTTGAACCCGCAGAAGCCCCCACGGCCGGAGCAATGGCAGCGGCGCGTTCTGCACTCCGGGGCCCGACCCTTGCCGAGCGCCTTGCCCGAATCCGCGCGGTCGTGGGCCGCGCTCCGGCTCCCGTGCGTCGCCCGGCTGTAGAAAACAAGACCGACGAAGACGAAGGGACCCCCGAAGCACCGGTGACGATGTCGGAGACATTGCGCCAGCTGACCGGCTCTGACGCACCGGACACCGCCGCAGAGAAAGCAGACCTGTCCGACAGCGACACCGCAAGCTCGATGGTTGCCGATCAGGAAGACGTCGCAGCCGCGACGCCGTCCGACGACGTTGAAACCAGCGGCGGCACCCTCGCTGAGGACGACGGCATCCCCGAAGTGGGCGAAGGCGACGCAGTCAGCGCGCAGGATGACGTCGAGGACGCACCGACGCTGTCCGACGACGCTGATCTGGAGAGTGAATCACCCGAAGAGATCATCGGCGCGGCGCCTGAGGCGGCAGATCTCGAAATGGAGGGCGCGGAGGTCGACTCCGATGAGCGTCTTCAACATGCTGATGGAGCGTCTGAAATTGATGGTGACGACACCACCGCAGATGCCGGCGAAGAGATCGCCGATGCGGATGTGGCAGAGATGGCCGACGCAGAGGTGCAGGCGATCGAACCTTCGCCGGAGCAGGATGATCTGGCCGCCGAAGCCGACCAGAGCGCTGACGAAACGGTAGAAGAAGCGCAGCCCCAAGAGGCGTCGACTGATCCGAATTGGGAGGCAGAAGAGGCCGAAGCACACGCAGAGCCCACGCAAACCGCGAACGAAGGCGATGCCGCGCCAGACCAAGCCCCTGCAGAGGTGGCAGCTGCGGACATGGCCGAAGAGTCCCCGATGGGGCGCGAGCGGGTCATCCGGGTGCGCAAGTCCGGGCTCGCTGCAGCGCTGCGCGCGACGATTCCGGGGTTTGGTGCTACCCGATCCGACACCGCAGACGCTGGCGCAGAAGATGCGATGCAAGCCGATGATGGCTCGGTACAGGAGGATACGCCCTCCGTTGTCGAAGGCGCTCAACTTGCGCCTGAGCTCGAGGCTGATCTGATGGCTGAGCTCGCCGAAATCGAGTTCGACGCCAAAGCGGACGGCGAGGACACCGAAGCCTTCGAGCGCGCCGAACAAACCGAGGTTGTCGATCACGATGAGGCGGCGCAAGTGCCAGAGGACCCCCATGCAACCGACATGGCGGAGGACGACGCTGCCCTTGTCGCTGCGCTTTCCCTCGACGAAGAGACGGCGCGTAGCCCGGATGAGCTGGAGCAGGCGCTGGAGGATGCTGGTCACGCGGCGACTGATGACGCAGCCCATGACGAGCCGAATTACGACAGCAATAGCCCGGCAAAGGCGGACAACGGGGTCGACGCCGCCGTGGCGCGGATGCTCGCTGGCCTCGATGCACCGAAGCCTGCCGAGCCTGTTCTGACGGCTGACGACGCTGCCGACGATGAGATCGAGGCGCCAGAGGCTGCCGAGATCACAACGATCGAGGAAGAAGATGCCTTTGCCACCGCGACGTCTGACGACGAGGCAGCGGAAGAGAGCGAGGTTGACGCTGCAGAAGAGCCAGTCGATGTCGCCTCAGCTTCGCTGCAAGACAGTGTTGCCGCCGCCGTTCAGCGGATTGCCGGTGAGGTCGCCCGAGCGGATCGCGCAGAAGCGGCTGCGGATCGGCGTGAGCGCGCTCTCGGCGGAGAGCAGGACGATGAGCGCCGTGTCGAGCGGCTCCTGGACGCAACGAATTCGCGCCTCGCGGGGCCCGAGATGCGCCGCCGTCGCTCTGCGCTGGCCCATCTGAAGGCAGCGGTCGCGGCTACCCGGGCGGATGGAGGGCGACCGAAGCTGAACCCGGACGACGCCGTTCAGCCTTACCGGGAAGATCTTGCCGCTGTTGTTCGCCCGAACACTTCCGAGCCTTCAGACGCGGACAACACCGTGGCTGAAGCTGGGATGGCCGGCATGGCACAGGAAATTCCGACGGCAGAAGCCGAGCAGGGAGACTTTGCGCAGGCCTCCGAAGAGACCACGACGGCGTGGTTGGATGAAGCCGTTCACAGCGTACAGGAAGCATCGCCCGAGGCCGCTGATGCCGTAGAGAAAGAGCTGGTCCCGGAGGACCTTGAGGCCGCTGTTTCCGCAGGGGATGAAGAGGTTGCGGCGGATGACGAAGCAATGAGGGATACGGCTGTCGCGGAGGACACCACGACGGCTGGTGACGCGGCCGCTGCCGAGCCGGCAGCCGCCGACCAGAGCGCACAGTGGGCACAGGGGGAATCGCCGGATGGCTCCACTGATCAGACACAGGCAGACGAACCGACCCCAGAAGTGGCAAGCGACGAGCCTGTTCGTCCGCGGCGCCCTTCGGTAAGCGTTCAAAGCCCGGCGCGTGCCTTGCAGAACGCCGAGCGCCCGCGTGTCGCCCCCCTGATGCTCGTCTCTGAGCAGCGCGTTGACGGTGAGGTGTCCGAGACCGGTTCAGAGGGTCCCGTGCGCCCGCGTCGTGTCACCCGGGGACGACTTTCGATGGATGTCGACGGCTACGAAGCCAGCGCCGATGCCCCCTCTACGGGCATGGTCCACGATGACGCTGTGGCGGCCGGGATCTTCGCGGACAGCACAGCCTTCGCGGACTTCGCGGACAAGATGGGAGCGGAGGGGCTTTCGGACCTTCTGGAATGCGCCGCGGCCTACGCTGCCTATGTCGAGGGCAGGCCACACTTTTCGCACCCCCAGATCATGCGCGTCGTGCGTGACGGGATCGAGGGTCAGGAAGGGCTGAGCCGCGAAGAGAGCCTGCGCACTTTCGGTCAGCTCCTGCGTCAAGGCAAAATCCGCAAGGTGAGCCGGGGCCAATTCACGTTATCGAAATCGTCTCGCTATAGACCTGAAGCGCGGAGCGCCGGGCAATAGCCTCAGGCCTGCGTGTGTTCGAGTAACGAGTGCGGGGCGGTAGGTTTCCTACCGCCCCAAGCCGTTGTGTTGGTGGTGCCGGTGTGCGCCTTGAATGGATTTGGGCAGTCCATCGGCCCGGGGATCAACTTGGTCGCGCCAAACAGCATTCCCATTGAGAAAGGTGTGCGGCATTGCTCTTGGAGCTTGGAGCTTGGAGCTTGGAGCTTGGAGCTTGGAGCTTGGAGCTTGGAGCTTGGAGCTTGGAGCTTGGAGCTTGGAGCTTGGAGCCTAAGCGCAAAGTCATGTGATTTGGTGGAACGCGGTTGCGCGCTCCTGCCAATTCTTCGCTCATAGGAGCCTTCGGAACGTCCGACTGAACTCAATGGCCGCCGGAAGGATCTTTCTTCTCAGCAGGAAGCGCATCGGGATCTTCGCGGCCAATTCCGCGAAAGACCGCTTTGAATGGCAGGGCCCAGACAATGCCCAAGGCCACGTAGACCAGCAGCTCGACCAAGATGTTCTGGCGCCCGAATGTTGCGTCGAGCCAGTTCATCATGGTGACGGCTGCGACCACGTAGGCGGGCAACCCGATGAGCAGAATGACAAGGGACCAGCGGCGGCGCGCTTTGTAGGAAAGAGCCATCAGTCAGAAAACGGATCCGTTACGAGAATGGTGTCGTCCCTTTCGGGCGAGGTGGAGAGTAGGGCCACCGGGCACCGGATCAACTCCTCGACGCGGCGGACGTACTTGATGGCCGCCGCAGGCAGGTCGGCCCAGCTCCGCGCGCCGGCCGTACTGTCGCTCCAGCCGTCCATCCATTCGTAGACGGGCTCAACGCGTGCCTGAAGATCTGCGGCAGTCGGAAGATAGTCGAGCGTGGTGTCGCCGATCTGGTAGCCCGTGCAGATCGCAAGCTTTTCGAAACCGTCGAGTACATCGAGCTTGGTGAGCGCGATCCCGTTGACACCCGAAGCCGCGCAGGTCTGGCGGACGAGTACTGCGTCAAACCAGCCGCACCGGCGCTGACGGCCAGTGACCGTGCCGAACTCGTGTCCGCGCTCGCCCAGCCTTTTGCCGTCGGCGTCGTCGAGTTCTGTGGGGAAGGGGCCTTCGCCCACCCGCGTCGTGTAGGCCTTGACGATGCCCAGCACGAAATCCACGGCACCCGGGCCGAGGCCGGTGCCTGTCGCAGCCATCCCCGCGATCGTGTTGGACGAGGTTACAAAGGGATAGGTGCCAAAGTCGACATCGAGGAGTGCGCCTTGTGCGCCTTCGAAGAGAATGCGTTTTCCGGCGCGCCGTGCCTGATCCAGAACACGCCAGACGGGGCGGGCGTAGGGCAGGATTTCTGGTCCGACTTCCTGGAGGGCGGAAAGGAGTGCGTCGCGATCGACTGCCGGCAGGCCCAGGCCACGACGCAGTGCGTCGTGATGCACGAGAAGGCGGTCGACACGCGTGTCGAGGGTGGCGGCGTCGGCGAGATCGGCCACGCGCACGGTGCGGCGTCCGACCTTGTCTTCATAGGCCGGGCCGATCCCGCGCCCGGTGGTACCGATCTTGGCCACCGTTGTTTGAGCCTCACGCGCGCGGTCGAGCTCACCGTGGACAGGCAGGATGAGCGGAGTGTTCTCGGCGATCATCAGGGTTTCGGGCGAGATTTCGACACCCTGCGCCCGGAGCTTTTCGATCTCATCCAGGAGCGCCCATGGGTCCAGCACGACGCCGTTGCCGATCACGGACAGTTTTCCGGGGCGGACGATGCCGGACGGCAGAAGCGACAGTTTGTAGACCGTTCCGTCGATTACCAGGGTGTGGCCGGCGTTATGACCGCCCTGAAAGCGCGCGATCACGTCGGCGCGTTCGCTGAGCCAGTCCACGATCTTGCCTTTGCCTTCGTCGCCCCATTGGGCGCCCACCACCACGACATTTGCCATCTTTCGACCTCCGGCATTCAGGACCTGCGCCCTATAGCGGCCCGAGGTGCGGTACGAAAGAGGCGTCTCCCCCCGCACCGCGACCGCGAGGCGCCCACCCACCCACCCTCGCGCCTCGCTCCCCCGGTGCGGGGGGAGACGCGGGGTCGCTTTGACCGAATGCCCGTGCGCCCGGGCTTGCACGCGGCGGCGAAAGGGCCTACGTGCGCGGGATGGAAAACGTGATCCTCATTGTGCATCTTTTGTTGGCGCTGTCGCTGATTGCCGTTGTGCTGTTGCAGCGGTCTGAAGGCGGCGGACTCGGGATGGGAGGCGGCGGCGGTGGCGTCATGTCTGGCCGCTCCGCGAGTACGCCACTGGGCAAGGTCACGTGGGCTCTCGCCATTGCGTTTATTGCCACCTCGATGACGCTTACGATCATCGCGGCTGCGAATTCCGAGAACGCTTCCGTGGTGGACCGTCTGCAAGACACGCCACGCGCGCCTGCGTCGCAATCCGCGCCCGACGATGTTCCCGCCGCGACAGATCTCTTGCCGCCGTCGCTGGGTGGCTCGAACGCGCCGCTGGTGCCGCAAGCGCCTGAGTAAGAGCGCAGGATTACACACAAATTATTGGTGTATTGCGCTCAGGGGCCGCAGGATGTTGCGCTTGCCATTGCCCTGCCGTTGCGAATCTCCTATAGCTCAAATCCCGTGGCGGGGTGTTCCCGCCGCTTCACGGCTCAGCGGCGCGGCCCACGAAATCGGCCGCTCACGGGGAACAATGGCACGATATATCTTCATCACCGGCGGGGTTGTCTCGTCGCTCGGAAAGGGCTTGGCTTCCGCGGCCCTCGGGGCCCTGTTGCAAGCCCGCGGCTTTACCGTTCGGCTGCGAAAGCTCGACCCTTACCTGAACGTGGATCCGGGAACGATGAGCCCCTTCGAGCACGGAGAGGTGTTCGTCACGGATGATGGTGCGGAAACGGATCTCGATCTTGGCCACTATGAGCGCTTTACTGGCGTTGCGGCGCGGTCCACCGATTCCGTCAGCTCGGGCCGGATCTATTCCAACGTGCTCGAGAAGGAGCGGCGCGGCGATTACCTTGGCAAGACGATCCAGGTGATCCCGCACGTGACCAACGAAATCAAGGACTTTCTCTCGATCGGGGAGGACGAGGTTGATTTCATGCTTTGCGAGATCGGCGGCACGGTCGGCGACATCGAGGGGTTGCCGTTCTTCGAGGCGATCCGTCAATTCGGGCAGGACAAGCCGCGCGGGCAGTGCATTTTCATGCATCTGACGCTGTTGCCGTTCATCAAGGCGTCCGGCGAGTTGAAGACCAAGCCGACGCAGCATTCGGTGAAGGAGCTGCGCTCGATCGGGATCGCGCCGGATATACTTGTGTGCCGCTCGGAAGGGCCGATTCCGCTGAAGGAGCGCGAGAAGCTCGCGCTTTTCTGCAATGTGCGACCTGACGCGGTGATTGCCGCGCAGGATTTGCAGACGATCTACGAGGCCCCCTTGGCTTACCACCGTGAGGGGCTCGACCAGGCGGTGCTCGACGCCTTCCAGATCAGCCCGGCGCCCCGCCCGGATCTCAGCCGCTGGGAGGACGTGGCCGAGCGCATCCACCGCGCCGAGGGCGAGGTCAAGATCGCGATTGTCGGGAAGTACACGGATCTCGAGGACGCCTATAAATCCATCGCCGAGGCGCTGACCCATGGCGGCATGGCCAATCGCGTGAAGGTCAAGGCGGAGTGGATCGATGCCGAGATCTTCGAGCGTGAGGACCCGGCGCCGTATCTCGAGCAGTTCCACGCGATCCTCGTGCCGGGCGGCTTTGGCGAGCGGGGCACGGAAGGCAAGATCAAGGCCGCGGAGTTCGCGCGGACGCGCAAGGTGCCCTATTTCGGGATCTGCCTGGGCATGCAGATGGCGGTGATCGAAGCGGCCCGGAACCTTACGGAGCTGTCCGACGCGGGCTCTGAGGAGTTCGATCACGAGACGGGCGGCAAGCGGTTCACGCCTGTGGTCTACCATCTCAAGGAGTGGGTGCAGGGCAATGAGAAGGTCACGCGCAAACCGACTGATGCCAAGGGCGGGACGATGCGCCTTGGAGCCTATGACGCGACGCTCACGCAAGACAGCAAGGTGGCGGGGATCTACGGGACGCAATCCATCGACGAGCGCCACAGGCATCGCTACGAGGTCGATATTCGCTATCGTGACCAGCTTGAGAAGCAGGGTCTGGTGTTCTCGGGCTTGTCTCCGGACGGGCGCCTGCCGGAGATCGTCGAGCATAAGGATCACCCCTGGTTCATTGGTGTTCAGTTTCATCCAGAGCTGAAGTCGAAGCCGTTTGATCCGCACCCCCTGTTCGCGGATTTCATCCGCGCCGCCGTTGAAATGAGCAGGCTCGTCTGATGGCGGCGCCGACCCAAGGGGACGGCGTGCCAGAGCCAGACGGCAGCGCGATCACGCGGGCGCTTTGGGCGGCGGTGATCGTCGTGCTGGCGCTCGGCGTGCTCCTTCGCGCCTATCCGCTCGTCGGGGGGGAAGTGGCGCTGGCGCAGTACTACCTCACGGAAGACGGCTATCTGATGCTCACGGTTGCCCGGAACATGGCGATCGGGTTGGGGATGTCCGTCTCGGACGGCGCGATCCCGACCAACGGGGTTCAGCCGCTTGCGACCTTGCTCTTTGCAGGGGCCTTCTCTGTGGTGGAAGGGGACAAGGTTTCGGGCCTTGTCGGCGTGCACCTGATCGCGCTGCTCGCGGCTGTTGGGGGCGCCGTTGCGATGCGCGTGCTCGCTGGCCGCGTGTTCGCCGGGATGGGGATCGCGCCCGTCTGGGCCTGGGTCGCGACGGCGCTGTGGTTTGCCGGGCCCCTTCTCGTGCGACACTCAATGAATGGTCTCGAAACGGGTCTCTACACGCTCACGGTGCTCTTGGTCTTGTTGCTTTTCTGGCGTGTGATCGCGCAGGGCTCTGCTCTGTCGCTTGGCGGGGCGCTGGCTTTTGGCGCCGTCTGCGGGCTCACCTTCCTGGCCCGCAATGACGCCGTGTTCCTGGTTGTTACGCTTTTCTCGATCTGGGCGCTGCACGGATGGTTTGCTCTGCGGCAGTCCTTCGCCGAGGTCGCCGGGCGGGTCATGCCTGCGGCTATCGTGTGTCTCCTCGTGATCGCGCCGTGGCTTGTCCACAACCAGCTTGGCTTTGGCTCGATCGTCCCGATCAGCGGCACCGCACAATCCGCAACGGCGGCTTATGGTGGGAATGTCGGCCTGCTTCCCGCGGTCCTCTTCGAGCATACCTTGCCGATGCTGCCGATCCCGTCGGGTCTGGAGCGCAATCCAGTCGTGGTCGCTGTTGCGGCGGGCAGCGTGCTGGCGATCTCGCTCTGGTTTGCGTGGCGCGTCGTGTGTGCGCGCGGGCCGTTGCGTCTGGTCGTGCTGGGCTATGCTCTCCACGGGGGTGCGCTGGCCTATTACTACGGGTTCCACTTCGGGGCGGAGCATTTTCTCAGCCGGTACCTCGCTCCATTCGCGCCGCTCCTCGTGATGGCTGCGGTCGTCGCCGTTTGTGACCTTGCGCGCCTTCTGGCAGGCGCGAAGGGACAGGCGCTCGCATCCGCGACCGCGCTCCTCGCCTTTGGGCTGACTGGCGCGCTGCTGGTCTTTTTCGCGACGCCGTCGCAGCGCGAGCAGGGGCACTTTCAGGTCGTGGCGTGGGTGACTGAGAACGTCGACGATGCAACGTGGGTCGGCGCGGTGCAAACCGGAACCCTAGGCTATTGGCACGACCGCACGATCAACCTCGACGGTAAGGTCAATCCCGAGGCGCTGGCCGAGCGACTGCGGATCGGCACCGTGCTCGACTATGTCACCCGGAGCGACATAAACGTGCTCGCCGATTGGGTTGGCATCGCGACCTGGATCGATGAGGAGCGCTTTGGCTTCGCCGACGCGTTCGAGCTGATCGTGAACGATCCCGAGGCCAATCTGGCCGTGCTCAGGCGCCGCGCGGCGCCTTGAGCGGCTGGGGTGCCTCGGCGCGTTCCGTCATCGTGTAGTCCCGCGTGACATCGAAGATCCGAAGCAGATCGGCACCTGGGGCGGGCGCGCAGGCATCTTCGAGCGCCTCCGGGCCATCCGCATCTGTGAGGGTCAGGAACCGGCCTTCGTTCGTGATGCTCTCGTAGGCACGCCCCTTGGTGCCGGCGGAGGCGCCGTAGGCGGCCACCAGATAGCGGCCTGATGGCAGATCGGGGCGCCCGGAGGTGCGTGTCTCCCACACCACCGGGCCGACACGGATGCGGTAGCCCTCGAAATGGAGGCGCTGCCCGGCGGCCTGGCTGGCCCGGTGCGTCGCGTCGCACCGCCAGCGGGCAATGTCGTCGTCGCTGCGCCAGATCTGGTGCGAGAGCAGGGCATCCCTGTCGTCGAGGGGGCAGAAACGCTCGAGTTCGAGCATTCCGTCATGCTCGGCGAGGATCGGCTTCAGCCGGTCCACGTGTTCGAAGTAGCGCGGCATGTGGCCGGGTTTCGGGCGCACATCGAAGAACAATCCTTGCATGGCGAGGTTCTCCATTCTGCCTTGCGCCTCGCGTCAACGCGATCGGACCCGACCTTTCGCGGCGTCCTACGCAGGGTTCAACGCGTTGGCGTCCTTGATGAGTTGCGGGATCAGTTTGAGTTCGGCCTGAACGGCCTTCATCACTTTCTTCAGCTCGGCCGACACGCGTTTGACGGCCGCGAGGAGCGGGCTGACCTGCCCGATCCACTTCAGAAAGACCTGCAGCACGCGCTTGTAGGATTCGATCATTTTCAGAGCGGTCCCGATGGGGTCGATCATCGTGACAATCGACTTCACGTAGGAAGCAACCTGCCGGAAAAGTTTGGCAAGGCGCGCGACCATGGCTTTGACCGCCTTGAAGATCTTCTCCGGCGTCTTGGCCGCCTTTTCGATCATCGAGAGAAGCTTCATCGCGGTCTTCTTGGCGCTGTCTGCCAGCTTGAACAGCGTGTCTGCAGCGCGCGCGAGCCGCTCGAGTTGCTTGTTGAGGGTCTTGATCACGGTGTCGCCGATATAGCTTCCGATGCCATTCGCAAGGTTGGACAGCAGCAACTGGACGAATTTGGTCAGGCCGCTGATCACGGCCTTCCGCAGGTTGTTCACGAAGTCGATCACGTATTCGAGCCGGTCCTGCATCAGGTTGACCTTGTCGTAGACGGGCGCGAGGGGGTTGTCTTTTTCGAGCTTGGCCATACCGCGATCTCACCTCTTGCACTGAAACCAGCCACTACCCACGGGAGCCTAGCGAGCGCCTCCCTGCGTGGCAACGTTGCGATGTCAGGCCTGCGGGGCGGAGATTTCCGCGTCCTAGCCAGCGCGCAGCAGGCGGGCCGCGGCGGGGGCAAAATAGGTCAGGATGCCGTCGCAGCCTGCGCGTTTGAAGGCCATGAGGCTTTCCATCATCACCCGCTCGCCGTCGAGCCAGCCATTGGCGACAGCCGCCTGGATCATCGCGTATTCGCCGGACACCTGGTACGCATAGGTCGGCGCGCCAAAGGTGTCTTTCACGCGCCGGCAGATGTCGAGATAGGCGAGCCCGGGCTTGACCATGACCATGTCGGCACCTTCGGAGAGGTCGCGCTCGATCAGCCGCATCGCCTCATCGGAATTGGCAGGGTCCATCTGGTAGGTCTTCTTGTCGCCCTTCAGTGCGCCCGAGGCCCCGACCGCGTCGCGGAACGGCCCGTAGAACGCCGAGGCGTACTTGGCGGCGTAGGACAGGATCGCCACGTGCTTATGCCCCTGGTTCTCAAGCGCGTGGCGCATCGCGCCGATCCGGCCATCCATCATGTCTGACGGTCCGAGAATGTCGGCCCCGGCTTCGGCTTGCGCGAGCGCCATGCGCACGAGGGCATCGACTGTCTCGTCGTTGAGGATCTCGCCGTCGTGCACGATGCCGTCGTGCCCGTGGGCATTGTAGGGATCGAGCGCGATGTCGGTCATCACGGCGACACCTGGCACGGCCTTCTTGACGGCGCGGATCGCGCGGTTGGCGAGGTTGTCGGGGTTCCACGCCTCTTCGCATTCGGGGGTCTTCAGGGACGTGTCCGTGTAGGGGAAGATGCAGATCGCGGGGATGCCCAGGCTCTCGGCTTCTTGCGCGGCTTCCACGATCAGGTCGACGGAGCGCCGCTGGACTCCCGGCATCGAGGGAATGTCCTCCAGAACGCCGGTTCCGTCGCGGACGAAGAGCGGCCAGATCATGTCGCCCGGTGTCAGGTGTGTCTCGCGGACGAGGGAGCGCAGCGGCTCTGTCCGGCGCAGGCGACGCATCCGTCCTGCGGGGTAGGGCGCATGGGTAAGACGCATCGGATCCTCCTAGCTGGTCCAGCCGCTTGCGGCTTCGCGGGCGCCCCCCTGTTGCCGAAGGGGCGCGGCAGGTGAGGTGACATGGATTTCGCGGTATCTCAAGGCTTACAATCCCCCCCAACCGCCGATAGTGTCCGCGCGCTATGGGAGGGGGCGCCCCGTGGGAGAGATCCCGCCCGCGCTGCACGAAGGAGAGCTGCCACAAGTGCAGGACTGGTATCTGACCGCGTTCGAACTGATCGACATGCGGTCCTTCTCCAATCTTTGGTTCTGGATCGCGCTGGCCGTCATGTGGTCGACCGCGAGCCACTACGTGCTGGGTATTCCGTTCGACATGGTGACCCGCGCACGAAAGGCCAAGGCCGGAACCGAAGACGCGGTCGAGGCAACGGAAGACCTCCGCGATCTGGTGCGGGTCCATGTCAATCGCCTGCTCTACATCGAGCGTGTTGCGGGGCTCTGGATGCTGGGGCTCGGCAGCTTCGCGATGACGATGCTGGTGATTGTCGGCTTCGTTTACCGGCTGGAGTTCGCGCAGGCGGTGTTCCTGCTCGGGTTTCCCATGAGCGTCGTTTTCTGGATGTCCTTGCGGACCGCGCACAAGATCCACGCCGCCGATGGCGAAGGGCTCGATCGCCTGCTGACGACCCACCGGCGCTACGTACAATCCGTAGGCATCGTGTCGATCTTCTTCACATCTATGTGGGGCATGTGGCAGAACATCGTGGTTGGGGCGATCTGAACCTTCCCGTCCACGGGTCCTGTGCTACCCTTCAGCAAGGAAATTGCGGAGGTATGCATGCGAAAGATCGGGATCGGGGCGCTCGCCCTCTCCATGACACTGGCTCCGGCCTTGGCGTGGGCCACGGATGCAGAAACCGCCGTCAGCCACGGCTTCTCCACTTTTGGAGAGCTCAAGTATCCTCCCGACTTCGCGCATTTCGACTATGTCGACCCGGACGCTCCGAAGGGCGGCACGATCAGCTTTCAGGGCACGGGGGCGTCGCGCACGTTCGACAGCCTGAATGCCTTCATCCTTGCAGGTGAACCGGCGCAGGGCCTCGGACGACTCTACGATACGCTCATGGCACGCGCCTTCGACGAGCCCGACGCCGTCTACGGGCTGCTTGCCGAGAGCATCGAGTATCCGGCGGACCGGTCCTATGCGATCTATACCTTGCGGGACGGGGCGGAGTTTCACGATGGCGAGCCGGTCACGGCAGACGATGTCCGCTTTACGATCGACATCCTGCTCGAAGAGGGCGTTCCGTCCTATCGTCTGCTGCTGGAAGACGTGTCCGAGGTGACCGTAATCGACGACCGGACCGTCCGCGTCGACTTTGCGGAGGACGCGATGACGCGTGATCTGCCGGCTGAAATCGGGCTGCTGCCGATCCTTCCCGAGCATTACTACGAGGAGGTCGACTTCACCCGTTCGACCATCGAGCCACCCGTGGGCTCAGGGCCCTACGTCGTCGAAGACGCCGATCCGGGGCGCTCGATCACCTATTGCCGCAACCCGACGTATTGGGCGGCCGATCTGCCGGTGAACGTCGGAAAGGACAACTTCGACTGTATCATCTACGAATATTTCGCAGATCGTACGGCCGCGTTCGAGGCGCTCAAATCGGGCGACTATCTCTTCCACGAGGAGTTCAGCTCGGCGATCTGGGCCACGGGCTACGAGTTTCCCGCGTTGGAGAACGGCTGGGTCGCCCGTGAGGTCATTGACGATGACAGGCCCTCCGGCACGCAGGGCTTCTGGATCAACATGCGCAAGGAGAAGTTTCAGGACGTGCGGGTGCGCCAGGCCATCGGACGGATGTTCAACTTCGAATGGTCGAACGAGCAGCTGTTCTACGGCCTTTACGATCGGACGGACAGCTTCTTCGAGAATACCGACCTTCAGGCCGAAGGGATCCCGGAAGGGGCCGAGCTTGCCGTTCTGGAGGAGTTTCGCGATCAGCTCGACCCTGCGATCTTCAGCGGACCTGCCTTTGTACCGGCCGAGAGCGCGCCACGGCTGGGCGACCGCCGCGCGGCCCGCGCGGCTTCGACGCTGCTGGATGAAGCCGGTTGGGTCGTCGGGGACGATGGCAAGCGGCGCAACGCGGACGGCGAGATCCTGAGTGTCGAGTTCGTCGACGACAGCCCGGCATTCGGGCGCATCGTGCTGCCTTATGTCGAGAACCTCGAACGCATCGGGATCGAGGCGACGTGGAACCAGGTGGACCCCGCGCAAATGCAGCAGCGCCAGGAGGATTTCGACTACGACGTCGCCATCGCACGACTGGTCGTTGGTCAAAATCCCTCTGTGGAGCTGCGGTCGATCTACGGGTCCGGCAGTGCCGACGCGCCGGGCTCGTTCAATCTTTCGGGCCTTGCCGACCCGGTCGTCGATGCGCTGATCGACCGCGTGATCGGCGCCGCGACCCGCGAGGACATGGTGGCCGCGGCGCGTGCGCTCGACCGCGTCATGCGGTCCAAACACGTCTGGGTGCCGCAATGGTCCAAGGGGTCGCACTGGATCGCGTATTGGGATGTCTTCGGAAAACCCGACGCGAAGCCCGCCTACGCCCGTGGCGATGAGTATTGGTGGTTCGATCCCGAAAAGCTCGAGGCGCTGCAGGCACAGGGGGCGTTGCGCTAGGCTTCCGCGCTCGCATCCAGGGGAGCTTGCCGGATCACGGCAGTTCAAGCGCGTCCGCGATTGACCTCGCCGAGGCGGGCCCCGATATCCCGCTCACGAAGCAGCAGGGAGAGGAAGCATGGCACCGTGGAAGATCGCTGGGCTCGCGTCGCTGGCCGTCGCGATTGTCGTTGGCGTGGTCTGGTTCGTCACGCGCTCGGACCCGGCAAGCGGTGGCATCGCCGTTCTGGGAGACGAAGCGCCGGCGTTGCACGAAGCAATGGGCACCAGTCAGGCCTTGCCGCTGCACACCGCGTCGGTGACGGTGGTGTCGGTTCAGGGGTGGGGCCGGCTGCGCTACATCCCGGACATGGCGAGCTTATGCGGAGAAGACTGCTACGGCGATCCGGCCATGGTGCGTGTGGTGCCCTTGTCGCCGACCGGGTCGCGCAAGATCGTCTTCGTCAACCTTGAGGCATGGCCCGGAACAGTCGGGCTGACGCGTTCGACGGAAGAGAAGGACTTTGAGTGCATCGCCGTCACGTTGCGAGCCGAGTTCACGCAACTCGGTGCGGGAGACTTGCCGGCATGTGCCTCAGACGTGCCCGTGGACGGGGGCACGCGCTGGGTCCTGCCTGCGGGGCTCGGCGCAATCTGACCCCGTCGGGCCACTGGCTCAGGCGTTGGTGGCGCGTTTGCGGCGCATGAGCGCTAGGCTGCCCAAGCCGGCCAGCAGCAGCGGCAGCCCTGCCGGCAGTGGGATGACGGAGTCCACGTCGCCAAAGAGGAGCGTGATGGAGTTGTTCGATGGCGCTTCCGCTCCGACGAATATCGACTCTTTCTGAGCAAGCACGGCATTGCCGAGCACGACGTCGATGGGGGGCGCTTCCGCGAGTTCGATCGTGTAGCTGCCGGGCGTGATCCCGAGGCTGTCGAACGTCGCACCTGCGAAGGTGAGGGTGCCGGACAGCGGATCGTTGCTCTGGTAACCATCCGGAAGTCCATCGAATGGATCAAGGCCAGCATCAAGGCTGAAAAAGTCCCCGGTTGGGACGCCGGTAACGTCAAAACCGCCCGTTCCGAACGGAACATTACCTTAGGTCATGTAAGCGTCGTACTCTATAGGCCCGACGCTGGAGGCTATAAGTCCCGAACTAGGAACAATGATCGCAGGATCATCCCTGGCACGGTCAAACTCAAAGACAGCCGTCGACAGATCGAGCGATCCGCTGAACGTTCCAACAACGCCCTCACCCGTTTCCTCGAAGGCGAAGAGCACCGCCGCCGTGGTCGATTGTGACAGCGCCATGCAGGTGGCGGCGGCGAAGCCGAGAGTTCGGAACATTCCGCTAACCTTCCACCCGTTTGACGCAACGGAAGGGATCGAGAGCGGGGCGATCAATCAGCGACTTATTAGATCTGGAAGATCCCGCCTGTGCGCGGGCTGGCAAAACCCGGTGTCACGAAGGCCGGGAGGCGTGAGCGGGCCCGTCGCGCGGGCCCGCCCGGCAAGAGCCTACTGCGGGATGTCGCCCGCAAGCCCCTCGACGTAGAAGTTCATGCCGAGCAGCGTGCCGTCGTCGGCAACTTCGCCGTCGGCAAGCCACGCCGAGCCGTCCTGCTTGTTGAGCGGGCCGGTGAAGGGGTGATACTCGCCAGCCGCGATGGAGTCGCGCAGGGCCTCGGCCTCGGCCTTGACCTCGGCGGGCACGGCGTCGGTAATCTCGCCGATGCCGACCATGCCGTCGCCGATCCCGTGCCACGTCTCGACGCTTTCCCAGGTGCCTTCCTTCAGCGCGCGGACGCGGTCCACGTAGTAGGGGCCCCAGACATCGAGGATCGAGGAGACGCGGGGGGAGGGCTTGAACGCGGCCATGTCAGAGGCCTGGCCGAAGCCGATCACGCCACCGGCCTGCTGCGCAGCGGCGAGCGGCGCGGTCGAGTCGGTGTGCTGGAGGATCACGTCGGCGCCCTGCTCGATCAGGGCCGTGGCCGCGTCGGCCTCCTTGGCGGGATCGAACCACGTGTAGACCCACACCACGCGGAATTCGACATCCGGGTTGGCCTTCTTGGCGTGGATGTAGGCGGAGTTGATGCCGCGGATCACTTCGGGGATCGGGTAGGAGGCGATGTAGCCGATGACGTTGCTCTCGGTCATCGAGCCCGCGATGTGTCCCTGCACGGCGCGACCTTCGTAGAACTTGGCCGAGTAGGTCGAGACGTTCGCGGCGGTCTTGTAGCCGGTGGCGTGCTCGAACTTCACATCGGGGAACTTCTCGGCCACGGCGATGATCTGGTCCATGTAGCCGAAGGACGTGGCGAAGATGATGTCGGCTCCAGAGAGCGCCATCTGCGTCATGACGCGCTCGGCGTCGGCACCTTCCGGGACGCTTTCCTGGAAGATCGTTTCGACGCTGTCGCCGAATTCGGCCTCGACGGCGAGGCGACCGTCGTTGTGCGTGAAGGTCCAGCCGCCATCGCCGATGGGGCCGACATAGACAAAGCCGACCTTCGTGGGGTCGTCCTGGGCCACGGCTGCCGTGCCAAGGCCGAGCGCGAGCGCCGCCGTGGCAAGAAAGGAACGTCTGAGCATGTTGGATAGTCTCCCTGGTGGATGCGGCTCGTTCAGGCGGCCGCGTGGAATGGTTTGCCTAGGGCAGCGGGGGCTCCCAGCGCCGTGCGCGCCCGCCCGGAGGACATAACGACCAGCACGACGATCGTCAGGATGTAAGGCGACATCGACAGGTACTCCACCGGGACGGCTACGCCGGCTGCTTGCAGGTTTAGTTGCAAAACGGTCAACCCGCCGAAAAGATAGGCACCCAGCAAAAGCCGGCCCGGGCGCCAGGCCGCGAAGACAACGAGCGCAAGCGCGATCCAGCCGGCCCCGGCTGTCATCCCTTCGGTCCATTGCGGCACCCGGACAAGGCTGATGTAGGCGCCCCCGAGCCCCGCACAGGCACCGCCGAACGCAATCGCAGCCAGACGGATGCGGACCACCTTGTAGCCCAGCGCATGCGCGGATTCAGCGCTTTCCCCGACCGCGCGCAGAATGAGACCCGCGCGGGTGTGCTGCAGCCCGTACCAGATCGCAAGGCACAGGATCAGCGAGAAATAGACCATTGCGTCGTGCCGGAAAAAGACGATGCCGATCACGGGGATGTCGGCCAGAGGCCCCCAATTCACCTCGGGCACCTCGACCCCCCGCAGGCCGATATAGCCTTGCCCGATGAGCGCCGAGAGACCGAGGCCAAAGAGCGTGAGGGCAAGGCCCGTCGCGACCTGGTTGGACAGCAGGACCTGCGTGAGCAGGCCGAAAAGGAGCGAGAGCGCCGCACCGCCCAGCGCCGCGGCGGCGAAACCCACCACGGCGGATTGCGCTTCGAGCCCGGCGGCGAACCCGGTCACGGCGCCGACGATCATCATGCCTTCGACGCCGAGGTTCAGCACGCCCGCGCGCTCCACCACCAGCTCTCCGAGCGCGGCGAGTAGGATTGGCGTCGCGGCGACCATCAGGGAGGCGGTGAGCAGGAGCCAGTTGATCGAAGACAGGTCCATGGGGTCAGGGCTTTCGGGCTGGTCTGCGCCAGGAGCGACGCGAATGTGCGGGTCGGCGCAGGTGGACAGAGGTATTTGAGCCAAGATGAAAGGCAGGGCGGGCGCGACGGATGGGGGGCGCTGAAGGGAGACGGTGCTGCATCGCTCAGGGACCGATCATGGGGAGCAGGATGCCGGCGAAGACACCGGTATTGAGGCCGGCGATGAGAGCGAAGAGGCGCAGGCGGGTGTCGCGCCCGGAGCCTTGGGTGAAGGGGGGGCAGCTGCGTGCAAGCGTCGTGGATGCGCGGGCGAGGAGGGCGCCCGCCCAGTCCAGATCCGGCGCGCCGGCGACATGCGGGGCGAGGGCTGCGGCTGTCAGGAGGGTGGCGACCAGGACAGTGAGTGCGACGGAGGGGATCAGCGCGAGAAGCAGTACGCCAGTGAGGGCGCCCATGCCGAAGAGAGCGCCCGTGGGACTTGGGGAGAGGCGCCGTATCATGCGGGCTGACGCGATTTGAAGCGGAAGCGATAGTTCGTCATCACGTCGACGCCGAGGAGGAAGAAGAGCAGCATGCCCTGGAAGGCCTGGATCGCGGCGGCGGGGATGCCGAGCATGAGCTGGGCGAGTTCGCCGCCGATATACGTGAGCGCCATGAGGAGGCCTGCAAGCAGGATCCCGATGGGATGGAGACGCCCGAGGAACGCGACGATGATCGCGGTGAAGCCATAGCCGGAGGCGAAGTCGATCGAGATCTGCCCGGCGGGGCCGGTGACTTCGAAGAGGCCCGCCATGCCGGCGAGCCCGCCCGCAAGACCGAAGCACAGGAAGGTCAGACGGGCAGGGCTTACACCGGCGAACCGCGCGGCACGCGGCGCTTCGCCAGCGAGACGGATATGGAAGCCCATCAGGTGCCGCGACAGCAGGATGTAGCCGAAAATCACTGCGATGAAGGCGGCGACCACGCCCCAGTGCATGCCCGTTCCGGCGATCAGCTCGGTGTTCGACGAGGCTTCCCAGTCGCGCAGGTTACGCGAGCCGGGGAACCCGCCGCCGTCGGGATTGCGCAGGGGGCCAAGCGCCATCGCGGCCATGAGTTGTTCGGCAACATAGACTAGAAGCAGTGAGACGAGGATCTCGTTGGTCCGGAAGGCGACACGAAGGAGCGCCGGGATCATCGCCCAGAGCGTCCCGCCGAGGAGGCCGGCGAGGACCATGCCGGGAAAGATCAGCGGCGAGGTCGACGGATAGAAAGCGAGGCCGAACGCGGCACCGCAGATCGCGCCGACGAGGTACTGCCCTTCAGCGCCAATGTTCCAGATGCCGGCGCGAAATCCCATGGCCAGGCCGATGGCGATCAGGATCAGGGGGCCGGCCTTTACCAGAAGCTGCGGACGGGAGAACGCGGCGAACTGCTCGTTGAAGAGCGGATCCCAGAAGATGATGCGGATCGCCTCGAGGGGATCCTTGCCAAGGAGCGCGAACATGATGCCGCCAGCGATCATTGTCAGCAGCACGGCCACGATCGGGGTCGCGTAGGTCCAGAGGCGGGACGGTTGCTGGCGCTTCTCGAGAACGATCATTGCGGTGTGCTCTTCCACGGGCCGGCTGGTAGCCATGCATGCGGCGGGTTCCATGGTCGCGAGAGGTGTGCGCTGACAGGTGCACCTGTGCATGCTCGGGATGGGCCGCTCCATGTGCCAGGAGCTGCCGGAGCGTGGCGGCAACAGGGATCAGGCCGGGGCATCGTAGCTTTCCTTGATCTGGTGCGCCTCGCTGGTGTCGGCCACGTCCATATCGTGGGCGCCGCCCAGCATCAGGCCGATGCGCTCCATCGTCAGCCCGGCGACCGGTACCGGCTCCGAGAGACGCCCCGCATTCAGAGCGGCGAAACTGTCGGCCACCTCAAGCAGCTCGTCGAGGTCTTGCGTGATGACGATGACGCCTGTGCCCGCAGCCGCCAGATCCATCAGGGCCTGACGGATGGCGGCGGCGGCGGCGGCGTCGACACCCCATGTCGGCTGATTGACCACGAGCACGCGGGGCCGTTGCAAGACCTCGCGCCCCACGACGAATTTCTGCAGGTTCCCGCCGGAAAGCGCCCGTGCCGCAACGTGCGGCCCCGGAGTGCGGACATCGAACGCCTCGATCACACGCTCGGCAAAGGCCCGTGTCGCCGCCCAATTGACGAAACCGTTCTTTGCGAGCCCCTCGCGCTTCCACCCTGTCATGACGGCATTCTCCGTCAGGCTCATGTTCGGGGCGGCGGCATGGCCGAGGCGTTCCTCCGGGGCAGACAGCAGGCCGAGCGCCCTCCGCGGGGTAGGCCCGAGTGCGCCGATGTCCTGACCTTCGAAGCGGGTCGTGCCGGGGGCGGGCCGCTCGCCCGAAAGCGCGGCAAGCAGTTCGTCCTGTCCGTTGCCCGCGACGCCGCCGATGCCAAGGATCTCTCCGGCCCGCAGCGTCAGGGAAACCTCGCGCAGGGGCGTGCCAAAGGCATGCGCGGGCGGTTGTGAGAGGCCGGACACTTCCAAGAGCACGTCTCCCGGGACACGCCCGCCCCTGTCCGGTTCGGAAAATGCCGAGCCGACCATAAGCTCCGCAAGTTCGCGCGCCGACGTTGCCCGGGGATCACAGGTCGCGACGACCTTGCCGCGGCGCAGGATCGTGGCGGCACTGCAGAGCGCGCGGATTTCTTCGAGCTTGTGCGAGATGTAGAGGATCGCCGTCCCCTCAGAGGACAACTTTCGCAGCGTTGCAAAGAGGATGTCCACCTCCTGCGGGGTCAGAACGGATGTCGGCTCGTCCATGATCAGCAGCTTTGGATCCTGCAGCAGGCAGCGCACGATTTCGACGCGTTGGCGCTCGCCGGCGCTCAGCTCTCCAACGGCGCGGCCGGGATCGAGCGGGAGCCCGTAGGCCCGGCTGACGCGGCTGATCTCCTCGGCGAGTTGTCGCGGTGGCGGCGGATTTTCCATGCCGAGGCCCACGTTTTCGGCGACAGTCAGAGCTTCGAAGAGCGAGAAGTGCTGAAAGACCATCGCCACGCCCGCAATGCGCGCCGCCCGCGGCTCTGCAGGCGCGAACGTGGCACCTCGCAACTCCATCGAGCCCGCGTCGGGCTTCACGAGCCCGTAGATCGCCTTCACGAGGGTCGACTTTCCGGCCCCGTTCTCGCCCAGTAGGGCGTGGATCTCGCCCGGCTCCACGCGCAGGGCGACATCGGAATTGGCGACCACCCCCGGATAGGCCTTGGTCAGCCCCTCGACCTTCAGCAGGGCAGTCATGCGCTTCGCTCCATCGGCTGCGTCAGGGTTGCCCGCATCAGCGCCGCAGCGACACCTATGGCAATGGCCTGCGGGTGCTTTCCGAGGCCGCGCTCGCCGATCGGGCAATCAATCCGCGCGATGTCGGCATCCGAGTGACCGGCCGCGCGCAACCGCTTGCGAAACCGGGCCCATTTCGTCTCCGACCCGATCAGCCCGGCGGAAGCAAATCCGCGCCGCAGGAGGGCATCGCAGAGCGCGAGATCAAGCGCATGGGAATAGGTCAGGACAAGGTGATGCGCGTCCTTCGGGGCATGCTGCACCGCGCGTGCGGGATCGGCGGCCACGAGACGGTCGATGCTCTCGGGGGTGTCCTCGGGAAAGCGGTCCGCGCCCGTATCGACCCAGGTGATCGCCCAGTCGGGCAGAAGAGCAAGGGTGTGCACGATGGCGCGCCCGACATGGCCCGCTCCGTGGATCCACAGCAGGTGCTGTTTCGTCCGGACGGGCTCAACCGCCCAGCCGTCCACGATCCGGACCGATGAGAGCGCTCCCGCATGGCGGAGCCGGGCAAGCGCCAGCGGGCGCGGGGCATCCGCCGCGACGGGCCGGGCCCAGAGCTCACCGGCCTCCTCTATCGACGCTATGTCCCGTGCGGTAACGATCTCCGTCAGCAGGCTGACCGCGCCTCCGCAACACTGCCCAAGATCCGGGCCAAGGGGACACCGCCGCAATCCGGCACTGGCTTCTCCCGCAAGCACGGCACGTGCCCGCGCAGCCGCCTCGAACTCAAGCGCGCCGCCGCCGATCGTCCCGGATTGACCATCGCCCCAGACAAGCATTGCCGTGCCCGCCTCGCGCGGAACAGATCCCGACGCGTCGGCGATCAGGACCCGTGCAACGCGACCGTGCCGGGCGATCGCGGCGCGCAGGGATGCCAGATCAATGCTCATGCGCGCACCCGTTCAACCGCCGCCAGGACACGTTCCGGCGTGGCGGGCGCGTCGAGCGCAGGATAGGGCGCGCCGGCCCCACCCGCCGCCGCCACCGCATCGGACAGCGCCATCAGGGCCGAGATCCCCAGCATCAGGGGCGGCTCCCCCACCGCCTTGGAGCGGTAGATCGTATCTTCGCGGTTTTCCCCGTCCCACAGCGCGACGTTGAAGACCGGCGGAGCGTCCGAACAGGCCGGGATCTTGTAGGTCGAGGGCGCATGGGTGCGCAGCCGTCCCTCCGCATCCCAGACAAGCTCCTCCATGGTCAGCCAACCCGCGCCCTGTACGTAGCCCCCCTCGATTTGCCCGATGTCGAGCGCCGGGTTCAACGACGCCCCGCAATCGTGCAGGATATCGGTCCGCAAGAGCCGGTTCTCACCCGTCAACGTGTCGATCACCGCCTCGGTGATTGCAGCGCCGTAGGCAAAGTAGAAAAACGGCCGACCGTGCCCCTTCATCCGATCCCATTCCAGCTTCGGCGTCTTGTAGAACCCCGTTGCAGAGAGCGAAATCCGTGCCATCCAGGCATCCCGCGCGACATCTTCGAACGGGTAGCTCCCGGATCCGACCCAGACGCGGCCTCCCTCGAAGCGTACGCTCGCCGGGTCCGCCTGCTGCCGTTCGGCGACGAATGCCGCGAGCCGCCCGCGGATCTCGTCGCACGCGGCCTTGACGGCCATGCCGTTGAGGTCCGAGCCTGACGAGGCCGCGGTCGCCGAGGTGTTGGGCACCTTGCCGGTATCCGTTGCCGTGATCTTCACCCGATCAACCCCGACGCCGAAGCGCGCCGCCGCAACTTGCGCCACCTTCTGAAACAGGCCCTGTCCCATCTCGGTGCCGCCGTGGTTCATATGGATCGAACCGTCATTGTAGACGTGCACCAAAGCGCCGGCCTGATTGAGATGGGTCAGCGTGAACGAGATCCCGAACTTGACAGGGGTCAGCGCAATGCCGCGCTTCAGAATGGGCTCCTTGGCGTTCCACGCCGCAATCTCTGCCCGCCGTGCCTCGTAGTTTCCATCTTGCGCGAGCTTGTCCACCAGCTCCGGCAGGACGAAGTCTTCCACGACTTGCCCGTACGGCGTCGTCCAGCCTGGAACAGGTCCGTCTTCGGCCAAAAAGCTCCCTTCCGCCTTCTCATTGCCTGAAATACCGGCTGGGGGGGCCGCAGGCCGGGGGGCAGCCAGCCCCCCTACGCCCGCGCCGCCCTGCGCGCCATAGAAGTTCAGGCGCCGCACGGCGAGCGGGTCCTGGCCGAGCTGGAAAGCGATGTGGTCCAGAATACGCTCGATCCCGACCATGCCTTGAGGCCCGCCAAATCCACGAAACGCAGTTGCGGACTGCGTGTTCGTCCGGAGCCGATGCGAGGTGATCCGCACGGCCGGGAGCCAATAGGCATTGTCGGCGTGGAGCATCGCCCGGTCGGCCACCGGCAGCGAAAGATCCTGGGACCAGCCACAGCGGCAGAACTGTTCGACGTCCAGCGCCTCGATCCGCCCCTCTTCATCGACGCACGCAGCATAGCGGATGCGGAAATCGTGCCGCTTGCCCGTGATGACGAAGTCGTCGTCCCGGTCGTAGCGCATTTTGCAGGGCCTGCCGGTGTGCCGGGCGGCCACGGCACAGGCGCAGGCCAGCGCATTGCCCTGGCTCTCCTTCCCCCCAAATCCGCCTCCCATGCGTCGAACCTCGACGCGTACGGCGTGCATGGGCAGCCCCAGCGCTTCGGCGACCTTGTGCTGGATCTCCGTCGGATGCTGTGACGAGGAATGGACAACCATGTCCCCGTCTTCCTGGGGCAGTGCAAGGGCAGCCTGGCCTTCGAGATAGAAGTGCTCCTGCCCACCGATCTCGATCTCCCCCTCGATCCTCCGCTCTGCCTGGGCGAGCAGCGCCTCGACCTCTCCCCGTCCATAGACCCGCGGCCCCTCCTCAAAGCGCCAGTTCCGTGCGATCGCCTCGTCGAGGGTGAGCACGGGCGTTTTGGCAACGTATCGGATCTGCGCGAGTCGGGCTGCCTTTCGCGCCGCAAAATGGGAGTTGGCAACCACGACGAAAAGCGGTTGCCCGACGTAGTGCACCTCCCCCGAACTCAGCATCTCTTCGTGAAATGTCGGCGTGGGCGAGACATCGTTGTGACCGGGCAAGTCCGCAGCGGTAAGTACCGCGACAACGCCAGCCGCCGCGCGCACAGCCGCGAGGTCCATGGCCGCCACGTGTCCGGCGGCGATCTCGCTCAGGCCAAATGCGAGGTGCAGGCAATCCGCGGGCATCGGCACGTCGTCGATATAGCGTGCCGCGCCCGTGACGTGCAGGCGCGCTGAGTCGTGTGCGAGTTTCTCAGCGACACTCATCGGCGGTGCCCTTCGAGCCGAGGCAAAGTTTCGTTTGGAACCGAAGGCTTGGTCGCTCTGGGCCGGGCGCGGGTCCTCATGGCATGACCCCCAGGATATCGGTGCGCGCGCCATTCTTCTCGGCAAAGTAGCGCGCCAGCATGTTGGCCGCGCTGCGCAACCGGTAGTCGGCGGAGGCACGCATGTCGTCGATCGGGGCGAAATCCTGCGCCATGGCGTCCCTGGCGGTCTGGATGGTGGATTCCGTCCAGGCCGCGCCTTCCAGGGCCGCTTCGACGCGACGCGCCCGTTTCGGAGTGGCCGCCATGCCGCCGAAGGCAACGCGCGCCTCTGTGATGCGATTGTGGGCGACGCGGATGGATATGCAGCCGCATACCGCAGAGATGTCCTGATCGAAGCGTTTGGACAGCTTGTAGCATCGCAAGTCGTCCTGCTGGGCAGGGACGGTGATCGCTTCGACAAATTCTCCGGGCGCACGATCCTGTTTCCCGTAGTCGAGGAAGAAGTCCTCGAGAGCGAGCGAGCGCCGTTCGTCGCCCCGGCGCAAATGCAGCCTCGCACCGAGTGCGATCAGCGCGGGCGGGCTGTCGCCGATGGGCGATCCATTGGCGATGTTGCCGCCGACCGTTGCAGCATTGCGAACCTGAACAGACCCGTACCTGCGGATCAGCTCCGCGAAGCTTGGGTGACGCACTGCCATCGCCGCGTGCAGGTCGCTGAGGGTCACGGCGGCTCCGATGCGCAAGCTGCCGTCGGCTTGTTCCTCGATGCGCTGCAGGTCCGTGCAGCGGTGCAGAAACGCGACCGGGGAAAGCTCGCGCAGCCCTTTTGTCACCCAGAGGCCAACATCCGTAGCGCCCGCGACCAAGGTGCCGTCCGGATTTGCGAGGTACCACGCGGCGAGGTCCTGGGATGTTTCCGGCAACGCGCAGCTGTCGGCTCTTTCGCCGTGTGCCGCGTCGGCTGCGACGGTGTCGGGCGGAGGGCTGTCCATCATCCATGCAGGTACGGATTCCGCCTCGGCGGCCCGTGCTGCGCGCAGGATCGGGGCGTAGCCGGTGCAGCGGCACAAATTACCGGCGAGTTGGTCTTCGTGGTCCCTGCGGCCCTCTGTATGGGCTGTCGCCATGGTGACGATAAAGCCCGGCGTGCAGAAGCCGCATTGTGCCCCGTGATGTGCGATCATCGCCTCTTGCACGGGGTGGAGCGTCCCGTCCGGGCCGGAAATTCCCTCGATGGTGCGCACGGCCTTGCCGTGGAGCTGCGGCAGGAAGAGGATACAGGCGTTCAGCGCCTTGGGGTGTCCGGACGACCCTGTCACCATCACCGAACAGGCGCCGCAATCGCCTTCATTGCAGCCTTCCTTCGTGCCGCGCAGCCCCCGCTCCTCGCGCAGCCAGTCCAGCAATGTCGTCGTGGCCGTGTCTTCGGCGCCGGTCACCGGAATCCGGACCTCGGCGCCATTGAGCAGAAATGCGATCTCCATACTGTCGTCGTTCCGCCGCGTTACCTCGACCTGCGCCACAGGCGACGGTTCCTCGATGCGGCGTAGAGGACCCGGCCCGACCCCAACTCAAAGCCAGAACAGCCCGCTATTGCAAGAGGGCTCGCATGCCAGTGCCCTGAACGCGGGGGTGGACATGCCACGTGTCGGGCGCCGCTGCCAGATTTCTGCGCGCATTTCCGAGCGGCGCTTGGCCGATGAGCAGATCGTGTGGTAGCCTCTCAAAAAACGAGCAGAGACAGGCAATCAGATGAGCTTTGCGGAGACGGGTGGCATGCCCCTCTTTGCGGCGCAGTGGGCGTGGACCGAGATCGATGGCGAGCGTGGAGCCGACGCCTCCGCGCTTTACGCGGGCGCGGAATGGGCCTGGCGCGGCACAGCGGTGCGCCTCGATGTGGGGCCGGATCCCGAACGGGGCCCACTGCGGCTGCAGGACGCGATCGGCCAGGGCGATCTGCGCCGGGTCGCGGCGCGGCGCGCGAGCCGGTTCGGCGCGCGTGTTCGGCGCACCGCAGGGGTGCGGCTGCTCCCTTCCGGCGTCGACGACCGCGCGCCCCTGATTTCGGAATGTGCGGCCTTCCGGCGATCCTTCACCGTAACCGACGGGATCCAGGCCTGGGCCGTGGCGCCGGCGGATGGGCCGGAAGGCGGCCCGGACCTCGTCCTCTTTACCGGCGAGCCGCCTCCCGCAGACACTCAGCTCTGGGTCGTCACAGTGGCGGATGCTGTCCCGCGCGATGTGCCGGATTTGCCAGCCCTCGCAGGCTTCAGCCCCGGAAGCGTGGTGGAAACACCCTTCGGGCCGCAGCGCGTCGAGCTGCTGCGTCCGGGCGATCCGGTGCTGACCGACCGCGGGTCCGCTCCCTTGAGAAGAGTACGGCTGCGGCCCGGGGTTGCGGCGCTGCAACTGGACGCCGGCGCGCTCGGCGAAGCCGGGCCGCCCGGCCCTGTCACGGTCGGGGCCGGCACGCTCGTGGCGGTTGAGGGCCGCCGTCTGTCGGCACTACTTGGCGCGGGTGACGGATCGTCCGATGTGCTGGAGGAAGCGCTGATCCGGGCGGGTGATCTGGCCATGCTGCCCGGTGTGTCGGCTGTTCGGTCGGCGGATCTCATCGCGTTCGAGGTCGATTGCCATGACGACGGCGCCGCCCTTGTGATGGCGGGCGGGCTGGCCTGTCTGGCTGGGCCGGAGGCGCGGGCCGGGTTGCGGTGTCTGACGCGGGCGGAGGTGCAGATGGCACTTTCGTCCTATGGTACGGTCGCGCCGCCATGGCGTGCGCTCCGCGCGCGGGCTGCCTGACACCCGGCGTTTGGTCGGGTTCGGAAGGGGCGGGGCAGTAATGCAAGGGCTACTCTTCGCGCGTTGGCCGTTCTTCAATTGCAGGATGCGCTGAACCGCTGTGGCGGGGGCAGGATCTAGCTGATTGTGGCCACGGGGCCGAAGCAGGCTGGTTCGCCCGCGCGCGGGCAGGGACTTGACACTCCGCGTCTTGCCTGAGATACGCCGCGCTTCTTTGGTGTTGGTGGCCCCCGCGAGGGGATGCCTGTCGGCCAGCGCACTCTCGGTGCCCGTGCAAAGGACAACGCCCTTCACATCCGCCCGAGGCAATGCCCGCGGGCTTCAGAAGGAGATCAGAGGTGACCAAACGCACCGCTGCCAAGTACAAGCTCGACCGCCGGATGGGCGAAAACATCTGGGGCCGTCCGAAATCCCCCGTCAATCGCCGCGAGTATGGCCCCGGCCAGCATGGCCAGCGCCGTAAGGGCAAGATGTCGGATTTCGGCCTGCAGCTGCGCGCCAAGCAGAAGCTGAAGGGCCATTATGGCGATCTGACCGAAAAGCAGTTCCGCCGGATCTATGCCGAGGCCGAGCGTCTGCGGGGCGACACGGGCGAGATGCTGGTGGGCCTGCTCGAGCGCCGTCTCGACGCGGTGGTCTACCGCGCGAAGTTCGTTCCGACGATCTTCGCCGCGCGCCAGTTCGTGAACCATGGCCACGTCGAAGTGAACGGCAAGAAAGTCAACATCCCGTCCTACCGTGTGAAGGAAGGCGATGTGATCTCGGTGCGCGACCGCTCCAAGCAGCTGGCGATCGTGCTGGAGGCTGTCGGGCTGGCCGAGCGCGATGTGCCCGACTACCTCGAGGTGGACCACTCCAAGATGACGGCGACGTTCGTGCGGATGCCCGGACTGGGGGATATCCCCTACGCGGTGCAGATGGAGCCGAACCTCGTCATCGAATATTACGCGCAGAACTGATCGCTGCGGCGGCCTTGTGATGGTTTGGGGCGCTCCGCGGCATGTGGGGCGCCTTCGTTGTGTTTCGGGGGGCATATCGGAGGCGTGATTGGGGGCTTTGCCCCCGGCCTTCGGCCTCCCCCAGGATACTTTCGGCACAATGAAGCCCGGAAATCCGGCTCCTTGACGCCGAGGGACGGGGCGCGGCGGGCGGCTGCGTGGGCAAGGCGGCGCGGATCACGTAGAGCCGCGCAGAAGGGAGAGAGCGGATGAGTGGGATCGCACCTCAGCCTGGGATCATGGAGATCGCTCTTTACAAGGGCGGGAAGGCATCGCTTGCGGGGCGCTCGGATGTGCTCAAGCTGTCCTCCAACGAGAACCCGCGCGGGCCATCGCCCGCGGCGCTGGCGGCGTTTCGCGCCGCGGCCGACACGATGCACCGATATCCTGCGACCGACCATGCCGAGCTGCGCGCGGCGATCGCGGAGGTTCGGGGGCTCGATGCCGACGGGATTATCTGCGGGGTCGGTTCGGACGAGATCATCTCGTTTCTTTGCTATGCTTATGCCGGGCCGGGCACGGAGGTTTTGTACACGGAGCACGGCTTTTCGATGTACCGGATCTCGGCACTCGCCGCAGGGGCGCACCCTGTCGTGGCCCGGGAGCGCGATCGCGTTGTGGATGTGGATGCGCTCCTGGCGGCCGCGACGGAGCGAACCCGGCTTGTCTTTGTCGCAAACCCCGCCAATCCCACCGGCACGCGTTTGCCCGATACGGAGCTTGCGCGGCTGGCCGAGGGGCTACCCTCTGCGTGCCTGTTGGTACTCGATGGGGCCTATGCGGAGTTCGCCGACGGCTATGACGGCGGTGCGAGCTTGGTCGAGGCGCGCCAGAACGTCGTGATGACACGGACGTTTTCGAAGCTCTATGGCCTTGGCGGATTGCGTGTGGGGTGGGCCTATGCGCCGCTTGCCGTGATCGATGTTCTCAACCGGTTGCGCGGGCCGTTCAACTTGGGCGGGCCGCAGCTCGCCGCGGCGGAGGCTGCTGTTCAGGATACCGGTTTCGTGTCGCGTACGCTGGCGGAAACCGCGGCGGAGCGTACCCGGCTGACGCACGGGCTGCGGGCGCTCGGGATCGCCTGCGACGACAGCGCGGCGAATTTCGTTCTCGCGCGGTTTGCCGATGATGCGGAGGCCAGTGCTGTGGATGCCCATCTGCAAGACAACGGCATTCTGGTTCGCCGGGTGGCGGGGTACGGCTTTCCCGAGGGTTTGCGGATCACGGTCGGTACGCCCGAGGATGTGAACCGCGTTCTCGACGTACTTGGGCAGTTTCGCGAGGCCGCGGCATGAGCGAGCTTTACCAGCGCGTGGCGTTGATCGGGCTCGGCCTTATTGCGTCGTCGATGGCGCATGGTATGCGGCGCGGCGGGCTGGCGGGGGAGATCGTTGGCACGGCCCGATCCGCCGAGACCCGCAAGATCGCCCGCGACGACGGGTTGTGCGACCGGATCACAGAGACGACGGCGGAGGCCGTTGCGGGGGCGGATCTGGTCGTTCTGTGTGTTCCGGTGGGGGCGATGGCGGCGGTGGCCGCCGAGATCGGACCGCATCTTGCTCCGGGGGCGACGTTGACGGATGTCGGGTCGGTCAAGCTTGCCGTGATCGATGCGGTGGCCCCGCATGTGCCTTCGGGCGTGCACTTCGTTCCTGCGCATCCGGTAGCGGGCACCGAACACTCTGGGCCGCGCTCTGGGTTTGCCGAACTTTTCGACGATCGCTGGTGTCTTGTCGTGCCCTTGCCCGGCGCGGATGAGGATGCCGTGACCCGGCTCTGCGCACTTTGGCGCGGGTTGGGGTCAAACGTGGACAAGATGGCGCCCGATCACCACGATCTCGTGCTCGCGGTCACCAGCCACGCGCCGCATCTCATTGCCTACACGATGGTCGGTGTTGCGGATGATTTGCGGCGGGTGACGGACAGTGAAGTAGTCAAGTACTGTGCCGCGGGGTTTCGGGATTTCACGCGGATCGCCGCGTCCGACCCAACGATGTGGCGGGACGTTTTTCTCAGCAACAAGGACGCGACGCTGGAGATCCTGGGCCGGTTCACCGAGGAACTCTTTGCTTTGCAGCGCGCGATCCGGACGGGGGATGGAGAATTGTTGTTCGATTATTTCACGCGCACGCGCGCGATCCGGCGGGGCATTCTGGAGGCCGGCCAGGATATCGATGCGCCTGACTTCGGACGTGCGGAGTTGCGTGCGACCCAGGGGGAGGCGCAGCGCGGGGCGTCCGAGAGCGGAGTGGGCGACGCACCGACGGGTGATGCAGGCCGCGCGGGCGCGAACGAGACAGACCCTCAGGAGAATGCGGGTGAGGATCGGCATGACACACGTGCCTCTCAGGGGGCACCGGCGCGATGAGGGGCGTTCGGGTAGCCTGTGCGCTTCTTCTGCTGGCGTTTCCTGCTCTGGCAGAGGCTCCCGGTTCCAGCCTGCGGCCCGAGGCGCGGTCTGGCGGGTCCACCGCTCCGCAGGCGCCGGTGCGTCGCGAGGCGTCGCGTGGCCTTGCTGCCCCTGCGCAGGTGCTGCCCGCGATGACGGTTCCGCGTCCACCCGAACGGCCCGGGCGCGTGGAGCGCCGTGCGCAGCGGGCCTTGGCGCGTGCCGCGAGGGGGGGGCAGGGCAGCGCTTCGGCGGCTGCCACCCCTGCAAGGTCGACCGCCGCGCCGGCCACAGCTTCGGCGGCCGCCTCGGCCGCCGCCGCAACATCGCGACCGACGGAGCGCCCACGGCGGTTCCTCGGGGGGATCTTCCAGCGCACGGCCCAGCCGGCTTACCCGGCCCGTGGCTCCGTCTGTGGCAACCGGGCCATCCGCGGGACGGAAATCGATCCGATCAGGGGGCGCATCCGGGGTTGTGGCGTCGAAGCACCCGTTCGGGTGACCGAAGTTGCGGGGGTGAAACTCTCGACCCCGGCGACGGTCGATTGCACGACGGCACAGGCGTTGCACACCTGGATCGAAGAGGGTGCCAAGCCCGCGATCGGGCGCACGGGGGGTGGGCTGGCCGCGATCCAGGTCGCTGCCCATTACATCTGCCGTACACGGAACAATCGCCCCGGCGCGCGGATCTCCGAACATGGACGGGGGCGCGCGATCGATATCTCCGCCATTGTGCTCGAGAATGGGCAGCGGATCACGGTACTGCACGGATGGCGCTCACCGCAGAACAGCACCAAGATGCGCGAGATGCACCGCGCGGCTTGCGGCCCGTTCGGGACGGTGCTCGGGCCGAACTCGGATCGCTTCCACCAGGACCATTTTCACTTCGATACGGCGCGCTATCGCTCCGGCCCCTACTGCCGCTAGGCCTGCCGGAGCGGCCCTGTGCCGGGTGTCTTCGCTGAAACCGGCCACGAGACGACACGTGCGCAGGCGGTGTGGCCAGTTCGGGTCGCTTGGTCAGGGGATGCTCAGACGCGGGATTGACCCAAGTGGCAGGGGCCCGAGCCGGGCGCGGCCGTCGTCCAGGGTGAGCGGGATGTCCAGCGTGTCCGGGCTGCCCGCAAGTCGGCTCATCAGACCAAGCGCCCCTTCGGCGCCTGCGGCCAGCCTCTCGGGGATGGCACCGGAACCGACGGCTGCGGCGAGGATGTCCCGCCAGTTCGTCGCTTTGATGAGGAGCTCGCCGGACGCTTGGCCATCCACATCGACGTCGACCGTTCCTGCGACGCGCAAGGTCAGCTCTCCCCAGCGGACGCCGGCGTTGCGCACCGCGATACGGCGCAGTTGCGGGCGTTCGGTTTCGAGCGCGGCCATCGACCAGGCCCGATCGAACGTGACGTCCGCCTCGGCCGCGATCCGCTCAATGGATCGGGGTGCGAGATCGGCCTCCGAGAGCGCGTTGGCCACACGAGATGGCGGCGTGAAACCGGTGGCACCCAGCGTGATGCGCACCAGTTCGGGCGTCTGAGCATCGGCAACCGCGACGAGCGTGCCGCTGTCCAGTGCCGCGTCCCAATCCGTGTCAGAGACGATCCGGATCGCTTGCAGCTCGATGTCGGCACGCTCGAACCGGGCGCCACCCGATCCTTCGATGAGCGTTGCCGTGGCTTGTTCGGCGGCGATGCTCAGTGTTTGCCAGGGCGTGCGCACCGTCTGAACAGGCGGGATCTCCAGTGTCATGCCCGGCGTGGCCATCTGGGGATGTCGCGCGCGGGTGAGGTCGATGTACTCCCCCTCCCACGCCCAGCCGCCCGCAGGATCCGCCAGCACCGGAGCGGTGATGCGGCGCGTATAGGCCAGCGGAAACCCGGAGACACGCACCTCGGCAGCATCCGCCTGCCAGCCTGCGGCGCGCTGATCGTCGAGCCACGCGAGCGTTGCGCGGCGTTCTATCGCCGCCGCCACCGGCCACCAGAGCGCCCAGAGCACGACAACCGCGAGGAGTGCTGCGCCCAATCGTGCCATGCTGCTCTTCCCTTGCCTGCTGTCCTGCGCTTTACAGCAGGGTATGAGCGCCAATCCACCCGAACCGCAAGAGATCCTCGCCGATATCACGCCAGGCGCCCCGCTTTGGGTGTTCGGTTATGGCAGCCTGCTCTGGAACCCGGAGTTCGAGGTCGCCGAGCAGGTCACCGCACTGCTCAGTGGATATCATCGGTCGTTCTGTATGCGCTCGGTGCACCATCGCGGCACCCATGACGCGCCGGGCCTCGTTCTGGCGCTCGACGCCGCCGAGGAGGGCGCCTGCGAGGGGCTGGCGCTGCGCGTTGCGCCGGGGGCAGAGGACGCGACACTGGCGATGCTGAGGGAGCGCGAGCTGATCTCGTCGGCCTATGCCGAGCTGCTTGTCCCGCTTGCGCTCACGGACGGTCGTCGGGTCGACGCGATCGCCTACGTCATACAGCGCGCGCACGTGCAGTATTGCGGCGGGCTCGACCTTGAAGAGCAGGCACAGATCATCGCGCGCGCCGTGGGCGGGCGTGGCCCGAACACCGAGTACCTCTTCAACACCGTTTCGCACCTGCGCGAGCTTGGGGTGCAGGACGCGGAGCTCGACTGGCTCGCGGCCCGCGTCACGGCCATTGTTGAGGGCCGGACCCGGCCCTCTGAGGGCTGAACGCGCGGCGCGGCGCGCGCGTGCCGTTGCGGGCGGGGCGCGGGAACCCGTGCCATAAGGGCGCTGACGGAGTGCTCCAAATGCTCGCTGGTTGGCGCCAGAGCGGCTTCTGTTGCCGCAAAGCCTGCCTGATGGGGCGAAAGGGGAGGCAAGCCGCTCTATGACGCGCGGAGTCTCTGGCCTTTGAGCCCCGCGATCCTTAGGTTCCCCAACAACCAGTCTGGACAGCACAGGGATCATTCCGCGGCGATGGAGCAGCCCCCTTCGGCCACCACCCCCCTCGGCCCCCGCCCCGGCGCGGGGACGGCTGATCCGCACTTCTCTCGCCCGATCCGTCAGGTCGTGCAGATGCTGCTGGTGCTCGTGCTTGTCGGCGCGGGCGTGTACGTCATCTTCCCGAGCGTTGCCCCCGTCTTTCTTGCCAATCCCTACCTGAACGGCTTCATCGTCTTTGTGTTCGTGGTCGGTGTGCTGGCGTGCTTCCTGCAGGTCTACCAGCTGATGGGCTCTGTCCGCTGGATCGAAGAGTTTGCCCTGCTCGGCAATGTCAGCAAGAAAGGTGTGGCCCCGCGGCTTCTGGCGCCTCTCGCGGCTCTGCTTGGCACGCGCGGCGGGAACCAGAAGATCAGCTCCACCTCTGCCGGCTCGATCCTCGATTCTGTCGCCACCCGGATCGAAGAGGCGCGCGATATCACGCGTTATCTCGTGTCCCTGCTTATCTTTCTCGGCCTTCTCGGCACGTTCTATGGCCTCGCAACGGTCGTTCCGGCCGTGGTCGAGACGATCCGCTCCCTCGCGCCCCAGAACGGGGAGGGCGGGGTCGAGGTGTTCTCGCGCCTGATGTCCGGGCTTGAGGCGCAGCTTGGCGGCATGGGAACCGCCTTCGGCTCGTCGCTGCTGGGCCTGGCGGGCTCGCTTGTCGTTGGGCTTCTGGAGCTCTTCGCCTCGCGCGGACAGAACCGGTTCTACCGGGAGCTCGAGGAATGGCTCTCGTCGATCACGCGGCTGGGCTACGCGGGTGGTGATACCGAAACGTCGCCCGAGACCGGCGCAATGGTCGCCGTGCTCGATCAGATGGCCGAACAGATGGACCAGATGCGCTTGGCCCTTGTCCGTACCACCGAGACGAGTGCGGTTACCGATGACAAGCTTTCAGAGGTCGCGTCGGTGGTTGCGGCTCTGACGCGCCAACTGGAGCATGGTGACCGGACAAGCGAGGCCCTGATGCGCGTTGCCGAGGGGCAGGAAGCGCTCATTGCCAAGCTGGGCGCAGGGGCGGCGGGAACGGACGACAGCGAGGCGCGGATGCGCCTGCGCTCGATCGACGTGCAGCTTCTGCGCATCCTCGAGGAACTCGCCGCGGGTCGTCAGGAGACGATCAGCGACATTCGAACCGATCTCTCGCAGCTCACCAAAGAGGTGCGCCGCGCCCGTAGCGGCCCCGGGCAGGGCTCCGGCCTCGCCAGCGGGGGGGGCAGCGGGCCGCGCGGCGCGGCTGCCAAGCCGGGGGAGTAGCGCGCCATGGCGCTGAGCCGCCGCGGGGGCAACCGCTTCTCGGCTTCGATCTGGCCGGGTTTCGTCGATGCGATGACCGCCCTTCTGCTGGTGCTGATGTTTGTGCTGTCGATCTTCATGATCGTCCAGTTCATGCTGCGCGAAACGATCACCGGGCAGGAGAGCGAGCTTGATTCCCTGTCGTCCCAGATCTCGGATCTTGCCGACGCGCTGGGCCTGGAGCGGCAACGCTCGGCCGAGCTGCAAGAGGAGGTCGGCACCCTTTCGGCGAGCCTGAGCGACAGCGAAGCTGCGGCGGAGCGCCAATCGGCCCTGATCGCGTCACTGACGGCACAAGTTGAGCAGCAAGAGGGTGCGTTGGCGGACGCCAATACCGCGATCACCGATTTCGAGGCGCAGGTCGCCGCACTGCTGACAGAGCGGGATGCCGCGCGCGCGGAGGGCACGCGCCTCGAGGGCGAGCTTGCGACGCTGGAGACAGAGCGCGCCGACTTGCAGCAGGCGCTCGCCGCGCGCCGGACAGAGATCGACGCCGCCGCCGAGGCGGCCAGGCTTGCGGCAGCACAACGCGAGGCCCTCGAAGCCCTCGTCGCGGATTTGCGGGCCGAGAATGCGGGAGCGGCCGATCAGGTCACCGTGCTTTCGCAGGAGGCGGAGACGCTCGAGGCGCGCCTGTCAGAGGAAGAAGCCGCGCGCCTCGCCGAAGCCGAAGCCGCCCGTGCGCTGCGCCAGCGCCTCGAAACGGCCGAGGAAGAACTGACCGCGATGACCCTCGCGCTTGAGGAAGAGCGCGCCCGGGCCGAAGAAACCCTGACCCTGCTGGCGGCAGCGCAATCCGCCGAAGCGCAGCTCGACGAGCGCCTCGCAGCTGCCCTTGTCCAACGGCTCGCGCTCGAGGAAAACCTGAGCGAGAGCCAATCCGGCGCGGCAGAAAGCGCGGCGGCCCTGGCAGAAGCGGACGCCGAGGCCCAGCGCCTGCGCGATGCACTGGCCAACGCCGAAGCGGAGCGCGCGCGTGTGACCGCGGCCCTCGAGGCTGCGCGCTCCGGAGAGGTAGACACCGCGTCGGCCCTTGCCGCCGCAGAAGCCCGCAGCGCCTCGCTTTCCGACGCGCTTACCGCCGCCCAGAGCGAAGCGACGGCGCTGCGCCAGTCGCTGAGCGGGGCAGAGGCCGACGAGGCGGCAACCCGAACCGCGCTGCGCAACGCCGAGGGGCGCATCGCGAGCCTGTCTGCCGATCTCGCCGCCGCCGAGGCCCGTGCCACCCAGGCCGAAGGTGCTATGACAGAAGCCGCCGCGCGCCTTGCCGACCTCGCGGTGGCGCAGGCAACGGTGTCTCAGCTCTCTGCGGACCTTGCCGATGCGCGCAGCCGGATCGTTGCGCTTGAGCAGGAAAACGAGGCGCTTCTGGCAGCGACGGGAGAGTCCGACTCCATCCGGGCGCAGTTGGCGTCGGCCCTCGCAGCGCGTCTGGCTGCCGAAGCCCAGGCCGATGAGGCGCTGTCGCGCGCACAGGAGCGCGAAGTGTTGCTCGCGACGGCCAACAGGGAGCTGGAACAGCGGGAAGCCGAAAGCGCCGACGGCCAGCGCCGGATGGCGCTCCTCAATGAGCAAGTCGCTGCCTTGCGCTCGCAACTCGGCTCGCTCCAGGCCCTGCTCGACTCCTCTGCAGCGCGCGACGCCGAAGCGCAGGTGCAGATCGAAAGCCTGGGCACACAACTCAATACCGCGTTGGCGCGTGTCGCGTCGGAGGAACGGCGCCGGGCGGAACTTGAGGAAGCCGAGCGGATCCGGCTGGAGGAGGAGGCGCGGCGCCTTGCCGAAGAAGCGCGGGAACTCGCGAGCTACCGCTCGGAATTCTTCGGCTCCCTGCGGCGGATCCTCGGGGGCCGGGATGACGTACGGATCGAGGGGGATCGTTTCGTATTCTCATCCGAGGTCTTGTTCGCGGTCGGGTCGGCCAGCCTGTCGCCGGCCGGGAGGGCCCAGATCGCCCAGGTCGCAGCCGTTATCGATGACATCTCCAGCGAGATCCCGGAGGAAATCGACTGGATCATCCGGGTCGACGGCCACACCGATAGCCAGCCGACCAATGGGGCGAACTTCTCTGACAATTGGGAGCTCAGCCAGGGCCGCGCGCTGTCTGTCGTGCGGTTCATGGTCGAGGAACTCGGGTTTCCGCCCGAGCGCCTGGCGGCAAACGGCTTCGGAGAGTTTCAACCCATCGCGCCGGGAGACGACCCCGCGTCGCTCGCGCAGAACCGCCGCATCGAACTGAAGTTGACGGAACGGTGACGCCGCCGCGGGCGAATTTTCGTACGAAAATTCGAGGCTAGAGCTCCAGCGTTTCAAGGACATCGGGCTGTCGGACGTCGATCCCCGGGAGCGCTCTGACGAGGGGCTCTGCGGATTGCGCCAGGAGCGGGAACGTCTTGTAATGGCATGGAATCAGCGTCTTGAAGTCGAAGAACGTGGTGGCGGCATAGGCCGCGCGGCGCATGTCCATCGTGAAATGTCCTCCGCAGCAGAGCAGCCCAACCTCGGGTTTGTGCAGATCCTGCATGATCTGCATGTCCGCTGTCACGTCGGTGTCGCCGGAGAAATAGATCGTGCGTCCGGCATGGGAGATCATGAAACCGGCCTCGCCGCCGACAGGGATCAGGCGGTCCGGGTCGGGCGCAGAGGAGGAGTGGACCGCGTTGACCATTGTCACCTCCACGGTTCCCAGTGTGATTGTTCCGCCCTTGTTGAAGCCGATGGTTTCCACATCGCTCACGCTACCGAAGTACCCCGCGAGTTCCACGATGGCGGCGATGGGCGCCCCGGTTTCCTTCGCGATGCCGATAGCATCGCTTGCGTGATCGGCGTGGCCGTGGCTGACGAGAATGTGGGTCGTGCCGGAGATCGCCTCTGACCGGCGGTCTTCGGGAAAGAGGGGATTGCCGGTGAGCCAGGGGTCGATCAGGAGGACCTGATCGCCGAGTTCGATGCGAAACCCTGCGTGCCCAAGCCAGGTGATCTTCATTCTATCCTCCGCTGTCGCTACATGCCTCTTCGCAGGCTAACGCGAGGGATCCGAATTGGAAGAGCAGAGCAGCGTTCAGGGGGCGGTGAGCAGCTATTGCGAGCGGCTCGACCCCTCGTTCTGGGCAGAGCCCGTCAATGCCGTGTCGAACCTCGCTTTCGTGCTTGCGGCGATCTGGATGTGGTACAGGATTTCCGCGCGGGGTGCCGGGGAGGCGGCGGGTATTGCCCGTGTCCTGTGCGTGTTTCTCGCCGGTACGGGCCTTGCGTCTTTCCTGTGGCACACCTTTGCGACACCCTGGTCTGTCGCGCTCGATGTGATCTTCATCGCGCTCTTTTCCCTGACCTACATCTATGCTGCCAATCGGCATTTCTGGGGGATGAGACCACTGGTTGCGACTGTCGCGACGCTTGCGTTCTTTCCCTATGCCGCAATCGTCGGATCGGCTTTTGCGCAATTGCCGTTCTTCGAGATCTCGTTCTTTTACTGGCCATTGCCGCTCCTGATCTTCGGCTACGGGTTTGCGCTGATCCAGCGCCGGCCGGAGACGGGGCGTGGTCTTGTGATCGGCGCCTCTCTCTTGTGCCTTTCGCTCATGTTTCGGTCCGTGGATGGGATGCTGTGTCAGCGGATTCCGGTCGGCACCCATTTCCTCTGGCACCTTCTCAACGGGGTGATGCTGGGCTGGATGATCGAGGTTCTGCGCCGGGACAGAGAAACAAGCGACGCTATCGTTCCCGGGTCTGGAGGAGCCGCACAATAGAGCGTGCAATGCGCGCGCAGGCGGTGGTGCACGCGCGCCTGTGGTCCGGCTTTCTTCGCGTGATTGCGATCCGGAGGGGTGCAGGGCAGCGCCGGCAGGCAGCGCATGGGATTGCCCCGCGCGGACGCTTTGCGATATGCACCCGGCAAGGCGACAAAAACTGCGGAGAGTTCCATGGCCGGCCACTCGAAATGGGCGAACATTCAGCACAGGAAGGGGCGGCAGGACGCAGCCCGCGCCAAGCTTTTCTCCAAGCTGTCGAAGGAGATCACAGTCGCCGCAAAGATGGGCGACCCGGATCCCGACAAGAACCCGCGCCTGCGCCTGGCGGTGAAGGAAGCAAAATCCCAATCCGTGCCGAAGGACGTTATCCAGCGTGCGATCGACAAGAGCCAGGCGGCGGGCGGCGACGACTACAAGGAAATCCGGTATGAAGGCTATGGCCCGGGCGGGGTCGCGGTGATCGTCGAGGCGATGACGGACAACGTCAACCGGACGGCCTCTACAGTGCGGTCGACCTTCGGCAAGCATGGGGGCAACCTCGGGGAGACGGGCTCTGTCGGTTTCATGTTCGATCGCGTGGGCGAGATCCTCTATCCCGCCGAGGTCGGCGATGAAGACGCCGTTCTGGAGGCCGCCATGGAGGCGGGCGCGGACGATGTCGAGAGCGCCGAGGACGGACATACGATCTACTGCGCGGATACCGATCTCAACGAAGTGGCCACGGCGCTCGAAGGAGCTTTGGGTGAGTCGACCTCCACCAAGCTTATCTGGAAGCCGACGACGACCACCGAGCTCGACCTCGACGGGGTGCAGAAGCTGCTGCGGCTGATCGAGGTGCTGGAGGATGACGATGACGTTCAGCGCGTCACCGCCAACTTCGAAGTGTCGGACGAAGTGATGGAGCAGCTTGCGTCTTGACGCGTTGGCGCGCCCTTCGGGCATTGCGCGTCTGGCTTCGGCAGGATCGCGGTATTTGAAGCAAGAAGAAGGCGGGGTGCAGCGCCCGGTATGGCGCCCACTTGCGCGCTGTTCCGCGTGGTGGGGCGGGGTCGTGGGTTGAGCAGTTCCCGCAGTGGGCTAGGTCCCGCAGCGCAGAAGGAGCCGCCATGCTGATCGACGCCCGAGGCATCGAGAAATCGTATCTCACGACCGACGGGCCCGTGCGTGTGCTTGACGGGGTGTCTCTTGCGCTTGCGCCGGGAGAGAGCCTTGCGCTGACCGGAGAGAGCGGGAGCGGGAAGTCGACGCTGCTGCATCTGCTCGCGGCCCTGGATGTGGCGGATGCCGGCGAGATCGAAGTGGCCGGGCAGGCGCTGTCGGGCCTTGGTGATTCTGCGCGGGCCGCCCTGCGGCGCGACCGGATCGGCCTTGTCTTTCAGCAGTTCAACCTGATCCCGTCCCTCGATGTGGCGGCGAATCTCTCCTTTCAGGCACGATTGGCGGGGCGCCACGATCCCGAATGGGTGGGCGTGCTGGCCAGCCACCTCGGGCTGAGCTCGGTACTGAGCCGGTATCCGGAGCAGTTGTCGGGCGGGCAGCAACAGCGTGTGGCGATCGGGCGGGCGCTGGCACCGCGTCCGCCGGTGCTGATGGCGGACGAGCCGACGGGCAATCTTGACGAGGCGAACTCCGACGCCGTGCTGACACTCATGCTCGAGCTTGTGGCCGAGACCGGTGCCGGCCTTTTGCTCGTGACCCATTCGCAGCGGCTTGCGGCACGTCTGTCGCGTCGGGTGCATTTGAGCGCCGGGCGGCTGGGCGACGGCGCCGCGCGGGCGGCGGAGTAGGGCGCATGACCCGGGCAGCATTGGGCGCGCTTCTGGGGCACTGGCGGCGCAGGCCGGGTCAACTGGCAACGCTGTTGCTGGGCTTGGCGCTGGCGACCGCGCTGTGGTCTGCCGTGCAGGCCGTCAACGCCGAGGCGCGGGCGAGCTACGATGCGGCGGCGGGCACCCTCGGGCTGGAGAGCTACGACCGGCTGGTCGCTCCCGAAGGCGCATTGGAGGTTGCCGATTTCGTGGCGCTGCGCCGGGCGGGGTGGGAGGTGTCGCCCGTGCTCGAAGGGCGCTGGCAGCCGGGCGGCGGTGGCCCGGCCCTGACCCTTGTGGGGCTCGACGTGCTGAGCGCACCGCCGGGGGCGTGGCCGGGTGGCGAGCTTGATCCGGCAGACGTGCTCTCGGGCGAGGGGGTGCTGCTTGCGGCGCCGGGATTGGCCCAGCGGCTGGAGGGGATCGCCGGGTTGCCTCCGGTGCTTGTCTCCGCAGCCGTGCCGCCGGGTCAGGCGATCACGGATATCGGGGTTGCCGAGCGGTTGCTCGAGGCGCCCGGGGCGCTGAGCCACCTCATTCTCTTGTCGGAGCCGGGGAGGGGGGGGCCTGCGCTGTCGGAGCTGACCCCGGATCTGGTGCGCGAGGCCGGCGCGGAGGCGGGGGAGATCGCCCGTCTCACGCGGTCCTTTCACCTCAACCTGACAGCGTTCGGATTGCTGTCGTTCGGGGTGGGGCTCTTCATCGTGCACGGCACCATCGGTCTTGCGTTCGAACAGCGCCGCGGGACGATCCGCACCTTGCGGGCGCTTGGGCTTTCGGCGCGCCGCCTTGCAGTGTTGCTGGTGGGGGAAGTCGTGGTGCTGGCGCTTCTGGCGGGCGTGCTGGGCGTCGGGCTGGGCTATGCGATTGCAGCCGCGCTTCTGCCGGACGTGGCGGCGACGTTGCGCGGGCTCTACGGGGCGGCGGTGCCCGGGGTGTTGGGCTTCGATCCGGTCTGGGCGCTGGCGGGGCTTGCGATGGCACTGGCCGGTGCGCTCGTTGCGGCGGCGGAAGGGGTTCTGCGTGTTCTGCGCATGCCGCTCCTGGCGAGTGCCCGGCCACGAGCCTGGGCGATCGTGTCGGCCGTGGCGCTCCGCAGGCAGGCGGGTGTCGGCGCGGGCCTGATGCTGCTCGGCGGCGTCGTCCCGATTGTCGCCGACGGGTTGATCGCGGGATTTGCGCTGCTGGCGGGGCTCCTCCTGGGCTCGGCCCTGATGCTGCCTCTCCTGCTCTCGGCGGTGCTGTCTTGGGGCGCGCGCACGGCGCGAGGGGCGGTGGGCCAGTGGTTCTGGGCGGACACCCGCCAGCAGTTGCCGGGCCTGTCACTCGCGCTTATGGCGCTGCTGCTCGCACTGGCCGCCAATATCGGTGTCGGGACGATGGTGGGATCGTTCCGGCTGACCTTTACCGGCTGGCTCGACCAGCGCCTTGCGGCCGATCTCTACGTCAGCGCAGCCGATGCCGAGCAGGCCGCAGCTATCGTGCGGTTTGCCGATGCGGAGGGTGCAGGGCTTTTGCCGCGCGCCTCCGTCGACCTGCGTTTGGCCGGAGCTCCGGGGACGCTCGAAGGTATATCCGATCATCCGATCTATCGGGAGAACTGGCCCCTTCTTGCGCGGACGGACGGGACATGGAACGCGGTTGCGGAGGGGCGCGGGGTTTTGGTGAACGAGCAACTGGCCCTGAGGTCCGGCCTGCGCCCGGGGGACGATTTGGCGCTGACCCCGGACTGGATGCTCCCGGTTGCGGGGATTTACTCGGACTACGGCAATCCGCTGGGGCAAGCGATGGTGTCGCTCGATGCGCTGCGTTTGCGCTACCCGGAGGCGGAGCCACGCAGCTTCGGCCTCGTGGCTCCGGATGACATGGGCGCGGATGTGCTGGCGGCCCGCCTTGTCGAGCAAACCGGCGTGCCCGAGGGAGCCATGATCGACCAGGAACAGGTGAAGGCGATTTCCCTTTCCGTTTTCGAGCGGACCTTTGCCGTCACCGGCGCGCTGAACGTGTTGACCCTTGGGGTGGCGGGGATCGCTATTCTGACGGCGCTGGCAACGCTGGCCGGGATGCGATTGCCCCAGGTAGCGCCGGTCTGGGCGCTGGGAGAAACCCGGCAGCGGCTCGCACGGCTCGACCTTTTGCGCTCCGTCCTCCTCGCCGCACTGACCTTCGCCGCGGCGCTTCCTGTCGGGCTCGCCGTGGCATGGGCGCTTTTGGCGGTGGTCAATGTCGAGGCGTTTGGGTGGCGGCTGCCGATGCATGTCTTTCCGGTGGATTGGGCGCGGCTCTTCGGGCTGGCCCTGCTCGCGGCCCTGCTGGCCGCCGTGCTGCCCGCGCGCCGCCTGCGCCGGACACCCCCGGCGGAGTTCCTCAAGGTGTTCGCGAATGAACGCTAGGCGCTATTCCCGCCGCCGGGCGCTTGCGACGATGGGTGCCGCCACCGCACTGGGCACCAGCCTTCCGCTTGAGCAGGCGTTGGCGCAGGGCTTTGCCGGGCTTGGCACCGCGGCGGACGGGTTTGCGCTGCCGGAGCGCGGGCGGACGCTGATCTTCCCGCAGGACCACGGCGCGCATCCCGGGTTCCGGATCGAGTGGTGGTATCTGACAGCCAATCTCACGACGTCCGACGGGCGCGAGGGCGGCATCCAGTGGACTCTGTTCCGGGCCGCGCTCGCGCCCGATGGCCCGCAGGAGGGATGGCGCACCCCGCAGGTCTGGCTTGGCCATGCCGGCTTGACCTTGCCGGGGCAGCACTACCACGCAGAGGTCCTGGCCCGTGGCGGCATCGGTCAGGCGGGTGTCCGCGCGGCGCCCTTTGCTGCGTGGATCGACAATTGGGAGATGCGCGATCCGGGCACGCCGTCGCCGACTGACGGGGCAGCGCCAAGCGGCAACCGCGATGCGCTCGATACGCTCTCGCTCAGCGCGGCGGGGGCGGACTTCGGCTATGATCTGATGCTGACGGCGGAGGGTCCGCTCGTCTTGCAGGGAGACGCGGGGTATTCCGTGAAGTCGCCGGCGGGGCAAGCATCGCACTACTACTCGCAGCCATTTTACGCTGTGCGGGGCAACCTCCGCCTCCCTGACGAAACCATCGCTGTCGAGGGGCAGGGATGGCTGGACAGGGAATGGTCGTCGCAACCCCTGGCCGACACCCAGGACGGGTGGGACTGGATCTCGCTTCACCTCGATACCGGGGAGAAGATGATGGGGTTCCGGCTGCGCGATCGCGCCGGTCCGCCCTTTACCTCGGCCACCCACATCACGGCTGCGGGCCACGAAACGCCCTATTCGGATGGCGCGCTGACGATGACACCGCTTGAGACAGCGCGTGTCGAAGGGCGTGACGTGCCGGTGCGCTGGCAGGCCGTGCTTGCTGAGCAGGGGATCGACGTTGAGCTTTCGGCGATCGAGCCGCAAGCCTGGATGGGAACGTCGACGCCGTACTGGGAAGGGCCGGTGCGGATCAGCGGGAGCCACGGCGGGCGAGGATACCTGGAAATGACGGGCTACACGCCGGACTGAACGGAGCGCAGCGCGCACGCTTGCGCGCTTCGGCATGTGCCTTGGGGGGCATCTTTTTTCGGGGCACTCCGGGGTAGGTCGGATTGAGGCGTGCTGACGCTTCGTCGCTCCGTTCGCTGGGGGAGAGCTGCCGGGATCGAGCAATGCGCATCACACCCTCGTGACTGCCCGCCCGGGCGCGAGGGTGCGAAGCCCTTGGCCTTGCGCTCTTCGCGCCGATGTCCCTTGCGCCCCGGCCTGACAGCGGACATTCATCGGCCATGGCGGAACCGAGGGCAGCATGACGGCGGCAACTCATGAGCAGACGGCCGGCAGCGTCGCGCTGGTGGCTGCAGCGGTCGTCGCGTTTTCGGCGGCTCTGGCCCTGCGGCTTTGGGGGATCGACAGCTGCGACCTTTGGCTGGACGAGATCTACACCCAGTTTGCCGCGTCGCGGGATTGGCTGGGCCTCGTGGACGACCGCGTCAGCCGCGGGCATTCGCCGTTCTACTTCCTGATCCTGAAGCTCAGCGGGATCGATCCGGCCGATGCAGCGGCGATCCGGGCGCCAAGCGCGGTGTTCGATGCTGGGGCGGCGGCCGTGCTCGCGGCTGGTGCGCTGAGGTATTTCGGATGGCGCGCGGCGGTGTTGGTCGGCGCGCTCTACGTGCTCTCGCCGCTGCATATCCACTGGGCTCAGAACGCGCGGCCCTATGGCTTGCTCATGCTCTTCACGTCCCTCGGCCTCGTGGGGGCGATGGGGCTCGTTGCGTCCGTCGGTCGGGAGGAACAGAGCCGGGTGCCGCACTGGCTCTTCGTCATTGGCTGGAGCGGCGCGTGCCTGACGCTCACGGGCGGCATCCTGACCTACCTCGTCGTTCTGTCACTGCCGTGGTGGTGGCGGCTGCGGCGCGGGGTCTTGTCGGACCCCGGCTTCCGCCGGCGCTGGGTGCAGGCGCAGAAGATCCCCTCAACCGTGGCGTTTCTGACGTACATGCTCGTGAGCCGCGTGCACGTGATCGACCGGATCGGCGACTACTGGCTGGAAAGCAGGCGCCCTTTCGGGTGGGAGTCCCTCCAGCTGCTGGCCGGTGAGATCGCGGGCGGCGAGGTTGGCCTCGTTGGCGCGGGTCTTTCCTGGACGGTGGTGCTGGCGGTTCTGGCCGCGGCGGCCCTGTCGCTACTTCGGGCGTCCTTGCGGCCGGTTGCCTGGCCAGTCTTCGCGTTGAGCTTTGGCGTGCTGCTGGTGATGCTTGTGATGAGCCTCAATACCAGCCTGTTGACCGGGCGCTATTTCACGCCGCCATGGATGGGGCTGCTGGTGGCCGCCGGTCTGGGCCTCGCGTCGTTGCGCCCGCCGCCCATGCTGCTCTTCTCGGCGCCCCTGCTGGGGCTGATGAGCGCCTTTGCCGTGGTGTCGGCGACGTCGCCCTCGGCCTCGCGGGCGCTTGAGCCGCAAATGATCGCTGCGCTGATCGACGAAAGCGCGGAGCGGCATGCCCCGATCGTGAGCGATCGGTCGATCTTTCGCGAGGTCCGGATGGAGCTGATGCTCTTGCGCCTCGATGAGCCCGCGCTGCCCCGCCCGTCGATGCAGGGGGCGAAGGCGGGTGAAGAGGTTGCCGAACGGATCGCGGAGGGCGGGCCCTTCTTCATTGTCGCGCGGCGCCCGGATTGGGAGGCCCTTGCCAGCAGCCAATCCGTTCCGACGCCGTGTGCCGCCGGTGTCGGGGAATGGATCGTCGTGCGCGCGGGCGCAGAGGCCTGCTCCGCGCCATTTGATCCGGAATGACAGTGGTTTCGCTGGCTTGGGGCCAAGCCACCCGATAGGGTTGCGACAGCTCGAGCGAGGACGGGATGCGGACAGTACACGGTACCAGTGCCCCACGCGTGGGAGCAGCGCTCCTGGCGCTTTCCGTACCGGCAGCCGCCGGGCTTGATATCGCCGTTCCGCTGCCGGAAGTCCCCGTGTGCGAGGTATGCCCCACGACCGTTCTGGTTCCGGGGGGAGCGGCGCTTCTGGGCTCCGCCGCCGGTCCGGCGGAAGAGCGTCCGGAAGTCGATCAGGTGATTGCCCCGTTCGTGATGGCGCAGGGCGAGATTACCGTCGGTGACCTGCGCACCTACGAGACGCAGACTGGGCTGACCATACCGCGGGGGTGCTGGGTCTGGACAGCGGAGGGGCGGATGCGCTTTCGCGACGATGCCTATTGGGGTGCCCCCGGCTTTGACGTGACAGACGACAGCCCAGCGGCGTGCCTGAGCTGGAACGACGCGGTGGCCTACACCGCCTGGCTGAGCACCGAAGACACGGGGGGCACCTGGCGGCTGCCCTCGGAAGCGGAATTCGAATACGCGGCACGCGCAGGCAAGGGCGTGGACTACCCGTGGCCGGACGGACTTGCCGGCATCTGCGCGGCCGTCAACGGCGCAGATGCGGACAGCCGGTTCAGGTGGCGCAACACCGCATGCGCAGACGGATCGGAGGCGCCCGTGCCCGCGAGTGCCTTCCCCGCCAATGGCTTCGGGCTGTCGCACATGATCGGTAACCTGTGGGAATGGACGCAGGATTGTTTCAACCCGTCGCACCGCGGCGCGCCGGGTGACGGATCGGCCCGGATCACCGGCAATTGCGACAGCCGCATGTTGCGGGGCGGGTCGTGGGACGATCCCGTCGAGAACCTGCGCGCCTCCTACCGGGTCGGTATCCCGAGGGATCGACGCCAGGCGAATGTCGGTTTCCGGCCAGTTCGCGTGGCGGATTAGGCGTTCTGCGCCTGCGCCGCCCGAGGGTCAGACAGAGGCACCGTCCTCTGCTGCATCAACGCTGATCCGGGCGATTTCGACCTGCACCGCGGCCTTCATCCCATCCCACTCGCGCTTCTGGACGATGCACTTGCCGACGAGCGCATCGATATAGTCCTTCACCTCCTTGTGCGTTCCGGGCGTTTCCTCGACCGTCTTCGGCTTGAGACGCAGAAAGGCAACCTCCAGCCTGTCCGCTGCCGTGATCGCCGCTTCGAGGGCATCGAGCTGTTCGCGGTGGGTGTTGTCGTCCTTCACGTTGGCCGATGCCGTCTCGTAGGCCTGTAGCGACCCTGCCACGCCGGTCGCATCGAGCTTGGCGAGCAGCGGATCGGCGCGCTTGTTCGGCTTGGCGTCCTTGTTCTGGGCGTTGAAGATCGAGACCGTCCAGCTGGAGGCGTTCAGCTCGATCGGGCCTGCGTGCCAGGCTGCCGGTATCGCCGTGATGCGCAGCACATCGGGATCGTCCTTGTACATCAGTTCAAGGTACTCGACGACCTTGCCAACGCTGGCGGAGGGATCCGCGAGAGTGGTCTCGTTGAGCCCGCAGCGCCGCATGACTTCCTTGGCAACCGGGTTCTTCTCCTGCACGGCGCCATAGGCGATTGCATACTTGGCCAGCGTCGGGTTGGTCCGCAGCGCGGTCCGGGCGGCCTTGCGGTTTTGCGGCTCATCGAGAGCCTTCTTGTAGTTGTTCCAGCCGGTGCGGATCGTGTTGGCATCCGCCACTTTCGAGCCGGCTTCCAGCACCGCGGCCCCTGTCAGCGCGGTCGCGGTCACGACATAGCCTGCCGGTGCGATATGCCCCGCGACCTTCAGGACTTCGCCGACGAGCTGTGCGGCCTTCAGGGCAGCCTTGATGCCCTCCTCGATGAACTGGCGTTTCTGGAGGCCATGGCGGCTCAGGATCGCCTCCACCTGAACGGTGTGGGCGTTTTTGGCCATCGAGACGTTGTCCTGCCAGAGCAGGAACTCGCTGCCCTGCTTGGCCGCTTCATACATCGACGCGATGAGCTCCTGGGCGACGGCGGCGATCTTGAGACCGGGGATCACATTGCCAAGCGCCTCGACAGCGGTACTCTTCGCCGTATCGACGATCTTCTTGGAGAGTTGATAGGTTGCGTCGTGCTTCTTTTGCAGGGCGATTAGGTTCTCTATCGACTTGAGCCGCCGTTCCTCCTGCTCGGCCCGGATACGGGCGGCTTCAGGGCTGTCTTCGCCCTCTTCCGGCGCGTCGCCGTAGGTCGCCTCGCCGAACCCGCTCGTAAGCATGGCCTCGAAAATCGGATCGGGCGTTTCCATGTATTCCTGGTTGGCCGCGTCGATCGCGGCTTGTGCCAGCGCCTCGAGCCGCGCCTTCTCGGTCTCGTCAAAGGCCTTGATACCTGCGGCCGGAGCTTCGTTTTGCTCCTGCAGGCTCTCGGCAACGCCATCGAGCCCCTCGAGTTTCTCGAAGATCTTGTCGGAGGGGAATCGGTCTTCGACCTTTTTCGTGACCGCTTCCTTTTCGGACTCCTCGAGCTCGCGGCCCTTTTCCTTGGCCTCTGCGGCGAGCTCGGCGTTGGTTTCGTGCTCCTTCACGAGGCCGGCGATGGCGCCGCCGATGGAGTTGGCCGCAGCTGCCAGCTTGACGCCAAGCACATCAAGCATGCGCTCTTCGCTTTCCGCTCCGAGGGCCGTGACACCGGCGGCGACGCTGTCGAAGCTCGCCTTCACGATCTTGCCGACGTTGGCGTAGAAATCGCTGTCGGAGGCGCCGTCGCCGGTCGCGATGCCGTTGGAGACGGCATCGCCAAGGTCCTCGATCATTCCGGACCATTCCCACTCGCCGGTCGCGCGCCACGTCTTGATGCGCTTGCCGATGGGGTAGCCGTGGATCACGGCGGTCATCACGGAGCCGACCGCCTTGCTCGGACCGTCGCCGGCTGTCTGCTTCAGCACGGCGGTGACCACCTTGGTCACACTGTCGAAGGACTTGACGACATCCTTGTCCTTCAGCGCGGCCTTCGTGCCCGTGCCAACCGCAGAGACAGAGGCGCCGATCAGGTTGATCAGTTCCACGGTCTCCTTTGTCTTGGCTTCGCCGACCCCGGCGAGCGCGCCATGGGCCTTCGCGATCTCGGCGCCGGCGTCGAATCCCAGCTTCATACAGGTCGCGACGCCGTTGAAATTCTCGGCGAAGGTATCCCACTCGCCGAGGTTTTTAGTGTAGTCCTGTAGGCGCTCTTCGTAGAGCTCCGCGGAGGCCTTGAAGGTGAGCTCCACCTCCGAAAAGCTCGGCGGAACAAAGTTCTCCGGGATGATCCCCTCGCGCACCAGCGGGTCCCAAAGATCGGCCTTGATGGCGGCCTTGTCCGGGTAGACCTTCTGCGGCGGGTCGCCGAAGGTCATGGCCTCCAGCTCGGCACTGAGCTTGTACAGCTCCTCGAGCTTTTCTTTGACCTGCTGCGCTCTTTCGGCATCCTCATCGGTGAGGAAGTCTGCATCCGCGAAGATGTCGAACTCCTTCATCGGGTCGCCGCCCGGCTCGAGAACGCGGATCTTTTCGGCCATGCCGATCATTGCCTTGGCCGATTGAAACATGGTCTCGGCGGGCTTTTCGAAGGTGGTGTCTTCGAGGAAACCGCGCAGGCCGTCGCGCTTGTCCATGATCTCGAATTCGATCTTGTTCTGGGCGAGCCGCCGGGCCTCGACCGTATCGCGGGCGTTGTCTCCGGCTTCCTTGACGGCGGCGAACCCGTCGAGCCACTTTTCCTGATCCGGGCTGAGAGGCATGGCGCGGGCTCCTTAAAGCGTGGCGAGCGTCATCAGCTCGATCTTCTTGAGTTGCGCGTACATCGTGACGGCGACACCGGAGACCCCGAAGGGGTTGTTTACCGCCGCCTTCATCACCGGGTTGCCTGTGACCGAGTCGCGATAGAGCCGGACCCGGCGCAGCACCTCCTCGCGGTCACGTTTGCGCTTCTGCACGTCCTTGGTGCTGGCAAAGCGCGCCGCGACGTCATCGAATGCGTTCGGCTGATAAAAGGCGATCAGGTCCTTGATCGCGGCGGCGCTCTGATCCACCTGGATCTTGCGCGCTGCCTTTTCGGTCTCGTCGTCAAGCTCGTTCAGCGCGGCGCGCATCTTCAGCTCGAGCTCCATGGCTTTCTTGGCAAAGTCCATGGCGCCGATCTGCCAGACCCGGCCCATCTTCTGCAGGTCGTCAAAGAGTTCTCCCGTCGATCGCTTCACAAGTGTGCGCAGATCCCGCGCGACGGCTTCGGTGAGATTGTGCGCGGTCTTGTAGTCCTTGGCCTTCTCGGCCGTGGTCGAGGCGGATTTGAGCATCTGCTTGCAGGTTTCGTAATCCGCTCTTGCGGTGGCGACGGCGTCGAGCATCGCCTTGAAATCCTCGTTGTCCTTGGCGGCGGTCACGTTGCGCGTTACCTCGGCATGGAAGGCCTCGAAGGCGCGCTTTTCCTTTTCTAGCGTTTCGGCGGCGGCGTCCGCTGCGGCCTGATCGGCGAGAAGCAGCTCTTTCGCGGCATCCGCTGCTGCCGCATCGCTGGGATCGGCGGAGAGGGCGGGCAGGTAGCGCGCGATCGTCGCCTCGATCTGATCGGCGAGGGCCTGTGCTTCTGTTCCTGTTGTTTGGTTGGCTTCCGAGGCGACAAGCCCCCGCAAGGCATTCACCTTGGCGACCAGTGCCCCGCTATAGGCGTCACCGCTGACGAGGCTGTTGAACTTCGCAATGTCCGTCTCGAGCTCCCGCGCCTTCTGGGTGAACTCCGTTTCCCACTTCGCCTGCAGCTGGGCGCGGCCCTGATAGGTCTGCCAGTCACCGGGATCTGCGTTGGTGAGCACGGTTTGCTTCAGGGCACTGACCTTGTCCCGTGCGGCGTTGGGCTGCAGTCCGCGGATCGCGGACTTCACGTCATCTAGCTGCTTCTGCGTGACCTTCGCGTCGTTCGGGCGCTTGTCCTTGTGCCTGTTGATCATGTGGGCGATCGCAGAGATGTCGTCGTCGGTCGCCTTGAGCGTGGCCTTTGCGAGCGGGTCGTCAATGGCGTCGATCATCAGCTCGGCTTCGCGGGCCACAACGATCGCCGTTTTGAGCGCCTTCATGTTGCGCCCGCTGTCGGCCATCGCCGATGCGGCGTCGATCTTGCCCTGCGTCAGGGTCTTGTGTTCCTCCGAAAGCTCGCGCCCGAGGAACGGTATCCAGGAATGATGGGCGTCCACGGCGGATTGGACGCGATCGACAATGTCCTGCAATTCCTTGCGCTTGGCGCGGTAGGCTTCGTCATACTTGCGCACAAGCGCGCTGGATTCCCGGACAACTTCCACTGCTGCGTCGTGGGCTTCCCCGAAGCCCGTGCTTGTCTTGGTCTCGTAGGCGCGGGCGAAGATCGCCTTCAGCCGGGCGTCGAGCGCGGGGGCTTCAGGGTAGTCCCACTTCAGGCATTCCTCAACACCTTCGGCGCTGGCCTCATGTTGCGTGCGGAACCTCTTTTCATAGTGCTCCAGCGCGCCATCGATTGTCTTGCGCTCGTTCTCCACCTCGCCTTTGATCCGGTCGATCACGCGCCGGTAGGCGGCCACCCCGTCCGAGACCTTCTTGAGCTCGGTATCGTGGGCCGACAGCATGTCACCGTGAGAGGCGCTCTGATCCTTGAAATCCGCCGAAATTCCGAGCCCGGCGACGCGCACTTCCTCGCAGAGCCTGTACGCCGTGTCGGCGCCCTCCGAGATTTCGCGCATCCATCGATTGAACACCGTCTCGTAGTCGTTGTTGACGAAGAGCGCGCGTTCTATGCCCAGCGGCCCCTCCGTTTCCCGCACGAGCTGAGAGATCGTGTAGGTGGCGTTCTGCGCGGCCTGTCGCACTGCAACCCCGAGATCGCCGGCTGCCTTGGCAGCCTCTTCAAGTTCAAAGAGCCGGAGCGGGTCGGTGACGATATCCGGGCCGCTCCCCGTCGGTGAGGACGTGCTCGCCACGGTGTCGCCGTAGAGCTCGATGAGGGGCTTCAGGCCAAGAACCGACGCAAGCTTGCAGGATCCGACCTTCGGGTCTGGGGCGGTGATCGTTGCGGGGTCACTCATGGCGGTGTCTTCCCATTGTCAGTCATGACGTGCCTGGAACATCAACGCCCCAGCGCGGCCATCATGGCAGCGAGGTTCTTTCGGATCGGTGCGATGGGCGAGACGCCCGGGGTAAAGGAGTTTCCGTCGATTGCGACTGCGACCGGGTCGGTCTCCACGAAGTTGCGGAACTCCACAACGGTGCCGCGCACGCGGTCGATCGTGATCTCCCGGGCGTCTTCGTTTTGTGCATTGTAGACATCGTCGAGCTGCTCCTTGAGCCGGTCGTCGAGGGTCGAGAGCACACGATCGATCTGGGCGACGGCGAGGTCGAGCTGCGCGGCTTCCTTGGGGTAGGGCGCGTAGAGTTTGCGCATCTTGGATTTCAGCGTGTCGAGTGCCGTATGCGCGGCACCATGCACCTTGGGCCATTCGGCGCGGGCGACTCCGAGCTTTACCAGGGAGACGCCGCCGACACCTTTTGCTTCGGCTTTTTGCGGAGCGGCCTTGGCGATCTGGTTGATCACCCCGGCGATCTTCTTCGCGGCCTCCAGCGCCTTGGTGTAGTTGCCGGCCGCGGCGACCGCCTGTGTCTGCTCCCAGGCGGTGGCGACCTTGTCGGCACTTGGGGCGTCGCTCTGCACGAAGCCATCCACCCGGGCGGCAAGTTTCGGGGCGATCGTGTCCCACGCCGCGCGGGCCTTCTCAAGGCTTGGGTCCGGTGCGCTGACCCCGGGATCGACGCGTGTACCGAGGTACTTCGCGACGAAGCTCAATTGTGCCTCGTTCAGACTGTCCAACGCTCTACCCCAAAATCGACACTACCCCTGAAAGATGGTCCGGGGAGGGCAGTGCTGTCCAGACCCAAGGTGACATGGCAGCGCAGGGTGTGTCAGGCGACGGCCGACCCATCGTCCAGAACGCCGATCACGGGCATCAGGAATTCGCCGTTCATTGGGTCGATCGCAATGTCGTAGAGCCGGTCCGTCTCGGCATTGGCGGCTGCAATGGAGCCGTCGGAGCCGTCGTAGAGCTCCATCACCGCGCGCGAGTTGTCCAGGTTGGACATGCCCCGTTCCACCGCGAAATAGAGCCCCACGTCGCTCTTGGAGCGCAGGTATCCCACATCCGGGCCGATCGCCCCGTTGATGATCGCGAGAATGAAGATCGGCTCCGTGATCTCCGGGTTGTTCCGAAGCTCGCCCACCCAATAGTCGAACCCGAGTTGGTCCGGGTCGCGGCCGAGCACGTTGTTGTAGACCTCACGCACGAAGCTTTCGGTGTTGGCGAGGTCTGGGTAGGTAGCCATTGTCTCAGGCTGAACAAAGAAGCTTTCGGCGATCTGTTCGCGGTTGAAGCCACGCTGGAACTCGCTGGCCCAGTACGTCAGCCCAAGCGCGTCGGGCGCGCGGTTGAAATAGGCGATGTAGATCTCGGTGATCCCGAGGAACGCCTCCAGCGAGATCTTCGCGGCGTCGTCGAAGAGATCGAGCGACAGAACCGGCGTCTCGATGATGGGTACGTTCTCCTCGAACTCGAGCACTTCGACCTCGAGGATCGTGTCGGTGCCGTTGCCGTCCTCGCGCCTGTCAATCACCACCGTGCCGTCAGCGGTAACGGCCAAAGTGTAGGCATTGGGGTTGCCGGAGTAGAATGCGTAGTCCAGCCCGTCGCCGCCCCTGATCGTGTCGTTGCCCGCCCATCCTTCGAGCAGGTCGTCGCCCAGACCCCCAATGATCACGTTGTCTTGCTGGTTTCCCCAGAGCTGGTCGCCGAAATCCGAGCCGACGAGGTTCTCCATGTCGCCCATGAGCCAATAATGAAAGCGGGGCGACGGATCGTCGAATTGCGAGATCGGCAGGCCCCAGCCGATCTTCACGGGCTCGCTCAGATTTGGAGGGCTAAGGTTGGAAATCGCCTCGTCCGGCAATTGCACGACCCACCCCTCGCTGACGTTGCCCAGGCCGACATTGTCTTGGCCACTCGCGTCCCAGACAGTCTGGTAGCCCACGGTCTCGTTGAGGATGTGCGTGTCGTCGCCGGCATTCGTTCGCGGGTTTGCCCCGTAGAGATACTGCAGGGCGACGACGTCCAGCACCATCGGAGCGGCCGGGTCATAGACGTTTGGAAGCTCTGGCAGATCGTCCGAGTAGGACATGATCGACACCCAGTCCTTGTCCAACTCCGGGACCCCGAGATCCTGCAGGGTCGGCCTGCCGCCGGCCCCATCATCGAAAGTGTGCTTGAGGCCCAGGGTATGGCCGACTTCGTGCAGGATCAGCCAGAAGCCGTCCGAACCGGGCTGAAAGTTCGTCACGAAGTTGGATGGGTGGTTCATGTTGTAGAACATGTCGCCGCCCTGCGTGTCCCATCCATTTGGGAACGCTTCAAGACCGGTGGGAATGAAGTTCCAGTTGGGGAAGTAGCCAATCGCCCAGGTTGCGCCGGAGATCAGCGCCCCCTCGGCATCTGGAGCAAAGACAAGATCGTTGCCGGCGTCGCCTGCGGCAATGGGATTGTCGAAGTAGCCGCCGTAGACGAAGTCGAGGTCAATGAAATTGTCCACGGTATCAAGCGCCAGGGCAAAGGCTTCGAAGGCCGTGGTATTGTTGAGGCTCTGTTCGCCCGAGAGCCCCCCCGTGATCGCCCAGTGGATCGTGCGCTCGGCGCCAAGAACCCAGCGCGCGCCAGTCGTGGCTGCGTCGATGGCGTTGTCGCCGGTTAGTGGAAAGGTTTCGGCGGTCAGGAAAGCCATGGTATTCTCGCTGCTTGTGGACCCATGGAAAGAAGGGGCTGTACCATCCTATGCGTGCTGACGTTTTCACGATAGGAAATCTCCCGCACGCAGTGTCGCGGTATTCGATTTGTCCGCGGGCCGCCGCGCGGCCTCGTACCAAGACGTCGAAACAATGCGGCGACATGGAAAGAATATCCTTTTCTTTTGCCAGCACGCTGTCTATACGGCGCGCTCTGCGACGGGGTGCATGAACGCCCCGCTGCATTTCGTCCGAGACGGTGGGCTGCCGAGGTCGTTCGACCAAATGCGCTAAGTCCTGCCCGAGACGGGAAGAGATCACCGTTTTCGCGGCGCTGTACCCAGCCCCGCCAGCGGCCCGTGACCTGCCCGTATCAAGGACCCGATCGTCGGGTGTACTTCGCACCTGGCAAATTGAGCCGGGGGGCACACGCTCCCCATGACTTGGAGAGAACTGTGGATAGAGCCCAGAAAGAGAAAGTGGTCGAGGAACTCGGCCAGATCTTCGAAAGCTCTGGCGTCGTTGTGGTTGCCCACTACGAAGGTCTCACGGTTGCCGAGATGCAGGATCTGAGGGCGCGCGCACGTGCGGCCGAGGCCTCCGTGCGCGTTGCCAAGAACAGGCTCGCTAAGATCGCCCTCGAGGGAAAGCCGTGCGAGAGCATTGCCGATTACCTCACGGGAATGACCGTGCTTACCTTCTCCGAAGACCCTGTGGCAGCTGCCAAGGTCGTGGAGGACTTCGCCAAGGACAACAAGAAGTTCGAGATCCTTGGCGGGGCAATGGGAGAGAACGGCCTGGACCGGGCCGGTGTGGAAGCCGTGTCGAAAATGCCGTCGCGCGAGGAGCTTATTGCTACCATCGCTGGCATGATCGGTGCGCCTGCTTCGAACATCGCCGGTGCGATTGGCGCGCCTGCTTCGAACATCGCGAGCATTCTCAGCACCATCGAGGAGCGCGGCGAAGCTGCGTAACCTCCTGGTGGCACATCGTGAGCCCCGTGGCGGCACACCCGTACACGGCGTTGGAACACACTTAGGAAACGGAACTGAACAATGGCTGATCTGAAAGCACTTGCCGAGCAAATCGTCGGTCTGACGCTGCTCGAAGCTCAAGAACTGAAAACCATCCTCAAGGACGAGTATGGCATCGAGCCCGCCGCTGGCGGCGCTGTGATGATGGCAGGCCCCGCGGCCGATGCTGGCCCGGCTGCCGAAGAGCAGACGGAATTCGACGTCATCCTCAAGGCCGCAGGCGACAAGAAGATCAACGTGATCAAGGAAGTCCGCGCGATCACCGGTCTGGGCCTGAAAGAAGCCAAGGAGCTCGTCGAGGCGGGCGGCAAGGCCGTCAAGGAAGGCGCGTCCAAGGACGAAGCCGAAGAGATCAAGAAGAAGCTCGAAGAGGCAGGCGCCGAAGTCGAGCTCAAGTGATCCCAATGTGCAGCCCTTTGGGTTGTGCCGATCTTCGGGGCGGGTGGTTCAGCGAGCTGCCCGCCCCGATCCGTTTGCGGCGTGTTGATCCGCACCGCCGCCCCCACGCTCTGGTCTGGGCCCCATGACGCGCCGCCGATTTCTCTTTGCCCTGCTCGACAGGGCCAGCGCCTCCGGCGGAACTGCTGTGCTTCTCGACAGCGCCCAGACGCTCGCCTCCGCTGGTTACGACTGTGCGATGCTGCACAGCTCTCCAGCCGCGCGGCTCACCTACACGGGCACCGCAAGTGCACGGCCTCGGCGGTTTTTCACACACGACATCCGGCGCGCGGGACTTGCTCGGGAATCCTGGCGTTATCGCGCATGGCAGGGTGCGCGGATGGGGTTGGAGTCGTTGCGGGGAGGGCCGGCCGCCCGCTACAGGCCGCAAACCTCGGATGTTCTCGTCGTGCCTGAGTTCCTTCTCGGGGATGCGCAGTCTGCCTATCCCGATCTCGACAAGGTGGTGTACGTCCAGAACCCGTTTTCCTATGTGCGCGGCTGCCATCAGGCGCGGCAGGCCGGGTGCGATCCCCATGCCCGCGTCCTGCTGAACATCGCCAGCGCCCGCAGCTGTATCGACGCGCTGGAGGTGGCCGGGGCCGAACCCGTGGCCTACGTCCCCGCGCGCCCGGACCTAGAGCGATACGAATTCGCTGCCGCCAAATCCCGGAAGATCGCCTATATGCCGCGCAAGCGCGCCGCCGAGGCCGAGCAATTGCTTGGCGCCCTCAAGCGGCGCGGCAACCTGCATGGCTGGGACTTCGTCGCGATCAGCGGGCACACCCAGGAAGACGTCGCGCGCACTATGCGCGACAGCCTGATCTTCGTTTCCCTGATGCGCGATGAGTCCCTCGGATTTCCGGCCATCGAGGCGATGTCAGCGGGGTGCATCACGGTTGGATATACCGGCTTCGGCGGGCGGGAGTATTTCGACGACACCACAGGCGTACCAATTGAGGAGGGCGATACGCTCGCCCTGATCGAAGGGCTGGAGCGGATTGCGGCTGAATACGACGCAGATCCGACGCGCCTCGACGGTCTGCGCCGCGCGGCGTCCGAAAAGGTCAACGCCGTCTACACTCGGGCGCGGTTCGAAGGGGCGCTCCTGCAGGCCTGGGAGGAGCTGCCTTCAGGCTGACGGGGCGTGTAATGCGCCGACAGACTCGCTATGGGGTTGCACTGTGCGCTCGCCGCATTAAATAACGGCTCTGCGATTCTCTAATCAGGGTGAACCAGACGTAAGCACGCACGCGGCCGGGCAGTTGCTTTCAAGTGCATTCGTTCAGGTGATCTTTCAAAGCTCACGCGGTTGGCGTGGGCTTTGAAGGGTCAGCTTTTCGTTTCGGGAGGGGTGTTTTGGCAAGCACCCCAGGTATGGAAACGAACAGACCGTAACGCTGAGGCCCCCGTTTGCCGGGCGGGGCCTGAGCCGATACGCAAAGGACCATAGACCACATGGCTGAGACGTTCCTTGGACAAAAGCGACTGCGCAAGTATTACGGCAAGATCCGTGAAGTCCTCGAAATGCCGAACCTTATCGAGGTTCAGAAGTCCTCCTACGATCTGTTCCTGAAGTCGGGCGACCAGCCCGAGCCCTCCGAGGGCGAAGGCCTGATGGGCACCTTCCAGTCGGTTTTCCCGATCAAGGATTTCAACGAGACGGCTGTTCTCGAATTCGTGAAGTACGAGCTCGAGGCGCCCAAGTACGACGTTGAGGAATGCCAGCAGCGCGACATGACCTATGCCGCGCCGCTGAAGGTGACGCTGCGCCTGATCGTGTTCGATGTTGACGAGGATACCGGTGCGAAGTCCGTCAAGGACATCAAGGAACAGGACGTCTTCATGGGCGACATGCCCCTGATGACCCCGAACGGCACGTTCATCGTCAACGGCACCGAGCGTGTGATCGTCAGCCAGATGCACCGCTCGCCCGGCGTGTTCTTCGACCACGACAAGGGCAAGACGCACTCCTCGGGCAAGCTTCTCTTTGCCTGCCGGATCATCCCCTATCGCGGCTCCTGGCTCGATTTCGAGTTCGACGCCAAGGATATCGTGTTTGCCCGGATCGACCGCCGCCGGAAGCTGCCGGTGACGACGCTGCTCTATGCCCTCGGCATGGATCAGGAAGGCATCATGGACGCCTACTACAACACCGTGTCCTTCAAGAAAGACGGCAACAAAGGCTGGGTGACGCGATTCTTCCCCGAGCGGGCGCGGGGCACGCGCCCGACCTATGACCTTGTCGACGCAGCCACCGGCGAAGTGATCGCCGAGGCCGGCAAGAAGGTGACGCCGCGTGCGGTCAAGCAGTTGATCGACGACGGCAAGGTGACAGAGCTTCTCGTTCCGTTCGATCACATCATCGGCCGTTTCGCAGCCAAGGACATCATCAACGAGGAAACCGGCGCGATCTATGCCGAGGCCGGCGAAGAGCTGACGTGGGAGCTCGACAAGAACGGTGACGTCACGGGCGGCAGCCTGAAGGAGCTGCTCGATGCCGGGATCACGGACATCCCCGTGCTCGACATCGATAACATCAATGTCGGCCCGTACATGCGCAACACCATGGCGGCAGACAAGAACCTGAACCGGGACACCGCGCTTCTGGACATCTACCGCGTGATGCGCCCGGGCGAGCCGCCCACCGTTGAGGCCGCGTCCACGCTCTTTGACTCGCTCTTCTTCGACAGCGAGCGCTACGACCTTTCCGCCGTGGGCCGGGTGAAGATGAACATGCGCCTCGCGCTCGACGCGCCGGACACGCAGCGGACGCTGCGGCCGGCGGACATCGTGTCGTGCATCAAGGCACTTGTGGAGCTGCGCGACGGGCGCGGTGATATCGACGACATCGACCACCTCGGCAATCGCCGGGTGCGTTCGGTCGGCGAGCTGATGGAGAACCAGTATCGCGTGGGTCTCCTGCGGATGGAGCGCGCGATCAAGGAGCGGATGTCGTCTGTCGAGATCGACACGGTGATGCCGCAGGACCTGATCAACGCCAAGCCAGCGGCTGCTGCCGTCCGCGAGTTCTTCGGCTCGTCGCAACTGTCGCAGTTCATGGACCAGACGAACCCGCTTTCGGAAGTGACGCACAAGCGCCGCCTCTCCGCGCTCGGGCCGGGTGGTCTGACGCGCGAGCGCGCGGGCTTCGAGGTGCGCGACGTGCACCCGACGCACTACGGCCGGATGTGCCCGATCGAGACGCCGGAAGGCCCCAACATCGGCCTGATCAACTCGCTCGCCACCTTTGCAAGGGTGAACAAGTACGGCTTCATCGAAACGCCCTATCGTGTGGTGAAGGACCGGATGGTGACCGACGAGGTTCACTACATGTCCGCCACCGAGGAGATGCGGCACACGGTGGCCCAGGCCAACGCGAAGCTCGACGACGACGGACGCTTCCAGAACGATCTGGTATCGACCCGTCAGTCGGGCGATTACATGCTTGCGCCGTCCGAGAATGTCGATCTGATCGACGTGTCGCCGAAGCAGCTGGTGTCTGTCGCCGCGTCGCTGATCCCGTTCCTCGAGAACGACGACGCGAACCGCGCGCTGATGGGCTCGAACATGCAGCGTCAGGCTGTTCCGCTTCTTCAGGCCGAGGCGCCGCTTGTCGGCACCGGCATCGAAGAGATCGTCGCGCGGGATTCCGGTGCTGCGATCATGGCCAAACGCGCCGGTGTCATCGACCAGGTCGATGCACAGCGGATTGTTGTGCGCGCCACGGCGGATCTTGGCCCGGGCGATCCCGGTGTCGACATCTACCGCCTGCGCAAGTTCCAGCGCTCGAACCAGAACACCGCGATCAACCAGCGCCCGCTGGTAAACGTGGGTGATACGGTGACGAAGGGCGAAGTGATCGCCGACGGCCCGTCGACCGATCTGGGCGAGCTCGCGCTCGGCAAGAACGTGGTCGTCGCATTCATGCCGTGGAACGGTTACAACTACGAGGACTCGATCCTGATCTCCGAGCGCATCGCACGCGATGACGTCTTCACCTCTATTCATATCGAGGAATTCGAGGTCGCAGCCCGTGACACGAAGCTTGGTCCGGAAGAGATCACCCGCGATATCCCGAATGTCGGCGAGGAAGCCCTGCGCAACCTCGACGAGGCGGGCATCGTTTATATCGGCGCCGAAGTCGGGCCGGGCGATATCCTCGTGGGTAAGATCACGCCAAAGGGCGAAAGCCCGATGACGCCGGAGGAAAAACTGCTCCGCGCGATCTTCGGGGAGAAGGCATCAGACGTGCGTGACACGTCCCTGCGCCTTCCGCCCGGCGATTTCGGCACGGTCGTGGAAGTGCGCGTCTTCAACCGCCACGGTGTGGAAAAAGACGAGCGCGCCCTGCAGATCGAGCGCGAAGAAGTCGAGCGCCTCAGCCGTGACCGCGACGACGAGCTCGCGATCCTGGAGCGCAACATCTACGCGCGCCTTAAGAGCATGATCCTCGGCAAGGTCGCCGTGAAGGGGCCGAAGGGTGTCAGCCCGAACTCCGAGGTCACCGAAGAGCTTCTGGGCATGCTCAGCCGCGGCCAGTGGTGGCAGCTGGCGCTCGCGGAAGAGGCCGACGCGCAGATCGTCGAGGCCCTCAACGAGCAGTTCGAGGTGCAAAAGCGCATGCTCGAAGCCCGCTTCGAGGACAAGGTCGAGAAGGTCCGCCGCGGCGACGACCTGCCGCCGGGCGTGATGAAGATGGTCAAGGTCTTCATCGCGGTGAAGCGCAAGCTTCAGCCGGGCGACAAGATGGCCGGCCGTCACGGCAACAAGGGCGTGATCTCGAAGGTCGTGCCGATCGAGGATATGCCGTTCCTCGGCGATGGCACCCCGGTGGACTTCGTTCTGAACCCGCTCGGCGTGCCGAGCCGGATGAACGTTGGCCAGATCCTCGAGACGCACATGGGCTGGGCCTCGCGCGGCCTCGGCATCAAGATCGACGAGGCGCTGGGCGAGTATCGCCGGACGGGTGACATGAACCCGGTCCGCGATGCGATGAAGATCGCCTATGGCGACAACGTCTATGCCGAGGGGCTTGAGGGGATGGACGAGGAGGAGCTGATCGGCGCCGCCTCGAATGTTACCCGCGGTGTGCCCATCGCAACGCCCGTCTTCGACGGTGCCAAGGAAGCGGACGTCAACGAGCAGCTCAAGCGGGCGGGTTTCGATACCTCCGGTCAGTCGCAGCTCTATGACGGCCGCACGGGCGAGCAGTTTGCGCGGCCCGTTACGGTCGGCATCAAGTACCTGCTGAAGCTCCACCACCTCGTGGACGACAAGATCCACGCGCGTTCCACCGGCCCGTACTCCCTCGTCACCCAGCAGCCGCTGGGCGGTAAGGCGCAGTTCGGCGGTCAGCGCTTCGGTGAGATGGAAGTCTGGGCGCTCGAAGCCTACGGCGCGGCCTACACCCTGCAGGAAATGCTGACGGTGAAATCCGACGACGTGGCGGGCCGGACGAAGGTCTACGAGAGCATCGTCAAGGGCGAGGATAACTTCGAGGCCGGCGTGCCGGAATCGTTCAACGTTCTGGTCAAGGAAGTCCGGGGCCTCGGCCTCAACATGGAGCTTCTCGACGCCGAGGATGACGACGAAGGCGGGATCGCCGCCGAATGATCCTGCCCGTCGTGAGCGCGTCCCGTCGCTCAGTACACACCACTCCTGGGAGCGGCGCCCGCGCGCGCCGCACCTCCCCCCGCAGTCCGAGGAATTGAGATGAACCAGGAAATCACGAACAACCCGTTCAACCCGCTCACGCCGCCGAAGGTCTTCGACGAGATCAAGGTCTCGCTGGCCTCGCCGGAGCGCATCCTCAGCTGGTCCTACGGCGAGATCAAGAAGCCCGAGACGATCAACTACCGCACGTTCAAGCCGGAGCGGGACGGGCTCTTCTGTGCCCGGATCTTCGGCCCGATCAAGGACTACGAGTGCCTGTGCGGCAAATACAAGCGCATGAAGTATCGCGGCGTTGTCTGCGAAAAGTGCGGTGTCGAGGTGACGCTTCAGAAGGTGCGCCGCGAGCGGATGGGCCATATCGAGCTCGCCGCGCCGGTCGCGCATATCTGGTTCCTGAAGTCGCTGCCCTCCCGGATCGGCCTCATGCTCGACATGACGCTGCGCGATCTGGAGCGGGTGCTCTACTTCGAGAACTACGTCGTGATCGAGCCCGGTCTGACGGACCTGACCTACGGCCAGATGCTCACCGAAGAAGAGCATATGGACGCGCAGGACCAGTACGGCATGGACGCCTTCACCGCCAATATCGGCGCCGAGGCGATCCGCGAAATGCTTGCGGCGGTCGATCTGGAAGCCACGGCCGAGCAGCTGCGCGAGGAACTGGCCGAGGCGACAGGTGAACTGAAGCCCAAGAAGATCATCAAGCGTCTGAAGATCGTCGAGAACTTCATCGAATCCGGCAACCGCCCGGAATGGATGATCCTCACGGTCGTGCCCGTGATCCCGCCCGAACTGCGCCCGCTGGTGCCGCTCGATGGCGGCCGCTTCGCGACGTCGGACCTTAACGACCTCTACCGCCGCGTGATCAACCGGAACAATCGCCTCAAGCGTCTGATCGAGCTGCGCGCGCCGGACATCATCATCCGCAACGAAAAGCGGATGTTGCAGGAATCCGTCGACGCGCTCTTCGACAACGGCCGCCGGGGCCGCGTCATCACGGGGGCCAACAAGCGCCCGCTGAAGTCGCTCTCGGACATGCTCAAGGGCAAGCAGGGCCGGTTCCGGCAGAACCTGCTCGGCAAGCGCGTGGACTTCTCGGGCCGGTCCGTCATCGTGACGGGGCCGGAGCTGAAGCTACACCAGTGCGGTTTGCCCAAGAAGATGGCGCTCGAGCTCTTCAAGCCGTTCATCTACTCGCGGCTCGAGGCGAAGGGGCTCAGCTCTACCGTGAAGCAGGCCAAGAAGCTGGTGGAAAAAGAGCGCCCCGAGGTGTGGGACATCCTCGACGAGGTGATCCGCGAGCATCCCGTGCTCCTCAACCGCGCGCCAACGCTGCACCGTCTGGGCATCCAGGCCTTCGAGCCGGTCCTGATCGAGGGCAAGGCGATCCAGCTGCACCCGCTCGTCTGCTCGGCGTTCAACGCCGACTTCGACGGTGACCAGATGGCCGTTCACGTGCCGCTGAGCCTTGAGGCTCAGCTCGAAGCACGCGTGCTGATGATGTCGACGAACAACGTCCTGTCGCCCGCCAACGGTGCGCCGATCATCGTGCCGTCGCAGGACATGATCCTTGGCCTCTACTACATCTCGATGCAGCGCGACGGTATGGAAGGCGAAGACATGATCTTCTCCTCGCCCGAAGAGGTCGAGCACGCGCTCGATGCAGGCCAGGTGCACCTGCACGCCAAGATCCAGTGCCGCATCAAGCAGATCGACGATGAGGGCCAGGAAGTCTGGACGCGGTTCGAGACGACGCCGGGCCGTGTGCGCCTCGGCGCGATCCTGCCGCTGAACGCGAAGGCGCCGTTCGATCTGGTAAACCAGCTTCTGCGGAAGAAGGACGTGCAGCGCGTCATCGACACCGTCTACCGCTATTGCGGCCAGAAGGAATCGGTCATCTTCTGCGACCAGATCATGACGATCGGGTTCCGCGAGGCGTTCAAGGCGGGCATCTCCTTCGGCAAGGACGACATGGTGATCCCCGACGCCAAGTGGCCGATCGTGGACGAGACGCGCGACCAGGTGAAGGATTTCGAGCAGCAGTACATGGACGGCCTGATCACCCAGGGCGAAAAGTACAACAAGGTGGTCGATGCCTGGTCGAAGTGTAACGATCGGGTCACCGAGTCGATGATGTCGACGATCTCCGCCAGCCCGCGGGACGAGAACGGCGCCGAGATGGAACCGAACTCGATCTACATGATGGCGCATTCCGGTGCGCGGGGCTCGGTCACGCAGATGAAACAGCTCGGCGGGATGCGCGGCCTGATGGCCAAGCCCTCGGGCGAGATCATCGAGACGCCGATCATCTCGAACTTCAAGGAAGGTCTGACCGTTCTGGAGTACTTCAACTCCACGCACGGTGCCCGGAAGGGCCTGTCGGACACCGCTCTGAAGACGGCGAACTCGGGCTACCTGACCCGTCGTCTGGTGGACGTGGCGCAGGACTGCATCGTGCGCATGCGCGATTGCGGCACTGACCGCGCGATCACCGCCGAGGCGCAGGTCAATGACGGTGAGGTCGTGGCCTCGCTGTCCGAGCGGATCCTGGGCCGTGTCGCCGCCGAGGACATTCTCGTGCCGGGGACGGACGAGGTGATCGTCGCAGAGAACGAGCTGATCGATGAGCGCAAGGCCGATGAGGTCGAGTCGGCCGGCGTGCCGACCTGCCGCATCCGCTCGCCCCTCACCTGTGAGGCGGACGAGGGCGTGTGCGCTATGTGCTACGGGCGCGACCTTGCCCGCGGTACGCAGGTCAATGTCGGTGAAGCGGTGGGCATCATCGCGGCGCAATCCATCGGAGAGCCTGGCACCCAGCTGACGATGCGGACTTTCCACATCGGCGGTGTGGCGCAGGGTGGCCAGCAATCCTTCCAGGAAGCCAGCCAGGCGGGCCGGATCGAATTCCGCAACCCGAACCTGCTGACGAACTCCGTGGGTGAGCCTGTCGTCATGGGCCGCAACATGCAGATCGCGATCATCGATGAGAACGACATCGAGCGCGCGTCCTTCAAGGTCGGCTACGGTACCAAGATGTTCGTGACCGAGGGGCAGAAGATCGAGCGGGGCGACAAGCTCTTTGAGTGGGATCCGTATACGCTGCCGATCATCGCCGAGAAGTCCGGCACGGTGAAGTACGTCGACCTCGTGAGCGGCATCGCCGTGCGCGACGAGACGGACGACGCGACGGGCATGACCCAGAAGATCGTGACCGATTGGCGGTCGGCGCCGAAAGGCAACGACCTCAAGCCTGAGCTGATCATCGTCGACACCGAAACCGGAGAGCCCGTGCGCAACGAGCAGGGCAACCCGGTGACCTATCCGATGTCGGTGGATGCCATTCTCTCGGTCGAGGAGGGGCAGACGATCGACGCTGGTGACGTGGTGGCACGGATCCCGCGCGAGGGTGCGAAGACGAAGGACATCACCGGTGGTTTGCCGCGGGTGGCCGAACTCTTCGAGGCGCGTCGTCCGAAGGATCACGCGATCATCGCCGAGATCGACGGCTACGTGAAGTTCGGGCGCGACTACAAGAACAAGCGCCGGATCGCGATCGTCCCCTCGGACGAGAGCATGGAGCCCGTGGAATACATGGTGCCCAAGGGCAAGCACATCCCCGTCCAGGAGGGCGACTTCGTCCAGACCGGCGACTACATCATGGATGGCAACCCCGCCCCGCACGACATCCTGTCGATCATGGGGGTCGAGGCTCTGGCGAACTACATGATCCACGAGGTGCAGGAGGTCTATCGACTGCAGGGCGTGAAGATCAACGACAAGCACATCGAGGTGATCGTGCGCCAGATGCTCCAGAAGTGGGAGGTTCTCGATAGTGGCGAGACGACCCTGCTGAAGGGCGAACACGTCGACAAGATCGAGGTCGAGGAAGCCAATGCGCGGGCCGAGGCCGAAGGCCGCCGCCCCGCACAGGCCGAACCGATCCTGCTCGGGATCACGAAGGCGTCGCTGCAGACGCGGTCGTTCATCTCCGCGGCCTCGTTCCAGGAGACAACGCGCGTGCTCACCGAGGCGAGCGTCCAGGGCAAGCGCGACAAGCTCGTCGGCCTGAAGGAGAACGTGATCGTCGGGCGCCTGATCCCGGCTGGCACGGGTGGGGCGACGCAGCGCGTCCGCCGCATCGCCACCGAGCGTGACCAGAAGGTCATCGACGCGCGCAAGGCCGAAGCCGAAGCCGCAGCCCAGCTTGCCGCACCCATGGACGACTTGGGCGGCGTGATGGGTGGCGAGGAAAGCCGCGATTTCTAAGTGCGCCTAATGCTATCGGAAGGGGCTCCGCAGTGCGGGGCCCTTTTCTTTTTGGGGCTTCGGGGTGCTTTCGTCGCCGATCTTGCGCTGCTATGCGCCCCCCATGGCACTGACCGGCAATGTAAAGGGCGCGCTTCTGATGGTCGGAAGCATGGCGGCCTTCACGCTCAACGATACGCTGATGAAATCGCTCGCGGGCGAGTTGCTCCTGCCACAGGCGATCTTCGTGCGCGGGGTCATGACGTCGGCTCTTCTGTTCGGTCTCGCGATGGCCATGGGGCAACTCCGGTTCCGGGTGTCGACAGAGGATGGCTGGCTGCTTGGGGTGCGTACACTGACCGAGATCGCGGCGGTCTTCCTCTTCCTCACGGCGCTCTTCAACATGCCGATCTCCAACGCGACGGCGATCCTGCAGGTCCTGCCGCTGACGGTCACGCTCGCGGCCGCTATCTTTCTGGGTGAGCCCATCGGGTGGCGCCGCATCAGTGCGATCCTCGTCGGGTTCTTCGGCGTCCTCATGATCGTCCGTCCCGGCACCGATGGCTTCACGATCCACTCCCTTTACGTGCTGGGCGCCGTGGCTGCCGTGACCTTGCGGGACCTGACCGTGCGCCGCATGTCGGGGGCGCTGCCGTCTCTTACGGTGGCGCTCTGGTCCGCTGTTGGGGTGACCCTCTGCTCTGGGATCGTGGCGGCGTTCCAGCCCTGGACCTCGATCGCGGCGCCACAGGGGGTGGTCCTTGTCGCGGCCGCGGGCTGCATCCTTGCCGCCTACACGTCGAGCGTCATGGTCATGCGCGTCGGGGACATCGCCGTGGTGTCGCTCTTTCGTTTCAGCGCCATTCTCTTTGCGCTTTTACTGGGCGTCACGGTGTTCGGAGAGCGGCCGGACGGGCTCACGCTGGCGGGTGCCGCGCTGGTTGTGGCGTCCGGGGTTTATGCGCTGTGGCGAGAACGCCTGCGGGGCGCGCGCGCGCCTCGGAAACCTGTTGTTGACACTGGTTCCGATTCTCTCTAGAGCACGCGCACCCAGCCCAAGGGCAGCTTGCCCGGCATGGCCTACAAAACCGAAGTGGTCACGATCCGGGCTCACCGCCCCGATCCTCTGGAGACCCACCGCATCGTTTCCACTCGAGGGGAAGCGTTTGCGGTTTTTGCGTGTTGCATCGACGCGATGCTGCGCGGGGGCAAGACACTGGCGCGCAGCCGCGCGTCACGAGGAACCGGCGCATGAGGCGCCACATATTTCGGGCGCGATGGGCGCCCACGGACGAGACGGGGAACCGAATGCCGACGATCCAACAGCTGATCCGCAAGCCGCGGCAGCCCAAAGTGAAGCGCTCCAAGTCGCTCCACCTTGAAGGCTGCCCGCAAAAGCGTGGTGTGTGCACGCGCGTGTACACCAACACGCCGAAGAAGCCGAACTCCGCCATGCGGAAGGTCGCCAAGGTGCGCCTGACAAACGGCTACGAGGTGATCAGCTACATCCCCGGCGAAAAGCACAACCTGCAAGAGCACTCGGTGGTTCTCATCCGCGGTGGCCGTGTGAAGGACCTTCCCGGGGTTCGCTATCACATCCTGCGCGGTGTGCTCGACACGCAGGGCGTCAAGGACCGTAAGCAGCGCCGTTCGAAATATGGCGCCAAGCGTCCGAAGTAAGGAGAGACCCAGATGTCGCGACGTCACGCAGCCGAGAAGCGCGAAGTACTCCCCGACGCCAAGTATGGCGACAAGGTGCTTACGAAGTTCATGAATAACCTGATGTACGACGGCAAGAAGTCCGTCGCCGAGACCATCGTGTACGGTGCGCTCGACCGGGTGGAGGGCCGTCTGAAGCGCTCCCCGATCGAAGTGTTCGCCGAGGCGCTCGACAACATCAAGCCCGCGGTCGAGGTGCGCTCCCGCCGGGTTGGTGGTGCGACGTATCAGGTGCCTGTCGAGGTGCGCCCCGAGCGCCGCGAGGCCCTGGCCATCCGCTGGCTGATCGACGCCGCGCGCAAGCGCAACGAGAACACGATGGAAGAGCGTCTGGCCGGTGAGCTGGCGGATGCCGTGAACTCCCGTGGTTCGGCCGTCAAGAAGCGCGAAGACACCCACAAGATGGCCGACGCCAACAAAGCGTTCAGCCACTATCGCTGGTAACAGCGACACCCCAAATTCTCGCCCCCAAGGAGCGATACGATGCAACGCGAATATCCCCTCACGCGCTACCGGAATTTCGGGATCATGGCGCATATCGACGCCGGCAAGACGACGTGTACCGAGCGGATCCTCTTCTACACTGGAAAGTCCCACAAGATCGGCGAAGTCCATGACGGCGCCGCCACGATGGACTGGATGGAGCAGGAGCAGGAGCGCGGCATCACGATCACGTCCGCTGCGACGACCACGTTCTGGTTCCGCACCGAAGACGGCGAGAACCCCACGGGCATCTACGGCGACACGCCGGCGGACGCCAAGTTCCGTTTCAACATCATCGACACGCCCGGCCACGTCGACTTCACCATCGAGGTCGAGCGTTCGCTCGCCGTGCTCGACGGTGCGGTGGCAGTGCTTGACGCCAATGCCGGTGTCGAGCCCCAGACCGAGACGGTGTGGCGCCAGGCCGACCGCTACAAGGTTCCGCGCATCGTGTTCGTCAACAAGATGGACAAGATCGGTGCCGACTTCTGGAACTGCGTGCACATGATCAAGGACCGCACCGGTGCGATCCCCGCACCTGTGCAGATGCCGATCGGTGCCGAGGATCAGCTCGAAGGTCTGATCGACCTCGTGACGATGAAGGAATGGGTCTGGAAGGGTGAAGACCTCGGCGCGAGCTGGGTCATCCAGGACATCCGCGACGATCTTAAGGACAAGGCCGAAGAGATGCGCGGCGAGCTCATCGAGATCGCCGTCGAAATGGACGACGACGCGATGGAAGCCTACCTCGAGGGCAATGAGCCCGACGAGGCGAAGCTGCGCGAGCTGATCCGCAAGGGCACTCTCTCGATGTCGTTCGTGCCGGTTCTGTGTGGCTCCGCGTTCAAGAACAAGGGCGTGCAGCCCCTCTTGAATGCCGTGATCGACTACCTTCCCGGTCCGCTGGACGTGCCGCCCTACATGGGCTTCTCGCCGGACGACGAGAGCGAAGAGCGTAATATCGAGCGCCGCCCGGGCGACGATCAGCCGTTCGCCGGCCTCGCGTTCAAGATCATGAACGACCCGTTCGTCGGCTCGCTGACCTTTACCCGGATCTACTCGGGCAAGATGTCGAAGGGCGACACCGTTCTGAACTCGACGAAGGGCAAGAAAGAGCGCATCGGCCGAATGATGATGATGCACTCGAACTCCCGCGAAGAGATCGATTGGGCGGGTTCGGGCGACATCATCGCGCTCGCCGGTCTGAAGGAAACGACGACGGGTGACACGCTGTCTGATGCGCAAAAACAGGTCGTGCTCGAAACGATGACGTTCCCCGATCCTGTGATCGAGATCGCCGTTGAGCCCAAGACGAAGAACGACCAGGAGAAGATGTCCGCAGGTCTCCAGCGCCTCGCCGCTGAAGACCCGTCGTTCCGCGTCGAGACGGATCTCGAGTCCGGCCAGACGATCATGAAGGGCATGGGCGAACTTCACCTCGACATTCTCGTCGACCGGCTGAAGCGCGAGTTCAAGGTCGAGGCCAACATCGGCGCGCCGCAGGTTGCCTATCGCGAGACGATTTCGCGCGAGACCGAGCACACCTACACCCACAAGAAGCAGTCCGGTGGGTCGGGCCAGTTCGCCGAGGTCAAGCTGATCATCGCGCCGACGGAGCCGGGCGAGGGCTACTCGTTCGAGAGCAAGATCGTCGGCGGTGCCGTGCCGAAGGAGTACATCCCCGGCGTCGAAAAAGGCATCAAGTCCGTCATGGATAGCGGCCCGCTTGCCGGCTTCCCCGTGATCGACTTCAAGGTCGCCCTGATCGACGGCAAGTTCCACGACGTGGACTCGTCTGTTCTGGCGTTCGAGATCGCAGCCCGCATGGGGATGCGCGAAGGCATGAAGAAGGCCGGCGCAAAGCTCCTTGAGCCGATCATGAAGGTCGAGGTGGTCACGCCGGAAGAATATACCGGCAATATCATCGGCGATCTGACGTCGCGTCGCGGGCAGGTGCAGGGGCAAGAGACGCGCGGCAACGCGATCGTCATCAACTCCTTCGTGCCGCTGGCAAACATGTTCGGCTACATCAACAATCTGCGCTCCATGTCCTCGGGCCGCGCGCAGTTCACGATGTTGTTCGATCACTACGAGCCGGTGCCGCAAAACATCTCGGAAGAGATTCAGGCCAAGTACGCGTAGGCGGCAGGGTCTGGTGACGAGTAGGTGCTGAGCGATGGCCGTTCATCTTTTCGAGCATAAGCTGTCCTATTTCAGTGTGCCGAAGATCGCGTGCACGTCGCTCAAGCACTTCTTTTTCGAGGTCGAGAATGGGTTCGAGTTCAGGGAGTACAAGGCAAGCGGCAGGGAGATGCATATTCACAATGCAGCCTACCCCTGCAGACCGATCGCGAAGGAGCCGCGCAAGCTCGTCCGCGACCACTGGAAAGTTGCTGTGGTCCGGGAACCTATCGGGCGTTTGCTGTCGTGCTATTCGCACCGGGTGTTGTACCACAATGAACTCGATGCCGTGCAGCTGACGCCGGAGGATGTCGAAAGAGGTATGACGACGCGTCCGGATCTGTCCACGTTCATCGCGCATCTGGAAAGGTACTCAGAGCTGTCCCCCAGCATCGAACACCATGCCGCCCCGATGGTGCGCTTCCTGGGCTCGGACGCGGAGTACTTCGATCGGATCTACCGCATCGATGAGACGGGTCAGTTGATGGAGGACGTCGCAGAGCGGGTTGGCTCGTCACCGAAGGCGCAACGCTTGAGCCGAGGCGGCGGGCTGAAGGCAAGTCAGTTGACGGATGAAGAACAGGAGCGTCTTCGGACGTACTACGCGGAGGATTTTCGGGTCTTCGGCGACATCATTGATCGCGTTGGCGAGCCGGTTGCAGGCTGATCGCTGGCCAATCACGGAACACTAGGAAAGGACGACTTCGATGGCGAAGGAAAAGTTTGACCGCAGCAAGCCGCATGTGAACATCGGCACGATCGGGCATGTTGACCACGGCAAGACGACGCTGACGGCGGCGATCACGAAGTACTTTGGTGACTTCAAGGCCTACGATCAGATTGACGGCGCGCCTGAGGAGAAGGCCCGCGGGATCACGATCTCGACGGCGCATGTGGAGTACGAGACGGACAACCGTCACTACGCGCACGTCGATTGCCCGGGCCACGCGGACTACGTCAAGAACATGATCACCGGAGCCGCCCAGATGGACGGCGCGATCCTCGTGGTGAACGCGGCCGACGGCCCGATGCCGCAGACGCGCGAGCACATTCTTCTGGGCCGCCAGGTCGGCATCCCGAAGATGGTCGTCTTCATGAACAAGGTTGACCAGGTCGACGACGAGGAGCTCCTGGAGCTCGTCGAGATGGAGATCCGCGAGCTTCTGGACAGCTACGAGTACCCCGGCGACGAGATCCCGATCATCGCGGGCTCGGCTCTGGCGGCGATGGAAGGGCGCGACCCCGAGATCGGCGAAGAGAAGATCAAGGAGCTGATGGCGGCGGTCGACGAGTACATCCCGACGCCCGAGCGCGCGGTTGACCAGCCGTTCCTGATGCCGATCGAGGACGTGTTCTCGATTTCGGGCCGCGGGACGGTTGTGACGGGTCGTGTCGAGCGCGGCGTGATCAACGTCGGCGACGAGATCGAGATCGTCGGCATCCGCGACACCAAGAAGACGACCTGCACGGGCGTCGAGATGTTCCGCAAGCTGCTGGATCGCGGTGAGGCGGGCGACAACATCGGCGCATTGCTGCGCGGTGTGGACCGCGAGGGCGTCGAGCGCGGGCAGGTGCTCTGCAAGCCCGGCTCGGTGACGCCGCACACGAAGTTCGAGGCCGAGGCCTACATCCTGACCAAGGAAGAGGGTGGCCGTCACACGCCGTTCTTCGCCAACTACCGCCCGCAGTTCTACTTCCGCACGACGGACGTGACGGGGACGGTGACGCTGGCCGAGGGCACGGAGATGGTGATGCCGGGCGACAACGTGTCGTTCAAGGTGGAGCTGATCGCGCCGATCGCGATGGAAGAGAAGCTGCGCTTCGCCATCCGCGAAGGCGGCCGCACCGTCGGCGCGGGCGTCGTGTCGAAGATCATCGAATGATGATTCCGAGACGCGCAAACGATCGCGTGTCGAAGATCATCGAATGATGATTCCGAGACGCGCAAACGATCGCGTGTCGAAGATCATCGAGTAACGTCGTGCGCGGCCGACAGGCCGCACACAACGGGTCGCGACAGGCGGTCGCGCAAACGACCGCCGAGAACGGCACCAAAGTAAAAGAGTGCTCCGGGGTCAGGACCGGCCCTCGGAGCCAAAGGCCCAGGCGCCCCCATCGAGGGGGCGCCCCGACATAACAAAAGGCCCGATGTGGGGGCGGATTCGCTGACCTCCACCTATCGGCTGACACGAGCCCGAAGAAGGCAAACGACAATGCAAAGCCAGAACATCCGGATTCGGCTGAAGGCGTTCGATTACCGCGTGCTGGATGCCAGCACCCAGGAAATCGTGAACACCGCCAAGCGGACCGGCGCGCAAGTGCGCGGCCCGATCCCTCTGCCGAACAAGATCGAGCGTTTCACGGTTCTCCGTGGTCCGCACATCGACAAGAAGAGCCGCGACCAGTGGGAAATCCGTACCCACAAGCGCCTTCTGGACATTGTCGACCCCACCCCGCAGACCGTGGACGCGCTCATGAAGCTCGACCTTGCGGCGGGTGTCGACGTGGAAATCAAGCTCAACTAAGGGGGATCGGACATGCGTACCGGAGTGATCGCCCGCAAAGTGGGCATGACACGGCTGTTCATGGAAGACGGAAAGCAGATCCCCGTCACCGTGCTTCAGCTCGATGAGTTGCAGGTCGTCGCGCAGCGCACCGCCGACAAGGATGGCTACTCCGCTGTCCAGCTCGGCGCGGGCACGGCGAAGGCCAAGCGCACCAGCCAGGCCATGCGGGGGCACTATGCCGCCGCCAAGGTGGCACCCAAGCGCAAGATCGCGGAGTTCCGCGTTGCGCCCGAGAACATGATCGACGTGGGCGCCGAGATCTCGGCGGATCACTATGCCGAGGGCCAGTTTGTCGACGTGTCCGGCACGTCGATCGGCAAGGGCTTTGCCGGCGCCATGAAGCGGCACAACTTCGCCGGTCTGCGCGCCTCGCACGGCGTGTCGATCAGCCACCGTTCTCACGGCTCGACGGGCCAGTGTCAGGACCCGGGCAAGGTGTTCAAGGGCAAGAAGATGGCCGGCCACATGGGTGCTGCGCGTGTGACCACGCAGAACCTTCAGGTCGTCCGCACCGATGCCGACCGGGGCCTGATCATGGTCAAGGGCGCGGTGCCGGGCTCCAAGGGCGGCTGGGTAACGATCAAGGACGCGGTCAAGAAGGCCGCGCCTGAGAATCTGCCGCTGCCTGCCGCGCTAAAAACTGCCGCATCGGCCGCCACTGAGGCGCCCGCTGAGCCAGAGGTACAGGAGACCGAGGAATGAAACTCGACGTCATCAAACTGGACGGCGGCACCGCCGACAGCGTGGAGCTTTCGGACGAGATCTTCGGCCTCGAGCCCCGCTCCGACATCCTGCACCGCGTTGTCCGCTGGCAGCGCAACAAGGCGCAGGCCGGTACGCACAAGGTCAAGACCCGTTCAGAGACGAGCTACTCGACAAAGAAGATCTATCGCCAGAAGGGCACCGGCGGCGCACGCCATGGTGACCGGAATGCACCGATCTTCCGCAAGGGTGGTATCTACAAGGGTCCGACCCCGCGCAGCCACGCCCACGATCTTCCCAAGAAGATCCGCAAGCTTGGCCTGAAGCACGCGCTCAGCGCCAAGGCCGCCGAGGGCAAGATCGTGGTGCTCGACGCCGCGTCGATGGATGCGCCGAAGACGAGCGATCTGGCCAAGCAGGTCAAGAACCTCGGCTGGAAGCGCGCGCTGGTGATCGACGGTGCAGAAGTGAACGAGAATTTCTCGCGCGCCGCTGCCAACATCATCGGTCTCGACGTGCTGCCCTCGATGGGCGCAAACGTGATGGACATCCTCAAGCGTGACACGCTCGTGCTCACGAAGGCGGGTGTCGAAGCTCTGGAGGCTCGACTGAAATGAGCGCGGAACCAAAGCACTACGACATCATCCGTCAGCCGGTGATCACCGAAAAGGCGACGATGGCGTCCGAGAACAACGCCGTTGTGTTCGAAGTGGCCATCGATTCCTCAAAGCCCGAGATCAAGTCGGCGGTCGAGGCGCTGTTCGGTGTCAAGGTGAAGGCCGTCAACACGGTCGTCACAAAGGGCAAGAACAAGCGCTTCCGTGGCATCAAAGGCAAGCGGAAGGACGTCAAGAAGGCCTACGTGACGCTCGAAGAAGGCAACACGATCGACGTCTCGACCGGTCTCTGACCGTTCCGATCTATCCTAGCGAAAGCCCCTGTCCTCGATCGAGGGCGGGGGCTTTTGCGTGAGTGCGGACCGATTTGCGCTGCTAGTCGGGAAGGGCTGCAGCCAGCTTGTCCAACGCCATCGCCCAGCCCCGCTCGCCGGGTGTTCCTGCGGGGATGCCGACGTGGGTCAGTGCAAGCAACGTCGCGCCACCGTCGTCCTTCAGGTCCAAAACGATCTCGGTGAATTGCGGAGTTCCCAGTGGCATGCCCATCGTTTGGGGTGAGATCAGCTTGCCGTTCGGCTCGCACATGCTTTCGGTATAGATCAGACGATGCGGCGGAGTGATCTCCTTGTAGGTCCCGGTGAACCACATGGTGAGTGTCCTGTCCGGCATCCTCATTTCCATGCAGATCTTGCGGGTGCCGCCAATGGTTACGTCCATCTCCGCGACAGGCACCAAAGCGCCCTGCGGTCCGAACCATTTACGAAATAGCGCGGGGTCGGTCCACATGGCCCAGACCGCTTCGATCGGGGCGTCGAACTTCCGTTCCAAGCGCATCCATTCGCTTTGCGTGGTCATGTGCTGTCTCCTTTGAGGGATTTGAGCGCGGCCTCCATCCGGTCGAGCCGCGCATCCTGACGTCGGCGGATCAGCCCGGCCCCTTCCAGGACACGGATGTGCCTTGAGACAGCGGGAAGGTCTGTTTCGAACGGTTCGGTAAATTCGATTGCCGTGGCCTCTTCCCGAGCGCGCGGGCTCAGGGTGACGGGTCGCGCCGAATGAGAGAGCGCGTCGAACGCTGCATCGAGTTGCTCGGTGGGGATCATGCGGCCATCATTTTGGTCTGTGGTTGATTGATCAAGAGGTTTAATTCGGGGATGTTTCGGCAGGCCACTCCGCAGGGAGTTGACGCCCGTGCTTCACTCCCATAAACGGCCCCATCGGCAGGCCCCGGATTCGTCCGGGGCTTCTCTATTGCGCGCTTGGGCCAGGTCCGGGCGCACTCGACTGGGGCCCCTCGCGGCTCCACAAACAGGAGCCAGGGGCATACCCCCGGCCGCATCCAAAACGGAAGACAGAAAGCATGGCACTCAAGTCGTATAAGCCGACGACGCCGGGCCAGCGCGGGCTGGTGCTGATCGACCGTTCGGAGCTTTGGAAAGGACGTCCTGTCAAGAGCCTCACAGAGGGTCTGACGAAGAAGGGCGGCCGGAACAATACCGGACGGATTACCGCACGCCGCCGCGGCGGTGGCGCGAAGCGTCTCTACCGGATCGTCGATTTCAAGCGTCGCAAGCACGACGTTCAGGCCACCGTCGAGCGGATCGAATACGATCCCAACCGGACGGCCTTCATCGCCCTCATCCGTTACGAAGACGGTGAGCAGGCGTACATCCTCGCCCCCCAGCGCCTCGCCATCGGCGACAAGGTGATCTCGGGTGCGAAGGTCGATGTGAAGCCCGGCAACGCGATGCCGTTCCAGGGCATGCCGATCGGTACGATCGTCCACAACATCGAGCTGAAGCCGGGTAAGGGCGGTCAGATCGCGCGTGCCGCGGGCACCTACGCCCAGTTCGTCGGTCGCGACGGAGGCTACGCCCAGATCCGCCTGAGCTCGGGCGAGCTGCGCCTCGTGCGTCAGGAGTGCATGGCCACTATCGGCGCGGTGTCGAACCCCGACAACTCGAACCAGGATTTCGGTAAAGCCGGCCGCATGCGCCACAAGGGCAAGCGTCCGTCTGTCCGTGGTGTCGTCATGAACCCGATCGACCACCCGCACGGTGGTGGTGAGGGCCGGACGTCGGGTGGCCGCCACCCCGTCACGCCCTGGGGCAAGCCCACCAAGGGCGCGCGCACCCGCGACAAGAACAAGGCGTCGCAGAAGCTCATCCTGCGCTCGCGTCACGCCAAGAAGAAGGGCCGCTAACACATGGCACGCTCTGTTTGGAAAGGCCCCTTCGTCGACTCTTACGTGTTGAAGAAGGCTGAAAAGTCCCGCGAGTCGGGCCGCAACGAAGTGATCAAGATCTGGTCGCGCCGTTCGACGATCCTGCCCCAGTTCGTGGGCCTGACGTTTGGTGTCTACAATGGTCACAAGCATATCCCGGTGAACGTCTCCGAGGACATGATCGGCCAGAAGTTCGGTGAATACTCGCCGACGCGCACCTACTACGGCCACGCGGCCGACAAAAAAGCCAAGAGGAAGTAAGCCATGGGCAAGGAGAAGAATCCCCGCCGCGTGGCGGATAACGAGGCGATGGCGAAGGTCCGGATGCTCCGCACCTCCCCGCAGAAGCTGAACCTCGTGGCACAGCTCATTCGCGGCAAGAAGGTTGAGAAGGCGCTGACGGATCTGACGTTCTCGAAGCGCCGGATCGCGATCGACGTGAAAAAGTGCCTTCAGTCGGCGATTGCGAATGCCGAGAACAACCACAACCTGGACGTGGACGAGCTGATAGTGGCCGAGGCCTATGTCGGCAAGAACCTCGTCATGAAGCGCGGTCGTCCGCGTGGCCGGGGCCGCTTCGGGCGGATCAACAAGCCGTTCGCCGAGCTGACGATCAAGGTGCGCGAAGTCGAGGAGACCGCCTGATGGGACATAAAGTCAATCCGATCGGCATGCGTCTGCAGGTGAACCGCACCTGGGACAGCCGTTGGTACGCTGACACCAAGGACTACGGTGACCTGCTGCTCGAAGACGTGCGCATGCGCGAATTTATCGAGAAAGAGTGCAAGCAGGCCGGTGTCTCCAAGGTGATCATCGAGCGTCCGCACAAGAAGTGCCGCGTCACGATCCACACGGCCCGCCCCGGTGTTATCATCGGTAAGAAGGGCGCGGACATCGAGGTGCTGCGCAAGAAGCTGGCCTCGATGACCGACAGCGAGCTGCACCTCAATATCGTCGAAGTGCGCAAGCCCGAGCTTGACGCACAGCTGGTGGCCGAGAGCATCGCCCAGCAGCTGGAGCGCCGGGTGTCCTTCCGCCGTGCCATGAAGCGCGCGGTGCAGAACGCCATGCGCATGGGCGCGCTCGGTATCCGGGTGAACGTCGCGGGCCGCCTCGGCGGCGCCGAGATCGCCCGGACGGAGTGGTATCGCGAGGGCCGCGTGCCCCTGCACACGCTGCGTGCCGACATCGACTATGCAACCTCCGAGGGCGTGACCGCCTACGGTATCATCGGGATCAAGGTCTGGATCTTCAAAGGCGAGATCATGGAGCACGATCCTTCGGCCCGTGACCGCCGCGCGCAAGAGCTGCAAGACGGACCCGCCCCGCGCGGTTCCGGCGGCGGCCGACGCGACCGCTAAGGAGTAAACGAGATGCTGCAACCAAAGCGCACGAAATTCCGCAAACAGCACAAGGGTCGCATCAAGGGCGAAGCGAAGGGCGGGTTTGACCTGAACTTCGGCTCCTTCGGCCTGAAGGCGATCCAGCCCGAGCGGGTCACTGCACGCCAGATCGAAGCGGCACGTCGTGCCATGACGCGTCACATGAAGCGTCAGGGTCGCGTATGGATCCGTATCTTCCCCGACGTGCCTGTCACATCGAAGCCCACCGAAGTGCGGATGGGTAAGGGTAAGGGCTCCGTCGATTACTGGGCGGCCAAGGTGAAGCCGGGCCGCGTGATGTTCGAGATTGACGGTGTTTCGGATCTCATTGCCGAAGAGGCGCTGCGCCTCGCGGCAATGAAGCTGCCGATCAAGACCCGCATCGTGCGGCGCGAGGACTGGTAAAGCCTCCACCGAGGATGAACGAATACCGAAACCCCCGTCGCATAGCGGCGGGGGTTTCTGTTTGACACGATGCATGTTGCATCCGACCCTGTTCCTTCCGGGGCGCGGGTGCCAGGCGCTCGATACGGCCAGCGGAGATGCGCACGGGGATGCTCAGTCAAGCGAAGTCTGTCGCGCGACACGCGCTCCAGTATACTCCCGTCGGGCGCTCTGTCTTACTCGACAGCTGGAGCAATACGGCTCAGCCCAAGGGCGCATGGGCGCAATGTCTGATCTCCGGCTTGCACGAAACAGGCACCGGCAACACCGGCAAGGTCGCCAAGTATCTCTTCTTCTCGGTTTTCTGCGATGCATTGCGGCGCGCGGGCATCCGCACTCATTTCTGCCATTCGCATCTGGAGGTCGAGCTGCGCCTGCGCCGCAGGGTCCCCACAGTGCTGATCAACCTCTTTGGCGAGGACGATTGCCAGATCGCTTCGCCACGGATGCAGGCCATCGAAGACAGGTGCGCGCTCGTATTCAATCGCGCCGCGTCCGGGATCGTCCTCGCGGACAAGGTCCTGAGCGAAGAATGTCTGATGGCAAACGGTGTTCGCATGCCCGGCGCGGCGTCAGGCAAGGAAGAGGTCTTCGTGCGCAAGCGGACAGGGTCCTGCATGCCAACGCGGGTGATCCATGGCACAGACGCGCAGATCGACGAGGATGAAGTGGGCCGCGCGTATATCGATACGCGTGTCGACTACGGCGGTCGGTCGTTCTTTACGGCTTTGCGCGCGATGTGCGTCAGTGAGAGTGTCGTCGCTGTGAGTGTGCGGGCGCGCCCTGTCGAAGACGAGGACCCAACCGTCAAGATCAAGGCGACACCTCTCGATCCCGCCCTGATCGAGCATCTCAACGCCACGCTCGTGGACGCCAAACGGGACCAGATCGCAGATCACGCCCTGCGCGCCTTCGAAGCGCTTGGCCACGGGTTTTACGCCCATGATCTGATGGTCCAGCGGGGCACTGGGCGAGTCTTCATGTGCGAGAGTGGGTTCAAGTTCACCGAGCATACTTGCGAGAGCTACTTCGCTCCGATCAAGGACAGTATCCCCAGTCAGGCGTCCATAGTTTCCACAAAGGTGTACGCCGGGCTTGCGGCTCGCGCATTCGTTGAGCATTGCAGGTGCGCGATCTAGGCGTCGGGTGGTGCGCCTGACGCGTGCCGCACATCGCTTGGCAGACATGTGCCAGTGAGGTAGCGCACCAGAGGGTGCCAGGTGGCGCAGCACGGAGTTTGGCCGCCCGGTACAGGGTGTCGAGGAGGGCTGGCAATGGGATGGATCGCGCGAGGATTTCAGGTGACGGCGCTGGCCTTGGTAGGCCTCGGCATTGCCTTCGTGCTCTCCCGCTTCCTGCCATTCGACGGCCCGATGCGCCACATGGATACCAAGTGGCTGAATGCGGCCGCCGCGTGCATCTGGGAGGGGCAATCTCCCTACAACGCGGCGTTCTTCGAAGCGTGCTGGGCGCATGTGACCGACGTGCCATATCATTCCACGTTCGTCTTCGGGACGCCCCTCGTGCCGTTGATTGCCCCTCTGGGCGCGATGGACAGCGTCGCCTTCTACCGTGCGACCGATGTCGCGAACGCGCTTGCCATCTGTGCACTGGCTGTCGCGCTATGGTTCGCCTCTGAAGCGGGACAGGTCCGTGGCGGCGAACAGGTGCGGCGCGCGGTCTGGCTGGCGTTCGCCGTGTCACTGGGCGGGATTGCGGGCGCAGGCTACAAGGGACAGCCAGCCATCTTCGTCGCCCTCGGCGTCGTTCTCGTCTATCTTGCCATCCGCCGAAAGAATGGCTTCGCGCTGATGGGTGGGACGTTCCTTTGCCTCATCAAGCCGCACCTTTGCCTGATGCCGTTGGCAATCGCCTGGTTCTGGGAGCCGAAACGTCTGTGGGGCGCCAAGTTCGGCGCGCTCGTCCTGATTGCAGGTTCGATCGGCGTCGCGGCGGCCCTCAATGGCGCACTCCTCGCGGATTATGGCGAGTCGCTGAGGCTGCACAGCGAAAGCGTTGCGGCCAAGTTCATCAGCATGGATCGGCTCGTCGGTGTTGCGGGTGTGCTTGATCGTGAGGGGGTGGCCATGGGCACGCTTCTGCTCTGCGTTGCAGCGTTGGGCGCGGCTGCGGCGGGCGCACTGCTCTTGTCCCGCGTCGGGCCTGACCTTTTCGACGGGCTCTATGTCTCTGCCGTCTTTGCCGGACTCTTCCTCTTTCCGATCAAGGACTACGATCTGGCGACACTGGCGATTGCCTATGCCGTTTTGGCGCGGCAAAGCCTGATGCTGCAGGCCGTCTTCGCGCTGCCGATGCTTTTGATGTGGCGTCCGGCGCTTGCGGAAATCGCGGGCATGACAGCGGATGACCGCCTCACCCTCACGACCGTGGTCGGCATAGGGATCGCATGTGGCATGGCAGGTGCAACGCTCGGTCGGCGGTTGGCCGTACGGCCCTAGATGCGCATGATGCGCCCGGATCCATCGGCCCGGATCGGCCAATGGCGCGCCAGACCAAGGCCCACGCTGCACGGTCGTCCGTCGGCCGGCGCCGGCGCAAGCCCGAGATGTTTCGCTGCCCCCTTGGGGAGCGCAGGCAATTCGCCGCCAAGGGGGCAATGCCGTGTTTCGAAGCGCACCATTTGCCCCTAGACTTGTTGCGAGAAGTAGATGCGTGGCAACATACGTGCCCGAAGCGGAAGCCACATGCGAGACCCGGTGAAATCGCTGATCTGGAGCGCGCTCCGCACTGTCCCACTCGGTCGTTCGCTCAACCAGGACAGGTGGGGAGAGGTTGCGCAGCCTCGCAACGCCCCCGCGCAATGCCTGATTTCCGTCCTGCGAGAGACCGGGACGGAAAACACCGGAAAGGTCTCGAAGTACAGTTATTTTGCGCCGTTTGTCGACGTCCTGCGCCGGGAGGGAATGCGCACCCATTTCTGCCACTCTCATCTTGAGCTCGAGCTTCATCTGCGGCGCGGGATTCCAACCGTGCTGATCAACTTGTTTGGCGAGGACGATTGTCAAATTCACTCTGAACGGATGCAGCGGATCGAGGATCGGTGCGCTGTGGTCTACAACTCGGCCGAAAGCGGGCGCATCCTTGCGGACAAGGTGCTGAGCGAAGAGGTGCTCCGGGCGCATGGTGTGCTCATGCCCCCCAACGAAGCGCAGGGTCGCGAGGTTTTCGTGCGCAAGCGCCTCGGATCCGGTGCTCCAACCCGGCGGGCGGACGGCGCACAAGGCCAACCTGCCGAAGACGAGGTCGCGCGGGCCTTCATCGATACGCGCGTCGACTACGCAGGGGAGGCGTACTACACCTCCGTGCGTGTGATGTGCTGCGGCGACGCGGTGCTGCATCCCTTTCCGCGTGCGCGGCCGGTGTCCGACGAGGACCCGAACGTCAAAACGAAGAACACGCCGCTTGATCCTGATCTGATCGAGTTCATGCACCGTACGCTTGTCGCCCCCTACACCGAACAGTTCGCGACAATCGCAAGGCAGGCCCATGAGGCGCTGGGCCACGGCTTTTGCTCGCACGACCTGATGATCGAGCGGGACACCGGGCTGATCTACATGTGCGAGAGCGGTTTCAAGTTCGACGATCGCCGGCATTCGAGCCGGATGAAGCCGATCGAGGCACAGGTTCCAAGCCAGGCGCCGATCGTTTCAACCGAGGCCTACGCAGTCCGCTCGGCCTACACCGTGTTGGCGCAATGCAGCGCGGCCTTCGGTCTGGAAGTCTCTGACGAGGTTTTTGAACAGGCTGCGGGAAATGGGCCCGTTACCGGGTTGCCAAGCTAGGACACGTGGTCTAGGAGGCGCACTCACTCCAAAGTCCACCGGAATCAGAGTGACCTCTCGCGGGGCTCTCCGGTGTTTGAAGAGAAGGAACAGGCGATGAACGCCACGGAACTGCGTGACAAGACGCCCGATGAGCTGCGTGAGCAGCTGACGGCTCTGAAGAAAGAAGCGTTTAACCTGCGCTTCCAGAAAGCCACCAGCCAGCTTGAGAACACCGCGCGCATGCGCAAGGTGCGCCGCGACACCGCGCGCGTCATGACCATTCTCAACGAAAAGGCCGCTTCGGCCGCAGCGGAGGCGTAACAGATGCCCAAGCGTATCCTGCAAGGTACCGTCACCTCCAACCAGAACGCACAGACGGTCACCGTCCTCGTTGAGCGCCGTTTCACGCATCCGGTTCTGAAGAAGACGATCCGGAAGTCGAAGAAGTATCGCGCCCACGACGAGGCGAACGCCTTTGAAGTCGGCCAGACCGTGCGCATTCAAGAATGCGCGCCCAAGTCGAAAACCAAACGCTGGGAGGTGATCGAGGCGATCTAAGCCCCGTTCACATCCCTCGAAACCGTGGGGCCGTGTAAAGCCGGTCCCCAAAGGTCGGGAGTACCACCATGATCCAGATGCAGACCAATCTGGATGTCGCTGACAACTCCGGCGCACGCCGGGTGCAGTGCATCAAGGTCCTCGGCGGCTCGAAGCGGAAATATGCCTCTGTGGGCGACATCATCGTGGTGTCGGTCAAGGAAGCAATCCCGCGGGGCCGTGTGAAGAAGGGTGACGTGCGCAAAGCCGTCGTCGTCCGGACCGCCAAGGAAGTTCGCCGCGAGGACGGCACCGCGATCCGCTTTGACCGGAATGCCGCCGTCATCCTCAACAACAACATGGAGCCGATCGGCACCCGGATCTTTGGCCCGGTCGTGCGCGAGCTCCGTGGCAAGAACTTCATGAAGATCATTTCGCTCGCGCCGGAGGTGCTCTGATGGCTGCAAAGCTCAAGAAGGGCGACAAGGTGGTCGTGCTCGCCGGCAAGGACAAGGGCAAGACGGGCGAGATTTCGTCGGTCGACCCGAAGTCCGGCAAGGCCGTTGTCGACGGGATCAACATCGCCGTCCGCCACATGCGCCAGACCCAGACGAACCAGGGCGGCCGCCAGCCCAAGGCGATGCCCGTTGACCTCTCCAACCTCGCCTACGTCGATGCCAATGGCAAAGCGACCCGCGTTGGTTTCCGCGAGGAAGACGGCAAGAAGGTCCGCTTCGCCAAGACCACGGGAGACGTGATCTGATGCTCGACACCACCGATTACACCCCGCGCCTCAAGTCCATCTACCGCAATACGATCCGTGCGGCGATGAAGGAAGAGTTCGGCTACAAGAACGACATGCAGATCCCGCGGCTCGACAAGGTCGTGCTGAATATCGGGGCCGGTGCCGAAGCCGTGCGCGATTCCAAGAAAGCCAAGTCCGCCCAGGAGGATCTGACGAAGATCGCCGGTCAGCAGGCTGTTATCACCCGCGCCAAGAAGTCCATCGCGGGCTTCCGCGTCCGCGAAGACATGCCGCTTGGCGCCAAGGTCACGCTGCGCGGCGACCGGATGTATGAATTCTTCGACCGTCTGGTGACGGTTGCCATGCCCCGTATCCGCGACTTCCGCGGCGTGAACGCAAAGTCGTTCGACGGGCGCGGCAACTATGCCATGGGCGTCAAGGAACACATCGTCTTCCCCGAGATCGAGTACGACAAGGTCGACGAGGTCTGGGGCATGGACATTATCATCTGCACCACCGCTGAGACGGATGCAGAAGCCAAGGCGCTGTTGAAGCATTTCAACATGCCGTTCAGCAGCTGAGCCTCGGGAGAATTATTCATGGCTAAAAAAGCAATGATCGAGCGCGAGAAGAAGCGTCAGGCTCTTGTCGACAAGTACGCCACCAAGCGTGCAGCGCTCAAGGAAATCGCAAACGACGAAGAACGCCCGATGGAAGAGCGGTTCAAGGCGCGCCTGAAGCTCGCCAAGCTGCCGCGCAACTCCTCGGCCACGCGTCTGCACAACCGCTGTCAGCTCACGGGTCGCCCCAAGGCGTACTACCGCAAGCTGAAGATGAGCCGGATCGCGCTGCGCGACCTCGCCTCCGCCGGGCAGATCCCCGGCATGGTCAAGTCGAGCTGGTAAGGGAGGACTGATGATATGAACGATCCTCTCGGCGATATGCTCACCCGCATCCGCAACGCTCAGATGCGCGGCAAGTCCACCGTCCGCACACCGGCCTCCAAGCTCCGCGCCTGGGTTCTCGATGTGCTTCAGGACGAGGGCTACATCCGCGGCTACGAGCGCATGGTCAACCACGACACCGGCCACCCCGAGCTTGAGATCTCTCTCAAGTACTACGAGGGTGAGCCCGTGATCCGTGAGCTGAAGCGCGTGTCGACCCCCGGCCGGCGTGTGTATTCCAGCGTTGGCGACATCCCGTCGGTCCGTCAGGGGCTCGGCGTGTCCATCGTCTCCACCTCGAAGGGTGTGATGTCGGACGCGGCCGCGCGCCAGGCGAATGTCGGCGGCGAAGTGCTCTGCACGATCTTCTAGGGAGGGCCAGATGAGCCGTATCGGAAAGAAACCGGTCGACCTGCCCTCGGGCGTCACCGCAAGCATTTCGGGCCAGACGGTCGAAGTGAAGGGGCCCAAGGGTACCCGCAGCTTCACCGCCACCGACGATGTGACGATCCAGCAGGAAGACAGCGCGCTGACGATCACGCCGCGTGGCCAGTCCAAGCGCGCGCGTCAGCAGTGGGGCATGTCCCGCACGCAGATCGCGAACCTCGTCACCGGCGTGACGGAAGGCTTCAAGAAAGAGCTCGAGATCCAGGGCGTTGGCTACCGTGCCCAGATGCAGGGCAACACGCTGAAGCTGAACCTGGGCCTCTCCCACGAGGTCGAGTACGCCGTGCCGGAAGGCGTGACCGTCACCTGCCCGAAGCCCACCGAGATCGTGATCGAGGGCAACAACGAGCAGATTGTCGGCCAGGCGGCTGCCAACATCCGCGAGTGGCGCAAGCCCGAGCCCTACAAGGGCAAGGGTATCCGCTATAAGGGCGAGTTTATCTTCCGCAAGGAAGGCAAGAAGAAGTAAGGACGCGAAAACCATGGCACTGAGCAAACGAGAGTTGTTCCAGAAGCGCCGCCTGCGCGTCCGGAACAAGCTGCGGAAGATGAACGCGGGGCGCGTGCGCCTCTCTGTCCATCGCAGCAACAAGAACATCAGCGTTCAGCTGATCGACGATGTCGAGGGTCGCACGTTGGCCTCCGCCTCCTCGTTGGAGAAGGATCTCGGCATCATCGGCAAGAACAACGTCGAGGCGGCCACCAAGGTCGGCACGACGATCGCCGAGCGCGCCAAGGCCGCTGGCGTGGAGGAGTGCTACTTCGACCGTGGAGGCTTTCTTTTCCACGGCAAGGTCAAGGCGCTCGCAGACGCTGCCCGTGAGGGTGGCCTGAAGTTCTAAGTGCAGGCGGCGCAGTCTGCGCCGTCTCGATGATCCGGGGGCTGCACGCCCGTGCAGTCCACCGTGATTGCCCCATTCGGCGCATCTGGGCGCCACGTTGAAAGGACACGTGCATGGCACGAGACGATAACAGAGGCGGTGGCCGCGGCCGCCGTGACCGCGACGAGGCCCCCGAATTCGCTGACCGTCTGGTCGCGATCAACCGGGTGTCGAAGACGGTGAAGGGCGGCAAGCGCTTCGGTTTCGCCGCACTCGTCGTCGTGGGCGACCAGAAGGGCCGTGTCGGCTTCGGCAAGGGCAAGGCCAAAGAGGTGCCCGAGGCGATCCGCAAGGCAACCGAGCAGGCCAAGCGCCAGATGATCCGTGTGCCGCTGCGCGAAGGCCGCACGCTGCACCACGACGTTCAGGGCCACCACGGCGCCGGCAAGGTCGTGATGCGGACGGCTCCGCAAGGTACCGGCATCATCGCGGGTGGTCCGATGCGCGCCGTCTTCGAGATGCTCGGCATCCAGGACGTTGTTGCCAAGTCGACCGGCACGCAAAACCCCTACAACATGATCCGCGCCACGATGGACGGCCTGAGAAACCAGGCCTCGCCGCGTCAGGTCGCACAGCGCCGCGGCAAGAAGGTCGCCGACATCCTGCGCCGTCCGGACGATGCGCCGAAGGCAGAGGCTCCGGCCGAAGCCGAGACAGCGGACGCGTAAGGAGATCCCAGCATGGCCAAGACAATCGTTGTCAAGCAGATCGGCTCACCGATCCGCCGCCCCGCCAAGCAGCGTCAGACGCTGATCGGCCTCGGGCTCAACAAGATGCACAAGACCCGCGAGCTCGAGGATACGCCCTCTGTGCGCGGCATGGTCGACAAGATCCCGCATCTCGTGGAAATCATCGAAGAGCGCGGCTGACGCGCTGACAAGGGGCGGCCCTTCGGTGGCCGCCCAATCATGCCGAGGCCGCCCCATTTCGCTTCGCGGGGTGCGTCCGGCGATAGGAGAAGCGACATGAAACTCAATGAACTCAGCCCGGCAGCGGGCTCGACGAAAAAGCGCATGCGCGTCGGCCGCGGTCCGGGCTCCGGCAAGGGCAAGACCGCCGGTCGCGGCATCAAGGGTCAGAAATCCCGCTCGGGTGTGGCGATCAACGGGTACGAGGGCGGCCAGATGCCGCTCTATCAGCGTCTGCCCAAGCGTGGCTTCAACAAGCCCAACCGCAAGGCCTACGCCGTGGTGAACCTCGGGCTGATCCAGAAGTTTATCGATGCCGGCAAGCTCGACGCGGGTGCTGCGATCACCGAGGACGCGCTCGTTGCGTCCGGGCTCGTGCGCCGCAAGAAGGACGGTGTTCGCATCCTGGCGAAGGGCGACTTTTCCGCGAAAGTGTCGCTCGAGGTCACTGGTGCATCGGCGTCGGCGGTCAAGGCAGTTGAAGCGGCAGGCGGCTCGCTTTCGGTCACAAAGGCCGCAGAGGCGGCCTGAGCGGTTGTGCCGGGCACCCGCCCGGCTTACATCGCAGCTAATGGTCTCGCGCCGCCGACCGGGGACCGGTCCGGCGGCGCTGTCTTGAGACGGCCCTGACAAGAGGCAGCGCATATGGCTTCGGCAGCAGAGCAGATGGCGGCGAACATGAGCTGGGGTGCCTTCGGGCGCGCCACGGAGCTTCGTCAGCGCATCTTCTTCACCCTCGGTCTTCTGATCGTGTACCGGCTCGGCACCTACATCCCCGTGCCGGGGATCGACGGCAACGCCCTGCGGGACTTCATGGAACAGGCGGCGGCGGGCCTTGGCGGCGTGCTGTCGATGTTCACTGGGGGCGCTCTGGGCCGGATGGGTATCTTCGCCCTCGGCATCATGCCCTACATTTCGGCCTCGATCATCGTGCAGCTGATGACGGCGATGGTCCCCAAGCTCGAACAGCTCAAGAAAGAGGGCGAGCAGGGCCGCAAGAAGATCAACCAATACACGCGCTATGGCACGGTGATCCTCGCAACGGCGCAGGCTTACGGGCTCGCCGTGAGCCTGGAGGCAGGGGGGCTCGTCGCCGAGCCCGGTTGGTTCTTCCGTGCGGCCTGCGTGATCACGCTCGTGGGTGGCACCATGTTCCTGATGTGGCTCGGCGAGCAGATCACGGCGCGTGGCATCGGCAACGGTATCTCGCTGATCATCTTCGTCGGCATCATCGCCGAGCTTCCCGGCGCCCTGGCGCAGTTCTTCGAGCAGGGGCGGACGGGTGCCCTGGCCACGCCGGCAGTGATCGGAGTGATCCTCATGCTCCTTGTGACACTGACATTCGTCGTGTTCATGGAGCGATCTCTGAGAAAAATCCACATCCAGTATCCGCGCCGACAGGTCGGAATGAAGGTCTATGACGGTGGCAACAGCCACCTGCCGATCAAGGTGAACCCGGCGGGCGTGATCCCGGCGATCTTCGCCTCCTCACTCCTGCTGCTGCCGACGACGATCAGCACGTTCTCTGGTGGCCAGTCGGGGCCCGTCATGTCGACGTTGCTGGCGTATTTCGGCCCCGGCCAGCCGCTCTACCTGCTGTTCTTTGCGGGGATGATCATCTTTTTTACGTACTTCTACACGCTCAACGTGTCCTTCAAGGTCGATGACGTCGCCGATAACCTGAAGAACCAGAACGGCTTCGTGCCCGGCATCCGCCCGGGCAAGAAGACAGCCGAGTACCTCGAATACGTGACCACCCGCATCCTTGTGCTGGGGTCGGGTTACCTCGCGCTCGTCTGCCTGATCCCCGAGATGATCCGCACCGAGCTTGCGATCACGGCCTACTTCGGCGGTACGTCGATCCTGATCATTGTGTCGGTCGGCATGGATACGGTACAGCAGATCCAGTCGCACTTGCTCGCGCATCAGTACGAAGGGCTCATCGAGAAGTCCCAGCTGCGCGGCAAGAAACGGGGAGGGGGCACCGCCAAGGCTGGCGGGTCGCCGCGAAAAGGACCGGCACGTAGATGAACATCATCCTTTTGGGCCCGCCGGGTGCGGGCAAGGGCACGCAAGCACAGCGTCTTGTCGAGGCACGCGGCATGGTGCAGCTCTCAACCGGAGACATGCTCCGCGAGGCCAAATCGAGCGGCACCGAGATGGGCAACATGGTCGCCGACGTGATGGCGCGTGGCGATCTGGTGACGGACGAGATCGTCATCGGTCTGATCGAGGAAAAGCTTGAGACGGCCGAGGCGCCTGGCGGGTTCATCTTCGACGGGTTCCCGCGCACGCTCGCGCAGGCCGACGCGCTCGGCGCATTGCTCGAAAAGGTCGGACAGTCGATCGACGCGGTCGTGGAGATGCAGGTTGATGACGAGACGCTCGTGCAGCGGGTCGTCAACCGCGCAAAGGAAGCCGAAGCTGCGGGCAAGCCGGTACGGGCCGACGACAATGCCGAGAGCATGCGCACGCGACTGATGGAATACTACAAGAAGACCTCACCGCTCATTGGCTACTATTACGCCAAGGGAGACCTGGAGAGCGTCGATGGCCTCGCCGAGATCGAGGCCGTGGGACAGGCCATTTCGAAAGTTCTTGACAAGAGCGCGTAACTTGCCCTGCGGGCCTTGACCTCACCCCGGTATGCGCTTACGTCGCACGCTCTGGAAAGAATCGCTTAAACATCCCCGCATCTGACCCTCGGGTGTGGATCGCCTTCCGAGGCGGGCCACGCGCCGGGGCATCGTTGTGAAAAAAGGTTCTGGTATTACGGAACCGCAACCGAAGGAAGACAGAACTTGGCACGTATCGCCGGGGTCAACATCCCCACCGCCAAGCGCGTTCCCATCGCGCTTACCTACATCCACGGAATCGGCAACGCCGCGGCACGGGAGATCTGCGACTCTGTCGGCATCGACGTGACGCGCCGCGTCAACGAGTTGTCCGACGCCGAGGTCCTCTCGATCCGCGAGCACATCGACCAGAACCTGACCGTCGAAGGCGACCTGCGCCGTGATGTTCAGATGAACGTCAAGCGTCTGATGGATCTGGGCTGCTATCGCGGCCTCCGTCACCGGCGCAAGCTTCCGGTCCGCGGTCAGCGCACGCATACCAATGCGCGCACCCGCAAGGGTCCGGCCAAAGCCATCGCTGGCAAGAAGAAGTAAGGGAGGCTCCGAGATATGGCACGCGATCGTCGTCCCGCCCGCAAGAAGGTCTCCAAGAACATCGCCACTGGCGTGGCGCATGTGAACTCTTCTTTCAACAACACCAAGATCCTTATTTCCGATGTGCAGGGCAACGCGATTGCGTGGTCCTCTGCCGGAACGATGGGTTTCAAGGGCTCGCGCAAATCGACCCCCTATGCCGCGCAGATGGCCGCCGAAGATGCGGGCCGCAAGGCACAGGAGCATGGCGTCAAGACCCTTGAGGTCGAGGTGCAAGGCCCCGGATCCGGACGTGAGAGCGCGCTGCGCGCGCTTGCGGCGGTTGGTTTCAACATCACCGCGATCCGGGATGTCACGCCGATTGCCCACAACGGTTGCCGCCCGCCCAAACGTCGACGGGTCTGATACAGCGACCGATGTTTTTACCGCCGTGCCCCGATTGAATGGGGCGCGGCGTCGCGCATTTCGATCCTCGGGTGTTCGGCGCCACTGGTCATGGGCGCTGAACTGGAATGGAGGCACATCATGATCCACAAGAACTGGCAAGAACTGATCAAGCCGACGCAGCTTGTCACGAAGCCGGGCCACGATCCCGCGCGTCAGGCCACCGTCATCGCTGAGCCGCTCGAACGCGGCTTCGGTCTGACCCTCGGCAACGCGGTGCGCCGTATTCTGCTGTCGTCGCTTCAGGGCGCTGCGGTGACGTCTGTCCAAATCGACAACGTGCTGCACGAGTTCAGCTCGGTTGCCGGCGTCCGCGAGGACGTGACGGACATCGTGCTCAACCTCAAGGGCGTCGCGATCCGCATGGATGTGGACGGGCCCAAGCGCCTGACGATCTCCGCCAAGGGGCCGTGCGCCGTCAAGGCTGGGGACATTTCCGAGAGCGCAGGCATCGAGATCCTGAACCGGGATCATGTTATCTGCCACGTCGACGAGGGCGCGGACGTCTACATGGAGCTGACGGTCAACACCGGCAAAGGATACGCGGCGGCGGACAAGAACCGCCCGGAGGACGCGCCGATCGGATTGATCCCGATCGATGCGATCTACTCGCCGGTGAAGCGTGTGAGCTATGATGTCCAGCCGACCCGCGAGGGGCAGGTTCTGGACTATGACAAGCTGACGCTGAAGGTTGAAACGGACGGGTCCGTGACCCCGGAAGACGCTGTCGCCTACGCGGCGCGGATCCTGCAGGACCAGCTCTCCATCTTCGTGAACTTCGAAGAGCCCGAAAGCGCCTCCCGCGCGGATGAAGACGATGGGCTCGAGTTCAATCCGCTGCTGCTCAAGAAGGTGGACGAGCTTGAGCTTTCAGTGCGCTCCGCGAACTGCCTGAAGAACGACAACATCGTGTATATTGGCGACCTCATTCAGAAGACCGAGGCGGAGATGCTTCGCACTCCGAACTTCGGCCGGAAGTCTCTGAACGAGATCAAGGAGGTCCTTTCCGGCATGGGTCTTCACCTCGGGATGGATGTCGAGGAATGGCCGCCAGAGAACATCGAGGATCTGGCCAAGAAGTTCGAAGAGCAGTTCTGAGCTCGAACGCATGCCGCCGGGGGCGAATTTTCGTACGAAAATTCGAGTGCTCCGGTGGAAGCGTCGCCACGAATACATGGGCAATTCCGCCCCAACAAGGTGAGGGAGCCGCGCGCATGGCTCCCCGGACAAAGCATCGGAATGGAGAAATGAAATGCGTCACGCTCGCGGATACCGCCGCCTCAACAGAACGCACGAGCACCGCAAGGCGCTCTTCGCCAACATGGCAGGCAGCCTGATCGAACACGAACAGATAAAGACGACCCTGCCGAAGGCGAAGGAATTGCGTCGTGTCGTGGACAAGCTCATCACGCTCGGCAAGAAGGGTGACCTGCATGCTCGTCGTCTTGCGGCGTCTCGCCTCAAGCAAGACGATCATGTTGCCAAGCTCTTCGACGTGCTGGGCCCGCGCTACGCGGAGCGCCCCGGCGGATATGTCCGCGTTCTGAAGGCGGGCTTTCGCTACGGCGACATGGCGCCCATGGCCATCGTCGAACTGGTCGACCGCGACCCGGCTGCCAAAGGCGCCGCGGATCGCGCGCGCGCCGAGGCGGAAGAATCCGAGGACGCATAGCGCGGCGCAGGTTGCGCCGAGTCAGTTGGGAGGGGGCGCATCGGCGCCCCTTTTTCAGTTGAGGCCTTGGCGCGGGGCAAGTGATATGAGTGCTCGGTCCCCCTCGGTGATCAATGGCGCCTCTATTGGTGATGCATATCCGCACGTAATGGTAATGAAACTTGTGGTATGCCCGTTTCGCACGTTGCTCATACTCCTGCGTTGTGCACACTGGGGGCTACCCGATCGTGGGCCTGATGCGCGCTATGGTTTAGCTGCGAGATCGGAAACAATTTAAGGTTGACCCTTCCACCGCCAGCTTGTCTAAAAAGTTATGTCACCACGAACTTCAATTGAGCATGAACTGGGCGAGCTAGGCAAACTGGCCCCTTCCGGCTATCTACTCGCGCTGCACATACGGTTCGCTGCCCCGCTCGTGAAGTTCCAGACATATCAGCAAGACTGGATCGACCACTATACCGCGCAGGCCTATCAGCTGCGCGACCCAATGGTTGCCTGGGGGTTTACGCAAGAGGGGAAAACGCGCTGGTCCGAGATCGGCATCCCCGACACGTTCGGTATTTTAGAGGAAGCGGCCCAGTACGGCATGCCATTCGGCGCCTGTATTGCCTGCGGTCCGATTGCGTCACGATCAATCTGTGGCTTTGCCCGGGCGGATCGAGAGTTTTCCGATGACGAGATCGACGAGCTGCAGCGCCGCGTGCACCACTTGCATGCGATTACCGAACCACCCGAGAGCTTAACCCAGGCCCAAAAGGATGCCTTGCGCTTGATTGCAGCAGGGGATCGTCACGCGGCCGCTGCGGCTAAGCTCGGGATATCGGAAAGCGCCCTGAAAGCGCGACTGACGTCTGCTCGTGAACGCCTGATGGCGCGAACGACGGCGGAAGCGCTCCAGCGCGCACAAGAGTACCGTTTGATATAGGTGAACATCCTCTGACTGCTCTCACGCAGGGCTTGGTTTCTACCACCACCAAGCAAGCAGGAGAGTATCCATGCAAACGACCACTTTGTCTTTTGAGAACATCCACAACCACGGGGAACTGTTCGCAAATCTGCTCCGCGCGCGGAAGCAGTCCTTCATCGAGAAGAACAAGTGGGATCTGCCCGAAGCCCTCGGCATGGAGTATGATCAATACGACACACCGGCGTCACGTTGGGTCGCAGTCCACGATACGGCGGGGACAATCCTCGCCGGGATCCGGCTGACACCGACAACGGCGCGGTGCGGGATCTATACGTACATGATCCGTGACGCACAGCGCGGGCTCCTGGAGTCGATCCCGACCGATCTGCTCTATGGCGAAGCGCCTGTGGGCGAACACATCTGGGAGAGCAGCCGGGTGTTCGTCAGTTCGGCGACCCCGGCCAATATGCGGCGACGCGTTCATCTGAGCCTGATGCACGAGATGAGCGTCGCGGCGCGAAATCTCGGTGCGACCCAGTTGCTGGGCCTGATCCCGGCCAACTGGCCGCGCTGGGCCCCGCGCTGCGGCATCAATGCGGCCGCGGCGGGCCGTGTGATGGATATCGGGGGGATCGATAACCAGTGCGTCTGCATCGACCTCACGGCAAAGCTGCACTAGGCCACGCAAGGGGAAAAGATACGCGTATTGCGCGGGCCGCCCTACCTGGGGGTGGGCGGCCCGACGCGCTTTCTCCAGCGGGCTGTCCGCCATAGAGTGCACGCATGGCCGATCTATTCGATACGTCCTCGTCAGAGCCCGCACCGGCTTCGTCCGACACGGCGGCAGCCGCGCCTCGGCCGCTTGCGGACCGGCTGCGACCGGCGAGGCTTGCGGATGTTATCGGGCAGGATCACCTTCTGGATGCGTCTGGGCCGCTGGGCGGCATGCTGGCATCGGGCGCTTTGTCGTCCCTGATCCTTTGGGGGCCGCCCGGGGTCGGCAAGACGACCATTGCCCGACTGCTCGCGGAAGAAACGGACCTGACTTTCGTGCAGATCAGCGCGATCTTCTCGGGTGTGCCGGATCTGCGCCGCGTGTTCGAGGCCGCCAAGCTGCGGCGCCAGAACGGGCAGGGTACGCTTCTTTTCGTGGATGAGATCCACCGCTTCAACAAGGCGCAGCAGGATGGCTTCCTGCCGCATATGGAGGATGGAACGATCGTGCTGGTTGGCGCGACGACAGAGAATCCGTCTTTCGAGCTGAACGCCGCCATCCTGTCGCGGGCGCAGGTACTGGTCCTCCACCGGCTGGATACCGAAGCACTCGCCGCGCTGCTTTCCCGAGCCGAAAGCGAGACCGGGCAGACGTTGCCCCTCACGCCGGAGGCAAGGACCGCGCTGATCGACATGGCCGACGGTGATGGGCGCGCGCTGCTCAATCTTGTCGAGCAGGTCGTGACATGGCGCAATGACACACCTCTCGATGCAGCGGCGCTTGGCGCGCGGCTCAGCACCCGCGCCGCGCAGTACGACAAGTCGGGCGACGCGCACTACAATCTCATTTCCGCCCTGCACAAGTCCGTGCGCGGATCGGATGCCGATGCAGCACTCTATTGGCTGGCGCGAATGCTCAAGGGCGGCGAGGATCCGCGTTACCTTGCGCGGCGCATCACACGGATGGCTGTCGAGGATATCGGCCTGGCGGATCCGCAAGCGCAGGGCGTTTGCCTAGATGCCTGGCAGACCTACGAGCGGCTTGGCTCGCCGGAAGGGGAGCTGGCGCTGGCGCAAGCCGTGACCTATCTCGCCCTCGCACCGAAATCGAACGCGGGCTATGCGGCGTACAAGGCGGCGATGGCGTTGGCGGGCAAGACAGGCTCCGAACCGCCGCCCAAGCACATACTGAACGCCCCTACCCGGCTGATGAAGGACGAAGGCTACGGCGCAGGCTATGCCTACGATCACGACGCCGAAGATGGCTTCTCGGGGCAGAACTATTTTCCGGAAGGTGTGCCGCGCCCGGTGCTCTACGCGCCCGTGGATCGCGGCTTCGAGCGCGATCTGAAGAAGCGCACCGAGTACTTCGAGAAGCTGCGTGCGCGGCGCCAGCAGCCGTTGACAGACGGGCAGGACTGAGCGAAGGGGCGCCGCATGTTGGGCTCATTCATTCAGGTTGCGATCGGGGGAGCGATCGGGGCGTCCGCGCGCTACGCGTTCGGGCTGACCATCACGCGCCACGCCGATCACCTCCCCATTCCCGTGGCTATTCTGACCGCCAATGTCGTTGGCTCGTTCCTGATGGGGGTGTTTGTCGTGGCCGCGGCGCAGAAGGGCCTTACCCATCTGTCGCCACTCGTAATGACGGGCCTGCTCGGCGGGTTCACGACGTTCTCGGCGTTTTCGCTTGAGACCGTCGCGCTCTACGAACGCGGCGAGATCAAGTTCGCGGCGCTCTATGTCGTGGCCTCCGTCGTGCTCTCGATTGCCGGGCTTTTTGCCGGGTTGGCGCTCGCGCGGGGGATCTTCGCATGAGCGGGGTCCAAACGCTGCATGTCTCCGCCGGGGAAGGGGATCAACGGCTGGACAGATGGTTCCGGCGCAGGTTTCCGCATGTGTCCCAGGGGCGGATCGAGAAGATGTGCCGCAAGGGCGAGATCCGTGTCGATGGTGGGCGTGTGAAGCCGGCGACCCGTGTGCTGGAGGGGCAGGCGGTGCGCGTTCCACCCTTGCCCGATGCGGCGCCGGAGCAGGAGCGGCCCGCGCGCGACGGGATCTCTGACGCGGACGTGGCGATGATGCGGGCTGCCGTGATCTACCGCGATGACCACTTGATCGCGCTCAACAAGCCCGCCGGGCTGCCGAGCCAGGGCGGCTCGGGGCAGGGCGGGCGCCATGTTGACGGATTGTCAGAGGCGCTCCGGTTCGGAGCGGAGGAAAAGCCGCGCCTCGTCCACCGGCTCGACAAGGATACGTCCGGGATCCTGCTGCTGGCGCGTTCGCGGGCTTCGGCAGCGGCGCTCACGAAGGCGTTTCGCGCGCGCGACACGCGCAAGATCTACTGGGCGGCCACCGGCGGAGTGCCGAGCCCGCAGATGGGGACGGTCCGCTTCGGCCTCGTCAAGGCGGGCGGGGATCGGGAGAAGATGCTGTGCGTCCATCCCGGTGCCGTCGAGAAGACACTGGGGGCAAAGCACGCCACGACCGACTACGCCGTGCTCGAAGCGGCAGGCGGGCGCCTTTCGTGGGTCGCGCTGGTGCCGGTGACCGGGCGCACGCATCAGCTTCGGGCGCACATGGCCGAGATCGGCCACCCCATACTCGGCGACGGCAAATACGGTGGCTCGCGCCAGGAGAACCTTGGCGATGGCTGGGGGGCCGGGACCGGCGGCGCCCTGTCGCGCAAGCTACACCTTCACGCCCGTTCTCTGACGCTGCACCACCCCGTGACGGGGGCCACCCTGCACCTCGTGGCACCGCTGCCCGAGCACATGGAGCGGACGTGGGACATGTTCGATTGGCGCCCTGCCGACGTCCCGACGGACCCTTTCGCCGAAGACGTCTGAGAGGAGAGCAAGATGAGTGACTGGGCGCCGAAGCGATTCTGGAAGGATGCCACGGCCGAGCGCACCGATGACGGGTGGGCGGTGCTTCTCGATGGCCGCACCGTGCGTACGCCCGCACGCAGCGTCCTGCATCTCCCGACAAAGGACCTCGCCGAGGCGGTCGCCGCCGAGTGGCAGACGCAGGGCGAGCTTGTCCAGCCCGCGCGGATGCCGATGACCCGCTCCGCCAACGCCGCGATCGACAAGGTGGCGCGGCAGCGCGACGAGGTGGTGACCTACATCGCGGAGTACGGGGCGACCGATCTTGTGTGCTATCGCGCCGATGACCCGCCCGAGCTTGCGGCCCGGCAGTCCGAGGCGTGGGATCCGCTGCTGGAGTGGGCGCGCGACGCCCTTGGCGCGGATCTGCGCACGACGTCCGGCATCTTGCCCGTGGCACAAGCCGACGCCGCTCTCAACAATCTGCGCGCAGAGGTCGTATTGTGCGATGATTTTGCTCTGACGGCGCTGCACGACCTTGTCATGCTCTCCGGATCGCTGGTGATCGGGTTGGCAGCCGTCGCGGGCACCAGACGGCCCGAGAGCCTGTGGGAGCTGTCACGGATTGATGAAGATTGGCAGATCGCGCAATGGGGCGACGATGCCGAGGCAGAGGCGATGGCGCGCTCGAAGCGGGCGGATTTCCTCCATGCGGCGGAATTCCACCGGCTTTCTCAAACTGCTGCCTGAAAACCGTGCGCTCCTTCAGTCCTGCGCCCACACCAGAGGCGCATGCTGAATCTGCCAAAAAGCGTTGGGGTTAGGGCTTGCTTAGGTCTAGTCCAGCCTTGACCTTAGTGCGGTAATTTGCCCAATGTTGCGGCGTTGAGGGGGGAGCCGTTGGTTCACCCTATGACGTTCGGGCAACGATACCCGGCAAGAAATCGCCCGCAGAGGTGCGGGGCGGACCACCAGGAAGAGGTAAAAATGAACAAATCCATTCTGATGAGCGCTGTTGCGGGCGCGGCTCTGATCGCCGGTGCCGCATCGGCTGCTACGCTTGAAGAAGTAAAAGAACGCGGAGTCCTGAACTGTGGCGTGAACACCGGCCTCGTCGGTTTTGCCGCGCCCAACGCCGAAGGCGAGTGGGAAGGCTTCGACGTGACGGTATGCCGTGCTGTCGCCGCTGCCGTTCTTAACGATCCGTCGGCCATCGAGTTCGTGTCGCTGACGGGCAAGACGCGCTTCACCGCGCTTGCGTCCGGCGAGATCGACCTGCTCGCACGGAACACCACCTGGACGTTCTCGCGCGACACCGACCTCAAGTTCGAATTTGTCGGCATCAACTACTACGACGGTCAGGGCTTCATCGTTCGCCGCGACCTCGGCGTGAGCTCCGCTCAGGAACTCGACGGCGCGACGATCTGCATCCAGACCGGCACCACGACCGAGCTGAACCTTGCGGATTTCTTCCGCTCCAACAACATCAGCTACGACCCCGTGCCGGTTGAGAATACCGCCGAAGCCCAGCAGCAGTACCTCGCGGGCGCCTGCGACAGCTACACCACCGACGCTTCCGGCCTCGCCGCCGTGCGCGCCACCTTCGAGAACCCGGGCGATCACGTGATCCTGCCTGAGATCATCTCCAAGGAGCCGCTCGGCCCGCTGGTGCGCCACGGTGACAACGAGTGGGGCGACATCACGCGCTGGACGCTCAACGCGCTGATTGCTGCCGAAGAGCTTGGCGTGACCTCCGCCAACATCGACGAGCTGCTCTCGGGCACCAACAATCCCGAGATCAACCGTCTGCTCGGCACCGAAGGTAACTTCGGCGAGATGATCGGCCTCGATGCCGATTGGGCCGTGCGCGCGCTCAAGGTTGCGGGCAACTACGGCGAGATCTTCGAGAAAAACATCGGGGAAAACACGCCGATCGGCCTCGCACGTGGCCTGAACGCCCAGTGGACAGACGGTGGTCTGCTCTACTCGCCGCCGTTCCGGTAAGCGACTGACAGGAGAAGGGCGCGGTCTTCCCGCGCCCTTCTCTTATGCAACGATCTGATAACAGGTGGGCCAGGCGGAGCGAGGGGCAACCTCGCCGGGAAAAGCGGCCCCGCAACGGGATTTTCGCGCAATGGCCACCATGACAGACCCGCCGGAGGAGCAGTTTCGCCTGTCGATGCTGCTCAACGATACGCGCTATCGGGCCTATACTTTCCAGGCGATTGCACTGTTGCTGCTCATCGGCGCTATCGCCTACCTGACGAGCAACTTGATGACGAACCTGCAGGATGCGGGCTTGAACATCAGCTTTTCGTTTCTGGGTGAGCCTGCGGGCTACGACATCAACCAGCGCCCGATCGAGTACAACAACCAGGATTCGCACCTGCGTGCGTCCATGGTCGGCGTGCTCAACACGCTCATCGTTGCATTCCTCGGCTGTGTCACAGCGACGATTCTCGGTGTCTTTGCCGGTGTTTTGCGCCTGTCCAACAACTGGATCGTGGCGCGGCTGATGTCGATCTACGTCGAGGCGTTCCGCAACGTCCCGGTGCTGATCTGGATCCTGATCATCTTCTTCATCATGACGGCGGCGCTCCCGGCACCCAACGCCTTCCGCGGCACGGAGCCGGAGCAGACGATGCTCTTCAACGCGATGGCGTTCACCAATCGCGGTGTCTACGCTCCCGGCCCGGTGGCCGGGCCGGGCGGGATGCTGCTTCTGGCTGTCTTTGCCGCGTCGGTCGCGGGCGTGGTTGCCTATCGGCGCTACGCCACGAAGCTTCTCTTCGATACCGGACGGGATTTGCCGCGCGGGTGGCCATCGCTGGCGATCCTGTTCGGGCCGTCTGTTCTTGTATGGCTGGCCTTCTCGATGACCGTCGGTGGCGCGCAGAATACCGTGCTCGTGCCCGAGGGGAATGGCGGCCAGACGCTTGAATCGTTCGTCTCGGCCGAAGGCGGTGCCGCGATGTGTATGGTCTCCGGGTCCACCACCAGCGTCGTGACAAAGTCGCAGCTTCTCAAGCAGCAGGCGGCCGCTGTCAGCGGCCCGATCGACGAACGTGTCGCCCTGCGCATCCGGACGAGCCGGGTAGACGATGAGGCCGCCGCGATCGAAGCGTTTCAGGCCGGCGAATGCAACGTGCTTACGGTCTCTCCGGCTGTAGCCGAGGGCGTGAGCGGTGCCGAAGCCCTGACGACGACCATCCGCGAGGGGCGTCCGTTCGAGTTCGACCGCCCGTACCTCGCCGGGTTCAACTTCTCCGACGGGGTTCAGGTCCGCGGTTCGCTTATCGCGCTTTGGTTTGCGCTGGCGATCTACACCGGCGCCTTCATCGCCGAGAACGTACGCGCCGGCATTCAGGCCATCCCGCGCGGCCAGACCGAGGCTGCCGCGTCACTTGGTATTCGCCCCGGCCGAATCATGAGCCTCGTGGTCTTGCCGCAAGCGCTCCGGGTGATCATTCCACCGGTCATCTCGCAATATCTCAACCTGACGAAGAACAGCTCACTTGCCATTGCCGTGGGTTACATGGACGTCACCGGCACCCTCGGGGGCATCACGCTCAACCAGACCGGACGCGCGATCGAAGCGATCCTTCTGCTGATGCTCTTCTACCTGATCATCTCGTTGTCGATCTCCGCCGTGATGAACGTGTTCAACAACGCTGTTAAGCTGAAGGAGCGGTGATATGAGCGACGCACCCGGCCACAACGTTGCCTTCGTTCGCACCGAAGAGATCCCGCCCTCGCCGCCGCCGGCATCCGCCTCCGGTCCGCTGGGGTGGCTTCGGACAAATCTCTTTTCCTCCATCCCCTACAGCATCCTGACGCTTCTCTCGCTTTACCTGGTCTACTGGGTGCTGAACGCGACGCTTCCTTGGATGCTGAACGGGGTCTGGGTCGCGGATTCGCTCTCGCAATGCCGCGAGATCTTCTTCGTCGGGTCACTCCTCGACTGGCAACTCTCGGTCATCGAGGTGGCAGAGGCTCAACAGCTCTCGGGCGCCGCCGGTGCCCGGCTAGATGAGTTGCTGACCGGCGTGCGCGACAGCGGTGTCTGGGCTGCCGGCCCCGAGGCGATCCGCAGCGATCCGGCCCTCCAGAGCCAGCTCGGAAGTGGCGTCGGTCAGATCGACGATATCGCACGGCTCTTGAGCGCAAACGGCGTGGACGTCGATGCCAGACCGTCCTTCCCCGCGTGCTGGGCCGTCCTGACGGAGCGCTGGAACCAGCTCCTCTTCGGCTTCACCTATCCCAGAGAGATGTACTGGCGTCCGGCGCTTGCGTTCCTGCTGCTGCTGGTCAGCGCGGCCCCCGTGCTATTCGCGTTCCTTCCGCGCAAGCTTCTGATCCTGACGGCGCTTTACCCGTTCATCGCGTATTTCCTCGTTTGGGGCGGTTCGATCTGGACCCCGATCCTGGTCGGTGTGGGCTTTGTCGTGGGCTACATGGTCTACACGCGCCTGGTGACCCAGAGCTTCGCGATGGGGCTCTTCGGCGGCGTTGGCGCGGCCATGGTGTTCTGGGCGCTTCGTGGCTACATGCAGATGCCGTTCGATGCGATTGCGCCTGTGGCGCTCGAAGCGGTGCCCTCGCGCGACATGGGGGGCTTCATGCTCAACATGATCCTCGGCACTGTCTGTATCTCGCTGTCACTGCCAATCGGCATCGCACTTGCGCTGGGCCGACAAAGTTCGATGCCGATCATCAAGTGGATCTGCGTCATCTTCATCGAGTTCGTGCGCGGTGTGCCCCTGATCACGCTGCTCTTCGTGGCCAACGTGGTGCTGGCCTACTTCCTTCCACCCGGCACGTCGTTTGACCTGATCTTGCGGGTGATCATCATGATCACCATGTTCGCCTCCGCCTACATTGCCGAGGTGATCCGCGGCGGCCTCGCGGCGCTACCTCGGGGTCAGTATGAGGCGGCCGACAGTCTCGGGCTGGACTATCCCCAGGCCATGAGGCTGATCATCCTGCCGCAGGCCCTCAAGATTTCGATCCCGGGCATCGTGAACGTGGCCGTCGGCCTCTTCAAGGACACCACGCTGGTCTCGGTCATCTCGATGTTTGATCTCGTGGGCATGATCCGCGGCCCGATCCTCGCATCGACGGATTGGAAAGGTGTCTACTGGGAGCTCTTCGGTTTTGCCGCGCTCCTCTTCTTCGTCGTGTGTTACGGCATCTCGCAATACTCGCAGTGGCTGGAACGTCAGCTCGCGACAGACCACCGCTGACAAGGAGCATTCCCATGAGCGAAGCCCCCGACATGACCGTGAAACCGGCCGCGCAGGAAATCTCTGACGAGGTGGCGATCGAGATCAGTACCATGAACAAGTGGTACGGCGCGTTCCACGTTCTGCGAGACATCAACCTGACCGTGTTCCGCGGCGAACGGATCGTGATCTGTGGCCCATCGGGCTCGGGCAAGTCGACGCTGATCCGCTGCATCAACGCGCTCGAGGAGCACCAGAAGGGCCGGATCGAGGTGGACGGAACAGTGCTGTCGTCCGACATCAAGAACATCGACGCGATCCGCTCAGAGGTCGGGATGGTGTTTCAGCACTTCAACCTCTTCCCGCACCTCACGATCCTCGAAAACTGCACGCTGGCGCCGATCTGGGTTCGAAAGACGCCCAAGCGCGAGGCCGAAGAGACGGCGATGCACTTTCTGAAGAAGGTGAAGATCCCCGAGCAGGCCAACAAGTATCCCGGCCAGCTCTCGGGCGGTCAGCAGCAGCGGGTCGCGATTGCGCGCTCGCTGTGTATGCGTCCACGCATCATGCTCTTCGACGAGCCGACCTCCGCGCTCGACCCGGAGATGATCAAGGAAGTGCTCGACACGATGGTGGAGCTGGCGGAGGAAGGCATGACGATGCTCGTGGTAACGCACGAGATGGGATTTGCCCGCCAGGTCGCAAACCGCGTGATCTTCATGGACCAGGGTCAGATCGTCGAGCAGAACGAGCCGGAAGCCTTCTTCAACAACCCGCAGAACGAGCGTACCAAGCTCTTCCTGAGCCAGATCCTCGGCCACTGACGGCGCGCACGAGTGCCACGGGCCAAGACGCTTATCTAAGCGTCTTGGCAAATGCCTTGCTACAAGGCATTTGCCCCGTCTGGCTCGGGAGGAGCCAGATCGTGCGGCGTGAGGAAGGCCAGGACCTCACCTGACCCGGGCTGTATGTCTCGCCAGGCTTCCAGTTCGAAGCGCAGAACGGTCGTCGCGGCCGTTGGGTAGTCATCGAACCGGACGTGATCCGGTTTAGCGGTGGCGAGGATTTGTGCGAGCGCGCCGATCCCTGGATTATGCCCCACCATCAGAACCGTGGAGCCGACGGCGCCCTGCACCGCCGACAGCAAAGCTCCGGGCGGTGCTTCGTAGATCCCGTCGCGCAAGCTCGGTGCGACGCCGATATGCAGGCGCTCGAGGGTTTCGCGCGTGCGCCGCGCGGGAGAACACAGGACCTCATCGGGGATCCAACCTTCGGCCTTGAGCCAGGCTCCGATGTCTGTCGCCGCCCGTTTGCCCCGCTTGTTCAGCGGCCGATCGATGTCGGCCACCTCTGGATTGTTCCAGCTCGACTTGGCGTGGCGCAAGAGAATGAGGTGTTTCATGTTTATCCGTGAAAGGCTGCCATGTGGAAGGCGGATTGCGCGGGCGCCCTCGGCCACGCGCGCGAGACAGGGCAGGCGCGCCGGACGGCGCAGCCTTCCTCTCGGCAAGGCTGTCCCGACGCCGTGTCAAGAAAGCCCCTGCAGGCCTGCGTGTCATAGGGTCCGTGGCCCAAGGCGCTGACAGGGCATGCCGAAAGACAGGGTTTCTCCTGACAGCTTTCGCAGGGAGATGTCAGGGGGCCGGGAAGATCGACCGCTCTCTTGAGCGCGAGGGCGCCGCGCAAGGAGACGAAGAGCCCTGCCTCGGGGTCGATCAGAAGGCCGACAGGTGAGGCATGGATGCGCCCGGTCCGGCGGGCCCACGCGATGAAGGGGCGCCAGGGTGGGCCGGTAAACGGAAAGACCGCTTTGGCACCGAGTGCGCATGCCATTGAGCCGATCACCCTGCGGGACCAGCGGTCCAGCGGGTCCGGGGCGCCATCGAGATACTCTGAAGAAGCAGTGAAGAGGGGCCAGAAGACGTCGTCCTGCGGCGCCAGAAGGACAACCGCGCGGGTGGTCTCGGCAAATCCGTCGTCCGGTGTCGGCTCAAAGCCACCCACGGGACGCAGCCCGGCCTCTGCGGCTAGCCCGGAGAGGTGCTCCCAACTGAGGCGGGTCTCGGCTGTGTCGTTCATCTCAGCGACCATAGGGGAGGCCGCTCTGGCGCGGAATGGCAAAACGTCAGCCTTGCCGCCTAGCCGCGCCTGTCGGGAATCTTTTCGGGCATTCGGATCAGAGAGCCGGCGCCGTGGTCGGTGAATAGCTCCAGCAAGCACGCGTTTGGCGCCCTGCCGTCGAGGATGACCACCGCGCGCGTCCCACCACGCAGGGCATTGAGCGCGGTCTCCGTCTTCGGGATCATGCCGCCAGAGATGACGCCATCGCGCGTCATGTCCTCCACCTGTTTCGCGGTGAGTTCGGTCACGATCTCGCCGTCGGCGTTTTTGACCCCTTCGACATCGGTCAGAAGCAGCAGCCTGTCAGCCCTCAGGGCCGCGGCAATGGCGCCTGCTGCCGTGTCGCCGTTCACGTTGAATGTCTCGCCCTGGCGCCCTGTTCCGAGCGGGGCGACCACCGGGATGATGCCTGCGCCGTGAAGCTGGTGCAGGACTTCGGGGGTCACCTCCACGGGTGTACCCACGAAGCCGAGCTTGGGGTCCGCAGGATCGCACACCATCAGGTTCGCGTCTTTCCCGGACAGGCCGATCGCTCGGCCCCCCTGCATGTTGATCGCCTGAACGATGGATTTGTTCACCGTCCCGGACAACACCATTTCGACGACCTCGACGGTCGCTGCATCCGTTACACGCTTGCCGTCCACGAAGGTCGAGGTGAGGTTCAGACGCTCGAGCATGTCATTGATCATCGGCCCGCCGCCATGGACGACGACGGGCCGCACGCCAACCTGGCTCATCAGCACGATGTCCCGGGCGAATCCGGCCATCGACGCCTCGTCGCCCATGGCGTTTCCGCCCATCTTGATGACAACGATCGCTCCATCGTAGCGCTGCAGGTAGGGCAGGGCCTGGGAGAGGGTCTTGGCGGTCGCGATGGAGGAGTCGGGGTCGGCCATCTGGCGTCTCATATCGGGGCTCGGGTCGTGTTGCGGGCGCGGTGGCGCGGAAAGCGGGCCTGAGGGCTTGCCGCAGGGGCTTGGGTACGCCGCCGCGCGGGTGCTGCCAAGAGGCCGATTGCGCGTCGCGCGGGGCGGAGTAGACTTTCCGCATCAGCCCATGAGCGCGACATGCGAAAGGAGCGGGCGATGGAGCAATCCGAACGCCAGAGGTCAATCGTTCTGACCGGCGCCAGCCGCGGCATCGGCCACGCCACCGTCAAGCGGTTCAGTGCGGCGGGGTGGCGGGTGCTCACGTGCTCGCGGCAGCCGTTTGATCCGCGCTGCCCGTGGCCCGGCGGCGAAGAGAACCACATTCAGATTGATCTCTCGGATCCTCAAAGGACGATGGAGGTGATTGGGGAGATGCGCGAAAAGCTGGGCGGCCGACTCGACGCCCTCGTGAACAATGCCGGGATCTCGCCGAAAGGCGAGGACGGAAAGCGCCTCAACACGCTGAACACGGATCTGCGCGACTGGGGAAAGGTGTTTCACGTCAATTTCTTCGCCCCGGTCGTGCTTGCCCGGGGCTTGCGCGCAGAGCTGGCCGCGGCCCACGGCGCCATTGTCAACGTGACCTCGATTGCGGGCAACGAGGTCCATCCTTTTGCGGGGGCGGCTTACGCGACCTCGAAAGCCGCGCTCAAGGCGCTGACCCGGGAAATGGCGCACGATTTCGGGCCGGAGGGCGTGCGCGTCAACTCCATTGCGCCGGGGGAGATCGAGACATCGATCCTCTCGCCCGGTACGGAAAAGATCGTCGAGACGTTGCCGCTGCGCAGGCTCGGCCAGCCATCGGAAGTGGCTGACGTGGTCTATTTCCTTTGTACGGATGCCTCCAGTTACGTGACCGGTACGGAGATCGAGGTGAACGGCGGTCAGCACGTGTAGTGACGTCCGCCGATGGGGTATGGGCGCGCGTTGAACGTTTGCGCGCTTTGATCCGTGCGCGATGCCCTGATAGTGACGCCCTGAACGCGCCGCCCCGATCCCGAGACTACAGGCAGGAGGCGCGGCGTTCTGGGGTGGCGTGGCCCCGGCTTGCCAGGACCGGGGCCATCCTTGGAGGAGCGTGGTCAGACGGCTCTCATTCGATCGCCAATGGTGTTTCAGCGATGGCTGTGCGCCCCTGCCCCATGAAGTACTTGATCACGTAGTCACCGGTGTCGTCGGGCAGCGTGATCGTGACGGGATTGCCCTTCGACGTTCCACTGTAGACCCGCCATTGCTGCGCGCCCCCGGCTCCGGCGGGACCGATCCCGATATAGTCGCCCTCGTAGTCGGGGCCGGACCACCCGATGTCGATCGTGCTGCCCGGGGCGGCGCTTGCGGGTGCGATGAGGCGGGCTTCCACCGGGTCGACCGCGATCAGGGTCTCTGCCAGCGGCACACGGCCCTGGCCCGCGAAGTACTTGACCACGTAATCCCCAGCCGCGGGGGGAACGACCAGCGCCATGGGCGATCCGTCAGATGTCGAGGCGTAGTTCAGCCATTGCTTCGCCCCGTTGGAGCCCACGAGCCCGATGCCGATGTAGTCGCCGTCGTAGTCCGGGCCGGTCCACGTGACTTCGATGGTCGAGCCCATAACTGCGCTCTGCGGCGCGCTGACAGAGGTTTGCGGGAGCGTCACGGCGATTGTCGTCTCGGCGAGCGGGGTCCGTCCCTCGCGGGCGAAGTACTTGATGACGTAGTCTCCCGCGACGACCGGGACCGTGAGCGAAGCGGGCGAGCCCTCCTTTGTGCCAACGTAGTTCAGCCATTGCTTCGCCCCGTTCGCTCCCGCAGGCCCGATGCCAAGGTAATCACCGTCGTAGTTCGGCCCGGCCCATTCGACGCCGATGGTCGAGCCCGCAATGGCCTCCGCCGGGGCGCTGACGGACACCTCCGGCAACGACACCGAAACAGCCGTTTCAGCCAGTGGCGTCCGCCCTTCACGCGCGAAGTACGTCACGACGTAGTCGCCCGCGACAGCGGGGACGGTGACCTTCGCCGGGGAGCCTTCCCGCGTCAGGGTGTAGTTCATCCACTGCTTGGCCCCGCTTGCACCCACCGGGCCGATGCCGATGTAGTCCCCGTCATAGCCGGGGCCGGTCCACTCGATCTCGAGGATGGATCCGGCGATCGCCTCGGCGGGGGCCGATACAGTGACCTCCGGTAGCGACACCGAAACAGCCGTTTCGGCCAGCGGCGTCCGCCCTTCACGCGCGAAGTACGTCACGACGTAGTCGCCCGCGACAGCGGGGACGGTGACCTTCGCCGGGGAGCCATCCCGCGTCAGAGCGTAGTTCATCCACTGCTTGGCCCCGCTTGCGCCCACCGGGCCGATGCCGATGTAGTCGCCGTCATAGCCGGGGCCGGACCACTCGATCTCGAGGATGGATCCAGCGATCGCCTCGGCGGGGGCCGATACGGTGACGGCAGGCAGCGTGACAGCAATCGGCACCTGGGCAAACGAAATGCGGTCCTGCCCCGAGAAGTACTGGATGAGGTACTCTCCCTCGACGGCGGGAACGGTGAGCTTGGCGGGCGAGCCCGCGCGCGTGTACGCGAAGTTCTGCCATTGATTCGCGCCGCTCGCGCCGACGATCCCGATGCCGATATAGTCGTCGGGGTAGTCCGGGCCGACCCAGGCAACCTCGATCTCCGACCCCGAGATCGCTTCGGCCGGGGCTGTCAGCTGCACCTCGACAGGCGTGGCGATGATCTGCGTTTCGCCAATCGGCTCGTTGCTCTGGCCGTTGAAGTACCGGATCAGGTAGGGTCCTTCCTCGGGTGGCATCAGCAGCTGAACCGGGTTGCCCTCGGTGGTGTAAGTGTAGTTGCGCCACTGGTTGGCTCCGGTGGCGTCCGGGCGCCCGATCCCGATGAAGTCTCCTTCCTCGACAGCGGCCTCCCAGCCGACCTCGATGGTGCTGCCTTTCGGCGCCTCTGCCGGGGCGATCAGACGTGCCGATGCGACCGGGGCCGGGAAGGAAATCTCGACGCTCGCCGCATCGCCGATCGCGATGAACTGGCGGGACAGGGCAACTTCACGCGTCGTGCTGTAGGCCGTTGCTACGTAGGAGCCCTCTGCGACCTCGCCAGCAATCGGATTGCCCGGCACGTCGTCTGCGACGAGGCCGTTGGCGCCCTCGATATCCCAAAGGACAGGGCCTTCGATGAGTTCTGGTGTTCCTTCGATCACGGCTGTCAGGGTCACCGGGATGAGAGCGGGCTCCGGCTCGGGCTCCGGTTCGGCCACGGCGACCTGGGTCAGCGCGGCGGTGAGCTGATCCGCGCTGTCCGCGGTCAGGAACTGGCCTCCCGTCTCGTTGGCGATGCACTGCATCTGCGCCAGTGCCTCGGCATCCGAGCCGACATCGAAGCCGACGACATGGGCGGTGAAGTCGATCCCTGCCTCTTCCAGAAGCCGGGCCGCGGCGCAGGGATCTGGATTGCAGGTCTCCACCCCGTCGCTGACGAGGATGACCGTCGCCTTGTCCTCGGTGTAGCGCAGGGCCTCGGCGGCCGCGACAACGGCATCCGTCATCGGTGTCTTACCGAGCGGTTTGATCCCGCTCACCGCATCGGTGATCTGCCCGGCCGTGCCGGGCGCCGGGGCGACGACCGTCTCGATGTCGGTGCATTCGCCGCGCTCTCGGTGTCCGTAGACGGTGAGGCCGAGGCCCTGTTCAGACGGGAAATCCGCCAGCAGATCGCGAACGACGTCCTGCGCGATGGTGATCTTCGCGACGCCGTCGATCTGGCCCCACATCGAGCCAGAGCCGTCCATCACAAGGATCGTATTCGGCCGTTCCTGGGCGACGGCGGCGCCGACAGTAAGACATGACAATGCTGCTGCTGAAATAAGGCGATTCATCCCGGCCCCCTGCGCTGGTATGCGGGAATGAAACCACGGCGATTGCGCTTTGCCTAGCCTTGGCGGCCGGGCCCAACGGGCCAACGGTGCGACTTGTGCGCCGAACGGCCCCGCTGGCGCCGAACGGCGGGCATCTTCGGTCAGACTGTGCGGCGCCAGATCAGGCGCTGGCGCGCTCCGCACTGGGCTTGTCGCCAGCGTCATTCGCTGCGGCATCGACGGTCTCTCCACCGTCCGCTGCGGGTGCGTCGATGCCATCGCCCTCGCTCGCCGACGCCGCCTCGGGGGCGCCAACGATGAGGGGCAGCATCTCTGCGCCGGTGGGCATGCCTGCGTCGCGTGCCGGGGGTGTGCGCCACGAGAGCGTATCGAACCCGCCGCAATTCTCGCAGATCGGGCCCCATTCACCCGCGATCGACTGGCAGCTGTCGCAGACCCATTGCGGCCCGCGAGACGCTGTCACCGCGCGCGCGAGGAAGCCGCGCACGACCTCTTCGGAGGCCCCCGTGCCCCGCTCGATGGCCGCCATGATGGCGAGCGAACGGGTCGTCGGGTTGTCGGTCACGGTGTCACCCATGGCGCGCCGCGCACCGGGGAAATCTTCGGCACCGATCAGCAACTCTGCGCGCAGCAGGGTCGTTTCCATGTCGTCGGGGCGCAGGCGGAGCAGAGGCTCGAACCGCTTGACCCTGTCCTTCGGGGATTCGTTCGGCTCGATGGCCGCAAAAGCCGTGGCAAGCTCGGGGTGCGGCTGCGCCTCCCAGGTCTTCTTGATGACGCGCGCTGCGTATTTCGGCTTGTCCTGCTCGATATAGGCATGGGCGGCCATGACGGCCGCGGGGACGAGATCCGGCGAAAGCCGCGACGCTTCGATTGCCGCCTCACGGGCTTCGATGGAGGTACCCTCCGACATAACGTCCTTGGCCTGGCTGACGGCCAGAACAGCGTCGCGCCTGCGATGCAGGTCACGCGGCATGTTGCCCGCTTTCAACTTGGCGCCCAGCGTCTGGCGCGCGCCTTTCCAATCGTGATCCCCGGCCTGAAGCTTGAGAAGCGTGTCGGCCATGTTGTCGTTCTTGGGACGCAGGGCGAAGGCTTTCTGCGCCAGTTGAAGCGCGACCTCGGTGTCCCCGTCCTCCAGCTTTTGCGACAGCAGGCCCTGAATTCCGATGAACCGTGTTTTGTCGCTCTTGAGCAGGGTTTTGTAGGTTTCCGTCGCCTTGGTGCGGTCCCCCACCAGCTCTGCGGCCTGCGCCATCACGAGGCCCGTGACCTCGGGGCGCTTGAGGTAACGCTCGGCCTTGGCGGCCTTCGCCATCGCCTGACGCCCCTCGCCCGCGGAGAGCGCCAGCATGCTGTCGGCCAGAAGGGTGAAGCCCTTGCGCTCCCGATTGCGGGTAAAGTACCGCGACATCGCGGTTTCGTCGCCGTTGAGGAACTTCAGGAATGCGACGAGCAGACCGGCTACCTTGAAGAGCAGCCAGACCGCACCCAGCAGCACCAGAGCTGCAATGACCGCCTGGAGGGGGCCGAGGTTGAACTCGACGGTGCCGATGGCAAGGCGCACGCCCGGCCCGGTTTCCATCCAGATGCCGGTGCCGATGGTCAGGCCGACGACGAGGGCAATGAACACAAGGATCTTGATCAGGGACCAGAGCATGGGCGGGAATCCTTAGTTGGTCGCCATCGACTGGGCGAGGGCATCTGCGGCGGCGATGGCGTCAGCCCGGCTGCTGGCGCGCGCGATCCAATCGGTGAGGGGCGCGGCGGCGGCTTCGGGCAAGGCACCGAGCTCCGTGATCGCGGTCGCAATGTCGCCAGCCTGTGTCGCGGCTTCCGCGCGGCTCAGGATCGCGTCGGCGCTGTCCCCGTCGCGCGGGGCGAGGGATCGCATCCCCAGCTGGGTCTGCAGGAACGTGAGACCACGCTCCGAGGGCGCCTCGCCGACATCGGCGCGTCGCGCGGCGTCGAGCGCATCGCGGGCAGGGGCGGCGTAGCTGGCCTGCAGGCTCGCGAGAGTGGCCACGCCTTGGCCGGCCACGGCGCTGAGCGCCTCGGGGGCGTCGCCCCCGAACGCGTCGAGCGCCTCGCTGAACGGCGCGCCTGAGTCGAGGGCGGATTTGATGTCAACCACGGCTTGCTGGCGGGCGGCTACCGCGGCGCGCTCTGCCGCGATCTCCTGCTCCGCTTCGGCGGCGGCGCGCGCTTCGGCGGTCGCTGCTGCGGCTTCCTCGATCACGCGGTTGTTCTCTTCTGTCTGGGCGGCGACCTCTTCGCGCAGGGCTTGTACGTCGCGCGCATAGGAGGCCAATGCTGCGATGACGGCAGGGTCGGTGGCGTCCTCAAGCGGGCTGCGCTCGAAGCTCGCAAACTCGAGTGCGAGGGCGTCGATGTCCAATGCGAGGCCATCGACCCGGGCGCCGAGCTCTTCGTTCTGGCCCGTGAGCGCGGCCTGTATCTCTCCCAGCCGCGCTTCGAGAGCACCGAGCGCGTCGGTTGTGACCGCTTGCGCAGCGGTCTCGGCGACCTCTTCGACCCGGCCGGTAAGGTTCTCGACACTCTGGGCGACACCGGCCGTCGCATCGGCAAGGCCGCCAATCTCACTCGATTGCGCTTCGAGGCTCGCCTCGACAGGCGCAAGGCTCATCACCGGGCGCATCGTTTCGGGCAGAACGTAAGGTGCGGCAAAGGCGGCGCCGACGGCCGCGACGGCGCCGCCGACGAATCCAGGAAGAAAGCCGCCGCTCTTGCGCTCGACGATGATCTCCCGCTCCACCGGAGGGGACGACGAGGCGGGGGAGGACCCCGCGACCGATGCGGCTGCGGCGCCACCTGTGGCGGCGGCGGCCACAGCAGCGTCAGGAGCGCTCGCGGGCTCGTTCGAGGTGTAGCCGCGCTCGGCGTCGCGCAGCGCGGCCTCGGCGATTTCGAGCTTTTCCTCTTCCGTCAGCGTGTCATCGTCGGTGGTGTCGCCACCCTGCGACGTGTCGTCCGACGCGGCGTCTGCCTCGTCAGCGCTGCCAGACTCGGCCCCATTGGGCTCGCTGTCTTCGGCATCGTTGCTATTGTCTTCGGACGTTTCGGCGGCTTCGCTCTCCGCATCGGCTTTGACGTCTTCGCCTTCTGCGGCTGTCGTCTCATCGGTGTCGGACGCTTTTGTGTCGTTGGTTTCGTCGATCGTCTCGTCGTTGGGGGCCTCGTCCTCGGGCTTCTTGGGGTCGGTCACGGATGGGCTCCCTCGCGTCGGGCGAATCTGTCAAAGGAGGTACACCCCTCCAGCGTCGGACCTTAGCCCGCCGATCCTGTGGTCTCAAGCGCCGGAAATTGCGTCAATGATGTACCCCATTGCGGCGATGACGGCGGCGGCGTCCGGACGTTCGGCCACCCGAAGCGTCGACGACGGGCCCGTCCACGCGCGGGCGGCAGCCTCTGACAAAGGTACGACAGCGAGGGGCGCTTTTGGCGGTGGATCCATCAGGCTCTCCGAGAGCAGGGCCGCCGAGCGCGGAGAGAAGAGCGGCAGCACGATCGGTCGCGACCCGGCGAGGGCTGTCCGGGCCGTGGCGCTGAGCGGGCAGGGGCGTTGATCGTAGATGGAGATCCGACGCGCGGATTGGCCTTCTGCCTGCAAGCGCCCAACCAGATCTCCTGCCTGATGCACGCCCCCCAGATGCACTACAGGGGATGGCAAGCGGGCGGCGAGCAGCGCGTCCGCCAGGTTTTTCGCGGTGCCGCCGGCCACCTCCGGTGTCAGCCCGGCGCTCCTTGCGGCGGCGGCTGTCTGCGCTCCGACGCACCATACAGGGCGCTTCCACTCCGATAGGTGGGGCGCTGCGATGCGGACCGCGTTCTCGGAGGTAAAGGCGATCTCGGCGTCGTTTGGGATGTCGGGAAACGGAGTGAGCGGCACGATCTGGAAGATGGGAGCGTGAATGACCTGTCCGAAGCGCCCCAGCGCGGCTTCTGCCTGCGCCGCGAACCGTACCGCCGCCGTCTCGGGGCGCGTCAACAGCAAGGTTATGTCCGACGGGTTCACTTCGGTGCCATCCGTGTCTATTTCGAACGCCAACCCTAGCCATCCCGCGCGCACCATGCCACCGACATCCCGCCCCACCAAATTGACCCTGCTCGGGCTCGAGAGCAGCTGCGATGACACCGGCGCCGCGGTCGTGCGTTGGTGCGAGGCGGCAGGGGCGGAGATTCTGAGCAACGTCGTGGCCAGCCAGGACACACTGCACGCGGCCTATGGGGGCGTTGTCCCGGAGATCGCGGCGCGGGCCCACGCCGAAAAGCTGGACCACGTGGTCGAAGAGGCTCTGGGCACCGCAAATGAGAGCCTTGGCGCGCTCGACGGCATTGCCGTGACAGCGGGGCCTGGCCTGATCGGAGGCGTGCTATCGGGCGTGATGTGCGCCAAGGGGCTGGCCTTTGGGTCCGGGTTGCCGCTCGTCGGCGTGAATCACCTCGCGGGGCACGCGCTCACGCCAAGGCTGACAGACGCGCTGGCCTTTCCCTACCTGATGCTCCTCGTGTCGGGCGGGCATTGCCAGTTCCTCGTTGTCGAGGCGCCGGACCGGTTCCGCCGCCTTGGCGGCACGATCGACGACGCGCCGGGTGAGGCGTTTGACAAGGTTGCGCGCCTTCTTGCCCTTCCTCAACCCGGTGGCCCCGCCGTGGAACGCGCCGCGCGGGAGGGTGACCCCGCGCGCCTGCCACTGCCTCGCCCGCTGTTGGACAGGCCCGGCTGCGATCTGTCGTTCTCCGGGCTCAAGACGGCCGTTCTGCGCACCCGCGACACGCTCATGGCGCCACATGGCGGCTTACGGCGCTCTGATCGGGCCGATCTTTGCGCGGCGTTCCAACGTGCGGTGGCCGAGGTTCTGGTGGAGAAGTCGCGCAGGGCGCTTGAAGACTACCTGTCGCTGGCGCCAGTCCGGCCTGCCTTTGCCGTCGCGGGCGGGGTCGCCGCGAATACCGAGATCCGCGCGGCGCTCACGACGCTGGCCGACAGCGCCGGGGTGGCGTTCGTTGCGCCGCCGCTTGCGCTTTGTACCGACAATGCGGCCATGATCGCATGGGCGGGGATCGAGCGCGCGCGGCTGGGCCTTTGGGACGGGATGGATCTGCCCGCACGCCCCCGCTGGCCGCTCGACACGGCGGCTGCGCCGATGCTTGGCTCTGGCAAGCGCGGCGCCAAGGCATAGGGAGACACCGAGATGAAGTACTGGCTCTTCAAATCCGAACCCTCGGACTGGTCGTGGGACGAACAGGTGGCCAGGGGCACCGAGGGCGAGGAATGGAACGGCGTTCGCAATTATCAGGCGCGCAATTTCATGCGCGAGATGGCGCTGGGCGATCTGGGCTTTTTCTACCATTCCCAGAAGGACAAGGCCGTTGTCGGGATCGTGGAGGTGTGTGCCGCGATCCATCCGGATTCGACAACAGAGGATCCGAAGTGGGAATGCGTCGACGTGCGGGCAGTGCGGCCATTCGAAAAAGCGGTGACACTCGACGACATCAAGGCGGTGCCGGAGCTGTCGGAGATGGTCCTTGTCCGCAACTCGCGCCTTTCCGTCCAGCCCGTGTCCGACGCGGAGTGGCACAGGATCTGCGCCATGGGCGACACGAGCGCCGAACCCGCTTCGGGCGACTGACAGGTCAGTCAACGGGGCCCTTGGGCCGTTGCGGGCCGGGAAAACGTTGTGAGTGCACGAAATGCGCGCGCTTTTTACGCCGAAGCGGTCGAATGCGCGTGTGGAAACGGGACCGAGGCGGATCACGTCGGCATTCCTGCGGGCCGGGCAACCCGCGCGCATGACGGCGCGCTTGTGCGGCCCCTGCCGGTCATGTGACTGCGCGGCTGCTTGTGCTGCTGTCGCTGTCGAGCAGGAGTGGCGCGCCATGCAGCAGCGCGGGCGGGACCCGGGCCATGGCGCGCTTCATGAGTGCAGGGATCGGACAGCGCGGAGCCGATGCCGCGATCCGGGGTGCGGGCCTTGAGGCGGGTGCGACGGTTTGAAGAAATATGAGGGTCGGCGCATAGCACCGACCCTCATCCCACGTGTCTCGCACCACGTCGTCTCGAAAAGGGCCAGCATTCCTACGCCAGCCCCTCCAAGATACCGCAGCTGGTGGCCGTGTCAAAGCCAATGCCCGTTGCATTTAACTCAATCGGCGAAGCGAGCCGTGCGTCGGACGCGGCTCGCGCATCGGGCGAACCCGCTTCAGCCGTAGACGCTCTCTTTGCCGAAGTGCTTCGTGAGCAGGTAGTAGAAGACCGCCCGGTACTTGTTGCGCTCCGACTTCCCGTAGGTATCGACAACGGAGGCAATCGCACTGTCGAGCTCTGGCCCGTCGGACAGCCCCAGCTTCTTGATGAGAAAGTTGGCCTTGACCGTTTCAAGCTCGCTTGGCTGGGACGATGCCACCGTTTCGCTGTCGGCATTGTAGATCGAGGGGCCGAGGCCGATGGTGACTTTGGTCAGCAGATCCATGTCGGGCTCGACGCCGCACTTCGTGCGCAGGTCGCCCGCGTATTTCTCAATCAGATCGTCGCGTTGGCTCATGGGGTGGTCTCCGTCCCTTGTCTCTTACCGGCGGCCGCACCCGACCGCTGACAAAAGGATTAACGGCTCGAATCAGTGAAACAAGGAGAAATGCCCGGAGCCGGGCTCACGAGCGGAGCGGGGCGCGCAGAATGCGCGCTTGCGGGCTCAGCCGCGCCCGTAAGCATCCTCGTATCGGATGATGTCATCCTCGCCGAGATAGCTGCCGGTCTGGACTTCGATCAGGTACATTGGCAAACGCCCGGGATTTGCCATCCGGTGCACCGTGCCGAGCGGGATGTAGACCGACTGGTTCTCGGTCACGAGTTTCGTCTCTTCGCCGATCGTAACCTTCGCGGTGCCGGCCACGACGACCCAGTGTTCGGAGCGATGCATGTGGGATTGCAGGCTGAGCACCCCACCGGGGCGTACCATGATGCGCTTCACCTGAAAGCGCGCATCCATGCAGAGCGTCTCGTACCAGCCCCACGGCCGGTGAAAGCGCGGGTAGTCATCGGCCTGGCTCACCGCGCTCTCGCGGAGCGCCGAGACGACCTGCTTGACCTCTTGCGCCCGGTGCCTGTCGGCCACCAGAACGGCGTCGCGCATGGCGACAACAACCGTGTCTGTCAGCCCGAGCCCGACCACGTGCATCGCGCCCTCCTCGGAGCGCAGGTACGTTCCCTCGCATTCGAGCGCGGAAGCCGAGCCAAGCGTGGCGTTGCCCTGCGCATCGGTCTCGGCGGCCTTCCAAAGCGCATCCCACGCCCCCAGATCCGACCACGGCGCCGTCAGCGGCACCGCTGCCACGCGCTCTGCCTTTTCCATGATGGCAAAGTCGAACGAGATCGCGCGGGCCCTGGCGAACGGATCCTCCGCGAGGCGGAAGAGCGACAGATCCTCACGCCCGCCTTCCACCGCGGCCTTCACCGGCTCCAGAAGGTCGGGCGCATGCGCCTGGAACGCATCCAGAAGGTCGCCGATGCGAAAGAGGAAAATCCCCGCGTTCCACAGGTAGTTTCCTGCGGCGATCATCTTGGCCGCGGTCGCTTCGTCAGGCTTTTCGCGAAAGGACGTCAGCGGAACGGCACACCCGTCCGCGGAGGGAGCGGCGGAGAGCTCCAGATAGCCATAGCCCGTCTCCGGGCGGTCCGGGGTCACACCGAAGGTCACCAGGGCGCCGTCGCGGGCAGCGGCGGCGCCCTGCTGGACCGCGAGTTCGAAAGCGTCGGTGTCGCCGATCACGTGATCGGACGGCGCGACGAGCGCCAGCGCATCCCGCCCCTCCGCCTGTTCGACCATGAGCGCGGCCGCAAGGATCGCCGGTGCCGTATCCCGCCCCACGGGCTCGACGACGACACGCGCGTCGGCAAGACCGATCTCGGTGGCCTGCTCTGTCGCGAGGAACCTGAAGTCGACGTTCGTGACGATGGTCGGGCGCGTGTAGGCGGGGGTCGAGAGGCGGCGCAGCGTGGCCTGATAGAGGCTCTCCGCGCCGAGGAGCGGCGCGAATTGCTTGGGGTAGCTCTTGCGCGATGCGGGCCAGAGTCGTGTGCCGGATCCGCCGCACAGGATGATGGGATGAATCGTCACTTAGGTGTCCCGACGAAGTTTTTGGTGACGGGGACATGCCATTGACGGCCCCCGGTGTCACCCTCGCAGGATGGCTGATGTCGCTTTTTTGGGCGCTGCATTGCCGGGAAAGTACACATCGCCAACGTGGTTTCGCCGATCTCCACGCGCACGCTCCGGACGACGCATGCCAGAAAAATGTCTTCGTCGAGCCTACAATGGGCCCATTCCTTCGGGCATTGTTGCATGAAGATACAATTGGAGTGGCCCGCATGGACCTTGATTTCCTGCTTTCAAACATTTCCGGGGGGGCGATTGTCACCCTCCTGATCGCCGCGCTTCTCATCCTCGCCGTCTTTCTCGGGGTCAAGGTCGTGCCCCAATCCGAGAAGTACGTTGTGGAGCGGTTTGGCCGGCTGCGGTCCGTGCTGGGGCCGGGCATCAACCTCATTGTCCCCTTCATCGACAGGGTCGCGCACAAGGTATCCATTCTTGAGCGCCAGCTGCCGAATGCCTCGCAGGACGCCATCACGGCGGACAACGTGCTGGTCAAGGTCGAGACAAGCGTCTTCTACCGGATCCTTGAGCCGGAGCGCACCGTCTACCGGATCCGCGACGTCGACGGAGCGATCGCAACGACCGTGGCAGGCATTGTGCGCGCCGAGATCGGCAAGATGGAGCTCGACGAGGTGCAATCCAATCGCGCCAACCTGATCACCACCATCAAGGCCAATGTCGAAGAGGCCGTCGTCGACTGGGGCATCGAGGTGACGCGGGCGGAGATCCTCGACGTGAACCTCGACGATGCGACGCGCGAAGCGATGTTGCAGCAGCTCAACGCCGAGCGCGCGCGCCGTGCGTCCGTCACGGAGGCCGAGGGCCAGAAGCGAGCCGTGGAGCTTCAGGCCGATGCCGAGCTCTACGCCGCCGAGCAGGCCGCAAAGGCACGCCGCGTCGAAGCGGAGGCCGAAGCCTTTGCAACGGCTGTCGTTGCCCGCGCCATCGCCGACAACGGCACCGAGGCGGCACAGTATCAGGTTGCGCTGAAGCAGGTCGAAGCGCTGAACAAGCTCGGGGGCGGCCCAGGCAATCAGACGGTCATCCTGCCGGCCAATGCTGTCGAAGCCTTTGGCAATGCCTTCAAGATGCTCGGAGGGCGGAGCTGATGCCGGAGTGGCTGACAGCGTTTCTCGGCGAGGTCTGGTGGCGGCAATGGTGGACGTGGGGCATGCTGGCCGCGTTCTGCGGTATCCTCGAGATGATCATCCCGGGATACGTCTTTCTCGGCTTCGCGGTCGGGGCCAGTGCGTTGGCCGGCGCGTTTCTCATCGGAGATCCCGTGGCTGGCTGGCTTCCCGAAGGACTGCCGGCCCTGAGCGTCGTCTTTGCGGTGCTCTCCATTCTGGCGTGGATCGTCCTGCGAATGGCGATGGGCGTACGGAAGGGCCAGACAACGGTCTTTCACCACGACATCAACGAAGAGTAGCGCCGGATTGCCACCGCCATGGACATCGCCCGCGTTCGCCGCACAGCGAGCGCGGGTTGACGCGTCGTATCTGGCTGGAGGCTTTCGGGCCGGCCCGCGTCAGGCGACGAGCTGCTCGGCCTTCTTCAGATCGACCGATACGAGCTGGCTCACGCCCTGTTCCTGCATGGTGACGCCAAAGAGCCTGTCCATCCGGCTCATCGTGATGGCGTGGTGCGTGATGATCAGGAATCGCGTTTCCGTGCGGCGCGTCATCTCGTCAAGCAGGTCGCAGAACCGGGTGACGTTGGCGTCGTCGAGCGGGGCGTCGACCTCGTCGAGGACGCAGATCGGGGCCGGGTTGGCGAGGAAGACGGCAAAGATGAGCGCCAGAGCGGTCAGGGTCTGCTCGCCGCCCGAGAGCAGGGACAACGAGCTGAGCTTCTTGCCCGGCGGCTGACACAGGATCTCGAGCCCGGCTTCCAGCGGATCGTCGCTCTCCACAAGCTCAAGCCGGGCACTGCCGCCCCCGAAGAGATGCGTGAACAACAGGCGGAAGTTGCCGTTGACCTGCTCGAAGGCCGTAAGCAGCCGCTCGCGCCCTTCGCGGTTGAGGCTGGCGATGCCGCTGCGAAGCGCGCGGATGGCTTCTTCCAGTTCGGCCTTTTCCGCGGTCAGGGCGGTGTGCTCCGTCTCGATCTCTGTCGCATCTTCTTCGGCGCGCAGGTTCACCGCGCCCAGGGCATCACGGGCACGTCTCAGGCGGACAATGTCGTGTTCGATCGCGGCGACATCGGGGATCGCATCCGGATCTGTTTTGAGCTGCTCCAGAAGGTCCTCCGGCGTGGTGTTGAGCTCTTCGCGAATCGCCGCGGCGGCGGAGGAAAGCACATCCCGTGCGGCCTCCGCACGCGCTTCGGCCGCGGCACGGCTCTCGCGGGCCTCGGACGCGACACGTGCCGCCTCACGCTCCGCCCGTTCGGCATCTCGAAACGCTGTCTCACCGGTCGCCAGCGCATCCGCAGCGGTGCGGCGGCGCGCCTCGGCCGTTTCCAGCCCAGCGGTTGTCTTGGCTGTCTTTTCAGCGATGGTCGCGGGCGCGGTTCGCGCTGTCTCGCGCTCTTCCTCGGCCGCGGCGATGCGCCGGGCCAGATCGGCGCCGCGCCCTTCGGCATTGCCAAGACGCTCGCGCCAGCGATCCAGCTCGCGGCCAACTTCCGCCAGGCGGCGTGTGCGGGCGGCTCCCACGCGGCGAAGCTCTTCTTCCCGCGCGCGTGCCGCGATCATGTCCGCGCGCGAACCTTCCACCGAGGCTTTCGCGGCATCGCAGGCGCTCCGCACGGTTGCGAGGTCTGCCAACTCGGCCTTCTGCGCGCGCGCCTCTGCGAGCGCGGCTTCTGCTGCCTGCGCCTCTTCGGTGTGGCGGGCAACGGCGAGCTGCGCAGCCTCACGCTTGGTCGCCGCCATGGCTTGCGCGTTCTCGGCTGTCGTAAGCGCGCGGCTGTTCTCGGCGACGCGCGTGTCCGCGGCGCGGCGCGCGGCGCGGGCATCCGTATCGGCCTTGGCGGCGGCTTCGAGCGCCGTTGTGAGCACCTTGTGGGCTTGTTCGGCGCCTGCCGCGCGAGAGGCGACTTCCTCAAGGTCCCGCTTGAGCGCAACCATCCGGTTGAGCTGCTGGAGCCGAAGCGCAGCGGCGGAGGGCGCGTCGTCGGCAGCCGCGCGCAAGCCATCCCAGCGCCAGAGGTCGCCCTCGCGGCTCACCAGCCGCTGACCGGGCTTCAGGAGCGGCTGGAGCCGCGCGCCGTCTTCGCGGGCCACGAGCCCGACCTCGCCGATCCGGCGCAGCAGCACCTCGGGGACGTCGACATGGGCGCTGAGCGGTGTGGCCCCGTCCGGCAAGCCCTGCAAGGTCGGATAGGCCGGCAGCGGGACCCAGCCCGAAGGGATTTCGCTGGTGGCAACGGGCGCGCGCAGATCGTCGGCAAGGGCGGCGCCGAGGGCCTGCTCGTAGCCCGGTGTGGCCTTCACTTGATCAAGCACCTGTCCGTCGGCACCCGTCGCCCGCTCGACAAGGCGCGACAGGGCAGCCACTTCGGCGCGCAACGCTTGCGCCTCGCCTTCGGCTGCGGAGTGCTCTGCCCGTGCGGTCGCTTCGCGCGCCGCTGCATCGGCTCGGGACGCGTCGGCTTCGGCAAGGGTGACCTCGGCGGCTTCAGCGGCCTTTGTGGCCTCCTGCAAGGCGACATCCGCCGCCTGGGATTGAGCTGCTGCGGCGGACAGAGTCGTGCTGGCGTCGGCCTCGGCGGCGCGGGCGCGCTCGGCCTCGCCCCTGTGCCTGTTGAGCGTGCGTGCCGCGTCCGCTTCGAGGCGCTCGACCGATTGGTGACGTGCGGCGAGGCGGGCGGCGTCCTCCGTCAAGCGGCCGAGTTCTGATTCGCGCTCACTCAGGTTGGTCGCGGCGATGGTCGCGGCTTCGGAGGCGGCGTCTGCCTTTGCGTCCTGACCTTCCGAGGCGGCGCGCAGGCTCTCGGCTTCGCCTTCAAGCTTCGCGATGGTCTCGCCAGCATCGCGGTTCAGACCGGCCTCGCGCTCGGCGTCGTGGTTGAGTTGCTGTATACGCTTGTCCAGCGTCGCGATGGTGTCTTCGGCCCGCTTTGCCTCTTCGGCCAACTGTCCGCGCTCGACGTTCAGACGCTGGACGATCGCCCCTGCGATCGCTTCCTCCTCGCGCAGGGCGGGCAGCGCCGCATCCGCCTCCTCGCGTGCGCGCGCGGCTGCGGAGGCCGCGCGCTCGGATTGGCTCGCGGCCTTGATATGATCGGTGAGCGTCGCTGCCGTCTGTTGTGCCGCGATCTGCGCTTCGGCCCAACGGCGGTAGAGCAGAAGCCCTTCGGCATGGCGCAAATCAGCTCCGATCTGCCGGTAGCGGGCGGCTTGCCGTGCCTGCCGGGCGAGCGAACTGAGCTGTTGCGCAAGGCTTTCCAGCACGTCGTCGAGCCGGGCGAGGTTCTGCTCCGCCGCGTTAAGCTTGAGCTCGGCCTCGTGCCGGCGCTGGTAGAGGCCCGAAATGCCGGCCGCTTCTTCTAGGATGCGCCGCCGCGCCTTTGGCTTGGCGTTGATCAGCTCGGAAATCTGGCCTTGCCGAACAAGCGCCGGGGAATGCGCCCCGGTGGAGGCGTCGGCAAAGAGCATCTGCACATCGCGCGCGCGCACGTCCTTGCCGTTGGTCTTGTAGGCACTGCCCGCGTCGCGCGTGATCCGGCGCACGATCTCGAGGCCATCGGTGTCATTGAAGGCGGCGGGGGCCAGCCTGTCAGAATTGTCGATCAGAAGGCTGACTTCGGCGAAATTGCGTGCCGGGCGAGAGGAGGCACCCGCGAAGATCACATCCTCCATGCCGCCGCCGCGCATCGCCGTGGGGCGGTTCTCGCCCATGACCCATCGCAGCCCCTCCAGAAGGTTCGACTTGCCGCAGCCGTTTGGGCCGACGACACCGGTTAGCCCGTCGCCGATCACAAGATCTGTCGGGTCGACAAAGCTCTTGAACCCGTTGAGGCGTAGCCGACTGAAGCGCACCTGATCTCCGTCCTGCGTGCAGCCCCCTAGTCGAACGAGGGGCCAAGTGAGTCTCTGAGGACACAGGCTGGCGCGGGGGCGCGGGGTCTGTCAAGAGAGCACCACAGGATCTGTGCGCGAACCGAGAGATATCCACAAGATATATGCCGGATGCCCAGATCTCAGCAGATCAGGCGTGCCTCGGCCATAGCTGCATCCCCCCGGAGCGACCCGGATCGGACCCGGCACCCGGAGGCCTCTTCCATCGCCAAGCCCGAGCGCGCGACGTAGTCATCGCGGTTGAGAGCTGCCTTGAAGTCGACGTTGCGCCGGACCGCTTGAGCCTTGGAGCCGGAGATGCGCACGGAATAGACGGAGTCCGCAATCTCGACACGCGTCGGCGGCACGCCGGCAAATTCGGAGAGAGGATGCGGGCTGTCGCAGGCTGCGGCGAACACGAGAAGTAGGGGGGCGAGGGCATAGCGCATCCCCCGACATCGCCCACCAGGGTTAAGGCAAGGTTAATTCCGGTTGGCGCGCCTGAGGGCTGCGCTAATCGGAGGCCCTCAGCGAGAGTGTCTGATCGCGCAACCACGTCACGAAACCACGGGGATTGTCGCTCCACTGAGCAATCGCATCACGGTCGATCGGATGCCCGACCACGGGGGCTTGCGGGCGATTGAGCGCGTGGACGACTTCATAGAGCAGAAGCCCTTGCCGCAAGGTGGACGAGACCTTGTTTGCCATCTGGTACCAGCGCGAGTTCTGGCCCGGGAAGAAGATCGGCAGGACAAGCGCACCCGAGCGCTGGATCATTTTCGACGTGAACGGGTTCCACTCCCGCTCGATGGCGGGGCCGAACCACGTTTCGGACGCTGCCACAACACCGGATGGGAAGAGCACGATCGCCCCACCGTCCTTGAGATGTGCCATCGCCTGCCTGCGCATTTCGAGGTTCTGCTGAAGCGCATCCTCCTCGTGTGCGAACGGCACGGGGATCATGAAGTCGTCGATCTCGGCGACGCCAGTCAGCAGGGAGCGTGTGAGGATTTTGTAATCTGTCCGGGCCCGGCCCAGCAGCTCGGCCAGCACCATCCCGTCGACCAATCCATGCGGATGGTTGGCAACTACGACGAGGGGGCCCTCACGCGGGATCCTGTCGATCTGTTCCTGCGGAGTGCGCAGTGGAATGCCCATGATATCAAGCGCCTGTTTCCAGAACGCCTGGCCATGGGGGACCCCCGCCGCCTCGAATTTGCGGATGAGGCGCAGGAGCCGCAGCTTGCCGGTCACGGCTTCCATGGTCTGGATCGTGCGGACCTGCCAGGGATTGGTGAAGGTGTGCGCGTACGATAGGCGCCGCCGATCGTAGGGCTGATCTGCCAGAGCGGAGCCGTCGCCTTGCCCGTTCAGCGTCGTTGGAGGGGCGCGATGCGAGATCGCCCCCCTTGGGTGCGTGGTGTCGACCAAACCGCGCTGCCTCCGCTTCTTTTTGTTTCGCGCCCGTAAGCTTCGCTACATCTCTTCGCCGAACTTCGACGCTACAAGGTCGGCCAGCGCCTCTGCCAGAGCGTCCGCCTGCGTCCCTCGGGTTTCGACCTCAATACTGCTTCCCTTGGAGGCTGCCAACATCAAAAGCCCCATGATGCTGTCACCGGAGGCGTCCAGCCCATCCCGACGGACCGTCGCCGCGGCGTCGTAAGCTTCGACAGTTTCGACAAACTTGGCGGAGGCACGCGCATGCAGCCCCTTCTCGTTGACGATCTCCAGCGTGCGCACGATGGCCCCGCTCATCCGGAGATCCCCACGTCACCCGAGTACGCGTCGATATACTTGCGGCCCGCTTCAAGAGCGCCGTCCACGGCTTCGGCGACAGTGCCGCGCCGCGATTTCGCGAGTTTGATCAGCATCGGCAGGTTTGCTCCGTATAGTATGACCCGGTCCGTCGGCGCGCAGGCCCGCAAGCTGAGGTTTGATGGCGAGCCACCGAACATGTCGGTGACAACGACCACGCCGTCGCCCTCGTCGACCTCATCGGCGGCAGCACAGATCTCGGATTGTTTGAGACGTCTGTCATGTTCAGGCGCAATCGCGATCGCACGCATGTTGGGTTGCGGACCGACGACATGTTCGACCGCTGCGAGGTATTCACGTGCCAGACCGCCATGTGCGACGATCACGATCCCGATCACACACCATTCTCCCGCGTACGCACAATACTCCCCTCGGCCTGCGCCGCCTCGTCCGTTCCGCCTTGCACGCCGGGCGCAGAGGCCGAGGGCGGGCGAGGATCGAGCCGTTCCAGTTCCCGGTGTCGAATAGACACCTGCCAACCGGCGCTCGCAAGCGTATTCACGAGGCGCTCGGCCGTCGCGACAGACCTGTGGCGGCCTCCGGTGCAGCCGAACGCGATAGCGAGGTGCGACTTGCCCTCCTCGACATAGGCGGGCAGCAACAGGTTCGTCAGGTCCGAGATCTTTTCGAAGAACGCAAAGAAGCGTGGATCCTCGGCGATGAATTCGGCCACATCCGGGTTGCGCCCGTCGCCGTCGCGCAGCGCCGCGTCCCAGTAGGGATTGCGTAGAAAACGGCAGTCAAACACCATGTCCATGCCCCGGGGCAGGCCGCGTTTGTAGGAGAATGACTGGACGGACACGGCCAGCCGGTGTTCCGACGGGCCACCGTAGAAACGCGCCATCTCCGCCCGCAATTCGTGCTGGTTGAGGTCTGTGGTGTCGACCAGCACATGCGCCCGCGCCCGGATCGGGTGCAGCAGGTCGAACTCGCGTTCGATCCCTGCGAGCGGCGCCTCCGCCGGTGCCATCGGGTGGCGGCGCCGGGTCTCGGAAAACCGGCGCACGAGCACATCCTGCGCGCAGTCGAGGTACAGCAGCTCGAAGCCGGGCGCTGCCGGAGTGTCCAAGAGCTCGAGCAGCGCAGCCACCGAGAAATCCCTGTTGCGCGTATCGACGCCGAGGGCGAGACGCGCCGCGCGCGGCGGGCCGTCCCGCAGGCGGGGGATCAGCGAGAGCGGAAGGTTGTCGATCGCCTCAAACCCAAGGTCCTCGAGCGAGCGGATCGCCGTGGCTCGGCCGGCACCGGACGGCCCGGTCACGAGCACGATCGGAGGTGCGGCTGCGGGGGACTCCGCGGTCTGCGTTGCCGCACTGGCAAGGGTGCCGGCGGCACGCGTTGGATCGGGTGGGCTGTGTGTCATGGCGAAGGGCCGGTCGGAGGATCAGGCGAGAGGCGCGCGCCCGTCAGGCACAAAAGGAGCGCTTTGGCGAAATGTGCGCCTTCCACGCGTCGATACAAGGGGAGGGTCGTGCCCAGCAGCTCCGTTGTCCGGCGCGGGGGGAGGCGCTCTGTTTCGGGGTCGCTGAGGGAGACGACACCGCGGACCGGGATGTGATCGACATGTGGCAGCCGGAGGATCCCGAGCCCGCGCACCTCGATCAGGCCGGCAATACTCTGCGGGGAGGTGGCCAGAAGCATGCCGCCTTCGCGCTTCAGGCTGGTTCTGTCATCCGCCACGAGCTCGGCGCCAAGGCCGATGCATTGCAGGGCAAGCGCGGACTTCCCGGAGCCGGAGTCGCCGGTGATGAGCAGGGCGCCGCCCCCGTGGGCGATGGCGGTCGCGTGCAAAACAAGGCTGTCGGCAGGCCCGGGGTCGGACGGCGCGGGCCCCACGGCCGCCTCGTCAGACCGGCAGGCCGACGACGAACCGGGCGCCCAACGGCTCGGACGTCAGATCCGCGTCGGTCGGGCGGATATTCTCTGCCCAGATCACGCCGCCATGCGCCTCGATGATCTGCTTGGAGATCGCAAGGCCGAGGCCGGAATGGTCACCGAACTGCCCAGGCGGGCGCTCGGAGTAGAAGCGATTGAAAATCTTTGTGAGCGCCTGCTCCGGAATGCCGGGCCCGGTGTCCTCGACGACGACAAGCACCCGGTTTTCGCGCTTGCGCGTCCAGACCCGCACCGCATCGCCCTCCTCGCAGAAGGAGACCGCATTGGTGATCAGGTTCACGAAGACTTGCGCAAGACGGGCCTCGAGCCCGTAGATTGGCATGGGCGCGCGCGGCATGTCGGTGATGAATTCCACGCCACGCTCCCGGGCCTGCTCGCCGAGGTGATCCGTGACATTGCCCAGCATGCGCACGAGGTCGAAGGCTTCTTCGTCTTCCTTGACCAGCTCGCTGTCGAGGCGCGATGCGTTCGAGATGTCGCTCACGAGCCGGTCCAGCCGACGCACGTCATGATCAATGACGTCGAACAGACGCTCGCGCTGGTCGTCCCGCTTGGCAAGGCGCAGTGTGCCAACGGCAGATCGAAGCGACGCGAGCGGGTTCTTGATCTCGTGCGCAACATCGGCGGCAAATTGCTCGTTCGCATCGATCCTGTCGTAGAGCGCGGCGACCATGCCGCGCAGCGCGGCCGACAGGCGGCCGATTTCGTCCGGTCGGCCCGAGAGATCCGGGATGCGCACCCGGCCAGGGGTCATCTGGCGCATGTTTCTGTCTCGCCCGACCTCCGCCGCGGCCGCGAGATCCGAAAGCGGGTTGGCAATTGTCGATGCAAGGACGAGTGACAGGCCGATGGAAACAAGGATCGCGATGACGAACATCTGCAACACCTGCTCGCGTTCGGAGCGGACCAGCGCATCGATCTCGCCGCTGGCGGAGACGATGGCGACAACGCCGAGCACACGGTCCTCATAGACCACAGGCGTTGCGACGGTGAAGATCGTGCTGCCTGAGGCGTCGACGCCAGTCCGCACGACGGTGTTGCCGAGCGATGCCGCCTCGACCATCACCCGTGCCTGCGCTTCGGCGGGCGCGGGCGTCGCGCCGCGCGAGGCGCTGCCGAACAGGCGGGATACGCCCGTCCAAACCGAATTCAGGAAGTCCGTGATCAGAGTTGAGCCTTCAGGTGTGTCGCTGCCCTCGGGGCTCGCGGTGCGCGCGAGCAAGACCGCGTCGGGCGCGAATACGAAGGCTTCGACGCCGCCCGAAAGCGAAATGGAGCTGAGCACGTCCTGCGTGGCCTCGGCGGATTTCGGCCAGGGGCTTGCGCCAGCCAGTCCGGACGACCCCGCCTCGGGCGCAAGGGCGCGCGTGCCTTGCCCGAAGCTGAATTGTACCTCAAAGACATTGGCCAGGAGCCGCGCTTCAGCCGCGAGGCTCGTTTCACGCTGGGCGGAGAGGCTGTCGCGGAACGGGTTGAGATAGAAAACCCCGGCGACGAGGATCAGCAGGCCAATCAGATTGAAGGTGATGATCTTGCGGGCCAGCGGAGAGCGGTTGAGCGTCAGAACGCCCCGCCCCTCGCGCGTTCGACGGACTTCGCTGTCCGCCTCCTCCGGCGAGACCCAGTCCTCGCCGAGGACGACATCGTCAGACGGGGGACGTTTCGTGTCGCGCACTGATCGCCTCTTGTCACCGGGCCGATTGCACCGGATGCATCGCTTATCCGGCAGGCTCAGGTCGTACAGGACCTGTACATATGAAGCCAGCCGAAGATCCCAGCACGCTGGCGACCTTCGGCCCTGGGTGTGGTCCTGGCCAGCGCCAGCCTACTCTTCGTTGTAGCGATAGCCGATGCCGTAGAGTGTTTCGATCGCCGAAAAGTCATCGTCGACGCTGCGCATCTTCTTGCGCAGGCGCTTGATGTGGCTGTCGATCGTTCGGTCATCGACATAGACCTGATCGTCGTAGGCGACATCCATCAGCTGATCGCGGCTCTTCACGAAGCCGGGGCGCTGCGCGAGTGCCTGCAGCAGGAGGAACTCGGTGACGGTCAGCGTCACGTCCCGGCCTTTCCATGTCACGGCGTGGCGCAGCGGATCCATGCTGAGTTCGCCGCGCGTCATGACGGCGGCGGTTTCCGCTTCGCCTATCTCGTCCTTGGCGATCACTTCCTGCCGGCGCAGAAGCGCGCGGATCCGTTCCACCAGCAGACGCTGCGAGAAGGGCTTCTTGACGTAGTCGTCTGCGCCCATGCGCAGCCCCAGCACCTCGTCGATCTCGTCGTCCTTCGACGTCAGGAAGATCACCGGCATGGACGTCTTGGTGCGCAGACGCTGGAGCAGGTCCATCCCGTCCATGCGTGGCATCTTGATGTCCAGCACTGCCATGTCCGGCAGCTTGCGGTTGAAGGCGTCCAGTGCGGATTGCCCGTCGTTATACGTCTCGACCTCGAAGCCCTCAGCCTCCAGCGTCATCGACACCGAGGTGAGGATGTTCCGGTCGTCGTCCACCAATGCGATACGCGACATCTATTTGTTTCCTTTGCTCTGCTCGAACCTGCGTTTTTTTGCGCATTTTGCTGCTTGGAGTGAGCGAATCAATACGCAAAGACGAATCACTGGCCTGAGTGGTGCCCAAAGAACGCCCATTTCCCCAAGAAATGGCTAATATGCACCACACGTCGCGGCCAACGTGGCAGGGAGTCGGGGTGGTGGCGCTAACCCCGGCATGGTGGCGCTAACGCTTGCGCTCGCAGCGCTTTCCTCCCGTTGACCGCATGTTATACGCCGCCCACCCGCTGCGAACGGCAGCACGTTCGCGGGCACACCGTCAGCAATCGGCCCGCCTTCGGGCCAGAGGAGAGGTTCATGGACATCGGACGCGTCAACCCGGCTCACCGCTTGGAAGATCAAGGTATTAGCGAGCTCGGCAGCGTCTACTACAACCTCACCGAGCCCGCGCTGATGGAAGTCGCGCTGAAGCGTGGCGAAGGAAATATGGGCATCGGCGGCACCTTTCTCGTCGAGACCGGTCAGTTCACCGGCCGCTCGCCGAAGGACAAGCACGTTGTACGCGACGCAGTCACCGAAGACACGATCTGGTGGGAAAACAACCGCCCGATGACGTCGGAAGGATTCGACGCGCTCCATGCGGACATGCTGGAGCACATGAAGGGCAAGGAGTACTTCGTGCAGGACCTGCGCGGCGGGGCGGACCCGGCCCTCCATATCGACGTGCGCATGGTCACGGAGCTAGCCTGGCACGGGCTCTTCATCCGTCACATGCTGCGCCGCCCGCCGCGCGAGGATCTCGACAGCTTCGTGCCCGAGTTCACCGTGATAAACTGCCCGTCCTTCAAGGCGAACCCGGCCAAGCACGGCTGCCGCTCGGAGACGGTGATTGCGCTCAACCTGTCGAAGAAGCTCGTGTTGATCGCGGGCACGGAATACGCCGGTGAAAACAAGAAGTCGGTGTTCACGCTGATGAACTACCTGCTGCCGGCAAAGAACGTCATGGCGATGCACTGTTCGGCCAACCACGCCAAGGGCAATCCCGTCGACGCCGCGATCTTCTTCGGGCTCTCCGGTACCGGCAAAACGACCCTCTCGGCCGACCCGGACCGCATTCTGATCGGCGACGATGAGCATGGGTGGTCGGACCGGGGCACGTTCAACTTCGAGGGCGGCTGTTACGCCAAGACGATCTCGCTCAGCCCCGAGGCCGAGCCGGAGATCTATGCCACGACCCAGATGTTCGGCACGGTCATCGAGAACATGGTCTTCGACAAGGAGACGCTGGAGCTCGATTTCGAGGACGACAGCCTGACCGCGAACATGCGTTGTGCCTACGCGCTTGAGGCGATCCCGAATGCCTCCGATACTGGCATGGGTGGTCACCCCAAGAACATCATCATGCTGACCTGCGACGCGTTCGGTGTGCTGCCGCCGATTGCGCGGCTGACGCCAGCGCAGGCGATGTATCATTTCCTGTCGGGCTTCACCTCGAAGGTCGCAGGAACGGAGCGCGGCGTGACCGAGCCCGAGCCGACATTCTCCACGTGTTTCGGCGCACCCTTCATGCCGCGCCGGCCCGAGGTCTACGGCAAGCTCCTGCAGGAGAAGATCGCCGCCCATGGCGCAACCTGCTGGCTGGTGAACACCGGCTGGACGGGCGGCGCCTATGGCAGCGGACACCGGATGCCGATCAAGGCAACGCGGGCGCTGCTGCACGCGGCACTCGACGGAACGCTCAGCGAGGCGACCTTCCGCAAGGATGAGAACTTCGGCTTCCACGTGCCCGTCACGGTGCCGGGGATCGACAGCAGCTTGCTCGACCCGCGCGCGACGTGGGCCGACAAGGCCGCCTACGATGCGCAGGCGGCCAAGCTTGTCGAGATGTTCGCCGAGAACTTCGAGCAGTACGTGCCCTTTATCGACGATGACGTGAAAGCCGTCGCGATTGGCTGATACGCCCCTGGTCGTCGGGGCGGATGGCTGCCCCGCCGGCTGGCTCGCCGTCGCGATGCCGCCCGGAGCGGCGGAGATGGCGCGAGCGACGGTCGTCGAGAGCGCCGAGGCGCTTCTTTCGCTCGGTGCACCCGTCGCTATCGACATCCCCATCGGCCTGGTCAGTGCGCCAGGGGACGGGCCGCGGGCAGCGGATCTGGCCGCGCGGGCGTTTCTATCGGAGCGCAACGTGGGAGGGGTTCGTGGGGTTGGATCCCGCGTCTTCGCCAGCCCGACGCGTGCGCATCTCGCCGTCCTGCGGGCCGGGCAGGGCTACGCGGAGTTGCGTGCCGCGTTTCCCAAGGGGCAGAGCCTCTCCAAGCAATGCTTCAACATCTGCCCCAAGATCATCGAACTCGACGATCTGTGTCAGGCACACCCCCAGGCGCCGATCTACGAGGCGCATCCAGAGGTCGCATTCGCGGAGCTTGCGGGGCGCTCGCTGATGCCCAAGAAGTCTCCAGCAGGTGCTGAGGAGCGCCGTAATCTCCTGTCGGCGCAGGGTTTAGATATTGCTGCACTTGTGGCGCAACTCCCTCGGGGGCGAGGTCTGTGGTCGATGGACGATCTGTTTGACGCTTGCGTGTTGGCCAGGACGGCGACGCGTATTGCTCAAGGGACGCACGGAACCCTGCCCACCCCCGCAGCGCGTGATAGCCGGGGCGTACGTGCGGCGATCCACTACTGACGCGCACGAGCCCCAAGGCCGGATCGCGGGCGAACCGCCCCACCCACCCACCCGCGGTCCGCCCGCGATCCTGCGCGCGCGGCGGGGGCCACAGGGATCAGCCGACGAGGGCGCGGCGCACGAGGTTGAGGCCCGCGACGATCAGCACAAGGAGCGTGAGCCTGCGAAACTTCTCCTGATCCAGACGGTCGTGCACCTTCAGGCCCAGCCACATCCCCACGAAGACCGGCAGGCACAGCACCGCCGAGAGCGGGGCCGTTTCCTCATTGAGGACCCCCGATTGCAGATGCGCGAGGAGAAGCAGGACGCCCCCCAGCCCGAACGCAACACCCTGCACCCGGAATTGCTCCGATTTCGGTGTGTCGAGCGCGGTGAGGTACAGCACCATCGGTGGCCCCCACACGCCGGACAACCCCCCGAAGAACCCGGACACCAGACCGAAGCCGACCTCGGCCTTGCGGCGCTGACCGGGCTGGACCCGGAACGTCCAGCCTGCGAGCTGGGCGATCCCGAAGAGCACGATGGGAACGCCGATGATCGCGAGGAGCAATTGACCGTCGATCCAGCCGACAAGCTGTGCGCTGAGCACGAGGATGACACCCGCGATGAACAGGTAGCGACGGTGCGCCATCATGGACGCCCACGCAGCCTGCCGCCCCTCCCGGAGCGCCTGTATCATGTTGGACGTGACCGTTGGGCCGATCAGCGCGGCGATTGCGACTTCCGGAGGCAGGAAGGATCCCAGCCCGGAGATCATGACCATCGGCATCGCAAAACCGACAGCGCCTTTCACGACACCGGCAAAAAATGCGATGGCAAAGCAAAGGAAAAGGAGGTGGGGGGTAAGAAGATCGAGACCAAGCATATCCGTCGCTCCTACCCCAGTGCCTGGCCAGCGTCATCGCCTATTCTGCATCGCATGGTGGCAGTTGCGCGATGGATGCGGGCCAAGGGCTTGACGGCCCAACGACCAAGGGCTCGAGACATATTCGTTCGCGCATGTGCTGCACTGCGAATATTTGTTGCGCTGCACCTGCGAAGGCCCTATGTCCTGCGCCAGCTTGATTGAGACGATGACACAAGAGGAAGGACGCCCGATGGCCCATGATGGACAGGACCTCGCCACCGACGCCCAAACGCCGCTGCTGCCCGATCTTCTGACGCTCACCGCTGCCGCTGTCCCACCACTGGAAGGTGTGCTCGACAAGGCAAAGGTGTCGGTGCGCGCGCGTGTCACCGAGGCCGGGCGGATCTCCGGCACACTTGTCGAAGTCCATCAGACTGCGGCCCACGGGCTTGCGTGGCTGGCGACGTATGTCGAATCGCTGCGCCAGATGCAGGGCTGGGCGGAGCGCCTCCACGCCGAGGGCAAATTCGGCGAGATCGAGCAACTGATCCACCAGATCGCATTCGGAGAGTACCTCTGGCAGGTCTATGGCGGCATCCCGATGAGCCAGGGCGAGATTATCCGCCTGCAGGACATCGGCCTCAGCCAGGACGATCAGCGCGGCCTCATGGCGCCCGAGATCATGACGCTCACGCAGAACGGCAACACGCAGGCTGCCCGCTCGCGCCTCGTCGAGCTGATGCAGGAGCAAGCCGCCAACGCGACCTTTGGCGCCTGCGGTCTCGATGACGAACTCGACATGATCCGCGACCAGTTCCGCCGCTATGCGGTGGAACGGATCGAGCCCGACGCGCATGAATGGCACCTCAAGGACGAGCTGATCCCGATGGAGATCATCGAGGAGCTTTCCGAGATGGGCGTCTTTGGCCTGACGATCCCAGAAGAATTCGGCGGGCTTGGCATGTCCAAGGCGTCGATGTGCGTGGTCTCGGAAGAGCTGTCGCGCGGCTACATCGGCGTGGGCTCGCTCGGCACGCGCTCCGAGATCGCGGCGGAGCTCATTATCTGCGGTGGCACCGATGCGCAGAAGGAAAAGTGGCTTCCGGGCCTCGCGTCGGGCGAGATCCTGCCCACCGCCGTCTTCACCGAGCCCAATACCGGGTCGGACCTCGGCTCGCTGCGCACCAAGGCCGTGAAGGATGGTGATGCGTGGGTGATCAACGGCAACAAGACATGGATCACCCATGCGGCGCGTACCCACGTCATGACCGTTCTGGCCCGCACGATCCCAGACACGACCGACTACAAGGGGCTGTCGATGTTCCTTGCCGAAAAGACGCCGGGCACGGATGAAGCGCCCTGGCAGGACCCAGGGATCTCCGGCGGTGAGATCGAGGTGCTCGGCTATCGCGGCATGAAGGAATACACCGTCAACTTCGACGATTTCCGCGTGAAGGGCGAGAACCTGCTCGGCGGCGAAGAGGGGCAGGGCTTCAAGCAGCTCATGCAGACGTTCGAGAGCGCCCGCATCCAGACGGCGGCCCGCGCTATCGGCGTTGCGCAATCCGCGCTCGACATTTCCATGAAGTACGCCCTCGATCGCAAGCAATTCGGCCAGTCGCTGATCGCGTTCCCGCGCGTATCGGGCAAGCTCGCAATGATGGCGGTGGAGATCATGGTGGCGCGACAGCTCACCTACTTCTCCGCCCGCGAAAAGGACGCCGGGCGGCGCTGCGATCTCGAGGCCGGCATGGCCAAATTGCTGGGCGCACGCGTCGCATGGGCTGCGGCGGACAACGGCCTTCAGGTCCATGGCGGGAACGGATTTGCGCTGGAATACGCGATCTCCCGCGTGTTGTGCGATGCGCGCATCCTCAATATCTTCGAGGGGGCGGCCGAGATCCAAGCCCAGGTGATCGCCCGCCGCCTTCTGGTCTGACCTTGGGGTTGGGGCGTTCCGCGAGCGCCCCGTCTCCCGCCGGTAGCCGGCCCTCCGGGCGAGCTGCGTTCCGGCTGGCCCGAATGAAGCGTAGGCGGCCGGAAATTCCGCCAAGGGTGACCTGCCCGGTGGGTTGGTTTGGCTTCGTTGCGAGGGGCGACGGAGTGGGTATGGTGCCGGAAGCATCCGTTGCGTCGGGGTGATGAGCCCAGCGGGGGCTCACAGACGTCTTCGCAATGAGAGTATGCGACCAATAGTGTTTGATGCTCCAAAGTCAGATTTTTCTTACACCTGACGCGATGGTGCAGTCCGCTTGCGCAAGACCAGTTCCAGACGGATCAGGAGCTGGTCTCCACGCGGCTGGAAGGAGACCCGCCGCCCCCACGCCGCCTTGCACCGAGGGTACGGATCGGTCACCGTTTCGCGCACGTTCGCGTGGTAGCCGTTGGTCATGGCAAGTGCACCGGTTCTCTGCGCCGCCCAAAATCACAGTGAGGATCCATTGCGGCTTCTGATTACAGGTGCAGCCGGGTATGTCGGCCGGCACGTCACTGCGGCCGCCCTGGAGGCAGGCCACGAGGTGCGCGCGACCCTCCGCGATCCCAAGCGGGCAGAGGCCCTGCGCGCCGATCTTGGAGCAGCGCCCACGCAACTCTCGGTCGTTGGTCTCGATCTGCTCCGACCGGAAGGTTGGGAGCGCGCGCTTCAGGGCATCGATGCCGTGTTGCACACGGCGTCCCCCGTCCCGACCCGTGCACCAAGATCGGATGCGGAGATCTTGCGCCCTGCGGTCGATGGGACCGAACGGGTCCTGCGTGAATCTGCTGCCGCCGGTGTCGCACGCGTGGTCGTCACATCGTCCATCGCCGCGATCCTCGGCGCACCGGGCAAGGGACCGGGCGACACCTTCGGCGCCGCAGATTGGACGGACCCGGACGCGCCGGACATACGCACCTACGCACGCGCCAAGACGCTTGCCGAGCAGGCCGCACGCGCGATCGCCCGTGAAACAGACGGGCTCACGCTCGCCACCGTGAACCCCGGATATGTCTTCGGCCCTCACCTCGGAGGAGGCGTGTCGTCATCGCTGACGTTGATCGACATGCTGCTGCGCGGGCGCATGCCGCTGCTTCCCCGCCTTGCATTCCCCTCGGTCGATGTGCGGGACGTCGCGGCCGCTCATCTGGCTGCGCTCACCGCTCCGGATGAGGCCCGCCTGGTCGCCTCCGGGCAAACGCTCTGGCTTCCCGAAATCTCAAGGATTGTCCGCAGCGCTGTCCCGAAGGCGCGAGCCCCACAACTGGTCGCGCCCGATTGGGCTGTGCGCCTTGCGGCGCGCCTCTCGCCCTCGCTCGGCATGATCGCAGGCGGCGTGGGTACCGCGAAGAATACCGATCCCGCCTCGTGCGAGCACGCACTCGGACGCCCCCTCGCGGATCCCCGTCCGGCCGTTGCGGAAACAGCGCGCGCGCTTGCCAATGAGACCAACAACGCGGCGCGCAGAGCACGGCGGGGCGCCTATGGTTGACGTGCGATCCGCTGCAGCGCGGTGAGAAGGCGCGCACGCGCAGCGGGAAGCTCCTTGTCCCCCTGCGCCAGCGCAAGACGGTGCTCGAGGAAGAAACCGGTCGTACGCAGACCGATCAGCACGTCCTCAACATGCGTTGTAGGTGATCCCCTGAGGGAGGCCGGCAAGGGGAGCAGCCGATCTGCCCAAGCGCCCGCCCCCGCGGCGGTCACAGCACGACCTGTGCGTGGGGACACGTACTCGAGCCCATCCGTCTCCCCGGAGACAGCGCAAGCCGAAAGGTCGAGCCCATACCCCATCTCCGTGAGAAGCGCTGCTTCCCATTGCAGATACGCGAAGGGCCAAAGCTCGGTGCTGCCGATCAGGTCGAGCACGGTTTCCGTCTGGCGAAAGAACGCCGGGTAGGCCTGACGCTCAGGCAGACAAAACGCGCAAAGAGAGGTTACGCTCGCCAACCCGGCAAGTGCCGCGCGATCTTCAAGCAACAAACCCGCGCGCCCGCGGATAAGCTCGACGGTGAAGTTGCCGAGATGCTCCTCCAGTCGCGCGCGCCAAACGACGTCGAGCGACGCCCCGGGTTGCAAAGCCGCCGCCATGCGCCTCCCGCCGCCGCCGCGGATGACGCCTGCCCGACGCCCATAAGCTTCTGTGAAAACCTCAAGTATCGCCGACGATTCCCCATGGCGCCGGGCACTGAGCAAAATGGCTGGGGCGCGCCACTCCTTCAAACCGGCGCACCAGATGGGAAGCGCGAACTGCCTTCGGCGAGGATATTTTCAGCACAATGAAACAGCAGCTTTGACCGCAGCATCCGGTGTGTGTGTGCTTGGCATGCCTTCATTGTGCTTCAAGTATCCTCGCCGAAGGCATCGCGACCTTGCAACACGCGCAGCACAACTCTAGTCGAGGCCCGGGCTGCCGAGCATGTGGCGTCCGTCACGATCCTCGACTTCGACGACCCAGAGGTCCGGATCTGTGCTGCGTGCCCGGCCGATGGCTGCATCCACGTCTGCTTCTATTCCATCGGCCAAGACATCCCATGGACGGCTTCCGTCAAGCGCCATGATCCGCTGGTAGGCGCGCGCGTATCCATCGAGAGACGCAAGCTTGATCAGGATCGCTCCGGCAGTGGCGTCTCCACGTGCCACGATGTAGACGGGAATACCCTCGGCTGACAGCCGCGCGCGATATGCGTCGACCCATATGGCGGAGGTCAGCCGCGCCAACTTCTCAGCCTTCTCCTTCCGTGAAGTCGAGCCCCATTTCCTGGTAGCGCTCTGCATCCTCGAGCCAGTTCGGTCGGACCTTCACTTGCGTGAAGAGGTGAACCTTGCGGCCGAGGAACGTCTCCAGATCGGCGCGCGCGGCTTGTCCCACCGCTTTGAGGGTCGCGCCTTTTGCCCCAAGGACGATACCCTTGTGTCCGTCGCGCGAGACGTAGATCAGCTGGTCAATCCGAACCGACCCATCCTTGCGCTCTTCCCATCCTTCCGTCTCGACCGTGAGCTGGTAGGGAAGCTCCTGATGCAGGCGCAGCGTCAGCTTTTCCCGGGTCACCTCGGCAGCGATCATGCGCAGCGGCAGATCGGCGATCTGGTCCTCTGGGTAGAGCCACGGGCCCTCCGGTACTTCGCTGGCAAGCCAGTCGCGCAGATCCTCGATCCCATGTCCCTTTTCTGCCGAGATCATGAAGGTCCGGGCGAACGGATAAGCTGCGTTGGCCTCTTCGGTCAACGCTAGGAGAGCCGGGGCCTCCACGAGGTCGATCTTGTTGATGGCAAGGGCGACAGGGGCTCTGCCTCCGCTACGTTCACGCAAGGATCGAAGGATGCTCTTTGCGCCCTCTGTGAGGCCACGGTGCGCTTCGATCAGCAGCACCACCACATCAGCATCCGCCGCCCCGGCCCAGGCGGCTGCGACCATGGCGCGGTCAAGCCTGCGGCGTGGGCGAAAGAGCCCCGGCGTATCGACAAAGACGAGCTGCGCGGAGTCGGCGAGAGCCACCCCGCGAATGCGCGCACGCGTAGTTTGCACCTTGTGCGTCACGATGGAGACCTTGGCCCCGACCATCCGGTTGAGCAGGGTCGATTTGCCGGCATTCGGCTCACCGATCAGTGCGACGAAACCGCAACGTGTGGACATGGGAGGGGCTCCAGATACGGGTGCTCGCGGGGTCTACCCCATATTGGCAGGCGCGCAAACCCGCAGATCGGACCACCCGGTAGGAGCCGTCAGGTCTACGGCCCCAGCTGTCCAAGCAGCGCGGCAGCCGCCTGCTGTTCGGCGGCGCGTTTTGAGGCCGCGCGCGCCTCGGCTTTCGCGCCGTTCGCCAATTCGGCGCGGATCGTGAATGTCGGTGCGTGATCCGGCCCTGTCCGGGCAATCTCGCGGTAGGCGGGCGGTGGCATCTTGCGGGCCTGTGCCCATTCCTGCAGCGCTGTCTTGGCGTCGCGGGCATCTGCTTCGACGCGGGTGATCCTGTCGCCCCAGAGGCGCAGGACAAGCGCCTTTGCGGGGCCAAATCCGGCGTCGAGGTAGACAGCGGCGATGAGCGCTTCCATCCCGTCGCCCAAAAGCGCGGCCTTGCGCCGTCCGCCGGTCATCATCTCTGACCGGCCCAGTTTCAGCACCGCGCCAAGACCGATATCCGCCGCGACGTCAGCGCACGCTTCCTTGCGCACAAGTGCGTTGAAGCGCGGCGCGAGTGTGCCTTCCGTCGCTTGCGGATCTGCGTCGAGCAGCGCTTCTGCCATGACGAGGCCGAGCACTCTGTCTCCGAGGAACTCGAGCCGCTGATTGTCGGACCGGGTCTCGGAAACAACGGAGGCGTGGGTGAGGGCCTCGATAAGAAGGCCGGGATCGCGGAAGGCATGTCCCAGCGTGTGCTGGAAGTCCTTCAACTCAGCGGAGAGCTTCATAGGGCACCCGGGCCCGGCGCGAGCCCGGCTGTGCCGCGTGACGCCGCGCCTAGTCGATCCGTTTGAAGAGTCTGTCGGGGCGCCATGTCCACACATAGAAGAGAGAATTGCCGGCTGACGAGAACATAACCCGGTTCGCGCGGCCAATCAGGTTTTCCGCAGGCACGAAACCAACGCCGCGTGCGATCGGGTTCACACGGCTATCGGTGGAGTTGTCGCGGTTGTCGCCCATGAAGAAGTAGTGCCCCTCGGGTACCGTGAAGACCGGTGTGTTGTCGTTCGGCCCGTTGTCCCGGATGTTGAGGATGGCATGGGACGCGCCGTTCGGCAGCGTCTCGATGAACCGTTCCTTCTCACAGGTTTCGCCGAGCGCCACGGGGCGGTTGCCGCATTGCGGCGTCAGCCGCTGTGGGCCCTGGGGGCCGAACGTCTCTTCGAAAAGGCCGTCGGGCTCTGTCTTGAGGGGCGTGTCGTTGATGTGGAGTATGCCCTGAACCATCTGCACCCGGTCGCCTTCGCCGGCGACGAGGCGCTTGATGAAGTCCTGTCCGTTGACGGGATGGCGGAAGACCACGACATCTCCCACCTCGGGGTCGCGCGCAAACCACCGGCCTTCGATGAACGTACACATCGAGAAGGGGCACGAATGCTGCGAGTAGCCGTAGGCCATCTTGTTGACGAAGAGGAAGTCTCCGATCAGCAGGGTGTCTTTCATCGATCCGCTGGGGATCCAGAACGGCTGGAACAGCAACGTACGAAAGAGCCCGGCAATCAGAAGCGCATAGACAACCGTCTTGATCGTCTCGACGACGCTGTCCCGAAAGCTCGACATGGCTGTGATCCTGCCCGTTTGGTTCGCGGCTTTCTGCGGGCGGGCAACCGGGGTGTCAAGCAAGGTCGCGGTGCGGGGGCGGTGGTGGGTCATCGGTTGGCGAGGTGGAGTGATCGAGAACGGGTCCCGTTGCGCTATCGGTGATGCTCTTGCGCGAGGAATATGGGCCAGTGGTTGCCCCTGTTGTGCACAGACGTGCCCTCGGAGTGTGCCAGCCTCTTTCTTGGACAGCGATCGGCGACGAGGGGTTTGGCCAACTGGCCTCGCATCAATCCGGCGCGTGTAAACCCCGGAGATTGGCGGTGACTTGGTCCTGGCTTTATGGCTCTAGCGGCTCACGCATGACCTGTGCGATGTCTTGCCCGACCTGCCGAAGGCGTGGGGGCCGCAAAGGGCCTAGGCGGTGGCTGGGCGCGCTTCAATCAGGACAACGGCCTGTGCCCATGGGTGGTCGTCCGTCAGCGTGACGTGAATGATGGCCTCGTGGCCCGCCGGGGTCATCTTCTCGAGCCGCTCTTTGGCCCAACCGGTGACGTGCATGACCGGTTGGCCGGTCGGCAGGTTGGTGACGTGCATGTCTTTCCACGCGATCCCCATGCGCAGGCCTGTCCCGAGCGCTTTCGAACACGCTTCCTTCGCGGCCCACCTCTTGGCATAGGTCGACGGAGTGTCCATGCGGCGCTCGGCCTTGCGCTGTTCGGTATCGGTGAACACGCGATTGCGAAACCGGTCGCCGAAGCGTTCGAGCGTGCGCTCGATGCGTTCTATATTGGCCAGGTCGGTTCCGATCCCGAGGATCATCTGCCATCCCCGGATCGGTGCTGAAATACCGACCGCAAAAGGGTTCGTCCGGGCGGGTGGGCCGATGCCCGAAGGGCGAGGTCAACGTGCCCGGACACAGTTCTACGCCGCTGACGGCGCGCGCGCGGCATCCATCAGCCTCCGCATCTTCGCGATCGCGTCTTCGAGGCCGGTGAAAATGGCCTCGCCAATCAGAAAATGACCGATGTTCAGTTCCACGACCTGCGGCAGGGCAGCGATCGGCGCGACCGTGTCATAGCTCAAACCGTGTCCGGCGTGGACCTCCAGGCCGAGGGAATGGGCGCAGGCCGCCATCTCGGTCAGACGCGCCAGTTCGGCATCGCGTTCGGCGAAACGCCCTTCGATATGGGCGTCGCAATAGGCACCCGTATGCAACTCGACGACAGCAGCGCCAATCCGTGCGGCGGCCTCCACCTGGCGCTGATCCGCCGCGATGAAGATCGAGACCCGCGACCCCGCGGCGGCGAGAGGCGCGATGAAATGGGCCAGCCGGTTTTCGTCCTGCGCGACGTCGAGCCCGCCCTCGGTTGTCCGCTCTTCGCGTTTTTCGGGCACGATGCAGACCGCGTGCGGTTTGTGCCGCAGCGCGATCGCCTGCATCTCCTCGGTGGCTGCCATTTCAAAGTTCAGCGGCACCGTCAGGGCGGCCATCAGCCGCTCGATGTCAGCGTCCACGATATGCCGGCGATCCTCGCGCAGATGCGCCGTGATGCCGTCGGCCCCCGCCGTTTCTGCCAGTTGGGCTGCGCGCGCCGGATCCGGCGCGCCGCCGCCGCGCGCGTTCCGAACCGTCGCGACGTGGTCGATATTCACCCCGAGTCGCAGGGGTGCACTTGAGCTCGTAGTGTCAGTCATCGCGATCTCCTCGAGTGGGATGTACCCTGAGCGAACCCCTGAACGGAAGCCCCAACCCGGCACCGTGGCAGCGGCTGTTGAGGGCATTTGCAGGTATTTGGACCAAGATGAAGGGGCTCGGGTGGTCCACTATATCTCCTTCACCTCGAGCCATACTCCGCCCTCCGGTCGCAGGGTGATGATCAGGGTCGGCACCGGCGTCTTGCCGTCGATGGCGCGAAAGTGGAACCGGGCCAGCAGGGTCGCGAGGATCACGATCGCTTCGTTGAGTGCAAAGCGCGCGCCGATACAGATCCGCGGTCCGTCGCCGAAGGGCAGGTAGGTGTAGCGCGGAGGGGGCTGACCGGTCAGGAAGCGCTCGGGGCGGAAGCTGTCCGGATCTTCCCAGAGATCGTGGTGCCGGTGCACGGCATAGACAGGGACCGACACTGTATCGCCTGGCAGTACGGTTGCCCCGCAGAGCATGTCTTGCTCGAGGGCTGTCCGGCTGAGGAATCCCGCGGGCGGATAAAGGCGCAGCGTTTCGTCGATGATGGCGCGAATGAGCGGCAGATCCGGCACGTCGGCGGGCGTGGCAGTGCGTCCTCCCAGGACCTCCCGGGCCTCCGCGCGGGCGCGTGACTGGATATCGGGGTCGAACCCAAGAAGGTAGAGGGCCCAGGCCAAAGTGAGGGCCGTGGTCTCGTGACCGGCGACAATGAAAGCAAGAAGGTTGTCCCTTACATCCGCATCGTCGAGGTCATCGGCGCCGAGGAGCAGGTCGAGCAGGTCTGGCGCGCCGCTGCGTGGATGCTTGCGACGGCGCCCTACCGTGTCTGATGCGTCGCGCTTCATGGTTTCCATGCGGGGATCGGCGCGGACGCGGCCGGGCCGGGGGATCCATTCCGGGGCGCCGAGGACATCGAGGAAGGACATCTTGCCCTGCGCTTCGGCGTATGCCTCGGCGGCTTGCAATACGACGTCGCGCCCTACTGCCGGTTCGCCTGAAAAGGTGACGTCCGAGATGACCTCGAACGTTGCCTGGGTCATTTCCGTGAGGAGATCCGCAGCGCGTCCGGCCTGTGCCGCAACCCGAGCCGCCGCGCGCTCGGCGGCGGCGGACATGACCGGACCGAGCCCGTCGATGTTGCGCGGTTGAAAGGCCGGGGCGGCCGCGCGGCGTTGTCTGCGCCAATCCTGCCCTTCCGCGATCAGCATCGAATCGCCGATAGCCGGTCGAAGGATGGCGCGTGCAAGGTCGGATTTTGGGTAATCCTCGACCCGGGTTTGCAGGACCCGCCGGATCGCGCCCGGATCCATCACCAGGTGGAAGCGCGCGGGGTTTGCCCCGGAGACAATCGGGGAGGTGAACGCCTCCTGCGGGATCAGTTCCAGCAGGTTGCGCTGGGACATGGCGTAGGCTTCCAGGAGGCCTGCCTGCCCGGACATGTGGCGTGGCCGGACCGGGATCCCCCCCGCGGCGACGGACGGGTCTGCTGGGGAGGTGCCGGGGTTGGTGTCGTCTCGCATAAGCGGCATGTAGCGGCTCGCGCAGACGAAGAAAGGGTCGCGTCACGGGTGACGTTGCTCTTCTGCCGGCAGAGCGGTACGGCTTGCCCGGAACCGGATCGAACGAGGGGACTTATGCTGGTCAACCGACACATGCGCTTTGTTGTGGCGTGCGTTGCGCTCCTTGGCCTTGCGGCCTGTGCGCCGGCGACGGCGGATCTTCAGGATCCCGTTGAGCCGCTCGGTGCGTTCCGGCTGGGCTATAACATCGTCAACGTCGAGAACACGCAGAAGGTGCAACCGTCTCGCGACGTGAAACCCGAGGAGTGGAAGGCCGCCTTTACCAAGGCGATCGACGATCGCTTCGGTCGCTATGATGGCGCCCAACTTTACCACATCGGCATTGCCGTTGACGGCTATTCCCTTGCGGTAACGGGGGTGCCGCTCGTGGCGACGCCTCAATCGGTCACCTCGATTCGGGTCTGGATCTATGACGACGCGCTGGGCGGACGGGTCTCGGAAGAGCCAGAGCAGATCACCGTCTTTGAGCGTTTGCCGGGCGACTCGGTCTTGCTCGGATCGGGTGCGACGCAATCGCGTGAGGAGCAGATCCAGAACATCGCCGAAAACGGGGCCCGCCTGATCGAGATCTTCATGCGCAAGAACCCGGATTGGTTTGCGCCTCGCCCCGGTGCCGAGAGCAATGTTCGGATCGAAAATAATGTGGTCGTGGGCAACGACGGTTGAGAGACGCCCGACATCGTCGGTGAGCAGGGCGATAGCGCTTGATCTTGACCGCAAATCGCCTTACGCCGCGCGCGTTCCAGCAACCGGGCGTGCCGCATTTTGGCGAGCCCCCTGACATTGAGGCGCGCAAAGAGCTATGGCGAAGGAAAAGTTTGACCGCAGCAAGCCGCATGTGAACATCGGCACGATCGGGCATGTTGACCACGGCAAGACGACGCTGACGGCGGCGATCACGAAGTACTTTGGTGACTTCAAGGCCTACGATCAGATTGACGGCGCGCCTGAGGAGAAGGCCCGCGGGATCACGATCTCGACGGCGCATGTGGAGTACGAGACGGACAACCGTCACTACGCGCACGTCGATTGCCCGGGCCACGCGGACTACGTCAAGAACATGATCACCGGAGCCGCCCAGATGGACGGCGCGATCCTCGTGGTGAACGCGGCCGACGGCCCGATGCCGCAGACGCGCGAGCACATTCTTCTGGGCCGCCAGGTCGGCATCCCGAAGATGGTCGTCTTCATGAACAAGGTTGACCAGGTCGACGACGAGGAGCTCCTGGAGCTCGTCGAGATGGAGATCCGCGAGCTTCTGGACAGCTACGAGTACCCCGGCGACGAGATCCCGATCATCGCGGGCTCGGCTCTGGCGGCGATGGAAGGGCGCGACCCCGAGATCGGCGAAGAGAAGATCAAGGAGCTGATGGCGGCGGTCGACGAGTACATCCCGACGCCCGAGCGCGCGGTTGACCAGCCGTTCCTGATGCCGATCGAGGACGTGTTCTCGATTTCGGGCCGCGGGACGGTTGTGACGGGTCGTGTCGAGCGCGGCGTGATCAACGTCGGCGACGAGATCGAGATCGTCGGCATCCGCGACACCAAGAAGACGACCTGCACGGGCGTCGAGATGTTCCGCAAGCTGCTGGATCGCGGTGAGGCGGGCGACAACATCGGCGCATTGCTGCGCGGTGTGGACCGCGAGGGCGTCGAGCGCGGGCAGGTGCTCTGCAAGCCCGGCTCGGTGACGCCGCACACGAAGTTCGAGGCCGAGGCCTACATCCTGACCAAGGAAGAGGGTGGCCGTCACACGCCGTTCTTCGCCAACTACCGCCCGCAGTTCTACTTCCGCACGACGGACGTGACGGGGACGGTGACGCTGGCCGAGGGCACGGAGATGGTGATGCCGGGCGACAACGTGTCGTTCAAGGTGGAGCTGATCGCGCCGATCGCGATGGAAGAGAAGCTGCGCTTCGCCATCCGCGAAGGCGGCCGCACCGTCGGCGCGGGCGTCGTGTCGAAGATCATCGAATGATGATCCCGAGACGCGCAAACGACCGCGTGTCGAAGATCATCGAATGATGATCCCGAGACGCGCAAACGACCGCGTGTCGAAGATCATCGAATGATGATCCCGAGACGCGCAAACGATCGCGTGTCGAAGATCATCGAGTAACGTCGTGCGCGGCCGACAGGCCGCACGCGACGGGTCGCGACAGGCGGTCGCGCAAACGACCGCCGAGAGCCTCCCGCTCGAGCAAGGCGCCCAAGGCCCCAAAGGCCACTGCGCTCACCGGCTTCAGACAGGAAAGGGCGGGCTCCCGAGAGCCCGCCCTTTTTCTCTGGGCATGTGCCTGACCAAGTGTTGGGTGTTGGCGCGCTCTAATGCTGCCCGTCTTGTACCAAGAGGCCGCAGCGCATCTCAGCATTCAGCCAGCCAGCCACACAGGGCAGGGCAAGGGGCTCTGCTGGCGAGAATTTGAGCCCTGATCCGCAGGGTGGTCGCTAATGTCAGGGCATGCGAATCGGAATCCTTGCGCTCATCGCCCTTGTCGCCGTCTCGATACAGACGTCCGCCGTTGCCGCGCAGGGCGTGCAAGACGACGATGCGAGGTTCTCGGCGTCAGGTCTTTCGGACGCGATTGCGGGCCAGACGCTCGAGTTCTTCGATGGTAGCCTTGCGAGCTACGCGGACAGCGCGGCCTACGAGTATCGCTACCGTCCGGACGAGCCGCCCTTCGTGGGAAAGTGGCGCGCGACGGACGAGAGCGAAGTCTGCGTCACGTTCAATAACGGGTTCTCGCGCTGCGACGTGATCGTGCGATCGGGCGATCGTCTCGTCCTGATCACCGAAGACGGCTTGCGCTTCCCCGTGCGCTCCGTTCGCCCCGGTTCGTGAGCCGGGCCTGCCGCCGCCGGAATGAGTCGGCCTAGGGCGTCCAGCGGCCTGGGAAGATCTCGTCGAAGCCGAAGGTCGCGCCGATGTTCCGGCGGCGGGCTGGGTCGCGCACGGGGCTGAGATCGAAGTGCTTCATCTTTCCGGACATCATCCCGCGCTTCTGGCGCAGGTTGTCGCCGTGGTTCATGACATAGATCGCCGCGTGAAACGGGATCGGGGCGATGTCGAAGCTAAGATAGGCCATGTTGCGCACGACCTTGCGGTGATTGCCCCGTGCCCAGAGCACGGTCTCGTAGTCGGCGCCGCTGTCGAAGTCGAAATAGATCGCAGAGCTGGATCCGCAGGAGCGGTAGAAATGCGTGGCCTTCGGGAATTCCGCGTCTGGCGCCTGCAAGACGGCAAGGTCCAGCGATGCGTGATCCAGCATGTACCCGTTGTCGATCTGGTAGCCGGCGCGGTTGTTGTCCCGCAGGATGTGGGCGACGAATTCCGGGTGGACGAGATCGTCCGCATCGAGAGGGAAATAGTATCCCGCCCCGCCGACCTCGCGGGCAATGTGGCTACGCAAGAACTTGCTCTTTTGGTGTTTGTCGAACCCGGGCGGGCGATCCGGGAACGGGACAAAGCGGATACGGTCGTCGAACTCGATATCCTCCGGACGATCCTGCCCACAGATCAAGGCGCACCAGCGCGGGTCCGACTGGCGGCGCAGGGTCGTGAGCGTTGCATCGAGATTCTGCTGGATGACGTCCCAGTTCGCCGCCCCATCCCGCGAGATGAGTGGAATGGCGCAGACAACGCGCAGCGCCTCGGGATTCGGCGTGGCAGCCCGCCGTGCCGCCGCGTTGCGCCATTGCCAGAGCAGCCCGCCGATGCGCCGCTGCAGCGGCGTGTTGCTTTGGGTGACGTCGCGCCGAAGTTCCCGCAAGCTGTATGCCATGAGCCCTCCTCTTTGCGCCCGCGCCTAGCGGGGTGCGCCGCGCCTGTCCAGAAGGTGCATGCCGCCCGTCACCCCAACACAGCGGATCTGGCTCGGCGTGGATGGCTTGGCGAACCACCCTCGCGCATGAACGTTGCTGCCGCGCGCGGCTACCCGAGCGTTGCCCGAGCCGCGCTTTTCCCGCTGAGTGCGCCGAACGCGATGGCGGTCAGAAGGCCATTGCCGGAGAGATACCCCTCGACCCGTGGCCCGGAGACACCGCAGGCTGCACCCCCGGCGGCATAGATATTGGGGAAGGCGCCGCCGCCCTGCCGTTGCACGCGTCCGTCCGATCCGATCACCAGCCCGCCTTGGGTGTGGAAAAGGGCGCCGGTGACCTTCACGGCGTGGAACGGGGGCCGTGGCGAGGAAACGCCGGCGAAGCTGCGCCCGAAACGATCTGTGCCTCCCGTGGTGGCGAGGTGGCTGACCTCGACCATCGTCTGAGCGAGAGCGCCAGCGGGCAGCCCGGTGATGCGGGCCAACTCGGCCCAGCTGTCGGCCTTGCGGATCGCGCCAGCGGCCTGCGCTTCCCGGTAGTCGGGAAAACCCTCCATCGCGAAAGCATGGCGCTCGGCATCAAAGATGTTCCACGCGATGCCATCGGGCTGGGCGAGCACGTGGACCGCCTGCTCGGAGTAGCCGCCCATCTCGTTGGAAAAACGTGTGCCCTCGGCATTCACCTGCACGGCACCCTGCATCATCAGCGCCCAGGAGATCAGAATGCCATGGGGATGCGCGAGGGAGCCGTGGCCCTGGTAGCCCGAGAGGTGGCGTAGCTCGGCGCCAAGGGCCTCCCCCCAGGTCACGGCGTGGCCGGTGTTGCCGTCGTGCCCGTAATACGTTCCTTCGGCGATCTCGGGGACGTGTTGGGCGACCATCTCCCTGTTGCCGCCATACCCGTTGCAGGCCAGCACGAGGGTGCGGCACCCCACGGTTTCCACGGCCCCGTCCCGCCGGATGAAGCTGACCGCGCAGACCGTTCCGTCTTCGTCGGTATGAAGGGTTTCGGCGCGCGCGCCCGTCACCAGTGCAATGCCCGCGTCTTCGGCGGCGCCGAGAAGGCGGGCCTCCAGCGCGGCACCCGTCTTTTCCGGGACGGCATGCATGCGGTGGTGGGTATGGCCGGGATAGAGAAAACCGTCGAGCACGTGCCACTCGACACCGGCATGCGTGCCGAGCCATTCGATCGCGGGCCCGATCTCGTCAGCGGCGAGGCGCGCGAGCGCCCGATCAGAGAGGCCTTTCGACTTTGCCAGGATGTCTGCGCAAAATGCGTCTGGCGTGTCTTCGGTTACACCGATTGCCTTCTGATAGCGCGTCGCCGGCGCCGGCACGAAGCCGGACGACATGGAAGTGGAGCCACGCGGGCTTTCGTCGCGCTCCAGAACGACCACCTCGGCGCCCTCGGCCGCAGCGCGGAGCGCCACGGTCAGGCCGGCCGCTCCGGCGCCGATCACGAGAACATCGGCTGTGAACTCGGTTTCGGGCAGATCCGTGCGCACCTCCGGCATCAGGCGCCCTCGATCTCTGTGAGGGCCTCGGCGCAGGTCATAACCTGGCCGACGGTAGAGAGATCCGCGATGGCCCGGTCGTGCACTTCGGGTTTGAAGGCCGCGCAGCCGTCGGACAAGACGACGGTTTGGAAGTCCCGCACATGCGCGGCGCGCACCGTCGACGCGACACCGCCATTCGTGACAATACCGCAGACAAGGAGCGTCTCGATCCCCGCCTTGCGGAGCGAGAACTCCATGCGGGTCTGGTAGAAGGCGGAGTAGGCGACCTTTTCCACCACGATGTCAGCAGGTTGCAACGTGTCTACGAGGCTGTTGCCCCACGAGGCCGGGCCAAAATCGCCCTTTCCAAGAAACGGGCGGAGCTTTTTCAAGTGGGGCGAGATGAAGGGCTCGCCGTCCTTTCCGGGCACGAGGGTAAACTGCGTGGAGACGACCCAACCACCGCGCGCGCGCAGGGAGTTGGCCACGGGAAGCACCCGCTCGGGGAGCGCGGCGATGGCGTCCGAAGTCTGCCCTCCGCGCGCATAGGCCCCATCGGGGTGCAGAAAGTCGTTCTGCAGGTCAACGACCAGCAATGCCGTTTTCGACAGATCCATTCGTCAGCCCTCCGTGTTGGTGATGACAAGGTTGCCGAAGCGATCGACCTCCCCCACCAGCCCGGGATCGACGAAGATCGTCGTATCGGGCTGTTCCAGCAGGGCAGGCCCGGCAACCTGGCTTCCGACGGCGAGGCGGAGGCGGTCGTAGATGCCCGCTTCATGCGCGGCACCGTCCGCCCAGATCCGCCGGGTGCCCGTGCGGCACGCATCCGCGCTCTGCCCGTTCTCGGGTGCAAAGACCGCCATGTCGAAATCGGGCCGACGACCGATCACGGCGATCCGGTAGTTCATCACGCGGGCCTCGATCCCTTCGAGGATGCGGCCAAAGGTGTTGTGGTACGCGGTGTCGAACGCAGCGCGCAGCGTGACTTCGTCGAAGGTGCCATCCGCATCGACAGGAACGGTGACACTGTGGGTCTGGCCGACATAGAGCATGTCGAGCTCGTAGATCCGCTCGAGCCGTTCGAACCTGCCGCCGCCTTCGCGCACGAGCGCTTCCATTGCATCTGCGGTGGCGCGCATCTCTGTGCCAAGCGCTGCGATGTCGATCTCGGGTAGCAGGCGATTGACTGTCTGCACCCGGTCGTGCCGCATGTCCGCGACGACGCAGCCGAGCGCGGAGGTCACGCCCGGGAACCGCGGCACAAGTGCCGCCGCCAACCCGACTTCCTTGATGAGCGCGCCGGTGTGCAACGATCCGCCCCCGCCAAAGGGCATCGCGGCAAACTTGCCGGGGTCACGCCCCTTCTCGATGGAGACGAGGCGGATGGCACCCGCCATCTTGGCGTTGGCGAGCTTGAGGATCGCCTCGGCGGCTTCCTCGATCGACAGCCCGAGCGGCTCGGCGACGTCGGCCGCGATGGCCGCGCGGGCGGCCTCCACGTCCAGCCGGTCCAGCTTGCCGCCGATGGGCCTGTCCGGGTTGATCCGGCCCAACACGACATTCGCATCTGTGACTGTTGGGCGAGTGTTGCCGAGGCCGTAGCATACCGGGCCGGGGTCGCTGCCCGCGCTCTCCGGGCCGACGGAGAGCAGGCCGGAAGCATCCACATGCGCGATAGACCCGCCGCCAGCGCCGATCGTGGTGATCTCGATCATCGGCGTGCGCACTGTCATGCCGAAGTCGATGGAAGTCTGGGGCGCCAGAGCAGCGGCCCCATCGGCCACCAGCGACACGTCGAATGAGGTTCCGCCCATGTCGCAGGTGATGATGTTCTCGACGCCCGCGGCCTTGGCGATGGCCTGGGCGGCGATCACACCGGCGGCCGGGCCGGAGAGAGCCGTGCGCACCGGGTACGATTTCGCGGTGTCGACGGCCATGACACCGCCGTTCGACTGGACAATCAGCAGCTCGCCGCCGAAAGACCGCTCCGCCAGCCCGCTCTCCAGCCGGTCGAGGTAGCTGGAGACGCGCGGCTGCAGGTAGGCATTGAGCGTGGCCGTCGAGAGGCGCTCGAATTCCCGGATCTCGGGCAGGATCTCCGTTGCCGCAGTGACATAGGCGGTCGGCCAGACAGAGCGCACTGCCTCGACGGCGATGCGCTCGTTCTCGGCATTCGCGTAGCCGTTGATGAAAAAGACGCAGACCGCCTCGCACCCGGCCTCGGCGAGGGCCGTGGCCTCGCGCTTGACCTCCTCGGGATCGACCGACTGAAGGACGGTGCCATCGGCGAGGACGCGCTCGGCCACCTCGACACGATCAGGTCGGGCGACAACGGGGGTGAAGCTCCCGCGCAGGCCCCACGTCGTCGGCCGGTCGCGCCGACGCATCTCGAGCACATCCCGAAAGCCTTCGGTGGTGATAATCCCTGTGCGCGCGCCGCGCCTTTCCAGAAGCGCGTTGGTGCCGACGGTCGTCCCATGAACGATGGTTGCGATATCAGAGAACGCATCCACGCGCTGGCTGATCCCGTCGATGAAGCCCTTCGATTGATCGCCACGGGTCGATGGCACCTTGACCGTCGACACCACGCCGGCTTCGGGATCGAAGACGAACACGTCCGTGAAAGTTCCGCCGACATCGACGCCGATTGCGAACCCCGTCATGCCGTTTGCTCCCGGCGCAATGCCTCTGTCGACGCAAGATCGACAGCGCCACTTTCCGTAACGACGACGCCGTATTCCTGCAACGCGGCCTCGCGCGAAACGTATCCCTGCGCCACGTCGGTGGCGACGTCCTCGGGCAGGCGCGATTGTGGCGCGCCGTAGCCGCCTCCGCCCGGCGTTTCGAGCCGGACAGTCTGCCCCCGGTCGAGGTGAATGCCGACCATCTTGGACACCATCGGCGGGCTGTGTGGGCCGTCAGCCTGCTCGTAGGTAAAGACATTGGCGGCGCCCTGTCCGCCTTCGCAAACGCCGCGCGGGGGCTCCTTGCCGCGCTCGCCAAAGAGGAAGACATCTGCCTGCTGCTCCAGTAGCGCGATCTCGTAGATGGCACCGAGCCCGCCGCGCCGTGTGCCCGGCCCGCCGCTGTCCGGGCGCAGGGCCCATTGCGTGAAGCGCACCGGGTAGGCCGCCTCCAGGATCTCAAGCGGAGGAATGGTCGCCGTCGAGATCGGCGCGTTGCCGTGGTTGAGCCCGTCGCCTGCCGCATGTGCCCCGTGGCCGCCCCCGAAGAACGAGAACATCACCCAACGCGACCCGTCAGACCGGTGGCCAGCGAGCGAGAGCGCGTTGATGGTGCCGTAGGCACAGGCCATGGCCTCGTCCGGGGCAATCTGCGCGACGGCCTGAAAGACAACGTCGATCAGGCGCATGATCGTTTCGGTGTAGCCGCCGACCGGCTTCGGTGCGGTGACAGACAGGAGCGAGTCCGCACCGATCTCGAAAGACACGGGCTCCAGCACTCCGGCATTCGCGGGGACCTCGCCGAAGACGTGCTTCAGCGCCACGTAGCAGGCGGCGATCGTGGTGGAGCGGGAGATATTTACGGGTCCGGCGCAGGCGGGCGCGGAGCGGGTGAAGTCCAGTACCATCTCCTCACCGCGGATCGTCAGATCGAGCGCGATCTTGAGCGGCGTATCGGTGATGCCGTCGTTGTCGAGCCAATCCTCAGCCGAATAGGTACCGTCCGGCAGGGCGGCGAGCCGCGCGCGCATCATCGTTGCCGCGCGGTCGCGCAACGCGCCGAGCGCGTCCTGCGCAGTGGCGGGGCCGTACTCGTCGAGCAGCTCATGCAGGCGCCGCTCGCCCAGGTCGAGCGCGCCGATCTGGCCGTTGAGATCGCCATAGAGCGAGCCGGGCTGGCGGGAATTGGATTGCAGGATATCGACGATGTCCTGCCGGAACACGCCGCGCTCGTAGAGCTTCACCGGCGGAATGAGCATCCCCTCCTGAAAGCTCTCTGTCGCTGCCGGGTTGTAGTTGCCCGGAACATTGCCGCCCACATCGTGCCAGTGACCAACGGAGGCGAGGTAACAAAAGAGCTCGCCATCGCGGAAGACAGGCTTCACGAGCCGGAAATCCGACAGGTGCGTGCCGCCGTCATAGGGGTCGTTAAAGATCCAGACGTCGCCTTCGTGCACGCCGCCGGACCGCGCTGCCTTGTCGATCACCGCCTTCACCGCAAACGCCATCACGCCGACAAAGATCGGCAGGCCGGATTTGCCCTGCACCAGCGTTTCGCCCGTCTCGGCATGATAGAGCCCGTGCGAGGCATCGTGCGCTTCGGCGATGATCGGGTTGAACGCCGAGCGGAAGAGCGTCGCGTCCATCTCGTCGGCGATTTGCTCGAAGCGTCCTTTCAGGATCGCGAGCGTGACAGGATCAATCGCCATAGGTTTTGCCTTCTTCCAACAGGTCCCGGGTTCCAAGGATTTGCCCGAGTCCCGCAAAGTCATGCATCCGGTCGCGGAACGCGTTCGTCGATCCGGTTTCCATCAGGGAGGCGTAGTACTCCTCGGCGGTCTTCGCCAAGGCACGCACAATGCCGCCCGGGAAGATCACGAGTGCAAAGCCAAGCGCCTGCAGATCCGTCGTGCTCTGGATCGGCGTCTTGCCCCCTTCGACCATGTTCGCCATGAGCGGGACCCGCCCCCCGAAGCGCGCCACGATTCCTTCGAGCTGATCCCGGCTTTGAGGCGCTTCGATGAAGAGCACGTCGGCGCCCGCGTCCAGATAGGCGTCCCCCCGATCCAGTGCGGCCTCGAACCCCTCGACGGCAATCCCGTCCGTGCGCGCGATGATCAGCGTCTCGGAGCTTGCTCTGGCATCGGCGGCGGCGCGGATCTTGCCGGCCATCTCCAGCGTGGGTACCAGTTGCTTGCCGTCGAGGTGGCCGCAGCGCTTGGGCAGGGTCTGGTCTTCGATCTGCAGCGCATTGGCCCCGGCGCGCTCGAAGCTGCGCATCGTGCGCTGCATGTTGAGCGCGTTCCCGAAGCCGGTATCGGCGTCGACGATCAGGGGCAGTTCGGTACGATCCCGGATCGCCGCGATGTGGTCGGTGACCTCGGTGGACGAGACAAGGCCGATGTCCGGTCGGCCAAGGCGCGCATAGGCGAGCGCGGCGCCGGAGAGATAGAGCGCTTCAGCCCCCGCCCGCTCGGCGATCAGGGCAGTCAGCGCGTCCGACACGCCGGGCGCGAGCAGGATGGGCGGCCGGGTAAGTCGATCTGTCAGGCTCATCGCGATCCTTCCTGCGCGAACCGCGCCTTGAGGTGGGCGACGAGGCCCCCGTCATTGATGATCTGGCGCAGGTTTTCGGGCATGGGTTCCAATTCGATTGCAGGTCCGGTGTCGAGCCGGAGGGTCCCGGCAACGGGGTCTACCGTTGCGCGATCGCCCTCACTGATCCCATCGAGCGAGGGCGCGACGAGCACGGGCAGGCCGAGGTTGACGGCGTTGCGATAGAAGATCCCGGCGAACGACAGCGCGACAACAGCCGCGAGGCCATGAAAGCGCAGCGCCTCGGCCGCCTGCTCTCGGGACGATCCGGCGCCGAAGTTGCGACCCGCGACAAGGATATCCCCGGGGCGTACCTCGGCGGCGAAATCGGGCCGCGTGGCTTCGAGGCAATGGGCGGCAATCGCTTCGATCCCACCGCGCATGTATTGGCCGGGGGCCAGCTGATCGGTGTCGACATTATCGCCCAAGAGAAAAATCCGCCCCATTACAGCATCTCCCTCGGGTCTGCGATCCGCCCGCGCACCGCCGACGCGGCCACGGTGAGGGGCGAGCCGAGCCAGACCTGGCTCTCCTTGTCGCCCATCCGGCCTCGGAAGTTGCGGGCCGTGGAAGAGATGCAGGTGACGCCGGCACCGAGGCGGTGTGTCCCGTAGCCCGCGCAGATCCCGCAGGCGTTGGGCAGGACGCGGGCGCCGGCGGCTTCGAAGACGGCCATGATGCCCTCATCCGCCGCGCGATCCTGATCGCGTTTGGAAGAAGGCGCCACGAGCAGTTCGACACCCGGTGCGAGCTTCTGCCCCTTCAGGATCGAGGCGGCTGCCGCTAGGTCGGTGTACTTCGCCCCGGTGCAGGCGCCGATATAGGCGACGTCGACCGGGGTTGTGCCCGCGGCGTCGACGTCCATCGCGTTGGCTGGCGAGTGCGGAGCGGCCACCTGCGGCACGAGCGTGTGCGCATCAAAGACGTGGTGTTCGGCGACCGTCGCATCCGGATCCGTGCGCAGGCCATCGAGGTCAGGAACCGTCCCGCCGACGCTGCGCAGGAACTCCGCCGTCGTCGCATCGGGCGCGATCAGGCCAACCTGCCCGCCAAGCTCGGCGGCCATGTTGGCGAGGGTCATGCGCTCCTGCATGCCAAGGGCCTGGATCGCCGCGCCGGTATACTCGACTGCCTGGTAGCGCCCGCCATCCATGCCGAGGCGGCCACACAGGGCAAGCATGATGTCCTTGGCCATCACGCCGGGCGCCAGCGCGCCTTGCCACTCGATCAGGATCGTCTCCGGCACCTTGACCCAGATCTCGCCGGTTGCGAGGACCCCGGCCATTTCGGTTGCGCCGATGCCGAACATGAACGCCCCGAAGGCGCCTCCGGTGGGAGAGTGACTGTCACCGCCAACGACGAATTGCCCGGGCGAAAGCTGTCCGCTCTCGGGCAGGACGACGTGGCAGATGCCCTCGCCATCGTGGAAGCGGACGCCCTTCTCGCGTGCCCAGGCACGCGTGAGCTGCAGGATGGCGGCCCCCTCTTCGGTGTCGCCGGGCACGAAGTGATCCGAGATCAGGGCAACCTTCGAGCTGTCCCAGAGCCCGACGCCAAGCTCTTTCAGGATCGGCTCGACCCGGCGCGGGCCGCCGGAATCGTGGATCATGGCAAGATCGACCTGCGCGGTCACGACCTCGCCCGGAGTCACGCTGTCCCGCCCTGCGGCGCGGGCGATGATTTTCTCGGCAAGAGTTGCTGTCATGGTGTTGAGGGGTCCTTCGGCGCGTTGGCGGCCCAGTGGGGGTTGCCCATGTCTCCGACGCGCGAGAGAGACATGTCGATGTGATAGAGATCGGGCCGGTAGAGGGCGCGGATGTGCTGGATCGGCTGCCCTTGGGCATTGCGCACGGTGCGGCGCACATCCAGGAGCGCTGCGCCGGTGGTCACACTCAGCTCCAGCGCAATTTCGGGTGTGGCGGAGCTCGCGGTGATCCGTTGTTCGGCCGCGGCAACGTCATGGCCGGCGCGCTCCAGAAGGGTCAGGAGCGGTGTCTCCCCGAGGTCCGCCGGGCCGATGCCCTTTGCGATGGCGGCAGGCAGGTACGTCTCGAGATAGGACATGGGGACACTGTCGAGCATGCGCACGCGGATCGACTTTTGAACGGGAGCGCCCACGTCAAGATCGAGCGCTGTGGCAATGGTGGCGGTCGCCTTCATCTCGGTCACATCGACCACGCGCACGCTGGTGGAGCGCTGCATGTGGCCGACATTCTCCAGCCATCCCTCGATGGAACCGTCAACAGCCGTCGGGATCGACGACGCCCGCGCCACAACCTGGGTTCCGCGCCCGCGCGCGCGTGTGACGAGCCCGGCGGCGGCCAGCTCATCGAGCGCGCGCTTGGCCGTGATGCGGGAAACGCTGAATTGCTCGGTCAGATCCAACTCGCCCGGCAGGAAATCGCCGGGCTGCACGTCGCCTGACACGATACGCGCCTGCAACGCTGTCACGAGTTGCTGATAGAGAGGAATGGGAGAAGCGGGATCGAGCATGAGCCTATTGATATAACTATAGGTCATTCCTGCAAGCCCAAAAGTGCGGCGCGCACGGGGCGACCTCGCGCTTGCGGGCGCTGCGGCGACGCTCTACACCGCGCGGCGTAGTATTCGGCCAGTCGGCAATGGAGGCATCCCCATGTCCATCGACATTGAGACGGCGCGGAAGGTTGCAAAGCTTGCACGTATCCGCGTGGACGAGGCGCACCTGCCTGCGCTTGCGCAGGAATTCAATGCGATCCTGGGCTTTATCGAGCAGCTCGGCGAGGTCGATGTAGACGGCGTCGAGCCGATGACCTCGGTGACCCCGATGCGCTTGAAACGGCGTGAAGATGGCGTCACCGATGGCGGCTATCCGGACAAGATCTTGAAGAACGCGCCCGATGCCCGCGAGGGCTTCTTCGCGGTGCCGAAGGTGGTGGAATAAGATGTCTGACGATCTTGCCGACCTGACGATTGCCGAAGCACGCGACGCGATGCGCGCAGGCGACACGTCGCCCACAGCTCTGGCGGAGGCGTGTCTGGCCCGTGCCGACGCGGCGGGGGCGCTGAACGCGTTCGTGCATCACACGCCCGAGATAGCGATGGAGCAGGCGCAGGCCGCGGAGGCCCGGCTGGCCGCTGGTGACGCACCGGCGATGTGCGGCATCCCTGTCGGGGTCAAGGATCTCTTCTGTACCCAGGGTGTTCCGAGCCAGGCGGCCTCGCGGATCCTCGAGGGGTTCAAGCCCGAATACGAAAGCACCGTTACCGCGCAGCTCTGGCGCGCGGGCGCGGTGATGCTGGGCAAGCTCAACATGGACGAGTTTGCCATGGGCTCGTCGAACGAAACGTCGACCTATGGCAATGCCGTCAGCCCCTGGCGCACCCGCGGTGGCAACGCCGAGCTGACCCCGGGTGGATCGTCCGGCGGTTCGGCGGCGGCGGTTGCGGCGCGTCTCTGCCCTGCCGCAACCGGGACGGATACCGGCGGCTCGATCCGTCAGCCCGCCGCCTTCACGGGCATCGTGGGCCTCAAGCCCACCTACGGGCGTGTCTCGCGCTGGGGCATTGTCGCCTTTGCCTCGTCACTCGATCAGGCTGGGCCCATGGTGCGCAGCGTGCGTGATGCAGCTATCATGCTTGAAGCCATGGCCGGGCACGACCCCAAGGACAGCACGTCGGCGGATCTGGCGGTGCCCAATTTCGAGGCCGCTCTCACCGGAGACGTCCGCGGCAAGAAGATCGGCATCCCCAAGGAATACCGCATGGAGGGCATGCCACAGGAAATCGAAGACCTCTGGGCCAAAGGCGCCGAGATGATGCGCGACGCGGGCGCCGAGATCGTCGATATCTCGCTGCCCCACACCAAGTACGCGCTGCCCACGTATTACGTGATCGCACCGGCCGAGGCGTCGTCGAACCTCGCACGCTATGACGGGGTCCGCTTTGGGCATCGCGCACGGCTGGAGCAGGGCGACGGCATCGTGGATCTCTACGAGAAGACCCGCGCCGAGGGCTTTGGCCACGAGGTGCAGCGCCGGGTCATGGTCGGAACGTATGTGCTCTCGGCAGGGTTCTACGACGCCTATTACAACCGTGCCCGCAAGGTGCGCGCGCTCATCAAGCGCGACTTCGAAGAGGTGTTTGCGGCCGGGGTCGATGCGATCCTGACGCCTGCGACCCCCTCTGCCTCGTTCCCGCTTGGCGGAATGGACGATGCCGACCCGGTCAAGATGTACCTCAACGATGTTTTTACCGTCACGGTCAACCTCGCCGGGTTGCCGGGTATCGCCGTACCCACCGGGTTGGACGGGCAGGGGCTCCCGCTCGGGCTTCAGCTCATCGGCCAGCCTTGGGAAGAGGGAGCGTTGCTCGATTGCGCCGCCGCGCTGGAGAATGCCGCAGGCTTCGTTTCCAGACCGGAAAAGTGGTGGTAGCGTCTCACCACGTGCGCTGATCGGAGCCAAACACCATGCCTCTGCCGTCCCTTGCTCGAGTGTCTGTGGTCACCCTTGCCCTCGCAGCGCTTGCTGCCTGTGCGAGTGAGCCGCAATCCGCCGTGAATTCCAGCGCTACCGCACGTCCGGCCGAGTTGAAGACGATCGATGTGCCCGAAGAAAAGCGCCGCGAGTTGTCGCGAGATCTGCAGCTCCAGACGCCGATCTCGCTGCCGCCCGAGGATACGGGCGGGCCGCAGCCGCACTACTATCCCAACGGATCCGAAATCGGCCGGGACGAGCTTGTGGCCGGTGGCGTCAACGTAGAGCCTCAGCTGCGGGTGTGGCAGCGCTGGCCTGCTGGAACGCGCCAGATCTACGGCCCTCAGCCGAGCGCGGTCGATCCGATTTTGCAGCCGGTCGTTGTCGCCCCGCAATAGCGCGGCGTTCTCGGCTGTGCTAATCTGCGCGGCAAAAGACGAGTAGACAAAACCGACGGACAGGACAATCCGATGGCACTGAGACACGTGTGCGTGGCCATAACGAGCTGCGCGGTCCTCTTGGGCTGTGCAACCACCGACGTCACAGAGCGGGATGCAAGCCCGGGCTTCTCTCAATACGGAACATCGCTCGGCGCCCCCGCAGCACCCCAATCCGCGGTCGTGCAGCCCTCGCCCTTGCCCGCTGGCGTGCCCCTCGGCGGAAGCGCCGGAACCGGGGTATCGAGCGCGGATCTTGCTGCGGCGGGGATCGGCGCCAGCGCGGGCAGTGCGGCGTTTCCCGGTGCCCCTGCCGGGGGAGCCCTTGGCGTGGCGGCGCCCGGCCCACAGGCGCCCGGGCCGGGGGCTCCGCCCAGTCCGATCCAACCGCAGGGCGGGGCTCCGGTGCCCATGCTTGGCGCCACGGCATCGCCGGGCGCGCCGAATGCCACCGCACGGGCAGCCGCGCCGCTGCCTGTTTCCGGGGGGCAGCCCCTGGCTGGGGCGGCTGCGCCGACACGTACGGACATTGCAGCGTTCGCCCTCGGGACCCGGCATTCCGTGGGTGAGACGCGTTACCGCCGTTTCCTGTCCTCCGAGATGCGAGCCTCCCGGCTCTGTCGGCGCTACCCCGGTGCGGATCTTGCGCAGCGCGCCTTCCTCGAAGCCGGTGGGCCCGAAAAGGACAAGCTGGGCCTTGACCCGGATGGAGATGGATTTGCCTGCACGTGGTCGCCCGAGCCCTTCCGTGCCGCGCGCGGTTAGCGACGCAAGCGGCGCGGGCTTTGCGGCGTGGGCCTCTGAGCAAGGCGGTATCGCGTGTCAGTAGTGGGGGTGGCGGGGGCTGAGTGGTCCCCATCGCCGAACTTCGGTACACGGCGCCCTGAGCAAGACCCGACGCTCGTCGTGGTGCACTACACCGCCATGGCCTCTGCGGAGGCCGCGCGCGCGTGGATGTGCGCAGCCGAAGCCCAGGTCTCTGCGCACTACCTTATCGCCCGCAACGGAGACCTATGGCAGCTGGTCGACGAACGAGATCGCGCCTGGCACGCGGGCGCCGGGCGTTGGCATACTTTGGAGGACGTCAACTCCGCCTCCATCGGGATCGAGATCGACAATCCCGGTGATGCGCCCTTCTCTGAGCCTGCCATGGCCAGCCTCGAACGCGTGCTGCGCGATTTGCTGTCCCGCTGGCCGATCTCCCCTGTCGGTGTGATCGGTCACTCGGACCTTGCGCCGGGGCGAAAGATCGATCCGGGCCCACGGTTCGATTGGTGCCGCCTGGCGCGACAGGGGCTGAGCGTGTGGCCCGATGGGGCAGGGGGAGCGGCAGAGGCCGAGGAAGAGAAAGCAGCGGATTTCGATGTCTTGCTCCGGCAGGCCGGATACACCGCAGATACCCCGGCAGAGGTTCGCCTTGCAGCCTTCCGGTCCCGGTTTCGGCCGGGGGTTTCTGGCGCGCCCGATGCGAGAGACCGGCGTCTCCTCGCGGCGTTGCACCGACACTGCGACCAGCCAGCGGGCTGAGAGTCCCTCCACCTGTCGGTACCGAGTTGACGCGGAGCGCCCACGCGCCTATCGCGAGGCCGCGCGGATGGCTGGGTGGCCGCGGGCGCCCCTGTGGCGCGCGAGGAAAGTCCGGACTCCATGGAGCAACGGTGCCGGGTAACGCCCGGGCGGCGCAAGCCGACGGAAAGCGCCACAGAGAACAGTCCGCCCGCCGCCTTCGGGCACGGGTCAGGGTGAAACGGTGGGGTAAGAGCCCACCGCGGCTCCGGCAACGGGGCTGGCATGGCAAGCCCCACCGGGAGCAATGCCGAATAGGATCTCCGCAGGGTCGTTCGCGGCCCGGGGCCGCTCCAGCCCTTGAGAGATCGGGTTGGCAGCTGGAGCCCGTCAGCAATGGCGGGCCAAGAGGAATGGTCGCCCAGGGCCCCGCTCCGAAAGGGGCGCGGCCTGGACAGAATCCGGCTTACAGGCCATCCGCGCACTACAGACCTTGGCAGAACGCTCCGGCACGAGGGCGCGCGGTGCCACAATGCGGCTCTGCCGCGGGTCCGGGTGCGGGCCGGATTGCAGGCCGCGCCCAATTCTCGCACAATGAAGAAGGCGTGGCCCGTTGCGAGCCGCGCAGAGCGTTCGGGCCTGAAATCCGATCGGCAGGTCCAATCAAGGAGTACGGATTGTGAAGAGAGCACTAGCAGCCCTGGCGGCCATCGCACTGAGCACCGGTGCAGTTCATGCAAGCGAGGCTCAGACGCTCATGCGCAAGCTCGTCTCTGCCGAGGCAACTACCCTGCCAGAGCTTGGATCGCTCTGCCCGTTCTACGAGGAAGGGCGGCTCTTCTTTGCCGGGATCGAGCAATCGATCGGGGACTACGACTTTGCGAACGCATACTCGAAACAAGCGGTGCTCTCCGCGCGGGTCTATGACAATTCCGGCCCGGAGTTGCGTCGCGTGCTGATGCTCACCTGTCAGGCTCTCGTGGATCGGCTCGATGCCGTGGAGACGCAATAGGCGGTCCGCGTCGCTGCGATCAGGTCCGTACTCTGGTCGCGCGGGGAGTGCTTCCTTGCATCCGCCGGAAAGATCCTTGCAGAATGGCGTATCGCTCTCAAGGGTCCGGCGGACCGGACTGACCGCATGAGAAGTGCCGCTGCCGATGCAGGGAGTGCTTGACTCCGGGTGGCTGGTGCTTAGAAGGCAGGCTTCAAGAATTTTACCCCGGTCTGCGGCCTGCAGCTCTGCGCGCGTCCCGGGCGAGGAGAACGAAAATGGCAAAACCGACGACGATCAAGATTCGACTCAATTCGACCGCCGGGACGGGCCACTTCTACGTGACCAAGAAGAATGCCCGCACCATGACGGAAAAGATGGTAGTACGGAAGTACGACCCGGTGGCGCGCAAGCACGTCGAGTACAAGGAAGGCAAGATCAAGTAACGATCTTCCGGAATTGGTCCTAAACGAGCCGCGCCCTCCCCGGGCGCGGCTCGTTTCGTTTTCATCGTCCGGAGGGGCAGATGAGCAAGACCATCACCATTCGTCCGACGACCTCAGCAGACTTCGCGGCAGTCGATGCGCTGCTGGCCCGCAGCTACCCGGTGTTGCTGAAGCCGGATTACCCGCCGTCTTTGATGGTCACGGCGGTACCGATCATCTCTCGGGCCCGGCCCGAGCTTGTCTCCTGTGGCACGTATTTCATGGCAGACGATGGCTATGGCCGGGCGCTCGCAGCGGGCGGCTGGACCCGCTCTGCCCGTCGGCGTGAGACGGCGGAGATCCGGCACGTCGTGACGGATCCCGCCTGTGTTCGACGGGGTATCGGGCGCGCTTTGTTTGACGTCATCTTCCGGACGGCAGACGCGGCGGGGATCACCGGGTACAACTGCCTTGCAACCTTCACGGCTGTCCCGTTCTACCGGGCCATGGGCTTTGTCGAGGTCGGCCCGGTGACGATCCCGCTGGCCGAGGGTATCACGTTTCCGGCCGTTCGGATGGTGAGGACGGCCTGACTTCGGCGCGACTGGATCGCTTAGAGAACGCACGCTCTGGGCGCACAACGAAAAAGGCCGGGCGCTGGGCCCGGCCTTTCTTTGTTCAAATAGCGGACGAGATCACTCGCGCTGGCCGAAGAGGCTCAGCAGCATCATGAACATGTTGATGAAGTTCAGGTAGAGCGACAGCGCGCCCATGATCGCGGCTTTCCCGAGCCACTCCTGATCGCCCATCGCGGCGAACTGAACGTACTCGTTCTTGATGCGCTGCGTGTCGTAAGCCGTGAGGCCCGCGAAGATCAGAACGCCAATCGCGGAAATTGCGAACATCATCGCGGGAGAGGCGAGGAAGATGTTTACGATCGACGCCACGATCAAGCCGATCACACCCATGATGAGGAACGCGCCCCATCCCGAAATGTCCTTCTTCGTGGTGTAACCCCAGATGGAGAGACCAGCAAAGGCGATCGCGGTGATCAGGAAGATCTGGGTGATCGAATAGGTCGTGTAGACGAGGAAGATCGAGCTGAGCGACAGGCCCATGACGGCAGCAAATCCGTAGAACGTAAGCTGTGCCGCTGCGGCCGACATACGGTTGACCATTGCCGCGAAGCCGAACACGAAGATCAGCGGTGCGAACATGATCACCCATTGCAGCGGGGAGGCGTAGATCGCCATCCCAAGGCCGGTCAGCGTGCCATCCGCGTTCACGGACAGTCCCGAAATCGCCCACGCAGCGGCGCCGGTGATCAACATGCCCACGGACATCGTGCCGTAGACCTTGCTCATGTGCGCGCGCAGGCCCGCGTCGATCTCTGCGGTGCGGACGCCGGCATAACCGGGCTGCCGCGCCGTCTGGTATTCAGCCATTCATACCTCCATATCCATCCGCGCATACCCGCCCACTCGGACGGACCCGCCATTGAGGCGAGGCGCTTCTGGGCATAATATCGTAGAGCGCCCCCGCCGTTTCAAGGCGGTTCTCTTCAAAAGCTTCATCCCATCTACATCATTTTGGGTAGATGCCAGGAAAGACGCTCGCTCGGAGGCGCGAATGCGCGGGTCCACGAAGGCCCACGCCGCGCGGGAGCGGGCGGACGGGCGTACGCGGAGCGTAGCGATTGAGGGCAAGAGCGATGACAAGCGGCCACGTCGGCCCGGGCCGCTTGCCGGTCGGTCAAATCTTGTTAGACCAATAGGTTGGGACGTCCCAGATCGGACGCTCTGCTTCGCGCAATGCCGCCTCGCGCGTCAATCCGATGTCATTGAGTGCCTTGCTGTCGAGTTCGGCGAGTGCGCGCCGTTGCCGGGCGAGGCCGAGGAGCGACATCAGCGAGGACATCCTCGGGCGGCGCAGAGGCTTCTTGGCCAGCGCAAGGGGCGCGTGATGGATGCGGGTGGACATGGGTGCTTCCCTTTCTGCTGCAGCGCAGCGAATGTTCTGTATTCGTTGTGCTGATGGGTTCTTCGATCAACTTGCTTGATCTATCTGGGTGTTTTGGGGCAATATGTAAAACGAATGATTTTGAAGTGATGCATCACGTTCTTTGATGGAGGGGCCATGCGCCGCAATCTTGACATGACCGCTCTGCGGTCCTTCGTAGCTGTAGCGCAGACCGGGGGCGTCACGCGCGCCGCGAGCGGCCTCAACCTGACGCAATCCGCCGTGTCGATGCAGATGAAGCGTTTGGAGGAGAGCTTGGGGCTATCGCTCTTCGATCGCTCGGGTCGCGGTATCGCCCTGACCGCCGAGGGCGATCAGCTGTTATCTTACGCGCGGCGTATCCTCGCGCTCAATGACGAGGTGGTGGGGCGCATGACGGCGCAGGAATACGAGGGTGAAATCACGCTCGGCGTCCCGCATGATATCGTCTATCCTTTCATCCCGCAGGTCATGCGCCGGTTCGCGGCGGATTTTCCGCGCATGCGTGTCAACCTCCTGTCTTCCTGGACAACTTCCTTGCGCGACACGTTCGTGCGCGGTGAGTGCGCCATGATCCTGACCACCGAGGAAGACGTCGAGGCCGGGGGCGAAACGCTTGCAGAGCGGCAGCTCGTTTGGATCGGGGCGCCGGGTGGGCAGGTTTGGCGGAGCCGTCCGTTGCGCCTCGCATTCGAGCGGCACTGCGTCTTCCGGACGGCCGCGCTGCGGAGCCTTGATCAAGCATCGCTCAGTTGGGAAATGGCTGTTGAATCCGACAGTGGGCGGACAATCGAAGCGACCGTCAGCGCCGACATGGCAATCTCCGCGGTTCTGGAGGGGGCCGAGCCTCCGCAGACGGAACCTGTGTCCCACGCAGGCGCATTGCCCGACCTCAAGACCTACAAGGTGAACCTCTATGTCTCCGAGCTGGCACAAGGGCCGGCAGAGCGCGCGCTCGCGGATATGATCCGCGATGTCTACGGGCAGGAGCGCCTGCGCGCTGCCTAGGTACCGGCGCTGTCTTCGGTCGTGACCACGATCTTCCCGCGGGCTTCCCGTCTCCGGATTACAGCAAGCGCTTTATCCGCCTGATCAAAGGGATAGCGGGCGCTGACCTGAACCTCCAGCTTTCCCGTCGAGATCCAGTCGAGGACGTGCGCGAGGCTTTGGTGGAGGGCTGCCGGAGCAAAACGGAGGTAGCCGCCCCAATAGAACCCGAGGACGGACAGGTTCTTGACCAGCAAGTGGTTGGCCTTGATCCGGGGGACCTCTCCCCCGGCGAACCCGATCGGAAAGAGCCGCGCTTCGGGGTTGGCCGCGCGGAGCAACTCGTCCCAGAGTGGTGCGCCAACGGTGTCGACAACCACATCGGCCCCGCCGAGCGCCTTGATCCGGGAGCGAATGTCACTGGCGGAGGCATCGATGCCGTGGGCCGCACCGGCGCGCTTGGCAAGATCGAGCTTTTCCGTGCCGCAGGCGATTGCAACCACCTCAGCCCCCATCGCGGCCCCGACTTGTACAGTGGCAAGCCCCGTGCCGCCCGCGGCTCCGGTAACGACGAGGCGCTCGCCGGGGCGCAGCGCGGCGCGGCGCGACAACGCGAGGTGTGCGGTGCCGTAAACCACCTGGAACGCCGCCCCCGCCGCCATGTCCACCGACTTGGGCAGCGCGATGCACGCCCCAGCCGGCAGACAGATCGCCTCAGACAAGCCGCCGTGGCCAGCGAACGCCGCGACGCGGGATCCAACGGCGGGGGCGGTGACCCCGGCTCCCACTGCTTCGACAATGCCGGAGACCTCCATACCCAGCACGAGCGGCCAGGGAGGCTTCTCCTGGTAGCGCTCTTCGAGCATGAGCGTGTCGGCAAAGTTGAGGCCACAGGCCGCGACGCGGATCCTGACCTCGCCGGGCCCGGGGGCGGGTAGGGAGACCTGCTTCAGTTCCAGCGGGCCAGCGACATCGTCAGCCTGCCATTGCCGAATGTTCTGTGATAACGTCATGGAGTTCCACGTTCCTAGGCGTAGTCGGGAGGCCGTTGTTCGAGACTATTTGCATTTTGCGATGTTCTCGTAGTCGGCCATTGCATCTTGCAAAGAAATGGTGCCCGAGCTGCACAATCGTAAGGTGATTTTCGGCCCGTTCGGCTCAATCGGTTTCGGTTCGAAGTCGCACGCTCGTCAACTGCCCGAAAACAAAAGGGGTGTAGGCTAAAAATGAAATGTAAGGAGACTTCCTCGGTTTTGGTACGCAACTTGCTACATATCTTATGAAACACGCGTAGGGAGTAGAGATGTCTCATCCAGTAGATGTCCACGTTGGAAAGAGGGTACGCCACCGTCGTTGGATGGTCGGTATGACGCAACAGCAGCTTGCGGAAAAGGTTGGGATCAAGTTCCAGCAGATCCAGAAGTATGAAACCGGGATGAACAGGATCAGCGCATCTCGGCTTTGGGACATCGCGGATGCATTGGGCGTGCCGGTTGCGTTCTTCTTCGAAGGGCTCGAAGCCGAGAGCGAAGAGGCCGCCGCGCAGCGTGACATGATGGCCGACAAGGAAGCCATGGAGCTCGTCCGGTCCTACTACTCTATCCCGGAGCATCAGCGCCGCCGCCTGTTCGATCTGGCCCGCGTTCTGAGCGACGCTGCTTGAAAGCCCCCTGCCACGTAGGCGGCATCGGATAGGCCAATGTCCGACCGCGGCGCCGGCGGTTGACCACGGTGCGAATTTAGGATTGGACCGCTCCAACTGAAGGAGCGGGCCTGTGGAAGTCACGAACGTTTCCCCTGATGCGGCGGCCGGCCTCGTGCACGTCGCACACGCTCTCGCGGACGCAGCGCGGGCTGAAACGCTTCCACTGTTCCGTTCCGCGACCCTCGATGTCGAGAACAAGCTCGCCAAGACCGCCGCATTCGATCCTGTGACCCGAGCGGATCGCGCGTCCGAGGCGGCGATGCGCGCAGTTCTGGCAACCCACCGGCCCGAGGATTCGATCCTCGGGGAGGAGATGGGGCAAAGCGCCGGCACAAGCGGTCTGACCTGGGTACTGGATCCGATCGACGGCACGCGTGCCTACCTGATCGGAGCGCCCACCTGGGGCACGCTCATCGCCCTGTGCAATGCAAATGGCCCGATCCTCGGCGTGATTGACCAACCCTATACGGGCGAGCGCTGGTGTGGCGGGCTTGGCCGCGCCGAGCTGCTGCGCGGCGACGATGTCCGGCCGCTGGCGACCCGCACCACGACGTCGCTCGACGAAGCGCTGTTGTGCACGACGTTCCCGGAGATCGGCACCGAGGCGGAGCGCAGGGCCTTCCAGCGCGTCGCGTCGAAAGTGAAGCTCACGCGCTACGGGATGGATTGCTATGCCTATGGGCTTGTTGCGGTGGGCGGTGTCGACCTGGTGATCGAGGCAGGGCTCTATTCCTACGACGTCTGCGCCCCGATTGCCGTGATCGAAGCGGCCGGAGGCATCGTCACCAATTGGGAGGGTGGCCGGGCGGATGGCGGCGGACGCGTCATCGCAGCCGCCAATGCCACACTGCACGCCGCTGCGTTGGAACTCTTGAACAGCGCCTAGGGCGGGGCCTTTCTGTCGCGCCGCCCCGGCTGCCGCAAGGCGCAGACGCCCTTTAGAGAAGCGCCTGCCCGCCGACCCATGTTGTGAGCACGGCCCGGTCATCGCCCATCATGATCGTGGGGAAGACCGCCTCCCAGATGGTGTCCGCGCGCGCGGCGCGCTGTGCGATGGCGGGCGTGGACGACAAGTCTAGCACCACGAGGTCTGCGGCGGATCCGACAGCGAAGGTCCCGATCTCGGCCTCGCGGCGCAACGCACGTGCCGATCCTTCCGTTGCGAGCCACAATAGCTCCGCAGGATGCAGCGCGGTGCCCGAGAGCTGCCCGATCTCGTAGGCGGCGGCCATGGTGCGCAGCATCGAGAATGACGACCCACCGCCTGTATCCGTTGCGAGGCCAACCCCGATCCCGCCCCGAACGGCGCGCGCCGTGTCGAAGAGGCCAGAGCCGATGAACGTGTTCGAGGTCGGGCAATGCACGACAGAGGCGCCGGCTTCGGCGAGGCGCGCGCGCTCGCGCTCGGTCAGCCAGATCGCATGGCCAAACAGCGCGCCGGGGCCGATGAGCCCGTGCGCTTCATAGGTGTCGAGGTAGTCGCGGGCCTCTGGATGGAGCCGCGCGACCCAATCGAGCTCGTCGGTCTGCTCGCTGAGATGCGTCTGCATCGCGCATGTCGGATGCGCGGCCCAGAGCGCCCCGAGCGCTTCGAGCTGCTCTGGCGTAGATGTCGGCGTGAAGCGCGGCGTGATCGCGTAGGCCGCCCGCCCAACACCGTGCCACCGTTCGATCAGGGACGCGCTCTCGTCGTAGGCTGATTGCGCGGTGTCCCGCAGACCCTCCGGCGCATTGCGATCCATGCAGGTGCGTCCCGCCGTCACCGCCATGCCGCGCGCAGCAGCGGCCTCGAACAGCGCATCGACAGACCCGGGATGGATCGTGCAGAAGCTCGCGACCGTCGTGGTGCCGTGGGCCGCAAGCAGATCGAGATATGTGTCGGCTTGCGCGCGGGCATAGGCCGGATCCCCAAAGCGCATCTCTTCGGGAAAGGTGTACTCGTTGAGCCAGTCGATGAGGCGTTTTCCCCAGCTCGCGATGATCGCCGTTTGCGGGTAGTGCGCGTGGGCATCGACGAATCCGGGCAAGAGCAACGCCTCGCCATAGTCGATCCGGCTGGCATCGGGATGGGCCGCGATCAGATCATCGGCACTGCCGCACCCCACGATCTGCCCGCCGCGCACCGCGACGGCGCCCTTTCGCTCATAACGTGCGGCGTGGTCGGGGGGCGTCTCGAACGGATTGGCATCGAAGATCAGGATCTGCCCGAGGAGGAGAGTTACGTCGCTCATGGGTGTACCCTAGGGGGGCGCCGGGGCAGCGTAAATCCACGCCATTCCGGTTGCGTCCTGCTGCTGTCCGCCTATCTTCGCGCCAACGGCAATCAGGAGGCGCCCATGCCCGCCGACCGAGATCAACCGCTGGCGCCCCAACGCGATCCGCCGCCTGTACAGCCCGACAGCGACGTGCGTGAAGATGACGCCTACGCATTGCCCCCCGAAACGGTCGACCAGATCCTGACAGCCATTCGGGGCGAAGATCCCCGGCGGGTGGCGGAGCTTCTCGAGGGTCTGCACCCGGCCGACATCGCCGACCTGATCGAGCAACTCGGCGAAGGCCTGCGCGCCCGTCTGATCGCCCTGTGGGGCCGCGAGATCGACGGCGACGTTCTGACGGATCTCGACGAGTCTATCCGGGCGGAGGTGATCGAAGCGCTGCCCCCCGAGGTCGTCGGCGAAGCAGTGCGGGATCTCGATAGTGACGATGTCGTCGATCTGCTCGAGGATCTGGAGCCCGAGGAGCAAGTGCGCCTGCTCGGGGCGCTCACGCCCGCGCGCCGTATGGCGATCCGGGAGGCGTTGTCTTACCCCGAGTATTCCGCCGGACGATTGATGCAGCGCGAGGTTGTCCGCGCCCCCGAACACTGGACGGTCGGGGACGCGATCGATGCGCTGCGCCACGGCGACGATCTGCATTTGCCCGAGCAGTTTTATCACGTGGTGCTGGTCGATCCGAAAATGCGCCCGGTCGGCTACGCCATGCTATCGCGCATTCTGATCTCGAAGCGCGAGGTGCCGCTGAAGGACATCACCGAGCCGTCGTTTCGGACCGTGCCGGTGGACAAGCCGGAAAGCGAGGTCGCTTACGCTTTCAATCAGTACCATCTGATCACCTTGCCCGTTGTCGATGAGGATGAACGGCTTGTCGGTGCCATCACCATAGATGACGCGATGGCTGTGCTCGACGAAGAGCATGAGGAGGACATCCTGCGCCTTGCGGGCGTATCCGATGAAAGCTCGTTGGCGGACAAGGTGAGCGAAACGGTCAAGCGGCGGCTTCCGTGGCTTGCGGTGAACCTCGGAACGGCGATCCTCGCGTCTCTGGTGATCGGCCTCTTTGACGAGGCGCTCGCCCAGATCGTGGCGCTGGCGATCCTGATGCCGATCGTGGCGTCCATGGGCGGAAATGCCGGGACGCAGTCGCTGACCGTTGCCGTGCGCGCGCTTGCCACGAAAGACCTGACAGGCGCGAACCTGCAGCGCGTTGTGATGCGCGAGATCGCCGTTGGGCTGATCAACGGCGTCGTCTTCGCCGTGGTGATGGGGATCATCGCCATGCTCTGGTTCTCAGACCCGCGCCTTGGTTTTGTGATCGCCGCGGCGATGGTCATAAATCTGGGGGCCGCCGCGCTCGCGGGTATTCTGATCCCCGTTGCATTGGAGCGGGCGGGTGTTGATCCCGCTCTGGCATCGGGGACGTTCGTGACCACCGTGACGGACGTCGTAGGCTTTTTCGCGTTTCTCGGACTTGGGGTCATGGTGCTGCTCTGATGACGAATTCTGACATGACCGAAGAGAAGGCGCTGGCCCGCAAGGCAGCGTTTCAGCGCCGCAAGGATGCCCATGCGCGCCACCGGGAGGCGGCGTCGGATGCCTTGTGCGCGGCGACGGATGGGATCTCCGGGCACGTGATTGCCGGCTATCTTCCGATCCGGACGGAGGCAGACCCACTTCCCGCCATGACGCGCCTTTCCGCCGCGAACCGGATCTGCGTGCCGGTTGTCGAAGGGCCCGGGCTGCCCCTGAGCTTCCGCGCATGGCGGCCAGGCTGCGCGCTGGTGGAAGGGCCCTTTCGCGTCATGATCCCGGCTGATGGCGCGGCCCTCGTTCCCGATATTCTCATCGTTCCGATGGTCGCTTTCGATGCCGGGCTATACCGCCTCGGATACGGTGGCGGGTTCTATGACAGGACGCTCGCGGCCCTGCGCGCGGAACGGCGGGTTCGAGCCACCGGGTTTGCCTATGCGGCTCAGGGCGTCGAACGTCTGGCCATCGAGCCGACCGACGAGCCGCTCGATGAGATCGTCACGGAAAGCGCGCTTCTGAAGTAGCAGGCGACGCGCCGGGTGCAGCCTGCGACCATTGGCGTGACGCCTGCGGCGTGAAATGTCTGCACCGTGCTTGTCGGCAGGGTGGAGGCGCACTAGGCCCAAGTTATGCGACTATTATTTCTGGGCGATGTTGTGGGCCGCGCCGGGCGCTCGGCCATTGCGGACAAGCTGGCCGGCCTGCGCGCCGCGTGGGCGCTCGATTTTATCGTGGTGAATGCCGAGAACACGACCTCTGGGAATGGCCTCTCCGAGGCCCATGCCAAGGAACTGTTGGCGGCGGGCGCGGATTGTCTGACCCTCGGAGATCACGCGTTCGACCGGCCCGAGATGCTGCAATTCATCGAGAAGGAACCGCGGATCCTGCGCCCGATGAACTATGCCAAAGGGGCACCGGGCCGCGGGGCGCGGGTCTTCGAAGTTCCTGGCGGGGCTCGTATTCTTGTGGCGCAAGTGCTTGGCCAGGTCTTCATGAAGCGGCCCTTCGACGATCCGTTTTCCGCGCTGGACGCCCTTCTGAAGGCGCATCCACGGGGCGGCCAGGTTCAGGCGACGTTGATCGACGTGCATTGTGAGGCGACGTCCGAGAAGATGGCGATGGGACACTTCTGCGATGGGCGGGCCAGTGTCGTGGTCGGCACGCATACCCATGTACCGACCGGCGACGCGCAGGTCCTGAATGGCGGCACGGGGTATCTTTCGGATGCGGGGATGTGCGGCGCCTATGACAGCGTGATCGGGATGGACAAGACCGAGCCGATGCGCCGTTTCGTGACAGGCATGCAGAAGGGGCGTTTCGAGCCCGCGACGGGGGATGCCACGCTCTGTGGTCTCTATGCGGAGATCGACGATGCCTCCGGGCGCACCACGCGCGTCGAGATGGTGCGCCAGGGGGGGCGGCTTGCACAATCCGGGCCCGCGCCTGTCGCGGAACCGACCGTTCCATGAGGCCCAGCGGCATGCGAATTGCGCGCGTTTGCTGCCAAAGCTTCTGCTCTTTGGCGCGCAGGCGGACCTTGTCATGCCGATGAGCCAGCAAGGACGATGAGCGGCGATAGCCCCGTTCAGGCAGTGTCGCCCTGGCGCGAATGGAGCCTGTTGGCCGCCCTTCTCGTGCTCCTCGGCGCGGGCTGGGGAGCGACGCAGCCCCTGGCCAAGATCGCTGTCTCCGAGGGGTACCGCCACATCGGTATCGTCTTCTGGCAGCTTGCCCTCGGCGCCGTCATTCTCGGAGCGATCCTGTGGGTTCGCGGCATGCCTGTCCGGTCAGACCGCCGGGCGCTGCGGCTCTACACGATCATCGCCCTGATCGGCACGCTCATCCCGAATGCGGCGTCCTACGAGGCGGCGCGGCATCTGCCTTCCGGGTGGCTTTCGATCGTGCTCTCGATGGTCCCGCTCTTTGCGTTTCCGATCGCGCTGGCATGGGGGATCGACCGGTTCCGCTGGCCCCGGTTCCTCGGGCTGATGCTTGGGCTGCTCGGCGTTGCGATCCTGGCCTTGCCTGCGCAGGCATGGCTGACGGGATCCGGCGCCCCCGCGCTCAGTTTCGCGGTTTGGCTGCCTCTCGCACTTGTGGCCCCGGCGCTCTATGCGTTCGAGGGCAACTACGTCGCGCGCTACGGCACGGCGGGGCTCGACCCCGTACAGCTCCTGTTCGGAGCGTCGATCGTGGGCGCTGTCCTCTCGGCACCGATGGCCCTGGCGACGGGAACATGGATCAATCCGCTTCCGCCCTACGGAGCGCCGGATGCGGCCATCGTTCTCTCATCGGCGATCCACGCGGTCGTCTACGCGGCCTATGTCTGGATGGTGGGGCGTGCGGGCGCGGTCTTTGCCGCACAGGTCAGCTACCTTGTGACGGGCTTCGGCGTGATGTGGGCGATGTTGTTTCTGGGGGAGACCTATGGCGCGAGCTTCTGGATCGCGATGAGCTTCATGTTCGCCGGGCTCTTCCTTGTTCAACCACGCCGCGCGACATCGGGCTGACACCGTGCTTGCGCGACACGGCCCCCATGCTAGGCAAGGAGGGCACGGCGCGACGCCGCCCCAATTGGAGCGCCCATGGAATTCTTAGACTTCGGACCGCAGGCGGATGCCTTCATTGCGCTCGGCGTCGTCGCGGCAATGTTTGTCCTTTTCCTGCGCGAAGCGTTCCCGGCAGAGGTAACGGCGATTGGCGGGGTCTCTGTACTGATGGCCACGGGCGTCCTGCCTTATGCCGATGCACTGGAGGTGCTTTCGAACCCCGCACCCTGGACGATTGCGGCGATGTTTCTGGTGATGGGCGCGTTGGTGCGCACAGGCGCGCTCGACTGGCTGACGCACTTTGCCCAGGCGCAGGCCGAGGCGAGCCCGCGCCGCGCGGTGGCCGCGCTTCTCGGGTTCGTTGTCGTGGCGTCTGCGGTGGTATCGAACACGCCGGTGGTGGTCGTGATGATTCCGGTTGTCGTGCAGTTGGCGCGGACGCTCGGGCAATCGGCCTCCAAGCTCCTGATCCCGTTGTCTTATGCCGCCATTCTCGGCGGGACACTCACGTTGATCGGCACCTCGACCAACTTGCTCGTCGATGGTGTCGCGCGCGCGGAGGGGCTCGCCGCCTTCACGATCTTCGAGGTGACACCCCTCGCGATCTTCCTTGTGGCCTGGGGCGGGCTCTACTTGCGCTACATCGCGCCACGGCTGCTGCCCGAACGGGACAGCATGGCCAATGTCCTGTCCGACAAGTCCCGGATGAAATTCTTCACCGAGGTCGCCATTCCCGAGGGCTCCGCGCTGATCGACCAGCCGGTGCAAGAGGTCGATATCTTCCGCCGGGACGGGGTGCGCGTGGTCGACGTCTTGCGCGGGGATGCGTCCTTGCGGCGCGACATGCGCGGCGTCACACTCGCGGCGGGAGACAGGGTGGTTTTGCGCACGGCGATGTCCGAGCTCTTGAGCCTGCAGGAGAACAAGGATCTCCGGGCGGTCGACAAGCTGTCCTCGGTGCGCACGGAGACGGTGGAGGTGCTGATCACTCCCGGCGCGCGCATGGTGGGGCGTTCGCTCGGTGCTTTGCGTCTGCGGCGGCGCTACGGCGTCTATCCGCTGGCCGTTCACCGGCGCAACCAGAACATCGGCCGGCAGCTTGACGATCTGGTCGTGCGGGTTGGAGACACGCTTTTGCTCGAAGGCGCGCCAGCCGATATCCAGCGGCTCGCGGCGGACATGGACCTGGTCGATGTGACCCAGCCGACGCAGCGCGCCTACCGCCGGGGGCGCGCCTGGGTTGCCATCACCGCCCTTGCGGGGCTTGTGATCCTCGCCGCTCTCGGCGTCGCACCGATCCTGATGCTCGCCATCCTCGCAGTCGCGGCCGTATTGCTGACGCGCTGCGTGGATGCGGACGAGGCGTTTTCGTTTGTCGACGGTCGCTTGCTGGCGCTGATCTTTGCCATGCTGGGTGTGGGGGCGGCCTTGCAGGCGTCGGGCGCCGTCGGCCTGATTGTCGAGGCCATGGCGCCGATGATTGCAGGGTTGCCGCCGGTCTTGATGATCTGGGCAATCTACCTGCTGACATCGGTTCTGACGGAGCTTGTTTCGAACAACGCCGTGGCCGTGGTCGTTACGCCGATCGCGATCGGGTTAGCGCAGGCGCTGGGGCTCGATCCGCGGCCCTTCGTTGTGGCGGTCATGGTGGCGGCGTCCGCGTCGTTTGCCACGCCGATCGGATACCAGACGAACATGCTCGTCTACGGCCCCGGGGGCTACCGTTTCACGGATTTCATGCGCGTGGGCATTCCACTCAACATCTCGGTCGGCATTCTGGCCGCGCTGCTCATCCCGGTGATCTGGCCGCTCTAGGATGTGCCCCGTCCGGCTCACTTCGGGGCGGTCTTCCCTGAGCCGTCGGGTCAAGCAGTGCGGGGGGTGCTGCGCACTCAAACCGGGCGCTATGCCTTCGTCTGAAAGGCGTGCTTGCCCGCTCTTGAAGTACTCGCTGAACAGGGGGTCAGTAGCTCAAGACGACCGTGTCGGGCGCGGTCAGGGCGGTGAAGGTGAGCTCCGGGCCGGAGATTGTCGCCCCGTCGATCAGATCTTCCGGCGTCACGCCGCCCGCGACCATGCACATCCCGCAGACGAGGACGGTGTGGCCGTGGTCGATCAGCGACGCCAGCATGTCGCGAGGGGAGCGTGCCGTCACGCTGAAGCCGCCCTGTGCCGAATCCGCCTCGGCCAAGTGCACGCCCCGCACGCTCAGAATGACCGTGACGCTGTGCCCCCGCTCCGCCGCCACGGTCGCCTGCGTCAGCGCAGAGCCCGCAGCCCATGTCTCATCCGTGGTGATGCTGTAGACGAAGTGGTGGGGTTTGTCCGCAGCCTGAACGGCACTGCCGACGACCACAAGGGCCAGTGTCACGAGAAATGCGAAGGTCACTCTCCTCAAAAGTTCCATCGTGGGCCTCCTCCATTCAAATCGTTTAGCCGCTTGGGCACGTTCGCTCCGTGTGCCGCATCGCACGGGCAGCCGCCCGCAGCGTGCGCAATATGCTGGATGATGCCTTGTCTGCCGATCCATGCCTACGAGGCAAATGGCGCGCACAGTCCCGCGCCCGGAGAGCGCACGACCTGTCGTGCGCAAAGCTTCTCACCGCCCCGCGTTGCGCGGATGCTGGTCGTTTCGTGTGGTGTGCTCTAGATGTGAGCGACAACAATCGGCGGCGCGCTGCTCGGGCCCGAACGCCGTGTCCAGGGAGGAGATCTTCGATGAGAACGCTGCTGATCGCAGTCGTGTTTGCTGGTGCCAGCTTTGGCGTCGGTCAGGCAGAGGCAAGCAATCTCGAAGACGGGGAGAAGCGCTACAATGTCAATTGCGTGAACTGCCATGGCAAGCAGGGCAAAGGGATGGCGAGCTTTCCGTCGATCGCCGGACGGGACTACGATTACATCTCAGAACGCCTCTCGACCTACCGCTCCAAGGAGATGGTCGGGCCCAATTCTGCAATCATGATGTCGCTCGTCGAAGAGCTGTCGGACGATGAGATTTCCAACCTCTCGGCCTATATTTCACAGACATTTCCGTAGCGCTCCGGTGACCTGCCCGGCGCAATGCAGGGTTGTCGGCGGGATTCCACCTTTTGCCTGTGCGCGAAGTACTTCCCTAGCGTCAATAGCTTGACAGAATGTCGCACGCGTCTAACCTTCTACGGCACTAGACGCCCAGCGCGAGAACGCGCGGGTATACTTGGGAGGAACTCTAATAATGTCTCATCGCCACCTCGGTCGGCGGGCCGTATCGCTTGCCGCAATTGCTGCGGCCACGGCCCTCGCGGTTCCCACAGCACTCCACGCGACGAATACAACCAGCCTGCAACACAGCGTGGTTCTCGACGGTCTCGAGAGCCCATGGGACATGGCGTTCCTCGATGACGGGACGATGTTTTTTACCGAAAAGTGCAAGGGTTTGTCCGTCCGCATGCCGTCTGGTGACGTGAACGCGCTGCTCGGCATGACCGGCTCAGAGGGCTACGCTTCGACGGAGGACGACCTCTTTTGCGAGGGTCAGGCGGGTATGATGGGTGTCGCCATCGACCCGAACTTTGCCGAGAACCGGCGTATCTACGTCTACTCGACCTCGAGCATGACGGCGCCCGGCTCAAACCGGTTGATGCGCCTTGTCGTCAGCGATGACTTTTCCGGCGTTTCCGACCGGACAGACATCGTCGATGATGTCGAGTACAAGCCCGCGGCATCCGACCACCCGTTCGGCGGCCCAGGCGCCCACAATGGTGGCCGGGTCCGGTTCGGCCCCGATGGCGCGCTGTGGCTGACCACCGGCGACACGCACAACGGTGAGGTCCCCCAAAGCCCGACGCTGATGGGCTCCAAGGTGATGCGGATGGATACCGACGGTAACGCGCATCCGGACAACGCGCCGCCCGAAGGTTTCGATGCACGCACCTACACTTACGGTCACCGGAATGTGCAGGGCATCGCCTTCCACCCCGGGACGGGTGCTGCGATCGCGGCGGAGCACGGCCCATGGCACTCCGATGAGATCACGCTCCTCGTCAATGGCGGGAACGCCGGTTGGGATCCGCGCCCGAATGTTGCGGGTCGTGGGGATTGCCCGGACAATTACTGTGGCTACAGCCCCAACCAGATGGAAGGGATGGATCGCTACGAACGGGCTTCGTTCATGCCGATGACCGATCTAGAGGCCTACCCCGACGCCATGGTCCCGATGTGGGACAATAACGGCTGGTCGCAGGGCACCTCTTCGGCTGCGTTCCTCGAAGGCGACGCATGGGGCGACTGGAACGGCAACATGGTCGTGGGCATCATGGGCATTGGCTTCGGCGGCACGCCGATCGGTCAGCGGATCGACGTGTTCGAGTTTTCGGATGACGGCTCCGAAGTGATTGACGTGACGGAGATGACGTTGCCCATGGAATCGGGGCGCTTCCGCTCGCTCGTGCTTGGCCCGGACGGTGCGCTCTACGCCGCGGTGGATGCCGGCACGATCCACAGGCTTGCGCCGAACTGATCACTCGTGATCCGATGTGCCGCTCTTCCGGGGCGGCACATCCTGCAGGGCCGCCACCCGCCGACGCGCGGGCGGTGGCCCTGCGCAATTACAAGGATGCCAAGGGATGGCCTTGGTCCGGAGAGGTCACGCGTGTCAGTCTCCGAAGACGAGGCGGTGCGGGATCCGGTACTGCTGATCGTCCACCCGGATGAGATACGTCCCATCCTCAAGTCGCCAATCCGTGTCTCTGCCATTGCCGGACATCGTCGTGCTGGCCGAGATGAACTCGCCGTTGACGAAGAAGAGCATCCGGCGGAAGCCATTCGGGAACGTAACGCCAGCGGTCGCATCTCCGCCATCGTCGCGAGCTACACCGATATTGCAGAGCCCGAGAGCTTCTCCGACTTCCTGTGCGCACGGGATCTCCCCTACGGCATCGTAGTCTCGCCTGTTGGCGCGTTTCACGCTGGTATTGGGCCCGATCGGAACGGAACCATCTGGGCCGGCGGCCGGGGCGAGCGTGTCAGCCGGCGCATAACCCCGTGCGCCGCCGCGGAAGGGCCGCACGGAGCACCACAGCCGATCCTCCGATACGGCGCATCCCATGTTGGACAACACCGCTTCGGGCGCAAGGCGTGCGATCACGGCGGCCGTTTCGGACGGCTGAGCATGGAGCATGACCTCGCTATTCGAAACGACCCGCCAGCGCCGTGCCCCGCCATCGGTGGCGGACGCCGTCGCCGGTGCGGTCGCGCCAGGCGATGGCTCTATGGCACTCTCGGCCAATGCACCGCACCCGAGCGCGAGGGACGCGCAGAACGCAGCACCAATCACTGAGCTGAATCGCATGGCACTCGTCCTCCGTCGTTTGGCGCCGCGTCGGGCACCGGGCGCGGCTCAGAGTGCTGTGCCGATCGCCGCACCACTCCGCCAGAACCGCAGAAATGGTCATAGCATGGGCGGCCGAGTGCTGCGAAGCCGGTCTCGCCTCTCACGAATGCGCTTCCCTCAAAGCACGCCCTACGGCACAAAGCCAGATGCCGCCTTGAGTATCTGCACTCTCGCCGGGTGGCATTCCTGCCAGAGGCGCTTTCATGTCTTCGACGACGACCGACCCCGCGGACACACATCGCTCCATGCTCGTGATCATCCTGGCGGGCGGTGTCATTCTCGCCTTGTCCTTCGGGATCCGGTCTATCTTTGGCGGGATCGTGGAGCCGTTGTCTCAGGATCTTTTCGCGGGTCAGATCGAGGTTTTTTCGCTGTCGCTGGCGTTGCAAAGTCTCATCTGGGGGTTTGCGCAGCCCTTCTTCGGGATGGTCGCGGACAAGTTCGGGGACAGGCGCGCGCTGTGGTGCGGGTTTGTCTGCTATGCCGCAGGGATGGCGCTGGTTGCTTTTGGCGCCTCCCCGGCGTCACTGCACCTCGGCGCCGGGCTGCTGGTGGGCATGGGCATCGCTGGAACGGCCTTCGGCCTCGTCCTTGCCGTGGTTGGACGGGCAGCCCCTGTCGAGAAACGCGACACCTATCTCGGGGTCACCTCTGCGCTGGGTTCGGCCGGGCAGGTCGTCATGCCGCTCCTTGCAGGGGTTCTGATGGAGTGGCTGGGGTGGAGGATGACGTTGGCCGTGCTGGCGCTCATGCTCGCGCCGATGGCACTTTGCATCCCGCTCTTGCGTTTGGGCGGGACCGCGTCGAAAGGGTCTGCGTCTGCTGCCAAGGCTCCTGTGCCTCTGATGCAGTTGGTCGGAGAGGCGTTCCGCCAGCCCAGCTACCTTTTCCTTTGCGGGGGCTTCTTTGTTTGCGGATTCCACATCGCTTTCATCTCGGCGCACCTGCCGACCTACGTACAGTACTTCTGCACCGGAACATCGATGTCGCCCGATGAGCTCCGGACCTTCGGCTTGCAGGCCCTGTCCGTCGTGGGCCTCGCCAATATCTTCGGAACGTTGCTCGCCTCGCGGCTGGGCGCGGTGTTTCCCAAGCCCTACGTGCTGGCCGGGATCTACGCGCTGCGGGCTGTGGTCATCGGGATTTTCATATCCTTCCCGATGACGCCGTCCTCTGTGATGATCTTTGCCGCCGTGATGGGGGTTCTGTGGCTTTCTACCGTGCCGCTGACGAGCGCGCTGGTGTTGACGATGTTTGGCCCACGGGCGATGGCCACGCTTTTTGGCTTTGTCTTCATGAGCCATCAGCTCGGCGGCTTCATCGGGGTCTGGTGGGCGGGCGCCCGGTTTGACCTCTACGCGAACTACGACCTCATCTGGCAGGTCTCGATCCTGCTCGGCATCGTGTCCGCACTGCTGCACCTGATGGTGCGCGATGGGCCGGCACCGCTCCAGCCGGCGCCTGCGACCTAGGTCAGGCCCGCGATGATGCTGCGCAGAGTGGCGATCCCGTCGCCCTTTTCGGAGGATGTGACGACCATTTCCGGGTATGCGGCCGGGTGCGCCTGCAGGGCCGCGCGAACCTGCGTGAGCACGGCGTCCCGGTCTACCGCCTTCACCTTGTCGGTCTTCGTGAGCACGGTCTGGAACGGCACCGCAGCGCGATCGAGCAATCCGAGGATCTCGGCGTCGACAGCCTTGATGCCGTGGCGTGCATCAATCAGGACAAACGCCCGGCGCAAGGATGCCCGCCCCGAAAGGTAGGCCTTCAGGAGCCGCTGCCACCGCTCCACCACGGCCACGGGCGCCTTGGCATACCCATAGCCTGGAAGGTCGACGAGGTAGTGGCTGTCGCCGATCTCGAAATAGTTGATCTCCTGTGTGCGCCCCGGCGTGTTGGAGGCGCGGGCAAGCGCCTTGGTGCCCGTGAGCGCATTGATGAGAGTCGATTTGCCGACGTTGGAGCGCCCCGCAAAGCAGACTTCAGCCCGGTCTGCCGGGGGCAGGCCATCCATCGCGACAACGCCCTTGAGGAACGTCGACTCCCCCGCAAAGAGCTTGCGGCCGGTTTCGAGAGCGAGCGGATCGGGCGGCTCGGCGAGGGGGAACGGCAGCTTCATTGGAGCGATACACCGTCACCAACGGCGACGTCGCCGCCCTCGGTGACGCGCAAGTAGATGCCAAAATCGGTGTGGCCCCAGCCGTCTTGCAAGAGCTGGTTGGTCGGGGTGTCCCGGGTTCCTGTGTCGGGGTTCGCTTCGGGCGCACGGCAGCGCCCGATCGGTTCGGCGCCGACGACTCGGGCATCGCCTATCCCGAAGGTCTTGCCGATCAGCTCGAATTCCGCCCATGGCGGCAGTCCGTCGAGCCAAAGATTGATGCGGAAGCGACGCATGTCGAGCGCGTGCCCGGCGCGGTCCGAGAGGTCCTTGAGCGTGCTGAGGTTGCCGATCGACACGAAAGGATCGGGCATGTCTGTCATGCCGTGGCCGGGTGCACGTACAAGTCTACCCGGCGCCGGCCTGTCCGCAGGCCAGAGATCGTTGAGCCATGCCGCAAGCGGGGCGCCGCCATTCGCCGGAGACAGCACGAGATCTTCGCGCTCCGGATGGCTGATTCGGATCGCGTCACCTTCCGTGCTGGCCGTCACGCGCGCCAATGCCGGGCCGGAAGCCACCTGCAGGAAATTGCGCCGCGGCTGCCAGTCATTGCTGTCGGGCGCGGCTGCGTTCAGCAGCGCCCATGCCCTGTCGCCGTGCAGCGCCCCTTCGGGGCTCAGGTGTGCGGCCTTCAGGCTCTCGTTGCCGATACCCTTGATCGGGTGCCGGAAGATATGTGCGAGCGACGGTGTCATCCTGTGGCTGCGACCCGCGCTACTTTGCGTCCGATTTGGATTTGCGGAAGCTCGAGGTGATGTTGCCGAGTAGGTCGGGTTTGTACCCCTGGCTGCGCATGATGAAGTACTGCTGCGTGAAGGTGATCACGTTGTTGGCGATCCAGTAGACGATAAGTCCGCTGGCAAATCCGCCCAGCATGAACATGAAGATCCACGGCATCCACGCAAAGATCATCTGCTGCGTCGGATCGGTGGGCGCCGGGTTCAGCTTCATCTGCAACCACATCGACACCCCCAGAATCAGTGGCAACACGCCGATGAAGAGCAGCGCCATGATGGACGTTGGCTCGGGCGCCGCCCACGGCAGAAGGCCGTAAAGGTTGTAGATCGACGTCGGATCCGGAGCGGAAAGATCCTGAAAAGGGCCGAGCCAGGCGGCGTGGCGCAGTTCGATCGTGACGAAGATCACCTTGTAGAGCGAGAAGAAGATCGGGATCTGCAAGAGGATCGGTAAACAACCCGACGCGGGGTTCACCTTTTCCTTCTTGTAGAGCTCCATCATTTCCTGCTGGAGCTTCTGACGGTCGTCGCCCGAGCGCTCCTTGATCTTCTCCATCTCGGGTTGAAGCTCTTTCATCTTCGCCATCGAGACGTAGGATTTGTACGCCAGCGGGAGCAAGACTGCCTTGATGAGAAGGGTCAGCGCAATGATGGCCCAGCCCATGTTGCCGATCATCAGGTTGAGCCAATGCAGAACCGCGAAGATCGGCTTGGTCAGGAAGTAGAACCAGCCCCAGTCGATCGAGTCGAGGAACCCGTCAATGGGCTTCTCGTTCTGGTAGGAGCGGATCACATCCCATTCCTTGGCGCCGGCAAAGAGGCGCGTCATCTGCTCGACGGTTGCGCCGGGTGCGATGTCCATCGTGGGCTTGATCGACTGCGTTTGATAGATGTCAGGCCCGGGCTGGTAGAGCATCGAGAGCCGCGTCGGCAGGCCGGGCTCGGGGATCAGTGTCGTCATCCAGTACTTGTCGGTGAAGCCGATCCATCCGCTCTCGACGCCCTCCACGATCTGGCCCGGCGTTCCCAGCGCGGGCAGGACGTCTTCCTCGGCGATATCGTCGTAGCCCTGTTCGAGCAGTGTTCCGTCTGCCATGCCGACGACCCCTTCATGCAAGATGAAGAAATTCGCCAGGTCATCGGGCAGGCCATGCCGTGCGATGATGCCGTAGGGCGCAGCGCGGTGGGCAATGTCTGTCGGGTTTTCAACGGCTTGCGTGATCGTGAAAAGGAAATCCTCGTCGACTTCGACAGTGCGGCGGAAGATCAGTCCTGCGGGGCTGTCCCACCGGAGCGTGACGGGCGTTTCCGGCGTCAGCGTGGTGCCGCTCTCGACCTCCCACTCCGTCTCCGTGCCCGGTACGTCCTCCTGGGCCAACGTGCCGCCCGGCGCCCAACCGTAGAGCGCATAGTAGGCTGCAGCGTTACCGACGGGGCGCAGGAGCGTCACGTTTGGGCTCTCTTCGTCGAGGGTTTCGCGGTAGGTCGTGAGGTCGAGATCGTCGATCCGCCCGCCGATGAGAGAGATGGAGCCCGAGAGATTCGGGGTCTCGATATCGATCCTCGGTGCGTCCGCGATGGCCGCAACGGCCGGGGCCGTTGTGGAAGCCGGCGGGTCTGCCGGGTCTGCGACGCTCGGGACCGTTGCAATGACGTCACCGGTGGATTCATCGACCGTCGCCGTCGCCGTCGCTGGAGCGACCTCCGGAGGAAGCAGCGGTTCGTCCGGCGGCGGAAAGAGCAGGAACCATACAAGGATGACAAGAAAGCTCAGCGCGGTTGCGAGGATAAGGTTCTTGTTCTGATCGTCCATCAGCGAAACACCGGTGAAGCGGAAAGGGAAGACGCGGCTGGTTCAATCCGGCATCACGCCAAAGGTCAAGGCAAAAGCCCCGTCCTGCGGCGGCACGCAATAAATTGAAGCTCTTCGTGCAGATGGGCCCTGATCGCGTTTCGTTCAACGGGACGGCTTGAATGACCCGCTCGGACAGACGCATGCGCGCCCGCATTCAGGCCATCTGACATTTGGGTGCCGAAGCACGCGTTTGGCAGCGCTCCCGAAAGACTGGCTCAGGCGGAGAGCGACGCTGCAACGCCCGCGCTGGTCGGTCTGGTTCGCCACTGTTTGATCCAGGTCTCGGCGTCTTCAGGCGGCATTGGCCGTGCGATGGCATAGCCCTGAAGATGGGTGCAGCCCATCTCAGCGAGCAATGCATGCTCCGCCATCGTTTCGACGCCTTCCGCCAGCGTCTCCAGATCCAGCTTTTCGGCCATCGACAAAAGCGCATCAACCATCTTGCGTTGCGCCGGATCCGCGTCCACGCGCGTGACGAAAGACCGGTCGATCTTGAGCCGCGAGACTGCAAACCGGCGGATGTTGGAGATTGGCGCGGCACCGACACCGAAATCGTCGAGGTCGATGGTGCAGCCGAGCTTTGCCAGCCCGGAGATGTTCGTCGTGATGGCATCGTCTTCAGCGCCTGCTACCACCGTTTCGAGGATCTCGATGGCGAGCCTCTCTGGCGTCAGGTCGAATCGGTCGAGTTCCCAGCGAACCTTTTCCACCAGCTTGGGGTTGCGCAGCTCGGCGGAGGAGAAGTTGACCCCCACTTTCGGGACTTTCAGGCCCCCGCGATCCCAGCGGCGTAGTGCCGAAAGGCCATTGTAGAGCATCGTTTCGCCGAGGCGCTCCATCTGGCCGGTCGCCTCTGCCGCTGGCAGAAACTCCGCCGGCGAGAGAACGCCCCGCTCTGGATGCTGCCAACGCGCAAGGATTTCGAAGCCCGATATTGCACCCGTGCGCGCGCAGATCTGCGGCTGGAACCAGGGCACGACCTCTCCCGCTTCCAGTGCGCGCGCGAAGTCATCGGCGAGCGATTGGCGGGCGTCGGCGCGTTGCCGCATCTCTGACGAAAAACTGCGTACGGTCCCTTGACCGTTCGCCTTCGCCTCTTCGAGCGCAATAACCGCGGAGGCAAGGATGGATTGCCCCGTTCGTTGCGGGGCGCGCCGTTCGAGGCAAACCCCCGCCGAAAGCGTGACGTAGACGGTGCCCGCGTCGATGCTGATCCCTTCCGATGCTGCGCCCTGGAGACGTTCGGCTGTCCGCAAGGAGATGTCCATTCCGGCATTCCGGTCGGGTGACAGCAAAACGCCGAACCGGTAGTCTCCGATCCGGGCGACACGGTCTGTCCCACGGAGCGCCGAGTTCAGCCGATCCGCGATTCGGCACAGCACGACCTCGATCCCGCGGGGTCCGAGCCTTTCCTCCAGATCGGCGCCGCCATCGATTTCGAATGCGATGAGAATAGCGGCCTCTGCGCCCGATTGGGCGGAGAACATCGCATCATCTGCGGCCTCCTCCAGCGCACCTTGCGTGAGCATGCCGGTCAACCCGTCGACGGGCGGCGGATCGCGTTCAAACAGGCCCCCGAGGACGAACAACATGGGAGATGTCAGGGCAACGATCATCAGTACGCCCTGCAGCCCGAACCAGTATCCTCCGAGGACCAGCGCCGGAAGAAACGCCAGCATCTGGGGGCGCAGGAACGTCCGCCGTATCGAGCGCCCTACCATCCGCACCCACGTTCGGCGTGAGGGTCTGTAAGGGCTCGATGCTTCCATAGCGTCCTCCAAGCGGCAGGCAGGGTGCCAGCCCGAAGGACGCTATGGTGTTGGTGTGATCAGCCCCTTAACGACGTCGCACGATTTCAACTCAATTGTCTCTATCCCGGATCCCGGGCTGGATCGTGCTCTTGGGGCGCTTGCCGGAGCGCAAGACCTTCGAAGTCCCAAAGCTTGGGATCCAGCAGGTGCGATGGACGGGCATTCATCAGAGCTCGAAACATCACCTGTCGGCGACCGGGGCTGTTCTTTTCCCAGCCGTCCAGTAGCGCCTTCACCTGTTGGCGCTGCAACCCATCCTGACTGCCGCATAGATCGCACGGAATGATCGGATAGTTCATGGCGCGGGCAAAACGCTCGCAGTCGGCCTCTGCGATATGCGCCAGAGGGCGCAGTACGAAGAGATCCCCTTCCTCGTTGACGAGCTTTGGCGGCATCGTCGCAAGACGCCCGCCATGGAAGAGGTTCATGAAGAAGGTCTCGAGGATATCGTCCCGGTGATGGCCCAGCACGACCGCCGTGCAGCCTTCCTCCCGCGCGATCCGGTAGAGGTTGCCCCGCCGCAGACGTGAGCAGAGTGCGCAATAGGTGCGGCCGGCGGGGACCTTGTCGACGACGATCGAGTAGGTGTCCTGGTACTCGATGCGGTGGGGCACCCCCATACGCTCGAGGAATTCGGGCAGAACCGTCGCGGGAAAACCCGGCTGCCCCTGATCCAGATTGCAGGCCAGAATGTCGACCGGCAGCAACCCCCGCCACTTCAGCTCGGTCAGGGCGGCGAGCAGGGTGTAGCTGTCCTTTCCGCCCGAAAGACAGACCAGCCATCGCTCATCCCGCGCGCCGATCATGCCGTATTGTTCGACGGCCTCGCGGGTGTAGCGCACGATCCGTTTGCGCAACTTTCGGAATTCCGTCGTAGCCGGAGCGCCCTGAAACAGAGGATGGATATCGTCGGTATCATCAAGCATTGCGCTGTGGGTGTAGGCGATCCCCCCTCAAATCGCCACGGATAATCGCCATGCATACCAGCACGAAACTGCCTGTCCCGTCTCCTTACCCGGATCCCGCGACCAGAGTTGAAAGTGTCTTCTACCTCGGACCTCTCGTGCTCCTGCGCCTGAAGGACGCGGCAAAGATGCGTTCTGGAGAGGATGCTCACTTTGTCCTCGGCGCGCCCTATCGCATCAAATGGTTCGATACGGACGGGCACGCGCGAGAGATCCTGATCCCGGAAGGGATGCTCACGGATCTGACCAGCGTTCCTGCGGTGTTTCGCAGCCTCGTCGGGCGCGTTGGCCCATGGCTCGAAGCGGCGGTCGTCCACGATTTCCTGACGATCGCCTGGCGCGTAGTCGATGGCAGCGGGACACTCGAGCGCCGCAGGTTCGCCGATGACATCATGTGGGCGGCGATGACCGAGGCCAAGGTGGGACTACTGCGCAAGGGTCTGATCTACGCGGCGATCCGGGTGGCGGCTTTGCTCTACTATCCACGCCACGTTGCGCCGGAGCCATGGAGCGATTTCGCCGTTGACGCGTCTTCCCCGCATCTTGGGAAAGGCGTGGCCGGGGCTGACTTTCCGTCCGACTGAGTGGGCCAAGGCGTCGACCTATTGGACGGACGCGGACATTTGTCCGCCCCGCCCTAACTCTGCGAGAGAAACCGCGGAGATCCGACCATGCGCCTTGCCCTACTGGCCCTGACGCTTCTGCTGGCCGCCTGTTCCGGGCGGCCTTCGCTTGACGACCCGAAGCTGTCGGACAAGGCCCTCAACCTCGAGGAGTTCTTTGTTGGGCGGTCCGTGGCCCATGGCCAGTTCCAGGACAGGTTCGGCACGGTCCGTCGCCGGTTTGAGGTGGACATTCTCGGGGAATGGGATGGGGAGCTGCTGACGCTGACCGAGGATTTCGTCTACGAAGACGGCGCGACGGAGCAGCGTGTCTGGCGGTTGCGCAAGACTGGCGCGGACACGTGGGAAGGCACGGCAGCCGGTGTGCAGGGCGTGGCGACCGGGGAAGAGCGCGGGGACACGTTCAACTGGCGGTACACCATTGATCTGCCCATTCCTGCCGCCGACGGTAGCGTCGAGACCCTGCGCGCCACGTTTGACGACTGGATGTGGCTGCTCTCGGACGACCGCGTGCTCAACCGGGCGACGATGACACGCTTCGGGATCGAAATCGGTGAGGTGATCCTCACGTTCGAGAAACTCTAGCGCCCGAGGGCAGCGCCGGTTGCTGCTTTGGGGCAGAGGATCGCGCGCTGAGCTCGCACCAGACGGGCCCGTTTGCCTGCGGCCTAGGTTCCGTGCGACATCGCCGCCCATCCGGCTGATGCAATATCGCCCGTGCCGTGCTACCGTTGCGGAAGTTGCAGGAGCGAGTAAGCGCGATGCCGCAGTCAGATGGTGCCAACGAAGAGAAGATCACCAAGGATATCGAGGCGGCTGAGAAAGAGCTCGTCAAGATGTCTACCGAGCTGGTCAAGACCCATATGCTTCTCAAAAAAGAGAAGCTGACGGACAAGCGCTTGAAGGAAGCGATCAAGCGCGCCAATGCCGCCTTGAGCAAGCAGGTCGGCCTCTCGAAGCTTCGGACGGACAAGAACTTCGAACAGCTATCGGAAGAAGTGAAGGAAAAGGTCGTCTGGGCGGACGACATGATGACGGAGCTCAACGAGCTGAAGGATCAGCTGCCCTTTGCGCTCAAGCTAATGAAGAAATCTCCCGAAGGCGATTTCGACGTCATCCTCAAGCCCACAAAACGACTTGCCAGAGAGGTCAAGCAAGCGCCGCGGCATGTTGGGCTGATGGTCAAGGCGATCAAGAAGGGGATCGACACGGAAGGCCCCTATGGCGAGCTCTTCAACCTCGTACCAGCCTACCTGATCCTGTTTCAGATCGGAAACACCGTCACGATGCACGTGGCCAAGAAGCCCTAGGGCGCGGAATCCCCCGTCTGGGCGAGCTGCTTGTCGTGCTCCGGATCGGCACCAGGGACGGGATCGTATCCAGATCTTCCCCAAGGATGGCACGCGCAAAGGCGCTGTGCAGCGAGCCGGCTTCCCTTCACAGCGCCGTGCCGTTCAAGGGCCTCCAGAGCATAGACGGAGCATGTGGGCTGGAACCGGCAGGCATGACCCAGCCACGGAGAGAGCAGAAGCCTGTACCCCCGGATGGGAAGTGCAATGAGACGTGCAAGCGGGCTCATGGCTCTGGTTGCCCTTGCGGACGGGGCCCGCGCCCGGGTTCCCCGCGTGCGGGCCGATCGTGGATACGGCGCAGCGCGTCCCGCAGGTCGTGAAGGAGTGCCTCGTAAGGCCGCTCGGCGGTCGCGTTTGCGCGGCCTACGAGCACGTAATCCCATCCCGGCTGCCCGTCCTGACCCAGCACGTCGCGCGCAGCGGCGCGCAGCCGGCGCTTGGCGCGGTTCCGGGCGACAGCGTTGCCGACCTTCTTCGAACAGGTATAGCCGACGCGGACATTGTCTGCGCCGGATACGGTTCGGTTCACTTCGTCAGGTGCGCGCCGCCGTGCCTGCAGCACCAGGCTTGGGCTGCTCGCGCGTCGGCCACGACTCGCGGCCACGAACTCTGAGCGGCGCGTCAGCCCCACCAGCGATTGCGCAGGAGGGGCAGGCGCCTGCTCAGGCCGGGTTTCAGGCGCTGAGGCTCTTGCGACCACGGGCCCGGCGCGCGTTCAGGATCTTGCGTCCGGCCTTGGTGGACATGCGCGCACGGAAGCCATGGCGCCGCTTGCGCACGAGATTCGAGGGCTGATACGTACGTTTCATCGCAACGTCTCCGGGTCGGTCGGCTCCACAACACCTTGATTATCAAGGGCAGGCGCGTCGTATGAGGTGATCTTGTGCGAGCGCAAGCCGCGCGCGCACCCACATTGAGCGTTGGCGAATAGGGTTTCTCGGCTTTGAAGTCAATTCCATTGCACGGTGAAACATGAATTGGCCGGGGTCGTAGGATTGTTACAGTATGGCGGTGCTCTGGGGGGCATTCTCACGGAAGCGCGAGAGGCAGATCAAGGGGGCGTGATAGGCGGTACAGCGGCGGGCGAAATGGGGCATCTATCGTCCAACGCCACGCCGTAGAGGACGCCTCGACATGACCGACATGCCCCAGACCGATTATCGCCCCTCGCCGACCAGGAACGGGATCGTACGGTACCTTCCGCTGGCCGCGATCGGTCTTGCCGCCGTTGCGGGCGCCGTGCTCCTGAAGGACCACCTGACCTTCGCCGCGCTGGCCGAAAATCGCGAAGCCCTGATCGCGTTCCGCGACGCCAATTATGTGCTGACAGTTCTGGCCTTCATCGCGGCCTACGTTGTGATCGTCGCGTTCTCTCTTCCGGGGGCCACGATCGCGACGCTCACGGGGGGCTTTCTCTTTGCCACCTTCCCCGGCGTGCTCTTCAACGTCACGGCGGCGACCATCGGAGCCACGGCGATCTTCCTCGCCGCCCGCTGGGGGCTCGGCGAGCGGCTCGCCGCCAAGATGGACGCCTCGTCCGGCTCCGTGAAGAAGATCAAGGACGGGATCGACCAGAACCAGTGGGAGATGCTGTTCCTCATCCGTTTGGTGCCCGCCGTCCCCTTCTTCGTGGCGAACCTCGTGCCCTCCTTTGTCGGTGTGCCGCTCTCGCGTTTCGCGATCACCACCTTCCTCGGCATCATCCCGGGTGCGTTGGTTTATACCTCTGTCGGTGCCGGGCTCGGCGACGTCTTCGCCGCTGGTGAAACGCCGGACCTCGGCATCATCTTCCAACCGCAGATCCTGCTGCCGATCCTCGGGCTTGCCGCTCTGGCCGCTCTGCCGATCCTACTCAAGGCCGTGCGCGGCAAGAAAGGTCTCTGAGCCATGTTCGACGCCGCTCCTGCCCCTGCCCACCAGACAGCCCACCCCGAGGACACCATCATGGATCGCATCGAAACCGACCTTCTGATCATCGGCGCAGGCTCCGGCGGGCTCTCCGTTGCTGCCGGTGCCGCGCAGATGGGCGCCCGCGTTGTCCTCCTCGAAGGGCACAAGATGGGCGGTGACTGCCTGAATTACGGCTGTGTGCCCTCAAAGGCGCTGATCGCAGCGGGCAAGCAGGCCCATGCGATGGAAACCGGCGCCCCCTTCGGCGTGACGCCCGTAATGCCCGAGGTGAGCTACGCCGCCGCCAAGGACCACGTCGCCCACGCTATCGCGACAATCGAGCCGCATGACAGCCAGGAGCGCTTCGAGGGCTTCGGCGTGAACGTGATCCGGGAATACGGCCGCTTCATCTCCAAGACCGAAGTGCAGGCGGGCAATGCGGTGATTTCCGCGCGCCGCATCGTTATCGCCACCGGATCCGGCCCCTTCGTACCGCCGATCCCGGGCCTCGACGCCGTGCCGCACTACACCAACGAGAATATCTTCGACCTGCGCGAGAAGCCGGATCACCTCGTCATCATCGGTGGCGGTGTGATCGGGCTGGAGATGGCGCAGGCGCATATCCGCCTCGGCTCGAATGTCACGGTCGTCGAAGGCGACAAGATCATGGGCCGCGAAGATCCCGAAGCCGCCGAGATCGTCATCGAACGGCTGCGCGAGGAAGGCGTTGTCTTCGTCGAGGGCGCGAAGGCCGAGAAGGTCTCTGGCCAGGACGGCGCGATCACGGTTCACACGACGCAGGGCGAGGTTTCCGGGTCGCATCTGCTGGTGGCTGTTGGCCGCAAGGTCAATGTCGACAAGCTCGATCTGGAGAAAGCCGGGGTGGAATACTCCCGTCAGGGCGTGAAGGTCGATGCCTCGCTGAAATCGGTCACGAACCGGAAGGTCTACGCCATCGGCGACGCCGCCGGCGGGATGCAATTCACCCATCTCGCGGGCTATCACGCCGGGGTCGTTGTCCGCTCCGCCGTGCTCGGCCTGCCCGCGAAGGCCCGGACAGATCACATCCCCCGCGCCACCTACACCGACCCGGAGATCGCGCAGGTCGGCCTGTCGGAGGCGGAGGCGCTTGAGGCGCATGGCGACAAGCTGGAGATCGTGCGCGCCCAAATCGGCGACAACGACCGCGCGGTGGCTGAGGGCAAGCGCATCGGCTTTGTCAAAGTGATGGTGGTCAAGGGCCGCCCCGTGGGTGCGACGATCGTGGGCCCGATGGCGGGTGAGCTGATCTCGATGTGGGCCATGGCGATCGCCAACAAGATGAAGATGTCGGCGATCTCGGCCACCGTCTTGCCCTATCCGACCCTCTCGGAGGTTAACAAGCGCGCTGCGGGGGCGTATTTCACGCCACGTCTGTTCGAAAACGCGACCCTCAAGGCCGTCGTCTCTTTCGTTCAGCGCTGGATCCCTTAACTAGAGGCAATTGAAAGACGAACGGCAGTACGCCCGATGTTCCTCAACTCGCTCTCTGGCCGGTTCCTGATGCTCACGGTGGCCTTCGTGATGCTGGCCGAAGTGCTGATCTTCGTGCCGTCGGTCGCACGGTTCCGCGAGGACTTTCTGCTCAACCGCCTCGAGCGGGCGCAGATCGCTTCGCTCGCGCTGCTGGCAGCCGACGACATGATCACCGACGACCTGGAGGCGGAGCTTCTCGAGAATGCCGGCGTGCTCAACGTCGTCTTGCGGCGCAACGAGGCGCGTCAGCTCATGCTCGCTTCCCCGATACCCTCGGCCATCCACGCGACGTTCGACTTGCGCGATCCTTCCGCATTCGAGTTGATCCGGGACGCGATGATCCGGCTGTCCGATCCCGAGCCCCGGATCATCCGTGTTGTCGGCAACCCGGTGCGCGAGGCCGGGCTCCTGATCGAAGTCACCGTATCGACGGACTACCTGCGCGCGGCCATGCTGGATTACGGTATCCGGATCCTGATCCTTTCGGCCGTGATCTCTGTCGTCACGGCGGGGCTCTTGTTTATTGCCGTTCGGTTCCTGCTCGTTTCTCCCATCAAGCGGGTTGTCTGGGCCATGCAGAGCTATGCCGCCGCCCCCGAAGACGGGCGGCGCATCATCGAGCCTCAGGGCGGCGTGACGGAGCTGCACGAGGCTGAGCTGGCGCTGCAATCCATGCAGACCCAGCTGACCAGTGCGCTGCGCCAGAAGGAGCGGCTGGCCCAGCTTGGCGCCGCAGTGGCGAAGGTCAGCCACGATCTGCGCAACATTCTCACCACCGCCCAGCTCTTTGCGGATCGCGTGGAGCAGAGCGAGGATCCGATGGTGCGCCGGGTCGTGCCCAAGCTGCTCAACTCGATCTCCCGGGCCGTTGCGCTTTGCGAAGGCACCCTCGCGTTCGGAAAGGCCGAGGAACCCCCGCCGCGGCTCACGGTCCTGCCGCTGGCTCCGCTTGTCTCCGACGTCTTGGACAGCGAACGCCTCGCGATCGAGGACGCGCCCATCAGGCTGAGCGAAGACGTGCCCCCGGGCCTCAACCTGCGCGCCGATCCAGAGCAGCTCTACCGCGTGATCTTGAACCTCGTGCGCAACGCGCGGCAGGCGATTGTCGCGAGCGGCAAAGAGGGTGCAATCTGCATCGCGGCCAGGGAAGACGAGAGCTGCTGGCTCATCACCGTCTCGGACACCGGCCCGGGGCTGCCGCCCAAGGCACAGGAACACCTCTTCCAGCCGTTTCAGGGCGGCATGCGCAAGGGCGGAACGGGGCTCGGTCTGGCGATCTCGGCGGATCTCGTGCGCGGGCACGGCGGGCGAATCTCCCTCGCCCGGACCGGCCCGGACGGGACGGTGTTTGAGATCGATCTGCCAAAGCAGGCACTGAAGCCAGAGCTTTTAAGGGCCTGACGGCATCTCGCCACGTCTTCGCCATGATTGCTGTGCATCGTCTCTCGTTGAGAGACAATAGGCAGTGGGGTCGGGATGAGACTCATTCGTGCAATCGTGATTTTCGCAGTCATCGCCGGGGGCATCGGAGTGTCGATGCAAGCCCGGCAGGGAGACGGGCCGACGTCCGCCTTTCTGGCGACGAGCTACGCGGCGATCTCGGGCAACGTGGATGCGCTCTTTGGCAACGTCACAGGGATGATGAGCATGGGCGGCGGCGCTCCCAGCGCACCGCGGGCCAGCATTCAGTCCGTGGAGTCCGAGGGCGCCTTCCTGTCGGCGATGAAGACGGTGTCAGGCTGGTTTGGCGGCGATAGCGAGACGGTTCCGCGCGTTCGTCCCGTTCCCGGCTCCTAGCCCGGCACGCGCTCGAACGGCCGCATTTCGCTGCGCTGATCCGCACGCGCAGCCACGCTTTTCGACTTGCAAGCACCCTGTCCGGCGGCTAGACGAACAACTCCCGCGCGCTGGTAGCTCAGTTGGATAGAGTACTTGACTACGAATCAAGGGGTCGGGGGTTCGAATCCTCCCCAGCGCGCCAATACCTTCAAGCACTTGGTTGGTTTCTGACGGCATGTTGCACTTGGTTGTGCAGCATCCGGTTGGCGTTTTGCGAGAGCCACGTAGGGCCTAGGGCGCTACGACTCAGCCGTGCGTTGCTTAACGAACGAACGTCGATTGGGCTGTCTCATGTTCGGCCACGATGCCCTCGTACGGATCTCATCCGGCCTTGTCGACGCGTCCGGACAGGCGGGCATGTATCCCAGAGCATTGCGGGGCTGTGAGAACGCCTCTGGCACGTCGGCTCTGAGCGTGACACGGACATCCATCTCCATCTCCATCTCCGTCTCCGTCTCCGTCTCCGTGCTGCTGAGCGGCCCGGCACGATGCCGAAGCCCGTGATGTCACTGCGACCGCGAATGATGCGTTATCCGTCTCGGGATGCGACGGCGCGACGATTGCTCATCGTTGGCGCATGCTCAGTGGCAATGGTCTGCTCGGCAGCTCAGATCACCTCGCCACCAAGCCAGGGCAACGGCGTGTGGATGGTGTCCGCGGTGCGCCCGAACAAGACCCGGGGCAGGATAGGGCGTCGGCATCAGGACCCTGCAAAACCGCACCGTGCTCGAGAACCTAGACCTGCCGCGGGCGCCCGATGAGGCTATCGTCGGCTTCGTCACGCAACACAACCGCAATCGCCTCGGGACTCTCGCACGGCCCGACGTCTTCTTTGGCGGGGCGACAACATCCTGATAGGCGCAAAAAGGTCAGAGCCAAGTCAACCGAGAACCATTGCTCGCTACCGCGTCAGACCGCATCATGGATCGCACCATCACCGGGCTGCGAGCGTCGCCATCCATCATCCGATCGCGTGCAAGCCCAGCTGACGACGGACAGCGCTGCCTGCCGGATTGGGAGCCCTGGTCTGACGTTTTCTCCGAGCGGGAAGATCTCGTCTGTTTCCAGTAATTTGGTGGTGTCTCCTTGCGGCGGCCTGACGCGCTTTGCGCCTTGGCCATGGGGAGGTGAAGCGGGCCGGGGGTTCCAACCCTTCTCGTTTCGGCAACGTTCCTCTCCCGGCGACCGGGTCGCCGAACGTGCGGCCGACGACACCACCCGGTGCATGCGGCGAGTGTGTGACCGTCAGGCAAAGGGGTCATCGGCGATGCCCGCGAGCGATATGGTGATCTCATCGCTGTCCGCACGGTTTGCAGCAAGAGCGAAGCGGTCGATCTGGGCAGCGGCGTCGGCAAGGCTGGCGCCTGCGTTGTCCCGATCATAGGCCCGCATCACGGCGGTTGCGTTGTCCACATCGTTGAGCCCCTCGATCACGGCATAGGCGATACCGATGTCGGCCTTGTCGGCCAGCGTGGCCCGATCCGCGACGGATCCGGTCTCGGCCCGCGCGCCATTGATGATCGCGAGCATGAACTCTGCCCTGTCCACATTGCCGTTCTCCAACTCACCGATCCAGTAGGTGCGCCCGATCTCGTCGGGCGCCCGCTTCAGGAGGTTGGCGTAGGCATCGTCGATGAGCTGTTCGTTGTCTGCGGCATCGGGAAAGGCGGCCTGGCTTTCGGGCTGCACGAAGAACGACCGTGCGATCTGCGCCAGTTCCATCCCGTCGTTCAGCCTGTCCCCCCAGTAGAAAAGGCCCAGACTGTCCGGCGCGCGGTCGAAATAGGCGATGTACATCTCTACGAAGTAGCGCAGATCGCTTTCGGAGAGCCGGGCGACCCCTTCAAGTTGCATCAGGTCGACAAACCCGTCGCCCTCAAAGCTCGCCCCGTCGCCAAAGCTCAGCCGCTCGATATTCTCGATCCGGTCCACGCCAGTGCTGCCCTCGCCATCGCGCTTGTCGGCGACGACATGGTTCGTGGCGGTCAGCGTGATGCGGTAATCGTCTAAGGCGCCGGAGTAGACGGCGATATCGCCGTCGCCATCGCCGCCGTCGAGGCTGTCGTTGCCGCCGCGCCCCTCGAAGAGATCGTTGCCCGCTATGCCTTCGAGCGCGTTGGCCATCGCGTCGCCCCGCAGCACGTCATCGCCGCCCGAACCCACGACGTTCTCGAAGTCGAAGAAGGCGCTCACATTGTTTTCCGAACGGGTGCTCAGCTCGGTTGCGATGGCAAGCTGGCCAAAGGCCTCCACCTCGTTCGCCTCGGGCAGGACAGTGCCGAGATCACCGACCTCGCGCGCGTAGGCCGGGTCAGCGCGCAGAACATCCACTGGTGTCAGCGACTGGTCGGCGTAGCTGCGTGCCTCCGTTCCGCCGGTATCGGCCCAGACGGGGCGGCCTTCCTCGATCTCGCGGATGATCGAGTTGTCGGTCAGGTCAACCTCTACCACCAGAGTACGCCCGCCGCCCTCGGACGGATCGGTACCAGAGGAAAAGTCGAGCCAGTCGGAATCGGCGCCGCCGTCGGCAAGGATCGGCGCCATGCCGACGAAGACCCGGTCATCGCCCGTGCCGCCGACCAAACTTTCGAAGAAACCTATGCCAGAGGGGGTGCCGATGAAGGGCTCGCCGTCTCCGGCGAAGATCACGTCGTTGCCGCCGCGCCCGTCGATCCTGTCGACGCCGCCTTCGCCCGCGAGCACGTTATCGCTCTCGTCGCCAAGGAGCAGGTCATCGCCGGATGTGCCAAAGACCTGCTCGATATTGCGCAGCGTGTCGACCTCCGTGCCTCGTGTGGCGGTACCTTCGGCGAGATCGACAGTCACGGGCCCTTCCGCCTCGAACAGCCGCTCGCCCTCTTGCCCGCCGGGCGAGGTGAGGGCGAAGCGCACCGCGTCTTCGCCGTCTCCGCCGTCGATCTCGTCGTTGCCGCTGCCGCCCGAGAGCGTGTCGTCGCCGTCGCCGCCGATGAGCGTGTCGTTGCCGGAGCCCCCGAAGAGGACGTCATTGCCGCCGCCAGCGTTGGCGATGTCGCTGCCGCCACGCAGCACGAGGATTTCGCCATCGTCGCTGGTGCGCACACTTTCGACCTGGTCGGTGAAAACGATCTCCTCGAAGCCGGAGATGGCGATGTCGCCCAGGTCGCGGTTGCCGGCACTTGTCGAGCCTATGCTGCCGTTGGGAATGTGCATCAGCACGCCGCCGCCATAGGGGTTGAACACAAGCGTGTCATAGCCCTCGCCGCCGATCACATCGGTGTCCTTGGCCCGCCGGAGGGTGACGATATCGTCGCCCGCGCCACCGTCGAGCGTGTTGCGCGCACTGTCGTTGCTTTGCTGGAATGACGCGTCGTAGGCGATGCGGTCGGCGCCCGCGCCGCCGAAGACCGCGCCACGCTGTTCAAGACTGAACGTGTCGTCGCCCAGCTCGCCATGAACCGTGATGTAGGTGCCCGAGCCGGTCGCAAGGTGGATATCGTCGTCGCCGTCCCCGGCAAAGACCTCGGTGAAGGCCACGCGGCTGAAGCCCGTCAGCGACATCCGGTCGGCAAAATCGTCGAGGATCAGCGTCTCGAACTCGTTGAAATTGGCCAGCACCGTGCTGCTGCCGCCCAGGGGCAGCGTCTCCGCTTCGCCCGGAACACGGCCGCGCAGGGTCGCGCCGCCGCTCGACGTATTTTCAACCGACCAGCGAAACTCGTTCCAGCCGCTCACGTCGAGCGTATCTTGCCCGAAGCCGCCGAAAAAGCTGGGCGATGTATAGGTGTTGAGCCCGTTTTCCGAGTTCGTCGCATAGACGATATCATCGCCGTTGCCGCCGTCAGTCACCCCCGCGCCGTTGGAAAAGAGCACGTCGTTGCCGCCCGCGCCCCGGATCTGGACATTGGCCTCGGCGCTTGTGTCGGCGCCATAGATCGTGTCGTCGGAATCCGAGCCCACGAATTCCTCGATGCCGATGGCCCTGTCTGTGGCGATGACGTTGCCGCTGCTGTCGAGCCTGTCGATCTCGCCATCGGCGACGCGGATCACCAGGGGGCCGCTTTGCACCCCGAACTCTTCGAGGAGATCGTCCACGCGCTGGCGCACGAACACGTCGCCTGTGTTCCGCATCGCGTTGGGATCGACCGAGTAGGTGAGCATGTCGAGGCCTTCTTCGCCGACATACAGCTCGCCCGCGCCGTTGTCGGAGGTGTCGAGCGCGATCAGAATGTCGTTCTTGTCACCGCCATAGAGCGTGTCGACGCCGCGCCCGCCAAGAAGCCAGTCCTTGCCGCCGTTGCCCGACAAGAGGTCGTTGCCGTCGAGCCCGGCGATGACGTCGTCACCCCAGCTCGTGACGAGCCGGTTGTCTTCGTCGTTGCCGAACAGCGATTGCTGCCCCCGCTGCAGGTTCACCACGTTCTCGACATTGCCCAGAATCGTCGTTCCGCCGCGCACATCTGCAACACCCGTGATGAGCGAGATCCTGTCCTGCGTACTGAACCCGATGTCGAAGATCTGGAACGTGTCGTTGCCGGGCCCGCCATCCACGGCATCCTCGCCCGTGCGCGGGATCAGCAGGTCGTTGCCCTCACCGCCGTAGAGGAAATCCGCCTCCGTGGTGCCCTGCACCCGGTCATCGCCGCCAAGCGCGTACACGACGTTCACATCGTCGAACACCCAGCCGATCAGCTCCAACCCGCTCACCTTCTGACCGCCGGTCTGCAGGAAGATCAGTTCGCCCTCGTCGGTCGTGCGCTGCCCCGGCGCGCCGTTGCCATCCAGGATCGAGGGGCCAACAACCGCCTCTTCCAGCTGCTGGCGCGTGAACACCTCGGTGCCGAAGTCGAAATACTCGACGCCATACACCTCCTCGGAGCCCTCGTTGAACCCGTGCCCGCCCGGATCGGTATGGGTAAAGATCAGCGCCCCGCTCACCTCGTCGCGGGCAAAGTCGTACTCCACGATCTCGCCCGCAAACACGATGCGGTCCACGCCCTCGCCCCCCCGGATGGTGTCGTTGCCGCCGCTCGCCACGATGATGTCGTTGCCCGCGCCCGCCTCGATGGAATCGTTACCGCCGCGCGCGTCGATCGCCTCGTCGCCGCCCGTCCCGACAATCGTCTCGTTGTCGCTATCCCCGATGATCAGCGGCGGCCCGTCCTGGGATGTTCCGAACAGATCAAACGTCTCCACGGCGAGCTGCTGCACATCGTCGATGCCGAAGCCGTCCGCCTTGAAGCTCTCCAGCCCGTCGACAACCCCCTGCCCAACGTCGATCCCGCCCACGGTGCCCAGCAGCCCGTCAAAGATCTCGACCTGCGGGAAGAGCGGATCGAGCGCCTCCGCGATCTCCTCGAAGAGCTTGTCGATCCCGAGGGTCGAGGTGATGAAGTCGATCACCGGATTGACGAGAAAGCCTAGGATCGTGTCGATCAGGTCGAGCAGCGGCTCGACGGGCTTGAGGAGCGTGTCGACAACGTCGGTGATGTCGTCGATCACGCCGATCAGGCCCTCGAATTCGAGCATCCCGGAAAATGCGGAGGCCAGCTCGGAAAACTCCGCTAGCCCGAAGAAATTCAGGATGTCCGTCAGGTCGGACTTGGCGGCGAGGAAGCCGTCGCGCACGGGCTGGTAGCCGGTGGTGATGCCGTCGTTGATGGGGCGCACGAACGCGTCAGTGTCGGCAAAGAGCGCGTCGGCGTCCTCGGCGCCAACGCGCCGGGCGCCGGCGTTTTCGGGCCCGTCGACGCGGTCGTAGGCGTCGACGATCTCGGTCACGCTGCCGTGGAGATTGCTCAACGTACTGTCAGCGCTTTCGAGCCCGGGCAGGATCGTGTCTCCGAGGGCATCGCCGACCCCGGAAATCGCGCTGGCGATCTTGTTGAGAACGGTGGCTTCGTCCGTCTTTTCCTTGAGCTTCTCGATGCGAGGCTCGATCTCTTTCAGCGCGTCCTTGAGCGCCTTGGCGGGCACCGAGAGCGGCCCGGCCTTTTCGGCGAGCCGAAGGCTGAACTGCGCCTGATCGATGAGTGTGTTCGATACGTCGACGATCTCGCGAAACGTGGTGTAGCCCTTGGCGACCGCGGTGGCGGGGGCGATGGCTTCGGCGAAGCTTTCTGCATCGCGCCGCACCGCTTGCACATCGTCAACGACCGCGCCGAGGTTACTTTCAAATTCCCTAAATTCAGCACCAGCTGACATAATTCAAATCCCCCATATCCAATGCGTCATTGGCCCCGCTGGGTGCCCAAGGGTCAATAAACCTTTAGCTGGGACCCTCGTCCGAAAGGCCGATGGCGGCCTGGCGAGGGGGCCGGGCCCGGCTCACCCGGCCAGCAATCGGGCTCGTCCCGTCCGGACATGGGCGCCCCCGCTTTGCCCAGTGCAGCCACGCGGCACCAATACGGCCAGTGTTCAAGGCATGAGCGTTTGGGTGAGCGCCCCCGGCTCTATCGACGGGTTCATGTCGGGGCCGCCGGCCGGTGCCGCGTTGAAGGGGGCCGTGGGCGATGCCGCGAGCTGACTAGGGTTGTATCATGACGCTGCCCAGCACCTCGGCACCATCGTCCATCAACCGGATGACAAGAACTTCTCCGGATTGCGTGCTCTGCCCGGCGAGCGCGGAGATGTTCACCTGGTGCGTGACGAGCATCGTGCGGCCCGCTGTCCCGGCGATCAGCTCGCGCGTTTCGGCGGTTTGCGCGTTTCGCGTCGAGCGATCCCGGAAGAACGGATTGAGCGGCGGAGCTTCGGTAACCTGTCCGAGGCCAAGCAGTTCCGCTGTCTCGAGGGTTCGGCACCACTGGCTGCTCAGCACCGCGTCGAAGCGAATTCCGCGCTCTCGAAGGGCAGCCCCGATTGCCCGAGCTTGAGCTCGGCCCCGGTCATCGAGATTGCGTTGGGTCGAGCAGTCGCCAATCGTCAGCTCCGGCGGGTCGCCAGTGCCGGGCGCGAGGGCATGGCGCATGATCGCGATTGCCCCGGGCGCCGAGAAGGCGTCCCAATCGTTGGCCTGAGCGAGGCCGGGTAGGCCAAGGGAGAAGACGAGGGCAACCCAGCGCATGGGACGGACGTATTCCACTGCGCCGAAGTGTCCAGCGCAACGCGGTCGCGCCTGAGCCCCCGAGGCGACCCCCGGCCAACAGGGCACGCCGAGCTCGCGGCACTTGGCGTGGTCTGTCCATCCAGGGGCAAAGCGGGCCGGCTCTTGAGGCACCGCTGCGGAAGATCGAGCCACTCCGTGGTTTGGCAAAGGGGCACGGACATACCAGTGCGCGAGCGGTTGAGGAATTTGGCCCACGCCACGCCATGTCACAGGAACGGCTTGACGATGCCGCTCAATTATCGTGTGATGATACCGTCAGGTTCGATGTTCCGCCGTTTATGCCGATCTGCGCCAGCCCCCGGAAGGGCCTGCGCGGCGTGACGGCGGAGACTACCTGCGACGGCGCAATTGCAGATCACGGGGGTCTTTCGATGTCGCCTACGGTGCTCTCAAAAGGTAAGCCGCGTGCGTAGAGGCGAAGAGGATCCGCACAAGGCGCACGACGGTGCACTTGGCCCGGGGGGCGCTGTTTCTGACCCTTTGAGTGAGCTGGGGCAGCGTATGCGCATTGCCCGCAAGCGCCTGAACATGTCGCTGTCAGAGCTCTCGGCCGCGTCTGGTGTGTCGGTTGCGATGCTCAGCCATATCGAGCGGGGTCGATCTACTCCCTCGCTGAAGGCGCTGGAGAAACTCCGCAACGCCCTGGGTATCTCTATGGGAGATCTGTTCCCCACGGTGGCGCCTGTTTCGATCTCGCCAGTCTCACGTGCAGGTGAGCGGGCGAGCCTTGCGTTCAGCGAAATCGGTCTTCTGAAGGAAAAACTATCACCGGGCGAGACATCCAACCTCGAGCTCTTGCTTCTGGTTGTCGAGCCCGGAGGCGGATCCGGTCCGGAGCCGTGGACGAGGCCCGGCGAAAAGGCGGGCTATATGATGGAAGGGGCGGCGCGGCTGGAAATTGCGGGCGTCGCCTATGACCTCAATCCGGGCGACAGCTTTCAGTTCGACTCCAGCCAGCCTCACCGGTTTTCCTGTCTCGGAGACACCACGGCCAAAATCCTATGGATCATCATGTCGGATCCGATAGCGAAGGCGGTGGACGCATGACCGCGCGCTACACCGAAGCGATGGCCGGCGTGGTTCTGGTCGCGTTCTCCGCCTTTGCGCTGGCGCAAACCCTCGGCATTTCAGGTGGCGCGCAGATCTTTCCCTTGATTGCGGTGGCGACGCTGGGCATCGCGTCGGTTATCTACCTTGCAAGGTCCCTTCTCGCCCCGAAGGAGACAGAGCCGCTTGTCACGCGGCCCGGCATCTTTGCCATCGTGCTCGGCCTGACGCTTGTTTACATGAACTTGTCCGTCGCGATTGGCTACATCACGGCGACCATCGTCTACATCCCGACCGTGGCGTGGCTGATCGGGTTCCGCAGGCCCGTCTACCTGGCGGTTGCGACGGCGATTTATCTGGTCGTGGTGTACGTCCTCTTCGAGGTGCTTTTTGGCCGCGCCTTGCCCCCCGAATTGCTGTTCGAACTGATTTGGGGGCCGCGCTGATGCTTGAGGTGCTTCCCGAAGCTTTCATGGCCGTGATGACGCCCGGCAACATCCTCGCGATGATCATCGGAACCATTGCGGGCATTATCATTGGCGCGCTCCCGGGCATCAACGTGACGGTGGGGATCGCGATCCTGATCCCGCTGACCTTCGGGATGGAGCCTCTCTACGCGCTCGGGATCATCGCGGGCATTTTCAACGGCGCGTCCTACGGCAATGCGATCCCGGCGGTTCTGATCAACGTGCCCGGTACACCTGCGGCTGTGGCCACGACATTTGACGGATATCCGATGGCGCAGCAGGGCAAATCCGCGCTCGCGCTGCGCCTTGCCTGCTATTCCTCCGCCATAGGTGCGATCATCTCGGCGATCTCGCTAATCCTGATTGCGCCGCCCCTGTCAAAGATCACGCTGCTTTTTGGCCCGGCGGAGTATTTCTGGCTCGCGATCCTCGGGCTTGCGTCCATCGCGGTTCTGCTCGGCGCCGATCCGGTCAAAGGGATCATTGCGGCAAGCCTCGGGATGCTGCTCTCGACGGTGGGGATGGACCAGATCACCGGCGTGATGCGGTTCAGCTTCGGCTATTGGGAGCTGGCAGACGGGCTGCCCACCGTTGTTCTGCTCACTGGTCTCTTCGCCTTTTCCCGCGTCTTGCTCATGGCGCAGGAACAAAAGCTGACGGGCGTGACAAGCGCCGAATTGCGCATGGCCGACGAGAAGCCGGATTTCTCGTTGATGCGTTCTCTCGTGCCGACGTGGATCCGCTCGACCGTGATCGGGCTCATTGTCGGCATTCTTCCCGGTGTCGGAGGGAACGCGGCAGCCCTGCTGGCCTACAACGAGGAAAAGCGCGCGGCGCGGGATGGTGACACGTTCGGCAAGGGCAACCCCAAGGGCGTGGCTGCGGCGGAATGCGGTAACAGCGCCGACAATTCATCGTCGCTGATCCCCACGCTGACGCTGGGCGTGCCCGGCAACGCGATTGCCGCGATCATCATGGGCGCGCTTCTGGTGCATGGATTGCAGCCCGGGCCCTCGCTCTTTCGCGAAGAGCCGATCATCGTCTACGGCTTCATGATCCAGATGTTGCTGACGGCGATGGTCCTGTTCGTGCTGGGCGGGATGGTCGCGACGCGCATCTTCAGCCAGGTTCTGCGGTTGCCGGGCGTGGTGTTGGTGCCGCTGATCGGCGCGCTCATGACTATCGGCATCTACACCAGCAGCTATGAGCTCCTGCACCTCTATTTCGCCGCGGCCTTCGGGCTGATCGGCTATGTGATGATCAAGCTCGACTTTCCCGTTGCGCCCTTTGTTCTCGGCATCATCCTGGGTGGGGTGGCCGAATTCAACTTGCGGGTCGCGCTGCGGATTTCAAAAGGTGATCTGACCTATCTGTTCTCGAGCGTGATCTCGCAGATTCTTGTCGTTCTTCTGGGCCTTATCGTTCTGACCGCCGGACGGCGGTTCGTGAAGGATTGGCGGCAGCGCACCCATGCTCCCGCCTCTGGCCCCATGAAAGAGAGTTCGGACCCATGATGGCACGCCGGACCGGGACAACTGAAATCAGCAACAGGAGGTAGATCCATGACCATGTGCTTTAAATTCCCGCTGCAGGCGGCGCTCGCTGCCGGGCTCGCCGCGAGCTTTGCCACCGGGGCAGCGGCCCAGTCCGACTATCCAAGCCGCACCATCGAGATCGTCGTGGGCTTCAATCCCGGCGGAGCTGTCGACACGGTGACGCGCGCGATGGCGCCGTTTCTCGAAAAGCACCTTGGCGGGGCAAGCATCGCCGTGATCAACCGCCCCGGGGCCTCGGGCACTGTTGGTGCAATCTCCGTCGCCAACGCCGATCCTGATGGCCACACGATCCTGATGTATTCCTACCCGGCGCTCGCCGCCGCGGGCTACGGCGCCGAAGAGCAACCATTCACGCTCGATTCCTTTGATTTTCTGGGCACTGTCACAGCCGATCCGCACAACCTTTTTGTGCTGGCCGACAGTGAGCACGGCACCCTCGAAGAGATGATGGCAGCCGCGGCAGCCGATCCGGGGAACATCAACGTCGCCGCTGCTGGTGTTGGCGGCGCGGCGCATCTGGGGCTCGAGGTGTTCCAGCGCGCGGCAGACAGCCAGTTCAACTATGTGCCGGCCCAGGGCGGCGCGGGCACCATGACGCAAACCCTCGGCGGATTCGTCGATGCGGGCGTCACGACGCTCAGCTCGCTTATCCCGCACACGCGTGAGGGAACGGTACGCATCCTCGCGACCTTCGGCGAAGAGCGCAGCCCCCTCGCCCCGGATGTGCCGACTGCCCGCGAACAGGGTGTCGACATGACGTGGGGCGCGATCCGCGGTGTCGCGGCGCCAGCCGGGCTGCCCGACGATGTACGCGAGAAGCTCGAGATGGCCGTCGAGGCGACGATGAATGATCCGGAGTTCATCGCCCTTGCCGAGCAGCAGGGCATCCCGCTGCTCTATGTCGATGGCGCCGCGTTCCGCGAGATCGCGGCGAGTGATGTCGCCCGGCTCGATGCGATGTGGGAAGAGCAGCCCTGGAAGTAAGGCACTGACATCCTTGGTCCGGGGCGCGTTGGGGCGCGCCCCGGCGCTAGGCCAACGCGAACCGTTCCTGCCACGAGGTGTGATATGACATTCAAACCCCAGGTCACCGGACGGCGCTTTGTCGTGGCATCCGGCCACCCGCTGGCAAGCATGGCCGCCGCCGAGGTTGTGCGCGCCGGCGGCAATGCGATCGACGCCGGCGTCGCCGCAGGCATCGCGCTCGGCGTGCTTGAGAGCGAGCTTGTCAGCTTCGGCGGTGTCGCACCGATCATCCTCTATTCCGCCGAGGCCGATGAGATCGTCACGATCAGCGGTCTGGGCACGTGGCCCGCCGCCATCGACGCTGAGTACTTTCAGCGCGAACATGGCGGGCGCATCCCGCTGGGCATTCTGCGCACGGTCGTTCCGGCGGCGCCCGACGCCTGGATCACCGCCCTGTCGCGGTACGGGCGGATGGGCTTTGCCGATGTCGCCTCCTTTGCCATAGAGTACGCGCGCGACGGCTTTCGCACCTACGCGTTCTTCCACGATGTGATCGCCGAAAAGCCCGAGGGCTTCGGCCGCTATCCCGGGACGGCGGAAATCTTTCTGCCGGGAGGCGCACCGCCCGAGGTCGGCTCCACCTTCAAGCAGACCGCCCTTGCGGCGTCGCTGTCCTATCTTGCCGATGTGGATCGCGCGGCGGCCGCGAAAGGCGGCCGGGACGCGGGCCTCGCCGCTGTGCGCGCCGCCTTCTACGAGGGAGACATGGCCGCGCGCATGGTCGCCCATGTGCAAGCCGAAGGCGGGGTACTGACGCGGGAGGACCTTGCGGGGTTCGCCTCCGAGGTTTCGTCGCCGCACGCGGCTGCTTTCGGCGATTGGACGGTGCATGGCTGCGGGCCGTGGTGCCAGGGGCCGATGCTGCTGCAAGCGCTCAAGGTTCTTGACCGTTACGATCTGCACAGTATGGGCCAGAACTCCGCCGAATACGTCCACCTGCTGACAGAAGTCCTGAAGCGTACCGCGTGGGATCGCGACAGGTTCTATGGCGACCCCAACTTCGTAGATGTGCCCATGGACCGGTTGCTATCCGGCGCCTACGCCAGGGCGCTCGCCGATACGATCCACCCGGAGCGTGCGGCCAATGGCGCGGCAGACGGCGCGGACATCGCCGCCAAGGCGGACCTCATGGTCGATGCCGGGTCGATGGACACTACCTATGTTTGCGTGACCGACGCGGATGGGAACGTCTTTTCCGCCACGCCCAGCGACGCGCCGCATCACGCCCCGGTGTCACCCGATCTGGGCTTCATCGTTTCGGCGCGCGGTTCGCAATCGTGGGCCGACCCTGCGCATCCTTCGAGCGCGCGCGCCGGCAAGCGCCCCCGGCTCACGCCGAACCCCGCGCTCGGCGTCAGCCCGGAGGGGCGCATGATGCCCTTCGGCTCGCCGGGTGGCGATGTGCAGACGCAAGCCATGCTGCAAGGGTTCATCAACCGCGTGGTGTTCGGGATGGAGCCACAGGCCGCCACCGAGGCGCCGCGCTTTGCCACTTACGATTTCCCATCGTCCTGGGAGCCGCACGAACGTCAGCCCGGAGTTTTGCGCATCGAGGCCGCACTGGAGGCCGAGATCGGCGACAGCCTGCGCGCGCGTGGTCACACCGTTGAGGCGTGGCCGGAGCAAACGTGGCGTGCGGGCTCTCTGTCTTTGATCGACAGCGATCGCAAAGCCGGGGCCATGGCCGCAGGGTCTGACACGCGCCGCGAGGGTCATGCCATTGGCTGGTAGCCCCTGTCTCATGGAGAACTGATATGGCCGTTTCCGATGTCCTTCACAGCGACTTTCGCCCCAACCATCCCTATTGGTGGGAGTTCTTCGAGCCGCGTGCAGACCTCGAGGATGCGCCGCCCGCCAAGGCCAGCGTGGTCATCGTTGGGGGCGGCTACACGGGGCTGACGGCGGCACGCGCCCTGGCGGCACGCGGTGTCGATACGGTCGTGCTTGAGGCGAAAGAATTCGGCTTCGGCGCCTCTACCCGCAATGGCGGCGGCGTGGGCGGAGCGGTGAATGTCGGCAAAACGCTGGCAGGTCGGCGGATCACCTATCCGCCGGGGCAGCGGGAAGCGATCATGAGTGAGGCGGCCCGCGCCTATCGCAACCTCGAAGCCCTGATCGCTGACGAAGATATCGACTGCGATTGGCTTCAGAATGGTCGGTTCGTCGGCGCATGGACGCCGCAGCATTTTCGCGATCAGGAAAAGTCGCTCGAGCTTCTGAATGGTCCGGCGGAGCTTGAGGCAAGCCTTTTGCCCCGTGAGCGGCAACGCGAGGTTCTCGCGACCGATATTTACCACGGCGGCATGCTCGTGGAGCGGTCGGCGACGCTCAATCCGGCGAAGCTCTATAAGGGACTTCTCGAAAAGGCCATCGGAGCCAATTCAGTGCGCCTGTGCGGCGGCACGAAGATGAAAAGCATGGAGCGGCGTCCCGGCGGATGGAGGGTCAAGACCAATCGCGGCACCATCGACGCCGAGCATGTCATCGTAGGGTCGAACGGGTATATCGACCCCGCTGCCCAGGGACTGCGGCGCAAGATCATCCCGGTTTACAGCAATATCATTGTCACCGAGGAATTGCCCGAGGGCCTCGCCGAAAAAGTCTTTCCCACCAATCGCTATGTCAACGATACCCTGCGCATCAGGTCCTATTACCGCCTCACCCCGGATCGAAAGCGCCTGCTGTTCGGAGGTCGCGGGCGCTTTGGGGCAGCCACCGCGAAACAAAACGCGCAAATGCTGTCAAACCTGATGGTCGAACGCTTGCCTGACTTTAAAGGGATCAAGGTCGAATATGTCTGGTCAGGGCGCATCGCCTTTACATTCGACTCAATTCCGCATGTCGGCCAACAAGATGGCGTGAATTTCGCGCTGGGATGCAATGGCAGCGGTGTGGCCATGATGACGTATCTTGGCGATTATCTGGGCCGATCGGTTGCAGGGGACGTCGAGCAGAAAAGCGCATTCGAGCGCCCCCTTCCTGGTAACCCGCTCTACACCGGCAATCCGTGGTTTCTCCCTGCAATCGGACGCTATTTCCAATTCCTTGATCGGCTGGACAACCAGGGCGCCTCGGGGTCCGGAGACCGGTAGTGGCGGTGTCTTTGAAGAGCGATTCTCAGCAATAGAATTGATCCGCCAAAGCGGGTGGCTTGGACCGGTTAGGCCCGCCTTTGCTTGCCTACGGCCTTTGACGGGGCTCTTCTTGGAATAGGCCAGAGTCAGGATACATGGATTTTCAATGCGCTGCGTGATTCACGGCTTGGAAATCGGGCCAGTGACATGAGCAACTGCTGCTGGCTGACGGGCGAGTAGATGGCCATGCGCGCCCCGTTTCTCCCGAAGTCGCGCAGCAAACCGGGGGTCGATTACAGGCGAGTTTCGAGCAGGATTATCTTCATCAATCGAAAAGGTTTGCGCTGACGAGATGCGCCTGCGGCCTGAGGTCGGTACAAGACGCGCTGCAGCAGATGGCAGCGCACCCTCACAGGCATGCACAGCATGCCCTGCCAGGAAATTGGAGCCAGAAAGGCACTTCGCCCGGATGATGGACCGTCTGGCTGCCGAACACGCCGAGGAGAAGACCGTGATGATCCACGCGACCTACCTGATGGCCCACCGCACCGCGACCTGCCTGGCCGCGAAAATCGGGGCGCGCGGTCGCCTGGCCGGTTGGACCAAGGGTGGAAAGAATACCAAGCTGCATGCCATCCGCGACAGCCAGGGGCGACCGTTCGGCCTGTTCGTCACCGCTGGGCCCCTTCTCGGCGATGTATGCATCGCCTGCCAGGCAACGGGTCAGGACTACATCGGTGCGCAGGCGCAATTGAGCAGCCTACCTAAGTTCGAGTGGCTGCTCGAGGATCGCGACCAAGAGGCCATCTAGTGCCGAGATGCGGTGAAAGACAAAAGGATACGCGCCTTGTTCCTGGCCGAAAGCAGTGAACGATGAAGGCGAAATACGATAGGCGCCGATATGAGCTGCGCAAGCACCCCTCTAGTGCCATTGCTGCGCAATGCATTGCCAGGCAGCGATCGAGATCATGTTTGGCAGGCTTGCGGAATGGCGACAGTGCTACCATTGCTGGCCCAAGCTCTTCCTCTCCGCCATCGCCCTCGCAGCAGTTGTCATCTATTGGTTATTAATTGTGAGCCTTCGTGTTCCATCCCGGACGATCACATAGACCCTCGCCGGACTGCCCTGTTCATGGCAAGATCGATCCTGAGCGAGGTTCGGGACGGGGTCATGACATGCTGATTTCTCTTCACAAGCAGGCGACGACCACGCCGAAGAGCAGGGCGGCGATCCGCGCGAGCGAGGAGCCGGCCTGGGTGGTGGCGGAGCGCTAAGGTATCTCCGAGCAAACCGTCTGGAAGTGGCGCAAGCGGGATAGCGTTCAGGACCGGAGCCACGCGGCGCACAGGCTCCAGACGACGCTCAAACCCGCGCAGGAAGCCGTGGTGGTGTCCTTGCGCAAGACGCTGCTGGTGCCGCTGGACGACCTCCTCGCAGTGGTGCGCGAGTTCCTCAATCCGAACGTGTCGCGTTCCGGGCTCGACCGTTGTTTGCGCCGGCATGGCGTCGGCAATCTGCGCGATCTGAAGCCCAAGGCTCCGAAGCCTGCGCACAAACCGTTCAAGGCCTACGAGCCTGGGTATCTCCATATCGACGTGAAATACCTGCCGCAGATGATCGATGAGGATCGGCGCCGACAACTCTTCGTGGCCATTGACCGCGCGACCAGATGGGACTTCGTGCGCATTTGTCCGGCGAAGACGGCGGCCAATGCCCGGCGTTTCCTGCACGACCTGGACCGTGCGGCGCCGATGAAGATCACCCGCATTCTCACGGACAACGGCAAAGATTTCACCGACCGCCTCTTCGGCCTTCGCAAACGCGCCGCGACGGAAACCCACGACTTCGACCGCCTCTGCATCGAGCTCGCCATCGAACACCGGCTGGCGCCACCGATGCGGCCCTAAACCAACGGCATGGTTGAACGATTCAACGGTCGCATTGAAGATGTCTTGCAAAGCCATCGGTTCCGAAGCGGCGAAGACCTCGAGCAGACCATCCCGCGCTACGTCCGCCTTTACAACGGCCAGCTCCCTCAGTCAGTTCTGAAGGCCCACACGCCCATCGCCGCCCTCAAGGACTGGCATCGTGAGAAGCCGGACCTGTTCAAGAAACAGCCGTACAATCACATGGGATTTAACCCCTAGGGTCAGGACCTATCGGCTAGGATCGAACCTTTTGCTTCGCTATTCGAAAAGCGAGTGGTGACATGAGCAATCTCTTCTGGCTGTCGGACGCGCAGATGGCGCGTCTGGAACCCTTCTTCCCAAAGTCCCACGGCAAGCCCCATGTCGATGACCGATGAGTGTTGATCGGGATTTCCTTCATCAATCGCAATGGCGTACGGTGGCGTGATGCCCCAGCCGCCTATTGTCTTTTCAAGACTCTCTACAGCCGCTGGAAGCGCCTCCTCTCGGGCATGCAAAACATGCCCTGCCGGGGCAACGGGAGCGATAAGGGCATCGTCGCCCGGATGATGGCAGGTCTGGCTGCTGAACACGGCGAAGAGACGACGGTGACGATTGACGTAACGTAACCGAAAGCCCACCGAACAGCGACTAGCATGGGCATGAAGAAAGGGGGGCGTGGACGCCTGATCGGTCGGACGAAAGGCGCCATGAACACCAAGTTGCATGCCATCCGCGATAGCCAAGGGCGACCTCTCAATCTGTTCGTCACCGCCGGCCAGGTCAGCGATTTCAACGGAGTGCGGGCATTTCTGAGCAGCCAGCCGGATGTCGGTTGGCTGCCCGGGGATCGCGGATACGATGCCGACTGGTTCAGAGAAGCGTTAGAAGACAGGGGGATACGCGCATGTATCCCGGGCCGGAAGCAGCGTAAGACCGCACTCAAATACGACAGGCGTCGGTAGAAACGCCGGACCTGCCCCCCCCGTGACATTGCTGCGCAATGCACTGCCGGGCAGTGAACGTGACCATGTTCGGCAGGCTCGAGGACTGGCGATGCGTCGCGACCCGCTATGACCGCTGTCCAAAGGTCTTCCTCCCAGCCATCGCGCTCGCGGCAACCCTGATCTATTGGCCTTGAGAGCTGAGTTTAAGCAGCCAGTGTCCACCTTTGTCTGCCCGTCCTGTCCGGCATGCTAGTTGTCGGAGCGGCCAAGGCGTGCTGCCAGATCTGCGACGGACCTTCCCAGAGTAGTCGGATTGGATCGACGGTCGATGAGTGACAGGCGCGGAAAGTATCCGCGATCTACGTCCACGCTTGTGTCGACCCAAACGCTCGTACCGGGCGGTGCTGCATGCGCTGCGGCATACGCTGCCTGCACCCGCTCGGTGGCGTGCGCGATGTCCTGTTCCATGTCGGCTGGGTTCGGTGATCCGAGGGCGACGTGGATCTGGGCGGTCTTGCCCATTTGCGTTGCACGCTCTGCGCACCGGGGGATTTGGGACGCAGGATCGTCGTCATGCCGGGCGCTGAAGCACAGGCCCGCCAGAGCACTTTGCGCAAGAAAGGCGGGCACCTTCTCGTCAGGCAAAAACCCGTGCCGGATGCTATGGATGAACGCCTTTGCGCCTGCGCTGTCGTGCCGGGGGCGAAGGGGCGACGCATGGACCCCACGAGACACGTCGGCGGACAACGCCTCAAGCGAACTGATGTCGCGTTCCAGATCCTCGATAGGTGCGATGATCTCCAGCGCGGCGCCGGAGACCGACCGGAGTGCTTCACGCGTCGCTTCGTCCGGAATGCCGTAGCAAAACGCGGACACGCGGAACCCGTCGTCAGCCAGAAGCCTCAGGCGCTCGATGCGATCCGGGCAGAGCAGATCGTCGATCGGCACCCGCAATTGGGTCAATCCGCATTCCCACAATGCGGACACGAAGTAATCATCGCGCGCTGGCTTGCGGCGAAACGCGTCGACAGCTCCCGAGGGCGAGATCCCGTGCACGCGCGCCCAGTCATGACGCAGCGTGGCGCCGAACTTTCCGCCCGTCTTGCGGGATCCGCCGTCGGGGAGCACGAAGGCGCCAGCGCTCTTGTTGCCGGTTCCGGCTTCGGGCTCGGTCGCGCCGTGACTGCGCACGAGGCGAACGGTGTGCCCCGTCTCGTCGACATCGACCACGATGAAGCCGAGCTTCGCGCGATCGTCCCGCCCGAAGCTGGGCTCCTGTGGAGACACGGAGAAGAGCTCGGAATAGTCGTGTCGTACGAAGGAGACCGCAGGAAGTGTGTAGGAGCGCGTCTCGCCGATCCGATTGTAGAAGAAATTGTGCACATGGCCGGAAAAGCAGGCCTCGACCCGGTGCGCCCTCAAGAGATCGAGAAGCCTGCCGCGACCCGGTTCGCCCAGGTTGTCATAGTGCTCGTGCTCATCGGGATGATAAATGAAAGGCGGATAGTGCAGGAATAAAAAAACGCGCTTGCCTGACGCTGACGACAATGCGTTTTCGAGCCAAGCCCATTGCTCCTCCTCGCGTAGAAACTCGGAATTGATCAACTGAGCATTGATGCCGAGAAACACGCAGCCGCCATGCTCGAACCGGACCCTGTCATCGCCCTGCGTGCTTCGGAACACCTCGACAAATGCATCCGTCACAAGATCGGCTGGGTTCCACTGCAGGGGCTTGTCGCCGACATCGTGGTTTCCGGGAACAACCCAGAGCGGGCAATCGATGTTGCCCAGAATGTCGCTGGCGCGCGACGACGCTTCCTCGAAGCCGGCATGACCCGGCAACGGCTGGACAACATCGCCGAGGTGGATCGCGAAGTCTGGCTCAAGCGCATTGATGGCCAGAACGGCGGCGCGCGCGCGTGCGTTGGCCAGCCGATTGATCGGCCATGGCGAAGCCGTCTCGGTCTCGCTGGCATTGATGTGGGTGTCGGTGAAAACGACGAAACGAATGTTCTGCATGCGCTGCTGAATCAGCCCCTCATTCTGCGGGTGGGTTCACGATCCGTCCGGCCAGCAGATCGCGTTCAAGCCGGACGAGATCACCCCGGTAGCAGGCAAGGCCAACATAAATCGCCGTGCCTTTCTGATCGCAGATGACGCGCCGGACCTGGCCCACCGGCGCGCCGGGCTCCAGCCCCAGATGGGTTGCCGACTCGAAGTCCGCCGCTTCGATCGTGAGGCGCTGCCGGGCGCTGCTGATCTCGACATCGTCCATGTCATTCAACAGGCGGATAATCATCTCTGAGTCGAAACGTGACGGCGCGCGACGGTAGAGCCGCCGGTCCACGTAGATGTCCATCATGGCGTAGGGCACATCGTCAGCAATATGGACCCGGCGCATGAAGCGATACGACGGCGCGGGAGTGCCTTCGGTTTCGAACAGCGTCGGGCTCTGCACCTCGTCTTCGACGCGCAGCATCCGGACTTTCGAGGTCTCTACCATCTGCAACAGCGCGTCCCAGCCGGTCTCAAGCGTGATCCAGCGCGGCTCCACGATCTCGTCCGCCACGAAGGTGCCGCTGCCCTGCTTGCGCCGCAGCAGGCCTTCCTCTTCCAGCAACTGAACTGCCTGCCGAACGGTTACGACGGCGACCTCGTATCGTGCCGCCAGCGCCTGCAAGGACGGCAAACGTTCTCCCGGCGAGAGCAGTCCATCCTGGATCTGTCGCCTCAATAGGCCGGCAATGGTCGTGTATAGCCGCCCGTGCGGCAAAGTCATATGGTCTCTCATATGACCAGTCTTTTGCCATTTGCTCGCTGCTGTCAACACACCTCGCGATGAGTAATCTTTAAGTGTCGATGGTGGTGTTTTGAAAAGTTTGAAGGAATCGGCAGGTTCTGTGTTGATCGATGAGACATGCTATGGATAGAATGACTTCTATTGGCAGAAGCCCAGGAGGTTCGACATGCCCAGACTGTCCCTTACGCTCGCGGCACTTGCGGTTGCCGCAACGCCGCTCATGGCTGAGCAGTATTCGCCGAACGAAGTGCGCCTGATCGTTAATTTCGGCGCCGGCGGAACAACCGATACCGCAGCCCGCATCATCGCACGCGAGGCGGCAGAGCGGCTCGGTATTGAGATCGCCGCAATAAACAAGCCCGGCGCGGGAGGCACGCTCGGTATTGCAGACCTCGCCAAGTCGGACGCCGACGGCTCCGTGCTCGGTACCGTCAACATGCCCGCAATCGCTATCATCCCGCAGATGCGCTCCGTGCCCTACGATCCACAGGGTGGGCTTGTCCAGATTGCAGCCGTCATGCCCTACGAGTACGCAATCTTCGTACGAGATGACGCGCCCTGGCAGACGTGGGACGAGTTGGTCACCGACGCCCGCGCAAACCCCGACTCCATCACTTACGGCCAGGTCGGCACCGGAACGACCAACCACCTGACAATGGACCGGATCGGCAACGAACTGGACATTGAGTGGACCGACGTTCCCTTCCAGTCCGGTGTCGAGGCAACGACCGCCCTGCTCGGCGGCCATGTCGACGTGATCAACAACACCATCGCCTCGCTGGTCTCGTCACTCCAAAGCGGCGACGTGCGAGCGCTTCTGGTAACCAGCGAAGAGCGCTTTGAAATGCTGCCTGATGTTCCGACGATGTCGGAGAAGGGCTTCAGCTTTTCGCAGATTTCTTGGATGTCGATCGCAGCACCCGCGGGCTTCCCCGAAGAGAAGCGCGCGATGGTGGCAGAGGCGCTCAAGGCCGCCGTGGAAGACCCCGAAGTGCAGGAGGCCGCCGGCAGGCTCGATCTCAATCCGCGCTTCATGTCGGGGGAAGACTACGAAGCACTGCTCGCAAAGATGCAAGAGGACTGGTCGCCGATCCTCGTCGACATGGGCCTCAAGCCCGAGAGCTGAGCCACAATGGCGACGGATGAGAAAACGCCCGCCTCCGAGGCTGGAGGCGGGCGGCGCGACCTCGGGGTTGGCGTCGCTTCAGCGGCCCTCGGGATCGTCCTGCTCGTAGCAGTCATACCGGGAACAGTCGGTCCGTTGGGGGCGGACAAGACCATCTTGGCGATGCTCGCCGCCGTGGGCCTGATCCTGTTCGGGGCCATCCTTGCCGCGAGCAACTTCTCCGCTCTTCGCGAACCCACCGACCCAACCGTGACGCGCAACCCTGACGTCAGACCAAACGCGACAAAACACGCCAATCCCGAGGCTGGCCGCGACGGAGACGACGACGCAGGCGCCCGCATCGCAGCCATCGGCACCCTTGCGATCATTCTTGTCTATGCCGCCACACTTGAGTGGCTGGGCTACGTCCTGGCCTCCTACCTCTGCCTTGCCGCCTTGATGTCGCTGCTCGGTGTCCGCTCGCTGGTGCGCCTGGTGATCCTGCCCGCTCTGATCGTCGGTGCCGTTTACGTCGGGATCGACGTTGCGCTCGGCTCGCATCTTCCGGAGGGCGAAATCGAGTGGCGCCACATCTTCTCTAACACAGACACATTGGAAGACCGCTGATGTTTGAGGCCCTCGCGGATGCCATGACGCTGGCGTTCACCCTGGAGAACATTCTGGGCGTGTTCATTGGCCTCGCACTCGGCGCGACGCTCGGGGCCATCCCGGGCCTGAACGGCACAATGGCCATTGCGCTGATCGTGCCGCTCACCTTTTTCTGGGAACCGCTCTTTTCAATCGCGTTGCTGATGGGGTGCTGGAAGGGCAGCATTTACGGCGGCTCGATCACCGCCATCCTTCTCAACGCGCCCGGCACACCCGAAGCGGCCGCGACCGCCATCGACGGCTACCCGCTGCAGCGCAAGGGCATGGGGCGCAAAGCGCTGCAGATGGCGCTTTTTGCGTCCGTCGTCGGCGCCATCCTGAGTGACGTTCTGCTCCTTGGCGCGTCCGGCCCGATCTCGTCCCTCGCACTCAGCTTCGGCCCGGCCGAACTGGCCATGCTGATCCTGTTCTCTCTGGTCCTCGTGGCAGGAACGGGAGGAGACTCGCATCTGAAAGGCCTGATCTCGACGATGCTCGGCGTGCTGATCGCCGTTGTCGGGCTCGACCCGATGACAGCAGAGCGCCGCATGACGTTCGGTGTTCTGAACCTGGACAACGGGTTCGACCTGCTCGCGATGCTGATCGGTCTGCTCGTTCTGTCGGAAATCATCCACCAGATCTGGATGGGCGATGCCCGCGACAGTGTCTATGCCAAGGCCGCATCCCGCCTGGACAACTCGCGGCTATCGCTGGCCGATATCCGATCCAGCATCGGCGTGATCCTTCGCTCTAGCATGATCGGCTCCTTTTGCGGCGCGCTGCCCGGCGTTGGCTCCATCACTGCTGCCTTCATGGGCTATGACCATGCGCGGATGTCGTCCAAGCCACCGGAAAACTTCGGCAAGGGCGATCTGCGGGGCGTTGCCGCGCCAGAGGCCGCCAACAACGCCGTGTGCGGCGCGGCACTCATCCCCCTCGTGACGCTCGGGATCCCGGGCTCCCTGTCTGTTGCCGTCATCATGGGCGCGTTCATGATCCATGGCGTCTCGCCAGGGCCAATGCTGATGATCGAGCATCGTGACCTCGTCTACGCGCTGTTCCTGTTGCTGTTGCTCTCCGATATTCTGCTGCCTCTTGTGGCCCTGCCACTGATTGTGGTCGGGCAGCGCCTGGTGGCCATCCCTAAAAAGTACCTCTTTCCAGCCATCGTGGTGATGTGTGGCGCTGGCGCGTTCAGCACACATCAGAGTCTGTTCGACGTGAAAGTGATGGTGGGCTTCGCAATTCTAGGCTTTCTGATGAAGCTTTTCCGCCTCAGCCCGGCCACGCTCCTGATCGCCTTCATCCTTGCGCCCATGGCGGAGACTTACATGCGTCAAGCTCTGCGGATCTCGCGAGGCGACATTACCGTGTTCGCCGGAAGCCCACTTGCAGCGGCGTTCCTGATCGGAACGATCGGCTTGTTCGTGTGGTCGTACGTCCGGCGTCGGCGAACGGCGTGAGGAGTTGGCCGCATCCGGTGTCACACGTTTTGCGCGGGTATCAATACTGAGGGTTCGGTATGTACGTTCCAGACAAGTTTGCCCTCGACGGGGATAGCCACGCGCACGATCTGATCGAAGACATCAGGCTGGGCACAGTCGTCAGCATCACTGCCAATGCGGCGCGCGGGCCATCTGGGTTCGAAGCCTCGCACATCCCATTCATGGTTGATCGTCAGAGGGGCGAGCATGGCACCCTGATTGGCCTCGTAGCCCGCGCAAACCCGCAATGGCGGTCGCTCGATGTGGGGTCGTCTGTACTCGCGCTCTTCCTCGGGCCCAGTGCCTATGTCAGCCCGAGTCACTATGCATCATGGCCGCGCGCCCCCACCTGGACGTATGTTTCGGTACAGGCGCAGGGTAAGGTAAGACTTGTGACCGAGGCGGGCGACCTCAAAGCAATGGTCATGCGGCTCTGCCGCGAGATGGAACCACCCAGCACGGGGTGGCACGCAGGAAACCTCCCCGATACTTTCGTAGACAAGCTCGTTCGGGCCATCGTGGGCTTCGAAATCGAGATAGAGTCGCTCACGGGGGCTGTTCGGCTCGGTCAGAACAATGATCTGGAAGATCGTCGGCGCGTGGCCGACGCGCTTTCAGTTGGAACCTCGAGTGACCAGATCGTCGGATCCTTGGTGCGAAATCTGATCCGCAGCGCAGAAGTCTGAAGTAAGCAATTGAGATCCCCCCGTCTCTCAGATCTTTGCCTCATTTCCTTTCTGCCGCCTGATTTCGAAATCAGCTTGCGACAATGCTTCGTTGGTCGCCTGCCTGGGCTCCGGAATGTACAACACTTCGATCCACTCGAAAGTGTCGTACTCTTCGGCGTCGCGCGATGGGCAAGAATACCTATGTTTAGCTTGCCATTGGTCCATGTGCCGCGGCCGCCGCAAACCCTCAAAACTAGTGCAGCGGCCTACTGTCGGAGCAGCACGTACATCTGCGGGACGGCATTCTATGTGGCATCCGCCGCGTAGGAAAGCGCCTCGTGCTGCTATTCCAGGCCAACCCAAAGGACTAGCTCGCGCTGTCGTCGAGGATGTGCACGAGACCCGGATGCATGAGCTCCAAGCCTCCGTCGGACTGCATCAGGCTATTTGAGTCGTCGGTGCCAATTCCGCAGCGTCCTCGAAGCCTTCGCACCAGTTCATGGGAATCACGCGCCCGTTCCTCCGCCTCCTAGAACACGGGTTCGACAGGGCGGGCGTGATTAATCAGCATCTCAGTGGTCTTTCCCAGGCGGGCGCGAACGAGACTCTTAATTGCTTCGAGCAGGGCCTCAGGCTCACTCAACGCCGCCCGCATCCAGGTCTCCTCGGGAATGGGTTCAGTATGCACGCCACGGCGGTCAAAAAGCCGTCCAAATCGAAAGGCGCATCGTGTTCTCAGGACTGTCGTCCGAGCAGAGGCGGGTGTCGAGTTGCTGAAGGGGATCCATGGTCAGTGGCTTCGAAGTCGCAACTTTCGCAAGATGCAGCGATCACGAGCCCAGGCTGCAGCGGCGGGCCGCCTTTGTAACCAGACCCGGCCGGATCGACGGTGTCTAGGTCACGCCCTCCGCTCCCGCGCGGTCGCGGTCATCGAGAGACCGTTGGGTCGAGCCGTCACCGATCGTCAGGTCTGGCGGGTCACCTGTGTCCTTCGACAAGGCATGGCGCACGATCGCGATTGCCCCGGGTTCAGAGAATACATCCCAATCGTTGGCTTGGGCGTAGCCGGGGAGGACAGACAAGGTCAGTTGGGGCTGGCAGAGATGGCAAGCAGCACGCGGCCATGCACGATGGCGCCGACGATGAGACGGATCATTCGTTCTGAGGTTGTTTTCCCATGCCCCGAGATATCCACGCGCCAAAAAGCGTCGTAGCGTCAACTTCGCCTGGCAAGCTGCTGGATGTCGAGGAAAGAACGCGTGTCGATCTGGCATCCCTTTCTGCCAGTTCGGGTTCAGGTCAACGGCTGGGCAGCTCCCTCCGTATCAGCGGGTACCGTCCGTGCAGCCGGTGCGGGGCGGTCTGGTGTCGGGGGCCTATCGTACAATCGCAATCGCTATCGCTGGCGAACGTCAGCGGTCAGCCATCTCGGCGTGCGGGGAGGAGAAAAGCGCATCGGGCCAGTCCAACGTCGCAAAGCAACGGGCGCGGATGGGAAGGTCCAGGGCTGTCGGAATGCCTGAGTTTGAACCACCAAAAATGACGTTGGGTCAAGAATCAGCTACTCTTCCAGCCTTGTTGTTTGAGATCGGAGACGACCGTGAGAGGAGCGACATGCGCAAGAGAACCAAATGGGAGCTGCTTTTGTTCGGGATGCTCGGCTGCGCTCCCGGCGGAGCTTCGGCGGAGACACCGTCAAACCTGCTCGAACTTGCCAGTGTTGTGGGCAGGACGTCGAGTTTCGACGGCGATCTGCGGGAACAAGTCGCCTATCTGATAGATGCCAACGCCGACACTGTCGCGGTCTTCGAAAGCGACGATGGTGAGCCCGTGGACCTGCTCTTTGCATTCGAAGGCGGAACGGTAGCGTCCGACAGTTTCAGCTTGGTGTTGTCGGACGGTTCCAGAGCTCCGGCGCCCGCGCGGATCGACCTGCTGGCCTCGACCTCATCGGCGTCTTCGGGGTTTACCTCCCTGAGGACGGAACTGATCGATTCGTTGAAACTCGAGCAGAAGGCTAGATTTGGCAGCACCGCAACGGAATGGCTTCTCGTCCGCCTCTATCCGGCAGGGGGCGCAACCCACGTCGCACTTGCCGATTTCAGTGTGGGCGGCAAGGAGGGCTTCCCCGAAACCAACTACGCCTTTGGCCAGACGCCTGCAGATGCGCTTGAAATCGTTGGCGCCATGCAAGGTATCGGAGCCGCCGATCTCAGCCTGACACTCGAGGAAGCCGAGATTTTCGCGCGTGCTGCAAAAGGGAACCTGAGCAATTCGGACTTTGTGGAAGTCGCGCTCCTGGCGTCTGGCGTTGCGGACGAAGTCGCCCGGTCCGACTATCTGGCCCGTGTTGACGCTTTGACCGCAAAAGCACGGACCGTGTTGGACGACGATGCCTCTGCCGCGGAAGCCGGGTCTCAACTGCTGGCGTTTCTCCACGAGCACGCGCTGCAAGGTGGGTATCGCGAGCAGCAAACGAACCTCTCAGTCGTACTGGACGAAGGCGTCTTCAACTGCGTGTCTTCGGCGGTGCTCTATAACGCGGTCGCCAGCGATCTCGGTCTGGATGTCAGGGCCATCGAAGTGCCCGACCATGCGTTCTCGATCGTGTATGACGGCCTCAACCACATGGATGTCGAGACAACGACGGCTCAAGGGTTCAACCCGCAGCGGGACAAGGTCGCGGAGTTCGAGAGCCTCACGGGATTCAGGTACATTCCTGAGTCCAACAAGTCGAAGCGCCGAGAGATCGACGCCGCCGGCCTTGCTGCATTGATCTACTACAATCACGGTGTCGCCCACCTCAAGGAAGGCCGTTATCAGGAAGCATTGTTCGCGAATTTCAGGGCAATGAGCCTTGATCCTGAGTTTGCATCGGCGGCGACGAACGCGCTCGCTGCGCTGGGCCGTTGGAGCACGTCGCTCGCGGATGAAGGGAACTGGCAGGATGCAACCGAGGTAGCCTCGGTCGGCGCGCGTCTAGCCCCGGATGACCGGGGGCTTTCGTCGACCCGCAAGGCGATCTGGCAACGCTGGGCGTTCTCCGAGGCAGATGCGGGACGCCACGAAGCGGCCTTGGATATCCTGACCAGAGCCGCCGTCGAGGTGGACCGCAAAACTTTTGACGGCATGCGCTCTGCCATCCTGATCCGGCCTGCCGAAACGCTGATCGAACGCGGGAACTGGCAAGGGGCGCTTGATGTGACTTCCGCCGCCAGCGAGATCCTTGATCCCGGGGCGCTAGAGGATCTGAGGGAGTGGCGAAGCGGCGTTTTCCAACGGTGGGCTCAAGTGGAATTGGACAACGATCAGTTCGAGACAGCGTTTGGGATCCTGGAAGCCGGATTGGCCACCTATCCTTCAGAGCGAAGCCTGGAGCGTGCGGCGCGATATCTTGCACAGGAATGGGCGAGGGCCGAAGGCTTTCCCGATGGCCTTTCAGCCCTCCAGTCCGTGATCGGCGCGCTGCCGCAGGTCGCAGGGCTCGATGAGGTCGCTGAGGCTTTCGTCCGTCGTCATGTTCGTGCAGGGCTCGCAATCGTTGAACTGGAGGCCGCACTCGAGGACGTGCGGCAATCCACACACGTTATTGGACCTGACAGGACCGAGGATCTGACTGCGTTTGTCTACGAGGCTTACGGGCATGATCGCATCGATGCAAAGGACTGGGAAAAGGCCGCGGAGATCTATTCCGAGGGCCGCCAAGCTGTGCCGCAGGACAAGATCCTGTCGCGCAACGCACGCTACGTTGCGCAGGAATGGCAGCGGGAGGCGAGTGCGGCCGGGGGCGTTGCAGCGTTGGACGAGGTCCAGCGTAGGCTGCGCGGTCTCTTCCCGGAGTTCGCCGTTGACCCGGGGTGGGGTGAAGCGGAGATCGTTCGCCAGGTCAATTCGGCGCTTCGAACAGGTGACTTCACGTCTGCGGAAGCGACGCTTTCGAGTGCACAACTTCTGATGCGGCCCGAGAACTACCGTAAGTTAAGGATCGTGATCATCGATCACCAGGCCCGTGCTGCCATGGATGCAGCCGAATGGGCTGCAGCGGCCAACATCTACCACGACGGGCGCGTCCAGCTTGGGGACACAAAGCTCTTCTCTAGGAACGTCGTGTACATTGCGCAGGAGTGGGCGCGCGCAGAAGCATCGGCCAACGGTGCGATCGGGGTTGCCGGAGCGATGGAAGACCTCAATGCTCTCTTCCCACAGGACCGGAAAGTCGCCGGGATGGGGGTGTCCACCCTGGAACGCATGATTGCAAAACACATCGAGGTGGGCGAGTTTGAAGCGGCTGAAGAGATCGTGCGGCAAGCGCGCAGGGTCTTGAGCCAGAACGAAGCCGGTGAGTTGCTGGTGACCCTTTACACCCGTGCCGGCTCGAAGGCCATCGAAGAGGCGCGTTGGGACGCAGCACTTGCCGCGTACGCCGACGGCCTTGCCGTCGCTCCGGATTCTCGCGATCTGTCACGCAATGTCCCGTATGTCTTTCAGGAGTGGTCTCGCACGGCGCTGCAGGAGGGCGGCGCCCCGTTTCTCGTTGCGGAGACCGCTCGCATGAAGGAGATCCTCCCAGGCACGAAATCGCTCCCGGACGTGCTGGAAAGCGTGCTCGGTCGGGCCGTCTCGGAGAAGGTCGACGACGCCGATCCCGAAGGCGCGCTTACGCTGATCAACGAAGTGGCCGCTGCGTTGCCCGACGAGGTTACGGCAGAGTTGAAGGTGATCGCCTATGACCTTTGGGCAAAGACCAAGCTGGACGCTGAGGCCTGGCAGGAGGCAATAGAAATCTACGACATGGGGCTTCTCGACGTCCCTGAAAGCCGGAGGTTGATGAACAACCGGCGCTATGCAGAGAGCAAGCTTTGACCTTCGGCAGCAGCTTTTTGCGGAAGTTGCGTTGGCTTTCTGGATTGGGCTTCGCCATTGCGATCGGTGCGACGAGCGCGTGGGCCGAACCCACTGCGTTGGAGGCAAAGTCTGTTATCGAGGGCTGGACGCGCCCGGGCACTGTCGATTGGGGGTCAGACTACGCAACCTGGCAGTCCCCCGAACGCGTCGTCGATCTGGCGTGGCGCGCCTATCGCGGGACAGTTTCGACATCCGCGTCGGACGAAAGCCGGGCCTGGTCGGCGGACAATCTCGGAGACAGCCTGCCGTCCATGTTCAAGCGTCAGGTGCAAACCCGCGAGTGATTTCACTGCGCATGGGCCGCCACGCGCGACGATCCGGCTCCCGCTGTCAGCGTTCAGTTTCGCGACGGATGTGTCGCCGACGTCGGAGCCATTGTCTTCGACACCAAGGTTGGGAAGGCGGCACCCTTTCCGTAGTTCAGGTTTCCCAACCGGGTGCTGATCGCTGTCCGTCCGTACCGGGCCACCGCCTTTGCGCCGCTCCTCCTGGCGACTCTTTCCAAGATGCAACAACGCAGGGTCATTCCACTTCCCGGCGGAACACGCGCAATGGCCGTTCGAGTCGAGCTGCTGGAAACCCAATTTGGCGGCGCTCCAGTTCTGGCCAATATCGAGGGCTGGGAGGCCAACGGCATATACCGCTCGCTTGCCGACGGCCTGGAGATGGATCTGACGGAACCGAGCGCCGGTGCGCGTGTCGTCGCCTTCAGCGGTTTCGAGGCTCACCCACCGGTTTTCCCTCTGACAGACCAGGGCGGACCTGCCTGGGTGACGGAAGAGAGTTCCGAGCCAAAGGAAATCATCCTGGCCTTTGGCGCGCATCAACGGGTTCACGTGAGCGTCGTGTTTGCGTCCGGATCTGGCCTGCCCGGTGTTGTGCGGATCGATGTGTCTGACGAGGCCCGAGGTACGAGCTTTGTTCCTTTGGCTTCGCTTGCGGTCACGGCCGGAGATTCAGCGGCGCGATCTCGAGTGGACAACACTCTGTGGCACGTCCGGTTCACTTTTGAGGGAGGCGCAGAACAGCTTTCAATCTCCAAGATCAGCGTCATGGAGGGAACGTCCGACCTTCTGCCGTTGCGACTGCGGGGCATTCCTACCGTTTCGCAAGCGATGCAAACCCCGGAGCAGGTGCGGGAAGGCGATGACGAAACCCAACCAATCGACAGGTTCGCTGCGGCAGAGCAGTTAGGTCTTCCGTCAATTCTCAGCGGGCTGGTGAGTGGAGGTGACACCGACGTCTTTGCCATGCCTCAAGCAGTCGAAGTATTATTTGTTCTGACAATCAATGACTCGGAGCAGGTGCTGCAATCCATCGGCTTTTGGGGAGGCGACGGCACGCCGCGTTCGGACGTGGCGAGCTCAGTCGGCCCGCCGGGCTCAAGGCGTATCGCATTTGCCCCATTCGATATGCCTCGCTTCGCTCCGCTATCGGCGAACGCCGGGAATGTTGCCGTAATGTATGATACATCCGGCAGCCTCGAAGGATCGGAGCTTGAGCTTCAGGATGCTCTCGAAGCCTACGTTCGATCTGCGCCAGATGGGCAGCGGCTTCACTTTGTCCGTTTCTCCGACGTGGTGTCTGCCCTTGCGCCCGGACAGAACCGCACTGGTCTTCCGGCGGCTCTCGGAGGTGGTATAGCCAGACGGCAGCACCAAGCTCTACGATGGCCTAACGAAAGCTCTTGAGATCCTCGATGGGGAAGATGGGAGCATGTCCATTCTCGTGATCGGAGACGGCATCGACTCCGCAAGCCAAGACGCCAATCGCACGAGCGTTCTGGCCCGCGCCGGCGCAATGGGCCTGCCAATCTACAGCATCGCAATGGGGAATAGGTGAAACGCTACCACTTCGATTCCGCTGGCACTGGGCGGGAAGTGTTTGAGAGTATTTCGGCCGTGAGTGGGGGCCGCAGCTACTATGCGCCCGGGGCCAGCGACCTGTCTGGGTTTTACGACACCCTCCGTGAGATCATGGCGGGCCCTGAGCCATACACGCTGTGCACAGAGCACGACATCACGCCCGGCACGTTGCGGGTTGGGGCATCCTGAGCCGGTCTCGCCGCCGAAGGGTGCCTTCCCCGTTCATGTGATCCTCGACATGTCGGGTTCGATGGCGTCCCCGATGGCAAACGGGCAGCGGCGCATTGATGCTGCAAAGACCGCGCTTGGACAGGTTCTCGAAAGCCTTCCGGATGGGATTGAGTTCGGCCCTCGCTGTCTATGGAAACCAGATCCCGGAGAACCGGGGCAAGGATGTTGCCTGCCAGGATATCGAAACGGCCATCGAGTAGGGGCCGCTCGACAAGGCGCGTGTTGCCGACTTCGTGGCGCGGCTGGAACCCAGCGGCGGCACGACGCCAATCTTTGACAGTATCGCCGCCGTTTTGAGCCGCGACACCTCGGACGCTGATGGCCGCGTCATTGTGATCACGGACGGGGTCAAAGAGTGCGAGGCGGATCCGGTGGGCGCGATGGCTGCGCTCAATGCACGATCGGCGGATACCATCGAACTGAGCCTCGTCGGGTTCGAATTGAATACGGGCGCGGAACGTACCCAGTTAGTTGCAATCGCGGATGCCGGCGGCGGCGCGATTGTCGATGCTCGCGGCAGCGAAGCCTTCGCGACAGCTCTGCGTATGGCGTTCTCGTCAAACTCGAAGTGGTAGACAACAGCGGTACGGTTTTGGCCGCTGGGCGCGTTGGAGGGAACGCTCTCCAAGTGCCCAATGGCCAGTGCGGCATCAGTTTGCAGGGCGGACGGGCGCTTGGCGTGGTCGAGATCGCGCGAAACAGCGAGACAGTCGTAGAGATCCTGCCAGGCGCCGAGGGCGTCCGCGCCGAGATCTATCAGCCCGGGGTACAACCGCCCCCAGTTGCCCCTTCCTGCGGGGCCGCTGCTGCCGCTGCAGACGATCAAGGCCGAGTCCGTCGCATCCAGCAAAAGCTCAACGCATTGGGCTTTGACGTGGGCAATGCCGATGGCATTGCTGGCCGAGCGACCAGATCCGGAATCGACGCATTTCGTGCTCAGTACGGACTAGCCGAGACGTCCGAGACCTCGGTTCGACTGGAACAGTACCTCGACTGTATCGCGATCTCAGGTTCGCCCGAAACTCGGTAGGACGACGCTGAGCGGGACCCGGGTATGATGGCCGCTCCACGGATTTTCCCACGGTTGATCAACCTCTCTTCTGTCCGGATCGGGGTTTGCAGGCAAAAGATCGGAGGGTCTTGTCGGTACTATAGCTCCGACAGTGGGTTTGCTCCCCAAATACTCATTGTAAGAAAGAAGAGCACCGACACACTTGCCGTAGCGATATCGGCCCTCGCCAGCTGGACGGCTCTTTCTGCGCGCGGCAGGGTGTCGGAATCCTTGACCAAATAACCCCAAATCCCGGACGCGGCCAGAACGCCGAGCGATGCGCCGCCCAGCAAGGTTATGGTGTTCCAAATCAACGCAAGCGTTTGGCAGCCGTCGTCACCGCCGCACTCCTGTGCCGCATTGATCGTGAAATAGTGGAACAAGGCGGAATCAACGAGAATGATAAATACCGCGGCACCACCGCGACCCGATTGATCAATCCCCGTGACAGCCCCTGTGACGGTATCGATCCGCCACCACGACGGCGCTTCGCCCTGAGACTCGGCGATGAGCGAGGTTCGCTGAAGATCTTCCCCCGCACGCAAATCGACGCCGGGATCGAGCGAGAGGCCCGCGAGGCGCTGTTGCGTCGTGACGACTTGAAGTGCCGCCCCCGATGAAAGCGCAGTCCAAGCGCTTGTGGGCACCGTCACCGCAAAGGAACCGGAAAGTTCGCTGCCGAAGACTGCTTCGTAGCGTTTTTCCGCCACACCAGCGCGCAGGGCCGTGGCTGGGTCGATCTCCCTCGAATCGGCAAGGACTCGAAGTGCTCTCAACCCGGAATGCACGATATCGAAGCTAGCCAGGCTGCGGGTCTCATCGACGAGCTGAAATCCATGGATGGAAACCATCGGCGCGCCACGCCAGACGGTCGTGTGGTCATCCGTCACGGACTACCGGATAAACCGGGAATACCAGAGGGGCAGGACGCGCCTATGGCATGGCCCCTGCAACATCGGGTGTGACCCACGGCCCAGATCGATCCACGGACGCCGATTGTCATTGTGATCCGTGAACCGCGCGTGGCCGTGCATTCACACTGGAACATTCCCATGACAGGTCGAACTCCTGCACCGGTGTCGCTGGCAGTTCGTGATGCGTGGCCGACGACGGAACAAGCCGCAGAATACCTGGGCGTCAAGCGGTGTACTCTTGAAGAATGGCGGCGCCGTCGCGTCGATCCCTATTTCAGTCGGTTTGTTTGCCGTGCAGTGTTTACTGCCGCCCTCGCCGTATGGGCCGAGGGAGCCGCACATGACTATTTCAGCCAATGCGAGCGTTCTTTCGCTCATTTCCGACATCGCAGCGCAAGCCCGCCAGGACGCCTACGCCGCGTACCCAAAAGCGGCAGGGCCAAAGTACTGTCGAATGGACGAGCCGATCACACAGGAATTCACCAGGGGGCATCTCTCCAACGAGGCACCGATCGCTTGCCACTTCTTCCTGGGAGAGGGGGTGACGACGGCGGTGCTCGACCTCGACGGCCACGGCAAGTCCATGAACTGGAGCCAGGTCGCCGAAGCCGCCAGGCCAGCACTCGAAAGGCTCAAGGCCGAGGGAATGACCCTGCTGTGCTGTCGCTCCGGCGGTGGAGCGGAGATGCACATCTGGTTATTCTGCGCAGCTCCGCAGAAGGCCAAGCTCGTCCAAAAGTACCAATGCAAAGAATTCGCAGCGGCCGACTACAAGAACGGCACTGGCGGCGTGCTACAAAGGGAGATCGAGGTCTTCCCAAAGAACGACCATGTCAAAGAGGAGCATTGCGGAAACACAGTGGCTCATTCTTAGAGGTGGGAATCAATCCCTCTAGATCAGACGCTCCAACCCCTCGACTGGCCTGATTGCATTCCACCAGACTTATAGGACCTGCTGTGTCCTAAAGTTGCTGAGGTCTAAACGCCCGCAATTGCGTCGGCTCCGACGCATAGTGCGCCTCACCCACAAGAGGCGGCGTATGGCCTTGGTAGCGATGCCCTGAAAGTGACGGGAAAAAGACTCAAGCTGCTCTCAAGGTGGTCGAAGCCGACGACTAGGATACTTGGATCAAGATCGGTTTGGCGCTGAAACCTTGCCTTGGCGTTGGCGCATTTGGCATCAGGGATGAATGGTCGAGCAAGTCCGCCGAATACGACAGAATCGACGCCTGCCAGGAGGTGTGGGCAAGTTTCGCCCCAGACGGCAGCTTGGCCATCGGCACAGTCTTTCATCTGGCAAAGGAACGTCGCTGGAAGGGGCGGAGCAATGCAGTGGTCCGAGATATGAATGCGCGCCTCGGCATCTGGACTCATGGCTCCAGTACGCGGCTTATTGTGAAGCAACCCGTGGGCGGGGAGGTGCTGACCTGCCTAGGATCGGGACCCGATGATCTCGGCTTGGCCTCATGGTTCACGGCTTGAAGAGCGAGCGGTGACGTGTCTGATGTTTTCTGATTGAGCGACACGCAGATGGCGTGTCTTGAGCGGGATTATCTTCATCAATCGCGAGAGGTTGCGATGGCGTGACGCGCCCGCCGCCTATGGGCCGCACAGTTGAGGGGACCGTGACCCCATTGGGGCCGCGTAAGCCCCGAAAAACGCTCTACAATGGTTGGGAACTGTGGAGCGACAAGGGCATCTTCGCCCGGATGATGACGGGACTGGCTGCCAAACACGGCGAAGAGAAGACCGTGATGATCGACGCCATCTACCTGATGGCGCACGGCACAGCGACCAGTTTGGCAGTCAGAAAGAGGGGCGTTTCGGGCTGATTGGCCCGACCATGGGAGGCATGAACATCAAGCTGCACGCCCAGTGCGACAGCCAGGGACCCCACTGAACCTATTCGTGACCGCAGGCCAGGTCAGCGCCTACTTCGGCGCCCGCATCATTGCCACGGCCGCCCGCTGGATGCCAATTGGCTAATTGGCGACCGTGGCAATGATGCGGATTGGTTCAGAGAAACGTTGGAAGACATAGGGAAACACGCCTGCAACTCTGGCCGGAAGCAGCGGAACAATGCGGTGAACTACGACAAACGCCGCAATCGGATCGAGAGCACGTTCGGCAGACTGAAGGATTGGCGGCGCGTGGCGACCCGATATGATCGGTGCCCGAAGGTCTTCCTATCAGCCCTCGTCCTCGCCGCACGCGTCATCTATTGGCTGTGAGAGCTGACCGTAGCTACGCGCACCAAGAAGACCGTTTGTCCTGCTATAAACCCGACAACCGCCATGAACGCAGCTCTACGTAGGGCGAGGAAACGCCAGATGGGCGTTTGCGCGCCCTTGACCGGGAAGAGCTCCTTGCGCGCGAAAAGGCTAACCTCGAGCTCTTCTGGCTCCGAGATGTATCGATGACTGATTTGGAAAGCCTTCCTGAACCCGAAGTGTTGGCCGAAGAAATCAAGGAGAACCTTCGGTCGGCTCTTGCCAGTTTCGAGGCGGTTTCTGGGTAGAGGTTCAACTTGAACCGAGAGTTGGTTCCGGAAATCTGAACAGCGGGGACAAGTGGATTTTCCGCGCAACAGCAGCATGATGCTGCAAGCGAGGAGAAGACCATGGCAAGACGACCGCGCCGGAACCTCAGCCTGGCATTCAAGGCGAAAGTAGCTTTGGCCGCGATCAAGGGCGAGCGGACCCTGATCGAGCTGGCGCAGGATTTCGACGTCCACCCGAACCAAATCAAGCAGTGGCGTGATCAGCTACTTGAGGGCGCGACCGGGGTGTTCGGCGATGGCCTGAGGACGGTATCGGAGCCGGTGATCGACGTGAAGTCCCTGCATGCCAAGATCGGGGAGCTGACGCTGGAGAACGGTTTTTTGTCCGGCGCGCTCGGCAAGGCGGGTCTGCTGCCGAGCGCAAGAAAATGATCGATCCCACTGCGAAGCTGAGCATTAACCGCCAGGCGATCGTGCTGGGGATCAGCCGGGGCAGCGCCTACGACAAGCCGCGCCCGGTCCCGGCGGGCGATCTGAAGCTGATGCACCGGATCGACAGGCTTCATATGGAGTTCCCGTTTGCGGGCAGCCGGATGCTGCGGGGGCTGCTGGTCCAGGACGGCTTCAAGGCTGGGTGGTTGCACATCGCCACGCTGATGAAGCGCATGGGAATCGAGGCGCTCTATCGCAAGCCGAACACGTCGAAACCGGCACCGGGGCACAAGATCTACCCTTATCTGCTGCGCAAGCTGGCCGTGACCCGGCCAAACCAAGTTTGGGCAATGGACATCACCTACATTCCAATGGCCGGGGGCTTCATCTACTTGGCCGCCGTTCTGGACTGGTTCACCCGCCGGGTCTTGTCCTGGCGTGTGTCGATCACGCTGGAGTCCGACGTCTGCATTGAGGCCCTCGAGGAGGCGCTGGCTCGGCACGGCCAACCGGAGATACTCAATGCCGATCAGGGCAGCCAGTTTACCTCGACCGACTTCATCAAGGTGCTAGCGAGCCAGGAAATCAAGATCAGCATGGACGGCAAAGGCGCCTGGCGCGACAACGTCCTTGTCGAGCGCCATTGGCGGACCATCAAATACGAAGAGGTCTACCTGCGGGCCTATGCCAGCGTCTCCGAGGCCCGCGCCTCGATCCGGAACTACCTGGGCTTTTACAATAGCCAAAGGCCCCACTCATCGCTTGACGGCAAAACACCCGATCAGCCTTCCTTCAATCCGTCGGCGCCCCAAGCGGCAGCGGCATAAACATGGCGGAAATCCACTTACGAAACCCCGGAAACCTGTTCAGATCAACCGAGCCACCTCTGACTGTGCGATCATGGCTGCAAGATCGTAGGCCGGTGAAGAAGGGCCACCTCTCTGATCCTGATAGATCGTGGCGCTTGCCATCAAGCAGACCGCAGCGCTGCTGCCGACACCAAGGGCCTTGCCCCGGTTTTGGATGCGCGGAGCGGTTCGTCCTGTGAACAGCACGAATGCAGCAACAAGCAGTAAACCAAGCGACACCCAGATGACGAGCGGTACGCTGAAATTGAGTGCCAGAACGAGGACCATAAGTAGGCCCAGAGCCTCGGCGGCAAAGATGAGGATGCGCAGCATGTAAGCCTCGGAAATCTTTGAGACTTATAGTGTGCCGTCGAAACGGGAGCCGACAAGTAAAAGCAAGACTCATAGTCTGTAGATCGATATTCTACATCGCTGCGCTATGGCCGCATGGAGATTCAGGCGGTCGTTGGGAGAAATGTGAAGCGACACCGGGAGCTTAGGGGCGTCTCGCAGGAAGAACTTGCCTTCCAGTCCGACCTGCACCGCACATACGTCAGCGGCGTGGAGCGCGGTATACGCAATCCGACCGTCGCCATCGTGGCGCGGCTGGCGGTCGCGCTGGGCGTGAAGCCCTCTAAGCTGTTGGAGTATCAGGAAGATCGGTGAGAAGAATGGTGCCGGTGATAGGACTCGAACCTACGACCCCATCATTACGAATGACGTGCTCTACCAGCTGAGCTACACCGGCATCCTTCTCTCTCATCAGGCCTACTATGGCCCTACTAGATCCTCAACCCGCCGTCCAACCTGCTGGCTTCGAACGTCATTCTTTAGCTGACCCGCCAATTGCGAATGACGTGCTCTACCATCTGAGCTACGACGACTTCGGCGGTCTAGTATGCCCCTACTGGCGTGCGGTCAAGATCTGCAAGTGACGAGTTTGGCACGGTGCTCGGTGGGCGACTGGCCTACTGCAAAGGTGTTGAACCTTCAGGTGAACCTCATTGGCTCTCGTGGCGACGTGGCGCATCTTGTGTAGGGAGGTATCGCATGTGTCGCACGACGTTTTGTGTCGACTACACATGTCTTGCAGGCATTCCGACCGACCACTTGCCCTCTTCGCCCAGCGTTGATGCGGGTCCGACCCGGACAGGGGCGGCTATCTGCTTGGTCTGTCCGCCACTTTGGGATCGGGCTTTTTCGGAGGTGCGCGACTCCTTGCAAACTACGACGAGGATCACCCGCGCGAGGCCGGGGTGGTTCGAGTTCGATCAGCTATGGGTTGCGCAGGCGACCAGCCCCGGCAATCGACTTACGCTTTGAATGCAGCAGACTGACCATGTTGCCACAGGGTCCGCGCCAATCCCAGCAAGTCCCGATAGCAACGAGGCCCCCGACATTGGCAGGCAAGGGCCTGTCAGGGCGCATATGAAGTGTCCGCAGTCCGCTTCATCTTGAAAGCGGGGAAGGCATGTAGCGCCAAAACCTGATGCAGATCTATGTGCGGGATGGCGCGCGCACACCAATAGCTCCGGTCAGTGCGATCAAAGTTCCCGGCTGGGGTGCGCACAAGGTGGGGAATTGGCCAAAGAAAAACCCGTGGATGTCTCGCCAGTCTCGCGCCGGAGAAGGCCCCCGGTGCGGCACGAGAGATGGCCGCCACCCCGGGCGTCGAGATCCACGAAACCTCTAATGACGGCCGCTGTGTCTTGGTCGTCGAGGACACAGCAAGCCGCAACGCTTCCGGCATGGTCATCGCCCTGCACCAAGCGCTTGGCGTGCTGTCGCCCATGCTTTGCTACCACCAATTCGGAGTTCTTGCCGAACGCCTCGAAGAGGCTCTGCTCCGTCGCGACAGCCCCTGCAGACACCAGCCCCATAGTCATCTGAGACTTCGGACCATTCTTTGAAGGACCCCTGCCGCCGCCACTGCCTCGGGCATTCCGTTTGCGAGCGGTGAGGCGTATGCGCTCCTTCGGCATCGATGTGCTGACGGGCTGCTACGACGACTTCGAGTACGTGGACACGTTCGTCCTTCGGGGCTCCAAGATTGCCGGGATGCGCCCGACCCTGTGGTTACGCCTGACCGGCACGTCCCAGACAAATCCGTGCGCCGAGGAGCAGGTGCTGTCGACCATCGTGCAACGGTCGTTCGAGCTGGCTGACAACGCATGGTCTTTGTACCGCACACCGATCTGGCGATCCTGAACGGCCTCGCTAGACACATCATCCAGTCGGGTGCGGCGAACGAAGCGTTCATGAAAAAACACGTCAACAATACTAATTCGGCAACCGATATCGGCGATGGCCCGCGGGACGAGAACCCGCCGCAAGAGGACGCAGCGTACCCCAAAACGGGCAAGCCGGAGCCGATCAGCCTTGACGAAAACGCCGTGAGCATTGCCGAAGATACGCTCGCCAAGGCTTCGGAGTTGGCGGTGTGCCGGCTGCGAGCCTCGAGCGTTTGGTGGCGCGATATGCCGATCCGAACCGCAAGGCGAAAAGCCTCCGGGCGATGGGCTTCAACCAGTTCACGCGGGGCTCTTCGAGGGATACGGCGATCTCGGGCGCCGAAAGGCGCACGATCTGGCGGAGTACGACACCTATTACGAGGCGCGTGGCCCGCGCTGGCCCGTGGTCTTCGGGCAGGAGGCGCTTGGTCGCTTCCGCGGAGGCTATGTGCCCATGGGCGAGGGTCAGGGCGAGCGTCACTAAGGCAAGCCCATATCTTCTTCGCGCCTTGCTCAAACCTTGCGCGCTTGCGGCGGAGGAGCCCGATGACGCGTTCGATCTGTGGCTCTGCAAGGGCCGTGTGCACGAACTCTGACACTCCGGCTTGATGACGCGCCGTGTGCCCGAGTTTCACAGCGCCTGTCGCGCTGCCGTTGTCGATATGTATCCTGAGGACGCCACGGCGCGCGGGCTGCGGTGCGGGCAGGAAATCGCAAATTCCGCCCGCCGGGGCTCCATGCTCAGCCAGGTCGAGACGCGTGAACGCAACACGGCGCATCAGCGCCTCGTATCGTGCTCCGGTTCGACGAGGGGCAGCTGATCTGCAAGCTGACGCTCGGCGCGACGTACCCGCTTTCGAAAGACGCAGACTTCAAGAAGGGTGCCCACATGATGGAGCGAGCCTGAGGCGCGGAGTGTTTCTGATGTCTGCCCCCGAGATGTCGCCCGCCCGGCGGCGGTGTCTCAAGGAGGCCGAGGGCATGGTCTCTGCTCGCGGTAGCGAGCGCGGGTTTCACACTGATTGCCGGGTTCGTCGTCGGTATTGTGTTCAAGGCCGGGTTCCACCGAACCCTGGTAATGATCAGGGCCAAGGTGATCTGCGTCTCCTGCCATACGATGGAGACCAGTCGCTGCGAACACCGCGAGACCATGCACAACAACAACCACTTCGGCGTCTGGTCGGTTTGCTCCGATTGCCCTGTGCCCAAGGCGACGAACTGCGCGATGAAGGCCACGATCATGGCCGTGAGGGGCGTCTGTCACGAACTTGCAGGTACCTTCGGCCGGTACGTTTTGCACCTGCCCGACATCGTCGGCCTTGCCCTCGGAATGATGACGCGCAACTGGCTGGTGGCAGCCGCCTCCTTGTCTCTTACGGGCTGCCCGAAGCTATGTATTGGGAGCCCGTTGCATGCGGTTGCCGGTGGTCACGGGCTCAATTCCGCCCTTGGGCGCAGATCATGTGGCGCCTGCGTAACTTCCCGCCCGTCCTGAAGAAAACACCGCTCCCATGGCGTGTCATCCCACCATTGCCATTGGGGGGATGGGGGCCGTTTGGAGCGAAAAATTCCTCGACGGCAAGAAATATTGCAAAATGGGTTGAGTCATGCAAGAGTGCTTGCAGGAATCGGGGGCTGCACATGTCACTCATCAAGAAAATCTCGGATCAGGCCGCGACGCTCACACCCAGTGAGCGCCGGCTTGTGGAGAATGTCATCGAGCGTCCCACCTCGGCTGCGCTGGGAACGGCCGGGGAATTGGCGAGAGCTGTGGGCGTGCATGAGGCGACCGCCTCGCGACTTGCCAAGAAGCTTGGCTACGACAGCTACGCGGCATTCCGCGAGGCGCTGCGCGACGAGTTCATTGCCACGCGCGAGACCGCGACAAGGTTCGAGAAGACCATCGCCGAGAGCAGCGCTGACACGATCCTGGGCAAGCTGGCACGGGACGAGGCGCAGGCACTCGGCGGGATCGAAGACTTCATCACGCCCGAGCAGATCGTGGACATCGCGGGCCTTCTGATGCAGGCGCGCCGGATCTTCATCTACGGCTATGGCAATGCCGAAGTACTGGCTTTGATGATGGTCAAACGGTTCCGCCGCTTCGGCAAGGACGTGCAGCAGCTCGACACAGATCCGCGGGGGTTGGCCGAGCAGATGCTGGGCCTCGAAGCCGGGGATGTGGTGTTGAGCTTCGCGTTCCGCAGGCCACCTCGCGGCTACGCCGCCCTGATCGAAACTGCGCAGGAAGCAGGGGCGACGACAATCATCGTTTCGGGCCAGTCAGGTGCGCTTCTCGCGCCGCGGCCCGACCATCTTCTGGCCGCACCGCGCTCCGGTGATCCGGATGCGTTTCAGACCCTGACTGTGCCGATGACCGTGTGCAACGCGCTCGTCATCGCCGCTGGCCTGACAGCGAAGGAGGAATCGCTGAGAAAGCTCGATCGGTTGGGAGCATTGATCGAGCGCTTTGAATAACGACGAACCCAAGGGAGGATCACATGAAGGTTCTGACAGCAACGCGCCTGAGCGCGATCGGAATTCTGTTCTCTTCAGCCGCAATGGCCGATGGACATCTGAACGACATGGGGCCGGAGGAGCTTTTGCCTCTTGCTCAGGAGGAAGGGACGCTGACGGTCTACTCTTTCACCAGCCGGATCGGGAGAGTGGAAGCGGCGTTTGAGGAGGCCTACCCGGGCATAGATCTGCAAGGCTTCGACATCTCTTCCACCGAGCAGATTGCCCGGCTCAAGGCCGAGGCGCAGGCGGGCGTCATCAATGCCGACGTGATCTATATCTCCGACACGCCGGTCGTGCTGAGCGAGCTTCTGGAAACCGGGATCATCGCGCCCTACGTGCCGCCGCGCGTGGCCGAGCGTGTGCCCGAGCAATACAAGAGCCCGCTCTTGGCGCAGCGTTTGTCGACCAAGGTTTTGATGTACAACGAAGAAGCCAACCCTGAGGGTGCCCCTGTCGGCAATCTCTGGGAGTTGACGACCGATGACTGGAGGGGCCGCGTGGTGATGGTCGACCCCCTTCAGCGCGGCGACTACCTCGATCTGATGACCGAGATCGTCCTGCGCTCGGACGAGATGGCGACCGCCTACGAGGCGCAGTTCGGCAGCGCTATCGACCTCGATGGCGCCGCCAACGCCGGGGAGAAGTTCATCGCGGATCTCTTCGCCAACGACTTGATCCTTGTGGGCTCCACGGATGACGTAAACGCGGCTGTTGGCGTTCTGGGGCAGGAGAACCCTCCGGTCGGCTTTACGAGCTACTCGGATCGTCGCGACAACGAGGAAGAAGGCTGGGCGCTGCAGGTCGCCAACGCAGTGGAGCCGGCTCCGGGGATCATTTTCCCGGCGGTGCTGGCGCTGGCGTCAGAGCCGAACAACCCCGCCGCGGCGCGCCTCGCGATTGACTTTCTGATGGGCGACGAAAGCGAGGTCGGCGGGGCAGGGCTCGCACCTTTCTACGTTGCGGGTGACTACGTCACGCGCACCGACATTCCCCCGCATCCAGACGCGGTGCCTCTTGATGAATTCACGGCCTGGCGGCTTGCACCGGCCGAGACAGCCACGATCCGCGCCGAGATCGGTGATCTGATCCTGACGCTGCAATAGATCGCAACTTTCGGCCGGGGGTGGGCGTGACGGAACGTCCGCCCTCGCACTATCGTGGCTTACCGAGGCGAGGATGATCTCGATGGCAGACACAGCCATGGGCGGGCAAGGACGGTCTGTTTTCTTGAAGCAGGGCACGCTGCTGAAGGCCGTGGTGCTGGCCATGTTGGTCGTTCTGATCGTTCTGCCGCTCATCCGAACGGTTACGTTCACGCTGCAACCCGACACGATCAACGCGTGGTCGGACGTGTTGATCAGCAGACTGTCCAGGAACCTGTTCTACAAACCCTTGGGCAACACCTTGCTGATCGGGGGTGTCGTTGCGTCGGGTTGCGTACTGCTGGGTGGGTTCCTCGCCTGGCTTGTGGTGATGACGAACGTGCCGTTCCGCAAGACTATCGGTGTCATGGCCACGCTGCCCTTCATGATCCCGTCCTTTGCGGCAGCGCTCGCGTGGGGATCGCTCTTTCGCAATGACCGCATCGGTGGTCAGGTTGGCTGGCTGCACGGGCTGGGGCTCGAGATCCCGGATTGGCTTGCCTGGGGCATGGTGCCGACGCTGATTGTGCTAACGCTGCACTACTTCAGCCTGGCCTTCACGATCATCGCGGCGGCACTGGCGACGGTGAATTCCGATCTTGTCGAGGCCGCGCAGATCGCGGGCGCGAAGGGGCGGCGGATCCTGATGGGGATCATCCTGCCGGTAACGACACCGGCGCTGGTGGCGGCCGGGTCGCTGTGTTTCGCGGGCGCGGTGTCGAACTTCGCCACTCCTGCGCTTCTGGGGCTGCCGGTACGGATGCAAACCCTGTCCACCCGGCTCTTTGGCATGATCGAGGTCGGTCAGGTCGGGCGCGGCTACGTGATCGGGATCTTGCTGGTGCTGATCTCGGGCGCGTTTCTCTGGGCTGGCAACCGGATTGTCTCGGGCCGCCGGTCTTACGCCACGATTACCGGGAAGGGCGGTCGGGCAAAGCGTTTTGACCTGCGCGGCGCGCGCTGGCCACTCTTCGCCGTGGCAATGGCCATCCTTGCCAGCTCGACGGTTGTGCCGGTGATCGTGCTGATGGCGTCCAGCCTTGCGCCGTCTTCCGCCAACCTCTTTTCCAACTGGACGTTGCACTACTGGCTCGGTCAGAGCGATCCGTCCTTTGCGCAAGGCATCCCCGGCATCGCCCATAACGAGGACATCGTCAGGGCGCTGACCGTCACGCTGGGCCTCGGGCTTGCCGTGGCCTTTACGGGCATGTTCGTCGGGCTGCTGGCCTCCTACACGACGGCGCGATACCGCGAAGGCTGGGCGTCAGCCGCCATCACGCAGATCAGCTTTCTGCCGCTCCTCGTGCCCGGCATCGCGTTCGGCGCGGCCTACATTGCCTATCTGGGCGCCCCCATCGGGCCGCTGCCTGCGCTCTACGGCACTTTCGCGCTTCTGGTCATCGCGGGCACCGCCTATCTGCTGCCGTTCTCCGTGCAAACCGGGCGCGCCGTGATCCAACAAGTCGGTGGAGAACTGGAAGAAAGCGCGCGCATCACGGGCGCGAGTTTTGCCCGGCGGCTCTTTGCGATCACGGTGCCGCTGGCCATTCGCGGCCTCGCCGCTGGCGGCATCCTGATCTTCGTCAAGATCGTGCGCGATCTCTCTCTGGTGGTGCTGCTCTTTACGCCCACAATGCCTGTCCTGTCCGTGGTGGCCTATCGCTATGCCTCGGAAGGGTTTGGACAGTTTGCCAATGCGATCACGGTGGTGATCCTGTTCATCTCGATCGCCGCATCGCTGATCGCCAACCGGCTGCAAAGCAAATCCCAGCCCTGGCTGCAGAACTAGAAGGGTCCCATGCTGGAAGTACGCAATCTCACCAAGCGGTTCGGCGATTTTGAAGCCGTCAGGGACGTTTCGATCTCAGTGCCCGATGGCGCATTTCTTGTGCTTCTGGGGCCGTCCGGTTGCGGCAAGACCACGCTTTTGCGGATGCTTGCCGGCCTCGAATTGCCGTCCGCCGGGCAGATCGATTTTGACGGGCAAGTCATGTCGGACGGCGACCGCAACTGGGCCGTCGATCCTGCCAAGCGCCATTCGGGCCTTGTCTTTCAGTCCTACGCGCTGTGGCCCCATATGTCTGTGCGCGGAAACGTGGAATGGCCGCTGAAGGTCATGAAGATGCCGAAGGCGGATCGCGCGGCCCGGGTCGCGGAGGTGCTGGCTCTCCTCGAGATCGGGCAACTGGCGGATCGCTACCCCAACGAGATCTCCGGCGGACAGCAACAGCGCGTCGCCATCGCGCGCACCATCGCGCCGAAGCCATCGGTGCTCTTGTTCGACGAACCGTTGTCGAACCTCGATGCCAAACTGAGGGTCGAGATGCGGACCGAGCTCATGCGCCTCCATCGTGCCACCGGGGCGACGTCCGTCTACGTCACACACGACCAGATCGAAGCGATGACCATGGCATCCCACGTGGCCGTGATGAACCAGGGCCGGGTGCAACAGTTCGGCACACCCGCCGATCTGGTCGACCATCCCGAGACCGCCTTTGTGGCGACCTTTGTCGGCACGCCACCCAACAACATGGTGCCCGTGGCAAAGAACGGAAGCGGCTACACCTTCGGTGGCCGGCACATGCCTCTGACCCCGCCCCTTGATGAATGCCTCGCGATGTACCGGGCCGAGGCGATGACGCTCAGCGCCTCCGAGGGAGAGACCACGCTGCCGATGGAACTCGTCGAGACAAGCGCCATTGCCGGGCGGACGATGGTCACCGGCCTGCTCGATGGGCTGCGCTTGACCGCCATCGTCGACCGTGCTCCCGAAGCCCGGATCGGCGACACGATCCAGTTCTGCCTGCCGCCCCGTCCCGATTGCTGGTTTGGCCCCGATGGAGAGAGGATCGGTTGATGCGCTTGTTGTTGGTTCGGCACGGTCAGTCACAGTGGAACGCCGCGCGGCGGCTTCAGGGCCAGGCGGATATCGGCCTTTCCGAGCTCGGCAAGAGGCAGGCCGACGCGCTGCGCCCGGTGATCGGGGATATCGGCCATTGCCGGGCCGTTTCGTCCGATCTTGAACGGGTCCGGGACACCGCGCACAGGATCGGGGCCGACCCACTGCAATTTAACCAGGATTTGCGAGAGATCGACGTCGGCGACTGGACCGGCCTCGCGATCGATGAGATCCGGGCCGAGGACGAAGACGCCTACCTGGGTTGGCGGGCCGGGACATCCGCGCCGCCCGGTGGCGAAATCTGGGCTGACTTTGTCGCCCGGGTGACAGGGGTGATCGAGGCGGAAAGGGCTGTTGCTTGCCAGAACCTCCTCGTCGTTTGTCACGGCGGGGTCATCCGCGCCCTCTTGCAACACTATGTCGGGCTCAACCCGGCACAGATCATTCCTGTTGCCCCCGCAAGCCTGAGCGCGGTCCGGCTCGGCCACGGCAAGCCGCCACGGCTGGAGCTCTTCAACTACCTGCCCGGCAGCCTCGATTTCGGAGCACCCGACTAGTTCGTTTTGTGCCAGTCGGTCTGGCCAAGAAAACCGTGTGTGCCCGGTGTTGTCGTGGACGGGGCAAGTGCCGGGATTGGTCCGCAGCATGTCGGCGATTGCCCGGAAGGTTTCACGCATTTTCAACGGCGAGAGCTTGCCGAGGGCGAAGCTTTGGCAGTGCCCGGCGTAGCTGCCTGTCTTGGGCGATTCGAGGCTGTTCCGGTGGTGCTGGGGCCGTCGAGGTCGCGATTCTAAGGGGCGTGGCCCCGCTCGTCAGAACCCGTGGCCGCTGTCGGTCAGTACCGCCTCTTCCGGCAAGTCCACGTGACAGCGCCGGCCCGCGAAACTGCACGCCGGATTGGAGACGCGCTAGGGGGCCTCGCCGGAGTTATCGCCTTTCCGGGATTGCAGCACGGATGAGAGCTTTGCCATCATATGGCCTTTCAGCAGGGCTTCCGCCGCGTCCGCGCGCCGCTCTGTCAGGGCTTGTGCGATCTCCAGGTGCTCGTTGACCGCCTGTTCCCAGCGAGACTGGGCGAGGTTCGCCTGATAGCGCGCCCGGTGCACCTGTCCGGCCAGCGCGGTGTGCGTGCGTTGCAGCGTCGGGTTCCGGCTTGCTGCCAGTACCGCGTTGTGGATCGCCTGGTTGATGGAGAAATAGCCCGGGCGGTCCCCTGCCTCGAACGCCGCGCGCAGCTCTTCGGTCAGGCGTGCGATGTGCTCCAGCTCTTCGGTTGTGGCGCGCTCGGCCGCTTGGGCGCCCGCCAGCCCTTCGAGAGCCGCAAGCACGGGAAAGGCGTCCGCAAGATCGGCGTCGGAGGTCTCGCTGATGATCGCGCCCCTGTTCGGGATCAGCTCGATAAGGCCCTCTGAAGAAAGCATTTTCATCGCTTCTCGCAGCGGCGTGCGCGACACGCCGAACCGCTCTGTCAGTTCCTTCTCGCGGATCTTTTCGCCGCCCGCGAGCTCGCCTTCGAGGATCAGGTCCCGCAGGGCGTTGGCCACTTCGACAGCAAGGGCAGGGCGCGGGATCACGCCTCGTCCCCGAACATCTGGTGAGTGCTCCAAGGGCCCCTCCCTAGGCTTTGGCCGATTGCGCGCGGTCAAGAACCTGCGCCAGATGCAGGGCCGTCCTGCCGGTGCCATCCTCGATCTGGTGGCGGCAGGACGTCCCGTTCGCGATGATCAGCGCGTCCTGTTCGGCCTCGCGGACCTTCGGCAACAGCGAAAGCTCCCCCATTGCGAGGGAGACATCGATGGTGTCCGCATCATAGCCAAAGGCGCCTGCCATGCCGCAACAGGACGATTCGATGTTCTCCGCGTCAAGCCCCGGTACGGTCGAGAGCGCCTTTGCCATGTCCCCCATGACACCCGCCGCCTTCTGGTGGCAATGGCCGTGGACATAGGCCTTGCGCGCCCCTTCGGTGACAGTCAGGGCCATGCGTCCTGCGTCCGTTTCGCGGGCGACGAACTCCTCGAAGAGCAGCGCATGCGCGGCGAGTTGCTCGGCTTCCGGGCCCGGCAGGAGCGCCTTGAACTCGTCGCGGAGCGTCAGCAGGCACGAAGGCTCGAGGCCCACGATCGGACGGCCCGCCCGGACGTGGGGCATCAGCGCCTCGAGGGTGCGGCGCGCTTCGGCCCGGGCTTTGTCGAGCATCCCGGCGGCAAGGTAGGTGCGGCCACAGCAAAGCGGGCGGCCCTGCATCGGGCTCGCCGCGTGCACGGTGTAGCCGGCCTGGCGAAGCACCCGAAGGGCCGCACGCGGAATATCCGGTTCCATCCAGCGATTGAACGTATCGGCGAAGAGAACCACCTCCTTGCCGGTCTCCGCCGTCCCCGCTTGCGGGATCTCGGCCTCGCGGAAGAAGTCCTTGCGGAAGGCAGGCAGGCTGCGGCGCGCGGAGATCCCTGTCAGCTTCTCTGAGAGGCGGGCAAGCGCCGGGATCTTGTCGCGGAGGGCGAAGAGCCCGCGCAGGGCGACGGCGAGGCGCGCATAGCGCGGCATCTCGGCGATCAGGCGATCCTTCACCGAAAAGCCGAGCTTCTGGCCGCGCTGGTAGAGCACTTCCGTCTTCATGCGGGCCATGTCGACCCCGGTGGGGCACTCGCGCTGGCAGGCCTTGCAGCCGACGCAGAGCTTCATCGTCTCGGCCATCTCGTCGCGAAAGAGCGCATCCTTGCCGAGCTTGCCGGAGAGGGCGAGACGCAGCGTGTTGGCCCGACCTCGCGTCACGTCGCGCTCATTGCGGGTGACGCGATAGCTGGGGCACATCACGCCGCCCTTCAGCTTCCGGCAGGCGCCGTTGTTGTTACACATCTCGATGGCGCCCTGAAAGCCGCCCGAGGCGCCCGGCCAGGCGGACCAGTCGAGCCCGGTCTTGTGATCCTCGAAGGTGTAGTCCGCCGGGTAGCGCAGGAGGCTGCGGTCGTCCATGCGCGGCGGGTTGACGATCTTGCCGGGGTTGAGGTGGCCCTCCGGATCGAACGTCGTCTTCACCTCGCCGAAGGCTTCGACGAGCCGCGTGCCGTACATCTTCTCGTGGAACTCGGAGCGGACGATCCCGTCGCCATGTTCCCCGGAATGCGAGCCCTTGTAGGCGCGCACCATGTCAAAGGCCTCCTCGGCGATGGCGCGCATCGCCTTCACGTCCTTTTCGAGGCGCAGGTTCAGGACCGGGCGGACGTGCAGGCATCCTTCGGAGGCGTGGGCGTACCACGTACCCTCGGTGTCGTGCTTGTGAAAAACCTCCGTCAGGCGGTCGGTGTAGTCCGCAAGGTGCTCCAGCGGCACTGCCGCATCTTCCACGAAGGACACCGGCTTTCGCGCATCTTTCATGGACATCATGATGTTGAGTCCGGATTTGCGCAGCTCGCCGATATCGCCAAGCAGGCCGGCATCCCAGACTTCGACGACTCCGCCCTCCTTGTCGCCGCCCTTGCCGAAGCCGTAGCCGAGGTCCGCCATCGTGTCGTGCAGGTTGCGGATGCTCTCTGCGTTTTCCTCTGGGCTGTCGGCGAACTCGACGAAGAGAAGGGCGGCGGGGTCGCCCTTCACGAAGGCCTCGATGGTGGGCACGAAGACGGCGATCTCGCGTGCGAGGTCGAGCATCGTCTTGTCCATCAGCTCGACCTGGGTGGGATTGAGCTTCACGAGGTGCTGTGCAGCCTCCATCGCGCCCCGGAAGGTGGCGAAGTGGCAGGCGCCGAAGACACGATCCTTGGGTGGCAGGGGGGAGAGCTTGATCTCGATGGCAGTGGAGACGGCAAGCGTGCCCTCTGATCCGACCAGAAGGTGCGCAAGGTTGAGCGGGCGGTTGCCCGGAACCAGCGCGTCGAGGTTGTAGCCACCGACTCGGCGCTGGACCTTGGAATAGCGCGCGGCGACCTCTTCGGCCTCGCGCGTGCCGAGCGCGGTGAGTCGCTGGAGCATGTCTTCGGGGACGCGGTTGTCCGAACCGGGGCCAAAATCGAACGCGGAGCCGTCGGCAAGGAGGCCCCGGATCGACAGGACGTTGTCGCGCGTCGTGCCGTAGCGCAGGGAGCGCGAACCGCAGGAGTTGTTGCCCGCCATTCCGCCGAGCGTGGCGCGCGACGAGGTCGAGACATCGACCGGGAACCACAGCCCGTGCGGCTTCAGTTGACGGTTCAGATCGTCGAGCACGATGCCCGGCTGAACCACCGCGCGGCGACCTTCGACGTCCAGTTCCAGGATCCCGTTAAGGTACTTGGAACAATCGAGAATCAGACCGCTGTTGATCGTTTGGCCGCATTGCGACGTGCCGCCGCCGCGCATCGTCAGGGGCAGGCCGTCGGCCTTGGCGAGATCGAGCGCATAGGCGACGTCCGCTTCGGTTTTCGGCAGCGCCACGGCCGCCGGAATGATCTGGTAGTGCGACGCGTCGGTGGCGTAGCGGCCGCGTGAAAAGGCGTCTCTCAGAAGCTCGCCTTCGAAGTCCTTCGGCGTGGTGCTCGGCAGTTCGTCGCGGGGCATCCGGTTCCTCCCATGCGTGGTCCGATACGTTTGGACCTTGACATGAATTCTGAATTCATAATTCTTTTTGTCAACGCGGCGACCGCAGATTCTGCACGCCGAAAGGACAACGCCCCGTCAGGAGGGCGCGATAAGGGAGGATAAGCCGATGCCCGCAGGTCGCCACTTTTTGCAGATCCCCGGACCGTCGAACGTCCCGGATCGGATCTTGCGGGCGATGGATTATCCGACGATGGATCATCGCGGCCCGCGCTTTGCCGAAGTGGGCAAGGCGGCTCTCGACGGGATGAAGTGGGTGTTCGGCACCGAGAGCCACGTCGTCATTTATCCGTCATCGGGCACCGGCGCGTGGGAGTCGGCCCTCGTCAACACGCTGTCGCCCGGCGACACGGTGCTGATGTACGAAACCGGCCACTTCGCGACCCTGTGGAAGAAGCTGGCGGAGCGCCTCGGCCTGAACCCGATCTTCATCGAGGGCGATTGGCGCGGCGGGGCAGATCCCGACGCGATCGAAAATCGCCTGCGCGAGGACAAGGGCCACGAGATCAAGGCGGTCTGCGTTGTCCACAACGAGACGTCGACGGGCTCGGTCTCGCCCATCGCCGCCGTGCGCCGTGCGATAGATGCCGCGGATCACCCGGCGCTGCTGATGGTCGATACCATTTCCGGACTTGCGTCGATCGAATACCGGCACGACGAATGGGGCGTCGACGTTACGGTCTCGGGGTCGCAGAAGGGTTTGATGCTGCCGCCCGGCCTGTCCTTCAACGCGATCAGCGAGAAGGCCATTGCCGCGTCGAAGACCTCGGGTCTGCAGAAATCCTATTGGGCATGGGACGAAATGCTCGGCCCGAACAGCACTGGGTACTTCCCCTACACGCCAGCGACGAACCTGCTCTACGGGCTGAACGAGGCGGTCGCGATGCTGCGCGAGGAAGGCATGGAGGCTGTCTTCGCTCGCCACGCGCGCCATGGAGCGGCGACGCGCGCTGCCGTTGCGGCCTGGGGCCTCGACGTGTTGTGCCAGGATCCTGCGGCATACTCCGGGGTGCTCACGGCGGTGCTGATGCCGGAAGGGCACTCCGCCGACCGCTTCCGCCGTATCACGCTCGAAAACTACGACATGTCGCTTGGAAACGGGTTGTCGAAGGTCGCGGATCGGGTGTTCCGGATCGGCCATCTCGGCGACTTCAACGACCTGATGCTCTGCGCAACGCTCGCCGGTGTCGAGATGGGGCTGCGGGATGCGGGCGTGCCGTGTCAGAGCGGCGGCGTTCAGGCGGCAATGGCCGCGCTCGGGCCGTCGGCCGAGGCGGCACGCGCTGCAGCGGAGTAGAAGTAAATCACTGATCATTCGTAATAAACGCAAATTGCCAGCTGCGGCGTCTGGTCGCGGGTGGCAAAGAGCACTACAACCAGATCAATAAATGGGAGGACTAAAATGAAGAAACTTGTCACCGCAGCCCTGCTTGCCGCCGGTACCGCCATCGCGAGCCCCGCGCTCGCGCAGGATACCCTGCGCTTCGGCCATGTCGGCAATCCCGGTTCGCTTTTTGAGGCATCGGTCGATCACTTCGCCGCCTGCGTGAATGACGCAACGGATGCCGTGAACGTCGACACCTTCGGCGCATCGCAGCTCGGGCGCGACCAGGAGCTGCTGCAAAAGCTGAAGCTCAACCAGGTGAACTTTGCGCTGCCGTCGTCGGTCATGTCGTCGGTCGATGACGTCTTCGGCATTTTCGAGATGCCCTATATCATCAAAGATCGCGACCACATGCGCCGCGTGCAGGCCGAGATGATGGATACGTTCCAGCAGGCTGCAAACGATAACGGCTACCACATCATCGGCCTTGCCGAGAACGGTTTCCGCAACATCACCAACAACATCCGCCCGATCAACGTACCGTCCGACCTCGAGGGCGTGAAGCTGCGCACCCCGAATGGCACGTGGCGGGTAAAGATGTTCCAGGAATACGGCGCCAACCCGACGCCGATGTCCTTTTCCGACGTGTTCACCGCGCTCCAGACGGGCGTGATCGACGGGCAGGAGAATCCCTACGCCCAGATCGCGTCGGCCAAGTTCCAGGAGGTGCAGAAGTACCTCTCGGTCACCGGCCACGTCTACACGCCGGCCTACATCCTCACCTCCGCCAATCAGTGGAACGGCTGGCCCGACGAGGTGAAGGCAATGCTGACGGACTGCGCCAACTCCACGCAGGACTTCACGTATGAAAAGGCCGCCCAGCTCGAGACAGAGCTGCTGCAGGTGATCGTCGACGCAGGCGTCGAGGTGAACGACGCCGACAAGGACGCCTTCATCGAAGCTTCCAAGCCGATCTACGATGCCTTCGGCGCCGAGGTAGAGGGCGGGGCCGAGATGATCGAAGCGGTGCTTGGCCTCGGCTCCTCCAGCTAACGTCTGAACAGGGATGCGGCGGCAGCGGGGGATCCCGCTGCCGCCGCATCATCCCTTGAGCGGCGCGTTGCAGCGGCCAGCCGTTCTCCGACAGCAACTGGCGGTCGGTTCTCTTTGGATACACGGCATGACCCTACACAACCGTCTTGCGGCCTTTCTCGACTTTGTCCTGGAGGCCTTCACCGTCCTGCTGATGGTGTCCCTGACCCTCATCGTGATCGTCGCTGTCCTTGCGCGCCTCGCAGGCGAAAGCTTCTCCTGGTACGACGAAGTGGCGGCGATCATGCTGTCGTGGATCACGTATTACGGCTCGGCCCTCGCCGCGCTGCGCCGGCGTCACATCGGCTTTGACAGTGTGCTCCTGTCGATCCCGGTCCGCTTCCGTATGGTTGCAGTGCTGTTGGGCGAGGCGGTCGTGCTAACGTTCTTCGTACTGATGGCCTACACCGGCTTTCAGGTGCTGGCGGTGCTGCAGGGCAGTTACCTCGTCTCCCTCACATGGGTGCCCATCCAGTTCACCCAGTCGGTCATCCCGATCGGTGCGATCCTCTTCATCATCTGTCAGCTGCTGAGCCTGCCGAACTATTGGCAGAAGACGCGCGACGGCATCTCGCTCGAACACGCCGAGATCGAGGAAGAAGTCGACGCCGAACTCGCCAAGAACGCCCCCCGGACCTGAGGCCCAAAGATGTTGATGTTCCTTATATTCATCGCGCTGCTGGCGCTCATCTGCATCAACGTGCCAATCGCGATTGCGCTCGCGATGGCCGGGGTGATGGGGCTCTTGGCGACGGAGGGCGTGTCGTCGCTCGTTTCCATCGCGCTCGACATGTACTCGGGCTCGACGAAGTTTTCGCTGATCGCGATCCCGATGTTCGTGCTGGCGGGGGCGATCATGAATGCGGGCGGGATCACCGACAAGCTGATCAACTTCGTCTCCGCGATCATCGGCTTCGTGCGGGGCGGCCTCGCGATGGTGAATATCGGCGTCTCGCTCTTCTTTGCCGAGATCTCGGGCTCTGCGGTCGCAGATGTTGCGGCGATGGGCTCGATCCTGATCCCGCAGATGAAAAAGCGCGGCTACTCGGCGCCGTTCGCCGCCGCCGTCACGTCGTCCTCGGCATCGCTGGCGATCATCATCCCGCCGTCGATCCCGATGATCCTATACGCCTCGTCGTCCAACACGTCGGTCGAGCAGCTCTTCGTGGCGGGTGTCGTGCCCGGCCTGCTTGGAGCGGGCGGATTGATGCTCGTGGCCTACATCTTTGCCCGGCGCTACAACCTGCCAACCGAGGAAGCCTTCAACACCAAGCGTCTGCGCGAGACATTCGTTGACGCGCTGCCCGCCTTCTCGCTCCCGATCATCATTCTGGGCGGCATCTTCGGCGGCTACGTCACCGCGACCGAGGCCGCTGGCCTTGCCGTGATCGCCGCGCTCATCGTCTCGGCCTGGTACCGCAACCTCGATCTCGGCCACCTGCGGCGCGCCATGCTCGACGGCGGCGTCCAGACAGCGGTTGTGATGCTGCTCGTCGCGTCGTCGGTACTGATGGGCGGGTTCCTGACCCGGGCGCAGGTGCCGCAGGACATCGCAAACGCGATCCTAAACATCACCAACGAGCAATGGGTCATCCTGCTTATCCTAAACTTCTTCTTCCTGGTCGTCGGCTTCTTCCTGCACTCCGCCGCGGCGATCATCCTTGTTGTACCCATCGTGATCCCACTCATCACCGCAGCCGGGATCGACCCTGTCCACTTCGGCCTCGTCGTGACGCTGAACCTCGCCATCGGACAGCAGACGCCTCCCGTGGCCTCGGTGCTGATCACCAGTTGCGCGGTGGCGCGGGCCAATATCTGGGACGTCTCGAAGGTCAACATCTGGTTCATCCTCGTGCTGCTCTTCGTGCTGCTGCTCTGCACCTACGTGCCGTCGGTGCCGCTCTTCCTCGTCGAGTATTTCTACCGATGACGGGCGAAATCACCGACGAGCTGCGCGACGAGACGCTCTGGATCACGTTCAACCGGCCCCAGGCGCGCAACGCGCTCACATTCGGGATGTACGAGCGGCTCGCCGAGCTCTGCGCGGGCGTGCCGACGGACGGGTCGGTCAAGGCCGTGGTGATCTCGGGCGCGGGTGGCAAGGCCTTCGCCGCCGGGACGGACATGACCCAGTTTCGCGGCTTCTCCACCCCGCAGGACGCGCTCGACTACGAAGGGGAGATCGCGCGGGTGCTGACCGCCGTCGAGACGTGCCCGCTGCCCACCGTCGCCGCGATCCATGGCGCCTGCACCGGGGGCGGAGCCTCTATCGCAGGGTCCTGTGACATCCGGATCGCCTCGGCGAGCCTCAAGTTCGGCTTCCCGATCGCGCGCACGCTCGGCAATTGCCTCGCCGCGGAAAACCTCGCGCGGCTTTCGGAGCTGATGGGCGCGGGGCGCGTGCGCGAGATGATCTTCACCGCCCGCCTTATGGGCGCCGAAGAGGCCCGGGCGATCGGCCTTGTCTCCGAAGTGCTGGAGGACGAAGCAGCCCTCCTGACCCGCGCGGAGGAGCTGGCAGCGACGCTCGGTGCGATGGCGCCGCTCACGTTGCGCGCGACGAAAGAGGCCATGCGCCGCACCCGGATGGCAACAGAGGTCGACGACGCCGACCTCATCACGATGTGCTACATGAGCGACGATTTTCGTCACGGCATGGAGGCGTTCCTCGCCAAGCAAAAGCCCGTCTGGCAGGGGAAGTAACGATGGGCCCGCTCGCTGGGATGAAGGTCGTCGAGCTTGCACACATCATGGCCGGACCCGTCTGCGGCATGATGCTGGCCGATATGGGCGCCAACGTCATCAAGGTCGAAAAGCCCGATGGCGATGACAGCCGCCGCTTCCTGCCGCCCGACATCAATGGCGAGAGCGCGGCCTTCATGATGATGAACCGCAACAAGCGGGGGATCGCGCTCAATCTCAAGCACCCGGATGCGATCGCCGCTCTGCGCGATCTGCTGTCGGATGCGGACGTGGTGATCGAGAATTACCGGATCGATACCATGCAGCGGCTCGGCCTTGGCTACGAGACCCTGCGCGAGATCAATCCCAAGCTTGTCTACTGCGCCATCTCCGGCTTTGGCCGAACTGGCCCCTATGCCGAGCGCGGCGGGTTCGACCTGATTGCACAGGGCATGTCGGGGCTGATGTCCATCACTGGCGAGGGGCCGGGCCGCCCGCCGGTGAAGCCGGGCGCTCCGATTTCCGATATCACCGCGGGCATTCTCGCGGCGATGGGGTGCCTTGCGGCGTACTCCCACGCGCAAGCGACCGGCGAGGGGCAGGAGGTCGACACATCGCTCTTCGAGGCCGGAATCACGCTGACGTACTGGCAATCCGCGATTGCCTTTGCGACCGGGCTGGCACCCGAGCCGCAGGGCTCTGCGCACCCGCTCAATGCGCCCTATCAATCGTTTCGGACAGCCGATGGCTGGATCAATGTCGGCGCCGCGAACCAGCGCAACTGGCATCGTCTGCTTGAGGTGCTCGAAGCGCCGGAGCTCGAAGAGGATCCGCGTTTTGCCACCAATCGGCACCGGATCGAGAACCTCCCCGCCCTCGTTGCGCTGCTGGAAGACCATTTTCGCGAGCGCACGTCAGCGGATTGGCTGGCGCGCATGGAGGCGGCCGGCTTGCCGGCTGGGCCCGTCCTCAGCATCACGGACATGCACCGTGACCCGCAGGCCATCGCGCGCCAGATGATCGTCGAGACAGAACACCCCATTGCCGGGACGGTCCGCAGCATCGGCGCGCCGGTGAAATTCGCGGCGACGCCGGGGGGTGTCACGCGCCCCGCCCCGACCCTCGGCCAGCATGGGCCGGAGATCCTTTCGGAGCATGGATACGCTGCCGACAGGATCGATGCGCTCCGTGAGAGCGGCGCACTAATCGTGTCCTAGGGGCTTGCGCGGAAGGCTCGCCGGGCTGACGTTTCGGGCAGGCTCGTGGGGCAGGCTCGTGGGGCAGGGGAGCAGGTGAGAAACGGCCCGCAGCTGGAGTGCCATCATGCGAGATCTGCAATCTTTCGTTGAGCCGCTGATCGCGGCCTATGCCGAGCGCGGCGTGTTCGTGCCGGGGGCGGTTGTCCCGACGGGCGTGGCAGAGGCCTGTGCCGTCCACGACGCCCTGATCGACGCTTACGGCCCGGTGGGTGGCTTCAAGGTCATTCAGAAAGCCGGGCTGGAACCGGCGATCGCGCCGATCCCGGCCCGCCGGTGTCTGCCAAGCGGATCGAAGGTGGAAACCCCCGCCAGCTTCGGCGTGGAGCTGGAGGTCGGGTTCGTCGTGGTCGAACCGCTCCCGGCGCGCGACGTACCCGACTATCGGGCACGACTCATAGCGGCTGTGCGTCCCGCCCCGATGATCGAAGTCGTGGCAACCCGCGTGGAAGGGCCGCTTGCGGATGACCGGTTTGTCAAACTCGCTGATCTTCAGGCCTGCGAGGCGCTTGTCTCCGGCGACACACTCGGGGACTGGACAGGCGCGGATTTCGAAACGCCGACCATCGAATTCACCGCCGGAACCGACCCTATTCACTTGGGGGCGGGCCAAGTGCCGGGTGGCTCCGCAATCGCGGCGCTGGAAACAGCCGCCCTTGTTTTGGGCGACAGGTACGGCGGCTTGCAGGTGGGGCACCGGCTGCTGACGGGCACGCTCGTTCCGCTTGCGCCGACGCTGGCAGGCCAGACCATCACCGGAAAGATCACAGGACTGGGCGAGGTGGTTGCCCTCGTGTGACCATGCATTCGGCCCCGGCACGCGAAGTGGTCGCGGGCCTCGGCAACCACAGATGCGCCGGGGGCACGGGGCGGCGGGCTCCGTTTCAGCCTGCTTTGGCCGTAACGGGCGTTGGCTGAAAGCGCTTTGCGCCGTTCCAGATGCCAGGGCGGTGTAAGGCCGCAGGCGCATCGGCCCACTTGGCGGTCTCTTGGCGCGTTCTCTAGGATCCGGCTGGCCTGACAACCGACCGTAGGGTCGGAACGCTCATACACATTTCGGGGGGAGGCGTAGACGGTTTGGATCACTGTGGTCTTGCTTCGAAGTGGCCTCTTCGGCGGGGCGGAGGAGCCTGTCGTGGAATCACGAGTGTACGCCACCTGAGCGGGAGTGGTCGCCTGCACGCTCGCGAAGAGAAGGGATGCGTGCTGACCCGAAGCCCCCGAGCCGGTTTCGCAGTGCGGTCCGGCGCCGTGGGCGCCGCTGCGCGCGCCCTACTGGCGCCAGATCTGAGCGGAATGCTTGCGGGTTCCAAGAGTGGGCCACGGCGCTGCGGCACCATGGCCGAGGCCGGGGGCTTGTCCCGGGGTGCAGAAAGGTATACCGCAGTATACAAATTGAAAGGGGTTGGGTCTGCCATGTATCCGAACGCCCCGACGCCGTTTGAAACCCTCAAGGATTGGGGACGCCATGAGCCTCTATGCTGCCTATCTCGACGAAATCGAAGCCCGCAAAGAGCAGGGCTTGAACCCAAAGCCGATTGACGACGGCAAGCTGACCCGTGAGATCATCGATCAGATCAAGGACACCGAGAGCCCGCACCGTGCGGACTCGCTGCAATACTTCATCTTCAACACGCTGCCCGGCACCACGAGCGCTGCGGGCGAAAAGGCCGTCTTCCTGAAGGAGATCGTGCTCGGAGACGCCGTTGTCCCCGAGATTTCGCAGGCGTTCGCTTTCGAGCTCTTGTCCCACATGAAGGGCGGTCCTTCTGTTGAAGTCCTGCTCGATCTCGCGCTGGGCTACGATCCGTCGATTGCAGAGCAGGCCGGCGAGGTCCTCAAGACGCAGGTGTTCCTCTATGACGCGGATACCGACCGCATCAAGGTAGCCTATGAGGCCGGCAATCCCGTTGCCAAGAGCCTGCTGGAGAGCTACGCGGACGCGGAGTTCTTCACGAAGCTCCCGGAGGTCGACGAAGAAATCGGCGTCGTGACCTACATCGCAGCGGAAGGCGACATCTCGACGGATTTGCTTTCTCCCGGCAACCAGGCGCACTCGCGCTCGGATCGCGAATTGCACGGCAAGTGCTTGATCTCGGAGCGCGCCCAGAAGGAAATCGAGGCACTCAAGCTTCAGCACCCCGACAAGCGCGTCATGCTGATCGCCGAGAAGGGTACGATGGGTGTGGGCTCGTCGCGCATGTCCGGCGTCAACAACGTCGCCCTGTGGACAGGCAAACAGGCCAGCCCCTATGTGCCCTTCGTCAACATCGCGCCGGTCGTGGCCGGGACAAACGGGATCTCGCCGATCTTCCTGACGACCGTCGGTGTGACCGGTGGCATCGGGATCGACCTCAAAAACTGGGTCAAGAAGCTCGACGACGAGGGCAAGCCGATCCTCAACAACGACGGTAACCCTGTTCTCGAACAGAAGTACTCTGTCGAGACGGGGACCGTCCTCAAGATCAACTCCAAGGCGAAGAAGCTGACGAACGAGGCAGGCGACGAAGAACTTGCCGACCTGTCGTCGTCCTTCACGCCCCAGAAGGTGGAATTCATGAAGGCGGGCGGCTCCTATGCCATCGTCTTTGGCAAGAAGCTGCAGACCTTCGCGTGCGAAGCGCTCGGGGTCGAGATCCGCTCGGCCTTCGCGCCGTCCAAGGAGATCTCGCACGAGGGGCAGGGCCTCACGGCCGTCGAGAAGATTTTCAACGCGAACGCCCGGGGCACGACGCCGGGCAAGGTGCTGCATGCGGGCTCGGATGTGCGTGTGAAGGTCAACATCGTCGGCTCGCAGGATACGACGGGCCTGATGACCAGCCAGGAGCTCGAGGCAATGGCGGCGACGGTGCTGTCTCCGTCGGTCGACGGCGCCTACCAGTCCGGCTGCCACACCGCATCGGTCTGGGACCTCAAGGCACAGGCGAACACGCCCAAGCTGATGTCCTTCATGCACGGGTTCGGGCTCATCACCGGGCGCGATCCGAAGGGCGCCTATCACGCCATGACGGACGTCATCCACAAGGTGCTGAACGACCTCACCGTCGATGACTGGGCGATCATCATCGGCGGCGACAGCCACACCCGTATGTCCAAGGGCGTGGCCTTCGGTGCGGATTCCGGCACCGTCGCGCTTGCTCTGGCAACCGGCGAAGCGACGATGCCGATCCCGGAATCCGTCAAGGTGACGTTCAAGGGTCAGATGGCTGACCACATGGATTTCCGTGATGTCGTACACGCGACGCAGGCCCAGATGCTCCAGCAATTCGGTGATAACGTCTTCCAGGGCCGCGTGATCGAAGTGCATATCGGCACGCTGCTGGCCGACCAGGCCTTTACCTTCACCGACTGGACGGCAGAGATGAAAGCCAAGGCATCGATCTGCATCTCGGAAGACGAGACGCTGATCGCTTCGCTCGAGATCGCGAAGGCGCGCATTCAGATCATGATCGACAAGGGTATGGATAACGATGCCCGGATGCTTCAGGGACTGATCGACATCGCGCAGACGCGCATCGCCCAGATCAAGTCCGGCGAAAAGCCCGCGCTGCATCCCGATGACAACGCGAAGTACTCGGCCGAAGTTGTCGTGGATCTCGATCAGATCAACGAGCCGATGATCGCCGATCCGGATGTCAGCAATGCTGACGTGTCCAAGCGCTATACGCACGACACCATCCGCCCGATCTCGTTCTACAGGTCGGAAAAAAAGGTCGATCTGGGTTTCGTGGGGTCCTGCATGGTCCACAAGGGCGACATCAAGGTCGTCGCACAGATGCTGCGGAACCTCGAAGAAGAGCATGGCGAGGTCGAGTTCAACGCGCCGCTCGTGGTCGCGGCCCCGACCTACAATATCATCGACGAGTTGAAGGCGGAGGGCGACTGGGAGGTTCTTCAGAAGTATTCCGGCTTCGAATTCGACGATGACGCGCCCAAGACGAATGCGCGTACGGAGTATGAGAACATCCTCTATCTCGAGCGCCCGGGCTGTAACCTTTGCATGGGTAACCAGGAAAAGGCGGCAAAGGGCGACACGGTGCTCGCCACATCGACGCGGCTCTTCAAGGGACGCGTGGTAGAGGATACCGATGACAAAGCGGGCGAGTCGCTACTTGCCTCGACGCCGGTTGTCGTGCTCTCCGCCATCCTCGGGCGCACTCCGTCGATCGATGAGTACAAGACCGCGGTGCAGGGGATCGACCTGACGAAGTTCGCCCCGCCCACGCAGAAGCCGCTCGATACCCTCTCCGCGCACTTCTGAGACACCGTTGCGGCATCGGCGACTGAGTGGCGGTGCGCCATCGGTCGCCGATCCGCGCCCCCGAACGATATCGCATCCTGTCTGCCTGCGCTTCGCGGCTGCGGCGTGGCGTTCTGTGGATGGTGTCGCCCGAAGATCCCGCGCATCGTGCCGAGGATGCCGGATCGGCGCGCGGCGCCCGCTGCGCCACTTGCTGTCGCTTGGCGCGCCGCCGCACGCATCGATGCCAGCTTCGGGCTCCGGCGTTGCGAGCCTCCAAAGCCGGAGATGCTTCAACAAGCGAGGTTAATCGTGTGCTCAGCCGTTGCCGAGGAGCGCGCGCCGACACGCCTTGGAGCAGCCGGGATCGCGCAGTGTGACCCAGACACAGCCGTGCATGGCGCCATCGGGATAGGGCTGCGCGCGACAGGGCGGCGAGGTGCAATCAAAGTGGACAGTGGCGGTGTCAAGCAGACTTGACGGTAGGCGAATGGGCTGGCAAGGCTCGTGGCGGAGGGGAAAACACCAACAGCACCGCGACAATTTGTGTGGTGCACGAACGCGCGTTCGCCCTGTCCAATCAGCAGTACGCTGTCTTGCGGCCGATCCTATGGGTTGACCCTCGCGGTGAGAAGCGCAACCGGGGGGTGACCGCTAAGATGCACCTCCCCCACGGCCACTAAACACACGCCGTCCCAAGGAGGATCATGATGTTCGACCTGTTTGCACGCAGGGCCAAACCTCTACTTATAACAGCCACCATTGTGATTGCGGCGCCTTTTGCCGCATTCGCCCAGGAGAAGCCGAATATCCTCGTGATCTGGGGCGATGATGTCGGCCAGTCCAACATTTCGGCCTATACGCTTGGGATGATGGGGTACCGCACGCCCAACATTGACCGGATTGCCGAAGAAGGGATGATGTTTACCGACTACTACGGTGAGCAATCCTGCACCGCCGGACGGTCCTCTTTCATCATGGGCCAGTCTGTGTTCCGCACGGGCCTGTCGAAGGTTGGCCTGCCGGGCGCTGAAGAGGGCATGCAGGTCGAGGATCCGACCATCGCGGGCATGCTGAAGGACGAAGGCTACGACACCGGCCAGTTCGGCAAGAACCACCTCGGGGATCGCGACGAGCACCTCCCGACGAACCACGGGTTCGATGAGTTCTTCGGCAACCTCTACCACCTCAACGCCGAGGAGGAGCCCGAGAACGAGGACTATCCGGGCGACGTGGTGCTCGAAGACGGGCGGACCTTCCGGGAGGCGTTTGGCCCTCGCGGCGTGATCCGGTCCTCCGCCGATGGCGAGATCGAGGACACGGGCCCGCTCACGCGTCAGCGCATGGAAACGGTCGATGACGAGACCGTCGCCGCCGCGCTGGATTTCATCGAGCGCAAGGAAGCCGAGGGCACGCCCTGGTTCGTCTGGTGGTCGGGCACGCGGATGCACTTCCGTACGCACGTGTCGGACGAGCGTCGCGCGATGGCTGACGAGATCGTGGGCAAGCGCGTCGACGAATACACCGCTGGCATGATCGAGCACGACATGCACATCGGGATGTTCCTCGACAAGCTCGCGGAGCTGGGCATCGAAGACAACACGATCGTCTTCTACTCGACCGACAACGGCCCGCACATGAACACCTGGCCGGATGCTGCCATGACACCGTTCTGGGGTGAGAAGAACACCCAGTGGGAAGGCGGCTGGCGCGTGCCTGCGATGGTGCGCTGGCCGGGCAACATCGAGCCCGGTTCGATCACCAACGAGATCGTTCACCACATGGATTGGCTGCCGACGTTCCTCGCGGTTGCGGGCAACGAAACGGTGAAGGAAGATCTTCTGGAGGGCGTGACCAATCAGGCGCTCGGGCGTGAATACCGCGTGCATCTGGATGGCTACAACATCCTGCCGATGCTCACGGGCGAGACGGACGAGAGCCCGCGTGAAGAGATCTTCTACTTCACCGATGACGGGGATCTGGCGGCGCTGCGCTACCAGGACTGGAAGTTCACGTTCCTGGAGCAGGAAGTGTGGTATTCGCTGCGCGCGTGGGCCGAGCCGCTCACCGAACTGCGCCTGCCGCTGATCACGAACCTGCGTCGCGATCCCTACGAGCGCGGCTACCGCACGTCGAACACCTACTATGACTGGATGATCGACCGCGCCTATATGCTCGTTCCGGCGCAAAGCTACGTGGCGCAATTCCTGGCAACGTTCCAGGAATACCCGCCGCGGCAGGAAGCAGCGTCCTTCAGCCTCGAGAGGGTCCTCGAGGAGATGCAGGACGGCGCTGCCGGCGCCCGCTGAGCTTTCGCTCTCTTTCGGCCTCCGGCGCATCGCCGGGGGCCGACCCCAGACCCCATCCCCCTTCACATCCCATCTGTTGCGCGGGCCCTCGGGCCCTTTTTTTGCGTTTGCGTCGTGGCTGAAGCGCGTCGGGTGAACGTTGGGTGTTGTCCGGCCAAACCATCGTGCACGGGGGGAGGTGCAAGCCTTGCGCCCCCGAAGGAGCATCGGTGACGGCACCCATACGCGCCTTGCTGGCTCAGGCGGTCGGCGCCCTGTCTGGATTGAGCGGCGGCAGGGGTGCGGGCTTGCGGCGCTCCATTGCGGCCATGCGCACCTCTGGCAAGACGCGCTCGACCGCGCGCCAGCCCGCCTCTGAACCCCCACCGCGCGGACCCGGGCCATAGCGCGCCGCCCCAAGGGCTCCCAGAGCCTCGCGGAGGCGTGGATCGTCCAGAACGCCGTGGCCGGGCAGTTTTGCGGCCCAGTCTTCCAGCGCGTCATAGAGCATCTTGTGATTGCGTTCGCGCACGGTGGAGCGGAGCGCGCGAAAGGCGACCGGCTCCGACAGGCGCCACCGGGCCCACTGGCGCCCAATCCAGCTGGATAGGGGCGGTGCGAGTTTGCGCAAGATCAGCGCGGCCACGCCGACGGCAAGCAATAGCGCTAGGGCACTCACGCCGATGGCGCGCCAGTCACGCGGGGTTTGGGTGGTCGATACCGCCGGAGGCCCGTCTATCGTGATCGGGATGGCCTCGACGGTGGCGGTTTCCACTTCACCGCTGCGCAGGTTGAACCATGAGATCGAGACGGCAGGCGCCTCGCCCGCACCGCCGCCTTCGGCGATGAGGGTGACCCGTTCGGTGCGCGATCCCGAGATCACCCCGCGATCCCCGCTCTCCTCGAGCACCGCTTCATCGGGATAGGCGCGCATGCCATCGATCTGGTGCGGCGGCAACAGCGCGGGCAGGAACATCGGCGGCGTGCCTCGCACGCTTGCCGTGACACTCCGAACGACCGAGGCGCCGGGGGCGATGCCCTCCGTCTCGCCCTCGACCGTTTGCTTCAACTCAAGCGCTTCGGCGGCGAAGAAGGGTTCGAGACCTTCGGCGCCCGGGGGGAGCACCCCGGTGATCGTGAGCGGTTCGGTGGCCATCTCATTGCTGAGCGGGGCATTGGTGTCGGGATCTGCCCACGTTACGGTGACAGTCTGGGCAGGCAGGTCGAAGGTGCCTGGCACCATTGGGGAGATCAGGTACCTTCGGGTCACACCAGACCAAGACGCACCCTCGATCCGCTCGCTCGTGGGGCCCGTGCTGGCAACGCGGACCGCGAGGTTTGGCGCTTCGTATGAGGGCCAGATCGGTGGATCTGGCAGGAACGTCGGCGCGAGGATCGTCACCCGCAGGGAGACAGACTGGCCGGGGATCGTCTCTGGCTCCGAAAGCTCCAGCCGGACAACGGGCTCCTGCGCGGCCAGCGGCCCGGGCAGACCCAGAAGGATCAGGAGCAGGCACAGGCGGCCAAGGCTCAGGCGGGGCCCATGTGCGTGCGCACCGTGGGTCATTCAACGGCCTCCCCGGTGGTATCGTCCGATGCTTGCGGTGCTTCTGGCGCTTCTGGTGTGGGCGCGTCATCAGTGGATGGGCCGCGCGCGTGCTCCAGCGCGAACCGGCTTTGCAAGAAGTCGCCCGTCCGCGTGTCGACGGTGTTCATCCATTGCTCCGTCGTGAGCATTGTGGGGCCGCTCTCTTCGTCCGTTGTCTCGATTTGGGTTTCGGCTCCGCGATCGGCCTCGTTGTCGTAGACGACCTCATCGGCGCCGATGCCGGAGTCCTCTCCGGTGTCGGAATCCTCGCGCAGACCCTCAATGAACACCACGATATCCTGCGCCGTGGCGAGGTTTTCCGCGGCGCCCGGGTAATCCGGATCTCGTGTCAGCGCGGTGTCGAAGGCGCGGACGCCATCGCGGTAACTCCGTGATTTTATGGCGGCCATTCCCTGGATGAAGGCGGCCTCAGCCGTCTCCACCCGGTCAAGGACCTCGATGGCCTCTGCGTACTGACCGCTGCGATAGAGCGCATAACCCCGCCACAAGGGATCTGTGAAGAGATCGGCCGCGCGCGCAAAGTCACGCTCCTGAAACGCAAGCCGCCCCTGCTGGTCGGGCGTGAAGAACCAATCGGCAAGACCATCCGCGCGCGCTTGCGGCGCAGGGAGGAGCAATATGGCGAGCAAGACACCTGTCCACCGCATGGTCCAGCCGCGCCGGAACCATAAAAGCGTCAGAAGTGCCGCGGGCAGGGCAAGCCACGCCCCGCGATCCTGCCAGGGCTGGTCCTCGTTCTCGAGCGCGGCACGGGCCGCCGCCGCGTTGAGCATTTCATCGATCTGCGCAATGTCGCTCGCATCCGCCGTGACCCGGAGGACCGGCACGCCCTCGAGCAGATCCATGCCGCGGTCCCCCTGTCCCTCCGGCAGAAGCGATAACACGGCGATACGCGCATCCGAGGAGAGCGCAGAGGCGTCCGCCGGGTCGATGGCGTCCGTAACAAAGAGAAGGCCGCCGAGGCTGTCTTCACGCGCGAGCAGGTCCATTCCCAGCGCGAGGGCGTCTTGCGCGCGGTTTCCTTCGGCTGGCATCACCTCGGGGCTCAGCCCTTCGAGATAGGGCAAGACGACGCCCGGATCTTCTGTCATCGGAACCACGACATGCGCGCTGCCGGCATAGGCGACAAGGGCGGTCCTTGCGCCAGCGCGCAGGTCAAGCAGATCGCGTATCTTCTGCTTGCCCCGCGCCAGACGGCTGGGCGCGATGTCTGTCTCCTCCATCGACGGCGCCACCTTGAGTGCGATCACAAGCGGTGCGGACTGGGCGACGAACGGGTCGGGCTGGCGAGACCATGTCGGTCCCGCCGCGCCGACAGACAGGAGCGCCAGCACGAGCGCGACGCCATCGATCGGGAGAAGCCGCCCTCCCGGATCGCGCCCGACCGTCAGAGCGTCCTTCAGGTGTGGCGCAAGCCCCTCGGGCAGTGCGGTACGCCGGGGCTCGGCGCTGCGGATCGACCACCAGAGCGCCGCAATGGGCAAGAGGGCAAGCAGCCAGAGCGGGCGCAGGAAATGAAACGCGTCGAGGGCCACGTCAAACGAAGTCATGCGCCCCTCCCTCGCGGGTTTGGGAGAGGCCATGCACGCCGAACCTGCGTCGATGGGATGGGCCGGTTCGGCGCGGCGCCCGGGCCCCGGCATCGGCGACTGGCCGGTGGCGCCGCGATGGGCTCGGCAAATGCGTCGGCCCTCATGCGGATGCGCTCCGCCGGCGCGTCCGGCTGCTGCGGGACGACAGATGCAACCACAGGATCGTCCCCAGCCCGATCAGGAGCGCCGCTCCCATCGGCCAGTGGGCCAAAGCTTGCCGCGGACGGTAGGAGAGCGTCTCTGTCTCGCGTGGAGCAAGCGCGTCGATCCTGTCGTAGACACGTGCGAGAGCCGTCTCGTCGGAGGCGTAGAAGTACGCGCCACCCGTGCGCCGCGCGATGTCCTCCAGCGCGGCGAGGTCTACCCGCGCCTCGCCGCTCGCGTTCGGATCGCCGACACCGATCGTGTAGACTTCGACGCCCTGCGACGCCGCGATCTCAGCCGCATTCAGGGGTGACATCGCAGAGGCGGTGTCCGACCCGTCCGACAAGAGGATCAGCAAGCGTTGTTCGATCTCGGAGGCCTCGAACGTGCGGATCGCAAGCCCGATGGAATCCCCCAGCGCCGTGTGCGGCCCCGCCATGCCGACCTCTGTCTGGGTCAACAGGGCCGTCACGGTGTCGAGGTCTTCGGTCAGCGGCGCCTGCACATAGGCGCGCGAGCCAAAGACGATCAGCGCCATGCGGTCACCGTCGCGCCCGGCAACGAACTCCGAGACGACACCCTTCACGGCGGCCAGCCGCTGGACAGGTGCTCCGTCCTCGCCGCGAAAATCGCGCGTGTCCATCGACCCGGAAATGTCGATCGCGAGCACAACGTCACGGGCCGCCTTCACCTGTTCGACAGGCGCTCCGACACGCTGGGGCTGGGCAAGTGCGAGCACGACGAGCCCCCAGACCATCAGTGCAGCGCCCATCTGGAGCCGCGATCTTGCGAGGATCACAGCGCCCGGGCGCGCCTCGGCTCCGGCGGCTTCGGTGATGCGGCGGAAGAATGGAAACCGTAGTCCCTCAATCTGTTTGCGGTACGGCGGCACGAACTGCCAAACGAGGAACGGCAGTGGCAGCAGCGCCAGCATCCAGGGCAGATCGAGCGAGATCATTTCGGCGGCCTGTGCGTCTGGATCCAGCGTTTGGCGGCGTTGCGCAGGACGCGCGAGGCGTCTGCTCTCGGCGCGGCAGCGTACGGCGCGTGGATCAGCGCCGGGCCAGCGGCGTCCGGGAAGGTGCCCTTTTCCTGCAAGAACCCGACCCACGCCTCACCTGTCCGCGAGGCAACGTCAACGCGAGGGTAGGCCGCCAGCGCTGCCCGACGCAGGACTGCGGCTACGGCGGCAGGTTCATCGCCCGCGGCGTCCAGTGCTTTCAGAGCCGCGCGCCGGTAGGCGTTTGCCCGCCAATCCAGCCAGAAGCGCCACGCGCCATAGGCCAGAACGGTCAGCAAGAGCGCGCCGAGCACCCACCAGCCCGCCGTCTCCGGCGTGAGGGGGATCGGCTCGGGCAGCGGCGGCTCAACGAGGCTGTCGATCAGGTCGACGAGGTTGGTTGCTCTCGGAGGGGCTTCCTCATCCATGGCGCCGGACCCCGCGCAACGCATGATTCTGCCTGCCTGAACGAGCGTGCGATCTGTCGCGGCGGGCAATGCTCTGCCGCAAAGCGCGCGCCTTCCCCCTTGCGATCGCATTCATGGGCCAAGCCCCATGAGCCGGCGTACCTGAGGCAGCGTTTCGAGACCGGCAGAGAGCGGCAGCACCGGCACACCGAATTTCCGCTGCCAATCGAGGACCTGCGCGAGCCTGCCCTTGGCCATCTCCGACAGCGCCCGATGCGTGGTCGCGTCCGTGGTGTCGATCTCCGCCTGCAGCGCCCCGTCGGAGACGACGAGCGACAAGCCCTCGGGCACTTCCTCGGCCATCGGGTCGCTGACCGGCACAAGGATCACGTCGTTCTTGCGCGCAAGGCCCGATACAAGGCGTTCGGCCTCGGTATCGACCCCGTCGAAGTCGGAAAGGACGATGATCAGGTGATTGCGCGGCGCGATCCGGGAGGCCGCGCGCAGGATCTTCGCGAGCCCGATCGGAGCGACAGTGGGTGCGTCGGCCTGCAGCAAGGCCTGCGCATCCGCGAGGGCGGTCAGCAGCTGGTGAAGCGCCGCACGACTGCGCTGAGGCCGGATCTCTGCCAAGTGCGTGTCGCCGAAAACCAGCCCGCCAACGCGATCTCCCTGCCCGAGGATCGCGAACGCGGTGAGCGCGGCAGCCTCGGCCGCGGTGACGGATTTCATGTTGTGCTTTGAGCCGAAGAACATCGACATGCGCTGATCCACGACAAGCAGGGCAGGGCGATCGCGCTCCTCCGTGAAGACCCGCACGTAGGGCTTCCCGGTTCGGGCTGTCACCTTCCAGTCGATGGAGCGAACGTCGTCCGACGGTAGGTAGTCGCGCAATTCCTCGAAGTTGAGGCCTCGACCCCGCAAACGCGATGCATGGCGGCCGTTCAGCACCGATCGCGCCGGCTGGCGTGGCAGAAACCGCAACGCCCGGGCCGGGCCCTCGAGCTTCATCAGGTGATCGAGGGAGACGCGAACGCGGGGATCTGCCTTGGGCTCCGGGCGCGCAGCCGGGGCCGTGCCAGTCCGGAGCCGTGCCGCACGGTCTCGCATCGCCGCCCCCTCAGACCGGTGCGACCTGGCGCAGGATCTCCGCCGTCACCGCATCCGGTGTCACGCCTTCCCCTTGCGCCTCGTAGCTCAGGCCAAGGCGATGGCGGAGCACGTCGGGGATGACGGCGTGGATGTCCTGCGGGTCGACGTAGTCGCGCCCTGCAAGCCAGGCGTGGGTGCGTCCGCACTTGTCGAGCGCCAGCGACGCCCTCGGTGATGCACCGACCTCGATCCAGCGTTTCAGATCGTCGCCAAACGCCTCGGGCACCCGGGTCGCGTTCACCAGATCGGCGATGTAGCGCTCCATCGCGTCAGATACGTGAATGCCCACGATTTCCGCTCGCGCGTCAAAAACGGCGGCCTGCGGGATCGCGGGGGGGCGATCCGCTTTCGCCTTGCCGGTGCGCTCGGCCTGCGCCGCGGCCTCCTCGCTGCGGACAAGGCGGATCACCTCGACCTCGTCCTCGACCGGTGGATAGGTGATCAGAACATGCATCAGGAAGCGATCCATCTGCGCTTCCGGCAGCGGGTACGTCCCCTCCTGTTCCACGGGGTTCTGCGTTGCCATCACCATGAAAAGCGGCGTCATCTTGTGGGTTGTTCCCGCAACAGTGACCTGCCGTTCCTCCATCGCTTCGAGCAGCGCTGCCTGTACCTTGGCGGGGGCGCGGTTGATCTCGTCGGCCAACACGATGTTGGCGAAGATCGGGCCGGGATCGAAGCGAAACTCGGCGCCCCCGTCTGTCTGGTGATAGACCTCCGTGCCCGTCACGTCCGACGGCAGCAGGTCCGGAGTGAACTGGATCCGGCTGAAGTCGCATTCGAGGTTCTTGGCCATCGCCTTGATCGCGCGCGTCTTGGCGAGGCCGGGCAGGCCCTCGACCAGGAGATTGCCGTTGGCCAGCAGGCCGATCACAAGTCGGTCGATCACGCCGCGCTGGCCGATGATGGCTTGCCCCATGCGCTCTTGCAGCGCCGTGATGTGCTCGCGCGGGGTCACTCCGGCCAGACCCTGTTCCAGTCTTCGGCCATGTCGACGATCAGCCAACCCTTCTCGGGCCCCTCGTCGAGGCCACGGTTCAGAACCCCGACATGCCCTTCGCGGTCGTAGGCGTATTCGCGCTCGGCGTCGGTGTGGTGCACGAGCAATCCGAGGCGTGGCCCATCGCCGGCGGTCGTGTAGTCAAGCATCTGGAAATCCCCGTCCGAGTTGCCTCCAGCCAGGATCGGACGATGCCCGATATGGCTGGCAATGCCGACGGGTTTGCCTGCCTTGTCGTCGATAAATCCGATTTCCGGCCCTTTGAGAACGACACGCGCGTCTTCGTCGTAGCTGGAAACGGTCGAGGAGCCGACCACCTGCTCGGGCGGGATATTGTAGGCCTCCGCGGCAAAGGCCCGGATGAAGTCGATCCCGCCCCCTGAGACGATCCATGTCTGGAAGCCCTCATCGCGCAGGTAGCGCAAGAGCTCCAGCATCGGCTGGTAGAGCATGTCATCGTAGCGCATGCCCGTGTCGGGGTGACGGGCGGTTTCGAGCCAATCGGCGACGTCGGCCTGGAAGTCGGCGACCGAAATGCCCGAATGCGAGACGGCGATGATCTCCAGCAGACCCTCATCGCCCCCGGCGAGCGCACCTGCGATATCGCCCTCGGCGGCCGCGCGGAGCGTGTCGGATGTCAGGATCGAGGGATCGGCCTCCGCGGCCTCGCGCAACCGGTCCACCGCATAGAACAGCTGGAAATAGGCGGGCTGCTCTCCCCACAAAGTGCCATCGTTGTCGAAAACCGCGATCCGCTCCGCCGGGGTCACGTAGTCCGACGAGTCCGGATCCGTGACGGTTTCGACAAATTCAATGATCCGGCTCTTCGCACCTGTGTCGTTCCACGAAGGAAGCGGGTCCGCAAGCGCCGGAAATGTATAGAAAATCGCTACAAGTAGAGGGATCAGGCGCATGACGACTCCGTTCTCGGTGCATTGCTTCGGGACTGCGTGTATGTCGAAACGGTGCCATGTCAGGGATGCCCTAGCAACCCTGAATGGCGTCGGGGCGACTTGCGATCGCGTCCGAGCCCCGTTTCGGGAGGGCCGCCGCAAAGAGCGGGCAACCGGTGCGCGGCGCACGAAGATCCCCGGTGTTCACGGCACATTCGTGTCCGAGGGCCTTTGGTTCAAGCGCTGTCGGGTGGGCCGGCGCCATGGTTGCGACACTGCGCGCCGCGCCGGTTCAGAAGCGGCTGGTGGCCCAGCGGGCGAGATCGGTCAGCACCGCCTCCGACACCTGCGCATAGCCATCAATGATCGTCGCGCTTGCGGTGTCGGAGACGGTCACCGACCGCTCGAATGTGCGGCGCGCAACGATGCTGGCATCCTGCTCCCGCACCATCTGAGCCACGAGCGTCATCGTGATCGTGGCGGTCTCGCTCTCGACATCAGCAACGGCTCCGAAGTCGATCAGTGTCGAGACAAGCGCAAGGTCGCCGGAGGCGCCGAGGGGGCGCCGCCCCACGTACGTGAATGCACTGGTTGCCAGGAGCGTCTCCACCATCGCGCCTTGCAGCATCTCGGGGGCTGTCGCGCTCCACCGGGCATCCGGAAGATAGGCGATCTGCGTGCTGCCCGTCCGAACGACGATCCTGTCCGTGTTGATTGCGCCGCTCGTCGCCGGAACCTCGACAGAGAGCTGCACCCCACGGGTCGGCGCGGTAGCGACCCCGGCGGGCGCGCGTATCTCGTGCACGTCGAGCGATGTGGAGGCCCTGTCCAGCGCGGCAATGGCCGAGCATCCGGAGAGGGCAAGGAAACCAAGGAGCAAAAGGGGGCGGAGCACTGTCTTTCTCATCTGCGAAACGCCGGCGCGTCCTGGCCGAGGAAGTAGCGCGCAGGATCCCGCTCGATCTGGCGCACAAGCCGATCGAGATTGGTGATGAGGGCCCGCGTCTCTGTCGCAAGACGCGTGTATTGTGGCAGACCCTCGCTCGCGAAGCTGCGCAGCGGCGGGCCAAGCTGGCCTGCCGTGGCCTCGACCTCGCCAAAGGCGGCGTTGGCGCGCGCGGCGGTCTCCCGCAGGTCGCTCGCGATGGCGGGCACGCTGTCGCTGACCGAGGCAATCGCCCCCTGCAAGGCATCGAGGGTGGCGCGCAGATCCGTCACGAGCACGCCGACCTCGGAGTTGAGCACGCGATCCGCAGAGGTAAAGGCAGTCTCGGCCGCCGACAATGCGTCTCCTCCGGTGACAAGGGCGCCGTTCAGCCGCTCGAGAGTTCCGTTCGCGGTCTCGAACGTGTCCGCGACGGTGCGCAGCGTTTCCGACGCGTCCACAGAGATCGTGTCGACCCGCCCGGCGGCAGCGGACAGGTCCGCGCCCACGCTCTCCATGGTCTGCGCCGCGGTGCTGGCGGCACGACGCACGTCTTCCAGGATGGCCGGCAGATCTTCCTCGGCGACGGCAAGCGCCGCCTCGGCCAGAGCGTCGGCACTTGCGATCAGCCCGCGTGCATCCGCAACCACTCTCGCCCCTTCACCTTCTACGAGCGCGCCCACGCTTGCGGCCGTCTCCTGTACGGATGTGGCCGCGCCGGACAGACCGGCGATGGCCGTATTCGCTTGGGCAATCGTCGCTTCGGCCTCACGTAGCCGCGCGCTTGCGAGTTCCCCGGTCTCGCGAAATTCCGCGAGGGTGGCGCGGGCGTCGGTGCCGAGCTCGTCCACCTCGCTGCGAAGCGCTGCAAGCGCGCGCGATGCGTCTGCGGTGAGCCCGGGCAGGGTGTCGTTGATAAACCCGTTCGCAGTATCGAGTGTGGTGCGCGCGCTCGTCAGCGCGGAGTCTCCCGCATCGAGCGTCGTCTCGAGGCGCCCGGAAAGCGCGGCCACCTCGCGAAACGCCTCGTCTGCGGAGCCGAGGCTGGTGATCGCGGCCGCCTCGATGTCGTCGAGGCGCGCGGTGAAGGTGGCGATGTCTTCCGCCGCGCTCGACACGGCCAGCGTGACATCCGAGAAATCCTGGAGCGCTGCGTCGAGGTTGCCCGACGACACAACGAGGTTCTCCAGGATTGCTCGCACCTGCGTCTGTGTCTCGGCCCCCACCAACGCGGACAGGTTCCTGCTCAGTTCGGTGAACTCCACCATCAGCTCCGGAAAGCCCTCGGTGATGGATTGAAGCGAAGACTGCCCGGGCTGGATCTCGGGGAGGGACCCATCGGCAGATGGCGTCAGGCGCGGATCTCTTGGGTCTCCCGATGTTACAGCAACGTAAGACACGCCCGTCACCCCCAGTGTCTCGATCGATGCAACGCTGGAGGTCCGCACGGGAATGCCATCGCGCATCTCAAGCCGGACCCGGACTTGCCCGCTCCCATCGGGGGCAAGCGCGACGGCGACGACTTGTCCGACGAGCAAGCCGCTGAAGCGTACCTCCGAGGCGGTTGAAAGGCCGGAAACAGACGGGAAAACGACCTCGTAGTAGTCGAACTGACGATCAAGCTCGATGCGCATGAACCAAAAGAGAAAGCCAAGCAGCCCGGCGAACCCGGCAACGGTGAAAGCTCCGATCAGCAGGTAGTTGGCGCGTGTTTCCATCGCCTCGGTTCAGCCTTCCTTTCGGTCGCGCGCCTGGCTGCGCGCGGCCCGGGCTCGTGGTCCGCAGAAATACTCCCGCACCCATGGATGATCGATATCTGCCATCTCGTCGAGGGGGCCTGTGGCCAAGACGCGCTTCTCAGCCAGCACGGCCACCCGATCGCACGCCGCATAGAGCGTATCAAGGTCGTGGGTAACGAGAAAAACGGTCAGCCCGAGCGCGCGGGAGAGATCGCGGATCAGTTCGTCGAACGCGGCAGCGCCGATCGGGTCAAGGCCGGCGGTCGGCTCATCGAGAAACACTATCTCGGGATCGCGGGCGATGGCCCGGGCAAGCCCCGCGCGCTTGCGCATCCCGCCGGAGAGTTCCGCGGGATACTTGTCACCCGCGGACCACGGAAGGCCCGAGAGCGACACCTTGAACCGGGCGAGATCGGCGCGCGTCTGCGGATCCAGCCCGGCTGCGCGCCTCAGCGGGACCTCGACATTCTCGCGCACGGTCAGCGACGAAAACAGCGCGCCGTCCTGGAACATCACACCGATCCGGCCCGCCAGTGCCTCTTTCTCGGATTCGCTCGCCCCGACGACCTCGGTGCCCAGCATGCGGATTGTGCCGGCACGCGGCGTGAGCAACCCGGCGATGGCGCGCAGCAGCACTGACTTGCCCGTGCCCGAGCCGCCCACAACACCGAGCACCTCGCCGCGATAGACATCGAGATCGAGCCCATCATGCACCACGTGGCGCCCAAACTGGTTTCGCAATCCGCGGACCTCGATCACACTCTCTGCCATCGCTACAGGCCAATCTGTTGAAAGAAGATCGAAAAGAGCGCGTCGGCGAGGATCACCGAGAAGATCGCCGCAACCACGGCGGCCGAGGTCATGCGCCCAAGCGATTCCGCCGTCGTGCCGACCCGCAATCCTGCGTCGCATCCGATCACGCCGATGAGCACGGCGAAGACGGGCGCTTTGACGAGGCCGACCGTGAGGTTTGAGACAGCCGTACCTTCCAGCATCTGCACCACGAAACGCGCGGGCGAGATCCCGAGTTCGAGCCATGCCATCAGGCCGCCGCCCAACAGCCCGGAAAGGTTGGCGATCATCCCGAGGATCGGCAACATCAGCACGAGCGCAAGAATCCGGGGCACGATCAGCGTATGCCCCGGATCGATGCCGAGGGTCTGCATCGCGTCGATCTCCTGGCGCATCTTCATGGAACCGATCGCCGCCGTGTAGGCCGAGGCGGTGCGCCCGGCGACGATGATTGCCGTCAGCAAGATGCCAAGCTCGCGCAGGATCGAGATGGCGATGAGATCCACAACGAAAATCTCGGCTCCGAACTGCTGCAATTGCGCCGCCCCCTGAAACGCAAGGACGACGCCGATCAGGAAGGCCATCAGCGCCACGATGGGGACGGCGCGCAGCCCCACGTCCTCGCAATGCGCCACGAGCGCGGTGAGCCGCAGTCGGCGTGGATGCAGTGCTGTTTCCGCGAGACGAGAAACGAAGAGCCCAAGCACACCCAGGACGCTTGCCGCCGAGGTCGCGCTTCCGGCCACGAACTTCCCGATACCAATCAGCCAGAACGTGATGCCACGCGGAGCAGGCGGGATCTCTTCGGGAACGGGCATCGCTTCTGCGACGGTGTCGAGGATCCGCGCGACGTGCCCCTGCGCGCCAGTGATCTCGAGGTCGCCGCCTTTTTTGCGCATCCGATCCCGCGTGTGCACCAGCGCCCAGGCGACGCTGGTGTCGATCCGACCGGCTTCGCGCATGTCGGCCTCGGCATGGTGCGCTCCGTCCCACCGGCGCAGGTGGCGTTCGAGTTCTGGCAGGTCGGCCAGCCCGACGTCGCCTCGAAGCACGAGCCTGTGCGGGCCCGTATCAGGGTCAATTCTCCTTTGGGTTTCCTGCCTGGGTGCGGTGGTCATGACCGCGAGTATGCACAGGCCCGGCAGAGAGGGAACGCTGAGCGGGGTGTTTTGAAAGGCATGGAGCTGGAGCGCAAGGAAAGTGGGCGGTCTCGTGACCGTTGGCTCCCCCCAGAGCTCGGCGCCCGTCGACGAGTGTGCCCCATGTTCGGGTTGCGCGGGGCGGAGGTTGTCGCGCCAGCTCGCGCGGACCGTCAGGCGCGGCGGATGGTGGAGTGGGGGTAGTGTTCCTGCGGCGCGGCGGCCGCGCCGCCCTTGCTTGGCAAGGCGGTCGGCCATGCGGCGTCCCGCAGTGTCTCGGCGAAGGCTTGCGCGGGGATCGCCTTGCCAAAGAAGAAGCCCTGGAAAACCGAACAGCCGAGCTCCAGCAACAGGTCACACTCCGCGCGGACCTCCGCCCCCTCTGCCAGGACCTGCAAATCGAGCGCGCGCGCAATGTTGACGATCGCTTCTGTCAGAAGAGCGCGCCTTGGGTCGTCCTGCAGATTGGCGATGAACGCGCGATCGATCTTCACAATGTCGACCGGCACGGAGATCAGCGATGTCAAAGACGCTCGCCCCGTTCCGAAATCGTCGATGGCCAGTGCAAACCCGGCTTCGTGCAACTCCACTGCGGCCTGACGCACGTCATCGGCTTCACCGTCGAGGAGGATTGTCTCAACCAACTCGAACACGATCTGCGACGGGTGCAGCCCGTGCCGCCTGATCCGCCCGAGGAACCGATCGACAAAGCCGGGACTGACAAGTTTGCGTGCCGTGATGTTGAACGACAGATGCGGCGGCGCAATGCCCTGTGCCTGCCATTCCGCCAAATGGGACAGCGCCTTTTCGTAGATCGCGCAGTCTATCTTTTCAGTGAGTTGCGCCCGTTCGGCCACGTAGAGAAACTGCTGGGGAAGCACCATGCCGAACCTTGGATGCTCCCAGCGGCCGAGAACTTCCACGCCGTAGACCTGCCCTGACGCATAGTCGACCTGGATCTGAAAGTACGGCACGAACTCGCCAGCCGTGATTGCCGGTTCGATGTCGCGGATCAATTGCTGGGTCAGGGCCTCGCGGTCCTGCAGGGCGCTGCTGAAGGCCTTCACGGATCCTCGCCCGGCATTCTTGACGTCGTAGAGCGCAAGATCGGCCTCGATCAGAAGTGTATCGACCGACTTCGAGCTGCCCTCCGGGATGCTCGCGATCCCGATGCTGGCGCCGACCTGGGCCTGCTGGCCGTTGACATCGAGCGGCATGCTGATCCGCTCGATCAGCCGCGTTCCAACCGCCACGGCCGCGGCCAGATCGGGCGGCGTGCAGAGGATCAGGATGAACTCGTCTCCCCCGATGCGGGCGACGATGTCACCCGGTTCGGCAGCGTCGCGCAGGTCGCTGGCCACGCGCTTCAGAATGGCATCGCCGGCTGCGTGCCCGAGGGTGTCATTGACCTGTTTGAACCGGTCGAGATCGACATGCAGCAAGAACGCTGGCCCGTCCCGCGCGGAGTCCCCGGACATGAGCGCTGCGGTGTAGTCGCTGAGCGCCCGGCGGTTGGGCAGCCCGGTCAGCGAGTCTGAATAAGCCAGCGCTTCGGCCGCGTCCTTGGCGTGCTGCAACCGTTCGGCGAGGGCCTGCGTGTCCTTCAAGAGCCCCGCCTGCGTCCGGAGCAGGTACAGCATGTCAACAGAAGGGTCGGCATAGGAGAAGTCGCTGTCGTTGAGCTTCAGCGCTGCCACCAGTGAAGGCAACTCGGTGCCAAGGGACGCCAGCACCAGAAATGCCGCACCGGCGCTGTCCAGCGGGGCGATGCTTGCCCGCAGATTGATAGGTGCCCCGTTCGTGCTGCGCCTCGCCTGAAGGGTGACGCGCTTGCCCGCCGCCTGCTCCAGACTTCGAACGCCACGCAGGGCAAAGGGCTTGACCACTTCGAAGGCGTCGAAAAAGAATGCACCATCGGGGATCTCGCACACCTTGCGCAAAGACCGGCCAATATGCCTGCACGCCCCATCCGCCTCTATAATGGCGGCGAAGGGCGCGACTTCTTCCAGCGCGGATACGAGGTGCATCGTCACTGTCGGAAAACCCTACGCGGCGATCAGCGTGATCGTAAACGATGCCCGCAGCCCCTCGTAGGCGGGTTCGGCATCCTGGGTGATGGAGAGCGGTTGGCCGAGCTCGCGCCCCAGCCCTTCCACCAGGCCGATCACCATGTGTTCGAGGCCGTCGCGGTCGCTGGCGTAGTGCAGCTTGTGGATCCCGTTTGAACCGCCTTCGAATTCGAAAGACGGCGGACTAAGGTGCGGCATGCTCATCTTGATGCGAGAGTGCATCTCGTTGAGCGAATCCAGCCGGTCTTCCACCGTCTCGCCGCCGAACCGCAGCAGCATTCCGATCTCGGTCGACCTCGAAAAGTCGACCCAGAAATCCCCGAACTGGTGAAGCACCTCGGCAGGCGGCAGGTCATATTTCTCCGATATGGCGCCAACGAGCTTGTAGGTGATGTCATCGGGATAGGTCAGCATTCCTTCGAAGGCGCGCTCGGACAGGCCAGCGCGGGCGCACACGTCATCCCAATCGGCAGCCCCGAAATTCTTGGTAATGAAGGTTTGAACACCCTGGTTGACCAGTCCGTACATGGAACATCCCTGCATAGCCGCACCGCTCCTGATACGTCCCATCAGTGAGGGTTTCGTTAATCGGCACGCAGGCCGCGCAGTCCTCCACTCGGGGGAACTTTCGGGCTCAAGCGGTATGGCCTCTCATCCAACGGGCCTGTCGCATGGCCAGGACGCTGTTGCGCATGTGTGACCTCTCCCCAAAGCTCGCCGAAAGACCTGCGATCTCGCGATGATGGGCGAGGCGGGGCGTGGCCACGCCTTCTAGCGGTCGCGCCGGGAACGTGTCACCCTTGGGAAATGATCACCAAGCGACGCCCCGGAGGCCGCCCATGACCCGTGCCTCATCGATTGACACAATCACACGCTACTTCGACGACGGCCGCTTTCAGAGCGACCTGTCCGATCTTGTGGCCTACGAGACAGAAAGCCAGCGCCCGGACCGCGCGGCAGAGCTTACCCGGTATCTCGACGTCGCCATGACGGAACGCTTGCAGGCCATGGGCTTCACTTGCCGCACACACCCCAACCCCGTGGCCCGCGCGGGGCCGATCCTCGTCGCCGAACGCATCGAGGGGGAGGGGCTGCCCACCATCCTGTCCTATGGACACGGCGACGTGATCCGCGCGCAGACGGACCAATGGCGCGACGGTCTGCACCCGTTTCGTCTGACGGAGGAGGGAGACAGGTTCTACGGGCGCGGCAGTGCCGACAACAAGGCCCAGCACCTGATCAACATGGCGGCGCTCGACGCCGTGATCCAGAGCAGAGGCAGGCTCGGTTTCAACTGCAAGATGGTGATCGAAACGGGCGAGGAAACCGGATCGCCGGGGCTTGGCGCCTTTTTCGCTGCCCATAGGGAAGCGCTCAGGGCGGATGTGCTCATCGCGTCAGATGGCCCGCGCCTGCAACCTGAAACGCCCACGCTCTTCATGGGGTCGCGGGGCGGTGTGTCCTTCGATCTGATCGTGGATCTTCGGGATGGTGCGCATCATTCGGGCAATTGGGGTGGCTTGCTCGCAGATCCCGCAATGCGCCTCGCCCAAGCGCTGGCCACCATCACCGACGCGCGCGGTCAGATCCGGATCCCGGAGTGGCGGCCCGACAGCCTGACCGATGACGTGCGCGCCGCGCTTGGCGGGCTACCGATCGAAGGCGGTGAAGGCCCGGCGATCGACCCCGATTGGGGCGAGGAGAGCCTCACACCGGCCGAGCGGACCTATGGCTGGAACAGCTTCGCCATCCTCGCCATGAAGAGCGGTGTGCCCGAGGCCCCCGTCAATGCGATCTCCGCCAAAGCCGTCGCGGCCTGCCAACTCCGCTACGTCGTGGGAACGGATCCGGACGATATCCTGCCCGCGCTGCGGCGGCACCTCGATGCGGAGGGCTTCGAAGAGGTGAAGATCGTGCCTCACGATCGCGCCTTCTTCCGGGCGACGCGCCTCGCGCCAGATCACCCGTGGGTGCGCTTTGTTGCGCAATCGCTGGAACGTACATCGGGCGTTGCCCCGCATGTCCTGCCCAATCTCGCGGGGTCGTTGCCCAATGATGTCTTCGTCGATGAACTCGGTGTGCCGACCGTATGGGTCCCCCATTCGTACCGTGGCTGCTCGCAGCACGCGCCCGACGAACATGTGCTCAAGCCCGTCTGTCGTGACGCGCTGCGGCTCATGGCGGCGCTCTTCTGGGACATCGGAGAGGGCGGGGCTCCAAGGTAGGTCCACCTTCGCGCATCCGCGCCAGCGGGTCGAATGGCGCGCAACACGCTTGTTCAGCGGAGCCGCAAGTGCGCGGGACATGCGCGCCGTTCTCCCGCCCGCAGGCGAGCAAGCGGGACACGACACGTCAGGATACGGTACATCAGGACACCGGCGAAGCCGGGCGCAAACCGCGCTGTCCCCAGCGCTGGCATGTCGTTCTTGAACGAGTCTACGGGATGTGCGCTTGGCCCTGAACAGGTCGCGCCCCTGAGCGCATGCGCATGTGCCGGAATACGCTGTAGCGTAGGGGATCGGCCGTCAGACGGCCCCGCCGCCGCTCGAACGCAAGCCGCCATCGGGGTAATAGACGTCGAGTGACCCCTCCCGGAACTCCGTGAAAGACCGCGACCATCTCTGGTCGGGCCAGATCAGCTCCATCTCGCCCAATCGCGGGCGGTAGGCCGCGGTGTAGAGCGTGCCGAAGCCCGCCTCGAAGGCGACCGAGTAGAGCGGCGGACGCAGGAACGCGTCGATGAAACGGTCCTGCGACTCGGGGTGAAGCGTCAGGCGTTGCAGCAGGAAGCGCTCGCGTTCGATGGTAACAGTGAGACGCGCGTGGCTGCTCCACTCCACCCGTTCCTGATGGTTCGTCGCAACGGCTGCATGGGTCAGGAGGGTTGGCCTGTCGGGGGCCAGGTACGCTGTCAGAAAGTCGCGCTGGGCATCGAGCACGGTTACGTTGTAACTCATGTGGCTCGGGACCCGTGCGAGCACCTCCCCGGCTTCCTTCGTCGTGCTGCAGGTCTGAAGCACGTAGCGCAGGATAAGCGGTACGCCGAATCCCTCGCCCACTTCGCGCCGGCCGCCAAAGGTAAGAGACACGGCAAGCCCCGCGTCGTTCATCCCGTCAACAAGGCCAAAGAGACCGTCCGAAGTGCCGATCACCTGCCGGCCCTGCCATTTCGTGCGGAGCAGGATGCCGTCGAAAGCGTCGGGGTTGTAATCGTAGTTGCGCACGATCAACGGCTCGTCGCCGGGCCAGATCGCCTGACTGCACCCGGCGTAGTAGGCCGGGGGGCAGTAGTACGAAAGAAAGCGCGCCTGCAGATCGCCGCCCCCGGACAGCGCGCACAGCTCTTCGTAGAGCGGGAGCAGCTCCGGCATGTGCGTCCGGACGGCGCGCCGGCACTCCAGATAGGTCGGGCGCGCGGATTGACCCTCACGCGTCCACCAGCGCCTGTAGGCGGGCCAATAGGCGCTGAAGCTCTCGGCCCATTTCGGGCCGGGATCGTCTTCTGAAATGGCGCGGAAGGTCAGAGCCATAAGGCGTTCTCGTCCCTATTTCTGTTGCGTGCAAGGGCGGTGCGCATCGTTGGAGGCCGGGCGCCGCGAAGCTAGCGGGGCAAAGAGCGGGCCGAACCCATGGCTGCGATCACCGGGTTCGCGCGCGCGCAATGACCCGGGCCTCCCGGCGCCCGCGTTGCGACGCCGGTGAAAAGACCACGGTGCTGGCCCATTGGCGCCTCGCGGGTGAAGCGCTCCGACGCCCACGCAAGCCGGGTGACCCCGCGCGCGCTCGAAGGCCGCGGCGGGGCTACATGATCTTGAAGGCGGGGTCCTGTAGCGTCTGCGCCGAGGGCAAAGGCCGGGCCGAATAGGCGTTCTTGATGCCGTCGATCCACTTCTTCGACTTCGCCGTCAGCTGGAAGTTCTTCGTCATGGAGCGCCCGCGCGTGACAAGGATGCCGAGATCCGCGCCTTCGTAGCGATAGTCGCCGACATTCGAGATCCGCAGGAAGAACGCTTCGTCCTCCGTTTCCACCGCGCGGCGGTGGTAATCGAACCGGTCAAAGACAACCCGGCCATCCGGCAGCATCTTGTAGATCCCGGACTGCGGCGCGTTGGTGATGATATCGACGGTGTCCTCGGTGTGCTTGATGACCATCTGGCTCCAGCTGTCGATCATGTCCGGATCGGACCAGCGGGCGTTCAACTCGTCGACGTCGAGCTTGAAGGGCTTCTTCGAGAACTCCAGCAGATGGAACATGAAGAGCGGCGAATCCGCGTGGGCAAAGGCCGCGTGGTTGGTCATCGAAGAGGCGCCGGTGATGCGCGGGTTGAGCTCGCCCAGCCAGATGTCGTCGTTCTTCTTGTCGATCAGGAAATCGAGCTCAAAATACCCGCGATAGCCTTCCTTGCGAAGTTGCTCGCCGAATTTGAACGTCAGCTCGCGCGCCTTGTTGCGCTGTTTGGGCGAGAAGGCCGTCGCGAAGATCTCGTTGCCGCACCAGCCGCCGCGATAGGGGGTGAGTTCCTTGAAGCCGACAAGCTCGGTCATGAGCGGGCCGACGATGGTGCCCTGGCCGGTGGCGCAGGCCTCGATCGCGGAGCCTCGGCAATCGATCCGCTTCATGATCTTGATCTCGCCCTCGCCGACGATCTCGTGCTCGTGCTTGCGGAAGTCCGCCTCGGACTTGATGAAGAACGTCGTGTGGCCGCTGTCGCCAAAAGCCGATTGCAGCACGAGATCATGCCCGATCCCGGCTTTCTCGGAGAGTTCGCGCAGATGCTCGTAGCTCTTAACTTCGGCGAGCGTGTTGGGCACCGAGGGCACTCCCGCCTTGTTGCCGACGCGGACCGTCTCGATCTTGTTGTCCATCGACTGGCGCAGTTTGGCCTTCGGGAACCAGACCTCGCCGCCAAGCTCCTTGGCAAGCTGCTCCGTCTTTTCGTCGAACATCAGGAAGACGAACTTCGGCTTGCCGCCGCGTTCCTTGACGTAGTCGACGACCTCCTTGTGGCTGAGCAGGTAGTTGTTGATGTCCTCGATGGACTGGAACTCCTCGTGCGGGAGTTCGGAGGGCACGAGCACGTTGGGGTGACGGCCGTCAAAACAGTCCATGTAACAGATAAACTTGAAGTTCTTCACCCATTCGTCGAGTCCGAGCAGGTTGAAGTTCGTCGCCGACACGAAATAGATCGGGTCGGAATTGGTATGAAAATACCGGCGGATCTCCGAGATGTTTCTCAGGGTCTTTTTGGGCATGTGTCCCTCCCGTCTTCTTATTTTGCCTTGACCGTCTCGAGGGCTTCCGGCGTGAAGACACGCAGCCCCAGATCGGCCCGGAAACCATGGATTTCACTGACATCAAGGGCCCGCATGAAGGCCATGATCTCAGCGCTGATCACCTGTCCGGGCACCAGGATCGGAAAGCCCGGGGGATAGGGAATGATGAAGCTTGCGGAGACGAGTTCCTCGCCGTCTTCCACCCGCTTCTGGGTTTCTTCCAGGTCGAGGTAGTCGCAATTATCCTCGTCGTAGGCCAGGAAGAAGGCCGTCCGAATATCCCCCTCCGACGTGTCCGAACCGCTGCGGAAGGCGTCGTGGAAGCGGCTGAAATCGGGCAAGGGCGGGACGTGCTCGATCAGGCCGCGCACGCGGTTCTCGAACGAGCGCCGCTCCATCTTCGAGGCGTCGTCGAGCCGCTCGTCGAGCTCGTTGGCGATCTCGATCAGCACCTCGATCAGGTAGGCCACGGAAGAGCGCGTCGTGCCGATGTTCGTCATGAAGAGCACGGTATTGCGCGAGGTCTTGTTGATCTGGATCCCGTACTTGTCCATCAGGATCTTGGTCTTGAACGTGTCGCCATCCCATCCGGTGCCGCCCACGGCGAGGGTGACGCGGGTGGGATCGAGCACGAACTCGTCGCTTGTCCAGACCTCCCATTTGTCGGCCCAGCCCTGATCGGGGTCGAAATAACTCTGGAGGCCGCTCTCGCGGTAGGCTTCGGGGATCATGTCGGCGACGGTCAGGACACGGAAGTACTTTTGCAGCAGCGGATGGGTCGCGACCGCGCGCCGGATCGACATCGCGCTCTCGATCTGGCGCTGGACGAACTCGAACCCCTCCAGCTCCACCTGACGGCGGCCAACATCGAGGCTGGCGATGATCTGGTAGTTCGGCGAGGTGGAGGTGTGGGTCATGTAGGCTTCGTGGAACGCCTGCTCGACCTCGCCCTTGAAGTCCTGATCGTTGACGTGGATCATCGATCCCTGCCGAAGCGACGTCAGCGTCTTGTGCGTTGACTGCGTGGCGTAGACGCGGACGCGGGCATCGGGCGGGGGCAGGAGGCGCGTATCGAGGATCTGTTCCTCCTCCGCATCCTCCAGTTCTTTCTGTTGCGCCTCCCACATCGCCGCCGCCTCGGGCGTGCGCAGGCTCTTGCGCAGGTGGTTGGCCACGCCCATGGCGGTACGCTGACGGTACGTGGGCCCGAAGCGCGCAAAGGCAAACCACGCCTCATCCCAGAGAAAGATCAGGTCTTTCTTGATCGCGAGGCATTCCTCCATCACGCGCTGCACGTTGTAGACGAGCCCGTCGAAGGTGCAGTTCGTCAACAGAACCATGCGCACGCGGTCGAGCTTGCCTGCGGCCTTCAGCTTGAGCAGGTGGTGCTTGATCTCGCGCACCGGAACGGCGCCGTACATCGAGTATTCATGGAGTGGATAGCTGTCCATGTAGACGACGTTCGCGCCCGCAAGCACCATCCCGTAGTGGTGTGACTTGTGGCAATCCCGGTCGACCAGCACGATGTCGCCCGGCCGAAGGACGGATTGCACGACGATCTTGTTGCAGGTCGATGTGCCGTTGGTCGCGAAGAATGTCTGCTTGGCGCCAAAGGCGCGGGCGGCCATGTCTTGCGCTTCCTTGATCGGGCCGCGCGGCTCCAGCAGGGAGTCGAGGCCGCCCGAGGTGGCCGACGTCTCCGCGAGGAAGATGTTGGGGCCATAGAAGGCGCCCATATCCTGAATCCAGTGCGACCGGCTGATCGACTTGCCGCGGCTGATCGGCATCGCGTGGAAAACGCCGGTGGGCTGGCGTGAATACTCCTTCAGCGCGGTAAAGAACGGCGTCTTGTAGCGCCGGCTCACGCCCCGAAGAATATTCAGGTGAAGCTCCTGGAAGTCTTCCTGATTGTAGAACACCCGGCGGCAGGTGCCGAGATCGAGCGTGGCGATATCCTCGGCCGAGCGGTCGGTCACGAGGTACGCATCGAGCTCGGGGCGGATCTTGGCGATCAGGCGGCAGGTTTCGGGGCCGTATTCATGGGGGTCGAGCGCATCGACCTCTACGTCCTCGCCGACGCGCGAGACGTAGCGGCTGAGGATCGGAAGCTCGTTGCGGGACTTCAGCGTCAGGCCGGGCCGTACCACGACCGCCTGCACGTTGTGATTGAAGAGAATGCCGAGCAATGCATCCTCGAGCGAGGGCACTACGACGGGCTCGTAGACGAAGGGATCCTCGGCGCGGCGCATCCGCTGAAGGCTCTGCCGCAGAAAGCGCTCCTGATGCTCGTTCACATCGTCGACGATCAGGATCTCGAAGTAGGGCCGGCCGAGAGCGCGCGCCTCGAGCGACAGGGTCGCGTCGTCCTCGTATTCCTCGCTCTCGATCTCGCCAGCGCCGATCGAGATGCTGCGCCGGCGGTAGGCGCCCGTTGCAAGCGCCCGCGCGATGCGCCGCACGTTCTGGGAGAGATCCTCGACCGATCCCGATGCGTAGAGCTTACGCAAGTGCTCAAAAGCATGGGCGCCGGGGAAGGCCCAGTAGCTCTCTATGGGGGAGAGTGCCTCGAAAAGCTCCTCGGCGCGGGCCATCAGCTTCTTGCCCTGCCGTCCCTGGGCGCCATGCAGATGCAGGCCCTCGGCCACCTCTCGAAGTGCGCTCCATCGATCCGTGCGCAACTGGACTGCGCTGTAGTAATCCTTGATCGACGGCAGTTTCGAGTCAGTGGCCTGAACATTCATTCGGTCTTCTCCCTGTCGTTCTACGCCTGGGCTCTCAGTCTGTTCCAGACTTCGCCGAAAAGAGTGCAACGCTCGGGCCGGGCACCTCTGGCGTCTCGACATGGCCGAGCGCGGTGCGCGGGTCCTTGGCGTGCAGTCCGGCGGCTGCGCCCTGGCCGGGCGTCTGCAGTGGGCCCAGTGTTTGCAAGTACGCGTCTGCGCCGCTCGCCCGATCGTACACCGAGAATTCGGCGTCGCGGTCCCGGAAGCTCTTTAGCACCTGGCCGAGCCCCTTTAGGCCCGTCTCCCGCTGGCGGCGAACCTGGTCGAGATCCACCTCAATCGGGAACATGTCCTCCTGTCCTGCGGACTGGTGTAACACCGTTGCTGCCGGATCTACAACGAGAGACCGTCCGACCCCACCCGCGGCCAGCCCGTTGACATCAAAGACATAGCACTGGAACTGCGCGGCGGTGGCGCGGGCGATGGCAAGCTCGGCATCCCTGTCGGTCGTGCCCGTGAGGACCGGGTGCAACAGCACTTCCACGCCCTGGCTGGTCAATTGCCGTGTCGTTTCGGGAAACCAGATGTCGTAGCAGATCGACAGGCCGAAGCGGCCGACCTCCGGCACATCGAACACACAGAACTCCGTTCCCGCAGCGATGCCCGCCTCATAGGGCCGGAAAGGGAACATCTTGGAGTATTTCGCGACGATTTCCCCCTCGGGGTTGATCACCACCGATGTGTTGAAGATGCGCCCATCCTCCCGCTTCTCGAACATCGAGCCGGGGATCAGCCAGATCCGGAAGCGGCGGGCGTCCTCCTGGAACTGGCTCAGGGCGTCGTTCGGGAACGGCTGTGCATAGCGGTCGAGCGGGCCGTAAGCGGCGAGTTCCGAAAACAGGACCATCTGGGTCCATGGAAAGCGGGCCATGAGCACCTCGATGCGGTGCCGCATGGCCTCGACGTTGGAATGCAAAGCGGAAACGTGCATTTGCACGCCTGCGATCGCGAAAGGAGTCATTCGGCTGAGTCTCCGATTTGAGCCGGCAATCGGACAATAGGGTGCGCCCCCGACAGCATTGCCGGCTAAGGTCACTGCTCTGGTGGTATTGAGTGGTTCGGTTCCGGTTATAGAGCACCTTGCGATGGTGTTCTATCGGAGTCGCGCAAACGACGCTCCAAGCCACTCTTCAGTGACGCCACGACACGCACCGTATTCTATCGTGCTTCGGGGTGCGCTCGCCTTCGCGCGAAGGCTCCAGCGCCCAAAAGGGCGGTTCCAAGAAGCAGCGCCGTGGTCGGCAGTGGCACCACAGACGTTTCGATCCGGTACTTCAGGGCGGTATCGAACAGGGCGCTGAAGTCTGAATTCCACGGCAGCGAGTCGTTGTAGTCCGTGGATACAAAGCTGCCGCGCGGCTCAGCGAGTTCCGAAACGATGGTGGGGGTTGCCGTGTCATTCCACGCGATGATCCCGTCGTCGACGGTCAGAAGAAGAACGTTGAGACCGTCGATCAGCGTGGCGTTCGACAATACGAGATCCGTTGAACCATCATAGGTGGCCGCGGCAAGGATCGAGGATGACGGGCCGAAATCGTCCAGCAGAAGCGCGCTGCCCGAGCAAACGTCGAAGCAGGTGTAGTCCACGAAGATGTCAGCGCCGGTGATCGGCCCGTCGACAGTGAAGGAGACGGCAAAAGCCCCGGAGTTGCGAAAGACCGGAGCCGCGTCGGTGTCGGGCCCGGAGATCGAAAGGACCGTCGCCGCCATGACGGCGGGCGCGCACAGGCACAGGGCTACGGCAAGGGCGCCGGACATCGCAAGCTTCGCCATCACGTATTTCCCCCATGAGGTTTCAGCGTTCCCGTCACGGTCAGCCCGTGATCGATCTCGCCCGTTTGCACTTCAAACTCGCCGAACCCACCCCAGCGCATACTCAGCCGCTCCGCAAGGCAATCGGGGTTCAAGCCGACAGGATCGGGCATGTCGCCGCGCTTCTCGGCATCCCACAGCTCTTCGAGCACGGCCTGCCAGGTAATCTGCAACGCCATCAGGAACGGGCCCGCACCGGGAATAAGACCCAGTAGCATCGGGACGATCATCTTGAACCAATCCATCGCAATGTCGCCCTCACTCTTAGGCAACTCTTCCTGGTGGGAGGTCGAAATCGTGCGATCCTCATCTGGCACGAGCTTGATGCCGCCGTCCTTGTCATGGCCTGCCGTGAGGTAGCGCTTCTCGTCGGAGACGACGTAGGCGAGCTCCTTTATGACATCTCGCCATGTCGGCTTGATGTAAACACCCTTGGGCCTGTATGGCGGCCAAATCTCGCGGTTGTATGATTTGGCCAGGACCTTGACTTCGCTGTCAATAAAGAGGGTATCGCCAAACAGCTCTACATTGAAGCGCGTCATGTGCGTGGGGCAGGGATAGTTGCGCTTGCCCGTGGGCTTGTTCATGCCGACATTCTGGTCGTGCATCTTGACGGAGCCGGTCAACTCGACCGATCCGAGCTCTTCGTTGAAGCTGAAGTTCTCGGCGGTGGCGCCCGAGACGATACCGGGCAAGCTCGACATGATCAGGTTGCGCATGAACATCTCGGGTCCGATATGCACCAGCGCGTGCGTGCCCTCCCCCAGCATGTTCGGGAGCACGAAATCGAGCCTGTGATCGGGCGTCCGGTGGTGCGTCATCGCGAGCACACACAAGACCGACTCCGCTGGATCTTCGGCTGCGTAGTAGGTGTAGTCGATGGCCGTCGGACGCAGCCAGTTCACCTCGTGCGGCTCGATCTCCTCGAAAAGGTCGATCTCGGCGAAGACGTGATCAAAGCTTTCCCAGTTCTCCTCCACCCACGTGCCCAGCAGCGCGAGCAAGGTCGGACCGACGCTGCTTTGCGCGTCACTGGTGAAGGCGTCGGGGTCAATGTCCCAATCCAGCGCATCGTCCGACCCGAAGGGCGGCGGGTTCAGCACCAGCTGGTGGGTATCGCTGTCTTCTTCCTTGCTCACGTACCTGAGGCTGAGCTCGATAAAGACGGGGACAGTATCGAAGGCGACGGTTTCGCCATCTGCCAGCGCGAGACCGCCGGTGACCTCGACATCCCGGAGGTCGAGCCGAAAAATCAGGGTGCCGACCTTGCTGCCTCGCCGGTCGAAATCCGGGGCGCTGTCAACGATCTGCCAGCCCGCAATCCGGCCCTTGGCGCGCGAGACGGTGTCTGTCACCTCGCTGGTGTGTTCGACGTCGAACACCGCGTCGGCGTCGGGACCAGAGAGCACGCGATTGATTTCGCTGGTTCGCAGCACAAAGAGCATGTCCCACGGGCGCTTTGGCGATGATTGCGGCTCTTCGCTGACAAGGCTGAGGAACTCTTCCGCGTCGTCGGTGAAGGCGCGCCAGAGCCGACCAATGGAATCGACAACCCAGGGCATCCCATCCGGACCAGCGGCGATCCGTGCCGTCAGGAAATCCTTGATCTCGGCGTCATGCCATGCGCCGTCCGAGTAAGCCTCAAGCTGACCGGGCCCCTTGGGCGGGCCGTGGCAGATCCAGGGGGTGCCGCCGCCATGGGCAAGCGCGCCCCCTCCGCCCGGGCGCCCTTTCCATGAGCTGTCCGCTGGGATCCACTCAAAGATCTCGCCCTTCGAATTGGTGACCCAGACGGCCAAGTCCGGGCCGACGGCCACCTCCAGCGCGGTGGCGTAGGTCGGGCCAAGCCGTTCGAATGGATCGTCGGTATTCTCCGGGTGCCAGCGCAGTATGTGTCCGTCGTCGCTTCCGTCACCGCTATCCTGCACGCCTACGACGACGCCCTCGGGAGATACCGCAACGGATCGGAACTTGGTTTCCCGGTCCGCAACATGCCACGATCCGTCGCTGCGGTACCGCCAAAGCTCGCCCTTGCGATTGATGATGACCGGCAAACCCTCCGGATCGACAGCGACGCGCTGCGCAAACGTCACCGACGCATACTCCGGTTGGGTCCATCGCCGGTGCGTCCAGTCCCAACGATAGAGCTTGCCGGCTTCAGCCGGCGGCACGTCCTTGTGGTGAAACACAGCCCACACCGTGCCGTCCGCTCCGATCGCCACATCCGACACGAGGTTGGCGATCTTGTTCCATTGAAAGCGCTGGGGCATCCGAGTCTATCCTTGCGTGGGTTCGGTGGCAGCGACATCGCGCAGACCCAGGTTCAGGCCGTTCTTGAACTCTGCGGAAATGCACTCAAGCGGGCCGGATTTCTCTCCGTTCCACAGGGCAACGGCGGATAGGCTCTGCGCCAGTTCATGCGTCGTCGGGGACGGGTTGTCGGCCTTCTTTTGGAGGAAAGCGGCGATCTCAGGCATCTTGACCACCCCGATCACCGCAAAGCCGAGGGCGAGACCTTTCGCGAGCTTCTTGGCGAAGCGCACGAAATAGGACCGGATGGATGACAGGCGCGCAACGATCGAACTGCCTTCGGCCTCGGCGGTCAGCTCTTGCGCCAGTTCCTCACCCGATTCCTCTTCCGCGAGAAGGACATCCGCTTCGTCCATCATCTCGGGGCCGGCGGTTGCGCTTGCGACAAGCGCGTCATCTGCGAGTTCGATCCCCTCCTCGCCGATCTTGGCGGCTTGTCCCAATCCGGGGATCAGGCAAAGGACGGCGATCAGGATCGAAATCACGACGCCCGTCCAGCGTTCGACCTCTCGCCCGACCTCGGTCAGTGAGATATCGATCGACGCCTCGGGTTTTGCGGGATCGAGCAGGCTGAGATGCCCGCTCTCCTGCAGCTCGAGCCCGAAGGCCCCCGAGTAGTTCATCGAAAAACTGTTGAGGCCGAAGAAGTTGCTGAAGTGCAGGTTGATCAGTTTGACGATCAGGTGATTGTCGTAGATCGAAAGCACGAAGTTGCCCGGCGCGACGGTGGGCGTCGAGCTGACCCCACCCGGCCCGATGCCGCTCAGGTCGAGATCGGGCAGTAGCAGCTCTGTCTCGTTCACGAGGCTCATCCCCGCCCCTTTCCTGACCCGCATGCGCGCCTCGGGCTGCGCCGAGAGCGCGCGCAGGGCGATGGGCCCGAAGACATGCTCGAGAACCGCGGCAGACGAGATAGCAAGGCCCCGATGCGCGCCCTCCGGCAGCAGGGCCGCACTCGTCTGGGCAACAGGAGGGGTGTCGTAGGTCTTTTCGAGGAGCCCAAGGATGGAGATCACGGAATTCTCGGGCGTCGGATCGGCGTCAGGATGTGAAACGGCGAAGTCGACCTGAACGGGCAAAAGCTTGTCGAAGACCGGGTTCTCGTCCGCGCCGTCCACGACGGCCTCCGCGAAGACGTGCGCGAATTGTCCGATGTTCTCCTTCAGCCACGCTTCCAGCAAAGTGGCGATGCGCGCCTTGATCTCGTCGCGGTGGTTCTTCTGGACCTTGATGTAGGGATTGACGGCGTCTTCGGTCGGCGGGCTCTTGATGCTGAGGCGCTGAATATCCTTTCCCTCGGCGTTCGACCCCGGGGAGACGAACTCGAGCATCGCCTCTGCAAGAAACGAGTCCTCTGCGACATCGAAGGACTTGTCCTTGATGTGCAGGGACATCTTGCGCACCGGCATTTCGATGACAATCGTGCGGCCCGATGCATTGGCGTGCGGGATCAGCCGCCACGGATCGAACAGGCCCGAGGCCCTGCCGCTCGCCCCGCCGTCGAAGTCGAAGCCCGCGGGGGTGCTCTGCTTGTCCGCGATGGCCCGGTTCACCTCGGCCATCGAGGCGGTGTAGGCGATGTCCCAACCGTGCAGGAGATCGTCGATCCCGTCGGCGCCGGTCACGACTGGGGTGCGCGAAGCGACGCGCCGACCACGAGCGCATTGTCGAATGACAGGCTTGTGAGCTGGTAATCCTTGGCAACACCGCCCGGCAGGTCGATGACCGTGAGCGCTTCGAGAAGAAAGTCATCGAGCGAGGCTTCGATCTGGTCGACCTCGAGTTCCTGACCCTGCTGGATCAGCGCCGGGATGTACATCACCCCGCCGCCGGTCAGGGCGCCCAGAACGCCGAACACGCCCCCCTTGATCCAGGTTGCCGATGTCCTGCCGCAAATCAACCGTGGAGGGCTGCCCTCGACACGCGCTGCTAGCTCGGCCTCGACTTCGCTCTCCGTTTCTTCGCTCATCGACGGATCGTTGCTGCTTACATCGGACAGCGAGATGCTTTCCGTATCGCCCTCCGAGATCCTCGATGTCTCTTCGGGCGGTGTTTCTCCGTCCAACACCACGCCTCCGAACGCCGCCACGAAACCCAGGATGATCACTGCGATCCCGGCAATCTTGAAGCCGGTATCGAGCCCCGCGGAAATCGTGATCGTGGTGTCCGTCGCCTCCTGGAACACCACGTGATGATCGACAAACGGGATCGTGGCGGTCGCGCCGTCGACCGTCACCGCCCGGGACCCGAGCGAAAGGGTCATCACCGCCCCGAAGTCGCTGCTGACGGTGAGGTCCTTGTGGGTAAAGTTCAGATTGGAGGAGTAGGACAAGGTGGATCCCTCCACCTTCACCCTGAAGTCGCGAAACGTGATGGGTGTCGGAGGCTCGTCCGGCGTGATGCGGGCCTCGGCAACAGTGAAGGACTTGCTTGTCGTGATCTCCCGGCTCGAGACATCGAAGTCGGCGGGCACGGCATCATCGAACAGCAGCGGAAGGGTCGGCTGGATCATCTGGCCAAGGACAATACGCGAGTTGATTGCAATGCCCACTTGGCTGCCCAGCGGGACGATCGGCCCAGAGACCATGATATCGGAAGGCGTCGCGGAATCCGTGCCCATCGATGCGATCACGACGAGGAAATCGTCGACATCGCCTCCCCTGAATTCGACTACGCTGCCACGCCAGGCCTTCGGCTTCAGCCAGCCCCACGCTGGCTTGGACGGTTCGATCGATTTGTCGATCCCGGTGAGCGCAACCGCGAATTGCGGGAGCAAGGTCTCGACCCATTCCTCCAGCAGGCCGTTGATCTGGAACTGTTCATCCTCACCCAGCCTTTGCCCGCCCGGTGCATAGCGGTAGGCATAGTCCGCCAGACCGTTGTCCGGGTCGTTGGGCGCGAGACGGATGTCACCCGTCTGATCATGCACGATGGACAGCGCGATGCTGAGATTGACGATGGCATCATTCACGGAGGTCTCGCCGACGCCGAGCGTCGCGGGGGTGAGCCGGATGCCGACCATGACCTTGTCGTCGGCGCCGCCCTCGATGAGTTTCCACGCACCGTCGACCTGCGCATCGACACTCAGCTCCACACCGAGAACGGTGGTCTTCGAGAGTTTCAGTGTCTCGGGAAACGCGGCGTCGCCGGCGGTTGCTTTTGCGCGTTCGTCCGCGATCCTCCGTGCGATCCGCGCATTGATTTCGCCATAGCGCATTGCGATGGCCATGTCCCAATCGCCAATATTCACTTCCAATGACATGTGAGGTCTTTCCTTGGTCCGGCAGGCGGATGAGGTGCGTGGCACGGTCCGCCGTTCGTCTTGCTGCCTGACCGAGCGTAACGATACTAGGTTGAGTCAGATAGAAGAATCGACACTCTGGGTGGAGTTAATTGCCCTAGGGTCATGCTGCCCGCCGTCCGTTGGCGGCGGAGGCATTGGCAGCGCGGGGGCGCTTGCTGCCGGACCGAGGCACCTGCGGGGGGAGCCTCGAACGAGGCGTCTACAAGCAGCAACGCCGATTGCCCGATCCGATGTGAAACGCCCCGCTGGCCGGGTCGGCACGCTTTCACGCGTGTTAGTGCGTCGCCTTAGAGAAGGGCAGTCGTCCGACGGCACGAGCCATTGTCCGGCCCCGGGAACGCGCTGCAACGAGGTGGTGCGGGCGGTGGGAGTCGAACCCACACGGGCATTCAGCCCCAAGCATTTTAAGTGCCATGCGTCTACCGTTCCGCCACGCCCGCGCCGCATCTGGGATATCAGGCGCGGCGCGAAGGACAAGTCGGTTGAGAGCGCGCCGTGCCTGAGGGCCGCGGATTGGGTGGAGAGGTCGGAGAGAGACGTCGGAACAGGGGTCTTGGGGTGCGCCGGGGCCGTCGTGACGTGAACGGCGCGACACGAGAAAGCGGGCCCTAGAGCTTCTGAGCCCCTAGTCTGCGCTCAAGATCGTCAACAAGCGCACCCTCGGACAGCCAGGGATTGAGGCTGAGGGCTTTCTCGAGCACTTTGAGCGCTGCCTGGTCCTGCCCCAGCCCGATGAGCGTCAGCGCCTTTCCGGACAACGCCCCGATATGGCGGGGGCTGAAAGACAGCGCCATGTCGATGTCGTCCAGAGCGGCGGTGAAATCGCGATCGAGGTAGCGGGCGAAGGCGCGTTGATTGTACCCTTCGGCGTAGCCCGGGCAGTAATCCACGAGGGAGTCGAGCGCCTTGATCGCGTTGCTCAGGTCGCCCATGCGGATCCTCGCCATCGCCGAGTCGAGTAGATCCTGCGCGTGCGCGTCCGGTGCGTTTGTCCACAATGCCCAGAGTTTCGCATTGATCGCGCGGGCCGCTCCGGCGTCTGGTGCGTCCTGCAACGCCTCGATGAGCCGGCTCTCGGTGCCGGTATCGAACTCCACCACGGGGCAGGCGCCCGCACTGTGTGTCGGCTGTCCGGCCGAGACAGACAGCGCCAGCGCGACGGGGGCGAGTGCTGTGGTCAGGAACTGGAGGGAAAGGCGTTGCGTCATGCCAATGAGATGCGCCAGTGCGACACCCTGTCAAGGGGTGAGGTGTCAGATGGATTGGACAGCGCGCAGCCCGATGCACCCCGCCTGTACCGCTATCCTGCCATGCCGGGTTGACGCCCGGCGAATCCGCCGTAGCTAGCTTTTATGTTTTTCCTTCCAATCCGCGACCATAATCCTTCCGGTCGGGTGCCCTACGTGACCTACACGCTGATTGCAGCGAACGTGCTGGTCTTTCTCTTCACTGTGCTCTCGGGCGTGCAGGGCGAGATCTACTGGTACTATGGTCTGGTCCCGGCCTACGCCGACGTCATGACTGCGGTGACGTCGATGTTCCTGCATGGAGGGTTGCTGCATCTGGCCGGGAACATGCTCTTTCTGTGGATCTACGGCGACAACATGGAAGACGAGATGGGGCACGTTCGCTTCGCGCTCTTCTATCTCGCGGTCGGGATTGCGGCTGGCTTTGCCCATGTCGCGTCCGCGCCGATGTCCGAGGTGCCGCTTGTCGGCGCGTCGGGCGCGATCGGTGGCGTGATGGGCGCCTACCTTCTGCTCTATCCGAAGGCCCGGGTCGACGTTCTCTTTATTCTTTTGATCTTCTTCCGGATTTTTCCGATCCGGGCGTGGCTCGTGCTCGCGTTCTGGTTCGCAACGCAGATCCTGTGGGGGGCTGCGACGCCCGCGGAGGGGGCGGGCGTTGCCTATTGGGCGCATGTGGGCGGCTTCGTTGCGGGGATACTCCTCGCGGTGCCGCTCTTTCTGCGCCGGGGCGGGACAGCCTACTGGACGCAGACCCATGGCCATCCGCCCCACCCGGAGGCGATCTATGCGCGCAGCTCTGTCCCCTCGGTCGGGCGGCGGCGGCGTTAGGGCGCGGGGCGTGAGGCTTTCCACGAGCCGGGCGCCATGAGACAGGCACCGCATGGAACCCTGGATCATCGCGACCCTCGCGGCGGCATTCTTTCAAACGCTGCGTTTTGCCGTCCAGAAGCGCATGACGGCGGCCGAGGGTGCGGGCCTGTTAGCCGTAGGTGCAACCTGGGCACGCTTTCTCTATTCCGCGCCGCTGCTGGCGATCGGGCTGACATGTTGGCTCGTGGCGACGCAGACGGCTGTGCCCGCGCTGTCACGGCTCTTCTGGATCTACGCGGTGCTGGGGGGCGTGGCGCAGATCCTTGCGACGGTCTGTGTGGTGGCGCTGTTTTCCTATCGCGCCTTCGCGGTGGGTCTGACGTTCAAGAAATCCGAGGTGCTGCAAACGGCGCTGGTGGGCTGGATCGTCCTGGGCGACAGCGTGGGGCTGGCCGCGCTTGCAGCTCTCTTGGCGGGGTTCATCGCGCTTACAGTGCTCTCGAAGCCGCCAGACGGAGCGCCAATAGGGGCTGCGCTGCGCGCCGTGGGACTTGGCTTCGCGTCGGGGGCGTTCTTCGCGGTGGCGGGCGTGTGCTACCGTGGCGCGACGCTCGAGATCGATGCGCCTCTGGCGCTGCAGGCGGCGGTCGCGCTGGCGTTTGTCACTGCGATACAGACCGGGCTGATGGCGCTCTGGCTTGGCTGGCGGGACCGGGCGGAAGCACGCGCGACCTTGCGCGCCTGGCGGCCCGGGCTGGTTCTGGGCATCTTGTCACTGGCTGGATCGCTGGGGTGGTTCGTGGCCTTTGCCCAGCAGAATGCGGCCTACGTTTTTGCGCTGGGCCAGATCGAGCTGCTCTTCGGGCTCGTGCTTGGCCGGGTCATGTTTGGCGAGCAGCCCAGTCGGCGCGAACTGATCGGAATGGGGCTTCTCGCGCTGTCGATGATCTGGCTGGTGGCGGTGATCTGATCTGTCCGGCGAGGCTCGGACCGGGCCGTGAGGGGGCGGGGAGCGGCGCAAATCCTCCGAATTTGCGGGCGCGCGCCCAGTGGGACGCGCCTTCTAGAGGATCCGTGTGACGGAAGAGACGATGTCGTCGTTCTCGACGTGCGGAACGCCGTTAGCGGGTGCGATACCTCCCGCTGCGATGAGCGGGGCGATTTCGGCCAGAACCACCTCGGTGATGAACGGCAGATCGAAGCTGCGCGCGCGCGATACCGGGATCCATTGCAGGTGCGACAGCTCCTCCGTCGCTTCCGAGAAATCGTCTGCCGAGCCCTGCACCGCGTGCGCCGGGACGAGAAAGAACCGGGCGTCGAACCGTCTCGGGCGCCCTGGCGGCGTCACTGCGCGAAAGACGTAGCGAAAGCCGCTGGCATCCGGGGAGTGGCCCGTGGCGGCATAGCGCGCCCAGTCCGGAGGAACGGGCGCCATGGGGGCGCGGCTGCCGAGGATGAGGCCTGTTTCCTCCCAGACTTCGCGGATCGCCGCCGCGAGGAGCGCCGTTGGTGTGGCGGTCGATCCGGAGCGCGGTGCGGCGGCCAGGCGTGCCAGGCACTGACCCTCGTTCGGCAGGGTCACGCGGATGTCGGCATCGGTATCGTCAACCGCACCGCCCGGGAAGACGACCTTGCCCGGCATGAAGGCGGCCTGCGCCCCGCGGGTGCCCATGAGCACCTCGGCGCCCTCATCTCCGACACGCCACAGGATTACTGTGGCGGCATCGCGCAGTGCAGCTTTGTCGGGCGCTGCGCTCGCTGTCATGGGGCGGGATTGGGCGCGTTGCTCGGCGCACCGAAGCCATGCATGCGGCGCGACCATTGCAGCGCCACGAACGCGCCCTTGACGCGCGGCAGGAGCCAGAGCGACAGCGCCGCCGCCATGCCGCACATCACGAGCGCCAGAACGGCGGGCGGTGGCTCGAACCGGACGTAGCCCAAGTGCAGGACGGGCGCGAGGAGGTGACCGACCAGGAGGATGGTGATGTAGGCAGGGCCATCGTCTGCCCGTTGGTGGTGCAGCGCCTCGCCGCAGGCCGGGCACTGCGCGCGGACCGTCAGATACCCCTCGAACATCTGCCCTTCTCCACAGGCCGGACAGCGGCGGCGCCAGCCGAGCCAAAGGGCAGGGCGGATCGGGCGGTCATCGGTCGGGGAGGTCATGGCGGAACCTTTCGGGAGCGCTTGGCGCGATCAGCGCGGGCATACAGGGTTTCGCGGTCGAGCGCGAGTGACAGCACACGCTTGCGGCGCCGTGCCGCTTGGGATGCGTTCGCCCGGAATGCGTCTGATCGGGAGGGTAATCCGGGAGGCGCAAAAAAAGTTCGACCTGCGCGACGGAAACGCAGTGCCCCCGCGTGTAAGGGGTGATCGCAACGCTGGTCGGGTGAGTGCCGGCGGCAGACCTGCGGTTGACCTGACACAGGAAAGGACACGCCATGAAACGGATCATGCTGCTGACAACCGCCATCCTGATTGCCATTTCCGCCAGCCACAGCGCCTTGGCCGAGGGGCCGGGCGGGCGAGGGGAGGTGGTAAGCTTCGACGCTCTGGACGCCGACGGCGATGGCGCTGTGACCGAGGCCGAACTGGCGGCCTACGGGGCAGCGCGGGCCGATGCGCAATTTGCACGGTCCGACACCGACGGCGACGGGCGCCTGACTGCGGACGAAATGCGCGCCGCGGCCGAGGATCGCCAGGAGACGCGGCGAGAGCGGCGGATCGATGTCGCGCTCGAACGGCTCGACACCAACAACGACGGTGGCCTGAGCCGGGACGAGCTCGAAGCCGGTCGGGCTGCGCGGCAGGCCGGGCGTGCCGAGCGTGGTCGGGAACGGTGGTTCGACCGGGCCGATGCAGACGGAAACGGCGCTCTCAGCGCGGCGGAGTTTGCGCAGGCGCGAACGATGCGCGGTGCGCGCGGGTTCGGGATGCAGTGAAGCAAGCCACCGGATCCGGAGTCGTTGCGTCAGGCGGGCGCTGCGGCTACGCCCGGTCGGGACAAGCGTGCCGGGCAAGGGACGATAGGCCCTGATGGGGGTTACCTTGCCCTTGGCTATGCCCAATAGTGAGCGGATCGCCGATGTGAACGACACACGCCGCACAACGGCTGATGCGGTCGCACCACGCAGCACAGGCGTGCCCGATCCGGATGCCGCCCTGCTGCGGGCCTATGCACGGGGCGATGGCGCGGCGGCGCGCGCGCTGGTGGCACGGCTCGCCCCCCGCGTGCTCTCGATGGCGACCCGCATGCTCGGCGATCCCAGCGAGGCGGAAGACGTGACCCAGGAGGCCCTTTTGCGCTTGTGGCGGCAGGCGCCCGATTGGCAAGACGGCAGTGCCCGGGTCAGCACCTGGGTGACGCGGGTCGCGCTCAATCTCGCGACGGACAGGTTGCGGCGGCGGCGGACGACCGGGCTCGACGAGGCGTTCGGCCCGGCAGGCGAGCCGGCAGACACACGGCCGGGGGCAGAGCGCGGCTTGCTGGCTGCGGAACGTGCAGCGGCGTTGCGTGCGGCCTTGGCGGAACTGCCGGAACGGCAGGCGCAGGCTCTCGCCCTGCGCCACCTCGAGGGCTTGCCGAACCCCGAGATTGCGGATGTGATGGAGGTGGGCGTGGAAGCTGTAGAGAGCCTGACGGCCCGGGGCCGCCGCGCCCTGAAAGCCGCCCTGGCGGGGCAACGCGACGCCTTGGCGCTGGAGGCAGGAGATGACTGACCCAACGAAGAACACCCCGGCGGGAGCGAACGCACGAGGGGCGATCTCGGCGCCCCCCCTGGCCGGAGCCGCCAGAGCCGCCGGAGCCGCCGGGCCACGCTACGCCGACGGGCCGGAGCTTGATGACGCGTCCCTCGATCTTGCGTTCGATGCACTTCGAGCGGAAGCCGAGCCTGCGGCACCGCTGTCTGCGGGCTTTCAGGCGCGGCTGTTGGCTGAGGCCGAGGCGTCCATGCCGAGGGCCCGGACGCGGTCGGTCAGGGATGCGCTGGCCGGGCTCAGGTCGGCACTGGCGCAGTGGGGGCCGGGCTGGCCAGCGGGGATCGGACTTGCAGCCTGTGCGCTTGCCGGTCTCTGGTTCGGCTATGCGCCGCCGCCTGTGCTGGAAGGCGCCGCGGACGCCCTGCTGGCGGAGACCGGGCTCCTCGAGGACCCGGATGCAGGTGCCGAGGCCTTGCTCATGGCGTTCGATTTCGGAGGGTTCGATGGCTGATCAAGGCACAGCGCCGTCGCCGGTGCCGCGCACGGGGCGGGGTATCAAGATCGCCCTCGCGATGTCGCTGGGGCTGAACCTCTTGATTGTCGGCCTCATCGCGGGCGCCGCAATGAACAGGCAGGTCGGGCCAGACCGGCCGCCGCCCTCGCTCGTGGCTCGCGGTATCGGGCTTGGCCCGTATTTCACCGCTCTTCCGCCGGATCTACAGCGCGCCTTGGTGCAACACGTGCGTCAGGCGGACCAGTCAGAGGGCCGCCGGCCGATCTTGCGCTCAATGCGCACCGGGTTTCGCTCCGCGCTGGACACCTTGCGTTCGGATCCATTCGACGCAGAGGCGTTTGCCGCCGCGCTGGCCGGTCAAAGCGGGCGCCTCGCCGAGCGCCGCACGGTCAGCGAAGCCGCGCTCACGCAGACGTTGTCTCAAATGCCACCGGATGTGCGCGCAGCCTATGCCGATGCCTTGGAGATGGTAGTGAGACGCCCGTTCCGGCGTGAGTGACAGTCGGCCTGGGCGCTTTACTATCGCGTGCCCTCTGCGGTCACGGCGGCGTTGGACTGGATGGGCCGAAAGGCCGGTCGCGCGGGTGCACCCCGGGGCCGTGGCACCAAGGCGCCGCGTCTGATGGACAGCTACGCTGCGGCTTCGCCGTCCTGACCGACCTCGCTCAGGACCACGCGATTGCGGCCACTGGACTTGGCGCGCAGCAGCGCGGCGTCGGCGCGTTCGAGCAGCGCGGCTGTGGCACTCACGAGGCCGGCGCGCTGGGCCAGATCCCGCTCCGTCCGTGTCGGGCCGCTGGCAAGGCCAACAGACACGGTCTGGTGAACCTCTGTCCGATGCGTTGCGGCTTCGAGCGCCTTGCCCGCGTGCACGTCCGGGGGGGGCAGCGCTATCGGGATGGCGTCAACGGCGCGCCGGAGGCGTTCGGCTGTCTCCATGGCGTCTCCCTCCGCGACGTCCGGCAGGATTACCAGGAACTCCTCGCCACCAATCCGGGCCAGCAGATCCCCCTTGCGCAGATGTGGCTGGATCCGCGTTGTCACCGCGCGCAATACGGCGTCGCCGGCTGCGTGACCGTGGCGGTCGTTCACGGCCTTGAAGCGATCGAGATCGAACATCAGCACCGTAAGCGGCACCCCAACCTCCAACGCCCGCTCCAGGGATCGTTCGAGCTGTGAAAGACCGTAGCGGCGGTTCGGCAAGCCGGTCAGCGGGTCGGTCACGGCGAGCTGAAGCCCATCGCGCACCTTGCGCCGTGCGGCGTGGGCGCGGCGCGTCCGTGAGAGCTGGCGCGCAAGCCGCAGGGCTGCCTCCTGCGGGGCGAGCGGAAGCGGCAGCACGTCCGAGGCTCCAAGATCCAGCGCGATCGCGGCTTGGGCGCGCGATTCCGCCGGTGTCGCGATCACGATGGCCGAGTTGCAGGTGCCCGGTCCGGCGCGCAGCTCGGATAGGAGCATCATCCCGTCATGCCCCTGGTCTGCGCCGGGCAGGATCACAAAGACCTCCGGTGCGTCGCTGTCGGCGGGTGGTGCCGTCTCGGGCAGGCGGGGCGTTCCGCGTGCCAAGCGCATCGCGTCCGCTCGGGTCAGGCGCGCGATGCGGTGCGGAATCTCTTGTCCGACCGCATCGATCCACGCGCTGTCGCCCGCGTCGAAGTCGATCAGCGCGATCCGCCCCGGTCGCTCGTCGCGCAAGGCTGCGCGCTCAGGCGCGCCGGACCGGGCGATCCTCGCGGCCGGGCCGACGACGGGAGGGGCCGCAAAGGGAGCCTGGTCTTCCGAGAAGCCGAGCGCGCGCCGCGTCCCGTCCCGCAGGTCAAGCTCATCGGCGAGCAGGCGCGCGCGCAGGAGGGAGCGGACCCGCGCGGCCAGTAGCATGTCGTCCACCGGTTTGGTCAGGAAATCCTCTGCGCCAGCCTCCAGCGCGGCCAGCCGGCTGCGCCTGTCCATGTGGGAAGACACGATCACGACGGGGATTTCGGCGGTCAGCGGCTCGGCCTTCAGCGCGCGCAGGACCTCGAGCCCGGACATGCCCGGCATCGCCAGATCGAGCAGGATCAGATCCGGCCTGTCCGAGGCGGCCTTGCTGAGAGCGGTTTCGCCGTCGGCCGCCTGTATCACGTCGTAACAGGCGATTCCGAGCTTGGCTTTCAGGATGATCCGGTTGGTGGCGACGTCATCGACGACAAGGATCTTTCCTGGCATGGCTGTGCCTCTCTTCTCAGCAATTCCCTGCTTTCCTGCAGCGGGCCTTGTGCACTTGGTGCGGTCTTCGCGCCGGGTGGGAGACGTGAAACCGCTCCGCCCTTGCACCCCTTCCTTTTTCAGGCAAATGGTTAACCAAGTGCTAACGAGTGCGATGCGAGCCAGCGGAGGCGCCGATGCAGCGGGATATTGCCGAGACGCTGGCCCTGCGGGCCCTGGGCTGGCTGGCGGCCAACGAGGAGCTGTTGCCGGTGTTCATGGGGTCGACGGGGGTATCCGAAGCAGACCTGCGGGAGCGGGCATCGGACGCAGAATTTCTTGGTGCGGTACTCGATTTTCTGACCATGGATGACGCTTGGCTCCTGGCGTTCTGCGAAGCGGCGGATGTGCCGCCGACGACCCCCGCCGAGGCGCGTGCGGCCCTTCCTGGCGGCAACTTGCCGCACTGGACGTGAGCATGACCGAGCACGCGGGCGGGGCCGGTCTGAAAGGCCTGCTCTTTGACAAGGACGGCACGCTTTTCGGCTTTCAGGCCACGTGGGGCGGCTGGTGCGCGGATCTCATCACGTCGCTGGCCCCCGATGCGCCCGACGTGCAGGCGGATCTCGCGCGGCGGCTGCGCCTTGATCCCGTGCGGCGCCTCTTTTTCGCCGACAGCGCCGTGATCGCCGGGACGCTGGACGATTCCGTTGCCCTCATGTTGCCCGCTCTGAAGGAGTGGACGGCGGACGCGCTGCACCGGCGGCTCCTCGCGGAGAGCCTGTCGGTCGTGCCTGTCGAGGCCGTTCCGCTCGTGCCGTATCTGCAGCGACTGCGCCGCGCGGGTATCCTGCTTGGCGTGGCCACGAACGACAGTGAAGAGCCCGCACGCACCCAGCTTGCAGCGCTGGAGGTGGAGACAGCGTTCGACTTCATCGCGGGCGCGGATTCGGGCTTTGGGGCCAAGCCGGGCGCGGGTCAGTGCCTTGCCTTCGCCGAGGCCACGGGGCTCGCACCGGGCGAAATCGCGATGGTGGGGGACTCGCTCCACGATCTGCGTGCCGGTGGTGCCGCCGGGATGCGCCGTGTTGCTGTCCTCACCGGCGTGGCGGAGGCGGAGGATCTGGCGCCCGAAGCCGACCTCGTGCTGGACGATATCGGACAACTGCCCGCGTGGCTCGGCCTCTAGCCTGCCACCCACGCCGCGCCCGTCACCGGGGCTGACCCCGAAAACGACACCGCGGCGTCGGTAACGGGCATTATCCGCAGCCCCCGATGGCGATCCTCTGGAGCGACAGGGAGGCCCAGATGTCTGACGCACCGCACCAAGACCACCCGCCAGCGGACGCCCCGCGCAAACGCCGCAGCGGGGGGCGAGCCGGGAACACCCGGCGCGGCGCCGCTGGTGCGCTGTCGCAGATGCCATGGGGGCCGGTCGAGAACACCGACCGCCCCACGGAACCCCTCGGCGAAGATGGTATTGCCGCGATCCATGAAGGTGCGATGCGCATTCTCAACGAGATCGGCATCGACTTTCTCAATGCCGAAGCGCTGGACCTCTTCCGCAAGGCCGGGGCGCGGATCGAGGGGGAGACCGTGCGGCTCGACCCTGAATGGGTGACCGAGATGGTCGCTCGGGCGCCGTCGGACTTCATGCTGGTGCCGCGCAACCCGGACAAATCCATCAAGGTCGGCGGACGCACGCTGCTTTTTGGCAATGTTTCATCGCCCCCGAATTACTGGGATATGCGCTCCGGCAAAACTCCGGGCACGCGCGCGCAGTGCCGGGATCTGCTGAAACTGACGCAGATCTTCAACTGCATCCACTTCGCGGGCGGCTATCCGGTCGAGCCCGTGGATCTGCACCCCTCGACCCGGCATCTCGACGTTCTGTTCGACAAGCTCACGCTCACCGACAAGGCCATGCACGCCTACTCGCTCGGGGCCGAGCGGGTCGAGGACGTGATGGAGATGGTCCGCATCGCCTCGGGCCTGACCCATGATGAGTTTGACGAAGCGCCGCGGATGTACACCAACATCAACTCGACATCGCCGCTCAAGCATGACCAGCCGATGATCGACGGCTGCCTGCGCATGATCCGGCGCGGGCAAGCGGTTGTCGTCACGCCCTTCACGCTCGCCGGAGCGATGGCGCCCGTGACCATGGCAGGCGCGGTCACGCAATCGATCGCCGAGGCATTGGCGGCCATCGCGCTCTTCCAATGGGTCAAGCCCGGATGCCCTTGCGCTATCGGCACCTTCACCTCGAATGTGGACATGAAATCCGGCGCGCCGGCTTTTGGCACGCCGGAATACATGCGGGCGACGCAGATGACCGGGCAGATGGCCCGGTTCTATGACCTCCCGATGCGAGCCAGCGGCTCCTGCGCGGCCAATGTGCCCGACGGGCAGGCGATGTGGGAGACCAGCCAGGCGCTCTGGTCGGCGGTGCAATCCGGGGCGCACATGGTCTATCACGCAGCGGGCTGGCTGGAGGGCGGTCTGATCGCAAGCCCCGCGAAGTTCGTCATGGATTGCGAGGTGATCCAGCAGATCCAGCGCTATTTCGATCCCGCGATCACCGCCACCACACCTGACGACATCGCGTTCGATGCGGTGGCCGAGGTCGGGCCGCATGGGCACTTCTTTGGCACGCCACATACGCAGGCGCGGTACGAAACCGCGTTCTATCAGCCGGTTCTCTCCGATTGGCGGAACCAGGAAGCCTGGGAGGCGGCGGGCGGCATCTGGACAGCGGAGCGCGCCGACACGCTGTGGCGCGAGCTCGTCGCGGGGTTCGAGCCGCCCCCAATTGACGCGGGATATCGCGAGGAACTGTCTGACTTCGTGACCCGGCGAAAGGCCGAAGGCGGCGCGCCGACGGATTTCTGACGAGCCGGGGCGGCACTTCGGCGCATCTTCGGTTTTTCTTAAGCCCTCTCTCCTAGCGTGCTGGCGCAAGGAGATGGCCCCATGAATGGTTTGATCAACCGCTCAATTCAATGCTTTGTGCGCGACACCTACGGGGAGGAGCGTTGGCAACGCGTTGCGCGAGAGCTCGGGTTGGGGGAGCACGGTTACGAGACCTTGCTGGCCTACGAAGACGACGAAACCGATCGCCTGATCACCTTCGTCTGCGCAGAGTTGCGCCGGGATCGGCAGACACTGCTCGAAGATCTCGGAACGTATCTGGGCAGCCACGAGACAACGGTGGGCATCAGACGCCTGCTGCGATTTTGCGGTGAGACGTTCACGGATTTCGTCCACGCCCTCTACGACCTGCCCAGCCGTGCCAGCCTTGCCATGCCAGCGCTTGTGTTGCCAGAGCTTGAGGTGCGCGAGGATCCGCCCGGTCAGTTTCGGGTCTTCGTGCTCACGGATCGGCTGGGGTGGGGCGACGTTGTGCTGGGGTTGCTGCGCGCGATGGCAGATGACTACGGAGCCCTTGTCCTGATGGAGCGGGGGGCCGGGTCCGGCCCCATCTCGGTCATCGAAATCAAGCTGCTCGACGGTCGATTTGCCGAAGGAAGCGATTTCTCGCTCGGCGGCGAAGCGCACGACCCCGACGCAAAGGATGACACCTTGCGCAAGGGGTTCAGCTCCGGAGAGGAGCGTCAGGCAGAGCGCTCGGCCGCGCTTGCGAAATCCCCTGTCAATCGCCGGGCCCCGCGCACGATCAATCCCGCCGCCGATAACCCGGTCGTCGACCAGGAGGACAAGGCATGACAATGCTTTCCCGTTCGCCCTTGCGCGCCGCCGGACGATGCGCGTCAGCCGCCTGCCGTGGCGGTGTTTGCGGCGGTGCGCTCGGTCTTGATCCCGCGGCGACCGATCGCCTCATGCCCATGCACGTGATCGCTGCGGCTGACGGTACGATCCTGCGCACGGGGCCAAGCGTTCCGAAGCTCGTCCCGGGCGTCGAGCTGGTTGGAACACCCTTCCTGGCCCATTTTGATTTCCGCATGCCGCGCGAGGTTTCCAGCGTGGCTGACGTGATGTCCAGTGCGGACAAGCCCCTCCGGCTGACGCTCCGTGACAAGGATCGGACGGGGCTGAAGGGGCAGGCTGTTCCGCTGACCTGCGAGCAGGCGGTGCTGATTGATCTCTCTTTCGGTATCTCTGTCTTTGACGCTGTCCGCCGCTTCTCTCTGACATCGGCCGACTTTGGCGGTACGGATCTCGGGATCGAGATGCTGTTCCTGATCGAAGCGCAGCGTGCTGCCTTCGGCGAAACGCGCCGCTTCACCGAGCGCCTCGAAACGGCTCGGGTCACGGCGGAGGCACACGCGTTGCTAGACGGGCTCACCGGTGCGCACAATCGCCTCGCGCTCGATCTCTTTCTCTCCGACCTTGTCGAACAGAAGGCCGACTTCGCCGTGGCCTACATCGACGTTGACGGCTTTCGCGCGATCAACGAACTCTGCGGTCACTCCGGCGGCGACGCTGTCTTGAAGGAGGTCGCTGGAGCACTGAAAGGCTGCGTGCGTGCTGAGGACATGTTGGCCCGCCTCGGCGGTGACCAGTTCGTCCTGGTGATCTCGGGACCGATCGATGATGCACTCGGCAGTGATCTTTCCACGCGCTTGAGGTCTGCGTTGTCGTTCCCGGTGATCCACGAGGAGAGGTCGTTTCACCTCAAGGCCAGCGTCGGGATGACGGTGAGCGCACCTCGGTCGGGAGAAACGGCCGAAGACGTGCTGCGGCGGGCAGATGCCGCGCTGCTTCGCGCCCGCAAGGCCGGGGGTGGCCAGATTCACTTCGAGCCCGCGCTCCCTGCTACTCCGGCCTCGAAACAAGAGTAGGCGCATAGGCCGCGCGCGTTGTGCAGGCCCCGGTCAGGGATCCGCATGAGCCGCTGTCGTCGTCACTTGCCCTGCCGATCGGAGCGTAGCCAGATCACGTACCCCAATAGGGTGCCTCGGCCGTTCTCGTCGAAAAAACCCTTCAGGCGCCGTAGCGGGTGGCGCCTTTGCGCCGTTCGTCCATCGGCCCGGAAAGGATCAGCGCGTGGTGCGCCCGCTGATCGCAATTGGATCGCGGGCATACCCGGCAGTTGATCCCGATCTGTACGACGATTGCCGGCGTCGGGCGGAAGTTCTCCGCGTAGCCGATGTCTCCGAGGTGTTCCAAAGCGCAGCCCATCGCAACCGCGAGGCGCACGTCCTGGGCGTGCCGGGTGAAGCGAGGTCGATCGACCGTGCGGGAGAATACAAAGAACTGCGACGCGTCCGGCATTTCGACAAATTGCGGCACGATCTTCCCAGGGGTCCGGAACGACGTGTGCACGTCGAGCCTCGGGCATGCACCGCCATGCTCTGCCAGCGGAAACCCTGTCGAGTTGAAGCGCTTGGTCACGTTGCCGGCCTTGTCGATCCGCAGAAAGAAGAAGGGCACGCCCTGGGCCCCTTCCCGCTGCAGAGTAGTCGCACGGTGGCACGCTTGCTCGAAGGACACGCCGAACCGGGTGGCAAGGTGATCGAAGTCGTATTTCGAGGTGCGCGCTTCCTGCAGGAAGGGGCCATAGGGCATCAGAACGGCGGCGGCGAAGTAGTTCGCCAGTTCGACCCGACAGCGCGAGAGGCCCAATGGCTCGGTGATGCCCGAGCCGTCGAGCAACGCGTCGAGCAGCCGGGTATGTTCCAGAAGCGCGAGCACATGCACGAGCTGAAACACCCGGTTGGGATGGTCGAGAGCCTCGGACAACAGCACCTCGCGGCGCTCCTCGTCATAGGCGCGCAACGTGTTTGGCAGATCCGAAACCGGAACAACCCGCACATTGAGGCCGAGGCGCTCGCGAAGCCGGGTCTTGACGGCAGAGTATTTCTCGTCCGTCGGAATGGCCCGGCCTTCCCAGAAATCGGCCGCCGCGCTCTCCAACTCGCGAAAGTGGTTCCTGTTACGCCGGAAGAACGCGTGCACTGCGGATTCGGCGGATGTCTGCAGCACGGTCGTGCCGTCCCGCGCAGATTCGGCACCCGCGACGGCGATAATCTGCTCGGTGGCCGCCTGATAGGCCTTGTGCAGGTGCACAAACGCCCCGGCCAGCGCCGGCGCGTGCACCAGCGCGGCACGCAACTCTGCAAGGTCCGGCCGCTCGGATTCGAAGAGCGGGTCCTGAATGGCTGTCCGCAACTCGGGCAAGAGCGTCGCGGCCTCGTCTTCCACGATCTCGCGCCAATCGACACCGAAGACATCGAAGAGCTTCAGCAGAACCGGGACGGAGACTGATCTTTCGTTATTTTCCAGCAAGTTCACGTAAGAGGTCGAGATCCCGAGGGCGCGACCCATTTCGGCTTGGGTCTTCTTCTGCTCCTGGCGCAACCGCCGGAGCCGAGGCCCGATGAATGTTTTCTGCATGGTACACCGTGGGATTCAAAACTGTCATATTTACAATTTCACAAAATTGACTGTTTGTAAAATCTCGCTTTTACAGCAGGACCCGCTTTCCTTTGCTCCGAGCGCACCCATTCGCCATGAAGGCTGCAACACTCGCGAATTTGCAGGAGCTACCCCATGCGGAACGGCACGCAGCATCTCTTCATTCCCGGCCCCACGAATGTGCCCGAGCCCGTGCGGCAGGCGATGAACGTCCCTATGCAGGATATGCGAGCGCCCGATTTCGGCGATCTCACACTGAGCCTCTTCGCGGATCTGAAGCGTGTCTTTCGCACGCAGACCGGACAGGTCATGCTGTTTCCCGGCTCCGGCACCGGCGCCTGGGAAGCGGCTATCACGAACACGCTCAATCCGGGTGACAAGGTCCTGATGAGCCGCTTCGGCCAGTTTTCCACGCTTTGGGTCGAGATGGCGATGCGCCTCGGGCTCGATGTTGAGGTGATCGACGTTCCATGGGGCGCGGGCTGCCCTGTCAAGGAGTATGCGCGTCGGCTCGGTGCGGATCGCCACGGAGAGATCAAGGCCGTGTTCGTCACCCACAACGAAACGGCGACCGGTGTCACCTCGGACGTGGCCGCCATTCGCCGCGCGCTTGACGAGAGCTTTCATGATGCGCTTCTCTTCGTTGATGGTGTTTCGTCCATTGGCTCGCTCGACTTCGAGATGGATGCATGGGGCGTCGATCTTGCCGTGACCGGCTCCCAGAAAGGACTGATGCTGCCCGCTGGCCTCGGCATCCTAGGGGTCAGTGAAAAGGCCATGGCTGCCGCCGAGACGTCGACGATGCGCCGCGCGTACTTCGAGTTTTCCGACATGGTGAAGATGAACGCCGGCGGGTACTTCCCTTACACGCCGCCCACGCAACTGCTGCACGGGTTGCGCGCCTCGCTCGACCGGATTTTCGACGAGGGTTTGGACAACGTCATCGAACGGCATGCCCGGCTCGCAGAAGGCGTGCGCCGTGGGGTCGAGGCGTGGGGCCTCGATCTGGTCGCCGAGCACCGCTCGTTCTACTCCAACACCGTTAGCGCAATCCGGGTACCGACGGATGTGGATGCACGAGATGTTCTTCGGATTGCCTACGAAGAGTACAGCACGTCTTTCGGCTCCGGGCTGGCACAGCTTGCGGGCAAGGTGTTCCGCATCGGGCATATTGGCGATCTCAACGAGGGCATGTGTTTGACGGCCCTGTCCGTCGCGGAGCTGTCGCTCACACGTGCCGGGGCCCGCGTGCCGCTCGGCGCAGGCGTTGGCGCGGCGCAGGCATGGTTCCTGCAATCGAACCCGCAGGTGGCCAATCTGAGCCTCGCGGCGGAATAGTTCTCCGCCCTCCGCGCCGCAAACTCTGGCGCCCACGACACGACTACCCCGTGCGGGACCGCCCCGCACGGCCCCGTTGCGCAATGGCGGAGCGTGGGCAGGGGCTCACTTCAAGCAGGAGATGCACAGATGGACATCCACGAGCACCAGGCCAAGGAAATCCTCTCCCGCTTCGGGGTCCCCGTCCCCCCCGGCGGCCTCGCCTACAGCCCCGAGCAAGCCGAGTTCCGCGCGCGCGAAATCGGCGGCGCGGGCTGGGTGGTCAAGGCGCAGATCCATTCCGGAGGTCGCGGCGAAGCGGGCGGGGTCAAGGTCTGCCGCTCGACCGATGCAGTACGCGACTTCTCCTCGGAGATCCTCGGCAAAACGCTCGTGACCAAACAGACGGGCGCGCAGGGCAAGGGCGTCTATCGCCTCTGGGTGGAAGCGGCAACCGATATCGCCCAGGAACTCTACCTTGGCTTTGTGCTCGACCGCAAAACCGAGCGCATCATGATCGTCGCTTCCGGGCATGGCGGCATGGAGATCGAGGATCTCGCCCACGAGGATCCCGACAGCCTCGTGCGCATGGTGATCGATCCGGCCACCGGGCTTGTGGAGTACCAGGCCCGCGAGTTGGCGTTCAAGCTCGGTCTCAAGGGGGCGCAAGTCGCCCAGATGGCGCAGGTGCTGCGTGCATGCTACCGCGCGTACCGCGACCTCGATGCCTACATGGTCGAGATCAATCCCCTCGTCATCACGGGGTCCGGGGACCTGCTCGCGCTCGATGCCAAGATGAGCTTCGACACCAATGCGCTCTTCCGGCGCCAGGAGATCGAGGCCCTGCGTGACCGGTCGCAGGAGGATCACCGCGAGGCGACCGCCTCCGATAACGGCCTCGCCTATGTGGGGCTCGAGGGCGATATCGGCTGCATTATCAATGGCGCGGGCCTCGCCATGGCAACGCTCGACATGATCAAGCTCTCGGGGGGCGAGCCGGCCAATTTCCTCGACATCGGCGGTGGAGCCTCACCCGAACGAGTCGCAACCGCGTTCCGCACCGTCCTGACGGACGGCAACGTCAAGGCGATCCTCGTCAACATCTTTGCCGGGATAAACCGGTGTGACTGGGTCGCACAGGGCGTTGTGCAGGCCTACCGCGAGGAAAACCTCTCCGTCCCCGTGATTGTGCGCCTCTCGGGCACGAACGTGGAGGAGGGGCGTCGTATCATCGCCGAAAGCGGCCTGCCGCTCATCACCGCCGACACGCTCGCCGAGGCCGCCGAAAAGGCCGTGGCCGCACGCTTGCCGCAAGCCGCCTGAGGAGGAGACGAGACATGGCCATCCTGATTGACGAGACGACCCCCATCATCGTGCAAGGCATGTCCGGCCGCATCGGGCAATTTCACGCTGGCGACATGATCGGCTACGGCACCAACGTCGTCGGGGGCGTCACCCCCGGCAAGGGCGGCACGGAGGTGCTCGGGCGCCCCGTTTTCGATACCGTGCGCCAGGCGGTCGAGGCCACGGGCGCCGAGGCCTCGCTCCTCTTCGTCCCTCCGCCCTTCGCGGCAGACGCGATGATGGAAGCGGCGGATGCCGGCATCAAGACAGCCGTCTGCGTCACCGACGGGATCCCCGCACAGGACATGATGCGCGTGAAGCGCTTCCTGCGCCGCTACCCGCGCGACAGGAAAATGCGCCTCATCGGGCCGAACTGCGCCGGCATGATCTCGCCGGGCAAGTCCTTCATGGGGATCATGCCGCCGCACATCTACATCCCCGGCCGTGTCGGTATCGTTGGCCGCTCGGGCACGCTCGGCTACGAGGCCGCGAGCCAGATGCAGGCGCTCGGGATCGGCGTGTCGACGTCTGTCGGCATCGGCGGTGACCCGGTCAACGGCTCGTCCTTCCGCGATATCCTGGAGCTGTTCGAAGCAGATCCCGAAACCGACGCCGTCATGCTCATCGGCGAGATCGGCGGCCCGCAAGAGGCCGAAGCCGCCGCCTATGTCCAGCGCCACATGACCAAGCCCGTCGTGGCCTACGTCGCGGGGCTCTCGGCCCCGAAGGGCCGCAAGATGGGCCACGCTGGGGCGATTGTCTCGGCCTTCGGAGAAAGCGCGCAGGAAAAAGTGGTGATCCTCGAAGAAGCGGGCATCACCGTTGCTCCGAACCCCTCCGCGCTTGGTGAAACCATGGCGAAAGTGCTCTCCCGTCGCGTCGCCGCCTGACCCTGAACCGGCCGGCCCGCCCTTCGAGCGGGCCGCCTCCCGCGGCGCGCCCCGTCCACGGGCCCGCGTCCAACCAAGCGGGCCCGGCTCAAATGACCGGCAGCCCCCCAAGCTGCTCCGAGGTTGCACCGTGTGCCTCGGGCCGTTGAGGCTTCCGGATCGCCCCCAAGTTTCATTGTGCCAAAATATCCCGGGGAGCGCCGCAGGCGCGGGGCAGCGCCCCATGCGACAGCCCCGGTTCAGGCGCCGTGGATCATGGGCGCATGCGTCGTCGCGGTCTCGACCCGCCAGACGGTCGATACCCCGGTGATGAAGAGCGTCCGTCCCTTCGCACCGCCCCAGCAGAAATTCGTCACCTTCTCAGGCATCGGCACGCGGCCGATCCAGCGCCCGCCGCCCCTGCTGTCTTCGACAAAGACGTGAACGCCACCGGGCCCGTTGCACCAGATCCGCCCTTCGCGGTCGAATTTCATCCCGTCCGGAACACCCTCGCCCGTGCCCGTCACCTCGGCCCAGATCTCACCGCCCATGAGCCCCCCGTCCTCGCCCACAGCGAAGCGCCGGATATGTGGCCCCCAGCTGTCGTTGACATAGAGATGCCGCTCATCGCTGGAGAAGCAGAGTCCATTGGGCTGCTGGAAATCCTCGGCCACGCGCGCCAGTGCCCCGTCCGGGTCGCGCCGGTACACGGCCTGGCACGGCTGCAGCTGGGGCCGGAGGCGGCCGAGATCTTCGCGGGTTCGCCCGAAGGCCGGATCGGTGAACCAGAGCCGCCCGAGGCTGTCACACACCACATCGTTGGGAGAATTCAGCTCCAGACCGTCGTAATGCGTGGCCAGAACCTCCACCATCTTGCCGCCATGGGTGTGGCGCACCAGCTGGGACGAGGCGTGTTCGCACGACACCACACGCCCCCAAAGATCAAAGCAATTCCCGTTGGCCTGGTTCGTCGGCTGGCGAAAAAGCTGCAAGCCGCCATCGGCCGTCCAGGTGAACTGCTGGCTGCGGGCGATGTCGGAAAAGAGCAGCCAGTGCTCGACCGGGTGCCAGATCGGCCCCTCGGTAAATCCGAATCCTTCGACCAGCGGCTCGGGCCGTGCGTCGACCAGTCCGGAGAGATCGCCGTTCTCGCTCATGCGCGCGCCCTCACTTGGTGTCGATGGGCCGTTCTTCCTCCGGGACCGAGTCGTAGACAGCCCAGCCGTGCGGGCCGCCGGTGGGCGGAAGCTCCTCTTCCTTGACGTGCCGATGCATGTAGGACTTCGCAATGAAGTTGGCGGTAATCGGTGCGGTCAGAAGCAGGAAGATCGTGATCAGCAACTCGTGAAACGACAGCTCTCCGAGAAAGATCGCCGAATAGAGCATCGACGCGATGAGAACGCCGCCCACCCCAAGCGTCGCGGCCTTTGTCGGGGCATGCAGACGCCGCATCGTATCGTCGAGCTTCACCAGCCCGAGCGAGCCGACGAGGCCGAAGATCCCGGCGACGACGAGCATGGCGGAGATCAGGATTTCGGCAATGCTGACAGATTCCATGGCGCTCACTCGATGATGTTGCCGCGCAGGATAAAGCGGCAATAGGCGACGGTTGAGACGAAGCCGACCATGGCAATCAGCATCGAGACTTCGAAGTAGACAGGAGTTTCCTGGCTGATGCCATAGAGGTTCAGCAGGGCGATGGCGTTGATCACCATGGTGTCGAGCGCAAGGATCCTGTCCACCACGCCGGGTGCGTTGGCGATGCGCCACAGATTGAAGAGCAGGGCGGCCCCGAAGCAGGCAACGGCGAAGGCAAGCGCGATTTCGATCATTCGAATATCTCCTTCAGGCGGCGTTCGTAGCGGTGCTTGATCTCGTCGCGCACGCCATCGGGATCGTCGGTGTCAAGGCAGTGCACGAGGATCGCACGCGCATCCGCCGTCAGGCAGGACGACACCGTCCCCGGTGTCATCGTGATCGTCCCGGCCAGGATCGTGATCGCTTCGGGTGATGTGAGCTCGAGCGGCACGGTGATCCACGCCGAGTGGGTCTTCGCGTTCGATTTGAACACGATCGTATAGGCCACGACCACATTGGCAACGACGATGTCCCACAGCACGATCACGACGTATTCCACGATCCGCAGCGGATTCTTGAGGACCGGCCTGCGCTGCCAGAACGGCTGCGTGATCAAAGGAATGGTGATGCCAAGGATCGCTCCCAGCAGCACATTGCCCACAGTGACCTTGTTGACGAGCAGCAGCCAGACGAGGGTCATCATCAGGCTGAGTTGCGGGTGGGGAAAGATCCTTTGCAGCATCAGTTTTCTCCCTCCGACGAGGTGCCGTCCGTGTGCTCGCCGTCGCCATGAGAGGCGTCGCCATGGTCTGACTTTGACGCGGGGCCATCGCCCTTGGTTTCTTCCTCGTCGTGATCGCCCTCGTCGCTGTAGGCGCCTCCGCCTCGGATGAGGCCCTCGTCCGCATGGCTTGGCGGGGACAGCACCGCCGAGATATAGCCCGTCCGGTCCCGAAGCTGCACGGCTGTGTCGGACATCACCTGGGCCACGGGGCCAGCGCCGAGTGTGATGAGGGCAAGCACGGCGAGCGGAAGCGCGGCGGCTGTCGCGGCCAGCCCGCCGGATGCGGTAACGCGCGGGGCATCGTCGAGCGGGGTTGCGGCGGGGTCGGCGGCTGACTTCCAGAACAGCGCGGAGCCCATGCGCGTGAAGCCCAGAATGATCACCAGAGACGTGATCAGGATAACCGCCCAGATCCAGCCAGACCCTGGTTCGGGGCCAACGGCCTGCAGCACGTAGAGCTTGCCCAGAAAGCCCGTGAGCGGCGGCATCCCCGCCATCGCGATGGCAGCGGCGAAGTACAAGCCGACAACGAGCCCATGCGGCCGCCCGCCATCCGCCTCAGCCGAGCGCACGAGATCGGCCACGAGAAAGAGCGCAGCCGTCGCGAACACGGAATGGACGAGGTAGAAGAGCGCGGCAGAAAGACCCGTTTCCGTGAAGATCGAGATCGCGATGAGCAGCGTGCCCATCGAAGCCAGCACGGCAAACGATAGCGTCCGCTCGAGGCGTTGGGCGCCCAACACACCAATGGCGCCGACGAGCAGCGTTGCGATGGCAGCCGGGAGCAACAGCCCCTCGATGAAGGCATTGAGCTCTGGTGTGCCCTCGCCGAAGATCAACGTGTAGACGCGGATGATCGCATAGGCGCCGACCTTGGTCATGATCGCAAAGAGCGCGGCGACCGGCGCCGGCGCGGAGGAATAGGTTGCCGGCAGCCAGAACTGGACCGGGAACGCCGCTGCCTTTACCGCGAAGACCAGCAGCAGCATAACGGCGCCGACAGCCAGCAGGGCTGCGTCCTCGGGCGGGACCTCTGCCGCCTTTGCGGCCATGTCCGCCATGTTGAGGGTGCCGAGCACGGCGTAGAGCGTGCCGAGGGCGAAGAGGAAGAGCGTCGAGCCCGCGAGGTTCATCACCACGTACTGCAGTCCCGCGCGCAGGCGGTAGGCCCCGCCGGAGTGGATCATCATCCCGTAGGACGCGATGAGCAGGACCTCGAAGAACACAAAGAGGTTGAAGGCGTCACCCGTCAGGAAGGCGCCGTTCACCCCCATCATCTGGAACGCAAAGAGCGAGTGGAAATGCCAGCCGCGCCTGTCCCAACCGGATCCGATTGCATAGAGCGTGACGATCACGCCAAGAACGGCCGTCAGGAGCAGCATCGTGGCCGAGAGACGGTCCAGCACCAAGACGATGCCGAAGGGCGCACGCCACGCACCGAGCTCGTAGATACGGATGGTCCCGTCCGAGGCGTTGATCGCGAGCCATGTGGCGATCATCAGCAGCGCGACGTGGCCAGCGAGGCCGAAGGTCCGCTGGAGCAGCAAGTCGTGCCGCATCGCCATGGCCATGATCGGCGCAAGGAGTGCGGGCAAGACGACGGGGGCAACGATCCAGTGGGTCATGACCGGCCCTCCGGCGCGCGCTCTGGACCCGCCTCGGGGCTCAGATCGGGCGCAGGCGCTTCGAGATCCGGCGCCGGGTCATCTTCGTGCGGGGTCTCGTCGCCGTTTTCCGGGGCGCCGTGCATGTCGATCCTGTCCGTCCCGCCCTCCAGATAGGCACCGAGCGCAATGAGCACGACAACAGCCGTCATCCCGAACGAGATCACGATTGCCGTCAGAACGAGAGCCTGGGGCAGGGGGTCGGTGTATTCCGTCTGGCCGTAGGTCAGGATCGGCGGCAGATCGAGCGCAAGCCGACCCGAGGCAAAGAGAAAGAGGTTCACCGCGTAAGAGAGCATCGCGGTGCCGACGATTACAGGAAAGGTCCGCAGTCGCAGCAGCAGGTAGACGCCCGCGCTGGTCAGGATGCCGATCATGGTGGAGACGAGGAATTCCATCAGCTCTTGAGCTCCGTCGGCGCCTCTTTCGAGGGGTCGTAATCCATGGCGCCGACATTGATCGGCTCGCCCGTGCGGCGCGCGATCCGGCTCAGCGAGTAGAGCGCCAGCATGACGGCGCCAACCACTGTGAAGAACACGCCAAGATCGAAGGCGATGGCGGAGGCAAGCTCAAATTCCTCGATCGGGGGGAAGTGGAAATACCCGTACCACGACGTGAGGAACGGGTAGCCCGCAAACCACGCGCCGACGCCCGTGAGCCCGGCGATCACCACGCCCATGCCGATCATCGTGTGGTACGGGATATGCATTCGATCCTGCGCCCAGGCAAAGCCGCTGGCCATGTACTGCATTAGGAGCGCGATTGCGACGACCAGACCCGCGATGAAGCCGCCCCCCGGCTCGTTGTGGCCGCGCAGGAAGATGTAGACGCCGACCATCAGCGACATCGGCATCATCACCCGGGTGGCGACCACCATCATCAGCGGGTGCCTGTCGGCAGCCTTCGAGGCTGGTTGCTTCCAGTTCGCGAGCTTGCGCGAGGCGCGGCCATCGAGCAGGGCCTCGGCGAGCGCGAAGATCGTCAGCGCGGCGATGCCCAGAACGATGATCTCGCCGAAGGTGTCGAAGCCGCGGAAGTCGACCAGGATAACGTTGACGACGTTGGTGCCGCCGCCCCCGGATTTGGAGTTCTCGAGGTAGTAGCCCGAGATCGTGTCGAAATCGCGCGTCATCAGGACCCACGAGAGCAGTGTCACCGCGATCCCGGCCACTGCTGCCACAACGCCATCGCGGATACGGCGATCCAGCGGGTCCTGCGCGGGGCAGTCCCGCGGCAGGAAGTTCAGCGCCAAAAGGAGGAGGATGATCGTCACGACCTCCACCGAGACCTGGGTCATCGCGAGGTCCGGCGCCGAGAGGTGCACGAAGGCAAGGGACACGATCAGTCCCACGATCCCAAGAAGCACCAGCACCAGGAGCCGCTGGCGGTGGAGCACGACAAGGGCGGCCGTCGCGGCGACGAGCAGGCCCCAACCGATCACATCGACCGTGGTCGCAGGAAGCAGAGGGCGCGATCCCGGCCCATGGCTCGCCGACAGGAACGCGGCGATCCCGGCCAGCACAGTCACCGAGGCGAAGATGGCGAGATAGCGGGTGATCTGGCCGTCATGCAGCGTTTCCGTGATCCACCGGGCCTTGTCGGCAACCCAGTCGATCACGCGATCAAACACGTCCTTGGCATAGAACGGGCCGCGCTCCTCCCAGAGCTTGAGGAGCTTGGGGTAGGAGATGATCGCATAGGCGCCGACACCCGTCGCGATGGCCGACATGAAGAGCGCAGGCGTGAACCCATGCCAGAGCTTGAGCTTGTGGTAGTGGAATTCGCCGCCCGTCGTCGCGTAGGCCGCCGCGTTTTGCAACGGCCCGACGGTGTAGTGCGCGCTCAGGCCGATCACGACGACGAGCACAGCCAGCAAGAGCGGGGCGGCGTACATGCCGAAAGGTGGATCATGGGGCGTGTGCGGGTAGTCGTCGCGCACCGGGCCGAGGAACACGTGCGCGATGTAGCGGAACGAGTAGGCGACGGAGAACGTCGCACCGACGACGGCAAGCAGCGGGAACAGGACACCTGCGAAGTTGAAGCCGAGGTGGGCCGTTTCTTCCAGCATCAACTCCTTGGAAAGGAATCCGTTCAGAGGTGGAATTCCGGCCATGGAGAGCGCCGTCACGATGGCAATGACACCGGTGATGGGCATGAGTTTGAGGAGGCCCCCAAGCCGCCGTACGTCGCGGGTATGGGCCTCGTGGTCCACGATCCCCGCCGTCATGAAGAGTGCGGCCTTGAAGGTCACGTGCATGATGATGTGCAGGATCGCGACCCCCGCCGCATCAGCCGTGCCGAAGCCCAAGAGCATCGTGATCAGGCCGAGGTGCGAGACAGTCGAAAACGCCAGAAGCCCTTTCAGATCGTGCTTGAAGAGCGCGATCGCGGCCGCTGTGACCATCGTCACGAGGCCCGTCGTAGCGACGAGGACGAACCAGATTTCCGTTCCCGCCAGCACCGGCCAGAGGCGTGCCATCAGGAAAATGCCAGCCTTCACCATGGTCGCGGAGTGCAGGTAGGCCGAGACGGGCGTCGGCGCAGCCATCGCGTGCGGCAGCCAGAAGTGGAACGGGAACTGGGCCGATTTCGTAAAGCACCCCAGTAGGATGAGCAGCAGCGCCGGCACGTAGAGTGGAGATTCCTGCACGATATCGCGCCGCTCCAGGATCTCCGTGAGTTCGTAAGAGCCCGCTGCCTGGGCCAGAAGCAGCATGCCACCGATGAGCGCGAGTCCCCCCGCGCCGGTCACGGTAAGGGCCATTCGCGCGCCTTGCCGCCCCTCGGGCAGGTGCCGCCAGTAGCCGATCAAGAGGAACGAGGAAAGCGACGTAAGCTCCCAGAAAACAAGCAACATCAAGATGTTGTCCGACAGAACGATGCCGAGCATCGCGCCCTGGAAGAGCATCAGGTAGGTGTAGAACTGCCCCATCGGGTCAGAGCGAGACAGGTAGAACCGCGCATAAAGCTGGATCAGCAATCCGATCCCGAGGATCATGATCCCGAAGAGCAAGCCGAGCCCATCAAGCTGCAAACTCGCCACGAGGCCGATTTGCGGCATCCACGGCAGCGATGCCGTGAAGGTCGTGCCGCCGATCACGGCAGGCGCCATCGTCAGAAGCAGAATGAAGGCCGAAAGTGTCGCTGCACCGGCCGAGGCGGCGCAGGCATTGCGCCCTGCGCGGATCATCAGCCCCGGAAACAGCGCTCCGATGAAGGGAAGCGCTGCGATCAGCGCGAGGGTCGGATCAGTAATTTGCAATGGCTGCCCCCGGTCTTCGTGAGGCCGTCCGCACCGTCAGACGCCCCCCACACGTGTCTATGGGGTTGCGGCGGCTAACGTAAAGCGCATCGGGCGGCAAAATCGTCGCGGCATCGTTCGCAAAGGTCAGGCGCGATTAACGGATGATTTGGAGGTCACCTGTAAGACGGCGTCAGGGAGCGAGCCGCTCACATTATTTCACCGGCCGCGCTTCCGCCTCGTGAAACCAATCCCAGGAGGAGTCATGAAGACACCTTTGTTCGCAGCCCGCGTGGCCGCGCCCCTCGCCGCCGCCTTTTTGTCGACGGCCGCTTTCGCCAACGATTTCGCACCTGCCATGGAGGCTTACCTTGAGGGCGAGATCCGCGCATGGGCGCAGGATCCTGTGCTCGTGGAAGCAATCATGGCGCAGAATTCCGCGATGGGCGACCTGCCCCAATCGGAGATCGACGCCCTTGATGCCGCGTGGCGTTCGGAAGTGGGCACCGCCTCGACGCCCACGATCTCCCCCGTGCTGGATGGCCCGGCGGCCGATTTTTTGCGAGCGCGCGTCGAAGAGTCGGGTGGGATGATCACCGAGGTCTTCGCGGTCGATGCCCAGGGCCTCAACGTGGCTGCTTCCGACATCACGTCGGACTACTGGCAGGGGGATGAGGCGAAATTCACCGAGACCTATCCAAGTGGTCCGAGCGGTGTGCACTTCGGGGAGGTTGAGTTCGACGAGAGCTCGCAGACCTTCCAGGGCCAGATCTCGCTCACGATCACCGATCCCGCCACCGGCGAGCCCATTGGCGCGATGACCATCGGCGTCAATGCCGAGGCCCTGCTCTAGGTCCGAAAACGGCGTCTATTCAGACCGGTAGCGCGTTGAATCGGGCGCTGCCGGTCCACTCCGTGAAACCCGATGACGTACAGGACACGTTTCATGTCTGCTAACGTTTATTCCTCCTCGTCCGCTACAGCCGGAGGCCCCGGCCTGATGGCGAAGGTGAGCCGCCCGCACAAATCCGCCTTCATGGTGACAGCGGCGATCGTTGCGTCATGCATCATTGCGGTTGGCTCCGTTGTTGCCCTCCAAGGCTACCTCGTGAAACAGGATCTGATCCGAAACGACGTGCAGGCACGTGCGCTCGAGGTGACGGATCTCCTGGCACTTCAGAGCGGCCCGTCCTTGCGCTTCGGGCGGGAAGAGGGCGTGGCCGAACCTCTGTCGCGCGTTCTCGCAGCTGCACGCGGCAAGGCTCTGGCCGGGCTTGGCTACACGGCTGTCGGAGCCCCCATGGCGGAGACCGGATCAGTCACGGATGCGCTGCGCACCCTTGCGCAGCAGGCAGCGGAATCGGGTGAAGTCGCCATATCTTCCGATGGGTACTCTGTCGCGATTCCGGCCTTTGTCGGCACAGATATCGCCGGCTCTGTCGCCATGACATGGTCACCGGAATCGTCTCTCGTTGCCACTCAGGGGGAGCTAAAAGAGCAGCTTGTCGTGGCTGCAATCGTCACGATCATCGCGACGTGTCTCGCGACCTTGCTGCTGCAATGGCACCTGCTCCGTCCCTTGAATCGCCTTTGTGATGCGATGAAGCGCATTGCCAGGTCCGACTACAAGATCGAGCTTCCGAGACTTCGCCGTGAAGACGAGATTGGCATGATCAACCGGTCCCTCGCCGATATGCGCGATGCCCTCGAGGCCGGCGAAGCAGAGCGCCGCGACTCGGCCTTTCGATCAGCGGCCCTCCATGCTTCCTCCGCCCCTATGATGCTGCTCGATGAGTCTCTCGTTGTGATCTATGCGAACAACGCGGCGGCGTCCTTGCTGCGAGATCTTTCGCCAGCGATCCGATCGTCCAACCCATCCTTCGATTCCGAGGCTGTCGTGGGGCAGGACCTGTCACAATTCAATTCAGCGGAGCTGGATGGTGACGAACGCTTGCGCGACCCAGAGCAGCTTCCGGTCAAGGTCAACCTCACGATGGGCGACACACGGCTGGAACTGGATATCGCGGTTGTCCGCGATGCCGACGGTCAGGCAATCGGCCGCGTCGTGGAAGCCAATGACATCACCGAAAGCACTCTGAACCAGTCGGTTATTGCGACGTTGGATGCGAACCAACCCTACGCCGAGTTCGATGTCGAAGGCACCCTCGTCAAGGCAAACGACCGCTTTGCCAGCGTTTGCGGGCGGTCTGCGGGCCGCGAGATCATCGGCAAACGCCTTGCCCATCTAGTGACACGTGTCGGCGACAGCGATCTCTCGGACTGGCAATCCCGGCTATCCAGTGGCACTCCGATTGCAGGAAAGCTCTCGGTCGGGCAGCATGACGGCATTATCGACGGAAGCCTCTTTGCCGTTCTAGACGCGCGCGGCGCGGTCATGCGCTACCTTATGATGGGGCAAGACGTCACCCAGTCAGAGCGGGATCTGACCGCTGCGGAACAGCGTCGCGAGGAAAGTGAACGCATTCAGTCTGACGTCGTTGCAAGTCTCAGCTCGGCATTGCGCGAAGTGAGCGGTGGGAAGTTGACGACACGGATCGAGACGCCATTTGCGTCGGACTACGAACAGCTGCGCGCGGACTTCAACGCAACGCTGCGCACGCTTGAAGAGCTGGTTGGCTCGGTTTCGGGAATGGCAATCGACGTGCGCAAGGAGGCTGCCGAGATCGCTTCATCCGCCGACAGTCTGTCTGGGCGTACCGAACGCACTGCGGCGACGCTCGAAGAAACAGCCGCGGCCCTCGATGAGCTCACGTCCTCGGTCCAATCGGCAGCCGAAAGCGCTGGGCGCGCCAACACCGTCGTGTCGGAAACGCAGGCGCGGGCCGTCGAAAGCGGGGAGGTCGTGGAGAGCGCCGTGTCCGCGATGTCCGCGATTGAGGAGTCGTCGGGGAAGATCGCAAAAATCATCGATGTCATCGAAGACATTGCTTTCCAGACGAATTTGCTTGCCTTGAATGCTGGCGTCGAAGCGGCACGGGCGGGCGAAGCGGGCCGCGGCTTTGCTGTGGTCGCGTCTGAAGTGAGGGCGCTTGCGCAGCGTTCCTCCGACGCGGCGCGGGAGATCAACGCTCTGATTTCGGCAAGCGGTACGCAGGTCGGGCGCGGCGTCGACCTCGTCGGTCGCACAGGCGAGGCACTGCAACAGATTGTCTCCTCCATCACCGAGGTTTCAAACCTCGTCGGGGGAATTGCGGTGTCCTCGAAGGAACAGTCGACGGGGGTCGCAGAGATCAATACCGCTGTGAACCAGCTTGATCAGGCAACCCAGCAAAACGCTGCCATGTTTGAAGAGACAACAGCGGCGAGCCACTCCCTCACGCAACTGGCTGAGAGTTTGGCCCATACCGTTGATCGGTTCGAGATCGGTACCAAGAGGGCTCCGGCGGCGAACGTCGCAGCACAGCGGCCCGCCAAGGCCGCTGAACAAGCGAGTGCACCCGTTGCTCCGCCCGTCGTGCGATCGTCTGTGCCTACTGGCGCCTCTGCCGCAGTTGCTCAGACAGCGGCGCCCAGCGCCCCTCCCATAGATGACGGCTGGGAAGAGTTCTAGGACGCCGGCTTGGGCGCATCGCACGCTTTGCTGCGCCCATGTCAGCCTGAGAGATGACCTCTCTAAATTCTGCGCGCTGACGCGCTGTGAAATTGCCCACAGGCCGCCGAGGTCTCGAACTCGACGGCGACAGGAATATCCAGTTCGCCAGCGCTGTTTCGATTTGGCCCGAAGTAATTATGGGCGGCGACTTTCAGATGATTTCTTGCCCTATAGGGTGATCCTGTATCGGGCGAAGCCATCGTCTGTGCCGCCTGCCGGTTCGATTGAGACGCCTTTGACGGCACCGATAAAAGGTTCCGCCGCCGGACCCGTATCAAAGAGCACTGTCGTTCCTGACATGGGTGCAAAGGTCCAGTTCGCGTCCGCCGAAGGGCTGATCGTCCCCTGCTCGACGATGTATCGCACAATAACGTCGCGGTTGGTGTCTGGCCCTTCGAAGATGACCGTTCCGGGATTGGCACCCGGGAAGCTGCCTCCGCCACCGGCGCGGTAATTGTTCGTAGCTACGATGAAGTCCTGATCCGGATCAATGGGTTGGCCTTCGTAGGTAAGATCGACGATCCGTCGTGCGTCCGGGTTCACAACCTCCCCGTCGTTGTTGTAGCGAGACGGCTGGGACAGATCGATCTGATAGCGGACCCCATCGATCACGTCGAAGTTGTAAGACGGGAAGTCCGGGTTCAGCAGCACTTCGTCGGACGCGCCGGGCGTTACCTGATTGAACATGCCTGCTGAACGCTCCAGCCACTCGCGGACCTCTGCTCCGCTGATACGCACAGCGCGTACGGTGTTGGGGTAGAGGTAGAGATCCGCGACGTTCTTTATCGCGATCGGACCGGCCGAGACATCCGTGTAATACTCCGGCCCCCCACGCCCGCCTGCCTTGAATGGCGCGGCCGCCGAGAGGATGGGCAGGCCTTCGTGTTCCGTCCCGGCCATCATCTGGGCGATGTACCAGGTCTGGGCATTGGACACGATCTGCACCGATGGGTCGTCCGCGACCAGAGCGAAGTAGGAGTGAAGCGGTGCATCCGTCTGGCCAACCTCGGCGCGGACATAGGCGAGCGTCGCCTCGTGATCCGCCGTCACCGAGGCGAGGACGGCGTCGTCGCTCTCGACAAGGGGAGTGACCGAGCGATCCTCCTCGCGGCGCGAAATCGGGCGGGCCTCGGACGTGTGGGAGGCGATCCGCCAGCCACTGCCATCGCGCTCCAGCATCAGGTCGACGAGGCCCATGTGACTGCCCCAGAAGCCGGCCATGACGGCGGGCTTGCCCATGATGGTGCCCGCCGCGGCATCGACACCGGGCGTCTCGTCATAATCCGGACCCGGAAAGACGCGGTGGTGGTGACCTGTCAGAACAACGTCGATCCCGTCGACAGCCGCAAGCGGGACGGAGGCGTTCTCCATCATGTCCGATCGATCCGCGGCACCGATGCCGGAGTGCGACAGGGCGATGACGATGTCGGCCCCTTCCTCGCGCATCTGGGGAACGTAGGCCTCTGCGGCGGCGACGATGTCGCGGACCTGCACGTTGCCCTCCAGATGCCGACGGTCCCAGGTCATGATCTGGGGGGGGACAAAGCCGATGATCCCGATCCGGATCGGGTGCGTGTCTCCGGCGCCGTCGGTCAGGGTCCGCTCGAGCATCACGTAGGGCGGCACGAGGGTCGTGTCCGCGGTCATGGTCGTGGCCGTCTTCGTCACGACATTGGAGCAGACGACGGGAAAACCAGCGGTCGCGACGGAGTTCATCAGAAACGGGAGGCCGTAGTTGAATTCGTGGTTGCCGAGGGTCGACGCGTCAAACCCGAGCGCGTTCATCGCGGCGATCATCGGATGGGTGTCGCCCTCCGACATCCCCTTCTCGTAGGCCATGTAGTCGCCCATCGGATTGCCCTGCAGAAAGTCGCCGTTGTCGAGCAGGATGGCGTTGGTCGACTCGCTCCGGATTGCATTGATCAGCGACGCCGTGCGGGCCAGCCCGACAGTGTCGACCGGGCGATCGCCATAGTAATCATAGGGGTAGACGTGGACGTGGATGTCCGTCGTTTCCATGATCCGGAGATGCGCCTGCCCAGCCTGCGCCCTGGCCGAGAACGGGTGAACGGCGAGCAGGCCTGCGGTGGCGGCCAGGAACCCGCGTCGATCCATGAGGAAGGGCATGGGAGATCTCCAGTGATGATTGGGTTGCGTTGCCTATCGGATGCTACGTCAGCCCACCGATTCCACCAACTGTCCTGTGCCCCGATCGACTGTTTCGGCATGCGACACGACGCACCACCGGCCGGATGTGCTTCTGCGCGGGCCTACTTCGCACCCCAAGACCGAGGCGATTGGGGCGCGACGCGCACGCAGTCGCGCCCCACATCGCGGGTGAGACACTTTTACGTTCAGGCGATGAAATAGCGCGAGTGGATCGGCAGCAGGGCAGCTCCGAGAGAGCGCGCCCGCCGCCCGACGGAGCCTTCAACGATGCGTGGTCGCTCGACGCCGGAGAGATCAAATCCGGAGAAATGCGCCCGCGTGGCCTGCGTCAGCCGGTGCCGGACCTCTTCGGGCATCGCGCCATCGATCAGGATCGCCTCGACCTCGATGACAGAGGCGACCGACGCTGCCGCCAGCCCAAGGTTGGCGGCAGTTGCCTCGATCCAGTCGCCGACGAGGGGCTCGAACGCGCTCCAGTCGTCCGGGGATTCCCGAAGCCTGGCCGGATTGATGCCGTTCTTCTGTAGGGAGGCCTCCAGAACGTGCAGCGATGCGACGCTCAGAAGCTGCGTTGTCCCACCTGCGGGATGCGGGATCGGCATCGGGCCAAGCGCGGCGGAGTTTCCGGTCCGGCCCCAGACGATCTTGCCGCCCAATACGAGCCCACCCCCCACAAATGCGCCAACGAAAATGCAGAGGAAATCGGTGAAATCCGCGCCCTGGCCCAACATGTGCTCGGCCACGCACGCCGATGTCGCGTCGTTCTCGATGGTCGCTTCTAGCCCGGTGATCCGTGACAGCGCCGCGCCTAGGTCGAGCGCCCGCCACTTTTCCATCGCTGCTGCCGGAGCGTTTACAAGTTCAAGCCAGTTCCAGATCTCGTTGGGGCGCGCAACGCCGAGCCCCACGGCTCTGTCCCGCGCCTCCGGGTTGCGCGCGAAGAGCAGCGCAGTTGCGTCCTCGAGGAAGGCGAAAACCGTCTCGATCTCAGGGTAGTCGTAGGCTGTTTCATGCGAGTCGATCAGGCGCCCGTTGAAGTCGACGAGCACCAGCTCCGCGGACCGCCGGCCGATATTCAAACCCAGGGACAGGACGCCCTGCGGGTTCAGCGCCATGGGAATCGACGGCTTGCCGACCTTGCCCTTGATCGCCTTGCCGCGTTGCACCAAGCCGTTCCCCTCGAGAGCACGGATAATGTTGGAGACCGTTTGCGCTGAAAGTCCGGAGCGCCGCGCAATTTCTGCCCCGGACAGCTCGCCGTGGCGGCGCAGATACGAGAGCACGAGCCGCGCGTTCCGGTCCCGCAGACCGGACTGGGTCGCCCCGCGTTCAGAGGTGCGGATGAACGTGTCGATGCCACTCATGAAACCTCTCCCTGTCCCAATTCTGTTGGGGAGCAGGGTGCACTGTCAATTTATAAATCACTTTTATTTATTTATTGACAGGGTCGGGGGATCGCAATTAGCTTTCAACGGTCCCGGGCAGAGATCCGGGGGAAAAAATGTCTTAGGGAGGACACGATGAAGAAACTTCTGCTCGGGTCGACACTGGCAACGTTCGCATTCGCGGGTGCAGCATTGGCGGACAACCATTCGACGACCGTTTGCCTCATCACCAAGACGGACACGAACCCGTTCTTCGTGAAGATGAAGGAAGGCGCAGAGGCCAAGGCCGAAGAGCTTGGAATGACGCTCAAGGCCTTCGCAGGCAAGGTCGACGGGGACCACGAGACCCAGGTGCAAGCCATCGAAACCTGTATCCTCGACGGCGCAAAGGGCATTCTTCTGACAGCGTCGGACACGTCGTCCATCGTGCCCGCCGTTCAGCAGGCGCGCGATGCGGGCATTCTCGTGATCGCGCTCGATACGCCGCTCAGCCCGATTGATTCCGCCGACGCTACCTTCGCCACGGACAACTTCCTTGCGGGCCTTCTGATCGGGCAGTGGGCAAAAGCGACGATGGGCGACGCCGCCGCCGACGCCAAGATCGCGACGCTCGACCTCAACGTCAGCCAGCCCACAGTTGACGTTCTCCGCAACCAGGGCTTCCTGCAGGGCTTCGGCATCGACCTCGCGGATCCCAACGTGATCGGCGATGAGGACGATCCGCGCCTCGTCGGCTCCGACGTGACGGACGGCAACGAGGAAGGCGGCCGCCGCGCAATGGAGAACCTGTTGGCGCGCGACCCGATGATCAACGTCGTCCACACCATCAACGAGCCCGCCGCCGCAGGCGCCTACGAGGCGCTCAAGTCGATCGGCCGCGAGAATGACGTGCTGATCGTCTCGGTCGACGGTGGTTGTCCCGGCGTCCAGAACGTCGCGGACGGCGTGATCGGCGCAACCTCGCAGCAGTATCCGCTGCTGATGGCGTCACTCGGTGTCGAAGCCGTCAAGGCGTGGGCGGAAGACGGCGTGAAGCCTGAGCCCACCGAGGGCAAGGACTTCTTCGACACGGGCGTCGCGCTCGTGACGGACAAGCCTGCCGACGGGGTAGAGTCGATCTCCGTTTCCGAGGGCAACGACCTCTGCTGGGGCTAACGCGCCACTGACAGCCGCCCGGGAGGCATTGTCTTCCCGGGCGTGCGACCCGCGACAGGCGCGCAGACCTGTGCAATTCTAAGAGCCCCATCGCGCCAGAGAGATGCCCGTGAAAGGGAGGAGACGTCATGCCAGCAGAGACCACCGGCCGGGACGACTACGAAAAGGCGATCACGGGAAGCCCCGAGCAGGTCGCCGAATTCGAAGACCACAACAAAGGGCTCGTTGGCCGGCTCCAACACATCTTGCACACCAATCCCTCGCTGGTGCCGCTCATCGTCCTGATCGGCGCGATCATCGTGTTTGGCTTGCTTCTGGGATCAAAGTTCTTTTCCCCCTTCGCCCTGACGCTGATCCTGCAGCAGGTGCAGATCGTCGGGATCGTCGCCGCGGCACAGGCGCTCGTGATCCTGACGGCGGGGATCGACCTCAGCGTCGGCGCGATCATGGTGATGTCGTCCGTCGTGATGGGGCAATTCACCTTCCGCTACGGCCTTCCGCCGTCTGTCGCGATTTTCATGGGGCTCGCGGTCGGCACCGCGATCGGAGCGCTCAACGGCTGGCTTGTCAGCCGCGTGAAGCTGCCGCCGTTTATCGTCACGCTCGGGATGTGGCAGATCGTGCTGGCGGCGAACTTCCTCTATTCGCAGAACGAAACCATTCGAAGTCAGGAGATTGAGGCAAACGCGCCTCTCTTACAGGTCTTCGGTGCGAAGTTCTCGGTCGGTGGGGCGGTGTTTACCGTGGGCGTCGTGTTCATGCTCGTGCTCATGTTCGGCCTGTCCTATGCCTTGCGGCACACGGCTTGGGGGCGGCATGTCTATGCAGTAGGAGACGACCCGGAGGCTGCCGAGCTCTCCGGTGTCAACGTCCACCGGACCCTGATGTCCGTCTACATGCTGTCGGGCCTTATCTGCGCCTTTGCCGGTTGGGCTCTGATCGGGCGGATCGGTTCGGTCTCTCCCACCTCGGGCCAGCTTGCCAATATCGAGAGCATCACCGCCGTCGTGATCGGGGGTATTTCGCTCTTCGGTGGCCGTGGCTCGATCCTTGGCGCGCTCTTCGGTGCCCTGATCGTCGGGGTGTTCACGCTTGGGCTTCGCCTTCTCGGCGCGGACGCGCAGTGGACCTTCCTGCTCATCGGACTTCTCATCATCGCCGCCGTCGCGGTCGACCAGTGGATCAGAAAGGTGGCAGCCTGATGGAACCCATTCTCAAAGGACGCAGTCTCGTCAAACGCTACGGCAAGGTGACCGCGCTCGATCACTGCGATTTCGATCTCATGCCGGGCGAGATCCTCGCGGTCATCGGTGACAATGGCGCCGGCAAGTCGACCCTCATCAAGGCCGTGTCCGGCGCGGTCATGCCGGATGAAGGAGAGGTGTGGCTCGAAGGCAAGCAGGTCAACTTTCACTCGCCCATCGACGCGCGGGAGGCCGGGATCGAGACGGTGTACCAGACCCTCGCGATGTCACCGGCACTTTCGATCACCGACAACATGTTCATGGGGCGAGAGATCCGGAAAACCGGCTTCATGGGCACTGTCTTGCGGCAGCTCGACAAGCCCGCGATGGAGAAGTTCGCCCGTGAGAAGCTGACGGAGCTCGGTTTGATGACGATCCAGAACATCAATCAGGCGGTCGAGACCCTCTCTGGCGGACAGCGCCAGGGCGTGGCGGTGGCGCGCGCCGCGGCGTTCGGCTCGAAGGTGATCATTCTCGATGAGCCGACAGCGGCGCTCGGGGTCAAGGAAAGCCGCCGCGTTCTTGATCTCATTCAGGACGTGAAATCACGCGGTATTCCGATCATCCTGATCAGCCACAACATGCCCCATGTCTTTGAGGTCGCGGATCGCGTTCACGTGCACCGGCTGGGCCGCAGGCTCTGTGTCATTGACCCCAAGGAGCACAGCATGAGCGACGCCGTGGCCCTGATGACTGGCGCCAAGGAGCCCGATCCCCAAGATGCAGCTGCCTGACGGGTCGGCCCTTGTGGTGCCGGCGGAGATCGTCGCGCGCATCGAGGCACTGCCGCTGATCAGGCGGCGGCGTCTCGTTGCCGTCGCCGGCCCTCCCGCGAGCGGAAAGTCGACGACGGCAGCCGCCCTGACCTCAGCACTGCAGGCGGCCTCGGTGCGCGCGGAATGCGTCCCGATGGACGGCTTTCACCTCGACAATCGCATCCTCGACAACCGGGGCCTCCGGGACCGCAAGGGAGCACCCGAGACGTTCGACGCCCACGGATTTCTGGCCCTCATGCAGCGCTTCCTCGTGGAAGACGAGGTCGTCTACCCGCTCTTCGACCGGGCCCGCGACATCGCCATTGCCGGGGCAGGTGTGGTGACGCCCGCGTGCGATCTCGTCGTGATCGAAGGGAACTACCTTCTCTTCGACGAGGCTCCGTGGTCGCGTCTCGTCGACGTCTGGGATCATTCGATCTGGGTCGACGTGTCAGAGGACACCGTCTTGGCTCGGTGCACCGCGCGTTGGCTGGAGCATGGCCATTCGCCCGAGGCCGCGAAGGCGCGGGCGGAAGGAAACGACCTGCGCAATGCGCGGCGGATCTTCGGCGCCCGGCTGCCCGCCGACACGGTGGTGAGCGAATGAGCGATCTGCGCCGCCCCCGTCGAACGCCTGGCGTGGCGCGCCCGAACCCCCGAACCTGAAGTGAGCGCATCATGATCTACGTCCCCAGCCCGGCCCGCTACCAGAGCATGGAGTACCGGCGCGCGGGCCGTTCCGGGCTGAAGCTGCCGGCAATCTCCCTCGGCCTTTGGCACAATTTCGGTGGTGACTGTGCGCAAGAGACCAAGCGCGCAATCTGCCGGACAGCCTTTGATCTCGGGATCACCCATTTCGATCTGGCCAACAATTACGGGCCGCCGCCGGGCTCGGCCGAACGTGCTTTCGGAGAAATCCTGAAGTCCGATTTCGGCGCATCGCGCGACGAACTCATCATCTCGTCGAAAGCGGGCTACGACATGTGGGAGGGGCCTTATGGCGAGCGGGGCAGCCGCAAACACCTGATTGCGTCCTGTGACGCGTCGCTGCGGCGGCTCGGGCTCGACTATGTCGACATCTTCTATTCGCACCGGTTTGATCCGCACACGCCCCTCGAAGAGACGGCGGGCGCCCTGGATCAGATCGTCCGCTCCGGCAAAGCGCTCTATGTTGGCATCTCTAGCTACAACAGCCAGCGCACGCGTGAGATCACCACGCTTCTGCGCGATCTCGGGACGCCGATCGTAATTCACCAACCTTCCTACAGTATCCTCAATCGCTGGGTGGAGCGGGATGGGCTTCTCGATGCTCTCGAAGACGAGGGGCTGGGGTCGATTGTCTTCACGCCGCTGGCGCAAGGGTTGCTCACGGGCAAATACCTGCAAGGCGTGCCCGAGCACAGCCGCGCCGCCGCGGGCAAGTCGCTCGATCCGGCGCTGCTCTCCGCAGAGGCCATTTCACGCCTGTCCGATCTCAATGCGCTCGCGGCGGCGCGGGGCCAGAGCCTGGCGCAGATGGCCATCGCCTGGGTTCTTCGCGGCGGGCGTGTGACCTCCGCCCTCATCGGCGCATCGCGGCCTGAGCAGGTCGAGGATTGCGTCGGCGCGCTCGCAGCGCTCGACTTCACGGAGGATGAGCTTGCCCGGATCGACGCGTTGGCCTTCGAGGACGGCATCAACCTGTGGACGACCTCTTCGGAGAACGTCTAGCCCGCCCTCTCCGGAAAGCATTCGGCTGCCCTGTCCGGACGACGCCACCTCCCGAACGGCGAAAGGGCAGGGTGCTAGCAGATCTGGATCGACGTGCCCCAGGAGCGGCAAAGGCGAGCGAGCCCGGACGGGACGGGCGCATCGGTGAAGAAGCGGTCCATGTCGCGGAGGGATGCGATGCGCACTGGCGCGTTGCGGGCAAACTTCGTGGCATCGGCGATCAGCGAGACAGTGCGGGAGCGGTCGATGATCGTCTGGTTCACCACGGCCTCCTGAAGGTCGTAATCCAGAAGATCGCCCTCTTCATCGAGCGCCGAGCAGCCCAGAACGGCATGGTCGAATTTGAACTGCTCCAGCGTCCGAATCGTGAGCGCGCCGACAAGGCCAGCATCGGACCGGCGCAACGATCCGCCCGTCACGACCACGTTGCAATCCGGATTCTCCAGCAACGTATGGCCGACGTTGAGGTTGTTCGTGACCACGAGCAGATTGCGGTGATGGATCAGCGCGCGCGCCACCGCTTCTGCCGTTGTTCCGATACCGATGAAAACGGCGGCCTCTTCGGGGATCGCATCGGCGCAGGCCCGGGCGATGCGCACCTTGCTTTCGGCAGCAAGGGCCCTGCGATCGGCATAGCCGATATTCGTAAGCCCTGACGGAAGGATCGCGCCGCCGTGCACGCGTTCGAGCTTTCCACGGTCGGCCAGTTCGCTCAGGTCGCGCCGCACGGTCTGGGGCGTGACGCCAAACCGCTCTGCCAAGCCGTCGACCGTCACGCGGCCTTCTCTGCGCGCGATCTCGAGGATCTCCGGATGCCTAAAGGTTTGCGACATGGCGCGGATCTGTTCGCATTCCCGGAGAATGGAGTTGATCGAATGCTATCGCAAGCGCGTTGAACCAATCTCTCACCGCGACTTGCGGAAACAGGGCTTATCGGGCGCAATTTTCCCCATTCGGGATGTTCGCTTTGGGTTCAAACGAAAGTAAAGGAAAACGAATGTTGACATCAGGCGCACGAATGTGGTCGGTTTCGCGCATGAATACGCCTCAATCCGTTTCGAATGCCACCTCTGCGGACTGCGATCTACTGGTTGTCGGTGGCGGGGTGAATGGCTGTGGCATTGCCCGCGACGCGGCGGGCCGGGGTCTATCCGTCATTTTGGCGGAACGCGGGGATCTAGCGCAGGCTACGTCGTCGGCGTCGACGAAGCTCTTTCACGGTGGGCTGCGTTACCTCGAGTATTTTGAGTTCGGCCTTGTTCGAAAGGCTCTGATCGAGCGTGAAACGCTGCTCAAGGCGATGCCGCACATCTCCTGGCCCATGCGCTTCGTGCTGCCCTACCACGCGGAAATGCGCTTTGCGTCAGACACGCCGACGTCGCGGCTGCTCTCGGCGGTGATGCCATGGATGAAGGGTCGGCGCCCCTCGTGGCTGATCCGGCTCGGCCTGTTCCTTTATGATCACCTTGGCGGTCGGGAAGTCCTGCCCGGCGCCAGCACGCTCGATCTGCGCTCCGCACCGGAAGGCGCGTCACTGCAAGACCGCTTCGAGACGGCATTCGAGTACTCCGATTGCTGGGTGGAGGACTCGCGGCTCGTGCTGCTCAACGCCCGGGACGCGGAAGCCCGGGGTGCGACGATCCTGACCCGCTCGGAGGTCGTGTCGGCCGAAGTGCAGGACGGACAGTGGCACGTGGTTCTTCGCGATATGGAAACGGGCGATGTGAGCACCCGCACAGCGCGCATGCTCGTCAACGCCGCCGGTCCCTGGGTGGCCGACGTGATCTCCGGGCGCATGCGGCGCAACACGGGCGAGCAGGTCCGCCTGGTGCGCGGCTCCCATATCGTGACGCGGAAGCTCTTTGAGCACGACAAGGCGTACTTCTTCCAGGGCGGCGACGGTCGGATCATCTTCGCGGTTCCCTATGAGACGGATTTCACGCTGATCGGCACCACCGATGTCGAGCATCCGGATCTGGCCGAGCCTGCCGTCTGCACGGAGGCCGAGCGAGACTATCTGCTCGCGTTTGCATCGGAATATTTCGAGCACCCCGTCACGGCGAACGATATCGTCTGGTCATATTCCGGCGTGCGGCCGCTCTATGACGATGGCGCCGCCTCGGCCACGGCGGCGACGCGGGATTACGTGCTGAGCACCGATACCGACGCAGGGGCGCCCGCGCTGAGTGTCTTCGGCGGCAAGATCACCACGTATCGCAAGCTCGCCGAAGAGGCGCTCGAGCACGTGGGCGACCACCTTCCGCAGTGCCAGGGCGCCTGGACGGCCGGGATTGCCCTGCCGGGCGGCAATTTCCCTGTAGACGGGGCCGGGCGACTTGCCGATGATCTGCGGGCGGCGCATCCGTTTCTGACCGAGCGCTGGGCGCAGCGACTCGTGCGTGCCTACGGGACCGAGGCAGGGGAGGTGCTCGGTGGGGCGCGTACGGCGAACGAGCTGGGGCGGTCTTTCGGGGCGACATTGACAGAGCGTGAGGTCAGCTGGCTGATGGAACGTGAATATGCGCGCACCGCCGAGGATGTGTTGTGGCGGCGCACGAAGCTGGGCCTCAGGCTGTCCGTGGATGAGACCGCGGTGCTCGATGCCCACATGAAGGAGGTCCGCACGCACGGCGTTATGGCCGCGGCGGAGTAAGCCCCCCGGAAAAGAGGGGCGGTATAGGGAGGTTTGGAATGTCGCTGACGCTGGACGGCGTGTCCAAGGTCGTGGGGGATCAGACCCACATCTATCCGACCGATCTGACGCTGGAGAAGGGCACGATGAACGTGCTTCTCGGGCCGACGCTCTCGGGCAAGACATCCTTCATGCGGTTGATGGCGGGGCTCGACAAGCCGTCTACGGGTCGGCTCTTCTGGAATGGCGAGGACGTCACGGGCATGCGGGTGCAGGACCGGGGCGTTGCGATGGTCTACCAGCAATTCATCAACTACCCGTCCATGACGGTCTACGACAACATCGCCTCGCCGATGCGTCTGCTCGGCAAGACGCGTGACGAGATCGACCGTGCCGTGCGCAGCGCTGCGGACCTGATGAAGCTGTCACCGATGCTGGACCGCAAGCCGCTGGAGCTTTCGGGCGGCCAGCAACAGCGCTGTGCTCTGGCACGCGCGCTGGTGAAGGATGCGGGGCTGGTGCTGCTCGATGAGCCGCTGGCGAACCTCGACTACAAGCTGCGCGAGGAGCTGCGCGAGGAAATCCCGAAGATCTTCGAGGCCGCGGGCTCGATCTTCGTCTACGCCACCACCGAACCGGAGGAGGCGTTGCTGCTGGGCGGCAGCACCGTTGCGCTCTGGGAGGGGAAGGTGACGCAGTTTGGCCCAACCGCCGAGGTCTACCGCCAGCCGGTGAACGCGACCACAGCGCGGGTTTTCTCCGATCCGCCGATGAACTTTCTCAAGATCACGAAGGCAGGCGACCAGCTGATGTTTGGCGACGGACAGTCGATTCAAGCCAAGGGTGCGCTCACCGAACTGACCGATGGCAAGTACACCGCCGGCTTCCGCCCGAACCACGTGGAAATCGAGCCCCATGCCGCCGATTGCATGGAGTTTCGCACCTCGCTCGCGGTGTTCGAAATCACCGGGTCGGAGACGTTTGTGCATCTCGATCACCATTCCGATCGCTGGGTCGGTCTGATCCACGGGGTGCGCGACTTGCAGATCGGGGCGGACGTTACTGTCTATCTCGACCCCGCCCATGTCTACGTGTTCGGCGAGGACGGTCAGCTGATCGCGCCGGCCGCCTACGCACTCGCGGCCTGAAGGAGGCGCCGATGGCACGGATCACGCTCGACGGATTGGCGCATTCCTACAGTCCCAAGCCGAAAGGCCCGGAGGACTACGCGCTCAAGGAGCTCAACCACGTCTGGTCGGACGGCGAGGCCTATGCGCTGCTTGGCCCGTCGGGCTGCGGAAAATCGACGTTGCTCAACATCATCTCGGGCCTGCTGGAGCCGAGCGAGGGGCGGATCCTCTTTGACGACACCGACGTCACGCACATGACGACCGCCGAGCGCAACATCGCGCAGGTCTTCCAGTTTCCGGTTGTCTACGACACGATGACCGTGCGCGATAACCTTGCGTTTCCATTGCGCAATCGTGGGGCCGATCCGGCCTACATCGCCGAACGCGTCGCCAAGATCGGTGCCATGATCGGGATGGAGAACGAACTGAACCGCAAGGCCCGCGGGCTCACCGCCGATGCCAAGCAGAAGATCAGCCTGGGCCGCGGCATGGTGCGCGAAGACGTCAACGCGCTTCTCTTCGACGAGCCGCTCACGGTGATCGACCCGCATATGAAGTGGGAGCTGCGCACGCAGCTCAAGAGCCTGCACCACGATTTCGGGCACACGATGATCTACGTCACCCACGACCAGACGGAGGCGCTGACGTTTGCCGACCACGTCGTGGTGATGACGGAGGGGCAGGTCGTGCAGATCGGCACGCCGCAGGAGCTCTTCGAGCGCCCCGCGCACACCTTCGTGGGTTACTTCATCGGCTCTCCGGGGATGAACGTGATCCCGGCGGACGTGCAGGGGGATCGTGCTGTCGTGCAGGGACATCACGTTCCGCTCGGCGCCGCCTACGGCTCTGTGTCAGGCAAGTGCGAGATCGGGGTTCGACCGGAGTTCATGCGGCTGACGGAGGGCGAGGGGATTCCGGTCTCGATCCGGCGTGTCGAAGACGTTGGCCGCCACAAGATTGTCCGCGCCGACTTGATGGGTCAGGAGGTCAACATCCTGATTGGCGAAGGGGCCGAGATCAGCGCGAACGCGACGCATGTGAGTTTCGATCCGGCACGTATCAACGTGTATTCCGAGGATTGGCGTGTCGCCCCGCGCGACGCCAAAGTGGGGGAGGCCGCCTGATGGAAAAGCCAATCAACCAGAAGGCATGGTTTCTCGTTCTGCCGATGCTGGTCCTCGTCCTGTTCTCGGCGGTGATCCCGCTGATGACAGTGGTGAACTATTCCGTGCAGGACACCTTCGGGAGCAACGAGTTCTTCTGGGCCGGCCTGACCTGGTTCGAGGAGATGCTGGAAGACGAGCGGATGTGGAACGCGCTCTGGCGTCAGCTTGCGTTCTCGGCAGCAATCCTCGCTATTCAGGTGCCGCTTGGCATCCTCGTGGCGCTCTGCATGCCCAAAAAGGGTGTGTGGGTGTCGGTGTGCCTTGTGCTGATGGCGCTGCCGCTTCTGATCCCGTGGAACGTGGTGGGCACGATCTGGCAGATCTTCGGGCGGGAAGACATCGGCCTTCTGGGCTACACGCTGAACGCCATCGGGGTGGATTACAACTACACGCGCGATGTGGTGGCTGCGTGGATCACCGTCATCGTGATGGATGTCTGGCACTGGACGTCGCTGGTGGCGCTGCTGGCCTATGCCGGTCTGATGTCGATCCCGCAGGCCTATTACCAGGCCGCCAAGATCGACCAGGCCAGCCGCTGGGCCGTCTTCCGCTACATCGAGCTGCCCAAGATGCAGGGCGTGCTGATGATCGCGATCCTGCTGCGCTTCATGGACAGCTTCATGATCTACACCGAGCCCTTCGTTGTCACCGGGGGCGGGCCGGGCAATGCCACGACGTTCCTCTCGATCGACCTTGTGAAGATGGCGCTCGGGCAGTTTGATCTTGGCCCCGCCGCGGCCTTCTCGATCATGTATTTCCTCGTGATCCTCCTGATCAGCTGGGTGTTCTACACCGTGATGACCAACCTCGACAAGCGGGAGGCGGGCCGATGACCGACCAGACCGCCGCCGCCCCCGTGAGCGCGCCCATGGCCCGCGACAAGACCGTCGCGACCCAGGCCCGCCGCCCCTCACGGGTGAAGGGATCGACCATTGTGATGGTGCTCTATCTGGTCTTCCTGCTGCTGCCGATCTACTGGCTCATCAACATGAGCCTGAAGACAAATGCCGAGATCCTCGGGGATTTCAGCCTCTGGCCTCAGAACCCGACGATCCAGAACTACGCCACCATCCTGACCGATCCGTCATGGTACATGGGCTACGTCAACTCGCTCATCTACGTGCTGATGAACACGGTTATCTCGCTCGTGGTGGCGCTGCCCGCCGCCTATGCCTTCAGCCGGTACTCGTTTCTGGGCGACAAGCACCTCTTCTTCTGGCTGCTGACGAACCGGATGGCGCCGCCCGCCGTCTTCGCGCTGCCGTTCTTCCAGCTCTATTCCTCGGTCGGGCTCTTCGACACGCATTTGGCAGTGGCATTGGCGCACTGCCTCTTCAACGTGCCGCTGGCGATCTGGATCCTCGAAGGTTTCATGCGCGGCGTTCCGCGCGAGATCGATGAGACGGCCTATATCGACGGCTACTCGTTCGGCCATTTCTTCGTGAAGATCTTCATGCCGCTGATCGCTTCGGGTATCGGCGTCGCCGCGTTCTTCTGCTTCATGTTCTCGTGGGTGGAGCTTCTGCTGTCGCGCACGCTGACGTCGGTCGACGCCAAACCCATCGCCGCCACCATGAGCCGCACCGTCTCTGCCTCCGGCCTCGACTGGGGCGTGCTCGCCGCCGCCGGGGTGCTGACCATCGTGCCCGGCGCGCTCGTGATCTACTTCGTGCGCAACTACATCGCCAAGGGCTTCGCCCTGGGGAGGGTGTGATGTCGCTGATGCCGTATTCCGAGATTCCATCCGAGATCAAGGTAGAGGACCTGCGCCGCTGGGGCGCGATGTTCTTCGACATGCTCGAAGCGCAGGGCCATACAACGATCCCGCTCAAGCACGGCTACTACTGGTCGCTCACGCCCGCCGATCCTCTCTATGATCCGAACGTGCGGCCGGACTTCGACGAGTTGGACGATCTCTTCGACAATCTGCGCGATGTCATCAGCGAAGAGAGGGCGCCGGAAGACGAGCGGATCCTCTGCACGTTGCAGGATTACACGGCGCTCCTCGCCTATATCGGCACGGGCCTTCCGCTCCAGTCGAACCACACTGCAGAGGGAACAGCCTGATGCTCGACTGGATGGCATGGACCTGGCCGACGGCGATCTTCTTCATGGTGATCGCGTCGCTTCTGATCACCTTCACCTTCCTCGCGATCCGCTATCCGGAGACGCCGCGCCTCGGTATCCTGCGGATCGAGACAACGCGGGGGGACAGGCTCTTCATCACGCTTCTGGGCTCGGCCTTTATCAATATCGCCTGGCTCGGCCTCACCGATTTCGCACAATGGTGGGCGCTCGTCGTCTGCCTCATCTACGCTGCCCTCGTTTTCAGATACGTCTGAAGGCGGGGCGCGTCACGTAGGCCCGGTCAACGGGCTGCAACCCTGACGTCCAATATGGGAGGACACACTAGAATGGGTATTTCACTCAGATCCACGACGGCACTCGCCGTCGCGCTCAGCACACTGTCGATGCCGGCCTTTGCCGACATGCAGGCAGCGATGGAGTTTCTCGACAACGAGATCGCGGGCATGTCCGTCCTCTCCCGTGAGGAGCAGGAAGCGGAGATGCAGTTCTTCGTGGACGCGGCCGCGCCGTTCGAGGGCATGGAAATCTCCGTCGTGTCCGAGACGATCACGACCCACGTCTACGAGAGCCAGGTGCTGGCGCCCGCGTTCACCGCGATCACCGGCATCACCGTCACCCATGACCTGATCGGCGAGGGCGACGTTGTCGAGCGTCTGCAGACGCAGATGCAGACGGGCGAGAACATCTACGACGGCTACGTCAACGATTCCGACCTGATCGGCACGCACTGGCGCTACCAGCAGGTGCGCAACCTCACGGACTGGATGGCCGGCGAGGGCGCCGACGTCACGCTGCCGACGCTCGACATTGATGACTTCATCGGCACGTCCTTCACCACCGGCCCGGACGGCAAGCTCTACCAGCTGCCCGACCAGCAATTCGCGAACCTCTACTGGTTCCGCTACGACTGGTTCAACGACGAGAAGAACAAGGCCGATTTCGAGGAGGCCTACGGCTACGAGCTGGGCGTTCCTGTGAACTGGTCCGCCTACGAGGACATCGCCGAGTTCTTCACCGGCCGCGACCTGAGCCACCTCGGTGTCGAGGGCGACGTCTATGGCAACATGGACTATGGCAAGAAGGACCCCTCGCTTGGCTGGCGCTACACCGACGCATGGATGTCGATGGCCGGTATGGGCGACGTGGGCGAGCCGAACGGCCTGCCTGTCGACGAATGGGGCATCCGCGTCAACGAGAACAGCCAGCCGGTGGGCTCGTGCATGTCCCGCGGGGGCGCGACGAACTCGCCCGCAGCGGTCTATGCCGTCAACAAGGCCATCGAGTGGCTCGACAAGTACTCGCCGCCGACAGCAGCGGGCATGACCTTCTCCGAAGCTGGCCCGATCCCGGCACAGGGGCAGATCGCCCAGCAGATGTTCTGGTACACTGCCTTCACCGCCGACATGGTTGGTGACAGTGCGGCCGCCGTGCTCAATGAAGACGGCACGCCGAAGTGGCGCATGGCACCGAGCCCGCGCGGCTCCTACTGGGAAGACGGGATGAAGGTCGGCTATCAGGACGCAGGCTCCTGGACGCTGATGCAGTCGACCCCGGTCGACCGCGCCAAGGCCGCGTGGCTCTACGCTCAGTTCGTCACGTCGAAGACGGTGGACCTCAAGAAGTCCGACGTCGGCCTGACCTTCATCCGCGAGAGCACGATCGACTCCGAACACTTCACCGAGCGCGCGCCGCGTCTTGGTGGCCTGGTCGAGTTCTATCGTTCCCCGGCGCGCGTCCGCTGGTCGCCGACCGGCACCAACGTGCCCGACTACCCGCGCCTGGCGCAGCTCTGGTGGCAGAACATCGGCGACGCGATGTCCGGTGCGAAGACGGCCCAAGAGGCCCTCGATGCCCTCTGTGCCGACCAGGAAGCGGTGCTGGAGCGGCTTGAGCGCGCTGGCGTTCAGGGTGACCTCGGTCCCGTCATGAATGACGAGATGGGTGCCGAGCACTGGCTGTCGCAGGAGGGCTCGCCCAAGGCGATGCTCGACAACGAGAAGCCCGAGCCTGTCACCGTCTCCTACGACGAGCTGGTGAAGTCCTGGCAGGACGACTCCTGATCGCTGGCCGGTTCGGATGAACCGGCCCGCAAACCCCGGGCCGCGGCGCATCTCCGCCGTGGCCCTTTTTCGTGAGAGATCGCCATGACATCCGTTCCCCCTTTCGCGCTTCGATTGCCCGCCAACACGCGGTTTGGCCGCGGCAGCGCCCTTGCCGCCGCGCCCGAGATCGCGCGCTACGGGAGGCGCCTTCTGCTGGTGCACGGGCGCTCGCCGGCGAGGTCCGCGCCCTTGCGAGAGGCGCTCGAAGTGGCGGGGTGCAGCGTTGTGGCGCTGTCCTGCGTCGGTGAACCGACCCTGGATGTGCTGGAAGCCGCCCTCGCCGAAAATCGCGCCACGCGGCCCGACGCAGTCGTTGCAATGGGGGGCGGGGCTGCTCTTGATATGGGCAAGGCGCTCGCCGCCCTCGTGCCGTCCGATGCGCCGCCACTCGCACATCTGGAAGTCGTTGGCGACGGGCGCCCGCTGTCGGCCGCCCCGCTGCCCTGCATCGCCATCCCGACAACCGCCGGGACAGGCTCCGAAGCCACCAAGAACGCGGTGATCGGCGTGCCGGCCCATGCGCGCAAGGTCAGCCTGCGCGACGATCGGATGGTGCCGGAGCTCGCGGTGATCGATCCGAGCCTCACGGATGGAACCCCGCGATCCCAGACCCTTGCAAGCGGGTTCGACGCGGTGACGCAAGTGATCGAACCCTACCTTTCAACACGCGCGACCCCCTTCACGGACGCCCTGACCTTGCCTGCCATCGGGATCGGGCTGCGGTCACTCGCCGCGCTGGGGCGAGATGGGGAGAACGCCGCCGCCCGCGATGGCCTCTCCTACGTCGCCTATGTCAGTGGAATTGCCCTGGCCAATGCCGGTCTCGGCGCCGTCCATGGCCTTGCCGGTGTTCTTGGCGGGGAAACGGGCGCCGCGCACGGCATGATTTGCGCCCGGCTCCTGCCACACGTGCTCATCGCGCTTGACGCGCAGCTTGCCGATGGGGCCCCGGCGCGCGCCCGGTTGGCGGAGGTGGCAGACCTGGTCGAGGGCGCGATCCCCGGCGGGATCGCCACGATGGAGCGCTGGATGACGGACAATGGCCTCGAAGCGGCGCAGGGGCTCGACGCCGGGGCGCGCGCCCGCATCGCGGTGGGCGCCGCAAGCGCGTCCTCCATGAAGCCGAGCCCGGTGGCCTTCGCAACCGAGGACCTCGAAGGGATCCTCGCGCGCGCCTTCCCGGAGCCTGAGTAACGCCATCCGCGTGCGACGTGCCGCGCGCGCATAGCCGCCCTGTCGCCGCTCCGCCACATTGGCAAACCAAGTCTCCCGGAGGCGCTGGGCCAGTCGGGGTCTGGCGCTAAAACCGCTCTCACGCATGGGTGCGGGAGCGCCCGTGTCGGCGAAGACACACGCAAACCCGCAGCACACAAGGCGCGGCACCCTCCAAAGAGGTCTCCACGAAGAAGACGGGCAGGCCCGAAACCATGGTTAAGATTTCTTCAGGATGCCACCGGGCGGCCATGAACTCACCATAGCCCGCGCCGACCCTCCTCAACTGAATTCCGGGCTCTGATCCGGTCCCCAACCAGCATTAGACCCGACGATGTTCCAGATCCCCGATACATGGTCACCTCAGAAACTGGCGGCAACGGCCAATGCGGACTGGATCACCGGATCCGCGCGGGACGAGCTGATCCACGGCCTCGATGGCGATGACCGGATCTGGGGCGGCTGGGGGATCGACAAGCTCACCGGCGGCGCAGGCAACGACACCCTCGATGGCGGGGCCGGGATGGGCATCCTCGCGGGTGGCACAGGCCACGACTGGCTCATCGGCGGCAACGATCGCGACAGGCTTGCGGGCGGCGACGGCGACGATGTCCTGCTCGGCAAGGATGGCGGTGACGTTCTTGCCGGGGGCGAGGGGGACGATACCATCGATGCCGGCAACGGGGACGACCGCGCCGACGGCGGACATGGAAACGATCAGGTGATCGGCCGACATGGCAACAACTGGCTCAATGGCGGCCCCGGCGACGACCGTGTGGTTGGGGGCTCGGGCAACGATCGCATGACCGGCGGCAGCGGTCATGACCAGCTCTGGGGCTATGCCGGCAGCGACTGGATCGCTGGCGGCAAGGGCGACGACGATCTTGACGGCGGCGCGGCGGACGACCGTCTGGAAGGCGGTGCGGGCGACGATGCCATCTCGGGCGGCACCGGTGCGGACACGATCGCGGGCGGCGATGGCCATGACACGATGCTCGGCGGCGCGGGCGTGGACCGGATCGACGCAGGCGAGGGCGATGACCTTGCCCGCGGTGGCAGCGGCGGCGACCGTCTGACCGGCGGAGACGGCAGCGATACCCTCGACGGAGGGTCCGGCGACGACACCGTCATTGGCGGAGATAACGACGATTTCGTCAGCGGCGGGGCAGGCAACGACACCGTCATGGGCAGCAATGGGGCCGATGTCGTCTTGGGGCAGAGCGGCGACGACCGCCTTTTCGGCGGCGACGGCGATGATCTGGCCGCCGGCGGCAACGGCAACGATACGATCGAGGGCGGCAACGGTGACGATGTGGTGACGGGCGGCAACGGTGACGACCTGCTTAATGGCGGCGGCGGAGTCGACCTGATTGTCGCGGGCAGCGGCGCCGACACGATCTATGGCGGCACAGAGGCCGACACCATCCGCACCGGCTCCGGCGATGATCGGGCCTATGGCGGCGGCGGCGACGACACCGTTCTCGGCGCCCTGGGCAACGATACGATCTACGGCGGCAATGGCGCCGACATGCTCGATCTCGGTGCCGGCGACGACCGAAGCTGGGGCGGCGCCGGACAAGACCAGATCGCAGGTGGCGGCGGTGTCGATGTGATCTGGGGCGGTGGGGCCGCCGACGCGATCGAGGGGGGCGACGGCAGCGATACGCTGCGTGGCGAAGCAGGCGATGACGTGCTTCGGGGCGACGCGGGCGACGATAAGCTCGAAGGCGGCAACGGCGCAGACGCGCTCTTCGGTGGCGGCGGTGCAGATCGTCTCTGGGGCAACGACGGCGCCGACCTCTTCGTCTTTCTCACCCTTGATGAGAGCGAAACAGCCGCCGCGGACCGGATCATGGATTTCGAATCCGGTCTCGACAAGCTCGACCTGCGCGCGGTCGCCAGTGGCGCGGACATGCTCTCATGGTCCCAATCCGTCAGCAGCATGACGCTCTATGTCGATGCCGATCTTGACGGCAGCGCGGACATGGCAATTGACCTCGTCGCCGTCACCGGGCTGACCCTCAACGATATTCTCTACTGATCGGGCAGCGCGCGCGCAAAGGCCTCGCGCTCCGCCCCGCGCGCGCCCCCTCCCACGTTCTCTCCCAACATCTGGCAATCGCCGCCGTCACGCGCCGAACCGGGCCGCCAGCGCACGGCCACCCTCTTCATCTTGGCCCAAATACCTCTGCCCACCCGCCCCATCCGCGCCACGCCCACCCCGGGGGCGGCAAGGATCACTCCTGCCCGTTCTCCGAGGTTGGGCAGTTCCTTGCGCCACTGCGGAAGACAGAGCCAACGCAACACGCGGCGGGCTCTCGCCCGTGGTCCATTCTCTCCGGGCCCGCTGCCACCGCTGCGAAGGCCGCATCGCGCATCACCGGTGCCCCAAAGCCTCTCCGCTTGCCTCGTACGCAGACGTGGGTCCGCCACGGCAGCTCACGCTTCGACGGGCGGATGCCACGTGAGCGACGAATGGTGCAGCGAGATCAGAACCTTGCCGTCGATCTTGTGGTAGGCAAACGTGTAGTCCGCGCGGGTCTCGATCCCGTCACCGTCGACGAAGGTGTAGTGCCCCATATCCTTGTAGCCGAGGCCGCCGGCCTTCAGGATCGGGCCGACCGCGCTTTGAAACTCGACGCTCTGCCAACCTCTGTTGAGAAACCCGGGATCGTCGGGGTAGTTCGGATCCCCGCCGATGAAGTAGGACCGCGCCCCCGCCCGGTCGAGCCGGATGATATCGGCCAAAGTTGGCTTGAAGAGCAGCGGCTCGTCCGGTGCGCCAAAGTCGTAGAGGCCGAGAAGCTGGTCTACGTCACGCTCCGTGACGTACCTGGCCCAGGCGCGCTGGGCGGCCACGACCTCGGCCTTGGTCATCGGTTCAAACTTGCGCTCGGAAATCGGTCCGGCTCCAGTTCTGTGGTCTTTCCTGCACCTGTCCCGCGACCACGGGCTGTCTTCAAGGGGCGATTGCGTCGCAGATCAGGGGGGGCGGGCCGGTGTCGCTCGCCGGGCGCAGACCCGCCCCGGACAGGTCATGCACCCGGCTGCCCGGCCCGCAAGGCGCGCGCGCCCGCCGGCCAGACAACAGGGCGGGCTATTCCCCCAGCGCGATGCCTTCCCGCCTCGGATCCGCCCCGCCCAGAAGCCCGTCGCCGACCGAGATCGCATGCAGGCCGGAAGTCAGCGCCCGTGGGTTCACCTCGAACCCCAGCTCCTCGAGCGGCGCGCCAAGGGCCTCGGCGTCGGTTTCGGCTTCCAGATCGTAGGTCCCGAAGCGATTGACCAGATGGGGCATGGCCACGGCCTGCTGGACGTCCATCCCCCAATCGACATGCGCTACGATGGTTTTCACAACATACCCGATAATCCGGCTTCCGCCCGGGCTCCCGACAACCAGCGATGGCGCGCCATCCGACATCACGATGGTCGGAGACATCGACGAACGCGGTCGTTTTCCGGGCTCGACGCGATTGGCAATCGGCACGCCGTCCGAATGGGTCCTGAACGAGAAATCCGTCAGTTCGTTGTTCAGGAGAAACCCCCGTACGAACAAGCGGGAGCCAAATCCGTTCTCGATGGTCGTCGTCATCGAGAGCGCATTGCCCTCGGCATCGACGATGGAGATATGCGAGGTCGAGGGGAATTCGATGCTCTCGTCATCGGCCCACAGGAGGGCGTGATCGAACTCGGGAGATCCGGCAGTAACCTCAGGAAGCGCGGCATCGGTGTCGAGCAACGCGGCGCGCGCGTCGAGATAGTCCGGTGCCACGAGGCCCTCCACGGGAACAGGCACGAAGTCACTGTCGGCCATGTAGCGCCCGCGATCGGCGAAGGCGAGGCGCGACGCGTCGCCGATCAGCCTCCAGACCTCGGTTGCGTCCGGGCCGAGCTCCGCCACCTCGTAGCGATCGAGCATCCCGAGGATTTGCCCGACGGTCAGAGCCCCCGAAGACGGCGGCCCCATGCCGCAGACCTCATGTGCCCGGTAGGGCACGCAGACCGCGGGCCGTTCGATGACGTCGTAGATACCGAGGTCTAGGGTCGACAGAACCCCCGGATTGGCGGGTGCGTTGCGCACGGCGGACACGATATCCTCGGCAATCGGCCCGGTGTAGAACGCGTCGCTGCCCCGCATCGCGATCTGCCGAAGCGTATCCGCGTAGGCGGGATTGGTCAGGCTCTCGCCAACCGCGACCGGAATGCCTTCGGGAAAGAAATAGGCCGCTGTTTCAGGAAACCTCTGCAGCCGCTCGGCGTCACCCGCTACGAGCTCCGCGAGGCGTGGCGAGACAGGGAATCCGTCTTCGGCGAGCGTGATCGCATCCTCAAAGAGCCCGCCCCAATTGGCGCTCCCCCAGCGCCGGTGCGCCTCCTCCATGAGACGCGGTGTTCCCGGTGTCCCGACGGACCGCCCGCCGACGACGGCATCGAAGAACCCGAGCGGTTCTCCGTCGGCATCCTGAAACAGCCGCGGTGTCGCGGCGAGCGGAGCGGTCTCACGACCGTCAAGCGTTGTCACCTCCCCGGATGTTGCGTCGTACCAGACGAGAAACGCCCCTCCGCCCAGGCCGGAGGATTGCGGCTCCACCAGGCCAAGGACAGCCTGGACGGCGACCATCGCATCCGCCGCGCTGCCTCCGTCCGCCAGCACACGCGCACCTGCGTCGACCGCCCAGGGGTTGGCCGCAGCGATCATCCAGGTGTCGGCCGCTACGGGGCTGCCGGCGGCCTTTGCATCGAGCGCGGCCAGAGCGGCATCGGACACGCCGTCGAAGCCGGAGGCGACGGAGGTTTCCGCCTCGGGTGCGACGCTGTCAGCAGCATCCTGAGCCAATGCGGGCCACGCGGCGTAGCAGAGCGCCGTCGCCAAAAGAAGGTGTCTGGTCATGATCGAGCGCTCCTTGCCATGGGCTTTCCTCAAGCAGAGTATGCCATGGGTTTTCCCGGGATGCAGAGTGATTTCCTCAACGTGAGGTTCTGCACGCTGCTCTCCGCTCGTGCGCCGCATCTGCCTGCCCCGTCTGATGTGCCCCAGCTTTGTCCCTTCAGGGCTGAATCAGGCAACTGGCACGTTGCCAAGCCGCCCTTCGCCCTTCATCGGCAGTCATATCTGATTGGCGGTGTCGCTGTAGTTTCGCTGTCGGATGCGCCTGCCTTTCTGCGTGGCATCCCATCTCACCTCAGGGTCGGACCAGCCCTGCCGAGATTGCAATAAATCATCCCCGTCCAGCGGCTCGTCCGCGCACCAAGGCATTTGAGCGCTTCGCGACAGGCATGCCGGTTCCTGATCTCATAGGGAGCCGATGCGGAACGGTACCGATCACAGCTTGATCCCGGCTGCGCACGCAACGTGGTTGGTTCGACGATCTCGGGTCGGGCTTGCCCACCCAGACCCGCATGCAGCCGCAAGGCCGAGTGCGGCACGGGCGCATGCAAAGGGCATAGAGGGGGCACGCAAGATCCGCAGGGCGATGGCCTAGGCGCTTCGATGATACAGTCGCGAACCCAAGCGTAGAGGCCGAGATGCTCTTGGCGAACCTGAAGCGCTCCCCCGTTCCGGGCCGCCTCCGATCACGGGTCACCGCCAGTCTTCGAGTGATCCTGGTGCTTCGCGCAGGCGGGCAACGATGCCGAACAGTATCACGCAGATCAGGGTGATCGAGGCAAGGGGCAGGGCAAAGCCACCGCTCAGGGCGGACAGAACGCCAAAAGACACCGGGCCCAGCACGCCGCCGATCTCGGCCGCGGTGAAGAAGAGCCCGCCCGCAAGCCCCAGCCGTTCGGGTGGAACGCTGGGTGTCTCCATCAGGATCAGGATCGCGATGGTCATCATCGATCCGCGCGCGATGCCCTGCGCGATCAGCCCCGGCACGATCATGGACAGGCTGGAGAAGTGCAGGCAAAGGCTCGCCACCAGCGAGGCCGCAAAGAGCAGCGTCATGATGCCCAGCCGCCGCTCGGGTGTGGCAAGGCGCGGCACGACCAGCGCCCCGACGATCCCGAGTGCAGAGGGGATCGCCGCCCAATAGCCGGCCTCGATAGCGCTAAAGCCATGGTCCTTCAGGATCTCGGGCAACCAGTTGTTGAGCGCATGGTTGATGTAGAAAATCCCGATACTCATGCCGAGTATGAGGCGCACCTCCGGAACGCGGACGAGCTCAGCGAATGCGCCGAGGTTGAACTTCTTGCCGCCGTCGTCGTCGCGCGCGGGCCAGGCGGTGACGGGGGCATAGGCGATCGCCAGCCAGATCACGCCACTCGCCGCAACGAGCGCGCTGTAGAGCAGCATGACGCCCCGCCAGTCTCCGTCCATCAGCGGCATCGCCACGCTGTTGGTGAGCGCGAGCGACAGGATCCCCCCGAGATAGGGCCCGGTGATGTAGATCCCCATCGCCATGCCGCGGTCAGCCCCCTTGAAGAGCCGCGCGATGACCTTGGGTGCCCCGATCGAGATGAGCGGCCCGCCGATCCCGAAGAGTGCGACCGCCAGGAACATTTCGGTCGGCGTGTCCGCAACGCTGCGCGCGAGGCCCGACACCGCCATGACGAGGGCCGCGACGAAGAGCATCCGGCGCACGCCGACCCGGTCGAGCAGGATGCCACACGGGATGGCGGCGGCAATATAGGTCAGTGGCCACGCCCCGAGGATAAAGCCCATGCGGGCGTTGCCGATGCCAAGCTCCGCACCGACGGGGCCGACGAGTGGTGCCATCGACGCAGCGGTCACGCCGAAGCAGAAGTAGATCAGCCAGACGCCGGCCAGAACCAGCCAGCGCCCCGCTCCGGTGGGGGTCTCGTCGGCGGAAATGTCGGCTTGGGTCATCGCCGTTCCGCCGGGTGATGCAAAGCGTGCCCGTCGCGCCCAACCTCGGCACGCGCCCATCCCCGCCCCGCGGTGCACACCAAGCCCCGGCCCGCGGCCCACCGCACGGCGCCAGCTCGGCGCAGAGGTCGGCCCTCGGTACAGCCTTTGGTTCGGGCCCAGCCGCCAGCCCGACCTGCGCAGCCCCGACCTGCGCCGTCGCAAACGCGGGGGGAACGTGTGCGCCCGAGAGCGCGCGCAACTGTCGTCATGGCTGTCAGTCCGGGTCTGCTCTGCGGTGCGAATGCTGGTGCGTTGCAGAAGCTAAGGTTTTCGATCCGCGCCGCAACCGCCTCAGTATCGCGTGGCGCCAAAGAAGTTCTCCGGCAGATCGAGAAGCGCGTGGCGCCCGGTACGGTCGAGCATGACATCCGTCGCCTTCTGCGCCTCCTCCAGCACCTTGGACTGATCGGCGGTGGCGACCTCGCGGCCCCGCATCAGAACCTCGCCGTTCACGATCACGGTGTCCACATCGGCGCCGTTGGCGAAATAGGCCACCCGGAATGGGATCATGTTGTGGGGGTAGAGGTGCGGCTTTGCCATGTCGATGGCGATCACATCCGCCTTCTTGCCGACGTCGAGCGAGCCGATCTCGTCTTCCATGCCAAGCGCGCGCGCCGAGTCGATCGTCACCATCTCCAGCGCCTTGCCCGGCGGCAGGACATGCGTGTCGCGGAAGTGGCGGCGGTGGTAGTGCATGCAATGCTGCACGTGGCGCAGCATGTCGGCGGAGCGGTCGGGCGCGGTGGCGTCCGAGCCGATGCCGACCGTCACGCCCGCATCCATCAGCTCGATCGCCCGGCACCGCCCGAAGACGGAAGCGTTCGACGATGTGTTGTGCGCGATCTTGAGGTCGTACTCGGCGCAGATCTCGATCTCTTCGTCGGTGAAGTCGGTCGAGTGCGAGAGGAGCATCTCCGGGCCGAGGATGTCCATGTTTTCCTTGGCAAACTTCACCGTCCCGGTCTGGTGCCCGTCCTGGGTGAAGACCAGTCCGTTGTCCCTCGCGATCCGGCTCGCGGCCTGGGCCTGGCGGATCATCTCGGCGACCTCCGCCTCGGACGCGTCGTCGAGGTGCTCGCCGCGCAGGGTGGGCGTGATCATGCAGATGTTGAGCCGCCCGCCCTCCGAGCCGTGGTAATCCTTGATGAGTGTCTCGCAGGTCGCCATCTGGTCTTCGAAGCTGACGGTCAGCTCCTTTGGCTCGCCGCTTTCCCAGTTCGCATAGGTCCAGGGATGGGTCGCGCGGCAGGAGCCGACGGCCATCACCACGCGAATACCCAGTTGGCGGATCGCGTCGAGATGCGCCTCGCCATAGATCGGTTCGTCGGTGCGCATCACCGTATCGCCGCCGCCCAGCAGCGAGACGCCGCAGGTCACGCCTGCCTTCAGCCGCTCCAGCCCGGCGAGCATCGCCTCGGAGTGCCAGAAATGCGTGTCGGAGGCGACGGTGTAGACCTCGCCGCAGGTCTCGAACCACGCCTTGCCGTTGCCGCCCGCCATTGTCTTGATCAACCCGTGGCCGGCGTGGGCGTGCACGTCGATGAGGCCCGGCATCACCGCCATGTGGGTGCCGTCGATCACGGTGTCGGCGGGATGGGCCCCCGCAATCTCGGCGGTGGGACCCACGGCCACGATACGGTCCTTCTCGATCACGACGGACCCGAGGTCGATCACGCGCCGTTCCTTGTCCATCGTGATGACGGTGGCGTTGTCGATGCGAATGTCGGCCATGGGATGTCCTATCAGGTTGGGGTGGGTCAGGAAGCGGGTTGCAGTTCGGGCAACTGCGGCAGGTACGACAGAAGCGCGCGGGTGTACTCGGCGCGCGGCGTCTCGAACACCGCCTCGGTCGCGCCGTATTCGACAAGGGTTCCCCGGTGCAGCACGCCGACATGATCGCACATTTGGCGCACGACGGGCAGGTCGTGGGTGATGAAGAGCATCGACAGGCCCAGATCGTCGCGCAGATCCTTCAGCAGGTTCAGGATCTGCGCCTGGATCGACACGTCGAGCGCCGAGGTCGGCTCGTCGCAGATCAGCAGATCGGGCCGCCCTGCGAGCGCCCGCGCGATGGCGATGCGCTGGCGCTGGCCGCCGGAAAAGGCGTGCGGCTTGCGTGCCAGCACATCGGATGGCAGGCCGACGCGCTCCAGCAGCGCGGGCACGAGGCGCAGCGCCTCGGCGCGGGCCACGCCGTGCATCGGCTCCATGATCGTGTCGAGCACCGACATGCGGCGATTGAGCGAGCTGAACGGATCCTGAAAGATCATCTGCATCCCCGCCCGGTAGCCCGGCAAGGCGCGCTCCGGCGTCGCGGCGGAGAACGGCTTGCCCAGGAGCCGCACCTCGCCCCGATCGGGCCGGAGCAGCCCGGCGGCGATCTGCGCCAGCGTGGATTTGCCCGATCCGCTCTCGCCGACCAGCCCGAAGATCTCGCCCCGCGAGATCTCGAAGGACACGCCCTTTAGCGCCTCGACCGGCATGCCGCGCCGCCAGAAGCCCCGCGAGCCGAACGTTTTGCCAAGCTCGGACACCGCGAGCGGGACGGCGCCCGCATCCGTCTGGCGCGCACGCAGCCAGCGCTCCAGCCCGGCGTCGCTGACGATGGCGCCCGAATCGGGCAGTGCAAACCGGTTGATCCGGCGGTCGGTCGGTGGAACGGCAGCGATCAGCGTCCGGCTGTAGGGCGCGCTCGGGGCCGCCAGCAGCCGCGATGTCGGCGCTGTCTCGACGGCCTTGCCGTAGCGCATCACGATGGCGCGGTCGCTGATCGCGGCAACCGCGCCCATGTCGTGCGTGATGAGCAGGCAGGCCATGCCACGCTCGCGGCAGATCGAGCGGATCAGTTCGAGGATCTGCGCGCGCACAGACACGTCGAGCGCCGATGTCGGCTCGTCCGCGATCACCAGCCGGGGGCGGCAGGCCAGCGCGAGGGCGATCACCACACGCTGCCGCATCCCGCCTGAGAACTGGTGCGGATAGGCGCGCACCCGCACCTCCGGATCGGCGATCCCCACTTCGTCGAGCATCTCGACCGCGCGCCGCTTCGCCTCGGCCTGCGAGAGCCCAAGGTGGTGGCGCACCATGTGCACGAGCTGGCTTTCGACCGTGAAGAGCGGATTGAGAGCGGTCTGCGGATCCTGAAAGATCACGCTGATGTCCCGGCCCCGCACATGGGCGCCGCGATAATCGATCGGCACGCCATCCAGCGTCATCTCGTCGGCGCGCCACGTCCCCGGCGGGTCCACCAGATCCAGCAGCGCCGCCCCGACGGAGGATTTCCCCGCCCCGCTTTCGCCCACGATGGCGACGATCTCTCCGGCGGCGGCGTCGATATCGATCCCGTCGACAGCCGCGGCGCCGCCATAGAGCACTTCGAGGCCCCGGATGCGCAGCCGGTTATCCAAGGCGGGGATTCAACGCATCGCGCAGCCAGTCGCCGAAGAGATTGACCGACAAGACGAGCATCACGAGCGTGGCCGCAGGGAAGACGACCACCCACCACACGCCGGAAAAAAGGTTCTCGTTGCCGATGCGGATCAGCGTGCCAAGCGAGGGCTGTGTCACCGGCATCCCGACGCCGAGAAACGACAGCGTCGCCTCCGCCAGGACCGCAAGCCCGAGGTTGATCGTGGCGATGACGATCACCGGCGACAGGATGTTGGGCAGGATGTGGCGCCGCAGGATGCGGCGGTTCGGCAGGCCGGAGATCCGCGCCGCCTTCACATAATCGAGCGAGGCTTCCACCATCGTTTGCCCGCGCACGGTGCGGGCGTATTGCGTCCACTCGTTGATCGCGATGGCGAGGATCAGCACGTAGATCGCGTAATCGCCCTGTCGCGTGTCCGGCAGGATGCCGCGCGCGATGCCGCTGACCAGCAGCGCGATGAGGATGGTCGGAAAGCTGAGGATGACGTCGGCGAAGCGCATCAGCACGGCATCGAGCCAGCCGCCCCGGAAGCCCGCGACGAGGCCCAGAAGCGTGCCGATCCCGGCCGAGATCGCCACCGCCGCAAACCCCACGATCAGCGACACGCGCATGCCGTAGAGGATCGCCGAGAGCACATCGCGGCCCTGCGTGTCGGTCCCCAGCAGGAAGCGCGGATCGCCGCCCTCGGCCCAGACCGGGGGTAGCTCGCTGTCCATCAGGTTGAACGTGCCCAGCGCGAACGGGTCGTGTGGCGCGATCAGCGGCGCGAAGGCTGCCGACAGGATCAGCAGCAGGGCCACCGCGGCCGAGATCATCGCCTTGGGCGAGGCCAGGAACTGGCCCCAGAGGCCCGCCGGGGCGTTCTGGACGCCTGCGTCGCTCATCCGCGTACCCGCAGGCGCGGGTCGACGAGCGCATAGGTCACGTCGACCAGTGCATTGAGCGCCACGAACACCAGCCCGACGAACATCAGGTAAGCCGCCATGACGGGCACATCGACGAACTGCACCGCCTGGATGAACAGCAGCCCCATGCCCGGCCACTGAAACACGCTCTCGGTGACGATGGCGAAGGCGATGAGCCCGCCGATCTGCATGCCCGTGATCGTGAGCACCGGCATCAGCGCGTTCTTCAGCGCCAGGCGGTAGTTGATCGACCGCTCCGGCAGCCCGCGCGCGCGGGCGAAGCGGATATAGTCCGATTGCAGGATCTCGATCATCTCGGCCCGGACGAGCCGCATGATCAGCGTCATCTGGAAAAGCGCGAGCGTCAGCGCGGGCAGAAAGATCGCCCGCCAGCCGCTCGCGGTGAGAAAGCCGGTCGTCCACCAGCCGAGATCGACCGTTTCGCCCCGCCCGAAGGACGGCAGCCATCGCAGCGTCACCGCAAAGAGCAGGATCAGCATGATCCCGGTCACGAAAGTGGGCGTCGACACCCCCACCAGCGACACGCCCTGCACGGCGTTCGACAGCGCTCCCCGCGGCTTCAGCGCGGTCACGACGCCAAGCGGGATGCCGATCACCAGCGCGAGCACCGTCGCGGCGAAGACCAGTTCCAGCGTGGCGGGCAGCCGCTCCGCGATCAGCTCCGACACAGGGCGCTGGTTGCGGTAGGAGATCCCGAAATCGCCCTGCACCGCCCGTCCCACGAAGGTCACGAACTGCACGGGCACCGGATCATTCAGACCGAGCCGTTCGCGCAGCTCCTCGCGCTCGGCCACCGTCGCGTCCTCGCGGCTCATGGACGCGACCGGATCGCCGACGAAGCGGAACATCAGGAAGCTGAGCAGGCCCACCGCCAGAACGACGAGGAAGGCCTGCCCGAGGCGTCTGATCAGGAACGCAAGCACGGATGTGCGATCAGTTCACGCTGTAATGCCAGGCGCGGAAGTAGTTGTCCGGGAACTGGATGACCTCGACATTGTCCCGCGCGGCCCAGCTCAGCGGCTGCTGATGGAGCGGGATGTAGGCGATGTCTTCCCGCGCGATGGCAATGGCTTCCTCGATCAGCGCAACGCGCTTTTCCTCGTCGACCTCGGAGGCCGACATCACGGTGATCTCGTCCACGCGCGGATTGGAGTAGCCGTTGGGGTTGTTGCCGCCCCAGTCGCCCTCGCGGGTGGCGAGCATCGCCGAGAGAGGGCTGAACCCGTCCATCGCGGGCAGGGTGGCCCAGCCGATCATGTAGATGTCGGTCTCGCCCCGGTCGACCTTGGGGAAGTGCTGGCTCCGGGTCTGCGCCGTCAGATTGACCTCGACACCGATGCCCGCCCACATCGACGCGATCGCCAGGCAGATCTCCTCGTCGTTGATGTAGCGATCATTGGTGCAGTCGAGATTGGTGCTGAACCCGTCCGCGAAGCCCGCGTCGGCCAGAAGCGCCTTCGCGGCCTCCACGTCGTACTCGGGCTTGACGTCGGTCTCCGCCTCGTAGCCCGCGATCGGGGGCGCGATCATTGAGCCTGCAATCCGGGCCTTGCCGCGCATCACCCGTGAATTGATCGCCTCCATGTCGATGGCGCGCCAGAGCGCCTCGCGCACGCGGATGTCGCGCAGCGGGTTCGCCCCGCCATTCGGACCGCCATGCAACTCGTCGCGTGCAACGTTGAGCCCAAACATGATCGTGCGCAGTGACGGGTTCTGAAGCGGCGTCACGCCTTCGGCGGCCTCCAGGCGCTGGGTGTCCTGCAAGGGTGAGGGCGTGATCACGTCGACCTCGCCGGAGAGCAGCGCCGAAACCCGCGTGGCGTCGGAGTTGATCGGCAGGAACTCGATCTGCGTCAGATTGTGGATCGGCGTATCCCACCAATCCGGGTTTGCGCTGAGGACGGTGCGCGCATCGGGCTGCCGGCTCTCCAGCACGAACGGCCCGGTGCCGTTGGCGTGGTCCGAGGCATAGGTGACGACACCGGTTGTGGTGTTGCCCGGCACCGTCGCATCGTTCGCCTCAAGCCACTCCGCGTCCATGATGAAGACGCCGGTCAGCTTGTTGATCAGCAGCGGGTCGGCCGCACCGAGCACGATGTCGACGGTATAGTCGTCCACTGCCTCGGCCCGCTCGACGCCTGCGACGTTGCCCCGGGCGCGTGCATCGGGATGCGTCAGGCGCGCGATGGAGGCGACGACATCGGCGGATGTGAAGGGCGCGCCGTCGTGGAACGTTACGCCTTCGCGCAGGGTAAACCGCACGCGGGTGGGCTCGACCACTTCCCAGGAGGTGGCAAGCGCGGGCTCGAACTTCAGCTCGGCATCGCGGCGGACAAGCGGCTCATAGATGTGGTGCAGGAACGATGACGTGCCGCTCTCGGTATGTGCGTAGGGGTCGAGCGTGAGGATGTCACCGACATTGGCCCAACGCAGTGTCTCGGCGCTCGCCGCACTGGAAAGCAAGGCTGTGCAAAGTGCTCCGGAAAGTAATTTGATCTGCAGATTCATGGAAGACCCCTCTTCTGTTGCTCCAACGGCGGAGCAACGTAAGCCCCCGGTGGAATGCTGTCCGATCTGTATTGCACATTCAGCCGTGCGTTCGTCCTTCGACTAAACAGCGCCTCTCGCGCATGTGCAACGTGCTTGTTTTGTGGGCATCGGTTGGCGACGTGCTTGAATGATAACCCAATTCGGCAAGGAAATTGCGGGTTGCGCGAGGAATCGCGGCAGAGCCTCGGACCGTGAGATTGCAGCATTGGGCCCGCGTGCGACCCGATCGTGATCGGGGTCGCGCCTTCGATCGCAAGCGTGGCGAATTCGGCAGGATTGCTGCAACCGGCACAACGATCCCGGAGGCCATCGGCTCGGTCACAGCGTCTTTCGATGGTGGGTAAGAGCGGGCCCTTTTTCCCCAATGAGGACTGCGGCTGGAGCCTGGTGCCAAGGGCGCATTCCATGCCCCGGTCTGCTGCGGAAGATATCTCAACCCGCAGACCGGCATAGACCGTTCGATGACCAATTCAGGAAGTGCCTCGTCCAGCCAGCCCAAGGACCGTCGAAGCGCAGATCCCAACGCGACTCAGGAGATTGTCCGTGCGTCCCGGACGCGTGGTGCTTGCCGCGCTTCTGGCTCTAACTGACCGCGCGCCGATGAGCTTGTCGCCAAGCGCCCGCCGCACGGTCTCGATGCGTCGGCACGAAAGCCTCGTGGGCTTTGCCGCTTCAAGACCGAAAGCGTCCACCGAACCCATCCGGACGCCCCTCGGGGCCGCGTTCGAAATCAACAAAGTGCCGCATCACGGCCCGCCCTCGATTGCACAAGCGTTCCCGGCATGCCGCGAAATCCCAAGTGTCCGCCAACTTGCGCGGCCTCCTCACGGAACCTTGGCCGAACGAGCCAATCGACCTGTGCGAGCATCACCAGATCGACGGCGCAAGAGTGCTGATCAGTGGAAGGCCTGATGAGACCTGCATTGGGTGAACCCCGGCACGGCGGCGACGCCGATCCGTTGGGGCAGATGTTTGGACAAGAACCTCAAACGCTCTGGTCTCTTCACGAAATCATCGCCTTATGGGGCGCGGTGTGGCGGAAGGGGTGGGATTCGAACCCACGGATGCTTGCACATCGCCGGTTTTCAAGACCGGTGCAATCGACCACTCTGCCACCCTTCCGTGTGCGCAGCGGGCAGGACACTGCTGCGACCAACGCTCATGCCTCCGATTGCCCGAAACGGTCGGAAGATGGAAGGGCTTGCGAAAGACCGCCGCGTGTTGCGGCAGGATCGCCGCTCCGAAGCTCAGGCGCGTGTCGCCCACCGCTGGCGATGCTGCGGCGTGAACAAGAAGCAACACGATGGCCCGACCTGCCGCAAAGCTTTGCCAAAACGCAAACTCAATGTATACTCCGGCTTACAGGAGCCCGAAAAAATGGGCCATCGAGCAGTTTGACCGGTCTCCGGTCTGAGAGGTGCGGCGCAGATCGTACCCAAAGAAGATGGGGCGAATATGGACAGGATCTCTTCTGTCGCGGTTGGTGGCTTGTGCTGCCTCTTTGCGGTGTCTGGCTGTGTTGACGGAACGGGGGTGAGCGCGTCTCGCCCGGATTCCGCCGCCACCGCCGCTGCGGACAGGCCCGCGGCGACCGATCTTGTGGAAAGCGATGTCGAGGCGCCGGACGTGTTCCAGCGCTCGGAAGCGGCGTTGTGGGATGGGCGGCCATCGCTCGGCGGCGTCTGGGTCGCGCACCCGGATGTCACGGATCCCGAGCGCGTCATCATCCGCAATACAGCGAACGGCCAAACCGTGATCGGGGCGCTGTTTCGGCGTGAGCGCGAAAACCCCGGTCCGCGGATTCAGGTGTCGTCCGACGCTGCGGCGGCGCTTGGCCTGATCGCGGGCGCGCCGACCCAGCTTGATGTCACAGCACTCAAGCGCAACGAACCCAAGGCCGAAGAGCCGGCCCCGGCCGCTCAGGAAGCCGTCGTCGCCGACGCCGGGACCGCGCCCGAGACCGACGCCGTGGCCGGCGCGAGTGCCGCCATCGCGCGTGCCGAGGCCGCAGACGCCGAAGGCACTACCGCCGCCCCGGACGCAGAGGCGGGCGGCGCAGTTGTGGCCGCTGCCGAGCCGGAGGCGCCGCGCAAGCGAGGGTTCCTCGCGGGCCTCTTTGGCGCCAAGAAGGTTGCCGAGCCGCTCAGTGCCACCGGAGGCGCCGCAGCCACCGGGACGGCCACCGCTCTCGATGCCCCGTCGGTCACGACCGCCGCGCTCGACGCACCTGCCGTCGAGGCGACACCCATCGCCACTGCGCCTGCCCCAGTGATCGCTCCTGCCGGGCAAGCTGACGCCAACACCGAGCAGGCGTTCACCGATCCGCAGATCGTGGCGCCCGGTGCCGAGCCCGAGCCGCGCCGCCGCGGATTCCTCGGCGGGCTCTTTGCCCCGCGCGACCCGGCGCCCCTCAGTGCGTTGAGCCCGACCGTGACGGGAAGCGCGGAGAGCGTGCTCGACCCCCAAGCGGCCGATGGCTCGGCCCCGGCGCCCGCCACCCGTGGCTCCTATCTCGAGGTCGGGGTCTTCCCGTCGCGCAGCACCGCCGACTCGGCGGCCGACGACATGCGGCAGGCCGGGATCATTCCGCTGATCGACCAGCGGGAAACCGCCGATGACGAGGGCTGGCGGGTGCTCGTGGGCCCCGCAACCTCGCGTGAAGACCGTGCGGAACTGCTCCACAAAGTGAAAGGGTTGGGGTACGAAGACGCCTCTGTCGTCAGCAGATAGGAAGTCAGCATGGCCCAGTCCGACCGTTTGATCGCCCGTCTTCTCGCCGCCTGTATCGCGGTTCTCTTGTCGGCACAGGCCGCGCTCGCGTTGTTCGAGACGCGCGCAACGGCGGCTTGGATCTACGACCAGACCACCGGCACCGTGCTGCTGGAGAAGAACGCGCACGACAAGCTGCCGCCCGCGTCCATGTCGAAGTTGATGACGCTCAACATGCTGTTCGAAGCATTGCGCGACGGCCGCGTGACGCTCGACACGCAATTCTCCGTCTCGGCCAAGGCGCAATCCATGGGCGGCTCGACCATGTTCCTCGACCAGACGGATCGCCCGACCGTCGAGCAACTGATCAAGGGCATTGTCGTGCAATCCGGAAACGACGCCTGTGTCGTTGTCGCCGAAGGGCTCTCCGGCACCGAGGATGCCTTTGCCCGGCTCATGAACGAGCGCGCCCGCGCGATTGGTCTTGCGGACAGCACCTTCGTGAATTCGTCTGGCTGGCCAGCACCCGGGCACGTGATGTCGATGTCCGATCTCGGCAAGCTTGCGGTGCGGCTGATCGAGGAATTCCCCGAATACTATACCTACTTCAATCTCGCCGAGTACGAGTTTGACGGGCGTGCACCGTCGAACACGCGCAATCGCAACCCGCTGCTGAGCCTCGGTATCGGCGCGGACGGCCTGAAGACGGGCCATACGCGCGAGGCGGGCTACGGGCTTGTGGGCTCCGCCAGCCAGGGCGAGCGCCGCATCGTCTTCGTGATCACCGGATTGGACAGCCAGCGCGCCCGGGCCGAGGAAGCAGAGCGGATCGTCAGCTGGGCGTTCCGGCAATTCGTGCAGCGCACGGTCGTCTCCGGCGGCACGAAACTAGCCGATGTGCCTGTGCATCTCGGCGCCGAGCGCACGGTGGGCATGGTGGTGCCCGAGGACCTCGACATGCTCGTCCCCGCGACGGTGCAGGATAAAGTCGAGGCCGAGATCTCCTACGAGACACCGCTCCGGGCGCCGATCCGCCAGGGCCAGCAGATTGGAACCCTGACAATCGATCTGCCGGACATGCCGCCCGCCGAGCTGCCGCTGACGGCCGAGACGGATGTGCCGACGGGCGGGTTCCTGCCGCGCATGCGCACCGCGGCTGGCGTGCTCTTTCGCGATCTGACGGGCCGCGGTTCCCCCCTCTGAGCACCCGATGACAACGTCACAGCCAGCCGATGACGCCGGGCGGGCAGGGGCGCCGGTCGCCGCGCACCGCGCGCGCGGGCTTTTCGTCAGTTTCGAGGGGATAGACGGCTCGGGAAAGTCGACCCAGTCTCGCCTTTTGGCAGACGATCTGCGCGCGCGGGGCAGGGACGTCCTGCTCACGCGGGAGCCGGGCGGCTCGCCGGGGGCGGAGGAAATCCGCCGTCTGCTTGTCGAGGGGGATCCGGGGCGATGGTCCGCCCAGACCGAAATCCTGCTCTTCACTGCGGCGCGCAGAGACCATCTCGAACGGACGATTGCGCCTGCCCTCGATGCCGGCCGGACAATCATCACCGACAGGTTTGCCGATTCCACCCGGGTCTATCAGGGCGCGACGCGTGGCGATCTCAGGGCGCTCGTCGACAGCCTGCACGCCCAGATGATCGGCACCGAGCCCGACCTTACGTTCATCATCGACATGGATCCCGAAGTTGCGCTGGCCCGTGGCCTTGCTCGCGCAAGCGGCGAGGATAGGTTCGAGGACATGGGACTGGAGTTTCAGAATCGCCTGCGCGCCGGGTTTCGCGCCCTCGCCGAAGAAGCCCCCGGGCGGGTTCATCTGATCGAGGGCGACCGCTCGCCCGAGGTCGTCGCCGCCGATGTCGCGCGCCGATTCGCCGAACTCGGCACTGGCCGATGAGCGACGACATCCCCGAGCCGGATCGCCTTTCGGGCGCGCCGCATCCCAGGGAAGCCCCCGTACTCTTCGGACATGCCGACGCCGAAGCGGCCTTTCTTGAGGCTTTCAACTCGGGGCGGATGCACCATGCATGGCTGTTGACGGGGCCGCGCGGGGTGGGAAAGGCCACCTTCGCGTGGCGTCTGGCCCGGTTTCTGCTGTCCCAGCCCGCCAATACATCTGACGGCCTTTTCGGTGCGCCCGAGCCGCCAACGCATCTCGATGTGGATCCCGAACATCCGGTTGCGCGGCGGCTTGCCGCCTTGTCCGAGCCCCGGTTCCACCTCTTGCGCCGGCCCTACGACCCGAAGACGAAGAAGCTCAAGCAAGACATCACCGTTGATGCCACGCGCAAGCTGAAGGGGTTCTTTGGCCTCTCCGCGGCCGATGGCGGGCGGCGGGTCGTGCTGGTCGATGCCGCCGATGAGCTCAACCAGAATTCCGCCAACGCGATCCTGAAGCTGCTCGAAGAGCCTCCCGAAGACGCGACGCTGCTTCTGGTCACCCATCAGCCTGCGCGCCTGCTGCCCACGATCCGCTCCCGGTGCCGCACGCTGCGACTGCGTCCGCTCAGCGGGGCGGATCTCACGTCTGCTCTGGCTCAGGCGGGCGCGGAGGCTGTCGAAGGGCCCACGGCGCCGGGGCTCGCCACGTTGGCTGACGGCTCCGTTGGCGCGGCATGGACGCTGATCGAACAGGACGGGCTCGCGTTCTACGGCGCGCTTGTCCAGCTTCTGGCCCGCGCGCCGGGAATCGACCGTCCGGCGGCCTTGGCTCTCGCCCAGACAACGGCAGATCTCTTCGAAAGCCGGCTCGCGCTGATTGACGTGTTCCTGTCGCGTCTCGCCCGCGCGGGCGTGCAAGGCCCGCCGGCAACGGAGGCCGCTCCCGGGGAGGCTGCGCTGCTCGCCCGGCTCGCGCCCGATGTCGCCGCGGCCCGGCGCTGGGCCACCCTCCAGCAGACGCAGGGCGATCGCGCGCGCCAAGGTGCAGCGGTCAACCTTGACCCCTCCGCGCTGCTCCTAGATACCCTGCTGGCAATCGACGCGACCGCCAACAGCCCCGCCCCGGTGGGCTGAGCCTTTCGGCGCGCCACCGCCGCCCCACGAAAGAAGGCCCGCGCCCGTGCCAGACGACAGCGAAGTCCCGCCGCCCTTGATCACAGACAGCCACTGCCACCTCGATTTCCCGGATTTCGAGGGTCGGCTGCCCGAGGTTGTCGAGAACGCGCGTTCTGCAGGTGTGCACCGCATGGTGACGATCTGCACCAAGCTTCGAAGCGAGCCCGATGTGCGGGCGATCGCCGAGGCGCATGACCCCGTCTTCTACGCTGCCGGAACGCACCCGATGTCGGCCGCCGCCGAGCCGATGGCCAGCGTCGAGGCGCTCGTCGCTCTCGCCGGGCACCCCAAGATGGTCGGAATAGGCGAGACGGGGCTCGACTATCACTACACCGCCGAGAGCAAGGTCGTGCAGCAGGAGAGCCTTCTTATCCACATCGAAGCCGCGCGGCAGACGGGCCTTCCTCTCATCATCCACGCGCGCGACGCGGACGACGACATGGCCCGCATCCTCACCGACGAGCATCGTGCAGGCGCCTATACTTGCGTCATGCACTGTTTTTCCTCAGGGGCGGCCCTCGCGGAAGCCGCGCTCGACCTCGGCTTCTATCTGTCGATGTCGGGCATCGCGGCCTTCCCGCGTTCCGAGAGCCTGCGCGAGATCTTCGCGGCGGCTCCCGCCGACCGGATCCTCGTCGAGACCGATGCGCCCTACCTCGCGCCACCGCCGCATCGCGGCAAGCGCAACGAGCCGGCCTACACGGCACACACCGCGCGCCGCGGCGCGGAGACGATGGGCATGGAGTTCGCCGCCTTTGCCGCACAGACCGAGGACAATTTCGAGCGGCTCTTCTGGAAGGCGGCGGCCTGGCCGGCTTCTGCGAAGGACACCGCACGGGCGCAGCGTGCCTGATGGCAGAGTTGCGCTTTCGGATCCTGGGGTGCGGCTCTTCGGGTGGCGTGCCACGGCTGGGCGGACACTGGGGGGCGTGTGATCCGGCCGAGCCGCGCAACACGCGTCTGCGCTGTTCGCTTCTGATCGAGCGCGAGACCGACCTCGGCGTCACGCGCGTTCTCATCGACACATCGCCGGATCTGCGCGCCCAGCTTCTTGCTGCCGGGATCGGCACGCTCGACGCCGTGGTCTTCACCCACGCCCATGCGGATCATACCCACGGGCTCGATGACCTGCGGATGATCGTCTTCAACATGCGCGCGCGCCTGCCTGTCTGGGCAGACGGGCCAACGCAATCGGATCTGCTCTCGCGGTTTTCCTATGCCTTCGTGCAACCGCCCGGATCGGCCTATCCGCCGATTCTCGACATCAATACGATCGATGGCCCTATCTCGATCGACGGTGCGGGGGGCGAGATCACCCTGCGGCCCTTCGAGGTCCGCCACGGGACGATCGACGCGCTCGGTTTTCGGATTGCCGATGTCGCCTACCTGCCGGACGTGAACGAGATCCCGGATGACGCGTGGCCTTACCTCGATGGGCTGGCGGTCTGGATCGTCGACGCGCTGCGCCGTACGCCGCATCCCTCCCACGCCCATCTCGAACAGACGCTGGAGTGGATTGCTCGCGCGGCACCGGCCCGCGCGATCCTGACCAACATGCACGTAGATCTCGATTACGCGACGGTTGCCGCCGAGACGCCCGGGCACATCATGCCAGCCCATGACGGGCTGACGCTCACCTTTCCGGACTGACCGACCTTGGCCGCGCTTCTCGAGGTCATCCTCCCGGTCTTTCTCGTGATCGGTGCCGGGTACGCGGCGGTCTGGGCGGGCCTTTTCACGGATGCGTGGGTCGAGGGCCTGATGGTCTTCACGCAGCGCTTTGCCATCCCGTGTCTGCTCTTCACGGCGATGTCCTCGCTCGACCTGAGCCAGGATTTCGACTGGAAGCTCCTGATCTCGTTTTATGCCGGGGCAACGGCAAGTTTCTTCGCCGGGGTGCTGGGGGCTCGGCATCTTTTCGGACGACCCTGGACCGATTCCGTGGCCATCGGCTTTGCGTGCATGTTCTCGAACACAGTGCTTCTGGGGCTGCCGATTACCGAACGCGCATTCGGGGCAGAGGCGCTCGTTGGGAACTACGCGATCATCGCGTTTCATGCGCCATTCGGATACGCGCTGGGTATCACGGCGATGGAGATGGCGCGCGCCGGGCGCGGGGAACTGGGCAGCGCCCGGTTCGCCGGCACGGTGCTCAAGGCGATGTTCTCGAACGCATTGATCCTTGGGATCCTTCTCGGTCTTGCGGTGAATTTGAGCGGTGTCGCCTTGCCCGGCCCTGTCAGCGAAGCGCTGGATCTGATGGTGCGCGCGGCGCTGCCTTCGGCGCTCTTCGGCCTCGGCGGCGTGCTCTATCGCTACCGTCCGGAAGGTGACCTGCGCCAGATCGCGTGGATGCTCGCCGCAGCGCTTGTCCTGCACGCAGGGGTGACTTTTTCGCTCGGCACGTTGCTTGGGCTCGGAGCGGTCGGCATGCGCTCGGCCGTGATCACGGCCGCGATGTCCCCCGGGGTCAACGCCTACATCTTTGCCAACATGTACGGGGTTGCCCGCCGGGTCTGCGCCTCGGCGGTCCTGATGGGCACCGGGGCGAGCCTTTTCACCGCGTGGGCCTGGCTCAGCATTTTGCCATAGGGGGCGATTTTTCGCCGAAAAATCGTAGCTTGCGGCGAAGTTGGGCGCTTTGGCCGGGGGGTGCTTGTGTTGAGCATGTATACCATTTCCTATCGTGGTACGTTCGGCGCTGCGTTCTATGAACCGCGCTCGGGAGGGGCGAACAAGTCCACCCATTCGCAACCATCATGATACCGAGTGCCAAGTCGTCTTCAGCGCCGGAGCTTTGCGTGCAGTTTTGAGGGTGGTGACGGACAATGCGCGATCGGGAGCGGCTCGGCGCCCGGTCCAAGCCCGCCGGCCCCAAGTGCTGTCAGAAAGGAGCGACAGCGTGGTCGCTGAAAGGGCGCACGTGTCGCGGCAAACATCCTTCTTTGCGCCGGGCGTGGCTCCTGCGTCGACAGACGTCCTGAACCTGCATTGACCGCTGCGTATCCAAGGCGCTAGAGCGCGGCCAATGGAGAAACGCCATGGCCGATGACGACCTCACCCCCCCCCAATCCGATCCGGACGGCACGCCGTGGCGCAATTTCTACGGGCGTCGGCATGGCAAGACCCTGCGGGACAGCCAGCGCCGCTACCTCGATCAGGACCTTGCCGATCTTTCTCCGGGCCCGGTGGAGCGGCAGGACAATCCCGAGCGCACGATGCTCGACCTCGATACGCTCTTTTCCGGGCGCCCCGTCTGGCTCGAAATCGGGTTTGGGGGCGGGGAACACATGGTCCACCAGGCGGTGCGCAACCCCGATGTCGGGCTGATCGGCTGCGAGCCTTTCATCAACGGGGTCGCGATGTTGCTCGGCAAGATCCGCAGCGCCAGCGCCACGAATATCCGCATTCATCCGGGCGATGTCCGGGATCTCTTTGACGTCCTGCCCCCAGCCAGCATTCAAAAAGCCTTTCTGCTCTATCCGGACCCATGGCCAAAGGCGCGCCATCACCGCCGCCGCGCGGTGACGCCCGAGTATCTTGTACCGCTGGCGCGGGTCATGGCCCCGGGCGCGGAGCTGCGTATCGCGACCGACATTCCCGACTATGTGCGCCAGAGCCTCGAACAGGTGCCGCGCCACGGCTTTACCTGGTGTGCCGAGCGTCCGGACGACTGGCGCGCGCCCTGGGACGACTGGACCCAAACGCGCTACGAAGCAAAAGCCCTGCGTGAGGGGCGGACCCCGCACTACCTGACGTTTCGGCGTGTCCCGGCAGAGCCACTGGAACCTCGGGCTGGGCTGGGCTAGAGCACGAACGCGTAGTGCAGGAGACCATCATGTCGTCGCATGGAGAGCCAATCCCGCTGACCGCCCCGGCCGCAGGACCCCTGACCGGCGTGGCGGATGTCCCCGGTGACAAGTCGATTAGTCACCGTTCCCTGATCCTCGGGGCGCTGGCGGTGGGCGAGACCCGGATCACCGGATTGCTTGAGGGGGAAGACGTGCTCGATACCGGCCGTGCGATGGCTGCGTTCGGCGCTGACGTCACGCGCCACGGGCCGGGCGCGTGGTCCGTCCACGGGGTCGGCACGGGCGGCTTTGCGGAGCCGGAGTCCGTGATCGACTGTGGCAACTCGGGCACCGGGGTGCGCCTCATCATGGGCGCCATGGCCACGACGCCCATCACGGTGACCTTCACGGGCGATGCTTCGCTGCGCTCGCGCCCGATGGGCCGCGTGACGGATCCGCTCGCCCTCTTCGGAGCGGAGGCGCGGGGGCGCAGCGGCGGCCGGCTTCCGATGACGGTCACGGGAGCAATACATCCCGTGCCTGTCGACTACGTCACCCCGGTGGCCTCGGCTCAGGTCAAGAGCGCGGTCCTGCTCGCCGGCCTCAACGCCCCCGGTGAAACCCGGGTGACGGAGCGTGTGGCAACACGCGACCACACCGAGCGGATGCTCAAGGGCTTTGGCGCAGAGATCCGCGTCGAGGAGTCCGCCGAGGGCCGGACGATCGTACTGACCGGTCAGCCCGAGCTCCAGCCCCAGACGATCAGCGTTCCGCGGGATCCGTCTTCGGCGGCATTTCCCGTGTGTGCGGCGCTCATCGTGCCGGGATCGGATGTGCGCGTGCCCAATATCGGGCTCAACCCAACGCGTGCGGGGCTCTACGAAACGCTGCGCGATATGGGCGCGGACCTTACCTACGAGAACATGCGCGAGGAGGGGGGCGAGCCTGTCGCGGACCTGCGCGCGCGCTACTCGCCTGACATGAAAGGCATCACCGTTCCGCCAGAGCGCGCCGCCTCGATGATCGACGAATACCCGATCCTGTCGGTCGTTGCGGCGTTTGCGACGGGCATCACGCATATGCCGGGGACGCACGAGTTGCGTGTCAAGGAAAGCGACCGGATCGACGCGATGGCGACGGGGCTGCGGGCGTGTGGCGCAACGGTCGACGAGACTGAGGACAGCTTCAGCATGCATGGCCTCGGCCCCGCCACGGGTGCCAAGGGCAATACCGGGCTGCCCGGCGGCGCCACTGTGGCGGCCCGTCTCGACCACCGGATCGCGATGTCTTTCCTGATTGCGGGCATGGCCGCGCGTGCGCCCATCACGGTCGATGACGCCGGTCCTATCGCAACGTCGTTCCCGGATTTTCAACCGCTCATGACCCGTCTCGGCGCAACGTTCGAGCGCGCCACCGAGGACGCATGACGCGGGCGTCGCGCGTCGTCTCCCCGGATGCTCCGGTTGGCACCGCCGCTCGGGCGGCCGTGCGTACCTCCGCATCGGCGCTGGAGACTGTCGGCGCCCCTGCAGTCAGATCGCGTGCGACAGGTCGCGCAGCGCCGCGTCACCGGATCCGACCGTGAGCTTCACTGTCGCGATCGACGGGCCGGCGGCCGCGGGCAAGGGGACGATCGCTCGCGCGGTCGCGCGACATTTCGGGTTTGCCCATCTCGATACCGGCTTGCTCTACCGTGCCACCGGGCGTCGCACGCTGGATGGCACGCCTCCGCTGGAAGCAGCCCGCGCATTGCAGGCCACCGACCTTGCCGACGAAGCGGTTCTCCGCACGGAAGACGTGGGCCAGGCGGCGAGCCGCGTTGCCGCCCTTCCGGAGGTGCGCGCAGCGCTAGTGGATTTCCAGCGTGCCTTCGCCACGCGGCTCGGCGGGGCGGTGCTCGACGGGCGTGACATCGGTACCGTGATCTGCCCGGAAGCGCCCGTGAAGCTCTTCGTCACCGCAACGGACGCGGTGCGCGCGCGGCGCCGCTTTGAAGAGCTGCACGCAAAGGGCCACGATGTGACGCTCGAGAGCGTGGCCGCAGACCTTGCGACGCGCGATGCCCGAGACCAGGGCCGTACCGACGCGCCGCTGCGCCCGGCGGAGGACGCGCGGGTTCTCGACACCTCCGAGATGAGCATCGACGAAGCCGTTGCCGCGGCGATTGCCCGGATCGACGCGGCACGCGAGGCCGCAAACGGGCCCTAGCAGGCCGTTTCCGACCGTTGGCGGCGCAATCATGGCGCGCTTGCTGCATTGCGCGCTCCCGACCATGTCGTATAGATCGAACGTGGGGTTTTGCGCACGTCGCGCAGCGAGAGGGCCGGAACATGCGCATTCTCATCACGCTTGCGGCCGCGGCCGCGCTGATGGCGGGATTGGTGATCGGGATCGTTGTGGCCGCGTCGCTGGTTACAAAAGGGGCGCCCAATGGGCAGGGCATTCTCGATAGCGGGTCCGACAGCATGATCTCGAAAGTGGCGTTTGCGGTTCTGTGGTGTCTCGTCGCCGGGGTTGCCACGGGTCTGATTGGGAGCGGGTGATGGCAAAGCGCTTCGGCGGCAAGTATTCCCCGGGGGGCACCGCCGGCAAGGAAACGTCCGCGAAGGCGGCCGCGGGCCCGGCCTTGCGTCCCGCACACGGTGCGCCCGTGCGGATGCGCGGCCGGCGCAACCTGCTCTACCTCGCGCCCCTGCCACTCTTGTGGACAGCCTTCCGGCAGGACGCGGTCGGCATGGCGACCGATCTCGCGGCGGCCGGTGTGATTGCGGGCGCTGTCTTCCTGCTCTCGGAAGGTCTGAAAGCCGAAGACGCCTACACTGAGCGCAAGGTCGCCCGCCGCCCCGCCTTCCCGCGCAAGATCGTGGCCAGCGTCGTCATGGGATTTGGCGTGTTCCTTGCCGCCTTCGCGCCCGAGGCGCCCGCTTTCCTTGAGCCGCTGATCTACTCGGCCATCGCCGTGGCGCTCTTTCTCGTCGCCTTCGGCCTCGATCCGCTCCACGACAAGGGGGTCACAGGTGCCGACAGCTTCCAGTCCGAGCGAGTGGCGCGCGCCGTCGACGAGGCCGAGGCGCATCTCGAGGCCATGAGCCTCGCCATCGCCCGCGCGGGCGACCGCGCGCTCGAACGCCGTGTCGAGGCGTTTCAGACCATCGCGCGGCAGATGTTTCGCAAGGTGGAGGAAGACCCGCGCGACCTGACGTCCGCGCGCAAGTTCCTCGGCATCTACCTGGTGGGCGCGCGCGACGCGACGGTGAAGTTCGCGGATCTCTTCTCCCGCACCGGCGATGCGCAAGCCCGCACCGACTACCTCGCGCTTCTCGACGATCTAGAGACCAACTTTGCCAGCAAGACCGTGGCCCTGATGGAAAGCGATCGCACCGATCTCGATATCGAGATCGATGTGCTGCGCGAGCGTCTTGGCCGCGAAGGCGTGAAACCGATTGAGTAATTCCTGTATTCCAAGCCAGAAGGGGCACCCCCATGTCTGAAGACGTTCGCCAGAAGGCCGAGGCCGCGCTCAAGGATGTTGAGAGCGTCACCGCAACGCTCCTGCCGGAGCCCGCGCCTGCCAACGCCGTTGTTCCCCTGAAAGAGGCGGACGCCAAGGCCAGCGACGCGATCCGCACCCGCATGAGCGAGATCAACATGGAGGACACGAACTCCATCGTGTCGTTCGGCTCGGCGGCGCAGGCGGAGCTCCAGCAGATCAGCCAGGCGATGTTGCAGGACGTCAAGAACAAGGATGTCGGCCCGGCGGGCGACTCCCTGCGCGAGATCGTCGGCACGATCCGTGGCTTTTCGGTCGACGAACTCGACCCCAACCGCAAGCGCAGCTGGTGGGAGCGGCTCTTCGGCGGGGCCAAGAACTCCGTCCACGAGTTCATGGCCAAGTACGAAGACGTGCAGACCCAGATCGACAAGATTACCGAGAGCCTGCTCGGCCACGAGCACACGCTGATGAAGGACATCAAGGCGCTCGACCTGCTCTATGAAAAGACACTGGCGTTTTACGACGAGCTGGCGCTCTACATCGCCGCCGGCGAGGAAAAGCTCGCCGAGCTCGACAGCACCCAGATCCCCGCCAAGGAGGCCGAGGTCGAGGCGGCGCCTGAAAACGACCAGGTGATGAAAGCGCAGGAGCTGCGCGACCTGCGCGCCGCGCGCGACGATCTGGAGCGTCGTGTGCATGACCTGAAGCTCACGCGCCAGGTGACGATGCAGTCGCTCCCGTCCATCCGTCTGGTGCAGGAGAATGACAAATCCTTGATCACCAAGATCAACTCGACCCTCGTCAACACCGTCCCGCTGTGGGAAACTCAGATTGCCCAGGCCGTGACGATCCAGCGCTCTGCGCAAGCGGCCAAGGCCGTGAAGGAGGCGAGTGACCTGACCAATGACCTGCTCACCGCGAATGCCGAGAACCTGCAGCAAGCCAACCGGACCGTGCGCCAGGAAATGGAGCGCGGCGTGTTCGACATCGACGCCGTGAAGCAGGCAAACGCCACCCTTGTTGCCACGATCAACGAGAGCCTCGCCATCGCCGACGAGGGCAAGAAGCGCCGCGCCGACGCAGAGGTCGAGCTGCAGAAAATGGAAACCGAGCTGCGCGACACCCTCGCTTCTGCCAAGGCACGCGCCACCGGCACCGGCGACAACGCGGCGACGTCGGTACCTCCGACCTGATCCATGCGCGCGGGGTGGGCCATATCCATGTGCGCTGCGGCGATGTTGTCAGGCTGTATGTCTGGCGGCGTTGCCGTGTCGCCAAAGCCGCCCGAACGCCCCGACAGGGCGGCCACGCCCGCTGTCGCCGTGGCAACCCCCAGCGCGGAGAGCCTTGCGCTGGAGAAGTACTACGCCCGCATCCAGAATGACCTTCTGGCGCGGGGGCTCTTGCGGCGTGACGGGGGTGGCCCGGACACGCCGTTCGACGCGCGCACGCTGACCGAGAATTTCGTCCGCATCGCGCTCTTCGACGAATACACCGAGCGCGCCGGTACGATGGTCGCGCGCCAGACGGAAAGCCGTCTGCGCCGCTGGGTGCGCCCCGTCAGGCTCCAGCTCAGCTTTGGCGCGATGGTTCCCGAGGCCCAGCGCACCCGCGACAGGGCGGCGTTCAATTCGTATGCCGCGCGGCTCAACCGCGTGACGCGCCACCCCATCGCTTCGGTCAATCAGGGGGGCAACTTCCACGTTGTCATCATGAACGAGGACGAGCGGAGCACCTTCGGCCCCAAGCTCCGCCGGTTGGTGCCGGGGGTCAGCGACACGGTCGTGCGGACGGTCGAGCAAATGCCGCGCTCCACGTTCTGCCTTGTCTTTGCGTTCTCGCAGGCCGGATCGAGCGAATACATCAACGCGGTTGCGGTCATTCGCGCCGAGCATCCGGACCTTCTGCGCCTGTCCTGCCTGCAGGAAGAGATCGCGCAGGGCCTTGGCCTCGCCAACGACAGCCCGCGCGCGCGCCCCTCGATTTTCAACGATGACGAGGAATTCGCGTTGCTCACAACTCACGATGAGCTGCTTCTGCGGATGCTCTATGACCGGCGGCTGAAGCCGGGGATGGGCAGCGTCGAGGCCAGCCCCATTGCGCGGGCCATTGCCGACGAGCTGGTCGGCGGGTCGATCTGACCGGATGACCGCCGCGCTTGCGGCTCTCCCGATCGGGGTTGTGCTTGCGGGGATCGGTGCCCTGCACCTTTCGGCGGCGCGCGCGGGCGCCATCGGTCTCGCTGTTGCCGCGGTGCTCGCCCTCACGGCCTTCGATCTGGGCGCCGCGGCACCCGGTGGGCTCGGGGCTGCCGCGTTCGGGACCTTGGCCGAAGCGCTCTTCTCCACGCTGACAATCCTGTGGGTGATCCTGGCCGCGCTCGTTCTTCACGAATTCCAGCAGGCCACGGGCGCCGTGGGGCGGATCAAGGACGCGCTGGGGGGGCTCACGTCGGATCGCAGGCTACAGGTCATCCTGATCGCGTGGTTTTTCGGGCTGTTCATCGAGGGTGCAGCGGGTTTTGGCGCGCCCGTTGCCATTGCCGCGCCGCTCCTTGTCGGGATCGGTTTCGCGCCCGCGCGCGCCGTCGTTCTGGCGCTTCTGGGGCACGCGGCCGGCGTGTCGTTCGGAGCGGTCGGCACGCCGACGCTGGCGCAGGTCGCAGTTTCGGGCCTGCCCGGAACCGATATCGCGCTGGCCGTCACCCTGCTGCACGCAGTGCTCGGGCCGGGCCTTCTGATCGTCGCGCTGTCGCTCGCAGCGCCGGGGCGACTGACGCTCCGCGATGTGGCGTGGGCTGCCACAGCGGCGGTCTGTTTCTTTGTGCCGTCGATCGCCTTGGCGGCGTTCGTTGGCCCCGAGTTGCCCAGCCTTGGCGGTGCGCTGATCGGAGGCGTGGTCTTCGTGCTGCTTCTGCGCCGCTTCGGCCCCCGCAATGCGGCGCAGCCCGCACCGGGGCTGCTCGCGGATCTCGCCCCCTATCTCGCCATTCTGGCGCTTGTCTTGCTGACGCGGTTGGTCGGGCCGATCCAATCCAACGTGTCGGGCATCGTGGTCGCATGGCAGCTTCCCGGCGGCTTCAGCGGCACGTTTCAGCCGCTTTACCACCCCGGTACGCTGCTGCTTGGGGGGCTCGCGCTGGCTGCGCTCGTCACGGGGCGGGCCACGGCGTTTCCCGGCGCGCTTCGGGCCGCGCTGGCGCGGCTGGCTGCCGTCGCGCTGGCCCTCTTTGCGATGCTCCTTCTCTCGCGTCTGATGCTGCACGCTGGCATGATCGGGGCGCTGGCAGGGGCGGCGGCGACCACCGGCCCCGCATGGCCGTTTCTCGCCCCCATGGTGGGGGTGCTCGGAACCTTCGTGACCGGATCCGCCACGGCCTCCAACATCCTCTTCACCGAGCTGCAGCTCTCCGCTGCAGGGGCGCTGGGCCTTGCGCCCGTGGTCATGGCAGCAGCACAGGGTGCGGGCTCGGCAATCGGCAACGTCGTGGCGCCGCACAACATCATCGCCGGCGCCGCAACCGTCGGGATCGTGGGCCAAGAGAGCAAGGTGCTGCGCCGCACCCTCGCGCCCGGGCTGATCTACGCGGCGGGCCTTGGCGGGCTGATCTGGCTGGCCGTCTCCTAGGCCCCGCATCTTTGCGCGCGCCCCGCCCCGCCACCGCCCGCCCCGCCACCGCCCGCCCCGCCACCGCCCGCGATGCCACCGCCGACGATGCCGTTGCCGGGCGGGGCTGCCATGCGAGGCGCAGATGCAGGGTCGCGCCGGACGCGTCGCCCGGCTATAACCGCAGCAACAGCGCCTCAGGAGTCCGCACATGGGTATTTTCGACTTTCTGTCCGGTCAGTTCATCGACGTCATCCATTGGACGGACGACACGCGCGACACGCTCGTCTGGCGGTTCGAGCGCGAAGGCCACGAGATCAAGTACGGCGCCAAGCTCACGGTGCGCGAAGGGCAATCGGCCGTCTTCGTGCATGAGGGTCAGATAGCGGATGTGTTCACGCCCGGGCTCTACATGCTCGAAACGAACAACATGCCGATCATGACGACGCTCCAGCACTGGGATCACGGCTTCAAGAGCCCGTTCAAGTCGGAGATCTATTTCGTCAACACCAACCGCTTCACGGATCTCAAGTGGGGCACGAAGAACCCGGTGATGCTGCGCGATCCGGAGTTTGGGCCCACGCGCATCCGCGCCTTCGGCACCTACACGATCAAGGTGACGGATCCGGCGCTCTTCCTGCGTGAAATCGTGGGCACGGATGGCGAATTCACCACGTCCGAGATCACGTTCCAGATCCGCAACATCATCGTGCAGGAAAGCTCCCGCGTGATGGCGGGCTCGGGTATCCCGGTGCTCGACATGGCCGCCAACACCAACGACATGGGCAAGCTCATCGCCGCCGAGGTATCGAAGGTTCTGGCGGAATACGGCCTCGTGATGACCGAATTCTACATCGAGAACATCTCGCTGCCCCCCGCCGTCGAGGCCGCGCTCGACAAGCGCACGTCGATGGGCCTCGCGGGCGATCTGGGCAAGTTCACCCAGTATTCCGCCGCCGAAGCGATGACGGCCGCCGCGCAGAACCCGGGCGGCGCTGGCGCCGGTATGGGCGCGGGCCTCGGGATGGGTATGGGCATGGCGATGGCCGGGATGCAGGCCGGGCCGTGGGGCGCTGTCCCCGGTGCGGCGCAGTCGGCGCGCCCCGGTCAGCCCGGCGTGGCGACCGCTTCACCCGCCCAGGCCGTTCCGCCACCGCCGCCGCCCGTCGAACACGTCTGGCACATCGCCGAGAACGGCAAGACGGATGGCCCTTTCAGCCGCGCCGACATGGGCCGCATGGCACAGCAGGGCAAGCTCACACGCGAGTCCATGGTCTGGACACCGGGGCAGGACGGATGGCTCCCGGCGGATGACGTGTCCGAGCTCGCGCAGCTCTTTACCATCCTGCCCCCGCCGCCGCCGCCTCCGGGCGCCTGACGCACGGCGGGCAGACAGATGGCCGGACCCTGGAGCGAAACGGAGGCGCCGCCTCCCTCACCCGACGCGGCGGAAGTCGAAACCGCGCCTCCCACTGACGTTCGCGAGTTTCCTTGCGACAATTGCGGCGGCGATCTGCGCTTCGATCCCTCGCACGGCCAGCTCGTGTGCCAGCACTGCGGCGCCGAGCAGGAGATGTCAGCCGGCCACGGCCGGGCAGGGGGCTTGCGTGAGCTCGATTTCGAAGCAGCGATCGCGCAGCGTTTGCCCGAGGCGGAGATCGAGGAAACCCGCGTTCTCAACTGCTCCAATTGCGGCGCGCAGGTGGAGTTCGAGCCAACGATCCACGCCGCCGAGTGCCCGTTTTGCGCCACCCCCGTTGTCACGGGGACCGGCACGCACCGCCACATCAAGCCCAAGGGCGTGCTGCCCTTCGTCTTCAACGAGCCCGCCGCACATGACGCGATGGAGAAGTGGTTCGGCAAGCTTTGGTTTGCCCCGAACGGGCTGAAGCAATACGCCCGCAAAGGCCGCCCGATGAACGGCATCTACGTGCCCTACTGGACGTTCGACGCCGATACCAAGAGCGCCTACCGCGGCGAGCGCGGCACGGTCTACTACATCAACAAGACGGTGATGGTCGACGGCAAGCGTCAGACAAAGCGGGTGGCGAAGGTGCGCTGGCGTTCGGTCAGCGGGCGCGTCACGCGGTTCTTCGACGATGTGCTCGTGCTCGGCTCACGCTCCCTGCCGAAAAGCTTCGCCGACGGCTTGCCGCCCTGGGATCTCGGCGCCCTCGAACCCTACACTCCGCAATACCTCGCCGGGTTCCGGGCCGAGGGCTACACCGTCGAGCTGAAGGATTCCTTCGTCGAAGCGCGCCACCAGATGGACCGCATCATCGAGCGCGACGTCCGGTTCGACATTGGCGGTGACCGTCAGCGCGTGCACCGCGTCGACACCGATGTGCAGGACGTCACGTTCAAGCACATCCTGCTGCCTGTCTGGACAGCCGCCTACCGCTACCAGGGCAAGAGCTACCGCTGCCTCGTCAACGGCCAGACCGGCCGCGTTCAGGGCGAGCGCCCCTATTCGGCCTGGAAGATCGCCTTTGCGGTCGTGCTCGGTCTCGTGGTGGCGGGCGTCGTCGGCTACTTCTGGGCAACGGGAGACGCCAGTGGCCTCTGATGCGCGCCGTTGCGGCCCCGCCGGGTCAGGGCCAAGCCGGCGATGAGAGCCCTCGTCCAGCGCGTCACGCAGGCCTCCGTCACGGTCGACGGCGCAGTCATTGGCGAGATCGGGCCCGGGGCGCTCGTCCTGGTGTGCGCAATGGCGGGCGACAGCGAAGCCGAGGCCGAAAAGCTCGCGGCCAAGCTCTCCAAGCTGCGGATCTTTCACGATGACGCCGGCAAGATGAACCGGTCCCTCCTCGATATCGCCGGTGCAGCGCTTGTCGTTTCGCAGTTCACGCTGGCCGCCGATACCTCCCGTGGCAATCGCCCGGGCTTTTCCAACGCCGCCGCCCCCGCCGATGGCGAACGCCTCTATCTGCACTTCGCGCGCGCCCTCGCCGACCTGGGTGTCCCGGTCGCGACCGGACGCTTCGGCGCAGACATGGCTGTTGCCCTTGTCAATGACGGTCCGGTCACGATCTGGCTCGAGATTGCCCCTCCGGCGCCAGCCTAGCGCTGCGACAGGTGCATGCCGGACACCGCGAGGCTGCCCAATAAATAAGCGACGGGCGTTCGCCAAACGGCGCTCCCCTTGCAGTCCCCGGTCTGACATCGCAGACTCCGCTCATGTCAGACGACCCACGTTTTTTCGACGAGCTCGGCGATGCCGAAGGAACACCCCGCCCCCCCTACGCCTCCTATTGCGGCTGGTTCGAGGGGGAAGATCCCAAACGCCTGCACCGCAAAGCCGCCGAGGCCGAAGGGTTTTTCCGCCGCACCGGGATCACCTTCAACGTCTACGGCCAGGCCGAGGCCGACGAGCGCCTGATCCCCTTCGATATCGTTCCGCGCATCATTTCGGGCCGTGAATGGGCACGCCTGACGCGCGGCATCGAGCAGCGGGTCCGCGCGATCAACGCGTTCCTCTACGACCTCTACCACCGGCAAGAGATCATCCGCGCCGGCCGCATCCCCGCAGAACTGATCACGCAAAACGATGCGTTCCTGCCCCAGATGATCGGCGTGACTCCGCCCGGCAATGTCTACACCCATATCGTTGGCGTCGACCTCGTGCGCACCGGAGAGAACGAGTTCTTCGTTCTGGAGGACAACGCCCGCACGCCGTCGGGTGTCTCCTACATGCTCGAAAATCGTGAAACGATGCTGCAGATGTTCCCCGAACTCTTCGGCCAAAACCGCGTGCAGCCCGTGCAGGATTACCCCACCCGCCTCGCCCGCTCGCTGTGCGCGTCCGCACCGCCCCGCTGCGCCGGCAAGCCGACGCTCGGGATCCTCACCCCCGGTATCCACAACTCCGCCTATTTCGAGCACTCGTTCCTGGCGGATAATTCCGGCGCGCACCTCGTCGAAGGCCACGACCTGCGTGTCGACAATGGCCGTATCGCGATGCGCACGACCCGCGGTTTCACCCCGATCGACGTCCTCTACCGCCGGATCGACGACGACTACGTCGACCCGCTCAATTTCAATCCGGATTCGCTCCTCGGCGTGCCTGGCCTCTTCGACGTCTACCGCGCTGGCGGGATCACGCTCGCCAACGCCCCCGGCACCGGCATTGCCGATGACAAGGCGATCTACTCCTATATGCCCGATATCGTGGAGTTCTACACCGGTGAGAAGGCGCTCCTGCCCAACGTTCCCACCCACCGCTGCGCCGAGCCCGAAAGCCTCGCCTACGTCCTCGACAACCTCGCCGACCTCGTCGTGAAAGAGGTGCACGGCTCGGGCGGCTACGGAATGCTCGTCGGCCCGGCTGCCTCAAGAAAAGAGCTCGCCGCCTTTCGCGCCAAGCTCGAAGCCCGGCCCGAGAATTACATCGCCCAGCCCACGCTGGCGCTCTCGACGGTACCGATCATGACGAAAGCCGGCCTCGCACCGCGCCACGTAGATCTGCGCCCCTTCGTGCTCGTTTCACCGAAAGGCATCGACATCACGCCCGGAGGGCTGACCCGCGTCGCGCTCAAGAAAGGCTCGCTCGTGGTCAACTCGTCCCAGGGCGGCGGTACCAAGGACACGTGGGTGCTCGAAGAATGAACGCGGTGACACAATCCCCGCCACCGGCCAGATCGGCAGCCTTCCCGCCCGCGCAAGACCTGACCCGAACCAGGCGCCGCGCTCCGCTTCATTGTGCCCCAAATATCCCCCCCGGAGGGCCGCGTGCCGCCGTCGTCCCGGGGCGACGGGGAGCGCGCGCATGATGCTTGGAAAGACAGCAGGCGGCCTCCTGTGGATGTTCCGCTACCTGGAGCGGAGCGAAAACACGACGCGGCTCATAGAGGCGGGCTTTCGCATCGCGCTCACGCGTCCTTCCAACTCCGATGACGAATGGGCCAGCGTGCTGGACGCAGCCGGAATGCGCGAGGCCTACGAGGCACGGCACGAGACGGTGACCCAGGCCGCCGCGATCGATTTCATGCTGCGCGACAAGTCGAACCCGTCGAATGTCCTGGCCAGCATCGAGGCGGCGCGCAACAACGCCCGGCTCGTGCGCACCGCGCTCTCGCGCGAGGTCTGGGAAGCCACCAACGAATGCTGGATGGAGATCAAGCGCCTCCTTGCGCGGCCCGTGCGTGAGCGCGACTTGCCCGAGGTGCTCTCGGTGATCCGTCAGCAATCGGCACTCGTGCGCGGGGCGCTCCACGGAACGATGCTGCGCAACGACATCTTCAATTTCGCCCGTCTGGGCACATTCATCGAGCGCGCCGACAACACCGCCCGCATCCTCGATGTGAAGTACTATGTGCTGTTGCCGTCGATCAGCCAGATCGGTTCGACCCTGGACAACGTACAATGGGAGAACATCCTGCGCTCCGTTGGCGGGCTGCGCAGCTACCGCTGGCTCAACGGTGCGGATGTCACGCCCGTCGGGATCGCCGACTTCCTGATCCTCGACGGGCGCATGCCGCGCAGCCTGGCGTTCTGCACGGCCAAGATGGCCGCCAATCTGGGCTATCTTGAAAAGGAATACGACATGCGCCATCCGTGCCAGGAACTGGCCGAGGCGCTGATGGGACGCCTTTCCTCCGCTTCGACCGAAGCCATCTTCGAAGCCGGTCTGCACGAGTTCATCGTCGATTTCCTCGCCGATATCGGCAAGCTCGCCGGGCAGATCGAGCGCGATTACAGATTCTACGGATGATCCTTCCATGCGCCTGAGCATTCGCCACGTCACGACCTACAGCTATTCCTCGCCGGTGGCTTTCGGCCTGCAACAGCTGCGGCTGACGCCCAAGAGCCGCCTCGGCCAATCCGTGCTCACGTGGTCGACGCGGATCGAGGGCGGAAAGCGGGAGCTCGACTACGACGATCAGCATGCCAACCAGGTCATGCTCGTGTCGTTCTCGGGGGAGGGCGACACCCTCACCATCATTTCCGAAGGCGAAGTAGAGACCGCAGACACCTCCGGCATTCTCGGCAAGCACGCAGGCTTCGCACCGCTCTGGTACTTCCAGCGCAGTACGGTCCGTACGCGGGCGGGCAATGGGGTCCGGGCGCTTGCGCGCGGCCTCAACGCCGATGTGCCGGAAGAGGTCGCGCGGTTTCACAGCCTGTCGGAGCGGATCCGCGATGCCGTCGACTACGTGCCGGGCACGACCCATTCCGAGACGGACGCGGAGAGCTGCCTCGCGCTTGGCAGTGGCGTGTGCCAGGATCATGCCCACATCTTCATTGCGGCGGCGCGGTACCTTGGCTATCCGGCGCGCTATGTATCCGGCTACCTGATGATGGACGATCGCGTCGAGCAGGAAGCGAGCCACGCCTGGGCCGAGGTCCATATCGAACCACTCGGCTGGGTCGGCTATGACGTGTCGAACGGCATTTCGCCGGATGAGCGGTATGTCCGGGTTGCGACCGGTCTGGAATACGGCGAGGCAGCCCCGATCAAGGGGCTCCATCTCGGCGAGGCGGGGGATGAAGAACTGTCCGTCGCCATCGAGGTGCAGCAGCAGCAATAGGCCGCGACAGACGGCAGGGAAGGCAGCGAGATGACCTATTGTGTGGGGCTTCGGCTCAACCATGGCCTGGTGTTCATGTCGGATACGCGCACGAATGCCGGGCTCGACAACGTCTCGACGTTTCGCAAGATGGCGTCCTGGGAAGTGCCGGGCGAGCGCCTTGTCACGGTGATGACGGCGGGCAATCTCGCGACGACGCAATCCGTGCTCTCGCTTCTCGACGAACGCTCGAAGGCCGCGAGCGAGCGCCATCCCAGTGTGCTGGAGCAGCCCTCGATGTTTCAGGTCGCGCGGGAGGTCGGGCAGACCCTGCGCGAGGTGATCGCCTCCAACAAGGGGGCCGGGCAAGCCGCAGAGAGTACGTTCAACGCGACGATGATCGTCGGCGGGCAGATCAAACCCGGCCCGCCGCGTCTCTTTCTGGTCTATCCGGAGGGGAACTTCATCGAGGCGTCCGAGGATACACCGTTCTTTCAGATCGGGGAGACGAAATACGGCCGACCGATCCTTGTCCGGGCGTATGATCCGACCATGCCATTCGACGAGGCTATCAAGCTCTTGCTCGTGAGCTTCGATTCCACGATCAAGGCCAACCTCTCTGTTGGCATGCCGATCGATTTCCAGATCTATGAATCGGATAGCCTGAAGCGGGGGGCGGAATCTCGGATCGAGATTGGAGATCCGTATTTCGCTGCGATTTCAGATGGTTGGGGTGAGGCGTTGCGCGATGCTTTTGCGCGCCTGCCGTCATTCGATCTCAAGGGCGCCTGACGCGGGGGCGCGGTGCGGCTGGTATCGTGGTCTCAGAGCCCCGCCGGCGCGCGCGTGGTCCGCGCGGGATCTGGATATTTCTGGCACAATGAAGCCGGTACGGGCGCGCGCCGGAGCCGATGGGAGGAAAGGCCGGGCCGCTGCAGGTGCGGCGCTATCCGAGGGACTGCCTTCAAGGCACGGACTGCGGAAACCTCTTCAGCCCCGGCCGACATAGGGCATCGTTGTCGCCATCAGGGTCATTTGCAGGATATTGGCTTCCGGCGGCAGGGTGGCCATGTGCCAGACCGCGCGGGCAACCTCGTCGACATCGAACATCGGCGGTGGTGTGATGCCCGCGGCGCGGGCGCGGTCTGCGATGCCGCGCAGCAAGTCCGTTTCCGCGTTACCGATGTCGATCTGGCCGCAGGCAATCGCGTAGGGTCGGCCATCGAGGGCGATTTGCCTCGTGAGCCCCGTGATGGCGTGTTTCGTGACCGTGTAGGGGCCCGCGCCTTCGCGCGGGGCGGTGGCCGAGATCGAGCCGTTGTTGAGGATGCGCCCGCCCTGGGGCGATTGCGCGCGCATGGCCGCGAAGGCGGCGCGTGCCGCGATGATCATGCCGCGCAAGTTGACGTCGAGGGCTGCGTCCCAGTCGGTCAGGGGGATTTCGTCGGGCGTGCCGGGAGGCGTGAAGTGGCCGGCATTGTTGAAGAGGGCGTCGAGCCGCCCCGTTGCCGCGACGAAGCTTGCGATGGCGGCTTCCGTTTGCGCGGCGTCGGTGATGTCGCCCGGCAGGATATGCGCGCGCTCCGCTCCGGCGGCTGTCTCGGCGAGGGCTTCGGCGCGGCGTGCATAGAGACCGACATGCCATCCCTGCGCCAGGAAGTGTCGCGCGGTCGCGGCGCCGATCCCGGAGGAGGCGCCGGTGATGAAGATCGTGCCGGTCATGCGCTGGCTCCTGTGTTGGCGTCGGTCTCGGGCAGGGGTGTTTCGGCGGCAAGGGACAGGGGCGCGGCCGGGGCGGACAGATCGTCGATCCCAAGCGGGCCCTGCGGCCGGGCCAGCGCGTAGCGCCGCACCCAGATCAGCCGCTCCTCGGCGCGGGTGATGGCGACGTAGGCGAGGCGTTTCCAGAGCGGCTGGCCCGCATCCATGCGGCCAGCGCGGGCGGCGGCGTAGAGATCGGGCGCAAAAACCTGCACGGCCGGCCACTGGGAGCCTTGCGCCTTGTGGATCGTCACCGCCGCGCCATGCAGGAATGTGGCCCCCATCCGCGCGGCGGCGGGGATGAACGGCTCCTCCTCGCCCGGGCTTTCGATCCGGATGATCGATGCCGCGGACAGGCGCGGGTCTTCGGAGCCGATAAGGTGAAGACGGGCAAAGCCGGGTGATTTTCCGGGGCCGAGATAGATCGCCTGGGCGCCCTTGATCAGGCCGCGTGCTTCGAGATCGAGGCGCTTCTTGCGGTGCTTCAGCGGCAGCTCGATCCCGTCGCACACCAGCGGCTCGCCGGGCAGCAAATCATCCTCCGGGGCGGCATGTGCGATGCGGAAGGCCGCGATCAGCCGCACACGCGTGGCGTTGCGCCAGACGAGCACGGGCGAGCGCGCCATCAGATCGCTGTCGACCCGTTGGGCAAGCTCGACACGGGCGTCCGATGCGGCTGCCTCCTCGACCATCTGCTCGAAGCCTTCGAATTCGAGATCTGGGTCGGCCAGGGCGTGGGCGAGATCGAGGATCGGGTTGTCGCCCGATTGCCTGTGCACACGATGCAGGATGAGCTTGCGCTTTTCCGGCAGCCGCTCGAAGGCCATCCCGGAATCGCCTTCGCCGGCGCTCTTTACGGGTGCAAGCTGGGCGGGATCGCCGAAGAGGAGGAGGGTCGGGAAAATCTCGCGCAGATCGTCGAGCTGGCGCGTGTCGAGCATCGAGGCTTCGTCGACAAGGCCGATGTCGAGCGGCTCTTCCCGCCGTTTCCAGCCGGTGATGAAATCCGAGCCGCGCAGGCCCGCGGCGGCAAGGGCGCCCGGGATCGACGCGTGTTGCTGGTAGAAGGCGTGGGCCTTGTCGAGCGCGTCTTCGGGCATGCCGAGTTCGGCCACATCGGGGCGCTCTCCCTGGCCGGCCAGCCATTCCGCGATCTTCTCGTATTCCGGCGCATAGACCGGGGTGTAGAGGATACGGTGGATTGTCGTTGCTGGAACGCCGCGTCCGCGCAACACCGAGGCGGCCTTGTTGGTCGGAGCGAGGATCGCGAGGGTGCGCCGGTCGCGCCGACGCCGCCCCTCCCAATCGCCGGACACGATCTCGACCCCGGCCTCGCGCAGGGCCTCGGCGAGCCGCGCGAGCAGCAGCGTCTTTCCGGAGCCCGCCTTGCCCACCACGGCCAGCACGCTGTCGCGTCCTTCCGCCCGGGGCGTCAGCGCGTCTGACATCAGATCGACACCCGCGCGCCCGAGATCGTCGGCGATGGTGTCCCACGCGGCGGATTGATCGTCTGAGAAGGCGATGGGGTGAGTGGCGGTCGACATGCCGCGCACCATAGGGGCTTGCAGGGGCGCGGGGAAGCGCCGCCGGGCAGGATTTGGCAGGCGCTTCGGGCGGGTCAAGGCCGGTGCGTTTTGGAGCAGGCGGCCAGCCCGTGTGCCGCAACGGCGCGGTGGCGCGGGTCAGGCCGGTCTGACCCTGCAACCACGGGGACAGGGGCGGCTTGGGCAGTCGGAGCCTGGCAGCGCTCCGCCCACCCCCCTTGTCAAATGCGCTGGATCAGGCGCTTTTTGTGTCGAGCATCTCGCAGATCCCCGCGGGCGCCGCGCCAAAGCTCTGTGCGACCCAGCGGGCAGAGGTGGCGCGGTCGATCCCGAGGCGCTTGAGCGTGGGCTCCCACGCCGCGTCGTTCATCTTCCACAGGCCGACGCCGATGCGGGCCTTGCCGTCGCCGTCCGTCCCGATCACGTCAGGCTCGACGCCGTAGAGGCGGTAGATCCGTTCCATGCGGACATCGAACACGCCGACATAGTGCTCGAGGGCCGCGCGGGCCATCATTTCTCCGGCACCGAGAACAAGCGCTCCGGCAGCCTTGCGCGCCGTCACGCCTGTTGCGCGGGGCGAGATGCAGAAACGGGTGCATTCCCAGATCAGCGGGCTTTCGATGCGTACGCCGCCGGTCAGGTGCCCGAAATGCTCGTTGATCATCGTGCGGCCCACGGTCGGCAGAAAGCGCATGGAGCCCCCATGGGTGCCATCGGCCATCTCCCAGATCACATAGAGCGGATCGAGCGCATCGTACTCGTCGCGTTCGTGGCCAACGGCGTCGACCGAGACCTCCCAGCCAAGACGGGTCCGAAACTGTTCGGCACGATCACGAAACATCGTGTCGGCAAGGCGGGGGAAGCGGGCGAGGTCGTGGCCGTAAACGTAGCGCAGCATGGGAGAGTTCCTTTCCGGGGACAGAAAGGAAGCTAGGCGCCAACGGTTACCACCGCGGAACCGGGACGGGCGTCGCGTTTACGATCCGTTAGGACGTGGCTCAGTGATCGGCGACGATCAGGCCCTTGGACAGCGCCCGCGCGACGGCGTGCGTGGTATTGAGCGCCCCGAGCTTGTGGCGTGCGGCCTCGATGTAGACGCGCAGGGTGTGCTCGGAAATCTCCATCTCGGCGGCGGCCTGTGCCCGGCTCATGCCGCGGGCGATATAGGTCATTGCCGAAAGCTCCCGTGGGGAGAGCGAGGGCAGGACCACGTCGTCAGCGTTTTCGAAGTCGAGGGCCTTTCGGTTGAATTCGTGGGCCGTGATGATCAGGTCCCGCTGGTTTTGGGTCACGAAGGCGCTCCAGTCTGAATCGGTGCAGCTGTCGGACAGTGTGAAAAGCGCGAACTGGCCAGAAGGTCCCCGGATCGGAATGGTGTAGCCCTGATTGCCTACCCCGTACTCCGCCGCCTCCTTGAGAAACGAGCGCGCCGCCCGCGATGTCCAGTCAAGCTCCTTCCAATCGTAGGGGTCGAAGCGCTGAAGCCCTCCCATGATCACCGGATCCATCCGGAGGTAATCCTTTTCGAGGTAGCGGTCGACCCATGCCTGACTGTAGGTTCCCGCCCCGAAGCGCTCGCCCTTGCTGTTTACCCAATGGTAGACGACATGGGCCACGGGCAGTCCGTCCCGGAGCAGTTCGGTGGCCGCCTGCAGGCCACCGACCCCGGTCGCGCCCTCGACTTTTTCACAGACTTGTTCGAACACCCTCCGCATCGTGGCCTACGGCGTGGTTGCCGGCCAGGAGCTGCGCCGCAGAGGCGCGGGCGATATCGCACTGCGCGATATGCCGGGTATCATCCAACTGCTCTGCCAAACCCGGCAGATCGTTCTTGCGCGCGTAGTTGGAAAGGTCGGAAAGAACGTCGAGAACCCAATCATGGTGCATAGCGTATAGCCTTTGGCGAGTGCAGAGGAAGTGTCTTGCAACCATGACACGACCACATGTCGCAGGAAATTCACCAATCTACCCTCACCAGATCGGGGGAGGGCCCAAAGTTCAAACCATTCGTTATGCAAACACAGCGGTTGCGATGCATATTTCGGCCATCCTGTCGCACTTAGGGCGCCGACAATACGCCGGCGCCCGCGATTCGCGCATAGGGCGAGTAGTGTCGCCGAAGCAGCCGGTACATCACCGCCTGCCCCGGCAAGGGCCTATTGGTTGGCGAGAGCGTCTTCGAGCGTGCGCAGTCCGGTCTGGGGCGCCTGGACGAGCACGGCCATGTTGCCGGGCTTGTGCTCGTTGCGCAGCATCCGCATGTGCGCTTCGGGAACATCGTTCCAAGGGAAGACTTCCGACATGCACGGATCGAGACGGCGCTCCAGCATCAGCTTGTTGGCTGCCGATGCCTGCTTGAGGTGGGCGAAGTGCGAGCCCTGCAGGCGCTTCTGGTGCATCCACATGTAGCGAACGTCGAACGTGCAGTTGAACCCGGTCGTGCCCGCGCAGATAACGACCATGCCGCCCTTCTTGCACACGAAGGTCGAGACGGGGAACGTGCTCTCACCGGGATGCTCGAACACCATATCGACGTTCACACCCTTGCCGGTGATATCCCAGATCGCCTTGCCGAAGCGGCGGGCCTCCTTGAACCACGCGGCATATTCGGGCGTGTTCACGGTGGGAAGCTGGCCCCAGCAGTTGAAGTCCTTGCGGTTGATCACGCCCTTCGCGCCAAGCGACATGACGAAGTCGCGCTTGTCCTCGTCGGAGATGATCGCGATGGCGTTTGCCCCCGCGGTGTTGATCAACTGGATCGCGTAGGAGCCCAGGCCGCCCGATGCGCCCCAAACGAGCACGTTCTGGCCCGGCTTGAGGTCATGGGGGTGGTGGCCGAAAAGCATCCGGTATGCCGTGGCCAGGGTCAGCGTGTAGCACGCGCTCTCTTCCCAGGTCAGGTGCTTGGGGCGCGCCATGAGCTGCTGGGCCTGCACCCGGGTAAACTGGGCGAACGAGCCGTCCGGCGTCTCGTAGCCCCAGATCCGTTGGGTCGGCGAGTACATCGGGTCGCCGCCGTTGCACTCTTCATCGTCGCCGTCGTCCTGGTTGCAGTGGATAACGACCTCGTCCCCGACCTTCCAGGTCTTCACCTTGTCGCCCACGGCCCAGACGATGCCCGAGGCATCGGAGCCGGCGATATGGTAGGGTTGATCGTGACCGTCCAGCGGTGAGATCGGCTGGCCGAGCGCGGCCCAAACACCGTTGTAGTTCACCCCGGCTGCCATCACGAGGACAAGAACCTCATGGCTGTCGATCACCGGAGTCTCAACGACCTCGATCTGCATCGCCGTGTCGGGATCGCCGTGGCGTTCCTTGCGGATCGTCCAGGCGTGCATCTTGGGTGGCACGTAGCCCATTGGGGGCATCTCGCCGACCTCGTAGAGCTCCTTCTCGGGTGCATCGTAGGTGGGCGTATCCGTGTTGATGTCGAGCGCCATGAATGCCTCCTGTCCTCATCTTCGCCGCAATGCAGAATCAATGCTGCTGTGCGGTACCTAGGGTGCCCAGCGCAACAATGCAATCTCAAACGGCTGCGAGATGTAATTTTATGTCGCGGATGCGTCTGATCTAGAGCGTTGGGGCGGGTCTTCCGACTGATCGTTGCGTGAGATCAGGGATTTGACCTGCCTTGCGCCCCGTGGAGCCTCGATCCGCGCCTCCGGGCCCGGAGGCGCGACAGAGGCGGCATAATAGGCCAGAAGCGGCGCCTGCCCGACGCTGATCGAAATGCCGTCCGGCCCCTCCCGCACCAGCCCGCGGAGCCGTGCCATGGCGAGGCCCTCGGCCACAAGAGCCTCGGCTTCTTCAGCAGTCGCCCGCGTGCGGGCAGCCACGGCATTGACCAACTCGGTGCGTGGAAGCGGGCCCTCCGCCTCGGTCAGGGCCGCGGCGAGGAGCGGGAAGGGAGGCAGCGGCATGGCCTGCGCGATCCGGTGCATCAGCTCCGTGGCAAGATCACTGACGTCGTCCGGCATCTCACTCGGCAGGATCGGCTTGCCGAAAGCGACGCAGGCCCGACCAAACCGCCGAAACCGCCCGCGCAGACGCAGGCCGAGCATCTTGAGCGTAAAGCCCAGAATGGTCGGGACGCGCGCCCGGAAGCGGCGCTCGCCGGCCTGGTCGGCCGCCACGAGGACGCGATCTTCGAGCACCCGATCGTAATTGAGCGCGACAGGAACATAGACAATGGGCCGGCCGCTGGCCTCCGCCGTCCGGATATAGGAGAGGATGCCGACCTTCGGCGGCATCAGGTGCCCGTCGAGCGACAGCCCACCTTCGGGAAAGAGCGCCTGGCTGACCCCGGCCTCCGCCGCCATCTGAACGTAGCGCGCGAGGACTTGTCGATAGAGGCTCCCGGGGGGCTTGCGGCGGATGAAATACGCGCCCATCGAGCGGACAAGAGCCCGCATTGGCCAGACGCGGGCCCATTCTCCGACCGCGTAGGACAGGGCGGAGCGTTCGGCCACAAGGTAGGTGACGAGCACATAATCCATGTTCGAGCGATGGTTCATGATGAAGACCACGGTGGCATCGGGCGGCAGCGCGCGCAGCGAGGTCTCGTCCGTCACCTCGACCCGGACGTCGTAGAGCGCATTCGAGAGCAGGCGGGCGACGCGGATGCCGAAGCCGAAATAGGTGGCCGCCGAAAACGCGGGCACGATCTCGCGGGCATAGCGCTGGGCCTGCTCGAAGGCCACGTTTTCCGGGATGCCGGCATTCCGGGCTTCTTCTTGCACGGCGCGCATGACGTCGCTGTCGTAGCTGAGCCGCATGACCATGTCGTGGCGGCGCGCCAGCTTGAACGGCTGGATCGGTGTGTCGAGGCGCTTGTTGACCTCGGCCACCACCCGCTCGGCCCGGCGCCGGAAGAACCAGCGGACCGAGGGAAAGAGGAAGTGCGACGCAAACGTGACCGCTGCGAAGGCCAGGATCAGGATGAGTGCCCAGAGCGGCAGGATGATCTCGGTCGTCATGGCTGGAAGGTGACAGGTGGTGCCGCGCGCGGCAATGGGCTGGGGGTGGAATTGGTGGTGGGTGTTGGACGCCTCCGGCGGAGGTATTTAGGCCAAGATGAAGGGGCCGGCGGCGGCGTCGGCGGAAACGGTGTGGCGCTTGACATGTTGTTTGGTGCATGCGGGCACGCGCTATTGGGGATTGCTGCGCTGCGGCGCGTTGACAACGGCAGATTGTTAGCTCTATGTGGCGTCAAGCGAAAGATTATTGCGCAGGATCCCGGAGGACGAGATGACCGATGTAGTGCAGGCGTCAGAGCAGGCGCGGGAGCGGGACCGGCCGTGGCTTTTCCGGACTTATGCCGGGCATTCGACCGCCCAGGCCTCCAATGCGCTTTACCGGACCAATCTTGCGAAGGGGCAAACGGGCCTCTCTGTCGCGTTCGATCTGCCGACCCAGACGGGGTACGACAGCGACCACGAGCTGGCGCGGGGTGAGGTCGGCAAGGTCGGTGTGCCGGTGGCCCATCTGGGCGACATGCGTACGCTCTTCGACGACATCCCGCTCGAGCAGATGAACACCTCGATGACGATCAACGCGACCGCGCCGTGGCTGCTGGCGCTTTATATCGCGGTGGCGGAAGAGCAGGGGGCCGAAGTTTCGAAGCTGCAGGGGACGGTGCAGAACGACCTGATCAAGGAGTACCTGAGCCGCGGCACCTATATCTGTCCTCCCAAGCCGTCCTTGCGGCTCATTACCGATGTTGCGGCCTATTGCTATCGCGAGGTTCCGAAATGGAACCCGATGAACGTGTGCTCCTATCACCTCCAGGAGGCCGGGGCGACGCCAGAGCAGGAACTGTCCTTCGCGCTGGCGACGGCGACGGCCGTTCTCGACGATCTGCGCGAGAAAGTCCCCGAAGAGGATTTCCCCATTCTCGTCGGGCGGATTTCCTTCTTCGTAAACGCGGGCATTCGTTTTGTAACGGAAATGTGCAAAATGCGCGCATTCGTCGATCTCTGGGATGAGATTGCGCGGGAGCGGTATGGCGTCGAAAACCCGAAGTTTCGGCGGTTTCGCTACGGTGTTCAGGTCAATTCGCTTGGATTGACGGAGCAACAGCCTGAAAACAACGTCTACCGGATATTGCTGGAGATGCTCGCCGTAACGCTTTCCAAGAAGGCGCGCGCCAGAGCGGTTCAACTGCCGGCCTGGAACGAAGCGCTGGGTTTGCCGCGCCCATGGGATCAGCAATGGTCATTGCGGATGCAGCAGATCCTCGCATTCGAAACGGACCTTCTCGAATACGACGATCTCTTTGATGGCAATCCGGCGGTGGATCGCAAGGTTGAAGCGTTGAAGGACGGCGCCCGGGCCGAGCTGGGCAATATCGATGCCATGGGCGGCGCGATGGGGGCGATCGAGTACATGAAGGCGCAACTCGTGAACGCCAATGCCGATCGCGTCAACGGGATCGAAAAGGGCGAGACCGTGGTCGTCGGTGTCAACAAGTTCACGCAAGGGGAGCCCTCTCCCCTCGTGGATGAAGAGGGTGGGATCATGGTCGTCGATCCGGCTGTCGAGGCCGAGCAGATCGGTCGGCTGCGGGAGTGGCGGGACGCGCGCGACGGGGCCGCTGTCGAGGCGGCGCTTGCGGAGCTGCGCCTGGTTGCGGATACCGGCGAGAACGTCATGCCCGCGTCGATTGCGGCGGCACGGGCGGGGGTCACGACCGGGGAATGGGCCGGGGTGATGCGGGCGGCGTTTGGCCAGTACCGCGGCCCGACCGGCGTTTCGCGCAACCCATCGAACAAGACGGAGGGGCTGGACGATATCCGGGACCGGGTCGACGCCGTTTCCCAGCGACTTGGACAGCGCCTCAAGTTCATGATGGGCAAGCCGGGGCTCGATGGCCATTCGAATGGGGCGGAGCAGATCGTATTCCGCGCCCGTGATTGCGGAATGGAAATCGACTACGAGGGCATTCGGCTCACCCCCGACGAGATCGTCGAAGCGGCCCTGCGCGAGCGGCCCAACGTGATTGGGCTCTCTATCCTTTCGGGCAGCCACATGCCGCTGATGAGAGATCTGATGGCGAAGCTGCGGGCGTCTGGGCTGGGTGACATTCCAGTTATCGTGGGTGGGATAATTCCGGACGATGACGCGCAAGCCCTGTTGGCCATGGGTATTGCGCGCGTTTACACCCCGAAGGATTTCGAACTGAACAGGATTATGGGCGATATCGTCACGCTCGCCGATCCTGAGCAGGTTGCCGCTGAGTAACGCAACAAACGCATGATTACCAAAAAAGGGTAATTGCATCGCAGCATTTTTCCTTTAGGAGCCTAATCCGCAACGTCGGGAGAGAAAAATGCCGAAAGACCTTACGAAAGACCTCGAGAAAATGTCTCGGGACGATCTGTTGAAGCTGCGCAAGCAGGTCGACAAGATGCTATCGTCGCTGGAAGATCGGGAGCGCAAGGCAGCGCTCAAGGCGGCTGAGGATGCTGCAAAGGCGCATGGGTTCTCGCTGGCCGAGCTCGGCGTTTCGTCGGGCAAGGCGAAGGCCAGAGCAAGCGGTGCGAAGAATCCGCCGAAATACGGCAATCCGAAGGACCCCTCCCAGACGTGGTCTGGCCGTGGCCGCCGCCCGCAATGGGTGAAGGACGCTGAAGCCGAGGGCGTTTCGCTGGAGACGCTCGCGCTCTAGGCCCGCAAGCGCGGCCCTTCGCTCATGGGGCAGCGCGCCTATTCCTCGAGGCGCTCCAACAGATCCTCGTAGTCGTAAAACTCTTCGAGCTCGCCTGTATTGGCGGGCTCGTAGTTCGGGTCTGACGGCAGGCATCCCCGGCCGCACACCAGGATGACAGAGCGCGTATCTCCATCAACGTGCCAGAGCCGGCCACCCGGCGTTCCAACCCAGCCGTCCACCTCTTCATCAGCATCCGCGTCAACGTCGATGTCCGACGGAAGCTCGTTGTACGAGTCCGGATCATACGCGCCGTGCGTATGCCATGACGCAACCGGATCGCCCCAGAGCGGCCAGGGGGCGGCACAGCTCGAAGGCTCGCCCACGAACGGGCCCGTCACGCGCAAATTTTCTGACGCATCTTCAACGATGTAGCCGCAAAGCTCGACCCCGAGTTCGAAGGATCGTGGCTGCAACTGCTCGAAGAGCGCCACCACCAGCGCGTATTCCTGCGGATCATCATAGGGCTCTGCGATACCGATCGCAGCGGTGCCCATAGCGAGTATCGTGGCTGAGCCCCAGAGGGAAAGATGCTTCGGCAGTTTCATCGTCGCGTTACTCGCTGTACCCATGGCACGGCATAGCTTTGCGGAGCTTGCGGGTGCAAGAAAGGAAATCCCATGACCGTCCATATCGGAGCCAAGCCCGGCGAGATCGCGGAAACCGTCTTGATGCCGGGCGATCCCCTGCGGGCAAAATGGGCCGCGGAGACCTTCCTCGAGGACGCGGTGTGCGTGAACGAGGTGCGCGGCATGCTTGGCTTCACCGGTACATGGCGCGGCAACCGCGTGTCTATCCACGGCTCCGGCATGGGCATGCCGTCACTTTCGATCTATGCCAACGAGCTGATCCGGGACTACGGTGCCCAGCAGCTCATCCGCATCGGCTCGACAGGAGCCATGCAGGAAGACGTGGCACTGCGCGACGTCATCATCGCGATGACTTGTTCGTCGATGTCTACGCCGTCGAGCGGGATCTTCCGGGAGCTCGGCTTCGCCCCCTGCGCCGACTACACCCTGCTGGAAAATGCCGTGGCCGCGGCGAGGCGGATCGGGGCGCGCACGCATGTCGGCGGCATTTACAGCTCCGACGTGTTCTACGACGAGCGGCCCGACCTCAACGCTGAAATGACCCGGCACGGTGTGCTCGCTGTCGAGATGGAGGCGGCAGAGCTCTACACGGTGGCAGCGCGCCACGGACGCCGCGCCCTCGCGGTGCTCACCGTGTCCGATCATCTACTCACGGGCGAAGCGCTGGATTCCGCGTCCCGCCAGTCCGGCTTTGCCGAAATGGTCGAGATCGCCCTGTCTGCGGCGTTTCCCGATGCGTGAGCCTGATGTGCGAAAGCGTGATGCGCCGGTTGTTCAGCGCCGGCGCAGGCGGATGACCACATCCACCTTGCTGATCTCGGCGCCCTCCGGTGGCTCCGGCAGCTCGGAAATCTTGAGCTGTTCGGCGGGCGCATCGGTCAGTGCGTGGGTGTCTTCCCAGTAGAAATGCGGGTGATCATCCATCCGGGTATCGAAGTAGCTCTTCGTGCCGTCGACGGTGATTTCCTGCATCAACCCGGCGTCGCAGAAGGCGCGCAGCGTGTTGTACACGGTCGCGAGCGAGACCTTCTCACCGCTGTCGCGGCTTGCATCAAAGAGGCTCTCGGCCGTGACGTGCCGGTCTTTCCCGTCGCCGACGAGCAGTGCCGCCAGCACAAGGCGTTGCCGCGTCGGGCGGAGGTTTCCCCGCCCGAGCCACTTGGACCCGCGGGCGTGCGCGCGCGCATCCATGGTGTGTTCGTCCTTGGCCATTGCCTTCTACATATGGCATCTTGCGGCCCACTTTCAAATGAAAACAGGTCGCAATCTCGCTCGGAACTGGGACGTTTTGCCCCCCTTGCCGTCAAATGCGCGCGTGCGCCGTGCGCTGGCTTGCCCTTGCACGCCCGCAAAGCCCGATGATAGAGACGCGCAGCTTAGGCAGATCAATCGTAAGGACAGCGCCCCAATGGCCGACTACCCGACCAGCTTCGACAAAGAGGCGCTTTTGGCGTGTGCGCGCGGCGAGCTGTTTGGCCCCGGCAATGCGCAGCTTCCCGAGCCTCCGATGCTGATGATGGACCGGATCACGGACATCTCCGACGACGGCGGCGCCCATGGAAAGGGCCATGTGCGGGCCGAGTTCGATATCCAGCCGGAGCTATGGTTTTTTGACTGTCACTTCGCCGGAAATCCGATCATGCCGGGGTGTCTCGGGCTTGACGGGCTCTGGCAGCTCACCGGTTTCAACCTCGGCTGGCGCGGCTGGACAGGGCGCGGCTATGCCCTCGGCGTGGGCGAGGTGAAGCTGACCGGGATGGTGCGCCCGGACCGCAAGATGCTGACCTATCACGTTGATTTCACCAAGGCGGTGCAGAGCCGCCGGCTGACCATGGGCGTCGCGGACGGCCGGGTTGAGGCCGACGGTGAAGAGATCTACCGGGTCAAGGACATGAAGGTGGCCCTGTCGGAGAGCTGACAGCCGCCTCGGACAGATAACAAGGAGTGCGCCCATGCGCCGCGTCGTCGTCACCGGTCTCGGGATTGTCTCACCCATCGGCAACGCCGCATCCGAGGTCACGTCGGCCCTGCGCGCGGGCGCATCGGGCGTCGAGACCGTCGATGCGATGGTTGAGCACGGATTTCGCAGCCAGATCGCCGGAACCCTCAAGGTCAATCCGGCCGAGCATATCGACAAGCGGACGCTGCGCTTCATGGGGCCGGGCGCGGCCTACGCCTACATGTCGATGGAGCAGGCGATCGTGGATGCCGGGCTGACCGAGGCGGACGTGTCGGACCCGATGACGGGTCTGATCGCCGGGTCGGGCGGGCCCTCCACCTCGGCGATGTTCGCGGCGCATCAAACAGTGCTGAAATCTGGCGCTACCAAGCGGATCGGCCCGTTTGCGGTACCCAAGTGCATGTCGTCGACGGTGTCGGCCAATCTCGCGACCGCCTTCCAGATCAAGGGGATGAACTTCTCGATCACGTCGGCCTGCTCGACATCTTTGCATTGCATCGGCATGGCCGCGGGCCAAGTGGCGCTCGGAAATCAGGATGTGATGTTCGCGGGCGGCGGCGAAGAGCTCGATTGGACCCTGTCCTGCCTCTTCGACGCGATGGGCGCGATGTCGTCCAAGTACAACGACACGCCCGCGCGCGCCTCGCGTGCGTTCGATGCGGATCGCGACGGCTTCGTGATTGCCGGCGGCGGGGGCATGGTCGTCCTTGAAAGCCTGGAGCGCGCGCAGGCGCGGGGCGCGAAGATCTACGCCGAAGTGACCGGGTTCTCGGCGACCTCGGATGGCCATGATATGGTGGCGCCGTCGGGCGAGGGCGGCGAGCGGGCGATGCGCGGCGCGCTCAAGACACTGCCCGAGGGCCGCAGCGTCAGCTACATCAACGCGCATGGCACCTCCACGCCGGTGGGCGATGTCGGCGAGGTCGAGGCCGTGCGTCGCGTCTTCGGTGAGACGGCGCCTCCGATTTCATCCACCAAGTCGATGACGGGCCACAGCCAGGGGGCGACGGGTGCGCAAGAGGCGATCTATTGCCTGTTGATGCTCCAGAACGACTTCATTGCCCCCTCAATCAACGTCGAAACCCTTGATCCCGCGCTCAAGCCCCATGAAATCGCGACGGAAACTGTCGAAAATGCGGGGCTCGACACGGTCATGACGAACAGTTTCGGGTTCGGCGGTACGAACGGGTCGATGCTCCTCTCCAAATTGCGGGACTGAACGATGCCGGAGCTCTTGCGTGGAAAGAAGTGCCTTGTCATGGGCGTGGCAAACGATCGCTCCATCGCGTGGGGTATCGCCAAGGCCATGCATGCCGAAGGCGCCGAACTCGCCTTCACTTACCAGGGCGACGCCTTCGAAAAGCGTGTCCGGCCGTTGGCGCAAACCGTTGACTCCGACCTCCTCTTCGATGTGGACGTCACGGATGATGCCTCCCTCGATGCCGCCTTCGCGGACGTGAAAGCGAAGTGGGGGACGCTCGATGTCCTCGTCCATGCGATCGCGTTTTCCGACAAGGCGGAGCTGGCAGGTCGCTTCATCAATACGACGCGCGGGAACTTCACACATTCCCTGTCGATCTCGTGCTTCTCGCTGATCGACGTCGCACGCCGCGCATCGGAGCTGATGCCGGAGGGTGGCACAGTGCTCACCTTGACGTATCAGGGGTCCAACCGCGTCACGCCCTACTACAATGTCATGGGGGTGGCGAAGGCCGCGCTGGAATCCACCGTGCGCTATCTCGCCAACGATCTCGGGCCGGAGGGGATACGGGTGAACGCGATTTCGCCCGGCCCGATGAAGACGCTGGCCGGGGCGGCCATCGGTGGCGCGCGCAAGACGTTCCGGATGACGGAAACGAACGCGCCGCTGCGTGCGAACGCGACCCTCGAGGCTGTTGGCGGTACCGCGGTCTACCTCGCGTCGGACTATGGGGCTTGTACGACGGGCGAGATCGTTCGTGTCGATGGCGGGTTCCACGTGCTTGGGATGCCCCAGCCGGAAAACATTTGAGGCGCAGGCCTCGGCCGGAGCCACCGCGCCCTGATACATCCCCGCGGTTCCCGCCCCTTTTGCGCGCTTAGCGTGCCGCTTCGCGGGAGGTGTGCGCGTAGGGCGGGCGGATGCTGGGGGCGGCGAAGACATAGCCTTGCATGCAGTCGACCCCGATACTTGATAGAAGCGCCGCGTCCTCGGCCCGCTCGACCCCTTCCGCCACGGTAAACATGTCGAAATGGCGTGCAATGGACACGAGCGCTTCGAACAGGGTGCGGTTGTCGGGAGAGCTTGCCACGTCTTTCGCGAATTCGCCGGCGATCTTCAGGATATCGAAATCGAAGTCCCGCAGGTAGCGAAACGAGGTGTAGCCCGATCCGAAGTCGTCGAGCGCGAAGGCGATGCCACGCATCTGCAGATCGGCCATGAAGGACGACACGATCTCGGGCAGCAGGATGGCCGAGCTCTCCGTGATCTCGATGATCAGGCGCTCCCCAAGGCCGGATTCCTGCCCCAGGTGCCGGTTGAGCGTTTCCATCCAGCGCGGGTAGCCGATGGAGCGGGCCGACATGTTGATCGAGAGGCGCAGGGATGGCGCGGCCGCGAGCGCTTGCAGCCCCGCCTCCAGCGCGACGACATCGAGAATGCGGCCGATTTCGCGCGTCTCGCAGGCGCCGATGAACTCGCTGGCCGGAATGATCCGCCCGGTATCGTCCAGCACGCGCAAGAGGCCTTCGTAAAAGGCCACGCGACTCGGGTTCCGCGCGTCCACGATGGGCTGGTAGGCCAACACCACATCGCGCCGCTCCAGCGCGCGCTGGACCATGTCCAGGATGTCCGAATCGCGCATGGAAACGGCGGCATCGAGCGGGGTTCCGGCAACGCCGGCCGGTGAGTGCGCTTTTCCCGCGTCGCCTGGCGGCGGGCCGTTGCGATTGTGTTGAGCCATCCTCGAGCTTTCCGATAGCGACGGTGTCGTTGCAGGTAGCACTAGCAACCTACCGTTAAGGGCTGGTGTATTTTCCTGTTTTGTTCCAATTTGAATGAAACTCGATCGAGACAGGCGGGGTGGTGAGATGGAGCGGTGCGGCTGGGTGGGGCAGGATCCGATCTACGAGGCCTACCATGATACCGAGTGGGGGGTGCCGGAGTATGACGGGCGCGCGCTCTTCGAAAAGCTGACACTCGACGGTTTCCAGGCCGGACTGTCCTGGCTCACGATCCTGAAGAAGCGCGACAATTTCCGCGCCGCGTTTGCCGGATTCGAGCCTGCGACGCTTGCATCCTGGGGCGAGGAAGACGTGACGCGGCTTCTGTTGGACGCGGGCATCGTCCGGCATCGCGGCAAGATCGAGGCGACGATCGGCAACGCGCGCGCCTGGTGCGAGATCGAGAGCGCATCCGGCTTCAGCAGCTACCTGTGGGACCGGGTCGATGGCGCGCCGATCCAGAATGACTGGCAGTCACTGGCCGAGGTGCCGGCCCAGACGCCGCTCTCGCAGCAGATCTCTAAGGACCTGAAGGCAAAAGGGTTCCGATTCGTCGGCCCGACGATCGTCTATGCGTTCATGCAGGCCGTCGGCATGGTCAACGACCACACCGCCGGTTGCTTCCGGTACCATGAGGTGGCCCGCCTGACACGCTAGCGCAAGGGAAGGCGGGCTTTGCGTGCCATGCGTGGGGCCGCTCGGTTTGCGCTGTGGTGGCGCCTCCGGCGGAGGTATTTGGGCCAAGATGAAGGGGCGCGTCAGCTGCCGGCGGCCAGCGCTTCGAGGATGGCGATGGCGCTTGGGCTGTCCCAGTGGGCATCGCCGCGCAGGCGGGCGATCTCGTGGCCTTCGGGATCGACGATCACGGTGATGGGCAGACCAAGGACGGCCATGGAGCGGGCGAGTGCCTGCGTTGGATCCTGGTAGTCCGGCAGGTTGTCGACGGCGATCTCGTCGAAGAAGCGGGCGATGCCCTGGGGCGAATTGCGCCCGGTGGCGACGGTCACCACGGAGACGGGCTGGCCCTCGAAATGGGATTGCAGGTTGGAAAGCATGGGCATCTCGACGCGGCAGGGCGCGCACCAGGTAGCCCAGAAATTCAGCACGATCCATTGGCCGCGGTACGCATCCAGGGAGATCGGCGCGCCCGCGCCATCGACAAGCTCGACCTCCGGGAGCACATCCGGGCTCCGGGTGAAGATCAGTTTTTTCATGTCGCCCTCCCGCAGGGCTTCGAGTGCTGCGACATCGTAGGAAGGCGCGTCATCGGCGCGTGCGGAGGACGTTCCTGCCGCACTGGTCAAAACCGCAAGTCCCAGATACATCGCTGCCGCCAAGGTGCGCGTCATGTTGCCTCTTCCTTTCCTTTGCCCGAAGGCGGTTCTTATGCCCGATCCGAGCTCGAAATCCGCGCCGACCCCGCCTGACGGAGGGTCGAACGCCATGTGGGGCGGCCGATTTGCCGCTGGCCCCGACGCGATCATGGAAGCGATCAACGCGTCCATCGGGTTCGACCAGCGCCTCGCCCCGCAGGACATCGCCGGATCCCGCGCCCATGCCGCGATGCTCGGCGCGACCGGTATACTCGAAACCTCGGAGGTTGAGACCATTCGGGAAGGGCTGCTCACGGTCTTGTCAGAGATCGAGGGCGGATCCTTTGCGTTTTCGACCGCGCTCGAGGACATCCACATGAACGTGGAAGCCCGTCTGACCGAGCTGATCGGCCCCGTCGCGGGGCGCCTGCACACGGCGCGGTCGCGCAACGACCAGGTGGCGACGGATTTCCGGCTCTGGGTGCGCGATCAGTGCGACGCCGCGATCGAGGGTGTGGCGGCGGTGCAGCGCGCGCTTCTGGGGCAGGCGGAGGCCGGGGCCGGGTGGGTCATGCCGGGCTTCACCCATCTGCAGACCGCGCAACCGGTGACCTGGGGCCATCACATGCTGGCCTATGTCGAGATGCTGGGGCGCGATGTATCCCGGTTTGCCGATGCGCGGGCGCGCATGAACGAGTGCCCGCTCGGGGCGGCGGCGCTCGCGGGCACGTCGTTCCCGATCGACCGGGAGATGACGGCCGAGGCGCTCGGGTTCGACCGTCCGATGGCGAACTCGCTCGATGCGGTGGCGGACAGGGATTTCGCGCTGGAGTTCCTCGCCGCGGCATCGATCTGTGCGATGCACCTGTCGCGCCTTGCCGAAGAGCTCGTGATCTGGTCTTCGGCGCAGTTCCGGTTTGTTACAATGTCGGACCGCTGGTCGACCGGCTCTTCGATCATGCCGCAAAAGAAGAACCCGGACGCCGCGGAGCTAATCCGGGCCAAGATCGGACGGATCCTTGGCGCCAATGTCGCGCTTCTGACGGTGATGAAGGGGCTGCCGCTGACCTATTCGAAGGATATGCAGGAGGACAAGGAGCAGACCTTCGACGCGGCGGATCACCTGATGCTCGCGCTTGCGGCGATGGCCGGGATGGTATCTGACATGACCGCTAACAGCGACGCGCTCGAAGCCGCCGCGAGCTCCGGCTTTTCGACCGCCACCGATCTGGCGGACTGGCTGGTGCGCGAGGCCGGGCTGCCTTTCCGCGAGGCGCACCATGTCACAGGCGCGCTTGTTGCGCTTGCCGAGGCGAAGGGAGTGGATCTGCCGGATCTGGGGCTCGATGAGCTGCAATCCGCACATCCCAAGCTGACGGAGGATGTCTATTCGGTGCTGGGCGTGGCAAACTCCGTTGCGAGCCGGGTGAGCTACGGCGGCACGGCGCCGAGCCAGGTCCGGCGGCAGATTGCACACTGGAAAGAGCGGCTTGAGGTGAAAGAAGCTTGATAGCGCGCGGCCATCTCGCAAGTAACGAAGCGCCTGTGCGCTTCAGCCAGAAGCACCGGGGTGCCGCTGATCCGTGGGCCTTGCGGGAGACGCAGACCGACGCACCGCGACGGGCCCGCAGCGTGCAGGGCCGCGTTCGCGCCGCCGTGCTCATCTGTGCTCTCGGGCTGGTTCTGGGCTGCACGCCGACGGGCGGTGTCTCTGTCGGGTCGGACGGTGGCGTCGCGGGTGGTGTGGGTGTGGAGACCGGTCGCGTCAGCGCCGGTGTCAATACGAATGGAGACGTGGGGGCGCGGGTCGATGTCGTGAACCAGCCCAACGCGTCTGTCAGTGTCGGGACCGGAGGGGCCTCCGCGTCCGTTCGGCCAGGGGGCGGAGCCCTGCGCGTCGGGATCGGGCGTGGCGGTGTTCGGCTCGGGTTTTAGGAGTTTGGGATGATGCGAAAGTTTGTAGTGCTCTGCGCGCTTGTTGGTTTGACGGCCTGTGGGGTGGATGGCCCGCCCATGCCGCCCGAAGATGACAGGGATCGACCGGAGCCCGGGATCTCCATTTCCGGGACGGCGGAGTTCGGTGTGGCGGGCGGCTCGACGACGGTCCGCCGCTAGCACCCGCTGCCGCGCATCGGCGAATCCGTGTCAGGGCTCGTCCCGCACGGTCTCGGCTGCATCCAGCATCGCGTGCACAAGAGCGTCGCGCGGCGCCGGAGAGGCAGGATAGGCGTTCTTGGAATGGCTGAGGCCAAGGCCCAGCACGGTTTCCGCGAGTTTGTAGGTAAGCGGGCCGGGGTTGATGACCGGCACGGGGAGACGTGCGGCCATGTGGGCGTGGGCTTCGTGCATCGTGGTGGAGCCGAGAAGAATGACATCGGCGCCATCCTCGTCGATCGCCCGCTGGGCCGCGTCTGTCAGGGCGGCGTAGGTCTCTTCGGCCTTGTCCCCCATCAGGCTCTGGTTGTTCGGCACGGTGTCGATCCAGCGGATCGAGGCGCAGTGCCCCGCCACGCCAAGCTCGCCCAGCACCTTGCGGTAAAGGTGCTGCCAGTGCGGCCACATCGCAATGATCGAAAAGCGGTGCCCCAGCATCATCGCCATCAAGACGGACGCCCGCCCCGGGCCGATTACCGGGATCGTCAGCTCCGCCCTCAGCGCGGCGAGCCCGGAATCGGACATCGTGTCGATGCAGACGGCATCGAACCCGCGCCGCTCGGCCTCGAGCCCGGCCTCGTAGGCGCCGAACTCCGCAAGCACCATGTCCGACGCGCTGACGTAGTTTTTCGGCGCCGCGCGGACGCTCTCGAAGACGAACTCGATGCCGGGGCCAAGCTCCACCGCGTCGAGCTGTGCCGCACGCTTGGCGCGGTTCTCGTCGCTCATCGGGAAGGGGACGATCACCAGAACCCGCTTCATGTCGCCACCTCGCTTGCTTGCACCTGCGCCTGACCCGCGCCAAGATCGAAGCAACCAAAACACCGCAGGGGATACAAGATGCCCGATACGCATCGCGGCACCGATCATGGTGCGCTGACGACCCTCGCCGCCTTCGCGGCCGAGACGACGCCTGCTGCCATCCCCCCGTCTGCCCTCGACAAGACGGCCCTGATCCTCGCCGATTCGATCGGAGCGATCGCGGGGGGCGCTGCCGAAGACGACGTGCGCGCGCTCACAGAACGGCAATCCGCCCCGGGCGATGCCGTCGTGATCGGCGCCGGGGAGACCCGCGCGCCGGGCACCGCCGCGCTTCTGAACGGCACCGCCGGCACCACGCTGGAGATGGACGAGGGCAACCAGTTCTCCAAGGGGCATCCGGGGATGCACACGATCCCCGCAGCACTCGCCGTCGCGCCGCACGATATCTCCGGGCCGGACCTGCTCGCCGCCATTGCGCTGGGCTACGAAACGGGCGCCCGCGTCGGCACCGCGACACTGCTGCGCCCCTCGATGCATCCGCACGGGACATGGGGCACGCTTTGCGCCGCGAGCGCCGTCGCGCGGCTTCAGGGCGCCGACGCCGCGGCCATGCACGAGGCGCTCAACGTCGCCGCCAGCCTGTCGCTCGCCACGTCGCGCCGCACGATGCTCGAGGGCGGGACGGTGCGAAACCTCTACACCGGCGTCGCCAACCAAATGGGTGTGCTGACAGGCGACCTGATCCACAGCGGCTTCAGCGGAGATGTCGATGGAGTCGGACAGGTCTTCGGGCGCGTCGTCTCCGAAGGCTTTGCCGCGGATGCTCTCACCGATGCGCTGGGCGAGCGCTGGGAGGTCGAGCGCAACTACTTCAAGATGCACTCCTGCTGCCGCTTCAACCACGCCGCGCTCGACGCGCTCGCGACCCTGACCGCAACCGAAGAGATCAGGCCCGATAGCGTCGCAGGCATCACCGTCGAAACCTACGCGCTGGCTGCGGAGCTGAGCGATCCCGCCCCGCGCAATATGCTCGCGGCGAAGTTCTCCGTCCCCTTCGCGATGGCCACCGCGCTCGTCACGGGGAGCACCGGCGTGGCGAGCTTCGCGGTCGACAAGGTCGGGCGCGAGGACATCGCCGCGCTGGCCGCCCGCGTCGACGTGGTCGAGGACCCGGCCCTGACGGGGATGCTCCCCGCTCGCCGCCCCGCCCGGATCGAGCTGCGGCTGACCGACGGGCGCGTGCTCCGCGCCGAGACCGAGACGAACAGGGGCGACTGGGCGGATCCCTATCCCGAGGCCGACATTGAAGCGAAGTTCATGAGCCTCGCCACCCGCAGCTGGCCCGAACCCGCCGCGCACAAGGTCTGGGACCTGACGCGCGCCCTGCCGCACGCCACGAGCGCGCGCCCGTTTTTCGAGGCCCTGCACAGGGCCTGAGCCAAGAGGAACCCGTTGATGCGTGAGATTGTGATCGGAGCCGCCCAGATGGGCGCCATCCAGAAGGCCGAAAGCCGCGAGGACGTCGTCGCACGGATGCTGGCGCTCCTCGAGGAGGCCGCCCGTGCCGGCTGCACGCTCGTTGTCTATCCCGAGCTCTGCCTGACCACGTTCTTTCCGCGCTGGATGATGGAGGATCCCGCCGAGGTCGACACGTGGTTCGAAAGCGAAATGCCGGGCCCAGCCACCGCCCCGCTCTTCGACCGCGCCGCCGAGCTTGGGATCGCGATCTCCCTCGGCTATGCGGAGCTCACGCCCGATGGCCAGCACTTCAACACCCAGATCATGACCGACGCGGCAGCGCAGATCGTCGGCAAGTACCGCAAGGTCCACCTGCCCGGGCACAGCGAGTGGGATCCTAACCGCGCTTTCCAGCACCTCGAAAAGCGATACTTCCTGCCCGGCGATCTCGGCTTCCCGGTCTTTCGCAATCTCGACACGTGGATGGGGATGCTGATCTGCAACGACCGCCGCTGGCCCGAGGCTTACCGCGAGATGGGTCTGCAGGGGGTCGAGCTGGTCGTCCTGGGCTACAACACGCCCGCGGTGAACTCGCAGAACGCCTCGGAAGGCTCAGAGCAGCGGCTCTTTCACTCCCAGCTCTCGGTGCAGGCCGGAGCCTACCAGAACGCGACATGGGTCGTCTCCGTCGCCAAGGGCGGCGTGGAAGACGGCAACCCACTGATCGCCGGTTCTGTGATCGTAGACCCGGAGGGCGAGGTCGTGGCGAAGGCCGAAACCGAGGGCGACGAGCTCATCGTCCACCCGTGCGATATGGATGCGACCGCGTTCGGCAAATCCACGATCTTCGACTTCAAGCGCCACCGCAGGATCGAGCACTACACCCGCGTCGCCAGCCAGACCGGCGTCATCTACCCTGACGGTTCGGCAGGATAGCGGGCCGCAGCGCGGAGATCGCATCCGGGCCCTTCGCGTGTCCGGTGCCGGGGCAGCTTGCGCCGGGTGCACCCGTGGCATACCCACCAAGGCGGTCAATCGTAGGGGGCGGAGCATGATCGAAGCGTGGGGGCATGCCGGGGAACGCGTCGGCGTGCTGGGTCTCGGCCGCTCCGGCCTCTCTGCCGCCCGGGCGCTTCAGGCGGGTGGTGCCACGCCGATCTGCTGGGATGACGGTGCCCCGGCGCGCGAGCGCGCCGAAGCCGAGGGCTTTGCCCTGCACGATCTGACCTTGCCTCAATCGTTTGACGATATCTCGACGCTCATCGTCTCCCCCGGGATCCCGCATCTCTACCCGCAGCCGCACCCCGCCATCGCAGCGGCCCTCGCCGCCGGGGTACCGGTGGACAACGACATTGGCCTCTTCTTCCGCTCCATCGCGACGGACGCATGGGACAGCTTCGACCGCGCGCCGCGCATCGTCGCCGTCACCGGCTCGAACGGCAAGTCGACCACCTCCGCGCTGATCGCGCACATCCTCGAAGAAGCCGGACGCCCCGTTCAGTTGGCCGGCAACATCGGGCGCGGCGTGATGGACATCGACCCGCCCGAGGATGGCGGCGTTGTCGTGCTGGAGCTGTCGTCCTACCAGACGGAGCTCGCCCGCGCGCTGACCCCGGACATCGCCGTCTTCACCAATCTCTCGCCGGATCATCTGGATCGTCACGGCGGGATGGGCGGCTATTTCGCCGCCAAGCGCAGGCTCTTTTCCGAAGGCGGGCCGGACCGGGCCGTGATCGGCGTCGACGAAGACGAGGGCATGTTCCTTGCCGGCCAGTTGGCCAGCGCGCCGGGCGACGACCGCGTGATCCGCGTCTCGGTCCGGTCGAAGCTCACGGGGCCGGGCTGGGGCGTGTTCGCGCGGAAGGGGCAGCTCTCGGAATACCGCAAGGGGCGTCAGATCGGCACCTGGGATCTGCGCGATGTCCGCGGGCTGCCGGGCGCCCACAATCACCAGAATGCCTGCTGCGCGTGGGCCGTGGCACGGACCCTCGGGCTCGGGCCGAAGACCATCGGCGCGGCATTGTGCTCGTTCGCAGGGCTGCCGCACCGCTCGCAGATCGTCGCCGAGGCAAACGGCGTGGCCTTCGTCAACGACAGCAAGGCCACGAATGTCGAGGCCGCGGCGCGGGCCCTTTCGGCCTTTACCCGCGTGCGGTGGATCTGCGGAGGGCTCGAGAAAGAGGGTGGTTTCGACGGGCTGCGCGGGGCAACGGAATCCGTCCTCAAGGCCTATGTGATCGGGCGCGAGGCCGACGGATTTGCCATGCGGCTCGGGCCGGATCTGCCGTCGGAAGTCTGCGGAACGATGGCGCACGCCGTCGCCCGCGCGGCCGCCGAGGCCGAGCCCGGCGACACCGTACTCCTCGCCCCCGCCGCCGCGAGCTTCGATCAATACGATAACTTCGAGCGGCGCGGCGAGGATTTCGCCGCCGAGGTCGCGCGCGTGCTGGGCAAAGACACGGACTAGCCCGTCACCCCATGGCGGCGCGCGTCCTGCGCCACGGTCTACACCCTCAGCCGCGCGGCACCGCCGGACGCTAGAGCGCGGGCAACAGCAACGCCACGGTATTCCCGGACGCATCGAAGAGGGTCAGCCGCTCACCTGTCGCGCGGAAGGTTGCCGCCGATTGCAACGCGCTGAGCATACGCCGGTCGCGCGCCTCCAGATCGCCCGCGCAGGCGCGGCTCGTACCCGCGAACGCGTCGTCAAAAGCGATGCCGCCTGAGCCCACGCGCACCGATCCAGAATAGCTGTTGCATCCGCCCGACGCGCTCACCCGCCCGGATCTGTCAAAGCTCAGCGTCGGCGCGGGCGCGGACGTGACCGCCGAACCGCCAAGCGCCAGGGCTTCCCACTCCGTTCCGGCGAACGATCCCGAGCTCGCACCGCCCGGCACCGACGCCGCTGTCGGCGCCACGGCTGCCCCGGTGGTCACGGGGGCGGAGGGCGCATTGCCGCCCCCTCCGCAGGCCGACAGGACAGGCAGCGCGAGGATCAGCGCCAGAGCGGAAACGGCAGTGCGGGGCATGGGATCTCCTCGGACCAAAAGTGCTCAGACGTCCAGTTCTTCGACGAACCGGGCGTTCTCCGAGATATACTGGAAGCGCAGCTCCGGTTTCTTGCCCATCAGCCGCTCCACCAGATCGCCGGTTTCGCCCGGCTGATCCTCGTCGATCGACACGCGAATGAGGCGGCGGGTGTCCGGGTTCATCGTGGTGTCCTTGAGATCCTTGGCGTCCATTTCGCCCAGGCCCTTGAACCGGCTCACGTCGATCTTGCCCTTGCCGCCCAACCCCTTTTCGAACCACGCGTCCCGCTCCGCCTCGTCGAGGCAGTAGACCCGCTTCGCGCCCTGCGTGAGCCGGTAAAGCGGCGGGCAGGCGAGGTAGAGGTGGCCCGCATCGATCAGCGGCCGCATCTGCGAATAGAAGAACGTCATCAGAAGCGCCGCGATATGCGCGCCGTCGACATCCGCATCCGTCATGATGATGACCTTGTCGTAGCGCAGGTCATCGAGGCGGAACTTGGTGCCAAGCCCTGTACCCAGAGCCTGCGTCAGGTCCGAGATCTCGGCGTTGGTGCCCAGCTTCGACGACGCCGCCCCGAGCACGTTCAGGATCTTGCCCCGCAGCGGCAAGAGCGCCTGTGTCTCGCGCCGTCGCGCGGCCTTGGCCGAGCCACCCGCGCTGTCGCCCTCGACGATGAAAAGCTCCGTGCCGTCCCTGTTCGTGGCCGTGCAATCCACGAGCTTGCCTGGCAGACGCAGCTTCTTGGTGGCGGACTTGCGCGCGGTCTCTTTCTCCTGCCGCCGCCGGATCCGCTCCTCCGCACGCAGCACGAGGAAATCGAGGATCGCGCCCGCCGACTTCGGATCCGCCGCGAGCCACGTGTCGAACCGGTCCCGCACCGCGCCTTCCACCATGCGCGCCGCTTCAGTCGTGGCGAGCCTGTCCTTCGTCTGGCCGACGAATTCCGGCTCCGAGATGAAGCACGACACCAGTGCGCAGCCGCCCGTGAGCAGGTCGTCCCGCGTGATCTGCGCGGCCTTGCGATTGTTGGCGAGCTCCCCGTAGGCCTTCACGCCCTTCAGGATCGCCGCCCAGAAGCCCTGCTCATGGGTGCCGCCCTCGGGCGTCGGCACCGTGTTGCAGTAGGACTGGATGAACCCGTCCCGCGACGGTGTCCAATTGATCGCCCACTCCACCGACCCGGGTGCCCCGAATTTTCCGGAAAATTCGACCTTCCCCGCGAACGGCTTGTCGGCATAAGTGGTTGTCGCGCCGAGCGTTTCGCGCAGGTAGTCGGCAAGCCCGCCGGGGAAGTGAAAGACGGCATCCGTCGGCGTCTCCCCGTCGTCCAGCGCACATTTCCAGCGGATTTCGACCCCGGAAAAGAGATACGCCTTCGAGCGCGCCATCTTGAAGAGCCGCGCCGGGCGAAAATGGTGCGATCCGAAAATCTCGGCGTCGGGATGGAACGTCACGGTCGTACCGCGCCGGTTCGGGGCTGGGCCGACCTGCTCCACCGGGCCCTGCGGTATCCCGCGCGAGAACGACTGCACCCAGAGTTCGCGGTTGCGCGCGACCTCGACGCGGACGTGATCGGACAGCGCATTGACCACCGAAACACCCACCCCGTGCAAACCGCCCGAGGTCTGGTAGGCCTTGCCGGAGAACTTGCCGCCCGCATGGAGCGTACAGAGGATCACCTCCAGCGCGGACTTGTCGGGAAACTTCGGGTGCGGATCCACCGGAATGCCGCGCCCGTTGTCCCGGATCGTCACCGTATCGTCGGTGCCGAGTTCCACCTCGATCCGCGTTGCATGGCCCGCGACGGCTTCGTCCATCGCGTTGTCGAGCACTTCGGCCACGAGGTGATGCAGCGCACGCTCGTCGGTGCCGCCGATATACATGCCCGGACGTTTTCGAACAGGCTCCAGCCCCTCGAGCACCTCGATGGAGGACGCGTCATAGCTGGCGTGTGCGGCGCCGGACAACAGATCATCAGGCATGGGTGTGCTGCTCTTGTTGGTGTTTTCCATACCCTATGCCATATCTGGTGTCCGAGGGAAGAGTGCGTACAGGTCCGTCGGGGACGAATCCGGGCGCCACACCCCCTGATTGCCCTTAGGGTCTTGGCCCCAATAGCAGAATTAATGTGCGGCGCCGCTGGCAAGGTCCGGGCCTCCTCTCACCCGGCGCGTCATCGATCGGGTCCGCATCCGGTCTCGTCCGAGCGGGCGGCCGTCACGACAGGAGAGCATCATGGATTGGAACACGCGCTACGACCGGCCGGATTTCCTCTTTGGCAAGGATCCCGCCGCCGCTCTCGTGGCACATGCGGGGGTGTTCCCGCCGCGCACGCGCGTTCTTTGTGTTGCGGACGGCGAGGGGCGCAACTCGGCCTATCTTGCCCAACAGGGCCACGACGTCACCGCCTTCGAGCCCTCCGCCAATGCCAGCGCGAAAGCCCGAGCGCTCTACGCCGCACTTGGCGTGGAGGTCTCCCAGGAGCTTGCTGATACGAGCTCTTACGCCTGGCCGCCCGAAGCGTTCGACGCCGTTGCCGGCATCTTCATCCAGTTTGCGCCGCCCGCTGAGCGCGCGCAGCTCTTCGTGGCGATGGCCGACAGCCTTCGGCCCGGCGGGATCCTCTTTCTGCACGGCTACGCTCCGCGCCAGATTGAATACGGCACCGGCGGGCCTCCCTTCAGCGACAACATGTACACGCTTGGCCTGCTGCACGCGGCCTACCCGCAGTGGGAGATCCTGCACGAGGCGGATTACGACGCCGAGATCACGGAGGGGACAGCCCATGTCGGCACATCCGCTCTCATAGATTTCATCGCGCGCAAGCCGCTGTGAAAGACGATCCCCGGCGTGTTCGTACCAAGCTCTGTTGCGCTCTCTCCGGGCCTGACCTACTTTTCCGCCATGATCCGGACGACTGCCAGAAAGCTGACCCTCTGCGTGTCCCTCGCGGGCGCGCTCGCGGTGCCCTTGCCCGCCTCGGCGCACCCGCACATCTTCATCAACACGGGCGTCGAGCTTCTGCATGGTGAAGATGGTCGGGTCGAATCCGTGCGCATCCTCTGGACGTATGACGAGCTGTTTTCCCTGCTGCTGCTCGAAGATCTCGGGCTCGATGCCGATTACGACGGTGTTCTGACCGACGAGGAAGTCGAGAAGCTTCAGGGGTTCGACATGGATTGGCCCGACGATTGGGAGGGCGACGTCTATGTCGAGGTGGCAGGCACGCTCATTGCGCTCGGACCGCCGCAGCCCGAAACGTCGCTCCTGCTCGAAAACGGCATGCTTCACTCGGCGCACACCCGCGCGCTTGCCCGGCCCGTCGACGGGGCGACAGAGGCGTTGGTCGTGAAGGTCTATGACCCGACCTTCTACACCTCCTACACGATCCTTCCGGAAGAAGTGCGCAGCGACGCCTCCGGCTGCCAGACGGCGGTGTTCACGCCCGATCTCGACTCCGCCTACGCGTTTCTCGAGTCCGCGCTGGCGGAGCTTGGCGCGCAGGTCGACGATCCCTTCGAGGCAATCTCGTTCCCGACCGTTGGCGACCGATTTGCCGAAGAGGTGCGCCTGACCTGCTCTGGCCCGGAGCACGGCGGATGACAGCACGGTCCGTCATTGCCCTCTGCGTCCTCGCGGTCGTCGGCGGCTTGACGGCACTCTGGGCCATCGGCGGCTTCGATGCGCTCGCCCGCTGGGCCGCCGAGGGGCAGAGGGCCTTTCAGAACGCGATGGCGGGCGGCCTCAGGGCAATCCGCACGGGGGAACCCGGTGCCGTCGCCACCCTTCTCGGCCTCTGTTTTGCCTACGGGTTCTTCCACGCTGTTGGCCCCGGTCACGGCAAGGTGCTCATCGGGGGGTATGGCCTTGCACGCCGGGTCCCGGCCGGGCGCCTCGTGGGTCTCGCGCTGGCGTCGTCCTTGGCGCAGGCGGCAACGGCGGTGGTGCTCGTCTATTCGGGTGTCCTCCTCTTCAACTGGTCGCGCGAACAGATGACCGGCATGGCCGATGAGGCGCTGCAAACAGTGAGCTACGCAGCGATCGCGCTGATCGGGCTCTGGCTGATCTGGCGCGGCCTGCGCGGATTGCTCCGCCAGGAACGCGCGCGCAGGGCGGCGGCGCATTCCCAGTCGCACGTGCACGGCCCGCCGTCCGCCCTGGCCCGGTCCAGCCTGCAACCTCCCGTTCCAGTGCGAGCAAGCGCCCCCATTATGGCCCATGCCTCCGCCCCGGGCCTCGCAAACGCCGGGGCCCCTGTCGCCGCTCTTGCCACTGCGCATGACCATGCGCACCCCAATCTTCACACCCATGACCATGACCATGACCATGACCATCACCACGCCCACGGCGACGACGCGCACGCACACACGCACCACCATGGTGCCGTCTGCGACGAGTGTGGCCACGCGCACGGCCCCAGCATCGAGCAAGCGATGGAGGTCAAATCCCTGCGCGATGCGATTGTGCTGATCGCCGGGATCGCTATCCGCCCCTGCACCGGGGCGCTCTTCGTCCTGATCCTGACGTGGAACATGGGGATCCAGATGGCCGGAATCGCCGGAGCGTTCGCCATGGGGCTCGGCACCGCGACCGTGACCGTGGCCGTTGCGCTCGGCTCCGTCTTCCTGCGTGAGGGCACGACCTTCGCGTTCTCCGGCGGGGGCAACGCGCGCGTCATTGGCTCGGCGCTGGAGCTTACAGCCGGGGCGCTCGTCTTCCTCATTGCAAGCCAACTTCTGCTGCGCTCGATCTAGGCAAGCCGCTCGAAAGGGTGCCCGCCAAGCGGATCACCGCAGGCACCCCGGCCCAAGCAGACCGATCCGGCCCCCTCTCGCCAACGCGCGTCGTCGTGGGGCTTGCCCGGCGGCACAGCGAGGTCTATGGCCGAACCATGTCCGACACCACCGGCTCTCCCCTCTCCCGCGCGGGTCATGCGCGTGCGTTGCTCCGGCTTGGCCTTCCCCTCGTGGGTGGCCACCTGGCGCAATTTGCCGTGGGTGCGACGGACACGCTGATGCTCGGCTGGTACGGGGTTCCCGAACTGGCCGCCGGTGTTCTGGGGAGCACGTATTTCTTTGTCTTCTTCATCATGGGGTCGGGGTTCGCCTGGGCCGTGATGCCGATGGTTGCCGCCGAGCATGGCGCGGGGAACGACGCCACGCAGATCCGGCGCGTCACGCGCATGGGTCTCTGGCTATCGGCATTCTACGCGGCCCTGGCTGTTCCCGTGATGATCTGGTCCGAGCCGCTCCTGCGCGCGCTCGGGCAAGAGGAGGCCGTGGCCCAGATGGCCGCCCAATACCTCGCGATCGCGGGCTGGGCGCTCTTTCCCGCGCTCGCGATGATGGTGCTGCGCAGTTACCTTGCCGCGCTGGAGCGGACGCAGGTTGTCCTGTGGGCCACGGTCGCCGGTGCGGTGGTCAACGCCATCGGGAACTGGGTTCTTATCTTTGGGCATTTCGGCTTTCCGGAGATGGGAGTGCGCGGCGCGGCGCTGTCCTCGGTGCTTGTGCAGGTGGTGATGCTCGGAGTCTTGGCCCTCTATGCAATGCGGGTCTTTCCCCAGCACACGCTCTTTGCGCGGATCTGGCGGGCAGACTGGCAGGCGTTCGGGCAGGTGTTCCGGCTGGGCTGGCCCATCGGCCTGACCAACCTCGCCGAGGTCGCCATGTTCGCTGCGTCCGCGGTGATGGTGGGGTGGCTCGGGGCGGTGCCGCTGGCGGCGCATGGGATCGCGCTCCAGATCGCGACGGCCGGCTTCATGGTCCATATGGGGCTCTCCAATGCGGGGACGATCCGGGCCGGGCAGGCGCTGGGCCGGCGCGATGCCTTCGGGCTGGCGCGCGGCGCGGGCGTTGCGATGGCGATGTCCCTTGGCTTTGCGGCGGTGTCGGTGATCGTCTTCGTGGCCATGCCGGACGCGCTCGTCAGCCTCTTTCTTGCGGCGGATGAGCCCGCGCGCATCGAGATCGTGACGCTCGGCGTCGTTCTCGTCTTCATGGCGGCGGCGTTTCAGGCCGTTGACGGGGCGCAGGTGGTCACCGTGGGGCTCTTGCGCGGGGTGCAGGACACCAAGATCCCCATGCTCATGGCGGCGTTCAGCTATTGGGCCATCGGGCTGCCCGCGGGCTACATCTGCGGCTTCGTGTTCGGGTGGGGCGCGCCGGGCGTCTGGGCGGGCCTCGTCATCGGCCTCGCCTCTGCAGCGGTGCTTCTGAGCTGGCGCTTCTGGCGACAGGTTCTCGCGCCCCTTACGACGCGCCTTCAGGAGAGCCCGACCTTTGCGGGCGCGAACGAACGGATCGTCTAGCGGTATCGCATTGGCGTGTCGGATCTGCTGCCGCTCGAAACGGCCCCAGCTCCGCGCCTGAGCCGTGATGTGCTGTGGTGTGCCTTGATGTGCTGTGGTGTGCCGTCGTGATGTGGCGTGCTGTTCCGTGATGTGCTGTGCCGTGAAATGCCGTGCCGAGACTGGGCCGTGCCGGGAGTGGGCCGTGGCGTGAGTGGACCGTGCCGGGATTGGGCCGTGCCATAAATGGACCGTGCCATGAGTGGCCCGTGCCGCGCATCGATGTGCCGTGCTCGGGCCAGGCGTGCCGTGACTGGGTGTGGCGGGCCACCAGGCCAATGAGCCGGTCAGCGCGACCGGCATCAGCCAGCGACGTCCGCCGTTTCTGGCTGGAGCGTGGTCGGCGGAGTGGGTCAGTACCATCCGGAGTTGCCCGGGACACTGCATGGGCGGTCCCCAGGGAAGCAGGAGCTGCCCCATATCCATCAGCCTTTGCCAAGTCGAAAAGGCGAAGCCGGCACCTGCGAAGGCGCTTGAACCGCTAGCTCGGAAGCGCGCCGTATCCTATTGGCAACCGTCCCGCGCCCAGACGCGAAGCGCCTGTTTGAAGCCGCCACCATAGGGGTGCACCTTCTGCAGCGAACGCTCCGAAACCTCGCGCGCGGCGGCATAGACCTCGCCTTGGCTGCACAGGGCATCGCGGGTCCATTCGTGGCAGTTCGAGCACGACTGGCCCTGCCATAGTTCCGGCGGGAGGCCTTCGATCGGCGGGAAGATCGGGGAGCCCGCGATCAGCTCGGGGATGCTGCGCCCGTTGACCTCCGGCGTCGGGCTGACCAGCGGGAGGCCAAAGCTCACGGTCTGCGGCGCCTGGGTCGCGGTTACGGGATCTGCCGTCTGTGCACGTGCAGCCGGTGCGGGCGCGGCGGCAACCTCCTGACCGGCGATGGGGTCTTTCTTCTGCACGGTGGCAAGCTCGCTCCGGGCGAACTCGGCAAAGACACCGTTCGGGAACGCGGCGAGATAGGCCTCGTAATCCGCCGCCGCGCCAGATGCTTGTGCCGCCGCGATCAGGGCCTGTTCGTCGGCATTCGGCTGCGCGGGCTGTGGGGCAGGGGCGGGCGCAGGCTGCACCTCTTGCGCGACGAGCGCCGCGAGCATGCCGCGGGCCTCCTCTGCGAACGGGCTGTCACCATAGCCGCGCAGGTAAAGCATCACCTGCACGGGGTCATTGGTGGCCTTCACGCCTTCCCAGAGTTCCTGTGCCGCGACCAGCGCGGGGTCGACACGCTCTTGCTCGACAAAGGCGAACTCCGCCGTCAGCGAAGACGTGTCCCACGGTGTCTGGGCGCCACGGGTCTCTTCCAGAACGGCGACGCGCACGTTGCGGAAGACTTCCTCGATCGGACGGCCGGGCACCTGCATTTCGCGGGCAAGGGCGTTTGAGAACGGGCTGTTCTGCCCTGCGCCATCCAGGGCCACACCGCCCGGCTCGGTCGCGTAGGCCAGGAATGTCCCGGTTGGGGCCTTCATCTCGGCCAGACCATTGTCGGTGAAGTTCGCCGCGCCTTCGAAAGGGTTGTTCCGGCAGGCATCGAGGATCACGATATTGGTGCGGTTGCGAGCCGAGAACATCTGCCGCAGCACGGACTGGGCCTCGAGCGCGACGAAATCGAGATCCGCCGGATCGCTCACATTGGTATCGGTGGGAAGCAGGTAGTTCGCCCCGAAGGACTGCACGCCATGTCCCGCATAGTAGAAAAGCCCGGTCGCATCCGGCCCGGCCTCGCGGAGCGCGCGCCCGAACTCGGCCACGCCGCGCTTCAGGGTGTTCAGATCGGCGTCCGTGAGCAAGGTGACCTCAAAGCCGACGCCCTCCAGCGAGTCCGCCAGCAATACGGCGTCCGACACGGGGTTCTCCAACGGCGTGATCGAGGAATAGGCCCCGTTGCCGATGATCAGTGCGATGCGCGCGCCGGCATCCGCCGGGCGCGCCAACAGCGCTGACGCCAGAAATACACAAGAGAAGACAGCGACAAGGGTGCGCATCTTTGCTCCATCAACAAGCCACATACCAATTCCTATCGTTGCCATACTTGGGTCCTACGCACAGGATCACAAATCAAAAGGGCGATTCTCTCGCACGATGATGACTTTTCTGCTGCAATTCGGTTACCCTAGGGTGAGAATTCCCAGGAAGATAGCCCACTGCGGCACCGATTCAGGAGCTGACGCATGAACTCATTTCCGACACTTCGCGCTGCGATCGCCGCTTTCGGCGTCGCGTTGGCCACGGCCGCAGCGCCAGCATTCGCCAATCCGTTTGCCCCCGGTTGGATCCTCGAGGCCGATTCATCGGCCTTGCGTTTTACGTCCGTGAAGAATGGCTCCGTTACGGAAACATCGAGCTTTGCCACCTATACCGGGATCATTGATCCAAGCGGCACGGCATCGGTGAACATCCTGCTCGATTCCGTCGATACAAAGGTGGATTTGCGCAATGTTCGCATGCGCTTCCTCTTCTTCGAGACGTTCAAGTTTCCCGAGGCCACGGTATCGATGCAGCTGACCGAGGACATGGTCGCCGACCTAGCGGAAACGCGCCGCAAGATCATGACGGTGCCGTTCGATCTGACGATGCGCGGCGTGACCAAGACCGAGGAGGTCGAGGTCGCAATCACCCTGCTGACAGACGACATGGTGTCTGTCTCTTCCTCGACCCCGGTCACGCTGAAGACCGAGGATTATGACCTCGAGACCGGGCGCGGGAAGCTGGAAGAGGCTGCAGGGGTCACGATCGTGCCGCAAACGACCGTGAGCTTCGATTTCGTCTTCACCCGCCTTCCCGGCGAGGGTGGAGACGTGCCGGTGGCCTCTGCGCCGGTCGAAACCGCACCCGCGACGCCCGCCGCGTCCGCGCCGTCCTCCGGCTTCGTCGTTGCGACACCGCCGCAGCCGACGCAGGTGGCTCTGGAATCCACCGGCGATTTCTCCCTTGAGGAGTGCGCGGGCCGGTTCGAGATCCTCAGCCGCACGGGCAACATCTACTTCAACACCGCCTCGGCGCGGTTGCGTGATGATAGCCGGGCCGTGCTCGACAGCATCGCGGACATCATCTCGCGTTGCCCCGGTCTGATGGTCGAAGTGTCTGGCCATACGGACAGTGACGGTTCGGAAGCCAACAACCAGCGCCTCTCGGAGCGTCGTGCGGCCTCTGTCGTTCAGTACCTTTCGGCAAACGGTGCGCCGTCGGATCGCATGGTGCCCGTCGGCTTCGGCGAAACCCGTCCGATCGTGGCAAACGATTCCGCTGACAACAAGCAGCGCAATCGCCGGATCGAGTTCGCGCTCACGCAGTAGCGCGTGCGGAGGCACGCGCACAGGCGCGCACCGCTCGAGCAGTCATCGGGCAGGGCACGCCCTCGCTCAGCGTCAAGACCCCCCACGCCCGCGTGGGGGGTTTTTCTTTGCGCAGGAGCTCCGTTTTTGCGGTGGGTGGCGGCTGGCTCCGTCGCTGGAGCCGCCATGACGGTCGTGGCTTGAGGGGGCGGGAGCGCTTGCGGTTCAGCCTTGGGAAACGCTCCTGGCTCGGCCCACGCACCAGAATTTCCACAGGGCACACACCTCTGTCACTCCGCGCACGGAGCATGCCACTGCCGATCCGCTGGCGCTGGTCAATCGTCGGGATCGGGCGCCGTATCGTTGGCGGCGATCCTGTCCGCTTTCTTGCGCAGCAACACGGTGCGCAGATCATGCATCGCCAGCAGCAGGTGCTCTGTCACGGCGGCGAGATCGGCGGGGTCCGCCTTTGATTGCGCCCACTGCGCCGTGCGGTTGAGGCCCTCGATGCACATCTGCACTTCGTCCCGCGCACGGTGTGCCAGAACGGATTGCCGCTCCTCGAGCCACGCCTCGATCGCCGCGCGGGCGTCTGGCTCCAGTGCCTGACCGCCCTGCGGCTTGATCTCGCCATTGCGGGTGTTGACGACCGCGATCTGCTCGAAGTCGAGCCGGCGGTTGCGGCTGCTGTGGTCCACGCGGAACACGGCAGCCCCGTTGTCGCGGATGCGAAAGAAGAAGGCGGGAAGCTCGTCGTCCATCCGCGCGCCCCCCCGGCTCAGGTCAGCTCGGCGCAGAACTCCTGGATTCGGCTACAGGCCTCTTTGAGCGCCTCATCGGACGTCGCGTAGCTGACGCGGAACGCGGGGCTCAGCCCGAATGCCGCCCCGAAGACCACCGCAACGCCCTTCTCCTCCAGCAGAGCCGTCGCGAAGATTTCGTCGTTCTCGATCTTGGTGCCGCCCGCGGTCGTCTTGCCGATGCAGCCCGAGATCGTGGGGTAGACGTAGAATGCCCCCTCCGGCACCGGGCAGGAGAGCCCTTCGCAGGCGTTCAGCATGTCGACCACCAGATCGCGGCGACGCGCGAACGTGGCGTTGTTCGTCGGGATGTAATCCTGCGTGCCGTTGAGCGCCTCGACCGCCGCCCACTGGCTGATCGAGCAGGGGTTTGACGTCGATTGCGACTGGATCTTGCGCATCGCCTTGATCAGCGCTTCGGGCCCAGCCGCATAGCCGATCCGCCAGCCGGTCATCGCGTAGGCCTTGGAGACACCGTTGCACGTAAGGGTCCGGTCATAGAGCCCGGGCTCCACCTCAGCGGGGGTGACGAACTCGAAATCGTCGTAGACGAGGTGCTCGTACATGTCGTCGGTCATCACCCAGACATGCGGATGCCGCATCAGCACATCCGTCAGCGCCTTCAGCTCTTCGCGGTTGTAGCCCGCGCCCGTCGGGTTCGAGGGCGAGTTGAAGATCAGCCATTTCGTCTTGGGCGTGATTGCGGCCTCCAGCTGATCGGCCGTCAGCTTGTAGGCTGTCTGGCTGGAAGTCTCGGCCACCACGGGCTCGCCGCCCGCCAGTAGCACCATGTCCGGGTAGCTGACCCAGTAGGGGGCGGGGATGATCACTTCGTCGCCCGGGTTCAGCGTCGCCATCAGCGCGTTGTACAGGATCTGCTTGCCGCCGGTCCCGACGCTCACCTGTGCGGGCGTGTAGTCCAGCCCGTTGTCGCGCTTGAACTTGGCGCAGATCGCCTGCTTCAGCTCGGGGATGCCGTCGGGCGGGGTGTATTTCGTCTTGCCCGCGTCGATCGCCGCCTTGGCCGCGGCCTTGATGTTCTCGGGCGTGTCGAAGTCCGGCTCGCCCGCGCCGAGGCCGATCACGTCGCGTCCGGCGGCCTTCAGTTCGGCGGCCTTTGTCGACACCGCGATGGTGGGCGACGGTTTCACCCTGTCGAGCGTCGCAGAAAGGAAAGTCATGGCCGCCTCCGGTTGTATCACATCCCCCGCAGGCTTAGGCTCGCCCTCGTAGCCGTTCAAGCCATAACCTGTGCCGTGCGCCTCGCTGCGCGCGCCCGTCGCACTCATTTTGCAGGAGACCGCCGCATGGACAGTGCTTTCGAAGCCGCCGAGACCGAAACCGAGGACAACTGGTACGGGGCCGAGACGGCCACCTTCGGGGATCGTGTGGCCGGCGCTCGGGACGCTCTCGGCATCGGCCAGCCGGAGCTGGCGCGCCGCCTCGGTATCAAGGTCAAGACGCTGCGTGACTGGGAAAACGACCTCGCCGAACCGCGTGCGAACAAGCTGCAGATGCTGGCGGGGGTGCTCGGCGTCTCGCTGATGTGGCTTCTCAACGGCGAGGGCGACGGGATCGATGCGCCCGTCGAGGGGGCAGACACGCCCGAGGCGATCCGCGATCTGCTGCTCGAATTGCGAGCGCTGCACGCCGAGATGGATCGCTCCGCCGACAGGCTCGCGCGTGTCGAAAAGCGCCTTCGTCTGATGCTGTCGGACACGGGCGAGGCGGGATGAGCGCCCCCAAGCCCGAAGCGACAGGCCCCGTCGGAGAGCCGGATGAGGCGCGCCGCAAGCGCCTTTACATGCGCAGCTGGCGCCGTGGCATCAAGGAGATGGATCTGATCCTCGGAGGCTACGCCGAAGCGTTTCTTGCAAATATGGGCGAGGATGAACTCGCGCTCTACGACGCGCTGCTGTCCGAGAACGATCAGGATCTCTACGCCTGGGTCACCGGCCGCGCCTCGCCGCCTTTGACATTCACGCCTCTGATCGCCCGAATTGCCGAACATGCGGGTGCGCGCTGAAACTGAGCGCAGTTTTCCCGAAATTCGGCCTTTTTCAGCCGCGCATTAACGTCATATTCGCTTATTGCCCTCAGAACCGGTCGCCGTAGACGTAGTCGGAGGCACCACATGAGCATCCATGATCCGGTGATCCCGGGGCAAAGCAAGGCCTTCATGGCCGGGTATCTGGAAGCACTGACACTCCTGGAGAGGCTGCACAGGCTTCTTCTCGATGTGATCAAAGACGAATTCGAACGCGTCGGCGTATTGGAGATCAACGCGGTCCAGGCGCTTTTGCTGTTCAACATCGGTGACAACGAGGTCACCGCAGGCGAACTGAAGTCGCGCGGGTACTATCAGGGCTCGAACGTGTCCTACAATCTCAAGAAGCTGGTCGACATGGGGTACATGCACCACCAGCGCTGCGAGATTGACAGACGCTCGGTTCGCGTCCGCCTCACGGAGAAGGGGCGGAGCATTCGCGATGTCGTGGCCGCGCTCTTCGAGCGACACGCTGAAGGGCTGGTCAGCCGCGAAATCATCGACATGCAGGGGATGGAGCATATCACCTCCTCCCTGCGCCGGATGGAGCGCTACTGGACCGATCAGATCCGCTACATCTACTAGTCAGTCGGATCTGACCATTGGCCAAAGCGCGCCTGTGTCCCAAGGCGTGGCGCTCGCCCGCCTCTTCGTGCGCCTTTCTCTGCGCGCATGTGATCGCGTCCATTGTGGGCGCTCGTACGATGCCTCTCTCTTCAACGCTTACCGGTCTTTGCGCCGAACGGCGCAACCCGCTCGCCGGAGTCATTAGCGGGCTCCGCGCCGTCCCGAGTGATGCCAAGCGCGCGGTGTCGGAGGGTCTTCGGCGCCCGGGCCTCTCGTTCCAGCCTTGTTGCAAGAGCCAGCGGCAGGGAGCTCATCTGCGTGGCAACGCAACTGCCGGGGCGCACAGGCCGCCCATGCCCGGCACAACGCCTGTCCGACACGTCAGTGTTCACTCTGGCTACGTGCCGTCGGAGGTCGGTGGCCGCGCAAGGGGGGTTGCCTCAGGTCGGGCGCCGTCGCGAACCACGCTTCGCATTGGACAGAGGCCGGGCATGGCGCGCTCACATAGCCCGCGTCCACGTGCCTACGTCGGATCTCCCTCAGCGCGGACTTTCATCACGTAGCCCATCCGATGAACCGTCACGATCTCGAGGAGCTCGCGCGGCAGCTTCCGGCGAAGTCGCGCCACCAGCACATCGGCCGTGCGGTCGCCCGGGCTCCATTCCCGCCCGCACGCGATCAGCGTCAGGTCATCGCGGCTCAGAACCTGACCCTGCCGCATCAGAAAGAGCGACAGCAGCCGCCCTTCCGCAGGGGGCAAGTACGTCTCCGCCGGGCCGATACGGAGTCTGCGCGCGTCGGGGTCGAAGGAAAGCGGCCCGTGTTCGAAGGTTTCCGCCCTCTGCCTGTCGCGCTGCCTCTGTTCGCGTTCGAGCAAGGCGCGGATGCGGGTCGAGAGCTCGGCGGGGTTGAACGGTTTCGTAAGGTACTCCATCGCGCCGAGACCCAATCCAAGCTGGCGATCCTGCGCGCATCCCATCTCCGACAGAACGATCACGGGGCAGTCGCACCGGCGCTGGACAAGTTCGAGCAAAAGCAGCCCGTCGCTATCGGGCAGCCGCCGATCGAGCAGCACAAGATCGAAGCCCCGGCGCGACAGTACGTCCTTCGCCTCCCGCGCCGAACGCGCGCCGTGATAGGCGGCCCCCGCCAGCCGCACGACCTCGCCGAGCAGGATCTGCACCACGTCGTCATCGTCGATGCAAAGCACGTCGCCGAGCCCTGTGCTCGAACCCACCGGCTGGACCTTCTCGACAAGCGTCATGTGGCCACCGGCTCCAGCTGCAGGCGGCGCCACGACGCCGCGTCTGCCAGCGGCCGGTCGATCCGGTCGAGCAGGGCGCCGAGGCCCGTACGCTCCCCCGCGTCAAGCCGCGCTTCCAGTTCGCGCAACGGCGCCTCGAACTCGGCGAGGCCCAGCTGTGCCGTACTGCCCGCCAAGCGGTGCACGAGGTCCGCCAACTCTTCCGGCAGACCGTCTGACAGCCCGTCACTCCCTGCTGCGTGGCGCGCGTCGGCCAGGCGGCGGCGCAGCCCCTCCCATTGCAGCGCAAAAGCGGCGGCCATCGCCGCGACCGTTTCCGCCGAAAGCCCTTCGAGCCCATCGCAAGGTGCACCGGACCCACCTTCCACCGGGCCGACAGCTTCCCGCGCACCGGACTGTCCCGACAACGCTTCCGCGAGGCACTTCGAATCCGTCGGCTTCGCCAGAACGCGCGCGAACCCGGCGCGGAGATCCTGCGACGCGTGCAACGCCTCGACATTGGCCGTTAGCGCTACGAACCGCGTCTCGCTCCCCGGCTTCATTCGGCGCAGATCGGCCAGCAGCTCCGGCCCGGTGCCGTCTGGCAGCATGTAGTCGATCACGACCGCATCGTAGCTCTGCGCGGCAAAAGCGGCCCGCCCGCCTTCCACCGAGCCCGCATGATCGACGTGGAAGCCCGCGGTTTCCAGCTGCCGGATCGTCACCGGCGCCCCGATCTCGTCATCGTCGACCAAGAGGCAGCGGCGGCCTCTCGGCGCAGTCCAGTGTGGATCGCCCAGGGTCTTGCTCGCAGCGACCGCCACCGCGACCTCGGTGAATGGCAGGTCGAACCAGATCCGCGTGCCATTGGCGGTCGACACGTAGTCGATACTGCCGTCCATCGCTTCGACCAGGAACCGCGAGATCGCAAGCCCCAGCCCGGAGCCACCCCCGCGCGTCGGCCGCGCGGTGACCTCGTGAAAGGCGCGAAACAACGCTTCCGCCTCCGACGCCGGCAGCCCGGGCCCGTGATCGACCACCTCGAACCTTACATGCGCCCCGACCGGACCGACGCGTAGCACCACGCCGTCTCCCCCGTCGTGCCGTAGCGCGTTGGAGACCAGGTTGGTCAGCACCTGATGCGTCATCGACCAGTCGATCCGCACATGGGCGGGCATGTCGGGTGCGATGGCGAGGGAAAGCCGCGTCCAGCCCGCCTCCGGCCCTACCACGGCCATGCCGCAGAACGATTGCAACGCGGAGCGGATCTCGGTGTCGACGGGGCGCGGTGTCGGCGGTCCGTTCTCGAGCTTGGAGTAATCCAGCACGTTGTTGAGGGTGTGCAAGAGCGCTTGCCCGGCGCTCTGGATCACGTCGAGATACGTGTCGCGCGCGGTTTCGCCGGACTGGCGCATCAGGCCCGCCGCGCCCAGGACAGCATGGAGCGGTGTTCGGATCTCGTGGCTCATCGTCGCCAGAAAGCGTGATTTCTGCTGCTCGGCGCGCTGGGCGGTCTCGGTCGCTTCGCGGTAGGCCGTCACGTCATAAAGCTGGACCAGAAAGCCCAGGGCGGTGTTTTCGACAACGTCGTGCAGCCGCCGCACGCGCGCATCGAAGCACCGGGGGCCCGCGACCGTCTCGATCCATACGGGGCGTGCGCTGTTGTCTTCGCGCTCCAGAACATCGCCCAACATCTCTTCGATGCGCGCGACAAGTCCGCGCCGGTCGTGGCGATAGAGGCTGTCGCCAGCCTCCGTTTCGTCGTGAAACAGCGCATGCGCCGCCTGGTTGGCGTGCACGAGCCCGCGTGATCGGTCGAGCAGGCAGGCCGGGTTACGCAGGCTTTCGAAGATCGCGATGTAGCGGTCCTTGGCGAGGGTGAGTGTCCGGGCCTGCGCCTGCAGCTCCTTCAGCCGGTCATCGCCGCCGGCCTCCGTCCAGTCGGCGGTGACGCTCAACTCGGCCTCGTCAAAGAAGTCGAGCGTGCGCTCCAGCACGTGTGTGCGCAGGTCGCCGGGCCCCTCCATGGTGCCGAGTGAATCGAGGTAGACGCGGCGGAAGTGCTTGAAAAGCCCCAGATACATCTCAAGCGTGATCCCGAGCGAGCGATGCTTGCGCGCGATCATCCGCATCCGGGTGAAGCGAGGGTCATTGCGGTATTTCAGCTCCGCCAACGGGCCGCGCGGCCCCGCGCCGAGATCGTCGAGAAAGCCCGCAATCGCTTCAGTCAGGCTGCGCACGGCCTCGACCCACGCTGCCCGGATCGTCGTGGTGTAGGGGGCGTAGCCATTGGTCTTGGCGAACGCGATGGATTGATCGACGAGCGCGTCCTCGTGTGCCTTCAGGTGCGCTTGCGCGGTTGCCGCAGCCGCGCGGACGCCGGCGGTTTCCGCGTGCGGACACCCCCCCGTTTGGTCGTCTGGCTGGCGCGACGCACCGGTCATCCGGCCCCTCCCTGTCGCTGCTTGCGGTCCCCATAGAAGCAGCAAAGCGTCGATCTGGGAAGGTGACGCAGCGTCCGTTTACAACTCGTTCACAACTTCGAACAACTTCGCAGCCTTTGTCGAGCGCCCGCTCGCTACCGTGAGAGCGAAGATAACGTGCCGTGCGCGGACGATTCCCGCGCCGCAAGCGCAGGGAGATGCAGCCATGGTGCGGATGAAACGCCGGGAATTCCTACAGTCGAGCACATTGCTCGGGGCGGGCATACTGGCCGCCGACAAGGCATGGTCGTTGAACCGGCTGGAACCGATCGAGGACAGCCTGAACGAGGAATATCCCTACCGCGATTGGGAAGACCTCTACCGCCGCGAATACACGTGGGACAAGATCGGCAAGGCCGCGCATTGCATCAACTGCGTCGGCAATTGCGCCTTCGACGTTTACGTCAAGGACGGGATCGTCATCCGCGAAGAGCAGCTCGCGCAATACCCCCAGATCAATCCCAACGTGCCCGACGCCAACCCGCGCGGCTGCCAGAAAGGCGCGATCCACTCCGCCGCGATGTATGAGGGCGACCGCCTGCGCTACCCGCTCAAGCGCACCGGCGAGCGCGGCGAGGGCCAGTGGCAGCGCATGTCGTGGGACGACATCACCGAAGAGATCGCCGACAAGATCATCGACATCTTCGTCAACCACGGCCCCGGCAACCTGATGACGCATACCGGCTCGGGCAACCTGTCGATGGTCCGCTTCGCCGCGCCCTACCGCTTTGCCTCGCTCGTCGGCGGCGTGCAGCTCGACATCTTCACCGACGTGGGCGATCTCAACACCGGCGCGCATCTGGCCTACGGGAACCCGCTCGAGAGCTTCACGTCGGACGCGTGGTTCGACGCCGACTACATCATGATGTCGCTCTTCAACCCGAACGCGACCCGCATCCCCGACGCTCACTACATCTGGGAAGCGAAGTGGAACGGCGCTCGCGTCGTCTCCGTCGCGCCGGATTACAATCCCTCCTCGATCCACGCCGATCTCTGGATTCCGATCGAGCCGGGGACGGACCCGCACCTGGCCATGTCGTTCGTGCAGGTCATCATCGAGGAGGAGCTCTACAAGCCCGACTTCATGAAGGAGCAAACCGACCTGCCCGTGCTCGTCCGGTCCGACAACGGCAAGCTCCTGCGCGAGGCCGATGTCGAGGACGGCGGCTCGGCCGAAGTCTTCTATCACTGGGATCTGGCCTCAGGCGCGCCCGTCAAGATGAAGGGCTCGATGGGCGCGGAGGAGAAAACCATCGCGCTGGAAGGCATCGACCCCGCCCTTGAAGGGGAGTTCGAGGTCGAGGGCATCGCTGTCACCACGGTGTTCGAACGCGTCAAGGTGGAGGCGGCGAAATACGCGCCCGAAGCGACACAGGAAGTGACCGGCGTCGCTGCCAAAACCGTGCGGGAAGAGGCCCGCGCCTTCGCCAATGCGAAGAAGGCGATCCTGATGCTCGGCTTCAACGTCGGGCGCTATTCCAACGGGATCTACACCGGCTGGGCGCAGGCGCTGATGCTCGGCCTGACCGGCCACGGCGGCAAGACGGGCGGCATCGACACCTCGTGGATCGACTGGAAGCAGCCCAAGTGGCTGGAGCTTGCGCTCTTTGGTTTTCAGAAGTTCCCGCGGCTGGAGGCAGGCGGGCTGGGCGAGTTCCAGCGCGGCCATATGATCGACCACGCCCGCCGGCACTACGATCCCGACAAGCTCAAGGAGCGGGTCGGCTTCAATATCGACGAGATGGAGGAGATGATCAACGAGAGCATCTCCGAAGGCTGGATGCCCTATCACGGCGACATGAAGGGCCTCATTTCGATCGCCGACAACAAGTTCCGCCGCAACAAGTTCGCCGACAAGTACCGCGAGCGGATCCTGGAGGAGGTGAAGGAGCTCTTCGTCAACATCAACGTGCGGATGGACAGCACGGCGCAGTGGGCCGACTACCTGCTGCCCGCCGCGAGCCACTACGAGGCGTGGGATCTGCGCGCGGTCGGTTTTCACCGCTTCGTCAACGTCTTCTCCCGGCCCGTCGACCCCATCGGCGAGGCGAAGCCGGATTGGGAGATCATGGAAATCCTCACCCGCAAGATCCAGGAACGCGCCCTCGCGCGCGGGGTCGAGGGCTTCCAGGACGGCGATGTCAGCCGCGATCTGCACACGATCCATGACGACTTCACGATGAACGGCACGCTCATGACGGACTACGACGCCACAAAGTGGCTCGTGGACAACAGCCCGGAGCTTGCCGGCAACACGCTGGAAGAAGGCGCCGAGCGCGGGTTCTTTGTGCTGAACGCGGATGGTGCCTGGAACCAGCCGATCCCGCCCGACGAACCCTACAATCCCTTCGTCGCCCAGACCGAGAACAAGGTGCCCTACGAAACGCTCACGGGCCGCATAACCTTCTATTGCGACCACCCGACATTCGAGCGCCTCGGTGCCGTTGTGCCCACCGCGCGGCACCATGCCGGCAAGGAGGCATCGAGTTACCCGCTCTCGTTCTACTCGCCGCACACGCGCTGGGGCATCCACTCCAACTGGCGGTCGAACAAGTTCATGATGCGCCTCCAGCGCGGTGAGCCCAACATCTACATCAACCCGCAGCTCGCCGCCCAAAAGGGCATCACCGACGGCTCGCGGGTCCGCGTCTTCAACGGGGTCGGCGAGTTCTTTGCCCAGGCGAAGTTCTACCCCTCGATCATGCAGACCGCGATCATGATGGAGCATGGCTGGGAGCCGCACCAATACGAGCAGTGGAAGCCCATGAACAACACCATGGCCACGCTCATCCAGCCGTTGGAACTGGCCGGCGGCTGGGGCCATCTCGGCTTCAAACTCTTCAAATGGAACGCAAACCAGCTGGCGCATGAAAGCAGCGTCGACGTGGAGCCGGCGTGAGCCGCGCTTCGGGATCAGACGTGAAGGAGGATAACAAATGGCTGTGAAACGTCAGCTCAGCATGGTGATGGATCTCAACAAGTGCATCGGGTGCCATACCTGCACCTCGGCGTGCAAGCTCCAGTGGACCAACCGGAATGGCCGGGAATACATGTACTGGAACAATGTCGAGACGATGCCCGGCACCGGCTATCCCAAGAACTACGCCGATATGGGCGGAGGCTTCGACGCCGAGGGTGCGCTCCAGATGGGGCAGGAGCCCTCGACCGAGGATTACGGCATCCCGTGGGAATACAACTACGAAGAAGCCCTGATGACGGGCACCGACCCGTGGCTGCGCCCGAATGTGAAGCCGACTTGGGGCGCCAACTGGGATGAGGACGAGGGCGAAGGGGAGTATCCCAACTCCTATTACTTTTACCTGCCACGCCTCTGTAACCATTGCGAAAATCCGGCCTGCCTCGCGGCTTGCTCGCGCAACGCGATCTACAAGCGGCAGGAAGACGGGATCGTCCTGATCGATCAGGAGCGTTGCCGCGGCTACCGCTATTGCGTCGGCGCCTGCCCCTACAAGAAGGTCTATTTCAACGAAGAGATCTCGAAATCGGAGAAGTGCATCTTCTGCTATCCCCGGATCGAAAAGGGCCTGCCCACCGCCTGCGCCAAGCAATGCGTGGGGCGCATCCGCTGGATCGGATACCGCGACGACGAAGACGGCCCGATCCACAAGCTGGTGGATGCGTGGAAGGTTGCGCTGCCGCTCCATCCCGAATGGGGCACAAAGCCGAACGTCTTTTACGTGCCGCCCTTCTCGCCGCCGAAATACGATGCCAATGGCGAGGCGACGGGCGAGAGCCGCGTGCCGCTGGAGTATCTCGAAAGCCTCTTTGGCGATGGCGTCGCGCCTGCGCTGGAGACGTTGGCCGCAGAGCGCCAGAAGAAGGCAGACGGGCAGGACAGCGAGTTGATGGACACGCTCATCGGCTACCGCCACGCTGAAATGTTCAAGCTGTCCTGATGTCGGTCGCAGCTCCGCCCCGCCCGCCCGCCGCCGATGCGGTGACGCGGGCCCGCGCCAAGGAAACGATCTGGCGCCTGACCGCGCTCGCGCTTGCGCATCCCGCGCCGGAACTGCGCGACGCGATCGCCAAGGGCGATTTCCACGCAGCCTTCGCCGAAGCCTGGGGCGACGTTACGGGCCGCGCCTGGCCCGAATGCACCGCGCCCGCGCCCTTCGATGTGTTCGAGGGAGGCTATATCGGCGTTTTTCTGCACGGCAAGAACGGCAAGCCCACCGCCTCGCTCCTTGCGGGAGACCACGAAGAGCTCCTGCAGGGCCTCGCCCGCCCGGTCTTCATGCTCAACGTGGCCGCTTTCTATGGCCACTTCGGGTTGAAGGCCGCCGTCGAGGACGAGGGCCGCGCCGACGAGCCGGACCATGCCTCCGCGATGGCGGAGTTCATGGCCGTCCTCTGCCATCTCGAAGCGCAAGCGCTCGCCGGCAACGCGGACGCAAGTGCGCCCAGACGGGCCCAGCGGGATTTTCTCGCCCGCTACCTCGCCCCGATGATGGAAACAGTTGCGCGAAAGCTCACCCGAACGTCTGTCGTGCTCGATCCCACGCTGGCCCAGCTCCTGCGCGAGCTTGGCCCCTGGGCGCGCCAGCAGATCGCAGAGCTGGAGGCCCGTGTCGGCCGGTTCCACGACCCCGACGCGCCCCGCATTGATGCCGACAAAGCCGCCCCGCAGACCCTCTGGGGATAAGGAGACCGACCATGAGACCCCTGTCACCCGCCCTCGCCGCGCTTCTGGCCGTCACGCCGCTCTCGCTCGCCGCTGAGACGATCATCGAGGCCAACACCGCGCTCCTGCAATCCGGCGACGTCGTGAAGGTCGCCAAGATCCCCGACGGGATCTACCTGCGCGACACCAACGATCCGGACGACATCATCTGGGAGCGGCTGCCCGAATACCGGGTTCAGGTGCTCCCGGCGCCCGCGGTGCACCCCTCTGTCGAGCTGCGGGTGAACTACGACGATCCGGGCTACTACGTGTACCTGCATCTTGCGCGCACCTCCGAGCGGCTCTATGTCCGGATGCGCTGGCGCGATGACACCCACGACACCGCCACCACCAAGGACAGGTTCCGCGATGCGGCCGCCGTGCAGTTCTCGCTCGGCGACGATGCCACATCCTACCTCATGGGCTCCGGCCCGCAGGAAGCGGTGAACATCTGGTACTGGCCGGGCGACGGCACGCCCGTCCAGAACCTCGCCGCAGGCGGCTACGGCAGCACGACGATCCTGCCCAGCCAGTCCGTCACCGGCGACGCCCACTATGAGAACAACGATGGCGATCCCAACGAATGGGCCGTCGTCATGTCGCGCCCACTGGCGGTGGAGGGCGACTTTGAAGCCTCGTTCCGGCGCTACGAAGTGCCCGTGGCCTTCGCCGTCTGGCAGGGCAGCGATGGCCAACGCGACGGGCTCAAGCACGTCTCGGACGGCTGGGTCATCCTAGACATGGCAGAGGACTGAGCGCATGGAGTTCCCGGAGAACCTCGCCAAACTGGATTGTACCCTCGGTCACGCCTGCCAGTTCTGCCCGCAGGAAGACACCTGCAGCCTCGACAAGCCGCACCACAACAAGCGTCTGATCGAGGCGCGGCTCGAAGAGATCGACCAGATCATCGTCGTGCTTGCCAACAAGGGCGGGGTGGGCAAGAGCACCGTCTCGGCCAATCTCGCCGCCGGGCTCGCCACGCGCGGCTTCCGCGTCGGCATGGCCGATGCCGATATCCACGGGCCCAACCAGAGCCGCTTCTTCGGCTTTGCCGGGCAGCACACGCGCTCCACGCATCTCGGGCTCAAGACCCACGATTACGCCACCGAGAGCATCGCGCATCCGCTCCGCGTCGGCTCGCTGGCGTTCCTTCTGGAGGATGACAGCACGCCCGTCGTCTGGCGTGACGCCTGGAAGCACGACTTTATCCACCACCTGATCGGCAGCTTCGATTGGGGCCCGCTCGATTTCCTGGTGATCGACATGCCCCCCGGCACCGGGAACGAGCTGATCACCCTCTGCGACATGCTCGAAGGCGCGAATGTGTCCTCCGTTCTCGTCACCACGCCCCAGGCCGTCGCCCAGATGGACAGCCTCAAGGCCGGGCGCTTCTGCCGCGAGCGGGGCCTGCCCGTGACCGGCGCCGTCGAGAACATGGCAGGCGTCGTCTGCCCCCATTGCGATGAGGAATTCCACGTTTTCCCCGAGGCCGGGCTGACAGAAGCGCTCGCCGCGCTCGACATCGACCGGCTCGCGCAGATCCCGCTCGCCCCCGATCTCGCCCTTGGGTCAGACAGCGGCGCGCCTGTTGTGGCGGCCGCTCCGGAAAGCCCCTCCGCGCGCAGCTTCGTGCCATTGATCGATGCCGTTGCCGCGCTCGGCCGGGCCGAGTTTGGCGGCGCTGTGGCCCGTGCGATGGGAGAAGTCTTCGACATGAACCTCGCGGATCCCGCCCTCTCCGAAGCCCTGGAGGGCGTGCCGGACGAGGCGCGCGCCGAGCTTGCCGATCAGATCGGCGCGCTCCTGGGGCAGGAGGCGGAGCGGCTGCAGGAGGCCGCTGCACCGGGAGACACCCCATGACGGCCACCGAAACGCTCAGCCGGCGATCGCTCTTCCGCGCGCAGTTCCCCACACCTTCGGGTACCGCGTGGCAGCCTGTCGAGGGGCTCACGGCCGGGTCGGGGGATGTCTTCTGGTCAGGCTGGGCGGATGCCGACGGCGTCTTCGTCGCGGGCGACGAGGGCGTGATCTTCCACTTTGACGGCACCGTGTGGGACAAGATGGACGTGCCCGCAGCGCTCCCTGTTCACGCGCTCTGGGGGACGAGCCGCGACGATCTCTGGGCGGTCGGCTGGATGGGCCTCATCCTGCGCTTTGATGGAACGGCGTGGGGGCGCCTGCGCGGCGGCGTCACGACAGACGAGGGCCGCTATGCCGCCACGCCCGAGAACACGCCGCTCTTCGCCCTGGATGGGCGCGCAGACGGCACGGCCTGGGCCGTCGGGGACAATGGCACGATCCTGCGGCTTGAGGGCGGTGCATGGCATCCCGAGCCCTCCGGCACACGCTGCCACCTGCGCTCCGTGCGCTGCCTCGGCGACGGGCGCGTCTTCGTTGGCGGGGCCGACGGAACGCTCCTGATGCGCGATGCCGATGGCGCGTGGCACAAGCTGGCGAGCCCGATCGGCACGACCTATGCCGCCGCGCTGGAGCTTGAGCCCGGCACCCTGCTGCTTGCGGGCGGGCGCTATTTTGCCGAAGGGAACAGCTTTCGCGGCGATCTGGTGCTGCTGGACGATCAGGGCGCGCGCAAGCTCTTCGATGGCGGGCGGTTCCGCCGCTTTCGCGACCTGACGATGACCCGCGCCGGCGTGCTGGCGGCGGGCGACGGCGGCGAAATCCACCTGATCCGCGCCGGTGACATCGACAGGATCGACAGTGGCACAACACACGACCTTCAGGGCCTGATTGCGCTCCCGGAGGGCGAGGCGCTCGCGGTCGGCGACTTCGGCACCGTTCTGATGGGCAGCCCGTCTGCGCTCACCACCTTCGCGCCCGCCGTGCAGACCGGCCCGGATGCCGCGCGCTGGGAAGCGTGTGCCAGCGGGACGGATCGCCAGCTCTGGGGCCTCTGGTCCGATCAGGAGAGCGGTACGCTCCATGCATGCGGCGAGGAGGGGACGGTGCTCGTCGAGGATCGCGGCCAGTGGGAGGCGTTGCCGCCGCTGGGCGATCTGGGCGTCCACGCGCTCGCCCGTGCGCCCGGTGGCGGGCTCTTTGCCGCAGGCCAGCTCGGAGAGATTCACCATTTCGACGGCACGCGATGGCGCAAGGAATTCGACCTGATGATGGACGTCACCATCCTGTCGCTCTGGAGTGACGGCGCAGGTGAGTTCCTGGCCGCGGGTGACGAGGGCCTTGTCCTGCGCCGGGAGGAGGAAAGCTGGAAGCGAATGCCATCGGGTACCCGCAGCGCGCTCTATGGACTGTGGGGGATGGATGCCGAACACCTGCTGGCCGTGGGCGATTTCGGTCTCGTGCTGCGCTGGAACGGCACCCGGTGGGATGCGTTCGACGCGGGCACCGAGCACTTTCTCTTCGACGTCTGGGGGCGTGGGCTCGACGACATCTACGTCGTCGGCCTCTCCGGCACGATCGGCCATTTCGACGGCACGCGCTGGCGCATCACCCCGGCCCGCGCCCGGCGGGATCTCCTTGCGCTGGCGGGAACGGAGACGTCGGTTGCGACGGTCGGAGCTGCGGGCGCCGCAATGATCCACAACGGCACCCGCTGGCTGCCCGACGACACCGGCACCGATGCCGGCCTCCGCGCGCTCGGGGTCGGCCCGGACGGACGCTACATCGCGGCGGGCGACGGCGGAACGATCCTGCGGCGCCACGCCTTCGAAGAGGAGTAGCGCGCCGCGAGCGCTGCACCGTTTCCCCCCGCAGCGCCGGGGAGGGCGGGGACGGGCCAAGGGTTGCCTCGCCGACCCGAGCGAAGCGTCGCCACGCCGAGCGGGGCAGGGCCCAACGATGCAGGGCAATGCGAGCGCGCCCGGTTGAGGCCGGGCACTGCCCCCTACGGCGGCCCGTGCCAGACCGGGCCAAACTGTGCCGCACTGGACCAAACTGTGCCGCACCACGCCAGACCGAGCCGCACTGTGCCGCACCGCGCCAGACCGAGCCGCACTGGGCCAGTCTTTGTCAGACCAGCCCGAACCGTGCCGCACCGTACCAAACCCGGCCAGACCGTGCCGCACCGGGCCACGTCAGACCGCACCGTCCCAAACTGCCGACACCGCGCCGCTAGCGCTGAAGCGCGCTCATCGCTGTCGGCTGTAACTCGCGCAGAAGCTTGCGGGTCATGGCGCGCTCGTAATCCGCAAATCCGAGCGCCACCTGCACGAACGCATCGGGCCCGCGGATGACGAAGGCGTTGAAGTAGCTCGAAAGCTCCCCGATGGCCACGGCGCGCCTGTCCGTGCCCGACCTCGCGTCGGCGCCGATCACCAGCGCGTTCACGGTGACCCCCGCCAGCAGCGGCTCCCCGTCGAGCATGTCGGGGTCGGCCCCGTCGTTGTTCTTGCCATCCCCTGAGATGTCGATCACCCGCCGCCAGCATCGCGGCGCCCGCTGCAAGAGCGCCCCACCCTCCAGAAGGGCCGTCCCCAGTGCGGTACTGTCCGACATCTCGACGCGCCGCGTTCCGACAAGCCGTGCCGTGACGCCCGCCAGCGCGTCGGCATCGGAGAGCAACGTCCAGTCCACCAGCACGCGCTGATCGTCCCAGCCGCTCCACTCATAGATCGCCACGGCCACAGGCCCGCCGGGGCCGCCCAGCAGCGCCTCGCGCACGGCGGGCGCGTTGAGCGCCGCTGCCAGCCCCTCGATCTGCAGCCGGTACTCCTGCGCATCGACTGACGCCGAAACGTCGAGCCCCATCGCCAGCGCAACCCGGCACGCCACGGCCGAATGCGCACTGCAGAGCGCGAGTGCGGCTGCCAGAGCCGCAGCCCGCACCCGCAGCGCGCCCTTACGGCTCACCAATGGCCGGTGTTTTCCATGCTGGCCCAGGGCTCCTGAGCCGGCTTCGAGTCGCCGATCTGGAGCAGTTCCACCGACACGTTGTCAGGCGAGCGCACGAAGGCCATGCGGCCGTCGCGCGGCGGCCGGTTGATCGTGATACCCGCGTCCATCAACTCCTGACACTTGGCGTAGATGTCCTCGACACGGTAGGCGAGATGGCCAAAGTGGCGGCTGTCGGAGGGCAGGGCGTCGTCGCCGTCCCAGTTATAGGTCAGCTCCACATCGTGTGTGCCGTCCTCCTGCCCCGGAGGGCACATGAAGACGAGCGTGAAGCGCCCGCTCTCATTCTCGGACCGGCGGCGCTCGATGAGGCCCAGCAGCTCGTAGAACCGGATCGAGGCGTCGAGATCCTTCACGCGGACCATGGTGTGCAGAAATTCGATTTTCATGTTGGCCTCTCCGGGGCTCGGGGGTGATCGCGCCATGCTACACCCTTCTTGCGCCGGAAAAATAGCCCACCCCGGAGCGGACGCAAGCCGCGCGGAGCGAAAGCCGCGCGCGTGTCAGCGTCCGTGCGCGGGCAGCCTAGAACGCGGATTCGAACCCGACGGACAGACCGAAGCTCTCGCCCTCGAACCGAGAGACATTCGACGTCGAGCTCGAGCCGGAGAGGGACACGACAGGCACGAAGCCGAACATGCCCACCTGGTCGACATGGAAGTTGAGCCGTGCATTCCATTCTTCGTCATCGCGCCCGCCGGGGACATCGATGAACCCGACCGAGTATTCCTCGTAGGCCCGCTCCCGGTATGCGATACGGCCCGACATCCGCATGCCGCGGATCGCCTCGCCCATCCAGAACCCGGCATGCACCTCGTAGCCCGAATAGGCCGAGTTCACGTCGTCGGAGGCGACGTTTGTCCCCGACAGCCCGAAGCGCAGGACAACGCCATTGTCCAGATAGTGGAAGAACCGCGCCGAGATCTCGCTGCCCGTCCGATCCTCGCGCCCTCTGTCCGATAGCCGGCGCTCTCCCTCGAAGCTCAGCCGCAGGCCGGTGCGCGCGCCGAAGTCGATGGTGCGCGCGAGCGTGAGTCGGCCCACACGGTCGAGCCGCTCGCCGCCGTACCATGTCTGGCCGAAGGCGAGGCTGTAGGTGTCCGGCAGCGGGCCGGGTGGGGCGGCGATCCGGTGGCGCAGCTCTATCTCGCCAACCCCGTATTCAAAATCCGAGCCCTCGGCGCGCGGCGCGATGTCCTTGGCCTCGTCGCTCAAGCCGATGAAGCTGCGGTAGCCGTGGAACGCGAGCGTCGTCCGGTGTGTGGCGCTTTCCGTGAGCGTGTAGGCGAAGGTTCCGGTGAAGCTTGCCTGCACCCCTGAAAGCGCGCGCGCGGCGCCGCTGAGAACGCCGACGAACGGGGAATCGTCGATGATGAGGAAGGGAGATTGCGAGCCACCGTTCACGTTCGACGACGGCGCGACATCGAACGCCAGGCGCACCTGCCAGGGCGAGGCCTGGCGCACGGCTCCGAACGCCCCGGCGATTCGATCGCGTTGCGGGTCCGTTTCGGCAGCCTGGTAGGCCCGCCGCAGCCAGAACTGGGCCGCACCGAACTTGTCCTCTGCCATCGCGCCCGAGGAAACGAGGTAGGCCGCCTGGTACCTGGCCGCGTTGGATTCGGCCTCGGCAAAGGCGCGGCGACCGGCGGCGCGGCCCTCCTGCGGGCGCCCGAGCGCGGTTTCCGTTGCCGAGAGCATGAGCAGGGCGGCGACATCGTTCGGCCGCGCGTCCGTCATGAGCCGGGCGAGCTGGTTCGCAAGCGGGACATTGCCGGAGACCCAGGCCTCTTCCGCGAGTATGCGGGCGGTGGCGTAGCTCAGCGTGGTTTGTCCGTCCTGCGCCGCCGCTGCGTTGGTGGGCGACGGGGCGGGTACGGTCGTTGCGGCTGTTCCCGTCTCCGCGCGGGCCACTTGCGCTGTCCCCGAGGCCGATGCGCCCTCGGGCGTTGGCCGGGTTAGAGGCGCTTCACTATCTGCCGTTATGGTGCCGGACGGGGGCGTCTGGGCCATCGGCGCTGAGACAGACACGACCGCCCCGAGAAGGGCGGCCGCGACACTGTGTAGAGCGGTGCGTCGAGCCCCGCTCTGGTTCATTCGCCTGACGGGTTTTCGATGTCACCGAGGCCGTCGCAGAATTCCGGCGCGCCTGCGGCTCCACACCGCGGGATCACGAAGACACCCGTCTCGACAGCGCGCTCGTCCGGCCCGGGGGTCGGCAAGTGGCCCTGAGCGGTCAGACCGCCCGCGAGGCCCGCGGCATCGACGCCGCCGAACACACCGGCGTAGCTGCCTACACCTTCAGGCGGCTCCCCGTTCGCGACCTGTTCCGGCGTTTCCTGCAGCACATCCCCTTCGAACGTGCCGGTCTCGGAAATGCCCGTCGGATCGAGGAACAGCGTGTCGCCGATCGGCTGGCCGTTCTCGTACTGGCGGTTGTAGACCACCCCGTTCATCGAGTTGTCCGCGAAGTCCACGTTGAAGAACACCTCGCCCTGGATCCGCAGCGGCTGGCGCGGATCGGCGGGCGGATCGCCGGGGCGGGGTTGCTCCTCGACCAGCGTTTCCTCGGTCCCGAAGTTCGTCACCGCCGCGTAGCGCCCGCCGTAGGAGACAAGGCCACCTTCCTCGGGCGGATCGAAATCGCCCTCGCGGTCATAGAAGACACCACGGAAGAACTTGTCGAACTGGCCGCCGTCGCCCACCGCGCCGGCATAGACCGCGCCATCGGCTTCCTCGGCGTAGAGCGCCACGAAGATCCGGTCGAGCCGGTCATCCTGCGCGAAAAACGCCCGATACCCGGGCACATCCGCTTCCGGCGCGCGCCGGTACACGCCCTCGACATCGCCGGTGTCCAGCTGCAGGCCGGTCACGATCAGCGTGTCGTCAAGCTCGTCGTTGGGGTCGTTCACCTCGAGCCGGAGCGATTCCACATCCGACAGGATCGCCTCCGGGATCACGATGTCGGGCACCGGCTCGACCGGGTTCGTCGGGTCGCCGGGGTCCTGCCCGTTCACGGGGTTGGGGCTGCCATCACCCCCACACGCGGCCAGCGCGGCCACCAGGGCGAACAGGGACGCCTGTTTCCACATAATTTGCCTGCCTTCGCTCTTGCGTCGCTTGGTGTTTCGTCTGCTCGGGGTTAGCCCCTTGTTGGCCGAAAGCTCGCCAGAGCCACCTTAAAAGTCAACGTTGCCAACAGCCCCGCGCGCCCCTCGTGGCAGAAGTGAGGCAATCGCGCCGCACTGGATATATGGCGTGCCAGCCTGCATCTGGTGGTTGGCGCACGGTGCGCCACAAGATAAGGTAAGCTTCGACTCAGGACAGGAGCCCCCAATGCCCATCACCCCCGAGCAGCAGGCCGAAATCGAGGCCGCTCGCAGCGCCCCCCAGCCCACCCTGCGCGCCGTCGCTCCGGGGATGGAGCAGCACCTCTACCATGCCTACCCCGTGCTCGATCACGGCTTTGTCCGGGTCATCGACTACATGGGCGACGACGCCGCCATCGTGCAGGCCGCCCGTGTCAGCTACGGCGCCGGCACCAAGAAGGCGCGCGACGACAGCGGCCTCATCCGCTACCTCATGCGCCACTGGCACTCGACCCCCTTCGAGATGTGCGAGGTCAAGCTGCATGTGAAGCTGCCCGTCTTCGTCGCCCGCCAGTGGATCCGCCACCGCACCGCCAACGTCAACGAATACTCCGCCCGCTATTCGGTGCTCGACCGGGAGTTCTATATCCCCCAGCCCGACGCGCTCGCCGCCCAGTCCACCGTCAACAATCAGGGGCGGGGCGCGACCCTCGAAGGCGCCGAGGCCGAGCGTGTGCTCGAGATGCTGAAATCCGACGCCACCCGCTCCTACGACCACTACGAAGAGATGCTGTCGCAAGACGGTCAACAGGGCCTCGCCCGCGAACTCGCCCGGATGAACCTCCCGGCCAATGTCTATACCCAGTGGTACTGGAAGGTGGATCTGCACAACCTCTTCCATTTCCTGCGCCTGCGCGCCGACGCCCACGCCCAATACGAGATCCGCGTCTACGCCGAAGAGATCTGCCGCATCGTCGCCGACTGGGTCCCCGCCGCCTACTCCGCCTTCGAGGATTACCGCATGGGCGGAGTTAATTTGTCCGGCAAAGGCGTGGAGTGCATAAGGCGGATGCTGAAGGGCGAGGAGGTCACGCAGGAGACTTCGGGCATGTCGAAGGGGGAATGGCGGGAGTTTATGGGGGTAATCGGCTAGGAATGGCTGAGAGGAGTGGAGAGCCATTTGAAGCGCTGATACACCGGATCCTCGCAGTTTCTGAGGGAGGCAGCGCCTTGGTCGAACGAGACGTCCGAGTGCCCGATCCAGATTCTCCAGAAGATGAACGACAAGTCGATATAAGGATTTCCAAAGGAGGCCTCACTACATTCGTTGAATGTCGGGATCGGATGCGCCCGCAACATGTACAGTGGATTGAGGATTTAATTGGGCGAAGGCAAAGTCTGAAGTGTGATCTGATTATTGGAGTATCCTCAAGCGGTTTCACAAGGCTCGCAAAGAAAAAAGCCGAATCTCACGGCATTCTTCTTCGTCGCGTCTCAAACATATCAGATCGCGAAATTCGAGAATGGGGTGCTAAGGTAAGGCTGGACCTTCGGTTTGTGACGTTTCGTCAGTTCGACCTTGCCATTGCTCCAAGTTTCGTAGCGCCCTCTGATGTGTCTCGGTACTTGGAGCGCATCAAGACTTCAGGAGAATTGGCTGGAGCTCTGCACGCAGAACTCGCAAAAGTGTTTGGGAAAAATAACGCCCCAGATGAGTTCGAGATGAAAGCACGGATTCGCTTTGGTCAAGTGGCAGAAGTTACAGATGGCTGCGAGGGGTTTGACGCAGCGATTTTTGCTAGAGGAAGAGTTGGCTCTTTGCAGAGGCAGCTTGCTGCCGCGAAAGTGTACAGTGCCGAAAATGAGTTAACCCAGAAGGCTGGCATCGCAAATTACTTCGCGTTTACTGAGGGTGCTGGCGATCTAGTTTCAGTTGCTAGTTCCTACCATTGGCATTTGGACCTTAGCAGTTTTCGTCTCCCTCCAAATTCAATCTCACTTGGTGACGTGCGTCTTGACTTCGGCCGACCCGAAGAAGTCGTGGCTGTATCAATAACTGGTGCGCCAGATCCGATCTCCGATGCATTTTTGATACGAGTGTGCTCGCTCCCGGAGTAGTGGTGCTGGGCCGCCGCGCCATCGTCGGGCCGCCCCCACGGTCCGGCGATTGGGCTCCACCAGCGCGCAGCACGCGCGGAGCAATGACCTGGCCACGATAAAGCGCGCCACCCAACGGTCGGATCGCCGCACCGCGGCCCGACGACGGCACGGCTCGCACGCCACCCCAGCGCCCCCACCCCCACGGCCCGGCGATTGGGCCCCACCAGCGCCCAGCACGCGCGGAGCAATGACCTGGCCACCATTAAGCGCGCCACCCAACGGGCGGATCGCCGCACCGCGGCCCGACGATGGTGCGGCCCGCACCCCACCCCAGCGCCCCCACAGCCACGGCCCGGCAATTGTGCCCCACCAGCGCGCAGCCCGAGCGGAGCAATGACCTGGCCACCAAAAAACGCGCCACCCAACGGCCGGATCGCCGCACCGCGGCCCGCCGACGGCGCGGCTCGCGGGTCGCTTGTGGCGGAAGGGGGGGGGCATGCCGTCATGGTCGGTCCGGCGCCCAGACGTCCGCCCAGAACCAGAATTTCAGAATTGTTACCAGAGTGTTAACGGGTTTCGCCGCGAAACCGGGGCGGCGCTGTTTTCGGGGTGGGATTGGGGCTGTTGAGGCGGGTTGATTGCGGTAAGGTCTTCGATACGCACCACAAAGCGGGGAAGACGTGACTCAGGAGCTCGATAACCTTCGCAAGAAGCACGAGAAACGAACCGCCGAGATCCTGACCGACCTTCTGACCGAAGCCGTCCGGGCCGAGCCTGTCCGCGTGGCGGCCTGGGACTCCCTCGGGCAAGAGGATCCGGGCCGCGGCGCGTGGCCGGCAGAGGATAGCCGCGAGGTCATGAACGTGCTCAATCGCGCGCTCAACAAGGCGTTTGGAAAGCTGCGCGGCGAGTATCGCAACTACGTCGTCGACAAGGATGTCAGCCATCCGAGGGGCGCGCCGCCTGTCGTGAAGGTGCGCGCAAGGTACAAGTTCAACCGGGTGGGTGGCGTGACGCGGGTGATCAAATCCGGCGAGACGATCCGCTCGATGGCGAAGTGGCACTATGGCCATGCGTGCTATGGCAACACGGTTTGGGAAGAGAACAGCAAATGGCTCGGCTCCGGGTGCCAGCAGGTGCCGGCGGGATTTCCTGTTGTGCTGCCGACGCTTGAGGTGCCGGATTGGGACATGCCGCCCCGTGTGAAGCCGCCCAAGGGGTGTTTCGCTAAGGCCGTGCGCATCGTTTACCCGACGCTCTACCTCTCGGTTGACGGGTCGTCCTCGCGCAAGGTGGGCTGGGCAACGGATGACTTCTCGATCGAGGTGACGCTGCGGTTCCGAGGCAACGTTCTCGTCCAGAAGAAAGGGACAGTGGGCCCCGACTTCAACTTCAAGCGGTACCTGACGGACGCGGGCCGGGTGCTCGACGACGTGATGTCGATGGCGTTCCAGTTTCAGGCGGAGGACAAGCGGGGGACGCTGAACGTCAAGCTCACGAACCGGAAGGCAAAGCGGCTCCAACTCGGGGGGCAGCTCAAGCTGACGACAGGCGGGCCGAAGCTGCGGCTCTCCGGGAACGGGGGCGAGGTGACGCATAAGGACCATGCGATGGTCTTCATGATGAACGTGGAGGCGGTCTTTCGGATCGTGCCACGGAAGGCGGGCAAGCCGGTCCAGACCTTCAACACGCCGCTCTCGGTTTCAACGAACATCTCGTCGGACGGATTGGCGCCGCGCCCCCTCATCCCGCCAAGGGGCACGCATCAGCAGGCGTCGCCCAAGGGGACGGCGGCGGTGCTTGTGAAGATGGGCGTCGTGTGAGCGCGGCTGACGCGCTCGGCGCGGGTGCGGACGATTGTCATCTCGCCTTGACCTCCACGCACATCTTACCGGCTGGGCAGCACCCGGACAGCACTTCCGGCCCAAGAGCACGCGGCAGGCCGGGGCGCGGAGCGGGATGGTCATGGTGCGCGTCAAGTTTGGGGGCGGGTGAGCGGGGCTCGCGTGCGGCGTTTGTGCGGACGCTTGGTCCCCCGCCTTGCCGCTATTCATGCCTTGGCGGCTAGGCAGCACCCCGACAGCTCTTCCGGCCCAAGAGTACGCGGCAGGCCGAGGCGCGGAGCGGGATGGTCATGGTGCGCATCAAGGTTGGGGGCGGGTGAGCGGGGCTCGCGTGGGGCGTTTGTGCGGATGCTTGGTACCCCGCCCTTCCGCTATTCACGCCTTGGCGGCAAGGCGGCACCCCCGACCGCGCAACGCGCCCAAGAGCACGCGGCAGGCCGAGGCGCGGAGCGGGATGGTCGTGGGGCGCGTCAAGGTTGGGGCGGGTGCGTGTGGCATTCGCGTGCGGCGCTTGGTAGGGCAACGCCGAAACGCTGACCGGCGGAGGGCGCGACATGGCTGACATCACACTTTATGGGATTCCGACCTGCGATACCTGCCGGAAAGCGCAGAAGGCGCTGGAGGCCGGGGGGCACGTGGTGCGCTTTCGCGATGTACGGGCGGAACCGTTGTCGCCGGAGGACCTCGCGCGCTTCGTTGCGGAGTTTGGCGACCCGCTCGTCAACCGGCGCTCGACCACCTTTCGCGGCTTGAGCGACGCAGAGAAGGAAAGCGCGCCCGAAGTGCTCCTTGCGGCACATCCAGCCGTGATGAAGCGGCCTGTATTGCGCTCTGAAGATCGGCTGACGCTGGGCTGGACGGAGAAGACCAGGGACCATTGGGGCTAGGTGGCGCAGATGCACCGGCTCCCCGTCACAGTGTATTACGAAGACACCGACATGGGCGGGATCGTCTACCACGCGAACTACCTCAAGTTCATCGAGCGGGGGCGGTCTGACTGGGTGCGTGTGCAAGGGGTCGATCAGATGGCGTTGCGCGACGCGGGCCTGATCTTTGCTGTGCGCCATATCGAGGCTGACTTTCTGGGCCCCGCCCGGCTCGACGACCGGTTGGTCGTGGAGACGGAGCTTGCGGAGATGCGCGGCGCGCGGTTCGTCATGGCGCAGCGGGTTCTGGATGGCGCGTCTGGGCACGAGCTCTTTTCAGCGCGGGTGACCGTGGTCGCGATGCGGATGGACGGCCGGGCGGCCCGCATTCCCAAGGACTTGCGCGATCGATTGGCCGCCGGTTAGCGCACCCGGTGCGCGGGGGCGCGGAACGGAGCGTCGGCAAGGAACAGCCGATACACGAACGTGTTGGTAATTGGCCTTCAAAAGCGTTAAGGTCCTGCACAAATGCCCGCCGTCAGATGCTGGGTGCAAGAGCAGGAAAGTCAGGCCATGGAACCACTCGCCGCGCAGGCAGCGGAGATCGATTTTTCGATGTGGGCGCTTTTTGCCCGCGCAACGCTCACTGTTCAGATCGTGATGCTGATGCTCGTCGTGGCATCCATCTGGGGTTGGGCGATCATCTTGCAGAAGGTCATCAACTACCGCGCCGCGCGCAAGGCGGCGGCGGAGTTCGACCGGGCGTTCTGGTCTGGCGAGCCGCTGGACGAGCTCTATGACCAGATCGCCGAGAACCCGAAATGCGCGGCCGAGCGCGTGTTTTCGGCGGGGATGACGGAATGGCGCCGCTCGCATCGCGAGGACGGCGCGCTGATCCCGGGCGCGCAGGCGCGGATCGAACGCGCCATGGACGTGGCGATCAGCCGGGAAGCGGACTCGCTTTCGGGCGGTTTGGGCTTCCTGGCGACCGTGGGGTCCACGGCACCGTTTGTTGGCCTTTTCGGCACGGTCTGGGGGATCAAGCACGCCTTCGAGCAGATCGCGATCGCCCAGAACACCAACCTCGCTGTCGTGGCGCCGGGGATCGCGGAGGCGCTGCTGGCCACGGGGCTCGGGCTGCTGGCGGCCATTCCCGCAGTGATTGCCTACAACAAGCTCAGTTCGGACAGTGATCGGATCGTGGCAGGCTACGAGGCCTTCGCCGACGAATTCTCGACGATCCTGTCGCGTCAGCTGGATGCGTAAGCGATGGCAGCCTCGGTAATCAAAGAGGGCAGCGGGCCGGTGTCGAGCCGCCGCAAGCGCCGCCGCCGCGCGCAACCGATGTCGGAGATCAACGTCACGCCCTTCGTGGACGTGATGCTGGTCTTGCTGATCATCTTCATGGTGGCCGCGCCGCTGATGACGGTCGGCGTGCCGGTGGAGCTGCCGCGCACGGCGGCAGAGGCGCTGCCGACCGAGACGGAGGAGCCGCTGACCGTGACCCTGACCGCCGAGGGCGGTGTGGCGATCATGACGACGGAGGTGCCGGAGGACGATCTTGTGCCCCGGTTGCTGGCGGTGGCGGCGGAGCGCTCCGACGACACGATCTACCTGCGCGCGGACGGGGCGATCCCGTATGAGCGGGTGATGCAGGTGATGGGCGCGCTGAACGCGGGCGGGTTCTCCAACATCGGGCTCGTAACGGAGACGGGTGGTCCGCGTCTGAACGGCACCCCGGACGGGCGTGACGGGTGACGGAATGGAGCTTCGCACCGCGCTCAAGATCTCTGCCGGCGCCCATGGTGCGCTCATGGTCTGGGCCCTGGCGTCGGGGTGGTTTTCCGCGGATTTCGACGAGGCGATGGAGGTGACGGAGGTCACGCTGATCTCCGGCGATCAGTTCGCGGCGCTTGTGGAGCAAGCAGGCGCCGGGGAGCCGGCGATGCCTGTGGAGACCGCGCCGGTGGAGGCGCCGGAGCCTGCGGAGGCCGCGCCAGTCGATGCGGTGCCGGAGCCCGTGGCGCCGCCGCCGACGGAGACGCGCGAGCTGGCCGAGACGCCGGGAGATACCCCGACGCCCGCGCCGCGTGTGGCGCCGCGCCCCGCGGATCGGCCGGACCCGAACGTGGCTGAGGCGCCCGAGGTGGTGGAGGCCGCGGAGCCGGTGGAGGCCGAGGCCACGCCCGAGCCTGTCGAGGCGCCCGAGGCGACCGCTCCGGAGGCCGCGACCACACGGATCGTGACCGAGGCGACTGAAACCGGCGGAGCCGAAGAGATCGTGCTGGCACCGACGGCGACGCCGCGGCCCCGGACGCGCCCCGACCGGCCGGAACCGGAGCCGGAACCCGTTGCAGAGGTGCCCGAGGAAGCGGCGCCCGAAGAAGAGCCGGATGTCATGGAGGCTGCCGTCGCGAGCGCGTTGGCGGATGCGCTGGCAGGCGGAGGTGCTCCGACAGGAGATCCGGGGCCGCCGATGACTACGGGCGAGCGGGACGCGCTGCGGTTGGCGGTGCAGTCGTGCTGGGTGGTCGATGTGGGCTCGGAGGCGGCGAATGTCACCGTCGTCGTGGGCATGTCGATGTCGCCCGAGGGCAAGGTCGTCGATGGATCGTTGCAGATGATCGAGGCGTCGGGCGGCTCCGAGACCGCGATCCGCACGGCCTTTCAGTCTGCCCGCCGCGCCGTGTTGCGCTGCCAGCGCGACGGCTATGACCTTCCGGCGGAAAAATACGCGCAATGGCAGGAGATCGAGATGGTATTCAACCCGTCCGATATGCGGATCCGGTGAGGGGCGCGCCTGCCTTGCCTTTCGGGCCAGCGGTCGGGGTCGCTCCCTGGCGAGCGGCCTGCCCGCTCACCTCCGTCCGATATGCGGATCCGGTGAGGGGCGCGCCTGCCTTGCCTTTTGGGCCAGCGGTCGGGGTCGCTCCCGGGCGAGCGGCCCGCCCGCTCACCTCCGTCCGATATGCGGATCCGGTGAGGGGCGCGCCTGCCTTGCCTTTCGGGCCAGCGGTCGGGGTCGCTCCCCGGCGAGTGGCCCGCCCGTTCACCTCCGTCCGATATGCGGATCCGGTGAGGGGCGCGCCTGCCTTGCCTTTCGGGCCAGCGGTCGGGGTCGCTCCCCGGCGAACGGCCCACCCGCCCTCCCCCGTCCGCCGGGGAGCGACCCGCTCTGAATTGCCCTTTTCCATGAACCGATAGGCGACGCCATGTTTGTTCTTCGATTGCTGCTCACCACGCTTCTGTCCAAGCTCGGGCTTTCCGGCATGGCGATCCTGGGCCTGCTCATGGTCTGGCTGGCCACGCCTGCGCCGGCGCAGACGGGGCCGCTGCGCATCGAGATCACCGAGGGCGTGGTCGAGCCGTTGCCCTTTGCAGCGCCGGTTTTCGTGGCCGAGAGCCCGGCGGCGCAGCAGTTGGCCGCGGACATCACGCGCGTCGTGGCCGCCGATCTCGTGGGAACGGGCCTCTTTCGCGAGATCCCGCGCGACGCGCATATCAGCCGCGTCTCGGCCTTCGGGGCGCCCGTGGCCTTCGCGGACTGGAAGGCGATCAATGCACAGGCCCTGATCGTCGGCGCCGTGGACGTCGATGCCAGCGGACGCGTCACGGCGAAGTTCCGCCTCTATGACGTTTTTGCAGGCACGGAGCTGGGGCAGGGGCTGCAACTGGGGGGGACCACCCAGGCCTGGCGCCGGATCGCCCACAAGGTGGCCGACCAGGTCTACTCGCGGATCACGGGCGAGAGCGGGTATTTCGACAGCCGGGTCGTCTTTGTCAGCGAGGACGGGCCAAAGGATGCGCGCCGCTTCCGGCTTGCGATCATGGATTACGACGGGGCGAACGTGCAGTTCCTGACCGACGACAGCACGATCGTCGTGTCGCCGCGCTTTTCGCCCACGGGCGACCGGGTGCTCTATACGAGCTATGCCAGCGGCTTTCCGCAGCTCCATCTGCTCGACGTCAACACCGTGCGCCGTGATGTCTTGGCGGAGGATGCGGGCGCGATGTCCTTTGCACCCCGATTTGCGCCCAACGGGCGCTCGGTTGTCTACTCGCTGGCCCGTGGCGGCAATACGGATCTCTACACACGCTCGTTCGGGGGCGGCGCGTCCACCCGGCTGACCGACACGCCTGCGATCGAAACCTCGCCCTCGTACTCGCCGGACGGCTCTCAGATCGTTTTCGAGAGCGACCGCTCCGGCACCCCACAGCTCTACGTGATGCCCGCGGGGGGCGGGGAAGCGCGGCGTATCAGCTTCGGCTCCGGCCGGTACGGCACGCCGGTCTGGTCGCCGCGGGGCGACCTTATCGCGTTCACCAAGCAGGCGGGCGGACGCTTCCACATCGGCGTGGTGCGCACGGATGGGTCTGAGGAGCGACTGCTGACGGCATCGTTCCTCGACGAGGGGCCGACATGGGCACCCAATGGTCGCGTGTTGATGTTCACCCGGCAAGGCGCCGGGGCGGCCGGGCAGCCCGCGCTCTACTCCGTCGATGTGTCGGGGCGAAACCTGCGGCGCGTTCCGACACCGGGCCCGGCCTCGGATGCGGCGTGGTCGCCGCTTTTGCCATGACCTTGCGCCCATCACAGCTGCGTTTGGCGCCGGTCGGCCCGCGCGAGATCCGTTTCATCGGCGCGGCAAGGGTGGTACGTTCGAGACAACAACAATGAGCAGTGTGAGGATAGAGAGATGGTGAGCTACGCGTTCGGACCCCGGGGAAAGACCTTCGCCCGAGCCTCGCTTGTTCTGGCAGTGCTGGCGCTCGGGGCGTGCTCCAACGCGGACCGCTTCGGGGGAGCCGGCAGCAGTGGTACGGGCCCCGGCACGGGCGCGCAGGCGACGGCCGCCCCGAATTCTCCGGCCTACTTCCGCGAGACGGTGGGGGACCGCGTGTTGTTCGAGGTGGATCAGCACACGCTGACCAATGTCGGGCGGAACACGCTGAGCGCGCAGGCCAACTGGCTGACGCAGAACCCCGAGTATACCGCGATCATCGAGGGGCATGCCGACGAACAGGGGACGCAGGAATACAACCGGGCGCTCGGGTTCCGGCGGGCCAATGCGGTGCAGGAATACCTGATCAGCCAGGGTGTGGCCGGGTCGCGCCTGCAATCGACGAGCTTCGGCAAGCTGCGGCCGTTGGCGGTCTGCTCCGAGGAGAGCTGCTACAGCCAGAACCGCCGTGCGGTGACGATGCTTCAGGCCGGTGCCGGGGCGGGGTCGTAGGCCGTGCGGCGCGCGGGGTGTCTTGCGGCGGTGACCGCTCTGGCCTTGGCGGTTGCGCCGCTGCGCGCCGAGGCGGATGCTCAGACGCTGGCGGATATCCGTCAGGATCTGACGGTTCTCTATGTCGAGATCCAGAAGCTGAACCGTGAGTTGTCGACGACGGGCGCCGCGAGTGCGCCGGTGGCAGGCGCGAGTGTGCTGGAGCGGGTCGATCTGATCGAGAGCGCGTTGCAGCGGCTGACGGCGCAGACCGAGGAGCTGGATTTCCGCGTTCAATCTGTCGTGCAGGATGGCACCAACCGGATCGGGGATCTGGAGTTCCGGCTGTGCGAGCTGGAACCCGGCTGTGACATCGCCGATCTGGGCGATACGCCCTCGCTCGGCGGGGTGGAAACGGCGGCGGCGCCGGTGCAGCCCGCGGCCCCGACGGGGCCGCAACTTGCGGTCGGCGAGCGGGCGGACTTCGAGCGCGCGCGAACGGCGCTGGACGAGGGCCGCTATGCGGAAGCGGTGGAGCTCTTCGCCGGGCACTCGGCGACATATCCGGGCGGCCCGCTGACCGGAGAGGCGAATTATCTGCGGGGCGAGGCGCTGGCCGCGCTTGGGCAGACGGCGCCGGCGGCGCGGGCCTACCTGGAGGCTTTCAGCCAGGCGCCCTCGGGGGATCACGCACCGGACGCGTTGCTCAAGCTTGGGCAGAGCCTTGCGGCGCTTGGCCAGACGGTCGATGCCTGCGTGACGCTCGGAGAGGTGCGGGTACGCTATCCCGAGACGGGGGCGGCTGCGACGGCAGCCAATGATTTGAGCCAGCTGGGCTGTGGATGAGCGCGCACCGGCAGACGCTTTCTCTGCAGCGCTTGGCCGGGCTTTTGCGGCGGGGCAGCCCGGCGCGCTAGGGATTGCCGTTTCGGGGGGGAGCGACTCGGTTGCGCTGCTCCATCTGGCGGCGGAGTGGGCGAAAACGGCCGGGCAGGTGCGTCTCGTGGCGGTGACGATCGATCACGGGCTGCGTCCGGAAGCGCGCGAAGAGGCGCAGCTGGTGCGGCGGACCGCGACGGCGCTGGGGATCGGGCACACCCGGATCGACTGGCGCTGGGACCACCGGGGCAACTTGCAGGACGCCGCGCGCCGGGGGCGCTACCGGAAGCTTGCGGAATGGGCCGAGGCGGAAGGGCTTGATGCTGTCCTTCTGGGCCACACGCGCAACGATCAGGCGGAGACGCTGCTGATGCGCTTGACGCGCGGGTCGGGGGTGGACGGGTTGGCGGCGATGTCGCCGGAACGCATCGCCCATGGGATCCGCTTCCTGCGACCGCTTCTGGATGTCGCGCGCTATGATCTGCGCCGACACCTCACGGTGCTCGGGGCCACCTGGGCTGACGATCCCACGAATGACGATCCTGTGTTCGACAGGGTGCGGACGCGGCGTGCCATGGCGGCGCTGGATCTCGATGCCGAGCGCCTTGCGGAAACCGCCGCGCGCCTCGCGGATGCGCGCGTGGCGCTGGAGGAAATGACGCGACATCTCGCCGCGCCGTACCTCACGCTGGACAGGGGAGACCTGCTGTTTCCACAGAACGCGTTTGCAACCGCGCCGTCGGAGATCCGCCACCGCCTGCTTGCGCATCTGCTGCGCTGGCGCACGCAATCGCCCTACCGGCCCCGCTACCGGCCCTTGCGGGCGCTGGCCGAGGGGCTGGCGCGCGGCCGCGGAGGGACACTGCATGGCTGTTTTCTCTCTGTCCGCCGTGGGACGATCCGGATTGCCCGGGAGTACGCGGCGGTCGCGCGCCACTCAACGCTCCAGTCGGAGCTGTGGGACGGTTACTGGCGGGTGACGCCGCTCGATCCCACGGCGCTACCTGCCGGTGACGTCACCCTGCGTGCGCTCGGCAAACTCGCGCTGGACCGCCTTCCGGACAGCGAAGCACCACGCCTTCCGCGCGAAAGCCTGATGGCCAGCCCGGCTGTTTTCGCTGGCGAGGAGATGATCGCTGCTCCCATGGCGGGGCTCGGTGACGGGTGGGGCTGTCAACCTGCGTTTACAGCAGAAGACTGTCTGAGCATGCTGCTTTCGCATTGAACCAGCGCGTACAGCCTCTATCTTGCACAGGCGTAGCGGCTCGTGAGGGGCAGCGCGGCCCCAGGGCGTGCATGACTAGACCTCCGAGGCCGCAGGAAATTTGAGGAGTCGTCCTTTGGGTAACGCCCGCAATATCGCCTTCTGGGTAGTTCTGTTTCTGCTGATACTGGCGCTGTTCAACCTGTTCAGCGGCAGCCAATCCACGATGTCCACCCGTAGCCTGAGCTATTCCGAGTTCGTCACAATGGTCGACGACGGGGATGTGGCGCAGGTCAACATCGACGGGGAGCGCCTGCGCATTCGCGGCAACGACGGCACGCAGTACACGTCGGTTCTGCCGGATGGCGTCGATGTCACGGAGCGGCTGATCGATCAGGACGTCGAAGTTGTTGCGGAGCCGCAGCAGCAGAACGGGCTCTTGGCCTATGTCGGGACGCTCCTGCCGTTCATTCTGCTGATCGGTATCTGGCTCTTCCTGATGAACCGGATGCAGGGCGGTGGCCGTGGCGGTGCGATGGGCTTTGGCAAATCCAAGGCCAAGCTGCTGACGGAAAAGCAGGGCCGTGTGACGTTTGACGACGTGGCGGGCATCGACGAGGCGAAGGACGATCTGGAAGAGATCGTCGAGTTCCTGCGCAATCCGCAGAAATTCTCGCGCCTCGGCGGGAAGATCCCCAAGGGTGCGTTGCTCGTTGGCCCGCCGGGTACGGGTAAGACGCTTCTGGCGCGGGCCGTTGCAGGCGAGGCCGGAGTGCCCTTCTTCACGATCTCGGGTTCCGACTTTGTCGAGATGTTCGTCGGCGTTGGCGCCTCCCGCGTGCGGGACATGTTCGAGCAGGCCAAGAAGAACGCGCCGTGCATTGTCTTCATCGATGAGATCGACGCCGTGGGGCGCTCTCGTGGCGTGGGCTACGGCGGCGGCAACGACGAGCGCGAGCAGACGCTGAACCAGCTCCTGGTGGAGATGGACGGCTTCGAGGCCAACGAAGGCATCATCATTGTCGCCGCCACCAACCGGCCGGACGTGCTGGACCCGGCGCTGCTGCGCCCGGGCCGCTTCGACCGTCAGGTGCAGGTGCCGAATCCGGACGTGAAGGGTCGCGAAAAGATCCTCTCCGTCCACGCCCGCAAGGTGCCGCTGGGGCCGGATGTGGATCTGCGCATCATCGCGCGCGGCTCGCCCGGCTTTTCTGGTGCGGATCTTGCCAACCTCGTCAACGAATCCGCACTGATGGCGGCGCGCGTCGGTCGGCGTTTCGTGACGATGGAAGACTTCGAGAACGCCAAGGACAAGGTGATGATGGGGGCCGAACGGCGCTCCATGGTCATGACCGAAGATGAGAAGAAGCTGACGGCTTATCATGAGGCCGGTCACGCGGTGGTGGGCATTTACGTGCCGCAACACGACCCGATCCACAAGGCGACGATCATCCCACGCGGGCGGGCTCTGGGCCTCGTGATGGCGCTGCCGGAGCGGGATCAGCTTTCGGTGACGTACACCAAGTACAAGTCGAAGATTGCGATGGCGATGGGCGGCAAGGTGGCCGAGGAACTGATCTTCGGCAAAGAGAACGTCACCTCCGGCGCGGCGTCCGACATCCAGCAGGTGTCGAAGATCGCGCGGGCAATGGTCACGCAGTTCGGCTTCTCGGACGAGCTCGGCAACATCGACTATGCCAACGAACAACAGAGCTACCTGGGCAACTACCAGGCGGGAGGGAATACCTCGCCCGAGACGCAGGAGCTGATCGACGCGGAGGTGCGCAAGATCGTCGACGAGGGCTTCGAGACGGCGAAGCGCGTGCTGACAGAGCACTCTGACGAACACCACAACCTCGCCGAGGCGCTGCTTGAGTACGAAACGCTGACGGGCCCCGAGATCCTGAAGGCGATGAAAGGCGAGCCGATCCATCGCGGCGACGACGACGACGACGCGGCGGCGGGCAACACGCCCTCTATCACCGCTGTTCCGAAGACGAAAAAGTCGAAGCCGAAGTCAGACGAAACCGATGGCATGGAGCCCGAGCCGACCTGATATCGCTGATCCGTGCGCAGTTTGAGCCCCCGGTGCCGTGTGTGCCGGGGGCTTTTTCGTGGGCGCGGGGGCATGCGCAGCAATCGGGTTGCACAGCGACGCGGCGGGCGAGCATAACGCGGCTATCTCTGCTGCAAGGACGCTGCACATGCCCGCCCTGATTCCGACCGAGTACAAAGCGACCGTCACATGGCTGGGCCGGGTTGAGACCGACGACAGGAGCGCGTTGATGGCCGCCCCGGCGGACACGCTGGAGCTTGGCTTTGGCGGGCTCACGGGCTCGGTTCACGCCGGGCTGACGCGCCCGTCGGACAGCCGCGTGACGGCGCAGTATTCCAAGGGCACCGAAATCAGGAACGTTCGACAGGTCGCGATCGTCTCGGTCGAGGATCTGGTGGAGATCGCGCGGGATATGGGCGTGGCGTCGATCGATCCCGCGCGGCTGGGCTCGACGATCGTTGTCAAAGGGATCCCGGATTTCTCGCACATTCCACCGTCCTCGCGCCTGCAGTCGCAAACGGGCACGACGCTCACGGTCGATATGCAGAACTGGCCATGCCAGTTTCCAGCGAAGTCGCTGGCTGCTGAGCACGGCGATGCGGCCAAGGGCTTCAAGGCCGCCGCCAAGGGGCGCCGCGGCGTGACGGCGTGGGTCGAGCGCGAGGGCCGTATCGCGGTCGGGGACGTGCTGACGCTCCATATTCCGGATCAACGCACCTGGCAGCCGGGGTAGTTGGAGGGCCGGATGGCCTTGTGTCCCACTGTATGCCGCGCGAGAGCCGTCAAATGTCGGAAACACTAGGACTGCGCGGGCCGCGACACGCTAAGGGGAAACAACGCCAGACCTGACCTGCGGAGCGCAAGGACACCATGAGCTACAAATCCGACATTGAAATCGCCCGTGAGGCAAAGAAGCGCCCGATCCAGGAGATCGGCGCGAAGCTCGACATCCCTGCCGACAGCCTGCTGCCCTACGGGCACGACAAGGCGAAGGTCTCCCAGCCGTTCATCGACAGCCTCGGCGGCAAGAGCGACGGCAAGCTTATCCTCGTGACAGCGATCAACCCGACCCCGGCAGGCGAGGGCAAGACGACGACGACCGTCGGCCTCGGTGACGGCCTGAACCGGATCGGCAAGCGCGCGGCCATCTGCATCCGGGAAGCGTCGCTCGGGCCGTGCTTTGGCATGAAGGGCGGGGCCGCGGGCGGCGGATATGCGCAGGTCGTGCCGATGGAGGACATGAACCTCCATTTCACCGGTGACTTCCACGCGATCACCTCGGCGCACAACCTGCTGTCGGCGATGATCGACAACTCGATCTACTGGGGCAATCCCAACGACATCGACACACGGCGCGTGACGTGGCGCCGCGTGCTCGACATGAACGACCGCGCCCTGCGGGACGTGGTGAGCTCGCTCGGAGGCGTGGCGAACGGCTTCCCGCGCCAGACCGGCTTTGACATCACCGTTGCGTCCGAGGTCATGGCGTGCCTCTGCCTCGCCTCCGATCTGGGCGACCTGGAGAAACGCCTTGGCGCGATCATCATCGGCTCCCGCCGCGACCGCTCGCCCGTCTACGCGCGCGACATCAAGGCCGATGGCGCGATGGCGGTGCTCTTGAAGGACGCGATGCAGCCGAACCTCGTGCAGACGCTGGAGAACAACCCCGCCTTCGTGCATGGCGGCCCGTTCGCGAACATCGCGCATGGCTGCAACTCTGTCATCGCGACGAAGGCCGCGCTGAAACTGGCCGACTACGTGGTGACCGAAGCGGGCTTCGGGGCCGATCTCGGGGCCGAGAAATTCATGGACATCAAGTGCCGTCACGCGGGGCTGGCGCCTTCGGCGGTTGTTGTCGTGGCAACGGTGCGCGCGATGAAGATGAACGGTGGCGTCGCCAAGGCCGATCTGGGCGCCGAGAACGTGGCCGCTGTCGAGGCCGGATGCGCCAACCTTGGGCGTCACATCGAGAATGTGAAGAGCTTTGGCGTGCCGGTGGTCGTCGCGATCAACCACTTTGTGACCGACACCGATGCCGAGGTTGCAGCGGTGCAGGCCTATGTGACGGGGCAGGGCAGCGAGGCGATCTTGTGCGAGCACTGGGCCAAGGGCTCTGAAGGGATCGAGGCGCTGGCGACGCGGGTGGCCGAAATCGCCGATGCGGGCGAAGCGGATTTTGCACCGATCTACCCCTCCGAGATGTCGCTCTGGGAGAAGATCGAGACGATCGCCACGAAGATCTACCGGGCCGATGGTGTGAGTGCTCCGGATGGCGTCAAGAAGCAGCTGAAGACGTGGGAAGAGCAGGGCTACGGCGACTTGCCGGTCTGCATGGCCAAGACGCAGTATTCCTTCACCACCGATCCGAACCGGCGCGGCGCGCCCACGGGTTTTGATATCCCGGTGCGGGAGGTGCGGCTCTCGGCTGGTGCGGGCTTCGTCGTTGCGATCTGCGGAGAGATCATGACGATGCCCGGACTGCCGAAGGTGCCTTCGGCCGAGGCGATCCGCCTGAACGCGGATGGCGATATCGAAGGGCTCTTCTGATGGCCGACACGGCGGAGCACACCGCAACCCGGATCGACGGCAAGGCGTTTGCCGCCCAAGTGCGCGAAAAGGTGGCCGCCCATGTGACCCGTCTGAAGGCGGATCACGGGATCACGCCGGGCCTTGCTGTCGTGCTGGTCGGGGAGGACGCTGCGAGCCAGGTCTATGTCCGCAACAAGGGCAAGCAGACGAAGGAGGTCGGGATGGCCTCTTTCGAATACCGGATGTCGCTGGACACATCGGAAGAGGATCTTCTTGCCCTCGTGCAGAAGTTGAACAATGATCCGGAAGTACATGGTATTCTTGTGCAATTGCCACTTCCAGATCATCTGAATTCAGACCTCGTGATCAATGCGATCGACCCTGCCAAGGACGTCGATGGCTTTCACATATCGAACGTCGGCCTGTTGGCCACGGGTCAGAAGAGCATGGTGCCGTGCACGCCGCTCGGGTGTCTGATGTTGCTGCGGGATCAGCTTGGATCTCTTTCGGGGAAGGAGGCTGTCGTGGTGGGGCGGTCGAACATCGTTGGCAAGCCGATGGCGCAACTCCTTCTGCGCGACAGCTGCACCGTGACGATTGCCCATTCGCGTACGGCGGATCTCGCGGAAACGTGCCGGAGCGCGGATATCCTTGTGGCTGCGGTCGGGCGGCCCGAGATGATTCCGGGCGACTGGATCAAGCCCGGCGCAACGGTGATCGACGTTGGTATCAACCGGATGCCGGCACCCGATGGGGGCAAGGCACGGCTGGTCGGTGACGTGCACTACGAAAGCGCGGTCGGAGTAGCGGGAGCCATCACGCCGGTGCCCGGCGGGGTCGGGCCGATGACCATCGCGTGTCTGTTGGCCAACACGGTGACGGCGGCCTGCCGTGCCAACGGGCTGGCCGAGCCCGAAGGGCTGACGGCCTGAGGCCTGCCTTGGTGCCTGCGCGCTAGCCCAGACCGCGCGCCCATCGCGCGGGCGGGCCGGAAGGCGGCTTGCGGCAGGCCGAGAGCGGTACGGTGGCCATCGTCCGCCCGGCGAGAACCGCGCATGCGTTCGGGCCCATGAGCCGGGAGATGGCCGGATCGGTGACATCGAGGCCGCCGGTGTACGTCCCGAAGGCGGGGAGGATCAGTTTGCGGCCATCGGTAACAAAGGCGGGACGGCGTGCGCCTCGCACGCTGGCCTTGGGATGGAAGTGACCGGAGACTTCCGGAGCAACGGCTTGCTGGTCGGCGATGTGGCGGAAGGTGATGCCCCCAAGGGTGAGCTCGCGCGCGCAGGTTCCGCCGATATCAAAAGGGCCGGGATCGTGGTTGCCGAGGATCCATGTCCAGCGGCGCCCGGCCATGAGCCGCGACAGAGTGAGAGTGACCTCGGGCGGAAGGGCCGCGGCGGCTGCACTATCATCGAAGCTGTCGCCGAGGCAGATGATCTGCCGGGGCTCCCAGCGGCTGACGAGCTCTTCCAGACACGCGAGCGTTTCCTGTGCCTCGTAGGGAGGAACGAGCCCGTGACCGCGCCGCGCCATCCGCTCGGCCTTGCCGAGGTGCAGGTCACTGACGACGAGCAGGTGCTCGGCGGCCCACCAGAGCGCTTTTTCGGGGAGCGCTGTCAGCTCCGCTCCGGGAAGGCGGAGGGCGTGTCCTGCGGGTGGGTTCATGCTTCGTTCTTGCCCGATGGGCGGCACGCATGCAACCGGCTGTGGTGATCAGAGCGACAATCCGGCCGCTTGCATGAGCCGCTCGGCCTCGGCCGCGATCATCCGTTCGCGGCCCTCCCCCTCGATGGGAATACGGCTGGGTTCGAGGAAAAGGGGGGCTGCGAGAGGGGTGACGCGATCGAGGACCACATGGTCGATCCTGCCGCCGATCCGCGCCATCATATCTTCGAGGCGGCCGTAATCCACCATGCCGCGCAAAGCCTCCTCGCGTGTGATTTGCATCAGCAGGTGGTCCGGCTCGTACTTCAACAGGGTGTCGTAAAGGATGTCGGACGAGAAGGTGGCCTGCCGCCCCGATTTGCGGCCTCCGCCGCGCGGGGTATTGCGCTCGATCAGCCCGGCGATGATGGCGGAGGCCTTGAAGGTCCGCTTCATGACGGCATTGCCGGAGAGCCACGTTTCGAAGCCTTCGCGCAGGACGTTCGGATCGAAGAGTGGGCGGGCATCCTCGAGCGGCTCGAGCCCCCAGACCAGCGTCGCGTAGTCGGTGGCGACGAAGCCAAGGGGGGCGAGGCCAAGCTTTTCCATCCGCTGGGTCATGATCAGACCCAGCGTCGCTTGCGCATTGCGCCCGGCAAAGCCGTAAGCGCAGACATGGTGCCGCCCATCGTGCGGGAAGCTCTCGACAAGAAGCCGGTCGGACCGCGGCATGCGGCTGACCTTGCGGTGAAGCGCCAGCCATTCGGCGGTGTGGGCTGGCAGATCGGGCCATTCGGGTTGGGCCAGAATGCCGAGGATCCGGTCGGTCAGCTTGGTCGAGGTGGCGAATTTGGTGCCCATGAACGTGGCGATCTTGGGCTCGCGGTCTGCACGTCGCGTGACCTCGACCGTCATCTCCCTCAAGCCCTCGTAGCGCACGATCTGGCCACCGATCAGGAACGTGTCGCCCGGTGTCAGCGTGGCGGCGAAGGATTCTTCGACCTCGCCGAGGGGGCGCCCCCCGCCGCGGTTCTTCAGCCGGACCTTGAGGGTATCGGTATCCATGATGGTGCCGATGTTCATGCGGATCGCAGCCGCCGCGCGAGGGTCGCGCAGTTGCCACAAGCCATCCGGGCGCTGGAGCAGGCGTTGCCATTTGTCATAGGCGCGCAGGGCATAACCGCCGGTGGCGCAAAACGTCAGGCAGGCGTCGAAATCCTCACGGGAGAGCGCGGCATAGGCGCCGGCGCTGCGAACCTCGTCGTAGAGCGCGTCGGCCTCAAACGGGCCCGCGCAGGCGGTGATGAGAATGTGCTGGCAGAGGACGTCCCGCGGCCCCGTTATTGGCGCGTCGCCATCCAGCGTGCCGTCTCGGACAGCTTCGAGCGCGGCGTGGCACTCGACGATCTCGAAGCGGTTGGCGGGCACGAGCAGCGCCTTCGAGGGGGCGTTGTAGCGGTGATTGGCGCGGCCGATGCGCTGGACGAGTCGCTTGACGTTTTTTGGCGCGCCGACCTGGATCACGAGGTCGACGTCGCCCCAATCGATCCCGAGGTCGAGCGAGCCGGTGCACACGATCCCGCGCAGCTCGCCCGCGACCATGGCGGCCTCGACCTTGTCGCGCGCTTCGCGTGAGAGCGAACCGTGATGGATGCCGATGGGCAGCCCGGCGTCGTTGGCGAGCCAGAGATGGTGAAAGAAGAGCTCGGCCTGGGCCCGCGTGTTGTGGAAGATGAGCGTTGTCTTGTGCTGTTCGACCTCGCGCAGGACGGCCGGGATCGCGTAGCGGCCGCCTCCGCCCGCCCATGGCGGCGGTGCGTCGGTTTTGAGCATGGCAATGTCGGGCGCCGGGCCGGGGTCGGCGTGCACGATCTCGACCGGGTCCGGGTGGTGTGCCAGCATGCGCCCGATCCGGTGCGGATCCTCGACCGTCGCCGAGAGGCCGACCCGCCGCAGGCCAGGCCGCAGCCGCGACAGCCGGGCGAGCGCGAGCATCAGCTGGTCGCCCCGCTTAGATTCCGCGAGCGCATGGATCTCGTCGACGATGACACGTTCGACCCCTGCAAAGATGTGGGGCGCATCTTCGTAGGAGGTGAGGAGCGCCAGGCTTTCCGGCGTTGTGAGCAGGATATGGGGTGGATCGGCGCGCTGGCGCTTTTTGGTCGTGTAGGAGGTGTCTCCAGTGCGATCCTCGATGCGGATCGGCAGGTCCATCTCGGAGACGGGCGCCTTGAGGTTGCGCTTGATGTCCGCCGCGAGCGCCTTGAGCGGGGAGACGTAGATCGTGTGCAGGCCGGTGTGGTCGCCGTCCTCCAGCTCAAGCAGAGTGGGCAGGAAGCCGGCGAGGGTCTTGCCCCCGCCGGTCGGCGCGATGAGCAGAAGGCAGGGTGAGCCCGACCGCGTGATCATGTCCTGCTGGTGGGGATGCATCTGCCATCCCCGCTCGTGGAACCATTGCTCGAAGCGGTTTGGGAGATCGGCGGTCATGCCGCAGATGTAGACTCCCTCTCCGCCAGAGCAAAAGTCTTGAACAAGACTTTTGCAAATCCCTTTCTCCAAGGGATTTGCGGCGTGCTCAGTGGACGATCTCTTCCTTGGTGACGAACATGTTCGCCCAGGCCCGATCGATCAGGTCGGGATTCATCTGGTAGGGGATTCCCTCGAAGTCGCATATGGAGCGGATCTGGTCGATCAGGAAGATCGGCTGGTAGTTCGCATAGACGTTGTTGATCGTTGGGTACTTGACCTTCAACAGGTGAATGAGCGCGTCCTGATCGAGCGGGACTCCCTTCTTCTTGGCGACCATGGCGAAAATCTTGAGGAAGTTCTCCTGGTCCGGGCCATCGATCTTGATCTTGAAGAAGATCCGGCGCAGGGCCGCTTGGTCGAAGATCTCGTTCGGGTGGAAGTTCGTCGAAAAGATCACGAGCGTGTCGAAGGGGACTTCGAACTTCTCGCCGGATTGCAGGGCGAGGATGTCGCGGCTTTCCTCGAGCGGGACGATCCAGCGGTTGACCAGCGCCTGTGGGGGTTCGGCCTGACGGCCAAGGTCGTCGACGATGAAGACGCCGCCGGTGGACTTGAGCTGCAGCGGGGCCTGGTAGGTGCGCGCGGTCGGGTTGTAGACGAGATCGAGCATCGCCAGGGACAATTCACCGCCGGTGATCACCGTGGGCCGTTCGCATCGCACGTAGCGGGTATCGAACTTGTTGGAGGTGCGGCGCAGGCAGCTGGGATCGTCCTCCTGCTCTTCGGCGGCGGTGTGGACGATCGGGTCATAGACCGTGATGACCTGGCCGGCGTATTCGATGGCGCGCGGGATGTAGATCTTGTCGCCGAGCGCGTCGCGGATGCCGTTGGAGATCGATGATTTACCGTTGCCCGGTGGGCCGTACATCAGGCACGAGCGGCCGGCGCTCACGGCCGGGCCGAGCTGGTCGAGCAGGTCGGACGGCAGGATCAGGTGACCCATGGCGCCGGTGAGCTGCTCGCGCGTGACCTGGATGTTGCGGATGGACTGGCGCTTGACCTGCTCGGCGTAGACTTCGAGCGGGACGGGCATGGCACCGAAGTATTCCGACTGGGCGAGCGCATCGAGGGCGCGGGCTTTGCCGGCGTCCGTCAACTGGTAGCCCATTTCGTTGCCGTTGTTGGCATTGAGCGTGCCGGTGGCTTCGAGCAGCTTGTGGACCCGTGCGATGTCGACGAGTTCCTGCGTAACCGGAATCGGCAGGCAGATGGCACGCGACAGATCCGACACGAGATCGAGGTTCTTACGGAACATCGTCTTTAGGACGATATCGCGCATCATGATCAGAGGGACGCGCATCTCCTCGAGCCGCTTGGGCGGCGGTGGGGACATCACATTGCTGACGTTCATGTTCATCGGAATGACTCGCTTTCTAGATCTCGTACCGTTCCTTGCAAAAGCGCCGCGACTGCCCGGAAATCGCCATGTCTCTCGGTCAACCTCGGTTCAATCAGCCAATGACGGGCGTTTGTGGCCAAAAAAGGGACGATGGGGCGATGAGTTTCGGGCAAATCACGATCGGTAGCCGACCGGAGCGCGCGGGCGCTGCCGTGTCGGACGGAACCAAGGTGGGGATGGCGCTTGTGGCGCTCTGGGGCGTTCTGGCCGGGCTGTCCCTGCTTCCGGGCGCTCTTGTGTTGTCGCAACACGAGGGAGACGCCATGCATCTGGCGGCGATGGTGCTGCGCATGGCGGAGGGCCAGTGGCCCCATGTCGACTTCATGACGCCCATCGGGATCTTCGCGGTGGCTCCGATCGCGGCGCTGGTTGCGCTGGGGATGGGGCTGGGCCAGGCGATGATCTGGTCGCAGATCCTGCTGGGGGCAGTGCTCTTGCCGGCGGTCTGGCGGGTCGCGGTGAGCCGTTTCGGGGCGGGCTGGATGGGGTTTGCCTTTGGTGCAATCGTGATCTGCACGGCAATGGCGTGGGTGCACGGCGGCACGACACCCGCAATCTCGATCTCCATGCACTACAATCGGTGGGCGTGGGCGCTTGCGTTCGTGATCGTCGCGTTGGTGCTCGTTCCGAACACGCGGGCCCCGGCGCCGCGTTTCGAGGGGGCGATCCTTGGGCTGTCGCTTGCGGCTCTGGCGCTGATCAAGGTGACCTATCTCGTGGCGCTTCTGCCAGCGGTCGTGCTCGCACTGTCGCTTCGGCAGGACTGGCGGACCCTTGGGTGGGGCGTCGTGCTCGGATGCGCTGTGCTCGCCTGCGTGACGCTCGCCGGGGGTGCCGCTTTCTGGGCGGGCTATGTCGGGGATCTTCTTTCGGTGGCGACGGGCGGATCACGCTCGGAGCCGGGGCATGCGCTTTCGGATATCCTTGTTTCGCCCACGCATCTCGCAGGTACGCTTGTCGGATTGGCGAGTGTCGTGCTCTTGCGACGGGCCGGGCGAGAGACGGAAGGGCTCATCATGCTGGCGCTTCTGCCCGGGTTCGTCCTGATCACGTGGCAGAATTACGGGAACGATGCGCAGTGGCTGCCAGTGGTCGCGCTTGCGCTCCTTGTGCTGCGGCCCGCCAAGGAGGGGCAGGGCATTGTCGTCGCGGCGTCTGTGGCGCTCGCCCTCTCGGCGGGGTGGATGACAAACATGGCCGTGAGTGGTATCCGGATCGCGGCGACGGACGTGAGCGCGTCCGGGCCGTTCTTTCCGCAGGCCGAGGCCCATGCCGATTTCCGCCTTGGCCAGGCGCGGCTCGACCGGGTGGAAGCCGCGGCCCCCTATGCGCCGATGGCCCAGGCACCGGAGGCACCCGAATGGGGCGCGGCGATCCCGGCATGTGACTTGCGCTCCGGCGGTGTGCGGGTCTTCCAGGCGGTCGCGGCCGAACTGGAAGAGGCCGGATTTGCCGGGCGGCGGCTTCTGGTGGCGGATACTTTCCAGAGCTTTTGGCTGTTCGGGGATTTTCCGCCCCTGCAAGGCGGTGCGCCGTGGTACTACGACGGGCTGCCGGGCGGTGCTTCGGCGGAGGCGATCGTCGTGCCGCTTTGCCCGATCAACGAGCGCGCGCGGACGCGGTTGCTCGATGCCGCCGCCGCAGCCGGATGGGGCTTGAGCGAGGTCTACCGGGGCACTCACGTTGCTGTCCTGGGCATCTCACGGGGCTGACCACCGAGGCGCTGCCCGGGCGCCTAGCTGCCCCAGATGGCGCAGGCCGCCAGGTAGAGCGCAAAGGCCGGACCAAGGGCAAAGCCAGCGGGGAATTTGGGGCTGTCCCAGCTTGCCCAGTTCGGTGCGGCTTTGCGGACCGCCGGGATACGGCGCATGGCGCGGTGGGCCAGGAGGGCCGCCAAGAGCAGCAACGCGAACGGAATGAGCAGCAGGCCAGCGTCGCGCACGGCGAAGTAAGGTGCTGCAGCGGCGGCAAACTTCACGTCGCCGGCACCGATCAGCCCGGTCTGGTTGAGCAGAAAGCCCACGCCGAGCACCACGGCAAAGTGCGTCCAGCGCCAGCCCCAGTCCGCCAGCGGCAAAAGGAACGGGCCGAGCACGAGAAAGAGCCCCAGAATCGTCAGGACAGCGGCATTCGGGATCTTCATACGCGAGAGATCTGTCCACGCGACCCAGATCCCGATCACAACCGCAAAGGGCAGGAAAACGAGGCCAAAGAGCGCGGGCGTTTCAAGGGCGAATGTCACGGGAACGGCCGGCCGAAATCAGCCGCTCTCGAGCGCACGCAAGGCGCGGGAGGCCTCTTCGAAGTGCTGTGGGTGGGTGTCGACGGCGTCTTGCAACAGCGACTTGCCGATGGCGACATCGCCTTGCTTTACCGCCGTGAGCGCCATGGTGTGCATCAGCTGCGCGCGCTCGATCTGTGTCATGTCGAAGAGCGGCATCTGGTAGTTGCGCTGGGCGCCCCGCGCGAGAATGAGATTGTTCTTCGCGGTGAAGAGGTTGGGGTCGTATTGCAACGCTTCACCGAAGAGGCGCTCGGCGTCGCGGAAGGCGCCGCGGGAGAGCTTCGAATAGCCCCAGTTGTTCAGCACGCTCGAGGGGGTCGTGGTGAGGCCAACGGCGATCTCGTAGAAGTGGTCGGCGTTCTTCCACTCCTTGTTGCTGTCGGCCACCATCGCCTCGAGCCGGTAGCGGCGGTAGGTCTCGTAAGTGGGCGCCACGCCATCGAGCACGGTCTCGGCGCGGTCCCAATCCCCGGAGCGGATCAGCGCGTCGGCCAGGTCGACCTGATCCTTGGGTGTTGTGCCCTCCATGGTCACGACGCGCGACCATGCGGATACGGCGGCCGAGTTGGAGCGGGTACGCACGAGCGACTTCGCGAGGCCGCGTTGCAGGTCGATCCGGTCAGGCTGCTCTGCCGTGGCACGCTGGAAATACGCGACAGCCTCTTTCGGGTCGGCTGCGGTGAGCATGAGATCCGACAGGTTATTGTCGTCGATCGCGTTGACCGTCTGGATGGCCCTGTCGACATCGCCTGTCGTGCTCGGCTCACAGGCCGCAAGGATCGCTGTGCCGCCCAGGCACAGCGCGAATAGGGTAGGGTGGCGCATTTTGTGCGTCCTTTTACTGCTCGTCCTGCCTCAAGGCGTGCTCAGGATGCGGTATTGACCGCTCCCGGCATTCACCAGGTCGTGGGTCGTGTTTTGCTCGGAAGTGTAGGCCGGGTTCTCAAGCTGAGCGAGGGCGGCGCGTAGATTTTCCCGGATCTCGGCACTTTCGCCACTATCGAGGGCGAAGGCGGCCTTGAATACGCGCGCGGCCTCGCCGACCTTGCCCTGCTCCATGAGGACCACGCCGAGATTGTTCCAGGCGGCAGCGAAGGTTTCATCTTCCTCGATGGCGCGGCGCAGCAGATCCTCGGCCTGGCCGAGGCGCCCCATCCGGAGGTTGACAGAGCCAAGCGCGGAGAGGACATCGGCCGTGAGGCCCTGCTCGCCGGCGGCACGCAGGTAGGCGCGCTGCGCGAGCTCATACTCGCCCGCAGCCATAAGGCGATGGCCCACGGTCAATCCGTCGACGGTGCTCTCGGCGCCTCGGGTCACGCCGCGCGGCGCATCCGGACCGGAGTTGATCGGCGTGAGACGGTCATCGCTGCAGGCCGCGAGCCCGAGGGCGGCAACCGTGACAGCAAGGAAGAGAAGGCGAACCATGGGGCGCGGGCTCCGGGAAACACGCGGGGACGATTTCCCGGAATCTCTCCCGCCCGGCCGCGTTCGCCAAGTCCCTCGACCGGATTGCGGCTCGACGCGGCTGGATCGTTGCCAATTTGCCCCGTGTTCGCGGCTAGAAGCCGCCCGTGCCGCCGAGGATCGTGAAGATCTCGTTGATGGACGGGCCAATCAGGATGATCAGCAAAGGCGGAACGGTGAACATCATGGTGCCAAGCGTCAGCTTCGTCGGCAGCTTGTTTGCCTTTTCTTCGGCACGCATGACCCGTTTGTCGCGCATCTCACCAGCATAGACGCGCAGCGCGTCGGCGATCGACGTACCGAAGGTGGCGGATTGGATCAGCACCGTGACGAAGCTCGCCACGTCGGACACGCCAGCGCGTTCGGACATGTCCTTGAGGACCGATGTCTTGTCCTTGCCGGCCTTCATCTCGGAGCTGACGATGCCGTATTCCTCGGCCAGCGCGGGATACCCGGCCTCGATCTCTTTTGAGACGCGCAGGATGGCTTGCTCCATCGACTGACCGGCCTCAACGCAGACGAGCATCATATCGAGACTGTCCGGGAAGCCGTTCTCGATCTCTTCCTGACGGGTCTGGATGCGCCGTTCGATCCAGTATTTGGGCAGGTAGTAGCCTGCGCCGCCAGGGATGATGACCATCAGGATCATCTGCTGCGCGGAGACCTCGCCCGTCGCGGAGTTGACCAGCGCGAACAGCAGACCGATCGCGAGGAACCCCAAGCCAAGCACGAACTGCAGGAAGTGGAAATTGCGGACCGCGGACTTCGAGCGGTAGCCGGCGCGGACCATCTTGAGCCGGGCCGACGACATTTCGGTCTCGTCCTGCGGCTCGAGGAAGCTGGAGAACTTGTCGAGCCGGTCGTTGCGACCCGTGTCGTGCCGCAGAGCAGCCCGTTCGCCAGCCTTGGACGCACTTCCCCGCGCATCCTTGTGCAATTTGTCGAGCGGATCGGCGCGCCGACGCAGGAAGATCGGCAGCGTCAGGCAGATCAGGATCATGCCGAGAATGCCGACGGCGAAGAGTGGACCCATCTCGCCGTACTCTGCGATGAGCCAATCGTTTGCTTGGATGAGCATATCCATTGTCGTCGCCCCTCAGACCTTGATGTTGACCATCATGCGCATGAAAATCACGTTCACGACGAGGAACACGCCCACCGCGATACAGGCCGGGATGAACATCGGGCTGTCTTTCACGTCGTCGTAGTAGTTGGGCTGGATGATGTTGATCACGACCAGCGCAATGATCGGGAAGACCGAAAGGAACATGCCGGACCACTTGGCCTCGGCCGTGATCGCCTTCACCCGGCGGAAGAGCTTGAAACGGGCACGGATCACCTTGGCCAGACCGTCGAGGATTTCCGCAAGGTTACCCCCGGCCTGGCTCTGGATGGTGACGGCGACGGCAAGGAAGCGAAGATCCTGCATGTCGACGCGCTCGGCCAGGGCCTTTAGGCTCTCGGCGACATCACGGCCATAGGCGGCTTCGTCGGCGATCATGCCGAATTCGGAGCCGAGGGGGTCGGGCACTTCCTTGGCCACGATGCCGATCGCGGACGAGAAAGGGTGACCAACCCGGAGTGAGCGGACCATCAATTCCACGGCGTCGGGCAACTGCTCCTCGATCAGGGCGAGACGCTTCTTTGCCTTGGAATTGACCCAGACATAGACGCCGCCGATTCCCATCGCGATGGCGACTGCGGCGCGGATCCCGACGCCCGCCGCCGTGCCGACCGTGAGGCCGAGAAAGGCGAAGGCGGAGAGCAGCGCCATGATGATGATCAGCTGGGGTGGGGAGAAGGCGATATTGGCCTTCTGGGCTTTGTCGGCAAGGAGCGCGTAGAGCGGAATGTTCTTCGCGCGCATGTGCTGCGACATCTCCTTGCGGAGCTGTTCGAGAACTTCCTCGCGCCCACCGCCCTTTTCCAGAAGGTCCAGGCGGCGATTGACGCGGTTGTTCAGGCTGATCGATTTGCCGAAGATCGTGAGGTAGAGGCCTTCGACGACCAGCAGCACCGCCACGAAGACGATACCGTAGATGAGGGGTTCGGCGGAGATTTGCATCGCTCAGGCACTCACTTTGGCTAACGGGGTCACTCGGCGGCGATCGGGTCGTAGATGGTGGCAGGCAGGTCGTAGCCCCACTGCTTGAAGCGGTCGGCGTAGTTGGAGCGCACGCCCGTGGCGTTGAAGCGGCCAATGATATTGCCGTCAGGGGCAAGGCCGAGGCGCTCGTAGCGGAAGACTTCCTGCATCGAGATCACCTCGCCTTCCATGCCGGTCACCTCGGTGATGGAGACCATGCGGCGGGAGCCGTCCTGCAGACGACTGGCCTGCACGATGAGGTTCACAGCGGAGGCGATCTGGGCGCGAACGGCCTTGAGCGGCATCTCGATCCCGGCCATCGCGATCATGTTTTCGAGACGGCTGACGGCGTCGCGGGCGGAGTTGGCGTGGATCGTGGTCATCGAGCCGTCATGGCCGGTGTTCATGGCTTGAAGCATGTCGATCACTTCCTCGCCACGTGTTTCGCCGACGATGATGCGGTCTGGGCGCATCCGGAGAGCGTTTCTCAGACAGTCGCGCTGGGTGACAGCGCCCTTGCCCTCGACGTTGGCGGGGCGGCTCTCCATCCGGCCCACATGGGTCTGTTGCAACTGAAGTTCTGCCGTGTCCTCGATGGTGAGGATGCGTTCGCTGTCGTCGATGAAGGACGAGAGTGCGTTGAGCGTTGTCGTCTTACCCGAACCGGTACCGCCGGAGACGATCACGTTGAGGCGGCAGGCGACGGCGGCTTGAAGGTAGGCGGCCATCTCTTCGGTGAAGGCTCCGAACTTGACGAGATCGTCAATCGCGAGCTTTTCCTTCTTGAACTTACGAATGGAGACGAGCGAGCCATCGACCGCGACCGGTGGCACCATGGCGTTGAAACGCGAACCGTCAGCAAGGCGAGCGTCCACGTAAGGGTTCGATTCATCGACGCGGCGACCAACGGCCGAGACGATCTTGTCGATGATGCGCAGCAGGTGCCGCTCGTCCTTGAAGGTAACCTCGGAGAGCGAGAGCTTGCCCGCGCGCTCGACAAAGACCTGGTTGGGCCCGTTGACGAGAATATCGTTGACGTCGTCGTCTTTCAGGAGCGGCTCAAGCGGGCCGAGGCCCGTGACCTCGTCGAAGAGATCCTGCTGGAGGGTCTGCCGTTCCTCACGGTTGAGGACGACGCCCATTTCCTCGAGGCTTTCTGCGGCGATGGCGGAGATTTCCTGCCGCAGATCCTGCTCGGTCGCCGCCTCGAGGGCGGAGAGGTTGAGGTTGTCGAGGAGCGCCTTGTGAAGCTCCATCTTGATCTCGGCCAAGCGCTCCTTGCGGCGCTTTTCCTTGTCGACCGGCTGCACCTTGGCGGGCACATTTGCGCTTTTTTCGGGCGCCTCGCGACGCTGGACCTTGGGCTTGGGCGTGTCGCCCTGGGCGGGCGCGGAGGCCGCCGCGGGCTGGGGCGCCGCCTTGGGGTGCGGCGCCGGTCCGGAGGATTTCTTGTAGCGGGAAAACATGGTGCGGTCCTCCTGTGATCCTGTCGCGGCTCAACTGGCGCCGGTGGAAGAGGGTGAGAAGAAGTGCTTCGGGTCTAGCCTGTCGCAGCGGTTGAACTCACAAGCTCGTTGAGCGATTCCGCGAGCTTGGCGATTTCCTTGCGCAGCGGGTTCTTGCCGCAGCTGCCCGCGAGCGGGATACCGTGATCGCAGGCCTCGGCGACCTGCTTGGCGCCATCTGGCAGCAAGAGCTCGATGTCGATGTCGAGGCTTTCGGCCATGCGCTTTGCCCGGGCCTTGCCCTGCAGATCGGTCATGCGCGGCGCGCGGTTCAGGCCAAAGCGCAGCTTCTCGACAGGAAGATCCTCACCCCGCAGCAGGCGCAGGAAGCGCAGCGTGTTCTGGGCGGAACGCATGTCGAGCTCGAGCATCGCGAAGTAGACGTGGCTGGCGTGGAGCACGGTTTCGGACCAGGAGACGAGCGTTGTCGGCATGTCGATCAGCACGAAATCGAAGTTCGAGCGCGCAAGTTCGATGAGCGCGGTGATCTCTTCGGGTCCGATGACGTCGAGCGGGAGCATCTCTGACGGCGCGGTCAGGACGTGCAGCTTGTCTTCGTGCAGCTGAAGGGCCTGTAGAAAGCTCTCGGAGTCCGCCTGGCCGACGTCGGAGAGGAATTCGTAAACCGAGTCGCGGCGCGCGAGGTCGAGGTAGGTCGCAACCGATCCCGTCTGGAAATCAAGATCGAGGATGCAGACGCGGGGCGCGGGTATGTCTTTGGTCTTGCGGGTGCGCAGCGGGTTCGCGAGCTCCCACGCGAGGTTGACGGCAAAGGTCGTGGTGCCGACGCCGCCAGCCAGACCGTGCACGGGCAAGACGACGCCATCGCGGCCCCCGCCGGAGCCTGTTGCCGCGTTCGGAGCGCCGGCCGCAGGTGCAGCCGCTACCGGGGCCGGGCGGCGCATCCGTTCGAGCGCCTCGTGCAGCGCGCCCTCGGGCAGGGGGTAGGGCAGGAAATCCGCAGCCCCCATGCGCAGGAGCTGGTGAAGCGCGACGGGGCTGACGTCCTCGGCGACGAGAACCACCTTGATGCCCCGGGTTTCCGCGGCGCTGATGATTTCGCCAATGAGATTGATGTCGTCCTCGTCATCGCCGTCCATCGCGATGGCAACGAATTCAAGGGCTTCTGCTTCGGGCTGAATGAAGAAGCTCATAGCGTCCTGGAAGGACAGATCCCCCCAGCATTCGCCAAGCTCATGCTCCATGTCTTCGATCAGGAGATCGAAGTTCTGCACGTCTCGGCAAATCGTGCAGGCGGTGATCGGAGCCGCCTCCGGCTGCAGGGCAGCGCTGCTATCCATGGTCTTACGTCCTTCTTCCAGAAGACGACCTGAGCCTAGATACACGCGAGGCATTAACACTTTCTGCCCCCGCGCCGCCGGCTCCGGCGTCGCTCGCACGACCGTTATGTCGCACTACTCCGTTTGTTCCGATAATCGCTCCAAAGCGGGCGGAATTGCGGCGAGAAAGCCGAAATTGTGCGGTATCTGTCGCGGGTGAGGTGTGACAGTCTGTTCTGTTTCCATCCCCGCGCCAGTCGCGCCCCCAAGCTGCCTCGGGAGTTGCCAAAGAAAAACGGCGCGCCCGGGGCGCGCCGTTCTCGTACTCTTGGCTGTGGACGGATCAGTCGAGGCTGGTCGTCACGCTCGGGATCGGCACTGCATCGGCCACGTAGCTGTCGTAGGTGACCTGCGCGTACTGGCCGTCCCAGGTGCGGCCGGGACATCCGCCGGCCTTGGCGTGGTACTTGCCCTGCGAGTGCACGCCGGCCTGGCAGGTCTGGACGAGGTGGTTGTTCATCGTCGAGTTGCCGAAGTCCGTGGTGGCCAGCTGGCTCCCGGCTTCGTTGGCGCAGCCTGCCGCAAAGAACAGAGCGAAGAGGCTGCCAGCTGCCGTAGCGCGGAGGGCGAGGGGGGTGCGAGTGTTCATTGTCCTTACTCCATCACGTAACCGAACGAGCCGGTGAAGTCTTGCCGAGCGACTTCGCCTGCACCGCCCGAGACGGGGGTCGTTTCACGCAGGACCCGGCCATTGAAGAACAGGTCGGCTTCCGAGGGCGGGCGCACGCGGTCCGTGGGCAGGGCCAGTGCCTCGCCACGGGTCGGTGTCACGAGGTGGGCGGAGATGATGATGACCAGCTCCGACTGCTCGCGGCGGTAGTCTGCCGAGCGGAAGAGCGAGCCCAGCACGGGGACGTCACCGAGCCAGGGCACCTGGCTTGCGAGATCCTCGAAGTCGTCCTCGAGGAGACCGGCGATGGCGAAGCTCTCACCGTCACGCAGCTCGATCGTGGTCGTGGCCCGCCGTGTCCGGAACCCGTTGACCGTGAAGCCGGCGTTGGCGACGACGATCGAGGGGTCGATGCCCGAGACCTCGGAGGTGAGGCGCAGGTTGATGTTCTCGCCCACGACGCGGGGCGTCATGTTCAGCAGGATACCGAAGGGCTTGAACTGGATGCCGATGCCGCCTTCGGGGTCACGGACCGGGACGGGGTATTCGCCGCCAGCCAGAAACTCCGCCGCCTGACCGGAGAGCGCGGTGAGATTGGGCTCTGCCAGGGTGCGGATGAAGCCTTTGGTTTCAAGCGCTTCGAGGAGGACTGCAATCTCGAGGTCACCCGTTCCGATGCCGATCTGGAGGGCACCGGCGGATTCGCCACCAAGCTCGATGTCACCGCCAGTGAAGACGTTGCGCAGGTTGTCCCCGATGAGGTACGTGCCGCTCCCACCGACGGAACCGACGGTTGCGTCACCGCTCAGCGCGTTCACGGCGACCGAGGCGGAAAGCGCCTTGGACACGGAGCGGGCCATCTCAGCGAAGCGGACCTTCATCATCACCTGTTGCGTGCCGCCGACCTGCATGAGGTTGGACACGCGATCAGGCGCATAGCGGTTGGCCAGGTCGAGCGCGCGATCAACCGCCTGGGCGCTCGAAACGGTACCGGACATGACGATACCGTCGTTGGCCGGGCGGACCTCGATGGCCTCGCCCGGGAGCACCTCGCGGAGGCGTTCCTTGAGCTCACCAACGTCGGCGGTGACCTGCACCTCGACGTTGGTAATCAGCCGACCCTCGGGATTGAGGAGGGTCAGGGTCGTGCGTCCGGGCGCGCGGCCGAGGACGTAGATCGACGTCTCCGAAAGCGTGGAAATGTCTGCGATTCCCGGATTTGCGATCGAGAGTTCGGCGAAGGGCGTGTCGCTTTCGACGACGACGGCCTTGTTCATGGGCACCTTGAGGGCGCGTTGGATTGTGCCGCCCTGGATGCGAAGGGTCTCCGCGTGGGCGAAGCCCGGCGCGAAGGCCGCGGGCACCGCGGGGAGAGCGACGGCAAGGCCCATCAGACCCGCCCGAAGTAGCGTCTTGACTGTCATAGTGACCTGCCTCTTGTCACGAATGTAAGGCGGGTCTTGTTGCCCGCATGTAGAGACAACCTGCCTGCGATCCTGTTTTCGATCAAGAAACATGGGGTTGCGCCGCATCGCTTATGTAGTGGGCGAGCAACACCGGCCATTTTCACGCCACAAATGGGGCCAATTCGCCGCCCACCCGCATCATGTGGGGACCGCGCCGAAACCGTATGCTTGTCTTATGGCGACATTGGCCGCTGCGGATGGAGAAAGGGGCTGTGCCTGGACCTGCTGCGCGCCTGAGATCCTGTGCGATGTCGTGGTTGAGGACCGTGCCGCGAGGCGGGATTTCGTGTCGAACGCGGGACTGGTGAGTGGCTACCGCCATGCGTGGCGGCCATGTGTGCCGCGTCTGTGGCAGCTCGGGGATCTGGCATGCCGCCGGATGCTGGGGCCGGGGCCGGCGGTTTTCGGGGCGCGCCGGACCTTGGCCGCAATGAGCAGGCGACCGGCCCGGCGACGCTGGCCGCACCGAGGAGAGGCCCCGGTGGGTCTATGGGAGAGCCGGCCTGTGAGAGGCACGCGGCGCCTCAATCCCGGTGCGCTGGCAAGCGCGCGGGCGGTGCGCGGTGCGGACCGGTTTCCGATTTGCGGCGCGGCAGCGTACGGTGCTGTCACCACTCATCAAGATCACCTTGGCATGGTGTGTCCTTGCAACGTGGGCTGTGGCGCCCATCGTGGCCTATGCGATCAAATTGCACCTCAGATACAGGACGCACCAATGGCACTTATTTCTGACGCGACCACAGGCTGGTCTGCCCCCATCACGCTCACCGACGATGAGATCTGGCAGACGCGCTACGGCAGCGTGTTTCTGACGACGACCGCGTCGCCCGTTGCCGCGGACGGTTTCAACCTGACGCAGGGCGAAGGCGTTTTGATCCGCGCGGGCCGAAGCGTGCGCTACCGCAAGGACGGTACGACCGAGGCGCTGATCGTGCGCGAGGCCGTATAATGCGATGGATCGACGCCACTTGGGTTCTTGGCCTGGGCGGAGCGGCGCGCTTGTCTCAGGCCGTCTTGGCGTTTGCGGTCACTCCGGCCAATACGCTGCTCCTCGCGGTGGGCGCCGAGCCGCTGTCCGTGACGATCACGGACCCGGCGGATCGTGCGGGAAGCGCGGCCTTTGCGCCGTCCGACCTCGGCACCGGCCCCGTCGATCTTGTTGCGCCGGCGCTCGATGTGAGCCCGGCTGTTGGCACGGAAGTCAGCGCGGTGCCTGCAATCTGGGCCTATGACGGGACCGAGGCGGAGCCTGTGCGCACGTTCCAATGGCGGTTGGACGGCGTCGATATTCCAGGTGCGACCGAGGTGGGCTATACACCAACGGCGCCGCAAGTGGGCTCGGGTCTTTCCGTCGTCGAGACGGCGACATCCGGCTCCGGGGCCCGCAGCGTGGCTTCTGCAGAAATGGCCGTCGCGGCCTAGGAGCTGTAGCGCCCGATCTCACTGAAAGGAAACTCCATGCCAATTGTCCGATTTCTAGGATTTCCGGACGGCGAAACCGTGTCGATGGCGGCCAGCCAGGGGAGCGAGACTGACAGCGCCACCGTGGAGAGCTGGAAGGTCGCCGCCGATGGCGGCACGGCGCCGTCGGTTGCCATTGATGTCGTGCGGGCGCCGTCCACGGCGCAATACGCCCCCGAGGCGATCTGGTTTTACGCCACCCCCTCGGACTTCAGCCTGCCGGAAGCCCCGGAGAACTCGATCGCCTACGATCCCGCGTTTCACGAGATCGAGTACGAGTGGGACTTCGGGGACGCCGGCGACACGTTCGGCGTGCCCCAGAACATGCTTGCACAGCATCGCGACGCCAACTCGGCCGTCGGCCAGCAAGCCGCCCATGTCTACCGCGCTCCCGGCATTTACACCGTGAAATGCACGGCGCGGCTCATTACGGATCCGTCCATCATGCAGGTCGAGGAAGCGGAGTTCACCACCCAGGTCGAGGTCGGTGACATGGAGACACTCTGGACGGAGGACAACACCGTTGTCGTCGCCCATGACGGCGACTTCAACGGCGCGCCGCCCTCGAATTTTCAGCTCACGGAATGGACGTCGGACAGCAACACGGCGCATTGGATCGGATTGCTCTGGAATGGGAACATTCCTTCGTCCGGGCCGGTTCGCGTTCTCTTCAAGCGCGGCGGCAACTATCCCAACAACGTCGACGGGCTTGCACATCGCGCGGCGGAGAAATCCTACACGTTCCTCCATTTCGGGGCCTGGGGCACGGGGGCGAACCCGATCGCAAACGAGACCAGGGGGCGCAGCGGGTCGGTGCCCACGGTCTGGAGAGACATCCACTTCAAGGGCAACTACGACCCCGACACCGAGGTGGGAGAGGCAGGCTTCACGTTCCGGACGGGCAGCAATTTCTACTGCCTGATGACGGGGTGTGATTTCTCGAACCGGGGCGGCGGGTTTGCGCATTTCGACGAGAACAACAACAACCCGTCGACGAACACGCTGCACGATTGCAGGTTCTACGATCTGGCGGCTTATGGGGTGTTCCACAAAGGCAAGCCCGAGGACCACTACGGCAACGGGACGAAGGACCGTTTCGCGATGCTCGGCTGCATGGACATCGACAGTGCATCTCAACCCCACGGCCTCTTCAGCCCGAACGGGCAGAAGCAGGGCCCGATGCGCGGGCTCGATTTCGAGGATGTGATCGTGCAGGGCTGCGAGTTCTTCTGTCGCGTCGGTTGGACCGGGCAGGGCGATTGGGATGCGGATGGCATCGCGATGTCGGCGGTACAGCCTGCAATTCGATTTGCCGAAGGGCGCCCTGAGACCGGGACCCTGCGCAACGGCAACGTCGTTGTATCGCGGTGCACCTCCGAGGGTGCGGGGTTTGTCGACGTCAACGGCGACCAGGATGCCGAGCCACGGGTTGGAAACATGCTCGTGGATCAGAACCTGCTGGTGGCTGTCCCGTCGGCACGCAGCTTCGGAAAGTCGGAGGCCGGCTCCCTGACGTGGCGAAACTGCCTGCACATCAAGCCGAACGTGGCCGATTCGCCGGATGTCCGGCATTTCCTCGAGATCCAGATCACGGGTAAGATCATCCCGTTTGACGAGGTCGCGCGGAGGGCGGAGCCGGTACGGATCTACAGCAACACGTTCATCGCGCTCGACGCAAGCGAGCCCGGGGAGAACCCGTTTCAGGGCATCGAGGGATACACGAATTACCTCGACACCAACAACGTCATCTACGTCGAGGGCAATCCGGCCTACGTGCGCCACGAGGAGATTGCGCCGGTGGACGACGCTGTGCTTTGGCAGCCGCGCTACAAGGGACGCCGGGAGTGGACGAGCGGCGCGATCGAGCCGCTGCGAACTCAGTATGAGCCACCCGCCGATACGATCAGTTTGTACCGTCCGGAAGCGACGTCGGGCATTGTCGACGACGCGATGGGGACGATCTCCTACACCGACTTGCTTGGCACCGAGCGTGTGGCCACGCAGTCGCGCGGGGCGCTTGAACCCTGAACCTGATTGGCGGGCGGGCGTGGTCGTCTTGGCCCGCCAGCCGAGCGGTTGCAGGACCTGAGAGCCAGGGGCCGTTGAGGCCCCTGGCTTTCTCGCACTCTGAGACCGGCGCGTCATTGGGGCTCGCGAGGGCAGTGCGAAGGGGGCCACCGGCGCATGAGCGCTCGCGCATGGGCTTGGGCATTGGGATGGTTCGCTAGGAAGCGTTTGTGCGCGCTTGACCGAGCCATCCGCGCGGTGCCGCCGTGCCGCCGTGCCGCCGTGCCGCCGTGCCGCCGTGCCAGTTTGGCGAGGCGCTGCTTTGGCGCCTTGGGGTGTGTGGTCGGCAATGCTGCGCGCCGTGCTCTTCGCAACTGGACAGTTCCGGGGCTTCAAGGCACCAAGGGCGCCCGAGAGGGAGGTGCGCAATGCAGATTGACACACTGGCGCAGGGCGTTCTCGATGGCGAGCGTCGGGCACTGGCGCGCGCTATCACGCTGGTCGAGAGTGCCCGCGCCGATCACCGGCGCTTGGCAGTGGATCTGGGCGAGCGCGTCGCGTCGGCGGGACGCCATGCCATGCGCATCGGATTGTCAGGGACGCCGGGTGTCGGCAAATCGACCTTTATCGAGAGCTTCGGGCTGATGTTGACCGGGGAGGGCTTGCGCGTTGCGGTTCTGGCCGTCGACCCCTCGTCGACGCGTTCGGGCGGCTCGATCCTTGGCGACAAGACCCGGATGGAGCGCCTCAGCCGCGACAGGAACGCGTTTATCCGGCCGTCGCCGTCGCAAACGGAGCTGGGTGGCGTGGCCCGGCGCACGCGAGAGGCCGTGGCGCTCTGCGAAGCGGCGGACTACGACGTGGTGCTGATCGAGACGGTCGGGGTCGGACAATCCGAGACCGTCGTGGCGGATATGTCGGATCTCTTTGTGCTGCTCATCGCGCCAGCGGGGGGCGACGAGTTGCAGGGGGTCAAGCGGGGTATCATGGAGATCGCGGACCTCGTGCTTGTGAACAAGGCCGACGGAGCATTGAAGCCGCAGGCGATCCGGACCTGTGCCGATTACGCAGGCGCTATGCACTTGATGCGTGCGCGCCCTCACGATCCGCCGGGTTACCCGAAAGCGCTGACAGTCTCTGCGGTGTCGCACGAGGGGCTGGCGGAGGCCTGGGCCGAGATGAAAGCCCTCGATAGCTGGCGCAAGGAAGAGGGACACTGGGAGACGCGACGGGCCGATCAGGCGCGCCGCTGGTTCGAGTACGAGGTGCGCCAGGGGGTGCTGGCGCGCCTGACCTCCGACCCTGTGCGGCGATCTGCGCTCGAGGCGCTCGGAGACGATGTCGCCGCGGGCCGGGCGTCGGTGAGCGCGGCGGCGGAGCGCGCGCTCGAGGGCTTCGGATTGCTATGACAGGGCGCCGCGCTGCGTTGAGGGCTGGCGAGCGCGTGAAAGTCGGGCGGTTGGACCCTTTGCATCTGCCATGCGTGGCCTTGTGAGTGGCCCACGAGAGGGCCTTCTCCCGTTCTCGCGGGGCTTGCACCTGATCGGGGGAGAGGACCAGTGAGCGGGGGTGAGACGCTGCGGGCCGATTTGTGGCGCTTTGCCGGATCAGGTGCCATAGGCTTGCGTGATCGCGCACGGGCGGCTGACGGTCTCTCTCTGCCACACCCGGGGGTGCCGGGAAACGCGCGGGCCGGGGGCGGGTTGTCAGAGATCGCTGCGCCGGGGGGGCGTGGCTAGCTGCATTTCGAGTGGCCGCAGTTGCGGCAGGTCATGCAGCCTTCGATCATGGCCAGCTCGTATTGGCCGCAGGACGGACAAGCGGGACCGGTGGGGCTGGCACCAACGACGGCTCGCTCGGCTCCCGGGTCGAACTTGAGGCCGAGCCCTTCCCCCTGGATGAAGCCGATGGAGACGAGGTGCCGCTCGATCACGCCGCCGATGGCCGCGAGGATAGAGGGGATATACTTGCCGCCCATCCAGGCGCCGCCGCGCGGATCGAAGACGGCCTTGAGTTCCTCCACGACGAAGGACACGTCACCGCCGCGCCGGAACACCGCCGAGATCATCCGGGTGAGCGCAACCGTCCAGGCGTAGTGCTCCATGTTCTTGGAGTTGATGAAGATCTCGAACGGGATGCGGCGGCCGTTGAGCTCGATGTCGTTCATCGTGATGTAGATCGCGTGCGGGCTTTCGGGCCATTGCAGCTTGTAGGTGTGGCCTTCGAGGCTTTCGGGGCGGTCCAGCGGGTCGGAGAGATAGGTGACGTTGGCGCCGCTGGCAGGGGTTGTGTGCGAGGTATTTGAGCCAAGATGAAGGGGGGCTGGGGGGGCTTCGGGTTCGGTGTCGCCTTTAAGAATCCAGGCCGGGGTTGTGGAGAGGGCCTTGGCGAGGGCCTCCAGCCCGTCTGCGCCGGTGAGATCGTTGTCACCGGTTTCGTAGGCTGCGATCGTTGCTTCGGCCAGTCCGCTGGTTTCGGCAAGAGCGGCCAGGGAGAGCTCGAGTGCGGAACGGCGCTCACGCAGGCGCGCGGCGGGCGTGTCCGGCCGGGTCTGGGCGACGCTGAGGACCGAGCCCGTGACGGCGTTGGGGCGGTAGGTGGTGCAGCCTTTGCAGCCTTCATCCCAGGCTTGCATGTAGACGTCCTTGAAGGCGTCGAAGCTGATGTCGGCGGGGCAGTTGATCGTCTTGGAGATCGAGCTGTCGATGTATTTCTGAGCCGCGGCCTGCATGCGCACATGTTCGGCGGGGCTGAGGGTCTGGGCGTCGACGAAGTGATCCGGGAAGCGCGCGTCGCCCTTCAGCTCGCGCCATTTGGCGACGGCGTAGTCGACGACCTCTTCCTCGACCTTCGAGCCGTCCTTTTGCAGGACCTTGCGGGTGTAGGCGTGGGCGAAGACGGGCTCGATCCCCGAGGAGACATTGCCCGCGTAGAGAGAGATCGTGCCGGTGGGGGCGATCGATGTCAGCAAGGCGTTGCGGATGCCGTGCTGTGCGATCCGGTCTTTCACGTCGTCGGGCAGCCAGGCGACGGACGGGCTGGCGAGGTAATTCTCCGCGTCGAAGAGGGGAAAGGCGCCTTTTTCGTGCGCGAGGTCGGCCGAGGCGCGGTAGGCGGCGGTGGCGATGGCGCGCAGCCAGTCTTCGGTGCGGGCGGCGGCCTCTTCGGAGCCGTAGCGCAGGCCGACCATCATCAGGGCGTCGGCGAGACCCGTGACGCCGAGGCCGATGCGGCGCTTGGCCCGGGCTTCGGCGTGTTGCTCGGGCAGCGGAAAGCGCGAGACGTCGACGACGTTGTCCATCATGCGGACGGCTCTTGCGACGAGGGTCTCCAGTGCTTCGGGGTCGATCCCCGCATCGGCCTCGAACGGATTCTCGACGAGTGCGGCGAGGTTTATCGAGCCCAGCAGGCAGGCGCCGTAGGGCGGCAGGGGCTGCTCGCCGCAAGGGTTCGTGGCGGCGATTTCCTCGACATAGGAGAGGTTGTTGGCAGCATTGATCCGGTCGATGAAGATGACCCCGGGCTCCGCATAGTCGTAGGTCGAGCGCATGATCGCGTCCCACAGGTCGCGGGCGCGGACGGTGCGGTAGAGGGTGCCGTCGAAGACCAGATCCCAGGGCGCGTCTGTCTTGACGGCTTCCATGAAGGGATCCGTGACGAGAACCGAGACGTTGAACATGCGCAGGCGGGCGGCGTCTGCCTTTGCGGAGATGAAATCCTCGATGTCGGGGTGGTCGCAGCGCAGCACGGCCATCATCGCACCGCGGCGGGAGCCGGCGGACATGATAGTGCGGCACATCGCGTCCCATACATCCATGAAGGAAAGGGGGCCGGACGCATCGGCGGCGACGCCAGCGACAGGCGCGCCCTTGGGCCGGATCGTCGAGAAATCGTAGCCGATGCCGCCGCCCTGCTGCATGGTCAGCGCGGCTTCCTTCAGGGCGTCGAAGATCCCGGACATCGAGTCCGGGATCGTGCCCATGACGAAGCAATTGAAGAGGGTGACCGAGCGCCCGGTGCCTGCGCCAGCGACGATCCGGCCCGCGGGAAGGAAGCGGAAATCGTCCAGCGCTGCGCGGAAGGGGGCAACCCATTTGCCCGGATCCTGCTCGCCCTGGGCGAGGGCGGTGGCGATCCTGTCCCACGTTTCTTCGACCGTTGCGTCCACGGGCGATCCGTCCGCCGCCTTGAGGCGGTATTTCATGTCCCAGATCGTTTCGGAAATCGGGGCGGCGAAGCGGCTCATGGAGGCCCTCCGGAGAGTTGCACGGGAAGGCGCTCACCATAGCACGCCGCTTGAGAATCGCAATTGCTTGGCTAGTATTGTAGGCGAGACACAACATGCTGGGGTGGCACCGTGGATCAGGCACATGTCAATTTGCTAAAGCTCTGTGTTGGCGCGGAGCGGGTGGAGGATCTGCTGGACTGGCAGGCCTCCCCGCGCGCCAAGGGGCCGGACGGGCGTGTGCGCCATGTCACGCGGATGTGGCCGAAGCGGGCCGAAGAGCTTTTGGCGGGCGGCTCGATGTACTGGGTGTTCAAGGGAGTTATCCTGGCCCGTCAGCGGATTATCGATCTGGACGAAGTGCGGGGGGCGGACGGGATCCTGCGCTGCGGGATCGTGCTGGACACCAACGTCTACCGGACGGAAGCCGTGCCGAGGCGCCCCTTCCAGGGGTGGCGCTATCTGCCGGCGGCAGACGCGCCACGTGATCTTTCGCGCAGCCGGGCGTCGGAGGCGTCGCTACCGCCGACGCTGGAGGCGGCTCTGGCTGAGATCGGTGTGCGCTAGCGGGAACGCGTCCTACCGGACTGGCGCGGCGGCGATCGGCGGGTTCAACGCAAGACTTGAGCGATGACCCAGATCACGCCGATCAACACGGGCTGGTGGACAAGATAGATCGCCAGGCTGTGACGGCCGGGCAATGTGAGCCACGCCGGCGGGGCGGGGAGCTTTTTTGCCTTGGCCCAGAGACCGCGCTCGCCCGCTGCCTTGGAAAAGGCCAATCCGACAAGACAGGGCGCGGCCCATGGGAGCACCGGTTCGAAATCGACGGAGGCGCGAGGCGCTGTTGCAAGCCCTGTCCACCACAGGGTCGGGGTGTTGAAGGCGTCTGACGCGAGCCAATAGGGGGCGGTGTAGATCCCGGCTGCGATGAGCAGGATCGCCCAGACGGGCAGGCGCAGAACCGCGATGCCGATCAGGCTGGCGGCGGCGATCGAATGCAGGATGCCGAAATAGACGAAAGCTCCCGGCATTGCGGCATAGGTCGCCGCGCTGACGAGGCCTGCGGCCGCACACAAAACGGCGAAGCGGCGTAGAAACGGGCGCCAGCGCAGGGTTTCTCCGTGGGCAAGCCACAGGCTCACGCCGGCGAGGAACAGGAACGATCCGGCCACGAGCCGTGCAAAGAGGGGCCAGGGGCCGGACTGCACCGTCCATGGCGGCACGAGGCCAAACATCTGCAGGTCGAAGATCACGTGGAATACGACCATCCCGGCGAGGGCGGCTGTCCGCCCGACATCGAGGAGCGGCACCCGATCGGATCCCTGTCGTGTCCCCGAGATCGCGCGTTCCATTGCTTTTCCTTGGTGGCCGGTGCGCCGGGACGGCGTTGGGCGTGTGTCTGGGGGAGGCCACTCCTGCCCGGATAGGCCTCCGGTGCTGTCCGGGATACTGCAAGGAGGGGGCGGTGCAACCACCCAAGAGGCGGGCGATAGAAAAACGCCCCGCCCCCCAGAAACGCGCGAACAGAACGGGGGACAGGGCGGAAGGCCGGGCGCAGTGGCCAGGCCGCCATTGTATGGCAGATCCGCCGAACCAGGAGGGGAACAGGAGACGACCCTCGCGGCCGGACAGCTCATGGTGTCAGGTTAAGCTGACACGGCCCGTGCCGCCTTTGACTTGAATCAATCCGGCAGCACGTGATGGCGGGTGGGTATCTGCGCGATCTATGGCTCGGCCGTTGGCGCGGTGCGGCGTGGGTGAGACAGCTTCTTGCCCTCAGGGAAAGTGATGCGTGTCGCGGACATGACGATGCGCGACGCGGCTCAGCCTTGGAACTTTTGCTTCTTGAGCTCTTTTTCGCGCTTGTTGAGTTCCTTGTCGACGTCGTTGAGGACATCGCCGAACTTGTCACCGGCCTTCATGAGCTTGGCGAGCGCGCCGTCCACGTCTTTCCCAAGGTCGGCGACCACTTTCTTTTTTTCCTTCTCGCCGATTTCGCCCTTTTTTTCCTTGTCCTTGATCACCTTGTCGATCTTGCCCATGTCGGCATCGATCTTCTTCACCACTTTTTTCAGCTCTTTTTCCATGTCCTTGTTCTTGTTGGACGCCTTGTCCACGAGCTTGGAGAGCGCCGAAGCGAAACTCTTCTGGATCTTGGCTGGATCGTCGGGCATCGCTGCCTCCTTTCGCTGAGTGCCGTTCGGGCAGGGTAATTTGGAATGATTGCGCAGGGGAAGGGGATGTGTCGCGTCGGCATGTCGTCGCCAGACGTTACTGAGAGCGCCAGCTGTGGTGAACGCAAAAGGCCGCCCCGGTCTTTCCGGAGCGGCCTTCGTCTCTACGTCAAGTGTGTCGAGCCCGGTGGCTTCGGCATCGCGCACGTTTACTGGCTGGCGACGCCGCCGCCGAGGCCATGCACGTAGGTCGCAACCGAGCGGATCTCAGCCTCGGACAGACGCTCCGTCCACGGTGGCATCACGCCGAAGCGCGAATAGACAACCGTCTCGGTGATGGATTCAACACTGCCGCCATAGAGCCAGATCGCGTCGTTGAGGGCCGGGGCCCCCTGGAACGGATCGCCGGAGCCGTCGTCCATGTGACAGGCCGCGCATTGCTGCAGGTAGATCTCTTCCCCTGCTGTTGCGAGCGCCTCCTCATGCTCTTGCCCGGACATCAGGCGCACGTATTGCACGACCTGGGCGATCTCGTCATCGCTGAGGATCTCATCGGTGCCGAAGGCCGGCATTTGCGACCAGCGGGCGTCCGGATCTTCCTCGTTGCGGATGCCGTGGCTGATCGTGAGATGGATGTCCTCGATCGTGCCGCCCCAGAGCCATGCGTCGTCCAGCAGGTTGGGATACCCTGCGGCTTGCACGCCAGCTGCCCCTGCGCCGTGGCACTGGGCGCACCACGTGCGGAACACGGCGGCACCGGCGTTCTTGGCATAGCCCTCCAGATCGGCGTCTGCCGAGATCTCGGTCAACTCCGTTTCGACCAGGCGGGCGCGGATGTCGGCGTTTGCGGCTTCGAACCGGGCAATCTCGGACGCCACCGCCTGGCGGGTGTCGCCCCCAGCGCTGGTGCCGAGGATCCCTTGCGTCGCGGAAGAGACCAATGGCCACGCCGGGTAGGCGATGGTGTAACCCACCCCCCAGACGATCGTGGCGTAGAACACCCACAGCCACCACTTGGGCAGGGGGTTGTTGAACTCCTCGATCCCGTCCCAGGAATGGCCAGTGGTTTCGACCTCCTGGTTTTCCTTCTTGATCGGCTTCTTGCTCATGTCCGAGCCTCCTTACGGCCCATTTCCGCATCCCCGGCTGGGGCGTCTTCATTGCGGAAGATCACATTGGCCGTGTCGCGATGCTGCGCGCCGCTTCCTGGCCGGAGGGCCCAGAGGACCACTCCGACAAAGAAACAGAACATGAAGAGCAGCATGTAGCTGGCCGCGAATTCCCTGACCGCTTCATAGGTCATATGCATGGCCTCCTCAGCGGTTCGGGTCGGGCTCGAAGGTCGAGAAATCGACCATCGTACCGAGCACTTGAAGGTAAGCGACGAGGGCGTCCATCTCTGTCACCTCGGCTTGCCCGTCGAAGTTCCGGGCCTGCGCGCCGGGGTAGCGCTCGATGAGCGCGTCCGTTGCGTCCCAATCCCTCTCGGGGTTCGCCTGGGTCACGAAATCGATCTGAGCCGCTTCGATCATCTCCTCGGAATAGGGGACGCCCACCAGTTGGTGCGTCTCCATCAACTCGGCGACATGCTCGCTCTCGAGGGGGCGGTTCATCAGGAAGCCGTATTTCGGCATGACCGATTCCGGCACGAGCGCTTGCGGGCTGATCAGGTGATCCACGTGCCACTGGTCCGAGTAGCGGCCGCCGACGCGGGCGAGGTCGGGCCCCGTCCGCTTCGAGCCCCACTGGAACGGGTGGTCGTACATCGATTCTGCCGCAAGGGAGTAGTGGCCGTAGCGCTCCACCTCGTCGCGCATCGGACGCACCATCTGGGAGTGGCAGACATAGCAGCCCTCCCGGATGTAGACATCGCGCCCCTTGAGCTCCAGCGGGGAGTAGGGGCGTACGCCCTCCACTTCCTCGATGGTGTTCTCGATGTAGAAGAGCGGCGCGATCTCGACGATGCCCCCAACGGTGACCACCATGAACGAAAGCACCAGAAGGAGCGTCGCGTTCGTCTCGATGATCTTGTGCTTGTCGAGGATCTTGTTCGTCTTCGGCGCGTCGGCCTCAGGCGCTCGGGTTGCGGAGGTTTCTTGTGACTTGTCGTTTTCCATTTCCGTCCCTCCTTATTCGGCCGGTGTCGCCGCGGTGCCCGACGCTTGCGCGACAGGTTCCTTGCGGACGCCACGGGTGACCGTGAGGTAGAGGTTGACGCACATGATGATCGCACCGGCGAGGTAGAGCACCCCACCCAGACCGCGGACCACGTACATCGGGAACTTCGCGGCGACGGTGTCGGCGAACGAGTTCACGAGGAAGCCGTTGGCGTCGACTTCGCGCCACATCAGGCCTTCCATGATCCCCGTCACCCACATCGAGGCGGCGTAGAGCACGATGCCGATCGTCGCGAGCCAGAAGTGCCAGTTGACCATCGGGAGCGAGTAAAGGCCCGCACGGTTCCACAGCTTCGGCGTCAGGAAGTAGAGCGCGCCGAAGGTGATCATGCCGTTCCAGCCCAGAGCGCCGGAATGCACGTGGCCGATCGTCCAGTCGGTATAGTGGCTGAGCGAGTTGACCGCCTTGATGGACATCATCGGGCCTTCGAAGGTCGACATGCCGTAGAAGCCGAGGCTGACCACCATCATCCGGATGATCGGATCGGTGCGCAGCTTGTCCCACGCGCCCGAGAGCGTCATCAGGCCGTTGATCATGCCGCCCCACGAGGGCATCCAAAGGATGATCGAGAACACCATCCCGATGGTCGAGGCCCAGTCCGGCAATGCGGTGTAGTGCAGGTGGTGCGGACCGGCCCAGATATAGAGGAAGATCAGCGCCCAGAAGTGGATGATCGACAGCTTGTAGCTGAAGACGGGGCGTTCGGCCTGCTTCGGAATGAAGTAGTACATCATCCCAAGGAACCCTGCGGTGAGGAAGAAGCCCACGGCGTTGTGGCCGTACCACCACTGCACCATCGCATCCTGAACACCGGCAAAGAGCTGCACCGATTTCGAGCCGAAGATCGACACCGGGATGCTGATGTTGTTCATCAGGTGCAGCATCGCGACCGTCACGATGAACGACAGCAGGAACCAGTTGGCGACGTAAATGTGCTTTTCCTTGCGCTTCAGGAGCGTGCCGAGGAACACCGCGAGGAACGCGACCCACACGATGGTCAGCCAGATATCGACGTACCATTCAGGCTCGGCGTATTCCTTCGACTGGGTGCCGCCAAGGACGTAGCCCGTGGCTGCCAGCACGATGAAGAGGTTGTAGCCCCAGAACACGAACCACGGCAGGTTGCCGCCCCAGAGGCGGGCCGCCGACGTGCGCTGCACAATGTAGAATGAACACGCGATCAGCGCGTTGCCGCCAAAGGCGAAGATCACCGCCGACGTGTGCAGCGGCCGCAGCCGCCCGAAGTTCATGTAGCCCTGCGCCCATTCGAAGTTCAGCACCGGAAAGGCGAGCTGAAACGCGATGTAGACGCCGGCCAGAAAACCGACGACCCCCCAAAGGGCTGTCGCTATGACGCCCGCGCGGATGACGTCGTCCATGTACTCGCCACTGACGTCGACATACTCGCGCTTCTCATCGATCCTCCGCAGGTACCTGACGAAGAGTCCGGCTGCGATGAGCATGATGAGCAGGGCGTGCACGAGGTAGGCAGCGTCCCGCGCGTAGTTGGCCGCGATGGCCGCGCAGATCGCCACCACGCCCAGCAGGGCGATCTTGGCATAATCCCACATTAGAGTGTCCCATCTTGTTGTTCTTCACGTCGCCGCCAGAGGGACTCCCCCGGCGACGCGCGTCTTGATGGTTTTCGTATGGGCCGTACGGGGGGCAGATGACCTTGATCTGAGTCAACGAAACGGTTGCCTTTCGTTGCGGTGCGTCAAGGCACATTGACGCGGCAAGCGATAGGGTGCCGCCCAGGCAAGACCAAGATGAGGGCATCCAAAATGGCTTACAAATCAATCCTTACTGTCGTGATTGGCGATGAGGAAACGGCTTCGGTGCTTGAAGGCGCTGTTGCGATGGCCGAAGCTCAGGACGCGCACCTTGAAGTGCTGGCACTTGGGGTCGATAGCTCCACGCCGGGGTACTACTACGCCGGCGCCAATGCGATGATCGAACAGCAATCGATCGAGCGCGCGCGTGACGATGCTGCGGCGGCGGAGACGGCTGTGAACGCGTTCATGTCGGGGCGTTCCGTGCGCTGGTCCGTGGTGACGGCTGTCGCCCAGATCGGGACGATTTCGCAGGTCGTCGGCGGACATGCACGGTTCTCGGACCTCGTCATCCTGCCCAAACCCTACGGTGAGGGGCGTTCGGTTGCGGACGAAGCGGTGCTGGAGGCAGCGCTTTTTACCGGGCATGTGCCGGTGCTGGTGTTGCCGGACGGGCAGTCGCTCACGGATCCGCGACGCGTGGTGGTGGCGTGGAACGAGAGCGCGGAGGCGATGGCCTCTATCCGGGCCGCGTTGCCGCTTCTCAAATCGGCAGATCTCACCAATGTCGTGATCATCGACCCGCCGCGGCATTCTTCCGACAGGTCTGATCCGGGAGGTTTCCTCAGTCAGATGCTGTCGCGTCACGGGGCGAAGCCTGAGGTTTCCGTGATCGCCGCGACAATGCCCAGGATCGCGGATGTGCTGGCGCGCCATTGCTCGGACCGCGATGCCGAGTTGCTCGTGATGGGCGCCTACGGCCACTCGAGGTTCCGGGAGGCGCTGCTGGGTGGGGCGACGCGCGATGCGCTCGAACACACGCCTCTGCCCGTGCTGATGCATCACTAGCGCACGAAGGATTTTTTGGTCGGTGTGCGCCTGCAAGCGCCCTTGGTTCTGCCGGGGGCGCTTTTTTCCGGCTGTGAAGGGGCTTTGACGATGCCGTTGGGCCCAAATCCGGGGGCGGGCAGGGCGTGTTGTTCGCTTTGGCTGGATTGCGTGACACCGCGCTCAAGTGCTGGGGGGGCTGGTATCGCTCCGTGCGAGGGGACAGGCAAAGCGCGCAGATCCGCCGGTAATGCGCGGCGTGCGCCTGCATTGTTCGGGTGGCGTGAACGATGCCTCATTCTCGCCCCGAACCCACCAAAGTCCTAACCGATCCATGAAGCAATTGGTTAACGGAACGGTCAGAGACAGGAGCGCAGAACGATGCTCAACTGGTTTGCCACACAAACATCCGCAGCCAACCACAGGGTCGCGCCGGTGGACATGCCGGCGAGCGGGATCGTTGCAGGCACGCGGATCGCGACGGAAGAGGGGTGGCGCCGCGCCGAGACTCTGTGCGCCGGTGATCGCGTCATGACCTTCGACAACGGGGTGCAGACCTTGCGCTCTGTCAGTCGGCGGCTGTGCCCCGGGCCGAGCGATGGCGCAAGTGTGTCGCAGCCGCTGATCATGTTGAGCCCCGGAACGGCCGGCAACTCTGGCACGCTGCTGATGCTGCCGGGGCAGGGGCTGATCCTTGAGAGCGATTTGGCCGAACGCGTTTATGGTGACCCCTTCGCCCTGTTGCCGGGAGAGGCGATGCAGGCCCTGCCGGGCGTAACCGCGATGCTCAGCGAGGCGCCGATTGTGGCTGTGTCGCTGACCTTCGAGTGCGACGAGCTTGTCTATGCCGATGGTCAGGCGCTGCTCTATTGCGGCAGCGGCACGCTGGAGCACCCGGAAACGCTGGAGGACGCGGTCTTTGGCGAGGAGGCGCGCTACCGGATGCTGCCCGTGGCCGATGCACGCGCGCTGACAGAAGCCATCGCGGGCGAAAAGAGGGCCCCCGTGGCGCGGGCCCCCCTGACAGTCTCATAGATCCTGGCGGCGGTCAGGCCGCGGCTGCAGCGACGCCGGTGCCATAGCGGGCGTAGAACTTGGCGTTCCTGCCCGCCATCTCACGCAGGAGCGCCGGGCACGCAAACCGCGGCCCGTAGCTGGCCTCGAGCGCGTCGCAGCGCTCGGCCGCATAGGGCGCCCCCAGCATATCGAGCCACGAGAACGGGCCGCCCGACCAGGGTGCGAAGCCCCAGCCGAGGATCGCGCCGACGTCGCCTTCGCGGATGTCCGTCAGCACCCCCTCTTCGAAGGCGCGCACGGCTTCGAGCACCTGCGCGAAGAGCAGGCGGTGCTGAACTTCCACCAGCTCTGGCTGGGTGTCGGCGACGGGGAACCTGGCAGCGAGACCCTCCCACAGCCCCTGGCGCTTGCCCTTCTCGTCGTAGGCGTAGAACCCTGCGTTGGCCTTGCGTCCGAGGCGGCCTTCGTCTGCCATCCAGAAGAGCACTTCGTCGACCTCGCCGTTGGGATAGTCGTCGCCCATCGCGGCCTTGGTGGCCTTGGCGATCTTCACCCCAAGATCGATCGAGGTTTCATCGGTCAGCTGGAGCGGGCCAAGGGGCATGCCCACGAGCTTGGCGGCATTCTCGACCAGTGCGGGCGCGACACCCTCGCGCACCATCCGGATACCCTCGTTGATGTAGGGGATGATGCAGCGATTGGCGTAGAAGAAGCGCGCGTCGTTGACGACGATGGGCGTCTTGCGGATCTGGCGCACGAAATCGAGCGACTTGGCGACGGCGCGATCGCCCGTCTCGGCACCCTTGATGATTTCCACCAGCAGCATCTTCTCGACCGGCGAGAAGAAGTGGATGCCGATGAAGTGCTCGGGCCGCGCGGAGGCTTTGGCAAGCTCCGTGATCGGAAGCGTCGAGGTATTGGTCGCGAAGATGCAGTCGGGGCCGACCACCGCTTCGACCTTCTTGGTGATCTCGGCCTTCACGCCCAGATCCTCGAACACCGCCTCGACGATGAGGTCGCAGCCCGCGAGATCCGCCGCGTCATCGGTTGCCGTGATGCGATCCACCAGGGCCTCGGCCTTTTCGGGGGTGGATTTGCCGCGCTTCACGCCCTTTGCCGCATAGTCGGCTGTGTAGGCCTTGCCCTTCTCGGCCGCTTCCCTTGACTGGTCGAGCAGCACGACCTCGATCCCAGCCTGCGCCGAGACGAGCGCGATGCCGGCCCCCATCATGCCAGCGCCGAGAACGCCGACCTTAGAGACCTTTTCGTCTGCCACATCGGGGCGGTTCGCGCCCTTTTCCAGCGCTTCCTTGTTGATGAAGATCGAGCGGATCATCGCCTCCGACGAGGGGTTCATCAGCACGGAGGTGAACCAACGTGCCTCGATCTTGAGCGCCGTATCGAAGGGCACGAGCGCGCCTTCGTATACGGCCGAAAGAAGGGCTTTCGCCGCCGGATAGACGCCCTTCGTCTTGCCGTTCACCATCGCCGAGGCCCCGACGAAGTTCATGAAGCCCGCCGGGTGGTAGGGCGCGCCGCCGGGCATCTTGTATCCCTTCGCGTCCCACGGTTTGACGATGTCGGCGTCTTTGGCGTCGAGCACCCAGGCCTTGGCCGCTGCCAGAGGGTCCTCGACCACCTCGTCGATGAGCCCGGCAGATTTCGCCTTCTTTGGGTCTGAAAGCTTGCCCTCAAGCAGGAACGGAGCCGCCGCGATGGCGCCCATCTTGCGCACCACGCGCGTGGTGCCGCCCATGCCGGGAAAGATGCCGACCATGATTTCGGGCAGGCCGATCTTGGCCTTGGGGTTGTCGGCGCAGAAGATGCGGTGGGTAGCGAGCGGGATCTCCAGCCCGATGCCGAGCGCGGTTCCGGGCAGGGCGCAGGCGATCGGCTTGCCGCCCTTGAGGGTCTTGGGGTCCATTCCGGCACGCTCGATCTTGCGCAGGATGCCGTGGCACCGCATCAGCCCGTCGAAGAGACCCTTGGCGGGCTGATCCCCGGCGGCCTCCTTCATCTTGGCGATCACGTTCAGATCCATCCCACCGGCAAAGCTGTCCTTGCCAGAGGTGAGCACGACACCCTTGACCGCATCGTCGGCGAGGGCATCGTCGATCAGTGCGTCAAGCTCGTCCCAGCCTTCGAGGCTCAGGACGTTCATGGATTTTTGGGTGACATCCCAGGTGATGACGGCGACGCCGTCGGCGTCCGTCTGAAGGGTGAAATCAGACATAGAGTGTCTCCGTATTGCTGAGCGGCGCTGGCGCGATGCGCGCTGCTGGATTGGTGCGGATGCAAGGGATGAACGGCCCGGTGGCAAAACCGGGCCGGGGCGATGTGTCTGTGGACCCGGAACAGACCGGCGCCCGTCGATGTTCGGTGACTGCTAGGCCCGAAGCTGAAACTGGCGCTCTTCCGCGAGGCTGTAAGCCGGGCATTGCAGGACTTCGAGCATCGCCACGCGAATGCCCTCGGACTGCTGATGCAGGTAGTAGTTCACCCGGCTGAATTCGCCCTGCGCCATCCCGCTGCCCACGTGAAGGAAGCGCACCGTTGCGACGGTGCGCCCCGGTGATGGAAGCGCCAGCATCTCGATGGAGTGCCGAAGCTCGGTGACACCGCGATCCTTGAAGGCCCGGCACACGGCATGGAGCCGCCGGATGTTTCTGCGGCGATCCGTCAGCACCAAAACGTCGCTCGGGGCATAGACCGGGAGCGGGATCGTATCCTGAACGGACGGAAGGAGTGCCGGGTTGATCAGCATCTCTTCCCGCTTCTGAAAATAGGACGTGAGCTCTACGCGTGTTTGCATCTGCATCAGACATTCTCAACCAACGGTTATGCATTATCACATCCAATGCGAATGCGCAGCGCCTTTTAGACACGCTCAAGGATGGTTGCCGCGCCCATTCCCGAAGCGACGCAAAGGGTCGCGAGACCCGTCTCCTTGTCCGCCCGTTCCATTTCATCGAGGAGTGTGCCGAGGATCATGGCGCCGGTGGCTCCCAGGGGGTGGCCCATCGCGATTGCACCGCCATTGACGTTGAGCCTGGCGTGATCGACGTCGAACGCCTGCATGAAGCGCAGAACGACCGACGAAAACGCCTCGTTCACCTCGAAGAGGTCGATGTCGCCGATTTCCATCCCGGTCTCGGCGAGGATTTTCTCGGTCACGGGAACAGGGCCGGTGAGCATGATGGTTGGATCCGTGCCGATCTTGGCATTCGCCCTGATCCGGGCGCGGGGGGTAAGACCATGGGCCTCGCCAAAGGCCCTGTCCCCGATCAGGAGCGCGGAGGCGCCATCGACAATGCCCGAAGAGTTGCCGGCATGGTGGACGTGGTTGATGCGCTCCAGATGCGGGTACTTCATGAGGGCGATGGCGTCGAAGCCGGGCATGACCTCCCCCATCGCCTGAAAGGCCGGGGAGAGCCCGCCGAGGGATTGCATGTCCGTCTGCGGCCTCATGTACTCATCATGGTCGAGGATCGGCAGGCCGTTGTGGTCGCGCACGGTGACGATGGATTTCTCGAAGCGCTTGTCATCCCACGCGGCCTTCGCACGCCTCTGGGACTCGACGGCATAGGCATCGGTGTCATCCCGAGTGAAGCCGTATTCCGTGGCGATGATATCCGCAGAGATCCCCTGGGGAACGAAATAGGTGTCCATCGCAACCGAAGGATCGACGGCGATGGCCGCCCCGTCGGAGCCCATGGCGACCCGGCCCATCATCTCGACACCGCCTGCGATATAGCCGTGCCCGCCGCCGCCGCGCACCTGGTTGGCGGCGAGATTGACGGCCTCCAGCCCGCTTGCGCAAAAGCGGTTGATCGACAGCCCCGGGATCGCCTCGTCGAGATCGGAGGCCAGCACGGCTGTCCGGGCAAGGCAGCCGCCCTGCTCGCCGACCTGGGTGACATTGCCCCAGATCACGTCCTCGACGGCATGTCCGGCCAACCCGTTGCGATCCTGAATGGCGTTCAGGATCTGGGCAGAGAGCCGGACGGCGGTCACTTCATGAAGCGCGCCGTCCTTGCGGCCCTTGCCGCGGGGGCTGCGCACCGCGTCGTAGATGAATGCGTCAGTCATGGTCTTCCTTTCGGTAGATCGGCGCGCGATCCTGGGCGTTGCGCGGCAGTAGCCGTTGAGGGCGGGTGCTCTGTGGTGCAGCCTTGAACCGGCTCCTTACCGCGCCCTTTCAAGCCCGGTCTGCGGGTGAGCCGGGCATCAGGTCATAGGGGGGCTTCCATCCGGGCTGCGCCGAGAGGCGCGTGAGCCAGGCATCGATGTTCGGCCACTCGGTCCGGTCAAATCCGAAGGGCTCTGGGTAGTAGAGATATCCGCAACACGAAAGGTCTGCGTTGGTCATAGCCTCGCCGATGATCCATTCCCGGTCAGCGAGGTGCGCGTCGAGGATGCCATATGAGCCGCGCAACCGGCCCTGGAGCCAGGAGACGACCTGGTCCGGGCGTTTCTCTGCTGGGGCGAAATTCATCAGGAATCGTGTCACGCCATTCAGGCTCGACATCTTGTGGTTGTCCCACAACACCCAACGCAACACCTCACGTCGCTCTTCAGGAGTTGTGCCGCCATGCTTGCCCGACTTCTCCGTCACGTAGTCCTGTATGACGCCCGACTGGGTGATGACCGTGTCGCCATCGACCAGAACAGGGCACTCGCCCATCGGATTGAGCGCCCGGAACTCCGGGGTGCGAGCGCCTCCGTTGAAGAAGTCGACGAAGACCGGTCGCCACATGAGGCCGGAGAACTGCAGCGCAAGGGCCGCCTTATAGGCATTGCCGCTTTCTCCGAAGCAATAGAGGTCGATCACTTTAGGCACTCCGTGGCTGGTTTCGGGAGTGGGGGTTTCGCACCCCCACACCCCCGCGCGGTATTTTCAGCAAGAAGAAGGGTGACGTATACCGGATCTTAAGGTTAACCCGTCATTTCCTTTGGTGCGGTACAGGCGGCGGCGCCGATGACCGCGCAAGGAGAAGACGCCCGGGCTGACACGGGAACCCGCCCAAAAGGCGGCCTGTCCAGCCCGGGCGCACCCCCTGTCTTCTTCTTGCTTGAAAATACCGCCGCCGGAGGCTCCCGCGGCAACAACGGGCCCTGGCGGCGCATCTTCTGGGCATGCGGGTTGGTCCAGCATGTCAGAAGTTCGCCGCATCGAGGGCCATCACCGAGGTCGCGCCGCTTTCGATACGGGCGAGGTGCAGCTTGGTCGCTGGCAACTGGCGCGCCATGTAGAACCGTCCGGTCTCGATCTTCGCTTTCAGGAAGTCCGCGTCACCGGACCCGGACGCCAGTCCGTCTGCCGCCGCCTTCGCCATGCGTGCCCACATCAGGCCAAGGCAGACGTGGCCGAAGAGATGCATAAAATCGTAGGAACCCGAGAGCGCATTGTTGGGGTTCTTCATGCCGTTCTGCACGAAGTACATGCCAGCGCTCTGCAGATCCTTCGACGCTGCCTTCAGCGGTTCGAGGAACCCGTCAGCCAAGGTTTCATCCTCGGCATTCTCCTTGAGGAAGGTCTTTACGAGGTCGAAGAAGGCCCTGATCGCCTTGCCGCCATTCTGCGCGAGTTTGCGGCCCACAAGGTCGAGCGACTGGATGCCGTTCGTCCCTTCATAGATCATCGTGATTCTGGAATCGCGGACGAACTGCTCAAGACCCCATTCCCGGGTGAACCCGGATCCGCCGAGGGTTTGCTGGGCAAGAACCGTCGTCTCGAAGCCCTTGTCCGTCAGGAAGCCCTTGATGACCGGGGTCAGAAGCGAAATCATCTCTTCGGCCTCTGCGTCCCCGGCGCGGTGCGCCCTGTCGATGAGCTCGGAGCCCCAGAAGGCAAAGGCACGCCCACCTTCCACGAAGGACTTTTGCTGCAAAAGGTTCCGGCGCACGTCCGGGTGGACCATGATCGAATCCGCCGGGCCGTCCGGGTTCGCCGGGCCGGTGATGTCACGGCCCTGCAGGCGATCCTTGGCGAACGCGAGCGCGTTCTGGTAGGCCACCGCGCCCTGTGCGTAGCCCTGCAGGCCGACGCCGATGCGGGCCTCGTTCATCATCGTGAACATGGCGCGCATGCCCTTGTTCAGCTCTCCCACGAGAAAGCCCGTCGCGCCGTCGTAGTTCATCACGCAGGTCGCGTTGCCGTGGATGCCCATCTTCTTTTCGAGGCCGCCGCAGCTCAGCGCGTTGCGGCCGCCGAGGGAGCCGTCGTCGTTCACGAGGTACTTGGGCACGATAAAGAGCGAGATGCCTTTCACCCCTTCAGGCCCGTCGGGCACCCGTGCAAGAACGAGGTGGACGATGTTCTCGACCATGTCGTGCTCGCCGGCCGAGATCCAGATCTTCTGGCCGGTGATATGGTAGGTGCCGTCGTCCTGTGGCTCGGCCTTCGTGCGGATCAGGCCGAGATCCGTGCCGCATTGCGGTTCCGTCAGGTTCATCGTGCCGCCCCACCGGCCGGAGATCATGTTCGGCAGATAGGTCTGCTTCTGGGCGTCCGAACCGTGCGCGGCGATGGCCGAGTAGGCGCCGTGGGTCAGGCCCCAGAACATGTTGAGCGCCATGTTGGCGGAAACGAACATTTCACCCACGGCGGTGTTGAGCAGATACGGCATGCCCTGACCGCCGTATTCGGGATCCGCGTCCAGCCCGATCCAGCCGCCTTCTGCCACCTGATCGTAGGCGGCCTTGAAGCCATCCGGTGTCCGGACGACGCCGTTTTCGAGCCGGCACCCTTGTTCGTCCCCGACGGGGTTCAAAGGCGCCAGCACTTCTTCGGAGATCTTGCCTGCCTCCTCCAGCACAGCCGTCGTGAAATCACGCTCCATGTCGGCGTAGCCAGGAATGTCCTGGGCTTCGACCTTCAGAACATCGTGCAGGACGAACTGAATGTCTTTCACGGGCGCGGTGTAGTGCGGCATCCGGGCGGTCTCCTTTGGGTCTTGTCTTGCTTCGCTCAGCCGTTCGCGGCTTTGGGTTGCATGTTGTCGAGTTCGTCCAGCCGGCCGGAAACCCAGCTCAGCTGGTCGGAAAGGTCGGCGATGGCTTCGTCCAGGGCCGCGCGCTGGGCCTTGAGCTTTTCGAGATGGCCCTGGGCGATCTCCTGCGTCTTGCTCAGCTGCGTGAACTGCTGGTCGCCGACGTGGTAGAGGTCGAGCAGTTGCCGGATCTCTTCGAGCGAAAAGCCGAAGCGCTTGCCGCGCAGGATCAGCTTCAGGCGGGCGCGGTCGCGGCGGGTGAAGAGGCGCTTGGTGCCTTGCCTGATCGGCGCCAGAAGCTCCTTCTGTTCGTAAAAGCGCAAGGCGCGCGGCGTCACGTCGAACGCGTCACACATCTCGCGTATGGTCATCAGGCTCTCCGTCATGTTCGTCATCTCCTTGTTTCCGTTGCAGGCGGGAGATGTCGCTTCGGGGGTCAGTCTACAAGATCGCGTGACGCAGACGTAAACGGAACGCTACGTCACAATCGAGTAGTGGAAATAAGATGACAATTGACGCAGCGACAACGAAACAAAACGTTGTCATGCCAGCGCTTTGAAAGGCGAATAACGCGATGTTATACCCCTCCCCGGGGGCGAAACGTGGCGTCACAAACGGTCACTTGAGGTTGGCGGCGGTGTCGTCGCGCATCTTGCGCAGGTCGGCGATGGCTTCCTCGATCTCGGTGGCCTGCCGCGCAAGCTCGGCGAGCTGGCGATCCGCAAGGTCGAGGAAGACCTGGAGCTGGGCCTGCGTGCCCCATTCTTCGTACATCTCGAGCCATTGCCGGATTTCTTCGAGCGAAAAGCCCCACTTGCGGCCGCGCAGGATCAACGTCATGCGCGCGGTTTCGCGCGGGCCGTAGTAGCGCGCCCGCCCGTCGCGCTCCGGTGAGAGAAGCTCGATGTACTCGTAGTAGCGCAGCGTCCGAGGTGTCACGTCGAACCTTGCGCACATCTCCTTGAAGCTCAGGCGTTGATCAGACATCGGCCCCTTCAACTTCGTTCGGGTGATCATGGTAGTGCCCAAAAGGGCTAACGACAATGGGCCGCGCCCGCAGAGCCGGCGCGCGGGAGCGCGTGACCTGCTGCGGCCCACCCCTTGAAGCCGCGTCGCGGGCAGCAGATAGAATGGCTCAGGCGCGCGTGCTTCACCGGAGGATCCCGTGCAGAGCGAAGAGCAGAAACGCAAGGATATCGCCCGGATCGCGCGGCAGTTCATTGGCGCCATTCCGTTTTCGAAGGCGGTCGGCATGGAACTCGAGGAGATCGGCGAGGGCTGGGCCCGGATCGGCATGCCCTACAGCGAGGACCTGATCGGTGAGCCGTCGACCGGCGTGATCCACGGCGGGGCCGTCTCGGCGCTGATGGACACCTGCGGTGGGGCGGCCGTCATGTCGCATCCCAAGGGGCCGATCTCGACGGCGACCATCGATCTGCGGATCGACTACATGCGCGCGGCCACGCCGGGCCAGCGCATCACCGCAGAGGCGACCTGCCACCACGTGACCCGATCGGTCGCGTTCGTGCGGGCGGTGGCCCGCGACGAGACGGAGGGCACGCCGGTGGCCACGGCGACCGGGGCGTTCACGTTCGAGGCGCGGCCGGGCGGAGCCTCTGGGCAGGAGCCGCGGGAGGCATGACACCGCGCGCCACGCCAGAATCGGTGCAGGTCGTCAAGGGACGGCGCGACAGGGCGCTCCAGAGGCTTGTCGAGGGCGTACCCTATATCGGGTTCCTCGGGATCGAGTTCGATCGCCACGGCGACGAGTTGACCGCGATCCTGCGGTTTCGCGAGCACCTGATCGGGAACCCGACGCTGCCCGCCATCCACGGTGGGGTCACGGCCTCGTTTCTCGAAGTCGCCGCGCTCATCGGGCTCAGCTGGACGTGGCTTTGGGACGAAATGGAGGCCGGGCGCCTCGATGAAGCGTCGGGTGCGCTGCCGCGCTTGCCCAAGACGATCGACTTCACGGTCGACTACCTGCGCCCCGGCTTGCCGCGCGATGCCTACGCGCGGGCCCAGGTGAACCGGCAGGGGCGCCGGTATGCCTCGGTGCATGTGGAAGCGTGGCAGGATCGCCGTGACAAGCTGATGGCCGCTGCGACCGGGCATTTCCTGATGCCATCGGACGGGTTGGCCGTGCCGCCAGACCCCACCCGATGAGGCCACCGAAGGTCGCTTTTACCACAGCGGGGCCGGAGGACGGGCCGGTCACCCACCGTAGGGTGCTGGCGATTGCCGTGCCGGTCGTCATTTCGAATGCCACGGTGCCGCTACTGGGGATCGTGGACACCGGTGTCGTGGGACAAATGGGTGCCGCTGCCCCGATCGGGGCAGTCGGGATCGGGGCGACGATCCTGTCGGCCCTCTACTGGATTTTCGGCTTTCTGCGGATGGGAACGACGGGGCTTGCGGGGCAGGCCCTGGGCCGCCGCGACACGGCCGAGGTCGCGGCGATCCTGACGCGGGTCCTGCTGATTGCGGCGGCGGGCGGGGCGCTTCTGATCCTGCTTCAGATCCCGCTGATCTCGGCCTCGCTGGCGCTGGCACCGGCAAGTGCCGACGTCGAGGAGATGGCCAGCGCCTACCTTGCGATCCGGATCTGGTCTGCGCCCTGCGCTATCGCTGTCTTCGGGATCACCGGCTGGCTGATCGCGCAGGAACGCACCGGGGCGGTGCTCGTTATCCAGCTCGTGATGAACGGCGTGAACATCGCGTTGGATCTCGTTTTCGTTCTGGGCTTTGGCTGGGGCGTGGAGGGCGTCGCGATTGCGACGCTGATTGCGGAATGCGCCGGCGCGGCTGTCGGGCTCTGGTACTGCCGTTCGGCGTTTGCGCATCCCGCGTGGCGGACATGGGCCCGCGTTTTTGATGCAGATGCCGTGCTCACCATGGCGCGCGTCAACCGCGATATCCTCATCCGGTCGCTGCTGTTGCAGGCGATCTTTCTGTCGTTCCTCTTTCTCGGGGCGCGCTACGGGGATGTCACGCTGGCCGCCAACCAGGTGCTGCTTCAGTTCCTGCAGCTCTCGGCATACGTCCTCGACGGCTTCGCCTATGCGGCGGAGGCGATTGTCGCCCGGGCATTCGGTGCGGGCCGGGTGGACAGGTTGCGGCGTGGTGCGGTGCTGACGGGCGCCTGGGCCTTTGGCTTGATGCTTGTATTGTCGGTGGGGTTCGCGCGGTTCGGAGGGCTTCTGATCGACGCGATGACAACGGCACCTGACGTGCGCTCGGCGGCGCGGCTCTTTCTGCCCTGGGCTGTCGCGGCTCCCCTCACGGGGGTTGCGGCATTCATGCTCGACGGCATTTTCATCGGTGCGACGCGTGCGCAGGACATGCGCAACATGATGGCGCTGTCGGCGCTGATCTACGCAGCGGCCGCGCTGGCGCTTGCGCCGAGCCTCGGGAACCATGGGCTCTGGGCGGGGCTCATCATCTCGTTCGCGGCGCGCGCCATAACGCTCGCGCTGCGCTACCCGGCCCTCGAGCGCGCAGCACCGCGCGCTGCGTAACCCGGCGCGCAGCACCGTGTGCGGCGGGACTCTGCGCGCAGCACCGCGCGCTGCGTAACCCGGCGCGCAGCACCGCGCGCGGCGTAACCAGGCGCGCAGCACCGTGTGCGGCGGGACTCTGCGCGCGGCGCGACTCCGCGCGCCATCAAAGTGGACGATGGCACCGCGCTGGGGGGAGGGCACAGGGATGTGCGGTGTCAGAGGGGCGTCCCGAAGGGCTCCCCGGCCTCACGCGGCCTGGCGTTAGCTGCGGCCTTCGAGAGCGAGTCGCATGTCATACATCGTGGCCAGAAGCGCAGAGTCATCAAGCTGGATCAGCCCTTCGTTGCCGCGCTGCGTGTCGAGAATCGTCGACATGACGACGAAGAGGAACGCCGAGAGAACGAAGGTGCGCCAGGTCAGCCGGCGCCCAAGCAGGCCTGCTCGGTTTCCAAGCACGAAGAGACCGGTCAGGGCTGCGGCGAGTAACATCAGGTGAGTATAGATGCTGATCGGAACGGACGCGTTTTGCATCCTGTAGAGATGGGCGTCGATGGCATCGTTGACGGCGCTGGCGACGAAGGACTGGATCGGGGGAGGGGTGTCGCCCCCGGTGGCTGCCAGCGTGAGGGGCCAGAGCTCGCCCTGGGCCTGCAGCGTCCGTTCGAGAAAGCGCTGCGGGTCGACACCGTCAGGCCATAGGTCCCTGTCCTTGATCAGCCGCGTTTCCGCATAGGCAAGGAGGGCGTTTTGCAGGTCGGTGCGGCCCGGATCTGCGAGGTAGTCGGCGCGCAGGAAGGCTGTTCCGATGGCGGCGGCCTCTTCCGTGAGAGTTGCCTTGCGCGCCTGCGATATGCTGAGGGCATTGGCAAAGGTGAACGCCAACAACAGGCCGAGAAGGGCCATGATCGCGCCAAGGGTGGTTTCGCCGACGACCATGTCGACCTCTTCACCGCGGCGCAGGACCTTGGCTCGATGGATCTTGCCCAGCAAGAAGCCGGAGATGGCCGCGGCCGGCAAAGTGATGGCCAGTATCACGACCAATTGCCACAGGCGTGTCGTTGGGACTGTCAGATCCGTGTAGATGACTGCGGCGGTTTCGAATTCCATCGCCGATTCCCCCTGCTCATCGCCCGTTCTGTAGTGGTCCTGACGTTCCCAAGTAGACGTTTTACGTCATTGCGAGGGAAGGGCCAGCGCTTTGCGTAGGGCTCAGGCCCGATGCGCGGCGCCCGTGGCATCGCTGGCACGCTCGTAACCACGGCTCTTGAGGAGCGCGTCGAGGCCGCGAACGATGTCCGAGGCAAGGCCAATGCCCTTGTAGGCGAGGGCGGTGTAGAGCTGCACCGCGGTGGCGCCGGCCTCGATCCGCACAAGCGCGTCCTCGGCCGATCCGATGCCGCCTACGCCGATCAGGGGCAGCGCGCCCCCCGTTTCGGCATAGAGCCGGTGCAGGACAGCCGTGGCTCGCGCTTTCAGAGGGGCGCCCGATAGCCCCCCCGCCTGGCGCTTCCACGGGCTCTTGAGGCCGTCGCGGGCGAGCGTGGTATTGGTGGCGACGATGCCGTGGACACCGGCGTCGAGCGCTGTTGCGGCGATCTCGGCGATCTCGGCTTCGCTCAGATCCGGGGCGATCTTGAGAAACACCGGAATCGGGACGGCGAGCGCGGCGCGGGCCTCCAGTACACCGTCGAGCAGCGCGCGCAGGGCCGCCCCGCCTTGGAGGTCGCGCAAGCGCTCGGTGTTGGGGGACGAGACGTTGACGGTGGCGAAATCGACCATCGGTCCGAGCTGGGACAGGACTGTGGCGAAGTCGGCGGCGCGGTCCGGGCTGTCCTTGTTGGCCCCGAGGTTGAGGCCAATCACGGCGTCTTTCGGGCGGCTGGCGAGACGGGGGGCCGCGGCCTCCATCCCGTCGTTGTTGAATCCGAACCGGTTGATGGCGCCGTTGTCGAGCGGGAGCCGGTAGAGCCTCGGGCGCGGATTGCCCTCCTGCGCACGGGGGGTGATGGCACCGGCCTCGAGGAAACCGAACCCGGCGCGGGCCAGGGGGGCGAGGGCCGTGGCGTTCTTGTCAAAGCCCGCCGCGAGGCCGACCGGGTTGGGCAGGCGCAGGCCGGCAAGGTCCGTGGCGAGCCGGGGCGAGGTGACGGGACCCGGCAGGGGCAGGAGGCCGGCCCGCAGGGCGCGCAGGGCAACGCCGTGCGCGGTCTCTGGATCGAGGAGCCGTAGCGCCGCGAGCCCGGCCCGTTCGATGGTCCGGCTCATGCTGGTGCGATGGAGGCCAAGCCGACGGGGGGCCAGCCCCCCGGACCCCCCGGGATACTTGACGCACAATGAAGCCGGGGTGGTGGCACTGCGGTGCGGGACCGGGGCCTTGGAACTATGGCACGCGGGGGCGCGGGGCGCGGTACGGATGCGTGCTGGAATGTGGCGGGCAGGCATGGCGAGAGGGGATGGGGGCGCGTGCTCTCGGGATAGCGAAAATCGGTCAGGGGGACCTGGGGGCGTTGCGTGCAGGATTTCAGGGATGGCGGACGGTATTGTGTGCGCGCAGCACATTCCGGTGGTCTTGCGGCGGGCGTCATACGACGCCTTCGGGGAAGATGTGGCCGGTAGCGCCGAGGGGGAGCGACTTGTCCCACACCACGTCTTCGAGCGTCAGCTCGCGGTAGAGGTGGGGGAAGAGCGCGCCACCGCGCGAGGCCTCCCATTTGAGGTCCTTGCCGAGGCGATCGGTGGCGACGGCGACGAGAACGAGGTCGCTTTCGCCGTCGAAGTGTTTCGCGGCGGTTTCCGTCACCTGCTCCGATGTCGACAGGTGGATGTACCCATCGGCGAGGTCCACGGGCGCGCCGGCGGTGCGCCCGGAGTGGCGCAGCGTGTCCCATTCCGGGCGGCGGAAGATCTTGAAGACCAGCATAAGCGCCCCTTGCACCGCAGCGGGGCGCGGGTCAAGCCATGGCCATGCTTCAGCCTCTGCAAGAGCCTCTGCGCGTGGCGGGCCCCGGTGTAGACCTGTGCATCCAGAGCGCACTCCGCGCGCATGCCGATTGCAGCCCGGAGAGGTTTGACGTCGCGCTGCGCACATCGCAGGCTGCGTGCATAACAACAGGGAGACGACTCATGCTACTCAGAGTCCTGACAGCCAGCTCCGTCTTGGCGCTCAGCGCGGGCGTGGCTTCGGCCGAGTATACGTTGCACATTTTGCACATCAACGACCTGCACAGCCGGATCGAGCCGATCAACCGGTTCGATTCGACCTGTTCGGCCGAAGATGACGCCGCGGGCGAATGCTTTGGCGGGATCGCCCGCGTGAAGACCTTGCTCGATCAGAAGCGCGCCGAGCTTGAAGGCGAAAACGTTCTCGTTCTCGATGCGGGCGATCAATTCCAGGGGTCGCTCTTTTTCACGACCTATCAGGGTGCGGCCGCGGGCGAGTTCATGGAGATGATCGGCTTTGACGCCATGTCGCTCGGCAACCACGAGTTCAACCTCGGGCCGCAGAAGCTGGCGGACTTCGTCGACATGCTCTCGTTCCCCGTGATTTCCGGCAGCCTCGATCTGTCGCGATCCGAGGAACTGGGCGGCAACGTTGGCTCCACGCTGGTGCTGGAGCGCGGTGGCGAACGGATCGGCCTGGTGTCGGCGGTCGCGTCGGACACGGCGGAACTGTCGAGCCCCGGGCCGAACGTGATTTTCAAGGACGAAATCGACTCGATTGCCGCGCAGGTAGCCGAGCTCGAGGCGGACGGGGTGAACAAGATCATCGCACTGACCCATGTCGGCCTGCCCGATGACATCCGCATCGGCGAGGCGGTGCCGGGGCTCGACGCGATCGTCGGGGGGCACTCACACACGTATCTTTCGGCGTCCGATCCCGACCGTGCGGGGGCCTATCCGACCTACGCCAGCCAGGAAGACGGGACGCTGGTGCCGATCGTGCAGGCCTACGCCTATTCCAAGTATGTCGGGCATCTCGTTCTGACCTTCGACGACGACGGGAACGTCAGCTATGCCGAGGGAGATACGATCCTCGTTGGCCCCGACGTGGCGAAGGATCCAGACATCGACGCGCGGGTCCAGGAACTGGCCGGGCCGATCCGTGAGAAGATGGAGGAGGTTGTCTCGGAGAGCACCGACGTGATCGACGGCGACCGGGCGTCGTGCCGGGCGCGCGAGTGCCAGATGGGGAACCTCGTGGCGGACGCGTTGCTGGAGCGGACCCGGGATCAGGGTATCCAGATCGCGATCCAGAACGGCGGCGGTCTGCGGGCATCGATCGATTCGGGTGAGATCACGATGGGTGAAGTGCTGACGGTGCTGCCATTCCAGAACACGATGGCCACCTTCCAGCTGAAGGGGTCGGACGTGCTGGCGGCGCTCGAGAACGGTGTGAGCCAGGTCGAGGATGGCGCGGGGCGCTTCCCGCAGGTGGCTGGCATGACCTACAGCTGGAACCCGTCGGCAGAACCCGGCTCGCGGATCGTCGAGGTGATGGTCGATGAGGGGGGTACGATGGCGCCGCTCGATCCGGAGAAGGTCTATGGTGTCGTGTCGAACAACTTCATGCGCAAGGGCGGCGACGGTTACGGCATGTTCGCGTCGGGCGGTATGAACGCGTATGATTTCGGCCCGGATGTGGATCGCGTCGTGGCGGAGTGGTTGGCCGAAAATGGTCCGTTCACGCCGTTCCTCGACGGGCGGATCACCGAGGCCAACTAACGCGGCATCGGACTACAAGCTTAGGGTGGGCGTTGCGAATGCGGCGCCCCCTTTGCGTTGCGGGCGCGGGATCGACGTAGTGCTCTTGGGGGCGAGGGGCTAGACCGACGGTGCAACGAGGCAGGAGCGGAAGTCCGCCACGGCTTCGCCGGCGCCGTCGAGATCGAAGCTCGCGCTGGCCGTCTCTGTGAATGCGGTGGCAGTGGCGGCAGTTTCGAGGCCGAGCAGGACATTGCCAAACCCGCTGTCACTGACCGACAGGGACTGGCCGCTGCCCGAAAGCTGGTGGCGTGTCGTCGAGATGGTCAGCCCGGTCTGGCCGAAGCGGATCGCAAAGACCGGCGCGGAGGGCCATGCGTTCGGACGAGTTACCGTGAGGCTATAGAGCGTTGTTGACGGATCGTACCGGATCAGCACCTCGCCCTCTGCGCCTTCGTGGTAAATCTCGCATACATCCGTGATGCGGGCGTCCCACGCCCAAGCCCCGGAGGCGGCGAGCGTGAAGAGAGTGGCAAGCGTTGCTTTCATGCCGCCAAGGTAGCGGACATCGCGCTGTGGGCCAGTGGCCGGCGCGGAAATCCGTACGCAGCGACGTCTTCGTTGGGCCTTGTGGCTGGGCAGGCTCGTGCGGGCGGTGGTCCCGGCGAGCCCGTTCACGATCGGAGCGGGCGGTCGCATGAGCCTTGTGGTGGCGCTTGCGGCGCAAAGAGCCGATGGCTGGCGCGGGAGGCCGCGCCAGCCGGTCTATCATCAGGCTTTCCGGCGGCTTCGGAACGTGCCGAGCAGGGCGAAGCCACCGAGCAGCATCATGACTGGCGCGGGCAGCGGAATGGGCGATGCCTCCGACAGGAACGCCTGGCCGTAGGCATTCCCGAAGTGATCGCCGTTGAACATGAAGACGTTGGACACCGAGGCATCCGATGGGTCCACTTCAAAGATGCTCTTGCCGGCTGTCCCGAAGAGCATCCCCCCCGCCGAAGCGATCCCGAAGACGTTGTCGCGGTCGAACGGGCCGACACTCGTGCCGCTGACGGGTGGGCCAAGGTCGATAGAGATCAGATCCCCGTCGGTGTCGGCCATGAAGAGGTCGCCATCGACGAACGCGAGGTCTCCGCCGGAGGAAAAGCCCATATCGCCGATCGACGCCGCGGCCCCTGTCGACACGTTCACTTCGTAGAGATCGGTCGTGTCCTCGCTGCCCATGAAGAGCGTGCCGTCCGATCCGAAAACGAGGCCGGTGGCGCCGCCTACACCGAGGCTGCCGATCAGCGAGGTCGATGCGGTCGTGGCATTGACCGAATAGAGGCTCGTGAAGCTGATGCCGTAAAGGTTGCCGTTCGGATCGAAGGCGATGTCCGTCAGCTGGACGCCGAGATCGCCGATCAGGCTTACCTCGCCCGACGACGTTTCGACGGTGGCCATTTTGCCGTGCACGTCCACGACGTACATCGTGGCGGCGCTCACGGGCGCGGCTGCGAGACCGATGGCGAAGGCTGCGGAAAGAACTCTCTGGTACATGGTACACCCCAACTGTTGTTGCCTCGGGTTTTACAAAAAAGGCAGCGGAGTCCATTGCTGACACACTGTTTCCGCGATTGGGGGGCGTTGTCGGAAACGATCTTTTTGCAAGGACGGTATTGTTTGTATTCCGGCGCGAAATGGGCGGGTCAGAACTCCAGCCATGTCCCGATTTCGACACTATCGACGACCCTCTCGTTGCGCTCGTGGATGTACCGCAGGTTGGCCGAGATCCGGTCGGTCACGCGCACGCCAACGCCGGGCACCAGAGAGGTGACACTGTCCTCGCGATTGAAGTCGTGCCACAGCTCGAAGGTGCCGAAGACGCGATCCGTCAGGTTCCAGCCGATCGTGGCGTCGATCTCGCCCCGCAGGTCAGCGTCGGCGGTGGGCAGGTTGGCGCCAAAGCGGACGTCCAGCCAGCCGTCCACGAGCCAGTTGGAGAAACCACGACCCAGGTGAAGGGCGACGGCGGGTTGCCCGGGCTCCGTGAGATAGCTGATCTGTCCGGTGTACTCATCGATATGCGCGTCGAGCGCCATCTCGAAACCGGCCTCGACGGCCACCTGCCACATGGCATCGGGTGCATTGAAGTTGCGGCGCAGAAAGAGCTCGAGCGAGTGCGGGCCGATCGGACGCTGATCGAGGTTTGCGCCGGCCGTCAGCCGCCATGGCAGGCCATACTCGACATAGGCCGAGACGGTGCCGACATCATAGTCTTCACTGTCCGTCGGCAGGTTGTAGTACAGCGACACGAAGAACGTGCCCGGCTCGCGCTCCCAAGCACCCGCGTGGAGGTTCCCGGGAGCCAGGGCGAGGCTCAGGGCAAGGGCCAGGGCCATGTGCGGCCCAAGCGCCGCGACGTTCATCTTCAGAGCACGCACCATGGGCGCGAACATAGAATGTTAAGGTTAATCCCGGATTAACCAGAGCCCCGAAATGCCCAGAGCCCCGGATTGCCAAGGCCCCCGGATTGCCCAGAGCCCCGGGTCAACAATGCCCCCGGATTAGCTGGGCCGTTGGACTTACTGGCCCCCGGATCGACTGGGCCCCCGGATCGACACCCCCTCTGGAACAAGTGGCCCCCGGATCGACTGGGCCTCCAGTGAAACAAGGCCCCTGTATCGACCAGACCCTCGTGTCCTCCGGGCGTCCGCGTAGCCGGGCTCTCTGATAGCCGGGTCAAGGCGTGGGGCCACGGTTTCCGCTGCCCACCGGCACCGTGTTTTCTTCAGCTCAGGGCCTGCGCGCCACGCAATCCACCTCGACGAGTGCACCGACGGCGAGGGCCGTAACGCCGATCGTTGTCCGGGCCGGGCGCCTGCTTTCTGGAAAGTAGCTGGCATAGGTGTCGTTGAAAACTGTGTAGTCGCGTTCGAACGCGGTCAGAAAACAGCGGCATTGCACAACGTGGCTCAGGTCCAGCCCGAGCTCGCCGAGAATGAGCGCGAGATTGTCCATCACGCGCCGCGTCTGGGCTTCAATCCCGTCTGGCAGGGGCGCGTCAGGCGCATCGGGATCGGTGGGCATCTGCCCGGTCAGGATTACCCATCCGTCCGCCTCGACGGCGTGACTGAACGGGGCGACGGGACGCGGCCCCTTCGCGAAGAGATGAAAGTCGGGCATTTGTGTCTCCTGTCGGCGGTGCGCCCCGCAGGCTTCGGGTAGGGCACCCGTAGGCTTGCGTGGATTCGACCGGAAGATCCATTGCGCGCCGAGTTCTTGCTTGTTCCGCTCACCGGAAGGCTAGCGGCCAGTGAAACGGGCAGCAACGTCGCGGCGCCATCGGCCGAAGGCAATCCGCGCGCGTTTGATCGGCATCGCTTCGTGCTGCAGGTAGAACGGATAGCGGCGCGCGTCCCAATCTTCCTGAAATCCGGTCAACTGAGGGGTGATCGCGATCCCTCTCCGGTAGCAGGCGCGCACAAGGCGCATGCGCGGGCCCCATTCCTGTGTGTGCACGATCCGGAAATCCGGCGTGTTCACCAGCTTGATGCCGCGATCTCCGGTATCCCGGCAATGAAATTCGACCGCGTTCTCCTGCGCAAACCTCCCCAGGGCCAGGGCCGGTTCCCGCTGCGCCTCCTGGATCCGCAGCCATTCATCCCGATCCATCAGGAGGAAATTGTTGCTGACCTTCCTGGTGTGCATGTAGCGCGGGTCGTCTGTTGGTGTGTCGCTCCGGTAGGGTAATGTGCTGCCGGTGAGATAGATTGCCCCGTGATGCCTCATCGCTGCGATGGCGTCCGTCTGCCAGGGGTCGCCGGTGCGGCGGAAGGGCAGCGTATCAAGCCGAACTATCATAACGAGCCCGGATCCGGCCGCTTGAAACTGTTCCATCACGATGGCCGGCTCGTCTTGCCTCACCCGACGCGTATCCGTCGTGTCAAGGATCTCCAGTGCGATGTCCCGCGCCTCGCATATACGGGCGAGACGGTCGGCAATGGCGGGCTCCTTGCCAACAAAGACGAGAAGCCGCTCTGGCAGGACATCGAGGAAGTCGAACCAGTCCTGCAAGACCACGCAATGGGCTTCCGCCATGACGTTCGTGATCAGGACAAAGCTGTCGGGGGTACGCCGCAATCGGTGTGCTCCTTTGCTCCTCTCGGGGGTGATGGCTAGCTGCGCGACATGAGGGGCACAACCCGTGCGGGCGCTTCTCTGGGATGTGAGAAGCAAGCGGGCAGCGCGCGCACCATTGCGTCGGTCATATCGCAGACCGGGCTGGGGCCGGGACGATGAAAACAGTATCTTAAGACTTGTGTCGCACGGTGCCGCATTGTTGCTCCACTGAGGTCAAACATGCGAGCCCGCGATGGAATGCTCAGTGTTGTCTTATGGCTGACCGCGGCGTCGCCGGGGGCAGCACAGGGCGAAGATGTGTGGCGCGTCGTCTACAACGAGTTTCATCCCTACACCTATACGGACGAAAACGGGCAGGCAGCCGGATATGGCAACGAACTCATGCGCGCGCTTGCAGCGCAAGAAGGCGCGCGCCTGACGTTCGAAGAGGTGCCGAACCCGGCCGCTGTCGTCGAGGCGCTTGCCGAAGGCCGGGCAGACGTGAACCCCACGCTCGTTCCGACCGACGAGCGCCGGCAATTCGTGCGGTTTACGGCCCCGCACAGCGAGATCCGGATACGTGGCTTCGCCTTGCGCGAGGGGGCGCCCGAGATCGCGGCGCGCTGGCCACGTGACATCTCCGTAGCAGTGGCGCGCGGATCCTACCCCGAAGGCGTGGCACGGGCGATCCCCGGGCTCGAGGTCGTCCCGTCAAGCTCCAATGCCGAAGCTGTCTTCGCGGTTGCTTCGGGCAGCGTGGATGTTGTGGCCTACGCCGAGGCGACGTTTGCAGATTTCGTGCGCAAGCTCGAGATGGAGAGTCGATTTGTGCCCGTGTCGCCATCCCTGTCAGAGGTGCCCCTCGCGCTCGCGGTGACGCCGTCGGCACCCGTTCTCTACCAACGATTGGACTCGGCGCTTACGCGCTTCGTGGCGACCGACGAGTTCGTGCGGCTTCGCGCCACCCGGCTCGACGTTCTGGTCACGGGCTGGGCCAGCAGGGAAACGATCGTCGCCGTGGTCGGGGCGTCGAGCCTCGTTGGTCTTGTTGCCGGACTTCTTCTGCTCTGGCAACGGCAGCGGGCGCAGCTTGCGCTCACATTGTCGGCTGAAGAGCGCGCCATGTCCGAAGCGGGCGCGGCAGCCGCCCTGCGCGTGCAAAACGCGAAGCTCGAAGCGCGCACGCGAGAGGTTGAAAACCTTGTTTACGTCGTCAGTCACGACCTTTCGAGCCCGCTGGTCTCGATCAGCGGTTTCGCCAAACGGGCCAGTATGGCCTTCGAAAAGGGCGATGCGCCGAAGGCGCGGCAACACTTGTCCCGGGTTGAGGCGAACGTCGAGAGCATGAGCAGCCTCATCGACGGGATCCTGCAGATGAGCCGCATCTCGCGCGCCGTAAAAAAGAAGCAGGTGGTCGACATCGAAGCCGAGTTCGAGCAGCTTTCACATGCGCTGGCTGGGACGATCGAAGCCGTGGGCGCGCACCTCACCCTCGACGGGTCGGGCTCGATCGAGACGGATCCCCAGCTGCTGCGCCAAGCGTTGCAAAATCTCGTCGAGAACGCACTGCGGCACGGCTGTCCGGAGCCGGGTGCAACGGTGCGGGTCGGCGTATCGCACATGCAAGACGCAACGGTGCTGACCGTTTCGGACGATGGCCCCGGGATCCCGACAGACAACAGGGAGCGGCTCTTCGAGATGTTCCAGCGCGGGGTGGACGTGACGGTTCCGGGATCTGGCCTTGGCCTCGCGATCGTCGCCCGGATCGCCGACCAAACGGGTGCCCTTTTCAGTCTTGCATCCTCGCCGGGTGAGGGAACCACGTTCTCACTTGCGTTCGGTACCGCCGACGAGATGACGTTCGCGAGAACCAGGCTGGAGGCGGCATGATGGCGTTCACGATCGCGATGATAGAAGACAACGCGGACCATGCCGCGCTGGCCCACGAGTGCCTCACGGAAGACGCGCCGGATGTCCGCGTGATCGAATTGCGCGACGGTGCCGCCGCGATCGACCATTTCTGCGGCACCGGAGGCGCGATGGAGATCGTACCGCACCTTGTTTTGCTCGATATCAACATGCCTCAGGTCAACGGGTTCGACGTGCTGGAGGCCATCCGCTCCGACGACAGGTATCTCGCAGTCCCGATCGTGATCGTTTCGACCTCTTCCGTCCCGCGCGACATCGAACGCGCACTCAGCCTGCGCGCGAACAGCTATTCGACGAAGAGCCGGAACTTCGACAAATGGGAAGCCGATCTGCGCTCGATCCGGGATTATTGGCGTCATTTGGACCGCTCGCGGCTCGTGGAGCAAGGACACCCCTGATGAAGCTCCAGACATCCCAGACAACGAGCATCCTCGCCGTCGAGGACAACCGCGACCACCGGTTCCTGCTGGAGGATGCGCTGAAATCCTACGGCGGGTTTCACGCGACCTTCGTCGGAAGCTTGAGAGGGATGATCGAGGCGCTCGAGGAGACGTGGCCAGAGGCCATTGTCCTCGATCTCGGACTGCCAGACAGCAGAGGGCTGGGCACCCTGAAGGCCGCGCTGGACTGTGCCGCTAATGTACCCATTATCGTTCTGACCGCCGACCGGGAAAGCGAGCTGGGCCTCGAAGCTGTCCGCATGGGGGCGGCGGATTTCGTTCCCAAGCGTTTCCTCGATGAAGCAAGCGTGGGATTGAGGATCGAGTTTGCGCTGGAGCGCTTTCGCAGCCGGCGCAGGATCGAACAGTCGAACACGGCACTGCGCGCTTTCGTTGCCTCGATCGGCCACGATCTGCGCGCGCCCATCCGCCATGTTTGCCGGTCTGTCGAGGCGGCGCGGAGCGCGTTGCCCGAGGGTGCCGAGGCGTCGAGAGAGGTGCTGCAAGACGTGCCTCGACATGTCGCGCGACACCAGAAACTGCTCGATGCGTCGCTCGAGTATGCCCGCCACGCAACGGCGGAGCCCCGTTTCGAAATGGTTGATCTGAGCGAACTCTTCGCGCGTGTCGTCGAGCCGTTCAGCGCAGAGACCAGGACGCGCGTTACCCTCTCGGATCCTTTCGTGTTCCTGAGCGATCCCCACTTCACCTACCTGATCCTGAAGAATCTCGTGGAAAACAGCCTGAAGTTCTGGAGCAACGCGCCGTCGACCGTAAAGGTCTCCGGGCGCAGCCTCGGACATGCCGCGGAGATTTCCGTGGTCGATACGGGGATGGGCATGCGCGAGGCCGTTGCGAGCCATGCGGCGCTCCCGGGAAAAAGGGGCCCCAATACGCAGTCTATCCCGGGGAGCGGATTTGGGCTGGCGATCGCGACGATGCTGGCGGAAGCTCAGGACGGCGCATTGCACATTGCCTCGGAAGAAGGGCGCGGAACCACGGCACGCCTGCTCTTGCCCCATGGAAAAGCGATAAACGCTGAGTTGGCTTCCGTCCCTGCGGTCGGCCTGCCTGGCATGTGTCAAATTGCGAAAGGCCACGCATGACCGTGCAGATGGATCTCTACCAGTATTGGGATCGTGTCCTCGAGACAGTTCTCATTATAGACGACGACCCCGACGATGTTCTGGCACTCAAGAGTGCGCTGAAGGTGCGCCGCCCCGACGCGCAGCTTGTCGCGTTCGCGACCCTCGAAGACGCGCGCCGATTCGTCGAAAAAGGCCGGCCAGACATGATCTTCCTCGACCATCACCTACCGGACGGGTGGGGCGGGGACCTGGCGCTGGAGCTGAAGGACAGGCCGGCGCTTGCCGATGTCCCGATCTTTGTCATCACGGGCGAACCGCTGGTGAGCCTGGACTACAGGGTCATCGCCTTGTCGAAAGACGATCTGGACAGTGAAACGCTCAGCGCGTTGATCGCGGACTTCCTGCGCATGCGCCGCGAGGCGCACCGGCAGGACGTCAGGGATCTGGCGCGCATTCATACGCCCGAAGGCGGTCGGGACGTGGCCAAGTGCCTGTCAGCCGCAGTGCGGGAGATAAGGACAGCGCGCGCGCAAGTCACACGCTCGGCGCCCTTGGGCGCGATCCGGCAACTCGAACAGGCCGAGGACAAGCTGGCCGCCGCGATCCATGCGCTCGAACAAGAGCGGATGGCCTAGCCTTGTGCCGCGCCCGGCGAAGGGCACTGCCGCTTCACCTCAAAGTGCGCTCGAGGAGGTTCAGCCAGTTCTCGCGGGCCAGTTTCGCAACCAGTTCTGACCCGTAGCCATGCGCGCGCATGGCCTCGACAAGGCGTGGCAAGCCGGTGACGTCTCCGATGGTGTCAGGCAGAACGGCGCCATCGAAATCGGAGCCGAGCCCTACGCCCTCCTCACCCAGGTGTTCGAGCAGGTGATCGATGTGGTGCAAGAGCACGTCCATCTCGGTGGCGCGCCGCGCCCGTCCATCCGGGCGCAGGAAGAAGGTGGCGAAGTTCAGGCCGACCATTCCCCCCGACTCGGCGATCTGCCGAAGCTGGCGATCGGTCAGGTTGCGGGGACTCGAACAGATCGCGTGGGCGTTGGAATGGGTGGCGACGAGCGGCGCGTCGGACAAGCGCGCCACGTCATCGAACCCTTTCTCGTTGAGGTGGCTGAGGTCGATCATGATCCCGAGGGCGTTGCATTCCGCCACAAGCCGCCGCCCTGCATCGGTCAGCCCCGGCCCGGTATCCGGACCGCCGGGAAACCGGAAGGGCACGCCCTCGCCGAAGATCGTTGGGCGGGACCAGACGGGCCCGAGGGAACGCAACCCCATCGCGTGGAACACATGAAGCGCGTCGAGATCCGCGTCGATCGCTTCGGCGCCCTCCATGTGCAACATGGCGGCGACCTTTCCCACGGCGATGGCCTCCCTGAGGCCGGACACGGTGTGGCAGACAGCAAAATCCGCAGGCGCCGCACGCTCCATCCACATCAGCAGTCCGGCCTGTGCGAGCGCAATCTGCTGAGCGGCCCCAAGCGCCAGATTGGGGGGCATGGGCAATTCGTAGGGAGCGTCCTTCATGCGCTCTTCGAAGCCAAGGCCACCCGGGCGCTCGGCTGGCGGCACAAAAATCGCAAAGAGCCCACCGGCAAAGCCACCCGCGCGCATGCGGGGGAGATCGAGATGCCCCTTGTCATTTCGCGTGAGCCAGATGCTTTCGCGGTCATCGGCATGCGACCAGAGGCGCAGCAGGAAGTCATTGTGCCCGTCAAACACAAGTTCGGGGGCAGAGGTGGGGTCGGCCATGGTATCGCTCCTTCACGAAATAGGGTAGGCCGCCGTCGGTGCAGCACCAGCGGCAGAATCGCCTTGACACGACCGGCGGGTGCGTATTGAAGAGCGCCATCTAACGCAGGGCGCCCCGGGTTTCCGGGCGGCGCCCTTTTCAGTCCGAACACACGGGGTGGCAGCGCGCAGGACGGCGTACTGACCTGCCCCGATGAAACCGAGGATCGTCCGATGTCGCGCGTCTGCGAACTGACCGGCAAGCGCCCCATGACGGGGAACAACGTGAGCCACGCCAACAACAAGACCCGCCGCCGCTTCCTGCCGAACCTGCAGGACGTGACGCTGATCTCCGATGAGCTGGGTCGCTCGTTCCGCCTGCGGATCTCTTCCGCAGCGCTGCGGACGGTCGATCACCGGGGTGGGCTGGACCAGTTCCTCGCCAAGGCGAAGGACGTGGAGCTTTCGGATCGCGCGCTGAAGATCAAGCGCGACCTGACGAAGGCCCGGGCAGCTGCCGCAGAGACGGCACCGGCAGCCGAGGCGTAATTGCCCGCAGATCCACGGCAACATGCCATGGTGACACTTGCTAAGACCAGATTGGGTGGGGCACCGGTTCGGTGCGCCGCCCTTTGTCGTTCTACCCCCGCGATAGGCGCGGCGTAACGCCTCGATTGCGCGTCCGGGTGCTGTGCGGGCCGGTCCTTGGCTTTGCGAGACGCGACGCAGCGCCTATGTCTGGCGTCATGTTGCGCCGGATCCTGCCCGTTTTATTGGCCTTCGTGGTCGCCGTTTCGGCGGTGGGCGCCGGCGTTGCGCAAGGCCGCCTGCCACCTGCAAATGCGCTTGTGCTCTGCGCGGGCCATGGCGTCGTCACGGTGTACGTGGACCAGAACGGAACGCGGGTTGAACAGACAGTTCTGTGCCCGGATTGCGCTCTGAATGCCCCGTTGCCTCTGCCGGTGCTCATGGGGCCGGCGCAGGGCTGGTTGGCGATGCCGCTTGACTGGCCGATGGGATCGACCGTTGGGCGCAGTGTTGATGCCGGGCTCTTTGCATGGCCGCGCGGGCCACCCTCTCGCGTCTGACATTCCCCCAAGTGACGTCAGACCACCGCGGGCCCGTATTCGGGCGCCGTGGCCTTCAGGAGAGCAAACATGAACGTTCTGAAATCCTTCTTGGCCGCTGCTGGCCTCAGCCTCATTGCGGCACCGGGGCTCGCGGCCGACATCATGGTCGAAGACCCCTATGCCCGCGCCGCGACCCCCAACGCGAAATCCGGGGCCGCCTTCATGATCATCCGGAACATGGGAGAGGACGACGACCGCCTGATCGCGGTGGCGTCCGACATTTCCGCCCGGGCCGAATTGCACACGCATATCATGGACGGCGATGTGATGCGCATGGTCCATATCGAGGAGGGCTTCGCGCTGCCCGCCGGACAGGACCTCGTGATGGAGCGGGGCGGCAAGCACGTGATGTTTCTCGGGCTCAAGCAATCCCTGACGCAGGGCGACCTCGTCGAGGTGACGCTGAACTTCGAGGAAGCTGGCGATGTCATCATCGAAGTGCCCGTCGATCTGGAGCGCATGCCCAAGAGCCATGCAGGCGGGCACGGCCACGGGCAGTCCGGGCACGGGGGGCATGACAGCGACGGCCACGCGGATCACACGAATTGATCGCGCTACGTGGCCCCTTCGCGGCGCCGCCTACTCTGCGGCGTCGGAGGCTGTGCCGTCTAGGTTGAAGAGTTCGCGATAGGCCGGGTTGGCGCGGCTCAGGGCGGCGTGCGTGTCAAACCCGGCCACGCGCCCCTTCTCGAGGAACAGGACGCGGTCGACATAGGCGAGTGTGGCGGCGCGATGGGTGACAAAGAGCAACGTGGCGCCGGATTGCGTGGCGATAAGGTTTTCCATAATGCGCCGCTCGTTGGCGGCGTCGAGGGCGCTCGTGGCTTCGTCGAAGATCAGCACCCGCGCGCCCCGAAGCAGCGCCCGGGCGATCCCGACGCGTTGGCGCTGCCCGCCCGACAGAAACGATCCGCCCGGACCAACCTGAGCTTCGATCCCGCCGTCGGCCACAAGGACATCATCGAGCGCGGCGCGGCGGACAGCGTCGATCACCTCGTCATCGGCGGCCTCGGGGCGGCCATCGCGGACGTTGTCGCGCACGCTCCCCTCGAAGAGGAATACATCCTGCGCAATGAGCGCGATGGCGCTGCGCATCGCAGGTTCCGACACCTCCCTGAGGTCACGCTCGCCGATCCGCACCGTGCCGGAGTTGGGATCGTAGAAGCGTTGCACGAGGTCGATCAGGGTCGTCTTCCCGGCACCTGACCCGCCGACGATGGCAATGCGTTCGCCCGCTGCAATCCGGAAAGAAACCTCGTGGAGGGCGGGGGCGTTTTCGGCGTAGGCGAAGGAGACGTTCTCGAACGTGATGCTTGGCGCGCCGTCGAGCTCGGCTGTGCCGCCCTCGGGCCGGCGTGGCGGCGCTTCGAGGATCTCGTACATCTGTTGCACATGCGCGAGGCTTTTCTGAATGCTGACCCAGAGTTTGGAGACACGCTCCGCCGGTTGGTACGCCAGCAGGAATGCGGTGATGAAGGCGGTGAACTCGCCCGGGCTCTGCCCCTCGGTGATCGTCTGCCACGCGGCGTAGACGACGAAGGCACCCAGCACGAGACCGCCCAGAACCTCCATCGCGGGCATCGTGGCCGAGGTCGCCTTTGCGATGCTGAGGATGCGCTCCTCCAGCGCGTCGACGGCGGCGTCGAACCGGCGCTTGGATTTCTCCTCGAGGCGGTAGCTCTTGATCGTGCGGACGCCGTCGAACGCCTCTGTTCCGAGTGCCTGCAGGGTGCCGGTAAGGTCCTTTTCGATCCGCGCCACGGACTTGATGCGCCTCGAGAGCGTCGAGATCAGGACGAAGATGACCGGGAAGAGGATAAGGCTGACGAGCGACATCACCGGGTCCTGCCAGACCATCACGGCGAGCAGCGCAAGAACGGTCAGCCCATCGGTGAGCAGGCGGTTGGCGAGGCCGACGACGACCTTGCCGCAGGCCTGGCCGTAGAGCCGGACGTCGGCCATGTGCTTGGCGCCGGGGGTGCCGAGAAAGTGCCAGACGTCCTTGTCGAGGAAGGCTGCGAACACCTGCTTCTGGTAGGAGGCGGACACGCTGCGCGCAAAGATGACACCGACGATCGAATTGGCGTAGTCCGAGCCCGCCTTGGCGAAGGCGAGGCCCACGACGAGCGCCGCGATTCCGTAGGCAGCGACGGCATCGCCGGCAACAAAGACGTCGTTGACGATCAGCTTCGTGGACCACGCGAAAGCGGCGGTGAAGCCCGCAACCCCCACCATGCACAGAAGGGACACCGCGTAGAGGCGCCAGCGCGGTGGTACGGCTTCGCGCAAGAGGCGCGCTGCAACCTCGGTGGGTTTGAGGTCTGCGGCGGGGCGGGGATCGGACATGGCCAAGGGCTACGCGCAAATCGGAGGCGGCGCAAATGCGGCGCGGTTTCCCATGGCGGTCAAACGCGGTATGCCAAGGCATGTCACGTGTTCGGATCCTCTTTGTCTGCCTTGGGAATATCTGCCGCTCACCGTCCGCGGAGGGGATTGTGCGGGCGATGGTGGCGCATCGCGGGCTCGACGTTGAGGTAGACAGTGCCGGAACGGCGGGCTGGCACGCTGGTAATCCGCCTCACGGCCCGATGCAGAGCGCCGCAGGGGCTGCAGGGTACGATCTGGCTGCACTGCGGGCGCGCGCCTTCTCGGCGGCGGATTTCGCCGCTTTCGATGTCATTTACGTGATGGATCGGCAAAACCTCGCAGAAATCGAGGCGCAGCGCCCGGCTGGCAACACCACGCCCGTGCGGCTCTTTCGCGACCACGATCCGGACGGCGAGGGTGACGTGCCGGACCCGTACTACGAGGGGGGCTATGACGGCGTGGTGCGCCTAATCGAGCGGACCGGGCGGCAGCTTCTCGATGAGTTGGAGCGCGGCGCCTGAGCGGAAGCACTGGCGCGGCCGGATGGCGCGCCGCATTCCAAGGCGTGGCGCCCTCTGATGCGCAGCGCGCGGCGCCTTAGCTGCAGATGTTCGTGGCGGTCCGACCGAAGTCGCGCCAGCGGGCCCAGAATGCGTCATCGGCGGCGGTGTCGGATTTGCGGACCTCCTGCGCGCGCTGGGGGTCCTTGAAGAACCGCGCGCCCTTGCGCTGGTCGGGGCCGGTAAGCATCTGATCCGCGACGCGCTGGATGCAGCTGCACAGGACAGGCGTCGCGGCGCGGCGGTCGGATTGGTTGCACGCGCGCTCGATCCGGCGCGCTTCGGCTTCGGATGCGGGCAAGACGATGGCCGCAGGAAGGGCGAGAGAAAACACGATGAGTGTGGTGGTCATAAGTCGCATGAACTGCCTCATGGATTAGGCGGTCGCTTTCTAAAGAGCTTCCCGCCGTTGTGCGCCCCATGTTCTATGCACAGAACAGGCCGAAATTCAATCATTGCAGCCAGAAGGGAAACAACGCCCTAAGCGCGCTCGTCCTTCGGCGAGGCCATCACGACGTAGGTCGTGATCGCGTTGACCACCGGGACAGTTCCAAGCCGCTCGGTGTGGAACACCTTGTAGGCTGCAAGATCCGACGCCTCGACGCGCAGCAGGTACTCTACCCCACCGGTGATGCTGTGGCACTCGCGGACTTCCGGCGCGAGGGCCATGGCGCGCTCGAACGCTTCCTGCGCGTCCTTGGTGTGCGAGGAGAGGCCCACCGCCACATAAGCGACAAAGCCCGTCCCCAGCGCGCTCCTGTCGAGCACGGCGCGATATCCGGTGATCACACCCCTGCGCTCCAGCGCGGCGACGCGGCGCAGGCAGGCCGAGGGCGAAAGACCGACGCGCTCGGCCAGCTCGGTGTTCGGGAGCCGCGCCTCTCGAGAGAGGTTGTGCAATATCCGGTCGTCTATGGTGTCAAGATCGCTCATTTCGTGCAGCATTGGGCCAGATGGTATGGCAGAACGCAAGCAACTGGCGTGAACGGTGCTCTATAGTTGCGTAATGGAATACGATCTACTTCTCGCCCTGTGCGTCTTTGCGTTCGTGTCGTCGATCACGCCCGGCCCCAACAACCTGATGCTGATGGCCTCGGGCGCCAATTTCGGTGTCCGCCGCACCGTACCGCACATGCTGGGTATCTCGCTTGGGCATGCGGTGATGGTGTTTCTTGTCGGAATGGGACTGGCCGCAATCTTCCTTGCATGGCCACCGGCGCTCGTGATCCTGAAGGGGGCAAGCGCGGTCTATATGCTCTGGCTGGCATGGCGGATCGCCCATGCCGCCGCGCCTGGCGAGGGGCAGGCGGGGGGGCGCCCGTTCACCTTTCTGCAGGCCGCCGCGTTTCAATGGGTCAACCCAAAGGCCTGGGCAATGGCGCTGACCGCTGTCACGGTTTACGCGCCTGGCACCGGAAGTCTGGCCATGCTCGCGGTCGCGATCGTGTTTGCTGCCGTTAACCTGCCCAGTGTCAGCGTTTGGGCGTGGCTCGGTCAGCAGGTGCGCGTGTTGCTCACGAGCCCTGTGCGGTTGCGTGTCTTCAATTGGACAATGGCAGCATTGCTCGTCGCGAGCCTCTGGCCGGTGCTGGCCATCTAGCGGCCGGGGCAGCACGCGCAAGCGGCTGCAATCCCGGCCTTTTCCCACGGGCGAGCGCCAATGCCAGCGCCGCCCGGATCCGATACCCGCCCGGATGTCGGGCTAGACGACAGATGCGCCCACGGGAGAGTCGGAGGTCGAAAGGACCTGGTGCGCCGAGCCGACGATCAGCGGGTCCGGCGACACGGCAACCTCGGGGTCCTTGCCCGGATAGTCGAGGGTGGACAGGAAGTGGCGCATGGTGTTGAGGCGGGCGCGCTTCTTGTCGTTCGACTTGATGATCGTCCACGGCGCATCCGCAGTGTCGGTATAGAAGAACATCGCCTCCTTCGCATCCGTGTAGTCCGACCACTTGTCGAGGCTCGCCTTGTCGATTGGGCTGAGCTTCCACTGCTTCAGCGGATCGCTTTCGCGAGATTTGAAGCGACGGCGCTGCTCGCGCCGCGTGACGGAAAACCAGTACTTGTAGAGCCGGAGACCGGAGCGCACGAGCATCCGCTCCAGTTCGGGCGCTTCGCGCATGAATTCGAGGTATTCGTTGGGCTCGCAGAAGCCCATGACCCGCTCGACGCCTGCGCGGTTGTACCAGGACCGGTCATAGAACACCATTTCGCCGGAGGTCGGTAACTCACTGATATAGCGTTGGAAGAACCACTGGCCCTTCTCTTCCCAAGTTGGCTTGTTGAGCGCGACGACGCGCGCGGCACGCGGGTTCAGGTGCTCGGTGAAGCGCTTGATCGTGCCGCCCTTGCCGGCCGCATCGCGCCCCTCGAACAGCAGAACAAATTTCTGCCCCGTCTCCTGGGCCCAAAGCTGCACCTTCAGAAGCTCTGCCTGAAGCGCGGCCTTCTCGGCCTCGTATTGCCGGCGACCCATCTTTCGCTTGTAAGGATAGCGGCCCTGTTCGAAGCTCAGCGGGGCGATTTCCCGTTCGCCGACATGCTCGTCGACCTCGATCCCCTTCGCCTCTGCCGACTTGACGATATCGGTCTGCAAATTCATCGCGCGCGTCCCTTCACTAATGGCATTGATCGCCGCATTTTATGCTGCGGTGCAGGAGGGCGCCTTGAGGTGTGTCAAAAAACCGAAAACTGCCTGTGCGTTCCGGGATATGTGTCGGGGGAGGCGGCGTGTGGCTGGGGTGTGATGTGCTCTGATGCCTCGAAGAGCGGAGCCGCTCGCCAGCGATGCGCGTGTCTGCTGCGCGCGCGACGGCGGCCCGGTCCGTTCGAAAGTGGAAGCAGACGGCGGGGTGCCAAGGGGGCGCGTCCCGCCTTGGTACACGCTCGACCCGCCCGCGCCTTCGCGCCTTGTGGGTCCGGGCTCGCCGCGCGCCCCTGAAGTTTGACAGCGGTTTCTTACACCGGCGTTCCGTTGCCGGAGGCGCCCGCCTAGCCGGCCTTCGCGAGGTAGGGGATCGCGCCCGCAATGTCGGTGTCGTCGATCACGTAGACCTTGCTGTCGGTGCCTGCGATCCGGGCCTCGAGGTGGGGCTTGTACTCCGGGTCCGCGACGAACGCATCGACTGCCTCATGGGAGGGGAACTCGATGATCGCAATGAGCGTCGCATCCGGTGGGTCGCCCTCCAGCGTCCGGATGGCGCCGCTGCGCGTCAGGTACTTTCCACCGTGCTTGGCCGCGATGTCGTGCACGACGGCGGCATAGCCCGGCACCCACGAGTCGTCTGTGACTTTGACAATGGCAATGAAAAAGACGGACATCTGGATCTCCTGTTGCTTCCCTAGGGGCAAGCTAGCACGCGGCGTGTCGGTGTGTCTCTGTCAGATCGGCGCCAACAGGGTGCGCGCTTGGGGGACTGGAATCCGCCCGCAAATGCCGTATGTCACCCCAAAGGCTATCCCGCCCCAGATCCATGCTCTTTCGAGGCCCGATGACCGACCTGTCCCGCATCCGCAACTTCTCGATCGTTGCCCATATCGACCACGGCAAATCCACCCTTGCCGACCGGCTCATCCAGATGACCGGCACCGTGGCCGAACGGGACATGCAGGAGCAGCTTCTCGACTCGATGGATATCGAGCGTGAGCGCGGCATCACCATCAAGGCCAACACCGTGCGGATCGAGTACCCGGCCAAGGATGGCGAGACCTACATCCTCAACCTGATCGACACGCCCGGCCACGTGGACTTCGCCTACGAGGTCAGCCGTTCGATGAAGGCGGTCGAGGGCTCCCTGCTGGTCGTGGACGCCACGCAAGGCGTTGAGGCGCAGACGCTCGCTAACGTCTACACCGCCATCGAGGCCGACCACGAGATTGTGCCGGTGCTCAACAAGATCGACCTGCCGGCCTCCGAGCCCGAGCGCGTCATCGAGCAGATCGAGGACGTGATCGGCATCGAGGCCACCGATGCCTGCCTGATCTCCGCCAAGACAGGCGTCGGCATCCCCGATGTGCTGGAGGCCATCGTGCAGCGCCTGCCTGCCCCCACGGGCGACCGCGACGCGCCGCTCAAGGCGATGCTGGTGGACAGCTGGTATGATCCCTATCTCGGCGTCGTCGTGCTCATCCGCGTGATGGACGGCGTCATCAAGAAGGGCGACGAGATCCGCATGATGCAGACCGACGCCAGGTACCGGATCGACAAGCTCTCCGTCCTCAAGCCAACGATGGTCGATATCGCGGAGCTTGGCCCGGGCGAGATCGGTATCCTCACCGCGTCGATCAAGCAGGTCCGCGACACCCGGGTGGGTGATACGATCACCCATGACAAGAAGCGCACCGCCGAGGCACTGCCGGGCTTCAAACCCGCGCAACCCGTGGTGTTCTGCGGCCTCTTCCCGGTCGACAATGCCGAGTTCGAGGATCTGCGCGATGCCATCGAAAAGCTCGCGCTGAACGACGCGTCCTTCACCTACGAAATGGAGACCTCCGCCGCGCTGGGCTTTGGCTTCCGCTGCGGCTTTCTCGGGCTTCTGCACCTCGAGGTCATCCGCGACCGGATCGAGCGCGAGTACGATATCGAGCTGATCACAACGGCGCCTTCCGTGATCTACCACGTTTATTCCCGCGACGGCACGATGACGGAGCTGCACAACCCCGCCGACATGCCCGATCCCGCCACGATCGACCACATCGAGGAGCCGCGCATCAAGGCGACGATCCTCGTGCCGGACGAATACCTCGGCGATGTCCTGAAGCTCTGCCAGGACAGGCGCGGCATCCAGCTCGACCTCACCTATGCCGGCTCCCGCGCGATGGTGGTCTACGACCTGCCGCTCAACGAGGTGGTGTTTGATTTCTACGACCGCCTGAAATCGGTGACGAAGGGTTACGCGTCGTTCGACTACCAGATGGAGGGCTACCGCCAGGACAACCTCGTCAAGATGTCGATCCTGGTGAACGACGAGCCGGTGGACGCGCTGTCGATGATGGTCCACCGCGACCGCGCCGAAAACCGTGGCCGCCAGATGTGCGAAAAGCTCAAGGAGCTGATCCCCCGCCACATGTTCAAGATCCCGATCCAGGCGGCGATTGGTGGGCGCGTGATTGCGCGTGAGACGCTATCAGCCATGCGCAAGGACGTAACGGCCAAATGCTACGGCGGCGACGCGACCCGCAAGAAGAAGCTGCTGGAGAAGCAGAAAGCGGGCAAGAAACGCATGCGCCAGTTCGGGAAGGTGGATATCCCGCAGGAAGCATTTATTAATGCCCTGAAGATGGATGGCTAGTCAGGATATGTCTTTGCCATCCCGTCAAGGCGCAAGCGAGCCCCTACCTGTTTGAAGGTCTGATACAAGCGGTTGAATTCAATTTCATCCAATCTCGGCGGTCTTGAAAGAACGTGTGTGGAAAAAACAATGAAAGCCGCCAACTCTGCGCAGGAGAGTTCGAAGACGGCTACATCCGGATCGAAATTCCTTCCTGTAACGCTATGTTCATGGGCAGCAGCACCTCTGCGCTTTCGAAAAAATTTAAGATATTTCACTAACTCTCGTGTTTGCTCCTCACCAATGGTGGGGATCAGGTATTCGTCGGCTAGTCTTTGACACCGCTGTGAAAACGTCTCCACTTTGAGATTCTCAAAGAGGCCGTCGATCCTTTCGTCGTATCCTGCCAGACCCATTTCGTTTGCCTGCCTCTTTGCGGACTCCGCTAGTTTGACAACAATTTCTCCGCTTAAATCAGGCTTCGGTGACATTGGAGGGAGCTTGTCTATGAGTATGAAGGCAGCAAGCACCCTAGCCCTTGTGTATCGCTGTTCGTCGGCGAAGCATTCTAGGAATAATCCAAAGACTTCGTGCCAATCGTCGGATAGAGCCATCCAGTTTTGGACCGCTTCTTCGAAGGTGGAGATCCCGCTACGCCCCTTGAACGAGAAAAAGGTTTCTACAATGCGCAGATCTCTACTTGGCGCCCGTTCAGGGCGGCGCTCACTTACTCGAAATTGGGCAGGCTCAGCCACTAATTTTGTTAGCCGGATCATGTAATTCTCTGTTCTAACGGATATCTCACTTGGCTTGCATGTTCGCCCAAAGGATAGGCTATAAAGGTTAGCTAGGCGAATAATCGTCTTTCGGGCAACGTTCCATGAAACTGGTTCGCCAAACTCAATGACCAGTCCTGCATTCAATTCGCGTGGCTCAGTCCATCCAGATGACCATGTGCCGTCAATTCGAATGGATACGGATGCTCCGCTCGCTGCCGTCGAAGCAATCTGTAGATCCGCATCGGTGACTTCATCGAATGGTTTGTTTAGCTTCGAAGTCGTGTGCGGTTGAAGTGCTAATTTTGAAAGCTCTGGAAGACGAAAGTGGGCGCTTGAAATCTCAAAATCATCTTGCCACTCTACTGGTCCCGAAAAAACATGTGTCGCAGAGAGTTTGGAGCTATGGAACTTTTGTGGGTAGCCGACTCTAAATCCAGGAAATAACCCAGAACTGCTTTTCTCGATGCAGTTGAAGAGAGTGTGTATTTCTCCATCCGTTGAGTACAGAGTGATCTTTCCATCATCAGGAATACTCATTCTATCTTCTAAACAGAAGAGATCGGCCTCCACGGTCCCATCGATTGATAGATTGCCGAAGATCGGATTGTCGCAGCTAAGGCGTACGACTGACAGCGGACTACTCATCAAAACGCCCGTCTCACCTCCCGCGCCGTGTCCGACACGAACTCACCGGCGTCTGAGAGGTCCTCGCCGGCGCCTTCGACCGTCGCGCAGGCGGTGAGGCAGAGGCATCCGAGGGCCAGGGCGACAAGGCGCGCGTGGAAACGGGGCGGGGTGCGGCGCATCTTGGGGTCCTCCTCTCGGTTCGACTCAAGGTAGGCGCTGGCACCTGAAGCGGCAAGGCGGGGTGCTGGTTGGGGGCAAGGGGGATGACCCTACGTAAGTTATGTGTGATGTGGTATCCTCGCATCGGGGGGCACGGCTCAAACGGAGGGCGTTGGGTCGTTCGGTGGGTGCGCGTCTCCCATGGGAGGGACACCATGCCAACATTCGTTGTTACCGGAAGCTACTCCGCCAAAGCCGCCGCCGACATGCTGGACAATCCGCGGGACAGGGAAAGCCTCGCACGTGGGATCGTCGAGGCCGTGGGTGGCTCGCTCGATGCCTGGTACGTCACGACCGGGCCGACCGATATCCTGATGATGGTCACCGTCGATAGCGTTGAGGACCTGATGGCGGGCCTGATCGTCGGCGCGGGCTCGGGTAACTTCTCGGGGCTGGAGACGCAGCGCGCCTTCACGTCGGCCGAGTTCACCAAGATGCAGGAGAAGGCCGCGAGCATCCGCGCCAGCTACACCTGACCCTCGGCGCGGCCGCATGGCCTGAGGGGTAGCGGCCGCGCAGACGCTCAGCATGTCACTAGCCGACGCCGCTTGTTTTTGTGCACAACTTGTATACAAAGACAGCGGGAGGGGTGAATGGCCAAAAACTCCAAAGAGAGCTGTTTTCAGGATCTCAAGCACCGGATCCTCACGACCGACCTGGAGCCGGGCGCCGACCTCGATGAAGCGTCGCTCTCGGCGGCCTACGGGATCTCGCGCACGCCGTTGCGCGAGGTGCTCCAGCGGCTTTCCGGGGACGGGTATGTCGAGATCCAGAGCCACCGGGGCGCCAAGGTCGCGTCGATGAGTATCGGCACGATGCGGACATTCTTTCAGACCGCACCGATGATCTACGCCAACCTCGCCCGCCTCGCCGCCGAACACCGGACAGCCGGGGAACTCGCCCGGCTGAAGGAGATCCAGCACGCGTTCCGGACGGCTGTCCGCTCAGGTGATGCGAGCGCGGCCGCCCTCGCCAATCATGCGTTCCACGACATGGTCGGACAGATGGCACACAATCCGTACCTGAGGGCGTGCCTCGACCGGCTCCTGATCGACCACACCCGGCTCAGCCAGACCTTCTACCGCCCCGCTGTCCCTGCCGAGACGGCCCTGATCCAGAAGGCGGCGGACCAGCATGACGCGATGATCTCCGCCATCGAGGCGGGCGAGGCGGCGCTGGCCATCGATCTGACCCTGCAGCACTGGGATTTGTCACGCGACCGGATGGAACGGTTCGTGCGGCCCGATCCGCTGCCGGTGGACGTTATCTCACTGAAGGATGCCCGCGATGCGGTTTGAAGGGATCTACACGCCCCTCGTCACCCCCTATCATGACGATTTCACGCTGAACGAGGCGGCGTTGGCCGACACTGTGGAGCACCTGATCGGAGCCGGCGTGCACGGTATCATCGTCGCGGGAACCACGGGCGAGTACTACGCCCAGACAGGCGACGAACGGGTCGACATGATGGGCCGGGTCAAGGCGCTGATCGCGGGCCGGGTGCCGCTCATCGTCGGGACAGGCGCGATCCGGACGGAAGACAGCGTCGCCTTCGCCGAGGCCGCGAAGGGGATTGCGGCGGATGCGCTGCTCGTTGCCACGCCGCCCTATGCCTACCCCACGGGACGCGAGATCGCGCTGCATGCCCTGGCCGTGGACAGGGCGGCGAACCTGCCGGTGATGCTCTACAACTACCCCGGGCGGATGAGCGTGAACATGGACGAGGAGTGCCTTGACCGGCTGGGACGCTCTCCGAACTTCTGCGCCATCAAGGAGAGCTCGGGCGATCCGAACCGGCTGCATATGTTGGCCCGCGACTATCCTCATATCGCGCTCTCCTGCGGGATGGACGACCAGGCGCTGGAGTTCTTTGCCTGGGGCGCACGGAGCTGGGTGTGCGCGGGCTCGAACTTCGCGCCCGATGCGCATCTGGCGCTCTACCGCGCGTGCGCTGTGGAGGGGGATTTCACCAAGGGGCGGGCGCTCATGTCGGCGATGCTGCCGCTGATGCGGGTGCTCGAGCAGGGCGGCAAGTTCATCCAGTGCATCAAGCACGGCCTGACGATGCGCGGGATCAATGCCGGGCCGCCGCGCCGCCCGCTGCAACCGCTCAACAAGGACGACAAACGCGCGCTGGAAGAGGTGATCCGCACTATGGGCACCACCATCGCCGCAATCGAGGGACGCACCGCATGACCGACCTTCTGACCCGCGAGGAATACGCGGCCATCGCCGCCGATCTGGATCTGCCCGCCGCGCCCTTCATCGATGGCAAGTTCCGCGCAGGCTCTGGCCCGGCGATGCCAACCCTCAATCCGGCGACGGGCGAGACCCTGACGACCATTGCAACGGCCAGCGTGGAGGACGTCGATTTCGCGGTCGACAAGGCGCGCGAGGCATTCGAGCAGGGGCATTGGTCACGCCTGCATCCGTCGGAACGCAAGGACGTGTTGATCAAGCTCTGCAAGCTGATTACCCGGCGCCGGCGGGAACTCGCGGTGATGGAGACGCTGGAGTCCGGCAAACCGATCCGCGACTGCGAGACGATCGACGTGCCCGAGACGATCCACACGATCAAATGGCACGCCGAGGCGATCGACAAGGTCTACGACCAGACAGGCCCCGCTGGCGACGATGCGCTCTCGCTGATCGTGCGCGAGCCGGTGGGCGTTGTGGCGGCGATCCTGCCGTGGAACTTCCCGATGCTGATGCTGGCGTGGAAGATCGGGCCGGCGCTCGCGTCGGGGTGCTCGGTGATCGTGAAGCCTGCCGAGCAGACCTCGCTTACCGCGCTGCGGATCGCGGAGCTGGCGCATATGGCAGGCGTGCCGCGCGGGGTCCTGCAAGTACTGCCGGGGGACGGGCCGACGGTGGGCGAGCCCCTGGGCCGGCACATGGGCGTCGACATGGTCTCCTTCACGGGTTCGACGGAGACAGGGCGGCGCTTTCTGCACTATGCTGCGGACAGCAACCTCAAGAAGGTCGTGCTGGAATGCGGTGGCAAGAACCCGGCGATCGTGCTGGAGGATGCAGAGCACCTCGATCATGTGGCTGCGCATGTGGTGAACGCAGCGTTCTGGAACATGGGGGAGAATTGCTCGGCGGCCTCGCGGCTTATCGTGCACAAGGCGGTGAAAGCGCCGCTCATGGAGCGCATCGCCGCGCGGATGCGGGATTGGAAAACGGGTGATCCGCTCGATCCCGCCAACCATCTCGGAGCCCTGATCGATAGCGCGCATTGCGCGAAGGTGGCGGGCTACCTGAGGCCCGGCGACGCGCCCGACGGCCCCTTCGTGACGCCGAAGGTCTACGATGTGGCGCGCGGAGAGGCGCTGGCGCATGAGGAGGTCTTTGGCCCCATCCTCGGCGTGATCGAGGTCGCCTCGACCGAGGAAGCGATCCAGATTGCCAACGACACCGAGTATGGCTTGGCCGCCAGCGTCTTCACGGCAAACGCGCGCACCGCGCTGCGGGCGGCGCGCGAGATCCGGGCGGGGACTGTGACGGTCAATTGCTACGGCGAAGGTGACGCCTCGACACCGTTCGGCGGCTACAAGCAATCCGGCTTCGGAGGGCGTGACAACGGCCTTCACGCCCATGATCAATACACCGAGATCAAGACGATCTGGGTCGACCTGACCGACCCCGGGGACGGGGATACCCTGTCGTGACCACGCTCGAGAAACCCGCCCGCCGGGGACGTGGAGCGCGCAAGGCGGTGCGCGAGGCGCGCGATTTCACGATGTTGCCTGCATTGAAGCGTCGGCTCCCTTTGACCGAGCCGATGGATGATGGCCAGATCGAACGGATCGACGCGGCGTCGATGCATATCCTCGAGAATGTCGGGGTGGTATTTCGCGATCCCGTCGCGCTCGCGGATTGGAGGCGGGCGGGCGCGAAGGTGGAGGGCGAGACGGTCTTCCTCGACAGGTTCCTCGTGCGCGAGTTGATCGCGACCATTCCGGAGAGCTTCACCTTCCACGCGCGCAACCCGGCCAACAGCCTGCCTTTCGGCAAGGATCACGCGATCTTCGTGCCGATGACGGGGGCACCCTTTCTGCGCGACCTCGAGGACAAGCGCCGCAATCCGACGCTCGACGACCTTGCCACTTTCCACAAGCTCGCGCACATGCTGCCCGCGCTGCATTCCAGCGCGCACCATATCGTTGAGCCCTACGATCACCCGATCAGCCAGCGCCATCTGCGGATCACCTATTCGTCAATGAAGCATTCCGACAAGACGTTCATGGGCATGACGACGAGCCCAAGGAACGCCGAAGACGTGATGGAGATGTGCGCGATCCTGTTCGGCGCGGAGTTCATGGAGACGCATCCCGTTGTGACCGGGAATTGCAACGGCAACTCCCCGCTGGTGTGGGACGAGACGATGCTCGGGGCGATGCGTGCGTTCTGCCGCAAGAACCAGCCGGTGCTCTGCTCGCCTTTCGTTCTGGGCGGGGCCAATACGCCGGCCTCGGTCGCCCCGACCGTGGCACAGCTCAACGCCGAGGCGCTGTCGGCGCTGGCCTACACACAGGTGATCCGCAAGGGCTGCTCGGCGATCTACGGCCACTATCTGTCTACCGTCTCGATGAAATCCGGCGCGCCGATGGCGGGCACGCCCGAGATCAGCCTGATGAACTTCATGATCGGGCAGATGGCGCGCTACTACCGCGTGCCGTGGCGCACGTCGAACACGCTGGGCGGGGCCAAGACCTTTGACGCGCAAGCGGGCTACGAGAGCGCCACGACGTTGCAGGCCGTCATCATGGCGGGGGCGAATTACCTCTGGCACTCGGCGGGCTGGAACGAGGCGGGCATGCATTGCTCGATCGCGAAGTTTATCGTGGACGCCGAGCAATGCGCCATGGCCTACCGCATGGCCGAGGGCATCCGCTGGGATGATTTCGATGAGGGGCTCGCGGCCATCGCCGATATCGGGCCGGGCGGGCACTACCTGGGTCACGCCCATACGCTCGAGAACTTCCAGCGCGCATTCTTCATGCCTGACATGTTCGACAATAATTCCATCGAGCAGTGGCAGGCGGAGGGCGCGGTGGAGATCACGGAGCGGGCCTTGCGCCATGCCCGTGCGCTTCTGGCGGATTATGAGGAGCCCACGCTCGATCTGGCGGCTGACGAGGCATTGCAGGATTACATCGCCCGCCGGGAGCGCGAGATACCGGCCGCCGATGCACTCAACCAGAGCCATTAGGGGGAGGCATGGCAAACATCACGCGCCTTCCCCGCGATCCCGGACCAGCGGCGTGGAACCGGCTGTTGCCCGACGCCGCGCCGCCAGTGCCGCTCGAAGGGCGCCAGACGGCCGATTGGCTCGTCATCGGCGCGGGCTTCGCCGGGCTCTCGGCCGCTCGCCGCCTGTCGCTCACGTGCCCCGGGGACAGGATCACCGTGCTCGACGCCACGCGCGTGGGGGAGGGGCCGGCGGGCCGAAATTCGGGGTTCATGGTCGACCTGCCGCATGATCTGTCCTCCAGCGACTACGGCGGCAAGATCGAGCATGATGTCGCCCTGACGGCCGAAAACCGCATGGCGATCGACTTTGCGCACCAGATGGCCGAAGAGTTTGGCCTGCCGGCGGAAGCGCTTGTCCGGTCGGGCAAGATCAATGCCGCCGCGAGCGACAAGGGACTTGCCCACAATCGCTCCTACGCGGCTCACCTCGCCTCGATGGGAGAGGATCACCGACTGCTCGACGCCGCCGAGATGCGGGAGCTGACGGGCATCCGCTACTATCAGGGTGGTCTCTTCACTCCGGGGGCGGCGATCCTGCAACCGGCGATGTACGTCCGCGGTGTCGTGCAGGGCCTGCGCTCCAACCGGGTGACGCTGCACGAAATGAGCCCGGTGACACGATTGGAGCGGCGGGGGGATTGGGTGGCCACGACGCCAGCGGGCGAGGTTTCCGCGCCGCGGGTGATCCTCGCGGTGAACGGGCATCTCAACAGTTTCGGCTTTGCCCGGGGGCGGCTGATGCACATCTTCACCTACGCCTCGATGACCCGCGGTCTGACCGCCGATGAAGTACGCAAGCTCGGCGGCGCGCCTGTCTGGGGGGTGACGCCCTCCGATCCGCTCGGATCTACCGTGCGCAGGCTGTCCGGGGTGGGCGGGGACAGGATCGTCGTGCGCAACCGCTTCACGTTCGATCCGTCGTTGGAGGTCGATGCCGCGCGTCTTGCCCGGGTGGGGCAGGATCACGACAGGGCCTTCCGGGCGCGGTTCCCGATGCTGCCCGACGTCCCGATGGAGTACCGCTGGGGCGGGCGCCTCTGCCTGAGCCTGAACGGCGTACAGATGATCGGGCAACTGCAGGACGGCCTGTATTCGGCGTGCTGTCAAAACGGTCTGGGCACGACCCGGGGGACACTGGCCGGCATGCTCGCGGCGGATCTCGCGACCGGGCAGAGTAGCCCGGCGCTTGAGCGGGCTTTGTCTTCCGACCCGCCCAAGCGCTTGCCACCGGGCCCCGTGGCCCGCCTTGGCGCGGCGCTGCGGCTGAAGTGGGGGGAGGCGCGGGCGGGCGCCGAGCTCTGAAGCGGCGTATCCCACGGCGCGCGTAGGCATCACTGCGTGTCTGCGCAATCCCGTCTTTGGCCGTGACACCCGATGAAACGCGAAAGGGCCCCTCCCGGCGCGAAGCGGGTCTCGTCAGGCTATGGCGCCGGGGCTTTCAGAAATGCCTGATAGTCTGCGGCGACCGCTGCGATGCCCGCTGCGAGCAACGCCTCGCCATGTTCGGGTCGTGCAAGCGCGGAATGTGCCCCAACGCGGCCATCCGGGAACTCGGCGCGGTGAAGCTCCGCGCTGCCGTGGTTGTCGCCAGCCCGGTCGCGGATCTCTTCGGGGGAGAGCCGACGCGGCGGGGCGGCAGCGGCACCGGCGGGCACTGAATGATAAAGGGCCTGCGTGATCGCAACTTCGGAGGGCGTCGCGTGGAGCCCCTCCCATTCGCCATAGAGGCGCTGCCGCAGGACGTTGACCGCGTCGAATTCCCACCAGCTGCGCAGGCGCACCAACGCATTCGAGATCGATGGCACCGTCTCACGCAAGGGGGCAAGGTTGGCGCCATGCGCGTTCAACACGTAGATCCGGCGGAAGCCCTGGGCCGCAAGTGCGCTGAGGACATCGGTTGCGAGCGCGCGGAAAGTGCTGTCGGACACCGAAATCGTACCGGGAAACCCCGCGTTGAACGGGGCGGGCGTATAGGCGAGCGTGGGTGCGACGTAGGCCTCCGCCGCGTCGCCCGCACCGCGGGCAATGGCTTCGGCGCAGAGCGCATCCGTCCCGATCAGGCCCATGGGGCCGTGCTGTTCGGTAGAGCCGACCGGAAGCAGGATGCCCGGCGCAGAAGAAAGGGCGAGGTAGTGCTCCACCTCGCCCCATGTTGCCAGATCCAGGCGCATGGCCGGAGCTCAGAGGCCCCAGTTCGCGCGGACCTCGTCGAAGAAGCCCTGGGCCTGCTTCACCTTGATCCAGTTGTTGACGTAGTTGATCCACACCTGGTCGTTCTGTGGCAGCAGCATCGCGATGGGCGACGGTGAGCGCGGCTCGGCGCCCTCGACCTGAACCACCGGGAACTTGCCCACCAGCGTGGACCCTTCGATGTTGGATGTGATGAAGACGTCCGCGCGGCCTGCGATCACTTCCTGGTAGCCGCGCGCCGGGGCCTCGACGACCTTGATCTCGGCGTTCGGGAACCACTCGCGCGCCAGAGCCTCGAAGGTGGTGCCGAGCGTCGTGGCGACGGTCACGCCCTCTTGGTTGATCGAGTCGTAGCTGTCGAATTCACCGGCCTTGTCGGCGTGTGTGAAGGGGAAGATCTCGACCGCGATGTAGCTCTCCGAGAAGCCCGCGACCTTCATGCGCGGTGGCGAGATCGAGGCGGAGCCGGTCATGTGGTACTGGCCCGCGACGACACCGTTCACCAGCGTCTTCCAGTCGGTTGGGACGAACTCGACCTCGACGCCGAGGTCTTCGGCGAGCTTGGTCATCACGTCGATGTCGAAGCCCTCGTAGCTGTTGGTCGCCGGATTGCGGACAGACATCGGATTCCAGTCGCCCGTGGTGCCGACCTTCAGCGTGCCGCTGTCGAGGATCTCGTTGAGGGCCGACTGCGCCGTGGCCGAGACGGCAAGGCTCGCCGTAACGAGGGCCGCCGCGCAGGCGGTGAGGAAGGGTTTCATCAAAGCTAATCTCCTGTTGGGATTTGGGGAACCGTTGCTGCCCGCGAATTGTTGTAATGCGATTGAACGGCGAAACGGACCACGACCTCAAGCGGAATTCCCGGGGGGCCACGTCCCCGGGGAGCTCCAACATGTCGCAGAACGCGATCGAGATGGTCGACGTCAACAAGTGGTTTGGCGATTTTCACGTCCTCAAGGACATCAATCTCACGGTCGGGCAGGGGGAGCGCGTCGTTGTCTGCGGCCCCTCGGGCTCCGGCAAGTCCACGGTGGTACGCTGCATCAACCGGCTGGAAGCGCATCAAAAGGGTGTGATCCGCGTGGATGGCGTCGAGCTGACCTCCGACAAGCGGTCGGTGGACGCGATCCGCTCCGAAGTCGGGATGGTGTTCCAGCAGTTCAACCTCTTCCCGCATCTGACCGTTTTGCAGAACCTCATGTTGGGCCCCATGAAGGCGCGGGGCCTGAGCCGGGCCGAGGCCGACGAGCGCGCGCGCCACTACCTCGCGCGTGTGCGCATCCCCGAGCAGGCGGACAAGCGGCCCGGGCAGCTGTCGGGCGGCCAGCAGCAACGGGTCGCGATCGCGCGCTCGCTCTGCATGGAGCCCAAGGTGCTGCTCTTTGACGAGCCGACGTCTGCGCTTGATCCCGAGATGATCGCAGAGGTGCTCGACGTGATGGTCACGCTCGCGCAGGACGGCATGACGATGGTCGTCGTGACCCACGAGATGGGATTTGCCCGCAAGGTCGCGGACAAGATGATCTTCATGGACGCCGGAGAGATCGTCGAGGCCGGCCGACCCGCAGAGATCTTCGAGGCGCCGCAGACCGAACGCTGCCGCCTGTTCCTCAGCCAGATCCTTCAGCACTGACCCAAGACCAAAGGCGCCCAACATGCTCCGATTGACCGCTCTTCTCGCGCTTCTGGCCCTGTCCGGCTGTGGTGCTTCCTCCGTCACATGGGGCTGGTACGTGATCGACCCCTCCACCAACTCAGGCTGGACGAATATCCGCTTTCTGGTCAGCGGCATGGGGGCGACGATCCTCATCAGCCTGATCGCGGCGGCGATTTCCATTGTGATCGGCTTGCTCGTCGCGCTCCCCGGGCTTTCCGCCAATCGCTGGGTCCGGCTGATCAACCGGGTCTACGTGGAATTCGTCCGCTCGATCCCGCTACTGCCGATGCTTTTCTGGGTGTTTTACGGGCTGCCGCTGATTTTCCAGTCGATGGGCGTCGATATCCCGATTGATCCGTTCTGGGGGGCGATCATCACGCTCGCGATCTCTGACAGTGCGTTTACCGCCGAAATCTACCGCGCCGGGATCCAGTCCATCGCCAAGGGGCAGACGGAAGCGGCGCAGACGATCGGGCTGAACTACATCCAGACGATGCGCTACGTGGTGCTGCCGCAGGCGATCCGGCGCATCCTGCCGCCGCTTGCGAACCAGTTCATCTACATCGTCAAGATGTCTGCTTTCGCGTCCGTCATCGGGATGCAGGAGCTGACTCGGCGGGCCAATGAGCTGGTGGTGACGGAGTATCGTCCGCTCGAGATCTACACCTTCCTGATCCTCGAATACCTCGTTCTGGTACTGATCATCAGCGCGGGCGTGCGTTGGCTGGAGCGGCGCATGGGGTCTGACGAGCGGGGCTAGCGGCTGCCCGTGTCGGGGCACATTGATGCCCGCTCTCACGCGGTTCTGCCAGTGACGCCAGCAGGGCCGATCGGCCGTCGCTAGAGGGTCTCTGCGAAGCCCTTGAGGGCGGCGGTCACAGTGTTGAGGTTGGCTTCGAGCTGCGCGATGCCGGGCACTTTCGAGAGGGTGGATTCCTCCATGTAGAGCGCGCGGTTGATCTCGATCTGAAGGCTGTGGCGCCCCTCGGCGGGGCGACCGTGCCGCCGGACGAGCTCGAACCCCTTGTAGGGGTCGTTGATGGCAACCGAGTAACCCATTCCACGCAGCGTTTCGACGACGCATCGGGTGACGGCGGGCGCGCAGGTCGTGCCGTCGCGGTCCGACACGACGAAGTCCGGGCGGGGGATCTCGCCGTCCTCTGTCGTCCGGTCGCCCATGCTCGCCATCGAGTGGCAGTTGACGTGAATGACGCGGCCGAAATCGCCCTGCACCTTGTCGAGCGCCTCGGCCAGGGCGGCGTGGTAGGGCCGCCAGTAGCCGTCAATCCGGGCTTCAACCCGGGCGGCGGTGAGCTTGCCAGCGTAGATCGGCCCGAAGGCTTTCATGTCGCGCCAGATCAGGCCGACGCCCCGGTCAAGCGTCTTGAAGCTGGGATTGACGGGCCGCGTCCACTCTCCCTCGATCATCGTGAGGTCGATGTCGTCCTCGTTGCGATTCGGGTCGACGTAGACGCGCGGGAAGAGGGCATGCACAAGCGTCGCGCCGTGATCGACCACATGGGCGAACAGCTCGTCGACATGGGCGTCTTCGGAGCGGCGCAGGGTCATCCGCTCAATCGCGTGGTCGAAATCCGCCGGGTAGACGGAGCCCGAATGCGGGCTGTCGAACACCAGCGCAGCGGGCGTTGCGCGGGGCGCTAGAGTGACGACGGGCGGGCTCATGTGGCCTCGTGGAAATGGCAGGAGACGGTGCGCGTTGGCGCGATGCGCTCCAGCTCGGGCCGCTCGGAGCGGCACTTGTCCTGCGCGATGGGGCAGCGCGGGTTGAAGTGGCAGCCGGGCGGCGGATCGAGCGGCGAGGGGATCTCGCCCACGATGGGCGCGTAGTTGCGCAGGCGCTGATCGAGACGCGGCGCCTCGGCCAGCAGCGCCTTGGTGTAGGGGTGGTGCGGGTTGGCGAAGATCTCTTCGGTCGTCGCGCTCTCGACGATGCGGCCCAGATACATGATCGCGACCCTGTCTGCGATGTGCTCGACCACGGAGAGGTCGTGCGAGATGAAGAGGTAGGTCAGGCCGAGATCCTTGCGCAGATCCATGAAGAGGTTGATCACCTGCGCCTGGATCGAGACATCGAGCGCCGCGATGGCCTCGTCGCACACGAGGAAATCCGGCTGCACGGCAAGGGCGCGGGCAATGCCGATCCGCTGGCGCTGGCCGCCGGAAAACTGATGCGCGTAGCGTTTCTTCAGCGACGGATCCAGACCGACCTTCTGCATCACCTCGTCGACGTAGTCGGGCAGCCCCGCCTGCGTTGTCAGGCCATGGACGCGGGGTGCCTCGCCGATAATGTCCTCGACCCGCATCCGCGGATTGAGGCTCGCGAACGGGTCCTGAAAGATCATCTGGATCGCAAGCACGGCGCGGCGCCTTTCCGATCCCTTGAGCGTCGCCACGTCCTGGCCTTCGTAGAAGATCCGCCCCTCGGTCGCCGAATGGATGCCCGCCACGACACGCCCGAGGGTAGACTTGCCGCAGCCGCTCTCTCCCACAAGACCCAACACTTCGCCGGGCGCGATCGAGAGCGAGACGTTGTCGACCGCATGGACCGTCTCTTCGCGGATGTCGGCGCCGAGGCGGTGGGCGATCTTGCCGGCCACGTCGAGCTTCTTGGTGAAGCGCTTGGAGACGTTGCGGATTTCGAGGATCGGATCGGTCATGCCGGGGTTTCTCGCGCAGGTGCCGCGTCGAGATGCGGGTGGAAGCACCGCAGCGCCCGGCCGTTGATCTGGGTGATCGCGGGTTCTTCGGTGCAGGCCCCGCTGGCGCTGCGGCACCTCGGGGCAAAGGCGCAGCCCTTGGGAAGCGCGAGCATGTTGGGGGTCATCCCTTCGATCTGGTAGAGCCGTTCGCCGCGCTTGTTCGACGTCGGCACCGAGCCCAGAAGGCCCACTGTGTAGGGATGCAGCGGCCGGTCGATCACGTCGTCTGTCTCGCCCTGCTCGACGACCTTGCCCGCGTACATCACCGAAATCCGGTTCGCGAGGCCGGCCACGACGGCGAGGTCGTGGGTGATCCAGATCATCGCGGTGCCGGTCTGGCGGGTGAGCTTCTGTGCTTCGTAGATGATCTGGCCCTGGATCGTGACGTCGAGCGCAGTGGTGGGCTCGTCAGCGATGATCAGGTCGGGGCGGTTGAGGAACGCGATGGCGATGGCCACGCGCTGACGCATCCCGCCCGAAAGCTGGTGCGGATAAGCCTTGAGCCGCTCCTCGGGCGAGGGGATGCCAACGAGGCCGAGCGCGTCACGGCTGCGCTCCCATGCGGTGCGTTTGTCGACCTTTTCGTGCGCGACGATGGCCTCGATCATCTGGGTGTCGACGCGCAGCACGGGGTTGAGCGTCATCATCGGGTCCTGAAAGATCATGGCGATCTTGTTGCCACGCAGCTCTTGCAACGCCTCTTCCGGCGCATTCGCGATCTCGGCCCCGTTGAACTTGATCGAGCCCTCGACGATCCGCCCCGGCGGATCGATCAGCCCGAGGATCGAGAACCCGGTGATGGACTTGCCCGAGCCGCTCTCGCCCACCAGCCCCATCACCTCGCCCTTCGACACGGTGAAATCGACGCCATCGACGGCCTTCACCACACCCGCGCGGGTGAAGAAGTGGGTCTTCAGCCCCGAGACCTCCAGCACCGGGCTCATTTTTTGAGCCTCGGGTTCAACACGTCGCGCAGCTGGTCGCCCACAAGGTTGATCGAGACCACCGTGATGAGGAGCGCGAGCCCGGGGAAAACCGAGATCCAGTAGCGGCCCGACAGCATGTATTCGAACCCGTTGGCGATCAGCACGCCGAGGCTCGGCTCCGTCTGTGGCAGGCCGACGCCGAGGAACGACAACGTGGCCTCCAACGAGATCGCGCTCGCCGTCTGGACGGTGCCGACGACGATCAGTGGCGCAAGACAGTTGGGCAGGATGTGGCGGAAGATGATCCGCGTGTTCGACAGGCCGAGGCAGGCCGCGGCCTCCACGTATTCCTTGCGCCGCTCCACCAGTGCCGTGCCGCGCACCGTGCGCGCGTAGTAGGCCCACTGGGCGACAACGAGGGCGAGGATGATGTTTTCGATCCCCTTGCCAAGGATCGCCACCAGCATAAGGGCGACCAATGTCGCGGGGAACGACAGCTGCAAGTCGACGATCCGCATGATGACATTCTCGATCCGCCCACCCGCATAGGCCGCGAGCAGGCCCACGGCCATGCCGATCGTGAGCGCGATGACACCGGAGGCCACGCCAACCGACAGCGAGATGCGCAGCCCGTAGAGGATGGCCGAGAAAAGGTCCCGCCCCGCGCCATCGGAGCCGAGCCACATCGTGTACCCGGCGAAGGCTTCCTCGCCCGGGGGCAGGCGCCCGTCCATCACGTCGACCTGCGCGAGGTCGTAAGGGTTCTGCGGGGTGATCCACGGCGCCAGCACCGCGAGTACGATGATGATCAGCAGGGTCAGCAGCGCGACGGACGCGATCTTGCTCTCGAAAAACTCGCTCGCGAAGCGCTGGAACGGAGTTTCGACCCTGCTGGGAACGGCGGCGGGCGCCTGTGTCGTGACGTCGGTCATTGGCCCTGATCCTGCAAGCGGACGCGGGGGTCGAGCACGGAATAGAGGATGTCGACCACCAGGTTGATGACCACGAAGAACAGCACGATGATCATGAGATACGCGACGACCACGGGCCGGTCGAGTTGCAGGATCGCGTCGATCAGGAGCTTGCCCATACCGGGCCAGGCAAAGATCGTCTCGGTCACCACCGAGAACGCGATGAGGCTGCCAAACTCGAGGCCAAGGACCGTGACCACCGGGATCAGGATGTTCTTCATTACGTGGACAAAGATGATGCGTCTGGTCGAAAGCCCCTTGGCGCGGGCAAATTTCACGTAGTCCTGCCCCATCGCTTCGCGCACGCCGGCGCGCGTCAGGCGGATCACGAGGGATATGTTCAGGAGCGCCAGGTTCAGCGCGGGCAGGAAAAGGTGGCTCAGCCCATCGAGCGTGAAGAGGCTCGACTGGACGCCGAGCAAGGTGCCGAGGTCGCCCCGGCCCGTCGACGGGAGCCACCCCAGCTCCACCGCGAAGAGGATGATCAGCATCAGCCCGACCCAGAACGTGGGCAGCGAAAAGCCCAGGATCGAGGTCGCCATGATGCCTTTGGAGAACGGATTCTCGGGATAGAGGCCGGCGAAGAGACCGAGGGGGATGCCGAAGATGATGGCGAGGACAAGCGACGTGAGCGCCAGCTCCATCGTCGCGGGCATGTGGTGCAGGATCAGCTTGAGAGCAGGCTCGCCAAAGATGAACGAGTTGCCGAGGTCGCCTTGCAGCGCGCCCTTCATGAAGAGCCAGTATTGCTCGAGGATCGGCCGGTCGAGCCCGAGGCGTTCGATCGTGGCCTGAATGTCAGCCTGGTCGGCGTCGGGGCTGACAAGCATGTCGACGGGGTTGCCGATGACGTTGACGCCGAAGAACACGATCACCGACATCAGAAAGACAACCAGAACGGCCTGCATCAGGCGCCTGATGATAAAGACGGTCATGGGCGGAGATCCTCAGCGGAGGGACCAGCGAGCAAGGTCCGTGGACGCGGATCGGGGGTGCAGATCGGGAGCGCGGCCAACGCCGCGCTCCCGAAGAGAGGGCGGGCCACCACGCGGGCGGCCCGCTCCCTGAAGGCTTACTCGTCCTTCACGACGCCGATGGCGAGCGTGTACTCGTCCGTGCGGGCGTTGTACTTCAGACCCTTCTTGGCGGCCCAGGTGTTGACCTGGAAGTGCGTCGGGATGATCGCGACGTTCTCCATGGCCATTTCCGTCGCCTGTGACAGCAGGTCCTGACGCTTGGCGTCGTCGACCGTGCGCAGCGCTTCCTCGATCACCGCGTCGACCTCCGCGTCGGAGTGGCGGCCACGGTTGGAGGCGCCGAAGCCCCGATCCGGATCGTGGGTGTGGATGAGCGACTTCAGCGGGCTCGATGCCTCGCCGGAGCCTGCGCCCCAGCCAACGAGGATGAAGCTGAACTCGGGCAGACCATCCGGGGAGCCCCGCGAGGCGCGTCCGAAGTAGACCGACCGCGGCATCGTCTCGACAGCCGTCTCGATGCCGATACGCGTCAGCATCTGGGCGACCGCTTCCGCGATCTTGGCGTCATTGATGTAGCGGTCGTTCGGGCCGTGGATCGTCATGGCGAAGCCGTCGCCATAACCGGCTTCTTCGAGCAGCGCCTTGGCGCCCTCGGGGTCATAGCCTACGATTTCGAGGTTGTCGGAGACACCGAAGAAGCCCTCGGGCAGGAGCTGACCGGCGGGGATTGCCACGCCTTCCATCACGCGGTCGACGATGGCGTCACGGTTGATCGCCATGGAGATCGCCTTGCGGACGCGCACGTCCAGCAGCGGGTTCTCGATCTCGCTGCCGTCCTTCGCGGTCACGAAGGGCGAATTCTCGCGGAACTGATCCATGTGCAGGTAGATCACGCGGTTCGATACACCCTGCGAGAGCTGGATTTCGTCGTTCCCCTCGAGCGTGCTGATGTCGGTCGTGGGCACGCCAGCGATCATATCGACATCCCCCGCCAGAAGGGCCGCGACGCGGGTCGGGCCGGAGGTCAGCGGGCGGAACTCGACCTCGGTCCAGACCGGGGCGTCGCCCCAGTAATCGTCATTGCGCTCCACGACGATGGAGGCGCCGGGCGTGTAGCTGACGAACTTGAACGGGCCTGTGCCGACAGCGGCTGTGCCTGCGTTGAAATCCTCCGTGGCGGCGCCGCAGCCGACCTCGTCGGAGATGATCGGCACCGTCGAGATATCGTTGCCCATCAGCGGATAGGGCTCTTCGGTGACGAAGTGGACGGTGTAGTCGTCGATCTTCACCGCCGTTTTGCCCTTGAGGTACGTGCCGAAGCTCGCGGGCGAGTTCGGCACGTCCGGCGCGCGCTCGACGGTGCAGACGACGTCATCGGCGTTGAACGGCGTGCCGTCGTGGAAGGTTACGCCCTCGCGCAGCTTGAACTCCCATGTCAGGTCGTCGATCGGCTCCCAGCTCACGGCGAGGCCCGGCATCAGGCGCTGGCGCTCGTCCTGATTGATGAGGCGGTCGAAGATATGCCGCGACATGGCGTTGTTCGGGCCGAGGTTGTGGAAATGCGGGTCGAGCGACGTCGGTTCCGAGGCCAGCCCGATCACGAGCTTCTCGGCCGAGGCTGCCGTGAGCGACAGCGCCATCACGCTCGCCGCGGCCGCCAATACTCTGGTTGTCTTCTTCATCTACGTACTCCCTGTGGAACCTGGCCGGGCACATCCGTTGGGTGGGTGCCTGGTCCGTTTGTCCTGCGGGAGAGCGTAGTAAGGGAAGTTTTCGTTGCCAATCGAAATCTCAATCGGCGGATGACGGCATCTCCCACGTCGTATCGAGGTCGAGGGGGTAGGAGGGGCGCGGCAGATTCTTGAAGGGCCAGCGCTCCAGTACGGGGCTGGTGAGGCCCATCGTATCGATCTCGTAGACCTGCTCGGGCGCGAACCAATGGGAGAACCCCGCGCGGAAATGCCCGCGGGATTTGACGGCGATCGCACGGGCGCTGGCGACGTCGAGCCCGAGCATGTGAAAGAACACCGGGTCTGCCGTTTGCGTGCGGTCGGTGATGACCACGACGTCGACGCCGCCGATCCGGAGCGCGGCGCAGGGGCCGAGGGTCAGCCGCCGCCCTGCTGTCTTGCCGCGCTCGCCGATGACGTCGCCGTCTGTCAGCGCCAGCACTTCGGCCTCTGCGGTGAACGGCGCGTCCCACTGCTCCCACGGAGCGCTTCCGGCACTGCGGTTGAACCGCGCCTCGAAGCGTGCGCCGACGCCGAGCGCATGGGCCTCGGCGGCCAGTTCGGGGTCGCAGAACGAGCCGTAGAGCGTATCGGTCGCCCCGGCTTCGACAAGCGCGCGGAGCAGCTCGGTCGTTCGGCCCGAGCCGCCGCCGCCCGGGTTGTCGCCGGCGTCGGAAAAAAGGACCGGCACGCCGTCTCCCGTGGCGAGGCGGACGGCGTCCTCGACCGACGTAAGCGCGCGGCGGAAACGTTCTCGGTCTGCCCAGGCGCGCGCGGCGATCTCGTCGGCCAGCGCGGTTGCGGGGGCGGCGTCCCTTCGGCCCGTGACCAGCACCGCCACGCCGTTGTCCGCCGTGTCGGCGAAGACGAAATTACCGAAGACGGACACGTTGAGGATGGCGCCGCCCATCTCGGCCTGCCGCCGCTGACCGTGGTCGATCAGGTCGGCGTAAGGGCCGGTCGCGGTGAGCAGCGTCACGGAGGCGGGCACGATAGGGGGCTTGCGCAGCACCGGTTTGGGGCGCTCGCCGGTGGCGAGGATGCGGCGTAGCGAAAAGGCGGCCTCCTCTCCGCGTTCGATAAAGTCGACATGCGGGTTCGTGCGGTATCCGACGATGAGGTCAGTTGCGCGCACCATCTGCTCGGAAAGGTTGGCGTGCAGATCCAGCGTCGACACGATGATCGGTTCGGAGCCAACCTTTGCCCGCACCGCGGCCATCAGCGCGCCGTCCGGATCGTCGATATGCTCGCCCACCATCGCGCCGTGGTTGCAGATGTAGACAGCGTCCACCGGCCCGGCGGCGTCGAGCAACGCAAGCGTGTCAGCTTCGACCTTTTCGTAGACCGCGCGGCGCACCGGGCCCGCCGGATGGCTGGCGGCGAGCAGGCAGGGCACCGGCTCCCACGGGCCGGTCGCGTCCATCGCACTGACGAAACCGGCGAATTCCATCTGAAGCCTGGGATGCTCTGCCCGCGCCTCGGCCAGCAGATCTTCGCCCTCAAGCCAGTAAAGGCTGTGGAAATCCTCGAACTCCGCCGGTTTCGCGAACCGGTTCGATTCCAGGATCATGCCCAACAGGGCCACTTTCGGTGCTCTGGACATCCCCGGCCCTCCCGCTCTAGCTCTCTGTCAACAACGGAGCGCAATTCATGTCCACGATCAATATCCCCAATGAATACCCCGTCGAGCTGACGCCGCCCGACATCTCGGCCTACAAGGCGGGCAACACCGGCGTTCCCTATGTCTGGACCTTCGACAGCGGCGTGCCCGGGCCCAACGTCATGGTCAGCGCCATCGTGCACGGCAACGAGCCCTGTGGCGCCATCGCCATCGACTGGCTGATGCAGCGCGACGTGCGGCCTGTCGCTGGCAAGCTGACGCTCGGCTTCATGAACATCGCCGCTTACGAGGCGTTCGACCCCGCCGACCCGAATGCGACACGCTGGGTCGACGAGGATTTCAACCGGGTCTGGGGCGAGGACGTGCTCGACGGCGACCGCGACAGTATCGAGATTCGCCGCGCACGCGAGGTGCGCCCGGTGCTCGACACCGTGGATTACCTCTTTGATCTGCACACGATGCAGCACCTTGCGCCGCCTCTGATGATGAGCGGGCGCCACAAGAAGGCAAAAGATCTGGCCGCGCGCATTGGCGTGCCCGAGCGCGTCGTCGGGGATGCGGGCCATGCGGCAGGCAAGCGCATGCGGGACTATGGCGGGTTTGACGATCCGAACTCCCCGAAGACCGCGCTTCTGATCGAGTGTGGGCAGCACTGGGAAAAAGCCTCCGAGGAGCTGGCAATCGAGTCGACCGTGCGATTCCTGACTGCCCTCGGGACAGTGGACGGCGCCTTGGTCGAGGAATTCGGTGCGCCCAAGGCGGCGCAGAACTTCTACACGGTGAAGAAGGCGATCACGATCGAGAGCGAGAGCTTTGCCTTCGTGCAGGCCTTCACCGGGGGGGAACTAATTGCAGAGGGGGGCACCCTTCTGGGTCACGACGGTGATACGCCCGTTCACACGCCGGAAGACAACATGATGCTCGTCATGCCCTCGAAGCGGCTCTGGAAAGGCCAAACCGCCGTCCGGCTGGCCGCCAAAGACCCGGCCTGAAGTGCAGCACGGGGCCGACGCGCTGCCAGCGTCGGCCCCGTGCCCGGCATGGCCCTTTGGCCTTCCGGCCGAAGGGCAGCCGCCCCTTGGCCGGAAGGCCGTCGTGTCAGCCCATCAGTTCGAGGTCGTAACTGCCTGAAACGCCGGTGAGAAAGGCAACCTCTTCGGGCAGGTGCCAGATTTCGTTGTCTTTGGATTTCTCCTCCCGCACGACGAGGTCGACACTGTCGGATTCGAGATCGCGGTAGCGCAGCGAGGCGGTATCCCAGCCATTTCTCGTCTGCATCGCCGCGAGCAGGATCGGATCCTCCGCAATCGGGTCGAACTCCGCGGTTTGGTAGACGTGTTGCAGGTCCGGGAGCATGTCGACGCTGAGCAAGCCGGCGACATCGCCTTCCACGGCGATCCAATCCACCCGCTCGGGGATGTGGAACAAGTCGGCGTTTTCCTCCTCGTTGAGAAGGAGTTCGAACCCGTTGACATCCACGTCCTGCAGACGTGTCGTAACCGCGGCCCAACCGTTGTAGGAGGCAACCTGGGCAAAGACGCCCGGCGTGCCGTCGAAGCCCTCAAGCGCCACCGCGACCGGCGTCAAATGTGCCTCCGGCGACGTGATGCTGCCGGCCGCAATGGTTTGGCCCGAGGCGAGCTCATGGGTGCCCGCCGAGATCGCCATCCAGCTCACATCTTCCGCGATATGGGCGCCATCGAGGTAGTCCCACTCGTCGATCTGGAATTCGAACCCGGTCGAGGTGACGTTCTGGACCCGCATGACGGCATCGTGTCCGCCGTTGTGTTCGAGGGGGCCCATGACGACGACGGCATTCTCGATCTCCTGCTCGAAGGTGACGGTGTGCCATTGCTTGGCGGAGGCTTGGGCGACAGTCTCCATCCCCATTTCCATGCGCACGGTATCCGCCTCGGGGGGATCGGTATCGCCCGGATCATCGTCGTCCGGATCATCGTCACCCGGATCCGCGATGACACTGGGGTCGTTGTCGTTTTCGGCGAGCAGGATGGCCTCAAGCGCACCGATCTCAGCGTCGAGCACGGACACGTTCGAAATCGTGCCCTCGAACTTCCATTCGAGGTTGTCGCCGTTGTCCGACCGCTTGCGGGTGGATGCGCCGAGGACGGTGGAGTTGACGTTTCCGGTCATGCCAGCGGCGAAGCCCACCGCGCTGTCGGCAAGCACGCCGTCGACGTAGAGCGCGATGCCGTCGGCGTCGTAGGTGAAGGCGATGTCATACTCCTGCCCGGCCACGACATCGGTGTCGTGACGCAGATAGACCTCGCTGTTTTCCGATTGGTAGCGGACCTTCAGATTGGAGCTTTGGTCGATCCAGATGGTCAGATGACCTCCGTCCTGGTAGCCGACGTGATCCTTTGAGAGGAGCGCCTGGTCGCCATCGCCGGGGCTCGCGGCATTGAAGCTGAGCAGGTATGTGCCGTCGGTCTGCTGCTCGGTCGGATCGTGAGCGATCTCCAGGTGCCCCGTCCCGTCAAAGGTGCCGCCCTCGTTTTCGAGGATCACGGCGACCGGGCCGAGATCGCCTGCGCGCTGCCAGGCAAACTCGCTTTCGACGTCCACGAGGAACGGGTTCACCGAGTAGGACATCGGATCCGACGTCAGCGGGCGGCCGTCGACATCGCGGTCGTCGTAGCCGAAGAGGTCGGTCGGCCGGGCGACAGGCGACGGCGCATCGGAGGGTGCGAGCGCTTCCTGAAGCTCGTCGATCGTGCGCACGATACCGTAGTGAACGCCGGCATCCGTCACGACCATGTCTTCGGTCACCATGTCACCGATGACGAGCAGGAGGCCGAGCTCGTCCTCGTCATGGGCGCCACCGTTCTTGCCCTGCTGGGAATAGGCGCGGATCACGGAGAGGACCGAGTCCGACACCCCGTCGCCATCGGTGTCCACGCTGTCGTAGGTGATCTCGATATTGGTGGTATGGCCGATGATCGAGATGCTGTCTTCGTCGGCGTTGAAGTCGGCGAAAATATCGATGCCGAAGCCGTCGACCCAGTGCTCGTGGATGCGATCATTCTCGCCCGCAACGCCGTGCCACTTGATGTCCCGGCTGCCCTCCTGGACGTTGTCGACGATGATGTCTTTCTTGCCGTTGATGTAGGTTTCGACGGCCATGTGATCGGCGCCCGCGCCGCCGAAGTAGATGTCGTCTGCGTAGAGCGGCTGATCCACCCAATCGACGAGCTTGTAGAGCGCAGTGTCGATCGCGGGATCGGGGAAGGGCCGGATCGGCTGGTCGACGCCCATGTTGTAGAGCACGAGCTGACCCGCGCGATCCTCGCCCACGTCGCCCCCAGAGATCATGAGGTCGTCGCCGTCGCCGCCGCGCACGATGTCCGAGCCGCGACCACCGTCGAGCGTGTCATTGCCCGCGCCGCCGTCGAGGCTGTCATTGCCGTAGCCGCCGTAAATGAGGTCGTCGCCGCCCTCGCCCAGAAGTGTGTCGTTGCCGGCTTCGCCCTTGATCGTGTCGTTGCCCGCGCCGCCGCTCAGGGCGTCGTCAGAGGCGACCATCGGTTGTGGCCCGGAGGGGTTGGTCAGCGCAGCCCCCGGGCCGTTCGCCATCAACTCGGCGATCTCGGCCGGGGTGAGGGCATCGTCGGGGGTGTAGCCGCCCCAGACACCGAACTCGGCCATTGCGCCCGAGAAGGCGCTTTCGAGATGCTCGTCGTCGGTGGCAAAGACCGTGGCCGTGTCGTTGATGTTTGTCGCGCGTTGATCGGCGCCGAAGACCCATGGCTCCTCGTTCATCAGGAGATAGGCTTCGAGGTAGGCGCCTGGGTTGGGCACATTGCCTTCCTCGGGCGTCCAGACGCTGTCGTCGATGGCGGCGCCGTCCTTGTAGACGGTCACACCCGTCGCCGTGAAGCTGATGGCGAGATGCGCCCAGACCCCTTCGGACAGAATGGGCGTTGTCGTGCGCCAGCTGACGTTGCCGCCGCCATCGCCCGTCGCCATTCGCAGGAGCAGGTTGCCGTCTTTCAACTGCACGAGGCGCATGTGACCACCATCACCGGCGTTGCGCTCATCCTTCGTGATGATAGCACCTGTTTGGGACAGATCATCCGCCCGGACCCAAAGCGCCACCGTGCCTTGGGTGACCTCGAAAGCATCCGCGTGGGGCAGGAAGGCGAACTGATCCTCTCCGTTGAACGTGAGAGCTGACGTGCCCGCGCGCGGCCCCTCGGTCGTGTCGCCGGTGCGCAAGACCGCCTGATTTTCGTAGAGCGTGTAGGCGCGGGCGGAATCGAGCGCGCCTCGCCCGTCTTCGTAGGAGCCGTCCGTGTCGTCGCCGAGGGCCCAGAAACCGAGCGCTCCGGGAAGGCCGGGGGGGGCTGGCGGGGCGTCCGGCGCTATCAGGTCAGCGCCATCGGTGCCTGTCTTGGTCTGGCCGGGCGCATCCGTGAAACCGAGCTGGTCGAAGGGATCGCGGGTCAGCTCGATCTCGTCTCCCGCCGCCGGCCCGGTCACGTAGGCTTGCGCGTCCGCCCAGTAGGGGGTGTCCATCAGATCTTCGGGCGCGCCTGCCGGCGCCACGGTCTCTTCGCCCGCCTCGCGGTAGTCGTAGCCGTGGTAGGTCGTGCCGCCTTCGGTGACGGACTTGGTGTCGCCCACCTGATGGATGGCCTGCGCGACATCGGCGTAGTTCTCCACGACGCCGTAGGTGACATTCGCGTCGGTCTGGATGTCTTCGACATCGACGAGGTCGCCCTCCACGAACACCACGCCCATCAGATCGCGGTCATGGGCGCCGCCATTGCCGTGCTGCTGCGAAATCACGGTGACGATGCTTTCGGTCACGCCGTCGCCATCGAAGTCACTGTGCTCGACAAAGACGTTCGCGGTATGGCCGATGACGGCGATGTGGTCTTCGGCGGCGTTGTAGTCGGCGATGAGGTCGAACCCGAAAGCATCGACCCAATGGGCATGCTGGAAGTCATTCTCGCCGGCCACGCCCGCCCAGCGGATCGAACCATCTGATTTCACGTGCTTTTCGATGATTGGCAGGATGGCGTTGATCTGTGGCGCGATCAGGAACGTGTCTCGCCCCGCGCCGCCCACGAGGATGTCGTCGCCGATGAAAGGCTGATCCTCGTAGCCGAAGAGCTTGTCTGCATCAGGATTGACGTAGTCGTTCGCAGGGCGGGTCTCGGGGATCACGGTGCGCTGGGCGATCTTCTGTTCCCCGGCATCGGAGCGCGCCACCAGTAGGTCATCTCCGGCACCGCCAATCAGCAGGTCCGAGCCGTAGCCGCCATCCAGAAGATCGTTGCCCGCGTCGCCGTGGAGCAGGTCGTTGCCGTAGCCGCCGAAGACGATGTCGTCCCCGTCGCCGGCATTCACGGTGTCATCGCCGCCGAGCGCGTCGATGGTCTGGCTGCCGGGGCCGCCATCGATCACCTCGGGCTTGTCCAGCGTCAACTCGCCAAGCGTGTGAGAGGGGTGGTACGTCGCAACGTCGAGCAAAGGCACATCGGCAGGTGGATCGGTGAAGTCGGAGGGGCTGGCGTAAAAGGCGCTCTCGTCGACGGTGAAGCCGTCGATCTCCATCCCGAGGGCCATTCCGCCGTTGCCGTCGAAGTAGCGCAGCTCGATCTCGTAAAGGCCGCCCTCAAAGGTCGCCTCGACGGAGGTTTCCTCCGCGCGGCGTGTGCCTGTGAACTCCATGATGTCGACGCCGCCGAGCCGGAGGCCGAAGCCGTCGTCCGACCGCACGGAGATCACGTGATCGCCTTCGGGGATGTAGACGTAGCCTGTCAGCACGAGCCCGGACGGGCCCATTTCGATCGTTCCGTCGCCGTCGGTGACCTGCCCGTTGTCCCCGAGAAATTCGGCCAGTGACGTGTCGCTGTCGTTGGAGGCGAAGCTGATTTTGTCGACCTCGAAGGCGGCCTGCGGTTCGGTCGTTGCGATGAGCTCGTCGAGCGTTTCAAGGGACCAGATCGCCGTGCCGGGCGCGTAGGCGAGGCCGCGCAGGCCGGTGCCGGTGATTGGAACGCCCGAAATGGCGTCGGACGGCACCGATGGGTCGAGCCCGTCAATCAGGCCGAGGAAGGAGACATCGGTGTCGGATGGGTAGTTCGTCATGGGGAGCTCCCGCTAACTTCGCCGGTCCGTGCGCGCGTGCCCCTGGTTTGCGCCCAAGGACAGCGGCGCGGGCTCCCCTTGCCCTACCGGTGAAGGTGTTGAATTTGATTTAAAGCGACCACGATCCCCACCGTGCTTAGGCACACACAACCTTTGCTGTTCGTTCGTCCGGGCACTCTTTGGCGAGAACGCCAGCCGCGCTACCCCCCAATCGGGCGTAGTCAGAAGTTGGGCGATCCGCTGCGCAGCGGTGCATGATTTGTCCGCGGTCTCCTGCCGAGCGGGGGGGCGGGGCTGCGGTTTGGTGACGCCCTTGGCAAAGGCCCGCCGGTTGCCCGCGGCTTTCTTCTTGTCCGCAAAGGGTTTTCACGGGTGCGGGACGTGGCGCGCCGGGCGACGGCTCCGCTTGGATGTGCGTGTGGCTCCGCAGGGGCGTGCTGTCCTCGTCGTGCTGGACATACCCGCAGGAACGCTAACTCTCTCTTAATCGCGACCGGTCCGATGCAAAGGAGAACTGAGATGCGCGCCCAAAGCATCCTTTGTGCGGCCCTCGTGGCGGCTGCACTGGCTCTGGCCACGGCCGGGCCCGGCTCGGCTCAGGGGCGGCCCGCCGCCGTGGCCACGGACACGGTCATCGAGACGGAGATGTCGGAGACGATCGCTGTCTTCGGTCAGGTCGTGTCCGGCCGGGAGAGCCGCGTTGCCGCGCGGGTTGCGGGCGTCGCGGCGACCGTCCCGCTCCGGGTCGGGGACGAGGTCCGCGCGGGCGATGTGCTGGCCAGCATGGACACGCAGCTTTTCGAGATCGGGCTGGCGGAGGCGGAAGCGTCGGTCGATGTCGCCGAAGCCGGGATTGCCACCGTAGAGGCCCGGCTGGATCGGGCGCAAAAGGCCTTTGCCCGTGCCGAGACCCTGCGCGCCAACGCCGCCATCGCTGAAGCACAGCTCGAAGACCGCTTCAGCGACTTTCAGGAAGCGCTGGGCGCGGCGGCCGAGGCGCGGGCGCGGGTCGATGCGGCGCGCACCGCGCTTCGACGGGCGCGGTATGACCTGGAGAACGCAACCGTTCGCGCACCCTTTGACGCTGTCGTGCTCACGGTGGAGACAGAGGTCGGCCAGTTCGTGAGCGCCGGCAGTGCCATTGCAACTCTCCTTGATACAAGTGCTGTCGAGGTCGAGGCGAACGTGCCTGCCCGTTTCGTTGAGGCCCTGCTGCCCGAGCTTCCGGTTCAGGCCCAGACCGATGCGGGAGGGGGGCTCGGCTTGCAGCTGCGGGCTGTCTTGCCAACGGAATTCGCCTCCACGCGGACGCGCCCCGTCCGCTTTGACGTGACCGAGGCGTTGCGCGTGCCCGCTGTCGGCCAATCGGTGACGCTGAACGTCCCGGTCAGCGCGCCGCGCAGTGTCGCAGCCGTGCCCAAGGACGCGTTGATCCAGGCGCCGGGCGGGTGGCGCGTCTTCGTGGCCGAGGAGGGCAAGGCCGTGCCGCGCCTCGTCGAGATCGGTCAGGCGCTTGGCGATCGCTTCGAGGTCTTGTCCGGGCTCGCACCCGGAGACGAGGTGGTCGTGCGCGGCAACGAACGCCTGCGCCCGATGCAGGACATCGCTCCGACCCCGGTTGCCCCTCCCGATGGGGCTGCCAGCGCTCCGGCCGGAGCCCCGGCCGCCGCGCCAGCATCGCCCGAGGGTCAGCAGGACGGCCGCCGCCAGGATGCAGAGGCGTCAGCCCCAGCCACAGACGTGGCCCGCGCCAACTGACGACCGGCCGACGCGGCCCCAGCCCAAAGAGGCCCAGATGAACCCGATCCGCTTCTCCATTGAACGCCCCGTTGCGGTGATGGCCGTCGTCATCATGGCGGTCCTCTTCGGCGCGCTTGCCCTCACACGGATCCCGGTGCAACTCGCGCCCGATGTTCGAAAGCCGGTTGTGGTGGTCGAGACGGTCTGGCCCGGAGCGGCCCCCGCCGAGGTCGAGCGGGAGATCGTCAACCCGCAGGAGGATGCGTTCCGCGGGCTCGAAGGGCTCGAACGCATGACCAGCCGGTCTCAAACCGGGCAGGCCGAGGTGACGCTCGAGTTCGCCATCGGCTCCAACATGGGAGAGATCCTGCTTCTGGTCTCCAACCGGCTGGACCGTGTCGGTGGGTATCCGGACGAGGCCGGGGAGCCGCGGCTCAACACCTCTGGCTCCGACGACAGCCCCATCGCGTGGGTCACGATCCGGGCGGCGGAGGGCAACATGCGCCCGCTGCCGACCTATGGCGACTTCATGGAAGACGTGGTGCAAGAGGCCATCGAGCGTGTCGACGGCGTGTCGACCGTCAATGTCTTCGGCGGCGTGTCGCGTGAGCTGCAGATCGTGATCCGGCCCGATGAGCTGGCCCGCTTCGGGCTGACGATCCCCGAGGTGGTGAACCGGCTGCGCTCCGAGAACATCTCGGTGTCGGCGGGCGATGTGGAGGAGGGAAAGCGCCGCTATGTCGTCCGCGCGGAGGGCAATCTTGATTCCGTCGCCGCTGTCGAGGGGATCGTCCTGCGCAGCGCGGGGCAGGGCGCCACAGGCGCGCTCGGGCGGGTGCTGGTGCGGGACGTGGCCGAGGTGGGCTTTGCCTACCAGGACCCGACGGCGCGCCTGCGGTTTCGTGGCGAGGCGGGGCTTGCGTTCAACATCGTGCGCGAGCAGGGCGCCAACGTCATCGAGACGATGGGTGAGGTGCAACGCGTTCTGGCCGAGCTCAAGGAGGGGCCCATCGCGGAGGCGGGCCTCATCATGGAGCAGGTCTACGATGAGACGGTCTACATTCAGGGCGCCATTGACCTTGTGACCCAGAACATCTGGATCGGCGGGCTCCTCGCGGCCTTCGTCCTGATGTTGTTCCTGAAATCCCCCCGGGCGACGCTGGTCATCTCCCTCGCGATCCCGGTGTCGATCGTCGCGACCTTCGTGGCGATGGCCGCGACGGGGCGGACGCTCAACGTGATCTCGCTGGCCGGCATCGCTTTCGCCGTCGGCATGATCGTCGACGCCGCCATTGTGGTGCTTGAGAACATCTTCCGGCTTCGCGAACAGGGCAAATCACGCGCCGAAGCCGCCTATGAGGGCGCCCGACAGGTCTGGGGCGCGATCCTCGTGTCGGCGCTCACGACGGTTATGGTCTTTATCCCGATCCTCGTGATGCAGCTCGAAGCCGGGCAGCTCTTTCGCGACATCGCGGTGGCGATCTCGGTTTCGGTCCTGCTGTCGCTGGTCGTGGCCGTGACGGTGATCCCTGCATTGTCCTCCCGTCTGCTGTCGGGAGCGGAGGCCAAGCCCGTGCGACTGCCGGGGATCGACCATTTCGCGCGGGGCTTCAGCGCGGCTGTCATGGGCTACACGCGCCTCACGGTGCGATACCGGGCCGTCGGCATTGCGATGGTGGCTGCGATCGGAACGGGCGCGGCGGTGGCGGCCGTCCTCTTTCTGCCCAAGCTCGAATACCTTCCCGAAGGCAACCGCAACCTCGTGTTCGGACTGATCATCCCGCCGCCTGGCTACAACCTCGACACGACGGAAACGATCGCGCAGCGCATCGAGACGGTCGCGCGCCCGATGTGGGAAGCCCGCCCTGCTGCGGAGCTCGAGGACGGGCGTCCGGCGCTCGAGAGCTTCTTCTTCGTCGCCACTCCGGGCAACAGCTTCGTCGGTGCAGCGGCGGTCGACGGCTCACGCGTCGCCGAGGCCATCCCGATCCTCTCCGGTCCGATCTTTGCCGAACCGGGCACCTTCGGTTTCATGACGCAACCCTCGCTCTTTGGCCGGGGCGTGGGTGGCGGGCGCACCATCGAGCTCAACATCTCCGGCGACGATCTGCCGTCGATCCTGTCGGTTGCGGGGCAATCCGCGGGGATGATCGCGGGCCTGTTGCCGCGCTCGGAGGGCCACCAGTTTCGCCCGATCCCCGGGCTGGAGCTGGGCGCGCCGGAGGTGCGGCTGATCCCGGATCGCGTGCGTCTGGCGGATGCCGGGCTCTCGGCGCGGGATCTTGCCTCTACCGTCGACGCCTACAACGACGGGCTGCGCGTGGCCGAGATCAACGTGGGCAACCGGCGGCTCGATCTCGTGCTGAAAGGGGATGAGGAGGCGCTGGCCGGGCTGCGCACGCAGGATGTGGGCGCGTTCCCCGTCGTGACCCCTTCGGGCCAGATCGTGCCCGCATCGGAGCTCGCGACCGTGCAGGTCACGGCCGGACCGACGGAGATCCGTCATCTCGAGCGATTGCGGACCGTGACGCTAGAGGTGCGCCCCTCCGATGCGCTGCCGCTTGAAGCGGCGGTGGAGCTGCTTGAATCCGAGGTGATCGCGCCGCTTCAGGCGCAAGGGCTGCCGGACGGCGTGCGCCTTTCGATCTCGGGCACGGCGGACCAGCTCTCGCAGACGTGGAGCGCGATCCAGATCAACCTTCTCGTCGCGCTTGTCATCGTGTTCCTGGTGATGGCGATCCTTTTCGAGAGCTTCGTGCTGCCGCTCGTGGTGATGATCTCCGTTCCGGTTGCGGCAGCGGGGGGCGTGGCTGGCCTTGCCGTTCTCAACGTCTTCCAGACCCAGCCGCTCGACATGCTGACGCTTCTGGGGTTCGTGATCCTTGTCGGGATCGTGGTCAACAACGCGATCCTGATCGTCCACCAATCGCTCTATCACCTCAGGACGGACGGGATGGATCCTGTCGCCGCGATCGAGGAAGCCACGCGCAACCGGATCCGCCCGATCTTCATGTCGACGCTGACGTCGGTGTGCGGGATGCTGCCGCTCGTCGTGTTTCCCGGTGAAGGCTCGGAGCTCTATCGCGGGCTTGGCGCGGTTGTGGTCGGCGGGCTGTCGATGTCGGCCTTCCTGACCCTGCTGACGGTGCCACCGCTGCTGCGCCTCGTGCTGACCGCCCGCCCGCGGGAAAACCGGGACCTCGCAGCCGCGCCGGCGGAATAGCCGCGCGCTCAGCTATAGGCGATGCCCAGCAGGATGAGGCCGAGGACCACCCGGTAGATGACGTAGGGCGTGAAGCTGATCCGCGTGGCGAGGCGCATCATCACGAAGAGCGCCAGCAGGGCCGCGAGGAACGCGAAGACCGCCGCGATCAGGGCATCCCGCGCCAGTGCAGCGTTCGCCTCGGCGACGACATCGAGCCCCAGAAGGACCCCGGACGCAGTTATGACCGGGATCGCCATCAGCATCGACAGCCGCGCCGCATCAACACGCTCAAATCCCAGAAAGCGCGCGCCTGTGATCGTGATGCCGGAGCGCGACGTTCCGGGGATCAGGGCCAGCACCTGCCAGAGACCGAGGATGGCTGCGTCCCTCAGGGTCCACTGAGGGGCGCGCCGTGTCTGCACGGATCGCGTATCGGCCCAGTAGAGGACGACGCCAAATACCAGCATCGCCCACCCGATCACCGCGGTCGAGCGCAGAGCGGTGTCGAGGCCAGAGAGCTTCAGAAGAAACCCCGCGATCACGACAGGTACCGTCGCAATGACAAGACAAAGCGCGAGAAACGCGGATTGGGTATCGACCTTGCCGCGCAGAAGCCGCCCGGTGCCATGCAGCGCGATTTTCACATCGGACCAGAAGTAGAGGATGACGGCGCCCAGTGTGCCGACATGCACGGCAACGTCGATCGTCAGCCCCTGGTCTTGCAGGCCGGTCAGTTGCGGAAGAAGGGCAAGGTGGCCGGACGACGAGATCGGAAGAAACTCCGTCACGCCCTGAATCACGGCCACAAGAAGAAGGTGGAATAGCGTCATTGACCCCGCCAGATTGCCCCCGCGCCGTATAGGGCAGGGCCAAGCGGGCGGAAACCGGTCATTTGCGTCAGTAACACTGCCCTAATTTTCGCGCATACGTTGCTTTTTGCCTGACTGGCACTTGCAGAAAGTCGTATTTAGGTCAGAAGTTTTGACTTTATTTCGGATTGTGGGTGCTGTAATGGGGCCGCTCGGAGAGAGGGAGAACGCCCATGTCGCAGAACCGCATGCTGCAGTTTGTGACCGTCGACAAGCAGATGCCCGAGAAGCGTCCGCCTGATCTGCGTGCGCAGGACTTCCAGGAAATCTATGGCGAATATGCCCGCGAAAAGGCCGCTGAACAATCCGCGCGGTGCTCGCAATGCGGCGTGCCTTATTGCCAGTCGCACTGTCCGCTGCACAACAACATTCCCGATTGGCTGCGCCTGACGGCCGAAGGGCGGCTGCAGGAAGCCTACGAGATCAGCCAATCGACCAACACCTTCCCGGAGATCTGCGGCCGCATCTGCCCGCAGGACCGCCTGTGCGAGGGCAATTGCGTCATCGAGCAATCCGGCCACGGCACCGTAACGATCGGCGCGGTCGAAAAGTACATCACCGATACAGCGTGGGAAGAAGGCTGGGTCCAGCCGATCAAGCCGGCGCAGGAGCGCCCCGAAAGCGTCGGGATCATCGGTGCCGGACCCGGCGGGCTGGCTGCGGCGGACGTGCTGCGCCGCCAGGGGGTCCAGGTGACCGTCTACGATCGGTATGACCGGTCCGGCGGCCTGCTGACCTACGGCATCCCAGGGTTCAAGCTGGAGAAAGAGGTGGTGATGCGCCGCAACGCCCAGCTTGAGCAGGGCGGCGTGACGTTTGAGCTGAACTGCAACGTCGGCGACGACATCACCTTTGCCGAGATCCGCGAGAAGCACGACGCCGTCGTCATCGCGACGGGTGTCTACAAGAGCCGTGACCTCAACGCGCCGGGTGTCGGCGCGGCAGGCGTGGTGCGCGCCATCGATTTCCTGACCGCCTCCAACCGCAAGAGCTTTGGCGACGCGGTGCCGGAGTTCGACAGCGGTGAGCTCGATGCCGAGGGGCGCAGCGTTGTTGTGATCGGCGGCGGTGACACGGCGATGGATTGTGTGCGCACTGCCATCCGCCAGGGGGCCAAGAGCGTGAAGTGTCTCTACCGCCGGGACAGGGCCAATATGCCCGGCTCGCAGCGCGAAGTGGCCAATGCCGAGGAAGAGGGCGTCCAGTTCGAGTGGCTGACCGCGCCCAAGGGCTTCACCGACGAGGCGGGCACTGTCACGGGCGTTATGGTCCAGAAGATGCGGCTTGGGGCGCCGGACGCGACGGGGCGCCAGGCGCCCGAAGTGATCGAGGGCGCGGACTACATCGAAGAGGCCGACCTCGTGATCAAGGCGCTCGGGTTCGAGCCCGAGGAGCTGCAGTCGCTCTGGGATCAGCCCGAGCTTGAGGTCACGCGCTGGGGCACCGTCAAGGCCGACTTCCGCAGTCATGAGACGGCGCTCGACGGGGTCTACGCGGTGGGCGACATCGTGCGTGGCGCGAGCCTTGTCGTCTGGGCGATCCGCGACGGCCGCGAGGCGGCGGATGCGATCCTCGCGCGCTTTGCCGACCGCACCACCATCGCCGCGGAGTAACCCGATGGCCGAAGTGAACCCTGGCACGGGAGGGTGTTTGTGCGGAGCCGCGCGCTACCGCCTGTCCGAGCCACCCCAGAGTTTTGGGGCGTGCCATTGCGAGATGTGCCGCAAGTTCAGCGGCGGGGTCGAGCTGGGTGTCCAGCTGCCCGCCGAGGCGGTCGTCTGGGAGGCCGGCGATACGGTCAAGACCTATGCCTCGTCCGAGTGGGCGGAGCGCGGGTTTTGCGCGACCTGCGGCTCGTCGCTCTTTTGGCGTCTTACGGCGCCCGGCCCGATGCACGGGATGTATGCGCTCAGCGCCGGTTCGCTCGACAGCTTCGACGGGCTCGCGTTCGAGTCGGAGGTCTATATCGACGCAAAACCGGCCTGCTACGCCTTCACGGGTGCGCGCAAGACCATGACCGAGGCCGATATGCTGGCGATGGTCGCCAGTGCAAACGCGGACGCGCCGGAATGAGCGAGAGCGCGGACAAGTCGTGGGTCGAAGCCTATCGCAAGCACGACGCGATCGAGGGGCATTGCCTCTGCGGCGCGGTGTCGATCCGCGTGGAAGGCTCCCATCTCGGGGCGGTCGGGGTCTGCCATTGCCGGATCTGCCAGCGCTGGAACGGGACGATCTGGGGCGCCTTCCTGGCAGAGCCCGAGGCTGTGTCGGTCACGGGCGATGTCACGCGGTTTGCCTCGACCCCCTTCTCCGAACGGGTCTTCTGCTCGCGCTGCGGAACGCATCTGTGGCTGCGCGACACCGACAGCGACGCCTCGCCCTACGAGCTGATGCCAGGGCTCTTCGACGGAGCAGCGGACTTTCCGCTGATTTCCGAAATCTACACCGACCGCGCCCCGGCCTATGCGCCGCTGGGCGGGGATCACCGGCGCAAGACGCGCGCCGAATTTGAAGCAACGAACCGCCACATCGAGGGGGATTTGCCATGACGACCTATGACGCCAACTGGGCCGCCGCCGAAGCCGAAAAGCGCCGCTGGATGGAAGAGAACGGCATGTTCCGCGAAGCCGACGAGCACAGCTCGTGCGGCGTCGGGCTTGTCGTGTCGCTCGACGGCAAGAAGTCCCGCAAGGTTGTCGAAGACGGCATCGCCGCGCTGAAGGCCGTCTGGCACCGCGGCGCCGTCGATGCCGATGGCAAGACAGGCGATGGCGCGGGCATCCATGTGCAGATTCCGGTGCCGTTCTTCTATGACCAGATCCGCCGCACCGGGCACGAGCCGGACATGGATCACCGGATCGCCGTCGGTCAGATCTTCCTGCCGCGAGTCGATTTCGGCGCACAAGAGACGGCGCGGACGATTGTGGAGACCGAAGTCCTCCGCATGGGCTACTACATCTATGGCTGGCGCCACGTGCCGGTCGATGTTGCTGTGCTGGGCGAAAAGGCCAACGCCACCCGGCCCGAGATCGAACAAATCCTGATCGCGAACTCCAAGGGCGTTGATGAAGAGACGTTCGAGCGCGAGCTCTACGTCATCCGCCGCCGCATCGAGAAGGCCGCTGTGGCCGCGCGCGTGCCGGATTTCTACATCTGCTCGCTGTCGTGCCGGTCGATCATCTACAAGGGCATGTTTCTCGCCCAGGACGTCGCGGAGTTTTATCCCGACCTCAAGGACGATCGCTTCGAGAGCGCCTTTGCGATCTACCACCAGCGCTATTCGACGAACACGTTCCCGCAATGGTGGCTCGCCCAGCCCTTCCGCATGCTGGCTCACAACGGCGAGATCAACACGCTGAAGGGCAACACCAACTGGATGAAGAGCCACGAGATCCGCATGACTTCGGGCGCGTTCGGCGACATGGCCGACGACATCAAGCCGGTGATCGCCCAGGGCTCGTCGGACTCCGCCGCGCTGGATGCCGTCTTCGAGGTGCTGGTGCGGGCGGGGCGCAGCGCGCCGATGGCCAAGACGATGCTGGTTCCGGAGAGCTGGTCCAAGCAGGCTGTGGAGCTGCCGCAGGCTTGGCGCGACATGTATTCCTACGTCAACTCGGTGATGGAGCCGTGGGACGGCCCCGCCGCTCTGGCGATGACCGATGGCCGCTGGGTTTGCGGCGGTCTCGATCGCAACGGCCTGCGCCCGATGCGCTACGTCGTGACGGGCGACGGGCTGCTGATCGCGGGCTCCGAGGTGGGCATGGTGCCGACCAACGAAGCCACAGTCGTCGAGAAGGGCGCTTTGGGCCCGGGCCAGATGATCGCCGTCGATATGGAAGACGGCAAGCTCTACCACGACGTCGAGATCAAGGATAAGCTCGCCGCCGCCCAGCCCTTCGGTGCGTGGGTCGGCAAGATCGCCGAGCTGGATGATGTGCTGGCGGAGGCGACGGAAAAGCCGCTCTTCTCCGGCGCGGAGCTGCGCAAGCGGCAGATCGCGGCGGGCTATTCGCTGGAGGAGCTGGAGCAGGTGCTCGCGCCGATGGCCGAGGATGGCAAGGAAGTGCTCGCCTCGATGGGGGATGACACGCCGTCCGCCGTGCTGTCCGAGAAGTATCGCCCCCTCAGCCACTTCTTCCGGCAGAACTTCAGCCAGGTGACGAACCCGCCGATCGACTCGCTGCGCGAATACCGCGTGATGAGCCTCAAGACGCGGTTCGGCAACCTCAAGAACGTGCTCGACGAGGACAGTTCGCAGACCGAGATCATCGTGCTCGACAGCCCGTTCGTCGGCAATGCCCAGTTCGACAAGCTCGTCGAGAATTTCGGCGCGCCGGGGGCAGAGCTCGATTGTACCTTCCCCGCGGGGGAGGGTGGCAGCGCGCTGCGCGATGGGCTGGAGCGGATCCGGGCCGAGGCCGAAGAGGCCGTGCGCTCCGGCGCGGGCCACATCGTTCTGACGGACCAGCACCAGGGCGACGCCAAGGTCGCCATGCCGATGATCCTGGCGACATCTGCCGTCCACAGCTGGCTCACGCAGAAGGGCCTGCGGACGTTCTGCTCGCTCAATGTCCGCTCGGCCGAATGCATTGATCCGCACTATTTCGCCGTCCTGATCGGGTGCGGCGCAACTACGGTCAACGCCTACCTCGCCGAAGACAGCCTCGCCGACCGGATCGAGCGCGGCTTGCTCGACGGCCCGCTGACGGAGGCCGTCGCCCGGTTCCGAAAGGCGGTCGATGCGGGCCTTCTCAAGATCATGTCGAAGATGGGGATCTCGGTGATCTCGTCCTACCGCGGTGGGCTCAACTTCGAGGCGGTCGGCCTGTCGCGCGCCATGGTGGCGGAGTATTTCCCCGGCATGATCTCGCGGATCTCCGGCATCGGGATCGGCGGCATCCAGAAGAAGGTCGAGGAAGTGCACGCCCGCGGCTGGCGCGGCGGCGCGGATGTGCTGCCGATCGGCGGCTTCTACAAGGCGCGCCGCTCGGGCGAGACCCATGCGTGGGAAGCGACGTCGATGCACTTGCTGCAAGCGGCGTGTGACCGCGCGTCCTACGAGATGTGGAAGCAGTTCAGCGCCAAGATGCGCGCGAACCCTCCGATCCACCTGCGCGATCTGATGGACTTCAAGCCGCTCGGCAAACCCGTGCCCATCGAGGAGGTCGAGAGTATTACCTCGATCCGCAAGCGCTTTGTGACGCCGGGCATGTCGCTCGGCGCGCTCAGCCCGGAGGCGCACAAGACGCTCAACGTCGCCATGAACCGCATTGGCGCGAAGTCCGATAGCGGTGAGGGCGGCGAAGATCCGGCGCATTTCGTGCCCGAGCCCAACGGCGACAACCCGTCGGCGAAAATCAAGCAGGTCGCCTCCGGCCGCTTCGGCGTGACGGCGGAATACCTCAACCATTGCGAGGAGCTGGAGATCAAGGTCGCCCAGGGCGCCAAGCCCGGCGAGGGCGGCCAGCTGCCCGGCATGAAGGTCACCGAGCTTATCGCCCGTCTGCGCCATTCGACGCCCGGCGTGACGTTGATCTCGCCCCCGCCGCATCACGACATCTACTCGATCGAAGACCTCGCGCAGCTGATCTACGATCTCAAGCAGATCAATCCGCGCGCCAAGGTGACGGTGAAGCTCGTTGCATCCTCCGGCGTCGGCACGATTGCCGCCGGCGTGGCCAAGGCCGAAGCGGACGTCATCCTGATCTCCGGTCACAACGGTGGCACCGGCGCTTCTCCCGCAACGTCGATCAAGTACGCGGGTCTGCCGTGGGAGATGGGGCTGACCGAAGCGCACCAAGTGCTCGCCATGAACAAGCTGCGCGAGCGGGTGACGCTGCGCACCGATGGCGGCTTGCGCACGGGACGGGACATCGTCATGGCCGCGATGATGGGGGCCGAGGAATACGGCATCGGCACCGCCGCCCTCATCGCGATGGGGTGCATCATGGTGCGTCAGTGCCAGTCCAACACCTGCCCGGTGGGCGTGTGTACGCAGGATGAGCGGCTGCGCGCCAAGTTCACCGGCAACGCGGACAAGGTGGTGAACCTCATCACCTTCTACGCCACCGAAGTGCGCGAGATCCTCGCCCAGATCGGGGCGCGGTCGCTCGACGAGGTGATCGGCCGCGCGGACCTCTTGATGCAGGTCAGCCGTGGCTCGGCGCATCTCGATGATCTCGATCTCAACCCGATGCTCATCACCGTCGATGGCGCGGCCGAGATCACGTACAACCGAGACAAGCCGCGCAACAAGGTGCCGGATACGCTCGACTCCGAGATCGTCAAGGACGCCGCGCGCTTCCTGCAGGACGGCGAAAAGATGCAGCTGAGCTATGCGGTGCAAAATACGCTGCGCACCATCGGAACGCGGACGTCGAGCCACATCGTTCAGCGGTTCGGCATGCGCAACCCGCTCCAGCCTGACCACCTGCACGTCAAGCTGACAGGTTCGGCGGGCCAGTCCCTCGGCGCCTTCGCGGCACCGGGCCTGAAGTTGGAGGTGTCGGGCGACGCGAACGATTACGTGGGCAAGGGGCTTTCGGGCGGCACCATCGTTGTGCGCCCGCCGATGGCCTCGCCGCTCAAGGCGCATGAGAATGTCATTATCGGCAATACCGTTCTCTACGGGGCGACCGATGGGTATCTCTTTGCTTCGGGCCGTGCCGGTGAGCGCTTCGCGGTGCGCAACTCCGGTGCGCGTGTGGTTGTCGAGGGCTGCGGCTCCAACGGATGTGAGTATATGACAGGCGGTGTCGCTGTCATCCTCGGCCAGATCGGCGCCAACTTTGGTGCGGGCATGACCGGTGGCATGGCCTATCTGCACGATCCGGATGGTGAGGCCGCAGACATGATGAACATGGAGACGCTCGTCATCTGCCCGGTCACGCAACCCCACTGGGAGGCCGAGCTGAAAGGGCTCATCGAACGCCATGCCGCCGAGACGGGCAGCCTGCTGGCCGCCGATATCCTGCAGCATTGGGATCTTGAGCGTGGCAACTTCCTGCAGGTCTGTCCCAAGGAGATGCTTGGCAAGTTGCCACATCCCCTTGGCATCGAAGAAACGGCGGTCCCTGCGGAGTGAGCACTCGCATCGACTTTTGCGCATTCGAGAGCAGGGCCACGGATTTCGTGGCCCTGAAGCTCCTGGCGCTCAGTCTTGAGCGCCACGCGCCGGAATCTGCGCTCCATCTCTTCACCGCGCCCTTGCCGTCGGCTCTGGTGGCCTGGTTCGACGCGCGGCCGAATGTCGTCGTGCACCCGGCGCCCGAGCCGAAAGGCGTCGAGTGGGACATCAAGCCAGAGCTTCTCATTTGGCTGATGGACAACGGCATCGAACGGCCGTGCTGGATCGATGCCGATATCATCCTCGCCAACAAGCTGCCGCGGTCCCTGACTGATGCTCCGGAAGATGCGCTGGTGATCGCAACAGCGCCGCGCATGCTTCTCGGCAGTGACTGCGTGGAGCGGGCGCTCGACCTGGGGCGCGAGCCCCGGACAGACCTGCCCGAGACACTGATCAACGCCGGTCTCATTCGCTTCGGCCCGCTTCATCGCCCGCTCTTGCTGGAGTGGCAGCGGATTTTGCAATCAGACGCTTACATGCGTGCGCGTGAGCTCGAAGGCATCAATCGGCCGCTCGCGTTCCAATCCGACGAGGCCATTTTGGGCGCTCTCCTTGGGAGCACCGATTTCGCGCACCTTCCGCTCGCGTTCGTTTTGGAGAGCATCGATATCGCGCAGTGCTTGCGGAAGACGGGATATCGGCCGTGGGCGCGCGCCTTGAATGCCGTTCGCGGAACGCCCGCCTTCATCCATGCGTTGGGACCGACCAAGCCGTGGAGAGAGACCGAAGAGGTCTATACCTGGGAAAGCCTGAGCCCGTACCGCCTCGTCGCCATGGCCTATGACACGGACCTTGAGCCCGGCGAACGTGACTGGCTGCACAGGGAAACGCCGAAAGCGCGCTTGCTGCGGCGCCTCTTCTTCAACAGCCCCGAGCTCTCGGGCCTTCCTCTTGCACTGCGGCAGGCGCTTTTGCATGAGCGTGAGGAGATCCGCGCACAGCCGCTGATGGCCGCTTCGGAGATCTGACCCAAGGCGACGCCCCTGCCTGCGCCGCGCGCCCTGCGGTGAAGCCGCCGACATGGCGTGAGCATCGTGTGCTTGCCGGTGTTGGCGTAGGGTATCACGCGCCGCGCCGGGGATGTTGCCCCGGTTCCCTAGAGCAAATCTCCGCATCACGCCTTTAGTCCGTTTCTTCGTTTGTGGCGTCTCGCGCGGCACGGTAGAACGCCCGCGTGGCTAAGCAGGCAAGAAAGAGCGGGCGCAAAAGTCCGGACGCCAAGGTCAAGGGCGCAGTTCGCGGGCGGCGCAAGGCGCCGGAGCGCCCCGGGCTCTTGATGCGCGCGTCCCTGTGGCTGCGTCGCGCGATCCGGTGGGTGATCGTCGTTCCGTTGGTGCTGATCACTGTGGGGGTGCTCACCTTTGCTATGCTCAATCCTCCGATCACGCACACCATGTGGGCCGAGCAGCGCCGCCTCGGCGAGATCGAACGGGCCTGGGTGCCCATGGACCAGATCGCGCCAGTGATGTCCCGATCGGCCGTCGCTGCGGAGGATGCGAATTACTGCCTGCATTGGGGGTTCGACATGGCGGCGATCCGCGATGCGCTGGACGAGGGTGCGCAACGCGGCGCATCGACCCTGAGCCAGCAGACCGTCAAGAACGTGTACCTTTGGCAGGGGCGGAGCTGGATGCGCAAGGCCATCGAGGCAATGCTCACACCGGCGGTCGAGCTGGTGTGGAGCAAGCGGCGCATCCTCGAGGTCTACCTGAACGTCGCCGAGTTCGACGAAGGGGTGTTCGGCGTCGAAGCGGCCGCGCAGAGCTACTTCGGTGTATCCGCCGCGGATCTGAGCGCAGTGCAGGCCGCCCGCCTCGCCGCCGTTCTTCCCAACCCGAAAGCGCGGGATGCCGCCAACCCAAGCCCCTGGCTTCAGCGCCGGGCCGCCTCGATCCGCGACGGCGCTGCCACGATTGCCAATGATGGGCGCGCGTCCTGTTTTGAAGATTGAATTAGCCCCAAGGAGCCTGCAAGAGACTGGCTTATAGCAAGTGGAAAGGGACAGATGACCCGCCTTTATCATGTGCCGCTATCGCCATTCTGCCGAAAGGTGCGCCTCGTTCTGGGGGAAAAACGCATCGAGGTGGAACTCGTCGAAGAGCGGTACTGGGAGCGCGAGGCAGACTTTCTGCGCCGGAACCCGGCCGGGAAGGTCCCTGTCCTGCGGTTGGACGGCATGGCGATGGCGGAAAGCCAGGCCATCTGCGAATACCTCGACGACACGGTGCCCGAGCCGCGGCTGATGCCCATTGATCCCAAGGAACGCTACGAGGTGCGCCGGATCTGCCAGTGGTTCGATGACAAGTTTCACCACGAGGTGACCGCCAATCTGCTCTACGAGCGGGTGAACAAGAAGATCATGAAATCCGGCTTTCCCGAGAGCAAGAACGTCAAGGCGGGCGCCCGCGCCATCAAGTACCACCTCGACTACATGCATTGGCTTCTCGACCAGCGGCGCTGGCTGGCGGGCGACAGCCTGACGCTCGCGGATTTCGCCGCCGCGGCGCATCTTTCCGCGCTGGATTACATCTCTGACGTGGATTGGACGCGGTCGGACAACGTCAAGGACTGGTACGCCAAGATCAAGTCGCGCCCGGCGTTCCGGAGCATCCTTGCCGATCAGGTCCCGGGATTTCCGCAGCCGCCGCACTATTCGGATCTGGATTTCTGAGGTTGGCGCGAGACCTGGGAGTGCCGCCTCCCCACGTTGCCCCGCGCCTGACGCCCGAAGCTGCCACCGCCACTGGCGATGGGCTGGCGTTGCTGGTGAAAACCTGAGGTGAACGTCGCGCACTGCTTGGTGATGAGATTGAGTGTCATTGGTCCCGCCGTGGGGCGCAAACGCACAACTTGCTCTGGAGTGTGGCCGGGGCTTGGGGGTCCCGTCGTCAGATGGGCCTACACGAACGCGGTGCGGTTCCATTAAGCTCTTTGGTGTGGCCGGATTCGCACCGGCGCCCACTGCAAGGAGACTTCTCGCTATGAAACCCGTGCTTCCGGCCGTCTTTGTCGGCCTCGTTGCCCTTGGTGCCTGTGTGCCCGAGCCGCCCCCGCCCGCGTCTGCCGAGGCGCAGGCCGCATGCCGGACGGAGGTGATGTTCGAGACCAACAATCCGACGGTCAATATCACCAGTTCCGAGTCGCAGGAACTCAACAGCATCGTGCGCATGACCGTGGGCGAAGAGGCTGCGCCGTGGCTCTGCGTGGTCGATCTGCAGGGTAACGCCCAGATCCAGTCGCTGTCGAACGAAGGCTTCCTCTAGGCCTATCGCATTGGTCCATGGCGCCTTACCGTGCGCGCCATGGAGCCGACCGGACTCAAGACTGCCCTCACGCGCGTGGCCCTCGATGAGGGATTTGCGCGGGTCGGGGTTTGTCGCCCGGATGCTGTCCCGCAAATGCCGGAGCGATTGGAGCGCTTCGTGGCGCTCGGGTATCATGGGCAAATGGGCTGGATGGCGGAGCGGATGGCGTGGCGGGGGGATCCCGCGCAGCTTTGGCCGCAGGCGCGGTCCATCGTGATGCTGGCCGAACCCTACACGCCACAGACCGACCCCATGGCGCCGCTCGCGCAGCCGGAGGCGGGGACGATCTCTGTCTATGCACGGGGGCGCGATTACCATGATCTGGTCAAGAAACGGCTGAAGCGGGTCGCACGCTGGCTGGTGGCCGAGGCCGGGTGCGAGGTGAAGGTCTTCGTCGATACCGCGCCGGTGCCGGAAAAGGCGCTGGGGCAGGCGGCCGGGCTGGGCTGGCAGGGCAAACACACAAACCTTCTGGGGCGCGATCTCGGGAACTGGTTCTTTCTCGGCTGCATTTACACCGCTGCTGACCTTCCGCCCGATCCGCCCGAGATCGAGCATTGCGGAACCTGCCGCGCCTGCCTCGATGTCTGCCCGACGGATGCGTTTCCCGCGCCGTTCCAGCTCGATGCACGGCGATGCATCAGCTACCTCACGATCGAGCACCGTGGGCCGGTTCCCGAGGAGTTGCGCGCCAAACTGGGAAACCGGATCTACGGATGCGACGATTGTCTCGCCGTTTGCCCGTGGAACAAGTTCGCCGTTGCCGCGCGGGAGACGCGCTACGCTGCGCGGGGGGATCTGGATGCGCCGCCCCTCGCCGGGTTGGCTTTGCTTGACGATGCGGGCTTCCGGGCGCGGTTTTCCGGGTCTCCGATCAAACGGATCGGACGCGACCGGTTTGTGCGCAACGTTCTCTATGCAATCGGAAATTCCGGTCGGCCGGATTTGCTGGAGGTGGCGGAGCGCCTGGTTGAAGATGCGGACGAAACCGTGCGGGACGCCGCGCGCTGGGCGGTCTCGCGGCTCGCCGGAACCAGCGGGTCTGCGCCACCGACCCTGCGGCGCTAGGCCAGAATCCAAGACCAACGGGGCGAATCATGTATACTTGGACGTGATTGGAGGAGGACTTGATGGCAAAGCACATTCTCGACCAACCCCGCGGACGGGCCGATGCGCCGATCCTGCGGTACGCACGCGCAGCGCGAGCGCAATCGCCCGAGATCGATCGAAACGCGGTTCGTTATGCCGAATTCCGGCGCCGCGCCAAGGGGCCGTATGATCCCGCGCACCGGCTGAGAGCTTATTTGCGAATCGAACGCGGGTTCGAGGCCTAGCCCCTTCGTGTGCACCGCCCCGCTTCGGCGGGTGGTGCAAAATCGTTTCCTGGATGGTCGTGCCGGGCGCTCGCGGAGTGACGCGCACGCGCAGCGTCGGTGAGGCCCATGCTGCGCTAATGCGAACCCGCCGGGTGACGGGGCGCGAGAGCGTGCTGTTGTATTACCGCGACGCGGCCCCGCACGGCTTTACCAGCGGTGCTGCTCCCCCCCGGTGGGGCGAAAGGCGAGTTCGGCCGCGAGGACTGCGGGCTGAACATGGCGCGACGTATCCCAGATCGGAAACGGGCCAAACTGGTTTGTGCCGGCGCGCAAGGCGACCGTGGTGTTCGCGTCCGCGTTGTCAGCAGCGCTTGCGTCGAAGACGGCGATGAAGGGCTCGATACCCTTGGCCTCGAACGCGCGGCGCAGCGCCAGTGCGGCTTCCTTCGGTGTATCGAACTTGCTGTCGGGGCCACGCCAGACCAGCTGGATCTGCACGTAAGGGCCGTCTGACTCGATAGAGGTCTCCGAGGTGGCGAGGCCCTGCTCGTCAATCGCGAGCCAGCGCCAGAGCGGATCCCCGGTGATTTCGTGGATCGTGCGCGCAATCACTGATGGCGACGCCACAAGAGCCGCGATCAGGATCGCGTAGGAAATGGACGATGACGACGACGACGTTGACATGCGCACTCCGATCATTTCGCCGGAGTTTACGCTGCAACACTGAAGGCACTCTTAATGCACAACCGGGCTGGCAAGCGCCGACCGCCCCTTCAGGCAGAAGGGCAAGGTCGGCGCGCGGTGCAGGGCCGTGACTGGGCTCAGGACCGGACGAGCGTTTCGTATGAGCCGGAGATATCCCGCGTTAGGGCACCGACCTCGAAAGAATAGGGACCGATCTCGCCGACCGGGGTCACCTCGGCGGCCGTGCCGGTCAGCCAGCATTGCTGAAAGCTTTCCATTTCCGCGGGCTCGATGTGACGCTCGTGAACCTTGATCTGGCGATCCTTGAGCATGCCGATCACGGTCTGGCGCGTGATGCCGTTGAGGAAGCAATCCGGCGTCGGCGTGTGCACTTCGCCGTCCTTGACGAAGAACACGTTGGCCCCGGTCGCCTCGGCAACGAAGCCGCGGTAATCCATCATCATTGCGTCAGAACAACCCTTCGCCTCTGCCGCGTGCTTGGACATGGTGCAGATCATGTAGAGACCGGCGGCCTTGGCGTGGCTGGGGATCGTTTCGGGGCTCGGACGCTTCCACTTCGAGATGTCGAGCTTCGCGCCCTTGGTCTTGGCGTCGCCATAGTAGTTGCCCCATTCCCAGGCCGCGACGGCCATGCGCACGGGGTTGCGCGCCGAGGAGACCCCCATGTCTTCGCCCGAGCCGCGCCACGCGACCGCGCGGACATAGGCATCGGACAGGCCATTGGCCTTCATCACCTCGTACTTGGCGGCTTCGATCTCGTCGAGAGTCCAGGGGATCTCGAAGTCGATCATCCTGGCGGACGCGTGCAAACGCTCGGAGTGCTTGCGCGACTCGAAAATCGTGCCGTTGTAGGCACGCTCGCCCTCGAAGACCGATGACGCGTAGTGCATCGCGTGTGTCAGGATGTGAACGTTGGCATCGCGCCAGGGTACCAGCGCGCCATCCATCCAGATCATGCCATCCCGATCATCATAGCCGGCAGCCATGGTGCGTCTCCTTTCCTGACACGTCGCCCCGCCAAATAGCAGGTGCGAACTTTTCATTAGTTGCGCATTATATGACCGTTTCGGCCATAAAGTTGCGCAAAATCTGACCGGGGCTATCATCGGCCCCTAGCAATGTCAACAAGGCTGACATAATATTCAATGGGAAACCGGGGCGGTTCGGGAGGACAGAACATGGCGGACGGGCCAGGAGGCATGGCGCAATCGGGCGAGACGCTGCTGTTTCTGACCGACGAGCAATTGCGCAAGGCCATCGAGGCGATGTTTTTCGCCTACCGGGGCTTCACCGCGGACCCGGACAGGATCCTCGAGGAGCGTGGCTACGGGCGGGCGCACCATCGCGCGCTGCATTTCATTCATCGTACGCCGGGATCCACCGTGAACACTCTTCTGGCGACCCTCGGGGTCACGAAGCAGTCGCTCAACCGTGTCTTGCGCCGTCTGATAGAGGACGGTCTGGTGGACAGCCGTGTCGGCGCGCTCGACAAGCGCGAGCGGCGGTTGCACCTGACGCAGGCCGGGTCGACGCTGGAGCGGGAGCTCTCGGACGCGCAATCCAAGCGGATGCGCCGGGCGTTTCGCAGCGCCGGGCCGGAAGCCGTGGCGGGCTTCCGCACGGTATTGGAAGAGATGATGGACCCCGAGATGCGGCGGCGATACCATCGGATCTCGGAGAGTGGACGATGAGTGACCTTGATTTGACCGCAGACTCAGCCCGCGCCCAGCGCCCCGCGCTGGACGTCGAACCGGCTGATGCGCATCTGCTGATCGTGGATGACGACGCGCGCATCCGGGGGCTCCTGCAGAAGTTCCTGATGCGGCACGGCTTTCTGGTATCCGCCGCGCGCGATGCCGCGCAGGCGCGGCGGCTACTCTCGGGGCTGGAATTCGATCTGCTGGTGCTGGATGTGATGATGCCGGGGGAGGATGGTCTCGCGCTGACCGCGTCCCTGCGCCAGGAAATCGCGACGCCGATCCTGCTTTTGACCGCGAAGGGCGAGACCGGGGACCGGATCGCCGGGCTCGAGGCCGGGGCCGACGACTATCTGCCCAAGCCCTTTGAGCCCAAGGAGCTCTTGTTGCGGATCAATGCGATCCTGCGGCGCGTCCCTGCCGAGCCGAACGGGCCTGCGGGCCCGAAGGTGCTCTATCTCGGGCCTGTACGGTACGACATCGAGAAAGGGGAGATGTGGCGCGGCGACGACCCTATTCGGCTCACGGCGACGGAATCGGCCCTGATGCGGATCTTCTCGGCCCGGCCTGGCGAGGCGTTGAGCCGGGCGCAGCTCGTCGCTGATCTTGGGCGAGACGGCGGTCGCGAGGGCGAAGGCGCGCAAGAGCGGGCGGTGGATGTTCAGATCACGCGACTGCGGCGCAAGATCGAGGAAGATCCACGGCAGCCGCGCTACCTGCAGACGGTGCGTGGCGCGGGCTACATGCTGGCGCCTGACTAAGGCGCGCAGCTGAGAGATCTGGCCCTGGCGGAGCGGTGGGACGCCTCCGGCGGCGGTATTTTGAGCAAGAAGAAGCAGGGAAGGCGGGCGCGGGATGTCGACGGCGGTGTTTGGCCACGAGGCCTGTATGGGGCATGTGACGCCACCGGGACATCCTGAGCGCGTTGCGCGGCTGGAGGCGGTGGCGGAAGCTCTTGCCGGCATCGGAGCGCTGGAACGGCGGGAGGCGCCGAAGGCGGAGCGCGCGGAGCTTCTGCGGTGCCATCCCGAGAGCTACGTGGCCGAGATCGAGGCGGCGATACCGACTTCGGGCAGTCGGGCGCTCGATGCCGATACCCACGTGATGTCGGGGTCGCTGGAGGCGGCACTGCGGGCGGTGGGAGCCGTCGGTGCGGCGGTCGACGCGGTTCTGGCGGGCGACGTTTCGAATGCGTTTTGCGCCATTCGCCCGCCCGGACATCACGCGGAACGCGAAACGCCGATGGGGTTCTGTCTGTTCGGGTCGGTTGCGATCGGGGCGAAGCGGGCACTCGATCTGCATGGCCTGGAGCGGGTTGCCGTGGTGGATTTCGATGTGCACCACGGCAACGGGACGCAGGATCTGCTTTGGGACGAGCCGCGCGCGCTTTTTGTCTCGTCCCATCAGATGCCGCTCTGGCCCGGCACGGGGGATCGGCACGAAACGGGGGCCCATGGCACGATCGTCAACGTGCCGCTGGCCCCCGGGACCGCTGGCGCCGGTTTTCGGCGCGCCTACGAGGATCACGTGTTCCCTATTCTGGAGGAATTCGCGCCGCAGCTGATCCTTCTGTCCGCAGGCTTCGACGCGCATGCCGACGATCCGCTTGCGCAACTGGGGCTGCGCGAGCCGGACTTCGCGTGGGTCACCGAGCGGCTCTGCGACATCGCGGACCGGACCGCCGAGGGGGCATCGGGCGTGGGGCGTGTGGTCTCTGTGCTCGAGGGCGGGTACGATCTGGCCGCGCTCGCGTCGAGCGTGGCGGCGCATGTGGAGGTTCTGGTGCAACGGGGGCAACGGGAATGAGCGACACACCTGTCGAAGAGATGAGCTTTGAGGCCGCGATGGCGGAGCTCGAGAGCGTCGTTGGCCAGTTGGAGGGCGGCGAGGTTCCGCTGGAGCGGTCCATCGCGCTCTTCGAGCGCGGGGATGCCCTGCGCAAGCAATGTGCGGCCAAGCTCAAGGAAGCCGAGGCCAAGGTCGAGCAGATCACGACCGATGCGAGCGGGAAGGCCGCCGGCGCGACACCGCTCGATGGGTAGCGCGATGGCCGGGACGGATGTTCGCGACGCGCCGTTCGAGACGCGTCTGACCGCGGCGTCGCACGAGGTACATGCGCTGCTCTTGGAAGAACTTGCGCGGTTTGCGCAGGTGCCTGTCGTGGAGGCGATGGCGTACGCGCTGGAGGGTGGCAAGGGCCTGCGCGGGTTCCTTGTGATCGAAGGGGCGGCGCTGTTTGGGGTCGGCGCGGACATGGCGCGCTTCGCGGCGGCGGCGGTCGAGGCGGTCCACACCTATTCGCTCGTGCATGACGATCTGCCAGCGATGGACGATGACGATTTACGCCGCGGGCGCGCGACCGTTCACATCAAGTGGGACGAGGCCACGGCCGTGCTCGTCGGGGATGCGCTGCATTGCCTCGCCTTCGAGCTTCTCGCCCGGGATGAGGCCGCGCCCCGACCGGAGCGGCGGGTGCAGCTGGTTGCCAGTCTGGCCGAGGCGGCGGGGGCGCGTGGGATGGTCCTGGGGCAGGCGCTTGACATGGCCGCGGAAACTGCGCCCGCGCCGTTGAGCCTGCAGGAGATCGAAGCATTGCAGGCGGCCAAGACGGGCGCGTTGATCCGGTGGTCGGGCGAGGCCGGCGCGGTGATCGCGGGGGAAGATCCCTTGCCGCTGCGACGCTATGCCGAGGCGCTGGGCCTTGCCTTCCAGATTGCCGACGACATCTTGGACGTTGCCGGGGATGCCGAGGCCGCCGGCAAGCGGCTGCGCAAGGACGACGCCGCAGGCAAGGCGACCTTTGTCTCGCTTCTCGGTCTGGACGGTGCGCGCAAGCGTGCCGAGGCGCTCGTCGACGAAGCCTGCTCCGCGCTCGATCCCTTTGGCCCAAAGGCGGAGGTGTTGCGAGAGGCGGCACACTTCGTTATCGCGCGCGAGAAATAGGCCGCGCCGCTCGCGCGGGAGAGGACAGCGCACGCATGACCCCAAGACCGAGTACACCGCTTCTGGATGCGGTGCAGAGCCCTGCAAACCTGCGGCACCTGTCCAACGACGATCTGGCGCGTGTTGCGTCCGAGTTGCGCGCCGAGACGATCAGTGCCGTCAGCCAGACGGGTGGGCACCTCGGTGCGGGCCTGGGCGTGGTGGAGCTGACCGTCGCATTGCACGCGGTGTTCGACACCCCGCGGGACAGGTTGATCTGGGATGTCAGCCATCAGTGCTATCCGCACAAGATCCTGACCGGACGGCGAGACCGCATCCGCACCTTGCGCCAGAAGGACGGACTGAGCGGTTTCACCAAGCGGTCCGAAAGCCCCTACGATCCGTTCGGCGCGGCGCATTCCTCGACGTCGATTTCCGCGGCGCTCGGGTTTGCCACGGCGCGCGACCTGGGGGGGCGGCCAGAGACGCGGGGCGAGCCGCCGTTGGGCGATGCCGTCGCGGTGATTGGAGACGGGGCGCTTAGCGCCGGCATGGCCTACGAGGCGATGAACAACGCAGGCCACGAGGGCCGGCGCCTCTTCGTTGTACTCAACGACAACGAGATGTCGATTGCGCCGCCGGTGGGGGCGATGTCGAGCTACCTGTCGCGCCTCTACGCGGGCGCGCCCTTCCAGGAGTTCAAGGCGGCGGCCAAGGGCGCCGTCAGCCTGCTGCCGGAGCCGTTCCGCGAGGGCGCGAAGCGCGCCAAGGATCTGCTCAAGCATTCGGTGGTGGGCGGGACGCTCTTCGAGGAGCTGGGCTTTTCCTATGTCGGGCCGATTGACGGGCACGACATGGAGCAGCTTCTCGCAGTGATGCGTACGGTGAAGGCGCGGGCGGATGGGCCGGTGCTGATCCACGCGATCACCAAGAAGGGCAAGGGCTACGGGCCCGCCGAGGAAGCGCGCGACAAGGGGCATGGCGTTTCGAAGTTCGACGTGGTGACCGGCGAGCAGAAGAAGACACCTTCGAACGCGCCGTCCTACACGAAGGTCTTCGCCGAGAGCCTGATCGCCCATGCCGCGCGGGACGAGACCGTGACAGCGGTGACGGCGGCCATGCCGGATGGTACGGGCCTCAAGCAATTCGCCGAGCGGTTCCCCTCGCGCTGTTTTGACGTCGGCATCGCGGAGCAACATGCGGTGACCTTTGCCGCCGGGCAGGCGGCGGGCGGGCTGAAGCCGTTTTGCGCGATCTACTCCACCTTCCTTCAGCGCGGCTACGATCAGGTGGTGCACGACGTTGCCATCCAGCGGCTGCCGGTGCGTTTCGCGATTGACCGGGCGGGTCTTGTGGGGGCGGACGGGGCGACCCATGCGGGTGCGTTCGATACGGCCTATCTGGCAAACCTGCCCGGCTTTGTTGTGATGGCGGCCGCCGATGAGGCGGAACTTGTTCACATGGTGGCCACTGCCGTTGCGCATGAGGAAGGGCCTATTTCATTCCGGTTCCCGCGCGGTGAAGGCGTCGGCGTCGAGATGCCCGAACACGGGGTGCCGCTTGAGATCGGCAAAGGGCGCATCATCCGGGAGGGCCGGGGCGTCGCGCTTCTGAATTTCGGCTCGCGCCTGAAAGAGGTGCAGGAAGCGGCGGATAGCCTCGCGCTCAAGAACATCCAGCCGACGATTGCCGATGCGCGCTTTGCCAAGCCGCTCGACAGGGATCTGATCCTCTCGCTCGCGGCGGAGCACGAGGCGCTGATTACCGTTGAGGAAGGAGCGGTTGGCGGGTTCGGGAGCCACGTGGCGCAACTTCTCGCCGAAGAGGGTGTGTTCGACACCGGGCTGAAGTTCCGGTCCATGGTGCTGCCCGACATCTTCATCGATCAGGCGTCCCCGAGGGACATGTATGCCGTCGCGGGGCTAAACGCCGAAGACATCGAAGCGAAGGTGTTGAGCACCCTGGGTGCGATACGGGCCGGGGCACGGGCCTAGCAACCCCGCCCCTTGCCGAGGCAAGGGGCGGGAAGATCGCCCGCTTGGGTGCGCCACCCGGCCGAGAATGGTCTGGCATGCGTTTGAAGGTCATGCATCCGATCGATGCGGCGGGTGCGCCTGCGTCGGGGCGAAGCAGGAAGGGTGGAAAGGCCGGGCCGCTGGGCTGGCCGCCCCCCAATTCGAGGCTGGTGGGGGTGGAGGTGCTGACATAGCGTGCGCGCATTGCGTCAGGTCAGCGAAGAGATCGCCATGAATGGACTTCACCCGTTTCGCACTCTTCGGACGCTCCTTGGTGGCGTGGCGCATGCCGTGCGCGATCCCAAGGTAAGGCTCCTGCTCGGCCTCACGTTCACCGTCATCTCGATTGCGACAGTTTTTTATCATTTCGTCGAGGGGTGGGCGCTTGTCGACGCCGCCTATTTCGCAACGGTGACCATCGCGACCGTTGGCTACGGGGATTTCACCCCGACGACGACCACCGGCAAGGTCTTCACCATCGGCTATGTTCTGATCGGCATTGGCTTGTTCGTTGCTGCCGGAACCTCTCTTGCAGAGCATTTGATCCGTCGCGCACGCGAGGATGAGCGCAGTCGTAACGAGAGCGAACACCCGGACGAGTGATGCCCGCCGCGCCCAGCGTCTGCCGGGAAAATGCGCGCGAGGCACGGGGATTTGTTCGGCGGGGTGGCAACAACTCCGGCACTTTGGGCGGTTTGCCTTGTTCGTGCGTGATCTGGGGCCTAAATGGCGCTTCATGCGTCGATATCTGCCCTTCCTCCCGTCTCCGCCCATTGTGAACGTGGTGCGCCTCAATGGAATCATCGCGGCCGGTGGGCGCGGGTTGAACGATGCGGGGCTTGCGCCACTGCTCGAACGGGCCTTCGGCAAGGGCAAGCCAAAGGCCGTGGCGCTGGTGATCAACTCGCCGGGCGGCTCTCCGACGCAATCGTCGCTGATAGGCGCGCGGATCCGGCGGCTCTCGGAAGAGAAGAAGGTGCCGACCATCGCATTCGTCGAGGATGTCGCGGCCTCGGGCGGCTATTGGCTCGCGGCCGCCGCCGATGAGATTATCGTCGATGCGAACTCTGTGGTGGGCTCGATCGGCGTGATTTCCGCATCCTTCGGCTTTCACGATGCGATCGGGCGGATCGGGGTTGAGCGCCGGGTGCATACCGCCGGCCGCTCAAAGAGCTTCCTCGATCCCTTCCGGCCGGAAAAAGAGGAAGACGTCGCGCGGCTCATCGACCTTCAGGAACAGATCTACGGGAACTTCATCGAACATGTGAAAACGCGCCGGGCCGGCAAGATCGACGCCGAGGCCGACCTCTTCACCGGAGAGATCTGGGTCGGCGCACGCGCTATTGACGTCGGGTTGGCAGATGCTGTTGGCCACCTCGTGCCCGAGATGAAGAAACGCTTCGGTGACAAGACCCAGTTCAACGTCTTCGGGCAACGACGCTCCTTGCTCAAGCGACTTGGCCTTGAAGCGATGCACATGATCCCGGATGCCATTGAGGAACGCGCTCTGTGGGCGCGCTATGGCCTCTAGGTGCTGACCAAGATTGTCACCTTCTTCCTGATCGGCATCGCGGTGCTTGCGATGTTCGGGAAACTGCGCTTTCCGGGCGCTGCCGGTCGACTGGGGCGCAAGGCGGAGCGGGACAAGCTGCCGTCCAAACCCGGCAAATGCCGCCATTGCGGCGCCTACAAGGTCGGGCGCGGGCCCTGCCCTGCGGAAAGGCCTAAGCCCCCATGATCGTCAATATCCTGATGGCCGGCCTCGGGCTGGTGATCTTGCTGCTTGCGGGGGATGCGCTTGTGCGGGGCGCTGTGAACCTCGCATTGCGTATGGGCATCCCGGCGCTCCTTGTGTCGCTCACGATCGTGGCCTTCGGAACCTCGGCGCCAGAGCTGCTCATCTCGATTGCCGCCATCAAGGACGATGCGGCGGGTCTCGCCCTCGGCAATGTCGTGGGCTCCAATACGGCCAACATCCTGTTGGTTCTGGGGATCCCTGCACTGATCGCTGGGTTGTCGAGCGAGGGATGCGATACCCGCAAGACCTACGTGATGATGATGGTCGCGAGTGTCGTGTTCATCGCGTTGGCGTATTTCGGCCCCTTTACATGGTGGCACGGGATCATCCTGTTGCTCGGTCTGGCGATCATGCTGGGCGATACCTTCCGGGAGGCGCGAGCGCACCGCAATGGATCGCCCGACGAGGAAGAGGATCTCGAGGAAGCGGATACGGAGATGCCGGGCTGGAAGCTCGCGATGTTCCTGATCCTCGGCCTGATCGGGCTGCCGCTCGGGGCCGATATCCTTGTCGATTCCGCCATCGCCATCGCCGAGGAAATCGGTGTCTCTGACACTGTGATCGGGCTGACGCTCGTGGCGATCGGGACGTCCCTGCCTGAGCTTGCCACAACAGTTATGGCTGCGCTGCGACGCCAGTCTGACGTGGCGCTGGGCAATGTCATCGGATCGAATATGTTCAATCTGCTGGCGATCATCGGGATCTCGAGCTTTGTCGGGGAAATCCCCGTCGCCCCGAACTTCTTTGCATTTGACTTCTGGGTGATGCTGGGAGCATCGGCGCTGCTCGCACCCTTCGTCTTTCTACACTGGCATCTCGGGCGCGCATGGGGCGTCGTGCTCACCGGGCTCTATATTGCCTATCTGGTGGTTATCGGGATTGGAGCAGCGGCATGACGGAGAAACGCGCACTCGTTACAGGCGGTGGACGGCGGCTTGGGGCGGCCATGGCGCGCTACCTTGCGAACCGGGGCCATGACGTTGTGGTCCACTACAATGGCTCTGCGTCCGGGGCCGAGGAGGTCGCACAGGACGTCGAGCGCGCGGGCCGGATCGGGGTCCCCATGCAGGCCAACCTGCTCGACGAGGCGACGGCATCGGGTCTCGTGGAGCGCGCCTCCGAGGCGCTCGGCGGGCCGCTGACGGTGCTTGTGAACAGCGCCTCGATCTTCGAGCATGACACCTTGCAGAGCTGTACCCGCGAAAGCTGGGACCGGCACATGGAGAGCAACCTGCGCGTTCCAATTGTGCTGGCTCAGCACTTTGCCCGCCAGGCACCGCCCACCCCGAAGGATCACAACGGCGACCCGCTCCCACAGGCATTGATCGTGAACATGCTGGACACGCGGGTGGGGCGGCTCACGCCGAACTACTTCTCCTACTCGCTGGCCAAGATGGCGCTTTATGCCTTCACAACGACGGGCGCGCAGTCACTCGCGCCGGGCGTGCGCGTGAACGCGATCGGTCCCGGATGGACACTTCCGGACTTTGATCAACCAGAAGATGAGTTCCTGCGCGCCCGTGCCGCGGCTACGCCAGGGCGGGGACCGGGGGCGGGGGACATCTGCGCCGCGCTTGGCTTCTTTCTGGATTCGCCGGCAGTCACCGGCCAAACCATCATTGTCGACGGTGGGCAGCAGATAGACTGGCCAACCCGTGCACCTGCCGGAAGCTAGTGTGTAAACGAGACCTGACAACTCAGTTATGCACCTTTGAGATACCTATTAGCGTTTTGTTAGGAAACCTTATCATTTTCAGCTATTTGGTTACTGCCGTAAAAAGTTTGAAGTGATTTCAATGATTTAGATGTATGCCCAAAAATTGGGCAAGTCAACCAATGCGCCAAGATCAAAGGAAAAATCGGGATGCAGCCGTCGTTATCCGCAGAGTTTTCCACAGTTTCGGTGGACACCTTTCCTCTTGCCCTTGCTGTCCCCAGATTGCAGCACCCGTTGGAATCGGCACTGCGCCGCAAGAGCACCGCATGAGCAACGATCCGAAGGGTTCGAGCGACCCGCAAATTGCACAAAGTGTCGCAGGGGGAGGGTCAGAGGTTCAATTGACCGGTCAGGCGTGCATACGGGCATACCTGCACACGCTAGACGGGTCTCCGGGCGTGTACCGAATGCTCGATGCGCAAGCCCGGGTCCTCTATGTCGGTAAGGCCAAGAACCTCAAGGCGCGCGTGTCGAACTACGCGCGGCCCTCGGGCCACTCCGGCCGCATAGCCCGCATGATCTCTGAAACGGCGCAGATGATGTTTCTGACCACACGGACAGAGACGGAAGCGCTGCTGCTTGAGCAAAACCTCATCAAGCAACTCAAGCCGCGCTACAACGTGCTGCTGCGGGACGACAAGAGCTTTCCCAACATCCTCGTCGCCAAGGACCATGCCTTCCCTCAGATCCGCAAACACCGCGGGCGCAAGGCGGACAAGGGGAACTACTACGGCCCCTTCGCCAGTGCGGGCGCGGTGAATCGGACGTTGAACCAGTTGCAGAAGGTCTTCCTCTTGCGCAACTGCTCGGACGCAACCTTCGAGAGCCGCACGCGCCCGTGCCTGCTCTACCAGATCAAGCGCTGCGCCGGGCCCTGCGTCGGCTACATCTCGGACAAGGACTACGGCGCGCTCGTAGGAGATGCAGAGCGCTTCCTGCAGGGCAAGTCCACGGGCGTGCAAGCGAAGCTGGCGGAAGAGATGCAGGCAGCATCGGACGCCATGGAATTCGAACGCGCCGCCGCCCTGCGCGACCGGATTCGCGCGCTGACCCAGGTCCAGAGCGCCCAGGGCATCAATCCACGCGGGGTTGCGGAGGCAGACGTGATTGCGCTCCATCTGGAGGGTGGGCAGGCCTGCGTACAGGTCTTCTTCATCCGGGCGAACCAGAACTGGGGCAACCGGGACTACTACCCGCGCACGGGCGGCACAGAGAGCAAGGCAGAGATCCTTCAGGCCTTCATTGCGCAGTTCTACGATACCAAGGACCCTCCCCGGCAGGTGATCCTGTCAGACGACGTGGAGGACAGGGACCTGCTTGCCGAAGCGTTGACCGGCAAGGCCGGGCGCAAGGTCGAGATCCTCGTGCCGCAACGCGGTGAAAAGGCCGAGCTGTTGGCCGGGGCCCTGCGCAACGCGCGCGAAAGCCTTGCCCGAAAGATGGCCGAGAGTTCCGCCCAGGTGAAACTGCTCAAGGGTCTTGCCGAGGCGTTCGACCTCCCGGCGCCGCCGCGGCGCGTCGAGATCTACGACAACTCGCACATCATGGGAAAGAACGCGGTGGGGGGCATGGTCGTCGCCGGCCCCGAAGGCTTCCTCAAGAGCCAGTACCGCAAGTTCAACATCAAGAACGCGGAGCTCACGCCGGGGGACGACTTCGGCATGATGAAGGAGGTCCTCACCCGGCGATTCGAGCGCCTGCTCAAGGAAGACCCGGACCGTGGGACGGAGAGCTGGCCGGACCTGCTGCTGATCGACGGCGGGGCAGGGCAGGTGTCCGCCGTGGCGGAGATCATGGCGGAGCTGGGTGTCGAGGACGTGCCGTTCATCGGTGTTGCCAAGGGTGTGGACCGGGATGCCGGCAAGGAGGAGTTTCACCGCACGGGCCAGCGTCCGTTTGCCCTCCGGCACAATGATCCAGTGCTCTATTTCGTGCAGCGCTTGCGCGATGAAGCGCATCGCTTCGCCATTGGAGCCCATCGGCAGAAGCGCGCCAAGGCGGTTGGCGCAACGCCGCTCGACGAAATCGCCGGCGTGGGGGCTACGCGCAAGCGCGCACTGCTGGCGCATTTCGGGTCGGCCAAGGCCGTCAGCCGGGCAAACCTCGCCGATCTGAAAGCGGTGAACGGGATTTCGGAAGGGCTGGCCGAAAAGATCTACGACTTCTTTCAGAACAAGTAATGCCAGCCGTGCTCTGCCACCCACATCGCCACAATGAAGGCGGCGCCGAACAAGCGTGCTGGCGCAGGTGCCGGACCTGTTCGCAGGCTGTCTGGCTGTGAGATCGCACCGATCCGCGATAGAGACCCTGCCGATCAGCCGTTCGAGCAGACGACCGCTTTTCCCGTCTCGCGAACCGGGATAGAACGATTGCGATGCGAGTGAACCTGCCCACCTTCCTGACGATCCTGCGCCTGATCGCTGCTCCGGGCGTGGCGGTTTTGTTTCTCTACTTCAACCGCCCGCTGGCGGATTGGTTTGCCCTGCTGCTCTTCGTTACGGCGGCGCTGACCGACTGGATCGACGGGCGGCTTGCCCGTGCCTGGGGGCAGGAAACGAGGCTTGGCGCGATGCTGGACCCCATTGCCGATAAGGCGATGGTCGTGATCGCGCTGGCCGTGATCATCGGGTTTTCCGGGCTCGCGGGATGGATCATTCTCCCAGCGGTCGTCATCCTGTTTCGCGAGGTCTTTGTCTCTGGTCTTCGCGAATTCCTGGGAGAGACAGCAGGGACCCTCAAGGTCACGACACTGGCAAAGTGGAAGACCACCGTGCAGATGGTCGCCATCGCGACACTCTTTGCCCAGGGTGTCTTCGAGCATTACATTGCTGCGATTGCCTACGGGATGGAGGAAGGGATGTTTCGCGCCGTACTCGACGGAGAGGTCGAGGATCTGCATGGTCTGCGCCTTCTGACGGGTGGCTTGAACTTCGCCTGGTATGGCGGGATCGTGCTGCTGTGGCTGGCGGCTGTCCTCACTGCGATCACGGGGTGGGACTACTTCCGAAAGGCGCTGCCCTACTTGAAGGAAAATGTCCGGTGACACTTGAGGTTCTTTACTTTGCCTGGCTTCGCGAGCGCATTGGCGTTTCGCGTGAACAGATCGAAACAGACGCTGCGACGGTGTCGGACCTTGTGCACGAGCTTCGCGCCCGAGAAGAGCGATATGCCGAGGCCTTCGGCGATACAGCGGCGCTTCGGGTCGCGCTGGACCAGGAGCTGACGACCTTTGAAGCGCCTCTTTCCGGGGTGCGGGAAGTGGCGTTCTTTCCGCCCATGACAGGAGGTTAGAATTGCCGGTCCGGGTACAGGAAGCCCCTTTCGATATCGGAGAGGAAACGGACCAGTTCGCCCACAGCGTCCGTGGTGCGGGTGCGATCGTGACGTTCACGGGTGTTGTCCGCGATGAAGGCGGAACACTCGACGCCATGGAGATCGAGCATTACCCGGGCATGACCGAACGGTCGATCAAGGAGATCGCGGACCAAGCGTCTTCCAGGTGGGCGCTTTCCGACCTGCTGGTGGTCCATCGCCACGGCCGGCTCGCCGTCGGCGAGCCGATCATGATGGTGGCAACGGCATCTCCCCATCGAGCGGACGCGTTTGAAGCAGCCGAATTCCTGATGGACTACCTAAAGTCACGCGCCCCGTTCTGGAAGAAAGAGATCGGTTCCTCGGGGACGAGCTGGGTCGCGGCCAAAGAGGCGGACGAGGACGCACTCACCCGCTGGTGATCCCAGCAACCTCCGGGGCGTAGCGCGATTTTTCGTACGAAAAATCGTGGCGCGAGCTGCGCCGGGCTTTCGTAAAGAGGTTGTCCTGCGCGGGCTCGCAAGTTGTGCACTCAGTACGCCTCTTCTGCGTTGAAATCGCAATCTTGGCGTGTGATCTGGAGCGCCTCTCTCAGGACGTTTGCTGAACGCGGTCGATGTAACCGCGCAGTTCTTCCGCTTCTTGCCGTGCTTCCCGCAGGCCATCCATTGCGGCGCGCAATTCCGCTTCGGTTTGTGAGAGCTGATTGGTGAGTTCCGCTTCACGCTGCTGAAGGTACGTGATCGCCTGATCGCGTGCTTCCTCTGCATCATGGAGCGACTGCGCCATCTGGTCCAACTCGTTCATGTCGGCCTGGGTCACGCGGGTCACGCGATGGATCACCCACGACGCAAACCACCCCAAGAGGAATGCAACGAAGAGCACTATGGCCGTCGCGATAATGAACTCTGTTCGGTTCACTCTTCAGTCTCCGTAGCATCGGCGGCTTGCTGCGCATCGCCGTCGGGGGAAGGTTCGCCGGAGGCCGCGTCTTCAGGGTCGGGCTCGCCTGCGTCTGCGCTTGCCTCGTCGGTGTCCATCGCCACGAGTCGGAATTCGATCCGGCGGTTGGCTTCGCGCCCGGCTTCGGTGGTATTGTCGGCGATCGGGACCGCCTCTCCGTATCCCTTCGACGAGATCCGGCTCACGAGCACGCGACGGTCCGCCAGCGCATCCAGCACGGCCCCGGCGCGCGCTTCGGAGAGCTCGAGGTTCATCTGCTCCCGGCCCTGGCTATCCGTGTGTCCTGCAATCTCGACGGCCATATCGACATCCCGGCAGGTACGCAGGACTTCGGCGATCTCGTCCACCACGGCGGCGCTCTCGCCCTGGACCTCGGTAGAGCCCGGTTCAAATGTGATCTTGCGGCCCTCGAGAATGATCTCGACCTTCCGGATGCATTCCTGGGGGGTCGGCAGGGCCGCGAGCGGGTCGAGGGTTTCGTCGTACCGCACTTCGAGTGTGATCCCGGCCTCTTCCCCCAGCTTGTCAGCGAGCAGGCGCGCAACATCGGAGCGTGCGTCCTGGTTGCCGGTCACGCCACGCAGCGCGACCGTTTCCGCGAGGACGGAGACAGACCCGTGATCCATATACGAGAGCGCGGAGAGGCCCGCCAGCACGCGGATCGGCCAGTCTTCGGGCAGCCCGTCCGGGTCCTGCCGGGCTGCCATGTAGACAGCGTCCATGCCAAAGCGCGCCCGGGCGAAGCTTTCGACAGTGCTGTGGACAGTCTGGTTGGGAAGCCTGCCACGCAACTGGATGTCGCCCTCCGGGCTGAGCGTGGCGGAAAACTCGGGCGGCGGCGGGCCCTCACCGGGGGCAGCCTCGGGTTCCGGCAGAACGGCTTTGAGCGAAAAGACTTCCGGCAGGTTGCTTTCGAGCGCGCCGACGGCTCGTTCGAAGGTCGCGGGATCTGTCCCGGGGGCCGCGACGAAAGCCACGTCGGCATCCGAAAACGTGAGCGTCCCCTGTCCGATCTCCTCAAGCGACTGGATGCCCATGATCACGGCATTCGCCCACTCCGGGCTGGGCACGCCGAGTCCGATGGTGCAGGCCCCGCGTTCCTCCATCCCGGCTCCACGCGCGGCAGCGAGGATGCGGTCGCGGTTGCGGGTATTCTCTGCGGAGCACGCATCAAAACGGGCGCCGTCGCCGTCGATCAGGAACCGCACGCTGAAGGGCGTGATGACGGGGCGGGGCGCGCTGATGTCCATCTGCAGGTTCACGCCCTGCGGTTTGCGCCGCTTCAGCACGGTTTCCAGATCGAGCTTCTCTTCCGCCGAGTTGCTGATGGCGGTGATCGAAACGTAGCCGGCCGAGACCGAGATCTTCGATCGGGGGAGCCGTGCGAGGGCGTCTAGCGCGTAATTCAGCGATTGAGCCCAGTGAGGCGGGACGGGATAGTCCGCGCTCTCGAGAAAGTCGGTGACCCGGGATCCTTCGGCAAGTGCCATGATCTCTTCGGCCATCGCATTCCTGTCGAGCGAATTGGGGACGAGGCCGATCAGCTGAACACCGTCGTCATTGCGCAGTATCTCGACCGAAAATCGCGGGGCGGCGATCGGCGTGGCGGGCACGACGGTTGTCGCGTCGACGACGCGGCTTGCCTCCACCACCTGCCCGGACACGGCCAGCGCATTGAAGCGCGCGGCCTCCGTGGGAGCTTCCCCTCCGATATGGATCTGCAGGCCGTCGGTGTGGATCTGCGCCCAATCGTGCTCGGCTTCGATCAGAGCAGTCCGCACGGCATCGTGCGAGCGCGACTCGATCACGCCGGCCGCAACCGTGGCCGAGAACCAGGCCAGAAGCCCCGCAACAAGCAAAGCAAACGTCGTGATGATCTTGGGACCGAGCCGCATTCGCGCTCTCTTTTCTCCACCAGTGGCGCTTCTTACGGTGCAGGAGCGGTGGGATCAATCGTTGCCGCAGGGGCGCGCTCGCGTATCGAGGCAGTCCCGGCGGCCTCTTGCCGGGGACGGCGGCGCATCAGCAGGAGCCCGAGCAGGAACGCGCTGGCAAGCAGGAGCCCGGTTGCGGCCCCGAAGGTCAGAAAGAGGGCTGGGTTGCCAGCCTCGGACAGGGCCGGAAACAGGCTTGCAACCGGAGGCCACGGCCCGCCAGCGAGCAGGCCATGCCCGAGCGTTGCGGCAAAGGTGGCGGCGCTCGCGATGGCAGCGAACAGGGTCAGCACCGAAACGTCCCTCGCCTGGCGGGGAAAGGCGAGAGCACGGCGGAGCCCCTGAAATTGTCGTGCGATATCCTGTTGCATGGCAAGAAGGGCGGGCACGATCATCAGCACCAATACCATGCCGAAGCCCAGCCCGAAGACCAGTGTGATCACCGTGGGTTTGAGGAACTGCGCCTGCCGGGACGGCTCGAAGAGCAGCGGCGCGAGGCCGAACACCGTCGTGAGTGTTGTCAGCAGGACAGGGCGCAGCCTGTCCGCTGCGCCGTCGACGATCGCGGGAAAGAGACCGCGCGATTCAGAGTATTCGTCGACCGTGGTCACAAGCACGATCGAATCGTTGATGATGATGCCGGACATCCCGATCAGCCCCACCACCGTGAACATCGACAAAGGAAGCCCCCAGAGCGCGTGACCCCAGATCGTCCCGATCAGGCCGAACGGGATCACGGCCATGATCAACAGTGGCCGTGCCCAAGAAGCGAAAACCCATGCCAGCGTGAGGTAAATTCCCAGCAGACAGAAGGCAAAGCCGAGTGCCGCGTCCGACAGGAAACTCTGCTCCTGCTCGGCCAGGCCGGAGAGGCGCCAGCCGATACCGTACCTTGCTTCGAGGTCAGGTAGAATCCTGTCCTCGAGTTGTTCCATGATTGCTGCGGCGCGCGCGGGGTCCTCATCGGCGATATCGCCCGTCACCGACACGACGCGCAGCCCGTTTTCGCGATTGATCGTGGAAAAGCCCGACCGGCTCTGGACCTCGACAATGTCCGCCAGGGGGACATAGGCACCCGACGCCGTGCGCATCTGGGTCCGGTCGAGAAAGTCCGCCGTGAGCTCGCCCGCGGGAAGCTCGACGCGGATCGCGGCGGAGCGGGGCCCCACGGGGAACGTGGCCGCCTCGATCCCCGCGAGCCGGTTGCGCAACACCCGCCCGAGCGCGTCGATGGTGAAGCCGAGCGCCGCCCCTTGCGGGGTGAGGTCGAGGATCAGCTCTTCCTTGTCGTAGGCGAGCGTGTCTTCGAGGGCCGAGACCTCGCCGAACTGACCGACCTCGCGCTTGAGATCCTCGGCGGCAGCCTTGAGGGTCGCTGTCTGTGCGCCGAAGAGCTGCACGTCCAGAGCGTCCCCGCCTGGCCCGGAACGCCAGCCCCGGAAGCTCAGCGTTTCTGTCATCGGGTGGCGCTCGACGTCTTCTTGCAGGCGTCGGATGAACTCGCGGCTGGTGTAGGGACGGTTGTCGGGATCGATGAGTTCGACGGCAATCGAGCCGAGCTGGTCGGCGTCCTTGCCGGCTGTGCCCGCGAGGCCCCGGCCCGTGTTGCCGCCCACCTCGGCCAGAGCGTAGAGCACGGGGAACGTTCCGTGCTCCGCCTCGAGCTCCCGGCCGACATCGTCGACCGCGCGTTGCAACGCGCGCATCTGAGCCAGCGTATCCTCGCGCGTCGCACCCGGGGCCATCGCGAAGTTGCCCGACACCGATCCCTCCTCCGGACCGGAGAAGAACCGCCATTGCACCTCGCCGCTGATCACGAGGGCGATCTGGCTGGCCAGCAGCACGAAGAGGGCCCCAATGACAGGATAGCGGGCCCGGATCACCAGCCGCATGAACGGGCGGAAGAGGCGATCCCGGACCCAATCGAACCCCTTGTTGACCTGCCGGGATGGCCAATCGTACCAGGCATCCTTCTGTGCGGCGGCGAGCGAATGCGCCATGTGGTTCGGCAAAATTAGGAAGCATTCCACGAGGGAGGCGATCAGCACGACGATGACGGTGAAGGGGATGTCGGCAATGAGCTCACCGAACCGGCCCTCGATCACCGTCAGCCCGGCAAAGGCGATGACCGTCGTGATCGTCGCCGAAAAGACAGGGCCAGCCATCCGGCGCGCCGCGCGTTCCGCCGCAACGGGAGGGGATTCGCCGAGCTTGCGGGCCCGAAAATCCGCGTGCTCGCCGACGACGATGGCGTCGTCGACGACAATGCCGAGAGTGATCAGCAGCGCGAAGAGCGAGATCATGTTGATCGTCAGCCCGGCGACCCACATCAGCGCAATCGCCGCCAGCAGGGCCACGGGAATGCCCGCCGCGACCCAAAAGGCGGTGCGCGCGTTCAGGAACAGAAAGAGAAGGCTCACAACCAGAACAAGGCCGAGGGCGGCGTTCTCCATCAACGTGCCGAGCCGGCCCGAGATCGCTTCCGAACGGGTCCGGATGAGGTCGATGGTCACGCCTTCGGGTAACCCCGTGACGAACTCGGCCGCGACCTCTTCCACGGTGGCCTGGATGTCGAGCGCGTCGCCCTGCGCGGAGCGGTCGACCCGCATCGAGATCGCCGCGTTCTCTCCGACGAAATAGCCGCGCTCGCGGGCCACGCCCTCCGTGTAGATCTGCGCGACATCCCCGATGGTGAGCTGCGCGCCATCGGCGCCTGTCCGCAGGACGATCCCGGCAATGGCGTCCGGGTCGCGCTTCGCCTGCCCCGTGCGCACACGGGCATTCGCGCCGCTCACGTCTCCGGCGGGGTTGGTCTCTGCCTCCTCGGAGATCGCTTGCGCGATCTCTGCCATGGTTACATCGTGGCGCAGAAGCGATGCCGTCGGGACCTCGACGATGATCTGGGGGGCCGCGATGCCGCGCAGGGTCGTGCGCGTGACACCGTCGGCAAAGAGACGCACGGCAAACTCATCCGCGAAACGGGCAAGCTGCTCCACGGCGACAGGGCCGGTGAGCACGACGTCGGTCACCCGGTCGCGCCAGACATCGCGGCTGACAACTGGGTCTTCGGCGCCGTCGGGAAGGTTCGTCACGCTGTCGACGGCGATCTGCATCTCTTCGACAGCGCGCTGCATGTCGTAGTTCGGCTCGAACTGAAGCTCGATCTCGCCCCGCCCGTCCCGCGAGCGGCTCGTCGAGCTTTCGACCCCGTCAATCGCCAGCAAGGTGGGGATCAGGAGCTCGATAATGCCGTTGTCGATGTCTTCCGCGCCTGCGCCTTCCCACTCAATGTCCACATCCGCCGTGCTCAGGATGACATCCGGGAAGAATTGCGCGCGCATCTGCGGAAACGCCGCGAGGCCGCTTGCAAGCAGCACAACAAGGAGCAGGTTTGCAGCCGTCCTGTGGCGGGTGAAGTAAGAGATCACCCCACCGGTACGCTCTGTCATGCTGGCCATGTTCTACCCACCCGAGCGCGCCTCGATCCGTGCCACAAGCCGGGCCGGCACGCGATCCTGCGCCAATTGCGCCAGCACCCTTGCACGCGCCTCTTCCGGCATGCGCGTATTGGCCTCGACCCGGGCGATCAGCGCGGCGCGGCGCTCCGGCGTCAGCACGATGGTCTCGGCAGCGGCCGTTTCCGCGCCGTTCTCCTGCGGCGTCTCTCGCTCGGTGGTCATATCGCGCACCTTGATGCCCGGACCCACCAGCGGCGTACGCTCGGCCACGACCCGCATCCCGGCAAGCGCCTGCGCCGGGATCAAAACGAAATCCCCCTGGCGCCTCAGGATCGGAGCCTCCGCACTCACCAGCCTGTCCTCGGCGCCGATGCGCAGCACCGTGCCAGAAGCGTCGACGGCGGTTGCGGGCAGCCGGGCGACCTCGGTCAGGGGCGGCTCTTCGACATGGACGGAAACGAAATCGCCAGGGCGGAACCCGGCAAAACTGTTGAGCCCCGCAAAGAGGCGCCGGCCCGTTTCGCCCTCACCGACAGCGGCACCGACGCGGGTCAGCTGCCCCTCGGCCTCCAGATCCAGCCCGAGGACGTCGAGGGTGATGCGAACGGGGGCGGACAGGATCGAGCCCTCGTTATCGATCAGGCGGGCATATTGCGCGGTCGAAACGCGGAACGCGACCTCCAGCGACGTCGGATCGATCAGGGTCGCGATTTGCTCGTTCAGGCTGACAAGCCCCCCCTCGGTAAGAGAAACGTCGGCAAGCGTCCCCGCGAAGGCCGCGCGGATCTCTGTATCGGTCAGGTCCCGCTCTGCGTTGGCCAACGCGATGCGCGCGCGCGCGACCGCGTTCCGACCCTGGTCGACCCTGCTCTCTGCGGTGGCTTCCGCGATACGCCGCGTCAGGACGGATTGTTCCGATGCACTCTGGGCAAGCTCGGCTGTCTCGACAGCCGCTGCCGTGCCAACGCCGCGCTCCGCCAGATCGCGCTGTCGCTCGAATGCGCGGGACCGCAGCTCTGCCTGCGCGCGTGCCGCGCTGAGCTCGTCTCGGGCAAGTGCCAGGGCCCGCTCGGCATCGCGGAGCTGGGCGTCCGCCTCGGCAAGTCCGGTTTGCGCGACGGCCAGAGCAGACTCGGCGTCCGTCGGGTCGATCCGTGCGAGGAGCTGCCCGGCGCTGACCTCGGCCCCGTCCTCGAAGTTTGCGGCCAGTGCTACGACGCGCCCCGACGCCGCTGCGCGCACCTCCAGCGACCGGCGGCTCTGCACCTGGCCGAAGACCGTCATCACCGGGGCTATCGTCTCGCTCTCGATCCGGACGGTGTTGACGGCCATGACGCGTTCGCGCGCTGGCCGCTCGACCACGTCGCGCGCCATCCTGTCCTGCACGGCTCCAAAGACGATGCTTCCCGCCCACGCGATCAAGCCCAACGTCAGCGACAGAAGGAACAGCCCGGTCAGCGAGCGGCGGAGGAATTGCATGGCTTGGCCTTCTTGGGCGGTGGCTGGTTTATATCTAGGTTCTTTGCGGGCCACTGCAAAGCAACCCGCGCGTTACCTATTGAACGCGTGAACCACGCGGTTCCGTCGGAGTTTTCTGTGACTTCGCGCGCGGCGGCCCGAGCCGGGCTCTATTTGCGCCGCAAGTGTTCGTCGAGCCGTGGCATGATCTCGATGAAGTTGCAGGGCCGGTGCCTATAGTCGAGCTGCGGCGCGAGGATCTCGTCCCACCCATCGCGGCACGCCGAAGGCGAGCCCGGCAGGGCGAAGAGATACGTGCCACCGGCGACCCCTCCGCAGGCTCGGGATTGGATTGCCGATGTGCCGATCTTCTGCACGGAGATCATCGTAAAGAGCGTGCCGAACGCGTCGATCTCCTTTTCGTAGACATCCCGATGGGCCTCGACGGTCACATCGCGCCCCGTGAGCCCGGTGCCGCCTGTCGAGATCACGACGTCGATGCCCGGATCTGCGATCCAGTCTCGCAGCTGCTGGGCAATTGTCGGGCGCTCGTCCTGCACGATGGCGCGGATGGCAAGGGTATGGCCGGCCTCTTCGACGCGCGCGGCAAGCGTGTTGCCCGAGCGGTCATCCTCCGGCGTGCGCGTATCCGACACGGTCAGGAGGGCAATGCGGGCCGGGACGAAGGGGCGGGTCTCGTCGAGTTTCATGGGCCCTCCTGGGATGACCGATACGTCGGAGCTGTCACACGCGCTGCCGTACGGGCCGCGTGGCAGGTTGGCGAGAGATAAGGGGATCGGGGGATTTCGCAATCCCCTGTGGCGCAGGAGCGTTCGGGCGCCGCTGGCGCACCTCGCGTTTGCGCCTGACGCGCGTCAGCCATGCGTTCCGTCTTCGAGAAACGCGGCGAGGGTGAGCAAATCCTGCCACGCCTCGCGCTTGGCCGAGGGTTGGCGCAAAAGGTAGGCCGGATGAAACATCGGTAGGCAAGGGCGCTCAAGCGCCTCTGTCCAGCCGCCGCGAAGCCGCGTGATCCCACGCTTTCCGAGCAGCGCATGGCAGGAAATGTTGCCCATCGCGATCAGCACATCGGGCTGCGCGAGGGCGACGTGACGGGCAACGAAGGGTTTCATCATTGCGATTTCGTCCGGCTTCGGGTCCCGGTTCTGCGGCGGACGCCACGGCAGAATGTTCGTGATGTAGACGGAGGCGCCCGGAGTGCTGCCGGTACGGGACAGGCCGATCGCGGCCAACATCCGGTCGAGCAGCTGTCCGGCCCGACCCACGAAAGGCTTGCCCTGCTGGTCTTCGTCCCGCCCCGGCGCCTCGCCGATGATCATCACGCGGGAACCCGGTGTGCCGTCCGCGAAAACGAGCTGGCGCGCGCCCTGCTTCAGGGCGCAATGCTCGAAGTTGGCGAGAGCCTCGCGCAGGGCGTCGAGGTTGTTGGCCGCCTCGGCCGCCGCTTTTGCCTCCGCAACCGGGTCAATGTCCGGTTTCAGTGCGTTCTGAGGTGCTACGGCTGGCGCCAAGCCAGAAGAATGTTCGATTTGTGCAAGTGGATTCGGGATTGTCTTGGCTGAAGGAGCGCTGTCCGGCAGCGCGTAGCGGTCAATCGGGTGCTCGGCGATAGCATCGACAGCACCAAGCTCGATCTGCCAGGCGAGTGCATCGAGCAGGGCCTCCCGGGTCAGCATGTGGTCCTCATTCGATCGCGGGCAAAAGCGCCCGATCCAACGTGCAATCGCGCACCACGTCACTTCCACAATAGCGCGGAACAAGCCCTTTGCTCAGGCACAGCCGCACCTCTTGTACGTAGCCATCGCGGCAGGTGACCGTCAGCATGTCCGGCTTCAGCGCCGGATTTGATTCCAGCCACGCTTCCTCGACGACCGAGGCGGGGACGCGGACGTCTTCCTCCAGCCGACGGAAGACCGGGGGCTTCACAACCGCGTCGAACGCCTCGCGCGCAAGGGCAAAGTAATCCCTCGGATGCAGGCCTGCGCAGCGCCCGTGCTTTTTCCACTGGTACCAGGCAAGGCCGCCCGAGCCCATGATGTCCGCCATGGCGCCGGTCATCCGACGGGAGGGGTCGGGCTGTGAAGACGGGCAATCCGAGGGCCAGCCACGTTCGTATTGCGGCCAGAGCCCGTGGAGAATCCAGCCGGTATCGGCCTCGGAATCGCATTGCGCGGCGCCCCGGGCGTGGCCCTCCAGGTCGCACCATGAGGGCGACCACGACAGGGCCATGACATAGTAGTCGAACGCGCCTTCACGGTCGCCCACCGCGATGGCGGGCAGGGCCATGCATGCGGTAACGATTGCCGCGAAGCTCCAACGACTCGATTGCCCCATATCCTCTTCCCTTTTCGACTCGGGCCTTCTATATCGTGCGCAATCCCCGAAAACGAGGAGTTGCAGCGCCCCGAGCCTGCAGGCCGCCCAAAGGCCCTTGCGAGAGCGTGCGCTGCACATGAAGGAGAGAGTTATGAACAAGCCGCTGATGGCCAAGGCGACCGCCGTTTGGCTCGTCGACAACACCACTCTGAGCTTCCGCCAGATCGCGGCCTTCTGCGGGTTGCACGAGCTGGAGGTGCAAGGGATCGCGGACGGCGACGTGGCGGCAGGTGTGAAGGGGTTCGACCCGATCGCCAACAACCAGCTGGAGCAATCCGAGATCGACAAGGGCGAGAAGGATACGAAGTACAACCTCAAGCTCAAGTTCAACGCCGCCGCCGTGGGCGAGGAAAAGCGCCGTGGCCCGCGCTACACCCCGCTCTCCAAGCGGCAGGACCGCCCGGCGTCGATCCTCTGGCTGGTGAAATTCCACCCCGAGCTGACGGACGGCCAGATCAGCAAGCTTGTTGGTACGACCAAGCCCACGATCCAGTCGATCCGTGAACGCACGCACTGGAACATCCAGAATATCCAGCCGATCGACCCGGTGGCGCTGGGCCTGTGCAAGCAGTCCGAGCTTGATGCCGCGGTACAGAAGGCGAATGCGCGCCGTGCAGCCGAGGGCACCGCGATGTCGGACGACGAGCGGCGCAAGCTGGTGTCGACCGAGACGTCGCTGTCGGACGATCCGGAGCCGCGCATTCCTGCCTCTATCGCAGGGCTCGAGACGTTTACGCTCTCTGGCGATGACAGCAGCTCGGACGGCTCGAGGTCGAAGGGCCCGGTGGATGCCGACAGCTTCTTCAACCTCCCGGATGCCCCGGACGAGGACGAAGACGAAGAAGGCGAAGACAGCCGCTGAGGCTGTTCCCGGCGCTCAGAGTGCCTTGCGGGCCTTGAGCGCGGCGGAAATCGTTCCGTCATCCAGATAGTCGAGCTCGCCGCCCACGGGTACTCCCTGGGCGAGCGAGGTCACTTGCGCGCCGAGGCCTTCGAGCGCATCAGCGATGTAGTGCGCGGTGGTCTGGCCATCGACCGTTGCGCTCAGCGCGAGGATGACCTCGGCGATAGCCTCGCTGCGCACGCGTGCCGCGAGACGCGGGATCCCCAGCTCCTCGGGCCCGATCGAATCGAGCGCCGAGAGCGTGCCGCCCAAGACGTGGTAGCGCCCGGAAAAGGCACCGCCGCGTTCCATTGCCCACAGGTCCGCCACGTCCTCGACGATGCATAGCACGCCGGTTGCCCGCTTTTCGGAGCTGCAGATCGGGCAAAGCGTATCGGTCGCGATGTTGCCGCACTGGATGCACTCGCGCACGTGTTCGGCGACCTCGGCCATGGCGGCGGCAAGCGGTACCATCAGCTTGCCCTTGCGCGCGATCAGCGTCAGCACCGCACGCCGGGCAGACCGGGGCCCGAGGCCCGGCAGCCGGGCCATCAGATCGATCAGTGCCTCAACCTCGGAGGGAACCTGGGACATCGGCCGGTGCCGTAGCTTACATGCCGGGCAGGTTCATGCCCGCGGGCAAGCCAAGCTCCGACGTCAGCTTTTCCATCTCTTCGCGTGAACGCGCCTGGGCCCGCTCCTGCGCCTCTTTGATGGCAGCAAGGATCAGGTCTTCGACGACCTCTTTTTCATCGGGATTGAAGATCGACGGGTCGATGTCGAGCCCGCGCAGCTCGCCCTTGGCCGAACAGGTCGCCTTCACGAGGCCCGCGCCACTTTCGCCGACCACGGTGATGCTGTTCAGCTCGTCCTGCATCTCGGCCATCTTGGCCTGCATTTCCTGCGCTTTCTTCATCATCCCGGCCATATCGCCGAGCCCGCCCAAACCTTTCAGCATTCCGATGCTCCTTCGCATTGTGCTTTGTGCAGGTGATAGGCGCGGCGGGGGCATTCGGCAAGGCGGCGCCGCCTTGAAGGGCGCATGCGCTGGCAGGTGGCGGGCGTGGGATCAGACGTTGTTGCGTGCGGTGCCGTTCTCCCAGGCCTGCTCGAAGACGAGCGTATCGCCCTCCCACGCGCGCAAACGGGCGTGCCAGCGCCATTGCGTGGTATCGGCCTCCAGGCGGGTGTCGCACGCGATCCGGGTGCGCCATGAGCCGCGCCGCATCACCTTTTCCCAGGCGATCTCGCCCGTCGCTGTCTGAGGATCGTCGGGCCTGATCGTCCAGCGCTCTTCACTGCGTGAGGATGTGATCAACCCGTGGTTCCTGTCGCGCATCTCGCCGCCGTCGATTCCGATCTTGACGAGGGTCTCTCCCGTCGACACGTCGATTTCGCGGCGCTTGGTGTAGCCGGGTGTGCGCAGGGTTTCCGCGTTCCACGGGCGAGCACCTTCTGGCGGCTGGAAGGCCCATTCGCTTGCCTCCGCCCTCGGACGGACAGGAACGGTGACGGAGCCAGCGGTAAGCGTGAGCATGACGGGGGCGGGCGCTGGCCAGAGGAAAGGCCAGTAGGCGGTCGAGATGGCAACGCGCAGGCGGTGACCTTCGGGGATGCGATAGGCGATCTGGTCGAGATCGAAACCGATCTCCAGCGGTTCGCCCGGGGGCAAGGGAGCCGGGGATGCATGGCTGTCGCGGTGAGCGAGATTGAGGCACCCCATCGTGATCAGGGCCGATGTCCCGTCCGGAAAGACATCGCACAGGCGCACGATGACCTGGGCTTGCGGATGATCGGACGCTACGAGCAGGCGCACATGGGGCGCACCGACGATGTCCTGCGCTGCCGAAAGAGGTGCCCCGTCGAAGCAGGCGGAGCGGGCGTCGTCGTCTCGCTGGTCGGTGGGGAGTTCGGGGCCGTAATGGGCCGGAAAGAACGTGCCCGACGCCATGCCACAATCGGCGGGAGAGGCAATGCGGTGAGAGAGGTTCGCGGCCTCGGTCTGAAGACCCTGCGGGGTCAGGTGCAAGGTGGCCCTGGCAATCCGGTCGCTGGGCCATTTGGGCTCGGCGATCCAGCGGCCCGGGCGCTCGGGCAGCCAGGCCTTGGGCCGCACCGAATCCATCAGCCAGAGACGCATGTCCGGGTCGCTCTCGACGCCGGTGTCGATGCCCTTTAGCCAGTGATCCCACCAGCGCAGGCATTCCTGCAGAAATCCGATTTCGGGGGCGGGGCCGGCCATATGCGGGTACTTGTGGTTCCAGGGACCGACAATACCCTTGCAGGGCGCCTTGAGGTCGGTGACGAGCTTCGAAATTGTATTGCGGTAGCCATCATGCCAGCCGCCCACGGCGAGGACGGCCGCTTCGATGGCGCTGTAATCCTCGCAGACGGAGGCGTGTTGCCAATAGGCGTCGCGCTCTTGATGGGCGAGCCACGGCTCCAGCAGGAACGGCTGATGCTCGAGCCTGTCGAGCCACATCTGCCGCCAGCGCTCGCCGACGACCTCGGGATCGGGCGGGCGCGCGGAATAGGCGAGCATTTGCGTTGCCCACGAGAGGTTCGAGGTGAGCTGGCAACCGCCCTTGGTGTGAATGTCGTCGGCGAACCTGTCTGCGGAGGAACAGATCGAGACAACCGCGTCGAGACCCTCCGGGCGCAGCGCGGCCACCTGCAAGCCGTTGAAGCCGCCCCAGGAGATGCCGATCATGCCCAACTTGCCGGTGCACCAGGGCTGAGCGCGGGCCCAGGCGATCACGGCGCAGGCGTCATCGAGTTCCTGGGCGGTGTATTCATCGTCCATCAGCCCGTCGCTATCGCCGTTGCCGCGCATGTCGACGCGCAGACAGGCGTAGCCATGCCCTGCAAAATAGGGGTGAGTGAGGTCGTCCCGCGCGATGGTGCCGTCGCGCTTGCGGTAAGGCAGGTGCTCGATGATGGCGGGCACGGGGTTGGTCTCGGCGTCGCTCGGCAGCCAGAGCCGCACCGAGAGGCGCGTGCCATCCGCCATCGTAACGGGGACGTCTTCGTGCAGCGTCACCGTGCGGGGGAAATCGTCGCGCACTTTCATGCCAGAACCTCGCGTTGCCGTGCGCGGACGTATTTGGCCGCCGAGCGGTAGTGCGAGGGGCCGGCAGCTTCGGCCCAGCGACCGGTTGTCCAGGCGTTGCGGGCGCCTTTCATGGGGGCGCCGTAGAGGGCGCTGTCGCTCTGGCTCTCTAGGAAGCCCATCAGCTGGGTGTGTCTGTCTTGCAGGAGGGCGTGGGCGTCGCCCCAGCTGAGACCCGCCTGCCGGGCCCGCAGATCTGTATTGTAGCGCTTGAGCTCGGACCATTTGTATCCGGGCGCGGGGAAATGCACCGCTTGGCCGGCCTGCCCATCTGCCCACCAGCCAAGGAAGAGCTCGATCCAATGGGCGCGGTGGGCGATGACGTCCTGGATCGAGGTGTCGTCTGCGTCTTTCACGTTGGCCCATGCGGGCGGGATATCGGCGATCAGTGCGTCAAGCTTGGCGAACTCCCTTGAGGCAATGGCGAGAAGGTCTGCCTTTGTCGTGGCTGCGGGCATGGCGTGGGTCCCCTTTCCGCGCGCCAACCTAGAGGCAGCCGCGCAGGCCCGCCATGGGTCCGCAGCGCGCAGGCGCGCCAAAGGGGAAGAGCGAATTTTCTACGAAAATTCGCGCGACGCTCCGCGGTTTCGCCACCTTGCTCCCCGAACGGCGCCGTGCCGTGGGACCAAACCAGCCCCCGAGTTTCTTGGTCTTGGGGTTGGACATGGCGATCGATTGGACGGGGTCTGAGCTGAGCACGGATACCGTGCAGCAACAGATGTTCGGCACCAATATGCTGTTTGACCGGGACGAGGTCGGCCCGGACGGCACCTTTGACGACAGCATGAGGGCGCTCGGCATCTCCGACGTGCGGTTTCCGGGCGGGTCGATCACCGAATGGTATTTCGACATCAATGACCCCGATGCGACGCTGGTCTGGGCGCCGGACCGCGACGCGTGGCGCGAGGTAATGCCCCTGACGGAGTTCCTCACCTGGGCGGCTGCCGAAGATGTGGGCGTCAACCTCGTGGTGCCCACGGGCTCGCTCATGGCGGAGGGTCCGTCGGGCGACCGTCAGGTCAAGGCGACGGCAGAAGCGGATCTCTATCGCTATTTCACGGACGTCCTTGGGGGAAAATACGGCGCGGCTCGGATCGACACCTTCGAGATCGGCAACGAATACTGGCTCGGGGCCGAGCTCAACCACGTCGAATACTCGCGCGTCTCCAACCTGATGGCCGAGACGGCGCAGCGTGCGATTGACGATCATCGGGCACGCGAAGGGCTGGGCGAAGGATGGCAGGAGCCCGATATCTCGATCCAGATCGGTCAATACGGGCGCTATTCCACAACGCCCGGCTACGTGCAGAACCAGCAGTTGATCCAGTGGCTTACGCCGGAAGCTGCGGCCGCGATCGATGCTGTCGTGGTGCACTATTACACCCGTGGCGACTACGGGGAGATCGACAACTTCGGCTACTACTTTGACCGGCTGGACAGCTGGGCCGACGATCCACGCCTGGCGGACATCGAATTCCATGTGACGGAGTGGAACGTCAACAACCAGCTCTCGGCGGAACTCGGGCTTCAGCAGGCATCCGCGATGTGGTTCATGTTCGCCGAGATGATGGTCCGTGGGGTCGACGTCGCCCATGTCTGGCCGATCCAGCAGAACAACAAGACGAACCTGTCGGGCAACGAAGGCCAGACCGATCTGACGCTGGCGGGCGAGGCCTTTCGTTTGCTCTCGGAGGCCGTTGTCGGCACCGAGCTCACCCACCGGACGGCTTGGGATAGCGGCTCGGCGTGGGTCTACGACGGAGACGGCGAGACGCATGTCTTCATCGCATCCCGCTCCGCCGAGGCCAGTACGGTCCGGCTCGATCGCGAGGATCTCGGCATTGGGGGGCAAACATGGTGGAAGACGACACTTGGTACCGATGGCGCGCCCGATGATCACAGGGCCAAGCCGGTGCTGGAGCTGCGGGCAGATGTTCAGCCCGACTGGGACACGCTGGTCTTCGATCTCGAACCCTATGAGGTCGTGCGCGCGACCTTCTATGATCCGAGCTTCCCATCGGGGCCGGAGGCAGAGTTCCCGGATGCGCTGATCGGCAGTGCTTCGGGCGATTACATTGTCACCTCGCACATGGCCACGCACGTGGAGGGCGGCGGCGGCGACGACCTGATCAAGGGGGGAGATGGCGCCGACATCCTGTACGGCGGGTTGGGTGAGGATCACTTGCAGGGGCGCAAGGGAGACGATGTGCTGGTAGGCGGGGACGGCGGGGATCACCTCGAGGGTGGCGCGGGTCACGACACGCTCTACGCGACAGCCGGCGACTACGCACATGGCGGCATGGGCAACGACGTCTACGTCATCGCGCCTCCCGGGGTATTGCCATCGGCCGCTGCTGATGGGGATTGGATGTAGGGGTGTTTGCGCAAGGTCCGCAGGTCTTGCGACACCCTCATGCGCGCATGGGACGATGAGGGCGCGGGATCAGTCGCGCAGGTGATCTTCCTCGTCGGTGACGTCGAGACCCAGTGCTTCCATCCCGGATTCCAGATAGTCCGCAAGGCTCGGCTCGCCTGCGAGGTAGGTCTCTGTGGGGGAGGAGCGTTCCTGCCGCGCGGTTCGGATCGCGTCCTCGACTTCTTCTGCGTCGAAGCTGTCGCGGCCGATCCACATGCAGGCGACGAGAGACGTTTGTTCGTCTTCATTCAGCCCGCCGATGTAGTCGATCAGGCGGGGATGGTCCGGGCCAAGTTCACGCGAGAGCGCGATGACGCGAACGACCTTTCCGGTGCTGATGTCGAGCATGGTGTTCTCCCCTTGGCACGTGGCGCCCCGGGTAGTGTCGCGCCGGTCGCGCAGGGGCGCAAGGGGCATGGAGACGCGGCCCGGTTCCCGGCTATGGGTAGGAGGGTTGGGGCTTCTGGGTGGCATCGGCGCGCGGCCTTCGCCTCTGAGGGCGGTGTTGTCAGGGGCGGGCCTGCGCCGGGTGCGCGACACGCGAAACGTCGCGGCCACTCCTTGCCTGCGTCAGCGTCCGAAGATGCGGTAATAGAGCCAGTCCGGAAAGAACTGCGACACCCGGAAGACCCACGAAAAGAGCATCGGGAAGCTCTTCTTGAACCCGTCCGACTGCATGAAATCGAACATGATCCCGGCGGCCTCGTCGGGCTCCATCAGGAACGGCATGGAGAAGTCGTTCTTGTCGGTCAGACGCGTGCGGATGTAGCCGGGATTGAGGATCTGAACGTCAACGCCCGTGTTGCGCAGATCGCAGTACATCGATTCCGCCATGGACATCGTCCCGGCCTTCGACGCGGTGTACCCGATCGAGCCGGGCAAGCCGCGGAAGCCTGAAAGCGACCCCGTGATCACGATGTGGCCCGCATCGCGCGCGACCATCGCGGGCACGCATTGGCCCAGCACGCGGGCGAGGCCGGTGAAGTTGATATCGCACATCGTGGTGACCTGATCGGCGTTCCATTCCTGTGCGGCTTGCGGCCAGTAGACCCCGGCGAGGAACACGATCCCATCGATCTCTCCGGCACTCGCGGCGGCGGCCTTGACGCTCTCGTTGTCGGAGATGTCGCATGGGGCGATGGTGGTGGGGCCGGGCAGGGCACCCGCAAGTTCTTCAAGGCGCGCCTTGTCCCGTGCCGAGAGGATGAGGTGCACGCCGGCCCGGCTCATTTTCTCGCAGAGCGCACGCCCCAGCCCTTCGGAGGCTCCGACCATCCAGTAGCGTTTGCCAGCCCATTCCCGCATCGTCGACTCCTCAGGTGATCGCGACAGGACGCATCGTTGCAACCAGTTCGGCGACCTTGATGCCAAACTTGCGGAACTGGCTGCGATTGATGATCGTCCCGTTCTCCATCAGGTACATCCAGTCCTGCACATCGAGCACATGCCCGCCCGCTTCGTCCGGCATCTTGATCCGGTACCGCAGCATCAGTGTGGGCCCGGACAGCTTGCCGCGTCCAGCCCCGACGAGATCGGGCGCGGTGGCTTTCACGGTGCCGTTCGCGCCTGAAACGAGCGTCCAGATCCTGTCCTGGGTGCGGCCCGAATCGTAGCGGAAGTGCTCTGTCATCGTGCCGGTATCGCCCTCCCAGGTGGCGTTGAAATCCGCGACAAAGCGCGAGACGACGCGGCCCGTCGGGCCGTAGATCACCCCCTCGCACAGGATCGGGCCATTGATATGCGCCTTGATGTCGAACTCGGGAGCTCCGGACTTTGCGTAGTCGGAGGGCGTCTGGGCCGGGAAATCGGCAAGCCAGGCGCGCGAGGCGACGGCAGCGAGAAGGACGGCTAGCAGGAACGCGATGAGGGTCATTCTGCGGGTCTCTGGCTGGAGGAAAGAGGGGTCGCGGCGAGCAGCGCGATGGCGACGAGCTTCAGCAAGCACGGCACGAGGGCGTAGAGGTAGGTCAGCAGGGTCAGAGCGTTTTCCGGGTTGTCCTGATCCGCCCCCGCCGCGAATCCGGCGCGATCGAGGATCGGCAGGAGCGCCGCCGCCGCGAAGGCGAGCGTGAACTTCGACGTAAAGGACCACAGGCCGAAACCCTGCCCGCCGTTTGGTGAGACTTCGGCCATGCGGCGCGCGAAGAGAGCGGGGAGGAGGGTGAGGTCCGCGCCAATTGTCGCCCCCGAGGCGATGCAGACGATGGCGAAGAGCGTCACGTCGCCAGGGCCAAGGGTGAGCACCACCGCAAACGATGCAATGGCGAGGACCATCGCCGCGAGCAGAACCGGCTTTTCTCCGAAGCGCCGGGCCAGGGCAGACCAGACCGGCGCAGAGGCCGCAGCCGCAAGAAAGAAGATCACCAGCAGCGGCCCTTCCCATCCCGGCGCCTGCAGACCGCTTTCCACGAAGAAGAGAAAGAGCGTCGAAGAGACCGCGAGGGGCGTGGCGTTCACGAGGGCGATGAGCAGCAAACGCCGCGCTGTCGCATCGCGCAGGATCGTCCCGACCGGTGTCGGCTCCTGCTGGGCGACGTTGTCCCACTCGGGTGCCATGGCGAGGGCGGCTAGCATGGCCAGCGCGGCGAACCCCCACGCGAAGGTTGCAAAGGGTGAGGGCACGACGCCGGTGAGAAGCGTCGGTACGACGGCAGCCACACAGACGCCGAGCAGGGCTCCCGTTTCCCGCCAACCGGCAAGGCGCACGTGGCCCGAGCTGTCACCCGGGCGCGCAAGTGTCCCGGCCTTGTGGATGCCGCGTGCGTAGAAGTTGATCGAAAGAAACGAAAACGCCGAAAAGAGCCCGGTGATCGCGATCCCGAACCACAGGAGCGGCGCGACAGGGTGTGGGACGGCAAAGAGCGCGACCATGGACGCCGCGAGGATCAGCGCACCAAAGGCCACGGCCGCAGGCCGGGCCTTGCCGAGCCGCTCCGAGAGCCAGCCAAGGGCTGGATCCTGCACGACATCGAAGAGCCGCAATCCAAAGAGGATCGCGCCCAGAGCCGTCAGGGAAACGCCGTATGTGTCAGCGTAGAACTTGGGCGCGTAGATGTAGATCGGCAGGCCCGCCCCCGATAGTACGGCAGCGTAGAGGGCGTAGGACCACAACCTGTCGCCACGCGCCGCATCGGAGGGAGACGCTGCCCGCGCGTTCACGAGCGGGAAACTTCGCGCGCCGGTGGTTCCGGCCGTGCACGGTAGCGCGCGCCCTTCCACCAGAGTTTCAGCGCCTGCCAGTGGATCAGGGCGAGCACACGGCGCGAGCCGAAGGGGCGGCGCAAGGCGGCGCGGAGGATCCCCGCCGAGGTGAGCGGACGCCGCGGCCCGGTCAGCGTCGCAACGAGCCCGCCCTCTTGCCCGTCCCGGCGGTAGTCGATCCAGACGCCGACATGTTCGTCGCGCAGGTCGAAGCGAAAGCTGTAGTTTCCGTCAACGGGCTGGAACGGGGAGACATGGAAGATCTTGCGCGCCGACAGGGTATCCTGCGGTCCGATCGGGCCGAGGTCGTCGCGGTAGGCGAGGTAGGAATGCCGGTCGCCAAAGGTGTTGGACACCTCGGCTATCACCACGCGCAGTGCTCCCGCCGCGTCCTGGCAGAACCAGAACGATACCGGGTTGAAGACATGCCCAAGGAGCCGCGGCTGCGCCATCAGAAGAAGCTGCCCATCGACATGCTCCAGCCCGTGCGACGCAAGCACCTCACGCACCCACGGCGCGCCGCGTCCGGCGCCGGGTTCGCCGCCGTGGTCGGTGTCGTAGAGCGCTGCGATGTTTCGGCTGTTGCGTCCGAAGAGGCGGGGCAGGCCCGGTCGGGCCTCCGGGTCGATCAAGATGTAGTCGACGCTGTACCGGAATGCGTTGCGCACCGCACCACGCCGCCCATGGTAGGTTTGCCCGGGGACAAGCTGGAGAACCGGGGGGCGGACCGCGTGGCGAACGGCGGCCTCGATATCGGATTGCGCGTTCATGCTGCGGCGATCCCGGTGGCCTCCTGGCGGGCGATCCCGTGGACGACATCAACAGCGCTCGCAAGACCGTCTTCGTGAAAGCCGTTTTTCATCCATGCACCACAGAACCACGTGTTGCGGGCCCCGTTGTCGCGCGCGATGTGCGCGCGAGCGGCCAGAGCCTCAAGATCGTATACCGGGTGATGCAGCACGGTCTGGTCGTGGATCAGATCCTCGCGGATCCGGTGCGAGGCGTTGAGCGTCACGAAGAGCGGATCGTCCTTCGGGATCGGCTGCAGGCTGTTCATCCAGTAGGTGACGCCGATGGCCTTGTCGCGGCCCGTCGCATCCTCGGTATAGTTCCAGGAAGACCAGCAAAGCGTGCGCTTGGGCATGATGCTCGTGTCCGCGTGCAGCACCACGTCATTGGGCTGGTAGCGAATGGCCCCGAGGCGCGCTTGCTCTTCGGGGCTTGGGTCGGAAAGGAGCGCCAGGGACTGATCGGAATGCGTTGCCAGAATGACGTCGTCGTAGGTTTCCCACTCGCCGCCATCCAGCCTGACATCGGCTCCGGTTTCGTGCCGCCGGATGCCGGCTACGGGCGCGCCCAGGCGCACTTCCACACCCTTGGTGAGCAGGGCCGCGTTAAGCCGCGTGACATATTCGATCGAGCCGCCCGGGATCGTGTACCACTGGTGCTGGTTTTCGTAATCCAGCAGCGCGTGGTTGCGGAAGAAGTCCATCATCGCGCGTGCTGGGAAATCGAGGATCTTGTCCACCGGGGTCGACCAGATCGCGCCCGAGAACGGCGTCAGGTAGTAATCCTTGAACCACTGCCCGAGCGAGAGCGCGTCGATGAGCCCGCCGATTGTCATATCGGGGGTCGCGACCCGCTCCGCATCGCGGTTGAATCGCAGAATGTCGCGGATCATGCGCAGAAAGGCAGGCCGCGCGACGTTGCGGCGTTGTCCAAAGACCGCGTTGCGCGATGCGAGGCCGTATTCCATCCAGCCATCCGCGATCGAGGCACCGAACGACATGCTGCTTTCGGTGCGGGGCACATCGAGTTCCGCGAAGAGCGAGGTGAGGTGCGGATAGTTCGGCTCGTTGAACACAATGAAGCCTGTGTCGACAGGCTGATCGCCGCGCTTTCCCGCGATCTTGGTGCGGGCATGGCCCCCGAGGCGAGGCTCGGATTCGATCAGCGTGACGTGGTGGGTATCCGCGAGCATATAGGCTGCACCCATGCCGGAGATCCCGGCGCCAACGATTGCGATCCGCCGAGGCGCGGGCGATAGTGCTTCAAATGGCATGAAGGGTCTTTCTTAGGAGTCGTTGCGAGGGAAACGTAGAACGAATGGAACTGGATCAACGGAAGAATTGTTGATCCGTTGGCGGCCCTGCTGCGTATTCCCGGTATGATGACTGAAACGTCACATCTAACCGTGTCGGAATCGGTGCAGGGCCAGGCGAGACCTGGGGCGCATCGGAGGTTTGGTGTGGCAAAAGACGAGAGCATGACACGTGATCCGATGGGCGCGCTCGAAAGAGCCGTCGACCGGGCGCAGGATGCGCCTTCCCGAGAGTGGGTGGAGCATTTGCGCCGGGTCCATCAGGACAAGGACCATGCAGCCTTTGCCGAGCTCTTTGGTTACTTTGCCCCGCGGGTAAAGGCGTTCCTGATGAAGGGCGGCGCGACCGAAACGGCAGCCGAGGAGTGCGCGCAGGACGTGATGGCGACACTTTGGCGCAAGGCCCATCTCTTTGATCCGGCGCGCGCTACCGTTGCCACGTGGATATTCACGATCGCGCGAAACCGGCGCATCGATCTGATCCGCAAGGAACGGCGTCCGGAGCCAGAAGCTCTGCCGTGGGGGCCAGAAGAAGAACCGCAGGCGGCCGATGTGCTAGAGCTGCGACAAGAGAATGAAAGGCTGAACCGGGCCATGGCGCGCTTGCCAGAAAAGCAGCGCGATCTCGTGGAACGGGCCTACTTCATGGAGCTGTCGCATTCGCAGATTGCGGATGAAACGGGGCTTCCTTTGGGGACAATAAAGTCGCGCATCCGGCTGGCGCTGGAGCGATTGCGCCACGAGATGAAGTGAGTGGAACGGTGTACATGAAGACGGATATGGGTGGTCTTTCGCACCCGGCGACATTTCAGGTAGATGACGAGATCCTGGCGGCGTATGCGGCAGGCAATCTGCCAGAGGCGCTTTCGGTTGTGGTCGCGGCGCAAGCTTCGATCTGCCCCGAAGTGCGCGAGCGGCTGCGCGAGCTTGAGGCGATCGGCGGTGGCCTGCTTGAGCTGATGAGCGGGTCGGAGATGTCCCTTGGCAGCCTCGAAGAAACGATGCGCATGATTGCCGAACGTGAAGAGAGAGGCGTGCCGGACGCGCCTGCCGCTCCGGCACCACGCACCGATATCCTTCCCGCGCCCGTGCAGGCCTATGTCGGCGGCGGCATCGAACACGTCCGCTGGCGCGCCATTGGCATGGGCGCCAAGCAAGCCATCCTGCACGAAACGCAGGACGCGAGCGTGCGGCTTCTGAAGATACCGGCGGGGTGCGAATTGCCCGATCACGGTCATGCCGGACTTGAGATGACGCTTGTCCTGCAAGGGGCATTCCAGGACGGCGACAAGCGTTTCGCCAGGGGTGACGTCGAGATCGCCGATCAGAACACGGCTCACATGCCGATCGCCGATGTCGGTGAAGACTGTGTCTGCCTCGTCGCTTGCGAGGGCCGACTGAAGTTCTCCGGCATCTTGCCGCGGATCGCACAGCCCTTCCTGCGGATCTGACCTTCCTCCAAGCTGACTGTCTGCTTGTATCGTGGGTTGCCGAGGTGACCCGCTCCATGGGTCGCATGTACCAACCGGGCCCGTGGCTGCGACCTTGCGATGGCGCTGCGCGGCAGAAGGGCTTCCGAGAAACAGTCCACCGCTCAGCGTCTGAAGATCTGGATGTCGCGTTTCTGATCCGTGTCTGCCGTGGGGCGGGCGGGGGCGGGGCGCGCCTCGTCGAACTCGAAGGTCTCCAATTGGTCTGCGCGCCGCATGGCACGGTCTGCGGCTTTCGAAATTCCGTCGAGATCGCCCTGGGCCTGCGAGAAATGCGTGCGCAGCTTGTCGACCCGCGTTGCCACGAGATCGATGTCGCGGTGGAGCAGGCGCAGCGTGGCACGGATCGCATTCGCTTCCTCCCGCATGCGCGCGTCCTTCAGGACGGCTCGCAGCGTGTTGAGCAAGGCCATGCAGGTTGTCGGTGAGACCGTCCAGACACGCGCGCTGAACCCTTCCCGGACAAGGTCGGGGAAGGTGCCGTGAAGCTCCGCATAGACGGCTTCGGAGGGCAGGAACATGAGCGCGCTGTCCGCCGTATCCCCGGGCAGGATATACTTTTCCGAGATCGCCTTGATGTGCGCCCGGATTGCGGTGCGAAAGGCGCGCGCAGCGTCGCGTTGCTCTGTCTCGGTTTGTGCGCCGAGCATCGCCTCGTAGGGTTCGAGCGGGAACTTCGCGTCGATCACGATGGCGCCCGGCGGGTCCGGCAGATCGATGATGCAATCTGCCCGCGTGCCATTCGCGAGGGTCGCCTGCCATCGGTAGCTCCCGGCAGGAAGCGCCTTGCTCAGGATGTCGTGCAGCTGGATCTCTCCGAACGCGCCACGGGCCTGTTTGTTGGAGAGGATATCCTGCAGGCTCAGAACATCGCCAGAGAGCTTTTCGATGTTGCGTTGCGCCCGGTCGATGGCTTCCAGCCGCTCTTGCAACGCCCCGAGCGAATGCGCCGTAGACGTCGCCGACTGCGAAAGGTTCTGGCCAAGTTCGGACGTGAGGCCGGCGACACGGGCATCGAGCGCCTGCGATGCTTGCGCCTGCGCGCCCGACGCTTCGGCCTGTGTCCGCTGCAATGCCGCGACGTCGCGGCGGAGCGCGTCCGTCTCACGGGCGGCCCGCAGGGCGCTTCGGGTCGAAAGAGCAAGTGCGACCAGCACCAGCAGCGCGGCGCTCAGCCCGAGCGCATGCAGGGGATCCGACAGATCGACCCCGAACGCATCGAGAAAGGTCATGTCCGCCCGAAGAGGCGCTCGATGTCGGCGAGCTTGAGCTCCACGTAGGTGGGTCTGCCGTGGTTACACTGGCCGGAAAGCGGTGTGGCTTCCATTTCGCGCAACAGGGCGTTCATCTCTTCGGCCTGCATCCTGCGCCCGGATCGGACCGAGCCATGGCACGCGATGCGCGACAGAACGGCGTCGATCCGGCTGGCAAGTGCTTGGCTTTCACCGAGGTCTGCGAGCTCATCGAGAATGTCGAGGACCATTGCACGTGCGTCGACAGCGCCCAGAAGCGCGGGGGTTTCGCGCACGGCGATCGCGTTGCCGCCAAAGGGTTCGATCGCGAGCCCGAGCGCACTCAGCTCGTCCGTGCGGGCCAGTAGGCTGGCCCGTTCGTCCTCCGAGAGCTCCACGATCTCGGGGATGAGAAGGGCTTGCGCTGCGATCCCTGCCTCGCCCGCCTGCCGCTTCAGCCGCTCATAGACAAGGCGCTCGTGCGCCGCGTGCTGATCGACAAGGACGATCCCGTCCTGCGTCTGCGCCACGATGTAGTTCTCGTGCAGCTGCGCCCGCGCGGCGCCAAGGGGATGCTGCGTGGGGTCGGCCTCCGGCTCGGCAGCGCTGGGCGGCTCGAAGCGAGCGGTCGGCTCGGCCTCGGCGAAGCCCATCGGCGCCTGCGCACCGTGCGCCCCGGCAATGGCCCGTGGCGACGGCCTGTCCATCTGGTAGACGCGCGGGCGGTCGGTTGGCTCAGGTGCGAATGCGCCCAGCGTCGCGCCCGCAACGGTCGAGGAGGCGCGGTGCCCGGCCTCCGCAAGCGAGTGGCGCAGCGCAGACACGATAAGCCCGCGCGCGAGCCCCGGCTCGCGGAAGCGCACCTCGGCCTTCGCGGGGTGAACATTCACGTCGACGCGCTCCGGATCGACCTCGAGAAAGAGCGCGGCGGCAGGGTGGCGATCCCGGCTGAGCACGTCGGAATAGGCGGCGCGCAACGCGCCGAGCAGGAGCTTGTCGCGCACGGGCCGGCCGTTGACAAAGACGTACTGTGCCACGGCGGCTCCGCGCGAATACGTCGGGAGCGCGGCGAAGCCCGTGAGGCGCAACCCCTCCCGCGTGGCATCGATCCGCAGGGCATTCTCGGCAAACTCCGATCCGAGAATGCGCGCGAGCCGCCCGTGCAGTGCGGCAAAGAGATCGCCTGTCTCGGCATCGGCACGAAAAGTCGTGCGCGGGGTGTCTGCGGTGCAATCGGTGAGGGAGAAAGCGACCGAAGGCTCCGCAATCGCAAGGCGACGGACGACGTCGCCGATGGCCTGGGCCTCGGCGCGGTCGCTGCGCAGGAACTTCAGGCGCGCGGGCGTGGCATGGAAAAGATCGCGGACCTCGACGATGGTCCCGCGGGTGAGGGCCGCTGGGCGTACCTGCCCGAGGCGGCCACCGACGCAAGTAAGCGCCGCGGCCTCGGTGGCGTCTTCAGCGCGCGATGTCAGCGTGAGCCGCGCGACCGCGCCGAGCGAGGCGAGCGCCTCACCGCGAAAGCCGAACGTCGCGATGTTGAGCAAGTCGGTGCCGTCGATCTTGGACGTTGCGTGCCGGGCCATCGCGAGCGGCAAGGCATCGCGCCCGATCCCATGTCCGTTGTCCGTGACACGGATCAGCCGCTTGCCACCCTCCGCGACGTCGACGGAGATCCGCCGGGCGCCCGCATCAAGCGCGTTCTCTATCAACTCCCTCACGGCAGACGCGGGTCGTTCGACCACTTCGCCTGCCGCGATCCGGCTGATGGCCGTTTCGTCGAGCTGCGTGATGGGGCGGCGGGGCGCCTCTATGTTGCGGTCGTGGTGCACCATGCCACAAGGAGTAGCATGGTGCGGGGCAAGCCGTCTACCGCCAGATGCTCGCCCGACGAGCGGCGTAGCGCCCGCAGCGGGCCTGTCGCCGAAGCCCGACCCGCATGGGACGCGGACTGGGTCCGGGTTCCTGTGTGGGCGGTCTAGTTCCCCGGTTCAAGGCCCTCGGGCTGGCCAACGATCACGAGATGCAGATCGTTGGGGCGAAAGAGATCCCGGGCGACGCGATTGGCGTCTTCGAGCGTTACGGCTGCGACCTGGTCGTTGCGGGTGTTGACGTAGTCGATAGGCATGCCATCGACCTGCATCCCGACAAGAATGTTGGCAATCCGGCGATTGCCGTCAAAGCGCAGCGGATACGCTCCCGTCAGGTAGGTCTTCACACGGTCTAGCTCAACCTGCGTGATCCCTTCCTCTGAAACGCGCTGCCACTGGTCGCGCAGCACCTCGACCGTCTCGCCAACGCGCGTGTTCACGGTGGAGACCCGCCCGATCAGCATGTCGCCAAAGCTCTTGTCGACAAGAGCGGCGTAGATCCCGTAGGTCAGGCCCCGTTCGCGGCGGACCTCGTCCATCAGGCGCGAGTTGAACCCTCCGCCGCCGATCACCTGGTTCACGACGAAGGCCGCGAAGAAATCCGGATCGTTGCGCGCTATTCCGCCGTGGCCGAAGGTGATGACGGATTGCGGTGTCTCGAAATCGATCACCGTCATGCCGCCGTCGAAGGCGACTTCGGTCATGTCCGGCAGCGCTGCTCCCGTTTCCGAGAGACCCCCGAGCAGCGTATCGAGGATCGGGCCGAGCTCTGCGGCGGTAATGTCGCCAACAGCGCCCACAAAGACCCGATCAAGCGTCATCACGGCGTTCTTGGCGGTGATGAGATCGTCGCGCGACAAGGCCGCGACGCTCTCGGCCGTGCCGTCAATCGGGGAGCCGTAGGGGTGCCCGGGGAAGGCGAGCGCGGCGAACGTCTCGCTCGAGATCGCCTCGGGGTCGAGCGCATCCGAGGCGATGCCGGACAGCACCTGCGCGCGCACCCGCTCGATCGCAGCGTCCTCGAAGAGCGGATCAGTGATGGCCAGGCGCAAGAGCTCCAGCGCGGCATCCCTGTTTTCAGTCAGGAACTGAGCGGACACCGCAAGCGTGTCGTCACCGACGTCAAAGCTGAACCGCGCGGCGAGCTCTTCGACGGCAATGGAAAAGCCCTGCGAATCGAGCTCTCCCGCGCCTTCTTCGAGCAGTGCCGTCATCAGATTGGTTGCCCCGCGCTTGCCTTCGGCATCAAGCGACGCACCGCCCTTGAAGCGCAACTCGAGCGCGGTGAACGGGATCGAGGGATCCTCTACCAGCCAGGCATCGATGCCACCGGGCGAGGTCACGGGCTGAATGTCGATCTCGGCGCGCAACGGGGTGGCTACGATCAGCGCGAGAGCCGCCGCAGGGAGGAAACGGAAAACGACGCTCATTGGGAGACCTCCTGGGACGCGGTTTCGACGGGGGCTGCACGCAGGAACGCGGTCACGGAATGGCGCGGCTCGAAGATCTTCCGGGCGGCGGCCATGATGTCTTCGGGCGTGACGGCGTCGAGGATTTCGGGCCAGGCTTGCACGTCCTCCACCGTGAGGCCGCTCGTCAGCGCGGCCCCGTAGCGCCGGGCGAGGCCCTGCAGGCTATCACGGGCATAGATCTCCTGCGCGCGGATCTGGGTCTTCAGCCGTGCGAGCGCGGCCTCGTCGACCCCGTCTTCGAGGAAACGCGCGATCATGCGGTCCATATCCGCCTCGGCGTCCGCAAGCGAGCGCCCCGGGGGCGGGACGACAATCAGCCCAAACGTCGTGTCGTCGTAGGACATCCCGCCGTAGAATGCGGCCGCGTAGAGCGCGTTGCCTTCCTCGATCTCAAGCACCCGGCGCATCAGCGGCGTCGGTCCGTCGCCCCCCATCAGGTCCGCCAGAAGGACAAGCGCTGCAGCCTCTTCCTGCGCACCGGGATCACGCTCCGGCGCGAGGTACGTGCGGAGCACGTAGGGCTGCGCGACGCGGGGGTCGGAAAACTCGACCGTGCGGGCGGCGCGCTGCGGCGGTTCGGCCGGGCGCAGACGCTCGGTCGCGTTCGGGTTCGCCGGGATAGCGCCGTAGTGGCGTTCGGCCATTTCGCGCACCGCGTCCGGTGTGACGTCGCCGGCCACGATCAGGACGGCGTTGTTCGGGGCATAGTGCTGGCGGTAGAAGGCGATCGCATCCGCCCGGGTCAGCCCCTCCATCTCGTGCTTCCAGCCGATGATCGGCGTGCCGTAGGGGTGCGCGAGGTATTGCGCGGCGAGGTACTGCTCGCGAAAGAGGGCGCCGGGATCGTTCTCCACCCGTTGGTTACGCTCCTCGAGGATCACGTTGAGCTCGGTGCGGGCATCTTCCTCGCCGATGACGAGGTTGGCCATGCGATCAGCTTCGTAGCGCATCATCAGGTCGAGCCTGTCGGCGGCGATGCGCTGGAAATAACCGGTGTAGTCCTGAGCTGCGAAAGCATTGTCCGAGCCGCCATTCGCCTCCACCACATCCGAAAACTCACCGGCGGCGACGGTTTCCGTCGCCTTGAACATCAGGTGTTCGAGATAGTGGGCGATGCCGGATTTGCCGGGCGGCTCGTCTGCGGCGCCGACCTTGTACCAGACCATATGGACCGCGACAGGGGCGCGGTGATCCTCGATCACAACGACATCCATACCGTTGTCGAGCGTGAAGGACGTGACCTCAGCTGCATGGGCGGGTTGGAACGCCACGCTCAGGAGTGGCAGCGCCAGGGCCAGGCGGGACAAGAAACGCAAGGAATGGAACATGGACACCTCGATTTGGGTTTAGGGCAGAGGTGGGCCTTGGGGACGCAGGTTCAAGCGCTCTGTCGCCCTTGTGAGGCGGTGCTGTCTTGAGAAGGGGCTGCCTTCGGCGAAGGTATTTGAGCCAAGATGAAGGGGGCGGGGTTGCCAAAGCGCCCCCCGGTAGCGGCGTGCGATAGCCGCTGGCTCTGTCTGGTGATTGGGGGCCTGCCGGCGCGGATGCGCTGTGGTAGGGGGTGTCAATCGTCTGGCAGTGGGAGCGGCGCGCCGGGAGTGCGGGCGCCGGCGCGGCGGTATTGCACGACGGCCGCGTTCTGATCGAGGCTCTCGCGGGCGTAGGCGTCGTAGTAGGTTGTCACACTGAAGAGACGCTCAAGCAGACGGCCCTGGTTGCGGTCGCGGTAGCGCAGGTCGGCGAGGCCGAGCTCACCGCGGATCTCGGGATCCGTGCCGTAGCGCCCGGTGGCGGCAAGGAGCGTGCCATCGGGGGTCTGACCATCGGGTGTCAGCCGACCGGGGTTGCCCCCAAGGGCTGCGACCGCGTCCGCGTTGGGGGTTGGATCTGTTCGGCTGCCGGTGCCCGGGATCGAAGGCGGGGGCAGTTGTGTCAGGTCCTCGGGGATCTCGATCGGCTTGCCGGGCAGGATCGCGAACTCGTCCGGCCCTTGCAGGCCGCGGCTGAGGTTCATCAGCGGGCGGTTCGCGCAGCCCGCGAGCACCGCGGGCAACAGCAGCACCGCAAGCGCGCCAAAGCGCCGGAGGGAGGGGCGACAAACAGCCATGGGCCGGGAATAGCGCAAGCGTGCGGCGGCGTCACGTGTCGTTTTGCGGGGGAGGGCCGGAGGGGTCGCGGGCGTCGCGCCCGGAGAACAGGATCAGGCCGATGGCGCCGGCGAAGATGAAGATGTCGGCGACGTTGAAGATGTAGGGATTTCGGATGCCGCAGCAGGACATGTTGAGGAAATCAAGCACGCCGGGGTGGAACACCCGGTCGAGCGCGTTTCCGAGCGCGCCGCCCACGAGCAGGCCGGCGGAGACATGCTCGATGGGGCGCTGAAAGCTGCGGGCCCAGTAGACCACCAGGGCGCAGAGGCCGATCGCGAGGGCGACGAGACCGTAGCGCAGGGCGTCTGAGCCGCCGGAAAAGAGGCCAAAGTTCACGCCGGTGTTCAGCCCCTTGATCAACACCAGAAACGGCGGGACCACGTCGATCTGGCGCAGCGTAATCAGGTCCATCCCGTAGATCACGCCGTATTTGGAGGCCTGGTCCAGCGTGAAGGCGGCGGCGGCGGCGATCCAGAGGGCGCGCATCGGGCTCTCCCTCGACCTAGTGGCGGAAGTGGCGCATGCCGGTGAAGACCATGGCGAGGCCACGCTCGTTGGCGGCGGCGATGACCTCGGCGTCGCGCACCGAGCCGCCGGGCTGGATCAGGGCCGTGGCGCCGGCTTCCGCGGCGGTGATGAGGCCGTCGGCGAAGGGGAAGAAGGCGTCGGATGCGACGACGGAGCCCGCGACGGTGGGCTCGGTCAGGCCGAGGGCCTCGGCCATGTCAGCCGACTTGCGGGCCGCGATGCGTGTACTGTCGACGCGGCTCATCTGGCCGGCGCCGATACCGACGGTGGCTGCACCCTTGGCATAGACGATGGCGTTTGATTTGACGTGCTTGGCGACCTTCCAGGCAAAGAGCATGTCCGCCAGCTCGGCCTCGGTTGGGGCGCGCTCGGTCACGACCGAGAGGTCTGCCGACTGGACAAGGCCGGTGTCGCTGTCCTGAATCAGGAAGCCGCCTGCGACTTGCCGGATCGAGGTGCCAGGCGCGTGGGCGTCGGGCAGGCCATCGGTGAGCAGAAGGCGCAGGTTCTTCTTTCTGGCGAAGGTCTCGCGCGCGGCGTCGGAGGCGCCGGGGGCGATGACGACTTCGGTGAAAATCTCGGTGATGGCCACGGCGGTATCGGCGTCGAGCGGCTGGTTGAGCGCCACGATGCCGCCGAAAGCCGAGACCCTGTCGCAATCGTAGGCGTGGGCATAGGCTTGGGCGAGCGTATCGCCGTGGGCCACGCCGCAAGGGTTGGCGTGCTTGACGATGACACAGGCCGGCCGGTCGCGTGCCAGCTCCGCGAGAAGGGCCCAGGCGGCATCCGTGTCGTTGATGTTGTTGTAGCTGAGCGCCTTGCCCTGCAGGACCTGAGCGGTGGCGACGCCGGGGGCGCTGCTGCCATCGGTGTAGAAATCGGCCTGCTGGTGCGGGTTCTCTCCGTAACGCAGATCGGTGGCGATCTTGCCGGCAAAGGCAACGCGGCGGGGCTGGTAGTGCTCCATCATGGTGTCGTTGATGGCACCCGCCATCCAAGTGGAGACGGCGGCGTCATAGGCGGCGGTGCGCGCATAGGCGATCTGGGCCAGCCGGCGGCGGGTGGCGGCTTGCGTGCCACCATGGGCCTCCAGCTCGGCAAGGATAAGGGGGTAATCCTCGGTGTCGGTCACAACGGCAACGTGCGCGTGGTTCTTGGCGGCGGCGCGCAGCATCGCCGGTCCGCCGATGTCGATGTTCTCGATGCAGGTGTCCCAGTCTCCACCCTGCGCGACCGTTTCCTCGAAGGGGTAGAGGTTGACCACAAGCAGGTCGATGCCGGTGATTCCGTGTTCCTCCATCGCCGCGAGGTGGGCGGGATTGTCTCGCAGAGCCAGCAAGCCGCCATGGACGCCGGGGTGCAGTGTCTTGACGCGGCCGTCCATCATTTCCGGAAATCCCGTCAGCTCGGACACATCGCGCACGTCGAGCCCGGAGTCCCGCAGCGCGCGTGCGGTGCCACCGGTCGAGATCAGCTCGACACCGGCGTCCGCGAGGGCGCGGGCGAAGTCGGTCAGGCCGGATTTGTCGGAGACGGAGATCAGGGCTCGGCGCAACGGGGTGGCATCGCTCATGATTGGACCTCGCACATCGGGCGGACGGACTGGGCTGGCATGCGGAACGGCTCCCACTCAGATGTAGGCCGCGTCGTCCTCTCCGATACGGGCGGCGAGGTCGCGGATTGCGCGTGGGGTATCCTCTGCCTTGTCCAAGGTCCAGCCGATCTGTGCCGAGAAGTCCAGCACCCGCCCGGACAGCACGATCTGCCGGGTGCCGCGGGGCTTCAGCCGACCCGCCTCGAGATAGACGGAGGGCTTCAGCAGCAGCTCGGCCGCACCGGAAAACCGGAACACCCAGACCTCTCCGGAGGCCAGTAGCAGCGAGACCGCGCGCCCGCCCATGTCCGTGGTTGCGTCGACGTCGGGGTGCAGGTGGAACCGGATGGAGAAGGGCACGCCCTGCATGTTTGTTTCGGTGAGCTTCTGGTCAAAACGCGTGCGGTGGCGCTCGGTCAGCGCGCCGAGCGTTTCACGGCCACCCACAAGGCGGCCATCGCGCGACAGGGTGATCTTGCGGACATGGGTCAGGCCATGGCTTTCGGCGTATCCATCGTGGCCGATCATCATGTACTGGCCGGTCGCGCTGTTGGCGAACTGGACGCGGACGTCTTTCGGAACGTGTTCGAGCTGTGCCTCGGGGCGCGGCCCGCCATTGAGCTCCGACAGGCCGATCCGCGCGGACGAGACGCCGTCCAGCCCGAGGGTCGAGTGGGCGTGGGTGGCACGCCCCGCCCGCCGCCATGACTCTCCGAAGAGCGCGCCGGAGCCGCAATTGACGATCACGGGGCGACGCCCCGAAGTCAGTTCGAGCGCCAGTGTCGAGGCATGCGCCTCGCCCGAAGCGTCCCCGGAGGGCGGTGGCGCGGCATCGGCGATGAGCGTGGTCCGGCCCACGGCAAGGCGGGCGAACCCCATCGCCAGCCCGCCGGCCCGGGGGCCGCCCCGGATCCCGGCGGCGGCGAGTGCCTGATCCAGTCGCCCTTCGATCCCGCTGGAGCCGCCGTGAAATCGCGCCAGACCCCCATCGGCGTGCCGCAAGGCCCGCAGCGTGGGTGCGACCCGCTCCATCGCGGCCCGCATCGTAGGGCGTGGAAAGCGGCCCGCGGCGTCGAGTGCCTCGCACACCCACGCCAGCAGGACGAACACCTCCATCAGGTGCTCGGGGTTGCGCGTGGCAAGGCCGCCGTCCGGGTCGATTTCGTCCTCGCAGGCGCCCTCGAGCGCGGTCAACGCCGGGGCCACGTGCTTTTCCATGCCCGTCAGGGAGAGGCCTGCGTAGACAAGGCCCGCAAGCGCTTCGAACTGCGGCAGGCCAGGGGTGCTGCGGTGCCAGCGGCGTGCCAGCAGGTTGCATTGTTCGCCCAGCGACCGGAAGACAGCGGCGGAGGAATCCCGATCGAGCCCCTGCAACAGGAAGACCGCGTGGTTCACCAGCCGGATGAGGCGGCGCCCCGTCATCTCTGGCGCCCAGCCCGGCCCAGCGCCGTCGCCAAAGCGCTTGATCCAGAGGCGCAGCCAGTCCTGCGCGCGGGCCCGCGCCTCGGGCGTGCCGAGCGCTGCAAGGTCATCGAGCCAGACGAAGCCGTGCAGATCCCGCTCGAAGCGGGGCGCGGGCATCTCGAGATCCCAGATTGCGGTGCCAGGGGCCTCGACGAGAAATCCCGCGAAGAGAAAGTTGCCCGCCATCAGCTGCCGGCCACGGGCGACCGAGCCAAAGGATCGCGGCTCGGGCTGCGAGACAAAGCCAGTGGCGGCCGGGCCGCGCATTGCGCGCTGGTTGGCCAGCCGGGTAATGCCTGCTGTCAGTGCCATGCCCATCGCCGCCTCGTGCCCTCCCGTGGAACTGCTCACGCTGGGGGTAGGCTAAGCGCGGAGCGCCCGGCGTGTCACGCACCCGCCGGAGCTTGGCGGGCCAAACGTGGCGCGGATGCCGCGTCTGGCGTTGGCGGAGCGGTCAGTCGGCGGTTCTGAGGGCCGCGATGAAAAACCCGTCGATCCCGCCACGCGCCTCCCAGCTTTCCGGCGTGATCCGCCACTTGCCGTCTCCGGCATGCCAGGCCGGATCGGGGCCCGCCGTGGTCGCCGATGCGTCCAGCCGGAGGCCGGGGTGCCGTTTCAGCGCGTCCTCGACGCGTTTCTCGCCTTCGTCGGGCAAGAGGGAACAGGTGCAAAAGACGATCCGGCCGCCGGGGCGCAGCCACTCGACAGCGCGGTCCAACAGTGCGTCCTGCAACGGAAGGAGTGTCTTCAGCGCGTCGGCTGACTTGGCGCGGGGCAGGTCCGGGTGGCGGCGAATCGTGCCCGTGGCGGAGCAGGGCGCGTCCAGCAGAATTGCATCGAACGGGCGTTCTGGCTGCCAGTGCAGGGCATCGGCTGCCACGACATTGGCGGTGAGACCGGTGCGCGCGAGGTTTTCGTGCAGCCGCCCCAACCGGGGCTCGGAGATGTCCAGTGCGGTCACCTCTGCGCCAGCGCTTGCCAACTGCAGGGTCTTGCCTCCGGGGGCGGCGCACAAATCGAGCACGTGCGCGCCAGCGGTCGGCGCCAGCAGATGCGCACCCAGTGCCGCCGCCGCGTCCTGCACCCACCATGCGCCTTCGGCAAAGCCGGGAAGGGTCGAAACCTGCCCGGCACGCGTGAGGCGCAGGCTGCCGGTGGGCAGGATCTCCGCGCCGAGGGTCTGGGCCCAGTGCGTCGGGTCTTCCCCGTGGCGCAGTGTCAGGTCGAGCGGCGGCGGGCTGGCAAAGACCGCCTCCATGCGGGCGACGCGGGCGTTGCCGTAGGCTGCCGAGAGACGTCCGCGCAGCCAGTTGGGCAGCCGCTGTGCCGGATGGCCCGCCAAAACGGCCGAATCCGCCTCGGCGACACGGCGCAGGACGGCATTGACCATACCCGCGGACCGACTTTGCCGCCGCCGGGCACGGTTCACCGCGTCGCTGACGACGCCGTGGGTGGCTTCGCCCTCCACCAGCATCTCGACGGTCGCCAGCCGCAGGACATCCCGGATGTCGGCGCGCGGGGCGTGGCGCAGATACGGCTTCAGCACCGCATCGGCTTGCGCCAAGTGCCGCAAGCTGGCGCGGGCGAGCCGCCCGGCCCGCGCCCTGTCGGGTGGCGTTGCCTCGGTCAGAGGGGCCGCGCCTTCCAGCTCGGCAAGCGTCAGCCCGCGCGCCAGAACCCCGTGGAGCAGATGCAGCGCAAGGTCACGCGCATCGCGAGGGGGCGTGTCTTTCCGGGGCGGCTTTGGGGGGCGGTCGGCCATGGTGTCTCGCTCGTACGCCGGGCCGCATTGTCGGCCAACCCACGCGGCGTATATGACGTCGGTCGAGGGAACAAGAAGAAGGCCAGCGCCATGTCAGGACCGCAAGATACCAGCTCCGATCTGCCGCCCGCCGCGCAGCGCGCGCTGGCCGAGGCCGAGGAACGCCGCAAGGCCGTGGATGCGCGCGTCGCCAAGATGCCAAAGGAGCTCGGCGGCCGGGACGGGCCGGAACCTGCGCGTTACGGAGACTGGGAGCGCAAGGGGATCGCGAGCGACTTCTGACAGCCCCGTGCCGCCCGGTTCGGGAATGCGCTCGGGAGTGACCAAAGAAGCCCGATCTGTCAGTTGCGCGCCCATTGGCCGGGGCCAAGGAAGTGTACGGCCTTATCGCAGTCTGAAATCCGCCGACTGCCCCGACCCCTGATCGGACACGAACCGCAGCGTATTCCCGTTTCGAAGCACCGCCTGGCAATTGGCGCCAAGCTCCTGATCGCCCCAGAAGAGGTCGCGGCAGAAGTAGCCTCCGCGCCACTGCCATGCGCCTGTGACAGGGATGCCGAGGCCACGTCCTTTGATGTTACCCTGACGGGACACCGTGAGCCGCACGCCCGGGTAGCGCAGGGTGCGGCCGTCCACGAGTTGCATGAATTCGCGCTCGTCCGTGACTTGTTCGAACGGGTCGGCGGACGCCGCTGTCGGTGCAACGACGAAGGTGGCAGCCAACGTCGTAAAGAATGCAGCGCAGGCTGCAGAGAGTTTAAGAGTGTTCATCGCGCGTCTCCCAGATGCGCATTTAACGTGGGGCGTGAGGTATTGGATGCATTTCGTGCCGCGATCTCACAAAAACGTGATCAGCCGGTGGTAAGGCCCAGCACGTCGGTCATCGCGAAATGCCCGGGCGGCTGATCCAGGCCCCACAACACGGCGCGAAGTGCACCGCGCGCAAAGAGCGCCCTGTCGGAGGCGATGTGGCGCAGCACGATCCGTTCGCCCGGTCCTGCGAAGACCACGTCATGCTCTCCGACGATATCGCCGCCGCGCACGGCCGAGAAGCCGATGCGCCCTGGCGCGCGGGCGCCCGTGATCCCGTCGCGCGCGGCCTCGTAAACCTCCGCCAGGGGTTTGCCGCGCCCCTCTGCGGCGGCCTCCCCAAGCATCAATGCCGTTCCCGATGGCGCGTCGACCTTGTGGCGATGGTGCGCTTCGATCACCTCGATGTCGAATTCTTCCCCAAGCGCCGCAGCGGTCTGGCGCGCCAGCGCCAGCATGAGGTTGACGCCGAGGCTCATGTTGCCGGCCCGCACGATGGTGGCATGCCGCGCGGCGGCGTCGATCTTGGCGAGATGCGCGTCGCCGAGGCCGGTCGTCCCGATGACGTGCACCGCGCGGGCCTGCGCGGCGATCCCGGCTATCTCTGCGGTCACGTCGGGCGATGTGAAGTCGATCACCGCGTGGGCCTGCGCGAGGGCTTCCCAGGGATCGTCCGTCACGCGGACATGGGTCTCGCTTCCGCCCATGGCGCTGCCGACGTCCTGTCCCAGCCAGGGATGGTCCGCGCGCTCGATCGCCGCGCTCAGGACGATATCGGTGCGGGTCGCAATCTCGCGGATCAGCATCTGGCCCATCCGGCCCGATGCCCCCATCACGATCACCTTCGGGGTTTCACTCACGCTGGCATCCTCTCTGCTCGACGTGGCGCACGTGTTAGCCCAACGACGGGGCGGGTAAAAGCGATCCGAAGCCGCCGGATGCAACAGTCGGCTTGCGCCACCCCCCAACGCGTCCTAGGTGCAGACCATGGCCAAGTCACGTTTCTCGACCGGGAGCGGCCCGTCGCAGCGGCAGTTGCGCGTGGGCGAGCTTATCCGGCGCACCTTGTCTGACGTCCTCGCGCGTGGGGACGTCCATGATCCCGATCTGACGTCCGTGTCCATCACGGTCGGCGAAGTGCGCTGCTCGCCCGACCTCAAGAAGGCCACCGTCTTCATGCTGCCACTGGGCGGGCGTGATGCGGAGGGTGTCCTGACCGCGCTGCGGCGCAACAAGTCGGAGCTTCGGCGCATGGTGTCCAAGCAGATGACGCTGAAATACGCGCCCGACCTGCATTTCGTGATCGACGACACCTTCGACCGGATGGACGAGACACGCGCCCTCTTTTCGCGCGACGAGGTGCAGCGGGATCTGAGCCCCGCCGCGCTGGCTCCGGATGGCTCGCCAGCCGAGGGAGAGGACAGCTAGCACCATGCCGGGTCGTCGGACGGGAGTGCTGGGTGTGTTGGCGGCGATGCTCGCGGTCCTCTGGGGAGCGCCCGTATTCGCGGCGGCGGCGTGCGCGCCGGTTACGCATGATGACGCGCGCTACACGATCTGCACCTTCCGAACGGATCGCGATTCCATTCGCCTGTGGCACACCGATCAGGATGGCAGGGTCTACGGCTCCTTCCGTGCCGTCGACAGTGCCCTGCGCGATGAAGGGCGCCGCCTCACATTCGCGATGAACGGCGGGATGTACCACGAGGATCGCGCTCCGGTCGGGCACTATGTGGAGGCGGGGCGCGAGACGGTGGGCGTGATCACCTCGTCGGGGCCCGGCAACTTCGGCTTGTTGCCCAACGGCGTGTTTTGCATCGCCGGTGAGCGCGCGCGGGTCTGGGAGACGCTGGCCTACGACAGGGCCGCACCGGCGTGCGACTACGCCACCCAATCCGGGCCGATGCTTGTGATCGACGGAGAGCTCCACCCGCGCTTTCTGCCGCGCAGCGACTCGCTCCACATCCGCAACGGCGTCGGCGTGGCGGAGGATGGCGTGACGGTTCACTTCGCGATCTCGGAAGAGCGGGTAAACTTTCACGCCTTCGGGCGGCTTTTTCGCGACCATCTTGGCGTGTCCAACGCGCTCTATTTCGACGGGCGGGTCTCGCGCCTCTACGCGCCTGACATCGGACGGGCGGACCTTGGCCTGCCCATGGGCCCGATTGTCGGCGTGGTGACACCCGCCGATTGACGCGCGCCGCGGCCGTGGGATCGGGCGATTGCGGAGGCACCCCGAAGCGCGTGCCTGCCCTTCCCCTTCGCGAGAAAGGCGCCGCAGCCTGCGCACATAAAGGGCACCGGCCCAAGCTATCTCCCGTATCCGCGACAAGGCTCATGCGCGCACGTTTCGCTACCCAGCCGCAGGCCTCCTGGGCCCCAGGCTCACTCAGCGACGTGTTCCGGGCGCAGGATCTCGTAGCCCTCGGCCTCCGGCTCATCGTCGATCAGCTCATCCGGAAAGCCCGGCGCCCGGATCGACAGCCCCGTTGCCTCCTCGAGCCGCTCGACGATCTTGTCGGATTGCGCGCGGGTGCCGTAGCGGCGCTGACCGTCCGACATGATGTCGATCACCAGCGGAGACACTTCGAGCGGCACGCCGTGGGCGTCGGCCAGCTTCTGAAAGAGGCCGATGTCCTTTTGCACGAGATCCATCGTGAAATTCACGTCGCGCGCGCCTGACAAGATCAATTGGCTCTCCGTCTCGTGCACGAACGAGGTGCCGGAGCTGATGCGGATCGCTTCGTAGGTGGTCGCCAGATCGAGCCCTGCCGCCTTCATCGTCGCGAGCGCTTCGCAGAGGGTGAGCAGGTTCGCCGTGGCAAGGTAGTTCGTCATTACCTTGAGCTTGGAGGCTGTGCCCAGATCGCCGGTGTGCAGCACCCGCCGACCGAGCTTGGTGAGCAGCGGCATGACATGTTCCACGGCCGCCCGTGTTCCGCCTGCGAAGATCGAGATGTTGCCCGTATCCGCCCGGTGGCACCCGCCGGACACCGGGCACTCGACGGTCTGGCCGCCCTTCTCGGAAATCCCCGCGGCGAGCCGGATCACCTCGTCCGCGTCGGTGGTCGACATCTCGACCCACGTCTTGCCCGGCGCAACTTCCGCCATCATCTCTGAGACGACAGCGTCGGATGCGGCGGGGGACGGCAGGCAGGTGATTACCACGTCGCAAGCGCGCATCATCGCCGCCGGGCTTGCGCCTTCCGCGGCGCCCCGAGCGACGAAATCTGCAACCAGTTCCGGATCCAGATCGTGAACGGTCACGTCCACTTTGTTGCGCACAAGGCTTCCGGCAAGCTTGCCGCCAACGTTGCCTAGGCCGATGAAACCAACCTTCATGCCCTGTCTCCCATAGGGGTCTCTCCCGATTGCCCGGTGTTGCGCCGCCGTGCCCCATGATCGGCCCTGCAAGCAGCCGCGCGGGCTGCGCACGCTTCAAGCAGCATAGGCATGCCTGTTCGCTGGCGTCGAGCGGTGGATGCGCACCGATCGGGGGCGTGGAGGCCCGCGCCGCGCCGGGTTCACCCGATTGGCCTGGGAGGTCGGCAGGCTGGCGGGCCGGGCGGGCAGTTGCGCTGGCAAGGGGGATGTACCCCTCCAGCCTCGCGGGCCGTGGGCAGGCTGGGCGCCGTTCCCCAAGGGGGGCCGCAGGCCGGTGCCTCCGGGTACCGTATTGACAGAGTTGTGATACAGCGCGCCGGGGCCTGCTGATACGGTCCGGCGAAAGGCAGGGAGAGCGGCCCCATGACACGGATTTCCAGACGCAGCGCGCTGGCTACACTCGCAGCTGTAGCCATTGCGCTGGGGGCATCGCAGCTCCTTGTGCCGGGTGCCGTGCGCGCGGCGGACAACGGACGCAGCTCTGGTAACCTCGATGCGCCCGGAGCCCATCGCAAGGCGGCAGCGGGAGAGATCGTTCTCATCGATATCCGTCGCCCGGAGGAATGGGGTGCAACCGGCTCGGGCGAAGGGGCCGTTCGGCTCGACATGCGCCGGTCGGACTTCCTCGAGCAGGTTCTGCAACTGGTGGATGGCGATCCGTCGCGCCCGGTCGCGGTGATCTGCGCGCGGGGCAACCGCTCGGCGTGGCTCAGCTCCAAGATGGCGGAGGTCGGGTTCACCTCCGTCATCGACGTGTCCGAAGGCATGATGGGGTCGGATGCCGGCCCCGGGTGGCTCGCGCGCGGCCTGCCGGTCGTGAAATGATGGCGGTCGCGTCGCGCCTTGCCGCTGCCCTGCTGGTTTCCAGTGTGACAGGGGCGGCCGCCTGCCCGGAGGATGGCTTTTGCGATGTCGACCTCGGCGCCTATCGTGTCGCCTTGCCGGAAGCTGACGGGCCGCATCCGACGGTGATTTTCCTGCATGGCTGGGGAGCCGACGCCGCCGCCGGTCTGCGCATGGGCGCGACGATGCTGGCGCGGGGCTATGCGGTTATCGCGCCCGAGGGGTTGCGGCGAGCCGAGGATGGGCCGCGCAGCTGGTCCTTTCACCCCGATTTCCCACAAGTCCGCGACGAGCAGGCGTTCCTGCGCGAAGTGATCGATGACGCCGTTGCACGGCATGACATCGACCCCGCGCGCCTCCTTCTGACAGGGTATTCCATTGGCGGGTCGATGACGTCCTATCTCGCATGTGCCGATCCCGGCATGGCGCGGGCCTATGCTCCGCTCGCCGGCGCGTTCTGGCGACCGCATCCGCCGCTCGATGGCTGTGCGGGGCCGGTCCACCTGTTTCACACGCATGGCTGGTCGGATCGCACCGTTCCGCTCGAAGGCCGCCCGCTGGGTGGGGGGCGGATCGAGCAGGGGGACATCTTCTATGCCCTGCAGGTTTGGCGCGAGGTCAATGGCTGCGCGGGACTGCAGCCCGACACGTCCGAGACGGGATCGCCCTACTGGCGGCGTTCCTGGACGGCGTGCGCGGGCGGTTCGCTGGAGTTTGCGTTGCACCCGGGCGGGCATGGGATCCCGCAGGGCTGGGCGGAGATGGTCGTCGACTGGTTCGAAGGGCTCGACGCGCCTGCTGTCAAGTAGCCTGGGCCTGAGCACGCAATCCGCGGGGCGGGCTCACTCCGCCGCGATCAGGCCGTCATCGTCGAGCACTCGGCGGAACCGCGCACGATGGGCTTCGGCCATCCGGATGATGGAGGGTGCGTTGAAGACCTCGGGGGTTCCAAGCTGGTGCGCGAGCCAGCCGATCCGCGCCAGATTGAGGCCCGACAGGGCCGAGAGCGGAACGGCCAGCGACAGCGATACGGCGATCGGCAGGAGCCAGAGGGACACGACGCCAAACGCCATGCCCGCGATCAGGGCGGCGCCTGTCAGCGTTTCGAGCAGGTGGAAGCGCAGGAGCGTCGCGGGGCCGTATTGCGTGCCGCGCCGCGCTTGCGGGGACCATGTCTCACGGAAGCCAAGTGCGGTACGCGCCACCGCGACGGTTTGCTGAACCATCAGGATCGGAGCGTAGAGCACCGACAGGACAACCTCTGTCGTGAACGACAGGGCAAACTGACCGGGGCCGCCCAGATCCTTCAGCCGCAGCCCGGATTGCCGCACGACAAGCGCCCCGAAGACCTTGGGAGCCAAGAGCATGCCGTACATGAAGAGCAGGATGAAGAAGCTGTTGATGTGGCTCATCTCAGGCCAGATGACCTGCGGGTTGGCGCCGCTAAAGTAGCTCAGAACCGTTTGCTCTTGCCCGGTGCCGATCACTGCCCAGATCACGATCAGCGCAAACCATGCAGGTGACAACAGGTAGCTCATCGCTCCGTGGAAGAGGTGAAACCGCGTCACCGCGTGGAACCCGCGTGAGCCCAGAAGGCTCAGGTGTTGCAGGTTGCCCTGACACCAGCGCCGGTCACGCCGGACGAAGTCGATAAGCGTGGGCGGCACCTCTTCGTAGCTGCCGCTGACGCGCGGCAGGAAGCGCACGCCCCAGCCGGCGCGGCGCAAGAGCCCGGCTTCGACGAAGTCATGGCTCAGGATCAGCGCATCCTTGGCGCGCAACGTATCGAGCCGTGGCAGCCCGGCGCAGGACGCAAAGGCCGCCGTGCGGATGATTGCGTTGTGGCCCCAGTAATTGCCCTCCCGGTCGGACCACGTCGCGAGCCCTTCGGCGAGGGCCGCGCCGTAGATCGTCGTGGCAAATTGCTGGACGCGCCCAAAGAGGGTTTCGGCTCCAAAGAGCCGGGGACAGGACTGGATCAGGCCGACGCTTGGATCCGCCGCCAGCTCGTCGATCAGGGCGAGGATCGCCTCTCCCGACATCAGGCTGTCGGCATCGAGCACCAGCATCGCCTCGTAGCCACCGCCCCAACGCTCCACCCAATCGGCGAGGTTGCCGACCTTCTTGTCGGTATTGTGCGGCCGCCGGCGGTAGTGGACCTGACCGCCTGTCGTTGCCACGAGCATGGCGAGCGCCCGCTGTTCCTTTTCGGCAATCTCGGGATCGCGCGTGTCGGACAGGATGAACAGGGTGCAGCGGTGCGGGTGGCGCCGCGTGGAGAGCTCTTCAAGCATCGCGGCCGCATTGCCGAACACGTCGGACGGATCTTCGTTGTAGATCGGCATGAGCAGCGCGACGTTCATGGGGGCGCTGGCATCGGGGCGCCGGGGCCGGGCGCGGAAGAGCAGGCGGAGAACGCCGATGCTCGCGACGCTGACAGACAGGGAGATCCAGAAGAACGTAACGCTGATGAGCCCGATCAGGACCCCCTCCAGCCAAGAGAGGCCGCCGAGCGCGAACCAATCCGTCAGGACGGCCCCCACAGCAATCGTGAGGGCGGCGACCGGGGCGAATGTCGCCCATCGCCAACACCCGACACGCCGCCTGGCCGTCACGCCGGGCGCGGTGCCGTCGTGGTAGGGCTGGCGCAGATCCTGAATGGGCCGCGGTAGCGGCTGCTTGGGGGGCATGCCCGGCGCGCTGGGCTGGAGGCGGACGAGCTTGCTCACGCCGTCCACCGGTAGAGCCAGACCTCGGTGAGCGACGTGCCGTCTTTCAAGAGCTGTGCTCGCAGCTCGGCGGCGTCGGCGCCCTCGGGGTCGAACTTGAACGCCAGTCGCCATCCCCCGGTGCCCGGGTTTCGCTGCAGAACGCCCTCCGACACCGTCCCCCGGTTGGACGAAATATGCCGCGTGAGCCCTTCCATCTCGCCGTCGAGCCCGGGATGGGGCGCAAAGTCGATTGCGACGATGGTATACGGGCGGGTCTTGTCGAAACCCTTGCCGATGCGCGTGTTCAGAACGCGCGCGACGTCGCGCGCCCGCGGCGGCGTGGTGCCCCACTGCATCGTATAGGTGAAAGTCCGCGAGCTTCCGGCCTCCACAGGCTCGCGCGGGCGCCAGTAGGCGACGATGTTGTCGTAGATCTCCTTCTCGGCGGGTATCTCGACGAGCGTGACAGCGCCTTGGCCCCAATCCTCTCCGGGTGTGATCCAGAGCGAGGGGCGCCTTTGGTAGTGCGCCTCGAGGTCGGCGAAATCCTCCACATCGCGTGCGCGCTGCATCAGGCCGAAGCCGCGCGGACCGCTGTCGACAAAGCTCGACACCTGAAGGTCGCGCGGATTGGCCAGCGGGCGCCACAACAGCTCGCCCGCGCCATTCCAGATCATCAGCCCCTCGCTGTCATGCACGGCTGGGCGAAAGTCGTCGAACCGCGTGCGGTTCGTCTCGTCGAAGAGAAACATCGACGTCAGCGGGGCAAGCCCGACGTGATCGAGCGTGCGGCGCGGATAAAGCGTCGCCTCGACGTCCACGATCGTCTCGGCGCCGGGCATGATCGAAAAGTGATAGGCCCCCGTCGTCGACGGCCCGTCGAGGAGCGCATGGACCTTGATCATCCGGCTTTCAGGGTCGGGCGTTTCGAGCCAGAAATGGGTGAACTCCGGGAATTCCTCGCCCGCAGCGGTTGCCGTGTCGAGTGCCAGCCCCCGCGCCGAGAGCCCGTAATTCTGCCCGGTCCCGATCGCGCGGAAGTAGCTTGCGCCCTGAAACACCATGAACTCGGTGTAGATGTCGGGCGTCTCTAGTTCGGCGCGCAGACGGAAGCCCGAATAGCCCATCGTTTCGTCGACGGGGAGGTCTGGGAACTGGTCCGTCCGGTCGAAGAGGTCGATATCGAACGCAAGCTGGCGCGCCTCGCCTCCCTCGACGATGGCGATGCTCACGGGGCGTGGAAAATAGAGCCCGGGATGGAAGAAATCGACGCGATAGGGCCGGGCGGTCCCGTTCCAAAGGGCCTTCTGCGAGTTGAACCAGATCTTGCGGTACTGGTCGTAGGTCAGGTTGCGCCAACCCTTGGGCACCTCCGGCAGCGGCGCAAAGGGCGCGCCGGCGCGCCGCTGGGCCTCGGCATGCACCAATTCGCGCGAAAACGGCCGCGCCTCGCTCTTTTCGAGCGCGCCTGCACGCCCGCGTCCGGCCACGGATGCAGCGGCGAGAAGGCCAAGCAGCGCGCGTCTCGTCAGGCTCATGCGGGTTTCGCCTTCGGGCGCCACGGCTGGCCTTTGACCCAGGCCACGAGATACGCGACCGCGATGAGCGAGGCGACGCCGAGCAGGTTCATCGCCGTCACCGTCCAGGTCGTGCGCCCGATGACATCGAGCGTGAAGCCGATGAGCCGTGCCAGCACCATCGAGAAGACGAAGACGGCGAGCGACTGTTGCCCGATCTTCATGATGATGCGCACGATCCCGCCCCAGCTGCGCGATGCGATGTCCTCTCCGGCGGGCTTGAGCCGTGCGCCATGGGCGCCTGCAGCCACCCAGAACAGGTAGGCCAGCGCGAGAAACTGGATATAGCGCAGGATGCCAAAGTCAGACTTGGTGATCCAGCCGCGGTTCTCGCGCCGCCATTCCGCCGCCCAGTCAAATCCGAACTCCCGTACGCCAATATTCGACAGCGGGATGTTCGCCAGAACGATGAACGCTGCGATTCCGATCAAGGCCCAGGATACGGGTGGCGGCCGCAGCCAGCCGATCATGAAGGCAAATCCGGTAAAGAAGATGAGCTGCCATCCGAACGGGTTGAAGAACCACTCTCGCTCGGACCACGGCTCGGCTGGAAAGTTGATCGCAACATCGGGTGCGCCAAGCCATTCCCAGAGCGCGCTTTGCCCCAGGATCCATAGTGCTGCCATCGCGGAGAAGGCGAGATAGGGGCTTGTCCGCCCCAACGCGATCATGACCGGCATCATCGCGAGGATCACGAGGTACATCGGCAGGATGTCGAAGTAGTTGGGCACGTAGGTGAGTGTGAAGAGCCCGATGAGCTGCGGCGCGGGTTCGGCAAAGAACTTCCACAGATTGAGCTGACCGATGTAGTTGCGCGGCCCGAGCTGCGTTTCATTGAGCACGGCCATCAACATCGCGATCGTGAAGAACATCGCGATATGCGCCCAGTAGACCTGCCACACCCGGTAGCCGACACGCGCCGTGCCCATCGTCCAACCCGCACGCTCGAAGGTGCGCCCGAAAGCAACGGCAGAGGCCATGCCCGAGCAGAAGACGAAGATCTCGGTGGCGTCCGAGAAGCCCCACCGCGCGGGAATCCACGATGTGAAGAAGTTGCCCGGCGTGTGCGCGAAGAGAATGATGATCATCGCGATACCGCGATAGAAATCGAGGCGCGGGTCGCGCATGCCGGCCACAGGTTGCGCCGCCGCCTGACCGGCTGCGCCGGCGCGTGTGCCGAAGATGGAGCCTATGCTTACGCTAGCCATGGGTCCTGTCCGCTCCGCAGGTTGCATTGGGGAGGGCACCCCCGCAGTGGGGTGCACCAAAGCTATGGCATGTCACGCAGAAAGCGCGTGAGAACCAACGGGATCGGCGCCATTTTGCTGTCGTGCCAAGCCTATCGGCGGTCTTCTGCCCACCCGCCGGTACGGGGGAGGCGGCACGCGAGGCGTGGGCGCGAGGTAAAGGGCTAGGCGACGACATGGTACGTGGTGCGCAATCAGACTGTGGAGCTAACAACTGCAATAGGCTCCCCGTGCGTGCCGTAAACGCCTGCTACACGAGGCTGACGCACATGTGAGGGGCGATGGCGTTTCCGTGATCGCTTTGCGCCCGGACGCAAGAAAAAACAGCGGTGTCCGTGGTCGGGGGCCTGACGGCAGGTGCCTAGGGTGACTCCCGCTTTCCTGCAAGCCATTCCTCGACCGCCTCCGTGTCTTGTCCGAACCTCGGCGGCGCCTGAACGTAGCGGACCGGGGTCGCCGACAGCTTCAGGGGGTTGCCGATCAATTCCACTGCGCCATCCGCGGCATCGTCGCGCTCCATCGCGATCCGCATCCCGCGCGCTGCGACCTGGTCGCTGGCAAAGACCTGCTCGAGCGTGTTCACCGGGCTGACTGGCACCTTGCGCGCCTCGAGCCCCTCTATGATCTCGGCCTGAGTGCGGGCGCGCATGATCTCCACAAGTATCGGGATCAAGGTCTCGCGATGCGCAAGCCGCTCGGGATTGGTGGCAAAACGGGGATCCGTCGCAAGCTCGGGCCTCCCGAGGAAATCGCAGAACCGGGCGAACTGGCTATCGTTGCCCACCGCGACAAGCACGTAGCCGTCGGTGGCGTGAAACGTCTGGTAGGGCACGATGGAGGGATGTTCGTTGCCGCGCCGGGGCCGCGCGGCGCCGGTTGTAAGATGCGCAACGCCCTCGTTGATGAGCCAGGCGATCTGCGCGTCGACAAGCGCGAGGTCGATATGCTGGCCTGCGCCGCTCTGGTCGCGGTGCCGCAGGGCGGCCAGAATGCCGACGGTGGCGTACATCCCGCACATCACGTCGGCGATGCCCACGCCCACCTTCATCGGAGCGCCGTCCGGTTCGCCGGTGAGCGACATGATCCCGCCGTAGCCTTGCGCCATCAGGTCGTAACCGGGCTTGTCGCGGTGCGGCCCGGTTTGACCGAACCCCGAGATCGAGCAGTAGACGAGGCCGGGGTGCCGGGCGCGCAGCGTCTCGTGGTCCAGCCCGTATTTCACCAGCCCGCCGGGCTTGAAGTTCTCGATCACCACGTCCGCCCGCGCCGCAAGTGCCTGCACGAAGGCCTGGCCTTCCGGGGTCGCGATGTCAGCCGCCACCGAGCGCTTGTTGCGGTTGGCCGACATGAAATAGGACGACAGGTCCGTCCGCTCCCCATCTGTGCCGGTCACGAAGGGCGGGCCCCATTCGCGGGTGTCGTCGCCCTTTGTCTTCGGGTTCTCGATCTTGAGGATCGTCGCTCCGAGATCGCCCAGAAGCTGCGTGGCGGTCGGGCCCGCAAGGATCCGGCTCAGGTCCAGCACGATGAGGCCGTCGAGTGCCCCTTTCGCTTCCGGCGCTGCCGCGTCTTCAGATCCGTCCATCATAGGCCTGTCCTTCGATTTCCGCGGCGATGACGGTGAACCTGTCAGCCGCAAGGGCGCGCTCCAGAGCGGCACGCAATTCGGCGCGGTTTCGCACAGTCTCACCCGCGCCGCCAAGGGCACGCCCCAACCCCGCGAAATCGTGATGAGCGAAATCCACGCCAACATTCTGAAGCTGCCGCTGCCGCTGCTTGAGCTCGATCAGCGCCAGCGAGGAATCGACGAACACAATCACGACCGGCGCCAGCCCCATCTCGGCAGCCGTAGCAAGCTCTCCCGCCACCATGAGAAATCCGCCATCGCCCGTGAAGGCGACGACAGGCCGGTCTGGCGCCGCGAGCTTGGCGCCGATGGCGAGCGGAATGGCACAGCCCATCGTGCAAAGCCCGGAAGACTGAAGCAGCGTGTGCGGGGCAGGGCACAGCCACATCTGGCTCAGAAGGATCCGGTGCGCGCCGGAATCGACCGTGGCCACCCCATCCGGCGGCAGGATCGTGCGGACCTCGTCGACGATTGCGCCCGGTCCCCATGCGTCGTCCGGCGGGAAGGCGCGGGACAGCGCGGCCTTCAACGCCTTTGGCTCGCCGCCGGGCCAGGTTTCTCGGGGCGGTATCCCCTCGGTAAGCGCGGCGAGCGCGGCCCCGGTGTGGGCTACGAAAGAGCGTGTCGCCTGGTGCATGTAGTGGTGGTTGGGCTCGGCATGGATGTCGATCACCCGTTGGGTCGCCGGATCCCAGATTTCCCGCCAGCCGGGACGCATTTCTATCGGGTCATAGCCGAGGCAGAGGATCAGGTCCACCGCTTGCAGGAAGGGTAGCAGGAGGGCGTCGGCCCGTGGCGACAGCCCGGCGCCACCGAGCGCGAGCGGGTTATCCTCCGGCAGAACGCCCTTGGCCTTGTAGGTGGTGATCACGGGGATGCCGAGCCGCTCTGCCGCTTCGGCCAGGGCCGCGCCTGTGCCGTCCTTCAGTACGTCGAGCCCGACAACGAAGACGGGGCGCTCGGCTTCGGCCACCCAACCACGGATTTCTTCCAGCGCGGTCCCGGCCGGGGCCACGGGGGCGGCATCGGCGCGCCGCCGCCGCAAGGCAGGGGCCGCCGCATCCGCAACAGCGATCGGTACGTCGATCAGCACCGGACCGGCGCGCCCTTCCGTCGCGATGCCAAGGGCCTTGTCGGCAATGGTATCCGCACCCTCGGCCGTGAGGGTAAAGGTCGCCTTCGTGACAGGCGCGAGCACGGCGCGATGGTCCAGCACCTGATGGGTGTAGGTGAGCGCATCATCCGGATCGAGGCAGCCCGACAGCACGATCAGCGGCACCCTGTCCTGCATCGCGTTGGCGACCACGTTCACCGCGTTCATGAGTCCGGGGCCGACCGTTGCCACGAGGATGGCCGGTGCCCCGTCCATGTGATGCACGCCCTCGGCCATGAAGCCGCCGGAGTTCTCGTGCTTGACGAGGTGAAAGGCGATGCCCGCGCGCGCCAGCGCATCGATCAGCGTGAGGACCTCGCCGCCCGGCATCCCGAAGGCATGGCGGCACCCGGCTTCGTAGAGGCGCTGCGCGATCCGGTCCGCGGCCCGGTCAGCGCTCATGCGTCCGCGCTCCTTGCGACCCGCCATCCGTCTGTGTCGGTGGGCTGAACAGGAGCACATCCCAGTGCCCGTACCAGGTGGAGCGGATCGGGTAGGAACATCTGTAGGGTGGTCCTTCTGCCTCTGTGCATCTCATGCCGGTCAAACGGTTGCACCTCCCTAGGGTACCTGTCACCGTCCGTACAGGGTGGCCCGCGATTGGTCTGCCCCGGAGGTGACCGCTCGCTGTTTCGTGTTCTGTTTGCGGCCGGCGGCTGGCCCATGGAGGGCTCGCGCGCATCTGCTCACGGCGTCGTTCCGCGCCCCGCTGCGCTACGCCGCATCCGGACAGAGCGCCGTACCCGGCGCAGCGCGGCATGAAGGAGGAGGCGATGCGTCCCTCTCAGCTCAGTTTGAAGTGGCTCGAGGTCTTTGCCCTCACGGCCCGGCACGGCTCGATCAAGGCGGTCGCGGAAGAGACGGGGCTCTCCGTTAGCACCGTGTCTCACCACCTGCGCTGCCTTGAAGAGGCGCTGGGCCTGAGCCTGATCGACCATGGACGCCGGCCCATGGCGCTGACGGCGCAGGGAGCGGTGCTCTTGCCCTATGCCGAGGGCGCCCTTGGGCTGCTCGACAGGGCGCAACTCGCGCTCTTTTCCAGCGACATGGCGGAGACGCGCAGCCTACGCCTCGGCCTGATCGAGGACTTCGACAGCGAGATCGCGCCCGAGCTCGCCCGCCTTCTCGCCACTGGAATGCCGCGCTGTAATTTCGCGCACCTGACCCGCCCCAGTCACGACATCATCGATCTGATCCGCAAGCGCGAGCTGGATGTCGGCGTCGCCACGCAACCCGAGTTCGACGTGGACGACCTTGTCGTATCGCCCCTGTTGCGCGACCCGTTCGTGATGGCCGTCCCTGCGTCTGCAGAGCATGCGCCCGAGGCCTACCTCGACGGGGCCGTGCCGCTGCCGTTCCTGCGCTACTCGGCGCGGCAGTTCATCGGTGCGCGGATCGAGGCACAGCTCAGACGACTGCGCGTGACCCTGCCCAAGCGTTTTGCGTTTGAGAGCAACCAGTCGCTCCTGGGTATGGTGGCCGAGGGGCAGGGCTGGGCGATCACGACGCCGACGAACTACTCGCGCGCGCTCCGGTTCCAGCCCAAGATCCGGCTGTTGCCGTTCCCGGGCCGCGGGTTTGCGCGGTTCATCCGTGTCTATACCGCTCCGGGCTTCAACCCGCAGGTCGCGGAGATGATCCGGACGAGCCTGCAACGCCTGATCCAGTCGCGTACCATAGATCCGCTGGTCGAGCGGATGGCGTGGCTTTCGGCAGGGTTCCACCTGGAGCACGGCGTCGCGGAGGCCGGTGGCTGAGAAAGACGTGCGCCGCACAAGGCCGGTGGATCACGATCCTGACGCGCGGACCACGAGGAGGCGCCGCCGGGGCATGCGCCGCCTTCGAACGCAATACGCCCCGCATTGGCGGGGCGCCCCGGGTCGTGGCGTGACCCGACTCAATCAGCCTTCCGCCTGCGCCGCGCCATCAGGCCGAGACCGCCGAGGCCAGCAAGCAGGAGCGACAGCGCGGCGGGCAGCGGGATCACGGGCATGTCGTTGTAGGACACGACGATGTTGTCGATAGCCATAGCGTCGGAGTTGCGTGAAGAAATGACAGAGGTGACATCGCCGAAGCCGCCGAGCGGTCCACTGACCAAACCGGTTGTCGACGTCCAATCACTAGTAAGAACTGTGTCCCTGACAGGGAACGCGGAACCTTCAATAACGCAGGGATAGTCGAAGTGGAGGAGGGAAAAGGGACCGCCCGCCGTTCGCGTGAGCGTGAGCTCGGTAGAAGAACTTTCAAGAGATATCGAAGGGAGCCCGAAAACAGAAAAAGGGTTGGAGAAGACCCCGTCAGTTCAGAACGGCCCTCCACCCAAGTGGATGATGTAGCTTTCTGTTCGTCGCTGAACTCGAGGGTGGCCTGCACAGGGCTTGCGCTGGCGGCGCTGGCGCCAAAGCTCAGCAGCGCGCAGCAGGCGATCGCCGCAAGGATGGAGGAAACAGATTTGAACCACATACGTCGTCGTTCTTTTCATCCCTCGTTGTCGTCCGAGGAACACATGGGCGCTGTGGCGCCGCCAATGGACGCGGCAACAAGACTGGCAACCGCAGTTTGATTGGGTCGCCCCTACCTTGTTACTCGAGCCCCTCGTTTTCAGCGTCCCGGCCGGATTGCCGCCCGCCCGTCAAGCGCGCGCACCACGCGGTGTTTGAGGCTAGAGCAGGATGTTGAACCGCATGCGGATCTCGGCATCCTGCTCCGGTGTCAGGTAGACGGGATGGTGCGTTTCCAGCACCTCGCGCGCTTTGACACGGGCTCGGCTCCAGGCATCCGTAGCGCCTTTCTCTTCCCAGGCGGAAGGGGCGTCGCGGTCGGCGAGCGTCGGATAGAAGTAATCCCGCTCCATCGCCGCGTAGGTGTGCTGGCCGCCGAGGAAGTGGCCCTCGCCCAGCACCGCCTCGCAGATCGCGTCGAATCCGAGGTTTTCCTCAGTGACTTCGATGCCCCGGAGCGTGCGATAGGTGGCCGAGTGCATCTCGTCATCGAGCACGAAACCCTCAAAGCTCACGCCGAGAAGAGAGGCCGTCATCCCGGACGATTCGTAGATCAGATTGCCCCCCGCGAGCGCGGCGGCGAGTGATGTGATGCCCTTCTCGGCGCCATATTGCGCGTCGATCGCCTTGGCATCTGACATCGAGGCCGCAACGCCCGAGGGCAGCCCGAGCCAGTTGGTGAGTTGTGCGGACGCCGCGTTCAGAACCGCGATCTCTCCGCCGCTGCCGGCAAAGGCGCCGGTGCGCAGGTCGATCACGAAGGGCCAGTTGGAGAAGACCATCGGATGCCCCGGCCTGATGACGTGCACCATGACAAGGCTCGCCAGCGTTTCCGCCAGCGACTGCGCGAGAAACCCCGCGAGCGTCGCGGGTGCCGTGGCGCCCGATTGCGCTGCGGTGATGCAGGACATCGGCATATTGTGCGCGATGCAGGCATAGACGACATCGACCGCGTCTTCTCCGTAGCGCAGGGGCGAGATCACCGGGCTGATATGCGCCTTGAGGTATGGCCGCTCGGCAAACTTGCCCGGACCACCGGCAGCAATGTCGAGCATCTCGACAATGGGATCGACATGGCTTGCGAGCGTGAAGGAGGTCGCCACGGGTTTGGTCGTGTTGCGCAAGAGCGCGTAGGCGGTGTTGACGTCGAGGTCGAGATTGTCGGGCACATCTGTCGCGACGCAACAGCGGGTGAACCAGCTGACATTGGTCAGTGTGTCTTGCAGACGCGTGAAGTCATGCAGATCCTCAAGAGTGGATTCGCGGTAGAGACCGGTGTCCATGTCCAGCGTCTGGACCGCCGCGCCGCCGGTTCCGAAAAACACGCGATCGCCGCCAATGTCGATGCTTCGGTCGGGATCTCGGCCATGCAGCGTAAAGCGCTTTGCCGCGCCCGCGATCGCCGCTTCCGTCAGGGCGCGGGGATAGGTGAGGCGCGGGCCATTACGCTCCGCGCCCGCTGCAAGCAGATCCTGTGCGAGCCGATCCGGCACTTCGCCCATGCCCAGCTCTGCCAGAAGCCGGAGCGCGGTGTCGTAGATCGTGCGGCACTCGGCGTCGGTGAGGGGCTTGTACTGTCCGCCGATCTGGCCCGGTGCGGCGGGGTTCACTGCGGGCTTTGCGGCGCGCTTGGCCAGCCTCTCCTTGCGGCCTGCGCGGCGGGGCTTGGTATTGGGCGCGTTCATGGCCGAGGCCCTCTCATTGTCTGGCGCAATAGAGCCCCGGCCGTGGGGCATCCCGCAAGACGTACCTGCAGCGCTTCACCAATAATCGCACCTTAGATGCGAATAATTCGAATTTGAGGTGGCTGAGTTGACGCTCCGCGGCAATTGTCCTTGCTGCGCAGGCAAGCAGGGAGAGTGGCCAGATGAAGACCCAGACGCGCGTCGTCGTGATTGGCGGCGGAATTGCTGGCTGCTCGACGCTCTATCACCTCACCCGGGAGGGGTGGACGGATGTCGTCCTGCTGGAGCGAGACGAGCTGACCTCGGGCACAACCTGGCACTCGGCCGCGCAGGTCACGAATTTCGGGATGACCCAGACGATGGTGGGGCTCAAATCCCACTCCATCGCGCTCTACAAAGAGCTTTCGGAAGATCCCGAATACCCGATCAACTACCACCACGCCGATGGCGGCATCCGGCTCGCCAACACCGAAGCGCAGATGGACGGCTACCGCCATTTCGCCTCGATGGCGCGCGGCATGGGGGTGGAGTTCGAGGTGATCGACGCCGAGGAATGCGCGCGGCGCCACCCGCTCATCTCGGCCGAGAACCTGGTCGGTGGGCTCTGGGATCCGCTAGACGGCGACATCGATCCGGCGCAGCTCTGCCAATCCCTCGCGCGGCGCGCGCGAAAGGCAGGGGCAGAGGTCTATCGCCACACGCCGGTGACAGGGCTCACGCAGCACGCCGATCACAGCTGGACGGTGCACACGCCCAAGGGCGACATCCGTGCCGAGATCGTGGTGAATGCCTGTGGCTACCGGGTGAACGAGGTCGGCGCGATGATGGGCGTGCATCACCCAGTGATGTCGATGGAACACCAGTATTTCCTGACCGAGCCGATCCCGGCGATTGCCGAGGCGGACCACCGGATGCCGCTGCTGCGCTGCCCGATCTCGGACTACTACTGCCGACAGGAGAAGCAGGGGCTGCTGCTGGGGTTCTACGAGCAGGACTGCCGGACCTGGGGCATGGACGGGATCGACCCGAACTTCACCAACGCGCTGTGCCCCGATGATCTGGATCGCGTGACGGATGTTCTGGAGGGCGCATTTGCCCGCATGCCCGCGCTGATGGAAACAGGGATCCACACAGTGGTGAACGGGCCCATCACCTACACGATCGACGGGGCGCCGCTGGTCGGCCCGATCCCTGGCAAGCGCAACGCCTATTGCATCATCGGTTTGCGGGCTGGGCTCGGCGAGGGCGGCGGACATGGCTGGCTTCTGGCGCAGCAGATCGTGCACGGCGAGGCCTGCTACGACACCTGGGTGCTCGATCCGCGCCGTTTTACCGGACATGGCAACGTGGAGCTGACCGCGCTCAAGGCCATCGAGGATTACCAGAACGAGTTTCGCTTCCACTTCCCGCACGAGCATCGCCCGGCGGGCCGCCCGATGAAGACGACACCGCTGACGCCTGTCCTGGCGGCGGAGGGCGCGGTGTTCACGGTGGTCAACGGGTGGGAGCGGGTGGATTACATCAAGCCCGGTCCCGACTTTGCAGAGACCCATGGCTTCCGTTTCAACGAGGCATTCGATGTGGTCGCACGGGATGTGGCTGCGGTGCAGTCCGGGGTGGGCATTGCCGAGGTCAACGGCTTCAATCGGATCGAACTGACCGGAGCGGACGTGCACGCCTTCCTCGACCGTTTGTGCTGCGGGCGCGTGCCCAAGCGACCTGGAAAGGTGGGGCTGGCATACCTGCTGAACGCGCACGGCATGGTCAAGGCAGAGGCGACGATCGCCAACCTTCCCGCGTCGGACCGGGGGGCGGACCGTGTCTGGTTCGGCTCGGCGGCGGCGGCAGAACAGCACGATCTGGATTGGCTGCACACGCATCTGCGCGCCGATGAGGATGTCCATGTCCGATCCCTGACCAACGACTACACCATCCTCGTGGTGGCGGGCCCGAAGGCGCGTGAAGTTCTTTCGGCGGTGAGCCGGTCGGATTGGTCGGCTGGCGCATTCCCATGGCTCCGGGCGCGCGAGTGCTTCATCGGGATCGCGCCGGCTGTCGTCATGTCCGTCAGCTTCTCGGGCGAACTGGCCTACGAGATTCACGTGCCAAACGCGCAAGTCTATGCGGCATGGCTGGCGCTGCGCGCGGCGGGGGCAGCGCACGGGATGCAGATTTTCGGTGCGCGCGCGATCGAAGCGATGCGCCTTGAGAAAGGCTACCTGCACTGGAAGGCCGACCTGCTCACGGAGTTCGATCCATTCGAGACCGGGCTGTCGCGTTTCGTCAAGCTCGACAAGCCGGACTTCGTCGGGCGCGCCGCCCTGCTGGAGCGTCATGCAGCCGGCCCGCGCCGCCGCCTCGTGACGCTTGTGCTCGACACGCGCGTGGCGCCGGCCAACCCCGGCGCATCGGTGATGCGTGACGGCGCTGTCGTCGGCACGGTGACATCCGGCGATTGGGGACACCGGGTCGGGGCGAACCTTGCCCTTGCCTATGTCTTGCCGGAGCTTGCCGAGCCCGGAACACCGTTGACGGTGGATGTCATCGGCCTGGATGTCGCAGCGCAGGTCATCGCCCCCGGTCCCTATGATCCGGCTTCGGCGCTTGTGAAGGCGTAGGGCGCCGTCGATCCGGGAATGCGCGCCGCGATAGCGCGGTGCGCGTGGCTGCGGTCGCGCCTGGAGGTATTTTTGCCAAGATGAAGGGGGAAGCGGCGCGCATTTGGGCGCGCGCGCGTTCGCGGCGCATGGCCGCCGGCGGCGCGCATGGTGGTTTGCGAGGTTCAAAGGGGCGACGGGGGCGCACGACGGATGTGCTGTGGGTGTGGGGCTGTCGCTTTTGCCCGGTCTTGCGTCGAGTCCGCGCGCGGGCGGGCGTTCGCGGCGCCGTAAGGTGCGGCAAGCGCATGAGGGAGGCGGACCCATGAAGACGCATGTAAAGGCACTCGTTGTCGGTGGAGGCGCGGTCGGCGCGGGTGTCGCCTACCATCTCGGCAAGGCCGGGTGGGACACGATGTTGCTGGAGCGTGACGAGCTGACATCGGGCTCGACATGGCATGCTGCGGGGCTTCTGCCGCTCTTCAACATGTCCTACGCGACATCGCATATCCACGACTATTCGGTGAAGTTCTACAAGGCGCTGGAAGCCGAGACCGGGCTCAATCCGGGCTTTTCCGTCGTCGGGAACCTGCGCATGGCGCAGAGCCGCGAGCGGATGGACGAGTACATGCTCTATGCCTCCACCGCGGAGACGGTCGGCATTCCCTTCGAGTGGCTGGGCCCGGCAGACATCAAGGATCGCTATCCGCTGGTGCGGACGGAGGACCTTGTCGGTGCGATCCTGCATCCGACCGACGGCTACATCAACCCCGCGGACGTGACGCAGGCGATGGCAAAAGGCGCGCGCCAGTTTGGTGTGACGATCGAGCGGAAGTGGCAGGTGGATGCCTACGATTGGACCGGATCCGAGTGGCGCGTGACGGTGACCAAAATGGCGGATCGGGGTGGCAACCTTGTACCGACCGAGGAGCAGGCGGTGATCACCGCGGAGCATGTGGTGACGGCTACGGGCAACCATGCGCAGCGCACTGCGCGGCTGCTGGACATCAAGATCCCAGCGATCCCGGTGGAGCACCAGTACATCGTGACGGAGCCGGACCCGGAGCTTGTGGAGTGGCGCAAGCAGAACCCGGAGCATCCCGTGCTGCGCGATGCGGACGCCAAGTGGTATGTGCGCGAGGAGCGTGGTGGCTGGATCCTCGGCCCCTATGAGCAGGGCGCGCCGGCGCGTTTCCTCCATGACGTGCCCGAGAGCTTCCGGGCCGATCTCTTTCCGCTCGATCTCGAGCGGATCGAGGAGGAGTACATGTCGATGATCCACCGTCTCCCAAGCTCGGAGACGGTGGGCCTGAAGGACGACTACAACGGCCCGATTTGCTATACGCCAGATGGCAACCCGCTTGTGGGGCCTGCGCCGGGGTTACGCAACATGTGGTTGGCGGAAGGCTTTTCCTTCGGGATCACGGCGGCGGGCGGCACCGGCTACTACCTTGCGCAGATGATGGTGGAAGGCGAGGCCGAGATCGACATGGCGAGCCTCGACCCCAAGCGGTACGGGCCGTGGATGACGACGGAGTACGCGGCGCGCAAGAACGAAGAATGTTACTCCCACGTCTATGTTCTGCACCATCCGGACGAGGAACGCGCGGCGTGCCGTCCGCTGCGGACTTCTCCGGCCTATGACCGTCAGAAGGCGCGGGGGGCGCAGTTTGGACAGGTGAACGGCTGGGAGCGTCCGAACTACTTCGGACCTCAGGACGCGCCCGAGAGTTTCGACCACGACGCACGATCCTTCCGTCGCGGGGGCTGGTGGCAGTACGCGGTCGAGGAGGCGACGGCCGTGCGGCAGGCAGCTGGCCTGATCGACGCAACGGCGTTTGCCAAGCACCGCGTGACCGGGCCCGGCGCAACGGCGTTTCTGGATCATTTCACCTGCAACAAGCTGCCCAAAGTGGGCCGTATCAATCTGACCTATGCTCTGACAGCGGCAGGAACGACGCGCACCGAATACACGATCGTCCGGCTCGCCGAGAACGACTACTACCTCGTCTCCGCCGGTGCCTGGGCGGCCTATGACGGAGATTACCTGCAAAAAGCCATCGAGGATCATCTTTTGGCCGGTGGCGCATACGTCGTGGCGCAGGACGTGACGACGCAATGGGGCGTCTTTGCCCTGGCCGGGCCGGCGTCACGCGACATTCTGCAGGGCATGGTCGTCGACGCCGACCCGGCGACGCGGCTTTCCAACAAGCGGTTCCCATGGCTTTCCATGCGGCACATCGAGCTTGGCATGGTGCCGACGATGGCTGTGCGGGTCGCCTACACCGGCGAACTGGGTTGGGAACTGCACCATCCCATGGAGATGCAGAACCACCTTTTTGACCGGCTGATGGAAGCGGGCGAGGCGCATGGACTGAAGCTCGTGGGTGCACGGGCGCAGAACTGGCTGCGGCAGGAGAAGAGCTACCGGGCCTTTGGCACGGAGCTAGGACGGGACGCGACGCCGCTGGAAGCCGGGCTTGATCGTTTCGTCGATCTGAGCAAGCCGTTTCACGGAAAATCCGCGATGGAAGGGCTTGGGCGCCGCTCTGTCTGCGTGACGTGCCTGATTGATGGGCCGCCGGATGCGGATCCCTGGGGACGTGAAGCGCTCTACAGTGGCGATACCAAGGTTGGGCGACTGACGTCGGGAGGGTGGTCGGTCGCCTTCGGACGGTCCATTGGGATGGGATACGTGGATCCTGCGCACGCCACACCTGGCACGCGGCTGAAGGTCAGGATGCAGAACAAGCTCTGGGATGCCGAAGTGACCGAAGACAGCCCGTATGATCCAAGCAACAAACAGATCCGGGCAGATGCGCCAGCGGTCGTCGCCAACGCGGCGGAATAGGGTCCGGGGGCGAATTTTCGTACGAAAATTCGTGGGGGTCGCGCTTCATGCCGCTCGCGCTCCGGTCCGGGCGGGATGCGGCGGCGTTCACGCGCGGGCAGGCTCCGATAGCTGATGTGCACGTAGGGCTACCACAAGCCCCGCGAGGCAGACTGACAGGATGACGCCCAGAAGCGGCAACGCAGGTGCTGCTTCGGGCAGGATCGTGGCTGTCATGGTGGTCAGCACCGCGCCACCGGCCACAACCGCGGCGCCGCTCAGTCCTGCGGCGCTACCCGCTAGGTCCGGTCTGACGGACATTGCGCCCGCGTTGCACCCGGGCAGAGTGATGCCGTTGCCCAGCCCGACCAGCATCGTGCTAGCAAAAAACAGCATCGGCGACAGACCCTGTGACAGCACGGACGCTATCCCGAGGATTGGTCCCGCACAGGCGATCACGCGCCCGGCAATCATGAGGGCTGTCGGGGCGACATGCGCTCCAAGCCGCCCGGCCACGTACCCCCCCAGCATGAAGCCTCCGGTGATCGTTCCCATGTAGATGCCAAGCTCTGCTGTCGTCAGCCCGAACTGTGCCTGCGCGACCAGGGGGGCTCCGGTGAGAAAGACGTAGAACGCCCCTGTAGAGAGGGTGTTGCAGAGGACGAAGGCTCGAAACAACGCGCTTTGCGACAGGATGCGCAGGGCCGATCCGAATTCGGACCGCGTAGCGGGCTTGGGCGGGCGCGTTTCGCCGAGGTCGCGCCAGCACAGAAGCAGGAGCGCGAGCCCGGCGCCGCTGTAGGCATAGAAGGTCGAGCGCCAGCCAAAAGCGGTGTCGAGCGCGCCGCCAAGCATTGGGCCGAGCATGGGCGCAAGTGCCATGGCCATCCCGATGTATCCGATCAGGCTCACGGCTTCGCGCGTGTCCCGTGTGTCTCGAACGATGGCAAGCGACAACGCGTAGCCGGTGATCATGGCCCCCTGCAGCATGCGGCAGGTCAGAAAGATCCACACGTTCGGGGCAAGGGCGCAACCGATGGAAGCCACGCAGAAAACCGCCGTTGCGCCAAGCACAACCGGACGCCGGCCAATGCGATCCGAGAGCGGCCCGACGACAAGCTGAAGCACGGCGGTGAACGCGAGGTATCCGCCGATGGACACGCTGGCGAGGGCATAGTCCGCGCCAAAGTCCTCGGCGATGTTCGCGAGCGAGGGCAGGAACATGTTCAATGACAGGGTCGACAACGCAGTCAGCAAGATCAGCGTCGTGAGAGTGGGTGGCGTGGGGGGCGAGCGCATGATCGATCTTCCGAAGGTCGCCAAAGAAGAACCCCCGCGCATCGGCGGGGGCATCGGAAACGCTCTTCCCTCAAGGGGTCAGCGTTTCGAGCCTCTTACACCCACTACCACGTTCGTACTGCGCGCCATGTCCGCTCTCCTGCTGCATGCACGCTAGCGCGGGCGACGGTGCAGAGCAATGCGGGCCGTGCGAGCGCAGGTACGGATGCCAAACCGTACAATCGGCGTCCGCCCCAGGCGTACGGACGGCGGAGATCGCTCTCAGCCCGATGCCGCGACGCCCCCAAGCCGCCACGGGGGCTCAGGCGACCTCTGCCAACCGGGCCAGAGCCTCGCGCAGTTTGGCGGCTTCGCCCTCGCGCGCTTCAAGGTTTGCGCGCGTCTCCTCGACCACATCTGCGGGGGCGCTCTCGGCGAACTTGGGATTGCCAAGCCGGCCCTTGAGCCCCCCGATCTCCTTGGCGAGCTTGCCGAGCGTCTTCTCGAGCCGGGCTTTTTCGGCGCCCACGTCGATGATATCGGCGATCGGCAGGCCGATCGTCCCGCCGCGCACGGGGATGGTAATCGCGCCCTTCGGAAGGTCAGAGACTTCGTCGAGGCTCTCGATCCGCGCCAGCCGCTTGATCAGCGTCTGGTTGCGCTCCCACGCCCGGGTCGCGTCCGCATCTAGCCCGGTATGGACCATCGGAACATAGAGCCCGGCTGCCACATGCATCTGCGCGCGCGCCGAGCGGACGTCTTCGATCAGTGCGATCACCCAGGACATCTCGGCCTGTGCCTCCGGATCGGCGAGTTCGGTGGCGGAGTAGGCCGGCCAATCCGCATGAACCAGCATCTTGCCGCGGTTCCCGAGCGTGCCCCAGAGCTCTTCCGTGATGAACGGCATCATCGGGTGCAGGAGGATCAGACACTGATCGATCACCCACGCCATGACGCGCTGGGTCTCGGCCTTCAGGGCCGCGTCATCGCCCTGCAACAGCGGCTTGGCGAATTCGACATACCAGTCGCAGACCATGTGCCAGGTAAAGGCATAGGCCGCGCTCGCCGCATCGTTGAACCGGTAGGCGTCAAGGCTCGCATCGACCTCTTCCCGAACACGGCCCGTTTCGGCGAGGATCCAGCGGTTTACCGGCGCTGTTGCCTCGGGCGTGCCCGCGAGCGGGCCGACCGTACGGGCGGTGGCATCGTTCAACTCTGCAAAGCGCGCAGCGTTCCAGAGCTTTGTGCCGAAGTTGCGGTATCCGGCGATCCGATCCTTCGAGAGCTTGAGATCCCGCCCCATCGCCGCCATCGACGCGAGCGTGAACCGCACCGCATCCGCGCCGTACTCGTCGATCAGGTCGAGCGGGTCGAGCACGTTGCCGAGCGACTTCGACATCTTCTTGCCCTTCTCGTCGCGCACCAGCGCGTGGACATAGACGGTGTCGAACGGGCGCTCCCCGGCCATTGCGTATTGCATCATCATCATCCGGGCGACCCAGAAGAAGATGATGTCGAACCCCGTGATCAGGACGGAGGTCGGGAAGTAGCGCTTCAGCTCATCGGTATCGTCGGGCCAGCCCAATGTGCCGAGCGGCCACAGCCCCGATGAAAACCACGTGTCGAGCACGTCCGGGTCCTGCCAGACGGGATAGACGAGCTTCGTCGGATCCTGATCGATCTCGTATTGCGCAAGGCTCATCGCCATCGCGTGGGCGGCGGCGTGCCTGTCCTCCACCTCAACGACCTGCGCGTGGTTGAGCGGCATGGGCAGCCCGGCGATGACGTCTGCGAATTGCCCCTGCACCGCGTCGAAATCCATCGCGGCGTGATGCCGGTCCGTTCCGCGCACGAGGTTGTCGGCGGTCAGGAAGCGCAGCATTTCGGTGGGGTCGAGCGTGCCGTCCCCCTCGTCGTCGACAAAGTCCTGCAGCCGCAGGTCCAAGCCGTACCAGACGGGGATCCGGTGGCCCCACCAGAGCTGGCGCGAGATCGTCCAGGGCTCGATGTTTTCCAGCCAGTGGAAATACACCTTCTGGTCCTGCTCGGGCAGGATGCGCACCTCGCCCTTGCGCACCGCGTCGATCGCCGGGCCGACGATCTGGTCGGTGTCGACGAACCACTGGTCGGTGAGCATCGGCTCGATGACGACCTTCGAGCGGTCGCCGAAGGGCTGCATGATCGGCTTCTGCTCGACAAAGGGCTGCGGCGTGCCCTCCTCGTCGGGCATCATGACCGCAAGGCCCTCGGCCGTAATGTCCGCAACGATCGCCTTGCGTGCCTCGAAACGGTCAAGCCCGCGATAGGCGTCCGGCACGAGATTGACGGCATCGACGTCGACCTCGGCTGACGTAATCTCGCCCGCCGCCGCCGCGCGCGCGATCTCGGCACCGTCGGCATAGGAAAGCCCGTCGTCCCGCATCGTGCCCTTGGTATCGAGCAGGATATACATCGGGATCCCGTTGCGCTGCGCGACGCCGTAGTCGTTGAAATCATGCGCGCCGGTGATCTTCACCGCGCCCGAGCCGAAATCCGGGTCCGGATAGTCGTCGGTGATGATCGGGATCAGGCGGCGCTTGTCCTTCGGCCCCACCGGAATCTCGCAGAGCTTGCCGACGATCGGCGCATAGCGCGCATCGTCGGGATGCACCGCAACCGCCCCGTCGCCGAGCATCGTCTCGGGCCGTGTGGTGGCGATGGAGATGTAATCGCGCTCTTCTTCGCGGATCACATGCCCGTCGGCGTCCTTCTCGACATAGGTGTAGGTCTCGCCGCCCGCGAGCGGGTACTTGAAGTGCCACATATGGCCCTGCACTTCGACATTCTCGACCTCGAGATCCGAGATCGCCGTCTCGAAATGCGGGTCCCAGTTCACCAGCCGCTTGCCGCGGTAGATGATCCCACGGTTGTAGAAATCGACGAAGGTTTTCAGGACGGCGTCGTGAAACCCGCCATCCATGGTGAAGGCCTCGCGGTCCCAGTCGCATGACGCGCCCAGACGTTTGAGCTGCCCGATGATGGTGCCGCGGCTCTTGTGCTTCTGCTCCCAGACCCGCTCGACGAACGCCTCCCGCCCCATCTCGGTGCGGCTCGGTTCCTGATTGGCGGCCATCTCCCGCTCGGTGACCATCTGCGTGGCGATCCCCGCATGATCCGTCCCCGGCTGCCAGAGCACGTCATCTCCCCGCATCCGGTGCCAGCGGATGAGAATGTCCTGCAACGTGTTGTTGAACGCGTGCCCCATATGCAGCGAGCCCGTCACGTTCGGCGGCGGGATCAGGATGGAAAACGGTGTCCCGCCCGGCTTGGCATTGGCCCCGGCCGCAAAGCACTTGGCAGCCTCCCACGCCTGGTAGATCCGCGCCTCAGCCGTGGCCGCATCGAAGTTCTTGTCCATTCCCATTCCCTCCAGCGGGCCGTCCGTCCGGTTCCTCGGCCAGCCCGTACGGCCGGCAGCGCGGGTCTAACCGAGCCGCCCGACAAGGGGAAGCCTTCCTCACAAGCGTACGGCACGCACCCCGCCGCCCGCCTCCCGGAGAGCCCCCGCCAGAGCCCGGGCGCCCGCGCCGATCCGATCGAAGTGCCTCGCGCCATCCCCTTCATTGTGCTGCAAATATCCCGGGGGAGCCGCCTCCGGCGGCGGGGGCAGCGCCCCCGAGAACGCGCGCAGGCGGCCACGGCGCGCCCGGTCAGCGCCCCGTGCGTCGATCCCACTTGGCCGTCAGATGGATCAGGCTCTCGGTCCCCTCGACGCCCGGAACGGCGCCGATCCGATCCAGCACGGAATCGAGGGCCTCGGTATCCTGCGCGACCACGGTCAGGATCAGATCGACCCGGCCGGTGGACGTATGGCAGCTTTCGACCTCCGGCATACCCTTCAGCCGCGCCAGAACCGACGCAGTGCTGCGCGGGGCGGCCTCCAGCAAGACAGTCGCACGGATGCGGCGCCGGTCGAGATCCGTGCCAAGGCGGATCGTGTACCCCGCGATAACGCCGCTCTGCCTGAGGCGGTCGATCCGCGCCTGAACGGTCGACCGCGCCACACCGAGCCCGCGCGCCAGCGCAGAGGTCGATTGCGAGGCATCCATGGCCAGCGCGCTCAGGAGACGTTCGTCGAGGATGTCCATGCAAAATGACTAATCAATCGGCAAATTAACGTCAATCTCCACCACTTCATCCGAAGTATCAGGTGAAATGCGCGCCGGGTGCAAACACACTCGAGGGGCGAGCAGACAAAAAACAGGAGATCCGGCATGTACGCGGCCCGCCCCTTGCATCACTCCCCAGCCGACATCTTGCGTCGGCTGGATCCCGACGCCCCCGTCCTGTGCCTTGCACCCGACGTTCTTCAAGACACGGCCCGCACCTTCATCGACGGGTTTCCGGGCCTCGTCAGCTATGCTGTCAAGGCCAACCCGGAGCCTGCGGTCCTCGAAAATCTCGCAGCGGCAGGGGTGTGCGCGTTCGACGTGGCCTCCGTCCCGGAGATCGAGCTTCTCCGGGACACGTTGCCCGGCAGCGCCTTGCACTATCACAACCCGGTCCGCTCTCCTTCCGAGATCGCGCGGGCCGTCGCGCTGAACGTGCGCAGCTTCAGCCTCGACAGTATCGGGGAGCTGCACAGGCTGGCCACGTATGTGCCGGCGGGCGCCGAGCTCAGTGTCCGCTTCAAGCTGGATACCAAGGGCGCCGCTTACGATTTCGGAAGCAAGTTTGGTACCGATCCGGAGACGGCGATTGCCCTTTTGCGCGCGGTTCAGGGGACCGGTTTCACACCCTCCCTGACCTTCCACCCCGGCACCCAATGCGCCCCTCCTGAGGTGTGGCGCAGCTACGTCCTCGAAGCCGCCCGGATCGCGCGCGCGGCGGGCGTCGAGATCGCGCGTCTGAACGTGGGTGGCGGGTTCCCGGCGCACCGGTTGCGCGATGAGGCGCCAGCGCTCTCACCGATCTTCGAGGCAATTCGCGAGGCCGCGCGCAGCGGCTTCGGTGAAAGCGCGCCCGTCCTCGTCTGCGAGCCGGGCCGGGGCATGGTGGCCGAATGCTGCACGCTGCTGACACGGGTTCGGGCTCTGCGCGACGCCCATGTCTTCCTCAATGACGGGATTTATGGCGGGCTGGCCGAGATGCTGACCCTCAAGATGACAGATCGTCTGAGCGTACTGGATGCCGATGGCCGCCCCCGGACCGGCCCGGAGCGCGCATGGACGGTGTTTGGCCCAACCTGCGACAGCCTCGATCGCCTCCCCGGCGAGGTTTTCCTTCCGGATACCCTGCAGGAGGGCGACGCGGTCCTCGTGCATGGCATGGGGGCCTATTCCGGCGTGACGGCAACGCGCTTCAACGGCTTCGGAGCGGTTCGGCTCGAGACGGTGCGGCAGCTTGGCCACTGACACGGGCCGTCACTTCGCAAACCCTGGCGGGATCGACTGGCCGTAGACAGGCCCGAGGCTTGCGTCGAACGCCCCGGGCGCGAGGGCGTTCCCGGCGTCCGGCATCCATTGCCGCGTGTCCGATACCGGGTGCACGTCAGTGGTCACGAGCTTGCCGAGCTTCTGCAGCGCGTCGCGCCGTGCGGTATCGAGATGCAGCAGCCGCCGGTGGAAGGCGAGCACATCGTCCATCGTGCGGCAGGCATCGCGGACATAGCGCACCTGCGCCTGACGCTCGGCGTGCAGCAGGGCGCCGATCACATCATCCGACGCCGCCGCATAGCGCAAGGTCTTCGCCGCCCAGTGGCGGGGCGTCAGCCCGTCGAAATGCAGGATGTGCACGCGCCGGGCCTCACGAAACGCGGGCATTCCTTCCGGACCGCGCGGCCCGTGTACGTGGAGCCGATAGCCGCGTCCCGTCCGGCTGAGCGCCTTGCCGATCGGATAGCCTGCGAAACCCATCTTGAGGTACCGGGCATCGTCGCCGTAGACCGACGTAAGATCGATATCGTCGCGCGGCAGAACAGGCACGCGGAACCGCCCCTCGAACACATTGCGGCCAGGCTCATCGCCGATCCAGACGCGTTCGAGGTTGCGGATCTTGAGCCAGCCATGGCTGTCGTCGAGCCGCGCGAGCTCGGCATCGAGCGGTCCCGCGCACCACAAGAGTTCGTCAGCGTCGAGATGAAGCATCCAGTCCGCCTCGGACCGATTGGACGCCCATGTGGCGTTGGCGAGCTGGCGCACGGATTGCAGCGCTGGCCGTTCGCGCTGCCGCGTGCGCCAGTACTCGGCGTCGCACCGGATCACGCGCGTGCGCGGAAGCTGCGTCGCGAGAGCCGCGCAGGGATCTTCCGGATCGTCGAAGAAGAGCCAGACGCAGTTTGCGCCCAAGGCGAGGTGGTGCGCCGCGAAGGCCAGCACGAGCGCCGTCGGCTCTCGCACGGTTGCGACGAGATCCCAGGTGGCGGCGGAGGGGGCTGCACGCTCAGGCATTGGCCCCGTTGTGGCGCCCGCAGCCAGCCGGCTCAAGACGCGATCTGCCCCCCACGCACAGGGCCGACCTCCCTCCGGCGCAGGCACGGGCATGCGACGACGGCACAATGATTCGCCCGGATCGCCGGGATTTCCGGTTCCCCGGGGGGCGGCAACGCGCCACACCGCGTGGTCCAGCGGAAAATTTGTGATCACACGATTTCTGGCTGTGATCACAAATAGCGATTTTCGGCGCGAAATCGCGGTTCTGCGTCGAATTGGCCGTAGGAAGCCGTCGCGCGACGTGCCAAGCGTGGAAAAAAGTAAGCAAGCGGGACAGTTTCGTGAATATCCATGAATATCAGGCGAAGGCGCTCCTTCGCAGTTACGGCGCTCCGGTCTCTGATGGTCGGCCGGTTCTGAGGGCTGAGGAGGCCAAGACGGCCGCGGGCGAGCTTGATGGTCCGCTCTGGGTCGTCAAGGCGCAGATCCACGCGGGCGGGCGCGGCAAGGGCTCGTTCAAGGAGGCCGACGCCGGCGAGAAGGGCGGCGTCCGGCTTGCAAAGTCTGTTGAGGAAGCCGCCGACGAAGCCAAGCGGATGCTGGGCCGCACGCTGGTGACGCATCAGACCGGTCCCGCGGGCAAGCAGGTCAACCGCATCTACATCGAAGATGGCGCTGGCATCGAAACGGAGATGTACCTCGCGCTCCTCGTCGATCGCGGCACATCCCGCGTGTCCTTTGTCTGCTCCACCGAAGGCGGGATGGACATCGAAGAGGTGGCCGCCTCGACCCCCGAAAAGATCCTGTCGTTCAGCGTTGATCCGGCGACCGGCTACCAGCCGTTCCATGGCCGCCGCATCGCATTCTCGCTCGGGCTCAAGGGCCCGCAGATCAAGCAATGCGTCAAGCTGATGGGCACGCTCTACAAGCTCTTCCTGGAAAAAGACATGGAGATGCTGGAGATCAACCCCCTGATCGTGACGGACAAGGGCGATCTGAAGTGCCTCGACGCGAAGATGGGCTTTGACGGAAACGCCGTCTACCGTCACCCCGATATCGCAGCGCTCCGCGACGAGACGGAGGAGGACCCAAAGGAACTCGCCGCCTCCCAGCACGACCTGAACTACATCGCCCTCGACGGCGAAATCGGCTGCATGGTGAACGGCGCGGGCCTTGCCATGGCAACAATGGACATCATCAAGCTCTATGGTGCCGAGCCTGCCAACTTCCTCGACGTGGGCGGTGGCGCGACGAAGGAGAAGGTCACCGAGGCCTTCAAGATCATCACGTCTGATCCCAACGTGAAGGGCATCCTCGTCAACATTTTCGGCGGCATCATGCGTTGTGACGTGATCGCCGAAGGCGTTGTGGCCGCCGTGAAAGAGGTCGGGCTCCAGGTTCCGCTTGTGGTGCGCCTCGAAGGGACCAACGTCGAGAAGGGAAAGGAGATCATCAACACCTCCGGTCTCAACGTTATCGCGGCGGACGATCTGAGCGACGCCGCCGAGAAAGTCGTGAAGGCGGTCAAGGGCTGAACCATGTGGGCGCGGGCGGTCTTTCTGGCAGCGAGCGTTGGACTTGCGGCGCCGGCTTCGGCGTCGGACGTGCTCAGCGATCCGATGTCCGCCGGCCGCCTTGTGGCCCAGGCCTGCATCTCGCCGTCGCTGGATTTCGACGCGCTCTTCATCGGGGCGAACGCTCTTGTCTCGGCATCCGGATTGCCCGTGGCGGTTCAGAACGCCGAAGTGGGCATGTGGGGCGATCCCGGTGGCGCACACCTGATAGTCTCGCGGACCATCGACTCCCTGGCATGTCAACTGAAGATGCCCTCGCCCGACGGGTCGGAGACCTATTTCGAAGCGCTGCGCGACAGCACGGAAGCCGAGATCAAGGCCGTCTACGAAACGGCCCTGTCGGATGCGATGGACAAGCCGTCGCCCCATGAGGCGGCGCATCAGTGGGTGATGCGAGTCCCGGCTAAACGGCACTTTGCTGCCTCGCTGGATTGGCAGCGGGAGCAGGGTGTGATGCTTGGGATCGGCTACAGCCAGATCTACGAATGAACCGGCCCCGGCGGGGGCGAGCCGAACGAGTGATGAAAGAACAGCAAGGTGCCAGATTCCGTTCACGAAGGTAGCGAGTTGATGCGTTGGGTCCGTCCGGATCGCCACGACGCCCTGCTTGGGAGGCATGGCATGGCCCATGAGGCGCGGCGCGTTCGCCCGGCTGCGGGGAACGAAGGCAAGGCAATGCAGAACCGCCCTCCCGATCCAAGCGCGCACTCCGTCCATGCTGCGCGCGACATCCGGCGACAGCCGGTTTTCTCCGTCTTCGCGACAGTCGTTCCCGGGGTGTCTGCGGTGCTGGCGCCTGCCGTGTTTTGCGCTGGTGGGAAAGGCGTGCGGAGATGAGAGCGATCGTCCATATCGGTCAGCCCAAGACGGGCACGAGCACGATCCAGTCGTTTTTGCAGCTGAACGTCGATCGGCTCGCCGAGCAGGGTGTGCGATACAGCCGCAATGTGCCAGAGCGCGGCAGCCAGTTCGAATACGCCTTCGCCGCGCTCCACCGTGTGGGCGATCTCCCGATCGACAAGGTCGAGCGCGCCTATTACGGGGTCGAGAGCCTCGAAGCGCTCGCACGCATGGCCAATGAGGCGACAGCGTCGCTGCGGGGCGTGCCGTCCCGTTTCGGAGAAGATGTGGCTGTCTTCTCGAGCGAGCACTTCGCGCCGTGGATGCAAAGCGTCGAGGCGGTGAAGCATGTCGATGCGATGTTCCGCGAGGTCTTCGACGATGTCCGCTACATTGTCTACTTCCGCAATCCGCTGACTCTGTCGCTCAGCCGCTACTCCGAAACGCTGAAGCGCGGCCGGGTGCACACGCTGGCGCAGTTCCTCAAGAAACAGCAGCGTTTTCCGAGCCTCTACGACGTGGCAGCTCGTTGGCGCGACGGGGTCGGGGGCGACCGCATCAGTGCACGGCTTCTGGAAAAGGACTGGCTGCACAAGGAAGACCTGCTCGAGGACTTCTGCAAAGCCATTGGCGTAGACATCGCGGGGATGGAATTCCCGGAGCGCGTCAATGAAGGGCTCAACCAGCTGGGGGTGGCCTGCATGCGGGCGCTCAACGAAACGATCCCGCCCGTGCTTCCCGATGGCCGGACAAACGCGCGCCGCAAGCACCTGATCGCTTTGGTGGAGGAGTTCAGCGCAGGTGCGCCGCCGCTGCGCGCCACGCCACAGCAGCTCGACAGTATAGAGGAGCTGACGCACACATCGAACGAGCGCCTCCGGGCGGAGTTCTTCCCGGATCGCGCGTCGCTCTTTGCGCGGCCCAGTGGCGATATTGCCCAGCTTACCGCCGACGAGTTGGCGGAGCGCAAGCAAGAGCTCCTGATCAGGATCATCGCGCGCCAGCACGAGGAATTCATCGCGGCCGAAGATGCCCGGAACCACGCGGAAGCCGCGGCCCGGGAACCCGTGGGGAGCGAGGCATGATCCGCCAACGCCCGTCCCACGCCGCCCCTGTCCAACCGGTGGCATGGCCCGGCCGTCCACCACACTGCCGCGAAGCCGGCATTTTCGACATATTTAAATGCCTTCGGGCGCAACCTACGCAAGGAGGCCCCGATGGCCATTCTCGTTGACGAAAACACCAAGGTGATCTGTCAGGGCTTCACCGGGAGCCAGGGCACGTTCCACTCCGAACAGGCCATCGCCTACGGCACGCAGATGGTGGGCGGTGTCACCCCTGGTAAGGGCGGGCAGACCCATCTTGATCTTCCGGTGTTCGACAGCTGCCACGAAGCCGTTGCGAAAACGGGTGCCAATGCATCGGTGATCTACGTGCCGCCGCCCTTCGCGGCGGATTCGATCCTTGAGGCAATCGACGCCGAGATCCCGCTCATCTGCTGCATCACCGAGGGCATTCCGGTGCTCGACATGATGAAGGTACAGCGCGCGCTCGACGGCTCCTCGTCGAAGCTGATCGGCCCGAACTGCCCTGGGGTTATCACGCCGGGAGCCTGCAAGATCGGCATCATGCCGGGCCATATTCACAAGCGCGGCAAGGTTGGTGTCGTGTCCCGCTCCGGAACGCTCACCTACGAGGCCGTCAAGCAGACCTCTGACAGCGGGCTTGGCCAGTCCACCGCCGTCGGCATCGGGGGCGACCCGATCAAGGGCACCGAGCATATCGACGTGCTCGAAATGTTCCTCGCGGATGAGGAGACCGAGGCAATCATCATGATCGGTGAGATCGGCGGCTCGGCAGAGGAAGACGCCGCGGCCTTCCTCGCGTCGGAAAAGCAAAAGGGCCGGTGGAAGCCGACAGCGGGCTTCATCGCGGGCCGCACGGCGCCTCCCGGCCGTCGCATGGGGCACGCAGGCGCAATAGTCGCCGGCGGCAAGGGGGGTGCCGAAGACAAGATCGAAGCGATGAGATCCGCCGGGATCGTGGTGGCCGAGAGCCCGGCGCACCTCGGCAAGGCCGTTCTGGAAGCGATCGGGTAGTTCAGGATTGGCAGGCCGCGCTAGGCCTGCCCGCGTCCGGGACGGGCGCGTGTAGCAGTTGGAGGGTCCAGTCAGATGACCGAACAGAGCCGCAATGAAGTGTTCCGCGCATCGAGCTTCCTGCAGGGGCCGAATGCCGAGTACATCGAACAACTCTACGCGCGCTACGCCGACGATCCGAATGCGGTCGATGCGGAGTGGCAGGAGTTCTTCCGCCAGCTCGGGGATGAAGAGCGCACTGTCCGGGCCGAGGCCTCAGGCCCATCCTGGGCGCGCGAGGACGATTTCGTCGCCGACGAGATCACCGCCGCGCTGACCGGCGAGTGGCCCGAAGCCGCCAAGGAAGTGAAGGGCGCGGGCCAGAAGATCCGCGCCGTCGCGCAGGCACAGGGTGTCGAGGTCACGGACGACCAGATCAAGCGCGCGGTGCTCGACTCGATCCGGGCGCTGATGCTGATCCGGGCCTACCGGATCCGGGGTCACCTTGCTGCCGATCTCGATCCCCTGGGCATGAAGGATCCCGAGGCGCGTCCGGAGCTCGATCCGGCAAGCTACGGCTTCTTCGGTGCCGACATGGACCGCCCGATCTTCCTCGACAACGTGCTTGGGCTGCAGACGGCGACGATGCGTCAGATCGTCGAGATCGTGAAGCGTACCTACTGCGGCACGTTCGCGCTCCAGTACATGCACATCTCCGACCCCGAGCAATCGGCCTGGCTGAAGGAACGGATCGAGGGGTTCGGCAAGGAGATCCAGTTTACCCGTGAGGGCCGGCGCGCGATCCTGAACAAGCTTGTCGAGGCCGAGGGCTTCGAGAAGTACCTCCACGTCAAGTACATGGGCACCAAGCGCTTCGGCCTCGATGGCGGTGAGGCGCTGATCCCGGCGATGGAACAGATCATCAAGCGCGGCGGCGCGCTGGGCGTGAAGGACATCGTGATCGGGATGCCCCACCGCGGGCGTCTGTCGGTGCTGGCCAATGTGATGGCCAAGCCTTACCGTGCAATCTTCAACGAATTCCAGGGCGGCAGCTTCAAGCCCGAGGATGTCGACGGCTCGGGCGACGTGAAGTACCACCTCGGCGCCTCATCGGACCGGGAGTTCGATGGCAACACGGTGCATCTGTCTCTGACGGCCAACCCCTCTCACCTCGAGGCGGTCAACCCGGTCGTGCTGGGCAAGGTGCGCGCCAAGCAGGACCAGATTAACGACACGGAACGGACCTCGGTGCTGCCGATCCTGCTGCACGGCGACGCGGCCTTTGCGGGTCAGGGCGTCGTGGCAGAGTGCTTCGGCCTTTCCGGGCTCAAGGGGCACCGCACGGGCGGTACGATGCACCTCGTGGTCAACAACCAGATCGGCTTTACGACCGCGCCGCATTTCAGCCGCTCCAGCCCGTACCCCACCGATATCGCCCTGATGGTGGAGGCGCCGATCTTCCACGTGAACGGCGACGATCCTGAAGCCGTGGTGCACGCGGCTAAGGTCGCCACCGAGTTCCGCCAGAAGTTCGGCAGGGACGTCGTGATCGACATCTTCTGCTACCGGCGCTTTGGCCACAACGAGGGCGACGAGCCCATGTTCACCAATCCGCTGATGTACAAGCGGATCAAGAAGCACAAGACGACCCTGTCGATCTACACCGAGCGTCTGGTGGCGGACGGGCTGATCCCCGAGGGTGAGATCGAGGACATGAAGGCCGCGTTCCAGTCCTACCTCGCCGACGAGTTCGAGGCCGGCAAGGACTACAAGCCCAACAAGGCCGACTGGCTCGATGGCCGCTGGTCGCATCTCGACCGCCGGCCCGATGACTACCAGCGCGGCCAGACCGCGATCAGCCCCGAAACGATGGCCAGTGTGGGCGCCGCGCTGACCCGCGTCCCGGAAGATTACCCGCTTCACAAGACAGTCGGCCGAATTCTGGACGCCAAGAAGAAAATGTTCGAATCCGGCAAGGGATTTGACTGGGCGACGGGTGAAGCCCTCGCTTTTGGTTCGCTTTTGACAGAGGGCTATCCCGTTCGACTGGCCGGGCAGGATTCCACACGCGGCACGTTCAGCCAGCGTCACTCCGGGATCATCAATCAGGAAACGGAAGAGCGCTACTACCCGCTCAACCACATCCGCGAGGGGCAGGCGCGCTACGAGGTCATCGACTCGATGCTCTCCGAATACGCGGTGCTCGGGTTCGAATACGGGTACACCCTGGCCGAGCCCAATGCGCTCACGCTCTGGGAAGCGCAGTTCGGTGATTTCGCCAACGGCGCGCAGATCATGTTCGACCAGTTCATCTCGTCGGGTGAATCGAAGTGGCTGCGGATGTCTGGCCTCGTCTGTCTGCTGCCCCATGGCTACGAGGGTCAGGGGCCTGAGCACTCCTCGGCCCGGCTCGAACGGTTCCTGACGATGTGTGGAGGCGACAACTGGATCGTGGCGAATTGCTCGACCCCGGCCAACTACTTCCACATCCTGCGCCGCCAGCTGCACCGCACCTTCCGCAAGCCGCTCATCATGATGACGCCGAAGTCGCTCCTGCGGCACAAGCTCTGCATCTCGGAGACGGAGGACTTCACCACCGGATCTTCCTTCCACCGGGTCCTCTGGGACGATGCCCAAAAGGGCAACAGCAACACCAAGCTGGTCTCCGACAACAAGATCAAGCGGGTCGTGATGTGCTCGGGCAAGGTCTACTACGATCTGCTGGAAGAACGCGACGCGCGTGGCATCGACGACGTGTACCTGCTGCGTTTCGAGCAGTTCTACCCGTTCCCCGCGATCTCCGCGGTCAAGGAACTCGAACGCTTCAAACAGGCCGAGGTTGTCTGGTGTCAGGAAGAACCAAAGAACCAGGGGGCGTGGTCTTTCATGGAGCCCAATATCGAATGGGTGCTGACGCGCATCGGCGCCAAGTACACCCGTCCCACCTATGCCGGCCGCGCTGCAGCGGCCTCACCAGCAACCGGCCTGTCTTCGCAGCACAAGGCCCAGCAAGCCGCCCTCGTCGACGAGGCGCTTAACGTCGAAGGAAGCTAAGCATGTCCACCGAAGTCCGAGTGCCCACCCTGGGTGAAAGCGTTACCGAAGCCACTGTCGCGACGTGGTTCAAGAAGCCCGGCGAGGCCGTCGCCGCCGACGAGATGCTCTGCGAGCTCGAAACCGACAAGGTGACGGTCGAGGTCCCGGCCCCTGCCGCCGGCACCCTTGGAGAGATCGTCGCCGGCGAAGGCGACACCGTGGGCGTCGACGCGCTGCTTGCCACGATCGTCGAAGCCGCCGGGAAGGCCGCACAGGCCGAGCGCGTCACCGATGCCGCGCCCGCCGCCGCCGCGCCCGCCGCCAATGCGGGGGGAGCGCCCGTCGACGTGATGGTGCCGACGCTCGGCGAGAGCGTCACCGAAGCGACCGTTTCGACGTGGTTCAAGAGCGTTGGCGAAACGGTTGCGCGCGATGAAATGCTCTGCGAGCTCGAAACGGACAAGGTTTCTGTCGAGGTGCCTGCGCCAGTGGCCGGAACGCTGACAGAGATCCTCGCATCCGAGGGCGCCACGGTGGACGCCTCCGCCAGGCTCGCCCTGATCACCCCGGGCGAGGGGGCGGCCGCGGCCCCCGCTGCGGCATCTGCGCCTGCCGCAGCTCCGGCGGCGGCCACGGGCGGGTCCGGCCGCGCTGACATCGAGCATGCCCCGTCCGCCAAGAAGCTGATGGCCGAGAAGGGCCTGAGCCCGGATCAGGTACAGGGCACCGGCAGGGATGGTCGGATCATGAAGGAAGACGTGATGAACGCCGGCGACGCAGTCAAGGCGCTCGCCAGCCCGCCCGCATCGGCACCCCCGAGCCAGGCGCCACGCGCCCCCGTCGCGGCCGAGGATGCCGCGCGCGAGGAGCGGGTGAAGATGACCCGTCTGCGCCAGACTATCGCGCGCCGTCTCAAGGATGCGCAGAACACCGCCGCGATGCTCACCACCTACAACGAGGTCGACATGACCGAGGTGATGGGGCTGCGCAAAGCCTACAAGGACGAGTTCGAAAAGCGCCACGGGGTCAAGCTCGGCTTCATGTCGTTCTTCGTGAAGGCCTGTGTGGCGGCGCTCAAGGACGTCCCCGAGGTCAATGCCGAGATCGACGGAACGGATGTCGTCTACAAGAACTTCGTGCATATGGGCATCGCCGTCGGCACACCTTCCGGCCTGGTCGTGCCCGTGGTGCGCGATGCCGACAAGATGAGCTTCGCCGCCATCGAGGCCAAGATCGCGGAGCTCGGGATCCGCGCCCGCGACGGCAAGCTCTCGATGGCCGAAATGCAGGGCGGCACGTTCACGGTCTCGAACGGGGGTGTCTACGGCTCGCTCATGTCCTCGCCGATCCTGAACCCGCCGCAGTCCGGCATTCTCGGGATGCACAAGATCCAGGAGCGGCCCATGGTCGTGAACGGCTCTATCGTGGCGCGCCCGATGATGTATCTCGCGCTCAGCTACGATCACCGGATCGTCGATGGCAAAGGGGCCGTCACGTTCCTCGTGCGGGTCAAGGAAGCCCTCGAAGATCCGCGCCGCATCCTGATGGATCTGTGACGGGTGCATCGTCGGCGTTTCGTGCGATGAGCTCTGGCCAAAGATGGTGGATGATCTGATCTCGGGCCCGGACCAACGGGCGTCTGTCTTCGTCGATGGCCCCCCGCCATGGCAACGGCAGGAGTCCAACCTGGCCCGGGCGCGCGCAGACTACGGCGATCAGTTTCCGACCGAACGGGCACTGGTGGAGTGGTTTCGCTTCATCATGGTGCCGGCGTCCGGGGCATGGGCCTTCAAGCCCAGCGGCAAAACCGGCACAACGACGACGCTCCACGCCCTGTTCGAACTGGAATTCGGCGTGCCTCTCACGGTGTCGCACCGCGAACCCGATGGCATTCTGGAGGAACACGCGGCGCACCGCTTGGCCGAAGCGCGCGTCTTTTCGCACCTGACGGGGGTGCGCGGCGCGCGCTGTGTGCTCAAACGCCTCGACGCCACGCTGCGCCTGACGACGGTGCGCCATCCGTTTTCGCGCGCCGTTTCCGGTTTCCGGTATCTGTGCAGCGCCGACGCGGCAGGCGTCTCGCGCTTTCTGCGCGACCGACTGCGCATGAACGCCGTCGTTGGGTTCGATTGGGAGAAACACCCCGATACGGTCGAGGGATTTCTTCGGTTTCTCGACTACCTCGACCACGAGCTTGCCCAACAGAAGACGCAGCCGGTGGACTGGCACTTCGGACCGCAGGTCCTCAACGTACGCCCGGAGATCTTCCGTCCGCACCTCGTTGGCAAGACAGAAGACCTGCCCGGGTTTTTCGCGCAGATCGCGGAGCGCCTGGACAGGCCGCTCCCCGAGGCCCTGCGGCGCCCGGCAAAACGCAACCAGACGAGGGCCGCAAACCAGGGCGTGGCTCAGAAGATGGCGCAGTCCAGCGCCGCGCGCGACCGCGTTTCGCAGCTCTTCGCCGCCGACTTTGACGCCTTCGGATACCAGCCCGACGAACTCCAACGGTCTACAAATGACACCTGAACTTCACATCCTCGGCCTCGCGGCGCTTCTCCAGGCCGCCCAGTACGCCCTCTTCGCCATCCCGGCCAACCTCGAGCTTGGCACAGGGCGCACGCTCTCCCCACGGGATCGGCCGATCGACCTCGCGGGAGAGCTCAGCCCCACCACCGCCCGCCTCGGGCGCGCTTTGCAAAACCATTTCGAGGCGCTGATCCTCTTCACCATCGGTGTCGTGATCGTGACGCTGAGCGACGCCTCGTCAACCCTCACCGCGCTTTGCGCGCACACCTACCTGGTCGCCCGCATCCTCTACATCCCTGCCTATGCCGCCGGCGCCGTGCCGTGGCGGTCGCTGATCTGGTTCGTCGGGTTCGGAGCGACCATCACCATGATCGTTGCGGCACTCTTCTGACTTCATTGTGCTGAAAATATCCCGGGGGGAGGCCGCAAGGCCGGGGGGCAGCGCCCCCCTCCCCGCCAACCACGAAGGAACGCCCCCATGGCTTCATACGACGTGATCATCATCGGCTCCGGCCCCGGCGGATATGTCTGTGCGATCCGCTGCGCACAGCTCGGGCTCAAGACGGCTTGCGTGGAGGGGCGCGACACGCTTGGCGGGACCTGCCTCAACGTCGGCTGCATCCCCTCCAAGGCGCTCCTGCATGCCTCCCACCAGGTCCACGAGGCCGAAGAGAATTTCGCCAGGATGGGGATCAAGGTGTCCGCGCCCAAGATCGATTGGGCCCAGATGCTCGCCTACAAGGAAGATACGATCGCTGCCAATACGAAGGGGATCGAGTTCCTCTTTAAGAAGAACAAGGTGGATTGGCTCAAGGGCTGGGGCTCGATCCCCGAACCGGGCAAAGTGCTGGTGGGCAACGAGACCCACGAGGCCAAGCACATCGTCATCGCCAGCGGGTCCGAGCCGTCGTCGATCCCCGGAGCCGAGGTCGAGATCGACGAAAAGGTCGTCGTCACGTCGACCGGTGCTCTCTCCCTTGCCAAGATCCCCAAGCGCATGGTGGTCGTCGGTGGCGGCGTGATCGGGCTGGAGCTGGGCTCTGTCTACGCGCGTCTCGGCACCGCCGTAACCGTGATCGAGTATCTCGACCAGATCACCCCAGCGATGGATGTCGAGGTCAGTCGAACCTTCCAGAAGATCCTCGCCAAGCAGGGCCTGACCTTCGTGATGGGGGCGGCGGTCTCCAAGGTCGCGGCGACGAAGTCGAAGGCGAAGGTCAGCTACACCCTGCGCAAGGACGACAGCACGCACGATGTCGAGGCGGATATCGTGCTCGTTTCGACCGGGCGGCGCCCCTACACGGAGGGGCTCGGCCTCGACGCGCTTGGTGTGAAGCTGACCGATCGCGGACAGGTGGCAACTGACGGGCACTTCCGCACATCCGTCGAGGGGGTCTACGCCATTGGCGACGCCATCGATGGCCCGATGCTCGCCCACAAGGCCGAAGACGAAGGCATGGCCGTGGCTGAAATGATTGCCGGCCAGAAACCGCATGTGAACTACGACGTCATTCCCAGCGTGATCTATACTCATCCCGAAGTTTCCGCGGTCGGAAAGACCGAAGAGGAGCTGAAGGGTGCAGGGCACGTCTACAAGGTCGGCAAGTTCAGCTTCATGGGCAATGGCCGTGCAAAGGCGAACTTCGCGGCGGACGGCTTCGTCAAGATCCTTGCCGACAAGAGCACCGACCGCATTCTTGGTGCGCATGTCGTGGGCCCGATGGCGGGTGACCTGATCCACGAGATCTGCGTCGCGATGGAATTCGGCGCGTCAGCCGAGGACCTAGCGCGCACCTGTCATGCCCATCCGACGTATTCCGAAGCGGTGCGCGAAGCTGCGCTCGCGTGTGGAGACGGCGCGATCCACGCCTGAAGAGGTCTGGCCAACCCGAGCGGGGCGGCAGGGTCATATGGGGAGGGGGCATCCTGCCCCCGCGCCTTTGGCGCCCCCCTCGAGGTATTTCTGCCAAGATGAAAGGCGCGCGCGCTGCTGAGCGCACGTCACGCGCGCTTCGGCCCGGTGCGGCCCAGAGCGACACGGTGCGGGACAAAGGCTCCGTGGGGCCGGGCGGCTGACGTCGGGAGATGGTGCTTGCCGACGAGCGATCGCGGCTGTGAGGGCGCTGGGCTCAGATCAGGGGAACGAACGGCACGCCGCAGCCTGCGAGGAACATCAGGGCGGCAAGGGTGCCGGCTCGGAGAAGGGAGGTGCTGGTCATCGGGTCTGCTCTTTTCTCGGTGTTTTTTTGATCTTGGTGTCGTCGTGCGCACTCTGCGTCGGTGCGGCCTGGGGTGCAAGCGGCTGTGCGTGCGAGTGGAGGTAGCGCTCCGTGGACGTGCTTACAGCTCCTTCGAGCGGCGGATAACGGCAATGCGATAGCTGGTGCCAGGCGAGGGGCCGCGGTTGGTATCGCTCTAGGCGGTAGCGCGTTCGAGCAGTACGGAGCCGACAGAGTAGCCGGCGCCGAACGAGCAGATCAGGCCGTTCTCGCCGGGGGCAAAGCCGTCATGGTGTTTGGCGAACGCGATGATCGAGCCTGCGGATGAGGTGTTTGCATAGTCCTGGAGGATGTTGGGCTGTTCTTCCGGGTTTGGCGTGCGGCCCATCACCTTTTTGCCGATGAAGTCGTTCATTGTCTTGTTCGCCTGGTGCAGCCAGAGGCGCTTCAGGTCTGGCGGGGTGACGTTCTCGTCGGACATGTGTGCCAGGATGTGGGCCGAGACCATCGGCAGCACTTCCTTGAAGACCTTGCGACCCTCCTGCATGAACAGCATGTCGCGTCGGTCGTCCATGTGGCCGGTGCGGGTGCGGCGCAGGAAGCCGTTGTTGTTGCGAATGTTGTTGGAGAACGCCGTCGCGCAGCGAGTCGACCGGATGAGGAAGTGATCGCCCCGCGCGTCTTCAGCGCGCTCCAGCAGCACCGCGGTGCAGACGTCGCCGAAGATGAAGTGGCAATCGCGGTCGCGCCACTCGAGGTGGGCCGAGCAGATCTCGGGGCTGACGACGAGAACCTTCGAGATCGAGCCCGAGCGGATCATGTCCGCGGCGGCCTGGATCCCGAACGTGGCCGAAGAGCACGCCACGTTCATGTCAAAGCCGAAGCCGCCGGTGCCGAGAAGGCTCTGGATCTCGATCGCGATCGCGGGGTAGGCGCGCTCGTGGTTCGATGCGGCGCAGAGCACGGCATCGACCTGCTCCGGCCGGAGGCCCGCCTGGTCGAGAGCCTCCTGGCATGCGGGCAGCGCCATCTCGGCCATCGCGGAGGGCGCGTCGTCGCGGCGCGCGGGCAGTACCGGATGCATGATGGCGGGGTCGAGCACGCCTGTCTTGTCCAGCACGAACCGGCGCTCGATACCGGACGCGCTGACAATGAACTCGGTCGAGGAATGCGGGATGGCCTCACGCTCGCCCGCGGCGATCGCCGTGGCGTGCTCGGCGTTCTCCTTGTCCGCATAGGCGTTGAACGCGGCGACAAGTTCGTCGTTGGTGACGATTTCGCGCGGCGTGAAGACCCCCGATCCCGTGATTGCGGGCTGATGCATGCGGCCCCCCCTTCGCTCTCACGCCACATGGGCGCGCGGTGTGGGGGAGGTCAAGAGGCCGGACGCTCCCTGACTGCCGCGGTATCGAAGCGACGTTGCGGCACGACGGTCTGGCCGGGGCCATCCGGCAAAGCCCCGGCGTGCGGGCGGAGCGGATGCGGGACGGGGTCCTTGGCGCGCAGCAGGTGGCGGGCGAAGACATCGGAGTAGGAGCGATAGCGATAGCCCCGGTTGCGCGCCAGATAGCGGCGGGATTGGGCGCGGTAGAGCGCTGGCAGCCGGAACCACGAAACAGTCGGGTGCATATGGTGCACGAGGTGGAAATTGTTGTTGAGAAAGAGCAGGGCGAGGGGGCCGCGGTCTTCGATGATGACGGTTCGCGCGGCGGAGTGTTCGTGGGCGCGGTGTTCGAGGAAGGTGCGGATGCGCAGGATCGCGTGCCCGACGTAAACCGCCAGCGCATAGGCCCAAATCGGCATCGGAGCGGCCCACACGACCGCAAGAACGGCAGCAACCGGCGGAAGATGCGAGAGCCAGGCCCGCGCAACGGCCGTGTCTCCGTAGCGCATGGCGCGCCAATCGTCGGCCATGAAGCGGATCTGACCGAGAAGCGGGCCGATGGTCATGCGGCCCAGAAGCGTGTTGTTGACCATCATCAGAGCCCGAAGCCAGCCGGGCAGGCCGGCCCAGACAGCCGGGTCGAGGTAGTTGGACTCCGGATCCTCGTAGGGATCGGTCAACCGCGCGTCCTGATGGTGGGCGAGATGCGTGTCGCGGAACCGGCCAAAGGGCACGAAGAGGCCGAGTGCGGGCCAGACGAGGGATGCGTTGATGCGCGCGTTGGGGGTCGGATGCCCATGGATCACCTCGTGCGTCAGCGACGCGTGCAGTGTCACAGCAACGGCGGCCAGCAGGATCCCAAGCGGCATCCATAATATGGCGCCCCACGTGATCGCGCCTAGCCACACCGCGTAGCAGGCGATCAGAAGGAGCAGGGTGGGCCATTCGGCAGCCAGTCGCTGGTTCATGAGCTCGTCGCGTTTGTGAATTGACGCAGGCTCGAAGCTGTGAGCCGCGCGCGGAGTATAGGTGACGACTCGGCCTCGGCGAAATATGGGCTTTTGTTTGCAAAGCTCACGGTCTGGTGATTTTTGTCAACACGAGTTGTGCGCCCAATCCACGGATTTGCCCTTTTGGCCGGACACATCCCGCAAGCAGCCTGCATGGAAACGGCACGTCATCAGCCCGGTACGTTGAGCTTTTTACTGGCGAGATAAGTGGGCGGTTGGCACATCCCGCGTATCCGCCTGCGAAAACGGCGAGCTCGGACAGTGGGGCATTCCAGCCGGTTTTGGCCAAAACCGCCCGAAGCGGGGGTAAGGGCCCCGCGTTCACAAAGCGCTTGCAAGCCGCACCTCTCGAGGAGAAGCGCAGCGCTAGACCACCTCGTTTCGCTCCATCCGCTCCAGCCATGCTCCCGCTTCCGAGAGGATTTGCGCGCGCTTGTCGTCCGCCATCCTGTCCCATGTCCGGTACATCTGGGCCATGCGCGGGTTCCGCTCGAAACGGGAGCGGTGGCGGTCGAGGAAGTGCCAGTAGAGCAGGTTGAACGGGCAGGCGCCCTTGCCCACCTTTGTTTGCACCGAGTAGGCGCAGCCTTTGCAGTAGTCCGACATCTTGTTGATGTAGTTGCCCGATGAGACGTAGGGCTTGGAGCCGACAACGCCGCCATCGGCAAAGAGCGCCATGCCGATCACGTTTGGGGCCTCGACCCATTCATAGGCGTCGGCGTAGACCGCAAGGTACCACTCCGCCACCTCTTGCGGCGACAGTCCCGCGAGCGTGGCGAAGTTCCCCGTCACCATAAGGCGCTGGATGTGGTGCGCATAGGCGTCGGCCCGCGTCTGTTCGACGGCCTTGGACACGCAGCGCATGTCCGTCGGTGCGCCCCAGTAGAAGTCCGGCAGCTTGCGGGTGTGGCCCAACGCATTGCGCTCCGGATAGTCGGGCCCTTCGCGGAAATAGATCCCGCGCATGTATTCACGCCAGCCGATGATCTGGCGAATGAACCCCTCAACGGCGTTCAGCGGCGCATCGCCCGCCTGCCAAGCGGCCTCGGCCCGGGCGCAGATCTCATGCCAGCCGAGCAACCCGGCATTGAGATACATCGAGACGACCGAGTGATAGAGAAACCGGTTATCGGCCAGCATCGCGTCCTGATAGTCGCCAAAAGAGGGCAGGGCATGCGCGATGAAATCGTCCAGCGCTTCAAGCGCCCCCGCCCGGTCGGTGGCGAACCAGAACGGCTCCAGCTCCCCGAAATGGTTGGCAAAGCGCCGCCCCACGAGATCCAGGACCTCACGCGTCACCGGATCCGGGGCAAAGCGCTTCGGGCCCGTGTGAGTGATGTCGCCCGGCGCGGGTTTGCGGTTATCATGATCGTAATTCCACTTGCCACCGGCTGGCGCGTCTCCGTCCATCAGAAGGCCGGTCTTGCGACGCATCTCGCGGTAGAAATACTCCATCCGCAGTTGCTTGCGCCCGTCGGCCCAGCTCTCGAACTCCGCATGGCTGGCAAGAAACCGGTCGTCCTCCCTCAGCCGGACCGTCAGCGGGCAGGATGTCAAGGCCTCGATCAGACGCCACTCACCCGGCTCCGTGGCCAGCACCTCCGACGCGCCATGCTGCTCGGCCCGCCGCAAGAGCTCACCGCAGATCGATTGGGCGTTCTCCGTGTCGTCCACCTCGGTATAGGCGACCTGCCAGCCCGCCTCCCGCAACCCGGCGGCAAACGTCCGCATGGCGGCGAAGAGAAACGCGATCTTCTTGGGATGATGCGGCACATAGGAGGCCTCGTCGCCAACCTCGGCCATGACAACGATATCCGTTTCCTTGTCTGCCTCCCGCAAAGCGGCGATATCGGGGGTCAGCTGATCCCCGAGCACCAGAACAAGCCGCTTCACCATGGGATCTGCGCTCCCGAATAGTCGTAGAACCCGCCCGATCGCGCAGGGGTCAGCCCGTCGATGACGCCAAGCAGGTTCGCGGCGGCCTCCTCGGGTGGCACCGTCTTGTGCGCTCCCGCATAGGCGGCCGTAAACGGCGTCGCGACCGTTCCGGGGTGCAAGCACACCGCGCAGGCTTGCTTGTGGGTCCGCTTCAGCTCCAGGGCCGCCCCGTGGATCAGCATGTTGAGCGCGGCCTTCGACGTTCGGTAACTGTGCCAGCCCCCAAGCCTGTTGTCGCCGATCGAGCCCACCCGTGCGGACAAGACGGCGATCACGCTGCGCCTCTCCAACGGCAGCAGACGCAGGCATTGCTGTACCACCAGCATCGGCCCAACGGCATTGACCAGGAACTGATCGACCAACGCCTCCCGTGACACTTCGGCGATCGCCTTCTCCGGACGCCGCCCCGCGCTTTCGAGCTGACCCGTCGCCACGACAATCAGGTCGTACGCGCCCGAAAGCCGCCCGACATGCTGCGCGACCGATCCCGGATCGGTCACATCGAGCCCGTCGCCACTGCGCGACAGCCCGGTCACCGACACCCCCCTTTGTGTCAGTTGCGCGCCCAGCGCGGCGCCGATGCCGCCCGAATGCCCTACGATAAGTGCCTGCGTCATGGATCCTCCTGCCGGGACCGCCACATAGAGCGCCTGTTCTCCACGAAAACCCGCATGCCCAGCCGACCGCGCCCACCGCTGCCGTCCGGTGCGCCGCCCATCCTTCATTGTGCCCCGAAATATCCCCGGGGGAGTCGCGCCTGCGCGACGGGGGGCTGGCCCCCCGACCACGCTCCCCTTGACGTTGCGGCGCAATGCCGCATCTCCCAGCCCATGCGTATCGCCATTGCTTCCGTCTTCGCCGCCACTCTTGCACTCCTGACGCCCCCTCCCGCCACGGCGCTCGAACTCATGTGGCGCGAGAGCTTCAGCTTTCCGCGTGCAGCCTCGCTTGAATGGGATCCCGTCGTCTGCGGGCTCTGGGTCGCCATCGAAGGGCCGCAGCTCTTTCTGCTGACCCCGGGCGGGCGCGAGATCCGCCGCATCGAGCCCGGCATGCGGTCCATCCGCGCCCTCACGGTCGAGGACGACGGGCTCTTGATCGCCGACGGCTGGGGCGGTTTTCAGCGGATTACCCGGGAAGGCGTCGCGCTGGGCGCGCCGTTCCGGCTGTCGGCGACGCTTCACGATGTCGAAGGCGTCCACCAGGAGCCCGAGGGCAGCTTCCTCGTCGTCGAGGACGACAGCGCCCGCCTGATGCGCATCGCGCCGGATGGAACAATCCTGATGGAGATCCCCGGCACGGCGTTCGAGCCGGCGATCAACGAGCCGCAAGGCATCGCCCGCGATCCCCTGACAGGCAACATCCTGATGGTGGATGACAACGAAGGCCTCAACGCCCTGATCGAAGTCTCTCCCGAGGGCGATCTGCTGTCGATCACGCCGCTGTCGGAGTGGGGCTTCGATGCTGAAGCGGTCGCCATTCATGCCCAGACCGGAACGCTCTATATCGGCTTCGATTCGGGCCAGAGCATCGCGGTGTTCGATTACTTGCCGACACGCCCGGAAGCGGGGTTTGCGTCCTTCGATCAGGGCCCGGATTGCGGCGTGTCCTGAGGCCGGTTGCGCATCACTGGCCCGTCGCACACGCATGTTGCGCAATTTCTCCTTTTCTTTGCCGTCTGCATCCGTATCTTGCGGCGCATGAAGGCGACTTTGCATATCGCAGGATTGGCCCCCGCTCTGGCGGGCGGCTCTGTCGTGCGCTCCGGCCTCCTTCTTCTTAGCCGCCTCTGAGCGTGCCCGAGGGCGCGACCGCTCAGAGGTAGCCCGCGCCCCTCAATCTCCGGCCAGCTCATTCGCAAAGATACGCGCCGGATCGTGGCACATCCGAGAAGGATCCTTCACATGACCAAGACCACCCCAAACCCGCCCGAAAGCGCGTCCGGCAAGGACCGCGTCGTGATCTTCGACACCACCTTGCGCGACGGCGAGCAATCGCCCGGCGCGACGATGACCCATGCCGAAAAGCTCGAGATCGCGGGCCTGCTGGACGAGATGGGCGTCGACATCATCGAGGCGGGCTTCCCGATCGCTTCCGAGGGCGATTTTGAAGCTGTCAGCGCGATCGCCAAACAGGCCACGACCTCCACGATCTGCGGCCTTGCGCGCGCCAACCTCAAGGATATCGACCGCTGCTGGGATGCCGTGCGCCATGCGCAATCCCCGCGCATCCACACCTTCATCGGCACTTCGCCGCTGCACCGCGCCATCCCGAACCTCACGCAGGACGAGATGGCCGACCGCATCCATGACACGGTGACCCATGCGCGCAACCTGTGCGACAACGTCCAGTGGTCGCCGATGGACGCAACGCGCACGGAGTGGGACTATCTCAAGCGTGTCGTCGGCATCGCGATCAAGGCGGGTGCGACCACGATCAATATCCCCGACACCGTCGGCTACACCGCGCCGGTCGAATCGGCGGATCTGATCCGTCGGCTGATCGCAGAGGTGGAGGGCGCCGAGGAGGTGATCTTCGCCACGCATTGCCACAACGACCTCGGCATGGCGACCGCGAACGCACTGGCCGCCGTCGCGGGTGGCGCGCGCCAGATCGAATGCACGATCAACGGCCTGGGCGAGCGCGCGGGCAACACTGCGCTGGAAGAGGTGGTGATGGCGCTACGGGTGCGCGGCGACATCATGCCGTTCACCACGGGAATCGATACCACCAAGATCATGAACATCTCGCGCCGCGTGGCCGCGGTGAGCGGATTCTCGGTTCAGTTCAACAAGGCTATCGTCGGCAAGAACGCCTTTGCGCACGAATCCGGCATCCACCAGGACGGCATGCTGAAGAATCCCGAGAATTTCGAGATCATGCGCCCCGAAGACATCGGCTTGTCGGAATCGAACCTCGTGATGGGCAAGCACTCCGGCCGCGCCGCGCTGCGCGCCAAGCTCAAGGACCTGGGCTACGATCTGGCGGACAACCAACTGGCGGATGCCTTCGTGCGCTTCAAGGCGCTCGCTGACCGCAAGAAAGAGGTCTATGACGACGACCTCATCGCGCTGATGACGGACGCGACGGTGGAGGCCGAGGGCGAGCATCTGAAGCTGAAGTTCCTGCGTGTGATCTGCGGCACCGAGGCACCGCAATCGGCTGACCTGACGATGACCGTCGACGGCACGGATCATCAGGTGACAGCGAACGGCGACGGACCGGTCGACGCAACGTTCAACGCCATCAAGCGCGTATTCCCGCACAAGGCGCGCCTGCAGCTCTACCAGGTGCACGCGGTGACCGAGGGCACGGATGCGCAGGCCACCGTCAGTATCCGGATGGAGGAAGACGGCCGCATCGTGATGGGGCAATCGGCCGACACCGACACGGTGGTCGCCTCTGCCAGGGCCTATATCGCGGCGCTCAACCGGCTGATCGTGCGCCGCGGCAAGACCGGGACCGATGCCAAGGAGATCAGCTACAAGGATGTGAGCTGACCTTTGTGCTCGAGGCGGGGGCGCTGCCCCCGTCGCCCTGCCGGGCAACTCCCCCGGGATATTTTCAGCACAATGAAGTGGGCGGGCGGCGGTTTTGACGGCGGGCGCGTCGGAGTGAGATTGCGCTGGCGTCCACCCTGCGCAGGGGTGTGCCACGGCGTGGGGCGGCAGGTGCTCTGTGGGCCGGCTTGGCGTGGCGGCGGTGAAAGAGCGCGTGGCTGAGCAAGGCAACGGGCAGCACGGCAAGGGGGTATCGCATGTTGGCCTCCGGGGCAGGGTGTTTGCCCATCGTGCGCCGGGGGCGCGGCGGCTCACCACGACGCCGATCCGGAGCCCGGATGTACCCGTAAGTCACCCGTAACTCCCTTTCCAAACCGGGCGATGCGCGGCACACTCCGGTGGAGCAGCCAATGGGTGACCCCATGGATCGAGTATCGCTCCTCGCGCGCAAGTTGCGGGCCTATCGCGCTGGCGACGGGGCGGGTGTGCATGGCCGGATGACCCAGGAGCAACTGGCCGAGCGGCTTGATCTCAGCCCTGAAACGATCGGCAAGTACGAGCGGTCGGCGTCCTATGTGCGCGGGGATCTCGAGGCCCGCCTTGTGGAACGCCTCGGCTGGAGTGCGGCCGACGTGGCGGCGTGCCGCGCGGATTGGGAAGCACATCATCTGCGTCCGCGGCAGAGTGGGTACCGGCTGATGGACGAGGCGGCCTTCGGGTCTGTTTTCGGCTCGGACTGGGAGGCGTTCTTTCGTGTGATGATCGCGGTTCTCGATGAAGAAGTGCCTGATGTCGCGGACGATTTTGCAGGTGAGGCGGATCTTTGGGTGCCAATCATCTCGCGATTTCCGCGCCACGGCGGGGTTGTGCTCAAGGGCGACACGTTCGTTGGCCATTGGGGGCTGCAGTTCCTTTCCGACGTCGATGCAGAGCGGTTCCGCGCACGGACGCTGAACGAGTCCGACCTGAGTGCCGATCGGTTGCGGCGGCCGCTCTTGCCCGGGCTCTACTACGGGTATTGCCCGGTCGTTGTGTTGGTGAAGGGGCATGAGGCGGCCGCGCCGTTGCTCTTGTCGTCGTTCCAGTCGTTTCTGCTGGAGCTTACGGAACGCGGGGTTCTCCTGAGGGGGATCGGGGCGGTTTCGGTGTCAGCCGGTGGGCGCCAGTTCTGTGAAGACCTTGGGTTTGAGTGTCTGGGCCGCCATTTGCGGGAGCCAGACTACCATGTCTGGGAGCTATCGGGGGCGCAGATTCCCGGTTCGCTCTTTGGCAGAGGGAATGCGGTGGTGCGGCAGGCCTACGAGGCAGCGTTCAGAGGTGCGCAGCCGTAACGCTGTGCGCATGGATTTGAGAGCCGGGGGCCAGATTGGTGGTCGCCTCTTCTGGCCGGCGATGCTGGGTGCCGTGGGACGGGATCAGAACACCAGTTCCCGGGCGAACCTGTCGCGCGCGACCTCTTTCATGATGCCGGCCAGCCGCTCGTAGGGGCGGGCGTCCGGTGCGCCGGAGCGCCAGACGAGGCCGAGCATGCGGGTGACTTTCGTGCCCCGAAAGGGGATCGCCACGATGCTTTCACTGCGTGGTGCGAGCTCGGATGCAACGTAGAGCCGGGGCAGGAAGGCGGCGCCCATGCCCATCCCGACCATGGCCCGGAGCGCGTCCAGCGAGGTGCCCTCATAGTCGCGCACGAGTTCGGCGCCGTAGTCGCGGCAGAGCCCGGCGATCTGGTCTTGCAGGGTATAGGCGGGGGTCATGCCGAGAACGGAGAGGCCCGCGATCTGGGCGGGTTCGATGACCTCCTCGGAAGCGAGCGGATGGTCTTTCGGCACAGACAGCATCAGCGGTTCGCGGAAGAGCCTGTGTTGGACAAGTTCCGATCCGGCTTCGGGGAGCTGTGTCAGGATCAGGTCGTGATCGCCGGCAAGGAGCGCATCTCGCAGCGGGCGCGGGGCGCTTTCCCGTACATAGAGACGCAAATCCGGGAAGTCGGCATGCAGGCGTTCGACGACGCGGGGCAAAAGGTAGGGGCCGATGGTCGGGGTCGTACCGAGGCGCAGGGTTCCGCTGAGGCCGGTGGTCATGGTGGCGGCAAGGTCCACGAGGCTCTGAACCTCGTCGCGCACGCGCCACGCACGGGACAGCACCTCGCGCCCTGCGGGGGTGAGTGTCACCGGACCGCGCCCGCGCTCGACCAGTCGCAGGCCCAGCACCTCTTCGAGGTTGGAGATCTGCAGCGACAGCGACGGCTGGGAAATGCCAAGGCGGCTGGCGGCGCGCCCGTAGTGAGTGGTTTCGGAGAGCGCGATCAGATAGCGCAGCTGGCGCAGGGTCGGTTGAGACGGCATGTGTCGGTCCAGTAGGGGCGCTGCGGGCCGTGCGGGGATGCAAGACGCGTCAGAAGCAAGCCCCGGCGCAAAACGGTCTATAGGAAAAGCCAATCGAAAATTCAATGTTGATTGGCTTCGCCTCGGAAAGGATTCCGGCTAGTACTGCTTTAAAGCGTGGGGCTCCGGCACAGCACTTTGGCGCTCCCGCACCAGGAATACGAATTCTCCATCCTATTGGGCTGTGCGCGCCCAGGGGTGGAGGATGTTCCCGGCGGCCGTTGCTGCAATCCCACCGGCCGGGAGCGAAGGGGGACGCAAGGCGGTGCGTCCCCCTTACCTTTTCTGCCCCGATGTCTGGCCAACGATCCGAGAGCGGCTTGTCCAAATCGAACATTCTGGTGGGCGAGAGATGGCGCGCTTGGCGTTTCTTTGCCGGATTCCGGGCTTCACGCCACGTTTCGCCCCCTTTTAGGGCGCACGCCGTTTCCCTATAAGACTTCAGCCCGCGCGGTGGGTGTAGCGGGGATCCGCGGTGCCGTTTCGGCACGCGGGCGGCAGGACAGGAAGGGCAGCACATGGCGTTGTTTGGGGGATTGTTCTCCTCGGATATGGCGATCGACCTCGGCACGGCGAACACGCTCGTGTACGTGAAGGGGCGGGGCATCATCCTCAACGAACCGTCGGTCGTGGCCTATCACGTCAAGGACGGACGCAAGCAGGTGCTTGCTGTGGGCGAGGACGCGAAGCTTATGCTCGGGCGCACGCCGGGCTCCATCGAGGCCATCCGGCCGATGCGGGAAGGCGTGATCGCGGATTTCGACACCGCCGAGGAAATGATCAAGCACTTCATCCGCAAAGTGCACCGGCGGTCCACCTTCACCAAGCCGAAGATCATCGTATGCGTGCCCCACGGCGCCACCCCGGTGGAAAAGCGCGCGATTCGGCAATCCGTGCTGTCGGCGGGTGCGCGGCGCGCCGGTCTGATCGCCGAGCCGATCGCGGCTGCAATCGGCGCGGGCATGCCGATCACCGATCCGACCGGCTCGATGGTCGTCGACATCGGTGGTGGTACGACCGAGGTCGCGGTGCTGTCACTCGGCGACATCGTTTACGCGCGGTCGGTGCGCGTCGGGGGCGACAGGATGGACGACGCGATCGTCAGCTACCTGCGGCGTCAGCAGAACATTCTCATCGGCGATTCGACCGCCGAACGGATCAAGACGTCTATCGGGTCGGCCCGAATGCCGGATGACGGTCGCGGGGCGTCGATGCTGATTCGCGGGCGGGACCTCATCAACGGCGTGCCGAAGGAGACCGAGGTGAACCAGGCGCAGGTGGCCGAGGCGCTTGCCGAACCGGTGCAGGCGATCTGCGAGGCGGTGATGACGGCGCTCGAGACAACGCCGCCAGACCTCGCCGCCGACATCGTGGATCGTGGCGTTATGCTGACGGGCGGAGGGGCGCTTCTTGGCGATCTCGATCTGGCGCTGCGCGAGCAGACGGGCCTTTCAATCTCGGTGGCCGACGAGTCGTTGAATTGTGTTGCGCTCGGCACCGGCAAGGCGCTCGAATACGAAAAGCAGCTGCGCCACGCGATCGACTACGACAGCTAACCCTTTCCGGAGCCGCCCATGGCACGGGAACGACAGGATATCGACTACGTCTCGCCCCTGCGCCGGATCGGCATAGGGATGCTCGTGGTGTTGTGCGTGGGTGTTTTCCTGCTCTGGCGCATCGACAGCCCGCGCGTGGAGCGGATCCGCGCCGAGCTCCTCGATGCGGTGGTGCCGCAATTCGAATGGTTTTCCGTCCCCGTGCGACGGATGGGCGAGATGGTGGCCGATTTTCAATCCTACCAGCGGCTCCATGCGCAGAACCGCGACCTGCGCCGTGAATTGCAACAGATGAAGGCATGGCGCGAGGCGGCCGTGCAGCTTGAGCAACAGAATGCGAAGTTGCTCGCGCTCAACAACGTTCGGCTTGATCCCAAGCTCACCTCCGTATCTGGCGTCGTGATCGCCGACAGCGGCTCGCCTTTCCGGCAGTCTATCCTGATCAATGTCGGCGCACGCGATGGCGTCGTGGACGGCTGGGCGACGATGGATGGGCTGGGCCTTGTTGGCCGGATCTCCGGAGTGGGCGACAATACCGCCCGCGTCCTCTTGCTGACCGACACGACGAGCCGCCTGCCTGTGACGATCCTGCCTTCGGGCCAACGCGCGATGCTGACGGGTGACAACACGGCGGCCCCGCTACTGGGGTTTCTGGAGGATGCAGCCCTGGTGCAGCCGGGCGACCGCGTGGTCAGCTCCGGCGATGGGGGCATCTTTCCGCCGGGTCTTCTGGTGGGGCAGGTGGCGCAAGGCGCGGATCAGCGGCTGCGCGTTCGCCTGTCGGCCGATTACAAGCGGCTGGAGTTCCTGCGTGTGCTGCGAAGCCACTCGGCGGAAGTCATCGACGACGAGGGCGATCTGCTGATCCCGCCGCAGCCCGTGCCGCCGCCTGTGTTGTCAGAGCCGGGTGAGGCCGCAGATGGGGCAGGGAGCGTGGAGGCCACCGGCGATGGTTGACCCGATCACCGCGCGCGCCTGGAGCTACAGAACGCTCTTCGTTGCGCTTGTTCTGTTGCTGGCCATCGGTCGCCTGATCCCGACGGGCAGTTCGGCAGGCGCCTTGCCCGGGCCCGACCTGATCATGGCCCTGACCTGTGCATGGGTGTTGCGCCGCCCAGCCTACGTGCCCGCTTGGCTTGTCGTGGCGGTGTTTCTTCCGCTCGATCTGTTGCTGCACCAGCCGCCGGGGCTGGGCGCGCTCGTGGCGCTGGTCGTTACGGAATTCCTGCGCAAGCGGCAGGAGCTGAGCCGCACCCTTTCGTTCTCGCTGGAATGGGCCCTGGTGGCGGCGGTTCTGCTAGCGTCGGTCGCGGGGATGCAACTTCTGATGGGCCTCTTCTTCGTGCCCCGTCCGCCCCTCGGGCTCGACGTGATGCGGGCGCTCTTCACGGCGGCGGTCTACCCCCTTGCCGTTCTCTTCACAGTGTACATTTGCAAGTTGCGCAAGGCGTCCCCGGGGGAGGTCGATGCGCTGGGCGCGCGATTGTGATGACACGACATGAGAGGCGCCCCCTGTTGAGCAGTTTCAACGCCGCGCACTCCGGGCTAGGATGAGCATATGAGACGCCCGCCGAAGGATACCGAAGACAGCGCCCGCCGCATCTCGCGCCGCTCTGCGATCATGGGCGCGAGCATGCTGGCCTTCATGGGCGTGCTAGCTGGTCGCATGCGCTACATGCAGGTTGATCAGGGCGACGCGTTTCGCCTCCTCGCGGAGGAAAACCGGGTCAACCTGCGGCTCATTCCGCCGACGCGGGGCCTGATTTTCGACAGGAACGGGCGCGAGATCGCGGCCAACGCGCAAAACTACCGCATCGTGATCGTGCGCGAAGACGCTGGCGACCTGGAAGAGACGTTCGCCAAGCTGCGCGGTCTCATCCCGATGACGGACGAACAGGTGGAGCGCGCCCTGCGAGAGATCGAGCGCCGCTCGCCTTTCGTGCCGGTGACAGTCGCCGATCAGCTGCGCTGGGAGGATCTCGCCGAGGTGGCCATCAATGCACCCGCATTGCCCGGTGTGACGCCCGAGGTCGGCCTGACGCGGCATTATCCGCTGCTGGAGGATTTCGCCCATGTCGTGGGCTATGTTGGCCCGGTCTCGGATCGCGACCTCGAACAGCTCGAGACGCCGGATCCGGTGTTGCAGATCCCGGAGTTCCAGATCGGCAAGGTCGGCGTGGAGAGCAAGCTCGAGGCCCGCTTGCGCGGCACGGCAGGCACCAAGCGGATTGAGGTGAACGCGGCGGGCCGCGTGATGCGCGAGCTTGATCGTCAGGATGGCCTGCAGGGGGCGGACATTCAGCTTACCGTCGATGCCGGTTTGCAGAACTTCGCGCAACTGCGGATGGGAGAGGAAAGCGCCTCGGCCGTCGTGATGGATGTCCGCACGGGGGACATCCTCGCCTGTGCCTCGGCGCCGTCCTTTGACCCGAACCTGTTCGTGCGCGGGATCTCCGTACCGGACTACCGCACGCTGACGGAAGACAATCATCGCCCGCTTGCGACCAAGACAGTCCAGGGCACCTATCCACCCGGCTCGACCTTCAAGATGCTGGTGGCGATCGCGGGGGTGGAAGCCGGTGTGATCACTCCGGGCGAGACGATCTTCTGCCCCGGTTACCGTGAGCTCGGCGGGCGGCGCTTTCATTGCTGGAAGCGCGCTGGCCACGGCTGGATGGATATGCACGACAGCGTCGTCCAATCCTGCGACGTCTACTACTACGAACTGGCCGAACGCGTCGGGATCGACAGGATCGCCGCTATGGCTCGCCGCTTCGGCCTCGGCGAAAAGTTCGACCTGCCACTTTCGGCAGTGTCGGACGGCCTGGTGCCGAACAAGGAATGGAAGCGGCGCACCCGTGGGCAGGAATGGCGGATCGGGGATAGCCTGAACGCGGCAATCGGGCAGGGCTATAACCTCGCCTCGCCGTTGCAGCTTGCCGTGATGACCGCCCGGATCGCGACGGGGGAAGGGATCATTCCGCGCCTCGTGCGCTCTGTTGACGGGGTCGAGCAGCCCGTCCTGACGGATGGGCCGATGGGATTGTCGCCCACGCTGATGGGGCAGGTGCGCAAATCCATGTTCGATGTCTCGAACCATCGGCGCGGAACGGCCTATCGCTCGCGGCTCGTTGGCGACACCGTCCGCATCGCGGGCAAGACCGGCACCAGCCAGGTTCGCTCCGTCGTCGTGCGCAACGAGGATGTGCCGTGGGAGCAGCGCGACCATGCGCTCTTCGTCGGCTACGCTCCGGCGGAGGCGCCGCGCTATGCGGCCTCGGTCGTGGTGGAGCACGGCGGCGGCGGTTCCAAGGCCGCGGCGCCCGTCGCGCGCGACATCCTTGCCTATGCGCTGAGCGGCGGGCTCCCGCCGCTCGATATCTATCCCAACGCGACGCGCGGATCGGTCGAGGCGCTCTTCTCCTCGATGCCCCTGCGCCCGGTGAGCGACGAGGAGGGGCCGCCCTCTTCGGACCGGGCCTGACACCATGCCGGTGAGCTATCTAGAATACCGTGTTCAGACGGTCCCGACGGGGCTGTCGAAGGTCCTGCATCTGAACTGGGCGCTGGTCGTCCTGCTCACGGCAGTGTCCGGAATGGGCTTTCTGATGCTCTACTCGGTCGCGGGCGGGTCGATGGAGCCCTGGGCGCGCCCGCAGTTGGAGCGGTTTGGCCTCGGGCTGGCGCTGATGTTCTTCGTGGCGTTTGTGCCCGTCTTTTTCTGGCGAAACGTCGCGCTTCTGGCCTACGCAGTGGCTTTCGCGCTGCTGATCGTGGTCGAAGTTGCAGGCCAGGCGGCCGGGGGGGCTCAACGGTGGATCGATCTCGGCTTCATGCGCTTGCAGCCCTCGGAGATGATGAAGATCACGCTCGTGATGTTGTTGGCGGCCTATTACGACTGGCTTGACGTCAATAAGGTATCACGCCCGCTCTGGGTGCTGGTGCCGGTCTGTTTTATCCTGTTGCCCACCGCGCTGGTGCTGGCGCAACCCGATCTGGGCACCGCGATCCTGCTTGTGGTCGGAGGCGCGATCGTGATGTTCGCGGCGGGTGTCCATTGGGCCTATTTCGCGGCGGTGGCGGCCTCTGTCGGAGGCCTCGTGACCAGCGTCATGTCCTCACGCGGGACAGATTGGCAACTTCTCAAGGACTATCAATACCGCCGGATCGACACGTTTCTCGACCCAAGCGCCGATCCGCTTGGCGCGGGCTACCACATCACCCAGTCGACCATTGCGTTCGGCTCGGGTGGCTGGACGGGGAGGGGCTTCATGCAGGGCACGCAGTCACGCTTGAATTTCTTGCCGGAGAAGCACACCGACTTCATCTTCACCACGCTGGCGGAGGAGTTCGGCTTCCTTGGCGCAGCGTCCCTGCTGGTCCTTTACGGGCTCATCATCGTCTTTTGTCTGGCGTCGGCCATGTCTAACAAGGACAGGTTCGCCGCGCTGATGACGGTGGGGATCGCGGGGGCGTTCTTCCTCTACTTCGCGGTCAACATGTCCATGGTGATGGGGCTGGCGCCTGTCGTCGGCGTGCCATTGCCGCTCGTTTCGTTTGGCGGCTCGGCGATGCTCGTGCTGATGGTCGCCTTTGGGCTCGTGCAGTCGGCGCACATTCACCGGCCAAGGGCGCGCACCTGAGGGTGTCGTGCTCCGGTACGCCAGGGGCGAATGTTTCGCACGCGAAACATTGGGAAGAATTTTACTAAAATTCTTTGAGCGCGGCGGCGGTGGCCGCCCTTCGGGCGGTGGTCGGGTTGTCATCGAGATCGGAGTCTGCCTACGACTGGCGACGAACGCCCAGAGATAAGGATCCTCGCAATGGCCCCTGTTATCCGATTTGCAGCCGCCTACGAGCGCTGGGACCAATACGCCAAGCCCTTGCAGACCGCCCTGCAAGGCGCCGGGTTGGGAGACGCGACGCTCAGCGCTGAGCTGCTCCCTCCCGAGACGGTCGACTACTTGGTTTATGCCCCGAATTCCGACGTGCAAGATTTCACGCCCTACACGCGTCTGAAGGCCGTGCTCAACTTGTGGGCCGGTGTCGAGGACGTGGTCGGAAACCAGACGCTGAAGGTTCCATTGGCGCGGATGGTTGATCCAGGCCTGACAGAAGGGATGGTCGAGTGGGTGACGGGGCATGTGCTGCGCCATCACCTCAACATTGACCATGCATTGGCGCATCAGGCGGGTGAATGGGTGCGCCATGTCCCGCCGTTGGCGCGGCACCGGCCTGTCACCGTTCTGGGGCTTGGGGAACTTGGTTCGGCCTGTGCGGCTGCGCTGAGGTCGCTCAATTTCCCGGTTACGGGTTGGTCACGGACCAAGCGCGAGGTGCCCGGTGTTCGGTGCCTGTCTGGTGCGAGCGGCCTCGATGAGGCCCTCGCGGGGGCCGAGATCATCATACTTCTGCTTCCGGATACTCCGGCGACAGAGAATGTGCTCGACGCGCGCGCGCTGGCCTGCCTTGCGCCCGGCGCCGCGATCATCAACCCCGGGCGTGGTCCGCTCATTGACGACGCCGCGCTGCTTGCCGCACTCGACGCGGGACAAGTGGGCCACGCCACGCTCGATGTGTTCCGCACAGAGCCCCTGCCGCCCGAGCATCCGTTTTGGGCGCATCCGGGCGTCACGGTCACCCCGCACATCGCATCCGAGACACGGCCAGAGACGGCGGCGATTGTGATCGCGGAAAACATTCGCCGCGGCGAGGCCGGGGAGCCCTTCCTCTACACGGTCGATCGCGACGCGGGCTACTGACGCGGCCTAGCGAAGGTGGACCTCGAAGCGACACGCTTGCGCGCCCATGGCACAACACGCCGTTTCGCGGACATGCGCGCGACGGCTGACGAGGCGTTGAAAGAGGCGCTCGAAGACGGCGGCGTGCCAGTGGCAGAGCGGGACATCTGACCGCTCGCCGCGCACGACCGGATTGTCATGGAGCGCGAAGGTCAGGGGTGCGCGCGCCGCGATCTCGAACTCGCCCGATCCCGCGAAGGTCCAGGCATGTTTCGCGATGGCGCGAGCAAGGACTTGGGTGGACAGCCGTGCCGGCAGGATGCGGAGAAGGCCCTGCGCGGCCTTGGGGATGCGGTTCGCAAGTATGTAGTCGCCGGTCGCGAGGCCGGCATCGCGGGCGATGGCCGGCGCCTCATGGGGCAGCTTGCGCCGGAGGGATTGATGCAGCGACGCTGCCGGGCCCTCCGGGATCATGCCTGCGCCATCCGGCAGCTCGACGAACCCGGCATCCGCCAGAAGGGCGCGCCGGATTTCAGGCCCGGTATGGGCATCAAGCGCCGGGATCATCTGAAGGATGGCGTTGGGGCCGATGCGCGCGCCCTCTGATGGGGGCGCGACGCTGGCGGCGGGGGCGGCCATGTCAGACGCGCTCCATCTCGTCCTCTGTCATCTGCTCGGTCCCGCCGCCGCAGGCCGACACTTCGGCGCCGTTCGGCATCTTGAAGGCCGCGTTGCGCTCCTTGGCGCGTTCCTTTCCTTGCGCACGGATCGCCTCGCGGCGCTCCTGGGCGCGGCGGGCGCGATCGGCGGAGGCTTCCCAATCGTCCATTTGCGCGTCGGCGATGGTGCGGGTCATGTCGAAGTCGAAATGCACCTTGTCTTTCGATTGTGGGCCCCAGTAATTGTTCTTGCCGAGGTCGTAGAAGCTGCGCTGCACGCCTGCCTTCAGGAACGCCTTGAGGCAGCCAAGCAGGTAGCGGCGGCGGAAACCGGTGCCGCGCCACGGGTAGTTGAAGAGCGCCTTGCGCGAGTAGAACCGGCGGTAATTGTTCATCACCCGGTCGAGCAGCGTCGCGCGGTCCATCGCTTCGGGCTTCATGATCGGGTTGACGAAGTTGTAGCGCGAGAAGTCGAACACTTCGACCTTGTCGCGCATCTCCTGGAAGAGCGGTGTGAAGGGCCATGGCGTGTACATCGCCCAGTTGGCGAGATCCGGCTGCCAGTCCCAGCACATCTGGAAGGTCTCTTCGATGGTCTCCGGCGTCTCGTTGTCGAGGCCGACGATGAACTGCGCTTCGGTGAGGATATCGGCGTTGCGCAGAAGCTGGATCGCGCGCTTGTTGTCCTCGACCTTGGTTTCCTTGTTGAACTGGTCAAGCTTCATCTGCGCGGCGGCCTCGGTGCCGAGCGAGATGTGGACGAGCCCGGCGCGGCGGTAGAACGGCAGAAGCTCCTCGTCTCGCAGGATGTCGGTCACGCGGGTGTTGATGCCCCACTTCACCTTGTCGGGCAGGCCACGGTCGATCAGCTCCTGGCAGAATTCGACGAACTTCTTGCGATTGATGGTGGGCTCTTCGTCGGCGAGGATGAAGAAGCCGACCTTCTGATCGCGCACGAGCCGCTCGATCTCGTCAACGACCTTCTTGGGGTCGCGCACGCGGTAGTCACGCCAGAATTTCCATTGCGAGCAGAACGAACAGGTGAAGGGACATCCGCGCGCCATGTTGGGGATCGCGACGCGGGTGTTGAGGGGAATGTAGGTGTATTTCTGCCATTCGAGGATCGTCCAATCGGGGTCGAGCCCGTCGAGATCCTTCACGGTGCTGGCGGCGGGTGTGGCGACGATCTCGTCGGCGCCTTCCGCGTTCCTGGAGCGAAAAGCGAGGCCGTGGATGCGGTGTTTGTCGGCCTCGAAGCGACCGTCGCGGATGGCGTTGAAGAGGTTGACGATGATCTCCTCGCCTTCCCCGCGGACGATGCAGTCGATCCAAGGCGCCTCGGAGAGGACTTGCTTGTACATGAACGTCGCGTGCACGCCGCCCAGTACGCCAACCGCATCTGGCACGATCTCCTTGGCCATCTTCAGGCAGTGCTCGGCGGCGTAGATCGAGGGAGTGATGGCCGTGACGCCAACGACATCGGGCTGGATCTCGGCCATCTTCACGCGGATCTCGCCTTCGGAGAGGTTGTTGGTCATGGCGTCGACGAAATAGATGTCGTCGTAGCCCGCCTGCCGCAGTGCTCCTGTCAGGTAGGCCACCCAGGCGGGAGGCCAATTACCGGCGATCTCGGCGCCGCCGGAGCGATAGTTCGGGTGGATGAACAGAATGCGCATGTGTCTCCCTCGGCATGATTTACCCGAGATTTACACCGCCGCTGTCAACTTGCCTTGACATAAGTCATAAACGCGCACCCCGTGCAGCCGCCGCCGCCACCTGGGACTTGTCGCCAAAAGAATGGGGCCGGGTGGTTGCCCACCCGGCCCGAACCAAGGACGCGCGAGGGACCGCGACCCAGATATTCGTGTGCGTCAGAACGCTCCGACAAACAGAACGCCAAACGCCATGCCTGACATCATTCCAGAGAGGAGAAGAAACCGGGCCATTGCACACCTACCTATAAATCAACCTATACAACGACTCGAGTATAAGCGAAAAGTTGCCGATCCCAAAGCGTGAATGCGCGAACTCTTGCCTCACCCTGCCGTGAAGCGGCTCGAAATGGGAAAAGCTGTTTAAATATAGCGGGCTAGATCGATTGGGGTACCAGCCTGCGATGCCCGACCCGGACAAGGCAAGCAGCGGATTGCGGGGTGGGGCGCTGGATATCGTGCTGTCAAGCCCGACTCGGGCGAGTCGGCCAACACGCTCCGAACCGTGACGGCGGCCCATCCGCAGCTTTGGAATGCCTGCGCCAGACACTCCGGATATCGCGCTTGACCCGCGCAGTGCCGCCACGCCAGGGCGCCCAGTGCGCACCCCAGAGCTTGCGATTGGCGAAGCGCAGATGAACGGCGGCGTCGCGATCGACGCTGTCGAGCTGCATTTCGCTCTGGAGTTCGTGTGGATCAAGCGCGAGGATGGCGCGCCGCACCTCCCTCGCCCCGCTTCCAAAAGTGGCAGGCGAAGGGGCAAGGCGCGATGCGGCGCAACCGGCCGAGTCGGTCGCGGGTCGATGTGGCCTTTCACGATGATCTTTCGTGTGGGCTCAAACGCCTGTTCTCTGGCAAAGGCCGGCACTGTTCTCAGGCGTGCATTCCCGAGCCGGGCTTGCCGCTTCCGGGGGACAGCACTATACCCCCCGCCATGACGGTTCGGGCGAATATCACGATTATTTGCCCGGTGTCCTGATCGCCCGACGGGCGTGGAGGGGCGCCGGGCCAAGGCGCCTGCGCGATGCGCGCCGCTTCCTGAGTGATGAACCGCCCCCTATTGCCGACAAGGACGACACCGATGTGCGCCGACACGACCGCCCCGACCGATACTGACACACCCGACTACAAGAACACCCTGTTCCTGCCGCGCACGGATTTTCCGATGCGCGCGGGGCTGCCCAAGCGCGAGCCGGGCTGGCTGGAGCGCTGGGAGCAGATCGGGGTTTACGACAAGCTGCGCGAGAAAGCAGCACAGGAGCCGGGCGCGCGACCGCCCTTCACGCTGCATGACGGCCCGCCCTATGCAAACGGTCACCTCCATATCGGCCATGCGCTGAACAAGGTGCTGAAAGATATGGTCGTGCGCTCCCAGCAGATGATGGGCCGCGATGCGCGCTACATCCCCGGCTGGGATTGTCACGGCCTGCCCATCGAGTGGAAGATCGAAGAGAAATACCGCTCCAAGGGTCAGAACAAGGACGAGGTTCCGGTGCTCGATCTGCGCCGCGAATGCCGGACGTTTGCCGAGGGCTGGATCGACGTGCAGCGGGGCGAGTTCAAGCGGCTCGGCGTGACCGGGGCGTGGGACAAGCCCTACCTGACGATGGATTACAAGGCCGAGGCGACCATCGCCGAGGAGTTCATGAAGTTTCTCATGAACGGCACGCTCTATCAGGGCTCGAAGCCCGTGATGTGGTCGGTTGTCGAAAAGACGGCGCTGGCCGAGGCCGAAGTCGAGTACCATGAGCATCAGAGCCACACGATCTGGGTGAAGTTCCCGGTGATCCGCGCGGTCGACCGCACGGGCGCGCGCTCGGACCTGCGCGGTGCGCAGGTGGTGATCTGGACGACGACACCGTGGACGATCCCGCAGAACCGCGCGATCGCGTTTAACCCTGAGCTGTCCTACGGGCTCTACGAGGTGACGGGCACGCCGGAGGAAAGCTGGGCCACGGTGGGCGATACGTACCTCTTGGCGGACAACCTCGCCTACGACGTGATGGCGAAGGCGCGGCTGGAGCCGGGCATGTGGCGTCGGGTGGAGGACGTCACCGCCGATCAGCTCGACCTTCTGGTCTGTGCGCATCCATTCCGTAGCGTTGAGGACGGGGCGGGCGAGTGGGACTATGACGTGCCGATGCTGCCGGGCGATCATGTGACCGACGAGGCGGGAACGGGGTTTGTGCACACCGCGCCGAGCCACGGCGCCGACGACTACATCCTTGGCGTCAAGCACGGTCTCCCGATGACGTACAACGTGCTGGAGGACGGCACGTACCGGGCCGATCTGCCGCTCTTCGGCGGGGCGCAGATCTTCAACCACAAGGGCAAGGAAGGGGACGCGAACAAGCGCGTAATCGACGCCCTTGTTGGCGCGGGCGCCCTCATCGCACGCGGGCGGATGAAGCATTCCTACCCGCATTCGTGGCGCTCCAAGGCGCCGCTGATCTTCCGCAACACGCCGCAATGGTTCGCCGCGATCGACCGCAAGCTCGACGACGGGATGGACGAGTACGGCGACACGATCCGCACGCGTGCGCTGCGTTCGATCGACGAGCTGGTGACGTGGACGCCGCAGACCGGGCGCAACCGTCTCTATTCCATGATCGAGGCGCGGCCCGATTGGGTGCTGTCGCGCCAGCGCGCCTGGGGTGTGCCGCTGACGTGCTTCATCAAGAAGGGCGCCAGGCCTGACGATCCGGACTTCCTGCTGCGCGATCCGGAGGTCAACGCCCGCATCGTCGCCGCCTTCGAGGCCGAGGGCGCGGATGCGTGGTACGGCGCTGGCGCCAAGGCGCGGTTCCTCGGCAACGCGTATGACCCGGATGCCTACGAGCAGATCTTCGACATCCTCGATGTTTGGTTCGATTCAGGCTCCACCCACGCCTTCGTGCTGCGCGACCGCGAGGACGGCTCGGAGGACGGTCTGGCGGATCTCTACCTCGAAGGGACGGACCAGCACCGTGGGTGGTTCCACTCTTCGATGCTGCAGGCTTGCGGCACCAAGGGGCGCGCGCCCTATCGCGGTGTTCTGACCCACGGCTTCACGCTCGACGAGAAGGGCATGAAGATGTCGAAGTCGCTCGGCAACACCATCCTGCCCGAGCAGGTGGTGAAGCAGTACGGCGCCGACATCCTGCGGCTCTGGGTGGCGCAGTCCGACTATACCGCCGACCAGCGGATCGGGCCGGAAATCCTGAAAGGCGTGGCCGACAGCTACCGCCGGCTTCGCAACACGATGCGGTTCCTGCTGGGCTCGCTCGCGGAGTACGATCCCGCGCAGGCGGTGGACGTGGCCGACATGCCGGATCTGGAGCGCTTCGTGCTGCATCGCCTGGCCGAGATCGATCAAGAGGTTCGCCAAAAGTATGCGGCCTACGATTTCCAGGGCGTCTGGCAGTCGGTGTTCACCTTTTCGACGGTGAACCTGTCGTCCTACTATTTCGACGTCCGCAAGGACGCGCTCTATTGCGACGCGGCCGACAGTCTGCGCCGCCGGGCGTGCCTGACGGTGCTGGACGCGCTCTACCACCGGCTCGTGACCTGGCTGGCGCCGATCCTCGTCTTCACGATGGAAGAAGTGTGGCTGGAGCGGTTCGCGGGCGAGGGTGCGTCAGTGCATCTTCAGGATATGCCGGAGACGCCTGAAAGCTGGCGCGATCCGGAGCTTTTCGCCAAGGCGGAGCAGCTGCGCGATGTGCGCCGGGTGGTCACGGGGGCGCTCGAGATTGAACGCCAGGAGGGGCGGATCGGTGCGTCTCTGGAGGCGGCCCCGCGTGTCTACGTGTCGCGTGACGTGGCGGCGCTGATCGACCGCGAAACGTTCGCCGATCTCTGCATCACGTCGGATCTGATGATCTCGACAGAGCCGGCCCCGGACGATGCCTTCACGCTGGCCGAGGTGCCGGATGTCGCCGTGGTCTTTGCGCGGGCGGAGGGGCAGAAGTGCCAGCGGTGCTGGAAGGTGCTGCCGGACGTGGGGAGCCATGCGCATGCGGGTACCTGTGCGCGATGCTCCAGCGTGCTCGGCTGATCGATTTCGCCCGATCCTGCGGATCGCGCGACCCGGGGGCGCCGCGCTGCGCGCGGCGCCCCTTTCTCATGAAGCGTGTTGGGCGCGCGCATACGACGATCAGCGCAAGCGGGCGGCCGTGCAGTTTGCGCTTCGGGAGTTTGGCCCCTTGAGGGCGCCGGGGCAGAGGGGCGTTCGGGATGAATGACCGCGAAGTTCGGGCCGTACTCATGGATCTGGCGATCCGGCGCGGGCCGGACAAGACATTCTGCCCATCCGAGGCGGCCCGACTGCTGGCCGATGATTGGCGCCCGATGATGGATGTCGTGCGGCGGGTGGCGGCGGACCTGCAGGCCGACCATGCGTTGCAAGGCTTCCAGAAGGGCGTTCCGGTCGCCATCGATCGGGCACGCGGGCCGATCCGGCTCGGGCTTCCCGTCGCGCGTACACCGTAGCTCCTTGTCTCTGTCGTCGGGGTCGGGATGAAGCCGGAGAGGGGTTCAGGACGAGGCAGGCCGGCGTTGGGGCAGCAATTGCTGCGCGATGCCTGCGCTGACCAGGTAAAACGAGGTGGCCACGAGGCCCCATTGCGCCCAGCTCTCGGGATCGAACTCCACCCAGGCGGCCCAGGCGGCAAAGACCGTCCAGGCGATGGCCACGGGGAGCGAGACAGCGCGCCAACGCTCGGTGCGCACGGGATGGATGAACTTCAGGTCCGTGAACATCGCCGCGGCCAGCAGGAGGACGCAGCCCAGGGATATCATTGGCGGCGGTGAGACGGCAAAGAGCACGATCACGAGCATGTTCCAGCATCCGGGGAACCCGGCAAAGGAGTTGTCCTTTGTTTTCATGCGGGTGTCCGCGAAGTAGATCGCCGATGTGAAGACGATCGCCAAGAGAGAGAGCCAGCCCGGCCAGCCTGGCAGCAAGTCCGACTGGAAAAGCGCATAGGCGGGGATGAAAACGTAGGTCAGGTAGTCGATAATCAGGTCGAGGAGGACGCCGTCGACCTCCGGTGCGTATTCCGAAACGCCGTATTTACGGGCCAACGGACCGTCGATCCCATCGACGGCAAAGGCCACGACAAGCCAGACGAACATCATCGCCCAGTCGCCCTGGCTCGCTTCGAGCATGGCGAGCATGGCAAAGATCGCGCCCGTCGCAGTGAGCAAGTGAACGGAATAGGCGCGCATGTGGGGTGTCATGGGTCTGTCATGGCCTAAGCCGCGCGTAGGTGCAAATACTCGTTGGGGATGTCCGGGGCGCGGGGGAGGTGATCGAAAAGGTATTTGGGCCAAGATGAAGGCAGGCGGGCGCCTTGGGCAGTGGGTGTCTGGCTCTCGTGAGGGCCCCGGCGCGCGTGGCGGGCGTCTGCGGACCGGCGGTGTTTGCGATCAAGACTGGGCTGTGCGGGATTTTCGCGTCGCGTCGCGTCGCGCGCCGGAGGTCAGGGCAATGCGTGCTCGGGGTAGGCGCGGTGCAGTCAGGCTTTTGGGTGGGCGGCGCTGTAGATGTCCATCAAGTGGGCCGTGTCGACGGCCGTGTAGCCCTGGGTCGTGGCCAGCGAGGCATGGCCGAGAAGCTCCTGGATCGCACGCAGGTCGCCCCCTGCGCTCAGAAGGTGCGTTGCGAAGGAGTGACGCAGCGCATGGGGGGTGGCGGAGGCGGGCAAGCCGAGCTGGTGGCGGGCCTTTTCCGTGAGTTGGCGCACGAGGCGGGGGTTGAGTGCGCCGCCGCGGGCCCCACGAAAAAGCGACAGGTCTGTTTCGGGCGGATAGGGGCAGGCTGCAAGGTAGGCCTCGAGCGCAGTGCGCGCAGGGGCGATGAGGGGGACGATGCGTTCCTTGCCCCCCTTGCCCCGAATGCGCAGGCTCTCCTTGAGCGGCAGGTCCGCGCCGCAGAGGCCGAGCGCTTCGGAGACACGCAGGCCGCACCCGTAGAGCAGCGTGAGGAGCGCGGCGTCGCGTGCGGCGATCCAGGGCTCGGAAGCATTGAGGGGCGCTGTGTCGAGCAGGGCGCGCGCGGCGTCCTCGGACAGCGGTCGCGGTAGCCTGCGCTTTGTCTTGGGGCTGCGGGTTGCGAGGACCGCCGTGACCTCGACCCCGTCGTGATCCGCGAGCCAGCGGGCGAAGTTTTTCACCGCGGAGAGCGCGCGGGCGAGCGACCGGGCGGACAGGCCCTGCGCCCGGGCACGCGCCATCCAGGCGCGCATGTCGGATTGTGTGATGCGGGCGAGGGCGGACGGACCCGGGGCCCCGCCGAGGTGCTCCGTGAGAAAGGAGAGAAAGCCACGCAGGTCGGACGTATAGGCATCGATTGTGGCTGGAGCACGGGCTTCGACACCGCGCAGATGCGCGCACCACCGTTCGGAGGCTTCGCGCAGGGCGGGGGAGATATGGAGGCTCAGCTCAGCCAGCGCCGCATCTGCCGTTCGAAGACGCCGCCGAAAAAGGCCAACAGGTCCGTGCCTTGGGCCGGGCGGAACTGATGCGGATCCTCGGCGCCCATCGCGAGCATCCCGGCCTGGCGCCCGGGGCCGAAGTCGAGACGGATCAGGGCCTCCGATGCGACCCAGGCGGCGTGTTCGCCATACGGGGTCCGTGCAGAGCCGATCTGGGTGGTTCGGTGCGGGGCGGGCGCCACGGCCGGGGCAGCTTGCCGGAGGGTCACGGCGCGCGAGGGCATGCCCTCGCGACCGCTGTCGATGTAGCTGTCGATGAAGCCCGGCGGCCGCACGACCAGAACATCCCCGAGGCGCTGCTCGACCGCGCCGGCATTCGCAGCGTGCGGGCTCTCGAGCACGAGACGGATAACGTCGACGCGCAGAATCGCGGCAACCTCTGTGCCGAGGTTGCGCAGGAACGGCTCGAAATCGGTCGGGTCGAGCATGGCGAGAACCGCGCGGTGCACCTGGTTCGTTCCGGCGAGGTTTTCGTAGGCGGCGGCGATGACCGAGCGATGGGTGTCCTCGAGCCGGTCGAGCCGGCTTTCCAGCCGCTCCATCGCGATGCCGCGCAGATCGACGATCTTGCCGCCGGAGGTTCCGGTCTCTGCACCGACGAGGGCCCGCATCAGTTCACGGTCTTCCAGAACCGTTTCCGGGGACGACAGGATCAGCTCGCGCATTTCGTCCCCGTCCATCATCTTTTCCATCCGATGCATTCCAATCGTGTCCCCGTAGAGGCGGTTTGTGCCCGGTCTCCGGTGCGCTTGAGGTGGCGCGTTAACTAATTTGCGCAGCCCCTTGCCGTATCAGAGTATTTTCTGCCCCGTCTTTGCCCAGTCCGCAAGGAATGCGTCCAGTCCCTTGTCCGTCAGCGGGTGTTGGGCGAGCTTTTTGATCACGTCGGGTGGCATCGTCGCCACATCGGCGCCAATCTTTGCGGCGTCCGAAACATGGTTGACCGTGCGGATCGAGGCGGCAAGGATCTCCGTCTCGAAGCCGTAATTGTCGTAGATCTGGCGAATATCGGCGATCAGATCCATGCCATCGAGGTTGATATCGTCGAGCCGGCCGATGAAGGGCGAAATGAAGGTTGCCCCGGCCTTGGCCGCGAGCAGGGCCTGGTTGGCCGAAAAGCAGAGGGTGACATTGACCATGCGGCCCTCGCCCCGCAGCGTCTTGCAGGCCTTGAGTCCGTCGAGCGTCAGCGGCACCTTGATCGCGATGTTGTCCCCGATCTTGGCAAGCTCCCGCCCCTCGGCGATCATGCCTTCGGCATCGAGGGCGACCGTTTCTGCGGAGACAGGGCCGTCGACGAGCGCGGCGATTTCAGCGACGACCTCCTTGAAGTCGCGGCCCGATTTCATGATGAGCGAAGGGTTGGTCGTGACGCCATCCAGAAGACCGCTGTCGGCCAGCTCCTGGATCGCCGCCGTATCGGCAGTGTCGGCGAAGAATTTCATGGGGGATCTCCTGTTGGCGATCGATGGGATCACACGCGGGCATAGCGCGAACGATGAGGGCGCGAAAGCCCCGTGCTTGGGGGATGTGCATGGCTGATCTCTTTGCGGCAACAGGAACGGTCGGGAACGCGGAGTTCGATGCGGCAACGCCAGTATCCGTGCTCGTGGCCGAGCCGCTCGACCGCAGGCTCGACTACCTCGCGCCGCCAGACGGATGCTCGGTCGGGGAATTCGTCGAGGTGCCGTTGGGGCCGCGCCGGGTTCTGGGCGTCGTCTGGGGCCCGGGGGAGGGCGACTACGATCGTACAAAGCTGAAAGCCGTCTCCCGCGTGCTCGACGTGCCGCCGATGCGCGACGAGATGCGCACCTTTCTGGAACGCGCCGCAGACTACACGCTGACCCCGCTCTGGGCGATGTTGCGTCTGGCCACGAGGGCTCCGGGCCTCGGCGACCCGCCGGGCAAGCTGACCGTCTACACCCGCGGCAGCGGTGTTCCGGCGCGATTGACCCCGGCGCGCGCGCGGGTCCTCGACGTCCTCGAAGAAGAGCCGGGTGCGCTCTATCGCGCTTCGGAGCTCGCGGCGCGCGCCGATGTGACGTCGAGCGTGGTGAAGGGGCTCGTCAAGGGCGGCTGGGTCGTCGAGGTCGCGGCCCCGCGCGATACACCCTTCGCACCCCTCGATCCCGCGCGCCCGGGCGTTTCGCTGTCCGATGCGCAGGCTGCCGCGGCAGGCACACTGCGGAGTGCGGCGCAGGAGGGCCGCTACGGCACCACCTTGCTGCGCGGCGTCACCGGGTCCGGCAAGACGGAGGTCTATCTCGAAGCGGTTGCCGGGTGTCTCTCGGCTGGCCGGCAGGCGCTGGTGCTGTTGCCCGAGATCGCGCTGACGGGCGAGTTCCTCGCCCGGGTGGAGGCGCGGTTCGGCGCCCGCCCGGCGGAGTGGCACTCCGGCGTCACCCAGACGGAGCGGCGCAGGGCCTGGCGCATGGTCGCCGAAGGCGGCGCGTCGCTCGTCGTGGGCGCGCGCTCTGCGCTTTTCCTGCCGTTCCGGGATCTGGGTCTCATCGTCGTCGACGAAGAGCACGACCCCTCCTACAAACAGGAAGACGGCGTGCTCTACAACGCGCGAGACATGGCCGTGCTGCGCGCCTCGATCACCGGGGCGCAGGTGGTCCTCGCGTCGGCCACCCCCTCGCTCGAAAGCTGGGCCAACGCGGAAGCCGGAAAGTACCGGCGGCTTGATCTGACAGCCCGCCACGGTGCGGCCACGTTGCCCGAAATGGCCGCGATCGACATGCGGGCCGAGGCGCTGGAGGGCGCGCGCTGGATCTCGCCCGCGCTCGTCGAGGCGGCCCGCGCGGCCATGGAGCGCGGCGAGCAGGCGCTCTTCTTTCTCAATCGCCGTGGCTACGCGCCCGTGACGCTCTGCCGGGCCTGCGGGCACCAGATCGGCTGTGCCCAGTGCGATGCCCGGATGGTCGAACACCGGTTCCTCAAGCGCCTGATGTGCCACCAATGCGGCGAGACCGTCCCCCTCCCGGAGGCGTGCCCGTCCTGCGACGTCGCAGGCAAGCTTGCCCCGATCGGGCCCGGTGTCGAGCGTCTGGCCGAGGAAGTGGCGGAGCGCTTCCCGGAGGCGCGCGCTGCGGTGCTCTCCTCGGATCTCTTCGGAACCTCGCGTGCGCTCAAGTCCCGGGTTGCCGAGATTGCCGCTGGCGGGGCCGACCTGATCATCGGCACGCAGCTGGTGGCCAAGGGGCACAACTTTCCGCTCCTGTCCCTCGTGGGTGTGATCGATGCGGATCTGGGTCTGCAGGGATCGGACCTGCGGGCCGCCGAGCGCACGTTTCAGCTTGTGCGACAGGTGGCGGGCCGCGCCGGGCGCACCGATGCGACCGCGGGGCGCGCGCTGATCCAGACCTTCCAGCCCGAGCATCCGGTGATCCGCGCGATCCTCTCGGGGGAAGAGGAGGCGTTCTGGCGGGCAGAGGCGGCCGAGCGCGACGCGGCCGGCATGCCACCCTATGGCCGCCTCGCCGGGCTGATCCTGTCAGGTCCCGACCTTGCGACGGTCTTCGACCTCGGCCAGGCTCTTGTGCAGGCCGCAGGTCCGCTCCACCGGGTCGGCGCGGCGGTCTACGGTCCTGCGCCGGCTCCCATCGCCCGCATCCGGGGCCGCCACCGCGTGCGGCTCCTGGTGAAAGCCCCAAAGGGCGTCGCGCTCCAGCCCGCGCTTTCGGCATGGCTCGCGCGGGCCCCCCAGCCGAAAGGCGGCGCGCGCGGCATCCGCATTGCGGTCGATATCGATCCTCAAAGCTTCTTCTGATCGGCCTTGAACAACAACATCCGAAAAGCTGGTTTCCCCGGCACCCCGGCACCCCGGCACCCCGGCACCCCGGCACCCCGGCACCCCGGCACCCCGGCACCCCGGCACCCCGGCACTCTTCCCTTCATCTTGGTTCAAATACCTGCTGCCCATGCCCGCAGCACAAGCCAGTTCGGGGCAAGAGCGGCACGCCTCAAACGGGGACAGTGCCGTCCTCTGCGCTACGCTGATCGACCAGTAGATCGGTGATCACCGCGCCCACCCACATCGCGGTCAGCGCCACCCAGGCGGTTCCAACAAAGATCGAGCCGCCTGTGACACCGGCTCCGATCGCGCACCCTCCGGCCAGCATCCCACCGAAGCCCATCGCAGCGGCACCCAAACCCGAGCGCGTCATGCCTCCCGCGTCATGGAAGCTTTGCGCCTTGAGGTCTCCTGCGCTCCACGCCGCGACGAACGCGCCGAGGAACACGCCGGGCACCAGCCCGATATCAAATTCGAGCACATGATCGGGTGTCAGGAAGAACATCAGCGTCGACGCCGAGGGGCCAGTGAAGGTGACGCTCTCGATCTGAACCGGATCGAAAGCGATCTGGCTCAGGCCGAAGGTGAAGAACCATCCAAGCGCCACGGCAAAGCCGACCCCGGACGCAAAGACAAGCCTCGACAGCCCAAGCGCGTTGCGCAGCGCCAGCCAGAGGGCGAGGGCTGCAAGCACAAGCCCGAGCGCGAGCCCGAACCACGCGGGCAAGTGCAGCGCGGACAGCAGATCCACGTTGCGCCCGCCCCCCGTCGTCCAGAGCCCCGCGAGTTCCGTACGCGCCGGGGCAAGCACTCCGTACAGCGACATCTGCGCCACCACCGCAAAGATGAGCCCGGCGACCACCGCTCTGAGGTTGCCCGTCCCGGCCAGGACAAGCAGCCGTCCCGAGCATCCACGCGCGAGTACCATCCCGGCGCCAAAGATCAGCCCCCCGAGGACCGCGCCGGACCACGAGCCCGGCACCGCCATCATGCGCGCGTCGCCCGTGCGGATCAGGCCAGTGACCTGGGCGAGCTGAACCCAGACGAGCGCGGTCGAGAAACACAGCAGCCAGATCGCCATGCGCGGCCCGAGACTGCCCCGGGCGAACTCGACCGTCGCCGCGCGCAGGCAGAACTGCGAGCGCTGTGCCGCGACACCGAAGATCACACCGGTGAGCACGCCAAAAAGAGCCGCCGTAGGGGCTTCTCCAATGCGTTCGACAAGCGCCAGAATGTCCATGCTGCGAGGTCTCCCGATCTTTCCGCGCGGCGTCGTTCCGCCGGAGCATCCGGCACCACGGAGCGAGCGCTGCACGCCGTGGGTGCCCGCGATGGGGCCGCTTGCGCGCCCTGCGACCCGCCGCCGGATATGCCCCGGGACGATAGGGGGCCCACCGGTTTGCTACCTTGATCTGGGTCAGGGTCGCGGGATCGGGCGCATGGGCGAAGCGCGTTCCCCTGATCGCCCGACGGGGCGCATCGGCACAAACCTACCGAAGGGGCAATTTCGACATCACGGTGTCGCTTGCGAGCGATCTTGGGCGCACACCCTGAGGCACTGGCAGCGAACAGGCACAGGAGGCGCGCCATGGTGGAAGAGACACGGAAAGTCCCGTCCGAAACGGGCGATGTCGAGACGGTTTGGGACGCCGATGACGGCCTCTGGCAGTCAGAGGGGGGCTGGGCCGTCGCGCCGCTCGATGGCGACGCGCTTGATGCCGCGATCGAGGCCCCGGCCAACGTGCCAGACGCCCCGGGCGAAGGCTTTGCGGTCGATGTCGGCGAGCGCCCTCTGGAGGGCGGAGATGACGCTGCGTTCGGGACCGTCCGGTGGCGCACGCTCGTCTGTGCCGACCGCACCCCCTCGTCGGGGCTGGTGCTGGGTGTGGCGGAGTTCGGACCGGGCGACACGCTCGAAGCGCACCGGCACGCTCCGGCGGAGGTCTATTTCGGGCTCGAAGGCTCCGGCACCGTGACCATCGAGGGCGTCGTGCACGACATCCGCGCGGGCGTCGCCGTCTACATCCCGCCCGACGCCGAGCACCGCACGGTGGCAGGGGCCGACGGGCTGCGCTTTGCCTACAGCTTCCCCACCGGCCGCTTCACCGAAGTCGACTACCGGTTCTCGCAGGCCTAGGCCGCCGCACGCAGGGGCTGGAAAACGCCTTGGCGCCGAGTTGCCCGGCGCCGCTGAATGCGGCGGCCTAGGCTCTGGCACGGCGGAGGCACTCGGCCGTTTCCGCCAACCAGCGCTCTTCGTTGGGCCGTTGCCCGCCGGGTGGACTCGCCTTGGATGGATGTCCCCGCCTGTCGGCCCATTGAGCCTGCTCGAAACCGGCACGCGCCGGGCCAGCGCCACGTCTGACCCGCCGAGCCGGGAAGGGCCAGGCCACGGGGCGTCGGTGCCAGGTGCGGCTGAGGTCGGGTTGGCCGCACGGATAGGCGCGGCCAGAGCCGTTCATGCCGCTCAGAGCGCCAGGAACGGATCCGAGAGGAACGGGATCGCGGCCGGTGTCGTGAGCGACGTTCCCCCTTCGAGGCTATCGGCCACCGAGGCAAACTCGTCGATGAGATCGCGCGCCGCGCGCAGGCTTTCTTCTGCCGCCTCCGGGATGTAGGCCTCCATCGCGGCGCTGGCGTCGTCGGTATCGCTCAGCCCCTGGAAGATCGCGAAATAGGTTCCGATATCGGCCTTGTCGGCGAGGACGCGCGCATCGATAGCGGCCTGCGCGATCTGCGCGTCGGTCGCACCTTCGGGGTTGAAGTTCTTGGCGCCGTTGATGATCGCGAGAATGAACTCGCCGCGGGCGACAAGCCCGTTCTGGAGCTCACCGATCCAGTATTCACGTCCCTCGAGATCCGCCGCGCGCTCCAGCACGTTCTGGTACACCTCGTCGACGAGCCGTTCCACATCATCCGGGTCGGGATAGCGCGCCACCGTTTCGGGCTGTTCGAAGAACGAAGCGGCGATCTCTCCGAAGGTCATCCCGTCGGACAGACGATCCCCCCAGTAGAACAGCCCCGGCGCATCGGGCGCGCGGTTGAAATAGGCGACATACATCTCGACGAGGTTCGTCACCTCTTCGACCGCGACGTTGTAGATCCCGTCGAAGATGTTGACGTCGATGGAAACGTCGTTGTCCGGGTTGCCGTCCCCGTCGTCGAAGATGATCCGCTCGATCGTGTTGAGCGTCGTCTGCGGCTCGCCGGTGGCCTTGTTGTCGAGCGTGTAGATCTCGCCCGCGTAGGTCAGGCGGAACTCGTCGACGCTGCCGGGCACGATGACGGTGTCGAAGCCCTCGTTGCCATTCACGACATCGCCGTGCGAGCCGGTGATGATGAGATCGTCGCCCTCCATCCCGATGAGGAAATCCTCGCCGAGGCCGCCGTTGATCGTGTCGTTGCCCGCCCAGCCTTGCAGGAAGTCTTCGGCTGCTGTCCCGTTCAGAATGTCGCTTCCGGCGAGACCCAGCTCGAAGATCGACAAGAAATTGTAGATCGTGCCTTCGTTGTCCCCGTCGCCGAGCGGGACGTTGAGATCCGACAAGGTCCATGCGGTGGCACCGTCGATGGTAAGCTCAAGGCCGCTGAGCGTCCCGCGCACGTCGACAAATGAATCCGCATCCGGAAGAAGATCCCCGAATTCGTCGAGGAGATCGTCAATCTCGTCGGGAAGCAAATCGCCCGGGTCGAAACCGGGCCCGAGGATCGAAGGGTCGAAATCCGTGGGGTCGAAATCATCGGGGACCCGATCATCGGGATCCGGGCCAAACTCGAATGCGCCCGTGAAGGTGGCGCGATACTCGGTCGGGCCAGCAAAGGTCAGCACAATCTGCGAGGCGCTCTGCTCGGTCACGAGGCCAATCCCCGGAGGCAGTGCGGTCATGTTCGTTTGGGTAATGCTTTCGAGAATTGCCATTGTAACGTCCTTTAATTCGCCACCAATGGAAGGGTTTAGAGCATTGGCCCCGCCGGGTTGGCAAGAGGCTTGAAGTCAATCGAAATGGGGGTGTGCCCGCGCTTTGGTCGCATGACGCGGCCAGTTTCGAGGTCGCCACGGGCTGTGGAGCGGCATATATGCCTCCCATGCGCCCCGCCATCCTTCCCCTTGCCGACTCAAAGTCCTTGCCGCTCTGGCGCCGGCCTATTGCGCTTTTGTTCCTGATGGCCGCAGCAATGCCGATCGCATTCGCGACATGGTCTGCGCTCCTGAACAACTTCGTCATCGAGGCGGCGGCCTTCGACGGGTCCGATATCGGCTGGTTGCACACGGTGCGCGAAATCCCCGGCTTCTTCGCCATTGGGGTCATCGCGCTGCTGATGCTCTTTCGCGAGCAGGTACTCGGAGTAGTTGCGCTTGCGCTCCTGGGGGTCGCAACCGCGTTCACCGCGTATTTCCCCTCGCTGGGCGGCATCCTGACCATCACGATGCTGTCCTCCATCGGCTTTCACTACTTCGAGACGGTGAACCAATCCCTCCAGCTCCAGTGGATCGACAAGGCGCGCGCGCCGCAGGTGCTGGGCTGGATCGTGGCTGCGGGGTCGGGGGCGACCTTTGTCTCTTACGGCCTGATCGTGGCGACGTGGCAGGCGTGGGATCTCAGCTACAACACGGTCTACATCGTGGCTGGCGGAACAACGGCGCTTCTGGCGCTCTTTGCCTACCTCGCCTACCCGCAGTTCGAGGCCCCAAACCCGCAGCGCAAGCAATTGGTCCTACGCCGCCGGTACTGGCTCTATTATGCGCTCCAGTTCATGTCGGGAGCGCGGCGTCAGATCTTCATCGTCTTCGCCGGCTTCATGATGGTCGAGAAGTTCGGCTTCGAGGTGCACCAGGTCACGACGCTCTTCATGGTCACGCTGGTGGCCAACATGATCTTCGCGCCGATCATGGGGCGCGTGGTGCAGGTCTTTGGCGAGCGCAACGCGCTGGTCGTCGAGTATTCCGGACTGATCCTGGTCTTTCTGGCCTACGGCGGGCTCTATTGGTTCGGCTGGGGAGTGGCGCTGGCGGCCGCTCTCTACATTATCGACCATCTCTTCTTTGCGCTCGCACTGGCGCTGAAGACCTATTTCCAGAAGATCGCCGATCCCTCGGACATCGCGCCGACCGCGGCAGTGGCGTTCACGATCAACCACATCGCGGCCGTATTCCTGCCAGCGGCCCTCGGCTACCTGTGGCTGACATCGCCCGCCTCGGTCTTCACCCTTGCCGCCGGAATGGCCGCAACCTCGCTCACGCTGGCGTTGCTCATCCCGCGCCATCCGGAGCCCGGTCGGGAGACCATCTTCAGCCGCGTGCGCCAGCCCGCCCCCGCGGAATAGGCGCTGCCCGGAGCCGGAATGCGCCGCATGTCGGCCCCCCTCGGCTCCGCCGGGTCGGGGAGCTGGGGCGCAATACCTCTACTCGGGGCAGAGCGGCGAAATCTCGAACGCGATGATCTTGCTGTTCGCCAGGCTGATGTACACTTGCGTCGCGCAATCAGATGCCGTCCTTGCGGTGCCTTCCAGAACCGTTTCGCCCGGCGATGTCGAGATGGAGTGGAACCGCACACTTTCGTAGGCCGCATAGCCCTCGAAGGCGGCCCGCAACTTCTCCACCGGAAACGATTCCTTCAGCCCGTCGTGAAGCAGATCATGCGCGCTCTCGAGGTTGCCTGAACTCACCTCCATCACGAATGCGCGCGCAATGTCGCGCGACCCGGACGAGGCAAAGACGATCACCGCGATGCCAATCAAGAAGACCAGGACTATCCCGCCCAATATCATAAGCACCTTGCGCACGCCTCTACCCTCCTCGGATCCTGTGGTGTTTCGAAAGGTGCCCGGCCCCCTGCGCCAAGGCAACGGGGATCCGCGACATTGCAGAACCTTGAAAAGTGCGCCGTACAGTCGACATCTTGATCGCAACGTTTCAGGAGCCGTTCATGCTGAGCTTTTTCCGCCGTACGCCCGAAATGGCCGATCCGGCCGCGACCCTTGCAGGGCGAGATGACCCCGTCCCGACAGCCGAAACCCACTTCGTGTCCGAGCGACCGCTCACCCTCGATGTGCCCGATGGCATGGAGGTCGCGATGTTCGGAATGGGCTGCTTCTGGGGCGTCGAGCGCATGTTCTGGAAGCTTGATGGCGTATGGCTGACCATGGTCGGCTATGCGGGCGGCGAAACGCGCAACCCGACCTACCGCGAAGTCTGCTCCGGCCAGACCAACCACAACGAGGTGGTGCGCATCGTCTATGACCCCGCTGTCATCAGCTACGAGGCACTGCTCAAGGTCTTCTGGGAGGGCCACGACCCGACCCAGGGCATGCGGCAGGGCAACGACGTCGGCACACAATACCGCTCCGGCATCTACACCTTCAGCGATGCACAAACCGACGCGGCCCACGCCAGCCGCGAGAGCTTCGGGCCGGGCCTGGCCTCAGCGGGCTACGGCGCCATCACGACGGAGATCCTGGAGGCCCCGGTGTTCTATTTCGCCGAGGACTACCACCAGCAATACCTGGCCAAGAACCCGGGCGGCTATTGCGGGATCGGCGGAACGGGCGTGTCCTGCCCGATCGGCACCGGCGTCGCAGCCAAAAGCGCGTGACCCGGAGCGCGGCCGGAGATGGATGACAGGCACGTCTCTTGGCAAACGGGGGCGCCGCAGCCCGCGCCGCGTCGCCACCGTATCCACATCTTCGGCCCGTCCGGTGCCGGCACATCGACCCTCGGCCGCCACCTCGCCGGGACACTTGCATCCCAGCACTTCGACACCGATGATTTCTACTGGGAGCCCTCGGATCCACCGTTCCGGGCCAAACGCGCTGTCCCGGAGCGTCGGGCTCTCATGCAAGCGGTGTTCCTGCCGCGCTCGGACTGGGTGCTCTCGGGGTCGCTCGACAGCTGGTCGGACGGCATCGCGGATCGCTTCACCGCAGCCGTCTTCCTGACGCTCGACCCTCCCTCCCTGCACGCCCGCCTCGAAGCCCGCGAATACCAGCGCTACGGCGCCGCGATGCAACCGGGCGGCGCGTTCCACGAGGAATGCGCGGCATTCCTGCACTGGGCGTCCGGCTATGACCGAGGTGCCCGCCCCGGTCGGTCCCGCGCGCGGCATGAAACCTGGGCGGCCACCCTGTCCTGCCCCGTGCTGCAGCTCGAGGCCAACGCAAAACCGGCCACTCTCGCGTCGCACGTTCTGGCGTGGCTTGACGAAAGCGCCAACACCGCCTAGGCCCGCTCCCCGCTCCCCGCTCCCCGCTCCCCGCTCCCCGCTCCCCGCTCCCCGCTCCCCGCTCTCCTCTTCTCGCCGTCCGCAGTCCTTCATCTTGGCCGAAATACCTCCGCCGGAGGCATCCATACCGCGGCCAGCACAGCCCGTCGCTCCAGCCCAGGGAAACACCGCCCCCCATGCAGGGGTCCGCCCGGCCCTGCCTGAGGCCACCCTAGAAAGGCCCGCCATGCCCACATGGACCGCACTTACCACCCTTCCCGGACGCGAGCCGGCCGAACGGCTTGGCGCCGCCATGGAAGAGCTCAACCCGGAGCCGATGGGCGTGGGGGTGTTCGAGATCGAAGACGGCTCGGGTCTCTGGGAGGTTGGCGGGTATTTCACGGACCCACCCGATGAAACAGCTCTCGCACTCCTCGCGGCGGCGTTCGATGCGCGTCCCTTCGCGGTGTCGCAACTGCCGGAGACGGACTGGGTCGCCAAGGTTCGCCGCGAGCTTGCCCCCGTGCGCGGGGGGCGATTCTACGTCTATGGATCGCACGACGCCGACACCGTGCCAGCGGATGTCGAGCCGCTCCTCGTCGAAGCGGCGATGGCGTTCGGTACGGGCCACCACGGCACCACTCTGGGATGTCTGCGCCTTTTCGACCGGTTGCTGACCGGGGGCGGTGTAACGGCCTTCACGTCTGACCCCGCCTCTGCCCCGGACTCAGCAACGCCGACCATCGCGCCGCCGGTCGCTGTTGCGGACATTGGGTGCGGCACGGCAGTGCTCGCCATGGCTGCGGCCCGTGTCTGGCCCGGCGCGCCAATCCTTGCATCCGACATTGACGCCGTCGCAGTCGAGGTCGCGGAGGCGAACGTAGAGGCCAACGCCCTCGCGGGCGCGGTTCGCGTGCTCGAGGCGGCCGGTCTCGATCATCCCGAGTTGCGGCAGGCCAGCCCGTTCAGCCTCATTTTCGCCAACATTCTGAAGGGTCCGCTCGTGGAGCTCGCCCCGAGCATCGGCCTGGCCTGTGCGCCGGGCGGCCATGCCATCTTGTCCGGATTGCTGGTGAATCAGTCCCAGGATGTGATCGCGGCTTATTCAGTGGCAGGCTTCACTGTGCATGATCGCGAGGATATCGGCGAATGGGCGAGTCTTTGTTTCCGGAAAAGTTGAATCTGACTTGAGTCTTTGGCTCGGATTGGGCTTCCGCGTCGAAATATGGTATACAACCTGAGGTTTAGTAGAGGTATGTGCCGTGTCCGACGTTCAGGTCCGCCAGTTCAACAAGCGTCTCAAGAAGATCGACAAGATCCACCGCGGTGGCGGTGGGTTCGAAGCTGAAGGCACGCTTGGTCAAAGCTATTATACGCGGCGCGCGCGACGTGCCGCGCGCCCTGTGTTGCGCCCGATGTTGGCGTTGGTCGCTGCGGTGCTAGTGGTCAAATCGATCGCCGCGGCCTCCGTGCCGACGGACGACTACGTTGCGCGGGTTGATGCGCTTCGGACCGGTGCGATGTGGCAGCAAGCGAGCGCTTTCATCATGGCGCCCGATCCGGTGAGCCAGACGGTCGGCGGCTGGATCGCACCGCTGATTCGGGAATCCAGCTAGGCCAACCGCCAATTACGCGCTTCGGTCGGTGCACCCATGCGCAGACGATCTCGTGACGCATCTGCGCAATACCGGTGCGCGTCCACTTGTGAGCGCGTAGCCGTGTGGCCAGCAACACAAGGGAGGGGCGAGGCTCTATCCGCGACATCCCTCGGGGGGCTTGCACCAAGGCGAGACCTCCCGGAGTGAGGCGGAATTGGCGAGGCGCATCCAGAGCGGTGACTCTCCGCACAGGCCGGTTGCAACGCGCCAAGCCCGATAGCGGTCGCGCGTCACGCGGCAGCGGCGGGGCCTTCCATCGTCGGGCCTGCTGTATCCGCGGTCGAGCGCACGAGGTAGAGTGAGGCCTCACCGGTCATCGAGGGGTCGAGACGGTGGCGCAGGCCCGGGGGTATCGCCAACGTGTCTCCCGGAGCGAGCGACAAGGCGTGGTTGCCCCACGAGAACCGCCAGTGGCCGCGCATGACCATAGCGATTTCGTTGACGTCGCTTCCGCGTTCTGCGTCGGGCAGGGAGCCGCGCGTGATCAGCTCGATCTCGAAACCCGGCTTATCCCGCAAGTGGGCCTCGGCACCAATCACCTTCGCGGGCTGTCCGTTGGCCATCGCCATGAGATCCCAGTAGCGCCCCACGTAGCGGGGAATGACATCCTTTGCCTTGGGTTCGGGAAAGGCCGCGAGTTCGGCATCCGTGAGCAGCGGCATGGGGTTGATGCCATCGGGCAGTCGTTCGCCCTTTGCGCCGTCGTAGAGCCGGCCTTCCTCTGACAGAACGAGCCCGTGGGCGCGTGCCTCTTCGATCACTTGCGGGGCCCAGATCACCCCGCCGCCGGCGTCATCGCCTCCCAGAACGGCCATGATCATCCCGTAGTCCGTGCCGATATTCTCGAAACCGCGGAAGATCCCCGTCGGGATGTTGAAAATGTCGCCCTCCTCCAGAATGACCTCCCCGGCATCGCCCCACCGGCCCCAGAAGAACCGCCAGCGCCCGGACAGGACGAAGAATACCTCGGCTGTCCGATGCGAATGCAGCGAGTTGCGGCACTTCGGTGGCTGACCCGCCGCGCCGATGTTGAACCCGGGCGTTTCGCGGATATGGACGTGCTGGTCGGGGCTTTCGGAGACACCGCCGCCAATGATGGTGAAGTTCTCTTTCTGGTCTGAACCCGGCGTGTGCGCATCAATGAACGCGGTTCGACAAGGGACAAGATCGCCGTAGCGAACCAGCCGGGCTTCCATCTGTTCGGGGGTCATGGCGGCGGGTCCTCCTGTCGGTAACTGCGTCATCTCGGGGTGTGCGGCCAGCGTGGCCCATTCTGAATACCTATGCAACAGCCGAGAGGGAGGTGGTTCGTTTTGCGTCAGGGGACATCTTTACGCCCGTGCGTGGGCGTGCCGGACGTGCCTGTTCAGGAGCTGCTGGCGACAGGGCGATGTAGGGAGCTGGGCGGCGCCGTCCTGATTGGGGCCAGCCAACAGGATCCCGGGGATCCCTCTCCGTGAATACCGGATGCTCTCAGCACTTTGCTGCTGTCATTCCTGCGCCGTGCGTGCGAGCTCCGGATGCGCGTAGGCTTCGGGATAGGGCATCGGGTGGAACGGGCCGCGGGGGATGACGTTGTTCCACGAGCGGCCGAAGTAACCCTGTTTGCAATGGGTCAGGGAGTTGCTTCCGGCGACGCCGGGCAGGGCATAGACCCGGCAGAGCCAACGCCACAGGTGCGGATAGTCCAGGATGCGCGCGCCGTTGAGCTTCATGCGCACATGGTAGACCGGGTCGTGGCGAAAGAGCGTAGGGTGTAGGCGCAGGTCGGCTTCGGTGAAGCTGTCGCCCGAGAGAAACGGGCGCCCGTCAGAGGCGAGGAGCGTTTCGAGCTCTGCAAGAGCGGCGAAATACGTGTCGAACGCGGCCTCGTAGACCGATTGATCGGTCGAAAACCCGGCCTTGTAGGCACCGTTGTTGATCGCGACGTAAATCCGATCGTTCAAACGGTCTATGTCTGCGCGTGTCTGAGGGTCTTGCGGGTAAAGGGTCGGCAAGGCCGCGCCCGAGAGGGGGCTGCCAAGCGGCGTGGCCATGGCGCCAAGCATCCGGACGATCTCGGCACTTTCGTTGTTCACGATCCTCTGCCGGACCTTGTCGTAGAGGACGGGCAGCGACTGCTCTGGCGAGCCTTCGTGCGCGTAGATATCCCGCGCAAGCCTCAGGTTGCGCCCGGTGCCTGTCTCCGATGTGCATTCGGGCAAGGGGGCACCTGTGGCTGCAGCGATCCTGCCGGGGTTGAACTCCCACAGATTGGGGCCGGCGGGGTCTTCCTCGCTGGTGCGAGTGGGAAAGGCCACGTCCATCAAGAGGCTGCCTGCCAGCCCGAGCACAGCCCGCGCGAGCGTCACCCGGTGGCACCACGGGCAGTTCAGTGCGACGAACAGATGATATCGGCCCGGCTCGGGCGGAAACTCCGGATCACCGATGGCGTGGCGAAAGCCGCTGCGGCCGCGGACAAACTCGCCCCTGGCGCGGCGCGCCGTTGCGTCGGTCTGGTCTTCCTCGACAGACATATCGGGCTTGCCAGTGGTCATATCGCGCTCACTTTCCGGCTTGGGCGTCGCAGGTGTTGCCAGCCCGCGCTGCCCTCTGTATAGAGCGCGCTGTCAGACGAACAGGTGGTCAACACCGGTACAACGAGCAGGGTCGGAGCAAGCTCCGGCCCTTCGTTGTTCCTGAGACCCTCTGAGGACCAACCCCAAAGACCGGCGGAGACAACCGCCCGGCCCGCAAACATGAACCGAATAGGAAACCTGAAACACACATGTCCGCATCCGCATCTATGGAGGAATTCGAGGCCCTTCTGAACGAAAGCCTCGAAATCGACACGCCCAACGAAGGGTCTGTTGTCAAAGGCCGCGTCATCGCCATCGAGGCGGGACAGGCCATCATCGACGTCGGCTACAAGATGGAAGGCCGCGTCGATCTCAAGGAATTCGCGAACCCGGGTGAAGCGCCCGAGATCGAAGTGGGCGACGAGGTAGAGGTGTATCTCGACCGTGTCGAGAACGCGCGCGGCGAAGCGTCGATCTCCCGCGAGAAGGCCCGCCGCGAGGCCGCGTGGGATCGTCTCGAAAAGGCCTATGCCGACGAGGACCGCGTCGAGGGCGCGATCTTTGGCCGGGTCAAGGGTGGCTTCACGGTCGATCTTGGCGGCGCTGTTGCGTTCCTTCCGGGCTCCCAGGTCGATGTGCGCCCCGTGCGCGATGCCGGCCCGCTGATGGGCCTCAAGCAGCCGTTCCAGATCCTCAAGATGGACCGCCGTCGCGGCAACATCGTCGTCTCGCGCCGTGCGATCCTCGAAGAGAGCCGCGCCGAGCAGCGTGCCGAAGTGATCGCCAACCTGCACGAGGGTCAGGCGGTCGACGGTGTGGTCAAGAACATCACCGAGTACGGCGCATTCGTCGACCTCGGCGGTGTCGACGGCCTGCTGCACGTCACCGATATGGCGTGGCGCAGGGTCAACCACCCGTCCGAGATCCTGTCCATCGGCGAGACGCTGAAGGTGCAGGTCATCAAGATCAACAAAGAGACGCACCGCATCTCGCTCGGCATGAAGCAACTTCAGGCCGATCCGTGGGACAGCGTCGAGATCAAGTTCCCGCTCGACAGCACCCACACGGGCCGCGTCACGAACATCACCGATTACGGTGCATTCGTGGAGCTGGAGCCGGGCGTCGAGGGCTTGGTCCACGTCTCCGAGATGAGCTGGACGAAGAAGAACGTGCATCCGGGCAAGATCGTCTCCACCTCTCAGGAGGTCGAGGTGATGGTGCTGGAGATCGACACCGCGAAGCGTCGCGTGTCGCTCGGCCTCAAGCAGACCATGCGCAACCCGTGGGAGGTCTTTGCCGAGACGCATCCCGAGGGCACCGAGGTCGAGGGCGAGGTCAAGAACATCACCGAGTTCGGTCTGTTCATCGGCCTGCCGGGCGATATTGACGGCATGGTTCACCTGTCCGACCTGTCGTGGGACGAGCGCGGCGAGGATGCCATCCAGAACTACCGCAAGGGCGACATGGTCAAAGCCGTGGTCACCGAGACGGACACCGACAAGGAGCGCATCTCGCTCTCCATCAAGGCGCTGGGCGGCGACAAGTTCGCCGATGCGACCGGCGGCGTGAAGCGCGGTGCGATCATCACTGTCGAAGTGACAGCGATCGAGGATGGCGGCATCGAGGTGGAATACGAGGGCATGAAGTCCTTCATCCGCCGCTCCGACCTCAGCCGTGATCGTGCCGAGCAGCGCCCGGAGCGCTTCGGCGTCGGCAACAAAGTGGATGTGCGCGTCACGAACATCGACAATAAGACGCGCCGTCTTGGCCTGTCGATCAAGGCACGCGAGATCGCCGAAGAACGCGAAGCTGTCGAGCAGTTCGGCTCGTCCGACAGCGGCGCGTCGCTCGGCGACATCCTCGGCGCGGCGCTCAAGGGCGACGACTGAGACACCGCGCCTGAGCGGACCTGACACAAAGCCTCGCGCCCCCGGGCGCGAGGCTTTTTTGTGCTCCGAGACGAGGGGCAGGGGCCTCCGATCTGCGTATAAGGGAAGGGCCCGAAGTCAGCGAGGGGTGCCGGGCCGGCGCAGCGCCCAGCCCACGCTGCCACTTTTCGGCAGAAGCCATCTTGGCGGGGATTGTCCCGGCATCCGCAACGCGCTGGACATGCGCGGCCAACGCTGGTGTCCGACACGCAATTCCAGTGCTGGCCCGCGGGCAGGGGCATCCTCCGGCGAACCATAAGTTGAAAATCGATTACCGCCGGGCATCGGGGATGAGAGGCGTCTGGACTGCGGCGAATCATCCCATGCAGGACCGCTGTTCGACCGTCCAGACGCCTCGATTCAGAGTATGATGCCCTAAAGGTACACGTTTTCCCGTCTGATTTCCGCGCTTTAGTTGCGGATTTGTGCATCCCCGTCCGCGCTAGGCCGTTCCCGGATGAGCGATTTCCTCCTATAGTTCACTTCAAATCACAGCTGAGTGGGCGGCGTGCCACGCCCGCGCTTGGGGGGAAATATGATCCGGTCAGAACTTATTCAGATCCTGGCGGAAGAGAATCCACACCTCTACCAGCGAGACGTCGAGCGCATCGTGAACACGATCTTCGAGGAGATCATCAACGCCATGGCGCGGGGCGATCGGGTTGAGCTGCGCGGGTTTGGGGCGTTCTCCGTGAAGCAACGCGATGCGCGGACCGGGCGCAACCCGCGGACAGGCGACGCGGTTCAGGTCGATGAGAAGCACGTCCCTTTCTTCAAGACGGGCAAACTGCTACGGGACCGCTTGAACGACGAGACTCCATCCTGACCGAGGCACTGACATGATTCGCTTTCTCAAGTACCTGTTCCTGATCGTGCTGGCGCTTTGCATCACGCTGTTGTGCCTCGCGAATACCGGGCCGGTGACGCTGACGGCGCTGACCCCGGAGCTGGAGAGTTTCTCGGGCTTCTCCTATTCCGTCACGCTGCCGCTCTATGTCGTTGTGCTCGGAGGCGTGATTGCCGGCCTCTTGATCGGTTTCGTCTGGGAGTGGTTGCGCGAAAGCAAGCACCGCAAGGAAGTTGCCAAGCGCCAGCAGCAGGTGCGGACCCTGAAGCGCGAGATGATCAAGATGAAGGGCGGCCGCGACGAGGACAAGGACGAGGTCCTTGCCCTGATCGAGCAGCCAAAGAAAGCCAGCTGAGCACGCCATGGCGGGGGACATTGCGGTCAAGATCTGCGGGCTGACCCGACCTGCTGACGTAGAGGCCGTTGTCCGCGCCGGGGCGCGCTACGCCGGCCTCGTCTTTTTTCCGAAATCACCCCGCAACGTGTCGCTCGACGCCGCGCGCGACATCGCGCTCGCGGCGCCCCCGGGGCTGGCGAAGGTCGGCCTGACTGTCGACATGGATGATGACGCGCTCGATGCGCTTTTGTCGGCTGTTCCGCTCGACATTCTGCAGCTCCACGGCCGGGAAACGCCGGAACGCGTGGTCGCGGTGCGAGCGCGCACCGGGCTGCCCGTGATGAAGGCGGTCGGCGTTGCCAGCGCAGAAGACCTGGCGCGGCTCGATGCGTATGCCGCCGTCGCCGACCAGATCCTCGTGGATGCAAAGCCTGCCCCCGGGGCCGACCTGCCGGGCGGCAACGGTCTCGCGTTTGATTGGCGGCTCCTGGATGGGCGCCGCTGGTCCGGGCCATGGATGCTGGCGGGGGGGCTGACCCCGGACAATGTCGGCGAGGCCATCCTGCGCACTGGCGCGCGCCAAGTGGACGTGTCTTCCGGCGTCGAAACGGAGCCGGGTCAGAAGGACCCGGCCCGGATCGCCCGTTTCGTTGCGGCAGCTCAGGGCGTCCTCGCGGCGTAGCGGGCGGGCGCTCGCGAACGGGGTGCCGGGCATGCGTGTGGCCCGCGGCGCATTGCGCGCCCCCAAGGGCGGGAAGAGAAGAGGAACAAAGAAGCATGCAGCTTGAGTGTCGCGACGCGACGCGGGCAGATGTGCCCGCCATCCTCGCTCTGATCGAAGACGACAGGCTGGGGGCGGGCCGGGAGGGCGCAGCACCCGAGGTATACCTCGTGGCGTTCGATGCCATGGAGCGCGAGGCCAGTAACTTCTTCATCGTGGGCGAAGTGGCGGGACAGGGCATTGTGGCGGCGTGCCAGATCACCTTCATCACCGGGCTGGCAATGCGGGCGGCGCGGCGTGCACAGGTCGAAAGTGTTCGCGTTGCCAGCCGCTTGCGGGGGCAGGGGCTTGGCCGCCAGCTCTTTGACGAGGTCGAGCGGCGGGCGCACGCGGCGGGCTGCTCCGTGATCCAGCTGACGATGAACAAGAGCCGCAGCGATAGCGCTCTCTTCTACACCGCGCTCGGCTTTACCGCCTCCCACAACGGGTATAAACGCGAGCTGTTGTAGCGCGGGAAGGTGAGCCGATGCCTGAAGATCTGATCAACAGTTTCATGACCGGGCCCGATGAGAATGGGCGGTTTGGCGATTTCGGTGGCCGGTTCGTCTCGGAAACCTTGATGCCCCTGATCCTGGAGCTGGAGCGTCAGTACGAGTTCGCCAAGACCGACGAGAGCTTCTGGGCCGAGATGGACTATCTCTGGAAGCACTATGTTGGCCGCCCGTCGCCCCTCTATCTGGCCGAGCGGCTGACTGAACGGCTGGGCGGCGCGAAGATCTACCTCAAGCGCGACGAGTTGAACCACACAGGGGCTCACAAGATCAACAATGTGCTGGGCCAGATCCTGCTCGCCCGGCGCATGGGCAAGACGCGGATCATCGCGGAAACCGGTGCGGGTCAGCATGGCGTGGCGACAGCGACCGTCTGTGCGAAGTTCGGTCTGAAGTGCGTCGTCTACATGGGCGCGCATGATGTGGAGCGGCAGTCGCCCAACGTGTTTCGCATGAAGCTGCTGGGTGCCGAGGTGGTGCCGGTGACGTCGGGTCGTGGCACCCTGAAGGACGCGATGAACGATGCGCTGCGCGACTGGGTGACGAACGTGCGCGACACGTTCTACTGCATCGGCACGGTGGCCGGGCCGCATCCCTATCCGGCGATGGTGCGTGATTTCCAGTCGATCATCGGCAAGGAGGCGAAGGCGCAGATGCTCGAGGCCGAGGGCCGCTTGCCGGACACGATCATCGCAGCGATCGGCGGAGGCTCCAATGCGATGGGTCTCTTCTACCCGTTCCTCGACGACAAGGACGTCGGCATCATCGGGGTCGAGGCCGGTGGGCGCGGCGTGAACGAGAAGATGGAGCATTGCGCGTCCCTGACGGGCGGGCGCCCGGGGGTGCTGCACGGGAACCGGACGTATCTTCTTCAGGACGATGACGGACAGATCCTCGAAGGCTACTCGATCTCGGCCGGGCTGGACTATCCGGGGATCGGCCCGGAGCACTCGTGGCTGCACGACATCGGCCGGGCAAAGTACGTCTCGATCACGGATGCGGAGGCGCTGCAGGCGTTCCAGCTCTGCTGCGAGGCAGAGGGTATTATCCCGGCTCTCGAACCGAGCCATGCCCTGGCCCACGTGGCCAAGATCGCGCCGGATCTGCCCGCCGATCACATCATCTGCATGAACATGTGCGGACGAGGCGACAAGGACATCTTCACGGTCGCAAAGGCGCTCGGCGCGGACATCTGAGTCGCGCCGTACGAGGCAAGGCGGCGCCCGCTGGTATCGGGCGCCAAACGGGCGCAGGACTGCCTCCGCCAAATGGGGGAGAGGGGCCCGAGTGGGCCTAAACAGCGGCGTGCCGTGCGTCCGTGCAAGTCCCTGAAATACAACCAACATGTCCTAAACAAATGGCATAAACTCCGGATCTGGCGGGCCCTAAGCGGATGGCCAATAGCGGGGCATGGATGTGCATGCCAAATCTGACCCCGGGAGCTGTGACGGTAGCTCGTGTGTTTCGCGTCTGCATAGGCAGACAAAGGGGGTAGGTGCCTCCGCGGTTCCCGAGGTAGTACAGTAACGAGTGATTGGTCATGGAGGCGGGTCACCTCCGAAGGCCCGTCTCCTTCCAGATCCTCCCGGCCGGTGTCTTTTGGCCGTGTGAAAAATGTGGGAGGTGAGGAAGGAGACGGGACACTCTGCCGCTAAGTTCCTAGCTGGCTGACAAATTGTCATTCCAGCGTTACACCAGTAAGGCCTGTGGGCCGATTCGAGAGGAGGAGGGACGCATGCGCGGCCTTATCCTGATGAGCAGTATCCTAGCGGTGGCGCTGATGGCGTCGCCCGGCGTGTCTGAGGCCCAGACGCGCTCATTGACATTTGATGAAGCCGACAGCACCGCCGCCCTGCCGGAGCCGACCCTCGAGGCGCGGGTGATCGAGAGCCTCCGGACCGAAGGCTATGTCCGGATAGAGCGCAACAAGACGTGGCTCGGACAGGTGCGGATCACGGCTTTGCGGACGGGCAACACCCGGGAGATCGTCCTAAACCCGCATACGCGCGAGATCCTGCGGGATGTCGAGCTGCGGCCAGATGGCTCGCCCGCGTTCCCGCTTGAGACAAACTAGGACTGTCGTTTTTCCCGGGCGTCATGTAATCAGAGTGAAACTCGGGTAAGTGATTGCGAATGATGTGCGTTCCGAGTTCTGTGTAAGCTTAGTCCGACGCAGCAGGCTTTGAGACGCAACATGCTAAGAGACGTGCAGCCGACAGATGCCGATGCCACGCGTGCTCCCGCACGCGCCCGGCAGGCACGCACGTCCGCCCCCTCCAAAGAGATGAAAGCCCCCAAGCCGCCAGGCGCCTCGATCTGGCGCCGCCTCGGCCTCGCCGTGCTGTTGCTGGGGCAACTCGCTTGCGCCGGGTTCTTTGTCTACGACCTCTTCGGTGGCCAGCTGGGGCTGCGCTCCGCACCGATCAGTTGGATGGCGCGCGAACTGATCCAGGTCGCCGCACTCGCCGGCCTTATCATCGGCGTACTCTTGACCGCGGTGACGGTGATGCGCAGCGAAAAGCGCCGCGAGGCGGCAGAGATGGAGCTCGCGGAGCTCTCGCAGGCCTTCTACGAGCTGATGCAGAGCCGGTTCGCCGAATGGGGGCTGACGCCAGCGGAACGTGACGTCGGGCTCTTCATCGTCAAGGGGTTCTCCATCCAAGAGATCGCTGGCCTTCGCGAAACATCGGAAGGCACGGTGAAAGCGCAGATGGCCGCTATCTACCGCAAGGCGGGAGTGTCGAGCCGAGCGCAGCTTGTGACGCTCTTCATCGACCATCTCTTGGATCCGTTCGACGAGAACGGATAAGTGCGGCGCTACTCGGAGCCTGCGGTGCCGACCGCGTGAAGCTCCAGCACATCCATTGGAATGACCTCAAGCGCCTTTTGGTGCGTCGCCTCAAGGTTCACCTTCGGGGCTTCGCCTTCCTCGTGCGCTTGCAGAAAACGCCCGGCGCAGATGCACCACTGATCGCCCGGCTTGAGACCGGGAAAGCGGAATTCGGGCCGCGGCGTCGAGAGATCGTTGCCCAGGTATTTCGACATTGCCAGGAACTCGGCCGTCATGGTGGCACAAACGGTATGGCTGCCACGATCCGCTGCGCAGGTGTTGCACGAACCGTCCCGGAAGAAACCTGTCACCGGGTCGCTTGAGCATCGCTCCAGCGGCCCACCCAGAACATTGATCGACGGGTCCTTGTCCATGCGTGCCTCCCCGATCCTGATGCTTAGATAGGAGAGGGAAGCCCGGTGTCGAGCGCGCTTTGCGTCAAAGCCGCGGCGGCCCCGCCCAATCAACGGATCGGCCGTGAAAATCCACCCGTGCGAGCGCATGTCGGGTGCTATCCGGGTAGGTCGTGAGCGAGAGCGCGGCCCGCTTCTCGCCGTCGGCTTCCATCGCGATGCGGAACAGGGGTGTGCGCTCCGATGCGGCGGCACCGGCCTCTGCGATCAGCGCTTCGCCCTGCGCTCGTGCATCGGGGGGGAGGTACTGCCAAGCGACGGTGTGAAAGAGGACCGTCGCGGTCTCTGACCGGCGATTGTGCAGATTTCTTTCGAGCCACGTCACCGCGTCGTCGGTATCGATGCGAGCGGGGAGCTGCGCTGCCAGAGAGAGCGCACCTTCGGTGAGCGCGCGCCGCTCGGGTTGGTCAGGCCACAGGTAGGACAGCAGACGCACCTCACCCTCCGCGGTGCCGATCTCGACAGGCGCAAGGTCGACACCGCGCCGTTCGATGACCCGCAGCTTGGCAGGATGCGGGCAGGGGCCGCGCCATTCGGGCCGCAGATGTACGGGCGATCCGGGCGTGCCAAAGTGAGCCTGCCCGACCTCAAGATGGAACGCGTCCGCGCGCAGGTTGAGCCCGGCGGCGCAGCCTATCTCCCACAGGGCGAGTGGAAGAGCCGTCTTCGCAGCGACAAGCGCGAGCGCCGGCAGGATCGCCACCGCCCTGCGCACTTCGTTGGTCTGCGGGGCGCGGGTGAGCGTAGCGAGAAGGGCCGCCTCGTCACGGACAATAGCCTCGGCGATCCCGGCCCAGAGCGTATCGTCGTCAGGCGCGTGGGGCGGGTAGACTGCCCTCAGGCCCTCATCCCCTTCGAGGACAAGGCGATGAAGCCCGCCTGCAAGGCGCAGTGCCGGGCTGTCGGCCGAGATCGCCGGATCGCCCGGCCAGCCGAGGACGGCATCGGTGACCGCGCCCGATGGCCAGGGGCGCTCGGCCAGGAGCGCCATCAGGCGGCCCATGAACGGCGAGCCGAGCTCGGCGCAAGCGTTGCTCTGCTGGGCAAACGCGGCACGCACGGCCGCTTCGCGGGAAGGGGAGGGCTTGGCCATCCTGGTCCGTCCTTTCCTGGGATGCGGGCGCGGCATGCCGCGTGCCGCGCAGAGCGTTCGCCAAGGCGTTTCAAACGAAGCGACCGGGGCGACCGCTTCTTGCTTCGTGTCGGCTCCTGCCGGGTCAGGTGCCCTTGGCCTAGCGCCCGTCGACAGCCGCGTCGGCGAGGGTACGGAGCGCCGTGAGCGCCCTGTCAAAGCTGCCGTCCTCACGGAAACGGCGATCTGCTGCGGTGACCACGATGACGACGTCCTCGATGGTGTCGATATAGAGTTGCTGCCCGTAGAACCCGCGCCCCAGAACCTCTCCGGGGCGTGCCTCCCACGGCATCCACCATTGGTAGCCATAGCGGATCTTTCCGGGCTCGGTATTGGCCTGCGGGCTTGTGCTTTCCGCGATCCAGTCCGCGGGAACGATGCTCTCACCCCCCAGGCGACCCTCCTGCGCGATGAGGTGGCCGAAGCGCGCATAGTCCCGAAGCCGCAGGTTCAGCCCGCCGAGGGCAAAGGCCACGCCTTCCCCGTCGGTCAGGTAGTAAGGCTCTGCTTCAAGGCCGAGGGGTACGATCAGGCGTTCGCTGAGTAGATCCGGCAGTGACCTCCCCGTTGCGCCGCGCAGCACCATCGCGAGGATGTGAGTGTCGATCGAGTTGTACGTGTATGCCTCGCCGGGCGGGCGGTCCCGCTCCGTCAGGGCCGCCGCGAATTCGTCCATCGCGCCGCCGAGCGCGATCACGCGCCCCATGCGATTGATGTCCGACCGCGGGTCGAGATACTCCTCGTCGAAGGTCACGCCCGATTGCATCGTGAGCACCTCGCGGACGGTGACCCCGTCATAGGCGCCCCCGGTCAGCAACGGCGCGTAGGCGGCGACGTTTTCATCAAGCACAACCTCGCCCTGCGCGACGGAAATGCCGAAAAGGGCCGAGAGGAAGCTCTTGGCCAAAGACCACGAGATCCGCAGATCCTCGGGCTGTGTTCCCAGTCGCGCGCCCTCGTAGCGGATGGCGCCCCTGTCAAGAACGACGAGCCCCGTCGCGGCGGTGCTTTCGAGCCACGCTGTCACCTCGGGTGGGATTTCGAGCGGCGGACCATCCGGCAAGGGCAGAACGTCGGCGCCACCAAGAGGCACCGGCGTTGTCAGGAACGCGGCCTGCATGTTGGAGAAATTGTCGATGATGCGATCTTCGTCAAAGAGCGTGTTGACGGCATGGAGCCGGACCAGCTCCTCGCGAAACCAGAGCGCGGCCAGCAGCCCAAGCACGACGAGCGCGCCCAGCCCGTAGCCCGCAATCCGGACCGCCCGGGCCATCAGCGGAATTTGTCCATCAGTCTTTGCAAGGGAGATCGCACGTCTTCCGCCGGAGGATCCGCCTTGGGCGCGTTCGTGTTGGACGCCTTGGGGTTGGGTGCGCTGGCTTTCGGCGCGCTGGGTTTGGGCGTATCGGCTCCCGCGACCGGCTGGGGTGTCGATGCCTTGGCGCCGTCCCCGGCCTTCGCGGCTTTGGCCTTCGTTGCTTTGGCCGGGGGCTTGAGGCGCAACGCCACCGCGTTCTGAAAGCGCCCCCAGTCCCCCTCGGCCAGAGAGGGGGCGCCGTCGGCGATGCCGCGCAGCAGATCGTCGAGCCACTCGGCGTCAGCCTTCGCGAAATCGTGGAGCACGTAGCCCGATACCTTGTCCTTGTGCCCGGGGTGACCGATCCCCAACCGCACCCGCGCGTAGTCCGGGCCGATGGCTGCATGGATCGAACGCAGCCCGTTGTGCCCCGCATGCCCGCCGCCTTCCTTCACGCGGCATTTGCCGGGGGCGAGGTCGAGCTCGTCGTGGATCACGATCACGTCCGCCGGGTCGAGCTTGAAGAAGCGCATCGCCTCGCCAACCGATTGCCCGGACCGGTTCATGTAGGTTTGCGGCTTGATCAGGAGCGCCTTGTCGGAGCCCAACCGCCCCTCGGCGACCTCCGCCTGGAACTTGCTCCGCCAGGGCGAGAACCCGTGTGCAGAAGCGACCTCGTCGAGTGCCATGAAGCCGATGTTGTGGCGATGGCGTGCGTATTGTCCGCCCGGATTGCCCAGGCCCACGATCAGACGCATTGGTGGTGTCCCGTTTCTTGGCCGGCCGCCGCTTGACCTCCTCCCTCTCTTGCCTTGAAGTGCGCGCCAACGCCAGCCCCGTGCGCCCTCTCCCGTGATCGCGGGAGGTGTGCGGGTGCCCAACCGCTGGAGGTGCGCGATGTATCTGACAATGAACCGCTTCAAGGTCAAAACCGGCCGCGAGGATGAGTTCGAAGAGGTCTGGAAGCGGCGCGACAGCCATCTCAAGCAAGTTCCCGGCTTCGTGGCGTTCCACCTGATGAAGGGCCCGGAGCGAGAGGGGCACACGCTCTATGCGTCCCACACGACGTGGGCGAGCGAGGCGGAGTTTCTTGCCTGGACAAAGTCAGAGGCATTCCGTGCCGCGCATTCCGGCGCTGGCAGCCACAAGGACATGTACGACGGCGCGCCCGAGCTCGAGATCTTCGAGGCGGTGCAGAGCCTAACATGATGTCATCGGTGTCGAATACCGTGCAGGAGCGCTAGGCAGATGCGCCCGGTCGTAGCCGAAGCCCTCGGGGCGTTCTGGATCGTTCTGGTTGTGGGAGGGCTGGCGGCACAGGGGCTTGTTGCGCCCGGCCTCGGGATGGGAGCTGCCGCCGGTCTTGCTTACCTCGCGGGGGCCCTCACGCTCGGGCAGATCACCATGGGGCATTTCAGCCCCGCGCTGACTGTTGGATTGCGTGGTGCGGGCGGGTTCGGGGGCAGCCTGTCTCTGACGCTGATGGCACAGGTCCTGGGGGCGTCCATTGCGCTATTGTTGATCGGGCCACCACCTGCTCTCGCGGAGGATATCGCGCCCTTTGCCGCGATGGTGCTGCTGGTGCCGCTGATCGCGGTGCCGGTTGTTGTCCATGTCGCGGGGATGAACCTGCGCGCCGAAGCCGTGGCGTATGCCAATGCCGTTGCTCTCACTGCAGCGGTCGCGCTGGCGCCGGGCGGGCACGCCAGCCTCAACGCCGCGCACGCCACGGCCGCCTGGATCACCGGGGACGGCGCGCCGATCGGCCTCTGGCGCATCTGGCTGGCCACCTTCGTCGCCGTGGCCGTTGCTGGCGCGCTCTGGTCCGTCCTGCGGCCCGTCCCGGAAGAAGGTACCGAGGAGGACGACGAGGAGACTCTTTCGGAGAGCGAAGAGGACGAGGCGGGCGATGCCGACGACGCGGCACCTGCGACTGCCGGAAAGCGCAAGCAACGCCCTGCGCGCCAAAGGACAGCAGAAGACGAGGAGAGCGATGATGCCGAGATCGCGGCGCGCGCCCTCACTGCCGATGCGCTGATCGAAGCGGGCTGGACCCCTCCGGCAACGCAAAAGGGGCGTGTCCGCAAGAACACGCCCCTTCGTGGATCTGGGTCCGGGAAACGCCGCTGACGCGCGGCGCATCCGCCTTGGGGCCACCGCCGCACCGGTAGGTCAGCGCGGCGTGTCGTGCCTTATTCCTCGGCGGCTTCGGTCTCTTCAGCCGCTTCGCCTTCGTCGTCATCATCGGCGGCGGCGGCGAGGCCGGACGGCGCCTGGATGTTGGCGATCACGAAGTCACGGTCGATCGTCGGCTTTGCACCGGCGGGCAGCTTCACCGAAGAGATGGTGATGGTGTCGCCGATGTTGAGGCCCGTGAGGTCGATCTCAACCTTCTCGGGGATCTCGCCAGCCGTCACCGTCAGCTCGACTTCCGGGCGCACGATGGTCAGCACGCCACCCTTCTTGATCCCGGGCGCGTCCTTCTCGTTGAGGAAGTCGACCGGAATGAAGAGCTTCACGCGGCTCGTGCGGCGCAGGCGCATGAAGTCGACATGCGTCGGAAGGTCCTTCACGATGTCGCGCTGTACGCTGCGACAGATGACACGCACGTCCTCTTGGCCCTCAACCTTGAGATTGAAGAGCGTCGCCAGGAAGCGGCCCTGGCGCAGGCGTTTGATCAGGGCGTTGTAGGGCAGGTTGATGGGCAGCGGATCTGCGCCGCCGCCATATACGATGCCTGGAACGAGGTTCTCACGACGAGCCTGACGGGCGGCCCCCTTGCCTGTCCCCGTCCGTTCCAGAGCTTCGAGATCCGGGATCTCTCCAGCCATGGGATATCTCCAAAATGGGTGGGCATCCTCCAAGGGTGTATGCCCAGATTGCGATGAAGCGTGGCCCATAGCGGGAATCATGCGCCTTGGAAAGGGAAAAGGCGCTTAAATCCGGCGGCGTCCCACCCAAGGCGAAGCCCGTCTCGATCCCACACGGAACTGCGCAGTTCAGACCGGCTCCAACGGGATCCGCCGCCCCCGGGGCGGCAGGGGGGTGCTGTGCTAGCCCAGAACCGAGAAGCTGCTCTCGGCGTTGATCTCGCGCTTGCGCGAGTAGAACCCCAGGCTCACCTCGGCCCCGATATAGGGCATGGTGAAGCGCACCGGGTCTGCGTCGTGATCGTGACCCGCCTCGCACGCCTCCACGAGGGCGGCCATCACCTTTCCAGCGACCGGCGCGTTCTTGTACTGGTTGCCGCTGGTGCCGCAGGCCATGTAGAAGCCCGGCAGCATCGAACGGTCGTAGATCGGGATCCAGTCGGTGGACGCGTCGTAGAGTTCCACGACACCGCGGGTCCGTGAAGGGATCGCGAGCGACGGCACGCGCTGGCCATAACGCATGGCCTGCGTCGTCCATTGTTCGGAGAAGTCGCGGTTGAAGTCGGTGTCGTTCTCGGCCCAGTCGTGCGGGTCGCAGGGCGGGTCCTCGGATCCGATGAGGATGTGGTTGCCTTTCTCCGGGCGGCAATAGCAGGCGATATCGCTGTCCGAGACGATTGTGCCGTTTGCCTCGAAATCGAAGCCCTCGGGAGCAGGAACATGCACCACCTCCTGCCGTAGCGGGCGGGTTTCGATGGTCATGTCGCCCGTAACCCCGGCCATCTTGTTGAGCATCGCGGAGGCCGGCCCCCCGACGTTCACGACCACCGGAGCATGAAGCTCGACGCCGTCCGCAAGGCGCACGCCGCTGACGCGCCCCCCGCCCGTCAGGATCTCATGCACCTCGCTCTTCATCCGCAGCACTGCCCCGTGACGCCGGGCGGCCAATGCAAGGTTCTGGGCGGAGAACGCCGGGTCTGTCACGTATCCGGCATGCGGCCAGAAGACGGCACCATCGATGTGGGCGCCATTGGGCTCGCCGAAGCCGTCCTCTTCGCGCCGTTTCGCCGGAGAAAAGCTCTCCAGGTTGTAGATCGGCAATCGGGCACCAATCTCGGAGCGGTCCCACTCTTCGTAGGGGCAGTCGAGCTTGGCCGAATTCTCCATGTGCTTGGTCAGAAAGCCGTTCGCCTGGGTTGCCATCACAAGGCAACCGCACTCGACGAAGCGCGCGAGATCCTCGGTGGCGGGCGCTCCCAGATAGTCTCGCCAGTCGCGCCAGTAGTGGTACCCTTCCCAGGCCATCGCGGTGCCGTCGAAGGTAGAGTAGTGCATCCGGATGATCGCGCAGGAGCCGGCGGTGGAGCCCATACCGGGCGCTGCCCCCTTGTCCAGCATGATCACGCTGCGCCCGCCCTTGGCCAGTTCAAAGGCCGTGGCCGCCCCAATCACGCCCGCGCCAATCACGATTGCGTCCGCCGTCTCGGCCATGACCTGCCTCCATACACCTCTGTCCAGACCCCGCGAGTTTTCCCCTCCTGCCCCCGCGCGTCAAGGGGCGGCGGTGTGGCTTCCCTGGCCTGCCTGGGCGGCGCAGCGGCATCGGAATCTTGCATGGGTTGTGTGCTTGCCGTGGCGCGGACGCTGTCTCGACGTGCCCATGAAGTGGGCACACAAATCGCACGGACGCCGCATGGATTGGCAAAGCCGCGTGGATTGTCCCGGTTTTCTGGTGTGTTGACCTGCGACATACCGCGTCTGTTGCGACGTCAAGCTTGCGCGCACACTGCACAGACGGCCTTCATTCCTGCCATGCCGCAAAGAGGGCGGAGTGCGTCCGGTTCGGGACGCCTCGCGCGACCATAGGGAGAACAAGATGACATTGACACGTACATTGAAGCTGACGGTGGCCACCTTGGCGCTGACCATCGGAACCAGCGCCTTCGCCGCAGACACTCATCCCGTCACCGGCGAAACGCTCGCCGAAGAGCAGCACTTCACCTATCGTCTGCTGGATCAGTTCCCGACCCTAGACCCCCAGATGAACGAAGAGACCGCGGGCTTTCACGTCATTCGCGACCTCTTTGAAGGGCTGATGAGCCAGGACGCAGAGGGCAATCTTGTTCCCGGCGTCGCCACCGGCTTCGAAGCCTCGAACGGCAATACTACCTACACATTCACGCTGCGCGACAATGCAAAGTGGTCGAACGGCGATCCGGTGACGGCCAACGACTTTGTCTACGCCTGGCAGCGTGCCGTGAACCCGGAAACGGCATCTCCCTACGGCTGGTACCTCGAACTGACCGAAATGGTGAATGCCAAGGAAATCCTGGCCGGGGAGAAAGACCCCTCCGAGCTCGGTGTGAAGGCGATCGATGATCTGACCTTGCAGGTCGATCTCAACATCCCGCTGCCGTACTTCCCCGCGATGACGACCTACGCGACGCTCTTTCCGTCACCACAAAGCGTGATCGAAGCGCATGGTTCGGATTGGACGAAGCCCGAGAACATTGTCTCGAACGGCGCGTTCGTGCTGACCGAGCTGGTGCTCAACGAGTACCACACCCGCGAGAAGAACCCGATGTACTGGGACGCCGACAACGTTATCATGAAAAAGGTGACGGGCCTCGTGATCAACGACGCCAACCAGGCGCTGACGCGCTACAAGGCGGGCGAGCTGGATCACCTCGAGCCGCTGCCGGCCGGCCAGTTCCCCGCCCTGCAGGAAGAGCTGCCGACCGAGGCAACGTCGGTGCCCCGTCTGTGCTCCTATTACTACGCGTTCAACCATCGCGACGATGCCGATCCGTGGCTGTCCGACGGGCGCGTGCGCACCGCACTCTCCTATGCCATCGACCGGGACGTGATCGTCGATCAGGTGCTCAAGGGCGGTCAGTGGGCCGCCTACAACCTCGCGCACCTCAAGACGAACGGTTTCGAGCTGCCCGAGATCCCCTACGCGGATATCAGCCAGGCCGAGCGCGACGAGAAGGCCAAGGAGCTCTGGGCCGCAGCCGTCGCAGATGGCGTGGTGCCGGAGCAGGGACTGGAGATCGACCTGATCTACAATACCTCCGAGAGCCACAAGGCGATCGCGACTGTCGTCAGCCAGATGTGGCGCCAGAAGCTCGGAGTGCAGACAAATCTGTCGAACTTCGAGTGGAAGACGTATCTCGAGATCCGCCGAGACGGCCAGTTCGACGTGGCCCGCTCCGCCTGGTGTGCCGACTACAACGAGGCGTCTTCGTTCCTTGATCTGATGACGACGCCCCACGGCTCCAACGACGGCAAGTTCTCCAACGAGACGGTGGATGCGCTGATGCGGGAGTCGAAGACCTCCGACAACCCGAACGCGCAGTACACGCAGGTCGAGAAAGTCCTGTACGACGAGATGGCCGTGGCCCCGATCTACCACTACGCCAACACGTTCCTTCTCAACGACGAGATCAAGGGCTGGCCCTACAACAACGCGGAGAACAACTGGTACTCCAAGAACTTCTACCGCATCGCGTCGGAAGACTGATCGAAGCGCACCGGGCCGGCCGGGCGCGAAATTTCGTACGAAATTTCGTATTCCGCGCCGGGCCCGGTGATGCGCGGGGCGTCTTACCGATCGCGCCGCGCCGAGCGAGAGGCGGGCCCCCATGCTATCCTACATCGTCCGACGGCTGTTCATTGCGATCCCGACGATCCTCATCCTGATCGTCTTTTCGTTCTGCCTGATGTACGCGGCCCCGGGTGGCCCGTTCTCGACCGAGCGCAACGTACCGCCCGAGATCCTGGCCAATCTCGAGGCCAAGTACGGGCTTGATCAGCCCTTCATTGTCCAGATCTGGCGCTACGTTGTGGGCATCGTGACCGAGTTCGATTTCGGGCCGTCGTTTATCTACACCGATCAGACCGTGAACGACATCATCGCCCAGGGCTTCCCGGTGACGCTCACCTATGGGTTCTGGTCGTTCGTCGTTGCGGTGCTCGTCGGTGTTTCGCTCGGCGCCATGGCCGCCGTTTACCACAATTCCTGGCTCGACTATCTGGCCGTCGGCATCTCGGTCGGAGCACAGGTCCTGCCGAACTTCGTGATGGCACCAATCCTTGTGCTGGTCTTCACGCTCTGGCTCGGCTGGCTGCCGGGGGGCGGCTGGCAGGGCGGGCAGTGGCAGTTCATCATCATGCCGGTAATCGCGCTATCGACCTCGTTTATGGCGTCGATCGCGCGGATCACGCGTTCCTCGATGCTGGAGGTGCTGAACTCCAACTTCATCCGCACCGCACGTGCCAAGGGTCTGCCGATGCGCCGTGTTGTCCTGCGGCACGCGCTGAAGCCCGCGATGCTGCCTGTGATCTCGTATCTCGGGCCGGCTTTCGTGGGGATGATCACCGGCTCTGTCGTGATCGACCTCTACTTTTCCACCGGCGGCATCGGGCAGTTCTTCGTGAATTCCGCGCTCAACCGGGACTACTCGGTGATCATGGGGATCACCATTCTCACCGGCGCCCTGACGGTGCTCTTCAACCTCGTGGTCGACATCCTCTACGCGTGGATCGACCCGAAGATCAGGTACTGACATGGCGGTTCTTTTCGGACGCGGCACGGTCGAACAGCTCAAGCAGGGCGATGCGGTGCAGGGCCGGTCGCTCTGGGCGGATGCGCGCACACGGTTCGTGCGCAACCAGGCGGCGATGGGGGGGCTCGTGGTGCTCGTCCTCGTGGGTGCCTTTGCCGTCTTTGGCCCGCTCATCGCGCCATGGTCGAACGAGGATATCGACTGGTCGGTGCTCGGCAACGTCGAGGAGATGGGGCGCCCCAGCTTCGCCAACGGCCACTATTTTGGCACCGACGAACTCGGGCGGGATCTCTTCGCCCGCACGATCCAGGGCACGCAGATCTCGCTGATGGTGGGGCTGATCGGGGCGCTGATCTCTGTGGTCGTCGGGACGCTTTACGGCGCGATTGCGGGGTATTTCGGAGGACGGATCGACGGGATCATGATGCGCATCGTCGATATCCTGATGGCGATCCCCTACATGTTCGTGCTGATCCTGCTGCTCGTGGTGTTCGGGCGCTCGATCCTCATGCTGTTCATCGGCATCGGGCTTGTCAGTTGGCTCGACATGGCGCGGATCGCCCGTGGCCAGACGCTCTCGATCAAGAACAAGGAGTTCGTCGAGGCAGCGGTTGCCACCGGCGTGAAGCCGATGACGATCATCCTGCGCCACATCGTGCCGAACCTGCTGGGGGTCGTGATCGTCTATGCCACACTGCTGGTGCCCTCGATGATCATCTACGAAAGCTTCATCTCGTTCCTCGGCCTCGGCGTGCAGGAGCCAAACACCTCGTGGGGTGCGCTGATCAATGACGGGGCGAGCCAGATGCAATACGGCACGCTCTGGCAGCTCGGCTTCCCGCTTTTCTTCTTCGTGATCACCCTCTTTGCCTTCTTCTTCGTCGGCGACGGGTTGCGTGATGCGCTTGACCCCAAGGATCGTTGATCATGGCGCTGCTGGAAATCGACGACCTGAACGTGATGTTCGAGACCGGGGACGGGACAGTGCACGCCGTCAACGGTGTGTCGCTCAATGTCGATGCCGGGCAGTCGCTCGCTATCGTCGGCGAGAGCGGCTCCGGCAAGAGCCAGACGGCCTTTGCGGTCATGGGGCTTCTGGCACGCAACGGGTGGGCGGAAGGCTCGGTGCGGTTCGACGGGACAGAGCTGCTGGGGCTGTCGGATGCCGAACTCAACAGGGTCCGCGCGAACCAGATCTCGATGATCTTTCAAGACCCGATGACCTCGCTCAACCCGTACATGCGGGTCGCCGACCAGATGACAGAGGTTCTGCGCCTGCACCGCGCGATGTCGAGACGCGCGGCGGTGCAAGAGGCCATACGCCTGCTCGACGCGGTGAAGATCCCCGATGCCAGGAACCGGGTGCATATGTATCCGCACGAATTCTCTGGCGGTATGCGCCAGCGCGTGATGATTGCCATGTCGCTCCTTTGCCAGCCGCGCCTGCTCATTGCCGACGAGCCGACGACGGCGCTCGATGTCACGGTGCAGGCGCAGATCATGGAGCTTCTGCGCGAGGTGCAGGTGGAGTTCGGCACCGCCATCATATTGATCACGCACGACCTCGGCATCGTCGCGGGCGCGTCGGAAGACACGGTTGTGCTCTATGGGGGCCGGATCATGGAAAGCGGTCCGACGGACGCGCTTTTCGCGGCGCCGTCGCATCCCTACACACTCGGGCTCCTGGAGGCCGTTCCCCGGCTCGACCGCGACGATCTGGAGCTGCGCGCAATTCCGGGTGACCCGCCCAACATGCTGCAGATCCCGCCGGGATGCCCGTTCTCGCCAAGGTGCCGGATGGCGATGGAGCATTGTGGCAGCGAACGCCCGTCGCTTGACGCGTTCAGCGAGGGGCGCCTGCGGGCGTGTCACCTCGGCCATGCCGATGTCGTGAGGCAGGTCGCATGACGCTTCTGTCCGTCCGGAACCTCGACGTGACCTTTGACATCCGCCCTGCGGGCGCGTGGCCCTGGACCGCGTCTCGCCAACTGCAAGCCGTGCACGACGTCTCGTTTGACCTCGCCGAGGGCGAAACTCTCGGGATCGTCGGTGAGAGCGGTTCGGGGAAGTCGACCCTCGCACGGGCCGTTGTCGGCACGATCCCGGCAACGGGCGGGGAGGTGCTCTGGCAGGGAGAAGATCTGCGGACCCTCTCGGAGTCGGCGCGTCAGCGGCGGCGGCGCGACATCCAGATGGTCTTTCAGGATCCGCTCGCCGCGCTCAATCCCCGCATGACGGTGGGCGATATCATCGCCGAGCCGCTCACGACGCATGTCCATGGCCTGTCCCGCGCCGAAGTGCGTGAGCGGGTGGAAGCCGGCATGGAGCGGGTGGGGCTGCTGGCCAACCAGCTCAACCGCTATCCGCACGAATTCTCAGGGGGGCAGTGCCAGCGTATCGGGATCGCCCGCGCTCTGATCCTCGAGCCCAAGCTGCTGATCTGCGACGAACCCGTCTCGGCCCTCGACGTGTCCGTGCAGGCACAGGTGGTGAACCTGCTCGCGCGCCTGCAAGACGAGATGGGGCTGTCGATGATCTTCATCGCGCACGATCTTAGCGTGGTGAAGCACGTCTCGGATCGCATCCTCGTGCTCTATCTCGGGCGCGAGATGGAGGAAGGTCCGGCGAACAACCTGGTGCACACTCCGGCGCATCCCTACACGCGCGCGCTGATCGCCGCGGCGCCGATCCCGGACCCGGCCGTCGAACGCACGCGAAAGGGGCATATCCTCGAGGGTGAGCTGCCGTCACCGATGGCGCCCCCGTCGGGCTGTGTCTTTCGCACGCGCTGCCCTGTCGTGCGCCCTGCCTGTGCCGAGGCGCTGCCGGCGGAGGTCGATATTTCGCCGGGGCACACGGCGCGCTGCCCGTTCACGCAGGCGAGATCCGCGGCCTAGGCGGCCTTCCCTGTACGGTGCCGAAGGTTGCGCACTGGCTGCGAAAGAAAAGCTTGTTACGTCAAGGCTCTAGAAGTTGACGTTACCGCCCTCGGCACGTCGCCTGCGTGATGTGTAGGCGATTTCCGCCTTGGCGGCGTTCCTGTCCTCGCGCGCGGCTTCCTCGGCCTTTTCCGGATCGTCGAGCGCGCGCAGCAAGGCTGTTTCAAGTTCGGTGTCCAACTCCTTGGCGCGTATCACATATTCTTCGTTTGAGGCAACGGTCACGCCGGGGCGCCAAAGCTTGGCAAGCTCGCGCAGGATCCGCCTGTCATGCTTGAAGAACGCTTTTTCCATTGCGGACGCCTCAAATGGCGAAAAATCCACATTCTCAAGAACATACCGCGCGGCGCGCAAGCTTGAGTCGAAGGCTTCTCGCACGATGTCGTCGGCGCCCGCAGCATAAAGCTCGTAGACGTGGACACGGTCATGCGCGCGCGCCACGATGTGCAGGTCCGGTCGCTCTGCCCGCGCGTATCTGACGAGCCGCACAGCGGCAGATTTGTCGTCTAGGGCAACGACGAGGACACGCGCCTCTTTCAGACCGGCCGCATGCAACAGCTCCGGTCGGGTCGGGTCCCCGAAGAAGCCCCTGAACCCGAACCGCCGCATCAGCTCGATCGTCGCAAGATCGTGGTCGAGCACGATCGCCGGGATGCCCGACATCTGCACCATGCGGTTCACGACCTGCCCAAAGCGCCCGATCCCCGCGATGATCACCGGGCCGACCGCGTCGATCTCGTCGGGATCGGCGTTGGCATCCCGCGCGGTATCGGTGGTTTCCATACGGGACGAGAGCAGCTCCCACGCGATGAACGCCAGCGGCGTCAGCAGCATGGACAGCGCCACGACCAGAAGCAGGATGCCTTGCAGCTCCGGCATGATCACGTTTTGCTGGAGCGCGAACGACAGCAGGACAAAGCCGAATTCCCCGGCTTGCGCGAGCCCCAGCGTAAAGAGCCACCGATCCCGCCCGCGGATATCGAAGGCGACGGCGAGGGCGTAGAGGATCACCCCCTTGGCGGCCATCATCCCGAGCGTCAGCCCGACGACCGTTCCGAAGTGATCCCACAGAAAACCGAAGTCGATCCCTGCTCCGACGGTGATGAAAAAGAGACCGAGCAGCAGGCCTTTGAACGGTTCGACATTGGCCTCCAGCTCATGTTTGAACTCCGACGACGCGAGGACCACCCCCGCGAGGAACGCACCAAGCGCGGGCGAGAGGCCGACAAGCGTCATCAGGAAGGCGATCGCGATCACGATCAGAAGCGCCGTCGCGGTCTGGATTTCGCGCAGCTTTGCCATCAGGATGAAGCGGAAAAGGGGGCGCGTCAGGTACATCCCACCGATGACGACCGCCGCGACGGCGGTGAGCGTCACGATAGTGACCAGCCAGCCGGGCTGCCCTTCGACGAGCGACATCCCGCCTTCCTCGATGCCCGCCGCGTGGGCGGCCCCCCAGAGCAGGAGCCCGCTCTGCCCGTCACCTGGTTGCGAGACAGCCAGGAGCGGAATCACGGCCAGCATGGGGATGACAGCGACGTCCTGTGTCAGGAGGACCGAAAAACTGGATTTTCCCCCCGGCGTCTTCATCAATCCCTTCTCGGTGAGGGTTTGCAGAACGATGGCGGTGGAGGACAAGGCAAGAACGAGGCCCACCGCAAGGGCGGTCATCCAGGGAAGGCCAAGGGCCATTGCCCCGGCCATCATCGCCAGTGTCGTTACCCCGATTTGCAGCCCGCCGAGGCCAAGGAGCGTGTGTCGCATGCCCCACAGGGTGCGCGGCTCCAGCTCGAGGCCGATGATGAAGAGCATCATCACGACACCGAATTCCGCGTAGGTCCGCAGGCTTTCGGTTTCTCCGCCGACGAGGCCGAAGATCGGGCCAATGGCGACACCAGCAAGCAAATATCCCAGGACGGACCCCATTCGGAGCCGCGTGGCCAGCGGGACTGCAACAACAGCAGCGGCCAAGTAGATGGTTGCAAAGTAGAGAAAACCCGTCATCTGCGTATAAGATCCCGCTGCCGGCAATCCTGTGATTTTGCGAACCGATTCCGGCTTCGGTGCCGCGAGCGGAGCATGCGCGACGGCGAAAGCACTGGCAAACGCGGATCAGGAAACGCGCTGAGAGAACGCAGTGTGACGCCAGGTGATCGGAGATCCAGCGCGCACGCTTTGCGATGGGGCGGAGAAAAACACGCAAGGCCGGGCCCCGGCGCGCGCCGCGCGTTCTGACGTGGCTCGATGGCGTCGGCAGGTCAGCGCTAGCCCGACGGCATCTCCAGCTCCACGGCCCGCCCGCTCTTGGTGTATTGCAGCGAGTTGCGGGTCATGGCGGTGACGCGTCCGCCATCAAGCCGGTCTCCGACCTGGACCTTCACGTAGCGCCCGCTGGGAAGGCGCACGAGGGCGCGGCGCTGGCTCGCGGACCCGTAGACGCCGATCAACGTGACGCGGTTGAGGCGCAGCGCGTTGTTCTGCGTTGCCTGGCGGGCGACAAGTGCGCTCGACGGCTCGGGCGGGCGGACCCTGTCCGACCTGCGAATGATCGGCGCGTTGGGAGCCGGGGCAGCAGCCGCGGAGGCCGCTGCTGTTTGAACGGCTGCGGGCGCGGGCGGCGCCTCGGAGGGTGCGCTTTGCGCTTGTCGGGTCGAGGCCTCGGCTTGGGCGGTCCGCTGCGCCCGCGCCACCATCCGGTCGATGTAGGCGGGGCGCGAGGGCGGCTTCAGCGCAGTCGGAACGGCCAGGCGCGTCGCACCTGCAGTATCAATCGCGATCTGCTCGACCGCGGCCTCGGCCGCCGCCGCGGCGGTTGCCTCGGCCTCGGCGAAGGCACGTGCGGCGGCTTCGGCTTGGGCGCGCGCGACGGCCTCCGCCTGCTCTGCCTGGGCGGCCAGCTCCGCGGCGCGTTCGGAGAGTCCATCGGGCCGGCCTCTTGGTCGAATGCCGGACCCCTCCGTTTCGGCAATCTCTTGCGTTTCCTCTTCGGGATCCGTTGCCAACACGGCGCCTTGTTCTTCCGGCCGAGGCTGCGGGCGGAAATCTTCGAGCGGATCCGGGTCGGCGACGTTCTCCGGCGCGGTCCCGGTCTCCGTATCAGCGTCGGCTTCGCCGGGGCGCGCGGGCGGCAAGATCGGTGGTGTACCGGTGAAGAGGGCGTATCCACCAGGGGCCAATGCGCCGTCCGGAAGTGGCACGACAAGGCCGTCGGGGCCGAGGAACGAACCGCGCGGAAGGGGAGCAACGGGTGTGTCTGGAGCCGCGTCCCGACGCGTCGTCTCAGGCAGCCGCAGATCCTGCAGGCGCAGCGGGGCCGGCTCGGCGCCGCCGGGAGGGGTCAGGGCGGCCGTGACCAGTGCGGGCGCATCCACAGGCACGGTCGTGGCCGCAGACCCGGAGGGGGACAGGGAGGTTTGCGCAGCAACGGCCTCTGGCAGCGGAGCTGCTTCGTTGCTTGTGTCCGACGGCGCGGCTGCCATGTCGACGGCGGTATCTGTGGCTGTTTCAGCGGTGTCTGCGGGCGTCTGTGGCACCGCTTCCGCGCGCGGCTCAGCCGGGGGTGTGGCCGTGTCTGTGGCGGCCTGTGTGGCGGCTTGTGTGGCAGCGTCGAATTCGGGCTCCGACGGCGCGGCCTCTTGGGTGGCTGTGTCGGTGAGGTTGACGTCAGCCGCGCCGGGACGAGGCTCCGGCGCAGTGGAGGTTTGCTCGGGGATCTCCAGCGGCGCCGTCTCACCGGCTGTGGGCGCGGCCTCTTCGAGGGGGGGCGTCGGCTCTGGCGCTGCGAGCGGCGTACCCTCGGGAGCCGTTTCGGGGCCACCCTCGGGAAGGGGCGTCATCGTCGGCGGCGCAATCTCGAGCGTGCCGTTCGCATCCTCAACCGAAAGACCGCTGCCACTGCTGTTGGGCGCGGTCTCTTCGGCCCCCTCCACGGCGGCGTCCGGGCGGACGAGCGCAAGCGCTTCAGGCTCGGCCTGCTGGTCCGTCCAGAGCGACCAGAGAGCAACGAGGCCCATGACGGCCAAGAGCGCGATCGTCAGCACAATGCCGAGGCGAGCGGACCCTCCGCGCCCCTCCGCGCCGGTGCGGCGCGCACCAAACACCGTGAGGCTCTCGGATTCGTCCATCTCCGAGGTGGCCGAGGGGGCTGCGCCGACGGGCGCGGGCACCACTTTGCCAACCAAGCGGCGTCGGATCTCCTTCCGGGGGCGCGGCGCGGGCTGTTGTTCCGGCTCGGCGCGCATGCCGGTCTCGTCGGATCGCGTGGCCTTTGCCAGCGTCGAGAGGTTCGCGCGCGCAGCGGAGGTGTCTGCCGCTGCCGGGCTCGGGGCAGCGCGGGGCGGTTGCGCTGACAGCGGAGCGGGGTTGGGTGCGGCGAGGGGGGCTTTGCTGGCTGGTGCTTCGGGCGTGGCCCCCGGCAAAGGCGCTGGGGCGACCTTGGGTGGCGTGGCCGGGCCGCGCTCCGCCCCCCGTTCTGCGCGCAGTGGCGTCAGGGGGGACTTCTCCGCCGGGATTGCTTGCTCTGCGGCGCTTTTCCGCGCTGCCCGCGCCCGGAATGAGGTGAAGGCTGCGACGACCTCGCCCTTCGCTTCGGGCGCATCTGTCGGTGCAGCTTCGCTTTCGGTTGCAGCTGCCTCCGCCGCGTCGTCCAAGGATGGTTCGGCGTCACCCGTAGTGCCGGGAGCGACCGGGGGGGGCAGCAGTGGCGGGGGCGCCATCGCTGAAGCTGTCTCTGGCTCGGCGCCTGAACTCACGCCCGCCGTGGGGGTGGTGGCAGAGGCAGGGGCGGCATCTTGGGGCGCGTCGGCGCTGCCCGCACCTGTCTGATCGTCTTGCGCCGATGCGGCAGTGTCCGGGACGACCGCGCCCGACCCATTGCTTGGCTCGTCCGAGGTCGCTTCGGCCGGCACCGATTCGGCAGCGCTTTCGGTCTCTGCGCCGTCCGGAGTGCCTTGGTCCGCGGTCTCGCTGCTTCGGTCACGCTCGAATATCGGCGCCCCGGGAAAGCCTGCCCCGACGGCGGCGCCCACGTATGCTCCGGGTGAAAAGCCATGTCCCTCGGCAAAGGTCCGGGCCTCTGAAATGGTATCGCGCGCGACGACGGCGATCCGCAGGGTCTTGCCGACGAGGCCCCAATCCCAGACGAGTTCTTCCAGCTGGTACGGCGTTGCCCCGACCAGCGCGTTCTCAACCCGCGTGGCATCCGCGATCTTGTCCAGCCCGCTCGCGGGCGTCTCGGTGTAGAGGATCTGGCTGTCGGGCAGCACCACCGTGACATGCAATGTGCCGTCTGCCGGTGGCGCGGCGCCCTCCTCAGCCAGCGCGGCGCTCATCAGGTCGCGCATCTGGCCGATCTGCGCGTCGAAGTCCGGCGCATCCAGTGCGACGCGCATGCGCTCGGCAGACTCGCCCTCCCGGCTCAGCGCGATGCCGTCGTGATCGAGAACAAGGCGAAAAGGATCGGACATGGACCTCGGGAACACTGACAACGCACCGGCGGGTTATGGCCAGCCCGGTGCCATTTCCTGTTTCGGTTCGCTCGAGGTTATAGCAGGATCTGGTTCAATGGGAAGCGAGCTCCGGGGCTCGGCCAGTTCCCGCGAAGGGCGTTCCCAAGTTGGTAAAGAAAGGCAGATCCCATGACACACAGATCGCTGCGCCCGTGGGGTGCGAAAACGCTGGGTCTCATCCTCCTGCTCGCGGGGGGAAATCTGCTCGGTCCCACCGTCGCTGAGGGGCAAACCGCCTCGGTCCAGCAGGCCCAGATCACGGTATCCGCAGAGGGCAGAGTGACCGCGACGCCCGACATTGCAACGATCACGCTGGGCGTACAGCATGACGGCGACACCGCGTCCGACGCCGTTGCAGGCATGGCACGGGCGGCGGAAGCCGTGCTGGCCGCGATTGCAGCAGCCGGAGTGGAAAGCCGCGATGTGCAGACCAGTGGCCTCAGCCTGACCCCGCGATACGCGCGCTATGATTCCTCGCGCGACGAACCGCCGAAGATCCTCGGCTACTCGGCCGAAACCACGGTGCTCGTGCGGGTCCGCGCGCTCGACGATCTGGGCGGCATACTCGATACGGTCGTCGAAGAGGGCGCAAACCTCTTTCGTGGCTTGAGCTTTGGATTGGCGGAGCCTGGCCCGCTGCAGGATGAAGCGCGCCGCCGTGCCGTTCGGGAAGCGACCCGCCAGGCCGAACTGCTGGCCGAGGCTGCGGGTGTCACCCTCGGACCGCTGATCCGGCTGGACGCGCAGGGGCTCGCGCCGCGCCCCGAGATGATGCGCAGCGCGCGGATGGACATGGCCGAGAGCCCATCCATACCGATCGCCGAGGGCGAGGTGGCGCTGACGGCGCGCGTCAGCCTCGTCTACGCGCTGGAGCAACCTTGAGCGCAAGGGCAGCAACCTTAGCCAAGCTGGTGATCTGGCCCTGCTCGTCTTGTCGGGGCATATGCCGCAGACGGTTGCCCTGCATGCGGGCGGTCGGGTGTCCTAGTCTGTGCGGACAGATCCCGCGTGCAGTGAAACAAAGAGCCGTGCCATGACCGTGTTCCACAACATCCCCCTGGACCAGCTCAAGCCCGGCATGGCGGCGGAAGCCAGGCGCGTGGCGCGCGCGGATGATTTCTACGTCTTCGCCAACTCCAGCGGCAATTCGAACCCGCTGCATCTGTCGCGCTACGATGGGGACGGGGACGGGCTGCCGGAGGCCGTCGCCCCCTCGATGTGGGTCGGTGCGCTCATCTCCGCGGTCGTGGGCAACCAGTTGCCGGGTCCGGGGACGCTCTATCGCGCGCAGACCCTTCGCTTTGTCGGCCGCGCCAACGCCGGGGACGAACTGGTGATCCGGGTCCGCGTCTCCGATATCCTGGCAGAGGGGGCGGTCCGTCTCGAGACAACCGTGTGCCACCTCGACGGGACCCCGGTTGTGGAGGGCGAGGCCGAGGTGATCGCGCCGAAAGCGCCGCAGACCTTCGATGCGAGCGATCTTCCCGGCCTCACCGTGCAGCGCCACGTGCACTTCGATGCATTGCTCGACCGTGCCGAGCCCCTGGATCCCATCCCGACCGCCGTGGTTGCCCCGGAGGGACCGAACGCGCTTGGCGGGGCGCTTCTGGGGTGGCAGCACACGCTTATCACACCGATCCTGGTTGGCGACGAGGGGCGGATCCGGGCTGCTGCCGAGGGGCTCGAGGCGGATATTGACGGGCTCGAGATCCTGCACGAACCCGACCATGCAGCCGCCTCGCGGCGAGCGGTCGCGCTGGTGCATCAGGGGCGCGCGCGCGCCCTGATGAAGGGCAAGCTGCATACCGACGTGCTTCTCTCGGCCATCGTGAAGCGTGAGGGCGGCCTGCGGACGGGGCGCCGCCTCAGCCATATCTTCGCGATGGATGTGCCGGGGCTTCCGCACCTCCTGATGATCTCGGACGCGGCGATCAATATCGTGCCCGATCTCGAGACGAAGATCGACATCACCCAGAATGCGATCGATCTGGCCCACGCGCTCGGGATTGCCCAACCAAAGGTCGGCATCCTCTCCGCGGTGGAAACCGTCACGGCCAAGATCCCGTCGACCCTCGATGCGGCGGCGCTCTCGAAGATGTCGGAACGGGGCCAGATCACCGGCGCATTGGTTGATGGCCCCCTTGCGATGGACAACGCCATCGACATCGAAGCCGCCCGCACCAAGGGCATTCACTCGGCGGTTGCGGGACGGGCCGAGATCCTGATCGTGCCGAACCTCGAAGCGGGGAACATGCTCGCCAAGGAGCTGACGTTCGTGGCCCATGCCGAGGCTGCGGGGATCGTTATGGGCGCGCAGGTGCCGATCATCCTGACCAGCCGCGCCGATGACGACAAAGCCCGCCTTGCGTCTTGCGCGGTCGCCGCGATCTACGCGAACGCGACCCGGGGGCTTTAGCGATCAGCCCGGCACGGTGCGCTGGCCGATCCCATCCTTGCCAACCTCGATTGCAGCCATGCAAGCGTCCCGTGGGGAAGAGGGATTCCAAGGCAAATCCCAGCATGATCAGTGAGTTATCGCTCGAAAAGAAGCGGCCTACGCTCAAGGCGGAGTACGGCATGCGGCAAACCGGCGGCGACAACGGCAAATCCATCGAAAGCTGCGCTGGGAAGTCGAGCGCGAGCTTCACGATCCGCAAAGTCTGCGATCGCGCCGCCGCGCGCCCCTATGCCGGGGACATCGCCGCCTGCGCACAAAAGCACGACGCGCGCACCGGCGCGTCCGCCCGCGCTTCCACGACGTCGAGCCTTCGCTTGAGGATCGCGGCCTCCGCGTCCGCACCGCGTGAAGCGAGACACTGGTGCAAGCCGCGCAACGCCCAGACGTTGTCCGGGTGGATGCAGGCGCGGGGCAGGTCGCCGCCCAGACCCAGATCCTCCCGGTAGACGGTCTCGGCTTCGGCGACGTGGCCCTGCTCGAAGAGCAGTGCACCGAGCGCGTGGCGTGTGGGCTGCATCCAGCCCCAGGGCTCATCATAGGGCAGGGCATCATCCAGCGCGACGGACCGGCGCAACTCTGCGAATGCCCTGTCATACGCGCCCTTGCGGTAGGCGATCTCGCCCGCCAGCATGGCCTGTGCGATCGCCAGCAGGTCCTGCATGGTGTTGTTGTGCATCAGGCGGCTAGCCGGAACGCGGTCGCGCGCGGCCAAAAAGAGCGCCTCCTCGGCTTCCGCCTCCGCGACCTGCCCGAGAGCGGCGTGGGCGACGCCCTTGGCGTAGTGGATGGAGGCTGTCCAGGAGCAGTAGAGATCCGGCTCATCCGGGAGCGAGAGCGCCAGGATCTCTTCCCATTTGCCGAACCGCACAAGGATGTGGGGCTCGAAGATCAGGAAGGTTTCAAGGAAATCCGCCATTGGCGGGCTTTCGACGCGGATGAGATCCGGCGGAACGGTGTCGTGGATCTCGCGGTTGGCCGCGAGCGCTGGCTCCAGCTGACCGGCAAAAAGCGCTCCGTAGATGATGAAGTGATAATCGTGCAGCCGGTAGAGCGTGTAGAAATTGCTGCCGCCCGAGCGCTCGAATTCCTTGCGGTCGGCATGGAGCGCGTCGGTGTTGCCGCGAATGACGGACGGGTAGTCGCCGCACAGCACGTCGATGTGCGTCGGCATGTGAATGAGATGGCCGGAATCGGGCACGAGGGAGCGAAGCGCGTCACCCTGGCGCAGGGCCAGCTCCGGCGTCGGCGACATCTCCATGAGGTGGATGTAGAGGTGGAGCAAACCCGGATGCTGCCAGGCGGCCGGATCGGCCTCGAACGTCGCTTCCAGAAGCTCCTGCGCCTCGCGGGTTCGAGCGCCCTCGGCGGGCGCCCCGGTCTTGAGATCCCACATCTGCCAGGGCGTGATGTTGAGCAGCGCCTCGGCATAGACCGTCGCGACCTCGAGATCGTCGGGGTGGGCGCGATGCACGTCGCGCATGACATCGGCGAACGCGATGTTCCACGCCGTCATGTCCTCGACGTCTTCCGGCATGGTTGCGGACGGGTAGCGGGCGGCCAGCGCGTCGATCAGGGCAACTTCCACCGGGCTGGCGTGCGGCCGGTGAGCCTGAGCGGCGCCCAGTGCGGCGTGGCACTTGGCAACGGTCTTGCTGCGGCTCTTGGGGTCCATCAGATCCCAGCTGAAATTGTAGTTCGGGCCCATCGCATAGGCGCGACCCCAGTGCGCGAAGGGGCAGGACGGGTCGTCCTCTAGCGCGCGCTCGAAGCACACGATCGCTTCTTCGTGGTGGTAGCCGTAGGTCCAGATCAGGCCGCGGCGCGCCCATTCGGCCGCATTGGCTGTCGCGGCGGTTAACGGGCGGGTATACGCGCCGAGATCGTAGTAGTCGTCCATGCGGAAGGGTCCTTGGCGGGCTGTTGCAGGTGCGATAGAGGCGCTTCGCGGATGCCCATCACGAGGGCGCGAAGCCGTGAATGAGGTGACGCAGCCCGAGCCATGCGCCGAACCAGATCGCGGCAACGGTGAGTGGCGCGCCATAGGCGAGGACGGCAAAGGCCGTAAGGCCCTGACCGACGGAACATCCCAGCGCGACGGCCCCGCCCACGCCCATGGCTGCGGCGCCCGCAATCTGGCGCCGCAACTCGCGCGGGTCTTCGCAGGCTTCCCAGCGGAAATGCCCCTTCGAAAGGCTCCCTACGAAGGCTCCGAGCAGCACGCCCGCGACCGAGCCGACGCTGAAGCCTGCTGACACGCCCGAGGCCAGCATGAGCCAGACGAGGGTGTCGCCCAAGGGGCGCGCGAACGTGTGGCTTTCGGCGATGACGGGGGAGAACCCGTTGTTCGCAATCCAGAACGTCCCGGCCCATCCCGAGGCGATGGCGACGCCGACAGCGCTGGCCCAGAGCATGGCTGTCCGGTCTGCCCGCATCCTTTTGGGCCAAAGCGACGCCCCGGCGATCGCGATCCCTATCGCAAGTCCGATTGTCGGGGCCGGAAGCCCGATCAATGCGGCCCCGAGCGGAGCAAATCCCGCGGCCACGTCCCCCTGCACAAGATCGGTCGGGAAGGCCGCGACGCGGGCCGCGGCAAGCGGGCCGGACAGGACCATGTATGCGCTCACCCCCATCACGAGGACGATGACAAAGGCGCGCAAGTCTCCGCCGCCGAGCCGCGCCAGCGCGCCGTACCCGCAGTTTCCAGCCACCGCCATGCCCCAGCCAAAGAGGGTGCCACCGACGATATGCGCGAGCGGGTTCCATCCGTCGGCCATGTAGAAGGTCTCTTCCGGGGCGACCCACCCCAGACCGGCCATGGCGAAGACACAGATCACCGCGACGCCGACGGCAAGGCCCCACATCCGCATGCGGATGTCAGAGCCGCCGTAGATCAGGTCTTCGATCGCGCCAAGCGTGCAGAACCGTCCGATGCGGGCCGCCAATCCGAGCACGACCCCACCCGTCAGCCCAACGAGCGCCAGGAGAACGGCTTCGCTGAAGCCTGCGTTGGCGAGGGTCTCGAACATGCGCGCTCCTCCTTCGCGCCTGCTCCTGAATGGTCGCCGCTAGCAGCCGTCGTCCTTGCAAAACAGCTCGTAGACCAGTTCGAGGATCTTGCGCGGACGATCGTCCGCGAGCGAATAGTAAATGGCCTTGCCTTCGCGCCGGGGCACGACAAGACCTTCCAGCCGCAGCCGCGAGAGCTGCTGACTGACGGCGGCCTGCCGGGCGGAGAGCAACTGCTCGAGTTCGGTGACAGACTTTTCGCCCGACACCAGATGGCAGAGGATCATCAACCGGCCCTCGTGGCTGATCGCCTTGAGAAACGTGGCAGCCTCGTTCGCCTTCGTGGCCATATCCTCCAGCTCGGCGTCGGAGGTGGTGTCGTCGATGATGGGAAGGGCCATGCGCGGCACTGCTCCGTCTTGGCTGCTGTCAGAAGGCGATGTCGTCGAAGATGGCGTCGATGCCTGCCTGCGCGCACTCGTCGTCGGCGGTGGGGCTCGGGGCGCCGGAGACCCCAATGGCCCCCACCATGGAGCCGTCACCGGACTCGATGGGCATGCCACCGCCCAGCGGCAGGGCGAGCGAAAGGCCGCGAATGCCAGCGGAGATCTCGCCGGGGCGGGTCGCAAGATCGAGATCCGTGGTATGTTCCCCGAAGCTGGCGGAGGTCCAGGCCTTGCGAAAGGACGTCTCGTAGACGTGGGCACCCGCGAACCGCTCGCGCAGAAAGACCTGCGGCACCCCAAAGCGGTCCGTCACCGTGACACCGGCCTGGTATCCGGCGGCGGTGCAGTGATCGAGCGCGGCCTGCGCAGCCTTCAGGGCGATCGCGGGGGCGAGCGCCTGGAATTGGACGAACGCGTCGTCCTGTGCGGCGGCGCCAAACGGCAGGCTGAGCGCGAGCGCGGAGCCGGTGAGGAATATGCGCAGTTTCATGGTTCAGTTCTCTCTTGGAGCATCGGGATCAAAGCCCGCCGTGTCGGCCACGAGCCGTTCTATCATCGGCCAGAAGAAGTCCTCTCCCGGGTAGCCTTCAAGCCGGGCGAGTTCAGCGCCTTGCGCATCGACCAGGATAAACGTTGGGGTAAACATCACGCGCCGGGCGTAGGTCAGATCGCCGGGTGGGTCGCGCAGCTGCGCGCTTCGCAGGGGCGCGAAGGCACCAAGGGCGGTCTTGGGATAGGCCGGGCCGATCTCGTCATGCCAGCGGATACAGTAGTGGCAGCCCGGCTGTTCGACGATGACAAGCGCGTGCTGTGGCTCGGCGCCGTAGGTCTGCGCAGCGCCGCCTAGCAGCGCGGCAAGCGCCAGGATCTGGAGCCGAAGCCGGAGAGAGCGAAAGGGCATGCGCATGGGGCACCGATTGACGGGTCGATAACACTGAGCATAATATGAATACGAGAATAAGACAACGTCCGGAAGGGGGGAGCCATGCTGGACGTGACCTACATGGGTGCTCTGGCGGCGGGCCTGATCTCGTTTCTGTCGCCGTGCATCCTGCCGATCGTGCCCTTCTACCTATCCTACATGGCCGGGGTCGGGATGAACCAGATTTCCGCCAACCCGGACGGCACGGCCGTACTGGCGCCCCCGGTGCGCGTGCGAGCGGTGATGTCTGCAACGCTCTTTTCGCTGGGCGTGATCACCGTTTTCATGGCCTTCGGCGCGACGGCTTCCGCGCTGGGCCAGCTTGTAGCGCAGTACATGGACTGGATGCGCATGATCGCCGCCGCCCTCATCGTGACGATGGGGCTCCATTTTCTGGGCGTGTTCCGGATCGGCATCCTCTACCGGCAGTTTCGGTCGGATGCGGGGGAGACGTCCAATATGTCGCTGCTGGGGTCCTACGTGATCGGGCTCGCCTTCGCCTTTGGCTGGACGCCTTGCGTCGGCCCAGTGCTGGCGGCGATCCTGTTCACTGCGGCGACTGAGGCGGAAGGGGCAACCCGGGGGGCAACGCTCCTCTTTGCCTACGGTGTCGGGATGACCGCGCCTTTCATCCTCGCGGCGATGTTCATCGGGCCCTTCATGCGCTGGATGCAGGGCTTTCGCAGGCATCTCGACAAGATGGAAAAGGTGATGGGGGCAATGCTGATCATCTTTGGCGTGTTGATCGGCACCAACAGCATGAACCGCATCGCCGAATGGATGCTGAATTACATCCCCGCGATGGGGTGAACCTCGGGAGGAAAGACCATGATGAAGATCGCCCGCCGTGCCGCGCTTGCCGCGCTCGTGTCCGTCGGATTTGGCGCAGTAGCGCCTGTTTCTGCGGAAGGCTGGATCGGGGACGATGGGCTCCACAAGCAGACGTGGATGCGCGACACGTTCCTCGACATGGCCGAAGACCTTGAAGAGGCGACGGCCGAGGGAAAGCGCATGGCGATCTTCTTCGAGCAGCGCGGGTGCATCTACTGTGCGAAGATGCACGAGGAGGTTTTCAGCGACCCGGAGGTCTCGGCCTTCATCGAAGAGAACTTCTTTGTCGTGCAGCTCAACCTCTATGGCGATCGGGAGGCTGTCGATCTCGATGGCGATGCCCGCGCCGAGAAGGATCTGGCGCGCAAGTGGGGCGTTCTTTTCACCCCGTCGATCCTGTTCCTGCCCGACGAGATGCCGGAGGGCCAGACCGTGGCTCAGGCTGCCGTCGCGGTGATGCCCGGCGCGTTCGGCAGGGGTACGTCGCTCGACATGTTCACGTGGGTCGCAGAGAAGCGCTATGACATGGTCGAGGAGACCGGCGAGGACTTCCAGCGATACCACGCCCGCCGCATTCAGGAGCGCGACGACGGGACGTTTGACTGAACAGGTGGCTCTTGTCGGCCATTTTTTTGCGAGCGGACGGGCAGGGACGTTGTTACGACGCGGTGCAAGGTTTCCGCAGGGTAAGGCTTTGTGACAACGTAGTTTGATGTCGCGCGCCGGGATCTTCTCACTCGTTGCGGCGGTTGGCATGGCTGTGTCTGCCACAGCGTCTTCGGCCGCTGAGGTGTTGTTTTCCTTCGGTGCGGTCGGCAGCGGTTTCGCTGGTGCCTTCGGGCTCGATCGACACGACTTTGCCATCCCCCCACCCTAGTCGCAGGCTTGGGCGGTACGGGTATCGAAGCTCGTTCGCCCGGTCCGTTCCTTGCGCCTGGCCAGGTTGAAATCATGGGCTCTGACGGGGTGGGGTGGCTCATCGACTCCACCGCTTCGTTTTTGGCTGGCGCGGATGCGCGCGCGTAGACCAACCTTGTGGGAGTTTCGATGCCAGAACCGGGTTGGTCGCGACCACTGGCGCCAGGAGCTTCGCCACATATTCAGTTCATGCGGGCCTCCTGCCCGCCGGACTTGGGTGAGGGGCCTCGACATCCTCGACGGCACTTGAACATCGGACACGGGGTGGCTGGTGACAAACAAGTCCCTCGCGAGCCTGCAAATGAATGAGGGGGTTTTGGACGTCACGGATGCCGTGACCTGCGCGATGGTCACGATTGCCATCGGCGACAGCGTACCGAAGGTGATCCCGCTCCCGGCCGGTGCCGCTCGTGTTGATCGGTCTGGCTGTGCTGGGGAGTGCCGCGCGGCGCCGCAGGGCCTGGCGAGAGGTCGCGTCTTCGGAGCTTGGGCGGGGCGGCGCAGAGGCCGCGCCCTTTTTGTTCGTGTCCCTGCGCCCCGGGGTGCGGCCGGGAAAGACGCTTTCCCGACCTTGAGGTCGGTTTGGAACGCTGTTGCGGCAATGCTTGCCGTGCCGCAGCATCGTTGCGCAGTGCTGCACTGCAGCGAAACGATCCTGCCCATGCGACGTTCTGCAAATTCACGAAACGGAATTTGTTGTTGCGTAATCACGACCCCGTGCGCTACGGTATGCCGAGCTAGACAGTCTGCGGCAGCACAGGCTGGAGCCACGGGAGGACAAATGAACCGCAATATTTTCACCGCACTCGCCATGTTGACGTTCGCCGCGCCGGTCGCTGCGAACCCCATCGCACCTGCGGATGTACCGTGGGTTGATGAGGTCACCATCGAGGTGTCGCTGTCCGGGACGCCCGGCGATGTCGCAAACGGCAGGGTTCTGATGAACAAAGGCGCGGGCAATTGCATCGCGTGCCACGCCGTGACCGATCTGTCGGACCTTCAGTTCCATGGCGAGATCGGCCCGTCGCTCGACGGGGCAGGCTCCCGCTGGACTGAAGCCGAGCTTCGCGGCATCGTCGCCAACGCCAAGAACATGTTCCCAGACACGATGATGCCAGGCTTCTACAAGACCGATGGCTTCATCCGGTTGGGTGACGCCTATACCGGCAAGGCACATGAAGGCGACGTGGCGCCGCTTCTGACGGCGCAGGACGTGGAAGACCTCGTGGCGTATCTCGTCACGCTGACCGAGTAACACCGATTCCAGCTTGCCGAAGCCCCGTCGGGGCAGCGGCGCAATCATAGGAGCAACGACATGCACTTCTCTCGTCGCGAGACGCTGGCCCTTGGCCTTGGCGCCGCCGCGCTGGGTGTTCTGCCGTACCGGGCAAACGCCGCGGTGGACGAACTGATCGCTGAATTCGCTGCGGGCGCGTCCGTGGGCGAGGGGGGCGTGACGCTCACCGCACCCGAGATCGCGGAAAACGGCAACACAGTGCCGATCTCCGTCTCCGCACCGGGCGCCGCAACGATCATGGTGCTCGCCGCTGGCAACCCGACGCCCCCGGTGGCCACGTTCAACTTCGGCGAACTGGCGGGATCACAGGACGCCTCCACGCGGATCCGTCTCGCTGGGACGCAGGACGTCATCGCGCTGGCCAAGATGTCGGACGGTTCGGTCGTCCAGACAAGCGCGACCGTCAAGGTCACCATCGGCGGCTGCGGCGGCTAATCGGAACACGAGATCTAGGAGAGCACGACCATGGCAACAGGTGTCAAACCCCGCGTCCGCGTCCCGAAAACCGCTTCGGCTGGCGAAACCGTCACCATCAAGACGCTGATCTCGCACCCGATGGAGTCGGGCCAGCGCAAGGACAGCAGTGGCAACCCGATCCCGCGCTCGATCATCAATCGCTTCACCGCCGAGTTCAACGGCACGAACGTGATCGATGTGAAGATGGAGCCCGCGATTTCGACGAACCCGTATTTCGAGTTCGAGGCCGTTGTGCCCGAAGCCGGTGAGTTCAAGTTCACCTGGTACGACGACGACGGCTCTGTCTACGAAGAAACCGGAGCAGTCGCCGTTTCCTAAGGCAACGCCCCAGTCGCACGAGACCGCGATCCCCGGCGCACGACCCGCGCCGGGGAGGCGGACCCAGGGAGGATCCACATGAAATTCACTTCGCTTCTCGCGGCGACCGCCGCCGCGGCCATGCTCGCAGCAGGCGCCGCACAGGCAAGCGGTCCGGACGAGGACACGCTGGTCATCAACGGCGAGACCGAAATGGTGACGGAGACTGCCGCTCCCGACCATCTCGACGGCGTGAGCACGATCTATTCCGGCTGGCGGTTCCGCACCGACCAAACCCAGGCGATGCAGCTCGATGACTTCGAGAACCCGGCGATGATCTTCGTCGACCAGGCCATCGACCTGTGGAACGCCGTGGACGGGACGGAGGGCAAGTCCTGCGCGTCGTGCCACGAGGGGCCGGAGGAGTTCGCAGGGCTGCACGCCTCGATGCCGAAGGTGATCGATGGCACGCTTGTGGTGATGGAAGACCTCATCAACGGGCATCGCCAGGAGGTGATGGGAGCCGAGCCCTGGAAGTGGTCGAGCGGCGACATGCAGGCCATGGTGGCGCTGATCGGGCTTCAGTCGCGCGGTATGCCGATGAACGTCGCAATCGACGGCGAGGCGGCGCCCTTCTGGGAGCAGGGCAAGGAGATGTACTACACTCGCTTTGGCCAGCTCGAGCTCTCCTGCGCCAACTGTCACGAGGACAATTGGGGCCGGATGATCCGGGCAGATCACCTGAGCCAGGGCCAGATCAATGGCTTCCCGACCTATCGTCTGAAGCAGGCCAAGCTGATCTCGCGGCACAACCGCTTCCGCGGCTGCATCCGGGACACGCGGGCGGAAACCTTCGCCGAAGGCTCCGACGAGTTCCGCGCGCTGGAGCTCTACGTGGCCTCGCGCTCGAACGGCCTGTCGATCGAAACGCCGGCCGTTCGCCAGTAACGAAAGCAGGACCCCGCTCGGTGCGCCGAAGCGGGGTTCTTTTTAGGCTAACACATTCAAATCTGCGCATAATTGCGCGGATGCGACCGTCGAATTCGGGGCATGGCTCGCGCCCCGCCCATGGCCGACCGAGGCTGGCGCAAGGAAGGACAGACCGATGATTTCCCGCCGCGACTTTCTGCAAGCGTCCATGGCCGCATCGGCCATCGTGGGGGCGTCGGGTTTTGGCAACTGGTCGCGGCTGGCCGCGCAGCAGGCGCTGTCGCAGGACCAGCTTCTGCAGTTCGACACCTTCGGGAATGTCTCGTTGATCCATGTCACCGATATCCATGCGCAGCTGAAGCCGATCTACTTCCGCGAACCGCGCATCAACCTCGGGGTCGGGGACAACAAGGGCGCCGTGCCGCACATCACCGGCGCCGATTTCCGCAAGCTTTACGGGATCGAAGACGGCTCACCGTCGCACTACGCGCTTTCCTACGATGACTTTGCGTCGCTCGCTGAGGGCTATGGCCGAATGGGCGGGCTTGATCGCGTGGCGACGGTGGTAAACGCGATCCGCGCCGACCGGCCGAATGCGCTGCTGCTCGACGGTGGCGATACCTGGCACGGCTCCTACACCTGCTACCAGACGGCGGGGCAGGACATGGTGAACGTCATGAACGCGCTCAAGCCCGACGCGATGACCTTTCACTGGGAATTCACGCTGGGCCAGGACCGGGTGCGCGAGCTTGTGGGCGGGCTGCCCTTCGACGCGCTTGGCCAGAACATCTTCGACGCGATGTGGGACGAGCCGGCGGAAGACTACAAGCCCTACGCGCTTTACGAGCGCGGCGGCACGATGGTTGCCGTGATCGGGCAGGCCTTCCCCTACATGCCGATCGCCAATCCCGGCTGGATGTTCCCCGACTACACGTTCGGCATCCGCGACGAGAACATGCAGGCGATGGTCGACGAGGTGCGCGGGCTCGGCGCGGGCTGCGTCGTCGTGCTGAGCCACAACGGCTTCGATGTCGACAAGAAGATGGCCGGCATCGTGTCGGGCATCGACGTGATCCTGTCGGGCCACACGCATGATGCACTGCCCGAGCCTGTGCTGGTGGGAGAAACGATCATCCTGCCGTCGGGCTCGAACGGCAAGTTCGTCAGCCGGGTGGATCTCGACATCCGCGATGGGCGGATGATGGGCTACCGCACCAAGCTGATCCCGATTTTCTCGGACGTGATCACGCCGGACCCCGAGATGACCGCCCTGATCGACGAACAGCGTGCGCCTTTCGAGGCTGAGTTGTCCGAGGTGGTCGGTACGTCCGAGAGCCTCCTTTACCGGCGCGGCAACTTCAACGGCACGTGGGACGACCTGATCCTCGACGCGATGCTCGAGGAGCGCGACGCCGAGATCGCGCTGTCGCCCGGCGTGCGCTGGGGGCCGTCGATCCTGCCGGGACAAGAGATCACGCGCGAGGATATCTGGAACGTCACCTCGATGACCTATCCGAACTGCTACCGCATCGAGATGACCGGCGAGTTCCTGAAAGTCGTGCTGGAAGATGTCGCGGACAATCTCTTCAACGAGGACCCGTATTACCAGCAGGGCGGCGACATGGTGCGCGTTGGAGGCATGGCCTACAAGATCGACGTCTCCAAGGTGCAGGGTGAGCGCATCTCGGACATGACGCTTCTGTCGAGCGGCGAGGCCATCGACCCCTCCCGCAGCTACGTCGTGGCAGGCTGGGCGTCGGTCAACGAGGGTACCGAAGGCCCCCCGATCTGGGACGTGGTCGAGAGCCATATCCGCAAGCACGGCTCCGTTTCCGTGGGCACCAACGACACCGTGACTGTGGTGGGCGCCTGAGCCCGCCCCCCGAATTTCCGGAGGACACGATTGATGAGCACCAAGTACAAAGGTCAGAAGCCCGCTCGGCAGAATGGGGGGCAGCTTCCTTCCCGCCGGGCATTCCTTGGCGGCGCCGTCGGGGGGCTCGGTGGCCTTGCCGCGAGCACGACGCTTTCGAAGGCCGCGCCGGACCCGGCGATCACCGAGATCCAGCCGTGGATGCAGGAATTGGGCGACCCTGTGGACCTCAATCCGTACGGGATGCCCTCCGTTCATGAGGAACATGTCCAGCGCCGCACGGTGTCGTGGCTGACGGCGGATTCGACCTCGTCGATCAATTTCACACCGCTGCACGACCTCGACGGGATCATCACCCCCAACGGTGTCTGCTTCGAGCGGCACCACGCGGGCGCGGCGCACGTTGATCCTTCGGAACACCGGTTGATGATCAACGGCCTCGTGGACACTCCGCTCGTTTTCACAATGGAAGACCTGATGCGGTTTCCTAGGGAGAACCACGTCTACTTCCTTGAATGTGCTGCGAATTCCGGGATGGAGTGGCGGGGTGCACAGCTCAATGGCTGCCAGTTTACCCACGGAATGATCCACAACGTGATGTATACAGGTGTGCCGCTCCGGCTGATCCTCGAACAGGCCGGTGTGAAGACGAACGGCAAGTGGATCATGCCCGAGGGTGCCGATGCTTCCGCGATGACGCGCTCGATCCCGATCGAGAAGGCGATGGACGATTGCCTCGTTGCCTTCAAGATGAACGGCGAAGCGCTGCGCGTCGAGCAGGGCTACCCCGTCCGCCTTGTCGTGCCGGGCTGGGAAGGGAACATGTGGGTCAAGTGGCTGCGCCGGATCGAGGTGGGCGACGAGCCGTGGCACCACCGCGAAGAGACGTCCAAGTACACCGATCTTCTGGAGAACGGCAAAGCGCGCCGGTTCACGTGGGAGATGGACGCCAAGTCCATCATCACCAATCCCTCGCCGCAGGCGCCGATCACGCACGGGCCAGGCCACACGGTCATCTCCGGCATGGCATGGTCCGGCCGCGGAACAATCCCTCGTGTCGACGTCACCATCGACGGTGGGAAGAACTGGCATCAGGCACGGATGTCGGGCCCGTCACTCGACAAGTCGATGCACCGTTTCTACTACGAGTTCGAATGGGACGGCGCGCCGCTCCTGCTCCAGAGTCGCGCGCATGACAGCACCGGCTACGTCCAGCCGACGAAGAACCAGCTGCGCGAGTGGCGCGGCGTGAACTCCATCTATCACAACAACGGCATCCACACCTGGTATGTCGACTCGAACGGAGTGGCTGAAAATGTCGAGATTTCCTAACCAGCTGGCCCTCGTCTCCGTTTCGATTCTCGCGCTGACCGCGGGCGCCGTGGGCCTCTACGAACGCGCTGCGCACAACGCCGAACTGGCCGCCGAAGCCGCCGCACATGCCGTGGAAGAGGAGCGGATGCGTGCCGAAGCCGAGGCTGCCGTCGCCGCGCCCGAGGCCGAGACAGCCCCCGATGCCGTTGCCGAAGCTCCCGTTGAAGCGACCGCGCCCGAAGAAGCAGAGCCGGTCGTTGCCGACGCCGACACCTCCGCCCACGGTCACGGAGACCCGGGCACAGCCCCCATCGCCTCGATCCTCGCGGGCGCTGCCGTGGCACAATCCGTCGACAGCCCCGCGCTCGACGCGACGGGAGTCATGTACGGGCTGGGGCGCACGGCGATGGCGGAAGAGATCGCGGCCTGGGACATCGACGTGCGCCCGGATGGCCTCGGCCTTCCCGAAGGGTCTGGGGACGTCTGGACCGGCGAAGAGGTGTTCGTCGACAATTGCGCAGTCTGCCACGGCGACTTCGCCGAGGGCGTGGACCGTTGGCCCGTTCTCGCTGGCGGGCTGGGCTCTCTGACGCATGACCGCCCGGTCAAGACCATCGGATCCTATTGGCCCTACCTCTCGACGGTCTGGGACTACGTGAACCGCGCCATGCCCTTCGGCTACGCGCAGTCGCTGGAGCCCGATCAGGTCTATGCCATTACCGCGTATCTGCTCTATTCCAACGGCATTGTGGAAGACGATTTCGTTCTGTCGAAGGACAATTTCACCGAAGTCCGTATGCCCAACGAAGAAAACTTCTTCATGGATGATCGCGCCGAGGGCGAGCTGGAGGCATTCAGCCAAGAGCCTTGCATGACCGACTGCAAGGACAGCGTTGAGGTAACGATGCGCGCCGTGATGCTCGACGTCACGCCGGATGTGGAGGGAACGGCGACCGAGGCTGCCGTTATCGAGGTGCCCGCTCCCGAAGCAGAGGTGGAAGCCGAGGCCGAGGTGGTCGAAGCGGCTGCGGCATCCGCCGTGGATCCTGCTCTTGTCGCGGCCGGGGAGGCTGCGTTTCGCCAGTGCTCAACATGCCATCAGGTGGGCGAGGATGCAGCCAACCGCGTTGGCCCCCATCTGAACGGTGTCATCGGCAGGACAGCCGGTACGATCGAGGGTTTCCGCTACTCCAGCGTGATGGCCGAAGCCGGTGCGGGCGGTCTCGTCTGGACAGCCGAGACGTTGCACGACTTCCTCCTCAAGCCACGTGATTACATGAGGGGGACGAAGATGTCGTTCAACGGGTTCCGCGACGAGGCGGATATCGCCGCGGTCACGGCCTATCTGTCGACCTACACCGACTGATGCGCGGCGCGACCCTGAGCCGGATTGCAACGGCGACCGTGATTGCGTGCGCGTCCCTTGGCATGGGTACGGTCGCGCATGCCGCGGACCTGACCGGCGATCCCGCGGCGGGCGAGGAAATCTGGCAAGAGTGCTCGGGGTGTCACGAGGTGGGGCCCGATGCTGTCGACGCCGTGGGCCCTCACCTCAATGGTCTCTTCGGGCGGCGCGCGGGCAGCCACGCCGACTATCCCTATTCGGACGGTCTGGTGCGCATGGGGTCCGATGGGCTCTTTTGGGATTTCGAGACGCTTGACGCCTATATCGAGAACCCGCTCACGCTCGTGTCCGGCACGCGCATGGGGTACCCCGGTCTTGCCGCGCCGCAGGACCGCACCGACCTTCTGGCCTTCTTGCGGCTCTATTCCGACAATCCGGCGGACATCCCCGAAGCGCCACGCACCGCCAATCCGACCGATCATGGGATCGATCCGGCGATCCTCGCGCTGGAGGGCGATCCGGAATATGGCGAGTATCTTTCGTCTGAATGCACGACATGCCATCAGGCCGACGGATCGGCGCAGGGAATTCCCTCGATAACGCAATGGCCTGAGGACGCATTCGTCGTTGCCATGCACGCTTACAAACGTAAACTCAGACCACATCAGGTGATGCAGATGATCGCCGGGCGGCTGAACGACGAGGAGATCGCGTCGCTTGCGGCGTACTTTTCCTCATTGGAGCCGCGCTAGCGTAGCATGGCTTGTGATTGGGTCCGACGCGCTCACCAAGAGGCGCGCGGACGAAGAAAACCAGGGAGACCAGAATGGCATTGAACAGACGGAATTTCCTCGGCGCTGCAGCCACGGCCTCGGCCGTGCTGGCCGCGCCCATGGTCAGGGCGCAGGGCCGCCCTCGCGTTGTGATCATCGGCGGCGGTTGCGGCGGTGCGACGGCTGCACGCTACATCGCCAAGGATTCAGACGGCGAGATCGACGTGACGCTGATCGAGCCGCAGCGGACTTATTACACCTGCTTCTTCGGGAACCTCTACATCGGCGGCTTCGAGAACTACGACGATCTCGGCCATTCGTATTCGACGCTCGCGTCTGCCTACGGCGTGAACGTCGTGCACGACATGGCGACGGCGGTGGATCGGGAGGCCAGGACTGTGACCATCGCCTCGGGCGAGACGATGGGCTACGACAAGCTGGTGATTTCGCCGGGCATCGACTTTGTCGAAGACAGCGTGCCAGGCTGGTCGTTGGCGGCCCAGGGAGCGATGCCGCACGCCTACAAGGGCGGCACCCAGGTGGCGCTCCTGAAGGCGCAGATCGAAGCCATGCCGGAAGGCGGCCGCTATGCGATGGTCGCGCCGCCGAACCCCTATCGCTGCCCGCCGGGACCCTACGAGCGGATCTCGATGGTCGCGCATCTGCTGAAGGAGAAGAACCCGACCGCGAAGATCCTGATCGTGGATCCGAAGGAAAAGTTCTCCAAGCAGGGGCTCTTCGAGGAGGGTTGGCAGGCTCACTACACCGGGATGATCGAGCGGATTGGCCCGGACTTCGGCGCCGACAACACCGAGGTCGATCCGGGTGCGATGACGGTCACGATCGATGGTGTCGTCGAGCAAGTGGACGTGTGCAACGTGATCCCCGCCCAGAAAGCGGGCTGGATCGCCCATGCGGCGGGGGTGACGGACGGCAATTGGGCGCCGGTCATGCCGGACTCGATGCGCTCGAAGATCGACGAGAACATCTACGTACTGGGCGATGCCTCGCAGCAGGGGGACATGCCGAAATCCGGCTTCTCGGCCAATAGCCAGGCGAAGGTTGCGGCGATGACGATCCGGGGTGAGCTGACGGGCAGCCGCGTGTTCCCGGCGAAGTACGCCAATACGTGCTGGTCGCTGATCGGGACGGAGGACGGCGTGAAGGTCGGCGCGAGCTACGAGCCGACGGAGGAAAAGATCGCCTCGACCGGGTCGTTCATCAGCCAGACCGGCGAAGATGCCGCGCTGCGCAAGCAGACCTACGAAGAGAGCCTGGGCTGGTACGCGGGGATCACCGCGGACATGTTCAGCTAGCGCTGCCGTCCGGTCAGAAAGCGCCGCGGGGCGGCGCTGGCCTCCGGCCGGGCGTATTTGATGCAGAAAGAAGGGGGGCGGCGCGTGGTGTGCCGCCCCTTTGTGTGCCGGGGGCGAGGTTGACATGACGCGTGGGGCGGATACGTGAGCGCTTCGATGTCCCAGGCTGTTGCTCCCCTTTCCGCGTCCGAGCGGGTGATCCTTTCCGGTGCGCCGGAGGGATTTGACGCGCATTTGCTGGCGCGGGAGTTGGCGGCCGGGCGCTCGGTCGTGCATGTGGCGCGGGACGACCGGCGGCTCGAGGCGATGCGGGCGGCGCTGGCGTTTTTTGCGCCGCGGGCGGTGGTGGTGGATTTCCCGGCCTGGGATTGTTTGCCGTTCGACCGGGTGTCACCCAATCCGGACATCTCGGCGCGGCGGATGGCGACGCTGGCGGCCTTGGCACAAGGGGCTTTGCCCGGGCCGTTCATCGTGTTGACGACATTGTCGGCGGCGACGCAGCGGGTGCCGGCGCGTGATGTGTTGCGCGAGGCGGCGTTTGTTGCCGATGTTGGCGGTCGGATCGACGAGAGCAAGCTGCGCGCTTTTCTCGTGCGCATGGGGTTCGTACAGGCGCCTACCGTGACCGAGCCGGGGGATTATGCGATCCGGGGCGGTATCGTGGACATCTTCTCGCCGGGTCAGGATGGGCCGGTGCGGCTCGATCTTTTCGGTGATGTGCTCGACGGGGCGCGGCGCTTTGATGCCGCGACGCAGCGGACGGTGGAGAAGCTGCAGCGTGTCGAGCTGGCGCCGGTCTCCGAGGTGATCCTCGATGAGGCGGCGATCACGCGGTTCCGGCAGAACTACCGGATCGAATTCGGCGCGGCAGGAACGGACGACCCGCTCTACGAGGCCGTGTCCGCCGGGCGCAAACACGCTGGTATGGAGCATTGGGTTCCGTTTTTCCATGAGCGGATGGAGACGCTTTTCGACTATTTCAGCGATGCGGCGGTGGTACTCGATGACCAGTTGGACGCGGCCCGCATCTCGCGTTGGGAGGGCATCGCGGACAGCTACGACAACCGTGTCGAGGCGATGAAGGCGAAGGGGCGGATCGACAGCGTCTACAAGCCCGCGCCGCCGGGGCTGCTCTATCTCGACGATAGCGACTGGGCGAAGGCGATCGGTGCGCACCGGGTGTTGCAGCTCGCGGCGCTGCCGTCGCCACCCGGGCCCGGGGTCATCGACGCGGGCGGGCGCATCGGTCGGGATTTTGCGCCGGAGCGGCAGCAGGAAAAGCTGAGCCTCTTTGGTGCTCTGGCGGAGCATGTGGCGGCGCTGCGCAAGAATGCTCACGTGGTGATCGCCTCCTATTCCGAGGGCGCGCGGGAGCGGCTCAAGGGGCTGATGGAGGATGAGGGCGTCGAGGCACTCACGCTCATCACCGACGAACGGGATTTGCCCGGGGACGTGCCGCAGGGCGGTGGGGCGGTGCATCTGGCCGTTTGGGCGCTCGAGCACGGGTTTACCGCCAAGGGGCTTGCGGTTGTCTCCGAGCAAGACGTGCTGGGCGATCGCCTCATCCGGCGGCCGAAGAAGAAGCGCCGGGCGGAGAATTTCCTGACCGAGGCGCAGTCGCTCTCGCCTGGGGACCTGATCGTGCATGTCGACCATGGGGTCGGGCGGTACAAGGGGCTCGAGGTCGTCACGGCGTTGGGCGCGGCGCACGAGATGATCCACCTCGAATATGCCGAGCAGTCGCGGCTCTACCTGCCGGTGGAGAATATCGAGCTTCTGAGCCGCTACGGGCACGAGGAGGGGCTGCTCGACAGGCTCGGCGGCGGCGCGTGGCAGGCCAAGAAAGCGAAGCTCAAGGAGCGTGTGCGCCGGATCGCGGACAAGCTCATCCGCATCGCCGCCGAGCGCGCGCTGCGCAAGGCGCCGGTGATGGAACCCGTGAACCATGCGTGGGAGGAGTTCAGCGCGCGTTTCCCGTATCAGGAGACCGAGGATCAGTTGAGCGCCATCGAGGACGTTCTGAACGATCTAGAGGCTGGCTCGCCAATGGACAGGCTGATCTGCGGCGACGTCGGCTTTGGCAAGACAGAGGTCGCGATGCGCGCGGCTTTCATCGCCGCCCTTCAGGGGCATCAGGTCGCCGTCATCGCGCCGACGACGCTGCTCGCCCGCCAGCACTACAAGAGCTTTGCCGAGCGGTTCCGGGGCTTTCCGATCCGGGTGCGGCAGCTGTCGCGTTTCGTCGGCACGAAGGAGGCGGCACTCACGCGCAAAGGGTTGGAGAGCGGCGAGGTCGACATCGTGGTCGGCACCCATGCGGTGCTGTCAAAGCAGGTCAGGATCAAGAACCTTGGGCTTCTGGTGATCGACGAGGAACAGCACTTCGGCGTCACGCACAAGGAACGGCTGAAGGAGATGCGCTCCGACATCCACGTGCTGACGCTGACGGCGACGCCGATTCCCAGGACGTTGCAGCTGTCGCTCACCGGCGTGCGGGACCTGTCGATCATCGGCACGCCGCCGGTCGATCGTTTGGCGATCCGAACCTACGTGTCGGAGTTCGACACGGTCACGATCCGCGAGGCCCTGCTGCGCGAGCACTATCGGGGTGGTCAGAGCTTCTTTGTCGTCCCACGCATCAAGGACCTGCCGGAGATGGAGGAGTTCCTGCGCGAACAGGTGCCGGAGGTGTCCTACGTCGTGGCGCACGGGCAATTGGCGGCCGGTGACCTCGACGACCGGATGAACGCCTTTTACGACGGCAAGTACGACGTGCTTCTGGCGACGACGATCGTTGAAAGTGGGCTCGATATTCCGACGGCCAATACGATGGTGGTGCATCGGGCTGACATGTTTGGCCTGAGCCAGCTCTACCAGATCCGGGGGCGGGTGGGCCGCTCCAAGACGCGCGCCTACGCGTATCTGACGACCAAGCCACGGGGCAAACTGACGCCGCAGGCCGAGAAGCGACTGAGAGTGCTCGGGTCGCTCGACTCACTGGGAGCGGGGTTTACCCTCGCGAGCCAGGATCTCGACATTCGCGGGGCAGGCAACCTGATCGGCGAAGAGCAATCCGGCCATATCAAGGAAGTGGGGTACGAGCTTTACCAGCAGATGCTGGAAGAGGCGATTGCCAAGATCAAATCCGGTCAGCTCGAAGGGCTGACGGATGCGGACGAGCAATGGGCTCCGCAGATCAACCTCGGCGTTCCGGTCCTGATCCCGGAGAGTTACGTACCGGATCTGGATGTGCGCCTTGGCCTGTATCGCCGGCTTTCGGGGCTTGCCAGCAAGGTCGAGCTGGAGGGCTTTGCTGCCGAATTGATCGACCGGTTCGGGCCCTTGCCGAAGGAAGTGAACACGCTGCTCTTGGTGGTGCGCATCAAGGCGATGTGCAAGCGCGCCCATATCGCGAAGTTTGACTGCGGCCCGAAGGGCGCGACGATCCAGTTCCACAACGACAAGTTCCCGAACCCCGTTGGGCTGGTGGATTTCGTCAAGGCGCAGGATGGTCTTGCGAAGGTCAAGGACAACAAGATCGTCGTACGGCGCGATTGGGCGAAGACGAAGGACAAGATCCAGGGCTCCTTTGCGATCGCGCGCGACCTGGCCGAAAAGGCGAAAGCCTCCGCGTAAGTTGGCGAGGCCCGCCAGCGTAGGGCTGGCATCGTGCGGCCCCAGAGCATTGAGCCCACAGACTCGACGAGCGAAGATATCGCAACAACTCCAGTGCGTTGTTGTCGATTCGTAAACCAATTGTTTCCCAGGAAATCGTTCAAGTCGGACGCCGCTTCGGTAAAAGTGGCGAAACTGGGGCAGGGGTTTGACAACGATTTGGCATAGACCAAACGCGTCGTTCTTCATGTGCGAGATCCAAGTCGTGGCAGTGCAAACTGACACAGCGGAGGTCTCATGTTGTCACGTTTCAAGGTTGCGCTTGGTGCAGCATTCACCGCCGCCGCGCTGGCTTCGCCGGTTGCTGCGGCCCCCCTCGATCTTACATTCACGATCGATTTCTACAATTTTGACGCGGGCGGGGTGAAATCGAACACCAACGCGTCCGAGGCCAATCTCGCCAATTGGTCCAAGATCGACACATTCATGTACGACGGCCCACTGGATTTCCGGATCGATTCGGCATCGGGCAAGCCCACTGTAGACGAGTTTTTCGCAACAGGTGGCGGCGTGCTGAGCGGCGTCGACGTCGATCTGAGCACTTTTACTCTCAGCACGGGCGGCGGCAGCGGCGACAACAGCTGGGGACGGACGACGATCCTCGACATCACTGCGTCGTTCTCGGCCGATTACTCCGGCAACATCGTGCACGATGACGGCGTTACGCTGTTTGCCGATGGGTCGGTTGTCCTCGACTCCAAGGGGCCGACCACGGAGAAGGTCAGCTTCTTTTCCTATGACGGCGATGCTTTCCGACTGATCTATGCCGCTGCAAACGGCGATCCGTCGATCCTCGAGATGGACGGCCCGCCCGAGGTGATCCCGCTTCCACCGGCCGGTTTCCTGCTGATCGCGGGCTTCGGCGGGCTGACGCTGGTCGCCCGGCGCCGCAAGCAAGCCTAGCCCGAACGCCCATGGGCGGACGGCATTCGACCTCGCTGGAGAGCGGGCCGGCCATGCGCCGGTCCGCTCCTCATGGTGGAGCGCCGGGCCTCTCCTATGCGGCTTCCAATGCCACGAGCAGCTCCGCAGCGGGTTGATCCTGAAGCCGCGGCCGCCTAGCCGCAGGTCGAATGGGCGGGTGGGGTGTCGTTGGCTCGTATCGCCCTTCAGATTACGGCCCGCTTTGGCTCCACTGGTCCGAGGCGCAAGCATGGCGGTCGGCCCCCCGGATGCGCGCACACACGCTGAAGTCAGCCAACGCGCCCGGATGCGTGGACCGGTGCGCCGAGACATTGGGTGCTTTGACAGTTGCGGGGCGATCGGCAATGCTGATGATCTGAGCATGACCAGAGCCAAATTGCATGGCGAGCGCACGCTTGGGGGGAGAGAACCGAATGAGCAAGCGCATCCTTCTGGTGGAGGACGAGCCAAATATCATTGAGGCAATCCGGTTCATCTTGTCGCGTGACGGGTGGCTTGTCGCCACGCATTCCGACGGCAAAACAGCAATCGATGCGGTCAAACGTGCGGAGCCGGATGTTCTTGTGCTCGATGTGATGCTTCCGGGGCGCTCGGGCTTCGAGATCCTGCGCGAGTTGCGAGAGCGCTCCGAGACAGCCGCGTTGCCCGTATTGATGCTCACCGCCAAGGGGCAGGAGCGGGATCGGGAGCAGGCAGAGCGGTACGGCGTAACCCGTTTCATGACCAAGCCGTTCGCGAATTCCGACGTGTTGGAGGCCGTGAATGCGATGGCAGAGGACGCAGTGGTGAACGGCGCGCCCGAGGGGCAAGCCGCCCCGGACGGGAACCCCGCCTAGGCTGATGGCAGCGGATCAGGAGCCCCCCGTGTCGTCGGAGAAAGGTCCTCCGGCGTATGGGGAATCGTTCCGTTCGGAGGCCGGGGTCGCCGAGATCGACGATGCGTCGGCAGCATCGAAGCGGGCGTTGGCACAGGTTCCGGGCGTGCGTACGCCGCTCTTCCTTCACCGCGAGACCTATAAGCGCCGCCGCGTCATGGATGCGGCTCGCCTGCTGCCGTTCCTCGGAACGGCCTTGCTGTTGCTGCCGATGCTCTGGGCTGAGTCTCATCTGACATCGATGGGCGCCGTCTATCTCTTTCTGGCGTGGTTCATTCTGATCTTGGCGGGCGCCGTACTGGCGCGCCGCCTGGCCGAACCCCTGCGCACTGCGCCGCCCTCGCCCTCCGAGACAGAACCATGACGTTCAACCTGCTCGTCACTCTGTCGCTTTCCTACGTTGCCCTGCTCTTCATCGTGGCGGCGGTGGCTGAACGACAAGCGCGCACGGGGCGGGGGCGGTGGCTCTCTTCCCCGCTGGTCTACACGCTTTCGCTCTCGGTTTATTGCACGGCGTGGACGTTCTACGGCGCCGTCGGATATGCCGCGCGCTCAGGTCTCGAGTTCATCACCATCTATCTCGGCCCGACGCTCGTCTTCGTGGGGTGGTGGCTGATCCTTCGCAAGCTGGTTCGGATCGGGCGGACGCAGCGCATCACCTCGATCGCGGACCTGATTTCCTCGCGCTACGGAAAATCAACCCTGCTTGGCGTCATGGTCACGGTCCTGATGCTGGTGGGTACGACGCCGTACATCGCGTTGCAGCTGCAATCCGTGACGCAGTCCTTTGGCGTGTTCGCCGGGGCGGCCATGCAGGGCGATGGGATCGTGACATCGGGCCTATGGGTGGCGGCAGGGCTTGCCGTCTTCACGATCCTCTTCGGGACGCGAAACCTTGACGCAAACGAGAGGCATCACGGCGTCGTCATGGCCATTGCTGTGGAGGCGGTCGTCAAGTTGGTGGCGCTGATGGCGGTCGGGGTATTCGTGGTCTGGGGCCTCGCGGAGGGTCCGATGGACGTTTTGGCGCGGATCGATGCCTCGGATATTGCCACGTGGGACGTCGATCCCACTCGCTGGGCCGGGCTGATCTTCTGCTCGGCGGCCGCGGTGCTTTGCCTGCCGCGGATGTTCCAGGTGCTCGTCGTGGAGAACGCCGACGAGGCGCATCTGGCCACTGCGTCCTGGGCGTTTCCGCTTTACCTCTTCGCGATGTCGCTCTTCGTAGTGCCTATTGCCGTCATGGGGCTCGACAGGATGCCGGAAGGCGCCAACCCGGACATGTTCGTGCTAACGCTTCCGCTTGCGGAAGGGCAGGAGGGGCTGGCCGTCCTGGCATTTCTTGGCGGCTTTTCGTCGGCGACGTCGATGGTGATCGTGGCGAGCCTCGCGCTTTCGACCATGGTGTCGAACCACATCGTCATGCCGATCTACCTTGCGCGGCGCGGGGATGGTGCGACGGTTGCTGGCGATGTGCGGCGGGTGGTGCTCCGGTCGCGGCGGGTGGCCATCGGAAGTGTGCTGCTCTTGGGGTATCTCTACTTCCGCCTCTCGGGTGGGTCGGCCGCGCTGGCATCGATCGGGCTGATCGCGTTCGTCGGCGTGGCACAGGTGCTGCCTGCGATGATCGGGGGGCTTTTCTGGCGCGGGGGGACAAGGCTTGGAGCCGCGGCGGGGCTTGCGATCGGCTTTACCGTGTGGATCTACGCGTTGTTCCTGCCGAGCTTCGGGCTGGCCGGACCGTTGCCGCCGCAGGTGCTGGCTGAGGGTCCGCTTGGCATCGCCTGGCTGCGGCCGCAGGCGCTCTTCGGGATCGAGGGCATGGACCCGGTCGTACATGCCGTTTTCTGGTCCATGCTGTTGAACACGCTGGCGTTTTGCTTCGTCTCCATCCTGACCTTCCCGACGCCACTTGAGCGCCTGCAGGGTGCGCAAATGGTCAACGTCTTCGATCACACGCTCGGTGCGCGCGGGTGGACCCGTGGCAATGCGCCCGCCGAGGATCTTCTGATGATGGCGCAGCGGATCCTAGGCCCGTCGCAGGCGCAGCAGCTCTTTCAACGCGCCGCGCTCGAACAGGGCAAGGACGGCTACCTCCCCGACACCACGCCCGATTTTCTGGCCCAGCTCGAGCGAGAGCTTTCCGGATCCGTCGGTGGCGCGACCGCCCATGCGATGGTGGCACAAATCGCAGGCGGGTCGAACGTCCTGGTCGAGGATCTCATCCGCGTGGCCGACGAGGCGCAGCAGATTCTTGAATACTCCTCCCAACTCGAAGCGAAATCCGCCGAACTTGCCCGCACGGCCCGGCAATTGCGTGATGCCAATTCAAAGCTGACGGACCTTTCGCACCAGAAGGATGGCTTTCTCAGCCAGATCAGCCACGAATTGCGCACGCCCATGACATCGATCCGGGCGTTTTCAGAGATCCTGCGCGAGGGCGGATTGGGCGAAGAGGACCAAGTCAGGTTTGCCGGGGTCATTCACGACGAGGCTATCCGGCTGACCCGTTTGCTCGACGATCTGCTCGACCTGTCCGCGCTCGAAAACGCATCGGTTCATCTGCACCTGTCGACGGTATCGCTGTCGGAGCTCCTGGATCGGGCATCCGTGGCGTCCGGTGTGCATGAAGGAGGCGAAGATCTCGCGCTGCATCGTGACAGGGTTGCGGAAGCGGGGTTGATGCTGCGTACGGATGCAGACCGGATCGTGCAGGTCTTCGTCAACCTCATGAGCAACGCGCGCAAATACTGTGATGCGCCTCAGCCTGAACTGGTCGTCGCCGTGGCGGGGACGGAGGGAGGCGTGCAGATCGATTTCGTCGACAATGGCTCGGGTATTCCCGAGAAGAGCCGGGACATCATCTTCGAGAAGTTCTCGCGCTTGTCGGATTCCGCCGCCGCCGGGGGAACGGGTCTGGGCCTTGCGATCTGCCGTGAAATCGTGGGCTACCTGGGGGGCGAGATCCGGTATTTGCCGGGGCAGGGCGGTGCGGGATTTCGCGTGACCCTGCCACGGGTTGCGCCCGAGGTTCCGGCGGTGGAGGCGGATGCCGCTTACCCCGCCGATCTGACCGCGCCAACCGCCGCACAGTAGAACCGCGCGGTTTTCCCGGCGCGTATCTCGCGCCGATTAACCATTTTGGAACGCGTTTCGAGGCAATGTCCGTCAGACACGCGCGCTGTCGCTGGCCGTCGCAGGCCGGCAGTGCAGGGCGCATCGGGCTTTGATCGGGCGGAAATGGCGGACGCGCAACGCAATTCGGTGCTCAGGCGAAAGGCTGAAGCCGGGCGAACTTCAGTTGTCGCCGCGCGGCAGGTGACGCCTTGCAAGGCCCTTTCCACGTCCTTTGTTCAATCCATGGACAAGAGGCTCCAGCTTGTCGCCACCGTTGACGCGTGCAGTGCGCGTGTGGGTACGCTGGCGGAGCTTCTTGAGACCTTGCCGGAGGGCGGGCTCTTCGCTGTTCTGGACGGGCCAGGCGAGACGCAAGGACTCATGGTGTTCGACCCGGCCCTGCTGTCGGCCGTGATCGAGCAGATGATGATGGGGCGCCTTTCCGTGCGCCCGCCTACGCCACGCCGCCCCACACGGACAGACGCCGCCTTGACGGCAGATCTCGTGGATGCGCTGCTGCGTCGGTTCGAAGTGCCCTTCCAGAGCCGGGGTGAGTGGCGCTGGCTTGGCGGCTTTGGCTACGCCACTTTCCTCGATGATCCACGACCGCTCGGGCTCATGCTTGAAGACGTCGATTATCGCATCCTGACCCTGACAGGCGCGTTGGGGGGTGGAACACGTGACGGCAAGCTGATGCTCGCGCTTCCCTCACAAGGCGTCAGTCATGCCGGGGCGCATGAGGAAACCGGCCGCGCGCAGGCAACGCAGGATGCCGCCGAAGCCGATGGTGCACTGCCCTGGCGCGAAGCGTTCGAGGAGCGGGTGCTGCCTGCCAAGGCGCAGATGACCGCCATCCTGCATCGCCTGCGTCTGCCGATTGCCAGCATCGAAGGATTGAAACCGGGCATGGAGCTCTCCATTCCCGGCGGCGCGCTCGACGAAACCGTCCTCTTGGGGGTCGACGGCGCTGTGGTCGCGCGTGGGCGCCTCGGGCAGAGCGGGGGGCGGCGCGCTGTCCGCCTGGCCGGGATGTCCGCATTCGCTGACACTCCGCGCGGCGGCGAAACACGTGCGCCAACCTCCAACCCGGCGAGCGTGCCTTCCGCGGCGTCGGGCGCGCCCGAACCGGGGCCGCTCCCGGACATGGCATCGCTCCCCGATATTTCTCCGGTTCCGGATCTGGCTGCCAACTTGCCCGAGGTCGAGCCGTTCAACCCGCCACCGCTGCCGGACTTGCCGTCGCTCGACGACTTGCCAGAGCCTGATGCAACGGCTCTCCCCGCCTTGGATGACCTGCCCGACCCGGACGCCATGGGCCTGCCGTCATTGGACGACCTCCCCAAGCTCTGACGCTGGCGCTCAGCGGAGAACCATATTGTGGAGCTTATCCACGGCCCTGCGCGTGCAAGGCTTCCAGCTGCGGCCGGAACTTGCGTAAATCGTATCCCTGATCGAGTGCGGCCGAGAGGAGCGCGTCCGCCTCCGTCTCCGCCGCGGCACCGAGCATCCAGACAATCGTGGACCGCGTTCCCGAGGCGCAGTAGGCGAGCACCGGTCCAGCCGCTTCCGCGAGAGCTTCCGCCTGTCGTGCAACGATCGCTGGCTCCCATGCCCCCGGCGGGATGGGGTTTTCGACGAAGGTCAGCCCGGCGGCTTCGACGGCCTGACGTATCGCCTCTGCCTGGCTTGACGGGCCGACTTCGGGGTCAGGCCGATTGCAAATCACCGTGGTGAAGCCTTCGGCGCTCAAGGCGTCAATGTCTGGCACCTCGATCTGGGGCGAAACGGCGTAGGTTTCGGTCAACTTGCGAATATCCATGAGCCGTTGTCCCGCGCCGCGAGAGCTCCGTCAAGTCGGCTGCAGGGGGCGCGCGGGTACGTCCCGGTACGTTGATGTGCGTCAAGGCGCGGTGCGGCGCCAGTGAACACACTGAAAGCCACACGGAATTGAAGGATTGGAGGCCGGCAGTGACGCAGGAAAGCAGGAATGCAGCAGCAAGAACACTTCTGGAGCAACGACTTGCCGCGCTCGACGTGCATCTGCACGAGATCGAGGCAGAGCTCGACAGTCATCACAACCCCGATTGGGCTGAGCTGGCACAGGAGAGGGAAGGTGACGAGGTCCTGGAGCGTCAGGGCACCGCGGAGCAGGCTGAAATCGCCGCCATCCGGCAAGCACTCGCGCGGATCGATGCAGGGACCTATGGCGATTGTGTAAAGTGCGGAGACGAGATCGCCCCGGCCCGGTTGGAGGTCCTTCCGCACACGCTGCTTTGCGCATCTTGCGTGGGTGCGCATCGCCATTGATGCGCGCGGGTGGCTGCGCGTGTCAGCTCAGGATGACGCCTACGGCAACAAGACCCAACCCCAGCGCAGAGGTCAGCAATGACCCCAGGTTCCATGCAACGACGCGCTGCAATCGCGCGCGCATATCGGCATCGGAAAGGTTCTGACGACGCGCTTTCCAAACGGTTGCAATGCAATAGACGATGCCCGCCAGCCCTAGGAGGGACAGCACCGCCCCCGCTCCGATCACCGCTGTCATCGCCGCATCCCTCGTTCTCGCGTTGTCATGGGCGGGCGGGATAGCGCAGCCACTGGCCCGCATCAAGCGCATGGCCTTGCAGGTCGACAGCGCAATCTCTACCAGCCCGAGACAGCCGTGCGCGGACGGCACATACCCGCATCTAAGCGGATCCAGAATGAGGAGAGACAGGCATGTCGGATACACCGGGAGACTTCAAAGAACCGCAAGGCGGAGCGAGCGACACCTATCGCGTCACGGCACAGGAATTGCGCCAGTTCGTTGAGCGTTTTGAGCGTCTTGAGGCCGAGAAGAAGGACATCGCCGATCAGCAGAAGGAAGTGATGGCCGAAGCCAAGGCTCGTGGCTACGACACCAAGGTGATCCGCAAGGTCATAGCACTGCGCAAACGCGAACCCGACGATATTGCGGAAGAAGAAGCCGTATTGGAGCTCTATCGGGAAGCGCTTGGAATGTAGCTGGGCACAGGGGGCATTGTTTTCGGGACGCTCGGCTATGGCAGCAGCAGTGTTACACCATCCATTTGCCCAATGCGTGCGATGTCGGCTTCGTAGCGTGCTGTCAGGCGTTCAAGGCGCGCGGGGTGCCATGCTGGATCCTGGAATTCCTCGATGACCGCCTCTTCTTGCGCGAAGCGATCGAGGAAGGCGGCAATCACCCTGCGCTGGTGTGCAGGATCCTTCGGCGGGTGGCTCGCCAGGTAGCTTCGCATACGCTCCAGCGCACCGTCCCCCATGAGTTCTCCCAGGAAGTTATCCCAGCCCACAAGGTCGGCAGCTTCGCCGTCTCGGCGTCCGCACAGTATTGCAAGGATCTCTGGCCAAAGGACAGGCGCGTCTTCGTTGCACCAGATCGTAAACGCGGCATCCGGAACTGCGTCTCGAATGCGTGCAACCATCTCGTGCCAGCTCAGATTCTCTGGGTCCACGCTGTCTGCATAGTCAGTAAAGCTCTCTTCCGATTTCATGCGCGCATGGAGCGCCGGGATGAGTCCAACGGGGTTGCGCAGCGCAAAACAGAAGTGGGCCGGTGAGTCAGGAAAGAGTTGGCGGATCCAGATCGTCCGTTCTGCTGCCAAAGGGTAAAGACCGTCGGGTGTGATTGCGCGCTGCGGGACGCACAGAAAGCTATCGGATGAAAAAAGGATGTGGTCTGGACGATCCGCTTCGAGCACGGCGTCGAGCAGGCGTTCTTGCATGTCGGGTGGCGCAGGCTCACCCTTCAACGCCAGCATGGCCTCGCGCAAAGCAGGCCGAAATCTTCCCGGCCTAGGCACGGCGCTAGCCTCTTTGGCGAGCACTTTGGAATTGGAGATCAGGCAGTTCAGCGCCCTGTCTTCGTCGGTGCAATGCAGACCGATATGATATGTGAAGCGCATTGTGGGCGTATATGTCCGCAAATAGGGGAGGCGGCAGAAATGGAAATTCTTTCCGGCGATACACTGTGAGCGAATCCTACGCGATCAACCCGTGGAGATACAATTGTCATCGTCGCAACAGCGCGGCGGGATGCTCCGGCTGTGTTGCGCACGTCTGATCATGAGACGTGGGCGGCCTCGCGTATTCTGAACCCGTTGAAGTTGGAGCACTAGGCTGCATAGTCGCTTTCGTTGTTGGTCTCAGCGGTTGGTGTCGCCGATGCCCGCAGCCGAACCCTGCCGACGGCCTCCTGCATGTGATTGGATTGAGAGGACAACAAGTTTGCCGTTCCCCGTGTTTGTTCGGCAGCCGCGGCGTTTTGTTGGGTGTTGCGGTCGAGCTGCGCGAAGGCGTTGGTGATATCCTTTACCGCAGCCGCCTGCTCATCGCTCGCAGCTTTGATTTCACGGAGATTTTCGGTCACCGCGCCAATCCGCCCGACAATCCTCTCCAGAGCCGTCTCGGTCTGTTCTACAGCTTCTGATCCGCGCGAAATGGCTCCGGTGCTCTGCGTGATGATGGTCTGCACTTTGGAGGATGCCTCTGCAGATCGCTGTGCAAGCGCACGAACTTCGTTTGCAACGACAGCGAAGCCCTTGCCCGCTTCACCCGCGCGCGCTGCCTCGACCGACGCGTTCAGGGAAAGGAGGTTGGTCTGAAAAGCGATATCCTCGATAACGTCGACGATCGCCTCGATCTCTTTGGATCCATCTTCAATGTCGCGCATCGCGGAAATGGTCGACCCGAGCACATCCCGGGCGCGCCCTGCCTCCTCGTTCATCGAGGCCGCTGCGGTATCGGTTTCGGCCGCGGATGCAGCGTTGCTTTCGGCCGAAGATGCGATCTCGGTCATCGCTGCCGACGTTTCCTCCAGGGAGGCGGCCTGGCTTTCGGCGCGTCTGGAAAGATCCTCGGCACTCCGCTTCATCTCATCGGACTGCCCCGCGACGCCGCGCGCCTTGTCCGTGACTTCAGCAAGGATGCTTCCCAGGGAGGCAATCATGGCGTCGATGTTCTGTTGAAGCGCCTCGAAGGTCCCCTCGTATTGGCCCTCCATGCCGTTGCGAAGGTCTCCTTCGGCGAGGCGCGCACTGACCTTGGAGATCTCTTCGAGACCACGCTCGACGTTTGACATCAGGCGATTGATGTCCTCTGCCAAGCCCCGCAATTCGGGATCCAGGTTCGACGCGGAGACGCGCTGCGAGAAGTCGCCGGCAACCGCAGAACGCACGACGCTGCTCACGGCGTCCTTCAGTGCGTTGAAGATCTCTTTCTTGCGCCGCTCCCCCGCTTCGCGCTCGGCAGCCTTGCGGCTTGCCTCAGCGGAGCGGGCATCTTCCTCTCGGCGCTGTTCTTCGGCAAGGGCGCGGGCTTTCACGACTTCGCTTTCCCGTGCGAGCGTAGCCGCTTCCTGACTCTTCGACCGGAAGATTTCGAGTGCGCGGGCGATGTTTCCAAGTTCGGTGTCGTGGTCCTTCCCGGCGATTTCAATGTCGAGATTGCCACCGGAAAGCTCGGAAACCGCGTGCAGTGTGATATCGAATTCCTTGCTGATCTGGCGCATCGTCTGACGTGTTGTCCAAAGCGCGTATGCGAGCGCCACAGCCGCACCTGCGGCCATGAGAACAGCCGTCAGAGCAAATGTTGCCTCGATAGTCTGGTTGGTCTCCGATTGCTTGGCGACAAGCCCGTCCACCATCTCGTCCATCATCGTCTCGACTTCTATCCTGAGCTCATTGATGGATCCGAAGAGGGCCGCCTGACGATCCGCAACGAGCCGCATGTTCTGGTTGTTGGCTTCAATCTGCTCCATCAGATCGTCGGCCTGGTTCAACAGCTCCGCGCGGTTTCTGTCTCCGGACATGGTGGACATCCACGAGAGTTGCTGAGCCGCACCGCCAAGCAGCTCTTGCGCGGCGTCGAACGTTTCAGGGAGCGAGGTGAGGACATAGCGCTCCATCAGAACCTGCCCCTGCAACAACCCTTGTTGCACCCGCGCCGCACTGAAGGTTTGCCCGGCGTCACCAGCCCGGTTCGCGGCATCCATCAGGGTGGACAGCGTTTCTCGCGTGCGCTCCCCCAGGTCATACATCTTTGCAATTGTGTCCGCGCGTTCTCCGCGCAGGGCATCGATCTCATCGAACCCCTGCTCGAACGCTGCCGTGGCGGACCTGATCCTGTCGAACCTGTCGAGCATCTCGGCATCCAGAAGGTTGGTCTCGTTGATGCGCGCGACTTCGCTCCGGATCTCGGCCAAGTTGCTTCGAACCTCGGTGGCCAGCTCATCATTCGGATCGCGCTGGTAGAGTTCCTTGGCGATCTGAGCCTCAAACATGTCCTCGGCGATTGCATTGGCGGAGGTGACGGATTCCGTCTTCGCCCAGGATGCATCGAACTGGCCCTTGAGAAAAACGGCGCTCCCGATCGCCGCTACCGCTAGCAGCAAGACAATCGCGGCGAGACTTCCAAAGCCGATCTTCAGACGGTTCTTGATGGACACAGGCTTCATCGCGACCCCCGTTGGACTACACTCGCTTCGCTTTCGCACCAAATCATTGAGATCGTCTGAATGAACGTGGAGGCGTAGAAATCCCATGCGAGTGCACCGACGCGCGATACTGCTGGCCCCGGCCCTTGTCCTGTTGGCGCAGCGAGGAAACGCCATGCCGAAAGACTACGTCACCGACCCCGAAACGCCCTGGCGTTACGTGAGCGATCAAGTCATGGGCGGTGTGTCCGAGGGGGCGGCGGACATCGTGGGGGGCGCACTTCGGCTCACGGGTTCGGTGAGCACGGCAAATCGCGGCGGGTTCATCCAGGTCCGGTCGGAGCTGCTAACGCGGCTCGCGCCGTCCCGCCGCGGATTGGAGCTGTCCGTCAAGGGCAACGGGGAACGCTACTTTCTCCACGTGCGCACTACCGGCACGCGGCTGCCATGGCAGTACTATCAGGCCGGGTTTGAAACCGGCTCGACCTGGCAAAACGCGCAGATCCCATTCACACAGTTTCGTGCCTCTGGCCGGCTACTGCGCGCCCGGCCAAGGCCGGAGGATATCACCAGTATCGGGCTCGTTGCCTTCGGTCGCGACCACGAGGCCCTTGTACTCATCAAGAATCTGCGCAGCTACGCGTAGGGGGCTCGCGGCACGGGTTTGGCGTTGCCTTCAGCGGGGAAGCCGCCCGGTTCCCCCGCGCGCCCAGTCTTAGCAAATGCGGGGCAATTGCTCGCCAACGAGCATATCCACGAGGCGGACACCGCCAAACAGGGTCCGCATGCTGACCCGTCCCGGAACCCCCTCCGTGGCCTGTCCAATGATACACGCGGCGCGTCCCTCGGGCCTCGAACGCATGGCCCCGAGCGCCGCTTCAGCCTCCTCAGGCGGCACGAAAGTCACCAACGTCCCCTCATTGGCCAGATAGAGCGGGTCGAGCCCGAGGATTTCGCACATCCCGCGGACTTCGCTCCGAAGCGGCAGCGCCTCTTCGTCGATCTCGATCGCGACCCCGGCCGCCTGCGCCATTTCGTTGAGGGCCGACGCCAGACCACCGCGTGTCGCGTCGCGCGCGGCCCGACATCCGGGTGACGCACGCAAGACCGCCTCCATCAGGTGCCCCAGACCGGCGCAATCCGAGACGAGATCAGAGCTCAGTGCCATGTCTCCCCGCGCGGCAAGGATCGTCGCGCCATGATCCCCCAGCACGCCACTCACGATCGCTACGTCGCCCGGGGCGATCCTGTATGCTGCAATATCCCGCCCCGGCGGAATAACCCCCACACCCGTCGTAGTGACAAAGACGGTATCCGCCCCCCCACGCCCGACAACCTTGGTATCCCCCGTCACGATGCTGACCCCGGCCTGCGCTGCCTCTCGCGCCATGGAGGCAACGATCCTTCGCAGCAAAGCGACCTCGCAGCCCTCCTCGATGATGAACGCCGCAGAGAGCCAAAGCGGACGCGCCCCGCCGACCGCAAGGTCATTGACGGTCCCGCATACGGCGAGCGTGCCGATGTCGCCGCCCGGAAACTCCACCGGCGTCACAACAAAACTGTCTGTCGTCATGGCCAGCCGCGCGCCCGGTTCAGACAGCGCGGCGTCAGACAAACGGGCCTGATCCTCGTCACTCTCTGGCGCAAACACCGATGTGAAAACACTGTCGATCAGGTCGCGCATGGCCTTCCCGCCGCCGCCATGGGACAGCGTCACTGTCTCCGCTCTCATCCGGCTTCCATCCATCTCGGCCTCTGCCTTTCATCTTGGTCCAAATACCTGCCCGCCCCGTCCATCCGAACAGAGGGTTGGCCCGATTTGCCTTCCGGTACGCGCGCTGTGGTCACTCGGCTGCAACTCGTGCGCCGCCGTATTGGTAGTAAGCTGCGCATGCCCCTTCGGAGCTGACCATCAGCGCACCGAGCGGCATCTCGGGTGTGCAGCCCGCCCCGAACTGAGGGCAGGCCGTCGGCTTGATCTTCCCGGTCATGACGGCGCCACATGCACAGCCTTCGGGCTCGGCCACGGCACGCGGACGCCCGGCACCGTACCCGATCCCGAACTTGGCTTCGGCGTCCCACGCGGCATATGGAGTGCGGATCTGGAGGCCGGAGGCGTCGATCTCGCCCAATCCGCGCCACTCGAACGCCGGGCGCGCTTCATAGACGTCCGCGATTGCCGCGATGCTCACCGGATTGCCGTTCTCCGGCACGACCCGTGCATACTGGTTTTCCACCTCGGCTCGTCCGTCGCGGATCTGGCGGAGCACCATCAAGACCGATTGCAAGAGATCCAGCGGCTCGAACCCCGCCACGACGATCGGCTTGCCGAACTCTTCGGCGACAAAATCGTAAGGATGCGTCCCGATCACCATCGACACGTGGCCAGGGCCAACGAAACCGTCGAGCAGCATGTCCGGATCCGACAGCAGCACCCGGATCGGCGGCGGAACCGTGATGTGGTTGCAGAAGACAGAGAAGTTCTTCAATCCCTCGCGCGCGGCGGCCTGAATTGAAAGCGCCGTTGACGGTGTCGTTGTCTCGAAGCCGAGCCCGAAGAAAACAACCTCGCGCTCGGGGTTGCGCCGGGCGATCTCCATCGCGTCGAGCGGCGAGTAGACCATACGGATATCGGCCCCATCCGCCTTGGCCTGCATCAGCGACTTTCGGGTGCCGGGCACGCGCATCGCGTCGCCGAAGGTGGTAAAGATGACCTCTGGCCGTTCGGCGATCTCGATACACTCGTCGACGCGGCTCATCGGCAGCACACAGACGGGGCACCCCGGCCCGTGGATGAACTCGAGCCCTTCGGGCGTCAGGCGATCCAGCCCGTAGCGGAAGATCGCGTGGGTGTGCCCGCCACAGATCTCCATGATCCGGACAGGGTTCTCCCGCGTGGCTCCGATCTCGGACGTGACGCGCTCGATAGCAGACAGAAGGCGGCGTGCCGCAGCGGGATCACGAAACTCCTCAACGTATTTCATTGACTTGCCTCCAGGGCTGCGCGGCCTTCGGCCATCGCCTCCAGCGTTTCCTGCGCCTCGCCGAGATCGGCCAGCGCTTCGAGAGTGGCGGCGGCCTCGTCGGCGTCGATCTCTGCCATCGCGAAGCCAACATGGATCAGTGTCCACGTGCCCAGGAGGCTTTCGAGGGGTGCGTCCTCGCGTGCGATGCAGGCCACGTTCACCTCGCGGCGGACGCCCGAGACATCCGCCATTGCCATTTGCCGGGCGGCGTCGGTGATCGCCACGATCTGTCCGGGAATTCCTAGGCACATGAGCCTGTCTCCTCCTGTTTTGCACGCGCCCCGTCCGGACCGCCTGAATGCGTCTCGGCCTTGCGGGAAGGATCTGTATCGGGTGGGCGCAAGCCGTAGCGGTCGAGCTTTGCCCGCAATCCGACTCGGCTGAGCCCCAACTCGGACGCAGCGCGGCTCTTGTTCCACTTCAGTCGCGTCAGGGTTTCGGTCAGGATCCGCGCCTCGATGTCTTCGACCCGTGCCTTGAGCGTTCCCGTGCCGGACATGATCGCTTGCGTGGCCCGTTCCGGCAGTGGGGCTGGCTCGTTTTCCGGCGCAGCATTCTGCAGGATCGCGCGCGAAATGAGGTCTGCGCCCAACACCGGCTCCTCCGCGGCGATCAGCATGCGCGTGATCTCGTTGCGCAGCTCGGCCAGATTGCCGGGCCAGTCATAGCGCGCGAGAAACGCAAGGGCATCGGGGCTGAAACCATGGACAGGCTTCGCGTGGGACACCGAGATCTCGGACAAGAGTGTCGCGGCGAGGGCGGGGATATCCCTGGCCCGGTCGCGCAGGGGCGGGATCGTCAGCTCGGTGACGCCCAATGCGTAGCACAGGTCAGCCCGGAACCGCCCGGCAGCGACCTCTGCCGCAAGATCGGTCGCGCAACCGGCGATCAATCGCGGCTGGGCTGGCTGGCTCTCGGGGCTTCCCAGCGGTCGGACGACACCGTCGCGCAGCGTACGCAGAAGCGCCAGTTGCATCTCGGGCGACAGCGTCTCCACATGATCGAGAAAGAGCGTTCCCCGGTGGGCGCGGGTCATCAGCCCCGTGCGGGAGGATGCCATTCCCGGCAACGCCCCGTGACGGGCGCCAAAGAGCTCAAGCTGAAGGGCCGTATCCGGCAAGCCAGCCGCATCGAGCGTGTGAAACGGGCGGTCGGAGCGCAAGGATGTGCGGTGGATCGCGCGGGCGAGGACCCCTTTGCCCGTGGCCGCTTCACCGCGCAGCAACACCGGCACGTCATACGACGCAAGCCGGGCCGCCTGAGCAATGACGCCGTTCATCGGCGACCCCGACACACGTAGGATCGCATCGAACGCTATACCGTCGGCAAGGGCCTCGACCTCGCGCCGCGGCTCGGGCCGATGCCCGGGAGCCCGCATCTTCGCTTCAAGCGCTAGTCGGCTGTTTTCCCGCGCAAGCCGGAACGCGCGGCACGCGGCAGCCACGGCGAGGCGCAGCTGCGCTTCGGATATGGGCAATGCGAGGAACTGGTGGACATGCGCTTCGTTTACGGCTTCGGCCAGGTCTTCGGACTCCGCCGAGCCGACGAGGAGCCGCTGCACCTCGGGCCAACCCTCGGCAACCCGGGACAAGAGCGTGATACAGGTCGCTCCCTTCGGACACGGGCCACAGACCACCGCCTGAATGTCGTGCTCGTGCAGGGCGCGGAGGCTCTCGCCCTCGTCCCGCGTCACGACCACGTCGGCAAGGCCCGAAAGCGCCTCCGCCATCGTTGTCCGCGCCGAGCGATCCGCGCAGGCGATCAGGACAGTGGGGAGAGCGGCGGGAGCCACGATCTACTCCGCAGGCTCGCGCTGTGCGGCAAGGGCTTGCTTGGCGGCAAGCTGCGCGCGCAACCACCCGGCCCAGGCTGCCATCCCCTGACCCGTCCGGGCAGAGATGCGGATGATGTCGATCGTCGGGTTCACACGGCGCAGATTGGCCTCGTAGAGGTCGAGATCGACGTCGCAATGCGGCGCAAGATCCACCTTGTTGAGGAGCGCGAGCCGAGATGCAGTGAACATATCTGGATATTTCAGGGGCTTGTCTTCACCCTCCGTGACCGACAGCACCGCCACCTTGGCGGCCTCGCCGAGATCGAACGCGGCCGGGCAGACGAGATTTCCGACATTCTCGATGAAGAGGATCGACCCGTTTTCCAGGGTCAGCGTCTCCATCGCATGGCCGACCATATGAGCGTCGAGGTGACAGCCTTTTCCCGTGTTGACCTGCACCGCCCGGGCGCCTGTCGCACGGATACGATTGGCGTCGTTCTCTGTCTGCTGGTCGCCTTCGATGACCGCAAGCGGCTGGCTGGACAGGGCCTCGATCGTGCGGCAGAGCAGGGTGGTTTTGCCCGAGCCGGGCGACGAGACAAGGTTGACCCCAAGCACCCCGCGCGCCGCCATGTGGGCGCGGTTCGCCGCCGCGTAGCGATCGTTCTTGGACAGGATGTCCGTTTCGATCTCGATCAGACGGGCTTGCGACATCCCGGGGACAGACACGCCGGCCGCGCCCGTGCCGTAGTGATGATTGTCGGAGGCTCCGACGCACTTTGAGGTTGTGGCGGGCTCCGGAGCGGCCTGTGCCAGCGTCTCCTCGCTCGAAAGGTCTTCGAGCCAGTGTGCGTAGTCGTGCCGTTCGTGACTGTTTCCCTTCGGGGCGTTGTGCCTGGGCGGGAGTGCCCCGGCCCGGCTTGCTCCAGGCGCAGTGGCGGGCGCTGCGTGGGGCGCGAGCGTGTGAGGGGCGTGCGTGTGTGGCGCATGATGTGTTTGGCCCGCATGGGTATGGGGCGCATGTGTGTGGCCCGCATGGGTGTGGGGCGCGTGGGTGTGCGAGGGCGGAGCATCGGACTGTGCATGCCCCTCGTTATGGGAATGACCGACGACCTTGGCATCCCCGCATCCGCAAACGGTACACATCTCAAACGACCTCCAGATCCTTGATCCGCATTTCATCGCCCGAAATGGGCACGAGCTGACCCGATCCGCACTCCGGGCAGGGGGCGAAGCGGTCTTCTATTTCAACGGTTTCTCCGCAGCCAAGGCACGCCGCCGTGGCAGGAAGATCGAGCATGTCGAGCGCGGCCCCCTCGGCGACGGAACCGCGCATCACGATGTCCCACGCGAAGCTGAGCGCGGGTTTTTCCACGCCTGCGAAGCGACCGATCTCGAGACGGACCCGGGTGACGCGCGCGGCATTGTGCGCCGCAGCCTGCGCCTCGACGACCTCGCGGATGCCTTCGCAGAGCGACATCTCATGCATTGCCGACACCTTCCTTGAGGCGGAGGGGTGTGCAGGGATCGAGAATGTCCAACAGGAGCGGCGCCAGCCCCTCCCTGTCCGCAGGAAGCGTGGAAAGGGCGTGCGAGAGAATACCGTCCTTGGCCATGAGGTGATCCGTCGGCGTCACGCGCGAGAAGGCGGTGACGACTCCGTCCCGGACTTCGGCGGAAACGGCATAGGTACCCCGAGCGGCGCAGACGAGCGCGCGCCCGGGGGCATGCGAGACGGGCTCGGGCAGCTTGTGGGACAGCGCATCGGCCACGTCCCACAGACGCGCGAAGGCCCGCCAGAGCGGCCCGCGGCCACGCGTTGCTTCGATGTGCTGCAGCGAAACCCGGTGGGCCTGACGCCCGGCGACACTGTTCTCACAGGCGACGGGCTCAAAGGCGCGCTCCGGGGTGACCGCGTCGAGAGAGGGGGTCGTGGCGATGCCGTCTTCAAAGCACCGGGCGATCCCTAGCAGGAGTGGAGCGGCCCCGAGATTACTCTGCAGGAAGGCTTCCGTGTCCGCGGCGGTTTCCGGTGGGGTTTCAGCGGGGCCGAAGAGCGCGTACGCAACCCCGGCGCCATCCTGCCAGCCTTGCGGAAGCGGGCGCACTGGCTGACAGAGACGCACCGGCCAGTGCAGGCAGAGCTTGGCCATATGCTCGCGCAAAACCTCGCGGCGCAGATCCAACGCGGCGTCCTCGCTCAAGGCTAGATCCAGGGCATGGCGCACAGCCGTCGATTGCGCGGCACGGCACAGCGAAAAGAGCCGGGGCACGAGTTCCACGACCTCCTCGACCGGCTTGCCGACGACAAGTTCCGTGATTGGCAGTTGCTGGGCGGGTGTGACTGATAGGCGCCCACGCGCCACTGGCCGGGCCGTTCGCTTGAGGATCAATGGGGCGCTGTCGATCTCCAGAACCGAGGATTGATCCGAGCGTATTTGATCCGGGAGCTCGAGACTCATTTGATCGCCCCTTCCGCCCGTGCTGCCGGATCTTCATCTTCCGCCAACCCAACCGAGATGACCGACCTTCGCGAGGGGGCGCCGCTCAGCGTTTCGATAGTAGACTGGGCGGCTGACGCAGCGTCATCCTCGGCCGCTGTCTGGACGAGGTCGGCTTCGCGCGCGGCGCGGATGTCCGCGGCGCGGTCTGTTTCGGCCCGGTTCTCTTCGTCAAAGAGGGCAAGCATCACGGCTTGGGCGACGTCGACAGCCTGAGCCTGGGTGCGGAACTCGCCCATCGGCGAGAAGAGCGAGCAGGCTTTGTAGCCCCCGACCATCTCGCGCGTGTTGTGGATGAACTCGTAGTCGCCCGAAGGAAAAGACAGGATCTCCTTGGCACCCGAGGTCAGTCCCGACCAGTCTTCGCCCTCTCCGGGCAGCAAGATGAGATTCATGAACCAGGGGCTGACGAGCACACCTAGCGCACGCCCCTCGTAGGCGCGAAATCCGACAGCTTGCACGTGCAGCAGCGGGTTGACGAGCGGCACGTCGCGCATCTTGCCGTTCCAGATTTCGGTGAAGTCCGTTTCCAGTTTTCTGGCCTCCGAGGCAATGCGGTCGGCTTCGGCCACGCCCTCGGCGCCGGGGTCGCGCAGCACCATGAACTGGGCGCGGTCACCGGAACAATGCGGGCAGGTCCAGTCGTCGGGCAGATCGCGGAAAGCTGTCCCGGGCAGGACCTGCCGCGTGTCATCGCCGATCGCCGGATCGTAGGCATTCCAGCAGATCTTGCACTCCATCACCGCCTGCGGGCTGATCCGTGTCAGATCACCGCCGAAGGAGCCCTCGAACCCGGTTCCGAATGAGACCGGGCCGTTCATCGAATCGCCTCCAGCACCTCGAGCAGGCGTTCGGCACTGTCGCGCAGGTCTTCCGGCGCGGCGAGGGCGACCTCGGGCATTGTGGTGACCTCCAGCGTGTCAAGGATCAGCGTGTCCATCGAGTTGAAGAACTGCACGCGCCAGACATGGGGCAGGGCGGTTGCCGTGACTCGGCAATTGCCATAGCCGCGCGACAGGATCGTGACGGCGCCGACGCCAAGCGCTGCGTCGAGCCACGCGAGATCCTGCTCGGTATGGGGCAGGAGCGAGAGGTTGACGACATGGACAGGGTCGCCCGGCGCGTAGGCGGCGGATTTGTCCATGAGCTCCGACAGGACCGGCGGCGCGTTCACAACGCCGGCGCCGCGCGGCGTGTCTTTTCCGGTGCCCGCGCGCTCGGGAGCAAAGGCATTGAGCGTCGCGCGCCATGGAAAGGCGGCTACCTCGACGCGGTCGAGCTTGGAACCCGCCAGCGCCCAGACCCCTGCAAACACGCTCTCTTGCACAGCTACGGCAGGGATGCCGCGGATCTTGGCCGACACTTCGCCGTGGCCCATAACCTCGTGTACGAGGGCGCGGTTGTCATGGTCGAGCGGCGCGAGGTCGATGCTTTCGCTGCGGCCTTCCTCGGCCACGCGCGCGGCCATCGCGGCCAGTTCCTCGATGATCGCGAGCGCCGGGCGCAGGTGCCCGGTGTCCTCGAGATAGGGCGCCGATGCCTCGAAGGTCCGCATCTCCTGCGGCATCGGCATGTACTCGAGCTCGCCCTCGGGGGCGGGCTGGGAGCCGGGGCCAAAGCCAACGGGCGGGATCACGAAATCGGACATGTGTTACTCCGCGGCTTGCGTGGCAGGGGTGGCGAGGATGTGCTGGATGCGCTCCATGTAGTCGTCCCAGTCGCGCACCTTGGGGATCCCGCCGATGAACGCGCCCTCGCGAAAAAACAACAGAGACGGCGTCTTGTAGACGTCTGCCGCCTTGCGCACGGGCTCCTCGATCGCATCGCCCACCAAGGCACAGTCAAAGGCGCCCTGAAACGTCATTTTCAACTCGGGCAGGATCACGGCGACATCGCAGGTCTCGAGGTTGCGCGCGGGATCGCCGGGCACGAAGAGCACGTGCACGCCGGGGGCCTGGGTGAAGGCTTCCATCGCGGCGACGGTATCGAGATGCGGCCAGCCCATCTCGTCCGTCAGGCGTGTGAGGAGGGGGTGCGTCGGCATGAAGATCTCCTGTCGTGGCGCGCGCCGGGCGCTTAGCCGAAGGTGCGGCCCGCATCGCGGGCGGATTGCAGGTGCGGGGGCAGCTCGGGCTCGCGCGCCTCGAGATCGGCGAAGGCAGACCCGAGGTCGCCGCCGTGCATCAGCGCATCGAGGCCGCGCAGAGCGGCGGTGATCTTGGCGGCTTCATCAGGGTCAAGCACCTCGCGGGCGGCCCCGAGGAAGGTCAGTACCCAGGTGCCGTCCGGGATGTCGCCGACGAGCGAAAGGTCGATCTCGCGCACCTGCGCGCCGTCGCGGGCACGCCCGACGATGCCGTCGGACGACAGGATCTGCATGGGCACGCCGAGACACATGGCCTATTCCCCCGCTACGTGAGGCACGCGGGCGGTGCCGGGCAGGAAGCGGTCGTCGCCCTTGCGGTAGGCGTCATCCTCGGACGGGCGACCGGCCTCGTAGGCGCCGTGGCGGATGGCGGGATCGGCGAGATCGGGCGTGTCGTTGCGCCCTTCGCGCGGGGTGATGCCCCAGCCGCTCAGGATGTCGAGCGCGATGCCGATGGCCGGTGCAATCTGTGCGGCGACGATGTCGCGCAGGCCGCCGCCGTAATCCTCCAGCTCTTCGGGCTGGCACCCGATCAACACAAGCTTCTCAGGGCGGCAATTCATCAGCTCGGAGGTTGCGATGACATCCTGAAAGCCGGTCTGGTGCAGGCTCATCTTCTTGGCGCCCATGAAGCTCGGCACGTCGTCACCCTCGACGATCTTGAGCTTGCCGGGCTCGAGCCCGTAGTCGACCGCGTCAAAGACGATCAGCGCGTCGGCTTCTTCGAGAAACGGCAGCAGGTAGAGGCCCTGCGTGCCGCCATCCATGACGTGCACGCCCTCATCGAAATGCCACTTCTCGCTCAGATGTTCGACGCAGCGGACGCCAAAGCCTTCATCGGCCCAAAGAACGTTCCCGATCCCAAGGATCAGGGTGCGTGGCGTACTCATACTGTCCTCCCGTCGCAGGGCCGGTCAGAGAGTGACCGTGCCTGGCTTGCAGCGACAGCGAAACTGCCAGTGCTCTGGACTCCGGGATACGGGAGGGAGCGGGATCCACGAATTGACACAGATCAAATGCGCAATTTGTCCGGTCTGCTTCCGATCCTGCGCCGCGCTGGAAAGAGACCTGCCAGAAATCAACACGGCGCGCCCCTGAGGATGCGCCGTGTTGATTCTTAGCGCTTTTTTCAGTCGACGCGATCATCCTTGAAGGTCCTGTGACCGGAGATCATCGTCGAGACCATGGATTGGCGCGACATGATGTCTTCGCGGATGGCCGCGTAGATGTGGATGATGACGAAGACGAGGATCGCCCACATCCCGAGATGATGCAGCGAGTGCATCGTCTGCGACGAGCCCACCAGATTCATCACTGGCGCGGTTTGCGTCGAGAGCCAGTGATCGGCGCCCAGCCCCTCGGCATAGAGCGACATGCCGCTGACGATCATGAAGGTCAGCCCGCAGGTCATGAAAAAGAACATCGCCATCTGCGCTAGCGGGTTGTGGCCCACGTATTTCTTTGGCTCCTTTTCCATGAAGGCGTACCAGCGCAGCTCGAAGAACACTTCTTTCCACCAATGGCGGTTCCACACCGGAATGTAGAACAGCTGCTTGGCATGGTGATTGCCCACGAAGGCCCAGTATATCCGCCCGAAGAAGCCGATCGTCATGATCATCGCCGCGGCGAAGTGGGCAAACCGGATGTAGCCGAAGGTGAACTGGTGCACGGCCTCACCCGCCTGCATCGAAGGCAGGGGAAAGGCGATCAGGTAGCCGGTGATGCACAGCACAAGGATCGCGAGCGCGTTTATCCAGTGCCAGATCCGTACCGGTGCCTCGTAGACATAGACGGAGGTGCGGCGGCGGATCGACTCGAGGTCCGCTGCCGTTGCATCGCCGGTGAGGGCGGAGGAGGGGAGGATCTCCACCCCGTCCCGCGGGTTGTGGATCGTCGCGCCATCGGAGGGCGCGCGCGCGGTGACGCCAGCCTCCAGTGTGTCGGGATCGGTGTCCATTGTCATGGCGTGTCCCTCACGCGTCCTTGTGGGCGCGTCGACGATGGCGCAGCACCCGGCGTGCACCCTCCGTGATCACGAGCGCGACGAGTGCCAGGACGATCCAGTGATCCGGTTGGGTGAACCAGTGGGCCGCCCCGTCTGCGACGGCCGCGTCGTGACCGGGGTGTGCGAGCGCTGCGCCGGTTGAGGCGAGCAGGGCGAGGATGGAAGGTCTCAACATGATCGCTCTCCTTAGCGGACTTTGACGGTGGTCAGTTCGTCGCCATCAGGCGACATGACGTGGGTGGAGCAGGCCAGGCACGGGTCGAAGCTGTGCAGGGTGCGCAGGATTTCGACGGGCTCTTCGGGGCGCTCCATCTTGGTGTTGAGAAGCGAAGCTTCGAACGCGCCGATATTGCCCTTGCTGTCGCGCGGGCTTCCGTTCCACGTGGTCGGCACGACGCACTGGTAGTTCTCGATGCGCCCGTCCTTGACGCGGATCCAGTGGCCGAGCGCGCCGCGTGGCGCCTCTGACATGCCCACGCCCTTGGCCTCCTTCGGCCATGTCGAGGGATCCCACTTGGCCACATTGGCGGTGTTCTCGTCGCCGTTCTTGATGTTGGTGACGAGCTTGTCGAAGAAGTACTTCTGCAGGCGTCCGCAATACTCGCTCTCGAGCGCCCGCGCCGCCGTGCGGCCGAGGGTCGAGAAGAGCGCATCGACCGGCAGGTCCATCGTTTTCAGAAGGCCGGTGACCTGGTTGGTGATGTCCTCGTGGCCGGAGGCGTAGCCCACGATGTAGCGCGCCAGCGGGCCCACCTCCATCGCGTGGCCCCGCCAGCGTGGCGCCTTGATCCACGAGTATTTCGCGGCTTCGTCGATCTCTTCGATGTTGGTGCGTGTGCCCTTCATGTTGGGGCCCAGCTCGAAGTTCGGCTCGGTCACGCCATCCCACGGATGCAGGCCCTTGCCGGGTTCGCCATAATCGTACCACGAGTGATCGACGAATTCCTGCACCTGCTCGGGGTCACGAACGTCAACGTCCTGCACCTCGTCGAGGTTGCCGTTGACGATCGCGCCACGGGGCAGGTGGAGCTGCTCGGCGGCGAAGTTGTTGGCGTGCTCGGGGATATCGCCGTAGGCCATCACGGCCTGGGACGAGAGCCCGCCGCCATAGAGCCAGTTCTTGTAGAACCCGCCGATGGCGATGACGTCCGGGATATAGACGTTCTTGTTGAACTCGATGCAGCGGTCGATGATCGAGCTGACCATGTTCAGCCGCTCGATGTTGATCGCGCCGACTGCACCGGTGGAATGCACGTTGATCGGGCAGGGCACACCGCCCACGAGCCAGTTCGGATGCGGGTTCTTGCCGCCGAAGATCGTGTGGATCTTCACGATATCCTTCTGCAGGTCGAGCGCCTCGAGGTAGTGGGTCGTGGCCATCAGGTCCGCCTCGGGCGGCAGAAGATAGGCCGGGTTGTCCCAGTATCCGTTCTTGAAGAGGCCGAGCTGGCCGCTTTCAACGAATTTCTTCAACCGGTTCTGCACATCCCGGAAATAGCCGGGAGACGACATCGGGTGGCTCGGGCTCACCGCCTGCTGCAGCTCGCTTGTCGCTTTCGAATCGGCGCGCAAGGCATTGATGGGATTGACCCAATCGAGTGCGTGCAGGTGGTAGAAATGCACGATGTGGTCGTGGATCTGCAGATTGAGCTGCATGATATTGCGGATGGAGTTCGCATTGTCGGGGATCTCGATCCCCAGCGCATCCTCGACCGCACGGACGCTCGTCAGCGCGTGCGTGCCGGTGCAGACGCCGCAGATCCGTTCGGTAAAGGCCCACGCGTCGCGCGGGTCGCGGCCCTTCAGGATCACTTCGAGGCCGCGCCACATCGTGCCGGTCGAGACGGCGTTGCGGATGATGCCCTCGTCATCCACGTTCACTTCGCAGCGCATGTGGCCTTCGATGCGGGTCACCGGGTCAACGACGATGCGCTTGCCTGAGTTGTCGAGGCCGAAGCCATTGGGTGTTTGCACGACCATGTCCTACGCCTCCTCGCGCTTGTCTTGGGTCTTGCGCTGGGCCGAGCGCAGGGCGGAAACGGCGGCATGCATCGCCACCGCGCCGCCGACAACGCCAGCCGCGGCCATGCCGACCTTGTCGGCCGAGCTTTCCACGCCGAACTGGGTCAGGTCCGTCACCCGGTCGTAGAACGTGCCCTTGTCCCAGAAGCCGTCCTCCGAGCAGCCGATGCAGCCGTGGCCAGACTGGATCGGGAAGCTGACGCCCTCGTTGAAGCCGATGGTGGAGCAGGCGTTGTAGGTGGTCGGGCCCTTGCAGCCCATCTTGTAGAGGCAGTAGCCCTTGCGTGCGTTCTCGTCGTCCCACGCCTCGACAAACTGGCCAGCGTCGAAATGAGGGCGGCGGTAGCACTTGTCGTGGATGCGCTGGCCGTAGAACATCGCCGGGCGGCCCTGGCGGTCCAGCTCCGGCATCCGCTCGAAGGTGAGCATGTAGGTGATGACGCCGGTCATGACCTCGGCGATCGGCGGGCAGCCGGGCACCTTGATGATCGGCTTGTCGGTGATGACCTTGTGCACCGGAGTCGCCTGCGTCGGGTTAGGCGCGGCGGCCTGCACACAGCCATAGGAGGCGCAGGCCCCCCAGCTGATCACCGCCTTCGCGTCCTTGGCGACATGGCGCAACTTCTCGACGAAGGGCTTGCCGGCGGAAATGCAGAACATCCCGTCTTCGTTGAGCGGCGGGTTGCCCTCGACGGCGAGGATGTAGTTGCCCTTGTACTTCTCGATGCTCTCTTCGAGCGCGGCTTCTGCGGCGTGACCGGCCGCAGCCATCAGCACGTGCTGGTAGTCGAGCGAGATCATGGACAGCACGACATCCTTGGCGAGCGGATGCGCGCCGCGGATGAAGCTTTCCGAGCAGCAGGTGCATTCCAGTCCGTTCACCCAGATCACCGGTGTGCGCGGCTTGGTTTCCATCGCGTGGGCGATCTGTGGCACGAAGGCCGGGCCGAGGCCGAGCGCTGACGCGGTCAGAGAGCAGTATTTCATGAAGCTTCGGCGGGTGATCCCCTGCCGGCGCATCACGTCGTAGAAGGTTTCGATCTGGCTCAAAGCGGCCTCCTCCACTTGTAATTGCGGGCCGGAGCGCTCGCGCACTCCGGGGCTTGAGCAAGTATCGCGGGAGGGATGCGCGCGCCCCAAAGCCAATGGTCGAGCATGCGACACATATGCGATAGTGCATTTCTTTCAGTGGCTTGCGGGCAGGAAAAGGTGCGGATTGATCCATATCATGAGAGGTTCGTGACCGCTCCCACCACCACGTGGAAAGTTCTATTCCATGGCAATTAGCGTAGCTCTCATACGCCTTTAGGCGCTTTTTCTATCCGTTCGCGCCGTGGCTCGCTGCGCCGATTGCAGCCTGTCCGAGTGCGAGCCCGCCGTCGCCTGCTGGGACGCGACGATGGGTGATTGTCGGCAGGTCCGTCAGCCCGTCGAGTGCGCATTCGAGCAGAAGGGCATTCTGGAAGCACCCGCCGGACAGTGCCACAGCCACGGCAGACCCGTCCTCCACCAAAGCGCGCGCGCGCGCGGTGCAGGCGCACGCGAGACCGGCGTGGAACCTGTAGGCGATGATCTCCGGCGCGGTGCCTGATGCGAGGTCGTTGATCAGCGCGTGCCAGAACGCGTCTGTCGCGATAGGGCCGTGGGTCGCTTCTGTTCCAATAGGGTAGGCGCCCGCTGTTCTGGGTGCCTTGCGAGCCAGGGCCTCCAGGCGCATGGCAGCTTCGCCCTCGTAGCATTGTGCGCCGCGCACCAGCCCAAGCGCCGCAGACACTGCATCGAAGAGGCGCCCCGCAGACGACGTCAGTGGAGCGTTGATCCCGGCGGTGGCCGCGCGGCGGAGGAGCGCGCGGGGCGCATCGGGAAGCATCGCATCGGCGCGCCCGCCGAGGCCCGCGGCATCGAGGTGGGCGAGCAGGGGCCGCCACGGCTCCTTGTTCGCGGCATCGCCGCCCAGGAGCGGCACGGGTGAGAGCCATGCGATCCGCTCGTAGCCGGAGTAGTCACCCAGCAAGACCTCGCCGCCCCAGATCGTGCCGTCGGCGCCCAAGCCCAGGCCATCGAGGATCAGGCCAACAACGCGACCGCCGCCCGCAGGGTGGCCATGCTCGACAAGGGCGCTCGCAAGATGCGCGTGGTGATGCTGCACGGGGTAGAGCGGCACGCCGCGCTCCGTCGATTGGCGCTCCGCCGCCCGTGATGGCCGATACTCCGGGTGCAGGTCACAGGCGTGCCATCTCGCTTCATGCTCGAAGAGATCCGCGTAGTCTTCTGTTGCGGCTTGATATTCATCCCAACTCTCCGCCCCGCTCAGGTCGCCGAGGTGGTGGGAAAGCAGGGCGGATCCGCCTTTCGTCATGCAGAAGGCGCTTTTCATTTCGCCGCCCCATGCAAAGCCCGGCTCGGCCTCTTGCAGCCCCTCCGGCAGGGCCAGCGGCTCCGGTGCGCGGCCGCGACCGCGACGAAGCACAAACGGGCCCGCGTGCCCCTCGGCCTCCACCCCATCATCAAGGCGCCGCACGATGTCGCGGTCGTGCATGAGAAACGCGTCGGCGAAGGGGGCGAGCTTCTTTCGTGCGTCTTCGTTGTCGATCACCTGTGGCGCTCCGGAGAGGTTGCCGGAGGTCATCACAAGCGGACGGCCTAGGCGATCGAGGAGCAAGAGATGCAGGGGTGTGTAGGGCAGCATCCAGCCGAGGGTGTCAAGGCCCGGCGCCGGATCTTCCGGCAAGTCGTTTCTTGCCCTGCGAAGGAGCACGACCGGCGATGCGGGATCCAACAGCATCCGGATCTCGGCGGGCGACGGGTTTGCGTGGGCGCGGATTGTTTCGAGGGTGGCCATGAGCGCGAGGGGCTTGCCGGGGCGGTGCTTACGTGCGCGCAACGTTGCAATGGCCGTACGGTCCGTTGCGTCGCACGCGAGATGAAAACCGCCGATCCCTTTGATTGCGAGGATCTTGCCCGCCCTGAGGAGGGAGGCCGCCGCGACAATTCCGTCCGCTGGTGCCGGCTTGCCATGTACCTCCAGCCATAGCTGAGGGCCGCAGGCCGGGCAGGCGATGGGTTGGGCGTGAAAGCGTCGGTCGGCCGGGTCCTCGTATTCGGCCGTGCATTCGGCGCACAGCTGGAAGGGGGACATCGAGGTATGTGCGCGATCGTAAGGCAAGTCGCGCAGGATCGAAAAGCGTGGTCCGCAATGGGTGCAATTGGCGAAAGCGTAGTGCGCGCGACGTTCTGATGGGTCGCGGATCTCTTCGGTGCATTCCGGACAAACGGCGGCATCTGGTGTGACGCGCGTGTCGGCGGCGCCTCCCGCCGAGGCCGCGATGACGAAGCGATCCGACTCTGGCAGGTGTGCATCAGTTTCCATGTCGATGCTGTCGATCCGCGCAAGCGGCGGGGCGTGTGCCGCGATGTGGCGTGCCAGGCCATCGGCATCACCGTGCGCTTCAATCAGGACCCCGGAGCTGTCGTTCAGGACGCGCCCCGTCAGATTCAGTTTCTGCGCAGCCGCCCAGACAAACGGGCGGAAGCCAACACCCTGAACCTGGCCGCGCACCCGGATGCGCACGCCCGTCGCTTGTTTGGTCTCGGCCATCGCGCCGCCTGCGGTTGCCTGCGGTGTCAATCCGCGTCTCAAGCATCGCACCTTTGGGCGCGCTTGCAAGCCGGCGGATTCGACGCCTTGGCACTGCCCGGTGGGCGCCTCTCGCCGAATCGCACCCCCGATCACGGATAGGAACTTGCGCTTCGGTCTGCGCTCCCGCCCGGTTGGGGGCGCTACTGCCCGCGCGTGGTTTGGTGCGACAGTTTTCACCTGTGGCAGGCAGGCGAGGACGTTCACTGGGCGGTGGCCCCCGCTGCCGGACCTCGGCTTGAATGCTTTGGTTAATGGGCAGGTGCCTGAAAAACCTTGCAAAAACGATGTCATGCAATTGGATAATTTACAGATAGGTCATTTTGAAGTGAATGAATTGACATAAAAAACAATCAAAAAGAGATGCTTACTTATGCATTGACCGTCGGCTGTGTAATCCTTGTCAGCGTGATGTCGGGGTGTCGCGGGTTGATCTGGGTCAATGCCACGTGACGAACCGCCCGCCAACCGTAGCGCAACTCATCCCCGGGAGGACCCTCATGGCCGATCAAGACAAGCCCGCAACCGCCGCACCTCAGACACGCCCTATTCCGGAAAGTTTTGCCGCCTCTGCGCATATTGACGCTTCGTCTTATGAGCGTTTGTACGGTGCGTCTGTTTCGGATCCAGCCGCGTTCTGGGGGGAGCAGGGCAAGCGGATTGACTGGATCAAGCCTTACACGAAGGTGAAGAACACGTCGTTTGAGCCCGGCAACATCGACATCCGCTGGTTCGAGGACGGCACGCTGAACGTCTGCGCCAACTGCGTCGACCGGCATCTCGCCACGCGCGGCGACCAGACCGCGATCATCTGGGAACCGGACGATCCCAGCACTCCGGCCAAGCACATCACCTACCGTGAGCTGCACTCCGAAGTCTGCAAGATGGCCAACATCCTCGAGGGGCTGGGTGTCGGCAAGGGCGACCGCGTCATCCTCTACCTGCCGATGATCCCCGAAGCCGCCTACGCCATGCTCGCCTGCGCCCGCATCGGCGCGATCCATTCCATCGTGTTCGCCGGCTTCTCCTCGGACGCGCTCGCCGCCCGGATCAACGGCTGCGACGCCAAGCTTGTCATCACCGCCGATCACGCGCCGCGCGGCGGCCGCAAGACGCCGCTGAAGTCCAACTGCGACGCGGCCCTGCTCCATGTCACGCACCAATGCAACCTCCTGGTCGTGCGCCGCACCGGCGACCAGACCACCTGGATCGAGGGCCGCGACCACGATTACAACGAGCTGCGCCTCGAAGCCGATGACCACCAGGCCCCTGTCGAGATGAACGCGGAAGACCCGCTCTTCGTCCTCTATACCTCGGGCTCCACCGGCCAGCCCAAGGGCGTCGTGCACAGCTCGGGCGGCTACATCGTCTATGCCGCGATGACCCACCAGTACACGTTCGACTACCACGACGGCGACGTCTTCTGGTGCACCGCCGATGTCGGCTGGGTGACGGGGCACAGCTATATCGTCTACGGGCCGCTGGCCAACGGCGCCACGACGATCATGTTCGAGGGCGTGCCGACCTACCCCGATGCCGGCCGCTTCTGGGAGGTCTGCGCCAAGCACAAGGTCAACCAGTTCTACACCGCCCCCACCGCGATCCGCGCCCTGATGGGCCAGGGCGACGAGTGGGTCGAGAAGCACGACCTCAGCTCCCTGCGCCTGCTCGGAACGGTCGGCGAGCCGATCAATCCCGAGGCCTGGAACTGGTACAACGACAAGGTCGGCGGCGGCCGCTGCCCGATCGTCGACACCTTCTGGCAGACCGAGACCGGCGGCCACCTGATCACCCCGCTACCGGGCGCGATCGCCACCAAGCCCGGCTCCGCGACCAAGCCCTTCTTCGGCGTGCAACCGGTGGTGCTCGACCCGCAATCGGGCGCCGAGCTCGACACGGTCGAGGCCGAGGGCGTGCTGGCGATCAAGGACAGCTGGCCCGGCCAGATGCGCACCGTCTGGGGCGACCATGAACGCTTCGAGAAGACGTATTTCTCTGATTACAAAGGCTATTACTTCTCCGGTGATGGCTGCCGGCGCGACAGCGATGGCTACTACTGGATCACGGGCCGCGTCGACGACGTGATCAACGTCTCCGGCCACCGCATGGGGACGGCCGAAGTGGAAAGCGCGCTGGTCGCCCACGTGGCGGTGGCCGAAGCCGCGGTTGTGGGCTACCCGCACGACATCAAAGGTCAGGGCATTTATTGCTACGTGACCTTAATGAACGGTGTAGAACCGACCGATGAGCTGAAAAAAGAGCTCCGCACATGGGTTCGCACCGAGATCGGCCCGATCGCCGCCCCCGACCTCATCCAGTGGGCCCCCGGCCTGCCAAAAACCCGATCCGGCAAAATCATGCGCCGAATCCTGCGCAAAATCGCCGAAAACGACTACGGATCACTCGGAGATACCTCAACGCTCGCAGAACCGGCCGTTGTCGACGACCTCATCGACAACCGCATGAACCGGGCCTGATCGGATGTTGGACGTTGAAAACACCCCGACAGGCGCGCCTGTTCTGATCCTTCTCGGCCCTCCGGGCGCCGGGAAAGGCACCCAGGCCAGAGTGCTCGAGGAGCGCTTCGGCCTTGTCCAGCTCTCCACCGGCGATCTGCTGCGCGCGGCCGTCGCGAAGGGCACGGACGCAGGCAAGCAGGCCAGGGCGGTGATGGAGGCCGGCGAGCTTGTCTCCGACGAGATCGTGCTCGCTGTCCTCAAGGACAGGCTCGCTGACGACGATGTCGCCAACGGGGTCATCCTTGACGGGTTCCCGCGCACGACGGCCCAGGCCGCGGCGCTCGATACGCTGCTGATGGCGTCCGATCAGAAGATCAATGCCGCGATCAGCCTCGAGGTCGACGACGAAGCGATGGTCGGGCGCGTTTCGGGCCGCTTCACCTGCGCCAATTGCGGCGAGGGCTACCACGACAGCTTCAAGGTGCCTGCCAACGCGGGCGCCTGCGACAATTGTCAGAGCATGGAGTTCAAGCGCCGCGCGGACGACAATGCAGAAACCGTGCGCGCGCGCCTCGGCGCCTACCACGAACAAACAGCGCCCCTGATCGCCTTCTACGAGGACAGGGGGCAGCTCGCCCGCGTCGATGCGATGGGCGAGATCGCGTCAATCTCGGAGGCGCTCGGCGAGATCGTCGACGCCACTCGAGAGTGACACAAAATTCCGGCGGTCGGGGGCGACCCTGACCGCCGGTGCGCTTCGGGTCGCCCGAGGCTGCACTACCCGGCGTCAGGCACGAGGCCCCGTCGGACCACCACCTCAGGGAGGAACCGCACATGTCGGACAAACCTGAAGCAAGCGGCTACTGGGCGGCGAACATCCGTATCGTCACCTGGTGCCTTGTAATCTGGGCCATCGTGTCCTTCGGCTTTGGCATTCTGCTCAGGCCGCTCCTTTCCAGCATCCCGGTCGGCGGCTCCGACCTCGGCTTCTGGTTTGCCCAGCAGGGCTCCATCCTCGTCTTCCTCGGCCTGATCTTCTTCTACGCCTGGCGCATGAACAAGCTCGACCGTGAATTCGGCGTCGACGAGCAATAAGAAGGACATAAGGGACAGATGGATCAGTTTACTCTCAACCTGATATTCGTGGGCGCCTCGTTCGCCCTCTATATCGGGATCGCGATCTGGGCCCGTGCGGGCTCAACGAGCGAGTTCTACGCCGCAGGCCGCGGCGTGCACCCGGTCACCAACGGTATGGCGACAGCGGCGGACTGGATGTCCGCGGCATCGTTCATCTCGATGGCGGGCCTCATTGCCTTCACCGGCTACGACAACTCGACATTCCTGATGGGTTGGACGGGTGGCTACGTGCTCCTTGCCCTCCTGCTCGCGCCTTACCTTCGCAAGTTCGGCAAGTTCACCGTGCCCGAGTTCATCGGTGACCGCTTCTATTCGCCGACCGCGCGCCTTGTGGCCGTGATCTGCCTGATCGTCGCCTCGGTGACCTATGTGATCGGCCAGATGACCGGCGTGGGCGTTGCCTTCGGCCGTTTCCTCGAGGTGGACAACACCACGGGCCTGCTGATCGGTGCCTGTGTCGTGTTCGCCTACGCTGTCTTCGGCGGCATGAAAGGTGTGACCTACACGCAGGTCGCTCAGTACTGCGTTCTGATCATGGCCTACACGATCCCGGCCGTGTTCATCTCGCTTCAGCTGACAGGCAACCCGATCCCGGCGCTCGGCCTCTTTGGCGATCACGTCGCGTCCGGCGAGCCGCTGCTCCACAAGCTCGACCAGATCGTGCAGGAGCTTGGCTTCAACGAGTACACGGCTCACCACGCCGACACGTTGAACATGGTGCTCTTCACCCTGTCGCTGATGATCGGTACCGCTGGTCTGCCCCACGTCATCATGCGCTTCTTTACGGTGCCCCGCGTTGCCGACGCACGCTGGTCCGCCGGTTGGGCGCTGGTCTTCATCGCGCTGCTCTACCTCACGGCTCCGGCTGTTGGTGCCATGGCGCGTCTGAACATCTCCGAAATGATGTGGCCGAACGGCACTGCGGGTGAAGCGGTCTCTGTCGAGGCGATCGAGAACGAAGAGCGCTATGCGTGGATGGCCACGTGGCAGAAGACGGGTCTTCTCGGCTGGGAAGACAAGAACGGCGACGGCAAGATCCAGTACTACAACGACACGAACCCGGCTCTTGCCGATCGTGCCGCTGCTTCGGGCTGGACGGGTAACGAGCTGACGAACTTCAACCGGGACATCCTGGTGCTCGCCAACCCCGAAATCGCCAACCTGCCGGGCTGGGTGATCGGTCTTGTGGCTGCCGGTGGTCTCGCCGCTGCGCTCTCCACCGCTGCCGGTCTGCTGCTCGCGATCTCTTCGGCGGTGTCTCACGACCTCTTCAAGGGTCAGCTGACGCCGAACATGTCCGAAAAGAACGAGCTGCTGACAGCACGCTGTGCCATGGCCGTGGCCATCGGTGTGGCCACCTATCTGGGCCTCAACCCGCCGGGCTTTGCCGCCCAAACGGTTGCTCTGGCCTTCGGTCTGGCGGCTGCGTCGATCTTCCCGGCACTGATGATGGGCATCTTCTCGAAGCGCATCAACAACCACGGTGCGGTTGCGGGCATGCTTGTCGGCCTGTCGGTGACGCTGGTCTACATCTTCCTGCACAAGGGCTGGTTCTTTATCCCGGACACCAATTCGTTCACGGATGCCGACCCGCTGCTGCTGTCGATCAAGTCGACCTCGTTCGGCGCGATCGGTGCGATGCTCAACTTCGCCACGGCGATCGCGGTCAGCCGCGTCACCGCAGCGCCGCCGCAGGAGATCCAGGATCTCGTGGAGAGCGTGCGTGTGCCCCGTGGCGCCAGTGCGGCAGCCGCCGATCACTAAGCCAAACAGCTGGCCCGTGCCCCGCGCACGGGCCGGTTCTGCACGGCGCGTCTCTCGAAGGGGCGCGCCGTGTTTCTCCCACCCAAGCAGACTTGCGAGACGCGCCACGTGGTGCGGCAAGCGCCCTGACAGGAACGATGTTCAATCAAGGACGCCCCATGACTGAAGCAGACCAGAAGCTGATCGACACTGCCGATCGCCAGGCCTTTCTCGCCACCGTTCACCCCTATGATAGCCTTGCACCCGATGAACTCGCCCGCGTTGCAGAGGCGTTTGTCGATGTCGAGGCGCCCGAGGGCACAGCGCTCTATAGCGCTGGAGATACCCTGCGTGGCCTCTACCTGATCGCGTCCGGCCGCATTGAGGTGACGGACGCAAATGGAGCGTCCGTCTCTCTGCTGGCCACACGCAACTCCTTTGGCGAGCGTGGCCTCGTGCGTGGCGGGTTGGCTGTCACGACCGCGGTTGCCGCCGAAGACACGAAGCTTCTGTTGCTGCCACGGGCCGAATTCCATCGTCAGATCGAAGTCTCGCCTGCGTTTGCGCGGTTCTTTGACCGCTCGCGCGCGGTGCTGCCCGAGCGCAAGGGCGATCTGGCAACCCAGCGCGTCAGCGACCTGATGGTGCGCACGCCCGTGACGGTGCGCCCGTCCACCGGTATCCAGGCGGCGGCGGCGCTGATGCGCGACACGCGCGTGTCCTGCCTCGCCGTCACCGAAGAAGATCGCCTCGTGGGCATCGTCACCGTGCGCGACATGACCAACAAGGCGCTCGCTGCGGGCCTCTCTCCGAAGGAGCCGGTCTCGCGGATCATGACGTCCAACCCCCTGACGCTTCCCCCGACCGCACTTGGTTCGGATCTGTTGAACCTGATGCTGGAGCGGGGCATCGGGCATGTCCCCGTGACGGACGGGGACCGCATCGTGGGTATCCTGACGCAAACCGATCTGACGCGCTTCCAGGCCGTCTCTTCTGGCGCGATGGTCCGCGATATCGCCAATGCAAGGAACGCGGAGCAAATGGCGGAGGTCACGTCGCGCCTGCCGCAGTTGCTCGCGCAGCTCGTTGGCGCAGGAAACCGCCACGAGGTCGTGACCCGGCTCATCACCGACATCGCCGATGCCTGCACCCGCCGGTTGCTGGTGCTCGCAGAGCGGCATCTCGGGCCACCACCGTGTGAGTATCTCTGGCTTGCCTGCGGAAGCCAGGGCCGGCAAGAACAAACCGGCGTCTCGGATCAGGACAATTGCCTGATCCTCGCCGATGACATGGCACCGGATGACGAAGCCTACTTCGCCGGGTTCGCGGAGTTTGTCTGCTCGGGGCTCGCGACCTGCGGCTACTTTCTCTGCCCCGGCGACATGATGGCGACGAACCCGCGCTGGCGTCAGCCCCAGGCCCAGTGGCGCCGGTATTTCGACGGCTGGATCGCGACGCCGGACCCCGAGGCGCAGATGCTCGCCTCGGTGATGTTCGATCTGCGCCCCATCGGCGGGGCGCGCCACCTCTTTGACGGGCTGCAGGTGGAGACCCTCGCCGCCGCCGGCAAGAATTCGATCTTCGTGGGGCACATGGTCTCAAATTCGCTGGGGCACACGCCGCCGCTGGGGCTGTTTCGCGGCTTCGCAACGGTGCGAACCGGGGAGCACAAGAACCAGCTCGATCTCAAGATGAACGGCGTTGTGCCGGTCGTTGATCTGGGGCGGCTCTATGCACTGACGGGCGGTCTCAAAGAGGTCAACACACGTGCCCGGTTGGAGGCCGCCCTTTCAGAGGGCATAATCTCCGGCACTGGTGGGCGTGATCTGATCGATGCGTATGATCTGATCGCCGAGTCTCGGCTGGAAAACCAGGCCGAAGAGGTCCGTGCCGGCAGGAAGCCCGACAACTTCATGGCGCCGTCAGACTTGTCGGATCTCGAGCGTTCGCACCTGCGCGACGCTTTCGTAGTCGTGCGCACGATGCAGAGCGCCGTGGGCTACGGAAAGGGGCTGATTACGTGACCTATGAAGACGCTCGGAAGCGATCGCGCACCGTGTTGACGGCGGGCCGGGAAGATCGGAACGACGCGCCGTCGGACAGATGCCCGACCCATTGGGAAGAGATGCGGCTGGATTGGCTGGCGGAGAAACTGGAAGTGCCATGTTCATAGAGTTGATCGCGGCGTTCGCGGCCGCATTCGCCGCGGCAGGGGTGATCATGTTGGTCAACATGATGACAGGAGGGCGGCTGCCCAAATGGAGCATGCCAGCCGCAGCCGGTGCCGCGCTTCTGGGCTATGCTGTCTGGTCCGAGTACTCGTGGTTCGACCGCGTGGCGAGCGAGCTGCCCGATGGGGTGAGTGTCACGTTCTCCAATCAAGCGTCCGCGATCTGGAAGCCGTGGACCTTTCTTGTCCCCTACGTCGACCGGTTCGTCGCGGTGGATGCGTTGTCGATCCGGACCAACGACGCGGTGCCGCACCAGCGCCTGATCGACGTCTACTTCTATGGGCGGTGGTCGCGACGCACCGGCGTCGAGGTGATCGTGGATTGCACCGAAGGCGTCATGGCGCCGCTGCCGAGCGCCGAGTTGGATGAGAGCGGCGCGGCGGTGCGCGCGGCGTGGGTCAGCCCCGTCGAAGGAGACAGCACGGTAGAGGCAGCCTGCACCTAGGCAGTCGCCCGCCGCACTTGGATTGAGGAGGAGACAGTCATGACAGCCACAGAGACAGCTACCCCGCCCCGTGTCTTCATCGTGGAGGACGAGGACAACATCGCACTGGCGCTGACAACTGTTCTCGGGCGGGAAGGCTGGACACTGGAACGCTTCGCCGACGGGGCGGAAGGTCTGGCGGCGATCCAGCAAGCCAAACCCGAGCTCGTCATCCTCGACGTGATGCTGCCCTCGCTCTCGGGCTACGAGATTTGCCAGCGTATTCGCATGGAGGAGGACCTCGCGGACACGCGTATCCTGATGATGACGGCGCGCGGCACGTCGGTCGAACGGCGCAAGGGCATGGCGCTCGGGGCTGACGCGTTTGTCTCAAAGCCGTTCGATCTGCGGGACTTGATGGGTCAGGTTCGCCGATTGCTGGAGGGTCGACCTGCGATATTGGAGAAGGAGCGGGGCGATGCTTGAGCGGCTTGCACGGCTCCCCCTGCGGCTGCGCATCTTTCTCTTCTTCGCCAGTCTTGGGCTCGGCAGTCTTGCTGCGCTTGGCGGGGGTATCTGGGTCGGCCTCAGCCGGTCGGCGAGTGCCGGGGTTACGGCAGGCTTCGTCACGGGCGGGCTGATCGCAGGCTTCGGCATTCTTGCGCTCACGGCGTGGGTGTGGATGCTTTTTGATGAGCACGTCGCCCGGGCAATCGAGCGCCTGTCTACTGCTCTGCGCGCACGCGCGCACACGGATCTCGAACGTGAGCTCAACCCTTCGCATGCCGTCTATCTTGGCGATCTTGCGCCGGCGGCGCGCGCGGTGACGGGCTCTCTGACCGAGACCAAGAACGCTCTGGCCGAGGCCGTGGAGCGCGAGACGACGCGGCTTGCTGTCGAGAATGCACGTCTGCAGGCGCTGCTGGCCGACGTGCCCGCGGGGGTGATCCTGTGCTCGGCGGATCACCAGATCGTCTTTTACAACGGACCGGCGCAAAGCCTGCTGACCAAGGAGCGGGCGCCGGGCCTTGACCGGTCGTTGCTCGATTATCTCTATCCCGGCCCCGTGCGCGCGGCCCATGCCCGCCTGACCCGGGATGGCGCCACCGACTCGGCCACCGACCTGCTGTGCTCATGCTCGCAATCGGGTGAAATGCTCGCGGGCCGCATGCGCCTCGTGGATCTGCCGCAGAATGGGGGTGGAGCGCCGGGCTATGTGCTGACGCTGCGCGATGTGACAGCGGACCTTGCGTTGCATGCCGGCCGTGAGGCCCTGTTGGAGGAGGTCTTTGATCGCGTGCGCCGGCCCGCTGCCAATCTGCAGACGGTTCTTGCTGCCGGCGTGGCCAAGGAAGCGACAGGGCGCGCAGCGCTGCTCTCGGAAGTCGAAGTACTGGCGGGCGCAATCACCGAGCTTGGAGCAAGGTACGACGCGGCGCGCGGGCAGTGGTGGCCCATGACAGAGACCAAGGCCGCAGAGCTTGTAGAAGCGATCTCCGCCCAGGCGGACCAGGCGGGCGTGACGCTGACGGCTCAGGCCGAGGATGTCACGGCGCGGGTCGATGCCTACCAGTTGGTCTCGCTTGTCGTGCACCTGGCCGAGCGGCTCGTGGGGCGGCACGAAGGCGGCGCGCTGTCGTTGCTGATCGAGCCGGACGACGACGGAGCGCTCGTTTCGCTTGGGTGGCAGGGAGCGGTTCTGCCCGTCTCGGAGCTGGAGCGTTGGCTGGCCGAGCCGCTTGACGTTGGTCTGGCCGACGTCACGGGCCGGTCCGTTCTGGCCGCTCATGGCAGCGAGGCATGGCCCGAACCCGGCAAGGCCGGGCGCGGCGTTCTGCGGATCCCGCTGCCGGGCCGTGTGTTCGGGCTGGGCGCACAGGACGAGGCACGGCGTGCGGTTTACGATTTCGACCTGCTCAACCGCGCGCCATCCGGAGCGCTTGCGCAGATGCCGCTCCGTGAGCTTACCTGCGTGGTGTTCGATACCGAGACAACGGGGCTTTTACCGTCCATGGGCGACGAGATTTGCCAGATCGCGGCGCTTCGGATGATGGGAGGGCGCCCTGTCGACGGCGAGACCTTCGAGACCCTCGTGGATCCGGGTCGGTCGATCCCGGCGGCCGCAACGGAGGTTCACCACATCACGGATGCGGATGTCGTTGGTGCCCCCAATATCGACACGGCTGCGCGGCGGTTCCACGATTTCGCCGATGGCGCGGTGCTGGTGGCCCACAACGCTCCGTTCGATCTGGAGTTTCTGCGGCGCCATGAACAGGGGATCGGCAGGCGATTTGATCATCCCGTGCTGGACACCGTGCTGCTGTCGGCGGTGGTCTATGGACAGACAGAGGTCCATACGCTCGATGCGCTGAGCGAACGCCTGGGGATCGTGATCCCCCCGGAAGCCCGGCACACCGCCATGGGGGACACCATCGCGACGGCCAAGGCGCTCGAGATGCTCATACCCATGCTGGAGGCGAAGGGCTGCACGACATTTGGGGAGACGATTGCCGCGGTGCGTCGTCACGCGCGGCTCCTGAAGGACACCAACAGCGAGGAGCATGTGCCAGCGTAGGTTCGCCGCGCGGCCCGGCGACCCGCTGAGAGCGGGCGCCCGCCGGGCTATCGCGTGCCGGGCTTCGCCTCGGGCGTCGTCGAGCCGCGGTGGGCGGCACATATGCACTTCCCAACGTGCGCAGATGTACATCGGGCCGGCTCAGGCGTTGAGCCACTCCCAGACCCGCGAGATCACCACCGACCCCTCGCCGACCGCAGAGGCGACGCGTTTCACCGAGCCGGCCCGGACATCCCCCACCGCGAAGATCCCGGGGCAGGACGTGGCATAGACAGACCCGGCGTCGACGGCCGCGCCAGTAACGACAAAGCCCTTCGGGTCAAGCTCGACGAGGCCAGAGAGCCACTTCGTATTCGGGGCGGCTCCGACCATGACGAAGAGCCCGTGCGTGTTGAGGCGCCATTCCTGCCCGGCGAACTTGTCGCGGATTGTGAGGCCCTCCAGCTTGTCGTCGCCATGGAGGGCGGCAACTTCCGTTCTGTAGTGCAGCGTGATGCGCGGGTTCTTTTCCAGCCGATCGCTCAGGTACGCCGACATCGAGGCCGCCAGTGAAGGACCGCGGATCAGAACGTGGACATGCGAGGCCGTACGCGAGAGATACATCGCCGCCTGACCCGCCGAGTTGCCGCCACCAATCACCGCGACTTCGGTGTTCCGGCAGAATCGCGCTTCGACCTCGGTCGCTGCGTAGTACACTCCGGCGCCTTCGAGGCGCTCGAGCCCGTCGATTGGCATTTTCCGGTACTGCACGCCGGTCGCGATGACGATAGAGCGGGCGCAGACCCGGTCCCCATCTTCCAGCCCGACATGGAATACGCCGTCGTCGATCTTGAGCGATGCCGCGCGGCGGGGAACCGCAAAGCGCGTGCCGAATTTCATCGCCTGTACCTCGCCCCGCCACACGAGGTCGGCGCCCGAGATCCCGGTGGGAAAGCCCATGTAGTTCTCGATCCGGCTCGACGTGCCGGCCTGACCGCCGATGGTGAGATCTTCCACCACCAGCGCATCGAGCCCTTCGGACCCGGCATAGACCCCGGCAGCCACACCCGCAGGCCCGCCCCCGACGATGAGCACATCGTGCACATGGTCGGGTGTCAGGCTGAGGTCGAGGCCGAGCATCTCGGCGATCGCGCGGGGCGAGGGGTCCTTGAAGGCGAAGCTGTCTCCGTAGACGACCCGAGGCTCCTCGAGATCGACGCCGCAGGCGGTCGCGAGGTCCCGGGCTTCGGGGTCGTCGCGGTCGAGCTCGCGGTAGGGGATCCTGTTCCGGCTGGCAAAGGCTGCGATCTGGCGCAACATCCGGCTCTCGTCGCTCCCGATCAGGATCAGCGCCGCCTCGTTCGACTCCAGAAGCCGCCGCCGCCGTGCGGCCATCACCGTCACCACGATGTCCGACATCTCGGGCAGGCGTGCCATCAGCTCCAGCATGTCCGCGCGCGACAGGACAAGGATCTCGCTGTCGGCGCAGGTGCGGGCGCCCATCATAAGCCGACCGCCATTCAGAAAGGAGATCTCTCCGAAGAACTGCCCGGGCCCCAGAGACGCGCCCCCGTAGCGCGTGTTGTTGGTCGGGTTCACCGCTTCGACTTCGCCCGAGATCACGTAGAAGAAGGTGTCGGCCGGGGCGCCTGTCTGGGCCAATACGGTGCCCTGCGGAACAGTCTCGACCGTTCCGACCTTGCGCATCGCTGCGACGTGCTCATCCGTCAACGGGGTGCGCACCATGGTGCGAAGATCAGCGGCAAGAGTTTCCATATGGTGCGTCCTGTGGCGTTCGCTCCCGGGTGATCCGGGTGATCCGGGTGATCCGGGTGGTCTGGCGCGGCTTTGCGTCGGGCTGCGGGGGAGGCTAGCGCTCCGCCCCGGTTTCGTCATTGCCAAAGAGGCCACTGAGCGCGCGCCGCACGAGGGTGGTCACCGAGGGGCGCGCGCGCACCACGAACGGGAGCGGACGGCAGACTTCGAGCGCGGCGACCCCGACGCGCGCTGTCAGTGCGCCATTCACGACACCTTCACCGAACCGGCGGGAGACGCGTGACAGCAAGGATCCCCCTGCAACCGACTGGATCATGTCGTCGCCGACGGCGACGGCGCCGGTTGCGACAAGGTGGGTCAGCACCGTCCGCGTGAGGCGCCACGCGCCGAGTGTTCCGGCGCGGCCGCCGTAGATTTCCGCGATGCGTCGGATCATGCGCAAGTTCGCCGTCAGGGCGGCGATCACATCCGCAAGTGCCAGTGGAACAAGGGCCGTGACCGTGGCGACCTGACGGGCGGCGGCCTCCACCTCGCGCTGGGCAGCGGTATCGAGGGGGGCGAGAAGCTCTGTCTCCGCCGTCCCAAGAAGGGTCTCGGGATCAAGGACATCGGCGCGCCGCTCCGCCAGGCGCTGGCGGCCCCATTCCGTCTCCGGGCGCGCGGCGTAGAGGTGTGTGAGGCGGTCGACCGCATTGCGGGCTGCCGCGAGATCTCCGGCAGCTTGCGCGCGTTCTGCTTCCTTGCGGATCTGGTCGAGGCTCGACAGCCGCGAAATCGCAGCCAGCTCGCGCAATGCGATGGCGACAAGAGCGAGGAGGACGACTCCGATCAGGGCGGCAGCCGTCCACCCCAGAAAAGCGTTGCGCGAGAGCAGGCTGAGCACGAAGTCCCACGCGGCGACCGTAAGAACGAAGCTCAGCAAGGTCGCAAGCGCTCCCCAGAAGAGCCGGCCGAGCACGGAGGATCTGCGTGCTCCAAGAGCGGCGACGGTCTGCATGGCCGTGCCTTGCGCCGGGAGCATGTCCGGCACGGGAGGCGCGTCGGCCGGGTGGAAGGGCGGCGTGTCGGCCTCGTCCAGTTCGATCAGGACGGGGCCGGGCCGCTTGGGCGTTTCGTCAGCCATCGTTCACCTCAGCTTGTCACCAATCAGAAACTCGGCGGCCCGGTCCAGCCGGATGTGGGGAGGGCCTTCTCCGGCGCGCAGGGGCGTCCCCGGAGGGGCAAATCGCATCACGTTGTAATCTCCGTCGAGCCATGCCTCGGCGCCTTGACCTGCGGGGGTCAGAAGGCGCGCCGGATCGTCGGGCAGGCGCCCGGGATACATCGCGGCCTGTCGGCCATCGAGCAAAGTGCCCCGGACCATGGGAAGGGGCTCTCCCTCGTGCATGCGCTCTTCCTCCACGGTGGTGCGGAGCGCGGAAAGCGCGAGGGATTGCGTTTGTGCGCCGGCGAACTCTGCGCGATCCTTGGCCTGTCGAAGCATCGCCTCGAGGATGTCGGACATCGCCTGATGCTGGGTATGGTGCAGATGATCGGCCTTGGTGGCCGCGAACAGGATGCGCTCGACGCGGCGTTGGCCGAGGATCTGCGCCAGCCACGACGCCCGCCCCGGACGGAACGCGGTGAGCGTTCGGTCGAGCCCCCTCGAAAGATCGGCGAGCGCCGGAGGACCCGAGTGTATGGCGTCCAGCAGGTCCACGAGGACGACCTGACGGTCAATCCGGGCAAAGTGCTCGCGAAAGAACGGTTTGATGACGCCGGATTTATAGGCCTCGAAGCGACGCGCCATCTCGCGCGCGAGAGAGCCGCGCGGGCTCGGTGCGTGGGGAATAGGGCAAAACGTGAGCGCCGGAGAGCCCTCAAGCTCGCCTGGCATCAGGAAGCGCCCCGGGGTGCAATCCGAATACCCGGCGTCGCGTGCCGCGCGCAGATAGGCGGTATAAGCTTCGGCCAATGCCTCGGCCTTCGGCTCCTGGAGGGGAGCGCTTGGGTCGGTCTCGGCGAGCAGGGCGCGAAACGCGTCCGCCTCGCGGCGCGCGTGGGCGGCGGTGAGCACAACGGACGACCAATCCTCGAAGCTCTGCTCCATCAATCCCAGATCGAGCAGCCACTCCCCGGGATAGTCGACGATGTCGAGGTGGACGGTGCGCGGACCGGAGAGCGCGCCCAGCATCCCTGTCGGCTGAACCTTGAATGAAAGCCGCAATTGCGAGACGGCGCGCGTGCTGTCTGGCCAGACCGGAGGATGCCCCGTCAAGGCCGCGAGGTGCCGCTCGTAGGCGAAGCGAGGGACGGTGTCGTCGGGCTGGGGTTGCAGCCACGCGGCCCGGATCGCCCCGGACGAAACGGCCTGCAAGCCGGGCATGCGGCCACGATTCAGCAGGTTGGCGACAAGGGATGTGATGAAGACGGTTTTGCCGGCGCGCGCCAGCCCCGTCACCCCAACGCGCACCACGGTTTCCGAAAAAAGCCCCGTCACGCCTGACGTCGCCGTTTCCACACCGTGCGCGATCCCGTCCGCGATCCGCCCCAGTACCATGCCTGCCCCTTTCGTTGCGGTCTACATAGACACCGGGTGTCGCGGTGCCTAGACGTGGGCCGCGGCTCGGATCGGGCAGAGAGCAAGAAAGAGGTGCTGGTATGGGCGTTTGCGAGGGAGCGGGCGAGCGCGAGAAGGGCGCGCGCCCCGGGTCATGCCGGAGCCGTCCGAGCATTGTCCGGAGCAGACTGCGATGACCCCCGCCGCCCGTTACGCCACCGCTGCGGTGTTGCTCGATGAGATCGAAACCGGGCGCCCAGCTGAGCAGGTCCTTACGAATTGGGCGCGGCAGAACCGCTATGCCGGTTCCGGCGATAGGGCCGCGGTGCGGGATGTCGTATTCGATGGCGTGCGTCGATGGCGATCCTCCGCGATGCGGGGTGGTGGCGAGACCGGGCGCGCGCGCGTCCTTGGGCTGCTGCGTGAACGGAGCGAGGATGTAGACGCCGTTTTCTGCGGTGCGAAGTATGCGCTGGATCCCCTGACCTCCACCGAGCGGAACGCGGGAAAGAGCCCGGAAGGGGCAGCGGCGCTTGATGTGCAGGACTGGCTTGTTCCCCTTCTTGAGGCGGGTTTGGGCAGCGATCTCGTGCCCGTCTGTCAGTCGTTTCGCGATCGTGCGGATCTTTTCGTGCGATGGAATGCGCACCGTACGAATGCGCAGGCCGCCCTAGCGGCACTCGAGCAAGATGGAATAGCCGCCGAGGTACACGCACTTTCGCCGTGGGCGCTGCGCATCGTGTCGGGCGGGCGAAGGCTGCGCCAGAGCGCCGCGTTCGGCGAAGGATTGGTCGAGATCCAGGATGCGGCGTCCCAGGCGGTCTGCGCGGCGTTGCCTGTTTCTGCCGGATCACGGGTGCTGGATTACTGTGCCGGGGGTGGTGGCAAATCGCTGGCATTGGCTGCGATGGGGGCCGAGGTCTTTGCCCATGACGCGGATCCGGCGAGGATGACGGATCTTCCGGTGCGCGCGCAGCGCGCTGGCCTTGAGATCCGGACCTTGCCGAGCGGGGAGATCAAGGCCCATGCTCCGTACGATCTGGTCCTGACGGATGTCCCCTGCAGTGGGAGTGGGGCCTGGCGTCGGCAGCCCGAGGCGAAGTGGGCGCTGACGCCGGAGCGTTTGACGGAACTGACGACGCTGCAGGTACAGATCCTTGCGGAGGCCTCCGATCTGGTACGCGATGATGGTTGGCTGGCGTATGCGACGTGTTCGATCCTTTCGCCCGAGAACACCGACGTGGTGTCTCAATTCGAGCGAGCGCGTCCCGGGGATTCCTCAAGGGAATGGACAGTGCGCCAAACGCAATCCATCTCGCCGACCCGCGGGGGCGATGGCTTTTTCCTTGCTTTGCTGGCACGAACCCCTCAACCTTAGGGCGAGTTCTGTTGCGCCACAGCGTGCAATTAAGCCGCCATTAACGATTTTCGGAAGATATGGGGGCAGCAGAATCGACGGGGAGTCAGTGCGTGGCACAATGGGCGCTAAAGACGAACAGCCTTAGCCGATATGCTGCCTCCTATGTTGGCGGCGTCTGGATGCTGTTGCTTTGTGCGACTGTGCTGGGGTGCCTTTCGCTTGTCATGCCGCGCCCCTGGCCTGCGATTGCCCCGGTGGTTGGCGGCCTCACACTGCTCTTTCTTGCGGTTCTGATTTACTTTCTTGCGGCGCGGTATCGCGCGCGACAGCGTGATCTTGGCCTCGCAATCCGAACGGTGATCGAGTTCGATTCCGCACCCAGCCTGACCGTCGCTGGCGATGGGACCTTGCGCAGCTCGAACGCAGCGGCACGCGAGCGGTTCAGCACCGAAGGCGACGACGTCACGCTGGCGCGTCTCATGAGGGATCTCTTCGCCAACCCTTCCGCTATTCTGGCGCGGCTTCAGGCCCAGTCCGAAGCCCGCGGCTCGGCCCGTGAGGACATCGTGACCCGACGCGGACATGTCCGGCTGTCTGTGCATCAGGTCGGCGACGACGAGTACCTGTGGCGCATCGAGGACATCGCGGAGCGCAATGCACCCGGTCGGGGTGCTGATGCCCTGAGCCTTCCGATGATGACCGTCAGCAAGACGGGGACGATCCTCTTCATGAACGAAGCGCTACGGCGCCTACTTGGAGGACGGGTCAAGTCGCTCGACAGGATCTTCACCGACCTGCCGATCCGGCCCGGAAACGTGCATGTCCTGAACTCCGCGGATGGATCCATCCGTGCACGCGTCATCGAGGTCGAAGGCGCTGCAGGGCGGCGGGAGATGTTCATTCTTCCGTCCTCCGAAGAGACGGATCCTGTCCCGCTTGGGGAGGGCGGTGCGAGTGCCTTCGAGGCGATGCCGGTGGCACTCCTCAAGCTCGACTCCAGTGGAAACGTGCTTGATATCAATCGGCTCGCTCGTTCGCTTCTTGGGAAATCTGCCACGAAGGGCGCGCGCCTTTCGACGCTGCTCGAAGGGCTGGGCAGACCGATGAACGAATGGCTCGCCGACGCGGCCGCGGGGCGTGGATTGCGTCGCCCGGAAACCCTGCGATCGAACGATCAAACGAGCGAGACGTTTGTTCAGGTCACGCTCGAACGGATCACGGAGCAGGGTGAAACCGTTCTCATTGCTGTTCTGAACGATGCAACCGAGCTCAAGTCGCTCGAAGCCCAGTTTGTCCAGAGCCAAAAAATGCAAGCGATCGGTCAACTCGCTGGAGGTGTCGCGCACGACTTCAACAATCTTCTGACAGCCATCTCAGGGCATTGCGACCTCCTGCTGCTGCGCCATGCGCCGGACGATCCGGATTATGGCGACCTCCTCCAGATCAACCAGAATGCCAACCGCGCAGCCAGTCTGGTGGGGCAGCTCTTGGCCTTCTCACGCAAGCAGACGCTGCAAATGGAGCCGGTGAACCTGCGTGACAGTCTCGGCGAGTTGACACACCTGTTGAATCGACTGGTGGGGGAGAAGGTCGTTCTGACCCTGTCACACGATCCCGAACTGCGTCCGATCCGTGCCGACAAGAGGCAGCTCGAACAGGTCATCATGAACCTCGTCGTCAATGCCCGTGATGCGATGCCGGATGGTGGCGAAGTGCGCATCGAGACGGAAACGCGCTCATTCGAGGAGCCGTTCCGGCGGGATCGTGTGGAGGTGCCGCAGGGAGACTACGTGCTTGTCCGGGTGACAGACGGTGGAGTGGGGATCTCTCCCGAGAACTTGTCGAAAGTCTTCGAACCGTTCTTCTCGACCAAGCGTGTCGGAGACGGCACCGGGCTCGGCCTGTCGACCGCCTACGGCATTATCAAGCAAAGCGGCGGCTACATCTTTGCCGACTCGGTGCTTGGAGCGGGCACGACATTTACACTGTTCTTCCCGGCCATTGATGCAACGGCGCAGAAGGAGGTCGTAGCCGAGCCCGCCCCTGCGGAAGCCGGGCCGGTGCGGGAGGAAGGCGTTGTGCTCCTTGTCGAGGACGAAGCACCGGTTCGCACCTTTGCGTCACGCGCGCTCCGTTTGCGAGGCTACACGGTGATCGAAGCGGAATGCGCGGAGGACGCGCTGAAAGCGCTCGAGGACGTGGACCTCAAGGTCGATGTCTTTGTGACGGATGTGATCATGCCGGGAATGGATGGCCCCAGCTGGGTACGCCAGGCTCTCGAAGCGCGTCCAGATGCCAAGGTGGTCTTCGTATCCGGCTACGCAGAGGAAAGCTTTGCGGAGGATCAGGCGCGAATCCCGAACTCCGTCTTCCTCCCAAAGCCGTTTTCCCTCAATGAACTCGCATCCACGGTCTACAATCAGATCCACTAGCTGCGGCGGCTGTGGCGCCATCAAGTGGTGGAAAGGACCGCCGAGACAGTCAGTAAGATCGCTCGGTCCAATGGCCTACGGGACGGGCGGCGTGATCGGGCGCGTGGTGGACAGGGTTTCACGCACGACATGCGGTCTGTTCATGGCCAGAAGTGCTCGCTCAATGATGAATACGTGGCGCAAGACTTTGGCCCTACAGCCCATCCAACTTGACCGTGCAGCCTGCCGCCGTCTTGTGGATCTCATCGCGCTTTGCGCGGGGCCGTCCCACCCACTGCTAGAAGGTCATCCGTCTTTCTCGGACAAGACGACCAATGCGTGCCGCTTCTTTCCGGCCGAAAGCTTGACCGCGGAGCTCAGATTGTCCGCAGTGATCATATGGCCGGGATCGGTGATGAGGTCGTCGTTCATCCGCGCGCCGCGGTCCGCAATCAGGCGCTTGGCCTCCTTGCCGGTTTTCGTGAGCCCGGACCGTACGATCAGCTGTACGACGCTGATGCCCTCGGCAACTTCGGAGCGAGTGAGATCCAGCCGGGGCAGGTCATCCCCCGTACCGCCGCTCTCGAAGACCTCGCGGGCGGTCGCTTCAGCGCTCTGCGCGGCTTTAGCGCCATGAAGAAGTGTCGTTACCTCGTTGGCCAGTCTGACTTTGGCGTCGTTGATCTCCGATCCGCCAAGGGCACCGAGGCGGGCGCACTCGTCAAGCGGCAGCTCCGTGTAGAGGCGCAAAAAACGCCCGACATCGGCGTCAGTTGTGTTGCGCCAGAACTGCCAGAACTCATAGGGCGAAAGCATGTCCGCATCGAGCCAGACAGCGCCCGACGCGCTCTTGCCCATCTTGCGACCATCCGACGTGGTCATCAAAGGCGTGGTCAGGCCAAAGATCTCCCGGTCAAGCACACGGCGCGTCAGGTCGATCCCGTTGACAATATTGCCCCATTGATCCGAACCGCCCATCTGCAGCCTGCACGCGTAACGACGATTGAGCTCCAGAAAATCGTAGGCCTGCAGGATCATGTAGTTGAACTCGAGAAACGAGAGCGATTGCTCGCGGTCGAGCCGCGATTTCACACTCTCGAAGCTCAGCATTCTGTTGACCGAGAAATGCCGACCGATGTCGCGGAGGAACTCGAGATAGTTCAGCTCGTCAAGCCACTCCGCGTTGTTGCGCATGAGGGCGGGCTGCTGCGCCGCGTCGTAGTCGAGATAGCGCTCGAAGACACGCTGCATGCCGCCGATGTTCCGGTCAATCGCCGCGGCATCGAGCAGCGGGCGTTCTTCAGATCGGAACGAGGGATCGCCCACCTTGGTTGTGCCGCCCCCCATCAGCGTGATCGGTCGATGCCCGGTGCGCTGGAACCAACGCAGAAGCATGATATTTAAGAGATGCCCGACATGCAGCGATGCCGCCGTAGCATCGTAGCCGATATAGGCCGTCACCGGCCCCTCGAGCAGAGATTCGTCCAACGATTGCAGATCCGTGCAATCGGCGAAGTAGCCACGCTCTATGACCGTTGTCAGAAAGTCGGATTTCGGGCGGTACGTCATCGTCGATATGTCCATTCGAAGCGCGCCCCGCTATAGCGAGGCAAGGCTTGGAGGAAAAGAGCATGCGCAAGACCGGGAATGTTCGTGTAGCCGGGGCGATGTCGGGGACCTCTCTGGACGGCGTGGATGCAGCCATCATCGAGACAGATGGCGCGCGCCTCAACGCGTTCGGCCCGACAGCATACCGCGCCTACAGCCAAGCCGAACGTGAGGTGCTGAAAACGGCGCTGGGCACCTGGCCTGGCGACGACGCGGCAGAAGCCGCGGCGCGCGTCGTGGAAACGGCACATCTGGAAGTGCTGACCAAGCTTCTTGCGGACCCGGATGCCGGCGACGTGGAAATGGTGGGTATCCATGGCCAGACCCTGGCGCATGAGCCCATGGGACGGGGCACACACCAAGCCGGCGACGGAGTAAGGATCGCCGACGCGCTCGGCCTGCCGGTGATCTGGGATTTCCGGAGCGCCGACATCCAATTGGGAGGGCAGGGGGCGCCGCTTGCGCCTGCCTACCACTTCGCCCTGGCAAAGCATGTGGGCCTGACCGAGCCAGTCGCGTTCTTGAATCTCGGCGGTGTGGGAAATCTGACCTGGCTCGACGCGCGCTGCGCTGGCCCGGAGGAGGCGGGCGCGTTGCTTGCCTTCGATACCGGCCCGGCCAATGCTCCCCTCGACGACCATGTTGCCGATTGGCTCGGCAAAGCTTTTGACGAGGATGGAGCACTGGCGGCGGAGGGCGCTGTCGACCAGGGGACAGTCGAGCATTTCGCGGAGCACCCCTATTTCATGCGCGTGCCGCCGAAGTCCCTTGACCGAAACGATTTTCCGGAGTTGATAGCCGCCGTGGACGCGATGGGGGCCGCGGATGGAGCCGCGACCCTGACCGCCGCCGTCGCTGTCGGCGTATTGCGCGGTGCGGAGTTCTTCCCCGAGCCCGTCGCCCGCGTGCTTGTCACTGGTGGTGGACGCAGGAATCCCATCATGATGCAGATGATAGCGGAAGCCCTCGACGCGCCGGTGGTGCCGGTCGAGGACGTGGGGCTGGACGGCGACATGATCGAGGCGCAAGCCTTTGCCTACCTCTCGGCTCGGGTGACGCGCGGGTTGCCAACGACGTTTCCCGGGACAACCGGCGTTGCAGCCGCTGTCGGCGGGGGCGAAGTATCGCAGCCGCACGGGTAGGGCGCTAGCCGCGCGGAATGTCGAAACCGGGCTCTGCGAGTATGAAGCCGTCGAACCGGAAACCGGGTGAGACAGTGCAGCCAACAAGGCTCCAGGCGCCGGTGGTTGCGGCGGCCTGCCAATGCCCCTGCGGAACGATGATCTGAGGGGCAGCGCCCGTGTCGATCGCCGGCCCGAGGTGATGATCTGTGGCTGGGCCGGAGCGGCTTGGCGAGGTCGAGAGAACGAGTGGCGCGCCGGCATAGTAGTGCCAGATCTCCGTCGCATCGACTGTGTGCCAGTGGCTCTTCTGGCCCTCGGTCAACAGATAGTAGATGGCTGTGCCGGTTGCGCGCCCTGCACCTGTGTCGTCCTCCCATGTCTGGCGGTACCAGCCGCCTTCTGGGTGGGGCGCGAGTGCAAGGCGCGCGATGATCTCTTCGGCCGTCATGCGATTGGGTGCGCCTGCGCGCCTCAGCCGCCAGACAACGTCTGACCTGCGAACACGGCCGTCTCGCCGAGATCCTCTTCGATCCGGATCAGCTGATTGTACTTTGCCAGACGATCCGAACGTGCCAGCGAGCCGGTCTTGATCTGTCCGCAGTTCGTGGCCACGGCAAGGTCGGCGATGGTGGCGTCTTCGGTCTCGCCGGAGCGGTGCGACATCACACAATTCATCCGGGCCCTGTGCGCCATATCCACGGCTGCGAGCGTTTCGGTGAGCGTGCCGATCTGGTTGACCTTCACCAGCAATGCGTTGCCAGCACCTTCCTCGATGCCACGGCGCAAGCGGGTCGGGTTCGTGACGAAGAGATCGTCCCCGACCAGCTGGACTTGTGAGCCGAGCGCGCTCGTGAGAGCGATCCAGCCTTCCCAGTCGTCCTCCGAACAGCCGTCTTCGATGGAGAGGATGGGGTAGTCGTTGCAGAGCGCCTGCAGGTAGCTGACATTCGACTCGGGAGAGAGCGTTTCCCCCTCGCCTGCGAGGATGTAGGCGCCGTCGTGGAAGTATTCCGTCGCGGCGCAATCGAGGGCGAGCCCGATATCCGTACCCGGTGCGTAGCCCGCCGCTTCGATGGATTTCAGGATGAAATCAAGCGCCTCACGAGTGGATTTGATGTCGGGTGCGAAGCCACCTTCGTCGCCGATGCCTGTCGAGAGCCCGGCATCCTTGAGCTCGGATTTCAGAGTGTGGAAGATCTCCGAGCCCATGCGCACAGCCTCGGCGATCGAGGTCGCCGACACCGGCATGATCATGAATTCCTGGATGTCGATCGGATTGTCCGCGTGTTCGCCGCCGTTGAGGATGTTCATCATGGGAACAGGCAGAACACGTGCGGACGTGCCACCGACATAGCGGAAGAGGGGTTGTCCGAGGAAATCAGCGGCGGCCTTCGCGGATGCTAGAGACACGCCGAGTATCGCGTTCGCGCCGAGCCTGCCCTTGTTGTCCGTTCCGTCGAGCTCGATCATCATATGGTCGATTGCGACCTGCTCGGACGCGTCGAACCCGACCAGGGCCCCTGCGATCTCGCCGTTCACGGCCGCGACCGCTTCCAGAACGCCTTTGCCCTTGTAGCGGGTCTTGTCGCCGTCTCGTTTTTCCACGGCTTCATGCGCCCCTGTCGACGCGCCGGACGGAACAGCGGCGCGCCCCATGGTTCCGTCCTCAAGGGTCACGTCGACCTCAACGGTCGGATTGCCGCGACTGTCGAGGATTTCGCGGGCGTGAATGTCGATGATGGTGCTCATGGGGTCCCCCGTTGCGCGTTTGCCGTTGTTTAGGGCGCCGGGGCCTTGGTGTGAAGGTCTGCCGGGCCTCAGGGGGACACTTGGGCGCGCCGCTCCCGTGCAAGGGCATAGAGCCCGGAGCCGATGATAAGCGCTGCACCGAACACGAGGCCCCATGTCAGGCGCTCTCCGAGGAAGACGATCCCGAGGCCCGCGAGAAACAGGAGGCGCGAGTATCGGAACGGGGCGACGACCGACACGGGAGCAGCTCTGACCGAGGCGGTAATCGAGAAATATGCGCCCGTAGCGGAGACAACGATGAGGGCCAGCAACGCCCATGGCGGATCGCGTGGGAGAAGCGCGCCCTCGCCGATGATCGACCATACGGCGCCAAGAGCAAGGATGGAGGCCAGGCCGTGGGCCGCGAGCACGAGGGTTGGCAAGGACTTCGGAGCCTGACGGTTGAGCAGGTCCCGGGACGAGAGGCAGACCATGGCGAGAACGGCCATGGCTGCACCGGGAGAAACACCGTCATTCCACGGTTGAAGAACGACAAGCACCCCGACGAAACCAATGAGCGCCGCTGTCCATCTGCGCCAGCCCACGGGCTCCCCCAGAAAGAGGGCGGCGCCCGCCATCACGGTCAGCGGAGACGCCTGAAGTATGGCCCCGACGATGGTGAGCGGAGTTGTTGCGAGCGCGATGACCATCGAGGACGCCCCGATGATCTCCGCGACGTTGCGCGCCAGTACCGCCGGCTGCGCCGCCTCGATCGGAAAGAGACGCTCACGGCGCAGGAGGGCAAGGCTGGCGAACGTGATGGTGCCGCCCAATCCCATAACGAAGATGATCTGGGGTTGGGCAAGCAAATCCGTTGCGACCTTGATCGCAAGATCCGCGATGGCGAACAACGCCATGGAGGCAACCATAAGGATGATGCCGCGCGTGTGACCGGCAGATGAGGTCATGTCAGTCCGAGGGGTCGGTCTCGGAGGGCGGGCGGGGGAGTTTGACGCCGTAGAGCTCCAGCTTGTGGCCGATCAACTTGTACCCAAGCCTGTGGGCGATCTTTTCCTGAAGGGCTTCGATCTCCGGATCGACGAACTCGATCACATCGCCCGACTTCATATCGATCAGGTGGTCGTGATGCTCCCGCTCGGCGTCTTCGTAGCGGGCGCGCCCGTCGCCGAACTCGAGCTTGTCGAGGAGGCCGGCCTCCTCGAAGAGTTTCACTGTTCGATAGACGGTCGCAAGTGAGATCCGCTCGTCGCGGGCGGTGGCGCGGGCGTGCAATTCCTCGACATCCGGGTGGTCGGTGCTCTGGTCCAGCACCTCGGCGATGACCCGCCGCTGTTCGGTCAGGCGCAGGCCCTTGGCTTCGAGCCGGTCGAGGAGCGTGTCGGACATCAGGGCCTCAGGCGTTCCAGTCAGCGGCTTTGGTAAAGGAATGCGGCACGGTGTGAAAGACAGTTCAGAGATCGCCCGTCTGCAACAGGATCTGCTTCCAGATGGCCGTGTCGTCGATCAGCGTCCACTCGCGGCGAAGTCCCCGCGGCCCGAACTCGGCGTGCGTGATCCCCATGATGTGCACATCGGCTCCGGATGGGGCGCCGAAGCGTCCGGGTCCGTCGTGCCGACCGGTGAGCGACCAGCGCAACGCTGCGCGTGGCGCCATTTTCGGATCGTTGCGCCCAATGACGTGGTGGATCTGGTGCCGGGCCAACGGAAGGGCGGATCTGATGTCGAGCCAGAACTGCGTGCTTCCTTGCCAGCCATGGGCGGAAACATGGCCGGGATAGTGCAGCTCGGCCGCTGGGTCCGTCATCGCCGTGAGCGTGGAGAGATCTCCGCTCAGGGCTGCAGAGATGTAAGCCGCGAGAGCATCACCGGGAGCCTCGCGGTTCCCGGTGCCCGTGTAGGGCCCGGTCACATCGATCTCGGGCGAGAAGGGTTGCACGCAGGCGTCGGGCCCGCCCTCCCGGGCGATCAAGGCACGTGTCCAACTCGCCACATCCGCACCCATCTGCAAGACAATAGCGGATTGATCCCTGACCAGCCACTCGTCGCGCACCTGATCCACGCTGCAATAGCAATCTGCAAGGATGCGATAGGTGAGCGCACGGCCGGTCGGGGCTCCGTACATTCCCGGACCAAGATGCGTGGCCTGGCACAGCAATCTGTGTGACGACAGAAACGACGCGCGTTCCGCATCGGCCCAGCACCAGATGACGTCTTCACCGGGCAATTCCCTGTCCGGGAACTCTGCCAGCGTCGATTGAGTGGCGGCGACAATGCCGGTGTTTCCCCTCACAATCGATGCAGGAGAACGCACGATGAGGTCGGCGCCGTAGTAGTGATCGAGGGTCGCGATCCCCCGCTCTTCCCAGATGGCGCGCGTTATTCCTAGGATGTAATCGGGCACATCGCGCCACTTGGGGTCAAATCCGGCAGCGATAGACACTCTTGCAAACCTTTGAGGTGAGGGCGAATTTTCGTACGAAAATTCGGGGTTGCGCTAGCGGCGCTCGCGGCGCGCCATGAAGGCGAGGCGCTCGAAGAGCGCCACGTCCTGTTCATTCTTCAGCAGGGCGCCATGCATCTGGGGCAGGGCAGAGCCGGGATCCGCGCGCAGATCCTCGGCGCTGAGATCCTCGGCAAGTAAGAGTTTCAGCCAATCGAGGACTTCTGAGGTCGAGGGCTTCTTCTTGAGGCCGGTCTGGTCCCGGATTTCGTAGAACTGCGTGAGCGCGGCCGTCAGAAGGCTGTCCTTGAGGCCTGGATGGTGCACTTCGACGATGCGCCTCATCGTCTCCATGTCCGGGAAGCGGATGTAGTGGAAAAAGCAGCGCCTCAGGAAGGCATCCGGCAGCTCCTTTTCATTGTTTGACGTGATAACGACCACTGGTCGGTGACGCGCGCGAATGGTCTCGCCAGTCTCGTATACGTGGAACTCCATGCGATCGAGCTCCTGCAAGAGGTCGTTGGGAAACTCGATGTCGGCTTTGTCGATCTCGTCGATCAGCAGGATGATCTTCTGCTCTGCTGCAAACGCGTCCCAGAGTTTGCCGCGTTTGATGTAGTTGGAAATGTCGTGCACGCGGGCGTCCCCGAGCTGGCTGTCGCGCAACCTGGACACCGCATCGTACTCGTAGAGGCCCTGCTGGGCACGCGTCGTCGACTTGATGTGCCACTCCACCATCGGCAGCGAAAACGCCTCGGCCACCTGTCGTGCGAGCTCTGTCTTGCCAGTGCCCGGTTCGCCCTTCACGAGGAGGGGCCGCTCCAGAGTGACGGCGGCGTTTACTGCCATCGCGAGGTCGTCGGGGACGATGTAGGTGTCAGTTGTGGTGAACTTCATGTCGTGGCCCGCCTTGTCCGCCCATCCGATTGGCTTCGCCGAAGCTTGCGGCCAAAGCAAGCGGAACGTTGCCGTTTAACGTGATGAAATCTCGTTGAAATGGGCGTGACAACTGATCAAGCATCCATTAAGAGCGCGAGAATGGGAGGCCACAAGCCTGTTTCAAACGATCGCGCGACCGACGGGGTCCCACTGGCGCCCCCGCGTGCAGCGACGCAGGCCGGCGAGCGAGAGGGATCAGGGATGAAACAGGAAGTCTTTCTTCCGGAGGATTACCGACCGGCCGAAGACGAACCATTTATGAATGAGCGGCAGTTGGAGTATTTTCGGCGCAAGCTGTTCGCGTGGCGCGACGATTTGCTCGAGGAAAGTCGCGAGACGATCGAAGGGCTGCAAGAAGCGGCCCGCAACATCCCGGACCTGGCGGACAGGGCGAGCGAAGAGACGGATCGCGCGCTCGAGTTGCGCACGCGGGACCGGCAGCGCAAGCTCGTCGCCAAGATCGATTCGGCGCTGCGGCGCATCGAGAATGGCGAGTACGGCTATTGCGAGGTGACGGGCGAACCGATCTCGCTGAAGCGCTTGAACGCACGGCCGATCGCGACCCTGAGCCTCGAAGCACAAGAGAGGCACGAGCGCCGCGAGAAGGTCCATCGGGACGACTAGCGTGCGCGCAGGATTCGGAATTGGGCGCCGGGGCAAATGCTCCGGCGTCTTTGTTTGGGGCGCGCGATGCACCTGATCGGTCGAGACGTGCTCGTGGTTGGAGGGGGCGTCTCCGGATTGAGCGTTGCGGTCGGTCTCGCCCGGCACGGCGCCTCTGTCTGTGTTCTGGAGAAGGCCGCTGCGATTTCAGAAGTCGGAGCGGGCATTCAGGTCTCGCCGAATGGGGGGCGGGTCCTTGAGGCGCTTGGTCTCGGCGCCGACTTCGAGAAGATATCGGGGGCGAGCGGTGCCGTACGCTTGTGCGATGCGTCCGGTGGCAATGTGCTTCGCATGGATCTGGGCGAACGCGGGCGCTTTGGGCTGGTGCACCGTGCGGACCTGATCGCACTGCTCGAGGCGCAGGCGCGCGCTGTTGGCGTGACAATCGAGACGGATGCTGGCGTGCGCGACGTGCTTCTCTCGGACGAGGGCGCCGCTCTGCGCATGGGAGATGGTTCCGAGCGCAGAGCGTCTCTTGTCATCGGGGCCGATGGCTTGCACTCGCGCGTCCGGGTGGCCCTTGAGGGGGAGCGCCCGCCGGACTTCACGGGCCAGGTGGCCTATCGCGCTCTTATCCCGGCGCCGGACGGCGTCCCGTCTGAAGCTCAGGTTTTCATGGGGCCGGGCCGGCACATCGTGGCCTATCCGCTGCGCAACGGCGCACTGCTCAACCTCGTGGCGGTCGAAGAGCGCGCGCACTGGGCGGAGGAGGGCTGGCACCATACGGGTGACGCCGATCATCTGCGTGCCACGTTTCAGGGATTTGAGGGGCGTGCCGCGTCTTGGTTGGCCTCCATCGACAGGTGCATGGTCTGGGGGCTCTTCAAGCACCCCGTCGCGCGGAGGTGGCATGCGCCGGGCGTTGTGATGATCGGAGACGCCGCCCATCCGACACTGCCGTTTCTCGCGCAAGGGGCGTGCATGGCGCTCGAAGATGCGTGGATCCTTGTTCGTGCGCTGACCGGGTATGAAACGGACAGCGCGGCCTTCGCAGCCTATCAGGCAGTTCGCCGGCCGAGGGTCGAGCGGATCGTGGCTGCGGCTACCGCCAATGCGCGGAATTATCATCTCGGCGGCGCCAAACGGGTGGCGGCCCATACGGTGCTGCGCATGGTGAATGTCGTGGCGCCGGGCGTTATGCTCAACCGATTTGACTGGCTCTATGGCTACGACGTCACGGTGGAACCGATGCCGTATTAGCACTCGCATCCGCGTCGGAGCGTTGCTAAGAGAGCGCCGCAAGCGGGGCGCTTTTTGCGGCGGTCAGGCTTCATATGCGGGTGTGGCGGAATTGGTAGACGCACTTGGTTTAGGTCCAAGCGCCGCAAGGCGTGGGGGTTCGAGTCCCTCCACCCGCACCATCTCTTTCACGTCATAGCGCTTTTGGATCCGTAGGAAGACCAGCCTGGCTGGCCGTGGCTGTTACACCTTGAGAAGGCCGATCGAGGTTTGGGTACATTTGGCGGCTTGTTGCATTGCAGGTTACGCAAATGGTGTCGCTACTGCCCGCGCTGGCGGCGAAGCGTATCCTGAGATCAGGGGGCAGGCTTTGATTGGAGATGCATGGCCGCATCGCCGTCGATTGCCCGCGAAGGATCTTTTTTCTTTTGGAACAGATGCTTCAGCACAACATGCAATCCGGTTTGATCTGTGAATTGCAGGCTTGTTGCATGGAGTATTCTGACACCATTTGGTCAAGCAAATTGGGCCGCAAGTACCCCTGGAAATAGATGCTTACAGATTGGGCAAAGAGAGAACTTGGTGAGCATAGAATCGCCGGATCACGAGGTTTCTCAGATCCTCGTTCGTGGTGGTGGTTTCAATAGTCAAGCTAAGTAACTTACTGAAAAATCATATGTTTCATTCATTGAAAATTGGAGAATCGCTTCAAGAGAACTGGAAAGAGAGAGCCTCAATTAAATCGGCTACCGGAGGTTCGTGAATGCCGCGGTTACTGTACAGCGTGCATTGCGCGACTTGACATAGGTCAATGTCCGACCTGGGAATCCATTGAATGCTGACGATGTGGTGGGGTCGAGGAGACTGCCACTTTTCGGATAGAAAGCTTGGAATTTCCGTAGCCTGGCGCTCGAATGACTTTTGGGTGCCTGACGGGTTTCCATATACATGAGGGGAGTCTCCATGATGTTCCGCGCGGTGCTTGCGGGCACTATGCTCATGGGCGCATTGGCCGCCCACGCCCAGGAGGCGGTGACGCCTGAGCCACCTCTCGATGTGAATGCCGCCAGAGCCGAACTCGGCAAGCGGTTGTTCTATGACACGCGCCTGTCCGGGGATACGACGCTGGCTTGCGCCAGCTGTCACTCGCCGGAGCTGGCCTTCACCGACGGAGAGGCGCTTTCCTCGGCCTACACAGGCAACGGGCATTTTCGAAATGCGCCAACGCTGGCGAATGTCGGGTTCCGCGATGCGTGGCTCCATGATGGTCGCCTCGGGACGAACCTCAATGACGTCGCCCGCGAGATGATCACCGAGACGTACCTGATGAACATGGACATGCGCATCATGCAGGAACGGCTCAAGCAGGATCCCGTGTATGTCGAGATGTTCGCCGCGGCTGGCATGTCTGAGCCGTCGAACGGTGGTGCGCGCAATGCGCTGATGGACTTCATGAAGACGATCCAATCTCGCAACGCGCCGGTCGACACTGGCGCGATGACCGAGGCCGCCGGGCGCGGGCGGAACATCTTCGAAGGCAAGGCTCAATGCAGTGCCTGCCATTCCGGCACACGGTATACGGATGATCGGGTGCACAACACCGGCGTGCCGACAAACCCCGACATCTGGGCCGATCCGGAGCGGCACTCGACCTTTGTCACGTACTCGAAGTTCATGGGCGTACCGGACTACATGAACCTGCGCGAGGATCTGGGCGCCTACATTCGCACCCACGAGGACAACACGCGCCGGACGTTCCTGACGCCGACGCTGCGCGAGCTGACGTGGACTGCGCCCTACATGCACAACGGTGTCTTCGACACGCTCGAAGAGGTTGTCGACTTCTACGATGCGGGCGGCGGAAGCGATCCGCTGAAGGATCAGCGACTGCAACCCTTGGGTCTCGTCCCGTCGGAGAAGTCTGATCTCGTTGCGTTTCTGCGCTCTCTCTCTGGCGATAGCTTCGAGATCGAAGCCTACGTCTGGGACGGTGATTTCGATTACGCCGTGATCGAAAACTGGCGCGACACCCCGAACTGAGGAGGGCACACAGATGTTTAGAACAACGATCTCCGCTCTTGTGCTCGCCGCTGTCGCTTTGCCGGCTGGCGCGCAGGATAATCCGCGCCCGGAGGGGCTTGCCGCTCTTGGGCCACCACCCATCCCCGCCGACAACCCGATGACGCCGGAGAAGGTCGCGCTGGGCGAAAAGCTCTTCTTCGACCCGATCCTGTCGGGCAATTACGGGATGGCCTGCGTGGCCTGTCATGCGCCGTCGGCTGGCTGGGCCGTGCAGGACAAGATCAGCTTCGGCTACCCGGGCACCACGCACTGGCGCAACAGCCAGACGATCGTCAACTCTGCCTATTACTCCAAGCTCTTCTGGGCGGGCGCTTCGGGCAGCCTCGAGCATCAGGCGCGCTCGGCCGCGCGCGGCGGTGTCGCCGGGAACGGCGAAGACGACATGATGGAGGCGCGGCTGGCGTTCGTGCCAGAATACGTCGAGGCGTTCAACGCGGTCTTCGGCGATGATTGGCCGAGCGTTCGGCAGGCCTACATGGCGATCGCCGCATATCAGCGGACACTCGTTCAAACCGATACGCCCTTCGATGCGTATATGAACGGTGACGATGATGCGATCTCGACCCAGGAAAAGCGGGGGTTGGAGCTCTTTGCCGGCAAGGCCAATTGCATCACGTGCCACAACGGGCCGCTCCTGAGCAACGAGGCGTATTACAACCTCGGTGTGCCGCCCTACGACGGGTGGATCGATGATCCGCTGGCACAGATCACCTTTCGCTTCGAGCTCTATGCCAAGGGCGTGACGGAAGACATGTACCGGACGACGAAGGACGATCCCGGCCTGTACTTCCGCACCAAGCAGAAAGCGGACAAGGGCAAGTTTCGTGTCCCGAGCTTGCGCTACACCGCTTACACGGATCCCTACATGCACAATGGCATGATGGAGACGCTGCGCGATGTGGTGGAGTTCTACAACGCCGGTGGCGGCGTCAACGAGTTCGCCGACAACAAATCCGACCTGATCCAGCCGCTTGGCCTTTCGGATGGCGAGATCGACGACATCGTCGCCTTCCTCGGTACGCTTTCCGGCGACGAGATCCTGCCGGATGACCCCGACATTCCCACAATGGAGCCCCTCCCGGTGGCGCAGAACTGACGGAGACAGCGATGACAAAGATCGATCCAGAAATCCGCGCCGCCATCAACGGTGCCAATGGCGAGGCCACCAAGGCAGGGCAGAAGCCATGCCTTCAGACCCGGCGCCAGTTCCTGCTGACGGGCGGCATCGCGACGACGGTGGTGATGGTGGGCATTCCCGGCCTGCCGGAGGCGCAGACGCCTGCGGCCATCTCGACCTATCCGCGCAAGCTGATCGGCAAGCTCTCCGAGCTTGAAGTCGATCAGCCGCTCGACTTCACCTATCCCGACGAGGGCATCTATGCCGAGTCGATCCTGGTGAAGCTCGGCACCAGAGCGGGCGGTGGGCTTGGCGCCGACGAAGACGTCGTTGCCTTCAACTACACGTGCACCCACCAGGGCGGTCCGCTTCAGGGCACGTATCAGGCCGCTGACAAGGCGCTCGGCCCCTGTCCGTTGCACCTGACCACTTTTGACTTGACGCGGCACGGGATCTTCATCTCCGGCCAGGCCTATCAATCTCTCCCGCAGGTGCTCCTCGAGCTCGAAGGCGACGACATCTACGCCGTCGGGATGTTCGGCCTCATCTACGGCCGTTTTGACAATCTGCAGGCCTGAGGAGGAGCATCCATGTCCACCCCATACTACATCCCGGAAACCTCCGTCCCCCTGCCACCGCCGGACGCAGACGTGATCGCGACAGCTTGCGATTACTGCATCGTCGCTTGTGGCTACAAGGTCTATCGCTGGCCGGTCGCGGGCGGAAAGGTCGGCGGACCACGCGCCGAAGAGAACGCCTTTGGCGAGGACTTCCCGGTGTCGCCGCTGGGCGCCTGGGTCGCGCCGAACCAGCACAACATCGTGCTTCACAACGGTGAGCCGCATCACGTGGTGATCATCCCCGACAAGGAGACCGAGTTCGTCAACTACACGGGCGGCTCCTCGATCCGGGGCGGTGCGCTGGCGCAAAAGGTCTACAATCCGCAGACTCCAACGCGGGACCGCCTGCAAAGCCCGATGGTCCGCATGTTCGGCGTTCTGATGCCGGTAACGTGGGATTTCGCGCTCGATATCGCGGCAGAGGTCGGCAACTACGTGCTCGAGAAGCACGGCACCAATGCCTACGGCGTCAAGACGTTCTCCTACGGCTATATGGAGAACACCTACGCCATCACGAAATACGCTTTGCGCCATGTGCGCACAGCGAACTTCACCTTCCACGACACGCCGTCGGACGTGACCTCGACCCCCGGTTTCCGGGACGCGGGCTTCGACAATTTCGGGCCCTCATACGAGGACTGGGCCGAGGCAGATACGCTGCTGATGTGCGGGACGGACCCATACGAATCCAAGACGATCCTCTTCACCGACTACATCATGCCCGCGATCCAAGGCGGTCAGAAGGCGATCTTTATGCTGCCGCGCTCCACGGGTGGTGTGGCGTTTGCCGTCAAGAACGGCGGGCTCTTGCTTGACATCCAGCCGGGCACCGATCTGCCCGTGGTGCTCGCCATCGCGCGGGTCATCGTCGAGAACGGGTGGGAAGACACCGAGTGGATCCAGAACTGGGTCAACAACAAATGGGAAAGTTCGTCCGGCTTCGGCCAGGGCACGCGCAACACGCCGTGGCAGTGGCGCACGACCTGGGGCATGTTCCAGACAGCGGGCTTCGAGGATTGGAAGGAGTGGCTGCTCGCGCAGGACTACGCCATCCCCGAGAACGCCGCCGAGCTTGCGCAGATCGACGTGCAGAAGATCTATACGGCGGCCGAGTGGATGGCGAAGCCGCGCGACGATGGCTCGCGGCCCAAGACCTCTGTGATGATCGAGAAGGGCTTTTACTGGTCCAACAATACCGGCAACACGCAGGCGATTTCGGCTCTGGGGATCACCGTTGGCGCGGGCGGACGCCCGGGGCAGGTGATCGGCCGGGCCGGTGGGCACCAGCGTGGCGGCTTGCGGGGCGGAGGCTATCCGCGCAACAAGTCACCGGAGAAGCTGCCGGGCCGTCGCCGCCGTGCGATGGATACGGACCGGTATCTGATGTCGGGCCATACACGTCTGGCGCATGTCATAGGCACGACATGGGTGCAGGCCATGTGCGGCTCGCAGAGCCTGCAGGCCAAGTTCGATGAACTGACGACGCGCAGCCCGCACCAGGTGATGTCCTTTGAGAAGGCGGATATCGTCGACACGCTGAAGAAACGTGTCGATAGCGGCGGCATGGTCGTGTGGAACCAGGATATCTACCTCGTCGATCCCATCGGCGCGCGGTATGCCGATATCGTCTTCCCGGCCTCCGGCTGGGGGGAAGAGACGTTCACCCGCGCCAACGGTGAGCGCCGCATCCGGCTCTATCCGAAATTCTACGATGCGCCGGGCGAGGCCAAGCCCGATTGGTGGATCATCGCGAACCTTGCCAAGAAGATGGGGTTCGAGGGCTTTGACTGGGAGAACTCCAACGACGTGATCGAGGAAGGCGCACGCCATTCACGCGGCTCGCGCAAGGACTTCAACATGGTCAAGGTGGCGGCTCAGCGTGAGGGCAAGACGCTCCACGAAAAGCTGGGCGAGTTCGGCACCAACGGGATCCAGGGCCCGGTGCTGATGGACGCGGATGGCAACCTTGTGGAGACCAAGCGCCTGCATGACGTCAACCGGGTGTTGCCCGAGGAAGGACCCGTTGGTGGCACGGTCTTCAACAAGAAGCTCACGCACTTCAACAGCCAGACCGGCAAGTGCAACATCCAGAAGGCGCCGTGGAATCTCTTCTCAGCCTACTGGGAATGGCTGAAGCCGCGCGAAGACGAGATCTGGATCTCGTCGGGCCGGATCAACGAGCGCTGGCAATCGGGCTATGACGATCGGCGCCGCCCCTACATCGTGCAGCGCTGGCCGGAGAACTGGATCGAGCTGCACCCGTCTGTGGCCGAGGCCCGCGGAATCGAGAATGGCGACTACGTTCAGGTCTATTCGGATCGGATCCCGGTTCAGACGGATACGATCGTAGGGGTGGAAGGCTCGGATTTCGATTTCGGCGAGCTCCTGAAGAACGGCCATATCGAATTGACGAGCGCGTCGATCACGGCTGTCGCGATTGTCACCCCGGCGGTGAAGGAAAACCTTGGCTACATGGACTTCCTGCACACGTCGCAACCGGCCAATGCGCTTGCAGGGCGCGTCGTCGACTGGATCAGCGGCAACTACAACTACAAGATGGGCGTCGGCAAAGTGCGCAAGATGGGGGAGAGCCCGTACAAGCACAACTTCCGCTCGATGTCCTTCGCCCGTCGGGACATCGCCTAGACCTGTACCCTCCGTGCGGGACGTGTGCGCGACACGTCTCGCACGGTTGCTACCCGTAGTCTTCCGGCGTCCCGCGAGGGGGCGGTGATCACACCGAACAGGGGAACGACATGCCATCCACGTTGACTGATCCGTCCGATGCACCAGACAAGGCTGAGCCGCTTTCACTGGGGCACTGGCTCACGCTGGACAACGAGGTGCTGCGTTCGACGGCGTACCGCGCGTTGCCCGCGTGCGGAACATCGCCCGAGACATGTCGCCAGCTCTACCTTGATGCCCTCATGGACCCTGATCCCGACATTCGCTCGGACGCGATGGAGGCGCTGGTGTGCCGGGCACGCCCCGAGGATGCCGAAGTGATACGGCAGTCGTTGCTTGGCGATCCAGTGCGGGAGGTCAAGCTGGCAGCGATGCGCTTGCTCAGCGATCTGGGCGATCAGGGGTCTATCCCGATCCTCCGGGCGCTCGTGCTCTCCCGACATGAGCCGGATGTGGCATGGGAGGACGAACTGGGCGATTGGGACGACTGGCTCGATGTGCAGATCGAGGCGATAGCGGCCCTAGGGCGCATCGGCGCCGTCGAGGCAATCGAAGACTTCTTCGCAGCGCGCGATGATGAGTACGGTCAGACGCTCGATGGCCCGGTCTTCGAGGCTCTGACGAAGCTGGGGCTGGAAGGTGCCTCGTGGCTGCTTGCGGTCGTGAAAACGGAGAGAGGGTTATCCCGCAAGCGCGCCGCAGAAGCGCTGGAGCGCAGTGATGCGGAGGCCTTGCGCGATCACTTGCCGGTCTTGGTAGAAGCGGAGGACCCTGCACTTCGCCATATTGCTATCGCGCATTTGCCGGGCGACGATGCAACCTTGCGCGCGATGGTGCGCGACGATCCCGAACCGGGTGTCCGCGCCGCGGCGTTGCGGCGGGCGTCGGAATGTGACGCGGAGGTCGCAAGGGCAGGGCTGTCGGACCCGGATGATCTGGTCAAGGTGGTCGCATTGGAGTGTCTGGAGGCGCCGTTCGATCCGGAGTTCGCGGCGGTTCTCGCGGACAACCTGCTGGCCTGGGTCTCGGCGCGCGGTACCTCGCTCGCCAAAGCCGCGACCCTGCATTTGCCGAGCGTTGCACCTGACCGTGCGGCGGACGCGCTGCTTGGTCTTGTTCATTCTGCCGAGCGACCGCTTGATCTGCGGGTCTGCGCTGTTCGGGCCCTTGAAGAGCTGCCTGGCCCAGTCTCGACGGATGCGATCGTGGACCTTCTGGCCAATCCGGCGACCCAGATCCGCTGTGCGGCGCTCACGCTCCTGAAGGCCCGCGCCGTGGCGGGCGAGGCCGAAGCGATGGAAGCCCTTGCAGCGGCCATTCGCGCCGACCTGTTCAGCGCGGATGCCGTGCGCGCCGCCCATGGGCCTGAAGCTGACGTAGATGTTGCAATGTCAAAGGCGGAGGGATCCGCCCGACCACGCATCCGCATCACTCAAGAGGGCGACATTGTCGAGGTGGACGATGCCGAAGAGAAATCATCTGCCGCCCCCGGGGCATCGACGATGGATGCCATTCTCGCGCATGGATCGGTGCTTTCACGCCCAGCGGTCGACGAGGACGAACAAGCCTCAGAGCCGGAGGCAGATCTCGCTGAGGACACACCCGAGGAGAGCCCGGCGCGACGGAAACGGCGCCGCGCGGTGGAAGGCTCAGACGATGTTGCCGGATCGCTTTCATACGAGGCGTTGCGTATCGGGGGAGACGTGGAGTCCGAGGCCGTTCGAGCGGCTCTGCTTCAGCGGCTCAAGGATCCTGACCAGCAGACGCGCCGCCTTGCATGGGAGGTGTTCGGCGGGACGGGCACTGCTCTGAACAGCGGCGAGGTGCTGGCGGCCGCACTTGCAGACGAGGATCCGGTTGTCCGCCTTGTCGCGTTTCAGTGCGCGGTCTCCGAAGGGGCTCTCGATACGTCGCGTCTTGAGGCGGCACTCGCTGATCCCGACGCTCTCCTACGCGCACAAGCCGTCGCAACGCTGGCTCCAGAGCGTGCGCTGGCGCATCTGTCGGATGCGGCGGGGGCGGTGCGCGGCGCTGCGCTCGAGCGGCTCATGGCGTCGACGAAGCATTTGAAGCAGGAAGCCGTTGACGCGCTTCTGAGCGCCGAGCGGGTCGATACTCTCTCTGTGCTGCTCTCGAAGGCAGCGGATGCCCGCGTGCTAGTGCTCAAGAAGCTCACGGTGCCGGATCTGCCCCCACGCAAGGCGCTCGTCTTGCTCGATGCCCTTGCGCGGACCGTGTCACCAGCGACTGAGTCCTGATCGGAAACGTTGTTGAACTGCGCGGTTCCGGATCATCGGCGCCGCGTCCGCAGGGCGATGGCGCAGGGAGATGGCGCAGGGTAGTTCCGTCGCTATTGCGCCTGCTTTTTGAGCAGATGCCCCCATATTGCCCCAAATGCGGCCATCTCGCCCCCATGGGTGGATGCGGCGGCCGTTGCACTTGGTGTTTTGCGCTGGGCCGCTGCAGCGTCTGAGACGCAGGACGCCTAGGGTTCCGCCGCTGTCGCAACAGCGGGCTGGTCCGAGAGACGTCGCCGGGCTGGCAAATTCCATCCGGTACACGGCGGGGCAAAATCCCGGGAGACCACTGCACCTGAGGTCCAGCCGATTTCTCCAGTTCCGCCGCGGCTGCCTTTGTCGATCCAGTTTGGGCGGGACGCCGCAAAGGGAAACGCCCATGCAGGTTCTTCGCCATATCGTCAGCGGTGCTGCCGCACTCATGATCGCAACCTCTGGCGCCGCCTTGGCGCAGGAAAAGACAGAGTTCCGAGTGGCGTGGTCGATCTATGTCGGATGGATGCCGTGGGGCTACCTCGAAGACAGCGGCATCATGGACAAATGGGCCGAAAAGTACTCCATCGACATCGAGATCGTGCAGATCAACGACTACGTCGAGTCGATCAACCAGTACACGGCGGGCGCCTTTGACGGGGTGTCGGCGACCAACATGGACACGCTTTCGATCCCTGCGGGCGGGGGCGTGGATACGACCGCGCTGATCGTGGGCGATTTCTCTAACGGCAATGATGCGGTGATCCTGAAGGGTGAGGGCACGCTGGCGGATCTGGCGGGTAGGCCGGTGAACCTCGTGGAGCTATCGGTGTCGCATTACTTGCTGGCGCGGGCGCTGGATTCGGTCGGGCTGCGCGAGGCGGATCTGGCGAGCGTCATCAACACGTCCGACGCAGACATGATCGCGGCCTTTCAGTCCGGTGACGTCGAGGCGGTGGTGACGTGGAACCCGCTGGTGTCGACCATCCTCGAGGACCCGAACGCGGCGAAGCTCTTCGACAGCTCGGACATTCCGGGCGAGATCATCGATCTCATGGTGGTGAACACCGAGACGCTGGCCGCGAACCCGGACTTCGGCAAGGCGATGGTCGGCGCGTGGTATGAGGTGATGGGCCTCATGGCGGCGGGGGACGAGGAGGTGCTGACGGCGATGGCCGAAGCCTCGGGCACGGACCTCGCTGGGTATCAGGCGCAGCTGGCCTCGACGGAGATGTTCTACAACCCAGCCGACGCGGTTGCGTTCACGTCGAGCGCGGAGCTGCCTGACACGATGGTGAGCGTAGCGGAGTTCCTCTTTGACAAGGGGATCCTCGGCGAGGGAGCGCCCTCGGCCGACTTCGTGGGTGTCGAATATCCCGACGGCTCGACGACCGGGGACGCGGCCAACGTGCGGTTCCGCTTCGACACGACGTACATGCAGATGGCCGCGGACGGCGCGCTGTAAGCCGGATCGAGGGGCAGGGCGATGCGTCTGATCAACCACTCTCCGCCGCTTGGCGTGCGCGTGGTGCTGATTGCCCTGCCGTTTGTGCTGCTGTTCATCGCCTATGCGCTGGGCTCTCAAGCCCGGCTGGCGGTGAATCCGGCTGACAAGCTGATGCCCGCGCCCGGGGCGATCCTCGACACGGCGGTGCGGCTTCTGACGGAGCCGGATCGGCGGTCTGACAGGATCCTTTTCTGGCACGACACGTGGGCCAGTCTGCAGCGGCTTTTTCTTGGCGTCGGGATATCGGCCACGCTGGCGACGATCCTCGGGCTCTTGATCGGGCTCTTGCCTTATGTACGGTCGACATTGGCGAGTTTCGTGGCCGTCGTTTCGATGATCCCGCCGCTCGCCGTGCTGCCGATCCTTTTTATCGTCTTCGGGCTGGGGGAGCTGTCGAAGGTCGTTCTGATTATCGTCGGGATCCTGCCGTTCCTGATCCGCGATCTCTCTGCCCGCGTGCTCGAGATCCCGCGTGAGATGATTGTGAAGGCAGAGACGCTTGGCGCCTCAAGCCTCGTCATCGCGCTGCGGGTCGCGCTGCCGCAGCTCTTGCCACGCATGATCCAGTCGGTGCGGTTGTCGCTTGGGCCTGCGTGGTTGTTTCTCATAGCGGCCGAGGCGATCGCGTCGGAGCAGGGGTTGGGCTACCGGATCTTTCTCGTGCGCCGGTTTCTCGCGATGGACGTCATTCTGACCTACGTCATCTGGATCACGTTCCTGGCGTTTCTGATCGACCTGGCGTTGCGGGTCCTGTCGCGGCGGCTCTTCCCGTGGACGGAGAAGAGCCTATGAGCTTTGTGACCGTCGAGAACATCGCAAAGGCCTACGGGCCGCGCACGATCATCGAGAAGGTGAACGTGGAGATTGCCGAGGGCGAGTTCATCTCCATCGTAGGAGCGTCGGGCTGCGGGAAGTCGACCTTTCTGCGGCTGCTGCTGGCCAAGGAGCGGCCAACCGAGGGCGAGATCCGGGTGGACGGAAACCCGCCTGCCGAGGAGCCGGGGCTGGAGCGGGGTGTCGTCTTTCAGCGCTACTCGGTGTTTCCGCATCTGACCGTGCGCGAGAATATCGTGGTCGGCGAGAGCTTTCGGCGGCCCTGGGGGCGGTTCTTTGGCGAGGAGCGGAAGCAGGCGCGCGAGCGGGCGATGGAAACGCTGGCGCGGCTGGGGCTTGACCATGTTGCGCATCAGTATCCACAGACGCTGTCGGGCGGGATGCAGCAGCGGCTCGCGATCGGGCAGGCGCTGACGGCAAAGCCGCGCATCCTGCTTCTTGACGAGCCATTTGGCGCGCTCGATCCAGGCACGAAGCTCTCCATGCACGCCTTCCTGAGTGAGCTGCGGGAGACGACGGGCATGACCGTCTTCATGGTGACGCACGATCTTGAGGAGGCGTTCAAGCTCGGAGATCGTGTGCTTGTCTTCGACAAACCGAAATGGGACGCCGACGATCCGAACAAGTTCGGCGCCACCATCACCTACGATTTCGATGCCCGCGACGATGGCATCCCCTTCCAACGCCTAATGGAGGATACGAATGTTCTTCGAGCCGACTGACCGGACTCGGTCGCATCACCCGCGCGATGCGGCCCCGCCGGACCGCCGCCGGCATCATCCGGACCTGACGAGGCTGCAAGGCTGGCGCTCGATGCAGGCGGAGGCCGACATTCCCGGCGGGCGCTGGGAAGAGGAGCGACGCTGGGCGCTGCATATGGGGCTGACGGGAGCCGACAGCATCGAGGACAAGTCCATCCCCACCTTCGCGCGTGGGGAGCTTCCGCATTACGCCGGGATCAACACGTTTCTGAAGGCCCCTTATGCCGAGGATGTGACGGAGGTTGGAGACTATGACGCCACTGTTTTGGGCATCCCGTTTGATGGCGGCACCACCTATCGGCCCGGTACGCGGTTTGGACCGCAGGGGTTGCGCAAGATCTCGGCGCTCTACACGCCCTACAATTATGAACTGGCTGTCGATCTTCGGGAGCAGATGACGCTGTGCGACGCAGGTGATGTGTTCACGATCCCGGCCAATCTCGAGAAGAGCTTTGACCAGATCAGCCGGGCCGTGAGCCATGTCTTCTCCTCGGGGAGCCTGCCGATCATGATCGGGGGAGATCATTCCATCGGGTTTCCGTGTGTGCGCGGGATTGCGGAATGCACGTCGAAGAAGATCGGGATCGTGCATTTCGACCGGCATGCGGACATCCAGGAGAAAGACCTCGACGAGCGGATGCACACGACGCCGTGGTTCCACTCCACGCTCCTGCCCAATGTGCCCGCAAAGAACCTCGTGCAGGTGGGGATCGGCGGCTGGCAGGTGCCGCGCGAGGCGGTGAAGGTCGCCCGGGAGCGGGAAACGAACATAATCACCATGTCGGACATGGAGCGGATGGGCGTCGACAAGACCGCCGAGATGGCGCTGGAGATGGCGTGGGACGGGGTCGACATGGTCTACATGTCTTTTGACATCGACTCGATCGATTGCGGTTTTGTGCCGGGGACGGGCTGGCCGGAGCCGGGCGGGTTCCTCCCGCGGGAGGCATTGGCGCTGGCATCCAAGGTGGCGGCAGAGGGGATCTGCGGGATGGAGCTCGTGGAGGTGTCGCCGCCCTATGACACGTCGGACATCACGGCGCTGATGGGCACTCGGGTGATCGTGGATGTGCTGGGATCGCTTGTGGCGTCCGGCAACATGGGCAAGCACAAGGCGCATATCGACAAGCCGGTGAGCATCCCGCGCGGCGAGGATGCAGGACGGCGGAGGTGGTGCAATGCCACATGACATCATGGGCGGCCATATCGGCCACAATCACGCGAGTGATCATCTTCACAGCCATCTGCCGACCGAGGACAAGGCAGCGGACATGCAAGTGCTCGCGACGCAATTCATCGAAGGGTTCGTCGCAGCGAGCGACAAGATGGCGTATCTGCGCCTTGCAGGCGTGCCACTGGAGCGGCCACAGCCCGGTGGCGACGTCATGATGAAGCTCGTCGATGTCGAGCTGAAGACGGAGTGGCAGGTCGGGACGGCCTCACCGTCATTTGGTTCACGCGAGCTGAGCTATCTGCCCTATCCCGGTGAGATGGTGACGGAGCGGACGAACATGGGCTTTGTCTATGTCTCCCTCGAGATGAAGGACGTGCTGGACCTGCGCACTTTTTTGCGTACGCACCGCGCTCTCGAGGAGAGCCAGAGATGAGAAGCGCGCTTCCTGTCATCCTGTTTGCGGGGCCCGCCTTTGCGCACCACGAGACAGCCGTTATCGCAAGCCTTCCTCTGGCGCTTCCGGCGCTGATGGTCGTGAGTGCCGCGGTCGTCGCCGTGTGGGTACGTTGGACAGGCCATCGCAAGTAGCGCCTCACGCACATTCGCCATAGGAAATTGGCGGAATGCCCGCCCTTGTCCCTCCCTTCGGGCCCTCAACGGCTTCAGCAGCACTTGCGGGCTTTCGCGCCTTGTGCGAAGGCACGCGGCAACGCTGCGAGGCGGGGTTTGGCCCCCGCAAGCCGCTCCATCGACAGACGAGATGAGAAGGACGATACGCGATGCAGGTCACTGAAACGCTGAACGAAGGCCTCAAGCGTGGCTACCACATCACGATCCCGGCCACGACGCTGGAAGAAAAGGTGGATGCCAAGCTCAAGGAAGCGCAGCCAGACGTTGAGATGAAGGGCTTTCGCAAGGGCAAGGTTCCGCTGGCTCTCCTCAAGAAGCAGTTCGGCACGCGCTTGTTGGGCGAAGCGATGCAGGAAGCTGTCGATGGTGCGATGAGCGAGCACCTCGAAAGCTCCGGTGACCGCCCTGCGATGCAGCCGAACGTTCAGATGGTGGGCGAGCAGTGGAAGGAAGGCGACGATGTCGTCGTCTCGATGGAATACGAGCGCCTGCCTGACATCGAAGAGCCCGATCTTTCGGTGATCGAGCTGGAAAAGCTGGTGGCCAAGGCCGACGATACGTCTGTCGACGAGGCACTCGACGGCCTTGCGGAGCAGTCCAACAACTTCGACGCCAAGGACGGCGTGGCGGAGGACGGGGACCAAGTCGTCATGGACTTCGTGGGAAAGATCGACGGCGAGGCGTTCGATGGGGGTTCGGCCGAGGATTTCCCGCTGACGCTCGGATCGGGTCAGTTCATCCCCGGCTTTGAGGAACAGCTGGTTGGTGTTTCTGCGGGCGACGAGAAATCTGTCGAGGTCAGCTTCCCGGACGACTACGGCGCCGAGAACCTGCGGGGCAAGGCGGCTGTCTTCGATTGCACGATCAAGTCTGTGAACGGTCCGGTGAAGCCCGAGATCAACGACGATCTTGCCAAGCAATTCGGTGCGGACGATCTGGACGCCCTCAAGGGGCAGATCCGCGAACGGCTGGAAGCCGAGTACGCGGGTGCGGCCAGGGCCGTGATGAAGCGTGCCTTGCTGGACAAGCTGGACGAGGCGGTGACCTTTGATCTGCCGCCGAGCCTTGTCGAGGCGGAATCCAAGCAGATCGCCCATCAGCTTTGGCACGAGGAAAATCCGGACGTCGAGGGCCACGATCACCCGGAGATCGAGACGACGGACGAGCATACCAAGTTGGCCGAACGTCGGGTGAAGCTCGGACTGTTTCTCGCCGAGCTTGGTCGCCTCAAGGAGATCCAGGTGAGCGATCAGGAGATGACGCAAGCACTGATGACGCAAGCCCGCCAATACCCGGGCCAGGAGCGCGCATTCTTCGAGTTCGTTCAGCAGAACCAGCAGGCGCAACAGCAGATCCGCGCGCCTCTGTTCGAGGACAAGGTTGTCGATTTCATCTTCGAAATGGCAAAGGTGGAAGAGAAAGAGGTCGACACGGATACGCTGAAGGCGGCTGTGGAGAAGCTCGACGAAGAGTGATCACGCGCTCTCGTCAGTGAAAAGGGGCCGTCCAGTTGGGCGGCCCTTTCTTTTTTTGCGTCTGGAAGCGCCGAACAGGCTCTGCGCAAATGGGGCGTCCGAGTTTCTGGGAGTGGCCGATCAATCATTTTCGCTGTTGAGCGGTGGACAGCTCAGCCTGAGCGCGATCTCGAAGAAATAGTGCAGAAAGATCGGTGCGATAGAAAGAGCGATCACGCGGGATCCAAGCGGGGCATCGGTCGCGATGAGGGCTTCATTGAGCGCGAGCAACAGAATGGCGAGGAGCACGTAGAGCTTGAGCAAATGCTGTCGGAAGGCGAGTGGAACATCGCTGTTGCGGCCGACCGGTACAAAGTGCGCAAGAACGTCACGATCGCCCCAGATGCCGAGCGCCATGACGGTGGCGTAGACGGCGCAGTAGGTACTGAGCAATCGTTGGGTGACGAGCGGATCGGCGCTCCAGACTTGAATTGAAAGCGCCGCTGGCATGAGAATGGCCGCGATGGTGACCGCGCCAAGATCGCGCGGGCGTTTTCCTACTCGGTGCTTTGCCAAGTTGGGAAGAACGCCCCACGCTTGGGCGGCTTGGGCCAGGACCGCGGCCCAGACGAAGGCAACGGGCTCAGGCGCTGAGAATGCGCGCAGTGCTGTCCAGGTTCCGAGGAACACTGCTGGCATCAACAGCCGGCCTGTGGAGACGGGCGGCAAGTTGCGGACGAGCAAACAGAGAAACGTGTTGAAGCGACGCAACGGGTCCATACGCCGGATTGTTACATCGGTTTCTGGCCAGAAGTGTGGCCGGGCAGGAGTGCCTATTGATGCTGCGTGAGAAGGGTGAACTTCGGCCGAGCCGCTTGATCGTTTGTGCAGGTTGCCGGGTAGCAATTGTGGGAACTGGTTTTCGTCTTTGAATTGGCGTTTGATCCTGTGTTGTGTGGAAAAGGCGGTGCGCTTGACCCATGTCTAGCCATTGCCTTTTGGGTTTTCGTTTCTGATTGGGTGTCAGAGTGCCATAGGTGGGCACAGGCAAGGCTCTTGGGAAATGACTTGCGTATTGCTCCGAGATTTCTGGCGTGTCGGTTCGCTCGCAATTCTCTGCCGGCCAAGGTTTCATCCCGGAGGAAAGTTGAATTGAAGGGCGAGATTGAGTTTGCTCGGCTACCTGAGGTTGATCCGGTCGAGATCGCTGCGCACATGTCTGATCCTCGGGTTGCAGAGCATATGCCACTCCTCAAGTCTGAGTGGGATGTTGGGGTGGTCGCAAGGTTTGTCGCTCACAAGGAGGAATGCTGGACCCGAGATGGGCTTGGCCATTGGGCATTCCTGGCCAATAGCGCCTATGTCGGGTGGGGCGGTTTTCAGCGAGAGGGCGACGAGTGGGATTTTGGACTGGTTCTCACGCCTGAGGCGTTTGGCCTCGGGCGGCGCATCACGAGAAAGGCAATCGCATTCGCCCGCTCTGATGAGCGTATTCCGTACGTTACATTCCTATTGCCACCCTCTCGCAACCACCTTGGTGCGCTTGCAAGACTCGGAGCGCAAAATATTGGCGAGATCGAGTACGACAAAGAGACGTTTTTGAAGTTTCGACTGGAGACGAAGTGAAAAAGCAGATCTGAGGCAGCGCCCTTGTTCTAACGCGGCTCCAATACGAAAAAAGGCCGCCCCGATCGGGCGGCCTTTTCAACTCTGGATAGGCTGGTGTCAGCTGGGCTGTTCTTCGCCGTCGGTGGAATTGCCTTCCGCAGCTTCCAGCGAAGCGGGCGCGTCTTCTGCGAGATCGTCGAGCGCGGCACCACCGATTTCGTCGAAGAGCTCTGCGATCTCGAACTCGGCCTGCGCCTCTTCTTCGGCGGCAAGCTCCTGAATCGATTTGCCGGAGGCTTGCAGCTCGGCTTCTTCCTGGGAACGGGCAACGTTCAGCTTGATTCCGACCTCGACCTCAGGGTGGAGCACGACCGTCACTTCGTGGAGGCCAAGCTCCTTGATCGGCTTTTCGAGGCGCACCTGCCCCTTGTCGACCGTGAAGCCGTCTGCAGTGGCGGCATCCGACGCGTCGCGCGGGGTCACAGATCCGTAGAGCGCGCCGGAATCGGCGGCCTGACGGATGACGATGAAGGCTTGGCCGTCGAGGGACTCGGCGAGCTTCTCGGCTTCCTTCTTGGTTTCGAGGTTGCGGGCCTCAAGCTGCGCTTTTTCTGTTTCAAAGCGGGCCTTGTTGGCCTCGTTCGCGCGCATGGCTTTACCCTGCGGCAGCAGGAAGTTGCGGGCGTAGCCTTCCTTGACGGAGACGACTTCGCCCATCTGGCCGAGCTTGGCCACGCGTTCGAGTAGGATCACGTCCATGGGTCGTCTCCTTATTTCACGGCGTAAGGCAGAAGGGCGAGGAAGCGGGCGCGCTTGATGGCGCGCGCGAGCTCGCGCTGCTTCTTGGCCGAAACGGCGGTGATGCGGGAAGGCACGATCTTGCCACGCTCGGAAATGTAGCGCTGCAGGAGACGCGTGTCCTTGTAGTCGATCTTGGGTGCGTTGTCGCCCGAGAAGGGGCAGACTTTACGACGGCGGAAGAAGGGCTTGGCTGCCATGGTCTCTCTCCTTGTTCGGGTTAGCGGCGTTCGCGGCGACCGTCACGGTCGTCTCGCTTTTGCATCTGGATGGACGGGCCTTCGACGTGCTCGTCGACCTTGATGGTCAGAACGCGCATCACGTCGTCATGGAGGCGCATCAGGCGCTCCATCTCCTGAATGGCCGTGGCCGGGGCGTCTGTCCGCAGGAAGGCGTAGTGGCCCTTGCGGTTCTTGTTGATCTTGTAGGCCATTGTCTTCACACCCCAGTACTCGTGGTGGTCGACCTTCCCGCCATTGTCTGCGAGGACCGTGGAGAAGTGTTCGATGAGACCTTCGGCTTGCGTATTGGACAAGTCCTGACGCGAGATGAAGACATGCTCGTAAAGCGGCATGACGGCTCCTGATTTTACGGGTGGCTTCAAAGGACGGGAAGGGCCTTCCGCGCCCCGTCCACGAGAGGCTTCACCGGACAAATGATGTGCGGAAGTCGCGCGCTTATACACCCCTTGTGCTGCCATGCAAGTGCCGCGCCCAGGCGAACATAGTCTGTGCGAAGATCTCTGATTTCATTATCCGATCGGCGCGCCACATTGCCCTTCATCGCAAGCTTGACCAGGAGATCTCGATGAAAAAGCTGCTCGCTTCAGCCACATTCGCGGCCGCCCTTATCGCACCGGCCCATGCAGAGACGTGGGTCCCCGATCCTGCGCACACCAATATCCAGGTGACGTGGAACCACGTGGGCTTTTCGTTCCTGTCTGCCAACTTCAGCGAGTTCGAAGGGTCGCTTGAGTTCGAGGAGGGCGACATCGCCAATGCCAAGGCTGATTTCGCAGTCATGGTCGACAGCGTGGACACTGGCGTGCCCGACCTCGACGGCCATTTGCGCGGCCCCGACTTCTTCAATGCCGCTGAGAACCCGAAGATCCGCTTTGTGTCGGATGAAGTCGAGCAGACCGGCGACATGACCGTCCTCGCGACGGGAGACCTGACGATGGCAGGCCAGACCCATCCGGTCACGTTCGAGATCACCGTGCACGCGCTCGGTGAACACCCGGTCGGGCAATTCTTCGAGTTCTATCAGGGGACGTGGCTGGGCATGACCGCAACGGCAACGATCAAGCGTTCCGATTGGGGGATTTCCGCAATGATTCCCGTTGGATCGGACGAGATCGACATCGTGATCAACACCGAGATGAAGGCTGGCGGGTTCAACGGCTGAGCGCGCCGCCCCGTCCGACGCCGAAGGGCCGCGCCAATTGCGCGGCCCTTTTTGTTGCGTGGTCGTCTGACCTACGAACCTTCGATCTGGCGCGCCGTGAGCGAAATCGCGACACCGACGCCAAAGCCCAAAGTGCCTTCGCTGGTTTGATCGAGGCCGATGCCGAAGTCTCGTCGATCAAGAGTGGTGTTGAGCGTTGCTCTTGCGGCATTGCCATCGAGATCGAGGGTGAACGGCGTCGACAGGGCAATGGGCGTGCCCTTGATGGTCAGGGTACCCTCCGCAAGGAAGGTGCCGACTTCCTCCGCTGCCAGGAGTGTGGCGTCGTAGGTGGCTGTTGGAAACGTTTCGGCATCGAAGTAGCCGGGCTCCTTTGCGGTTTCCGTCACAGAGCCGAGCGTCAGGGACGGGATCGAGATCGTGACGCGGACGGAGCCGTGCACGTTATCGGTTGAATCCTCGGAGAAGACGATCGCCGCGGACCAGTCCGCAAAACGGCCGGACACCGGTGCCCCCATCTGCTGGATCGTGATCCCGATTTCACCGGCCTCCACCTGCCACGCCATACCGGATGCGGCGCGTTCCACCTCCGGGATTGTGTTGCCAGCTTCTGGGGCGACGGACGCGGAGGGTCGCGTGAGAAGCCCAGAACTCAGAACGACCGCGAGACTGAGGACGGCAGCCGCCACGAATGGCGCTGATACTTCGATCGCGTTGGGGGTGCTGGCTGTCGGCGCGTTGACCGGCGGGTCCCCAGGAAGCATTCGGCGCAACGTGTCGTCCTTGTCGACAAAGTGGTGTTTCAGAGCCCCCGCAATATGGAGCGCGACCGTTGCGCAGAGGACTGCGATGAACCCGAAGTGCAGATTGGCAAAGAGATGCGCGACTTCAGGGTCCTTCGGCACGAAGGGCAGCGACTGGCCGAAGGGCCACGCGATAGGCGCAAAGCCCGTTGTCGCGGCATGGTGGATCCATCCGGTGACCGGTACGAGGATCAAGAGTGCATAGAGAAGCCAGTGCGCGACGGAGGCTGCCAGCAGCGCACCGTTGCTTTCGTCGGAATAGGGCGCCGGCTTGGGTTGGAAGAGGGCCCAGGAGATCCGCAGCAAAGCCAGCACGAAGAGCGCTATTCCGACCGTCTTGTGCAGGGTGAAGAGCTGCGCTTTCAGCGCGATCTGCTCGGATGTGTCCGCGGGCAGCGCCTTGGCGAAAAAGCCAAGCGCGATCATGGCAAGAATGCCGAGGCCGACCGTCCAGTGAAAGGTCTTGGCGATGGCGCCATACCGGGTCTTGGTGTTGGGCAGGGGCATGCGTCTTCTCCCGTATTGTGACTTGAGAGGTACCGCGACGCGTGCGCCCTGCAAGCTTCGTTGCTGCACACATGATGTGCCGAAGCGGAGTGGAGGCGCTGGCCCGGTTGCGAAGGCTGCACCCCGCTTATAGGGAGGTCGGGCCGTACAAAGGGGAGCCAGCATGAGCCGTGCATTCATTTTTCCGGGCCAGGGAGCGCAAACCATCGGGATGGGGCGTGACCTTGCCGAGACATGGAGCTCTGCACGCGCTGTCTTCGACGAAGTTGACGATGCCCTTGGTGAGAAGCTCTCTGCGCTGATCTGGGAGGGAGATGCAGAGGAGCTGACGCTTACGCAAAACGCGCAGCCCGCGCTGATGGCGATGTCCATGGCTGTGATGGCGGCGCTTGCGGAAGAAGGCGTCGATGTCGGTTCGGCGGCCTTCGTCGCCGGGCACTCGCTGGGCGAGTATTCGGCGCTTTCTGCGGCGGGGACGTTCTCATTGGCAGACGCGGCACGCTTGCTGCGCCGCCGCGGGGAGGCGATGCAATCCGCGGTTCCCGTTGGGGTGGGAGCCATGGCGGCCATCCTCGGGCTCGATCTTTCCGCCGTTCGCTCGATTGCCGCAGAAGCGGCGGGGGACGAGGTTTGCGCGGCGGCCAATGACAACGATCCCGGACAGGTGGTTGTATCGGGCCATGTGGAGGCCGTGGGGCGGGCCGTCGAACTCGCGAGGGGCTGGGGGGCGAAACGCGCCGTGATCCTGCCTGTCTCGGCCCCGTTCCATTGCGCGCTGATGCAGCCCGCTGCGGATGTGATGGAGCGTGCGCTGGCCGACATCCCGATGTCTGCGCCGCGCGTGCCCGTAGTGGCCAACGTGCGGGCCGAGGGTGTGACCGATCCAGACATGATCCGGGCGCTGCTTGTCGAGCAGGTCACCGCCCCTGTGCGCTGGCGGGAGAGCGTCGCCTGGATGTCCGGGCAGGGCGTGACGGAGGTCTGGGAGATCGGTGCGGGCAAGGCGCTGTCCGGCATGGTGCGCCGGGTGGATCGGCAGATTGGCGCGGTCGCCGTGGGCACGGCGGATCAGGTGCGAAGTGCAGTAGCGGCATTGGCCGGGTGAGCGGCACCTGGGATTGGCGCGGGCGCACCTGCGTCAGCAGGTGCCGGGCCCAACGGAGAGAGACGCCGCAGGCGTTGAATGGAGGCGGGAGCACCCCTGAGCCAGGCGTGCTCATGAAAAGGATGATCTCATGTTTGATCTGAGTGGAAAGGCGGCGCTGGTGACCGGGGCCTCGGGAGGCATCGGCGGGGCGGTCGCACGGGCATTGCACGGGGCGGGCGCAACGGTCGGCCTGTCCGGTACGCGTGAGGGGCCGCTGGAAGAACTCGCATCCGAACTGGGCGAGCGGGCCCACGTTCTGCCGTGCAATCTGTCTGACGCCGACGCGGTCGCTGCCTTGCCGAAAGCTGCCGCCGGGGCGATGGGTGCGCTCGATATTCTCGTCAACAATGCAGGCATCACACGAGACAACCTCTTCATGCGGATGTCTGACGAGGAGTGGCAGCAAGTCCTCGATGTGAACTTGACCTCGGCTTTCAGGCTGTCACGAGGCGTTCTGCGCGGGATGATGAAGGCCCGGTGGGGTCGGATTGTGAACGTGGGGTCCGTCGTCGGGGCCGTCGGAAACCCCGGGCAAGGCAACTATGCCGCTGCCAAAGCGGGGCTTGTCGGGATGTCAAAAAGCCTTGCCTACGAGGTTGCTAGCCGCGGTGTCACCGTGAACGTCATCGCTCCCGGGTTCATTGCGACGGCGATGACGGACAAACTGACGGACGATCAGAAGGAGAAGATTTTGACGCAGATTCCCGCGGGGCGGATGGGGGATGCTGGCGAAATCGGGTCGGCCGCCCTCTACCTTTCGAGCCAGGAAGCGGCCTACACGACGGGCACGGTTCTGCACGTCAATGGCGGGATGGCCATGATCTGACTTGATTTTGGGTCCGGACTCGCGCATCGCTGCCAGACTGCGAAAACGTTTGCTTTCCGGGGCTGCCGTGATAATGGGGCGGCGATTTCGATGGGGGCTTGGGGCATTTGCGTGCACGGAGTCCTGCGAAATGCCCGCCCCGGGCACGGCTAAGGATCGGTGGTGAGGCTGAGCGGGCTCAGACCTGCAACGAGAGGTGCCCGACGGGGGCATGGGACACGAACATGGGTGGAGAACACCCAGCAAGTGAGGAACGAACATGAGCGACATCGCGGACCGCGTGAAAAAGATCGTTGTGGAGCACCTGAGCGTTGAGGAGGACAAGGTTACTGACACGGCCTCCTTCATCGACGATCTTGGCGCGGACAGCCTGGACACCGTCGAGCTGGTCATGGCGTTCGAAGAAGAGTTCGGGATCGAGATCCCTGACGACGCGGCTGAGACGATCCAGACCTTTGGCGATGCGGTGAAGTTCATCACTGAGCGGCAATAACGCTGGAACCGCTGGCGTCCTGCGCCGGCATTCCTTGGAACGGCGCCTTTGATCAGGCGCCGTTTTTCGTTTTTTACGACATCGCACCCGAAGCGTTGCGGCAGGGCTTTGCCGACGTGAGGTGCGCCGAGAAACATGAGAGCGGCGCCGTGTTGCGTGGCTCTTCGGGGACGTGTAACACCCGCCGCGTGGCGGTCCGTGACACGGAACAATCGAGGGGGCAGGAATGCGGCGCGTTGTTGTGACTGGACTTGGCTTGGTCTCTCCGTTGGCGACGGGTGTGGCGGAGTCGTGGTCGCGTTTGCTCGAAGGCAAATCCGCCGGTGCGACGATCTCGAAGTTCGATGCCTCTCATCTCGCGACCACCTATGCCTGCGAAGTTATCCACGGCGACGGTACGGACGGAACGTTCAAGTCCGATGAATGGATGTCGGCGAAGGAGGCGCGCAAGGTCGATGACTTTATCCTCTACGCCGTGGCTGCCGCCGAGCAGGCCGTTCGGGATTCCGGCTGGGCGCCGGAAGATGAGGAGGCCAAGCTGCGGACCGGCGTGATGATCGGGTCGGGGATCGGCGGTTTGAACTCCATCGCCGAAACCGCGCTTCTTATTCGTGACAAGGGGCCTCGACGGGTTTCGCCCTTCTTCATTCCCGGCTCCCTGATAAACCTCGCAAGTGGTCAGGTCAGCATCCGGCACGGCTTCAAGGGCCCGAACCATGCCGTGGTGACGGCGTGTTCGACCGGCGCACATGCGATTGGAGATGCCGCACGCCTGATCATGATCGACGATGCAGACGTCATGGTGGCCGGCGGCGCGGAAAGCGCGATCGGCGAGATCGGGATCGCAGGATTCAACGCCTGCAAGGCTCTGTCCACCAAGCGTGGAGATGCCCCCGAAACAGCGAGCCGGCCCTATGATGCGGATCGGGACGGGTTTGTAATGGGGGAAGGCGCCGGTGTTGTCGTGCTCGAAGAATTGGAGCATGCGAAGGCGCGCGGGGCGACGATCTACGCTGAAATCCTGGGCTACGGCCTTTCGGGGGACGCCTTTCACATCACGGCCCCTTCGGAAGACGGGGAGGGCGGCGAAAGGTCGATGAAGGCTGCCCTCAAGCGCGCCGGCCTTGCACCCTCTGACATCGACTACATCAACGCGCACGGAACCAGTACGATGGCCGACACCATCGAACTTGCCGCGGTGGAACGGATGATGGGAGATGCTGCGGGTAAGGCGACGATGTCCTCTACAAAGAGCTCGATCGGGCATCTACTGGGCGCGGCTGGATCGGTCGAAGCGATCTTCTCGATCCTTGCCTTGCGTGACCAGGTGGCACCGCCGACGATCAACCTCGACACGCCTGCGGTGGAAACGAAGCTTGACCTGGCTCCCAACGCGGCGCGCGAGCGGAAGATCGACATCGCCTTGTCCAACAGCTTTGGGTTTGGCGGTACAAATGCGTCGCTTGTCATGGGGCGGTGGACCGGCTGATGGCGCGCGCGCTCGCATCGAACGCTCTGACCCTTCTGATCCCGCTTCTGATCGCCCTGATCGCTGTTTTGTATTGGGGACAGGGCCAGTACCGCAATCCGGGCCCATTGGCGCAGTCGATTTGCGTCGAGGTTCCGCGCGGGTCAAACATGTCGGCCGTATCGGATCGGCTCGAAGCGCAGGGCGCGATTTCTTCGGCCGCGATTTTTCGCTTGGGCGCGGAATACAGCGAACTGGCCGATGATCTGAAAGCTGGCAGCTTCGTGGTAGAGCCCGGCGCCTCCATGCAGGAGATCGTCACCGCGATCACCGAGAGTGGCCGGAGCACCTGCGGCACCGAGGTGAACTTCCGCATTGGCGTGACCACGGCGGAAGTGCTTGTGCGGGAGTTGGACCCGCAGAGCCAGGCCTACGAGGAGATCGTTCGCTTTCAGCCGGCTGAAGAAGCAGCTCCTGCGGCGTATGCGGACGTGCTCGGCAAGGCTGGCACCCGGTTTCGCGTGACGCTGGCGGAGGGTGTGACGAGCTGGCAGGTGGTTGAGAGCCTGAAAGCGCTGGACCTGCTTGAGGGCACCGTCGATGAGATCCCGCCGGAGGGCAGTCTCGCGCCTGACAGCTATGAGGTGCGCCCTGGCGATTCGAAGCCAGCGCTTCTGGAGTCGATGCAAAGGCGTCAGGAGACCATCCTGGCCGATCTGTGGGCATCGCGGCAGCCTGACCTTCCGTTGGAGACCCCGGAAGACGCGCTTATCCTTGCTTCGATCATCGAGAAGGAAACGTCTGTCCCGGAGGAGCGTCCGACGGTTTCGAGCGTCTTCGTCAATCGTTTGAACGAGGGTATGCGGCTTCAGACGGATCCAACGGTGATCTACGGGGTCACGGAAGGCCGTGGGTCTCTCGGTCGAGGGTTGCTGCGCAGCGAATTGCGTCGGGCGACACCGTGGAACACCTATGTAATTCAGGGCCTTCCACCTACTCCCATCGCGAACCCGGGCCGTGACAGCATTGCGGCGGCCCTCAATCCCGATGGGAGCGACTACATCTTCTTTGTCGCTGATGGGACCGGCGGGCACGCATTCTCCCGGACGCTTGCCGAGCACAATGAGAACGTGGCGCGGTGGCGGGCCATAGAGGCTGAGCGCGCAGCAACGGACTGATTTCCGGCACAACCTAGAATTTAGCTCTTGACTCTGCGAACGCTCTTGGGTAGAAAAGATGCAAGATGGATGATTTGGGTTAGCGGCAGGCTTCGGCTGGGCCGCTTTTTTTATGCCCAAGCGTCTTTCAGGCTCTGCGCGCCACCATTGGCTGGCGTGAAGGAGGCAGCTGCGCCTCTGTCAGGAACGGGGCATCCAAATGGACAATGACGGCGACCATGGCTTGGGGCCCGACGATGCTCGGGACCCGCGCGCCGAAGGTCACCTTGATGCTGCGCTAGCGGCGTTTGAAACCTTTCGGGATGAATTGAACGGATTGCTCTGCGAGGTGCGTCTCGGGGAGACGGAGCGCGCGAAGAAGCTGACGCCCATGGTGGCGGAGCTGGCACGTGCGGTGAACCGTATTGCAGACGAACAAGTGAAACTGGATGCGCGGCATGGGCGTGCGGGAGGGGCTGGCGATGCGACCGTGTCACTCGACCTTGCCGCCGCGCGGGCTGAGGTGTCTCGCCGGTTGGCTGAGCTCCGGGGCGAAGGAGGCTGAAGACGCCTTTCTGGATGGATTGAGCGTTGAGACCCTTTCGGCATTGCCGTGGTTGTTCGAGGCCTGGGCGCACCCTCATCAGGTACCTCCGGCGGGCAAATGGCGGACGTGGCTGATCATGGGCGGACGAGGCGCTGGCAAGACGCGGGCGGGCTCCGAGTGGGTCCGGTCCGTTGCCGAGGGCGGGGCACGCCATGACGCTGGCCCCGCACGCCGCATCGCTCTGATCGGAGAGACCATGGACCAGGCGCGCGAGGTCATGGTCTTCGGTGAAAGCGGGATTCTTGCCTGTTCGCCGCCGGACCGCAGACCGGTGTGGCAGGCGACGCGGAAACGACTTGAATGGCCGAACGGCACCGTAGCGCAAGTGTATTCGGCGCACGATCCTTCGAGCTTGCGCGGGCCGCAATTCGATGCGGCCTGGGCTGACGAACTCGCCAAGTGGCCGCGTGCGGAAGAGACGTGGGACATGCTGCAATTCGCCTTGCGCCTCGGGCACGAGCCACGGGCGTGCGTCACAACAACGCCGCAGAACCGGCCGGTATTGAAGAAGCTCATCGCCCGGACCTCGACTGTCATGACGCATGGCGCGACGGAAGCAAACCGGGCCCATCTTGCGTCCTCCTTTCTGGAGGAGGTGCGCGGACGGTATGGCGGGACGCGCCTTGGGCGACAGGAACTGGACGGAGAGCTGCTCGAAGAGACGGAGGGCGCACTTTGGTCCCTTGCCACTCTCGAAGAGGCGGGACGGCGTGTCGCCCCGGAGATGGACCGGATCGTGGTTGCTGTCGATCCGCCGGCCACGGGGAGGCGCACGTCTGACATGTGCGGGATTGTCGTGGCGGGTGTTCGGATGGATGGCGCGCCAAAGGATTGGACCGCATGGGTGATCGAAGATGCCAGCATCGCCGGGGCCTCACCTTCTGCCTGGGCACACGCAGCGGTGGCGGCGATGGACCGCCATCAGGCGGATCGACTTGTGGCCGAGGTCAATCAGGGCGGAGACATGGTCAAGCAGGTGCTGGACCAGTTTGATCCGACACTGCCTTACCGTGCGGTGCATGCCACGCGGTCGAAGATGAGCCGGGCAGAGCCGGTGGCGGCCCTCTACGAGCAGGGGCGCGTCAAGCATTTGCCGGGGCTGGAGGCCTTGGAGGAGCAGATGTGTCAGATGACGCTCAAGGGCTTTGAGGGCTCCGGAAGCCCGGACCGCCTCGATGCTCTTGTGTGGGCTTTGACGGAATTGATGATCCACCCGGTGCGCAACATGCGGGATCCCGGCATCCGGTCTTTGACCCGGTAGGATCGGGTCGCGCGAATGCGGCCTCAGACAAATGGAATTGGAAGCGGAGTGGAGGGCCGGCCCGACGGGCGGCCTCCCCGTTTCCGTGCCCGCCCCCTGCCAACCTCTGGCAGGGGGCCGGGATTGAAATGCTGGACACGTCGGGCGGTCGTGCCCGCTTCAAAGGAGCGAGACAGGATGGGATTGAATCTTCCCTGGCGCCGGAGTGCGCCGCCAGAGGCGGCTGTGGACAGGGGGCTCGCGCAGAGTGGACTTTCTGCGACGCCAGTCCCCGTGCGCGCAGTGCCGTTCAAGGGGCTGAAGGCCTCGGCCACCGGGCCTGTCGTTGCGCCCACTGGCTCGGCGCGTGCGGTGTGGTCATCGCGTGAGACAGGAGCGCTGACGCGAACCGGGTTCGTTGGAAACCCGGTGGGGTACCGCGCTGTGAAGCTGGTCGCGGAAGCGGCTGCTGCACTGCCTCTCGTCTGTCAGGACACCGAAAGGCGCTATGAGAGCCACCCTGTCCTTGCGTTGATCGGGCGGCCGAATGCGGGGCAGGGGCGTGCGGATCTGCTGGAAGCGCTTTATGCTCAGCTGCTTCTGAGCGGAAATGGCTATGTCGAAGCGGTCGGCGCGGAGGGGCTTCCACAGGAACTCCACGTCCTGCGCTCGGACCGCATCAGCGTGGTGCCCGGCGCGGATGGTTGGCCGGTGGCCTATGACTATACGGTGGGCAGCAAGAAGCACCGCTTCTCGACGGCCGGTGAGGCTTCGCCGATCTGTCATTTCAAGCAATACCACCCGATGGATGACCACTATGGCCTCTCGCCATTCATGGCGGCTTCGGCTGCCGTAGACGTGCACAACGCCGCGTCGAAGTGGTCTAAGGCACTGCTCGACAATGCGGCACGCCCCTCGGGGGCGATCGTCTACCGTGGCGAAGATGGGGCGACCCTATCCGCCGAGCAGTACGAGCGGCTTCTCTCGGAGATGGAGACGCACCACCAGGGAGCGCGCAATGCAGGGCGCCCGATGTTGCTGGAAGGCGGGCTGGACTGGAAGCCGATGGGCTTTTCACCGTCTGACATGGAGTTCCAGAAGACCAAGGAGGCGGCAGCGCGCGAGATCGTGACCGCCTTCGGCGTGCCGCCGATGCTGCTCGGGATCCCTGGCGATGCGACCTACGCAAACTACCAGGAGGCCAACCGCGCGTTCTACCGGCTAACTGTCTTGCCCCTCGCGAACCGGGTGCTCGCAGCGCTGTCGCATTGGCTGGCTCACTTCGAAGGTGGTGGAGCTGTCGAGCTGAAGCCCGACCTCGATCAGGTGCCCGCGCTTGGGCCAGAGCGAGAGGCTGCATGGCGGCGCATTGCAAACGCGGACTTCCTGTCGGCGTCGGAGAAGCGGTCGCTTCTGGGATTGCCGGCTGAAATGGAAGGGGAAGCGTGATGCAGGGTGCGATGGAACTTGAGACGAAGTATTGCAGCCAGAAGAGCAGCTTGAGCCTCGTCGACGGGACGCGGATCGAGGGCTATGCGTCGCTCTACGGGCTCGCAGATCGCGGCGGAGACGTTGTGCAGGCCGGGGCCTATGCGGCCTCGCTTGCGCGGCTGAAAGCCGAGGGGCGCAAGGTGAAGATGCTCTGGCAGCATGACCCCGCGCAGCCCATCGGTGTGTGGGATGAAGTGCGCGAGGATGCACGGGGTCTGCTCGTCAAGGGGCGTCTCCTGAGTGATGTGGCGCGCGGACGCGAGGCCGCAGCGCTCGTTGAGGCAGGCGCACTTGACGGCCTGTCGATCGGATATCGCACCAAACGTGCGGAGCGGGACGGCGCGGGGCGCCGGCTGCTCCATGAGTTGGAGCTTTGGGAGGTGTCCTTGGTGACCTTCCCGATGCTCGCAGAGGCACGAGTGGGGGCCAAGGGCGACGAGCCCGAGGCACCGCTCCTGCAAGAGCTGGCGGAGGCGATCGAGGCCGCCCGTCGCGAAATGGGCGCCCGCTAGGCGCCGGACCCTGAGCAGAATTGAGGATCTCATGAGCACGACCGACAGATCGGCCGCGCCCGGAGCCGGTGCGCCTATGCAAAAGCAGGCGGGCGGCGACGAGGCGGCCAACAGCCACGACATCAAGACGGCGCTTCAGGGCTTCCTGAGCGATTTCAAATCGTTCCGCGCCGAGACACTGCAAACAATCACCAAACAGGAAGAGCGACTGACCATGCTGGATCGCAAGACTGCCCCCATCGGGCGCCCCGCCCTCTCGACAGCCGTTGCCGGGCACGAGGACACTTCCGCCCCCCACGCCAAGGCCTTTGAGGCCTATGTGCGGTCCGGCGAAGATGATGCGCTGCGTGGCCTCGATATGGAGGGCAAAGCAATGTCGACTGCAGTCGCGGGCGACGGTGGATATCTCGTGGACCCGATGACGTCGGAGACGATCCGGTCGGTTCTGGACAGCACGGCGTCAATCCGCTCCGTTGCCAATGTCGTGAACGTCGAAGCCGGCAGCTACGACGTCCTTGTGGACCGTGGCGATCTCGGGACGGGTTGGTCGAGCGAGACGGGGTCGCAGAGCGAAACCTCCTCCCCGGCGTTCGAACGCATCATGATTACGCTTCACGAACTGTCGGCCATGCCGAAGGCGTCGCAGCGCCTGCTCGACGATGCGGCGTTTGACATCGATGCCTGGCTCGCGGGCCGGATTGCCGAGAAGTTCACAATGGCAGAAGCATCGGCCTTCATCGACGGTGATGGCGTGGACAAGCCTCGTGGCTTCCTCGACCATCCGGTTGCAGACAACGCGTCCTGGCAATGGGGCGAGATTGGCTACGTACCGACCGGCGCAGACGGTGATTTCGCTGGCTCTGTCGATCCGATCATCGATCTGGTCTATGCGCTTCCCGCGCCTTACCGCGCCAATGCCGTGTTCGTCATGAACTCCAAGACCGCAGGCGCGGTGCGCAAATTCAAGGATGCGGAAGGCCGGTTCGTCTGGTCGGATGGTCTGGGCGCCGGGCAGCCAGCGCGGCTGATGGGCTACCCTGTGCTGATCGCAGAGGACATGCCCGACATCGATATCGACACGCCGTCGATTGCCTTTGGTGACTTCTCGGCGGGCTATACCATCGCCGAGCGTCCGGATGTCCGCGTTCTGCGCGATCCGTTCTCGGCAAAGCCGAACGTTTTGTTCTACGCGACCAAGCGCGTTGGCGGAGATGTCACCGACTTTGCGGCGATCAAGGTTCTTCGCTTCTCGGCGACCTGATCGGCCAGCTGATCTGAACGGGTTGGGGGGCGAGCGCGCCCCCCGGCAGGGTTGGACGGCGAGCGGAGAAGGCTGATGATGCTGACCGAAGTGACTGCGGTGCCTGCGGCGGCGCTGCCGGTGTCCCAGTTTCGCGACCATTTGCGGCTGGGCACTGGATTTACAGATAGTGGGCTCGAGGACAGCTTACTTGAGACCTATCTGCGAGCCGCCCTGGCCGCGGTAGAAGCGTGGACAGGCAAGGCACTGATCTTACGCACTTTCATGATCGAGAGGGAGGCTTGGAGTTCGACCAGCGAGCAGGCTCTTCCCGTCAGCCCGGTGCGCTCGGTAAGTGAACTCGCGCTGGTAACGGCGGATGGGAGCACGACGATTGTCGAAAGCTATCGGTACCGCTTGGTGCTCGATACGCATGAGCCGAAACTCACCAGCGCGTCGGCATCGCTTCCCGCGATCCCGATCGGGGGTGTCGTGCGCGTGACGTTCGATGCTGGTTTTGGCGCCTCATGGGCCAATGTGCCTGCCGACGTCGGCCATGCAGTAATCCTGCTGGCGGCCTACTACCACGAGTATAGGCACGAGGCGCGTACGGGGGCGTCAAAGATTCCGTACGGGGTGACTAGGTTGCTGTCTGGCTGGCGCCCGCTGCGGCTTGGCGGGAGGACGCGCTGATGGCTGCCAAGGAGCCTGTGTTGTCCCGTAGATTGGCGCTTGAGAGGCGCGAAAGGGTGCCCGATGGCGCTGGCGGCTACATAGAGAGCTGGGTGCTTTTGGGTAAGCTCTGGGCCGAGATGTCGCCGAGCGCGAGCGCCGAAAGGGATCGCGACACGCTGACTGCCGCGACAGTTCCGTGGCGCATCATCGTGCGAGCTGCGCCTGTCGGCCGCTCTTCGCGACCACGGCCAGACCAACGGTTTCGCGAAGATGACCGCGTGTATCGCATCCTTTCGGTTGCGGAGCACGATCGGATGGGCCGGTTTCTGGCCTGCCGGGCGCTGGAAGAGGAGGTATCGGCATGAGCTATGGAGCAGCGGCGGCACTACAATCCGCGGTGTTTGGGCTCCTTGATGCGGATGCCGATGTCAAAGCCCTGTCACAAGGGCTGGTCTTTGACGCGGCACCGACCGGTGAGATCCCTCCGCTCTACGTTACGCTCGGCCCGGAAGAGGTCCGTGATCGTGGCGAAGGCACCGGGCATATGGCCCGCCACGATTTCACCGTGTCGGTGGTGGCCGATCAGGGCGGATTTCTTGCGGCCAAGTCCTTGGCGGCGGCGATCTCGGATGTCCTTGTCGACGCGCGACCGATGCTGGCACGCGGGCGCGTTGTGCAGTTGGATTTTCGACGCGCGTCGGCGCGGCGGACAGGACGCGGCACACGCCGGAGGATTGACCTGCGGTTTTCGGCCCTTGTGGCAGACACTTAGCCAATCCTGGCCGTGCTCCTTAGGAGCTAAACCAGGGATTTTCTACATTCTGAACAATGGAGGTGGGCCATGGGCGCTCAATCCGGCAAGGATCTGCTGATCAAGATCGAAACATCAGGCGGGGCGTTCGAAACGATGGCCGGCCTCAGGGCTACGCGTCTCAGTTTGAATGCGGAAACGGTTGACGTTACCACGCTCGACAGTGCGGGCGGCTGGCGCGAGCTGCTTGCCGGCGCCGGTGTGCGGGCTGCGGGGTTGTCTGGTTCCGGTGTCTTCAAGGATGGGTCGTCTGACGCGCGGGCGCGGGAGGTCTTCTTTGCAAGCGAGTTGCCGCTTTTCCAAGTGATCGTACCGGAGTTCGGGACAATGGAAGGCCGCTTCCAGATCACTGCGATCGAGTATGCCGGCAGCTACGACGGCGAGGCGACCTATGAGATCTCTATGGCTTCGGCTGGCGAGATCACCTTCACGGGAGCTTGACGATGGCAAATCCGTGGACCGGCGAGGTGGCGCTAACACTTGATGGGCAGCGTCGGATAGCCAAGCTGACACTTGGTGCCCTAGCGGAGCTCGAAGAGACCCTTGCCGGCGGCTCCCTCATCGATCTGGTCGAGCGCTTCGAGGCGGGACAGCATAGATCGTCTGATGTTCTGGCGCTGATTGTGGCTGGCTTGCGTGGTGGCGGATGGCGCGGGACGACAGAAGACTTGCTGACCGCGGAGATCAAAGGCGGGCCGCTGGAAGCGAGCCGCGTGGCAGCAGCGCTCCTTGTTGCGGCTTTCGCGCCAGCACAAGCGGATCAATGACGTGCCTGGTCGGACCCTCGACTGGCCGGGGTTGATGCGCATCGGGCTCTTCGAGCTACGCCTCGCACCTGCAGCATTTTGGGCCCTTACACCGGCGGAGTTCGCGCTGATGTCCGGGCGTGACCTCGCTGCGCAAGGCGGCCTCATGACACGAAACGCTTTGGAAGCGTTGCGGGACCTTTACCCAGACGACGGGAGAGATGGCGATGGCAGATGAATTCCAATCCAGGTCAGAAGCTCTGGAAGACCAGCTTGAGCGCCTGGAAGACGGTCTGGGCGGCGCAGGAGCGATGGTCGCACAGTTCGATGCGGAGCTTACGCGGATGCGCGCGAGCATGGGTCAGGCGCAATCCAGCGTCGGCACGCTCTCCAATTCGATCAGTCGTGGATTGAGACGTGCCTTCGATGGCCTTGTCTTCGACGGCATGAAGGCGTCCGATGCCTTGCGGACGGTGGCAAATTCGATTGTGAACGCCGCTTATTCCTCTGCGATCAACCCCGTTGCGCGGCAAATCGGCGGACTGCTGGGCAACGGGCTGGGAGCCGTCGGGTTCGCCCAAGGTGGTGCATTCAGCCAAGGCAAGGTGATGCCCTTCGCACGCGGGGGGGTCGTTTCATCCCCGACGACGTTTCCGATGCGCGGCGGAACCGGGCTCATGGGGGAAGCGGGGCCGGAGGCTATTCTGCCGCTTGAGCGCGGGTCCGATGGGAGCCTTGGCGTCAAGATGACGGGGGGCGGACGACCCGTACAGGTTGTGATGAACGTCACCACGCCTGATGCGGAGAGCTTCCGTCGCGGACAGGGCCAGATCGCTGCACAGGTCGGTCGCGCACTCTCTCGGGGGCAACGCAATCGCTAGCCAATCGACCTTTGATTGGCGGCCGTCCCGCCAGGGCGGTCACTTCTTTCACTCACGTTTCTGCGCTTTTCTCGGGAGACTTTCCTATGGGATTTCATGATGTTCGGTTTCCAACCGCGTTGAGCCAAGGATCTTCCGGCGGGCCAGAGCGGTACACGGAAATTGTCACGCTCGCCAATGGCTACGAGGAGCGCAACTCCCCCTGGGAGACCTCCCGGCGACGGTATGATGCCGGGTTGGGGGTCCGTTCCCTCGATGATATCGAGACCCTAATCGCGTTCTTCGAAGCCCGGCGCGGACGGCTCTTTGGGTTTCGATGGCGGGATTGGGCGGATTGGCGATCTTGTCCCGCATCTGGTGCACCGTCGGGAGTGGACCAGGCGGTCGCGATCGGGGATGGCACGCAGACGACTTTTCCAATCTGCAAGCACTACGCCTCAGGCGGCCAAAGCTACGCCCGGGTCATCGATAGGCCTGTCGCGGGAACCGTGCGTGTCTCCGTTGGAGGGATCGAGGCCCTCGAAGGGGTGGAGTGGGCGCTGGACCCAATAACGGGCCGGTTGGTCTTCTCCATGCCCCCGTTGGCCGGCGCAGAGATCACGGCTGGCTATGAATTTGACGTGCCAGTGCGCTTTGACACTGATCGGCTGGAAGTATCCTACGCCGGGTTCGCGGCCGGAGATGTGCCGAACGTGCCTGTGGTGGAGATCCGGACATGAGCGGCGATCGGGAAGCGCTGCTGGCGCATCTGGCCGGAGGCGTAACGACGACCTGTCGAACGTGGGGGCTTGAGCGTGCCGATGGCGTGCGCCTTGGGTTTACTGATCACGATCGCGACCTCGCGTTCGATGGCTGGACATTTCGCGCAGGGACGGGGCTCACCTCCGGGATGCTGTCGCAGGGGACCGGGCTCTCTGTGGATAACACCGAGGCCGAGGGCGCGCTGACCAGCGACGCGTTGAATGAAGCGGATATCGCAGCCGGACGCTTTGACAACGCGTCGGTCGTGAGCTGGCTGGTCAACTGGCAGGAAACGGCGCAGAGGATCGTGCTTTTTCGCGGCACGCTTGGGGAGATCGTGCGGTCTGGTGGTGCGTTTCGTGCGGATCTCAGAGGTCTCACCGAAGAGCTGAATCAGCCACGGGAGCGGGTGTATCAGCGCCCATGCGCGGCAATTCTTGGAGACACTGGCTGTGGGGTCAACCTGTCAGCGTCGGCGTATTCCGAAGAAGCGCAGGTTGTGACAGCGGATGGCGGCCGACGCTTTACCTTTGGCGGGTTGTCGGGCTTTGATCCGGAGTGGTTCGAGCGGGGGCGACTGGTGGTCTTGAGTGGCTCTGGAACAGGCCTGACGGGACAGATCAAACTGGACCGGAAAGTGAGTGGCACGCGAGAGATCGAGCTTTGGCAAGAACTCCGCGCCGAGGTGGCGCCAGGCGACACCGTGCGTGTGGAGGCAGGCTGCGACAAACGGATCACGACGTGCCGCGCCAAGTTCAACAACGCGATCAATTTCAGGGGGTTTCCCCATATCCCGGGTGACGACTGGGTCACCAATTATCCGCGCGCAGGCCAGTTGCACGATGGGGGTAGCTACCTTCGCTTGCCGAGTGACGACGCATGAGTGGGGCGGCAGGAGATCGGGTGGTTGCCACAGCGCGCCTCTGGATCGGAACGCCTTATTGCCACCAGGCGTCGCGGCAGGGTGCGGGCGCCGATTGCCTCGGCCTCGTGCGTGGCGTGTGGCGCGCCCTCTACGGGCCGGAGCCAGAGGACTTGCCCGCGTACACTCCGGATTGGGGTGAGCCCGACAAGACCGAAGTGATTTGGAACGCGTGTGTGCGCCATTTGCGCCTGCGACCCATCGGGGATCCGGGGGAGCCGGGGGATTTGCTGCTCTTCCGGCTGCGTCAGGGAACGGTTGCAAAGCATCTGGGCATTGAGGCCTACGACCCGCATGGGCCAACTTTTATCCACTCGATGAGCGGGTACGGGGTCCTTGAGAGCCCTCTCAGCTCACCTTGGGCGCGTCGCGTCGCGGCGCGTTTCGTTTTTCCCGAGATCCATTCTTCCTCCTAGGAGACTTTCATGGCCACGCTTCTACTAGGTGCTGCCGGCGCCGCGCTCGGCGGAGCCGTGGGCGGTTCCGTTCTTGGCTTGTCGTCCGTCATTATCGGGCGCGCGATCGGCGCGACGCTTGGGCGGGTCATTGACCAACGCCTGATGGGCGCTGGTAGCGAGGTTGTCGAGCTTGGCAAACTCTCGCGTTACCGTGTGACCGGTGCGAGCGAGGGGTCGCCGATGGGGCGCGTCTACGCGCGCAACCGGGTGGGTGGACAGGTCATCTGGTCCACCCGATTCCGTGAGCGTGTGCGCAAGAAGAAGGTCGGCGGAAAGGGCGGTGGCGGCGGGGGAGCAACCACGAAGACCTACAGTTACTCCGTGAGCCTTGCGGTTGCCTTGAGCGAAGGGCCGATCCTGCGTGTCGGCCGCGTCTGGGCAGATGGGATGGAGATCGATGCGACGCGCCTCGATATGCGTGTCTACCACGGCACCGAGGATCAATTGCCCGATCCCCTGATCGAAGCCGTGGAGGGTGGGCCTGTTCCGGCCTACCGCGGCACAGCCTATGTCGTGATCGAAGACATGCCGCTGAGCGACTACGGCAATCGTGTTCCCCAGCTTTCCTTTGAGGTTGTGCGCCCGCCCGAACAGGATGTGGTGCCCGAGGGAGCTGAGAGCTTGTCCACACTGGTGGAGGGCGTGTGCTTGATACCCGGATCCGGTGAATACGCACTCGATACGGAGCGCGCCGAATTTGAGGTGGGACCCGGGAAATCGAAGATCGTGAATCTCAATTCGCCCGGAACTGAGACAGATTTTCTGGCGTCCCTTCGCCAGCTCGAAGAGGAAGTCCCGACCTGCCGGTCAATCGTCCTCGTTGTTTGCTGGTTCGGGACCGATCTTCGGTGCGGGCAATGCGAGATCCATCCGCGCGTAGAGGGAATTGGAAACGAGTCCATCACAACACCATGGTATGTCTCTGGATTGACGAGAGATTATGCGGGGGTTGTTCCGCTCGAAAATGCACGCCCGGTCTATGGCGGGACGCCAACGGATCAGTCTGTGATTGCAGCGATTATGTCGTTGCGTGCGCGGGGGTACCACGTCACGTTCTATCCGTTCGTTCTAATGGAGCAAATGTCCGGGAATGGATTGACGGATCCATGGACAGGAGCAGGCTCGCAGCCTGATTTGCCATGGCGAGGCCGCATAACGACGTCGATTGCGCCCGGCGAGCCCGGAACCCCGGATCGGAGTGTTTCTGCCGATGGGGAAGTCGAGAGCTTCCTTGGCAACAGTGACTTGAGCGATTTCGAACAAGGGACGTATGCTGGACTAGAAGCTGGCGAGAGACCGGTTGTTTTCAATACGGCGATAGCTCAGAGTTGGGGTTACCGGCGCTTCATTCAGCACTACGCACTAGTTTGCGCGGCGGCCGGTGGAGTCGATGCATTTTGCGTTGGATCCGAATTGCGAGCCCTGACCCAGATTCGAGGTGAGAATGATGGTTTCCCCTTCGTGGAGGGCTTGTGCACGCTCGCTGAAGAAGTGCGTAGCGTATTGCCGAATACGAAGATCGGCTATGCTGCTGATTGGTCTGAATATTTTGGGTACCAGCCGCAGGATGGCTCCGGCAACGTCTATTTTCACCTGGACGCACTCTGGGGGCACCCAGATATCGATTTCATTGGTATTGACAATTATATGCCGATTTCAGATTGGCGGGACGGCTTGAGTCATCTCGATGCCGCCAATGGCGTGTCATCAATTTACGACTTTGACTACTTGAGATCGAATGTATGTGGTGGTGAAGGTTATGACTGGTATTATCCATCATCGCCCGATCGGAATACGCAGACTCGCGTGCCAATTGAAGACGGCGCACATGGTGAGCCATGGGTCTTTCGATACAAGGATATCAAGGGTTGGTGGGAGAACGCGCACCACGAACGGATTGATGGCGTGCGTCAAACTGATCCAACGGCTTGGCAACCGCAATCGAAGCCAATCTGGTTCACTGAGTTCGGTTGCGCCGCCGTGCACCGTGCCACCAATCAGCCGAACAAATTCCTCGATCCAAAGTCGTCAGAGTCTCAATTGCCATTCTTTTCTGATGGGACGCGGGATGAGTTTCTTCAAGGGCAATACCTGCGGGCAGTTATTGGATACTGGAAAGATCCGGAGAACAATCCTATTAGTGCCGTTTATGGTGGATCCATGGTGGATCTGTCAAAAGCCCATGTCTGGTCCTGGGACACGCGCCCCTTTCCCGCTTTTCCGACGCGCTCCGATGTCTGGACTGATGCGGCGAACTACGCGCGGGGACATTGGCTGAACGGGCGCACGAGCCATGAATCCTTGGCCGCTGTAATCGCGGATATTTGTCGCCGGTCCGGGCTTCCGGGTGTCGATGTATCGCAGACCTATGGGCTGGTGCGTGGCTATGAAGCTGATCTGGGCGCAGGGGGGCGTGGCGCATTGCAGCCCCTGCTTCTTGGTTTTGGTGTCAATGCAGCGGAACGCGAAGGTCAGCTTGTCTTTACGATGCGGACGGGACGGCCAGACGCGGCGGTCTCACATGACGTTCTGGTGCGGCATGCTGAGATCGGCGGTGAGATCGAGCGTGCTCGTTCTCCATCAGCGGAGAGCCCGGGCCGTGTGCGGCTGGGGTTCATCCGCGCGCTCACAGGCTTTGAGACATCCATCACGGAAGCGGCCTTCCCCGGAGAGGAGGCACGTACCCCTGGGACCAGTGAACTTGCCCTTGTCATGACGTCAGGTGAGGCCCGGGCAACTGCTGAGCGCTGGCTGGCTGAGGGGAGAGTGGCGCGGGATGGCGTTCGCTTCGCCCTGCCGCCCTCTGCGCTGGCTCTTGGAGCGGGCGATGTTGTGGCGATCGGAGACGAAGGCCTCTTCCGTATCGATCGCGTCGAGATGGGGGCCGGGCAACTGATCGAGGCCGTGCGCGTTGAGCCGGGTGCCTATGTGGCGCCTGCGGAGATCGAGGAAGAGGAGCCGCTTCGACCGACTCGTCCGCCCGCGTCAGTGACGCCGGTCTTTATGGACCTGCCCCTATTGGCTGACGATGCCGTGCCCCATGCACCCTACCTTGCGATTGCGTCTGAGCCTTGGGCCGGACCGGTGGCTGTTTATGACTCTGTCCAAGACTCGGGGTATGAGCTCGATACGATTGTCGAGGTGCCGGGGTCGCTTGGACTGACTCTCGATCCGCTGCCCTCGGCCGCGCCAGCCCGCTGGGACAGGGGCGCGCCCTTGCGTGTTCAACTCTACACTGGCGGACCCTGGGCGGCGGTTGAGCGGGATGCGCTCCTTGCCGGTTCGAACGCGTTTGCGATTGGCGATGGAACGGTGTGGGAGGTCTTCCAGGCAGGGTCAGCACTTTTGACAGCACCCGATGTCTATGAGTTGTCGATGCGACTGAGGGGTCAACTCGGAACCGATGCGATGATGCCTGAAATCTGGCCCGTCGGGTCACAGGTGCTTCTCCTCGATGAGGCGGTGCAGCAGATCGATCTTGCGTCGTCTGCGCGTGGCATCGAGCGGCACTATCGGATTGGTCTCGCAGACCTTCCAGTGGATGACCCCGCAATGCGGCACATTGTGCAGGCGTTTGACGGGATTGGCCTGCGGCCCTACGCGCCCGTGCATTTGCGTGGCTTCGAGCGTGCCGACGGTGGGCTCGACCTGACTTGGATCCGCAGGACCCGGATTGGGGGGGACAGCTGGGTGGGCGAGGATGTTCCGCTGGCTGAGGATTTCGAGACGTATCGGGTGCGGGTTCTGGACGGGGCCGGAGCGGTTCTTCGCTCCGTCGATGTCGGGAGCTCGATGTGGAGATGGACTGCTGCCGCCCGTGTCGAAGATGTGGGGGCGGTTGCTCTTGAAGTCGCTCAAGTTTCGCAGGCGTTCGGTGCGGGGCCCTTTAGAAGGATAGAAATCGATGAATGAGACCGGCAATTTGGCGCTGCCATTGGTGCAGTCGAGCCAGGCACAGAAACACGTAACGGTGAACGAGGCACTTGTGCGGATCGATGCGGCCGCTCAATTGGTGCTCGAGGATTTGGAACTGGATGTGCCACCCTTGGCGCCTGAAGAAGGGTCTTGTTTCGGTGTCGGTTCCGCGGCCACAGGCGACTGGGCCGGGCAGCAAGGGCGCGTTGCGGTGGCCGACAACGGCGGGTGGTCTTTCCTCGATCCGCGTCCCGGCTGGCGTGCCTGGGATGCCGGGGAAGGCCGCGCTCTTGTGCGCATAGGGGGAGTTTGGACCGAGGAAGGTCTGGCGCAGACCCCATCTGGCGCGGGCGCGCGGTTTGAAACGTTCGAACTCTTGCACACGGTTGTGGCGGGCGCAGACAACGTAACTGCAGCGGTTGTCCCTTCGAACGTCACGCTCTTTGCGGCGTCTGCGCGCGTGGTGACGGGTATCTCCGGGGCAGCCGGGAGTTGGCGGCTCGGCGAAGCTGGCGCGACCGACAGGTTCGGGAGTGGGCTGGGCCTGAGCGCTGGCAGCTACGGGACGGGTCTGCTCGGACAGCCGCAGGCGTATTACAGCCCGTCGCCGCTGGTGATCACCGGCGAAGGCGGTGATCTGGCAGGTGGACAGGTGCGGATCGCCTTGCACTACATGGCCTACGAATTGCCGGGTGCTTAAGGGTGAGGCCCGTTCTCGCCGGCGACATCGCGGCGGTGGCGCGCGTGCTCTATCTGCTTCCGACATCTGAGAGGGCAGAGCGTCTGGGGCTCCTTTTGGAAATGGCCGAGCGCGCGGAGCGCCACCTTGTCCGCACCGGGAGCGCGCATCCTTGCTACGGGACGGGCAGCCTGATGGCGGCCACCTCGCGCATGCCACGCGCCGCGGAGCCAGACTTTTGCGATGTTGAGTACTGCCGGTGCTGGATTCTGACGTTGGAAGCAGTTGCCCAGAGGGCTCTGGGATGCGTTGGAAACGGCAAGGATCAGGCGTCTGAATTGCAGACTTGACGCGCCTGGGCGGCATCTCGCCTCGCTCAGGTGTTGCGCAATGACATGGGCAGCATATTTCAGGTAGGAGACATAAAGACGACGCGCAGGAGCCGGACATGCCCTTAACGACGGACCAAATGGCAACGAGCCTTTCGAGTGTCGACCCTGTGTGGACGCGAATCCGCAAGGAAGCGGAGGGCGCGATTGCGTCGGAGCCATTGCTTGGCGGGATGATGCAGCTCTCCGTCTTGCATCACCCGACGTTTGAACGCGCTCTGTCTTATCGCATGTCCGTGAAACTTGCGTCGGGCGAGATGTCGGAGCAAATCCTGCGCGAGATTGCGGACGAAGCGATCGGCGCGGAGCAGGAGATCGGAGCGGCGGCGCGCGCGGATCTTGTCGCCACGCAGGAACGTGATCCGGCCTGTGAGCGCTTCATCGAGCCGTTGCTCTATTTCAAAGGATATCAGGCCCTCCAAGCCTATCGTGTTGCCCACTGGCTCTGGGGGCAGGGACGGCGTGATATGGCGCAGTTCTTGCAGGCGCGCGTGTCCGAAGTGTTCGGTGTGGATATTCATCCAGCCGCAGTGATGGGGCGTGGCATCATGATCGATCACGCCCATTCGATCGTTATCGGCGAGACCGCGCGGGTCGGAGATAACGTCTCGATGCTGCATTCGGTGACGCTTGGCGGCACGGGCAAAGAGCATGGTGACCGGCATCCCACGATCGGGAGTGGAGTTCTGATTGGTGCTGGTGCGAAGGTGCTTGGCAATATTGTCGTCGGCGACTGCTGCAGGATCGCTGCGGGCTCTGTCGTGCTGGAGGATGTTGCGCCGCGCAAAACGGTTGCCGGGATACCGGCGCGGATTGTTGGCGAGAGCGGGTGCCCTCAGCCCTCGCTTTCGATGAACCATCTGTTTCCGGGGGGCGGAGTTTAGGCGGACCCACGCTTCCCCAGACCTGAACAAAGAGAGGCCGCGCGTTATGCGCGGCCTCTCTTTGTTTTGGGCTGAGTTCTGCGGCTAGGCGAGCATCACCATTGGGTTTTCGAGGTTGTCCACGATCGCCTTGAGCAACTCCGCGCCAAGCGCACCGTCGATCACACGGTGATCGACCGAGAGCGTGACGGACATGACCGTTGCGGTCGTGAGTTCACCGTCCTTGCCGACGACCGGTTTCTTCACACCCGATCCGACCGCGAGGATGGCTCCGTGCGGTGGATTGATGACGGCGTCGAAATTGTCGATCCCGAACATACCGAGATTTGAGATCGCGAACGTTCCGCCGACGTACTCGTGCGGCGCGAGCTTGCGGTCGCGTGCGCGCCCGGCAAGGTCTTTCATCTCGGCGGAAAGCGCGGAGAGAGACTTCATCTCGGCGTCTTTCAGGACCGGCGTGAAGAGCCCGCCCTCCACGGCAACGGCTACGGCCACGTCCGATGGTTTGAGCTGCAGCACACGGTCGCTTGCCCAGACCGCATTGGCGGCGGGCACAGACTGGAGTGCGAGCGCGCAAGCCTTGATGATGAAGTCGTTCACCGACAGCTTGACGCCGCGCTCGGCCAGTTGTGCGTTGAGGTCAGCGCGGAACTTCATTAGCGCATCGAGCTTGATGTCACGACGCAGATAGAAGTGCGGGATCGTCTGCTTTGCCTCTGTCAGGCGGGCGGCAATGGTCTTGCGCATGCCGTCGAGTGGTAGCTCTTCGAACTCGCGCCCGGCGTACATCTTGCGGACTGCATCCGTCGACGGCCCGGCAGGTGCAGCAGCGGGTGCGCTTGCCGCAGCGGCCGCGGGCGCCGACGTAGCGGCCTGAGCCGCAGCTGCGGGCTTGGCATTCTCCACGTCTGCCCGAACAATTCGCCCGTGCGGACCCGAGCCCTTGATCGTGCTCAGATCAAGCCCGCGGTCAGCTGCGATGCGCCGCGCCAGCGGAGAAACAAAGACGCGGGAACCGTCCGTTGCTTTTGGCGCAGCAGGCGCCGGACCAGCAGCGGGGGCATGTGCCGCTGCAGGCTCAGCTGCGCCGCTGTCTGCAGGAGCCGCGCTCTGTGCGGGTGCTGCGGTCGCACTGATGTCTCCTGCGCTCTCACCATCTCCGAGCAGGACGGCGATTGGAGCGTTGACCTTTACACCCTCGGTGCCCTCGGGCACGAGGATCTTTCCGACGGTGCCTTCGTCGACGGCTTCGAACTCCATCGTAGCCTTGTCCGTCTCGATCTCGGCGAGCAAGTCACCCGAAGTGACGGTATCTCCCTCTTTGACGAGCCATTTGGCAAGCGTGCCTTCCTCCATGGTGGGGGAGAGGGCGGGCATCAAAATCTCGGTGGGCATCTCACTTCTCCTCAGCGAGCTCGACGCGATCAAACGGCGCGCGAACCGGGCGGCCGTCCATCTTGGCGCAGAGCGCTGCTTCGATGCGGGGGCGGTTCTGGGCAATCCACTCGTAGGCGTACTGGTGGCGCGGAGCGCCGATGCCTTGTGGACCGCCAATCAGGGTTTCCGGAACGATTCCGGCGATCGTGCGAGAGCCCTTGCGGACGCTCACACGGTAGCCCTCGTTCTCGAGGTCACGGCCGTGTACTTCGAGCAGGCTCACTTGTACGTCACCGACTTCGCGGCCTCGATGATCTCTGGCACAGTGATCAGCGCCAGTTTCTCGAGGTTGGCCGCGTAGGGCATCGGAACGTCCTTGCCGGTGCAATTCAGGACCGGCGCGTCGAGCCAATCGAACGCATGAGTCATGATGTAGGCCGACAGGTGGTTGGATAGCGACGCCACGGGGAAGCCCTCTTCGACAGTGATGCAGCGATTGGTTTTCTGCACGCTTGCAATCACGGTGTCGTAGTCGATGGGGCGCAGGCTGCGCAGATCGATGACTTCGGCGTCAATTCCCATGCCTGCGAGTTCGTCAGCGGCGCCAAGTGCATGCGACATGCCAATCCCCCAGCTCACGATCGTCAGGTCCGAGCCTTCGCGGACGACCTTGGCTTTACCAAAGGGGATGGTGAAGTCGTCTAGGACCGGCACGTCGAAAGACCGCCCGTAGAGGATTTCGTTCTCCAGGAAAATCACCGGATTTGGGTCGCGGATTGCCGTCTTGAGCAGACCCTTCGCGTCTGCTGCCGTGTAGGGCATGACGACCTTAAGGCCCGGGATCGACGCGTAGAAGGCTGCGTAGTCCTGGCTGTGCTGGGCCGCCACGCGCGCGGCTGCTCCGTTCGGGCCACGGAAGACCATCGGGCAGCCCATCTGACCGCCCGACATGTAGAGCGTCTTTGCGGCCGAGTTGACGATGTGGTCCATCGCCTGCATCGCGAAGTTGAAGGTCATGAACTCGACGATCGGTTTCAACCCGCCGAAAGCTGCTCCGACACCGAGGCCGGCGAAGCCGTGCTCGGTAATCGGTGTGTCAATGACGCGCTTCGCACCGAATTCGTCGAGCAGTCCTTGGGTTATCTTGTAGGCGCCCTGGTACTCGGCGACTTCCTCGCCCATCACGAAGACGGTGGGATCCGAACGCATTTCTTCGGCCATCGCGTCGCGCAGAGCTTCGCGCACCGTCTGGCTCTTCATCTCCGTACCTTCGGGCACGTCCGGCTCCCCAGCCACGGTCTTCGGCTGGGCCGGCGCAGCTGGCGCCGCGGCGGGAGCGGGTGTGTCCGCCGGCGCTTCGGCGGGGGCTTCTGCGGCAGGGGCAGGGGCCGCGTCAACGCTTTCGCCTTCCTCTACCATGACGGCGATCGGGGTGTTGACCTTCACACCCTCGGATCCCTCAGCCACCAGAATTCTACCGACGATCCCGTCGTCGACCGCTTCGAATTCCATCGTGGCCTTGTCTGTTTCGATCTCGGCGAGGATATCGCCAGAGGAAACAGTATCCCCTTCTTTCACTAGCCATTTCGCGAGCGTGCCTTCCTCCATGGTAGGCGACAGCGCGGGCATGAGCACTTCAGTAGCCATTGCGCATCTCCTTCCTTAAGCGTCCGCGTAGATGTCGGTATAGAGTTCGTCGATGGCTGGTTCCGGGCTCTCTTTCGAGAACTCGGCCGCCGCGTTGACGATCTCCTTGATTTCCTTGTCGACGGCTTTCAGCTCGTCGTCAGTCGCGTGCTTGCCGGTTAGCAGTAGCTGGCGCACGTTCTCGATAGCATCGCGTTCCTCGCGCATCTTCTGCACTTCGTCGCGCGTTCGGTACTTTGCCGGATCGGACATCGAGTGCCCGCGATAGCGGTAGGTCATGATCTCGAGGATGTATGGACCCTCCCCCGCACGGCACGCGGCAACGGCCTTTTCGGCCGCGGCTTTCACCGCAAGAACGTCCATCCCATCGACCGATTCACCCTTGATCCCGTAGGCCGCACCACGTTCCCAGAAATCCGGTGACTTGGTCGCGCGCTTCACGGAGGTGCCCATGGCGTACTGGTTGTTCTCGATGACGAAGACGGCCGGAAGGTTCCACAGCTCGGCCATGTTGTAGGTTTCGGCGACCTGGCCCTGGTTTGCGGCACCGTCACCGAAGTAGACGAACGTCACGCGGTCATTCTCGAGGTACTTGTCGGCGAAGGCGAGGCCGGCACCAATCGGCACCTGCGCTGCCACGATGCCGTGGCCGCCGTAGAAATGCTTCTCCTTAGAGAACATGTGCATGGAGCCGCCCTTGCCCTTCGAGTAACCGCCCTCGCGGCCCGTGAGCTCGGCCATCACGCCTTTCGGATCCATCCCGCAAGCCAGCATGTGGCCGTGGTCGCGATAGGAGGTGATACGCTTGTCGCCCTCTTCGGCAGCGGCTTCGAGGCCGACAACCACGGCTTCCTGACCGATGTAGAGGTGGCAGAAGCCTCCAATCAGGCCCATTCCGTAGAGTTGTCCTGCTTTTTCCTCGAACCTGCGGATGAGCAACATCTCGCGGTAGTACTTTAGCAGCTCCTCCTTCGAGACGTTCGACTTCTTGGATGTGCGCCGCGTTGACCGGGTCGCCATTCACAGCCCTCCCTGACAGAATGGTTTAACGTTGAACGACTGCCTAACAGACGCGCGCGCCGGAGACATTGGAAAAATCGACGCGGTCGCTCTGCGTCCAGTGCATAGCTCGCGCCGGGCCGTTTAGAGCCGCAGGGCAGGGCTATTGGATGACAATTTCGTCGTGGCGCAGCAGTCCCAGAACGTCGCGCGCACGCTCATCCAGCAGATCGATATCGAGGAAATCGTCAGACAGTCGGCGGGTGAGGATCTCCATCGCGGCAACTTCGGCTTCGATCTGCTTGCGCTCGGCCTCGAGTCTGCGCGTTTCCGCCTCGATCTCGATTCGCCGAAACAGCCCATAGTCGCCCTGAACGGCGGCAAAAGTGAAGTAGACGGAGAGCGTCAGGCATCCCGCGAAAACGAGGACGCTGCCAAAGCCGCGTGAATGGGAGTGAAAAGCCATGGTGCTTCGCCGTGCCGTCAACTGCCTGATCCGACCCTCTGACGGAGCCGTGCCCGAGCAGACTCGCACAGCTGATCGACTCTGTGAATCCCCTAATTTCGGGTGATGAGCTGTCGGGTAGCCACGCAACAGCAAAGCTCGGACGATGTGTGGCGCGCACTGGCGCGCGGCGCTTTCGCCATGCTCATGCCGCATTGCTCTGACACCGCGTGCCGGGGTGGTTTCGAGCGAAGGGTAAACGCATGTCGTTGGATGACGTTCCGTTCGAGGACTTGTTCTTCGAGGAGTATTTTGGCCACCAGTGGGCAGTGAACGGCGGGTCCAGGACAATCACTTGGACGGTCTCCGACGACGTCGTCAATTTCCCGGGGCTTGGAACGGTCGGGGTGGATGCGGCCATCGGCGGCTCGATGCTGCGGGATCTTCGCAAGGCGTTCGACTACTGGGACGACGCCCTCGACACCATCTCGTTCAGCTACCGGTCGACCAGTTCCACTACGGACATCACGCTCGGATTGGTCGGAATCGACGGCCCGAGCAACATCCTGGGGATCTGGGATTCCGTGACGAGCGGATCCACCATCACCCGGGCGGCCATCCTCTTTGACACCGACGACAGCCCCCTCTCGCCGTTCGGATATGACGGGTCGTTCTTCACGGTTGCTGTCCATGAGATCGGCAACGTCCTGGGCTTGGGCGACATCGCCGCGAGCCGGTCGATCCAGAGTGTGATGGAAGATCCTCTTGCAGAGTTACTGCCCCAGAGCGGCGGCCTCTGGGAGGACGATGTGGCGCTTATCAAGCGCTACTACGGCGAGATTGCCGATGCTGACCCGTCGGATGACGACCCCTCCGACACCGGCACGGACGGAGGGTCGAGTGGGCCCGGCGGGTTGCCCACGATCGACCTCGATTGGGGGACGACTGGCCCACCGAGCGATGGGCTCATCGCGGGAACCGAGGGCGACGATGTGCTCGACGGGACGCCGGGCGACGACACGTTCGTCTTTTCCGCTGGCTCCGACCGGATCGCAGGGGGCACGGGCGAGGATACGCTCGTCATCAGTGGTGACATCGACGCCTATACCCTCCGTTTCTCGAGCGTGGCCGAGGGCGACACGCAAGCCATCTTGTTTCACAGGGAGGCCTATCCCGAAGGCGCGCAGATTACCGGGATCGAGCGGCTCGTCTTCGATACGGGCAACGGGATTTTCACTGACGGCGTCGTGGACCTCACGAATTTCGACGGGATCCGCACGTTGGATGATGCCGCCCTGATGCCGCTCGCGGAGATGTACATCGCCTACTTCGACCGTGCGCCTGATGCGGTGGGGCTGAGTTACTGGGCAACGCGTCTCGCGGATGGGATGAGTATGGAAGAGATCGCAGAGAGCTTCTTTGCGCAGCCCGAGACCCAGACGCGCTATCCTGCGGACATGGACAATGCGACGCTTGTCCAGACGGCATACAACAACTTCCTCGGGCGCGATCCGGACCCGGCTGGATGGGAGTACTGGACCCAGGAACTCGATGCCGGGCTTAGCCGCGGGACGTTCATGCTCTCCGTGATCAATGGTGCACGGGATAATTCTAGCGCCGAGGCGCTACTCGATACCCAGACGATCCAGCAGAAGACGGACATTGGCCTTCACTTCGCCGGGTACCACGGATTGAGCGATACCGATGCCGCACGAGAGGCCATGGCGATCTTCGAACGGGACAACACAAGCTCTATCCTCGAGGCGGAAGCCTTCATTGGTGGATATGCTTCGGACGCTCACGACAGCGGCCCGGACGCCGAGTTTCGTCTCGACATGCGGGATCTTCTGCCCGTCAGTGTGTGGGACATCGCCTAGCCTTCACGCATCGGGGGCGCGTGGTTTCGAACCACAGGCCCCCATGCGCAGGTGCAAGATCAGATCATCCTACCCCGACAATTCCGCAAGAGCGTCTGGCCGTGTTCAGGCCTTGCCCTTGTAGATGTCGATGAGCTTGCCGAGCATCTCCAGTGCTTCGCCGCGATCGCGCTGGAAGCTGTTGCGCCCGATAATCGAACCGTTGCCCCCGCCGTCGCGGATGGCGCGGGCATCGTCGTACACACCGTCCGCGCCTTTCTTGGCACCGCCCGAGAAGACGATCAGGCGACGGCCGTTGAACGACGAGCGCACGCACTCGGCAACGCGTGCGGCCTGGGTCGAGACGTCGATGCCCTCGTCCTCGAAGACCTTCTTGGCTTCCTTTTGCTCAAGATGATCGGTGGACAGCTTCACCTTGATGACATGCGCGCCGAGCAAGGCGGCGATGTGGGCGGCGTAGGCCGAGATGTCGACTGCCGTTTCCCCTTCTTTCGTCAGGACCTCGCCGCGCGGATAGGACCAGATTACGGTCGCGACCCCGCAGGCCGCAGCCTCGCGGCGCATCTCGACGATCTCCTCGAACATATCGAGCGCCATGTCCGAGCCGGGGTAGATGGTGAAGCCGATTGCGGCGCAGCCCAGACGGAGCGCATCATCGACGCTCGCGGTCACGGCCTGGTTCTTGCCCGCGCCGGGGCCCATCAGCGAGTTGGCGGAGTTCACTTTCAGGATCGTCGGGATCTGGCCCGCGAAGGTGTCCGCGCCCGCTTCGAGCGGGCCGATCGGGGCGGCGTAGGCGCTCAGCCCGGCGTCGATGGCGAGCTGATAGTGGTAGTGCGGATCATAGCCAGCCGGATTGGGTGCGAAGGAGCGCGCAGGACCGTGCTCGAAGCCCTGGTCGACCGGCAGGATGATCATCTTGCCGGTACCACCCAGCTTGCCCTGCATTAGCATGTGGCAGAGCTTGCCCTTCACGCCGGGATTCTCGCCCTCGTAGTTTGCGAGGATCTTCTGCACGGTGCGCGTGGCTTTCATCGGGCGTTCCTTCTTGTGACTGGTGGTGTTGGCGAGGGCGTAGAACCCGGACGGCGGCCATGCAAGCGTGATTGCGCTAAACTCGGCTGCTCCGGCAGCGTCAGCCTACATCTGGGGCGGTTTTTGGCCTTCCGCAGCAAGGCGCGCGACCTCCGCGATACGTTTGTCTCGCGTCGCACTTGTCTTGGCTATCCTGATCCAACGCAGGATGTTGCGCCGCGCAGAGGGTGCGAACCCCTCGAACCGGGCGCTTGCACCGGGTCGGGCCTTGAGCGCGGCAACTAGATCGTGTGGCACGATCAGCGCGTCGACGTCGGCAAAGTAATCCCAAAGCCCGGAAGCGCGACCGGCCGCCACCGAGGCGGTTCCCGGGGGCTGCATACGCCCCTCCGCTTCAAGCCGAGCTGCCCGCACCTTGTATGAGTCCGCCCAAGCCTGCTGCTTGCGTGGCGCGATCAGCTGCATCGTGCGCGTATCGTCAAGCTTCATGCGACGCCCGTCGATCCAGCCGTAAGCCACGAGTGCGTCAAGGACGTCTTCGCGACCTACGAATTTCTCTGGCGTCGTCTTCTTCCACGTCACGAGCCACACGGACTGGGCTTGCCCGTGGTGTTCCGCGAGCCACTCCCACAATGCGTTGGGCGACGTAATCTCGACACGCGGTGCGTCGCTCAAGAGCTGCGCTCGGAAAGCTCGGCGTCGAGCCAGGCGCGGACTGGCTCCAGCTCCTTGGCGAGCGCCCGCAGGGTCCCTATCAGGCCTTTGTTCCGCCAGCCTTCGGGCAGATCCGCTCCAACGACGAGACCTTTGCGCTTCAACAGATCGGCATGGGCATGATCCGGTCCGTAGGGTTTGGGAACTCGCTTCAGGGGCGGTGGTCCGAAATCCGAGAGCTTTGCCTGGACACGCTCGGCGGCATCATCCAGCAGACCGGCCAGAGCGTCGCCATCCCGGTCGATCGCGGCGCGCAGGCGCGTCAGGTCTGCGCCTTGCAGGCCGGGCGCGCCCGTCCCCAGAAAGAGATAGCTGGGGGCCGCACCGAAGAACCAACCAGGCCGCGGGCCGCCATCGGGCGGAAACCACGACAGGTGCAAATGTGCATTGTACGGCGTCTTGTCCTTGGAGAACCGCACGTCGCGGTAGATCCGGAACACCTTCGGCTTGAAGCTCGTGCTGCTCAGGCGCGCCAGATCCTCTGCCATCAGCCCTGCCAGCAACTCCGCGGGCTTGCGGATCCGTGCGACGTAGTCGTTCTTGCGCGGTTCGAACCACTCTTTCGTGTTGTTTGCCTCCAGTTCGCGGAAGAACCCGAGCGCATCGTCGATCAGGGCGTCGAACCCGTCGGACATTAGACCGACTTTGCCATCAGGGTCTGGAGGATGCGCATCATCCACGTGGTAGGAAGCAGCCGCGCAGACAGGGTCGTCATCCAGTTGATCGTGCCGGGTATGACGAGACGTTTGCCGGCCTTGGCCCCGGCCCAGCCCACTTGCGCCACCGACATTGCGGTCGGCAGTTTCATGCTCGCGATAATACGGACGTCGTTCATATCGGCACTGTCGAAGAACTCGGTCTGGGTTGCACCGGGGCAGAGCGCCGTGACGCTCACTTTCGAGCCCCGCAGTTCTTCCCAGACGGCAGCACTGAGCGACACTACGTAGGCTTTCGTGGCGTGATAGGTGGCCATGCCCGGCGCCGGCATGAAGCCCGCGATCGATGCGACGTTGATGATCCGACCCGTTCCGGCTTCGAGCATGTGGGGCACCGCGAGCTTCATCAGCCGCGTCAGGGCGCTGATATTCACCTCGAGCATCATCTCCTCGCGCGCCCACTCCCCGGTGGCGAAAGGGTCGTGTGATCCGAGCCCCGCGTTGTTGACCAGCACATCGATCTGTCCCTTCGATGTCGCCGTTGTCCAGAGCTTGTCTGCGGCGCCGTCCGAGGCGAGATCCACCTCGACAATCTCGACCTCGGGCGCGCCAAGGCCCTTCAGCTCCTCGGCGAGGGCGGCAAGGCGGTCGCCTCGGCGTGCAGAGATCACAACGTTCCGTTTTTCCTTGGCGGCAATGCGCGCAAAGTCGGCTCCGATGCCGGAGGAGGCTCCGGTCACGACGGTCCAGCTCTTCATGTCCTGCTCCTTCTTGGTCTGCACTCAGTCCGAGAGCGCGGCGACCCCGGGGAGGGTCTTGCCCTCCATCCATTCGAGGAACGCGCCGCCTGCCGTGCTCACATAGGTGAAGCGATCGGCAACGCCAGCATGGTGCAGTGCAGCGACGGTATCTCCGCCGCCAGCCACTGTGATCAGTCCGGCTTCCGTGGCTTCCGCCGCTGCGCGGGCCGCTGCAACGGTCGCGGCATCGAAGGGCGAGATCTCGAAGGCGCCGAGCGGGCCGTTCCAGATCACTGTCTTGCAATCGTCGAAGAGGGTCTCGAGCCGTTCAACCGTCACCGGGCCCGCATCGAGGATCATCGCATCCGACGGGGACGCATCGGCATAGACGGTCTCGGATGGCGCCCCGGCCTCGAACTTGCGCGCCACGACCACATCGGTCGGCAGGTGGATCGTGCATTGCGCCGCTTCGGCCTTGGCCAGAATGTCGAGGGCGGTGTCGGCCATGTCGCGCTCGGCAAGCGACTTGCCAATCTCCAGCCCCTGCGCGTGCAGAAACGTGTTTGCCATGCCGCCTCCAATGACGAGATGATCCACGCGCGTGACGAGGTTGGCGAGAAGATCGAGCTTGGTCGACACTTTCGCACCGCCGACGACGGCACAGAGCGGGCGCTCGGGATCTCCCAAAGCGCGCTCCAGCGCGCTGAGCTCCGCTGCCATCAGGCGACCGGCGCAAGAGGTCATCAGATGGGCGATCCCTTCCGTCGAGGCGTGGGCGCGGTGGGCGGCCGAAAAGGCATCGTTGACGAAGATATCACCGAGGCCCGCGAGTTGGGACGCGAGCACGGGATCGTTCATTTCCTCTCCGGGGTGGAACCGGATGTTCTCGATCAGGAGCACCTCCCCGGGTTGCTGGCGCCCCACGGCTTCCGGTGCGTCCTCCAGTGCCACGAGCGTGACGCCGGTCTCCAGCGCAGCTTCCAGCGCCGGGACAGTGACGGCGAGCGACATCTCCGGGACAGGCTTGCCCTTCGGACGGCCGAAATGCGCCATGAGGACAGGCAGTCCTCCGGCGGCGAGGATGTCCTTCACGGTGGGCACGATCCGCTCGATCCGGGTGGCATCCGTCACCTCGCCGTTCTCGACGGGGACGTTGATGTCCACCCGCGTGAGCACCGTGTGCCCCTCGAGATCCATGTCATCGAGCGTCTTCCAAGCCATCGCCGTGCCCTTTCTCCTTGTGCCGCAACGTCTAGAAGGCCCTCGGCGATCACGCAAGGCAAGGGGCACACGCTTGGCGCTTTCCTCTGTGCGTCCGATCGCCTAGGACTCGGGCGCACCGCGATACGCGATATCCAAGAGGAGGCCCCATGGCCGAGATTGCCGACCCAGAGAACACAGTTATCATCGAGCTCGAAGCGGGCACAGTCACGATCGCATTGTTGCCGGACATCGCTCCCAAGCACTGCGAGCGGATCAAGGAACTCGCCCGCGCCGGCGCCTACGACGGTGTGGTGTTTCATCGGGTGATCGACGGGTTTATGGCACAGACGGGCGACGTTCAGCATGGCGTGAAGGACGGGGACGTGCGCCGCGCCGGCACGGGCGGTTCGGAGCTGCCGGATGTGCCAGCGGAATTCTCCGGTGTGCCGCACGATCGCGGAACGCTCGGAGCAGCCCGGTCGTCAAACCCCGACAGCGCAAACTCCCAGTTCTTCATCAACTTCGCCGACAACCACTTTCTGAACCGGAATTACACCGTCTATGGCCGGGTGATCGAGGGGATGGAGCATGTTGACGCGATCACCCGTGGCGAGCCGCCCGCATCTCCCGATCACATGGTAAGCATGAAGGTGGCCGCAGATGCGTAGCATGGCGTTCGCACTCTGTGTGGCCGCGTCTCCTGCGCTTTCGAGCGGGATCGAGATCCAGGTGGCGGGCGAGGCCAATGGAACGATCACCATCGACCTTCTGGAAGATGTCGCCCCGCAACATGTGGAACAGATTACGGCGCTTGCGGCCGAGGGTGCCTATGACGGTGTGGTGTTTCATCGGGTGATCGACGGCTTCATGGCGCAGACGGGTGATGTCGAACACGGTCGGATCGGCGCGGACATGCGCCGCGCGGGAACGGGTGGATCGGATCGTCCGAACCTTCCGGCAGAGTTTTCGGACGTTCCCTTTGAGCGGGGCATCGTTGGCATGGCGCGCGCGCAGAACCCCAACAGCGCCAATTCGCAGTTCTTCATCATGTTCGAGCCGGGGCCGTTTCTGAATGGCCAATATACGGTCATCGGTCGTGTGACAGAGGGGATGGAGATCGTCGACGCGATTAAACGCGGCGAGGGGCGCAATGGCGCGGTGGTCGGTGAACCCGACCGTATGGAGAGCGTGACGGTCATCGACTGATGGCGTGGCTCAGGGGGGCTCCCGCCTCCGCACGACGCCTGCGGCGGCGTCCTCCGTTGGGCCCGGCGCCCGCTGTCGCGGGCGCGGCCACTCCGTGTGGCGCTCGCGCGCTTTTGGCATCCACGCGCCTTTCAGGCATCGATCGGAGGTCGCGGGACATGACACTGCCGTGAGGAGGCCTTCGCACGCAGCGTGAATGCGCGCAGGGTGAAGGGCAATTCGTTGTCTGGAGCCCCGCCATGCGAAATCCCGTTCTCGCTTTCGTCCTGCTCTGCCTCTTGGTGGCTCGGGCACACGCCGATCCGAGCCCCTGGCGCCACGAATGGCCCGCGACGGATTTCTCGGTGACAAGTGTCGAGAGCTGGTCGGAGATCTTGTCCGGCGGGCCGCCGAAAGACGGGATACCCGCGCTGACCTCCCCCAACTTCATCGCCGTGGCCGGCGAGAGGCGCCTCGCGCCGCGGGAGCCGGTGGTGGCCGTCGAAATCGAGGGGGACGTGCCGCGCGCTTATCCGGTGCGCTACCTGACGTGGCACGAGATCATCAATGACGAGGTCGCCGGGATCCCGATTGCGGTCACGTTCTGCCCGCTTTGCAATTCCGCGCCCACGTTCGACCGGCGTGTCGGGGGAAACGTCCTCGAGTTCGGGGTATCGGGCAAGCTGCGCCACTCGGACATGGTCATGTATGACCGCGAAACACAGAGCTGGTGGCAACAGGCGATCGGCGAGGGGATCGTCGGGGCCCATACCGGCACGGTCCTGACAACGTTGCCCACGTGGATGGAAAGCTGGGACGCGTTTCGCGCACGCAATCCCGAAGGTCTGGTGATGGACGAGCCGTCCTATCCCAGGGCCTATGGGCGCAATCCCTATGTGAGCTACGACAGTTCTCATCGTCCGTTCCTCTATGCGGGAGACTTGCCACCGCACGGGATCCCGGCCCTGGCGCGCGTGGTGCGTGTCGGGGACACGGCGTGGCCGGTGGCACGTCTTCGTGCGGCGGGTGCAGTGTCGGAGCGCGGGGTGACGCTGAGCTGGACCGAGGGGCAAGCCAGTGCGCTCGACACGGCTGACATTGCGACGGGCAAGGAGGTGGGCACCATCCGGGTGCGCGATGCCGAAGGCCGGGACGTGCCGCATGACGTCATGTTTGCCTTTGCGTTTCATGCGTTCTTTCCCGACGGCGACTGGCGGGTGGAGGCGCGGGCGGAGCCGTCGGACCCGGAGGTATTTGAGCCAAGATGAAGCGCGCAACAGGAGGATCGCGGCACCGGGGGCTTGGGACACGCGGCGCTTGAGGCGCTGCCGCGTAGTGAAGCGAGTGGGCGCGTGTAGGCCCGTGGCGCCGATGTCTGCGCTTGTCCCCGCCGGGGCAACGCAGTAACCGGGCTTCAGATCATGACTGCCTGGCTCCCGGAGAGTTTACATGCGCCTGTCCCGCTATTTTCTGCCTGTTTTGAAGGAGACGCCGTCCGAGGCGCAGATCGTCTCGCACCGGTTGATGTTGCGGGCGGGCATGATCCGGCAACAGGCGGCGGGCATCTATTCGTGGCTGCCGATGGGCTTCAAGGTGCTCAAGCGGATCGAGGCGATCGTGCACGAGGAGCAAATCCGGGCTGGCCATATCCCGATGCTGATGCCGACCATCCAGCCTGCCGAACTCTGGCGCGAGAGTGGGCGCTACGATGCGTATGGCCCGGAAATGCTGCGCATTCGTGACCGGCACGACAGGGACATGCTGTTCGGGCCGACGAACGAGGAGATGATCACCGACATTTTCCGATCGCATGTGGGCAGCTACCGGGATTTGCCGCTTACCCTCTATCATGTGCAATGGAAGTTCCGCGATGAGATCCGGCCCCGCTTCGGAGTGATGCGCGGCCGCGAATTCTACATGAAGGACGGATACAACTTCGATCTGACCAAGGAAGACGCGCTCCATGCCTACAACCGGCACCTCGTGAGCTATCTTCGGACGTATGAGCGGATGGGGCTGCAGGCCATTCCGATGCGTGCCGATAGCGGCCCGATCGGAGGGGATGACACACATGAGTTTCTCGTGCTCGCGGAGACGGGAGAATCGGAGGTGTTCTACGACTCGGCGGTGACGGATATCCGCCTCGGCGCACGTGAGATCGATTACGACAACCACGCCCAGTGCCGCGCCGTCATGGAGGAGTTCACGGCCCTCTATGCCCGCACGGACGAGACCCACGATCCGGACACGTTCGCGCAGATCCCGGAGGCACGACAGCGCTCGGCGCGCGGGATCGAAGTAGGCCAGATCTTCTATTTCGGCACGAAGTACTCCGAACCGATGGGGGCAGTCGTCGCCGATGCGGAGGGCAATCGCGTGCCGGTTCATATGGGTTCGCACGGGATCGGCGTGTCGCGCCTTCTGGGGGCGATCATCGAGGCAAGCCACGACGAGCAGGGCATCATCTGGCCCGAAGGGATTACGCCGTTCCACTGCGGGATCGTCAATCTAAAGCAGGGCGATGCAGCCGCCGACGGTGCCTGCGAGCAGCTCTACAGTGCCCTGCGGGGCAAGGGGCTCGAGCCGCTCTACGACGATCGGGATGAACGCGCCGGCGGGAAATTCGCGACGATGGATCTGATCGGTTTGCCATGGCGGATCACGGTCGGCCCGCGCGGGCTGAAGGCCGGAGTGGTCGAGCTGACTTCACGCCGGACGGGCGAGAGCGAAGAGTTGACCCCCGACGCCGCGGTGGACAGGGTCGCCCAGATCTACGCGGGCATCTAGGGCGGGACGCGTTTGGCGCCGCGGGCGCCGGGCGCACGCACCGCAAGCAGACGTTGGAAGGACAGGCCATGGGCGAGTTGACCTGCTTCAAGAGCTATGACGTCCGGGGGCGGCTCGGGCATGACCTCGATGAGGGGATAGCCTACCGCATCGGGCGCGGGCTCGCCGAAGCCCTGCGGCCCGGCGTGACTGTAACGGGGCGCGATATCCGCGAGACGTCCCCCGCCCTGCAGGCCGCCGCAAACGAGGGTTTGCGCGACGGTGGTGTGGACGTCATCGACATCGGACTTTGTGGCACAGAGGAGGTCTATTTCGCCACGGACCATTTCGGAGCCGGGAGCGGGCTGATGGTGACGGCCTCTCACAATCCGATCGATTACAACGGGATAAAGCTTGTGGGCCCGGGGGCGACCCCGTTGTCGTCACAAGCGGGTCTCGGCGCGATCAAGGCAGCCGCCGAGGCCGAAGCTTGGGCGGGCGGCAGTGTGGTCGCGCGCGGTTCGCTTCGTAAGGCGGATCCCCGGCCAGCCTTTGTTGAGCGGTGTCTCTCTTTCATCGACCTTGAAGCCCTGCACCCGCTGAAGGTACTCGTCAATGCGGGCAACGGGGCGGCGGGCCCCACCTTCGATGCGATTGCGGATGCGTTGGCCGCTTCCGGCGCGCCGCTGGCGTTCGAACGCATGCACCATGTGCCGGACCCCGCATTTCCGAACGGCATTCCAAACCCGCTCCTGCCGGAAAACCAGCCGCAGACGGCCGAGGCCGTGCAGCGATTTCGGGCGGATCTCGGCGTTGCCTGGGACGGGGATTTCGACCGCTGCTTCTTTTTTGATGACACGGGCGGCTTTGTTCCAGGCGAGTACGTCGTGGGGCTGCTGGCGGGCGCGTTTCTTGCCAAGTATCCGGGCAGCCGCATCGTGCATGACCCACGGGTAGTTCTCAACACGCTCGCCGTGGTCTCGGCGGCGGGCGGCGAAGCGGTCGTGTCGCGTACCGGGCACGCTCACCTCAAGGCGCGGATGCGCGAGGCCGATGCTGTCTATGGCGGTGAGATGTCGGCGCATCACTACTTCCGCGACTTCATGTATTGCGACAGCGGGATGATCCCCTGGCTGCTCGTTGCCGAGTATCTCTCGTCGACCGGACGCACCTTGCGCAACCTCGTCGCCGATGCGCGCGCGTCGTTCCCGTCTTCCGGTGAGATCAACTTCCGCCTGAGTGATGCCCATGCGGCAATGGCGGCGTTCGAAGCTGCCTATACGCCCGAGGCTGTCGACGTGGATCGCCTCGATGGGATTTCACTGCGCTTCAAGGGGTGGCGGGCCAATGTGCGCGCGTCCAACACCGAGCCCATGCTGCGCCTGAACGTCGAGGCGGAAGGGGACAAGCAGTTGGTCGAAGACAAGGTGTCAGAGATCAGCGCACTACTCGAGAGCGCCGGAAACTGATCCGGCCCACTTGTCCGCCTCTGCGGAAGCGGATTGCCGGGGGTCGTCGGACTCGAGAGCGTCTTTGCGACTGTGCGCTCGTTCTGCTCGGTGGTGCCAAAGTCAGGAGGGGCGTCACGCGAGGTCAGACAGGGACGCAAGGCTCGCCCAGCTCGACATGTAGGCATCCATGTGCCGGGTTCAGGCCGGGCGCCTTCTGCGGGCGCCACCCCGTCAAGCTTGCGGGCGCTGACAGCCGTGTATCGAGATACGTGAGGAGATCGCCGAGGCGTGGTGGATCGCCGTCGCATTCAAGCAGACCATCGAGGTCTGCAGATCCTGCATGCACTTCGAAGCTGCTGACATGATCGGCCAGAAGGCACTCGAGATCCGCAAGGCCGCCAATTTCGTCGTTGGCGAGGATCAGATGATGCAGCCCAGCGGCCGATGACAGATTGGCCCTGTCCCGCGCCTCCGCATCGGAATCACCGGTGGCGCCACGCTTCCAGTAGAGTGTGCCCTCCTCGGTGAGGAGCCGGACGCTGAGCCATTTGCCGCTCTCCCATTCCGCGTGGGCGTCCGCCAGTGCGTCCTCCGGCTCGACGGTTTTCGCGTTCGCGACCTTCGATGTGGTCAGTACAATGCGGTAGGCCATTGCGACGCCTTCCTTGCTGGGGAGTTCACCGCGAATGGATAGGCCGAAGAAGCTTTACATAGCGTTTATCAAGACCACACATGCGAACTGTGCGTCGGATTGAAGGCTCCTTGATTGGCCGGGACCTCGGCACCGTTCTCTACGAACCCGCAGTTCCGACGTTTCTCGACGGCCGCGCAGATCGGTTGACTGGGCGCGCGATGCAATGCCCATCGCTCATCGCTCATCGCTCATCGCTCATCGCTCATCGCTCATCGCTCATCGCTCATCGCTCTCGGGAAGGCCTGCGAACGACGGTTGATTTCGGTTGCCTCCGCTATGTCGGTGCGTATCGATCTCATGGCGTTTCCGCTCAGGCAAGCCGGGCACAAGCGCATCGCTTTCCAACGCACAAGTGCAAGAAGCGATGCTCTTTCGACGCGAGGCGTTCACCACCAAAAGAAAACGGGCGCCGCAAGCGACGCCCGTCTTTTGTGCCTCTCGCCGCGATCAGCAGCTGTAGTAGAGCTTGAATTCCATCGGGTGCGGCGTGTGCTCGTAGGCGTAGATCTCTTCCCACTTGAGCTCCATGTAGCCTTCGATCTGGTCCTTCGTGAAGACGTCGCCAGCGAGCAGGAAGTCGTGATCGGCTTCCAGGCTGTCCATGGCTTCGCGGAGCGACGCACAGACCGTCGGGATACCTTCGAGCTCTTCGGGCGGAAGGTCGTAGAGGTCCTTGTCCATGGCCTCGCCGGGATCGATCTTGTTCTTGATGCCGTCGAGACCGGCCATCAGAAGCGCTGCGAAGCAGAGATACGGGTTCGCCGACGGATCGGGGAAACGGGCCTCGACGCGCTTGGCCTTGGGGCTCTCGGCCCACGGGATCCGGACGCAGCCCGACCGGTTGCGCGCGGAGTAGGCACGCAGCACAGGCGCCTCGAAGCCCGGTATCAGGCGCTTGTAGGAGTTGGTCGATGGGTTGGTGAACGCGTTCAGCGTCTTCGCGTGCTTCAGCACACCGCCGATGTACCACAGCGCCTCGTCCGAGAGGTCGGCGTACTTGTCGCCGGCAAAGATCGGCGCGCCGTCCTTCCAGATCGACATGTTGACGTGCATGCCGGTGCCGTTGTCGCCCGCAACGGGCTTCGGCATGAACGTGGCCGACTTGCCGTAGGCATGCGCCACGTTGTGGATCACGTACTTGTACTTCTGGAGTTCGTCGGCCTGCTTGGTGAGGCTATCGAAGATCAGGCCCAGCTCGTGCTGACAGCTCGCCACCTCGTGGTGGTGCTTGTCGACCTTCATGCCCATGCGCTTCATGGTCGAAAGCATCTCGGAGCGCAGGTCCTGGACGTCGTCCGTCGGGTTCACGGGGAAGTAGCCGCCCTTGACGCCCGGGCGATGGCCCATGTTGCCCATCTCGTAGTCGGTGTCGGTGTTCCAGGAGGCGTCCTGTGCGTCGACCTCATAGGAGACCTTGTTCATCTCGAGGCTGAACTTGACGTTGTCGAAGAGGAAAAACTCCGCTTCCGGGCCCATGTAGGCCACGTCGCCGATACCAGAAGACTTGAGATACGCCTCCGCCTTTTCAGCAGTGCCGCGCGGGTCGCGATCATACGCTTCGCCCGTGTCCGGCTCGACAACCGAGCAATGCACGCACATGGTCTTTTCCGCGTAGAACGGATCCATGTAGGCGCTATCGGTGTCCGGCATCAGCTTCATGTCGGACTGGTCGATGGACTTCCAGCCGGCGATCGAGGAGCCGTCGAACATGAAGCCTTCGTCGAGGAAGTCCTCGTCCACCTGGTCGGACATGACTGTCACGTGCTGCAGCTTGCCGCGCGGGTCAGTGAAGCGAATATCGACGTAGTCGACTTCCTCGTCCTTGATCGTCTTGAGAACGTCAGCTTTGCTCATGAGACGTGTCTTCCTCTGTTTTCGTCAGTCAGTTTGAGTTCGATCCGGTAGGTGGCTGATCGCACGCCGCGCCCTAGAGCGCGTCGTTGTCCACCTCGCCGGTGCGGATCCGAAGCGCCTGGGCCACATCGGTCACGAAGATCTTGCCGTCGCCGATCTTCTCAGTCTTGGCCGCGGCAACGATCGCGTCGATCGCCGTGTCGACCTGATCGTCCGGAAGCACGACCTCGACCTTCACCTTGGGCAGGAAATCCACGACATATTCCGCGCCCCGATAGAGCTCCGTATGGCCCTTCTGGCGCCCGAAACCCTTGACCTCGATGACGCTCAGGCCCTGAACACCGATTTCTTGCAGGGCTTCTTTCACTTCATCGAGTTTGAAGGGTTTGATGATGGCCTCGATTTTCTTCATTGTCGGCCGACTCCCTCGCTTCGTTCCCGCATCGGCAAAGATCATGCGGGCGGTTGGGACGAAAGAGCACAGGGCAACGCCCTTCAGCCCAGCCAGTTGGAATTGCGAGGATGTGATTAATTAATGTGCAGTGCGCTTTCTTTTTGCGCCTTGTGCAAAAAACGGAGGCGCTGCGCATGACCCATCTTCTGACATCTGCTCAAATGCGCGCCATTGAGCAGGCCGCGATAGAGAGTGGCGAAGTCACGGGTCTGGAGCTCATGGAGCGGGCAGGCACCGGCGTTGTCGACGCCATTCTGGCGACGTGGCCGGACCTTTCCGAACGCCCGGCGCACGCCGTCGTGCTTTGTGGGCCGGGGAACAACGGGGGAGACGGGTACGTCATTGCCCGTCTCCTGCAGGCGCGCGGCTGGAAGGTCGAAGTCATGGCGCTGGCGGACCCCACGACGCTGCCCCCGGATGCGCGCCACAACCACGATCTCTGGACGGAGTTGGGGCCGGTGGTCCCGCTTGAATCAGGGGCCGCGTCCCAGGGCGTGCGCCCTGACCTCCTCGTCGATGCCCTCTTCGGGACAGGTCTCTCCCGCGCCATTCCCGAGGCGGCTGTCGATGCCCTGAGGGCGGTACGCAAGCGAAAGGGCAGGGGACACGTCCATGTCGTCGCCGTCGACGCGCCCTCGGGACTCAACTGCGATACGGGGGATCATACCCTTCCGCAGCGTCCTTCGGGGCTGGATGAAGACACGGATGCCGGCTTCGAGGCGTGGCAGAGTTGGTGGGCGCGGGCGCAGAGGTGGATCGCATCAGCGGATCTGACGGTCACCTTTCATGCGCCAAAACTCGGGCACTACCTGAGCCAGGGGCCATCTGCATGCGGGCGACTTTTCGTTCACGATATCGGTCTGGAGCGTTGGGATACTCCTGCCCTGCTGTCCTTGCTACCGCCCGACGGCTCCAAGGTCCGGCTCGTCGATCCGACGCAGGGCGCCTTCAGCATCCGCCCGAAGTTCTGGCCGGGCCAGCTTCTCCCGGCCTATGGGCCTGCCTTGCACAAATATCACCGTGGGCATGTCGTCGTGCTCTCCGGCGGTGTCGGCCGCGGAGGCGCCGCCCGCCTGGCAGCCCGCGCTGCTCTGCGGATCGGCGCTGGCTTGGTGACCATCGGATGCCCGCCCGCTGCCCTGCAGGAAAACGCGGCCCGGCTCGACGCGATCATGTTGCGCTCCGTTGCCGACGCGACCGCGCTGGCCGACCTGCTCGATGACGAGCGCCTATCGAGCCTCGTCGTCGGCCCGGGGCTCGGGGTGGGTGCGCGCACCCGAGCACTGGTGCGCGCCGCATGCGCCGTCCACCCTGATGCCGCGCAGCCGCGCAAGGTCGTGCTCGACGCCGATGCGTTGACGAGTTTCGAGGACGATCCCGAAGCGCTTTTCGCGCTCCTCCACCCGATGTGTGTGCTGACCCCGCATGACGGTGAATTCGCACGCCTGTTTCCAGACCTCGCCGCCCCGCGCCGGCTCGAAACAGGACTCTCAAAGGTCGATTCCGTCCGGCAGGCAGCCGAACGCGCGGGATGCACGGTTCTTCTGAAAGGCCCCGACACAGTGATCGCCAGCCCGGGCGGCGGGGCGTCGGTTCATGGCGCGGTCTACGAGCGCAAAGCCCGATGGCTTGGAACAGCTGGCGCAGGCGACGTGCTGGCCGGCATGATCGCCGGGCTTCTCGCGCCGCCGACGGCCCTCGAGAGTCCGCACCCGGCCGTCGAAGCGGCGGTCTGGCTCCATGTCGAGGCCGCCCGCGCCGTCGGCCCCGGCCTGATCGCAGAGGACCTGCCCGACGCGCTCCCGTCCGTGTTCCGGATTCTCGGCCTTGATTGAGCCGCACAGCCGTCGTGAATCCGGTCAGCGCGCCCGCACCCACCGCAACGCAACGATGGCGTTCCCCTTCATCTTGGCAAAAATACCTGACGGCCCAATGTTCTGGTCCATCGCGTCACTGCCTGCTACGCGCCCCGCTCGACCGATTTCGCGTCGTTCCAGAGCGCGTCCATCTCGTCCAGCGACGATTCTGACGGCTGCCGCCCTTCTGCCGCAAGGCCGTCTTCAACGGCTCCGAACCGACGCACGAATTTGGCATTCGTGCGTCGGAGCGCCTGCTCCGGATCGACACCCAGATGTCGGCCTAGGTTGACGAGGGTGAAGAGCAGGTCACCAAACTCCTCCTCGACCGCATCCGCATCGCGCGACGTCCCAGCGTCGCGCAACTCTGCGGCTTCCTCCACGATCTTCTCCAGGATCTCGTCCGACACCGTCCAGTCAAACCCGACCCGCGCGGCGCGCTTTTGTAGCTTCAGTGCCCGCGTCAACGCCGGCAACCCGAGGGCCACCCCGTCGAGGACCCGCGTCTCCCCCTTCGAGGCCCGTTCCGCGGCTTTCACCTTCTCCCAATCCCGGACCTGATCGTCGGCAGACTTGTCGCGGCTTTCATCCCCAAAAACATGCGGGTGGCGCGCCACCATCTTGTCGCCGATCTTCCGGGCGATCGTGTCAAAATCGAACCGCCCGTCCTCGCTCCCCATCTGCGCGAAATAGACGACCTGCAATAACAGATCGCCCAGCTCGCCTTCGAGCTCGCCCCAGGCCTCCCGCTCGATCGCATCGGCCACCTCGTAGGCCTCTTCGATCGTGTAGGGCGCAATCGTGTCCCACGTCTGCTCGATGTCCCACGGGCAGCCCGTTTCAGGGTCGCGCAGCCGCGCCATGATCTCCAGCAGCCTGGGCAAAGGAGCGCCCTGCGGGGCAGGTCGAACGGCACCGGTCCGCGCATTTCCGGCGATGGTTTCGGGGGCGGGGTTGCGGGGCAGCGTAGACATTGCGCTCACTCTCCTTCCATGGTGAGGGTGCCGGATCGCGCTCAGAAAGAGACCACCCCATGCCCGTCGTCAACCGCATCGCCGCCTTCGCAGAGGACATGACAGCATGGCGTCGCCATCTGCATGCCCACCCCGAACTCGGGTTTGACTGCCATGACACGGCGCGCTTCGTTGCCGACAAGCTCCGCGCCTTCGGTGTCGACGCACTCCATGAGGGGGTCGCCAGAACGGGGATCGTCGCGTTGATCGAGGGCAACGCGCCGGGGCCGACGATCGGTCTGCGCGCCGACATGGACGCGCTCCCCATCGAGGAGGCCACCGGCGCACCCCACGCCTCGATGGTTCCCGGCAAAATGCATGCCTGCGGTCATGATGGCCACACCACGATGCTCCTCGGCGCAGCGCGCTACCTCGCCGAAACCCGACGGTTCAGGGGCCGGGTCGCCCTCATCTTTCAACCCGCCGAAGAGGAGGGAGCCGGAGGTGGTGTCATGGTCAAAGAAGGCATCATGGACCGCTTCGATATCGGTGAGGTCTACGCCTTGCACACATCGCCCACCCTGCCCGAAGGGCGCTTCGATACCACGCCCGGCCCGATCACGGCCTCCAACGACACGTTCCAAATCCATGTCGACGGTGTGGGCGGGCACGCTGCACAGCCACACAATACCGCCGATCCGATCCCTGCGGCGCTTGCCATCGCGCAAGCGATGCCCACGATCGTGTCCCGCAATCGCCATGCGCTCGACGATCTGGTGATTTCCGTCACCCAGATCCACGCCGGAAGCGCCGAGAACATCATCCCTGCCACCGCGTATATCAACGGCACCGTCCGCGCCTATTCCGAGGAGGTGCGCACCCTTGTCGAACGCCGCGTCCGCGAGATCGTGGAAGGCCATGCCACCGCTTACGGTGTGTCGGCGCGGCTGGACTACATCAACGACTACCCGGCAACGATCAACCATGCCGAGAAGGCGTCCTTCGCGGCCACGGTGGCCGACGAGATCACCGGCGACGTCAATCCGAACGGCACCCGCTCGATGGGGGCGGAAGACTTCTCGTACATGCTGCAGGCCCGTCCGGGAGCCTATCTCCGTCTCGGGCAGGGGCCCGGTCCCGGGCTGCACCACCCCGAGTTCGATTTCAACGACCGGATAGCCCCCTTGGGTGCCTCGTTCTTCGCGCGCCTCGTCGAGCAGGCGCAACCGCTCGAAGGTGCTCCGACAGCCCCGCACGAGTCAACGCCATGAGCACCCGTTCCGGATGGCGCCGCAGGACGCCGCGCTCCTCCAGCCGACATTCGCGCCGCCTCACCGGTCGTTCCGCTCACCCATATGCCTGCCAAACCGGTAAAAACAGGCCCGGCGCATCCAACCCGCACCCCCTGTCGCCAGCCTGAGGCAAGCCTCAAATACCCCTGAGCCAAACCGCCTGACCCGACCCACGACACGGAGCCCGCCATGGCCCTCGAAGACGCCAAGAACGAAGTTGATCGCGCGTTCACGACCCGCACGGATACCGGGCTCGCCTTCGAGAACGTCTTCGGCGGTGCTGCGTCGTTCCTGCGCCGCCGCTACACCAAGGATCTCACCGGGATCGACCTCGCCATTCTCGGCGTCCCCTTCGATCAGGCGGTGACGAACCGTCCCGGCACGCGTCTCGGCCCGCGGGCGATCCGGGAGGCGAGCCTGCTTCAGCCCTGCGACCGGCCCTATGGCTGGGAGTATGACCCGCTGAGCACGCTCGCCATCGCCGACACCGGCGACCTCGCCTTCGACTATGCGCGCGTTGCCGATTTCCCAGCCACGCTTCGGAGCCATGTCTCGAGCATCCTAGAGACCGGCGCCGGGACAATCGCGCTCGGTGGGGATCATTCCATCACTTACCCGATCCTTCAGGCCTACGCCGCCCGGCACGGCCCCCTGCCGCTGGTGCAGTTCGATGCCCACTCCGACACGTGGCCCGACGACGATCCCGATCGCATCGACCACGGCACCATGTTTTACAAGGCCGTCAAGACGGGCGTGATCGATCCCGCCCGTTCGATCCAGATCGGGATTCGAACCACCAATGACGACCCGCTCGGGATCGCCCAGATCGATGCCCCAGCCGTGCATCGCCTCGGACCGGAGGCCGTCGCGAGCGAGATCCGCGCCCGGGTCGGGGACAGCCCGTGCTACCTCACCTTCGATATCGACGCGCTGGATCCCGCCTTTGCCCCGGGCACAGGCACCCCGGTCTGGGGCGGGCTGGCCAGTTGGCAGGCCGCGGCGATCCTGCGGGCGCTCAAGGGGCTGCCGCTTCTCGGCGGCGATGTCGTCGAGGTCTCTCCTCCGTTTGACACAACCGGCGCGACGGCGATTGCCGGGGCCCACATCGCCACCGAACTGATTTGCCTTTGGGGCTGGACGCGGCGCGGAGCGGGCCCCATGTCCCCACCATGAAATTCCTTGCCCTCGCGCTTGTTGTTTTGGCCTGCGCCGTCCTGGCGCTCGGGGCCTACGTCCGTCTCGCGCCGTCGGATCCTGCCACCTGGCATACCGATCCAACCGATGCCGTGCCGGCCGAGGGGCACTTTGTCGTCAAGCCAGGCGGCGGTGACACCGATGGCCCGCTTCTGGCAATGCCACCCGGAGACGCCCTCGCCGCCTTCGACCAGATCGCCTTGGCAACACCACGCACCGTGCGGCTCGCCGGGGCGCCGCAGGAAGGCCGCACCACCTATATCACGCGCTCGCGTCTCTGGGGCTTTCCCGACTACACCACGGTAGCCGCTCTGCCCGTCGAAGGTGGCGCCCGTCTCCTCATCCACGCCCGCAATCGCTTTGGCCAGTCCGACATGGGCGTCAACGCGGCGCGCGTGAAAACGTGGCTCTCGGCACTCGCGCCCTGAAGTTGTCCCGCCGTCATCGCTCGACGCTCCCACACAACACCGCCCCTCCTTCATCTTGGTCCAAATACCTCGACCACCTTGCCACAAAACGCCCTGCCGCATCTGACGCGCCAGGGCCGTCACATCGGAGTTCCCCATGAAAGGCAGCCGCCCCGAGCAAGCCACCCTCACCCGTGACACGGACATGAGCCAGACCGAGGCGACCCGCGCCGTTATCGAAAGCATGGTCGACGGGCTAAATGACCACCGGATCCAGGATATCGGGGAGTTCTTCGCAGAAGGCTTCACCTGGTTTGGCAACACCGGCTGCGGCACGAAGAAGGGCCTGCGTGCCTTTCAGGAAAACTGGCAAACGCCCTTCCAGGCCGCGTTTTCCGACAAGGTATGCGTTGACGAAGCCCGGCTCTACATGGGCGAATGGGCCGCTGCATTCGGGCGCCAGGAAGCAACGCATTCAGGCGAGTTCATGGGCATCGCGCCGACCGGTAAGCGCGTCACGATCCGGTATATGGATTTCTGGAAAGTCGTGGAGGGCAAAATCGTCGACAATTGGGTCATGGTCGATTTCCCGCACGTGCTCGCACAGCTCGGCCGCGATGTCTTCGATGGCGAGGGCTGGGAACGCTTCGACACCGCGTCTCCGCAGGGCGCACCGGCGCGTTAGCACGCCTCGCTGCGACCCTGCCAGTCCCTCATCTGTGTTCAGCTGACAGCTCAGCGGGCAACACATACGCGCGGGTGCTAGCGCACAATTCTCGCGTTTGGTTAAGCACCCGTTTCCTTTGGGCAACAAGTAAATCTGTTGTATTTCAGGATTTTAAGGGGCATCTTGCAGCCTCGCTTCGAGGGCGTGCGTCCTCTGGGGGCCCTTTCGGGGCGGCTGCCGCCCGAACCATTCCGCGATTCACGGTTTATTCAGCGCCGATGAATTAAGCGTCGGCAACCGGACGCGCTCTGCCCGCGTCCCCATTGCCGAAAGGAGTGTGCCGGGCATGGAGATGATAGGAAAGCTGACTGAAGAGAACGGTCGCGTGGAATTCAGGTGCGAACGCACCGGGCTCGTCGTGCGCGGTGACCACGTCGAATGGGTGATGTCCGCTGCCGCTGAAATCTTGGGAGACATCGCCAAGCGCGAAGCCGACGCGTCGCTGGAGGAGGCCGAAACACTGGTCGAGTTCGGCGAATGCACGGAGATGGAGCTCGATAGCGCACGCTGGAGCCACAAGGCCCGGTTCGAGATCATTCCGCAGTGCCTCGTGACGATCGGCGGAATGGAATACCGCTGGGTCTCGCCGGACGCCTCCGAGCTGCGCGAGTCGGAGTTTGACGGGCATTCCATGAAGCGCGTCCACGATATGTCGCTCACCCGCAACGACAGTTTCCTGCGCAATGAACCTGGCGTGCCTGCGTCATCGGGCGACTGACCCAACTCTTGACATAGGGGCTGGAGAGACCTCCCCCCACCCTCAATTCAAAAGGAAGACACCATGGAAATCATCCCCTTCGGCAGCCAGGATGTGGACAACATTCTCGCCCGTGAACCCCAGCGCGCCGAGAGCCTCGCCTTTGGCGCCGTCCTGCTCGACCGTAGCGGCAAGATCGTGAAGTACAACAAGGCCGAGGGCATGATTGCTGGCCGGGATCCCTCGCAAGTCGTTGGCAAGGACTTCTTCAACGAGATTGCCCCATGCGCGAAGGGCAAGCGCTTCCACGGCGAGTTCCTGAAGTTTCACCAGACCGGCTCCGTCAACGTGATGTTCGACTACAAGTTCGCCTACAAGGGCGCGAATGTCGGTGTGAAGATCCATCTGAAGTCTCAGCCAGATGGGCAGCATTGCTGGATGTTCGTCAAACGCGCGTAGACCGAGGAGTGCGGCGCAAGTCGCCTGCATCCGCGATTTCCCACCCGCGGCGCGCGCTGCGGGTCACTGAGGCCGTGCCATCGCAACTAGAAATTGGCCAACCGGAGCAATCCTATGACTTTCATGACTGACGCGCCAAAAGCCGAGCAATCCGTCCCGATGGCCGGCTCTTCCTCACCGGTACAGGACTTTGGAACGACCGGCACTTTCCGCCTGCGCCGCCTCGGGGCACGTCCACTTGTTGTGTCCGGTACGGAGTTGGGTATGGCGATGAGCTTCACACCAGAATTGCCGTATTGGTTCGAGGTGAACCTCTACCGCGTATCGGACGGGAGCTTCGCCGTCGCGGTCAAGCAATTCTTCCAGTCCTCGGAAGAAAACGACCTCGCCCGTGCCTGGACCGCGCAATCCCTTGATGAAGCCTGTAGCATCCTCGAGGGTTTCGATCCCGCGCACGACGTGCCGGTGCGGGTCAGCTTGCTCGATGGCGAGATGAGTGCGGCCGAGATGGAAGCGGCTGCCTTCGACCTGCGCGCGCAAGTCGAGGCCGCGCGGACGCACTATCGGAGCCTGATCGGGGAGTTCTTTTACGGAATGGATCACGTGTAAGTCTCCTCCTGTTCGCTGAGAGGCTGCGATCCAAACGCAGAAGTCCCCTCGATGGAAGCCGCTCCTTCGAAGAGCCCCCCAAGCAGGCGCTGTTGAACATGCCTCAGTCAGTGATCATGCAGACACGCGACACCGCGGTCGATTTAGCGCGCCTTGCGTCTACTGGCGTGATGGGAGTGCAGGGGCTCGAACGCCTTTGCGTATCGATCGTCCTGTCTCTTGTGAAGAAGTGGCGCGGTCAAGCACCACTCGATCTGCAACCTGACGAGTCGCTCCGCGACGGCGCGATTGGGCTCGATAGCCTGGAGCTGCTCGAAGCGGTTGCCGACCTGAACAGACGTTTCTTGCTTCACGAGACGGGCATAGAAGATCATCTGTTGGTGTCTCCGTCGATCGATGAGTGGGCGAGACTGCTCTCACGGCATCTGGAGCTGATGGGGGAAGATGCGCGGCTGGTGTTTTCCTCCTCCGGCTCCGAGGGCGAGCCGGAACATGTCGAACACAAGCTCCCCGCGCTCCTCTCCGAAGTGCAATCCGTTGCTGGAGAGCTCTTCTCCGGAGAACCCGGGGAGGGTCCGTCAGGCGGTCGCGATCACCCGCATGGAAATCCTGATCCCCAAATGATCGGTTTGGCCCCGAACGCTCGGACCGGAGAGTTGGCTCCCGCAGACGCCGTTCGTCCACCGTTTCGGGAGTCGGCGGATGAAGGACAGCCGCGGGTCGTATCGCTCGTACCGCCACAGCATATCTTCGGCTTCCTTTTCACAGTTCTGCTCCCGTCCATGATGGATTGGGAGGTTGTAGATCTTTCCCGATCTGCGCCAGGGCGGATCCACCGCACGCTCCGGCCAGGCGACGTCATCGTCGCAACACCACATCAGCTGGAGCTCGCGTTTGATGCGGCCCCCACCGTCAATCTGCCCGATCGAGTGCGTGCCATCCTGTCGGGCGCGAAGGTGCCCTCTCAGCTTTGGAAACGTGCAGCCGGAGTCGGGCTCCCGCTCACGGAAGTCTACGGGTCGACGCAGTCGGCAGGCGTGGGTTGGCGCACATCCGATTGCGATCCGTTTCTGCTCATGTCGGACATCGAATGCGCGCAGAACTCGAAGCCGCAAAGTATCACGGGCGATCCACTGCAACTGACTCGGCTCGGGACGGCATTGCCCCTCCAGGATGTCCTGACGTGGTCCGGGCCACGCCGGTTCCAGCTCGGTCCGAGGCTGGACCGGAACGTGCAAGTCGGCGGTGTCAACGTCTCACCGAGCGCTGTCGCTCGAGTGCTTGAAGCTGTTCCCGAAGTCGCCGCCGCGGCGGTCCGGCTCGACACAGCGACCGAGCGGCTAAAGGCGTATGTCGTGCCAGCAGCGCCCGGTGTAGCGCTTGACGTCCTTGAAACCCGACTGCGACGCCGCGCGTCTGCGAAGCTTCGTTCGCCCGAGCGACCCCAGACCTACTCCTTCGGCCCATCACTGCCGACAACACCGTCTGGCAAGCCGTCAGACTGGTAGGGGCGCGCCAACACGAGGAATGGAGGGCGCCATTTGAAATCGCGTGGTGGCGCGGGTGGAGGTAAGCATGAGCCGACCCTTAAACTGCCGACTGTGTGTGCACATCAACCCGAGTTTGGCCCGAGCCACGTCGGCTTGGCCGTTGGGCCGCGCCTGCGCGGGACAGCTTATCGCCAAGCCTCCCTGGCATCTGGTGGATCATCCGGCATTTGCACAAACCGCCGCGATGTGCGGTCACTGGTGCACCCGGGTGTTTGTCGCTAGGGAAAGGCTCGATACTCTAGGCGCACGGAGCGATGCAAGACAGGGGAGACCCCTCACCCCAGCGGCACACAACCGATCCCGGCAACCGTTCGGGTGCTGGGCCAGAAACGCAGAAGCGTTCTCCCGGCGACGAGCAGGATCCGACCGCGGACCCTTCCTCGGGCGGAAACTCAGCCCGCGCCATCGCCTTCATCATCGCTGGTATGGTCGCGATCTCCATCAACGATGCCACGATAAAGTTCCTGTCCGGCGACTACCCCCTCCATCAGATGGTGTTCTTCCGGTCCGCCATCGCCCTGCTTTTTTCTTTCGCCTTCTTGTGGGCTGAGGGCGGCCCGGCGCTCCTGCGGACCAGCGCCCCGGGTTTGCACGCCTTGCGCGCGGCTCTCATCGTGTCGGCGAACATGCTCTTTTTCTCTGGGCTTGCCGTCCTGCCTCTCGCAAAGGCGACGGCTCTGTTCTTCATCGCGCCGTTGCTGATCACCGTGTTGGGCATTCCCATTCTTGGCGAACGCGTGGGTATCCACCGGATTGTGGCGATCTTGATCGGCTTTGGGGGCGTCTTGGTGATGCTCAACCCGTCGGCCGGCGCGGCGGCGCGCGACGCGGCTCCGATCTGGGCGCTGCTGCTGCCGCTTCTTGCGGCGGTTTGCTACGCGGGGATGCAGGTGCTCACGCGCAAGCTCGGCGTCAAGAGCCGCGCATCGGCGATGGCGATCTACATCCAGGGGATGTTCCTCATGGTGTCGGCGACATTCTTCGTCGCCGTCGGGGACGGGCGGTATGCCGACAGCACGGACAATCCTGCACTGGAGTTCCTTTTGCGGGCATGGGTCTGGCCAACGCCAGAGGATCTCCCGTTCTTTATCCTGATCGGAGTGATGGGCGGCGGGATAGGGTACCTCCTGAGCCAAGCCTATCGGATCGGAAATGCGGCGACTGTTGCGAGCTACGAGTACACATCGCTGCCGCTCGCGGTGCTCTGGGGGTGGATGATCTGGGGCGAGGTGCCCGGCGCGCGGACAGCGATCGGGATAGTGCTTATCATGGGGGCAGGGCTCTACGTTTTCCTGCGCGAACGGCGCCGTTCGGCCCCGTTGGCCAGCGCCCACACGCAGCGTCGTCTCTGAGCTGACAGCTGGCTTACGCGGACCAGGAGGGGCACAGGGAGCCGCGCCAAAGATTTGTCGGCCGAACGTGAATTGGCCGCTTGACGGGGTCCGGCGCGCAGCCTAGAACGCCCTCCACGCCAGAAGGGGCTTTGTCCTCGAAGGCGAGCAGCGGGCGGTTGTAGCTCAGTTGGTTAGAGTACCGGCCTGTCACGCCGGGGGTCGCGGGTTCGAGCCCCGTCAACCGCGCCACTGCTGTTTTCCTGACAAGAAATTCGAAGCCGAAGGCTCCGCGTGGGTTGCTCGGGGCGCCTTGCGCGCTGTGCGTGGAGCGCGCTTCGACGCGTCGCGCCTCAGAGCTGCGGCGGCGGATCTTCCCGGCGCAGGCGTGCCCGCCGACCGCCGCGCCGCTGCGGCAATCGCTTTGCGCGATCCGGCAGTTCCTTCATCACTTCGCGGCGTTCGTCGTTGCTCATGACCGACCAGGCCCCAATCTCCTGGATCGACCGGAAACAACCGATGCAAATCCGCTCCGTGGGGTGGATCTGGCAGATATTGATGCAGGGGCTTTCCGGCTCGTCGCGCCGCCACACGATGTCGTTCATTTGGGGGAAGCCTCCTCGCGTCGCAAATGGGTCATTCGGTCGAGCGCCCCTTGAAGGATGTAGGCCGCTGCAACGTGGTCGATGACCTCGGCACGCCGGGCGCGACTCGTATCCGCCTCTAGCAGGGCGCGCTCGGCCGCGACAGTGCTCAGTCGCTCATCCCAGAACACAAGGGGGAGATCGGTCAGAGCGGAGAGATTGCGAGCAAACGCGCGGGACGATTGCGCGCGCGGTCCTTCTGACCCGTCCATGTTGCGCGGCAGACCGAGCACGATGCCCGCGGCGTCCCGCGTGGCGAGCACGTCGAGCAGTTGCGCCGCGTCCACCGAGAACTTGGTGCGCCGTACGGTCTGCACCGGCGTTGCTGTCGAGAGGAGCGTATCGGATACGGCGATCCCGATGGTCTTCGTTCCCAGATCGAGGCCGCCAACGGCCCGGCGCGTCGGCAATGCGGCCAGAAAGCCCTCGATCGAGTCGTGGATCATGACCCCGGGAGCCCATTCCGGCGGCGCCCCGAAACGCGCATTCGCGAGGGTTCAATCGGCCAGCCGTGCGCGCCTGTCGCCGGGCTCACTGTGCAACCCCGGCGTCTCGCGCAGCGCGCAGGATCGGAATGATCAAAACCTCGTCATCGAAGACGGCCTGTGCCTCTTCCCAGATTGCGGCTGCAGCCTCCCGCCGGCCCAGCACCCCGTAGGCTCGGATCAGGCGCGCCCATTCCTCGGGTGGCCCGCCGTCCGTGGCAAGCCGTTCCGACAGGCCCGAGACCATCCCTTCGATCATCTCCATCCGCTCGAGCGGCGTCATGTCTTGCGCAGCAGCGACCGCGTCGGCCGTGGGGCCCGCAAGCGGGCTGGCGGGCGCCACCGGCGGCAGGGCGTAATCAACGCCCGCGCGCGAGGCGGCCATGCCGATCTGGGCGCGGATCGGCTCGATCCACGGCGCTTCCTGCGGCCCCTGCCGCAGCTGTGCTTCCCAGATGTTGAACGCAAGGTCCGGCCGCCCGGTCTGCAAATGCATTGCGCCGATGTAGTACCGCGCAGCGCCATTGCCGGGATCGCGCGCCAGCGCGGCCTCGAACGCGCGCTCCGCCTCGGGCGAGACGTAGCCCCCGGCAGCCAGTACGAGAAGGTCGCCGTAGTCGGCGAAATCCCTCCCCTCGGACTCGTCACCCTTGATCTCGATCACCTGGGATTGCGCCGCATGCGCTGCCGCGAAATTGCCGAGTACCGCCTCATTGCGTGCCAGCAAGACTTGCCCTTGCAGATCGTCCGGCCGTTCGGCGACAGCCGCGCGCAACTGGTCCATCAGCGTCAGGAACTCGGCCGTGGCGTCCGACGGGGGCAGGGGCGGCACCGACGCTTCCGCGTCCGCCTGGCTGGGGCGGTTGATACGCGCCATCTCGGCGGCCTCGATCCGGTCAGCCAGCGGCAGGTCGGGATAGCCCGGCGCGCCAAGCCCCTGATAGAGCGCGATCGATCCCCCCACCATGATCACGCCCGAAACCATCGCCATGGCCACGGTCGCCCCGCGGGGGGCGCCCTCGGGCGGGCGTGCCATGCTCTGTGCGCGATCCGCCTCTAGGATACGGCGCTTGATCTCGGTTCGAAGGCGCTCGGCTTCATCCCCTGTCACGATGCCACGCGCGAGGTCCTTGTCGACGGTGCTCAGCTGGTCGCGGTAGATCTGGATGTCGAAACGATCCATCTCCACTTCCGCCCGGCGCGCCCGAAGGAGCGACAGCGCAATAAGGCCTGCCACGGCTAGGGCCAGCCCGGCAGAAACGATCCAGAATGTCATTGCGCCTCCCTGCGTTCGCGGCACAGTATGTAGGGGAGCCGCGTCCTCTCTGAAACCCCCCGCGACATCCGGCGCGGGGCGAACGGGCCGGGAAGCGACCCCGATAGACGCTGACGGATCAGAACCGGCCCTCCAGAGCGTCGCAATCCGTCCAGAGGACGCCGCATGCAGGCGCGGCTTGGTCGCTGGTCCGGGGCAAACGAACAAGAGCCGTGCGGAAGGTTCGCCTTGCCGTGCCCTGACAGGGAGCCGACCATATGCGCCGTTACTCAGCCGCTGCCATCGTACGCGAAGCCACCCGTCACCATCAGGGCTGGGAGCGCGCGTGGGCCTCGCCGGAGCCCAAGAAGCGCTACGATGCAATCATCGTCGGTGCCGGCGGGCATGGGCTGGCGACGGCGTACTACCTCGGCAAGAACCACGGGCTCACGAACGTAGCCGTCATCGAAAAGGGCTGGCTCGGCGGCGGCAACACTGGCCGCAATACCACGATCATCCGCTCCAACTACCTGCAGGATCCGTCCGCCGCGATCTACGAGAAAGCCCGCAGCCTTTACGAGACCCTCAGCCAGGATCTGAACTACAACCTGATGTTCTCGCCCCGCGGCGTGATGATGCTCGCGCAGACAGAGCACGAGATACGCGGCTATCAGCGCACCGCCCACGCCAACGTTCTGCAAGGGGTGGAGACGGAATATGTCGGCCCCGAGCGGGTCAAGCAGCTCTGCCCGATCATCAACATCGACGGGCCGCGCTACCCCGTCCTCGGCGCGCTCTGGCAACCGCGCGGCGGCACCGCTCGCCACGATGCCGTGGCGTGGGGCTATGCCCGTGCCTGCTCGGACATGGGGATGGACATCATCCAGAAGTGCGAAGTCACCGGCGTGCGCTCCTCCAACGGACAGGTTATGGGCGTCGACACGAGCAAGGGTCCGATCGACTGCGACAAGCTCGGCATCGTCGTTGCCGGCCATTCGGGACATCTTGCGGACATGGCGGGCTTCCGCCTGCCCATCGAATCCGTGGCGCTGCAGGCGCTGGTGTCCGAACCGATCAAACCCTGCATGGACGTCGTTGTTATGGCCAACACGGTCCATGGCTACATGAGCCAGTCCGACAAGGGCGAGATGGTGATCGGCGGCGGCGCGGACGGGTACAACAACTACACCCAGCGCGGGTCCTTCCACCATATCGAGGAAACGGTGCGCGCCCTGATCGAGACCTTCCCGATCATCTCGCGCCTCAAGATGCTGCGCCAGTGGGGCGGCATCGTCGACATGACCGGTGACCGCTCACCGATCATTTCCCGAACCCCTCTTGGCAATTGCTTCATCAATTGCGGCTGGGGCACAGGTGGTTTCAAGGCGATCCCCGGGTCCGGCTGGGCCATGGCGGAGCTCATGTCAAAGGGCGGCTCCCCGCTTGCTTCAGCCTTCTCTCTGGATCGCTTCCGTGAAGGCCGGTTCATCGACGAATCCGTTGCTGCAGGGGTCGCCCACTGAACGGGCCGGATCACACCGCCGGCGCCCGATCAGCCGCCGCCTCCGCCGCCTCCATCCCCTCCGCCGCCGCCCGCGCCACCGTCACCGAAGCCGCCGCCATAATGCCCACCACCATGAAACAGCGTGCCCCAGAAACCCTGCTCAGGGGGATTGCCGGACGTCCCGGTATCTTTGCTCTTGCGAAGTTCTCCTTCGACGGGCGGCAGTACCGGCGCGCTGCTGCCGCCCGCCTCGGTGTGACGCGAACGAAGCTTCAGAGCGCGCGCGGATCTGACCCGTACAAGCCAGCCGACCACACCGAAAATCAGGCCGGTCGCCAGCAGAACCCACAGCCAGTTCGGCATCACCGCGCCGGCCGGGCCCGGGCAAGGCTCCGGACGAAATCGCCTGGCCGCCTAGTCCGAACCATCCGACCCACCATCAGAGCCGAAATCGTCGCCCCTACGTCGCGCCCGATGCGCTTCCACCTCGCTCTCGTCGCCGCCAGAGCGCACGTCGTGCGGCTTCGGCCCACGCGCGGCCCGGATCATCACGAATGCCAGCACGGCCACCACGACAAGGGGCCACGCCGCAAAGAAAAACTCAAAGACCTGTTGCATCGCTCAAACCTACTGCCCGGCGGCGCGCAAGTCCAATCGGGGCGCGCCGCCCCCCTTCATCTTGGTCCAAATACCTCTCCCGGCGGGGCGCCTGCCAAGCGCTCGCCGGCCAACCTTGAGGCGCCCACCCCATGCTGATGCTCCAATGCCCCTGTTGCGGCCTCGATGCCGACGAAACCGAACTCACGCCCGGTGGGGAAGCGCATCTGAAGCGCTATGGCCCCGATAGCTCGGACGAGGACTTCGAAGCCTACCTCTTCCTGCGTAACAACCCCAAGGGCGTGCATCTGGAGCGCTGGCGCCATGCCAACGGCTGCGGCAAGTGGTTCCTCGCCGCCCGGTGCACCGTCACGCTGGAGGTCTTCGGCACCTACTCCGCCCAGACGAAAGAGCCGCCACAGGACATCCTTGACGCCATCGAGGCGCGCCGCCCCGGCAGCACCGCAAAACGCACCGCAAGGGAGGACGCCCAATGAGGTATCGTCTGCCGACCGGCGGTCGCCTGATCGACCGTGATCAGCCGCGCCGTTTTTCCTTCAACGGTCTGAAGGGCTCGGGATTTGCCGGGGATACGCTCGCCTCCGCGCTGATGGCGAAGGGGCAGGCTGTCGTTGGCCGGTCCTTCAAGTACCACCGCCCGCGGGGGATCGTGGCGTCCGGCGCCGAGGAGCCGAATGCGCTCGTCAATCTCGGCGCGGGCCCGAGCCATGAGCCCAACCAGCGTGCCACCACCACCGAGCTCTTCGACGGGTTGCAAGCCACCAGCCAGAACCACTGGCCGTCGCTCGAGATGGATATCGGCGCCGTCAACGGACTGATCGCGCGCTTCCTGCCGGCGGGGTTCTACTACAAGACGTTCATCCACCCGCGCCCGCTCTGGAAGCACGTCTTCGAGCCCTTCATCCGCCACTCCGCGGGCCTAGGCAAAGCCCCTCAGGAAGGCGACGTGGACCGCTACGAGCACTTCTACGCTTATGTCGATGTGCTGATCATTGGCGGTGGGGTCGCGGGGCTCGACGCGGCCCGGGCCGCGGGGGCCACCGGAGCCCGGGTCCTCCTCGTAGAGCAGACCGCCCATTTCGGCGGTCGCACGCCGGTGGACGTCGAAGACGGAACCTCCCGGGTCGATGCCCTTGTCGCCGAGCTCGAAGCGATGCCGAACGTGACGTTGCGCAGCCGCTGCATGGGGGCCGGGGTCTACGACCACGGATACATCCTGTGCTATGAGCGGCTGACCGACCACGCGCCGCAGGCGCCTGGCCCCCGCCACCGCCTCTGGAAGGTGCGCGCCAAGCAGGTCGTGACCGCGACGGGCGCGATCGAGCGGCCGCTGTCGTTCCCGGGCAACGATCTGCCCGGCGTCATGCTGGCCTCCGCGGTGCGCGACTATGTGGTGAACTACGCCGTCACCCCCGGCCGCCGCGTTGCGCTGGTCACGAACAACGATGACGCCTACCGAACGGCCCTAACGCTCCACGCCCACGGAATTGCGGTCCCCGTGGTCATCGACGCGCGCGCACAGGGTGGCGGGGCGCTGATGGAAGAGGCTCGGGCCGCCGGGATCCGCGTCGAAACCGGTGCCGCGATTACAAAGGTGAAAGGCCGCGCCAAGGTCGAGGCCATCGAAATCGGCAAGCAGGCGCGTGGCAAGACGCTCGAAATTGTCCGGTGCGATGCGGTGGCGATGTCGGGCGGCTGGTCGCCCGTTGTGCACCTGTGGTCCCATTGCGGCGGCAAGTTGCTCTGGTCGGACGATCACGCGCATTTCTACCCCGATGCGGCACTCCCGCCTACGGGGCGCGATGGGCTGGCCTTCGTTCGGTGTGCCGGGACTGCCAACGGCGTGATGCTGGCCGAAGCCGCTGCCCGGGATGGTACCGCCCAGGGCAGGGCCGCCGCCGAGGCGGCCGGATTCGCACCAAAGGACACCCCCGTGACCCGGTTGAGCGCGCCGGACGAGGCACCCATGGAGCCCATCTGGATCATGCCGTCGAACGCCGACATCTCGAAACGCGAGAAGATGTGGCTCGACTTCCAGAACGATGTCAAAGTGTCGGACGTTCAACTCGCCGCCCGAGAGGGCTTCGAGAGCGTCGAACATACCAAGCGGTACACCACCCTTGGCATGGCAACGGATCAGGGAAAATTGAGCAATATAAATGGTTTGGCAATTCTTTCTCAAGCGCTGAATGAAGAGATTCCGCGGGTCGGTACCACCACGTTCCGCCCGCCCTACACGCCCATCTCCATGGGGGCGATCGCGGGCGAGGCGCGGGGTGACACGTTCCAGCCCATCCGTCGTACGCCGATGCACGCATGGCACGAAGCCCATGGCGCGCATTGGGAGCCGGTGGGTCATTGGCGCCGCCCCTACACGTTCCTCCGCAAGGGTGAGACGGTGAAGGTGGCTGTTGCGCGGGAGGTGAAGAACACGCGCGAGGCGCTTGGCCTGCTCGACGCCTCGACGCTGGGCAAGATCCTCGTGAAGGGCCCCGATGCGGGCCGCTTCCTCGACATGCTCTACACCAACAACATGTCGAAGCTCAAAATCGGGCGCTGCCGCTACGGGCTGATGTGCTCCGAGAACGGGTTTCTCAGCGACGACGGTGTTGTCGCGCGCCTCGATGAAGACACCTGGCTTTGTCACACCACGACCGGCGGAGCCGATCGCATCCACGCCTGGATGGAAGACTGGCTGCAATGCGAGTGGTGGGACTGGAAGGTCCACACACTCAACGTCACCGAGCAGTATGGCCAGATCGGCGTTGTCGGTCCGAACGCCCGGAAGGTGCTCGAAAAGCTCGGCGGCATGGACGTTGGCAAGGACGCGCTGCCGTTCATGGGGTGGGCCGATGGGGTTCTGGCGGGGATCCCCGTTCGCGCTTACCGGATCTCGTTCTCGGGGGAGCTCTCCTACGAGATCGCCGTTCCCGCGCACCGGGCGCTCGAGCTGTGGGAAAAGCTGATGGACGCCGGTGCCGAGTTCGGCGCGATGCCCTACGGCACCGAGGCGCTGCATATCATGCGCGCCGAGAAGGGGTTCATCATGATTGGCGACGAGACCGACGGGACGGTGATTCCGCAGGATCTTGGCCTGCACTGGGCGATCTCGAAGAAGAAAGAGGATTTCCTCGGCAAGCGCGCTCAGGAACGGACCCACATGACCGATCCGGCACGGTGGAAGCTTGTGGGGCTCGAAACTGTCGATGGGGCGGTTTTGCCGGATGGTGCCTACGCCGTTGCCGACGGTGAGAACGCGCTTGGCCAGCGCAAGATGATTGGGCGCGTCACCTCGACCTACCACTCGCCGACACTCGGGCGCGGGATCGCCATGGGTCTGGTTGAGAACGGGCCGGATCGGATGGGAGACGTGCTGACTTTCCCGGGGACAGACGGGACGCAATATCGCGCGCGCATTGTCGATCCGGTGTTCTATGATCCGAAAGGGGAGAAGCAGGATGTCTGATCCATTGGTTCTGGCCAACGCAACCGCTTCCGGCGCGGCCACGGTGCGAGAAGTGGCGGCGCCCGGCATGATCACGCTCAAGGGCGACCTCGGAAGTGCCGATGTCGCCGCTGCCGTTCATTCGGCCACGGGCTGTGCGATGCCTGGGGTGCGTGAAGTCGCTTCGACGGGTGCCGCCCGCGCGCTTTGGATGGCGCCGGACGAGCTCTTGCTGATCCTCGCGCGGGACAACGTGGCCGAAGCCCTCACCACGCTGGGCGAGGCGCTCTCCGGCACCCACACTCTGATCACCGACGTTTCCGATATGCGGGCCGTCTTCCGCATCGAAAGCGGTGTTGCCGCGCGCGAGACTGTGGCCAAGCTCTGCCCGGTGGACCTTGCCCCCGGCGCGTTCGAGCCCGGTGAGATCCGGCGCACGCGGCTTGCGCAGATCCCGGCGGCCTTCTGGATGGAGGACAACGGCTTCACGTTCGTCTGTTTCCGTTCCGTCGCGCAGTACGCATTCGATGCGCTGTCGGGAGCCGCAGCGGCCGATGCGCGCGTCAACTACTTCAGCGAGGCGTAGGCTCAGGCGCGGGAGGAGTGTCGGCGCAGGCAGACACCCACGTGTCGTCCGCTGCGTAACCCAGGACGCGCAAGCCGTGCCCGTAGCGCGCAGCATATTCGGAGGCAATAGTCCGGGGCAGCTCGTGCCGCCACCGCTCCGGTTGCGCCGAGGTAATGTGCCGCTGCAGCCGCGGATCCACGCCGCGTCTTTCGGCGAGCCCTCCGAAAAGAGCATGATTCCAGTAGCTTGAGATGAGCGTATTGGCGTCGAGGCCAGCGACCCCCGCCCAGGCCAACGCCTCTCCGAAGAGGGAGCATTCGTGATCCTGTACAAGCTCTTCGTATCGCAGCTCTCGTGAGTGCATCCGCCCAAAGGCCCACGACATCATGTCATCCATGACGTCTGCGTGGCGGTGATCCATTTCGAAGCGCAGGCGCGTCGCATCATCGGGTAGCGCGTTGAGCATGAGCTGATAGCTCATCCCTGAGAACTCAGGCATGGGGGTGTGCACGGTCTTGTCGTCTTTCGCGGGCACCACACGGTGAAAGCGCATTGCAGAGATCAACATATCCCTCGGATCGCGCACGATATGGAGGATGCGTGCGTCGCGGCGCTCAAAAAGTGCACGGGGAAAGCGAGATCGCCAGTTGACGAGGATGGCCGGGCCGGCTGGAGGGATCTGAGCGAGGTCTTGCGGCGCGCCGATCTTGATCACCGGGACGTCGAGGGCCTTCGCGGCTTCGTTCAGAGCCCGGCGCATCCAGAGCGTCCCGGCCCGTGGGTGGGTGGCGACACAAAGCAGACGGGGCGCGGTTGGCGGACCGTCCCCGGACGCGCTGTTTGCCTCCCATGTTTCGCCGGTCTCAAGGAAGTGCCGCGCGGCGGGCTGCGCGGCGACAAGGCCCTCAACGGACTTCTGCAAATCAGTGCGAGCCTGGGATTGTAGCCGCGCCAGCTGCGGATCCTGCGCAAGGCCCTCGATGGCCCGTCCGAGCGGCTCTGGCCCAAGGGGGGGGAGGGACACGGCGTTGATGTCGCGCAGCGTCCAGGCCTCCCAGCCCTTTGGCGCCTTGCCGCCTTCACCGGGGGGGATTTCGCTGAGTTGACCGTAGAGAAACTCGGACCGCGACTTCACAGCGTAGCGGCGCACACTGGCATGAGCGGCACCGAACGCGCTCTCGGGCAACGCGTTGAGATTGCCTTTGGCCTGCTGACCCATCGCCTCCGAGATGTCGCTGCCCGATGCGTTGAGCCAAAGCCCCCGAGCCTTTGTGCCGCGCTTCCATCCCCAAGGCCGCGACGGGCCGTGACGGGAGAATGCGGCTGGCCTGTAGAGCGTCCGAAACCCGGTCGTCGGCTCCGTCTCCTTCCCGTCGATGCGCGCCCCACGCAGGAACCGCGACGTGACCGGAGAGGGATCGAAATCGGCTTGCCGCTGGCTGCCGATGAAGCGCCACGGCAGAGAAATGGCGTCGACGGTAGCGCCCGCGCCGATGCTGGGCGCGTCTTGCTCCGTGACGTGCGCGACCAAATCCTCCAGCCTGCCCGTTCCAACGCTGATGTCGAGAAACTCGTCGACCCGCAGGACAATGGCCCAATCGGCGTCTTTCACCGCCGGCAAGTCCGCCGCGAGGCGCGAGGCGACATGGATCGGCTGTTTGTCCGGGGCGGGGAGGGTGAGGCGGTGATGCTCCAGAGGGCCAATCCCTGCCAGCTGGTCGAGCATCGCTTCGGTGGTGTCGCTGCAGGCGTGCGAAAAGATCACGAAGCGTGTCGCCCCGATGAGCGCGTGCCATGCGACCCATTCGAGCAGGTAGGGCGCGGCATCGGTCATACAGGAGACAACCGTGACGTCCGGTGGCGACGCCGCATTGGCCGTTTCGTTGGCGGGATCTGATGGCGTCTGGTTCGTCATGGCACCGGCGCGGGGCTTAAACCGAATTCAGCAGAAGGGCCACCTGCCTTGCGGTTGTCCGGGCTCTGGTCGTGGCAAAGGTGCGCTGGTCGCGCGGCTGCGTCGCGTTTGCGATGCGCGTGGTTTCCTGCGGCGCGCAGCTATCCGGCCAGTGCTTCGGATGCGAGCTCTGCTGCGGGTCGGCATTGCGCAACCCATCGATCGTCCTCCGCGTAGCCCAGTATTCGGAGCGCTTCGCCGAACCGCGCGGCGTAGGCAGTTGCCACCTCGCGCGGGAGTTGCCTTGGCCATTGGGCGGCCTTGCCCGAGTGAATGTGGAGGGCCGTGCGCGGGTGGCGCCGGTCGGGGTCGGCCTGGCCGCCAAAAAGCGCATTGTCCCAAAAGGCCGAGACGGCCCGGTCGATGTCCAGCCCGTTGACATCAGCTTCGACGAGCGCCGCCCGGAAAAGCCTGCATTCGGGATCGTTGATGAGGTCTTCGTAGCGCAACTCGATCGTGTTCGCGCGCCCGTAGTCCCAACGCAGAAGCTCGGCCATCGTGTCGGCGTGCTTGTGCTGCATCTCGAAGAGCAGGCGTTCGACGTCGCCCGGCAGGGCATTGAGGTGATCCTGATAGGTCAGCCCACCCCATTCCGGCCGTCTGCGGAGCAGGAAACGCTCGCGCGCGGTCGGGGCGATGCGGTGATACCGCATCCCGGAGACAAGCACATCGCGGGGATCACGCACAACGTGCAGGAACCGCGCGTCTTCCCGCTCCAGCATTGCGCGCGGAAAGCTTGAGTCCCAGTTGACGCAGATCACTGGCCCATTGTCGGGCAGTTCCGCGATGTGCCGCTCAACGACGACCTGGGTAACAGGGATGCCCTGCTCGGACCCAACCTGATGAAGGGTAGAACGCATCCACATCGTACCCGTCTTGTGATGTGTGCCGACACATAGGAAGCGCGTGCCGGAAGTCCGTGCCTTCGCCAGCGTGGTCGAGTTGCGCGCAACGGGTGCGGGCGGCACTTCGGGCCCAGTGTCTGGCGCGTTTTCCGGGTCAACCGGGGCGGCGCCTGCCTCGACGAAGGCGCGCGCCTCGTCGTCTTGCAGCTGCCCGTCGAGCACCCGCCGCGCGGTCGCCACGCTCGCGCGGCGCAGCGCGGCCAGATCGGCGTCCGCGAGCAGACGGGCCATTTCGTCGTTCAACGGGCCCGTGTCGAGAGGCGGGAGAGGCGTGGAATTGAGATCGAACGTGTTCCAGTACCCAATGTTGAGCCTATCGGCATTCTTTGAGTTCGCTGTCCCGCGCAGACGCTTCAGGAGGAATTCTTCCCGACTCTTGACGGCGTAATGGTTGACGCAGCCATAGGCGTAGCCAACGGTCCTACGGCCGAAACGCCAGCCGCCTTCGACAACGTGTTTGGAAATGTCGGCGCCCGAGCCGTTGACCCAGCGCACCTTGGGGAAGGTATCGCGCTTCTTCTTGTCGAATTTCGGTCTGTGAACGCCAAAGTAGTCGAACGCGTTTGGCCGGAAGAGGGTCTTGAACCCCCAAACCATCTTGTTGTCTGGCGGTTCTGTTGCCCCCCCGCGTGTGAATCGGGCGGTGACGGGGGCATCGACCCACCGCGCCATTCCCCCAGAGCCGACCGGCTGCCAGCCAAGCGAAATTGCGTCGGCCCCGTCGCAGGCCCGGATCAGGGCGGCAAGCGTTCCGTCACCGACCCGGACATGGACGAACTCGTCCGCATCGACCACCAGCAGCCAATCGGCGTCGCGCACCTCGTCCATCTTGCCCGCGCGTGAATAGGCGCGGCGCTGCGGGTCCATACGGGGGCCGAGCGGGTTGTCGAAGTGCCGGACCTCCCCCAAGACGTCCAGCCGGTCGAGCATCAGGTTGGTGCCGTCGGTGCAATCGTTGGAAAAGAGCGTGAAGTCGGTCACGCCAATGCTCTTGTACCATGCGATCCACTCGACAAGGTACGGAGCCTCGTTCTTGAGCGTCGCAACGAGGTGAATGCGCGGGGAACTCTCCATCCTCTAGCTGTCCGAGCCATCGGCTGTGCCGGACGTGCCGGCCTGCTCGGCGGTTTCGCGGAGCCGGGCGCGCGTCTCGCTCTTCGTGGCCGTCTGGCTGGCGGCGATCATCAGGGCAAGCTGGCGATCCGGCACGCCCTTGGCACGCAGATCCGCGATCCTCTGTTGCCATTCCTTGGGCAGATGCTGGGTGAACAACACCTCGTCGAGCCGCTCGAAAGGCACCTTGTGGGCCGCGCGGAGTTCGGCCAGCCACGATGCGTAGGCGCCGGTTTCGCGCAGCTTCGCGACCCGTGCTTCGTGAAAGGCTAGCGCGTCCCCATGCAAGCGTTCGATCTCGGGATCCGCGAGGTACTGTGCCATGCGGCGGCGAACGGCGGGCAGATGCCTCTGAACATTTGGGGCATCTGTTTCGTTGCGGTCGAAAAGGGCGAAATAGTTGGCGTTGTACTTGTCTTCCTTGAGGTTGACGTTGCCGCGCAGGCGGCGCAGCAGATAGGCCTCGAAGCTCTTGACGGCGTAGTGATTGACCTCCGCCCAGCGGTATCCGAGCGTCGGCTTCGTCGAGCGCCAGCCCGAGAGCGAGAAGTCCTCCGGCATCGGATCGCCGGACCCGTTGACCCAGCGCTGCTCCAGCAAAGCCTGGGCGCGCTCGCCGATCTGGCGGGCCTTGTGGATGCCGGGGCGGTGAATGCCGAATTTCATGTGCTCGAAGGGGCGGAACATCGTCTTGACGCCCCATCCCTTGCGAAAGCCGTCCGGTGCGGCACGGGTGTAGGCTTCGGTGACGAGCCCCGGATTCCACTCCGTCACACCAGAAGAGCCGAAGAAGCGCCACGTCAGTGCGATGGCGTCGGTGCCCTCGGGCAGGCGGCGGACGAGGTTGTCCACCCAGCCGCGCCCGATCTTGATCGACACGAACTCATCGGCATCCATCGTCAGGATCCAATCGGACTCCGTTACCGCGGGGTTGTTGCCCGCGAGGCTGAGCGCATGGGGCTGCGGTTTCTTGCCCTCGGGGATGTCGTTGCGGAAGTGCCGGACCTCGCCGAGCTCTTCGAGACGCATGAGAATCGCGTCTGTCCCGTCAGAGCAATCGTTGGTGTAGACGCAGATATTGTCGAAGCCGATATGGCGATGATACGCGACCCACTCGAGCACCGAGTGCCCCTCGTCCTTCATCATGGACAGGATTGTATATTGCGCGCGCTGGGCCATGCTGGCTCCGCTCCCCTGCGACTTCCGGCGTCGTTGGCCCATCGGCCCTGGAAGGGCTTAGCGCCCCATTGGTTAACGATACTGAAAGATCGGGCGGAATGTTGGCAGAATCGCGAAGCTGGTGCGAGCACCGTGGGATTTTGGCCGGGTATTGTCCTTCTTGCGGGTGGCGCGGCGGCTTGACGCGGGGCGGGGTGAGCGTCAGATACGCCCCAAGATCAACACCAACGGGAGAGACCCATGACCTTCACGCTTCCCGATCTGCCCTATTCGCACGATGCGCTGGCCGATCACGGCATGAGCCGCGAGACGCTCGAGTACCACCACGACATTCACCACAAGGCTTATGTCGACAATGGCAACAAGCTGACTGCCGGCACCGAGTGGGAAGGCAAGTCCGTTGAAGAGATCATAGCCGGCACGTATCAGGCCGGTTCCGTGGCGCAGTCAGGCATTTTCAACAACGCGTCGCAGCATTGGAATCACGTCCAGTTCTGGGAAATGATGGGTCCGACGGGCATGCCGGGCGAGCTGGAGAAAGCGCTGACGGAAGCGTTTGGCTCGGTCGATACGTTCAAGGAAGAGTTCGCGGCTGCCGGTGCAGGCCAGTTCGGCTCTGGCTGGGCGTGGCTCGTCAAGGACGCGGACGGATCGCTCAAGGTGACCAAGACGGAAAACGGGGTGAACCCACTCTGTTTCGGTCAGACGGCGCTTCTGGGCTGCGACGTGTGGGAGCATTCCTACTATATCGACTTCCGCAACAAGCGCCCGGCGTATCTGACGAACTTCCTCGACAAGCTGGTCAACTGGGAAAACGTCGCGTCGCGGATGTGATCGGAACGGGTGGGGGCTCTGCCCCCCGCCTGCGGCTCCCCCCGAGGTAGATGAGCCAAGATGAAGAGGGGCGCTCCAATCGGGGCGCCCCTTTGCCGTGTGTGGCCTCTGTGAGCCGATCAGTTTTCGGAAGGTGTGTCCAGGAGCGCTTTCCACAGGAGGCCGCCCAAGGCACCGCCGACGAGAGGAGCGATCCAGAAGAGCCAGAGTTGGGCAAGGGCCGGGCCATCGGCAAAGAGGGCAACGCCGGTCGAGCGGGCCGGGTTCACGGAGGTGTTGGTCACCGGGATCGAGATCAGGTGGATCAGCACGAGGCCAAGGCCGATCGCGATCGGGGCAAAGCCGGCGGGTGCATGGCCGGAGGTGGCGCCGAGGATGATGATCAGGAACATCGCCGTCAGCACGACTTCCGTGATCAGACCCGCGAAGAGGGAATATCCGCCTGGCGACGCCGCTCCGTATCCGTTCGAGGCAAAGCCGCCGACGCCGGTGCTGTCGGCGGCGCCGCTGGCGATGATGTAGAGCACTGCAGCGGCCGCAATCGCGCCGACCGTCTGTGCGACCCAGTAGGGCAGCAGGTCCTTGGCGTCGAACTTCCCGGCGACGAAGAGGCCGAGCGACACCGCTGGGTTGAAATGCCCGCCGGAGATGTGCCCGAGCGCGTAGGCGCCGGTCAGGACAGTCAGGCCGAAGGCGAAGCTGACCCCGAGAAACCCGATCCCGACATCGGGGACGCCGGCGGCGAGTACGGCTGCGCCGCAGCCCCCAAGAACCAGCCAGAAGGTTCCGATGAATTCTGCAAGCAGCTTGGGCACGTTGGTTCTCCCCCGGTTGGTGCGCCGAATGGCGCTACACTTTTCCGGATCGCGCTCCATGTCTAGAGCGCTAATGCCCCAGAGCGCTCATCTTCCCGGCGTTTCGGCCCGTGCCCGCAGCACAAGGCGCACGCAACGCAACGACAGGGTGACAGATCGCTTGCAACCCGATATGAGACGTCCGCTGCCCGCGTTTCACAGGATGTCCCATGCCCTCAGACGGCCGTTTGCCTGCGCACGACGCTGACCTTCCCCCTGCCCACCCGTTCGATGATGACAAGCTCCGCGAGGAATGCGGAGTTTTCGGGGTCGTGGGGCTTGCCGATGCCGCAAACTTCGTGGCTCTTGGGCTGCACGCGCTGCAGCATCGCGGTCAGGAAGCAGGGGGCATTGCGGCCTACACGCCCGAGAGCGGATTTCAGCTCGCCCATCGCTTTGGCTATGTACGCGATAGTTTCACCAACCCGGCGTTGATGAAGACCTTGCCGGGCAGCCTTTCGATCGGCCACGTGCGTTACTCGACGGCTGGCACGAAAGGGCAGACCGCGATTCGCGATGTGCAGCCGTTCTTCGGCGAATTCTCGATGGGGGGGGCGGCGATTGCGCATAACGGCAACATCACGAACGCCCAGGCGCTGCGGCGTGAGCTGATCGAGCGCGGCTCGATCTTCCAGTCCTCTTCGGACACCGAGTGCATCATCCACCTCATGGCGCGCTCGCTGCAGCGTGACGTGCCCGGGCGGATGAAGGATGCGCTACGCAGGGTCGAGGGGGCCTATTCCATCGTCGCGATGACACGCACCAAGCTCATCGGCGTGCGCGACCCGCTCGGTGTGCGCCCGCTTGTACTTGGGCGGATCGGCGATGGCTGGGTGCTGAGTTCGGAGACCTGCGCGCTCGACATCATCGGCGCGGAATTCGTACGCGAGATCGAGCCTGGCGAGATGGTCGTGTGTACGGAAGACGGCGTGCAGACGTCGCGCCCCTTTGAGCCGCAGAAGCCGCGCTTCTGCATCTTCGAGCACGTCTATTTCTCCCGGCCGGACTCGATCCTCGGGGGGCGCTCTGTCTATGAGACGCGCCGTCAGATCGGTGTGGAGCTTGCGCGTGAGGCCGGGGTGGACGCTGACCTCGTATGCCCGGTCCCTGACAGCGGCACGCCCGCGGCGATCGGGTTCAGCCAGGAATCGGGCATTCCCTACGCGATGGGCATCATCCGCAACCAGTACATGGGGCGCACGTTCATCGAGCCGACCGAGCAGATCCGGAACATGGGCGTGCGGCTCAAGCTCAACGTCAATCGGGCGCTGATCAAGGGCAAGCGCGTGATCCTCGTGGACGACTCAGTTGTGCGGGGAACGACGAGCCGCAAGATCAAAGAGATGATCCTCGATGCCGGCGCAGCCGAGGTGCACTTCCGGATCGCGTCTCCTCCGACGCAATGGCCGTGCTTTTATGGCGTCGACACGCCGCGTCGCGAGAAGCTGCTGGCTGCCACGATGACCGAGGAAGAAATGCGTCAGCACCTTGGCGTGACGTCCTTGCGGTTCATCACGCTGGATGGCCTCTATCGTGCGGTGGGTGAGGTCAAGGGGCGCGACCCGGCCGCGCCCGAGTATTGCGACGCCTGCTTCTCTGGCGAGTATCCGGTTGCTCCGTCCGATATGATCGACCAGGGCTTCACGGTGAAGGCGGCTGCCGAGTAGCAGACCTGCCTTGCGCAGTTCCCCCGTATCGGCAGGTATTGGCCGGTGAACGCAGGGGCAGGGCCTGCAGCCCGCGTGAGCGCCGATATTGCCTCTCGACCCTGTATAGATCCCACGATATGCGCCGCGCGGTCCTGCGTTGGAGCACTTCGATGACCACTGCCACACCCGCAATCGCCGCCGAGGCGGCCACGGTTTCCGAAGGTCTGGACCTCGGTCAGACCGCACTGATCGGCGTCTTCGGGGCGCCCGAGGCGCGCAGGGCATTGGTGCGTTCGTCGCGCGGGCGCATTTCACGCGTCGAGGTGGGGGACCGGCTCCTTGGCGGGCGGGTCCTGAAGATCGAACAGTCGGCTCTGCTGATCGAGACGCGGGCTGGCGTGGCCCAGCTTTCCCTTCCGGACGCGGAGTAGCGGCAGGCGGGGGTTGACCTCGGCACGTCACCGCCCCACACCGCCGCGATGACCAAGCTCGCACTCATCACCGGCGCCTCCCGGGGCCTGGGCGCTGCGCTCGCAGAGCGGCTCGCGCCGGAGTATCACGTCCTCGCGGTCGCCCGCACGACGGGCGCTCTCGAAGAACTGGACGACAGGATCAAGGCCAAGGCGGGAGAGGCCACACTTGCCCCGCTCGACATCACCAATGACGGTGCCATGCAGCATCTCTGCCGGTCGGTGCACGAGCGCTGGGGCGGGCTCGATCTCTGGGTGCATACGGCAATCCATGCCGCACCGCTCTCACCGGCTTCCATGATCAACGCCAAGGACTGGGCCAAAAGCTTCGACATCAACGTCGAGGCGACGCGCCGGCTGATCGCCTACGTCTCGCCGCTCTTGCTGGCGAGCCCCGGGGCGCAGGCGGTCTTCTTTGACGATCCGAAAGGGGGAGCGGCGAACTACGGGTGCTACGGCGCGACCAAGGCTGCGCAGATCGCCCTTGCGCGCTCCTGGGCTGCCGAGACCGAGCGTACGGGACCGAAGGTGCATATCGCTGCGCCCCAGCCGATGCCAACGGCAACACGGGGACGGTTCTACCCCGGCGAGGACCGCTCGACCCTGCCTCCCGTCGCGCACGAAGCGGCCAGTGTACTGGCGGATCTCGGCATTGGCGGATGATGCGCGGGTTGTGCGGCCCGCGAGACTTTGACGTGGCGTAAGTTTTGGAATAGCTTCCCCTTAGGGGGAAGCGCACATGTTCATTTTTGATCGGGTACCGACAATCGGCGGGACCATTTTACCTGTGTCCTGGTTTTCAGTCCGGCAAGGAGACACCGTGAGTGTAGGTCTCGTTAACGAGACCGGCGCGGAGGTTTTCTCGTCCGAAGAGAAACTCAAAATCGATTTGGTCTTCGATCGCTTCCGCGAAAGCATAGCTGACGAAGACGGCTTCGGACCGATCTTTGTTGCACCCGTTGCAACGGAGGGGGTGGAGGGGCTTCAATTTCTCGATGAAAGTATCGAATACAGCGGCGAGTTCACGTACTTGTCCGGGGTCGGACCCGGAGAGCCCATTTTTGCCCTGCAATTCGATGACCCCGAGGGGCTGTTTGAGGGGGGCGGGACGTTCTCATTTGCACCGTTCGACGATCCTGGGGCCGGTTTCACTCTCGATTTTCCTGTCTTCGAGGATCCGAACCCGGACGATGGCGTGATTAACGTCTTCGGCGGCGCAGTTGTGGACTCATCTCAAACGACCTACCGGGGCACAGAGACATACGACCGTCTTGAGGTGCCGGTCATTGGCTCGACTTATCAGGTCTCAATCGAGGACAATGTCGCCGTCCTTACTCTACAAAGTCGCGAGAGTGTTTTCGCAGAGGCCATCGAACAGATTGACTTTAAGTACGGTCAATCGGGCGCGGAGGAAACTCGCAGTCTTGTCGACGCGGCGCCGATGATGTCGATCGATCCTGACGATCTGGTGCGCGTCGCCGAATTCTTTATCGGGCATTTCCTGGCTTTCCCGACAATCGATGATTTCATCGAATGGTCGGCGAAATTCAACGATTTGCAGCGGTTCGACCTTCTGGCTGAAGAGATGTTCGAGAGCAGTCAGTTCAGCGAACAGGCTCAGTTCATCGGTGACAATCCATCGGAGGCCCCCGACGGCGCGATCCAGAGTTTCCTTGAGTTTCTTTATGATGCGGTGCTGGGCCGCGCGCCCGATCCGGCCGGATTGGAGTACTGGACCGAAGAGCTGTCCAGTGGAAGCGTCAAGATCGAGCAATCCGTGGCTGCGCTCCAGAACGGCGCGAAGGCCGAAACGGGCGGAGAAGAGGATGGCAAGCTTGTCCTGTTGCAGGGCAAGTTCGGCATCGAGTTCGGAGTGGAACTGGGCAACACCGATACCGACAGCGGGCTGTCCCTTGGCGAGAGCATCCGCAACGAGATGACCGACGAGGAGATCGATGGCGTCAAGCAAGACATGATCGACGCCTACAACGAGGCAACCGACGGGGATGGAGAGAACGATTCCTCCATTTTCTCCTTCCCAGACCTCTTCGATCAGGGCTTTCTCGACGGGTTCAACTTCTAGAGGCTCCCCGCCCAACGTGCCTTAATTCCCGCCGCCGCTCGCGCTTGGCCCGAAAGCGGGTTGCGAGACAAGCCGGAAGAGGTCGAACGCGATACGCTGTGGACATGCCCGGTACCGCTTCCCTTCCGCGCACGCCTCGTCTAGGCAGGAAAAAACAGCCGGAGCAGGGCAAATGCGCATTCTCATCACCAATGACGACGGGATCAACGCGCCGGGTCTCGCCGTTCTCCATGAGATTGCAACAGAGATCGCCGGCCCGCAGGGCGAGGTCTGGACGGTTGCGCCCGCGTTCGAGCAATCGGGCGTCGGGCACATGATCTCCTACACTCACCCCACGATGATCGCCGAGATGGGGCCGCGCCGGTTTGCCGCCGAAGGCTCGCCCGCCGATTGCGTGCTCGCGGGCCTGCATGATGTGCTCAAGGATAGCCCGCCCGATCTTGTACTCTCGGGGGTCAATCGCGGTAATAATTCCGCTGAGAACGCCGTCTATTCCGGCACCCTCGGCGGCGCGATGGAAGGGGCGCTGCAGGGAATGCGCGCCATCGCGCTCTCGCAGTATTACGGTCCAAAGCAGCGCGATGCGGCAGACCCGTTCGAGGCCGCCCGCGTCTACGGCGCAGCCATTGTGCGCGATCTGTTGGACAAGGGCGATTGGGGCGCGGACGCAGGCTACCGCTTGTTCTACAACGTGAATTTTCCGCCCGTCCCGGCTGCAGACGTGCAGGGCCGCCGTGTGGCGCCGCAAGGATACCGCGAAGGCACGAGCTTCTCGGTCGCGCCGCATACAGCGCCCTCCGGACGCCGGTTCCTTTGGGTGACGGGAGGCCGCCAAGACATGCCAACTGCACCCGGCACAGACGCGGCCGTGAACCTCGACGGCTATATCTCCATCACCCCGATGCGGGCGGATCTCACCGCGCATGACCGTCTCGACGGATTGCGCGCTGCCCTGGAGTGAGGCGATGCCCGCCGCCGGCCCCAACCCCGAAGATCCGGATACGCCACCCCCGCCCAGTGCCGAGGAACTGGCCGAGCGCAAGATGCGCTTCCTTTTCGCGCTGCGCTCTCGCGGCGTCACGGACACGCGCGTCCTTCACGCGATGGAGAAGATCGACCGTGGTCTCTTCGTCCGGGGTATCTTTGCCGCGCGTGCCTACGATGACACGCCGTTGCCGATCGAGTGCGGGCAGACCATCAGCCAGCCCTCCGTCGTTGGGCTCATGACCCAGGCGCTTGAGGTCGGCCCGCGAGACAAGGTGCTCGAGGTCGGCACGGGCACGGGCTATCAGGCGGCGATCCTTTCGGCACTGGCGCGCCGCGTCTACACCGTCGATCGCTACCGGCGCCTCACCCAGGCCGCGCTGGGAGTCTTTGACGCGCTTGGCCTGACCAATGTCATCGCGCTCAATGGCGACGGGTCGCTGGGCATCCCGGATCAGGCTCCTTTTGATCGCATTCTCGTGACGGCGGCTGCGGAAGACACCCCCGGCCCCCTCTTGGCCCAGTTGCGCGAGGGCGGTATCATGGTGCTGCCGGTGGGCCGGTCGGACGCGGTGCAGACGCTCATAAAGGTGCGCCGTACCGAGAGCGGGCTTGAGTACGAAGAATTGCTGCCGGTGCGCTTCGTCCCATTGCTGGAGGGGCTGGGTCGCGAATGACACGGGTGCGCGCTGATGCGGCCCGCGTAAGGCAGAGACGCGCGGCAGACCCCGGCAAGAGGGCCTCCGCCCCACAGGATCTGGATCGAGGAGCAGGGCGATGACGCACAGCGGGGCATGGGACCTTCCAACCACCAAGACGAAGGTGCCGGGCACGGCGCCGTCACCCCGGACACCGGCGCCCGCGACGAGGTCGCGTATCGCCCGGGGGCTCATGGGAGCCGCCGTTCTGGCTCTCCTTGCAGGGTGCTCCGACCTCGATCTGGACCTTCGGGACCTCGGCAATGGCTTTGACACGTCCGACGCCGCGCTCAGCGCTGTTGCCGACCGGCCCGAAGCGGACAATCGGGGCATCATTTCGTATCCCGGCTACCAGGTCGCGCTTGCGCGTCGAGGCGACACGGTAGCGGATGTTGCCACCCGGATCGGCCTGCCGCCAGAGGAGCTTGCGCGGTTCAACGGAGCGCCGGTGGATGCGGTGCTCAACCGGGGTGAGGTTCTGGCGCTTCCGCGCCGCGTCGCCGAGCCTTCGCCTGCCACCGGCGCCGTGGCGACCGGCCCGATTCAACCACCCGGCTCGGTCGATGTCACGACCCTTGCGGGGGATGCGATCGACCGCGCGGAGAGCGCGGATGCAGGCGCCACGATCCAGCGGGCACCGGAGTCGCGTTCGGACGTTCAGACCGGGGAGGAACCCGTCCGCCACAAGGTCGTTGCCGGGGAAACGGCGTTCTCCATCGCCCGTCGGTACAGCGTGCCGCTGCAAGCGCTTGGAGAATGGAACGGGCTCGACCGCGAGTACACCATTCGCACGGGCCAGTATCTTCTGATCCCGCCTGCCGTGCCCGGAGCAACGCCGACGCCCGTGGCACAGACGGCCCCGCCGGGGAGCGGATCGCAGACACCTACGCCGCCCTCCGCCGCCAATCCGCTGCCGGAAGACGCGCCCTCGGCGGCAGCCGGCGGAGCAGCCGCGGCCGCGGCACAAGACTTGCCCGAGTCCCCGAACCTGTCGGAGGAGCGAACGGCAGCGTCTGCGACGGACTCTGTCTTCGATTTGCCGGTCAATGCGCCGATCGTCGCCGAATATCGGGAAGGCTCACGCGACGGGATCTCTTTCCGTGCGACGCCCGGGGACGAGGTTCGCTCGGCGGGCACCGGGCGGATCCGCTCGGTGATCGAAGACCAGATCGAGGATCCGGCGCGCGAGGCGCGTGTGGTTATCATCACGCATAGCGACGGGCTGTCGACGGTCTATGTCAACGTCGCGGGGCTGACCGTGTCGGAGGGCGATAGCGTGAGCCGGGGGCAGCCAATCGGCAAGGTCGGCGACGCCGATCCAGCGATCTTCCAGTTTCAGGTCCGGCAGGGCTCGGCATTCAACGCGGTCGACCCGAACGACTACATCCAGTAATCGGCTGCCCTCGGGCTCCGCTGCACCCCCACCTCACAAGGCGCCGCCGCACCCGCGCCAGCGGGTGCCACGCCCAACGGAAATGGGCGCCCTTGGCGACCATTGGAGGCGGGAGGGCCCCTTGCTCCGACTATCGGGCCGTGGTGGTCTGCGACCCAGGTTTTCCAAGTGCAAGCGGGGCATCACTCGCAGCCGCAGACCTGCGCGGGGGACGCGTCACGCGCACCGGCAGAACTGCGGCGAGGGCCCGGCGCGTTGTGCGGGCTAGAAGTTCGGATAGAGCGGGAACCGGCCGCAAAGCTCGGCAACCTCGCCCTTCACAGCGGCCTCCACTGCGCCATTGCCGTCTTCGCCATGCTCTGAGAGGCCATCGACGACGGTGCAGATCCACTGTCCGATCTGGGTGAACTCCGGTTCTCCGAAGCCGCGCGTCGTACCGGCGGGCGATCCCAGGCGGATGCCGCTGGTGATCGTCGGCTTCTCGCTGTCGAACGGGATCCCGTTCTTGTTGCAGGTGATATGCGCGCGCCCGAGCGCCTTCTCGGTCGCATTGCCCTTCACTCCCTTGGGCCGCAGATCGACAAGCAGGACATGGCTGTCGGTACCGCCTGTCACCAGATCCAGACCGCCGTCGACCAGCGCCGCGCCCATCGCCTTGGCATTGGCAATGACCTGTTCCTGGTAGACCTTGAACTCCGGTCGCAGCGCTTCGCCGAAGGCGACGGCCTTCGCCGCGATGACATGCATGAGCGGTCCGCCCTGAATGCCCGGGAAGATGGCGGAGTTGAATTTCTTGGCCAGTGCGGCGTCGTCGGTCAGGATCATGCCACCGCGCGGGCCGCGCAGCGTCTTGTGGGTCGTCGTCGTCGCCACATGCACATGCGGGAAGGGCGACGGATAAACCCCCGCCGCGATCAGCCCCGCATAGTGCGCCACGTCAGCCAAAAGGTAGGCCCCGACCTTGTCGGCAATGGCGCGGAAGCGCGCGAAATCGAGTTGCCGCGGAATGGCGGAGCCGCCCGCGATGATCATCTTCGGTTGATGCTCCAGGGCGAGCGCCTCGATCTGGTCGTAGTCGACGTCGAGCGTGTCTTCGCGCACCCCGTACTGGATCGCGTTGAACCACTTGCCGGACTGGTTCGGGCGGGCGCCGTGGGTCAGGTGTCCGCCAGCATCGAGAGACATGCCGAGGATCGTGTCCCCCGGTTGCAGCAGCGCGGTGAAGACGCCCTGGTTCGCCTGGCTGCCCGAGTTCGGCTGAACGTTGGCGAACTCGCATCCGAAGAGCTGCTTGGCGCGCTCGATTGCCAGCTCTTCGGCGATGTCGACGAACTGGCAGCCGCCGTAGTACCGCCGCCCCGGATATCCTTCGGCGTACTTGTTGGTCAGAACGGAGCCCTGCGCCTCCAGCACAGCCCGGCTGACGATGTTCTCCGACGCGATCAGCTCGATCTCATCGCGTTGGCGGCCGAGCTCCTGTCCGATGGCAGCGGCGAGTTCGGGATCGGTTTCGGCAAGAGGGGCAGTGAAAAAGCCGTCGTCACGATGTGGCGCGTTCATGGGGCACTCCCTTGAGCTGATCTGTGCCGCGTGGCGGCGGGCGGACACGTCCGGTCTCCGCGGGACATAGACCAAACTGCCGCAGCGGGAAAGGCGCGTTTCCGGCACCTTTGGGCTTCAGTGCGGCACTTAGGACGCCCTTGCGCCTTCCCCGAACGCGGCGTCGCTTGCGCTTCGGCGGGCCAGCGGCTTTGGTGACATCGGGACCGGGGTGTGAGACCACACCGCCACCCCGCCGCAAGGCTGAACCAAGAGGGCCGAAATGACGAAGATCGCCTTCATGGCCAGCGACACGCCGATTGCCCAAGAGGCGCGCCGTGCCCTCGAAAACAGCTATGAGGGCGTTGCGCCCGAAGCTGCTGACGTGATCGTTGCGCTCGGTGGCGACGGCTTCATGCTCCAGACGCTCCACAGCACCCAGGCGTTGCCCGCCCCGGTCTACGGCATGAATTGTGGCACCATCGGCTTTCTGATGAACGAATACGTCGAGCCGCACCTGATCGAGCGGCTGGAAGCGGCCGAGATGGCGGTCATCAACCCTCTCACGATGCGCGCGATCACCGCGAAAGGCGCCGTGCATGATGCGTTGGCCATCAACGAGGTTTCCCTGCTGCGCGCAGGGCCACAAGCGGCCAAGCTGAAGATCTCGGTCGATGGTCGTGTCCGGATGGAGGAGCTTGTCGCCGATGGGGCTCTTGTGTCGACCCCGGCGGGCTCGACGGCCTACAACTACTCAGCACATGGGCCGATCCTGCCAATCGGATCCGATGTGCTCGCCCTGACGGCTGTGGCCGCGTTTCGGCCGAGGCGCTGGCGCGGCGCACTCCTGCCCAAGCGCGCGGAGGTCCGGTTTGATGTGCTTCAGCCCAAGAAACGGCCTGTCATGGCGGAGGCGGACTCGCGGGCCGTGAACGATGTCGTCACTGTGGTGGTGCGGTCGGACATGAGCGTGGAGCATCGCATCCTGTTCGATCCCGGACATGGCCTGGAAGAACGCCTGATCCAGGAGCAATTCACCTAGGCGCGCGGCTGGGCCGTCGATCTCGGCAAAAGGTCTGCTGCCTCTGCCTCCGCTTCCGCCCAGGCATCCCGCTTGCGGTAGAGAGTGGAGGGCGAGACGCCGAGTTCCCGTGCTGCCTTGGGCAAAGATCCGGCGTTGCGCGAAATGGACGCCTCGATGGCAATGCGCTCAATCTCGGCGAGGGTTTTTCCGGCCAGATCGAGGAGGCTCGGGTTGGCCTCGGAATGCGAGAGCGGCGACAGTAGGCTGTTCACGGTGTCCTGTGCCGACCCGTTGGCATGCATTCGCTGCGTGGCGCCGAAGGAGCTGCCGTCCTCGGCCCTTCTGGATGCAACAAGGGCATCCGGCAACATTTCGAGCGTCACGTAGGGCCCATCGTGCAGGACCACAACGTGGCGCAGTGCGTTCTGTAGCTGCCGGATATTGCCGGGCCAGCGCAGGCTTCGAAAGAGCGCCTCGACGCGTGGGTCGAGACCAACGAACGTCTTGTTTTCCTCATCGGCCTGACGCGCGAGCAGAGATCGGGCGATCTCGATCACGTCGTCGCCGCGCTCCCGGAGGGGGGGGAGGTGGATCGGGATCACATGCAGCCTGTAGAACAGATCCTCCCGGAAACGGCCGCGCCGCACTTCGTCGAGTGGATCGCGGTTGGTGGCGCAAATGATGCGGACGTTGACCTTGCTTGGCCGTGCGGCTCCAACAGGCTGGATCGTCGACGTTTGCAGGAAGCGCAGGAGTTTGGTCTGCAAAGCCAGTGGCATCTCGCAGACTTCGTCGAGGAAGAGTGTGCCGCCATCGGCGGCGGCTGCCGCCCCGATCTTGTCCGAGATTGCGCCGGTGAACGACCCTCGCAAGTGGCCGAAGACCTCGGATTCCAGAAGCTCGGAAGGGATCGCCCCACAATTCAGGGGCACGAAGGGCCCGCGGGAGCGGGAGGAAACATTGTGCACCGCCTGGGCGCACACCTCCTTGCCAGTCCCGCTTTCGGCGGTAACGAACACGGTCGCCATCGAGCCCGCCACAGAGCGAATGCGGGCGTAGACTTGCTGCATCTGGTTGGAAGAGCCCACGAATCCCGCGAATTCCGACCCTTTCGACGGTACCGAGCCGGCGCCGGGCTTGCGCCTGCTGGACGCTGCGGTGCGCGTGGTCTCGATCGCGTTCTGAATGGCGCCGAGCATCCTGCTTTCGTCGAACGGCTTGACGAGGAACTCATAGGCTCCGGCGCGCATGGCCTCGACCGCGCGATTGATCGAACCGTTGGCGGTGACCACGATGACGTTGGTGTGCGGCTGGGCAGCAACCATTTCCCGCAAGAGGTCCAGCCCGTCACCGTCCGGGAGCATGAGATCCAAGAGGACAGCCGCAGGCTGGCGGCTGCGAAACTCCCGGGATCCCTCCTCAAGGGTCGACGCGGTGCGCACCTCGTGGCCTGCGTTTCTGAGCACGGATGCGTAGACGAGTTGTAATGACGGAGTGTCCTCGATGACGAGAACGTCTGGACTATTCACGCGGGCCGCACCTCAGGGTCTTCCACGGCGCGCATGTCTATGCGAGCAACACGCACCTCTTCACACACGGCCTCGAGATCGGGCCAGACTTCGGCCATCACGCTGTGCAGCGCGGGCCAATCTGCCTTGTGAGACGCCGTATTCATGGCCTGGACGGCGTCGTGCAACGCGCCCGCGCCGATAGCGCCGGTAAGAGAAATCAGAACATGGGTCTGCGCCCGGATGACCCGCAAATCACGCTCGTAGAACGCGATCGCCAGGGTCGCACGGCAGCGCGCGAGATCGCTGGAGAGGCGCTCGATGAATTCGAGCTGTGAGAGCGGTCCAGCGATCTCGACGAGATGCGCCAACCGGCCTGCGCGGGTGTTGCGGGTCTTCGTGTCAGCCCAGATCGGGGGATGCGTTGGCCTGGGAATTGCGCCAGCCGCGGTGCTCTGAACGGTCGCTGGAGGGGCGAAGGGCGTGACCGTCGTCTTGGTTGCTATGCGAGAGATGTCGCCACCCCCGTCGCCGTCGCCTTCGATCATCTCCTGCACCGTTGCTCCGAGCACCTCGGCGGAGAGGATCGGCTTCGTCAGGATAGTGTCTGCCCCGGCATCGAAAAGGCGCATCCTCTCATCATCCAGAACCATGCCCGTCGCAACGAGGATCGGAATGTGGCGTTGCACGCTCTTCAGCCTGCGGATTGCCCGGATCGTCTCGATCCCGGACATGCGCGGCATCTGCGAGTCGATCACGGCGAGGTCGAAGAGTTCGGTGGAGATCTTTGTGTATGCGTCCTTGCCGTTGTCGACGGCTGTGCACGTCGCTCCCAAGCCGCGCAGAATCTGCGCGATGAGCGTGCGGCTCGTGTCGTTGTCGTCCGCGATCAGGATCCGCATGCCCTTGAAACGAGGGGGTTTGGCAAGGGTATCCCTAGTGACCTGCGCTGGCACGGGAAGGGTGAACGACACGCACGCGCCCGTCACATCCCCGCACTGATCGCAGGTGTTGCTCACCCTGATGTCGCTGCCGAGCTCAAGGGCAAGGTGCTTGGCGATATGCAGGCCCAATCCCGCACCCGCGCCCGGATCCGTCCCCGGGCGTCCGCCGAATGAGAAGAGACGACCAAGGGCAGCGTCTGAAAAGCCGGGGCCTTCGTCTGTCACGGCAAATCGCAGCGCATCGCCGCCAGTCTCGTGGACCGACAGGATGACCCGTCCGAGCGCGGCATGGGTGATCGCGTTCTCAACGAGGTTCGAGAGGATGCGCTCCACTGCGGTCGCCTGGCCATTCAACTGAGTGGAGAGATCGGCGCGAACCTCAATCCGGAACTCGCCACCACGGGCCGATGCATGCCCGTCCCACCGGCGCCGGAGCCGGTCGACCACATCGGAAAGCCGAGTGTCCCGGCGGTGGGCCTCTTTCCGGTGCATCTCGTTTGCGCATGTACGCGAGACCGCGCCGCGGGCCGTTTCGGTAGGCGCGGTCAGCGCGCTCGAGGTCAACTCTACCAGCATCTCGGCAGACGCGCATACACGTTCGAGTTGTCGCCGAGACGCGGGATCGAGCGCTTCCGCATCAACCAGCTGGAGACCACCAAGAACGTCGCCCAGAGCGGATCGAATGTCATGGTGCAGAAGAGACATAGCCTCGCTCTTCACAGCCTCGCCGCGGTCGTTCATGCGTCCCTGCCAATCCTACTTGAACGTCTGACCACACCATTGAGCATGGGCGGGGGCGATCAAGCTGTGCATTTTCCTCGAGCCTATAGTGCCGAAACCATTGAGCTTACGCGTCATGGTTGTGCGAACTGTAAGGCTAACACGCAGGATACTCCAACATGCCAAAAAGGGCAGGTTACGTTTACGTCAGGTCACAGGAGAGGTCGAGAGGGGATAGCCCAGAGCCTTCAGGGCGTCTCGGATTTCATCGAGAATTGCTATGTCGTCGATCGTCGCGGGGACCTTGAACGGCTGATCGTCAGCGATTTTTTGCATTGTTCCCCGTAGGATTTTTCCGGATCTGGTCTTGGGCAAACGGTCAACAACGCAAGCGAGTTTGAAGGCTGCCACCGGGCCGATCTGATCACGCACAAGTGCGACGCATTCGCGCACTATGTCCTCTGGCGGGCGGTTTGTCCCGGCATTGAGGCACACGAATCCCATCGGGAGCTGGCCTTTCAGGGCGTCCGCCACTCCGATCACGGCGCATTCGGCAACATCGGCGTGGGAGGCCAGAACCTCCTCCATCGCGCCGGTCGACAGGCGGTGACCCGCCACGTTGATGACGTCGTCCGTGCGCGCCATGATGTAGAGGTAGCCATCTTCGTCGATGTAGCCGGCATCGCCGGTCTCGTAGTAGCCGGGAAACTGCTCGAGGTAGCTCTTGCGGAAGCGCGCTTCGGCGTTCCAGAGCGTGGGTAGCGTGCCGGGGGGCAGGGGTAGCTTGATCGCAATCGCGCCGAGCGTGCCGGGCGCAACAGTGTGACCCCCCTCGTTGAGCACCTGCACGTCCCAACCGGGCATCGGTACCGACGGGCTTCCGACCTTCACGGGCAGCTTCTCGATCCCGAGCGGATTTGCGGCGATCGAGTATCCTGTCTCCGTCTGCCACCAATGGTCGATGACGGGCACGCCGAGCATCGCTTCGGCCCACTTGATCGTGTCGGGGTCGGCGCGCTCTCCTGCCAGAAAGAGACTCTTGAGCGAGGACAGGTCGTAATCCTTGACAAGCGTGCCCTTCGGGTCTTCGCGCTTGATGGCACGGAAGGCTGTTGGCGCGGTGAACAGGCATTGAACCTTGTGATCCTGAATGACCCGCCAGAACGTACCCGCATCCGGAGTGCCGACCGGTTTGCCTTCGAACACGATCGTGGTGTTGCCGTGGATCAGCGGCGCGTAGCAGATGTAACTGTGGCCTACGACCCAGCCGACATCGGACGCGGCCCAGAAGACATCGCCCGGATCGATGTCGTAGATGTTCTTCATCGTCCAGTTCAGCGCCACGAGATGCCCCGCCGTGGGGCGCACGACCCCCTTCGGCTGGCCGGTCGTTCCCGACGTGTAAAGGATGTAGGCGGGGTGGTTGCCCTCGACCGGGACGCATTCCGCCGGTTCGACGCCGTACTGGAAGGCATGCCAGTCGTCATCGCGGCCATCCTCCAGGCGCGCCACTTCCTGCTCGCGCTGGAAGATCACGCAAAACGCCGGCTCGTGCTCCGCTTGATCGAGGGCTGCATCAAGGAGCGGCTTGTAATGCACGACCCGGCCGGGCTCGATCCCACAGGAGGCGGCTATGATGCATTTGGGCTGGGCGTCGTCGATCCGGACGGCCAGTTCGTTGGCGGCAAAGCCGCCGAAGACAACGCAATGCACGGCGCCAAGACGGGCGCAGGCGAGCATGGCCTCCAGCGCTTCGGGCACCATCGGCATGTAGATCAGGACACGATCGCCCTTTTCGACACCCTTCGCACGCAAGGCGCCCGCCAGCGAAGCGACGCGGTTTCTGAGGTCAGCATAGGTGATCTTGTGGACGGTGCCGGTAACGGGGCTGTCGTGGATGATCGCGACCTGTGCGCCGCGACCGGCTTCGACATGGCGGTCGACGGCATTCCAGCACGTATTCACGCGCGTATCGGCAAACCATTCATAAAGCGGCGCGTTTTCGGCGAAGAGGGCTCTAGTCGGAGGGGATACCCAATCGATCGCGCTGGCTTCGTTGAGCCAGAACGCTTCGGGGTCAGCTTTGGCCGCCGCGTAGACGTCTTTGTATCCCATCTTGTCCTCCACTTCCGTTGCGGCGTTGTGGCAAGCCCGGCGCAGCGGGGCAAGGCGGCGAATTGCGCCTGCGATGCCGGCGAGAAACGCCTTCGGGATCGGGAGCGCCTAAGGTGGCGTCCTGGGAGAGGGAGCTGGTGGCTTTGGTCTGGGGGTGGCAGTGACGTGGCATGCGCTGCGCCATTGGGGGCTCGGCCCCCATCGCCCCTCGCGGGGCGATTCCCCCGGGATATTTGGTGGCACAATGAAGCCGGGGATGTGCTTCTTGCCCTTTGCGGAAGGTGGCGCCGCCCTGATCAGGGAGCGGCGGCTGCGGTGTGTCGCGGGGCAATGGCTTCGACGGCGGTGCCAAAGCGGATGCGCACCGAGCGGGCTCCCGGAAAGAGGCGGCTGCGCACCGCGTCGGGAACGGTCACGGTACCTTTGCCGGCTGAGGTTGTGCTGATCGCGATCACCTCGGGGCGCAAGCTGCGGGTGCTTTCGAGCAGTGCCGTAGGCAGAGCGACACGATTGGTGCCATGCGCGAGCGGACCGGCGACGAGGTATGTGAGGGCGCGTCCTTGCCGTTGGACGGCGCGGCTTACGTGATCAGTGATGTCGGCGCCTTTGCCGAGCGGCGCGTCGGGCTGCAGGCGCATATGGGCGGCCGGGACAATCTCGCTCTCCTCGTCCAGGAGCGCGGCACAGTCCGAAACGACGGAGGAGGGGAGCGGATGCACGCGCGCTTCAACCTTGGGCCGGCCCCGCTCGGGCTGGACCATGCGGCGCGGCATGCGCTCGGCGCGCGCGGCGATTTCATGCTGTGAGAAGGCCGAAGACTCGTCCTGGCACAGGAAATCGTAGGCGGACTTGGCTTGGATGAAGCGGCTTTGGTCACCGCCATTGCGGTCTGGATGCTGTTCAAAGGTTGCCCGACGCCAGGCGGCGCGGATTTCATCCGCATCCGCGCCCACGGGGACGCCAAGGACATCGTAAGCCCAGGCTCGGGTGCGTACTCGTTCAAACGGCTTCATCATCAACCCCTGGCATTCACGTGAAGCCAGCTAGGAGGGCCGCCCAAATTAAGTCAAAATCTCAGCAAATCTGTCGAGCGAGCCGAAACGATCTTCGGGGAGCTGCTGTTTTGGTGCCAGTTGCCGGTGCAATGGGTCGGTTTCGCCCGACCCCGTGCCACATTCATGCGCCAGTGCTGCCCAGATTGGGCGTGATCCGAGCGGCTGGTTGACATAGGACCAAAGCAAGATAATGAGCCTGAAGCATCGCCAAACGAAGAAATGTTACCGGGGTGAGCCAAAGGGGGATGGCACGATGGGCGGCACTGAAGCATCCGGATCGCGAGACCGGCCTGACGCTCATGGAGGGCAAGAGGCTGTCGGACGCGTCGCCCGCACGCGCGGCGGCGTTTCGCCCGAGCTTGCCAACATGCTCGGGGCGACGCTCCGGCCCGGCTGGACCGCCGATACGCTGCGGCCTGGCGATGCCGTTCCACCGCTCTGGCATTGGGTCGCCTTTCCTCAGGATACCCCAATGGAGCGGATCGGTCCGGACGGGCATCCCGCTCTGGGAGACTTCCTGCCCGATCTCGGACTGGGGCGTCGGATGTGGGCGGGGGGGACGCTCACGTTTCTCAGGCCGCTTCATGTCGCCGAGCGGCTCTGGAAACACTCCGAGATCACGGCCGTCGAGTGGAAGCAGGCGGGGACGGGCCCTCTTGCGATCGTTTCACTGGTGCACGTCATCGAGGGAGAGGACGGCCCGGCGATCGAGGAAAGCCAACAGATCGTCTATCTGGCCATTCCCGATGCCTATCGCCCACCAAAGCCCGTGTCTGCGCCCGGTCAGGCCGCGTTTGACGAAGTCGTCGAGATCGATGGTGTGCGCCTCTTTCGCTACTCGGCCGCGACGTTCAACGCCCACAAGATCCACTACGACCGCGCCTACGCCACCGACGTCGAACACTATCCGGGCCTGATCATCCACGGCCCACTTCAGGCAACCCTGCTGATCGAACGCGCCGTTCGGCATCGGGGGGGCGCTGCCCCGGCGCGGCTTACCCATCGCGGGGTCCACCCAATGTTCGAGCATCAACCCATGCGTCTGATCGGCGTTGACGAAGGAGAGACGATGAAGCTCTGCACAGCGACACGCGATGAAGAAGGCGGCCATCAGGGCATGCAGGTCAAGGCGGAGTGGGCATGACGGGGGTTCTTTCGGGCATGCGCGTCGTCGAGGGCTCTGCCTTCGTTGCCATTCCGCTCGCCGGTATGACGCTGGCGCAGATGGGCGCAGACGTGATCCGGTTCGACCGGCTCGAAGGCGGCCTCGACGCCGGGCGCTGGCCGGTCACCCGTGACGGCGCCTCGCTCTTCTGGGCGGGGCTCAACAAGGGCAAGCGTTCGGTCGCGGTCGACATGAAATCGGGGGAGGGGCGCGAGCTCATCACCCGGATCATCACGGCCCCCGGGGAGGATGCGGGTCTCTTCCTGACCAACCTGCGCGTCCGCGGCTGGATGGACCACGAGACGCTGTCCGAGCACCGCGCCGACCTGATCAGTGTCAGCTTGCTGGGGGACAGGCATGGCAATCCGGCGGTCGACTATTCCGTCAATCCGTCGCTCGGGTTTCCGATGGCGACAGGGCCCGAGGGCTCAACGGAGCCAGTCGCCCATGTCCTGCCGGCATGGGATTGCATCGCGGGCAACCTGGCGGTGTCGTCACTGCTGGCCGCCGAGCGGTTTCGCTTGCGCCATGGCACGGGGCAGGAGGTTGTCCTCGCGCTCAAGGACGTCGCCGCGGCGATGCTGGGGCATCTCGGGATCATCGGTGAGGTCGCGATCAACGGTGTCGACCGACCGAAAGCCGGCAACGCGCTCTATGGCGCTTACGGTCAGGATTTCGTTCTGGGGGATGATGCCCGCATCATGGTGATCGGTCTCACCGATCGGCAGTGGCGCGGCTTGGTAAAGGTCACGGGAACGGAGGACTCCATCGCTGCCTTGTCCGCTGCGACCGGGCTCGATCTGCGCGACGAGGGGAACCGCTGGCGGATGCGGGCCGAGATCACAGCTATTCTGGCGCCCTGGTTTCATGCGCGCACGCTGCCGCAGGTCGCCCCCCTGCTTGACGACGCCGGGTTGACTTGGTCCGAGTTCCGCAGCTTTGCCCATGCCGTGCGCGAAGATCCGGATCTCTCGATGGACAACCCCATGATGGCCGAAATCGCTCAGCCCGGCATCGGCACGTATCCCGTCCCCGGGGCGGCGGTCAGCTTTGGCGCCGTCTCCCGCCAAAGCCCACGCCCCGCGCCGCTCCTCGGAGAACACACCGAAGAGGTCCTCGCCGACGTGGCCGGGCTGTCATCCGGCGAGATCGGCCGGCTGATGGACGGCGGAGTTGTGGCGGGCCCCTGAGCCCGCGCACCTGCAGCCCAATCCGAGCGCCGTCGCCCAATCCACTCGACGCAAAGCTATCAGCGGTACAAGCGTTGCACCACGGTCCCGACGCCAGCCGCTTGCCGAAGCCCTCTGCCGAGCCACCACTCACCGTCCGCCCGCCTCGCCGGATATCTGCCAGCTTCATTGTGCCCAAAATATCCCGGGGGAGTCTCCGCAGGAGACGGGGGCAGCGCCCCCATCCCGCCCTGTCGAAGGACCAATCCTGCCGAAAGACCAAGCCTACCCGTAGAGCGCCACCGGTGTCCCTGCCACGGCCGTCATGTTCAGCAGGCCGCGCGCCGTTATCGACGGCGTCACGACATGGGCGGTGTTGCCCATCCCCATCAGGATCGGTCCGACTTCCAATCCCCCCGCTTTCATCTTCAGAACGTTGCGCACGCCCGAGGCGGCATCGGCCGAGCCGAAGATCAGCACATTCGCTGCCCCGTCGAGGCGGCTGTCGGGAAGCAACCGCGCACGCAGGGCGGGGTCGAGCGCGGCATCAACGTGCATCTCGCCCTCGTACTCGAAATCCACCTCGCGGGCTTCGAGGATCTCGAGGGCTGCCCGCATCCGACGGCCCGAGTCGCTGTCCATGTTTCCAAACTGGGAATGCGAGCAGAGCGCGACCTTCGGCGACAGTCCGAAGCGCCGCACATGCCGCGCCGCACCGACCGCGGAATTCGCCACCTGCTCCGGGCTCGGCAGCTGGTGGACCTGCGTATCCGCGATGAAGAGCGGCCCGTCTTCGAGGATCATCATCGACAGGGCGCCGCACGGAGATCTGTCCCGCCCTGCAAGGACCTGGCGGACGTATTGAAGGTGCCACAGAAACTGGCCGAACGTGCCGCAGATCATGCTGTCCGCTTCACCCCGGTGAACCATCACCGCCGCAATCGCCGTGGTATTCGTACGCATGATCGCGCGCGCCAGATCGGGCGTCACGCCCCGGCGCGCCATGATCGAGTGATAGGTTTCCCAATACTCGCGATAGCGCGGGTCGTCTTCCGGGTTCACGAGGTCGAATTCCCGACCCGGCCTGATCGTCAGACCGGCCATCTCGCAGCGCGCCTCGATGACACGCGGGCGCCCGATCAGGATCGGCTTGTCCGTGGTCTCCTCAATCATCGCCTGTGCGGCGCGCAGCACACGCTCATCCTCGCCCTCGGCGAAGGCAATGGTGCGCTCGGCCTGTGCGGCTGCGGCGAAGACCGGCCGCATCAGCAGCGCCGACTTGAAGACGGATCCGTCAAGGCGTTGCCGATAGGCGGCAAGGTCCGGGATCGGTTTGGTCGCCACTCCGGACTCCATCGCGGCTTTGGCCACCGCGGAGGCGACAACACCGATCAGTCGGGGATCGAATGGCTTCGGGATCAGGTAGTCCGCGCCAAAGGTAAGCTTTTCTCCCTGGTAGGCCGCGGCGGCTTCTGCGCTTGTCGTCGCACGGGCGAGGGCCGCGATCCCCTCGATACAGCCGATCTGCATCTCGTCGTTGATCTCGGTTGCACCGACATCTAGCGCGCCCCGGAAGATGAACGGAAAGCAAAGCACGTTGTTGACCTGGTTGGGATAGTCCGAGCGTCCCGTGGCGATGATGGCATCGGGCGCGACAGCGCGCACGTCTCCGGGCGAGATTTCGGGCGTCGGGTTGGCCAGCGCAAACACGATCGGTGGGCTCGCCATCTTGGCGACCATCTCCTGGCTGAGCACCCGCGGCCCCGACAGGCCGAGAAAGAGATCCGCGCCCTCGATCGCCTCCTCCAGGGTGCGAAGATCGGTAGCCTGGGCATAGTCGGCTTTCTGCGGCGTCATCTCATCGGTACGTCCTTCGTAGACCAGACCGTTGATGTCACAGAGCCAGACGTTTTCCCGCTTCACGCCGAGCTTCAGCAGCATGTTGAGGCAGGCGATCCCCGCCGCTCCACCGCCCGTCGAGACGACCTTGATATCCTCGAAGCGCTTGCCTGCGACGCGCAGGGCATTCGTAGCGGCAGCCCCCACGACGATCGCCGTGCCGTGCTGATCGTCGTGAAAGACGGGAATGTTCATCCGTTCCCGACAGATCTTTTCGACGATGAAGCAGTCGGGCGCCTTGATATCTTCGAGATTCACCGCCCCGAAGGTGGGTTCCAGCGCACAGACGATCTCGGCCAGCTTTTCAGGATCGCTCTCGTCGACCTCGAGATCGAAGCAGTCGATCGAAGCGAACTTCTTGAAGAGTACTGCCTTGCCTTCCATCACAGGTTTCGATGCAAGCGCACCGATGTTGCCGAGGCCAAGAACCGCGGAGCCATTGGAAACGACCGCCACGAGATTTCCCCGTGACGTGTAGCGCGCGGCGTTGGCCGGGTCCTCGGCGATCCGTGTGGAGGCCTCCGCGACGCCGGGCGAATAGGCGAGCGCCAGATCGCGCCCGTTGGCGAGAGGCTTCGTGGCCCGGATCTCCAGTTTTCCCGGACGGGGATGCTCATGGTAGTGGAGCGGCGCGGATTGCACGCTGGAACCCGGATCCTCTGCGTCCAGTGCGTCCCCAGGTACATCTGTGTTGTCTTGCTGGTCGTCCATCATTGCGCATCCTCCCCCTCCCAGCGTTAGACGACCCGGACGATGAGTAAAAGGGCCGCGTGCTCAGCGCCCTGCGCGACGTCGGCGGGAAGCTCCGACGCGAGCGGGTCCCCCCGCATGTACCGTCAAGGACCCAAGCATGTTGTTTGCCGGGTTCGGGCCGTCGGCTTCATGTTGCAATGCTGGAGGTCGACCGGGGGTCGGCGCCGCGCCCTCGCGAAGGCTTGCAAACTGCAGATGCGGACGCGCTGTCGCCTCGCCTCACATTGCATCATCGAGCACCCCAAATCACCCGGGCCATCCGAGACCAAGCAAGGGGCGCCCCAGCTCTCATCAGACCATCAGTGTCACACTCAGTAGTGACCTTGGCCACAACGGCTCCGCGCGTTCCCCCATCCAACCTCTGCCATCGAGCACGGCCGCACGCATCACACGGCTGCGGAGCCGCAGTTCCCGCATCTGCCTGACAAGGAGGGTGCGCCGGGTGGGTGGGCCGATGCCCTTTGGGCGAGGTCCACGGACCCGGCCTAAACATCGCCCAACCCCTTTGTATCCGGCGCCACGCGGCATAGGTTAGGCCGCAAAGGAGCGCGCATGGCCCTGCACGACCAAGAGCCCCCGGCCGATCTGGCAGATTGCATCGTCTGTCCTGCCTGTGACGCGCTGTGGCGTGTCCGCGAGCCCGAGATCGGGGGGCGCACGACCTGTGCGCGCTGTCATTATGTCCTGATCAGGCCGCGCGCCGGTGCCATCCTGCAGATCGTGGCACTTGGGCTTGCGGTTCTGGTGCTACTGGTCGGTGCGCTCTTCCTGCCGTTCCTCGAAATCCAGGTCCGTGGCTTTTCGAACGCCTCTTCGATCTTCGAAGCGGCGCTGGTCTTCACCGGGCCCGAACTTGTCTGGCTGTCCTTCTCGGTGGTTGCCTTCATCATCGGCATCCCGATGACACGCGTCTTGCTGACCACCTACGCGCTCGCGCCAATCCTGCTGCGGCGGCCGGTGTTTCGGGGCGGGCGCACCGCGTTCCGCTGGGCCGAGACGATGCGCCCGTGGTCGATGGCGGAGATATTCATCCTCGGTGTCGGCGTCGCGCTGGTGAAGATCGTGGATCTCGCGAGGGTCGAGATCGGGCCGGCCTTCTGGATGTTCACGTTGCTTGTGCTCATTACCCTGCTCCAGGACACGTTCACCTGCCGTTGGTCGGTCTGGAAAGAGCTCGATGCGGCCACCCCGGGTCGGACACGGGCGCCTAAGGATCCCGTGGCCCGGGTGGCCGCGGATCCGGCTGCGCGAGACACGCACGGAGCAACCTTGCCATGACGACGCCGGATTTCAGCGCCCCGGCAATCTCGGCACGGTCCCTAGGTCTGGTCGGTTGTACGCATTGTGCCAAGGTCTGGCCGGTGAACACACGCCGCTGCGGGCGATGCGGGCAGCGACTGGTGTCGCGCGATCCCAAGGCGCTCAGCCGGGTCTGGGCCTGGCTGGCCGTCGGTTTCATGGCCTACATTCCGGCCAACCTCTATCCCATGCTCATCACCCGCACCCTCTTCGGGACATCGGACAGCACCATCATCGGCGGTGCGGTCGAGCTCGCCCACCACGGGGCATGGGCGGTGGCCTTTGTCGTGCTGTTTGCATCGGTGGCGATCCCGGTCGCCAAATTCATCGCGATTGCGTATCTCGCGCTCGCGATCCAGCGGGGCTGGCGCGGCCCGGCATTGCGGCGTATGCAGCTCTACGAGTTGGTGGAATTCATTGGGCGATGGTCGATGATCGACGTCTTCGTAGTGGCGATCCTGGCGTCGCTTGTGCAGCTTTCCGTGGTCGCGACGATCAACCCGGGCCCTGCGGCGCTGGCGTTCGCGATTTCCGTTGTGTTCACGATGCTGGCGGCCCGATCCTTCGACAGCCGCCAGATCTGGGACAGCCTGGAAGCACTCGAAGCGGGCACACACCCGGCCCACCCGGGACCGGGAGCAGGCACGCGCACCGGCCCGACTGCAGGGGCTACGCCTGCGCCAACGCGGGCCGCTGAATGAGCGACCCAACCTCCGACGTACCCGAAGCGCAGGTCCAGCCTGCGCAGCGCTCGCTCTGGGAGCGGGTCTCTATCGTGTGGCTGGTGCCGATCGGAGCGCTGTTGCTTGCTCTCGCTTTGGCTTGGCAGGCCTACAGCGACCGCGGGCCTGTGATCGAGATCACGTTTGCCAATGGCTCCGGCATCGCTGTCGGTGAGACGGAACTTCGCTACCGCGATATCGGTGTCGGCCAGGTCGAGCGCATTGGCTTCACACCCGGCCTCGACCGGGTGGTCGTAACGGTCCGCGTCGACGAGGAGGTTGCCGCCTATATCGACGCCGACGCGGAGTTCTGGGTAGTGCGGCCAGAGGTCACCGCGCAAGGGGTGCAGGGGCTCAGCACGGTTCTGTCCGGTGTCTACATCGAAGGCAGTTGGAATGGGGATCAGGGCGCCTTTGTAGATCAGCACACCGGTTTCGATGAGGCGCCGGTGGCCCGACCAGACCAGCCGGGAACCCGGCTCGTTCTGCGCACCGAATCCGGGCGCGGGCTGACGGTTGGCTCTCCTATCCTCTATCGCGGGTTGGAGGTTGGCCGGGTTGGAACCCCGCGGATCGCGAGCGACGGGATCAGCGTTCTGGCTGACGCGTTCATCTTTGCCCCGCACGACACCCGCCTGACCGACCGTACCCGCTTCTGGACAGTGTCGGGCTTTTCCTTCGAGCTTGGCGCGCAAGGTGCGTCGATCAACTTCGAGTCCCTTTCGTCGCTGCTGCGGGGCGGTCTCAGCTTCGATACGGTCGTCTCCGGCGGAAGCCCCGTGGCGCGCGGAGCCGTCTTCGACATCTACGAGGATGAGGAATCCGCGCTGGCGAGCCTCTTTGCGGAGAACGCTCTCGATGTCCCCCGGCTCAATGTGACGGCCATCTTCGAGGACAACGTGGCCGGGCTTACCACCGGTGCCGACGTCGAGCTCAGTGGTCTTCCCATCGGCGAGGTTGTCGACCTGACGGGTCAGGTCGATCCCGAACGTTTTGGCGACGACCGCGTCCGACTGGTTGCGACGCTCTCCATCCGGCTTGATCAGATCGCCATGGGCGGCAACGCCGAGGATCGCGACGGTGTACTGGATTTCCTCGAAAACCGGGTCTCCGAAGGGTTGCGCGCACAACTTACGAACGCGTCGCTCTTGACCGGAGGGCTGAAAGTGCAGCTTGTCGAGGTCGAAGAGGCGGAGCCGGCCGCGTTCGAGCGCGATGCGGTGCCGTTTCCCGTTTTGCCGACCGCACCGGCGGATGTGCAGGACGTCGCTGGTGCGGCGCAGGGTCTGATCGCGAGGGTCAATGCGCTCCCGGTGGAAGACGTGCTCGACAATACGATCGCCTTTCTGCGCAGCGCGCGCGGGCTGGTGGAAAATGGCGACATCCAGCGTGCCTCCGGGGAAGTTGTGGGCCTCGTCGAGGATGTGCGCGCGGTGGTGGGCAGCGAACAGATCCAGGCCCTGCCTGACCGTCTGGCTACCGCGATCGAAAGCCTCGACGGAACGCTGGCCGAAGCCCGCGGCGTGCTCGAAGACGTGCGCAGCCAGGGTACTGTCGCGCGTCTGACCGAAGCGATCGCCACGACAGGCGAAGCCGCATCCGAGATCGGAGAGGCCGTCGCCGGAGTGCCCACGCTCATCGAGCGGATCGACCGGGTCGTAGAGCAGGCTGAGGGACTGGCTTTGGCGGACCTGCTGGCAGAAGCGAACGGCCTCTTGGCCGAGGCGCGCGGGCTTGTCGCTTCCGAGGCGACACAGGCGTTGCCGGGCCAGTTGAGCGCCGCGCTCGACGGCTTGTCCGCGACCGCTCAAGAGGCGCGCGCGGTGGTTGCGGAATTGCGCACCGAGGGAACCGTTGCGCAGTTGACGGAGGCCATCGCCCAGACAGGGGCCGCCGCCGACGAGGTCGGTGCAGCCGTGGAAGGCTTCCCTGCGCTGGTGGAGCGCCTCGATGCCGTCGCCGCGCAGGTGCAGGCGCTGGCGCTCGACGAGCTTGTCGACCAGACAAGCGGCTTTCTGGCCGATGCACGCGGCGTCGTCGGCACCGAGGAGGCCCGCGCGGTGCCCGGGCAGGTGGGGGCTACGCTCGATGAAGTCACCGCAACGCTTGCCGAGGCCCGGGGGATCTTTGCCGACCTGCAGGAACAGCAAAGTGTGATGCTGCTCAATGAAGCCCTCGATGCCGCAAGCGAGGCGGCCGACGATGTGTCGGAAGCGGTGGCGGACGTGCCAGCGCTCGTGGAGCGGATCGATGCCGTTGCGGCCCGGGCGGAAACGCTCGAAGTGGAAGCCCTGATTGACGAGATCGCGGCACTGGCCTCCGCCGCGCGGGGGGTCCTCGATACCGACGGAGCGCGCGCGCTTCCTCAGCGCCTCGGGACAGCACTGGCCGAAGTCGAAGCGGCGGTTGCGGAATTGCGCGCGGGCGGCACCGTCGAGAACGTGAACGAGACCCTCTCTTCAGCCCGGCGTGCCGCAGACAGTATCGCGACGACCGCGGAGGATTTGCCGGCCCTCGTAGACCGGACAGATTCGGTGCTGCGTGAGGCGGAGGCGGCGCTCGCGAGTCTGGGAGAAGCCGGTACGCTCAATCGCGAGGCGCGCGCCGCCCTGCGCGAAGTGAGCCGTGCCGCAGATGCCATCCGCAGCCTGGCGCGTGCTATCGAGCGACGCCCGAACTCACTGCTTACGGGGCGTTAGGCGGTCGCACGGCGCGGTATCGTCCGGGCCTTGGCGCGGGCCCCTCGCGGGTATGTCTTCGTTGCTTGGTTGCCTTGCCCGGTTGCCTTGTCCGGTGGGCTTGGCCCAGGAGAAGCGCGGCGCGGGGGACACGCCGTGCGCGCGCGGTCTTGCCGGCGGATGCAAGCGACCGGGGCATGCGGTATGCTGCAGCCAATCAACGGGAGCAGGTCATGGAATTGAGGATCCCGGGCGCGATTGCTGCCCTTTGCCTCGCAGCGGTGACGTGTGGCGTGGAGCCTGCGCAGGCGCTTGAGCGGCGCGTTACGGTCGCGGGTCTCGAAGCGGACGATATGCTGAAGCTGCGCGCCGGTCCGGGAACCGGCTTTCGCGTGATCGTCGGTCTGCCCGAGGGCACGGCCCTGATCAATCGCGGCTGTGAGCGCGTGGGCGGGACGCCGTGGTGTGAGGTGTCGCTTGCCGAAGTGCGGCGACTGCGGGGCTATGTCTCCGGTCACTATCTGAAAGACGAGTAGGGCATCGGGCCTTGGGGGCTCTGCCCCCATCGCCTGCGGCGATTCCCCCGGGATATTTCCAGCACAATGAAGATCGGCGCGCGCTCCGAAATCCTTGGGAGCGCGCGCCGGCTTGGGAAAGCCGCGCCGCGTGTCGGGTGGGCTGTCGTGGGGCGCCTAGCCCTTGACGGCGCCCGCGGTCAGGCCGCTGACGATCTGGCGCTGGAAGATCATGACCAGCAGGAAGAGCGGTGCGGTGATCGACACGGCGGCGGCGATGGCCTCGACCTGGTCGGTCGTCGTCGTCTCGCGATTGAAGTAGCCCGCGATGGCCGGGACCATCGTCTGATTCTGGGCGTCGAGGAGGAGCGATGTCACGAGGAAGTCGTTGTAGGCCAAGAGGAACGAAAAGAGACCCGTGGTGATCACGCCGGGCCACATGACAGGCATGATCACCCAGCGGAAGGCCTGGAAGTGGGTGCAGCCGTCGACGCGCGCGGCTTCGTCGAGCTCGGTGGGAATGTTCTGGAAGAACGAGCGCAGCATCCAGATCGTGAAGGGCTGGTTGATCGACACAAGGACCGCGATCACGGCCAGTGGCTGGCCATAGAGCGTGGGGGCGTTTGCACCGAGCAGCGGCTCCAGGATCTCTGCGGAGTTGATGAAGACCGGCAGGTAGCCCGCAACCAGCACCGAATGCGGCAGGGCGCGGAAGACGAGCGCGATGATCAGGATCCAGAACGCGATGGTGGATCCCGAGCGCGCGAGGCCGTAGCCCGCCAGCGTGCCGACGGTCAGCGAGATCGTCACGACACCGGCGGTGATCATCATCGAGTTGATGAAGTTGCGGTAGAACTCGTTGTCGGCCCAGACCGACACGTAGTGAACGGTCGTCAGGCCGAGGATTGGGTTGCCGAGGGGGCCCGCAATCGCGTTCAGCCCGCTCAATACGAAGGGCAGGATGTAGAAGAACACCAGAATGAAGCCGAAGGCGTAGATCAGCACGCCGCCGATCCAGCCGACGATGAAGAGCCCGGGCGGGGAGAACCGCGCGATCCATCCGGGCAGGTTCCGGAATGCCATCCGGATCGCGAAGAACAGCACCGCGAGACCGAGGACGATGTCGAGGATCGACAGGCCCGCTCCGCCGGCGCTGGTGTCAGGGCCGGTGATCACTTCCCAAGGTGACGACGAGAACGCGTCGACCGGAGATTTGAAGCTCATCACCGCAATCCAGAAGATCGGGAAGGCGGCGATCAGGAGCCAGAAGGCAAGGAAACCACCGGAGGCGAGCTTCAGGCCGAGGGGCTGGCGCAGGGCTTTGGGCGTGGACATGTCTCAGCCTCCTCAGGATTTGCCATGGTGGTCGCGCCAGGTGCGGCGCAGGAGCGGGATCAGCAGGATCACGATGCCCACCATCGTCAGCATGGCCGAGGCGGAGGCGCGGGAGATCGCGCGGTTGCCGGCATCGTCGGGTGTGAGCAAGTCATAGGTCAGCCACTGCAGCGTGATGCGGTGGGCTTGCGACGAGAAGCCGACCACTTCCTCGAAGGCACGGTAGGCATCCATCAGGTGGATGAGTGCCACGAAGATGATAAGCGGCATGAGGTGCGGGATGACGACGAATTTCAGCCGTTCCCAGCGCGAGGCGCCGTCGATGATCGCGGATTCGAGGGTGTCTTGGTTCACGGTCTGCAGGCCCGCGTAAAAGATGACGAAGGCGAAGGGCGCGACGTGCCAGACGCGGTAGAACATCATCAGCGCCTCGATGGCATAGCCATTGGCGGCGATCGAGATGTCGGTGGCGAGCCACCCCTCGAGGAGCGCCGTGACGATGCCGTCGCCATAGAAAAGCCAGCGGATCGAGAGGGCGCCGATCACCGGTGTGATGATGAAAGGCAGGAGCGAGACGAAGATGATCGGGCCCTTGATCGACTTCGCCGCGTTGTTGACCGTGACTGCGATCGCGAGGCCGACCCCGAGGACGAGGGGCAGGGTGATCAGCGTGAAGGTGAGCGTGAACCGCAGCGCTGCCCAGAAGTCGATGTTTAGTATGTCACCGAACTGGAAGGAGGTGATGGCCTGGCCCATCTCGCTGAGGCCGAGCACGCGCGCGTAGCTCAGAAAGCCGACCCATTCGGTGGTGGTGACCGCGTTGCCGTCTTCGTCGAGGATGGGCTGGGTCTTGATCTCGGTTGTGCAGGTTTGTTCGAGAAAGCCGGCGGTGCAGGTTTCGACTTCGACCTGCTCGACGACCGGCTGGGTGATCTGGAAGCTCTGGAGGAGCACGCTGATCAGCGGGAAAGCAATGAAGATGAGCATCAGCACCATGGAAGGCGCGACGAACCAGAAGAAGGTACGGAATTTCATGGCTAGGCCCCCGAAGATCCAGCGCTTGCTGCGCGGGTCGTGCTGTGCGTCGCGATGCCCGTGCGCCGCCGTCGGCGGCGTGGCGCAACTGTAGGGTGGTGTCCGGGGGCGGGCGCGCGCGACGCGCGCGCCCGCCCCCGCCTTGCTCAGGCGCCGCGCCCCGAGAGGGCGCGGCGCGGTCGTGCTTTACTCGACGAGGCCCGCTTCGGCGGCGGCCGTAAGATAGGCGGACTGGATGGCTTCGAGCGTGGCTGCCGCGTCCCGGCTTCCGGTGAAGAACGCGGGCAACTCGTTGCCGAGAGCGGTGTGCATCAGCCCCATTTGTGACGTCGAGGGGTAGGAGGGTGGTGCCGGTTGCGCCGTTGCGGTCGCGATGGCGCCTTGCGCGAGGCGGTTGGGCTCATAGCCCTCGACCAGCCAGATCGCCGCGTCCTGTGCGCCCGAGACCATTTCCTGGTCGAGGCCCTCGACAGCGACGCGGAACGCGGCGTCCGCGACCTCGTCCGGGATGTTCTTGGCGATCACGATGCCGTCCCACCACAGGGTCGTGGCCGGCGCTCCGCCGTCCATTGCGAGAGGGGCGGCTGCGGCGTCCACGAGGCCGACGACCCCGCTTTCGTCTTCGTTGTCCATCGCGCCCCCGCGGGAGGCCCAGAGGTTCGCCATGGCGATCTTGCCCTGCTGGAACTGCTGCTGAACGTAGGTCGAGTCGGACACGAGCACTTCGGGGTCGGCGTATTCCTTGAGGGCCGCCATCATGTCGAGGGCCTTCATGCCTGCCTCAGAGGACCCCATCGTTGCGAACGCGTCCGGAGAGAACGAGCCGCCGTAACCGACGTACATGTTGACGAAATCCTGCGCGAGGTTCCAGCCCGACGCCATCGTCATCCCCAGCGGGTAGTCGACGACACCGGCTTCCTTGATCGCGGCGGCGGCTTCGAGGACCGCGTCGTAGGTGGCGGGCACGTCCAGGCCGAGATCTTCAAAGATGTCCGAGCGGTACATCAGGTGCTGGGTGTTCACCATCATCGCGACAGCCATTGTCTGACCGTCGATCTTGATCAGCTGGTTCGGGCGCAGGTTCTCGCCGTACTTCGCGATCAGATCGTCCAGTGGGCGGATCGTCCCCTCGTTGAGCAGGGGCGTGATGGTCCCGTTCGAGACACCGCCAATTGCATAGAGCGAAGGATTGGCCGCAAAGGCGGAAGGCTGCTTCTGGCGGAACTCCTGATCAAGCTCCGCTTCGAAGTTGCCGCATTCGGCCATCGCGTCGGTCACGGCCTTCCAGGCTTCGAAGCCGGCCGAAAGCGAGGAAACGGGCGTCTCATTCTCGAAGCTGCAGGCAAACGCGGCGCCCGTGGCGGCCACGCTGACAGCGCTGGCCATGAGGATGGTCTTTAGGTTCATTGTGTTCTCCCTGTGCGTTGGTCGGGGCGGGCTCAGTGGCCCCCGCCGACTCGTTCTCCGGTTGTCGCATCAAAAAGATGGCAGATGGAGGCAGGCACTGAAAAGTGCGCCGTCTGTCCGATGTCGATGCGGTATTCCTTGTGGGCCTTCACCGCGACGAGGCCTCCGCCGGCCTTCACGGTGATCATGGTAGCGTCGCCCAGCAATTCGAGCGTGTAGACGGCTGCATTGACCTCTGCCTTGGCGTCCGACACCTTCGCGTCCTCGGCGCGAAACCCGAGCGTGACCTTGCCATCCGGTCCCGCGAGGCCGCCGATCTCGACGCCTTCCGTGCGGAACGTACCGCCTTTCATCTCGCCTTCGAGCAGGTTCATCGCGGGTGATCCGATGAAGGATGCAACGAACGTGTTGGCGGGGTTGTCGTAGATCTCTGTCGGGGTGCCGACCTGCTGGACGATCCCTTGCTTCATAACCACCACGCGGTCGGCCAGCGTCATGGCCTCGATCTGGTCGTGCGTGACATAGATCGTGGTGACCTTCAGCTCGTGGCTGAGGTTCTTGATCTGGGCACGGGTCGAAACGCGCAGCTTGGCGTCGAGGTTCGACAGCGGTTCGTCCATCAGGAACACGTTGGGTTCGCGGACAATGGCGCGGGCCAGCGCGACCCGCTGGCGCTGACCGCCCGATAGCTCTGCCGGCTTGCGGTGCATGAAAGGTTCAAGCTCAACCATCGCGGCGGCGCGCTTTACGCGCTCGTCGTGCTCGCCTTCGGGGATCTTGCGGACCTTCAGCGGAAAGCGGATATTCTCGTAGACGTTCATGTTCGGGTAGAGGCCGTAGGACTGGAACACCATCGCGATGTCCCGGTCCTTGGGGTCGAGATCGTTCACGACACGCCCGTCGATCGAGATCGTGCCCTCGGTGACGTCTTCCAGGCCGGCGATCATCCGCATGGTGGTGGTCTTGCCACACCCCGACGGACCCAGAAGGACAAGGAACTCCTGATCGGCGATGGTCAGGTCGAAATTGTCAACGCCGATAAAGCTGCCCCAGCGTTTGCCCACGTTCTGAAGTCGGATCTCGGCCATGCCACCCCCGGTCTTGTCGTGTGTCGACGTCCGCCTCGCCGCGGCGTCGTAGAAGGATCGCACGGCCCCGAGAGGTTTTTTGCAATCCTATGCAAGAAAGCTAGACACATCGCACACGATCTGCCAAGCCCCTTGTCCGGGAAAACGAAAATAACCGGGGGCCAAGGGTAGAAATGGCGGAGTTTCGAGAGCGGGCGCATGCGGGTCTGAATGCGCTCATCGCGGCCGATGATGCTGATTTCGGCACGATTGCGCGGGATGTAATCGCCGAGAAAACAGTGTGGGATATCGCGGCCCCGCTGAACCGGCTTGAAGGCCGCGATGCCGTTGTGGAACAGTTCCTTCGGCCGCTTCGAGCGGGTCTCGCGGCTTGCCGGCGGCGCGACGAAATCTTCATCGGCGGGCAGAATATCCGTGAGGAGGGCGGGCGTTGGGTCGCCTCGGTCACGCATTACGTCGGCAACTTCGACGCGGCGCTGTGGGGGCTCGCTCCGTCCCACAAGCTGGCGTTCCTGCGCGCCGGTGAATTCTACCGGCTGGAAGGGGAACCGGGTGCCGAAGAGATCGTGAAGGCGCGAATCATCATCGATCTGCCGGACCTCATGAGGCAGTGCGGCGCGCGTCCCTTTGAGGGGCATCTCGGCACCGAAATGCTGTTTCCCGGTCCGGCCACCCACGACGGCGTTCTGCCTCCTGCGGGGCGGGGCAAAGCCTCGCTCGATCTCGTCGAGCAGATGCTGGCGGATCTGCACAAGTTCGATCCCGACACCAAGTCTTCGCACGGCCAGACGGGCGAAGACGGCGCGTGGGACGAACACATGCTCTGGTATGGGCCGGGGGGAGTCGGGTCGAACTATCTGTGGGACGGATTCGTCAAAGATCACCGTGCCGATTTCCTGCATGCCTTCCCGGACCGGAAGGGGGGCAACCATTACTGCCGGATCGGCGACGGCGATTACGCAGCGGTGTCGGGCTGGCCCTCCATGACGATGACCCATCGCGGCGACTATCTGGGCGTGCCGGCGACGGGCAAGGCCATGACGCTCCGGGTGATGGACTTCTACAGGTGCGATTACAGCCGCTATCCGCGCGGCAAGATTGCGGAAAACTGGGTTCTTCTCGACTACGTCGATCTTTTCGAGCAGATGGGGATAGACTTGATCGCCCGGGGCAATGTCCGGGGGTAGAGCCGAAGGACAGCGGGCATGCACAGCACATATGGCCAAACCTGGAGCGGGCAGGAAGTGCACCGGATCGAGCTTTCCGGGCATGGCTTTCGGGCCCATGTGCTGACGCTGGGCGCAATTCTGCAGCAGTTTTGGATCGGGAACGCGCCGCTGACCCTCGGAGCGGATGCGCTGGAGCCCTACGACAGTTCGCGGCCGGATCCCGGGCCCATGCGCTACTACGGCGCCGTGATCGGGCCGGTGGCGGGCCGCATCTCCGGTGCGCGCGGGATGCTCGATGGCACCGAGATCACGATGGAAGCGACGGCAGGCCCCAATTCCCTGCATAGCGGAGCAGCAGGACTGAACGCCAAGGTCTGGCGCATCGAACAGGTTTCAACGCAGAGCGTCACCCTCGAGACCACCGCAGCGCCCGGAGAGGGCGGCTTGCCGGGCACTCGCCGATTTCGTGCAACCTATGCGTTGGAGGAGGCGGGCTTGCGCCTCGGGTTGCAGGCTCAGACAGACACGGCCACCTGGATCAATCTCACCCAGCATAGCTACTGGCAGCTTCTGGGGGCGCCGACGATCGACGGGCACGCATTGCAGATCGCAGCCTCCCGCTACCTTCCGCTCGACGATGCCGTGCTGCCGGTGGGAGAAATCGCTGCGGTGGAAGGGACGCGGTTCGACTTTCGGGAGAGCCGACAGGTGCACGCCGGAGACCGGCTCGACCATTGCTTCTGCCTCGATACACCGGGCATGGGCCACGTCGCCGCACGGCTCGTTGCGCCGCAGGTGCGCGCGCTGGAACTTTGGACGGATGCGCCGGGTCTCCAGACACACACGATCGACGCGGCTGTGGCGCCCAGCCGCCCCGGGATCGCCTTTGAGGCCCAGGACTGGCCCGATGCGCCCAATCAAGCGTCTTTCCCCTCGATCCGCGTGGGGGCTGGCGAGGCATGGCGCCGGGAGATGCTGTTTGCGGTCACTGCTGGCGTCTGAGGCGCGGGCGCGACTTCGGCTTCGTTCACTCGCGTTGGTCCCTCGCGATTGCGAGAGTGCTGTCCAGCATGGGCGCGTGACTATGAAAGAGCAGCGCGGGCGCGGTGCGGGTCAGGGTCGCGCTAGAGCAGATACTCCAACGCGATCGTGAAGAAGAGCCCGCCAAGGCCGAAGGCGATTGCATGTGCCACACCGTATTGGGCCATGTCAGCGCCGCTGCCGCCACGGGCACGAGCCCGCATCACACCGAGAGCGGCGCCGAAGAGTGCGGCTGCCAGAATGATCATGCGGGGCTCCTCACGCGATGTATTCGCGTGGCTCTACTGGTCGCTCGAGGCTTGGGCAAGACGCGGCGCACCGAGGCTCGCGATCTCGGAGGCCCGTGCGCGGACAATCGCGTCCGACCCAAAGCCGTAGCGGGCCCATCCAAGCGCGTCTTCCTTGACCTGCGCGGCCTTGGCGACGTTCCCGTCGAGTTCGAGGGCCTCCGCCTTGATCAGCAGCAACGTGGCGAGCAGGGCCGCGTTTTGCGAGGCCGAGACGGCCGGCAGGCTGTCCTCCACAAGGGACAGAGTGCCGTCGACCTGGCCAGCGGACAGGGAGAACGCGGCAAGCTGCATGGCAACGTGCGCAGCCTGGATGCGGGTGTCGGACCGTGAGCGGTAGATGGCGCCAGCCTCCAGGAACGAGGCAAGAGCCAGTTCAGGATCCGTCCCGAGCGAGAGCCGCCCCAGCGCATAGAGCGAGAATGCACGACGCGGCCCGCGCCACCCCTCTGCCTGCGCGATCTGGACAGCCCGGCGCGCTGCGGATTGGCGCTGGGCCGGCGTGGCCCGGGGTCCGAGAGCTGTCTCGATGGCATCCTGCCACTCGCGAGGTGTGGGCTCGGGGCGCGTGCCGGGCACACCCTGGCCACGCGGGTTGTGGCGGGCCAGGATAGATGGCAGGCGGCTGGCGACCTCGGCCCGACTCAAGCCGGATTGCAGCGCCCTGTCGTAGGTGATGCGCAGCATGAGCATGTCGAAGCCGGTCAGAACGGTGTGGAAATTGTCGTCGTTGAAGACGCTGTCGGGCAACCGGTAGAGATCGTTCAGGGGGCCGAGGGCCTGAGCGACCTCTTCGTGCAGGCAGTCGCGGACCTCTTGCGGGCTGACGTCACCCGGCAGGAAGATGGCCGCGCGCGTGCGGGTGGTCAGGGTCGTCCAATCAACGTCCCGCGACCGCCGGGCCCGCTTGAACTCTTCCCAGCTCGCAACACGCGGGACGACGAAGCAGGCGGCTTGGGGCACGATGCGTTGAAGTTCGCGCCGTGGCAAAACCTCGATGATCAGGTTGGCGGTCGACCCGGCCTCCGCGCGTGTGATGTCGATGCCAGCTTCGGAGCGGAGACGCGCGAGGAGCGCGTCGAGATCCGGAGAGAGGCTGGCGGGGGCATTGCCCTGGACCTGAACACGGACAGGGCCCTCGAACCGTGACAGGGCGGTCAGGCGGCGCCCGCTTTCCATCTGAAACGACAGGTCGAGAAAGTCCGCGGCCAGTTCGCGATTCGATCGGATCGTCGGAGCGGTGCGGACGCTGGCAAAGCTCTTCATGGGAGGCAGGGGGCCTGTGAACCCCGCGCGCCGCTCCGCCACATCGGGCATGGAAGCCGGCGCACAGGCAGCCAGAAGGAGTGCCGCCGCGCTCAGAAGCCCGGCGGCCCGGCGCCGGACGAAGCCCCGGCCCGGTGGCTGGCTCACGTGACCAGCCGTCACGCCACCGGGGCGTGCAAAGAACAGATTTGTCATGGCGCCCCTGTCGCGCGGTTTCCGTCGGTTCGATGGCGCCTGGCCACGGTTGTTGACGGTAGTCGTAAAAAGGGATTTAGAAAGAAAGAATTAAGTCGAATTTCTGAACCGACACATCAACGTTGCAGGCGCGCCGCGGTGGAAATCAAGATGTTGGGGGCGCTGCCCCCAACGGCCCAAGTGGGCCGTCTCCCCCGGGATATTTTTGGCACAATGAAACGAGGGTAGTTCCGGCTTGGATGGCGTTCGAGCGGCCAGGAGGCGCGGTGCGGGCGGGAATGGGTGGCCGCCATTGCGCTGGGCTCAGTGGTTCTCGGGGCCGACGGCCTGCCGTCGAGACGTGTGGGGCGTCAGGTGCCGCAGAAGGTTGCCGGCACCACTTCGTGGGCAAGGGGGGGCGCCGCGTAGCCGCGCGCGGTGTCGGTAAGCGGGGCGAACGGGCGTGCCAGGGCCGCGTGCAGGGCGCGCGCCGGTGCGAGGTCTCCCTTCAGCGCGGCCTCGATCACGCCTTCGACCTGGTGATTGCGCGGAATGAGGCTGGGGTTGGCGGCTTCGAGCCGTTCGCGAAGGCTTGGGGTTTCCGGCTCTTGGGCGAGGCGCGCGCGCCACCGCGTGGACCAAGCGTCAAACCTGGCGCGGTCGGCAAACTGCGCGTGGGCCGTATCGTCGGAAAGCCCGCGGAACGTGTTGGTGAAGTCTGCCCTGTCCTCCGCCATGACTTCCATAAGGGAGATGGCCAGCTCGGCATCGCCGTCTTCCTCGGTTGTCAGGCCGAGCTTGCGCGCGAATGTGTTGCGCCACGCGGCTTGCGCTTTCCCGGGATAGGCGTCGATCGCTGACTGGGCCTGTTCGATGGCCTTGTCGGGGTCGGGATCGATCAATGGCAGCAGGGCGGTGGCGAGCTGGGCGAGATTCCAGGCCAGGATTTCAGGCTGGCGAGCATAGGCATAGCGTCCGCCTTGGTCGATCGAGGAGAACACCGTGGCGGGATGATAGGCATCCATGAATGCGCATGGTCCGTAGTCTATGGTCTCGCCGGAGATCGAGGTGTTGTCGGTGTTCATGACGCCATGGATGAAGCCGAGGCCCATCCAGTGCGCCACAAGACGGGCCTGCGCCTCGATCACGGCGTCCAGAAGACCGAGGGCGCCCACTGCGTCGGGGTAGTGGCGGGCAATCGCGTAGTCCGTCAGGATCTGCAGGGCGTCGACGTCGTCCCGTGCGGCAAAGTACTGGAACGTCCCGACACGCAGGTGCGACGCGGCCACGCGGGTCAGGACGCCGCCGGGCAGCGGCGTTTCGCGGATGACGGTGTCGCCGGTTGCAACGGCGGCGAGGGCGCGGGTCGTCGGCACACCGAGCGCATGCATTGCCTCGGAGACAATGAACTCGCGCAGAACGGGCCCGATCCAGGCGCGACCGTCGCCCATGCGTGAATAGGGTGTGCGGCCCGAGCCCTTGAGCTGAAGGTCACGGCGTTGACCGGAACGGTCGAGCACTTCGCCGATCAGAAGGGCGCGCCCATCGCCCAGTTGAGGGGAAAACCCTCCGAACTGGTGGCCGGCGTAGACTTGCGCGAGCGGGGCCGCGCCGTCGGGGACGGTGTTTCCGGCGAGCCAGGAAACGCCCTTGGGGCTGCGCAAGAGCTCCGGATCGATCCCCAACTCTTCTGCGAGCGGCGCGTTGAGCATCATGAGTTCGGGGGCGCGGACCGGATCGGGGTTTTGCCGGGTGTAGAACCGCTCCGGGAGCGCCGCGTATGTGTTGTCGAAGGCGATCGCGGGCGAGGTCTGCGGCATGGGGCGCTCCGGAGCATCAGGTTCGGGGTAGATCGGAGTTCGTGCGGCTGCCGGCAAGGGGCGGCGCTGAACTCCGGGCGAGGTTGCGGTGCGCTAGAGCATTCGGGTCATCAGGGAGTAGCGTTCGCGTGCGACAAACGAGAGGCGGGCGTAGAGAGCGGCGGCGGGGGACCCTGTCTCGGCCTCAAGGGATATTGCACGCACTCCCGTAGGTTTTAGCGCTGTGATCAGGGCGGAGAGCGCTTCCGTTGCCATGCCGCGCCCACGGACGGCAGGGCGGATCCAGAGCTCGTCCAGCATGGCGTCGAGCCCACTGAACTCGATCGACCACGAGAACGTGACTACGAGATAGCCGACTGGCGCGTTCTTTGGTCCGATCAGGTAGATTGCGCCGTAGGGGCTTCCTTCGAGCAGCGGCAGAAGGCTGGCGCGGCGCGCGTCGGGGGTGCTGTCCATGCCCATTTCATCGTGGAACGCGGCTACCATCTGTTCCAGCCGGTCGAGCGCATCGGGCGCGCAGAGGTGGAGCTTTGCTGACATCTTTGCCTCAGAGCCGGGCCAGCCGCTCGGTCAGGAGCGCGAAGAAGCCGTCTGCGTCGACACCCCCGACAAAGAAGGCGTTGGGCGGACGGTCCGTGACACCCCACCAATCGGCAACGGTCATCCCGCGGGTCAGGTCTGAGTGCGTTTCGATTTCGACGTTGATGTGCCGGCCGGAGAAGAGCTCGGGCGCAAGCAGATACGCAATCACGCACGGATCGTGGAGCGGGCCGCCGGCGCCGCCGTACTTCTCCAGATCGAAGCGCTCGAAAAAGTCGAGCCAACCTGTTACGGCCCGGGCCACGGGCGTGTCGATCTCCGCAATGGCTTGCAGGCGGGGCGCCGTGATGAGGGCCTTGTGGGTCGCATCGAGGGGAAGCACTGTGATCGGTGCACCGCAAGCGAAGACCTCAGCTGCGGCTTCGGGATCCACGTAGATGTTGAACTCGGCGGCCGGAGTGATGTTGCCGACTTCGAAATAGGCACCCCCCATGAGGACGATGCCGCCGATCCGTTCCGCGATGTCCGGCGCCTGCCGCAGGGCGGTTGCGACGTTCGTGAGCGGCCCCAACGGACAAAGCGTGATTGTCCCGTGCGGTTCGTTTCGGACGTGATGGATGATGGCGTCCGGCCCGCTACCTGACGCCAATGGCAGGGTTGGATCCGGGAGATCGGCCCCATCGAGGCCGGTCTTCCCGTGGACATGCTCCGCGGTGACGAGCCTGCGCTGCAGAGGGGCGTCGCATCCAGCGTGCACCGGAACGTCCCTTATGTTCGCAAGCTCGCAAACGACCTTGGCATTGCGCGTCGTGAGCTCAAGAGGGACGTTTCCCGCGACGGATGTGATGGCGCGTATGTCAAGCTCGTCCGGCGACGCGAGCGCCAGGAGCAAGGCGACCGCGTCGTCCTGCCCGGGATCCGTGTCGATGATGATTGGCCTTGCTGGCATTTGGCGCTCCTCACACCTGAGGCTTGACGCTCGAAGCACCAAATGTCCAGCGACGCACGCCGCAAAAGTCTTGGAGAAGACCTTTGCAAAAGGTCTTGTTTCAAGACCTTTCGCCCGGCGCGCCTGTTATGCGACCTCGGTCTGCCCGGCTTCGGTAGTAACGACTTCTGCGCTGGCTTCGAGCGTCCGGTGAACGGGGCATCTGTCGGCGATTTCCATCAATCGCGCGCGCTGTTCCATGGTCAATTCGCCCTGCAGGTGGACGATCCGGGAAAAACGGTCGATCTTGGGTTGGGCGCCGTCCGCGCCTCCCGCATCCGATCCGTGTAGCTTGTCGTGCGCGACATCCACCCAGATATGCTCCAGCGGCCAGCCTTTTCGACGCGCGTACATGCGGACCGTCATCGACGTACACGCCGCCAGGCCAGCAGAGACAAGGCCGTAGGGGGACGGGCCACGATCCGTTCCGCCGTACGCGACCGGCTCATCCGCAACCAGCATGTGTTCCGGACCCGCGGCGATATCCTGGATAAAACCAGCGGGATCGCCCTCGGAACTGCGCACGATGCCTTCGGGGGCGCCCGTCGGCTCGGGCACGGGCGCCAGATCAAGGTAGCGGACAGACCATGCGGCGATCACCTCGGCAGCGTATTCGGCATCCTCCGCACGGGTCATCAGGTGATCTGCGCCATCGAGGGTAACAAAGCTCTTGGGATGTTTGGCGGCCAGGAAGATGTCGGAGGCATTCTCGATGCCGACCGTCGCATCGAGCGGTGCGTGCAGCACCAGAAGCGCACGGTCCAGCGCACCGATGGCCTTGTCCATTTCAGCGGCCGCCGTGTCGTGCACGAATGCGCGCCCGATGGTGAAGGGGCGGCCTCCCAACAGGACCTCGGCCTGACCCTTGTCCTCGATCTCGTCGAGCGCGTCCGAGAAATTGTGTGTCACGTGGTGGGGGTCAAAAGGTGCGCCTATCGTGGCAACCGCCTTGACGCTGTCGATTGCACCCGCTGCCTTGAGCACGGCCGCACCGCCCAGCGAGTGACCGATCATCAAGGCGGGGGCCATCCCCTGATCCGACAACCACGCAGCGGCCGCTTTCAGATCGTCGACGTTTGATGTAAAGGTCGTGTTGGCAAATTCCCCACCGGAATGACCGAGGCCCGTGAAATCGAAGCGCAAAACGGCTATTCCCATCGCCGCGAGGCGCGCCGCGATGCGGCGCGCGGCGGCGATATCCTTGGAACAGGAAAAGCAGTGCGCGAAGAGTGCGGTCGCACGATGCGGACCATCGGGCCGATCGAGACGGGCTGCGAGAGGCGCGCCGAGCGCGCCGGGAAAGGTGATCTTTTCCATTGTCTTTGATCCTGCGGTCCTGAGGCGGGCAAATTGCCGATGCCCTTAGGGTGGTATGGCCAGACCATTGTGCCAAGCACTGATGTCAGCGCGTCACGGGGTGGTGATTCCCTGAATTATTCAAGCGGCGACCCGCGCATGGCATCGCTCCCTTGCGGTGGTGCGATTGGCCGGACTTCTCGCAGCGGATCAGAGCTGCGCGCCCGCAAGCGCCGTTCTGCTCATCGAATGCTGACAGCGTTGTGGCAAGAAGACCGGCCCGACGGAGAGGGGCACGACAGCAGCAAACCTGGATGGATCGCGAGGCACGTGAACTCGGGTCTCTTGGAGCTCACACAATCGGCAAGGTCTTCTGCCGCGAGCGCTCCCCTTTGCGCGCAGGACTGCTCACCGTGGCAGAGATCTTGGGCCGTCGGCAGCATGCATTTCAACGCATCCGGAGTGCGAGGTATTCCGCACAGGGTCTTTGGTGCACGCGTCAGACGGGGAAAGGCGTCAGGTCATACCACTGGTCTCGATCTTCACGATAGCGCCGCAGTGCTTGCAATGGACCGCGTCGGGATCGTGGCGTGACAGCCCGCACTCATCGCAAACGGCCCGCACTTTCGCGGGTCGGAAGATCGCGCGCGCCAGCTGCACAAAGAGCGCCACGCCAACAACCATGATCACCACCGACAGCAGCTTTCCGAAAGGGGTGGTGGGGGTAATGTCACCATAGCCCGTCGTCGTGAGTGTGGTCACCGTGAAATAGAGGGCATCGACGTAGGCGACATAGCTCGCATCTTCCGGCGAGGAGACCGCGAAGACCACCGAGGTGGTGAAGAAGACAAAGACGAAAAGGTTCACCCCCGCGATGACAGCGTCTTCATGCGTTCGGAAAATCGCGTTGCTTGTCCGAAGGTCGTTCAGAAGATGATAGGAATGAACCAGACGCAATCCGCGCAGGAGCCGCAGAAACGCGATCTCGGGGGCAATGAACGGCGATAGCAGCAGAGCCGCGATCACCACAATGTCGGCAATGACGTAGATGTGCTTGAGCAAGGCGACGCGGTCTTCCGCTATCCAGAGACGCGCGAGAAAGTCGGCCAGAATGATGAGGCCGAGGCCGAATGCGACGCGCTCGAGGATCACGGTTTCCTTGAGCGGAGCTATTGCGATGAAGATCGCAATCGTCACGAAATCGAAAACGATCAGGGCGTATCGGAAACGGCGCGCCGCGGGCGTGTCACCCGTGTAGAGCCGCGCTACTCTCGCCTTGAGGTCGTCTGCCATGGGGGTCGATCAAACCCGCATTTCGGAAATCTTCAAGGCCCTATAACGCTCAGATCGTCCGGCACGGTGGCGCACCGGCCTCCGATGCCAAGCGCACCGAATGCCAAGAGGGCGCAAAGGCGCTCAGGCATGCTCCGCGCCGCGAAAGAGCCGATGCCACTGCTTGCATCCGCCTGGAGGGTCAGCGGCTGTCCGTGACACGGAGCATGAAGCTTTCGGCTTTGGGGCCGCTGTGCAAACGGCGCGCCTGGCTCACCCCTTGCCAAGCCGAGCGTGGAGCGACCATTCACCGGTGCCTTCTGCGTGCGCTTCGGAGCAGGACAGGGCAGGGGAGCGGCGGGCAGGCTGCCCGCCAGGCCGCTCTCGCCAGACCCTCCTGCCTATTGGCCCATTAACGCGGGATCGAACGGATAGGTCGTCAGGTTCTCGTACCCATCCTCTGTGATCAAAACCTGGTCTTCGAGCTTGATGGAAAAATCGCCACCATCCTCGGCAACAAGGGCTTCGACGCACAGCACCATGCCAGGCTCCAGCACCCCCTCGAACGCGCCGGGGATCGCCGCATCGGGATAATCCATGTGGGGCCACTCATCGCACAGACCGACGCCGTGCATGAAACAGGAGTACCGCCGCTTGACGAACTTCTCGTCGAGCGGATGGCACTTTGCGCGCAGCTCGGCGAAGGTCACACCAGGGGCGAGATTGTCCATATTCTCCATGATGTGTTCGTGGGCGTGGCGCATGGCATAGATCATGTCCGGGCGCGGCGGCTCGTCGCCGATCCAGAAGGTGCGCGAGATGTCTGTGCAGATGCCGTAGGGGCCTACCAGATCGGTATCCAGGCCGACGATCTCGTTGTTGCCGACGACGCGCGGCCCGCTCTCCTGGAACCACGGGTTGGTGCGTGGGCCTGAGGCAAGCAGGCGCGTTTCGATCCACTCGCCCCCGCGCTTGATGTTCTCGGCGTGCAGCACGGCCCAGATTTCATCTTCGCTCATGCCCTTGCCGGTCGAACCGCCGATTGGCACGCCCTCGCGCGCGGCGGCTTCCATGGCCTCCATCGAGCGCTCGCAGGCGTGGATCGCGCAGCGCATGGCCAGGATCTCGTCCGGCCCCTTGATGACGCGGGTTTTCTCGGTGACTTCCTCTCCGTCGTGCAACTCCAGCCCCCGCGCCTCGAGCGCGCGTGCACCGGCGAGCATGATCTTGTCGACCGCGAGGCGGCGATTGCCGGGCGCGTGCGCGCGCACCACTTCGTCGACCTCGGCGGCAAAAGCGGCAGCCGCGTCGGCCGTGCGATCACCGGTCGAAAAGTAGAACATCGACGCCGAACCGCGTGCTTCGCGCACCAGAGGATTGAATTCGCTGAGAAACGGCGCGAGCTTGTAATCCCACATGACCATGTAGCCATCCGCGCAGATCAGGCAGGCGCGAAACGGGTTGTGCATGTTCCACAGCTGCATGTTGGTGCTGTCGGTGGCGTAGCGGATATTGAGCGGGTCAAAGACAAGGAGCCCCGCGAGATCACGGTCGACGATCTGACTGGTGAGACGTTCCCACCGAAAGCGGCGCATGGCCTGCAGATCCGGCAGCGCGAGCCCCGCTTCGGCCCACTCGTCGAACGCGAGCTGCGTGGGGCCGATCTCGACCCGGTCGGCATCGTTCGGCGTATTGTCCGGTAAGAGCGCGCCGCGCGTAGGGTCGATTTTCCGGCGATCGCGGGAATGAATGTTCATGGTCCACCTCCGTATACCGAGGGTTCCCCCACCCTTGCCGGCGAGCATGCCTGTTTGCGGCGCATCGCGTCGCTTTTTTGGTACTGCTGCGGGTAAGAGCGCGATGCGTGAGAACCCTGCGCGCGCCAAGGGTGGCTCGGCGCGCAGCCTCGGTGTAGGGCTTTCGATCGTATCACGAGGTGGCAGAGGCACATGGCACAAGACGCGCACGTCATCCCGGACCTCGTTGCGCAGGTGACTGGCCCCGCCGTTCTGCAATCCAAGCTTGCAAGCGCTCCTTGGGACGTTGCGCAGACGGCTGGCTTGCCCGGGACGCGCCCTTGCACGCCGGAGACCTGGCTCACGGTCGATGACGCCTATGCCGGGCAGATGGCGCTCCGCTCAGCGCTCATTCGTGGGGCGCGGGCGTCGGTCATCGGGGTGACTGACAGGGCCGAAGAGCCGCTTGAGGAGCTCTACGGGACGGTCCTCGCGGCCCTTGCCGAGCGTGCCGACTTCGATGTCACGAACACAGATGTCGGTCGCCCGGACGGCACGCGTGTTCCGCTGGAGCGGTCCGATCCCCTCGGAACGCTCGGTCATCTGGTGGCGGAGGATCTGTGCATTCTGCAACGCCTGCCCAGCGTCGAGGAGCATGCCCTGACCGCTGCGGTTCTTTGCTTTCCCGCGCATTGGTCGCTCGACGAGAAACTGGGGCGCCCGATGGGGCGCATTCACAAGCCATCGGCGGAGTTCGACGAGAACGTGCGCCGACGGGTGCAACGGATGTTCGATGGCCTTCGGCCCGGCGTGATGCTGATGCGGATGAACTGTCATCCCTCTCCGGCTCCGGACATCTTCACGCCCCAGCGGGAAGCGGATCCGACGGCCCACAGCGATCCGAACGGGCCCTATCTGCGGTCCGAGCGGCAATGTCTGCGGAAGCTCCCACGGACGGGCGCGATCGTGTTCTCGATCCAGACGCGGATGGTGGCGCGGGCCAATCTGACCGGCGAACAGGTCGCCGGATACGCGACCTGGCGCGCGGGCCTGGGGCTCGCCTGAGCGGCGCGCCGGGCCCGCTCTCAGGTGCATGCGCCACGACGCTACCGGCGGTTTTGGGGCAGGTGCGTGGGACGCGTTGGAGCGCGATTGCAGGCGGGATGATGCCACATGTCGGGAATGCCGCAGGGGCGCTGCGGCGCTTATGATGTAGGTTGAAACTTGATGCGGGTCAAAGCCGCGGGCTCGATGGTTGCCTAATCTGGCACAACCCTGAGCCGATTTGGCCGGGCATACGAGAATGAACGGGGCGGCTAGCCGTCGCTCCAGAATGTGGGGCATAATGAAACCCGTTGACCGACAGAGGCGCCGCCGTATGCGTGAACGTGAGCTCTCTGAAAAGACGGCGGAAGAGCGCCGACGGGACCTCGTGCGCGAGATCGTCGCCGGTGCAATCCTTCCGGGGCTTCTGGCCCGCAAGGACGAGGGTGTGTTCGACCGCGGCCCCAATGTTTTGCGGTTGCGCAAACGCGTTCCAGAGGGCTAGGCGCCCCCGTGGCGCGCCGTGGCGCGGGACATGACTTTCCAAGACTGCGAATGGCTCTTGCGAATCCGAGCCAGCATGGCCTCCACGTGATGGGGTGTCGGCGAACGCACGACGGCGTGACTTTCGGTCAGTGCTTCGGCACGCGTTGATCTTGGCGTGATGACGGCAGGGCTGGGAGGGACTTCCCCCGCCAGTTTCGCCCTTCGATTGAGCGCGGAACATCTCGCGAAGTGCGGCAGCTATGGACCGCAGGTGCGCGCTGAGGTGTGCTTCCACCACGGGCAAAGAGAAAATGCCCGAGCGCCGGGGGTTTTGCACCCCCGGACCCCCGCAGGATATTTGCAGCACAATGAATGGGGGGTGATTGTACTTGATGGCATTGGCCTTTGAGGAGGGCGCGGGATTGGCCTGGTGCGAGGCGCGCGCGGCGGTTGGTTGACCCTCGGCCATCATAGCGCCAAGAGAGCGGGGGCGCTGTGCGCGCCGATTGTCTTCGCCGACACTCCTCTCGGTTTCATTGGAACGGACGACCACCTTGGCTAACAGCCCGCCTCCCTTTGCCCGCTATGAATGGATGATCGCGTGGCGCTACCTGCGGGCCCGGCGCTCGGAAGGCGGTGTGAGCGTGATGACGTGGATCTCTCTTGTCGGGATCACCCTTGCGGTCTTCGCCTTGATCGTGACTTTGGCCGTGCGATCGGGCTTCCGGGCCGAGTTTGTTGATACGATCCTTGGCGCGAACGCCCATGTCACCGTCTATAACGCGGTCGCCGTGTCGGAGACGGGGCAGCAGGACAGGACGATCCGGGACTTCGCCGAGATGGCCGAGCGGGTGCGCGCTGTCGAGGGTGTGACGCGGGTTGCGCCACTGGTGAAGGGGCAGGTGATGGCCAGCGCGGGCGGGCGCAATGCCGGTGTTGAGGTCATCGGGATCACCGCAGAGGACCTCGGCACTATCCCGCGGGTTGCCCGCCCAGAGCAATCGCGTGGCGATATTGCCCGCTTCGGCGACGGCGACGGCGTCGCTGTCGGCTGGGGCGTGGCGCAGGAACTCAGCCTCAACCCGGGGGATCGCATCCGCCTGATCTCTCCTGATGGGGCGCGCACGCCCTTTGGGACCTCGCCCCGGGTGAGCACTTACGAGGTGGTGTATATCTTTCAGGCCGGGCGCTGGGATATCGACCGAACGCGGCTCTACATGCCGTTCGAAGAGGCCCAGGCGTATTTCAATCGGGAGGGGGCGGCGGACGAGCTTGAGATCATGGTCGCCGACCCCGACAACGTCAATTCCTATACGATCGATCTGCTCCGAGCGGGCGGAGAGCGGACGCTGATCTGGACGTGGCGGGACGCGTCGGGCGCCTTTCTCAGGGCGCTGGAGGTCGAGGACAACGTGATGTTCGTGATCCTGTCGATCCTCGTTCTGATCGCGGCCATGAACATCATTTCCGGCCTCATCATGCTGGTGAAGAACAAGGGGCGCGACATCGGTATCCTGCGCACGATGGGGCTGACGGAAGGCGCTGTCCTGCGGGTGTTCTTTCTGTGTGGTGCTTCGATCGGGGTTGTGGGCACGGTGGCGGGCGTCGTCCTCGGGTGCCTCTTCGCGCTCTACATCGACCCGATCTTCTCGTTCATCAACTGGGCGATGGGCGGCGGGGTCTGGGATCCGTCGATCCGCGGGATCTATGCGCTGCCCGCGCAGTTGCAGTTCGGCGACGTGATGTCTGCGGTGGCGTTGTCGCTCGGCCTTTCGTTCGTCGTGACGATCTTTCCGGCGCGGCGTGCGGCGCGGATGAACCCTGTCGAGGCGCTGCGCTATGAGTGAGGCAGCGCCTGTTCTCGATCTTCGGGCGGTGGCCAAGGCGTACAATCGCGGCCTGCCGGGCGAGGTGCCCGTGCTCGACGGGGCCAGCCTGCAGATCGCGGCAGGCGAGGTTGTGGCGCTGGTTGCCCCCTCGGGTGCGGGCAAGTCGACGCTGCTGCACATTGCCGGGCTGCTGGACACGGCGGATGCCGGGGAGATCTGGCTTGGGGGCCGGGAGATGGGCTCGCGCGGAGATGCAGAGCGAACGGTGGCCCGGCGCGATCTTGTCGGGTTCATCTACCAGTTTCACCACCTGCTGCCGGAGTTCTCGGCGGCCGAGAACATCGTGCTGCCGCAGCTCGCCGCCGGTGTCTCACCCGGGGATGCCGAGGCGCGGGCGCAGGCTTTGCTGGCGTCGGTCGGGCTGGCGGAGCGTGCGGCGCATCGTCCGGCCGAGATGTCCGGCGGTGAGCAGCAGCGGGTGGCGTTTTGCCGGGCGCTGGCCAACGGGCCGCACCTGCTGCTGGCGGACGAACCGACGGGCAACCTCGATCCCACGACCTCCGACACGGTGTTCGACGTCCTTATGGGGTTGGTGCGGGAAACCGGGCTTGCTGCGCTCATTGCAACCCACAATCCGGAGCTTGCCCGGCGGATGGATCGGATCCTGAGGCTTGATGGGGGTCGGCTCATCGCGGAGGCGTAGAGCCGACGGTCAGGAGGCGTTCCGGCGCGCGGCGTGGATGGCCGCGATGTCGATCGCTTGCATCGACAGCATTGCGCTGAAGGCGCGTTCTGCCTCGGCACCCCGGCGGCGATGGCTTCGGTCAGGGCGCGCAGGGTGATCTGCCATGAGATCCCCCACCTGTCGGTGCACCACCCGCATTGGCTCTGCGCGCCACCATTGCTGACGATGGCGTTCCAGTACCTATCTGTCTTGTCCTGTGTCTCTGTCATGACCTGGACGGAAAAGGCCTCACCGTGACGGAAGTGCGGCCCGCCGTTCACAGCGATGCAGGGCAGGCCCAACACTGTCATTTTCACAACGACGACCTGGGGCGGTGTCGTGCCGGGCGCAGAGCTGAACTTTCCAAGCGCGCTGTCTGGAAACGTCTCCGTGTAGAACCGCGCGGCGGCTTCAGCCTCGTTCTCATCCATTAGGCAGATGCGGTTTTTTGGCAGACTGCGCATGGTCGCCTCGCTTTGCGTAGGGAGAGCGTCCCATCGGTCGAGCGGGTGCCAAACACCTTCACGCTTGGCCGCCAAACCCGCCTTGGGTGGGCCGACGCCCTCCGGGCTGGGCACACCTGACGGTCCAACCGCATCCGCGCGTGCGGGCTTGATTGCCCCGGTGCGTCAGCCGCGCTGTGTCAGGGCGACCCCGGCAGCCATCAAGGCGATCCCCAGGGCGCGCTCCCACGTGATCGGCGCGGGGAGCGCCCCGAAGAGGCCGTAGCGATCTATGATCGCGGCTGAGATCAGTTGACCCAGGAGGACAAAGAACACCGCGTTGCCGACGCCAAAGCGCGGCGCGATGGTTGTGATGGAGACAACGTAGAACGCCACGAGCACCCCGCCGAGCAGCAGATGGCGCGGCGCATCGAGGACACGTGCCATCGCGCCTGATCCTGTCCAGGCGAGGAGGGGCAGGGTGACCGCCAAGCCCACGAGAAACAGGATCACCGAGGCGCCCACCGGGCTCGCGAGATGGCGGCCGAGACCGCCATTCAGCGCCGCCAGAACGGGGATCCCGATCCCGGCGACGAGCATGATGGAGGCATATACGGGAGACGACATGGGCCCCTCTCTTGGGTTGCGGCGCTTGGTGGGTATTCAGATAGCGCAAACGGCACGCTGTTGGCCTGGGCGGAATTGAGAAGGTGACTTAGAGGAAATGCCGCACTGACAACCGTTTGACCACTCTCAAAGATGCAATTGGAGTATCTGATAGCCCTAACGGCTGCCATTCCTGTTTGCCTTTTTTACGCGGATGAGTAGTGTCCGCGCACTTGACAAGAACCGGCCCGGTCCAACGGGCCACTTCCATGACTTAAAGGGGAGGTCCTAAATGGATCGTCGTTCTTTTCTGAAAACCTCCGCCCTCGGGGGCACAGCGGCTGCGGCAACGACGCTGGCAGCGCCTGCGATTGCCCAGGGCAACCGCACGCTCACGATGGTCACCTCGGTACCGGACGGCTTCGCGATCTTCGACGACGCCGCTGTGCTGATGGTCGACTTCGTCAACGCCATGTCCGGTGGCTCGCTGACCATCGAGAAGAAGCCGGCCGGCTCGCTCGTTGGCGCGTTCGAAGTGTTCGACGCCGTGTCGTCTGGCCAGGCGGACATGTACCACTCGGCGGACTACTACTTCCTCAACCAGCACCCGGCATTCGCGTTCTACACGTCCGTGCCCTTTGGCGCGACGGCTCAGGAATTCGCGAACTGGTACTACCACCGCGGCGGCCAGGGGCTGCACCACGAGCTGGGCGACCTGTTCAACATCAAGTCGTTTGCTTGCGGTTGTACCGCGATGCAGCCCGGCGGCTGGTTCAACAAGGAAATCAACTCCGCTGACGACCTGCAGGGTCTGCGCTTCCGGATGCCCGGTCAGGGTGGTCAGGTGCTCGGCCGCCTTGGCGCGTCGGTGCAGAACATTCCCGGCGGCGAGATCTACCAGGCGCTGTCCTCGGGTGCGATCGACGGTGCGGAGTGGATTGGCCCTTATGCCGACGAGCGCATGGGCTTCCAGGAAATCACCAACATCTACTACGCCTCCGGCTTCCACGAGCCCGGCTCGGTCCTGACGTCGGCTGTCAACCTCGACGTCTTCAACGATCTGTCGCCGGCACACCAGAAGATCATCGAGGTCGCGGCCAAGGCTGTCTTCGCCAACAACACCGCGCTCGCACTGGCCGAGAACGGCGCGGCGCTCGCCCGCCTGCAGGGTCAGGGCGTCACCGTGCGTCAGTTCCCCGAGGACGTGTGGGATGCGTTTGGCTCGGCAGCCGCCGAAGTTCGCGAAGAGAACATGGGCGACCCGATCTACGCCGCAACGGCCGAGAGCTACTTTGCCTCGATCACGGAATCCGCATCCTGGTACGAGCAGGCGGACGGCGAGTATCTGCGTCAGCGGAACCGCGTGAACGCAGGCTAATGCCCTGAACGCGGCGGTCGGCCACAGGGTAATCCCTGACCAGCCCAGCCATAAGACTAGCATCGCCCTGCGCGCCAGGGCGATGCTTGAGGCAACGACGAGGGCGCAACAGCACCTTCGAGAAAGGCGCCCGTAGCGCGCCGGATGGGGGGACGATGCTCGACGCGCTCGTCTGGTTTTTCCAGCAGATCCTGCTGGGTTTCGTAAACTTCTTCGCAGCCATCATTAATATGCAGTCCTGGCTGGACTGGTCGAACGGTGAATCCATCGTTCGATTTGTGTATTATGGGGCATCGGTCGAGTTCTTCTTCGTGGTGTTCAACACGCTGATTGTGTTGACGCTGATCGGCTTGTGGCGGCCCAACTTCATGTGGGGTGGCGTGCGGGTTCTGGAAGGAACGGCCAATACGGTCGGGCGCGTTGCGGCCTGGGCCGGCCTCCTGATGGTTCTGCAGCAGATTGTCGTTGTCTTTGTGCAGCGGATCTTTGCCGTCAGCCAGATCTCCATCGGTCTCGGAACGGCCGTGACCTTCGACGTGTCCTGGTGGTCAGAGGGGCTCAAGCTCTACAACGCGATGCTCGTCGCGCTCTGCGTCTCCTACACGTTCGTTCAGGGCGGCCACGTCCGCGTGGACATCGTGTACGCCTCCGTCAGCTTCCGCACCAAAAAGATCATCGACATGGTCGGTGCGGTTATCTTCATGATGCCGATGTCCCTGCTGATCTGGCATTTCGGCTGGTTCTTCCTGTGGCGTCACCTCATTCTGCCGGCGCCTTCCGCGTCTGACGAGCTCGACCGTCTGATCCAGCGGGCCCAGATCCTGCGATGGAACGTCGAGACGACAGGTTTCTCCCCGCAAGGCTTCTCGGCCTACTTCCTCTTCAAGATCCTTCTGGTGCTCTTTGCGGCCCTCGTCTTCCTGCAAGCGGTGTCGATGCTCTGGCGCTCGATTGCGGAATACCGCGAGGGAGAACAATCCGAAGGAAAGAACGTCGACCGCGACATCCTCGGCGACCCTTCAGAAGAAAAACAACACGAAATCCACTCGGGGGCGACCTAAGCCATGTTGTTCGGTATGGACGGGGTCGAAGTCGGCCTCATCATCGTATTCCTGACTCTGTTTGCCTCGATCCTTTCGGGCTTTCCGGTAGCGTTCGCCATTGGCGGAGCAGGGATAATTTCGTTCGGCATCATCGCAGCGCTGGATAGCGCGGGCTTGCTGATTCACCAGGCGATCGACACCTCGAGTGCCGAATACGCCGCGCTTGTGGCCGAAGGGGTCCGACAAGAAGCGATCTCGGTCTTCCGCTTCCCGGAGTTGCCACGGATTGAGGAACCCGTGTTCCCGCGCGGTTGGGAAACCGCGCTCGACCGGAACCTGTCGTTCGTCGTCAACCGTATCAACGAGCGCGTGCTCGCGGGCCAGTCCATCGAGACGCTGCTCGCCGTGGCGATGTTCGTCTTGATGGGCATTACGCTGGAGAGGTCGCGCATTGCCGAAGACCTTCTGACGAACATGGCGCGCGTCTTCGGCCCACTGCCAGGTGGTCTTGCGGTCTCCATTGTCGTCGTGGGTGCGTTCCTTGCCGCCTCCACCGGGATCGTCGGCGCGACCGTCGTGACCATGGGCCTGCTCGCCCTGCCGACCATGCTCCGAAACAACTACTCACCGGAGCTATCAACCGGGGTGATCGCAGCCTCGGGAACGCTGGGCCAGATCATTCCACCTTCGATCGTGATCGTTTTGCTGGGGACGCTCGTCGGAGACCTCTACTCCACAGCGCAGGAGACACGAGCACAGCTCGCAGGGTGCTCGGATGCGCTGACCTTCCTCGGTCAGCCCGCGGTGCTGTCGGTCGGCACGCTCTTCCAGGCGGCGCTTGTGCCCGGCCTGATGCTCGCCGGTCTGTATGCGGCGTTTGCCTTTACTTATGCGCTCTACCAGCCGTCCAAGGCGCCGCCGGTCGTTTTTGAAGACGACGGCACGGTTGCTTCGGGATCTGCCAGCACGCCGGGCGAGCGCCTGACGTGGCTCCTGGGGGTGCCTTCCGCGATGATCGTGGCGCTGGTGATCTTCGGGTCGGCTGGCCTCATCGGCTCGCAAACGGTCACCGTCGGTGCGTTCTCCGATGCGCCGGACCGCGCGTCGCTTCGCACGAACGTCTCTGAACAGTGTGAGGCCGCCATGGTCGACCTTCACGGCCAGGCCGCGTGGGACCGCGCCATTGCCGAGCAGGAGCAGATCGACAATGCCGGTGGCCCGACCGAGGTGGTGGAACTCACCGAAGAGGAATTGGCGACAAAGACCGAGGCTGCCATCGCAGGCATTCCGCCCATCGGAATGGGCCTTGCCCTGGGCTTCCTGATCTTCGCAATCCTGCTGTCGGTCGCGCGTGGGATCGTTCCTTCCGCGGATCCGACACCCTTGATCGTGGGCGGTGCAGGGGTCGCACTGGCGCTCTTCATCGACGCCGCCGTGATGGATCCGCTGATGTCCCCGGGCACGAGATTCCTGTGGTTGCTCATTCCGTTTGGCATGGTCCTCTACGGCTTGCGCGCTGCGGTCCCGATGATGGGGCAGTCGGAGCTTCTCAAGGTGGTGTTCCCGCCGCTTGTGCTGATCGTCGCCGTTCTCGGCTCGATTCTGGGCGGCATCACCAACCCGACGCCGGCAGCAGCGCTCGGCGCGGGTGGCGCAATCCTTCTGGCGGCGTATCGGCTTCTCAGCGAGGCGGACAAGTCCGGCAAGATCATCGTGCAGGGCGCCTTTGCGATCATGATCATGATCCTGATCGGGGTGAACTTCGACCTGCGCGTGAATACGGACGCCGCAGGCTTCGAGAACTGGGTTGCCTATGTCTTTGCGCAGGCTGCCTACCTCTACGCTCTCTTCGGCCTCGGGTACGCGTGCTGGGTGCTCTGGACACGGTCGGTCCTGACGCCAGTGGTGCAGGAGACGGCGAAGGTGACGGCGATGGTCTTTGCCATCCTGATCGGCTCGCAGATCCTGAACCTGACGCTGATCTCCTTCGGGGGCGAGCACTACATCCAGCAGTGGCTGCGCAGCTTCGACAACGAGATGGTAGCGTTCCTCATCGTGATGCTGGTGCTCTTCGTGCTCGGCTTCGTGCTCGACTTCCTCGAGATCATCTACATCGTGGTACCCATCGTGGGCCCGGTGATCTACGGCGGAACGCTCGATCCGAAGTGGGTGACGATCATGATCGCGGTCAACCTTCAGACGTCGTTCCTGACACCGCCCTTCGGCTTTGCGCTCTTCTACTTGCGAGGCGTCGCGCCGCCCGGGATCACGACGGGGCACATCTACCGCGGGGTTATCCCGTTTGTCCTTGTGCAAGTCTTGGGGCTCGCGCTCCTCTGGACCTTCCCGGGAATCGTTACGTTCATTCCGGATCTGATCCCGAACTAGACAGCAGCGGTAGTCTGGGCCCGCACCTGCGGGATCCCGACACACGGATCAAAGAAATGCCGGGCGCTCAGCGTCCGGCATTTCTCATTGCAGATGCCATGACCGCCTGCTGCGGCACTTTCCGCGACATGCGCGAAGACGTGCCCAAGGACGGCGGTCAGCGGCTGGCGCCCGTGTCGTCGTGTGGGCTGCGTGAAGGGCGATACAGGCGTTGCGAACTGCGCGGGCCCTCTTGCATCAGCCTGTGACGAAAGCTAGGAAACCGAGTGTGCCGCCTTAGCTCAGTTGGTTAGAGCGCTGGATTGTGGATCCAGAGGTCGCTAGTTCGAACCTAGCAGGCGGTACCAAGCCCTCCTTACATGCCAGTCTGAATATCTCTGGGAGTGTTCGGATTTCCCGGTGTTTCGTCGGCCGAGAGATTGGGGCGAGTTGTGCTCAATGCATGCCGATGTGGTTCTTGAAGGCATTCTCGTCCCGGCCGCGCTCTCGGGGTGATCCGCGTGCAGGGCCTGCCACTGACGTCGGATGGGGCCTCGCCGAAGGACGCGACGTTGCGGACTTCGCGGACCGGTGCATCGAATCACTCAAATGGGTTACGCTTCGTCAAGGATTGTAGTGCAGGAGGGCGCATTATGGCGACCAAGTCAGCCGGGGTAGACCCCGCCGCTGTGAAGGGCTGGATTGCGGATGCCCGAAAGAAACCCGTGAGCTTTGCTATTCTGACGGGGAAGGACGGGCTCATTTTCGAGGCCGACAAGGTCAAGTCTCCCGATCAGATGCGCAAGTCTGCCAAGTCGGCCGGTGGCAGCAAGGGCTGCTGGGGCAAGATGGAGGTCCAGCAGAAGACGCTGGTACTGACCTACGAGGGCAACCCGCCCGGCGGTTTCGAGAAACAGATCCGCAAGCTGTTGTCGGATGCGGGCGCGGCGATGCGGGTGGAGATGACGGCCCTTGCCGACGCGGATGAAGCGGCGGAGGAGCCGCCGGAGGACGACCAGCCAGCAGTCACGGACGAAGGCGACACGGGCGAAGCGCTCGACGAAGAGATCGACGCCGAAGACACGGAAGACGAGGAAGAAGAGCCCTCCGACCTGCCCACCGTGCTGATGCTGGCGCGCAAGAAGCCGTTGAATTTCGCATGTATGCTTGCCGATAGCGGCGTTGTTCTCGTCACGCACCGCCGGAAGAACTGGGGCATTCTGGTCAAGCAGGCCAAGGGGCTTGGTGGCAGTGCGAAGGGAGCATGGGGGACGTTCAGCGTCGAGGGTAAGCAGGTGGTCCTGACCTGTGAGGAGGATCCGCCGGGAACGCTCGCGCGTCGGCTGAAGATCAAGCTCCGGGACGAGGGGCAGAAGTACGCGGTTGTCATCCGCAGCCCCGCCGGGGAGGCCGTGGATGCGGATGAGGACGAAGAGGGCGAGGAAACCGCGGCAGGCACCGCTGCGCCCGGAGTGGAAGACGCGCAGGACCAGGCCTCAAGCGAGCAAGACCTCGAAGACGCGTTGAGCGCCGTCGAAAGGCTGCGCAGCGCCATGTCAGACAAGCAGTCGAAGATGTTCGACAAGCTGACGCAGACGGCACAATCGCAGGCCGCGTCACAGCCATCCAAGGCCGGCGCAACGGTGAAGCTGCTCTTGCAGAAACTCGAGGGCTTGGGTCTGGAACCGGTGGAGGGAGCGGCGGCGGCGCCCGGGCAAGACCAAGAGGCGCTGCAGGAGCAGCGCAAGTCTCGCCTGTCGGACATCGAGGATCTGGGCGCGCGCGTAGACGCCCTGATGGCGGAACTCCTTGAGGGTGAACCCTGAGGCGGCATTTCTTTAGCTACGGATCCGCCAAAAGCGCGCTTGGCTCACCAGATCAACGCTTCCGGGGGCAGCGACCCCAACGCGGTCCTGCAGGGCCAACGCTTCGCCCGAGTCGAGAACTGCACTTCGACTCTTGAAAGACGGAGGCGGCGCGCAATGGCGCGCGCCCGCGGTGGATCGTACGTCGGCTCGGGGTCCGTACTTTGGGAGGATGGCAGTTCATCTGCCAGCCCGCCCTGATGCCTGAGCCGTTCTAATCGGAGCGCGCCGCTCTGGCCTTCTTGGCCAAAGACAACGCGTCGAACCATGCTGCGCCACCCCACTTCGCACTGCGGTGTTCTGCCCTTCTTCTACCCATGCAAAACCCGTGCAACGGGAGCATTTGAGCCTCGCCGCGCGCGCGACCCGGGGCTGATCCTCAAGCGCGGCTCCCATGCGCTGCGCTGCCCACGTGGCGAAATCCGATCCGGCAAACGGCGGGCACGCGCCATCGGGGGAGCCCCGCGCGGTGCGCGGCGTAACGCAGCTGGACGGTTGGCGTAGTTGACTCAGCCGCGCGATTCGCTGGACGATACCGTAGGGGAAGGCGCAGGTGTCGCCCGCTGAGGACCAAAATGAACCCGAGGATTGCGAAGATTGAGAAGGCCGAGGGCCAGATCGACATTCTAACCCAGCAGGAAGTGACGCTGCGCACCCGCTTCATGGCCGATGGTGAGATCGACGCGGGAGAGCAGGCGCAGCTCGACGTCGTCAAAGGCAAGATCGAGCAGGTTCGCAGCGCGATCACCCGTATTCGGGCGGAGATCGAGGCCAACCGGCAGGAATGGATGGGCCGGGCTGGTGACTACGCGACGCTCCAATCCCAGCTTTCCGAACTTGCTGACTTCCAGCACCCGGAGCACGGCTCGGTCGCGCCGGCTGTCACTGAGATCGCAGGCTACGCGGGTGGGGAGAGCTGGAAGGAAGCAACGACAGCGCTTGATGCCGCGCTGCCCCGCATGGCGCCCATCCACGAGGACTATCTCCGCCAGAAGGCGGCCAAGGAAGAGCATGACCGGCTGCGTCCGGAGCTTGAGGGCCGGCTTACAGAGGCGGGCGCGGGCGGGCACGCCACGGAGGCCGTGACAGGGCCGCTTGAGCAGGTCCGAACCCATCTCGGGTCTGCCGACACTGCTGCTGCAGCGCGCGACTTCGTGACAGCGGGCACGGCGCTCGCTGAGGCCGGGGCGGCGCTTGAAGGCGCCGAGGCCGCCATCGCTGACGCCGAAGCCGCCCGCGCCGAATACGACGCCGCCCGCGCCGGCATCGAGCCGCGTCTGGCGGAATCGCGCGTTTGCGAGTTTGCCGGTGTCGAGGCGCTGCAGGGCGAGGTCGACACGCTCGACACCCAGGCACAGACCGCTGCCGAAGCGCAGGACTATGCTGGTGCCACCGCGCATCTCGGCACGCTGGACCAGAAGCTCGGTCAGCTTGAGGCGGAAACCGAGCGCCTGGGTGCCATGCGCGACCAGTACGAGACGACGCTTGCCACCATCGAGCCACGCCTCGGCGCCTGTTCCAGCTCGGAGTACGCCGATCTCGCATCCATTCAGGCCGAGATTACCGCGGCCGAGGGCCGGATGCGCGGGGCCGCCGAAACGCAGGATTACGAGACCGCGCTCGCCGAACAGGAAAGCCTGGACAAAGCGCTCGTCGAATACGAGGCCGCGATCGCCTCCCGCGTGGAGTATGACACCCGGCTTGCCGATCTCACGCCACGCCTCGTGGAAGCCAGCGTCTCGGATCCGCGCAAGCCTTATCTGACCGATCTGGTGGCGAGTCTCGCGAGGTGTCAGGGCGAGATGGAAACCGCCGTTGCGGCGAACGACTACGACACAGCGCTCACCAAGCTCGATGCGATCGATGCGACGCTCGAAGAGATGGCAGAAGCCGAAGATGCCAAGCGCGCCGACTACGAAACCGCCCGCAAGGCGATGGATGCGCGGATGCCTCAGGTCGAGGGCTGCACGTACGCTGAGCTTGAAGCCCAAAAGGCGATCGTCATCGCGGGTGTCGCGCAGGTCGACGCTGTCGCGACCGAAGAGGACTGGGAAGGCGCGACCAAGGCCGTGCAGGACGTCGAGACCGCGATCGACAATTTCGAGACGCTGCTCGACAAGCACGAGAAAGCCCTGAAGGAGGAAATCACCAAGCTCCTGAAAGGCATCAAGACGAAACTCGGGGAATTCGCCGACGCGGAATCGCCCAAGAAGGCCCAGATCGACAGCCTTGTTGCTTCGATCGACTCGGCGCTCAGCGGCTCGGGCGATCTGGCAAAGGCGCGCGAGGACGTGACCACGGCCACGGCGCTTCTGAAGGAGCTTGAGCAGGTCTACCTGATCCGCAAACGCATCGAAGCCGCCAGCATGTTCAAGGGCGACAACGAGGCGCGCAAGATCATCGATGGGATGAGCGACGAGCAGGTCAAGAACCTGCCGACCGAGGCGCGGAACATGCTCGCCGAGACGATGATCGACAGTTGGGATCTCTCGGACGCGGACCACGAGGCGATGACCCGGATCTGGGGCAACACCGAGGGCACCGACGCGGTCAAGCGCGGCTCGGTGGACCCGGCCTTCGAAGCGGAGGACAAGAAGGTCCGCGACAAGATCGTCGACAAGTACAAGAACGACCCCGAGTTCCAGAAAATGCGCACCGACTGGCCTTCGATGACGGCGGAACAGCGCAAAGCCGCGGTGCGCAAGCTCGCCGAAATCCCGGCGGGCGAGGAAGGCTGGGACGTGGGGATTCCGGAGATCGAGTTTTGGGAGGATGACGACGATCCGGACGGATACGGGCGCTACACCCACTCCAAGAACAAGATGTACGTCAGCCTCAAGAACAAGAACCACCCGAACACGGACGATGGCTTTTGCGAGCTGGCCGACACGGTGGCGCACGAGATCGGCCACCGGCACCAGCGGCTGCTGATCGAGCAATACGAAGCCGAGACGCTCAAACCCGGTCATCCGAACTACGATCAGGCCAAGGCGCTCTATCTTGCGCGCGAGTACAAGGGCAAGGTCAGCAAGAAACAGTGGAAGGAAGTGTACCTGACACAGCCATCGGAGGCGCATTCGCGCCGGATGGGCGACGAGGTGCAGCAGGGTCTGAAGGGCAGTGGCGGCGGTTCGGGATCCGGATCTGGATCAGGGTCCGGTTCGGGCTCGGGACCAGGCTCGCACAAGCATGACGGACATGACCACTGAGCGCCACGGCAGGCGCTGGACCGCGATGCTCGCGGCCGGCGCGTTCGCGGTCGCCCAATGCGCAGCCGCCGAGCCGGCGGCCAGATCGGAGACAGAGGCGATGCAGCAGTCCTATGTGATCGGTGTCAACGAGGGGGACCAGTTTCGCCCTCTTGCCCATGCGGATTTCGCGGCCGACGGAGCCGCGACCCTGCGGGTCGACGTGGAGGGATCGGACTCCGACAGGCTCGCTGACGCGTTTGCCAAGTTGACCGCAGGCCCAGCCATCCGTGTTCGCCGTCCAATGCTCAGCGACGAGGATGACGATGAGGATGACGACGACGACAGCGTCGGTGTTGTCCCCGTCGATATCCCGAAGGGCGATGAGGAGTACCCGGCCGCGGTGGTCGAGAAGCTCTATGGCGATTATGGCTTCGTCGTCTGGAAGGCCAAGCGCTGACCGATTTGCGGTAGTTTTCGCAGTGGTTTGGCAAGCGGAGCATGGCTGAAGGCGGTTGAGCCAGTCATGCTTCCAATCTGCCCTTGCGAAGGCCGGACGGGTGGGACACGCGGTGTTCGACGGTTCGACGGTTCGACGGTTCGACGGTTCGACGGTTCGACGGTTCGACGGTTCGACGGTTCGACGGTTCGACGGTTCGGAGTCGCCGCCTTTGCGACTGTTGCCGACGGCATTCTGGAATTCGCAAACGATTTCGCCGTCCGCGATGACGGCCAACAGCAACGCGCTCAAAAAACGCGAGCGGGCGCCTTGGGCAGGGCCTCAGTGCGCGCCGGTCTTCTCCGGGCAACATACCGTCGCGGGCGATAACCTCTCCAGCGCCGCAACGGGGCCTCTCGGATCGATGGTGACGGGCACATGCTCATGGGTTCGAGGAGAAGATCCGCCACGCCTTCATGTGAGGGCGACGGGGCCCGGGCTCACGCCAACGCATCCTTCGCCCCTCCTTGTCGAACCTCGTTTCCGCGCCTTGGGCGAAGACGTGCCTCGCAGACACCCCGCTCTCTCGCGGGTTCAGTTCGCCCAACCGCAACACACAACGACCGGTCCGAGAAAACTGCGCCCTTCCGACAGGGCAAGCGGGCTGATCGAGGCCCGGTGTTGCCGACGGTGCGCGTACTCTAACCCTGCCGGTAGACGTGCACCGAACACGTCGCGTGCCGGACAACGCGGGCCGCTGTTGACCCGATGAAATAGTCGACCATTCCGGGCCGGTGGGACCCCATGACAATGCAGTCGGCAGAGGTCTCTTCCGCGACCCCCAGAATGGTGCGCGAGACGTGGCCTGTGACGATCCTCGGAGTGACATCGGGATGATCCGACAGCTTGGACTGAAAGAGCGTCGTTGCGCGTTGCAATCCCTCATCAAGAAGATCTTCGCGCAACCTCGCCGCTGCAATCCCGTGCGGCTCCTCCAGAACATGAAGCGCCTGGATCGTTCCATCGGGCACGAGCATGGATCGCGCGAGGCTGAGAAGGAAGGGAGAGACGTCATGATCCAACGCCATCGCTACGAGAATGGTCTTGTACATCCGTCTCCTCCTTTGATGGCCTGATCTTGCGCGCGGCGTCCTGAGGCGTCGCTTCGCGGTCTCGGCGTGCTCGGGGGCCACTTGAGACAGGCGGCCGTTGGGCGGGTCTGGTCCATGCGCTGCTACCCGCCCATCACTCGGGGCAGCCACAGCGCGATCTGCGGGAAGAGGAAGATCAGGATCAGGCCGATCACCTGGATGACCATGAACTGCATCATCCCGAGGTAGATGTCGCGCAGGTCCCACTCTGGCACGACGCCCTTCAGAAAATAGGCAGAGAGCGCCACTGGCGGACTGAGCCATGCTGTTTGCAGGTTGACCGCCACGAGGATCGCGAACCAGATCAAGAGGTCGTTCGGATTTTCGAAGCCAAGGTCGAGGGAGGTCACCGTCGGGATCAGGATCGGCACGATGATCAGCACGATGGGCACCCATTCCAGCGGCCAGCCCAACAGGAAGATCAGCGCCATGATGAGGAGCAGCACCAGGACCGGGGACATATCGAGGCCGAGCAAGAGCTCCGTCAGCATCTTCGGTGTGCCGAGGTTCGAGAAGACGGCGCCGAAGAAATTGGATGCCGCCACGAGGAACATGATCAGCACGGTGATCTCGAGGCTCTTGATGAGCGCATCATAGAGCCCGGGGATCGTGAACTTGCGGTAGAGCATCGACAGCAGCATCGCGCCGAAGGCTCCGCAGGCGGAGGCTTCCGCCGGTGTCGCCCACCCGGCGAGGATGGAGCCCAGGGCAAAGGCGATCAGCACGGTCGGAGGGACGAGGCCCATGAAGAACTCGTACCAGAGCGGCGAGAAGTAGAAGCCGCCGGGCCGTGCCTTGTCGAGCGCGACATAGGCCGCGTACATCACCGCGATCCATGCCAGCGGGACGACGATACCCCCAAGCGGGAAGCCGAACCCCGTCGTGATCCCGCGCGTGATAAGCCAGATCAGGAACACGAGCGAGGCCATCACGATCACGACCTCGAGGAGGTAGTAGCGCGACGTCTCGGGCTGCTCGTCGGGTGGCAGGATCGGGCCCAAATCCGGATTCAACATGCATCGCCCGAGTGCATAGAGCAGGTAGAGCCCCGCCAGCATCACCCCGGGGATGATCGCGGCGCGGAAGAGATCCGTGACCGGCACCTCAAGCACGGGCCCCATGACGATCAGCATGATCGACGGCGGGATCAGGATGCCCAGAGTACCGCCCGCCGTGATGGTGCCAGCGGCCAGCCTTACGTCGTAGCCCGACTTGTTCATCGTCCGGGCGGCCATGATCCCGAGGATCGTGACCGACGCGCCCACGATGCCGGTCGCTGCAGCGAAGATGGTCGACACGAACAGGACGGCGATGAAGAGGGCACCGCGGGTGCGGCTCATCATCATCTGAACAGCCTGAAAGAGCCGCTCCATCAACCCTGCCTGCTCCATGACGATCCCCATGAAGATGAAGAGCGGCACGGCGACAAGCTGATCCGACAGCATGACCGAGTTCGTCTGCAGCGTCATGAGGAAGGTTGCGAGCTTGAAGTTCGCGCCCCAAGTCCCGAACACGAAGCCAAGAAAGATAAGCGTGAACGAGATCGGAAACCCGATGAAAATCGCAAAGAGCATCACGCCGAGCATAATCAGCCCGATGGTCGGCTTGTCGATGCCCGGACCATCGCCGAACACGCCCTCCCATATGTCTCCGAGCGGCAGGACATCGGGAAAGAAGACGCTGATCGTGACCGCTGTCAGGGCGACGGCGTAGATCGGCAGGATACGCAGGAAGATCCTCTCACGCGCCTTGCCCATTTGGTGAAAGGCGCGAAAGAGCTCCGGGAAACCCTGCAAGAAGAGCAGGAAAGCGCCAACGGGCATCGCCAGGCGCGCGGGCCACAGGATCGGCGCCCATGTGGAGTCGGACGCCTGCTCCCCACTCATGAACGCTTTGAGCCAGTATTCGGCGGATACCCATGTAAAAAAGAGCATCGCCGGGAGGTAGAACGCTAGGTAGAGCGTCGCGTCGACCGTCGCCTGTGTCTTGAGCGACCAGTTGCGATAGAGGAAATCGGCGCGGATATGGACGCCGCGCATCAGTGCGTAGCCCGCAGCCGCCATGAAGAGGACACCGCCAAGCATGCGGCTGACGTCGTAGACCCAGAGGGTCGGGCCGAAGCCCCATGCGATTGCGACGTCCGACATCCCGTTCTGGGTCAGGATCGCGAACATGTTGCGCGAGAAGACTTCGTAGACGATGGCGAAAATGAGCGGGAGCATCAGAACGCAGATGATCCGGCCCGCCCACAGGTTGATGACGTCGATCGTTGCCGTGATCGGGCGCTGCCAGGGCGTCATGTCCTCGGGCGTCTGCCCGGGCTCTTCTGCGCGGCGCTCGGCAATGAGCTCGTCAGTTATGTCGAGCTCGCCCGGCTTCACCTCATCGGCCATCGGATGTTCCTTGGGTGCTGCAGTGCAGGAAAGAGGCCCCGGCGGCGGTGCCGGGGCCTCAGGGGGCATGCGCCCTTACTTCAGGCCGTCTGCGAAGGCCCGGCCAAGATTGGCGTTGGACGTCTGTGCTCCGGCCCAGAACGGAACGGCGATCTCCGCAAAGTCTTTCTGGCTCTGCCAGACCTCGGCGAAGAACTCGTTCTCTGCCGCATTGGTCTCGAGCGCTGCCTTGGCGGCGGTCATGTACTCCGAGAAGTAATCCTCGGGCGTGTCATGCAGGATCACGCCGTGGTTCTCGGTCAGGTCCTTGAGCGCCTTGCCGTTCTCGTAGATGCGGTAGGACATCGCCTTGGAGAGCGAGGCGTTCGCCGCAACCTCGATGGCGGTTTTCTCTGCATCCGTGAGGCCGTCATAGACATCGCCGTTGATGTAGAGATCTGCATTCACAACCACCTGGTGCAGACCCTGCAGGTAGTAGTGCTTGAGCACCTTCTGGAAGCCAAAGACCGAGTCGGGCTTCGGGCAGCACCATTCGGCTGCGTCGATCGTGCCCTTTTCCAATGCGGGCAGAATGTCCCCGCCGCCCATGGCCACGGATGCCACGCCGATGTCCTTATAGGTCTGGCCCGGAATGCCCGGCGGCGTCCGGAAGCGGTACTTGCGGAAGTCGTCCATCGACGCGATCGGCTCACTGAACCAGCCGAGGGCTTCGGGGCCGACGGGTTGAAGCATGAAGCCCTTCACATTGACGCCCATCTCGTCCCAGAGGCGGTCATAGAGCTCTTTGCCGCCCGCGTACTGGAACCATGACAGGAACGCGATGTTGTCGATCCCGACACCTGCGCCGGCCACGGGTGATCCGAAGAGCATCGCGGCGGGGTGCTTGCCGGACCAGTAGTGCGTCCAGGCAAAACCACCTTCGATCAGGCCGGAATCCACGGCATCGAGCGTCTCGCGTACGCCAACGACAGCGCCCGCGGGCAGGATTTCGAACTTGACCGAACCACCGGTGAGCGCCTCGACGTCATTGGCGAATTCCTGGAGCATGAACACTTCGTCTGCCTGCGCCGGGATCACCGATTGGACGCGGATCACCGTCTCGGCGATCGCTGCCGAGGCTAGCAGCCCCAAAGCCGAGGCACTGACTGCCAAAGTCTTGAAATTCAACATTTCTTCCTCCCTAGTTCAGGTGCCTTGGCGTAGGATTGACCACCCGGTTCACCAAGGCAGAGCCCCGTGTGGTGTCTTGCGGGATCAGCCTGGCCGACGCGTGGCCGTGCCAGGTGATCGTGTCGTTCAGCTATGCCCGAGCATCCTCCAGTATCATCGCGCTCGCTTTTTCACCGATCATGATCGCCGGTGCGTTCGTGTTGCCGCTGACGATGCGCGGCATGATCGATGCGTCCGCGACCCGCAGACCATCGACCCCGTGCACCCTCAGTCGTGGATCGACGACGGCGCTGTCATCGACTCCCATTTTGCATGTCCCAGTCGGGTGGTAGATCGTCACCGAGGTCCGGCGCGCCCAATCGATGGTCGCCGCCGCGTCATCGAGCGCGACACCCGGGCCCGGGGCGTGTTCTTCGGTCACATGCGATTTGAGCGGCTCGTATTGCGCGATCCGCCGCGCAATCTGGATGCCTTTCACCAGAGTGCGGCAATCCGTGTCCGTCGCAAGATAATTGGGGTGGATCAGGGGATGATCGCCCATCTTCGCCGAGCGCAGCGACAGGTGCCCGGCGCTCTCAGGGCGCAATTGCAGGACCGACGCGGTGAAGGCCGAGAACTTGTGCGCGCCTTCCCCGGGGCTGTCCGCACTGAACGGCTGGATATGAAACTGGATGTCCGGCGTCTCGAGATGTTCTTCGGTCTTGAGGAACCCTGTCCCGAGACTCGCCGCCATCGTCATCGGCCCCGATTGGGTGAGCGCGTAGCGCAGCGCGATCAGCGCTTGCTTCAGCAGCCGGTTCGTCTCGGTGTTGATCGTGCTGAGGTCGGTCTTGAAGATCGGGCGGGCCTGCAGGTGGTCTTGCAGGTTCTTGCCCACGCCGGGCAGGGGGGCTGCGACCTCGATGCTGTGGGGATCCAGCTCCTGCGGGTCGCCGATCCCGGACAGCATCAGGATCTGGGGTGATCCGATGGCGCCGGCGCTCAGGATGACCTCGCATCGCGCCATGACATCCGTCATGCGATCCTTGATCCGCGCGCGAACGCCGACGGCGCGTCCGTCCTTCAGGAGAACGCGCTCCGTCTGGGCGTCGGTGAGGATCGTGAGGTTTTTCCGGTCGCGCGCCGGGTTTAGGTATGCCACCGCAGAAGAACAGCGGCGCCCGCCTTTCATGGTGAGCTGGAAGTACCCGACGCCCTCCTGATCGACATCGTTGTAGTCCGGGTTCCGCCTGTAGCCCGCGGCCTCCGCGGCCTCGATCCACCGGTCGACGATCTCGCGCTTCAGGCGGGAGGGCTGCACCGAAAGCGGGCCGTCCGTGCCGCGCAGCTCCGTTCCGTTCGGTCCGTTCCACGTCTCGGATTTCTTGAAGTACGGCAGCACATCGTCCCAGGACCAGCCGGTGCATCCCATCTGTGCCCAGCCGTTGAAATCCTGCGGCTGTCCGCGCACGTAGAGCAGCCCGTTGATCGAGCTTGATCCTCCGAGCACGCGGCCGCGGGGCCACGAGATGGAGCGGCCCGCCAAGCCTTCGTCCGCCTCCGTCTTGTAGCGCCAATCTGTCTGGGGATTGCCCATCGTCCGGAAATACCCGACCGGGATGTGGATCCACGGGTTGCGATCCGCCGGACCAGCCTCAAGGAGCGCGACGGTGTAGCGCCCGCTTTCCGACAGTCGATTGGCAAGCGCGCAGCCAGCCGATCCCGCCCCAACTATGACGAAGTCAAAAGTGATACGCCCTCACATATCAAAAATTGAGACTTTTAGGCTCGTTTTTTCTCATAAAGATGGTACAAGCTTTGGAAAAGGAAGCAACAAACAAATTCCCGATGCCGGAACCCCCCAGAATCCCCACGAATTTGCGGACGTTGCTGATCCTTGAGATCCTCGGAAATGCAGATCGGCCGATGACCGCTTCGGAGATCAACGCCCATCTGGGCCTGCCGAAGCAGACGGTGCATCGGCTCTGTGCAACGCTGGAGCGCAACGGCTTTCTTGCGCGCGAGGGCAACTCCTCGCGGTTCCTGCCGGCGCGCCGGCTTCGGAGCCTCGGGCTTGGGCTGCTGAACAACTCCAGATCGCACGTGGCCCGTCATCAGATCCTTCAGGATGTCTCTCGGGACGTGCGCGAAACGGTGAACTTCGTGGTGCCCGTGGACGATGGGATGCGCTACCTCGACCGCGTCGAATCCGACTGGGCGTTCCGCATCCAGCTTCCGATCGGAAGCAGCGTGCCATTCCACTGCACGGCAAGCGGCAAGTGCTTCATGGCGCATCTCTCCCCCACGGTGCGCGCGAAGTTCGTCTCCGCGCTGACGCTGGAGCCACTGACGGCAGCCACGATCAGCACGGGCGAGGAGTTGCTTGCCGATCTGGTGCGGATCGAGGCGCGGGGCTACTCGCTGGACGAACAGGAGTTCCTCGACGGAATGATCGCGATAGCGGTACCGATTTTCGATGATGCCGGGCGGTTTGCGGCGGCCCTCGCGTTTCATGGGCCGACACAGCGGGTGTCCGCCGAGTATGCGATCTCCAAACTCCCCGTTCTCGAAGCAGCCTCGAAGCGGTTGAGCGACGCGATCTTCGAGTAGCACGACAGACCATGCGCTGCGCCGCGCTTGGCCCCGGGGTGCGGAGGGCTCCTACAGGGCTCCGCGAATGGCGCGTGCAACCGATATCCGGCACGAATTGCCCTCCGTGATCAAACTCTGTCAGAGCGGTGGCGCGCTTCCTGCGCTGACTTCGGGCGAATCGATTCGGAGGAACGCGCAGCGCAAGGCTTTGCCTGCATGGGTCGGGAGGCTCTGCGCCGCCTCCCGGCGCATTCGCGAGAATCTTCGGTCGGTCATGGGTTTAGAGCGCCTAAACCAAGAGCCTAGACGGGGGTGCTGCGCCGCCGGGCGAGGTTGTTTGGGGGTAACCCCAGGTCAATGCTATCCTGAGGCGTGTCGCCCGGACAGACCGGCCGGGCATCTGGTTCACTTCTGACAGAAGAGCGCACGGTCACAGCGGGTGTGGGGACAAATGATGGCAGCGAAGTGGTCCGCAGCGGAACCAAGGCAAGAGGGTGCCCCACCCGACATCGTCGACGTCCGCAAGCACCCGGTGATTTCGAACACGGGCAAGTGCAACGCTGCGATCGCGCTCACTCATACTGGCGATGCGCCATGGTGACGGCGGGGAGAGGGAGCCACGCGCGGCGCGTGTGGAAAAAGGAGCGCTCGAAGCGCACGACCGGCCGTGTTCGGCGTGGGCAGAGTTTCAAGTGGTGATTGGTATCGGGATGGCAAACAACTGGAGCAAGGTCGGTGGAGAAGCGAGGCCGGACCCGGCGTCGCGGCGCCTGTTTCGACCCTGCATCCAGAGCTGCCTCGGGTCCGCCCTTGCCGGGCGAACTCTCCCTAGCCAGAGCCTTAACCTTGCGTTAGCGTAACGCAAAAGATGGTGTGTTGAGGGCTGTATGAACCCTGATCAGATCCGTGGCATCTTGGAAAAGGTTCGCCCACGCCTCGTAGAACTTAAGTCGGAGCTGGAGCGCAAGGAAGCGCTCCTGAAAGCCGGCCGCGACGTCAACGGAGACGGCACGTTCGACGAAAAGGACGGCGCCGAAGTCAAAAGCGTCCGCGCCCGGCGCGATTCTGCACAAAAGCGAATTGAGAAGCTCGAGCTGCAGCTCCTGCGCATGGGGGAAACCGATTTCGGCGGTTCCGGGGGGGGCTCGTCTTCACAGAGTGCGAGCAACGGATCGGGCGGCGGCTCCTCGGGGAGCGAACGCGGCTCGCAGAGCGCGCGGTCCGAAGGCAGCGACAGACGCCGCCCCACGGGAGGTGGATCTTCCAGCACCGAGGCCAGTAGTGGCCGCACGCGAAGTGCGCGTCCGCGCAACGAATCCCCTGGCAGCGCCGCAGATGCCGGCCCTCCAGAGGCCACGATCCAGTCGCGGCTGTCGGGCTCCGTCGGCAAAGGAGGGCGGAACGCCAACGACGACGTGAAGACCGTCCAGAACCTGCTTGTGAAAGCGGGTCACAAGATTGCAGTCGATGGTCTGATCGGACCGAAGACGATCGGTGCCATCACGAGCTTTCAGAACAGCAACCAGCTGGAGGGCAGCGGCCTCGTTAACCCCGATGACGAGACCTGGACACGCCTCAAGGGCGGTGGCTCGACGGCGCAATCGGCGGATGGCGCGGAGGCCGGATCGGGCAGCGGATCCGCGACCGGTGCGGGCACCGTTTCGGAAGCCGCCGCGGGCTCTGGCCCCGGCTCTGCGACCGAGGCGGGAACAGGGGCCACCGGTGGCGAGGAAGCGCAGGCCGAAGAGCTGCGCGAACAGATCGAGGAAAACCAACGCTTCGCAAATTTGAGTGAAGAGGAGCTGGTCAAGACCTCGTTGATCGACGGCGACCCGAGTGAACTCTTCGACGAAGAGTACATGGAGACCGTCGCGGAGTTCGATCCGCCCTACGCTGGCAATTCCGACCTCAAGACACTGATGCGCGAAATCGAGGGGGGCTTGCCTAGCAAGCGCATTCCCGAAGTGATGGCGGAGCTCTCCGCTGTCCTGGGCCCGCCGCCATCGCCCGAAGAGCTCAAGGCGGATTACGACCGGTTCCTGATCGTCCAGCGCCAGCAAGCGGCCAATAATGGTGGCGAGTGCGTTGAGGAGTTGGACGACGACGCGCATCCCGATTTCATGGCCTCGCGCGGGCAGCTGATGTTCGGCAAGGTGCTGGCGGATGCGTTTGACATCCACGAGGTATTTGCGTCGCTCCTCAGCCCGACAGGTGGTCTCGTGGGGCCGGGCAACAGCGCGCTGCATCTCGCGCCGGACAATCCTGTCGGCGTGCATGGAACGCTCCATGATGCCGCAGGCTATCTCAAGGCCAACCACAACGAAGGCCCGGGCTACAACTACCGGGAAGATCCGTACGAAGAGCTCGCCACGGAAGCCATCGAGTGCCTGCCAGAGGCCCTGCAGGATTGGACCCTTCCCCTGACAGGACAGGTCAGCGGGATCCTATACTGGAGTTCTGAAGTGGGCGGTGAATACGTCGAGGCGCGCTACGACGAAGCGATGGAGATCCTGGAAGACGGGCTGGAGGATGCCCGCGACGAAGCCGCCGAAAAGATCAACGAGATGCTCGCCGGGCTGGATGCAGCAAAAGAGCAGGCCATGGGGCTCTACGAGGCCGCGGAAGAGGAGGTCGACGAACAGATCGACTCTGCCGAAGAAGAACTGCGCGAGATGGCCGACGCCGCTCAGGAGCAGGTTCAGGAGATCGCCGACGCGATCGGAGACGGGGTCGAGGGCGCTTCGGAAGCCATCGACAAGGTCGCCGAAGAGCTCGCAAACCGTGCGGGTGAGGCCGAGCAGGAGATGCGCAACTTCGCAGAAGCAGCGGAGGAAGAGGCACTCGGTGTGCTCGATGCGTTCTCCGACGCGGTCGGCCGGGTCAAGGACAGCGCGGTGGAAGCCCTCGAGGACGCGGCCGAAGAAGGCGAGTCGATGACCGATATCGCAACAGAGCGGCTCAGCGCGCTCTCGGACTTCATCTGGGGTTGATCAATGACGGTACTTCTCCTGCACCCCTCGGAACTTGCCTACGGCCTGGTCAATTCCCGGACCGAAGAAGTCATTGGCTGGGGCAAGGATCCCTTCTTTCCCAAGGGAATGACAGAGGATGCCCTCAACGCCTGGGTGGATGAGGGGGCGGTTCGTCTGAAGGCCGCAGGTGGTCTGGTCGGCACGCCCGAAGAGGGGCTCAATTTCGCGGACACCCTGACGGAAATCATCCTGGCCTTGGTGGATCCGACCCTCGTGCTTCTCGTGGAGCGCAAGGCGGGCAAGGGGCTGCGCCGGATGACGGTGCACTTCGCCAACAACGTCGCAATCGGCATGATCCGGCGCCCGGACGGGATGTTCGAGGTCGTCCGCTACGGTGAGCTGACGGCAGCCGCGGTTGCCTGCACCGGATATCTTGGTGCCGCTCTCCTGCCGGTGGAGGCTGGCACGCGCCTTGAATCAGATGCAGCCAGCATGAAGGAGCTGCGCGCCCTTGCCACCGCCGGCGAGACAGAGACTGCCCTGGCCAAGCTCGAGGAGCTTGGTGCGAACGCCGAAGACGCAGAGTCAATCCTGCGTGCCATGGCGGAGCCCGCCGCGGCCGGCATGCTCAGCGTTCTCTACTGCGCCAACAACGTTGCTCTGAACGCGCAGCCGTTCAGCGTGATGACGACCGCCGAAAGGGAGACGTGGATCCTCTTTCCCCAGGGCAGTCTCAACGGCCCGATGGTGATCGAGCGCAGCTCCGTTCAGGCGCTCGCCGGGCGCGTGGTCGTCAGCGTGGCCGCGCAACTCAAAATCGCCGAGGCGAGTTAGGCGCAGGGGTCTCACCGAGGCTGCACAGCCGTGCATTCTGGGTTGATAGCGGCCCGGCTCCATGTCGTTTGGAACGCGTCCCACCCGGGACTTTCGCGGTACGGGAGCGCGCGCAGTTGCGGCCTACTGCGATAGCCGGGATGCTGCTGCTTTGATTGCCATGCGGATCAACACGCCGGATTCCGGCCCGGCGCCAGAGGCTGGACAAGCGCCTGGAGCGAAGCCCGTCAGGCTCTCACTCACGTGCTGCCGGTGGAACTTCTCGTGACGGGGGGCTGGCGTTAGGTCAGGCGCGTTCCGAAAGCGGCGGGATGCCGCAATCCTCCGCCAATGTGTCCAGATCGCGGGCGAGGGCGGGGTTCAGAACCAAGCCGTTCTTGCGCCTCGCATCCGCCGCCGCCGTCTTTCCGTCGCCGGGCAGCCGTACTGGGTCGTGGCCCTCGAGCGGCGGCGACGCCCGCATCTCCGCAAAGCTCCGCGCGGCGGCATCGGAGAAGTCGGATCCTATTCCGAACGCGGCTGGGTCCAGCGCCATGACGAACTGACCGGTGTTGGTGGGCGAGGTTGTGTCGGACGTGAAATCGACCACGTCCGCCCCGAATGCCGCTCCGTTCAAGACCCCGGCGAAGAGACCGATCGCAACCGACAGGCCAAAACCCTTTGGCCCTCCGATCGGCAATAGGAACCCTTCGGACTTGCGCGCCGGGTCGGTCAGGGGCTTGCCGTCGCGCCCGACCATCCAGCCCTCGGGCATCGGCTCACCACGCTGCAGGAGCGTCTTGATCTTGCCCATCGCCGCAACGGTCGTGGCCATGTCAAACACGAAGGGGTCCGGCCCCGTGGCAGGCGCGGCGAACGCGATGGGATTGGTGCCAAGCAACAAATCCGTCCCGCCGAAAGGGGGAACGTGGTTGGCGCTGCCCACGGCGGCGGCCATGCCAAGCAGCCCGGCTTCCGCCTGCGGGCGGACATAGAGAGCGAGCGGCCCGGCGTGGTTGCCGCGCCGCACACCGACCCATCCGATCCCCGCGGCTTTCGCCTTGTCGATCGCAAGATCGCGGGCCGCCGCCATGGCAAGGTGGCCAAGCCCGTTGTCCCCGTCGATCAGGGCCGTGGCCGCAGTCTCGTGCGCGACCGTAACGGTCGGGGCCGGGTTGCAGCCGCCCCCCTCGAGCCGCGCCAGGTACTGCCGCAAACGAAAGACGCCATGGGTGCCGTAGCCGAAGATATCGGCTTCGACCATGAGTGCTGCGACCTTCGCTGCGTCGCCTTCGGGAACACCCTTGGCCCCCAGTGCCCGTGCCACAAAGGTGCGCAGGTCCTGCGCCGGGATTGGGGCAGGCTCAGTGCTCACCGTCGCCCACCCGTTCCTTGTGCCAGAAGACGAACGTGCGTTGCGTCCACGTGACGAGCGCGTAGAGCGCAAGCCCGACAAGGCTGAGATAGAGGATGAGCGAGAAAACGCGAGGCGTGTTCAGCTGTGAGGCGGCCACGCGAATGAGCTCGCCGAAGCCCTTGCCGCCGCCGAGAAATTCGCCAGTGATGGCACCGGCCATCACGCCGACGGCGCCGATCTTGAGGCCCGTGAAGATCTGCGGCAAGCCCGTGGGCAGCTTCATCTTGATCAGCGTCTGCATCCGGCTCGCGCCCATCGTCTTGAAGAGCATCCGGGCGTTCTCGTCGGCAGCATGCAGGCCCGCCGCGGTGCCGACGACAATCGGGAAGGTCGCGATGAAGGCAGCAAGTGCCACCTTCGATTCAATCCCGAAGCCCAGCCATGCAACGAAGAGCGGTGCAAAAGCCACCTTCGGCATCGTGTCGATCGCAACGAGATACGGCATGACAGCTTTCTCGCCGAACGACGTCTCACCAACGAGCACACCGAGCGAAAACCCGATCGCGATGGCAAGGGCAAAACCGTAGATTACCTCCAGGATGGTGATCCAAAGCGCGCCGAGCATGTAGCCGCCTGTCGCGAGGTTCTGCCCGACGAAGATCATGTCCTTCAGGGTTTCCATCGGCGTCGGCAGGATGATCGGCGAAACGAGCCCGAAGCCCGTTACGAACTGCCAGATCCCGATGAACACGACGAAAACGAACGTCATGGCCAGCCAACGCGGCACGGAGTCGATGAACGCGACTTCCTGGACCCAGACGGTATCCTCGTAGTCGTCGTTGGAGGATGGATTTGCGCGAACGTCGGTCACATGTCCTCTCCCTTGTCCAGAAGGCCGCGGATATAGTCGACGATCGACCCGAATTTCGGCGTCGTCATCATGTCGAGCGTGCGGGGCCGGGGCAGATCGACTTCGACAATTTCCGCCAGTCGACCCGGGCGCGGCTTCATAACGACAATCTCGTCAGACAGGATCACCGCTTCCTGAATGGAATGGGTGACGAGAAACGCCGTGGCATGCTGCTCGCGGCAAATGCGTTGCAGCTCCATGTTCATCATATCGCGCGAGAGCTCGTCGAGCGCGCTGAAGGGCTCGTCCAGCAACAGCACCGCGGGCTCGGTAATCAGCATACGGCAGATCGAGGCGCGCTGCGCCATGCCACCCGAAAGTTCGTTGGGGTAAACGTTCTCAAAGCCCTTCAGACCCACGATCTCAAGCAGCTCGTGTGCCTTGTCCATGGCCGTCTTGGCGGCGGCCTTCCCGTCGCGGATTTCGATGGGCAGCACGATGTTTTCGACAGCGGTCTTCCACGGAAAAAGCGTGGCTTGCTGAAACATCATGCCGATGTCGCGCCGTGGCCCCGTGACGGGCTGCGATTGCAGGATCACGCGGCCCTTGGAGGGCGGGATGAGGCCGGCCATAATCTTGAGCAGGGTCGACTTTCCGCATCCGCTGGAGCCGATGACGGACGTGAAGCTGCCCTTGCGCAGGGTCAGGCTGACGTCCTGAAGGGCGACGACCTTGTTGCGCGCGTATGTTTTGCTGACATTGGTCAGCTCATAGACTGGCGCGCCCAAGGGCGCGCCAGAATAGTCTTGTGCCAAGGCCGCGTTCATTCGCCGGCAGCCTCACGTCCGATGGCGGCGAACTCGTTGGTCCAGGCCACGCTCAGATCTTCGAGGGGCTCGGCGATCTCGCCACCTGCAACGAGCGCGTCCTCCCACTCCTGCCAGACTTCGGCCGGGTACCAGCCGAGGCCCTCGCCGCCTTCCGCGGGGATTGTCTTGGAGCGTACCGCGTCGAACAGAGCCGACTGGAACTCCTTGTCCTCTCCTTCTTGCGGGTTGCCGTCTGCAAGATGCGCAAGCACGGCTTCGCGGTTCGCATCGTCGAGCGCAAACGCGTGGCCGCGGGCAAAGGCACGGCTCCAGGCTTCGACCAGTTCGCGATCATTGCGGATGGTGTCACCCATCGTAGCGATGCCGTTGCCGAAGAAGCGCCCGAACTCCGCGGGTGTGATGTCCCGCACAGCCATGCCGCGCTGGTTCAGGATCGCGGTGTCTGCCGTGGAGGCCGAGTAGGCTTCGATCTCGCCGTTTAGGAAAGCCGCCGTTGCCGGGCCGCCGTCACCGACGGTGAGGAACTCGAAATCCTCGCCAGCGGTCATGCCGGCGCCGGTCATGACGTTGCGGGCGAAACCAACCTCGGCGCCGTCTGCCGTACCGGTGCCGATCACCTTGCCGCGCAATTCCTCGACGCTCTGGTACTCGGAGTCTTGCTGTACCGCGATGCCGAAGTTGCTGCGTGCGGCGACGTTATAGATGTGCACGGCGTCCACCCCGCGCGAGCGCGCGGCGATGAGCGGGCCCGGGCCCGGACGGCCAAAGTGCGCCTGACCGGCCGAAAGGGCCTGAAGCACGGCGCCGGAGCCGTTGATCGCCTCGACGGTCACGTTGAGCCCCTCTTCCTCGAAGAACCCTTCTCCGATCGCGACAAAGACCGGGAACGAGTTGATCGCCGAAGGGCTCGGCTGCACGAAGGTGATGTCGCGCAGGTCTTGAGCAACTGCGGCCGTTCCGAGAAGACTCGTTGCCGTAATTGCTGAGAGCACAGCGGCGGTAAATGCTCTTCTATTGGTCATGGGTGTCTTTCCTCCCTTGGGTATTCTTGCCCGGGTCCCGACTTTTTTGACGGGTTCGGACCGTTCAAACGGCGCGCACGTGGTTGGTGAGCGTGCCGATTTCGGAAACTTCGCAAACGACCGTGTCGCCGTCCTTCAGAAAGCACGGCGGCTCCATCGCGTAGCCAACTCCAGATGGCGTCCCGGTGGCGATGATGTCGCCGGGCTCCAGCGTCAGCCCTTCGGAGAGCGAGGCGATGAGAGTCGGAATGTCGAAGATCATGTCAGATGTATTGCCGTCCTGGCGTTGCTCGCCGTTGACCGTGAGCCCGATCGACAGGGCATGCGGATCGCTGATCGCATCGGCCGTGACGATCCAGGGGCCAACCGGGCAGGAGCCATCGAGGCTCTTGCCCTTGAAATACTGACCCCCGTGGCGCCGCTGGACGTCTCGCGCCGTCACGTCGTTCAGGATCGTGTAGCCGAAGATGTGATCGAACGCGTCGGCTTTCGCGATGTTGCGTCCGCCCTTGCCGATCACGACTGCCAGCTCGACCTCGTAGTCGATGGCCTCCGAAACGGTCGGAAAGATCAGCACATCGCCTGCGTCGGCGACGATTGCGGTGGATGGCTTCGTGAAGAACACCGGGTGATCCGTCACGCCGATCTTCTGTTTCTGGGCACGCTCGCCTTCCGCGATGTGCTCCGCATAGTTGCGCCCGACACAGAATACGTTCTTCCGCGGCGCCGGGATCGGCGCGAGGAGAGGGGCACCTTCGGAGACGAAAGCATCGCCATGCCCGCCGCCCTCGGCCTCGGCAACCAGCTTGCGTAGCGCCTGAAGCGTTGCGTCGCCGCCCTCGATCACGCTCTGCAGAGTTGCATCCCGAAGCGGGCCTCCAGCTCCGTTCATGGCCTGAGCGGCACGAGCGACGTCCAGTTTGCGCCCATCCTCCAGGATCGCCACGCAAACGGCGGCGCCATCCACGGATATTGTTGCTAGTCGCACGCGAGCTTCCTCCCAAATGTGGTGCGCCTTCAGTGATTGCGACTCACTGACGCACCTATTTTTGTAGCGACTTTTTCCCGTCGCTGCGTTTCAATCAACCAACCAATCCGGGAATTGGGCTGAAATGGCGGCGGCAACAGACCTCGCGCAGCGGCTGCGCGACTTGATCGACAATGCGGGGTACCGGCACAATGACCGTGTCCCCCCGGAGCGGGAGTTGTGCGAAACCCTTGGCACGACCCGGAACCAGCTCCGGCTTGCCCTGGCAGAGCTGGAAGCGCAGGGGCGGATCTGGCGACATGTCGGGCGGGGGACATTCGTCGGGGCGCGCCCGGTGCTGAACCTCAAGGACGTGACTTACCTGCGCGACCAGATCAAACCGGCGCAGGTCGTTGCGGTCCGGTTCAACATCGAGCCAGAGCTGTGTCGGCTGGCCGCGTCCAACGCCTCCAAGTCAGACCGTGACCAGATGAAGCTGTGCGCTGAAAAGTGCCGGTTCTCAGAAGATTGGCGGACGTATGAGGCCTGGGACAACAACCTGCACCACGCCATTGCCCGCGCGACGCGCAATCAGCTTTTCCTCTATTTCTTCGAGACGTTGAATTCTGTCCGGCGGTCGATTGTCTGGGGTCAGCCACGGGCCACAAGGGGGCCGACACGGGATTATGCGAGCTTCTTCGAGCACGACGCCATCGTTGCTGCGATCACGGAGGGTGAGGGCGATCTCGCTGCCCGCGCGATGACGACGCATCTCAAGTCAGTCTATTCCCGAGTCTCGCCCGAGAGCGTGCCGGAGGCTTGAGACCGCAGCAGGCGCTCCAACCAATCCGCGAAATGGTCGGCAATCGCAAGGGCGGCCGCCCTTGCCAACCCGGCGAAAACGGCGCGATCAAGCGCCACCGCCCGGAGCTAGCATTGGAACGGGCGGCGCGGGCCGGGTCATCGCCCTCCGGTGGCACCCCCGTTCAATGCCAATCCAAGGTTCAGGAGAAGTAGAATGCCCGATCACGTCATCCCGGCCCCCCAGGTGCCCGTCATCCCGACGAGTGGCGGTGATAGCTTTCCGGTGCGCCGGGTCTATTGCATCGGTCGGAACTTTGCCGCGCATGCCGTCGAGATGGGGCACGACCCCAATCGCGAGCCGCCATTCTTCTTCCAGAAGAACCCCAACAACCTCGATGCGTCGGGCGAGTTTCCTTACCCGCCGCATTCGAGCGACGTGCACCATGAGATTGAGCTTCTGGTCGGGCTGAAGTCGGGTGGCACGAATATCCCGCTTGCCGAGGCGCTCGATCACGTCTGGGGCTACGGCGTCTCGCTCGACATGACCCGCCGCGATCTACAGGGCGAAGCCAAGAAAATGGGCCGCCCCTGGGAAATCGGCAAGGCTTTCGAGCGCTCGGGCCCGGTCGGTCCGCTGTTGCCTGTCTCCGAGGTTGGCCATCCCGACGAGGGCCGTGTTGCGCTGGTCGTGAACGGGGAAGTCCGACAGGAAGGCGATCTCAACCAGATGATCTGGAAAGTTCCGGAAATGATCGCGTACCTCTCGGAGTATTTTGAACTCGCCGCCGGGGATGTGATCATGGCCGGTACGCCTGCGGGCGTGAACGCCATCGTCCGTGGCGACGTGATGGAGGCCACGATCGAGGGCGTCGGCTCTCTGACCGTCAACGTGGTCTGACCAGCGGGTCGTGGCTTGCCATTTGGCCGTGCCAAGGAGCAGCGCCTCTGGCTCGGGAAGTGGGACGTCGGTTTGAGGGTCCGCGCGCTGCCTTTGGTGGCATCGTCTCTCCCTGTCTCTGGGATTGGACTGGCGCGCAGCTCTCACGTCTATACTGCGGCGCTAGAGACCGGCTGCCTTCTATAGCAGGGACAGGCGGGATACGTTTGGTCGGGTGCTCCATAGATGGCTCCCGCCACCCCCCCGAGCTCAGCCCGTCGTCCGCCCGTCTTACGCTACGTGACAGCGACCACGCTGTTGGAGGCGGTTTTGTCAGATCATCATAGTGGCCTGCAGGCCGGGCAGCAGTGCCGCGAGACTGACCCGAACACAGGCGCGGCCTTCGCTCGCTGGCGATGCCTTGAGGCGATGACACGAGGCGATGACACGGGGCGCGCCAGACACGCGTGATCCTTGTGCCGCATTGCTCAGCACTGCGCGGTTGGAGAACACTCTGTGGTGCGGCGGGCGCTGTCTCCCGGATGCGCGGCGGAAGGACCTCCTATGGACACACCCGAATTGCATCCCATGGCGTCAGGACACATCCCACGCTACATCGCTGCCGCAGACGGGAGCGACTACCTCTTCAATGTGATGATCGTCTTCGCCGTCTTGGCGATTGTGCTGATCGGCGTTTCGTACTTCACGCTGCATTCCGTTCCCGAGAAGATGGCGCACAAATCCAACCATCCCCAGTTCCAGCTCGTGGGTATTCTCGCGTTGCTGGCACTCTTCACGCACAACGGGCTCTTCTGGGTTGCAGCGATCCTTGTCGCCGGCTTCCAGATCCCGGATCTCGGCGCGCCGTTGCGCGCAATTGCAGATGCCATCGACAGAAACAGTGCGCGCAGGAATGCTACCCCCGAGCCGGGCGCGTCAGACGGGCGCGTGCCCGATGAGCCTGCGCCGCAGCGCGAGAGCGGGGCCTGATCATGCTGGAGACGATGATCTGCGCACTCTTCACGATCTTTCCGGACTTCCTATATCGTCGCTTCGTGCAGGGAAAGCGGCTCGGGCACGAGATCACACTCTTCACGATGTGGTACGAATTGCGCTGGGGGCTGACGACATGCGCCATTCTGGCGCTGACCGTGATCACCACCCTCTTTTACTATCACCCGGCGACTTCGTCCGTTTCGTCGTATTTCCGGACGGTCACGATCCTGCCGCAGCTCGGCGGGCGCGTATCCGAAGTCTACGTCGCGAACACGGAGTTGGTGGAGCAGGGGCAACCGATCCTCAAACTCGACGACCATGTCCAGGTGGCGCAGGTCGAGGCCGCCCGTGCCGGGATCGCGGAGGCTGAGGCGTCACTCAACGTCGCGCAAACGGACCTGACCGAAGCCATCGCCTCGATCGCGAGCGCAGAGGCGGCCCTTGCGCAGGCCGAAGAGGAGCTGGCGCGAAACGTCCAGCTGAGGGACGAGGGCTCCAGTGCCGTGCGGTTGGCCGAGGTCGACCGGCTCGAGAACCTTGTCGATCAGCGCATGGCACAACGCAACGTCGCCGAGGCGCAACGGTCAGAGGCGCAGGCCCGGATCGACACGCTGATCCCGGCGCAGATCACCCATGCCCGCGCGATGCTGGAAGCTGCGAATGCCGAGCTGGAAAAGACGATCGTCTACGCTGGCGTCACCGGTCGGCTCGAGCAGTTTGCCCTGCGCGTTGGTGACTATGTCAGCCCGGTTCTGCGCCCGGCGGGCGTGCTCGTTCCGATCGACTCGGGCCGTGAGCGTTTCCAGGCCGGGTTCAACCAGATGGCGGCGCAGGTGATCAAGCCGGGGATGATCGGAGAAATCGGCTGCATGACGAAGCCGTTCAGGGTCATTCCGATGGTTGTTGTCGCGGTGCAGGATGTTATCCCCTCGGGGCAATTCCGCCCAGGTGATCGCCTGCTCGATCCGCAGGATAACGTGCGTCCGGGCACCCTCAACGTCATTCTCGAACCGCTCTATGCGGGCGGCGCCGACCGCCTGCCACCGGGCAGCTCGTGCCTCGCCAACGTCTACACCGATACCCACGAGATGCTCAAAGACCCGGATATGAGCGCGGGGCAGCGCGCGTTCTTTCACGTCGTCGGAACAATCGGCGTGGTGCATGCCGCGGGCCTGCGATTGCGCCTACTGATGATGCCGGTTCAGACGCTGGTCTTTAGTGGCGCTCACTGAGCGCGCGCCCGGTCGCCGCAGCGCAATCGCCGTATGGGCGCCGGGCCGGATGGCTGTGCGCGGGGCCTTCGAGATCATGAGCGGGTTCCGGGCTAGGCCCGGCTGCTCCGGGCTGGTCGCCAGCGGCTCGCGGTTTGCCGCACGGCTCTCACCGCTGGAAACTCACGGCACGGCACGGTACGGAAGGACCGAGCGTAGCAGGCAGCAGCCCGCTCACATGTCGGGCCGGAGACTACCTGCCTCGCGCCGGCACCAGTGCGCCGCCGTGGGGCGTCGGCATCAGAGGGCCAAGTCGTCCGACCCGAAGAAGTGCGTACGCCCCTCGAACGAGAGACCGACCCGGTCTCCCTGCTTGACGTCGGTTAGCCCGACAACCCGAACGGTGATCCGCCCCAGCGCCCCGGCATCGATGATGACGTAGGTATCTGCTCCGAGAAATTCGACGAGATCCACCACACCGTCGCAAGCCCCCTCGCCGGGCGCCACGAGAGCGATGTGTTCGGGGCGGATGCCAAGCTTCACGGCGCTTGCCGATCCCTCGAACGGCCCGCTCCTTCCGCCTTCGAGGTGGTACTGCCCGCCTTCCGTTCGACAGGGCATGACGTTCATCTTCGGCGAGCCGATAAACTGTGCCACAAAGAGGTTTGCGGGGTTTTCGTAGAGCTCGCGCGGCGAGCCGACTTGCGCGATCCGGCCAAACTCGAGCACAACGATCCGGTCCGCCAGCGTCATTGCCTCGACCTGGTCATGGGTCACGTAGATCATGGTGCGGCCCAGCGAATGGTGCAGCTTGGCGATCTCGTAGCGCATCTCTACGCGCAAAGCGGCATCGAGGTTCGACAAAGGCTCGTCGAACAGGAACGCCGTCGGGTCCCGAACGATGGAGCGCCCGATTGCCACCCGCTGCCGTTGCCCGCCAGACAGTGCCTTGGGGCGGCGATCGAGGTATTCGCCGAGCCGCAGCACGCGCGCGGCCTCGTCCACCTTTTCCGTGATTTCCGCGACGGGGCGCCCGGCTGTCTTGAGTGCGAAGCCCATATTGTCCCGCACGGTCATATGCGGGTAGAGCGCGTAGGACTGGAATACCATCGTCAGCCCGCGCTTGGACGGCGGATCTGCCGTTACATCACGCTCGTTGATCTTGAGGGTGCCGCGACTGATCTCTTCGAGGCCGCCGATCATGCGCAGCAGCGTCGACTTTCCGCAGCCCGAAGGGCCCACGAAGATGACGAACTCACCCTCGGCGATGTCGAGGTCGACGCCCTTGATGACCTGCACATCCCCATACCACTTTTCGACGGCGTTCAGCTTGATCGCGCCCATATCTACTTCTCCTCCGCATTGGGCGAGGCCCACGCCAGCCATACGGCCGCTGTCCAGGTGAAAGTTCCGCCCCCGGCTGGTGCCCCGGTAAGCGGGTCGTAGTACTCGGCGAACCCGTGCTCGCCGATCAGCCGGGCCGTCCCGTCGCGCACGCGCTCCGCTTCGTCGAAGAGCCCGGCATCCCTCAGTCCGGCCGCGATCAGGTAGTTCATGATCGCCCAGGTCGGACCGCGCCAATAGCGTTGCGCGTCGAACCTCGGCAGGCCGGGGTCATAGCTCGGGACGGGGTAGGGCACGGTTTCGAGAACGCGCCGCAGATGCTGGAGCATCGCGTCCGACTGAACCCCGGCGAACCAGCACAGATACGACGCATTGGAGAGCGAGCCCGCGAAGTTGCCGGAGCGGGTCTCTCGACTGTCGTAGCCATTCAGATCGGGGTTCCAGAGGCTGGCGGCACCGGCCTCCAGTGTCGCGATCCAACCTTCCGGCTCGGAGATGTCCCGCCCCAGCGCGCGCCCGAGGTCGACGAGATCGCGTGTGGCACCCAGAAGAATGAAGGTCAGCCCGGGATCGGCGACCCGAAAGGCTGCCGCCTCGCGCATTGCGCGCTCGTCCCACTGGCGTCCGCGGGATTGCTCCACGAGCCAGATGAAACGATCGTAGTCTTCCTTGGTCGGCCGCATCGAGGCATCGACATGCGAGGTGTCCCGCCGGGTATAGGGGGCAACGCCCACGGGATTGATCGCCGCCATACCGTCATCCCAGTCCACGGCGTTGTCGCGCCCCGCCTCCCAGGGATGTGTGACACAGATCGCACCGTCGTCCGCGCGCCATTCCATGAACCAGCGATGCCAGGCCAGGACCTTGTCATAGAGCTGCCCGGCGTCAGGCCGCTCCGGCGCGCGCTCCCACAAGCGCCGGATCAGGCTCGCGGCGACCGGAGGTTGCGTGATCCCGGAAGAGGAAATCGGGCCCTTCCCGTCGGTGCCCCAGACGTCCGGCCCCGGAAAGTACCCGGGATCGGGGCGGTGAAACAGGATATGCGGCACCATCCCATTCGGCCATTGGCCGGAAAAGAGGGTGTGCACTTCCTGCCAGGCCCGGTCGATGTCAAACGTCGCAAAGCCGAGGGCCGCGAACATCGAATCCCAGTTCCACTGGTATGGATAGAGCCCGTCGGTCGGCACGGTATATCCGCCGCGGTCGTTCATCCGCAGGATGTCCTGCGCCTTCTTGTCGAGCGCCGCCGCCTGGGTTTCGTGGATCTGCGTTGTCATCCCTTGACGCTCCCGGCCGTGAGGCCCTTTGTCATGAACCGTTCGAGCGCGAGAAAGACGACCATGATCGGCACCGTTGCGACCACCGCGCCGGCCATCAGGTTCTGTCTGGGCACCTCGGAGCTGTCGAGCGCCGCCACCCCCCGCGTCAGTGTGAAGATCGACGGGTCGTCGAGCAGCATGAACGCCAGCAGGAACTCGTTCCACGCGATCATGAAGACATAAAGCGACACCGACGCCATGGCCGGGAGCGACAGCGGCAGCGTGATCTTCCAGATCACTTGCAGCCGCGAAAGCCCGTCCATGAGCCCCGCTTCCTCGATCTCGGCAGGCAACCCGCGGAAATAACCCTGCAACATGTAGAGAGCCACCGGGATCGTCGTGACTGGATAGATCAGCACGAGGCCAAGGATCGTGTTGCGCAGCCCCGTCATCGAAAAGGCGATGTAGATCGGCAGGGCCAGCACGATCATCGGCACCATGTAGATGAGCAGGATCGAGCGCGAAAATGCCGCCCGGCCCCTGAACCTGAGCCGCGCCACGGCATAGGCGCCGGGGATCGAGAAGAGCAGCGTCAGCACGACGGTCAGCACAGAAACGAACGTGGACGTCCAGAGATACGTGCCGAAATTGAAGTCCCGAAACAGCTCCTCGTAGGCCCGGAAAAGCGCCCAGCCCTGGCTCAGGTCAATCGTGAAGTCGAGCGGGTTCAGAAGCAATTCGGACTGGTTCTTCAGGCTCGTCATCACCATGACATAGAAGGGCACAAACACCATCGCGACGAAGATGATCGTGCCTGCCTTGGTCAGGAACCGGATCACGGCCTCCTCGAACTCATGGCGTGTCAGCTCGCGAAGCGGCAGGTCATGGACGATCCCGCGCATCCCCAGAAACGCAAAGCCCGCCGTGCCGAGGTGCCCGGCGATCGCGAGCGTGCCGAATGTGTCCGCCTGCACCGGGCCCAGCCCTGCAAACCCGGCTGCCGCACACAGCGCCGAGGCAGTTGTTCCCGCGGCAAGCCCATACAGAAACGCGCCGCCGATCGCGGCCCCCCACAGGACCGAGAGGATCAGCGAGGGCCTGAACGCCTGGCCACTCGCAAGCGAAAGCGCGACGGCCACGGTCACGGCGATGAGAAAGACCCAGAGTAGCCCGATCGTCGGAGCGGTTACATAGCCTCTGCGGATCAGGTCCATAGCGCCCTCCGTCCCACTTCTTCTTGCTGAAAATACCGCCGCCGGAGGCGTCCCGCGCTCATAGCCCTTCCTCCCGGCTGATGTAGCGGAAGAACAGCACCGCGAAGATCAGAAGGCAGCCGAAGATCACCACCGACACGGCAGCTCCTGCACCGATATTGCTCACGGCAAAGGCCTGCTCATAGACGCTCACGGTCAGCGTGCGCGTGCCCGCGTTGCCGCCGGTGAGCAGGAAGATGTCGTCGAACTTGTTGAAGGTCCAGATGAAGCGCAGCAGGAACAGGACCGACAGAATCCCCATCAGTTGCGGCAGCGACAGGAACCAGAACTTCTGGAACGGCGACGCGCCATCCATGTCGGCCGCCTCGTAGATGTCCTCGGGGAGCGATTGCATCCGTGCCAGGATGAAAAGGAAGCAGAGCGGGAAATAGCTCCACATCGCGAAGATGGTGACCATGATGAGCGCTGTGGGCCGCTGACCGAAGAAGTTGATCGGCGCCTCGATCACGCGCATCTGCATCAGGAGCGCGTTGAACGACCCCGAAAACGGATCGAACAGGATCACCCACGTGAACGCCACGGCGATGATCGGCGCGACATAGGGAAAGAGAAAGAGCCCGCGCAAGAGCCCCTGGCCGCGGAACTCGCGATTGAGCAGCATCGCCGCGAAGAGGCCGAGCACGATGGCGCCCATCGTTCCGAAGAAGGTGTAGAACAGGGTAACGCCCAGCGTTGTCCAGAAGACCCCACCGTCGAAGACCCGCTGGAAATTTTCCAAGGTGAATTCACCGCTCGTCAGAACGCTCTGCGAGCGTCCGCTCTTGATCGGCTCGCTTGCCTCCACGTCGCCGCCATCGAGGTACTCGGCGGCAACCGTCACCGGGATCTCAAGGGTCTCGCGAAAGCCGCCCTCGAGATCGCCAAAGTCGCAAAAGAGATCCGCGCCTTCGAGCGTACAGCGGCGGTCGAGCTCGCCCGAGAGCGTCAGGCCGGGCGGGATCGTATCGGTCAGTGTGACCCCGAGGATCGGTGCGGTCTGGCTGGAGTTTCGGATCCGGTAGCGGATCTCGGCAGCATCGCCCGGAGCTTCTGGGCGTCCGCGCAGATCCTCGCGCAGCACGAGTTCTGGCGCGCGCAGGTCGGCGAGCGAAACGGGTTTCACCGAGATCCAGAAGATCGCCATAAGCGGCAGGATCACGACGAGCGATACGATGGCGATTGTGGGAAACAGCATGCCCCACGCCAGACGCGCCTCACGCCGGGCCAGTGGGCCTGTGCCACGCGGCGGTCCCTTGGAAGTCTCGGTTTGCATTTGGAAAGGCCTCGGGCTGATTGGTCCGGAGGACGCGCGTGGCGGGCGGGCCGCCACGCGCGGATGGCTTACTCGATCGCGCCGAGCGCGTCGTTCATCGCCGAAATGGCAGCTGGTGCATCGAGCTCGCCGTCGATGTATTGGCGCACGATGCGGTTGATGGCCTGGCTGTTGATCATTTTGGATGCCAGCGCGAGTTGTCCCTCGGACACGCCCCAGCGCTGGGCGACGTCCAGCCCCCCAACGATCTCCTCGATCATCGAAGCTTCATAGAGATCGCCAAGCGGCGCCTTGCGGTCGACCCCCACGGGCAGCGTCGCCCAGGCGGCTTCGAACTTGCCCGGCTCGTCCATCGTGCCCTTGCGGACGGGGAACTTGCCCTCCGGCGCGATCGAAAGCGTCTGGGTATAGCCCGCATCCATCGAGTAGCGGATGAAATCCATCGCCGCGTCGGTGTCCGCGTCCGACGTTATGCCGAAGTAACGGACGTCGCCCCATGCTGCACCGTCCGGGTTGGACGGGCCGGAGAAGGTCGTCACGATGCCGGTCTTGGAGGCGAGCTCCGAGGAGGTCGGATCGTCGTTGATCGTGGGCGGTGCGGAGTCGCGCAGGCCTGCAAGCTCGTCGAGGATGAACGGCGACCAGATGATCATCGCTGCGTCACCGGCGAAATAGAGCGTGCGCGACTGGTCCCAGTAGAGCTCGCCCGGGGGCGACGCTTCCGCGATGGCCTTGTAGAACTCAAGCACTTCCGTCGTTGCGGCTTCGTCGAGCGGAGCGAAGCCGCTGTCATTCACCGGGGAGACGCCGTTGGCGAGGAAGACATGCTCCAGCACCTGGCTCATGAAATTCTCGTCGACCTTCGTTGCCGCGACGAAGCCGTACATCTCCGGCGGATTGTGCAGCGCTTCGAGGGCGGCGACCACGTTGCCAAAGCTTGACGGCGGCTCCAGCCCGGCCTCGTCGAAGAGATCCTTGCGATAGACGATCATCTGCGTCCAGCCATCGACCGGAACAGACGCGAAGCCATCCCCGGTTGCGGCCATCTCCAGCGCGCCGGCGGCGAATGTGTCGCTGCCAAGGTCCTCGATCACGTCTGTGGCGGCCTCGATGTCGAGAATACCCGCTTCGGCCCACGGCAGGGCGTATTGCAGCGTGTGGTAGATCACGTCCGGCAGATCTCCCGCGGCGAACGCGGCTGTGGCGCGGGTGCCAAGATCGCTTTCCGTCACCGGGATCACCTCGACAGCGATGCCGGACTCAGCCTCGAACTGCGCGGCCATCTCTTGCTGCTTGGCAAGGCGTTCAGGCTGTTCCTCAGTTGTCCAGAAGCGGATGTCGGCGCTCGCCGCGCCAGCTGACAGCGCGAGGGCGATGGCCGCTCCGCTCAGCAACCGCGCTGTCGTGCGTGTGGGTTGTGTCATGGTCTTCCTCCCGTTGGATCGTGGTCTGTTGTTATCGGTTGGGTCGTACCCAGGCGCACGGCAAGCGCGCTAGGGGTGAGGGCAGGGGGCGCATCGGAGCCCCGCACGCAGAGCCGTGCGCGCGCTGTCTCGCGCAGCGCCTCCGGCGGCTCCCCGTGGATCCGGCGAAGCAGAAGGGCGGCAAGCCGCGCACCTGCGTCGTGGTTGTCGACGTCGAAGCTTGTGAGGCCGGGTGACACCCACTTGCCCTCGGGCACACCGTCGTAGCCGATGATTGAGAGCTCCCGGCCAATCTCGATCCCCGCCGCGCTGGCGTAGCGGTGCAGGCCAAGCGCGCCCATGTCCGTGGCGCACACGACCCCAGTTGGTGGCAAGGGTTGGCGCAAGAGCCTGTCCGCGGCCTGCAACCCGGTCTCGATCGTGGACGCGCCCTCTGTTTCGAGCGTCGCCTCGATGGCGAGACCGCAATCGCGCAGAGCGTCGCGATACCCTTGCCGCCGAAGCGCGTTGTATGTGTAGCCCTGCGCGCCACCGAGAAACCCGATCCGCCGATGCCCCAGGTCGTGGAGCCGGTGGACGGCCTCGGCCGCCGCCTCTTCGCCCAGGATGTCGAACCACGCGCAATCGGTCGGGTCCGCGGTGCGCCCGAACAGGACAAACGGGACGCCCGCGCGGCGCAGTGTGTCGATCCGGGGATCATCAAGCCGCGTGCGGGGCAGGATGAATCCGTCTGCCTTGCGTTCACGGACCAGCCGATCGAGCACCTTTGATGTTTCCCGGTCGTTGCGCGCGGTGGACACGGTCAGTGACCAGCCGTGCAGGCTTGCCGCACTGGTCACACCCGCAAGAAAATCCGTCAGGAACGGGCGGTGGGCGTCCGGTTCACCGACTTCCAGAACGAGCCCGATGGCCCGAACCCGCCCCGTACGGATCGCCTGGGCCTGTGCCAGCGGCATGTAGCCAAGCTTCTCTGCCATCTGGCGGGCGCGTAACTTGGTGCCTTCGGAGATGTCGGGGTAGTTGTTCAGAGCACGCGACACGGTGCCTTTGGAGAGGCCGAGCGCGGACGCGACATCGACGATCGTCGCGCGCTTGGAGCGATCGTCAGTGTGCGAAGCGCGCAACTTCTCCGGCTGTCCGACGTGCAGCATGAATTTCCTCCCACGCCAAGGCTGCGACACCGAAACCGGTTTCGGCAAGCGATTCGTTTTCGACTTGCTTGCTTCGATGGCGCGTTACAGCCGGGAGGCGCACGCATCCTTGGCAGATGGCGAATACTGCTTGGTGAAAGATCTGGCAGGAATGGCAGCAGTTTCTGGGCTCAAAACGACCAGTTACGAATTCTGGCCCGAAGGCGTGTCCTGCAACGCGCAAGCGCCCTGAACGTGCATTGGTTTGGAGGCAACGATGACGTTTCCCACGTCTGTAGGCTCATCGTTGGCACAGTAAGGAAGGTGGGTCGCCGTATCTTCGGGTGCATGCAACCATTGATCGGCAATACCAGGGGCTCCGACGCGGTACTGGTCATGGGCGGCAAGGGCGCTGAGATCGATGCCACAGAAAAGGGATCGGTTCATACAGCGTTTGCGGCGCGCGGCGATGTCAGGTGGCGACCAGCCTCGGTGGAACCTTCGGTATCAATGGCGCACTACCCATACGTCGTTGCGGAGGGCGTGCCCACATGAAACGGCGCTAGCGTTGGGCGCAACACCCCTGTGATCGCGCGCCAGGTGCGACCGCAAGGCAGCCGCATGCGCCGGATAGCAGGCGTATCCGTACTGATCACAGGAGCGGCACCTGCAGGTGGTGGGCCTTGCGATCCGGGCACATTCATGCACTTACCTACCGGTAGGTAAGTGCGCAGAAGAAGGAGCGTGACCCATGCATGTCAACGCGGATTTCAGCCAACGCGTCCTCGTTCGGTTCGAGGATACAGAATGGATCCCGTCCCCGATGCCCGGTGTTGAGCGCAAGATGCTCGATCGGATCGGAGACGAGGTGGCTCGGGCGACAACGATCGTACGTTTCGCACCGGGGAGCGCCTTTTCTCCCCATACCCACGATGGCGGCGAGGAATACCTCGTGCTCGACGGGACGTTTCAGGACGAGGACGGAGACTTTCCCGTGGGAGCCTATGTGCGCAACCCGCCGACATCGTCCCACACGCCGGCGGCGCAAGAGGGGGCAACGATCCTCGTAAAGCTTCACCAGTTCGATCTCGACGATCGCACGCAAGTGCAGATCCAGACGGCGGCAGCCCCGTGGTCGCCTGTAGAAGACGGGGTCGACGTTCAGGCATTGCACACCGACACGCGCGAAGCGGTCACGCTGGAGCGCTGGGCGCCGGGGCAGTCGCGCGCGCTCGATGCCGCGGGCGGGCTGGAGATCTTCGTGCTGGAAGGCGGGCTGACCGAGAGCGGAGAGAAAATGGCGCAGTGGGATTGGCTGCGCGTTCCGGTCGGAGGCCGTTTCTCTGCCATCGCAGGGGCCGACGGAGCCCGTGTCTGGATCAAAACAGGGCATTTGCGCTTCGCTGGAGAGCGCGCGGCGTGAGCACGGATGCCGAAATCGCCATTGTCGGCGCGGGGCTCTGCGGTCTTGCGCTGGCAACTGCGCTACGCCGCGAGGGGCGCGATGTCGTGCTGCTGGAAGGACGGGAGCGCCCCGGCGGACGTGTGCTCAGCACGGAAGGCTATGATCTTGGCCCCGCTTGGATCTGGCCGCAGAACCGCCGGATGCTCGCGCTGACGCGGCACCTCGGCTTGCGGACGTTCGCGCAGCACAGCGCGGGGCGCCTTGTCTTTGAGGATGCGGCAGGCGCGGTCCGTCGTGATCTGACGATGGCGATGATGGGTGATGCGCTACGCGTTGAGGGCGGCGTTGGCCGCATAACGGATGCGCTTGCCGAAGCCTTGCAGGGCACCCTGAGGCTGGGCGCGCCCGTGAGCAGCCTCCGGCAATCCCCGCAAGGGGTCACCGTCGAGGGGGATGGCATGTCTGTCCGCGCAGAGCGGGTCGTGCTGGCGCTTCCGCCCCGGCTTGCCGCGCGCTTCGTGCAGGTGCCGGATGTGCCGACATGGATGGCGGGTCATGCCAAGTGCGTTGCAACGTACCAGACGCCCTTCTGGCGCGAGGCCGGTTTGAACGGGGACGCTGTTTCGCACCGTGGCCCGCTTGCAGAGATCCACGACGCCTCACCAGATGACGCGCGAGAGGGCGCACTCTTTGGCTTCGCCGTTCCGGGCGCGGCGCGCCAGCCCGGCTTTGCCGACGCCGCTCTTGCGCAACTGGGGCGACTCTTCGGCCCCGACGCGCTGTCGCCCCGCGCCGTTTTTGTGCAGGACTGGAGCACGGAGACCGAGACCGCGACAGACGCCGACAACGTTCCCCCCATGGGGCATCCGCGCTATCGCCCGCTCCCCGCACATGGCCGGGTTCTTCTGTCAGGGACAGAGACCGCGCGCGGCGATGGCGGGTTCCTCGAGGGTGCGCTCGAGGCGGCGGAGGCCACCCACGCGGAGCTCGCGAGGTCCATGGCATGACGACCGAGGAAAAGCTGCTGATTGCGGCCGAAACCCGGATCAGGGCCGGGGGGTACAACGGCTTCTCGTTTCGCGACATTGCACGGGACGCTGGCGTGACCCATGCGGGCGTCCACCACTACTTCCCGACCAAGGAAGCCCTCGTGGCACGGGTTGCCGAAGACTACACCACACGCTTTCTCGATAGCCTCCGGGCGGTGCCGCCGAAGGGCCGGGAGGACGCGTTGCGCGCGCTCTTCCGGCACAGCATCGAAGTCGACGGACGGATGTGCCTGTGCGGCCTGCTCGCGGCCGAAAGCGCCGCGCTTCCCCCCAGTGTGGTCGATGCGGCGCGTGCGTTTTTCGTGGGCGTCGCGGATCTGATGGAGGAGACCTTCGCCGATGCACCGGGCGTGCCCGACCCGAGGGCCCGGGCGCTCGCTCTTCTCGCCCAGTTGGAGGGAGCGGCGCTGCTGGCCCAGGCGCTCGCGGATCCGCGGATCTTCGGCCAGGCCTCCGGGGCCCTTCACGCCTGAGACACGTCCCCCGGAGCTTCCGATGCGCGCAGACCGTCTTGGGATTTGGCGCTCCGCGCCGTCACCGGCTCTGGCGCGGCTGCGACGCCATCAGGCCAGCGCGATATTCGGTCTGCATCTTGAGCATCCAGCCTGGATACTCGCCGGGGATCTCGGAGGCCGCATCGAGGGCAGAAAGGTCTTCTTCCGAGAGCGACACGTCCACCGCTCCTATCGTGTCTGTCAGCTGGTCGATCCGCTTCGCGCCAAGGATGACGCTCGTGACGACCTTCTGATGCAGAAGCCAGGCAATCGCGACCTGCGCAACAGTGCAGCCCCGTGCGCTCGCGATGCCGCGCATGACGTCGATGACACCGTAGGCGCGATCCTTGTTGATCGGAGGGAAATCGAAGGCAACGCGCCGGCCCTCTGCGGTGGTGCCCTCCCGGTCGAACTTGCCTGACAGGAAACCGCCCGCCAAAGGGCTCCACACCATAAGCCCGATATCCTCAGAGAGCAGCATCGGGACGATCTCGCGCTCCAGCTCCCGCCCCGCAAGGGCATAGAACGCCTGAAGGGACACGATCGGAGCGAGCCTCCGCGCCTCTGCGATACCGACTGCCTTCATCACCTGCCAGGCGGCCCAGTTCGACAGCCCCAGGTAGCGCACATGCCCCTGCCGGACGAGCGTATCGAGTGCCTCCAGCGTCTCGACAATCGGCGTGGCGGGATCGAAGCCATGGATCTGGTAGAGATCGATATGGTCAAGCTGCAGCCGTTTCAGGCTGGCCTTGGCCTGATCCAGAACATGTGCCCGCGACGCGCCCCGCGCATTCGGACCCTCGCCCATCTGGCCGTGCACTTTGGTGGCGACGATCACCTCCTCGCGCCGGACACCGAGGGATTTCAGGGATTGCCCCAGGATCTCTTCGCTGCGCCCCGACGCGTAGACGTTGGCGGTGTCGATGAAGTTGATCCCCGCATCGAGAGCCGTGCGCACAATCGCGTCGGCCTCGTCTTGCTGGAGCTGGCCGATCTGCCCCCACATGTCATCGGAGCCGCCGAAGGTCATGGTGCCCAGGCAGAGTTCCGACACGAAGAGGCCACTGTGGCCCAGACGACGATACCGCATCCCGCAAATCCTCCTTCGTGGTGGCGCAGTCCATCGGATGCTAGCACGTTGCGCGCGACAAGAGCGCACCGATTGCCCTGCCGATCGCCTGATCCGGGTGGAGGAGGGACGCGGTGACCCACGTGCGCGCGGCACAGGTCGGCGAACCTTCGCTCATCCACGGCTGGCGGACGAATTCCCCGAACCTGCGCGCCCCGGCTCCCTAGGCTGAGCGCGCGGTTCGTTTGCGAGCGGGTGATCTGCTCCCAAGGGCTTACCGGGGAGAAACCATGGCACCTGATCGAGGAACCATCGAGCGCACGGCCCCCGCGCACGGCACAAACACGCCGCCTCCGGGGGCGCGTTTCAAGGTGGCTCATCGAGGGCGCGCGGATATCTGCTCAGGTGGGGCGGTGCGCCGCGCCATGCCGTCTGGCATGAGACGAACCATAGGTTAGGATCGCTGACGCAGCGGGTCCTCCGCCGCTGCCAAAACAAACTCAATGAATGCTACGCGTACTCAGCGCTCGGGCGCCCCTCCAACAGATCAAGGAACAGCCATGTCTCTCATCATCTCCGGCGTTGTCGACGGCCCCCTTCCGGGTGGTAGACCGAAAGCAATCGAGTTGACGGTTCTGGAAGACATTGCCGATCTGTCGATCTACGCGGTCGGCAGTGCCAACAACGGCAACGGCGGCGGAGACGAGGAGTTCGAGTTTCCAGCGGTATCGGCGACGATGGGCGATCGCATCTACATCGCCACTGAGGATATTGATTTCACGGCATTTTTCGGATTTGCGCCGGATTACACCTCCAACGCCGCGAACATCAACGGGGACGACGCGGTCGAGCTCTTCCAAAACGGCGTGGTGATCGATGTCTTTGGCGACATCAACTTGGACGGCACCGGACAGCCTTGGGAGTATCTGGATGGCTGGGCGTATCGGAAGGATGGCACCGGCCCGGACGGGACGGCCTTCGTGCTCGCCAACTGGGTGTTTTCCACGCCGAACGCGCTCGACGGTGAAGCGGACAATGGGTCTGCCGAGACGCCCTTCCCAATCGGTTCCTATTCGGCAGGGCCGGCGGGGCCCACGCTGAGCGTCGATAACGTCTTCACCGCCGAGGGAGACACCGGCTTCACAACACTGGACTTCACCGTTGCGCTCAGCGAGGCGGTGACCGAAACGGTGACCGTCGATTTTGCGACGGTAGACGGCACGGCGACCGCCTTCGAGGACTATACGCCCGTGTCGCAGACACTCATCTTCGATCCCGGTGAGCTTTCGAAAACGATCTCCATCGACATTGTGGGAGATATGACGCCCGAGCCGGACGAGATCTTCAGTGTCGTGCTTTCGTCCCCCGTGAACGCCGCCATCGCCGACGGCACCGGTGAGGCCACGATCGAGAACGACGATGGCGTTGCCATCACCAAGATCCACGAGATTCAGGGAACAGCGGATCAGAACCTGCTGGATAGTCAGGTCGTCACCGTCGAGGCCGTCGTCGTCGGTGATTTTCAGGATGGCGATGCCGATACGGGGCGCAGCCTGCGCGGGTTCTACCTTCAGGAAGAATCCGCGGATCAGGACGCCGATGCTGCCACGTCCGAAGGGATTTTCATTTTTGAGGGTGGCGACTTCATCACCGATGTTCAAGTCGGTGACGTCGTTCGCGTCACGGGCACGGTTGATGAGTTCTTCGGCGAGACCCAGCTCGACACCATCACCGACATCACCATTGTGAACCCTGCTGACGGCAGTACCGATGTCGATGCCCTCGTCACCCGCGCGATCATCGACCTTCCCACGGCCGCGACCACGCAAACGCAGGACGGTGAGTTTCAGCCGGATCTCGAGGCCTACGAGGGGATGCTCGTGGGCTTCTCCGACACGCTCACGATCACCGAGATGTTCCAGCTCGATCGCTTCAACGAGATCAAGCTGACCGAGGGTGACCGGCCCCAGCAATTCACACAGGACAACGCGCCCGACGCAGCTGGCTTTGCCGCGTTTACCCAAGAGATCGGCAGCCGCACCATCACCTATGACGACGGGTTGAGCTTTCAGAACCAACCTATTGATAATCTTGATGGGTTCCAGGGCTTCAGTGCCGCAACCGCACCCTCGATGGGAGATACGATCGATGATCTGAGCGGTGTGTTGAGTTATCAATGGGCGGGCGACGCCAGCTCCGGCGCGACATGGCGCGTGCGCGCGACCGAGGATGGCGAAAACACGTTTGACGACACCAATCCGCGCGAGGAGGCCCCGGCCGACGTTGGGTCCGACTACAAGGTTGCCAGCCTCAACGTCTTGAACTTCTTCACGACGCTCGACGAGTTTCCCAGCGTCGGTGAGGGATCGGGCCCGAACGGGCTTTCCCCACGCGGCGCTGACACGGCCCCCCAGAATGCTGCTCCGGGCGTCGGGCCCCTTGATGAGTACACGCGCCAGCTCGACAAACTGGTGACCACGCTCATCGCCATGGACTCCGACGTGGTGGGCCTTGTCGAGATCGAGAACGATTTCGCCGAAGGGGGCGATGCCCCGACCGGAACAGGCACCATCGTCGGCACGGGCGTCGCAATCCAGGAACTTGTGAACGAGCTGAACGACGCTCTGGGCGACAGCATCTACGACTGGGTGCGCCCGGCCGGTCAAACCACCACCACAGGTGAGTTCCTCGGCGGTGATGCAATTGCCGTGGGCTTTATCTACGACACGACGACGACAGCGCTCGTCGGAGCCTCCGCCGTGCTCGACACCGAGGCCTTGATCGACCCCAACGACACGACCGATGGAGGCCGAAATCGCGGCGCCCTCGCCCAAACCTTCGAGGAAATCGAAAGCGGGGGCCAGTTCACCGCCTCTGTCAACCACTTCAAGTCGAAGGGTGACAGTGGCCTTGATGGCAACAATGACGGCATTCCGGATGATCCCACCAACCCCGACAGCGATCAGCTCGACGGTCAGGGCTACTGGAACGACACCCGCACGAAGGCCGCCGAAGCTCTTGTCGAGTGGCTCGAGATGGATCCGACCGGGGCGGGCGACGACGACATCATGATCCTGGGCGACCTCAACGCCTATGCAAGAGAAGATCCGATTCAGGCTCTCATCGCGGCGGGCTACACGGATCTGGCCCAAGAGTTCATCGGCGACGACGCCTATTCCTTTGTCTTCGACGGGCTGACCGGCACGCTGGACTATGCCCTCGCCAGTGAGCCTTTGCTGGCCCAGATCACCGGGACGTCGGAGTGGAACATCAACTCCGACGAAGCCGATGCGCTGGACTACAACCTTGAGTTTGGCCGTGATCCGTCTCTGTTCGACGGCTCCACGCCGTTCCGCTCCTCCGATCACGATCCGATCATCGTTGGCCTTGATCTGAACGCAGAGAATGCGGCCCCTGTCGCCGCAGCCGATCGCGTGCGCACGGACTACGACGCCGAGAAGGTCGTCGATGTGCTCGCCAACGACAGCGACCCGGACGGCGACGACCTCGAAATCGTGGAGATCGCGGGACGGCAGGTCGCTCCCGGCGATGTCGTCACGCTGGAGACGGGCGCAGAGGTAGAGCTGAACGGTGATGGCACGCTGACATACGATCCGATGGGCGCCTTCGCGTATCTCGCGCAAGGGGAACGGGCTCGCGATACCTTCAGCTACACGATCAGTGACGGCGATCTAGAGGAGACGGCGGACGCGACCGTTGTCGTCCGGGGGGATCGGGATGACTACAACACCGGAGACTGGTTCCTCCTCTGGAAGTGGACGAATGGCGGTTTCAACCTCTTTGGCTTCAATGGCGACGATTACTTCATCTCCGGCCAAGGGGTCAGCGGTTGGCCAAAGTTCAACGACTTCGACGACTTCCTCGTTACCGCCGCCGACGTCTATGGCGGTGAGATCGAGCGCACAGGCATCATCAACGACCAGCGCCTAGACGACGGGCGTGGGCCGTCGCGCATCTTCACCAACCAGAAGGATGAAGTGACGATCGCGGGCTCGGGGATCGAGGGCAGATACGTCGTGCAATTCGACAATCGCCACGATGCGGAACGGTTCGAAGCCTTCACCGAGGAAGTTTTGGCAAAGATTGACGCCAAGGACGTTGTCGCGACAGATCCGGACGATTTCCGCTTCGATATCTCCCCGGAAGTGGGGCCGGAAATGCGCGTGTTCTTCGACAAGGAGGCGCTCGAATTCGGCTTCACGCTCGATTCCGGGGCGACACAGGAGCGCTTCGACGATCTGGAACTCTTCGTCGAAGCCATCGCGGCGGACTTTGGCGGCATCCAGACGCGCGATGGCAGCTTCAATGCCGAGCGGATCGCGGATGGCGCCTCCCCCAACGTGCGCGTGACGAATGACGGGGAGGTTGTCATCGTCGGCGCGGGCGTCGGCGGACGGTTTGTTTTTGAGTTCGACGATACGAGCGATGCCGATGTCGTGGCCGATGGGGTCAGGACGCTCTTCGATCAGATCGACGAGGCAAACACGATTGCCGGTGATCCCCTCGTGTTCATCTAGTCACCAGCCTGTCCGCGTCTTGGCATTGCGGATGCGAGCGGAAAGGGCGGCGCGCCGCGCGCGCACCGCCCATCCTGCGCTTCGTGCAAGGCACGCCCGTCCTTGTGGGGCAGGGCGCTGGCGGCCCCACGCTTGTCGCCCGCGCGGGGTTGCGCTAGGCCACCGGCAAACACGGGAGAGCCGAATGGGTATCGACAGCGAAAGCGACGTGAGCGCCAACCTTCAGATCGGGCCTACCACTCAAGGCATGGTGCGCCTCTTCATCGAGGCGGAGAATATCGAGATCCCGCTCGATTTCGACCCAGATGAAGCGATCGAGATCGCGGAAGAGATCCGCGCGGCCGCCGAACGCGCCCGTCAGGCGACACCTCAGAATCCCGGCAAGGAGCCCGCGCGCCGCAAATCCGGCGCACCCGCTGGTGGCAAGGGCCGGGCGTCCTAGTGCGCCGCACCCCTACCTGATTGTTGGGCGCTGGGCGCGTCCGGCGGCCTTCATGCCGCTTCCCTGAGCGCACCGGTGCGCCCGGCTGCGAATGCGTTCGCATCCGCCCAGCCAGCGGCCCGGCAACGATTGGTGTTATCCTGTACCGTCACGCGCAGAAACGGCCCGCGCGAGCGCGGCAAAGCCCGCAATATCGATCTGCTCAGCCCGGTCTGTCGGTGTCAGCCCCGCCCCCGAGATGAGCGCTTCGACGTCACCCCCAAGCGGTTTCAGCGCCGACCGCAGCATCTTGCGCCGCTGATTGAACGCCATCGCGACCACGCGCGACAGCTGCGCGGGATCCGCAGCGGACCGGGGCGCCTCAAGCGGGCTCAGATGCACCACCGCCGAGCGGACCTTCGGTGGCGGCGTGAAGGCCTCCGGGGGCAGGGAGAGTGCGATTCTTGCGTCAGCACGCCACTGGGCCAAGACAGCCAGTCGGCCATAGGCCTTGCTGCCCGGCGCCGCGATGATCCTCTCGGCGACCTCGCGCTGAAACATCAAGGTCAGCGACGCCCACATCGGCGGCCAGACGGGTGGCGTGAGCCAGCGCACAAGAAGCTCCGTGCCGATGTTGTAGGGCAGGTTCGCGACCACGTGGATCGGTGGCGCGAGATGGGCCGTCGCGTCGACCTCCAGCGCGTCGCCCTCGATCACACTCAGCCGTCCCGGGTAAGCCGCCGCGATCTCCGCAAGGGCCGGCAGGCACCGCGCGTCCTTCTCGACCGCGAGCACATGTCGGGCGCCCTCCGCCAGAAGCCCGCGCGTCAGCCCGCCCGGGCCCGGCCCGACCTCGAGGACAGAAGCCTCGGTCAGATCTCCCGGCACCCGCGCTATTCGGGCGGTCAGGTTGAGATCGAGAAGAAAGTTCTGTCCCAGCGACTTGCGCGCCGAAAGCCCATGCTCCGCGATCACCGCGCGTAAAGGCGGAAGGCCGTCCGCCGCGCTCACTGCGATTGCCTTGCACGCCGATCCATGGCTTCTTCTTGCTGCAAATACCCGCGGGGGGGCCGCAGGCCGGGGGCGGAGCCCCCTCCACCGTAGATCACCCGGTCACGAAGGATCGAGGTCTTCCCAGAGGCCGCCGCCATCAGGCCGCCCCGCGCGCGCGCGCCATATCGGCGGCCATGTTGAGCGCGGCGATCAGGCTGGTGGCATCGGCAACGCCCTGGCCCGCGATGTCGAAGGCCGTGCCATGATCTGGTGACGTTCGAATGAACGGCAGACCCAGCGTGACGTTCACGCCCCCGGCAAAGTCGATGGTCTTGATCGGTATCAACGCCTGGTCGTGATACATCGCGATGGCCGCATCGTACCGTGCCCGCGCCGCTGCATGAAACATCGTGTCGGCCGACATGGGGCCCAAAAGGGCGAAGCCCTCCGCGCGCAGCGCCTCGAGCGCAGGACCGATCCAAGCGATCTCTTCGCGCCCCATTGCCCCTCCCTCGCCGGCATGGGGGTTGAGCCCCGCCACCGCGATCCGGGGCGCTTCCACGCCAAAGTCGCGCCGGAGCGCTGCGTGGGTGATGCGAATTGTCTTGGTGAGGAGCGGACGTGTCAGTTGGCGCGGGACCTCTTCGATCGCGATATGGATGGTCGCGGGCACAACGCGCAGTTCCGGGCAGGCGAGCATCATCACGACGTTTTCGACACCGGCCAGCGCGGCCAGGAACTCGGTATGCCCGGGATAGGCGAAGTTCGCCCCGTCCTTGAGCGCCTTCTTGTGGATCGGGGCTGTGACGATGCCGCTGGCCGATCCGTCCTGCACCAGCGCAACGGCTCTTGCGATCGCAGAGATGACCCCCGAGGCGTTCTCCGGCGCAGGGGTGCCGGGCTGGTCACGTGCGGGAAACTCATGCCGCAGAACGGGAAGCGCCTTGGCCGCAACGTTCATCGCATCGGACGGTTCGGTAATCTCCGCGACAGGTGTGCCGGGCGGCAGGTGTGCAGGATCGCCGATCCAGGCGAAGGGCTGACGCGCGCCAAGGGCGACCCACGCTTTGGCAGCGATTTCCGGGCCGACCCCCGCAGGCTCTCCGCATGTCATCACCAGCGGGCGCGGCGCAGAGTTCCGGTCGCGCGCGGGCGCCATACCGTCGCTGGTCATGGCTCGCGAATGATGGCGTCGGCGCGCAGCTCGGCAAGGTACCCGTCGGCGTATGCTGCAAGGCGCTGGTCGATCAGTCGTCCCCGGACGGCTGCACGATCGACCTCTTCGTCACGGATCTCCGTGCGCCCGCAGAGCATCACAACGACCTGCGTGCCGTTGCGCACGAATGCCGCGGATTCCCCTTCGTCGAGCTTTGCAAGTTCGACGGCCAGAGCCGTCGGGATCTCTTGCACGGGCAGCGTTTCAAAGATGAGCCTTTCGTCTGGCTGACCAAGGTTGACGCCGTAGAGATCTCCGCACGTGTCGACAGAGGCGCGCACGCGTGCAGCTTCCTGTGCCGCTGCCTCCGTGCCGCCGCCGGGGATCAGGTAACGCGCGAATTCCAGGCTGACATTCTCGGCCTCGGAAAGGCCTGTTTCACGCAGTTCGCGGAGTTGGAAGATCGCCACGGCGCCTGCGAGCGGGATCGGCTCGCTCAGATCGCCCGGTGTGAGGGTCAGGATCTGGGCCCGTAGCGGCGGAGGCAGATCGCCAAGCGAGACCGGGTTCGAGACGACGCCGCCGGCCGCACTCGTAGGCGCGGCCGAGAAACGGCGCGCCGCCTCGGCAAATGCGGCGCGGCTGCTGACGTTGCGAACGATTTCTTCCGCGATCCCCTGCGCTTGAGCCGCTTCCTGCGGGTTGCGCGCTGGCAGGATGATCTCCGAGATGAACGCCTGTGCGCCGCCGCGGCGCGAAGTCAGGGCAAGCGCGCGATCGACTTCGGCTTCGGTCACTTGCGCGCGCGGTCCGAACCGCGTGCGGATCACTTCTCGCCATGTGATGCCGGCGCGGACGAAATCGCGAAACGTGCTTTCGGATATACCTGCAGCGCTGATCTGGGTGATGAATTCCGCGGGCTCGAGGTTAACGCGCGACGCAAACTCCGCCATGCCAGTCAGTACGGCGTCTTCCGGAGCGGTAATCCCCAGCGCCTGGGCTGCGGAAAGCTGCAGGCGCTCTTCGATCAGGACGCGGCGCGCCTCTACCTGGGGGTCGCCAGGGGCACGGAAGAGCGAAAGAAGCTGGGCGCGTTGGTCAAGCTCCCACTCGGTGATCACCAGGTTGTTGACCGCGAGCACCGGGCGAAACGGGTTGGATTGCGCAAGCGCAGGCCCGGCGATTGCGCCAAAAAGGGCAAGCGCTGCAAAGAGCGTGGCAAGATATCTCAGGATCCGCTCGGCCATATCCGGCACCTTGGTTGCTGCCTGTCGCGATGACGACTGTCTAGGGCAGCCGGTGCGCGAAGCCAAGCCGCCGCCGGAGGGGGGCGTATGGATTGGCGTGAGCGCGCGCCCGTTCATCGCATGCATCGGCGGGGTCGGGGGCGGGGGCCATCGTCGGTTCCGCCAAAGCCCGCGAGCGCAATTTCAAAGGTGAAGCTCTCGGACGGGTTCTCTTGCGTCACGGAGGTGAAGCGCTGGCGCCAGCCAAAATCGAGCGTGATGCACTCGGTGCGATATTCGATGCCGATCTCCGATTCCGCGGCGCGCTCCCGCGTCAGATCGTAGGCAACGTCGGCAGACGCCCGCCAACGCTCGTTCAGGCGATAGGAGCCGTCGACGCGCCATTGGTTGATCGCTTCGAACCGAGCCTCGACCGGCGAGGAGGCCAGCCAGGCATAGCTACCGGCCAGACCGAGGCGGGTGCCGCGCCATCCGAGGCGGGATTCCAGCCTGTCGGCACTCAGGTCGTCGTCAAACAGCGAGCGTGTTGAAAAGGACAGCGTATCGCTCAGCATCAGGTCTACACCCAGCATCCAGTCAGACGCTGTCCCGTCGAATGCGCTATACCCGTCGAATTGCCCGAGATCGTCGGCGCGCAAGACCCGGCCTGCAGAGACGCCAACAGACCACCCTTGCGGATTGGAAAAGGTGTAACCGATGCCGACATTCGCGCGCAGCCCGGCTTCGACTTCGTCATAGGCCGGGAACCGGGACAGGGCGAAGAGGTTGCCCGCATCGAGCTCGAGCTGCACGCTCTCCTCAGTCGGCCGGTCGGCGACCGTGTCATCCGGGGTCCAGACGATCTGCGCAATCGGCTCGATCAGATGCGACCCCCCTTGGCGCGCAGACCGCGCCCAGGGCCAGCGCAGCTCGAAGGCTGCTGCGGGAATGAGCCTGGATTCAGGGTCGGGCGCTGTCGTGTCGTCACCGAAGTTCGTGTACTCGGCAAGCGCGCCCGCTTCTCCGGCAAATACAAGGCCCGCCGGTCCGACCGCGTCGCCACGCCAGCCCAGACGCGCCGTCACCCGCGCCACGTCACGGCCTGAGACGTCCAGCTCGGATGGGCGTTCGTGACCATGCGCCGTCAGCTCGAAGATCCCCACGCCCCCGAGCCCCGCAGGCCTGAAGCGTCGCGCCCACTCGATGTCCGCGAGGATCGAGGGACGGTTTTCGCTGCGCCAATCCTGGCCGGGCACGTTGAAGTAGATCGCTTCGGCGCCAAACCACTGGTCCCGCTGGCCACGCGTAAGGGCGATGGCGCTGTCGAGGCGATCCTTGCCGTCAATGTCGTACTCATCGAGGTAGTCGCTGTCGGACGCAGCCTCGACATCAAACCGCAGCTGGTAGTTTCGCGGCAAGGCGAACGAGCCCGCCCCGAAAAGATAGCCGCGCGTTTCGTTCGGTCGGATGTCATCGCGTGTAATCGCCCCGTCGAACTGAAGACCCCCGTTTCGGAACGCATGGCGATACCGGGCCTCCAGCGTCGCCGTGGGGCCTGTTGTCAGATGCGGAGTCAGGAGCAGATCGTAGGACGGATCAAGAGCGATGAAGTAGGGCAGCTTGATGCCCTGTCCGATTTCGCTCGACGACGTGAACTGCGGAACGAGGAACCCCGTCGCCCGTTCGAGGCCGGGACCCGGCAAGCGCAGCTGCGGCAGGTAGGCGATCGGAACACCGTAGACCTCGAACCGCGCGTCGTCGAAATACAGTTGATCCTCGACCTCATCGTGAATGACCCGGCTGGAGCGGATCTGCCAAAGCGGCACGGGGTTTTTCGCGCACACCTCGCAGGACGAGGCGACCACCTTGTTGAGTTGCAGGTAGCGCCCACCAACCCGGTTGATCTCGGGCGCGGCAAGCTGCACGCGGTTGTCGAGAACGACCCGTGCAGAGCGCAAGAGCCCGTCTCTGAGGCTCGGCTCGATCTCCGCCGCCGAGGCCAGCACGAGCGTGTTCTCACCCGAGGTCAGGATGATCGGCCCCTCGATCGAGAGCGAATCTCCTTCGCGATCATACACGACGCGCGATGCAGTCAGTCGGACGTTGCCCTGCAAAGCCTCGACATTTCCGGTTGCGACGAGCCGTCCCTCGGCGTCGATCTCGACGCTGTCGGCCAAGAGGGTTGCCGGCGCATTCGCATCGGGCAGATCAAGACTGTCCTGTGCCGCGACAGGGGCGGCTTGCGCAAAGGCCAGCGCCAGACCGAAGCCCAGAGCAAGGCTCGCGCGGGATCGCGCCGCGGGCCTCACCCGTCCTCCAGGTGCAAGAGCAGGCCAAGCGATAGCAGGACGGCCGCCACCGGCGGAGCCCACGCCGCGAGCATGATCGGGATCTGCCCGTTCTCGCCCAGAATCTGCGCGAAGTTCCGGACGAAGTAGATGCCGAACCCCATCAGAAGCGACAGCAGGACCATCGTCCCGGTTCGCCCGAACCGGGTGTGGCGCATGGTAAAACCGGCGCCGACCATCACCATTCCCGCCAGAAAGAGCGGCAAGGCCAGCTCCATCTGAAACCAGACCCGGTGCAGCCGGGCCGAAAAGCCCGCCTCGCTGAGGTTTTCGATATAGGCCGGCAGCTCCCAGATCGGGACGCTGGCAGGCACGCCGAAGCCGTCGATGATCTGCTCGCGCGTCAGTGTCGTCGTGAGGCTGAGCTCATCGAGGCGCTCGGCCTGGGCCTCGGGGTTGAGCTCCGCCAGACGCCAGAGCTTGACGTCACGCAGGTGCCACATGCCATCCCGCAGTTCGGCCTCGGCGGCTTCGATCCGGCGCGTGGGGCCGGGGGCGGCGCTTTCCGTCGGCGCGAAGTCGATGAACGTCACGATGTAGAAGGTGGTTCCGTCCGCATTGGCCTGCTCAGCGCGGATAACGGTTTGCCCGGTTTCGTCGCCCTGCCGCAACCAAAGCCCTTCGTCGCTGATCGAAAGCGAGGAGGTCGCCCCGGAAGACAGTGCAGCCGCGCGCATGTCGTAGCGTTGCATCGTGGCAGCCACGATCGGATTGATCATCGCCACGCCGATGCATCCCACGAGCAGCGCAACCGTCACCGGGGCGATGAGCGCGCGCAGTGCAGAGCGTCCGGCCGCGCGCGTCACCACCATCTCCGAGGTCCGGGCAAGACCCAGGAACAAGGTGATCGTTGCCAGAATGACGATGAGCGGCAGTATGCGATAGAGCAACTGGGGCATGGTCAGGAGCGCCAGTTCCAGCGCCCCGGTCAGAGCGATCTCGGAGGCGTCGAAGCGGCGCAATTGCTCGACCATGTCGAGCAGTGTGATGAACAGGGCAAAGATCGCCGCCATCCCGAGGAAGATCAGGAAAAACTTGCGCGCGATGTAGAAATGCAGCGTCATTCAGCTGCTCCCGTGAGCACCGGTGACCCCGCGTCTGGCGGCGCGCGCCAGCGCCACCGTGGTTGAGCCGCGATCCACAAAATGGCCAGGGCAGCCACGAGACCGCCGACAAACGGAGCGTAGATCAGCGGCCATAGTGCGGGATCGCGCCGCGCGGCGTCGGCCACGGCATTCTCACCGACCTGCACGAGGATGATCAGGCCGATGGACAAGCCGATCTGGCGCCATACGCCAAACCGTGAAAAGCCTCCAAGCTGCAATGCTGCAAAGCCCAGAAGCGCCGCAATCGCCGGGGTAAAGGGCTGAACGAGCCGCAAGTGGCCCTCGTAGTAGAAATCCGACAGATCCTTGCGCGTGGCGGCCAGGGCTTCCTCGCTCGGGGCAAACAGCATGGTCGTGGGATATTCCCGCACGTCCCGGCGCCCGCGCCCCGCATCGCCCATAAGTGCGGCGACGTCATAGGACAGCCGCTCGAAAACCGTTGTCGAGAGCTGCCCGGTCGGCACGTCGAAGGTCTGCGCCGAACCGTTGAACATGACCAGCGCGGGCTGGCCTGTACCTTCGTCCCAAAAGAGGATCCCCTCGGACGCGGTGTAGGCGGTGCGGCTGTTGGGAGTACGGGCATCCGACAGGAAGACGTCGCGCAAGGCGCCATCGGGCGTGATCTCGCGGATGTAGAAGGTGATGCCGTCCGCAGGGTGCAGGAACCGTCCTTCGACAAGCATACGCGACGTGATGTTGGCTTCGATCTCGGCCTGCCGTTCGGCCAGTGCAATCCGTGACTGCGGCACCAGAACATGCACGAGCAGCCCCATGAGCAACGTCGTGACCACACCGAACGCCAGAAACGGGCGCGCCAGGCGCCACGGCGACATCCCGGTGGATTGCGCCACCACCAGCTCGCTCTCCGTGGTCAGTCGGTTGGTGACGTAGACCGCGGCAACGAACGCCGCAATCGGCAGCACGAGGCGGATCACGTTGGGCAGGGTCAGCAGCGTCAGGGCGAGGAACGTCCCCGCCGATTGCCCGTCTGCGATCAGTTGGTCGAACAGGATCACTGCCCGGTTGATCCAGTAAACGGACACGAGCACGAGCGCAAAGAACCCGAACAACAGCACAAGCTGTGTCAGCACATAGCGGTCGAACCTCGTCACCCGCGCTGCCCCCGTGTTCTGCAGATTGCCTGTCGCGCGCAGTGTAGCCGAAAGCGACGGGGCCGCGAAAGAGGGACGCGATGGGTTCGGCGGGAAAGCGGGCGCTGGCGCATCGCTGTGCTGCGGGCTAGGTATGCGCGGAGACCATTCCCGCGCCCTCACGATTTCGGAGACCCACCCCGTGACCGATCTTCCCGATTGCCCTGTCATCGCCCTCGATCTCGACGCCATCGCCACTGCCGAAGGCCATGTCGTCGTGTTTGCGGAGGGACCCGAGCGCATTGACCAGGGCGCGCGCCGGGTCAACCGGCTGACCAAGGGCGCGCTGATGCGCCTTTTGGAGAGCGAGCGGTTCGAGAAAGCAAAGGCGGGCGACGCGCACGATCTGGCCTATCCGGTGGGCATGGCGGCTGATGCGCTGACCGTCGTGAAGCTTCCTCGGCGGGCCGATGCCCTGACCGCGCGCAAGGCTGGCGTTGCCATTGCGAAGTCGACCGGAGGCAAGGCGGCGACCATCCTCGCAGGCGCCATCGGAGCGGCCGCACAGGTCGCCTTGGGCGCCATGCTCCGCAGCTACAATTTCACCGAGTGCAAGAGCGCGAGCGACGACGATGCGCCCGAGGCCCCCGCGGCGCTGACCTTTGCGGTGCCCAAGCCGGACGCCCTTGCCGAAGAGATTGCCGCACTGATCCCGGTGGCTGAGGGCGTTGCCTTCACACGCGACCTCGTGAACCTGCCTGCAAACGTTCTGACGACGGAGGCGTTCGCAGAAAAACTCATCGCGCTCAGTGCGCTGGGCCTCGAAGTTGAGGTTTTAGAAGAGGAAGAGATGCGCGCCAAGGGCATGCACATGATGCTCGCCGTTGGCCATGGCTCTGAAAGCCCGTCGAAGACCGTCGTCATGAAGTGGATGAAGGGCAAGAAGGGCGAAGCCCCGCTCGCCCTCATTGGCAAGGGTGTGGTGTTCGACACCGGCGGTATCTCCCTCAAGCCCGCCGCCGGTATGGAAGACATGACGATGGACATGGGCGGAGCAGGTGTCGTCGCTGGCGTCATGCAGGCTCTGGCCGCTCGGGGCGCAAAGGCCAACGTTGTCGGCCTTGTTGGTTTGGTCGAAAACATGCCGGACGGGCGTGCGCAACGGCCCGGCGATGTCGTGACCTCGATGAAGGGCGACACCGTCGAGGTTATCAACACGGATGCCGAAGGGCGCCTCGTTCTGGGCGATGTAATGTGGTACGCGCAGGAAACGTTCGCGCCCGCCGCCATGGTGGATCTCGCGACGCTGACCGGCGCAATGATCGTGTCGCTTGGGCATGACAGGGCCGGTGTCTTCTCGAACGACGATACGTTCGCCGGCTCGTTCTTGAAAGCCGCCGACGCCGAAGGCGAAGGCGCCTGGCGGATGCCGCTTGGCGACAGCTACGCCAAGCTGCTGAAGTCCTCGATCGCGGACGTCAAAAATGTTGGCGGGCGCTGGGCAGGCTCAATCACCGCGGCGGAATTCCTGCATCGTTTCGTCAAGGACGACACGCCTTGGATCCATCTCGACATTGCAGGTGTGGCCAAGCCGGCCGGCGAGGCGCCGCTGGCGCCAAAGGGCGCGTCCGGCTGGGGCGTGCTGGCACTGGACAGGCTGGTACGCGACCGCTTCGAAGAGGAGTAGTTTCGGCAAAGGCCCGCTGATGTTGGAGATACACGATGCTCATTCCCGCAACGCGGTATCGCGACCCGGAGGCGGCGCCCGTGTTTTCCGCAGATGTGTGTTGGCGTCGCGCGCGGTTCGCTGCGCGCAGTGACGCTTGCGTGGTTTCCCTTGCCGAGCTCTCCCTCGGAACCGGTTTCATGATGCTCGGACCCGAAAACGAAACGTCGTGCGCGGCTCGAATGGTTGCACCGAGTAACCTGTGCCACCAGGAAACGACGCCGGTCTACGCCATCGTCGCGGATGTGGAGGCGTGCTCCGTGCGCGCTGTCGCCGACAAAGCCGATATCCCTATGCCGGTGCGCGCGGTGGCCCATGGCGGCTCGAGTTTTGCGCTGCGGGACACGAAAGAACACCTCCGGAAACCGGGGGATTGCACCCCCGGCAGCACTTAAGGGCGCGCCAGATGGGGGATATCCTCTTCTACCACCTCACGCGGTCGTCGCTTCCGGCTGTCGTCGGGATGCTCCTGGAAAAGTCGCTTGAGCGGGGTTGGCGTGTTGTTGTGCGCGGCACTGATCCTGACGGGCTCGACCGGCTGGATGGCGCCCTGTGGCTTGGCCCGGAAGAGCGGTTCCTGCCCCATGGTCGTGCCGGCGGCGCTCACGACGCGCGCCAGCCTGTCCTGCTGACGACCGGGCAGAGCGCGCCCAACACACCCGATTGCCTTGTCGCGATTGATGCGTCGGAGGTCTCTGCCGAGGAGACAGCGTCGCTCGCACGGACCTGTATCGTCTTTGACGGGGCCGACGGCGCCCAGCTCTCCCATGCCCGTGGCCAGTGGAAGGCGCTCACGGCAGCCGGTGCGCGTGCGCAATACTGGTCCGAGGAATCGGGCCGTTGGGAGAAGAAGGCTGAGTCCGGCGCGTAGCAGGACCGCCCGGAGGCGCGGCTGGGCAACCGGTGCGCTTGCCCTCCTGCTCGCGTTTATGGCCGCCCCCTTCGCGCTCTATGCAACGGGCCTTGGCTGGACAGGGCTGACGCAGGATCTCTGGCCCAACAGCCGGTTCGATCCGCCGGGGGAGCCACTCAGCGCCGCGATATTCCTGCACATGCTCACGGGCGGCCTGATCACCGTGCTCGCGCCGCTGCAGCTGCTGCCTCAGGTCCGCCGCAACGCGCCTGGGGTCCACCGCGCCATGGGGCGGGTGATCGTCGCCGCCGCGCTCGTCACCGCTGTCGCGGGCCTCTCGTGGATTGCGGCACAAGGGACGATTGGAGGCTCCGAGATGAGCGCCGCCTTCGCTCTTTACGGAGCGCTGATGGCGATCTGTGCCGTCCAGACCCTCCGACACGCGCGCAATCGAGACGTTTTGCGCCACCGTGCGTGGGCACTGCGGCTCTGCGTGCTCTCCATCGCCTCCTGGCTCTATCGGGTGCACTACGGCCTTTGGTATGCCCTCACAGGTGGACTTGCCTCCAACGATGCCTTTGACGGCACCTTCGACCGGCTCCAGGTCTGGGCCTTTTTCCTGCCTTACCTGGTGCTGCTCGAGATCTGGTTGCGGCGCGGGCGATCCGCCACAGGGGGCTCGTAGCGACTACGCGCTGCCCTCCGCGCCGGTATGTGATTCCCGGGCTGGCGCGTGGTCTGCGGCTGCGGGCAGCCGGCGCGCCTCCGCGAAGGCAGCGATGCGCTCCAGAGTGGCCTCGAACGCCGCATCGGCCGCCGTCATTGCGATCCGGATATGGCCGGCCCCTGCCGCGCCGAAGCTTTCGCCCGGCATGACGGCGATCCGCGCCTCGTCGAGCAACGCATCGGCGAACCCCATGCCTGAGAGCCCTGTCGCGCGGATGTCGACAAACGCGTACATGCCGCCCTGCATCGGGGCGACCTTGAGCGCCGGGCAGGCCCCCAGGACCGCGGCAACCCGGGCCCTGCGACGCCGAAAGGGTGCCGCGACGCGTTCCTCCAGCTCTGTGCCGCCCTCCGTCAGGGCCCACAGTGCTGCCTCCTGAATGAAGCCCGGGACGCCGTAGGTGGTGTGGGTGGCCAGGTTCGCCATCGCAGCAATGGCGTCTTTCGGCCCGATCACCCAACCCAGCCGGCTCCCCGTCATGGCATAGGTCTTCGACATCGACCCGACGACGAGCGTGCGCTCGGCCATGCCCGGCAGCGCCCGGGGAGAAAGATGCACACCCTCCCAGATCTGGCCGTCGTAGACTTCGTCCGAAATGAGCCAGAGCCCGGCGTCGGCGCAAACCTCCGCAACGCCTTCCAGCGTCCCCCGCCCATAAACCGCCCCGGTCGGATTGTTGGGCGAGTTGATCAAGAGACTGCGCGCCGAAGGCGCGCTCTCCAACGCGGCCCAAAGTGCCTCCTTGCGCACCTGAAATCCGTGCGCCGCGTCGCACTTCACCATCCCAACCTGTCCGCCTGCTGCCCGCACGGTCCCGGGATACGTGGCATAGTAGGGATCGAGGATCAGCCCGGTGTCACCCGCGTCGATTGCACAAAGATGTGCCGCAAAAAGGCCCGCCTGACCTCCCGGCACGATCAGCACTTCTTCAGCACTGGTCTCTGCGCCCGTCGATTGCGCGACGCGCTCGGCCACCGCCGCGCGCAGAGGCGCGATCCCGGGGACGGCCGCATAGCGCGTTGCCCCGCCTCGGGCCGAGCGATCCATCGCATCGAGGATGGCGGGATCGGTCAGCGTATCGTGTTCGCCGACGGTCAACTCCACCACCGGCACGCCCGCGGACTTCAGCCGCCGCGCCCGATAGAACACGCTCCAACCATCGTCCCCACCGGGAACAACGCCGGTCAATCGCTTCGAAACTCTCATCCGCCAACAACGCGACGCATACCCTTCGATGTCAATCGGCCCGCGCTTCATTGTGCTGAAAACATCCTCGGGGGACGCGCCGCAGGCGCGGGGGGCAGACAGCCCCCGGACGCCGGTGCCAAAAAGCGCATGCGAAACTTCTTGGCGTACTGAGGTAGATCATGTACCCCGCCCTGCATGAACCACAGTGCAGCCACCTCCGGATCTTGCATTACCGTCTGACAGCGTCAGGCGGGTGGTGACCCTTTTCCTTATCATCAAGATATGCCACACCCGCCGCCGCGCGCGAGGGAGGGCCCCATGGCCGATTTGCAGCTCTACAATACCGCCACCCGGTCCAAGGAACGGCTGGCGCCGGTGCGGCCCGGACAGGTGTCGCTCTATGTCTGCGGCCCGACCGTCTACGACAGGGCGCATCTTGGAAATGCGCGGCCGGCCATTGTGTTTGACACGCTCGCCCGGCTCTTGCGGCACGTCTACGGCGCGGAAAACGTCACCTACGTGCGCAATATCACCGATGTCGAAGACAAGATCATCGCCCGCGCGGAGGAGGAGGGCGTTCCCATCCAGGATCTGACGGCAAGGACCGAGCGCTGGTACCTTGAGGACATGGCGTCGGTTGGCGTACTCCCACCCGACGCCGCCCCCCACGCCACGGCCTACGTCCCGCAGATGGTCGAGATGATCGAGACGCTGATTGCGCGCGGGAATGCCTATGCCGCCGAGGGCCATGTGCTGTTTTCCGTGAAGAGCTACGCCGCGTACGGAGCGCTCTCCGGACGATCCGTGGACGATATGATCGCGGGAGCGCGCGTTGAAGTTGCCCCTTACAAGCGCGATCCGATGGACTTCGTCCTGTGGAAACCCTCGACACCCGAGCAGCCGGGGTGGGACAGCCCGTGGGGCAGGGGGCGTCCGGGCTGGCATATCGAGTGTTCGGCCATGGCAAAAGCGCTCCTCGGTCCGCAGTTCGACATCCACGGCGGTGGCAACGATCTGATGTTTCCGCACCACGAGAACGAGATCGCCCAATCGGCCTGCGCTGACCCCGGCAGTGGCTTTGCCCGTGTCTGGATGCACAACGAGATGTTGCAGGTCGAAGGCAAGAAGATGTCCAAGTCGCTGGGCAACTTCTTCACGGTTCGCGATCTGCTGGACAAGGACATCCCGGGCGAGGTGATCCGGTTCGTGATGCTCGGCACGCATTACCGCAAGCCGATGGACTGGACGGATACCAAGGCGCGCCAAGCCGAGGCGACGCTTCGCAAGTGGCGCGCCTTGACCAAGGGTGTGGCACCGGGCGTTGTTCCTCCGGGCGTAGAAGCGGCGCTCGCAGACGACCTGAACACGCCAGGCGCGATCGCGGAGCTGCACAAGCTGGCGCTCGCGGGTCATGGCGCCGCGCTTCTGGCGTCGGCCCGGCTCCTTGGCCTCTTGACCGACGAGCTTTCAGGCTGGCTACCAGATGCTGCCCAAGGGGGCTCGGACGCGTCCGGGCTCGACGCTGCCAAGGAGCGGCTTGCCGCGGTCCGCGCAGATGCGCTTGCGCGCAAGGATTTCGCGGAAGTGGATCGGCTCAAGGCGGCGCTCATTGCAGCAGGGGTCGAGGTGCGCATGACCAAGGATACAATCGAGCTTGTACCGGCGCCGGGTTTCGATGCCACACAGCTGCGGGCCATCGCCTCGGATCGGGAGGCTGAAAAACCATGACCTGTCGACGCGGCGGCGATTGCCCGGACACGTGGGGGCCAGCCCCCACACCCCCGGGATATTTGGGGCACAATGAAGAGGTGGGCGCGTGATGGATGGTCAAGCGGGCGCGCGGGAACGGCTTTGGCTCTACGATACGACGCTGCGCGACGGGCAACAGACGCAGGGCGTCGCCTTCAGTCTGGAGGAAAAGCGCGAGATTGCCGTGCTGCTCGACGGACTTGGCGTTGACTATGTGGAAGGGGGATGGCCCGGGGCCAATCCCGTTGATTCCGCGTTCTTCGATGCCGCGCCTGAGCTGGCGCGCGCGCGATTGACCGCGTTTGGCATGACGAAACGGGCGGGGCGCTCGGCGGCCAACGACGAAACGCTTGCCGGCGTTGTCAATGCGGGCACCGGCGCGGTTTGCCTGGTGGGCAAGACGCATCCGTTTCACGTCCAGCGCGCGCTGGGGATATCGCTTGAGGAGAACCTCGAGGCGATCTCGGCCTCGGTGGCGCATCTGGTCGCCGAGGGGCGGGAGGCGCTTTTCGATGCCGAGCACTTCTTTGACGGGTATGCGGCGGATCCAGCCTATGCGCTTGCGTGCCTCGAGGCGGCGCTGGAGGCAGGAGCGCGCTGGATCGTGCTTTGCGACACCAATGGCGGCCGGATGCCCGATGAGATCGGAAGCGCCGTAGCCGCCGCGATCGCGGCCGGCATTCCGGGGGAGCGGCTCGGGATCCACACGCATAATGACACCGAAACTGCCGTCGCGGGGTCTCTGGCGGCGGTGCGGGCCGGCGCGCGCCAGATCCAGGGCACGCTGAACGGGTTGGGCGAACGCTGCGGCAATGCCAACCTGACCGCGCTGATCCCGACCCTGCTTCTCAAGGAGCCTTATGCCAGCCAGTTCGAGATCGGTGTGTGCCGGGACGCGCTTTCGGGGCTGACGCGCGTCTCGCGCCGGCTCGACGACATTCTGAACAGGGTACCGCTGCGCACGTCGGCCTATGTGGGGCACTCGGCGTTTGCGCACAAAGCCGGGCTGCACGCCTCTGCCGTTCTGAAGGATCCCACCACCTACGAGCATATCGCTCCCGAAGCGGTGGGAAACGAACGGGTTGTGCCAATGTCCAACCAGGCTGGCCAGTCGAATTTGCGCAACCGTCTCGCGGAGGCTGGAATTGACGTGGTGCCGGGCGATCCGCAGCTGGCTGGGCTGCTGGAAACGGTCAAGATGCGCGAGGCAGAGGGCTATGCCTACGATACGGCGCAGGCGAGTTTCGAGATCCTCGCGCGGCGGGAGCTGGGCCTGATGCCCGAGTTCTTCGAGGTCAAGCGCTACCGGGTCACGGTTGAGAGACGCAAGAACAAGTACAACAAGATGGTGAGCCTGTCCGAGGCTGTCGTTGTGGTGAAGGTCGGTGGGGAGAAGAAGCTCTCGGTTTCCGAGTCGTTGGATGAAAACGGCGAGGACCGGGGGCCCGTGAACGCGCTGGCGCGCGCGCTTGCCAAGGATCTCGGGCCGTATCAGCCGGTTATCGAAGACATTCGCCTGGTGGACTTCAAGGTTCGGATCACCGATGGCGGGACGGAAGCCGTGACCCGGGTCATCATCGACAGCGAGGACGCGCAAGGGCGGCGCTGGCAGACGGTGGGCGTTTCGGCCAACATCGTCGATGCCAGCTTCGAAGCGTTGACGGATGCGATCCGCTGGAAGCTCGTGCGGGATTTTCCCTTTGCGCAGTCGGACGCACCGGGCATCGGAGCGCAGGCGACGTGAGCGTGTGGTTTTCATGATCGAGCGCCGCAAAGTCAGTGGGTCGGTCCGGCGGCGTCCTTCGACAATGGGGTGCCAGCCTTGAGCATCGCCGCCTGCGCCGAGATCGTCCAGCAAGGGGACCCCGATCGCTTTGCAGCCACGATGGCAGGCCCCGTGGACGCGCGTGCGGTGCTTTTTCCGATCTATGCCTTCAATGTCGAGGTGGCGCGCGCGCCCTGGGTATCGGCAGAGCCATTGATCGGCGAGATGCGGCTGCAGTGGTGGCGCGACGTGCTCGAAGAGATCGCGGCGGATGCTCCGCCGCGCGCGCATGAGGTGGTCGCACCACTTGCGGGCGTCGCGAAAGGCGGCAGGCTGCCATTGGGTGTTCTCGATGGCCTTGTCGACGCGCACCGCGTGCACGTCGACGAGGCTGGGTTTGATACGGAAGACGCGCTCGACGCGTTTCTGGAGGCGACGGGCGCTGGGCTGATGTGGGCCTCTGCATCCGCGTTGGGGGCGGATCCGGGACAAGAACAGGCCGTGCGCGCCCTTGGGTGGGCAAGCGGGCTGGCAGCCTACCTGCGCGCCATTCCCGATCTCGAGGCCCGCGGTCGTAGGCCGTTGCCCGATGGCCGGCCCGAGGCGGTACGAGCTTGGGCGAATTCCGGCTTGAAAAAGGTGCGCGAGGCCCGGCACGCGCGGTTCGGTTCCGGTATCCACCCCGCCCTTGTCGCCGGGTGGCGGACGCACGCCACACTTGCGCGCGCCGTGCAAACGCCGGGGGCGGTAAGTGCCGGAGCGCTGGAAGAGAGCGAGTTTCGTCGCCGCGGCACTTTGCTTTGGCGTGCGCTTACGCGGACCGTCTGAGCGGGGAACGTAGGAGCGCCAGCCGCGACGGCTTGGAGGGGCGTTGGCCTGCGGGCACTACATCGGCCTGCTCGCGCAGCGACAAACGAGCAAGTGCGCGCCCGGAGGGCGTGGGGGCTGTTAAGCCCTCCGGGCGCATCCGGCTTGCTTCCGCCGGAGCCCTGAAATCAATTCGCCCGGGGATCGACATCTCGAGTGTCGTTTCCCCGTGTTCCCCGTCCCAGTCGATGTGAAGCGCGCTGCCATAGCTTGCCAGCAGGTTCTCGAGGGCGCGCCGCGCCTCGCGTCGTCCGGATTGCCCCGTCCCCTGGTGGCTCGTATCGAACGTGACCCGCAGGCGAAGTGCGTGAATATCCATTGCCAGCGGCGCCACCGTGACCCGCACGAAGCTTCCTACATCCATGGACACCAGTTCCATGCAACGATGCAGGATGTTTTCGATCAGGCTCGGATCGGTGCGGAGCATCAGCCGGGGGTAGGTCGCGGAGAGCTGCGCATTCGGGTCGATGAGCGCGAGCTCATCGCGTACCAGGTGCCCAAGATCGACGGACGACGTGGAGCGGGCGCCATGGGTGCGCGCGGTTTCAAAGCCGATTCCATCGACGAGGTTCAGCGCCTCCTCCGCGGCTGCAAGGATCAGCGAAGATGCTGGCGTTGGCGCCGAACCTCCCCCGCCGGACGCATTGTCCGGGAGCGTCTTGGCAAGTGTCGCGATCATCGCCAGCGGGCCGCGCAGCCTTTCTGCCAGCCCCGTCGCTTCGGTCCAGGTGTCCTCGCATTGCCGCCGCAGGGTCGATGCCCCGTCCACTAGGCGGCGCATCTCCATTTTCTGTGCCGTGATGTCCGACCCGATGCCGACGACACCAACAACGATCCTGTTCTCGGGTGAGCGATCGGAAAACACGGGCGACAGCGTCGTGCGGCTGTGCTTTGCGCCGCTGGGTACGTCCAACACCTCTTCGTAGGTGTAGCGCTCCTTGCTGGCGATGCACTTTGCGTAGTTGGCCATCACCGTATCTGCCATGCGGGCCGGGAACGCCTCGCGCGGGGTGAGTCCTTCGAGATCCGCGCTCCGCAGGCCGGTATCCGCCTCGGTCGTCGCGTTGATGCCCACAAACCGGACCTCTCCCTGCGAATCGACCGACAGCAAAAAGGCCGGCGCGAGGATCGCGTCCATGGCATCGCGTACGCGCAACACCGCTGCATCAACTTGATCGTTATTCATTGTCTTTCCCCTTGCACCCAAGACAACGCTAAGGGGGCAATCGTTCACGCGGGGTAAACGTGACGCCTTCTTCAGGCCCCATTTCTGACAGATTGTCGCAGTCTCGACCGCGCGCCGTCAGGCTGTCCGGGGCCGTAGCGACAGCCAGATCAGCGCGCCGCCCGCAAGCACGAGGAACGGCAGCATCGCGAGATTGACGGCAGACCACCCGGCCACGGCGTCTGTGCCAACGCAGTTCATCAGGCCGCCGGACGCCACGGAGGCCATCGTCACGCAGCCGAACACCACCATGTCATTCATGCCCTGCGCTCGGCCACGCTCCTCCGGGGTATGCGAAGAGGCAAGGATTGTGGTGGCGCCAATAAAGGCGAAGTTCCAGCCGAGCCCCAGAAGCATCAGCGCTATGAAGAAATTCTCGAGCGTCACGCCCTGAAGCGCCACGAGACCTGCCGCAGCGAGGATCGCCAAGCCCGTCCAGACAATGCGAACCGTTCCGAAGCGGTTGATCAGGTGACCGGTGAAGAAGGACGGTGCGTACATCGCAAAGACGTGTGCGCTGACGACGTACCCGGCCTGGTCGGTTGTAAAGCCGCAGCCGACAACGGCGAGGGGCGTCGATGTCATGACAAGGTTCATCAGCGCGTAGGCCACCATGGCGCAGATCATCGCCACGACGATCGAGGGATCGCGCAACAGCTCCCGCCGGCTCCGCCCGGCCCGGGTGCCGGCTTCGGGTGCTGCGGGCTTCGGGCTGTCGAGGAAAAAGAAGAGGAAGAGACCGATGGCATTCAGTGCCACGATGGCAAGATAGGTGCCGACGAAGGGCACCACGAACGCGTCCGCCACGCTCGTTCCGAGCGGGGGGCCAATCAGCGCGGAAAGCAACCCCCCCGCCATCACGTAGCTGATAGCCCTGGGGCGGAAGCTCGCGGACGCGGTATCGGCCGCCGCAAACCGAAAGAACCCCTGCGAGGACATGTAGATGCCCGTCATGTAGCTCCCGACCAGAAAGAGCAGGAAGCTGTCGATCCAGAGCGCAAAGGCACAGATCGCAGCTCCGGACGCGCCGCCGACGGCCCCCAGCAGGAAGCCCGGCACACGCCCGACACGCTGCATCAGAGCCGAAAGCCACGGGGCCGTTGTCATGGAGCCCAGCACCACCATGGTGAGGGGCAGGGTCGCCAGGCACGGGTTCGGGGAAAGCATTGTCCCCGCAAGCCCTCCGACCGTGAAGACCATGGGCAACTGTGCGCCGAGGAGCGCCTGCGCGGCCACGAGAACAGACACGTTGCGGCGCGCCCGTCGGTCGTTCACCGGGCTGTCGGAAGTCGAAGAGATGTCAGGCGCGGACATACCGCCCTCTACCGTGCTCCTGCAGGGGTCCACAAGCGGAGGTGGTGTCGCGCGTGTGGGATCGTGATCCGGGCCGGACGTGCGTCTCGTTGGGGCTGGATTTGCGCGTTGGGTACTACGGTGCGTTTGGTGGGGTGGTCTTTCGTCCTGGCCCTGCGCTCTGCGCTGTCCGGAGCGATCGCCAACTTTAAGGCACGTGCGCTGCGTGGCGCGTTCAGGCTCCTGTTGGCAGGGCCTAAGGCCTTAGTCGGAGGTCACGCGCCGGAAGGTCAGCGTGAGGATACGCTCGCCGAACACCGGCGCTGCGCCGGATCCGAGCGCGGGTGCCTCCGTCGGCACGCCCGCCGGTGCGCCCATCGGGACGATGGTACGATCCCAGGCCTTGTCGAACCGCTCGGTCAGCACCAAGAGGCTCCGCCGGGCCTGTGTCAGGTGCCATGTCCCGGTGCCCTCACGGCGCCGGAACACGACCGGCAGATCAGAAAGGAGCGCCAGCGTCGCGACGGTGCGCCCTTCGCCCTTTCGCAGATGGGGCAGGGCGCCGGAACTCAACTCGCGCACCACCAGGTGGTCGGGGGCGTAGTCGAACGGGGCCATAACATGCAGCCTGCTCACAAGCGGTTCGGCCCATGCCGGGAGGGCGCCAAGGAACCTGTCAGACTGGCCGGCCTGCGCCAGAAGTTGCGGGCGCCACCATCCGAATTGCTGTGAGCGATGCCCCTCTGAACCGGCCACACTTTCCCAGTCGCCGGAATCAACGGCGTTGATGAGTGCAGCTTCCTGTTCTTCCGTGATCACCTCGGGCAGAAGCCTTACACCCGAGGGGAGCGCGTCGAACGCCATCGTTGATCCCCTTCGGAAACATGCTTCATGTAGCATGGGTCTTGCCTGTCGGAAAGGATAAGTGCGGAAGATGCAGCAAACATCTCTGACAGGGCGGCTTATCCGGGACGCGGGCTGTATCGCTGAAGGGGCTGCGTGGCTCGGTGCGCGCGAGCCCGTCTTCGCGGCCGCCCTGGAGTGGACAGGGCCTTTGCCATTGCGGCTGAGGGACGACGGCTTTGCCGCCTTGCAAAACGCGATTGTCAGCCAGCAGGTTTCCGTCGCTTCCGCGGCGGCAATCCAGCGCAAGCTCGATGCGGCGGGGCTGATCGGGGCTGCGTCCGTCGCCTCGGCGTCGGATGAGGATCTGCGGGCCTGCGGGCTGTCGCGCCAGAAGATGCGGTACATGCGGGCGCTGGCAGCGGCGCAGATCGACTACGCGGCGCTGCGCATGGCGCCAGAGGACGAGGTGATCGCTGTCCTGACCGAGGTGCCGGGGGTCGGGCGCTGGACCGCGGAGATCTACGCGATGTTTTCGCTGGCGCGGGCAGACACGTTCGCGCCCGGCGATCTTGCATTGCAGGAGGCCGCGCGGATGCTCTTCGGGCTGACGGACCGGCCAAACGAGAAGGCCCTGCGCGAGATGGCGCTGGCCTGGTCCCCCTGGCGGGCGGTTGCGGCCCGGCTGCTCTGGGCTTACTTCCGCGTCCAGAAAGAGCGCGAGGGGATCTGATGGCACGCGATTTGACGACGAAGCGGCGCGGGGCGGCGCGGGGCGAGGCCCGGCAACTGGTCGTGTTTGTCCATGGCTATGGTGCGGATGGGGCAGATCTGCTGGGTCTTGCGGATCCGCTGGCCCCGCACCTGCCGGACACCGCCTTTTTTGCGCCCGATGCGCCGGAGCCTTGCGCGGCCGCGCCGACGGGACGGCAGTGGTTCCCGATCCCGTGGATCGACGGATCCACCGAAGCGGCGGCGACCGAGGGCCTGTTGCGCGCGGCGGAGGATTTCGACGCCTTCCTGACGGGACTTCTGGCTGACGAGGGCCTGACGCCGGATCGTCTTGCGCTCGTCGGCTTCTCGCAAGGTACGATGATCAGCCTGCATGTGGCACCCCGGCGCAGCGCGCCCGTGGCCGGGATTGCGGCGTTCTCCGGCCGGCTGCTCGGGCCTGAGAGGTTGGCCGACGAGGTGGTGTCGAAGCCGCCGGTCTTGCTCTTGCATGGCGACGCGGACGACGTGGTCCCCTATGCCAGCATGGACGAGGCGGGGCAGGCGCTCGTGGGTGCGGGTTTCGAGACCTATTCCTACACGATGAAAGGCACGAGCCACGGGATTGCGCCGGATGGCCTAAGCCAGGCGCTCGGATTCTTGCGGCTCAAGCTGGGGCTGGAGACGCCCTGAACGCGGCGCCGTGCGCAGGCGCGCGTGCGGATGCCTCCGGCGGAGGTATTTGAGCCAAGATGAAGGGGCGGGCGGTGGCGCGTGACCGGTGGTCCTGCTGCGGATGCAGGCCGGGGGGCAGTCAGGCGGCGAGATCGATCCAGACCGGGACATGGTCGGAGGGTTTTTCGCGGCCGCGCACGTCCCGATCTATTCCGGCATCCGTCAGCAGATCCGCGGCCTGGGGTGTCAGCAGCAAGTGGTCGATGCGAATGCCGTCGTTACGGTCCCATGCTCCGCGCTGGTAGTCCCAGAAGCTGTAGTGGCCGGGCGCGGGGTGGCGCGTGTGGAAGGCCTCGGTGTAGCCGAGGTTCAGGATTTCGCGGAAGGCGCGGCGCGTTTCGGGGCGCGCCAGGGCATCCTCGCGCCACGCATCGGGGCGGGCTGCGTCGTCGTCCTGTGGGATGACGTTGTAGTCGCCAGCAAAGATCGCCGGGGTTTCGTCTTGGAGAAGGGCGGCCGCACGCGCTTTCAGGCGCTCCATCCACCCCAGTTTGTAGTCGTATTTCGGGCCCGGGGCAGGATTTCCGTTGGGCAGATAGAGGCCACAGAGACGCAGGGCCGCTGTTTCGCCTGTCACTGTCGCCTCGATCCAGCGGGCTTGCTCGTCGGCTTCGTCTCCGGGCAGGCCGCGGCTGACGTCTTCGAGGGGCAGGCGCGACAGGATCGCGACGCCGTTGAAGCTCTTCTGGCCGTGGGTGGCGACATTGTAGCCGCGTTCTTCGAAGAGCTCGACCGGAACGCCTTCGTCGACCGACTTCAGCTCCTGGAGCAGGGCGATGTCGGGCTTGGCGGTGTCGAGCCAGTCGCAGAGCGCGCCAATGCGGGCCTTGATGCCGTTGATGTTGAAGGTCGCGATGCGCATGGGGCCTCCGCTGCTGCCGGTCGCTCTTTCTTGCAAGGGCGTGGCTTGGTGGCAAGCGGGGATCGGAGGGTGTTGCACTCGACAGGCTGCGCCGGGCGCCGTGTGGGGCTTGGCGCTCCGGCACCCCAAGGGGGGCGACGGCCGACTACATCGAGAAGGACGTGCCGCAGCCGCAGGACGATGTGGCGTTCGGATTGTCGATCACGAAGCGGGCGCCGATCAGCTCTTCGGTGAAGTCGATCGTGGCGTTTTCGAGAAAGGGCAGCGACACGTCGTCGACTACCACCTTCTGACCGTTGGCCTCCAGGATCAGGTCCCCCTCGGCCGGGGCATCTAGCGTGATCTCGTACTCGAACCCCGAACAGCCGCCGCCCTTGACCGCCACGCGCAGAGCATTCGGCGCGGCGTCGATCTCGGCCAGACGCGCGAAAGCGCGGTCGGTTACTTTGGGGGGCATGGTGAGCGTGAGCGTCATGGGGATCCCTCGTGTCGTCCAACTTCCATAGTGGGGCTTCCGGGCACCGATCTCAAGGGTCCGCGTGTTGCGGCATCGCTCGCCGGGGCGGGCTGCGCTAGGTCTACCGACACCACTGGGTCATTCGAAGCGGGTCGCCATGTTCCTTGCCCCCTATGCGTGTCATCCAGCTGCATCGCGCGGCCGGATGGTCCTGGAAGAAGAGAGCGCATTTCGCTCGCCGTTCCACCGTGACAGGGATCGGATCATCCACGCTTCGGCGTTTCGGCGCCTGAAGCACAAGACGCAGGTTTTCGTGGAGCATGAGGGGGACTACTACCGCACGCGGCTCACCCACTCGATCGAAGTTGCACAGGTCGCCCGGACGATTGCCGGGGCGCTTGGGCTCAACCCGGAACTGACAGAGGCGGTGGCACTCGCGCATGACCTCGGGCACACGCCCTTCGGGCACACCGGCGAGGATGCGCTCGATGCGCTGATGGCGCCGCACGGGGGGTTTGACCACAACGCCCAGACCATCCGCATCGTGACCCGGCTGGAGCGGCATTACGCGGCGTTCGACGGGCTGAACCTGACGTGGGAAACGCTGGAGGGGATCGCCAAGCACAACGGACCGGTGGCCGAACCCTTGCCCTACGGATTGGCGGAATATGCCCGGGTGCAGGATCTGGAGCTCGACACCCATGCGTCGGCCGAAGCGCAGGCCGCGGCGATTGCCGATGACATTGCCTACAACAACCACGATCTGCACGACGGGCTGCGTGCCGGTCTCTTCTCGGACGCGGAGATCGCTGACTTGCCGATGGTGGGCCCGGCCTATGCGGCGGTCGATGCTGAATGGCCGGCGCTCGATCCCAAGCGGCGCCGGCACGAGGCGCTGCGGCGTGTTTTTGGCGCAATGGTAACGGATGTCATCGACACGGCGCGGTTGGAGCTCGGAGACTGGGCTCCGGGCGGTGCAGGCGGTGCAGTGAAGATCCCGGATGTGGCCGCGGTGCGCGGCCTCGGGCGTGCGGTCGTCCGGTTTTCGCCAAGAGTGCAGGCGGAGGTTGATGTCATTCGGGCGTTTCTCTTCAAGCGGATGTACCGGGCAGAGCAGGTGATGCGGGTGCGTGAAGAGGTGACGGGCGTGATCGAGGAGCTGTTTGCGCTCTTCATGGCACAGCCGCGGCACATGCCTGCTGCCTGGCAGGCGGAGATCTCGGCTGCGCGTGGCCCTACCGCGCTGGCGCGGCACGTTGCAGACTATACTGCCGGAATGACAGACCGGTTCGCGCTGCAACAGCACGCGGCCCTGTGTCGGGACGCGTCGTGACGCCGTAGGGACTTGGCTCCTGTAGGGCTGGGGGGCGCACTCTTCGTTGCGCGCCAGATCCGGCTTTGTTTGCCAGCGCTTCCGTCTTCGCGGGCCAGCAAAGCGCCTTGAGCTGGATGGGGGAGGGGGGCTGAGCGGACACCGATCGGGAGAGGAGCCGCTCCGCGCGACGGGGAAGGAGAGCTGACCTTCGGGTGAATGGAGCGGGGGAATTGCAACCGCGTCAGAGGCGCTGGACGGGTCTGCGCGTGTGCGGTTTGCCCGTACCACCGCGAGACCACGACGAAGGGAGGCAGCGCGCGAGATCGTCCGCTGCTGTTGACGGGCGCCGCGGGAGTGGTAGACCCGCGCGCGCTCCGTCCGGAGCGCTCCGCCGCGCAATGAACAGGTCCGTCCCATGAATCTCTTTGCCGATATCCGGTCGCTTGTGGTCCAGTCGCTGGAGGGCATGATGGCATCGGGCGACCTGTCGCCGGGTCTTTCCCTCGGCAACGTCACCGTCGAGCCGCCGCGTGATGCGGCCCACGGCGATATGGCGACCAACGCCGCCATGGTGCTCGCCAAGCCCGCGGGCAAGAAGCCGCGCGACATAGCCGAGGTGCTGGCCGCGCGCCTTCTGGAGGATGCGCGCGTCGCAGAGGCCGATGTTGCGGGGCCGGGTTTCTTGAACCTGCGGCTGACGGTCGAAGCGTGGTCGGGTGTCGTGCAACAGGTGCTGGAGGCGGGGGCAGGCTACGGCCGGTCCGACTTGGGGACCGGTCAGCGCGTCAACGTCGAGTACGTCTCGGCCAATCCGACGGGGCCGCTGCATGTTGGTCATACGCGCGGCGCCGTGGTGGGGGACGCGCTGGCGTCGCTGCTTGGCTTTGCGGGATATGACGTCACCCGTGAGTACTACATCAACGATGGTGGCGCGCAGGTCGACGTGCTCGCGCGCTCTGTCTACCTGCGTTACCTCGAAGCGCATGGCCAGGAGGTCGCGTTTGCCGATGGGACCTATCCCGGGGACTATCTGATCCCGGTGGGCGTGGCGCTCAAGGACAAGGTCGGCGACGTCTATGTGGGAAAGCCGGAGGACGTGTGGCTCGCCGAGGTGCGGGCCTTTGCGACGGATGCCATGATGGATCTGATCCGCGCGGATCTCGAGCGCCTCGGGGTGCGCATGGATCGATTTTTCTCCGAAAAATCCCTTTATGGCACCGGGCGGATCGAAGAAGCCTTGCAGAGCCTGAGGAGCAAGGGGCTGATCTACGAAGGCACGCTGGAGCCGCCGAAGGGCAAGACGCCCGAGGATTGGGAGCCTCGCGAGCAGACGCTTTTCCGGTCGACCGCACACGGCGACGACGTGGACCGCCCGGTGAAGAAATCGGATGGATCGTGGACCTATTTTGCGCCCGACATCGCCTACCATTTCGACAAGGTGGAGCGCGGGTACGATCTGTTGATCGACGTCTTTGGCGCCGATCACGGTGGCTACGTCAAGCGGATGAAAGCCGCGGTGTCGGCCCTTTCGGACGGGAAGGTGCCGCTGGAGATCCGGCTGACCCAGCTTGTGAAGCTCTACAAGGGCGGGGAGCCCTTCAAGATGTCGAAGCGCGCAGGCACCTTCGTGACCCTGAGCGATGTCGTCGATCAGGTGGGCGCGGATGTGACACGCTTCGTCATGCTTACGCGGAAGTCCGATGCGCCGCTCGATTTCGATTTCGATGCCGTGCTGGAGCAGACCAAGGACAACCCTGTATTCTACGTGCAATACGCTCACGCGCGGGTGTGCTCGCTGCTGCGCAAGGCCACGGCCGAAGGGATCGATGTGTCGGATGGGGCCCTTGCGACGGCGGACCTGTCGATCAACGTCCACCCGGCGGAGACAGGGCTCGCGGCGAAGATTGCCGAATGGCCGCGCCTTGTGGAAATCGCCGCGCGCACGGGCGAGCCGCACCGGATTGCGTTCTACCTATATGATCTTGCGGCGGAATTCCACGCGCTTTGGAACCGGGGCAACGATGCGCCGGAGCTGCGTTTCGTGCAGGAGGGCGCTGCGGCCACAAGTCAGGCGAAAATCGCGCAGGCGCGGGCTGTGGCCATTGTGATCGCTTCCGGCCTCGGTATCCTTGGTGTCACTCCGGTGGAAGAGATGCGCTAGACCTCTCACGCCGGGCGTTACAGGCGTGCTGCGCGGATCAAGCCTCCGGACGAGGGGTGGCGCGGCCAAAAACGAGGCAGAGCATGAGCTATTCCACGGGTCAAGGGGGCCACGGTGGGGTCCCGCAGGGTGCCTTCACCGGCGCCCGCGAAGCGTCCATCGATGCGGAGCGCTGGGCGGATGCGTCTCTGGACGAGGCGGCCGGTTTCATGGCGCCGCCGGAGGGCGCTGGCGCAGGACATCACGGACAACGCGAAGGCCACGCAGGGCATGGGGCCTATACGACGGTCGCCCCCGCCGGTGCGGCGTGGCGAACGGCGCTTCACGGGCTGGGCGCGGTGTCGTCGATCGGGCTGGTTGTCTGGATCGGTTTCTGGGGCTACGGACAGGTCATGCGCGACGTCTCGGGGGTCCCGGTCGTCCGTGCCCTCGAAGGGCCGATGCGCGCGGTGCCCGAACAGCCCGGCGGCCAGGTCTCCCAGCATACCGGCCTGGCTGTGAATGCGGTCAAGGCCGGGGCGCCGGAAGAAGCGCTGTCGGACACGGTGCGCCTTGCGCCGTCGGGGCCCGCGCTTGCTGACGAGGATACGCCAACGGCGCAGATGGGGGAGCCGGGCGCAGCAACCGCCGGTGCTCCGTCCGAGGCGCCCGTTCCATTGGCCGCGCCAGGGCTTCCGATTGTCGAAGCCGCGCTGACCGCTCCGGCGGAAGCGCTGTCTGGCCAGTCCACGCTGGCGTCGCCCTCCGTGGAGGGGACTTCCGGTGAGGCTGAAGCGCTGTCGACAGTAGCGCCCGCCGCGGTCCCGGCGGAGACAGACGCAGAGGCACTGGCGCGTGCTCTGACCGAGGGCCTCGCGCCGCTTGCCAGCCCGGGCGCTCAGGCCGGGGCAGGCGAGCCAGCGGCGCTCGAAGTCGTGCCAGCCGCCGAAGTCGTGCCCGCCGATATCCCCGGCGTGCGAAGCTCGCCCCGCCCCGAGACGCGGCCCGACAGACTGTCGCGGATCGAAGCGCAGCCGACCCTCGCCGCTTTCACCAGCGCGGACGCCACTGCCTCACTTGAGGATATGGCCGCCGTGGCGCCAGGCACGCGCCTCGTGCAACTCGGCGCCTTCGACACCGTCGAAGAGGCCCGCGTCGCCTGGGGCGAGATCGCCGCTCGCTTTGGCCCCCTGATGGAAGACAAGGCCCGCGTGGTGCAGCAGGCCGAAGCCGGGGGGCGGTCCTTTTGGCGGCTGCGCGCTGCCGGGTTCGCGGACCTATCGGAAGCTCGCCGCTTTTGCTCTGCCCTCGTCGCCAAGCGCGCCGAGTGCATTCCCGTGGTTGCCCGGTGAAAGGGGTGGTCTGCGAAGGGAGCGTAGAGCCGTGACGCTGCCGGCTACGTTCGGCTGTGCCGGGCCGGTGTTGCTGCCCGATGAGGCCGCGCTCATCGCGGAGGCGCAGCCGTGGGGCTTCATTCTCTTTGCGCGCAACGTCGAGACGCCTGGCCAGCTGATCCGGCTGACAGACGATCTGCGGCAGGCGCTGGGCCGCAATGCACCCATCCTGATCGATCAAGAGGGGGGGCGCGTGCAGCGGATGGGGCCACCGCATTGGCGTCAATGGCGCCCGCCGCTCGAGCAGATGCAAGCCGTGTCCGATCCCGGCGCCGCGGCGCGGGCGATGAAACTGCGCTATCGCCTGATCGCCGAAGAGCTGCGCGCCGTGGGGATCGACGTGAATTGCGCGCCGCTTGCCGATCTCGCCCGCCCTGACACCCATCCTGTCCTGAAGAACCGGCTTTACGGTGCGGATCACGTGACCGTCGTCGGGGCTGCCCGCGCTGTCGCGCAGGGCTTGCTGGATGGTGGTATTCTCCCGGTTCTCAAGCACATTCCAGGCCATGGTCGGGCGACGCTCGACAGCCACGTCGCATTGCCGAGGGTCGACACGTCGCGTGAAGTGCTCGACGCAGAGGATTTCTCGGCGTTTCGCGGTCTCTCCGATCTGCCGCTCGGGATGTCAGCGCATATTGTCTATGAAGACATCGACGCGAGCGCCCCGGCAACAGTGTCTTCCCGGATGATCTCGTTGATACGCGAAGAGATCGGCTTTGAGGGCCTTCTGATGACGGACGATATCTCGATGCAGGCGCTCTCGGGCGATGTCGTGTCCCGGGGGATCGCCGCGCTCGACGCAGGGTGCGATATCATTCTGCATTGCAATGGCGATCTGGCGGAGATGGAGGCGCTCGCGCGTCGCTTGCCGCCGCTTACGGCCGCCGCGCGTGAGCGCTCCGCGCGGGCCCTGGCCTTGCGTATGGCGGCAAACCCCGTTGACATCGGAGAGCTGGAAGAGGAGCTTGCGGCCCTTCTGGGATAACCACACATTGGGCCCATGGCGCGCAAGACCGAATCCGGAACGACCCCAGAGGCGGAAACCGAGGGCGCAGACGTGGTGCCGTTCTCCACCGGGCTTGGGTCTGACATGGTGGCCGAACGGCTGGCCGCCGAAGCGCTCGTCGTCGATGTCGATGGGTATGAGGGGCCGCTCGATCTGCTGCTGACGCTTGCACGCACCCAAAAGGTCGACCTGCGCAAGATCTCCGTTCTGCATTTGGCCCAGCAATACCTCGCCTTCGTCGAGGAGGCAAAGGCGCTGCGGCTCGAGCTCGCGGCAGATTATCTCGTGATGGCGGCGTGGCTGACGTTTCTGAAATCCCGGCTCCTGCTGCCTCCGGACCCCAGCGACGAGGGACCGTCCGGTGAGGATCTTGCCGCGCATCTTGCCTTCCAGCTCGAGCGTCTCGAGGCGATGCGCGAGGCGGCGGCCAAGCTGATGGCACGGGATCGGCTGGGGCGTGATGTCTTCGCCCGGGGCCTGCCCGAAGAGGTCTCACGGGTCCGCAACATCCGCTATACCGCTACGCTGATGGATCTGATGCGGGCCTACGCCCGGATCCGCACCAAGGATGAGTTTCGCCCCTATGTGATGGACCGCGCCGATGTCTTCACGATGGAGATGGCGCTGGACCGGCTGCGGGGCCTCATCGGCTATGCCGGGGAGTGGACCAACCTGATGAGCTATCTGCCGCCCGGTTGGGATCTTGAACCCGCCAAGCGGCGCTCCGCGACGGCGGCAACCTTCGCTGCTTCGCTGGAGCTGGCCAAGGCTGGAAAGGTGGAGCTGCGCCAGTCCGATACGTTCGGGCCGATCCAGATGCGCCGTACCGAGGGGGAGGCGGGCGAATGACGAAGGAGATGCAGCGTGGCTGAAGAGCAGCCGGAACCGCAGGAGGAGAGCCTCTTCGAGGCGCCGCCGCTCGGCGAGCAGGAACGCATGGTCGAGGCGATCCTCTTTGCGTCGACTGAGCCTGTCTCTGTTGCGGAGCTCAATGCGCGCATGCCCCACGGCGCCGATGCGGCCTCGGTCTTGCCGCTGCTTCAAGGTCGCTACGAAGGGCGTGGCGTGCGGGTGATACGCGTCGGCGATGCCTGGGCGATCCGCACCGCCGCGGACCTCGGTTTTCTGATGCAAAAGGAGACGGTCGAGACGCGCAAGCTCTCGAGAGCCGCGATCGAGACACTCGCGATTGTCGCCTATCACCAGCCCGTCACCCGTGCGGAGATCGAGGAAATCCGGGGGGTGTCTGTTTCACGGGGCACGGTCGATCAGCTTCTGGAGCTGGAGTGGATCCGTTTCGGACGCCGCCGCGAAACGCCCGGTCGCCCCGTAACGTACGTCGTCACGCAACACTTCCTTGACCACTTCAGCCTAGAAAGTGCGCGGGATCTGCCCGGTTTGCGCGACCTGCGCGCCGCGGGTCTGCTGGACAACCGGCCGCCACCCGGGGCGGCCCTCGATGAGGAAGACAGCTCCCAATCGGAGCTTTTCGGTGAAGAAGACGATGCGCAGGATGCCGGAGCGGGCGCAGGCCCTGAGAACCCCGAGGGCTTCGATGACCCGGCGGGCGGAGATCTTTCTGAAGCGGACGAGACATGAACACGTCGCAGTTGATGACACGCCTCACCCGAATGCTCTTGCGCAGTGCCTCGCGCGAGCAGCGAAAACGCCCGGCGCCACCCGGCACTTCAGGGCAGGGCGCGTTGAAGGCGCGAGGCTCAGAGCCGCAGGCGCGTGTCGCGGGCCGGCGGGCGACCCCGACAGATGGCCTGACAGAGCAGCAGCGCCGACACCAAGAGCGCATCCGCGCAAAGCAGCTCAAGTCGAACATGCAGGGTGCGCGGCGTGCTGCACGCTTCCTCAGGCGCTTCGGGGGCCTCGGGCGCATGTAGGGGCGATGCGTTGAAGGTTGGCATCCTTGGTGCAACGGGCACGGTCGGCTGTCTGATCGTGGCGGAGGCGTTGGCGGCCGGGCACACCGTACGTGCCCAAGGCCGATCCCCGGAGCGCCTTGCGGCGCTTGAGGGGGCGCCGGAATGCTGCCCCATGCAGCCGACAGATGCTGCCGCACTGAAGACGTTCTGCAAGGGGCTCGACGCTGTCGTCTTCTCTCTCGGAGTGGATACGAGCGCCCGGACGATGCTGTTTTCCGACACGACCCGTGGCTTGATCCCCGCGATGCACGCCGCCGGTGCGCGCCGTCTCATCGCGATCACGGGGGTCGGCTCGGGCGAGACCCGGGGCCACGGCGGCTTTCTCTACGATCGGATCATCTTCCCGTTGTTCACGCGTCATCGCTACGCGGACAAGGAGTTGCAGGAGAAGATGATCGCGCAATCCGGGCTGGAATGGGTTGTGATACGGCCCGCGCCCTTTGCCACGGCCGCGCCCGCCGGAGCGCTCAACGTGATCACGGAGATCCGGCCCGACACCCGGCTGACGAAGGTCACGCGCACCGAAGTAGCGCGCTTCACGGTCGAACAGCTTTCCAACGACAGCTACCTTTTCCAGACACCGTTCATCGGCCATCCCTAGCGAGCCACACCACGCGATCGGGCGTCAGATCAACAGGAACCCTGGGCGCGCCGTTCAGGCTTGGCGGAAATGCTTAGACAGCTTCAGCCCCTGGCCTTGATAATTCGACGAGATGCCGGCGCCGTAGAGCTGATCGGGGACCTTTGCCATCCGTTCGTAAACGAGCCGGCCAACGACCTGACCGTGCTCCAGCACGAAGGGGGCTTCGTGGCATCGCACTTCCAGAACGCCGCGTGCTCCCGCACCGCCGGCGCTCGCATGGCCGAAGCCGGGATCGAAGAATCCGGCATAATGCACGCGAAATTCCCCGACCATTGCCAGATAGGGGGCCATCTCTGCGGCGAATCCGGGGGGAATGTGCACGGCCTCGCGGCTGACCAGAATGTAGAACGCACCCGGATCGAGCACGATGCGGCCCGCTTCCGCATGGACCGGCTCCCAGAAATCGCGCACCTCGTAGTGCCCGATCTTGTCGAGGTCGATCACGCCCGTATGGGGCTTGGCGCGCCATCCAACGAGGTCGTCGCCACGGCGCAGATCTACGGAAAACCCGAGCCCCCCCGCGATCACCGGGTCCCCGTCCACCAGTTGTTCGGTTTCGTGCAGCGCGGCGAGTTCGGCGTCGCCGAGCGTCGCGGAGCCACGGCGCAAGCGGAGTTGGGTCAACCGCATTCCCGGGCGGACCAGAACAGAAAACGACCGTGGACAGATCTCCGCGTAGAGTGGTCCCTTGTAGCCGGGCGCGATCCTGTCGAATTCGACGCCACCGTCGGCGATCACCCGTGTGAGCAGATCCAGCCGCCCGGTCGAGGATTTCGCGTTGGCGACCGCCGAGAGATCCTGCGGCAGGGCGAGTTGCTCCGCGAGGGGAACGAGGTAGACACATCCTTTCTCCAGAACAGCCCCGCCGGTCAGATCGAAGCGGTGCATTTCCAGATCAAAGAGGCGATCAGCGACCGTCGTGCCGTGGCCTGCAAGGAACGACGCGCGCACTCGGTAAGCGACTGTTCCCAGACGAAGATCGAGGCTGGCCGGCTGAATTTGCCCTTTGGCGAGGGGTAGCGAACAGGCGATGGCACCGCTCTCGACAAGAGCTTCTATGTCCTGGCGGGGCAGCACGCCGATCGGTGCTTCGGGCTCTGATCTGAGGTCAGCGGGCATCTGCTGCCTTCTCTTGAGCTTCCAACGCGCGCTGCCATTGCAGGCAGGGCTTGACCAAACGCCCGAATGGCAGGGGAGGGTTGAAATGGTCGGGCTAGCAGGATTCGAACCTACGACCTCCCGTCCCCCAGACGGACGCGCTACCAAACTGCGCTATAGCCCGACGTTCGGCGTTCATAGCGGATTCGCAGGGGGGAGCAAGCCGGAAACAGCCCGGTCCATGGTGCCTCCCTGACGCTTGTAGATGTGGCCTTCAACCGGCGTGGACCGCGTCCATGCGCGCGCGTAGCGCTTTGGCGCGATCGAGGATCGGGGCGAGCGACCCGGGCTGGATTTGTCCCGGTGCGATGCGCGCGAGGGCTTCGGTGAGCGTCCTGTCGGGAACGGGCAGGGGGGCGATCGCCGGGCCTTCATCGGGCTCTGCCAATTCGGCATCGTCCATTGCGCTGCCCACTTCGGCCAGCCCGGTTGCCCCGTACGTGGGGCCGGTAGGCGGCTCGGTGAAGGTTGCCGCTGCGGGTGCCTCCGCCTCGCAGAAGGGTTCGTCCGGTTCGTCCTCAAGAAGGGTGACCTCGTCCGTTGGCAGCGGGGGCAACGGTGCGATCGGCGGTGTCTTGGCGCTATGTTCCTGCGCCTCAGGCCCGTCCGCCGCGCCGTGATCCCGCTTCATCTCGTCGAAGAGGGATGGTTGCGATGGCGCTTGTGCGAGGGCCTCGTCCAGAGCGTCGGCAACCCGCTGGGCATGCTCGAGTTCATCCTCAACAGAGACGGCCTGCTGTTCTGCGTCCGGCTGCAGCACTGCCTCGGCAGTCAATGCAGGCGCGGCAACGGGCACCGCCTCGGGCTCGGGCTCGGGTGTCGGCGTGGCCTCAGCTTGCTCAGGCGTCGGAACGTCAGGCGACGGCGCCGCCTCGGCCGCATCGGTGTCGAAATCTACCGGCTTCGACAGGGCACAGACGGCCTTGACCCCTTGCTCGCGCAGGATCTTTTGCGCGCCCTTGATCGTAAGTCCGTCTTCGTGAAGGAGCTGCTTGATGCCGCCGAGCAGCTCCATGTCAGCCTTCCGGTAGTAGCGACGCCCGCCGGCACGCTTGACCGGCTTGATTTGGCTGAACTTGCTCTCCCAGAAGCGCAGGACGTGGGCGTTCACGCCCAGCCAGTCCGCGACTTCGCTGATGGTGCGGAATGCGTCCGCCGATTTCTTCGCCGCCATGTCAGCCCTGCTTGTTGCCAGCGGCGACCCGCTCCTTCATCAGGTGAGACGGGCGGAACGTGAGGACGCGGCGAGGATGGATCGGCACCTCTTCCCCGGTCTTGGGGTTGCGACCGACGCGAGCTGCCTTCTGGCGGACAGAAAACGTCCCGAAGGAGCTGATCTTGACCTGCTCTCCCTGCACGAGGGAGTCGGACATGTGGGCGAGGACACTCTCGACGAGTTGCGCAGATTCGTTTCGTGACAATCCGACTTCGCGAAAAACCGCTTCGCTCAAATCCATGCGCGTCACTGTGCGGTGCCCCATGTGTCCCTCCTGTTGTATTATTGACGGAGACGGTAGGGGAGTGCTCGAAGCCCGTCAATATCAATCAAATTCAACGGGTTGCAGGGCGCAGGCGAGCGGCGTCTTCTTGCTGACAGAGCTGGTGATGTGCGAGGTCGCGCTCTAACTGCCTGAAAACAGTGACAAACGGCCTGCGACCTACCAGCGCAGAACCACGGCCCCCCACGCCAGGCCGCCCCCGATCGCTTCGGTGACAACGAGATCGCCGCTCTTGATGCGGCCCTCGGCCTTGCCCACCGAGAGCGCGAGGGGAATCGATGCCGCCGAGGTATTGCCGTGATCCTGCACGGTGAGAATCACGCGATCCATCGGCACGCCCATCCGCTGGGCCGTCGCCTTGATGATGCGCAGATTGGCCTGGTGAGGTACGATCCACGCAACGTCATCTGCACCCAGCCCAATCTTTTTGAGCGCCGTGTGCGCCGTCTGGGCCAGCTTTTCGACAGCGTGTCGGAACACTTCCTTGCCCTGCATGCGAACCACGCCCGACTTGCCCGTCGAAACGCCGCCGTCGACATAGAGGATATCGCGATACTTGCCGTCGGAGTTCAGATCGGTTGCCAGAATTCCTCGGTCTTCTGGCGTGCCGCTGCCCTGCTGGGCTTCGAGAACGAGGGCGCCCGCACCGTCGCCGAAGAGAACACAGGTCGTGCGGTCCTGCATGTCGAGGATCCGAGAAAAGGTCTCGGCACCGATCACCAACACCCGGCGCGCCTGCCCGGAGACAATCAGCGCCTGCGCATTGGTGAGAGCATAAATAAAGCCCGCGCACACAGCCTGCATATCGAACGCAAATCCCGAGCCCATGCCAATGTTGGCCTGAACCATCGTTGCAACAGATGGAAACGTGAGATCAGGTGTGGAGGTCGCGACAATGAGCGCGTCGATCTCTCGGGCATCAAGACCTGCGTCGGCGAGCGCGGCGCGCGCGGCATGGGCTGCGATGTCCGATGTCATCTCGCCGGGCGCCGCAAAGTGGCGCCGTTCGATGCCAGAGCGTGCGCGGATCCATTCGTCAGAGGTGTCGAGCGACTTTTCGAACTCGGTGTTCTCGACAACACGGGCGGGCAGGTAATGGCCGACACCCCGCACCACCGCTCTCATTGTCATCGCTCACCTGCCCCGTTTACTTGCTTGGTTGACCGTACATGTCACTCCCGGAGCCGGGATACCAGTATCAGCCGTGCGCACCGCCTTCTTGGCGTGTCTTCTGGGGCATGTCCGCTGATTTGGTGGTGTCTTCCTCGGCGGCGCGGCGCTTTTCCATCGCATCGGCGATGCGGTGGGCGACGCGGTCGTTGAAGCCGGCCTGCGCGAGCTGGTACGCGAGCTTGATGGCCGCGGAGACGCCCGTCGCGTCAGCCGAACCATGGGATTTCACGATTGTGCCGTTCAGCCCGAGAAACACGCCGCCATTCACCTTGCGCGGGTCGATTCGTTTGCTGAGGCGCCGCAGGGACGTGTAGGCCAGAAGCCCCGCGATCCAGGACAGCGGCGTGCGCTTGAACGCCTCTCGCAGGAAATCCCGGATCAGGGTCGCAGTGCCCTCGGCTGTCTTGAGCGCGATGTTGCCGGTGAATCCGTCGGTCACGATAACATCGACATTTCCTGAGGGGATATCGCCTCCCTCCACGAAGCCGACGAACTCGAGATCCGCCCAGGGTGCTGCCTCGGCAATCAGGAAATGAGCGGCCTTCAGCTCGGCGCGGCCTTTGTGCTCTTCGGTGCCAAGGTTGAGGATGCCGACACGCGGGCGCTGCAGCCCGAGACCGTTGCGCGCGTAAGAGGCGCCCATCAAAGCGTATTGCAACAGATCGTCTTCGTCGGCGCGGATGTCGGCGCCCACGTCGAGCATCACCGAGAAACCAGCCGGGGAGCGGGAGGGCCACAGACAGGCTATGGCCGGGCGGTTGACGCCGGGCAGCTTGCGCAGCCGCACCATCGAGAGAAGCATCAGCGCGCCGGTATTGCCACAGGAGACCGCGACAGTGGCCTCGCCGTTGCGGACGCTCTCGATCGCCGACCACATCGAAGAGCCCTGACCCTGACGCATCACCGTCGAGGGCTTCTCGTTCATCGTCACGACGTCGTCGGCGTGCCGGATGACGCACCGATCCGTCAGCTGGCGTTTGGCGACCAGGGGCGCAAGCTCCGGCTCGCGGCCATGAAGAATGAACCCGATATCGGAGTTCTTGTGTGCGGATATCGCAAGGCCGCCGACAATGGCGGCGGGGCCTTCGTCGCCCCCCATCGCATCCACGCTGATTACGATCTTGCCGGCCAGTTCGGCTGGAAGAGCGGAGGCAGCGCTAGCCTGAGGGGTGCGATCCATCGACCGTCAGAGTGCTGACGCGGCGTTAAGCTGCGTCTTCGTCAAGGTCGATTTCATCGACCATGGCCACGATTTCGCGGTCATCGTAGTGACCGCAGGCCGGGCACACGTGATGCGGGCGCTTGAGTTCGCCGCAGTTCGAGCACTCGGCCGGGTTGTCTGCCGTGAGCGCGTCATGGGCGCGCCGCATGTTGCGGCGAGACTTCGTGACTTTATTCTGAGGGACAGCCATGTCTTAACCTCGGATTTGGGCCGGGGCGACGAAGCGCCGGCCCGGGAGATGTACGTTGTTCTTTCGCGCGCTCACTATGCCGCGCGACCTGCTCATTCAAGACAGAATGCACGCGCACCGCCGAAAGACTTTCGGTCAGCACACTCGGAAAGCACTGTCGAGAACGAGCGCGCCGCTTACGCGATTGACCGCGACCACGCAAGCAAAAAGAAAGCCTTGAGGCGGGCAGCGCGCAAGATCCTGGGGTGTTCCGCGTCTCGTGCGGCGGCGCAGCGTGGGGCGCGGGCAATCCCTGTGGTGGCGCGTGTCCCGGCTCGGGACAGGGCTAGTCGTCGAGCTCGCGTTTCAGGGCCTCGAGCGCGGCAAAGGGTGATTCCGTGGCGTCGTCTTCGATCGGTGTGGCGCCGGGTGGAATGGCTTGCGCTTCAAAGGGCGCGGCTTGGTCTGTCTTGTCTGCCCTCGGGAACGCGGGCACGGCCAGCGCCAAGGCCTCCTCGGCCAGCATCGCAAGGTCGATGGTCTCGGGCAGCGGCTCCTGGGTGTCGTCTTCCGGCATCTCCGTTTCCGCGTCGTTCGGAGCGGGAAGGTCCCTGATGTAGAGGCGTTCGACGGGTTCTTCGATGCGTGTCGTGACAGGCTCCAGCGTGACCGAGCAAGGCTGCACAACGGTCGCGCCGAGCCGGGCGGTCAGCCGCCAATTGTTGCGCCCGTCCGGCGCGATCGAGCCGGCCAGCCTCATCTTGCGCAGCCCCGACAGGCCGAGCCGATCCTTCAGGCGCTGTGCAGTTTCGGGTGTGGGTACGTAGTGAAATTCGGTGGGCTCGTCCTTGCGCAGGCGGGCAAGCCGAAGTCGGGTAGAAGTCTGGCTGGTCATGGCACGAAATCTCTGGCGCAGGGGCTTGTCGCGGCCCGATTATGTGGCAACTGGGCAGGTGCTGTCCGCGCAGGGTATCGGGGTCGCTTGCGGCAGGCACCGCCGCTGGTATAACCGGCGACGCAAACTGCGTGCCGGGGTTTGGCTTCCCGGTCAAGCCCCGATCCTGCGCGCGTCCCCGACCCTGAGCCGGAACCGCGCGGAATGCGGCACTGGCGCGTGGTCAGAAACGACGAGGCGGAGCGGGATGGGCCGGGGCCGGAACAGAGCAACAGGCGCCGCAAGGTGCGATGCGTGCGCCAATGGGCGTAGCTGGGCATTGCTGTGGCGCGTTGCGTTCGGGCTGGCGAGTGTCACGGCACTTGCGGCGTGCGATCCGCAGATCCGCAACCATGGCTACGTGCCAACCGACGCGGAGCTTTCGGAACTGGTCGTCGGCGTCGACACGCGCGTGTCGGTTGAAGAAACGGTTGGAACGCCGTCCGCGTCAGGCGTGTTGGACGATACCGGCTACTTCTATGTGCGGCAGTCGATCAGCCAGTACGGGTGGCGCGAGCCGGAGGTGCTGTCTCGCGAGATTGTGTCGATCTCGTTCGACAACTCCGGTGTCATCACCAATATCGAGCGCTTCGGGCTGGAAGACGGCAACGTCGTCGCGCTGTCGCGGCGGACTACGGATACCAATGTCCAGGGGGTCGGCTTCCTGCGCCAGCTGATGGGCAATGTCGGCCGGATCGCCCCGAGTGCGCTTGGCGGGGGCACGCCCTGACGCGAAGCGGGGGGGGCGTGACGCCCACTTGCGGTCCGATCAGGTGTCTGCCGCTCCCGTCCCGAGACTTGGCAAGATTGCCGCGTGCCCCGCGCGTCGGGGTACGCGGCAACCTGCCATTGGCGGTGCGAGGGAGGCTCATGGTGCTCCCCCGCTTGCCTTAGTGAGAGCCGACTTACGTGTCGGGCTCGAATTTCAGCGCAACGCCATTGATGCAGTAGCGCAGTCCGGTCGGGGCCGGGCCGTCCGGAAAGACATGCCCGAGATGCCCATCGCATTGCTCGCAATGGACCTCGGTGCGGCGCATGAACCACGAATTGTCCGTGCTCTCGCCGACCGGCGCGTTCTCTTGCGGTGCATAGAAGCTCGGCCAACCCGTTCCGCTTTCGAACTTGGTGGCCTGGGCAAAGAGCGGCGCGTCGCAGCCGGCGCAAAGAAACGTCCCCGGTGCCTTGGGAAAGTCATCGTGGGTTCCGGCGCGCTCGGTGCCATGCCGGCGCATGACCTTGTATCCAAGGTCGCCCAGCTGGGCCCGCCATTCTTCGTCTGTCTTGGTGATCTTTGCCGGTGTGGACGTGCTATCGCTCTCCGGAGTATCGACATTGGGGACATTGGTGTCGGTCGTGCGCAAGGGTCGCCCTCCTCATTTGGCGGGTGGTTCGGGTGCAGCGTCTTGCGACAGGGTCTGCACCCGGGCATAGCGTAAGATATGATCGCAGCGCGCGCATCCAAGGTCTTGTCGAGGACGGAGGGGGTCTCCCATGGAAGACGGCCGTGACGCGACCGCGCTGAGCAAAGGCCCCTATGCCGCGCGGCTCTGCGCGACAGAGCAAGATCTGGCAGCGGCGCTCGCCTTGCGCGCGCGTTGCTTTCGCGGCGGCGCGGATGACAGGGACGGGCACGATGACCGGTGCGAGCACGTCATCATCGAGGATCGCCGGACGGGCGAGGTTGCATGTGCGTTTCGTCTGATGCTTTTCGAAACGGGGCGCGAGATCGATCGCAGCTACGCCGCGCAGTTCTATGATCTCGGGGCCTTGCGGGCCTATCCTGCGGCGATGCTTGAACTCGGCCGCTTTTGTGTGCGCACGGGGCAGGCGGACGCAGACATTCTGCGCGTCGCTTGGGGGGCGTTGACGCGATATGTGGATGCCCATCGGGTCGGGATGCTTTTTGGCTGTTCCTCGTTTGCCGGAGCGGATGCGGCGGCGCACCGGCAGGCATTCGCCCATCTGGCGCGCCGCTATCTGGCGCCGAAGGTTTGGTGCCCGCGTGTGAAGTCCCCCGAGATCGTGCCTTTGACGGCTGGAAGCGTGGGCGGTGAGCGGCGTCCCGGGGCCGCTGCCTTGCCACCGCTCTTGCGCACGTATCTCGCCATGGGCGGCTGGGTGTCGGATCACGCCGTCCGCGATCGCGATCTCGGGACGCTGCACGTCTTCACGGCCCTTGAGGTGTCTTCCATTCCGGCGGCACGGGCGCGGGCCCTGCGGCTGGTGGCAGGCTAGGGCGCGCGACGGCCCGGGTGGGCAGACCTCGCGCTGCGCACATCGGCCCACCCACCCGGGCAACCCTTTTGCAGGCGGCACGTGCGTGCGGAACGGGTTCTTGCAGTCGGGCGATGTGGGCGCTAGCTGGCGGCTATGTCTCGGGCACCTCTCTTGCAGCTCTCCAATCTATCCCTCGGTCTGGGGGCGGAGCGGCTCTTCGACGATCTCGACCTCGTGGTGCACGGGGCGGATCGGGTTGCGCTGGTCGGGCGCAACGGGTCGGGCAAATCCACTTTGATGCGCGTCATGGCCGGGCTTGTCGAGCCCGATGCCGGCGCGCGTGTCGTGCCCGCAGGCATGTCGGTTGGCTATATGGAGCAGGACCCCGACTTTACGGGCTATGCTACTCTCGGAGACTTTGCGGGCGCATCGCTCGATCCCGCACAGGCGTGGCGCGTGGAGGCCGCTGCCGAAGGGCTGGGGCTGCGCCTCGACGCGGAGCCCGGCGCGGCTTCGGGCGGAGAGCGGCGGCGCGCGGCGCTTGCGCGTCTACTGGCCGATGATCCTGACCTGATGCTCCTCGATGAGCCGACAAACCACCTCGACATCGTCGCGATCAAGTGGCTCGAGGACCGGCTGGCAGCGACGTCGCGGGCCTTCGTGCTGATCAGCCACGATCGCGCGTTCATGAGCCGTCTGAGCCGCGCCACGCTGTGGCTCGACCGTGGCGCTGTGCGCCGTCAGGACGCAGGGTTTGACGCGTTCGAAGCGTGGCGCGATACCGTTTGGGAGCAAGAGGACCTTGCCGCCCACAAGCTCGACCGCAAGATCAAGGCCGAAGCGCGCTGGGCTGTCGAAGGGATCAGTGCGCGCCGCAAGCGCAACCAGGGTCGCCTGCGCAAATTGGGCGAGATGCGCGATGAACGGGCGGATCGGATTGCGCGGGCAGGCACGGCGGCGATGGCGTTCGGTGCTGCGAAAGCCAGTGGCAAGCTGGTCCTGGAGGCGCGCGGGCTCTCCAAGAGCTTCGGTGACCGGACGATCCTGCGTGATTTCTCGCTGCGTGTGTTGCGTGGTGAACGGCTGGCGCTTGTCGGGCCGAACGGGTCGGGCAAGACGACGGTGCTGAAGATGCTGATGGGGGAGATCGCGCCCGACAGTGGCGAGGTCCGGCACGGGGCGAACCTCGATGTCGCGGTCTTCGATCAGGCCCGCGCGCAGCTCGATCCGGATGTAACGCTTTGGGAAAGCCTTACGGGCGACACGGCGATGCGGATCTCGGGCAAGGCCGACCAGGTCATGGTGCGGGGCACCCCCAGGCACGTGGTCAGTTACCTGAAGGATTTTCTCTTCACCGACGAGCAGGCCCGCGCACCGGTTCGTGCGCTCTCCGGGGGCGAACGGGCGCGGCTGCTCCTCGCTCGCCTGATGGCACAGCCGGCCAACGTGCTGGTGCTCGATGAGCCGACCAACGACCTCGACATCGAAACGCTGGATCTGCTTCAGGAACTGGTCTCCGAGTTTGACGGAACGGTGGTTGTGGTGAGCCACGACCGGGATTTCCTTGACCGGACCGCGACGACCACGCTGGCCCTGGCGGGGGACGGACGTGTGATCGTCTACGCGGGCGGGTGGTCGGACATGCAGGCGCAGCGCAAGGCAGCCGGGGAAGCGCCCTTCGGATCCGCGTTCGAACCGCCCGAGAAGGACGCGCGGCGGAAGCCTGCAAACGCACCCGTGGCGACGCCTCAGGCGGGGTCGGAGCGCTCGACGACGCTCAGCTTCACCGAAAAGCACCGGCTGAAGGAACTGCCCGGGCTGATCGAACGGTGGGAGGCTGAGATCGCCAAGCTGGAGGAACTGCTCTCGGACGCCGATCTCTATGCGCAATCGCCCGTCAAATTCGCCAAGGCGACCGAGGCGCTCGCGGAACGTCAGGCGTTGCTGAGCGCGGCAGAGGAGGAGTGGCTCGAGCTTGAGGAGCGCTCGGAAGGATAGTGGCCAAACGGGCGTAGGGCGGGCGCGGGGCGCCATTGCAGCGATCTCAATGTGAAGCCATCGCAATGGCCTGTGTGGTCGACCAGAGACCACGTTCGGAGTGCGCGTGGCCGCCCGCAGGGGGCAGACCCTCTACCGCTCCATTCGCGTTCCTTTGTGCGTCATGACGAAGCCATCGAACTGTGGGTGCCAGTGACAGGGCGAGGGGGAGACTATGGTTCCCCTGCATGTTTGGCCCCTCGCTCTGGTGGCACCTTAGACCGCGCGCCATTTGAGAGGATCTCCGTCAGAGACCACGGCTCTCAGGTGCCTGAAAGCAAGCGTGGATCAGCCGATGCCGGCCTGTGGGCGTGTCGAGGGGGCGTCGAGGGGTGCGCGGGTCGGGGCTAGCGGACGAGGGTCATCCGGCCGTCACCGATCCGCACCTCGTGGAAGCGGTCGAGATAGGCCATGCCCAGAAGCGAGCCGTCCATCTCGCCGCCATTGACGAGGGCAGGTACGCCGGTGTCAGCAATTTCACCCACCTTCACCTCGTCGAGAAGGATCCGTGCGGTGCTGACAGTGCCATTCGCGGTGCGGGCGGAACCGAGGAAGGCGAGGCCATCGGTGTCGACCCCAACGCGCGCGGCATCCTCGGCCGACAGCACGATGTCGCTCGCGCCCGTGTCCACCACGAACCGGATCGGTGTGCCGTTGATCTCCAGCGTCATGTGGTAGTGCCCGTTGGGCGATCTCGGGATCTCGACGCGACCCTCCCCCACGAAGACCGACTGGCGGGGCATGACGGAGCCCTGAAGATCCGACCAGAGCCCGTAGGCCGTGATCACCCCAATGAAGATGAGCGCCCAGAGGCCCATGTGACGCAAGGATTGACCCAGTGCGCGCCGGTGCGAGAGGAAAAAATATCCCGCGATCACACTGCCCAGCAGCGAAAGATAGATGAGCGATGCGGTTTGTTCGGCGGTCATTGTCGGGCTTTGTCTGGCTGTTCCGGAGTACTGCGTAGCACTGCCCCTGAAATAGGGCGCACTGCGACCTTTTGCCAGTGCGGTGCACCGCGATCCGGCCCTCGCCCGCCTATTGCCCCAAGGCGGGCACCGTTCCGATGATCCCCACGCCGCTCAGCCCGTCGAGGATGAACTGCACCGAGAGCGCGGCGAGCAGCATGCCGAGGAGCCGGGTGACAACGAGAATACCCGTCTGCCCCAGGGCACGCTCGATCAAGCCGGCGGCGAGGAAAAAGAGCAGCACAAGCGCGAGGACCGCCGCCATGACGCCGTGGAGGACCGCCATGTAGATCGCGGTGTCCCTGAAGCTATCCGCAGCCGGAGCCTGCCCGGCCATCAGAATCATCGATGCGATGGCCCCGGGCCCGGCGATAAGGGGAATGGCCAGCGGAAAGACGGAAGGATCGGGGTGCGGGTCGTTTCCGTCGGCGTTCTTCTGGCGGCGCTGGGTCCGACGCTCGAAGAGCATGTCGAGCGCGGTGAGAAAAAGCAGGACGCCGCCCGCGATCTGGAAGGCCGGCATCGATATCCCGACAAAGGCCAGCACGGCCTCGCCGGCGAGGCCGAAAAGCGTGAGGAGGCCGAACGCGATCAGACACGCCCGAATCGCAATGGCGCGACGCATCCGGGCGCTTGCTCCTTGCGTCAGCGCAACAAAGAGCGGCGCCATGCCGATCGGATCGATCACGACGAAGAGCGTCACGAAGGCTGGAAGCAGGAACGAAAGATCCATGCATGGCGCGCTAGCCGGAGTTGTGCCGTCTTTCAAGCAAGAGTTCGAAGCGATTGCCGGGCCCGCGCGGACCTCGTGCTGCGCACTGCGGCCCGCCCACCCCGGCATCCCGCGACTCCGCCCCACGGGGCGTTGAGGCGCCTCAAGCGGCCTGTTCTGCTGCCTCGAGCTTTTCGGCCGCCTTCACCCATAGCGCCTCGGCCTTGTCCAGCGCCTCCATGACTTCCGCGTACTTGGCTTGCCAGGCCTCTCGTTTGGGCGCCATCTCGTCTTCGTAGACCTTCGGGTCCCCGAGGCGCCGGGCCAGTTCGTCGCGCATTTCTTCGAGCTTCTGCAGGCGGGTTTCGCATTTGCGTACCTCGGCCTTGAGATCCTTGAGCTCGCCTTCTGTCACCCGTCTCGGAGGCTTGGACCGCGCTGGTTTCTTGGCCCCGCCCTCGTCCGATGAAAGCAGGGTCTTGCGATAGCTCTCCAGATCGTCCTCGTAGGGCACAACACGCCCGTCCTTCACTAGCCACAGACGGTCGGCGACGAGCGACAGAAGGTGCATGTCGTGGCTGACGAGGACAACCGCCCCGGTATATGCGTTGAGCGCTTCCACCAGCGCCTCGCGGCTTTCTATGTCGAGGTGGTTGGTCGGCTCGTCGAGGATCAGCAAGTGCGGCGCGTCGAGCGTGGAGAGCAGAAGCGACAGCCGGGCTTTCTGGCCGCCCGAAAGGCGTCCGACCTCCGTTTCCGCTTGCGCCGCGCCGAGCCCGAAGCCCGCGAGCCGGGCGCGATGCCGGGCGGGCGCCTCATCCGGCCGGGCGCGGCGCAGGTGCGCGAGGGGCGTCTCGTCAACCGAGAGCTCGTCGACCTGGTGCTGTGCAAAATACCCAACCCGCAGCTTGCCAGCGCGGGTCAGTCGCCCCCCCATCGGGTCAAGCCGCTCCGAGAGCAGCTTTGCAAGCGTCGACTTGCCTTCCCCGTTGCGACCCAGAAGCGCGATCCTGTCGTCCTGATCGATCCGCAGGTCAAGTTTGCTCAGCACCGCCCGCTCGCCGTACCCGACCGACGCGCTCTGGCTGGCGATGATGGGGGGCGCAAGTTCTTCGGGTTCGGGAAAGGTGAATGCGCGCAGAGCCGCTTCCTGCGGCGTGGCGATCGGTTGCATCTTTTCGATCATCTTGAGGCGGGATTGCGCCTGCCGAGCCTTCGATGCCTTGTAGCGAAACCGGTCGACGAAGCTCTGCAGGTGGGCCCGGCGCGCATCCTGCTTCTTGGCCTCAGCAGCGGCCACCGCCAGCCGCGCCGCCCGCGTTGCGGCAAATGTGTCATAGGCCCCTTGGTAGAGCGTCAGGGCGCGGTCTTCGAGATGCAGGATATGGCCGACCGCCCGGTTCAGCAGCCCGCGATCATGGGAAATGACGAGAACCGTATGCGGATAGCGTGCCAGATACGCCTCGAGCCACAGCGCTCCCTCCAGATCGAGGTAGTTCGTCGGCTCATCAAGCAGCAGGAGATCGGGGGCTGAGAACAGCACGCCGGCAAGCGCGACCCGCATCCGCCAGCCACCCGAGAATGCGGAACACGGCATCGCCTGTTCCGCCGCCGTGAAACCGAGCCCTCGCAAGATCGAGGAGGCCCGCGCCTCGGCAGACCACGCGTCGATATCCGCCAGGCGGGTCTGGATCTCTGCGATGCGCGCCGGATCCTGCGCTTCCTCGGACTCCGAAAGAAGCGATGCACGCTCCAGGTCCGATGCGAGTACCGTGTCGAGCAAGGACGTGGAACTCCCCGGAACCTCCTGGTCCACGCCGCCGACACGGGCTTTCCGGGGAAGCTCAATCGCCCCGCCCTCGAGGGTCAGCTCCCCCCGGATCAACCGAAACAGCGTCGTCTTGCCCGCCCCGTTGCGCCCGACAAGGCCAACCTTGTGACCCCCCGGAATCACCGCCGAAGCACCCTGAAAAAGCGGGCGCCCTTCGACGGCATAGGAAATGTTTTCGATCCGCAGCATGGCTCGCCACAGACACGGCAGCGCACGCCTTGTCAACGCGTCCTCCATGCGTCGTCCCGCGCCCGCCAGGCACGTCGCGCACGCCCGAGCACGCGCACGCCGCCCCATGCCTTCATTGTGCGCAGAAATATCCCGGGGAGGGCGCCGCAGGCGACCGGGGCAGAGCCCCGAGAAACCACGTGCCAAACGCCCGCCAAGGATATGCTCTGTTCGACCTTGCGGATCGACCGGGGCGCCCGTCACTCCCGTAGCAGCGATTGCGAGCAGAACCGGCTTTCCCCTCCCCAAGACGCATGATAGGCGAGCGCCGCAAATTCCCGGCGCACCACGCCCGAGCGAGAAGAGAGATCCATGGCCAAAGAACGCACCCTAAGCATCATCAAGCCCGATGCCACCACCCGCAACCTCACCGGCAAGATCAACGCCAAGTTCGAAGAGGCCGGGCTGCGTATCGTCGCGCAAAAGCGCATCCACCTGACCAAGGCTCAGGCCGGCGCGTTCTACGCGGTCCACGCCGAGCGTCCTTTCTACGACGAGCTTTGCGAATTCATGGCGTCGGCCCCTGTCGTCGTTCAGGTTCTGGAAGGCGAAGGCGCCATTGCCAAGAACCGTGAAGTCATGGGCGCTACCAATCCCGCCGACGCCGCGCCCGGTACCGTCCGCGCGGACTTTGCGGCTTCGGTCGGTGAAAACTCCGTCCACGGCTCCGATGCGCCCGAAACGGCTGCGGAAGAAATCTCGTATTTCTTCGCCGGGATCGAAATCCCCGGCTGAGGGCAGCCGCCAAAAGAAAACCCCGGGCAGCGTGCACACGTGCGCGCTGCTCCGCTGGGCTCCATCACACGCCACTGTCGGATAGAGCCCCACGACCCCCAATGCATTCGGCACTTCAAGCTGCGCCTCCCGAAGGCACGCCCAGTGAAGACGCTTGCCACTTCGGCCGCCCTGCTTGCGGCGGCCCACATGGATCGTCGGCCCTGCCTGAGCCCTCCTGATCTAGCTTCGTGTCCACAGCGCCGGTCCGGGCATTGCCCGGTCAGGCGTACTGGGAGCGCCCGGCGCAAGGTGGCTTAGAGGCTTGCCCAATCCGTGAAGAGCGGTGGTTGCCGGGTGTCCTGATCGCGGCCCGTTTCCGTGGGCTCCGATTTGGGTTTGGCATCGCGCTCGGGGCGCGTGTCCGGTACGCGATGCCGCGCATCGGGTTCTGGGCGTGGGGGATGTCTCATGCCTGGGCCTGCTCAATACTTTTGTGAGCTCTGCCCGCGGTGCTGCCCGACCGGCAGAGGAAGCGCGCGTTGGCGCCCAAAGACCAGCGGGCCAGACACAAGCCAATCGCGCAATGGATTTGGATCCGGACCGGCCCTAATCCCGGTCGGGTGTTGCAGCGCTGCTCTGGTTTTGCGGCTCTGGCGGCGACATCTGGGGCGCAAGCAGTGCAAATACCGGGCGAACCGCAAACAAGACCAGCACGATCCGCGCGACATGGGCCGTCGCGACATAGGCGACATCCTGCTCTTTTGCGAGCGCCAGCAAGCTCATCTCGGCCAGACCCCCAGGCGCGTAGGCGAGCACGGCCTGGCTCCACGGCACGCCCGTAAAGGTCATGGCCAGCCCTGCAAACACCCCTGTAACGATCAGCATCGCCACTGCGGCGCCGCCCGCCAAGGCGATCTCGCGCCCGGTGTCGCGAAACGTGGCTCCGGCAAAGCGGCATCCCAGCACCGTGCCGATGACAACCTGCGCAATGATCACGAGCAGGGCGGGAGGCGGATCTTGCACGAGGCCCGACAGATGAAGCGCCGCGCTCAACAACATCGGGCCCAGCAATGGTGCAGCGGGCATCCGCGCACGTCGCGCAAGCCAGGGGCCAAAGACGGCGCAGGCCAGCAGGGCGGCACCGGCGCCCCAGGACAGATCCGCGAAGCCCACGGTCGTGCGCGTCATGCCGGTCGTTCGTGTCCCCTCGATCAACGCAAACGACACCGCAACGAGCGCAATCACGGCAAATACGCGGACGGCGTGGGTCAGCGCGATCCGGCGCTCGTCTGCACCGGCCTCGGCCCCCATGATGATCATCTCGTTGAGCCCGCCCGGCGCAGCACAGAAGAACGCCGTTCGGGCGTCATACCCGCCGAGCTTGCGATAGATCACCCACCCAACGGTGCCTGCGACCAGGGTGAATGGGGGCAACAAGGCAAATGTGCCCGCCCAGCCTGGCAATTCTCCGACAATCTCCGGTGTGAAGCCCGAGCCAAGCATCACCCCCAGAACAGGGACAACCACGGGTCGCGCGCCCACCGGACCGATGAGGGACACGCCCGAAAGACACGCCACCGCGCATGCCAGCATGGGGCCGAGCATCCAGGGCAAGGGCACGCCGATGAGGCTGGCCAGGGCTCCGCCAAGTGTTCCGAGCACAAGCGCAAGGACAAGTCCCGGCCAGCGCGCGCGCGGCGGCACGCGGCTGAGAAGCTGAGCCAATCGGGGAAAGGGCCGCCATTCCATGGTGCTGGCGTCGCATGCACCACGCCGGGCCGCAAGCCTCTCCGCTTGAAGGAGCGATGGGCCCTTAGCGAAAAACCTCGGCCCGGCCATGGGACGAGCGCGCTCCGGCACCTACCTACCCACGCATGACCGACACGCCTCCCTTTCCTTCTCCGCCGTCCGTGCGGCGCCAGTCAGGATCTCCGGCCGACGACAGGGAGCGCGGACATGTGCGCACGAACACCCCGGCCCTCGGCCCGTTGCTCTACGCGCGCGGGTACGACGACCGTACGGCGCGGCATCTCGTGAGCGTCCTCCTTGCGGTCACGGAGGGCGAAACTGCCCCAGTGGTGCGTATGGACGGCCCGGCCGTGCCCGGGGTGGAGGTCGACAGGCTGGGCGGGATGACATTCTGGCGCTTCGATCTCGCGTATCCCTCCGGCCCACGGGCGTACAGCGTCGATGGCGTCTCCCACCCGGTGCATCTGGCGGACGTGCAATCAGACACGACCGTTGCCTTCGTTTCGTGCAATGGCAAGGAGCAGGGCGATTTCGAGCGCGCCCCCGAAGAACGCGACGTGATGTGGGAGCGTCTTGACGCCGAACACCGGGTCGCGCCCTTCTCGTTGCTCATCATGGGGGGCGACCAGATCTATGCAGACGCCGCGCTAGATGCCCATCCAGACCTGGAGCGCTGGGCCGAGACTACCCCAAGCAAAAGGCTGTCCATCGCCGCAACGCAGGAGGCAGAAGACGCCGTCACTTCGGTCTTCCTCGACCGTTGGGCGCGGTCTGTGCAGGTCCCGGCGGCGGCACGTCTGATGGCGCAAGTGCCGACCTGCGCCATGTGGGACGACCACGACATCTTCGATGGATACGGCTCGCACCCTGCACCGGTTCAGGACAGCCCGCTCGGGCAGATGGTGTTCCGCGTTGCCCGCCGTTTCTTCCGGCTCTTCCAGGCTGGCGGTCACGGCGAACCGGACGCGGAGACGCTGTCGCGCAGCCTGGCACAACCCGGTTTCCGCCTCGTGGTGCCCGACTTGCGGAGCGAACGTCAGCGCCGGCGCGTTCTTGGGCCGGCGGGCTGGTCCGCAATGGAAGAGGGGTTCGCCGCTGCCGCCCCGGGCGAGCCCGTGTTTGTCGTCTCGACGGTGCCTGCGCTCGGGCCACGGCTCAGCCTTGTGGAGATCGTGCACCGGCTCATCCCGGGGGCGCAACGCTATGAAGATGACTTGCGCGACCAGTGGCAGAGCCGCGCCCACCGGCCCGAGTGGCGGCGCTTTCTGGGTCTTGCTGCGCGCCACGCCGACACGGTCGGCCCGGTGACGTTCCTTTCCGGTGAAATCCACCTCGCGGGCCACGGCGAGATGCGGACGCCAAAGGGGGCGGTCTTGCATCAGCTCATCGCTTCCGGGATCTCGCATCCGCCGCCGCCCCGGATCTTTGCACGCGCGCTCGGAGCACTCGGTGCGCTTGGCGAAACGCCCCTGAAGGGTCATCCGATCCGGATCCGCTCCCTGCCGGGCCAGCGAGGCCGCTATCTGGCAGAGCGTAACTTCCTGCTGCTGGGGCGTCGTGCAGGGCGCTGGAGCGCCCGCTGGGATCTCGAAGCGTCCGGGAGAACGCCGCCTCTTGCCCTTCCGAGCGGTTCCCTTGCAGCGGTTCAAGCTGGTGAAAAGGCGATTGAAAAGGCGCTCACGCCTTAAGCGGTCGTTCATTCCTTGGTGTCACGACTGCGCCGACTGCGGGTCGATGGGGCCGAGGCACGGGAGGGATCATGCATAAAAAGCGCGTCGTCATCGTCGACGATTCCGCGACCATGCGAGCCATGATCGGCCAGGTGCTTTCGGGCGATGGCCGCTTCGACGTCGTCGGCGAAGCCGAAGATCCGTACGCGGCACGCGATGTCATCAAGCAGACCAATCCCGATGTGATCACCCTCGACGTCGAGATGCCCAGGATGGATGGGATTACCTTTCTCGAGAAGATCATGCGGCTCCGCCCGATGCCCGTGGTGATGTTCTCGACCGAGACGCACAAAGGCAGCCGCGCAGCCATCGAGGCGCTCTCATTGGGCGCGGTCGATTGTCTCGGCAAGCCGACCACATCGTGTGGCGCGGCCCTCCAGGCGCTCGCCGACCGCGTGCACATCGCGGCGGGAGCGTCAGTCGGACGAACGCGGCCGCGCCCGCAAAGGCCGACCGGCGGGGCACACGCGTGGAACGGACGGGTCGTTCTCATAGGGGCTTCTACAGGCGGGGTCGATGCCCTGGAACGCGTGTTGGGCGGGCTTCCTGCGGATTGTCCGCCGGTGCTCATCACGCAGCATATGCCAGAGAGTTTTCTGGTGAGCTTTGCCGAGCGATTGCGCGGGATCGTGGCGCCGCAGGTCAACCTTGCGAGGGCCGAGGAGCGGATCTCACAGGGCCACGTCTACATCGCGCCCGGCGGGATGGAGCACCTCGTGCTCGAAGGCCGGAGGGGAGCGTTGCGCTGCGGGCTGCAAGCAGGGGACAAGATCAGCGGGCATCGCCCGTCTGTCGATGTGCTCTTTCAATCGGCTGTGTCCGTCGCACCGGAGATCGTTGCCGTGATGCTCACGGGGATGGGGCGCGACGGTGCCGACGGGATGCTGGCCCTGCGCAATGGCGGGGCACATACCATCGGACAAGACGAAGCGAGCTGCGTGGTCTACGGCATGCCTCGCGTTGCGGCGGAGATCGGAGCGGTTTGCGAAACCCATCCACTCGATCAGATTGCGCCAGCGATCTTGAAGGCAACGAAAGCGGCCGTGGATCGCCCCGCCGCAACGTGGAGCGGTGCATGAACGCATTTTCGGTCCCTGAGCGGTCGGTTCTCGTGGCTCAAGGCGAGTTCGAGGTCGCGTCCGGGCACGGTGTGGTTCTGACGACCCTGCTGGGGTCCTGTGTCGCCGCATGCATCTGGGATGATGAGCTCGGCATAGGTGGCATGAACCACATCGTCCTCCCGGATCTGAAGAGCGGCGACATGCAACGCGACTTCGCGGGCGTCAATGCGATGGAGTTGTTGATCAATGGCATCATCAAGCAGGGCGGTCGGCGCGACTACCTTCAGGCAAAGCTTTTCGGCGGGGCGAGCATGATTGCCGGCCTCAGCACGGTCGGCGTGCGAAACGCGGAGTTCGCATCGGGCTTTCTCGAACGGGAGCGGATCCCCTGTGTGACCACAAGTCTGGGAGGTGACAGCGGGCGCCGAATCAAGTTCTGGCCGGCCACCGGCCGCGCCCGCCAGAAGCTCATGCCAAAGGACACCTTCGTGGACGAACCAGTGCCTCAGTCGCTCCCGCCCAAAGCTGGCGGCGCGGATCTGGAACTCTTCTGAACGTAGCGCGCTTTGGCTGCCGGCGTCCTTGTGGTGTCACGATCGGCGTCAGACAAGGGGCCGGGAGCGCGTGCACAACCCGGGACCGCAGCCATGGAACAGCGCAACACACACACAAATAGGGGGGAGATCACAGCAGATTGGGTCCCAGGGGAAATCTGGTGGTCGCACGGAGAGCGGCGCCGACCGCGTGTCGCGGGTCTGTGCCAATCAGTGCTCAAAGCAGGCGACCTGCCGTCGGACCTGCGCATACGCTTGCGCGATGAGGCGGTTGAAGCTATCGGTCTTTGAGACGCGGGTGTAGCTCAATGGTAGAGCAGCAGCTTCCCAAGCTGACGACGAGGGTTCGATTCCCTTCACCCGCTCCAAGCTCCGACACGCCCTGATCGCAGTCCCGCCGTCAACGTGGGGCTGCCGTGCGTGCCGCGCTATGCACGGCGCCTTCTGCGCCGGCGGCCGTCTCCCTCGCCGCCCCCTCCGGCAGCGTTGAAGCTCACAACGGGAAGCTGCACGATCTTGTCCAGATGCGGGAAGGCATCCACGGCGTGTGGCAAAGCATTGGCGTTGACGAAATGCTCCTGGAACTTCGGCTCAATCGCGGTTTCGACCTTCGTGATGTCGCGCACGGTCGTCTCGATCTCTGAACGCAATCTGCGATTGAGAAGGGCCATGCGGGCGCCCGTGCCAGCGGCGTTTCCGGCGGAGGTCACCTGATCCAGCGCTGCGTCGGGGATCATGCCAAGGACCATGGCGTGTTTCGGTGAAATATGCGCGCCGAACGCACCCGCCAAAACGATCCGTTCCACCGTATCGACGCCCCGTGCATCCATCAGGAGACGGGCGCCCGCGTAGAGCGCTGACTTGGCCAATTGAATGGCGCGCACGTCGGCCTGGGTGACAGAGATCCGTGGTCCGCCGTCGGCGGCTCCGTCGTGGATCAGGTAGGCGTGCGTCCGGCCGTCTGCCTCACATCGCGGGGTGCCGGTCTGCTGTGCGGATCCGATCAGCCCGGACGGGTCAACGAGCCCGGCCATGCGCATCTCCGCCACCGCTTCAATGATGCCGGAGCCGCAAAGCCCGGTGACCCCGCCCGGACCCACCGCTTCGTCAAAGCCTTCCTCGTCGGACCACAGGTCCGTCCCGATGACGCGAAACCGGGGCTCCTTCGTGACCGGGTCGATCTCGATACGTTCGATCGCACCGGGTGCGGCGCGCTGGCCAGACGAGATTTGCGCGCCTTCAAAGGCCGGACCGGTCGGAGATGAACATGCCAGTACGCGCTTGCGGTCGCCGAGCAAAATCTCGGCATTTGTTCCGACGTCCACGACGAGGGTCAGGACGTCCGCCTCGTTCGGTGCCTCCGAGAGGGCCACGGCCGCGGCATCGGCGCCCACATGTCCGGCGATGCACGGCAGAAGGTGAACGCGTGCTGCGGGGTTGCCCGCCGTAAGGCCGATGTCCTTGGCTTCCAGCCGGACCGCTTCGGACGTCGCGAGGGCAAAGGGAGCCTGCCCGAGCTCGACCGGGTCGATCCCGAGAAGCAGGTGATGCATGACCGGGTTGCACACGATCACGTTGTCGACGAGCGTTTCGCGGGGGATGGCAGTCTCTTCAATCAATCCGGCGGCGAGATCATTGAGTGCCGATTGGACGGCGTTGGTCATCTCTTGGTCGCCGCCGGGATTCATCATTGCGTAGGAGACGCGGCTCATGAGGTCTTCGCCGAAGCGGATCTGGGGGTTCATGACGCCGGACGACGCCAGCACGTCGCCGGTGCTCAGATCACAAAGATGCGCCGCGATAGTGGTGGAGCCGAGATCGATGGCCAAACCGTGCAGGGGGCCTTCGAAGAAGCCCGGCCAGAGTTCGATCAAGGTGGCCGCAACGTCGGGCGTGGGCTGGTGGAGCGCGGCTGTCACCTGCCAGTCGCCCTTGCGCAGAACGGTTTGCAGCCGGCTGAGGACTGACAGAGGGCAGATGAGCTCGTCTATTCCCCATGTCTCCCGCAGGGCGTTCCTGAGCCGCTGGAGATCGCCGAAGGGCTCGTGCATGTCGGGCTCGGCAACGTCGACCATAAGGAGACGCGTGGCCGGATCGATCTCGATCGCGCGTTCGGTGGCAGCTTTGCGGACGACCTGCCGATGAACCTGGCTTTCCGGCGGGACGTCGATGACGACATCGCCCTCGATAGTTGCCTGGCATCCGAGCCGCCGCCCGGCAGCGAGGCCGCGCTTTGTGCGGTAGCGCTCCTCGACGCTGTTCCAAGGCGAGAGGGCGCGCTCCCGCGATGTCACGCCATGTTTGGCAAAGTCGCCGTGGGCTGGCGCGACCTGGCAGCGCGAGCAGATCCCACGCCCGCCGCAAACGGAGTCGAGATCAACCCCGAGTTGTCGCGCTGCCGTCAGAACAGGTGTGCCGACCGGGAAGTGCCCCCTCTTGCCGGACGGGGTGAACACAATCAGCGCGTCTGTCATGAGCGATCCCAGTTGGATAGAGGGCGATTTTTCGTACGAAAAATCGAGTTGGCTCGAGCCGGCGTGCCCGTGCCTAGCAGATGATGCGGATGGGAGCGGCGTTGCAGATCACGATGAATTGCGGACCGCACTGGATCAGGCGAAAGCCGCGGGCGCGGACCTCTTGCTCGAATCGTGCGCGCCCGATTTCTCGATCGACCCAGCGCACGTTGCGCCGAACGACACCCCCGTCTCGTGCAGCCTGCGCCGAGAAGATTTGGGAGATCCATGTGTCCGGGCCAGAGGTGCGGGTCGGCTGATCCATGCAGAAAGTCTGGACTAGGCACGGTTAAGAATCCCCTAACGCCTACGCACGCCGGCGCCGCCGCCCGCCTCGCCCGGTGCCAGCCGCAGCTGCCGCCTGGCTTGCCTCGGCGAAGGTCGCGCCTTCCTTGACCGCGTCGAGGACCCGGCTGAAGCCGATCCACCTTGCGCCGTTCGGGTCGTGGTTCATCAGGAAGTTCGCCGCGCGGATCGCTTCCATCTCCACCTGGCGCACGGGGTTCATGATGGCGCTCGTCATACCCGCGCCGATGGCCATCGGAAGGAAAGCGGCATTTATGCCATGTCGATTCGGCAAGCCGAACGAGATGTTGGAGGCACCGCACGTCGTATTGACGCCGAGCTCGTCGCGCAGGCGGCGCACCAACGTGAAGACCTGGCGCCCCGCCGTTCCCATGGCGCCCACGGGCATCACAAGTGGGTCGACCACGATGTCATTCGCGGCAATGCCGAAATCCGCCGCGCGCTCGACGATCTTCTTGGCCACGGCGAAACGTACATCGGGATCTTCACTGATCCCGGTATCGTCGTTCGAGATGGCCACAACCGGAACATCGTACTTCTTCACGAGAGGAAGGATCGCTTCGAGCCGCTCCTCCTCGCCTGTAACCGAGTTGAGCAGAGGGCGCCCCTCGACCTCCTCAAGCCCGGCTTCCAGCGCCGCCGGGACGGACCTGTCGATGCAAAGCGGAATATCCGTCAGCGCCATCACCGTCCGCAGCACTTGCCGCATCAGGGGTGGCTCGGTCTGGTTCGGATCGGGGTTGGAATTGTAGACAACGCCCGCATTGATATCGAGGACCATTGCCCCGCAGGCCACCTGTTGCAGCGCGTCCTTCTCGACCGTCGTGAAATCGCCAGCCTCCAGTTCGGCGGCGAGCTTCTTGCGCCCTGTCGGATTGATGCGTTCGCCGATCACGCAGAACGGCTCATCGAACCCGATTGTAACGGTCTTGGTCTTGCTGGCGACGACGGTGCGCGTCATGGCGTCCTCATGCTTGGCCCGCGCGCTTGGCCCGGGGGGGCTTCAACTACTCGATTCGGGTCTGGTCAGCCGCCGTTGGCGGCCTGCCCCGGGGCGGCCTCGTCCCCGAGGGTCCGGCGCGCCCACTCCGCGGAGGCTTTGATGCCGCCCAGAGGGAACATGTGCACTTGCGCGATCCCGAAGCCCGGGTTCGCCGCCTTGTGCGCTCCCAGACGCGCCACGAGATCGGTCGGCTCGAACGGCAGAACAAGCTTGGTCACATCGCGCGCCCGGCGCTGGAGAACGCGCAACGAAGGGCCGACCCCGCAGGCGACGGCAAACTTGATCATCGTCTGAAGCTTCGCAGGCCCCGCTATTCCGATATGGATCGGCAGGTCGATTCCTTCGGCCGCGAGCCGATCGGCCCAGGCAATGATCGGATCGGCCTCAAACGCGAATTGCGTCGCGATTGCCATTTCGGCATCGGTGCGCTCGGCAAAGGCCTGTTTCCATCGCAACGCGCCCATCACGGCTGCGTCGCCGCCGTCGGGGTCGATGTCCCTGTTGCCTTCCGGATGCCCGGCCACGTGGAGCCGGGTGAACCCGGCCTCATCGAAGAGCCCCGTCTCGATGAGTTGCATCGACGAGTGAAAGGCACCTTCGGGCTCTGCCACGCCACCCGCCAGCAGGAGCGCTTCCTTGACGCCGGCCTCCCCCTGATACCGCGCGATCCAATCCGCCAGCATGGGCTTGTCTGCGATGATGCGCGCAGGGAAGTGCGGCATGACCTCGAAGCCTTCGTGCGCGATGCGTCGGGCGGTCGCGACCATGTCGTCGATCGGGGTGCCCTGGATATGCGCGATATAAACCCGGGTGCCCTCGGGCAGGAGGGAGCGAAAGTCGTCGACCTTTGCAGCGGTGCGCGGCATCACTTCGATCGAGAATCCGCGCAGAAAGTCCGATGTACCGTGCGCGTTCGGGGCTCGGCCGCGGGTCTTGAAGCTCAGCAGGGCCATGGTGGCCTCCCATAGTCTTGTTGGCAGGGTCCGCGGCGAAGACGCATCAGCGCGCATCCCACCCGGCATTCTCGATCAGCGCCTTGATGCGCTCTTGGGTGTACTCGGTGTCGATGCGCGCCGCCTCGCCCTCCGCAACCTGCTGGGGCTCGCCCTCCACGGCATAGGTCTCGGCCATGCGGAATTCGGCAGTATAGGCGTCGCTGTCCGTCGCCTGCGCGCGCATGGCACACCGGTCGATTGCCTGTTCGAACCGCTCTGGCAGGGCGGCCTTGGCCGCGCGACGCCCCCGGCCAACCTTGATCTGGGCCGGAATATCGCGCCAGTAGACAATGGTGACGTCGGGCATATCGTCAGTGCTCCTTACGGTGCTTGCTCTCCCTCTTACGCGGCTCGCGCACGAACGAACGGCTCAATATCGACATCGTGACGCGTAGGCGCGACCTTTTGCGAGAGTTCGACAAACGACACCGCAGGATGATGGCGTTCGGGCCGTCTGAGCGCTCGTTCGCTCCGGGGTCCGTCCCGCGTATCTCAAAGACATTCCACGTTGGCAGCGCGCACAATTCTTGCGCGACGGCGGGCGAGCCTCTACGCTGAGCGCAACTTGAAATGGAGGGCGCAGAAATGGCGCCCAAGCGTCCGAAGGGTGCGGGCGCGTTCCCGATGCCGGTCGATACCCCCGCACCGCAGCCGCCCGATCCCGTGTCGCCCTATGCGGCACTGGATCTGGGAACAAATTCGTGCCGCATGCTGGTGGCCCAACCGAAGGGCAGCCAGTTCCATGTGGTGGACTCGTTTTCGAAGTCGGTCCAGCTCGGCGCCGGGCTGGAGGCTACGGGGCGTCTGAGCCGTGCGTCCATGGCGCGGACTGTCCAGGCGCTGAAGATCTGCAAGGCGAAATTCGCAAAGCACAGCGTCCGGCGTATGCGGCTCGTCGCGACCGAGGCCTGCCGCCGCGCGACCAACGCACGTGATTTCATCGCCTATGTGCGCCGTGAGACAAGCCTAGATCTCGAAGTGATCGAACCGGAGGAAGAAGCGCGCCTCGCCGTCGTGTCCTGCGCACCGCTCGTGTCCACGAAGACCGACCAACTCCTTGTTGTCGATATCGGCGGCGGTTCGACGGAGCTTGTGTGGATCGACCTCTCCCGCGTGCCGAGCCTCGATCGACCACGCGCGATCATGCGACTTCACAAGGGGTTTCAAGCTGCGGGTGATCCGTTTCCATCGGCGAAAGTGGTCGACTGGATCTCGGTACCGCTCGGGGTTGCGACGCTGCGCGATCAATTCCGCGATGTAGAGGACGATTCCGCGCGCTTTGCGCTCATGAGTTGGTTCTTCGCAGAGCAACTGTCAGAGTTTTCACCCTATCAGTCCGATCAGACGCGCGACGGTTTCCAGATCATCGGAACGTCGGGCACCGTCACAACTGTCGCCGCCTCGCATCTCGGGCTGCGTCGCTACGATCGGACGAAAGTCGACGGATTGCGCATGACCTCCGATCAGATCGACGCCGTGATCCGCAACTACCTTGTGCTCGGCGAGGCGGGCCGGCGCCGCGATCCTCGAATCGGCAAGGATCGCCAGGCCTTGATCATGTCGGGCTCCGCGATCCTCCAGGCGCTGATGCGCGTCTGGCCTACCGACCGTCTCTCGGTCGCCGACCGAGGCCTTCGGGAAGGCTTGCTCTACGCGCAAATGTCAGCGGATGGCGTGCTTGAAGAAGGTCCGTTCTAGCGCCTTCGGCGACGGTATTTGGAGCAAGAAGAAGATGAAGCGCGCGCTTTCGTTTCATTGTGCTTCAAATATCCTCGCCGAAGGCAAAATACTGGATTGATAGGGCCCAAGGGGCGAACCGGATGGTCAAGAAGAACAGCGGGCGCGGGCAGCGCGATTTGCGGGTGAAGGTCAAGACTGCCCGGGGGCGCAAGCTATCGTCCACGCTGTGGCTCGAGCGGCAATTGAATGACCCCTATGTGCAACGCGCAAAGCGGGACGGATACCGGGGGCGTGCGGCCTACAAGATCCTGGAACTGGACGACAAGTATCGTTTTCTCGTGCCGGGCGCGCGCGTGGTCGATCTGGGGTGTGCTCCGGGTGGATGGTCGCAGATCGCGGCCCAGCGTGTGAACGCTCTGGGAGAGAAGGCTGGAAAGGCCCGCGGTCGGGTGTTGGGGCTCGATCTGCAGGCGGTCGAGCCGATCCCCGGGGTCGAACTGCGCCAGATGGATTTCATGGCCGACGGAGCGGAGGACGAGGTCAAGGCCTGGCTGAGCGGGCGCGCTGACGTCGTGATGTCGGACATGGCGGCGTCCGCATCTGGGCACAAGCAGACGGATCACCTTCGGATCGTTGCCCTATGCGAGGCAGCAGCCGATCTGGCTTTTGACGTGCTTGAAGAGGGCGGGACGTTCGTGGCCAAGGTTCTTGCGGGCGGTGCGGAGGGCGGGCTGCAATCCACGTTGAAGCGGCGGTTCAAAAAGGTGTCCAACGTCAAGCCGGATGCAAGCCGCTCCGATTCCTCGGAGAAATTCGTCGTGGCCACAGGATTTCGCGGAGCGGAAGATCCACCTGAAGCGGGCGAATCTGAAGGCTAGTGGCGGCAGCGCCCGGAAAGGGCGGGGCCAGCGCCGGTAGGCGTTTGAAGTGTGATCGTGCGGCGCCCTCTTGCGCCCAATGGGCATGCCCCTTTGGATCGACAGCCGATCGTCCGCGGATTGGTGCGTTTCCCCGACCTGCGCGCGGATGAACGCGTTGCCCGGAGACCAGTTAGGGCTTGCGGAGCGCATCTGCATGCAAAGCCGCAGTTGGGCACGATCAATCCGGCTCTTCCCCCTGCGACAATGCCGGTGCGTTTCACCCGCATTGAAGGGCTGGTCCTGCGGGGTGTTCCCAACTACATTAGTCAGGAAAGGGGCGAGCGCCCCGACCGTAACCCCGAGTGTACCGCGCTGCTCCCATGTCTGCCCGCTCTGTGCCGCTTCATATCCTTTCGCAAGTCCCGGACCAGCGCCATCGTGGAGCACCGCCGGATACGTGCGTTTCACACCTCGAGACTGACGAACACGCGTTCGTCGAACAGGTGCGACAGGCGGCAGGGCGCGCGCGCTGCGGCCGCAATCGGACACTCAGCCAGGCGCATCGTATGCTGGCATGCCCCGGAGCGGCGTCCGGTGCGGCCGAGGCCCTGGTTCTGTGTCTGGGCGAAGTGATAGGGCGGCGGCCCGTCCTGCGTGCACCGGGGTCGCGCATGGCTTCGTTCGACGAGGTGTGGTTGGTCAAGTGCTACGGCGCCCAAGCCAGACAGGACGTCGACAGTCTGGCTCTGTTGGTCGGCAGCCGTGTTGCGGCAGCGAATCGACGTTTCTTCCTGGACCTGCTCCGAGAGATTTGACCTCTTTTCCATTGGAGCGCATCGAAAGGCCCCGGTTCGCGCGGCCCTCTGCCGTGCGTCGGAAAGCGCGTTCGCACGGCCTGACTTCACTGTTCTGAGCAACCACTCCCGAGGTGCTTTTTTTGTGCTTGGGGGTGGTCAAAACCGGTTTTCAGCTTAGAATGATTCCAAGCTAGCCGTCGCCAGCCAAGTGCAGCCTGTTGTGGCGTTTTGCCAGGACCGGCAAATGAGATTTCTTCGAACAAGGAGCGTTCTAATGACGAGCACCGCCGCTGACCTGAGCCCCGACGCAACCGCGCAGATCGTTGAGGCCATGAACCAGTCCGTCGCCGAGACGGTCGTGACAACCATGCTCGCGCAAAACTTCCATTGGAATGTGACCGGTATGGCGTTCGGTCCGTTGCATGACCTGTTCCAGAAGATCTACGAGGATCACTTCGAGGGGCAGGATGATCTTGCGGAGCGGATCAAGGCGCTTGGTGGCTACGCCGAGGGGACGCTGAAGGGCATGCTGGCCCGATCCAAGGTCTCTGAGCAGGAAGGCGCGGCAACGGATCGCGAAATGATCGCTATGATGCTGGAGGCGCAGCAGACGGTTGCCGCGACCCTTGCCCAGGCCGGGGACCTGGCCGCGGGGCAGGGCGACACGCTGACGGAAGACCTCTGCATTGCGCGCGGTCAGGTCCATGAGAAGTTCGCGTGGATGCTACGCTCGCATCTCGAGTAAGGCGCGCCAGCGCGGCGCCACGGATCGGGGCGTGTCCTACTGCACGGGCAGGGGGCGCGCCCCTTTTCTTTTGGCGCGCCTCAGGTAGGCGGGCGCCCATGCCGTGTACTTTCCCATCATTGATTGCTGCAGTGCCAGCATGGACAGGAAGGCAGAGCGATGAGCGTCCTTCTTGAGAGCCTTGAACATCTTCTTTTGCGTCTTTGTCATCGAACAGCCGATGCAGTGTTTGCCAGACGGCCCGTCACGGCGGAATTTGCAGACGCTGATACAGGGGCTGAGGATCTTCTTGGGCAACCTAGGATGTCCTTTACTACTTCGTCAGAATGAGCTTCCCGCTGCGCGTGATCCGCAGGCAATAAGTCTGCTCGTCGAGCACCAGATGCGCCGTTGTGCTTGTGCCCATCAGCCCCCGCACGTCGAACGCAGGCACCGCGTCGTAGGGGGAGTAGTGATCGCGCGAAAGCACATGCGGGCGAGCGTGCGCCCCCGGCGATGTGGTTTCCGGTTCTTCGAGGGGGAAAGTGCCGTCCATGATATCGTCCTCTTCTGGATCATTGGCCCGGCGAGGGATGTCTTTGCTCGTCGTACGGGCCAATTCCGACCGATCTGGGTGGCTCCCGGCAGGTAGCTGAAATTAACCTGAGTGAATCTATCGGACTTGTAAAGGGGCAGCTTTGCGCATTGTGTCGCGAGGCTGCGCGTTTCGTTCGAGCCTCGATCTGCGGCAATGGCAGGCAATTTCGACACCCGAACGCCGCAGCGCAGAAAAAAGCGGTAAGCGCCTGACAGCCCGACATCAGTGTCGTTTACAGGGAGCCCCACCAGCGCTATCTGCCGCGCATGAACGATGCTGCCAAACCAACAACCCTTGTCGACCATCCGCTCAGGTATGAGCTGGCCAACGAGCTGCACGCGCGCCCGTTTTCCGCGCTCGATGCGCCGTGCCACGTTGTTTATCTGGCGATCAAGCAGACCAAGGACGCCGCCGCGCGCGACCGCGAAATTGACCGGGCGCATCTGCTCGAACTGCTTGACCGGTTCGGTGCCACCCATCCTAAGCCCGGGGCAACGCACTATTTCGGCGATCTCGGCAAGCACAAGATCAAGTGGGAGTGTCACACGGAGTTCGTGACCTACACGATCTTCAAACCGGGGTTGGCGGAGCGTCCCTTCGATCCGTCGTCCTTCGATGTGTTTCCGGCCGATTGGTTGGCGAAAGCGCCCGGTGCACGGATCACCTCCGCCATGATCCGGGTCGAGCTTGTACCCGAGGGGCAGGAAGAGACCGTGCTCGAAAAGGCATACGACTGGTTTGTGCCGGAGAGTCTCGCCGTATCGCGCATCGTCGACGGGGCGGCGATCATGGCGGGCGACTTTCGCATCGACAGCAGCGGACACATGCGCTTCGCGATCTTTGCCCGTCCGGATTCCGGGGAGCGCCGGATCGGCCGGATCGTCCAGCGCCTGACGGAGATCGAGACCTACAAGGCGATGTCGATGCTCGGGTACCGTAGGGCGCGGGACCTTTCGGGCCAGATGAGTGCTTTGGATCGGGATCTGACCGCGCTGATCTCGGACATGTCGGGGTCGATGGGCGCGCCCGAGGATGCCCTCAAGAAACTCTTGCGCGTGGCGTCCGAACTTGAGCGGCTACGTGCGATCTCGACCTTTCGCTTCGGGGCCACCGCCGCCTATGAGGCCATCGTGCTCGACAGGATACGTGTCCTCAGGGAGCAACGCTTCAGTGGTCGGCAGACCTTTCAGGAATTCATGGCGCGGCGGTTCGACCCGGCGATGCGGACGGTTCTTTCGACCGAGAAACGGCTTTCGGCGATGGCAGAACGTGCCATCCGCGCGGGTGATCTGCTGCGGACGCGTGTGGATGTCGAGCGTCAGGCACAGAACGCGGACCTTTTGTCATCGATGGACAAGCGAGCGGACCTGCAATTGCGGCTCCAGCGCACGGTCGAAGGGCTGTCCGTGGTTGCGATCAGCTACTACGCGGTCAATCTGGTCGCCTATGTCGCGGCTCCGGCCATGGAGCCGATGGGATTGTCAAAGACGGCTGCAACCGCGTTGCTCACACCGCTGGTCGTGGGCGCCGTCTGGCTCCTTGTGCGCAGGATTCGCAACTCGATCGAGCACTAGTGCAACACCTAGCCGCGCGCGGGACGCCCCTGTGCAATGCGGACAGGAGCCGGCTCGAGTGCGGGAACGGCGTCCCGCTTTCCGCCATCGTCTCCGTCTTCTGGCTCGGACAAGCGCATGACCGAAATGCCGAACTGAACCCCGGCAAAGACAATGCCGTTGAAGAGCCACAGCAGAAAAACCGCCAGTAGCCCGACATCCGTGTGCGTGACGAGGTGCCAGAGGTTGGCGACGTTGAACCACAGCAGCATCGCGACGAAGCCTGCAGATATCCCAAAGCCGATAAGGGACTGGACGATATAAAGGCGGACAAGTCTGGGCATGGTGCGCTCCCTTTTGTGGGGGACATAGGGCGCGATGCGGGGTCGGGAAAGCGGTATCCGTACTCGGGGCGCTGTCTGCCCCGTTGGCGCGCTCAGAACGCCTCCGGCTGTGCCTCGCGTGCCATGTGATCGAGCACCGCGTTGACGAATTTCGGTTCCCGGCCCTCGGGGAAAAAGGCGCGTGCGACCTCGACGAACTCGACGATCACGACGCGCGGCGGTGTCTTGGCAGCTGCTAGCTCTGCGCCGGCGGCCCGGAAGAGTGCACGCAACGTCGGATCGATCCGCGCGATGGGCCATTTGGCGACAAGCGCTCGGTCTGTCATCTGGTCGATCCGGGCCTGCTCGTTCACGGCGCCATCGACGAGGGCGCGGAACGTTTCGACGTCACCCTCCTCCATCTCGTCGCCTTCGGAGGTGACCGCACCGAAGCGGTAATCCTCGAATTCCTGCTCGACGGATGTCGTCGTCTGACCCGACGCTTCCATCTGGAAGAGCGCCTGCACCGCGTAGAGCCGCGCCGCGGACTTGCGCCGTTTCTGGGCTTCGCGGTCGGCCCGTTTCTCTGCCTGTTTGGTCATCGGATCAGCCTTCAGCTGTCACGGGCGGATCACCCGCGAGAAGCGTATCCTCGCCGTACGGCAGGAAGCCGACGCCCTTGGGCTTTCGCCCGAATTTCCGCGTCAGCGCAATGAGATGGAGGGCCGCGGCTGCGGCACCACCGCCCTTGTTCTGCTGCGCGGGATCGGCGCGCACGACGGCCTGCGCCTCGGTCTCGACCGTCAGGATGCCGTTACCGATGCACGCCCCCTCAAGCCCGAGCAGCATCAGCCCACGCGAGCTGTCGTTGCACACGGTGTCGTAGTGCGTCGTTTCGCCCCGTATCACGCAGCCAAGCCCGACGAAGCCGTCGAAGTTGGCCTGGCGGTAGGCAATGCGCACTGCCGTCGGAACCTCGAGCGCGCCGGGCACTTCGATCACCTCATGGCTGGCACCTGCCGCCTCGATTTCGGCCCGTGCTCCGGCGATCAGATGATCTGCGATGGCGCGGTAGTAGGGTGCCACAACGATGAGCAGCTTGGGCGCCGGTGCATCGAAGGTCGGGCGCGGCAGTGCGTCGTGGGTTTCTCCGGCCATCAGCCCAGCTCCGAAATCTTGCGAGTGCCAACAATTTCAAGCCCGTAAGCTTCGAGGCCGACCACCTTCGGCGTCGGGGAGTTCGTCAGCAGTGTCATTCTCGAGAGCCCCAGCGACGACAGGATCTGCGCGCCCAGACCATATTGCCGAAGCGTCTGCGGCGATACTTCCGCTTCGGCGACGAGCTTCATGTGCACATCGCGCAAGAGCACGACCACGCCGCGTCCCTCGGCGGCAATCGCTTCCATCGCGGCGCCGAACTCTCCGGCCCGCCCGCTTGGCCCTGTGCCGACCACATCGAGCAGTGGATCGAGCGCGTGCATCCGCACGAGCACGGGCTCCGGCGTGCTGATGTCGCCCTTGATGAGCGCGATGTGCTCGGCGCCCTGCGTCTCGTCCGTGTAGATCCGCATCTGCCAAGTACCGCCGAACTCGCTCTCGATTTCACGCTCGGTGCGAGTTTTCACGAGGTTGTCGTTGCGCCGGCGGTAAGCGATGAGATCCGAGATCGTGCCGATCTTGAGGGCATGGCGCTGGGCGAAGGCGACGAGATCGGGCAGGCGTGCCATCGTCCCGTCTTCGTTCATGATTTCGCAGATCACGCCCGACGGGTTGAGGCCCGCAAGGCGGGCAATGTCGACAGCGGCCTCGGTATGACCGGCCCGGACAAGGACCCCGCCGTCGCGCGCGCGCAGCGGAAAGATGTGCCCAGGCGTGGCGATATCGGATCCTGTCTTGCTCGCATCGATCGCGACAGCGACCGTCAGTGCGCGGTCATGGGCGGAGATCCCCGTCGACACGCCCTCGCGCGCTTCGATCGAGACAGTGAACGCGGTCTCGTGGCGGGATGAGTTTGTCGAAGCCATCAGCGGCAGGCCGAGCGCATCGATCCGTTCGCCGGTCAGCGTGAGGCAGATCAGGCCCCGGCCATGGGTCGCCATGAAATTGACGGCATCCGGGGTCGCCATCTGAGCCGGTATGACAAGATCGCCTTCATTCTCGCGGTCTTCGTGGTCCACAAGAATGAACATGCGACCGTTGCGGGCGTCGTCGATGATCTCGTCTATCGAGGAGATCGCGTCATGGATCTGGGTCGAGGCGGTGTCGGGCACGGGGCGCTCCGGAGTTGTGCAGGGCGCGCTGGCGTTGCGCGGTGTGCGGGGCAGATAGCCCATGGCGTGGGCCTTGACCATAGGCGCGTGCGCCTCGGCCACAGGGACATTCGCCTGTACCGTTGGGTTCCTGCCGGGTGTTGGGGCCGGAAGTGGCTGCGAGCGTCAGCTGGCCTCGGCGGTGGGGGTGTGGGCCTCGAAGTGCTCGACACTCATATCGAAGAATCGATTGCGGATCTCCGGCCGCTCCATCATCAGTTCGTGCTCTGCGCCGGGCTCGATGACCAGTTTGCTGCCGGGCCACTTGGTCATCTGTGCACGGATCGCGGGGACGTCGACAATACGCTCATTGGCGCCCGTGACGCACAGGCATGGAACGTCCGGTGCATCCATGCGGGCGAGGGCCCGGGTCTCGAAGAGCGCTTCATTGACCCATGTCATCGAGGGGCCGCCGAGCGCCAGCTCCGGATGGGCGATGAGCTGCTGCTTCATCCAGTCGAAGACATCCGGGTCCGTGGTCAGCACGTTGTCTTCGAACGGGGCCTCGAGCACGTAATTCGTGGCATCCGACCCAAGCACGATGCGCCCGCCCAACCCGAGCGGGCGCGAGAGGGTCGTGATCGCCCAGGCCGCCGGCCGCACCATCGGAGAGAGCGCGATCCCCCACATCGGCCCGGAAAAGCAGGCCGTGGAGACGGGCAGCCCGGAATGGAGCGAGCGCAATCCGATCCCGCCGCCCATCGAGTGCGCAACCAGATGCCAGGGGCGGGGCAGCGCCATCTCGTCGGCGAAGGTGAGCATGGCCGCCACGTCGAGCTGGTATTCCTCAAAGCGGTCGACATGGCCGGTGGCGGGATCTTCCAGCAGTCTTTCGGTGAGGCCCTGGCCTCTCCAATCCACGGCCAGAGTGGTAAACCCGCGGTCGGCAAAAGCGCGGCCCGCCGGCCCGTATTTCTCGACGAACTCGGTGCGCCCGGGAAAGAGGAGCACCGTCCCGCGGGAGCCCTCTCCAAGCCGCGCGACACGCACGTGCGCTCCGTCGGGTGCCGGCACCCAGAAGGCCGCCGCGGTGTCCGTGGCGTCTGCGATGGCCTCGAGGAAGGGGGCGGGGTCCATTCCGGGTGCGGTGCGGGCTAGCCCAGGACAGTGCCAAGCTTCATGGCAAGCCCCATATCCCCGTCGACGGAGAGCTTGCCCGTCATGAAGGCGGCGGTGGGGTTGGTCTCGCCATCGAGGATCGCGCGGAAGGTGTCGACATCTGCGGTGAGGGTCACGTCCGCTTCCTCGTCGCCGGCGCGGATCCCGGTGTCGTCCAGCATGATCGCGCCTTCGCCGGTGATGGAGAACTTCGCCGTTCCGCCAATCTCGGCACCGTTGAATTTCGCCTGCAGCGCTGCGACGGCCTGGTCAATCGTTTCGGACATGTACGCTCCTGTTCTTTCCCGAAGCCTTCGGGGACGTTCCGATCCTGTGCCTGCCATCCGCGGCCCGAAGGCCTTCAAGCTCTCCGGATCGTGCGTTGGCCGACCTTGGCAGGGTGGTACAGGATGCTACACTCCTTGTCATGAGGCAGAACACATCCTTTGGCACAAGTGCCGCAACGGCGGTTCTTGTGGCCGTGACCCTCGCGGTCTGTCCGCTCGGTGCGTCTTCGTCGGCCGCGCAGAGCAGCCCCGACACGTCCGAAGTGGACCGGCTCTTCGAAGAGCTCGCAAAACCCGACCAGCCCGGCTGGGAGCAGATCGAGGATTCGATTGCACGCGAGTGGGCGAAGTCCGGGTCTCCCGCCATGGATTTGCTGTTGCAGCGGGGGCGCGACGCGCTCTCCGATGGCGATTTCGAGACGGCGCTGGAGCACCTTTCGGCACTGACGGACCACGCTCCGGATTTTGCGGAAGGTTGGAATACGCGCGCCACGACATGGTTCCGGCTCGACCGCTACGGGCTTGCGCTCGACGACATCTCACGCGCACTGGCGCTGGAACCCCGACACTTCGGAGCGATGATCGGTCTCGCCACGATCCTGCGAGAACTCGACCGGGAAGAGGAAGCCCTTTCGGTGTTGCGCCAGATCCAGGAGTTCCACCCGCACCGGCCGAATGTGATCGAAGGGATCGAAGACCTCTCCGGACGGCTCGAGGGAGAAGCGCTTTGATCGGAGCGCGCCCGCAAAACTCTTGAAGCAAGAGTTTTGGCAAAAGACTTGGTCAAGTCTTTTGCGTAGCGACCGGGTTGCCGACTTTCGATAACGCAGCTAGTCCGCTCTTGGCCCACCACGAAGGACGCGCCATGCGCCAGGCCAACGTCTCTGCCGTTCTCGGCCCGACCAATACGGGCAAGACGCATTACGCGGTCGAGCGCATGCTCGCCTATCGCACCGGCGTCATCGGATTGCCCCTCAGGTTGCTCGCGCGCGAAGTCTACGACCGCATCGTCGGATTGCGCGGACCAAATGCCGTTGCACTGGTCACCGGCGAGGAGCGCATTGTTCCCGCGCAAGCCCGCTACTGGGTCTGCACGACCGAGGCCATGCCGACGGGCATGGGCACGGATTTCCTCGCCGTAGACGAAATACAGCTCTGCACGGATCCCGAGCGGGGTCATGTGTTTACAGACCGTTTGCTGCGTGCACGCGGCCAGCACGAAACGCTGTTTCTGGGCGCCGACACGATGCGTGGGGTACTGGCGGCCGAGATCCCGGGCCTGCAGGTCTTGCGGCGGGAACGGTATTCGACGCTCAGCTACGCGGGCTCCAAGAAGATCAGCCGGATGCCACCGCGCTCGGCCGTCGTCGGGTTCTCGGTGGAGAATGTTTACGCCATTGCTGAGCTGATCCGACGCCAGAAAGGGGGATGCGCTGTCGTCATGGGGGCGCTCAGCCCGCGGACGCGCAACGCCCAGGTCGATCTCTATCAGAATGGTGACGTGGACTATCTTGTTGCCACCGACGCCATCGGTATGGGGCTGAACCTCGACGTCCGGCATGTCGCCTTCTCCGGGCTGCGCAAGTACGACGGGCGGCGCATGCGCACTCTCGCGCCCAACGAACTCGCCCAGATCGCCGGGCGGGCGGGGCGCTACAAGACGGACGGCACTTTTGGTGTCACCGGAGAGGCGCCCGCTCTTGAAGACGAGGTCGTCGAGGCCATCACGGAGCATCGCTTCACCCCGATCCAGAAGCTGCTATGGCGCAACGCGGCGCTGGATTTTGGCTCCATCGACCGGCTGATCGCCTCTCTCGAACTCACCCCGCCCGACGACCGGCTCGTGCGGGCGCGCGAGGCGGACGATCTCTCGGCGCTCAAGTCGCTGAGCGAAAGCGCCGAGGTGCGCGCGCGCGTCACCCATCCGCGTGACGTGCAGCTTCTCTGGGATGTCTGTTGTATTCCGGACTTTCGCGGCATCAGTCACGCCGAGCACGCTGGTCTCGTGGAGCGGCTCTTCGGCTTTTTGCGCGATGTCGGCCGGGTGCCGGACGACTGGATGGCGCGGCAGATCAAACGTATCGATCGGACCGATGGCGACATCGATGCTTTGTCGAAACGACTGGCGTATATCCGCACATGGACCTATGTCGCGCAGCGTCCCGGTTGGCTCGATGACGAAAGACATTGGCGCGAGGCGACCCGTTCGGTAGAAGACCGCCTGTCCGATGCGCTCCACCAGGCGCTCACACAGAGATTTGTCGACCGGCGCACCAGCGTGCTGTTGCGGCGGCTGAAACAGAAGGAGAGCCTCGTGGCGGAGGTGACGGAAAAGGGCGAAGTGACGGTTGAGGGCCAATTCGTGGGCCGACTCGAAGGGTTTCGGTTTACCCTCGACAAGGCTGCGACCGGCGACGAGGCCAAGACTTTGCGGCAGGCGGCGGTCGCGGCATTGAAGCCGCAGTTCCACCTTATGGCGGACCGCTTCTACAATGCGCCGGACACAGAGATCGACTTTACCGAGCAAGGTGGCCTGATGTGGGGCACGCATGCGGTCGGGCGGTTGACCAAGGGAGCGGAAGCGTTGCGCCCTGTGCCCGTCGCCTTCGTGGACGATGAGGCTGGTGCCGATGTGGCCGAAAAGGTGCAGCGCAGGCTACAGCATTTCGTCGACCGCAAGGTTGCGACGCTCTTTGAGCCGCTTCTTGCGATGGGCAAGGACGAGGCGTTGACCGGGCTCGCCCGTGGCTTTGCCTTCCAGATGGTCGAGGCGATGGGCGTATTGCCGCGTGCCGGTCAGGTGTCCGCTGATGTGAAGGCGCTCGAGCAGGCGGACAGGGGGCTCTTGCGCAAGCATGGCGTCCGGTTTGGGCAATTCACGATATTCCTGCCCTTGCTCTTGAAGCCCGCGCCGACCCGGTTGCGCCTTGTGCTCTGGTCTTTGTGGTCCGGTCTCGACGAGTTCCCGGAAAGCCCGCCACCGGGCCTTGTCACCGTGCCCACACCAGAAGGCGCTCCGGCGGGCTACGATGCGATGTCGGGCTATCGGGCCGCCGGAGCGCGTGCGATCCGGATCGACATGCTCGAACGGCTGGCGGACCAGATCCGCGCCGAGGACACGCGCGCCGGCTTTGAGGCGAAAGCGGACATGCTCTCGATCACGGGCATGACGCTGGAGCAATTCGCCGACCTGATGCAGGGGCTCGGGTACAAGGCTGAGCGTGGCGAGCGTCCCAAGGTCAAGATCGCGGCGGCCAAGCCGGCAGAGAGCGCCAAGCCCGCAGACGAGGCCGCACCTGCGGACAGCGCCGAGCCCGCAGTCAGGGGCGCGGCACCCGCAGACGTTGCCGAGCCTGCGCTTGAAGATGGCGCTGGAGCGGCAGAGGCCTCGGTTGAGCCAGCGGCGGCACCTGAAGATGCAGCCCCTGCGGACGCGTCGGCAGAAACGACGCAACAGAACGACCCGACGCCGGTGAAAGACCCTGATCAGGCAACCATGCTTCCGCTGGATAGCGAGGCGGCGTCGTTGGATGCATCGGCGCCTGAGCGCGCGACGGCAGGCAACGACCTGCCTCAGTCCGATGCCCCTGTGGCCTCGGAGGACACTGGCGCCGTATCAGCAGACACTGGCGCAGCTTCGGGCGAAGAGTCAGGCGCAGAGTCAGGCGCAGAGGCTGACACGAGCGACGGAGCGCCCTCCGAGGGCAAGGACGACGAGGCAGCGAGCGCGACTGCAGAGGCCCCTGAGACGGAAGTGTTCTACACCTTCACATGGGCGCCACGTCGTCAGGGCGGAGGCGGGCCTCGTCGCGGCAGAGGCACTGCCAACTCCGGCAACGATGCCGTGGCCGATCGCGAGCCCGGGCAGGGCAAACGGCCTGCCAAGGCCGGAAAAGGCGGTAAGCAACGGCAGGGCGGTGGCAAGGGTCGCGGGCCAAAGCCGGGAGGTCGAGACAGTGGCGCCAAGACCTACGAGGCGCGCCCACCCAAGAAGCGTGAGAAGGAAATCGACCCGGACAATCCCTTTGCGGCCGCCCTCATGGGCCTGCGGGACAAGTCCTGACCGGGCCGTCCTTGCCGCACGGGGACGGGGCGCCGTCGGTCATTGACCCCGACAGCCCGCATGCGCCCCGGCGCGAGGGGAGCGAACGGCTGGACAAGTGGCTCTGGTACGCGCGCTTCTTCAAGACCCGTAACCTCGCGTCCAGGGTCGTGTCGGAAGGCAAGGTGCGGGTCGATTCTGTGCGGGTCTCGAAGCCGTCGCGTGCGGTGAGTTGCGGAAACACACTCACCTTCACCCAGGCCGGGGACGTGCGAGTGATCCGCATTCTGGCTCTTCCGGTGCGGCGCGGCCCGGCTCCGGAGGCGCAAAGCTGCTATGAGGATCTCGCCCCGGTGGAGCCCAGACAGCCGTCCACCGAGGTCGCGGAGCGTACCAATGCGCCTGAAGTTCGCCCCGGTCAGCGCAAAGGGCCGCGACCGACCAAGAAAAACCGTCGCAATCTGTCAGATTTCTGATTTGGATCAGTTGCAGCTACGCCCTCGCTGTCATAGCTGAGGAACGTCTGTCGGAGCGTTGAATGACCTATATCGTCACGGAAAACTGCATTGCCTGCAAGTACACGGATTGTGTCGAGGTTTGCCCTGTGGATTGCTTCTACGAGGGCGAAAACATGCTGGTGATCCACCCGGATGAATGCATCGACTGCGGCGTCTGCGAGCCGGAATGCCCTGCCGATGCGATCCGCCCGGACACCGAGCCGGAGATGGAGCAATGGGTGGAGTTCAATCGCAAGTACTCCGAGATGTGGCCGGTCATCATCACCAAGAAAGACCCTCTGCCCGAGGCCGACGACAACGACGGCAAGCCCGGCAAGATGGATCTTTTCTCGGAAACGGCGGGCGAAGGCGGCTGAAACCGGCCGCCGGTTTTCCCCCGCGAGACCGTTCCGTAGCGTCCCTCGGGGCGGCCTTTTTGCTGTGGCCTAGGAATCGCGTGCCATTTGTGCTATGTGTATCGCGCTATGGTGAAGATGACCTGACGCTGCCGATCAGGGCCGCAGATCCGCCCGACGGCTGATTTCCCGCCCGCTACCGAAAGCCGCTCCGAAAGCAATCGCTTCCGGGTGCGGTTTTTGCGGCTTGATAACAGGGCCTTTGAGGATAACGCATGACCAAAAACAAGAAGCTCGACTTCCGCCCCAACGACTATGTCGTGTATCCAGCCCACGGGGTTGGCCAGATCATCTCGATCGAGGAACAGGAAATCGCCGGCATCTCGCTGGAACTTTTCGTGATCAACTTCGACAAGGACAAGATGACGTTGCGGGTGCCGACGCACAAAGCGACCGAAGTCGGTATGCGGAGCCTGTCTTCGCCGGACGTGGTGTCCAAAGCGATGACGACGCTCAAGGGCAAGGCCAAGGTGAAGCGGGCCATGTGGTCGCGCCGGGCGCAGGAATACGAGCAGAAGATCAACTCGGGCGATCTGATCGCCATTGCCGAAGTGGTGCGCGATCTGCACCGCACGGACGACCAACGCGAGCAGAGCTACTCGGAGCGTCAGCTTTACGAAGCCGCTCTCGACCGTCTGACGCGTGAAGTGGCCGCTGTCTCCGGAACCGAAGAGCCGGACGCGCAAGCCCGCATCGACGAGGTACTTGTCGCGCGCGCTGCCGCCTGATCCGCCAGTCAGCCCGGCAATCAAGTCAGCCCGGCAATCAAGTCAGCCCGGCAATCAAGTCAGCCCGGCAATGAGGGGCCGCCCGATGGGGCGGCCTTTTTCATGCGCGCGGGCATTGGCGCGGGTCCGGGTGAGCGCCCGTAGTGGAGCGCGCTCGATTGTGCCTTTGCCACCCGTCGTCTGCCGGCCCCGCAAGCATGCTCCCTGCGGCACGGTTCGCGCTGGCGGACGGCCTCCGGTCAGGGTTTCGGCCGCAGCAGCCGTGCACGTGCGGCTGCGGCAAGGTCACGGCCCGCCTCGGTCCCGTAGTGCGGAGCATGCGAGACCTGCTCGACGGCGCGGGCATGGTCGGCTTTCAGGCGATGGCGCGTCGCGGCACCGACCTCGAGGCTCTCGACGTTGACGCACTCCGCGTAGAGCATCTCATGGTTTTCGAGCACCAGCGTCACGTACTCGACGAAACCGCCGTCCCGCACGAAGATGTGCACGTCATCGACGAGGTCCGAGGCGCGAACGAGCATCTCTGCGGTCTCGGTCAACCGGTCATCGCCCCGCTGGTAGACAAGGATCCGCTGGTGCGGGCTCAGGATCAGATCTCCCGGATTGCCCAGCGTTTCGGCCGTCACCACCACGGGCGCGTTCGGGCCGAGCGCCCGCATCGTTTGCGTCAGAACGGAGCGCAGCGGCTGGGCGCCGTTGTCGCGCGTCAGCACGCAATCGCCCTCGGTGAGGCGTTCGACCGGGCATTGCGAGCCGTCGGCCATCGTGATGCGCGTGCCGCTGGCAAAACCGAACGGGGCAACATCGGCCAATCGCAGCGCATCGTCAGGCAGATCGTCGGGATCGATCGCGCCGGCCAGCGTGTAGTCCATTCCGGCTTGGAGCGGGCCAAGCGCGAAGAGGTAGGGGCTTGGCGCGTCTGCTCCGACCGTCAGCGCCATCACATCGACAGAATGGCCGTCGGGCGCCAGGAACGTAAGCCGCGCCGCAATCGCAACAGCCGCGCCCCGCCGGCCGGCGTCGCTGCTAGCGGCAATGCGGTGACCTTGCCGGGCGGATCGCAGGATCGGCGCGGTCTCGCTGCGCTCTGGGTCGAGCCCGCCGTCTTCGATCGCGAGGGTGATCGCTTTTGCGTCCGAGCTCAGCCGATAGACGTCGCCAGCCGTCAAACCATCGAGGTCGTCGATCGTGTCGCCGAGGTTGGCTCCGGCGACGGCGCGCAGCGCCGATCCGGGCAGGACAGGGACAGAGTAACTCGCCCTGTCTTTGTCGTGGCGCATCAAGGGGTCTCCGCTTCGGGCATTGGTTCGCACGCCTCGCGCTCTTCGCGATACCGTCTCAAGGGCGGAGCCGTCAATTCTTCGCGCGCCGCGATCATCCACTCCCCTCCCTTTCCGACCCGTTCATGCGGTGCTAAACGGTGCGACATTCGCGACAAGGCGCAACAGAACGCAGGGAGATGCAGAAATATGGATCTGGGCATAGCAGGAAAGAAAGCGCTGGTGTGCGCCTCCTCGAAGGGGCTCGGGCGTGGGTGTGCTGAAGCGCTCGCCGCAGCCGGCTGCGATCTGGTCATGAACGCACGCGGTGCCGAGGCGCTCGAAGCCACCGCAGCGGCGATCCGGGAGGCGTATGGCGTCACGGTTGTGACCGTGGCCGCTGATGTCACGACCGAGGAGGGGCGCGCGGCTGTCCTCGACGCGGCGCAGGACGTCGACATCCTTGTGACGAATGCAGGCGGCCCACCGCCGGGCGTCTGGTCGGATTGGGATCGTGACGCGTTCATTGCGGCGCTTGACGCGAACATGCTGACACCGATCGCACTGATGAAGGCGCTGCTGCCCGGCATGATCGAAAAGGGCTGGGGCCGTGTGGTGAACATCACCTCGCAATCGGTGAAGGCGCCGATCCCGGCGCTTGGTTTGTCGAACTCCGCCCGTGCCGGCCTGACCGGCTACGTCGCGGGCACATCGCGGCAGGTGGCGCAGCACGGCGTGACGATCAACAACCTGCTGCCCGGGATCCACGACACAGACCGTGCCGTGAGCCTCGATTCAGGCGTCGCGAGCCGCGAAGGGATCGACCGCGCCGAAGCGCGCAAGCGTCGGGAGGCGTCGATCCCGGTGCGCCGCTACGGCACGTCGGACGAGTTCGGAGCGGCCTGTGCGTTCCTCTGTTCGGTGCACGCGGGCTTCATCGTGGGGCAAAACCTGCTGGCCGATGGAGGGGCGACGAACGCGACGATCTGAGCATTCGCGTTTCCCAAAGGAAAAAGGCGCGCGCCGGGTCTCCGGCGCGCGCCTTTTTCGTTCTGGTGAGAAAGCTCACTCCGCCGGGATACCCGCGCCGTGAAGCTCGGCCGACGTGCGCGCACGCAGCAGCGCATCCGTGGCGATGGCACCCAGGGCAATGGCGCCGAGGGCAAGCAGCGCCGCGACGCTCAGCGTTGCCACGCCGGAAAGGCCAGCGCCCAGGGTGCAGCCTCCGGCAAGCACGCCGCCAACGCCCATCAGCGCCCCGCCCGCCAGGTAGCGTCCGGTTTGTCCGGGGCTCTCGAAGCTCTGCCACTGGAAGCCACCCGTCAGAAGGGCCGCGGCGAGTGCACCCGCGACGGCGCCCCCCAGCAGGCCCACGCCGAAGGTCGGGGCGATCGCGGTCGATGCAATGCCCCAGAAAAGCGTCTCAGCTGCGGGAAGCGTGAACGAGAGCGACTGCAGCGCGATCGGGTCGAAGTCGTCATAGAGGACATAGCCCGTGCCGACCCATCCAAGCGGGACAAGCGCTCCGATGCCCACGGCAAGCACGATATCCCGTGTCCGGGCGCCGGAGCGCAGGACAAACGTGAGGGCCGCGAGTGCCAGAATGCCTGTCCAGACGAGCGGGCCGCCGGGCAGGGACGCGAGCGACGCAGCTTCGCCCATCGGCACTGTGACCGATCCAAGCGCAACGCGCAGTGGCGCCAGAACGCCCTTGAGCGCAGCGTGCGCCACGATTGCGATGACAAGGAGGACGCTCAGAGCGCGCAGGTTGCCCGAAGCGCCAAGGACAGTCAGGCGCGACAGGCATCCACGTGTAAGCACCATTCCGGCGCCGAACATCAGTCCGCCGAGGCCCAGCGCGAGCACCGGCATGTCGGCTGCAAGAAACCGGTGGTTCTCAAAACCGACCAGGCCGGTCGCGACGGCGAGTTGCGTTCCCACCAGCGCGGTCACGAGGGCAACCGCCCAGACGCCGAGCGCAGCGCGCCGGTCGGGCCCGGCCACGAGGCCGCGGCGCAGACAGAACCTGCTGACCTGAGCCATCGCACCAAACGCGAGGCCAAGTAGCAGCCCGAAGGCAATGGCGGCTTGGGGCGCAGTCAGCGTGGAAAATCCCAGTGATTCATACATCGGTCGGCTCCAGACGAGAGATCGGCCAGCGCACATAGCAACCGGTCCACGCCCTCGCAATCCGCAGGCCCGGGCACCACGTTCGCCCTGCTGCGTTGCGGCGGAATGCCTGTTTCGAAGGATACCGTTCGGGCGACGCCATGTTCTGCCGCATCGCCGCAACCACAACCGCGTCCCTAATTCCGCCCCGCACGCGCTCGGCCGTGAGCCGAAGCGGCGGCTGCCGAAATCTCGCGTCCGATCCGCGTGCAGGTGGAGCCTGCGGCAGGGACGCGCTAGATACAAAGGGACTCATCCAGGGAGGCGACAATGCCCGTGAAGAACAGATTTGCCGAGATGCACCCCGAGATCACGGAATGGCGCCGCGACATCCACGCCCATCCCGAGCTTGGATTCGAGACCCACCGGACAGCCGCGATGGTGGCCGAGAAACTGCGGGAGTTCGGCGTCGACGAAGTCACGACAGGCATCGGGCAGACAGGCGTCGTGGGGGTCATTCGTGGCCGCTCCGTCGAGAGCGGCAAGGTCATCGGGCTGCGCGCAGACATGGATGCCTTGCCGATGACGGAGATCACCGGCGCTCCCTACGCGTCCAAGACGGACGGCGCGATGCATGCTTGCGGCCATGACGGGCATACCGCCATGCTGCTCGGCGCGGCCCAGTATCTGGCCGAAACGCGCAACTTCGACGGCACGGCAATCATCATCTTCCAGCCCGCCGAGGAAGGCGAGGGCGGCGGCCGCGCCATGGTCGAGGATGGGCTGATGGAGAAGTTCGGGATTCAGGAAGTCTACGGCATGCACAACTGGCCCGGTCAGCCCGTGGGCAGCTTCGCGATCCGAACGGGTCCGTTCTTTGCCGCCGCCGATATCTTCGAGATCGAAGTTGAGGGGAAGGGCGGCCACGCGGCCAAGCCCCACGACACCATCGACACGACGCTGCTTGCGTCGCACCTCGTGGTCGCGCTGCAATCCATCGTCTCGCGCAATGCGGACCCGGTCGAGCAGGTGGTTGTCTCGGTGACCTCGTTCGAGACCGAATCGAAGGCGCACAACGTCATCCCGGAGCGGGTGTTCCTCAGGGGCACCGTGCGCACCCTGTCGGAAGGGGCTCGCGACATGGCCGAGCACCGTCTCACCGCGATCGCCACGGGCACGGCGGCGGCGTTCGGCGGTCAGGCGCATGTGAGTTACAAGCGCAACTACCCCGTCACAGTGAATGCGCCCGACCAGACGGATTTCGCCCGCGATGTCGCGCGCGCCGTGGCCGGGGACGTTGCCGAAGCGCCGGTGACGATGGGAGGAGAGGACTTTTCCTTCATGCTCAACGAGCGACCGGGTGCCTACATTCTCGTCGGCAACGGCGATACGGCAATGGTCCACAACCCCGCCTATGATTTCAACGACGAGACGATCCCCTCGGGATGCTCCTACTGGGCAGAAGTGGTGGAGCGCCGCATGCCGGCCCCCTGATCGAGCACTGATAGTGGTTGCGCCGACGGATCCCTAGCTTATCACCCTGCGGTCCGGATCGTCTCCCGCATCGGCCGTTTGACCCTGACCATGCGCTCCCCGCCTCGATGCGGAGTGGGGATCGCTACGGCTGAAGTGGCCTGATCCGCAGGATCTGATCGCGCGATGAGGATCAGCACCTCCAATCCTGGCGGTCCCCCGTTAGATGGATGCCGCACCCGGAACAGCCGGGGCGAGAGCGCAGGTTGCGTCTGGTGCCGTGCCGGACAGCGCGGTAGGGAGAGCCATGGCGCAGGCGACGGTGGTTTGTATCAAGTGGGGCACGCTCTTCGGGGCGGAGTACGTCAATCGCCTCTATTCCGGCGTCCGTCGCAACCTAACGTCCCCGGTGCGCTTCGTCTGCATGACGGAACATGCGGATGGCCTGCACCCGGATGTCGAGACGCTGCCGCTCCCCGCCGAGCCGTTTCATGACGAGATGTCCGCGGCCCTCGCGGTGGCCAACCGGCAGGGGGCGATGCGCAAGGTGTCCCTCTTCCGGCCGGGTCTGATTGCGGGGCTGGAGGGGCCGGTGCTCGGGTTCGACCTCGATGTCGTCATCACCGGCGCGCTTGACGAGATCCTCTCCTTCGCGCCGGGCAAGGTGGCGATGCGGGCGGATTGGGTCGAGGCGCGGCGTGGCCGGCCGACAGGGCACGGCTCGGTCTTTCGGTACGATCCTGCGCTCCATCCCTGGCTTTATGAGACCCTCGCCGAGTCGCCGACGGATTGCGTCGAACGTGCGCGGGGCTCCGAGCAGCGCTACACCTCGACGCTCGCCCAGGAGCGCGACGCATTTGCCTACTTGCCGCCGGATCAGGTGGTGAGTTTCAAGCACGATTGCCTGCTCTGGCCACCCATCAGCTATGCCAAGCCGCCGCGCTTGCCCGCCAACGCGCGCGTCGTCTGTTTTCATGGACGTCCAAAGATGGAGGAGGCGGTGGCAGGCTGGCATGGAAACATGCTGCGCCATGCCTTGCCGAGCCCGTGGCTGCGCGAGCACTGGATCGACCGCACGCGTCAGGATCTCGGCGCCGAATGGTCGTGACCTTGGGCGCTGTGGCGCGCGTCGTCGTGGCCGCTTCTACCGTCTGAGCCCTGAGCCCTGAGCCTTGCGTCTGTGCGGATCGCGCGTCAGCGGAGCGCGCGCCAGAGATCAGGCCAGGCCTTGACAGATCCTACGCGACGAGCCGGTCCGCAATGTCCGGCAGATGCGCGAAATCGGGCAGAAGCGCGTCTGGCTCAAGATCCTCCACGGCCGCGCGCCCGGGCCCGAAGGTCACCAGAACGACAGGCGCGCCCGCCGCGCGGGCGGTGTCCCGGTCCGTGACGGTATCGCCGACGAGCAGCCCACGCCCCGGCGCACCGCCAGCGCGGGAAACGGCCTGGTGGAAAGGCTCGGGATCGGGCTTGCGCACAGGCAGGGTATCGGCGCCGATCAGCGCGCCGAATTCCGACAGTACACCGAGGCGCTCCATGAGGAGCCGCGCCAGCCCTTCCGGCTTGTTGGTACAGATGGCGACGGCGAAGCCACGCGCCTTGAGCTCAGTGACCGCGTTCATCGCGCCCGGATAAAGGGTCGTGTGCCGATCAATCCCGTCTTCATAGGCATCAAGGAGCACCGGATAGAAACGGTCCACGACAGCCTCATCTGGCGCGCCGAGGCGATCTAGCCCCAGCCGCAGCATCGCGCGCCCGCCGCGAAGCGCCGTGGCCGCATCGGCAACGGGGTCGAGCATGTTGCCGTGCCCCATCCGGTCGAAGCAGGCATTGGCTGCCGCGATCAGGTCGGCGGAGGTGTCGGCAAGGGTGCCGTCGAGATCGAAGATGACGCTGCGCATGTCGTCCCTTTCCGGCATCGGAGCCTTGCCATGGGTGCCTCGATGAAACACGCCGAAATGCTGTGTGACCGGCCCGACCCTTGCGGCAAGCCCGACACCGGGTATTACGGTGCGCATAGAACGACAAGAGCGCACATAGAGGTGCGCAAAGGTTTGGGCAGCGGGCAAGGACGGACAGGCATGAGCCTTCAACTGGTGATCCTCGCAGCGGGGCAGGGCAAGCGCATGCGCTCCGACCTGCCAAAGGTGCTCCACGAGGTGGCGCACGCTCCGATGGTGCACCACGCGCTGCGCGCCGGGCTGGCGCTGGACCCCGAGCGCGTGGTCGTTGTGACCGGCCATGGCGGGGCGGCGGTGGCAGAGGCCGTGCGCGAGGTTTGGCCCGATGCCGAGACGCCGGAGCAAACCGAGCGCCTCGGCACGGGCCACGCCGTGGCCCAGGCGCTTCCCGCGCTCGAAGGGGCGGGCGGCGCGACGCTTGTCCTCTATGCAGACACCCCGCTGATCCGGCCCGAAACGATGCGTGCCATGGTCGAGGGGCTAAAGACGCACGCTGTCATGGTCCTTGGGTTCGAGGCGGAAGACCCGGCGGGATACGGCCGTCTCGTAACGGGGGCGGGCAAGTCTCTTGACCGGATTGTCGAAGACAAGGACGCGACGCCCGATGAGCTTGAGATCACGCTTTGCAATTCCGGTGTCATTGCCTGCGGGACAGAACGGCTGGCCGAGCTTCTTCCCCGGATCGGGAACGACAACGTCAAGGGCGAGTACTACCTGACCGACCTGCCTGCGCTTGCGCGCGCCGAGGGGCTGACCTGCGGCTATGTCGTCTGCCCGGAGGCCGAAACGCTGGGCGTCAATTCGCGCGCCGGGCTCGCACGCGCGGAAGCGGCGTTTCAGGCCCGCGCCCGCGCCGATGCGATGGAAGACGGCGTGACACTCACGGCCCCCGAGACCGTGCACTTCGCGTGGGACACCGTCCTTGGCCGGGACGTGAGCGTGGAGCCGATGGTGGTGTTCGGCCCCGGTGTAACGGTCGAGACGGGTGCGCGCCTGAGGGCGTTTTCGCACCTGGAGGGCTGTCATGTCTCTGCCGGGGCGGTGATCGGGCCCTATGCGCGGCTGCGGCCGGGCACCGAGATCGCCGAGGATGCGAAGATCGGCAACTTCGTCGAGGTGAAAGCCGCCGAGGTCGGGCAGGGCGCCAAGATCAACCACCTCAGCTACGTCGGCGACGCAACCGTTGGAGCGGGCGCGAATATCGGCGCGGGAACAGTGACCTGCAATTACGACGGGGTCATGAAGCACCAGACCGAGATCGGCGAGGGCGCGTTTATCGGGTCCGACACGATGCTGGTGGCGCCGGTTCGCGTTGGTGCCCGGGCCATGACCGCGTCGGGCTCCGTGATCACGTCGGATGTGCCCGACGAGGCGCTTGCGGTGGCCCGCGCGCGGCAGACGAACAAGGCAGGGCTCGCGGCCAAGCTCATGGCCCGGCTCAAGACGATCAAGGCAGAGCGCGCGAAGTAGGCGCGTGGACCCGGTGCGAGAGGCGATAGCATGTGTGGAATTGTCGGAGTGCTGGGCGAACACGAAGCCGCGCCCCTGCTTGTAGAGGCGCTGAAGCGGCTGGAATACCGCGGCTACGACAGCGCCGGGATCGCGACCGTACGCCCCGAGGGGCTCGACCGGCGGCGCGCGGTCGGCAAGTTGGTGAACCTTTCGGACCTTCTGGTGCACGAGCCGCTCGCCGGAAAATCCGGCATCGGTCATACGCGCTGGGCAACGCACGGTGCACCCACAGTCGCCAATGCCCACCCGCACAAGGCGGGTCCCGTGGCCGTCGTGCACAACGGAATCATCGAGAACTTCAAGGCGCTGCGCGAGGAGCTTTCCGCGGCCAATCTCGGCGCTGAAACGGACACGGATACCGAAACCATCGCGCTGCTCGTCCAGTATCATCTCAACAAGGGGCTGAGCCCGGTCGACGCGGCCCACGCCACGCTCCAGCGGCTGGAAGGCGCCTTTGCGCTCGCGCTGCTCTTCGAAGGCGAGACGGACCTGATGATCGCAGCGCGGCGTGGCTCTCCGCTCGCAATCGGGCACGGCGACGGGGAGGTCTATGTCGGCTCCGATGCTCTCGCCCTCGCTCCGATGACGGACAGGATCACGTATCTTGAGGAAGGCGACTGGGCTGTGCTTACACGCCAGACCGTCGATATCCGGGATGCCAGCGGCGCGCCTGTCCAGCGACCGATCAAGACGGTGAAGGTCGATCTGGGTCGGATCGAGAAGGGCGGGCATCGACACTTCATGGCCAAGGAAATCGCCGAGCAGCCGACCGTGCTGGCCGAGACGCTCGCGCACTACCTCTCCGGTGGTGTGGTCTTGCCCGAGCCGGGGATCGACTTTGCACAGGTGTCGCGGGTGTCCATGGTGGCCTGTGGCACGGCATCCTACGCGTGCCACGTCGCGCAGTACTGGTTCGAGCAGTTGGCACGGCTTCCGGCGGAGGTCGAAGTCGCCTCAGAGTACCGGTACCGCGAGCCTCCGGTGTCAAAAGGCACGCTTGCGCTCTTTGTCAGCCAGTCTGGAGAGACGGCAGATACGCTCGCGGCCCTGCGCTACGCCGCGCCCCTGGCCGACGCCATTGTGTCCGTGGTGAACGTGCCCGAGAGCACGATTGCGCGCGAGTCCGCGCTTGTCCTGCCCACGCAAGCGGGCACGGAGATCGGGGTCGCGTCGACCAAGGCCTTCACCTCCCAGTTGGCCGTGCTCTACCTTCTGGCGGTCAAGGCCGGTCAGGATCGCTGTGTGCTGTCGCCCGAGCAGGCGGCCGAGAAAATCGCGGCGGTGCAGACGCTTCCCGGATTGTTCAATCTCGCGCTCGCGCAAGAACCCGAGATTTCAGCGGTGGCCCAAAAGGTCGCCGAAGCGCAGGACGTGCTCTTTCTGGGGCGCGGATCGCTCTTTCCTCTCGCGCTCGAGGGGGCGCTAAAGCTGAAAGAAATCAGCTACATTCATGCCGAAGGTTATGCATCAGGTGAGCTCAAGCACGGCCCGATCGCCCTTGTTGACAAGACCGTGCCCGTGATTGTCTTTGCGCCACGGGACGCGCTCTTCGAAAAGACCGTCTCCAACATGCAGGAGGTGATGGCACGCGGCGGCAGGGTCCTTCTGATCTCGGATGTGCAAGGGATCTCCGAGGCGGAGGCTGGCTGCTGGCAAACCCTGACGATGCCGAGCGTTGTGCCGGAACTCGCCCCCATCCTCTACGCGGTGCCTGCGCAGCTTCTTGCCTATCACGCGGCCCTGGCCAAAGGGACGGACGTCGACCAGCCGCGCAACCTCGCCAAGTCGGTGACGGTGGAGTAGCCTGTCCCAAGAGCATCCGCCTGCTTTTTGCCGGCGGTAACCGCAATGCTGCCACAGGGAGCATGGAGAACCCTCCGACATAGTCGCGTGATTCTGGACGAATGCCTTGATTGACCCGCAGATTCCCTACGAAGATCTCTTTTATTCAGACTATTACGACGTTCGGCTGACGCCCTTGGGCACGAGCCGCATCGTCACCTGGAGCGCGACGAACGATACGCTCGATGTGCCGGCGGTCGGGCCGGTCACGGCGGCCGGGGACATTGCGCCCTACCTCTCCGAGATCGACCGGGCCTTTCAGCTCTGGGATGACGCGCTCGACTCCATCGCCTTTGTCCAGACCGACACCGGCAATGCGGCGGACATTACGTTTGCGCTGACCGATCTCGGCGGGCGCGGCGGGACCTGGGGGTTCTGGAATTCGAGCTGGAGCGGCGCGCGGGTCGTCACCAAGAGCTCGGTACAGCTCGACGTGGCGGACGTGAGCACGATCTCCGTCGTGACGATCGCGCTGCACGAGATCGGGAATGTTCTGGGGCTCGGAGATATCCAGCCCACGTCCAGCTTTCGAAGCATCATGGAAGACCCGATCCCGGAGACGTTCGCTGCCGAGAGCCTCTGGGAAGACGATGTCGCGCTGATTCAGCGTTACTATGGCGAAGACACCGGGTCCGCGCCCGTGGGGCCGATCGTTGGAAGCGCCCAGAACGACGTGTTGTCCGGAACGGCGTCGGATGAAATTGTCGACGGGCTGGGGGGGCAGGACAGGTTCGTTCTCTCCGACAGCATCGACGGCTACACCCTGACCGTCTCGTCGGACGGGACGCTGTCGCTCAGCGACAATGGTCGCGGGGTGGCGGGTACGGACCAGCTGACCTCTGTCGAGACGCTCGAATTCGGTGCGGGGAACCAGTGGTTCCCCGAGGGCGCCATCGACCTCGATCAGTTCACGGGGATCGCCTCGCTCAGCGCGGCCGAGATCACCACGTTCGTCGAGATGTACGTCGCCTATTTCGATCGAGCGCCGGATGCGATCGGGCTCAATTACTGGGGCACGCGCCTGTCAAAGGGAATGACCCTCGAAGAAATCGCCGAGAGCTTTTTCGTTCAGGACGAGACGGTTGCGCTCTATCCAGCCGATCTCGACAATGCAGATCTTGTCCGCGAGGCGTATGGGAACTTCCTTGAGCGCGACCCCGATGCCGCCGGTCTGACGTATTGGACAGAGGAGCTGAACGCGGGGTTCAGCCGTGGCAAGTTCATGCTGGCCCTGATCAATGGCGCGCGCGACAACACGGACGCCGAGGCGCAGATCGATGTGCAGACGATCGAGGCAAAGGCCGATATCGGTCTGCACTTTGCCGTCATTCATGGCCTCACGAACGTTGATCAAGCCGCCGAGATCATGGAGCTTTACGACCGTGGAAGCATCCTTGGCTACCGCGATGCACTGCGCCTGACCGACGAATACGCGTCGGCAGCCCTCTCTGCGGGAGACCAGCAGGACTTCACCATGCCGGTTTCCGGCGTCGTCGATGATCCGTCAGCCGGGTTCGTCTGAGCAACCAGTGGGCGGGGTCGCATTGGCTCCATCCGCATGGCCGGGCGGCCAAACATGCCTATTTGCCCCTGCGTTGCGGGCTTGTCGCCACCCCGGCTGCGCGCGCGGCCCGAGAGCAGGCTCTGTCAGAGGCCGGTGACAGTCAGCTCCGGGAGGGCCGCCAGCGGTGCTTCCAGTATCCGCATCGCCGATAGAGAAACGCGTGTGCCCGTCCCCGGCTCCCCGCCCGAAGGCCGCAGCTCGACCTGAACACTGCGGCCGTTCACCTCGTAGATGAGCCGCCCCGGGCGCACCGATGTGACCAGTGGGGTTTCCGCCCAGAAACCGGGTTGTGTGGCATCACCGAGCGACGCGATCGTCGTACCAAGCGGCACTTCCGCACCCGCGTCGTCCGGCGCCGCTGCGGCTTCTGCCCGTTCGGCGGCGGTCGTGGTGTCGAAGTCCTCCACGGTCACCGCGGTGGGGGGCGGTGCAACGGCATCAGCGCCCGCCGACTCGGCCTCCGGCAAAGCGGCCGGAGCCTGCTCCACGGCTGCGCAACCAGCCAATGCAAGTGCAGCGACAAGGCATGTCGCGTAGGTTGTTCGTCGCATCGTTCTCTTCCCAACCAGCGGTCTGCCGCATTCATACCGGGTCCGCATTGGCCATCGCAACGCCGCAGCGCGGTTGACCTCTTGTTCCCTGTCCGCGTGCCGGTTACCTTCTGCCCATGAACGCACCCTTGATCGATCCGTTTGCCCGTCCAATCAGCTATCTGCGTGTCTCCGTCACGGACCGTTGCGATTTTCGCTGCGTCTATTGCATGTCGGAAAACATGACGTTCCTTCCCAAGAAGGAGCTTCTGACGCTGGAAGAACTCGACAGGCTGTCGTCGACCTTTGTCCGGATGGGGGTGCGCAAGCTGCGCATCACAGGGGGCGAGCCCCTCGTGCGTCGGGGCATCATGACGTATTTCGAGGCCATGTCGCGCCACCTCGAGAGCGGCGCGCTCGATGAGCTGACGCTGACAACGAACGGCTCCCAGCTCGATCGTTTCGCCGCGGATCTCGCGGCGCTTGGCGTGCGCCGGATCAATATCTCGCTCGACACGCTCGATGCCGACAAGTTTGCCGAGATTACACGTTGGGGCAAACTCGAGAAGGTGCTCAAGGGCATCGACGCGGCACAGGCGGCCGGGATGCGCGTGAAGATCAACACCGTCGCGCTTCAAGGCTTCAACGAAGATGAGCTCTTCACGCTCCAGAACTGGTGCGCCAGCCGGGACATGGACCTGACATTCATCGAAGTCATGCCCATGGGCGACCTCGGAAACGAGGATCGTTTCGGTCAGTACTGGTCGTTGAAGGACTTGCGCGCGCGCCTTGCAGAGCGGTTCCAGGTCACGGACCTCGCCGAACGCACCGGTGGCCCCGCCCGCTACATCCGCCTCGAAGAAACCGGGCAGAAAATCGGCCTGATCACACCGTTGACGCATAATTTCTGCGAGAGCTGCAATCGGGTGCGGCTCACCTGCACGGGCGAGCTCTTCATGTGCCTCGGGCAGGAGGACAACGCCGATCTCCGGGCGCCACTCCGCGCCGCCCCGGAAGACGATCTGCTGGAACAGGCGATTCGCGCCGCTATTGCGCGCAAGCCGAAGGGCCACGACTTCGATTATTCACGCCAGACAGTGTCCGGCGAAGTCTCGCGCCACATGAGTCACACCGGGGGCTAGCCGCACGCCGCCCTCGGGCTGATGTGCAGCCCTCCCGCATTTCCGGAACACAAGGGCGCACCGCCTCAAGCGTAGCGCCGAAACCCGCGTGTAGGGCTAGTGCGCAGAACCTCGCAAGGGACGCGCCGGGTTCCCCGCCACGGTTGCGCCCGCCGGTACATCCCGCGTGACGACAGCGCCTGCGCCCACGATGGCATGGTCGCCGATGGTCACACCCGGAAGGATCAGCGCGCCACCACCGATCCACACGTTCGCGCCGATGGTAATCGGTTGCCCATTCTCCAGCCCCGCCGCCCGAACCTTCGGGTCGCGCGGGTGGTCTGCGGCCAAGAGCTGGGTACCCGGGCCGATCTGAGTGCCCGAACCGACGCGCACGGGGCAGATGTCGAGCACGACGCATCCGAAGTTGAAGAACACGCGGTCTTCGAGGTGGATATTGCGGCCATAATCGACGTGGAAGGGAGGCTGAATGGCGCAGTCCGTTCCGTAACTGCCGAGCAGGTCGTCCAAGAGCGGCTTGCGCGCGTCGACCTCACCGGAAATCGTCGCGTTGTACGCGCGGGCAAGGTCCTGAGCGCGGCGATGCCGGGTCTTCAGGTCGGGGTCGCCAGGATCGTAGAGCGCGCCAGAGACCATCTTGTCCCACTCGGAGCGCGCGCTGTCATCGTCGGACGCCATTCGCGCGCTTACATGAACCCCAGCTCGAGCTTGGCCTCGTCAGACATCATGTCCATCCCCCAGGGCGGATCCCACGTGATGTCGACGTCCACCTGCTTCACGCCGGGCAGCGGTTCGACGGCCTCGGCCACCCAGCCGGGCATTTCGCCCGCCACCGGACAGCCGGGTGCCGTCAGCGTCATGATTACAGAGACCTCTCCCTCGGGCTTGACGTCAATCGTGTAGATCAGCCCAAGATCAAAGATATTTACAGGGATTTCAGGATCATAGACGGTGCGACACGCCTCCACGATGCTGTCGTAGAGCGGATGATCGGTGGTCGACGGGCGGATCAGTGGGGCCCCTTCCATCGGAGTGTCGGAAGACGACGGATCAGCGCTCATGGTCATGTCGGCACGCCTCGTTTGTAAAGCCGACTAAAGATATAGGGAATATCGGGGGAAGGGTCCACCCTGCGCGTCATGAGCATTCTATCGGCCTGCGTCATCGCCCCGCGCCAGGGCGCCACCCGGCCCGCCCTTGGCCCCTTCTAGCGCAGCACTCTGCGGTTGGCGGGGCGCTTGCGCGCCGGGGCAGGGCGGACGCGCTTTTCAATCTCGTCGTAGACAAGGGCGGCAATGTTCTTGTTGGAGCATTTCTCGATCCCCTCCAGCCCGGGGGAGGAGTTCACCTCCAGTACCTTCGGCCCGTCGGCGCTGCGCAAAAGATCCACTCCCGCCATCCGGAGCCCGAAGGCTTTGGCCGCCTTCAGCGCCGTCTCGCGTTCCGTCTTCGTGATCCGCACGGCTTCGGCCGTCCCCCCCTGGTGCAGGTTGGAGCGAAACTCGCCAGCGGCCGCCTTGCGCCGCATCGACGCCACCACGCGCGCCCCGATGACGAGGCAGCGAATGTCCTCGCCAGCTGCCTCCTGGACGAACTGCTGAACGAGGAAATTCGCCTTCAATCCGCGAAACGCCGAGATCACCGATTGCGCTGCCTTCCTGGTTTCGGCCAGCACGACCCCCTTGCCCTGTGTGCTTTCCAGCAGCTTGACGATCAGTGGCGCGTTGCCGACCACGTCAATCAGGTTGTCGGTGTCCTTGGGCGAGGCGGCAAAGGCCGTAGATGGCATGCCGATGCTCTGACGCGCGAGGATCTGGTGCGCGTGCAGCTTGTCGCGGCTCGCCGTGATCCCCGTCGAACCGTTGACGCAATAGGTCCCGAGAGCCTCGAATTGCCGGATCACGGCAGTGCCATAGGCGGTCACGGATGCGCCGATGCGCGGGATAACCGCGTCGTAGCGGGGCAGGCGCTTGCCATCGTAGTGGACCTCCGGTGCGCGGGCATTGATCGCCATGTAGCAGCGCGTGGTGTTGATCACTTCCACCACGTGGCCACGGCGCTCGCCCTCTGCCACAAGCCGTGTCGTGGTGTAGTTGGCCTCCTCGCGGCTCAGCACGGCAATCCGCAATGTCCGCCGCGGCGCGGCCTCGCGCACGGTCGCGGAATGGTAGGGCTCAAAGCTGAGCTCCGGCTGGCAATGGCTGTCACCGGGTGCCACGACAACATTCTCCCCCAGCGCCTGCCGCCCGAGCAGCATGCGGTAGGCCATGTTGGCCCGGTCGGTCAGCGTGACCTCGATCGGCCACGACCGCCCACCGACATGCAGGGTGGTGCCGATCACATAGCGCAGCTCCGTCTCTCCGTTGGACGACGTGACCTCGCGCCGGTCCAGCACCTCGGCGGAACACGGGATCGAGATCTGGTCATCCCCGGGGATCGGGTGCACCCCAAAGCGCACCCGGGGATGGTCTGCGGGCCCGAACGGCTCGATGTCGAAGGCATGCAACGCAGAGGTCTTCGCGCCGGTGTCGACCTTCGCCTGAATCGCCGGCAATCCGAGATCTGGCAGTGCCACCCACTCTTCCCAGCCGAATGTCAGTTGCTCGTCCATCGGTGTCCTCCCCGCCCTTGGCGCTACTCCTGCCGTCTCCCGATGACAAGTCGCCGCCCCGCCGCCGCTTCATTGTGCTGGAAATATCCCGGGGTCTGGGGCAGAGCCCCAGCCATGTCAGACTCACCCCGCTTCGACTTTACCCTCCACGCCACCGACGGGCGCGCCCGCACCGGTACAGTCCATACCCCGCGCGGCGATATTCGCACCCCGGCTTTCATGCCCGTGGGGACAGCGGCCACCGTCAAGGCCATGCGTCCCGAAAGCGTACGCGAGACCGGCGCCGATATCCTGCTTGGCAATACCTATCACCTGATGCTGCGGCCCACGGCCGAGCGGATCGCGCGCCTCGGGGGGCTGCATCGCTTCATGAACTGGGACCGTCCGATCCTCACGGATTCAGGCGGCTTCCAGGTGATGAGCCTCGCTGAGCTGCGCAAGCTCACCGAGGAGGGCGTGACGTTTCGCTCCCACATCGACGGCGCGCGCCACATGCTCAGCCCCGAGCGCTCGATGGAGATCCAGAAGCTCCTCGGCTCGGATATCGTGATGTGCTTCGATGAATGCCCCGCCCTTCCCGCAGATCGCACACGTATCGCGGAGAGCATGGCGCTTTCCATGCGGTGGGCGGCGCGCTCGCGCGACGCATTTGGCGATCGGCCCGGCCATGCGCTTTTCGGTATCCAGCAGGGCGGTCTCGAGGAGGATCTGCGCGCAGAGAGTGCGGCGGCCCTCACCGACATCGGGTTCGACGGCTACGCTGTTGGTGGCCTCGCCGTCGGCGAAGGGCAGCAGGCGATGCTGGGCTGCCTCGATTATGCACCTGGCCAACTGCCCGCAGACAAACCGCGCTACCTGATGGGCGTCGGCAAGCCCGACGATATCGTGGGCGCCGTCGCGCGCGGCATCGACATGTTCGATTGTGTGCTCCCGTCCCGCTCGGGGCGCACCGGGCAGGCCTTTACCCGTCGGGGGGTGGTCAATATCAAGAACGCCCGCCACGCCGACGATCCCCGCCCGCTCGACGAGGATTGCACCTGCCCGGCCTGCCAAAGCTATTCGCGCGCATATCTTCACCATGTCTTCCGCGCGGGCGAGATCCTCAGCTCCATGCTCCTGACATGGCACAACCTGCACTATTATCAGGAGCTTATGGCCGGGATGCGCGCCTCTATCCGGGCCGGGGCCTTCGCCACGTGGCAGGCCGAGTTTCACGCCACCCGCGCGCTCGGGGATATCGACCGCCTCTAGCATCCCCGCACCCAAGCTCGTGGCACCGCGTGCTCGCAGGAAGCCCAAAATCCCCGGCCTTGTTCCCCGATCCGGTGCTCCGGGGCCCGGACCGCTCTGCTCGCAAGCACCGATTGGTGCCGCTACGAGCCTCGTCTTCGCCGAGGGCGTGCGAAACAATCACAATCCGCTGCAATCGCTTGCGCGGGGGCGCCGGACGGGTCATGCTCTGCGCCATTCAAAAAGGGCGCGGTTGAAATGGGGCGCGCGTCGCCCCACGTATCCTCGCCTAGACCGGAGACGGGCAGCGGTCGCCGCCAAGCGGGGCCAGACCTGTCTTGCCAACAGAACAGGACATCGAGCACATGCAAGAGCCCCTGAGCCCCTCCTACCCGGTGCTGCCGCTGCGCGACATCGTGGTATTCCCCCATATGATCGTCCCGCTTTTTGTCGGGCGGGAGAAATCCGTGCGCGCCTTGGAGGAGGTGATGCAGGACGACAAGCAGATCCTGCTTGCCAGCCAGATCGACCCCGCCGAGGACGATCCCGAATCCGATGGCATCTACCGCGCGGGCGTTCTTGCCAACGTGTTGCAGCTTCTCAAGCTTCCGGACGGGACCGTAAAGGTGCTCGTCGAGGGCAAAGCGCGCGTGCGCATCGAAGCGTATCTGGAGAACGACGATTTCTTCGAGGCCGAGGCGCAGTACCTCACGGAGCTGCCCGGCAACGAGGACGAGGTCGAGGCCCTCGTGCGCTCGGTGGCCGCCGAGTTCGAGCGCTATGCCAAGGTGAAGAAAAACATCCCCGAAGAGGCGCTGACGGCTGTCGCCGAAGCCCGCCAATCGGCCAAGCTGGCCGACCTTGTGTCGGGCCACCTCGGCGTCGATGTCGACAAGAAGCAGGATCTTCTTGAGACGCTGTCCGTCACCGAGCGGCTGGAGAAGGTGTTTGGCCTGATGCAGGGCGAAATGTCGGTTCTGCAGGTCGAAAAGAAGATCAAGACGCGCGTGAAGTCCCAGATGGAGCGGACCCAGCGCGAGTACTACCTCAACGAGCAGATGAAGGCGATCCAGCGCGAGCTGGGTGATGGCGACGAGGGCCAGAACGAGATCGCCGAGCTCGAGGAAAAGATCGCCGCCACCGATCTGTCGAAAGAAGCCCGCGAAAAGGCCGACAACGAGGTCAAGAAGCTTAAGAACATGTCGCCGATGTCTGCCGAGGCAACGGTGGTGCGCAACTACCTCGACTGGATGCTGTCGATCCCGTGGGGCACGAAATCCCGCGTGAAGAAGGATCTGAACCGCGCCCAGAAGATCTTAGATGACGACCACTACTCGCTTGAGAAAGTGAAGGAGCGGATCGTCGAGTATCTCGCGGTGCAGCAGCGCTCGAAGAAGCTGAAGGGGCCGATCCTCTGCCTCGTCGGCCCTCCGGGCGTGGGCAAGACATCTCTCGGCAAGTCGGTCGCCAAGGCCACCGGGCGCGAATTCATCCGCATCTCGCTTGGCGGCGTGCGCGACGAGTCCGAGATCCGCGGCCACCGTCGGACGTATATCGGCTCGATGCCCGGCAAGATCATCCAGGCGCTGAAAAAGGCCAAGACCACGAATCCGCTCATCCTGCTCGACGAGATCGACAAGATGGGCCAGGATTTCCGCGGTGACCCGGCCTCGGCCATGCTTGAGGTGCTCGATCCCGAGCAGAACGGCACGTTCGTCGACCACTACCTCGAGGTGGAGTACGACCTCAGCAACGTGATGTTCCTCACGACGGCCAACTCCTACAACATGCCGGGCCCGCTCCTGGACCGGATGGAGATCATTCCGCTCGCAGGCTACACCGAGGACGAGAAGCGCGAGATCGCCAAGCGGCACCTCATCGCCAAGCAGGTCAAGAACCACGGCCTGAAGAAGGACGAGTTCGAGCTGACGGACGAGGCGTTGTCGGAGATCATTCGCGTTTACACCCGCGAGGCGGGCGTGCGGAACCTTGAGCGCGAGATCGCCAAGACAGCGCGGAAAGCGGTGACAAAGATCGTCAAGAAGGAAGCTGAGAAAGTCACGGTAACCCCTGACAATCTCGAAGAATTCCTTGGTGTGAAGAAGCATCGCTACGGCCTCGCGGAGGTCGAGGATCAGGTCGGGGTCGTGACCGGGCTGGCGTATACTTCAGTCGGTGGCGACTTGCTGCAGATCGAAGCGCTGCGCCTTCCCGGCAAAGGCCGGATGAAGACGACCGGCAAGCTCGGCGACGTGATGAAGGAGTCGATCGATGCCGCGTCCAGCTATGTGCGCTCCATCGCGCCGCAAATCGGGGTGAAGCCGCCGCGCTTCGACACGATGGACATCCACGTTCACGTACCCGAGGGCGCGACCCCGAAGGACGGCCCCTCGGCCGGCCTCGCGATGGTGACGTCCATCGTGTCGGTGCTGACGCAGATCCCCGTGCGCAAGGACATCGCCATGACGGGCGAAGTCACGCTGCGCGGCAACGCGCTGCCAATCGGTGGGCTCAAGGAGAAGCTGCTCGCGGCTCTCAGGGGCGGCATCAAGACGGTGCTGATCCCGCAGGAGAACGAGAAGGATCTCGCCGAGATCCCCGACAACGTGAAGGAAGGGCTCGAACTGATCCCCGTCAGCCACGTGTCGGAGGTTCTCAAGCATGCGCTCGTCGCAACGCCTGAGCCAATTGAGTGGGACGAGGCCGCCGAAGAGGCGGCAGCGCTCGCACGGGCAGAGGCGATCAAGGCGGAAGGCCTGACACCGCGCACGGCGCACTAGGCGCCCGATCGCTTGAACCAAAGGAAGGCAGGCGCTCGTCGCCTGCCTTTTTCTGTCCGGGTGCGTTGCTGGTTTCTCTTGAGGCGTAAGCGCCGCAACCGCGGCGCCGGACCATTCGGGCCAACGGTTGGCGGCACAAGGCATTCAGTAGGTCAAGCGCGGCTCCGCGAGCGCCATCCCGGGCCGCCGCTCCCGCGTGGCTTGCCAGTATCCGGGGTGCGCCAAAGATCTGCGAAGGCGCGAGCAACTGCCATCTGCCCAGTGCAATCCCCGAAACCGTCTGCGGTACCTCGAGTTGCAGCGAGTTGGTCTTGGTGCCGGCGCGCGAGCCCCGAGCGCCGAACGCGCCGCGGTCCGTGTCGAGGACGCGAGCGTCTTCCTCGCGAATAGAAGCCGCAAAACACGCCTGTCGTGCAAGTTTCGCGCGAGCGGGGCTTCTGACGCGATCTCCCGATCCTGCGAAGACTTCAGGTTGTCCCGGGAAGGTTCCTCAGCGCCGAGTTCACGGTGCGGGGACTCTTGTCCTCGCGGGTCCGATCGAGGGTCACGCGCGAGCCTATGTATGGCGGCAGAGCGGCAAGGGCATGATCGCACCGGGGGCGAACCCACCTCTACGACGCGCCTCGTGGCGATGGGCTCTCCATTGTCCGACGCTGCAAAACCTGCTTTGCGGGCCGACAAAACACAGCCCCCCCTCGCTGCGCACCCATGCGACGGACACGCGTTTGGCGGCGCAATGGGCTTGCAGCGCCCAAAAAGGAGCGGTAACAGACGGGCTCCGGCGGGTGATTAGCTCAGTGGTAGAGCGCTTCGTTCACATCGAAGATGTCGGGAGTTCAAATCTCTCATCACCCACCACTTTCTCCCAGCCAGCGAGCTTGAACCGTACAGAACGGGGCAGGGGGCAGCACGCGACCCAAGCTCAGCGGGCCGCCACTCCGCATGCGGCCCTGCGACCCCCGTCAGGCGGGCTGGGCGCTCTCAAGCCTCGATGACGCGCCCGGCACCTCGTGGGGCAGCAGCACCGGGCCCTTTTCAGCGAATGACATCTTCACCGCGGCTCCCGGTGGCAGCGGGTCATCCACTTTGTCCTGCACCGCGAAGACTTTGCCGAAGCTGCCCGTGAGCGTGTATTCCATGCGCACGCCGACATAGGTGGCCTTGGCCACCGTCGCGGGTACGCCACTCTCGGCGCCGATGACGATCCGCGAGGGGCGCACCGCGAGCGTGGCTGCTCCGGGAGACATGCCACGTGAAGGCATCCCGTGCTGGTAGCCGTCGATGTCGATCGTGGCCGTCTCGCCCTCGACATGGACGATCCGGCACTCCAGCAGGTTCGCTTCGCCGATGAAATCGGCGACGAACCGGTCATTCGGCGCATCGAACAATTGGCGCGGGGTTCCAATCTGGGCGATGGCGGCATTGCGCATGACGACGATCTCGTCGGACACGGCGAGCGCCTCCTCCTGATCGTGGGTGACGTAGACAACCGTCAGCCCGAGATCCTGCTGGATCGCGCGGATGTCCTCGCGGACCTGGCGGCGAAGCTTGGCGTCGAGGTTCGAGAGCGGCTCGTCGAAGAGCAGGACCTGCGGCTCAAGCACGAGCGCGCGGGCAACGGCGACGCGCTGCTGCTGCCCCCCCGAAAGCTCCGACGGCAGGCGCGCCTCGAACCCTTTCAGCCCAACCAGATCGAGCCCCTTCAACGCGCGATCCCGCGCCTCTTCCTTGCCGAAGCCGGAAAAGGTCAGGCCGTACTTCACGTTTTCGAGCACGGTCATATGCGGGAAGAGCGCGTAGGACTGGAACACCATCGACACGTCGCGATCCGTCGCGGGCAGCTTCGTGACATCACGGTCGCCGATCAGGATGCGCCCGGATGTCGCCATCTCCAGCCCGGCGATCATGCGCAGTGTCGTCGTCTTGCCGCAGCCCGACGGGCCGAGGAGCGTGACCAGCTTTCCTGCGTCGACCCGCAGGTTGATCGTATCGACGGCGACCACGTCCTTGCCGAATTTCTTTGACACGTTCTCGAAAACGACCGGCGCGGCCTTGGAGCTGATCATGGGTTCGCTCATGTCGTGTCCTTTGTTGCAAACGTCGTGCGTCGGCCGATCTGGACCCGGCCCACAAGGAACTGCAAAAGCCCGACCGCCGCCAGCATCACGAAGATCAGCGTGGTCGAATAGGCGATGGCCAGCCCGTAATCGTTGTTCTCGACCCGCCCGATGATGTAGCTCGTTGCCATGTCGTACTTGGCGGAGACGAGGAAGATCACCGCCGAGATCGCCGTCATGGCCCGCACGAAGCTGTAGACGAGCGCCGCGAGGATTGCGGAGCGCAGCAACGGCAGGATAACGCGCCGGAAGGTCTGCCAGGAGTTCGCGCCGAGTGTCAGAGACGATTCGTCGAGTGACTTGTCGAGCTGGCTCATCGAGGCGATGCCGGCCCGCACGCCGACCGGCATGTTGCGGAAGATGAAGCTGATCACGAGGATCACGCCCGTCCCGGTGATCTCGATGGGCGGTACGTTGAACGCGAGGATATAGCTCACGCCGATGACGGTACCGGGTATGGCAAAGCTCAGCATCGTGCCGAACTCGAAGGCGTTCTTTCCCGCAAAGTTCTGGCGTGTCAGCAGGTAGGCCGTGACCAGCCCCACGGCCGCTGTCAGCGGCGCGGCGATGGCGGCAATGGTGATCGTTGTCCAGAAGCTGTCCCAGGCGGCGCCTGTCCAGCGGATGCCCTCTTCCTCGAAGCGTACGCTGAACGCGGTGACGTAGTGCTTGAAGGTCAGCGTGTTGTTGACGCCCCAGAGCTCGACCACGCTGCCGTAGATGATCATGACATAGACGGCCGCGGTGAAGAGCGCCCAGAGCAGCGCGATGACGAGGACGGGGATCGCAAGGCCGTGCGGCATGTGGGGATGCACGCCCGCATCGCCCTTGCCCGTGACGGTCGTGTAGCTCTTCTTTCCGAGCCAGGCGCGCTGTGCATAGAACGCCGACAGCGTGAAGAAGAGAAGCACCATGGCCAGAACGGCGGCGCGGCCCTGATCGTACTGGGCGCCGACGATGGCAAAGAAGATCTCTGTCGACAGCACGTCGAAGTTGCCACCGAGCACCAGCGGGTTTCCGAAATCCGCCATGCTCTCGATGAACCCCAGAAGGAAGGCATTGGCGAGGCCGGGCCGCATGAGCGGCAGAGAAACCGTCTTGAATGTCTGCCAGCGGCTGGCCCGCAGCGTCTGGGACGCTTCCTCCAGCGATGGGGAGACCCCCTCGACGACCCCGATCAGCACGAGGAAGGCGATGGGCGTGAAGGCCAGCGTCTGCGCGATTAGGACGCCGGGCCACCCGTAGAGCCAGCGCGTCGGCTGAGTGCCGAAGAGCTCCGCAAAGAAGACAGTCACCGAGCCCGACAACCCGAAAAGCAGGATCAATGCGAGGCCGATCACGAAGGGCGGCGTGATGATCGGCAGCACCGTGAGCGCGCGAATGGCACGTTTGTAGCGAAAGCCGGAGCGCGTGACGACGAGGGCGAAGCAGAGGCCAAGCGCCGTGGTGATGACACCGACAGTGATGGCAAGAAACAGCGAGTTCCACGCAGCGCCGCAGCGCGCGCCCCAGAGGCAGCCAAGCCCCCACAAACGGTCATCGAAGAACTTCGCGGCAAAAACCGATAGCGAATAGGCGCCATCCTCCGTGACGAAGGCGGAGAAGAGCATATTGGCAATCGGGTAGAAGACGAAGACCGTGACGATCGTGATTACGCCGCCGATGGCGCTGACAACGAAGACATCTCCGTTGATCGCCCCCCGCGCCGCGACGCCCTGCGTCAGCAGAAACAGGAAGGCCGAGGCGCAAATCATGGCGCCGTAGCCCATGCCGAACTGGCGGATCTTGGGCTCGCCGAACAGTGCCTTCAGCCAGTCGTAGTTGAACCCGCGGATGCCGATGCTGAAGCCCTGAGCGATGAGCCAGCCAAACCCGAGCACGCCGGCGAGGATCAGGATGCGGGCGTAGAGCGGGTCTGATTTTGCGCGGCGCAGCACCAGCAGGGGCAAGGCGAGCGGTATCAGAAGCGGCGCAAGCCAGGGCTTCTCACCCTGCAGGATCAGGAACAGCGCCGGGGCGTAGTCTTCCTCGAACGGATAGCCGTCGACGAGCCAGGTCAGCGACCATATCCCGTCCTCCACCATGTACCATGGCAGAAGGCAGAACCCGACCCACCCGGCAACGACCCAGAAGGTCAGAACCGGGTGGGTGGTCCGCTCAGTTCGAACGGAGCGCATGGATTACTGAGGCAGAACCGACACCTCTTCGTCCCACTTCTGAAGCAGGCGCTTGCGCTCGTCGGAGGAGCCATACGTCTTGAAGTCGTAGTCGATCAGCTTGATCGTCGACATGTCGGGAGCCGAATCCGATGTCTCGGCGCCCTTGTTCGACGGCACCTGGAACGCGTTCACCTCTAGCGCGAGGTTCTGTGCCTCGGCGGAGAGAGCCCAATCGTAGAACTGCTTGGCCTCGTCCTCGTTGCGCGCGCCGTCGATGATCGACATCGACCCGATCTCGTAGCCGGTGCCTTCGCACGGAGCGACCACCTTGATCGGGAAGCCCGAGACGGCCTGTTTCACCGCATCATGCATGAAGACGATGCCGATGGTGTTCTCGCCCCGTCCGGCCGCCTTGATCGGCGCCGAGCCCGACTTGGTGTACTGATTGACGTTGGCGTGGAGGCCTTTCATGAACTCGAAGCCCTTCTCCTCGCCGAAGATCTGCACCATCGAGGCCAGCGTCGTGTAGGCCGTGCCCGAGGAGTTCGGGTTCGCCATCTGCACATGGCCCTTGTACTCGGGCTTCAGAAGATCCTCCCAGCAGGACGGCTCGGGCAGGCTATTGGCGGCGAGAAGATCGGTGTTGTAGCCGTATCCAAGCGCGCCGGAATAGATGCCGATGGTCTTGTTGCCCGCACTCTCGGCCTGCGAAAGTGCCCAATCGTGGAGCTCGTCGCGCATCGGCGACACGTACTCCATCGTCAGCCCTTCTTCGGCGGCTTGCAGATGCGGGTCACCGGTCCCGCCCCACCAGACGTCGCCCTTTGGGTTCGAGCTCTCCGCCCGGATCTGGGCAAACGTCTCGCCGCTGGATTTGCGCGTCATGTCAACGTCGATGCCTGTCGCGTCCTCGAAGCTGCGGGCCATCAGCTGGCACCAGTCTTCCTGCGCCGAGCAGTACAACGTCAGGCTGTCCGCCCGCGCTACGCCGAGCGACGCGCTCAGTGCAATGAGCGAGCCTGCGGCTGTCAGTGTAAGTGTCTTCATGTCTGTCCTCCCTTGGATTCAGTTGCGCCGGTGATATCCGGCGTTCGGTCCCCGCCTTTTGCGGCGGGGTTAGAGTTGTTGCGTTCCGTCAGAGCCCCCGAAGGCGCTTGCCGGATCCCGGTTCTCCCCACACTCTGCCGCGTTGGCACATCAGAACCAATGGCGCGTTCTGTCCCTGCACTCTGCGGGGTGGGCACCCGTGCGCGGGACGTCCGCGATCCGGCATGCTCACGCCAAACCCCCGGCGCGCTCCCGCTGGGACAGACGGCTGCCGAGCAAGTCTCCGGTTTCTTCTGCAATCGGATAGGCGACATAGCTCAGCGACGCGTTCACCTGCTTGAGCAGTCTCAGAACCTCCTGGTGAATATTCGTCGTCTCGACGCTGGCCGTCTTGCCCTCCTGCAGCCGCTTCAGATGCCGCTCCTGAAACCGCAGTTCCTCGACCCGGACGCGGTCCTTTTCGGCCACCAGTTGCCGCGCGGCATCGGCATCGCCCGTCGTGAGCACTTGCAGCGCAAGTTGCCCGTTCGTGACTACGTGGTCGTGAAACTCCTCCAGATCGCGCAGCCCTTCTTCGGAAAACTTGAGCGCGGAATCGTGCATCTTCGTTGCCAGTGCCACGAGGTTGACGGCAATCCGGTCCGACGCTTCTTCGAGGCCGTTGGCCATGGCGACGACCTCGAGGGTTTTCTTTTCCTCACTCTCGGTCAGATCACGCTCCCTCAGGTGCGAGATGTAGATCTTCGTTTCGAAGTGCATCCTGTCGATCTTCTTTTCCCGCAGGTCGATCGTCCGTGCGATCTCTGGATTCCAGGTGCGAAAGAGGCCCATGGCCGGCAGAAGCACCGACTGAAGGGTTTCCGCCATGCGCAGCAGCTCGCGTTGGGCGCAGGCCAAAGCCAGGGGCGCGTGATCGAGGGCGGTTTCATCCAACGCCGAAACGGACGTTTTCGCGCCCTCGGCTCGCTTTGGTACAACTGCTTCGCTCAAGCGCATAAGGGCACTCACGCATGGCAGCGCGAGAAGAAGAACGGTGGTATTCAGCGCTATGTGCAGCAGGATCGCCAGCTGACCGGCTGATGAGAGCTGGAACGCAGGCTCGAAGGCCCCCAGCAGCAATGCGCCGAGAAACAGCAGGGTGACGCTGCCCCGCGCAAGGAGATTGCCGAAAGCAACAACGCGCGCCGGTCTGTCCGCCCCGGACAGCAACACGATCGGTATGATCGCACCGCCGAGATTGGCCCCAAGCACGAGCGCCGCGGCGACCGGTGCCGACACGAGGCCCGCTGTGGCGAAGGTCGCGAAGGTCAGCACGGCGGCAAGACTGGAATGCATGATCCACGCCAGCAGCGCGGCCAGCACGAAAGCACTGAGCAGGTCGGTCTGGAAATACGCGGCGATCGCCTGAACGATCTCCGTCTCTGCGATTGGCGCGGTTGTCGTCTGGATCATCTCGAGCGAAATCAGAACAAGCGCGAAGCCGATCAGGATCCGCCCGATCTGCTTTGCCTTGATGCTGCGTCCCTTGAAGAACGCCAGCACCCCCGCAAGAAGCACGAACGGGACTGCCGTCTGAACGGGGAGGATAAGCACCTGTGCCATCAGCGCCGAGCCTAGGTCCGCCCCAAGGATCAGAGCGAGCGCCGCAGGCGTGGCGAGCATGCCCGACACCGCGAATCCGGTTCCGATCAGGGCGACGGCGGTCGCGCTCTGCAACACCATTGCGGCCAGAACACCGCCCCCGGCCGCCGAGACGTGGTTGCCCGAGAGCGCTTTGAGTCGCCGTTTCAGCTCTGGCAGGAAGGCACGCTCCACCCCCGTGCGGATCAGCCGGACCGACCAGATCAGCAGCGCCACGGCAGCAGCAAGGTGTGCGGCCAGGACGATCATGCGTGCGCCAATGCCCTCAACAGGCAGCGAAGGGGTATGAGGCCCTGCAATTGCACCTCCGATTTCCCTCAGAAGCTCACATCGCAGCGTGGTTTATGCAACAAGAATGATTGTCCTTTTGCGCTAAAGCCCACATTCTGCACCGAGGGAGTGAGCCGGGTGGAGCCTATGTTGAAGATCAGTGCACGGGGGCAGGCCGGTTCAGAAGGCTTGCGCGCTGGCAATGGATACCACCGGTGCCAGGCGTGCACCGGCATGTATATGAGAGCCATTGTGCCGCGCATTTCGGCGTGGATCGCAGCATGATCGGCTCGCGCAGGCGATCCGGGCACCGATCTGGGATGGCGGTACGCCCCCGGCATGCACGCACATGCGCGGCCCGCAGCGCGACGGCCCGTTTTTGGCGGCTCCGCGACGGTCGGACGCAGCGGCGCAGGCCAGATCCGAAGTCGCGACGAACCGAGCGCCCCCACGTCACAAAAGGCGGCTCAACGCTCTGGATTACGCGCGGGAGAACGCAACGATTGAGAGCGTGATTGCCGACCGAAGAAAACGAGGACATGTTGGCTTGGCTCGTCAGAGCTATCTTTCTGGGAGGAAAAGAATGAAACTAACGATCAAAATCTTGCTTGGCGCGTCCGCCATTGCGCTGATGTCGCATGCGAATACGGCCTCGGCGCAGGATTGCCCGCGCGGCGACCTGGACGAGCGTTTCTGCGATGCGGACGGCGATCTCATCGCCGACATCCCGACCGACCCGTCCGAGCAGATCGATCCGGATACGCTGATTTTCGCATATACGCCGGTCGAGGATCCGGCCGTCTACAAGACCGCATGGTCGGATTTCCTCGAGCACCTCGAGGCTACAACCGGCAAGGAGGTCGTCTTCTTCCCCGTGCAGAGCAACGCCGCCCAGATTGAGGCGATGCGCTCGGGCCGCCTGCACATCGCCGGCTTCAATACCGGGTCCAACCCGCTGGCCGTGAACTGCGCCGGGTTCCGCCCCTTCACCATCATGGCGTCGAAGGACGGCAATTTCGGCTACGAGATGGAGATCATCACGTATCCGGATTCCGGGATCGAGAAGGTCGAAGACATCAAGGGCAAGCAGCTGGCGTTCACGTCGCCGACCTCCAACTCCGGCTTCAAGGCGCCTTCCGCGATCCTCAAGGGCGACTTCGACATGCTGCCGGAGCGCGACTTCGAGCCGGTCTTCTCCGGCAAGCACGACAACTCGATCCTCGGCGTCGCCAACAAGGATTATGTCGCGGCCTCCATCGCCAACTCGGTGAAGTCGCGGATGATTTCGCGTGACGTGATCGAGGAAGACGACGTGATCACGATCTACAAGTCGCAGACCTTCCCGACGACCGGCTTCGGCACCGTCCACAATCTGACGCCCGAGCTGCAGGACAACATCCGCAACGCGTTCTTCAGCTTCGAGTGGGAAGGCACCACGCTCGAGGAAGAGTTCTCGAAGTCGAACGAGGGTCAGTTCCTCGAAATGACCTACCAGGAGTTCTGGGAAGTGATCCGCAAGATCGACGCCGCCAACGGCGTGTCGTACGCCTGCGAGTGATCTAGATCTCATCCGGCAGGCCCGCAACGGGCCTGCCGCCATCCTGTGCAAGGGGCCCTTTATGCTGCGCCTTCAGAAGCTTACGAAGACATACAAGACGGGCGACAAGGCGTTGAAGGAGATCGACCTCGACGTCCCGAAGGGCCAGGTGCTCGCCCTGATCGGCCCATCCGGTGCCGGCAAGTCCACGATGATCCGGTGCATCAACCGGCTGGTCGAGCCGACGAGCGGCGCCGTGATGCTCGAAGACGTGGATCTGACCAAGCTTGGTGCTGGCGCGTTGCGCAGGGCCCGGCGCGAAATGGGCATGATCTTCCAGGAATATGCCCTCGTCGAACGGCTCACGGTGATGGAAAACGTCCTTTCCGGGCGTCTGGGATATGTCGGCTTCTGGCGATCGTTCCTGCGCCGCTTCCCGCAATCCGATGTCGACGAGGCCTTTCGCCTGCTCGACCGCGTGGGCCTTCTGCACATGGCCGACAAGCGCGCCGATGAGCTGTCCGGAGGCCAGCGCCAGCGGGTCGGGATCTGCCGCGCGCTGATCCAGAATCCCAAGCTCCTGCTGGTCGACGAGCCAACCGCCTCGCTCGACCCCAAGACCAGCCGCCAGATCATGCGCTTGATCACGGAGCTCTGCCAGGAGCGTGGCCTCGCCGCGATCATCAACATCCACGACGTCGCGCTTGCGCAGATGTTCGTGCCGCGCGTCGTCGGCCTGCGCTTCGGCGAGATCGTCTACGACGGCGGGCCGACCGGCCTGACGCCGGACATGCTCACCGAGATCTACGGCGAGGAGGATTGGGAAGCGACCATCGAGGCCGTCGAAGACGAGGATGAAGACCTCGAGGCCGCCGAATGAGCCATAGGGAACTGGACGACATGCTGGGCAAGGGCTGGCGCAAACCGCCCTTCGTCAAACGCGCGTGGCTGCGCTGGGTGCTGGGCATCGGCTTTCTTGCCTACATGGTCGCGGCTTACATGACCATCGAGGTCGACTGGGGGCGCGTCTACGAGGGCCTGGACCGGGGCTGGCAGTTCGTTCTTGCCTTCACCAGCCCGGATTTCACCTCACGCTGGAGCGACATTTGGGAGGGCCTGCTCGAAAGCATCGTGATGACGGTGGCCGCATCGGTCGTCGGGATTCTCATCTCGATCCCCATCGGGCTCGGCGCGGCCCGCAACATCGCGCCGCTGCCCGTCTACCTGATCTGCCGCGGGATCGTGGCGATCAGCAGGGCATTGCAGGAGATCATCGTCGCCATTCTTCTGGTGGCGATCTTCGGCTTCGGCCCGCTCGCGGGGTTCCTCACGCTGTCCTTCGCCACGATCGGCTTCCTGTCGAAGCTCCTCGCCGAGGACATCGAGTCGATGGACAGGGTCCAGGCCGAAGCGATCAAGGCCAGCGGTGCGCGCTGGACGCAATGGATCAACTACGGCGTGCAACCCCAGGTCATGCCACGACTTGTTGGGCTTTCGATGTACCGCATCGACATCAATTTCCGCGAGAGCGCAATCCTCGGCCTCGTTGGAGCGGGCGGCATCGGCGCAACGCTCAACACCGCCTTTGACCGCTACGAATACAACACGGCCGCAGCAATCCTGCTGCTGATCATCGGGATCGTGATGGCGCTGGAATATCTCTCCGGGATCATCCGGGCGAAGGTGCAGTAATGCCGGTTCTCGACGACGACGGAACGCAGGTTTGGCGGCGGCGCACCCAGAGCGAAAGCCTGGTACGCTGGTTCGGCTGGCTCATCGGTGTCGCGGTGTTCCTGGTGTGTTGGCAGCGTATTTCGGAGTCGACCACCTGGTTCTTCGTGGTCGACGCACCGCGCATCGCCAACGATATCTGGACGCGCGCGACCCCGCCGCGCTGGGAATACATCACCCAGCTGGGGCGCCCGATCTGGGACACGTTGAACATCGCAACCCTTGGCACCCTGATCGCGCTCTGCTTCGCCGTTCCGGTGGCTTTTCTGGCGGCGCGCAACACTACCCCATCGGCGCTCTTTGTCAGGCCGATCGCCTTGCTGATCATTGTCTCGACAAGATCGATCAACTCGCTCATCTGGGCGCTGCTCCTGATCGCGATCATCGGGCCCGGCGTGTTTGCGGGCGTCATGGCCATCGCGATCCGATCCATCGGCTTCTGTGCAAAGCTGCTCTACGAGGCCATCGAGGAGATCAACGAAAGCCAGGTGGAAGCCATCACCGCAACGGGCGCGAGCCGTTGGCAGGTCATGGCTTACGGGATCGTGCCGCAGATCCTGCCTGCCTTTGCCGGCATCGCTGTCTTCCGGTGGGACATCAACATCCGCGAGTCGACCGTCCTCGGCCTCGTCGGCGCCGGTGGCATCGGCCTGCAGCTCTCCGCGTCGCTCAATGTGCTGGCGTGGCCGCAGGTCAGCCTGATCCTCCTCGTCATCCTCTTTGCGGTGGTACTAAGCGAATGGGTGTCTGCCAAGGTGCGCGGAGCCATCATATGATGTCGATCACCGCCGACGAGGCGCTCGACGCCTACGAGGCGGCCCGGCACCGCCTGCCTGAGCCGACGCCAAAGATGGACGCGATCGAACGGTTCGAAACGTTGGCAGGCATCGCGGACCGGTTCGACGTCTTCCTCCTCGACGCCTTCGGTGTCCTGAACGTTGGCGAAACGGTCATTCCCGGCGCCCCGGAGCGCGTGGCCGACCTGCAGAGTGCCGGGAAACGCGTTCTGGTCGTGTCAAACGCAGCCAGCGTTGGGACGGATGTCCTCTTGAAGAAGTACACCGCGCTTGGCTTCGATTTCGCCCGGAACGACGTCGTGACGAGCCGCGACACCCTCTCATCGAGGCTTAACGGGGACCGGGACCATGTCTGGGGTGTCGTCGCGCCGGCCTCCGCCGATCTGGGGGACCTCGGGTTACCCCGCACCGAGCTTCTACGCGACGATCCTGCGCCATATGAGGCCTGCGACGGCATTTTGCTCATCGGCACGGCAGACTGGACAGATGCGCGCCAGTCTCTCCTCGAAGCCGCGCTTCAGCGCCGTAGCAAACCCGTCCTCGTGGCCAACCCCGACATCGTCGCGCCGCGCGAAAAAGGGTTCTCCGTCGAGCCCGGCCGCATCGCCCACAGGCTCGCCGACGTGGCCGATGTGCACCCGGCCTTCTATGGCAAACCCTTTGCCAACATCTTCGACACGGTGTTCCAACGGTTGGGAGAGGTCGATAGGGCCCGTGTCGTCATGGTGGGCGACAGTCTGCACACAGACATCCTCGGGGCCCGCGCCTACGGCATCGCTTCCGCCCTCGTCCCCGGCTTCGGCTTCTTCTCGGGCGGCAAGGAAGACGAGGCCATCGAGAGAACAGGCATCACGCCTGATTTCCTGATCCAGCGCCCATAGCGTCCGCGTCGCGCCCACGGACCTGATCGTTCGACACTTTCCCCCGGTTCTGAAGCACTCTGCGGCATGGCGCGTATTGGCAAAGGGGACACCTTTCGCGTTCCGTTGCGAACCCTTCGACCGGCCCTGTCCCCGGTCTCAGGCCAACTCAACATGCATAGCCCGGGCGGAGGGTGCACGCGGCGCTATCGGGCGGACTTGGCGTCAGCGTTGCCGACCCTGGCGAGGACCACCTCGGCCGAAGCGCAGTTCGGTTCCACTATGCACAGCCACGCCGCAGTGCGCCGGGCGTGCACTCAGCCGGGCACCGATGCGGGCGCGACGGAGCGATACCCGCGAAGCCCGTGCTCCGTCTCCCTTTTTCCAGACATTGCACGCGCACTGCCAGACAGGGACTGAGCCCGGGGGGGCGGCGTCGGTGACGACTACGACTGCGACCACGCCTTGGCCGAGGCGATCAACAAGCTCTTCGAGGCCGCGGGCATCCACTTTTGCCGTCCAAAACCCCGCTTCGGAGCCCACGACTTCGCGTTCCTCGAAGGGTCGACTGCTTCAATCACTTATGCCTGCTCGACCCGATCGGGAACATCCTGCCCGCAGGAGCCGGGCAAAGCATCTACGCAGCTATGGAACGCTCAAACATCGCCGCGCAACCAAGACAAACTAGCCTGCGATTAACCCGGCGCGGTCCGAGCCCCCCCGTTTGGCCGGACTGATACACAGCGCAAGATCCCTCGATGCAATGAGGATGGGATCTCAGCTGCTTTGACCCGAAGTGGTCTCGATGTCGTCATTGCCCGAGAATTGCGAAAATCCTGGTTTCATGAATGCCGCGTCGATCCCAGTTGCTCAATACGCGCCGACGAAGCGCCGACCGCTCGCCACAGACTGTCCGCCAGAACGCCGAGCAAGGGTGCGCGCGGCAATTGCCATTCGTTGTACGCTCACAGCACTCCCTCGCCTCTATTCAAGAGGGGGGAGGGTCACCTGCCAGGTCAGTACGCCTTCCAGAGGAGCAGCGCCTTCCACGGGCTTTGGATCACCCGACATGTAGCCAGTCAGCCGCAGGAATGTACCTCGGACCTCTGCCGTGAGTACATTGTCCTCAAAGCTATAAGACGTCAGTGAGCCGGCACCGCCATCCGGACCGATGATCATTGGCGCGTCGAAACCCTGATCGTCAAACAGCTCTGCGGAAAGCAATCGCAGACTGCCCCCCTGTTCCTGCAGGGTCACTTGGACCGTTGGGCCGGCCGGCTCTCCGTCTGCATCAACCAATCTCGCTGCGGTGTTGATCGTCAGAAACGATCCCATGATCATCTTTTGTTCGGCGTAACCACGATCCTTACTGCGATCATATGGGACGACCAGGTTTAGTGTTTCCTCCCCGTTCTGAGCGGTCATCGTCCCCATTTCGTAGAAAGCGCCGTCGAGCTCGGACGAGTTGACCGCGGAGGCGAGCAAAGCCGGAAAGAGCCATAGCAAGCTGTACTTCATTGATTTCGTCCTCATTGATCCGGTTTATTCCAAGTGCGTATTCTTGGTGAGCGGGTTGCCGACAAGTGTTCGGGAACCGAGCCATTCTGAGCAGCCCGATCTGACTGGTCCGGATTGAGTGTCAGTGCATGATTGGCCTGTTTTCCATCTGGATGAAGACCTCTGGCGCCGGCGGTCGGTATCCGAGGGCGCTGTGGGGCCGTTTCGTGTTGTAGTGCTTGCGCCAGCCTTCGATGATGATCTGAGCCTCTCTAAGCGAGTAGAAGATCTCCCTGTTCAGCAGCTCATCCCGGAACCGGGCGTTGAAGCTCTCGACGTATCCGTTCTGCCATGGGCTTCCTGGTTCGATGAAGACGGTCTTCGCGCCAACGGCAGCAATCCAGGCTCTGACGTCCTTGGCCACGAACTCTGGTCCATTGTCGCTTCTGACGAACGCCGGTGGTCCGCGCAGGATGAACAGATCGGTCAGAGCATCGATCACATCGGTTGAGTTCAGCTTCCGCTTCACTCGGATTGCCAGACAATCCCGGCTGAACTCGTCCAGAACGTTCAGCGTACGGAATGCCTTGCCGTCGTCGGTGCGGCAATGGACGAAGTCGTAGCTCCAGACGTGGTTGCGATACTCGGGCCGCAGTCGGATGTAGGATCCGTCATTCAGCCAAAGCCGCCCGCGCTTCGGTTGGTTCGGTGGAACCTTCAGCCCCTCCCGCTTCCACAGCCGTTCGACACGGCCATCGCTCACTCGTTGCCGGCAGGCGGTGCTTGCACTGCCGAGAGGGGCCATCCAGCATCCCTGAGGAGCGCGGCAACACGACGGTAGCCGTAGCTGCCGTACTGCCGCGCCAGCTCAATCACATCTGACACGAGGAGAGCTTCGTCTTCACGACCGCGCGGCCGATACCGTTGGGTCGATCCATGTTGCCCCAAAACCCGGCAGATCCGGCGCTCGGACACCTTCATCTTCGTGCGGATCCACTCGATGCAGGCGCGCCGCCGGGCGGGGCTCAGGGGCTCCGCCCGTTCAGGCCTGAATTGATCCACTGGATCAATTCCTTGACGGCCCTCACTCCCCGCGCTGCTTCCTTCAGGATGAGGGCGTCCAGCGTCAGGTCGGAGACCGCCTTGCGCAGCCGCTCATTCTCCTTCTGCAGCCGTTTGAGCTCCTTCAGTTGGTCGGTTCCCATCCCACCATACTGCTTGCGCCAGCGGTAGTAGGTCTGCTCGGTGACCCGCACCTCCCGGATCGCATCCACCCGTGCAATCCCCTGGCCCACGAGCACGTCAACCTGCCGTAGCTTCTGAACGATCTCCTCGCGCTTGTGCCTCTTGTTCGCCATTCTGTGTCCTCCGTTTCCTAAACAAAACGGTGGACCAATTCAGATGGGGAGGCTCATTCTTGAGGTAGACGTTCGGGCATATGGCAATCGATGTCTTTGCGACCATAGCCATCGAGCAATGGCTCAAGTCATGGCCGCCATGACGCCGCGCAGTTCTGCCAGCCCGCGCAAGCGACCGATGAGCGTATAGCCGGGTTGGAATGTCCTGTCGAAGTCAGATAAGAGTGCATGCCCATGATCGGCGCGATACGGCAGGTCAATGCCGCGTCTTGATTCCGCCTCGAGAAGCTCATCGACAACTGCGACAAGGTCGACGTCGCCTTCAAGGTGGGCGCTTTCTGCAAAGGACCCATCCGCCTGGGTAATGACATTGCGCAAATGAACGAAGTGGATGCGCAACCCGAACGCGCGGGCGATGGTGGGAATGTCACTCGTCGCCTGCGATCCCAACGAACCTGTGCATAACGTGAGACCATTTGCCGGATCGTTGACGACTTGCATGATCCATTGGATGTCCTCGTGGGTCGAAACCACGCGCGGCAATCCCAGTATATCCCGCGGTGGATCATCGGGGTGGATGCACATGTTGATACCAAGTTCGGCGGCTGTCGGGATGACTTCCTTGAGAAAACGGCCAAGGTTTGCGCGCAGATCATCGTGGGACAGTCCGGCGTAGCTTTCCAGAACGGACTTGAGCCCGGCAATATCATAGCGGTCAACGGCGCCGGGCAAGCCAGACATCACCGCATGAAGCAACTCTGCACGGTCCGCATCCGAGCTGGATTGATACCAACGGTCGCCCGAGCTGACTGCATCGGGATGATAGTCGCTTTGTGCCGCGTCCCGCCCTAGCATATGCACTTCGAAAGCGGCCATTTTCGCGGCCGAGAATTGCAGGCATGTGCCGCCACGAGCGACAGGAGCGGCAAGGTCCGTGCGGGTCCAGTCGAGGATCGGCATGAAGTTGTAGCACACCGTTGTGATACCTTCATGCGCGAGGTTTGCCAGGGACGTGCGATAGTCTGCGAACAGCTTGGGAAGATCGCCGCTGCCGCGTTTGATGTCCTTGTGCACGGGCAGGCTTTCGACGACGTCCCATGTGAAGCCGGCCGCCTCGATCTCCGCCTTGCGTGCGGCGATGGCCTGTCGCGGCCAAACCTCGCCGTAGGGGATGGCGTGCAAGGCGCTCACGATGCCCTGCGCACCGGTTTGCGCCACCTCATCAAGCGAGATCGGATCAAATTCGCCGAACCATCGCCAGGTTTCCCGCATCAATCGGTTCCTTTGCGGTTTGATTTCCACGCCTCGAAGCTGGTCAGCGTCTTTGGATCCGTCGGTGGGTAGAGCCCGCGGATCGAAGCGCCGCTCCGCACCTGTTCCAGCACGAAGGCTTCGAACATCTCCATCTCGACGGTCTGAGTGGCGATTTCATCGGCCAGATGGCGGGGGATGACCATGACGCCGTCCCCGTCACCGATCATGATGTCACCGGGATAGACAGCCACGCCGCCGCAAGCGATCGGTAGGCCGATATCGACGGCATGGTGTTTCGTGAGGTTCGTCGGGGCAGAGGGCTTGGCGGCAAAAACAGGCATGTCCAGCGCCGCCGCACCGCGTGCGTCGCGGATACCGCCATCACTGACCACGCCCGCGACACCTCGTATCTGGCAACGGGTCAACAGGATCGAACCGGCAGAAGCAGCTGTCGCATCCTGACGACAATCCATCACCAACACAGCGCCTTCGGGGCATTCCTCGACGGCGACACGCTGCGGGTGGTCGGGCTCACGGAATGCGTCAAGCGGGTCAGTATCGGGTCGTGCGGGGATATGGCGCAAGGTGTAGGCTGGGCCGACCATTGTTCCGACGTCGGGATTCAAGGGCACCGCCCCTTGGATATAGGCGTTCTGATACCCCCGCTGGAACAGCAATGTCGCCACGCTCGCCGTGCTGGATTGCGCCAGGCGGTCAAGGGTCTCAGACGCGAGAACAATGGTTTGCGCGGCCATCGGGTTGGGCATGAGGGTGCCTTTCTATGCAGTTGTCAGGCCAGCCGGATCGACCGGCACGAGGGCGCCGCGATGCTGCACGACAGCCCGCGACAATGCGCAGGCATAGGCAATGCCCTCTGCAATCGTGGAACCTGCGGCGTGCTGTGCAAAGACGCCCGCGTTGAAACTGTCGCCCGCCGCCGTTGTGTCGACGAGAGTGTCCAGGGGGGCTACGGCCACTTCGCCGTGCCTGTCGCCTTCGGCAAAAAGCACCGGTTCCGCTCCGTTCTTGACGATGACAGTGATTGCACCCGCCTCTCGATAACGGGTCGCCGTGGCCTGAGGGTCGGCGTCGTCGAACCAAGCCGCCTCGTCTTCAAAAGAGGGCAGCACAACGTCGCTAACGGCGGCACCGTCCATGATCGCCCGTTTCATCTCGGTGCCTGAGGCCCAAAGCTTTGGGCGCAGGTTGGGATCGAAAGCGACTGTCTTTCCGGACGCACGTGCATTGCGCAGTGCGCCCATCAGGGTGGCGCGGCGTTCGGGCGGGAGGATCGCCAAGGTGATGCCCGAGAAGTAGACCATGTCCGCTCTTGCCATCGCTTGATCCAGCGTGGCGGGATTGTCTGCCAAGGTGCGGGCGGCGGACTGGCCCCGCCAATAGGAAAAGCTGCGTTCACCCTGATCCAGGGAAATCAGATACAGGCCAACGGTCTTGTCGGGCGAAACCTGCACAAATCCATCATCGATCCCGCTGTCGCGCATGAACGCCGTCATCTTTTGCGAGATCGTGTCGTCACCGACAGCCGTCAGGTAAGACACTTTCACCTGTGGAGCGCATCGGGCCAGATACCACGCGGTGTTGAATGTATCACCCGCAAACCCCAACCGGAATTCATCCGCTGTGTCGGTCGGGGCCAGTTCGGCCATGCATTCGCCAATGGCTAGGACATGCATATTCGTTCCTTCCTAGGACATCAGCATGCCGCCGTTGATGTCGTAATTCGCTCCGGTGATGAAGGCGCTGTCGTCACAGGCCAGAAAAAGTACAAGGTTGGCCGCGTCATCAACGTGGCCCTGGCGTTTCACGGGGGCATTCGCCTCAAAGCCTTTGCGGCCCGCCTTGGGCGTGTGGATGTTGTGAAAATCGGTGTCGATCATGCCGGGGCAAAGCGCATTGACGCGGATATCGGGGCCAAGTTCCTTGGCCAGCCCGCGCGTCATCGTCATCACAGCGCCTTTCGAGGTTGCGTAGGCCACCGCACCCGGACCGCCGCCATCGCGGCCCGCCTGGGACGCAAAGTTCACGATCGCGCCGCCGTTCATATGGACGAGACAGGCCTTGGTCATCATGAAGGTCGAGGTTACGTTCAGGGTCATCACCGCTTCCCAATGGGACAGTTCCATTTCAGGAATGGTCTTGCGTGCGATCAGGCCACCGGCGTTGTTCACGAGCACGTCCACGCCGCCAAACGCATCGACGGCGGCGCCAACCAGTTTGTCCACGCCCGCTTGAGTGCTCAGGTCTGCCTGAACGGCCAACGCTTTGCCACCTGCCGCCTCGATGTCTGCGACAACGGCTTCGGCCCCTGCTGAGCTTTCAAAATAGCTGATTGCCACATTCGCACCCTCGGAAGCGAGCTTCCTGGCTACTGCGGCACCGATATCGCGTCCGGCACCTGTTATGATGGCCGTTTTTCCTGCGAGTTTCATGATCGGCCTTCCTGTCGTGTGAGTCGTTCTGGCGCGGTCGTTTCTTACCGGTCGAGTTTCATGAAATAATCGAAGATTTCCGGTACATTGCCATCGCCCATATCTGCATCCACGGCGGCATTGAGGTTATGCGAAGTGCCTTCGGCAATTTCGGCGCGTGTGCCCATGTCTTCGACCATTTTCAGGAAATAGCCCAAGTCTTTCTTGGCGTTGTTGATCGAGAAGCCGAGGTCACTAACGCCATCCACGGCGTAGTTCTTGCAAAACGCCATAAACGGTGAATTTGACGGACCGGTCGACATGATCTCGTACAGCTGGGCGCGGTCTACGCCAGCGCGGTCGGCCACGGCGAAGGCTTGGCTCATGGTGCAAACCGTGGTCATGCCCATGAAGTTGTTGATCAGTTTGGTGACGTGCCCGGCGCCCAAAGCACCAAGGTAGAAGACGTTTTCCCCCTGTTCATCCAGCACCGGTTTGACCTTGTCGAATGTCGCCTTGTCGCCAGCCGCCATGATGTTCAGCAGTCCGTCCTTGGCATGCGCAGGGGTGCGCCCAAGCGGGGCGTCAACCATGCCCGCCCCTTTGGCTGCAAGGTCCGCACCAATCTTGCGGGTCGAGGCCGGGATCGAGGTGCCGAAGTCGATCAGCACCGCCCCTTCGCGGATGCCTGCGAGAATGCCGTCATTGCCATATACAACCTGTTCGACAACCTCGGAGGTAGTGAGGCAGAGCATCACGATATCAGAGGCTTCGGCCAGCTCTTTGGGCGAGGAAGCCATGTGGGCGTTGCCGCGTTCCAGGACAGTGGCGACGGCATTCTTGTTGAGGTCCATCACGACCAGATCGTAGCCCTTCTTCTGAAGGTTCTCGACCATGTTGCCGCCCATAAGACCGAGGCCGATGAAGCCGATGACGGGTTTGGTCATGATAAATTCTCCGCTGTATTGGTTTTTTTGTTCATTGGATCAAAGGAAGTCTTCACGGTGGGGCGTGAAGACATCCAAGAGCGTGCCGGCCTCGAGGCAGGTCGCGCCGTGTTCGATGTTGGGTTGCTTGTAGAGCGAGTCTCCCGCTCCCACGTTGTAGGTCCTGTCACCCACCGTGAACTCGAATTTGCCGGACATCACGTAGGTGATCTGTTCGTGCGGGTGGTGATGTAGCGGGGCGGTTGTGCCCGCCTCGAAGTGTACTTCGACGACCATGACATTGTCGTTGTGGGCGCCCACCTTTCGGGACAATCCGTCGGCGACGGTTTCAAGCTTGTTTTCGCTATCGGGAAAGTAGTTCTTCACGCTCATATCAGTCTCCGCGATGTTCAGGTATTTGCGAGTTTCTTCATCACGACCTTGAACGTGTTTTCGTCTGGGTCGGTAAAATAGAGGTCAGCGTCATACCCCTGATCATCCATGAAGTTGAAAATCCGTTTCGGCGCATCCAGCCTGTAGGGCACGAGCAACGTCGCGATCCGGTGGCGGGTGGCGGCGGGGTAGTGCGCGGTGAGGCAGGTGCTCTTCGGCAGCCCGTCGTAGTCCGCCGGGTCGACGTCGGCGAAACCGGTTTCCTGTGTGATCTCGGGTTTGCCGCCCTCGGACCAGACGACTTGTCCGTAAAAGCCCGCCCGCTTGCCGGTGTTTCGGAAAGACGACTTGCCCAGTTCGTATGGGTTGTTCGCGTGCAGCAACCAATCGACGATCACGGGGGTTTCGGCATCCACCTTGTCGATGATGACGAAATAGGAATTACGCACGAAATAGACTTCGCGTTCGGCGCGGGTCACTTCCGGATTTAGGCTCTGATAGGCGGGCGTGGCGTCGCCGCAGATATAGATGTGATCGTCGCGCTGTTCAGCGGCGACGATGCGGCCATGTGCGGCAAGCGCCTTGGCCTTGTCCTTTTCCGCGTATTGGCCTTTGCCGTTGATCAGGATGGCGTTCTTGGATCGGGTCTGGCGCCGCCACTCGCGGTGCATTGAAGAGTTGAAGGCGACGTAGTGACCGGACTGGATCGCCAGATCCTCGCCATAGGCGGCCATGCAAAACGCGTTCTGGTCGCCGTGGCTGTGGCTGATCGACCCGTAGCGAGAGGATTTGAACACAAACTGGATGTGTTCGTCCGGATCGGCCATGGCATGCTGAATCCCGACCCAGCCCACTCCCTTGAAATGGCGGAACCCGCTTTCGGGGGGCGTTGCTTCGACCGAGGGCCAGTCCGTGCGGAAGGCCAATTCGTCAAAATGGGTGTCCCACCATCCCCAATTGTAGAAATCCCCTTCGGTGCCCGGATTCAGCCGATGGTTTTCGTCACAATACCACTGATAGGCGCCGTTGCCCGTCACCCCGCCAAACTGGCGCAGGTTCATGCCGATCTTGATGCAGGTCAGGTCGCCCATCGTGCTGTCATCGCCAAAGGTGGCACGGCGGGTATTGGGGGCCTTGGTGAACAATGGGAAGTCGCCGGTGTTCTGAAAGAACGGACGTTCATATACGTTCAGGCCGGTGTAGGATTTCAGCCAATTGGCGGCATCGAGCAGGTAGGAAATCCCCGTCATCCAATAGTGCGGCCCCTCGGCCCAGCCACCCTCGGCATCGCCCCAAGGGGAATAGACGGTGTAGAGAAACTCGATCGAGTAGTTCAGCCAGTCGCGGGCCTGACCGGTCTCGTCATCGTGCAGCAAGGCGATGCACGCCGGAATGATGCAGGATGACACTGAGCGGACGGCATGGCTGTCATAGGGAAAGAGGTGAATCTTCGCGTTCAGGATCGCGTGTTCGGCGATATCGCGCGTGCGTTCCAGCAGCGCCGCGCGGACTGTTTCCCGCTCATCGTCGGACATGTCATCATAAAGCCAGTCGTAGCCCCACGCGAGCGCGTTGCAGACACGGTAGGCCCATTCGTCGGTATATGCGCGTGAGGTGACGCCCATCGGGTCCCAGCTTGCGGCTTCCAGCAGCCACTGCTTCGCCCGCGCCGTCATCTCCGCGTTGTTCGTAACCCTGCCACCGATCGCGAGATGACGGATCGCATACCAGACCTCTTGCAGGTCGAGATACGTTTGCCGCCAGATCGGGGCCGTGCGCTGGTGATCGGGATAGCCCGCCGGTTCGCGCATCACCTCGCGGTCCATCCACGGAAGGACCGATTTTTCGTAGAACGTCGACCAGGTGCAATGATCGGGGTCGGCCGCTACGGCCTTCTTGAAATCGTCAAGTCGGTCCTGGGTCATCCAGAGGCGCGGATGGTCCTTGGCCACCCCTGACAACCGTTCCTGGCGCGATGGCAGCGGCGTTTCGGCCAGCTCCTTGGCGACGGTGAAGCTGCGGGTGTTGCTCCACGCGCTAGACGGGGCCGAGGTTTCTTCGCCCCAAGTGGCATAGGACCAATGATATTCGCCCGGAAGAAGGGTCGCATCCGGTGTGAAGAAATTGAGCGGCAGATCCTGAAATACCTGCGTGCCGGACTTCGGAAACTTCGGGTCGGTCGAGAGGCGCAGCACATAGCGCGCATCGTCGTCGATCACGGGTATCCACATGAAGCGGGGCGGGTTTTCGGTGATATCTGTGTCGGCGGTCGGGCTGTATTGAATGGTCAGCCGACCCGCTTTGGGTTCATCGAGCAAAGGAAGTGTGTTGGCCGACATCGGTCAGAGGTCCCGCATTTGGTGGAAGCATCAAAGTGTCCGAAGCGACGCGCGAACGTCGCCTCGGACGAGAGGTCGCTAGCCGCCGTACTGACGGTCGTAAGCGGATTGCATAACAGCGAGGAGTTCCTGCAGACCCATGCCGTCGAGATCGGCAAGATACTCATCCCAGTCTTCCATCACGTCACCATTGCCAAGGATCCAGCTTTGCTGACGCTCCAGCATAAAGTCGCGGATGGAATTCCATGTCCGGTCGTAGACCTGCTGTTCCTTGGCCGTGAACGCCACGCCAAGGAAATCGGGGATCAGGTAATCACCTTGTTCGTAGAGCTCGATACCCGCCTTGGCGAATTCGTTCGTCCACTGCCATTCGTAATCGTAGTCCTGGAAGTAGCCGCGAGCCTGCAGCTGAGCACCGGCCTGATAGAGCGACCGGTTGACCGGACCTGCGTTCAGAAACTCTTCAGTGAAGACCGCTTTCCCATCGACCATTTCATAGTGCATGCCTTCCACGCCGAAGTTGGCAAGACGACGGCCTTCCTCGGTGAACCAGAAATCGAAATACTTGATGGTTTCGACGACGTGCTCGTTGGTGTAGCCAATAGCCCAGCCATCGGGCTTGACGAGGATGCGGCGGTGTTCCTCGACGCGGTTGCCGCCGACGGAGGCAGGGGGTGCGAAGGCTTCAAAGGCGAACCCATCGATTTCTGACGACAGGCTGTTGTAGCCACCGGTGGAGGCGAACCAGTCGTGGGTCGAGCCACCAAGGTTTTCCGACAACAGGAAATCACGGGCAGACGAGCCGCGGGTGAAAACCTCTGCATCGATCAACCCATCCGCGTACCAACGGGCCAGGTTGCTGATGCCGTCGCGGTAGCCCTCGCCGATATAGCCATGGCTGATCCGGCCGCCTTCCACGAGGAAGTCGTGATAGGTATCGGATCCGTGCGCCCGGCCATCCCAGAGTGTGACGAGACGGATAAGTTCGGGCCACTGGCGGACAAAGAATGGCACTTCGTCCGCTTCGCCGTTGCCGTTGGGGTCCTGCGTCTTGAACGCACGAAGCACGGCTTCGTATTCCTCGACGGTTTGCGGCATCTCAAGGCCCAGAGCATCGAGCCAGTCCGTGCGGATCCAGTAGGCACGGCCATATTTGCCGTCAGGCAGATAGGGTATGTAATACATCTGGCCATCGGCAGCCTTGACGGCGGCTTCAATGTCGGGGCGTTCCGCATAATAGGCGGCAATGTTCGGGGCGTGCTCTTCGATCAGATCGTTAAGCGGCACAAAGGCGCCTTCGGGGCCAAACTGGTTCACGAAGTCCCTGATCCGGCTGGAGCCCACGATGTCCGGGATGTTGCCGCCGGCCAGCATCAGGTTCAACGCTTCGGTGCGACCGGTGTTTTCGTCGGTCCGCATGTTGGCACCGACCGTGTCATTGATCAGGTGGATACCCGTCATCTCGCGGGCGGCCTGTTCTACCGGCCAGTCTTCCTCGTAAATCGGGTAGCGCGCATGGTTCATCTGGATCGTCAGTTCCAGCGGCTCTTCGACGATCCGCAGATGGTCCTCGGCGAATGCCGGTGTGGTGATGGCACTCCCTGCAAACAAGGCTGCCGCTAGGCTCAGTTTACGCATTTGAATTCCTCCCATTTGCGTTTTCATTCTTTGACACCCCCAAGCAGGATGCCTTTCTCGAAGTATTTCTGGATGAACGGGTAGACGATCAGCACGGGGATGATCGAACAGACGATGATGGCACCGGTCACGGTCTCGGCGCTGAAGCCGGCTGCAGTCTGCACAATGGCGAATTCATCGTCGTCGCTGAGGTTCGCGATCGTATGGCGCAGAAAGACCTGGAGCGGGATCTTGTCTTCGGATTGCAGCAGTACCATGGCCCAGAAGAAGCCGTTCCAGCGGGCGACAATCAGAAACAGCGTAACCGTGGCGATGGCAGGCTTGGACAGGGGGATGAAGACCTTCCAAAGGACCTGAAAGTCGTTGGCCCCATCCATGCGCGCGGCCTCTTCAAAACTCTTCGGGATGGATTCAAAGAAGTTACGCAGCAGGATGATGTTGAAGGCGTTGATGGCAAAGCCGAGGATGATGCCAAACATGCTGTCGAGCAGGTTGAGATCCCGCATGTTCAGGAAGAACGGGATCAGGCCCGCGTTGAACCACATCGTGAAGGCGATGAAGAGGTTGAAGAACCGCCGCCCCTTCAGCTGCGGACGCGACAGCGCGTAGGCGCAGGGAATGACGAACAGCAAAGACATGAGCGTCCCGCCGATCGTGTAGATGAAGGTGTTGCGGTAGCTGATCCAGAATTGCGGGTCTTTCAGGATGTAGCCATAAGCTTCGAACGTGGCGTCAATGGGTGTGAGTACCACCTTGCCCGCCTGGGCCGCGAAGCCCGAACTGAACGACACCGCAGCGATGTAGATAAACGGGTAGAGCGTCGCGACCGTAAACATGCCAATCAGGACGGAGACCACGATGGCGAAGAACTTGTCGCCGCGTGAATAGAGGTTCCAATTCATCATTGCCTGATCCTCCTACCAGAGCGATGTGCGCGAGAAGCGGCGCGACAGCGTGTTTGCGGTCATCACGAGAACGAAGGCGACAACAGCGTTGAAGAGACCCGCGGCTGCGGCGAGGTCGTACTGACCGGACTGGAGGCCTTGGCGATAAACCCAGGTGTTCACAACGTCGGCGGTTTCGTAGGTCGACGGCTGATAGAGCAGGATCACCAACTCGAACGACACTTCCATGACGTTGCCGATACGAATGATCAGCATGATCAGGATCGTCGGCAGGATCGATGGAATTGTGATTTTCCACATCATCTGCCAACGGTTGGCCCCGTCGACCACGGCGCTCTCGTAAAGCGACGGGTTCACACCGGCGATGGCTGCAAGGAAGACGATGGAGCCGAAGCCAGCCTCTTGCCAGATCCCCGTGCCCACGAAAATCGGGCGGAACCATTGCGGCTGCGTCAGGAAGTAGATCGGGTCTATCCCGAACCAGCCGATGATCGTGTTGATGATACCGGCGGTCGGCGAGAAGGCTGTGATAACGATACCGGCGATGATCACCGAAGAGATGAAGTGAGGCAGATAGACGATGGTCTGCGCGGTCCGCTTGTAGCTTGCATGCAGAACCTCGTTGAACATCAGCGCGAGGATGATCGGGGCAGGGAAGCCGAACAGCAGGTTGTAGAAGCTGATGGTGATCGTGTTCTTGACGGCCCGGATGAACTGATCGTTCGAAAAGAGCGTCTCGAAATGGTCCCACCCAATCCAGGGGCTGCCTGCAACACCGCGGAAAATGGAGTAATCCTTAAAGGCGATCTGCAAGCCGTACATCGGCTTGTAGAGAAAGACGAGAAACCAGATAATCGTCGGCAGGAGCATGGCATAGATCTGCCACTCGCGGCGGAAATGATCCCAGATCTTGACCCAATTCTTGTCGGGTACACGCGTTTGGCGTCGGTCGCGCAGGGCTTCTTCGGCTTCGACGACGACCTCTTCGATCGGGATGCCGCCGACATCGGAATTGCGGTCAGACATCGGTCTAGCCCCCCACGTTCAGGGCGCGGCCGGTTTCGGCGTCGAAGAGTTTGACCAGATGGGACGGCACATGCACCGCGCCCACAGCGGCAAGATGCTGGATGTCGCCGTTGGTGTCGGCCTTGAAGACGAGATTGTCATCGCCGTGGCGCGCATGCAGCAGAGCCTCGGAGCCCAATGGCTCAACAAGGTCGAGGTTGATGGGCAGGGCAGAAGAATGCCCTTCGTCCGAGAGCGTCACATGTTCGGGCCGGATGCCGACGATCACATCGCGTCCCGCATGCCCGGCGACCGAGCCGTTGATCTTGATCTCCGCGTCCCCGATCTTGGCGCCGGTTTCGGTCAGCGTGCCTTTCATCTGGTTCATCGGCGGAGAGCCAAGGAACCCGGCAACGAAGGTGTTGGCGGGGTTGTTGAACAATTCCATCGGTGTGCCGACCTGTTCAATGTTGCCGTCATTCATCACCACGATGCGGTCGGCAAGCGTCATCGCCTCGACCTGATCGTGGGTGACGTACACGGACGTCACACCCAGACGGTTGTGCAGACGTTTGATTTCAGCACGCATCTGCGTGCGCAGTTTGGCGTCGAGGTTGGAAAGCGGTTCGTCGAACAGGAACACCTTGGGGTGACGCACGATGGCGCGGCCCATGGCGACGCGCTGGCGCTGGCCGCCGGACAGATCGGCGGGGCGGCGCTCGAGATAGGGTGTCAGGCCAAGGATTTCAGCGACATCGTCAATCGTTGTCTTGATTTCGTCCTTCGGCATCTTCCGGATGCGCAACCCGAAGGCCATGTTGTCGGCGACGTTCAAGTGCGGATAGAGAGCATAGTTCTGGAAAACCATTGCGACGTCGCGATCTTTCGGGGCGATACGGTTGACGCGGCGGCCGTCGATGGTCAGGTCGCCATCGGTTATCTCTTCCAACCCTGCAATCATTCGCAGCGTCGTGGACTTTCCGCAGCCCGATGGGCCGACCAGGACAACAAATTCCTTTTCCGCCACGTTCAGGTCAATCCCGTGAACAACCTGCAAAGCCCCGTAACTCTTCACGATTCCGCTTAGATTCACACCGGACATTGCGCCCTCCCTTTGGTGTTGCTGGCCCTCGATCCAACGTCCAGATCGAATCAACTTCCCAAACTGGTATACTAGTCATTAAACTGGAATACTAGTCTGGTATGTCGGTTGGAAGTCTGTAAGATGGGACCAACGTTCCAGCTCAAAGGAGTGCCAATATGCCCAATGCACCTGCATTTTCTGAACGACGAACGGCAGTGGACGACATTTTTGACTACCTGCACGAACAGATTTCCTCGCTGCAGCTGAAACCTGGTGACCGCATTTCCGAAGCCGAGATCGCAGCCCAATTCGGGGTGTCGCGCCAACCTGTGCGTGATGCGTTCAGCCGTTTGGCGAACCTCGATCTTCTGTTGATCCGTCCCCAACGCGCCACCGAAGTGCGCCGGTTCTCGAGGCGGGAAATCGAAAAGGCGCGGTTCGTGCGCGCGGCCATTGAGAAAGAGGTGCTTTTGCGCGCGGCATCCGTGTGCGATGCGGCCGGAGCAAAGGAACTGGACGACGCGCTTGAAAAACAGGAGGCCGTTGTTGCCGCGCAGGACGTCGAAGCGTTCGGCAAGCTCGACTACGAGTTTCACAAGGTGCTCTGCGAGATCGGCGGCGTTTCCTATGCCTACGACGTGATCCTCGAGGAAAAGGGCAAGGTCGATCGCCTCTGTCTGTTGGGGCTGTCGAAGGAACAAAGAATGCCAGATCTTGTCGCCGATCATCGTGCCATTGCGGACGCCGTGAAATCACATGACGCTGAAACAGCCGTTGCCGCCGGGATGATTCATCTGTCGCGACTTGATGACACCATCGAGCGGATCACCGCCACGAATGCCAATTACTTTGAGCGCCCCGTCGGCTGACGCGGGGCGGGCTGTTGGCGATGACGCGGACAGCTTGCTGCGCTTTGCTTGAGACGAAAGCAATCCATGTCCGCACTTTCCGAGCACAATGCGTCAATGCCCGCACCGGGGGCTGGGCACGTGTTTTCGCTCGCCTGGCCGATGACGCTCAAGGCGATCTTTCTTCACGGAACGGTTGTGATCGACGGGTTCCTGCTGTCGTCCTTGGGCGAAGGCGCGCTTGCCGCGATGGGTCTTGCCGCCGCGCTTGGCGGCATCGTACTTGGTGTCATCTTCGCCTTTTCCCATGCCATGCAAATCCGCACAGCGCAGGCGTTTGGGGGAGGTGATCCAGTATTCCTGAAATCAGTGCTGGCGTCCGGCCTGGCTGTCAGTTCGGGCATCGGTGTGATCGGCGTTGCACTCATCCATATCTGGGGCGGCACTCTGATCGATGCGTTGGCGCCCTCGGCTGAGATTGCGGATCAGGCGCGGACCTACCTATCCATTTTCACCATCGTCATACTTGGCGAAGCGATCGGCCAGTGTATCGCCAGCTTTTTCAACGGCTGCAGCCGCAGCAAGCTGCCGCTCTATGGCTACCTGTTGTCGGTGCCGATCAACATCGCAAGCAGTATTGTCTTGATCCACGGGTACTGGGGGCTTCCCGCGCTCGGGGTCGCCGGTGCTGCGTTGGGCAGCGCCATCGCGATCACGGTCCAGACCGCGTTCTGGAGCATTCTATTGCTGCGCACCAACGGCCACCTGCGCCGCGTTGCGGGCTGGCATCATGGCACCTTCCTGCCCACCGTCAAACGGCACATCAGGTTTGCGCTGCCGATCGCGGCAACCTTCGTCAGCGCGACGCTTTCGACCCAGGTCTGTTCACTTATCTACGCGAACATGTCCCTGAACGGGTTCGCGGCGATGACCCTGATTGCCCCGTGGAACCTGCTGGCAGGTCAGGTCGCAATGCAATGGACCCAGGCCACGGGTATCCTGGTGGCCCAGCTGCTGGGCAAGCGCACGCCCGAAGCCGTGCTGGACCGGTTCTTGTCGCGCGCCTGGATAGGGGCCTTCGTCGCGGCTGGGATCGTTTCCATGATCTTTCTGGCCATGTGCCTGTCGCTCGATTGGATCTACCCCAATCTTGAAACGGAAACCCGCGCGATCCTTTTCGGGTTCCTGCCGATCCTGCTGATCATCCAGTTTCCTCGCGCCACGAATGCGATCTGCGGCAACACGCTGCGCGCATCGGGGGATACGGTTTATGTCATGCATATCTTCATCTGGGCGCAATGGGCGTTCCGCGTGCCGGCGACCGCCCTGTTCGTCTTTTACTTTGATCTTTCCGCCTTCTGGATTCTTTCGCTTTTCCTTTGGGAGGAAGTCCTGAAATTCCCCGCTTTCCACCGCCGCCTTTGGCGCGGGGACTGGAAACGGTCGAACGTAGCGGCCTGAGTGCCGCATCATACCATCACAGAAGGAAAAGAGATGCTTAATACCGACCTGCGCCGCGCCATTGACCCGCGCCATGCAAAGACCTTCGACACGACCGAATTGCGCAATGAATTCCTGATCGACACTCTTTGGTCGGATGACGAAGTCTGCCTGACTTATTCGCAGTATGATCGCATGATCGTCGGTGGAGCCACGCCCAAGAGCGGCCCGTTGACAATCGACAACGTCGATCAGACCGGCACGCCGTCCTGGCTTGACCGGCGCGAGGCGGTTCTGGTGAACCTCGGCACGTCCGGCACCGTTGAGGCTGCGGGCGAGACTTACGAGTTGGGCCGTTGTGACATGCTATATCTGGGCATGGGATCGGGCGCCGTGACCGTAAGCGGGGCGGACGCACATTTCTACATCATCTCGGCCCCCGCCCATCGTGAGATTCCGGCGCGTCTGGTGACGATCGAGGATGCGGCCCAGGTGCCCTTGGGCGACCGCGACACCAGCAACGAACGGGTCATCTACCAGTTCGTGCATCCCGCCGTTATGGAAAGTTGCCAGATCGTCATGGGCATGACCAAGCTGGGCAATGGCTCGGTCTGGAACACGATGCCGGCCCATTACCATGAACGCCGCTCCGAGGCCTACCTCTACCTCGATCTGGATGAAGGTCAGAACATCGTCCACCTGATGGGCGAACCCGACGAAACCCGCCATCTAATCCTGCGCAACGAACAGGCGGTGCTGTCGCCGCCATGGTCGATCCACTGCGGGGCAGGCATCTCGTCCTACAGTTTCATCTGGGCGATGGCGGGCGACAACGTGGATTACACGGATGTTGATATGGTCGCCATGGAGGAGCTGCGATGAGCCGCTTTTCCCTGAACGGCACCCGCGCCTTCGTGACGGGGGCCAATACGGGTATCGGTCAGGCGATCGCGGTCGATCTGGCTGCAGCGGGCGCGCATGCGATCGCCGTCGGGCGCTCGTCCATGGAAGGCACCTTGGCCAAGATTGCGGGAGCGGGCGGCGAAGCCGACGCGCTGAAGGCCGACTTGGGAACGGTTGCCGGCGCGCAAGCGGCATTCGCGCAGGCCGAAGACCGGTTCGGCCCGATCGACACCCTGGTCAACAATGCAGGCATCATCCGCCGCGAGGACAGCCTCGAGTTTTCAGAGGCGGACTGGGACGCCGTGATGGATATCAACCTCAAGGTCGTCTTCTTCCTGAGCCAGGCCTTTGCCAAGTCGCGGGTAGCGGCGGGGCAGGGTGGCAGCATCATCAACATCGCCTCGCTTCTCTCATTTCAGGGCGGCATCCGCGTGCCGTCCTATACGGCCTCGAAAAGCGGTGTTGCGGGGCTGACGAAGATCCTGTCGAACGAATGGTCCTCCATGGGCATCACCGTCAACTCCGTGGCCCCCGGTTATGTCGTCAGCAACAACACGACAGACCTGCGCAACGACCCCGAACGCAACAAGGCGATCCTCGATCGGATCCCGCTGGGACGCTGGGCCGAGCCAGAAGATATCGCAGGCGCAGTCACTTATCTTGCGTCCCCGGCCGCGCGCTATGTGACGGGCATCACCCTGCCTGTTGACGGAGGCTGGTTGGGCCGTTGACCAAGCTCAAGACATTGGTTGCGGGCACCGGTTTCGCAGGCAAGGGCCATACGGCCGCCTTTCGTGCCGCGGGCACGGAGGTCGTCGGCATCGTCGGGCGCACAGATCACGTGGTCCGCGATGTGGCAGCAAAACTGGAAATTCCTTATGCCGGTACCGATTGGGCGGCGGCCTTGGCCGAATTGACGTCGGACATCGTCTCCATCGCCACACCGGGGGGCGCGCATTACGACCAGATCAAGCAGGCCATCACAGCGGGATGTCATGTGTTCTGCGACAAACCGATGACCACGTCCGGCGACACCGCGATCGAACTCCATGGCCTTGCACAATCGGCAAGCGTCAAGACAGCCTACGCGGCCAGCTTTCAATACACGCCCAGCGTCCAGCACGCCCAGCGGCTGATCGCCGAGGGGGCGATTGGGGAACCAACCGAGATCGAAAGCATCTCTCATTTCAACCTCGAACGCGGCATTCCTTTCGGCTGGTCGCATCGGGCCGAGGATGGCGGCGGGCGGCTCAACAACAATTTCACCCATTCACTGGCCATCGCACAGGCGTTGACCGGTGGCGAAATCCTTCAATTTGCCGGCGACGTGCGGGATGATCTGGGACGGGCACCCAAGGTGGCGGGCGTTCACGACTTCACCAAACGCCGCGCGTTCATCCCCGATGATCTCGACGATCCCGCGCTTGAATGGGGGATCAGCAACGTGGAGTGGTCCTACACCGTTATGGCGCGGCTTGGCAGTCCACTGGCGTCAAAGCCGGTTTCAGTCCTGTTCAAACACGGCGGGCTGGTGCCCCGGCTCCATGACGATCACATCGTGATTTATGGCACCGAGGGCGCGATCTACCTCAAGGGGCACTACGGGTCCGGCCCGCTCTTGTTGCATGACGGGTCAGAATGGGTCGAACAGCCTACGCCTGCGGATCTTGCGGGCACAGTTCCGGAAGGTCTGGGAGAAACAGAGCAGTGCTGGCATGTCCTCGCCGACCACTTCATCCGCGATATGCGTGGCGAGGATGTCCGCCCCTACCCGACATTCGCTCAAGGGGCGCAGTATCAACAGATCATTGATATCATACGCAATGCTCAGGGTTGGGCTGATGCGCCCGCCCCGTGACCCCGGTGAAACCCTGCGGCTGCGCAAAGCCGTTCCCAACGACGGGACGCGCGTGCTGTGGTTGGAGGAGGTCTGCATGAAGGATTATGCGACCGCGCTGTGGGGGCAGTGGCGCCCCGCCAACACACTGGAAACGCTCGATATTGCAAACCACGAGATGGTTGAATGGAACGGCCAGCCCGAAGGCTGCCTTGCGACGAAACAAACACATGATGCCCTTTGTCTGACCCGTCTCTACATTGCGCCGGATGCGCGCAATCGCGGGGTCGGAGCATGGGTTCTGGGCGAAGTGATCGACCGCGCGAACCGCCTTGGACAGCCGATCAAGCTGAACGTGCTGACCAACAATCCGGCTTTCGATTTCTACACGCGTCACGGCTTCATCGTCCAACGTGAAACGCCCGAACGTTTCCAGATGATCCGCCCGCTCACACCCAAGCAGAAGGACTGAGGCCATGAAGATCGCCGATGCAAAGGTGTTTGTCGGCGGACCGGGCAAGAACTACGTCACGCTCAAGATCATGACCGACGCGGGGGTCTACGGCCTTGGCGATGCGACGTTGAACAATCGTGAAACGCTGCCCGCCGCCTACCTTCAGGACTACCTGATACCGAACCTGATTGGCATGGACCCGCGAAACTCCGAGGACATCTGGCAGTTCTTTTATCGCGGTGCCTACTTCCGGCGTGGCCCCATCGCGATGGCCGCCTTTGGGGCGATCGACATGGCGCTGTGGGATATCAAGGGCAAGCTGGCGAACATGCCGCTCTATCAGCTTTTCGGGGGCAAGAGCCGCGAGGGCGCGATGGTCTACGCCCATGCGACAGGCGCCGACCTGCCCGACCTGATGGACAGTATTTCTGCCTATGTCGAACAGGGGTACAAGGCTGTTCGTGTGCAATGCGGCATCCCCGGCATGCCAACGGCCAGCTATGCGGTACCCGATGAAAAAGGCGGCAAGGGCGATTTCATCACCGACTTCAGCGGCATCGTCCCGAAGACAGAAATCTGGGACACCGAACGATACATGCGCTTCATGCCGGGTGCGCTGGCCGATATTCGTGACAAGTTCGGACCGGATCTCATACTCCTGCACGATGTCCACCACCGCCTGTTGCCGCGTGAGGCAGCGGAGTTTGCCAAGGCGGTCGAGCCTGCCGGCCTTTACTGGCTCGAAGACCCGACACCCGCAGAAGATCAAAACGCGCTGCGCCTTATCCGCCAGCATTCGACGACCCCCATCGCCATTGGCGAGGTTTTCAATTCGATTTGGGATTGCAACAAGCTGATCGAGAATGAGTTCATAGACTTCATCCGCGTCGCTGTGACGTATGCGGGTGGGATTACCCATGTGAAACGCATTGTCGATCTGGCCGGTTTGCACAACGTGCGCACCGGCTTTCATGGCGCACCCAGCCATTCACCCATCTCGATGGCGGCGCAATACCATCTGAACGCATGGGCGCCCAACTTTGGCATTCAGGAATACCTTGTTCTCGGCACGGCCGAATGCGACGCGTTGTTCCCTTCAGACCATGTCATGCACAGGGGCATGGTCCATGTGAGTGACGCGCCGGGTCTAGGAATTGATTTCGACGAACGCGAAGCCGCGAAGTACGAATACAAGCCCGGCAGCCATCCGGTTGTCAGGCTCGAAGATGGAACCCTTTGGAACTACTGATGGGCAAGTCCGATGAAGACCCGTTCGACGTTGCCCTGATCGGCGCTGGCATGATTGCGAAGACCCATGTCGCCGCCCTGTCAGCGTTGCAAGACACGGCGCGTCTCAGGGCGATCGTCTCGCGACATCCCGTCCGCGCCCTCCCGCTTGCCGCGCAATATGCAGGCAACCGGCCTGAGCTTACATCTGATCTGGAGGCCGTGGCAGCGAACCCGAACATTCACCTTGCAATCGTTGCGACGCCGCCCAGCATTCGCCATGAGGTGATCGAAGTTCTGGTAAAAGCAGGAAAGCACATTCTATTGGAAAAACCGGTCGGGCGGAGCATCGAAGAAGCGCAAGAGGTCGTCGAGATATGCAAGCATGCGGGGGTTGCGCTCGGTGTCCTTTTTCAGCACCGAATGCGGGCATCTTCGATTGCGGCGGCGCGCCTTGTGGCCGACGGAGATCTGGGGAAGCTCGGTCTCGTCGAAATCGAAGTGCCGCTGTGGCGCGATCAATCCTACTACGATGAACTTGGCCGAGGCACCTATGCCCGTGATGGCGGCGGCGTAATGCTGACAAACGCCATCCACTCCATCGACCTCGCTCTCAGTCTCACCGGCCCCATTGCCAGCGTTCAGGCGATGACGGCCACCACCTTCCTGCACCAGATGGAGGCCGAGGACTTCGCCGTCGCGGGCCTCAAGTTCGCCTGCGGTGCGGCGGGATCCTTCGTCGCCAGCACGGCCATGTATCCCCACCGGACCGAGGTGATCCGCCTCCACTTTGAACGCGCGTCGTTGCGGATCGACAAGAACGCCCTCGAAATCGACTGGCGCGATGGCCGCCACGAGCTGACGGGCCAAACGGGGAATGACCAGGCTATTGCTCCTCTGTCAGGGGGCAGGCACGAATGGCATCAAGCCGTAATCGAGGACTTCATCGACGCGGTAGCGACGGGCCGAAAGCCAATGGTCACAGGACACGAAGCTTTGGTTTCTCAGGAAGTGATCGCCGCGATCGAGCTATCTTCCCGAAGCGGCCGTTCGGTGGATCTCTCAACCAAAAACTGAGCACCAGTCCACGTTTCAAAGTGAGATCAGTCGTGCTGGCGTGCCACGTTGCTTCGTGTGACAAACTGATACTCGGCCCCTCGGCGGGCTTTCAGCCCGATCGATCTACGCGATTTGTGTCCTGAATGAGTATTGCGTCAGAGCAATATCTGAAAGGCGTGAGCTGGATATTCGCCCGTTTGGAATCGACTTGACCCAATAACAGCTTTGCTTTGCCAAAACTCCATCATGGGCCCCGAAGCATATGTCACTTCAGGCCCTGAACCGGCATTGGCCGACAAGACCACGAAGGTGCGCTGCCGGCGATGGCGTCGAATTGCACGCCAGTCGGTCGATCGGGAACAGCATAAAGCCGTTTGCGGCATGAAAAAAGTCAGCGATTGGTATGCGCAAGCGGACTCTCAGAGGATCAGCGTCTTTTCAAGGATGCCTGCGGGTCCACTACCGCCTGCATCCAGAGGTGCGCTGGGGTTTGTGATCGCTGCCCCACCCCTTCGCCGCCGTCTACTGGTCTTTACTCTCGGGGGGGCTGGACCACCCCAATCCGTGTGCACTACTTGTGCAACATGGACGCGAAATCTGGGTCGTGGTCCAATGGAGAGCCAAGAATGCCCAACACCGCGGCCAACGCGGCAGCGACACTGTCTGTTGCCCCCATGATGGACTGGACCGATCGCCATTGCCGGCGGTTGCACAGGGCGTTGTCGCGTCACACGCTGCTCTACACGGAGATGGTCACGTCCGCGGCCGTGGTTCGGGGTGGGGCCCGGCATCTGCTGGAGTTCGACGCAGCGGAGCATCCCGTCGCCCTGCAACTGGGCGGGTCGGATCCCGAGGAGCTGGCAACCGCGACCCGGCTTGCCACCGACGAGGGCTATGACGAGATCAACCTCAATGTCGGTTGCCCGTCGGACAGGGTGCAGTCGGGCTGTTTCGGCGCTGTATTGATGGAGCAGCCGGGCCTCGTGGCCGCATGTGTGGCAGAGATGATCGCGGCGACCGATCGCCCGGTGACGGTGAAGTGTCGGCTGGGCGTCGACGAACAAGACCCTGCCGAAACGTTGCCCGCGTTTCTCGAACAATTGGTCGGGGCGGGTGCCCGGCGGGTGACGATCCATGCCCGCAAGGCCTGGCTGCAGGGGCTGTCGCCCAAGGAAAACCGGGATATTCCTCCCCTCGATTATCCGCTGGTGCACGCCATGAAGCGGTCGTTTCCCCAACTCCACGTGTCGATCAACGGCGGGATCGACAGCCTCGATGCCGCGTTGGCCGAACTCGCACCCGGCCCGGATGGGATCGCGCTCGACGGGGTCATGATCGGGCGGGCGGCCTACCAACGCCCCGCAGACATCCTGCTGGAGGCGGACAAGCGCATCTTCGCAGCGGTGCCGCCGCTCTCCGATCCCGTCGAAGCGGTCGATGCGATGCGCCCCTACATCGCCGCGCAACTTGCCACGGGCGTGCGCCTGCACTCGATCACCCGCCACATGTTGGGATTGTTTGCCGGGCGTCCGGGCGCGCGGGCATGGCGCCGAGTCCTGAGCACGGGAGCGACCCGCCCGGGCGCGGGGCTCGAGCTGATTGACGCCGCGCTTGATGAAATGGCGCTGTCCCGCCCCGATGCTGCCTGACCTGGCGGCGATCTTCGCGCGGGAGGGCGTTGTCCGGCTCCCGGCGACGTCGGCGTCCTGCGCCTGGGCCAGTTCGGCCTGGGCTGCCGCCCAGCCACGCATCGCCGATCCCGAATGGCAAGCCGCGTGGTTGCGCTGCGAGGGCACGTGGTTCGCGGGCGTTGATCTTCTGCCCAATGCGCCAGACGGATCCGTGGCGGGCGTGCCTCTCGCGGGCCCAGCCTTCGGGCTGATCGATGCAATGGGGCTCTGGCCGGCGCAGTGGCATGCGGCGCAGGTTTCCGTCACCTATCCGGGATATCCACGTGCCAAGGAGGGCGAAAGCGCCGGCGCCGCGCGATTTCGCATGACGCGCGATGCGGCCCATGTCGATGGCCTGCTGCCGGAGGGCCAGCCTCCACGCCGGTATCTGCGGGAACCCCACACCTTCATTCTGGGCATCGCCCTTGTGGAGGCCCTCCCAGAGGCGTCCCCGCTCGTGGTCTGGCCGGGCAGTCACCGTGCCATGGGCAGTGCCTTTGCCTCCGCGCGCGGCGCGGCGGGCAGTTGCAACACGGCCTCTCTCGATCTCACCGAGCCCTACAAACGCGCCCGCAGCGACGTCTTCGCCACCCATCGCCGGACGGAGATGCCGCTTGCCTTTGGCGAGGCCATACTGCTTCACCGCCACATGCTGCACGGGATCGCGCCGTGGCGCGCGCCGCCCCGGCCCGAGGGGCGGGCCGTGGCCTATTTCCGTCCGCAGTTCGAGGAGCTTGAGGATTGGTTCGCGCCCGTCGCGGCGCCGGACAAGCTGCGCGCCTAGTCGACCGCCACGCCGAGCTTGCCGACAGACGCGGCGATCCCCGCCCGAAAGGCCGCCTCGCTGAAACGCGCCGCGTGGCTGACAAGCCGCGCCGGGTCGCAGCGGTCCAGCCCCTCGGCCTCGAAGCGCTCCACAGCGGCGATCAGACCCTCCACGCTCTGGTCCTGGAAAAGCGCTCCGGTCTCGCCGTCGAGCACCGTGTCGCAGGCACCGCCCCGCCCGTAGGCAATGACGGGTCGGCCAGCGGCCATGGCCTCGACAGGCACGATCCCGAAATCTTCTTCGCCCGGAAAGATCAGCGCGCGGCAGCGCGAAAGGTGGCGGCGCAATGTCTCCTGGTCCGCCTTGCCGAGAAAGGTCACGTTCGGCCCCGCCCGGGCAGAGAGCCGGGCGCGTATCTTGTCGGGGCCGCCGATCACGACAAGCTTGCGCCCCGTGCGCGTGAACGCCTCGATGGCCAGATCGGGCCGCTTGTAGGGCGCAAGCTCCCCGGCCCAGAGATAGAAGTCGTCAACGGTATCGCATGGCGCAAATGCTTCCACCGCGACGGGCGGATGCACCACGTCGGCGCCGCGCCGCCAGTACTTGTCGATCCGCGCGGCGACATGGGTAGAGTTGGCCGCGAAGTGATCGACCCGGGCGGCGCTCGTCACATCCCACTGCCGCAACTTGTGCGCCATATGCGGCATGAGCATCCGCGCGACCCGCCCCGCCCCGTCCCGGTAGGTGTGGTACTGATCCCAGATGTAGCGCATCGGCGAGTGGCAGTAGCACAGATGCGCGGCATCCGGGGGCGGGATCACCCCCTTGGCTGGCCCGGCCTCCGATGAAATCACTAGGTCGTATCCGCTGAGGTCGATTTGCTCGAGCGCACGCGGCATGAACGGCAGGTAGGATTGATAGCGGCGCCGCGCAAAGGGCAGGCGGGCCACGAAGGTTTCTTCGATCCGGTGGGCGCGCAAGGTGTCCGACAGGGCGCCAGGGATGCAGACATGGGTAAAGATGTCGGCCTCCGGGAACATCCGGCAGAGGGCTTCCAGCACCTTCTCGCCGCCACGCATCCCGACCAGCCAGTAGTGGATCAGCGCAACCTTCCGCGCGCCCCGCCGGGCCGCCCCGCGCCGCATCAACACGCCCTGTGGCTCCGCACGGCGGGGCGTGTCGGGGCGCGCAGAAAAAGCGCGGCTCAGGAAGAGACTGTCATCAGGCATCGCAATCCTCAGCCGTCGTAGGTGTAGCCGGTGGCCTTCGCATCCGGGCTCTTGTCCGGATCGACCATCGTCAGAACGAGGCCGTCCACATCGAGGCCCACGTCTTCGAGTGCCGCGATCCCCTCCAGCACGGAGCGGCGCGGGGTCGCGTCCCACTTCACCGCGAAGATCCGCGTGTCGACGACCTGCGCCACGATCAGCGCGTCCGACACCGCGAGCATCGCCGGTGCGTCGATCAAGACGACATCATAGACCCGCTTGAGCTCCGTGATCACAGAGCCGAGCCACCCGCCCGACAGCTTGTCCGCGACATCCGGTTGCGAGCCACGCGCCGCGAGGAAATCGAAGCCGAAATCGGGGTCGGTGTAGATCGCCTTGTCCAGCGAGCAATCTCCCCGGATGAAATCGGCAAAGTCTTCCTGCATATCCCAGCCAAAGGCCGCCTGAACCGTCGACCGGCGTAGGTCGGCGTCCACCACGATAACAGACTTTCCCGCCAGAACAGACATTTGCGCGAGCGCCAGCGTCGTCGTGGTCTTGCCCTCTCCCGGGGCTGCCGACAGCATCATCACCGCGCGCGACTGCTCGTGCCCGTCGCGCATCAGGATAGATGTGCGCAGGTGGCGCATCCGTTCGCCGTAGAGCGAATAGGGCGTGTCCCGCAGCGCGGCGGTCGATTGCATGAGCCCTGTCCAGCCTTGCACCGGCGTCACCGCCAGCACCGGCAGGCCGGTCTCCGCCTCCAGATCCGCCGCCCGGCGGAACGTGTTGGACGACAGCTCGCGCACGAGGATCAGCCCCAGCCCCGCGGCCAGCCCAAGCATCATTCCGAGGGCCGCCATCAGCTTGGGGCGGGGGGCAGACGGGGCGCCGGGGACAGATGCGCGCTCGATCAACTTGGCGTCGGGTTGTGTCAGCTGCTCTTGCGTGCGCGCCTGTGCCAACCGGGCGAGCAATGTCTCGTAGGTCTCGCGCTTGGCCTGGGCCTCGCGTTCGAGCTGCCGCAGCCCGCCCTCGCTGCTGGAGATCGACACGACGCGCTCCTCCAGATCGGAGATCCCTTCGCGCAGGCTGTCCTCGCGCAGTTGTGCGATCTGGGTCTCGTTGCGGCGCTGGGCGATGATGCGTTCGACCTCCTGCGCCAGTTCGCCGTCGAGCCCGGTGCGGGCCCGCGCGATGCGCTGGCGCTCCGGGTGGTCCGCATCGTAGCGCTGCGCCCATTGCGCATCCTGGCGATCGAGGGCGATGCGCTCGAGGTTGATCTGTTCGATCAGCGGTGACGAGACGATCTCCGCGACCTGGGTAAAGCCGCCGCCGGCCAGAACGGTCTCAAGCCGTTCGATCAGCGCTTCCGCCGCCACCCGATCGGAGCGTGCGGCCACGAGCTGACCGTTCAGATCTGCGATCTGCTGGCGGACGGTTTCGGCGCTGCCACCTTCCGCGTCGAGCCCCGCGGCGCGCGACTCGGCCACGCGCGCTTCCGCCAGATCAAGCTGCGCGCGCAGCTCGTTGGCGCGGTCTTCGAGCCATTGGGTGGCGCCCGTGGTCGTGTCGCGGCGTGCGTCGACCTGGGCACCGATATACGATGTCGCGATGGTGTTGGCGATCTGCGCTGCGAGGATCGGATCGTGATGCGCCGTCCGGATCGCGATGACGTAGCTCTCGCCCTCCCGGAAGACGCTCAGATCGCGCCGGATCAGCCAGACGAGGCCCTGGATCGTCTTGTCCATCTCGGCTGAGCGCGTCTCGGGCAGTGCGATGGCCTCCAGCACCTGCGCCTCGCGCTCCGGCGTGATCCCGAACGTGCCCTCGTGATCCACCCGTGCCGGTCCGATGGTCGCGATCACGCGCTCCACCAGAACGTTCGAGCGCAGCACGGCGGCCTCGCCGTTCACCACTTCCTGCGAGAGGTCGAGGTCGCGCACCAGTTCCTGTCCGGCCATGATCTGCGCGGTCCGCGGGTCGAGCATGACCTTCGCGGTCGCCTCATAGGTCGGCTCCACCTGGCTGACCGCGACGTAGAGCAGGGCACCCAGCCCGATCATGCAGGCCAGAATGCGCCAGCGCCCGCGCCATACCGCCAGAAAGAGCGCGCGCAGGTCGACCGTGTCGGCATCGCTCCGGCTGGCGCTCGCGCCTATACGGCGCGCAGGCACCGGCCGCCGGAACCGGGCGAGATCGACGGGCGTGATACTGCTGTTCATTGCGCCATGACCCCTTCGCATTCTGACACCGCGTTTGCCCCCGGCGGCACAACGCCCTTCGCAAGACGCCGGGTGCCCCGGAAACTGGGTCCATCAAGGGAGGTGTCGCCCGGATATCCGGCGCAGCAAAAGCCCATACGCTTGGTACTCGTTCCTACATGGCCAGACACGCGGTCCGGCCCATCGCTCCCCCGCTTTCCATATCCGCCGGGTGCTGGGGCAGTGTCACAACGCGACGCATTTTCATCGCAATGTCGGAGCCTGCGCGAAACAATGGTCCGGCCCACGCGCCATTGTCGGCCATCACCGTGGAAAACAAGGTGAATTGCGTCGCCATTGGGGCCGCGATTCGAACTGGCCGGTCGGCGCGGCTGGCAGGGCCGAGGCGCCCACTGACGCCACAATATCTTCACACACCACGACACCTGCACGGCCAAACGCTCACCACAATTGCGTGCTCTACCCCCGCCCATGATGCCGCGACCCTTCAGATCCCTGCCATGGGTCCTGCCCATGCTCGCACTGGCGTTGGCGTCGCTGGCCCACGCCAGTGGCGGCGCGTCCGAGCGCGCACTGACAGCCCCGAGCCTGCAGGCGGCCCACAACTCAGGGCAGGGATGGCAGCCCCGCCTCACGCGCACCCTTATCGACGATGGCGTGACCGACCTGCGGGACGGGATCTATTGGAGCCGGGTCGAACAGAACGGCGCGTATGTCTTCGATCAGCCGACCACCAGCTACCCCGATGCGATCGCCCGCGCCGGAGCCGGGATGACGCTGACGGTGAATGCGGGCCACCCGGAGTATGACGACGGCCACACCCCCCACAGCCCCGAAGCCGTCGCCGCGATGGCCGCCTATGTGGCCGCGGCCGTGCAGCGCTTCCCGGCGATCCACACCGTGGAGGTCGGCAATGAGGTGAACGCGGGCAACTTCGTCTCCGGCCCGGTGCACGCGGCGGGGATCGGAGAGCGCGCCCGCTACCACCTCGCGATCCTGCGTGCCATCCACAGCGCAGTGAAGTCCGTTCGCCCCGAAGTGCGCGTCCTTGGTGGCTCGGCGCATTCGATCTCCGGGCGGTATCTTGGCGATGTCTTTGCGCAGGGCGGCGCCTCGGTCATGGATGCCCTTGCGCTCCATCCCTACACGACCCCCGTCCCGCTCATGACCCGCGAGATCGCCTACCTGCGCCGCTTGCCCGGCGCCGCCGGGATCGGGATCGAGATCACGGAATTCGGCCATGACGGCCCCGACAGCGCCGCCGCCGACCATCTCGTGCAGAGCTATTGTGCCTATGCGCTCGCCGACGTGGCGAAGGTCACGTGGTATCCGTTGCACCCCCGCGGCGACGGGTTTGCGCCGCTCTACACCGAGCGCGGGTTGCGCACCGAAGCTGGCGAGGCCTTCTACATGGTCCGCGCCGAGCTTTCGGGGCGGCCCGTTCACGATGCATCGCCCGATCCCTTCACCCAGATCTGTGCGTTCGGGCCAGCCGGGGCGCCGACGCATCTGTTGGTCTCCGGGGCGCCGCGCGGGTTCGAGATCGCCCCCGGCGTGCGTGTCCGCGATGCCACCGGGCAACCCACCGACACGCGGATCCTCTCGCTCGGGGCGCCGCTCGTTTTCTCGTCGCCCGATGGCGGTCCGGTGCGCCTCGGGGAGGCGCTGCGCCTCGCTCCCCAGATGCGGCGCGCCGACAGCTACCTTCAGTTCGCCCTCCCGCTGGATGCAGAGGCCCAGGCCCCGGGCGACGGCTTCGAGCGCGTCCTGCGCACCGGTGACGCCGAGCGCCCTCTGGTCACGCGGCCCGGACAGGATGCCAGCGGAGTCCCGTGGCGGCCCTACCGCGCGCAACCGGACAGCACGTTCCCACGCCTCACCGAAGCCTACCTGATGCCATCGCGGAGCCGTCACGGCCCGGTCGAGGTCCTGCACCGGTACCGCGCCGAGGGCGCCGAAGACCTGATGCTGGATCTGACCCTCGCGCCGTGGGACCAATCCGAAGACGGAATCACCGTCGTCGTACGGGCAGGGGGCGCCGTGGTCTTCGATGCCGTGCTCTCCGAACCGCTGCACCTGGTTGAGCCGGTGTCGCTGGCGCCGGGCGACGCTGTCGAGATCGCGGTCGGCCCCAACGACAGTGCCGATGGCGATTATGTCGAGTATCGGTTCATCCTGACAACGCGGTAGGCTACCCGCTCGGGCGATCGCGCGTGGAGCGATCCGGCGCACGGCCGGGGTGGAGCACGTCCCCGAGGGCCCGGCGCACACCGTCCAGCGCCTCGGCTTCAGTCGCGTCGGCTCGCGCCGCGTCGGGCCCGGTGGCCAAGGCGGCGGCGAGCTTGTCTGCAATCGTGTCGGCTGGTGTGCCGGGCGCTGCAAAAGCGTCTCTCAAGCCCACGGAATCAAAGAAGCTTTCCACCTTCCTGTCCCACCCGAGGCCGACGACGGGCCGCCGATAGCTGTAGGCGACGATGCAGGCATGCAGCCGGTGCGCCACCACCGCCGCGCAGCCGCCGATCAGGTGGGCCATCGCCTGCGGGCGCGTGGGCACCTCCGCTACCTCGGCGCGCCCCGCAGCGATGTCTGGCGCAAGCGAAGTGGCGATGTCCGCCTGGGCCCGCGCGTCCTCTTCCGCCCCGTTACAAAAGAGGCGCAGGCGATGCCCCTGCGCCATGAGCACGCGCGCAAGGGCGAGAAACGGCGTCGAGGCGCCATCATCCTCCGCATGGTACCGCAGGATCCCGGGGTCCGAGATACACAGACCGATCCGATCATCCGGCGTGACCGGTCCGTAGCAGGGCCGGGCCAGCACGCCAGGGTCGCGCATCAGCACCGGCTCGGGCGCATCGGCCGGCATCTGGGCGCGCCATGCCGCGCAGGATTGCGCATCGCGCAGCCCGACGGTCAGAAGCTCGCTCTGCGCGATCCGGGCAAAGAGCGCCGCGCCGCGCGGGCTCCAGTTCTCGGCCACCCCCGCCGCGTAGACAACGACCGGCACGCCGGCGCCCGCACAGACATCCGCCGCCCGTGCCACCTTGAGCGGGAAATTCAGGTCCGCGTCGGAAAAGAGCTGCCCCCCGCCGATCAGCACAAGGTCCGCCCCGGCAACTGCGTCCCGCCAGAGGGGCTCCGCCCGGTCAAGCACCTTGCCCAGCTTTTTCGCAACGAGCGCCTGCCGGAGCCCGCGCGGCAGCACCGTCAGCACCCGCAGCGCCAGACGCCGGTTGCGGACAACGGTCGCGCCGAAGCCGGAGCGGGCCGAAAGGTCGACCGCATCAAACGCCGCCCCAGGGGCAACTTCGCCGATGGCGTAAGCGAGGCACTCCGAGATCACGCCATCGCCGAGGTTCGGCGAGTAGCGCAGCCCGAATTGTACGATCCGGGGCGACCCTGCCGCACTGGCCGGAGCCCGCCCACCCGCGCCCGTTGACTTGGAATCAGCCGCTTGCACGCGATGCCCATCCTTTCGCCGTTTTTTCCCCTCCGGGATCTGCTAGCTCGCGCTATCACCGTCCAATGGGGCGAGGCGAGGGCACCCGCGTAGCATGACCGAGACGCAGAGCGAAGACACGGCGCACGACGCCACCGCGCGCGGCGCGGCAGCGGGCGTCGACAGGCCCGACCGTATCGTCATGGTGTCCGATTCCGCCTTTGCGCGGGGGGGCGCGACCAGCCTCGTGCGCCGGGCGGTGCGCTGTCTGCGCGCGCGCGGCCATTCCGTTACCCTGCTTTGCGGCGAGCTCGGGGACGAAGCGGCCGATCCGCTCGGCCCGCTTGCCGAAACGGGTGCCGAGGTCGTGTCTCTCGGGCAGGGGCGGCTTGCGACCAAGGGGCGGATGCAGGCGATGCGGTCGGGGCTGTGGAATGGCGCAGCGCAGGGCTTTCTGGCGGGCTGGATCGCCCGGAAGGATACGCCCGGCACCGTCTATCACCTGCACGGCTGGGCGCAGATCCTTTCGCCCGCGGCCTTTGCCGCCCTGTCGCCGGTGGCGCCGCGGACGGTGCTCCACGCGCATGATTTCTTCTTCGCCTGTCCCAACGGCGTCTACATGGATTTCCCGCGTGGCACGGTCTGTAGGCGCGTTCCACTGTCAGCGTCCTGCGTGACGACCCAATGCGACAAGCGTTCTGCGGCGCAAAAGGGGTGGCGCGTGCTGCGCCACGGCCTTCTGCGGCGCCCACTTCTGCGCGCGCCATGGGGGGCCATCGCGCTGATCCACCCGGCCATGGCCGAACCCCTGCGCCGCGGGGGGCTCGACAGCACGCGGTTTCGTACCGTCCTGAACCCCGCCGCGCCCTTCAGTGCCACCCGCATCCGGGTCGAGGACAACCGTCGCGTCGCGTTTGTCGGGCGCCTCGACCCAGAGAAAGGCGCGGCAGATCTGGCGCGCGCGGCCGCCAAAGCGGGGCTCGAGGCCACTTTCGTGGGCGAAGGGCCGGATGCCGCGGCCATCCGCGCCGCGTTGCCCTCTGCCCGGATCACCGGCTGGCAGCCGCGCGAGGCGATCGGCACGCACTTGCAAGACGCGCGGTGTCTCGCCATGCCCTCCCGCTTGCCGGAGCCTTTTGGCCTCGCCGCGGCGGAGGCGTCGCTCTCAGGTCTGCCGGTGGTTCTGCCTCAGATGTCCCTGCTCTCTGCCGGTTTGTCCGGGGCAGGGCTGGGCCTGGCCTACGACCACGCAACACCCGCAGCGCTTGCAAGCGCCCTGGCCCGGATGCGTGACATGGACACGGCGGCGATCACAGAGATGAGCCTGCGCGCGGCGTCCGGCAGCGAGGCAATTGCACAGTCCGAAGAAAGCTGGATCACCACGATGGAGCGGTTGTACCAAGAGGTGCTGACAGCGCGCGCTCCGGCGGGCGCCGTCTGACGCGGGCGTTCACACTGCTTGCCAGCGAGGTGCGCTCAGCGCCCCCACGTGCGCATCGGGCCGCAATCCATGTGAACGAAGTTGGAGCCCGAATATCGCCCGACGCCCCCGGCCCGGCAGGCTGCGGCTGCGCGTGCGATCTGGCTCACACTGCGCGACGACAGCCGCACATCAGCTGCTTCGCCCTGGATGTGGAGAGAGTTGCGCGCCACGCCGCGTCCGCGCGCGCGGAGCATCGCGTTGGTCGCGGCCGAGCGGTAGCCGGACAGGAGCATGTAGGGCTCCGACGCATCGAGCATGTTGTGTGCCGCTGCGAGGATGTCGATCGTACGAAAGTCGATGTCCGTTCGCTGGTTGTTGCGCCAGTCGCGCATGAAGTAGTCGATCTCGCCCTTGGCGTCTTTGATGTACTCGCCCTCGATCCAGTAGATCGTGTCGATGCTTTCGCCGGTGCGCCCGCTGTACATCTTGAGGCGCCGGATATCACCGCCGCCGCGCAGGATGCCGAACGCGTTGGCTGCTGCCGGTGCTGCAACCACCGTCGTCGCTGCAAACGCACGCAGAATGCCACGCCTGGAAATCGTCCCCGAGCCGGTCTCGTTGGTCATGGTAATGCCTGTCTTTCGCCCCGTGCCGCCGCTTTGCGCGACTTTGATTGAGTTATCCCCAGTGCCTTACCCATGCCACAAACTGATTCTGTCTCCAAGGGGGCATCGGCCCGGATAAACCTTTGTTGCGGTCAATAGGCAAAAATCTGCTTAACTGACGCACCCGCACGGATCGGTGCGATTTGCACGCACCTGAGGTTGCGCCGCAACAGTATGGCGCGTCGGTCCGTCGCGTCGCCCTCGCGATCACCGCCTCGCAGGATGCATCCGGGCGGCCCGGGCTTGTGCTCAGCTGACCCGTGCGCGGGCGCCACGTTCGCGCACGCTGTTCACGACCTCGTGGTTTTGTGAGTAGACACAGGGTCAACGGCTCCACACGTTGGGGCGATTGCGTTTGAAGCGAGTTTCATCATGTCTGTCATTGGGCGTTTGTCCGCGCTAGCCGTCCTTGCAACCTCCACGCTGCTGCCCGTGAGCGCGCTCGCCGAGCCGTCGGTGCCGTTGGATCTCGCGTTTCGCCAATCCGTGGCCGAAGCCGCCTACGGGGACGAGGCCATCGCCGCGTTCTACCGGGATACCGGCTACGCCCCGATCTTCACGGGAGCCGACGCGGACGACCTTGAGCGCCGTGCGGCCCTGATCGAGGCGCTCGCGCGCGCCGGAACCCACGGTTTGCCCGCCGCCCAGCACGATTCCGATGCGCTCCGCACGGTGTTCGCCGAGGCCAGAAGCACCCGTGCGCGCGGCGAGGCCGAGGTCGCGGCGGCGCGGATGTTCCTCGACTACGCACAATCCGTTCAGTCGGGCATCCTCGAGCCCAAACGCGTCGACCACGAAATCGTCCGCGAGCTCCCGCGGCGTGATCCGGAGACGCTGCTCGCCGGTGTCGCAGGCCCGAGCCCCCGCGCCTTCATTGCGAGCCTTCCGCCCCGGACCCACGAATACAATCGCCTCATGGCCGAGCGTATGCGCCTCGAGCAGGAACGCGCGCGCGGCGGCTGGGGCGAGGCGGTGCGCGCCGAAAAGCTCGAGCCCGGCCAGCAGGGGCCCGCTGTAATTGCGCTCCGTAACCGTCTGGTTGCAAAGGGGTACCTCCCGCGCACGGCCACCGTTTCCTACGATGGCGCGGTCACGCGGGCCGTCCAGTCCTTCCAGATCGATCACGGGCTCAACGCGGATGGCGTGGCCGGGCCCGCCACGCTCAACCACCTCAACAAGAGCGTCGAGGACCGCCTCGGCCAGGTCTACGTCGCCCTAGAGCGCGAGCGCTGGCTGAACCTGCCGGAAGGGTTGGGCGACCGTCACATCTGGGTCAACCTGACCGATTTCCATGCGCTCGTCATCGATGACGGCAAGGTGACGTTCAGCACGCGCTCCGTCGTCGGAGATGAGAAGGACGGCAAGGTCACGCCGGAGTTCTCCGACACCATGGAATACATGGAGCTCAATCCGACCTGGACCGTGCCGCGCGGCATCATCGGGCGTGACTACCTGCCACGGCTGAAGCGCAACCCGAACGCGGCAAGCTACCTGCGCCTGATCGACAGGCGCGGCAGGGTGGTGGACCGGAGCCAGGTGAACTTCGCCGCCTATTCGGAGCGCAACTTCCCGTTCAATCTCGTGCAGCCGCCCGGCCCGCGCAACGCGCTCGGAACGGTGAAGTTCATGTTCCCCAACCCGCACGCGATCTACCTGCATGACACGCCGGACAAGCACCTGTTCTCCCGCGAACGGCGGACCTATTCTTCGGGCTGTATCCGCCTGAACGAGCCGCACGAGTTTGCCTATCACCTCCTCGCGCGCCAGTCCGACAACCCGGTGGACCTGTTTCAGTCGACCCTGCGGACCAAGCAGATCTCTCGGATCAACCTCGAGGAGCCGATACCGGTGCACCTCGTCTATCGCACGGTCTTTGGCCACGCGAAGGGCCGGATGAACTACCGCACCGACATTTACGGGCGCGACGCCCGGCTGTGGCGCGCGCTTCAGGCCGAGGGCGTGAGCCTGGGCGGCGCCGAAAGCTGATCGGGGCGGGGTCGGCGCGGCGCGGGGAAAACCGCGCCGGACACACCCGCCGAACGGACGTTCTGTTGTACCACCGCCGCCCGTGGCACGCCGCGTCCGCGCGGCGCATTCCCATGTCGCACCCACGCAATCGCCATCTGCCGCGCTTCATGGGCCCCGGGCGCAGCGCCGTCCCGCGCCCCGCCCGGCCTGAGGCAACAGGCAGGGAGCACCCGCCGGGATTTCGCCCCGCCCCCAGCCTCCTTGCCGCCCGAGGGCAGGCCGCCCCGGCGTCCCGCTTCGTCCGGTCTTTCCCGCCGGGCGCAAGGCCGCTAATGCTCCTCGCGTGCGCCGGCCTCGCGGCGCCGTCACCTTCGGAGCCCGCATGACCCGAGACATCGTTCACACCGTGGCCGAGATTGCCGATGCCCTTGGGCTCGCGGCCTGGGGCGACACCGGGATCGAGATCCGGAGCGCCGCCGCGCCCCATGAAGCCGGAGCAGACGCGCTCGCACTTGCCAGCACCGAGAGCTACGCGGCAGCCCTCTCGGCGGGCTCTGCCCGCGCGGCGCTCCTGTGGGAGGGGGCCGATCCCGAAGCCTACGGGCTCGACGCCGCGATCTTTGCCGCTCGGCCCCGCTATGCGCTCGCCGGTCTCTCAGCACTCATGGACACCGGGCCGGATCTGCCGCCCGGCATCCACCCCTCCGCTGTCATCGACCCCAGCGCGACGATTGGCGACGGCGCAAGGATCGGGCCCTTCGTGGTGGTCGGGGCCGGGGCCAGCATCGGTGCCAACGCCCGCATCGCCAGCCACAGCTCCATCGGGGCCGGGGCCAAGATCGGAGACGATGCCCTGATCCTCGAGCGCGTCTCCATCGGCGCGCGCTGCACGCTCGGTCACCGCCTGATCGCACAGCCCGGCGCGGTGGTCGGCTCCGACGGCTTCTCCTTCGTGACGCCCGAGAAATCGGCTGTCGAGGTGGTGGGCGCGACCCTCGGTGACGCCCAGGGTTTGCGCCAGCAAAGCTATGCGCGCATTCACTCGCTCGGCGCGGTCACGATCGGCGACGACGTGGAGCTTGGCGCCAACAGCTGTATCGACCGCGGGACCCTCGCCGACACCCGCATCGGCGACGGCACGAAGATCGACAACCTCGTCCACGTTGCCCACAACGTCATCGTTGGTCAGGATTGCCTGCTTTGCGGTCAGATGGGGGTCGCGGGCTCCACCAAGATCGGCGATCGGTGCGTGTTCGCCGGGCAGGTGGGCGTGGTCGACAACATCACCATCGGGGATGACGTGATCGCCTCCGGCAGCGCGAGAATCCGGACAAACCAGCCCTCGGGGCGCATTCTGATCGGCGATCCTGCGATCCCGATGGACAAGGGCATCGAGATCATGAAGGCCACGCGCCGGCTGCCCCGCCTGGCACGTGACGTCGCGAGCTTGCGAAAGCACCTTCCAAAGGAGGGGGGCAGCGACTAAATGAGCGCATTGCCAGCTATGGACGTCAGGCAAGAGGGGCTCATGGACACGAAGGTACGCGACCGGGTGATCGAGATCATCGCCGATCAAGCCGTCCTGGAGCCCGCGGACGTGACGCTTGATGCCACACTCGACGATCTGGGCATCGACAGTCTCGGCCTCGTGGAGTCGATCTTCGCGATCGAGGAGGCGTTCGATATCTCCGTCCCCTTCAACGCCAACGAACCGACCCAGAGCGAGTTCGACATCTCGTCGGTTGCCGCCATCGTTGCGGCAGTCGAGGGCCTGATCGCCGATCAGAAGGGCGCGTGAAACGCGTTGTCATCACCGGCCAGGGCTCGATCAATGCCCTGGGGCACAGCGCTGACGAGACGACCCGTGCAATGGCCGAAGGCATCTCTGGCATCGGCCCGCTCGAAATCCGCGATGTGGATCGGCTGGCAGTCCAGATCGGCGGCCAGGTGCACGGATACGATCCCGAGGGCCACTTCAACCGCCAGCAGATCGCGCTCTACGACCGCTTCACCCAGTTCACCCTGTTGGCCGCGCGGGAGGCGATCGGCCAGTCCGGCCTGGTTTTCGCGGGCGATCTGGCCGTGGATGCGGGTGTCGTGCTCGGCACCGCAGCGGGCGGCATGCAGACGTGGGATGACAACTTCCGCTCCGTCTACGAGGACGGCAAGAACCGCGTGCACCCCTTCGTTGTCCCGAAGCTGATGAACAACGCCGCCGCGTCGCACCTGTCGATGGAGTACAATCTCAAGGGCCCGTCCTACTCCGTTGCAACCGCGTGCGCGTCGTCCAACCATGCGATGGGGCAGGCGTTTCACCTGATCCGCGGCGGCGGCGCGCGCGTTGTCGTCACGGGGGGCTGCGAAGCGATGCTCACCTTCGGCGGTGTCAAGGCGTGGGAAGGGCTGCGCGTGATGTCCAAAGACGCCTGCCGCCCCTTCTCGGCCAATCGCAACGGCATGGTTCAGGGCGAGGGCGCGGCGGTCTTCGTCTTCGAGGAATACGAGCACGCCCGCGCGCGCGGCGCCGAGATCCTGGCCGAAGTCGTCGGATTTGCCATGACCTCCGACGCGAGCGACATCGTCATGCCGTCGATGAAGGGCGCCGCGCGGACCATGGCGCAAGCCCTGCGGGACGCTCGGATCGCGCCCGATGCGGTGGGCTACATCAATGCCCACGGCACCGGAACGGCGGCCAACGACAAGACGGAATGCGCCGCCGTGGCCGACACCTTCGGGGCCCATGCCGACAGCCTCATGATTTCATCGACCAAGTCCATGCACGGCCATCTCATCGGCGGTACCGGCGCCGTTGAGCTTCTGGCCTGCATCATGGCGCTGCGCGAGGGGGTGATCGCGCCCACCGTGGGTTATGAGGAGCCCGATCCGGAATGCGCGCTGGACGTTGTCCCGAATGTCGCTCGCGAGGCCGAGGTCGGCATCGCGATGTCCAATGCCTTCGCCTTTGGCGGCTTCAACGCCGTGATGGTGCTGAAGCGCGCGTAAGGCGCATCCCCCCCCGGGGCGCTATTGCTGGTTGGCTTGCGCGGCGCGCGCGGCCTGGGCGTTCAGGGCATTCAGCTCCGAGACGCGCTGGAAGCCCGCTGTAAAGCCCGAGAGCGAGGATTGCAGCGACACCGGGCGGTCGGGCGCCTGAATCGAATAGATCGTCCATTCTGCCGTGCTGCCACGCCGGAACTCGTTCACCTGCTCTTCGGTCAGGCCAAAGCTCGACAGGCAAAACGCCTCGGTGCAATACGTGTACCCGTAGGCGCGGGGCGGGCCGCCATCGACGGAAAGGGTGACGTCCCGGCTGAGCAAGGTCGCGAGCGGCGTCGAGATATTGATCGCCGCAGCGCTCGTGCCGCCGGGAGCGAGCCCGATGATGCGCAGCTGCGCAACCTGGCTGCCGCCCGGGTCGAGCAGGTCCTGCCCCATGCTGCAGGGGTCGTGCTCCAGCTCGGTACGTACGCAGATGATCTGCCAGTCGCCGGAAAGCTCCAGCAAGTAGGGCTGGCCCATCCCATCTTCCCCCTCGGCCGGGGCCGGGGTCGGGGCTACCGGGGCGCCCTGGTCCTGGGCGAAAGCCGGTGCGGCGGCCGCGATCAGGCTCGCTGCGGCGAGGGTGCAAATGGTGCGCTGCAAACGGGCTGCAGAACGGACGAAATCGAACGCCATCTTGGATCATTCCCTGCTCAGGTGCCGCCCGGATCCCGTGCGGCGGAGTGATAAACTCGACGCCCGCTTGCGTGCGGATCGCCTCTCGGGGCCTGTGCCCTTCTATCGCGTGCGGCCTAGCACGACACCCGCCCGGTGTCAGGCCCCTATGCGCATCCAGAACGGTCGGCACGGCACACATTCGCGTATTGCGTACCGTCGCGCCGTACCCTGATCAAGGCACGGGCCGGTCCGGCGGTTTCCCGGCTCCGACAGGTGATCACGGGCGGGCAGCAGGTGAGGTGGAATGCGCAGCTCTTGCTGGTGATCGGAAGACGCCGCAGGGCCGAAATGACGAAAAGGGCCCGATCGGACCCTTTCCGGGGGTATTTCCCCGCAGCGTACCGTTAGCCCGGTCGCCTTTTGGTGCTGATGCACCTTTCTCCCTGCCGGACGGGCCGACTTGTGGCGGACGCTATGGCGAGACGACTAAACCGTCAACAGGGTATTTGCCGAGACGCGGAAATTTGAGCATGTAGCACGCCGCGCAGCGCCGTTACTTTCAGAAAAATGCATGCGAACACCCACTTGACGCCACGTCCTCACGTGGTTCAGCGGCTTTGAACGGGGTCAGTCGCAGGGGGGCTGGTCGGGATTTCCCGCCCGTGGCGCGGCCCCGGCGGGGCCTGTGCCGCATCGCGTCGCCCCTCCAATTGCGCGGGCCTCGGGCATCCTTGGGCATGCGGAGGTCTGCGGCGCACAGGCCGTTCGGCCAGAAGTAACGACGCGATGCCCCTGTCGGCGGTGTCGGGCGCGCGATGCCCGCAGCGCAGGCCCTCGCGCGGGGGCGGTGCGGTCGCTCCGGCAAGGCTGGCAGAGGCCGCAAAAGCCTGTACTACGGTGCGAACGGAAATGGCAGACGGAGCGTGCGGGGATGAGCGGGGGACTATTCGTAGGGGGCGGTGGCGAGAACTACGCGACACCGCAGGCGTTGCGCTTCGACATGGCCAATCGCCACGGCCTGATCGCCGGCGCCACCGGGACAGGCAAGACGGTTACGGTGCAGATCCTCGCCGAGGGGTTCTCGGCGGCGGGTGTCCCGGTGCTTGTGCCGGATATCAAAGGGGATCTCTCCGGCCTCGCGATGCCCGGTAGCGCCACGGGGCCGCTGCACACGCCCTTCACCGAGCGCGCCGAGACCATCGGCCTCGATCTGGTCTACGGCGCGTGTCCTGTCACGTTCTGGGATGTCTTCGGACAGGACGGCCACCCCGTCCGCACTACAGTGGCCGAACTCGGCCCGCTGCTGCTGTCGCGCCTGCTGGAGCTGAGCGAGGCGCAGGAGGGCGTGCTCAACATCGCCTTCCGCGTTTCCGACGAGCAGGGCCTGCCGCTCCTCGATCTGGCGGATCTGCGCGCGCTGCTGACATGGGTGGGGGAGAATCGCTCCGACCTGTCGCTGCGCTACGGCAATGTCTCGCCCGCCAGTATCGGCGCGATCCAGCGACGGCTCCTCGTGCTCGAAGGGGAGGGGGCCGCTTCGCTCTTCGGCGAGCCAGCGCTCGATCTGGCGGATATGATGTCCTGCGATGCCGAGGGGCGCGGGCGCGTGAACGTCCTCGCGGCCAACCGCCTGATGCAGGCGCCGCGCCTCTACGCGACCTTCCTGCTGTGGCTCCTCTCGGAACTCTTCGAAGACCTGCCGGAGCTGGGCGACCCGGAAAAGCCCGTCCTCGTGGTTGTCTTCGACGAGGCACACCTGCTCTTCGACGATGCCCCCCGCGCGCTTGTCGACAAGGTCGAGCAGGTAGCGCGCCTGATCCGCTCCAAGGGCGTCGGCGTCTACTTCTGCACGCAGAACCCAGACGACGTGCCCGAAGATATCCTCGGCCAGCTCGGCAACCGTGTCCAGCACGCGCTCCGGGCTTTCACCGCGCGCGACCGCAAGGCGCTCCGCGCGGCCGCTGAGACATACCGCGACAACCCGCGCCTCGAGCTCGAGGAGGCGATCCGCGAGGTCGGGACGGGCGAGGCCGTCACGTCCTTTCTGGAGCGCAAGGGCCTGCCCGGAATGGCCGAGCGTACGCTGGTCCGTCCGCCGTCCTCGCGGCTTGGCCCGATCACGCCGGCGGAGCGAGAGGTCATACTCAAGGCCTCGCCCGTCGCGGGCAAGTACGACGAGCGGATCGACCGCAAAAGCGCCGCCGAGATGCTTGCCAGCCGCGCTGCCAGCGCGGCCGAGGCCGCGGAGCGGGCCGAAGCGGAGGCCGCCGAGGGCTCTGCCGCGGCACGCGAGTTCAACGCCGCGCGCCGCTACAGCGGGGGGCGCGTTGCGCGCTCCACCGCAAGCCCGGTGCGCCGGTCGTCGCGCTCCGACAGTGTCGCGGAAGCCTTTGCCAAGAGCTTTGCGCGCCAGCTGGGTACGCAATCGGGGCGCGCGGTGGTGCGTGGCGTGCTCGGTGGCCTCTTCAAGGGCCGCTGAAGCCGCGCGCACGCGCCCCGTGCATTCCCATTGCGGCATTTTCATTGCGTCTGGGCAGACATGTGCTAGGGACCGCGCTTCGCTTTTTCAGTGCTCGGGGCAAGACCCATGTCTTTCACGCTCGCCATCGTAGGACGGCCCAATGTGGGCAAGTCCACGCTGTTCAACCGTCTGGTCGGGCAGCGCCTGGCACTCGTGGACGACCAGCCCGGCGTGACACGCGATCTGCGGGAGGGCGAAGCACGGCTGGCCGATCTGCGCTTCACGGTGATCGACACCGCCGGGCTCGAAGAGGCGAGCGATGCCAGTCTGCAGGGCCGCATGCGCAAACTCACCGAACGCGCCGTGGCCGAGGTGGATGTCTGCCTCTTCGTCATAGACGCGCGCGCAGGCGTTACGGCGGCGGACGAGGTCTTTGCCGATATCCTGCGCAAGCACGCCAACACGGTGCTCCTGGCCGCGAACAAGGCCGAGGGACGCGCCGGTGAAAGCGGCGTCATCGAAGGCTGGGGCCTCGGCCTCGGGGAGCCCATCCCGATTTCGGCCGAACATGGCGAGGGGATGCCGGATCTCTACACGGCCCTTGTCCCGCTGGCCGAGGGCTTTGAGGAGCGGGAAAAAGCGGAAGCGCCACAGACGGATGTCGCGCTCGACGATGGTCAGGAGGGGGCTGACGCGGTGCGAGAGATCACCGAGGCCAAGCCCCTTCAGGTCGCCGTGGTAGGTCGTCCGAACGCGGGCAAGTCCACCCTCGTCAACCAGATCCTCGGCGAGGAGCGTCTGCTCACGGGCCCCGAAGCCGGTATCACCCGCGATGCCATCGCGCTGCGGCTCGATTGGGGCGGCACGCCTGTGCGGATCTTCGACACCGCCGGCATGCGAAAGAAGGCGCGCGTGCAGGAAAAGCTCGAGAAGCTGTCGGTGTCCGACGGGCTGCGGGCGGTGAAATTCGCTGAAGTGGTGATTGTCCTGCTCGACGCGGCCGTTCCCTTCGAGCAGCAGGACCTGCGCATCGCCGACCTGGCCGAGCGCGAGGGGCGCGCGGTGGTCGTCGCCGTCAACAAGTGGGACGCCGAAGAGCACAAGCAGGAAAAGCTGAAGGACCTGAAAGAGGCGTTCGAGCGGCTCCTGCCGCAATTGCGCGGCGCGCCCCTGATTACTGTCTCCGCCAAGACCGGGCGCGGGATGGACCGTTTGCGGGCGGCGGTGCTGGCGGCGCATGACGTCTGGAACCGGCGCGTCCCGACCGCGCGGCTCAACCAGTGGCTCGGCGAGATGGTCGAGGCGCACCCGCCCCCCGCACCGGGCGGCCGCCGCATCAAGCTGCGCTATGCCACGCAGGCCAAGACGCGGCCGCCGGGCTTTGTGGTGATGTGCTCCAATCCCGAAGGATTGTCAGACAGCTACAAGCGTTACCTCGTAAACGGCCTGCGCGTGGATTTCGACATGCCGGGCACCCCGATTCGGCTGACCTTCCGGGGGCAGGGCGACAAAAACCCCTTTAAGGGGCGCAAGACACCGGGGCCATCGAAGCTGCGCAAGCATCTCGACAAGCGCTGACCGGTTGCCGTTGTGGCGGCCTGGCCGTGGCGATGCCTCCGGCGGGGATATTTCCAGCACAATGAAGCCTGCGGGCAGGGGCCACAGGCAGGCGTGCCGCCGGCCCGTGGTGGCGTGCGTCTGACCTTTGGGTGCCGATGGCTCGGCCTCGTGGTCGGGTCTGTCAGCCGGCGCGGAGGCGCTCGAGGCTTGGGCTCAGCACGAGCACGGCGCCGCCGAGGCTGATGGCGACGAGCGCCCAGTCCGCCGACCAGTTCGCGACGGCGACGCCGATGAGCGCCCAGGCGACGGCCAGCGCGTAGAGCAGCGTTTTCGGGATCAGCCGGGTGACCGCCAGCGATAGCGCCAGCGCCCCGGCGAGCCCGATCCAGGCCCATCCTGTTTCTCCCGGACCGATGCCGTTGCCGGCGCCCATTAGCGCGACCGACACCCAGCTGGCCGCTGTCAGCCATCCCGCGTAGAGCGCGATGGGCGCGCGCAGGAGCCAGCGGTCTGCCGTGGGCGGGGTTCTGCTGAGGGCAAGGAGCGCGGTGAGCAACATCACCCAGATCATCACCGTTGCCCAGAGTGGTGAGAACTGCGCCACGGGCAGCCATGCCGCGCCCACGATCAGGGAGACCATGAGGGGCCAGCGCACGTTGTCCCAATCCGCGCTGTCGGACCGTGCGAACAGGCCGTAGCCGGCATGGGCGAGGAGCCAGAGATAGATCGGGCCCCAGATCGAGAACGCGTATCCGGCCGGCTGCACGGGCGGGTCGATCTGTGGCACGGGAAACGCCGAGGGATCGAACCCGTTGAAGGGCACGGTGAAAGGGACTGTCGCGAAAGCGAGCGCAGCGGCGGCGAGAAACGCGGCCTTCATGCGGCGCGTGTCGCGCAGGTCGGCATCGGGGCCTTCGGGCGGGGGGATATCGGCCATGGCTCGTTGTGCGGTGGTTTGCGGCGGTGCTCCAGTGGCAGCGATGTCGCGGCGGCGAAGCGGAGCCGATCGGGGCAGGGGCAGTGCTGAGGCAGCGGTGCCGGCGATGTGCATCGGCGCAAGGTCAGGGGCTGTATCAAGGGCGCGACGCGGGCCAGTCGGGTGGTGGACGTCGCGTCGGCGTTCGGGCTGGCCTTCCGGCCGGATCGGGGAAGAGGCCTGCCCGAGACGGAAGGTATCGCTGTGCGGATCTGGGCGGATGGCGTTGTGCGTGCGGCGAGATCATCGGAACCTATGTTCGAGAATGGTGTGGAATCTCCTGCTTGGGTTCCTATGTGGCCTGCGCTTCTGGTGTATTTCAGGAAATTATTCTACGTCTTGCTCCATCACAGGAGGCCGCCGATGCGCCATTTTCCGATCATGCGAGACGTTGGCAGCCGCCGTATCGTGCTGTCCGGCGGAGGCGATGCCGCGCTTGCCAAGCTCCGTCTCCTGCTCAAGACAGACGCGCGTGTTGCTGTCTATGCAGCCGCGCCGGCGCCCGAGATCGTTGCCTGGGCCGAAGCGGGTCAGCTGCGGCTCACGCGGCGCGCGCTTCAGCGGGGGGACGCGACGTGCGCCGCGCTCGCCTATTGCGCCAACGAAGACGCTCAAGAAGACGCTCGTGTCGCCCGGATCGGGCGCGAGGCAGGCGCGCTGGTCAATATTGTCGATACGCTCGACGATTCCGATTTCATCACGCCTGCGCTGGTGGATCGCGATCCTGTCACCATTGCGATCGGGACGGAGGGCACGGCCCCCGTCCTTGCCCGACGTATCAAATCCGACATCGAACAGCGGCTCGATCCGCAGCTCGGCGTTCTGGCGCGCATCGCCGCCGAGGGCAGGGAGGCCGCCGCGGCCCTGTCGAGCGCGCAGCGGCGCGATCTGTGGAGCCGGTTCTTCGACGTGATCGGCCCGGATGCATTGGCCCAAGGCGGCGTGGCGGGCGCCGAGGCCGCTCTTACAACCCTGTTGGGCGCCATGCTCCACGCAGCGGGCACCGAGACGCGCGAGGGATTTGTCCATTTCACGGGGGCGGGGCCGGGCGATCCGGAACTGCTCACACTCAAGGCCCGCAAGATCCTGCACCGGGCCGACACGGTGATTTACGACCGCCTCGTCGCCCCTGCGATCCTCGAGCTCGCGCGGCGTGAGGCGCGGCTGATCGAGGTGGGCAAGACGCCCTTTGGCCCAAGCTGGAAGCAGGACGACATCAACGCCCTGATCGTCGCCGAGGCACGGCAGGGCCACGAGGTCGTTCGGCTGAAATCCGGCGATCCCGGCATGTTCGGCCGCCTCGACGACGAGATCGACGCGCTCGACGCACACGCGATCCCCTACGGCATCATCCCGGGGATCACCTCGGCTGCCGCCGCGGCGGCCTCGGCCGGTCTTTCGCTGACCAAGCGCGAGCGCAACCGCGCGATCCGCTTCATCACCGGGCACGACGCCAAGGGGTTTGCCGAGCACGACTGGCGGTCGCTCAGCGAGCCGGGAGCCACGGCCGCGATCTACATGGGCGTGCGTGCGTCGACCTTCCTGCAAGGCCGGCTGATGCTCCATGGCGCAGCGCACGACACGCCCGTGACGGCGGTCGAGAACGCCTCGCGCCCCGAGGAAAAGATCGTCGCCACCACGCTCGCGCGCTTGCCGCAGGCGCTGGCGGATGCGGGCATCAAGGGCACGGCGATCCTCTTTCTCGGTCTCAGCCCGCGCGCCGCGCTCCAGACCCTCGACACCTTTCCAGACGCAGAGCACCCGCTCGCCCTTGCCGGAGTATCCTGATGGCTCAACCCATTCGCTCGCGCAGCTACCTGCCGCGCATCGTCTCCGCCAATGACCTGATGGATGGCGACGTCGTCTACCTCGACGCGGGGGGCGCCTGGACCCGGCGGCTCTCGGAGGCCGCCGTCGCCGAGACGCCCGAGGCCAGCGAGGTTCTGCTGGAGCGCGCCGCGGCGCAACCGCACCGCATCGTCGGCGCGGCACTGGCCGAGGTGGAACGCACCCCGCAAGGCCCCCGCCCGTTGCACTACCGGGAGGCGACACGCGCCACCGGTCCCACCACCCGCCCTGATCTTGGCCGAACCTCGGAGGTCGCTTGATGTACCGCTACGATGAATTCGACGATGCCGTTGTCCGCGCCCGTGTTGACCGCTTTCGCGATCAGGTGGAGCGCCGCGTCTCCGGTGCGCTGAGCGAGGACGAGTTCAAGCCCCTGCGCCTGATGAACGGTCTCTACCTGCAACTGCACGCCTACATGATGCGCGTCGCGATCCCCTACGGCACGCTCAATTCCGATCAGATGCGCGTGCTGGCCGAGATCGCCGACCGGTGGGACAGGGGCTACGGTCACTTCACCACGCGCCAGAACATCCAGTTCAACTGGACGCGTCTGCGCGATGTGGGCGACATGCTCGATCGGCTCGCCGACGTCGGAATGCATGCCATCCAGACGAGCGGAAACTGCATCCGCAATGTCACGGCGGACCATTTCGCAGGCGCCGCCGCCGACGAGATCGAGGATCCGCGCCCCACGGCCGAGCTGATCCGGCAATGGTCGACGGACCATCCGGAGTTCTCGTTCCTGCCGCGCAAGTTCAAGGTTGCCGTCACCGGGTCGCCCAATGACCGCGCCGTCACCAAGGCTCATGACATCGGGCTGCGCATGGTCCGCAACGCGGCGGGCGAGCCGGGCTACGAGGTCATCGTGGGCGGCGGCATGGGCCGGACGCCGATGATCGGCAAGGTTTTCCGGGAGTTCCTGCCGAAGGCGGAGCTGCTGCCCTATCTCGAGGCGATCCTGCGCGTCTACAACCTGCACGGACGGCGGGACAACAAGTACAAGGCGCGGATCAAGATCCTCGTGCACGAGGCTGGCTTCGCAGAGATACGCGCTGCGGTGGAAGACGAGCATGCCGCCCAGATGGCCGCCGTGGGCGGGCCGCGCCGGGTGCCCGATCCTGCAGAAGTCGCCCGGATCGAGAGCTATTTCGAGGGCCCGGCGCTGCCCGAGCGCCCCGAGCTCGGGCTCGCCGCCGCGCTCAAGGTCGATCCCGTGCTCGCCGCGTGGGTCGAGACCAACACAGTGGCGCATTGCGTGACGGGCTACGCCATCGTCACGGTGTCGCTCAAGGGGATCGGAGACGCCCCGGGCGACGCCACGTCCGACCAGATGCGCGCCCTTGCGGACATTGCCGAGCGCTTCGGCCAGAACGAGCTGCGCATCTCCCACGAGCAGAACGTCATCCTGCCCCACGTCGCGCGCGATGATCTGCCGGAGGTGTACTCCGCCCTCGCCGAAGCCGGGCTGGAAACCGCCAATGCCGGGCTCATCTCCGACATCATCGCCTGCCCCGGGCTCGACTACTGCGCGCTGGCCACCGCCCGCTCGATCCCGATCGCGCAGGATCTCTCGCGCCGCTTCGCGGACGCTGAGCGCGCCCGCGCCATCGGTGAGTTCAAGATCAAGATCTCCGGTTGCATCAACGCGTGCGGACATCACCACGTCGGCCACGTCGGCATCCTCGGCCTCGAAAAGGCAGGGGTGGAGAATTACCAGATCACCCTTGGCGGCGATCACACGGAGAATGCCGCCATCGGCGAGCGCGCTGGGCCGGGCCTGCCAGCCGAAGAGGTTGGCCCCGCGATCGAACGGCTGGTCGATGCGTACCTTGCGCTGCGCAATGCCCCGGGCGAACGCTTTGTCGACACCTATCGCCGCCTCGGCCCCGATCCCTTCCGCGCCGCGCTCTACGCAGTGGAGCGGCGCGATGTCGCTTGAACGCGCCAACATGGCCGCCCATGCCGCGCATCTCTCCGCGCTCTATGCGCAGCTTGATGCGCCAGCGGCGCTCGAACGGGCTCTGAGGCGGGATTTTGCAGGCCGCGTCGCGCTCGTGTCGTCCTTCGGGGCGGACAGCGCTGTCCTGCTGCATCTCGTCTCCGGGATCGACAGGGACACGCCGGTGCTCTTCCTCGACACCGGCTTTCACTTTGCCGAGACGCTGGAATACCGCGCCACGCTCGTCGCGCAGCTTGGCCTGCGTGCTGTCCGCGCGATACGCCCCGAACCTGCGGATGTCGGTGCGCAGGATGCCCACGGAACCCTGCACCGGAGCGCGCCACATGCCTGCTGTGACCTGCGCAAGACGCGCCCCCTCCGGCACGCCCTGGCGCCCTATGCCGCGTGGATCACGGGGCGGCGCCGGGCGCAGAGCATAACCCGCGCCGCACTGGCCCCGGTCGAGCACGATGGCCACGCCCGGCTGAAGCTCAACCCGCTTGCCGGATGGAGCGCCAGCGACATGCGTGCCTACCGCACGGCGCATGGCCTGCCCGCGCATCCGCGTGTCGCGCAGGGCTATCCGTCCATCGGGTGTGCGCCCTGCACCTCGCCCGTCCAGCCGGGGGAGGACGCGCGCTCGGGCCGCTGGCGTGGCTCCGACAAGGTGGAATGCGGCATCCATCTTGAGAACGGCGTCGCCGCGCGCCGCCCCGCCCCCGATGCTCCCCCGTCGCCCGGCTGAAGCACAGCCGCGCTCATGCTCAGGCGGGCAGAGCGCGTCCCGATCGCCCCACATGGCACCGCCGCCCAACGCAAGAGCCACCGGCGCCCCGCACCGCAGAAACGATACAGGACTGGAGACTACTGTGCCCCTCTTCACACGCAACGGCCCCAGCACACCCGAGGCTCCCGTCAGTTGGGCGACCTTGCCTGACATCGGCGCGTCCGTCCTCCTCGCTCCCGGTTCGGACGCTACGGACATCGGCGCGCATCTCGACCGGATCGAGCGGATCGGGGTTGAGGCCGCCACCTACGGCGATGGCCGCCTCGCCTCTGTCGCGCAGGATCTCCGGCGACTGGGCTTTGCCGGGCGAATGCGGGCAATCGGCCCGCTCGTGCCCGATCAGTGGCGGCTCCTGTGGGCGGTCGGATACGACGAAGTCGAGGTGCCGGAGGCGCTTGCAGACAGGCAGCGGCCCGAGAGCGCGCCGTTCCTCGCGGCAGACACACCGCCCTGGCCCTACGCAGACCGCCTCGGCCTGCGCTGATACCCGGTTATCCCCTACGCAGAACGGCTCGGCCTGCGCTGATACCCACTGATCCCCTACGCAGACCGCCTCGGCCTGCGCTGACACCCGTTGATCCCCTGTGCGGCCTGGCTCGGCCTGCGCTCACACCCGCTGTCGCCTACGCGGCCCCTTCGCCCGCGAGGAACGTGAGCCGCGTGGCCCATCCTGCCGGTGGCGCCCGGCGCTCGCGCCTCAGCGCTCCCCCCCGCGCCGCCCCGGCACGAGCCCCAGCGCGATCCCCCCCAGGATCAACGCGGCGGACAGGATCATCAGCGGCGTCACCGCCTCGGCCAACAGGACCGCCCCCAAACCGAGGGCAATCACCGGCACCGAAAGCTGCGTGATCGCGCCAACGCTCGCGCCCAGCTTCGGCAGCAGCGCATACCAAAGCGAATACCCCAGCGCCGAGGTCACCCCGCGGAGATCACCGCCAGAAGCACGCCCGGTGCGCTGATCACGGGCGCCCCGCCAGCCAGCACCGCGAACGCCACCGCCGCGACCGGAAGCGCATAAAGAAAGTTCCACCCGGTCGCGGCGAGTGGGTCCGTCACGCGCCGCCCGATGAGCGAGTACACACCCCATCCCACCGCCGCCGCGCCCATCAGTGCGACAGCATGGGGGGGAGCGACCGCCTCCGCGCCCGGCCACGACAGCACCGCAAGGCCCGCCAGCGCGATGGCCATCCCGCCCCAGCGCCGCGCCGGGGGGCGCTCTCCCCCGAGAAGCGCTCCGGCGAACATCGTCACCTGCACCCCCGCAAAGAGGATCAGCGCGCCCAGCCCCGCATCCATCGAGACATAGGCAAATGAAAATCCGAGCATGTAGGCCGACAGCCCGGCCACGGCGCCCCAATCGGGTGCGCGCGGTGCCGGGATGGCCTTGTCCCGGATCACCAGCAAAAGCGCCAGCACCGCCGCGCCCGAGGCCACGCGGATCAGCGCGAATTCCGAAGCGCCGATGCTGCCCTCGACGAGGGCCATGCGGTTCAGCAGCGAATTGGCGGCAAAGGCCACCATCGTCACAGCGGTCAGTAGGGCATGACGCATGACGCCGTCCTCCCGTTGCCGCGCATGTCGCGGGAAATGCCCGCGCGGCGCCCGCGCCACCCAGCACGTCGCCCCCACGTCACAGCGTTACGTCGCAAGCGGGGCAGCGTCTGTCGCGGGGGCAGGCGGGGCGGCTGTCGAGGGTCGAAAGAGGATACGGTAGAGAACGGGCGCGGCCACCAGCGTCAGGAGCGAGGCAAAGGCCAGTCCGGCCATGATCGTCACGGCCATCGAGACGAAGAACGCATCCGACAAGAGAGGGATCATGCCCAGGATCGTCGTGCCCGCCGCCAGCACGACCGGACGCAGACGCGACACGCTCGCCGTCACGATGGCCTCGTCGAGATCGGGGATGTCCTTGCGCACAAGGTCGATTTCCTCGACGAGCACGATGCCGTTCTTGATCAGCATCCCCGAGAGGCTCAGGAGCCCGAGCAGGGCTGTGAAGGTAAAGGGCAGGCCGGTGCCGAGCAGCCCCAGCACCACCCCGTTCACCGACATCGGAACAAGAAGCCAGATGATCAGCGGCTGACGCAACGCGTTGAACAGCACTACCGAGATCAACACCATGATCAGCACGCTCAGCGGCAGCTGCCGCCCAAGGCTTTCGTTCGCATTCGAGGAGTTCTCGAATTCCCCGCCCCACTCCATGTTGTAGCCCGGCGGCAGCGGCAGGGCCTCGACCGCGGCACGGATCTCGGCGTGCACGGACGCGGCTGTCAGATCGGCCGGTATCCCCGCCTGAACCGTGATCGTCGGCAGCCTGTCGCGGCGGTGAATGAGGGTGTTTTCCGACACGACCTCGACCCCGTCGATAACCTGCTCGAGCGGGACAAACCCGCCCGCGGTATCGGAATAGACGATCTGATCGATCAACGTGGTGTCCGTCGCCCGCCCGCCGCGCACGACAATCGGGATCTGGCGCTCTTCTTCGCGGTAATTGCCTCCGCGAATTCCGTCGGTCGCAAAGAGGAGCGTATCCGCGATGTTGTCCCGGCTGATCCCGGCGGTCTGTGCCCGTTCGTCCGCGTAGATCGGGCGCAGCACCAACTCCTGTTCGCGCCAGTTCGTGCGGATGTTGAGCAGGTTGTCGGACGCCCCTTCCATCGCCGCCGTCGCCTCAAGGGCCAGACGCCGCAGCACGACCGGATCGGCGCCGGAAAACCGCGCCGCGATCGGCGCCCCGCCCCCGGGGCCAAAGACAAGCCGCTCGGTGCGGAACTCGCCGCCCGGAAAGTTCTGCGCCGCATAGGCGTCGAGATCGGCGCGCAGGGCAGGGATCTCTTCGATCGTCTCGGTCCGGATGATCAGGTGGCCATAGCTCGGGTTTGGCCGCTCGCCCTGGTAGGTCAGCATGAAGCGGTCCGCACCCTGACCGATGAAGGCCGCCACCGACACGACATCCTCGCGCGTCGTCAGCCATGCCTCCATCGCTTCGACATCCGCCGAGGTCTGCTGGATCGTCGTGCCCTGGGGCAGCTTGTAATGCGCGAAAAAAAGAGGCGTGTTCGAATTCGGAAAGAACTGCTGCTTGATCTGCCCGAAGCCCGCAAAGCAGGCCACGGTGACGCCGATCAGCGCGACCAGGACCAGCCAGCGCATCCGGAGCGCCCCGCGCAGGACCGTGCCGAACATCCGGAAGATCAGCCCGCCGTAAGGGTCGCTGTCGCCGCCGTCCCCCTGCCTGAAGAAGTAATGCGCCAGAAGCGGCGTCACGGTGATGGCGAGGATCCAGCTCAGCAGGAGCGAGATCCCGATCACGGCGAAGAGCGAGAACATGAACTCACCCGTGGAATCCGGCGACAATCCGATCCCGGCAAATGCCATGATCCCGATCACCGTCGCCCCGAGGAGCGGGATTTGCGTGCGCCCCGAGGCTTCGCGCGCGGCCTGGCGCGACGTCTTGCCACCGCGCATCGAGATCTGCATGCCCTCGGCCACGACGATGGCGTTGTCCACCAGCATTCCCATCGCGATGATCAGCGCGCCGAGCGAAATCCGTTCCATCTCGATCGAGAAGATCGCCATGAAGAAGAGCGTGCCCACCACCGTCAGCAGCAGCGTCCCGCCCACGACAAGCGCCGCGCGCCACCCCATGAACAGCGCAAGGACAAGCACCACGATCCCGACCGACATCGTGAGGTTGACGAGAAACGCGTTGGACGCGTCCTCCACCACGAGGTGTTGTTCGTAGATCGGATGCAGCTCGACGCCCCACGGGATATCGCTCTCGAGTTCGGCAAAGCGCTCCGTCACCCGGTAGCCGACATCGACGATATTTTCCGTCGCCAGCCCCGCGATCCCGAGCGCGAAGGCTTCCGCGCCCTGAAACCGGATGAGCGTGCGCGGATGTTCCACCCGCCCGCGCGTGACCTGCGAGACATCGGCGATATTGATCACCTCTCCCCCGACGCCTACGTTCAACCCCGCGATGTCGCCGACACTGTCGGTGCCCTCGGGATACTCGATGATGGTCCGGGTTGCGCCGAGCGAAACCGTGCCCGCATCGCTCACGCTGTTGGCCGTGGAGATCGCGCTCAGAAACGCCAGGGGCGACACACCCTGCGCCTTCACCAGCGCCAGGTCGGTATCCACGAAGATCGTCTCCTCGGGCAGACCCGTCACCACCACGTCGGCCACCCCGTCGACCGCGAGGATCTCGCGCCGCACGAACGTTGCGAGCTGGTACACTTCCGCATCCGTCAGGCCCGGGGCGGTGACGGCGTAGTAAAGCCCGAAGACATCGCCGTACTGATCGTCCACCAGCGGCTGTTGCACGCCGGTCGGCAGATCGCGGGCGGCCTCGTCTACCCGGGCGCGGAGCTTGTCCCAGATTTGCGGCAGCGCGTCCCCCCCGAGCGTGTCGACGATCTGGACGTCGATGATCGAACGGCCGGGCTGGTTGATCGACGACAGGATGTCGACCTCGCCCATCTGCTGGATCGCGGATTCGAGCGGCTCGGACACCTCGACGGCGACCTCGGCCGCCGAGGCGCCGGGATATTGCGTCATCACCACGGCCTGCTTGATCGTGAAGGCCGGGTCTTCCAGCCGGCCGAGGGTCAGGAACCCCCAAAGCCCGCCGAAGATGCAGGTCAGCATGATGAGCCAGGTGAAGAGCGGGCGGTCGATCGAGGCGCTTGCGACTGACATCGGATTACTGCGCAAAGCCGGTGAAGCGCCGCACGGTCTGTCCGTCCTTGAGCATCTGCGCCCCGGCGACGACGACTTCGGTGCCCGGTGCGATCTCGTCGGTCAGAAAGAAGCTGCCACCCGGCCCCGTCTCCAGCGCAGCGGGGGTGCGGCGCACCGTGCCGACGTCATCGGCGCTGGGCTCGAACACCATGATATGCGGCGCGCCATCGGGATCCATCACCACAGCGCTGGCCGGGATCTCGATGTCGCTGTCCGCCGCGGGCAGCAACGCCACGACCGTGATCGACGTTCCGGGCAAGACGCCCGGCCCCGGTGCCTCTTCCATGGCCAACGTGATCAGAAAGCTCTGGCCAACGCTGCTGGCCTCGGCGCGGAATTCACGTGGCACCAGCGGGATCTGCCTGTCGGACCCTGTGAAAGTGCCATAAAGGTCGATGTCCGGGTTTTCGCCGGCCGAGCGAAACAGCACTTCGGGCACGTCGATCTCCACCCGCCATTCGCTGATGTCGTGCAGCCGGATCACCGGCGTGCCGACCTGCACACTGGTGAAGTTGGCGACATCGCGCGAGGCGACCAGCCCGTCGAACGGGGCGCGCAGGGTGGCCTGCCGAAGCGAGTATTCCGCATCCCGGACAGCAAGCGCCGCGAGATCGGACGCCGATTTGGCATTGTCGAGGGCTGCCTGGCTGACCGAAGCCGACGACAGCTGTTGCAGGCGCCTCAGATCACGGTCCGCTTGTTCGCTCTGCAACCGTGCCTGATCGAGGCGCCGCTCGAAGGGCTCGAGATCGAGCTCCGCGATCAGGTCGCCCGCATCGAGCGTCGTTCCTTCCAGCACCGGAAAGCGACGGAGCTGACCGGCCACCTGAAACGCGAGGTTCACCGTCTGGCGCGCCACCACCGTGCCGAAGAACTGGCGCCGGATCACGCCTTCCCCCGGTTGCAGAACCATGAGCTTGACGGGGCGGACGGGGGGCGCCGCCGTGTCCTCGGCTGCCGTCTGCTGGGCAAGAGACGGGCCGCAGAGCAAGGCTGCAACGAGTGCGAGCGCGAAACGGGCGATATGCATGGACTGTGGACCTTTCGATAGGTGCCCTGCGCCGTGGCAAAGCCGTCGCGACGCGCCGAGGTGGTGTTCCCATCCCTAGGGATACGGCCTGTCACCGTTGATTGACACTACGCCATTGAGCCGCAGAGCGCTGCGCCTTTTGCTGACTGCTCACCACTCGCCGCTCACCACTCACCGCTCACCGCTCACCGCTCACCGCTCACCGCTCACCGCTTACCGCCTGTCACGTCGGTGTGCCCCGATCCCGGGCGTCAGACGGGCGAAGGAGCAGGACGCTCACCGCTCACCGCCTCCCATCTCCCGCCTGTTACGTCGGTGTGCCCCGATCCCGGGCGTCAGACGGGCGAAGGGGCAGGGCGCTCAGTGCTCGACGCCGCGCTGCGCCTTCACGCCATCCTCGAACGGATGCTTGACGGGCGTCATCTCCGTCACGAGATCGGCGGCCGCCAGAAGCTCGGCTTTCGCGCTCCGCCCGGTCAGGCAGACATGGGTCATGTGCGGCTTTTCCGACAGCAGGAAATCCACCACCTCGTCGATGTCGAGATAGTCGTAGCGCAACGCGATGTTGATCTCGTCGAGCAGCACGAAACGCATCTCCGGATCGCGGATCAGCTCCTTGGCGCGCTCCCATCCGGCCCGGGCCGCGGCAATGTCGCGCTGCCGGTCCTGCGTGTCCCAGGTGAATCCCTCGCCCGACACGACGAAGGTGCATTCATCTGCGAAACGCTCCCGCAGGACGCGTTTCTCCCCCGTCTGCCACGTCCCCTTGATGAACTGGACCACAGCGCAAGGCATGCCCCAGCCGATGCACCGCAGGATCATCCCGAAGGCGGAGGAGCTCTTGCCCTTGCCATCGCCGGTATGGACGATGATCAGCCCCTTCTCCTCGGTCTTCGTCTTCATCAGCTCCGTGCGCGCGGCCTTGATCTGCCGCATCCGCTCGGCGTGCTTTGCATCGCGCTCGGCGTCTGTCTCGTCGCTCATTTCGTCTTCCTGACTGTCAGTTCGGCGCGCGCATCGAGCGCGTCGCGGGCTTCTGCGAGGCTGCGCACGGCGCGCAGGACATGGGGTGTCCCGCAGATCCAGTCACGATCCGTCGCGGCCTCGTGCCCGCTGTCGAGCGCCACGAGGGCAGGGTGGGCGAGCACCGCTTCCGCCCGGGCCGCGCCGCGATGCGGCTCACCCGTCACCACAAGGTCGGGTGCGGCCATAACGATCTGTTCCAGCGCGAGAAACCCGCCGCTCTCGAGCCCCAGCTCGGTGGCGACGTTCTCGAAACCGGCCTCCTTCAGGATATCGCCTGCCAGCGTCCGGTCGCCGTTGGTGTAGCCGTTGGCATAATAAAGCGCCGCGCGGGGGCGCTCGCCCACCTCGCGGTGCAGCGATGCCAGATCGTCCTCATAGGCGTCGATCAGCGCCTCGGCAGCCTCGGCACGGCCAAGTGCTGCGCCCACCGTGCGCAACCGCTCCGGCACGTCGGCCAGCCCATAGGCCGGGGGCAACTCGACCACCTCGACATCGAGCCGCCGGAGCATCGACACGGTCGCACGGCTCGAAAACGTCCCCGCGATCACGAGATCGGGCCGATAGAGAAAAACCTCCTCGGCCAGCGCCCCGTTGCCCGGAAGGGCTGCCGCCTCCGCCGCCATCGCCGATCCCCGGGGATCCTGCGAGAGCCGGCTGACAGACACGAGCTGCCCCGGCGCGGCGAGCATCAGCGCGAGCTGATCCGTGCACAGGTTGATCGACACCACGCGCTGGGGCGCCTCCGCCAGCCCGGGCCCGGCCCACGCGACCCACGCGGCAAGCGCAAGGCCCGCCGCCCCGGCGAGGTGCGCGCTAGAACGACGTCGACAGGCCAAGATACGCCGCCTGACCGGGCTGGTTGAACCCGCCCGCCGTTTCGTAGTCTTCGTCAAAGAGGTTCTCCACACGCAGCGTCGCGTCGATCGTGTCTGTCAGCGCATAGGAAAAGCCGAGGTTCACGAGCGTGTAATCCCCCACCTTGTTGTCTTGCGGGGCAAATTCCGACGCCTCGACATCCGCGACATGGCGCACATCGATCCGCCCCAGCAGGCCGCGGGCGATCTCCCCTTCGATGCCGACCACGAGGTCATGCAGGGGCACGCGCGCGAGCCGGCCATCCTCTGTCTCGGCCTCGGTGTAGGTGTAGCTGCCAAAGAGCGTCGCGCGCCCGTCCGCGATCGCGTACCGGCCCGAAAGCTCCAGCCCGCGGGTGCGCGTCGTCCCGTCGACCTGCGCGTAACAGCCAAAGCCGGAGTTGCAGGCCGTCGCGTTGCCGTCGAACTGGATCAGGTTGTCGATCTCGGAATAGAACGCGGTCGCCTTCGCGAAGCCCGCGTCGCCCAGCCGCTGCTCGACACCGACCTCGAAGCTCGCACTCCGCTCGGCTTCGAGCTCCGGATCTCCGAACGACGAGAACCGCTCGAAGAGCGACGGCGCGCGAAAGCCGGTGCCCGCGACGGCCCGCACGGTGGTGTCCGGCCCGGCCTGCCACGCCAGCGCCAGCCGCCCCGTTGTCTCGCCGCCGAAATCGTCGCTGTCGTCGTGGCGCAGGGACAACGCGAGATCGAGCGTGTCGGTGGGGCGCAGCACCGCCTCGCCAAAGAGCGAGAGCGTCGTATCCTCACCCGACACGCTGTCCGTGCGGATGGTCTCCTCCGTCCAGTCGGCGCCGAACGACAGCGTCGTCGAGCCCACGTCGCCGGTGCCGACATAGGTCAGCTCGCGCCGATCGCCGAGGAACTCCTGCGTGAAGCCACCGGGATCTTCCCGATCCGACGAAAACACCGAATATGAAAGCTCGTGGTCGAACCCAAAGGCGAAGATCTGCGCAAAGACCCGCCCGCCCGTCTGCTCGACGAAGTTCTCGCCCGAGGGGTCGCTGCCGGAGCGGTCGATCTCGATCTCGGCGTCCCGCCAGAGCGCCGAGAACCCGAGGGTCACCGTATCCGACACCGCGTAATCACCGCTCAGCGTGGCGAAGGTCTGCTGGAATCCATCCTCTTCGTCATTCTCGGCGCGGGTCGAGATCCCGTCCGTGATGGTGCGGTCGATGTTGAAGGAAAGCTGGCCGCGGTCCGTGCGCTGGGTCAGGCTCAGCGCGCCGCTATAGGTCTCGAAACTGCCCGCCTCGACAGCGGCGCGCCCCGAAATGCCCAAGGCATCGGACCGGGCTGTCGTGATATTGACCACCCCCGCAATCGCCTCGGAGCCGTAGAGCGCCGATTGCGATCCCTTGATCACCTCGACGCGCCCCAGCCCGGTGTTGCGCAGGCCGCCGAAGTTGAAGGCGGTTTGCGTGCCCGACGGGTCGGTCACGTCGATGCCGTCGATCCGCACGCCGATATACGAGCTGTCGAGGCCGCGGATCCGCAGCGTCGTATTCGTGCCAAGCCCGCCATTGGAGGAAAACGAAATGCCGGGCAGCGTGTCGAGCGTGCCGGCAAGGGTCGAGCTGGGGCTGCTCGCCAGATCACCGGCTTCAAGGATATCCACGGTGGCGCCGGTACGGGCCAGGGGCTGGGGTGTGAGCGCGGTCAGCGCCCCCGAGACGACGATCTCATCGAGTGCGAAATCGTCCTGCGCAAGGGCTACGGAGGCCGTGAGCGTTGGACAAAGAGCAAAGGCCAGGGGCGCGGTCGACGCCAGAAGCAGACGTTTCATGTGCATCCTTTCGGCACGTCACGCGCGCCGAGCATGGGTTATTGGGGTCTTTGGAGAGGATGCACCCCTTCC
>CBDICG010000001.1:0-1175183 GCA_965277275.1 Paracoccaceae bacterium | reverse complement strand
GCCATCCGAGACAGGCCAGAGGCAGACGCGGGCTCTGTGCAGCACCGCGTGCAACTGGATTTCGCGGTTCTCTACCGCGAATGAACCGCCCCTGACGGGGGCACCCACAAAGGAGAGTCGATATGACTATCGCAATCCCCGTCATGGGGGGAACGGTCAAGTGGAACACCACCACGACAACCTACAATGCAATTCTGGAGGCAAAGACGCTGATTCTGCCGGAGGACCAGCAGGATTACATTGAGGTGACGTCGCTCGACAGTCCCAACGGGCGCCGGGAGTTCATTCCCGGCTTGATCGACGCTGGCGAAGTGACGCTGGAGTGCAACTACACCCCGGCAATGATGGGCTTGGCGAAGGGCTACTCCGAAGCAGGGACGCTGATCTACTTCGAGACGCAGCTTGTGCAGACCGTCGACCAGTCCACCACGGGCGACAAGTTCGAGTGGTCGGGTTTTGTCACGCCGTCGGTCCCGACGCCTGGGGTTGACGGGTCAATGATGCTCAACCTGCTGGTCCGGACTTCGGGCGGCGTCACCTACACCACGGGCAGCTAATGGCGCTGTCCACGGTGACCTTTATGGCGGGGGGGCGCAAGCATGAGCTGCGCCTCTCCGCTCGCGCGGGCTGCGAACTCGAGGAGCGGTTCGACAAGTCCATCGCAGAGCTGATGAACGGTGCGGTCGATGGCTTTGGCTATCGCTTCGTTTGCGCGGTGTTCACTGCGTGCCTCAACGATGGCGCGGGTGTGAGCGAGGACGTTGCGTATGTCGTGATCGACAGTCTTGGCGGGCTTCCGCAGGCTGCGGAGCATCTGACCGCGATGATCACCAAGGCATTCCCGGAAGCAGCCGACGATACCAGCGGCCCCAAAGCGGGAAACGCGAAGACGAAGGCCGCATAGGCTGGGATGCCATGGTTTCTGATTGGGTTGCCCTTGGGCTGCCCTATCAGGACTTCTGGCCCCTCTCGCTGCGGGAAATCGCGCTCGTCAGCGACGCACTGCGCAAGCGTGAGGTGCGTGCCGTAGAGCGCGAGCGCATGCTTAACCAAGAGCGCGCGCACCTTGCGGCCTTCGCGTTTCACCAACCTGACAAGATCCCGGACTTGGTCAAGGAAGCTCAAAAGCGGGCTTCGCCAGAAGAACACGGGGCGGCTGACATGCGGGCCGCTCTGTTGAACTGGAAGCTTCAATTGGACTTGCAATGTCAGCAGTAATTGGCGCACTGCGCGGTGTCCTTTCGCTGGACTCCGCGGCGTTTGAAAAAGGCGTAGAACGCGCCCAGGCTTCCATGAATGGAATGCAGCGTTCGCTTGCGCGGACGGGGCAGTCCATGCAGCGGCTGGGGCGGCAAATGTCGCTTCGGCTGACTGCCCCCATGACGGCGGCGGCGACGGTAGCCGTCCGGTCATCTCTCAAGATCGTAGACGCGCAAGCCAAGGCGGCGGCGTCTATGGATACGACGGTCGTATCCATGCAGAACCTTGAGCGCGCGGCGCAGCTTGCCGGGATTTCGACGGGTGATCTGGACGGTTCGTTGCGCCGCATGACGCGCAGGATCTCTCTGGCGGAGCAGGGCGCGGGGCCTGCGGTCAAAGCGTTGGAGCGTCTTGGCCTTTCGGCGGAAAACCTCAACAGCATTCCCGCGGATCAGCGCGTAGACAAGATCAACAGTGCAATCCGCAACCTTATCCCCGCGGCAGAGCAGGCCGGTGTTGCGTCGCAGATTTTCGGCGACCGCACGGGCCTTGCGATCCTGCGACTCGACTCGGACGTGATCGCCCGCGCCACGCGGGACGTTGAGCGTTTCGGGGTGGGCGTGTCGGAAGTGGACGCGTCACAGATCGAAGCGGCGAACGACGCTCTTTCGGCCCTTGGGCAAGTGGGTCGGGGGCTTTCGAACCAACTGGCCGTGGCGCTTGCGCCTTCCTTGCGGGCGTTGGCAGAGGGTGCGGCGGACGTTGCCGCATGGTTTCAGGACCTTTCCCCGCAAACGAAGCAAATGGTTGCGGCAAGCGTGGCTTTGGCTGCGGCTTTGGGGCCTGTGACGCTCTCCCTCGGCTTGATGGTCACGGGGATGGCTGCGTTGGCTGGCCCTCTGGGGCTTGTCGTTCTGGGGCTCGGGGCAGCCGCAGGGGCGGCGATAACCGTTGCGGCCAATTGGGACACACTCACGGCGCGCATGCCATCTCTTGACGCTGCTGCGGCACGTGTGGCTGCCTCGCTTGAGGCGGTTCGGGCGGCGCTGTCGGGCGATCTGCTCGAAGCCCTGCGCATTTTCGTGACCGATATGGAAGGGCTGAAAAACCCGCTGCAAAAAGCCTTCGAGGATTGGGCGTCTCTGATTGCGGATCTGGTGTATCCCGCGTGGCGCGATGCGCTCAAGGACATCGTTGATGCGGTCAAGAAGCTGCCGCGCCAGATGCTCGCCTTCGGCAAGGAAGTGATGGAGGCTTTTGTTGAAGGCATCGTGAACGCGTGGGAGCGCGTGAAGCAACAGGTGGTCGACCTGTTCACGTTCAAGGGGATTGACCCGAAAGAGACCGGGCGTCGCCTTGGTATCGACCTCACGGGCGGCATTTCGCTTGGTGTGGCGCAAGGGGCGCCTTCCACTGAGCAAGAACTTCGCGATTACATGAACTCGCTTGAAGGAACTGCGCGTAAAGAAGTCGAGTCTAATTCGCCATCAAAAGTCTTCATGCGCATCGGTCGGGACCTTATGGCGGGTCTGGAGCAAGGCGTTGTCCAGAACGCACAGGGCGCAGTGGACGCGGTGCGGAACGCCACATCGCAAGCCGTTTCTCAGGCAACCCTGACCGTTGACAGCCTCACGGGCGCCTTCGGTGACTTTGTGGCGGATGGTTTGCAGAATTGGGAGGGGTTCGTTGACAGCGTTTGGCAGTCGTTCCAGCGGCTGATTTCGCAAATGGTCGCGGCGGCGGTGGCAAACCCGATTAAGCTTACGCTCGGAATTGGCGGGGCGGGTGCGCTCGGCGGCGCCGGTGCGCTTGGCGGCGGGGGCAACCTCCTAGGCGCTGGCGCTGGCCTTCTAGGCGGCGGTGGCATCCTCGGCGGTGTCGGCGCTGGCCTTTCGCAAGCACTTTCGGGTGGCGCCGGGATACTCAATATCGGCGCAAACGCGGCGGCAGCGTCCGCGCTCACCGGGGCGGGCGGTTTTGCGACCAGCATTGGAGCGGCGCTGCCACTAATTGGCGTAATTGGCGCACTCGCCGCCATCCCAAGCTTGCTCAAGAAAACCACTGAGACGGTCAACACGGGCGTTCGCTTCCAGGTCAACCAACTTGGCACGCTGCTGCAAGAGTTCGAGAAGACGCGGACGGCGAGCCGTTTCGGCGCAGGCAAGTACGGCACAGACTTTGACCCGCTGCGGCCCGACTTGGCGGACCCGCTTAGCGCTGCGATTGCGCAGGGCCGCGCGTCGGTCGACGCACTCGGCGCGGCGGTCGGGCTCCCCGGAAACCTACCGTTTGAGTTTGGCCGTGACATCAAGTTCAAGGGGCTTTCTGACGCAGAGCGCGAGGCCGCGATCCAGCAAGCGGTGCAGGACACCGTTATTGCTATGGCAGACAGCTACTTCGACGGCGTGCGCGATCAGTTCGTGCGGGCTGGCGAGAACAGCCTTGATGCGCTCACGCGCATGGCGACCGCTCTGACGTCCGTCAACAGCGTGTTTCAGAATATTGGGGAAACCATGTTCGAGGTCACGCGAGAAGGCGGCGCCATGGCGTCATCTTTGGTTGAGGCGTTTGGCGGGCTTGATGCATTCAGCGGCGCTGTCAGCGGGTATCTTGAGGACTTCTACAGCGAGGAAGAGCGGCTTGCTCTGCTGACGCAGAACCTCACGCGTGAGTTGTCGGCGCTCAATATCGAAATGCCCGGCACGCGCGGGGAGTTCCGCGGCCTTGTCGAAAGCCTCGACCTGACGACGGCAAGCGGTCGAGATGCGTATGCGACGCTTCTCACGCTGTCGGGCGGCTTTGATGAAGTGTTCTCTGCGGCGGAAGACGCCTCTCAGGCGCTGATCGAACAGGCGCAGGCGCAGCAGAGGGCCGCTCAAGCCTCGCGGGAAGCAACGGCAGCGGCGGCAGCAGCGGAAGTGACCGCAGCAAAGGCAGCAGCGGCCCAAGTGCGCCAGCAGGCTATCGCCGCGGCCCAAGCAAACCTAAGCGGCGCGCAAGGCAATCTCAACACCGCCGAAGGCGCTTTGCGGGCAGCGATCAGCGCGCAGCAAGACGCCTTGCGCGAAGACGCCTCAAGCCGGGTGTCGGAAATCGTGGCGGCAACGCAAGCCGCGGTCGGGCGCCTGCAGTCCCGGGCGCAGGGGCTGTCGGCGCGGGCGAACGAGTATCGGAATCTGCGCAATGCGGTATCGGACGCTCTGGCAAGTCGCCGGGTGCAGAACCCGTTCAATGCGAGTGGCAACTTCGCGCAAGCGTCGGCTTTCTTGCAGAATGTTGCAGGCCGGGGGCGGCTCGGGTCTGTTTCGGAGATCCAGAAGGCCATGGCGGTGGTCGCGCAGCCCTCTACGGACCTGTTCGCGTCCTTTGTGGAGTATCAGCGCAGCTTCAACCAGAACACGGCAGCGCTGGACCAGATCCGCGCGCTAGCGGGCAGTGAGCTGTCGGAGACGGGGCGGCAGATCGCGGCCATTGAGGCGAATGCCTCGGCCATCGAGGCGCAGAGCGAGAGCCAGATTGCCGCGATTGAAGCTGCGGCGGATGCGGAGGCGTCGCAGCTTGACTCGCTTTTGGACGCCACGCTTGGCGTGCAGTCGGCGGTGCTTTCAGTGGAAGCGGCAATCCGTGGTTACTCGGATGCTCTGCGCGCGGTCCGGTTGGCACAAGATAGCGTGGATGCATTCGCCACGGGCGGCTTGCACACCGGCGGCTTCCGCCTTGTAGGCGAGCGGGGGCCGGAGCTGGAGGCTACAGGCCCGTCGCGGATCTATTCGGCCAGTCAGACCCGGAACCTGCTGTCGGGCGGCACCGCGGGAGAGGTTGCGTCAATGCGGCGTGAAATGGCGAAGCTCTTCGCCGTCTCGCGGCAGCAGGCACGGGACCTTGAGCGGCAGCGCCAACTCTTCGACCAGTGGAATGAAGACGGTTTGCCTGCGGAGCGCGCCTAATGAACATCATTAAGCCGATTGTGATCGATGATACGGCTCTTGAGGCGTCTTCCGTGCCCGAGACCGATGGCGTGGGCGAGTGGGACAGCGGCACGACCTATTCCGTAGGCCAGATCGTCAGAGTCACGGGCACAACACACAAGACGTATGAGAGCACGCAGGGCGGAAACAGCAACCGCAACCCTGTGACAGACGACGGCACATGGTGGACGGAGCTTGGGGCCACCAACCGCTGGAAAGCGTTCGATCAGAAGCTTTCAGATCAAGTCGCGCAGGCAAACAGTATCTCCTACGAGATACGCCTCGCCTCGCTGGTAACGGGGATCGCGTTCTTCAATGTCGAAGCCGACACAATCCGTGTGCAGGTTTTTGACGACACCGATCAGCAGGTCTTTGACCAGACGCTTTCGTCCGCCAGCTCAACGCAAGTCGAGACTTGGTATGGGTATTTTTATGACAATTTTGACCAAGCAGCAGAGCAACTGTTCCTCGATCAGCCGGGGGTGCAGGACCTCCCGGGCTACGAGGGGTACAAGGCAACAATCATTCTGACGCGCACCGGCTCTACAGCGAAGGTCGGCCAGATAGTCCTTGGTCGACTCATGGTTCTGGGGCGCACGGTTCCGGGCACAAATTTTGGCCTGCGGGATTTCAGCGTCAAGAACACCGACGCATTCGGCAACGCGGTGTTGACGGTGCGTGGGTTCTCTCGGGAGACGAATTTCGAGTGCGTTTTCCCGACGCTCGGCTCGCAGCGCATAGCGGGCATTCTGGACGGCCTACGGGCAACGCCGATCGTCTGGATGGCGAATGCGAGCACGGTAGAGAACGTCGCGGCGCTCGGGACAGTCACTTACGGCTGGCTGGATGACTACAACGTTTCTCAAGAGGCGAAAAACTCCAGCGTTTCCATTTCGGTTAAAGGGCTCGTCTGATGGTTGATAAACCGACACTTACTTCGCCACCCCCGGCCCCAAATCGCAACCAGCCTGGGAATGACTTCGCGGGCAAGGCCGATGCGTGGGTTTTGTGGCAGCAAGACGAACACGTCCCCGAAGTGCAGCAGGCCGTGGACTACATCGAGCAGGAAGCGGACATTGCAGAGGCTGCGTCAGATTCGGCATCGGTCGCGGCTGGCGTCGCGGGCGCAACTGAGTGGATCAGCGGCGCGAGCTACACGGCAGGTGACCCGGTATGGTCCCCGGCTGACAAGGGCACATACCGCGCCCGGACCACGCATAGCGGCGTAACGACGGACCCGTCCGAAGACACCACGAATTGGGCGGGCGTGACGGTCCAGAACCTCCAGCGGAGCACGCACGACACGGCGGGAACGCGGGCGCTTGTGCAGGGCGCATATGGCGGCGCGGGTGGGTTGCAGCTTGATTTGGTCGAGGCAAGAACGCCCAACGACACGGCGGACGATTTCGATATTCCTGCGGGCTTCTGGGTCACGTCCACCACCACCACGGGACTGCCGGATCTTGTGAACGTTTGGGATGCGTTTTCCTCAACTCAGTTTGGCGTTCTTGGCGTTTGGTATTCAGGCGCGAACTGCTTTCAGGAATGGACGCCGAATTTCAACGACGATCTGACGTTCCGGCGCCGCAGCACCGGCCTCAGCAGCTCGCCCACGTGGGGCGATTGGTACGTGGTGCACAACTCCGCGACGTTGAACGGCACCGTTGCGGGCGGCCTATCCCGGCCGACTGGAGCGCTTGCGGAGTACGGGGCCAACTCAAACGGAGAATACTTCAGGCAGTGGAACCGTTGGCAGATGTGCTTCTTCACAGCAGACGGCACCGGGGTCTCTGGGACATGGACATTCCCGGCGGCTTTCACGGCCATCTATTACGTTGACTGTACCTGCTTCGGCCCGTCGACGCCTGCAAAAATCCATGTGGGCTTGGAACAGCCCAGCCTGGCCGCCGTGGATTGGGAGCTGTTCAACGTAAACGACGGGTCGACAACTGCGGCAGGGGCCCGTGACAAAACATTCACAGCCTTTGGGGTCTGGTAATGCGGCACAATATCACGATTCTGCCACAGGCGGGCCTGCCGGGGCAGCCTGACGATACGGTCAGCACGGCAGGCAGCGTGGTCACAGTTAACAGCGAGGCTTTCGACCTGTCGGGCATTCCTGATGGTGGCGAGGGCGTGCCGAGCGGCGATCACGCGTTTGTCGGCGCGATCACGCGCACCGGCTCGGATCTCTTTTACTCTCTGCGGGTCAGGTACTCGACCGCAACGGCTGTGCCGTTCCAGACGCGCACGGACTGGACCGTAGTCCTTGAGGATGAGGCGTTGGCGGATCTGGTGGAGCGCAAGGCATGACTTTCTCGCTGACAGTGCGCACGGCGCAGGAAAAGACGGACGCCGAGCAGGCCGCGCAGCTCGCCCTTGCGAAGCTTGAATGCAAGCGGCGGATCGAGGCTGTGGCCGACGCAACGGCGCAGTCCAATTTGCTGGCGGCGATTGCCGTGGGCGGTCTGGACGCGGGGCAGCTCACGACGTTCGGATCCGGGGTGCTGTGGATTTCGCAGATGCGCGCAACGTGGCCGACCCTTGGCGCCGTGGCCGACGTGACGGACGACAGTCATTGGCCTGCGGTTCCCGCTGGTGTTGCCGAGCTGGCCGCTCTCTTCTGATGCTCGCTGCGCTGTCGTTGGTCAATGCGGCTCCGAACCGGGGCCTAGCGGGCGATTCCCCCGGCCCGCCGATCAACTCACCGGCACTGTCGATCACGGTGCACCGGGCGCCGTCCGCTGCGCAGTACGCGCCCGAGGCGGTGTGGTTCTACGCAGCGCCTAGCAACTTCACCTTTTCGACCGTCTCCGCAAACAGCATCGCTTACGATCCGGCGTTCCACGAGGTCGACTATCTCTGGACGTTCGACGTTGACGGCGAGACATTCACGGTGCCCGGCAACATGCTTCCCGAGCATCGGGACGCGAACAAGGGTGTCGGTCAGCAGATCGCGCACGTGTTCAAGCAGCCCGGCACCTACACCGTCACATGCACCGCGCGCCGCCGGACAACTATCATCCCGGAGGTGACGCAAAGCGCGTCAGCGGCGGTCGTGGTCACCATTGCGGACCCGGAAACCGTCTTTGATGCGACCAACACGGTGGTTGTCGCACATGACGCCGACTTCACCGGGGCCCCTGCATCGAACTACCAGCTCACAGGCTACACGAGCACAAGCGATCTCGCGCATTGGGAGGGGCTGCTGCGCAACGGCGCTATCCCCACGTCCGGCCCGGTGCGGGTGCTGTTCAAGCGCGGGGGAAACTACGACAACTCTGCGCACTCGGATGAGGGGCTCGCCCACAACAACACCGTGGGGAATGAGTATGACTTCGTCTACATCGGCGCGTGGGGATCTGGCGCCAAGCCGATTTCGTCGCCTATCGACGCGTGGATCAACCGCAAGTCGTTCGTATGGGAAAACCTTGAGGTCCAAGGCGGCTACATCAGCCAAGCAACGGCTGGCTCCGGCGGCAACGGGATCAGCGGACGGGATGTCGGCTACTACCTCGCGAGCAACTGCGATTTCCGAAACCTGGGCGCAGGCGTGCTCTACGATTGGGACACGAATACGTCTTCGGTCGAGGGGCGCCTTACGGTTCACGAGTGTAGCATGGAGAACATCTACTCGTACGGCACGTTCGTGAAGATGCGCCCGCGCGGCCTTCCCGGCAGCGGCACGCGGGATCGCTTTGCAATGATTGGCTGCCGCGAGATCGACTTGCCGACGCAGCCGCATGGCGTGGGCGTGTCCGAGGGCCAGCGGCAGGGGCCGATGCGCTCCCCCGAAAACCCGGATCTGTGCGTTCGCTCGTGTGAGTTCTACTGCGATGCGGGCTGGACCGGCCTTGGGGATTGGGACGATCTGCAATCCATGACGGCAGCCCAACCGACGATCAGGTTTGCCGATGGCCGACCGACAGAGGGCGACGATCGCAACGGCGACGCGGTCATCTCGCGGTGCACGAACGAAGGCGCGGCGCTAATCGACGCAAACCCCGGCTCGGACGAGGAGCCGCGCGTCGGCAATATCACGGTGCTGCAATGCGTGCACACCTTCGTGCCAAACTCGAACCTTGCCGTGAAATCGAAGTCAGGGGCCATCAGCCTGCGCAACAATCTGTTCATCAACAGCGCCGCGACCGGAAACGATGATGGCGAAAAGCGCCAGTGGATGGAGTTCGACCCGTCGCACTCGACAAACCCGAACCCGACGCAGAAACTTGCCGAACCGATCATCATCGAGGGCAACACTTTCGTGTCGCTCGGGACGGACAGGCTCGACAACCACTTCAACGGGCTGCCGGGGACGTGGACAGATGTCCGCGAGGTCAACAACGTGTACTATGCGCCGAACGCGACCGGCGGATATTCAGAGCACGAGAACTTTGCGCCCTTCGATACAGCCGTATTGTGGGCGCCACGGTTCACAGGGCGCCATGAGTGGGTCAGTGGGGCCGTGGAAGCCCTCCAGACAGCCTACGCCACTCCGGCCAGCACAATCGCCCTGTACGCGCCGCTGACGGGCTCCTCTGTGCTTGGCGATGCGACCACGGGCACGATCAGCCTTGTTGACCTGCGCGGGGATGACCGGGCAAGCCCGCCATCGCGTGGGGCGTCCAAGCTGTTCGTCGCACCCGCTCCGGCAGCGTTCGGAAGCGGGGACTGGTCGATTGCGGATGCCGAGAGCGGTGGCGATCTGGCGGTGACACTGACGACGGTGCCAACCTACACGACGGACGTGGAATACCGTCTTGATGGGGGCTCTTGGGTCTCCAGCGGCGGCATCGTGGGCTTCACGATCTCCGGGCTCACGGATGACACGGAATACGACGTGGAAATCCGCGCGACCAACGCTGCGGGGGATTCCGCCGCAAGTGACACGAAGTCGGAAACGCCCACGTCGGCAGTGACCGTTTCGCTTATCGGGACATCTCTGTCGACGATCAATTCGAACACCACGCAGACCTATGCGCTTCCGGCAGGGTTCGCGGTTGATGACCTTATTATCGCAGCGTCCGCCAGTGACGAAGAGCGCGGCGACCACGCGATCACCGGCACAACGCTGTTGATCGCCACGACCGGGTATTCCTCTGGAGATGGCGCGCAGATTCAGGGCTACCGGAAGGCCATCACGTCCGACACTGGCGTCGAGTTCGTGAACCCGGCGGCGCGACCCAACCCGGTTGCGTTGGCCGTGTTCCGTGGTCTGGCCGACCCGGTGGTGGAGATCGACCGGCCCGCCTTTGTTGAATCGAACGCAAATTCGGTGACGTGGCCGACAGTCACGCCCACGGCGGCAGGGCAGCTCGTTGTTGCAACCTACTCGATGAAGAACGCCAACGCGGTCGCTGAAATCCACGACGAAGCGGCATTGTGGCCTCCGGCGGGCTTCACAACGCTCGGCGGCGCGCAGAGCGGCGGCTTCTCGGGGAGCGCGGCAACGATCATCTGGGCGTACAAGATCACGACAGACGCGTCTGCGATCTCGATTGGCACGGTGGACTACACGGCGGAAGGCGCACCAAACGAGACGGCCAAGGTCAACATTTGGGTGCTGGACAAGGCATGAGTCTGCTGGAGCGCCGTTCGCGACTTCGCAAGGTGGCTGATGCGCTGTCTCAGCTCGCCAACGTGGCACTGTTGCCGAACCACGCAGTGTCAATGAGCGTTTAAAAGTGACCCGGTTTCAGCGTTTGATTTTGACCCGCCTATTGGGTGCCAAAGCCCCCAGGCGGACCGCCCTCATATAGCGAGTCCGTCTGGGGGCTTTGCTTGCGACGCGGCTATTTTTCTCTGCGACTTTTGCTCTGAGCGAAGCGATATGACGTGTTGCCCGTTTCGATGATGGCACAGTGGTGCGTGACGCGATCCAAGAGCGCAGTTGTCATCTTGGCATCACCGAAGACAGCGACCCATTCCCCGAACTCCAAGTTGGTGGTGATGATGACGCTGGTTTTCTCGTAGAGCTTGCTGATCAGGTGGAACAGCAACGCGCCGCCGGATTTCGGGAACGGAATGTAGCCCAACTCGTCGATGATGACGCAATTCAGAGCCGACAGCTGCCGGATGATCTTCCCGGCATTGCCGTCGGCCTGTTCCTTGATCAGGGCATTGATCAGATCGACCGCGTTGAAGAAGCGGACCTTCTTGCCGTTGTTGATCAATGTGGTTCCAAGCGCGATGGCGATGTGCGTTTTGCCTGTCCCGGTTCCGCCGACCAAGATGAGGTTGTGCGCCTCTTCGGTGAACTGACCCGAGCAGAAGGGTTCGATCTGGGCCTTACTCACCGCGGCCGCGCCGTAATCGAAGGTGGCGAAGTCCTTATGATGGGGGAACTTCGCGATGCGCATTTGATACTGGATGGAACGCACCCGCCGCTCTACAGTTTCCGCGTCGATCAGTTGCTTTATCGCTGTGGTCAGACTTGGTGGCTTGCGCGCGGACAGCAAATCATGGGCGCAAGCTGCCATTCCATGCAGCCTCAAGGCGGTCAGTTGGTCGATGAGAGCGTTCATGCGGCAGCCTCCTCGGCCGAGCAGAGCGCCTCATAGCGCTTGCAGTCGGCCTCGGGCCGCACGGTCAGCTGCGGATAGACATTGCCCTCATTCAACGGCGTGATGATTGGCTCCACCAACTGGTTGATCAGATTGGTGATGGCAGGAAGGCGCAACGTGTTTTGTTCAACTGCCAGTTCGCAGGCCGTCTCCACCACCTCGATCCCGTGGTCCTGGGCCAGTAGAAGCAGATCGACGAACTCCCGGTCCCCGCCTTTGCCAGCCATGTAATGCTCCCTGATCCGATGCATGGCCTCAGGCAGTTGCCAGTCCACAAAAGGGGCGCCGTCGCGCAGAGCGCCGGGCTTGCGATCCAGTAGAGGAACATAATGCCAAGGTTCAAAGTAGCTGACGTTGCGGGTGAAGCGACGCTTGTGCTCGGCAATAACGTCCTGGCCTGACACCAGCACGATCCGGCTCGCATAGGCGCGCAAGGAGACATGCTGGCCTGCAAACCGGGAAGGCACGCTATAGCGATTGCTGGCATATTGAACCAGGCAGGTGGAACGGACCCGCACCGTCTTTTCCACGTAGCCATCAAAAGCCCGCCCCAGGGGGCGCAGCTCGGCGCGCTCATCTTCAAAAACCTCCGCAATCGTGCGGGACGATTGTTCAGGGTGGGCGCGGCTTGCCAATTCCTCGCAGCGCAGACGCAACCAGTTGTTCAGCCCATCCAGATCATCAAAAGCTGGCATGGGAACAAACAATCGGCCTCGTAAAAAATGGACCTGGTTCTCCACCTGACCTTTCTCCCAACCCGACGCGGGGGTGCAGGCAACCGGCTCCATTACATAGTGGTTCATCAATGCCAGGAACCGGGGATGGAACACTCGGTCCTTCGAGCGGGAGACATAGGTCACCATCGTTTTGGGATTGTCGATGATCACCCGTCGCGGAACCCCGCCGTAGAAGGACAGCGCCCGTACAAAGGCATCCAACACCATTTCTTGGCTCTCGCCGGGATAGGCTACGACAAAAGGTTTGCGACTATGGCACAGGCGGAAGTGGGCAACCTTTACCTTCTGCTCGACACCACCGAGAACAACGCGCTCTTCGCTCCAGTCAAACTGGAGCGCATCACCGGCAGCAAAATGCAGGGGGATAAACGCCTCTCCCGATCCAGCATCGGCACGTTTGAGGTCTCGGATAAATCGCTGAACCGGAGAATAGGACCCAGTATACCCTTCCGAGACGAGCTGTTCGTAAAGCTTCGTGGCCGTCCGCCGCTCCCGGCGCGGGCGCTTGTGATCCTGCTCGAAAAGCTCTTGGAGCCGCGCATCAAATCCATCGCACAGCTTATGCCGGGTCGGTGGCGCTTGCCGCTGATAGCTCGGTGGACTGTCGTCCTTCAGATACTTCTTCACCGTGTTCCGCGACAAACCGGTTGCCCGCGCCACAGATCGGATGCTGCGACCCTCAACCAATATCCAACGACGGATCTTCGATACACTTTCCATCAATATCACCTGCTCATTCCTCCGCGCTATCCAGCGCGGATGCTAACGTGGCAGGTGGGTCAATTTTGCACGCTCATAACCCACCCAAGTGGGTCAATTTCGCATGCCGATTCACAACCACGCAGCCACGAACGCGGATGAGAGCATTTCCGGGCGCGCCCACAGGATGCGATGGACGCGCGCTGAGAAGGCCATCAACGCGCTGTTCTGGTTCGACCGTCGAGGGGACCAGGGGCACTGCGAGTTGGCCTACCTCCGCGACGTGGTGCGGGCGAAGAGGACCATCCGGCAGCATGACGCAAGCCTAGCGCAGAGAGAGGGCAGGAGCGCCAATTGAAAGACCTTATTCTCCAGATCGAGTTCTGGGTGGCTATGGCGCTTGCCGTTGCCATCAAGCTCCGCGCATCGCCGAACCTGAGCCCGGCGACGAGCGTTCTAACGGTTCTGATCGCCATCGGGTCTGCGCTCGTGCTGACCCAGCCGATCATGGCACACTTCAATCTCAACGGGGAAACGCACACGGCAGCGGTGGCGGCGCTGACGGCGGTCAGTACGGAACACCTGGCGCGGCAGGTTTTGACCGTGAGCCTCGTTGACCTGCTGAAAGCATGGAGGGGCAAATGAAGCTGCACTCGCACGGCTCTTGGTGGGCACTGATCTGCGTTGGGTGGTTAGCCGTCCTTGCGCCGCCGATTGTCCGAGACGCTTTGCCAGCGAGTTGGTGGTTCCAGCCTCAGCGCCCCTCGGTTGACGACACGGTCGCCGGCGTTTGCGCGCCGATGTCCTACGACCGGGAGATCAACAGGTTCTTTCGCGGTGAGTGGAAGTCGACGTTGCAGCGCAAGCAGCCGGACGGCGGATACTCGGCCTTCTGGACCTACAACGGAGCCAACGACTACCACCCGGATTCGCACGTCCCGCAGAATTTTACGACGGCGTGGTGGTTCGAGATTTCCGAGGACGCCTGCTGGTGGCCGGCGGGAACCTACCGCATCCACACGGTCTGGACCGTGCGCCCTGACAGCGGGGGCGAGAAGGTAGTGCGCCGCACGTCGGAGCCCTTCACTATCCACCCCGCGTCGCAGCCGATCGTAGCGCCGTAGCGCGGGAACCCCAGGGCCTGCCAGCCCTCCCCTTCACAAGGATCTCCGACATGATGACAGCCCGCATCGCCGCGCTTGCGGCGTTTCTTGGTGTGCCCGCATGGACGCAGGACTTCGTTCCTATTCCGCCGCAGTCTTACACGACGACGGTCTCGATCGCTCCCGATGGGTACGGTGGCTACGAGGTCGTTTTCGTCAACAAGGGCGTGAACGGCGCGGACCACAACAAGACCTATGACCTTGCGCACGGCGAGTTCCGCGCGCCGTTCGACTTTCGCTACACCGCTGGTGATGACGAAATCACGGTTCGCCCGCCCGAGGGCTGGGCCTGTGAGCCGGTGACCTGCGAGATCGCGGTGCCCGAAGTACAGCAGGGGATTGTGTACCTGTTCCGCGGCCAAGACGTGGGGATGTGAGCATGACCTACTTCTGGACTTCCCCCGCAGTGCGCCGCCGCGGGGATGGCGCCTTTGTGCGTGCCGCCCACGAGCTGGGATGCGACCTGGCGACGATCCTAGCCTTCTGGGAGGTCGAGGCCGGGGGCTCGGGTCTGTGGGCAGACGGGACGATCAAGCGACGCTTTGAGCCGCACCACATGCCCGGAGCATCGAAGCGGGATTGGCGGAAGTCGCTCGCCATCGCCCGGAAGCGCAGGGAGACCATGCTGCGGGCCGCCTACGATCAGAACGCCGAGGCGGCGCTCATGGCGACGTCGTGGCACGGGCCGCAGATCATGGGCTTCAATCACATGGACGCGGGGCACGCGACGGCGCGCCACATGGTCGACGCGATGATCCGTGATCCCGATGCTGCGGTCGCGGCGTTTGTGACGCTGATCCAGCGCTGGGAGATCGACGGCGCCCTTCGGGCCCGGGACTGGCTTGCCGCCGCAGAACGCTACAACGGGAGCGGCCAGGCGGCGCGATATGCAGCGCTGATCGAGGCGGCTTACCGGCGGCACTCGGGCGCGCCGAGCGACCCTGTGCTGCGCATCGGAGCGCGCGGCGCTGCCGTGCTCAGGCTCCAGCAGGCCCTTGCGATCACAGAGGACGGGCTCTTTGGCCCGGCCACCAAGGAGGCCGTGCGCTCTTTCCAGAGCCGCAATGGGCTCAAGGTCGACGGCGTTGTCGGCGCACGGACATGGACCGCACTGCGCGACCGCGGCGAGATCGAGGCGGCCCCGATGCCCGGCGGCATGTCTGCGCCGGCAGCCACGGCCCTGGCTCTTGGCATCGTCGCGGGCGGCGTCGCGATTTGGAATTGGATCACCAACAGAGGAGAAGACTGATGCCCCTTGCACGTCAGCCGGGCAGGATGCCCACCAACAAACTCACGGCGGCCACGCTGGCCGTGCTTGTGACGTCCGCGCTTATGGAGGTCCTCCAAGGCTGGGCCGCCATCCACGCGCCATTTCTGGCGGGACCGTCGGTCGAAACGCTCGTCGTGACGCTGGCACCGCTGGTCGTCGGCTACCTTGTGCCCGACCGCATCAACCTCCCGGTGTCCTGATGGCAAAGAGATATGCCGACATGGACACGATCGAAGCGTTCCTTGCGATCACCGGCAGGAGCGAAGTGTACGCCCCACAAATGCGGCAGGTGGAGGGTAAGTTCTCGGGCCGCGATGACCCGGAGACCAAGGCGTCGCTCTTCACGCAGATCGAGGCGCTGACGATCCAATACTGCGATCGCATGGGCGTGATGCCAGCGATGGACGACATCGCGCCGTTCGTAGACCTGCGGCCCTGGCGCCTTGCGGAGAACGGGCCCTGGAAGCACGGCAAGGCGCCGTTTGTCGGGCGGACGATCCACGCCAACGGCGGCGCTCTGCCGGAGCAACACCGGAATCCGGTTCTCGCTCTCTACCTCGAGAACGACATGGCGCCCGATGCGGAGGGCGTTGCGTTTTGGACGGAGCAGGCTGTCGAGGCCATCCGCCCGGCGTTTCTGGCGGCGGCGCGCGAGAGCGGCCGGATCGAATGAACACCGTCAGGCTGGCGATCCTCGCGGGGCTCATCGGGGCCGCGCTCTTCGTGGGCGCCCGGTTGGACGACGCGCGGGACGCGCGGAATGCACAACGCGCTGCCGAAACACGGGAGGCCAACGAAGATGAAGTGGACGCCATGGATGATCCTTCTGTTCTTGATCGGCTCCGGTCTCGCTGGATGCGAGCCGATCCGTAGTTGCGACTGGGCCGAGCCCATTCGTGTTTCGTCGCAAGACGATCTGACGCCGGGGACCGCCCGGCAAATTCTCACCCACAACGAAACCGGCGCGGATCTGTGCCGCAACTTCCAATAGGAGGCCATCATGGCTGCTGGAAACTTCAAAGCCTTTTCCGAAGGCTACATGCACATGCTCGACTCGGGCGACTTCAACAGCGACGCGATCCGCGGCGTGCTGATTGACGGCTACACGTTCAACCAGGAGCACACCCTCTGGTCGCAGATCAGCGGCACCGAGGTCGCCAACGGCAACGGCTACGCGACGCACGGCCTCGCCTGCACCTGCACGCTGTCGCGCGTCAACAACGTCATCACGATGGATGTCGGCGATCTCGTGTGGACTGCGACCGGCAGTCTCGTCTTCGAGGGCATCGTTCTCGTGAAAGACGCCAACTCGGACGGCTCGCTCGCGGGCACGGACATCCCGCTCTTCTACGCGGATGCGGACACCGGCGGCGACGACGTGACAGCGACGGACGGCGACGCGACGTGGACGATCAACGCCAACGGCATCTACACGCTGACGCTGGCGACCTAAGATGGCATTTCCCACAGGTTTTGACCCGCTGGCGGCGACGCTTGCGCGGGTCCAGAACGCAGCGCGGAGCATGAAGCTCGTGGCTGCGCTCGATGCGCTCGCGGCGACGGTGGAGTGATTTAGCCGATGGCGGCACATCGGTATTGGCGGGTTCTGGTTAATGATTCGCCCAACCCGCAGGCGTATGCGCTTGAGATCGAAATGCGCGCCTCGCCAGGCGGTCCGGATGTAACGAGCAGCGCGAACGCGATTGATGGCGGTTCTTTCACTGGTTATGAGGGCGACAAGGCGTTCGACAACGGCGGCACTGGCTTCTCTGAGGGCTGGTGGGTTAATGGCGCATCAGGCGGATGGGTTGGTCAGGACTTTGGGTCAGCACAGGAGGTCCAAGAGCTAACATACCGAGGTGGGAGCAATACTCGGTCGCCTACGTCGTTTGACATTCAATACTCAGACGACGGCACGAACTGGACGACCACTGACACGTATTCTGGGCTCACTTGGGCCAGTTATGAGACCAAGACATTCGCCGTCACAGACCCGGACGGCGGCGGCGGCGGCGGCGATCCCGGCGCATTCAAGATCCTGCGCGGCTCCAGCATCATCGCGGCCAGCGCCGATACGCTGACGCTCACAAAGGGTGTGGACTTCACGCTCGAATCCGGCATCGCGTCGGACGCGTGGTTCTTCATCATCACGTCGAACCATAACACCGGCATGGGCTCGACTTCGGGCGGGTCGCAGGCGCCCGACGATGTCACTGTCACGGTGGAATACTCTGGCAGCAACGTGGTGCTGACTCGCGCCCTGATAGGCGGCGGCGGGAACAACCGCGTGGATTGGCAAATCGTCCAGTACGTGGGCGGCGCGGGCGGGCCGAACGAGATCAAGGTGCGCGAAAAAGGCGTCACCACGCTCACGGGCATCAGCCAGACGGTCGCGTTGCCGGGCACGGTCGGTGCTGCTGCCGATGTGGTGCCGTTCATCACCGGCCAGCGAGCGGAGACCTCGGCCAACGGCAACTACAATCAGGCAATCCACACGTCCGACATCTCGGGATCTGACGCCGTGTTCCAGCGCGGCGGATCGGGCAACGATTCTCACGTCAGCTACGCTCTCGTAGAGTTCACCGGCTCGAACTGGTCGATCACGAAGCAGGCCATCGCGTCGGGCCGATCTGGTGCGACGCAGTCGTTCACGCTCGACACGGCCCTGACCGACTTCGCGACGGCGTTCATTCACGCCACCTACCGGCACGAGAGCGGCGCCGGTCTAGACGATATGTCCAAGCGCGTGCGCCTCACGAGCGACACGGCTATCGAGGTGCATTCCGGGACGAGTTCTTCTGTCGCCGACGAGCGGCACATCGTCTGGATCATCGAGAACCCGGAGACTTCGGTCGCGCGTTACTCGGGCACAATGGCCGGTGCGAGTGAGGAGGAGGTCGACGACATCACCATCACGGCGGTGTCGGATCTTGACCAGACGCTCCTGACAATCTCGGCGGACTCGACCGGGTCCGGTACGGCTTTCCCGCGTGGATTCATCAACGCCCTCCTGACCGACGCCACCACGGTGCGGCTGCGCCAGTCGGACAACGGGCAGACCTCGGACTATGCTCTTGAGGTCATCGCCATGCCGACCACTGCCGGTGGTGGCGGGGGTGGCGCGGACTTTGAAGCAACTCCCGGCCCGGGGGCGGCAAGCGGCGCAGGCCAAACGCCCACGGCCAATGCTGAGCAGAGCGTCACGGTGGAGCCCGGCACCGGCGGAGCATCGGGCGCAGGGCAGGGCGCGGACGCCTCAGCGGGCAGCACGGCAGAGCCTGGCACGGGCGCAGCGACAGGGCAGGGTACCGCCCCGACAGTAGGCACAGGGACCGGCGCAACCGTAGAGCCCGGCACGGGCAGCGCCACAGGCTCGGGCGAAGCCCCCGAGGCGTCGGCAGATACCAGCCTGTCAGCAGGCGCAGGAGCGGCCACAGGGGCTGGACAAGCGCCCTCTCTCACGCTGGGCAACAGCGCCACCGTTGAGCCAGGTGAGGGGACGGCAGTGGGCGGTGGCGAAGCGCCGGGTGTGTCCACCGATGTCGAGGCCAGCCCGGGCGAGGGCGGCGCGACGGGCGCCGGCGAGACGCCGACTGTCACGACCGATTCCAGCTTCCCCGCGACAGTCACGCCGGACGCTGGATCTGCGACCGGATCGGGCGAGTCCGCGGACCTGTCGACCGACGCGGGTGTTAGGCCCGAGGCGGGCGGCGCGACTGGATCCGGTGCGGAGCCTAGGGTCGCAACCGAAACAACTGAAACGCCGGGGACGGGCTCGGCCACAGGGCAAGGGCATGCCCCCGAGGTAGCCGCTGGGGCGGGCACGGACGTGCAGCCTGGCACGGGCGCAGGAACCGGCGCAGGAGAGGCGGGAGGCGTTGCGGCCGATGCGGGGGCCACCCCGGGCGCTGGAGCTGCCACAGGGGCAGGAGAGGCCCCCGAGGCGGGTGCAGATGCCACGCTCGCGTCCGATATAGGATCTGCCGCCGGCGCAGGGCATGCTCCCGAGGTCGTGATCCGACCGTTCGGCGGCGGTGACCCGCAGCCAGCGACGTGGCCGCAGGCGACCGGCGCGGGCGCTTATCCGAGCAGACGCTTCACTGCGCGCCACGGCACGGCCACGGGTTCTGCACGGTATCCTGTCGCTGCGAACAGCGGCGCCTATCCGCGCGTCCAACACACAGCGAAATGGGGTGACCTACAATGACGATCGCATTCGAATATGGCGCGCGCTACGCCTTGGAGTTTACCGTCGAAGCGGGGGATGGGCCGGCCTCTTTCGACGACACGACCTCGATCGTCGCGACTTTCTACAACACCAGCGACCAGGGCGAGGAGACGGTAAACTGCACCATCACCGACAGCGTGGCGCGAAAGTTCGAAGTGCTTTGGGCGCAAGATCAGCTCGAGATTGGCTTCTGGAAAGCTCGCGTGCTCGCTACGCAGTCAAACGGCGATATCTGGCCGATCGAGATCGACGACATCAAAGTGCAGGATTGGCGTAGCAGCTAAGGCGTGACTATAGCTCTACGTTCTGCGCCAACGCCTTAAGGCGATTGGCGGACACTCCAAACTCGCTCTCGGCGTAGCCAACGAGTCCGTATAGGGTTGACGCGTGGGCCTCACGCTCTTCCGGGCTTGTGCTCTCGTCGCGCCGGGACAGCGCGCGCGCATACAGATCAGCAAGGATGATCTCTGCGATCTCACGCACAAGGGTTTCTGTTATCTGCTGCTGGCGGTTTTTCATGGGCGCGCTGTCGCTCATTGGGTGTGACCTACAATGACGATCGCATTCGAATATGGCGCGCGCTACGCCTTGGAGTTTACCGTCGAAGCGGGGGATGGGCCGGCCTCTTTCGACGACACGACCTCGATCGTCGCGACTTTCTACAACACCAGCGACCAGGGCGAGGAGACGGTAAACTGCACCATCACCGACAGCGTGGCGCGAAAGTTCGAAGTGCTTTGGGCGCAAGATCAGCTCGAGATTGGCTTCTGGAAAGCTCGCGTGCTCGCTACGCAGTCAAACGGCGATATCTGGCCGATCGAGATCGACGACATCAAAGTGCAGGATTGGCGTAGCAGCTAAGGCGTGACTATAGCTCTACGTTCTGCGCCAACACTTTAAGGCGATTGGCGGGCACGCCAAACTCGCTCTCAGCGTAGCCAACGAGTCCGTATAAGGTCGACGCGTAGGCCTCACGCTCTTCCGGGCTTGTGCTCTCGTCGCGCCGGGACAGCGCGCGCGCATACAGATCAGCAAGGATGATCTCTGCGATCCGACGCACAAGGGTTTCTGTTATCCGCTGATGACGGTTCTTCATGGCCGCGCTGTCGCTCATTGGGCGTCCTTCCGTGTGGCGTGAATTTCGGACAAGATACTACATGTTTTTGGACAAGACAATGCTTGTTGTCCGAAAGTTTGCATGTTATGTCCATAAATGCGATATGGAGGTGTGCGGATTGGCTTGCTCAGCGCGGACAGACGAGACGGCAGCTTTGCAGAGCAGCGCGCTTGCATGGGCCAGCTCGATCGTGTCTGGCCGCCAGAAGACCGGGCTGCTGTTCTCACGACCGACGAGGCGCTGCGACCGGGGGATGACCTTGTCGTGCCTCACGCGCGCGTTCTCGGCAGAACCATGCGTCAGCGCGATCTTGTCATGGATGATCTGGCAACGCGCGGCGTTCGGATCGCAATTCCCGGCCTTCCAGTCATGCTGACAGATAACGAAAACGCCAAGGCGCAGATCCACGCGGCCGCCCGTCAGTCGACCGGCAAGGGCACAGCGAAGCAGTCGCGCAACCGTGGGCGCCCGAGGCGGTACAAGACCTTCTCGGAGCTACCGGAGGCCGACCAGGCGCAGATCATTGCGTGGTGGGACGGCCCGCAGCAGACCGATGACGCGCTCGCCCTGATCTCAGAACGCATTGGGAAGAAAGTCTCACGCACGGCGGTTTACCGACTTGTCGGGCGAGGTCGTGCAGACCACCCCGAGCGGCTGCGCAAGCCGGTGCGGAAGCGCAAGAACACGAAGGAGGAGTGACGTGTCCGATGCAGACACCACGCAGGCCATCTTGGACGCGCTCATTGCGCGTTCTGACGGGTTGATTTGGGCAACCGAACCGCAGTTGGGGGCGAAGCTTCGGCGCATCGACTTTTGGACCCTACACCCCCATGAGGGTAAGGGTCACATCGCGACCTCCTACGAAATCAAGGTCTCCCGTTCCGACTGGAAGCGGGACAGTGCGATGAAGCAGCGGGAAGCCCGCCTCTATTCGGACCAGTTTTTCTATGTCGCTCCAAAGGGCCTGATTGTGCCAGACGAAGTTCCCGACTGGGCGGGCCTCCAGGAGTGGGATGGGGGGCGCATCCGCACCAAAGTGCACGCGCCAAAGCTGTCTAAGTCAGTGCCTTCGTGGGATTTCGTTTCGTCTCTTTTTCGGAGTTCGGGTCGAATGCGCAGGGATGCGTCTATTGAGATGAGGGATCTCCGATCCAAGCTGGTCCGCGCGGAAATGGCACTCGGGCGGCGAGCAACATAAGGGAGCAGTGATGATCGGGATGACGGTATGTTCCGGCATCGGCGCCCCAGAGCACGCCGCGCCTTGGGTCGATTGGCGGTATCAATCGGAGATCGAAAAATTTCCCTCCGCAGTACTGCGCGAGCGCTTTCCGAGTGCGGAGAATCTTGGGGATATGACGGCGTTCAAGGAGTGGCCTGATGCAAATCTCGATGTTCTCTGCGGAGGAACACCCTGCCAGTCATTTTCGGTCGCAGGACTGCGGGCGGGGTTGGATGACCCACGCGGCCAGCTCATGCTCACCTATCTTGCCATCGCTGGCCGCTATCGCCCCAAGTGGATCGTTTGGGAAAACGTTCCCGGCGCACTGTCCGCAAACGGAGGACGGGCCTTTGCCTCTTTTCTCCGAGGGCTGGAACTCCTCGGGTATCATGCGGCCTGGAGAGTGCTTGACGTTCAATACGGCCAGACACTTCGATTCCCGTGGGCCATCCCACAACGAAGGAAACGTCTGTTCGTTGTCGGATGTCTTGGAGACTGGCGAAGTGCCGCAGAAGTACTTCTTGAGCCCCAAAGCCTGTCGCGGAATCCTCCGCCGCGCCGAGAAGCGGGGAAAGCAGTTGCCCCCTGTCTTAGCGCGCGCACTAAAAGCGGTGGCGGGCTCGGAACCGACTTCGACCTAGGCGGCGGGCTGGTTGCAAATACGCTACGAGGCGAAGGATTCGACGCTTCGGAGGATGGCACGGGGCGGCAGAATCTTGTGCCAGTCGCGAACTCCGGGGAGGTTGCGATGTGCCTTACAGCGAGCGCACAGAACAGCTTGGACGCCGAGACAGAGACCTTAATCGCCTTTGATTGCAAGGGATCTCAAGCCCAAACCGACGCTACAGGCGTTGCGCCGACCTTGCGGGCAATGTCAAGTTCCAAGTCGCACGCCAATGCCGGCGGGCAGTTGGCGGTGGCCATTCAGGAACGCGCGGTAAGCGAGAACCCCGACGCAGGGCCGGACGGCATTGGGGTGAGCGCGGACGGCAGTGCTTATACGATCGAGGCAAGACATCGCCCGCAAGCTGTCGCCTTTGAAACAACGCAGATCACAAGCGTTGGCAACTACTCAAATCCAAAACCAGGCGACCCTTGTCATCCTCTTGCCGCCGGCGCGCATCCACCCGCCATTGCTCTACCTTGGGCAGTGCGGCGGCTGACGCCTACTGAGTGCGAGCGGCTGATGGGCTTCCCCGATGGCTGGACCAAGATCGGATGGCGGGGAAAGCCGCCTAGCCTCTGTCCTGATGGGCCGCGCTACAAGGCGCTCGGGAATAGCTGGGGCGTGAACTGTGGCGAGTACGTCTTTGACCGCCTGCGTATGGTCGAGGGCATCACGAAGGAGGGTTCGCGCGCGCCGGAATAGACCGGAAAGGAACCCGTCAAGGAGCCCCTGCCGCTATAGCGCGGTATGCATCACCGGCGGCAGGTTGGGATGCCCGCGCGAGCAAGTAGTTTCCAAAACACCTGCTATCGTACTGAAACGTTGTCTTGCCTTTTTGCGCAGGTTTCCCGGCAAGCAACTGTTTTCAAAGCAATAGCGCCACCCTACTGGGTGCGCCATCTCCTTTCCTTCAAGCAAGAGTGCCTTGCGGCCGAGGTTGTCCGGCTTGGGGCTCGCGGTTTCGGGCTTGGCCTCAGTCCGGTAGCCCGTGTGCGCCACCTCGGTCCCGTGTCGCGGAGGCGGCGGGGTCTGTTGTACAGCAGGTGCGTGCGCTGACGGCGGGTCTCACGCGGCACCGTCCTTGGTGCTGCGAGTGGGGCGATGCTGCCTTCGCGCGGAAATCCGTGGGACGGGCAAAGCCTAGGGCGCAATGTCCTGTCCGACGATTTGGGCAGCTTGTCCGGCGCGCTCCTCGTCTCGCTCCTGTCCGAGCCACTCGATGAAGAAGGCTTCTGCGCGGTCGAGGTTCTGCAGGGCTTGCGCGCTGAGGCCCTCGTGCAGGCGCCCGAAGTCTTGCCCCGGAATGCCCAGAACGAAGCCCTGTGCTTTGGATCCGAAATGCAGGCGGGCCAGCGCCAAAATCACCTCTGGCGCGATCGTGTGGCTGTGGAGCGTCCCGTGTGAGGCGGGCTCGCATCGCACGAAACTGAACGGCGCCTCGCAGGCGAGAGAGGCATCCGCGAACACAACGCGCTCGGCCTCCGCAACGCAGACGGCATGCTCCACCTTCAACTGGAAGTCGGCCACAACCGTTACGCCGGGCAGGGCGCGCGCTGCCACTCGTCGGGCGAATTCCGGCCCAAGGCCGTCATCGCCCCGGCCCGGATTGCCGTAGCCGATGACCAGCACCGTCAATCGCGGACACGCTGATCGAGGACAGCTCCCTGCGGATCGACGATCTCGATCTTGAGCGGCATCTGCCCGAGCGCGTGTGTGGCGCAGGAAAGGCAGGGGTCATAGGCGCGGATTGCGACCTCTACCTCGTTCAGCATGCCTTCGGTGATCCGGGGCTGCCCTGACAGCGTTCGCTCTGCGACCGCCTTGACCGAGCGGTTCAGCCCCTCGTTGTTGTGCGTCGTAGAGACGATCAGGTTGCAATAGGTCACCTGGTCGTTCTCATCCACTTCATAGTGATGGATGAGATTGCCGCGCGGCGCTTCAATGACCCCGACGCCGGAGGCACGCCGCTGCCCGCTGGCTACAAGCTCCGTGCCTTGCAGATCCGGGTCGAGCAACAACGTGTGGATACACTCGACGCAATGGACCACCTCGATCATGCGCGCCCAGTGGTTGGCGAGGATGGCGTGCTGCGGCGCGCCGTGATTGCTCGCCAGCAGTTCCTTGCGCGCGGCTTCGGCAAGGGGGGTGTCGATCCTGTCCACCGCGTTCATCCGGGCGAGGGGCCCGACGCGGTACCAGCCCTCCTCGGGGCCGATCTCGCGCAGGAACGGGAATTTCATGTAGGACCATGCGCGCACGTCCTCGACGAGGACATCGCAATACCGTGCGTCGTCAAGGTGGTCGAAGATCATCTCGCCGTTGGCGCGCCGGGCGCGCAGGCCGCCATCGTAGAGGTCGAACGCGCCATCCTTGCGCACAAGCGAGAGGTAGCTGGACTGAAAGGACGCGAACGCGCCGACAAGCTCGAGATTGTCGAGCGTGTAGCTCCGCGCAAGCGCCAGGGCGTCCAGGGCCCAGCTCTGCATGTCGTCGATCCGCGCAAGCAGCTGATCGCGCGTTTCGACGGGCAGGTTGCGGTTGATCCCCCCCGGGATCGCGCCGGTGCCGTGGATCTTCTTGCCTGCGGTCGCTTCGATAACGTCTTGCCCGAACTTGCGCATCAGGATCGCGCGCCGCCCAAGCTCGGGCTGCTCGGCGAGCACTTCGAAGATGTTGCGCTTCTCGGCGGGGGCCTGAAAGCCGAAGAGGAGATCGGGGGACGCGAGATGAAAGAAGTGCAGCACGTGACTCTGCATGACCTGCCCGTAGTGCATCAGCCGCCGCATCTTCTCGGCTGTGGGCGGCAGGACGTCGACGCCGACGATCCTGTCCATCGCCTTGGCCGCAGCGAGGTGATGACTGACCGGGCAGATCCCGCAGAGCCGCTGCACGATGACCGGAACTTCCCACAAGAGCCGCCCCTGGATGAAGCGCTCGAAGCCGCGAAACTCGACGATGTGCAAGCGCGCTTCGTCCACGCGCCCGGCGTCGTCGAGGTGGATCGTTACCTTGCCGTGTCCTTCGACGCGGGTCACCGGTGAGATCTCGATCAGTCGCGCTTCGCTCATGCCGTGCGTTCGGCCTTCGCCGCCTCCCTAGTCAAACCTGATCTGTTCCGGTGCGAACCCCTCGAACCGCCCGGCGAGAAGCTGGATCAGCGTATCGTGGATGATGTCGCCCGAGGGCGCGCAGCCGGGGATGTTGTAGTCGATCTCCACCACGTCCGCGCAGGGGTAGACCTTGTCGAGCAAGAGCGGCAGGGCGGGATCGTTGGGGATATGGTGCGTCGTGTTGCGCAGGTTCCGGCCGTCTATGTAGGCCTCCTCCAGGCATTCGCGCAGGGGCGCGTCGGAATGCATGATCGCATTCCGCATGGCGGGCAGCCCCCCCATGATGGCGCATTGCCCAAGCGCGATCAGCACGTCGCAATTGCGACGGAAGTCCTGCAGAACATGAACGTTTTCCTCGTTGCAGCAGCCGCCTTCTATGAGGCCGATGTCGCAGCGGCGGGTGAAGCGCTTGCGGTCGGTCAACGGAGACCGGTCAACCTCGACCCTGGCCAGCAGCTCCATGAGCCGTTCATCCATGTCGAGAATGGCCATGTGGCAGCCAAAGCACCCGGCGAGCGAGGCCGTGGCGATGCGGGCTTTGCGTGGCTCAGTCATCGCCCTCGTCCTTGCACGTCTCGCCGATGAGCCGCGTGTCGAATTCCCGCTCGCCGATTGGCACGGAGAAGCCCACGCGCTTGCGGATGATGCAGCCCACTGGGCAAACCTCCGCAGAGACGGCGAAGTCGTCGATGTCTGTTTCGGTATGGGCGAGGTCGACGCCGCCGACGGCGACCCGGCGGTTGATGCCGCGCCCCACATACCCGAAAATCCCCTTGCCATCGACGTCTTCGCTGGCGCGGATGCACCGCCCACAGGAGATGCAGCGGTTCGTGTCGAGCGCGACATCGGGGTGGGAGGCGTCCACGGCGCGGCACGGTTCGAGGTAAGGAAAGCGCGTCGGCTCCGTCATGCCAAGCCGGTAGGCCATGGCCTGAAGCTCGCAATTGCCGCTCGCTTCACAGATCGGGCAGAGGTGGTTTCCTTCGTGAAAGAGCATCTCCACGAGATCGCGGCGCAGCTTGTTGATATGTGGTGTCTCGTTTTCGACCACGAGATCGGGTGCGGCGGGTTCCGTGCAGGCCGCAACGCTGCGCCCGGCGGCCTTGACCGTGCAGACGCGGCAGCTGCCCTGATGTCTGAGGCCCTCGTGGTCACACAGGCGGGGAATATAGAGGCCCGCCGCGTCCGCAGCTTCCATGATCGTTTGCCCCTTGCGCGCCGGAACCTCGACGCCGTCGATCCTGAACCGGAAGTCGCTCATTCGCCAAAGTCCTCGTCGAAAATGTAGGAGCGCCGCTTTGCGAGCCGTCGCGCGCCGTCGATGGCGGACTGGATGTCGAACGTGGCGCGGGTGCGGTCCGCGGAGGGCTTGATCATCGCCGAATAGACCAGCGGGAAGTTGTCGAGCGTGGAGAGGATGGGGTTTGGCGATGTCATGCCGAGGCCGCAGCGGCTCGTCTCGATGATCGTCTGGGAAAGGTCGCGCAGCTCCTCGATGTCGGCAGCGTTTGCGAAGCCCTTGCGAAACTTGCCGATCGCACGGTGCAGAAAGACGTTTCCGACCCGGCAGGGCGTGCAATGGCCGCAGCTCTCATGGACGAAGAACGACATGTAGTACTCGACGATCTCGAGAATATTGCGGCTTCCGTTGAAGACGATGACAGCGCCGCCCGTCGCCAGATCATCAAAGGCCAGCCGCCTGTCGAAGGTGTCGCGCCCGATCATTTCGCCGCTCGGGCCGCCCACAAGAACCGCGGCGGTTTCTTCAGCGCCCACCATGTCGAGCAGTTCCTGTACGGTCAGGCCGTAGGGCAGCTCGTAGACACCCGGGTTGAGGCAATCGCCGCAGACGCTGAAGAGCTTGGTGCCGTGGCTTCCCTCTATCCCGATCCCGCGAAACCAGTCGGCCCCGCGGTCGAGGATCCGGGCGGCATGGCAGAAGGTTTCGACGTTGTTCACGATGGTCGGGAAGCCGAGGTAGCCCGCTGTGGTCGGAAACGGCGGGCGCGTTTTCGGCTCGCCGGGCAGCCCCTCGCACGACGAGATCAGCGCGCCGTCAGCACCGCAAACGTAGGAGCCGGCGCCAAGCTGGATGCGGATGTCGAACTCAAAGCCGTCCATGCCCTCGGGCGATGCGCCAAGCAGGTTTTGCGCGTGCCGTTTCGCCAGAACCTCGGAGAGGTGATCGCGCAGATATACGTATTCGCCCCGCAGGTAGAGGATGCCCTCACTCGCCCCGATGGCGCGCGCGGCGATGGTCATGCCTTCGAACATCAGGTCCGCGCGCTCGGTCAACAGCACACGATCCTTGAAAGTGCCGGGTTCGCCCTCGTCGGCATTGCAAATCACGACGCGCCTTTCGGCTTCCGTCTCGGCGGCCGCGCGCCACTTGATGCCCGCGGGATAGCCCGCGCCCCCGCAGCCTCGCAGCCCGCTGGCTTCGACCTCTTGCAGGATCGCGTCGGGTGTCATGGATGCGGCAGCGGCGAGGCCCGCCTCCGGTGGGACGGGGCCGAGCAGGGCGGGGCCAGCGTGACGGATGTTGTTGGAGACGAGCCGGTTCGCGCGTTCATAGGGTGTCAGCGCGTCCGATCCGGCCACGAGGGCATCCAGCGGGAGCTGGCCCGCTTTGAGGGCATCTGCGATTGCGTGCGCGCGATCCGGGGTGAGCCGGGTCGCGACAACCTCATTGATCATCGCCGCGGGCGCCTGGTCGCAAAGACCGATGCAGGGGGTGTATTCGAGGGAGAACGCCCCGTCGGCGGACGTTTCACCGACCCGTACGCCAAGCGCCTCTTCGAACGTCCGCGCGACCGCATCCATCCCGGCGAAGCGATCGACGATGTCGTCGCAGAGCCGGATCGTCACCCGCCCCTTTGGAGTGAGCGACATAAACGTGTAGAAGCTCGCTGTCCCCTCAACGGCAATCTGGGAGAGACCCGTCTTGCCTGCGATGACATCGAGCGCATCTGGAGGGATCCAATTAAAGCGATCCTGCGTCCAGAGCAGGATGTCGAGCAGGCGCGTCGGATCGTTGCCAAGAGCGGCGCACACCGAGATGAGTGCTTCGTGGTCGCCGGATGACATAGGACCGTCTGCCGCGTCTTTGGAACGCTTGTCCATTGTGCGACGATGTGGCCTTGCGCCCGACCTGTCCATCTTGATCTGGCGAGTTGGGCGGTTCTGCCCCAGGCCCGCAAGAGCCGTTCCGGTCGGCGTTCTGTGTTGGGCCGATGGTCAGCATCGCGTATCCCGTGGCTTTGTCGCCGCGTTGCTTGTGCAGGGTAGGGGCATGGCCGCAGCCGTCTGTCGGGGCGCTGTTGTCACCGGGCAAGTCGCGATTGCAGGGCGGCCGTGGGGCGCATCGCGGTTCACCGTGCGGCGGAGCGTTCCGGCGGGTCAGCCCTGCGCTGACGCGTGCCTCGTGCCAGACGTTCAGGCGGCGGACGCAGCCGGATACGCTGTCGATCTGGGCGCAATACCGGCTCCGCTCCAGCGCGATGACGGAGGAGGCGAAGGCGCCTTGCCCTCGATGCCCTGGTCGTATGGCGTTGTCGGGATACTAAACGGCGCCCGGCTCGTCCTTCAGCAGCCATCCGAAGAACCATGTGGCGAGCACTGCCGCAACGAGTTGGACCACGATGAAGGCGGCCACGTCTGTCGGCGCGATCCCCGCGAAGGTATCCGAGAATCCACGTGCAATCGTCACGGCCGGATTGGCAAAAGACGTCGATGACGTGAACCAGTAGGCGGCCGTGATATAGAGGCCGACCGCCATCGGGACAAAGGTCGGCCGGGCCTTCAGGCAAGCAAGGATGGTGCCCACAAGGCCGAACGTGGCAACGAACTCTCCCGCCCATTGCCCCATTCCCGTCCGGGCCGTTGTCGAGGGATCGAAGAAGGGGTGCTCGAACATGACGTGGGCCGCGAGCACGCCCACGATGCCGCCAGCGATCTGCACGATCACGTAGGCGCCCGCCTCCGGCAGCGGGATCTCGCGACGGAGCGAAAAGGAAAGCGTCACCGCCGGATTAAAATGCGCGCCCGAGATCGGGCCGAAAACGGTGATGAGCACGACAAGGATCGCGCCCGTCGGTATCGTGTTGCCCAGAAGCGCGATCGCCACGTTCCCGTCCGAAAGTCGCTCCGCCATGATCCCGGAGCCCACAACCGTGGCCAGAAGCGAAAACGTGCCGAGCCATTCGGCCACCAGTCTGCGTGCAAGCGTCATCGGATCTCCTCGTGCACCACGGCTCCCTGTGGGCGCGGGTATTGCGACTGGGAGGGCGCGAGGCAAGCCACCTTGTGACGTCTGCTGGCGTTTGGTGCGCTACCTGCTGCTTGCGACGCCGGTCGGCGCGCCTTGCGTCACCGGCACGACGAGCGGCAGCCCCGAGCGGCGGAGGCTCTCTCGCGGGCAAGACGGACAACGCCTCTTGCCGCCCGCCCGACTGGATCGCGTATCAGGGATACCGGGCCAGGCGCTGTGAGCCGACCGTGCCAGCCATGGGGCCTCCCGCAGGGGGTATTCATTGTGTTTGGCTTGCGGGGTTGCACGCCGCGCTCCGCCGCCGGATCAGGTGGGGGTGCGCTGCGATCGCAGAACCTGCACGCCGCGCCACAGCTCGAGGGTGTAGACCTCGAGATCGGCGAGGATCGCATTGGCGCGTGAGGGCGCCCGCGCATCGAGCGCGCTCACCAGCTGCGTGTGCATGTCCACGATGCGTTCTCGGGATCGTGCGGTGTAGGTGATCATGTTCATCAGGGGCTGCATGGATTCCACGGCCCCGGCCAGCTGGTAGGACAGAATCGGATTGCCGGCCGCATCAACAAGGTGGCGATGCAGCGAGACATCCGAGGCGCAGAACGCTTCGTCGCTCAGACCCGCGCCGCCCTGCCGCGCGATCTCCGCGCGCATCGCCTGCAGCGTCTCTTCGGTGCGCCGGGTGCAGGCGAGCGGTGTGCAGGACATCTCCAGCGCGTAGCGCGCCTCGCACGCCACCTCGAACCCGATCTCGTTGATGGAAAGGAGCAGCGTCGAGGTGGTCACGTGCTGGTCGCGGGCTTCCTCGTAGGAGAGCCGCCGCACGAAGGCGCCGCCGAACGCGCCCCGCTCTGTCCGAATCAGGGATTGCGCCGCGAGGCGCTTGAGGGCTTCGCGCACGGTCGGGCGGGAGACGTTGTAGAGATCGGCCAGATCAGCCTCGGACGGCAACCTGTCGTCGACATCGAGTTCGCCCGACAAAATGGCGTCACGCAGGGCTTTGGCGATCTGCGCCGGCAAGTCCGGACGCTTTTTGGATCGGGATGCATTTTTCATTTGTCAGACAATTAAACGTCAGGCAATTTGCAATCAAGCCTTAAGCTGGCTGCGCTTTGGGAGGAGGCTATGCTAGCACGTCGGATGCGGTCGCTGCGGCGTCCCCATTGGATCCTTTTTTTTGCTGGCCTTGGGCTATCCTGGGCGCTGCTCTTCGCGATGGCTGTGCCTGCGGAGTTGCGCGCGCTCGAAGCCACCTACGGCGCTTCGCTGATCGAGCTGATCTGCGGCGGGGTGCTCGGCGCGTCCGGCGTGGGCGCGGCCTTCGCGATGTGGGCGCTGATGAGCGCGGCGATGATGGCGCCGACGGCGATTCCCGCCTTCACCACCTATGATGATCTCTCCCATGCCACCGAAACGCGCCTCGGCACCCTCGTGGGCGGGTACCTAACGGTCTGGTTCGGCTTCTCTGTGGCTGCGGCGATGGCGCAAGTGACCCTTTATGATCTTGGTCTGATCGGGAGCCTCGGTCAGAGCGTCTCTCTTCCGCTGACAATTGCGCTTCTGGTCGGCGCGGGGCTCTACCAGTTCACGCCACTCAAGGAGGCGTGCCTCTCTCGCTGCCGCGCGCCGCTGACGTTCTTCATGCAGCACTGGGCAGAAGGGCCGTATCGCATGGGCCTCCGGATGGGGCTCGATTGCGTGGGCTGTTGCTGGGCGCTGATGCTGCTCGGCTTTGTCGGCGGCACGATGAATCTCGCTTTCATGGGCCTCGCCCTGCTTCTCATGACCCTCGAAAAACTCCCCGATATCGGCCGCCCGATCACGCGACCGCTCGGGGCCGCCCTGATCGCAGCGGGCCTTGCCCTGCCGCTGATCTGAACGAAAGGAAGACCAAGACATGGCACTGGACGCGCGCAGCATCCCCGACTGGACAATCAAGGGGGAGCTTATCCTCAACTGCAATTGCACGGTGTTTTGCCCCTGCGTTGTCAGCCTCGGCAAGCATCCCCCCACCGAGGGCCATTGCCAGACATGGGGGGGCGTCCGGATCGACGAGGGCGCCTACGGCGACACGGATCTTTCGGGCCTCAACGTGGGGCTCCTGATCGAGATCCCGGGCATGATGGCGCGCGGGAACTGGAAGGCGGCTGTCTTCATCGACGACCGCGCGGGCGATCACGCCTATGCGGGCCTCGAAGCGATCTTCAGCGGCGAGGCCCGGGGCACAACCGGCCTTTTCGGTGTGCTGGTGAGTGAGTTCATCGGGGCCGAGCGCGCACCCGTGAGCTTCGAGACCGAAGGCAACGCCCGCCGCCTGACAGTCGGCAAGAAGATCCAGGGCGAGGTTGTGCCCGTCACCAACGCCGCCGGCAAGGAAACGACGATCACCAACTCCGACTACTGGATGGGCTCCGACATCACCGTCGCGACGGCCACCAAAGGCCGCGTGCGCGCGTTTGGCCGGGTCTGGGACTTTGAGGGACGATCCGCGGAAATCTGCCAGATCGACTGGCGCGGGCCAAAGTAGGGAGCGCGGCCATGCATGAGCACTTCGATGCGTTCGAGCCGCACGCGGCCAACCACGTTGCGCTGTCCCCGGTGTCGTTCCTGGCGCGGGCGGCGGCGGTGCACGGTGATCAGATGGCCGTCGCTCAGGGTGACACGCGCCGGACCTGGGCGGAGGTTCATGCCCGCGCGCGCCGGATCGCGGGCGGGCTGAATGCCCGCGGGGTCGGGATCGGGGACACGGTGACCGTCCTCGCGCCCAACCTGCCGGAGGTCTCCGAGCTGCACTTTGCCGTGCCGATGAGCGGCGGCGTGCTCTCGACGCTCAACACCCGGCTCGAAGTCGGGACAATCGCCTACATTCTCGATCACTCCGACAGTGCCGTTCTGATCGTGGCCAGCGATCTGATGCCGCTGGCGCAGGCGGCTCTGGAGCAGGCCAGCAGGTCACCCGAAGTGATCGAGATCCCGGCTCCGGGCGCGCCTTCCACGTCGGCCACGACCTATGACGACCTGCTTGCCGCAGACCCGATCCCGGGCGACGGGTTGCCTGCAGACGAGTGGCAGGCGATTGCGCTCAACTACACGTCCGGTACGTCTGGCCGCCCCAAGGGCGTCGTTTACCATCACCGCGGTGCCTACCTGATGGCGCTGGGCACGGTGGCGGCGTGGCAGATGCCGCATCACCCGGTCTACATGTCCGTGGTGCCGATGTTTCACTGCAACGGATGGGGCCACCCCTGGATGATGGCCATCCTCGGCGGTACGAAGGTCTTTCCCGCGTCGAACGCCCCTGCCGATCTCTTTGATGCGATCTCCCGCGAGGGGGTGACTCATTTCGGCGCGGCGCCGGTTGTCCTGCAAATGCTGGCCGAGAGCGACGCCGCTCCGAAGGAGGCGTTCTCGCCTGCGCTTCAGGTGATGACGGCGGGCGCCCCGCCACCCCCCGCCATTCTGGAGCGGATGGCCGCGCTGGGCATGGAGGTGATGCATGTCTACGGGCTGACAGAGACCTACGGCCACATTTCCCAATGCCTGCCGCGCGACAGCTGGGCGGACCTCGACCAAGCCACGCAGGCGGCGCAACGCGCCCGCCAGGGTGTCTCGCTGCCGATGGTCGAAGAGGTCACGGTCATCGACCGCGCGACCGGCCAGCCCGTGCCGCACGATGGCGAGACACAGGGCGAAATCGCGATCCGGGGCAACACCGTCATGAAGGGCTATTACAAGAACGCGGACGCCACCGGCGAAGCGATGACGGACGGCTATTTCTGGTCCGGCGACGCGGCTGTGGTCTATCCGGACGGGTATATCCAGGTCCGCGACCGCCTGAAGGACGTGATCATCTCGGGCGGCGAAAACGTCTCTTCGGTGGAGGTGGAGGCCGTGCTCTATCGTCACCCCGACGTGCAGACCGCCGCCGTCGTCGCGCGGCCGCACCCGAAGTGGGGCGAGGCGCCATGTGCCTTCGTGGAGCTGCGACCGGGGGCCACGGAAGATGCCGACAACATCATTGCCTTCTGCAAGGAGCATCTGGCGGGCTTCAAGACGCCGAAGTCGGTTGTCTTTGCGGAGCTTCCCAAGACCGCGACCGGCAAGATCCAGAAGTTCGAACTGCGCCAACGCGTCAAGGAGATGGGCTGATGGGAATGGCGATGCTGTCACCCTCGCGCCGCCTGCGGCGGACACCGTTCTCCGAAGGCGTCGAGGCCGCCGGGGTCAAGGCCTATACGGTCTACAATCACATGCTTCTGCCAACGGTCTTTCGCTCGATCGAGGAGGATTACCGCCATCTCAAATCGGCGGTGCAGGTTTGGGATGTGTCTTGCGAGCGCCAGGTTGAGCTGCGCGGCCCGGATGCCGGGCGCCTCGTGCAGCTGCTCACTCCGCGCGATCTGCGCGCGATGCTGCCGGGTCAGTGCTACTACATTCCCGTTGTCGACGAGACGGGCGGGATGCTGAACGACCCCGTGGCCGTCAAGCTCGACGAGAATCGCTGGTGGATCTCGCTGGCCGACAGCGACCTGCTCTACTGGATCAAGGGGCTGGCCTTTGGCTACCGGCTCGACGTTCTGATCGACGAGCCGGACGTCTCGCCACTTGCAGTGCAGGGGCCGCGGTCTGACGACCTGATGGCGCGCGTCTTCGGGGAGCAGGTGCGCGACATCCGTTTCTTCCGTTTCGCCTACCTCGAATTCCAGGGCACGCACCTTGTTGTGGCGCGGTCCGGCTATTCCAAGCAGGGCGGCTTCGAGATCTATGTCGAGGGCGCGCATCTCGGCATGCCTTTATGGAATGCGCTCATGGAGGCGGGCAAGGACTTCGATGTTCATGCCGGGTGCCCGAACGGGATCGAACGGGTCGAGAGCGGTTTGCTGTCCTACGGCAACGACATGACCGACGACAACACCCCGCACGAATGCGGTCTTGGCCGGTTCTGCAACACCCAGACGGCCATCGGCTGTATCGGGCGGGACGCGCTGCTGCGCGTGGCCAAGGAAGGTCCGGTACAACAGATCCGCGCCATCGCCATCGACGGCGGCCCGATCGGACCCTGCGACCGCTACTGGCCGCTCATGGACCGCAACAAGCTGGTTGGCCGTATCTCATCCGCGGCATGGTCCCCGGATTTTCAGACCAACGTTTCCATCGGCATGGTGCGGATGACGCACTGGGACGAGGGCAGCGAGTTGACCGCGCTGGGGCCGGATGGGCCACGCGGGGCCACCGTCTACGAGAAGTTTTGGAACTAGGCAGAACCGGCGCGCACACTTCGCGCCGGTTCTTGCTTTCGCGGCAACCATAGGGAGGACACCATGAACCTGAGACCAGATCCGACATTCTATCCATCCGCAAAGCTTGCGATGGAGGGGCCGGTTGAAAACCTCGCCTTCACGCTCATGCTCAGCCCGGATGGCTCGCAACCCGATGGGCTCGCCGTTGTCGACGTGAACCCGTCGTCAGAGACCTATGGACAGATCGTCCACAGTGTCATCATGCCCAACACCGGCGACGAGTTTCACCATTTTGGCTGGAACGCCTGCTCTTCCTCGCTGTCGCCGCTGAGCGGTCACGCCTTTCTGGAGCGCCGCTACCTGATCATTCCGGGCATCCGCTCGTCCCGTATCTACGTGATCGACGTGAAAGAGCCGCTGAAGGCCAAGATCCACAAGATCATCGAACCCGAAGAGGTGTTCTCCAAGACCGGCTATTCCCGCCCCCACACCATCCATTGCGGGCCCGAGGGCATCTACGTTTCGACACTAGGGGGCGGCGGCGAAGACGGCACCGATGGCCCTCCGGGGATCTTCATTCTCGACTGCGAGACGTTCGACATCCTCGGCCGCTACGAAATGGACCGCGGCGAGCAGGACAAGCACTACGATTTCTGGTGGAACCTGCCGCGCGACTACATGGTCAGCTCCGAATGGGGCTTGCCTCCGCAGTTCGAGAACGGAATCGTCGCGGAGGATCTTCTCTCCAACAAGTACGGGCACAAGATCCACTTCTGGAACCTGCGCGAACGCAAGAACGTCCAGACCATCGACCTCGGTGCCAACCACCAGATGGCGCTGGAGATCCGGCCCGCGCATGATCCGGTCAAACGGCACGGGTTCTGCGGCGTGGTGGTCGACACGACCAACCTGCAAGGCGCGATCTTCACATGGTGGCAGAACGACGATGGCACGTTCGAGGCCAAGAAAACGATCACCATCGATCCGCAGCCCGCGGATGCCGATGACCTGCCGGAGCTGCTGAAGGGCTTCGGGGCCGTTCCCCCGCTGGTGACCGACATCGACCTCAGCCTCGACGATCAGTTCCTCTACGTGGCGTGCTGGGGCACCGGCGAGATGCACCAGTACGATGTGTCCGACCCGATGAACCCCAAGCTCGCCGGGAAGGTCGAGATCGGCGGCATCGTCAAGAAAACCCCGCATCCCAACGGCAAGACCTTTGGCTACGGGCCGCAGATGGTCGAGATCAGCCGCGACGGCAAGCGCGTCTACTGGACGAACTCGCTCTACTCTACGTGGGACGACCAGTTCTACCCCGGCGAAGGCGGGGCGGCGATGGTCATGGCCAATGTCGGCAAGGGCGGCGGGCTCACGCTCGAGGAGCGCTTCTGGGTGGAGTTCCCGGAGGGCTACCGCAGCCACCAGATCCGCCTCGAAGGCGGGGACTGTTCGACGGACAGCTTCTGCTACCCCTCGGCCTGAGGTGACAGACCTCATGGAGACGGCGGCCCTGTGGTGGGCCGTCGTCGGCATTGGCCTCTATCACGGCCTCAACCCCGGGATGGGTTGGCCGCTTGCCGTCTCGTCCGCCCTGATGGAGCGCCGTGCGCAGGCTCTCGGCTGGGCGCTGGCGGCGCTCGCGGTGGGGCATTTCGTGTCGATGACGGTGATCCTGCTGCCGTTTGCAGCCATGACGTCGCTGGTGGAATGGGAACAAGAGATCCGGACGGTGGCCGCCGCGCTCGTCATCACCATGGGCGTGTACCTTCTGATCAACCGGCGCCATCCGCGCTTTCTGTCCCGCGTGCCGCCCACGCGCCTCGCGCTGTGGTCCTTTCTCGCGGCGCTCGCGCACGGGGCAGGGCTGATGCTGGTGCCCATGTACCTCGGGCTGTGCCGCACCGAAGACCTCGATGCCGGGCACCAGGCGGCGCTTTCGCTGATGGCGGGCAACGCGGGGACGGCGCTCCTTGTGGCTGGGGTGCATACGCTGGCGATGGTTGTTGTCGGCGGTGCGCTCGCGGCGGTGTTCTACTTCTGGGTCGGGCTGAAGTTCCTCTCGCGCACATGGATCAACCTTGATGTGGTCTGGGCGCTGTCGCTGGTCGCTGTCGGGGTGATCGCCCTTGCGGTGCCGCATGTTTCGGCATGAGGCTGGCCAAGTCCGCCCTGTGCAGTTGAGCGTCGCTGACACCGAGGCTGACGCTTAGTCTGGCGCTGACGCTGAGTCTGGCGCCGACGCCGAAGCTCGCTTTGTTGTTGATCCCATGGGCGCGGCCTCTGCCGGTGCCCACCCCAGAGCCGGGCGGCTGGCTGTGTTGTAGTCAGGCGCTTCCGACGCGCTCGGGCACGGGCTCTGTCACGCTCGCGGCCAAGGCGAGCAACCCCTCCAGCAGGACATTCAGGTGTGCCTCGTCGCGCGCCTGGTGCTTGTAGGCAGCCGCGGCGCGGCGCACGATCTCTGCCAGCTTGTCGGGCGTCAGGTCACGCGAGGCGAGGGCGGCCTCGTGCGGGGCAAAGATCCGCGCCAGCACGGCCTGAAACGAAGCATAGTTCTCCTCCATCTCGTTGCGGCCGGCATCGTTGTAGCCCTCGATCAGGTCGCTGGCGTTTGGCGAAGAATGCAGGAAGCTGTAGGGTTTTACGGCCATCTCCTCGAAAACGAGGCGCACCTGCTCTGCCGGATCGGAGCGTTCGTTCAGGCCTGCTTCGATAGCGGCCATGGCATCCAGCCCGAACATGCGGATCGAGCCGCGCAGGATGTCATCCTTGTTGGTATAGGAGTTGTAGAGCGTCTGGCGTGCGACCCCGGCTTCGGCCGCGATGTCGCCCATGCTGGCGCGTTTCACGCCATAGCGCAGAAACACCCGCGTCGCGGCTTCCAGGATATTGCGTTCGCGATTTTCCATGGAAGACATATTGACATTTGGTCACCAGATGTCAAATTAGACAAAGAGACAAGTTTTGTCGTATCGCTTTCCTCGAGGAGATACTCCCATGACCGACCGCACTGCATTCAACAAAGACACGACCACCGACGAGGTGCTCGATGGCATAGACCTGACGGGAAAGACTGTCGTGATCACGGGCGGCACCAGCGGCCTCGGGGAGGAAAGTGCCCGCGCGATGGCCGCGAAAGGCGCCAAGGTCACGATCACGGGGCGCAATCTCGAGAAAGCGCAGGCCGTAGCGGATCGGATCGACGGCGACGTGTCGGTCGAGGAGCTTGAGCTGGGCTCCTTCACCTCGATCCGCGCCTTCGCCGAGCGCGTTCTGGAGGCGCACCCGCGCATCGACATCCTGATCAACAATGCGGGTGTGATGGCGAGCCCTTACATGGAAACGAGCGATGGCTTCGAGCTTCAGTTTGGCTCCAACCACCTCGGTCATTTCCTGATGACGACTCTGCTGATGCCAGCGCTTGGCGCGGGAAGCCGTGTTGTGGCGCTCAGCTCGTCGGCGCACCAGTTCGCGCCCGTGATGTTCGACGACATCGGCTTCAAGTCGAAGGACTATGACAAGTGGGCGGCCTACGGTCAGTCGAAGACAGCGAACGCGCTCTTCGCGGTGGGTCTGAACGCACGGCTCAAGGAGAAGGGCGCGGAGGCGTTTGCCGTGCACCCGGGCGTGATCCAGACCGAGCTTGCGCGCCACATGACCGAAGAGGACATCGCGATGTTTTCAGGAGGCATCGAATCCGGCGCGATCCCGGTGAAGTCGATCCCGCAAGGGGCCGCGACCCAGGTCTACGCGGCGACGGCGCCTGAACTGGTTGGCAAGGGCGGTGCGTATCTCGCAGATGTCCAGATCGCGCCGATCGAGGAGGCAACGGAAGATTTCAGCCGGGTGCGCCCCTATGCCCTCGACAGCGACGCCGCAGAGCGGCTCTGGAGCGTTTCCGAAGAGATGGTCGCAGCGGCCTGACCTCTTCGAAGCGGGTTTTGCATGTTTCGATCACTGGCCCCGGTCCGCGCGCTGCGTGGGCCAGGGTTTCTTTTTGGGGCGGTGGGATGAGGTATTTGGGCCAAGATGAAGGGGCGGCGGGGAGCTCCGGCTTGGCGGTCGACGCAATGGCTCGGTGGGTGTCGCCTTGTGTTGGATCGGTTGTGATACGGGGGGCTCGGAGCCGCGCCGGGCCCGGGATGATCGGGATCGGCCGCTATCCGCGGTAGTGGGCGACGGGATCGCCGAGGGTGTTCGGGTTGGGGTGTACGCCGAGGCCGGGGGCTTCGGGCAGGGTCAGGTGACCCTTGGCATTGCGGGGGCCGGCGCCCTCCGCGATTTCGGCGGTGATCATGTCCTGGCAGGCCCAGACCGCGTGGCAATGCACGTCCGGGATTGTCGCTGCGAGGTGCAGCGCTTCGGTGTCGGCCAGGACCGTGCCTCCGGTGGCCATAACGAACATGTCGATCCCATGCGCTAGCGCGACGTCGCGCATGCGGGCGGCCCTGGTCAGGCCGCCCACGCGATTGAGCTTGATGCCGAACACCTCTGCGATCCCGTCCCGGGCGATGCGGGTCGCGTCCTGAAGGGTGACGAGGCTTTCGTCGACCGAGACAGGGGTGCAGTGGCGCGGCGCGATTGCGGCGATGTCGTCGAGCGTTTCGCAGGGTTGCTCGACCATCACGTGGAGGTCCTGGACCGCGTGCATTACGCGGAGCGCCTGTTGCCGTGTCCAGCCGCGATTGACGTCATAGAGCACGAGATCGCCGGGCTCGCGATACGCCTCGACATCGCGGATGCGGGCGATGTCGCGGGCGACGTCTCCCCCGATCTTGACGGAATGGGCAATGTAGCCGCGCGCGCGGTAGCGGTCGATCACGGCGCGGGTCTCCTGCGCCGTTTTGGCGCCGACGGATGATGCGATCGGGCGCGGCGTACGGGAGCCGCCGCCCATGAGATCGGCAATGGGAAGCCCTGCGGCCTGGCCCGCGATATCCCAGCAGGCCATGTCGACCGGAGCCTTCGCATAGAGGTGGCCGGGGAGGGCGAGATCCATCGCCCGCTCGACGCGAAGCACTTGGCGCGGGTCCAGTCCGAGGAGAGAAGGCGCCATGGTCTGAATGCCGGCTCGGATACCGGGGCCGTGCGCCGGGACATAAGTGTGGCCCCAGGGCGTGCCCTCGCCCCACCCTGTCAGACCTTCATCGGTTTCGATCCTGACGAATGTCGCGTCGAGGACCTCGAACTTCAGTCGCCCGCCTGACAGCCAATAGGGATGTTCGAGGGGCAGGTCCCGCTGGAAGATGGTGATGGACGTGATTTTCATGCTCTGTCCTGCACTGGTTGGCGTGAGGCAGGTTCTGAAGCGCTCGCTCTTCGGGAGGCCGGAGACCACCGGTTGTCGGTGGTGGGGCCAGTTGCGTTGGGTTGGTGTCTTGTTCCGCCAAGTGCAGGCATGCCGAACCGTCCGCCTCCTGAGGTCTGTGAGCCGACGCCGTGCCCTGTGGCCATCGGGCTCTCTTACCGGCATGGGTGCCGGGATTGAACGGCGCGTCAAGTGGGCGCTGCCTTGCCGGGGATGGTGGTCGCGTGTGGAGCTCGTGTGAGCCTTGGCGGGCGGCACTCACGTTGTCTCAAGCTGTGCGAGCTTTCCTTGGCATCGTTGTCGCGCCCGGCTTGACACGAGGGGTGTGCCGACGGCACGATTACATTTGCGCGCGAAAAGATTTATTCTGCCCCCCCCCCGCACACTGGGCGGTGGCTCGGAGGCCCTTGCATGCAGGTACAACGTGTAAAGACGATGGAAGAGTTCGCGACTCTCAGTGGAATCTCGCGCCCAACGCTTTCCAAGTATTTTAACGATCCAAAGACTGTACGCGAGTCAACGCGGGAACGGATCGAGGCGGCGCTCCAGCTCTATGACTACACGCCAAATATTTACGCCATCAATCAGAACAGGCAGTTGACGCGGAACATCGGCATCGTCGTGCCCTACCTTGCCGACCCGTTCTTTGCGGAAGTCGCGCGTACGCTCGAACCGCTATGCGCGCATTCCGGGTTCAATCCGATCCTGCTCAGCTCGCATGGAGATCCGGACCGCGAGATCGAGAACCTCGAGAGTTTGCGTGGCATCCGGCCTGCGGGGGTGTTGCTGGCGCCGCTGGGGCGACGATCCCGCCGCGATGATCTTGCGGCGTTCTGCGAACAGGTTCCGACCGTTCTCTTTGACTGCGATGTCGAGGGCGTGGGCGATGCAATGTTCGGAACGGACCATGCGCAAAGCACCGAACTGGTTGTTGAATACCTGGCGCGGTCGGGCGAGCCGCCTGCCTTGTTCGATATGCAGAACGCGCCGAATCCCAATGCCAACAAGCGCCGTGCGGCGTATGAGACCGCGATGCGAAAGCTTGGGTTGGAGCCGATGGTCATTGCCATCGAGGGCGCCGGCTGGGACTTTGAAGGGATCGCGCGCGTGGCGGCGGGGCAGCTGATGACGGAGCGCAAACTGCCCTCCGGGACGCTCTTTTGCAGCAACGACCGCCTTGCGATCGGCGTGCTGGCTGCGGCCTACGAGCACGGATATCGGGTTGGCATCGGGCACGGCCACGCCTTGCGCGTGGCGGGGCACGACGACCACCCCTACGCGCAGTTCACTTGCCCGTCACTCACGACCGTTGCGCAGGATTACAACCAGATCGCGCAGTGCAGTCTCGACCTTCTGTTGTCGATCATTGCGGCCGGGGAGCGGCCGTCAGTCAAGGAATCCACGCTCTTCGACGGAGCGTTGGTCATGCGGAAATCCGCATAATTATCGCGCGTAAAGTTTTGGCTTGACGCGCAAAGCGGATTGCCCCTAAGGTATTCTCATAACATCCAGTCTAGGGAGGAATCGGATGTCTCTTACGCGCATTCTGAGCGCCACAACGGCACTGTCGCTTTGCACAGCTGCGGCGATGGCACAGGACTCAACGATCACGATCGCGACCGTCAACAACGGCGACATGATCCGCATGCAGGGCTACTCGGACCAGTTCACGGCAGAAACCGGAATTGGCGTCGAGTGGGTCACCCTCGAAGAAAACGTTCTGCGTCAGCGAGTTACGACTGACATCACCACCAAGGGTGGCCAGTTCGACATCATGACGATCGGCATGTACGAAACGCCGATCTGGGGCGCCAATGGCTGGCTCGTTCCGCTCGACGATCTGTCGGCCGAGTACGACGTCGATGACATTCTGCCGGCCATGTCCGGTGGCCTGAGCCATGACGGCACGCTCTACGCGGCACCGTTCTACGGCGAAAGCTCGATGATCATGTACCGCACCGACCTGATGGAAGCCGCTGGCATGGAAATGCCGGATGCGCCGACATGGGAGTTCATCCGCGAAGCCGCCGCCGCCATGACCGACCGCGATGCGGACATCAACGGTATCTGCCTGCGCGGCAAGGCCGGCTGGGGCGAGGGTGGTGCCTTCATCACCGCGATGTCGAACTCCTTCGGTGCGCGCTGGTTCGATGAGAACTGGATGCCTCAGTTCGACACCCAGCCCTGGGCGGACACGCTGAACTTCTACTACGGCATGATGAGCGAATCTGGCCCCGCCGGTTTTGCCACCAACGGCTTCAACGAGAACCTGTCGCTCTTCCAGCAAGGCAAGTGCGGGATGTGGATCGATGCGACCGTGGCCGCGTCCTTCGTAACGAACCCCACCGACTCGACGGTGGCCGACAGCGTCGGTTTTGCGCTGGCGCCTGACACTGGTCTCGGCAAGCGCTCCAACTGGCTCTGGGCCTGGGCGCTCGCGGTGCCCGCAGGCACGCAGCAGGAGGCCGAAGCCAAGCAGTTCATCGAATGGGCAACCTCGAAGACCTACATCGAGCTCGTCGCGGCTAACGAAGGCTGGGCCAACGTTCCTCCGGGCGCACGTGTGTCGCTCTACGAGAACCCCGAGTATCAGGCCGTGCCGTTCGCACAGAAGACGCTCGACTCGATCCTGTCTGCCGATCCGAACAACCCGACCGTGGATCCCGTTCCCTATGTCGGCATCCAGTTCGCCGCGATCCCTGAGTTCGCCGGTATCGCCACGCAGGTGAGCCAGGAGTTCTCGGCTGCCTATGCAGGCCAGCAGACCATCGAAGAAGCTCTTGCCAAAGCGCAAGAGATCACGATCGAGGAAATGGAAGCCGCAGGCTACTAAGCTTTCCTCCCGCGGGGGCGGATATCCACCGCCCCCGCATCTAACTGCCCCCCCTTTTATCTGCAATTCTTCCTGCAGGCCGGCCCCGCAAAATGCCGAGGGCCTGCACAGAGAGGTCGTGCGCCATGGCTACCCAACACTCCCGCTCCGCAGCCCGCCTCATGATGGCACCCGCCGTGGTCCTGCTTTTGGGCTGGATGCTCGTTCCCCTGACGATGACACTCTATTTCTCGTTCCGGAATTACTTCCCGCTACGTCCGGATAGAGAGCCCGGATGGGCGGGGTTCGACAACTACGTGCGCTTCGTGTCGTCCAGCTCGTTCTGGCCGAGCGTGCAGACCACGCTGGTGATTGTCGGGGGCGTCCTCCTGATCACCGTGGTCTTCGGCATCCTTCTTGCGATGCTGCTGGACCAGCCGATGTGGGGGCAGGGGGCCGTGCGTATCCTCGTCATCGCACCCTTCTTCGTGATGCCCACGGTCTCGGCACTGGTCTGGAAGAACATGTTCATGGATCCCGTGAACGGCTTGCTGGCGCATCTTTGGCGCTTCTTCGGAGCCGAACCCGTGGTCTGGTTGAGCGACATGCCGCTGGGCTCGATTGTCTTGATCGTATCGTGGCAATGGCTGCCGTTCGCGACGCTCATCTTGCTGACAGCGATCCAGTCGCTCGACAGCGAACAGCTCGAGGCCGCGGAGATGGACGGCGCTTCGCCCGTCAGCCGCTTCGGCTTCATCATCCTGCCGCACCTGGCGCGCGCGATTACCATCGTGATCCTGATCCAGACGATTTTCTTGCTGTCTATCTTTGCTGAGATCTTCGTCACCACGGGCGGCGCCTTCGGTACCCGAACCCTGACTTACCTGATCTTCCAGCGCGTGTTGGAGAGCCAGAATGTCGGGCTCGGTTCAGCGGGCGGGGTCTACGCGATCATCCTGGCCAACATCGTTGCCATCTTCCTGATGCGCATCGTCGGCAAAAACCTGGACCGGTGAGGAGAGAGAACAATGGCCCGCACCGTCACGTCACAACGCAAAGTGATCAACACCGCCGCCGCATGGGCAGTTGGCTTGCTGATCTTCTTCCCCATCCTCTGGACGATCCTGACGAGCTTCAAGACCGAGGCGCAAGCGATCGCAAGCCCGCCGATCTTCCTCGGCTTTGAGTGGACGCTCGAAAACTACCGGGTCGTCCAGGAGCGCTCCGACTACATGCGCTTTCTGTGGAACTCGGTGATCATCGCCGGTGGTTCCACGGTCCTGGGGATCATCATCGCGGTTCCCGCGGCATGGTCGATGGCTTTCGTGCCCTCGCAGCGCACCAAGGACATCCTGCTCTGGATGCTCTCGACAAAGATGCTCCCGGCGGTCGGCGTGCTCTACCCGATCTACCTGATCTGCATCCAGCTCGGAATACTCGACAATCGCCTGGCTCTGGTCATCATCCTGATGCTGATCAACCTGCCGATCATCGTCTGGATGCTCTACACCTACTTCCGCGAAATCCCGGGCGAGATCCTGGAAGCCGCGCGGATGGACGGGGCGTCTCTGAAGGAGGAAATCCTCTACGTGCTCACGCCCATGGCCATTCCCGGGATCGCTTCGACCCTGCTCTTGAACTTCATCCTGGCGTGGAACGAAGCCTTCTGGACGCTCAACCTGACGGCTGTCGATGCAGCACCCCTGACGGCCTTCATCGCGAGCTACTCAAGCCCCGAGGGTCTCTTCTTCGCAAAGCTGAGTGCGGCCTCGACAATGGCCATCGCGCCAATCCTCATCCTTGGCTGGTTCAGCCAGAAACAACTCGTCCGCGGCCTGACGTTTGGCGCGGTGAAATAAGGAGCCTGAGACATGGGACGTATTGCTCTGGAACAAGTGTCGAAAAGCTTCGGGGATGTGAATGTCATCCCGCCGCTGGACCTGACAATCGAAGACGGAGAGTTCTGCGTGTTCGTCGGCCCCTCGGGGTGTGGCAAGTCCACGCTCCTGCGGCTGATCGCCGGGCTCGAAGACATCTCCGCGGGGACCATCAAAATCGATGGCAACGACGCTACCGATATCCCGCCCGCCAAGCGCGGTCTGGCGATGGTCTTCCAATCCTACGCGCTCTACCCGCACATGACGGTCCGGAAGAATATCGCCTTCCCGATGCGCATGGCCGGTATCCCGCAGGATGAGCAGAACCGACGGATCGAAGCTGCGGCCAAGGCGCTCAACCTCACCGACTATCTGGAACGCCGGCCGGGCCAGCTCTCCGGTGGTCAGCGCCAGCGTGTCGCCATCGGGCGGGCCATTGTGCGGGAACCCGCGGCCTTCCTCTTCGACGAACCGCTCTCGAATCTCGATGCGGCCTTACGCGTTGGCATGCGGCTGGAGATCTCGGAGCTGCACAAGCGGCTCGATACCACGATGATCTACGTCACCCATGACCAGGTCGAAGCCATGACCATGGCGGACAAGATCGTCGTGCTGCAAGCTGGCGTCATCGAGCAGGTCGGCTCGCCGCTCGAGCTCTACCACACCCCGCGCAACAAGTTTGTTGCCGGTTTCATCGGGTCGCCCAAGATGAACCTGATCGAGGGGAGCGAGGCGCAAAAGCACAACGCCCACACGATCGGAATCCGCCCCGAGCATATTGATGTCGAGCCCGGCGATGGCGGCACGTGGTCAGGCACGGTCGGCGTGGCAGAGCACCTTGGATCGGACACGTTCTTCCATATCCACGAAACAGGGCTCGCGGAAACGATCACCGTTCGCGCCACGGGCGAGGTCAACTTGCGTCATGGCGACCGGATCGGCCTCAATCCGCGGGCCGACCTGTTCCACAAGTTCGACGCGCAGGGCCTGCGCTTGGCATGACACGGCTCGCGGGCAAAACGGCACTGATCACCGGTGCCGCCCGCGGGATCGGGCGGGCCTTCGCGGAGACCTATCTCCGCGAGGGTGCGCGGGTCGCCATCGGCGACATCGACATGGATCGCGCCCGCACCACCGCCGACCAGATCGGGGCGATCGCTGTCCCGCTCGATGTCACCCGGCAGGAGAGTATCGACGCCGCCGTCGAGGCATGTGTTTCCGAGTTTGGCGGGATCGACATCCTGATCAACAACGCCGCCGTCTTCAGTGCGGCCCCCATCGTCGAGATCGACCGCGCGGACTACCAGCGTGTCTTCGACATAAATGTCAGCGGCACGCTCTTTACCCTGCAGGCGGTCGCGCGCCACATGATCGAGCGTGGCAAAGGGGGCAAGATCATCAACATGGCCAGCCAGGCCGGGCGGCGGGGCGAGTCTCTTGTCGCGGTTTACTGTGCCACCAAGGCGGCGATCATCTCGCTCACCCAATCCGCAGGGCTCAACCTGATCGCCCATGGCATCAATGTGAACGCGATATCCCCCGGTGTTGTGGATGGCGAGCACTGGGATGGCGTCGATGCCTTCTTTGCCAAGTACGAAGGCAAGGCACCCGGCGAGAAGAAACGCGAGGTGGGCGCCGGGGTGCCTTTCGGGCGCATGGGCGTTCCGGAAGATCTCACGGGGATGGCGGTATTTCTTGCAACGGACGAGGCGCGCTATGTCGTCGCCCAAACTTACAACGTGGATGGCGGACAATGGATGAATTGAAAAATCCCATCGCCGGGGACACGCCTGTCACCGACCTGTCCGATGCAACAATCGGCCAGTTGGCGCCCGAGATCTCGGTGCCACGCTATGACCGTTCGGCGCTGACCCCGGGCATCGTTCATATCGGGGTGGGCAATTTCCATCGCGCGCACCAGGCGTGGTACCTGCATCGTCTGATGCAGGAGGGAAGCGCCCTTGACTGGGCGATCGTAGGCGCGGGCGTTCGGCCGGGCGATGCTGCGATGCGCGAAAAGCTTCTCGCACAGGATTGCCTGACAACCCTGGTCGAGTTGCGCCCGGACGGCACGTCCGCCGAGGTATGCGGCGCGATGATAGATTTTCTGCCGGTGGAAGACTCCAACGCCGCGCTGATCGCGCAGATGGCAAACGCCGGCACGAAGATCGTATCGCTGACAGTGACCGAGGGGGGGTACTACGTCGACCCCGCAACAGCGGAGTTCGATCCATCGCACCCCGACATCGTGTTCGATGCCGCCAATCCGGCGTCACCGCGCACCGCTTTCGGGGCGATCGTCGCGGCTCTCTCGTCGCGGCGTGCCGCCGGGACAGGCCCCTTCACGATCCAGAGTTGCGACAACTTGCAGGGCAACGGCAATATCACGCGCGCAACGGTTGTCTCCCTCGCGCAGCTGAGCGATCCTGACCTTGCCGCGTGGATTGACGCCGAGTGTACTTTCCCCAACTCCATGGTCGATTGCATCGTGCCTGCCACTGGCCCGGCCGAAATCGCTCAGGCGCGTGCCCTCGGTGTTGAGGATACAGCTCCCGTGACACACGAGAACTTCCGTCAATGGGTGATCGAAGACGCCTTTTGCGCGGGCCGCCCGGATTGGGACGCGGTCGGAGCGACGTTCACGGACCGCGTGCACGATTACGAGGCGATGAAGATCCGCATCCTGAACGCCGGACACAATGTCCTGGCCAATGCCGGTGAGCTACTGGGTGCAAGCAACATCGCCGATTGCATGGCTAACCCGCTGATCGCCGGGCTTTTCCGCAAGGTGCAGCGCGAGGAGATCGCGCCCTATGTCCATGCGGTGCCCGGGATGGAGCCACTCGATTATGTCGAGCTGATCGAAACACGTTTCGCCAATCCGGCGATCCGGGATACGACGCGCCGGGTGGCTTTCGACGGGTCCTCGAAGCACGCGGGTTTCGTTTTGCCAATCGTGCGAGATGCCTTGGCTGCAGGCGGGCCGGTCGAAGGCTTGAGCCTTGTCGAAGCGCTTTGGGCGCGGATGTGCGCTGGCACGCGGGAGGATGGCTCGGTCATCGAGGCCAACGACCCGAACTGGGATGCACTGCAAGCGGTCTCAGAAGCGACGCGTTCGCGGCCTCAGGCATGGCTCGAGCAGTCGCATCTTTATGGCGATCTCGCGCAGGACGCGCGGTTTGCGGCGGCGTTCGAGCGCTGGCTGACAGCGCTCTGGCAGGATGGCGTCAGCGCCACTCTGCGCGCGTATGCGCAGAGCGGCTCAACGCCCTGACAGCGCGGGCCCTCCGTGACGCGACCAGAGCACCGCGTGGCAAAAACGGCCGTCGTCGCCTCAATACCGATCAGCCGAATAGCGCAGGGCCGCGGCGGATGATCCCGTCGCGGCCCTGTTTCGCTTTGCAGAGGTTAGGCGGCTTGCCTGTCGCGCTGCGCCCGACGGGTGCGCGCGATCAGGCCGCTTCGGCACCAAGCCCTTTTTCGCGGGCCAGTTCCTGCATGCGCTCCTGCAACTTGTCGAAGGCGCGCACTTCGATCTGGCGGATGCGCTCGCGGCTCACGCCGTACGTTCCCGAAAGATCCTCCAGCGTGACAGACGGTTCTGTCAGTCGGCGCTGGGTGAGAATGTCCTTCTCCCGGTCATTCAGCACATCCATCGCCTGCGCCAGAAGCTCGCGCCGCAGGTTCATCTCGTCGGCTTCGGCATAGGCTTCGGCCTGATTGGCATCCTCATCCTCAAGCCAGTCCTGCCACTGGGCGGAGCCGTCGTCGTCGGAGCCGATGGTCGCGTTAAGAGACGCGTCACCGCCCGAGAGGCGACGATTCATCGAGATCACCTCGGCTTCGGTCACGCCCAGATCCTTGGCGATGCGCGCGACGTTCTCGGGGCGCAGGTCTCCATCCTCGAGCGCACCGATGCGGCTCTTGGCCTTGCGCAGGTTGAAGAAGAGCTTCTTCTGGGCCGAGGTCGTGCCCAGCTTCACGAGGCTCCACGAGCGCAGGATGTACTCCTGGATCGCGGCACGGATCCACCACATGGCGTAGGTCGCCAGGCGAAAGCCTTTCTCGGGGTCGAAACGCTTCACGGCTTGCATGAGGCCCACATTGGCCTCCGAAATGACCTCGGCCTGCGGCAGGCCGTAGCCACGGTATCCCATCGCGATCTTGGCGGCGAGACGCAGGTGGCTCGTCACCATCTTGTGGGCGGCCTCCGTATCCTGATGGTCGGCCCAGCGCTTGGCGAGCATGTATTCCTGCTCGGGCTCCAGCATCGGAAACTTGCGGATTTCCTGCATGTAGCGGTTCAGGCCCTGTTCCGGCGACGGTGCGGGCAGATTGGCATAAGAGCTCATGGGCGGACCCTCTCGACCTGTTGGGGCGGCTGTGCAAAGCCTTTATGGCCGCCCTTGATGTTCATTGTATTAACATATGGGATCCGGTGGAAGCCGGTTCAATCCCCCAAGTGTTGTCGAGGATGAACATAGATGCGTGCATTGCTGCACGATAGACAGTGAAACCTGACTTCACGGCGCTTTGCCGATTGTTACAGTTTCTGGCTGGCGCCGGGTTGCCATCAACGTGTCGAAGGCTCCTGCAGCTCACCGTGCCCGCAGTTTTTCCGACAGCGCGGCCATGTCGGCTGGCAGCGGGCTCTCGAAGTCCAGCCTCTGGCCGGAGAGGGGATGCTCGAAGCCGAGAAGTGCGGCGTGCAGGGCTTGCCGGGGAAAGGCATCGACGGCGGCGGCGGCGGCGGGGCCAAGGGCTTTGGCAGATGCCCGGCGGCGCCCCCCGTAGGTGTCGTCGCCAATCAGGGCGTGGCCTGCATAGGAGAGGTGCACCCGGATCTGGTGAGTGCGCCCGGTTTCAAGACGGCAGGCGAGAAGCGCGGCCGCCCCCGGTGCGCCAAAGGGCTCGCGCACACGCGCGCGGGTGACGGCGTGGCGCCCCCTGTCCCAGACCACGGCCTGACGCTGACGATCGGTTCGATGCCGGTCGAGCTGGGTGGTGATCCGGAGAGTCCCCCCGACCTCCCACTTTACACCGCGCAAGCCCCCGAGGCGCGGATCGGCGGGCGAAGGTACGCCATGGCAAAGCGCGGCGTATTCGCGTTTGACGGTGTGCGCCTCGAACTGGGCGGCAAGGCCATGATGCGCGGCGTCGGACTTCGCGGCGACGATCAAGCCGGAGGTATCCTTGTCGATCCGGTGGACGATCCCGGGCCGCCGCACTCCGCCAACCCCCGACAAGTGCGCCCCGCAATGGGCCAGGAGAGCGTTGACGAGGGTACCCGAAGGCGTCCCCGGGGCAGGGTGCACGACCATACCGACGGGTTTGTTCACCACCACCAGGTCGTCATCCTCGAACACGATATCCAGCGGGATGTCTTCTGCCCGGGTTTCGGCCTCGGCGGCGTCGGGAACGGCGATCTCCAGAATGTCCCCCTCGGACACGCGGGCGCGCGCGTCCGTCAGGACCTCTCCGGCGCGCGACACAGCGCCTTCACCGATCAGCCGCGCCAAGCGCGAGCGCGAGAGCGCGGCCTCCTCTGGCACGTCGCGCGCCAATGCCTTATCGAGGCGCGGCGGCGGGGTGGCGCCAATCACCACTCGTACCACCCGGCCAGCTTGCGGGAGCGTGCCTGACATGTCCGACCTCCACGAGACCCCTGATGCGCCCGAACCCGCGCCCGCCGATCTGCGTGGCCTGCGATTCCTGCGCGTTCTGGTCACCTTGCTGACGGCCACGATGATCATTGGCATCGTGGCCATGGTGGCGCTGCTCTACACGCGTCTGCCGGGCGCTTCCAGCGCGCCGACGGTGCCGAACCTGCCAGAGGCACTTGCACTGCCCGAAGGCGCGGTGCCGCAAGCTGTGACGGCAGGGCCCGGATGGTGGGCCGTGGTGACGGATGCGGGCGACATCCTGCTCTTTGACGCCGATGGCGCGTTCCTGCGCCGCATCGAGGCCGCCGAACTGTCCGGGCGATAGCGCTGGCCTGCGCCGCTCATGCGAACTGCACGATCACGCAGTCGAAGTCGTCGTCGCTCACCACACGGGTGTGATGCCCCTTCCCGTGCAGGTCGTCCATCCGCCAGATGTCACCCTTGCCGATACGACGGATCTCGCCGTCACTTGCCGTCACCTCCACGGCGCCCGCGGTGCAGATCAGGGTCTGTGGGATCGGCGACGGATGGGCGGGCTCGTCCCAACCTGCGGGCAGCTTGAGGAAGACGGCGGCCTTCGCCGCTTCGGGCTCGGAGACAAGGATACCCTTGGCGGGCGGAGCAAACGTGCGCTCCTGAAGCGTGATCTCGACGTCCCGCCAATGGCTTTCACCGGCCTCGTCAACAATGAGGTGGTTGATCTTCATGTCACTGGTTTCCTTTTCGATGGCGGGGCCCGCGTGTCAAAGCGTGCGAGGATCGCGTCCACACGCGCTTAGGTGCCCGGCATAAACGGCACTGCGCGCTTATTGCTGGCCTACTACGACCCTGCGCGGGGAAAATCGAGGTGGCCGTGGGTGCGCCGGTTGACCGCCCATTCCAGCCCCTTGAGCGTTCCGGGCACGGGCGCCGCGTGTTTGTAGGAGTTCGCGATCACATGAATGCCCTCTTCGGCGTAGTATCCGAGGCCGAGTGGCCCGGCGGGCTTGAGGGAGCGGTGGTTTCGCCGGGCGCGAATGATGAAAGTGGCGAAAGCCCTGCGTTCGTCGGCCCGTTGAACGCGTGGTACTCGCAGAGGAGCTGGCACCAATGAGCCTGTCGCGTATCGCGCCCGGTGCGCGGCTACTCAAACGATACGAAGAGAAGAGAGACGAGTGCGCCGAGGGCGGCAAGCAGATCGGCAATGGCGGAGAGGCCAGATAGGGCCATGGTGGGCTCCGGACGTGTCCGCGAAGCTAGTCCCGAAGGCGCGCGGAGTGCCGGGTGACCTCTTGACACAGGACAAGGCCGCCCCCTCCCGGCCGGTCTATTCAGCGCAGACTGCCGCGCCCGAAACGGTCCCGGGGCACCGTGCAGCGCGGCCGCGCAAGAGTCGGATGGGGAGAGACAGGATGGACGATGTCGAGCATGACCTGAGCGCGCAACAGCGCGACTGGCTGGAGGCAGAGCTCGAAGAGACGCTCGACGAGACCTTCGAGATGGAGTTCTCCGAGCCCATGCTCTCAATGGAGATCCGCAAGATCTACCGCGAGCAGCATCCCGACAGCCTCGACCGAAGGGTCTACTTTCGCAATCTGCTCCGGCTTCAGGCCGAGATGATCAAGGTACAGGACTGGGTGGAGCAATCCGGCGCGAAGGTTTGTATCCTGTTCGAAGGCCGAGACAGTGCGGGCAAGGGCGGGGTCATCAAGCGGGTGATCCAGCGACTGAATCCCCGCACCGCGCGTGTGGTCGCGCTGCCGGCCCCGAACGAGCGGGAAAAGACGCAATGGTACTTCCAGCGCTACGTGCCCCACCTGCCTGCGGGCGGTGAGATCGTGCTCTTTGACCGCTCGTGGTACAACCGCGCCGGGGTGGAGCGGGTCATGGGCTTTGCCACCGAACAGCAGGTAGAAATGTTTTTTCGCGATGTCGTCGAGTTCGAGCGGATGCTCGTGCGCAACGATACGATCCTGCTGAAGTACTGGTTCTCGATTACGGATCAGGAGCAGCAGCTCCGCTTTCTGGTGCGCATCCACGACCCGATGAAGCAGTGGAAACTGTCACCGATGGATCTGCAGAGCCGGATCCGCTGGGAGCAGTATACGAAGGCGAAGGAGGACATGTTCGAGCGCACCAATATCACCGAAGCGCCATGGTACATCGTGGAAGGCAACGACAAGAAGCGTGAGCGTCTGAACTGCATGGAGCACATCCTGTCGAAGATCCCCTACGAGGATGTGCCTTCCGACAAGCCCGTCCTGCCGGATCGCGTTTTCAACCCTGACTACGAGCGCAAGGTCCTGCCGGACGAGCTCTACGTGCCAAAGGTCTACTAGGGCGTCGCCCGGGGCTTCGCGGACCGGCTGCGCAGGTCGCCCTATGGTCGCGATCGGAGGGCCTCTCAGTGGCATGCCACGGGCAAAGCGCGCCTTGCGCAAATCGAGCAGGGCGTTCCTTTGTTCGTCGGCGCAGCATCGACGCCCATCACAGACGCGCTCTGGCATGTCGGCGAGCATGGGCGTATCTGCATCCAATCCGCCAACCACACCGATCCCTGCTCCCATGACGACCCGCCGTCTTCTGGCCGCACTCTTACTGATCGATGCCGTCGTGATTGCGAGCTTCGTGGTCGCGGCGTGGCTGGAGGGGGCACAATCCGGCTTCGACATGCCGAAAGATCTGAACCTCGGGCGCCGCGACGGGATCGGGAGCCTCTACCTCTACCTCAAGTGGCTGGCGATCTGCGGGATCTTCTTTGCTGCCAACTGGCGTGCGCCATCCGCGTGGCTGAAGTACCTGTTGAGTGTCTTTCTGATGCTGCTGATCGACGATTGGGCCGAGATCCACGAGGCGGCGGGGGACATGTTGGTTGCGCTACTCGGTCTGCAACCGGCCTTCGGCCTCGACAGCGACGACATCGGCGAAGTGCTCTATCTGATTCCGTTCGGCGCGCTCTGCTTCGGGCTGGTGATTGCCGCACTGCGCGGTGCGCCCGAAGACATGAAAAAGGACGTGTCTGTCCTGATTGCCCTTATCGTGCTCCTTGCATTCTTCGGGGTCGGGGTCGATGTGCTTGCTCAGGCGGCCCGCGTGCTGGCGCAGGACGGCTCCGCGCTCAACATCACACTCGAAGCTCTCGAGGACGGAGGGGAACTGGTTGTTGGCTCTCTGCTGCTGATCCAGTCGCTCAATCTCTATCGCCGCCTGCAAGAGCGGGGAGCGTAGCCCGGCCGGGATCGCTAGGGCCTTCTACGGAATGAGCATAGCCGCGCCTCAGGTTGATAGGACGCTGGCTGCATGGAGCTCGCACCGGCTCGCAGGCGCTACGCGGTGGATCTCACCGAACTTGCCACGCCAAGCCCCGCCCCGGTGGATTCCATGCCTGCATCTCAAGCCACCTTGGCTGAAGGGCAGGGGCCTCCGCTCAACGGGTCTAGTTCACGCAGACAGTCGATTCCGTGCCGTTGGTCAGCAAGATGTCGTTGCAGCCGAGCAACGGCGTAACCGGCGCGCAGGTCCGCGAGCGGGCGAGGCAAAACCCCTCGCAATCGTTGGCCGTGGCACAGGGCTGATTGCCGTCCGCCGGCCTTGTGACGCAAAGCTCCACATTCCCGCTTCCCGGAGCGCGCTCGAAGGTGCCCCCTGCGGCAGCGCAGGCCTCGCGCGCTGCATCAAGCGCGCCGGGCGCGTTTGCTCCGGGCTCCAGACCGACAGCCTCCTCCTGCTGGCACGCGGCGAGGGTCAAGCCCGCCGCGAGGCAGATGAGGGAGACAATCAGGGGCGCGCGGAATGGGATTTGCATCGGCTCAGAAGGGCATCGGGTTGGCGCGGTGTGCTTCATCGATCTCGTCCAACGCCGCCTCTGGCAGCGTGCTATCCAGACCGGCGAGGATCTGGTCAAGCTGCTCAAGGGTCGTGGCACCGAAGATGATCGAGCCCATGAAGGGACGGGTCGTGCAGAAGGCGAGCGCAAGGGCGATCGGGCTCAGGCCATGGCGCTCCGCGATTTCGACGTATCGGGCGGTGGCAACGCGAGAGCGGTCGTTGATCCGGCCCCCGAGCGTCCCGTTGATCGACGCCCGCGATCCCTCGGGCATCGCCCCGTCCGCGTATTTGTTCGTCAGAAGCCCCGCCGCGAGCGGAGAATAAGCCAGAAGATCCACCTGCTCATTGACGGCCAGTTCGGCAAGATCGGTATCGAAGAGACGGCACAGAAGCGAGTATTCGTTCTGGATCGATACCATGCGGGGGGCGTCCATCTCCTTGGCCAGTTGTAGCCATTGCGCCGTGCCCCACGCGCTCTCGTTGGAAAGCCCGAAATGGCGCACCTTTCCGGCGTCGCGCAGTTCGGTGAGGACCTCCAGAACCTCTCGCATGTTGGCCTCGGCCGCTTGCGGATCCTGCTTGGAGGGATCGAAGGTCCAATACTGACGGAAGTGATAGGAACCGCGGTTTGGCCAGTGCAGCTGGTAGAGATCGATCACGTCGGTTTGTAGCCGTCGGAGCGAGTCGTCCACCGCGCTGCGAACTGTCTCGCCGTCGATGCCCCGGCCCTGGCGGCAGAAGCCAGGGTTCGCGCCGGTGATCTTGGTCGCCACCACGAGGTCGTTTCGGCGTGCCTTGCCAGCGCCGCCAAGCCAGTTCCCGATGATCTCCTCGGTCTTGCCGACGTTCTCGGCGGTGACCGGGTTGACGGGATACATTTCGGCGGTGTCGAGGAAGTTGATGCCGGCGTCCAGTGCGCGCTCGATCTGGGCGTGTGCCTCGTCTTGCGGGGTCTGGGTGCCGAAGGTCATCGTGCCAAGGCAGAATTCGGTCACTTCCAGATCGCTGGTGCCCAGGTTTCGTGTGCGCATGTGGTGTGCTCTCATGTATCGGCGGCGTGCCTCTTCCTAGCGTGTCGGGTGGTGGGAGCAAGTGGGAAGCGACTTGAGAACATAACTAGAACATTCTAGTGTGGTGGCATGTCTTTCACCGATCTCCCATCTCCCGCCCCACGGTCGGATGCGCGGGCCGCGCTTCTGGCCGCGAGCCCGCTGCTCGCCCGCCAGCCCCATGCCGGACGGGCCGTTGTGCCGGTGGTGGGGGAGATGGCGCTGACGCTCGGTCGGGTGCACGAGCTCTGCGGGCGGGCCCGGCGGACCCTGGCTCTGGCCGTGGCGGGGCGTGGGTCCGGGAGCGGTCCCGTGATGTGGATCACGCCGAGCTGGACACAGGAGCGGCTGAACGGTGAGGGAGTGACGGAGTGGATCGATCCGGGACGCTTGCTGCTGGTGCAGCCAGACCGCGCGGAAGATGTACTTTGGTCGATGGAAGAGGCGCTGCGCGCGGGCGTGGTCCCGCTCGTGGTGGCCGAGTTGCAGGAGCCGCCCGCGCTGACGCCTGTGCGGCGTCTCCATCTGGCGGCGGAGGCGGGGTGCGCGAGGGGAGCGACTGCGCCGCTCGGCCTGATCCTGACGCCTGGGGAGGGCGGTGCCGCCGGGATCGAGAGCCGTTGGCGCCTGGACCCACGGCACGAGAATGAAAAGGCAATGACCTGGCTGCTGGCGCGTGTGCGCGACCGCGCCGCCCCCCCGGGCACCTGGACGGTGCGCGCCAAGCGTCAACAGGATCGCCACTGGGCGCTCCACCCCGGATCCGACAGCGCAACCGGCTGACCCGGGCCACGAATTTTCGTACGAAAATTCGCTCTCCACCCCACCCGGTGTCCTGTGCCGCAGGCGATGCGAGGCGCAATAATGCAACCGTGAACAGACGGCAGGCTCCCCGGGCCTACCTCTGTAACGCTCATGCGACTTTTCATGCAACACCCCTTCAGACAGCCCGCGTTGATGCCGGTTCTTGCCGTCCTGCTTGTACTGCTCGGCAGTCTTGCGCCGGGCGCTGCGCATGCCGAGCCTCGCCGCTATGCACTGGATGCCAGCGGGTCCGACATCGGCTTCACATACCGCATCCTCGGGCAGGCTTTCGAAGGATCCATCCCTGTTTCGCACGCGGATATCGTGATCGACTTCTCCAGCGTGCGCCGCACCGAAGCCACCGTCGTGCTCGATGCGACCGAGGCGCGCGCCGGTGTCGCGCTGGCCACGCAAGCGCTTCGCGGCCGGACGGTACTTGACGTCGCCTCCCATCCCGCCATCGCTTTCACCGCCACACGCACGCGCAGCGACGGAACGGGCGCCATCATGGAGGGCGCGCTCACCGTGCGGGGGGTCACGCGCCCTGTCCGGCTGCGCGCGCGCTTCCTGCGCGCCACCGAGGCCGGCCCTTCGGATCTCGACGCACTGACGATCCTGCTCACCGGGAGCATCTCCCGTTCGGCCTTTGGCGCCAGCGGCTACCCGGATCTCGTCGGCGACCAGATCGACCTGCGTATCCGGGCCGCGATCCGCGCGCAGGGTTAAGTCTCGACAGCGCCCCACTGCAAGGTGCCGACCGGCGACGGCACGAGCTTCGCATGGCGGACGCTGCAAAACACAGAGCGCCCGCGCGCGGCGCGCCGGGTTCACGTTCATCGGAGCGTCACGTCCGGTCGCACGATGCGTGCGTTGGTGAACCCACCGGGCAGGTTCAGCCACGGGCGATCCGCGCGCAAGGATACGCCGCGCCACGCCGACGAGAAAGCCGGTGCTCCACGCGTGCAACGCCCCCCGGACAGCGCGCTTGCGAAGCCGACCCGATGCAACGCCCGCAAGACACGACTTTCACGGCAGAAAACGGGGGGCTGTGCGCCCGGCGACGCAGTCGCGTCGCGTTCGGACTAGAAAGTGCCAACCCGGCAGGCAATCGTCGAGGCACCCGGACCTGCCTCATCTGAAAATGTCCCTTCTCGTCTCCTTCGCCGCTCTCTTTCTGTCTGTCATCTTGTTGCAGCTCTCTTCGGGAGGGGTGGGTCCGCTGGATGCGATCTCCGGGCTCACCCTGGGGTTCTCCAACGCGCAGATCGGTTACCTCGGATCGGCGCATTTCGTCGGGTTTTTCGTCGGATGCTGGTGGGCGCCTCGGTTGATGGGAGGGGTCGGGCATACCCGTGCGTTCGCGGCTTTCACGGCGCTCGGTGCGATGGGGTTGCTGGCCCATATGCTGTTGGTCGACCCGATTGCATGGGCGCTGATGCGGATCGCGACGGGCGTGTGTATTGCTGGATGCTACACGGTCATCGAGAGCTGGCTGAACGCCAAGGCGACCAACAGCAACCGCGGCCGCATCATGGGCACCTACCGCGTCGCAGACATGGGGGCGCAGCTTGCCGCGCAGCTCATGATCTCGGTGCTCGAGCCAGCCTCTTATGTCTCTTACAACCTTCTCGCCTTGCTGTGTTGCGCCGCCATTCTGCCCCTGATGCTCACCCGCGTTCCGCCGCCCCAGATCACCGAGGCGCCCCGCCTGCGGCCCACGCTCGCGATGCGCCTCTCTCCACTGGCGGTCGCCGGTGTGATTGTCGCGGCCGTGTCGTCGGCCTCGTTCCGGATGGTGTCCCCCATTTACGGTCAGGGCGTTGGCCTGACGGTCGATCAGATCGCGCTGTTCCTGGCGGCCTGGGTTTTGGGCGGAGCGTTGTCGCAGATCCCGGTGGGGTGGCTGGCGGACAAGTACGACAGACGGTGGGTTCTGATCTGGCTCTCCGTCGCGTCGATCCTGTCCTGTGCATCGACGATGCTGATCGGAGGGGGCAACCAGGCGTTGGTGTTCCTCAACGCGATGATCTTCGGATTGGTCAGTTTTCCGATCTTCTCGGTGTCCGCGTCGCACGCCCACGACTTCGCGCAAAGTAATGAGCGGGTGGAGCTTTCGGCGGCGCTGATGTTCTTCTTCGCCCTCGGGGCAATCGCCGCGCCGACGCTCGCCTCCTGGCTGATCGAAGGCTACGGGCCCGGCGCGCTCTTCGCCATGATCGCCGTCGCCCATGCCGGGCTTGTCGTCTTTGGCCTCGTGCGGATGCTCGTCCGGGCGAGCCCGGAAGAGAGGACCCGCTATGTCTGGTCGCCGCGCACGTCCTTTACGATCGGGCGGCTGACGCAGACGGAGCGCGAAACGCCCCAGATGCCGGACACTCCGAATTCGCCAGAGCGCTGAGCGCGCGCGCCCCGGCCTCTGGCCACGCCGCGCCCCTTCGGCTAGACACGCGCGCGGGTCGATCCTGGCCCGCCTTCAGCCGCAACGCGAGACCGACATGGCGCGCATTCTCATCACTTCTGCCATTCCGTACATCAACGGGATCAAACACCTGGGCAATCTTGTTGGCTCGCAGCTGCCAGCCGACCTCTATGCCCGCTACGCGCGGGCACGGGGGCACGAGGTCATGTTTCTGTGCGCCACCGACGAGCACGGAACCCCGGCAGAGTTGGCAGCCGCCAAGGCGAGCAAGGACGTCGCCGCCTATTGCGCAGAGATGCACGAGATCCAGTCCGCCATGGCGAAGGGATTTCGGCTGTCCTTCGATCACTTCGGCCGGTCCTCCAGCCCGCAAAACCAAGCGTTGACGCAGCATTTCGCCGGTCGACTGGCCGACGCCGGTCTGATCGAGGAGGTGTCCGAACGGCAGGTTTATTCCAATGCCGACGGCCGGTTCCTGCCGGACAGGTATATCGAGGGAACCTGCCCGAATTGCGGCTACGAGAAAGCGCGTGGCGACCAGTGCGAGAATTGCACCAAGCAGCTCGATCCGACCGATCTCATCAATCCGCGCTCGGCGATTTCGGGCTCTACCGACCTCGAGGTGCGCGAGACCAAGCACCTCTACCTGCGTCAATCGGCGCTGAAGGATCAACTCGACGCCTGGATCGACGGCCAGAAGGACTGGCCGATCCTCACAACGTCCATCGCCAAGAAGTGGTTGCATGACGGTGACGGCCTGCAAGACCGGGGGATCACGCGCGACCTGCACTGGGGCGTGCCCGTCAGGAAAGGCACCGAGGATTGGCCCGGGATGGACGGCAAGGTGTTCTACGTGTGGTTCGATGCCCCTATCGAGTACATCGCCTGCGCCGCAGAATGGGCCGAGGCCAACGGCAAGAGCGACGCGGACTGGAAGCGCTGGTGGCGGACGGATGAGGGCGCCGAAGACGTGCGCTACGTCCAGTTCATGGGCAAGGACAACGTGCCGTTCCACACCCTCTCTTTCCCGGCCACGATCATGGGGTCGGGCGAGCCGTGGAAGCTCGTCGACTACATCAAGTCGTTCAACTACCTGACCTACGACGGCGGGCAGTTCTCCACCAGCCAGGGCCGCGGTGTGTTCCAGGATCAGGCGCTGGAGCTGCTGCCAGCCGATTATTGGCGATGGTGGCTTCTGTCGAATGCCCCCGAGAGCGGAGACAGCGAGTTCACGTGGGAGAAATTCCAGCAGGGCGTGAACAAGGATCTCGCCGATGTACTGGGCAATTTCGTCAGCCGGGTGACGAAGTTCTGCCGCTCGAAGTTTGGCGAGGCGGTTCCCGAGGGGGGCGAGCTCACCCCGGAAGGGGCGCGTGTGCGCCAAGAGATCGAGCGGCGCCTCGACGCCTACGCGGCGCATATGGAAGCGATCGAGGTGCGCAAGGCCGCGGCCGAGCTGCGCGCGATCTGGGTCGCGGGCAACGAATTCCTTCAGGAGGCGGCCCCGTGGTCCGCGATCAAGGAGGATCCGGCGCGCGCGGCAGCGGACATTCGCCTCGCGCTGAATCTCATCCGTCTCTACGCCGTGATCTCGGAACCTTTCATTCCGGATGCATCCGCGACCCTGCTCGAAGCGCTCGGGGCCGGTGCGGCGGGATGGCCGGATGACAGCGCCAGCATGTTCGAGGCCCTCGCGCCCGGCCATGCCTTTGCCGTCCCCGAAACGCTCTTTGCCAAAGTGGCGGATGACGACAGGGAGGCGTGGTCCGAGCGGTTCGCTGGCGTGCGCACATGATGGCGTTGGGCGTTCGGGCGAGCGCTCTCAAGCGGTAGGGAGGACGGCCCGGGTGGAGCGTGTGCCGAGTTCGAAAAACATGTCAGCCGGTCTGCAGGCGCTCAGTGCCCACTACTCCGCAGCCCCCGGCGACGTGCTTGGCGCCCTCTTCGATCACGCGCCGATCCTCGCGCTCGTCCTCGATCCGGAGGGCCGGGTGGTTCTGGTCAGTTCCGCCTTGAGCGCTCTGCTGCAACTCTCCGACACGCAGTGGAAGGGGCGCCCACTGACGGATTTCATGCCGCTCTCGGAAGCCCCTGTCCTCGACACGCAGGTTCTGCCGACGCTGCTCCGCGATGGGCGCATCGCTGGCGTGGATCTGACGTTCCGGGATCGCCTTGGCGAAGGCGTGCCGGCCCGGATGTCTGCCTTCGCCGAACTGGATTCAGATGGGCAACCCACCAGATTCATTGCGATTCTGGAAGATCTGAGGGAAGCCAGGGCGGCGCTCGATGCGCTCGATCAGCAGGCAGCCGAGGCGGAGGAGGCAAGCGCCGCCAAATCGCGGTTCCTTGCCGCGATGAGCCACGAAATCCGCACGCCGATGAACGCGATCATGGGCTTTGCCCAGCTCCTCGAGATGTCCGAGCTCGACCCGGAACACTTGGCGCATGTGCGCTCCATCCTGTCGGCTGGCAAAGGCATGATGGGCCTTCTCACCGATCTCCTCGATCTCAGCCAGGTTGAAGCTGGTCAGATGCGGATCGAAGCCAAGACCTTCGATCTCGATGCTGTTCTGGCTGATGTCGAAAGCTGGTGGCACCGGGTGGCGCAGGAGAAAGGGCTCGTGTTCTCACTGGACCGCTCGGACGATGTGCCGCCCTTCGTGCGTTCGGACGCGGGCCGCATTCAACAGGTCCTCACCAACTACCTTGCCAACGCGGTCAAGTTCACCGCCGATGGCTCCGTCACGCTCACGGTTTCGATGACGTGGCCCGGCGAACAGGGGGCGCCGGGCCCCGCAACGATGCGTTTTCGCGTTCGTGACACCGGGCCCGGGATCGCGCCCGAGCATGTCGCCCGGCTCTACCGACCGTTCGTCAGGATCGAAGGGAGCGGCGGCGGTGCGCGCACGGGGTGGGGGCTTGGCCTGTCGATCTGCGCAAACATCGCAGAGGCGATGGGCGCGGATGTCGGGGTTGAAACGGAAGCGGGGAAGGGCGCGACCTTCTGGTTCGACGTGCCCGTCGAGATCCCGCGCACCGGTCACGGCGCAAAACCCTCGGTGGAGCCCGCGGTCGAAGCCGGTCCCGTGCGCAAGGTCCTTCTGGTCGAGGACAATGCCCTGAATACAGAGGTCATGCGCCGTATGCTCGAAGAGTTGGGCCATAGCGTCGTGCACGCAGCCAACGGCTTCGAGGCGCTCACGATCCTCGAAACCGCAGAGGTCGATGCGGTGATCATGGATATCATGATGCCCGGGCTCGGCGGTGTCGCGACCGTCAAGCGGCTCCGGCTGGCCGAACATGGGCGGCGCGACGTTCCCGTGATTGCCTGCTCGGCCCATGTCTCCTCGGATGACGAGGTGCGCTACCGGGCGGCGGGCATGACGCTCTTCCTGCCCAAGCCGATCGACAGGGCCGCCCTCGCGCGCGCCGTCAAGGACGCCACGTCGGCGTAAACCCGCAACGCTCGGTCCAAATCCTCCGCGCGCGCCCTATCTAGGCCACGATTTCGTGCTGTAGAGTGGCTTTGCGCAAGCAGGAGGGTGAGAATGGCGGCGTCCCGGATTGGTATTGCGGTGGTATCCTGTGTTCTGTGGCCGGCTTTGGCGGTCGCCCAGCCGGGCGGGTCTGTCAATTGCGGCGCGGCGTCGGGATTGGCCGAAGCGATGATCTGCAGCGACCCCAACCTCGGTGAAAGCGACGGACGTTTGGCCGAGCGTTTCGACACGGCCATCACCAAGCTCGAAGCGCAGGGCGAAGAGGGCGAGGAAGCCGTTGCAGAGCTCCGCGAGGGTCAGGAAGAGTTCGTCACCGCGCGGGACGCGTGTCGCAGCTCCACCAACACCCGGGACTGTGTCGCACAAGCCTACGCCCTGCGAGAGGCGGAGTTGATCGCGACCTACGAACTCGAAGAGCCGGCCTCCTCCACGACCTATGTCTGCAGCGGATCGGGCGATGCGACGATCTCCATCGCGCTCTACGACCTGGAGACACCCACTGTCCGGATCCAGACGGGAGCAGACGTCGCGGCGGGGACGGGCGTTCCGACGGCCAACTCGCGGTTCGCGAGCAAGTATGCGCTCAATACGGGTCAGGAAGTGTTTCTGCACCGCGAAGTTGCACGCTTCACCGGGGCGGACGGACGCACGCAAACCTGCGTGAAAGAGGACAGCTAGCGCGCCAAGGGATGCAGGGGCGATCCTTCTGGTCATCGGGCTTGCTGCGCGACGCTCCGATGCGGGCTCAGCCGAGGTCCGAAGCGTCGTCTCACGGATTTGCATCTTGAACCGATGGCCAGCGGTCTCTCAGCTTGCCGATGCGGAAGGCGGCGCGTAGGGACGATCCATGCCTTCCCCCCCTGACATCCCCGTGGCGACACCTGCCGCCAGCGCCAATCGCCCGCTGGTGGCCATCGGCTGGATGGTGTTGACGGGCATGCTGTTTGTTTGCGTCGTGGCGACGGTCAAAGTCCTCGGGGATCGCATTCCGGCCCCGCAATCCGCCTTCCTTCGCTTTGCACTCGGGCTCATTCTGATCGTTCCGATGTGGCCTGCCTTGCGCGCCGCACGTCTGACGCGCCGGGCGTGGTTTCTCTTTTCGTGGCGCGGCGCCTTCCATTCGGCGGGTGTGCTGTGCTGGTTCTACGGGATGACACGGATCACGATCGCGGAAGTCACGGCGATGAACTACCTCAACCCGATCTATGTCACACTCGGCGCTGCGCTCTTTCTGGGGGAGCGCCTGAAGGCACGCCGCCTTGTCGCAGTGGGCTTCGCGCTGCTCGGCGCATTGATCATCCTGCGCCCGGGCGTGCGCCCGCTCGATCCTGGGCACTTGGCGATGGTCTTTTGCGCGATCTTCCTCGCCGGATCCTATCTCCTGGCCAAGAGGCTGAGCGAAGACGCGACCCCCGCTGTCGTCGTGGCGATGCTCTCGATCACAGTGACGATTGCGCTCGCGCCGGTTGCCCTTGTGGTCTGGGTTGCACCGACGCTGACCGAACTCGCCTTGCTGCTGCTTGTCGCCGCTTTCGCGACAGCAGGGCACTACACGATGACGCTCGCGTTTCAGGCCGGGCCGATGGCGGTCACACAGCCCGTGACCTTCCTGCAGCTGGTCTGGTCGGTGGCTGTCGGCGCGCTCTTCTTCGGCGAGGCCATCGACCCGTGGGTGATCCTCGGAGGGCTCGTTATCGTGGCGTCCGTCACGTTTATCGCCTGGCGCGAGGCGCAGCTCCGTGCCGGTGGGGGGCAGGCAATTGCATCCGGCGCGGGGGCTGAGCGCCAAAAGCTCCGGAGCTAGGTCAGAGCGCACCAAGAGGGATTGCTCAGGCCGGAGCGATGCCGATCGCCAAGGGCGCGCGTGCTCTACAGGTCAAGTCCTGGCGCAGGTGTCGCAATGGGTCGAAAAAGAACACGAGGTCCGGCATCGGTCACGCAGCGCAGTCTTCCCGCAAACGGGAAGGACAACGCTCAGAACGGCATTTCCTGACCGTCCCACGACAGGAAGCGGCCGGTCGTGGCCGGCGTCAGCCCATCGAATTGAGAGACAAGCCCCGCCGCGGACTCCTCGACAGAGATCGCGGCGCTTGCTCCGCCCATATCCGTACGTACCCAACCCGGGTGGTAGGCAGACACGGCGATCCCGAGGCCGACGAGATCGACCGAAAGGTTGCGCGCAAGGTTGACCGCAGCCGCCTTCGAGGCGCGATAGATGTAGCTGCGCCCTCTGGCCCGGGTCGAAGAGCCCATCTGCGACGCAATGATCGCAATCCGGGCGTGCCCGTGCAGGCCGGCCGCTGCTTGCAGGGACGGCAGAAGCGCCTGGATGGTTCGGAACACGCCGGTGACGTTCACAGCAAACGTTTCGGCCCACATGTCCGAGGGAAATCCGTCAGCAAGGTTCTCGTGGCGATCATGGAACACGCCCGCATTGCATACCAACAGGCCAACAGGCCGCCCGTCCAATGCGCGCTCGACCGCCTCGAATGCGCCGTCGTCCAGCATGTCGGCCTTGAGCCACTCGACCCCGTCCGCAGATTCTTCGGGGCGATGGCGCGCGGTTGCGATGACCGGGCCTTTCGTCGCGAGACGCTCCACGAGGGCCGCGCCGATACCGCGGTTGGCGCCGGTTACGAGTACGGCAGGTTGCGGGTGGGACATCTAGTTCACCTGTCGTGGGGTCGGGAAGGGCAGCGGCATGACGGGCACCCCGTCCTCGATGAGATCGCGAGCCTCCTCTACGTTCGCCTGCCCGCGGATCGCCCGTTCGGGAGCGGTGCCTTCGTGCATCGCGCGCGCTTCAGAGGCGAACTCGCGGCCCACATCGACGGTATTCGCCTCGACGCGCGCCCGGAACTCCGCCAGGGCGGCCTCCATCTCCGAACCCGGCTCGGAAAGGTTGGGCGCAGAGGCGACATTCGGTGCCGGGCTGGGTGCCTCGGGGGATGGTGTTTCGGTGGAAACCCGCGTGCTCTTCGTGCGGGAGGTCGTGATCCGCGGCGCCATTAGAGCCTTTTCGACGCGCGTGTCACCGCAGACGGCACAGCTCAGCTGGCCGCCTTCCGCCAATGCGTCAAACGCATCCGCCGAAGCAAACCAGCTTTCAAAACGATGCCCGTCCGCGCATTTGAGGCTGTATTTGATCATCGCAGGTTCAAGTATCCCACGGGAAGGTTATTGCAAGATGTCTTCCCGTGCGATGCTCAAAATGGCGCCGTCCGGTTGCGTGCGCAGAACGCGCCGGGTGTCAGGCCATGATGCGCGCGAAACAACCTGTGGAAGTGGCTGAGATTTTCGAGCCCCACCTCGGAGGCGACATGCGCCAGCGACATCTCACCGGTGGCCAGCAGCACACCGGCCCGATCCATCCGGATCCGGTTGACGTACGCCGAGGGCGTGAGGCCGAGATGGCGCTTCATCTGGCGGCACACATGCTCGTGTCCACGCCCCGCCGCTTCCACCAGGCCGGAGGCGCCGCGCCGGTAGATCTCCGGGCGGCGCGCGGCGTCACAGGCCTGCGCCAGCCAGGGGGGCATCGCGGGGGCGGATTGCGCGGGCAGGTCCGTCAGCTCGATCATGAGCGACAGCAGGAACGCTTCGAGTCGGCCGAGGCTGCGGGGCCCTGTCTGCAGGCCGCGGAAGAGTGACAGAACCAGCGCGCGCCGTTCGGGCGTCATGCGCAGGCATACCGGCTGCGCGCCGCGCGCCCAGAAGAAGCGGTGAGACAGGTCCTCACCGTAGCGCTCCGCCAGGTGATCCGCTGTCTCCGGGCGCACCATCAGATTGATGATGCGGCAGGTTTCCGGGCCGCCGGACGACAGCGCATGCATGTCGTCGGGTCGAATGAAGGCGAGCGACCCCGGCTCCAGAACCTCATGTGCTCCATTGATCTCGTGCGCACACAGGCCGCTATCGACGTAGAAGACCTCGTAATAGTCGTGGCAATGGAGCGGCGCGCGCCCTTCTCTGGCCAGCGGTTTTTGCGTCAGGTGGAACGCATCTCCGGGGGCCATGTAGCTCACAAGGCGAAAGCACTGGGGATCACAGGCAGGCAGCATTGCGCTCACGAAAGTCAAACAAGCACATGGATTAGTCAAGTTGCGCGCTGACGCAGCGTCCGGTTCGCGGCTAGGCTTTCGGCCACACCCGGAATGAGGATCTGGACGTCCCGATGCCGACCGCCCTGTCAGATGGCCCCGATCTCGGCTTTGCACCCGTGATCAACCCGGCGCCCAAAGTGCTGAGTGCTCACGAAATCGCCCAATACAATCGCGACGGTTACGTGCAGCCATTCGACGTCTATCCAGAGGCGGAGATCGGCCACATCCGTGCTTACGCGGATCGCCTGATCGCAGATATGGGTCCTGAGGGCGGCTACGGGATCAACTGCTACCAGGCGCGCCTCGCCGGGCTCTGGGACATCGCGACAGAGCCGCGGATCCTCGATCTGGTCGAGGACATCATCGGCCCCGACATCATCTGCTGGGCCAGCGCGATCCTGTCGAAAGCACCGGGAGACCCCAAGGCGGTGCCCTGGCACCAGGATGCCGCCTTCTGGTCGCTCTCCCCGGCCCGGACTGTCACGGTATGGCTCGCCATCGACGCCGCAGACGCGGCCAATTCCGCGATGCGGTTCATTCCCGGGACCCATAACAAGGGCAAGCTGGCGGTACGCAGGACCGAGGGTGCGTCGGTGTTCCACATCGAGACCGAAGGGGCCGAGGCCCTTGGCGCGCCGGTGACGAACACGCTGGCGGCGGGTCAGGTCTCCCTTCACGCCGACATGCTCGTGCACGGCAGCCTGCCCAATACGTCCCCGAGGCGCCGGTGCGGGCTGACTTTGCGCTATTGCCCGCCCGACGTGCGCATTACCGATCCGAAATGGGCGCGGGGCGTGGAGGCGATCATCGCACGCGGCTCGGATCCCGGCGGGCACTGGCGCCACCACCCGCGCCCCGTGAACGACGACATCACGGCGACAAAGAGCCCCCACGTGGTAGGAAACAACTGATGCGCATCAAGTGGTACGGTCACGCGGCGTTTCGGCTGGTTCCCGAAGAGGGGCCCACCGTCATCACCGATCCCTACACCCCCGAAGGCGTCGGCTACGATCCGATTGCCGATCCCGCCGACCTTGTCGTGATTTCGTCCGATGACGACAGCGCCCACTGCCGGGCTGATCTCATTGCCGGCGAGCCGCTTGTTCTGAACGCTCTGGAGGTCGCGAAGGCGGGAGGGGCGGGCGAGGCGGCGGGCCTCGAAGTACACGCCATCGAAGCCGCCGAGTGGGATCTGCACCCCGAGCACGAGGTGCCCGGCCAGAACGGCATGTACCGCTTCACCCTCGATGGCATCAAATGTGCCCACATGGGAGATGTCGGCAACCCGCTCACGGACCGGCAGATCGCGTTCTTCGAGGACACCGACGTGCTCTTTGCGCTGGCGGGCGGCTACCTGACGATCGAGCTGCCGGATCTGATGCGGATGATCCACACGGTACGGCCCAGGCTTGTGATCCCGATGCATTTTCGCACGCTCACCTATCGGCCCCGGAACACGATGTGGATCGAGAGCTTCCTTGCGCACTTCAAGGACGCGGATGTTGACTTCGCCTGCGCCGCTGAGGTTCAAATATCAAAAGGAGACATTCCCGATCAGACGCGCGTCCTCGTAATGGACTACGTGCGCTCGGGATGACCGATACATGCATCCGGCTCACGGGCCGCATGACAATGGAACGGAGCCGGTCAACGTGCTCCGCAGGGAGGACCAAAGGAATGACCATACGACCGTTGCAGTCGCTCGCTCTGGCGACCTCGGTGCTGGCGCTGGTGGCAACCACCGGAACGCTCTCCGCGCAGGACGTTGCGCGCGAGGACACCGTGATCTTCGATCTCGACCGGACAATCCAGAACCCGGAGAATTTCAACTGGTTCACGCCAGGGACGAAGCGGATGCACGGCGCACATCAGGCGATGTGGGAGCCGCTCTTCATCCTCAACTACGGCAACGGCGAGTTGGAGCCCTGGCTTGGGACCGGCATCGAGCCGAACGAGGACTTCAGCGCGTGGACGCTGTCGCTGCGCGAAGGGGTCGAGTGGTCCGACGGGGAGGCCTTCAACGCAGATGACGTTGTCTTCACCGTCGAGATGGCGCTCGGCAACGAGGAGCTGTCGAGCCGCGAAGCCGCCACCGTGCGCGCCCAGGTCGCCAGCGTCGAAAAGGTCGACGATCTGACCGTCGCCTTCACGCTCACCGCACCGAACCCACGCTTCGCCGTCGAGAACTTCGGCGTGCGGATCTTCGGCTCGTTCCTGATCATGCCTGAGCACGTGTGGTCCGGGGAGGACCCCGCGACCTTCGCGTTCTTCCCGCCGATCGGCACGGGGCCCTACACCTACACGTCCTCGGCCACCAACCGCGCGATCTGGGATCGCAACGACGACTGGTGGGGCGCGAAGGCCGGGTTCATGGATCTGCCCGAGCCGCAGCGCGTGGTGTTCCTCGAAACGGGCGGCGAAGAAAGCCGCGCCCAGCTCATGGTCGCCAACCAGCTCGATGCGGCGCAGAACGTGTCCGTCGGCACCTTTGAGGCGATCCGCATCCAGAACCCTGCGGTGATCGCGTGGTACGACGACTATCCCTACGCGTCTGCTGATCCGTGTGCACGCCAGCTCGAGATCAACACGACTGTTGCGCCGTGGGACGATCCGATGATGCGCAAGGCCGTGGCGACAATCATCGACCGCAGCCAGATCGTGAACGTCGCCGCCGAAGGGGCCACCACGGCGTCCCAGACGATGTTCGCACAGTATGGCTCCATGGCGCCCTTTATCGATGCGATCGTCGAGGCCGGCCACGGCTTGCCGGACCGCGGCGACAGGGATGCGGGCAAGGCGATGATCGAAGCGGCCGGCTGGACGATGGGTTCCAACGGGATCTACGAGAAGGACGGCGAGGAGCTCTCCGTCTCGATCCACGTGAACTCCGCCTCCACGGAGTACACGCGCACGATCGACGTGATCGTGGAGCAGCTCAACCGCGCCGGTATCAGCGCCCGCTCCGTGCCGGTGGAAAATGGCGTTTTCTGGGGCGAAGTGCTGCCCTTCGGTGCGTTCGAGATGAGCTACAGCTGGCTTTCCTGCGGTTCGGTCAACGAGCCATGGGCGTCCATGGGCCGCTACACCGTGGCCGACGTGGTTCCGGTTGGCGAGCGCTCGCCCGGCTTCAATAACACCCCCCGCTGGGACAGCGAGGCGGCCGAGGCCTATTCCGAAATCGTAGGCCGCATGGAAGCCATGGCACCGACCGATCCGGAATTGCCCGGGCTCGTGGCAGAAGCCTACCAGTATCTCGATGCGGAGATGCCATTCATTCCTCTGGTGCAATCAGCCAAGCTCCTGCCTCTGAACACCACCTACTGGACAGGCTGGCCCACCAACGAGAACTACTACAACCACCCGTTCTTCTGGTGGAACAGCACGCACCAGATCATCCATAACCTTGAGAAGGCGGAGTAGGGGCGCGCGGCAAAAGCCTTGAAGCAAGGCTTTTGCAAATTCCTTTCGTAAAGGAATTTGCGTTGCACACGGTGACGGGCGGCCTGCGCCCCTCACCCATGACCGGAGGGGAGGCCGTCTTGTCTGATATCTCAAAGCAGTTTGCCGAAGACGGCTTCTATCATGCGCGCGGGGTGTTCGACGCCGCTCGGGTGGCGGCGCTTGACGCGGAGTTCGACCGCATCGTCGCGCAGCTCAAACGAGGTGGCGAGAAGGTCGACGCAACGTGGCCGGGAGATGCAGCCGCCCAACTGGCCGAAGCGGGCGACACCATCGTTCACACCCACAATGTCCAGAGATACTCGCGGGCATGGCTCGATGCGTTGCTCGACACGCGGTTTCTTGATCCGGTGCGTGCGATCCTCGGGCCCGACGTGATCCTGCATCACAGCAAGCTTTTCCAGAAACCTGCGGAGAATGGCTCACCCTTTCCGATGCACCAGGATTGGCCTTACTTTCCAACGGTGAATGACACGATGATCGCCGGCGTCATCCATGTCAGCCGAGCTACGGACGAGATGGGGTGCCTGCGCGTCTACCCCGGTTCGCATCGAATGGGACGTATTGAAGCGGCAAACGGGCGCTCGGCGAATGCCGTTCTGGGCAGCTACCCGATCGAGCGCGCGCAGGTCGTCGAAGCAGAGCCGGGTGACGTCGTCTTCTTCCACTACCTGACACTGCACGGTTCAATGCCCAATCGGTCCGACGCGACCCGCAAGACGGTGCTGGTGCAGATGTACGGGGGGCATGACCGGGTAGAGGCCGGCAACCGCCATCCGGATGAGCGGATGGTCCTGTCCGGCTGGAACCACGCGATGTCGCGCAAGCTTGCCGGGCTGGCGGACGCCTGAGACGCGCGCGCCGCGCGGCAGACCGAGTTTGGGGCGTCGTCGGCAGATGGGGGCGCGCCTGCGCAGGAGCGAGAGCCGCTGGAAGCCGCCGCGCATGGCTGCGGGGGTACTTTGGGCGGACGTGACGCCGGACACCGCCGTCGCCGCCCTATGGCAACGCGCGGCAGCTGCATCTGGGGCGCGACCCATCCCGCGCCCAAACGGAGGAGACGCATGGGACGCATTCCGCGGCAATACCTGATCAACCGATTGATCACGCTCGGGCTGACAATCTGGATCGCGGCGACCCTGATCTGGATCATCCCCAGGCTCTCGCCGATCGATCCGGCCGATGTGATGCTGAGCCGGATGGCGGCCGGAGGCGGGGCTGTCGCCAACTCCGAAGAGATCCTTGCGCAATTGCAGGAACGGTTCGGGCTGAATGAGCCGCTCATCGTTCAATACTTCAAATATCTTTGGAACACGCTGACCTTCGACTTCGGATTGTCGACCGCGTCTTTCCCGACGCCGGTCGCTGCCCTGATCGCTCAGGCGCTGCCCTGGACGCTTGGATTGATGATCCTCTCGCTCATCATCACCTTCGTGATCGGCAACCTCTTGGGCGCGCTGATGGTCTGGGAGGAAAGCCCGCGACTGGTCAAGGTCGCGATCCCGGCGGCCATGGTCTTCACGTCGATCCCGCCAATCCTGTCGGGCCTGCTGCTCATGTGGCTCTTCGCGGCGCAGTTGCGATGGTTTCCACTGACGGGCTCTTACGGGCTCATGGTGGAGCCCGGATGGACGTGGGACTTCGCGATCAGCGTGCTGCACCACGGGTTCCTGCCCGCACTCTCGATCGTGATCGTCACCTTCGGCTTCTGGGCGCTGGGCATGCGCGGCCTGATGATCACGGTGCAGGGCGAGGATTACGTCACGCTTGCCAAGGCCAAGGGGCTCAGGCCGCGCTACATCCTCTACCGCTACATGATCCGAAACGCGATCCTGCCGCAGATTACCGCCTTCGCGCTGAAGATCGGGCTGCTCATTGCGGGGCAGGTGCTGGTGGAGCGGATCTTTGCCTACAATGGCATGGGTAAGCTCCTGTACGACGCGATCCTCGATCAGGATTTCCCCGTCATCCAGGGCATCAGCTACGTCATCATTCTAATGACAGCGCTGTCTGTCTTCATCGTCGATCTGATCTATCCGTTCATCGATCCGAGGATCAAACACGAGGGGGCCACGACATGAGCGCGGTCGATCCCGAACAGCCGGAGGCCGGTCTGACACGCGCGCAGGCCCGCCGGATGCGGCGCTTTGAGAACCCCTGGTGGAACCCGAAGCTGATGTGGGGGGCGGGTCTGCTCCTCGGGATCGTCGCATTGGGGATCCTGGGGCGGCTGACATGGGATCTTGAACTGGTCTTCACCGGATCGGCGCCGTTGCGGCTTCCGCCGGTGGGGTTTGAAAACCTGCGGGGCCAGGGTGGTGAGTGGACCTATCCGCTCGGCACGGACGGGGCGGGGCGCGATATGCTGTCACTCATCATTATCGGGGCCCCCAATTCACTCTTCGTCGGGCTGCTGGCTTCGCTGATCGGGATGTCGCTGGGGATCGTTCTAGGATTCACGGCAGGTTTTGTCGGGGGGCGCACAGACGACACGATCCGCATCCTGTCGGACGTGATGATCACGATCCCGCCGCTACTCATTCTCGTGGTCTTTCAGGCAGCCTATGGCGATGTGACGCTCACGACGATGGCGTTGCTGATCGCGTGTTTCGTCTGGCAATCTCCGACGCGCCTCATTCGCGCGCAGGTGCTCTCGATGCGGGAGAGCGGATACGTTCAGATGGCGCGATTGTCGGGCGCCTCGACGCCGCACATCATGTTTCGCGAGATGCTGCCGAACCTCGTGCCGTATCTCTTCGGATCGTTCATCGCGAACGTGACGACGTCGATTGTCACGGCCGTGGGGCTCGAGGTTCTGGGGCTTGGTCCGCAGCGGATCCCGACCCTTGGGCGGACGATCTACGAGGCGATCAATGCGGGTGCCCTGATCCAGAACCTGTGGTGGTGGTGGGGTATCCCGACGCTGTTGCTCGCGACGATGTTCATCGGACTGCTCTTGATCAACCTGGGGCTCGATGAGGTGTCGAATCCACGGCTTCGGAGGCTATCGTGACCCGATCGAATAGCTTGCGATGCGTCGTTGCCTCCCTTCGGCGTGAAGGGCGGCGAGCTTGGCGCGCGGTTTCCCGTTCGGGACGCGCGGACCTCGCCCTGTGGGCCTCGGCCCGCCCACCCGAAACGCGATCCCTCTTGGAGCGCCCTGCCAGGGAGGTGGCATGCCTGACACCGTAGAAGCGGAGCGCGCGACCACCGCGCCGGTGCTGACGCTCAAGGATCTTTCGATAGATTTTCCCACACCCAAAGGCGTCGTGCATGCGGTCAAGGCGCTGTCGCTGACGATCCTGCCGGGGCGGAAGGTCGGTTTCATCGGCGAGAGCGGATCCGGGAAGACGACGACCGCGCTATCGATCATGCGGATGCTGGCAGAGCCGGGGCGTGTTGCTTCCGGCGAGATCCGGCTGGGACAGGCGGGGATCGACGTGCTTGCGCTCAACGACGAGGAGATGCGGCGCGCGCGCCTCAGCCGCGTGTCCTACATTCCGCAGGGCGCCATGAACTCGCTCAACCCGGTGATGCGGATCGAGGCCCAGATGTGGGATGCGGTCGTTGCGCATGAGGGCAGAACGGACCGGGCGCACTTGACGGCGCGCTCCGAGGCGGCGCTCGACAGCGTCGGGCTGCCCGCGCGGGTTGGCCAGCTCTTTCCGCATGAGCTTTCCGGGGGCATGAAGCAGCGCGTGTGCATTGCACTTGGCGTGATCCTGACGCCGGAGCTTATCATCGCCGACGAGCCGACTTCGGCGCTCGATGTGGTGACGCAAAAGCACGTGATGCAGACCCTGACCGAGGTGCAGGGCAAGATTGGCTGTGGCCTGATCCTGATCGGTCACGACATGGGGCTGATGGCGCAATCGGTGGACGAGCTTGCGGTGCTGAAGGATGGCGTGCTGGTCGAGCACGGGCTGACGCGGCAGATCGTCGAGGCGCCGCAGCATCCCTACACGCGCGAGTTGATCTCGTCGGTGCCACTGGTGGGGGGGGAGAGCTTTCTCAACCCTGCGGTCGGCGCGCCGGCATCGCAGAAGAGGACCGAGGCACCGCTGCTCGAGTTCAAGAACGTCTCGAAGGTCTACGGCGATGTGACAGCGCTGCACCCGATGTCGTTCGCGCTGGCCGGCGACGTGCCGCAGATCATCTCGATCGTCGGGCAGTCGGGGTCGGGGAAATCGACCATGGGATCGCTCATGCTCGGGTTCAATCCGCCGTCCACGGGGCAGGTGCTCTTTGAGGGGCAGGACCTGGCGCAACTCGGGGCGGCTCAGTCGCTGGAGTTCCGCAAAAACGTGCAGGCGGTCTTTCAGGACCCCTATGCCTGTTTCAACCCGTTCTACCGGGTCGATCATGCCCTGCGGTTTCCGTTCAAACGCTTTGGGCTGGCACGATCAGCGGCCAGCACCCAACAAGCGATGGAAGAGGCCTGTGTCGCCGTGGGGCTGGATCCCGGATTGATCCTGCGGCGCTATCCCCACCAATTGTCTGGCGGTCAGCGCCAACGGCTGATCGTGGCAAGAGCGCTGATGCTGCAACCCAAATTGCTGATTGCAGACGAGCCGGTGTCGATGGTGGATGCGTCCTTGCGGGCGACGATCCTGTCCAATATCTACGATCTGAAGGACAAGCACGGGATTTCGATCCTCTACATCACGCACGATCTGGCAACGGCGTATCACGTGTCGGATTACGTGATCGTGCTCTATCAGGGACATGTGGCGGAAGCTGGCCCACCGAAAGCGGTGATCGGAGACCCGCAGCACCCGTACACGCGACTGTTGATCGACTCGATCCCGTGGCCGGACATGAACCGTCCATGGGGCACGGAGCGTACGCCGGACGAGGACAGCGCCATGCTTGCCGAGGTCGCGCAAGCGCGGAAGGCCGTGTTTCGCGGGGAGATCGACGGCTTTCATCTGGAGACTGGCGGGGCATGATCCGGAGGTTTTGTTCTGCGGCCGCGCGGAGCTCGTTCTTCGAACGTCGCCCCACCCGCCCGGGCGATCCCTTTCGGGGTTCTGGCTCATGTACAAGGGATCGTACGGGTGGGTGGGCCGATGCCCGCAGGGCGAGGTTCACGTGACCCGTGATCCCTTGAAACTGGCCCCATGACGCACGCGCGGAGGTTCACTGCCGAAAAGATCGGCAAGCGCATCGCCTTGCTGGAACGTCTGCTGCACCGCGCCAGCCGACCCCTTGCCCCGTTCCGCGTTGCGTGGTTGCCGGACGCGACGGTAGACCCACCGCTTGGGGCAGGCACGACGAGTTGGCAGGAGATCCCGCCGAACAGCTACTGGGCCGGCCAGAACCGCAATTTCCTGCTCGCCACGGCTTTCACGATCCCCGCGCGTTGGGGCAGCGGTCCGGTCGGCCTCTACCTGCCGCTCGGGGTGGCCGGTGACATCTTCACTCACCCGGAAGCCACGCTCTTCATTGATGGGGAGGCCTTCGCCTCTGCCGACCGCTACCACCACACGATCTACCTGCCCGAACGGGTCATCGACGGGCGCGAGCACCGTCTGGAGTTGCATGGCTGGACCGGGCTGACGGGCTGGCCTCCATCTCCGAACGACGCAACGCAACTCTTCATGAAGCCCTGCTCGGTCGTTGAAATCGACGCCGCGACGCGCGATTTTCTCTCCCTTTCGGACGCCGTGCTCGACGCCGCATTGCACCACGACGAGGCCAATCCTGCGCGGCACCACATGCTCACCGCGCTCGATGCCGCATTCTTGAAACTCGACACGCGCGATCCCCTCGGCGAGCCGTTCTACCGCTCCGTCCCAGCGGCCATGGAAGCCTTGCAGGCAGGTCTGGCCAAGGCTGGTCCTCCGCTCGACGTCACCCTCCACGCCATCGGTCACGCCCATATCGACGTCGCCTATCTCTGGCCGGTGTCGCAAACGCGCCGGAAGAACGCCCGCACATCGCTCAACGTTCTGCGCCTGATGGAGCGCTTTCCGGGGTACCGCTTCTCCCATTCGCAGCCAGCGCTCTACAAGATGACGCAGGAAGACTACCCGGACGTTTTCGAAGGCATCCGCGAGCGGGTCGCCGAGGGGCGCTGGGAGCCGATGGGCGGTATGTGGGTGGAACCCGACACCAACATCCCGGGCCCCGAGGCGCTCGTACGACAGCTCCTCCTCGGGCGGCGCTACTTTGCGGACGCGTTCGGGCCGGGCGCTGAAACACCTGTTCTGTGGATCCCGGACACGTTCGGGATGTCCTGGTGCCTGCCACAGCTCATGAAGCTCGCGGGTCTGAAATGGATGGTGACCAACAAGGTCAACTGGAACCAGTACAACCAGGTCCCGACCTCCACGACATGGTGGGAAGGGATCGACGGGACCCGCGTGCTTGCACACTTCCTGACAACGCCTCGCGAGGTGCAGCATCTGCCGTTTCCCACCAACTACAAGTCCGACATGTCCGCCGAAGAGGTGATCGGCACGTGGGAGAACTCGACCGCGAAGGAGCGCATCGACGAGCTGCCGATCTGCTTCGGCTACGGGGACGGGGGCGGCGGCCCCACCGGTCCGCTCATCCGCCGGGCCGAGGTGTGGGCGCAGATGCCCGGCGCCCCACAGGTCCGGTTTTCGACCGTTCGGGACTTTTTCGAGGCGATCGAGCCCAAGGCGGCGGACCTTCCCGTCTGGGCCGACGAGCTCTACATGGAGGGCCACCGCGGGGTGCTGACGTCGCAGGCCTGGATCAAGCGGGCCAACCGGCGCGCCGAGGCCGCGCTGCACGAGGTGGAGTACCTCGCCGCGCGGGCCTTCGTGCTGGGCGTGGAGGACCTGCCGTGGGATGCGCTCACCGCCGCCTGGGAGCTGCTGTGCCTCAACCAGTTCCACGACATCGTCACCGGCACATCCATCACCGAGGTCTTCGACGACGCCAGGAAAGACTACGCGCGGCTCCACGCATTGGTTGCCGACATGCGCAACGCGGCCACCGGGCGCGGCGAGGGCGGCTGGGGCGTGGTGAATGCAACACCGTTCCCGATCACGCGGCAGGCGGTCATCCCGCCCGAGGCGGCCGAAGATCTGCCGGTCGGCGCGGCAACCCAGGCCGTCGAAAGCGGTACGCTGATCGAGATCGGCCCCCTTGCGCCCTATTCTGTCACACCGCTCCGTGCCGACGTGCCAAAGGGATGGGCCACGGGCAGCCGAACCGACGCAGGTGCAGCGATTGTGGAAAACGATGTGCTGCGGCTGGAGTTCGATGCCGCCGGCACTCTGACCCGGATCTTCGACAAACGCGTCGACCGCGAGGTCCTCAAGGAGGGGGAGGCGGGAAACCGCCTGCAGGTCTTCGAGGATCGTCCGATCTCTTGGGATGCATGGGACATCGATGCCTTCTTCGAGGATCGCGGCGAGATCATCGGCGGGCTGACGCGGATGGAGCTGATCGAAACAGGCCCGTTGCGGACGAGTCTGCGCATCGAGCGATCCTATCGCTCCAGTCTCTTGCGACAGGACATTCAGCTCTGTGCCGGCTCCCCCCGGATCGACTTTGTCACCGAGGTCGACTGGCACGAGACGCATCTGCTGCTCAAGGTCGCGTTTCCCGTCGCGATCTTCTCGCCGGTTGCGACCTACGAAATCCAGTGGGGCTCGATCATGCGCCCGACGCATCGAAACACGAGCTGGGATTACGCGAAATTCGAGGTTCCGGCGCGGCGCTGGGCGGATCTCAGCGAGGCCGACTACGGCGTGGCGCTCCTGAACGACTGCAAATACGGCTACGACGTGCACAAGGACGTGCTGCGCCTGTCGCTCATCAAGTCGGCCACGATGCCCGATCCGGTACAGGACCAGGGCCACCACCAGTTTACCTACGCGCTGCTGCCGCATCCGGGGGATTGGCGCGCCGGCGGTGTGATCCGGCAGGCGTGGTCACTGAACGCGCCCGCGGTCGCCGAGCGCAGCTTCCGGGCGGCGCTGGGCGGCAAGCCCCTGGTGTCCTGCGCGGACGAGAACGTGGTGATCGAGACGGTGAAGGTGGCCGAAGACCGCAATGGCCTCGTGATCCGCCTCTTCGAATCCCACCGGGCGCGCGGGTCGGTGCGCATCGCCTTTTCCCGTCCCCCACGCGAGGTGCGGCCCTGTACGCTGCTCGAGGAGCCCTTGGGCGTGCCTCTCGCGCTGGATGGGCTGGAGGTCTCTCTCACGTTGCGGCCCTTCGAGATCGTGTCCCTCAGGGTGCGGTTCTAGGCCGGTTCTCACTTCCGCATTGGGCGCTTGTGAAGCCGGGCCCTGCGGGGCGCGTATTTCTGGGCAGAAAGAAGGGGCTGGCATGCGACTTGATCGGGGCGGGCGCCTTGCGGGAGGCAGCGCGGCGGACCTGTGGGGAAGGTGGGGCGGAACGGTCGCGCGCTAGAGGTTGAAGCCGATCAGGAGGGCCGCAACGACCGTTTCGGTCAGGAAGAAACCCCATGTACGGCGCGTTGGCGCGTCATCCGCGAGGATCGACGTGATCCGCCCGATGGCCGCACCGCCCCAGGCGCAGCCGACCATGAGGTAGGCTTCCGGGGTGCCGATCAGCAGGGCGCCGAGACCGAGGCCGACGAAGAGCGCGCCCGAGGCGGCGCGGATTTCGCTGACGCCCATCGTCGTGTCGCCACGGCGCAGGTCGAGCAACTGCATTGTATAGGCCGGGGCGAGCCATCCGACGACCCCAAGTCCTATGGAGGCGAGGGCGAGCAGGATGTTCACGAGGTCGATCATGGGGCAGGGCTCCTTTACAATGGCCTCTATACGCACAAAGAGCGTGGCAGGTTCACTCGCGCCTCGAATAAGGTCAGCGCCAGAGGGTCGATTGACACCCGTCGCCGCGGGGCGGAGAAAGCACGAGGGACCGACATGCGGAGGGACGGATGATCTCGGTTGCGTATGTGCAAACGATGGCGCGCTACAATGCGTGGCAGAACGAGGGCCTGATCGCGCTTCTGCAGGACATGCCCGACGATGCGTTGCGGCGCGACCAGGGGGCGTTCTTCGGCTCAATCTTCGGCACGCTCAATCATCTGCTCTGGGGCGACCGGATCTGGATGTCGCGCTTTACGGATAAGGCGGCGCCGGGAGGGAGCATTGCGGACAGTCCAACCCTGACACCGACACTCGCGGCCTGGAAAGCGGACCGGGAGCGCCTCGATCAGCGCATTCTGGACTGGTCCGAGACGCTGCAACCAGCCGATCTGCGCAACACGCTCTCCTTTTATTCCGGGGTGCTGGGACGTGACGTGGAACGCCCGATGGCGCCCTTGATCATGCATTTCTTCAATCACCAGGCCCATCATCGGGGACAGGTGCACGCCATGCTCACGGCGGCGGGCCAGAGCCCGCGGGACACCGACCTTTTTATCTTGCTCGCCGAGGCTGAATGAGCCGACGCGCAAAGACCACCATGTCCATGCGGCGCAGACCGCACGGGATACATTCGCACTGCCACAAGGGAGACGGGCCATGCGTGCACTGATCGTAGAGAAATCCGAGGATGGCAGCACCACTGCCGCCGTGCAGGAGATTGCAGAGGATCGTCTGCCCGAGGGCGAGGTGACGGTGGCGGTGGAATACTCGACCGTCAACTACAAGGACGGGCTTTGCATCGGCCCCGGAGGCGGGCTCGTCCGGACCTATCCACATGTGCCGGGGATCGATTTCGCCGGGACGGTCGCGGCGTCCGATGACCCGCGCTACAGCCCCGGTGACAAGGTAGTGCTCACGGGTTGGCGCGTTGGCGAGGCCTACTGGGGCGGATACGCGGAGCGCGCGCGGGTGAAGGCGGATTGGCTTGTACCCTTGCCCGACGGGCTGACGACCCGGGCGGCCATGGCCGTCGGGACAGCCGGGTTCACTGCCATGCTCGCCGTCATGGCGCTGGAGGATCACGGCCTCACGCCAGACGGGGGCGACGTGCTGGTGACGGGCGCGGCTGGCGGTGTCGGATCGGTTGCGACGGCGATCCTGGCCAACCTCGGCTACAGTGTAGCGGGGGTCACGGGCCGTCCCGAGCAGGAGGATTACCTCAAGAGCCTCGGCGCGACGCAGGTCGTGGCGCGGGCCGAGCTTGCGGAAACGGTCAAGCGGCCGCTGGAGAAAGAGAGCTGGGCCGGATGTGTCGATGCCGTCGGCGGGGCCATGCTGGCGCGGGTTCTGGGCCAGATGAAATACGGGGGATCGGTGGCCGCCGTGGGCCTTGCGGGCGGCGCACAGCTGCCGGCGACGGTGATCCCGTTTCTGCTGCGCGGCGTGAACCTGCTCGGCATCGACAGCGTCATGCAACCCTACGACAACCGGGTGCGCGCATGGCAGCGCGTTGCCAAGGATCTGCCCATGGACAAGCTGGAAGCCATGGTGGAGCCCGCGAAGCTCGCAGACTTGCCGCGTCTGGGAGCGGACATTCTGAAGGGAAAGGTGCGCGGGCGCGTTGTTGTCGACGTCAACGCGTAAGCCACCGACTTAGTGAGAAAAAACCCCGCGCAGCGTAGCTGATTCCAGCTTGGCTGCGCGCGATCCAAACTTCTGGGTGGCGACATCACGCCTCAGTATGCGGCGGTATGCTTCAATCCGCCTATCTTCTGGGCTAGCCATAGAATATCTCGTATGCGCCTTTTGCGCGCTCGCCATGATCGGTGGTGTTATTCGTCCGGAGGTTACGTGTTCAAACTGTCGCTGGACTTTGTGCGCGGTCAGTTTCCTGCGTTTGCTGAGCCGTCCTTGCGCGACTGGGCGTTCTTCGACAATGCGGGTGGGTCCTTCGCGTGCCGCTACGCGATCTGGCGGCTGCACAGGTTTTACCGGGAGCGCAAGGTACAGCCCTATGCGCCCTATCCGGCTTCGGCGACGGGGGGCGAGGAGATGGACGAGGCGCGGCGGCGTCTCGCGCTGATGCTCGGGGTGGAGGCGGAGGAGCTGTGTTTCGGGCCGTCGACGACACAGAATGTCTACGTCATGGCGCAGGCATTCGCAGAGTGGCTGCGCCCCGGCGAGGCCATCGTCGTCACAAATCAGGATCACGAGGCCAATTCCGGCGCGTGGCGGCGCTTGTCTCACTTCGGCATCGACGTGCGGGAGTGGCGGATTGACCCAGAGACAGGCCATCTGGATATCCAGAGCCTTGCGAACCTGCTGGAAGACGGTCGGGTTCGCCTTGTGAGCTTCCCGCATTGTTCAAACGTGATTGCCGAGATCAACGATGTGCAGCGCATCTGCCAGCTCGTGCACAGGGCGGGCGCGTATTCCTGTGTGGACGGCGTGTCCTATGCTCCCCATGGGCTCCCGGATATTGGCAAGCTCGGCGCCGATATCTATCTGCTCTCCACCTACAAGACCTATGGCCCGCATGTCGGGATCATGGCGGTTCGCAAGTGGCTGGGGGAACGACTGCCCAACCAGGCGCATTCGTTCAACGACGACACAGTCTCCAAACGGTTCACTCCGGCAGGACCGGACCATGCCCAAATCGCGGCCTGCGCCGGAATTGCGGATTATGTCGACGCGCTGCACAGCTATCACACCAAGGTCGGGCGTGATGTGGCCGGACGCGGGGCGGCCGTATCGGAGGCAATGCGGATGCGTGAGATTGCGCTCATGGGGCCGCTTGTCGACTATCTGACCGATCGCACGGATCTGCGCGTTCTTGGCCCGCTGTCCGCGCGCAGCCGCGCCCCTACGATTGCCATTGACCTCGGTCGACCCGCGCGACCGGTGGCTGCCGAGCTGGCCGACCGGGGTATCATGTGCGACGGCGGAGATTTTTATGCCGTGCGTCCCCTAGCGGCAATGGGTGTCGACCCGGCACATGGTGTGCTGCGTGTCAGCTTGGTTCACTACACCTCCGAAAATGATGTCGAGCGCCTGATCCGCGCGCTGGACGACAAACTGCGCTAGGCCAAAAGCGCTCTTGAATGCGTGGCGCCCGGGCCGTGCACATGTCCTCGCCTTCTCGCTGAGACCGAGGTGCCGCGGACGCCGCAGGTTCCGACCAAGACAGGCGCAGATGGCCGGAGGCCGTGGCCCGTTGGCTTGGCAAATCGCAAGGTCAGGAGACCGGGGCGGACGACGAAGGGGCCAGCGCGAGCTTCATGCGGCTCCAAGAGAACGAGGTGGGCACGCACCGGCGCTGTCGCACTCGGACCACGGCCCCCGATTTTGCCGGAAACTTCGGCGCATCACTCGCCCTGACCCGTTGCTGACCTAGCTTGCCGCCTCTGAAGAACGACGAGGCCTCGATGTCGCAACACTCCCCGACGATCCTCTGGCTCCGCCGCGATTTGCGGCTGAGCGATCATCCGGCACTGGCAGCTGCGGTCGACGAGGGGGGGCCTGTTATCCCGCTCTTCATCCGCGACGAAAGCGTCGATCGTCTTGGCGCGGCTCCGAAGTGGCGGCTGGGCGAGGGGCTTGTCGCGCTTGCCCGGTCGCTGGAGGCCAAGGGTACCCGTCTTGTCTTGCGGTCTGGCCCTGCACTTGACGTACTGCGCGCCGTCATCGCGGAAACCGGCGCACGCTCGGTGCATTGGTCGCGGCTCTACGATCCGGACGCCATCGCGCGTGACAAGGCTGTCAAAGCCGCGCTCAAGGAAGACGCCATCGAGGCCACGAGCCACGCCAGCCACCTGCTGTTCGAGCCATGGACGGTGCAGACGGGGCAGGGCGGCTTCTACCGGGTCTACACTCCGATGTGGAAGGCCGTGAAGGATCGGGATGTGGACACGCCGGTACCCACCCCGGCGGCCATGCCCGCGCCAGACGTATGGCCCGAGAGCGAAGCACTGGGCAGTTGGAACCTCGGTGCCGGAATGAACCGCGGCGCAGAGATCGTGGCGCGCCACGCCCTCGTTGGCGAAGACGCTGCGCATACCCGCCTCGCGCACTTCGTGGATGAGATCGTCGTGGGCTACGGCACGAGCCGGGATCTCGTCGCTGAGGACGGGACATCACGCCTTTCGGCGCATCTGGCGCTGGGTGAGATCGGTCCGCGCACCTGCTGGCATGCCGGGATGCGTGCCCTGCAGGACGGCAAGGCAGGGGCGGAGGTGTTTCTCAAGGAACTGGTGTGGCGTGAGTTCGCCTATCACCTTCTCTACCACACGCCGCATCTTGCGAGCGACAATTGGCGCATGGAGTGGCGCGCCTTTCCCTGGAACGAGGACGAGACCACTCCCGAAGTGACGGCGTGGAAACAGGGGCGCACCGGGATCGAATTCGTCGATGCCGCGATGCGCGAGATGTACGTGACCGGAACGATGCACAATCGCGGTCGGATGATCGTTGCGAGCTATCTCACGAAACACCTGATGACGCATTGGAAGATCGGGATGGGCTGGTTCGACGAACACCTTGTCGACTGGGACCCGGCCTCGAATGCCATGGGCTGGCAATGGTCGGCGGGCTCGGGGCCGGACGCGACCCCCTACTTTCGCGTCTTCAACCCGGTCACGCAGCTCGAAAAGTTCGATCCGCGCCGACGCTACGTCGACCGTTGGATCGCCGAGGGCCGCAGGGCTCCTTCGCAGACGGCGCTGGAGTATTTTGATGCGATCCCGCGGAGTTGGGCGCTCTCGCCTTCCGACCCCTATCCAGGCCCGATCGTCGAGCCCAAGGAGGGCCGGCAGCGCGCCCTCGATGCCTATTCCAGCCGCGACTTCTGAGCGGACGCGGCGGGCGAGGGTTCCTTCATCTGCGTCAAGCACTTGACCCCCGCCCGTGCGGCGTCAATTAACGGGTGCGGCGCGGGAGCGCTCGGGGAATGCGCGAGGCGGGATGACGGACGGAAAGATCAAGACCAGTGTGCAGGGCGAGACGAACTTGCCCAGGTACTTTGCACCTGCCTTCGCGCAGGCCCAACGCATCCGCAACGGCCGCCTCGATATCGTCTTGCCCGACGGGCGCACCTTCCGGGTCGAGGGCGAAGCGCCCGGCCCGGTCGCAGAGATGCAGGTCCATAATGCCGATCTCTTCGCGCGCCTCATCCGCGAGGGCGATCTCGGTTTCTCGGACGCGTATCTTGAGGGGTGGTGGTCGACGCCGGATCTCATGACCTTCATGGATTTCGTCAGCACCGGCAACGACGCCGTCTATGACGGTTTTCCGGGGATGAGCTTCGTGCGCGCCTACGAGCGCTTCCGGTTCTGGCTGCAAAGCAACTCCAAGGAGCAGGCGCGGAAAAACATCTCCTACCACTACGATCTCGGCAACGCGTTCTACGCGCTCTGGCTCGACGACACGATGACCTATTCGTCGGCGATTTTCGAGAGCGGCCAGGAGAGCCTCGAACGCGCCCAGACCCTTAAGTATGCCTCCATGGTCGACCGGATGGCTGTCTCTCCGGGGGATCATGTGCTCGAGATCGGGTGCGGCTGGGGCGGGTTCGCCGAGTATGCGGCCAGGGAGCGGGGGCTGAAGGTCACCGGCCTCACGATCAGCCAGGAGCAGCACGACTTTGCAGTGGAGCGGATTGCCCGCGCCGGACTGTCCGACAAGGTCGAGATCAAGCTCCAGGATTACCGGGATGAGCGCGGCTCTTACGACGGGATCGCCTCCATCGAGATGTTCGAGGCGGTGGGCGAGAAGTACTGGCCAACGTATTTCGGCACGCTTCGCGACCGGCTCAAGCCCGGCGGGCGTGCCACGCTCCAGATCATCACGGTCGAGGACAAGCGGTGGGAGAGCTACCGCAAGGGCGTCGATTTCATCCAGAAGTACATCTTCCCCGGCGGGATGCTGCCCGCGCCGAAGATCCTCAGCCAGCAGATCGACCGCGCGGGCCTGACCTATGTCGATGCGCGCCCCTTCGGCCCCTCCTACGCCACCACGCTGAAGCGATGGCACGAAACGTTCCACGAGCACTGGTCCGACATTGCCGACATGGGCTTTGACGAACGCTTCAAGCGGATGTGGGATTTTTATCTTTGTTCCTGTGCTGCCGCATTTTCGACAGGAATCTGTGATGTCTCGCAGTTTACGGTGTCCCGCCCCGCCCGCTGAGGGCCGGAGCGCACACGCGTAGACGACGAGGTATGAGATGCCCACTGCTGCACGTTTGTTCGCCGCGTTCGGCTTTGCCCTGATGGCGTTCATCGCCACCGAAATCTACAAGCCCCTGCTGCCGGAAGGCACGCAGATGGATATGTTCTCTCCGATCAACATGGCAGTTGCGGCGCTGGTCGGCTGGATGGTGATGGGGAAAGTTGCCGGGCGTGGCTACGTTGTCGCCGTCAGCCATGGCTTGCGGACCGCGATCTACACGCTCTTCTACGTCCTGTTCATCTGGTCGGGGCTGGAGATGTTCGAGCGCTCGACATCGCTGCACTACGAAGGGCCGTTCGAGGCCCTTCAGGCGATGGTCGGCCTGTCCATCGAGTATGTGCAGCTTGGCATGACGGACCCGCAGGTGCCGATCGCGCTGTTGCTGGGCGGGATCCTTGCGGCGTTCTTCGCGGAATGGGCGTCCCGCCAGTGGACGTAACGCACTAGCGCCTAGCACGTCCGCAATCTGATCCGGGCCGCACCTCGCGGCTCACCCGGCGACACCCCACACAGAGAGGTAGGTGCGCCCCGATGTGGCGCGCGCCGCAGTCTCCCGCTTGGTGCGATCCCGGGCCGGGAACTGCGCCCGAGGTCTTGAACCTTTCCGAGCGGGCTGCCATCGCAGGGGCGTACAGCCTCGGAGGTGCGATGACATCGGCGACCCCCACACCCGTATATCTCTTTGGTACCCTGCGCGACGCTGCACTGCGCCGGATCGTCCTTGGGACGGATGTCGCGACCGTGCCAGCCGGACTGCCCGATACGCGGGTTGCGTCGGTTGCCAACGGCGATTGGCCGGTGCTCGAGGCCGCCACCGGCGTGACAGCCGAGGGCGAGGTCGCACCGCTTTCGGCAGAGGCGTTGATGCGTGCCGACTACTTCGAGGGCCTCTTCGGATACCATCGCGAGACGAAGAGCGCCCATGTCGATGGCGAAGCGCGAGATGTCGAGGTCTATGTCCCTGACGGCCCGCAACCGAGCACCGGGGCGGATTGGTCCCTGGCGGCGTGGCAAACCCGCCATGCGCCGCTTGCGCGTCTTGTTGCCGCCGATGCGATGGCGATGCACGGGGTTCAACCGCCCCAGATCACCGCGCGGCGCTGGCCCATGATGCGGGCCCGGGCGCAGGCCCGGCTGAACGCCCAAAGTGCGAGCCCCACCACGCTACGCCGGCGCACCGAACCGGGAGACGTGGAGATCGCGGCGATGCGCGTGCCCTATGCCGCGTTCTTCTCGGTCGAGGAATACGACCTGACGCATATTCGTTTCGACGGCACGCGCTCGGCGCGGATGACCCGTTCGGCTTTCGTGAGTGCAGATGCGGTCACCGTTCTTCCCTACGATCCGGCCCGGGATCACGTGCTCCTGATCGAGCAGTTCCGCGCCGGGCCGCTGGCTCGCGGCGACAGCCAGTGTTGGTCGCTCGAGGCCATCGCCGGGCGGATCGACCCCGGCGAAACGCCGGAAGAGGCCGCCCGGCGCGAAGCCCGCGAGGAGGCGCGGCTCGACATCGGCACGCTGATCCCGCTTGCCTCCTATTACCCGACGCCCGGCGCGAAGTCAGAGTATCTTTATTCCTACCTCGCGCTGACAGACCTGCCGGAAACGGCGGCGGGGCTCGGCGGCCTCGCCGATGAGCACGAAGATATCCGGGCCCACGTGATTGCCTACACCACCCTCACAGACCTCGTTGCGTCCGGTGAGATCAACAACGCTCCGCTGCTTCTGAGCGTGATGGCATTGGGCGCGCGGCGCAGCGACCTACGTTTGTCTTCTGGCCAATCGCGTTGACACCGCGCGTTGCGGCGGGAAGTTTCGGGCAAACATCTTGGAGAGAGTGCCATGCAGATCCGGCATGACTTAGCCGACGCGGTCGGAAACACGCCCCTGATCCGGCTGCGCGCCGCGAGCGAAGCGACCGGGTGCGAGATCCTGGGCAAGTGCGAGTTCCTCAATCCGGGCCAGTCGGTCAAGGACCGGGCCGCGCTCTGGATCATCCGCGATGCCGAGGCGCGCGGCACCCTTCGCCCGGGTGGAACGATCGTCGAGGGGACGGCGGGCAACACCGGCATCGGTCTGGCGCTCGTCGGCGCCTCGCTGGGGTACCGGACAGTCATCGTGATCCCCGAAACCCAGAGCGAAGAGAAGAAGGACATGCTGCGCCTGTCGGGCGCCGAACTCGTCCAGGTGCCCGCGGTGCCCTACAAGAACCCGGATAACTACATCCGCTATTCCGGCCGCCTCGCGGAAAAGCTCAACGAGACGGAACCGAACGGCGCGATCTGGGCCAACCAGTTCGACAACCGCGCCAATCGACAGGCGCATATCGACAGCACAGGCCCGGAGGTCTGGGCCCAGACGGAGGGCAAGATCGACGGTTTCGTCTGCGCCATCGGCACAGGCGGCACGCTGTCGGGGATGGGGGCTTTCCTGCAGCCAAAGGGCGTCAAGGTCGGCCTGTCGGACCCGTTCGGCTCGGGCATGTTCACGATCTACACCGAGGGCGCTCCGCGCGCCGAGGGCGGCTCCATCACCGAAGGGATCGGGCAGGGGCGCGTGACAGGCAATCTCGAAGGCTTCACCCCGGATTTTCTCTGCCAGGTCACGGATGACGAAGCCCTGCGCGTGGTCTTCGCGCTTCTGGAGGATGAGGGCCTCTGCCTCGGGGGCTCGTCGGGCATCAACGTTGCGGGAGCCATGGCCATGGCGCGCGAGATGGGGCCGGGCCATACCATCGTGACGATCCTGTGCGACTATGGCACGCGGTATCAATCCAAGCTCTACAATCGCGCCTTTCTCGAAGCCAAAGGGCTGCCGGTGCCAGCGTTCCTGCGCGAGAACGGATCATCGCTCCCCGATGTCTTCTCTGCGCCCGCACCGGCATGACCGGGCCCCTCTATCGCGACGCGTACCTCCGCGAGGCTCAGGCCCGTGTTCTGGCCCACACCGCAGAGGGCGGCGTGATCCTCGATGCACCTCTCTTCTATCCGACGGGGGGTGGCCAGCCCGGCGATAGCGGGCGCCTTGCGTGGGAGGGCGGCACGCTCGAGGTCGCGACAACCGTCAAGGGAGAGGGCACGAGTGTGCTGATGCCCGCAGCCCCGGAGCCCTTGCCCGCCGTCGGAACGGACGTGGCACAGACCCTGAACTGGGAGATGCGCCACAGGCACATGCGGATTCACACGGCGCTGCACCTCTTGTCGGTCGTGATCCCTTTGCCGGTGACAGGCGGCGCCATCACGGCGCAAAAGGGGCGGCTCGACTTCGACATGGCCGACCCACCGGGCGAGAAAGAAGCGCTGGCCGCGCGCCTGCAGGACCTGATCGACCGGGATATGCCCGTGTCCGAAGACTGGATCACGGACGAAGAGCTCGCGGCCAATCCCGGTCTCGTCAAGACGATGTCCGTACAACCGCCGACAGGGCAGGGCAGGGTGCGTCTGATCCGGATTGGCAGCGGAGACTCCCAGATCGACCTTCAGCCCTGCGGCGGCACCCACGTCGCCCGCACGGGGGAAATCGGCCGGATCGCGATTGGAAAGATCGAGAAGAAGGGCGCACGGAACCGCCGCGTCAACGTCCTGCTCGCCGAGTGAGCGCTGGCGCGTCGCGCGAAGGTCGGATCGGTGCGCGAAACCCTGTCCGGAGAGGGCAGGGGAGTGCCAGAAGCAGGATCCGCTCGCTGGGCCCCGTATCAGTCGCCTCGGCCCGGGCGCGTCTGCCTGCCGGACAGCGCGGGCACCATGCAGGCGGCGAAAAGCACGAGATCAAAGGGCACGCGGAAGCGGATCTTCACGAAGAATGCGCTGTAGAGACCCCAGGCCAGCACCGCGAGGGCCAGCGCGATCAGCCATGCCTCTGCCCGCGCCGTGCGCCGCATGCGCCAGAACGCGACGTAGATGATCACCTGAGCCACGGCGATGTAGCTGAAGACCAGCGGCTGCAGCGCGCCGCCCATGCCGCTGCGCAAGTAGTCCCACGGCGCCCAATAGAGCGTGGCCTTGCGCAAGAGGTTGGCCGCAAAGCCCGCCGGATCCGCGTCCAGGAAATCCATCACCCCAGCCAGGGTGTCCGCGTTCTCCCCGGCCTCGCCAAAGCCCCGGTGGGAGAGCGGGTGCGGGTTGTTTCCGAGCCACAGGTTCAGCGCTCCGTTTTCGGAAAGGGTCGGCACAAATGCGCCCGTCGCCACCCAGATCCCCAGCGCCAGAAGAGCCAGCGGCAGATATCCCGCCGCAGCCATGACTGAAGCAACCGGACGGGTTCTGCCCCCAAGCGCAACGGCCGCCAGCGCGAATGGCACGACGACCAGCATCGCAGGGTTGACCAGGTAGAGGGCCGCCGACGCAAGAAAGACCGCGCCCACCCGCCGCTCTACCGCGCTCCAGAGGATACAGATCAAGAGGGCCAGCATCAGGCCCTGCTGCGATGCTGTCGCGTTAATGAGCCACGCATAGGGAAACAGCGCGGGCAAGACGCCCAGCAGGGCACGTTCGCGACACTGCGCGATCAGGTAGAGAACCGGGATCGCCGAGATCAGGAAGTTGAGCAGCCGAACGGCATGAAGATCTCCGATGATATCGCTGTAAAACAGCGGGTTGGCCACGATCATCAGGATGTTTCCGGCAGGCCAGAAGAAGGAGTACGGTTCTCCTTGCAAAACGTCCCGGACGTCTGCGATCCGCGCGATCTCGTCGGGCGTGTCGGGAAAGGCGAAGAGAAACAGGATCCCGCCCGCAAGATAGCCGAGACCCAGGAGCAGTCGTCCAGTCCGTGACGCGGCGAATTCGGTGTACCGAGCGAGCAAACGGTGCCTTTCAATCAAGGCCCGCAGCACGCCGGGCCACGGCTGTCCTACCAACCCCGTCGGGCCCGTCAACCTGTGCGGCAACGGCATCTCACGACAGGTGCAACGCCCCCTTGCATAGCGCGCGGGCTTGCAGGTATCAGGGTGCGCACGGAGAGGTGGCCGAGTGGTCGAAGGCGCACGCCTGGAAAGTGTGTAGGCGGGAGACCGTCTCCAGGGTTCGAATCCCTGTCTCTCCGCCACTTGCCCTCGCGAAAGCGCTCTCCCGATCCGGCTCCGGCCGGATTATCCGTTGCTTTATAGGGTTATGCGAGATGGGCTGCTCACTGGCTTCGGAGCAAAGAAGCGTGAAGGTGTTCTCTCAGGGCCGGTTTTCTCCGGACCGGATGACTGCGCGGAATTGGTGAACAGCTTGCAAGATATTGGTCGGCTGAGATCTTTCTCAGTGTTGGCCTAAGAACTCCGACGTCGGTTGCGCTTGGCGAGATGGAACGGAGGTCGAAATGGTAAGGCCGTCATGATCTCCGTGGATTGCCGTATCGAAGGATCGCGCCTGCTCAAACCATCAGATGAAGTTTAGATACTTGGAGACCCAGAGGAGCACTTCGGCGGGACCACAATAACTCGCCATCAAAACCGGTATGTGCTGGATAGAACAAATCGTTCAGAGTTCGGGCTGTAGTTGTATTCTCCGGCTACAGAGAACCCTTGAATGAAGCCGAGGTTCAAACCGATGATCCCGGACCACTTGTCTTCATTCGAGATACGCGCCTTGTAGCGCACCGCAAGGTCATCGCCGTCGGGAAAAGCTCCTCGCAAGCGGGTCGTGCCCTCAACGACTTGGTTTATGTCCAAATAGGAAACGCCCACGAAGGGCGATACGATGTTTCCTCTGCCAAAGGCCCAGCTGCGCCCTACGCGTGCACTTGCGGTTACAGACCGGACAGCACCTTGGGTGTTTCCTCCAAAACTATCGGTGAAGGACGCTGTTCCAGATACGAACCAGTTTTCCCAGCCGTAGGCACCTGTGACCCCAATGGTTGCCGTATTGGTATCCACGCCCGCATCGAAAGACGCACTGACAGTACCGCACGTCACGATCGGCGGGCAAAGCGCCGTCTGGTCGACATCGACCACCACATCCAGCGGGACCGTACCGTCCACCATGCCGACGCCAGCAAAAACGTTGAGGAACGGAAGCACCCAGACATCGGCCCGGATTTGCCGTGTACGCGTATTGCTTGCCGCGTTCTCGATTGTGACGAATGGAAGCGCGACCAGATCCGTTCCAAGGGGCGGCGCTGTTCCCTTGCCCAGAGCCACGGACAGATCCTCGATGTTCTGCGCCTGGTTGTTGTCGATGATTGAAAACGAAAGCCCCCAGGGTCGCGGAAGAATGGCCCCGCGGTCGATGGCTGCCTGCGCCCCCAGCGGCAGTCGCCGGGGATACGGGACGGGCGCTGTGTCAGGGGGGGCAACCGCATCGGGGAAGCGGACCCGCAATGGACTATCCGGCGGCAGAAGCGCGCTGAGAGACGGCAGAATGGCCCGTGTCTTGCGGACCGGACTATCGCTGGGATCGGCAGGATCGACTTGTTGAGCCGCGACGCCGCCGGGCGCAAGCAAGGTGCCGGCCAGCACGACCGATAAGGCCAGCGATGCGATCCGAAGGATCATCTTCGTTAAGCCCGGATACCGAACGCTATATGTAATTGAGCATCTTGGTGACCCAGAACAGGATCTCGGCCAGCGCGGAAATCGCCCCGGCTTGATCCGTTATGACCAACGCGGTTCCGGAAGCACCGAGGCGCGCAGCCAACGCGGCCGATTCTTCTGGGATGTCCATGGTGACAACGTACTGCGAGGCACCCGTGAGTTCCCGCAGGCTGGGCAGGCCGGTTCTGAGATCGAGCGCGCCCTCCCGGGTGGCAGGAGGAATCGCGCTGATGATGGCATCGAATTCCTGCCCGGGCATGGTGCCCAGGCCGATGCGGATCGTGTCGCCGACAGCTACGTTCGGGAAGCTGCTCTGTGGGAGACTGGCCACGAGGATCCGATCTTCGGGTGACACGAAGTTCACCGCGCCCTGCAGGGTTGTGACCCGGTTTCCTGGACGCAGTGACAGCGCTGTCACGATGCCGTCGGCAGGTGCACGTACAACGGTCTGATCCAACGCCCATTGCGCCTGCGCCAGCGCTTCTTCAACCTCGACGACCCCAACATCCACACCGTCGATCTGCGCGGCGATCCGACGCTCGAGGCCGGCCTTGCGCGCTTGCGCGGCCCTCAGCCCTGCCTCAAGCTGTTCGATCGTGGACACCGCTTCCTGAAGCTGGAACTCCGCCGTGGCGCCGCGTTGGGCAAGCCGGATGATGTCGTCGCGGCGCTGAATTCCAAAGTTCAGTTGGGCCTGTAGCGAGGTGATCTCTGCATCGGCGGCCTGCAGGTCAGTGCCCAACTGATCGGCGGCTGCGCGGGCCGAGGACAACGTTGCTTCCAGCCGCGCCACCTCCGCCTGTTGGGTCGTGTCATCGATCCGAAACAGGACGTCGCCTTCAGACACCTCCTGGTTGGCTTCCACCACCACCTCCGTGACAGGCCCCGCCACGTTGGGTGCAATATTGACGACAGTTCCCTGAACGGAGACTGGGCCGGAGGGCGTCGTGTGGTTGAGCGCACCGATCACGACGAGGGCGATCACGAGGGCCCCGGTGTAAACCACCCCCTTGGATGCGCCGTTCCACGGCAAGAGCTTGAGCTTGGAAAACACCAGCCAGACAAGTCCGAAATACAGTCCGAGAACGATCAGCACGGTGAGGTCCTTTCTTAGGGTCGCGACGCCTGACTTTGCAGGTCAGAATTCGCGCGTGTAACTGATGCCGACCAGTTCTCGCTGGCCGAAGCTGTTGTCAATGTAGCTGCCGGAGACGCTCAGACTGTCCCTTGGCGTGAGGGAATAGGTGAGCCCCGCACCGATGCTGGTGCCGGAATAGTCGTTGGACCCAGCAGACGCGACAACCCCGGACTTGAGCACCCACTCATCGGACAGGGACTTGAGGGCAAGCAGCCCGGCATACCCGCCCTTACTGGACACTTCCATCGAAATGCTCTCGGCGAACTCGATCGGGATGCTGTCCAGGGACGCTTCGGTATAGTTTGCTCCGGCCGCAGGAAACAGGAGCCAGCCGCCCGGCTCGAAACCAAAGGCGACCAACGGTACGAAGGTGCCGATAGAGTACTGGATCTGGTTCGATCCGTTCGACAGCGTTTGCCGGGACGCCGCCACGTTTACGATGCCGAAATCAAAGAGGTAGGACCCGCCCAGCCTCCATTGCTCGCCTTCGGAGATCGAGACATTGATCTTAGAGACCGGGCCGAAAGCCACCGATGCGAAGATCGTGCCGAAGTCGCTGTAGCGCGCTCCGGCCTTGGTGACGATCTTGGTGGGGTCATCGGCCAGCTTTTCCCGTTCGGGCGCCTGCGCGACAGCCATTGAGGCTGCAAGCACGATGAAGAGAGCGGCGCACGGTCCGGTCAGGCAGATGCGTGTCAGAGGCATGATGTCCACTACTCAAGTCGGCTCTGATTGCTTTGCCATGCGCTTGCGCCAGAGTGCGCAGGCAACGGTCAGCACGAGGTTCGGCGGAACCATGACCGCCATGAAGGCAAGAACAGCGCCCCCGAGGCCGGGATCGCTGCAGCAATGGGCCGCCAGCACGTAGACAAGCCCGACGTTGCGGAGGTTGGTGGAGACAGCCAAGATCTGCCGTCCTTCCGTAGCTGGCCCGCCGAGAAACCAGCCAGCAGCCATCATGGCGAGTATGAAGATCAGGAACGCGATCGTTGATGCCATTCCGAGATCGCCCAGCGCGCCCTGTCGTGCGCCTGTGCTCAGAATGACCGAGGCGATGAAGGCCAGGGTCGAGACGAGCATCGCGGGTTTGTAGAGCGTCTCTGCCACGCCCGGCGCTCGCGCCCGGATCGCTGCGCCGATCGCCAGGGGCGCAACGATCAGGAGCGTCACACGGAAGACCAACTCACCGAATGGCAGGACCAATTCGGCGTCCGATGGAAGGATGAACTTTGCCGCGATGGGGGCGGCGACAAGCGACACCATGGACAGGACCACCAGAAGCGCTCCCGCAACGGCAAGACGTTTTGGGACCTTCGTCGAGAACTGAACTGCATTGATGCCCCCCGGGGCGAAACCGAGCAGAAGTAGAACGGTCGCCGCCGCCGGGTCCATCGGGATCAGGGCGACCAAGGCCAGCGCCACCACGGGCCCAACGACGATGTTTGCGATCAGTGCCCTCGACAGCCACGCCCGGTCGACACTGAGAGCCACCATGTCATCAAGCGTTGACGCCAGACCGATGCACAGCATCGCGAGGCCGATGAACAAGTAGATCAACAGCTCGACGGTCGTTTCGAATGGGATGGAGGTCTCGATCATGGCGAACCGACTTGCAGAAGGATATTCACGGTCGCGTAAAACCCAACCGCGAGCACGGCGACACAGGACAGCAGAGCGACCGATACGGGAAAGGACGTAGCCGCCGCTTTGGACAGTCGCCTAAGGAAGAGGACCTGTTGCAGCACGGCGGTCGACAACATGACGACTGCGAGGATCAGCATGAACAGCCCGACAAACCTCGCTCGTTCAACCGGGGCACCTTCGAGACCGGGAACGTCGGTGAGGACCTGAAACAGGGCCGGGATCGAAAAACCGAAGCCAATCAGCGAAATGGCCGTGCGCATATAGCCCATGGTCGTGCGATCCGAGGCGAGCCGGGACCGCTCGTAGGCCAGGTTCGTGCGTCCAGCAGCGAGATCGGTCGTCGACAAGCGGGGTGGATCATCGTCTTCGTCGTCTAGGTCCATGTCCTGTGCCTTGCGGGTGAAAGAAGCGGTCACGCCGCCTCGCGTCTTTGTTCTTCCCTCAGTTCGAGGACGAGGAAGTAGTTAAGGAAGGTGCGGATCACGGCGATCGCGGCCAGCTTGCCGAGCTCCTGAAGCGAGGGGTTGGTCGCGGTCGCGATGATGTCTGCGGCAAGCTGCAACTCAAGGGCGATCACGAGATAGCGCGCAAGAACGCGCCGCGCACCGGCTGTCCGGCTTGTCGCCTTGCCCGACAAGAGCGCCACGACAAACGCGACGCCGCCCCCGGCCACGACAAGGACGCTCGCGGCTTCGAAAACGACCTGGAACCCATCCGCGGCCGCAATCACGAAGGTTTCGAGGACGTGTATCACATTACTGTCCAACCGCGACGGCCTCGCGTTCCGGTCGCACAACGGCGCGGCAGTCTTCAAACAGCTTGCCAAGGCCCTCCGGGTCGAGCGTCGACTTGTGGGCAATGGCCACGATCCGGCTGCGTGGAACCTCCTCGCCCCACGGGCGGTCGCGCGTCAGCTCGACACGCCGCCCGACGACCTGCAGCACGTGGCGGTGGTCCGGCGCGTCGGCAAGGTGAACGAACCCCTTGCAGCGATAAATGTTGGCCGGCAGTTGTCGTTTGATCATCCGCTCGAATGCCTTGCGATCGAGCGGCGCATCACTGGTGAAGCTCCAGGTGCTAAAGAACGAGCCGTGCGTGTGTCCGTGGTCGTGTGCGTGATCATTACCTTGGTCGTGTGCTTCGGTCTCGGAGGCCTCGCCCGTCTGGTCCGTCACGGTCCGGCCGACGTCAAACCTACCGACCGACAGCAGGATTTCGAGCGGTACGTCACATTTGATCGCGGGAACGATGCGCACGCGGGAAAAGTGGCCTTCGATCCACCGCTTCACTTTTGCAGCACCTTCGGGACCTGCCAGATCGACCTTGTTCAGGAGCACAAGGTCGGCAAAGCCGATCTGCTGGAGCTTCAGCTTGGCCAGATCGGGGTCGTCGTAGGTGAAGACCTGGTCGGCATCGACCACGGCCGTCACGCTGTCCAGACGGATCATGTCGCGATAGGCGCTGTCGACAAATGTCATGTAGATACTGGCGGGATCGGCGACGCCGCTGGCTTCGAGGATGATGTATTCGATCTTGTCCTCTCGCCCGAGCAGGTCGGCGACCGACTGCACGAGATCGTCGCGGATCTGGCAGCAGACGCACCCGTTCGCGAGGCTGATCATCTCGTCTTCGACGTCGACCACAAGCTCCGCATCGACGTTGATCGAGCCGAAATCGTTGACAAGAATGCCGACCTTGAGGCCGTGGTCGCCCGTCAGGATATGATTGAGAAGGGTCGTCTTCCCGGCCCCGAGAAAGCCAGTGAGAATGGTAAGGGGCACAGGGTTGGTCTGGTCGGAACCCATGGTCGTCTCGCTTTTTTCTTCGGGTGGGCTGGCCCGCCTCGGAATGCGCGGCGGGCCAGCTTCGGACGTTCAGTCTGTGTGCTCGCGCGCTGCAATCATCGCCTTGATGTCCACGGTGAACTCTTCTTCCGTGTAATGCTGCGTCAGCTTACGCAAGGCATCTTCCGGCATGTAGGTTTCTTTTGGAATCTCGCGCTCACGCAGGAAGGCGTCCTGCTGCTCTTCGCGCGGCAAGCGTGGTTTCGGGATCGCGACTTTCTCTGGGATCTCGGCGCCCATCACGGCGAAGACATCCCTCGGGTTCGGCATTTGCATGGCGGCACCATCAGGTCGTAGTGCCATACGTTCCCAAACGCGGTCCTTCGTGACATTCACGACCTTCACATCCGGGCCGCCCCACAGGAACAACCCGTCCCAATGCGCGCGGATCTCCGCAATTGCCTCGCTTTCGACGGATTCCGTGTAGTGACAGACCAAGCCGACACGCGGCTGGATTTCGTTCATCAGATAGCCTGCCGCGTAGTAAGGCGTGTGATAGGTATCTAGCGTAAATTCCAGTACGGCCTGCGGCGTACCATACTTGTAGTTCAGGAGTTGTGGCAGATCGGCCTGACCCTCTGTCACGAACACATCGCAGCCTTTGGCAAACTTGATCGTGCTTTCATCGGGACGGCCATCACCGGTCCAGACAAAGGACAGATCAGCCTCTTCCCAGTCCACACGGAAGGCAGACGCGCCGTTCTTGACGTGGCTACGCGCCCAGTGCGTGACCTTTAGGCCCGGCTCGTCAAGGATGACGCCACCCTCGTCCAGATAGTCGAACTCGACAACTTCGGTGTTGTATCCCTCGCCAATCGGGCAATGGTCAAAGTTCTCAAGGTGCCACGTCATCATCTCGTGCATCTTGTCGACCATGTATTGCGTACCGGTCTCGGGGCGGTCTCCGCTTGGCCCGAAGATACGCAAACCGTTTTTCCAACCGCCGGACCATGCACGGAAGGGCATGAAATACGGCAGGTCGGCATAGTGGTCGACATGCAGGTGGCTGATAAAGATATCGCGCACCATCGGCGGCAGGATACCGCGCTGAATGATGTTCTTCACGCAGCCGTTGCCGAAATCGAAGAACAGGCGGCGCGGAAAGGGCGTACCGTTGCCCAGCTCCAGAACGATCGACGTACCAGATTGCGCCAGAGTCGGCGGCCACGGTGTGCTGCCGGTAAAGCAGATGCGCATTTCGCCTTTTGGCAACGGCTCGTTCGGCGGTGCGAAGTTGTTGCTGGTGCAGCCGGGCGTTGGCCGGAAGTAGTCCGGCAGGCTGATGCCGCCGCCGGGGCGCGGGCCGTATGGGTTTCTTGGGTTGCTCATGATGGGCTCCTCATAGTGTCACTACAATCGGGTTTCTCGATGGCGAACGATCGCGCTTGAGCGCTTAGTTCGCTTAGGCCTTGCTGCTGAGGCTCAGTGTCAGACGACGTATCTCGTCGAGCAGTTCTCTCTTGGTCGCCTCCCAGTCCTCTCTCCATTCCGTCGTGCCGGCGCAGCGCGCGAGCTCCGCTTCGGCGAGAGCCAGGTCCGCGATTGCAGCGCGCACCGACGGGTGCTTGAAAGCGAACGCCAAAGCCTCCGTATCAAGTTCTGGCAGAAGTGCCTGAAGGTGCTGTCGTTCCATTTTGGCCCCGTGCGCTCGGCGCGGAAGTTTGGTCAACTCATGGCGCCTCTCGACCCGTCCGCAGCAGTGAGTTACGGTAAGCTCAACGTTAGGTGGCGCGAAATGGACCCAAAATCGGCGAACGAGGCTCCCCATGCGGAGCAGGTGGGAAAGGCGCTTGAGCGCGTTCTACGCTCTGACGCCTTTTCGAACTCGCCGAAGCTCATGGCCTTCCTGACCTACATCGTCAAAGAGGAGCTGGCCGGTCGCGGCAGGGCCATCAAGGGCAAGTCGGTCGCGACCGATGTGTATCGTCGCCAGCTCGACGAGGCGGGCAGCGCACAAAACCTCGTCCGGGTTGAGGCGCGGCGCCTGCGTCGGGTGCTTGAAGAGTACTACGCCGAGGAAGGCCGGTCTGACCCGGTTCGGATCGAACTGGTATCTGGCAGCTACCGTCCCCGGTTCGAGACGTTTTCCGAAGGCGATGTCGCGCCGGAAACTGCCCAGCTGTCACCTGAGCCGGAACAGGCGGCCAGGCATGGTGCCGCTTTCTGGCGCTCCGCGGCAATCGCGGCTGGCGGCGTGTCCCTCGTTCTGATCGCCGTCGTTGCCAGGGCTGCCTTCCAGGACGCAAGTCCGGTCCCTGCGGAGGGAGCTGCCCCTACCGTGCGGCCGGAACTCTCCGCGCTGCGAGAGCGCTCGATCACGAGTGTGCAGGCGGTAAATCTCGCCGAGCAGAGCCGCGGCCTCTTTTTCCCCCTGTTCGACTTGAAGCGGCAGGAAATTGCCCTTCAGGCATTCCGGCACGTCATTGATCTCGATCCCGAGCTCCCTGAAGGCTACGCCGGAGCGGCGCAGGTCCTTGCCTTGCTCGCGTTAATGTCCGAGGACGCTGCGGTCGCCGAAAGCCTGCAAACCGAAGCACAACGGATGGCCGAGCGCGCTGTCGACCAAGGCCCAACCGACGGGTGGGCGCAAGCGGCGCGGGGGTGGGTCCTTGCCACGGGAGGAGAAACGGAGCGCGCCCTGCGGCGGGCCAGGATTGCTCTCGACCTGTCCGCGGATGACGGACATGTTCAGGATCTCGTCGCGCTGACGGCCCTGATCGCCAATGAACCGGCGTTAGTGGCGGAGGCCTCCAACCCGGAGCGCGTGCGATCTGGACAAGGTCGGTTCGGCGCAAACAATCTCTGGGGTGCCTCGCAGCTGATGCTCGGGAACTACGCCGAAGCCATCGAAGCCTTCTCCACAGCTGCGGAACGAGGGCTGCCAGTCAGCGCTCCCAGCCTCTTGCTCCTCGCAACGGCATACCAAGAAAGCGCCGATGCCGACCGTGCGCGGCAGACGGTCGAGGAAATGGCGACAACATGGCCCGGCTTCCCGGCTAGCGAGGTCGCTGCGCGCTTCTTTGCAAACGATCCGGTCACCCTGAGACGTGTACAGGTGACGCTCGCGGCCCATTTCGCTGAACCTTGAAGAAGATGCCTGCGTCTGGAGTTGTTCGCGCAACTGCTGATCCGCGCTTTTCTGTGGCAGCGAATGGTGGCAGCAGTCACCAATCATCGATCATGTTGGTTGGTTTTCGTCGGACAGATGAGCGTGTGTGAAGAGTATTTGCGTGTGACTTGTCTTCCGACCCCAACAGCCTCCAGCCGCTTGCTGCAGTTTCACACTGCAGGGAGTAGCTCAGAGCTATGGCAGAGATGCCTCTTGCAGATCGCAGCACCGGACAAGAACGACCAGTCCCGGATTCGTCGGTGAAGTGCTCCTACTGAGCCTCCCATACGAGCGGAAACGGTTCGAGCACCAGCGCCAGCGTGAGGTCTGGCCCCTGCTTCCTGTGCAGGATCGCCTCGACGATATCCGGCGCGAGCAGGGTCAGGCGCAGGACGCGTGTCATGTATGACGCGGCGATCCCCTCGCACTCGGCCAGTTCGGCGATTGTGGCGAACGCTCACATTTCCAGCATGCGTTTCCACCGGAACGCACGGGCCAGCGCCTTGACCAGTGTGCTGTCGGTTCGCCGCGGTAGGACGGCACCTTCAGGCAACTGCATCTCCGTCAGCCCACCACGCTTCACGATCCTGAACAGGACGTGGAGCGTCACCGTTTCGGGGATTGGGCTGCCGCGGGTCATGCTGCGGCCTCGATGCCGTCTGCAAGCATCTCGCGAGCAAGGCCACTGAGGCCATCGACGCGCAGGCGGACATTGAGCCCGTCCGTGCCGATGTCGTTGCACTGGACCAGTAGCACCACGATACGGGCCTGCTCGGCTGGGAACAGGTCGTCCCACAGCAGGTCGAACTGCGGCAAGGCGGCGCGGGCGTCCGCCTCGGAGGGGTCGTCGGCGTGTGCCCGCGCCGCCATCCATGTCCCGGCCACGATCTCGGGTTGGCGGAACAATGCCTTGCGCCGCCAGATGATCGGGCCCAACGGCGCCCGGGCGGCTACCGTGCCATCGCCGAAAGCCGGATCGGCTATCCCGATGGTTGGCGAAGGGCCGGATGATTGGCGGCCCTCCGGTTTTCGATCCGGCTGTCGAGCGAATCCGACATACTTCCCTGCCGTCTCCTGCTAGGCTCGGAACATGTTGCAGAAAAAGCCGTTCGCGATCGACGCCATTCATGTACCCGTCAAGCGCAGGAAGACGCTCGATCCCTCGCGGGTCGAAGCGTTGGCGAAAGACATCCTCGAAAACGGTCAGGTCACTCCGATCCGCCTCCGCGCGGATGGCGAGCGCTACGTGCTGATCGAAGGGTATCATCGGCTGGAGGCGCTGCGCGCCCTCGGTGAAGACTCTGTCGAAGCCTATCTGGTCGGCGCGCGACTACACTGAAGGGTCGCAATCGGCCGTTCGGGCAGACGGGCGTCAGTCCATAGGCTCGGCCGTGTCCGGAAGTGCGTCCGCATGCGTGCCACTGCGCAAAGATAACCAAATTACAATGCCATAGACGGGGTGATGCGTTGCCCCCGCAAACTGGCCGCCCCGCGGAATTCCAAACCGGGGCAAGCGCGATGCAGGCAATGGCGGTTGGTAGCCTTCAGGCCGGGCGTAACAATCGGATCGAGCACAGGGCAGGTGGGTAAGCTGCGGCCCTATGCTCTGAGCGCACGGATCCACACCGAAGCGCAGGTGGCGATGATCGCGGGCTCGATCAGGGAACACGGGCTCGGCAAACCGGTTCTCGTCGGCGCGGAGAACGGCATCCTCGCGGGGCACGGGCGGGGAAATGCAGCGCGGCAGTTGGGGTTCGCGGATGTCCCGGTGATCGAGCTGGCCCACCCGGGCGAGGCACAGCGGCGGGCCAGCATTTTCGCGGACACCTGGCTCGCCGAGCAGGCCGCATGGGGCAGGGGCCTTCTCGCACTCGGGGCGGTGAACCTGTCGGACCAGGGTTGCGGGGCTCCGGTGGCAGAGGAGCGGGCGGTCTTGCCGGATGGCTCGGCCGTCGCGGCGATGCCGATTGACTATGCCATGATGCGAGAACAGGCACGCACGCGTGGCGAACGAGAACAGGTCGAACGCTCAGGTCTGCTTCGAGATCAGCGCTGCCAGGCCGGCCGTGTCACGCATGGTAATGCACCCGTAGTCAAGATCGATCAGCGACATCTCGCACAGGGCCTTGAGGTGTTCGGAGACTTTGAGACGTGCCAGATTGGCAAGGCCTGTCATGTCCTGATGGTTTACCCGCAGCTCCAGCGTCGTTTCCGCCCCCTGAAGGACGCCGCGATGTCCGGCAAGACGCAGGATTGCTGCTGCCAGTCGCTCCCGCCCGGTGCGGAGCGCGAGATCGTTGGCGGCCCCCATCGCGAGCAGTTGGTTCATCGATGCAAGGCGCGCAAGCGCTTCCCAGAGTTCGGGATTTCTGCCAGCCAGCCTTCGGAACCTCGCGTAATCGACTTTTTCGATCACGGTGTCGCCCGCCGCGCGCATTTCCACGATCCCCGGCAGCTCGAGGAGGGGTTCGGACTCGCCAAACCGGGCGCCGCGATGGTGAATGTGCCCCAGCGTGGGTTTCATTTCGGAAAGTGCGACCTGCACGCGCACCTCCGGCTGAACGATGCCCCAAAGGCACGCCTGCTCCTTGCCCTGCGCGTAGACGACGCGCTTGTCGCCGACGTGAACACGCGTCGAGAGCGCACGCATTTGGTCGACGAGGGAGGCGGCGATACCGCGCAACCAGACCGATGAAAAGGCATCCGTCTGGGGAGGATTGTGCGGGCCCAACCCAAATGACTCCTTCGTAACAGTCAACGCGGTACGCCTTTGCTAGAATTTCCCTCAGCCGTTGTCGCTGAATTCGCTGCTGAAATCGTGGCAAGCCCCTTGGCCGGAGAAGGATTGCCCATGCGCCTTGTCATGATCCCGCTTGTTCTGAGCGCCACGGTCAGTATGTCCGCCGCACAGGATGCACCCAATGTCGCACCTGACCGGGCGGGGTATTCGCCCTATCCGCAGCAGGATTTTCCCGATCAGGTCCTGTTTGGGGATACGCACCTGCTCACCGCCTATTCGTGGGATGCGGGCATGGTGTTCAACACCCTGACACCGGCGGATGCCTATCGTTTCGCCAAGGGAGAGACCGTAACGTCCGGGACGGGCATCCCGGCCCGCTTGCAAAGGCCTCTCGACTGGCTGGTCGTATCGGACCACTCGGATGGGCTCGGTGTTGCACCACTGCTCGCGCGAGCAGACCCGGCGCTTCTGGCAGATCCCTTCGGGGCGGAACTCTATGCGCTCACAAGCCAGCAGACGGTGGAATCCAGTCAGGCGGCCTACAACCTTTGGCTCGGGCGGAGCCAGGAAGGCACAAACAACCTCGACTCGGATCAGGAGATCCCGAAGATCCCATGGGAGGAAATGATCGATGCGGCAGAAGCGGCAAACGCTCCCGGCAGCTTCACCGCTCTTATCGGCTACGAATGGAGTTCGGCCCCCAACGGCAACAACTTGCATCGTGTTGTTGTCTACCGGGACGGCAAGGACGAGGCCAATTCGCGGATCCCGTTATCGAGTGCTTTGAACAGCGATCCCGAGGCTCTTTGGGACTGGATGGATCAGTATAAGGCAGAGACGGGCGGCCAGCTTCAGGCCATTCCGCACAATGGCAATCTGTCCAACAGGCTGATGTTCGATGACACCCGGTTCAATGGTGAGCCACTGACATCGGACTATGCCGAACGGCGCCAACGTCTGGAGCCGCTCTTCGAAGTCACGCAGATGAAGGGCGACAGCGAAACGCACCCGATGCTCTCGCCCAATGACGCGTTCGCCGATTTCGAGACATTGGACAAGGGCAGCTTCGGCCCCGAGGTGAAAACCCCCGAGATGCTGCCACGCGAATACGCCCGCGCAGCGCTGTCGCGGGGGATGCAATACGAGGCTGGCCTTGGCGCCAACCCGGTCAAGTTCGGCATGATCGGGTCGACGGATGCCCACACCTCGCTGTCGACTTCGCGGGAGGAGAATTTCTTCGGCAAGATCACGGCGCTCGAGCCCTCGACCACCAAACTGCGCTTCTACGAGCCGATCACCGGGCGGCTTGAAGACGAGGCCAACCAGATCAAGGCCTGGGAAACCTCCGCGTCAGGGCTGGCCGCAGTTTGGGCACGCGAAAACACGCGCGAGGCGATCTTCGATGCGATGATGCGGCGCGAGGTGTTTGCCACGACAGGCACTCGCCTGCGCGTACGCGTCTTTGCCGGATACCATTTCACGGAATCCGATCTCCCTCGGTCGAACTTCGCGGCGCACGGGTATGAAAACGGCGTTCCATTGGGCGCCGACCTGACCGGTAGCGATGGCCGTGCGCCGCGATTCCTTGTTCGTGCGTTGCGAGATCCCGATGGCGCCAACCTGGATCGCATCCAGATCGTCAAAGGTCAAATGAACGCCAACGGCTCGACCATCGAGCAGATCGTCGACATCGTTTGCGGGGGGCGCGGAATCACTGGCGGCCAGTGCACCGCGCCCGTCGGCAATACCGTCGATGAGGCCACCGCGACGTGGACGAACGACATCGGCCAGGCGATCCTGGCCGGTTACTGGGAAGATCCAGATTTCGACCCCACGCAACCGGCCTACTACTATGTCCGCGTGCTGGAGATCCCGTCGCCTCGATGGACGACCTACGACGCGGTGTTCTTCGGGGTCGAGCGACCGGAGGGGGCTCCTGTCTCAATCCAGGAGCGCGCTTACACGTCGCCGATCTGGTACACCCCGAACTGAGGCGGCCTCGATGTCCCGGGCACTCCTATCCCTCGGTCCTATCTGCACCGGCAGCCTCGTGTGCTCTCAGGACAGCGTCACCTCCAGCAATACCGAGAGGGTATTCCCGGGCAGAGCCCATTCTGCCCACGCGGACAGGGCGGGCACGACGCTTCTGCCGCGGGACGCCTATCGATTTGCCCGCAGCGAGCCGGTCACCTCGGACACGGGCCAACCGGTCAAGCTGTCCCGTCCCTTGGACTTTTGCATGATCACCGACCCTTCGGGCGCGATCACCGATATCATCGGTGGCGCTCCGCATATCCTCGCGGATGAACAGGGCCCGAGGTTCCACGAAGGGCTCAACTCGCCCGACATCCGGGAACGGGCAAATGCGGCACGCGAACGGACTTCCAGTTTCGGGAGCGGCGAGATCTCCGACGTTCTGAACTATCAACCCGGCAACTCCGCCTATGCCCACGTCTGGGCAGATCTGGGTGCTGCGTCGGAAGAGTTCAACGCGCCGGGCGTCTTCACGACCTTCGCGGCATTTGAATGGACGCCCTTCGAGGCCGCGCGAACGCTGCACCGCAATGTCATCTTTCGAGACGGGCCCGACAAGACCCTTCAGATCGTCCCCTAGACGACGCCGCCGCCCCCGGGCTCCAACAACCCGCGCGATCTGTGGGCCTGGCTCGAGATGTACGAAGACGAAACCGGCGGGCGCGTGCTCGCGATCCCGCACAACGGCAATCTGTCCAACGGCTGGATGTTCCCTGTACGGGACGACTTCGCCGATGGGGCCCCTCTGGACCCGGCCTATGCCGACGCCCGCCAGAAGTGGGAACGTCTTTATGAAACCACGCAATACAAGGGGAATGTTGAGGTCCACCCCCTGCTGTCGCCCGAGGACGAATTCGCAGATTTCGCAACCTGGGATTTTGGGTCGGGTGATGCCACGCAAACCAAGACACCCGAAATGCTGCCGGGCGACTATACGCGATCCGGCCTCAAACGTGGCCTCGCGCTGTAGGCTGATCTTGGCGAGAACCCCTCCAAGTTCGGTCTCGTCGGTGCAACCGACACCCATATCGGCCTGACCACCGTTCAGGAGGACAACTTCTTCAGCGAGTTCCTGATCGAAGAGTCGTTGACGGAGCGCATGACCAGCATCAACACGGTTTTCCCGGACGGCACGCCAACCGTTGCAGGCCCGATGTTTCAGGCGGCGGGTCTGAGGGCCGTAAGGGCCGAAAAGAATAGCCGGACATCCCTACGGGACGGGATGCACCGCCGCGAGACCTATGCCACAACCGGCCCTAGGATGCGCGTGCGCATGTTCGGCGGCTGGGACTTTGAAGAAGGCGATGCACTGCGGCGCGACCTGGCGCAGATCGGATAGTCCAAGGGTGTTCCGATGGGCGCGGACCCGCGTCCCGGCGATGGGGCCTCATTTCTTGTCTGCGTCCTGCGCGATCCAATGGGCGCCAATCTCGACCGGGTTCAGATCGTCAAGGGGTGGCTCGACAAGGATGGCGCGCAACAGGAGAAGGTCTATGACATAAGCTGGTCCGGGGATCGCGCGACCGATGAAACCGGCAAAGTGCCCGCTGTCGGCAACACCCTAGACCTGAGTATCCCATCCCGGACGGACACGATCGGTGCACCGCAGCTGGGAACGGACAGGCAGGACCCGGATTTCGATCCGTCCCCGGCCGCCTTCTCCTACGCTCGAGCGCTCGAAATCCCGACGCCGCGCTGGACAGCCTATGACGTGGTGAGGTTCAGTGTCGATCTGCCTCCGGACGTGCAGGTGATTGCGCAGGAGCGCGCCTATACCTCGCCCATCTGGTACACGCCAAACCAAGGAAGATATTCATGCGTTTTGCCCTCGCACTCGGATTGACAACGGCGCTTGTCGCACCCGGTTTCGCACAGGATGTACCACCCGACGCAACCGCCGGATTCCTGAAGGGACGTCCTTATTCACCCTATGCAGACAGGGCGTATCCGGAGCGTGTGCTTTTTGGCGATACCCATGTTCACACGGCATTGTCGGCCGATGCCGGAGGTGCGGGTACGCGGTTGATGCCACGCGATGCCTACCGTTTCGCACGTGGAGAACAGGTGACCTCGAACACCGGGCAACCGGTCAAACTCGCCCGTCCGTTCGACTTCTACATGATCACCGACCACTCAGACGGTATGGGGGCGATAACCGACATTCTCTCCGGCGCGCCAAACATCATGGCTGTCCCCGAAGGCAGGCGCTTCCACGAGGCATTCAATGCTGGCGGTCAAGCGGCGTTGGAGGCATCTCAGGATCTGGTAGCGCAATTTGCCCAGGGTACGCTCAGTCCCGAGCTGAACTACCAGCCCGGCAACCCGGCCTATGAACGGGTTTGGGATGATCTCATCGACGCCGCGGAAGAATTCTATCAACCCGGCATCTTCACGACGTTCGCAGCGTTCGAATGGACGTCTCTCGTTCAGGGCAACAACCTGCACCGCAACGTTATCCTGCGCGACGGGCCTGACACGACTGGCCAGATTGTGCCCTATACAACCTCTCCGCCACTAGGCTCGTCGAACCCCAGAGACCTCTATGCCTGGCTGCAAAACTACGAGGACACGACGGGCGGAGATGCCTTGGCCATTGCCCACAACGGGAACCTGTCGAACGGCTGGATGTTCTCGCTCGTCGATGACTTTGCCGACGGCACGCCGCCTCTTGATGCGGAATACGCCCAACAGCGGCAGAAGTGGGAGCCGCTCTACGAATGGGTTCAGATGAAAGGCGATGGCGAAGCGCATCCCCTTTTGTCCACCGAGGACGAATTCGCGAATTACGAGACGTGGGATTGGGGAAATCTGGACAATACCGAACGCAAGACACCCGAGATGCTGCCCGGTGAATATGCGCGCTCCGGTCTCTTGCGCGGGTTGGCCATGCACGCCGAACTTGGCGTGAACCCCTACAAGTTCGGCGCCAGCGCCGCGACAGACACACACACCGCGCTTTCCACCGTCGATGAGGACAACTTCTTCAGCAAGAAAGCTCCGTTCGAGCCGAGCGCAGAGCGCGCGGCGCACGTTGGCTGGAACTTTCCCGATGGGGACGTGGCCTACTACGGCTCCCAATACAATGCCGCGGGCCTCACGGCCGTCTGGGCAAGGGAAAACACCCGAGAGTCGGTCTTTGACGCGATGCAACGGCGCGAAGCCTATGCCACCACCGGCCCGCGCATGACGGTGCGGTTCTTCGGCGGTGACTATCCGGCAGACGCGCTCGCCGGCCGCGATCTTGCCCGTATGGGCTATTCCGGAGGCGTGCCCATGGGGGGCGACCTGACCGCACCTGCCAACGGCGCGGCCCCGGATTTTCTTGTGTACTCGTTGCGCGACCCGATTGGTGCCAATCTGGATCGCATTCAGATCGTCAAAGGCTGGATAGATGCTGAAAGCGGCGAAGCGATGGAGAAGGTGTACGACGTTGCTTGGGGTGGCGATCGCACACCCGATGGCGAAGGAAAGCTGCCGCCCGTCGGCAATACGGTCAATCTGGCTGTTCCATCCTGGACCAACTCCATTGGCTCGCCCGAGCTTGGCGCGGTCTGGACCGACCCAGACTTCGACGCGTCGGAATCTGCCTTCTATTATGCCCGTGTGATCGAGATCCCGACACCGCGATGGACGGCCTACGACGCGGCCAAACTCGGCGCCGAGATGCCGGAAGACACACCGATGACCACCCAGGATCGGGCCTACACTTCGCCCATTTGGTACACTCCGTGAGGGAGCCACGCGGTCGCACATCTGCATCTGAGCCTGCCAGCTTCGCGGCGTCTTCGGCAACGCAACAAGGCAGGCAGTCGTCAGGCCGTTCGGCAAACGACGAGACCGCGACGATCACGCCCTTCCGGATGCATGGATTTTGCGCTGCAACGTCCGACGCGCCGGTCGGACGGTTCGCCATTGGAGGGGGGCGCATTTGCCAGCCGGATCCAAAGACACTTCGGCCGAGAGGCGCGCCCCCGGCCCGATCCCCGAGTTCACCGGTCAGACCATCGACACTCTGAACGCTCCGACCAAACGCCTGCCCAAAACATCCCAATGCAACCCAAGAGGCTACTTTCCATGGCAAACCCGTCTCGTTCCGCTCAGATCTCCGCGTTTCCGACAGTGCTGGCCGCTGCTTTCGCGCTTTCGGCCTGCAACCCCGTCCAGGACGCGGTCGATCCGAATTGTACCCCCGAGAAAGCCGCAAGAAATGCGGCGTCTCAAGCAACGGTTGGCCTCCCCACGAACCGGTGCACGCCGGCTGAAACAGCAAGGGATGTCGCGGGAGTCGATGGGTGACCCTTCGGCGGTCATCCTGCAACGCCCTTCAACGCCCGTCTGCCCGCGCGCTTTTCGCTCTAGCCTGTGCCGTTCTGGCGATCGTGACCGCTCCAAGGCCCGCACTGGCGGTCGAAGGTGGTATCGGTGCCTATTTCCTCGGATCGCGCGACACCCTTGCAGGGATTGTCCCGCCCCCTGGCACATATCTGTCCTTCACATATGACCGGCTTGAGGGCGACGCCGCGGGACTGTCGATTGGCGGGTTGCCAATCCGTGCCGATGCAGACGTTACGCTCGATCTCTGGCGCCTGAGCTATACGCACTCCTTCGAAGCCGAACTCTGGGGTGGGCGACCGGCGGTCAGTATCACTGTCCCAATCCCGAATGTGGAACTGGCCTATACGGCGGTCACCCCCCCGATCGATGGTTTGGGCGTGCGCGACACAACCTCCGGCTTTGGCGACGTCTCGCTGACAGGCCTCGTCGGGTGGAACAAGGGCCTTTGGAACTACAGCGCCGCGCTTACTGTCACTCTCCCGACCGGTGCCGACGACACCGCGACGATTAACGTGTCCGACCGCAGCGTCGACGCACTTTCGAACGGCAAGAATGTATGGTCGCTCCAGCCTACACTGGCGGCTACATGGCTTGATCCGCAGACGGGGCTGGAGGTGTCAGGAGCGGCAAGTCTCCTGTTCAGCACGTTTAACGAGGCAACCGACTACCAGACCGCGCCTGCGTTTCAGTTCGAAGGGGCCGTGGTTCAACGTCTGAGCTCAGGCTGGGGCTTCGGTCTTACCGGATACACTTATCAGCAACTGGCCGACGATAGCGGGCGCGGCGCCGACCAGACGCGCGCATTTTTTAGGGGCTGACAGCTTGCGCGCGCGCGTGAGCGGCGCTGGCCCAATCATCACCTACAGCGGTGGCAGCATCTTCGGAGGCGATCTCAGCCTAAAGGCAAAATACGTTTCCGAATTCGGAGCAAGAAGGAGGCTGGAAAGCGATGTTTTCACCCTATCCCTGTCCCTCGCCTATTAGTCGGGGCATTCCATCCGTGCGGTTTTCGCTCGCCGGTCTGACGTTAGCTTCCTTGCTGATGGCGACAGTATCGGTGGTACAAGACGCGCCGCCACCCATCCCCGGCGACAGGGAATACTCGCCCTTTCCCGCACAGAATTATCCCAATCGCGTTCTCTTCGGCGACAATCATCTGCATACCTCCTATTCCCCGGACGCCGGCATGATCGGAAACACCCTCGGCCCGAGCGATGCCTACAGGTTCGCCAAGGGCGAGGTTGTAACGTCGTCCATCGGCGCAACGACCGCGTCTCATGCGGCCGCTGAACTGGCTCGCGGTGACGGACCATGCCGAAGAGCTTTGGATCGCGCCGCTTCTGTTGCGTGACGATCCGGCTGTTCTGGACACTGAATTCGGACGGGAATTGCACGCCCACGTCAAAGACGGATCTGCGGAGGCTGTCGGCGAAGCCTGGAACCTCTGGGCAGGGTCGCGCATGTCGAACGAAAACCCATATTCTGACAATCCGGCGTTTTCCCGAGGGCCTTGGGAAGAGATCGTCGACGCGGCTGAGGAAGCCAACGAGCCCGGCCTGTTCACTGCGATGATCGGCTTTGAGTGGTCGTCCACACCCGACGGTGACAATCTGCACCGGGCTGTTCTGTATCGGGATGGCAAGGATGTCGCCAATTCGCGGGTGCCACTGCCCTCTGATGGCAGCCCTGATCCAGAGCTCCTGTGGGGGTGGATGGAGGAGTTGGAAGCCGAGACCGGAGGTCGGGTTCTGGCCATTCCGCACAACGGCAACTTGTCGAACGGGCAGATGTTTGACGACACGTTCTATGGGTCCGAAACCCCGATCGACCGGGATTAAGCAGAGCGCCGGGCACGGCTCGAGCCGCTCTACGAAGTGACCCAGATGAAAGGCGACGGCGAGGCACATCCGATGGTGTCTCCGGACGATCAATTCGTAGAGTTCGAGACTTGGGGCTCGACCAACATAAGCGGCGGCGCCAAGACGGCGGACATGTTGCCAAACGAATATGCGCGCCCCGCACTGGCACGCGGAATGGCCTACGAGGCCAGGCTCGGCGCAAACCCGTTCACATTCGGTATGGACGGCTCTTCGGATGCCCACACATCGCTGCCGACAACGCGCGAAAACAACTTCTTCGGCAAGGTCGCGCAGCTTGAGCCGACCTCGGACCCGATCCGCTTCGAAGAAGCGATTGCCGGGCGGCTCGGGGCGCCAGAGAATGTCATCCGCGCTTGGCAGACCTCGGCCTCCGGTCTGGCCGCCGTTTGGGCCGCCGAGAACACCCGCGAGGCGACCTTCGACGCGATGATACGAAAAGAGGTGTACGCCACCACCGGGACGCGCATCCGTCTCCGGGTTTTCGCAGGCTACGACTTCGACGCCGCGCATCTGCCTAGATCGGATTTTGATGCCAACGGATACGAAAATGGCGTTCCCATGGGGGCCGATCTCGAACCCGACGCCTAAGGCCGCACGCCAAGGTTTCTCATCCGTGCTTTGCGAGATCCTGACGGGGCCAACCTCGACCGTGTCCAGATCGTCAAAGGGGCGCTGAACGCGGACGGCACCACGTCGGAGCGCGTCTATGACATCGCCTGTGGCCACCGCGCCGCCATCGACGGGGCCTGCGATGGTCCGGTAGGCAACACGGTCGATCCGATTGAGGCAAGCCACACAAACGACATCGGCCAGGCGATCCTCGCGGGTTTCTGGGAAGATCCGGATTTCGACCCCGCGCAATCGGCGTTCTACTATGTCCGCGTCCTCGAGATCCCAACACCCCGGTGGACAACCCACGACCGCAAGGACTTCGGCGTCGAACTGCCGCCAGAGGCACCGATTGCGATACAGGAGCGGGCCTACATCTCGCCCATCTGGTACACGCCCGGTTAGCGCCGCCGCTCTGGCAAGCCCCACGAGCGGATTGCAGAACAACTTCAACACCCTGAGAAAGCCAACGAAATCCAGCGCCGGATGTCGGGCCCACCCGGTGAGATCAGCGGGATTTCAGGGGCGGGCGACAAGGCGGGCCATCTGGCGGTTGTCGGGAGTTGTCCGGTCCTACTGTCTCGATTGCCTCGTGGTCAAACTGCGGCCACGCTAGCTTGGCGCCACTGGCCGATCAAAGCGACTACGGGGTGCTGCGTGCACGATGGGCGTAAGGCCCGGCCTCGGTCTGTGTTCGCCTTTGCAGCCCCAGCGTGCGGGCCGGAAGCGTGCCGAACAAGCGGCGATAGTCGTCGGCGAACTTGCCCATGTGCCAAAAGCTCCAGCGGTTGGCCACGTCTGCGACCTTCGTGCCCGGATCTGCAACCAGCAGGTCCAACTTCGTGCGGTTCAGCCGAAGACATTGATAATAGGCCTTCGGACCAATCCCGAAGGTTTCCTTGAAGCCACGGTTCAGCGTACGCCAGGAAGCACCCGTCTCGGCACAGATCTGACTGACCTGTACGGCTTCGTCGGCCAGCTCCGTCATGATGGCAATGGCGCGCGCAACGGCCCGCGCGCGAGTGGCAGAGTGGCTGCGGTCTTCATGGGCGGCGTCATCTGTCAGGGCGAGCAATAGGCTGCCCGCAAGCTCCTCCTCCTGCCCTGCGTTGAGGGTCGCGCCCGGAACATGGATCGCTTGCAACGCCGTTTGAGCGACGTGGCGAAGAGCTCGCTCACGTGTCGCGATGTCCATCTGCCGGGATACGAGCATGGACTCCGGCACGTCGATCCCAAGGCGGGCAGACAAGCGCTCGACCGCTGGCACCGGCAGGCTAAAGGTGATCGCACTGAAGCCGGCCTCGCTGATACCGTCCAGATCCGCTCCGATCCCGAAACCTATCAAAGGGGGCTGGGTGATCGGCTGCGCGTGCCACCTGCTGAGCGTCTGGCTCAGCGGTAGTCCGAGGGTCAGATATCCCGGCGGTGAGGTGCCGACCTGATGCACGGCGCGAGACATGGACAGGTGCAGCATCGTCAACACTGCGCCCCGCCACTGGGCGACCCGAACCTGCATTTCGCCGGGCTCGATCTGCCTGAAATCGAGTTTCCACGCCGAGAGGTCGTTGATCAGGTTCGGATCCGGGAGCTCCATCATGCGCAAGGAAAAGTCTGGCTTGACGTCGAGGAGAGGAGAGGTTGGCGAAAAAATGATGCTCTCCTCTGAATGGTCCGCGTATTTCCCGGCAATGCGAACGAACAACCAAAGCCGCTATGGGCAATTACGCGACAATTCCGATCAGAGGCCGCGCACAGCGCCCGACACAACCGGTCAGCAACGCGCGCGTGATGACGTTCCTGACACAGGATCAACCCGAACCGGTCAATCGTATCGCAAACTCGAAAGGTCAGTCAAACTCGGCGCCCTATCGCAGGACGCGCGCAAATGGCCTGTGACGGTTTGATACGTCGAACCAGAGCAAGGATGAGCAAGCCGAACGGGTTGCCTCAGCACGTGTCCTCCGGGGCTGGCGTTTCCCCGATCGATCCCCCGCGTCTTCGCGAAGTGTGCACAGCGCCCGCTGACCGCAAGATGAACGACGGCTTTGCCGACAACCGCTGAATGGAGTCTTCCATGTTTACTCGCAACTTAATGGCGGCGTCGCTGCTGCTCGCCGCCCCCATGGCACACGCACAGGAGCTGGCTCCGATCATCCACGACGGAGAGTATAACTTTCTGTTCGCGCAAAAAGGCGAAGAGTGGAATGCGCAGGATGTCGACATCGATGCCCGGCTTGAAGAGATCCGCGAGGCCAATGGCGGCCAGGCGCCCAACATCCTCTATGTGCTGATCGATGATGTCAGCTTCGGCCTGCTCGGCAACCGCGCGATGAACTACGTCACCGGGATCGATACGCCGAACATCAACGATCTGGCGGCCGAAGGCATGTCGCTCATGCGGATGTATACGGAACCGTCTTGTACGCCGACACGCACCGCGATGCTCACTGGACGCCACCCGGTGCGCGCCGGTGTCGAAGAGGTCAAGGTCGCGCTGGTCGGCGAGGGGCTCTCTTCGGATGAGGTGACCATTGCCGAGGTGCTCAAGGAGGCCGGCTACAACACCGCCCATGTCGGCAAATGGCACCAGGGCGACATCGAGGAATCGTTCCCCCACAATCAGGGGTTCGACTGGGCCGCGTTCCCCGTGCACCAGCAGGTGCAGCTGTCGCTGATGACACGAGAGGCGATGGAGGCCAACAACATGGTCGGTCTCGATCCTTCGGCTCAGACCAACCCGTTTGCCATCGATGAGCGGTTCAAGCCCTACGGCCTGGTCACCGGGCTGGAAGCCGAGGCGGGCGGCATGGCGCGCGAGGTTGGCATGGAGCCGGGCGAGATCTGGACCCAGGCGCATTACCACGAACTGAACGAACGCTACCAACGCCAGACCATCGAGCAGCTTAATCGGCTCGCCGCCGAAGATGCGCCGTTCTTCCTGCAATACTGGCCGCTCTATCCCCTGAACTTCGTCTATGATCAGGAACAGCAGACCTCCCGCAACGGCGGTTACATGGCTGAAAAGCTGGAGTTTCTGGATGGCTGGCTCGGGGAGCTCTTCGCCGAGGTCGACCGGCTGGGCATTGCCGAAAACACCTTGGTCGTGTTGATGGCCGACAACGGGATCTTCAATTACTATTCGCCCGCACAATCCGGCTTCATGGAGCTGATCTATCGCGGCGGCAAGACCCAGCACCTTGAAGGCGGGGTGCGCGTCGATGCGTTCGTGAGTTGGCCCGGAGTGATCGAGGCCGGCAGCGCGGCGGGCGACATCGTCCACGTGTCCGACCTCTTCACGACGTTTGCCCGGATCGGCAATGCGACCGACTTCATCCCGCGCGACCGGGTGATTGACGGCGTCGACCAGACGGCGCTCCTGCTAGAGGGCGAGGGCAATTCGCGCCGGGACTATGTCTATGTCTACGAAGGCCCGGTGCTACGCTCCGTCGTAAAGCAGGAGTTCAAGATGCATCTGCCGGCGCCGGGCCTGCCCGGAGCGGCGGCGCCTGTCTTCAACATCCTGCGCGACCCGCGCGAGGAAAGCTCGCAGATCGGTATCGCTCTTTGGTCCGGTGCATCGTTTCAGGACATGCTCAAGCGTCACGCGTTGACCATCAAGAAGCACCCCCATCTGCCGCTTGGCACGGATGTTCCCTATAGCGGGATCGAGAATCTGCGCCCGGAAAGCGAGCTTGCACGTGAGGTCTTCTCGTCGTGGCAGTGAGCCATGCCAAGCTCATAACATCTTGAAAAAATGGAAGATGTGTCGGATCGGCACATCTCTCACCTCACTCGCCGCGATCGACACCCGCTTGTCAGATCCGCCCAACTCCAATGCCAGGAGCCCCCAAAATGAAAACCCTCGCACTCAGCAGCGCGCTTCTCCTGACAGCGACAGTGACAACCACCACCGCCTGGGCCGAGCCTGTCACCCTGCGGTTCTCGGACGAGTGGAAGACACAAGGCACAGTGTACCTCTTCTCGCCAATCTCGACGGTCGGAACTTCGACCGTTGCGGGCACAAGTGCAGACGTCGAGATGGATCTTCAGGATGCGCTCGAACTGCTCGATTTCTCCCTCTCGGGACGCGTTGAGTCCTGGAGAGGCGATTTCGGCCTCATCCTCGACGCCAACTATTTCGGGATCTCCGGCGAGAACACCACGACGGTCGGCACTGGCCCGCTTGGGCGCGATCTCGATGCCGAAGTGACGGTCGCCCAGAGCTGGATCGGTTTTCTGGCGGGCTACCGCGTCGCCAGCGGAACAAGCGCGACTGGAAAGGCCTATTCCTTCGATGTGCAGGGGGGCGTGCGCTACAACTCGCTTACCCAGGATGTCGATGTTTCGGGGCCTGTGCGGGATGTGTCGCTGGGCGGTACCAAAGACTGGTGGGAACCCGTCATTGCAGCGCGCGGCACATGGGAGATCGACGAAGACTGGACTGTCGCCGCGATGGTCGATGCCGGTGGCTTCGGTGCAGGCGGAAACGATCTGTCGTGGAGCGCTACGCTCGGGTTCGACTGGTCCTTCTCGGAACAGACCTCGATGGTCTTCGGCTATCGCTACTACAGCATTGACTTCGAAGACGACGCGTCCGATGGCACCTTCGGCTACGACTTCGAGCAGCATGGCCCGTTCATTGGCCTGACATACGCTTTCAACTGATCCGGGTCGGAGTCCGTTCCGATGGTGATCGTCCTTGGGCTCTATGGCGGCATTTGCTGGCTGATCTTTGGCAAACTGGGCCTCTTGCCGTGGAACGGATTGTGGAAGGGTGTGACCGGCTTTGGCGGTCTGATCATTGCGCTCGTCGTCATCGGGGCCCTGAACTTCCAGACGCCCTCGGGCAATGTTTCCGTGCAGGGCGCCGTGATCGACATTGCGCCCAACGTTTCCGGAACGGTGACAGAAGTGGCCGTGGTGTCCAACACACCTGTCGCCAAGGGGGACTTGCTGTTCAGGATCGATGCCACGACCTACGCCGCCGAAGTCACCCGTCTGGAGGCCTCCCTGATCGAGGCGCGCGCGAACGCGACCCGTCTCGAATCCGATCTCGACACGTCGATTGCGGATATCGAGCGGATCGAGGCGCAATTGCGGTTCGGCGTGTAACGGCGCGACGATGTCGTTCGGTTGGCCGAACGCGGCGCCAGTGCAGAATTCCAGATGCAGGAAGCTGTCTCGAACATCGAACAGCTCGCCAAGATCCTGTTCTGGATCACCAAGATGACGAACTCCCTCTAGGAACGTGTAATTGTCGCCAGATCGGGTTGGACGGGGCTCCTCTTCGCTCCGCCACTCCGCCCTGTCTTTCCCAAAACAGCCTGTTCTCCCGTGGTGTCGCCCGCGTCTCACTGATGTTGGGGGCAGTTCGTCGGCTCGGAGACGACCGTTGCGCGCCGTCTGCACCCGGTTGCCGCCAGTGTCTGCGGTGTCTGCACCGGCCGCTTCGGTTGGCGCGGTCTTCCATGCTAACAAGGACGCAACACGAAGTATGTCGCCCAATGCGCCGCGCTCAGCGCGCGAATGCACTCATGAACTCAACGCCTTGCGCCCGGATCTCCGGGATCAGAGCCCATCCCTTGTCCGCAGAGTTGCTTGCGTCACCGCTCGCTCGCCAAGCCGGGGCAGACGCGACAATCCCCAGTTCTAGGCCCTGACCCGAGAGAGCAAAGCAGCCAGCGCAGGTCATATATGCGCGTGAACAACCGAAAGGGCATGATGCAGCGTTCGTGCCGCAAAATCAGTACTCTCAAGCTGCAAGTCCCGTTTCAGCAGCGCGTCGTCCTGATCCCCTTCGCCGACTTTTTGCAGGCGCCCTTCCATGACTGTTCCCCAGACGCCGATGTCCTTGATTGCCATCGGATCGACGGTCATCGGATTGTCATCGAGTATTGTGAAGTTGGCCAGTTTACCCGCTTCAATGCTCCCACGCTCATTTTCAAGCCGATGGGAATAGGCGGCATTGATCGTGACACCGCGAAGCGCATCTTCGGCTGATACTGTCTGGTTTGCCCCCGCAATGCGCCCGGAGCTGGTTACGCGGTTCACCGCGCACCACATCAAGAAAAGGGGGTCGCCCGGAGCCATAGGCATATCCGAATGCAGTGACCAAGAGACATTCGCCCGGTCCAAATCACCGAGACGCACCATTTGATCGGCGCGTTCCGGGCCAAGGCCCGTCTGACTGTATCGATCCGAAAGAGCGGTCACGTAATAGGGATTGGCAGAGACAATCGCGCCCAGTCTCTGAATTCGATCGACCTGATCGGGCGCACTCACCGCAAAGTGCACGATAACCGTGCGGTGATCGTAGCGCGGATTGCGGCGGAGGTTTTCCTCCAGCGCATTCAGGACACGGTCCAGCCCGGCGTCTCCGTTGACGTGCACATGGACCTGATAGCCCGCGTCCCAATAAGTGCGAAACGCGCGCTCGAAGGCCTTCAGATCCATCATCCACTCGCCTTGATAGTCACCCCTCAATGGGTCACGCAGCTGGATGGCCAGGGAATAGATCGCGCCATCCGCAAAGAGCTTGACGCTACCTTCGGACATGCTTGTCATTCCGCCATACCAATCCGACAAGGCTTCGGTTTGTTCAATCACGGCCGCGTCGTCATCGTATTTCGCGATCAGGCTCTTGCCATCGGGAATGAAACTCCAGCGGAACGGCATCGATGGCGCGGAGAACACCGCGTTCACAGCGTCCTGAACCGGTTTGGCGAGAATACCGCCGGGTTCGTTGCCAAACGTCACACCTTTGGCATGCAAGTAGTCGCGCATCGTAATCAAACCGGCGCGGAACTTCTCCGGGTTTGCAACGAATGGCGCGATCAGCGGCAATACGGCGAACAAGCCCTGTTCCCAAAAATGGCCGTCCTCAAAGCTGGATTGCGATTGCTCCGAGTCTGACCAGCTGGAAATTACCTCTTCGGTCACTCCCGAGGTCTCCATCGCCGCAGTGTTCAGAACAAACTCGTGACAAGACCGAGACCAAGCAAAAATGGGGCGCTCTGCGCTGATGGTGTCCAGATCAGACCGCGTCAGCGGCCCATAGAACGCCGCGTGATACCCCCAGGTCAGGACAGGCTCATCAGGGTCATCCATTTCCGCAACCGCTTCCGCAAGCCGGGTCATGAAATTCTCTTTGTCCGTTACGGCCGCAGACAGGCCCTGAGGCAAATCCCAGTCTTCAATAGATAGAATGACAGATGACAAGCTGAGCCCGCCGAGAACCGGGTGGTCGTGTTGTGCAATAAAGCCGGGCACGATGACATGATCATTGAACGTGGTGTCTACATCGAAAGGCTGGTCGGCCAGCGTGCTGCGAACCTCGTTCAATGAGCCGGCGGCAAGGATCCGGCCATTCACGACGGCAACAGCCTCGGCCGTTGGGCGTTCCGGATCCAAGGTGACGATTTCCCGCGCCGTGAAAACCGTGACCGGAGATACATCGAGCATTGCGCCACCGACGTCGGAAAGTGACGTCGCCTGACCGAACACTGGCCGGGTCAGAGCCAGCACGGTGCTTCCCGCCAGGGAGGCCTTGAGAAATCTGCGCCTCGAAGTCGTGGTCATGCCGTTCGCTCCATGGTTATCGCCCCAAAAGGGTGCCGTACGATGTTTTGAACTTCAACTTCAGATCGGATGCATCGCTTGCTTCCATGCAGCAGTACTATGCCTGAGCGTGGTCCCTGACGTTGTGACATTCGGTCAGTCCGGTGCCGCAGGGATGCGATGCTTGACGAAACGGACGCGTCTTGCACTCCGTGCGCCCCCGGCGTCGGCTCCGTGTTCAAGATCTCGGTGGCTACCACGATCCGGTTGAAGCCTATCCTGCCGCTGATGGCGGGCGATCCCGTCAAGCTTCAGGGGCATTTTGGTGCCCAGGACCGCATCTATGGCGGTCCACACGTCCCTCCGAGGCGCGCAGACCGGCTGAGCGGGGGTCGTCCCTCGATGGCCGGGTTGACGAGCACGAGGTCTCGAAGGTTCCCGGCTGGGCCAAGCCGACCTCTGATCGCGCAGACCTGTTTCGGCCTGAGGGGCCGACCGGGACCGGTGATCCGGCCCTCCTCAGGGGGGCGTAGCGCATGGCTGGACAGCGTGGTGTTCCCATGGCGGATCCTCCGATCCGACATGCCCTCCCAATTCAACAATCCGCCGGGGGCAGGTGATCATGTCCTGACAGGATGCAACGCAACACAGGTCCGCTTCGAGCCCTGACCGCCAAAGACTACACCGCGTCGGAGGGACTGCGATACGCGCAAAGCTGGAAAAGGGTGGTATCGCTCCGGCCCATAGGCATCTCCTCGCGTGGCGAAGAGTGCATAGTGGGGAATTACCGACCTAATCCATCATCGAACGCGGCCATCATGGCGCCCCTCAGGCGTGCCACGTCCTCGTCCACCGAAGCTGAACGATCGCATTCGAATGACGGCAACACTTCGATCCGGATCGTTCCGCTCAGGGGCAGCAGTTTGCCGCGCGGCAGCAGGCGGTCGGAGGCGTGGATAACGATGGGCCGTATCGTCCGGCCGGCGGAGCGCGCCGCGACGACCGCCCCCGCCTTGAACGCGCCGAGACCTTCGGAATTGGTGCGCGTGCCCTCGGGGAACAGAACGACCGAGCAACGCGCAGGCATGGCGTTGACGGCGGAGGTGAGTGTCTCGAGCGCCACCGAGCCGTTCTTGCGGTCAATCTCCACCAGCCCCGCGCCCTTGAATCCGCGGCGCAGGAGGGCCGCGTCGCACAGCTCCTTCTTGGCGGCGAAGGTGATCCACTTGGCGTCGGGCATCACATCCATCAGGGCGAAGCCATCCAGATGACTGCGGTGGTTGATCACGATGAGACTACCGGTGTCGGCGGCCAGCGTGGCCCTGTCGGAATCTGTCATCTCTGTCCGGATACTCAGCAGCCACAGCAGCCGCGAGCACGCACGCTTGATCGTTCGCCAGTACCAGCCGCGAAACCCCCGCCGCTTGCCGCACAGCAGGGGAACAAAGGCGACATAGAGGAATTGGATCGGCCCCAGCACGATCAGAGCGGCGCGCTTCAGGACGCGCAGAACAGCAGGGTCTGTGGCCACCGGTGCGGCGCGTTCGTTCGGATGCTGCTGTGACATGGGTCCCCGTCGCGCATGCTGCCTGCCGGGGAAGTTCACGAGGATGCTGCGATCGGCTCTTGCTGCCTGCCCTCCGGGCGCGCGGCCCGACAAGACCGCTGCGCCCCGCCTCTATGGGGGAAGGGACGGGGCACATCAACAAGAAGTCTGATCCGGTGAATGGCCTTGATGGCTGACGTGAGCCCGTTCCCGGTATTTGCCGACAAAGCGGCAAAGGGAGGCCGGAAGGCTCTTGCTGGAGGATCGGGTTGAGGCAGGTGCCGATCCTGCCTGGCAGCTGGGCGGAATGCGATTGTCCTCACAGCCGTCCGCTTTGATCTCCGCGCGATCGCCGCCCTTGCACTCGTGATTGCGGGGCAAAGGCCCCCGTGCCCCCCTTTGCAAACGCTCTCAATTGGCCTAGAGCACGCTGCCGGGCGCTCATGTCAGCGTGAAACCGGCCCGCTTGCCCGCCAGAACGGCCGGCGGCTGTCCTCGAGAGAAAAGACCCACCCATGCACCCTGCAATTCGTGCGGCCCTTGATGACCGTGGATACACCACGCTGACCCCGGTTCAGACCGCCGTTCTCGATCCTGCGCTGCAAGGCCGCGATTTGCTGGTTTCGGCGCAGACAGGCTCTGGCAAGACGCTTGGGTTCGGGCTTGCCATCGCACCGACCCTGCTGGGGGACGATCCGGTCTTTGCTCCCGCCGCAACGCCGCTTGCGCTGGTCATCGCACCGACGCGGGAACTCGCCTTGCAGGTCAAACGCGAACTCGGCTGGCTGTTTGCCAAGGCGGGTGCGGTCGTCGCCTCTTGCGTGGGCGGCATGGACATGCGTGACGAACGGCGCGCGCTGGCACGGGGCGCTCATATCGTTGCCGCCACGCCGGGTCGATTGCGCGACCACCTCATGCGCGGCTCGATCGACCTTGCCACAGTCCGCGCCGTGGTGCTCGACGAGGCCGACGAAATGCTCGATCTCGGCTTTCGCGAGGAGCTGGAGTTCATTCTGGGCGAGGCACCCGACGAGCGGCAGACGCTGTTGTTCTCGGCGACGGTGCCGCCCTCTATCGCGGGCCTTGCCAAGAGCTACCAAAAAGACGCCGAGCGCATCATCGCCAAGTCCGAAACCCCGCAGCACGCCGACATCGCCTACAGCGCCATGATGGTGGCCGATCACGAGGTCGACAACGCGGTGATCAATACATTGCGGTTCCACGAGGCGCCCAACGCGCTGGTGTTTGCCAACACGCGCGCGATGGTCAACCGGTTGGCGGCGCGGCTGTCGAACCGCGGTTTCAACACCGTGGCGCTGTCGGGCGAGCTTTCGCAATCCGAACGCACCCATGCGCTGCAGTCCATGCGCGACGGGCGCGCGCAGGTCTGCGTGGCGACCGACGTGGCGGCGCGCGGCATCGATCTGCCGAAGCTCGATCTTGTGGTGCATGCCGAATTGCCCTCCAACCACGAGACCCTGCTGCACCGCTCCGGGCGCACGGGCCGGGCAGGGCGCAAGGGCGTCAGCGCGGTGATCGTTACGCCGCGCAGCCGCAAGAAAGCCGAGCGCGTGCTCGGCTGGGCCAAGGTCAAGGCCGAGTGGGGCAGCGCCCCCTCGGCCGCCGAGGTTCGGGCGCGCGATGAGGAACGGCTGTTTGCCGATCCCGCCTGGCAAGATCCCGTGGCCGAGGCCGAGCAAGACAGCGTGGCGCGGATGGTGGAAGCCTTTTCGTCCGAGCAAGTTGCCGCTGGCTATCTGCGGCTGATGCGCACCCTGCGCGCCCCGCCGGAAGAACTGACCGAAGCGGGCGCCAAGCCCGAGCCGCGCAAGGACTTCGGCCCATCGATGTGGTTTGCCGTCTCCGGCGGGCGCGACGCAGGCGCGGAGCCGCGCCGCCTTCTGCCTGTGCTCTGTAAAGCAGGCGGCCTGACCAAGGACGACGTCGGCGCGATCCGGGTGCAGAAAGATCAGACCTTTGTCGAGATCCGTGAAGGGGCCGTTGCCGGGCTGCTCGAGAGCGTGGGTGAAGAGATGGAGCTGGAAAAGGGCACCAGGCTGACCCGGCTTGACGCGCCCCCCAGCTTTGAAGCGAGGGGGGCAAAACCCAAGATCAAGGGTGGCTACATCAAGCGCAAGCCTCCATCTGGCAAGACGCACCCTGTCGGGGCGCCAGCCCCACTGGCGAAAGAGCCCGGTCCGGAGCCAGCGCCCCAGCGAAAGCGCGTGTACCAGGAGGGCGAGGGTGGCAACCCCACAGACCGACGTGCCGCCACAGAGCCGGGCAACGCCGACAAGCCGAGACGAAAGCCCAAGGGCCCGCCGCCCCCCAAGAGCAAGCCGAGCAGCAAGAAAAACCGCGCCCGCGCGGCAGCAGCCCCCAAGGGGAAGGGAAGCGCCGGAAGCGGAGCAGGCAATCGCAAGGGGAAGCCGAAGAGTGGCCAACCGCCGCGTGCCCGCTCTCCGCAAAAGACGAAGTAGCGTTCCCGGGCTCAATTCTGGCGGCCTCGGGTTTCGCGGCACGCCACAAGTTCCACGCATCCTTGGTTTGCGTGTAGTGCGACAGTCCGGTTTGGTGAAACCGCTCGATAGCGCTTCGGCGATTGGCCAGGGCCCGTTCGGGCCGCAAACGCCCCACCCACACTGTCGAAGCCGTGCGCGTTCGGCGTGCCTTCGTTATTGCTTTGGGGGTGCGGATCGGAGCTTGAGCCGCAACAGGCTTCAGCGTTTCTGCATCGCCGGATGAAGGTTTCTTTGATCCGCCCTGGATCAACGAGTTAGAGTTGGAGTTGGAGTTCCCCCGGTTGCGTGGACGGTTGCGTGCCAGAGAGCTTTAGCGTTTCGAGGGCGCTCATTTCGTAGTCGACGGGCGAGAGGCATCCCAGAGCCGAGTGGCGTTGGCCAGATCCTCGAAATGCCTAACCCGAGCGCCCCAACAGGGGGACGCGGATGCAAGTTGGCCCGCTTTGCCGATCACACGCAGCCCAGTGCGCTGGCCATACCTACCAACCGCACAAGGCTATTTCGGAGCCCAATTCGGAGCCTCCTTCAACCGCATAAGACACTGAAAAGCCGGGGTCTCCGCTTTTCTGACCTCGGCGTGTTTTCCTTTGAGCCCGACAGGGTCGATGAGCTTTCCGGCCGTCCTGCTCCGCATGAACTCGCCACAAGGGATGTGCCCGCGATATCGTTGGCGCGTTCTGGCAAGGCTGTCGAAAGCGAAGCCAAAAAGCTTCAGATCCCGCGTCCGAAGCCGGGCCTCTACAGCAAGCTGGCCAACCTGCAAAATGCGTGCAACTCAGGTGGGTAGATCCGAACGCGTTGGAGAAGATCCGCTCATGAAGCGCAACAGTCGGCTATCGCTCGCCCTGCACACATTGGGCCACATGGCGGGAGAGCCGGATCGAAAGCGTACCTCCGCCGAGATCGCAGACCACGCAGGCACGAATCCCGTGGTCGTGCGCCGTGTGCTCGGCCGCTTGCGGGAGGCGGGTCTCCTGAAAGCCGACAAGGGACACACTGGCGGCTGGCGCCTCGCACGGTCACCGAACGACATCACGCTAGCCGATGTCTATCTCGCGTTGGACGAACGCCTCGTCGCAACGGCGCGCGACGAAGGCGCGCCCAGCTGCGCTGTCGAGCATGCGCTCCAGAGCAGGATCTCGGCCGTTCTCGAAGATGTCGAGCGCAGTCTGATCAGACGGCTCGCTGCGACAACCATCGTAGAGGTCCGCATCATCGAACCGGTCACGCAAGACTGAGCGGAACCCGGCCACGCAATCGAGGGCTGAGGCCCTTGGCCCGGTCTGCGGTAGCCGGTACCGTCGCGATCGAGTTTTGGCGCAACAAGGCAGGCTTGAGGCCGCGCCTCCCAAGGGAGAAGACCATGTACAACACCGCGAAAATGACCGCGAGCAGCGCAGCGCTGGTGCTCTCGATGGCCGGGGCACAGGCGTCGGCGCAGGAGGCATGGGATTGGAACGCGGCGATCTATCTCTGGGGCGCCACCATCGGGACCGATACGAAATCGGGAGCATCGACCGAGATCACCTTCGACACCTTGCTCGAGAACCTGAATTCGGGCGCCATGGCCGCGGTCGCGGCGAACAGGGGGCCGTGGACGATCTTTGGCGATTTCATCTACCTCAATGTGAATGGCTCCAAGGGAGGGACGCTCAATTTCGGGCCGGGGCCCGGCGTCGATGCGGACGCCGATGTCCGTCTTGCCGGGTTCATCTCGACCGTTGGCGCTGGCTACGAGGTCGCCGACGGGCCGGGCTATGGGGTCAACGTGCTGGGCGGCATTCGGTATCTCTGGCTCGAGTCCGAGTTCGACGCGACAGTGGGGCCCGCCCGGGTTGGGGACGAGGGTGACGAATCCTCGATCGACGCGGTCGTCGGTGTTCGCGGGTCTTTCGATCTGAGCGATAAGTGGTACCTGACCTACTATGCGGATGTCGGCGCCGGTCAGAGCGAGCTGACATGGCAGGCCCTGGCATCGGCGAATTACCGGTTCGACAACTGGGATCTGTCCGTTGGCTACAGGCACGGTGAATGGGAGTTCGATGATTTCGGGCCGTTCGAACGGCTCTCGGTCGGAGGGCCATTCGCCGGGGCGCGGTTCAGCTTCTGACCCCGAGGAACGGGCGTCCCAAGGGCGTCAGCGGGCGGGACGCGGCCAAGTGCTTCCACCGGATATGGCAGCGCGGGTGTCGGCCATGCCGTGCCTGGGAGCCGACGGCATCGTTTCAAGTGCGAAAGTCTCGCTAGCGCGTGAAGTGCACCGGCAGGGTAAAGCTGTGCGGGCCACCCGGCAATTCGCGGGGTGCCCTCGGAAACCGGCCTGCGCGCTGCACCGATTGGACCGCCGCGCCATCGAGCGCGGGACTGCCGGAGCTGCGCGCGACAGATAGACCGACCAGCCGACCGTCATTGGCCACGGAGATGCGCAGCGTCACGGTTCCGCGGCCCAGCGCCCCGCGCGGCTTGCGCCGCTCGATCCGGCTGCGGATCTGTCCGCCCCAGCGGGCCATCAACGTCGAGCGCTGGGCCTCGGACACGCTGGGCGCGCCGGATCGTGCCGTGCCGGCCTGGGCGCCACCTCCAGCACCTGCGGCGCGTGTCTCGGCTTGTGCCGGAGCGCTGGGTTGCCGCGACGCCGCGGCGGTAGTCTGGGCTGGAGGTTGCGCCGTCGGCGGCTCGTCAACGGAGCGGGGGCGCGCTGCCGCACGCGCGATGGTGGCGTCTGGCCGATCCCTGGGGTGAAGCGAGCGCTCCGGGGCAAGCGCGCTGCGCGCCTCGGTCGGGGGCAGGGCCGTGTCCGCCCCTGACCGCGCGGGCGCTGCTGCCACGACCAGTACCGTTGCCGAAGCGGCGGGCACCGGCTGCGCAGACGTGGGCCCTACGCGCTCGGCCGGTGGCGCGTCGGGCTGACCCCGCAGTGGCGCCTCAGGGGGAAGGTCCGCCGCTTCGGTCGTCAGAGCAACGTCCTGCGCCCCGGCCAATCGCGGGGCCGTCTGCCTCGTCGGTGAAGGCGCGGTCGACTGGGAAAGGGCAATACCGGCAACGTCTGTCGACACGGAGAGCGCCACCGGCGCCGCGACGTTGGCGCGCGCGGAAAGCGAAGGGTCGCGCACAGACACAACGGAGGCCGACGCAACGGAGGCCGACGCAACGGAGGCCGACGCAATGGAGGCAGACGCGACAGGCGCAGAAGCATCCGGGGCGGACGCACCGGGAGCAGGGGCAACCTGCGCAGACACAACGGGTGCAGATACAACGGGTGCAGACAATTCGGGCGCAAACGCGACAGGAGCGGCAGCAACCGGGGCAGGGGCCACGCCGCCCGTCCGCGCGTCGGAGCGCCTCGCGGCGGTATCGCGCTGCGCCACGACAGGCCGCACCGCCGCATCTGCCGGGCCGACCGGCGCGGGCGCGGTTTGAGACGTCGCTCGCGGGATCTCTGGCGCGCTGGCGGCGTCTGTCCTCTCGGCCATCACCGCGCTCGGCGTTGTGATGGCGTCGGCCAGATCGACGCGCGCGATCATGGCCGCCAGATGCGGGGTCATCGCCTGCAGGCTCACGGATGCAGCACCCGCGGCGCCCGCATCGCCAACGGCCCCCGAGGGCAGGCGCACGAACACCGCAAGGTGGAGCGCCAGCGCCACCGCAATCACGACACCCCACTCCAGCAACCGGCGCATCATCATGGGCCCGCCGTCACCAGTGCAACCTCAAGGATACCGGCCTGTGCGAGCTGGGCGAGCAGGGCCGCCACGAAGGACGCCTCCACACCGGAATCGGCCCGCAGCTCCAGGGCATCGGCGCCACGCGCCGCAAGATCGGCCAGCGCCGCCGCAATCGCCGCGTCCCCGCGCTGATCCTGAAACGCGGCCACGCCCTCCGCCGACAGGTAGAGCGCGCCCGCGGCTTCGGCGGTATCCGCGCCCTCACCGGTGGGCAGCAAAACCTCGAAGGGCTCCGGCGGGGCGATCTGGGCAGAGATCAGGAAGAAGATCAGCAGCAGGAAGACGATGTTGATCATCGGCACCGTGGTTTCGCGAAAGCGCGGGCGGGGCGGCGGGCCGGAAAAGCGCATGCTGTCACTCCACGAACACGAGGGTGGTCAGACCCGCGTCACGCAGAACGCGCATGGTGTCGACGACGCGCTGCAAGACGGCGCCGTCCTGCGCACGCAGCACGATCACGTCCTCCGGGCTCGCCACAAGGGCCGAAATCTCCGCCGCCAGCGAGGCGTCCGGGGTCGCCTCGCCGTTCAGCCTGACGCTATCGGGAAGAACGTCGATGACACGGGGCGGCCCGTCATAGCGCTGATCCGGGGTCGATCCGGCAAGCGTCAGCGGCAAGACCGTGTCGATCCCGAAGCGCGCGGCCAGCATGAAGAAGATCAGGAGCAGGAAGACCACATCGATCATCGGCGTGAGGCTCAGGCGGCGGGGTCTGCGCCGCTCCCCGAACCGCAACATCATTCCGCCGCTTGCGGCGAGGATCCGCCGGCCATCCCGGGCGCCGCCACCGCCGGATGCTCCGGAAGGGCGCCCGAGCGTGCGAAGATCTGCGTGGCCAGATCCTCCATATCGCCCTGCACCTTGTCGGCGACGCTTTCAAACCACGCAAGCGCAGCCGAGGCCGGGATGGCAACGGCCATGCCCGCCGCCGTTGTCAGGAGCGCCTCCCAGATGCCTCCCGCCAGATCCGACGGGTCCGCCCGGCTCCCCGCGACCTGCAAGGCCTGGAATGCCTCGATCATGCCGAGCACCGTTCCCAGGAGGCCGATCAGCGGGGCAATGGTCGCGACAAGTTCGAGGGCCCGCAATCCCGATCGCGCGGTCCCCAGCTCCCGCCGGGCGACGCGCTCGGTCTCCTCGCGCGCCTTGGCCTCGCCGAGGGTCGGGTCGTCGATCGCAGCGAAGGCGGCGCGCACGACACGCGCGCGCAATCCACCCCCGGCAGAAACCCGTGCGCGCGCTTGGTCACGCGCCCCCGTCGTCCAGAGCGCGGTGGCCTCTCGCGCGCGTTTGCCCGACCACGCGCCAAGGGACAAAAGCCGCCATGCCTTCCACAGGATCAGCGCGACCGTCAGCACCGAGAGCAGCGCGATCACCCAAAGGGCAGGCCCGCCCTGCATCAGGAAGGTCTCAAGGCCCGCCCAAGGCGTGTCCTGGTCAGGCGTCATCGCAGCCAGGCTCCGAACGCGCTGGGGCGTGCTTGGCGCGCAGGCTGGCCCCTCCCGTGGCGCGCCAACTGCGAAGCGAGGCGGCGGCGGATTGCGGGGCGAGCGGGCTGCGACGGTGTCAGTATCTGTCGTTCGGTCACGTTGCGCCTCTTGAAGCGTCGGCCGCGCGCGGCCGTGGGGCAGAGCAGGTCCTGATCTTACGGAAAATGCGGTGGCGGGATGGGTTCAGACGACGACCGTTCGGGCGATGCGTGCCAAGTCTTCATACGATTTTCGTGCGAACGCAACTGTGGAGACGCGCGCACCCCATCATCGTCCACAGGCCTCGATGGAGCGGCAGCGCACCCGCCACCGCTGCCTTTGCGCGCCGCGCTTTCGTGCATTGCCACGCCGATACGCCGCTCGTCGAAGGCTCCCTACGCCATGCGAGCGCTCTTTCGCCGGGGCGCGAACCGGCCGACGTCTCCGCTGTCGCACGAGGGGCCGAGGGGCAGGTGCGGCTAATCCCGCGATGACAGACGGCCATGGGTCCTTCAGAATTGCAGCCACCATGGATCTGGGGGGATTCGCATGTCCGTTATCGCCATCACGAACGTTACGAACTCGATCGAAGAGTTCCAGAACTTCATCGAGTACACGGTCACGCTCGACAGCGCTTCGAACGTGCCGGTCTCGGTGTCATTCCGGACGCTCTACGATGGCACGGCCACGAACCTCGATACCAAGAACACCTTCACCTCCGAAACGAACAACGGAACCTCCGGCAGCAACAACGGCACGCTCACCTTCGAGCCGGGGCAGACGTCGCTCACGCTGCGCATCGAAGCCGACCGCGACACAATCGACGAGGTCGATGAACACGTCGTACTGGAGCTCTTCGATCCCGAGGGCGCGACCTTTACAGGCGGCGCCCCCGTCTTGCGCGAAACCGGCATCATTCTCGATGACGATGGCAGCGGCAACAACGACGCGGTCTTCGTCGGCGACCCCGTGATCATCGAGGGGGATGGCGGCACCAAGGTCGCCCGCTTCGACATTGTCCTGTCGCGCGCGCCCACAGACGGCGCGACCTTCAGCTACTTCACCTTCGATGGCAGCGCTCTGGCCGGGCAGGACTACAACGCCACCTCCGGCACCCTCACCTTCGCGGCCAACCAGACGCGGGCGACCCTCGATGTCTCGGTGATTGGCGACACCGTCCCCGAAGGCGCCGAATGGTTCGGGCTGAACCTGACAGACACATCCGGGAGATACGCCGAGGCCGACAGCGTCGGCTACGCCGAGATCCGCGATACCGATGCCTCCGCGCTGCCCGAGATCTCGGTGCGGGGCGACACGACCATCGAGGAATTCGCCAACTTCATCCGCTTCACGGTCTCCCTCTCGGAGCCCTATTCCGATGCCGTTTCGGTCAGCTACCGGACGCTCTACGACAACAGCGCAAGCAACGTGGACGTGCGCAGCATCCTGACGGCGGATGCCAACAACGGCATCCTGACGTTCGAGGCCGGTCAGACGGAGCTGTCGATCCTTGTCGAATCCCAGCGCGACCAGATCGACGAGCGCGACGAAGCCCTTACGCTGGAGCTCTTCGACCCGATCAATGCCACGTTCGGCGCGGGCCAGCCCGCCCTGCGCGCCACGGGCTTCATCCTTGATGACGATGAGGTCGGCTCGAACGTCGCGCTCTTCGTCAGCGATCCGGTCCTCCTCGAAATCGACCAGGGCACCCAGATCGCGCAATTCGACATCGAGCTGTCGCGCCCCGCGCCCCAGCGCATCACCTTCGACTTCGCCACGCAGGACGGATCCGCCCAGGCGGGGAGCGACTACATCGCCACCAGCGGCACCCTCGTCTTCGAAGAGGGCCAGAGTCGGGCGAGCGTGCAGGTGTCCGTTCTGGGCGACCAGCTGGCCGAACCGTCAGAGTGGTTCTCGCTCGCCGTCACCTCCCCCTCGACGCCCGGCGTCGTCGGTCTGGGCGGCGCGGTCGGCTACGCCGAGATCCGCGATACCGACGCCACCGGCCTTCCCGAAATCTCGATCCATGGCGACGCGACGGTTGAGGAGTTCAACAACTTCATCCGCTTCACCGTCTCGCTCTCGCAGCCCTACGGCGATGCCGTGACCGTCAACTACCGCACCCTCTTTGACGGCACGGCCACGAACTCCGACCTCGACAACACGATGACCTCGACCTCCAACAACGGCACCGCGGCGGCCAACAACGGCGTGGTGACCTTCGCGCCGGGCGAGACGAGCAAATCCATCTTCATCGAGTCCGAACGCGACGCCATCGACGAAGCCGACGAGGGCCTGATCGTCGAGCTCTACGACCCGCTCAACGCCACCTTCGGCGCCGGCCAGCCCACCTTGCGCGCCAACGGCATCATCCTCGATGACGATGGCGTCGGCTCCAACCTCGCCCTGTTCGTCGGCGATCCCGTCCTGATCGAGGCCAACAGCGGCACGCAGATCGCCCAGTTCGATATCGTCCTGTCGCGCCCCGCCCCCGAACGCATGGTCTTCGACTACAGCACGCGCGACGGGACCGCCGTGGCCGGATCCGATTTCGTCGTGACCACCGGTCAGGTCGTCTTCGAGGAGGGGCAGACGCGGGCAAGCGTCCAGGTGTCCGTGCTCGGCGACACGCTGGCCGAAGCCAGCGAATGGTTCGGACTGCGGCTCACGACGAACTCTTCCGTTCCCGTCAATCTCGACGACAGTGTCGGCTATGCCGAACTGCGCGACAGCGAGACGTCTCCGCTGCCCGAGATCTCGATCCGGGGCGATTCCGCGATCGAGGAATTCGCCAACTTCATGCGCTTCACCGTCTCGCTCTCCGAGGCGAGCAATGACGTGGTCACCGTCGATTATGCCATGGGCCTCGGCACGGCAACGCAGGCCGATCTCTCGACCCAGCTCGCGGGCTTCGGAAACGGCACCCTGACCTTCGCGCCGGGCCAGACAGAGCTCTCCCTCCTTGTCGAGGCCAACCGGGATCAGGAGGCCGAGCGCGACGAATCCGTCGTCGTCACCCTCTCCAATCCGGCCCGGGGTGCGTTCGGCACCGGCGTTACGTCCGTGGCCGCGGGCGGTTTCATCTTCGACGACGACACCGAAGGGTCCGCACGTGCGCTCTATGGCGCGCCTGTCTGGGTCAACGAGCTTGCGGGCAACCGCGTGGGCCTCACGCTCGAGCTGTCCGATCCGTCCCCGGATGTGCTGAGCTTCAGGATTGCCGCACAAGGCGCGACCGCGACGGCCGGGCAGGACTACCGGCTCCTCGGCGATGTGGTCACCTTCCAGCCCTACGAGACAAAGGCCACCTTCTACGTCGAGATCCTGCCGGACGGGCTCAGCGAGGAAAGCGAGTTCGTCGATTTCGGGCTCACGGCCGTCAACCAGAGCCTCTTTTTCGGCGAGATCCCCAGCGTCCGCCTGACCATCGAAGACGGACCCGCCGCCCCCGAGATCGCCGGCAACGGCGATGCCAACACGCTGTTCGGAACAACGCAGGCGGAGCTCGTGCGCGGTGGCGAAGGCAACGACACCCTCACGGGAGGCGGAGGCGACGATACCGTGAATGGCGGCCCGGGCGACGACACCGCCGCCTATCAGGGCGCCCAGTCGGCCTACACACTCACGCTGTCGCCCGGTGCCCTGACACTCGTGAACCGCGCCGACCCCTCCGAGGGCACCGACCGGCTCGTGGCCATCGAAACCCTCGATTTCATCACCGAGATCCCGTTCTTTCAGGCCGAAGGGTTGTTTCCGCTCGCGATCTTCGACAACGCCGTGGATCTCGCGCCCGAGCAGTTCGGTCGCATCTGCGAACTCTACATCGCCTATTTCAACCGCGCGCCCGACGCGATCGGCCTCTACTACTGGGCCGACCAGTTCACCCTCGGGTTCTCGCTCGAAGACATGGCCGCGAGCTTCTTCGTTCAGCCCGAAACGCGCGACACCTACGCCAACGTGCTCGATGCCGATGGCAACCTCACCAATACCGAAGCCTTCGTCACCCAAGTCTATACCAACGTGCTCGGCCGTGGCCCGGACCAGCTCGGGTTCGACTACTGGGTGAACGAGCTGCAGACGAACGACGACATCACCGTCCCGATCTTCATCCTCGCGATCATCAACGGCGCGCGCGAGCCGAGCGAGCCCAATGACCAGACCGCGATCGACCAGCTCTATCTCGGGAACAAGCAGGATCTCGGCACCTACTTCGCCGCGATCAAGGGCATGTCCGATGTCGACGACGCCCGCGATCTCGCGCTCTTCGACGGCTCGCAGACTAGCATCGCCGCAACCCGCGTCGCCTTCGATGGCCACTACCAGCAAGCGCTCAACCCCACGTCGGGCGATTTCCTCGCCCCCATCGTCGGCGTGGTAGACGATCCCTTCGCCTGAGCTCGCCGGCCTCCAATGCCCTCCCGCCCGCCGTTACACCGCAACGCGCAGGGCCCGACCCCGCCTGCGAGGCAGGGCGCCGAACCACGCCCCAATGCGCCACCCGCGGCCCCGGCCTTCTGCCCGCCGGAGCAAGGCCCCCCTCCGATCCACCAACCGCCCGGGGGGTCAAGCGCCATCCCCCGCCAACACGCCACCAGCCAACCGGCGGCGCCCGCCTCCCCTTCATCTTGGCCCAAATACCTGCCTTTCCTCTCCAACACGCGCTGCCGGGTCGTTCCCGGGAACGACGCTGCCGCCATCCCCGGGCGCGCCGGTCGCAAAGCCCCCGCAACGCCGCCCCCGCAACGTCGCACTCCCGCAATGCCGCCCCCGCAACTCAGCACCCGCAACGCCGCACTCCCGCGACGCAGCAGCCCCGCAATGCCGCACACCCGCGCGGCACGGGTTAGGCTCCGCCAAAGCAAGGGGTGACAAAGAACGCCCTTTATCGCACCGGGCCGCCCTCTAAGCTTGCGGCGCATTGCAAGACGCCGCACCGCGCGGCAGGCGCCAGGAACCTCCCCCGTGACCCACACAAGACTGCGCAAGTTCAACACCCGCGATACTTATCCCGAGCAGGCTCTCGACACCGATCTCTGCCAGGCCGTCGTCACCTCCGGGGGGCGGATCGTCTGGCTCAGGGGCCAATGCCCGCAAGACCTCGATACCGCCGCCAATATCGCCAGCCATGATCCGGCGGAGCAGACCCACAAGGTCATGCAGAACATCCGCCAGCTGATCGAGGAAGCGGGCGGGGAAATGGCGCATCTCGTCAAGGTCGTGGTCTACATCACGGACGTGCGCCACCGCGAAGCTGTCTACCGCACGATGGGAGAGTACCTCAAGGGCATCCACCCGGTCTCGACCGGCCTCGTCGTGCAGGCCCTTGCGCGCCCCGACTGGCTGGTGGAGATCGATGCCACCGCGGTGATCCCGGAATGACCTTCTCGATCGTCGCGCGCTGCGCCGGGACGGGGATGTTCGGGGTGGCCATCTCGTCGTCCTCGCCCGCCGTGGCGGCCCGCTGCGCCCACACGCGCGCAGGGGTCGGCGCCGTGGCGAGCCAGAACGTGACCGACCCGTCCCTCGGCCCCCTCGCGCTCGACGCATTGGCGCGCGGTGCCTCGGCGACGGGCGCGATTGCCGCCGTCCGCGCCTCCGGCCGGCATCTCGACTACCGGCAGGTGCTGGCGGTCGACGCCGACGGCGGCACCGCGATCCACTCCGGTCGCGAGGTCCTCGGCATCTGGGCGGAGGCGTCGGGCCAGGATGCGCTCTCCGCAGGCAATCTGCTGGCCAACGCGACCGTGCCGCAGGCCATGGTGGACGCGTTCGAACGGGCCACGGGCCACCTCGGCGACCGCCTCGTCACCGCGCTCCAGGCCGGGCTTTCGGCGGGCGGAGAAGCCGGCCCCGTCCATTCCGCCGGCCTGCAACTGTGCGGCACGGTGCCTTGGCCCGTCGCGGATCTGCGCTGCGACTGGACAGAGGGCTGCCCCATCGCGTCGGTGGCCGAGGCATGGCGGGTCTACAAGCCCCAGATGGACGCCTATGTGCAGCGCGCCCTCGATCCACGGGCCGCGCCCTCCTACGGCGTGCCGGGCGACGATTGAGCCAAGACAGGAGACCACGATGACCGACATGCGCCACCAGGACTGGACCGCCGCCGCCGCCGCCCTCGACATCCGCCATCAGGCCTTCATCAACGGTGCCTTCGTCCCCGCCGCCTCCGGCAAGACCTTTGCCTCCGTGAACCCGGCCACCGGGGCCGTGCTGGCCGACGTCGCCGAGGGCGATGCCGAAGATATCGACCGCGCCGTTGCCGCCGCCCGCGCCGCCTTCGACAAGGGGCATTGGGCGCTGATGGCACCTGCGGGGCGCAAGGCGGTTCTTCTCAAGCTCGCCGATCTCATTCGCCAGAACCTGACCGAGCTCGCGCTTCTCGACAGCCTCGACATGGGCAAGCTCGTCACCGACGCCGCAGCCGTCGACGTGCCGGGCTCGGCGGCGTTCTTTCAGTGGTATGCCGAGGCGATCGACAAGATCTACGACGAGATCGCCCCCACCGGGCCGGGTGACCTTGCGCTCGTGCGCCGCGAGCCCCTCGGGGTCGTCGGCGCAGTCGTGCCGTGGAACTTCCCGCTCGACATGGCCACGTGGAAGGCCGCTGCGGCCCTTGCCGCGGGCAACTCTGTCGTTCTCAAACCCGCCGAGCAATCGCCGCTCTCGGCCCTGCGCCTCGCGGAGCTGGCGATGGAGGCGGGGCTGCCCGAAGGCGTGCTGAACGTGGTGCCGGGCTACGGCGGAACGGCGGGGCAGGCGCTGGGGCGGCACATGGATGTCGATTGCCTCGCCTTCACCGGCTCCACGCCCGTCGGCAAGCTCTTCCAGCGCTATGCGGGCGAGTCGAACATGAAGCCCGTCTGGCTCGAAACCGGCGGCAAGAGCCCGAACCTCGTCTTCGCCGACTGCGCCGATCTAGACGCGGCGGCGGACATGGCCGCCTTCGGCATCTTCTTCAATCAGGGCGAAGTGTGCTCGGCCAATTCCCGGCTGCTGGTGGAACGCGGCATCAAGGACGCGCTCGTCGAAAAGCTCATCGCCCGCGCCGAGGCCACCCAGCCCGGCGACCCCCTCGATCCGGCTTCGAAGATGGGCGCCATGGTCGACGAGACCCAGACAGAGACCGTCATGCGCTACATCGCAGCGGGCCGCGAAACGGCCCGGCTGGCCACGGGCGGCGCGCGCGTCTCGGTGGGTGGCAAGGGCTGTTTCGTGCAGCCCACGATCTTTGACGATGTGCACCCCGACCACCTGATCGCGCGGGAAGAGATCTTTGGCCCCGTCCTCGCCGTGACGGCGTTCGACACCGAGGAGGAGGCGCTCGCGATTGCCAACGACACCCCCTACGGCCTCGCCGCGTCGGTCTGGACGGATGACCTCTCGCGCGCGCTCCGCGTGTCGTTGAAGCTGCGGGCGGGCACGGTCTCGGTGAATACGGTCGACGCGCTGAGCGCTATGACGCCCTTTGGCGGCTTCAAGCAATCGGGTTACGGGCGGGATCTCTCGCTGCATGCGCTCGACAAGTACACCGCGCTGAAGACGACCTGGATCAAGTACAAGGCGTAACGCGCAATCCCCTTGGGTCGAGAGCTACCCGTGTCCGGCTTCGGCAAGGCGCAACAGGACACCGACCATCGGCACATGGAACGCGGGCAAGCCATCCCCCCGCAGGCCAGTATGCGGGCAGGGTTCCCATTCCCCCCCGCAGGCCAGTTTGCGGGCAGGGTTCCCATCCCCCCACAGGCCAGTGTGCGGGCAGGGTTTCCATCGCGGCCGGGGACAGGGCGTTGGGGGGCCTGCAATCCGCTCGGCGGGCATGGCGACAGGGCGCGGACGGCGGCGCACCCAGCCGGTCTGCGCCCGACAGAGATGGGAGGAGCGCCGCCGCGCCGCGCTACGGGCAAGGCTGCATCTCGCCGGCCTTCGGTCGCCGGGGCAGGGTGCACTTCGGGGCCGTCGAGGCGGGCGCGGCGCACGTGCCTTCCTCGACGCGGTGCTTGAATCCGGTCGGGCGCTGGGCAAGATCGCGCCATGACCCTGCGCTACACCCTCAGGCAGCTTGAGTACTTCGTCGCCGTCGGCGAGGCGGGTACCATTGCGCTTGCGGCGCAGCGGGTGAACGTGTCTTCACCATCGATTTCCGCCGCGATCAGCCAGCTCGAGCAGGAATTCGGCCTCCAGCTCTTCGTGCGCCACCACGCGCAGGGCCTGCACCTGACCCCGGGCGGGCGGCGCATGTTCAACGCGGCCCGGAAGATCCTCGACGACGCGCTGGCGCTCAACGATCTGGCCAGCGACATCATCGAGCGGCCACGCGGCCCGTTGTCCGTGGGGGTGCTCAGCACGATCGCGCCGATCCTCAGCGCTTCCCTGCGCCGGTCGTTCCAGAGCGCCTACCCCGAGGCCAGCGTCTCCCAGCGGGAAGGCACGCAGGCCGATCTTCTGCAGATGCTCAGCCGTGCCGAGATCGACGTCGCGATCACCTATGACCTTGAAATCCCCAAGGGTATCGCTTTCGAAGCGCTCGTGCCGCTGCCCCCTTACGTAATGCTCGGCGCGGATCACCCGCTCGCGGCAAACGACACGCTAGCGCTTGCCGATCTTGTGGGCGAACCGATGGTGCTGCTCGATATCCCGCTCTCGCGCGAGTACTTCCTGTCGATCTTCCAGAACGCCGGCATACGGCCCGCGATTTCCGAACGGACCGCCCAGATGTCGGTGGCGCGGAGCCTCGTGGCCAACGGATTTGGCTTCGGTCTTGTGAACATGCGGATGCCGATGGACCTATCCCCCGACGGGGCGGCGCTGTCCGTCCTGCCACTGAGCGACGAGGTGCGCCCGATGATCCTCGGTGTGGCGCTGAAACAGACCGAGCACCGCACGCAGATCGTGCAGGCGTTCTGCGATCACGTGAAGTCGGAGCTGGATCGAGGCGGGTTGCCGGGGGTCCCCGTACCCTAGCTGGCCCGCCGGGTCCCAAGCAGGCCACCGGGTGGGCCTCTGGGTGGGCCACAGGGCGGGCCACAGGGCGGGCCACCGGGCGGGCCACCAGGTGGGCCACCAGGCGGGCCAACCCGGGCACGCCTGTCAGAGGCCCGTGCGCAAGCGCTCCAGCAGGGTGTCGAGCATCGCATCGCACTGGGCAAGCTGATCGCGGGTGATGAATTCGTCGGGCTTGTGCGCCTGAGCGATGGAGCCCGGCCCGCAGACCACGGTCGGCAGGCCGATCCGGTCGGAAAAGAGGCCCGCTTCGGTGCCGTAGGCCACTTTCAGCGTGTTGTTCGCCCCTGTCAGCGCCTTGGCGAAGCTCACCACCTCGGCGTCCTCGGGGGTGTCGAGCGCGGGGTAGCCGCCGGTCTGGACGATCTCGATCGCGGCCTCGGGGAAATCGGCGCGCAGGGGCGCCAGCAGCGCGTCGGCACGGGCGCGCAGCGTGTCGAGCATCGCCGCGGGGTCGTCGCCCTTGAGGTTGCGGATCTCGAAGATGATCTCGGCGTGGTTCGGCACGATGTTCAGCGCGACGCCCCCCGACATCTGGCCGACATGCAGCGTCGTGTAGGGCACATCGTAGGCGTCGTCCGTGACACCGCCCGCGATCACCTCGTCCTGCATCGTGCGGATCAGCCCCACCGTATCGCACGCCAGGTGCACGGCGTTGAGCGCGGTGGGCGCCAGCGAGGAATGCGCCTCGCGCCCGGTGCAGGTCGCCTTGAGGAACGTCTTGCCCTTGTGGCCGGTGGCCAGCGCCATGCTCGTGGGCTCCCCCACGAGGCAAAGCCGGGGCTGGAGGTCGGACTTCGCCAGCATCGCGATCAGCGAGCGCACTCCGATGCAGCCCTGCTCCTCGTCATGCGAGAGCGACAGGTGCAGCGGCGTCGTCAGCGGCATCTCGGACGCCCGCATCGCGGCGGTGATGGCGGCGGCGACAAAGCCCTTCATGTCGGTCGTGCCGCGCCCGTAGAGCCGCCCGTCGCTCTCGGTCATCTCGAAGGGCGGGCGCGACCAGTCCTGGCCCTCGGTCGGCACCACGTCGGTGTGGCCCGAGAGCAGAACACCGGGCCGGTCGCGCGGGCCGATCGTGGCATAGAGGTTGGCCTTCTCGCCGGTGTCGTCCTCGATGATCTGCACCTGTGCGCCGACGCCGCGCAAGAGGTCGGCGCAAAAGTCGATCAGCGCCCGGTTCGACAGGTGGCTGACAGTGGGAAAAGCGATGAGGCGGTCGAGCAGGGCAACGGTATCCATGGGCGTAGAGATCTCGCCTTTGCCCAAGCCGTCAACACCCAACATGGGGGGGTGACCGGAAAAAGGGCGATTAGACCGGGCCTAAGCAACCGTTACTCACAGGGTACTTTGCGGCGGCGGCAAAACTTGGTGACGTGACGTGCGGCGCATGGTGGAGTGCGATCCGAGGGGGCGAGCGCCAGATGAAGGACAGCGTGGACGAGGGCGGAACGAAGCCCGGCAGGAGCAGCCGCTACGACGTTCTGTTCGAGCCGATGGCGATCGGCCCCGTCACGGCGAAGAACCGCTTCTATCAGGTGCCCCACTGCAACGGTGGCGGCTACCGAGACCCCACCGCCGCGGCGACGATGCGCGGGATCAAGGCAGAGGGCGGCTGGGGCGTCGTCTTCACCGAGCAGTGCGAGATGCACCACACCTCGGAAATCACGCCCTTCATCGAGCTGCGCCTCTGGGACGACGCAGATGTTCCGATGATCGCGCGCATGGCCGACCAGATGAAGGCGCACGGGGCGCTCGCGGGCATCCAGCTGGCCTATTCCGGGATCAACGGGCCGAACCTCTATACCAAGGAGGTGCCGCTCGCCGTCTCGCCCGGCCCGATCCGGACCTTCACGAACGACCCCGTCCACGCCCGCGCGCTCGACCGCGCCGACATCCGCGACCTGCGACGCTGGTTCGTGAACGCCGCAAGGCGCTGCAAGGCGGCCGGGTTCGACCTGATCTGCCTTTACGGCGCGCACGGCTTCGGCATCTTCCAGCACTTCCTGTCCACCGCCACCAACATGCGCTCCGATGCATACGGCGGGAGCCTCGAGAACCGCAGCCGCTTCGTGCGCGAGGTGGTGGCGGATGTGCGCGACGCGGTCGGTGACACGATGGGGCTCACGCTGCGCCTCTCGCTCGACGAGATGATCGGCGATCTCGGCTTTGCCAATTCCGAGGTGCGCGACTTCATCGAGATGCACGCCGACCTGCCGGACCTGTGGGACCTCGCCCACGGCACGTGGGAGGATTGCTCCGGCCCCTCCCGCTTCAAGGAGGAAGCCGCGCAGGCGGATCTCGTGGCCGGGATCAAGGCGCTGACCTCGAAGCCCGTTGTCGGGGTCGGGCGCTTCACCTCGCCCGACGTGATGGCGCGGATGATCACCTCCGGCACGCTCGATTTCATCGGCTGCGCGCGGCCCTCGATCGCCGATCCGTTTCTGCCCAGAAAGGTCGAGGAAGGGCGGATCGACGACATCCGCGAGTGCATCGGCTGCAACATCTGCATTACCGGCGACATGACGATGTCGATCAGCCGCTGCACCCAGAACCCGACCTTCATGGAGGAATGGCGCAAGGGCTGGCACCCCGAGCGGATGAACCCCAAGGGCGCTTCGCAATCCGTTCTGGTGGTCGGCGCCGGCCCCGCCGGGCTGGAGGCCGCGCGCGCCTGTGCCGAGCGGGGCTATGACGTGGCGCTGGCCGAGGCCGGGCGCGCGCTGGGGGGGCGTGTGGCGCGCGAGCGCTTGCTCCCCGGGCTTTCGGCCTGGGGGCGGGTCGCGGATTACCGCGAATACCAGCTCTCCCAGAAGCCGAACGTGGAGATCTATTTCGAGAGCGGTCTCGACGCGGAGCAGATCCTGGAGTTCGGCTTCGAGCATGTTTGCCTCGCCACCGGCTCCACGTGGCGGCGCGACGGCGTCGCGCGCCAGCATGTCGTGCCGTTCGAGATCGACCCCGCGATGCCGCTCTTCACGCCCGACGACCTGATGGCGGGGAAAGCGCCTTCGGGGCACGTGGTGCTCTACGATGACGATCACTACTACATGGGTGGTGTGCTCGCGGAGCTGCTGATCCAGAAGGGCTGTACCGTGACGCTTGTCACGCCCGCGGCCTACGTTTCGGAGTGGACGGTCAACACGCTGGAGCAGGCCGAGATCCACCGCCGCCTCGCCGGGATGGGGGTGGAGATCCAGCTCAACCGCGGCGTGACCGCCATCGGCGCGGGCAGCGTCACGACGAATTGCACCTTCACCGGGCAGGAGCGCGCGGTTGAGGCGGATGCCGTCGTCATGGTCGCGTCGCGCGCGCCGGAGGACGCCGTCTACCTATCGCTCAAGGCGCGCGAGGCGGAGTGGGCCGATGCGGGCCTTCTGTCGGTGCGCTGCATCGGCGACGCCGAGGCGCCCGGCCCCATCGCATGGGCGACCTATGCCGGGCACCGCTACGCCCGCGCGCTGGATGGTGTGGACACCGGCGACGCGCTCCCGTTCCGACGCGAAATCACAGAGCTGGCGCCGCTATGACAGCAGCAGTGACCTTACCCGCAGATAAGGTTCCCGGGCCGCTCCAGCACAGCACCGCAGACCGCTCCGCCATAGGTCGCTTTGCCATGTGCCGCCCGGCAAGGCGCCGCTCCGCCACGAGCCGCCCGGCAAGGTGCCGCAACGCAACGTGCTGTCATGCCACCAGCCGCTCCACTAGGGGCCCGTCCGCATGACAACGGCGCCCGCGATCATGTTGCGCGATGTGCAGAAAGTCTTCGGTGACTTCATCGCCCTGAGCGACGTTTCCTTCGACATTGCCGATAACGAATTCTTCACCCTTCTGGGCCCCTCCGGATGTGGCAAGACAACGCTCTTGCGCATGATCGCCGGGTTCGAGGCGACGTCGGCGGGGACGATCCACCTCTATGGCGACGAGATCGAAGATCTGCCGCCCGACCGCCGCCCAGTGAATACCGTCTTCCAGAACTACGCGCTCTTTCCGCACATGACCGTCACCGAGAACATCGGCTTCGGGCTCCAGATGCTCGGCTGGGCGGCGGGGGACGTCACCGCGCGCGTGGCCGAGATGGTCGAGATGGTCCGGCTCGGCCAGTTCGTCCATCGCCGCCCCAGCCAGCTCTCGGGCGGCCAGCAGCAGCGCGTGGCACTGGCGCGCGCGATGGCGCCGCGCCCCAAGGTGCTGTTGCTCGACGAGCCGCTCTCCGCCCTCGATCTGAAGCTGCGACAGGAGATGCGCAGCGAGCTCAAGCGGCTCCAGCAGGAGACCGGCATCACCTTCATCTTCGTCACGCACGATCAGGAGGAGGCGCTCTCGATGTCTGACCGGATCGCGGTCATGTCGGCGGGGCGCGTGCAGCAGATCGGCGCGCCGCAGGAGATCTACCGCGATCCCGCGAACCGCTTCGTGGCGGATTTCATCGGTGACACGAACCTGCTCGACGCGGTGGTCGAGGCCGTCGGGGACGGCATGCTCACCTGCCGCCTTCCCGACGGCGAGGTGCTGCATGCGCCGCGGAATGGCGCGGGCATCCGGCCCGGCACGGCAGGCACGCTCTCGATCCGGCCCGAAAGCGTGGTGCTCAGCCCCGAGGCTCCGGCGGGCGAAAGCCTGAAGGGCGTGCTTGGCCCGGCGACGTATCTCGGCACGGACACGCAATACACCGTCGCGCTGGGTGACCGGCTGACTCTCACGGCCCGCGCCCAGAACACCGAAGCGGGGGCCGCGCTGCCCGCGCCGGGCGCACCTGTCTATGCCGCCATCGCGCCCGGCGCGGCGCGGTTTCTGGTCGAGTAATGGCGGCGGCGGCGGGCAGCGGGCGCACGGTCTCCACGACCTACAAGCCGGTGCGGCACTGGCTCTTGATGCCGTCGTGGCTGATGATCGGCTTCTTCATGTTCCTGCCGGTCCTGTTGATGCTGGTCTATTCCTTCCTGACCAAGGAGTTCCGCGGCGGCGTCATCTGGGAGTTCACGCTGGCGGCCTACGACCAGTTCCTCTTTGACCGGGGCCTCTTCGGAGACGACCCGCCGCAGATCCAGTGGGCCTACATCACGATCTACATCCGCTCGATCCTGCAGGCGACGGGAGCGACGCTCCTCTGCCTGCTCATCGGCTTTCCCACCGCCTTCTTCATCGCGACGCGGCCCGCGCGGACCCGCTCCATCTGGCTCTTTCTCATCACGATCCCCTACTGGGTGAACCTGCTCATCCGCACCGTCTCGATGAAGTTCCTCATCCGCGAGAACGGGCCGTTGAATGATGGGCTCATGGCGCTGGGCGTGATCGGCGAGCCGCTGCAACTGGTGAACACCAACTTCGCGGTGCAGCTCGGGCTCTTCTATTCCTACCTGCCGTTCATGGTGCTGCCGATCTACGCCGCCGTGGAGCGTTACAACTTCGCGCTCTCCGAAGCCGCCGCCGATCTCTACGCGCCGAAATGGACGATCCTGCGCCGTATCGTGATCCCGGTGGTCAAGCCGGGGGTCGTGGCGGGCTGTATCCTCGTGTTCGTGCCCTCGCTGGGCGCCTTCCTCGCGCCGGACCTTCTCGGCGGGGCCAAGACCTTCATGATCGGCTCGCTCATCGAGGAGCAATTCAAGGGCAACGCGGGCAACTGGCCCTTCGGGGCGGCCTGCGCGATGGTTCTGCTGACGCTGGTGCTGATCGTGCTGATGTTCTACGCGCGCGGCCAGGCGCGGGAGGAGCGGTGATGGCGAGCCCCGCAGACAGCCCCGCCGCAGACAGCTCCGCCGACAGCCCCGCCGCCGCCAGCCGCGCCAGGGTGGCCGCCCCCATGGCGACCGCGCCCAAGGCAAAGGCGCGCGGGTTCGATCTGCGCCACTATCGCGGGTTCTTCGCCACCACCGTTGTCTGCCTCGTGATCCTCTACGCGCCGCTTCTGGTGGTGATGATCTACAGCTTCAACGACAGCCGCTCGATCACCAATTGGGAAGGTGTGTCGCTCCGGTGGTACATCGACGTTTTCACCGGCCCCGAAGCCGAAAAGTTCAAGCTGGCGGCGTGGAACTCGCTCTCCATCGCCGTCATGGCGGCCGTCACCGCGACCAGCATCGCCACGGCCGCCGCCATCGGCATGATCCGGGGTGGCGCGTTCCGGGGCAAATCCGCCACCTTCGCGCTCATATCGTTGCCGATCATGGTGCCCGAGATCGTGACGGCCGTGGCCACGCTGATCTTCTTTTCCACCATCGCCTTCCCGCTCGGCACGCTGTCGATCCTCGTGGCGCATATCGTCTTCTGCATCCCGTTCGCCTACCTGCCGATCTCGGCCCGCCTGCAGGGGATCGACGCCTCCTACGAGGAAGCCGCGCAGGATCTCTATGCCAGCCGCTGGGCCACGTTCCGCTACGTGCTGATGCCGATCATGGGGCCGGGGATCCTGTCGGGGTTCCTTCTGGCGTTCATCATCTCGCTTGACGATTTCATCATCACGAACTTCGTCAAGGGCGCGGGGGTCGAGACACTGCCCACCGCGATCTTCGGCTCCGTCAAGCAGGGCATCAAGCCGAACATCATGGCGCTCTCGACGCTGCTGCTTCTCTTCTCCATCGCCATTGTCACCTTGTCCTATTTCATCGGGCGGCGCGGCGAGGAAAGCTCACCCCAATCCTAACCAAGAAGACGACAGGGAGATCCGTAATGAAACGACTGATCACGGGAACCGCCGCTCTGGCCCTCATGGCGGGCGCCGCCAGTGCCGAGGGCGAGCTGAAGGTCTACCACTGGTTCGAGTACATCCCGCAGGAGCTGATCGACAAGTTCGAGGCCGAGACCGGCATCGACGTGGTGATGGATACCTACGACAGCAACGAGGCGCTGCTCGCGTCGCTGAAGGCCGGCACGCTTGGCAGCTACGACGTGGCGGTGCCCGGCGACTACATGGTCGAGATCATGGCGGGCGAGGGGCTCCTGGACGAGATCGCCGAGGGCGAGCTGTCGAACATGGGCAACGTGGAGCCGCAATGGGTCGATGTCGCGTTCGATCCGGGCCGCAAGCACTCGATCCCGTATCAGTGGGGCTCGACCTCGTTCTCGGTGAACCGCGACGCCTATGACGGCGACATCAATTCGCTGTCGCTCATCTTCGACCCGCCCGAGGAGCTTTCGGGCAAGATCAACGTGCTCGACAGCCAGGGCGAGGTGATGGCGCTCGCGTCGCTCTATCTCGGCATCCCGCAATGCTCGTCCGACCGGGATCAGCTGCGCGAGCTGGACGCGCTCCTGCAAGGCGCCAAGGATCATTGGGCGTCGTTCGGCTCCGACATCGCCAAGGACGTGCTGGTATCCGGCGACGCGGCGGTGGGCATGATCTACAACGGGTTCTCCGCCAAGGCGCGCGAGGAAGGCGCGAACGTGGAATACGTCTTCCCGGACGAGGGCTATGTGGTGTGGATGGACAATGTGGTGCTCCTGAAGGACGCGCCGAACCGCGAGAATGCTATCAGGTTCATGGATTTCCTGCTTGAGCCCGAGAACATCGCGCAGGTCACGAACTACGCCCAGTACGCCGCGGGCGTCTCCGGCGCGGGTGACTTCACCGACGAAGCGCTCGCCACGAGCCCGGAGAACAACCCGCGCGCCGGCGCGGGCAGCGGGGCCTTCATCGCGGTCTGCGATCAGGCGACGCAAGAGGTCTACGACCAGATCTGGACGCGCCTGCGCTCCTGATGCGCCTCGCCGTCTATCAGGCGCGCTCGCCCGCCGGGGACATCCCGGCGGGCCTCGCCACCACCGCCTCGGCTTTGGGCCGGGCGCGCGACGCAGGCGTCGACATGCTGGTGATGCCGGAGCTCTTTCTGCCCGGCTACAACAGCGTGCCCGAGGCCGCGCCCGAAGGCTGGGCGCGGGTGGAGGCCGAGGTCGCGGCGTGCTGCCGTGAGGCGGGCGTCGCGCTCACGATCGGTCTGGCCGCGTATGACGGGCCGGGCCGCGCCAACCTCGCCGTCGCGTTCTCGGACACCGGCGATGTGCTTGCGCGCTACCGCAAGGTGCAGCTCTTCGGGCCGCGCGAAGCGGCGCTCTTCACCCCCGGCGATCAGCTTGTGAGCTTCGAGCACAAGGGCACCCGCTTCGGCCTGCTGATCTGCTACGACGTGGAGTTCCCCGAGCACGTCCGCGCGCTCGCCCGGGCGGGTGTGCAGGCGGTGCTGGTGCCAACGGCCAATCCCAAGCCCTTCACCAACGTCAACACCATCCTTGTGCCCGCCCGCGCGGCGGAGAACGCGCTGACCATCGCATACGCCAACCTGTGCGGAGCAGAAGGCGACCTCGACTACGTCGGCATGAGCCTCATCGCCGGGCCGGACGGCTACACCATCGCGTCAATGGGCCAGAACGAGGGGTTGGCCGTGGCCGACCTTCCGACCGCATGGCGCGAGAACGACATCCCGCTCGCCACGCAACTGGCCGACTACCGCCCCGCGAAAGGACCCGCATGAGCCTCCTCAAGATCGCCGTCACGCAGATGGGCTGCACCTGGGACAGGGCGGCCAACATCGCCCGCGCCGAGGCGCTCGTGCGCGACGCGGCGGCGCAAGGGGCGGGGCTCGTGCTGCTGCAGGAGCTGTTCGAGACACCCTATTTCTGCTCCGAGCAGAATCCCGCACATCTCGAACTTGCCGCACCGTTCGAGGGCAATCCGCTCCTTGCGCATTTCGCGCAGGTCGCGCGCGAGACGGGCTGCGTGCTGCCCGTGAGCTTCTTCGAGCGCACCGAGCGGCAGTTCTTCAACGCGCTGGCGATGATCGACGCGGACGGCACGATCCTGGGGCGCTATCGCAAGACGCACATCCCGGATGGCGCGGGCTATCAGGAGAAGTTCTATTTCACGCCCGGCGATACCGGCTTTCGCGTGTGGGACACCGCCGTGGGCCGGATCGGCGCCGGGATCTGCTGGGACCAGTGGTTCCCCGAAACAGCCCGGGCGATGGCGCTGATGGGCGCGGATGTTCTGCTTTATCCCACCGCGATCGGGTCTGAGCCGAACGACCCGGAGATCGACAGCAAGGGCCATTGGCAGCGCACGATGCAGGGCCACGCGGCGGCCAACATGACGGTGCTTGCCGCATCGAACCGGGTGGGGACGGAGACGGTTGGCGCCGAGATGTCGTTCTATGGCGGCAGCTTCATCGCCGACGAGACCGGCGCGATGCGCGTGGAGATGGGCGATGCGCCGGGCGTAGCCATTGCCGAGGTCGATCTCGCCGACATCGGTCGGCGCCGCGCGGCATGGGGGCTCTTCCGGGATCGCCGCCCCGAGCGCTACACGGCGCTGACCCAATAGCACCGGCCGCGCCACCGGGCAGGCGAGTGGCGATCAGGGCCGACCGGCCGCTCCTGCCGCTGGCTACTCCGCCGCGGCCACCTTCGGGCGCGCTGCGAGATGGTTGGCGAGCGCTTCCGCATCGGGCCAGACGCCCCAGATGAACGACGAGCCACGGCACGAGAGCCAGGGCAGGCCAAGAAAGTAGAGGCCAGGGATCTCGGTGACGCCGCGCGTGTGCCGGGGGCGGCCCTCGGCGTCGAAGACGTCGAGCTCCAGCCAGCCGAAATCGAGCGCGTAGCCCGTGGCCCAGAGAAGCGTCGAGACGCCCGCATCCTCCAGATCGAGGGACGCGAGAGGGTCCGTCACGCACAAGGGCAGGGGGCCGAGGTCGCGCGCCCCGGGCTCCGGCGGCAGATCGAGACCCGCGCTTGCGACATGGGCGTCCGCTTCATCGAGAACGGAAAGGTAATTGGCGTCTCCCGCGCGGATGGTCGCCTCAAGATCCGGCGCGAAGGTGAGCGCGCCGTCCGCGAAGCCCGAGGTCCGGCCCACCAGCGTGATCCCCCGCGCGGCATAGTCGCGAAAGTCGACCGTGCGCCCGCCATGGGCGCCGCTGACCGCGATGGTCACGTGTTTGGTGCCCGGGCCGGGGCTCGTCATGGCCCACTTGCCGAGCACGCCCAGCCACCACACGAAATCCTTGCCGCGGTAGCGCCGGGGGGGGCGGTCGTGCGGGCCGACCGACAGGTAGACGCGCCGCCCGGCGCGCCGGAGCTCGTCCGTGATCTGTGCCCCCGAAGAGCCCGCGCCGATGACGACCACCGCGCCCTCGGGAAGCTGCGCGGGGTTGCGGTACTGCTCGGAGTGGATCTGCAAGAGGCCGGGCCGCTCGGGCACGACAGACGGAACGATGGGCTTCTGGAAGGGCCCGGTGGCGACGGTGAGGTTGCGCGCGAGGATCTGGCCTTCGGATGTGTCGATCACGAAGCCGTGGGCGGGATGCGGGCGCGCGCGCGTCACCTCGACCCCGCAGCGCACCGGCGCGTTATGCTGGCGGGCGTAGGCCTCGAAATAGCCGGCGACCTCGTCTTTCGGGGCAAAGCCGTCCGGGCCGGTATGGGTGAATTCGGCGTCTGGAAACCTGTCATGCCATGCCGGGCCATTGGCAACGAGGCTGTCCCACCGGCCGGTCCGCCAGCGCTCGGCGATCCTGTCGCGTTCGAGCACAACATGGGGACGACCGAGCGCCGTCAGGTGGCGGCTCATGGCAAGGCCCGCCTGCCCGGCTCCGACGATGACGGTCTCGGTGGTCTCGATGGTCTCGGTGGTCATGCTGGCCGCTCCGGATCGTTCGCGACGACCCTACGGAGCCATGAAATGGCGGAAAATCAGGATCTCTCGAAGTGATGCTTGGGCCAGTGCTAAGCGGCAAACACGGGGGGGGGTGGTGCGCGCCGTGGGGGTCAGACGCGCGGTTGGTGGCACCGTGCAGGCGGGCGCCTGCCATCGCCCCGCCGGTGCGGCTGCCCAAGCCGGGCAAGCGCTGGCCGCGCGAGTCGTTCTTTGTGCTGCCGTGCGACCGGGCCGGGAGGTGGTGCGGGCACGGTGCGCCACAGGATGGGCGGCCGGTGCATCATAGCGCGGCGAAGCCGGAGCTAGAGCATCACGGCGCCGCCGGAGGGGCAGATCGTCTGACCGGTCATGTAGCTGGCGCCGGGCGAGGCGAGGAACGCGACGGCGGCTGCGATCTCCTCGGGCTGGGCGACGCGGCCAAGGGGATTCTGCGTTTCGAGGGCCAGCGCCTCGGCGGACATGCTTTCGGGCGACAGCATGGGCGTATCGGTCGGCCCCGGAGCGACCGCGTTGACGAGCACATCGGGCGCCGCTTCGCGGGCGAGCGCGCGGGTCAGGCCGATCACGCCCGCTTTCGAGGCACAGTATCCCGCGAAATGCGCCCGGCCCAGATGCGCGAGCTCGGACGCGATCAGGACGATCCGGCCCGGCTTTGAGCCTGCCTGCATCCCCTCCAGTGCCCCGCGCGCGACGAGGTAGGACCCGCGCAGGTTCACCGCGATCTGCCGGTCGAACGCATCGAGGCCGGTGCCGACGGTCGGCGTTTCGATCAGAATCCCGGCGGCGTTGACGACGATGTCCGGGCTGCCGGCACGGGCATACATCGCGGCGACGGAGGTTTCGTCGCTGACGTCGACCTCGAGGATGCTGCCTGCGGCGTTGAGATCGGCGCGCCAGACCTCGGCCCCGGCGGCGGCGAGCGCGTCGGCGCAGGCCTTGCCGATGCCGCTGGCGGCCCCGGTGACGAGGGCGGATTGCCCGGTCAGGCTCATTGCATCAGCTCCCCTCTGTCGACGGTGAAGGACTGCCCGGTGATGTTGCGAGCGGCGCGCGAGGCGAGAAAGAGGTACATGTCGGCCATGTCGGGCGGCTCCATCAGGCCGGGGAGCGCCTGTGCGCCGACGATTTCATCCAGCAACGCGTCTTCGGGCCGGCCCGAGCGGCGCGACATCTCGGAGAGCGAGCGCATCGAGGCCTCCGTGCGCACCCAGCCCGGGCACACCGCGTTGACGGAGATGCCGCGTGGCGCAAGCTCCTGCGCAAGCGAGCGGGTCAGGCCGATGACGGCGTGTTTGGAGGCGCAATAGGCCGAGAACTCCGCCACCGCCGTCTTGCCCCACATCGAGGCGGTGTTCACGATCCGCGCGCCGTCGACCAGTTTGGGGAGCAGCGCGCGGGTGACGCTGAACGTTCCGATCACGTTGATTTCGGTGATCCGGCGGAAGGTGGTGTCGACCTCGGGAGCCGGGTCCGCGATGGGAGTGATCAGCTCGAGCCCCGCGTTGTTGACGAGCACGTCGAGCGGGCCGGTGCCGTCGGCCAGTCGCGCGACGTCCGCGAGATCGGCGATGTCGCAGGTGACACCCCGTACGGGGCGGCCCGCCTCGGCGGCCCAGGCCTGCGCCGTGTCGGCGACGTCCGGCTCGATTCCGGCAATGGTCAGGTCGGCCCCGGCGGCGAGGAAGGCGCGCGCGACGCCCGCGCCCAGCCCCTTGTTGCCCCCCGTGACGAGGACGCGCTGGCCCGTGAAGTCGTGGCCCCCGACGGCGTGGGCGGCCGAGGAGGTGGGATCAGGAGGCATTTGCAATCGCCTCGCGCTCGGCCCGCCGCTGCTCGCCGCGCAGCACCTCCTGCACGCGGTGGCGCAGCTTGAGGAACTCGGGCAGGTCGCGCACCTCCTGATCGCGGGCCTCGACCGGCAGGATCGCGGTGACGTCGATGTCGTCGAGCACGCGCGCGGGGCGGGCGGAGAAGACGATGAGGCGGTGCGCCAGCAGGATCGCCTCCTCGACGTCATGGGTGACGAAGATGGTCGTCTTGTGCTCGGCCTGGTTGATGCGCAAAAGCTGGGTCTGCAGGTGCTCGCGGGTCAGAGCGTCGAGCGCGCCGAATGGCTCGTCCATCAGCAGCACATCGGGGTCGGCGGCGAGGGTGCGGGCGATGGCCACGCGCTGGCGCATGCCGCCGGAGATCCGGTTGGTGTAGCTCTTCTCGAAGCCCTGCAGGCCGACGAGCTCGGTCAGGCGGCGCACGCCCTCTTCCTTGTCGGCCGCGTTCAGGTCGCGCCGGTAGCGGAAGCCCATGCGGATGTTGCCCTCGACCGTTTTCCACGGGAACGCGGCGTAGGACTGAAACACCATGCCGCGCCGCCGGTCGGGGCCCCCGAGGGGATCGCCGTCGAGCAGGATCTCGCCCGATGTCGGTGTTTCGAGCCCGCCGACCATGCGCATCAGCGTGGTCTTGCCGCAGCCCGAGGGGCCGACGAACGTGACGATCTGGCCCCGGTCGATCCCGAGGGTGACGGGCGTGACCGCCTGCACCTCGCGGCCTTCGGCGTGGAACGTCTTGGTGACGGTGTTGAGCTGGAGATAGGCCATCGTCAGGACGCTTTCCGGGCGCGAGGGGAACGGTTGGGGCCGGGGAAAATGCAACGCGTCATGCTCTAGCGGTCCAGGTAGCGGAAGGCGCGGCGGTGGACGTAGCGGAACGCTTGATCCGTCAGCAGGCCGATGATCCCGATGGCCACGATCCCGGCCATGACCTCGGGCGTCTTGACGAAGCGGCGCAGCGACCAGATCACGTGGCCGATGCCGGAGGAGGCGGCGACGATCTCGGCGATGATGAGATACGTCCAGCACCAGCCGAGCGTGATGCGCAGGTTGTCGACGATGTTGGGCAGAGCGGCCGGCACGATGATATCGCGCATGATCTGCCACTTGTTGGCGCCGAGCGTGAAGCCGGATTCAACGTATTCTGAGGGCACGCGCTTGGTGTCGTCCGAGATCAGCAGCACGAGCTGGAAGAACGTGCCCATGAAGAGCACGGCGATCTTCGAGGCCTCGCCAACGCCGAACCAGATGATGAGGAGCGGCACCAGTGCGGGCACGGGCAGGTAGCGCACGAAGTCGATGAAGGGTTCGAAGAAGGCACCCACGGCGCGAAAGCACGCCATCATCAGCCCCAGCGGCACCGCGATCATCACCGACAGCAGGAACGCGAACCAGACCCGCCCGACGGAAATCACGATGTCGCCGGCAAAGTCGCGCTCGGTGAAGAGCCGCCCGAAGGCTTCGACGACGGCGGCGGGCGTGGGCAGGAACTGCGGTTTGACCCAGCCGGACAGGGCCACGGCCTGCCACAGGCCGAGGAACGTCAGCAGCCCCGCCAAGCCAAGCAAGAGCTCGGTCTGGCGGGGGATCGGCTTGCGGAAGACCCACATCAGGCGGGCTTAGCGCGTCTTGCCCTCGAAGAGATCGGGCAATAGGGAGCCGTCGATGTAGGGCGCATAGGGCAGCGGCGCGTCCTGCAGCTCCAGCGACATGTTGATCTCGTTGAAGCTGTCGAAGACCTCGCGCAGCTTGCCGTCGCCGGACATCGGCATGTACTCGAGCGTTTCCTCGTAGGTGGTGTATTTCACCCCTGCGAGCGCTTCTTTCATCTCGGCCTCCGGCACGCCGAACTCGGGCGCGGAAAGCGCGATGAACTCGTCCGCATCGGCGACGTAGACGTCGATGGCGCGGTAGATGCCGCGCAGGAACTTGGCGTATTTCTCGGGGTTTTCCTGGTAGTCGTCGGTGCGCACCAGGATGATGTCGGTGATCAGGCCCTCGTAATCGCCTGAATCGAGCAGCACCTTCGAGCCCTCGCGCGAGGTGTTGTTGACGATCTGGCTCAGCATCGGCTCCCACGTGGCGACGGCGGCGACGCTGTCATCCTCGAAAACGGCGATGGAATCGTCGGTGTTGATGAGGCGGATATCGAGATCCGCGACCGACTTGCCGATCTCGTTCAGCGCGAACTGGGTCAGAACGGTGCCGGGGTGGTTGATCTCGCCGGCGAAGGTCTTGCCCACCAGATCCTCGACCGTTTCGATGCCGGGCCCGGCGACCACGCCGTCGGCGCCGACGGAGATGTCGATCGTGCCGATGATGACACCCGAGGTGTCGGAGGTGCGCGGGCGGGCCATGCTCTCGCCGATGGTGCGCATCGTGCAGTCGATGGCGCCGGTTTCGAGCGCGGGCAGAACGTTGGCGCGGTCGTTGTCGAACGCCCATGTCACGGTCAGCTCTTCTTCGGCGAAGTAGCCCATCTTGTCAGCCACGAAGACCGGCGCAAAGCCGAACCAGAACGGGAAGACACAGCTGATCGTGTCTTCGGCCTTGGCGCTTGAGACCGAAACGGTCAGCGCGATGGCAGCGGCCCCGGCCCCGGTGATCAATGACTTGGCAGTGCGCAGCATCATAGCATTCCCCCTTGTTGGATGGGCGGACCCTAGTCGCGGCCCCGCCGCCAGACGATTTGCAGCGCGCGGATTGTCGTCACCGGAAGCGGCTTCGCCCAATTCTTTGGCACGAGGCGCGTACACGCCTGTTAACTGTGCGTCATGCTTACCGATTGGCCACATGCTCGGCAAGGAGGCAGAGGATCTCGCACGGCCCGATGCGCGCGCTTGGGCGGTTGGTCAGGGCGCCGCTACACGGAACAACGAAGACACCGGTGTCCGCGCCGCCGAGACCGATGGCAATTGGCGCGCGCATGATGGCGGCGAGATCGGCGAAGCGCGGCGCGAAGCGGTCCGGGGAAGCGGGCGGGCGCGGCGACGTGGGCTTTTCTTGCGCGTCGTGGATCGTGCGCGGTCGCGGCGAGTTGGGTCTCGGCGGGCGGAGCGGCGAGCAGACGGAAAGCGCCAGGCGGTGGACGGACACGGATAGGGCTACATCCGGACGAGGGCGCGCAGCCAGTCGCCGAAGGCGCGGGCGTCGGGCGCGTCGGAGGGGATTGCGAGAAAGTAGCCCTCGCTGCTCGGCAAGGACACGTCGCTGACCTGTTTCAGACGCCCCTGCGCAAGGGCCGGGCGCGCCAGCAGCGCGCTGGTCAGGGCAATCCCCCCGCCCGACACGGCGAGATCGAGCGCGGCCCCGTGGGAATCCACATAGATCGACGGCGCCGCGACCGGCATCGCGGCGACGCGCGCCCAGTCTTTCCAGTTCGACGAGACGCCGACCGCCTCGATCAATCGCCCCGATGCGAGATCGGCCCCCACCGACGGGGCCGCTACGGCGATCAGCGCGTCCGGCAGAAGCCGCTCCGCGCCCCGCCCGACCTGCGCCTCCGAGCCGAACCGGATCTCGACATCGGCCAACGTCGCCTTGAAGTCGTCTGGCCAGATCGTCCCCTGGATACGGATGCGCAGATCCGGGCGGGTGTCGAGAAAGCCGCTCAGATGCGGGGCGATGATCCAGCGGGCTACGCTGATCGACGTGGCAACCGAGATCAGGCCGGTGGTCGGCCCGGCATCGAAGGTGGCGGTGGCTTCGAACAACAGATCCAGCGAGGAGGTGACCCTCGGCAGGAGCTTGCGACCGTCATCGGTGAGTGCGAGGCCGCGCGGCTTGCGGTGAAAGAGCGTGGTGCCGAGACGCATCTCCAGCGACCGGACCTGCTGGCTGATGGCCGATTGGGTCAGCCCCAGTTCGTCGGCGGCGGCGGTGAAGCTGAGCCGCCGCGCGGCGGCCTCGAAAGACCGAAACCATGTCAGCGGGGGCAGGGGACGGGCCATGGGTCAACCGAGGCATTAGTGATGCTAATGGGTTTGCCCCCGTATTCCTCGTTTGTCAAATCCGGGCAGCGGAAAATAATGCCGGGCCGGAGGAGAGAGCCATGGGCCCGGTCATTTGCATGCGCGTTCACCGGACCTGTCGCGCCGGTTTCGTCGCCGAAGGCGAGGCCCTGCCGGGCTCCGGGCGATCCCGCTGGGAGCGCGGGACAGGGGGCATGAATGAGTGCGCCAACGTCGCCCAGCCCTTGGGGCTGGGTGCAGCGTGTCGATTGTCCGGGCGCGGGCGGCTTGCACTGAGGGGTGCAGGATCGCGAAGGCCCCATCCGGGCAGGCGGGCATGATGTGGTCTGATCGTCCGAGAACCGATTTCGGAGCTCTGCGTGCGATCCGGTGCGGATCGGGCCCACGGCTCCTGCTTTTGCACGGCGTCGGGCTTCGGGCGGAAGCGTGGAACGCACAGATCGACGCGCTCTCGGCGGATTTCGACATCGTGGCCCCGGACATGCCGGGCCATGGCGAGACACCGCCCTTGCCGGATGCGGCGACGCTTGCGGCCTATACCGCACCGATCCTCGACGCGCTGGAGGGGCCGACATGGGTGGCGGGGCATTCGATGGGTGCGATGATGGCTCTCGATCTTGCGGTGCGCGCACCATCGCGCGTGCGCGGCGTCGCCGCTCTCAACGCGATCTACCGGCGGTCGCCGGAAGCCTCGGCTGCCGTGCGCGCGCGGGCCGAAGCCCTCGACCCCGGAGCCAGCGCCGATCCGCAGCCGACCCTTGCGCGCTGGTTTGGCCGCACGCGCTCTGCGGCGTCGGGGGCGTGTCTGCGCTGGCTGACGGCGGTTGATCCGGCGGGCTACCGCGATGCCTACCGCGTGTTTGCCGCCGAGGATGGCCCGGAGGCGGGGGCCTTGGCGGCCCTCGGCTGCCCCGCGCTCTTTTGTACAGGAGCGGATGAGCCCAACTCCACGCCGGCCATGTCCGAAGCGATGGCGGATCTAGCGCCCGCTGGCCGCGTGCTGATCGTTCCCGGCGCCGCGCACATGATGCCGATGACGCATCCCGACGCTGTGACTGCGGCGCTGCGCGACTTCCTTCATGGAGCTTCCGCATGAAGCGGCAGGGCAATCCATGGGTGCATGTCAGCTTCGGCCGCCCCGGCCAGGGCGCCGGCATGCTCCAAACCGACCGGCTTCAAAGGAGAATATGACGCCATGGAATTCTCGCTCTTTGCTCACATGGAACGCCTTACGCCGGACCAACCCCATGACCTGTTGCGCGAGGAGTTCCTGTCGCTGTGCAAGATGGCCGATGACGGCGGGATGCGGGCGATCTGGACGGGGGAGCACCACGGGATGGAATTCACGATCGCGCCGAACCCGTTTCTCTCGATCGTCGACCTGGCGCATCACACCAGGAACGTGCGGCTTGGAACGGGCACCATCGTTGCGCCCTTCTGGCACCCGATCAAGCTGGCCGGAGAGGCGGCCTCGACCGACCTCATGACAGGGGGGCGGCTAGAGATCGGGATCGCGCGCGGCGCCTATTCCTACGAATACGAGCGGCTCATGCCCGGGATGGACGCCATGGAGGCGGGGCTCCGGATGCGCGAGACGGCTCCCTTGCTGCGCCAGCTCTGGGAGGGGGACTGCGCGCACGAGGGCGAGTTCTATGCGTTTCCGGCCACCACGGCGGCCCCCAAACCCGTGCAGCCCGATGGCCCGCCGATCTGGATCGCGGCGCGGGATCCCAACAGCCACGCCTTTGCCGTGGAGAGCGGGTTCAACGTGCAGGTGACACCGCTCTGGCAGGGGTTCGACGAGATCACCTCGCTGATGGGCCGGTTCAACGATGCCTGCGCGGCCCATGACGGCCCGCGCCCCAAGATCATGCTGCTGCACCACACCTACGTGGCGTCCGACGATGCGGATCTGGACTGTGCGTGCCAGGAGCTCAATCGGTTCTACTGCTACTTCGGTGCGTGGTTCCAGAACAAGCGGGCTGTCCGGCAGGGGCACATCGAAGCGCTTTCGGACACGGATATCGCGTCCAACCCGATGATGTCGCCCGCGAACATGCACCGGGATCTGACGGTCGGCACGGCGCAACAGGTTGTGGATCAGATCAAACGCTACGAGGATCTCGGCTACGACGAATTCTCGTTCTGGATCGACAGCGGGATGACCGGAGAGCGCAAGCGCGCCTCGCTCGCACGTTTCATCGACGACGTGATGCCGAAATTCGCCTGAGGGGTGCGATGCGACACTACCAGCTCTTTATCGATGGCGCCTGGGTGGACGGCGCCGCCGGCCAGCAGATGGCCTCGGACAACCCGGCCACGGGGGCGCCGTGGGCCACTTTTGCCTGTGCCGCGCCCGAGGACGTCGATCGCGCTGTCGCCGCTGCGGCGCGGGCGCTTGCGGATCCGGCGTGGCGTGACATGACCCAGACGGCGCGGGGCAAGCTGCTCTATCGTCTAGCCGATCTCGTGGAAGCGCACGCAGAGGAGATCGGCCGCGTCGAGACCACCGACAGCGGCAAGCTTCTGGCGGAGACGGCGGCGCAGACAGCCTATGTCGGCGACTACTATCGCTACTTTGCGGGGCTGGCGGACAAGCTCGAAGGCGCTGTCCTGCCGATCGACAAGCCGGATCTGCACGTCTTCACCCGGCGCGCGCCGATCGGCGTTGTCGCCGCGGTGGTGCCCTGGAACGCACAGATGTTCCTAACGGCAACGAAGCTCGGGCCCGCGCTCGCGGCGGGGTGCACCGTCGTTCTGAAAGCCTCCGAGCATGCGCCTGCGCCGATGTTCGAGTTCGCGCGGCTGATCGAGGCGGCGGGCTTTCCTGCGGGCGTTGTCTCCGTCATCACGGGTGACGCGGAAAACTGCGCCATCCCGCTGACCCGCCACCCCCGGGTCGACCGGATCGCCTTTACCGGCGGGCCGGTTGCGGCGCGCCACGTGGTGCGGAACTCGGCCGAGAACTTCGCCGTGACCTCGCTGGAGCTTGGCGGCAAATCGCCGATCCTCGTCTTCGACGATGCCGATCTGGAGGGGGCCGCAAACGGGCTTAACGCCGGGAATTTCGGGGCGTCGGGCCAGTCCTGCGTGGCCGGATCACGCGGCCTGATCCACCGCCCGATCTTTGACGAGCTTGCCGCGCTCATCGAGGAGAAGGCGCAGGGCATTGTCATCGGTGATCCGCTGGAGGCCGGCACCCATGTCGGCCCGCTCTGCACCCGGGCGCAGATTGAAACGGTCGAGGCAACGCTCGCCCGCGCCGTTGCCCAAGGTGCGACCATCCGCTTTGGCGGGGCGCCGCTCGATGGGCCCGGCAACTTCATGAGGCCCACCCTTGTCGAATGCGCGGATCCCGAGACGGAGACGCTCAGGATCGAGATGTTCGGCCCCGTCATGTCGCTTCTGCCCTTTGACACCGAGGACGAAGCCATCGCGCTGGCGAACGCGTCGGAGTACGGGCTGGGCTCGGGTGTTTTCACGCAGAACCTCGCCCGTGCGCACCGCGTGTCCGAGAGGTTGCGGGCCGGGATCTGCTGGATCAACACCTACCGGGCGGTCTCTCCCATCGCGCCCTTTGGCGGGTTCAACCGGTCGGGCTATGGCCGGGAAGCCGGGGTGGAGGCGCTGATGGACTACACCCGCACCAAGACCACGTGGATCAACACGTCGGACCGGCCGATGGCCAATCCCTTCGTCATCCGCTGAGCGGCCCCCGGCCACGCGGAGCGCGGGCTGCGTTTTCCCGTCGCTTGGCCGGGGCCCGCCATCCCACGGCATCGCCCCCGTCGGCGCCTCTTGTGCGCGGCCCTCCGCCGGGCTCGGGGCCGGGCATGCCGGAGCACCAATTGCACAATCGCTCTGGACCTTGCGGTTTCAGAGCCTACCTGCGGGGCGTGCGGAGGGGAGAGAACGCATGTCCATCACACTACTCGACGGCGGCATGGGCCAGGAGCTCGTGCGCCGGGCCGGGCGCGCGACGCCTCTCTGGTCGACGCAAGCGCTTGTGGACGCCCCGGAGCTGGTGCGTGCCGTGCATGATGAGTTCTTTGCCGCCGGGGCGGACGTCGCCACGACGAACACCTACTCCGCGCTGCCCGACCGCCTGGAGGAGTTCGGCCTTGCCGATCAGCTCGAAGCGCTGACCACCCAGGCGTGCAAGATCGCCGCCCGCTCGCGCGATGCAGCGGGGCATGGCCTTGTGGCTGGCAGCCTTGGACCGATCGGTTTTTCCTACCGGCCCGAGAATGCGCCCGCGCCCGAGGCTGCGGCAGAGGTCTATGCGCGCCTCGCACGGCTTCAGGCGCCTTATGTCGACGTGCTGCTGCTGGAGACGATGTCTTCGGTCGCGCAAGCCCGTGGCGGGCTGATGGGCGCTCGGGTGGCCGGACTGCCCGTGTGGGTTGCGTTCAGCGTCGACGACGAGGACGGTACGCGCCTGCGGTCGGGTGAGCCGCTGGACGAGATCGGCGCGGTTCTGGCGGAGTTCGCGCCGGAGTGCGTATTGCTCAACTGCGCACGGCCCGAAGCGGTGTCCCAGGGGCTCGCGATCCTCGGGCGGTTGGGGCGGCCGTTCGGAGCCTACGCCAACCGTTTCACGCGGATCGATCCGCGGTTCAACAAGATCGGCGCGACGACGGATCTCTTGACGGCGCGCAAGGATGTGGGGCCCGCCCGCTACGCCGACCTGGCCGAGGAATGGGTGAACACCGGAGCTACAACCGTGGGTGGGTGCTGCGAGATCGGACCCGCGCATATCGCGGAACTTGCCCGCCGCTTCCGGCCGGCACCGCCCATGGCGCAAGCCGCCCGATAGGGGCGTGCGCGTTCGCCCCTTTGCCGAGGGAGAGGCGCGGGGTGGATCAGGCGATCCCCCCGACGCTCAAACGGCCGGGGGGTAGCAAGTTCTCCGAGGTGCGCCGCCTTTTCAGGCGCGCGGTGGCACGTTCTAGCGCGTCCAGTAGCTCGGGATCAGGGTCAGCAGGAATTCACCGCCATAGCCCGGGAAAGCCGCTTTCAGCATCGCGATGGCATCGTCGGGCGTGGCGGCCGTTGTCATCGCCTCATCGAGCACCTTGATGTAGGCGATCGCGGTGTCGAGCTCGCCCCGCGTCGTCGGCAGGCCGTGACCGACGAGAAGCGTGTCGAAGGACGGATCGTCCCGCAAGGACTCCAGCGTTGCGATCCAGTTCGCCCTGTCCGAGCCCGGCGCGAAGTATACGCCGTTGTAGACGAGGTCCTGCACAACGGCGACCCGCTGCTGGGGCAGAACGGTGACCAGCATGTGCGGCGCCTCGTTGTTCTCGTAGTGGCGGAACTCCACGGGCACGCCCCCCATCTCCACCGTTCCGGGAGCGATGTCGGGCCCGTTGAGCACGTTGACGGGCTCTGGCCAGTCTCCGCCGGTCGCTTCTGCGCGCATTCCTTCGCGTACTTCGGGCAGGGTGGCAAAGGTCACGCCCTCCATCGCGGCGGCGCCGCCCCAGTGATCGGGGTGTTCATGGCTCAGAATGGCCCGTCCGATGGGCTTGCCTGTCGACTCGACGAGGCTTGCGACCTCCTGGGCTGTCGGCGGCAGCATCGTGGCATCGACAAGCAGCAGCTCGTCTTCGAACTCGAGCACATGGGATGTCACATGCACCGCCTGTGCCGGGGAGACGTAGGTGTGGAAGGTCACGCCGGGCTTGGAGAAGCTGTAGACGGTGCCTGCGGGCAGCTCTCCTTGCGCCCGTGCAACGCCCGGCGCGATCATCCCGCGCAGCAGTGTCGCCGCGCCCAGCGTGAGGGCGCCGGCGCGCAAGAGATCTCGCCGGCTGAGGCTGTTGAAGGTCGCGTTGAAATCTTTCATGGGGCAAGTCTCCAAAAGGGCCGGGCGTGCCCAATCGGGCGCGCGCCGCGGCACGTCATTGCGCAGTCACGTTTATTGAGGCGTTGGGCCGTTTTGCGATCGCCGGACCGTTTCCCGGTGCTGCCGACCCGGCGCGTTCGAGCGCCTGCATTGAGCCTATGCACTTTGGTTTGTTTCAATTAGCCGTTAAGTGTCGGCTTCACTGTTTGAGAATTTGGAAAGATGATCGATGATCTGCGCGGCCTTGCCGTTTTCAATGCGGTTGTGGCGGCCGGGAGCTTCAGCGGCGCGGCCCGTCGCCTAAAGCTGTCGACCTCCGTCGTCAGCCACCATGTGTCCAAGCTGGAGGAAAGGCTGGGCGCGCCGCTGCTCTTTCGCTCGACGCGGTCGATGTCGCTGACACCGGAGGGGTTGTTGATCCGGGACGCCGCGGCGAACATGGTCAAGGCGGGCCAGGAGGCCCTCGATGCGCTGTCGGAGCAGTCTGATCAGCCCGTCGGTGCGCTCCGGATCGCGTTGCCTGCATTCGGTGCGCAGAGCGGCCTCTACCGGGCGATCTGGGCCTTTGCCGAGGCGCATCCGATGGTCTCCGTGCACCTCAACAGCAGCGACAAGCCGGTGGATCTGATCGCGGACGGCTACGATATGGCCATTCGCTTCGGGGCCTTGCAGGACAGTGCCCTCAAGAGCCGCAAGATCGGGATTTTCAAGCGCGCGCTCGTTGCGTCCCCCGCGTATCTCGCGACCCGCGCGCCGGTCCGCACGCTGGAGGATCTGGCGTCGTGTGACTTCATCGGGTTCTCTATGCTGCGCAGCGAGATCTATCTCGAGCGGGACGGGGAGACCGTGTCGGTGCATCCAAAGAACGTCCGGCTGGATGTCGATTCCGTTGCCATCGGGCGGTCGGCTGTGCTGGCGGGGCTGGGTGTATTGCACCTGCCGCTTGTCGAGGTCGCGGCCGATATCGCCTCGGGCACGCTTGTGGAGGTGTGCCCGGAGTGGCGGCTTCCGATCATGGGGATCTACGCGCTGTGGCCGGATTCAGGCCCGCAGAAAAACCTCACGCGCCGTCTGATCGATTTTCTCGCCGAAAGCGGCGCAGAATGAGCTGCGCCCCGCGTGCGCCGAGAGGCTAGCGCGCGCAGGGCGTGATGTGCCGAAGGGAGGGCTTGGGTGATCCGACGTCGTCAGGTGGCCGCGGCTTTGCGGCGCCGCGCGGCAACCCCGGTGGCGCCGAGGGCCGCGAGCAACATCAGGGCCGGCATCGGAAGCGGGATCGGCGCCAGCGAAAGCTCGATGTTGTCGATTGCGCCGGAGCCGCCGAACGTCACCGAGAACGAGGAAATCTCGAGGCCAACGCTGACGCGCTCGAACTCCCGGTCGCCGCCGCCAAAGATCGACATGTTGTCCGCGTCTTCGAAGTTGGCGTTGGAGCCGTTGAGGAAGAGCTGGCCGCCGTTGGGATTGTCGATCGTGTCGACGAAATCGAGCGAGTCGAGGATGAGCGCCTCTTCGCCGTCGTAGAGGAAGTCGCTGAAGGTCAGACGGCCGCCGCGGCCATCGTCATCCACAGACGACTTGCTCGCGTTCTGGATAATCAGGACGTTGCCAAGGTCCTGCTGTCCGTTGGTGTCGATATTCGTGAACGGGGAGAGAAGGTCCGGATCATTGCCCGAACACACTGCACCGTTCGACGTATCGCAGACCCGCGCGATGCCGGTGCTTCCGTCGAAGTTGCGCGACGAGGAGACGATTGCCGAAAGGCCGGGTGCAAGCGTCACCCGATTGTCCAGAAAAGTCCCTTCCGCAAAGCCGGAGAAGTCGATCGAAAACGTGGAAGCGGCAACAGGCGCCGCGGCCAGAAATCCTGTGAACACACACATGGCGGTGAAAGACCGCCGAACCCAAACCATACCAGACATACCCAATCCCCTTTACTCGATCTGTCCGGGGCGGAACGTCCACTATGCATGATCCGACCATTTCTTGACGGATCGAGGCCCCAGATCAGCCACATTCGCGTCACATTCTAGATCTGCATGACGGTTCGAGCGCAAGCGATTGAGAAAAAACAGACTTTCCCGAATTCAGAAACGGCGTGCGAAAATCTGACCTGGCGCGGCCTCTGGCACGGCTTAGGATTTCAAGCTCAGGTGGTGGATTTGAATCCATCTATAGTAATATGATTTATAATAATAAAATATGATATGTGGTGTGCTCTCGCGCCCGTGATCTCGCATCGATACGAGCTCACCAAAGGCCCGGCGACGCTCGGTCGGAAATGCTCCCGATGGCCGCTCCCTGCTGCCACCTATCTCGCGAAAAGGCCCTCCCGGAGCAACGAGACTGTGGCGGGATTGTGGACGCGCAAGCGCCATCTGGCTGAACGGCGCCCCCCCGCGCGGAGGGTTCGTGTCCGGCATCGCGCTGCACACGGGACGCGCGACAGACGCTGAAAATGCGGCCTGGTCTGCGCCGCAACGGCCATTCACGCGCCTCACATCTGCCCGAAAGCCCGTCTAACGCTGACCGGGTTGAAGGACTGAGGTGGTGCCATGGAATTCCTGTCGAACCTTTGGGCGCAGAGTGTTGACGTTGCTGTTGGTCTGGCGCGCACGCCGTTCGATCTCAGCGTCCGTTTTGCCTTGCTTTATCTCGGGGTAAGCATCGCGATCGCGATCCTGCTGTGGCACGTGCGCGGCCGTCCCTCGGATCTTGTGCGCTGGCTTCTGCCTCGCGAGACCTATCGGCACCGCTCGAACATTCTCGACATCAAGCTCTTCCTGACGAACCGGATCATCGGCCTGTCCGGGATCCTCGGCGCCCTCGTCATCACCCCGATCGTGACGTTCTCCGTGCTCGGTGCCCTGTCGCGTGGTGCGCCGGTCATCACGCCGGGTGAACTGACCTTCGTCGCTGCGCTCTGGTCGACCATGGCCATCGTCCTTGCAACGGATTTCTGCCGCTACTGGGCGCACCGATTGCATCACGAGATCGACGTGCTCTGGCCGTTCCATGCCGTCCATCATTCCGCCGAAGTGCTGACCCCGCTGACGCTTGCGCGCTCGCACCCCGTCGAAGCGATGTTCCGGATGCTCATCGTCGGCGTCATTGTGGGGATCGTGCAGGGGGCGACGCTCTACGCCCTTGGTGCGCCGCTCGATCCGCTGACCATCGGCGGTGGCAACGCGATCTACTTCCTGTTCAACGCGCTCGGCTCCAACCTGCGGCACAGCCACATCTGGCTGAGCTATGGCCGTGTTCTGGAGCACATCCTGATCTCACCCGCCCAGCACCAGATCCACCATTCCTCCGCGCCCGAGCACCACAACAAGAACTACGGATCGATCTTCGCGATCTGGGATTGGGCATTCGGGACGCTCTACGTGCCCCGCAAACAGGAAGACCTGACCTTCGGCATCGCGGATGAACAGGGTGTGCGGATCGCGCAACCGCACCCGACCCTGCGCGCGGCGCTCCTCGGCCCGTTTGTCGAAAGCTTCGGCGCGGTGCGTGCCCGGTTCAGCAAATCCGGATCCCGCACGCTCGAACACGAGCAGGGGTGACGGGCCATGAACCGAGGGTTCTCCGTCTGGCTCGATGTCCTCAGGGTGACGGCTGCGCTCGCCGTCCTGATGGGGCACTTCGCGCACGCGAAATTCAGCGGAGGTACGTTGCAATTCCTGCGTGACTGGTCGCTGGGGCCGGATGCCGTCATCGTGTTCTTCGTCATCTCCGGGCTCGTCATCGCCTATGCCGCCGACCGGGACGCCAGCGGACGCCTCTTTGCGTTCAATCGCGCAACACGGCTCCTGACGGTGATCGTGCCCGCCATCGTGCTGACGGTGCTCTTTGACACGATCGGTCGTTGGGCCGACCCAGCGGCCTATCCGCCGAACTTCTACGCCGAGATCGGCCTGATCGAGGCGCTCGCGCGCGGGGCGAGCTTTTCCAACGAGTGGGCGGGATGGGTTGAGCGGGTCCGCATCGGGACAAACGGCGCGCTTTGGTCGCTCAGTTACGAGGCAACCTACTACGCGGCCTTCGGTGTCGCGGTCTTTCTGCGCGGCGCGCTCCGCATCGCTCTGCTCGCGCTCATCGTGCTCCTCGCGGGGGTCCCGATCCTGGCGCTCGCGCCCGCGTGGCTCGTTGGAGTGCTCGTCTGGCGGATGTTGTCGCGCGATCGGCCCGAGATCACCCGCAGGGCCGCACTGGCCCGTGCGCTTCTGCCGCTTGTGCTTGCCGCTGCGCTGAAGATCGCGGGGCTCCCCGAGGTACTGCTCGCCTTCACGGTCGACAGTCTGGCCCCGTGGAACGCCTACGCCCTCCTTGGGTACTCGCACGAGGTGCTCTGGCACATCCTCCTCGCGGCGCTGATCGCGGTCCACCTGCGCTACGCGGCGCTTTGCCTGCGGGCGGTTGAGGTCGATGAAACGCGGGCGCCCCTGCGCGCGCTCCGGTGGGTCGCCGGGGCGTCCTTCTCGATCTACGTCGTGCATTATCCAACCCTGCACCTGCTCGATGCAGTGCTGCCGAACGACATGCTTGGCCATAACATCGTGATGCTGGCTCTGACGCTTCTTGTCTGCCTGGTCTTCGCGCAGTTCTTTGAACGTCCGCTGGCGTTCTACCGCTGGGCGGCACTCGAAGCCTGGCATCGCGTTCGGTCCGGCATGCGGGCCGTCAAGCTCCCCGGTGCGCCGCAACGCACGCCGGAGCGGGCAGAGTAGGGCGCGGCTCCCCGATTTTCGCCCCTTGCCACCAGGCCACCTTAGGCACGTCTGACCGCAGGGGGCCTGGCGCTCGCGAAGCGGTCAAAATCCTTGGCACTGAGCAAGGTGATCAGCACCTGATGGGCGGGCGCCGTGCTCGGGGCCGTGCGGGCGCCTCAAGCACGCCATGGCGCACGTCGCGACGGTTGGTGCGGGCGGTTTCCGCAGAAGGTTACGCAAACTCCAGCAAACGTGGCCATCGCCAACACTATCAAGCCGTCCCGACCAATGGACTTCCTCGCACACGATGCCATCGCGTCCTTGCGGCACGGGTCGAAGCACCGGTTCGCCCCATCGCCCGCGTGCCGGAAAGCGGCGCTGCGCGGTGTTTGCCGCGCAAATCGCTGCACCACCACCCTCCCAACCCGTCCCCCCCCTGAAACACCGTGAGGATTTCGTGATCCACGGCGTCCCGGGCTGAAACAGGCGGGGGCTGGGGGCTGTCGCGCCCCTGTTTTTGCGGGCCACAGCGCACGACAAGGCGCGTCACGCCCCTGTGATGTGCGTGAATGCGCAGAAGGCAGGGCTGGTCCGCCCGTATCTTCCCGCCCCGCACTGCCCCATCTCTGCCTCATCGAACGCGGCACCACACACACCGCCGCCAAGACACCAACGACACACACACACCCAAAGGACCGACACCATGAACCGCACCATCCTCACCGCCGCAGCCGCCGCCATCGCCGCAACGCTCGCCGCCCCGGCCTTCGCCTCCGACAACCTCGCCGCGTCGCTCGGCGTGGAGCCCGGCGTCTACACCACCTCGCAGCTCGTGCAGCTCAAGGCCGCCCAGGCCGACGACGACCACTCCCGCATCCGCCAGATCAAGGCGGAAGCCGCGGCCGGTGGCTTCAACGGCACCGCCGACTTCTCCCAGGTCGCCGGCAGCATCGACGCCGAAGGCCTCGGCGCCTCCGAAATCGTCGCCCTGAAAGCGGCCATCGACGAAGACGACGCCGACCGGATCTTCGGCCTGCGCAACGGCACGGACGTCGCCTCCGACACGACGTTCTCGACCCGCGGCGGCCCGGTCTCCGGACAGCTCTCCGCCTCCGTCGGCGTCGCGCCCGGCACGCTGAGCACCTCCGAACTCGTGCAACTCAAGGCCGCCCAGGCCGAAGACGACCACGACACCATCCACCGCATCCTCGCATCGGTGAACTAAGACCCGGTTAATTCGCGCGCACCCCCGCCCGCGCCCAACCAACCAAAGGCCCGCCCCGAAAAGGCGGGCCTTCCCAAATCAAACCAACCAACCCGCCCGCACAAGCAGCACACCCCCGCCTTTCATCTTGGCAAAAATACCTGATTGCGACGCTTCACCCGGGCGCTGCCGCCGAAGGCACGCCTGCAAGCCCCATCTGCGCCCACCCACACGCCAAAAACCACGGTCATTGCAAAAAGCCACGCGCCCTCTCACCCGTGAGCACACGGATCGGGCACCTCCGGCGCACGATCGGCACTGCCCGATTTGCCGTCACTGCCGCACCAGCTCCCGCCAGCCTGCAGCCGCGATCGCGGTGTTCCGGAACGCCGAACGAGCCAGTCGCAGCCTGCCGGACGCTAACCCGCAGGCACACCAACAGAGCGCTGTTCCACCAACGACCGCGCAGCCGCATCGGCCAACATCTGCGCGCGCAGCCCATCCCGCGCATCGGGTGTCGGTGACGTTCCGGCCGTCAGGGCTCTGACGAAATGGGCCAGTTCAGCGAAGTAGGCCCGCTCGTAGCGCTCGAGAAAGAAGTGCTTGTTCGGCGCGCGCGTGAAGCCCTCGGGGCCGGCCTCTTCGACAGTGTTCTCGAGAACATTGGCGGCGCAGAGCATGCCCGAAGATCCGTGCACCTCGACCCGCTGGTCATATCCATAGGTGGCGCGGCGCGAGTTGTTGATCTGGCAGAGTTTTCCGCTGCCGGTTCGAAGCGTCACCGCGGCTGTGTCCACGTCTCCCGCGGTGCCGATGGCGGGGTCGACGAGACAGGTGCCCACGGCAAAGACCTCAACCGGCTCTTCCCCCAACAGGAACCGCGCCATGTCGAAGTCGTGGATCGTCATGTCGCGAAAGAGCCCCCCCGACGTTTCGATGTAGCTCACTGGCGGCGGGGCCGGGTCGCGCGACGAGATCACCACTAGTTCGACTGTGCCGATCGCCCCGGCCCGGAGCCGGGCCTCCAGCGCCGCGAAGTTCGGGTCGAACCGCCGGTTGAAGGCGGTGAGAAATGGCACACCGGCGTTTTCGACGGCTGCGATACACTCCCGGACGCGGTCGCTCGACAGGTCGATCGGCTTTTCGCAAAAGATCGCCTTGCCCGCCGCCGCGGCGGCGTGAATCTGGTCGTAGTGCAGGGTGGTTGGCGTGCCGATGATGACGGCGTCCACATCGGCGCTTGCGATCAGCTCGTCCGGCCCGCGCACGGCAGCGCTGTGGGCGGAGGCCAGCGCCTCGGCCGCGTCGGGGAGGGCGTCCGCGACGGCGACCAACGTGGCACCGGGCAGGCGCGCGAGCGTTTGGGCGTGGACCTGACCGATCCGGCCGCAGCCAAGCAAACCAAAGCGGATCATGCGGCGTCCTTTCGTGCGGGGCCGAGCACGCGCAACACGGCTTGCGCGGCTTCTTGCAGGGGGGCTTCGACATCGCGCAGGATCTGGACGCGATCAAACCGCTCAGGATCCGACGCGAGCGCAGCGCGCAGGTGGCTGCCGAACGCCATGCGCAGCTCGGTGCCGATGTTCATCTTGCAGATCGCGGAGGTCCGGGCGAGCGTGCCGCGCTGCTCGAGCGGCACACCGGAGCCGCCGTGGATCACCAGCGGCACGTCCGTCGCCGCTTCGATCGCGGCGATGCGGGCTGTGTCGAGCCCGCCCTCACGGTTTTGTTGCAGGTGCACGTTGCCGACCGAGATCGCCATCGCGTCCACACCGCTCTCGCGGGCGAACTGCGCGGCCTCGTCCGGGTCCGTCCCTTCCGAAGAGGCGCCGTCGGCATAGCCGACAAAGCCGATCTCGCCCTCGCAGGAGATCCCGGCGGCGTGGGCCATCTCGGCGATGGCGGCGGTTTCGTCGATGTTCTGCCGGAGCGGCTTGCGGGAGCCGTCGAACATCAGCGAGGTGAAGCCGCTTTCCAGCGCCTCTCGGCATTCCTCGTGTGTATAGCCGTGGTCGAGGTGGGCCACGACCGGCACGGACACGCTCTCGGCCAGATTGCGGAACATCGCGCCGAGAACGGGCAGGGGCGTGTGCGCCCGGCAGGACGGCCCGGCTTGCAGGATCACCGGCAGCCCCTCGGCCTCGGCGGCGCGGGCATAGGCGCGCATGTCTTCCCAGCCGAGGCAGACGAGCCCGGCCACGGCGTAGCTGTCACGCATCGCGGGCCGCAGGACCTCGGCGAGCGTCGCCAGGGTCATTTGAACTTCGCCACCATGTCCATGATGCCGGGGATGGTGTGGAGCTGCTCGGCGTGGGTCGGCTCGAAATACTGCACGAGCGAGCGCTGCGAGAGGCCGCCGAGGATGGTGAAATAGTACATCTCGTAGCCCGGCATCACGACGCAGGGATGATAGCCCTTGTCGATGCAGATCGTGGAACCGTCGACGATGTGGTGCGCCTCGCCCGGGCCCGTCTCGCCCTTCTGCAGCACCTGGACACCGGAGCCGTAGTTCGGGCGGAAGCGGAAGTTGTAGGTCTCGTCGTGGCGCGTCTCGTCGGGCAGGCGATCGGTATCGTGCTTGTGGGCCGGAAAACCGGACCATCCGCCCTGACCGACCGTGTAGAGCTCGGACACCAGCAGGCGCCCGACCTTGTCTTTCTGATTCTGGCCGAGGATGTGCTTGATCTTGCGATGGGTTTTCGTGTCGTCCGAGCCGTACTGGACGACATCGAGCTCGTCGGCGCGCACCGCGAAGGGCGCCAGCACCTCGTCGTACTTGGCTCCCGCGATGAAGACCTCCGCCGCACCGGAGCGGCAGGTGATCTCGGCCTCCATCCCGGAGGGGACGTAGACGCCCTCGGGCTCGCCATCCCACACATCCGTGCCGCGCCCGCCGAGATCGGTCGCGCTGAAGTCGCCGACGGTGACGTTGATGGTGCCGGTGGCGGGGACGATGCACGTCTCGTAGCCGGGGACGGCGTAGGTGAAGCTCTGGCCCTCGGTCAGCTTGACGATGTTGAAGTAGTTCAGCGGAACCGTCGCATCGTCTGCGGGTACGATGGGTGTGTTGCCGTTGTCGTAGGGAGGGATATGCATGGCGGTCTCTTTTTGCGTCTGCTGCGGGGGGCTAGGCGGCGGTGGGCCCCGCGTGGGTGTCGAGGAAGTGGGCGAGGTCGGCCTCGTCCGGCATGGCGGGCGCGCATCCGGGGCGCGAGACGACGATGGCCGCGCAGGCCGAGCCGCGCAGGATGGCGTCGCGCAGGGGCTGCCCGGCTGCGAGGCCGGAAAGGAGCCCGGCCATGAAGCTGTCGCCCGCGCCGTTCGGCTTGACGGCGGTGACGGGGTAGATCCCGGTATGGATCTCTTCACCCTCGAAGAACGTGATCGCACCCTTTTCGCCCATTTTGTAGATCACGAGCGCGGCGCCCGCCTCGGCCAGTGCGCGCGCCTTGTCGAGCCCGAGCGACATGTCTCCTGCCATGAAGCCGAACTCCTCGTCGTTGCCGATGATCGCGTCGGAGGCCGCGCCCGCGCGCGACAGCACGTCGGCGGCGACTTCGGCGGAGGGCCAGGAATAGGGGCGGTAGTCGATGTCGAGGATCACGGGCACCCCGGCGGCGCGGGCGCGCTCGAAGGCGGCGAAGTGGGCCGAGCGCGAGGGCTCGGCGGCAAAGACGGTGCCGGTGGTGACAAGGGCGCCATAGGCCGTGTAGTCGACCGCCGCCACATCGGCCTCGGTGACCTGGAAATCAGCGGCGTTGTTGCGGTAGATGACATTCTGAAAGTCTTCGAGCACGCTCTCGTAGACGGCCAACGATGTGCGGACCTCACCGCCGACCGCGCGCACATGGGCGGTATCGACGCCGTAGTGGCGCAGCTGGTTGACGCAGAAGCGCCCGACCGCGTCGTCGCTGACCGAGGTGACCAGCGCGGCATGGCCGCCGAATTTCGCAAGCCCCGCCGCGATGTTGGCCGACGAGCCGCCGAGCCCGGCGCGAAAGGTCTCGGCGTGCTCGCTTTTCACGCCGGGCGGGTCGGCGAACATGTCCATCCCGGCGCGCCCGAAAACGGCAAAGCTGTTGCGGGCGATGGCGTCGCGAAAGGCGCTCATGTGCGGCCCTCGGTGTTGCCGGCGGCGGCGACGTCGAGCACCTCCGGGTAGGGATAGTTCAACCCCAGAAGCTGGCGCAGGTCGGGGCTGGCGGCTGCGACGAACTCTGCCGGTAGGGCGGCGGGCATGTCTTCCATCGGCTTCACCCATTTCGGCAGGTACTGGATGAGCACGGCGTTGCGGTCATGATCCGAGCGATTGGGCATCGCGCAATGCCAGACCGCGCCGAAGAAGAGCACAACGTCGCCGGGCGCGCACGTCATCCGGGCGCAGCGCTCATAGAAGCCGTCGGCCTCGGTGGGGTAGCGCAGCTCTTTCTGGGTGCCAGGGGCAAAGGCGGTGGCGCCGCTTTCTTCGGTGAAGGGATCAAGGATGACAGAGACCTGCGCGTTCATCGGGAACGACGCGTTGAGACCCGTGGGATGGGTCTCGGGCGTGTGGAAGTCCCAGTAGGGGTAGTCGATATGCGGCTCTTGCCCCGGTCCGCCGGGCAGGATGCGATTGGCGGCGATGGAGCCCATGATGAACTCCGTGCCGAGGAACCGGCGCAGGATCGCCATCAGCGCAGGATGCGCGGCCATCCGGGAAAATACATCGCCCTTGGCGAGCAGGTTCCATACCCGACGCTGGAGCGAGATCGTGCCCTCTTCTTCGGCAGCGCCCTGAAAATGCGTGACTTTCTCGGCGGCGGCCTCGGAGTGCGCCATGATGATGCGGCGCGCCTCGGCGATCTCTTCGGGCGTGAAGAGGCCGGTAACCCGGACGGCGCCCGCCCCGTGCAGAAGGTCCTGCACGATGGCGGCGGGATCGGCCGTTTGCGCTGTGTAGCTCTTCATGGCAGGAGCGGGGGCGCCGTCGGCCATCGGGTCAGACCCCCCGGCGCTGTTTGGCGCGGGCGCTCTCGACCTCGGCGTGGGCCGTGCGCACTTTCTCGTGCTCGGAGACGGTGGGGGTGCCGACCTCCCACCATGTGTGGCCTTCGGTTGTCCAGCCTTCGTAGGCGTCGACGTTCATGACGATGACACTCGTGCGGTCGGCGGCCTTGGCGCGCTTGAATGCGTCGCCGAGTTCTGCCGGGTTGGCCACGTGCTCCGTGATGGCCCCCATCGACGCGGCGTGGGCGGCGAAATCCACCGCGAAGGCCTCCGGGATCGTCGGCGCATCGGCAAGGAGGTTGTTGAAGCTTTCGTTGCCGGTGTTGTTCTGCAGCTTGTTGATGACCGCGAAGCCACCGTTGTCGAGCACGAGGAGGATGAGCTTTTTGCGCGTCAGAATAGAGGAGTAGATGTCGGAGTTCATCAAGAGATACGAGCCGTCGCCGCAAAAGACGATCGTGTCGGCGTCGGGCTCCTTCTCGGATTGCGCGATGCGCGCGCCCCAGCCCCCCGCGATCTCGTAGCCCATGCAGGAAAAGCCGAACTCCACATCGACGGTGCCGATATCGAGCGTCCGCCAGTTGGCGGTGACCTCGGCGGGCAGGCCGCCGGCGGCGGCGACAACACGGTCGCGCGGGGCGCAGAGGTCGTTCACCACGCCGATGGCCTGCGCGTAGGAGGCGGGGCGGTTGCCCGCGCGCACGTTCTCGGCGACGTAGGCATCCCACTTCGTGCGCTCGCCCTTGGCAAAGCTCACCCATTGCTCGGGCGCGCTGTAGCCCTCCATCGCGGCGGCGAGCGCGCCCAACCCCAGCTTGGCGTCCCCCACGACGGGAAGGGACATGTGCTTGCCCGCGTCGTGGCGCGCGGCATTGAGCGAGATGAACCGCGCTTCCTTCGCGAAGGCTGTCCAGGACCCGGTCGTGAAGTCCTGCAAGCGGGATCCGACCGAGAGGATCACGTCTGCCGCTTCGGCGACCGCATTGGCGCTGTCGGAGCCGGTGACGCCCACGGGGCCGATGTTGAGCGGGTGCGTCGCGATGAGGTTCGCGCGCCCGGCGATGGTCTCGATAACGGGGATGTCGTGGGCTTCGGCGAAGGCGGTCAGCTCCGCAACGGCGCGGGAGTACTGGACCCCGCCACCCGCGATGATCGCGGGGCGTTCGGCGCTGCGCAGGAGGGCCGCGGCGTCGGCGATTTCGGCGGCGTCTGGCGTCTGGCGGCGGATACGGTGCGTGCGGTCCGCGAAGAACGAAACCGGGTAGTCGTAGCTCCAGCCCTGCACGTCCTGCGGCAGGGCGAAGAAGGCCGGGCCACACTCGCCGGGATCGAGCATCACCGCGAGGGCCGCGGGCAGCGACTGGATGACCTGCGCGGGGTGCGTGATCCGATCCCAGTACCGGGTGACGGCCTTGAAGGCGTCGTTCAGCCCGTGGGTCGGGTCGTTGAAATGCTCGATCTGTTGCAGAACCGGGTCGGGCAGGCGCGTCAGGAACGTGTCGCCGCAAAGCATGAGCATGGGCAGGCGATTCGCGTGCGCCAGCGCCGAGGCGGTGAGCAGGTTCGCGGTGCCGGGGCCGGCGGAGGCGGTGCACAGCATGAAGCGCTGGCGCAGGTGGTATTTCGCGTAGGCCGCCGCGGCAAAGCCCATGCCCTGTTCGTTTTGCCCACGATAGAGCGGCAGTGTCTCACGATGGTCGTAGAGCGCTTCGCCGAGGCACGTGACGTTGCCATGGCCAAAGATCCCGAACCCGCCACCGCAGATCCGGGTGCGCTCCCTGTCGATCTCGATGAACTGGGCGTTGAGCCAGCGAATGATAGCCTGAGCCGTCGTCAGGCGGATGGTCTCGTCCGACATGCAGCGTCCTCCCTATGTGCCCGCACCGGATTGTCCGGTCTCCGGGCGTCGCGCAATTCGGGCACTTCTGCGTTGCTCCGCGCGCGATTTGAGGATACGCGATTTGCAACCGGTTGCAAACCGAATTGGGAGGAGGGGTGCACCGCCGTGAAGACCACTGAAATCGGCATCGGAATCGTCGGTGGCGGCTACATGGGCAAGGCCCATGCGGTTGCCATGTCGGCGGTGGGGGCGGTGTTCGACACTGCGCTGCGACCACGGCTCGAGGCCGTCGCCGCGTCGTCGCCCGCCAGTGCGGAGCGCTATGCCCGCGCCTTCGGATTTGCCAGGGGCGCGGAGGACTGGCGCGCGCTTGTCGACAATCCGGGTGTGGAGGCGGTTATCATCGCCTCGCCGCAGGAAACGCACCGCGAGATCGCCGAGGCGGCATTCGCGCTGGGCAAGCCCGTCTTCTGTGAAAAGCCGCTCGGCGCCTCGATCGAGGACGCGCGCGCGCTGGTGGCGGCGGCGGAAAAGGCGGGCGTCGCCAACATGATCGGCTTCAACTACGTGCGCACGCCCGCCACGCAGTTTGCCCGCCAGCTCATTGCCGAGGGTGCGATCGGCCGTGTCGTCTGGCTGCGGGGCGAGCACACCGAGGATTTCTACGCCGACGCCACTGAGCCCGCGACATGGCGCGCCCACGGCGATGCGAACGGCACGATGGGGGATCTCGCGCCCCATATGGTCAACGCGGCCCTTGCGCTGGCGGGGCCGATCGCCTCTGTCATGGCCGAGATCGAGACGGTGCACGCGACGCGCGGCGGCGCGCCCGTGACGAACGACGATCAGGCGCAGATGATGGTGCGCTTTGGCTCCGGCGCGATGGGGCACCTCTTTTTCAGCCGGATCGCCCACGGCAAGAAGATGGGCTATGCCTATGAAATCACAGGCACCGACGGCGCTCTCCGCTTCGATCAGGAAGACCAGAACGCGCTCTGGCTCTATCGCGCGGAAGGCCCCGAGGCGACACGCGGCTTCGTCAAGATCCTGACCGGCCCGGCCCACCCAGATTACGAACCTTTCTGCCAGGGGCCCGGTCACGGCACCGGCTACCAGGACCAGATCATCATCGAAGCGCGCGATTTCCTGCAGGCAATCGAGACGGGGCAACCCGTCTGGCCGACCTTCCGCGACGGGCTCGCGGTGGCAGAAGTGGCCGCCGCCGCCCGCCGCTCCCACGCGGATCGCCGCTGGCACGACGTTACCCAGCCCGAGGACACCCCATGACCATTCAGATCGGCAACGCTCCCTGCTCCTGGGGCGTCGAATTCGCGGGTGATCCGCGCAACCCCGATTGGCGCGACGTGCTGCGCGAGAACGCGGAAGCGGGCTACACCGGCATTGAGCTTGGCCCCGTTGGCTTCATGCCCGAGGATCCGCCACAGGTGGCGGACGCACTGGCCGAGCATGGCCAGACGCTGATCGGCGGCGTCGTCTTCCGCGCGTTCCATGATCCCGCGCAGTGGGAGGACGTGCTCGACGGCTCGGTGCGCACCTGCAAGGCGCTCGTGGCGCACGGGGCGCAGCATCTCGTGCTGATCGACTCGATCTCCGAGCGTCGCGCCCCCACGGCGGGCCGCGCCGACGCCGCCGAGCAGATGGACGCCGCCGAGTGGGCGGCTTACCGCGACCGCATCGCCCATGTCGCCAGGATGGGGGCGGTGGAGTATGGCCTGACTGTCGGCATCCACGCCCATGCCGCCGGGTTCATGGATTTCGAGCCGGAGCTGGAGCGGCTGCTGAGCGAAGTTGACGAGAGCTTCCTGAAGATCTGCTTCGACACCGGCCACCATTCCTATGCCGGGTTCGATCCGGTGGCGTTCATGGAGCGGCACATGGGCCGGATCTCCTACATGCATTTCAAGGACATCGACCCCGCTGTGAAGGCCGATGTCATCGCCAAGGGCACCGGGTTCTACGAGGCCTGCGGGCAGGGGATCTTTTGCAACCTAGGGGATGGCGACGTTGAGTTTCCGCGCGTTCGGCAATTGCTGATCGACTCGGGCTTCGACGGCTGGTGCACCGTGGAGCAGGATTGCGACCCGACGCTGCCGGACACGGACCCGCTCGGCGATGCAAAGATCAACCGCCGCTACCTGGCATCCATCGGCTTCTGAAGCCGCCAGCAGAGAGTGAAGAGCATGGCAAAACTGAAATGGGGCATGGTCGGCGGTGGCGAAGGCAGCCAGATCGGCCCGGCGCATCGGCTTGGCGCGCAGGCCGACGGGCTCTTCGAGTTCACCGCCGGAGCGCTCGACGTGGACGCCGGGAAGGGGCGCGCCTACGCGCAGTCCCTCGGTGTCGCGGCGGACCGCGCTTATGGCGACTGGCGCGAGATGCTGGAGGGCGAGAGGGGCCGGGAGGACAAGATCGACCTCGTGACCGTCGCCACCCCCAACGCGACCCATTTCGAGATCACGAAGGCCTTTCTGGAGGCCGGGTTCAACGTGCTTTGCGAAAAGCCCATGACAATGACGGTGGAAGAGGGCGAAGAGATCGTCCGCACCGCGGAGGCCACGGGCAGGATCTGCGCGGTGAACTACTGCTACTCGGCCTATCCGATGGTGCGCCACATGCGGGCTCTGGTGGCGGCAGGCGAGATCGGCAAGGTCCGCCTTGTCGTGGCGAACTTCTCGCACGGTCACCACGCCGACGCGGCAGACGCGGACAATCCGCGCGTGCGCTGGCGCTACGACCCGGCACAGGCGGGTGTTTCGGGCCAGATGGCCGATTGCGGCATCCACGCGCTGCATCTGGCGTCTTTCATCACCGGCGACGAAGTATCGAAGGTTTCGGCGGATTTCGCCTCGCTCGTGCCGGGGCGGACGCTGGAAGACGACGCGATGGTCAATTTCCGCATGGAGGGCGGCACCGTGGGGCGGCTCTGGACGTCGACGGTCGCCATCGGGCGCCAGCACGGGCTCGACATTCAGATCTTTGGCGAAACGGGCGCGTTCCGCTGGGCCCAGGAGCAGCCGAACCAGGTCTATTATCAGCGCCTCGGCGGCCGGACGGAGATCCTGGAGAAGGGCGATGCGAGCCTGACCCCCGATGCCGCCCGCCTCAGCCGCGTCGTGATCGGCTCGCCCGAAGGGTTCCCGCTCGCGGTCGCCAACATCTACGTTGATCTCGCGGAAGCCGTGGGTGCGGCCAAGGCAGGCCGGGCGCCGGACGCGGCGGCGACGCTCTATCCCAAGGCTTCAGACGGCGTGCGCTCCATGGCCGCCGTCTATGCCGCGGTCGCGTCGGCAGGAGAGGACGGCGCGTGGCAGGACGCGCGCCCGCCGATGTTCCGCTAGGGAAGGCCGGTCTGTTCTGTGCGTCTGTCGCTTGGGCGCGGGCCTTTTGGCCTCTGTCGCACCGGGAGGATACGCGGCCTGTGCCCGTTGCGGCGTGCCCGCGCCAACCGTGCGGAGTGCGGCATACCCCCGGCTGGTCGGCTAGTGCCTGTCTTCGCCAGCAGACATGGTGGTGCTGCGATAGAGGGCGATCGCGGTCAGGCCGAACACAACCTCCAGCAGGGCATAGACGACCAGAAGCCAATGCGGCATGCCGTCGACCAAGATGCTCAAGATCCTTCCGGCTGCCAATCCGAGCATGAAAACGGCGCACGCAACAAGCGCTGGCGCCTCCATCGGTTTGTTGAACGCGCCCCAGACCCACAGGACGACCATGCCCAGGTAAAGGCCCATCACGGCGCGCAGAATGTGGGTGAGGTTGACGCCGTCGACGGGAATGCCAAAGAGCGCGTTCATCGTGAATGACGGATTGGCCCCGTAGCCGAGTGCAATCGGCACAAGACCGACCGAGCAGAAAATCAGGAACGCGCGGATTCGCATGGTGTTGGCCTCCCTTGTTCAGGGTTTCACGCGCGTCGGTAGGCCGCCCTGTTCTACACTCTGGTCGAGGTCTTCCTCGTAGACCAAGCTGGCAGATGCGCTGCCAGACGCGCGGGGTTGTGACCTGGGCGTATCACGCGCGCGACGGTGCCCTGAGCTCCGCCAGCCGCGGACACCCCATGCGATGGCGCTACACCGTTCCGCCGAGCGAGCCCTCCAGCTGCACCATCTCCTGCCCGCCTGCCATCAGGTCCTGCAGCTCTTCGGGCGTGATCTGGCCGCGCTGGGCGGTGCCGAGGGTCTTGCCGCGATTGAGCACCGTAAAGCGATCCCCCACGGCCATGGCGTGGCGCACGTTGTGGGTGATGAACACCACGGCGATGTCCTGCTTGCGCACCTTGTCGATGGTGGCGAGCACATTGGCTGTTTGCCGCACGCCGAGGGCCGAGGTCGGCTCGTCGAGGATCAGCACCTTGGCGCCGAAATGCACTGCGCGGGAGATCGCGACCGTCTGGCGCTCGCCGCCCGAGAGGGTGCCCACCGCCTGATCGGGGCCGCGCAGGTTGATACCCATCTTGCGCATCTCTTCCATCGTCACGCGGTCGGCGTATTCATGGTCGAAGAAGGGGATGCCGAAGCGCTTTACAACCGGCTCGTTCCCCATGAAGAAATTCCGGCTGACGGACATCAGGGGGATCATCGCGAGGTGCTGGTGCACCGTCGCGATCCCGGCCGAGATGGCGTCGCGCGGGTCCTCGAAGTGCATAGGCTGGTCTTCGAATACGATCTCGCCATGGGTCGGTTTGTGTACGCCCGACATCGTCTTGATAAAGGTCGACTTGCCGGCGCCGTTGTCGCCGAGCAGGCAGTGGCACTCGCCCGGAAAGACATCCACCGAGACACCCGCCAGCGCGATGACGCTGCCGAAGTGCTTCTCGATGTTCTTCATCTGGATGATCGGGGCGTGCTCTGTGCGGGTGTTCATATCAATCCTCCTGACGTGACCTTTCGGGTCAACGTTCCCCCGTGATCATGCGGCGAATGTAGGTGTTCAGGATCACAGCGCCGAGCAGGATCACCCCGAGGAACACCCTGAAGAGCGAGCTTTCCACCCCTGCAAAGAAGAGGCCCTGCTGCACCACGCCGAAGATCAGCGCACCAAGGGCGGCACCGATGACCGAGCCGTAGCCGCCCGTCAGGAGCGCGCCCCCGATGACCACGGCGATGATCGCCTCGAACTCTTTCAGAAGGCCGCGGTCCGCGCCCGCGGAGCCAAACTCCATCACCTGGCAGGTGGCGAAGACGGTCGCGCAAAAGGCGGTGAACATGAACATCAGCACCTTCACCCGGTTGACCGGAACGCCCGAGTTGCGGGCCGCTTCCGCGTCGCCACCGGCGGCGAAGATCCAGTTTCCAAAGCGGGTTTTCATCAGGATGATGTGACCGACGGCCACCAGAACGATGGCCCAGATGATGAGCATCGGGATCCCGTCGACCACCGGCTCGCCGGCGCGGGTGCCCCGTTCGAAGACCCCGATCACGCCGATGTCGCCGAGCCACTGGAAGAACCCTCCCAGGATCTTGCCGCCGAAGATCGGGGCAAGCCAATCGCCCTCTGCCACGTCCCGAATGCCGCCGATGATCGTCTTGTTCTCGATGGTCTGGGGCAAGTAGATCGTGAAGCCGCGCAGGATGAAGAGAAACGCCAGCGTCACGATGAAGCTGGGCAGACCCGTTCGGATGACGATGAAGCCGTTGAGCGCGCCGATCGCGAGGGCCAGGACGAACGCCGCGATGATCGCCATCCAGACAGGCCAGCCAAGCGTCATGCTCAGGATCGCAATGATCATGCCCGAAAAGCCGATCATCGAGCCGACGGAAAGGTCGAATTCGCCAGCGATCATCAGCAGGCACGCGCCCACGGCGATGATCATGAACTGAGCCGAGACGACCGACCAGTTCATGATGCCCTGGGCATTGAACATGCCGCTGTCGAACGCGGTCAGAAGAAAGAATACGAATACGGCGACCGCCCCGACCATGCCGCCAAGCTCGGGCCGGATCAGCGCCTTGCGCAATCCGCCGATCTCCTTGACGCGTTCGTCGGCGACTGGTTTCGCCTGCGTTGTCTCGGACATCGCGCTCCCCTCCCGTCAGGTATGTGTCTTCCAGAAAAGCAAAGGGCGGCCCGTTGGCCGCCCCCGCGTGGTGTTACCGGTATTCGCCGGCGTAGGCTTCCACCTTCTCGAGCCCGTCGGCTGTCACGAAGCCGGGGCCGGAGTTGATGTTGTTGCCGGGCAGCACGCCGTAGCGGTGGTAGTTGGCCATCACCACGACCGGCAGGTAGGCCTGCAGGAAGGGCTGCTGGTCGATGCCCCACTCGATGACGCCGCCCTTGATCGCCTTTACGATCTCTTCGCCGAGGTCGAAGGTGCCGAAGTACATCTCACCGGCCATGCCGTTCTCTTCGAGCGCGGCGATGGTCGGATCCGCCGAGACCGGGCCCAGCGTCAGGATGCCGTCCGTCTCCGGGTTGGCGGAGAGATAGGCCAGGACCTTGTTCTTGATCTCCGAGGGGTCGGTGCCGCTGTCGAGCATCGACTCGCCGAGATCCACGCCGAGGCCGTCGGCGAAGCCGCGGCAGCGCTCGCCCACGGTTGGCTGCTGGATGGCATGGTTCACGCAGAGGAACGACGTCACGCCGTCGCCCTTGGCGCGCAGACCGGCCGCATAGCCCGCGTCATACTCGGGCTGACCGACATACATCAGCGCGCCCACTTCGCGCGCCTGATCTGGCGTGCCGGTGTTCATGATGATGACGTCGATGCCCGAGGCGACCGCGTTCTGGATCGGCTCTTTCAGCACGTCGTAGTCGGCCAGCGTCGTGATGATGCCGTTCGGGCCGGCTGCCGTCGCCTGCTCGATGATGCGCGCCATGTCCGCGATGTCGCCGGTGGGCGGGTTGCGGTACTCGACGGAGACGTTCACCTGCTCGCCGGCGAGCGCGATGCCGTTCTTGATCGTGTTCCACCACGAGTCGCTGTCCGGCGCGTGGCTGACGAGCACGTAGCTCAGGTCATCGTCCTGCGCCGTTGCGGCCAGCGGAGACACCGCAAGTGCCACACCCACGGCCAAAGTCGTTGCAAGCTTCTTCATGCAATCCTCCCGATTTTGCATTCTGATCCACGGACGGTTCGCCCGTCTCTACGCCTGTAGGAGAGCACAGAGCGACGTGTATTGCAACCGGTTGCAAGGGGCTGGTGCGCAGGGAGCCGCATGGGCTAGGGTCGGATCATGCCGGTAACCTTGAAAGATGTGGCCGAACTGGCGGGGGTGTCGCCCTCTGCTGTCTCCCGGACGTTCACGGCCGGGGCGTCGGTCTCGGAACAGATGCGCGCGAAGGTCCATGCCGCTGCGGAAGAGCTCGGCTATCGGCCGAACGCGCTGGCTTCCAGCCTCACGACCGGGCGCACCAAGCTCATCGGCCTGATCTCCAACAACTTTCACAATCCGATCTTTCTGGAGGTCTTCGACAGGTTCACGCGCGGCTTGCAGGAGCGTGGCCTCCGCCCGTTGATCGTGAACCTGACCGACGAGACCGACCCGAGCCATTCTGTCCAGCTCTTGCGTCAGTATTCGGTGGATGCCGTCGTGGTGGCCTCGTCGACCCTTCCGCCCGCGTTCGCCCGCGCCTTCCGCGAGGCGGATCTACCGGTCGTGCACACGTTCGGGCGCCCGAATCCCGTCCCGGTCGTGGATGTCGTCGGGATCGACAATGTCGCATGCGGCGCCCTCGCGGGGCGCACGTTGCTGGCGCGCGGCTACTCACGCGTGGCGTTTCTCGGTGGCCCGGAGATCGCGACATCCACCCAGGACCGGCTGCTTGGCTTCCTCGACGCCTGCAACGGGCAGGCGGGCATCAGCGTGACCCACAGTTTTGCGCGTGCCTATTCCTTCGATGCAGGGCGCGACGAGATGCGCCGCCTGATGCAAGCGCCCTTGGCGGAGGCGTATTTCTGCGGTGACGACGTCTTGTCCATCGGTGCGATGGCGGCGCTGCGGGAGGGCGGCAGGCGCGTTCCCGAAGACGTCGGGCTGATCGGCCTGAACGATATGGAAATGGCGGGTTGGGAAAACATCGACCTGACCACGATCCAGCAACCGATCGGGGCCATTATCGAGACCTCGATCAACCGCGTTATCACGCTGCTGGAGACACCGGACGCACCACCGCTCGTGCAGGTGATGGCGTGCGATCTTGTGGAGCGCGGAACCCTGCGGCCCGTCTGAGGCGGCTTTGGTTCCCGGCACCGGCGTGGTGGATGAGGCCAGGCGCGCTCAGACGAACGCGCAGCCGGTGCCGTGGCGTGATCTACCGCGCGACCCGCCTCGGCCGGTCGTGCCGAGACTAGGCCGCCGCCACTTCCGCAACGCGCGCCTTGTGGTGCATCCTGATTTCGGCGAGCACCGAGATCGCCAGGTCATTGGCGCTCCGCGAGGACGGGATGAGCCCGATCGGGCCCAGAATCCGGCCGATCTGTGCGGGCGTCACCCCCTCTGCCTCAAGCGCGAGGCGTCGGGCGGCTTGCGTGCGGACGCTGCCGAGGCAGCCAATGTAGAACGCGTCCGTTTCGACGGCAGCCTTCAGGATCGCCGTTTCCCAGACATGGTCATGAAAGAGCGTCACGACGGCTGTCCATGGGTCGGCGTCAAACCGCACCGGCGCCCAGGGTGAGGTGAGCTCGAAAGCGGTCTCGGCGCCCGTCCCGGCAAGGCTTTCCTGATCCTCGACCTGGGGGGAGGCGAACGTTGTGACGATGTCGGACGTAACGGCATGGCGCACCATGGCCGACAGCGCCGGCCCCTTGCCCGCAATGATCAGCCGCAGCGCCGGCGTATAGCGGTAGGTCTGCCCCACGAGCGCCGTGGCGAGATGAACACCCGTCCCCGGGTCGAAGCGAAGGTGCACCTCCGCGCGGGCCGCGAGGGCAGCAAGCGCCGCATCGATCGCCGCCGGATCGGGCGCGGGCACGATCAGCAGATCGACGGACCCTCCGCACGGCAGTTGCAGATCGATGAAGGGGCTGCCTGCGCCGTACTTCAGGGCGCGCGGGCGGCCCTCTGCGAGCGCGTCCCCGGCCTGCGCCGCGATGTCGGCGTCGATGCAGCCGTTCGAGACATAGCCCGCCATCACGCCGCTTTCCGAGACCGCCGAGAGCGACCCGACCTGCCGCATCGATCCCCCGGACAGGCCCGTCACCACGATCAGCGCGCAGGTGCGCCCCGCGTCGCGCTCCGTCTGAACGAAGCCGAGGATCTGCTCGGGAAGCTCGTAGCTCGAGGGGGGAGGCACGAAGACAGACATGGAGATCAAGCGGCTTCTTTTTCGTCGAACGTCTCGGCGAACTTGGTGAAGAACTTGGCCGAGAGCTTCTTGGCCGTGCTGGCCACAAGCCGGCTGCCGAGCTGGGCAAGCTTGCCGCCGATGTCGACCTTGGCGTCGTAGGTGAGAACGGTCTGCCCGTCCTCCTCGCGCAGCGTGACATCCGCGCCGCCCTTGGCAAAGCCCGCCTTGCCGCCATTGCCCTCGCCGGTGAGCGAGAAGTGCTCCGGCGCGCCCGACTTGTCGAGCGTCACCGCACCGCTGAAGCGGGCCTTCACCGGGCCCACCTTGAGCACGACCTTGGCCTCCAGTTCGGTGTCGGAGTGCTGGATCAGCTCTTCGCATCCGGGGATGCACTCCTTGAGGATCTCGGGGTCGTTCAGCGCCGCGTAAACTGCGTCGCGCGGGGCGTCGATGACGATTTCGTCGGTCAGTTCCATGGTCGAACCTTTCTTCAGCTTTTCAGCAGCAGGGATGTTTGATGCGTTCCAGCACGTCGGCCTGCGCCTTGGTGGGGGGTGGAAAGAGGTGTTTCAGCGCACGCCGGAGGCGCGCGAGGAGCCGTGTGGAAACTGATCCGTGCGCGCTCATGAGGCCAGCTCACCGCGGCTGCGCAGGCGGGCGTCCTCGAGATCCTGCGGCGTATCGATGTCAAGGAAATAGGCCGCATCCTCAGTGGGATAGGCGCGGGTCAGCTCCGGGTTCTTGCGGGTGAAGCTGCCACATCCGATGTTGGCGCCCCCCGCGAGGATCGACTGGCGCAGCGCCCATGGGATCACCACCGGGTTGCCGCGCATCTCGCCGTTGACCGGAACGGTGATGCGGTCGCCTCCATTGGATTCATGTGCCCGCAAGAGGCGCTGCAACGCGGCCGTGGTCAGGAACGGCTGATCGCCCAGAACGACAAGGGTCGCGTCTGCCTGGGGTGCTTCCTCGAGCCCAAGGCGGACGGAGCTCGCCTGACCGCGCGCAGGGTCCGGGTTCTCGATCAGATCGACAGGCAACCCGTCGAGCACATCGGAGACGAGCCCGGACTCATGGCCGAGGATGACCAGCGGCACCGTGTCCGAAACGCCCAGCACCGCGTCCGCCACACTGGCCAGAACGGCCTTGCCCGCGACGTGCTGCACGAGCTTGTTCGGCGCTCCCATCCGCGTCGAGAAACCGGCGGCGAGGATGATGGCGGCGGTCTTCATCCCGTGTCTCCTGTTCTGCGATGTGCCGTGATCTCGGCGAGGATCGACAGCGCGATCTCTTCGGCATTGGCCGCGCCGATCGGCAAGCCGGCGGGGGCGCGGACTGCGTCGAGCGCGGTATCGCTTGCCCCCGCTTCCACGAGCGCTGTGCGCAACGTTTCGAACTTGCGCCGGCTGCCGACAAAGGCGACGTATCCCGCCCCCGAGGCGACTGCCTCGGCCAGCTGAGCCTTGTCGCCGCTGCCCTGGGTGGCGACGACGACGTAGGCGGGCGGAGTGCCTTCGGGCAGGGTCGAAGCGAGTTCGAACCCGAACGGGCGGGCAAGCCGCTCAAGCGCCTTGGCCACCGGCCCCGATCCGAGGATCGCGAGCAGCGGGGCGGGGCGGACGGGGTCGACGAAGAGATCCATGTGTCCCTTGCTGGGGCAGCCGTTCCGCTCATAGCGCGTCCCGTCGCGGGTTTCGCGCGGGCTGACCCCGGCCTCTGCGAGCGCTTCCTCCGGGCGCAGCGCCACGAAGACGGGAGTGCCGCTCGCCAGTGCATCCTGTGTGGCGCGGCGGACGGCACCGCGCGCGCAGCCGCCCCCGACCCAGCCTTCGAGGATCTCACCCTCGGCCGAAATCAGGGCGCGCGCGCCGGCCTTGGCGGCCGTTGCCCCCACGGTGCGCACGACAGTGACGATCGCAAAGGGCGTTCCGGCGGCGCGCATGTCGGCGGACAGGGTGTCCAGCGTTCGCGTGGGAGGGAGGGGATGCATCATAGTCGGGCGAGTTCCCCATCGAGCGCGGCAATCGACGCGAGCGTGTTGGCGGCAAAAAAGCCATCGAGATAGGGCAGGGCGGCGGACATTCCGGCGGCGACGGGGGCGTAATCCTTCCAGCCCTTGAGCGGGTTCAGCCAGACGATCTTGCAGCCGCGGCGCTTCAAGCGCTCCAGCGCCGTGGCGATCGTCTGCGCGCCGGTGCTGTCGTAGCCATCGGACAGGATGAAGACGACCGTGCGCCCGTCGACGAAGCGCGGGGCAAAGCGGACAGCGAACTCGGAAAGTGTTTCGCCAATCTTCGAGCCGCCGCCGAAGCCGTCGCTCAGGAGAGTCAGCCTGTTGAGAGAGCGCATCGCGTCCGGATCGCGCAGGGCCTCGGTGATCCGGATCAAGCGGGTGTGGAAGAGATATGCATCCGAGGCCGGGTCGTTGCGCATCAGTCCGGCCAGAAACGCAAGGAAGGGCCGCGCGTAGACAGTCATCGAGCCAGAGACATCGCAGAGAGCCGCGAGCTTGACGGGACGGTCCGGGCGCGCCCGGCGGGGCAGTTCAAGCGGCTCTCCGCCCGTCGCGAGGCTGCGGCGCATCAAGCGGCGAAAGTCGACGATATCGCCCTTGCGCGCAGCCCGGCGGCGGCGCGAGCGGCGGTCGCGCAGGGCAGCCCCGAGGCGCTCGGCTGTGCGCTCGGCCTCGGCGATGTCGGCGGGCGACACAAGCTCGCGCAGATCCTTTTTCATCAGGTTGCTGACGCGGCTGGCGATCAGCTTGCCCTCGCCGTCGGAGGCGGCTTCCCCGTCTCCCTCGCCATCCGGGCTCTGGGGCGCGCCCGCGCCCTGGGCCTCCGGTCCGTCCGCAGTGGCTGTCGTTCTGGTGTGTCTGGCTTTGGCCGTACTGGTGGGCGCCATCCGCGCCGTCACCCGGCCGCCATTCATCCAGTAGGCCTCAAAGAGCGCGTCGAACCGTGCCGCGTCGTCGGCGCAGCCGGTGCAGACGGCCTTCAGCGCCAGCCTTGCTTCTGTCGGTGTCGGGGCGGGCAACTGGGACAGGGCCCGAAGCGCCGTCTCCGTCTCCTGCACGCCGAGGCGTAAGCCGTTGAGCCTCAGATGCGCGAGAAATCCCGACACGCGCACGGCCGGGCCGGGATCCTGCGCGGCAAATCTGGTGACGCGGCTCATGCGGCCATCCCCGCAAGGCGCTGGGCGACCTCGGTGGTGAAGTTCGCCCGGTCCCGCTGGGTTTTCAGAAGCGTGGCGAGGGAGGCTTGCAGCGTCGCGGGATCGTCCGTGAGGTCATTCACGCCGAGGCCGGCGAGTGCTGCGGCGAAGTCCAGCATCTCGGCCACGCCGGGCTTCTTGTCGAGATCCTCCTTGCGGAGGGACTGCACGAAGCCGACGATCTGTCCGGCCAGCGCCGCCTCTACCTCGGGGCAGCGGGCGGCGAGGATCGCGATCTCGGTGGCGCGGTCGGGGTACTCCACATAGGCGTACATGCAGCGGCGGCGCAGCGCGTCCGACAGATCCCGCGTGCCATTGGCCGTCAGGATCACGATGGGGCGCGTCGTCGCCTTGATCGTGCCGAGCTCCGGGATCGTGATCTGGAAGTCCGAGAGGACCTCCAGCAAATAGGCTTCGAATTCCTCGTCCGCGCGGTCGATCTCGTCGATCAGCAGCACGGGTGGCGTTTCTTGTCCGATGGCTTCGAGGAGCGGGCGCTTGAGCAGAAACTCCTCGGAGAAGAGGCGCTGTTCGACGGCCTTGCCGGTCTCGCCATCCTCGGCGGCGGCGCGGATCGAGAGAAGCTGGCGCTGGTAGTTCCACTCGTAGATCGCGTGGTTGGCGTCGAGCCCCTCGTAGCATTGCAGGCGGATGAGGTTCGTGGCGCGTACCGCCGCGAGCGCCTTGGCGATCTCTGTCTTGCCGACCCCCGCCGCCCCTTCGAGCAGCAGCGGCCGCCCGAGCGACACAGCAAGGTGCAGCGCCATCGCCAGCTCGGGCGTGGCGACGTAGCCCTGCCGGGCGAGATCGTCGGAGAGGGTGGACCAGTCTGTCATGGCTTCAGCATCACTTCCGCTTCGACTTCGACGGCGTAGTTTTCCGGCAACCCGCTGACGCCCACTGCCGAGCGGGCATGGGCGCCCACCTCTGGCCCGAAGACGTCCAGCACGCAGAACGAAAAGCCGTTGATCACCTTGGGATGGTTGTGAAAGTCCGGCACGGCGTTGACCATGCCAAGCACTTTCACCCATTGCGCGATCCGGTCGAGATCCCCCAGCGCGCGCTTGAGGCTCGACAGCATCGAAAGGCACGTCTTCCTTGCAAGTCCCTGCGCGGCTTCGGGGGCGACGACGTCGCCCACGCGGCCGAACGGGCCGGAAATCGAACCGTCCGCCTCTTGCGGGCCGTGGCCCGAGATGAGCACGCGCTGGCCGATCACGTGGACGTCCGGGAACGGATAGACGGCGCCCTCCGGCACCACGAGCGGCGCCGGAAGGACAAGGCCGAGGTCGGCGATGCGCTGGTCGATCATTCCCATGACGTGTCCGGATTTGCCCCGCCCGGTTCAGCCCGGGCGGGGCAGAGCCTCAGCCGTGGAGGCCGAGATTGTTGGCGGTCTTCCAGATGCGCCAGTGATCGTGGGGCATATGGCTCTGGCGTAGACCAAAGGCGCGGAAGGCATCGTGCACCGCGTTCGAGAAGGCCGGCACACCGCCCACGTTGGGGCTCTCGCCCACGCCCTTCGCGCCGATCGGGTGATGCGGCGAGGGGGTCGTGGTGTAATCGGTGGTGTAGTTCGGCGTTTCCCACGCGGTCGGGATGAAGAAATCCATCAGCGTGCCGGTCTTGCAGTTGCCGAGCTCGTCGTAGGCGATCTCCTGGCCCATCGCGATCGCAAGCGCCTCTGTCAGGCCACCATGCACCTGACCCTCGATGATCATCGGGTTGATCCGGGTGCCGCAATCGTCGAGCGCGTAGAACTGCCGGACCTCGTGCGTCCCGGTGTCGACGTCGATCTCCATGACGCAGATGTAGGCACCGAAGGGGTAGGTCATATTCGGCGGATCGTAGTAGCTGACCGCTTCCAGACCGGGCTCGATGCCGGGGATCGCCTGATTGTAGGCTGCGAACGCGATTTCCTTCATGGTCTTGAAGCGCTCGGGCGCCCCTTTGACCGCGAAGCGATCCACGTCCCACTCCACATCGTTGTCGTGCACCTCAAGGAGGTAGGCCGCGATCATCTGCGCCTTGGCGCGGATCTTGCGCCCCGCCATGGCCGTGGCCGCCCCCGCAACAGGGGTAGAGCGCGAGCCGTAGGTGCCGAGGCCATAGGGCGCGGTGTCGGTGTCGCCCTCCTCCACGGTGATCGAGTCCGCCGGCAGGCCGATCTCGGAGGCGAGGATCTGGGCAAACGTCGTCGCGTGCCCCTGACCCTGGCTGATCGTGCCGAGCCGCGCGATGGCGGAGCCCGTGGGGTGGATGCGGATCTCGCAGCTGTCGAACATCCCGAGCCCAAGGATATCGCAGTTCTTCACGGGGCCCGCGCCCACGATCTCGGTGAAGTGCGTCAGGCCGATGCCGAGGAGTTTGCGCGTTTCCCCGCGCTTGAACTCCTCGACCCGCTCGGCCTGTTCCTTGCGCAGGTCGTCGTAGCCGACGGCCGCCAGCGCTTTCTCCCACGCGGTGTGATAGTCGCCGCTGTCGTATTCCCAGCCGAGGGCTGATTGATACGGAAACTGCTCTTTCCTGATGAAGTTGATCCGGCGCAGCTCTGCGGCATCCATGTCGAGCTCGATGGCGAGGATCTCGATCATCCGCTCGATGAAATACGCCGCTTCGGTCACGCGGAAGGAGCAACGATACGCCACACCGCCCGGCGCCTTGTTGGTGTAGACCCCGTCGACCGCGAGATAGGCTGTCGGGATGTCGTAGGAGCCGGTGCAGATATTCATGAACCCGGCGGGGAACTTGGTGGGATCGGCGCAGGCGTCGAAGCCGCCGTGGTCGGCGGTGGTGTGGCACCAGAGGCCGGTGATCTTGCCCTCTTTCGTGGCCGCGATCTTGCCCTTCATCCAGTAGTCGCGGGCGAAGGCGGTGGTCATCAGGTTGTCCATCCGGTCTTCGATCCACTTCACCGGCTTGCCGGTGACGATGGAGGCGACGGCAGAGCAGATGTAGCCCGGATAGGCGCCCACCTTGTTGCCGAAGCCGCCGCCGATATCGGGGGAGACGACGCGGATGTTGTGCTCTTCGATGCCGGAGATCAGCGACACCACGGTGCGGATCGCGTGCGGCGCCTGGAACGTGCCGTAGAGCGTCAGCTTGCCGTTGACCTTGTCCATGCTCGCCACGCAGCCGCAGGGCTCCAGCGGGCAGGGGTGGGTGCGGTGGTAGTAGACCATCTCTTCGGCCACGACGTCCGCCGCGCCCAGCACCTGTTCGGTGGCGTCCTTGTCGCCGGCTTCCCAGGTGAAGATGTGGTTGTGGTGTTTGCGGGGGCCGTGCGCGCCCTCCATCTTGCCTTCGAGGTCTTCGCGCAGGACGGGTGCGTCGGGCTCCATCGCCTTGAACGGGTCGACGACGACGGGCAGCTCTTCGTATTCGACCTCGACGGCCTCGCAGCCATCGGCAGCCGCGTAGCGGTCCGTCGCGACAACGTAAGCGACCTCCTGACCCTGAAAGAGCACCTTGCCGTCCGCGAGCACCATCTGCTTGTCGCCCGCAAGGGTCGGCATCCAGTGCAGGCCGAGCGGCTCAAGATCCTTGGCCGTCAGCACCGCAAGCACGCCCGGCACCGCCATCGCGGCCTCGGTGTCGATATTCTTGACGCGGGCATGGGCGTAGGGAGAGCGGACGAAATCGCCAAAGAGCATCCCCGGCAGCTTGATGTCGTCGACGTAGTTGCCCTTGCCTTGGGTGAAGCGCGCGTCCTCGACGCGCTTGCGCGAGCTGCCGAGGCCCTTGAGGCCCTCGATGCGTTCCTCGCGGCTCGGAGGGGTCAGATCGTTCATTCTGCGGCCTCCTTCGCGGCGTTCATCTCGGTCGCAGCGGCCAGGATGGACTTCACGATGTTCTGGTAACCGGTGCAGCGGCAAAGGTTTCCTGCCATGCCGAAACGCACCTCTTCCTCGGTCGGGTTCGGGATCTCCTGCAGCAGGCGGTGGGCGCGGGTGATCATGCCCGGCGTGCAGTAGCCGCATTGCAGCCCGTGATGCTCGCGGAACGATTCCTGGAGCACGTGCAGCGCATCGGGCGATCCGAGGCCCTCGATGGTGGTGATGTCCGCGCCAGCGACCTGCGCGGTGAAGACGGTGCAGGACTTGACCGACTTGCCGTCGATATCGACGGTGCAGGCGCCGCAATGGGACGTCTCGCAGCCGATATGCGGGCCGGTCAGGTCGAGCTGCTCGCGCAGCGTGTGGATCAGAAGCTCGCGCGGCTCGGCGAGCACGTCCTTGGCCTCACCGTTAACGGTGATCTGGTAGTGTTGCTTTCCCATGTCTCGCTCCCCTACGCGCGGCTGACGGCGCGTTCGATGGCCCGGCGAATGATCGTGCCGGCCACGTGCATCTTGAAATCGACCGGCCCGCGATTGTCCTCCGCGGGATCGATGGCGCCCTGTGCGGCGGCCACGGCGGCGCCGATGGCGGCGGCGTCACAGGTTGTTCCGACGAGCGCTGCCCCCGCCTCCTCAGAGAAGATCGGCGTGTCGCTGAGATTCGTCATGGAGATCGACGCGCCAGAGCAGGTGCCGCCTTCGATCTTCACGATGGCGGCGCAGGCGGCGGTGGCGTAATCGCCGATCTTGCGCTTCTGCTTTTCGTAGGCATAGCCGCCACCGGGTGCGGAGAAGGTGATCGCGGTGAGGATCTCGTCATCCTCGCGGTCGGTCATGTAGGCGGCTTCGTAATAGTCGCGGGCCGCAACCTCGCGCGTGCCATCGGGGCCGACGAGGTGGAAGGTCGCGTCGAGGCACTGCATGAGGCCCGGCATGTCATTGCCCGGATCGCCGTTCGCGACGTTGCCGCCGACGGTGCCCATGTACCGCACCTGCGGGTCCGCGATCTGCAGCGCGGCTTCGTGCAGGATGGGAGCGACGCGAGCGATATCGGCGTTCGTGATCAGCTCGTGCTGGGTGGTCATCGCGCCGATGCGCACCTTCTCGCCCTCGACCGTGATGCCCTTCAATTCGCCGATGTCCTGCAGGTCGACGAGATGCTCGATGTCCGCCATGCGCAGCTTCATCATCGGGATCAGGCTGTGCCCGCCCGCGATGACCCGTGCCTCGTCGCCATGTTCCTGAAGCACCGCCAGTGCCGCCGGAATGTCGGCGGGTCGGTGATACTCAAACGCCGCTGGTATCATTTTTATCCTCCCTGGGTGCGCCAGTCTGACGCACGTCGGTGAGGTATCCCGTTGCATGCCGCTGTCGAACGGCGAACTGTCAACGCGCGCTTTCGCGTTCACGAAATACGAATTGCCTGCACGAGCTGCGAGCCTAGATGCCGAGCGCCTCGCGTACGTCGGCAAGCCTCGACCGGCTGACAGGCACTTTCTCCAGCGATGCAACGCCCTCGAAGAAGGTCACGCCCGTATCCTTGCGCCGCTCGAACTCCGTCACGAAGGCCGGGTTTATGAGGTAGCTGCGGTGCGACCGAAGGAAGGCCGTGCCCTCAAGTCGCCGCTCGGCCTCGGAGATCGACCACGGGCAGAACACGCGCTCCGCCTCAAGGTAGAGAAAGGTGTAGTGCCCCTCGGCGCGGAAGGCCGCGACGCGCCTGGGCTCGGCAAAGAGGGTTCTGCCGTTCTTTTCGTAAGGGATCGAGAGGACCGTCGGCTCCGGCGTTTCGACCCGCTCCGGCGTCGGCTCGACCTGCTCGGTTGCGGGCAGGGCCGGCCCGGCGGGAGCGGCCGGGAAGAACGTGGCCCCTGTCAGCAGCGAGCCGCCGCTGAGGGCGAAGGCGCAGAGCGTGACGACGAAGGCCAGCGCCTCGTTGCTCAGTGCGAGCGCGGGCAGGTTGGGCGTCGGGACCTCGAAGAACGACGTATTCGCGATGGCGACGAAGTGCAGGGTCACGACGGCCACGGCGAAACAGAGCGTCCCCAGCAGGGTATTGCGCCGGGTTCGCTCGCCATAGGCGACCCACACGGCGAGCGCGCCCAGGGCCAGGGACAAGACGACCGACAGCACGATACCCCCGGGCGTGTAAACGGCCCGGCACGCCTCCATGCCCGCCATGCCGATATAGTGCATGCAGAGGATCCCCCCGCCGAGGATCAGCCCCGAGAGCAGCACGCTGCCGGTCGTGCGGTCACGAAAGTGGAGGATGACCAGCGCGAGCCCCACGAAGAGAATGCCGGTGAGGGCGGAAATGAGTGTGGTCAGCGCATCATAGTAGAAGAGCACCGGCAGCTGCAGGCCCAGCATGGCGACGAAGTGCATGGACCAGATGCCGCCGCCGAGCAGCACGGCCGAAACGGCCACGAGCACCTTGCGGGTGCTCGGCGGGTGCTTGTTGGCGCCGCGTGTGGCGGACAGACCGGCAAAGCCAGCCATCAGCGCGATCGCAAAGGACGCCATGACGAGGATGGCATTGTGTGAGAAGGCGAGCGGCACCGTCCCCTCCCAAAGGACACGCATTCGACCTACGATCTCTATCCCACTTTGTCGGGCTCCGGAAGCCGGAGGTGCGCACGGTATCTCTGTGCGGTCGTCGCGGCGGGAAAGAGACGCGCCGCAAGATCATGGGGCGTGTGGACGATAGACGGCGCGGGAACGGATCCGGTCGGCATCTCTGCCACGGATCGCGTGCCTTCCCGCGCCACCTGATCGAGGCCGCGTATGGCGGAGCGCGTCTACTCCGCCGCGACGGTCCCGTCTGCGGGGCGTTCCACCCGAACCGCCGAGTACTTGAACTCCGGGATCTTGCCGAACGGATCGAGCTGCGGGTTTGTCAGCACATTGGCCGCCGCCTCGACGTAGGCAAACGGCATGAACACGCAATCCTCGGCCACCGCCCTGTCAGCGCGGGCCGGCAGGGAGAGCGTACCGCGCCGGGTCGTGAGCTGGATATCCCCTCCCGCCTCCACCCCGAGCTTGCGCAGCGTCGCGGGATGCACCGCGACGTAGGGCGACGGCTCCAGCGTATCGAGGACGTTTGTCCGGCGGGTCATCGATCCCGTATGCCAATGCTCAAGCTGTCGGCCTGTAATCAGGATGAACGGAAAGTTCTTGTCCGGCGTCTCGGCGGGGGGTGTCACGCGGGCAGGGGTGAACTTCGCCCGCCCGGCCCGGCGCGGGAACCCGTCGCCAAAGACAACGGCCTGGCCCGGATCTGTCACGCTGAGGCTCGGGTAGGTGACGGCGCCCTCGTTCTCGAGACGGTCCCACGTGATGTGGTGCAGCGACCGCATCGACATCTTCATCTCGGCAAAGACGTCGCGCGGCGTGTCGTAATCCCAGTCGAGCCCCAGCGCCATCGCCAGATCCACGATGATCCGCCAATCCTCGCGCGCCTCTCCCGGCGCGGGCACCGCGCGGCGGCCCATCTGCACCTGCCGGTTGGTGTTTGTGACAGTGCCGGTCTTTTCGGGCCAGGCGGCGGCGGGCAGGATCACGTCGGCGTAGTTGGCTGTCTCGGTCAGGAAGATGTCCTGCACGACGAGGTGTTCGAGCTTGGCGAGCGCCTTGCGCGCATGCTCCACGTCGGGATCCGACATCGCGGGGTTCTCGCCCAGCACGTACATGCCGCGGATCTCGCCGCGATAGATCGCATCCATGATCTCGACGACCGTCAGTCCCGGCTTCTCGTCGATCTCGGTGCCCTGCCAGATGTGCTTGAAGAGGCCCCGCACCTCGGGGTCGGTGACGGATTGGTAGTCGGGCAGGACCTGCGGGATCAGCCCCGCATCGGAGGCGCCCTGCACGTTGTTCTGGCCGCGCAGCGGGTGCAGGCCGGTGCCGGGCCGCCCGATATGGCCGCACAGGAGCGCGAGCGAGATCAGGCAGCGGGCGTTGTCGGTGCCGTGAATGTGCTGGCTGACGCCCATACCCCAGAAGATCATCCCCGCCCGCGCGCGCGCGAACGTGCGGGCGACCTCGCGGATCGCGTCGGGGGCGATGCCGCAGATCTCTGTCATCCGCTCGGGCGTGAAGGCGCGGATATGGTCGCGGAACTCGAAGAAGCCTTCGGTGAAGCCCTCGATATATTGCCGGTCGTAGAGCTTTTCCTCGACGATCACGTTCATGATCGCGTTCAGGAGCGCCACGTCCGCCCCGGGGCGGAACTGCAGCATATGCGTCGCGTGCCGCTTCAGCGCCTGGGCGCGGGGGTCCATCACGATCAAGTCGCCGCCGCGCTTGGCGAATTGCTTAAAGTAGGTGGCGGCGACGGGGTGGTTCTCGGTCGGGTTGGAGCCGATGACGATGGCGACGTCGGCGTTCTCGATCTCGTTGAACGTGGCTGTCACGGCGCCGGAGCCGACGTTCTCCATCAGCGCCGCGACTGACGAGGCGTGGCACAGCCGGGTGCAATGGTCGACGTTGTTGTGCTCAAAGGCCTGACGGATGAGCTTTTGGAAGAGATACGCCTCTTCGTTGGAGCACTTGGCCGAGCCGAACCCAGCGACGGCCCGTCCGCCCCAGAGCGCCCGCAGGTCCGCGAGGCCGTGGGCGGCGCGGTCCAGCGCCTCCTCCCACGTCGCTTCGCGGAAATGGGTGAAGGGGTTGGCGGGATCGACGTTGAGCCCCTTGGCGGGGGCATCCTCGCGCCGGATCAGCGGCGCGGTCAGGCGGTGCGGGTGCTGGATGTAGTCGAAGCCGAAGCGGCCTTTCACGCAGAGACGCCCCTCGTTCGCCGGGCCGTTGATCCCTTCGACATGGGTAATCTTGTCGTCCTTGACCTTGAACGAGACCTGGCAGCCGACGCCGCAGAAAGGACAGATGCTCTTTACTTCCTTGTCGTGAGCCTGGCTGTCGCCCTGCTGGGCGTCGTCCATGATGGTGGCGGGCATCAGCGCGCCGGTGGGGCAAGCCTGCACGCACTCGCCGCAGGCGACGCAGGACGACGCGCCCATCGGATCGCCCTGATCGAAGACGATCTGCGCGTCATGCCCGCGGCCCGCCATGCCGATCACATCGTTGACCTGCGTATCGCGGCAGGCGCGGACGCAGAGGTTGCAGTGAATGCAGGCGTCAAGGTTGACGCGCATGGCGACGTGGCTGTCGTCGAGCAGCGGAATGCGCTCGGGCTCGCGCGCGGGGAAGCGGCTCTCGGACACGCCCGTCAGCTCCGCCATGTCGCGGAAGTGCGAGCTGGCATCGTGGGGCGCCTCGGGCTGGTCGGATTGCAACAGCTCCATCACCAGCGCGCGGGATTTCTCGGCGCGCTCGGAGGCGGTGTGCACGACCATGCCGTCGCCCGCCGGGCGGATGCAGGAGGCGGCGAGGGTGCGCTCTCCCTCGATCTCGACGACACAGGCGCGGCAATTGCCGTCGGGCTGGTAGCCCTGCTTGGGGCTGTGGCAGAGATGCGGGATCACGAGGCCCCGCCCGTGCGCGGCCTCCCAGATCGTGGTGCCCTGCGGAACGGTGACCTGTGCGCCGTCGAGCGTGAACGTCACTTGTGCGATGTGCGACCCGTCAGCCATCAGAGTTCCTCCGGGAAGTGTTTGATCGTGAGGCGAATGGGGTTGGGGGCGGCCTGCCCGAGGCCGCAGATCGAGGCGTCGGCCAAGACGGTGCAGAGGTCTTCGAGCAGCTCCGTGTCCCACGTCTCGGCCTGCATCAGCCGGACGGCCTTGCCGCAGCCGACGCGGCAAGGCGTGCACTGGCCGCAGCTCTCATCCTCGAAGAATTTCAGCATGTTGAGGGCGGCGTCGCGGGCGCTGTCGTGGTCCGACAGCACGACGACGGCCGCCGATCCGATGAACGTGCCGTGGGGCTGGAGCGTGTCGAAATCGAGGGGGATGTCGTCCATTGTGGCGGGAAGCAGCCCCGAAGACGGCCCGCCGGGCTGATAGGCCTTGAAGACGTGGCCATGGGCCATGCCGCCGGCAGCGTCGATCACGTCGATGATCGTCGAGCCCGCGGGCAGGAGGTACACCCCCGGCTGCGCCACCCGGCCCGAAACGGAATAGTTCCGAAGGCCCACGCGCCCGTTCTTCTCGGTGCTGTTCAGCACCTCGGGCCCCTCGCGGCAGATCTTCGCGACCCACCACAGCGTTTCGACGTTGTGCACCAGCGTCGGGCGCCCGAAGAGGCCGACCTGCGCGACGTAGGGCGGGCGATGCCGGGGCAGGCCGCGCTTGCCCTCGATCGACTCGATCATCGCGCTTTCTTCGCCGCAGATATAGGCGCCCGCGCCCCGGCGCAGGTCGATGTAGCCCGGTGCAACCAAACCGGCGTCTTCCAAAGCGGCGATCTCGCTGCGCAGGATCTCGATCCCGGCGGGGTATTCGTCACGCATGTAGATGAAGCAGGTCTCCGCCTCGATGGCGGCGGCAGCGATCAGCATGCCTTCGAGGAAGCGGTGCGGCTCGGTCTCTAGATGCAGCCGGTCCTTGAAGGTGCCGGGCTCGCCCTCGTCGCCATTCACCGCCAGGTAGCGGGGGCCGGGGGCAGCACGCACGAAGCTCCACTTGCGGCCCGAAGGAAAGCCCGCCCCGCCAAGGCCGCGCAGACCGCTTTCAAGGATCGTAGCTTGCACCTTGTCCCAGTCGGCCTCTGTGCGCAGGCGCTCCAGCGTGTCGTAGCCGCCTGCGGCACGGTAGGTGACAAGGTCGTGATAGTCGGGGATGTCGGCGTGGACATTGCCCGAGGCGATGGCCTCGCGCACCTTCTCCGGCGTTGCGTGATCGATGTGGCGGTGGCCGATCTCCAGCGTCGGCGCGGTGTCGCAGCGGCCCATGCAGGGCGCGCGTAGCACACGCACCTCGGTGGGATCGAGCCCGTCCGCGAGCGCGGCCCGCAGCGCTTCGGCGCCCGCCAGCTCGCACGACAGAGAGTCGCAGACGCGGATTGTCAGGGCAGGGGGCGGGGCCTCCCCTTCGTGCACAACGTCGAAATGGGCGTAGAACGTGGCGACCTCGTAGACCTCGGCTTGCGCCAGCTTCATCTCGTCCGCGAGCGCGGCGATATGGGCGGCGGAGAGGTGGCCGTGGGCATCCTGGATCAGGTGAAGATGCTCGATCAGCAGATCCCGGCGGCGCGGGCGATCCCCCAGGAGCGCCAGAACCTCGGCGCGCGCCGCGTCTTCGATCTGGCGGCCGCGAGGCGTCTTGCGCCCCTTGCGCTTCGGCTCCGTGCTGTCTTTCCAGACGCCCTTTTGTTCATCCAGCGGTGCCATTGATCCCTCCCGCACGTCGACCGTGGTATACGAGCGGTGGCACCGAGCCCCCAGATCGTCAAATCCGATTACCGGAAGGAACGATTTGTTTTGCTTATCGCGGGCCGCTGTCGTCTGCGAGCAGGTCCAGAAGCGCGAGGAGTGCGGGCATGGCGCTGCCCTTGCGCGCGGTGACAAGGCTGATGGAGCGGCTGATGTCCGGCTCGATGAGCGGCAGAGCGCGCAGCGTGTCGGGCTGGCTGACCATTCGGGTCAGGACATCCGGAATGACGGTCGCGCCCATCCCTTCGGTCGCCATGATGATCGCGGGCATGAAGCCGGACGTTTCCGCTACAACGCGAGGGAAGACGCCGAGGTCGCGGAACACACCATCGACGATCCGCCGGTTCTGCATGGACGAGTCGAGAAGGATCAGCGGCAATGCAGCCGCGTCGCTCCACGATATCGTCTCGGCGGCTCCGACCAGCGCGGGCGGTGCAACGAGCATGTAGCGCTCATCGCAAAACGAGCGGACGCGGAGCAAGTCCTGCGCGACCCCGTCCGAATAGGTCAGACCGACGTCGAAAAGGCCGTCTTCGACCCCGTGCTGCACACCCAGCGAGTTCGTCGAGCGGATCGAGGCCGTCACGCGGGGGTGACGGGCGTGCAGCTGCTGCGAGAGCGTCGCGGCGTGGATCGAGGCCGTTGGGATCACACCAAAGGAGAGGGAGCCGACGATTTCGCCCCGTGTGGCCTTTACCTCGGCTTCGAGGACGCGCACCTCCCCGATGATCGACTTTGCATGGGCGAGAACGCTCTCGCCCTCACGGGTCAGCCCCTCGAACCGATTGCCGCGCCGCACGATACGGACCCCGAGCCGTTCTTCCAGCGCGCGAATGCGCATCGAGAACGCGGGCTGCGACAGCCCGCTGGCCTCGGCGGCGCGCGCAAAGTGGCGGTAGCGCGCGAGGGCGACGAGGCATTCGAGGTCCTTGAGATCCTGCATGGCCGTATCTGGCCGTAAATCGCAGCGGAGGGGAAGACATCTCATGCGCGCGCCGGGCGGCGGAGCTGGGACCGGTGCGTGGCAGACGGCGCATCGTCCGGCCCTGCTGCAGCTCGCGGCGCGCGCGGGTCACGGCGCAGCCTCGGTGGCTCCGCTGCTCGCCCGTTCGCTACGGCTTGGTCCCGGTGATTGCGCTGCTCGCCCGTTTGCTACGGCTTGGTCCCGGTGATTGCGCTGCTCGCCCGTTCGCTACGGCTTGGTCCCGGTGGCTCCGCTGGTCGCCCGTTCGCTACGGCGCAGCGTCGGCGGCTGCGCTGGTCGCCCGTTCGCCGTGGCGCGGCGCGTGGGGCGCGCTCGGGTGGGGGCCCCTCGGTGAAGTTGCGCGTAGTCGGGGCGTCAAAGCCTCGTGACGTGACCATCCCACAGGCGCACTGCGCGACTTCCGGCGGGGCGGCGGCGCGGGTCCCTCGGCAGCTGCGCTGGACGGGGGTTTGCCCCTTCGGCTCTAGTAGCCACGCGATGGGTTGACCACGTTCAAGAGCGCCTCCCCGCGTATGCGCCGCCCGAAGTTCTCGAGAAAGAGATCGAAGGATGCCGTTTCCCACCCGGGATAGACGGAGGAGCAATGCGGCGAGATGAGGACCGTCTCGCGTGCCCAAAGGGGGCTTTCGGCGGGCAGGGGCTCGACCTCGAAGACGTCGAGAACCGCCGCCGCCACCTGACCCGATTGCAGTGCGCCGTCGAGCGCGGCCTGATCCACGACGCCCCCGCGGGAGACATCGGCAAGGATGGTGCCGTGCTTCAGAGCTGCGATCTCTTCGGCGCCGAGCAAGCCGTGCGTGGCAGGTGTGAGTGGCGTGGAGACCACGACGAAATCGGCGCGCGGCAAGAGCTGCCGCAGATCGGCGGCGGCGTGCACCTCGTCCACGTTGTCCATCGGGCTGGGGCGCGCGCGCGTCCCCAGAACCCGCATGCCGAAGGCCTTGGCTCGGGCGGCAACGGCGCGACCCGTGTGCCCCAGGCCGATGATCAGCAGGGTTTGCCCGGCGAGCGGCCGCACCCGGCGGGCGTTCCATGCCCGCGCGGCCTTGTCCCGCTGAAGGCCCGGGACATCGAGGGTGAAATGCAGGAAGCCGCCGAACACGTACTCCGCCATCATGCCCGCAGCGACACCTGCGGCATTGGTGACGATGGTCCGGCCCGGATCCCATGGGCCCAGATGATCGGTTCCGACACCGCCATTGGCGATCCAGGATGGTCCTCCCGTGCCCGTGAGCGCCTCGCGCGGGAAACCCTGTGTGCCCGCGAAGCGAACCGAATACACCACGTCCGGCCCGTACTCGGCCACGAGCGCTGGCAGCGCGGCGTAATTGTCGCAAACGCGGAACTCCGCACCCGGAAAATCGGCGACCAGCCGGCGGGCCAATGTGTCCGGGTCGTCGTAGTGCAGAACGATCTTGGGCGCGTCAGTCATGGCTCACCTCCAGCGGCGCACGGACGAGGGGCGCAAGCTCCGAGAAGCGGGCGTCGGGCTCCAGAAGCCGGTGCCGCATCGACCACAGATCGGAAACTCGCGGCTCGCCCAACGCCGCGGCCATGGTGCGGAACTTCGCCTCGACCTCGGCCTCGTCCATTGGGGCCTCCGGGCCGCCGCGGGCGTTGACGTCGCCCGAGGAACAGGTGCGCCCGTCCGACATCATGATCGTCACGTCCGACCATCTCCCGGCCGGGAAGCGGGCCGTGTGCCGCGGCTCCTCGCGTACCGTGATGCGCTCAACCAGCGAAGCAACGGCGGGGTCGGAGAGCCCGCGGCCGGTGATCTCGTCCGGGCCGATCCGGCCATGCACAAGCAGTGTGGCGAGCGCGAAAGGCAAGGAATACTGGGCCTGTGAGGTGGTCTCGGGCATTCCGGGAAAGAGCGCCGCGGACTTCGCGAAGGTGTGGACCCGTATCTCGGCAATGTCCGACACATCGAAGGTGTGCACGCGGTTCAGGGCGGCGACCGCGTCGAGGGCGCCATGGGCCCAGCGACAGATCGGGTAAGGCTTGATGTAGTTCAGCTCCACTGTCCAGAGCGCCCCCAGATCACGCCAATGCTCCGCTGCCGAGTGCGCCTCAACCGTGATCGCCGGGGCGCCTGTGAAACCGGACTGCGCCATGAGCGCGGCCATGCACCCGACGAGCGCGCCCATGCCCGAGCCGTCGTGCAGCATGGTCGGTGTTGCGATCTCCCGCATCATCTGGCTGCGGGGGCCGTGATACTCTGCGATGCCGAGGGCGTGGCGCAGCTGGTCGCGGCTTGCCCCGCGCAAGCGGCACCCGAGTGCCGCAACCCCGAGCGCGTTCCATGCCCCCGACGTATGATAGTCGCTCACCGAGGCATGGAGCGCGATCCCGGCGCGTGCGGAAACCTCGTAGGACATCACGAGAGCCGCGAGGGCCTCGCGCCCTGTCAGCCCGGGGCGCGCTTCGGCAAAGGCGAGAAGGGCGGGAACCACGGCACAGCCGATGTGCCCGAGGGTCGGGTTGTAGCCGTCATGCGCGTCGAGATTGTCGATCTGCGTGGCCGCCGCAAACGCGGCTCCGGGGATCGACGCGGGGCGCCCGTCAAAGAGCATGTGCGCGGTGTGTTCGGCTGCTCGGGCACCGTGAAAGGCGTAGGCATGTTCACGTGCGAGCCGCGACGGCTCAAGCCTCGTGCCTCCGGCGGCCACGCCCAGCGTATCGATCAGCAGAAGCGCCGCCATTTCGAGCGCGCTTTCGGGGATGTCGTAGTCTTCGAGGGCAAACCGCGCAATCGGATCAAAGCTCATGGTCGCGGCCTTTCGAGAAGCTGGCCATAACCTTGCAAGGGCTCTGCGATCCCTGCAACCTGCATGGCGCAGAGCGCCATCGCCTGGTTCGAAGTGATCACGGGTTTGCCGAGGCGCGCTTCCAGCGCGGCGATCGCTTCGACACTGCGCATGTCCGTGCAGGACAGGACGATGACCTCCGCCTCCGGGTGGTCCGCCGCGGCGCCAAGCTCCATTACCGCCTCGGGGGACATCTCTCCCTGGCCGTGATTGTCCAGCGTTTCGGTGACTTCGGAGCGGCAGACCACGTCGATGCCCTCGTCTGCCAGAAAGCGGATGGCTAGGTCGTTGATCCCCGCGACATAGGGCGAGGCAAAGCCGATGTGCCGTGCGCCCAGTGTGCGCAGCCCATGCACCAGCGCGCCTGCGGCGGTGACCGTCGCTGCCCCGCTCTGTTGCTTGATCCGGGCCGCGAGGGCGCGATCGAACGCGGGCCCGTGGGTCAGCGTCGCGGAGGTGCAGCCATAGAGGATCACGTCGGGCCGGACCCCTTCGAGAAGGCGCAAAGGCTCGTCGAGATCGGATGCGCCGAGCCCGTGCATCTGCGCGGCATCCGGGATCTCATCCTGATCGTAGCCGCCAAGGCGTGCGAAATGCAGTGACACGCCGTCCGGGCGGAGCAGCGCCATGTCCGGCTCAAGATTGGTGTTGGTGAATGGGACAAGCACCCCAAGACGGGCGCGGCCACGCGAAGCGGTCATGCTATGGTGTCCTTCTTCCAGCGTTCGAGAGCGGTGGCCGCGGCGTCCATGTCCGCCGCGCTGCCGATCGTCGCGCGCAGGCAATTGGGAAGGCCCGCACCGCCCTGCGCGCGCAAGACGATGCCGTTGGCGCGCAGGGCGGCATCGAGGGCCGAGGCTTGCGCGGCATCCCCCAGTCGCACCAGTGCGAAGTTGGTGAAGCTCGCGGGCACATCGAAACCGGCCTGCTTCAATCTGGAGCAAAACGTGTCGCGCAGCTGCGCCGTCAGGGCGCAGGTCTCGCGCATGTAGTCCTGGTCCGCGATTGCGGCGGCGGCGGCGGCCTGGCTGGTGGCGCAGATGTTGTTGGGCGCCATCACCTTGCGCACTTCCGCCGCGACCACTGGTGGAAAGAGCCCCCAGCCGACGCGCATTCCCGCAAGACCGTAGGCTTTCGAGAGCGTCCGCAGCACGGCAGTGTCGCCCCGTTCGACAAGATCGAAGAGCGGCTCACCGAGATGGTCGGCAAACTCGCCATAGGCTTCGTCGATCACCAGGAGGACGTCCTCTGGTATCTCCTTTCGCAGACGCAACACTTGTGTGCGGGGGATGCGCGTGCCGGTCGGATTGCCGGGATTGGCCACGAACACAACGCGCGTGTCTGGCTGAAGCGCGTCGAGGAGCTTGTCGACGGAGGCCGTTTCATTCTCCTCCGGCGCGCTGTCGCACCGCGCGCCCGCCCGCGCAGCTGCCGTCCGGAAGAACGGGTAGGCATGCGCCGGGGCAAGGACGGCGCTTCCGGGGCCGGCATAGGCGGCGGCGATCGCGGCGATCAGCTCCAGCGAGCCGGAGCCACACAGGATCCCTCCGGGCGGGATGTCATGGCACGCCCCGAGAGCGGAACGCAGCGCTCGCCAGTCGGGATCGGGGTAGAGGTGCCCGGTTGCGAGGGCTTGCGCGGCGGCTGCCATGGCCCTCGGGCTCGGAGGGCGCAGGCTTTCGTTCTGCGAAAGCGAAACGAGCCGTTTGCCGGGTGGGGCGCTCAGATCGGAGAGCGCGTAGGGCGCCATCCGCGCGACATGGGCCAGCGGCGGGATCATGCATCACCGCCATAGAGAGTGCGCGCGGCCTCCGGCGTGATCAGCTCTTCCGACAGGTCGCGGGCCACGTCCGCGCGCGGGCGCTCCCCGGGCGGCCCGAAGCCACCACCCCCCGGTGTCTCGAAGATCAGGGTCTTGCCAGCTTTCACGCGCACCTCTCCCTTGCCCGGCAGATCCGGCCCTTCCTCACCCAGCCGGATCCGGCCCGGCGCGCCCGGCATTCCACCATGCCGGCCCCGTGCGGGCGTGCGGACCCGTTCGACGGACAGAAACAGCATCAGGTCTTCGTCGTGCGAGGCGCGCAGCTCGATGCGTTGGCCGAGCCCGCCGCGTGTGCGCCCCGCGCCACCGCTGTCGGGCCTGAGCTCGCGCCGCGTGATGAGGACGGGGGCGACGGCCTCTGTCGTTTCGACCTGCGAGCCCCACACGCCCGAGGGGAACGCCGTTGCAGACAGGCCGTCGCGCGAGGGCCGCGCGCCCGTTCCGCCGCTGAAGACCAGCTCGAGCGCGAATTGCGTGTCTTCGCGCGCGACGGCGTCCGGCGCATGGCGCAGCGGCAGATCGTACATGCACGACGCGCCCTCGGCCGGAACGGCGTCGGGCAGCGCCTGGGCCAGACAGCCATAGACGAGATCGGGGGTCATCTGCCCCAGCGTGTGACGCATCGCGACGGGGGCGGGCGCCTCGGCATTCAGAATGCAGTTGCGCGGCCCGTGCACGCGGAAGGGAGCGAGCGAGCCGGCATTGTTCGGAATGTCCGGCCCGATGAGGCAGCGCAGCGCGAAGACGGTGTAGGCCGTGGCGTAATTCAGCGGAACGTTGATCCCCTTGCGCGAGAGCCCCGATGTCCCGTCGAAGTCCACGGCGATGTGATCTTCGGCCAGATGCAGCGTTGCGCACAGGTCGATCTCTTCCTCGTAGCCATCCACCCGCATCGTGCTGTGCCATGTCCCCTTGGGCAGATCCGCAAGCGCCGCGAGGGTGCCGCGATAGGAGGTGCCGATGATGAAGTCGGCAAGGGGATCAAGCCGGTCGAGGCCGAACTCGTCCATCATCTCGCAGAGCCGCCGCGCGCCCGCCTCGCAGCAGGCGATGAGGGCGTAGATATCGCCCTCGTTGGCGATGGGTTCGCGCGAATTTGCCTTCACGATCTCCATCAGCAGTGTGTTGAGCACGCCGCGCTCCACCAGTTTGCAGGGCGGGATCCGCAGACCCTCGTCATGGATGTCGGCGCCCTCGGGCCCCATGCCGCGCCCCCCGAGATCGACAAGATGCGACGTGCAGGCGGTAAACCCGATCACGGTGTCGCGGTAGAACACCGGCATCATCAGCAGGAAGTCGTTGAGGTGCCCCGACGCGATCCAGGGATCGTTCGTGAGGTAGATGTCGCCCGGCGACATGGACTGGCGCGGGAACCGGGCTTGCAGCGTCTTCACCGCCTCGGCCATCGTGTTGATGTGCCCGGGCGTTCCGGTGACGGCCTGTGCCAGCATGCGCCCTTCGGCGTCGAAGATCCCTGCGGAGATGTCGCCGCATTCGCGCACGATCGGCGAGAACGCCGCTCGGATCAGGGCCTGACCCTGCTCCTCGACAACCGCCAGAAGACGGTTCCACATGACCTGCAGGCGGGTGTCGGAGCGCGTCATGGGGGGGCCTCGCGGGTGCGTCTGAGCCAGAGGTTGCCAGCGCCATCGAGCCGGGCGGTGAAATCTGCGCTGACGTAGGTTGTGGTCTGCGGCTCGAGTACGAGTGCCGGGCCGTCGAGCGTGGCGCCGGGCGCGAGCTCTGCGCGATCAAAGAGATCAGCCGTGCGCCATGTGCCGCTCACCTCGCACAGAATCCGCCGCTGCCCGATCGGCACCGCCGGCCGGGGGGGCGGAGTGTCCGGGGCGGGCGGCGACTGCGGGGCCTCGGCGGCGACCTGCAAAGCCCAGTTCAGGATCTCGATCGTCATGCCCGGAACGGTGCGGCTGAACTGCTGCGCGTAGGCCGCATCGAAAGCCGCCTTCAGGCCGGGCAGGTCCTCCGGGCGCAGGGCGCGGGCGGGCAGGGGGATCTCGATCTCGTGACCCTGCCCATGGTAGCGCATGAAGGCTGTCCGGCGCTGATGCAGCGCGGCTCTTGGCGCGCCTGCGCGCACGACGGCTTCGGCATCCCGCACCATGGCGTCGAAGAACGCGTTGAGGGCGTCTAGATCGAGCCCGTCCAGCGTTGCAAAGCGCGAGCGCACGATCTCGAAGGATACTGGCGCGTGCAGGAAACCCACCGCAGAGCCGACCCCGGGATCCGGCGGGATGAGGATGCGCGCCACCTGCGCCCGGCGCGCAACGCGCGTGGCATGGAGCGGTCCGTTGCCGCCAAACGCGATCATCAGGCGGCGCCCGAGATCCTTGCCGGATTCGACCGCGTGCATACGGCCCGCCGCCGCCATGCTTTCGTCAACGATCTCGCTGACCCCGAGCGCGGCCTCTGACGGATCGAGCCCGAGCGGCGCGCCGACACCGCCCGCAAGCGCTGCCTGGGCGGCGGCGGGATCGATCGCCAGCCGCCCTTCGGCGAACCGTTCGGGCTCGATGAGACCCTGCGTGACGTCGGCATCTGTCACGGTAGGCGCGCTGCCGCCCTTGCCGAACGCAGCGGGGCCGGGCTCCGAGCCCGCGCTTTCGGGGCCGACCTGAAGGCGGCCGAGCCTGTCCACATGGGCGATGGAGCCGCCGCCAGCCCCGATCTCGATCATCTCGATCACCGGGATACGGACCGGCATGCCGGAGCCCTGAACGAACCGCGCGGCCCGCGCGATCTCGAAACGGCGGGCGGTCTGGGGGCGGAAGGCGTCGATCAGGCAGAGCTTTGCGGTTGTCCCACCCATGTCGAAGCTCAGGACCTCGCCCGCTCCGATCGAGGCCGCAATGCGCGCCGCCAGAAGCGCTCCCCCGGCCGGGCCGGATTCGACAAGGCGGATCGGCAGGCGCTCGGCGGTTTCGAGCGTCGTCATCCCGCCGCTTGCCGTCATCATCAGGACAGGACAGGCCAGCCCTTCCGCTCGGAACCGGGTGGCGAAGTCCGACAGGTACTGTGCCATCATCGGCAAGACGTAGGCGTTGGCAATGGTCGTGCAGAGCCTGTCGAACTCGCGCGCCTCCGGGCTGACCTCGTGCGACATCGAGATGACCAAGCCCGGCTGTGCGGCTTGCAACAGATCCCGCAGCCGCAGCTCGTGCGCGGGGTTGGCGTAGGCATGCAGAAGGCAGATCGCGACGGCTTCCACCCTTGCTTCGGCGAGCGCCGCGCTCAGCGCTGCCACGGCCGCGTCGTCCAGCGGGGCAAGCTCGTGCCCGCGCGCGTCCATCCGCCCACCGATGGTGAAGGCGCGTGCACGGGGCACAAGCAGGTCCGGTTTGACCAGATTGATGTCGTACTGGCTGTAGCGCCGCTCGTAGGCGATCTCGAGGATGTCGCGAAAACCCTCCGTCGTTACGGTCGCAACGCGCGCGCCGCGCCGTTCGATGAGCGCGTTCGTCGCCAGCGTCGTGCCGTGGATGAACCGCGTCACCTGCACCCACGTGGCGCCACTCGCGGCGATGACCCGGCGCGCCCCGTCGAGGGCGCCCCGGGTCGGATCGCCCGGCGTCGTGGGGGATTTTGCGGTCGCGAGAAGCGCGCCGGCGCCATCCATCAGGACGGTATCGGTGAACGTTCCGCCGATATCGACGGCAAGGCGCAGACCTGTGTCTGTGGGCTCGGTCATGGAGGGGCGTTCGCAGGGAAAAAGGGCAGGGAAGGAGCGGCTGTCACGTGCACGTTCCGGCCCGCCGACAACGCGTCTCTCCTCAGAGCGGAGGGAAGGGCGCTATCGGAAAGCGGGTCCGTCGGGCGATTGCCCTGATGTGACAAGATCACACCCGGTTGCCCGGCGCCCGAGGCTCTTGCAATGGAGCGCAGCCAGCATGTGGCGGATCCTGCTCAGTTTCTGCAGCCCCACGCTGCCTTGGGTCCGGCGTGGCTGTCAATAGCCCGAGCGCTGTGCATGCCAGCGCGGCGTGGCGTGGCATTGCGGTGTGCGGCACGGCGGGCGCCTCGGCAGCTTGCCCGAAATCCTCCGTTGCGCCCCCGAAAGCCGACACTTGCTGCGCGCCGTACCTCTCCCGGCGACGAACCGCTCGCAAGACCAGCCGGCGGGGGCGGGTCGCGCGCACCGGCGTTACGGGGAGCATCTCCCCGATATCCCCAATCCGGGCCCGGTCCGTCCTTGCTGGCCCGGCTCGAGGCGGACGGCTATTAAGGTGGCATGGACATCGTATTGATCATGACCATCATCGCATCGCTCTTCGTGCTGATCGGTCTGGCCGAGCCGCTGGCCGCCCGGCTTCACCTGCCCGTCAGCGTGATCCTCGCGGTGCTCGGCACCCTGATCGGAGGGGGCGCGCTTATCATCCTGCGCACCGATCTGACGGATGTGCTCGATCCGGTCGCCGAGGCCATTCTTGCGCTACCCATCAAGTCCAACGTGTTTCTCTATCTCTTCCTGCCGACGCTGCTCTTTCAGGCCACCCTGGGCATGAACCTGCGCCGGATGCTCGACGACTGGGTGCCGATCCTTGTTCTTGCCATTGTCGCTGTGCTGGTCGCCACTTTCGCGGTCGGCTACGCCCTTTCGGCGGTGAGCGCGCTGCCGCTCATGGTGTGTCTTCTGGTGGGCGCCATCGTCTCGACGACAGATCCTTCGGCTGTTGTCAGCATCTTCCGCTCCATCGCCGCGCCGCGCCGCCTCGCGCGCATCATCGAAGGCGAGAGCTTGCTGAACGATGCTGCCGCAATCGCGCTCTTCGGCCTCTTCATGGGGTTCGTGATGATCGGCGTGCCGGACCCAACCCCGCGGGACGCTCTGGTGCAGTTTCCGCTTCTTCTGGTCGGGGGGGCAGTAACGGGGTGGGTCGTGGCGCGGATCGCCCTGTGGCTGATGATGGCCGCCGATGGGCACGAACTGGCGCAGGTCTCGATCTCGGTGGCGTTGCCCTACCTGGCGTATATCGGTGCGGAGCAGACGGTGGGCGCGTCGGGCGTGATCGCTGTCGTCGCCGCGGGGCTGACGCTCAACCTCGCGGCACCCGGGCGGCTCACCCCGCAGGCATGGGCGCGGCTCACGGATGTGTGGAATGTCCTTGCCCACTGGGCCGGTGCGCTGATCTTCGTTTTGGCCGCGCTCCTGATCCCGCGCCTGCTGGAAGGGGTCCGGATCTCGGATTTCGCGCTGATCGGCGTCGTCATTGCGGCGGCGGTGGCCGCGCGGGCGGCGGTGCTCTTTGGCCTGTTGCCGCTTCTGACAGCCGTGCGCATATCGCCCAGGATCGAGCGCCCCTACCGTGTCGCGATCCTTTGGGGCGGCCTGCGCGGCGCGGTCACGCTGGCGCTGGCGCTCGCCGTCACCGAGAATTTTCTGGTGCCCAACGAAGTGCAACGCGTGGTGGGGATCCTCGCGACCGGCTTCACGCTTTTCACGCTGCTCGTTCAGGGTATCACCCTGCGCAGCGTGATTGCCCGTCTCGGGCTCGACAAGCTCTCTCCGCTCGACGAGGCGCTGTCGCAGCAGGTGGTTGCCGTCGCACTGCAAACGGTTCGAGAGGACGTCGCAAAAAGCACCGAGAGCTACGATCTCTCGCCCGAGATCGTCCGCTCCGAAGCGGTCCGGTTCGGATTGCGGCTGGAAACGGCGATCCAGCTTGCGGATGATTGCAACGACGTGCTCGACCGCGACAGGGTCACCCTCGGCCTCATCGCGCTCGCGGGGGTCGAGCGGGACATGGTGCTGCAACACATGCGCGACAGATCGCTCTCGACGCGGTTGGCCGACCACGCGCTCGTCGACATCGACAGGCTCATCGAAGGGACGAGGAACGCCGGCCGCACCGGGTATCTGCGCGCGGCCCGTCGCACCGTGGCCTATGGGTGGCAGTTTCGCGCCGCGGCCTTCCTGCATGACCGGCTCGGGATCCACGCACCCCTCGCGCGCATGACGGCGCATCGCTTCGAGGTCCTGCTTGCGCAGCGTCTGGTGCTGCGTGACATCGACAGCTTCATCGACCAACGCATTCGCCGTATCCACGGACGCCGCGTGGCCGAACTGCTCACGGGGCTGGCGGAGCGGCGCAAGGAGGTCGTGGACACGGCGATGGAGGGGCTTCAGCTGCAATATCCGGGCTACGCGGATGAGCTGCAACGCCGGTTCATCCGCCGCACGGCGCTGCGCCTCGAAGAACGCGAATACGATACCATGTTCGAAGACGGGCTGATCGGCGCCGAGCTCCATGCCACGCTCCGGCAGGACGTTCTGGTGCGACGGTCCGAGGCCGAAAAGCGCCCGCCGCTGGATCTTGCACCGGGCCGACGTGAGCTCGTGCAACGGCTGCCCATCTTCGCCGATCTCGATGCCGAAGCGCTGAAGCTGCTGACCCGTGCGCTCAAGACCCGCTATGTCGATGCCGGTGAAGTGGTGATGCAGAAGGACGCGCCGGCGCGGAGCGTCTACTTCATCGCGTCAGGGGCGGTGGAGGTCGAAGCCGCGGGGCAGACGTGGCGCCTCGGGCGTGGCGAGATCTTTGGCCAACTCGGTCTGCTGACTGTCAAGCGACGGCGCGCCACCGTGCATGCCATTGCGCCATCGACGTTGCTGGTGCTGGATGAAATCCGCTATCGCAAGCTGCTCAAGCGCAGTGAGACCCTGCGCGCCGCCACGCTTTCGAGCGCTGCCGCCCGGGGGGTAGACCTTGCCCCGGAGATGGAAGCCGCCCGGGAGCGTCCGGCGGCCTGATGCCACATGCCCCTACGGCAGCATTGCCCGGCGTGAGGTCGGGAGGGCCTCAAACGCGTTGTGAACAAAGAGTTGGACAACGCGATCAAACAAATGCATCGTTTGCGACGTCAAATGGGACAAATGTATCGCTCGCTGCCGTTGACACGAAGGCGTGAGCGTGTGTGCTGTTCCAGTGAGCGTTGAGTTCCGCGCGCCCATGACCGGGTGCGTGTCGTACCGGAAGGCATCCGGCGCATGAGTGGGAGGTGCGCGCCGCGATGCCCACAAAACGCGCGCCGCGGGCCAATGTCCCTGCTCAATCATTGCACCGTGGCCGGACGATCAAACTGACCCAAGGGAGGAATTGCAGTGTCGATCAAACCACCGTTAACAGATCTGCCGATCAGGATCGCGGAAAGCGGCTTCTATCGCGGCTTTACCAAGGACGTCACGATCACCGCCAAGTTGCTGGTTGGCGCCCTGATCATCTGGGCCGTGGCCTTTCCCGATCAGGCGGGGACGGTGTTGGGCGCGATGAACGCCTTCATCCTCGGATCGTTCAACTACTGGTACGTCTACTCAATGGCGTTCTTTGTCTTCCTGTGCTTCGGCCTCGCGCTGTGGCCGCGGGCGGGCAAGCTGAAGCTGGGCCATCCTGAAGACGTCCCCGAGTTTTCGAATTTCTCATGGTTCTCCATGATGTTCGGCGCAGGCATCGGGATCGGCATGCTGACCTTCGCCACCGCCGAGCCCATGTATCACTGGGGCTCGAACCCGGACACGATCCAGGGCATCACCGACGCTTCCTCGGCCAATAACGTGCGCCCTGCCTATGTGTGGTCGTTCACGCACTGGGGTCTCGCGGCCTGGGCGTCCTACGCGATTGTGGGCCTCTCGCTTGCGTTCTTCTCCTATCGCCGCAACCTGCCGCTGACGATCCGCTCGTCTCTGGCGCCGATCTTCGGGGACAAGCTCTCCGGCCCGGTCGGCCACGTCGTGGACATCGTCGCGGTTGTCGCCACGGTGCTCGGCGTGTCGCAGACGCTGGGATTCGGGGTCGAGCAATTCGTGTCCGGCCTCAGCCGCATCGGCTTTGGCGATTGGCTCTACACGGCCACGGAGGACGGCGGACAAAAGACCTCGACGGCGGCCATCGTCTTCGCGCTGATGGTGATCATGGGGGCCTCGACGCTTTCGGCGCTCTCGGGCGTTGGCAAGGGTATCAAATGGCTGTCGAACATCAACATGGGGCTCAGCTTCTTCCTGTTGCTGTTCTTCATCGCCTTCGGTTCGACCTTCTTCGGCCTTCAGGCGCTCTTTGTCGGCATCTTCGACTATCTCGTCTCGATCCCGCAGAACATCTTCACGGTGTGGGTCTCTGACGGTGTGGAGGGCTCCGAAGCCTCGCAGCTTTCGGGCTGGCAGGGCGGCTGGACGATCTTCTACTGGGCCTGGTGGATCGCGTTCGCACCCTTTGTCGGTGTGTTCCTGGCGCGCATCTCCAAGGGTCGGACGATCCGCGAGTACGTGCTTGGTGCCCTCGTGATCCCGTCGCTGATGTGCTTCGCGTGGTTCGCCATCGTGGGCGGCACGGCGATCGATCTCGAACTGTCCGGTGAGGCTGCCGGAGCCATTTCCGGGGCCGCGGCCTCGGACCAGCTCTTTGCGATGCTGGCGGTGATCCTGAGCGAGACCCTCGCCTGGGTGATGTCGCTGATCGTGGTGGTCCTGCTGCTGACCTACCTCGTGACGTCGGCGGACTCGGCGGTGCTGATCATCAACACGATCAACGCCGCAGGCGACGAAGGGCCGAAGGCGCGTCCGCACATCCTGTTCTGGGGTGCGGCGCTGGCGTTTACGGTTGGTGCGCTGATCGTTGCCGGGGGCCTCGGAGCCATCCAGACCGCGATGGTGATCGGTGCCTTGCCCTTCAGCGTCGTGATGGTGCTGATGGGGCTCGCGCTGGTCAAGGCGATCTGGCGCGATGGTCGTCGCGAGGCCGCCGGCCTGCCAACGACCCATACCGACAATGGCCCCGTGGCGCCCGCAGAGCCTGCGGAGTAGCCACTGCCACACGAGCGAAACCGGGGCGCCACGCGCCCCGGTTTTTCTTTGCCCCGTCCCCTCCTCAGCGGGGACAGCTTGGGACCCGCGCACCGGCGCCACGCCTCTTCTGACGGGCGCATGCATGTCTGGCGGTGCCGCGCACTTGGAAGCGCGGCCTATCGCAATTGCGAAGCTTGCCTGCCAGCCACCTCTTGCAGTACCATCGAGCGCTCCTCGGACACGCCTCGCCCACCTGCCGCGAATGGTGCCATGTCAGCCGGAAACGATGCGGGGCCTTCGCCAACAGGGTTGTGCGCCCCGGGCCACCGGGGCAGGGGCGCGCTGGCGTCCCCGCCCAAGGTGCGGCATTGATCCTTTGAACAGTCGAGCTGCAAGGCGGCACGGCCTGCGCCCGGTCACTCCGCCGTCGCGGCGCGGCGGGCCAAGCGCCGGTAGAGGGCGGGCATGATCATCGGCGTCAGGTACATCGGCATCTGATAGCAGCCGATGAAGGTCAGAAGTTGCGCGGCGTCCTCCGCCGGGAGGGACACGAGAAAGAGCGCGATGTTGCGATTGCCCGCAACAATGGACGTTGGCACGAGCGCCGGGCCCTGCCCCCGCCCGCGCAAATACAGCGCGGTAATCACCTGTGCGCCGAGGTTGGCCGCGAAGGCCAGCGCCATCCAGGCCAGAAGCTCTCCGGGGGCTGCCCGAAGCAACGGGCCAACGGCGGACATCAGCGCCACGACTACGATCGCCATCGCGATGGCAGAGAGCCCGTCGATCGCCGCGAGCGTGTCGCGATCCGGCTCGGACATCCACCACCGTCGCACCGCGACGGCCAGCAGCGCAGCAACCCCGATTACCCCGAGAAGGCGCAGCGCCGAACCAAAGACGGCCGCGCCGCCCTCGATCCCGGGCAGGGCATAGAATACCGCGAGTGCCGTGAGAGGCACGAGCGCGGTGCCGAGGATCACGAGCCGCAGCGCCGGATCCGGGTCGAAGCCCGTGAGGATCGTGAGGTTCGGGCTGCCCGCCAGAGGCGACGCCGCAAAGAGCAGGACGATGGCCATCCCGGCGGGCGTGTCGAGCACGCCCAGGGCCCAGAAGGCCGCGCAGAGCGCAAGCGGCAGGGCCAGTTGCAGGCAGAGGACGACACGCAGCGTGTAGCCCAGATCGCCGAGCGTCCCGACCATGCGCTCTGGCCCGATGCGCAGCACGGCCAGAAAGAGCAGCGCACCGATAAGGAGGGGCAGAAACGGCGCCATGACCGCCGCAACCGAGGGCAGGGCGATCCCGGCCGCGAGGCCCGCGATGAGCAGGATGCGCCCGTGTCGCCCCGCCGCCCCAAAGGCGGCGCCTAGCCTCCCCACGGTCGCTGGAGGCGCGCGACGCGGATCATGGTCCTTGCCGGATGTTTTCGGGCAGCCATGTCGCGAGCTCCGGGAAGCCGATCAGCACGAAGACCATCACCACCATAATCATGAACATCGGGATCGCGGCCTTCGCGATGAAGGTCATCTCGTGGTTCGTCATGCCTTGCAGGACAAAGAGATTGAAGCCGATGGGCGGGGTGATCTGTGCCATCTCAACGACGACGACGATGAAGATGCCGAACCAGATGAGGTCGATCCCCGCGTCCCGGATCATGGGCTCGACCACCGCCATCGTCAGGACAACCGACGAGATCCCATCGAGGAAACATCCCAGGATGATATAGAAGACCAGAAGCGCCATCAGCAGCTCGAAGCGCGACAGATCCCAGCCCGCGATCAGGTCCGCCAGACCACGGGGGATGCCGGTAAAGCCCATCGAGAGCGAGAGAAACGCCGCTCCCGCCAGGATGAGCGCGATCATGGCAGAGGTCCGCACGGCGCCCATAAGGCTTTCGGTGAACGTTCCCCAGTTGAGCGACCCCTGACCCGCCGCGAGCACGAGCGCGCCGACGACGCCGAAGGCCGCCGCCTCTGTCGCCGTCGCGAACCCCATGTACATCGAGCCGATCACCAGCATGATCAGCAGGATCACCGGGATCAGGAACCGCGAATTCGCGAGCTTCTGGCCAAAGGTCATCATCGGCTCTGGCTTGGGGTTGAAGTTTGGCGAAAGAAACGACATCGCCGCCACGTAGGCCATGAACATGCTGGCCAGTACGAGGCCCGGAAAGACCCCGGCCATGAAGAGCTTGGTGATCGATTCATTGATCGTCACCCCGTAAACGATAAGCGTCAGCGAGGGCGGGATCATCAGCCCGAGCGTGGCCGCGCCCGCGAGTGTGCCGATGACCATCGACTCCGGATAGTCGCGCTTGCGCAGCTCGGGGATGGACATCTTGCCCACGGTCGTCAGCGTCGCCGCCGACGAGCCGGAAACCGCAGCGAACACCGTACAGCCGACGATATTGGTGTGCACCAGCCCGCCCGGCAGGCGTGCCATCCACGGGCTGAGGCCGCGGAACATGTCCTCGGATAATCGCGTGCGATAGAGGACCTCGCCCATCCAGATGAAGAGGGGCAGGGCCGTGAGGGTCCAAGAAGAGGACGCCCCCCAGACCCGTGTGATCATCGCGTCGCCCGGCGGGCGGGCGGTGAAGAGCTCCATCCCGACATAGGCCACGCCCATGAGCGCCAGACCGACCCAGACGCCCGAGCCGAGCAGGAAGAACAAGACGAAGACGAAGATGAGGATGGGGGCGAGCTGTTCCAACGTCTCGGCCTTTCTTCAGAAGCTGCTGTGAGCGTGCGGAGGGGGCGCGGTGACGCGCTGGCGGCACCGGGTCACTCCCCGTGCTCCTGATCGACCGTTTCGCCGGACATGTTGTGACCTCTGCGCAGAACGATGCTGACGAAGTTGTCCCAGAATGCGATGGCCAGCAGGATCGACCCGATGGACATCGCCAGCTGCGGAATCCAGATCGGTGTCTTGTCGAGGCCCTGGCTGATCTCGTTGAGCTTCCACGACCACCAGTTGCCGCGCACGGCGTACCACGCAAGGTACGTGGCGATGATCGATCCGATGCCGAAGCACCACAGCTCACCCCAGCGCCGGAAGCGTCCCAGCGCCGAGAGCAGGATCGATACGCGGATGTGCGCGTTGTGGTTCAGCGTGTAGGCGAAGGCGAAGAACGACGCGCAGGCCATCGAGTAGCCTGCGTAATCTGTTGCTCCGGGAAAGACCTGGCCGGTCCATCTGGCGAGCATCTGCAGCAGGATGATCGTCAGGATCGCGATCAGGAAGAGCGAGGCAATGATGCCGCCGGCCAGGTAGAGACTGTCGAGCGTCTTGCGCACGGAGCTCATGCTCGACACGTGTGCGTACTGGGGTCCAGCATCGCGCCCTCCGTTCCAGTGATGGGCCATTGGGGGGCGGTGCGCCGGGAGCCTTCGGCAGGCCCGGCGCACCGCATCTCGTGCGCCTAGCGCGCCTTGTAGGCGTCCACGATGGCCGCGCCGCCTTCTCCGGCGGCCTCGAGCCACTCGCCCGTCATCGTATCGCCAATGCTCTGGAGTTCGCCGACAAGCGCATCACCGGCGCGCTGAACGGACATCCCGCCCTCTTTCAGCCCGTTGAGCGTGAACGTCGTGTACTCCTTTGAGCGCGCGAGCCCTTCTGCCTTGGCCGCTGCGGCGCACTCTTCCAGCGTGGCTTTCGCCTCGTCCCCGAGGCCGTCCCATGCGCCCTTGTTGACGAAGACCGCATTGCGCGGCAGCCATGCGTCCACTTCGTAGAAATGCGTCAGGTGCTCCCAGACCTTGCGGTCGTAGCCCGTGGCGCCCGACGAGATGAACGCTTCGGCAACGCCCGTGGCCAGTGCCTGGCTCAACTCCGCCGCTTCCACCTGAACCGGCAGCATGCCGGTCAGTTCGGCCATGCGCGCTGTGGCGGTGTTGTAGGAGCGGAACTTGATCCCCTCCATGTCTGCCACCGCGGTGATCTCCTTGGCAAAGTACAGGCCCTGCGGCGGCCACGGTACGGAGTAGAGGTAGTGCAGATTGTCTTCTTCCAGCACCTCGGCGACGGCTGGCCCGGCGATTTCCCACAGCGCTTCGTGCTCGTCGAAGGACGACACGAGGAACGGGATCGAGTCGACCCCGTAGAGCGGGTTCTCGTTCTGGTGCGCCGACAGCAGGCGCTCGCCGATATTGGCCTGCCCGGTCTGCACCGCGCGCTTGATCTCGTTGCCCGGGAACAGCGCGCCCGAGGGGTGGGTTACGATCTCCAGATCGCCGCCGGTGCCTTCGGTGACGCAGGCGGCGAAATTGGCGCCCACCTCAGAGTGGAAGTTGGTGGCCGCGTAAGCCATGGGCATGTCCCATTTCTCTGCGGTGGCGGCGCTGGCGGCAACGGTCAGCGCCGTGGCGCCGAGGAGTAGCGAAAGGCGGTTCATTGTGGGTCTCCCTCGTTGTGTTGAGCATTGGTTTTTTTTGGTTGGTCTGCCCATGCGCTAGTGAAAGCGCTTCGGATCGTATGGCGCAAGATCAATGTTGGGGGGGTTGCCGCCAATCAGTTGTGACAGAATGCGGCCGGTCTTCGGCCCACCGGTTAGTCCGACGTGATCGTGTCCGAAGCCCACGAAGGCGCCGTCGAGCGCTGGGGCCGCGCCGATCATGGGGGTCGAATCCGCCATCGATGGGCGGTGGCCCATCCACTCCTCGGTGCGTGACCACGTGAGCCCGGGCAGGGCGGACAACGCGTTGCGCTTGAGCAGTTCAAAGGGCGCGCGCGAGGGCGGCGCCTCGAGCCCGCCGAATTCCACAACCCCCGCAAGCCGGAGCCGCCCTTCCATCGGAGTGATGACAAACTTGCCGGAGGTGATCATCACGGGCGCACGCGGCACGATGGACGGATCCCAGAGCTCCAGATGATACCCGCGCTCGGATTCGAGGGGCGCGCGCAAGCCCAGCTCACGCGCAAGCGGGCCCGACCATGCGCCCGTGCAAAGAACGGCCGTGTCGCACGCGATCGTCTCGCCACCTGCCCGGAGGCCCGTCAGGGTCTTGCCGTCGCGCGCAAACCCGGTGACCTCCGCCTTCAGGATACGCCCGCCCTCGCGTTCGAAATGTGCGGCGAGGGCGTGCACATAGGCCCCCGGATCAGCGATCCGCCCATGGTCTGGCAGCCTCACGGCGCAACCCAGATCGGGGGAGAAGCAGGAATCGTATGCGCGAAATGCCGCGCCTTCGAGCACGTCCCAGGCAAAGCCATTGTCCTTGCGCACGGACCAACCGAAGGCGTCGGCCTCGTACTGCGCCCGTGAGTCGTAGACGAAGAGGTAGTCTGACGGCACGATGAAGGGCTCCGCTCCTGTCCCCTTTGCGAGGGCCTGATGTTCGGTCAGGCTGTCTCCGATGATCGCGGTCAGGGCAGCGGCGCGCCGCGCGACCGTCTCCGCATTGGCGTGGCCAAGATAGCGCGTGAGCCAGGGCAGCAGCCGGGGCAGGTACCCCCACTTCAGAAAAAGCGGCTGGTTCGGATCGAAGAGCATCCCGGGTGCCTTGCGCAGAAGGCCCGGCACCGTCACCGGCACCACGGAGCAGGACGCCAGAACGCCGCCGTTGCCGAAGCTTGCGCCGGCGGCAGGGCCCTCCCTGTCGATCAGCGTCACGCGGTGCCCGTCGCGCTGAAGCCAAAGAGCCGTCGACACCCCCACGATCCCGGCCCCGATGATCGCGACGGACTTCTGGTCGAGGCGGTCTGTCATGGAGGGCTCCTGTCACGACTGGTCGTGCCGATTGCGCGTGACTCGCGCCGGATTGTCCAGATCCTTGCGCACGGTAAGTGGAGGGATGTCGGCGTACTGGGCTTGTCGATCCCTTTCGGATCGGGTCATTCTTTCCCGTGCTGGGGTGGGACAGGGCAGGAACGTCGGATGGCGGCAGGCGCGACGCTGGGTATTCTGATGCTGGACACGCGATTTCCCCGAATTCCGGGCGACATCGGCAATCCGGCGACGTGGCCCTTCGCCGTCCAATACAGCATCGTCCCCGGAGCAACGCCGAACCAGGTGATCGGGACAGATCCCTGGCCGCAGGCACAAGCGTTTGTCGCAGCCGGGCGCGCTCTGGTTGCCTCGGGCTGCGACGGAATTGCGACGACCTGCGGCTTTCTTGTGCCGTTGCAAGACAGGTTGGCGGAGGCCATCGGCGTGCCGGTCGCGTCCTCGGCGCTGCTGCAGGTGCCGTGGGTCGCGCGCTTGCTCCCTGCAGGCCAGCGCCCGGGGATCCTGACGATCTCCGCCCAGAGCCTTGCCGCCGATCACCTCGCGGCCGCGGGTGTGCCGGTGGGCACCCCGGTGATGGGCACGCCGCCGGAGGGGGAGTTCGCCACGAAAATCCTCGGGAACGCACCGGATCTGGACATCGCGGCCGCCCGCGCGGATGTGATCGAGGGCGCCGAGCGTCTGGTTGCGGCGCACCCCGATGTGGGCGCGATCGTGCTCGAGTGCACCAATATGGTGCCCTACGCGCCGGATGTGCAGCGCGCTACGGGGCGCCCCGTCTATTCTGTCTATACGCTGCTGGTCTGGTTCCAGGGTGCACTGCACCCTCGGCGGTTTGCGGAGGCAGGAGACGCCCCTGCGTGAAGCGCCGGCTGCGCGCCAAACGGTCGCTTGGCCTAGGGCTTGGCGTGTCTGATCCGCCCCCCGCGAGGACTGGATTTCGCTAGACCGGACCGCCTTCGAACATTGCGATCCGCACGCCGGACCCCTCGAGCTTCTCGCGAACCGCACGCGACAAGGCCACCGCGGTCGGCGTGTCGCCGTGCATGCACGCCGTGTCAATTTGCGTGGGGATCCTCTTGCCGCTCTCGGCGATGATGGCGCCTGCGCGGAGCATTTCGAGAACCCGTGCGCTCGCAACTTCTGGGTCGTGGATCACACCGCCTTCGATCCGCCGATCCACAAGCGTGGCATCGTCGTTGTAGGCGCGGTCCGCAAAGATCTCGCATGCAGCGCGGCATCCAAGCTCGTGTGCTGCAGCCTGTTGGGCTGTGCCAGCGAGCACCATGACGATGAGATCCGGCGCGACACTGAGCGCAGCGCGGTAGCACGCGAGGGCCATGGCCTTGTCTTCGGAGGCCATGTTGGCCAGCGCGCCATGCAGCTTTAGGTGACGGACCTCACCGCCCGCGGAGTGCGCCATCGCCTGCGCGGCGCCGACCTGGTAGCGCACGAGATTGCCGAGGCTCTCGGTGCCAACGTCCATGCGCCTCCGGCCGAAGCCTTGCAGATCGGGAAAGCCGGGATGCGCCCCGATCCCGACATTCCGGGACACGGCGAGGCCCATGGTCTTGGCCATCGTGTCCCAATCGCCGCCGTGAAACCCACATGCAATGTTCGCGGATGTCACGACATCGAGGAGCGCCGCGTCGTCGCCCATCGGCCAGGGGCCGAAGCTCTCGCCCATGTCGGCATTCAGATCGACTGCGAGTGTCATGGCCTGCGGCTCCCCTTGGTGGTGCCCGCGTGCGGGCAGCTGCCGATGTCTTAGAGCAAAGCCCGGCTATGTCCCAGACACGCTCTTTGGACGGGTGGGTCATCCGTTGGAGATCGGCGGGGTCGGACCGATTGCTCGAACGGACTATGCGCGCGCGTGCCGCCTCGCGCGATGCATCGGGCCTTGTGGTGTTGTTTGCACGGGTCCCGGGCCGCGATGGTGGCTCAAAGCCACTTGCACCGCCGTATCTGCCCTGGGCTTGCCAGCGGTTGAAGTGACGCAGATCCTGCACCGTGGCGTGACAAGGCATGCCGCGTGGCGGCTCGCACGGTGGTGTTCCCGCGAAAGGGACGATCAGGCGGGGGCGCGCGCGTGCTCTTGCGATCTCTAGACGTCCAGACCTTGGGGGGTCAGGCCACGGACTGCGCGCGCTCCGATGTGTGATCCGGCTCCTGCGCGCCGGTCCGGAAGACGGAAACGGCTTTCATCAGTTCATTGGCGTCTTGCCTGAGGGACTGGCTCATCGCACGTGCCTCTTCGCCCATCGCGGCATTCTGCTGCGTGGTCTGGTCCATCGAGTGGACGGACATCGAAATCTCCGAAACGGCTGTCGCCTGTTCGCTTGTGGCTCGTCGAATGTCCGTCACGCGCGCGCTCGCGGTGACCACTGTGTCTGCAATCGTCTTGAGTGCGTCCCCGGCTTGTCCGACAAGGGCCACCCCTTCCTCGACGTGCTGGCTGCTCGTCGTGATGAGTCCATTGATTTCGCTCGCGGCCTCGGCGGCCCGTTGCGCCAGGGCACGCACCTCGGACGCGACAACCGCAAAGCCGCGCCCTGCCTCTCCCGCGCGCGCGGCTTCGACGCCGGCATTGAGGGCCAGCAGGTTTGTCTGAAACGAGATATCGTCGATCACGCTGATGATCTTGGCGATTTCGCTCGAGGATTCCGCGATGTGATCCATCGCGGCGATCGCGCTCGACACCGTCTTTCCGCCGTTCTCCGCTGCATTCTTGGCCTGCGAGACGACCGTGTCGGCCTGTGCCGAATCCTCGGCGGTGGTCGCTATGGAAGACGTCACTTCCTCGAGTGCTGCAGCCGACTCCGTCAGCGTTGCGGCCTGCGCTTCGGTACGCTTGGCCAGATTGGCGGAGGCGGCGCTCAGCTCTGATGAGCTGACCTGCAACGCATCCGCGCTCGCGTGCACGCCTGACAAAACCCCGGAGAGGTGTTCGACTGTTCCGTTGAAGTTGAGCCGAAGGTCGTCGAACTCGCCCTCAAACGGGACTTCGATGCGGTAGGTCAGATCGCCACTCGAGACTTTTGCCAGGCCTTGCGCGAGGCATGTGACGATAAGATCCCGATTTTCCTCGGCTTTCTGTTTGGCGGCGGTTTCCTTTCGGTAGCGCTCCATTCCGAAGGTGATATCCTCACCGATGAGGGAGATCTGGAAGGCGCGGCCGTCCCCATCCAGAACCGGGTTGATCGAAGCGCGCAGCCACACAACGTCGCCGGACGTTGATCTGAGTTTGAGCTTCAACGCCTCACCCTTGCCGGCGGCGATGCTCTGCCACATCTGCTCGATCCGAGCGCTTTGAGGGTCTTCGGGATCGAGGAAATCCCGGAACGCCGCGCCATTCAGAGCGGATGCATCCGCGCGAAGGGATGCTCCGAGCGCATCATTCATGCGCAGGATCGTTCCGTCGAGCGCGAGCGCGGCGATGCACTGATCCCGTTCGATCGCGGCGATCATGCCGGCGTGAAGCCGCTCTTGCGTTACGTTGCGAAGCTGGACGACGTTGCCCGCGTAGGATCCGTCTTCCGCCTGCACCGAGGACACGTTGATCTCGAGCTTCAGATCGCCGACCTGAATATCCGTCCGGATCGGGAGACGGTCGCGCGCGGACAGGTCCTGTCCAAGCGTGCCAAGCAGTGCGAGGAGGTCCGCCATGGACAAGCCGTAGATGCCCTGGCCATCCCATCCCGACAGAACTGACTGGAAGTCCTCTGCGTGTATCTCGAGCAAGCGCTCGGCGGCCCGGTTGGAGGCGATCACCCGTTGCTCCGGCGACAGGATGATCATGGCGGCATCACTGTCTCCGAAGGCAAAGCTCTTGGAATAGGCGTCCTGGAGCGTCATGTCCGCGGCGTAGAGTTCCGTGCGCATGTCATCGAGGGCGCGCGCGAGGTCTCCCAGCTCGGACTTGTCGCTCATGCAGGGCACCTCGGCTTCGAAATCCTTCATCGCGGCGCTCTGCATGGCGGAAATCAGGCCCCCGGTGCGGCGCGCGATGGAGCGGTCGATCACGGCATAGCCGCCGAGGCCACCAAGAAGTACGACCACGGACATGGCGCCAAGCGAATAGGCCATCCTCTCTGCGCTCTTGCCTTGAGCAAGCGCAACGGCGCTGAGGGATGTGCCAAGCTCCAGTTCGAAGGTGCGCAAGCGCTCGATCCATTCGGTTGAGATCGCGAACCATTCCGGCGCCGACTTCGAGACCGCGTCCGCGCGCCCGCCCGAGGCCGTGATCTCGGATCGGACCTCGGCCACTTCCTGGAACTCTGGCAGGGCCATGAACTCCACCCCGCCGAGGGTGTCTCCGACATAGAGTTCCACGTCCGACAGCTGGCTGTTCTGGATGGCGCCGAGGCGCAGGAAATTCTGCATGATCGGGGGGTCAAAGCTCCCCGCGCCAAGCCCCGTTGCCCCCATCGCGCGCTCGAGCCCTGCGGCCTCCTTTGCCTCCGCAAGAGCAATCCATCCGGCGCCGGCCTTTTCCGTACCGCGCAATCGAAACCGCGAGAGCGCCGCGCGCTGCAATTCAAGCGTTGTGCGCACGGCCGACGTGTAGCTGGTGGCCATCTCGGGCACTGATACCGACAAGCGGGAAATGTCGTTGCGCATTGCGACCGCCGCTTTTGCCGTGGCCAGCACATCGCCGATTGCCGCCGCGCGCTCTTCGGTCGCGGCCCGCAGGAACGGCTCCAGATCGCCCATCGCGCTGTCGACAGAGCGTCGCTGGTTCACGAGCTCGGCGACGAAGCTTGTCCCCTCAGACGCCAGATATCCGGCGGACATGCCGCGCTCGATCTGCAGCTCGTTCACGAGGTTGCCGAGCGGAATCGCAAGCTCGACAGTCTCGATCACCCCTCGCGCGCTGTCCATCCGTGTGATCGCGGCGCGGAATTCGAGCACTGTCAGGGCCACCAATCCCGTGAGGGGCAACAGACAAAGGGCGGCAATCTGGGTCCGAAGTCGCATCCGGTCTCTCCATCGACGATGCGACGTATCTCCCGCAATTTCATTGAGGATCGGTTTACGTAGCACGCCGAAGCCGGGCGGAGCGGGCACGGCTGCGGACGCCTCTCCTGGCGGGCGCTCTGCCCGTAACCTCTTGACCCGGGGCCGGTATCGCCCCGCGGCCGGCGTCCGGCGCTTCCGCCTGAGTGCTCGAAATGCGGGTCGAATTGTCCGCTTCGCAGGCCGTGCGACTCCAACGGAGTGCGATCAGGCCGGGCCTCTGGACAGGCCGGACAATATTCATATGGTCATCGCGAGACCCCTCTCCCCCTGATGGATATTGCCCAGATGCCTGATCTTCCTTCGCGCGCTCGTGTCGTCATCGTGGGGGGCGGCGTTTCCGGTTGCTCCGTCGCCTATCACCTGACCAAGCTTGGCTGGACAGACGTCGTACTGCTGGAGCGCAAGCAGCTCACCTGCGGCACGACATGGCACGCCGCCGGGCTCATAGGCCAGCTGCGCCCGAGCCAGAACATGACGCGTCTGGCGAAGTATTCGGCAGATCTCTACACGGAGCTCGAGGCCGAGACAGGGCTGGCGACGGGCTTTCGCCAGACGGGTTCGATCACTGTCGCGCTGACCGAGCATCGCAAGGAGGAGATCCTGCGCCAGGCGGGCCTGGCCCGCGTCTTCGGGGTGGACGTGGAAGAGCTGTCGCCAAGTGAGGTCGCCGAGCGCTATCCGCACCTGAACACCGATGATGTCACCGCTGGCGTCTGGCTTCCGAAGGATGGCCAGGCCGACCCGGGCAACGTCGCGCTGGCGCTGGCCCGCGGCGCACGGGACAGGGGTGCCCGGATCGTCGAGGGCGTGAAGGTGACGGCCGTGCGCGAGGCGGAAGGCCGCGTGACAGGGGTCGATTGGGAGATGGGCGGCGAGAGCGGCCATATCGCGGCCGATCTCGTGGTGAACTGCGCCGGTATGTGGGCCCGCGACTTTGCGGCGTCGTCGGGGGTGAGCCTGCCGCTCCATGCCTGTGAGCACTTCTATATCGTCACGGAAGGCATTGACGGGCTTGGACAATTGCCCGTTCTTCGGGTGCCGGACGAATGCGCCTATTATAAGGAAGATGCGGGCAAGATCCTGCTCGGCGCGTTCGAGCCGCGCGCCAAGCCTTGGGGGATGGACGGTATCCCGGAGGACTTTTCATTCGATCAGCTGCCCGAGGATTTCGACCATTTCGAGCCAATTCTCGAGGCTGCCGTCAACCGTATGCCGATGCTGGCGGAGGCGGGCATCCACACCTTCTTCAACGGCCCCGAGAGCTTCACGCCGGACGATCGCTACTATCTTGGCGAAGCACCGGAGCTTGCGGGTTACTGGGTCGCCGCAGGGTACAATTCTATCGGGATCGTCTCGTCGGGAGGCGCGGGGATGGCGCTTGCACAATGGATGAACGACGGCGAGCCCCCGTTTGATCTGTGGGAAGCGGATATTCGCCGCGTGCAGCCCTTCCAGCGCAACCGGCGCTACCTGCGGGAACGGGTGAGCGAGACGCTCGGCATGCTCTATGCCGACCATTATCCCTTCCGCCAGCCCGAGACCGCGCGCGGTGTGCGGCGTTCCCCACTCCATGAACATCTCAAGGCCCGGGGCGCCGTCTTTGGCGAAGCGGCGGGATGGGAGCGGGCGAACTGGTTCGCCGAGGCCGGGCAGGAGCGGGCCTATTGTTACGATTGGGGCGGGCAGAACTGGTTTGCCAATCAGCGGGCCGAGCACATGGCGATACGCGACGGCGTCGGCCTGCTCGACATGTCCTCCTTCGGCAAGATCAGGGTCGAGGGGCCGGATGCCTGCGCGTTCCTGCAGCGGATGTGCGGGGCGCAGATGGATGTCCCGGCAGGGCGGATCGTCTACACCCAGATGCTGAACCGGCGTGGCGGGATCGAATGCGACCTGACCGTCACGCGCCTGTCCGAAACGGCGTATTTCCTAGTGGTTCCGGCGGCGACCGTGCAGCGTGATCTGGCGTGGCTCCGGCGCCACATGGGCGCGGACGTCGTGGTGATCACCGATGTCACGGCGGCCGAAGCCGTGCTTCCCCTGATGGGGCCGAAGGCGCGCGACGTGCTCGCCGCGTGTTCTCCGAACGACTTTAGTAACGAGGCGCACCCCTTTGGCGCTGCAAAGGAAATCGAGATCGGTATGGGGCTCGCGCGCGCGCACCGCGTCACCTATGTCGGCGAGCTCGGGTGGGAGATCTACATCTCCGCCGATCAGGCAGCGCACGTTTTCGAGGCGATCCTTGAGGCAGGCGAAGCCCATGGGCTGAAGCTCTGCGGCCTGCACGCGATGGACAGCTGCCGACTCGAGAAGGCGTTCCGCCATTTCGGCCACGACATTACCGACGAGGATCACGTGCTGGAGGCGGGGCTTGGATTTGCCGTCAAGCCGGATGCCCCGGGCAAGGCAGACTTCATCGGCCGCGAGGCGTTCCTGCGCAAGAAAGAGGCCGGGGTGGGGTGCCGTCTGGTGCAGTTCCGCCTGACCGATCCCTCGCTGCACCTGCACCACAACGAGCCGCTGCTGCGCGACGGCAAGATCGTGGGGTATCTGTCGTCCGGCGGATACGGCCACGCTCTTGGGGGCGCGATCGGCCTCGGCTACGTGCCCTGCACCCGCCCGGGTGAGCCCGGCAAGGAGATGCTGGCCTCTACCTACGAGATCGAGATCGCGGGGCATCGTGTTGGGGCCGAGGCGAGCCTTAAGCCGCTCTACGACCCGAAGTCGCAGCGCCCCAAGGGGCTGGAGGACAGCGTGACCGCTGCAACGCCCGAGGGTGAGGCGCGGCGCGCGCAGGCCGACGCGCCGGCCTGATACCCGGCGCTCTCTATCGGGGCGCTAGAGCAGGTCGACGCGGAAGCCGAAGGCCTTCCGATGGGCCGCTGCCGTGCCGATGAGGATGTCAATCGGCGCGGTGCCCATCGCGGCTGCGGCGTCGGCGCCGAGGATCTCCCGCAGGGCGGCGGTCGACGCAGGACCAATCGCACCGTCGACGGCAATGTCCGCGCCAAGCTCGACCAGCAGCGCCTGAGCGCCGCCAAGCAGCTCGCGGTCTGTGATGTCGGCCAGCATCTCGCGCGCCCGCAGCGCGGCCTCGCTCGTTCCGAGCGCCGCTGACCGGCCCGCCCGCTTCGCCGCGTCTATCCCGCTGGTGCCTCGTTCAGGATCAGCGCGGTACCGTTGGTGCCGGCCCAGGGGTCGCTCCGGTCGAGCCCGGCATCGTACCATGCGAGCGCTTGCACGGGGCTCCGGGGCACGCCGTCTCCGTCTTCGTACATGATCGCGAGCACGTTGGGCGCCGCCGGGTGGCCCCCTTCCGCGGCATCCCGAAACGCGGCGGCGGCGCGGACAGGGTCCGGAGCGAGGCCGCCCAGACCTCGGCGAAAGATGATGCCGAGCGAGTTCTGCCCGTTGATGTTGCCGCGCTCCGCCGTGGCCTCGAAATAGCGCAGGGCGCGACCCGGGTCTTAATGCGTGCCGCCGTCCTGCAGGAAGTACCGGCCGAGCTCGTTGATCGCCTAGATATGGCCCGCGGCATGGGCGCGGCTGAGCAGGGCGTGCCCCCGGCTGCGCGCGCGCTCCGTCTCGCCATAGCGCAACAGGTCGCGGCCAAGGGTGTAGGCCGCCATCGGATCCCCAAGCCGCACCCCGACCTCCAGAAGCGCGATGGCGTCATCGGGGGCGGCTTGCTGGATCATGCCGTCAGGCTCGGCACGCGCGGCGCTCTCGAGCCCGACAGAGGAGACGCGCGGGACCTCCGGCTGGAAAACGAGGCTCCTCAACGTGCCCGGTGAGATCGCGTCTCCGGCGCGCAGGACCCGCACGCGACCGCCTTCCACGATCGAGACGGTCCCGCCCGTCGGCTCGGTCAGCATCACGGACGGCTGGTCGCCCACATGCTCGGCCATGCGCGCGCCCAGCGGGATCTCGCGTTCAAAGCGGGTCTTTACGACGATGTCACCGCGGCTTTGCGCACCGCCGACAGATGCGGGCGTGCCCGTCGGGGCATCGACCAGATCCAGATCCGGCAGCAAGACGAGGCCGTGCGCGCATCCGTCCTCGAGCGCAAGGATCTCCGTCAGGGAAGACGACTCCCAGGGCAGCTGCCGCCCCGCTGTCGCCTCGTGCACATCCCGCCGGGTGCGGGCCATGAGTGCGTTGAGCTCCGCGCCCGGATTGGCACGGGCATTGGCGACAAACGACGAGGTGAACGGGCTGTTCTCACCGGCCCGACCGTCGGCGGCCATCTCGCCCGGTGAGGTCGAGAACGCCACGAACGTGTCGATCGGGCAGCGTTGAAAGAAGAACCCGGCCCCGACAGGAAGCGGCTCCGACGTGAGCCCGGTCACCACCATGGAATCGAGGAACGGGTTGTCCCGGCAGCTGTCGAGGATGAAGACGGCCTACCGTGCCCGCGTCGACAGGATCGACATGACGTGACCGAGCGACATCGCGGCGAAGGGCAGGTCATGCAATCCGTCGATCCTCGAACCCGTCGGCAGCAGGAAATTCCTGGCCCGGGCCTGCAGACCGTGTCCCGCAAAGTAGAAAATGACCGTCCTATCCTCGTCGGTGCGCGGCAACAGCGCTCAGGGCGTCCGCGAGATCCTCGAAATCCGCGTTGTCCAGCAGGTCGGTTTCGTACCCCACCGACCGGAAAAATGTATCGACGAGCTGGGCGTCATTGGGCGCGTTCGGCAGGTCCGCGAGGGTGTCGTAGTCGCCATTGCCGATGATCAGGGCGATGTGCCGCTCGGGGTGTTCCTCTGCCATCGCGCCCGCCACCGACCCGATGGCAAGCTGTGTCGACAGGAACAGGGCGGGCAGGGCTATGCGCAGGGCGCGGCGTCCGCCTTTTTGGGGCGCCCTGCGCCGATCCGTTTACCCCCGGAGCCTGCATCAGTTCCATCCGTCCGGGCCCGAGGTCCCGGTGTCCCCGCCGAGTTCGCTGGAAACGCCACGGTCGCTCGATGGGCTCGGCCCGCGGCTTTCGTTGCCCGCCGTCCCGGAGCGGTCGTTGCCTCCCCCCCCGTCGCCCGATCCGCCGCCGGGCGCCGCGCCGGGTGCGTCGGGCTATTCCGAAAGGGCGGCCGCCGCGTGGCCGACAGCGGTACGGGTGAGCGCGAGATCATCCTCCGTCAGGGCGAGGCTCGGGTAGAGTTTGCCGGGCGCCTTGAACACCCCGTGGGCGCGCAGTGCCCGATTGTAGGTTCGGTTGTGCGCCGGATCGCGGTGTCGTGCGTTGCGGTAATCGGTGCAGGGCGCGTCCGTGAAGTAGAGATCGAACAGGGTTGCGTCGCCACACACCTGGTGCGGGATGCCCGCTGCACTCAGCGCCTCGCGTTGCATCTGCTGGAGGGCGCTTCCGAGCGCGCGCAACCGGTCGTATTGGCCCTCGCGCCGCAGGATCTCCATCGTCTTCAGGCCGGCCGCCGCCGCGACGGGGTTGCCCGACAAGGTGCCAAGCTGCATCAGCCAACCATCCCCGCCGACGATGCCCTTGTCAAAGTGCGCCATGATCTCCGCCGAGGCGCCGAGGGCCGCAAGCGGGAAGCCCCCGCCGATGATCTTGCCCAGCGTGCAGATGTCGGGAATCACGCCATAGCGCTCCTGCGCGCCGCCATAGGCGAGGCGGAAGCCGGTAACGATCTCGTCGAAAATCAGGAGCACATCGTGCCTGGTGCAGAGCTCCCGCAGCCCGGAAAGGTAGCCCGGCTGGGCCGGAATGATCCGCTGCAGGGGCTCGACGATGATCGCGGCAATGTCGTCATGGGCACCCAGAAGCGAGGCGACCGCTTCAAGATCGTTGAACGGCGCGATGACCATCTGATCGGCGACGGCTTGCGGGATGCCGGCGCTGTCGGGCACGGCTTGCGGGAAGTTCACCCGGCGCTCGGGCGCGAGGCTCATCTGCGCCTCGGCACTCATCCCGTGGTAGCCGCCCTCGAATTTCAGGATCTTGTCGCGGCCCGTATAGGCGCGCGCGAGGCGCATGGCGTACATGTCCGCCTCGCCGCCGGAGGCTACGAAGCGGACCTGCTCGCAACATGGCACCGCCTCGCAGATCGCTTCGGCGAGCTCGATGCCCTTGGCGTTGTTGGCAAAGAAGGTCATGCCGCGCGGCAGTTGCTCCAGCACCGCCTCCATCACCTCCGGATGGCCGTGGCCGAGCAGCATCGGGCCGGAGCCGATCAGGTAGTCGACATATTCGTTGCCGTCCTCGTCCCACACGCGGGAGCCTTCGCCGCGCGCGATCACGACGCCGGGGTCGAAATTGCCGAAACCCGCGGCGGGCAGGACGGCACGGGCGCGGTCGATCCATTCGGATTGGGTGGTGATGCGGTTCATGGACTCACTCCAGGATCAGGTCGGGGGCGCCGAGGCCGGTGCGGTCGGGCGCGACACCGAGGCCCGGGCCTTCGGGGGGGCGGATGCGCCCATCCTTGCGCGAGGGCGCGCCCGGGTCCAGCCGGGGATACACGTAACCCGAAAGATCGCAGACGTTCAGGAGCGCTTGCGGCGGCGTCGCGGCCGCCAGATGAAGCGCGGCCGCCATGGCGATATCGCTGCCCCAGGTATCCTCGATGCACATCTTCGCGCCGAGGTGCAGGCAGAGGTCGCGCGCGCGGCGCAGGGCCGAGAGCCCGCCGAACTTCGAAAGCTTCAACGCGACGGCATCGAGACAGCCAAGTTCGGCGCCTTCGAGCAAGGTGGCGGTGTCATGGGCGGTCTCGTCGAGTTTCATGGGCAAGCCCGTTGCCGCGCGCACGCGGGCACATTCGGCAATCGTCGGGCAGGGCTGCTCCAGCATGATGTCGAGATGGGCGACTGCGCGGCCCACCCGGCTCGCATCAAGTGTCGTGTTTCCACAGTTCCAGTCGCCATAGACAAGCGGGCCGGTGCCCACGGCCTCGCGCACCGCGATCAGGCGTTCGACATCGGTGTGCCAATCGCCCGTCGCACCGAGCTTGGCCTGGAACTGGGTCATCCCGGACGCCTGCGCCTCGCGCGCCATGCGCGCCATCTCGTCGGGCGCGACGCAGGTGATGGAGTGATAGAGCGGCAGGCTCTCGGCCTGTCTGCCCCCAACCAGCGCATGGAGCGGCAGGCCCGCCGCCTTGCCCGTGATGTCCCAAAGCGCGATGTCGAGGGCGGATTTGGCGTAGACGTGGCCGGGCAGCCAGCGGTCTGCCTTGGCGATCAGCGCCTCGGGGCCGACAGGATCCGCGCCGAGCAGCTCACCGGCCATCTCGGTCAGCGCCGGGCCGACACCACGGGCATAGGCGGGCAGGTAATGCGGGATCGGGCACACCTCGCCCCAGCCGGTGATGCCCTCGTCCGTGTCGATCGCAAGGACGGCTGTCTCGACCGTCGCGCAGGTCTTGCCCGCGGCCATGTAGTACGTCTCGTGGCTTGTCAGCGGCACATGCCAGAGGGAAAGGCGCGTGATCTTCATGGGCCCGGTCCTTTGGGCGCGCTACTCGGCGGGCTCGGCCACCTTGGCGTCGGTGCGGGGCAGGAGGCTCTCGGGGTCGTAGGGTGGATCGGCGCGGACCATCGCGGCACGGGGTGTGCCGTGGATGACGACCTCCAGCGCGGTGTCCGGCGCAGCGGCCTCGGGGGTGACGTAGGCAAAGGCGAGGATCTTTCCGACCGTGTGGCCATAGGCGACCGACGCGGTGGAGCCGACCACGTGGCCGCCCAGTAAAACCGCCTCGCCGCCATGCCCGTCGACCTCGCCGTCGGGCTCGACCTCCAGCAGCACGCAGAGCCAGCGCGGGTTCTCCGCAAGGGTCTCGTCCCGACCGATGTAATCCTTGTCCGCCCTGGCGAAGCGCAGCACATCGGCCTCGCGCAGGGTGACCTCGTTGGTCAGCTCGCCCGCGCCCTTGAAGCCCTTTTCCATCCGCAGAACGTTCATCGCGAAGGAGCCGTAGTCGACCATGCCGTGAGCTTGCCCGCTGGCCCAGAGCGCAGTGTAGACATCGACGCACGCGGCGTTCGGCATATGCAGCTCCCAGCCAAGCTCGCCCGCATAGGACATCCGCATCGCCCAGACCTTGTGGCCCGCGACCTCGATCTGCTGCGCCGTGAGCCAGCGGAAGTGCGCATTGTCGAGGGGGGCGGGGGTGGCCCCGGCCAGCACATCGCGCGCGCGGGGGCCGTTGATCGTGAGGGCCGACCATTCCTCCGAGACCGCCGCAACGGTGACATCCGCGGTGCCCCGGTGCTTGTCCAGATGATCGAGCAGGCGCTGCTCGAAGAACGCCGCGCAGACGAGGTAGTAGCGCTCGGCGCCCATCCGCAGGACGGTCGTTTCCAGCTCGATCCGGCCTGCCGCGTTCAGCATGTGGGTGAGCGCGATGCCGCCGTCCTTCTTGGGCAGGCGGTTCGCGGTGAGCCGGTCGAGGAGGGCGCGGGCGTCCGGCCCCTCCACAAGCACCTTCGTGAAGGCGGTCACATCCATGATGCCGACGCGCTCGCGCACGGCACGGACCTCGGCCCCCACGAGATCGTGGAGCTCGTTGCGGCGGAAAGAATAGTGATCCTCCTGCGCGATGCCGTCTTTGGCGAACCAGCGCGGGCGCTCGAAGCCATAGACCTCTTCGAAGACAGCGCCCTTGGACCTCAGCAGGTCATGGATCGGCGAGGGCTTGATCGGGCGCCCGGCGAGGCGGTTGAAGTGGGGGAACGGGATCTCGTGGCGGAGGCAGTAATCCTCCTTGGCCTTGATCACCTGCCAGTCCTTCGTGGCGTAGGCGCCGAAGCGGCGGGGATCGTAGTCGCGCATGTTGATGTCGGCCGCCCCGTGGACCATCCAGCGCGCCAGCTCGCGCGTCAGGCCGGGGCCCCAGCCGATGCCGATCTGGGTGCCGCAGCAGCACCAGTAATTGCGCACGCCGGGCGCGGGGCCGATCAGCGGGTTGCCGTCGGGCGGGTGGCTGATCGCGCCGTGCACCTCGCGGGTGATACCGAGCTCGGCGAAGATCGGCATCCGGTTCAGGCTCTCCTCGAGCCAGGGCATGATGCGGTCGTAATCGGCATCGAAAAGCTCGTTCTCCGCCTCCCACGGGCAGTGATCCTCCCACACGGTGTTGGGGTTGGCCTTTTCGTAGATCCCGATGAGCCCGCGTTTCTGCTCCATGCGAATGTAGCCAGAGACCTTGCGATCATCACGTATCACCGGAAGTTCGAGCTCCAAATCCATGAATTCAGGCACATTTTCGGTGACGAAGTAATGGTGCGTCATGGAGGTCATCGGCAGTTGCAGGCCGGACCACTCACCCATCTGGCGCGCGTAGGTGCCTCCGGCATTCACGACGTGCGCGCAGCGGATCGTGCCGCGCTCCGTCTCGACAACCCATTCGCCCGAGGCATCCTGCGTGATGTTCGTCGTCCGGCAGCGCCGCACGATCCGCACGCCCTTGGCGCGCGCGCCCGCGGCCATGGACATCGTGACGTTCGTCGGGTCGACATGGCCGTCGTCCGGGGTGTGCAGCGCGCCCAGCACGCCGTCGAGGTTGTAGAACGGGTGCAGCTCGGCCACCCGCTCCGGCCCGACCAGCTCGATGTTGAAGCCGAGCGACCGGGCGACGGAGAGGGTGTGGCGCAGCCAGTCCATCTCGTCGTCGGTGTAGGCGAGGCGGAAGGAGCCGCAGCCATGCCACGTTACAGGCTGGCCCGTCTCGGCCTCCAGCGCGCCGGAATAGAGGCCGATGTTGTAGTCGACGCATTTGCCCAGCGAGAAGGACGAGGTCGAATGCGTGATCTGGCCCGCCGCGTGCCATGTGGAGCCGCTCGTCAGCTCTGCCTTTTCGAGCAGGACCACCTCTGGACCCCAGCCCTCGTTACTGAGGTGATACGCGAGGCCGACGCCCATGATACCGCCGCCGACGATCACGACGCGGGCGTGGCTGGGCAGGGGCTTGTCGGACATCGCGGGATCCTTGCGGGCAGGGGCTGGCGGGGAGGCGCAGGGGTGTCGAAATCTGCTCGACAGGGTTAGGGCACATATGTATCACTGTCAATCATGAATGGCACAGATGTATCGCAGCGGGTTTTGGATCGCTTGGGCGCAGAATGGGACGCACTGACGCCCGAGGCGCAGAAGGCTGCCCGCTACGTGCTGGAGAACCCCCGCGACGTGGGTGTCTCCACCGTGCGGGAGATCGCGGAAGCGGCAAAGGTCAAGCCCAACACCTTCGTGCGGATGGCGCGGCAGGTCGGGTTCGAGGGCTACGAGGATTTCCGCGCCCCTTTCCGCGAGGCCATCCGCCGGGGCGCGGCGAGTTTCACGGATCGGGCGCGCTGGTTGCAGGACATCCGCAAATCAGGCGATCTCGGCGGGCTCTATGCCGATATGGCAGGGGCCGCGATCCAGAACCTCGAAGCCACCTACGCGAGGATCAGCGCGGAGGATCTCAAGGCGGCGGCCGAGGCGATCTGGAACGGCCGGCAGATCTTCGTGCTGGGCGTGGGCGTCAACAGCTCCAACGCGCGCAACTTCACCTATCTCGCCTCGACGGGCATGACCGACTTTCACGCGATCCCGCGCCCCGGCTCAACGGCGGTCGACGATCTGGCCTGGGCGGACAAACGCGATGTTCTGATCGCGATGACCTGCCGCCCGTTCCGCTCCGAGGTGGTCGAGGGCGTGCGGATCGCGCGGGAGCAGGGGCTTACGGTCGTTTCGATTTCCGACAGCCCGGCGAGCCCGATCGTCATCGGTGCGGACCACGCCTTCGTCGTCTCCGCCGACACGCCGCAATTCTTCCCGTCGTCCGTCGCCACGATCGCGGTGCTCGAAATGCTCCTGAGCTTCGTGATCGCCGTGGCCGACGAAGAGATCGTCGCCCGGGTCGAGACTTTCCATCGCCGCCGCCACCAGCTTGGCATCTACACCGAGGATCCCGAATGAACGTGGAACTTCAGCCGATCCGCTCGCTTGAGGCTCGCTATTACACCGATCCGGCGGTGTACGAGGCGGAAAAGCTGGGCCTGCTCGCTCGTACATGGCAGTTGGCGGGGCACGTCAGCCAGGTCGAGAACACGGGCGACTATTTCGCGTTCGAGATGGCGGGCGAGAGCCTCTTTTGCATCAAGGGGCGCGATGGGGTCATCCGCACCTTCTACAATGTCTGCCAGCATCGCGCGCATCAACTCGTCAGCGGCACGGGCACCACGCGGGTCGTCGTCTGCCCCTACCACTCCTGGACCTATGAGCTCACCGGAGGGCTCCGCGCAGGGCCCAATATCAACGCGGTGCCCGGCTTCGACAAATCGAAGATCTGCCTGACGGAGGTCAAGACCGAGCTCTTCCTCGGCTTCATCTTCGTCAACCTCGATCCCGACGCCCGCGAGATGGAGGCGTGGTTCCCGAACGTCCGCGCCGAGCTTGAAAGCTTCATTCCCCACTGGGCGGAGCTGAAGCCGCTCGAATGGGTCGAGATCCACGAGCGTTGCAACTGGAAGGTATCCGTCGAGAATTATTCGGAGTGCTATCACTGCACCCTCAACCATCCGACCTTCGCAACCGGCGTCATCAAGCCCGAGACCTACGATATCCAGCCGCAGGGCTACTGCCTGCGCCACACCACCGAATGCTCCGATCTCGACCGTATGAGCTACGACATCGAGAGCGGCCTGCCCAACAACGACAGGTATTCGTCGTGGTTCCTGTGGCCGATGGTGTCGTTCCAGGTCTACCCGGGTAACTTGCTCAACACCTACCACTGGCGCCCCTTGGATGCCGGGCGGGTGGTGGTGTGGCGCGGCTGGTACTCCGTCGGCGGAGAGGACAACGAGACCGTGCGCCGGATGGCCGAACAGGACCGCGCGACCACCGTCGAGGAAGACATCAGCCTCGTCGAAAGCGTCCAGCGCGGGCTGACGTCACGCGGCTATGTGCCGGGGCCGCTCGTGGTCGATCCCGGTTGCGGCGTGAACTCCGAGCATTCTATCCTGCATCTGCAACGGTGGATGCGCGAGGGGATCGATGGCTAGCCAAGCATGCCCGGCCTGACCGGGCGCTGCGCGTGCGGCGCCATCCGCTACCGCGCGACGTCCTCCCCCTTCTGGTCGGCCCATTGCCATTGCGAGAGCTGCCGCCGGGTGACGGGCGCACCGATGGCGAGCTTTCTCGGCTTTTCCAAGGTGAGCGTGGATTGGCAGGGGCAACGCGCGTTTCGGGCGTCCTCTCCGGGCACCACGCGCGGGTTCTGCGCTGATTGCGGCACCCCTCTCAGCTACATGTCCACGCGCTGGCCCGGCGAGATCCACATCTATGCGGCAACGCTCGACGACCCGGCGCTGTTTGTCCCGGAATCCCACGTCCACTGGGCCGAGCGGGTTCCGTGGCTCCGGATCGAAGACGATCTGCCCAAGCACCCCCACAGAGGCCCGTTCAGCGTGCCCAGCCAGAAGGAAACCTGACCCATGAGCACGTTTGACGAAGACCTCTTCCTCAAGGGGCTCGCACAGCGAAAAGCCACGCTCGGCGACGCCTACGTGGAAAAGAGTCTGGCGGCGGCGGACGACTTCTCCCGCCCGTTTCAGGAGGCCATGACAGCGTGGTGCTGGGGCTTTGGCTGGGGCGACGACGTGATCGACGCCAAGACCCGCAGCATGATGAACCTCTCCATGATCGGTGCGTTGGGCAAGATGCACGAGTGGGAGCTGCACTGCCGGGGCGCGCGCAACAACGGTGTCAGCTGGGACGAGATCCGCGCCATCATCCACGTCATCGGGATCTATTGTGGCGTGCCCCAGGCGCTCGAATGCTTCCGCGCGGCCCGGAAGGTGCAGGAAAGCGAGGCCGAGGCGCCCTGATACGCCTGCGGCTGAGCCGCTGAGCCGCCGAGGGCCGCAGGGACGGCGCGAAGGGGCGCTATGCCTGCCGCATCGCTTCGATCTCGTCCGCAATCAGGCCCACGCCGCTGCGGATCCGGGCGGCGGGGATCGACGAGACGGCGAGGCGGTAGTGACGGGTGTCGCGCGCGGCGGGGTCGAAGAAGGCCGCCCCCGGCTCGATCACGACCCCCTTGGCGCGCAACCGCAGTGCCAGGGTATCCGTATCGACCCCGTCCGGCGCGGCCATCCAGTAGGAGGATCCTCCGCACGGCAGGTTTCGCGCGGTCAGGAGGCCATAGGCCCGGAGCGCGTCGTCCATCTCTGCCCGTCGGGCCTGCACCGCCTTGCGCATCCGCTTGATCTGCGTGTCGTAGTGGCCGAGCGCGAGAAAGCTCGCCACGGTGCGCTGGATCACGCCGGGCGGATGACGCAGGACAGTGCCACGAAGCGCACGCGCGTGCTGCACGAAGGGCTCCGGCGCCACAAGGTAGCCGAGGCGCAGCCCGGGAAAGAGCGTTTTGGAAAAGGACCCCGCATAGATCACGCTCCCCGCCTCATCGAGGGCTTTCAGCGCTGGCCCTGCGGCCCCGGGCCTGTCCATCTCGAACTCGTAGTCATCTTCGACGAGGACGCATCCGCGATCGATCGCATGGGCCAACAGCGCGCGGCGGCGCTCGAGCGGCATCGTCACCCCGGTGGGGCATTGGTGACCCGCAGTGACGAAGATCACGTCGGGATCGTGCCGGAGCGCGTCGAGCGGCAAGCCCCCGTCGTCCACGTCGACGGGCACCGTGCGGCAGCCGGTTTGCGCGAGGACGTCGCGCAGCCCCGTGTATCCGGGGTTCTCGATCACGGCGGTCCGGCGCGGCGTCAGCAGCAACTGGGCCGTCAGCCACAGCGCGTTCTGTGAGCCGAGCGTCAGCAACACGTTCTCCGGGCCCGCAGCGATCCCCCGCCGTGGCAGGATGTGACGCAGAAGGTACTCCACGAGCTGCGGGTCGTCGCGCTCGTAGTGATCTGCCGTCAGCGCATCGAATTCCCGCCGTCCAAGCGCCTGCAGCGCACACTGGCGCCAGTTCGCGTTGTCAAACAGCGTCGGGTCCGGCTGGCCGTAGATGAACGGGTAGGGATAGCGCTGCCAGTCGGTTGGCCGGTCGACCCGCGTCGGGGCGGGCGGCTTCCTGCGGATCAGGCGCGACCAGTCGAGGCCGCCCGGAGATGGCGCAGGCTGGTGTGGCAGGTCTGGTGTCCGCGGTGCGCTGGCCGACACGTAGTAGCCCGAGCGCCCCCGGGAGACGAGAAAATCGTCGGCCACGAGGTCGGTGTAGGCGAAGGCCACGGTGATCCGGCTGATCCCGAGATGCCGGGCGAGAGCCCGCGTCGAGGGCAGCCGCTCGCCCCTGGGAAACCGCCCAGAGAGAACGCCCTCCACGACCTGACGCTTGATCCGCTGCTGCAATGTGCCGTCGCGCTCGGGCAGCAGGAAGAAGCTCTCGATCGGCACGGTCATGAAGGGCCTCGGCGGAAAACACCCGGTGTGGGTCTGTTTCGCAGCGTAGCTCCAATCTGGACTTATGCAATGCCTGCCATTGGCCCTATCGCCAGCCGGGATCTTTGCTCACCTTGCGGCATCCCAGGCCGCAACCCGATGGAGCGCGCAATGAACATCTCTTACAGCCCGAACGATCTCACTCACGTTATCGAAGCCGACCGTGCGCATCTTTGGCATCACCTGATCCAGCACAAACCGTTCGAAACGAATGATCCCAAGATCATCGTTGAGGGCCGGGGCATCCGGGTCTGGGATCAGAACGGCAAGGAGCACCTCGACGGCGTGTCAGGCGGCGTCTGGACGGTTAATGTCGGCTACGGCCGCGAGCGGATTGCCAATGCCGTCCGCGACCAGCTCGTGAAGCTGAACTACTTCGCCAATTCCGCGGGCTCCGTACCGGGCGCGCGCTTTGCCGAGATGCTGATCGCCAAGATGCCGGGCATGGCCCGCGTTTACTACACGAACTCGGGCTCGGAGGCGAACGAGAAGGCGTTCAAGATGGTCCGCCAGATCGCGCACAAGCGCTATGGCGGCAAGAAGCACAAGATCCTCTACCGCGAGCGCGATTACCACGGCTCGACGCTCGCTACGATGTCCGCTGGCGGCCAGCACGAGCGCAACGCGCAATACGGGCCCTTCGCGCCCGGCTTCATTCCCGTGCCGCACTGCATGGAGTACCGCGCGCAGGTCGAGACGGAGAATTATGGCGAGTGGGCCGCCGACCAGATCGAAGAGGTGATCCTGCGCGAAGGCCCCGATACAATCGGCGCGCTGTGCCTCGAGCCGGTGACGGCCGGTGGCGGCGTGATCGTGCCGCCCGAGGGCTATTGGCCGCGCGTGCAGGAGATCTGCAAGAAGTACGACATCCTGCTGCATATCGACGAGGTCGTTTGCGGCGTGGGCCGCACCGGCTCGTGGTTCGGCTATCAACACTACGGCGTGAAGCCCGATTTCGTCACGATGGCCAAGGGCGTCGCCTCCGGCTACGCGGCCATCGCCTGCATGGTCACGACCGAAGAGGTCTTCGAGATGTTCAAGGAGTCACCGGACGATCCGCTCGACTACTTCCGCGACATCTCCACCTTCGGCGGCTGCACCGCGGGCCCCGCGGCGGCGATCGAGAACATGGGTATCATCGAAGACGAGGGCCTTCTGGAGAATACCACGGCCATGGGCGCGCGTCTGGTCGCGAACCTCGAGGCACTCGCGGAAAAGCACGCCGTGATCGGCGATGTGCGCGGCAAGGGCCTCTTTTGCGGGGCCGAGCTGGTCGCGGACCGGGCCACCAAGGAGCCCGCGCACGAAAAGAAAGTGCAGGCGGTGGTTGCCGATTGCATGGGGCAGGGCATCATCATCGGCGCCACGAACCGCTCGCTTCCGGGCTACAACAACACGCTCTGCTTCAGCCCCGCGCTGATCGCGATGCCGGACGATATCGACCAACTGACCGACGCCGTCGACGGCGCGCTCGGCCGCGTATTCGGAGGCTGAGCGCATGGCGGATCTTCCCTCGACCGCCCGTGTGGTCATCATCGGGGGCGGCGCTGTCGGCGCCTCCGCGCTCTACCACCTCGCCAGGGCGGGGTGGACAGACTGTGTGCTGCTCGAAAAGAACGAGCTGACCGCGGGCTCCACGTGGCACGCGGCGGGCAACGTGCCGACGTTTTCGGCCTCGTGGTCGATGATGAACCTGCAGCGCTACTCGACCGAGCTCTACCGTGGCCTCGCCGAGGCGGTGGACTACCCGATGAACTACCACGTTTCCGGGTCCATCCGACTCGCGCATTCCCGCGAGCGCGTGCAGGAATTCGCCCACGTCGCCGCGATGGGCAACGCGCAAGGCACGGCCATGGAGATGCTGACGCCCTCCGATCTGCCCGGCCTCTACCCCTTCATCGAAACGCATGATCTCGAAGGTGCGCTGTGGGATCCGGTCGATGGCGATATCGACCCCGCCCAGCTCACCCAGGCGCTCGCCAAAGGCGCGCGGGATCTCGGCGCGACGATTGTCCGCTTCTGCCCGGCCACGGGGGTGCGCCGCGAGAACGGGGAATGGGTGATCGAGACGCCCAAGGGCGAAGTGCGCGCGGAGTTCGTCGTCAACGCGGCGGGCTATTATGCGCAAAAGGTCGGCGAGTGGTTCTACCCCTACGGCGGTCGGCAGGTGCCGATGGCCGTGATGAGCCACCAATACCTGCTCTTCGAGAACGTGGAACCGGTGGAAACGTGGTCCAAGGACAAGGGGCACAAGTTGCCGCTCCTGCGTGACCCCGACACGTCGTATTACCTGCGGCAGGAGAAATACGGCTTCAACCTCGGCCCCTACGAGCGCAACTGCCGCGCGCACTGGACCGATACGCAAGATCCGATGCCGGAAGATTTCAGCTTCCAGCTCTACCAGGACGATATCGACCGAATTGAGTGGTACATCGAAGACGCGATGGCCCGCGTGCCGCTTCTGGCCGAAGCGGGTCTGTCGAAGGTCATCAACGGCCCGATCCCCTACGCGCCCGACGGTTTTCCGCTCGTCGGCCCGATGCCGGGGGTGCCGAACGCCTTTGAAGCCTGTGTGTTCACCTTTGGCATCGCGCAGGCCGGGGGCGCGGGCAAGGTTCTTGCCGAATGGATCACCGAAGGCGAAACGGAATGGGACATGTGGTCGATCGATCCGCGCCGCTACACCGCCTATGCCGATGACGCGTATTGCCTGGCGAAGGCCAAGGAGGTCTATGGCCACGAATACGCGATGCACTTCCCGCATCACGAGTGGCCCGAAGGGCGCGGCAAGAAGCTCTCGCCGCTGCATTCCCGCCTTGCCGAAGCGGGTGCCGTCTTCGGCGCCTATAACGGCTGGGAACGTGCCAACTGGTTCGCCGCTCCCGGAGACGACACGTCCGAGGACGCAACCCAGACCTGGGCACGTCTCGGCCCATGGCACGAGCGCGTCCGCGAGGAAGCCGAGGCCGTGCGCGATGCGTGCGGTGTGATCGCCATCTCAGGTTTCACCCGGCTCGAGATCAAGGGCTCCGGCGCGCGCGCGTATGTCGACAGCCTGACCGCGTCGCGCCTTCCCAAGCCCGGCCGCATCGGCCTGGCGTATTTCGCAGACAGCCGGGGGCGGATTGTCACCGAGACGTCCGTGACGGTCCATTCCGACGAGGAGGTCGTGCTCGTCACGGCCGCACTCGCGCAATGGCACGACCGCGCGTTCATCGAGCGTGATCTGCCCGAGGGGCTGACGATCACCGATTTCAGCGATGACCGCGAATGCCTGCTGGTGACGGGGCCGAAGGCGCGCGAGATCCTCGACGGTCTCAACGACGGGCACGACCTGCAACGCTCGTGGCTCAGCGTCAGCACCGAGGGAGCGGTTGCGGGCAAGCCGTGCACGCTCGCGCGGGTGTCCTTCGCGGGCGAACTCGGGTGGGAGGTACATTGCGCGCCCGAAGACGCCCCGGCGCTCTGGGATGCGCTCACGGCGGCGGGGGCAAAGCCGTTCGGCATGTACGCCCTCAACTCGCTCAGGGTCGAAAAGGGCTACCGTGCCTGGAAGGGCGACCTTTCGACGGACTACACGCTCATCGAAGCCGGCCTCGAACGCTTCATCGACTTCAAGAAGAACGATTTCCCGGGGCGCGATGCGCTTCTTGCCCAGCACGAGGCGGGGCCGGAGCGCCGCGCCGTCGGGCTTGTAGTGAACGCCGGGGAGTCGGACGCGCCATACATGGCGCTGCTCAAGAAAGACGGGGAAGTCGTCGGTGAAGTGACAAGCGGGGCCTGGGGCTTCCGTGTCGGCGCATCGCTCGGCATCGGAATGCTGCGCGCCGATCTGGCGGAGCCGGGCACGGAGCTGACCGTCGAGATCTATGGCGAGGAGCGGCCGGTCACCACCCATGCCCTCCCGTTCTGGGATCCGGCGAACGAACGCTTGCGCGCCTGACCGGCGTCTCGACCTGCGCAAACGGCTCGGGGGTGGTGAGGCCAGCCCCGGGCAATCGCCACCCCAACGTCGGGTCTGTTGCTGCCGGGGCTGTTGTTGCCGGGCCCGTTGCTTCGGGCGTGGGCTCGGCGGTCGTGATCCGAGCGAAACCCGCGCCGCCGCGTACCGGTGCCCTGAACCCGTCCGCGCCCATCGTGCCCGCGAAACAGCAGGCACGCCCCGGATAGCGCGGCCCCATCCCCCGATGCGGAGCACCGGGAGGGCCCGCTAGGCACAGGGCGGCAGGAGATCGTTGCGCGGCCCCCAACCCCTCGGGGCGTGAGGCTCTGTTGAGCGCAAGCGACGGGCCTAGCGCGTTGGCTTACGCGTGAAGACCAGGCCCATGGAATCGCGCAGGGTGATCGGCCCATGGATGTAGTCGTTGCCAATGTCGGGCGTGCGCAACGCAAGGTCCCAGCCGAACCCGTCGATACCGGGAATGTCGAGCTGAAGCGGGTCGATCTCGTGGGTCGGTTTGCCCTCCATGTGCATGACCGAATAGACCTGCTCGCCATCCGGACCATGCCGGAGTGAGGTAAAGACGGTGCGCCCTTCGAGCGGGCGCAGATAGTCGAAGTGATCCTTTGGTCCGTAGTTCCGGCAGAGCCAGGGGCGGGCCCGCCGGAAATTGCGCAGCGCCAGCATGAAGGCGCTTTGTGTTGGCTCGAGCGACGACAGCGAGTGCACGACATTGCAGTACTCGTGCATATCGTCCATCCACGCGCGCGCGATCTCCTTGAGATTTTCGACGGTGAAGCGCTCCGGCCCCGCCAGCTGAGGCTCGGGGCGGTTGAGCAGACGCACGATCTCGTCAAGATCGTAATCCGTCACCTCCACCAGCGCGGGCAGGAACTCCATGAACCGCGCCAGATCCTCCCGCGTTTCGTAGCCCATCTCCTTCAGACGCTGGAAATTGCCGGGTACCGAGTATGCATAGGCGTCGACCTGCCATTTCAGGCTAATCGCTTCCTCCGCCACCACCTTTACGCCGTAGCGGTCGTCCTGATTGCGGATGAAGCCCCACGAGGCGCGCGCGGAGGCGTTGATGAAGTCCATCGGCACGCCGGGCAGGGCGGCATAACTCAGCATGTGCACGACGGGGTTGTCGTAGGCCTTGTCGAGGATCTCCATCTTGGTGTCGCCGAGGCGGGTATTGATGTTGAGCTTGGGGCTCACTTGCGTACCGCGTCGCAGCGTGTCGTGGTTCGACGTGCCCGAGATCCAATTCGAGCCGACGTCCAGCATCTCGCGGATGCGCCAGAACTTCGACAGCCAGAACGTGTAGAGGAACGGCGTGTTGTGGGCGAACGTCAGTGGCCCCCACTGGAACACGTCGTCGTCGCGTTGCGTCTCGATCACCGAGCGGTAGGAGGAGCTGAGTTCCCAATCCTCCTCGGGCCACGGGCGGCCGTCCTCGAAGATGAACCACGGGCGGTACTCGGTGCCCGCGACCTCCTGCACCACGTCGGCCATGCTCTGCAGGTAATCGTCGTCGTGCTTGAGCTCCTGCGCCGCGCCGTCCCACCACTTGAAGTCCTGCGCACCGTCGACGCGGACGCCGTCGGCGCCGAAATTCACCTTGCGGCGTTGCATCTCCAGCAGGATCGCCCGCACCGCGGGGTTCTGGTAGTCGAGGTTCTGGCCGTACATGTTCGGCCCGGCGAAGAAGTGCCTGTTGAGCGCGTCGAGCCCCTGGTTGTCGGCGTGGCCGAACACGACGTCGAGGATCAAAGCCTTGGGCCTGTTCGAAAAGTTGTGCAGGACGGCCGCGAAATCCGCCAGCTCGTCCGGGCGCCCGCTTTCCAGAAGAACAGGGTTCACCGCCGCCATGCCCGAGATCACCACGTCGTAGCCCCAGTTCGTGGTGTCCGGCCGGAGCACGGTCACGTCGACATAGCCGGTCGCCTCGCGCGAAACCTCCTGCCAGAAGGACGGCCCCATCTCGTAGACCGTGGTCGGCTCGACGGGAAGAAGCTGAACCGCATCGTAGCCTAGGAAGATCTCGTCTGCCGGCTCCTTGGGCAGGCCCGCCGCCAGTCGTTCCCCCAGCCGCTCGTAGTGGCGGGTCAGGGAGGCCAGCGTGCCCCCTGCCGTGGCGGTGGGCACGTGGATTTGCAGGATGTTGGTTGGCGGGCCGAACTTGTGCGGCTCCGGCCCCTTGCGCGCTTCGAAATAGGCGCGGTCACTGCGCGTCCGGTCGATCGAGGCGATGTCGTATAGCTCGGCGGGCGCAAACGCACCGAAGGGCAGGGAGGCGGCGAGCGGGTCGAGGATGCGGTGCCACTCCCCCTCGCCGTCACGCCAGACAAGCGCGTAGAAATCGCCCAGGCTGTCGCGCGTGCCCGCGCGCATGCCGCGCACGGCGGCAAAGGTATGCGCCTCGATCCGCTGGACCGGCAGATACGCTGTTTCAAACCGGACCTCCTGGCGCGCGCGCGTCAGGTCCAGCGGCTCGACGGGGGCCATCACCTCGAGAAACACGTCGCCCTTCGGCACGCGTGCATCAAGAAGCTCCGGTGTCCAGAAGCCGAAGGTGGCCGCATCGCCATCCACCAGCCCGCCCAGCGACCGGGCGATGGCGCGTTCAGCGTCAAAGGACGTCTCGGCAGTGTTCATCAGCGCAAGGGCGGTGTCAGCCAAGCCCTGCGCCGCGTCCATATCCACTGAAAGGCGCGCCGCGAGGGGCAGCGTTTCGTCGTCTTTCATCTCGGTCTCCGTAGTCCGGGGTTAGCCTTCGTGCACGAGGAAGAGCGCGGAGAAGGGCGGCAAGTAGACATCCGCGGCCGCGGCAAAGCCATGCTGGCCCGGGCTCTGCGCGTCGATCCCGCCCATGTTCCCACGGTCCCCGCCGCCATAGACCGAGGCATCGGTGTTCAGCGCTTCCTTCCAGCGGCCTGCGAGCGGCAGATTGAGCCGGTAATTGCGCTCCACGGGCGTGAAGTTCACCACAACGACGACCTCGCGGTCCTCCGGACCACCCCGCCGCAGCCACGCGAAGACAGAGGCATCCTCGTCGTTCGCCTCGATCCACTGAAACCCTTCGGGGTCGGTATCGCGGTAGTGCAGCGCCGGCTCGCCCCGATAGAGCGTGTTGAGATCGCGCACGAGGCGGCGCAGGCCTTCGTGGCCCGGATCCTGCAAAAGGCCCCAGGGGAGCGATTCCTCGTAGTTCCACTCCTCGCGCTGGCCGAACTCCTGGCCCATGAAGAGCAGCTTCTTGCCCGGGTGCCCCCACATGTAGCCGTAATAGGCCCGCATGTTGCCGAGCTTGTCCTCATGGCTGCCGGGCATCCGCTGGTAGAGCGAGCCCTTGCCGTGGACGACTTCGTCATGGCTGATCGGCAGGATGAAGTTCTCCGAGAAGGCATAGACCAGCCCGAATGTCATCTGGCTGTGGTGGTGTTTGCGGTGGATCGGCTCCTTGCCCATGTAGACGAGCGTGTCGTTCATCCACCCCATGTTCCACTTGTAGCCGAAGCCGAGCCCGCCCGCGTCAACCGGCTGGGACACGCCGGGATAGGACGTGCTTTCTTCCGCCGCCGTCAGGATGCCCGGCGTGGCGCCATAGACGGTCGTGTTCATGCGCTGCATCATGCCGATGGCTTCGTAGTTCTCGCGCCCGCCGTCCTTGTTGGGGATCCACTCGCCTTCCTTGCGCGAGTAATCGCGGTAGAGCATCGAGGCCACGGCATCCACCCGCAGCCCGTCGACGTGGTATTCCTCAAGCCAGTAGAGCGCGTTGGAGGTCAGGAAATTCTCCACCTCGCGGCGGCCGAAATTGTAGATCAGCGTATTCCAGTCCTGATGGAAGCCCTCGCGCGCGTCTGCGTGTTCGTAGAGTGGTGTGCCGTCGAATTGGCCAAGCCCGTGGGCGTCGGTTGGGAAATGGCCGGGCACCCAGTCGAGAATCACACCCAGGTCGGCCTTGTGCGCGGCATCCACGAGATCGCGGAACTCGTGCGGTGGGCCATGCCGGATCGTCGGTGCAAAGAGACCCACGGGCTGATAGCCCCACGAGCCGTCGAACGGATACTCCGAGAGCGGCAAGAACTCGATATGCGTGAAGCCCATGTCTGCGACGTAGGCCACGAGCTCTGCCGCGGCCTCCTTGTAGGAAATCCGCCGGTTGTCGGCCTTGCGCGTCCAGGAGCCGAGATGCACCTCGTAGATCGAGATCGGCGCCGTGCGCGCGTTGCGTTTGGCACGGCCCTCCATCCATGCGCCGTCGTCCCAGCCATAGCCGGTGATATCGCGCACGACGGAGGCATTGGCCGGCGGATGCTCGGAGCCGAAGCCCACCGGGTCGGCCTTCAGGGGCAGCATCTCGCCCGAGGGCCCGACGATCTCGTACTTGTAGGATTCGCCCTCGCCGATGCCGGGCAGGAAGATCTCCCACACACCGGTGGAGCCGCGCCGCCGCATCGCGTTGCGCCGCCCGTCCCATGTGTTGAACGCCCCAACCACCGAGACGCGCTGCGCATTCGGCGCCCAGACGGCGAAGTGCGTGCCACGGATGCCCTCATGCGTGCAGACATGAGCGCCGAGTACCCGCCAGATGCGCTGGTGAGAGCCTTCGGCAAAGTAGTATTCGTCCTGCTCGCCGATCATCGGGCCAAAGCGGTAGGGATCGTCGAAAGTGTGCTCCGTCGTACCGAAGGTCGCCTTGAGCTTGTACTCCGCGTTCGGGATCGGCCCGGCGAAGAAGCCCGGCCACGCGCGGGAGGTTGCCAGTGGCAACGTTTCGCCGTCCACAACGGCCGCGACCTCGGTCGCGCCGGGCAGAAAGGCAGCGACATGAAGCGCGTCGCCGCGCCGATGCGGCCCGAGCGCGGAAAACGGGTCGTCGTGCCGTCCGGTCGTGAGCCGCTCCTTGTCCGACTGGGAGATCAGGGCGAGCGGGTCTTTTCGTTGTGAAACGTCCATTCGCTTAGGGTAGGCCCTCAGGTGCGAGACGCAACCCGATCGATTGGCCTTAGCGCCGTGCGGCCAGGGCCCGCCCCGTGCGGCGGCGCTCCGCATCCAACGCGCCGGGGGCATGGCGCGCGCGCGACAGCGCCCCATCGAGGGCGTCGCCCTCCACCGCGGCGGCGGCGACATCGAAGAGCGCGAAGGTCTCCACCCGCATGCGCCCGGCCAGAGCCGCGCGCGCCAGCCCGTGGGCGGCGAGGTAGGTCAGGTGTGCACCGGCGAGGCGCGCGCCCGGCACGGGCTCGCCCTGCGCATTGGCCTCACACGCCGCCGCATCCGTGGAGTGGAACGCGCCGCAGATCGCGGGGCGCGCGGCGTAGGCCCGGCACATCCGCGTCTCTGGATCGAGCGCCGGACAGCCGCGGGGATGCCACGCGCGGCCGTCCGGAGCCCCTTTCAGCGGCGCGAGCGCGGCGTGCAGGCGTTCGGCTTCGCTCCGGGTGATGGTCCCGCCGTCTTCGCCATTCAGGATACAGCAGAAGGCACAGCCCGCAGCACAGGCCGCCCCCTTGGCCGGATCGGCACCGCGCGCCTCCGCCTCGCGGGTTTCGACCTCGGAAACGGTGCAGGCCGCCCGCCCATCGGACAGCCGCCTTGCGATCTCGGCAAACGGCATCCCGTGGGCGGCCGCACTCTCGACATAAGCCAGAAGCGCCTTGCGCGCGCGATCGGCGAGGCCACCCGGCGTGCCGGGAAGCTTGGCCGCTTTCAGGCGTGCGAGCAGCCCCGGTACATCGGCAACGGCGCTGCCGCGTTGGCTGGAGGCGGCGCGGCGCCGCTCCGCGCGGCTCATCGGGGCATTCTGGGGTCTGTCATGGCGGGGAGGTAGCGCGCCCGCCCTCCGCTGTCATCCGTTCGGCTCAGAATGGCACGTCCTCGACCGTACATTCCGGAAGCAGCCGGTTCACATCTTCGAGCGGGCACAACCGGGTGGCTTCGGTCGCCACGGCCGCCGCCGACGCCGCCACCCCGTAGCGCAGTGCTTCGGGCATCCCTTCGCCGCGGGCCAGCGACAGGGTGAAGCCCGCAACGAAGCTGTCGCCCGCACCGACCTTCGACACCTCGGGCACCTTGGCGGGGCGGGCCAGCCATGCGCCACCCGCCGTCGCAAGGACAGATCCTTCGGCGCCGCGCGCGAATATCACCGCCTCCGCGACGCCCTTGCCGATGAGGGAATGCGCGAAGCGGGCAGTGTCCGCCGGGGTTGGCAAGGCGTGGCCCGCGATGTCCTCGGCCTCGACATCGTCGGTGCGCAGCACGTGAAGCGGGTCGTGCGGCGCATCGACGAGATTGCGCAGCGCCGGGCCGGACGTGTCCACCACCAGCCGTGCGCGGTGGCTCTCGACGTGGTTGGCGAGGATCTTCGGGAAATCCTTTGCGACGCCCGGCGGCTGGCTGCCCGAGAGCACAACGTAAGAGCCCGGATGCGCGGCGCGGTCGACAGTTGCCAGAGCGCGCGCCACATCCGCTTCGCCCCAGACGGGGCCGGGAGTGACAAAGCGGAACTGCTTGCCGCTCTCGCCATCCGTGACCGAGAACGACAGGCGCGTATCGCCCGGTCCCTGGAACGCCACCGTCGGCACGCCCTCAAGGGCCAGCAATTCCAGCAAGCGCGCGCCCGTACCGCCGCCGATCGACACAAGCGCCGTCGATTGCCCTTCGAGCATCAGAATCGCACGGCTGACATTGATGCCACCGCCGCCCGGATCGACATGCGGTTCGGTGCAGCGCAATTTGACCTCTGGCACGATGGCCGCCGCCGAGGTGGCATAGTCCACCGTTGGGTTGAGGGTCAGGGTGAGGATCGGGGTCATCTTCTGCTCCGCTGGTCGCGGCGCCGACCCTGCCATGTCGACAGGCGGATGCAAGCGCACCGGAGTCGCGGTACCATGCCCCCATGACAGAGGCCAAGACACAGCCGACCGGAGAGCACCCCGCCACCTTTCTGGCCCGCGCCGAACCCGAACGGCGGCGCGAGGAAGGTGCCGTGCTCGATGCGCTCTTTCGCGAGGTGTCGGGCTACCAGCCCGAGATCTGGACCGGCGGCATCGTCGGTTACGGGCGCTACAGCTACACCTACAGGTCGGGCCATTCGGGCACGTTCCTCGCCACGGGATTCGCCCTGCGCAAGGCAGCCATCTCGATCTACGTCATGCCGGGATACGCGGATTTCGGCCCGATCCTCGAAAGGCTCGGGCCGCATCGCAAAGGCGTGTCGTGTCTTTACATCACACGGCTTGCGCGGATCGACGCAGCGGTGCTCGGCGAGCTGGTGAGCGCCGGTTTGGCCGACCTTGCCTCCCGGTGGGACGTGCGGCCGACCTGAGGCAGACGCCACCCGCGAACGCGCGGCGCCCGTGGGCTCAGGCGCCGCCCATCAGCTGGTAGGACACCGGCACGTAGCGGAAACCTTCACCGCGCGTCTCGATATAGCCCGCAGCCGGGAACGGCATGTGGTAGCCGATCATCGGCACACGATCTGCCGCCAGCATGCCCAGCACGCGGCGGCGCGTGGCGGCGGCGGCTTCCTTGTCCATGTCAAAGCGCACTTCCCAGTCGGGATAGCCGAGCGACCACACGTAGTGGTTGGCAAGATCGGCGATGAGCAGAAGCTGCTGGCCCTCGCTCTCGATCATGTACGTCATGTGGCCGGGTGTGTGACCGAAGGCCGCCATGGCCGTCACACCCGAAGTGACGGCATCGCCATCCCCGAGGAACGAGAACTGATCGGCGAACGGGCGGACCTTGGCCTCGAAATTGTCGTTCTCGGCGCCCGCCCAATGGTCGAACTCCGCCTGGCCGGTGATGTAGGCCGCGTTGGGGTAGGTCGCGTCTCCGGCCTCGGTCGTCATGCCGCCGATGTGATCGCCGTGCATGTGGGTGATGACGACGTGGGTGATGTCGCCGGGGGCGTATCCTGCCTCTCCGAGCGCGCCAGCCATGGCTTCGGCGTTCAGGCCGGTGTCAAAGAGGATCACCTCCGACCCGGTGTTCACGACCGTTGGCGTAAAGTAGAACTGGGTCGAGTCCGTGCCGATGAAGTTCTCATCTGAAACCGCGGCGAATTCCTCGGCAGAGACATTCATCCCGAAGATCCCTTGCGGCTCCTCGCGCGGGAAGGTCCCCGCCAGCAGTGTTGTCACCTTGAAGGAGCCGAGGTCGAAACCCCGCGCGCGTGCCATTGCGGCGCCGGGTGCTCCCTGGGCGGAGGCGATGGTGGGGGCGCTGAGCGCGAGGGCGGGGGCTGCAGCGGCGGATAGCAAAGCGGTGCGGCGCGTGATCATCGTCATGAGGGGTCTCCCTGTGGGCCTTTGGTGTGTGGGAGGTAGAGGGCCGCGCGGCTATTGGCTGCGCATTGGCGCACAGCCAGTGTGCATCTGTGAAATCAGAGGCGTGTGACGGCCGTCACGAGCAAGACCTCGCATGCGCCGACGCCCTTGTCCGTGCGCGAAGTGGAGGTGCGCCACATCCAGCCATCCGGGCCGCTGACATTCGCCAGCGTTCCCTCAAGGCGAACCACGTCGCCGGCACGGATCTGCGCCATCTCTTCCGCGATCCCGGGGCTGGCGGGCAGGATGTGCACGTTGGCCCAGAAAGGCGACAGGGCGTCGAGGTCGACATCTGCACCGGCCTCCGTGCTGGCATAGCCGGACCGGCCGGATTGGCGCAGGCGCAGGTGCGTGAGCACGGCCGGGTTCGACATCGGACCCCAGCCGAGCATCAGATCGAGCGGCGAAATTCTGGACGAAACTCCGCGCGCGTAGCTTTGGCGCGACAGGACGAGCGCTTCCGTCACGAACGTATGGGACGGCGTGGCGACGAACCCGGGCGCCATAAGCGGCTGCGGCACCGCGTCGATGGAGGCCTGTTCCGGTGGCTCGGGGGCGAGCATGTCGTTCGTTCCGGCCCACCGCTCCATGTGAGCGGGGTTGTTTCCTGCCATCCAGTCTTGCGCGTCGCCGCCAAAGAGCGCGGCCATCGCCATGAGCGACAGCGCGCCGATCAGGACCGGATGGGGAAGCCCGGAGGTGGCGGAATAACTGCGTGCCATGGCGCGGCGCCTAGCGCGCGAATATGGCCGATTTGGGGAAGGCTACTCCCACCAGCGGTCGATCCGCGCGATGTCGTCGTCGGACCAGCCGAAGTGATGGGCCAGTTCATGCACATAGACATGCGCAATGAGGGCGCCGAGCGCTTCGTTGCCGCGCTCGGCCCATTCATCGAGGATCGGGCGGCGGAAGAGCCAGATCGTGTCCGGCCTGTCGGGCTGGTCCATCACCGAGCGCTCGGTGAGGGGGATGCCGTCGTAGAGCCCAGTAAGCTCGAACGGGGAGGCGAGGCCGACATCGGCGAGCATGGCATCGTCGGCAAACTCCTCGACCCGGATCGCCACCTCTGCCGCGGCCGCGGCGAACCCGCTGGGCAGGCTGGCGCGCGCCGCGTCCGCCAAAGCGGCGATGTCATCTAGGCTTGGCGCCGTCCGGATCGCCCAGTCTGCCCGTTGGGGCGCCGCGTCGGAGCTGTCGGTGCCTGTGTTGCCTGTGTCGGCCATCCGTCCTGCCTCTCTCTTCGGGGTGTGCCTGATATGGACAAATCGGCCGCCCTGTGAAAGAGCGCCGCGGGTAGGAGAGAGCCCATGACCGTTACCCGTTTCGCCCCGTCCCCCACCGGCTATCTGCATGTCGGCAACCTGCGCACCGCGCTCTTCAACTGGCTGATCGCGCGCAAGGCCGGCGGGACGTTCATTCTGCGCCTCGACGACACCGATCCGGAACGCTCGAAGCCGGAATATGCCGCCGCGATCCAGGAGGATCTCGAGTGGCTCGGACTTGGCTGGGACAAGATCGAAACGCAGTCCTCGCGGCTCGACCGCTATGCCGACGCGGCCGACCGGTTGCGCGGAATGGGACGCTTCTACGAGGCCTTCGAGACGCCGGGCGAGCTCGATCTGAAGCGCAAGAAGCTGCTCAACATGGGGCGTCCGCCGGTCTATGACCGTGCCGCCCTCGATCTGAGCGAGGCGGAGCGCGACGTCCTGCGAGCCGAACGCGGCAACGGGGTCTGGCGCTTCAAGCTCGACCACGCGCGGATCGAGTGGGACGACGGCATCCTCGGCCCGCTCTCGATCGATGCCGCGTCCGTCTCCGACCCGGTGCTGATCCGCGCGGACGGGCAGGTGCTCTATACGATCGCATCGGTCGTGGACGACACGGATATGGGCATCACCCATGTCGTGCGCGGCTCGGACCACGTGACGAACACCGCGACCCAGATCCAGATCATCGAAGCGCTGGGCCACACCGCCCCTGCCTTCGCCCATCACTCGCTTCTGACCGGCCCGCAGGGCGAGGCGCTCTCGAAGCGCCTCGGCACGCTGGCCCTGCGCGACCTGCGGGCGCGCGGCGTGGAGCCGATGGCGCTCCTGTCGCTGATGGCCCGGCTCGGCTCGTCGGACCCGCTGGAGCTGCGCAGCTCCCACGCGGAGCTGATCGACGGGTTCGACCTGTCGCGCTTCGGGGCGGCGCCGACGAAGTTCGACGAAGCGGATCTCTTTCCGCTGACCCACCGCGTGCTGGCCGCCGCGCCGCTCTCGGAGGTGGCTGCCGAGGTCGCCGCCGCCGGCGTGCCCGACGCCCTGGCCGAAGCCTTCTGGACCGTCATCCGCGAGAACGTCGAAACCCGGGCCGACATTGCGCCCTGGTGGGCGGTGCTGCGCGACGGGGCGGTGCCCGAGATCGCGCCCGAGGATGCGGAATTCGTCGCGAGCGCACTGGCGCGGCTGCCCGAGCCGCCCTACGGCCCGGAAACGTGGCAAAGCTGGACGGCCGACGTGAAAGACGCGACCGGGCGCAAGGGCAAGGGGCTTTTCATGCCGTTGCGCAAGGCGCTGACCGGCCGGGCTCGCGGACCCGAGATGGCGGATTTCATGCCCCTGATGCAGGCCCGCCCCCGGCAGTGAACGCCGCCGGCGCCGGTGGCGGGGACGGTATGCCTCCGGCGGGGATATTTGACGCACAATGAAGAAAGGCCGGGCGCCCGGCCTGCAATTGGCGCAAGCTTCCGGCGGACGCGGTGTGCCTTGTATTGGCCGAGGCGCTCCGCGGCGGTGAGAAGGAGCATTCGGGATGTCGGACGCGCGCGCGGTCTTTCTGGAAGGCAACCTCTTTCGGCACATCTCGGTGATGGCGCTGACATCGTCCGTCGGGCTGGTCGCGGTGTTTCTCGTCGACTTCATCGACATGGTCTTCATCTCGATGCTGGGGAAGGCGGAGCTGGCGGCTGCCGTTGGCTATGCCGGGGCGATCCTGTTTTTCACCACGTCCTTCGGGATCGGCATGGCCATCGCTGCGGGGGCGCTCGTGGCGCGGGCGCTCGGTGCGGGGGACGAGGAATTGGCCCGGGCGCGGGCCTCTGCGGCGCTGGTCTGGGGGGTGATCTTCGCGGCGCTTTTTTCGGCGGCCGTGTGGGTCAACCTCGAGCCGCTTGCGCGCCTTGTCGGGGCCAGCGGGCCGACGCTCGAGCTGACGGTGCACTACCTTGCGATCATCGTGCCGTCGCTGCCGTTTCTCATCGTCGGCATGATGGGGGGTGCGATCCTGCGTGCCCATGGCGATGCCCGGCGGGCGATGATGGCCACGATCTACGGCGCTCTCGTCAACCTCGTGCTGGATCCGATCCTGATCTTCGGGCTGGGGCTCGATCTGACGGGGGCGGCGCTGGCATCCGTTGCGGCGCGGCTGACGATTGCGGCGACCGGGCTGCTGCCGCTCTTCCGGTTCCACGGCGGGGTGGGGCTTCCGGGCCCGGCGGCGCTCATGGGGGCGTTGCCGCCGATCCTGACGATCGCCGCCCCCGCGATCCTGACCCAGCTCGCAACACCCGTGGGGCAGGCCTATGTCACGCGCGCCATGGCGGCCTACGGCGAGGAAGCGGTGGCGGGCATGGCGATCGTGGCGCGCCTTACGCCGGTGGCGTTCGGGGTGATCTTCGCGCTTTCGGGTGCGATCGGACCGATCATCGGGCAGAACTTCGGTGCCGGAAAGCCCGATCGGGTGCGCGAGGCTTACCGGGACGGGCTCCTCTTTTGCGGGCTCTACGTCGTGCTGGCAACGGCCTGTCTCTTTGCGTTGCGCTGGCCGCTGGCCGGGCTTTTCGCGGCCGACGGGATCACGCAGGAGTTGCTGTTTCTCTTTTGCGGGCCGCTGGCGCTCGCCTTCTTCTTCAACGGGGCGATCTTCGTGTCCAACGCGGCGTGCAACAACATGGGCTATCCGCTGCGCTCCACGCTGGTGAACTGGGGGCGGCATACCCTCGGTGTGGTGCCGTTCGTGGCTGTGGGCGGGGCGCTCTACGGGGCGCCCGGTGTGCTGATCGGCCAGGCGCTGGGGGGCGTGCTCTTTGCCGGGGTCGCGGCCTGGGTTGTCGCCGGGGCGATGCGCGCGCAGGAGCGGGGTGCGCAGGTCACGGACGGGGTGCCCGCCGCGTACCGCCCGCAGGTGCGGCTCATGAGCCTATTCGACCACCGCCGCTAGGTGGCGATCGACCAGCGCCCGCTCGGGCGGAGCGAGAACGGTGGCGCGCGGGTACCGGGGGGCCGCGCGGTCGTCCAGGATCGGGCAGTGCCAGCCTTTCGTCGTGGCAAAGAACGCCGCCACGCCAGCTTCGCCGAAGATCTCCAGAAAGCCCTGTACGACCGTATCGATGTAGGACAGCAGCACCGGGTGCGCGGTGTCGGGCGGAGCGGCATGCGTCGGCGCCACGGCATAGACACGCGCTGCACTGTCGGATCCGCAGGCATGGAGCTGCACCGTGACGGGATGCTTGTCGTAGGCTGCTTCGCGGGCGTCGAGCGCGCTCCAGTCCCCGTCCGGGACTTCGGCGACGAGGCCGGCGATCTCGGCGTCCGCCGGCTCGACCGAGAGGTACGCGACGGGGCGCAGCGAGGTGGAAACCCAGCGGCGCTGCCAGCCCGCGAGCCGGGCCGGGCGGGCATTGTGATAGCCGTGGGTCGCGGGATTGACGAGGCTGCCATAGCCGAAGAATTGCGCGTCTGACATGGTCCGGGGATGCCTTGTGGACAGCGCCAGTGCAAGCCCCCGCGGTGGGGCGGCGCTACAGGGATGCTGTCGGGAAGCGGTGGAGCAACTGGCCGGGGCGGAAGGGCGTCGGCGCGGCGGCGAGGCCGGATTGCACGAGCATGTGCCATATCAGTGCCTGGTTCGAGCTGATCACGGGCTTGCCGAGGCGCGTTTCCGCGGCCTCGAGGATGTCGAGGGTGCGCAGGTTCGTGCAGGAGAGGAACACGGCCTCGGTATCGTCGGCGTCTCCCACCCCCAGTGCCGCCTCGAGGATCGAAGCGGGGTCGATCCGCGCGACGTTTGCCTCGACCTTCTCGCCAAAGGAGACACGCCGGGCCACCGCGACGCCCTGAGCCTCGAAAGTGTCCGCGAGAGGGCCCGCGACGCGCTCGACATAGGGCGAGACCAGCCCGATGCGGGTGCGGCCCAGGGCCCGGAGCGCGGCAAGAGCGGCGCTCATCGGATCCGTTGCGGCCCGCGTCCCCGTGGCCGCCCGCAGGTGATCCGCCACGCGCTCCGCGCCGATGTGAGCGGTGCCGGAGGTGCAGGCATAGGCCACGCTTGAGAACTCGGCCGCGCTGGGCAAGAGGCCCGCCGCCCGGGCGAGATCGCCGTCCATTTCGTGGATGGTCTCCGGCGAGAGCTCCGGCGCCATCGCAACCCGGCTCACGTGCAGCGCGATATCCGGCGCAGCGCAGAGACGGGCGGCGTCATGCTCGATCGTCTCGTCGGTTTGCAGCACCACCAGGCCGAGTGTCGCACGCGCACCGATCGGGTCTGTGAGGCGGTAGGGAGCATGGCTCATGTCGGAAGCTCCGGCATATCAAGCGGCGCGCGCGGCGACAGCAGTTCGGCCCCGTCGTCGCGCAACACGATGTTCTCTTCGTGGACAAGGAGCTGCCCGTTGGCGACATATGCCGAGGGCTCCAGGGTAAGAGCCATTCCCGCGCGCAGCTTCGTTCTGTCCTTGGGGGTCAGCGAAGGCCACTCCGTCAGCGTCACCCCCAGACCGTGCCCCAGTCGGCCGCCCCCGGGGACCGCGCCCTGTTGCTCCAATGCGCGCGTCAGCACGCCGTGAAGGTCGCGTGCGGTCATGCCGGGCCGCACCTCAGCGAGCGCCGCATCGGTGGCGGCGTGCAGCGCGGCGTGGGTCCGGCGGACAGCATCGCTCGGCGGGCCGACGGCATAGTTCCTGTCGAAGTCGCAGAAATAGCCGGCGTGCACGGCGCCGGTATCCAGCATCAGGACATCACCGGGCGCGAGCGGGTCGTCCGTCGCCGGAGAGATCACGTCGCCGTAGCCGTCCGGGCCGGCGGCGCCAGCCAGATAGCTGACCCAATCGGCCCCGGCCTCGAGCAGGGCAGCCTGAAAGCGGCGAAACACGGTGCTCAGCGGCGTACCGGCAGAGGCGATCTCGGGCACGCGCGCGAAGGCGGCACCGGCGATGGTGCAGGTGGTCCGAAGACGGATAATCTCGGCCTCCGATTTGACCTCCCGCACCCGGTGAACGATTGCTGTCGCGTCGCACATCCGACGCGGGGCCAGAGCGGCACCGAGGCGCGCGTAGTCGGCGAGCGGCATCCTGAGATGGGTCTCCAGCCCCATCGGCACGCCGATCGCGGCACCTTCCGGCACCAGCTCCGCGAGCGTCTGAGCCAGGAGCGTGACGCCGTCGTCCTCCGGGTCCGGGGCGTCCCATGTCCGGATGTCCTGCACCCAAGTGCGGCCCATCGGGCCTGCGCCGATTGCCGGGATCACCGCGACGGGCGCGCCGTCGGACGGCACGACAACGAACCACGGGCGTGCGGGGCTCTCCCAGAAGCGAGTCAGGAACCCGGTCGTGTAAAACACATCCGCCGGGCTTGTCAGCAACAGCGCGGCGATCTGCGCCTCGGCCATGCCGCGCTGTAGGCGGTCGATGCGGGCCTCGAACTCCTCCGGCGGAAAGGCGGCGCCGGCCTCAGCCATCCTCCGGGCCTTCGGTGACATAGACAAGGACGCGGGCATCGTCGCCCACGCCGGGCAGCCCGGCGATCAAGGCTGACACGCCCGCCGCGCCCGACGGGGTCGTGGCAAGGCCGTGGGCGGCAAGGGCGGCAGCGCCAGCCGCTCCTTCTTCCTCGGAGATCGTGACGAAATGGTCCGCATCGCGCGCCAACCCTGCAAGGGCGATCATCGAAGGGGTCTTGCAGTCCAGCCGCCCCATTGCCGAAACGGGGCCCTGCGTCTCGATGATCCGGCGCGCGCGGAGGCTCTCGATCAGTGCCGGGGCGGCCTCCGGTTCAACGACGATGATCATTGGGTCATCGCCCCACGTGGCGCGCGCATGGGCCGCCGCCGCCGCCGCCATGCCGCCCACCCCGGCCTGAAGAATGATATGGGTTGGCGGGGCAGGGGCCTGTGCGGCCGCTTCCTCCGCCATCTGCAGGTAGCCCTCCATCACCCGGTAGGGCAATTCGGTGTATCCCGGCCATGAACTGTCGGAGAGGAGGGTCCAGCCCGCATCGTCGGCGGCTGATGCGGCGGCGGCCATGCTCTCTTCGTAGGTCGCGCCTGCGCGGACCGTTCGTGCGGCCTGCGCCTCAAGCCGCTCGGCGAAGGCGGCGGGGACGGTCTCGGCAAGATAGATCACCGCTGCCGCGCCAAAGGCGCGCGCCCCCGCAGCGACTGAAAGCCCGTGATTTCCGGCACTTGCCGTAACATAGGTGCGCCCGTGCAAGGCGCTCGCCCAGGCGTCGCCCTCGATCGCAGCACTGGCGTCACGCGCGATGGCGTGCGCGGCGCCGAGCGCCTTGAATGAGCCCAGCCCCATGCGCCCGCGCTCGTCCTTGATCCACAGGGCCGCGACGCCCGCAGCGCGCGCGATCTCCGGGGCCGGGACGAGGGGCGTTTCCGCGTGGGCGGGGCAGAGCTCCAGCAGGGAAGCGACCGCTTCGGCCGATTGGGCAGGCAGAGGGGCAAGGGACGGCAACCCCGTCCCCCGGAGGGCATTGGAAAGGTGATCCTGCATGAGACGGCTCGCTTGCGTTGTTGCGCGCTAGTTAAGCCGTAACCTCAACCCGGGTGCAATGGCGTGCGCGCGGCCGTCTCAACCGTCGCGAGAGGGCTTATCTCGCGTAAGGCGATCCAGGCGGTGTGCGCGCAGGAGTACGTCGAGGTCGACAAAACGGGGCATGGCTTGTGCAAGAAATGCGCCGTTGGCGGCGATCGGATCGAAGACATCGTTGCGTGGGGCGTCACCAACAAGGTGAGCGGCCGTGGTTTCCGTTGCGTCGCTCTGGGCTGAATACCAGGCCAGGGTACGCGCACCCGGAATATGCGGATCGATCTCAAAAGCGCCGTCGAGGCAGGCTCGTCCCAGTTCGAAGAGCGCCGCGGGCCAATCCACCTCGATATAGGCAGCCTGCGGATGTTCCTCCCATGGATTTGCACTGCGCTCACGCAGGTAGGGGAGAAGAGCGGGAGGGGTGCCCTCGTGGGGCAGGGTCGCTGCGGCAAGCGCGCCAAGGTGGCAGCGGACGCCAGCCTCCAGCGCGACTGAGGCGATCACGCTTGGCGCAAGTGCGTGCTCAGCGGCGAGCGCGTCAAGGTGGTCGGTCGATGGGTGGCCCTTGCGTGACTGGAACGCAAGCGTTTCGAGCAAAGCCCGTGCGGAGTGCGCGTCCGCCGCGATGGCACGCGCGAGCTCGGGATCATCGCGGAGCAGGAGGGGTGGGGGCGCATGCATATCGCTCACTCATAGGCCAAAGGCCTTAATGCAGTGCCAACATCCGTGGGCCACTGGGATTGATCGTCAACGACAGCGCGGCGTCGCCATCGCGGGTGTGTCCCGCGCATGAAGGAGAACGTGGATCGGTGCTCAGCGGGAAGGAATGCGATGGCCGTCGGCGCGCTTTTTCGCATCAACGGGCGTGAGTGGGCGCGGAGCTCCGGGCCAGCTGCAGTGGCTCTATTCCGCGACTTGGCTGGTCCCCGTTTCGGCATGCTCGACAAGCTCGCGAAAGGCGGGCGAGGTTGCGAGCAAAACGTCCCACGGACCCGCCGCCACTATCTTCCCGCGCTCCATCACGAAGAGCCGTGTGCAGGTGCGCAGGGTGCTCAGCCGGTGGGCAATCATGATGAGCGTTTGCTGCCCATGGAGGGTCTTGATCCCGTCCAGAACAGCCCGTTCCGTCACGGTGTCGAGTGCACTCGTGGCCTCGTCGAGCACGATCAGGTCCGCCTCGCGGTAGAGCGCACGGGCCAAGCCGATCCTCTGGCGCTGACCGCCGGACAGACGCACGCCGCGCTCGCCCGTCGGCGTCTCGTAGCCACTTGGCAGCTCCTTGACGATGAAGTCGTGGATGCGGGCGATGCGTGCGCAGTGTTCGACCTTGTCACGATCGATATCGGGCGGTTCGATGCCGAGCGCAATGTTGCTGGCGATGCTGTCGTCGGTCAGGAAGATCTCCTGGGGGACGTAGCTGATCGTCTTTTGCCAGCTTCGGATATTGCTTCGGTCGATCACCTGTCCATCGACGGTGATAATCCCCGATTGGGGGGGCAGCAAGCCGAGGATCACATCCGCCAGGGTCGTCTTGCCAGCACCTGTCGAGCCAACGATCCCGATCCGCTCCCCGGCCCGGATCGTGAGGGACACATCCGTAATCCCCGAGAATTCCGCATTCGGATAGGCGTAGCTGACGTCCTTGAAGGAAAGTGCCTCGCGCAGATGGATGGGACTGGCGGCATCGCTAGCGTCCTCGATCCCTTCTCCCGGCATGTCAAAGGTCGAGGACAGGCGCTCCAGCACAGCGGACCCGAAGCGCAGCCGGGTGACGGACGCATAAATCTGGTGGATCTCCGGAGACAGGCGCTGGGCCGCCAATGCCAGCACACCGAGCGCCGGGAGAATCCCGCCAATGCCGTCCGGTGTTCCGATTGTGTCAGGGCTGATCATGATCAAGCAGATCGCGATGATCCCGAGAAACGCCATGGTTTGCATGACGTAACGCGGCGAGTCTGACAGCATGGCAATGCGTGACGACGCCTCCGCAATCGCCCTCGCGGGGGCGTCGAAACGCCCGACATAGGCATCTTCCCTGCCAGTGAGTTTGACGTCCTTGATGCCGCCGATCACTTCCGTCGCCGTGCGGAACTGAAGCTGGTTGGCGTCGAGGCGAATCTGCCCGAGACGTGCTGCCATGCGTCGGCACAGGATAAGAACAAGGCCGTAGAACACGGCGATGACGGCCAGCCCCGCGCCCGCGACGACCGGGTTGATCGCGACGAGCATCGCGAGCACAGCAATTGTCGTCAACGAACTGGCAACGAGGTTGGCTGCGGGGCGCAGAAAGGCCGAGCTCGCATTCGCGGCCTCAGACAGGATGTTGGTGGCAAGGTCCCCGGAGTGGTGGTCGATGAAAAACGGATAGGGCTGGGAGAGATAGTGCCTCAAGAGGCGTCGGCTCAACCGGTAGACGATGAATGCGCAGTATCGCTCGATGAAGAACGTGCGTGCGATCAGCAATATGCTCGAAAGAACAATGATTCCGCCGCAGGTGAGGCCGATGGCCACGAGATAATCATACGTCGTTTGCAGCCCGAAGAACGCACCGAATCGGGTGACGATCGGCATATCGGTGATGGAAGATGGATCAGACAGGACGGCAAGGAACGGGAAGATCGAGCCGACCATGAGGGATGACATGATCGCAGCCGCACAAAACAGCGCAAGGCCGACAAACGCGCCATAGCGCTCGGCTCTTCCGAGGAGCGCCCAGCCGTTCTTGAGCGTCTTCCAGATACTGATACCGTCGTCAGCTATGACCAACTCCCTTTCCAGGGTCGCCCTGCGGGTTGCTCTTCAAATGCGCACCCTGATCACACGACCCGGGGCGGACGGCAAGCATCGCAATCTCGCTCGGAGTTAGGCGCAAGCGATGCATATGGGCAACCTTGGTGCCGATTGAGCATCGCATGTGTCTCCAGCCGGCCTCACTCGGTGCGCCAATGTGGCGAACCAATCCGCGCGGACAGCGGGACTTCGCCGACAAGGCTGCGGGCTGTGCGGCGAGGATTCTGGAACCGTTTGCTTGCCTTGCCATCGCTTGACTTGGACGGAGCTCGAGGGCTCGATGCTCTTTCCAAAGTGCGGCTGCCGTGCATGGCCTTTCCATGCTGTGTGGTACAAGCCCGATTGGCCCATTGGATTGTTCGGAAACACGCAGTGGACCCGCGGGCAGACAGCGCTTTGGCGAGCACTGCGCGCGTCGCCCGCATGCGGCAGACATCGTCCTTTCGTCAGGCGGCATTGTCATCGCCACTTGGTGTGATTGAAAGCCGGGCGGTCTCAAGAAGGGTTCTCTGCATCTTTCTCACGACAGGGTCCGCCGCCACTGCCCCCTTGCCCTGCAGCCCGGTATGCTTTCCGTTCCACAAGTCGTCGAAAAACCCCCTGAATTCATGGGTGTTTGTGAGGACTTCAGCCCTGTGCTGGGGGATCAGCACGCCCGGGTTCGCGGCTTCCAGCCTCTGTGCCACGGCCACCGCGCCCCCATCGATCAGGTGGGCCTCGATAGACAGCGAGATCCTGCATTTTTCTTGAGTAGTGCGCCGACCATAATCTTCGGGGGCCTGCATTGCTGCCCGCTTATCGCACGGCTCAGACGGATCCCCCACCGGCACTCTCGCGGAGACCTCTTGGCGGAAGAGCAGCACCCCATGCGCGGTCAATGGGCGCTGCCCGTCCCGGCGCAAGCGCACCAAATGAACTGGCGGAGGGCTCACTCTTCGCGAGGCGACATTGCGTGCCGCGGAAGCCCGTTTTTCCTCGTTGTGCTGGGCCGACCCCTCGCTGGCATCGCCTTTGACGAGACCTGGATCAGCGCTTTCTTGCTGTCGCATGGCCAGGGCCGGTTTGGCGCCGCGTTGCTGCTTCAACGCCACCAATGCTGGCGAGATCCACACGCTGCAATCCGGTTTCTCAGTTGAACGATCAAGTGAAGCAAGCACGACTGGGTCCCTTTCATGGGCGCGGCGGAGAGGGTCCGGGTACCGCCCTCTGATCGCACGCAATCATGTCATGAAGAAGGTTGAGGAAGTGTTGAGGCCAATTCCGCCGCGCGACTTCGGCAGATGCATCTATTGGCAAGTGGCCAGCGGGTCTGGCGAAATTAACCGCTCCTTAGGCGTCGTATGATCTACGCGGTGCAACCCGGAAAGGAGACCCGTGTGCAGACTGAAGCAGTGTTTGCGCCCGGCGCGGCTGGCACCACCGGCAAGCGCGCGCAAGACCCCGCCGCAGAGATGGGCGAAGACCGTCTCGTCATTTTTGTCCGGCCCAGGCGGCCGCCGCTCCGTGTGCGCGCGCGGCCGGGCGCATCCGTCACGGCCACAATCGCGGGCCGACCGTGCGGTATCTCGTTGTGGGAACGAACGAAAGGGGGGGCAATCATTGCGATCGAGCACCCATCGCGTAGTCAACCGGAGCCCGATTTGATCGTCGCCACAACCATAGAAGACGCTGTTCAAACCCTTGAACAGATGGCTGCGAGCGGGATCGAGGCGCACGACCTTCCGATGCCGCCCACTAACGTAGATGGGTTGGTGAGCGCACTCGGCCAGGCTGTGCGTCACCGGGCGATGGGGCGCGCCTTCAGTGCCCTTGTTTCGGAGTTCCTGTCGCGATTGGGCCCGGTTGGAGAAGTGCGTTTGCCCAAGTCAGGCGAGAATGGAGAGTGAAGTGACCAAATCCCCGAGCTACCGCACGCGCACGAACGCTGTCCGTGGCGCCGCACGCGATCACCTGCGCCAGCTGCGCGCGGCGCGGATGTCGCGCCGCGCTCCTACCACATCTGATGAAGCTGTGGTCGCCAACGTGGCGGCGAACAACAGGCCGGAAGCGATTGCGCCGCTCGCCGTGTCCCAAGCTGCGATTTCGCCTGACGCCAGAGAAGCAGTGGTTCTGGCGATAGATGTTGCTTGCGACGAGGCTGACGTCGCCTCACAAGCTCCGCACGGCCCCGGATCTACTGTTCTGGAAGTGTCACAGGGGGCATCGGTGTCGGCGGTTACAGTTGCGTCTGCGGATCCGGATCCCGATCCGGAAGGGTACGTTGGGCTCGACAGCGAGGCAGTCGTCGAGCCCGGGCAAGTCGAAGGCGCAATCTCAAACGATTTCAGTGTGTTGGAACGCGGAGGCGCGCAACCGCCCATGGCTGATGCTGGCGAGCCCGTTGATGCGGAGCTCGCTCAACCGCGCGAGGCCGTCGCCGGGGAAGAGGCCAGCGCCGCACTCTCTTCAGACGTCGGGGCTGAGGCGGAGCTCGTGACAATTCAGGCCCACGAGGAAGAGCCAGCGTTTGAGCTGTCACCTTCTGACGAGGCCACGCCAGAGATGGAGGCTGTCGCTGAGACCGAGCCGAATGAACGCTCCACCACCGCAGACAACCTGTTCGTCCTGCAGCCAACTGACACCCACGGACAGCCGAGCACTAAAGAAGAGGTGAACCTAGTGACACACGCGTCCACAGGGGAGCATCCAGACGGAGCAGCGACCGGAAAGACGTCCGATCTCTATCTCCTGCCCGGGATCGGCCCGGGCCTCGTATGGATGCTCGAGCAATGCGAGGTGAAGTCGCTCGCTCAGTTCGCAGCAACGGACCCGGAGATCCTCTCTCGCCGAATGGGGCTCGTGGGGGAGATCCTGAACCTCGAAGACTGGGTGAAATTCGCCCGGAAGATCGACGCACAGAGGCCGCAAACCACCCTTGGGCACGCGGTCGATTCCTGAAGCGCGGCGCATCTCCACACCCCCTATACTTGGGGCGCCAGAGGGGCGGCTGCTCTCGCGCGTGCGTCAGGTCGGAGCAATGCTGTGACCCAAAGGTGAACCTCGCCACGCGCGATGAGGGTCACCGCGGCTCGACCGCCCTACGGGCACGTGCAGGCGTGCCCATCGCCGGTTCCACCCAAGGGGCCTGGCGCCGGGTCTTCGAAGCGGGGTTACCTGTGACGCTCGCAGCACGGACGCGCGCAAACGGACAGGAAACGTGCTGAGTGCACCTGTTTCGAGCCCGCACGACGTAAGGGTCACGGCAACCCTCGGGGGCAAGCAGACAGCTCAAGGCTGCACAAGGTGGCCCTCTGCCGAGATCCCTGTTGCGCCTCCCAGATAAGGCCGAAGCACGTCGGGCAAGGTCACGGATCCGTCCTCCTGCTGGCCGTTCTCCAAGACCGCGATGAGGCATCGACCAACAGCGAGACCGGAGCCGTTGAGCGTGTGCACGAACTCCGGCTTGCCGCCTGTCGCTGGTCGGAACCGGGCGTTCATCCGGCGCGCCTGAAAATCTCCGCAGACGGAACAGGACGAAATCTCGCGATAGGTGTCCTGGCCGGGCAGCCACACCTCGATGTCGTGCGTGCGCCGCGCTCCGAACCCCATGTCGCCCGTGCACAGGACCACCGTCCGATAGGCCAACCCAAGCTTTTCGAGAATCCCCTGAGCGCAGTTGGTCATCCGGTCGAGTTCGGCGCGCGACGCGTCCGGATGGGTCACCGACACCATTTCCACCTTCTCGAACTGGTGCTGACGCAGCATCCCGCGGGTATCCTTGCCCGCAGACCCGGCTTCGGACCGAAAGCAGAGCGAATGGGCCGTGTAGCGGCGGGGCAGGTAGTCGGCGTCGATGATGTGGCCTGCGGCGATATTGGTCAGCGTCACCTCGGATGTCGGGATCAGCCACCAGCCGTTGGTCGTCTGATAGCTGTCTTCGCCGAACTTGGGCAGCTGGCCCGTGCCGTACATCGCGTCGTCGCGCACCAGGACCGGCGCGTTGACCTCCACCAGGCCGTTCTCACTGGTGTGGGTATCGAGCATGAACTGGGCGAGCGCCCGGTGAGTGCGCGCGACCGCTCCCGTCAGCAGCACAAAGCGCGACCCCGACAGCTTCGCGGCGGTCTCGAAGTCGAGGCCTGCCACCACACCGGGGATCTCGAAATGCTCCACCGGCTTGAAGGAAAAAGAAGGCGGCGTGCCCCAGCGATGGATCTCGACATTGTCGTCTTCCGTGTCACCGTCAGGCACGTCGTCCATCGGGACGTTGGGCAAGCTCATGAGCAGCTCCGACAAACGCTTGTCGACGGTGTCGGCCTGGGCCTCGAGAGCGGCGATCTCGTCCTTCTTGGCGGCCATGAGCGCGCGCAGTCGCTCGAACTCCGCGTCGTCTCCGCGTGCCTTTGCTGCTCCCACCTCCCTGCTGGCGGCATTGCGCTCGGCAAGAGCGGCTTCCGCCGCGGAGATCTTCTCGCGCCGCGCGGTGTCGATCGCCAGCACCTCCGACGAGACACCCGACAACCCGCGCCGCGCCATGGCGGCGTCAAAAGCTTCGGGGTGTTCGCGGATGTATCGAATGTCGTGCATCGGACCCTCCTATGGCCTGCGCCGCTCTCTTAAGGCGTGCCGGGGCGCTCGGAAAGCCCGGATCAGGGCCCGGCCCGAAATACGAATGAAGGCGCCGGCGCAGATGTCGTCTAGGCGGGGCGCGAGGCCTTCCTCAACCGCCAGACGCGACCCGCCCCAAGCAGGAGCATGCCATAGAGCAAGGCACCCGCAGGGAGCGGAATCGGCGTGAGATCCAAGCGGGTAGAGACCAGATTGTCGAAAACGAGGGTTGCGGCCCCCTTTGACGACACGACGATCAGCAGCCCGTCAATCGGTGTCACGAAGCTGGATTGAAGCGTTTGCGGGATCTGGTTGCTGCGGCCGAGACCCAGAGGCGCGCCGCGTCAGTCGAACTTGCGGGATGGCGCCAGCACGGTTGCCTCGCCCTTGAGCACCGGCTTGCCATTCACAATGCACTGCGTAAGCAGCTTCACGCGGCGCTTGGAATGGTCGATCTCGGCCACCTCCACTTCGGCGCGCACCATGTCGCCGGGGCGCACGGGCGCCATGAACTTCAGCGTCTGGCCAAGGTAGACGGTGCCATGGCCGGGCAACTGCTCGCCGATCACCGCCGAGATGAGGCCCGCCGTCAGCATGCCATGGGCGATACGGCCCTCGAATATGGTGTCTTGTGCGTAGGCGTCATCGAGATGCACGGGATTGCGGTCCGTCGAGACGGCCGCGAACATTTCGATGTCTTTGTCTGTCACGACTTTTTGCAGGTAGCGCATCATCCCGACTTCAAGGTCTTCGATGACGATGGTGCCGCGGGGCAGATTGTCGAGCATACTCACGTCCTCACCTGCAAGGTCAGATCCTGTCGAGCGGCATGTAGCGCAAGAATCGCATTGCTGCAATGCAGAAGGGTAACTTTCGTTTCTTTTCTGCGCCCCTCGTGACACTTTATTGCGAGGGGCCTTGCCGCGAGGCCTGATACAAGCTGTGGCGCAAGACCGCGCAGAGCCGCCCCAGGCGTCAGGCTTCGTCCTTCAGGGCCCGGGCTCTTTCCGTGGTCCAGATCGAGTCTGCGCCGCCCCATTGGCCACTGGGCACCTCGTGCACCCGGACCGAGGTTGCATCCTGCATGGCTTGGCCGGCGACGCTGCCGAAGGCGCGCGCGGTTGCACGGATCATGGCAGCCTTCTCTTCGGCGCTGAAGACGCCTTCGAGCACGTGAATATCGATCAGGGGCATGTGCGGGTCCTTTCCCGGTTTCGCCATCAGCCTAGACGGGCGTGATGGTACCGCGAAAGCCCACTGGCGCGCCGTGTGCCTAGCGCAGGTAGCCGATGGCAAAGGTGGCCGCTGTCTGATGGGCGTCGAGCACAGTCTGGACCTTGTCGATCTCCGGCTGTCCGCCTGGCGCGGGGCCTGTTCCGGTTTCTGCGGCGGCAAGCCCGCCGGAAACAAAGAGGGAGTCGAGCCCTTCCCCCATCGCGCCGATGATATCGGTGTTCGGGCCGTCGCCGATGCACAAGATGCGGCTCTCCTCGATCAGCCGACCGCCATTGACGTCTGTCAGCCGCCGCCGGGCGAGATCGTAGATCGGCGGGTGCGGCTTGCCGAAGTAGAGGCTCTCTCCCCCCATCTCGGTATAGAGGCGGGCCACGGCGCCCGCGCACCATTCCCGCGTTTCTCCGCGGTCGACGACGATATCGGGGTTGGCGCACAGGAGCTTCCAGCCCTTCGTCTTCGCGAAAAGCAGCTCCCCCTTGTGCGCATCGGGGTCCGCATGAGGGTCGGAGGGGCCCGTGACAACCATCCCCTCCGCCTCGGTCATCGGCACGACCGTGACTGTTTCGGCCGTGGTGTCGATCTGGAGCGGGGCAAAGAAGCTGTCATCGCCCTCGGCCCCGATGTGATAGACCTTGTGCCCGACGATGCCGTGATAGAGCGCAAGGCGCGCGGAGTCGCCCGACGTGGCGATGCTGTCCCAGGCGCTGTCCGGCACGCCGAGCTGGCGCAGCTGGGCGGCCACGCTTTCGCGCGGGCGCGGCGCGTTCGTGACCAGCACCACCCGTCCGCCGCCCTGGCGAAATCCGCTCAGGGCCGCGCAGGCGTCGGGCCGGGCGCGCTCCCCGTCATGGACGACGCCCCAGACATCGACGAAGAGTGCATCGTATTGTGCCGCGATCTCTGCGAGGCTTTCGATCAAACGGGTCACGGCGACGCCTTCCTTCTGGTGTGTACGGGGCGCGATGGCATCGCGCGCGCTCAGCTCATCAGGCTTGGGATGATCTGCTTTTTGCGGCTCATGACGCCGGGCAGGACGACATGATCGCCGTCGATCGAAACGCCGAAGCTCTTTTCCGCGATGGCCTTCACCCGATCGTTCGGGATCAGCAGGGTCGCCTCTTCGCGCAGGATGTCGACGACGAAGAGCATGACCTCGTCCAGCCCGTCCTCGGCGCAGACACCCGCCATGCTGCCCATGATCGACGTTTTGCGATCCAGCGGGATTTCGGGCGCGGTCGTTTCCAGCACCGAAACACGCATCTTCAGGCCGCCGTATTCGCCGATCTTGCTGTCCATCCGGATCAGCTCCGCATCAGAGAAGGCAGAGACATCGGACTTGGCGGCAAAGAGCTCGGCGGCGTAGTCCGATACGGAAACGCCAAGGTCCGCGGCGAGCTGCTCGGCCAGCGACTTGTCGGCATCCGTGGTCGTGGGCGAGCGGAATTCCAGCGTGTCCGACAGGATGCACGAGAGCATCGCGCCCTTTATCGGCGCGGGCATTTCCGATGCGGCGTCGCCCATCAGGTCGTGCAGAATGGTGGCGGTGCACGCCACGGCGCGGACGGTGATGTTGATCGGCGACGCGGTCATGAGGCCGCCGGTCAGCTTGTGATGGTCGATGATCTCGACGATCTGGGCCTCGTTGACGGAGGCGGGCAGCTCGTTGGGATTGTTGGTGTCGACGATAACGATCTCATCGCCCGCGGCGACGTCTTCGATGATCGCCGGTTTCGGCAGGTTCCAACGCTCCAGCACGAAGGCGGCCTCGGTGTTCGGCTCGCCCAGAAGCTTGGCCTCGGCGGGGGTTTTCTGGATTTCAGAGAGATACCACGCCCAGATGATCGGGCTGCCGGTCGAGTCGGTGTCGGGGGCCTTGTGTCCAAATACCTGGATTGTCATTGCCGTATCCTTTTCCTGCGACGCCTTCCGGCGTTTCGGGCGCCGTATAGTGGCCTTGGTGCGGCTTGTCATCGGGCGATCTGATGCGACGCACTGCCACCCGCGCCACGGGTCCGGCGAGTGCTGTGGAGCTATGGCGCGGAATGCAAATCGGCCACCGCCATTTCAAGCGCGCGGTAGAGGGCCGCGCGCTCGTCGAGCGTCAGCGGCTCGGTCGATTGCACGGCAACGGCGACCTGGCCGTCGCCGATCCTTCCAGCGATGTCGTTGGCTTGGCCGACGAGGCTGCTGCCGCCGCGCCAGAGCGATTTGCACAGGGAGACTGCGCGCGGCGAAACCTTATCCTGGCGGTAGGTGTCCACGAAGACGCCGTAGAGGAAGTACTCCGATATCGCCGGTTCCGAGAGGAGGATCTCATGCAGGGGCTGCCCCGCACGCTCTTCGAGCGCGCCCATGGTGTCGCGGGCGAGCATGCTGCTCCAGACGACCATGTTTTCGACATAGGTCTTGTTGAACGCGTCGGGCAGGTGGACGCCGAGCAGCCGTTCGGCGCGGGCCGACCAATCGCGCAGATCGTCGATCTCCTTGGCGAGCGGTGTGCTGAAGAAGTAGGGTTTGCCTTCCGGAAACAGCATGTCCGGCCGGAGGGGGCGCACAAAGCACGTGTCGCTGTCGCAGTGGACAATCGCATCTTCCGACGCGGCGCGGGCCAACTCGAACTTCAGCACCTGCTGGAGCATCCAGCCGCGCACGGCGCGCAGGCGACCGTCAACATAGAGGGGGCGCCTCAGGCCGGACGACAGAAACCCGAGATGGCGCAGCCACCCGGGCGCCTTTCGGACGCGGAACGGCAGGATATCTTCCTGGGCGACGATCTCGCGCCGCGCGGTTGCAAAGCGCTGAAACGCACGGACATCTCCGCCCGGTACCACCACGACATGTCGGACGGACGAATCGACGTGGCGATCGATGGAGGCGGCCAGCAGGTCGAAGATCTCAAGGTCGGCCGCCATGGAGCAGGTTGCCAGCAGGGCCGTTCGGGGCACCTTCTGCGCCATTCGAAGAGGCTCCGAGGAGCCCGCCGCATCGCTCGGTGCTGACACTGTGATATCCCTTGCCGCCGGATTGCCCCGGCACTCTATCACGCGCGTCTTGGGCGTCATCCCTTCACGCGCCGCCTGCCGGGGCCGATCGCCGGCCTCTTGCGGTGAAAGATGTCTGCAGTTCGACCAATTTCCCCGCCGCGACCGCTTGACACTTGCGTCGCTCTCACCCAAATACCCGCCCGTTAGCACTCGTCCGGTATGAGTGCCAACAGTCCTGATCCGGCATGGCCCGGGCGGGAGGACTGATACCGGAACGTTGGACGGCGCCGCACAGATGGGTCGCTCCAGCGAAATTGCAACCTGAGCCAGGGAGACTCAGAACATGGCTTTTACTCCGCTTCATGACCGTGTGCTCGTCGAGCGCGTCGAGAGCGACGAGAAGACGTCCGGTGGCCTCATCATCCCCGACAGCGCCAAGGAAAAGCCCGCCGAGGGCATCGTTGTTGCTGTGGGCGCAGGCGCCAAGGACGACGACGGCGACCGCATCGCGATGGACGTCAAGGCTGGCGACAAGATCCTGTTCGGCAAGTGGTCGGGCACCGAGGTCAAGGTCGACGGCAAGGATCTGCTGATCATGAAGGAAAGCGACATTCTCGGCATCATCGAGGACAGCGCTGCTTCCGCCGCCGCCTGAAGGCCGGCCGCATCAGTAATCCCTTTCCCGAATTCCAATAAGGAGTGAACCGAGATGGCTAAAGAAGTCCGTTTCGAGACAGACGCACGTAACAAGATGCTCAAGGGCGTCAACGTGCTCGCAGATGCAGTCAAAGTGACCCTAGGCCCCAAGGGCCGTAACGTGGTCATCGAAAAGTCCTTCGGCGCCCCGCGCATCACGAAGGACGGTGTGACCGTCGCCAAAGAGATCGAGCTTGAGGACAAGTTCGAGAACATGGGCGCCCAGATGGTCAAGGAAGTCGCGTCCCGCACCAACGACGAAGCAGGCGACGGCACCACGACCGCCACCGTGCTCGCCCAGGCGATCATCCGCGAAGGCCTCAAGTCCGTCGCTGCCGGCATGAACCCGATGGATCTCAAGCGCGGCGTCGATCTCGCCGTTGCGGCCGTCATCGAGAACATCAAGTCCAATGCACGCCCCGTCGAAGGCTCCGATGAGGTCGCTCAGGTCGGCACCATCTCCGCCAACGGCGAGACCGAGATCGGCCGTCAGATCGCCGACGCGATGCAGAAGGTCGGCAACGAGGGTGTCATCACCGTCGAAGAGAACAAGGGCCTCGAGACCGAGACCGAAGTCGTCGAGGGCATGCAGTTCGACCGCGGCTACCTCTCCCCGTACTTCGTGACGAACCCCGACAAGATGGTTGCCGAGCTCGACGACGCGATCATCCTGCTGCACGAGAAGAAGCTCTCCTCGCTCCAGCCGATGGTTCCGCTCCTCGAGCAGGTCATCCAGAGCCAGAAGCCGCTCCTCATCATCGCTGAAGACGTCGAAGGCGAGGCCCTGGCCACGCTCGTCGTCAACAAGCTGCGCGGCGGTCTGAAGATCGCGGCCGTCAAGGCACCGGGCTTCGGCGATCGCCGCAAGGCCATGCTGCAGGACATCGCGATCCTGACCGGCGGCCAGGTGATCTCCGAAGATCTCGGCATGAAGCTCGAGTCCGTCACGATGGACATGCTCGGCTCCGCCAAGACGGTGAAGATCTCCAAGGACGACACGACGATCGTCGACGGTCACGGCGAGAAGGCCGAGATCGACGCACGCGTCGCCCAGATCCGTCAGCAGGTCGAAGAGACGACCTCCGACTACGACCGTGAGAAGCTGCAGGAGCGTGTGGCCAAGCTCGCCGGTGGTGTGGCTGTCATCCGCGTTGGCGGCATGACCGAAGTCGAAGTGAAAGAGCGTAAGGACCGTGTCGATGACGCGCTGAACGCGACGCGCGCTGCTGTGCAGGAAGGCGTTGTCGTCGGTGGTGGTGTCGCACTGGTGCAGGGCGTGAAGTCGCTCGGCGACCTCAAGGGCGAGAACTCCGACCAGAACGCCGGTATCGCCATCGTGCGCCGCGCGCTCGAAGCGCCGCTCCGTCAGATCGCAGAGAACGCAGGCGTCGACGGGTCCGTCGTGGCCGGCAAGATCCGCGAGTCCGAGGACGCGACCTTCGGCTTCAACGCGCAGACCGAAGAGTACGGCGACATGTTCAAGTACGGCGTCATCGACCCCGCGAAGGTCGTCCGCACCGCGCTTGAGGATGCGGCGTCCGTTGCCTCGCTGCTGATCACGACCGAAGCCATGGTTGCTGACAAGCCCGATGAAAAGGGCGCAGGCGCCCCGGGTGGCGGCATGCCCGACATGGGCGGCATGATGTAATCTGCCGTCTCAGGACACCGGGAAAGGGGCTGCTTCGGCGGCCCCTTTTTCTTTTGTTCCGGCGCTTTGCAAAGATATCGCAAAAAAGCTGTATTCCATTAATCGCACGTTAGGGCTTTCGGCGCAGGGTTTGGGCCAGAGGTTCCGGCATGCTGCTTTACTCCCTTCTCGATCACGTTTTGCCCCGCTCCTACGTCGCGAAGGTCGTTGGCGTGGCGGTGGTTTTCGGCCAGGGGCCGCTGCTGGCCCTGGTTATCGCGAATGCCTACGGCGCGATCCCGCCGGACAGCCTGTCACTGGCCATTGCTGCTGTGCTGTGCGTGAGCCTTCCGGGGCTTGCGCTCTCGCTCTCTGCCGTCATCAGCCCGGTCAAGCGGCTGGAGGCGGCATTCACCGCGTTCGAGGCGGGCGCATCCGACAGCGCAGCACTCCCGCAACACCACCGTGACGCGGTGGGGCGCCTCATGGCGCAGGCAGGCCGGATGATGCGCACCGCCGAGACACGGATCGACGCGGCCCAGAAGCTGGCGGATCTCGACCCGCTCACCGGGCTGCTGAATCGGCGCGGTCTGGAGCGCAGCCTCGCCAACCGGCAGGAACCGGGCGAGCGCGGGGCCGTCCTGATGATGGATTGTGACCACTTCAAACGCGTCAACGACCTGCATGGTCATGACGCCGGGGATCGCGTCCTGCGGGATCTCGCGCGGCTCCTGCGTCGGCACATGCGCCGCCCCGATCTTGCGGCTCGGTTCGGGGGGGAGGAATTCGTGCTCTATCTCTCCGGGATCAGCCAGGATGCGGCGATCCGGGTCGCAGAGCGGCTGCGGCTCGCGGTTGCGGATGCCATCTGCGTGGGCGGCGTGGCGCAGACGGTCTCGATCGGCGTTGCGCCCTGGCCGCCGGGGCAAAGCTTCGAGGCGATCCTGAAACGTGCGGACATGGCCGTTTATGCGGCCAAGGCGGAGGGGCGCAACCGCGTCCACCTCGTGCCCGCTGCGCGCGTCGTGGCAAGACCCGCGCCGACCCCGGAGGCGCGCGAAAGCACTCAGGCCGCCGGGGATACCGGCGGACCGCGGAGCACTGCCGCGATCGCCGTTCCGGCGCATCCCTGCGGCGTTGCATGAAGTGCCGGGGGGCATGGCGCGCGCAACGAAACCGGGCGCGCGGTAGGCCGTGACCCCAAAATCCCTGGCGATAGCATAGGGTACCACGCGGCCCAATCCCGCCAAGCAGTTGCCGCCGTGCGCCCCTAGCCCTGAATGAGCTCGAGCGGATCATAGATCACCGCGCCCGCGTCCCACGCAACGGAGGCGAGCGCATCCGGTTTGACCCGCATTGCACGGATTTCATCCTGCCGCACCCAGGCCCACCGGTTGACGATGTTCTCGGTATCGCGCCAGCCCGGCGGGATCGCATCCGAGGCACTGGTGCACCGAAAGAACAGCTCCACCTGGTGAAAGCCCCGCGACGGGTCGTGGAATTCGTTCACAAGGCAGAGCCCGCCCACGTCGACGCGAAGCCCGGTCTCCTCGTAGACCTCCCGCGCCAGGTTGTCCGGCAGGCTTGCCCCGGGCTCCACGCCGCCGCCGGGCGCGCACCACAAATCGCTGCGCTGCCCGGGCCAGGCGTTCACCAGCAGAAGCCGCCCGTTCACCACAAGGACGGCCCGCACCGCAAGGCGTGGCATGCGCTTCACGATCCGCCGCGCCCCCGCGCTGGCGACCGGGTCGACCCCGTGGTGCCGCTCACGGCTCGGCCGGGCCGAGACGATAGGCGCCCTCGGGCAGGTTCAGCGCCGCCTGAAGATCGCGAAGCTGCGCCATCGACAGGCAGATCTTCTGGATCCTGTCCGTGCGCGGATCGAGTTGTTCCACCGTGATGCACTCTTCGAATGCCGTGACGGTGACATCCTCCTGAAGCGGCGTTTCCCCCTCGTCGACAAGGGTGATCACCGACGCGTCAAACTCATGCTCGATCGTAAACATGCCCGCAGGCTAGCCCGTGTCGCGATGACTGTCACGGGGCGCGACGCGCGCTTGCCGTCGGCGGTGCATCGCAAAGAGAGCGGGGGCCAGAACGCGCTCGTAGACCACGTTCGCCACCGGCCGCACGACAGGCAGGGACACGAACCGCGCCAGCCAGCGGAAGCGTGGCATTGCCTCCCACAACGCGACAAAGGCGGGCAGGCCAGCGAGCAGCTGCCCGTCCTGCACCACATGGAGCCGGCGGGCTGCCTCATCCGCGCTCAGGCCTGTCCCTTCCGTTCCGTTGCCGCCAAGCGGTGCGAAGGTCAGGGGCAGATCGCAGCTCTCGGCATAGTGAGCGTAGGCCCGGATTTCGCGGCTGCAGATCGGGCACGCGTCGTTATAGATCACTTTCGTTTCCATGCCGGAGAAGTAGGGTTGCGGCGGCGTCCGTCCATCCGGCCGGCACGCCAAACCGGCCATTCGGGACGTAGTGCGCGCATCGCGGCAACGCGCGCACTGCAGGAGGGCCGCATCGCAACGCGGTAGGACCAGTTCATGCGCGCTTTCGCTCTCATCGCCCTCCTCCTTGTCGCGGCCTGCGGCGGGCCAACGGCTCCGCCGCTAACCCCGGAGGCCGCCGAGCGGCGGGTCGAAGCCGAACGCGCGGTCACGACCTTCATCGAGGTGGTGCGGCAGGTCGAGCCCGTCGCGGAGCGCGAGTGCCGCGCCCGAACGCAAGACACGGATTGCAACTTCCAGATCCTGGTCGACGACCGGCCAGGCCAGCCTCCGAACGCGTTCCAGACAGTTGACCGGCGGGGGCGCCCGGCCATTATCTTTACCGTCTCGCTGATCGCCGACGCACGCAATGCCGACGAACTGGCGTTCATTCTGGGGCACGAGGCCGCCCATCACATCGCCGGACACATCGAACTGGTGGAAGCGAGCGCAGAGATCGGCGCGCTGGTGCTGGGAGGGCTGGCGCAGGCTGCCGGTCAGACCCGCCGTGAGGTCAACGAGGCCGCGCAGCTCGGCGCGGAGGTGGGCGCGCGCCGCTTTGCAAAGGAATTCGAGCTGGAGGCCGATCGCCTCGGCACGGTGATCGCGGCGAGCGCCGGATATGATCCGCTCCGTGGCGCGCAGTTCTTCGCGCGCATCCCGGATCCGGGGGACGAGTTCCTCGGCACGCACCCGCCAAATGCCGCACGTCAGGACGCTGTCCGGCAAACGGTCGAGGCCATCCGCCGGGGTGAAATCGCAGGATAGCGCCGCGCCAGCCCCTTGACCTCGATCAAGGTTGCTGCGGCGGCCGCGTGCGATAGTTCCTGCAACCGCCGCGGCCAGAAAAGGGCGCCCCAATGGATAGCCTCCCGCAGAAAGGTGATCCGATGCAGCAGCGCACAGGACCCGACCCGATCAAAGTCAAACCCCTTGGCGACCCGCGCACGCACTATTGGCTCGCGCTGGAGATGTCTCAGGTAGTGGGGCTGGATCTTCAATCCGAGATGGAGGCCGGGCGCCTCCCGCCCGAGGCTTGGGCCGATGCCGTTTCCCGATGTCGGGGGTGCAGTTGGTCCGGAGAATGCCCCGCTTGGATGGCGGCCCACCGGCTCGATCCCACATTGCGCGATGAACGGGCCGAGGGGCCGGAGGCACCGTCGGATTGCGCCAACGCCGACACGTTCAATGCCCTGCGAGAAGGAGCGTCCGTGATGGACGATCTTCCGAGATGAAAGACACCGACGATCGCGACGGCCAGCTGGACGTCGCCTTCTGGCTGACCCGGTCCATCGGGCGCAGCATCGGGCTGAACTTCTCGGATGCGATGACCGAGGGCCGGCTGGACCCGGACGAGTTCGCGTCCCTGATAACGATCTGCCGCGCCTGCCCGAATTCGGAGCGGTGCCAGAGGTGGCTCGGCCAGGCCGGTGGCCCGAAGGGCGCCGCGCGGGCACCTGAGTTTTGCCCGAACAGCGAAGCGTTGCAGGCTCTCAAGCCACACTAGCACGGGCGCTTCATTCGCCTGTGCGATGGCGCTCAATCCTGTGGCCGGCCGTGGGCGCGCTCGCCAAGGATCTTCTCCGCCCGGCGCCAGCCCGCATTCACCGCAGGCGCTTGCCCCAGAGATCGTAGTCCGACGCCTCGTCGACCTCGACTGTCACGAGATCGCCCGGCGTCAGATCCTCGAAATCCTCATCGATATAGAGGTGTCCGTCGATCTCCGGTGCGTCCGCTGCCGTGCGGCAGGTTGCGCCGTCGTCCTCGACGAGATCCACCAGCACCTCCATGCGGCGCCCGACCTTCGCGGCCAGTTTGGCTTCGGAGATCGCCTGCGCTTTCTCCATGAACCGGGCGAAGCGTTCGTCCTTGAGGGCCTCGGGCACGTGATCGGGAAGCGCGTTGGAGCGCGCACCATCCACATTTTCGTACTTGAAGCAGCCGACACGGTCGAGCTGCGCCTCGTCGAGCCACGCAAGCAGGGTCTCGAACTCCTCCTCCGTCTCGCCGGGGTAGCCCACGATGAAGGTCGAGCGCAGCGTGATGTCCGGGCAGATGGCACGCCATGCAGCGATCTCATCGAGCGTGCGGGCACTGGCCGCTGGCCGTGCCATCCGGCGCAGCGTGTCGGGATGGGCATGTTGGAACGGGATGTCGAGATAGGGCAGCACCAGCCCGTCGGCCATCAGCGGCACAAGCTCCCGGACATGGGGGTAGGGGTAGACATAATGCAGCCGGACCCACGCACCGAGGCCGCCCAGATCCCGGGCGAGCGCGGTGATCGCGGCCTCTCCCTTTGGCTTGTCCGCCTTGCGATCAACGCCGTAGGCCGACGTGTCCTGACTGATCACAAGAAGCTCGCGCACGCCCGCATCCACCAGCCTCTCGGCTTCGCGCAGGATCGCGCCGTGGGGGCGCGAGGCAAGTCTTCCGCGCATGTCCGGGATGATGCAAAACTTGCACTTGTGATTGCAACCCTCTGAAATCTTGAGGTAAGAATAGTGCCTGGGTGTCAGGCTGATGCCCCGTGCCGGCAGAAGGTCGATGAACGGATCCGGCGCGGGCGGCACGGCGTCATGGACCGCGTCAAGCACCTGCTCGTACTGGTGTGGGCCGGTGACGGCGAGAACGCGCGGGTGTGCGCCGGTGATGTAGTCGGGTTCGGCCCCGAGGCAGCCCGTCACGATCACGCGGCCATTCTCCGTCAGCGCTTCGCCAATCGCCTCGAGGCTTTCGGCCTTGGCGGAGTCGAGAAACCCGCACGTGTTGACGATCACGGCGTCGGCGCCCGCGTAGTCCGGCGAGATCCCGTAGCCCTCGGCGCGCAGGCGCGTGAGGATCCGCTCGCTGTCCACCAGGGCCTTCGGGCAGCCGAGCGACACCATGCCGATGGTCGGCTGGCCGTCGCGGCGCGTCTCCGACACCTGCGCGCGCGCAAGATCGGGACGGAGTTCGGGGGGATTAGCTGTCATGGCAGGGGATATACGCGCCGTCCGCGGAGGGCGCCAGTGCTACGGACGGGACAATCGCGGCCATCGCGGGTGGCGGGTCCGGTGGAGCAAGGGCATCACCCAGCGGGTGGTCACCGAGGCGTGCCATGGGGCCATGGGCCGGTCCCAGCGGGGCAGGATGGGCCCCTGCGATGGCGGGGCGTGTGCCCACGGGCACCGCGCTGTTCCGTCAAAAGCGGCCCGGAGTGCGGGCAGAGCGGCCAGAAAGCAAGGGATCGATTGCGCAAAGAGCGCCCACTGCGCAGCGGGCGCCTCCGCCTCCGCCTCCGCCTCTGCCTACCGCCGGCGGTCGCGCCGTGCTGACATCGGCTGGAACGCGACGCCGACATGGGCCTCGCAATAGGGTTTGCCCTGTTGCACCGGCAGCCCGCAGAACCAGAAGTCCGGTGTTGCGGGGTCCCCGATCGGCCATTTGCACGTCCGCTCTGTCAGTTCCATGAGGCTGAGCTTCAGCGCTGTCTTCTCGACTTCGCGCACGGAGGCCAGCGCCTCGGGGCTGATCTCGTTGGCCGAGGGTTGCGGCGGCAGGGGCTGGCCTGCGGGGATGATCTGCCGGCGTGGCGACGGCGGCGGCGCGGCAGATTGCGTCGCGGGCCCCGGCGCGGCTTCGACCGGCTTTGGCGCATCGGGCACGGGCATCGGGCGCGAGGGCTTCGGCGCTTCGGCGACGGGCTCTGCCTTTGCAGGGGCCGCCGTGCTTTCGGACGTTCCGCCGCCGTTGCGGTTCGAAAGGCCGAGACGGTGCACCTTTCCGATCACAGCGTTCCGCGTGACACCGCCAAGCTCCTTGGCGATCTGGCTGGCGCTCTGGCCTTCGCCCCACATCTTCTTGAGTTGCTCGACGCGTTCGTCAGTCCAGGACATGGTAAAGTCTCTCTTCAGCGCCGCGCGGCGCGGTGGGGCAGGGCGGCGGCCCAAGGGCAGCGCGGCGGGGAATGCAATCTGCGCGCACGCGGTTGGCCACGCGCCGCAGCACCTTATACTAGGGTCGAGGCCCGGGAAGGACAACCGTCCGACAGTCGGGGATCGCTGCCGCGGTGCTGAAGTCACACCGCGAGAAGGAGGCTCCATGCCAGACGCCAGTTCCGTTTCGTCCGCGCCGACAGATCGCCCGGGCGCCCCGCCCCTGATGGGGCAGCGCCGTTTCGGCCGCGTCAACTGGCTGGGAACGGCCACGCTGGCGCAGCGCGAGTGCCGGCGTTTCCTCAGTGTCTGGCGGCAGACCCTGTTGGCGCCCGCTGTGACGGCGGGGCTGTTTCTGGCGATCTTCAGCCTTGCGTTCGGCCCAACCCGGCCAGACGTCATGGGGGTGTCGTTTCTGCATTTCCTCGCGCCGGGCCTCGTGATGATGACGGTGATCCAGCAGAGCTTTGCCAACACCTCGTCCTCGATCGTGGTGGCGAAGGTACAGGGAAACATCGTCGACACCCTGATGCCGCCGCTCAATGCGGGCGAGCTTGTGGCCGGCTATATCGCCGGCGGGGTGACGCGCGGGATCTTCGTGGGCCTGCCGCTCTGCGCGGCCATGGTTCTGGGGCTTGGCACCGGCATGGCCCATCCACTCTGGGTTCTGGTCTTTCTTGCACTCGGAGGCGCGTTCATGGGCGGTCTGGGCATGCTGACAGGGATCTACGCGACGAAGTTCGATCAGACCGCGACGATCACGAACTTCATCGTGACGCCGCTCTCTTTCCTGTCAGGGACGTTCTACTCGATCGATGCCGTACCCGGTTGGATGTCCCTTGTGCTGCACTGGAACCCTGTCTTCTACCTGATCGACGGGATGCGCTACGGGGTGATCGGCACGTCTGACAGCTCGCCCTGGATCGGGCTCGCGGTGTGCACCCTGTCGACCGCGCTCGTGTTGGGCCTGGCATGGTACTGGCTCCGGATCGGCTACCGAACCAAGGCCTGACGCCGCTCGCTCAGCGGCGAAGGGCGCAACAGGGCTTTACGGTCCGCGCATGCTCGCGTAGACCGCCCCCATGGCACACCGGACCCTCCGACGCTGCGCATAGCGCCCCTTCCTTCTCGCTCCGGCGAGATCCGTTCCTGTGCCAAATCACTCCCGACTTTCTTGCGCCCGCGGCGCCCTCCAACCTGAGGAGATCCCCATGATTGCCCCCCTCCTGCCGACCTACAACCGCGCGCCCCTCGCCTTCGAGCGGGGCGAAGGGTCCTGGCTGGTGGAGCAGGACGGACGCCGATTTCTCGACCTCGCGGCCGGGATCGCGGTGACGGCGCTCGGCCATGCCCATCCCGCGCTGGTGGAGGTTCTGTCCCGGCAGGCCGAGCGGCTCTGGCACGTGTCCAATCTCTACACGGTGCCCGAGCAGGAGGCGCTCGGCGCGCGCCTCGTGGAAGAGACCTTCGCCGACACGGTGTTCTTCACCAATTCCGGTACGGAGGCGATGGAACTCGCCGTGAAAATGGCGCGCAAGTACCACACGGCGAAGGGCGCGCCCGAGCGCATGAAGATCGCCGCGTTCGAGGGCAGTTTCCACGGACGGTCCTCGGCCGCGATCGCCGCGGCGGGCTCCGCCAAGATGACGGATGGCTTCGGACCGTTGCTGCCCGGGTTCGTGCATCTGCCTTTCGGTGACCACGATGCCCTGACGGCCGCTCTTGCCGATCCCGAGCTGGGGGCTGTCATTCTCGAGCCGGTGCAGGGCGAAGGCGGCATCCGCCCGGTGCCCGACGTCTGCCTCAAGGGCCTGCGGGACGCGTGCGATTCGGCCGGTGTCCTGCTGATCCTGGACGAGGTACAGTGCGGCATGGGGCGGACGGGCCGTCTCTTTGCCCACGAATGGGCCGGGGTGACGCCTGATATCATGATGGTGGCCAAGGGCATCGGCGGCGGCTTCCCGCTCGGCGCCTTGCTCGCGACGGAAGACGCCGCAAGCGGCATGAGTGCAGGCAGCCACGGCTCGACCTACGGCGGCAATCCGCTTGGCTGCGCCATCGGGCTGAAGGTCTTGGAGATCGTGTCCGAGCCTGAGTTCCTCGCCGAAGTTCGCCGAAAATCCGGCGTGCTGCGGCAAGGGCTCGAGGGGCTGGTCGCTGCGCATCCCACGGTGTTCGAGGCCGTACGCGGCTCCGGATTCTTGCTGGGGCTGAAGTGCAAGGTTCCTGTGCCCGACGTCGTTCAGGCGGGCTATGCGGCCGAGGTTCTCACGGTTCCGGCGGCGGACAACGTCGTGCGCCTGTTGCCAGCGCTCACGATTGACGATGCGGAGATTGCCGAGGCCCTGGCCCGGCTGGACCGTGCTGCCACCCGTATCGCGGAAACGGTTGCGGCGTAGGGGATGCGCGCCGCCCGCTCGCCGGGCGGCGCTGGTTTCGGGTGGCTTACCTCAAGCCCTGCCGTAGGCTTCGGCGATTGCGATCTGGAGCGCGTCTTCGGTGCTCCGCTCGCCCCACACCACAAGTTGGAAGGCGGGGTAGTAGCGCTCGGCTGCGGCCACGGCGGTGCCGATGAGGCGGTCAATCTGATCGGGGCCCGGCATCGTTCCGCCCGCCAGAACGAGCCCGTAGCGATACGTCATCAGCCGCTGATCGGCCCAGTAGGCAAAGGCGCCGGCCCAGCAATTGTCGTTGGTGGCGTTGAGGGCCTCGTAGAGCGCGGGCAGCCTGTCCTCCGGCGGCTCCATGTCGAAGGTGCAGATCAGGCGCAGTGTTTCGTCGAAGGACGACCATGCAAGCGTGATGGAATAGGTGCGCCACTGGCCTTCGACACACATGGCGATCTGGTCGTCGCCAATCCGGTCGAATTCCCAGGCGTGGTGCTCGGCCAGCTCCTCTACGATATCTATGGGGTGAAGGTCTTCTGTCAGAAATTCTTCTGAAAGCGACATGCCCGGCCTCTTCTGGTTGGCCCCGGGCGCGGGAGTCCGGCACTGTCGGCCGATTGCGTCCCCTCGCACCAAGGACTTGGTGCCTGCTCAAGGTACGGCGGATCACCCAACCGTCCTTACCACATATGGTGGGGGTTGCGCGTCGGGCTGTAAAGACGTTTTTTTTGTGACAACGCGTCCGCTCGCCACAAGCCTTGGTGTTCTTCGCAAGATGAGGGGGCAGGGGAGGCGTCGGCACAAAGAACGATGCGCAATCCGATCTTGCCCGCCACAACACGCATCGCCGTGGCCTGCTGTTCAACAGCCCCGGGCGCGCGCTGGCGCCACACGGACACATCGTTGGCTATTCCGAGTTCGGGGGGAGCACTTGTGCCAGAGGGCGTTGCACGATCGCTCGGGATACCAGTGGATCGCGCCCACGCCGCATGTCCGGACCGGCTGAAAGCCGCAACAGGGCGCACAAGTTCAAGGCCAAGTCGCCGTCCCGGCACCCGCCAAACACAAATGACCCACCCAAATCACGTGATCTAGGGCGCTCATGAGGCGCAAGGCACCGCCCTGCAGGCGCAGATAAACTCAGCTGCCGGAAGCGTTCTTTTCCAGCGCGTCGATTCGGGCTTTCAGCGCTTCGTTCTCTTCTCGGGCCTTCTGGGCCATGGCGCGGGCGGCGTCGAACTCTTCCCGGGTCACGAAATCGCGATCGGCGAGCCAGCGGTCCAGCATCGACTTCATCGCGTTCTCGGCCTCTTCGCGCGCGCCTTGGGCGACACCCATCGCGTTCGTCATCAGCTGCGACACGTCATCGAGGATCTTGTTGCGGCTCTGCATGGGGCACTCCCTGGTTACGCACCCCCTATATGGGGTCTGCGGGCGTGCGCCTCAAGCTTGACTTCCCCTGCGTCCCGCCGAGACAAGGCACATCGCGTCCGAACGACGCGCTGGCAGCAGGCACGGACACACCCGGAGGGTCTTCCGGTGCGGGCCGTCGACCGCAGGTGGAGCAAAGAGCCATGACGGCGACCCTTCCTTTCCCGGATATCGGGCCGGATCTCTTTTCCCTTTCGCTCTTCGGCATGACCTTTGCCCTGCGGTGGTACGCGCTGGCCTACATCGTCGGCATCCTCATCGGCTGGCGCCTGATCGTCGCCCTCGTCAAGCGCCCGCCACTATGGACGCCGCGCGGCGCGCCGATGCAGCCCGCGCAGGTCGAAGAGCTGCTCACCTGGGTCATCCTCGGGATCATCCTCGGCGGGCGGCTGGGCTTCGTCCTCTTTTACCAACCCGCATACTATCTTGAGAATCCGATAGAAATTCCGATGGTCTGGCAGGGGGGGATGGCCTTTCACGGGGGCTTGCTCGGGGTGATCCTCGCCGTCTGGATCTTTTGCAGCCGGCACGGGATCGACAAGCTCGGCGCGGCGGATTGTCTGGCCATCGCCGCTCCGGCGGGCCTCTTTCTGGGGCGATGCGCGAATTTCATCAACGCGGAGCTCTGGGGCCGCCCGTGGGACGGGCCATGGGCCTTCGTCTTTCCGACCGATCCGCTGCTGGTGCCGCGCCACCCCTCCCAACTCTACGAGGCGCTGCTCGAAGGGCTCGTCCTGGGGACGGTCCTCTTGTGGCTGGCGCTGCGCCGCGGCGCCCTGAAGACGCCCGGCTTGATCGCGGGTCTGTTCTTCGCCGGATACGGCGGCGCGCGGTTCGTGGTCGAAAACTTCCGGCAAGCCGATCCGCAATTCATCACCGAATCCAATCCCTTAGGGCACGTTCTTGCGGTTGGGCCGCTGGGTGTGACGATGGGTCAGATCCTGAGCCTGCCGATGTTGATCCTTGGCGTGTCGCTGGTTCTCTACGCCCGTCGCCATAGCGCCGCCGCCCGATGAGCCTGATCCAGACGCTTCTGCGCCGGATCGCGGCGACCGGGCCGATGACGCTGGCCGACTACATGGCCGAGTGCCTGATGCACCCCGAGCATGGATATTACGCAACGCGCGATCCCCTCGGCGCCGGGGGCGATTTCACGACAGCCCCCGAGATCTCGCAAATGTTCGGCGAGCTGACCGGCCTCGCACTGGCCCAGTCCTGGCTCGATGCCGGGGCGCCGCCCCGGGTGACGCTGGCCGAGCTTGGCCCGGGGCGCGGCACGCTCATGGCCGATATCCTGCGCGCAACCCGCAACGTGCCCGGCTTTGCCAGCGCCGTCCGCCCGCATCTCGTCGAGCGCTCGCCGGTCCTGCGCGCGGAGCAGGCCAGCCGGGTGCCGCACGCCACGTGGCACGATTCGGTTGGAGCGCTGCCGGACGGGCCGCTCCTCCTCGTTGCCAACGAGTTTCTCGACGCGCTGCCGATTCGCCAGTTCACACGGGAAGCGGGCGGCTGGAGCGAAACGATGGTCACGCGCGCCGTCGGTGCGCCCACGGGGGGCGCCGATCCGGAAGATCGCCTGGCCTTCGCCCGCGCGCCCGCCGCCCCCATCGCGGCGCTCGACCACCGGCTTGGAGACACCGCGCCCGGCGACGTCGTAGAGGTCTGCCCGGCCCTGCCAGAGGTTGTCGCGGCGGTGGCCGAGCGATTGCGACAGGCCCCCGGCCTCGCGCTCTTCATCGATTACGGTGGCTGGCGGTCGCGCGGGGACACGTTGCAGGCTGTCCGGGCCCATGCCTTCGCAGACCCGCTGGAAGGCCCCGGCACCGTGGATCTCACCGCCCACGTCGATTTCGAAGCCGTCGCGCGTGCAGCTCGGGGCGCGGGCGCCGAAGCCTGGGGGCCGGAAGGGCAGGGCGCCTGGCTCGGCAGCCTCGGGATTGCGCAGCGCGCCGAGGCGCTGGCCCGCGGAATGCCCGACGGCACCGCCCTCGAACACCACGTCGCTGCATTTCGGCGCTTGACCGCAGCCGATGAGATGGGGACGGTCTTCAAGGTCATGGCGCTCACGCCCCTCGATGCCCCGCCGCCTGCGGGAATAGCCACGCCCGCGCCTGCAACGGGTGCCGGACACGAGGGCACCGCGCCGGACCGAACGGAATGAAGCGGCTCCTCGCGTGAGCCATGAAGGACAGCCCGCGATGACGCTGGAAATCCTCACTGCCGACAGTTTGGCGCCCTTGCGTCACGGCTTCTTCACACGGCGCGGGGGCGCCTCGTCGGGGATCTTTCGCGGTCTGAATTGCGGTCGCGGCTCCACCGATCAGGGCGACGTTGTCGAGATCAACCGCGCACGCGTGGCCGAAGCGATGGAGGTCGCGCCGTCCGCGCTGATTGGGGTGCACCAGATCCATTCCACAACGGTCGTGCATGCCGACGCGCCCGGCGCCTACCACACGCAAAAGGCGGATGCGCTGGTAACGGCCACACCCGGTCTCGCGCTCTCGGTGCTGACCGCCGATTGCCAGCCGGTGCTTTTTGCCGATGCGGAGGCGGGTGTTGTCGGGGCCGCCCATGCAGGCTGGCGCGGCGCGCGCGACGGCGTTCTGGAGGCCACGCTCGATGCCATGGAGGCGCTCGGAGCAGACCGCGCCAACACGGCCGCCGTCATTGGCCCGTCGATTTCCCAGGCCGCCTACGAGGTCGGGCCGGAGTTCTTTGACGAGTTTCTGGCCGAAGATACCGGAAACGCCCGGTTCTTCGGCCAGGGAGCGGGTGACCGCATGATGTTCGATCTGCCGGCCTACGGCCTCGCTCGGCTCCGCGCCGCCGGGATCGGGCAAGCGGAGTGGACCCGCCATTGCACCTACCTCGATCCGGATCGTTTTTATTCCTATCGCAGGTCCGTCCACCACAAAGAGGCCGATTACGGGCGCTTGATCGCGACGATCCGCCTCTGACGCGCGGTCCACGCCAGCCTCTCTGGCCCAACCTCTCTAGCCCAACCTCTTTAGCCCGACCTCACCGGCCCGACCTCACTGGCCCAGCCTCACTGCCCAACATCACTGGCCCGGCCCCTTTCTGTGCGGCGCCGTCCAACCCCACGCGAAATCCTGATCCCCGGCCCGCGCGCCGGGGCCTGCCCTTGTGCGCTTCCGATCGCTTGCCCCAACTCTGCCGCATTGGCGCGTTACACCTAGCCCGGAGCGAGACTGACCCGGAGACGAGCCCCATGCCACGCATCTGCACCAAGCGTTTCATTCGCGGCGCGCTCGATGGCGCCGAGCGCCTCAAGACGCCCCCGGCTTTTGCCCGCAGCGAGCGGCGCCGCCGCGTGGCCCTGCGCCGCGCGACGCTCCCCCTCGTCGCCCGCCCGGCCTGATCCGCGCGGCACTCCGGACCGATGGCGATCCCCCGCGCTCCCCTCACACGTGGCACTACTATGGCCGTCGGGCGCGACAATCCCGCCCAGCCGGCGCCACTTGACCCGTTTGCGAAACAATCGCACCCGGATTTTGACAGCGCGGGCAACGACGCCCAATTTCCACCCCGATTGTCCATCTGCATCGGTGGGGGCCACGCAGGTGTGACCGGTTCGCGAGGATCGGACGCATGGTATCTCCATTGAGGCCCGCCGCTTTCTCGGCGAACGGCCGCGCCCTGACACCCAGGCAGGATCACCTTCCCGTACCGCGGTCGGATGCGGCGCACGCAGCGCGTATCCTGACCCGCCGCTACGAGGTTCTCTCGCTCGCGCCCAACGGCGACATCGAGTCGATGACCCGGGTCGCACCGGCAACACCGGTCTTCGAGGACGCGTTCGCCGCCCTGGCCCGGGGAACGCTCGTGGCGACGTCCGAGGGCCCTGTCGCGGTCGAAGACCTGCTGCCGGGCACCATGGTCGAAACCGTCTCCTCCGGCCCCCAGCCCGTGCTCTGGATCGGAGCCATGACCGTCTTTCCCGATCGTGGCGACGGGACCGGCGGTGAAGGCGGCGGCCTGACGCGTCTTGCTGCGGATGCGTTCGGGATCGGCCGACCCGCGCCCGATCTCGTTCTGGGGCCCCGCGCGCGCGTCCTCTACCGCTCCCCTGGCTGTCGGGCGCTGATAGGGGCCCCCGAAGCCTTCGCGCCGGCGCGCGGCTTCGTGGATGGCGATCAGGCAATCCAGCTGACCCCGGTCAGCCCCGTCCGGGTCTATCACCTCGGTTTCTATGGCCAGCAAGTGATCCGCGCCAACGGGATGGACGTCGAAAGCTACCACCCGGGCCCGGATCCCGAGGCGATGATGATGCCCGACATGCTCGACATGTTCCTCGCCCTCTTCCCCCATGTCGACACCCTGTCCGATTTCGGCCCCATCGACATTCCCCGCCTGACCGCCTTCGAGCTGGAACGCCTGCGCGCCAACTAGGCGCGCCCGCCCGCCCCCCGCGCGCCGATCTCGAGACAGCGGCCACGCTCCACGGGCCCCACACCGCGCACCCGGCCGCCATCCACTTCCTTGCCCCGGCAATCGGCGCCTCCCCCCTGCCGGCCAGGGCGGGCTGTCCCCCATGCGCGCGCACCGCACCCCTTCATTGTGCCCAAAATATCCCCGCCGGAGGCATCCCGTCCGCGCCGCTGGCCGGACGCCGCGTCCGGAGGCCGGTCCGCCTCGATCCCACCGCCCGTCCACGATCCGATTGCACCAGGCCGCCGCTGCCCCTAGAGCGGGTCGGGCGAGGGCGGCGCGTCTGCGCGGCCCGGCTGGACCGCCATGGAACGGGGGAGAAAAATGGCTGGCACCCTAGGGGCACTCGAAGAGGTTGCGGAGCGCGGACTTGTCCTGCTCGGATGCGGAAAGATGGGCTCGGCGATGCTCGCAGGATGGCTCGAACGCGGGCTGCCTCCGCGTGCGGTCCACGTCATCGATCCCGCGCCGTCCGACTGGCTCCGGCAGACGGGTGTGGGCCTGCCCGGTCCCATGCCGGAGGCTCCCGCCGTCCTGCTGGTGGCCGTCAAGCCGCAGATGATGGCCGAAGCACTGCCCGACGTCGCGCAGTTCGGCGGTGGCCGAACGCTCGTGCTGTCCGTCGCGGCGGGCGTCTCGCTCTCGGCCTACGAAACCGCCTTCGGGCCGGGCACACCGCTGGTGCGCGCGATGCCCAACACACCCGCCGCAGTCGGGCGCGGCGTGACGGCGCTCGTGGCCAACGACGCTGCCGGCGAAGCGGGGCTTGCGCTGGCCGAGACGCTCCTTGGCGCCGTCGGGGCGACGGTGCGGCTCCAGAACGAGGCCGAGATGGACGCCGTCACCGGCCTGTCCGGCTCCGGCCCGGCCTATGTCTTTCACCTTGTCGAGGCGATGGCGGCTGCAGGCGAGGCCGAGGGCCTTGCCCCCGATCTCGCCATGACCCTCGCCCGGGCGACTGTCGCGGGTGCCGGTGCGTTGCTCGACGCGTCAGGGGACGAGGCATCACAGCTGCGTATCAACGTCACCTCCCCGAAGGGCACCACCGCTGCGGGCCTCGGCGTTCTGATGCCAGAGTTGCCGGAGCTGATCCGGCGGACAGTGGCCGCCGCCGCGGATCGCTCGCGGGAACTCGGCGCATGAGCGACGAGATAACATTCGACGATTTTCTGAAGGTCGACATCCGTGTCGGCCGTATTGTCTCGGCCGAGCCCTTTCCCGAAGCGCGCAAGCCGGCGTTCAAGCTGCAGATCGATTTCGGGGCAGGGATCGGCGTGAAGAAGAGCTCGGCCCAGGTCACGGCGCATTACAGCCCCGAGACCCTTGTCGGGCGGCAGGTCCTCGGGGTGGTCAACTTCCCGCCGCGCCAGATCGGGCCGGTGCGCTCCGAGGTGCTTGTCCTTGGTGTGTCGGATCCCGAAGGCGGCATCGTTCTCATCGCACCCGACCAGTCTGTCACAGAAGGGGAGAGGCTCCATTGACCCAAAAGCTGTTCATCTCGCGCGCGCTGCCGGAGGCGGTGATCGCGGAGGCGCGGAGCTTTGCCGATGTCACGGTCAAGGCGGGCGAAGCCCCGCTGAGCCAGGCAGAGGCAACGGAGGCGCTGCACACCTATGACGCGGTGGTTCCGACCCTCGGGGACGCGTATCGCGCCGAGGCGTTCTCCGGAGGGCCCTTCCGTGCGAAGATCCTCGCCAATTTCGGCGTGGGCTACAATCACATCGATGCCGGGGCCGCGCGAGCGGCGGGCCTGCTGGTGACGAACACGCCCGGTGCGGTCACGGATGCCACGGCGGATATCGCGCTGACGCTGATGCTGATGACCTGCCGCCGGGCGGGAGAGGGCGAGCGGTTGGTGCGCGCCGGGCAATGGCGGGGCTGGCAACCCACGCAGATGCTCGGGCTGCACATGACGGGCAAGGTCCTCGGTGTCGTCGGCATGGGGCGGATTGGCAAGGCGATCGCGCGGCGCGCCCAGGCGGGCTTCGGGATGGACGTGGTCTTCTACAACCGCTCCCCCGTTGCCGACCCCGGCGTCCCGGCCCGGCAACTGCCGTCCCTGGAGGACGTGATGGCGGCGGCGGACGTCGTGGTTCTGGCTGTTCCGGCAACACCGCAGACGCACCATCTGATCGGCGAGGCGGCGCTCGCGGCGATGCGGCCGACGGCGCATCTTGTGAACATCGCGCGCGGCGATGTCGTCGATGAGGCGGCGCTGATCGACGCGCTGCGCGCAGGATCGCTCGCGGGCGCAGGTCTCGACGTCTACGAGTTCGAACCACGGGTCCCCGAGGCGCTGCTCGGGATGGAGAACGTGGTGCTCCTGCCGCACCTAGGAACGGCCGCCCTCGAGGTGCGCGAGGCGATGGGCCGGATGGCGATTGCCAACGCACGGGCGGTTCTGGAGGGGGGCGCGCCGCTCAACCCGGTCTAGCGGGGCGGCGGGGCAAGCCGGGGCGCTGCCCCGTCCGGCTGGCGCCGGACTCCCCGAGGTATTTCGGCCAAGATGAAGGGGGAGGTCAGCGCCCGCGCGGCGCGCGACAGGATCTTGGCGGACGGCCGCGGACGGTTTTGTCCTGCGCGCCGCAGATCTGGCAGCGCCAGTAGCTCAGCTCCTTGGACCGCGCGGTCCTGTCTTCCCGCCAGCGGCAACCGGCTGTGTTGCGCGTGTTGGCGAGGATGAGGAGCACGAAGACGGCGAAGAGGATGGCAATGATGAACATCGCGATGAGCTAGGGCGCGCGCGGGTCTTGGCCCGTAGCGCGGGGGGGCGCATGTGTGTCAGCCGATGGCGAGGTGGCCAAGGAGGCCGAGGGCGAAGCCGCCGACCGCGCCGAGAGGCGGCATCCCGTCACCGTGCTGCCGGGCGGCGGGGGCAATGTCTTCGAAGATGAGATAGAGGATCCCGCCCGCCGCGAAGAGCATGATCGCGCCGAGCACGCGCGGGGCGTCGGCGAGGGCAAGGTGCCCGACCGCGGCGCAGAGCGGGCCGAGGAGCGCAAGCGCGGTAAAGAGGCCCAACAGGCGGCGTGCGGGCCATGACGATCCGCCCTCGATCTCTTCGAAGGCGGAGAAGCCTTCGGGCAGGTTCTGCAGGAAGATCATGAGGGCCAGCAGGACGGCTGTCGACGGGTCCACCGCAAGCAGGGCTCCGAGGGCCGCGGCCTCGGGCAGGTAGTCGAGCATCATCGCGAGGATCTGGGCGCCGGCGCCGCCCTGCCGCGCTAGCGCCCTGTCGATCAGGAAGAAGACGATGCCGCCGGCGATGAAGAGCCCCGTGGCCGAGAGCGCGCCCCAGCTCTCGGAGCCTTCGGGGACGAGCACGAGGGCCACGGCCGAAAGGAGCGCCCCGCCGCCAAACGCGGTGATCCCGTGGCGCACGCGAGGGGAGAGCGCCTTTCGCACGTCATCGACCCGCGCGAGCCCGGCACCGAGCGGCATGGCGAGCCCTGCGATGAGCGCGAGCACTGCGGCAGAGAGGAGGGGAGCGTCCATGCCCAAGGCCGCCGTCAAGGGCCGCGGTCGCGGACGCTTGGCGGGGCCGTGGTGAGCCGTGTGCGACCGGGCTGATCCGGACGGCGGCCGGGGTCGACTGCCGTCCGGGCGTGTGGCGTGGCGTTGGTCCGCGCAGCGATCAGACCTGGCGCTCCACCAGCATCCCCTTGATCTGGCTGATGGCCTTGGCGGGGTTCAACCCCTTGGGGCAGGTCTTGGCGCAGTTCATGATCGTGTGACAGCGGTAGAGCTTGAACGGATCTTCGAGGTCGTCGAGCCGCTCCGGCGTCGCCTCGTCGCGGCTGTCGATGATCCAGCGGTAGGCATGCAGGAGGGCGGCCGGGCCGAGGTATTTGTCGCCGTTCCACCAGTAGCTCGGGCAGGACGTCGAGCAGCAGGCACACATCACGCATTCATAGAGACCGTCGAGCTTCTTGCGATCGTCGATGGATTGCTTCCACTCGTGCTCGGGCTGCTGCGTCTTCGTTTCCAGCCAGGGCATGATCGAGGCATGCTGGGCGTAGAAATGCGTGAGATCCGGGATCAGGTCCTTCACCACGGGCATGTGGGGCAGGGGGTAGATCTTCACGTCACCCTTCACCTCGTCCATCCCGCGGATGCAGGCGAGCGTGTTGGTCCCGTCGATGTTCATCGCGCAGGAGCCGCAGATCCCTTCGCGGCAGGAGCGGCGGAAGGTCAGCGTGGGGTCGATCTCGTTCTTGATCTTGATCAGCGCGTCGAGAATCATTGGCCCGCACGTGTCCATGTCGACGAAGTAGGTGTCGACGCGCGGGTTCTCCCCGTCATCGGGATTCCAGCGATAGATCAGGAACTTGCGGACGTTTGTTGCGCCCTCGGGCTTGGGCCAGGTCTTGCCTGTCCGGATCGTGGAGTTCTTCGGCAGAGTGAGCTGAACCATGCGTCCGTCCTTGAGCGTGTCTGTGTGTCAGTGGCGCGCCGGGCGGCCGCTTAGCGGCCTGCCATGCAGTAGAGGTTGCCCCTATAGATATAGGTGGGTGAATTGTTGCACTGCGGCGAGCTGCGCCACAGGGGGAAGGGATCGGGATTGTTGTAGTAGGGCGGGCGCGAGCGGGCGCGCGACGTTGTCGTGGCCTGGGCGGCACCATGCCCTGAGGTTGCCAGCGTCGCCGTCACCGGGATGGCGGAGTTGCCGCCGTGGCGGTCGGCGCAGGCGTTGATCGCGCGGGCAAGCGTCTCGTCGACGGGGCCACCGGCGAGGACGCGGGCAAAGGCGACGCCGTCGGCGCTGCCGCGGTCCATCTCGACGGCCGCGGGCGCGAGATCGGCGCCGCGGATGCAGGACTTCAGGACCTGCGTCGCGCTCGAGGCCGCGGCCGCGCTGGCCGAAAGACCGAGGATAACAACGGATGCGAGCAGCTTGCTGTTCATGTGAAAGCCTTCCTTCGTCTGGCGTTGCCCCTTGTGATCACACCCGTGCGCGGATGCGGTTCAAGGGTCGGCACCTCTGATCGGATCAGGAACGCCGATGGCTGCGGCGGGCCTCAACTGCCCTATGCGCCTGCAATATCTGCCGTTTCAAACCGGGAAGGCAAGAGCCACTTCGCCGCAAGGCGGCACAACGTTTACACGAAATCGGGCACGCCGACGCTCGACAGGCACTCCTGCGTGTTGGTCTTGCGCAGGATCTTGGTCAGGGCGGCCTGAGCGGCGTCCCTGTCACCGGACTGGTCTGCCGCAATGAGGGCGTCAGCCTCGTCGGGTGTGGCGGAGGCACCAATGCACTGGGCCACGGGGGCGGGCTCGATCACGGGGTCGAGCTCGGAGACGAGCTTGAACGCAATGTCCCGCGTCGCGGCGCGATCGCCAGCCAGCGTCATGGTGGTCGGGTTGCACGCCGCAACGCCCAACAGGGCCAGGCTGGCGGCAGCGATCTGGGCGGAGCGGCGTAGGCGCATGGCGGTCGTCCTCGGAGTGTCAGCGCGTCGTGTACTCGCTGCACAGGTGCCAGAGCCAAACGCGCGGCGCAATCGCCCGTCTGTTCATCGATTGCGACATGAGGCAAAGGCGCCCCACCCCTCGGGTGTGGGGCGTCCCGGTGAGATCGCGATCAGTAGACGCGCGCTTTCGGTGCGATCTTCTTCAGCTCGATGCCGCCCTCGTTGTGACCGAGAAGCGGGTTTAGATGCACCGGGCGGTAGTCGAGCTCGACCTTGCCGTTGACCTTCGAGAGCGAATGCTTGCGCCAGTTCTCGTCGTCGCGATCGGGATAATCCTCGTGCGCGTGGGCGCCGCGGCTTTCCTTGCGGGCTTCCGCCGACACGATCGTGGCGAGCGCGTTCGGCATGAGGTTCTGCAACTCCAGCGTTTCCATCAGGTCGGAGTTCCAGATCATCGAGCGGTCGGTGACCTTGACGGCGTCCATCTTGCCGGCGACCGAATACATCCGCTCGACCCCGTTCGCGAGGGTCTCGTCGGTGCGGAAGACGGCGGCGTCTTCCTGCATCGCCTTCTGCATTTCGAGGCGCAGCTCGGCGGTGCTCACGTCGCCCTCTGCGTGACGCGTCTTGTCGAAGCGGTCGAGCGCACGGTCGAGCGAGGCCTCGTTCAGCTTGGGGTTCGACGCCGCAGCATCCACCACCTCGCCCGCCTTGATCGCCGCCGCGCGGCCAAAGACCACCAGGTCGATCAGCGAGTTCGATCCCAGCCGGTTCGCGCCATGCACCGAGGCACAGCCCGCCTCGCCCACGGCCATCAGGCCAGGCGTGATCCGGTCGGGATCGTCGGCGGTCGGGTCGAGCACTTCGCCCCAGTAGTTCGTCGGAATGCCGCCCATGTTGTAGTGCACCGTCGGCAGCACCGGGATCGGCTCCTTGGTCAGATCGACACCGGCGAAGATGCGTGCGCTTTCGGAGATGCCGGGCAGGCGCTCGGCCAGCGTCTCGGGCGGCAGGTGGTTCAGGTGCAGGTGGATGTGGTCCTTGTTCGGGCCCACACCGCGCCCCTCGCGGATCTCCATCGTCATGCAGCGGCTGACCACATCGCGGGATGCCAGATCCTTGTAGGTCGGCGCGTAGCGCTCCATGAAGCGCTCGCCCTCGGAATTCGTCAGGTAGCCGCCCTCGCCGCGTGCGCCCTCGGTGATGAGGCAGCCCGCACCGTAGATGCCGGTCGGGTGGAACTGGACGAATTCCATGTCCTGCAACGGCAGGCCCTGCCGCGCGACCATGCCGCCCCCGTCGCCCGTGCAGGTATGCGCCGAGGTGGCGGAGAAATACGCCCGCCCGTAGCCGCCCGTGGCGAGCACCACCATCTTGGCGTTGAAGGCGTGCAGCGTGCCGTCGTCGAGCTTCCACGCCAGCACACCCTGGCACTGCCCGTCTTCGGACATGATGAGATCGGTCGCGAAGTACTCGATGTAGAACTCCGCGTCGTTCTTCAGCGACTGGCCGTAGAGCGTGTGCAGGATCGCGTGGCCTGTCCGGTCCGCGGCCGCACAGGTGCGCTGCACCGGCGGCCCCTCGCCGAACTGGGTGGTGTGGCCGCCGAACGGGCGCTGGTAGATCTTGCCGTCTTCCGTGCGCGAGAAGGGCACGCCGTAGTGCTCCAGCTCATAGACAGCCTTCGGTGCCTCGCGCGCGAGGTATTCCATCGCGTCGGTGTCGCCCAGCCAGTCCGACCCCTTGACGGTGTCGTACATGTGCCACTGCCAGTGGTCGTCGCCCATGTTGCCGAGCGAGGCGGCGATCCCGCCTTGTGCCGCAACGGTGTGCGAGCGTGTCGGGAACACCTTCGTCACACAGGCCGTCTTGAGGCCCTGTTCGGCCATCCCCAGTGTCGCGCGCAGGCCGGAGCCTCCGGCGCCGACAACGACAACGTCATAGGTGTGATGCGTGATCTCGTAGGCGGTCATGTACTGCTCCCGTTTGGCTCAGCGCGGTCTCTTGGACGCTTGGCGTAAGTGGCTGAGGGGCAAGGTATAGGTCAAAGCGCGAGGCGGACGAGGGCGAAGAGCCCATATGCCATCGCGCCGTAGCTCAGGCACGCCACGGCGACGATCGTCAGGTGCCGTGTCTGGCCGTGGAGGTAGTCTTCGATGGCGGATTGGACGCCTTGGCGGAAGTGATGGAAGCCCACCACCACCATCAGCCCGGTCACGACCGCCGGGAAGGGGCGCGCGAAATGGGCCAATACCTCGGCATGGTCGGCGCCCAGCATCGGGCCCCACGCGATCAGAAAAAGCGGTGCGAGGATCAGCAGCGCGTAGGACGAGATCGTCATCTGCCAGTGATGTTCGGTGCCCGTGCGGGCGGAGCCGAGGCCGATGGCGCGCTTGCGGTCTGTCATGAAAGCCATGTCGTCTCTCCTCAGCCGAAGAACGCGAATGCGAAGGTCAGGACGGTCAGCGCCACCGAGCCATAGACACAGGCCCAGCCCAGCTTCTCGGAAAAGCCGATTTCCATGTTGCCGCCCGCATCCCAGTAGAGATGCCGCAGCCCGCCAAGGGCATGGTACCAGAGCGCCCAGACCGAGCCGAGCTGCACCAGCCACCCAAAGGGCGAGGTCCAGACACCGTCGGCCACCGCGAACGCTTCAGGCCCGGACGCCGCCGCCGCGAGCCACCAGACCAGCATCAGCGCGCCGACGATCAGCGCGATCCCCGAGATCCGGATCAGGATCGACGAGATCGACGTGATCTGCGGCTTGTAGATCTGCAGATGCGGCGAGAGGGGGCGGTCCCCCCGGTTCACGTCGGCCATTGGTATCCTCCGGCGGTGGGCAGCTTGATGCGCGTTATGATGAGCATTCCTAATGGTTCTCGCGGCCTTGTCACGGGCGACAGGGTCGCTGAGGCGCGGTGAATTGGCGCGGTGGTGGCGATTTCCGCTCCGCGTGATCACAAAATTTCCAGCCGTGATCACATCTCGGGGGCCTGTCCGGCGGCCGCCAGCCTTCCCTGTGCTCTTCGCGGCGGCAAGGCTGGTGAAGGGCTCAGCAGAGGGGCCAGAGCCCCGGTCCGCTCTCCGGTCGGCGCCCCGGTCCGCGACCCGGCTGGTGGAGCGTCGGAGAGCACGCGCGACGTTTCGCGGATCAGCTTGCGGCGGATCCGGTCCGGATAGTCGACATAGCCGAACGACTCGATGGCGAAGGCCCCTTGCCCGCCAATCACATTGGTCTCGAAGTAGGGGATGAGATCGGGCTCGCTGCCCGTGATCACAAGCGCGTTGATCGTCACGCCGTTTGCGACGAGCCGGTTGCGCATCTCACCGGGCGCGATCCCCTCATTGGAGGCGCCGTCCCCCGAAACGTCGATCACCTGCCGGTCGCATTGCGGAGCCTGCGCCAGGGCCTCCTCGGCCACGGCCAGCGCCTCGCCGATCGCGGTAGCGAACATGGCCCAGGGCCGCTCCAGCGCCTCCACGTCGCGCGCGAAACGCTCCAGATCGCCCGGCGTGGCAATCCGGGTCCAGCCGAGAGAGACTTCCTGACGGCTGGACCCGGTCCATTGGATCAGCGTCACGGCTGCCTGCTGGCGCACAAGTGCCTCGGCGACAGTCCCGTCCCGCAGGGCTGCGGCCAGCCCGTCGATCTGGACGCGATATTCACGCGGATCGACCGAGCCCGAGATGTCGACCAGCAACGCCAGCGCAAGGCCACACGCCCTCGCCGGAGCGGACCAGAATAGCAAAACCAGAACGGATACTGCGAGGTGGCGCATAGCCCCGGTTTAGGGCTGTGCGCCTGATGTGCCTATAGCGTTTCGCGCAAACCCTCGATCACGGTGTCGCGCGCAGTTCTGTGCCCCGCTCAAGCGCTGCGCGTCAGTCCGAGCCGCCGATCTCAGGCGAAACACGTCGGCTCCGGTCCCTGATAGCCAAGCGCGATCCCCGGCTCAGGCAGACCGGCGGGACCGCCTCAGGGCACGCACGCCGCCAAGGCCCCCGATCCCGGCCATCAGGGTCAGGATCGACGCCGGGATCGGGATGACTTCGAGCTCAGATACGAACGACGCGTTGTCGATGGTGAAACAGTCGGCTCCGCCGGCATGAACCGGAGCCGAAAAGAGGATGTTCCCCAATGGGGCAGCATCTATGACGCAAAAAAGCCGTCTGCGGGCGCGCTCCCGGCATCCCCAAGTACCTCGTGAAGCACGAATGTTTGCGGCCCGGAGCCGTCACCCACTGTCAGCTGAACACCGTTGGCTGCGGCTGGATTCGTGCCTCCAACGTCAAATCCAAACGCGAAACCGCCGCTCGGCAAGGCCCACATGACCGTCGAATGTCGGCCCGGCGATGGCTCGTCAGGGTCGACCAAGGTATTGAACCTGCTCTTAAGAGTATTGCTCAAGCCCCATGGAGGGCTGTCTGTCGTTGAGGTCACACCCGAAAAGGTGAGCGTAGGAGCGTTTGTGTGAACCGTGTCGAACGCCTCGGTAACGATGACCACGCCACCCGGGAGTGCCGCGAAAAAGTCCGCCGCGTCATCGTAAGTCACGCCGCTTGCGGTGGCGGGGTTGGAGCCGATTCCGATCAAGCAAGCAAGAATGGAGATCGTCGATCTCGTGGTTATGGATAGTTCCAGTGCAGGATCGGCTCCCACTATTTGAGCCCAAGTGCGCCTATGCATCCAAATCAGAAAAAGACGCGTGAATAAGAGCGACTTGCGCCGCTATCACTTCGGCATCAGCGCCCAGTAATCCAGGTCGAGCAGCACGCCGGATTTGTACTTCCCCTCCGGGCCTTTCAGCGTGAACGGGTCGGTCCCCGTGCGCACCGCCACGAGCCGTAGGCGCAGGGCGCCGACGCCGGGCGCGGGGGTGTCGGCCTTGTCCAGCACCTCGGACCATGCCCGCACCGTATCGCCCGCAAAGCAGGGGTTCGCGTGGGCGCCCGCGTTGATCCCGACGATCATCTGCGCATTCGCCAGCCCATTGAAGCTCAGCGCATGGGCCAGCGAAATCACGTGCCCGCCGTAGATCAGCAACCGCCCGTCGGGCCGGAAACTCGCGTCGAAATGCACCCGCGCCGTGTTCTGCCAGAGCCGGGTGGCGAGCATGTGCTCGGTCTCCTGGATCGTGGAGCCGTCGACATGGTCGATCGTCTCGCCCACCTCGTAGTCGCCCCAGCGATGCGGCTCGCCCGACAGCGCGAAATCGTAGCCGGAGAAGTCGAGCCCCTCGGGGATCACCAGCTCCTCCGGCGGCACCACCGATTGCAGTTCGGGCACGTCCGGGGCAGGGGCCGCGCCGCCTTCGGCGCGCTTGCGCACCATCACCCAGCGCACGTAGCTCAGCACCGGCGCGCCGTGCTGGTTCAGCCCGGTCGTGCGCACCCAGACGACACCCGACTTGCCGTTGGAGTTCTGCTTAAGCCCGATCACCTCGGAGGTCGAGCGCAGCGTGTCACCCGGCACCACCGGCGCGAGGAACCGCCCTTCCGCGTAGCCCAGATTGGCCACCGCGTTGAGCGAGATGTCCGGCACCGTCTTGCCGAACACCGTGTGGAACACGATCAGCGGGTCGAGCGGTGCCTGCGCCAGCCCGCAGGATTGCGCGAACGCGTCCGACGACGCCATCGAGTGCCGCGACGGGTAGAGCGCCTGGTAGAGCGCGCGCTCCCCGCCCGACAACGTGCGCGGAACGGCATGGGTGATGACCTCACCGAGGCTGTAATCCTCGAAGAAGCGGCCCGGGTTCGTCTTGGCCATCAGAGGTCCGCCAGCTTCATCTCGGGGTCGTAATCCCGATCCGGCACGTCCTTGATCACGGCCTGCCCGCAGCGCATCACCCCCGCCGTCGCATCATGGGCGTAGGTCGGATCGCCATAAAGCTCCCAGCCCTCGGCCAGCGCCGCGGTCACCTTGTGGCAGAACTCCGACGTGTCGTCGGAGGAGAGAAATCGGTATGCGCGCATCGGAAGATCCGTCCTGTTGGCCGCGTCGGCCGAGATGAGAAGGCGTGCGGACGCCCGGCCGGGGCGACCGCTGGAGTGTCACGCCAGCCTGTCCGCTCCCAACAGGCCGGCGCCGGCGCTGGCATCGAGGCTTGCGAAGCGGCGTCAGCCCGGGAAGGGATAGACCCCCAGCCAATTGTGGATCAGGGCAACCACGGCATAGAGCGCCAGCGTCACGCCGACATGGACAAGCTCGCGCGTCTGCCCGCCCCACTCGGGGCGCTCCCAGTCCTTGCCCTCTGCCTTGTTGATCCGGATCACCTCGACCACGGCCCAGGCCAGCAGCCCGCCAAAGAGCACCAGCGACGCGAGATCCCCGTTCACCAGCAGGTGCGCGATGGTCCATGTCTTGAAGCCGGTGAGCTGCGGGTGGCGGATCTTCTGCGACAGCTTCACCTTCATGGCACCGGCGCCATAGAGATAGAGCGCGAGCACCATCAGAAGGTTCGTCAGGTGGACCATGAAACCGGGCGGGTTCCAGACCGGCAGAAACGGTGTCCATTGGTAGCCATAGACCATCATCACCACCGACACGATGATGAGCACGGCAAAGATCCCCTTGGAGCGGTCCTTCGGATTCGTCGGGTCGCCGAGCTTTGCACGCAGATCCGGGCGCACCCGGCGCAAGAGATGCGCGCCGGACCACAGCACCAGCCCGCCGATCAGAAGAAGCCATCCAAGGAATGCCATCACGCGGCCTCGCGGGTTGTCAGTGCACGGATCGCATCGGCCTGGGCCATCAGCGAGCGCGCGGTTTCGACATGCAGGTTCTCGACGATCTTGCCGTCGACGACCGCGACGCCCTCACCGCGTGCCTGCGCCTTCTCGAAGGCGTCGATCTGGCGCTGTGCGAGGGCCAGGTCTTCGTCGCTCGGAGCGAAGACGTCGTTGGCGATGTCGAGCTGCGCGGGATGGATCAGCGTCTTGCCGTCCATGCCCAGATCGCGGCCCTGTTCGCATTCCGCGCGCAGGCCCTCGGCGTCCTTGAACGCGTTGTAGACCCCGTCGATACAGGCAAGCCCCTCTGCGCGCGCCGCCAGAACGCATGTCTGTAGCGCGGTCTGCATCGGCAGCCGGTCGGCGCGGCTGCGCGAGCCGATATCCTTGGCCAGATCATTCGTGCCCATGACGAAGCCACGCATCCGCGGGGCGCACGCGATCTCGTGGGCGCGCAGGATGCCGCGCGGCGTTTCCATCATCGCCCAGATTTCCGTCTCGGCACATTTGGGGTGGGCATCGAGCGTGTCGGCGACCTCCGCGATCATCGCGCCGCTCTCGACTTTCGGCAGCAGCACGGCCTCGGGGCCAGCTTCGATCACTGCCCTGAGATCCTCCGCGCCCCATTCGGTGTCCTGCCCGTTGAGGCGCAGGATCAGCGAACGATTGCCATAGCCGCCGTCTGCCAGGGTTTCGACAAGCAGATCCCGGGCGCGCGCTTTTTCATCGGCGGCGACGGCGTCTTCCAGGTCGAAGATGATGGCGTCTGCCGCGAGGGTCTTGGCCTTTTCCAGCGCGCGCTCCTTGGAGGCCGGGATGTACAGGACCGATCGGTAGGGGCGGGCTGGCCGGGGCATGATTCTCTCCATCTCGCGTCGGCTCGGGACAGACCAGAACTCGCCCCCACGCGCAAGATTGATAATGCCGCAATGCAGAAAAAAGCAATAATGCTGCGCCTTGCGCGTCATTTTGGCGATTGGGCGATTCCCGCAGCCGGGCAAAGCGCGCCCCGTTAACCGTTTTTCAGCGCTTCGTTGCGAGCCTTCAAGGCAATCAATGCGTCGGATGCAACAGGACCGCGATGCCCGGTGGGGGCGGCGGAGCGAACCGACCGGGGTCATTTGGCACTGCAAAACGCGGTGCCGCGCATCCTTGAAAGGACGACGTGATGAAGGAATTCGGATTTCTGGTCTTTGGTTTCGCCCTTCTGGCCGCTGCCAGCGTTGAGGCCCAGCAGGCGCGCAATTGCGGTGCGCGAGACACCATCGTGCAGCGCCTTGCTGACGGCTATGGCGAGAGCCGCCAGTCGATCGGAATCGGGGCCAATAACTCGGTGATGGAGGTCTACGCCTCCGAGGAAACCGGCACATGGACGATCACGGTCACGATGCCCAATGGGATGATGTGCCTCGTCGCCTCCGGCCAGGCCTACGAGGCGCTGCAAGAAGAGCTGGAGCCCGCAGGCATGCCGCTCTAGGCGCGGCCCGGTCCCACGGATATGCGGGCGCGCTGGCCGCTCAGGTCAGCGCATCCCACACCAGCTTGAGGCCGGTCGCCGTGAGCAGCACGTAGGTCAATCCGAAAAAGACCCGCTCGGGAAAAAGGTGATGGGCCTTCACGCCGATCCACGTCCCGAGCACCGCGGCTGGCGCCAGCCATAGCCCGAGCGTCAGCGTCTCGGGCGTGAAGAACCCCATTGCGGCGTAGGGCACTGCCTTGAACACGTTGACGACGGCGAAGGCGATCACGGTGGTCGCCTGAAACGCCGTCTTCGACAGGCCTTGCGACAGCAGGAACACCGCCACGGGCGGCCCCCCGGCATGGCTGATGAAGCTTGTGAAGCCCGCGAAAACGCCGGTCGCAAGGGCGCTGCCCCACCGGAAGGGGGCCGCCCGCACCTCCGCCCAGCCCAGGTGGCCGGAGACCCGCCACGCGACGAAGCCCAACGCAACGCTCGCGATCAGCAGGCGCAGGACGTCGTCATTGGCCACGGAGAAGAGCGCGATCCCGAGCCCCACGCCCGGCACCCCGCCAACGATCAGCGCCGTAGCCGAAGGCCCGTGCCAGCGCCGCCAGAACGGGCGCAACGTCAGCGCATCGATCAGCATCAGGAGGGGCAGCATGATCCCCAGCGCCGTGGCCGGATCAAAGACCGTCGCCAGCAGCACGCCAGATGCAAACGCCGCGCCGGACCCGAAGCCACCCTTCGAGATGCCAGCCCAGATCGCTGCAACGGCACCAAGCGCCAGGATGGTTGGGTCGGGCATCTAGAGGCTCCGCAGTCGCGCAGCGCCTTCGTTGCACGCGGCCCGGGGAAGCGCTAGCCATTGTCGCAGCGCGGAGCGCCCGACGGAGGATGCGCCCGGCACCGAAAAGGGGAGCGAGAGTGAGCGGGGCACCCGACCTGTCCGCACCGGCGCGGTCGTCCGAGACCCGGGGCTTTGTTCTGGCCGCATCCGGCAGCGGGTTCACGACCCTCGCAGAGGGCCTCGCCGCATCGCTGCGGGCGGTTGCCACCGCGCCCGAGATTGACCTCTTCACCGATACGACGCCCACGGCGCCGTCCCTCTTCAACCGCGTGCACCCGCTTGAGCGCACCTGGTTCCGCCCGAAGTTCGAAGCCCTGCGCCGGTCACGCTTCGACCGGACGATCTACCTCGATGCGGACATGATCGCGGTTGCCGATCCAAGCGATATCTTCGACGTGCTCGACAGGTTCGATCTCGCGGCGGTGCACAACCAGCATCGCAACAGTGTACATGCCACGACCATGTGGCGCCGCCCGATCCCGCCGGCGTTTCCCCAGATCAACGGTGGTCTTCTGGCCATCCGCAAAACCACTCAGGTCACTGCGCTGATCGATGCGGTCGAAGCCGCGCTCCTGTCCGATCCGGACCTCAAGCGCGACCAGGTGCCGATGCGCGAGCTGCTCTACGACAGCGACATCCGCTTCGCGATCCTGCCGCCTGAGTACAATCTCATGCAGGTGCGCCACGCGGAGGTCCAGGGCCATAAGGATACGGCCCCCCGCATCCTGCACCTGACCCGCCTGCACGCGCATCTGACCGGCAACGCACGCCCCGTCCGTACTGCCGAGGCGGCGATCGGGCCTGTCCTTTGGCGGCACGTCGAACGCCTGATCGCCAACGACCGCACCCTGGGCGGTTCGGCGGACAAGCATCTCAGGCCTCTGCCAGACCAGGGCCTCAGCGGCGCAATCTCGGTCGCCTGGCGCAAACTGCGCAAGGCACTGCGCGAACGCAGGCGCTGAGCGCCGCGGCCTGCTGCCTTCTGCCACGCGGCACCGTGCTTGCCCTCGCCGGACCCGACCGCTACCCCTACGGCCCGAACGATAGCCAAAAATCGAGGGACAACTTCCATGGCCAGACCCAAGATCGCCCTGATCGGCGCCGGTCAGATCGGCGGCACGCTCGCCCATCTCGCCGCGATGAAGGAGCTCGGAGACGTCGTTATGTTCGACATCGCCGAGGGTATTCCCCAGGGCAAGGCGCTGGATATCGCCGAAAGCGGCCCGTCTGAAGGGTTCGACGCGACGATGAAGGGCACGCAGAGCTATGCCGATATAGCAGGCGCGGACGTCTGCATCGTCACCGCCGGTGTGCCGCGCAAGCCGGGCATGAGCCGCGATGACCTGCTCGGCATCAACCTCAAGGTGATGAAGGCCGTCGGCGAGGGCATCCGCGATCACGCGCCCGACGCCTTCGTCATTTGCATCACGAACCCGCTCGACGCGATGGTCTGGGCGCTGCGTGAATTCTCGGGCCTGCCGCACAAGAAGGTCGTGGGCATGGCCGGTGTGCTCGACAGCGCCCGTTTCCGCCACTTCCTCAGCGTCGAATTCGACGTGTCGATGCGCGACGTCACGGCGTTCGTCCTCGGTGGTCACGGCGACACGATGGTGCCGCTGGCGCGCTACTCCACCGTCGCCGGCATCCCGCTGCCGGATCTCGTCCAGATGGGGTGGACGACGCAGGACAAGCTTGACGCGATCGTGCAACGCACCCGTGACGGGGGGGCCGAAATCGTTGGCCTGCTGAAAACGGGCTCTGCGTTTTATGCGCCCGCCACCTCCGCGATCGAAATGGCCGAAGCCTACCTCAAGGACCAGCGGCGGCTTCTGCCCTGCGCGGCCTACTGCGATGGCGAGTTCGGCCTGAAAGGCATGTATGTCGGGGTGCCGACGATCATCGGCAAGAACGGCATCGAAAGGGTGATCGACATCGCCCTCGGCAAGGACGAACAGGCAATGTTCGACAAGTCCGTCGACGCTGTGCAGGGGCTCGTAGAGGCGTGTAAGGGCATCGACGCCTCGCTCGCCTGACACGCAGGCGAACGCACCGCTGAAAATCGAGGGAGACCTTATCCGCGGATAAGGTTTCTTTCCTTAACAGATAGTTAAGTCGCGTCCCTCACCTGTTCCGCGTCAAGGAATTCCGCATCGAGCGTCAGCCCGACGCACGCGCCCGATGCCGCGCGCCGGCCTGATCGTGGCGCCACTGGCTTGGGCCACGCCCGCCTTCGCCGCACGTTGGTTGTCTTTGACAGGTCAGGACGCCTCCGGCGGCGGTATTTTCAGCAAGAAGAAGACAAGGCCGCGCAACATCCGGTTCGGTGGCGCTCTTGTCCTTCTTTCTGCTTCAAATACGCAAAATAACTGCCCGCCACACCCGCGTGCCGCCTGAGGGGCCTGGTGCCTGTGGCGTCAGGCGACCTTTTCGAGTTGAACTTCCGGTGACACGCCAAGAGCATGGCAGACGTCCCGCGTCAGTCCGGGCTTGTTGAGCGTGTAGAAGTGCAGGTGCTCGACGCCGCCTTCAAGTAGCTCGGTGCAGAGTTCTGTTGCGAGCGCCGTTGCCAGCAGTTCCGAGCGGCCATCACGCTCGGCGGCGGCGAAGGCTTCGTCGAGCCAGGCTGGCACGCGCGTTCCGCAGGCGGTGGCGAACTTCCTTGTGCTCTTCCAGTTCTCGACGGGCAGGATGCCTGGAAGGATCGGCGCGTCGATCCCCGCGGCTACGCAGCGATCGCGGAAGAGAAAGAAGGTTTCGGCCTCGAAGAAGAACTGGGTGACGGCCTCGTCGGCGCCGGCGTCGATCTTGCGTTTGAGCCAGTCGACATCGGCGCCGTCGTAGGGGGCATCGGGGTGCGGATCGGGATAGGCGCCGACGCGGAGCTTGAAATCGCCGACCTCGCGCAGGGCGGCGATCAGTTCGCAGGCGTTGGCGAAGCCGTCCGGGTGGGGCGAGAAGCCCCCCGAGTTCTTGGACGGGTCGCCGCGCAGGGCCACGATCTCGCGCACTCCGGCGGCGGCGTAGGCGCGGGCGATGTCGAGCGTTTCGGCCCGGGTCGCGTCGACGCAGGTCAGGTGCGCCGCGACGGTCAGATCTGTTGTCTTGACCAGCGCTTCGACGGCCTCGTGGGTGAGTTTGCGCGTTGTTCCGCCGGCGCCGTAGGTGACGGAGACGAAGCTCGGGTCGAGGGGTGCGAGCGTCTGAACCGTGTCGAAGAGACGGAACGATGCCTCGACCGAGCGGGGCGGGAAGAACTCGAAGGAAACCGATGGCGTGGGCAGGGACATGGCGCGAACAGACCTCGTTGTGTCGCGTTCGGGGTTAGGCTATCCCCGAATATGAAGCAACGTCATCTTCGTCACGAACTTTATGAGGTTCGATGCATATTGAGCTGAGACACTTGCGGACGATCCGGGCGATCCACGAGGCGGGCGGGTTGGCGCGTGCGGCGGATATGCTCAACATCACGCAATCGGCGCTGTCGCACCAGGTGAAGACGATCGAGGAGCAGGCGGGGTGCGAGCTCTTTGTGCGGCGCACCAAGCCGCTGAAGCTTTCGGCGGCGGGGCTGCGGATGCTGCGGGCGGCCGAGCGGATCCTGCCGGAGATCGACGCGCTGGTGGATGAGTTCAGTGCCTTGCGGTCGGGCCGGACGGGGCGGCTTCATATCGCCATCGAGTGTCATGCCTGTTTCGAGTGGCTTTTTCCCGTGCTGGAAGCGTTCCGCACGACCTGGAGCGATGTCGACATCGACATTCGCCCCGGCCTTGCCTTCGATGCCTTGCCCGCTCTGGGGCGGGAGGAGGTGGACATGGTCATCTCGTCCGACCCGGAGGATCTGCCGGGGATCACCTTTGTGCCGCTCTTTGATTATGCGCCGGTCTTCGTGTGCGCGGCGAGCCATCCGTTGGCGCAGAAGCCCTGGATCGAGGCGGCGGATCTGCGGGGCGAAACGCTGATCACCTATCCGGTGGACCGTGCGCGGCTCGATGTGTTTACCGAGCTCTTGACGCCCGCGCGGGTGGAGCCGCGCGCCACGCGGCAGGTCGAGCTGACGGCGGTGATCCTGTTGCTTGTGGCCTCGGCGCGCGGCGTCGCGGTGTTGCCCGACTGGGTGGTGCGCGAGGAGCGGCATCGGGGCGACATCGCGATCCTGCCGCTCACCGAAGCGGGGGTGACGAAGCGGCTCTATGCGGCGGTTCGGCTCGACGATGCCGAGAAACCGTTCATGTCGGATGTGCTGGAGCTGGCGCGGGATGTGCCGCAGGCGATGCGCGCCGCCTGAGGAGCGCGGCCGGACTTTGGGTGTGTCGCGGGGCGGGGCGGGCGCAACGTCCCTTGCCGCGCGGGCGTGGCGCGTGTAGGTCGCGCGCTCGAACCCAGCAGCGGCAGGATTTTCCATGCAAGGCAGTGCCAATCTCAATGTCATGATCAAGGCCGCGCGCAAGGCGGGCCGGGCGCTCGCGAAGGATTTCCGCGAGGTCGAGCAGCTTCAGGTCTCGTCGAAGGGGCCGGGCGACTTTGTCTCGCGTGCGGATCTCAACGCCGAGGCGATCCTGAAGGCGGAGCTTCTGGAGGCGCGCCCGAACTATGGCTGGCTGGCGGAAGAGGGCGGTGAGATCGAGGGCAAGGACCCGACCCGCCGCTGGATCGTCGACCCGCTCGACGGCACGACGAACTTCCTGCACGGGATGCCGCACTGGGCGGTGTCAATCGCGCTGGAGCACAAGGGCGAGATCGTGGCGGGGGTCGTCTACGATGCGCCCAAGGACGAGCTTTTCTTTGCCGAGAAGGGGCAGGGCGCGTGGCTGAACGAGGCGCGCCTGCGTGTTTCGGGGCGGAGCAAGATGCTCGATTGCGTCTTTGCCACGGGCGTTCCCTTTGCCGCCAAGAAGACGCTGCCCGCGATGCTGCACGATCTGTCGGGGCTGATGCCGCAATGCGCGGGCCTGCGGCGCTGGGGCGCGGCGGCTCTCGACCTGGCCTATGTCGCCGCGGGGCGGTTTGACGGGTACTGGGAGCGGGAACTTGGGCCATGGGACGTGGCGGCGGGTCTGATCCTTGTGCGCGAGGCCGGGGGCTTCGTGGAGCCGCTGCATCCGGGCAACGAGATCTTCGAAACGGGGGCGCTGATCGCCTCCAACACGGCGATCTTCGAACGCTTCTCCAAGGAGATCCGGTCGCGCCCGGGCTGATTTCCGGTCCGGTGGTGCCCTTCGTGGCGCGTTGGCTGGTGCCTGGGGCCGAGGGCGGGCCTGAGGGCTGGGCCGTGTGCCCGGCGTGCCCTGCGGTCTTCGGTCAGGACTGCTCCAGCCTGTCCACGAGCGCGCCGCAGGTGCGGTTGTCTTCGGCCCAGAGCGCATCGCGCGACCACGGGCGCCCCTCCGCGAGGATCATGGCGCGGTAGCGCGTGAGGTAGAGCCGGGCCATCGCCTCGATATCCTGTTCGGATTGCAGGCGGGCGGAGGGCCAGGCCTGCCCCTGATCTTCGACCCGGATCAGGGCGGCGCGCCGGTGCAGCGCGGCCTCGACCTGCCGCGCGTAATCCCACCGATCGAAGCCGAGCGCCGCCCGACCGGCATGGAGCCGCACGGAGCGGTAGAGGCCGGCACAGCGGACATAGGCATAGGCGGGGCCGGCCATCGGGGCGGCCTGCTCGGCGGCGGCGTCGAAATCCCGCCGGTCCATCGGCGTGGCGGCGCGCGCCGGTAGCACGACCGAGAGGAACACCATGATCAGGGTGCCGACAGCGATGAAGCGAAGCGTTTCCATGACCCGAGGATGGCCATGCCGACGCGCGAATGCGAGGAAACTCTTAACTCTTCGTTAATCCGGGGCGGCGCGGCGTGCGGGTCAGCTGCCCAGTAGCAGCTTCTCGCAGGTCGTCCGGCGGCGCCTGGCCTCGTGGCGCGCGGGCGCGCGATAAGCTTTGCGGGTCGAAAAGCTTGCGGCGTTCAGCAGGTTGCGCTGGATCAGCCGCGCTTCGGCGCGGGTGGCACGCAAGCGGACGGCGAATGCGGTGGCGGCATCTTCCGTGGGGAAGGTTGCATCGAGCAATTGGCCGAAGAGGATGGCGGCATCTTCGGCGCGCTCCACGCCCGGATCGGACAGCAGGCGCAGGTGCTCCGCTTCGGCGGCAAAGCTGCCGGCGCAATCGGCGAAGAGCAGGGCGCGCTCGTCCGGAGCGCTCGGAACCGCCCCGGCCGAGACCGGGACAAGGAGGAAAACGATACCGAACCATCTTTTCAGAGCGCCCATAAATCATACGGTACGCGGAATTTGGTGCTAAACAATTAAGCGGTATGAAAACTCTTGCGCCATGTGGCGCTCAGTCAACAGCCGGCTTCGGGCTACAGAGGGCCGCATGGCGGGCCCAGAGCCTGGCCGCGCGATCGGATGTGAGGCGATCCCGCGCCAATCGGGTCATCGCGGGCTGTAGCCGGGCGATGCGTGCCTGGGTGGTGGCACTGTCGGCCCCCTCGGCGCGGGCAAGTGCACGAAAGGGCGCGGCCCTGTCCGGTGCGCCGGCGCCCTCCCAGAAGGCGGCGCATTGGGCGGCGACGCGGGCGCGGGCGGGATCTTCGCCGCTCTCCGGTGCGGCAGCCGGGGGCGTGGCCGAGAGCGCCAGTGCGAGCACCGCGCCAAGGCAGGTGCGGTGTCGGGCGCGGGAGGGATCCGCGCGCGCGAGGCGAGCGCCCAGCCAAAGGGCGTCTGCTCCGGGGTGGGGGAGGCGGGCGCGCGACACGCCCGACGATCAGCGCGCGGCGGCGGAGACGGCGCTTTCCGGCAATTCCTCGTCAAAGCAGCGCTGGTAGAACTCGGCCACTGTCTGGCGCTCCAGCTCGTCGCATTTGTTGAGGAATGTCAGGCGGAAGGCGTAGCCCACGTCGCGGAAAATCTCGGCGTTCTGCGCCCAGGCGATGACCGTTCGGGGGCTCATCACGGTGGAGAGATCGCCGGCCATGAAGGCGGTGCGCGTCAGGTCGGCGACGGTGACCATCTGGCTGATCTGCTTGCGCCCCTCGGCGGTGTTGTAATGCGGCGCCTTGGAGAGGACGATCATCGTCTCGGCGTCGTGGCTGAGGTAGTTCAGCGTCGCCACCAGCGACCAGCGGTCCATCTGGCCCTGGTTGATCTGCTGGGTGCCATGGTAGAGGCCGGTCGTATCGCCGAGGCCCACGGTGTTGGACGTGGCGAAGAGGCGGAAAGACGGGTGCGGGGTGATGACCTCGTTCTGGTCAAGGAGCGTCAGCTTGCCATCGGTCTCCAGCACGCGCTGGATGACGAACATCACGTCGGCGCGGCCGGCATCGTATTCGTCGAAGACGATGGCGCATGGGTTACGCAGCGCCCAGGGCAGGATGCCTTCCTGGAACTCGGTGACCTGCATGCCGTCGCGCAGCTTGATCGCGTCCTTCCCGATCAGGTCGATCCGGGAGATGTGGCTGTCGAGGTTCACCCGCACGCAGGGCCAGTTCAGCCGGGCGGCGACCTGCTCGATATGGGTCGACTTCCCGGTGCCGTGGTAGCCCTGGATCATCACGCGGCGGTTGTGCGAAAATCCGGCGAGGATGGCGAGCGTCGTGTCGGGGTCGAACTTGTAGGTCGGGTCTGTGGCGGGCACGCGGTCGGACGGCTCGGCAAAGCCTTTGACCACCATGTTCGTGTCGATGCCGAACACGTCACGGACGGCGATATCCTCGGTCGGTCTCACTGCGGGGTCGGTCATGCCGTCTGCCATTGTGCTGCCTCTCTGCCCTGTCGCCGCGCGCGGTCATGCGTGGCAGCGCGGGAGTGCAACATATCGCGCAGGCGCGCAAGGGGAAGGCTGCCGGGGGCACGGGACGTGAAAAGATCGGGCCCGCTGGAAGGACGCGCGGGGAATGATCAGGCTTTGCGCCGGTGCAGGCAGGCGCGGGTGGCCAATCTGCCAAGAGCGCGCGGGTGCGCGTTCGGAGGACGTGCGGGGAGAGGTCAGGCTTTGTGGCTGCGCGGGCAAGCGCGGGTGGCCGATCCGCAGACGGTGCACGGGTGCGCGTGCGGAGGACGTACGGGGAGAGGTCAGGCTTTGCGGCGGCGCGGGCAGGCGCGGGTGGCCAATCCGCCAAGAGCGCGCGGGTGCGCGCGGCCTCGACACCGGTGGCGGCGGTGATGCTGCGGGCGTGTCCGGCGGATTGCTCGCCCCCTTTTCTTTGATGCCGTGCCGCGCGATGGTCTCGGCGGGCAGCGGAGCACGAGATCATGACAGCAGAGACCGGGACGACGGGATGGACGGCGCGGGGCGCCTGTGGGGTAGGCCTCGCTCTTCTGGCGGCGATTCTGGCGTTTTCCTTTCTCTATGAGGATCGCGGTGCGGCGGCGGGGGCCGAAGGGATCTGGGCGTTCGTGACCGGCACGCTTTTTGGCCATGCGCTGGGTGGCTTTGTTGCCGGGTGGCTGTTGGCCGGGCTCTTCGGGCGGGGGCGCGCCGTTGGCTGGGTGTTGGCGCTCGTGGGCGGGATCGTCGCGGTCTTGTTGGCGGGATTGCTGGGCGGAGTTGTGACGGCGCTGCCGAGCCTCGTGTCGGGTGGCTCCGTCGTGACGGAGGCCATTCGGGTCGGAACCTCGGCATTTGTCGGCCCGCTGGCCGTAGCGGCGGCGCCGTGGCTGGGCCTGGTCTGGTTCGGCGGGGTCGGCGCGCTCCACGTGGCTGTCCAGAAGACGCGCGGCGGCTGAGACTGCCTGCAACGTCCGGCCTGATTGGCCCGGACACGGAGGCGGCGAGCGGCGGGTTCGCAACCCGGGAGATGCTGTAGCGCCGGAGGGGCGGGCGTGCGCGCGAGACCGCGCTGGCTCGAATCGCGGGCCGGACGGCGCATCATCCGTTGTCGACCCCGTGGGGATTGTCCCTGCCCCGCAGGGCGCGTGTTTCCATTCTGCGAACAGGATTGGGTCAGCGGCGCAACAAAGCGCCCCCGGGGTGGTGCAATGTCTCCGGCTGCGCATCCACGGCCACATTGGTGACGAGGGATGACACGTTCTTCCAAAAATAGACCGCGCCCCGCCCAGCGGCTGACACGCGCCATGCCTAGCTTGAATTCGACGCCGCCCCTGGGGGGATGGCTCGGTAACGTCTCGGTCCTTGCTGCCGGAGTGATCGTGCGCAGAAGCGCACCCCGAGACCAGAGTTTAGTGAGTGCTGTTGGTACGAGTAGCCCGCCCAAGGTTAGCCCTTGGGCGGGTGCCCGGCGTCCGGCGTTTCATCCGCTGTCCTGCCTTGCGCTGTCCTGCCTTGCGCTGTCCTGCCTTGCGCTGTCCTGTCCGCTGCGGGGCCGCTTGCGCCCGCTGAAGCGGGACGGGCTGCGTGTCTGGCAAGGCTGGAGCGATGCCGGGCGCGTACCTTGCGTGGGATGTGCGAGAGCGCGATAGCCGGTGGGCATGTGGCGTGCAGGGTAGGGCGCCGAACGCTGATCCACGGGACAGACGGGGCGGCCTACACGGCCGCGCGCGCCGCGAAGGGGAGGGATCGCGCCGGATCAGTCCCTGAAGTGGCGGCTATCCTTGATCTGGTCCCACGCCCATACGACTTCCTGAAGCTGATCTTCGTGTGAGCGATCGCCGCCGTTCATGTCCGGATGCAGGACCTTGATCAGCGCCTTGTAGGCCTTGCGCACTTCCGCTTTCGTCCAGTGATCCTTGGCGTCGAGAATGTCGATCGCGCGGCGTTCGGTGGGCGGCAGCTTGCGCGTGCCGGTGACCGATTTGCCGGGGTTGCGGGTGGCGTTGTTGCCCAGCACCTGGTGCGGATCGTCGACGCCGAGGCGGGCCCATGCGCGCTCTTCGGCGGTTTGCTTGAAGGGTTTGGTTTCGCGTTCCCACACGCGGTCCTTGTCCATCTGCTCGGCGAATTCCTCTTCGGAGGTGCCGTCGAAGAAGTTCCATTTCAGGTTGTACTCGCGGACGTGGTCCTTGCAGAACCAGTAGAAGTCGTCGAGGTCGTCGGGGGATTTCGGCGCGCGATAGAGGCCGCGCTCCTTGCAATCGGGGTGATCGCAGACACGCTGGGACGTCTCGAAGGCACCCGACATGCCGCGCCGCCCGCGTGCGCGCTTCTTCTTGTCCGAGCTGACGCGGATATCGAAGCCGAAAGGGTCGGACTTGGACATTGCGGTCTCCTTTGCTGAGCACGCTCATGCGGCCCGGATCTTCGGTATGGGCACGCGCGGACTGCCCGATGGTTGCACAGGCTGCGCTGCGCTTGCACCGAGGGGGGAGCGTCGGTATCCCCGACTCGGACGCGAGAGTTTAGCTGTTCGTGCGGGCATGAGAAGAGGGGCTTTTCAAAATGTCATCGAATGGGGGTCAGGTGAGCGGGTCTGTACCGGGAGATGGGCCGGTCGCTACGGAGATCAGGGCGAAGTTGCAGGCGGCTTTCGCGCCGGCGGAGCTTGTGGTGGTGGATGACAGCGAAAGCCACCGTGGGCATGCCGGGTTTCAGGACGGGGGCGAGAGCCACTTCAACGTGCGGCTGCGCTCGGAGGCTTTCGCCGGAGCATCGCGCGTGGCCCGTCACCGGGCGGTGCACGCCGCGCTCGGGCCGGAGTTGATCGCGCGGATTCACGCGCTTGCGCTGGATCTCGACACGCCCTGAACCGGCGTTGCGGTGTCAGGGGAGCTCTGGCTCGAGCCAGTGGCCGCGGCCGGTCGGCTCGAAATACGCGCGCATGGCCTCGGGATCGGAGAAGCGGTCGGCCACCCGATTGGCGCCCTGCTTGTGCAGCGGGCTCGACCATGCGGGGCTGTCGGTCAGCCCGAGGGCCCCGAAGATCTGCGCCTGAACGCGGCTGTCGGCTAGGTCGGTGTAGCTGATCCGGAGGGTCCGGTGCGGCAACGTGTCGAGGTAGCGCGCGAGCAGGAAATCGCGCGTTTCGAACTCGTTGGCGGCCTCGGCGGCCCAGCGGGGATCGACCCGCAGAGGCTCGGGCGTGGGCGGGGTTTGCTTTTCTGTCCAGCGCCCGGTGATCTGCGCCTGCCGGAGCGAGGCGAACTGCGCGAGGCGGTTTTCGCGCATGACGTGGATCAGCACGAGATCGGGCCGTTCGGGAAGGACGGATTGCAAGAGCGCCGGGTGATGCTGGAAGAGGATCTTGAGGCCGATCGCCGCGAGCGGCTCGCCGGAGGGCCGGGTCTCGGCCAGAAAGGCATCGAAGAAACCACCCGGATCGGCATCGCGAGCGACGAGATCGGGCAGGTCGCGCGTCTTGCGCCCGTTCGCGTCTATCTGCCAGGCGTCGAAGGGCTCCCCGCGGCACCACACGCGCGGGTCGGAATTGAGCAGGGTCTGCAGCCACGTCGTACCGGAGCGGGGCAGACCGATTAGAACGAAGCGAACCGGGGCCATGGTCGTCGGCGCGGGGGGAGGCGTTGCGGGCCGGGCGCTATTCGGCGGCCACCCCTGGGCCGCGCGCGCCTTCGGGCGTGTGCGCGGCCTGGCCCTGCGCCTGCGACTGGGTGCGGAACGGCCGCAGGGCAGCCGCCGCGGCGCGTGCCGCAGCGGAGGTGTCGGGGGCCTCGGAGCGCGTCAGGCGCGGCTCTGCGGGCCCGAGGGCCGGGGCGTTCGGGCTCGGCTGCCTGTCGTCGTCGGCCGTTGGCTCGAGAGCGGGCTCGGGAGCCGGGGCCGGCGCGACGGGCGGCTCCGGGGCGGGCGCTGTCAGCAGGCCGGCGACCTCGGTTTTTTCCTCGGCGGGCAGGGCCCGCTGAAAGACGAGCATGTTTTGGTACTTGGTGACGCGGCCCGTCAGGCCGGAGCGTTCCTCGCACGGCAGCGTATCGGCGCGAACATACGTCCAGCCGTCGGCACCGAGCTCGTTCATCAGCGTTTCGAGCGCATGGGCGAAGCGCGCCTCGCTCGTCTTGACGCCCTTGGCCTTCAGCCCGGATGTCGGCGCCGGAACCACCTTGTATTCGTAACGTGTCATAACCCCATCCTCGCAGCCGACCGCGGCGCGGCCCCCAGACGAGTCGTTGTTTACAGAAGCTTTACCGAACTGTCCAAGCGCACGGCCTCGCAGCGGCAATTGGCGGCAATTCCGCGCCGCGCGCTCGACAATGCCTGCGCGGGCGGGTGGATCGTCGATCACGCGGGCAGTATCAGATGCCCTAGAGCCCGAGCTTTGCCGCGACGATCTCGTTCACGGCCTTGGGGTTGGCCTTGCCGCCGGTGGCCTTCATCACCTGGCCGACGAACCAGCCCGCGAGCTTGGGGTTCTGCTGGGCCTTCTCCACCTGCGCCGGGTTCGCGGCGATCACCTCGTCGACGGCGGCCTCGATGGCGCCGGTATCCGTGACCTGCTTCATGCCGCGGCTCTCGACGATCTCGGCCGGGTCGCCGCCCTCGGTGTAGACGATTTCGAAGAGGTCCTTCGCGATCTTGCCGGAGATATCGCCCTTGGCGATCAGGTCGATGATCCCTCCGAGCTGTTCGGGCGTGACGGGGCTGTCGGTGATGTCATGCTCTTCTTTCTTGAGCCGCCCGAAGAGCTCGTTGATCACCCAGTTCGCGGCGATCTTGCCATCCCGCCCGGCGGCAACCTGTTCGAAGAACGCCGCGGACTCGACATCCGCCGTCAGCACCGACGCATCGTAATCCGTCAGTGCGAAATCGGTCATGAAGCGCGTCTTCTTGGCATCGGGCAATTCCGGCAGCGTACCAGCGATGTCATCGACCCACGCCTGTTCGATCTCCAGCGGAAGGAGGTCGGGGCAGGGGAAGTAGCGGTAATCATGCGCCTCTTCTTTGGAGCGCATGGAGCGGGTTTCGCCCTTGTCGGGATCGTAGAGCCGCGTCTCCTGATCGATGCTGCCGCCGTCCTCCAGAATGGCGATCTGGCGGCGGGCCTCGTAATCGATCGCGGCCTGGATGAAGCGCATGGAGTTCATGTTCTTGATCTCGCACCGCGTGCCGAGATGCGAGAAATCCTGCGTTTCCTGGTACTTCTCATAGTCGCCGGGCTTGCAGACAGAGACGTTGACGTCTGCCCGCAGGTTGCCGTTCTGCATGTTGCCGTCGCAGGTCCCGAGGTAGCGCATGATCTGGCGCAGCTTGGCGACATAGGCCGCGGCCTCCTCGGGGCCGCGAATGTCGGGGCGGCTGACGATCTCCATCAGCGCGACGCCGGTGCGGTTGAGATCGACGAACGAGAGCGCCGGATCCATGTCGTGGATCGATTTGCCCGCGTCCTGTTCAAGGTGGATGCGTTCGATGCGCACGCGGCGCGCGACCCCCTCGGACATCTCCACCAGCACCTCGCCCTCGCCGACGATGGGGTGGTAGAGCTGGCTGATCTGGTAGCCCTGCGGCAGATCCGGGTAGAAGTAGTTCTTGCGGTCGAACGCACTCCTGAGATTGATGCCCGCTTTCAGCCCCAGGCCGGTCCGCACAGCCTGGGCGACGCAGTATTCGTTTATGACCGGCAGCATTCCGGGCATCCCGGCGTCGATGAACGCGACATTGTGGTTCGGCTCGGCGCCGAAGGCGGTCGCGGCACCGGAGAAGAGCTTTGCCTCGGACGACACCTGGGCATGGACCTCAAGCCCGATCACCAGCTCCCATTCGGCCTTGGCGCCCTGGATTACCTTGGGCGTGGGCGCGGTGTAGGCGAGATCGAGCATGGGGCGGCCTCCTTGGATTTCAGCGCGTTTGGGCTCGACCGACGGTCGCCCGCGCCTGTGGGCGGTTTAGGCCAGCCCGAGGCGATCGACAAGCCACCGAGAAGCCGCCGAGAGCCCGCGAAGAACCAATCGCGCGCAGGTTCGACGGCCTCTTTCCTGCGCGCTCGGCTGCATTCTGACCTTGCCCCATGGGCAAGATCCCGCCGAAAGGAGCGCGTCAACTTGCTTTGGCGCCACGATAAATGCAGGAGAGCCTGTCCGTTCCCAACCGGAGATGACGATGCTGCCCCGCCTGCGCCTTGCCCTGATGTCCTTTGCCGCCGCGGTGACCCTCACCGCCTGTGTTCCCCAGGAAGGGTCAACGACCTTCATGAGCTTCCTGCAACCACCCGATGCGGAGCTTTCGACCTCGGGTCTGACGGCGCCCATGCGGTGGGATCACCTGCCCCAGGCGGAGGATTGGACGGCTTCGGCGCTGGCGGCCCTCGACAGTCACGGCGCGAACCTGCCGCAGATCACGCCGCGCGACATCGAGGCGTGGTGCCCGGCCTACCCGGAGGCGGACGTCGAGCAGCGCAAGGCGTTCTGGAGCGGCCTGATCTCGACCCTCGCCAAGCACGAGTCGACATGGAACCCGCGCGCCGTCGGCGGTGGCGGGCTTTGGTTCGGGCTCGTCCAGATCGCCCCGCCGACCGCACGGGGCTACGGCTGCGACGCGCGGTCGGGAACGGCCCTGAAGGATGGTTCGGCGAACCTGAGCTGCGCGATCCGGATCATGTCGTACACGGTGGCACGGGATGAGGTCGTCTCCCGGGGGATGCGCGGCGTGGCCGCGGATTGGGGCCCGTTCCATTCTTCGCGCAAGCGTGAAGACATGCGCGCATGGGTGAGCGCCCAGCCCTACTGCCAGGGCTGACCCCGGCGCGGACCTCTGCGGGGCCACCGTCCGAACATGCGTATTTCGCGCAGAAAGAAGGGCGCAGGCAGCGCTGCAACGTAAACCGGGTTTTAACCAATACGCGCCAACCTGCGTCCACGGTACAGGCTGGCGAGCCGATGACCGTGCAGGAAGAAGGCGCCCCGGCCCTTGTGTCTGACAGTGTGTAGACGGGGCCATCGGCTGGGGTCCTTCAGCGCGCCCCTGCTTCTTTCTGCTTCAAATACGCAAAATGCCCTGCGGTTTCCGCTGGAGGATCGGGTGGTGGGGCGCGCGCCTCAGTAGCCGGCGAGGCTCTCCATTTTCTTTGCCCAGGCCGGGCGGCGGGTCATCTCGGCCAATGATACGTCGGGCGCGTGGCGTCCGCCGAGTTGCAGGGTTCTCGCTTTCAGGTCTTCGATCGCATCGGTGGAGTTCGCCGAGAGTGTGGCCGCGGGGATCGGGCGGCCGATCGAGATGCGATAGGGTTGGCGGCCCTTGTTGAGCGTCTCGTGAAAGAGCGTGATATCGCGCAGGGACGGGTGCAGCAGGTCGAAGAAGTAGAACAGCGCAGAGTTCCGAGCGCGGATGTTGATCGGGATCACATCGAGGTCGAACTTGCGCGCGATCATCGCGGCCGATGCCATCCACGGCCGCTCGTGCAGGCGCAGCCCACGGCGCTTGGCGAGGCGGCCGGAGGGGAAGATCACGCCAAGGCGCCCCGCGTCGATGGCACGCCGCGTGTAGGCCATGGTTTCGCGTGTCTTGCCGTGAGTGCGCTTGTCGACCCGCCATTCTACCGGCGCGATCATGCTCTCGAACTGGGGCAGCACCCTCAGAATATCGGAGTTGGCGTAGACGAAAGCGTCCGTCCGGCGGCTGCGTAGCGCGTGCCAGAGCACGATCCCGTCGGCGATGCCCGTTGGATGGTTCGCGACGATGAGGGCCGGGCCCCGCGCGGGCACGCGCTCGAGCCCGGAAACCTCGACATCGCGACAGATCAGCTTTGCGAGCCGATCCATGATTTCGGGCGTTGGCAGATCGCGGAACTCTTCGCCGAGCGCAATCGTGCTGTCGTACCCCAGCGCCTTGTCCAGAAAGCGGCGCGCGGTGCGCGACAGGGGGTCGTTGCGGAAGAGCCAAGCGGCACGCTCGGCGATCAGGGGATCGATTCGGTCTCTCATGGTTCCAACCACCACGCTCCCGTAACAGAGCGCCTTCAGTTTAGCAGGACGGGCGGGCTGTTGCATCCCCCCGTCCCCCATTCGCATCCCTGAGGGGCGGCGGAACTCCGCCCGTGCCAACCGTTTAGGTAAGATTTCGAGCGTCGCGCGCAAGCGTGGAATCGACTGGCCGGTGCCCGAGAGCAAGTGCGGTGTTGCCCGATTGATCCGTGCGAGGGGGCGCGGGAAACGCGCGAGGCGGCGTGACCCGGCGCAGCGCCGGTGACTGTCACGGGGGCCGGGGGCTCACCTGTCCGCGCGGGGCTCGGCAACCGCTCCGGGCCGCGGATTGGCGCTCGGCGCGTGCTGTGCCGGGCACTTGCGGGTGCAGGGCAAGACTGCGGCGTCGGCCGCATGTTTGCCGACGCCACGGCGGGTTCGCGTCGTTGTGTCAGGGGCCGAGGATGCGGGTGACCATCTCGGTCGTGTCGCGGCTGAGCGACGGGGTTTCGGCGATCCGTGTCAGCGCGTCGCGCATCATGTCTTGCCGGTCCGCGTCGTAGCGCGCCCATGTCTCGAAGGCGGTGGTCATGCGGGCCGTTGTTTGCGGATTGAGCGGGTCGAGCTTGATCAGCCAGTCGGCGGCGAAGGCGTACCCGGCGCCCGACGCGTGGTGGAAGCCCGCGCCGTTGATGGCGAGTGCGCCGACGACAGAGCGGAAGCGGTTGGGGTTCTTCCAGTCGAAGAGGGGATGCTCCGTGAGGCGCTGCGCGGTTGCGGCGGCGTCTTCGGGGTCGGCATGGGCGATTTGCAGGGCGAACCATTTGTCCATCACCAGCCGGTCCTTCTGCCAGCGTGCCTCGAACGCGGCGAGGGCGTCCGCGCCGCGGCCCGCTTCGATCAGGGGGGCGAGGGCGGCGAGGGATTCTGTCATGTTGTCGGCACGGTCGAACTGGGCAGCGGCGCGGTCGCCGCCGTCGATCCGGCTGAGGAACGCCAACGCGGTGGCGCGGAGTGCGCGCTGGCCCGCCGCGGCGGCGTCGGGCGTGTAGGGACCCTTGGTCTGCATCGCGTCGAAGATCGCGCTGAAGTGCGCCTCGAGATGGGTGGCAATCGCTGTGCTGAGGGCGTGGCGCTCCTGCCAGATGCGCTGCGGGTCGGGCGTGCGCCCGGCGTCGTGCAGGGCCTGGGCGAGATCGTCCTGCGTCGGGGCTGCGAGGGCGAGCGCGCGGAACGCGGGGTCGAGGGTGCTGTCGGACAGAAGCTGGCCGAGCGCGTCGAGATACGCAGCGCCCGGTGCGGCGCCCTCGGTGATCATCCGCAGCAGCACGTCCTTGGTGAGCGCGCGGCCCGCTTCCCAGCGGTTGAAGGGGTCGGTGTCGTGGGCCAGGAGCGTCAGGCGCTCGGCCTCGGTCGTGTCGCGCTCGAGGATGACGGGAGCCGAGAAGCCGCGCAGGAGCGACGGGATCGGGGCGGCGTCGAGGCCGTCGAACGTCCAGCTTTGCTCGGCGGCGGTCAGCTCGAGGACCCGGGTCGGGACCACTTCCGTGCCGTCGGGGGAGAGGAGCCCCGTCGCCACCGGGATCACCATGGGCGCTTTCCCGGGCTGGCCGGGCGTGGGGGCGAGGGATTGCGAGAGCGTCAGGGTGTAGGTGCCGTTGTCGTAGGCCCCCGTGGCGCGGACGCGGGGCGTGCCAGCCTGTGAGTACCAGAGCTTGAACTGGGTCAGGTCGCGGCCCGTGGCATCCTCGAAGACCTTGAGCCAGTTCTCGATGGTGGCGGCGTCGCCGTCGTGCCGCTCGAAGTAGAGATCGAGCGCTGCCTTGTAGCCATCGTCGCCGACGAGGCGCTTGAGCATGCCGATCACCTCGGCGCCCTTTTCGTAGACGGTCGCGGTGTAGAAGTTGTTGATCTCGACAAAGCTCTCGGGGCGGACTGGGTGCGCCAGCGGCCCGGCATCCTCGCGGAACTGGCGGGCGCGCAGGGCGAGCACGTCGTTGATGCGCTGCACGGCGTGGGAGCGTTCGTCGCCCGAGAACTGCTGGTCGCGGAAGACGGTGAGGCCCTCTTTCAGGCAGAGCTGGAACCAGTCGCGGCAGGTGATGCGGTTGCCTGTCCAGTTGTGGAAGTATTCGTGGGCGACGATGCTCTCGATGAACTCGTAGTCGCGGTCGGTCGCGGTTTCGGGCGAGGCGAGCACGAACTTGGAGTTGAAGATGTTCAGCCCCTTGTTCTCCATCGCGCCCATGTTGAAGTCGTCGACGGCGACGATCTGGAAGATGTCGAGGTCGTATTCGCGGCCATAGACCTCTTCGTCCCACCGCATGGAGCGTTTCAGCGCGTCCATTGCGTAGGCGCATTTGTCCTCATCGCCGGGGCGGACCCAGATGACCAGGTCGACACCTGCGCCCGACATCGTCTCGAAGCGATCCCGGTGTGCCACCAGATCGCCCGCAACCAGCGCAAAGAGGTATGCGGGCTTGGGATGCGGATCGTGCCACTTGGCAACGCGCAGGTCGGTGTCGGGGGGGAAATCCGCGGCGTCGCCGCTGCCGTCGTGATCGACCGGGTTGCCGTTCGACAAGAGCACGGGCAATTCGGATTCGATGCGCACGTCGAAGGGCGCCATCACGTCGGGCCGGTCGGGGTAGTAGGTGATCTTGCGGAAGCCCTCGGCCTCGCACTGGGTGCAGAACATGCCGTTGGAGAGGTAGAGCCCGTCGAGCGAGGTATTGGCCTGCGGGTCGATCTCGACCTCGGCCTCCCAGACGAATGACCTGGCCGGGGGCGTGATCTCGATGCCGCCGTCCACCTCGGTTGGGGTCACGGGGGCCCCGTCGATCGTGGTGGAGATCGGGGTCAGGTTTTCGCCGTGCAGGAAGAGCGTGGCGCCTTCCTGGCCGGGCCTTGGGGTGAACGCGATGCGGGACAGCACGCGCGTTGCGTTCGGGGAGAGCTGGAATGTCAGGTGCACCTCATCGACGCTGTGGCTCAGCGGCGCGTAGTCGGCCAGGTAGATCGTCTGCGGGCTCGCGTCTTTCATAGGGTGCTCCTTTGCGTCGGCGCTCACCCTAGCGCGGTGCCGCGCCGGGGCAATCCGCTTGCGTCTGGGCGGGATGCGGGACCGGCCTTGTCGTCAGCACGACTACGGGTGCGGGTACCTGCCGCTTAGAGTGGGCCGCGCGCCTTGGGGTGGCGCCGGGCTTGCCGAACCGCGTTCGGAGAGGCGCGGCACGGCGCGATCCGCGATGCGCCGCACCTCTGGTTCGGGCGGCACCCGGGATTGCGCGACCGGATGCGCCGAAGCCTACCGGCGTTGGGGTGCGGCGGGCGCGTGCGAACTCAGCCCCGAACGGCGCATTGCCCGGCGGCACCCTTGACCTGCTCGTACCCGGCGCCCGAGGCGAAGCGGACAGTGTAGCGATTGTTCTTGCGGATCCACGTCATGTTGATCTCGATCGTGGTGCCGTCGTTGAGCTCGATCGGGAAGCTGAGCGTGGTACGGTTCCCGGAGGATTTGACGTAGCCGTTGCCATAGAAATCCGAGCGCACCCTGTCACCATCGATCTGCACGCGATGCGTTTCGGGGAAGAACGACTGGGCCGCGCCGAGCGTGGTGAACCCGCCCTTGCTGATCCGGGTTTGCTGGCAATCAAGCGTTTGCGCGCCGGCTGCTCCGGCGCTGGCCAACCCCACTGCAAGCGCAAGCGCGCCCAACATCTGTGCACGTGTCATGTTCCAATCCCCTGTGAGCATGGTCGAATTGTTGTCTCGTGCACCAGTCTGTGGCACTTGCCGCCAGGGTACAAGGCGCGCGATGCCTCACCTTTTCACAACGGTTTCCGACAGGAGGGCGGGGATGGACCTGACGATCCGCGACGGCAGTGTTGCTGACAGCGCGCTGTGCTGGGCGCTCTATCGCCGCGCCGTTCTGGAGGGGGCCGCGCCGCATTACACGGAACCCCAGCGGCAGGCGTGGGCGGGGGATGCCGAGGAGGCGCCGTGGATGGCGGAGCGTCTGGGCGCGGGTCGCGTCTGGGTGGCCGAGGCCGGGGATGGCACGCGCGCCGCCGTCGGGTTTCTGGTCGCCAGTGGGCTGGAGGCAGGCGGGATCGGAGCGCAGGACACGCCTGCGACCAGGACGCCCGCAGCAGATAAAGGGGCGGGCCCCGCTGTGCACCTCGATCTCTTCTTCGTGCGTCCGGACATGCGCCGTGCGGGCGTGGCGCCAGCGCTCTACGCCGCGTTCGAGGCCAGCGCGGGAGCGCGGGGCGGGCTGCTGACCGCCGATGCGAGCCTGTTCCTGCGGCCGTTTCTGGAGCGCCGTGGCTGGCGCATGATCGAAGAAGAGTGGGTGGAGCGCGCCGGCGTGTGGCTCAACCGCTTCCGGATGGAGAAGCGCGGCTAGGGCCAGCGGAGGGCCGCCGGGCGTGCCGTGATGACGAGCGTGCCGCTATGGCAGGTGCGCCGTGATGGCGGGTGCGCCGAGATGGCAGGCGCTGTGATGGCACGTACCGTGCTGCGCGGGGTGCGCTCCGGTGGCGGGTGCGCTGAGATGGCAGGCGCTGTGATGGAACGTACCGGGCTGCGCGGGGGGCGCCGGGGACGCAGTTGCGCCAGATGCGTTCGCTTGCACGCTGCCGCACCCCCTTGGCCCGCGCATCTGCCCGGCTACCTCTCGCCGATGACGATCTTGCTCTGGTTCAAGCGCGACTTGCGCATCAGCGATCACCCGGCGCTCGCCCATGCCGCGGAGCTTGGCGCGGAGAGCGGTGCATCGATCCTGTCCGTCTACATCGTTGAGCCCGCGTATTGGGCGCTGCCGGACACGTCGGCGCGTCAGTACGCGTTCACCGAAGAATGCGTGGCGGCACTCCGGAGCGATCTGGCCGCGATTGGCCTGCCTCTCGCTGTACGGGTGGGGGACGCCGTGGCATGCCTGCGCACGCTTGCGGAGGACCATCGCGCGGCACGTCTTGTCAGCCACGAAGAGACGGGCAACCTGTGGACCTATGGCCGTGACCGGCGCGTGGCGCGCTGGGCCGGAGAGGCCGGTCTGGCGTGGGACGAGCTGGCACAATCGGGGGTCGTGCGCAGGCTCGGGAACCGTGACGGCTGGGCGGGGCGTCGCGAGCGGCTCTTTCGCAGCCCCGCACTGCCGGCGCCCACGGCGTTGCCGGGTGTGGCGGGGATCGATCCCGGCGCGCTGCCGCCTGCCTCGGACCTGGGGCTCGCCGCCGACCCGATCTCGGAGCGTCAGGCGGGCGGGCGCGCGCAGGCGCTGTCGCTTCTTGGGTCATTCCTGACGGAACGCGGGCGAACCTACCGGCGCGACATGTCCTCGCCCGTGACCGGCGAGTGGGCCTGCTCGCGGCTCTCGGCGCACCTTGCCCTTGGCACGATCTCGGGGCGCGAGGCGCATCAGGCCGCGCTGGGCCGCCTGACCGAGGTGAAGGGGACGCGCGAAGGCTGGTCCGGCTCGCTGCGCTCGTTCACCTCGCGCCTCGCGTGGCGCGACCACTTCATGCAGAAGCTCGAGGACGCGCCCCGGATCGAGAGCCACTGCCTGCACTCCGCCTACGAGGGCCTGCGCCCGGCGGTGCCGGATGGAGCGCGCCTGGAGGCGTGGTCAACGGGGCAGACGGGGCTGCCCTTCGTCGACGCGTGCATGCGCTCTCTCGCGTCGACGGGCTGGATGAACTTTCGCATGCGCTCGATGCTGATGGCCGTGGCTTCCTACCACCTGTGGCTGGATTGGCGCGCGACGGGGCCTGTTCTGGCGCGCCTCTTCACGGATTACGAGCCGGGCATTCACTGGCCGCAGGTGCAGATGCAATCGGGCACGACGGGGATGAATACCGTGCGTGTCTACAATCCGGTCAAGCAGGGGCACGATCAGGATCCCACGGGCGTGTTCACCCGCCGCTGGGTGCCCGAGCTGGCCACGGTACCGGATGAGCACCTTCAGCAGCCCTGGCGCTGGGAAGGGGCGAGCACTGTTCTCGGACGGGCCTACCCGGAGCCGATCGTCGATGTCGCCAGCTCGGCGAAGGAGGCCTCGGCCCGGGTCTGGGCGGTGCGCCGAGGGCCTGCCTTTCGCGCGGAGGCCGAGCGCATCGTGGCCCGGCACGCAAGCCGGAAGGAGCCCGGCGTGCCGATGCGGTTTCAGCGTGACCCGGCGCCCGCGGAGCGCCCCGCATCGCCCGCCGCGGCATCCCCTGCCACGCAGCTCAAGCTCGACCTCTGATGCCAAGGCACCGCAAGAAGGGCGATCTGCCGGAGAAGACCTGTGCGACCTGCGGCAAGCCCTTTGCGTGGCGCAAGAAATGGGCCTCCGTCTGGGACGAGGTGCGGTATTGCTCCGAACGCTGCCGCCGCGCCCGCCCGAAGGCCATCGAGCCGCCAACACCCTGAGCACGGTGTCGCGAAATGCGGCAGACGCCGCGACAAGCGGCATCTTCGCGGGGCTGGTCATTGTTTTTCCACCGCTGGGCTGTAACAAGGGGCGCAGAACAAGGAGTCTGACATGGCGCGACCGGTCGTCGGCATTATCGGCAACCATCATCTGATCAACGATGATTACCCGGCCCATGCGGGCGGGGAGATGAATTCCGAGGCAATCTCGGTCGTATCGGATGCGACGCCACTGCTCATTCCCGCCGATCCCCGCTTTGTCCGTGTCGAGGATCTGCTCGAAAGCTGCGACGGTTTTCTCTTTACCGGGGGGCGTCCGAACGTCCACCCCGAGGAGTATGGCGAGGCCGAAACCGATGCGCACGGCGCCTTCGATCGCGCGCGGGATGCGGTGACCTTGCCGCTGATCCGGGCGCTGGTCACCCGCGGGCAGCCGTTTCTCGGTGTCTGCCGCGGGTTCCAGGAGGTGAACGTCGCGCTGGGCGGGACCTTGCATCCCGAGATCCGTGATTTGCCGGGGCGGATGAACCACCGGATGCCACCGGACGGGACGCTGGAGGAGAAATTCGCCCTGCGCCACACGGTGACCCTGCGCGAAGGCGGGCCGTTTCACCGCGTGTTCGGTGCGGCCGAGGTGCTGACCAACACGCTCCACGGACAGGGCATCAAGACGCCGGGCCGACGGATCGTGATCGACGGGACAGCCCCGGACGGCACGCCGGAAGCGATCTACGTCGAGGGTGCGCCGGGCTTCACGCTTTCCGTGCAGTGGCACCCGGAATACCGCGCCGCGCAAGACCCGGTGTCGCGCCCGCTCTTTGCAGCCTTCGGGCAGGCGGTGGCGGAGTGGCACTTGGCGGGGACAAAGCGCGTGCTGCGCTCCGCCTGACAGGGCTGTGGAGCGCATTTTGGCGGCGGGGCCGGATGCTTTGGGCTCGAGGCGAAGAACGCCGGACGGAACCTGATTTGATGAAGGGGGGAGTGCGATGAAGCGCTCAGAGATCAACGCCATCATGGCGTCCGCAGCGGACATGATCGCGGCACACGGCTTTCGCCTGCCGCCCTTCGCGTGGTGGACGCCCGAGCAGTTCCGCGCAAACCGGGAGCACGCCGCACGGATCGTGAACGCCCGCATGGGGTGGGACATTACCGACTACGGCGAAGGCGATTTCGCCCATATGGGCCTCTTCCTCTTCACACTGCGCAATGGACAACTCGAGGATCTGAAGCGCGGAGGCGGGATGTGCTACGCCGAGAAGCTGCTGATTTCCCGGCAGGATCAGCTTAGCCCGATGCACACTCACGTGATCAAGGCCGAGGATATCATCAACCGGGGCGGGGCGACCCTGGTCGTCGAACTCTATGGCTCGGACGAAGCCGGCGGATTTGCCGAGGACCGTGGCGGCACGGTGATCTGCGACGGGGTTGTCCGACCGTTCGCGGCGGGCGAGAAGCTGAAGCTCGCTCCGGGCGAGAGCGTGACGCTGATGCCGGGTGACTGGCACGCCTTCTGGGGCGAAGGCGGCGATGTTCTGATCGGAGAGGTCTCGACCGTCAACGACGACATGACGGACAACGTCTTCCGCGAGCCGATCGGGCGCTTCGCACAGATCGAAGAGGACGAGGCGCCGATGCATTTGCTCGTGTCCGATTATGAGCGCCACCTCGGCTGAGCGCGCCTACCCAAGCCACCCGCAGTGGTGCGAGGCATGGTCGCCGCGCCATCCAGCGAGCGGGCGCAAATCTCTTGGAACAAGAGATTTGGGAAAAGTCTTGAAGCAAGACTTTTCGGCCAGTGGGAGGGGCGTGCCGAAGACGGACCCGTCCTAGAGGCTGAGACCGTTGCGCCCGGCGAGATCCGTGAAGAACTGCCATGCCACCCGTCCGGAGCGCGCGCCGCGGGTTGCCTGCCATTCGATCGCTTCGGCGCGCAGCATGTCCGGCTCGACCTCGAGGCCGTAAGCGGTGCAATAGCCGTCGATCATGGCGAGGTACTCGTCCTGGCTGCAGGGATGGAAGCCGAGCCAGAGGCCGAACCGATCCGACAGCGACACTTTTTCTTCCGTCGCCTCGGAGGGGCTGATCGCGGTGCTGCGTTCGTTCTCGATCATGTCGCGTGGCATCAGGTGCCGGCGGTTCGAGGTGGCGTAGAACAGGACGTTCTCGGGCCGGCCTTCGATCCCGCCGTCGAGCACCGCTTTCAGCGATTTGTAGTGCTCGTCGTCATGGGAGAACGACAGGTCGTCGCAAAAGAGCAAGAACCGGAACGGGGCGCCTTTCAGGTGATGCAGCAGGCGGCTCAGCGAGGGAAGGTCCTCGCGTTGCACCTCGATCAGACGCAGCGGGAAGCCGTCGGAGCAGAGGGTTCCGTGGACCGCCTTGACGAGAGAGGACTTGCCCATGCCGCGCGCACCCCAAAGGAGTGCATTGTTGGCGGGCAGGCCCTTGGCGAACTGCCTGGTGTTGGCCAGGAGCGTGTCACGGGTACGGTCGATGCCGATGAGGAGCGCCAGATCCACCCGGGCCACCTGCCGCACGGGATCGAGCCGGTCGGGCGCGGTGTGCCAGATGAAGGCGGTGGAGGCATCGAACTCGGGGGGCGGCGCATCGGCGGGCGCCATCCGTTCGAGTGCATCGGCGATGCGTGTGAGGGCTTTGACGGACAGGTCCATTCGTTACGCTGTCTCTTCGTCCTCGTCGTCGAGGAGGCCTTGCGCACGCAGCTCTTCGTTGCGCTTCTTCTCGACCCGTCCGACCAGCAGGATCGACAGCTCGTAGAGGGCATAGACGACCGTGAACAGGATGATCTGGGTGATCACGTCCGGCGGCGTGACGAGGGCCGCCAGGACGAGGATGCCGACGACGGCGTATTTGCGCACGTTCTTCAGGCCCTCGACGGAGACGAGCCCCGCCTTGCCCATCAGTGTCAGCAATACGGGGAGCTGAAAGCAGAGCCCGAACGCCATGATGAACTTCAGCGACAGATCGAGGCTTTCGCGGACCGAGCCGAGAAAGACGGTGCGCAACTCGTCCGACGCGGCGCCCTCGGCCCCGGCCACGCCTTCGCCGGCGACGAGGTTCGCGATGGCGGGGATCGCATCCGAGAAGCCGATGAAGAAGTTCATTGCGAGAGGCGTCACGACCCAATGGGCAAAGGATGCGCCCATGAGGAACAGGATCGGGGACGCCAGGATAAAGGGCAGGAACGCGGCCTTTTCAGAGCGGTAGAGCCCGGGCGCCACGAAGCGCCACATCTGGTGCGCGATGATCGGAAACGACAGCGCAAATCCGAAGACAAGGCTGATCCGGATCAAGACGAAGAACTTTTCCTGCGGTGCCGTGAAGATCAGCCGGGGGTCTTCGCCGCGCGAGCGCAACACGTCCGCAATCGGCTCCACGAGGAGATCGAGGATCGGCTCGGCGATGAAGAAGCACAATACCATCGCCACGAAGAACGCAGAGACCGACCGGATCAGGCGCGTGCGCAACTCGGCGAGATGCTCGATAAGCGGGGCGGAGGATTCCTCCACCTCGTCCGGCGCCTCGTTCGGATCTGCGATTTTGTCGCTCATGCCTTGCCTCTGGGCGCCTCTTCAGCCGCTTCGGGGGCCGCCTCAGGCGTCGATGCCGCAGCGCTTGCGGCCGCCGGGGGATCTGCCGCTTCCGGCTGGTCGAAGCCCTTGAAGCTGGCCGAGCGTTCGTTGGCGCGGCGCACGGCCTCCTCGCGACGGGCCTGGGCCTCGGCCGCACGTTTCTCGGCGAGCGCCTTGGTGTTCTCGCCGTAGGATTTGGCGGTCGTGTCCCGTGCGCCCTCGTCCTCGACATCATCGTTCATCAGGTCGTCGATCGAGTTCTGGATGCCGTCGAGACCGGCGGCCTTCTTGAACTTCTGCGTTGCGGCGGAGCGGGGATTGGACATCGAGCGCAGGTCGCGCGCGAGATCCTTGGCACCAGCCTGGTCGGCCGCGTCATCCATCGCCCGGGTGAACTCGCGCGCCATTCCGCGCAGGCGGCCGGTGAATTGACCGAGCGTCCGGAACATGACCGGCAGGTCTTTCGGGCCGACGACGATCAACGCCACGACCCCGATTATCAGAAGTTCCGTCCAGCCGATGTCGAACATGCGCGGTCAGGCTCGCGGTCAGGGCGCGCGGAGCGCCCTGCGCCTCAGGCCTTGTCCTTGTCGTCGGCGGTGACGTCACGCGCGGCGGCCGGCTCGGCCTCGGCGGACTTGTCTTCGATCTCGTTCTTGCTCTCGTTCACGCCCTTCTTGAAGGCCGTGATGCCCTTGCCGACCTCGCCCATCAGCGATGCCACCTTGCCGCGCCCGAAAAGCACCAGCACGACGACCGCAATCAGGATCAGGCCGGGAACGCCGATTTGTCCGAAACCCATGGAGTATCTCCCTTGGTTGCCCGGCCCGGTGTGTCACCATGGGCGCGCGGCGGAATACGAATGTCTGACGCGTTACTTATGAGTTATGGAGAGCGGTTCAAAGGGCAAATCGTGCGGGGGGCGGATTTCACGCGCCGGGGCCGGGCGCGACCAGGGGGCAACCCAGGTGCGTGGCGGGGTCGGCGCTGGAGGGGGGATGCGCCCTGCGCGCCCTATTCCGCGGCGCGGGGCAGGGGCCGGGACGGGGTCTCGATCTCCCCTTCGGCGGGGAAGACAAAGCACCGCGCCCGGCGCAGTGTCAGCCACAGCTTCGTGCCCGGATTGGGCAGGAAGACAGAGGGCACGGCGGCCTTGAGCACCGTTCCGTCGTGCTCGCAGGCAAACTCGACGAGGCTTTCGCGCCCCATGAACCGCGATCGGACAACCGAGGCGCGGGCGGCGATGCCGTCGGTGGTGGTGGGCAGCGGCCCCTTGCCTTGCCGGTCGAAGTCGATGCGGATGTGCTGGGGGCGAATGGCGATGTTCACGGGCTGCCCGTCGGCAAGGCCGGGGGTCAGGAACTCGCCGAAGGCGGTTGCCGTCAGGGCGCCCCGCGAGACGCCGCGCACCACGTTGAGATCCGAGAAGAACGCGGCGGCGTCGAGGTCGGCCGGCGCGTTGTAGACGTTGTACGGCGCGCCGCGCTGCACGATTCGACCCGCGCGCATCAGGGCGATCTCGTCGGCCATGTGCATCGCCTCGTCGGGCTCGTGCGTGACGAGGAGGACGGCCGTGCCCTCTTCCTTGAGGATATCCAGCGTGGCGTCGCGGACGCCGTCGCGCAGGCGCTCGTCCAGCCCGGAGAACGGCTCGTCCATCAGCATGATGGCCGGGCGCGGGGCGAGCGCGCGGACGAGGGCGACGCGCTGTTGCTCACCGCCCGAAAGCTGGTGCGGATAGGCGTCGCAATAGGTGCCGAGGCCGACGCGGGCGAGCAGCGCGTGCACGCGGTCGCGGTTCGCCCGCAGCCCGCCCTTGAGCCCGAAGGCGACATTGTCCCCGACGCAGAGGTGCGGGAAGAGGGCGAAATCCTGGAACATCAGCCCGATGTTGCGCTGCTCGGGGGGCTGGTGGACGGTCTCGTCGGAGACGGTGCGGCCATCGACGCGGATCGACCCGCTGTCCTGATGGTCGACGCCGGCGATGAGGCGCAGCGTCGTCGATTTGCCGCAACCGGAGGGGCCCAGCAGGCATGTCACCTGACCGGCGCGGATGTCGAAGGACACACCGTCCACGACTGCGCGCCCGTCGAAGACGCGCTTGAGCCCGGTCACGGACAGGCGCGGCTCGGCGGCGGGGGAAGGGGTGGGAGACATGGAGGCTCGCTGCGACAGGACCGAAGCCCGATTGTTTCAATCGGGCATTGCGTACGTAACAGCGCGGTCAGCCCCAATCAAGCAGGCGCACCCCGGACGCCGACGGGGCGGACGGGTGCGGCGCGGGCGACACGCTCCGCCGGTGCTTGCCCGTCGGGGGAGCGAGGTGGAAGGGCGAGTAACGCTGCGCCCGCGTTTCGGAAGCGTGGTGGTTGGAGAGGACGGCTGAGGGAGAGGCGGCGTTGCGGGGCGCCACTGGTCGGCGGGCGCCAGAATCGCACCTGTGGGGGTGGAGTGGCCGGGCGGGGATGGCCGGGCCGAACTTGCCGGGATCGGGTTGGCGGAGTGGACTTGCGGAGACCGTGTTAGCGGGGCGGGCCACCTGGATCTGGTTTGCGGGGCGGACCTGCCGGGGCGGACCTGAACAGGTGGTCCTGCCAGCCCAGACCTGTTGGATGAGACCTGCCGGGATCGGGTTAGCGGGTCGCGCGGGGGGTGGCCTGGCCGAGGCCGTTGCGCTGCTGTTCGGTCCAGGCCAGATGCGCTTTCATGCGTTTCACGTCGCGCGCGTGGCGCGCTTCGCAGACGCGCGTCACGAGGCGCTGCAGCGGAGCGCGCATGGCCGCGCCGGGCGTCGTCGTGATCTTGCGGGTGGAGGTCTTCAATACGTCAAGCATGTCGGCTCCGGTGGCGTTCTGTCCTGGGTTGCGGGGGCGGGATCGTGCCTCGGCTTCGCCCTGACACCGCCCTATCCGGGGTGATAAAGCGGAATAAACGTGGCGAAATTGGGGCAGAATGCTCGAATTCTCGCGATTTCCTTTGGATTTCTGCGGGATTTCCTCGCGGGCTCTGGAGGGGGAGCCGGCACGCATGGCTGGTGCCGGCAGCAGAGGTATTTGAGCCAAGATGAAGGGGCCGGGGCGCGCCGTTGTCCCGGCGCCGAGGCATGTTTGAGCAGGGTCGGAGCGGCGTGGCCCGAGGGGGCGCCGCGCGCTCTGGTCATTGCCGCGGCGACGGCGTAGCGTCTCGGCCCGGATCGGCCCACGCGCCGGTACCCCGACGCCTCCCGCCCGCAGCCAGACGCCACGGTGCTCATGACAGACACGACGACCGCCACCCCCGATGACCAGGAACAGGAGGCCGCGCGCCGCGCCGAGGAGCGCGCGCGGGGCGGGCGCGTGCTGCGCAAGGTGCTGCCCTATCTCTGGCCCGAGGGCCGTTCGGGCGAGCCGCTTGCCCGCAAGATCCGTGTCGTGGTGGCGCTGTCGCTGATCGTGCTGGCCAAGCTCGTCGCTGTCAGCATTCCGGTGCTCTACAAGCAGGCGGTCGATACGCTGGCGGGCGAGACGCCGGATGCGGCGACCATGCTCGGCCTCGGAGCGATCGGGCTCACGGTTGCCTATGGCGGCGCGCGCCTGCTCAATATCGCTTTCCAGGAGCTGCGCGACGTGGTCTTCGCCTCGGTTGCGCAGCGGGCGCTTCGCGAGTTGGCGCTGCGCACGTTCAACCACATCCACGCGCTCTCCCTGCGCTACCACATCGCGCGCAAGACGGGCGCGCTGAGCCGGATCATGGAGCGGGGTGTCAAGGGCGTGCAGTTCCTGCTGCGTTTCGTGCTGTTTTCCATCTTCCCGATGCTTCTGGAGCTGTGTCTGGTCGCGGGGATCCTCGCCGCGGTCTTCGGTGCGCAGTTCCTCGTGGTGCTGGCGGTGACGGTCGGGATCTACGTCGTCTTCACGTTCCGGGTGACGGAGTGGCGCCTTCAGATCCGCCGCAAGATGAACGAGGAGGACAACCTCGCCAATCAGCGCGCCATCGACTCGCTCCTCAACTTCGAGACGGTCAAGTACTTCGCCGCCGACAAGCGCGAGGCCGCGCGCTACGACACCGCCATGGCCGGGTACGAGGCGGCGTCGGTGCGCACGTCCACCTCGCTCGCCGCGCTGAACGCGGGGCAGGCTGTCATCGTCAACGCCGGTCTTGTCACGGTGATGGCGCTGACCGCGCAGGGTGTGGCGGCGGGCGACTACACGGTCGGCGATTTCGTGATGGTCAACGCCTACATGCTGCAGATCATCATCCCTCTCAATTTCCTCGGGACGGTCTACCGCGAGATCCGCCAGAGCCTGCTCGACATGGGCGAGCTCTTCGATTTGCTCGAACAGGATCCGGAGGTGGTGGACAAGCCCGATGCGCCGGCGCTGAAGGTGCGCGGCGGCGAGGTCGTTCTGGAGGATGTGCGCTTTGCCTATGATCCGGATCGCCAGATCCTGAAGGGCGTCAGCGTGCGCGCAGGGCCGGGCGAGACGCTGGCGATCGTCGGGCCGACGGGCTCGGGCAAATCCACCATCGGGCGGCTTCTCTTCCGGTTCTACGATGTCACCGGCGGCGCGCTGAAGATCGACGGTCAGGATCTGCGCGACGTCTCGCGCGAGAGTCTGCACGCCGCCATCGGGGTGGTGCCCCAGGACACGGTGCTTTTCAACGACACGATCTACTACAACATCGCCTATGGCCGCCCAAACGCGACGCGGGCCGAGGTCGAGGCCGCCGCGCGTGCCGCCGAGATCCACGATTTCATCGCCACCCTGCCCAGCGGCTACGACACGATGGTCGGCGAACGCGGGCTCAAGCTTTCAGGCGGCGAGAAGCAGCGCGTGGGGATTGCGCGCACGATCCTGAAGGACCCGCCGATCCTGCTGCTCGACGAGGCGACGTCGGCCCTCGATACCGCGACCGAGCAGGCCATCCAGTCCTCGCTGGCGCGGATGGGGCAGGGGCGGACGGTCCTTGCGATCGCGCACCGGCTGTCCACCATCGTCGATGCCGACAGGATCGTCGTGCTCGAAGCCGGCGAAGTGGTCGAGCAGGGCACCCATGCCGAGCTTCTGGCCAAGGGCGGTCGCTACGCCGGTCTCTGGGCGCGCCAGGCCTCCGAGGGGCACGCCGCCTAGGCCGGCGCCCTGTCGGTGCGCAGAAGCGGCCGTTTTTCAGGTGGTTCCGGCGTGGGGCCGCGTCAGTCGCCGATCCGGTAGGGCAGCGGCCCCCGCACATTGGGCGTGACCTCCAGCGCCCGTTCGAGCGGCGGCACCGCGCGCTGGTGGCATTCGCGCCGCTCGCAGATCCGGCACGAGACGCCGATCGGCTCGAACGCCCCGGGCGTGTCGACCGCCAGACCGTCGGCATAGACAAGCGCGCCCGCATGGCCCACCTCGCACCCGAGGGCGAAGGCGAAGCGGCGGTCTGGCCGCCCCCATGCGCCGCCGGGCTTGGTGATGTCGCGGGCAAGCAGGATGTAGCGCGCGCCGTCCGGGGTCTCGGCGAGCTGGCGCAGGAACCGCCCCGGTGTCTCGAACGCCCGGTGCACGTTCCAGAGCGGGCAGGCGCCCCCGAACCGGGCAAATTGCAGCCGCGTGGCCGAGTGCCGCTTGGTGATCGTGCCCGCCTGGTCGACGCGCGCGAAGAAGAAGGGCACCCCCTTGGCGCCCTGCCGCTGCAGCGTGGCGAGCCGGTGCGCCACCTGCTCCAGCGAGGCCTCGAAGCGCAGTGCCAGCCGCTCCAGGTCGTGCCGCATCTCGCGCGCGGCGGCGTGGAACGCGGTGTAGGGCATCAGGGCGGCGCCTGCGAAATAATTCGCCAGCCCGATCTTCGCGATCCCCCGCGCCTCCGCGGTCTGGAACCGGGCAAGATCCAGCGTCGCCTCCAGGAGGTCCTCCTGCGTGAGCAGCGCGACCTGGTGCAGGATCTGGAAATTGCGCGTGGCCCGGCCAACCTCCGACGACAGCACGAGCCGCCCGCGCTCTGCCTCGTACCGGCGCAAAGGCGCGTCCTCGGTCACCACCACCGTGATGCCCAGCTCGTTCAGCGCCGCCCGGGCCGCCATCAAGGGGCGCGTGCCGGCAAAGCGCTCCGCGGCCCGGTCGATCGCGTCGATGTGGTTGTCGGTGTAGTGAAAGAAGTCCCGCACCTCTTCCCAGGCCGAAACCACCGCGCCGCCGGCATCCCGCCCCAACGCCTCGTCGAGCGATGCCAGCCGCTCATGGGTCTGACGATACGCCCGGTGCAGATGCAGGAACGCCCGCGCCAGGGCTGGCGCGTTCGATGCCGCGAGCCGCAGATCCGCCACTGCCGGGCGCTCTGTGAAGACGTCATCGGCCAGCATCTCGCGCATGTCCGAGACAAGGCGTTCGGTATCGCCCGCCGAAAGCTCCGTGACGTCCTGGCCAAACTCCGACGCAAGCGCCAACACAACCGTGGTCGAAACCGGCCGGTTGTTGTTTTCCATCTGGTTGAGATAGGGCAGCGACACCCCGAGCTTTGCCGCAAACGCTTTTTGTGTCAGCCCGAGCCGCGTCCGGATATCGCGCAGCTTCGCGCCTGCGTAGATCTTGCGCACCGCCATTCCGGCCCTCCAGCGAGATTTGCAAACTCAAGTCTGCAATCTGCAAACCCGCCGCGCAACCCGTTCTTCATCTTGGCAAAAATACCTCGGGGGAGTCTCCGCAAGGAGACGGGGGCAGCGCCCCCCAGCCCCTGCCGTCATGACAGCGCTCCCGGGCTGCCGCGTTAGCGCAGGGCCAGTTGCCGGGCGCGCCACAGCACGAAGCTCACGCAAGCCAGGCACAGAACCGACGTGCTCAGCATCAGGAGCTGGAGCGGCAGGCTGCTGTCCTGTCCTTCGAGCAGCACACCCGCCAGAACAGAGAGCGCCGCCCCGCCGCCGATCATGATCGCCGCGCCGAGCCCGCTCGCTGTCCCCGCCAGATGCGGGCGGACCGAGAGCAGCCCCGAGGTCGCGTTCGGGATCAGCATTCCGTTTCCGAGGCCGACAAAGCAGACAAACCCGAAAAAGAGCACGGGGTGCGACGCGCCCAGAAGCGCGATCAGGACCATCGCGCCCATGCCCCCACAAAGCGCGATCGCGCCCCAGGTCATCATCCGGTCGATGCCCACCCGCGCCGAAAGCCGGCCCGACAGGAAATTGCCCGTGGCATAGCCGATCGCCGGGGCGCCCATGGCCGCGCCTGTCCAGAACGGGGACATCTCGTAGATTTCCGCCGCCGCGTAGGGGCCGCCGCCGAGAAAGGCGAAAAACGCGCCCGAGGCGAAGGCCGCCGCAAGCGCATAGCCCCAGAAGCGCGGCGAGGCGAAAAGTTCCGGGTAGTCGCGGACCTGCGCGGCAAAAGAGGTGGAGGTCTGCGTCGCCGTTTCGCCCTGGTCCATCCACATGAGCCACGTCACGCCCGCCCCTGACACCAGCAGGAAGATGAACACCGCCTGCCAGCCAAAGAGCACATCGAGCCCGCCGCCGATCATCGGTGCCACCATGGGCACCATGGCCATCCCCATCGTCACATACCCGATCATCGAGGCCGCTTCGTTTTGCGGCACCATGTCCCGCACGATGGCACGCGACAGCACGATGCCCACCGCGACGCTGGCCTGGATCATCCGGCAGACGAGGAAGACGGTCACGTTCGGCGCCAGGATGCATCCGACCGTGGCCAGCAGGAAGATCGCCATCGCGACGAGCGAGACGGGCCGCCGCCCGTACCTGTCCGACAACGGGCCCATGATGAGCTGGAGCGCGGCCGTCGCCGCAAGATAGAGCGATACCGAGAGCTGCATCACGGCATAATCGGTGCCGAAGTGGCGCGCCATCTCGGGCAGGGAGGGCAGAAAGACGCTCATGCTCATCGCGCCGATCCCGGCCATGAGCACCAGGGTCAGGATGTGGGGCGGCGTGGATCTGTCGAGCAGCCGGACGACCGGGGCGGAAGTGCCCGGCTCGGAGGTGCGGATTTCAGGGGGGTCGGAGGCGGAAGGCATGAGGTCGAACTAGGCCGCGCGGGGCGGCTTGTCTATTGCGGCTTCGGTCGCGCTGCGGGATCCTGACGGGCGGAGACGGGGGCGGCGTCCGGTTGGCGGCACAGCTTCTTTGGTGCGTGGCTGCGCGGAGCAGGGTGTTTATGCCGATTTGCAATTTGCAGATTGGGTTGCTGGATAAATTTGCAAATATCCTCAATTTTCCTTCACCCCGTGGCGACTGCGCGGTAGGCACTGTCTTGACCAGAAGATCAGGGAGAGGTGGATGAAGGACATCCTCGCGGAACTCGAAGAGCGGCGGGACCAGGCGCGGGCCGGGGGCGGCGCCAGGCGTGTCGACAGCCAGCATTCCAAAGGCAAGCTGACCGCGCGCGAACGCATCGAGCTTTTGCTCGACGAGGGCTCGTTCGAGGAGTTCGACATGTTCGTCGCCCACCGGTGCCACGAATTCGGCATGGCGAAGAGCAAGTATCCCGGCGACGGGGTCATCACCGGCTGGGGCACGATCAACGGCCGGATGGTCTATGTCTTTGCGCAGGATTTCACCGTGCTCGGCGGCTCCGTGTCCGAGACCCATGCCGCGAAGATCTGCAAGATCATGGACATGGCCATTCAGAACGGCGCGCCTGTCATCGGGATGAACGATTCGGGTGGTGCGCGGATCCAGGAGGGCGTGGGCTCGCTCGCGGCTTACGGCGAGGTCTTTCAGCGCAACATCGAGGGCTCCGGCGTGGTGCCGCAGATCTCGATGATCATGGGGCCGTGCGCGGGCGGGGCGGTCTATTCGCCCGCGATGACCGATTTTATCTTCATGGTGAAGGACAGCTCTTACATGTTCGTCACCGGGCCCGACGTGGTCAAGACCGTCACGAACGAGCATGTGACGGCCGAGGAGCTCGGCGGCGCCACGACCCACACGCGGAAATCCTCCGTTGCGGACGGGGCGTTCGAGAACGATCTCGAAGCGATCGTCGAGGTGCGCCGGCTGGTGGATTTCCTGCCGCTCAACAACCGCGAGAAGCCCCCGGTGCGGCCCTTCTTCGACGACGTGGACCGGGTGGAGCCCTCGCTCGACACGCTGGTGCCGGACAATCCCAACCTGCCCTACGACATGAAGGAGCTGATCCTGAAGGTCGCCGACGAGGGCGATTTCTTCGAGATCCAGGCCGATTACGCGGGCAACATCATCACCGGGTTCATCCGGCTCGAAGGCCAGACGGTGGGCGTGGTGGCGAACCAGCCGATGGTGCTGGCGGGCGTTCTGGACATCGATACGGCGCGCAAGGCGGCACGCTTCGTCCGGTTCTGCGACTGCTTCGAGATCCCGATCCTGACGCTGGTGGATGTTCCGGGTTTTCTGCCCGGCACGTCGCAGGAATATAACGGCGTCATCAAGCATGGCGCCAAACTGCTCTTTGCCTACGGCGAGGCGACCGTGCCGAAGGTGACCGTGATCACGCGCAAGGCCTATGGCGGCGCCTATGTGGTGATGGCGTCCAAGCATCTGCGGGCGGATTTCAATTATGCCTGGCCCACCTCCGAAGTGGCGGTGATGGGCGCGAAGGGCGCGGTGGAGATCCTGCACAGGGCCGATCTGGACGACCCCGAGAAGATCGCGGCGCATACGGCCGAGTACGAGGACCGCTTCGCCAACCCGTTCGTGGCGGCGGAGCGCGGTTTCATCGACGAGGTGATCCAGCCGCGTTCGACCCGGCGGCGCGTTGCGCGGGCCTTTGCGAGCCTGCGCTCCAAGCAGACCTCGCGGCCGTGGAAGAAGCACGACAACATCCCGCTCTGACGGGCCGGTTTGGGCGTCGCGCGCCTGCCTGGCGGGCGGAGCGGGGCGGCGGCCGGGTGCGGCAGGTATTTGGACCAAGATGAAGGGGGCGGCGTGGCGCGAAACAGGTGGCATATCCTGCGGCACGGAGACTCGGTGACGGTGGCGCGACGGCTTCCGGTGCGCTGGGACATCGCGTGCCGGACGGTGCTGCCGGGGGGCGGGCGGCTGCGCCTTGCGCATCAGATCCGGCAGGATCTTTGGCGCGCGCTCCGGGCGCAGCGTGGCTTTGCGCCGTGCGTGGAGGTGACGCGCGTGCCGGACGGCTTGGCGGTGCGCGCCGGAGGACAGGTTGACGTCGGCCACAATGCCCGGCACATCAGGGACGTGATTGCGTCGCTGCTCGGTGATGCGGCGCTGCGCCGCCGCTGGGTGGTGTGTGCCGGCGCGGACCGTGCGGTGCCGCGCGGTGCGGAGACAGCGCGAGGTCGGGCCGCATGAGGCTGGCTGCGCGCCATACACCGGACGTGCGCGTTCGGAGGGGACGTGCCGGGGAGAGGAGGCCCCGGCACGCGCCCCGCAAGCGCACTGTCCGGACCTTTGATCTTCTTGGTTGCGTGGTTGCCGGGAGCGGCACGTCCGTGCATCGGGGGCGCGATCTGTGCGCATTGCTCGGCGCGGCAAGCGCGCGGCGCGCCTGTGCGGTGGTGGCGATGTGGGGGCTTGGGGTCGGCTTTGGTGGGGGTGCCTTTGCGGAGGTGTTGCCGCCGATGCCTGAGGCTGCGTTGCCAAGTGCCCAGGAGATCGCGCCCTATGACATGGTTTTGGAGGATCAGCCCGACGGGCAGGTCTGGCTCGTGCTGCGGTACCTTGCGCCGCGGATATCGCGGGAGGGCGGGGATCTCGATTATGCGGCGGTGGCGCCCGATCTCGATGCGCTGTGCGACGGGCCCGGCCGGGCGGGCGCCGGGCAGGCCGCGCTTCAGGGCGACCCTGTCGATCAGGTGGTCGTCATCCTGATGGACCGTCCGGGGGTGCGCGGCGCGGTTGATCCCGGGGTGACGGCTTTCATGTCGGCCTATCGGCTTGGGCCCGAGGGGTGCCAGTGGCAATGACGGGGCGCGTGGGACACCACGGGTCGCGCGGCGGCCCAGGGAGAGTGGAGCCATGTTGAAGCATCGCGGCTTTCCGGGGCGGTTGCCGGGCACGGATTACCAATTCACCATTCGGCGGGCATCGAAGGGCGGAGCGACGCGGCTACAGGCGCGCGAGCGCTATGCGGATCGCCGCGCGGCGGACCGGCGGGCGGACGAGGGCTTTCTCGCCGCCTTGATCGAATGTTTCGGGGACGCTCCCTTTGAGCGGGGCAACCTCGATGCGGGGCGCCTGTCGTGGTTGTTCGGGCGCGAGGTGCGCCCGGCGGAAGAGCCATTTGATCCCGAAAGCTATGAAGCATTGCTCCTGGTGGACTTCGCCGTGGCGGCACGCAGCTTCCCGCAGCTCTTCGAGGATGGGGGCGCGGACGGCGACGAGGGGGAGGAATGGGCGTGAAACTGCCGATCACCCCTGTATGTCGGCGAGAATTGGCTCGCTCTCTGGTTGAAGTCATTGGGGGCTTTTCAGGTCAGCTGCGCTCTGCAAACGTTCAGATGCGGGGTGGGGTAATCCCCGCGCTACGAACCTACACCCCTTCCCCTGGCGGGTGGCCGATCCCCCTGATCCCCCGGCCGCCCGCCTTTTCTCGTCTTGTCGCCAGGGTTGACTGCCAGGTATGCCCCTCCCGCCCGCGGGAGGTTTTCTGCTGTGCGCACGTCGGTTTGGCGCGGATTGGCGGGGTTTTGCCCGCTGCCAGCGAGCGCCCGCTCAGCCCGGCGGTCGGGGCGTGCGGCGGCTTTCGGGATCGCGCCGGGCGCGTCAGGTTGCGTGTGAGCAGTCACACAGCAGGAGACCTGACATGCAACGTTCTCTCACTCTCATCTTGCCGCTCGCGGCCGTACTGGCCCTTTCGGCGTGCGACGGGACGGATCTTGAACGCGGCGCCTTGGGCGCGGCGGGCGGCGCGGCGGTGGCCGAGCTTACGGGCTCGGACGTGGTCGCCGGTGCGCTCATCGGCGGCGCGGCCGGTGTCGTTTGCGACGATGCCGGGGTCTGCGGCAACCGCTGATCTGATCCAACCCGCCCGTTGGGCACGGCGCGCGGTGCGCGCAGAAGGAAAATGGCGCGCGGTGCGCGCTCAAGGGAAACTGCGCGCGGTGCGCGCGCTGGAAACATCTGGCGCGGTACGCGCGCTGGGAACATTCGAAAAGGCGCGGCTGTCCCGGAGGGGAGAGCCGCGCCTTTTTGCGCTTGAAGACGGGGGGCGCGGCGCAGGCCCGGCCCCTCGATACAGAAGGACAAGCCCGTGACAGACACGCCTCTTTTCAACAAGATCCTGATCGCCAACCGGGGTGAGATCGCCTGCCGTGTCATCAAGACGGCGCGCAAGCTCGGCATTGGAACGGTCGCGATCTACTCGGATGCCGACAAGCATGCGCTGCATGTCGAGATGGCCGACGAGACCGTGCATATCGGGCCGCCGCCAGCGAACCAGTCGTATATCGTGATCGACAAGGTGATGGATGCGATCCGCGCGACGGGCGCGCAGGCGGTGCATCCGGGCTACGGCTTTCTGAGCGAGAACCCGAAGTTCGCCGAGGCGCTGGAGGCCGAGGGCGTTGCCTTTGTCGGCCCGCCGAAAGGTGCGATCGAGGCGATGGGGGACAAGATCACCTCCAAGAAGATCGCCCAGGAAGCCGGGGTCAGCACGGTGCCTGGCTACATGGGGCTCATCGATGACGCCGACGAGGCGGTGAAGATCTCGGCCGAGATCGGGTACCCGGTGATGATCAAGGCGTCGGCGGGTGGCGGTGGCAAGGGCATGCGCATCGCCTGGACCGACGAGGAAGCGCGCGAGGGCTTCGAGAGCTCGAAGAACGAAGCGGCGAACTCCTTCGGGGATGACAGGATCTTCATCGAGAAATTCGTCACCCAGCCGCGGCATATCGAGATCCAGGTGCTGGCGGACACGCATGGCAACTGCGTCTATCTGGGCGAGCGGGAATGCTCGATCCAGCGCCGCAACCAGAAGGTGATCGAAGAGGCGCCGTCGCCGTTTCTTGACGAGGCGACGCGCAAGGCGATGGGCGAACAGGCCTGCGCGCTGGCGCAGGCCGTGGGCTATGCCAGCGCGGGGACAGTGGAATTCATCGTCGACGGCGCGAAGAAGTTCTACTTTCTGGAGATGAACACGCGCCTTCAGGTGGAGCATCCGGTGACGGAGCTGATCACCGGGGTGGATCTTGTGGAGCAGATGATCCGCGTGGCGGCGGGCAAGCCCCTCGCGATCACGCAGGACGACATCACGCTGACCGGATGGGCGATCGAGAGCCGGCTCTATGCCGAAGATCCCTACCGCAACTTCCTTCCCTCGATCGGGCGGCTGACGCGCTACCGCCCACCTGTCGAACTGGCCGGCGGGCCGATGGCGGCGGCGGGAACGTGGCCGGACCAATCCGACCCGTCGGACGAGGACGCGCCCTTTGCCGTGCGCAACGACACGGGTGTCTACGAGGGCGGCGAGATCTCGATGTACTACGACCCGATGATCGCCAAGCTCTGCACCTGGGCGCCGAGCCGGGCGGAGGCCATCGAGGGGATGCGCCACGCGCTCGATCTCTTCGAGGTGGAGGGGATCGGGCACAATCTGCCGTTCCTTTCGGCGGTGATGGATCATGAGCGCTTCGTGACGGGCGATATCACCACCGCGTTCATTGCCGAGGAATACCCTGACGGGTTCGCGGGCGCCGAGCTTCCGGCCGATCAGCTGCGCCAGATCGTGGCGGCCTGTGCGGCGATGAACCGGGTGGCGGAGATCCGGCGGGCACGCATCTCGGGCCGCTTGGGCAACCACGAGCGGACGGTGGGCACAGATTGGGTCGTGTCGATCAGCAAGGCGCGGTGGGAGGTTCACATCGACGCCGATCGCGAGGGGGCGACTGTCCGCATCGCCAATCCCGAGGGCGCCGATACGATCCACCGTGTGAGCTCGCAATGGACGCCGGGCAAGACGATTGCGCTCATCGATGTCGACGGTGTGCCGATGGCTCTGAAGGTCTCCAGGATCACGGGCGGGTTCCGCATCCGGACGCGCGGCGCCGATCTCAACGTGAACGTCTGGTCGCCGCGACAGGCGGAGCTGGCACTGCGGATGCCCGAGAAGGTGGCGCCGGACACGTCGAAGATGCTGCTTTGCCCGATGCCGGGCCTTGTGGTGAAGCTGAACGTCTCCGAGGGGGACGAGGTGCAGGAGGGTCAGGCGCTCTGCACCGTCGAGGCGATGAAGATGGAGAACATCCTGCGCGCCGAAAAGACGGGGGTGGTCTCGAAGATCAACGCCGCGCCCGGCGACAGCCTCGCCGTCGACGACGTGATCATGGAGTTCGAGTGACCCGGCCATGACCGAAGCCGCCGCGACATCGCTTTTGGGGATCGATACCCGCATCTGGCAGGCCGTCGTGGCCGGGCTGGTGGTGGCGGCGGGCTGGCTGGTGAACGGCTGGCGCGACCGCCGCGAGCGGCGCGCGGACCGGGCCGAGCGGCTTCGGGACTCGCATCGCGCGGTCTTTGCCGAGATTTCGGCCTATCTGGCGAACCTCGAAAGCGAGGCGGCGTTGCAGGCCCATAGCGACGCGGTGACGGAACGGATGCGGGCCGATCCCGATTTCGTGCCCTTCGTGCCGCGAACCCAATCCGACAGGATTTTCCTCGCGCTCGTCGACCAGATCCACATCCTGCCGCGCGTCACGATCGACCCGATTGTCACGTATTACAGCCACATCCACGCGATCGAGGCGCTGGCCGAGGATATGCGCGGGGCAACGTTCCGCTCGCTCAGCTGGGAGCGGCGGATCGATATCTTTGCCGATTACATGTCGATGAAGATGGTCGCGCTGGCCTACGGGCGCCATGCGCTGCGCCTGATCGCTGTCTATGCCGAAAGCGGCAAGGAAGCTGCCGAGGCCGAGGTGGCGCGCCTCAATAGCTCGGCTTCGGGCCGGTCCGCCCCGTGACGGGGATGGGGGTATACGGGTTTTGCGGGCTCTCGCGCCGCGGTGACGAAGCGTCGGATACGTCTGCCATATCGTGTCCTCCTGACCTCAAGGTAGCGATTGTGCCGCGCGTTTACAATGCGCACGGCTATCCGGCCTCGGCCTTCTGCTCGCGGATTTCCTGCTTGCGCAGCGGCATCTTGTCGATCGAACGCGAGAGCTCGCGGCTCGACCAGGGCGAGGGCTTGCGCAGCTCGACCTCGCCGTCCTTGCCGATGAGCGCGAGCTGGAAGCCGCGTGGCCGCAGCTTGAGTCGCAGGGGGGAGCGGGCGTCCGGATCGGTATCTGTCAGCACGATCACATCGCGGGCGATCAGCTCGGTGGGGCGCGCCGTCAGCAGCTCGAGTTGCTCGGCAAAGCGCGGATCCTCGGGCGTGTCGGCAAATACGACGACGAGGCGGTTGCGCCAGCGGAATTCGTCCAGCGTGGCGTCCGCGGCCTCGCGGATCTCGAGCGCGGGGGCCGGGGGCTCGCTGGCCTCGCGCTCCTGCGCTTGCGCGGGGGCCGTGAGGGGCAAAGCGAACGCCAGCGCGACGGCCACGAGGGCCACGAGGGCCACGCGGAGAAGCGCTGTTTCGAAGATGTGGGATCGACGGAAATGGCGGGTCATTGGATCTCCTGTTCGCTCCGATATAGGCGCCGTTTGGCTGAAAGCTAAGGGCAAAATGACCCGCCTCGCGGGGCTGTGCACCCGGACGGGGGGGCGCGACAGGCTGCGGACTGGCCGCGACCCGTTGCGGGCCTGCACACTGATCGACAACAAGCGGGGGATTGCCCCCGGTCGCGCCCGCGCCAGCGCTTCTGGCGCCGCGCGAAATCGAGAAAGGACGCGTTTCAATGACGGATGACGGCAATCGCAAGACCCGCAAGGACTGGGAAGACCTGGCGGAGAAGGAGCTGCGCGGGCGCCCGCTCGATGCGCTCGATTGGGAAACGCTAGAGGGGATCCACGTAAAGCCGCTCTACACGCCTGACGATGTCGAGGGGCTGCCGCAGATCGGCGAGATGCCCGGGTTTGCGCCCTATACGCGCGGGGTGAAGGCGACGATGTATGCCGGGCGGCCCTGGACGATCCGCCAGTACGCCGGATTCTCGACGGCCGAGGAATCGAACGCGTTCTACCGCAAGGCCCTGGCGGCGGGGCAGCAGGGCGTCTCTGTCGCCTTCGATCTGGCCACCCACCGGGGCTATGACAGCGATCATTCGCGCGTCGAGGGGGACGTGGGCAAGGCGGGCGTGGCCATCGACTCCGTCGAGGACATGAAGATCCTGTTCGACGGCATCCCGTTGGAAAAGATCAGCGTTTCCATGACGATGAACGGCGCGGTGATCCCGGTGCTGGCGAGCTTCATCGTCACGGGTGAGGAACAGGGGGTGGAGCGCTCCAAGCTTTCCGGCACGATCCAGAACGACATCCTCAAGGAGTTCATGGTCCGCAACACGTATATCTATCCGCCCGAACCTTCGATGCGGATCATTGCGGACATCATCGAATACACCTCCGCCGAGATGCCGAAGTTCAACTCGATCTCGATCTCCGGCTATCACATGCAGGAAGCGGGCGCGGATCTGGTGCAGGAGCTGGCGTTCACGCTGGCCGACGGGCGCGAATACGTGCGCGCGGCGATTGCGCGGGGGATGGACGTGGATGCCTTCGCCGGGCGGTTGTCGTTCTTTTTTGCCATCGGGATGAACTTCTTCATGGAGGCCGCCAAGCTGCGCGCCTCACGGCAGCTGTGGTCCCGCGTGATGGACGAGTTCGAGCCCAAGAATCCCAAATCCCGCATGTTGCGCACCCATTGCCAGACCTCGGGTGTGTCCTTGCAGGAGCAGGATCCCTACAACAACGTGGTGCGCACGGCCTACGAGGCGATGTCCGCCGCGCTGGGGGGGACGCAGTCGCTCCATACCAACGCCTTGGACGAGGCGATCGCGCTGCCGACCGAATTTGCCGCGCGGATTGCCCGGAACACGCAGCTGATCCTGCAGGAAGAGACGGGGGTGACGAAGGTGGTCGATCCGCTGGCGGGGTCCTACTACGTCGAGAGCCTGACCTCGGAGCTGGCGGACAAGGCCTGGGCGCTGATGCAGGAGGTCGAGGAGATGGGCGGCATGACGAAGGCCGTGGCCTCCGGCATGCCGAAGCTCCGGATCGAGGAAACGGCGGCGCGGCGCCAGGCCCAGATCGACCGGGGCGACGAGGTGATCGTCGGCGTCAACAAGTACCGGCTGGAAAAAGAGGACGAGATCGACATCCTCGACATCGACAACGAGAAGGTGCGCGCGGCCCAGGTGGCACGCCTGGCCGAGGTGCGGGGCACGCGCGACGAGGCCCTCTGCACGGCGGCGCTGGCCGAGCTGACGCGGCGCGCCGACGAGGGCGGCAACCTGCTCGAAGCGGCTGTCGAGGCGGCACGGGCGCGGGCCTCTGTCGGGGAGATCTCGGACGCGATGGAGCAGGTCTTTGGCCGGCACCGGGCGGAGGTGAAGACGCTCGCGGGCGTCTACGGCGCGGCCTACGAGGGAGACGACGGGTTCGCGGCGATCCAGAAGTCGGTCGAGACCTTCGCCGAGGCGGAGGGGCGGCGGCCCCGGATGCTGGTGGTGAAGATGGGTCAGGACGGGCACGACCGGGGCGCGAAGGTGATCGCGACGGCCTTTGCCGATATCGGTTTCGACGTCGACGTCGGCCCGCTCTTTCAGACCCCGGACGAGGCGGCGCAGGACGCGGTGGACAACGACGTGCATGTCGTGGGGATCTCGAGCCAGGCGGCGGGGCACCGGACGCTGGCGCCCCGGCTCGTCGAGGCGCTGAAGGCGCAGGGCGCGGGCGACATCATCGTGATCTGCGGCGGGGTGATCCCGCACCAGGACTACGAGTTCCTCTACAACGCCGGGGTGAAGGCGATCTTCGGGCCGGGCACGAATATCCCTGCGGCGGCGCAGGACATCCTGGAGCTGATCCGCGAAGCGCGCCGCGAGGTGGCCTAGCAGGGACGGGTTTGTGCGCCCGGCGAACCGGGTCGGGGGCGCTGCCCCCGCCGCGCCCGGGCGCGGCGCCCCCGAGGTATTTGGACCAAGATGAAGGACGGACGCGATGCTGGCCACTTTCGATCATCTGGCGCTGGCCGCCACGGATCTCGCGGCAGGGCGGGCGCATGTCGAGGGCCGGCTTGGGGTGACGCTCGAGGCGGGGGGGCGGCATGCGGCGTTCGGAACGCATAATGCGCTGTTGTCGCTCGGGCCGGAGGAATACCTGGAGGTGATTGCGATCGACCCGGAGGCGCCGCCGCCCGGGCGCGCGCGGTGGTTCGATCTCGACCGGTTTTCCGGGGCGCCCCGGGTGACAAACTGGATCGTGCGGGTGCCGGATCTTGCGCGGGCCGGGGCGCCGGGGGTGCCGCTGGAGCTGGAGCGCGGGGCGTACCGCTGGACCATGGCCGTGCCCGAGGACGGGATCCTGCCGCATGACAATCTGCATCCTGCCGTGATCGAGTGGCGCGGGCCGCACCCGGCGGCCGCCTTGCCGGATCGCGGGGTGCGGCTGCGCGAGCTTGTGGTGCGCGGGCCGGATCCCGAGGCGCTTGCGGAGCTCCCGGGGGTGTCGGATCCGCGGGTTCGGATCGAGGGCGGGGCGGCCGGGATCGCGGCCGCGTTCGACACGCCCGGAGGGGTGGCGTGGCTCTAGAGCCGGCGCGCCCGGCGGTGGAGGCCGATGCCGACGCCATCGCGTCGATCTACAACGGGTATGTGCGGGACACGGTGGTGACGTTCACGACGCGGGTCAGCCCGGCTGGAGAGGTGCGCGACGCGATCGCACAGGGGCAGGCGCATTGGGTGGTCGAGCACGAGGGCCGCGTTGCGGGGTTCGGACGGTTCGCCCAGTTTCGGCCGGGACCCGGCTACGCGCATGCGTACGAGCATTCGGTCTATGCCGCGCCTTGGGCCGCGCGGCGCGGTGTCGGAGCCCGGCTTCTGGCGGCGCTGGAGGAGGCCGCGCGCGCGGCGGGCGGGCATGTGCTTGTGGCGGGGATCGCGGGGGAGAACCGCCAAGCGCAGGCCTTTCACGGCGCCCATGGCTTTGTGGACGCGGGGCGGCTCCATGCCGTGGGGTGGAAGTTCGGGCGCTGGCATGACCTTGTGCTGATGCAGAAATTCCTGTCCGACGCCGGGCATCGCGGGTAGGCTTGGACCCCATGTCACTCTGGTCACGGATTGCGGATGCGGTATCGGCGCTGAGGTCGGGCGAAGGCCTGTCGGAGGTGTTCGAGCGGCTGCGCACGCCGCCTGAGCGCAGCGTCGGCTTTGCGATCGCGGTGATTGCGCTTGGTGCCAAGATGGCCAAGGCGGATGGCCGGGTGACGCGCGACGAGGTCACCGCGTTTCGCGAGGTCTTCACCATTCCGCCGTCGGAGGCGTCGAACGCGGCGCGGGTGTTTGACATGGCCCGGCAGGACGTTGCGGGGTTCGAATCCTACGCCCGCCGGATCGCCGCGATGTACGGCGCCGGGCATTCGACGCTGGTCGACCTGTTGGAGGGGCTGTTTCATATCGCGCTGGCCGATGGCACGTACCACCCCAAGGAGGATGACTACCTGTCTCGGGTGGCGCGGATCTTCGGGATCGAGGAGCGCGATTTCCGCTCGCTGCGGGCACGGTTTGTCGAGGATGCGGTGCAGGACCCCTATGCCGTTCTGGGCGTGGCGCCGGACGCGCCGCTGGCGGAGATCCGCGCGGCGTGGCGACGGCTGGTGCGCGAGAGCCATCCGGATGTGATGATCGCGCGCGGTGTTCCCGAAGAGGCGATCAAGCTGGCCGAACGGCGCATGATCGACATCAACCGGGCCTGGGAGGAGATCCTTGCGAACCAGGGGGAATGAAGCGGCGCCGCCTGTGTCCGGACTTGGCGCGAATCGGCGCCTCGCGTATGGCTGGGGCATGCGACGGATTGCGAAGACGTTGGGGGTGTGTGCCCTGCTGGTTGGCCTTTTGGGGGCGCCGGCTCTGGCCGAGGATGCGCCCGCCGAGGAGACGCCGGGGGAGGATCCGCTGGGCGAGAGCCTCGATCTTTTTGGCCGGGGCGCGGAGCTCTTCTTTCGTGGCTTGATCGACGAGATCGGCCCGGAGCTTGAGCAGTTGCAACCCAGGATGCGGGATTTCGCGGATGGGCTGGGCCCGATGATCGCGGGGCTTGCGGAGCTGATCGACGAGATCGACGCGTATCACCCGCCGGAAATCCTGCCGAACGGCGACATCATCTTGCGGCGCAAGGATCCGATGGAGCGCGAGGACGTTCTGCCGGATGGCGGCGAGAGCAACGAGATCGAGATCTAGGGGCGGCGTGGGCGAGCGCTAGGGGCGCGGGGCAGCGCTAGGGCGTGGGCCCGGACGGCGCGCACGCGTGGGCTTTTGGCAGCGCGGGAGCGGCGCAAACGGGTGAGCTTGCGGCGGCGTGGGAACGGCGCAAACGGGTGAGCTTGTGGCGGCGTGGGGCGTGCGGGCCGGGTTGCGGTGCGGTTTGTGATGGCCTGACGCGCCTTGTTGCTTCCTCGGCGGAGAGTTTCATGGCGTGCTTGCGCAGTGGCGCGAAACCGAGGGCGTCGGCCTGATCGGGGCAAGTGCCCCGTGCCTCGGCGACTGGGCGCTGGTCAGTCCGGCGTTTCGGTGACTGTAACCGTCGCGTTCATGGTCTTGGCCAGGGAGGCGAGCCGCGCCTCGGCGACCTCGCCGTAGAGCGGGGCGGCCTTTGGTGGGAGCTCCAGCTCGAGTTCGGCGGCGCCGGCATCCCAATTGAGCCGCCCAAGCCGGTTGGGTGCTGCGACGGAGAACATGGCGCCGAAGCGCATCGCGCGGCCAAGGATCTCGGCTTCGCGGATCTCGGTTTCGGAGAGCAGGCTCAGGAGCGGCTCGAACCGGTTTCCGGGGCGGGCGTTGCGGTAGCGATGCATCAGCGCAAGACCGAGATAGACCCGGCCCGGATGGTCGATCCCGCCCAGATTGCCCCGGGTGGCGTTGTCGAAGACGATCTCGGCACGGTAGTCGGGATGGGCGCGCCACGAGACGTCGTGCAGATAGCAGGCCGCCTCGCGCAGGCGCGCGGGGATGGCGCTGTGGGCAAAAAGCGGCGCGATAAAGCCATAGAGCTTTTCACCGAAGCCGGGCAGGCGCGCGGCAAGGCGCTCGGAATGGCGTGCGGCCTCAATCAGCGGGTCGCGGGCGCGGACGCGGGCGGGCATCTTTTCGTAGAGCAGGCCCTCGCGGATGCCATAGCCCGACGTGGTGATGGTCTCGACGCCGAACGTGTCGAGCAGGGCGCAGAGCACCTCGCTCGCGATCGGGACGAGCCGGATCCGGGCAGCGGAGATCCCGACCTCGCGGCGCAGCGCATCGAGATCGTGACCGGCCACCCAATCCACCGTGTCGCGCACGCTCTGTGGCGTCATCGGGTAATCGTGCAGCACTGAAAGCGGATAGCCCTGACGCTTCATGTCGAGGCGGGCGATGGCGCGCCATGAGCCGCCGACAAGGAAGAGCTGGCGCTCCTTGCCGATCTTCTGGCGCAGTTTGGCGAGGGTCTTGCTGATTTCTTTTGCGCGGCCCTTGGCGCCGCCCGACAGGCCCTCGAGACGCAGGGGGCCGAGATCTGACGTGGCGCGCTCGTGGACGCGGCCGCCCTCTATGCGGGCGAGTTCCATCGAGGATCCGCCGATGTCACAGACGAGACCAGCGCCGGTGGGCCAGCCCAGCAAGACACCTTGCGCCGAGAGCCGGGCTTCTTCCTCGCCATCGACGATATCGAGCTTGAGGCCGGTCGTGCGCTCGATCTCGGCCACGAAATCCGCCCCGTCCTCGGCATTGCGGACGGCGGCGGTGGCGACGGTGCTGAGCGGGCCGATGCCCATGCCATCGGCCAGCGCGACGAAGCGCTGGATGGCGGAGGTCGCGCGTACGCGGCCCTCGGGATTGAGCCGGTTGGTCTCTGCCATTCCGGTGCCCAGCCCGGCCATGACCTTTTCGTTGTAAAAGTACGCCGGACTGCGGGCGGCGCCGTCAAAGATCACAAGACGGACTGAGTTCGACCCGACATCGACAACGGCGACGCGGTCAAGCCCCCGCGCGGCGGGGTCCTCTTCCACGGCATGGGCCGGGGCCTTGAAGGTTGCCTGGTCGGAGTCGGGTGTGCCGTCCATGCGATGTCTTTCATTCGTCGCGCCTGCGCAACGTGCGCTTTGCGACAGGGCGCGGTCAAGGGACGTGTGGCTCGAGTTGGTTCGGATAGGCGGGGCGGCTTGCCGCAGATTGGCGTTGGCGCGGTGCCGGTAGCCGTTCGCGGCGTGCCGGGCAAGAGCTGTGTGCGAGAGGGAGGGCGGCGCGCCGGATCGTGGCGGAGTTGCGCGCGGCTTCTGGCGGCGGCGCGCTGGGTCAGGTGCGCACGCTGGGTCAGATACGCACGCGGGCCAGGTACGCACGTGGGGTCAGGTGCGCACGCGGGGTCAGGTGCGCACGCTGGGTCAGGTGCGTACGCGGGTCAGATCCGGCACGTCGGAGGCCCCGGCCGAGCCGCGCCCCGAGAGCGACGGGTAGGCCATGAAGAAGCTGTGGCAGTTGAAGCCCTTTTCGGTCTCTCCGACAGACGCCCTGTCGTATCGGCCATCGGGGCGCAGGATCCAGCTCTGTTCGGTATCGGCAAGGTTCGCGGCCATGATCTGGCTCACGATCTGGGCCTTCACGGTCGCGTTTTTCGTTTCGACGAGCGTTTCGATCCGGCGGTTGAGGTTGCGGCCCATCCAGTCGGCCGAGGAAATGAACACGCGGCAGCCGTCGGACGGCAGGCCCGCGCCGTTGCCGAAACACACGATGCGGGAATGCTCGAGGAAGCGGCCGACGATGCTCTTGACGCGGATGTTCTCGGAGAGCCCCCTGATCCCGGGGCGGACACCGCAGATGCCCCGGATGACAAGGTCGATCCGCACGCCCGCCTGGCTGGCGGAATAGAGTGCGTCGATCACCTCGGGTTCGATCAGCGAGTTCATCTTGGCCCAGATCTGCGCTGGCCGGCCCGCGCGGGCATGGGCGGATTCGGCGGCGATCATCTCTACGAGCCGTGGCTTCATGCCCTCGGGCGAGATCGACAGGTTCTCCAGGATTTCGGGCTCTGCGTATCCGGAGAGGTAGTTCATCACCTTGGTCGCATCGCGCCCCAGCGCTGCGTCGCAGGTGAAGAAACTGAGATCGGTGTAGATCTTGGCGGTGATCGGGTGGTAATTTCCTGTGCCGTAGTGGGTGTAGGTCACGAGGCGATTGCCCTCGCGCCGCACCACGGTGCTGATCTTGGCATGCGTCTTGAGGTGAATGAAGCCGTAGACGACATGCGCGCCCGAGCGCTCCAGCCGGCGCGACTGGCGGATATTGGCGGCCTCGTCGAAGCGGGCCTTGAGCTCGACAAGCGCGGTGACGGATTTGCCGTCTTCGGCGGCTTCGCACAGCGCTTCGACGATGGGTGAATTCTTGGACGTGCGGTAGAGCGTTTGCTTGATGGCGAGCACGTTGGGATCGCGCGCGGCCTGATTTAGGAAGCGCACCACCATGTCGAACGTCTCGTAGGGGTGGTGAAGCAGCATGTCCTTCTGTCGGATCGCGGCGAACATGTCGCCGTCGTGATCCTGCACGCGCTCCGGCACGCGGGGGGTGAAGGACGGCCACAGAAGATCGGGGCGGGTGTCGACCACCAGCTCCTTGAGGTCGGCCATGCCGATCAGGCCCTTCAGCTCGACGACGTCACGCTCGGTCACGTGCAGCGCGTCCATCACCATGGCCTTGAGGTCGGGCGGCGGGGTCTCGGTGAGCGTGAGGCGGATGACCTCGCCGCGGCGGCGGCGCTTGAGGGCGGTTTCGAACTCGCGCACGAGGTCTTCGGCCTCTTCCTCGACTTCTAGGTCACTGTCGCGCAGCACCCGGAAGACGCAATGGTCCACCAGATCGTAGCCGTGAAAAAGCGCGCCAAGATGCAAGAGCAGGTTGTCTTCGAGGCGGATGAAGCGATGCGTCCCCGGCTCGCTCGGCAGGGCGGTGAAGCGGCCGACCTGCGCCGGGATCGGCAGCAGCGCTTCCAGAGGCGCCTGATCCGAGCGGCGCTTGAGCTGGAGCGCCAGCGAGAGCCCGCCATTCGGGATGAACGGGAACGGATGCGCGGGATCGATGGCCAGCGGCGAGAGCACGGGAAAGACGTGCTCGATGAAGTGCTGGTTGAGGTATTCCCGGTCGGCCTTGGTCAGCTTGCTTGGCGCGACGAGGTGGATGCCTTCGCGGTCGAGCTCTTTGCGCAGCCTGTTCCAGATGACCTGCTGGCTCTGGAGCAGCTTGCGGGCGTCGGCGTTGACGAGTTCGAGCTGCTCGGCGGGGGTCAGCCCGTCGGCGGCAGGGGTCTGGTGGCCCTCGCGTTCCAGCTCGCGCAGGCCGGCGACGCGGACTGTATAGAACTCGTCGAGATTGGTGGCTGAGATCGACACGAAGCGGACGCGCTCCAGCAGCGGAACGGCGGGGTTCTCGGCCTCCTCCAGGACGCGCCAGTTGAACGCCAGCCACGACAATTCGCGATTGAAGAAGCGTTTGGGGCCCGTGGTGTGGGCGACGGGCGCCTTGATCGGGGCGGGCAGGGGCGCTGTGAGGAAATCGGCTTCGGCCATGGGAAACGGAGCTTTCGGCGAAATGGGGGACCGCGGGCGTGGCCCCGGTAGGATGGTTCTGCCGTGTCTAGGCGGTGTCGTCCAGCACTTCCGCCGCAAGCTTGCGCCCGAGGGGGCGACGCGTGGCCAGCGCCCGCGCATCGAGCTCGGCGACGAGCGTCTGTGCGGCGGAGAAGGAGCGCTCCATCCGGGGCACGCACCAGCGGATCAGCTCGGCGCTGACGCGCAACTGGCGATCCGCGAAGAGCTTTTCGAGGAGCGCGGCAAGGAGGGCGTCATCGGGCATGTCGAGGCGCGCGATGGGGGTCGCGGCGAGCCGGCTGGCCAGATCGGGCAGCCGGACGGGCCAGCGCGCGGGCGGCGTGCGCGCGGTCAGAAGCAGCGCGCCGCCTGCCTCCAACGTGCGGTTGTGGAGGTGGAGCAGCGCCTCCTCCGCGTCTGCGCGCCCGGCGACGCTCTCGGCGTCTTCGACGACGACGTAAGGGGGAAGGGTATCGGGCGCGGGCAGGTCGGGTGCCGCGACGGTGGCGGCGCCCGCTTCGGTTGCCCAGACAGCGGCGAGGTGGCTCTTGCCCGCGCCCTCGGGGCCAATCAGCGCCAGCTTGCACGCGGGCCAGGCGCGCCAACGGTCGATCTCGGCCAGCGCGAGCGCATTGCCGGGCGCGACGAAGAAGGCCTCGCGCCCTGTCGCGGTGCGCAGGGGCAGCTCGAACGTCAGTTGGTGCTGGCTCATTCGGCCGCGCTGTCGGAGGTCTTGTCGCCGATCGTGCGCGCCTGTTGCGTGGTCTCTCCGACGTCGCGCATGTTTTCTGTGTAGGCGAGCCCCTGGTAGAGGCGCCCGCGCTTGTACTCACCGATGCCGAAGCGGACAAAAACGCCGATGATCGCGGCGACCGGCACCGCCACCAGCATTCCGACAAAGCCGAAGAGCGTGCCGAAAACCGAGAGCGCAAAGAGCAGCCAGACCGGGTGCAGGCCGACGCTGTCGCCGACGAGCTTCGGCGTCAGGATGTTGCCTTCGATGAACTGGCCGGAGAAGAACACGATCGCCACCGCCGCGATCCAGTGCCATTCGCCCCAGAACTGGAAGAACGCGATGCCGAGCGCGAGGGCGCCGCCAACCAGCGCGCCGATATAGGGGATGAAGGTCAGGAAGCCTGCGAGCGCCCCGACCATGAGCCCGAAATCGAGCCCCACGAGCATCAGCCCGACCGAGTAGAACGTGCCGAGCACGAGGCAGACCGTACCTTGGCCCCGGATGAAGCCGGCGAGCGTTTGATCGACCTGGCGCACGATGTTGCGGATTGTGGGCGCGTGATCGCGGGGCAAGAGCTCGTCGACCCGCGCAACCAGCCTGTCCCAATCCAGCAGCAGATAGAACGACACGACCGGAGTGATGACGAGCAGCGCCACGATGCTGAAGAGCGACGAGACGGAGGAGAGCGCGGCCTTGATCACATCCGCGCCACGCTGCTGAACGAGCGTGCCGAACTCGTCGAGCGACTGGCGCAGCTCGCTGTTTTCGTCCGCTAGGTTGGGAAAACGCTCCAGCAGCATGGCGTAGAAGTCGCGCACCAGCCCCGGCGCGGCGGAGAACAGCGTGGAGGCCTGATTGATGATGGCCGGGATGAAGAGGAGCACAAGGAACACGAAAACCAGCAGCCCCAGAAGCGTGATGATGGTGACCGCCAGCGCGCGCGGCAGGTTCCAGCGCTCGAGCATGTCGGCCAGCGGATCGAGGCAGTAAGCCACCGCGGCGCCGAGGACGAAGGGCAGGATCACGTCGCCCAGAAACCAGAGCAGCGTGAAAAGCACGATGGCCGCGACGGACCAGTACTTGAGCTGTTCATTCGCGGATAAGGCCATGACGCGCTCCTTTGTGGCTCATGTCGCGTAGCGGTGCCCGTATTTCAAGGCCGTACGGCTGCGCCGTCCTGTTGGCCGCGCCGGGATCCGGGCGGGCTTCAGCCGGTTGCTCTGGACAGATAGCGCACGCGTCGGCCCGGGGCAGTCTCGGCTTCGCCAATCACGCTGAAGCCCAGGGCGGCGTGAAAGGCATCCGAGCCGGGGTTCGGTGGGACCTTGTTGATCTCGCACACGACGGGAACGGCCCGTGCCTCGGCGTCGGCAAGGACCGAACGGTAGAGCGCGCGCCCGACACCCGCCCCCCGAAGCTCGCGCCCGACGACGATGCGATCAACATAAAGAAAGTCATCGTAGCGATTGGAAAACCACGTATAATTCTGGCTGTCGTAAGGCGCGCCGGGGCCGAAACAGATCACGAAAGCGCGCCCATCCGGGCGCGCGAGCGCAAGTGCCGAGTGGCGCAGCATCCAGTCGAGCCGCTCCGGATCAAGCGGCGCGGTTTCTACCACGTTTTCCGCGTTGAGGGTCAGCACCCCCTGCCTGGTTTCGGGGCTGCCCGACTTGAGATCGACAAAGCTCATGCCGCGTTGCTAGGCGCTGCGGCCCCGGGCTTCAAGCCGTGTGTGTTACCCCCGCGTCGCGGGCAGGCGGCCCGGTCGCGCCGCTCAGGGAATGATGCGCTGGTACTTCGTGCCCTCGAGCGTCGCGCCCGCGATCAGCCCGGTCTGGCCGAAGATGACGGCAATGATCGGATCGAGCGACGTCAGCGTCTCGGCCGACAGGTTTTCACCGCGATCGATCACGGCGTATTCGGCATCGGCGCCAACCGACCACCCTGCGGAGGTGCGGAAGTTCTGCAGCGCATCCGGCGTCATGAAGAACAGCGTATGGGCGTATTGCTGGGCGCCGGCCTGAAAGCCCACCGTCGCGGAGACGGCGGCGTAGTAGTCTACTGTCGCGCCGCCGATGCGCAGCGCGCCGGTGCCGTAGCTGCCGCCGATGCCGAAGCCCGCTTCTGTCACGAGGGGCATATAGAGCTGGCCTGCGGAATTCGCTTCGAGCTGCTGCGTGTTGGGATAGCGCGACAGAAGGAAGTCGCGTGTCGCGTCCACCCGCCTGTCGATGCGTGCCGCACCGTTCGAGCCGACGCCATTGGCGCAGCCCGCGAGCATTGCGGCGGTGCCCGCACTGCTCATGGCCAAAAAGCCCCGCCGCGAGATGTGGGGCGCGAAAAGGGAAGAGGAACCCATGGTCTGCCTCGATGGTTGCCTGACTGCCTGATCCGGCCTGTTTGCGCCGGTTGTCCACAGCATACAGGGCCGGGCTGCCCATGTCACGCGATCTCGCGTCCCGCGCCGTTCACGGGCGCGGGACCTTGCCACTGCTCTACCCGTCGGGAAAGACGGCGACAGCCTCGATGGAGAGCAGGAGACCCATCGGCAGGTCGACGATCGGGGTCGAGCGCGCGGGAGGGTCGGACGGGAAGGCCTCGGCAAAGAGCGCGTTGAGGCGGGCGCGGGCGTTTGCATCCCCGAGCCAATTTGTGACCTTCACGACATGCGCCATGTCCGTGCCCGTATACGCGAGGACGGTGGCGAGGTTGTCGAACGCGCAGCGGGCCTGGCTTTAGAAATCCTCCCCCGCTTTCTCCCCGGTGTGGGGATCTATGCCTGCCTGTCCGGAGACATAGAGCAGCGGCCCGGCTCGAACTGCGGTTGAGTAGGCACCGTAGTGGCCGGCATGTCGTCGTGCCGGATGACGGATTTCTTCATGGCGCGGTCCTTCTCGGTCATGGCCTGTTCACCGCCGCTCGTAACGGGCTCGCAGGTCAGCAGACGGCGGCAGCCCGCGCCGGGGCCACCGCTGAGAGGGCGGCCGCGTGGCGGGCGGCGGTGTCCTCGGCGCGGATCTGTTCCCAGGCCTGGAAGGCCTCGGCGATGTCGTCCTTGCTGATCTCGGGCAGGGTGAGGATGGAGGCGTCATGCCGGGCGGGGCGCTCGTCCCAATCCTCGGGCAGGTAGCCGCGCTGCTTGCAGACCTGGAAGAGCTGCGTGCCGGGGAAGGGGTAGAAGACGAAATAGCCGAAATCGAGGGGCTTCAGCTTGCGGTGCAGATCCATCGTGGCCTGCATGTCGGCTTTCGTTTCGCCCGGTACGCCCATCATGTAGTTGGCCGTGACCATGATGCCCGCGTCTTTCGTGCGCTCGAACACCTCGATCAGGCGCGCATCCGTGACCGGGCGTTTCATGATCTCGCGCCGGACCCGCTCGGAGCCGCTTTCGACGCCGTAGACGATGTGCTTGCAGCCCGCGCGGGCCAGCGCGTCGATCAGCTTGGGGCTCATGGTTTCGGCGCGGGCGTGGATCGTGAAGCCGATGCCGATGCGCTCGGGCATGATCTTGCAGAAGTCGTACACCCACGGCTGATGGATCGTGAAGGTGTCATCGAGGAAGATCGCGTAGGCGAGCGGCCCGGCGGCGCGGATCCCCTCGAACTCCTGCATCACCGACTCCACGGAGCGGCGGCGGCCATAGGAACCGATGCCGTCGTAGAGCTGGTCGTACATCCGCGCGGCGCAGTAGGTACAGGGGAACGGACAGCCGCGTTGTGTCGTCATGTGCACGCAGCCCGCGTACTCATCGAGCATGTCGCGCGCCATGTGGGGCAGCGCGTCGATCTCGGGCAGGGGCGGGGCGAGGCCGGGGTGGGTGCCGCCCTTGAGCCAGATGTTCTGGATTTCGGCGTCGCGCAGCTCGTGGCCCGCTTCGAGGTGGCGCAAGAGGTTGAGGAACGGGCCCTCGCCCTCGCCAAGGCACACCGCGTCGATACCCTCGGCGGCGAGGACCAGCTCGGGCGAGAAGGTCGCGTGGAGCCCGCCGCAGATCGTGGGCCACGCGCCCTTGGCGCGGAGCGCTCCGAGCACGTCGCGCGCCCGCAGCCACTGGCGGCTGGTCATGGAGACGCCGACGAGATCGGGCGCGTGCTCCGCCACGGCGGCTGTGGCGCGCTCCAGCGGCCAGTCGTGACCGACGCGCAGCATCTCGACCGTATGGCCCGCGTTGCGGGCGACGGAGGCCAGGAATGCCGGGCCCAGCGAGCAGACAGCCCATGCGGCATCGGTATCGAGCTCAAGAAACAGGATCTTCACCGGGATACCCTCGCAACAGCATGGCTGCCCCGAGGATGCCTCCGGCGCTGCCATCCGTCCATCAAAACCTGCGCGCCGCGACGGAGCGGCACGGGGCGGCGGGACACATGCAGGGACAAGCGCGGTTCGGGCGGATCGGGCAGGGGCGCGCCATCCTGCAGACGGCGCACACCCGCCCATGGGCCTGCCACGCGCTAGAGCATGTTGCGCGCAATCGCCTTCACCCGCCGCACCGAATGCATTGTGCTCTGCGAACGCTGCCTCGGTGCAGCGCGTGAGGACATGGCTCTTGCCGAGCGCACCACGCGCTAGGCAGGCCAGATCAGATTGAAGATGAAGACCACCAACGCGACAGACGCAATCGCGCGCCAATCGAAGCGCAGTGGCTTTTGCCTGTCGATGATCCCCAGACGACCGAGCCCCCACAAGGTCCCGAAGATCAGACCGACCGTGATGATCGTATGGACGAGGTCAATATGCATGGCGTGACACCTTTGGTTAGTGGATCAGCAATCGCCTGCGGGCAACATGCTGACCGAGGAATAGCGCCCGTCTGCGGTCGTGATTTCGGCGCAAGCGCCCGTGTCGCGGTTGAACCAGTAGTTCGTCAGCCCGTCGGAGCGGACAAGCTCGTAGCCGAGGCTCTGGATGCCCATCTCGGCCTGTCCGGCGCGGGCGCCTTCGAAGCTCGACAGGTCGGAGGCGCTGCCCACGGCGGGCTGCCCGGCAGAGGGCGTTTCCTCGACGCAGGCCGTAAGGGCGAGGGCGGCGGTGGCGCTGAGCGCGATCTTGATGTGCATGGGGCAGGGTCCTTCTGGAGTGTAGTCTTGGTGGCGAGGGATCACTCGATCTCGATGGTCAGCCGGGCGCGGGCCGTTGTGCCGACATTGCCGTTGTAGAAGACCTCGACCCGGTGATCGCCGCTTTCGTAGAGCTGTCCGCGATAGGCGTTTCCGGCCTGTGCGCTTTCGTAGAGGATGTCTCCGTCCGGCACGTAGATCATAAAGAAGAGGGACGGCGAGTCCGTCTCCAGCCGCACGTCGAGAAACTGGCCTTCGTTCGCGCCGAGCAGGTACGTGGCGGCATCGCCGGAGCCCAGCGTCACATCGAGGATCGCGCCGGAGGTGCCGGGCGCGAACTGGACGCGCTGCTCGGTCGAGGTCGGCGTGGTCTGGGCCACCGATCCCGAGGCGCCAGCCATGGCCCCGCCGCCATCGTCGGCGCCGTCGACACGGGTCAGTTCACCAACGGTGCCGTCCTTGTAGGAGATGCAGCGCCAGGTCTGCCCGAGCGCGTCTTCGAGCATGACGAGGGTGCCCGCTTCGGAGAACTCCTGCGACAGGATCCCGCCGCCCGGGGGGGTATCGGCCCCGTTCGCGGCCATCACCGCGTCGATGCAGGGGTCGGTGTAGGTCGTGTCGGAGGCATCGGCGCGCAGTGGGGCGAGGGTGAGCGCGGTGCCGATGACCGTGGTCCATAGTGTGCGCATAGGGGTTCTCGTGCGGTTTGTGGTTGGTGTGCCGCGAGACGCTACCCCTGACGGGTGCGCGCCTGCAAGAACGGGGGTGGCGGGAGGCCCAAATGCTCTGGCCGGGCCGGGCTGAGCGGCGATGATCCTGGTGCAAGCTGACCCGATCGGGTCAGAGCGCGACGCCCCAGCCCAGGGCCGCATCGGGATCGCGCGCGGCGTGGGCGCGGCGGGCGGTATGGCGGGCAAAGCGCAAGGTCACGGCCTTGCGCCGGGCGCCCGCGAGCTTCGTTTCCGGCCCGATGCGGACGATTTCGGCGCCAAAGCCATCCGCGAGGATCAGCCCCGTGTCGCTGGGCAGGAGATCGGTCGGAAATTCCGGGCCGACGGCCCAGAAGAACCTGTCTGCCCAATCCAGATAGCCGTGCCACTTCGCGTCTGACGTAAAGTCAGCCCGGCTGGATTTGCACTCGACCACCCAGATTTCCCCCTTGGGCCCAATCGCCATCACGTCGACCCGCAAGCCGGTGGCGAGGGTCACCTCCTCGGCGGTCGCGAAATCGTGCTCTGCGGCAAGAGCGCGGCACACGCCGCGGGCAAGGAGCTGCCCGCCGCTCAGCCGGTGTTCGGTGTCGGCTGGGATGTCGGGCGAGGAGGCAGCGGCGACGGGGAGGGCGGGAAGATCGTCTGGCATGGCCCAGAGATCATGAACGAAAAGTGAACATCAATCAATGGGGGCATCGTGGCTGTGCCGTTGGGCCGCATTTTGCCGGACGTCCGGTACGCCAGCACGCCCACGGGGGTGGCGGTTGCGCGCGTGCCTGCCCCGTGCGCGACGGCGCATGACGCAGCGTACGGCGGAGGCAGAGCCGGAGGCCCCTTGTCGCCGCCGGGTAGGGCGCCTACGTTGTCCGCCGGCGGATCTGTTCTTCTCGTCATGGGGTTACATTCCGGTGGCCTTAAGCAACTCCGAGGGAGCTGGCTCTGTGCGGACCCTGGTCTGTTTACCTGGCGCCCACCTGTAAAAACAGGTCCTCGGGAATAAATCGCCCCCCCGGTCGCTACGGTCCCCGCCACACGTGAGAAGGCCCGCTCTGGATGGTGGAGCGGGCCTTTTTTTTGTTGAAATGGGCGTGGTGCCGGAGGTGCTCAGCCCTTGCGGCGGCGGCGCACCATGGCGAGCGCGCCGAGGCCGCCGATCAGGAGCAGGCCCGCGGCGGGGAGGGGAATGACCTCCGGGGCCGCCCCGACGCGGACCGTGAAGGTGTTGCCGGCGGGCTCTTCGTTCGACGCAGAGAACACGCTCGGGCCATTTTCCTCTACCAGCCCTGTGAGAGTGATGAGGTAGTCGCCAGGCGTCAGACCAAGATCCGCGATTGTCGTATCAGCCCACGTGACCGTTCCGCTCAGTGGGGAGCCGCTCACGTAGTCATCCGACACAAGCACCGTTGCACGTCCGGGACCTCCTTCAGTAAGGATGCCGATCGGTGTGATCCCATCGCTTGCCACTCCGGTCGCGTTCGCGCGGTCCACGCCAAAGGTCCCCGGCGTTGTGCCAGCATAGGTGATGGTGCTGCCAGACACAAAGGGTGCGGTGGTGATCGTAAACCTCGGGTTCAGGAATGGCCCGCTAAAGCCGAGGCCGTCACCAGGGACGAGGCCATCGAGCGCCAGGGATCCCGAAAGCGTCGCGACGACATCGTCACCGACTTCTTCGAAGGCCAGCAGACCGGCGGCATGGCCCGGCACCGTGGTCATCAGGGCCGCGCCTGCCAAAGCCGCAGCTTGCGCCATCTTTCGTACAATTCCCATAGGGTTCACCCTGTCCTGCTCAGTCACACAATTTCTCTCGACGTAACGTTAACGAAGGTGTGGCGCTCATGGAAGCAATAAGTCTCTGATCCACGGCGATTAATGTGCTTGCTGCCGGTTTTTTGAGGCCGTGCCATTTTGAGTGGCGCATCCCATGAGGTCAATTCATCCGACCTCCAAACAGGTGACATGCGCGCGACGCCGTAGGGGTCGTGCGCTGCGCTCGTCCCCTCGGACCGTTTTGGGTGCTCCAGGTCGCGGCGGGCTCGAAGTGCGCTCAGCCCTTGCGGCGGCGCACCATCACAAGCGCGCCGAGTCCGCCGATCAGCAGAAGCCCGGCGGCGGGCAGGGGGATGACCTCGGGGTCGCCGATGCGCAGTGTGAACGTGTCCAGAACAGGCTCGGTCGTGTCGGCCTCGAAGATGGAGTAGACGTATTCCCCCTCGGTCAGGCCGAGTGTTTCGAAGCTTCCGGCCCAGGTGACGCTGCCCTGGAGTTCCGTGTTCGCCACGTAGCTGCTATCGATGTAAAAATCGTTATTGAAGAAGATGGCAAGGCCCGTCGTGCCCTCCGCCGCGACGCCGCCACCAAGGGGTTCCCCTGTCCCGTACGACGACGGTCCGGACACTGCGAATGTCGAAGCAAGTGGACTTTCGTTCGTGATGAGTAAGCCAGCACTCGGGGACAGAAGCGGCCCGAATACACCTATGTTCGAAGGGCCGGCCGAAAATGCGAAGCTTCCGGACAACGTTGCGACGACATCGTCGCCCTCCTCGGTGAAGCTCAGAACCCCCACGGCCGATGCCGGACCCGCCGTGGCCAGAGCAATGGCCGAGGCTGTGAGAACACGGCACATGTTTCCCATCGTCGTGATCCTTCCCGTGACCTGTGCCGCGGCACTTCACGCTACGTTACTCCACAAGCATGCAAATAGGAATCACGATCTTTCGATCGTGTAAGCGCGCAATTCGTGGGGTTGCCGCCGACCGGCCGTGCTGCTTCTCTTGTGTCGCGAGGGAGGCCGCCGAGATGGATCACGACGACCGGATGACGCGCGCCGAGGCGCAGGGCTTGCACCATGCGCGCGAGCTGGAGGGCCATGTCGGCGGGCTGGGGACGATCACGCCGACGGCGCTCGGTGTGCTGGCCACCGCGTCGGGGATCTACACGTATCTCGGGGTGTCGTCGCTTCTGGACAATACCGGGGCGCTGTCGTTCTTCGCGGCGCTCTCGTATTCGATCGCGGTGTCGGTCGGGATCTTCGTCTTCTGGTCCTACATGCTGCGGCTTTTGCCGGCGGTGCGCACGGCCTCTGCCCGGTTGGGGCTGCTCTTGTCGATGGCGCTTGGGTCGCTCGCGATTGTGGCGATGTCGTCGTGGCTGAATGCGGCGGCGTTGGCGGGCGCGGCGGCGGTGGAGCAGCACCTGGCGAACACCGTGCAGGAGTACCAGGAGAGCCTGGAGCGCGCGCATGAGATTGCGATCTCAGGGCAGGCCCTCCGGCAGGACGTCGCGCGCACGCGCCAGACCTTCGAGGACCTGTCGGAGGCCGAGGCGGCGGGCGATCTCTCGGGTCTTGCCGGGCGCGGGGCGGTGTTCCGGGTGCTGCGCCAGAAGTCCGGCGAGCTGACCGCGCTTGAGGCGCAGATCGAGGGGCAAGGGGTGCTGATCGAGCGCGCCTTTGCCGAAGGGAACGCGATCCTGAGCCGGATGCGGGCGCTGACCGTGGAGCGCGGGCCTGTCGAGGCGCGCTCGGTGACGTTCTCGGAGGAGGCCGTGCGGCTGGCGGGCATCATCACCCAGCTGCGGCAGCTGTCCGTGGCGCCGCTGGTGGCGCGCGCGGCGGCGGATCTGGAGGCGTCCGTGGTGCTGCCCGATCTCGATGGCGGGACAGAGGCCGCGCGGGCCGATCAATCCGCCACCATCGGTGCGGTGCTTGGCGTGCTGGGCTCGCGGGCCGAAACGCTGGAGGAGGCGGCGCGGCAGGTGATGGCGATGCCGCCCGCGGCGGATGTCGCCTACGTGCCGATCTCGGCGGCGGATGCGGTGATCCTCTATGCCGACAGCTTCGTGCCGAGCTGGGCCGGGGCGATCGCGATCGATCTCCTGCCGGGTGTTCTGGTGCTGGTGCTGATGATCGTGCAGGCAGCGATCCGCGCGGGGCGCGACCCTGTGGGCATGGAGAATGCGATCACGCTGGGGGAATTGCGCGCCGCGGTGGCCGGTTTGCGGGAAGTGGAGGACGCGATGGCACGCGCCGCGCCGGAGCTTGCGGTGTCCGGAACGGTCAGCTCTGGCCCCGCGCCGGACCCGAACGCGCCGCCTGCGCCGGAGCCCGGTGCGACCGATCCCGGCGCGCCCGGCGGGGACACGGCTGCGCCGGACGGTGCCGAGGTGCGCACCCTGTCTCCCGGGCGCGGCGGGTAGCGGGCGATGACGGGCGCCCGCAGAGCGCTGCGACTGGTGCTTGTCCTTCAGATCGGGCTCGCCTGCGCGTTGGCGGCCACGGATCTTGCGCGGGCGGTGCCGCCGGGGGCCTTGCCGTCGAGCCTGCCCTTCAAGTTGCCCGGCTTCGGCCCGCCCGATTTCGAGATGCCAGTCGCCCCCGGCGATCAGCGCCGCCGGTTCTCGCCCGACGATCTGCGCGGGTTGCCTGAGGTCGGGGACATGCCGTCGCGCCTGCTCTTTGAGCGCGATGCGGAGGCGATCCGGCTGACCGGGCAGATCGCCCCCGGCGATGGCGCGCGGTTCGTGGAGTGGCTGGCGGGCAACCGGCTGGGAGCGGACGAAGCCGTGCTGCATTCGAGCGGTGGCTCTGTCTCCGATGCGCTGGAGATCGGACGCGCGCTGCGTGAGGCCGGGCTCGACACGCGGGTGGCGGCGGAGCGGATCTGCCTTTCGGCCTGCCCCTATGTCTTTGCCGGTGGTGTTGCGCGGTCTGCCGAGGCGGGCGGGGCGCTCGGGGTGCATCAGCACTTTCACGGGGAGAACGCCTATTTGCCCGCGTTTCTCGCCATCGAGGACATCCAGTCCGGTCAGGCCAGCGTGATGGCCTATCTCGTGGAGATGGGGGTCGATCCGCGCATGATGATCCCGGCGATGGCGACGCCGCCCGCGCAGATCTACGTGCTCTTGCCCGAGGAGCTTGCCGACTACGGGCTTGTGACAGAGGACGCGCCGCAGGCCCCCGAGTGAGCGGTGCGTTTGCAATCACGAGCGCGCGGCTTGCGGGTAGATACCGGGACGGGACGCAGGGGGGCGCGCGCCCGCTCGCGCCTTGATCGGGGCGCCCTTCGCAGAGCGGCCGTGGGCTTTCGACGAGTGGCTTGGATTGCCGGTTGTTTCAGGCTGGCTTGAACGGGGTCACATTGCGCTTTGCGCCGGGTAGGCCACAGGCCGTTGCAGCGGCCCGCTGACCCCGGAAGGGAGAGAGGACGTGTGCTTTCCTAATCCGGGGTGTCGCGCGTGCCGCATCCAGCCTCGGGGAGCTAATCGGCGTCGCGTACCGGTCAGGCTGAGCAGCTTGCGCCGCCCAGCACGCAGAACTTTGCGCAATGGGGATGGTTGAGCGCCACCTCGCCTTCGGCTTCGGCCAGCGTCGCGCCAAGATCGAACTCGGGGCTGTAGGGCAGGAGCGTGCAGGCGACGACAGACGGCGTCGCGGCGCCCTTGCGCTTCACGACCATGCGGGAGGAGGCGCACATCACGTCGTCGGGCCGCTTGTCGAGGATGCCCCAGCAGGCGGTGGTGATTTCCGGAACGTCCGCGTTGATGTCCATCTCCGGAAAGAGGACCGTTTCGGCGGGGGCGTGCGCGTCGATCTCGTAGCCGCGCGCGGCGTAGAGCGCGGCATAGCCCGCGCGCGCGTCCGCGTCGGCCTCGCCCCACATCGTGCGGCCCGCGACGGACATGCGGATGCCTGCGTCGCGAAGCCAATCCATCCCGTCGAGGGTCTTGGCGAAGCTGCCTGCACCGCGCTCGGTATCGTGCTGCGCCTCGCGCCAGTGATCGACGGAGATCCGGAGCGTGAGCTGGTCGCCGAACGCGCGCTGGAGCGCCACGAGCCCCTCCTGCACGCGCGGGCGCATCATCGGTGCCATCGCGTTGGTCAGGATGAGCACGTCGTAGCCGCGCTCCAAAGCGATGCGGGCCATCGCGATCATGTCGGGGTTCATGAAGGGCTCGCCGCCGGTAAAGCCGATTTCGCGCGCGCCCCAGCGGCGGGTTTCGAGCTGGTCGAGGTACTCGGCTACCTCGGCGGCGGTGATGTAGACCAGACGGTCATTCACCGGGGAGCTTTCGATGTAGCAGTTGGTGCACTCGATGTTGCACAGCGTTCCGGTATTGAACCAGAGCGTTTGCGGGTTGCTGAGCCGCACTGTTGCACGGCGCTCGCCCTTGGCCGTCCACATCGGATCCGCAAACTTGGGGGTGGGCGCCGATGCGTCGTGGCTGTCTCTCATGGGGGGCTCCGGTTCCTGTATCCGGCACGGGCTATCCGCTGAGGCAGGGAGGGGAAAGGGGCACAGGCACGCCATGACAGCGATGTGATGCTTCCCATGGCCGCTTGTTTGCGCTAACAGGCCACCCGTACGGCGCCTTGAAGGCGTATGACAAGGGTTTCGTGCGCGCCCTGCGCGGCCTCGGACCGCCTGCAAGCCCTGGAGCACCGGGCCACGCGGCGCTGATCGGGGCAGGCCAGCTTGGTGGGCGTTCGGGGAAAGCCTGGGCGACTGGGGCAGAGTGACACACTCTCCCGTTGTCCCTGGCGCCGTATGCCTCGGCAACGAGGCTGACCGACGACAGATCCGTCCGAGGACGGCAGGCAAGGACAGTGCGATGGTTGCGCGTATCATCCCGGTCGATCCATTCGACCTTGTGATTTTCGGAGGCACGGGCGATCTGGCGCGGCGCAAGATCCTGCCCTCGCTCTTCCGCCGGATGGCCGATGGGCAGATGCCGCCGGAGGCGCGCATCATCGGGGCGGCGCGGACCGATCTCGACGACGATGCCTACCGCGAGATGGTGCGGGTGGCGCTGGAGGAATTCGTGCCCGAGGCGGAGCGCGCACCCGACACCGTGGACCGCTTCATCGCGGCCGTTGGCTACCAGCAGGTCGACGCGATGGGCTCGGGAGGGTGGTCCGATCTGGCCGAGCGCCTCCGGCCCGGGGTCGTCCGTGCGTTTTACTTCTCGGTGGGGCCGAGCCTCTTTGGCCCGCTGGCGGAGCGGCTCAAGGCCCATGCCTGCGCCTCGGAAGAGACGCGCATCGTGGTGGAGAAGCCCTTTGGCCACGATCTGGCGTCGGCCATGGCGCTGAACGCGGATCTCGCCAAGCACTTCGACGAAACGCAGATCTACCGGATCGACCATTACCTCGGGAAGGAAACTGTGCAGAACCTGATGGCGATCCGGTTCGGCAACGTTCTCTTCGAGCCCTTGTGGAACAGTCAGTTCGTCGACCACATCCAGATCACCGTGGCCGAGACTGTCGGCGTCGGCGGACGCGGAGAGTATTACGACCGGGCGGGGGCCATGCGCGACATGGTCCAGAACCACCTGATGCAGCTGCTGTGCCTGATCGCGATGGAGCCGCCCTCGCGCTTCGGGGCGGATTCGGTGCGTGACGAGAAGCTCAAGGTGATCCGCGCGCTCGACGATATCCCCCCGGCACATATCGTGCGGGGTCAGTACGCGTCGGGCGCCGAGGGGCCGGCCTACCGCGAGGATGCGGGCGACCCAAAGAGCCGGACGGAGAGCTTCATCGCGATGCGGCTGCACATCTCCAACTGGCGTTGGGCGGGCACGCCGTTCTACCTGCGCACGGGCAAGCGGCTGAAGGCGCGGACGTCCGAGATCGCGGTGGTGTTCAAGGACGCGCCGCACTCGATCTTCGGGGCGAGCAAGGGCCAGCACCGCAACATCCTGTCGATCCGGCTGCAACCCAATGAGGGCATCGAGCTGGGCGTGACGATCAAGGAGCCGGGGCCGGGGGGCATGCGCCTTGTCGACGTTCCGCTCGACATGTCGTTCGCCGATGCGCTCGGCGAAGAGGCCGATGATATCCCGGACGCCTACGAGCGCCTCATCATGGATGTGATTCGCGGCAACCAGACGCTTTTCATGCGCGGTGACGAGGTGGAGGCCGCATGGGCGTGGACGGATCCGGTGATTGCAGGTTGGGAGTCGCGCGGGGACGTGCCTGTCGCCTATGATCAGGGCAGCGATGGGCCGGTGGACGCGCAAGTGCTGCTGCATCGCGATGACAGACGCTGGCGGGAGCTGCGGCCATGAACCTGATCGACTACCCTGACACAGACCTGATGATGGTGGACGTCGCCGACGCTCTGGCGAGCGCGCTGAAATCGGCGTTGATGACGCATGAGCGGGTTACCTTTGCGGTTCCGGGGGGCAATACACCCGGCCCGGTGTTCGACATGCTTTCGGCGGTGCATCTCGATTGGGAACGGGTCATCGTATTGCCGACGGACGAGCGCTGGGTCCCGCCGGATCACGCCCGTGCCAATGCGCGCCTGATCCGCGAACGTTTGCTGACAGATGCGGCCGCGCGCGCCGTGTTCCAGCCGCTCTACGTCGAGGGTGCCACGCCGGAAGAGGCTCTGCCGCAACTGGCGGACGTGGTGACCCCGCTGCTGCCCATCAACGTGCTGGTGCTCGGGATGGGCATGGACATGCACACCGCCTCGCTCTTTCCGAGGGCCGAGGGGCTGGCGGCGGCGCTGGCGCACTCTGCGCCGCCTGTTGTCGTGATGCGCCCCGAGAGCCAGCCCGAACCCCGGGTCTCGCTCTCCGGGCCGGTGTTGGACGGCGCGCTCAACACCCATGTTGTCGTGACCGGAGAGGGTAAGCGCGAGGTGCTTCAAAAAGCCTTTAAACTCCAACCGATAGACGCGCCTGTTCAGATTGTGTTGACGAACGCAACAATACATTGGGCCCCGTGATTTGTGTGCGTGGATGGAACGAAGGCCCGATTGACGGATGAAAGACATGAATGAAACACCCGGCAAGTGGCAGCGGCTGAGCGGATATGCGGCGCAGGTGCAGGGGCGACGGATCGCCAGCCTCTTCGATACACCCAACCGCGCGAAGGAGTATTCCGTCTCGGCGGGGGACCTGCTGCTCGACTACTCCAAGATCAACATGGACACCGAGGGCCGCTGGCTGCTGATGGAACTGGCCGAGACCTCGGCCGTCGCCGCGCACCGGAACGCGATGTTCTCGGGCGAAAAGATCAACTCCAGCGAGGGGCGCGCGGTGCTGCACACCGCGCTGCGCAACCTCGACGGCGGCGCCGTGATGGTGGACGGTGCGGATGTCATGCCCGAAGTGCTCGGCACGCTCGACCGCATGGAGGCATTCGCCAACGACGTGCGGGACGGCATGTTCGAAGGGCAGGGCGGGCCGATCACCGACGTGGTGAACATCGGCATCGGCGGTTCAGACCTCGGCCCGGCCATGGCCGTACAGGCGCTGGCACCCTACCACGACGGGCCGCGCTGCCACTTCGTGTCGAATGTCGATGGCGCGCAGATCACGGACGTGCTGCGCACGCTTGATCCCGAAACGACGCTGGTCATCGTTGCCTCGAAGACGTTCACGACCATCGAGACGATGACGAACGCGGCCACGGCCCGCGCGTGGATGTCGGAGCGGGTGAACGAGCCTGCCGATCAGTTTGTCGCGCTCTCGTCCGCGCTGGCGGAGACGGAGCGGTTCGGCATCGATGGCAGCCGTGTTTTCGGTTTTGCCGATTGGGTGGGGGGGCGCTATTCGATGTGGGGCCCGATCGGGCTATCGCTCATGATCGCCATCGGCGGACCGGCGTTCCGCGCCTTCCTGCGCGGGGCGCAGACGATGGATACGCATTTCAAGTCCGCCGATTTCAAGGAGAACATGCCGGTTCTGCTCGCGCTTATCGGGATCTGGCATCGCCAGGTCCTGGGCTATCCGACGCGCGCCGTGCTGCCCTATGAGCAGCGGCTCGCCCGCTTGCCGGCGTACCTGCAACAACTGGAGATGGAGAGTAACGGCAAATCCGTCGGAGCCGATGGCAAGCCGCTACAAGTCCGCTCTGGCCCCATTGTCTGGGGGGAGCCGGGCACAAACGGGCAGCACGCCTTCTACCAGCTGCTCCACCAGGGGACGGATATCATCCCCACCGAATTCATGATCGGTGCGCGTGGCCACGAGGGCGATCTTGCCCACCAGCACAGACTTCTCGTGGCCAATTGCCTCGCGCAGTCCGAAGCGCTGATGCGCGGACGCCCGATGCGTGAAGCCCGCGCGATGCTGGACGGCAAGGGCCTCGCTCCCGAAGAGCAGGAGCGTCTTGCCGCACAGCGGACCTTCCCGGGGAACCGGCCGTCGCTGACCCTCGTCTACCCCATGCTCTCGCCAGAGGTGCTGGGCCAGATCGTGGCTCTCTACGAGCATCGTGTCTTCGTGGAAGGAGTGATCCTGGGGATCAACAGCTTTGACCAATGGGGCGTGGAGCTGGGCAAGGAACTCGCCAACAGCCTTCTGCCGGTCGTCGAAGGCACCAGTAAGCTCGAACCGAAGGACAGCTCGACCGCGTTCCTCGCAGATTACATCAGGCGCACTGGGTAAGATGCTGAGGTAAAAGGGTTGTGCCTTGTGGTGAGCCTCTGGGTTTGCCGCCTTGATGTCGTGGTCGTCACGCGTGGCGACCGTGCGGCGCTACCTGAATGCCAGCTTTTGGTGTGAGATCCTGCTCTCCGGTCAGGACCGATCGGGAGGCACGCTGCGCAATCGGCTGTTTGCCGGGGCGCGGCGGTCCCGTGGCTCTGGAAGCGCGTCTGGGCCATAGGTCAGTGCACGTCCACGGCGCTGCTCGAATGCGAAGTCTGGACGTAGGGTTCTTCGCTGCGCTTGGGAAAGCAATGGAGGCGCTCTGCGCAGTCGGCCGTTTGCCGGGGCGCGGCAAACCCTTGGCTCCAGAGGCGCGTCTGGGCCTGCGGTCAGCGCGCGCCATGTCGCTGCCTGAAAGCGAGGTCCGGACGTGCGGTTTTGCGCAGCGCTCGGGAAAGTATGGGAGGCGCGCTGTCCAATCGGATGTCCGCGGGGGCGCGGCGCCCCCGTGGTGCCGTAGCAGCAGAAATGCCAGCGGTCAGCGCGCGTCGACGGCGCCGTCTGCTGCGGTCAGGCTTTCTCTTTGCGTGTCGGTGAGAGGGTGTTTGCCGGAGCCGTCCCGCGCAATCAGGACGATCACGGCGGTGCCCTCGGCACGCAGATCGGGCGCGAAGACAGCGTAGTGCATCTCGACCGAGGCTCTCCGATACACCACCGTGCGCGCGGCGACGATGTAGTCTTCGCCAAGAAACATCTCGCGGCGATATTCCATCGACACCGATTTCAGCACGATCCGGGGCCCGCTGTCATCGTAGGGGCTGATGCCGCGATCCCGCATGTAGAGGACGCGCAGGCTTTCGAACCATCGCAGATAGGCGGTGTGGTTGACGTGGCCGAGCGCGTCGATCTCTGAAAAGCGCACACGGTCGCGCAGGCCAAAGGTCCATTCCGGTGGCACGCCGGCAGCGTGCAGCTCTGCCTGCGTGAGCGGGACGAGAAAATGCTGGGACACGGCAGCCTCGCGTCAGGCCTGAAGCGGGGTCGGCGCCGCGGGGTGTGGCGCAGCCGGGCGCTGGGTGTTGCTCATCAGTGATCCCTTTTCGATCAGGCGCGCGCTGCGCTTCGGCTAACGGCTTTCCCGCGAAGGGTCGCATGGGGGCGCGCTCGCGTACAGGGGATGCGGGCGGATAAGCGCTCCGATTGCCTGCGGGATGCCCGCGAGGCCGACCGGTTCCGCAGGGCGTGGGCTGCACTCCAATGCGCTCCGGGGGGGAATAGCCGATACCGACCGACCCCGCGTTTGCGTGTGAGCTGAGCCGCGCGGGATCAAAAGGTCGGCCGAGGGATGTTGTGCGCGTCGATCCACGCGGCAGTGCGCTCCAGATCTTCGAGGTCGTGGACATCGAGGCATCCTTCGGTGCGGTAGGGCAGGATGGCCTGGCCCATACACGGCCATGGCCCCTGTCCGTCCGGATCGAAGATGTGCGCCCTGTCCCGCAGGACCCAGAAGGAGTGATCGAAGAACATCGCCTTCGGGAGATCCTGACGATTGGCGGAAACGCGGCCATCGCCCACGAAGGGAACGAGCGATCCATCCGCCTCGACACGCTTGGCGCGCATCGGGTGATACTCGTCCATCTCGTGGGAGGGGACGACGGCGGAAATGCCGGGCCGCTCCAGCAGCATGTCGATACACGCATCGATCATCTGCTCGTTGATGGTGCCGACGTTCGCGTGCTGCACGACGAGCGCCGTGAGCGGCCCGACCTCGGCCTCGATCGCGTCTACCGCGTGGCGGACAGCGTCGCAGCTCTGCGCCGTGGCCGATGCGAGCTCTGCTGGCCGCCTGATCGGCGCATACCCGGCTTCGGCGGCTGTTTCGAGGATCTTCGCGTCGTCGCTGGAACAGTAGAAATGCGAGATGTGGCGACTGCGCCGTGCCGCGGCGGCGGCCCAGAGCAGAAGCGGGATGCCTTTGACGGGCAGGACGTTCTTGTCCTTGAGCGTGCTCCCGCCCCGGCCGATCATCAACGCGGCAATCGTCATGGCGCTGTCCTTTTCAAGCTTCCTGTCTCCGCCCGGTGCGTCATGCGGAGACTCCTGGCCGGATCGTCATGAACAGCGCATCGCTCATGCAGGCGGCTTCCTTTGTCGTGCGCCAACTGGATTCCAGCCACATTCTGTCCTTGCCGGGAAAGAGATCCGGGTCCGCGCCCTGGGGCGCATTGAAGTGGATCCAGTGAAAGTAGTTGAAGATCCCGTAGCGCTGATACCCGTGTACGGAGATGTCTGCCCCCGGAGCGGCCTGGCGGGCCAATCGCTTCAACCCCGATGGATCGAAGTAGGAGATGTGCTCGCTCATGTAGTGGCGTTCCCGATAGGCGGGGGACAGGCCGAGCAGATCGTCCTTGTGGTTGGGAACTTCGACGCACACGCAGCCGCAGGAAGGCTTGAGAAGCCGCATGCAGAGGCGCAGCAGATCTGCTGGCGCGGGCAGGTGCTCCAGCACGTGCCAGAGTGTCACCAGATCGAAAGCGCCTGCGTGCTCATTGGCGAAGTCCTCGTCCAGTTCCGCGACATCGAAGGCCGGAACGGCATCGGCCCCGTAACGCTTGGCGATCGCATGTTTGCCCATGTCGGCGCGGGTGCGGCTGGGCTCCATGACGGTGACGTCCGCGTCGGGTATTGATTGTTTGATGTGGCTGCCGAAGAACCCGTATCCGCCGCCGACATCGAGCACGCGCGGGCGCGTCGCGCCTTTGCTGTCGAGGTCGATGCCGTACTCCGCGAGGCGATCCGTGCGCCGGCGCGCCTCGATCCAGCTGTGCTCAAAGATCTTTTCCATTGGCGTGCCGTAGTCTTTTACAACGGCCGACACTTGCCCGTCGTCCTCGTAGAAATCGAGGTGATAGTCGGGAGGGGACAGTTGGACATGACCGCAGGCGCCGCATTCCACGGCGCGCAGTTGCCCTTTGGGATCGTGCTTGACGGTGTCGCACACCATGCCCGGCGGCTGCGTGTTGCCGCAAAGAAGGCAGCGGAAGGCGTTCTGGAGGGTCACGCGCTCCCTCCGGCGCCAACTGCCGATGCGGGGTCGGCCAGCCAGTACTTGTGATGCTCGCTCTCGTTTACCTGTTTCTCCTCGGAGCCGACGATGACCTGTGCCTCGCGCACGCGCTCGACGTATTCGCGAAAGTCATTCGTCTTCAGATCGACAGCGACCGCATCGAAGTGGGCCCATTCCGTCTGCCCGAGTTTGACATGCTTTTCGAGCACGCGCGCGCCGGCCGCCACGGCAAGGGTCGACGCGAGATATCCGATGTCGTGGCTCGAATACCCGGGGACGACAAACGGGTGCGATTTCGCGAGTAAACTGTAGTGACGCACAACGCCGATATTGCAGTCGTGCAGCGGCGTCGGATAGGCCGAATTGCATTGCATGAGTACAAGAGAACTCGCCTTGGCAAATGTATCCAGCACCCAGCTCTCGTAATCCTTGTCTGTCATGCCTGTCGATAGGATCAGTCCACCGGTGTGGTTGCGCGCAACATACGCGAGGTAGTCCTTGTGTTCGGAAATCGTACTCGGCAGCTTCAGCATCGCCGGATCGAACTGCTGCAGCCATTCGAACGAGGGTTGATCGAGGACAGACACCATCCACTCGATCCCGAGTTCCCGACACAGCGTTTCGACGAAATCAAAGTCGTCACGATCCAGCTCAAGCTGATGCCGGTAGTCTGCAAATGTGGTGCCAAAGGGCGAGGCATAGGGGGAGCCGAGTTGCTCGGCGGTATAGAACGTCTCGACGTCGCGTTTTTGCAGTTTGATGGCATCCGCGCCGGCCGCTGCGGCCGCCCGCACCATCCGCTCGAGCCGGGCGCGATCTCCGAAGTGATTGGTCGTGAGCTCGGCCACGATGCTGACATCGTGGGCTTGGGGGCGATCCCGCACGGTGCGGGAGGTGTAGAGCGCATTCAACTCTTCCGCGCTGAGCCGTGAGAACGGTTTCGTTCCGACGTGCATGACCTCGAGCGGTGAGTCGCGCAGAATGTAGAGCGAATTGAGGAAGATGAACTCCTGCATATCAACGCGCACGGCGTCTTCCTCAAGGAGCTGAACCGGCTTGCCAATTGCATCGGAATATCCAATGTGCGCATTGAAATCAAAGCCGATCATGTAGACTTTTTGATTTCGCCCGCGTTCCTTTGCAACCAATTGCGCAATTTTCAGAGCAGAGAGGAACAAGACGTCTTCAATGATGAATGCAGGCGATTGGAATCTCTGCATCATCAGGTCTGTGGTGTCCTCTACAAGTGGAGCATAGGGCGCCACAGAAACGGCCTTGCTGCCCGCATCGAATGCGAAAGGGGCGACGTAAAGCTGCGATCTGAAGCCATTGTCCCGGATCGATCGAGCGACCCAATCGGCGTGAAATATGCTGATATCGGCAGGGAAGATCCGCTCGGCATCATTGATACCAATAACGAGAGATCCCGAAAAGTCTATCTGGTCAACGGCATCGGCAGAGGGGCCTTTACCCAGGATAAAGATCGTATCGGTGGTGTATATCGACGCGATATCTGCGACCTGGGTAGAGAAATCTTCCATCGTAGGGTTCTCCGTCGAGAAGAATGTCGCATCCGAGCTCACGCGCGATCTGTACTCCGGCGAGCAGATCCCACGAATACGCACCCTTCGGATTCACAAAGCGCGCGAATGCGCCTCGGGCGACATTGTAAAGGTTGTACACCGCGCAGCCCGAAATACGTGCTTCCCTTATCGAATTCAACACGGCGTTGGTTTCCGGGCTGACCGTGGAGGAGATCCCGATGATGCGCGAACGCATGGGGGGCGGCCGATCCCCTGAGATCAGGCATTCGTTCAGTTCCGGGAGCAAGAGCATGCTGGCGGCATGGGCGCCGCCGTGCCAGAGACTGACCGCAACGCCCCATTCCTTGAGCCCCGAACAGAAGTTTTCGGTGCCGTCGATGGGGTCGATGACTGCGATCCAGCCATTTCCGGGATCTTCGGGCTGTCCATCCTGCCAGGTTTCCTCGCCCTGAATCACCAGATCCGAAAGCTTTGCTTCGAAGAGACCTGTGAGTTCTTTTTCCAGGAGGATGTCGGACGACGTAACCGGGCTGCCGTCGTCCTTCCAGGTCACGGAACCTCGGCCTTCCAGCAGGGTTGGGAGGAGCCTGTCCACCAACGCCCGCGCGTTTTGAAGCGTTTCGACCGCTTGGGAGCTTATTGCGTTCATTGTGCCGTAGTCGCTTTTGCAACGCGTTGGAGGCGGGCAGGCTTTAGAGGTGTTTCCAGCGAACCTCCCGCATCCAACAGCGTTCCAGCCCTGGCGGAATGAGGTTCGCAGCGTCCGGCATCGCGCCACTCTTGTCTCTGCATCAGTTGAGCTCCCGCCCGCCGAGATCCAAAACCATCTGACGAAACTTTTCCCTGTTTTGTGATCGTGCCTCATCTTCATAGATGCGGCAGCCATAATTCCAGATATCTGCTATTGTGACATCTGGTTGGGTTTGCGACTTTGGCCGGACCTCGATGTCATCTCGCAAAAGCAAGCGACAGAAGCGGTGTGTCCCGCATGTAGACTGCATCTCCCGCAAATGCGCGAGATTAACTGTTGGTCGCGTTGCATGCGCTCCATAGAGTGCAAAATACTCGACGGCGAGTGTCAGAATTTCCACTCCAAGGTCGCGCTGCCTGGTTGCGATGCAAAAGCCACCGACCAAAAGTGCCAACCGGCTGAGGTTGTAGGCGACCAAGGGCTCTCGTGGAATTGGTTCAATCGTTTCCAGCGCGATCTTTCCGTAAGCGACCAGATCTTCATGTCGTTGAAAGTAGATCGCAGCGTGGCCCAGAAATGCTAGAACCGATATGAAATCGATCTTGCTTTTTTCGCTACCGGTTCTCTCAAGGAGATTTGTTGCTTCTACTATCGCCCAATCGAGGATTTTGGGCTCGCTCTGCTCAATGGCCGAGTAGCCAACCGAAAGCGTGCAATAAGCACGCATCTGGATGATGTCTTTGGTTTGCTCTTGCGTGAGCAGGTATCGGTACGTGTTCTGGCTTGCCAGGTATCGCGTGCGCAAGTTCGCGATGCGGTCTCTCCAGCGAAGGTTTGCATTGATTTTGAACATGTCCGTGGAGAGAACGCGATCCATGAAGTCTGCATTCCCGGAAGTCGGAAGTTTCTGCCAGCCCAAATCGCTCAGGACCAGAACGCCGAGCGAGCTTGCAATCCACTGGTCGGATTGAATGGAGCACTGCACGACATGTTTGCCGGATTCGAGGTGATCCACGAGGGGGTATGTCAGGACCTCACCAGACACGGTGAACACCGCAAACCGCACGTCTTCAACACGGTCGCCTGTCACATCGATATCGAGGGTGACCTCGTCGAATGAGACGCGGCCTGCGGTGACGCTCGCGGCGTGGAAGGTATCCGACGCGATAGTGTCTGGCGTGACGATCCGGGTATTCATCACGGCTTTTTCCAGAGAAGATCGAACAGCGGGCAGAATGGACGCATTGGCGCTCAGGCTAGCCCGGACGTTGATGGGTGCAAGTTAGCGGCTTGCCCGGATCCCGAGCAATGAAGAGCTTCGAGCGTGAAACAGACCGGTCGATGTTCCTTACCATATGCGCTCATCCGTTCTTGCCTTCGTCCGGGTCCCAAGCAATGTGCGCGATAGGGGGTGTCGCGCCTTGATCAGGCGTTCTTGTCAGCGCCCAATGAAGTACTGTCAACCTTCGATGTCCTCGGCCCTGTGGGAGGCGGTTTGTTCGCTGAGCAACCGCTCCTGAAGGTGTTTTACGCGGCAACGGGCCGGTCAGTGCGGTCCGCCGCCGAACGGGCCCTCGGGCTTTCGGCCCGCCACGGCGTGCGTGCTGTATTCCATGGTCGAGCGCGCGTGCAGCCTGAGCCGCCAGGTCAGGTCGGGATCTTCGACGATCTCGTCGAGGCCGAGGTGTTTGAGCGTCTCGATGAGGGCGGGCTCCGGGGCGCCCTGGTTCGGTTGGCGTTGGGAGTGACCGCCCAGCCAGTACTCCATCTCGGTCGCTTGCGGGGACCAGTCGTGCGGTGTGGCGAGCATGGCGCCGCCGCCGTGCTTGAGCACGCGCAGGAGCTCCGACAGGACGTTGGTCGGCGCGGCTGTGCAATCCACGAGGTTGATGCCCGTGACCAACCCAAACTGCTCCGTGCTGAAGGGCAGGGCGGCGGCGTCGATGGCCCAGAAATCCGGTGCATTGCCCGCCTGGTCGGACGGCACTTCGAGCGTCACCGGGTCGTAGACGATGCCAACGCGGCGCAGGTCGAGGGTGATGGCGCCGTCCACGGCCAGTTGCTGGCCAAAGCGCAGCATCGAGAGGTTGAGATCGCCGACGATGGTGGGCGATCCGGCGCGACGCGCCAGCTCCCATCCGCCACGGCCCACCGATCCGCCGAGATCGAGGCACGGCCCGGCAAGCGGTGCGCGGGCCTCCAGCGCCTCGACGCCCCATGCGAGGAGGGCAGCGACCCCGGATTCGCCGGGCAATCCCCATCCCGCGTAATGGTCTGCGCCGTAGAGGCTGAGGTGATAGCGGATCGTCTGGTAGACGTCCGATGCGCCGAAGCAATCGCCGAGCACGCCGCGGGTTTCATCCGGAAGGTCCACGCGCCACATGATGTTGGCCTGCTGGCCAGTGACTGTCGAACGCGGGTCTGTAACGATCAGTGGAATCCCGTCGATGATCGGGAATTCCAACCAGCACGCCGCGTCCGAACAGCTCAGGGTGCCGTGCCACACATGGCCCGCGCGCTCCTCGGTGCGACTCGCGATACGCAGCCTCGACGTCTTTCCTTCATGGTGGAGACATCGCGGGCAGACAGGCTGCATCGCCTCGAAGACTTCCTCGCGCATGCGAATGTCAGCCGATCATGACGGTAACACACCCGGGAGGCATGACCTTGCCCGTTGGCGCGGGGATTGGGGCAACGCATGACATATGAGCGGTCATGTCGCCCACGCGGGCTGCAGGCAGTTTGCCGATCATGGTCTTGAACGAGCCCAAGGCGATCATGCCCGGCCCGGCGGGGACGCAGGGAACCATCATGCACGGCAGGCTCTTATCGGTCACGCGAGCGGCCGGCATCTTGCCAATCAGGACCGTCGGACACCCGGGTGGGATGATCAGGAGGGGCATCGGAGGATGTGGCACGGGTGTTGGCGTCGGCGCCGGGGGATGGATCGGCGCATGACAATGCGGATTGTCCTGAAGCATCTGATCTGTGACGCGTGCCGCTGGCTTGCCCATGGTACTCACCTCTTAACTTGGGTGCAGCGTACGCGCGTGTTGATCAGCACGCAACGACGCGATGTGCGATGGGCCGCGAGGGGCGGCGTTTTTGACCAAAGGTTTACGCGTATCGGGCCGTTCCGCGTGGAATTCTGGATGGGCGGGGTACGGACCGGTGTGAAAGGGTGTTGCGGGCGCGCGGATCTGCGCCGGTCCTGAGCGCGCGGGGCCTTTAGGTGCCGCGGGCCGGTGCGCCGTGGCATTCGGCACGTCGCGCCGGGCGCTCCATTGTTCTTCGCGGGTCGGGCCGATACCGTGACCGCACGCGCAGCGGTTGCGGGTAGGGTAAGGGACGATGCAGGATGACGGTGCGCGTATGTAAGGCGATCTTGGTCTTGGGTCTGGCGCTTGCCGCTGGCCTTGCGACGTTCAACACGGTCGTCGTCCCTGGCCCTGTGGCAGCATATATCGACGCGATGATGTCGATGGACGCGCTTGCCCCTGACGCGACCGAGAGCTGGCGTGTGCTCAGCGATCCCCGTGTCACGGAAGCCGCCTATTGGGCTGTGGTGGCTGGCAAAGGCCTTACCGCGCTCTTGCTCTTCGTTGGGGCGCTGAGGCTCTTGTCGAACCGGCGCGGGCTTGTGGACGAGTTCCAAGCCGCGAAGTCCACCGCGATGCTGGGCGCCACGATTGGCCTGCTGACGTGGATCGTGGCCGTCATTCTGGTGAGCGCGGGGTGGTTCCTTGTCCCTGCCGCGGTGCTGATCGACGCGCAGGCGCCCTCGACGGCCTTTGTCGTGATCCTTCTGTTGGTCATGGTGCTGGTGCAGCAGCCCGACACGGAACTCGAGGACAACAAGAAACCGCGGCGGCGCCCGCTCAACTGAGGCTTCGGTGCGGGAGAAGCGAACCGCTTGTTCCCCCGCGCGACGCAAGCTATGAGCGCCGTACCGGGTGGTTAGCTCAGCTGGTAGAGCGCTTCGTTTACACCGAAGATGTCGGGGGTTCGAATCCCTCACCACCCACCACCACCTTTTTGCGGATCGTTTCCCGGCTGCGTCAGGGGGCCATCGCTGGCTTGAGCGGTCGATTGCTGGTGGTGTGGGCTTGCGCGGGTGCATTCCGCCTCTGCGGGGCCTCTGCGGGGCCTCTGCGGGGTCTCGTCGGGGCGGTCGCGGTTTCGGGGCGCGCTGCCGATCAGCCAGCTTGCAGTCCCGCGCAACGAGGGGGCGTTGGCTCCTGCGGCTGGAGCCTGTGGCGTCGGCCGGGGCCGGGGCGGGGGCGTCGGGGAGGGCGCCAAGGGTGCGTGAGCAGGGCGGGACGCTTGCGGCCGGAGGCGTGCCGCCGGTCAGCTTGCGGACGGTGTGCTCGATGGATTTCACGCACGAGGGAGGCATGCGGCTGTCAGCCCACGACCGGCTACCTCCGGCGAGATCGCCGACCGGCTTGCGCAGGATCGGTCGGGTCGCGGGCCGCCTTTGGGCTTAGGTGGCTCTGCCCGAGATCACGACGGAGGGCATGGGCACTGTCCAGGGGCCGTCCTCTCCGTGGTTGGCCATGACTCTGGAGGCGACGGCCTCACGAATGGCGGTCTTGTTGGCCTCCGGCTGAGGGCGCAGCAGCGCCCCGCCGCGAACGGTGCCTTCCAGGAAGAACCGGAACGGGGCCGAAGGATCCTCGATGTTCCACCGGCTGTCCACCGGCAGGCACCTCAGATCGCCGAACCCTGCCGCCTCCATTGTCGGGAACGCGCGCTTCGGGTCAGCGAAGTCGGTGGCCCCGGGGGCGGCGGGCAATGCGATATCCGGCGCGCCGTGCTGCACGATTGCGTTGAACACATAGGCCATCGCCGACCGCTCCGCGTCCTGCCAGACCGAGAAAGCGAGCCGCCCGCCGGGTTTCAGAACCCGGTGCGCCTCGGCGATCACGGCGGAAGGGTCGGGGACGTGGGGGATGCCGAACCCGATCGTCACGGCGTCGAACGACGCGTCATCGAACGCCAGAGCCATGGCGTCGCCCTCGACGAAGCGCGCACCCGGGACGGATGCGCGCGCAATCCCCAGCATGGCGGGCGAAAAATCACACCCGGTCGCCTCCGCTCCGGCAGCGACAAGCCCTTGGGTGACGATGCCGTGCCCGCAGCACAGGTCGAGCGCGGTCATGCCGCGTTCCGCCCCGCACTCGGCCACCAGCGCTGGCACGGCCATTTCGGAGGCGCGCGCGAAATCCCGCGCATAGGAGAGAGCCGTCGCTTCCTCTGCCCAACCGCGGCGTTCGAGCCCCGCGAAATCCATCGGGTCTGCCATGGCTACCTCCCGCTGCGTTGCCCCCACACGGGCATAGCACGCCAGGGCACGAAAGCGATCATGGCAAAAAACGCTTCGACAAGCAGCCTTCCATGACGGCCGGGCCGATTGGGCGGGCCGTCCTTCAGCCGGTAGGTCTGTTTGCGGGTCGCTTGCGCGAGCTTCTCCAGGTCGCAGAGATAGGCTTGGTGCCGGATCATTGCCGGGTCTGTCATGGCGTCGTTCCTTTCGGGTTTCGATGCCTCGAACCTGCCGGGGGCGGTGCCACAACGGGTAGTGCACGGCGTGAACTGCAGCCGGTACAGTTTCTGAACTGGAGCGGTGTCACTGCGCGCGTTACCAATGCGTCAGGAGGAGGCCACGCAATGAAAGCCAAACCTTACGGAATCGTTTGCCCGATCACCCACGCCTGCGACGTGCTGGAACCGAGATGGACGATCCCGATCCTGTCGGAGATGTGGGGGGGCTCGACGCGGTTCAACGATATCAAGCACGGTGTCGGCAGCATCTCTCCGGCCCTTTTGGCAAAGCGGCTGAAAGAGCTGGAGGCACACGGGCTCATCGAACGTATCGAAGACCCGGCAACCGGCCATGTGGATTATCTGCGTACGCAACGCGCCATCGATCTGGAGCCCGCGCTGGACGCCCTCGCAAGATGGGCCCAATGCAACATCGAGGCCCGCACCGCGCTCGCGGATTTGGACGTGTCGAACCTGATGTGGCAGATGCGCGGATACATTGACCCGGAGCAGCTCCCGCGCCGCCAGATCGTGATCCAGTTCCGGTTCGGCGATCCCGGACTTGACTATGATACCTACTGGGCGCTGAGCCGCCCGGGGGTCCCTGTCGAGATCTGCTCGGCGATCCCGGGCTTCGACGTCGATCTTTATGTCGAGACGGACAAGATTTCGCTGACATCGATCCTTCTCAGCCGCACGACGGTCGCACGCGAGCTGGACGCGGGCCGCTTGTTTCTCAGTGGTGACGCGGCCCTGGCCCGGACCATGGATCGATGGCTGTTTCGCAGGATCAAGGAGGACGGGCTCGAGATCAGGCAACTTGGCGATGAGCGTGTGCCAGCGGAGTGACGGATCCCCTTGGTGGAGCGCCTCAGCCGCTCAAGCGTGCCGACACCGCCCTTCGGCGTGTGCGCGGGTCAGGCGATCGCCATCGGGTCGTCGCCGAGATTTGCGATCTGCACCACGATCTCGGTGCTGTCGGCGGCCTCCGCCGCCGCCCGGTACTCTGTGATCAGCGCCTCGGCGGCCGAGATGGAGCCCGTCCTATCCGCGAGATCGTAGGTGCCCATCACGTCGCGCGCGTTGTCGAGATCGTTCATTCCGCCTTCGACCGCGAACGCGTAGCCCAGCTGGCCTTTCTCCTCGACGGTCCGCGCATCCGCGGCTGCCTGGGCAACCTGTTCGGGCGTTGCGCCGTCGGGGTTGAACGCCTTGGCGCCGTTGATCACAGCCAGGACGAACTCGCCCAGCCGAACCTCGCCGCTTTCGAGTTCGCCAATCCAGAACGCCCGCCCTTCGGCGTCAGGGGTGCGTTCCAGAAGCTTGTCGTAGGTATCGTCGACGAGCCTGCCGTAGAACTCTGACGACAGGCTCGAGGGATCGTCCACCGACGTCCGACCCTCCAGCTCCGGGTAGAGCGCGAACGTCTCGTCCTGGAAAAAGAAGCTTTGCGCGATCTCGCCCAAACCCATCCCGTCGGCGAGGCGGCTGCCCCAGTAGAAGAGCCCAAGCGCATCGGGGGCACGGTCGAAATAGGCGACGTACATCTCGACGAAGGTCAGCAACTCCTCGACGGAGATCGCGATGACACCGCCGAGGGATGTGGCGTTGACGTAGCCCTCCGCGTCGAACGCGTAGCCGTCCGCCAGCTCGAATTGCTCGACACCGGACACTGTCAGCGCGGGCACCCCCGCCGCGCCCTTGTCGGAGACGCGCAGCTCGCCGGTCTGCGCGTCGATCTCGAAGATGTAGTCGCCGATGCCGCCATCCAGTACGACGCGGTCGGCAAAACCGTCGCCCCCGACAAGCAGGTCCGAACCGCCGCCGCCGGTCAGCGTGTCATCCCCATCGCCGCCGCGGAGCGTGTTGGCACCGTCGTCGCCCTTGAGCCAGTCGTTGAGGTTGGTGCCGCGGACTTCCTCGATCGAAATGAGGGTATCGGTGTCGCCGAATTCGTCCGTTGCCGATCCGGTGGCGAGGTCGACCGTGACGGCGCCCTCGTCCTCACGCGCGTATGCGACGATGTCGTTGCCTTCCGCTCCGTCGAAGGTGTCGTTGCCGGCCCGACCGTAGAAGGACTGTCGCCCGGCTGCGCCGAGGAAGTAGTCCCCGAAATCCGAGCCGGAGACAACGTCTATGCCACGGAAGGTATCCGTCGTGGACCACGTCTCCCCACCTTCGATCTGCGACCAGTCCTCCAGAACGGTTCCTTCGTACCGAGCGGAGAAGACGACCTTGATTGCGCCTTCCTCGAACCAGTAGCCGACAACATCCGCATCGACTTCGGTCAGATAAGGATCAGGGCCGCTCGCACCGCCGACGATCGTGTCATTTCCTGGCCCAGGCTCAAAACTGTCACCGCCGTCGCGACCTTCGAGAAGATCGTCTCCAGCCCGTCCCACAATCCAGTTGTTCTCGTCGGATCCAAAGAGACGATCATCGTGATCGGATCCTTCGACCCGTTCGATGCTGATCAAGGTGTCGGCGCTTCCTCTTCCGTCCGACGCTGTGCCGTCGCGCAAGTCGACGACAACTCCGGATGTAGCGCCGCCATAGTAGACCTCGTCGTCGCCCTCTCCGCCGTTCAGAGTGTCCGCACCTGCGTAGCCGCGCAAGAAGTCATCGCCGCCCCGGCCTTCGAGCAGGTCGTTGCCGTCTAATCCGAAGAACCAGTTGTCCAGATCATCGCCGAAAATCCGGTCGTCGTGGTCCGATCCTTCGATGCCTTCTATGCCCTCGATCCTATCGGTAGAGCCCGTACCGTCTTCGACGGTCCCGGCCGGCAAGTCGGCCACAATCCCGGACTGTGCTTCGTAGTAGCCGGCCCTGTCATCGTCGCCGTCTCCGCCGATCAGAGTATCCGCACCTTCGCCGCCCTCAAGGTAGTCGTCGCCGCCCCGGCCTTCGAGGATATCGTTGCCTCCGAGCCCGTAGAGGAAATTTCGGGCGCCGTCGCCCGAGATGCGGTCATTCAGGTTCCATCCCTCGACCCTTGCGATTCCACTGAACTCGTCTGTACCGCCCCAACCATCTATCGCGCGGCCGGTTTCCAAATCGACTTCGACTCCGCGATCGGGGGTGGATTCGCGCGAGTCGGTGAAATGGAAGTAGCTCAGTCCGTCACCGGCATCGGCACCGATAATTGTATCGTCCCCCTCGCTGGGGAGAAGCCAATTGGAAGGCGAGGCTTCCTCGCGCTGGGGCGCTACGAGCAGGTCGTTGCCAAGAGAGCTCCACACTTGGGCGCCGGAATACCAGAAGTAAATGACGTCGGGCCCGATGCTTCCGTTCAGCTCCTCGATGTCGATCAGCGTGTCTGTCCCGAAGCCGCGCTTGTCGACGGAGAAGGGCGCCACGCCGTCGCGGGCCTGAGCGGTGTTGTTGATGTAGACGCCGCCCGGATAGGGCCGGAACTGATAGGCTGCCACATCGATCCCGTCTCCGCCGTCGAACGTGTCATTGCCATCCGATACAAAGAAGACGTCGCGGTCGCCGAGGCCGCGAAAATCATCGTCGCCATCGGTGCCGTCGTCAAAGCGGTCGCGCCCGTCCGTGCCCGTTCTTGAAACCATGATGTCCCCCAATCCGATCCCTTGAAATGCTGTCCATCAGCGTATGCTCCGATGCTGCCACGCCCAAGGCTTGTCTTGTCGCAGGGTAAGGTACGCGGCGGCTTGAGGGGTTTCTGGTGTGTCGGCTGGCGGGGCAGGGAGCTGTGTGCCCGGTTTGGCAGGCACTGGTCCCGGCTTCGCGCCCTTGGTCGACCGGAAAAGGGGGCTCCGAACCCCGCCTGCATAGGGCCATATCCCACGGTCTATTGGGCCCCAAGTGCCGCAACAGCGGCGCAGGCTCGCCCCGCTAGAGGTACCAGCGATACTCCCGGCCGGAGATCCGTTCGAGAAACCGGTCGAGCTCTGCGGCTTTCACCGCGCAATCGACGCCCGTGTAGCGACGGCCGAGATCGTCCGGCAGCAGCTTTGCCTCGCCAAGACTGCGCAGCGCATCCCAGAGCGTGGCGGGAAGGCTGGTATCGCGGGTGTGGCCGGTATTGCCCATCGCTTCGGAGCTGGGGGTCTTCCGGGTTGCGATGCCCCGGTGCACCCCGGCGAGAACCGCAGCGATCACGAGGTAGGGGTTGGCATTGGCGGCGGCGACGCGGTGCTCGAGCCGCCGGTCGCGCCCGCTCCGGCTGAGGGGCAGCCGGATCGCGACGGAGCGGTTGTTTTCCCCCCAATCGCAGCTCATGGGCGTGAACTGGTTCGGAGCAAGCCGCCGGTAGCCGTTGATGTCGAGCGAGAAGATCGCGACGGCTTCGTGCATTGTGGCCTGCAATACCGCGATGGCATGGTCCAGGAACGCGTCTCCGTCGGGCGCTTCGGGGTCAAAGACACTCTGGCCCGCGGCATCGCTCAGGCTCAGGTGGACGCGCAGGCCATTGCCGCTCTGATCCGTGAAGGGCTTGGCCATGAAGGTCGCGTCGATGCCGAGGTGCCGTGCCATGGAGCGCACGGCGCGGCGCAGGAGCGCGGCATGGTCGCCAGCGCGCAAGGCGCCCGGCTGATGCCCGAGGTTCATCTCGAATTGACCGGCTGAGTTTTCGCTCAGAAGCGATGTGACCGGCAGTCCCTGGTCTTCGCAAGCTGCCCGGATCCGGCCGAGCAGGGGATCGATCCCGTCGGTCTTCTCCAGCGACAGCGGATGCCCCTGCCGCTCGTCCACCCCGCTGAGCGGAGAGGCACAGAGAGAGGGTGCGCCACGGTCGCGGCGCCGCTGATTGATGAGGTGAAGTTCGAGCTCAACGGCCACGACCGGGGTCAGGCCGATCTCCTCGAAACGCTTCAGGACCCGTGCCCAGACCTGGCGCGGCTCGTGCCAGATGAGGCTGCCCGTATCGGGATCCAGCAGCGTGCAAAGGACTTGCGCGCGTGTTCCCCTGGCCCAGGGAACGGGCGGCAAGGTCCCGGCGAGCGGACGCGCGGGCACATCCGGATCGCCGTCGGAAGAGCCCATGCCGAGGGGGTCGCTCGTTTCTCCGACAACGTCGAGCAACTGCATGCTGCGGCTGATCGGGATGCCTGCGCGCGCAAGGCTAGGGAGCTGAGGGACGGGCAGGCGCTTGCCCACGGGATTGCCGCAGATGTCGTGGACGAAGGCGTCGATGGAGGTGATGCCCTCGTTTCCCTCCAGAAAGGCTGCGATCTCCCGCTCGGAAGGGAACATTCCCTTGGCTCATCACTCCCCCACTTCGAACGGTATGCCCGTTGCCCCGTGAGTCATGGAGGACGGGGCAAACGGGGCAGGGGTTGTGGCGCCACGGGGGCGGGGCGCTGGCCGAGGCGAGCGCTTCGGAGGGCCTGGCCGAGGGTCTGGGGCAGGGAGTGGCGCGCGTTCGTGCGCGCCTGCAATGGTCAGAGCGGCCATTTCTGGACTTCCCCCCCCTGAAACACCGTGAGGATTTCGTGATCCACGGCGTCCCGGGCTGAAACAGGCGGGGGCTGGGGGCTGTCGCGCCCCTGTTTTTGCGGGCCACAGCGCACGACAAGGCGCGTCACGCCCCTGTGATGTGCGTGAATGCGCAGAAGGCAGGGCTGGTCCGCCCGTATCTTCCCGCCCCGCACTGCCCCATCTCTGCCTCATCGAACGCGGCACCACACACACCGCCGCCAAGACACCAACGACACACACACACCCAAAGGACCGACACCATGAACCGCACCATCCTCACCGCCGCAGCCGCCGCCATCGCCGCAACGCTCGCCGCCCCGGCCTTCGCCTCCGACAACCTCGCCGCGTCGCTCGGCGTGGAGCCCGGCGTCTACACCACCTCGCAGCTCGTGCAGCTCAAGGCCGCCCAGGCCGACGACGACCACTCCCGCATCCGCCAGATCAAGGCGGAAGCCGCGGCCGGTGGCTTCAACGGCACCGCCGACTTCTCCCAGGTCGCCGGCAGCATCGACGCCGAAGGCCTCGGCGCCTCCGAAATCGTCGCCCTGAAAGCGGCCATCGACGAAGACGACGCCGACCGGATCTTCGGCCTGCGCAACGGCACGGACGTCGCCTCCGACACGACGTTCTCGACCCGCGGCGGCCCGGTCTCCGGACAGCTCTCCGCCTCCGTCGGCGTCGCGCCCGGCACGCTGAGCACCTCCGAACTCGTGCAACTCAAGGCCGCCCAGGCCGAAGACGACCACGACACCATCCACCGCATCCTCGCATCGGTGAACTAAGACCCGGTTAATTCGCGCGCACCCCCGCCCGCGCCCAACCAACCAAAGGCCCGCCCCGAAAAGGCGGGCCTTCCCAAATCAAACCAACCAACCCGCCCGCACAAGCAGCACACCCCCGCCTTTCATCTTGGCAAAAATACCTGATTGCGACGCTTCACCCGGGCGCTGCCGCCGAAGGCACGCCTGCAAGCCCCATCTGCGCCCACCCACACGCCAAAAACCACGGTCATTGCAAAAAGCCACGCGCCCTCTCACCCGTGAGCACACGGATCGGGCACCTCCGGCGCACGATCGGCACTGCCCGATTTGCCGTCACTGCCGCACCAGCTCCCGCCAGCCTGCAGCCGCGATCGCGGTGTTCCGGAACGCCGAACGAGCCAGTCGCAGCCTGCCGGACGCTAACCCGCAGGCACACCAACAGAGCGCTGTTCCACCAACGACCGCGCAGCCGCATCGGCCAACATCTGCGCGCGCAGCCTTCAAAGGCAACCGGCCCCGCCTTCCGCCAATTCGGGGAAAACAGGGCCGCCACGAGAGCGCGGCGGGCAGGAACAACCCCGCCCGCCGCCTTTGCTTGCCTTCTTAGATGAGATCGAAGTTGTCTGCCGAGAACCCGGCTACGTTCATGTCTTCGAAGACGATGGTGCCGACGCCGGTGTAGAGCTCGACGTGGTCGCCGACCTGTTGGAGGGCGTCGAGGGCCTCTTGCGCGGTGTCTACGGCGACGGTGGCATCGAACTCGATGAGATCGCGGCCCAGCTCGAAATCCGTGACCGTGTCGATCCCGAATTCCCCGATGAAGGAGAAGAGATCCGCGCCGCGCCCACCCGTCAGCACGTCGTTTGCGGCGTCGTTCGCGCCGCCGGAGAGATCATCATCCGCCCGGCCCGCGACGAGCACGTCCGCACCTGCGCCGCCATCGAGGTCGAGCTTGATTTCACGGCCTAGACCCGGATCTGCGATGATCTCGTCGTCGCCACCCTGACCGTTGACCTCGAGCACCTCTGTCCGGCGGATGTCGAGCTCGAAAAGGCCAAGGTTGACGCGCTCGAAGGACACGCCGGGGCCGGTGCCATCGATCACGAACTGATCCCCCGCACCGTCGGCGCCGTTGACCTGAACCGTGTCGTAACCGCGCCCGCCGTTCATGAAGTCCGAGCCGTCGCCGTTGTTCCAGACGATCAGGTCGTCACCGGACTCGCCGAAGATCCGGTCGTTGCCCTTCGCGCCAACGAGCACGTCATCGTCGAGCCCGCCGCGCAGGATATCCTCGCCATCGCTGCCGGTGATGAAGTCGTCGCCATCACCGCCGTCGAGGACGAGCTTGGCCAGGCCGGCCATGCCTTCGCTCGCGGTGATGATATCGTCGCCGCCCAATCCGTTCACCTCGACGCGCTCGGTGTTCTCGATGTCGATCGTGAAGAGGCCGAGGTTGGTGCGCGCGAAATCGATGCCAGAGCCGTCGGCGCTGAGCTCGAAGATGTCGCCCGCGCCGCCCGCGCCGTTGATGACGGCCTTGTCGCGGCCATCGCCCCCGTCCATCAGGTCCGAGCCGTCGCCGTTGTTCCACACCATGGTGTCGCGGCCCTTGCCGCCGAACATCTCGTCGTCGCCCTTGGCGCCGATCAGTAGGTCTCTGCCACGGCCGCCCGAGAGGACGTCGTCGCCATCGCCACCGGTGATTGTGTCCTTGCCGTCGCCGCCGTTCAGCTCCAGCGAGATGAGCCCGTCGAGGCCCTGGGCACCCGTGATGATGTCGTCGCCGCCCTGACCGTTCACCTCCAACGTCTCGACTTTGGTGATGTCGAGCTGGAAGAGGCCGAGATTCTGCCGTGCGAACTGGACGAATCCGGCCTCCACGCTCGCCTCGATGATGAAATCGTCGCCAGCGGCGTCGGCACCGTTGACCTGCACCCGGTCGTCGCCCGCGCCGCCATCCATCAGGTCGGACCCGTCGCCATTGTTCCAGACGATCGTGTCATCGCCAAAGCCGCCAAAAACGAAATCGTCTCCGGTATCGCCGACGAGCAGGTCGTCGCCCAGAAGACCGAGGAGCACATCTGCGCCTTCGCCGCCCGAGACGGTGTCATCCCCGGCCGCGGCAATGACAACGTCGTTGCCGCCAGCCGCCTTGATCAGATCGCCACCGAGGGTGCCGATGATCAGGTCGTCGCCTTCGGTTTCGGTGCCGGGGAGTGCTACGTTGAGTGTCATGTCATGGGTTCCTTTGCCGCCATGGTCGTGAGCGCGGTTCTCGCGGCTCTGAGCCTCAGTCGGCGCAATGGGCGGGACGGTTCATTCTTTCTTGCGGTTTCTTTTCGGGTTCCGTGATGGGCGGTGCCCTGGGCTGCGACTTCAGTGCCGGGCAGAACCCGAGGCAGGGGCCGGGCTCGCGGTGCGAGGCGGGGCTGCGCGCTGTGGATCGGCGCCGCGCTGCGCCATTCGGGCGGGGAAATTTTTTTTTTGAACCACTCCCCGCGCTGCTCCGACCAAGGAGTGTCAATCGCAACGGCACACGCTGCATCGCACTCGGGAGAATGGAAGATGGCTCAGGAATGGAGTGACGTTTACTACGGCAAGATCCTGCAAGTCCTTGAGGTCAACGACGACAGCCGCTTTGCCGACTTGATCAAGAAGACGCAGGCCGTTCTGGAAGATGAGGGCAAGGCGAGTGCCGAGCGTTGGGCCCGGATTCTCGCCGGTCTGCTGATCTCCGAGGGGGGCGGCGGGCGCACCGAGTGGGCCGCGGCAGATGTTACGCGGAGCGAGGTCGTGGATGCGATCTTTGACGCCGTCGAGTTCGGTATGGAGCGGCTCGAGCTGAACGGTGATCCGGAGTTCTACGAGGACCTTCACGCCGACTGGGTTCTGCCGAACGGCGACGAGGACCCGCGCGTCGCGCCCGAGACGGGTGGTGTCGATGTCAGCTTGGCCGAGCAGCTTGAGGCCGAGGAGCTTGCGCGCCAGCAGGAGGCCGACGAAGAGCGTGCCGAGAACATCCTGCACATGGCAGCGCGCAATCTCGATCTGATCGGGGATACTCGGTACGATGCCGAAATCTCGCATCTGATCAACCTCGCGGTGCAGGACGACCCCGGCCTGATCGCGGTGGCCGAGCGCCTGGCCAGGCAGATCGCCGCGGACCGTGGGACGGACGCAGGCCCGCAGGGCGAGCGCTTCGTTGCACAGATGCGCACGCGTCTGGCCGATCAGGCGCTCGAAGCGGCCGCTGCCTGGGCCGACCCTGAAAGCCCGGCCTTTCCCAACCTCGGTGTTGCCGAGAGCGTGCTGACCTTCGGCGATGAGACGGACAGCGCGGACGGCACCCAGCCGGGCTTCGCTCCCGGTGGCGGCGGGGGCGACGACAGCGATGGTGGCAGCGACGGCGGGCATGGCCCGGATCGGCCCGGGAACGGTGAAGTGCCCCGGCGCCCGGCCTCGTCGCACTACGAGCCGCCGAATTTCCGCCGGCAGATGGATGCGCAGACCGAACCCGAGCTGCAGGACGTCGAGGATGTCGTGGCCGCCCGCGAGGCGTCGGAGCGGGCACGCCGCGCCGCCCATGGCGAAGCGCTCGACATCGCCAAGATCGTGGAATTTCTCAAGGACGATGACAAGGAGGGCGCCAAATCCCACGCCACGCGCGCGGCCAACGAGATGCGCGTGGCCGGTGACAGCGCCGAGCCCACCGGAGCGATTGCCAAGCGCCTCCTGGCCGAAGCCGTTGCGCGCTACAAGGACGAGCGGCAGGAGGCCGAGACTGCGCGCGCGCTCCCCGATGTGATCTGGGACGATCCGGGAATGCTGCGCGCCGGGATGCGATTTACCCAGGCCTATACGTCCGGGGACGTGGCCGCTGCGCGCAAGGCGCTCGCGCGCGCGCTTGCGCTCGCCCGCCGTCTTGCGGACACCCATGACCTGCTCGACGAGATCGACGCCGCACGCATTCTTGACAATTTCCTCCCCGCCCGCGCCGACCGCGACATCGACGGCCCGGAAGACGCGCTGCGCCGGGGCCTCGAGGAGATCGACACGGCGGTCCGGGCGGATGAACGCCGGCAGGCAGAGGAGGCCCGCACCGAGGATGTGCGCGCCGATGCGAGCGCCGAGACAGCCGCGCGGCGCGCCGAGTTCATGGCACGGGACGCGGACTCCTACACGGCTTCCGATCTCGACGAGTTTGACCTCTCCGAACACATCCGAACGCAGCTGGGTCTGATCCTCCGGGCGCTTCAGGCAAGCGACACCGCCACCGCACGCGGCTTGGCTCTGGCGCTGGAGGAGCGGCTTGAGGGGATCACGGGCCGCTATGGCAACATGAAAGCGGCCGCGATCCTGAAGATGATGCTCAATAAGCGGAACGATCTTGAGCGCGTCGTGGCCAAACCCGCGCCGAAGCCCATCGCCGTGTCGTCCGGCAAGGCGGGGCAGACCATGGCGGATGCAAAGAGCGCTGCGCCAGAGACGCAGGAGAAGGAGGACGACGACACCGAAACCGTGGTGTCCGGCGCCGGTAGCGTCGACGGGCCCACCGACACCAACCGGCACGATGACGATGAGCCGCCCGCGGCGGGGGCGGCGCTCACGGTGAAACTGATTTCAAAGGTCGACTGGGCGAACTTCGTCGAGGTTTACAGTCTGCCGCCCGAGGAGATCGAGGCGCTGAAGGAGATCGCCACGAAGATCGTTCGCAAGGGCATGGGCACCACACCGGTGGTCTACGCCGGCAAAGAGCTCTTGGCGCGTGCGAGGAAGGCCAAATCCGGCGCCAGATTCAAGAACGGCATCCATGTCGCCGCGGCTGTCGAGGATGCTCTGTCGCGCCGCGCGGAGAACCGGAAGCTCACGAGGTCCCTCAAGGCGTCCGACATCCCCGATGACGAAGAGATTGCCGCGTGACCGGACGCGTCGATGATGTGTGTAACGAGTTGGGTCGGGAGGGATGCATGCATCGCTCCTGGCCGGGTTTCCGGCGACTGAACTGTTTGCCAATGCCCGGGCGCGGTAGTTGGCCCCGGCAGGGGCGGCGCAGGGCGCTGTATGCTGCCGGAATGGGCTGCGGCGCGACGTCCCGGCCGGTTCTTGGGCAGGGTGCCGCCACCGCGACCCTGCCATTGAAGCGGTGGCGTTGTCCCCCGGGGGCAAGGCAGAGTATCGAAGTGTCATACGTGTCGTATCGCCAAGGGCATGCGGCAGGGTTCGAAGGGAGAAGACCGAAATGGATGACGACGACCGCGTGCTGGCCTACGTTCAGGGCCGTCTCGATCAGGCGGCCCGCTCCGACTTCGAACAGGAGATGGTGACGCGCCCGGCCCTGAGAGCCGAAGTCACGGCGCTCGAGGCCACCAGGGGCGCCTTTGCGGCAGAGCAGGACGCCGAGCGCGCGTCCGACGATGGGTGGGAGAGGCTTTCCCGCAGCATCGAGGCCGAGCGTGCGCCTGCCAACCTCAACCGGCGCCCGATGCTGGCGCAGTTCGCGGCGGTGGCGATCGGAGCGATCGCGATCTGGCAGTTCCTCGCGGTGCCGTTCCTGCCCGGGCAGGACAGTGTCGGCTTTACGCCGGTCAGCGAGGCGACCGCCGAGACGGTCCTGCGCGTGGGCTTTGCCGATGGCGCCACGGCGGCGGAGCTGACGGCGCTTCTGGCGGAGGTCGGCGGACGGATCGTCGACGGACCAAGTGCGGTCGGCCTCTTCACGCTCGCCTTCGAGGATGATGCCGCGCGCGATGCTGCCGAGGCCTTGCTGGCAGACCGCACCGGGCTTGTTCTCGTCGTGTCCCGCCCCTAGCCGCCGGTGGTCCGTGGTGCACCATACACGCGATCCCACACCGCTCGCGCGGCGCGTGCTCTAGTGGCCGAGGCAGCGCAGCAGGGCCTTTTTGGCGTGAAAGATCCGAGACTTGACCGTCCCGGCGGGGATTTTCTCGACGTCCGCGATCTCTTCGTAGGTCAGCTCATCGAAGAAGGCCATCCGCACGACGAGCCGTTGTCCGGCGCTCAGGCCTCCGAGGCAGGCGCGCACCCGCGCGCCATCCTGGGCGGAGGCGAGGATGGCCTCGGAATCGGGCTCCGTTTCCCCCGTTTCGGGCACCTCGTCGACGAAGCTCAGCCGCTCCCCGCGGCGCACCTTGTCGACGAACTTGTTGCGGGCGATCGTGAAGAGCCACGTCCGCACGCTGGAGGCGCCGCGATAGCGCGCCGCGCTGCGCCAGACTTCGAGCATCGCGTCGTGCAGGACGTCGGCCGTCTCTTCGGCGTCGGCGCCGCGCGTGCTCAGGAACCCGCGCAGTGTCTTGTGGTGGCGTTCGTAGAAGACGCGCATCGCGGCGCTGTCGCCCTTGGCGATGCTGGAGAGAAGGCGTTTGTCGTCCCAGTCCTGCATCGATGCGGGGCTCTCCTTCGTGCCCCGTCGACTGGGCGGTTCTCTCGGCGGCACAGGCGCCTTGGCCCGCGTAGAATGAGGATTCGACGGGTAAGGTCAACGCGCTCGGCGGAAGATTGCGACCCACCTCTTTTCAGCTAGCGCAGCCGCGAGCGAAATCGCGGGACCGCGCCAGGTATTTCGGCAAAGGATGATAGACAATGATCGCATTGAAGCACCTCTTGGGGCCGTCCTGGGCCCGCCTTGCCACGCTGATCATGGCGGGAGCGCTGCTCGTGGGCTGCGTTGCGGCAGGGGGCAGCACCTCTTCGCGGGTGAGTGGCGGCGCAGAGCTCTTTGCCCCCGGTGAGGTGATCGCGCTCGCCTCGAACGAGCGGGCGGCGGCGCGGGTACGGGCGGGGGCGGCGCAAGTGGAGTTCGAGCTGCTCGAAGAGGTGACGCTGGCCGCGCTCGATATGCGGATGCTGCGCTTTGCCTACCCGGAGCCGTTTGACGGGCCCGGCGCGATTGCGGCGCTCGAGGCGCTGGACCCCACGGTAACGGCCGGGGTGAACCATGCCTACCGGGTCGCCGCGCGCACAGGGATCGAGAGATTTGACTATGCCGATACGCTCCTGGCGTGGCCCGCGGGCGGCTGCCGTGCAATCGGCCCCATCGGCCTTCTGGACACCGGCATCGATCCGGCGACCGTCGGTGGCGCGCGGGATGCCATCGTTGCCCGCAGTTTCGTGCGCGGCGCGCGCGCCTCGTCCGGCCATGGTGCCGATGTCGCGTCCGTTCTTCTTGATCCCGATCGGGTGGCCAGCGCGCGGATCTTCAGCGCGGCCGTTGTCGAGGCGGACGGGCAGGGCGCCGGGATGGCCAGTGTCGACAGCCTGATCGAGGGCCTCGACTGGCTTGCCGCGCAGGGGGTGCGGGTCGTCAATGTCAGCTTGACGGGCCCCTACAACAAACTGCTGGACAGAAGCGTCGCGCAAGCCGTGCGCGGCCGCATGACCCTCGTCGCCGCCGTTGGCAACGACGGAGCCGGAGCCCCGCCCCGCTACCCCGCCGCCTTCGAGGAGGTGATCGCCGTCACCGCGGTTGACGCGGATCGCCGGATCTATCGCAATGCCGGGCGCGGAGATCACGTGGACGTCGCGGCGCCCGGCGTCGATATCGCGATCGCGCGCGGGGGGGATGTGCGCTTCGTCACCGGCACGTCCGTGGCCGCCCCCTTCGTGACGGCACGTATCGTGACGGATCCCGCGCTCTATGGTCAGCCTGCCGCGCGCGTCCGGCAGGCGTTGGCGGCCAGTACGGAAGATCTTGGCCCGCCGGGCATCGACAGCACCTATGGTGCCGGGCTCGTGCGCGCGGCGCCGACCTGCGCGCGGTAGGGGGCGCTCTCCCTCAAATCGCGGTGGCTCATCGGGCGACAGCGGTGCGTATTCCGGCCACGCCGAGCGGTCGATGGGCAGCGGCAAGAGGCCAGCCGCGTTCCGGTCCGCGCCCGCGCCAGGGCCGGGCTAGCAAAGAATTAGGGAAGTGCGGCGTATGCTCCACCCGTTTGGGATCAAGGAGCATGCCATGCCGCTCATCGGGCTTTGGGCCTTCCGAAATGACGACGGAAAAGGAACCGACTCGTCGGGCAACGCCAACACCGCGCTCTTTCAGAAGGGCGCCACGCAAGATGCCAACGGCAACGCCACCTTCGATGGCAACGACGACTACGTCGAGATCCCCCACGGGTCGCAATATGCCGTTGCCGAAGGCACGATCCACGGCGCCTTCACGGTTGCCACCGGCAGCATGGATGGCACCCGCTCGAGCAATATCAACGACAATTCCTTCCAGACCCTCGTGTCGCGGGATTCCAGTGGCTTTGACAACGGCGGCCACCTGACCATCTACGTCGACGGCGACGGGTCGCTCCTGATCCGGCACCAATCGTCGACCGAGGATTACTTCATCCGCACGGATGCGGGCACCGTCACGGAAGGGGAGGAGTTCAACCTCGTTTACTCCTTCAGCGATACCGAGGGCATGACAGCCTATGTCAACGGTGTCGAGGTCGGCTCCAACACCGATGCGGTGGCCAACGGCGACTCGATCGCGCTGTCAAACAACTCCGAACCCTGGACGCTCGGTGCCAGTCAATCCACCAGCGGTAACGGCAAGGCAAATGACTTGCAGCAATACCTCGAAGGGTCTGTCGGGCATTTCGAGCTCTACGACGAGGCGTTGGCGCCGGGTGAGCTGAACACCATTCATGATCTGAGCGACGGCTCCGACGATGGCAATATCAGCGGAACCGAGGGGGCGGACACGATCTATGGGGGCTCTTCGCCGGATTCCGAAGATGGTGGCGCCGTCATCAACGACACGATCACGGCGGGCGGGGGCGACGATGTCGTCTATGCCGGGGACGGGAGCGACATCGTCACGGGCGGCCTCGGAGACGACACGATCTACGGTGGCTCGGGCGATGATTATCTCTATGGCAACGCCGGAAACGACTCTCTCATCGGCGGTTCGGGCAACGACCTGCTTTATGGTGAGGGTGGCGATGACACGCTTGTCGGCGGGTCTGGGGACGACACATTCTACACGTACTTCGGGGCCGACAGTGTCGAAGGCGGAACCGGCTCGGACATCATCTATGTCTTCGGCGCTTTTGGCGACGACACGATCGTTGGTGGCGAGGATCCGAGCCTGTCGTCGACCCCCGGCGCCGGCTCGCCAGAGCTCGATGTCCTCAGCGTGCAGTACCTTGCCGTCGGTGTAACGGCCGACTTCACCGGGGACGAGACCGGCACGATCAGCGACGGGACGAACACCGCCCACTTCAGCGAGATCGAAGGCATCATCCTCACAAACTACGCAGACAGCGTAACGGTGAGCGGCACGGTCTCGGAAGACATGAACATCGCCGCTGGTGCGGGTGACGATACCATCACCACCGCAGATGGCGACGATCTGGTGACCGGGGGGTTCGGCAATGACAGCCTGACAGGCGGCGGCGGGTCCGACACGCTGGAAGGCGGGCAGGGCGACGACGTTCTGAGTGGCGGGGCGGGGGACGACACCCTCACCGGCGGCACCGGGGACGACACGTTCGTCATGTCGCAAACCGGCGGCGCCGACACGATTACGGATTTCGACCTTGCCGACGACGACGGCGATGGCCGGTCGAATGACCAGCTCGATGTGGCCGCCCTCCGCGATACGGAGGGCAACCCGGTCACTATCTCGGACGTCACTGTCAGCGAAGACGGGGATGGCAATGCCGTCCTGAGCTTCCCCGAGGGTGAAAGCATCACGCTGCAAGGCATCTCAGCGGCACAGATGACGCCGCAACAGATGTTCGCCTCCGGCATCCCGTGCTTCACCTCCGGTACCCTGATCGAGACGGCGGGCGGGGAACGCCGTGTCGAGGAACTGCGGGTCGGCGATCTGGTTCGGACGCGGGATCACGGCTTGCAGCCCATCCTGTGGTGCTCGCGGCGTGCTGTCGGCCCGGCAACCCTGAACCGCTCCCCGGAGCTGCGGCCGATCCGGCTCGATGGCGGCTGGACGGGAGATGCCCGCGGGCTGCTTGTGTCACCCCAGCACGGGGTGCTCGTGCGTGCGCGCGCCGGGGGCGGAGAGCGACTTGTGCGCGCTGTCCAGCTGGCGCGTCTCGCGGGCGGCAAGGCTCGGGTCGCGCGTGGCAGATCCCGGGTGCTCTATGTCCACCTGCTCTTCCGCCAGCACGAGATCATCTACGCGAACGGCATTCCGACCGAGAGCCTCTACCCCGGGCCGCGAACGCTGGCATCGCTTGGGTCCGTGGATCTCTTGCGTCTTCTTGCCCGCATCCCCGGCCTTGCGGGCGGTGATGTCCGGGCGGCCTACGGCGCCCCGTGCGTGCCCTACCTGCGCGGCCGGGAGTTGCCGGCAAGCCTTGGGGAGCTGAGGCCCGCCCCTCGAACATTGCCGGCGCACCTGCACGCCCTTCCGCCCGCTTAGACCGGGGCAGAATGGCGGGCAGCACTGGCATTGGCACTCGCGCAGGTTCGCAGGGAGGTTCGGGTTGCGGATCCCGAAGCAACGAGGCCGCGGCGGTCGTGTCAGCCGCGCTCCTCGTCGGACCTCACTCGGTCTGCCTCATAGCCACAAGCGCATGGTCCGAAACGCCGTCTCGCCGAGGCGACGCCGACAATCGTCGCCCGACGAGCGCGCCTATCGAATGCCGTCGGGCACGAGCCCGCGCAGAGCGGACCCGCGTCTTGAGTCGCGACGCCCGACCGCGCGCCGATGTCCATGACAGCCCCCACCCGCGACACCGCACTGTCGGCAGAGCCGGTGTGAGCGGCCAGCCGCGCCTCAAGGATTCTCGCGATGTGCAGCAAGACCTGATCGCCCACCGGGTGGCCGAGCACGTCGTTGACGTCCTTGAAGCCGTCGAGGTCCAGCGCAAGAGCGAAGAGCCGCTCGGCCTGGCCACAATTGGCTTCGAGCGGCTCCTTGATGCGCGCAAGGAACCGGGCGCGATTGACAAGACCGGTCAAGGGGTCGTGCGACGCCTGAAACCGTAGTCGCCGGATCATACCGTCCACGGTGCGGTGGGCGGGGTAGAAGACGGTGATGACTTCTATGAAAAGGGCAAGCAGCGTCGCGATGACAGCCGCGATCTGGATCGCCTCAAGGCGCGCGGCCCGGGCGTTGGCGGCTCTCTCGAAGAGACCAATCTCCGCGTTGAGGTCACTCAGCAGGCCAACAAGCGCGCGCACTTCCAGCCGTCTGTCAAGCGATCGGGCCGCATCCGTACGCCCCCTCCGCCAGCAGCTGCCCGGCTAGATCGGCAACCTGCATGGATTGCGCGTCGAGCCGCGCGCCCATCGCGCCTGCGTAGTGCTGCTCGATGTCACTGCCCGCGGGCACCGCGTTGGCCAGACTCCACGCGTGGCCGGTCTCGAGGCTCCCGCTCACAAGGTCTCGGTACCGGGCGTCTCCGGTTTCCGAGCAGCGCTGCGCAAGAAGCACGGTCCTCTGCGACAGCATCCGTTGGCGGCCACCGATTTTGATCACGTCCTGATCGAGGACACCCTGCTTGCTGTTAAGGATGTCCAGACCATGCCCCCAAAACAAAGGCCTCGATCAGAAAAATCTCAATCGCGTACCGCTTGAGAAATTGAGCCTTCTTGACCCGCGTGCGCTGTTCCATGTCACGGCCCCGCATCCGCTGGCAGCAAGAGAGCAGGGGCGGGTTAGGGGCGCTCTGATCGCGGACAACGCGCAGGCGCCCTGCCTGCTACTCGCCGAGCGCCTCTGGCTTCATCTTGGTTCAAATACCTGCTGCCTTGCCGCGCCACGCCGTGTTCCGCGCGGCAAAGGCAGCGGCCCCCGCCATCGAGCGCGCAAAGGACCAGACCGTCCCTAGTTTCGGGCCCCACAGAGCCGGAACACTTTCGTGCAATGTTGCAACGGACGCGGCATCCGGTAACAGGCCCTGTTCGCCGCCGTGTAGCAGAGATTGGGCAAGGCCTGGGGCGCCGTGGAGGGGCGCCGCGTTGTCGTACCGGACGTCTGCCGCCGGGCAGTGGAGCTTGAGCTCTGGCGCTGGGGCGCGGCCGTATTCGCGGCGCGCCACGCGTTAAGCGTCGCGTCGGGCAGGGAGGCGCGCGCGCGCAGCAGGACACCCAGGGTCGCGGTGCCTACGGCGACCAGGCCCTGATCGCTTTCAAAGGCGCGGATGGCGCGCTCCGTGCGCGGGCCGGAGATCCCGTCCGGGCGGCCGGTGTCGTATCCCATTGCGGCAAGACGCTCTTGCAGCTCAAACACCTGATCGCGTTCGAGAGGGGCCTGGAGCGCGGGATCGTTGATCGCAAAGCCTTGTGTCCCGACACCCGGCTGCTGCGGTGGCAGGCTGGCGAACTGCTCGGATCCGTTCGGCGCGGCGTTTCCCGCTCCCGGCAGGGAGGGTTGCACGGTCAATCCGGGGGTCGTCGGGGCGTTGAGGGGCGCCGTCCCCGAGGGCGCCGGCGCACCGAGCGCTTGGGCCTGGGGTTGAGCCTGAAGTTGCGTCTGGGGCAATGGCACCGCTGCGGGTTGCTGCTGAACGGGGACAGTCGTGCCCGGCAAAGCTGGCGCGGCAAGGGGCTGAGACGATGCGATGCCAGCAATCGCTCCAGACGCCCCTACCGCAGATTGTTCGGCAGGCACGCTCGGCGCAACGATGCTGCCATCCGTGGCCTGCGTCTGCGCAGCAAGCGCATCACTCAGAGCGCCCAGACCGGCCAACCCTTCGTTGGACGGTGCTTCGGTCTCGGGCGCGAGGCCGGAGACGGCGCGCTCGGCCGGTGGCGCAAGGACAGCGATCCGATTGCGGGCCAGACCGGCGAAGACCCCGTTTGGAAAAGTGTCGAGATAGGCCTGAAAGTCAGCCGCATTGGTGCTCCGCTCGATCGTCGACCAGAAGACCAGCTCAACCTCGTTCGACGATACCGAGGGCGGCAGGGTTGGTGTCGGGATCACGACGGTTTCTTCAGGCTGAGGCTCGGGCGCCGGTTCCGGCTCCTGCTCGATACGGAGCGAAGCCGGGTTGAGATAGATCGGCTCGGCCGACAGTGAGCCATAGAGGAACGGCTCCTGCTGGCCCCGCGTCTCAGAAATCACCTTGTCGCGCACCGTCCGGAAAAGCAGGCCGATCTCGAGCCCCGGCGTTTGCAGCGACGAGATCAGCGCCCGCGCGTAGGGGCTGTTCCTTGTCTCGCCGTCGAATGCGATCGTCCCTGCGCGTGCGGCGTAGGCGAGCAACGTGTTCCGTGTCGGCTCCACAACGGCGAGGCCCCGCCCGATCGAGCGCGTCGCCGAGCTGCGCTGCATCTGGGTGGTGAACGGGTTCTCGCGGCAGGCATCGAGCACGACGAGGCTCAGCTCGCGGGCGCCTTCGACGGCGACGAGGAGCGCATCGAGCGAAATCGCTTCGAACGCCACGTCGACGTCGCGCTGAAGCTCCGCATCCACGGGCAAGAGGAAGTTATTGCTGTCGATCTCGATCCCGTGGCCGGCGAAATAGATCATCGCCACTTGGGATCCGAGCGCTTTTCTCTGAAACGCCCTCAGCGCGCGCCGCATGGACGAATGGTTGGCATCAAGGACAACGTCGACTTCGAATCCGACCTTGCGAAGCGCCCCCGCAACGTCCGAGGCGTCGTTGGCCGGGTTGTTGAGGGAGGTCGCGTGGGTGTACTCGCTGTTGCCAAAGATCAGGGCAACGCGCTCCGCCATGGCAGACGTCGGCAGGAGTGCGACCGCTAGCGCGCACATGAAGAGCGCTGTTTTCCCCAAAAGTCTCATCTAACAAATCCCGACAGTACCAGATCACCAAGCGACGCCCTCATGCGGTCGTCCCCTCCGACCACCAATGAAAGCTTGAAATCGAATAAACACCGCAAGAGTACCTTGCGGGCGCAATTCTGTCCACGGTCAGCTTTTGCAGCCACGCGCAGCCTGTCCCGTCGAAACGCATGGACAAGACCAATCGGTCCGGGCGGGCCCGGCAACGGGGCATCGGGGCATCGGGGCGTCAGGGTGTCCGGGCGCGGACAGGCGCGGGGCGTTGGACCCGTTTGCTCGGTCTGACCGTGGTGTGCGTTTCCCTGCTGCGGGGTTTTTGTGGCCGGGAGCTGCGAGATCTGGCCAGGATATGCAAACCGCTCCCCCCGGCACTCTGGCGCGCACTGGCGCGTTCTTTCGCTGCGCGCTAGCGTGGCGGGTGCGCCACCCCATCCAGCCTTCGAAAAAGAGACCGATCCGTATGAAATACATCTCCGAACCGGCCAAGAAGGTCAGCGTTGTTCATGAAACCGACGTGATCGTCGTGGGCTCGGGCCCGGCCGGATTGTCGGCGGCCCTGGCGGCCGCGCGCGCCGGGGTCGAGGTGGCGCTGGTTGAGCGCTACGGCTGTTTTGGCGGCAATATCACGGCGGTCGGGGTCGAGGGCTTCGCGTGGTACCGGCACGAAAAGACGGTCGAGGCCGGCGGCATCGGGCGCGAATTCGAGGAACGGGCCAAGGAGGCGGGCGCCGCCGTGCCCGAGAGCCAGTCGCTCAGCTACGAGCTGGACAGCGAAGGCTTCAAGCTTGTTGCCGACCGTCTGGTGGAGGAGGCCGGGATCCACCCGATGCTGCACCGTCAGTTCGTTGCCCCGGCGATGGACGGGGACAGGATCATCGGCGTCATCACCGAGTCCAAGGCGGGGCGCGAGGCGATCCTCGGCAAGGTGGTGATCGACGCGACGGGGGATGCCGACGTGGCCCACAGGGCCGGTGCGCCGACCCACATGACCCCGCGCGAGGACATGATGGCAGCCTCCGTAATGTTCCACCTCGCGGGCGTCGACAAGCGGGCCTTCGTGGCGGGCGTGGAGGCCGATCCGCAGACCTACAAGGATTGGGGCGGCGGCGGCGAGTGGGTGATCGAGACCTCCGGCAAGGAGGACGACATGTATTCGCCCTTCATCAAGAAGCCCTTCGATCAGGCCATCGAGGAAGGGCTGATCCCCCCGCACCTCAACACCATCGCGGGCACATGGGGCGCGGTGCACGACACCGGCGAACTGACCTATATGAACCTCGTTCACATGGACGGCGTCGACGGCACAGACCCCGACAGCCTCACCAAGGGCGAGATCGAGGGGCGGCGCCAAGCCATGCTCGCGATCGAGGCGCTGCGCCGCTACATGCCCGGCTGCGAGGGCGCCCGGCTGAGGAACTTCGGTATGACCGTCGGCATCCGCGACACGCGAAAGATCGACGCCGCCTACAACATGACCGAACAGGACGTGCGCGAGGAAGGCCGCTTCGAGGATTCCATTGGGATCTACCCGGAATTCATCGACGGCTACGGCGTGCTCGTGCTCCCCACGACGGGCCGTTACATGCACATTCCCTACCGCTCGATGCTCCCCGGCAAGGTCGAGGGGCTGCTCGTTGCGGGCCGCTCCTCGGGGGGAGACCGCATTGCCCATGCTGCAACACGCAACATGTCGTGCTGCGCGGTGATGGGGCAGGGTGCGGGCGTCGCGGCAGCGCAGGTTGTGCGCGCCAACCGCGATGTCCGCGAGGTCGATATCGCTGCGGTGCAGGGCGAGTTGCGACGTCAGGAGGTTCGCGTCGACTGATTGCGCGGCCTGTTCTATCCGGTGGGTGCCTAAGCCGCCCGACCTCGAAGGCGTCGGCGTGGGTAGCCAGCCTTCTATGCACACACTCGTTTTGGCGCCCGCTAAGCGGATGCTTCAGGCAGCGCGGGCAATGGCCTCTTCGACAATGCCGAGCGCGCGGTCGAGGTCATCCCGGGCAATCGTAAGCGGCGGCGACAGCGTGAGAACGCTACCGGCGCTCAGCTTGAACGACAGGCCCTGGGCGAGGCAGTCATAGAGGATGCGCTCCGCGCGGTCGGGGTCGGGCGTGCGGGCGTCTTTGTCCGACACGATCTCGACGCCGAACATCAGGCCGCGCCCTCGGATATCGCCAACGACCGGAGTGCCTTGCAGGGCGTCCTTCAAGCGCTCCATGGCGTGTTGGCCAAGCAGGTTCGCCCGGTCCGCCAACCCTTCGTCGTCGATGATGTCGAGGGTCGTGAGGGCGGCGCGGGCGGTCACCGGGTTCTTTTCGTGGGTATAGTGGCCGATGGCGAAGTCGCCCGCCACGTCGAGATCGGCCCGCGCCAGCACCGCCGCGATGGGCAGGGTGCCGCCGCCGAGCGCCTTGCCCAGCACGATGATGTCGGGCGTGATGCCGTCGTGGTCATGGGCGAAGAACCGGCCGGTCTTGCCCAGGCCGGTGGGGATCTCGTCGGCGATCAGGAGCGCGCCGTGGGCGCGGGCGGCGTCCTCCACCGCCTGCCAGTAGCCGGGCGGAGGGACAACCGGGACAGCGCGCATCGGCTCTCCGACAACGGCGGCGACGTCGCCTTCGCGGGCCAGCACATAGGCCGCCATCTGCGCGCAGGCGAGGCCGCAGGTGTCTGGGCCGGGGTGCCCGTAGGGGCAGTGATAGCAGTGGAACGGCGCGATATGCTCCGCGCCGGGCAACAGCGGGCCGGCGATGTGGCTGCGAAACGTCGCCTCCCCGCCAACGGACGACGCGCCGAAGCCCGCGCCGTGGAACGCGTCCCAGAAGCTGAGCGTCTTGAAGCGGCCCGTGGCGGCGCGGGCGATCTTGAGAGCGACCTCCACCGCATCCGACCCGCCGGTGGTGAAGAGCACCTTGGCGGGCCAGGGCGCGAGCGCTCCGAGGCGTTCGGCCAGCTCCACCGACACCGCGTTGGTGAAGCGGCGGGGGGAGAAGGGCAGGGCGTCGAGCTGGTCCTTCAGGGCGGCGATCAGGCGGGGATGTCCGTAACCGATGTGGTGCACCGAGTTGCCGTGAAAATCCATGTAGCGGCGGCCTGCGGTGTCCTCGATCCAGATGCCCTCCGCCTTGGCGATGGTCGCGGCACAGGGCGAGGAGAGGGTCTGGTGCAGGAAGGCGTCCGCGTCGCGGGCAAGGAGCGCGCGCGTCTCGGTATCCGTCTCGCGGGCGGACCAGTCGGCGCGGACGGGGCTGGTGTTTGCTTCGCCTTCGGTGTGCCGCATGGGTCGGTCTCCGGGTTGGGGCGTTACGGTGCGAATTCTCGCTGCGACGCATCGTGGGTTGGGACTGGCGAACGGGGTGCTCAAGCTCCTGGACGGGGCAGGGGTGGCCTGCACCGAAAGCTCAGTGTGGCCCAAGCGCCCCGCGCCTCACCGCCGCTAAATTGGCCGGTCCTGCAAGCGAACCGGCGCCCAGGCCCTTTTCGCACGGTCCGAAGGAGCACCGCGCGCCCTATGGGCCTCGTCAGCGAAGGGCCCGGGGCGACGAGGACTGGCGATGGGCACCGTCGTGCCAGGCACGCGCCCTAGGGCCACGGCAGGGAGTACGTCTTGACGTTGGTGAAGAACTTCATCGCCTCCAGCACGCCCTCCTTCACGCCGTTGCCGCTGTCCTTGATGCCGCCGAAGGGGGACATCTCGATGCGGTAGCCCGGCTGCTCCCAGATGTTCACGGTGCCGACGTCGAGCCCTTCGATATAGGCCTGCGCGCGGGGCAGGGAGTTGGTGCAGACACCCGACGACAGCCCAAACGCGGTGCTGTTGGAGATGCGCATGACCTCGGCGTCGTCGTCCGGCACGCGGACGATGGGGATGATGGGGCCGAAGGTCTCTTCCATGACCAGCTCGCTGGCGTGGGGGACGTGGTCGACGACGATGGGGGGCAGCAAAGCGCCCTTGCGGCCCGGATCGTAGAGCACCTTTGCGCCCTGTTTCTCGGCGCCATAGACGCGGCGCTCGAAGGTTTCGGCGGCCTGGGCGTGGATCACGCAACCCAGCTGTGTCTCCGGGTCCATCGGGTCGCCGAAGCGGATCGCCTTGGCCTTTTCGAGGATCAGGGGCACGAGCGCGTCTGCAACGCTCTCCTGCACGAGGATGCGCTTGACGGCGCTGCATCGCTGGCCGGAATTGCCGGTGGCACCGGCGACGGCGATGGTTGCGGCCTTTTCCAGATCTTCGCCCGCGAGGTCGTTGAGTATGATCAGCGGGTCGTTCCCGCCCAGCTCCAGAGCGGCACGTTTGTACCCCGCCTTGTCGGCGATCATCTTACCCACGGGCACGCCGCCGGTGAAGGTGATGATGTCGATGTTCGGGTCGCGGATCATCGCGTCGCCGATGTCCTTGGGCCAGCCGGTGACGATCTGGAACATCTCGGGCGGCAGGCCCGCGTCATAGAGGATGTCCGCGAGCGTGATCGCCGTGAGCGGCGTCAGCTCGGTCGGCTTGCAGACAACGCAGTTGTTCGTCGCGATGGCGGGCGCGATCTTGTGGGCCACCATGTTGAGCGGGTGGTTGAAGGGGGTGATGGCACTGATTGTCCGCACCGGCTCGCGCTTGGTGAAGATCTTGCGCGCCTTTCCATGGGGGGTCAGGTCGCAGGAGAAGATCTGCCCGTCGTCGTGGATCGCAAGCTGGCCCGCGAGCATGAAGACGTCGTAGCTCCGCCCCGTCTCGTAGAGCGAGTGCTGTTTGCAGATCCCGAGCTCCAGCGTCAGCCAGTGGGCGATCTCCTCGCGCCGCTCGCGGATGAGCTTCGCGGCGTTGAAGAGGATCTCCTGCCGCTCGTAGCGGGTGAGCTTTGGCCGATAGGCGGCGGCGATCTCGAAGGCACGCGCGGCGTGGGAGGCATCGCCCGCGGGCACCGTGCCGATCACGGCGTCGGTGTAGGGGTAGCGGACTTCGATCACATCGTCGGTCGTGACCTTTTCGCCGCCGATACGCATGGCCTCATGGCGGATGGGCGTGTCGGACGCGTTCATGCGGGCACCTCTTCGAGTGCGGCGGCGGCGCAGGCGTAGAAGAACGCGTCGTAGTTGCGCAACGTCGGCGCGCCGGGCATGTCGAGCACGCGGTTGACGATGAAGGGCACTTCCTGCTCGGTCAGTCCGCCGTGGCTGCGCAGCGGCTCCTTCAGGGCGGCGAGGTCGTGCCGGTCGGCGCTGGTGCCGATGGTCATGTTTTCGGTCGAGACCATGACGACGTCGCCGATGCGGTCGGCGGGCAGGTCGTATTTCCTGACCGCCTCTTCGCGTGTCGTGACCTCCAGCATCTCTGGTAGGGCCATGAGGCGGGCCACGATATCCGCCCGGTCGGCGCCATCGGGCAGATAGGCCGTGGCGAAGGAGCCGAGCGCGCCGTGGTGCACGACATAGGGGTCGGTGATGGGCAGGATCACGCGGGCGGCAGCCTCGCCGAGCCACGCGTCCATCAGGTCCTGCACGTAGATCACGGCTGGTTCCTTGTTGGCATCGTGCTTGGGCTTCATGCCGTGATCGGCGGTGACGACGATGGCCGCGCCCATGGCGTCGAGCTCGCCGAGGTAGCGGTCGAACATGGCGTAGAAATCCTTCGCGCCTTGCTCGTCGGGGGCGAACTTGTGCTGGATGTAGTCCGTCGTCGAGAGGTACATCACGTCGGGCTTCCACTCGCGCAGGAGCTTCACGCCCGCCGCGAATACGAACTCCGACAGGTCCGCCGAATAGACCTCCGGCACCGGCATCCCTAGCCAGTCGCTGGCGTTCGCGATCCCGTGCTCGGCGACGGTCGTGTCGCCGGAGCGCTCTGAGGAGAACGCCACCGCGCGATCCTCGTCGAACCGCAGCCCGGCGCCGAGCAGGGCGCGCAGCTTGTCCTTGGCGGTGACGACAGCGACGCGGGCGCCAAGCTCGTAGAACTTCGAGAAGATGGTGGGCGCGCGCAGGAAGCGCACGTCGTTCATCATCACCTCTTCGCCCGTGTCGGGATCATAGAGGAAGTTGCCGCAGATCCCGTGCACGCTGGGCGGGCGGCCCGTGGCGATGGAGAGGTTGTTGGGGTTGGTGAAGGACGGGATGACGGAATGCGCCAGCCGGTCCGTCCCCGCCTCGCGGATGCGCTTGAGGTTCGGCATCAGCCCGTCGGCGATCGCGACGTCGAGGTATTCGGGCTCGCACCCATCCAGACAGATGGCGATGGCGCAGGTCCTGGGGGCGGCGTAGGTGCGGTCGTTGGCGTCGATATCTTGCATGGTCATCCTTCAGGCGGCGAGTTTCTTGCGTTCTTGGAGGGCGGCTGCGGGCGGGGCGGCGGAGATGACGCCCATGTCGGAAAGCGCCTCCTCGGCGGCGGCGGCCACGCGGCGCATGATGGGCGCGTCCATGCGTCCGATGCAGCCGACGCGGAAGCTGTCCACGACGGTCAGCTTGCCGGGGTAGATGATGAAACCCCGCTCCTTCATCGCACCGTAGAACCGGGCAAAATCGAAGGCGGGGTCTGAGGGGCAGAAAAACGTCACGATGATCGGCGAAAGCCAGCGATCGTCGAGCAGTGTCTCAAAGCCGAGGCCGCGCATCGCGGTGACGAGCACGTCGCGGTTTTCGGTGTAGCGCGCCAGACGGGCAGGGGCGCCGCCCTCCGCCGTGTGCAGCTCCAGCGCCTTGAGGAACGCGGCGACGGCGTGGGTGGGCGGTGTGAAACGCCACTGGCCCGTCTTTTCCATCGTTTCCCACTGGGCGTGCACGTCGAGCGACAGGGAATGGGCGTTGCCCTTGGCGGCTGTGATCTCGTCGGTCCGGGCGATGACGAAGCCGAAGCCGGGCACGCCTTCGATGCACTTGTTTGCGGAGGAGACGAACGCGGCACATCCCAACGCGGCCGGATCCAGCGGCAGCGCGCCGAAAGCCGACATCGAATCGATCAGCAGCTTGCGCCCGGCGGCGCGGGTGGCTGCGGCGATTTCCTCGATGGGGTTCAGGATGCCGGAAGACGTCTCGCAATGGATCGCCATCACGTGCGTGATCTCGGGGTCTTCGGCGAGAATCGCGGCGACATCGGCGCCGCGCGGGGGCAGATAATCCCCCATGTCGAGCACGCGGTGGGCTCGGCCCAGGTACTCCATCGTCTTGGCCGAGCGCAGGCCGTAAGCGCCGTTGGCCAGCACCAGCACCTTGCCGTCGCGCGGCACGAAGGAGCCGAGCATCGCCTCGACGCAATAGGAGCCGGAACCCTGGATCGGCACGCACTCGTAGGCGTCGCTGCCCGGTCCGATCATCCCCAGGAGCGCGAGGCGGAGGCTGCGCGTCATCGCGCGAAAGTCGTCGTCCCAGCTGCCCCAATCCTTCAGCATCGCCTCCTTCACGGAAAGCGCGGTGGTCAGCGGGCCCGGGGTCAGAAGGAAGGGATCTCCCATGGCGGGGTCTGCGAAAGGGTTGGTCATGCGTTTACCTCGGCCGGATCACGGGCAACATGGGCATCGAAAATGCATATGTAAAATCTTCGTTGTCTATGTTTGTATAGCTTTGACCTATAGCTTTGAATGTCCGGATCACGATGCGCTACAGTCAGCTCCGCGCGTTTCACCATGTTGCCCGCATGGGCGGCTTTTCTCGCGCGGCGGAAGAGCTCAACCAATCGCAACCCTCGGTGAGTGAGCAGGTGCGCCGGCTGGAGATCGCGCACGATGTGCTTCTCTTTGACCGGAGCGGGAGGAAGGTGCGGCTGACGCAGGCCGGCGAGGGGCTCTACACGCTGACCAAGTCGTTTTTCGAGATGGAAGACAGCATATCGGCGTATCTGGAGCGCAACCGCGCGGCGCTCGTAGGCCAGCTTCGGATCGTGGCGGATTCCGCGGCCCACGTCACCGCTGCGGTCGGGCGGTTCCGCGTGCACCATCCGCATGTGGCCGTCTCGCTCTGGACAGGCAACACCGAAGAAGTGCTGACGCGCTTGCGCGCCTACGATGCGGAGATCGGGGTCGTGGGCAACATCGGAGAGGCGGCGGATCTCGACCGTATTGCGCTCGGCGCAAGCCCGATCGTGGCCATCGCGGCGCATGGCCTCATTCCGCGCGAGCAGGGCGCGCTCGATATCCGGGATCTCGGACACTGGCCGCTGGTGATGCGGGAGCCCGGCTCCCGGACCCGCGCCAAGCTGGAGGCGGAGGCCGCGCGGGCCGGGGTGGCGCTGCCGGTGGCGATAGAGGTGGAGGGGCGGGAGGCCATGCGGGAGGTCGTGGCATCGGGCGCCGGTGTCGGCTTCGTCTCCGAGGCGGAGTTCGGCCACGACGCCCGACTGCGCCGGATTGCCATTTCGGGGGCGGAGCTCGGCATGTCGGAGACGCTGGTGACGCTCCGCGCCCGCAGCGATGTGCCTGTCATTCGGGCATTTCTCAGGGCGCTGCGCTAATTCCGTTGACTTGGGGGGCGCGGTCCGTCCGTAAATCGACGCATGAGCAAACGCCCGAATATCCTTCTGATCGTGTCGGACCACTTCCGGGCGGACCTGCTGCATGGACCGCTGCAACATGCGGCCTCTTTGCCGAACCTGCAGGCGCTGGCAGCGCAGTCGGTGATGCTGCGCCAGCACTACAGTGTCGTGACGCCGTGCGGCCCGTCGCGCGTGTCGATGCTTACCGGGCAATACGCGATGAACCACCGGGCGGTGCGCAATGGCACGCCGCTTCGCCACGATACGCCAAACGTGGCGCGAAGCCTGCGGGACGCGGGCTACGATCCGCTGCTCTTCGGCTACACCGATGTCGCGCAGGACCCGCGGGTGCTGGCGCCGGACGACCCACGGCTTCGCAGCTACGAGGAAGTGCTGCCGGGGTTTACGGAGATCGTCCGCATGCGGCAGGACACCGATGATGAAGTCTGGCGCGCCTACCTGCGGCAACGGGGCTACGACGTTCCGGACGGCATGGCGCTCTACCGGCAAGATGGCCCGCGGATCGACTCACCGGCACGCTACCGGGCGGAGGACAGCGACACCGCCTTCCTGACGGACAGGTTCCTCGACCACATGGACGGCAAGGAAGACGGGTTCTGCGCAATGCTGACCTATATCCGACCGCATCCGCCGTTCGTGGCGCCCGCGCCGTGGAACACGCTCGTGGATGGTGCATCGATCCCGCCCCCGGCGGTAGATCTTGGCAATGCACCGCACCCCTACGTCGCCGCTCTGCGTCAAACAAAGCCTGCGGCCAGTACGGTGGAGGGGTTCCCCGATCTCGACGCCACGCCGGAGGCGGTGCAGACGCTGCGCGCGCTCTTTCTCGGGCTTGCGGCGGAGGTGGACCACCATATCGGGCGCGTGCTCGACTGGCTGAAGCGCTCCGGACGGTGGGAGACGACGCTTGTCCTCTTCACCGCGGACCACGGCGAAATGCTCGGAGATTTCGGCCTTTGGGGGAAGGGGACGTTTCACGACGCGGCTTTCCACGTGCCGCTTCTGATCCGCGCGCCGGGCATCGCACCGCGCACCATTGACTCGATGACGGAGTCGATCGACCTCGCCCCGACGATGCTCGATTGGGCCGGGTGCAAAGTGCCGCACTCGATGGATGGCGAGAGCCTTCTGCCGCTCTTGCGCACGGGGCAGGGCGGGAAGGCCGTAACCCTGTCGGAGCATGACTTCGGAAACCCGATCAAGCCCTCGTCACAGCAAGCATTCCTTGGCCTCCCTGCACGCGAGGCCAACCTCGCGGTGCTGCGGACGGACCGGCATCGGCTTGTGCACTTTGCGGGGCCATTGCCGCAGGTTCTCTTTGACATGGCCGCAGATGGCGAGGCCCGCGATGTGGCTGCCGGGCCGGAGGGGGAGCGCATTTGTCTTGATTTATCGCGGAAGATGCTTTGCCATCGCATGGCGCACCCCGAGGGCACCTTCGCGCGCACGATGGTGGCCGGGGGCGGGGTGCGTGTTGCGCCGGATTGACCACTGGAAGATGTCTCGTAGGGGGTGTCACGGGCGTGTTACTTCGGGGCGGCAGGGAAAGCGCGGGCGGGCCCACGGGTGCCGCTGCCAAAACGAGACGGGGGACGGGATTTGAGGACACACGAAGACTCGCATCACGCGGGCACATCCTCAGACCGACCTCGCACAAGAGGCGAGCATCGCCCAAGGCGGGAGCGCCGCAACAGGTATCACGCGGCCTCACCTCCGATCAAAGACCAGCAGGAGTGAATATGAAACGGATCCTTCTTACAGGCGCGGCCTGGATGGTTCTGCCGGGTATGGCCTTCGCCAGTTGCCCCGGCATTACCATGGCGGACATGCAGGGCGTCGCGCCCGGCGCGTTCCCACAGCTCTACGAACTTTCCGAGCTCGAAGCGGCAGCCGACTGCACGATGGAGTTCTCCGAGAACCCCGCCATCGGTGAGCTGAACGGCGAAATCGTCGGCAACCCGGAGCTGCCCGCGCTGGCGGACCGGATCCCGTCGGAGCCGCTCGTTGTTGTGCCCTACGCCTCGATCGGCCGGTATGGCGGCCAGCTCGACGCACTGTCGAACGCCACCGAGGCGGGCACGTCGGACTTCCTGTCGACGCGCCACGTCAACCTCGTGCGCTACGCCGACGATCTGCAGACCATCGTGCCGAATGTCGCGAAGTCGTGGGAGTGGAACGACGATTTCACCCAGCTGACCTTCAACCTGCGCGCCGGTCACAAGTGGTCCGATGGCGCGCCCTTCACCTCGGCGGATGTGAAGTTCTGGCATGACAACATCATGCTCGACCCCAACATCAACGAGTCGCCGCGCGACTACGTGCTGGTTGGCGGCGAGACCATGACGGTCGACACGCCCGATGAAACGACGGTGGTGTTCAATCTGCCCGGGCCGAAGCCGGGCCTTCTGGCGCATTTCGCGACGTCCTACGCGCAAGGCTTCCAGCCCGCGCACTTCCTCGGGCAGTTCCACCCCGACATGAACGCGGATGCCGACAGCTACGCACAAAGCCTTGGCTTTGAAAACGGTTACGACGCGATCCTCGCGTATTACGGCAACTCGGACTGGACGGATACGCCCTCGCCGATGCTGTCGCGCCCCGGGATCGTCGACGGGCTTCCCAAGCACGCCGTGCCGACGCTCGAAGCCTACCTGACCGTTGCAGACACCACCGAGGGGCGCCACTACGTCGCCAACCCCTACTTCTTCATGGTGGATCCGACGGGCCAGCAGCTGCCCTACATCAACGAGCAGGACGAGCTCTACAAGAACGACAATGAGGTGCGCATCCTCTCCGTCATCAACGGCGAAGTGGACTACAAGGCGCAGTCGTTGCAGTTGGCCTCCGCGCCGCTGCTGCTCGAAAACCAGGAGAGCGGCAACTACACCGTTCAGCTCAACCCCGACATCGCCTTCCCAACGCTGTCGTTCAACGTGACCTCCGAGGATGAAGCCAAGCGCGCCCTGTTCGGCGACGTGCGGTTCCGCCGCGCGATGTCCGTTGCCATCGATCGCAACCAGATCAACGAGGTCGCCTATTTCGGGCAGGGCCGTCCGCTTCAGTATAACGGCTTCTCGCCGCTGCCGGACTTCATGCCGCCCGAGCTGGAAACGGCCTTCGCCGAGTACGATCCGGACATGGCCAACGCGATGCTCGACGAAGCCGGCATGGTCGACACCGATGGCGATGGCGCGCGCGAATTGCCCAACGGCGACGAGTTCGTGCTGAACCTGCAGTACGCCACCCAGGGCGCGCCCGGTGAGCTGGCGCAGCTTGTTGCGCAGAACTGGTCCGATGTCGGCGTGCGCACGACCGTCAAGGAAGTGACGCCGGACGAGTATCGCTCCGCTCAGTCGGCCAACCAGCTCGACGTCATGATCTGGCGCAAGGGTCAGCCCCTCGCCCTTCATCTTGGTGACAATACCTACTGGGTCCCGCCGTTTGACGGCTATTTCGACATCCGGACAGGGATGCTCTGGGCCGAGTACATCGAGTCTGGCGGCGCAAGCGGTGTCGAGCCGCCGGCGTGGGTCAACGAGATGATCGAGGATGTGAACGCGTTCCAGTCCGCCCCCATCGGGTCGGAGGAGCAGCAGCAGCTTGGCATCAAGCTCGCCACGAAGATGGTGGACGAGATGCTCTTCATCGGGACGGTGCTGGCGCCCGCGCCGCTGATCCACAACAACGATCTCAAGAACGTCACCCAGTTCAAGACGACGTCCTACGAGTACTACCGCACTTACCCGTACCTGCCGGTGCAGTGGTGGCTGGACGAATAAGGCCCGCGCGGCCGACATGACACGACCGCGGGCGATTGTTTTGCCCGCGGTTTTTCAGACCCACCGCCGCCGCCCGACCAGCTCGGACGCAGGCGCCTTCAGGACCCGCTGATGCTCAATTTCGCCCGGTTCGTGTTTATCCGTGCCATCATGGCGATGGTGACGCTTATCATCGTGTCGCTCGTTGTGTTCTCACTTATGGAGCTGGTGCCGGGCGATTGCGCCGAGCGCTACCTCGCCTTCAAGAATACCCAGGGCTCCACGATCTCGCTCGCCGATATCGAGCAGGAACGCGTGCGGCTGGGGCTTGACCGCCCGTTCATGGAGCGTTGGGTGACCTGGATCGTCGGCGCCTTCCAGGGCGAGTTCGGCGACAGCTGCATCTTGCGGGTGAACATTGCGCAGCTTCTGGGCGACAAGTTCTGGCTTTCGCTCTCGATCTGCCTTGCAGCACTCGCACTGGCCTACACCATCGCGATCCCCGTCGGCATCATCGCCGCGGCCTCCAACAACGCCTGGCTCAACAATTCGCTCCGGATCGTCAGCTACCTCGGCCTCGCGATGCCGAACTTTCTCCTGGCGCTGATGATCATGCTCTTCTCGACAGTCTATTTCGGGGAGACCCTCACGGGCCTCTTTTCGCCCGAATACCGGGACGAGCCCTGGAGTTGGGACAAGGTCATGGATCTGCTCAGCCACGCGTGGCTGCCGATCTTCATCCTTGGCTGGTCCGCCACGGCCTTCGCGCTGCAAACCGTGCGCGCGTTGATGTCTGACGAGATCGGCAAGCTCTACGTTACCGCCGCTGCCGCGCGCGGCGTCCACGGGCGAAAGCTGCTGTGGAATTACCCCGCGCGCCACGCCCTCGGCCCGATCGTCAATTCGCTCGGCTTCGACCTCAACCGTATCTTCAACGAGCTGCCCATCGTTGCGCTGATCCTGACGCTGACGGATGCGGGCGCGCTCCTGATCGAGGCGCTCGCGCGCTCGAATGACCAGCAGCTCGCGGGGGCGATCATCTTTCTGCTCACGGCGTCCATCGTGGCGCTGAACTTCTTTACCGACGTCCTGCTCGCGGTGCTCGATCCGCGGGTGCGCAAGAGTATTGTCCAATGACCGATACGCCCAATCCGCAGCCGTCAGATCTGACGTCGCCCGACACGGGCGCAGGCGCGACCGACGATCAGCGCGCCAAGGAGGCCTACTTCACCGCCTCCCAGAGCCAGCTCATCTGGGCGCGGTTCAAGAAGCAGCGCTCGGCGATGATCGCGGCCACGGTCCTGGTTGTGATGATCCTGTCGGGCATCTTTGCCTCGTTCCTCGGCCCCTATGACCCGACCGTCGCTGGCCGCAACGCCGACTACCTGAACGGCGCGCCGACGATCCCCAGCTTCTGCGACCAGAACGGCTGCTCGCTGCGGCCTTTCCTCCATCCCGTCGAACGGGTCCGCTCGATCGAGACGAACTTCCGCTGGGTCGAAGAGGTGAACTACGACGAGCGGATTTACGTGCAATTCTTCGTCGAAGGCGCGCCCTACCGGCTTTTGGGCATCATCCCCGCCGACACCCGCCTCTTCGGAATGGAGGATGGCGCCTTCATCCACCTCTTCGGCACGGATTCAGCGGGGCGGGACATCTTCAGCCGCACGCTCCACGCGATCTGGACGTCGTTGCAAGTCGGCACCATCGGTGTCTTCATCGCGTTCTTCCTCGCGCTCATAATCGGCGGGATATCGGGCTATTACGGCGGCTGGGTCGACGGCTTCATACAGATGATCACCGACGCCGTCCGAACGGTGCCCGCAATTCCGCTCTTCATGGCGGTGGCGGCGTTCATGCCGCCGGAGTTATCGTCAGAGGAGAGGTTCTTCTACATATCGCTCATCCTGGGCTTCATCGGCTGGCCCACGCTGGCGCGCCGTGTGCGCACGCACCTGCTCACCGAGCGCAACCAGGAATACGTGCTGGCGGCTCAGCTCTCGGGCGCCTCGTCGGGCCATGTGATCCGGCGCCATCTTCTGCCCAGTTTCACCAGTTACATCATTGTCGATCTGGTGATCTCGTTTCCCTACATGGTGCTCTCCGAAACCGCGCTGTCGTTCATTGGCCTCGGCCTGAAGGATCCGGTCTCGTCCCTCGGCGTGCTGCTGCAAAACGCCACCAGCGCGGACGTTATGCTGAACTACCAGTGGTACTTCATCCCGGTGCTGTTCTTCATCGCGCTCGTCATGGCCTTCGTCTTTGTCGGAGACGGGCTACGGGATGCGGCGGACCCCTATTCGGATAGCCACAAATGAGCGCGCTGATCGATGTCGAGAACCTGACGCTGCAGTTCCGCACAGACGAGGGGCTGGTGACGGCGGTAGAGGACGTGTCCTTCAGCCTTGAGAAGGGCGAGGTGATGGGGCTGGTGGGCGAGAGCGGGTCGGGCAAGTCCGTCACCGCGAAGGCGCTCATGCACCTCAACGCCAAGAACGCCGTCTATGCGCCGGGCTCGAAGATCACGCTCCATGCTGAGAGCGGGCCGGTCGACGTGCTGTCGCTTTCGCGCCCGTCGGATCTGAAGATCGTGCGCGGCGGGGCGATCAGCATGATCTTTCAGGAGCCGATGGCGAGCTTTGCCCCGGCCATCACCATCGGCAAGCAGATGGTCGAGCAGCTCATGCTGCATTCCAACATGTCGAAGAAGGCCGCGCGCGACCTCTCTATCGAGATGCTCGACCGCGTCGGCATCTCAGACGCCGCGAGCCGGTTCGACCAATATGCTTTCGAGCTGTCCGGGGGCATGCGGCAGCGCGCGATGATCGCCATGGCGCTGTCCACGAAGCCCGCGCTCTTGGTGGCGGACGAGCCGACAACCGCGCTCGATGTGACGATCCAGGCGCAGGTGATCGACCTGATGAAGGACCTCGTGAACGAGTTTCACATGGGGATCATCTTCATCACTCATGACCTCGGCGTCGTTGCCCAGACGTGCGACCGCGTGAACGTGATGTATCTTGGCCGCCTGATCGAGGAGGGCCCGGTGCGCGAGGTGATCCGCAATCCCAAGCACCCCTATACGCAAGGCCTGATCTCTGCGCTGCCGAAGCTCGACGATCTCAACGCGCCCCTGACGCCCGTGCCCGGCGACATCCCGTCGCCGCTGGAGCGCCCGCCGGGCTGCGTCTTCCACACCCGCTGCGGGCAGGTCGTGGGTGCCGAATGCCGCGCACAGCTGCCCCGCCAGACGCGGGTGGACCCGACCCACACCGTTGCCTGTCACATCTACCGGGAGGCCGCCGAATGAGCGACGCGCTGATCCGCGCCGAGAACCTTTCGGTGGGCTTTCCCATCGGCAAGGGCCTCTTTTCGAAGTCGATCCTGAAGGCGGTCGACAACGTGTCGGTGCGTATCGACAAGGGCAGCTTTTTTGGCCTCGTGGGCGAGAGCGGATCAGGCAAGACGACGCTTGGCCGCGCGCTGCTGAAGGCCGTGCCGATCACCGGGGGGCACGCGTATTACGCCGACGGTGAGGTGGAGTACGACCTCGGCGGTATCGGCAAGGACGAACTGCGCGACTACCGCAAGCGCGCCCAGCTCATCTTCCAGGACCCGTATGCCGCGCTCTCGCCACGCATGACTGTCCGCGACATCATCGCCGAGCCGCTCGAGGTGATGAAGCTCACCAAGAACCGGGAGGAGACGGACAAGCGCGTTCGCGAGGTGGCCGCGAAGTGCCGGCTGAACCTGGAGCATCTGCGCCGCTTCCCGCACGCGTTCTCGGGCGGGCAGCGCCAGCGGATCTCCATCGCGCGCGCGCTCGTTTCGGATCCGAAATTCGTGGTGGCGGACGAGAGCGTCGCGGCACTCGACGTGTCGATCCAGGCGGACGTGCTGAACCTGCTCAAGCAGCTTCAGAAAGACCTCGGGCTGACGTTTCTCTTCATCAGCCACGATCTCTCGGTCGTCGCCCATACCTGCGACCACGTCGCGGTGATGTACCTTGGCCGTCTGGTTGAGACCGCGCCCACGCGGCAGCTTTTCGCGACGCCCCGCCACCCCTACACCAAGGCGCTCTTTTCGGCGATCCCGTCGCTTGACCCAGATGACAGGGGCAAGGCGCAAAAGCTCACGGGCGAAATTCCGTCCCCCACGAACCAGCCTTCTGGCTGCAAGTTCCATACGCGTTGCCCGTTCGCCATCGACATCTGCAGATCGGAAGAACCACGCCTGGAGCGTGCGGGCACCGAGCACGAAGTGGCTTGCCATCGGTGGGCGGAACTGGCCGATGACCCGGTGGGCGCGCAAGCCTGATCCATCTCTTGAGGGGGCGTGGGCGCCCGGCCGCGTGCGGTGCCAGCGCATCCCTTGGAGGGCAGGGGCGCACGCATCCTCTTCTCTACAGCACTGCCTGATCTGACGGGATTGTCGTAGAATCGCTGCTTGGCTTGATCGAAATCCGAAAAGGCGGCAGCATACCCCTGGGGAAACGGATCAATCGTAGAGCACATGTGGGCGTGCATAGCGTCGTCCGACCTGGGCTCAGTTCTGGTTACACAGTGCCATTTTCGATCTGGGGGAAATCATGGGAACTACTGCAGCACCGAAGCCGAAGGCGGAACACAAGGTCAAGAAAAAGGAGACCATGGAAACAATCGCCAAGAAGTACGGCTTCAAGAAAATCAAGGACATCTGGGACTACCCGAAGAACAAGGCGCTCGTGAAACAGCGCAAGGACCCGAAGGCGATCGAGGTCGGCGACGTGGTGGTCATCCCGGCCTACAACGACAAGGAACGCGCCGAGATCAAGGAGCGGCACGAGAAGTATCTCTATGCCGCGAACATGGAGAAGCTCGCCGCGGCGACCATGAAGGAGTCGGCCAAGTTGGACCGTGAGTTGGCCGACAAGATCGACAAGCTCGCCGCCAAACATGCCGCCGATGCCGATGCCTACATCAAGGAATATCAGGCGTCGGTGAAGAAGGCGGACAACTGGTCGAAGGGCGTGGATTTCGCGGCGATGGTTGCCAACATCCTCAACGCACTGCGCGGCCTTGCGTTGAAGTCGATAAAGGCGTCCGAGGCGATCGCGAAACAGGCCGAGAAGGAATTCAAGAAGATCTACAAGGAGATGGTGGCCGACGCGGCGGCCTTCCGAATGGCGCCGATCACATCCGAGATGACGAAGGCGGCCGGCAAGTCGCTCGTCGAGAACAAGGCGAGTGGCCCGGCGCAGGACCTGTTGATCTTCTGGGGCGTCGCGCTCGAAAGCTATGGCAAGTGGACATCGCCGTCATTCTACGGGCAGGCCGTGAGCCTCCTGGCCGAGGGCAAGGGCTGGAGCGAGGCGTCCACCTTCGATCTGAAGCGGGATTGCAAGGAAACCGTGGCCAGAATGGAAAAGGAAAAGGCCAACGTGCAGAAGGTTGCGAAACAGAAGGCGGCGGCGGCACGCAACCGTGCGGCTTGGGCGGACAACGCCTCGAAAGCCGCCGAGAAGAAGCAAAAAGAGCTCTTCGACGAGGCCAAGAAGCTGGGCTGAGACCAGCGCGCGCCTGTTGTGAATGGGGCGGCGCGCGGCTTTTTGAGAGCCGGGTTTCTCTGGGTTTTCGCAGAGCCGGTAAGACAGCGTCCGGCCCGCTGCCCGCGTGCCCTTGTTGGCGACGGTATCCGCGATGCGCGCTGTCCTGCCGGGTGTGAGCCGCCACAGGGGAATCACGGTTTGGCCCCGCCTGATCGATGGACGCAGAGTGGGATGAAGCGGTGGGATGGCCTGACCCGCGATCCGCCGCTCTGAAGTGGCGCTTCCGCCAATCAGGCGATCCTTGCGCCGACCCGTCAGGATCAGCGCAAGGACTGTGTGCGTTCGCTATTCGGCGGCCATCTGTGCCGAAGGGGTCGAGGCGGAGATGGCGCGCTCCTCGTCGGACATGTCTTCGGCGATGCCCTCGAAAAGCGGGGTCGAGAGGTAGCGCTCACCCGTATCGGGGATCATCACGAGCATGACGGAGCCCTCCGGCGCCGTCTCGGCCAGCTCCATCGCGACCGCAAAGGTAGAGCCGCCAGACACTCCGGTGAAGATGCCTTCCTCGGCCGCAAGTCGCCTCGACCATTGGATGCCGTCGGCACCCGCCACCTTGATCAGCTCGTCGTAGTAGGCGTTGTCAATCGCTTCCTGGAGCACCCATGGGATGAAATCCGGTGTCCAGCCCTGGATGGGGTGGGGCTCGAAGTTGGGGTGGCTCTCGGTCGGTTGGTTCTGGTCGTTGCGGGTGTTGACGTAGCCCGAAGACACGATGGCGGCGTTGCCAGGTTCGGAGAGGATGATCTTTGTCTCCGGCCGTTCCTTGCGCAGGAGGCGGGACACGCCCGAGACCGTCCCGCCCGTGCCGTAGCCCGTGATCCAGTAATCCAGCTGCTGGCCGCTGAAATCCGAGAGGATCTCCCGTGCGGTCGTGTTCTCGTGAATATCGGCGTTGGCGGGCGTCTCGAACTGGCTGGCAAGGAACCAGCCGTTCTGCTCGGCCAGTTCCTTGGCCTTGGTGTACATCCCGAAGCCCTTGAGCGCGCGGGGCGTCAGCACCACCTTGGCGCCCAAAAAGCGCATCAGCCTGCGCCGCTCGATCGAGAAGCTGTCGGCCATCGTGACAACGAGGGGATAGCCCTTGGCGGCGCACACCATCGCAAGCCCGATGCCCGTGTTGCCCGAGGTGGCCTCGACGACCGTTTGGCCGGGGCTCAGACGGCCCTCCCGCTCAGCGGCCTCGATAATGTTGAGGGCGAGCCTGTCCTTGACCGAGCCGCCCGGGTTGAACGCTTCGAACTTCACGTAGACCGTGACATGCTTCGGCGCGATCCGATTGATGCGGATGCAGGGCGTGTCGCCCACAGTATCGAGCACGCTGTCGTAGAGGCGCCCACGGCCCTCAGTGTTCCGAATTCCCATGTCACCCTCCCGGTTGGTTGTGAAAAAGCATGCCACGGAGCGGGCCGGATTGGAACGGCCTGGCCTGATCCAGCGGCGTTTCGCAGTCGGGCAGGCCCGCGCAGCCCCGGCATCCCGATGCAGGGCGATCCGGTCATCGCAGGGCAGGGCACGGCGTGTCGATCCCGCGAGGGCTGTTGGCGAGGTGGCTCGTGGTGGCGGCCCTCCCCGATCACCGCCCTTGGTTGCGGCCCTCCCCGATCACCGCCCTTGGTTGCGGCTCTCCCCGGTCGCCGCCCTTGGTGGTGGGCCTCCCCGGTCGCCGCCGCTTAATGACAACCATCCTGAGTCGACACCCCTTGATGGCGGCCCTCCCCCGTCACCGCGGCGTGTCGGCGGTCTGGTTTACTGGCCCGAGGTGTCGCCCGAGGTGGCGGCGGCTTCTGTCTCGGCCTCGAGGTCTTCCAGGCTGGGCGGCACCCAGCCGCGTTCGGCACGGCTTCGGTGCGTCCGCCCCTGGCCGCGCAACTCTTCCTCTGCCTCCGCTCCAAGATCCCGGGCGCGCGCGACATAAGCCTCGTTCTTTGCGACCGGGATGTCGGGATCGTAGACGGCGGCGAGTTGGGCAAGGGCGTGCCTGTCGCGCCGCTCGAACTCCTTGGAGCGCAGCTCGGCCTCGTAGGGATGCATCCCGAGCGCCTCAAACGCCGAACGACCCGCGCGCAGGCCGCCGTCGAATGTCTCACGGATGATGTCCCGGCAGCCCGCCGAGTAGAGGTCGTAGACGTGGTCGCGGTCGCGGGCGCGGGCGATCACGTGGGTGTCGGGGAATGTCTTGCAGACGTAGCGCACAAGCTCGGTCGTTTGCTCGCGGTCGTCGATGCACACCGCGAGGAGCTTGGCCTCTGCGATGCCGGCGGCGGCCAGAAGGTCCGGCCGGGTGGCATCGCCGAAATAGACCTTGAAGCCGAAGGTGCGCAGCATCTCGAGCTGGGCCGAGGAGTGATCGAGCACGACCGTCTCGTGACCGATCCCGCGCAGCATCCGGTTCACGATCCCACCAAAACGCCCATGCCCGGCGATGATGATATGGCCCTGTTCCTCGATCTCGTCGGGGTCCTGCGCTTGCGCGTCCGAGTAGCGCGGCGCGATCACCCGTTCGTAGAGGATGAACAGCAGCGGCGTCAGCAGCATCGACAGGGTGACGACCATCAGCAGAAGGCTCACGAGATCCCCCGGAAGGACGCCGTTGGCCAGGCAGAACGAGAGCAGGACAAAGCCGAACTCGCCCGCTTGCGCGAGCCCGAGCGTCATCAGCCAGCGATCCGCCCCCTCGACGCGGAAGATCCAGCCGAGCGCATAGAGAACCCCGGCCTTGATCGCCATGACGCCGATGGTGAGGCCCACAATCGTGAGAAGGTTCTGGCCCAGAAGCTGAAAATCGATCAACGCGCCGACGGTCATGAAGAAGAGGCCCAAAAGCAGGCCGCGGAAAGGGTCTATGTCGCTTTCCAGCTCGTGCCTGTACTCTGAATTGGCGAGCACGACACCGGCGAGAAAGGTCCCCAGCGCGGGCGAGAGGCCGACCAGTGTCATCAGAAGCGCGATCCCGATGACGAGCATGAGCGCGGTGGCCACGAAGAGCTCGCGCAGCTTGGCCCACGCGATGAAGCGAAAGATCGGGCGCGTCAGGAGTGCGCCACCGACGATGACAGCGCCGATGGCTCCGAGCGTCACGAGCGCCGCGGCCCAGCCGGGCAGCCCGTCGACGAGGCTCATGGAAGTCCCGTGGCCCCCGCCGAGATCGTCGCCGAGATCGTCGCCGTGACTTGCGCCATGCTCACCGCCTTGGCTCGCAGCATGCCCGGCCTCCGCCCCGTGCGCTGCATCGGCGCCGTGTCCGGCCACATCCATCAGCTCGGGCAGGGCCAGGAGCGGGATAAGCGCCAGCATCGGGATCACGGCGATGTCCTGAAAGAGCAGGACAGAAAAGCTCGCCTGCCCGCCCTCGCTGCGCATCAGACCCTTTTCGCCCAGCGTTTGCAGAACAATCGCAGTGGACGAGAGCGCAAAAACGAGCCCGACCGCAAGCGCCATCGTCCAGGAGAGGCCCAGTGCGATCCCGCCGGCGGCAAGGAGCAGCGCCGTCAGGCCCACCTGCAACCCGCCGAGGCCAAGAAGACGTGCGCGCATCTCCCAGAGCAGCCTTGGTTCCAGTTCGAGCCCGACGAGGAAGAGCATCATCACCACGCCGAATTCCGCGAAGTGCTGCAGGCTCACGACATCGACGTTGAGCGTGGCCAGGATCGGGCCGAGGGCTATCCCGGCCAGAAGGTATCCCAGAACCGAGCCCAGCCCGAGCCGGGTTGCGATGGGAACGGCGATCACACCGCCGATCAGAAAGAGGAAGGCCAGAAGCAGGAACTGGTCCATCTCAGGTCACCACGCGCAGGGGAAGCGTTGTGGCCGAGAGGGTGTCCAGCCGCGCGGCATTGTCGAGATCGAGTGTGTCATCGCGCAGGGCCTCGAGCAGGTTACGGTAGCCCGTCACATGGCCGGGCAGCCGGCCATCGCCGGGCGCACGCAGCGCACCGAAAAGGACGTAAGGCGCGAGAAAGCGCATCTTGCAGAGGCCGGCGGTCTGCTCCATCGGCGTCAGGAACGTGCGGATCGGGAAGTGCTGGTAGCCGTCGGTCGAATAGGCGTCCTGCGGGCCTGCGGCGGTGATGGCGAGGGCCATGGTCTTGCCCGCGAGCGCGGTTCCTCCATCCCCGTAGGCAAAGCCGTGTTCGAGCACGAGATCCAGCCACTCCTTCACCAGAGCCGAGCACGAATACCAGAAAAGCGGGTACTGCAGGATCAGCACGTCATGCGCGAGAAGGCGCTGCTGTTCGCGGTCGATATCGATGTTGAACCGCGGATACTCGGCGTAGAGATCGACGCATGTGATCCCCGTAACTGTCTGTGCCACGGACCAAAGTGCCGTGTTGGCGCTGCTGAACCGGTGGCCCGGATGCGCGTAGCAGACCAGAACCTTTGCCATGGTGCCCTCCCAGCTGGTGAAAGCGTTACGTGCTGCGGGTATGGCTGTCGATGCGCCCAAGAGCGCAGCGCGGTGGGGTCTTGCGCCTGGCGATGGCGATTGGGGCCGAGGTGGGACGGCACGGGGGGAGGGGGCCTGGCGGCATTGGGACAGCAAGCGCAGGCGTTTGTTGCCCTGGAACGAAGCTGTCTTTGGATTCCGTAGCGCGTCGCCACCAGCCGGTGGTATTCGGTCTGCGAACGCCGCGCACTCTACTGCCCGTGGGTCATGGCCCTGCGCTGGCGGGCGCGTTCGAGGCCGAGCTGGCGTTCGCGCAAAATGATGAGGACACCCGCAACCACGATGATCGCGGCGCCAAGCAGCATCGCCCCGGTCGGGATCTCGCCGAAGATGGCATAGCCGATCCCGAGCGCGAGGAGCATCGAGGCGTAATCGAACGGAGCAATGAGCGAGGCATCGGCATAGCGGTAGGACGACGTTAGCAGGATTTGACCGAAACCACCGAGCAGGCCCGCCGCGATCAGCATCGCCGTCACGGCTGGCGACGGCACGACCCAGCCCCACGGCACGGTCAGGAGCGAGGCGCAGGTTGCCGTGATCGAAAACCAGAACACGATTGCCGACGTGCTCTCGGTCGCGACCATCTTGCGGACGAATACCTGCGCAAGAGCGGCAAAGACGGCGCCCAGCAGCACGACGAGGGCGCCCAGCGTCTCCGTGGGATCGGCGGCCGAGACGTTGACCGACAGTCGCGGGCTCAGAACGATCACCACCCCGACCAAGCCGAGCGCAACCATCGAGAGCCGAAAGGCCCGGACCTGCTCGCCAAGGAACATGGCCGCGAACACCACCACGAGGAGGGGGGCCGCATAGCCGATCGCCGTGACCTCCGGCAGCGGCAGCAGCCCCAGCCCGGCAAAGCCCATGCCCATGGCGGCGGTTCCGAAGAGGCCGCGGAAGACATGCGACTGCGGGTTGTCCGTCTTCAGCCCCTGATGCAGCTCTCCGCGCCAGATCAGCCAGACCACGATCACCGGAAGGGCGAAGAAGGCGCGGAAGAAGAGCGCCTCACCGGCTGGCACCTCGACCCGGGCAGCCTTGATGAAGGCAGCCATCGCGACAAAGACGCAGACGGCGGCCAACTTGAGGAGAATGCCGCGAACCGGGGACATCCTCTGGCTCTAGGCCGATCGGGCGGAGGCGTCCATGCGTCACGGGCACAAAGAGCGGCGCAGACCGGGGGGCGCAGCGATGGGCGCAGGCAAGGGCAGTGGCAAAGGCAAAGGCCTGCGTTTGGAAGGGGTTTCTGGAGACGTTGGCGCGACAGATCGTGTGCCGTCACCGGGGCGCGCGAGCACCGGAAGTTCTCAGGATCCCGGCGAATGTACCGGGCCTGAGGTGTTTCGCGCGGTGGCCCGCCTTGACCAATGTGCCGGGCGAGAGACGCCCCAATTCGATCCTGTTCCGAAAGACGCGCCTAACCTGCCGCACATCGACGGATTGCGCGGGCGATGTCCGGTGGGCATAGTGGTGGGTGACAGGGGCAAGCCCTCAGGAATCCTGGTGGTTTGCCCGTGTCGGCCCTGAGCAATTGCAGGGAAGGGAGGAATGACGCAGCCCGCGTCAGCACACTTGACACCCCTGACGGGGCGTCACCGCGCCCTCGGCGCGCGCATGGTGGATTTTGCCGGTTACGAGATGCCCCTGAGCTACGAGGGGATCGTTGCCGAGCACGTGCACTGTCGCACCGAGGCCTGTGTCTTTGACGTCTCCCACATGGGGCAGGTCGAGCTCTGGCACCCGGACGGGCCGTCCGCTGCGGCCGCCGCGCTGGAGAGGCTTGTCCCCACCGATCTCATGGCGCTCCCGGAGGGCCGGCAGCGCTACACGCTTCTGACGAATGATGCAGGCGGCGTTCGCGACGATATCATCGTGGCGCGCCGCGATGATCGTCTCGCGCTAGTAGTGAATGCCGCCCTGAAGGCGGACGACGTGGCGTACCTGACGGCATCCTTGCCCGGGTGCGACGTGCGCCTGCTGGAGGATCGCGCTCTCATCGCAGTGCAGGGCCCGCAAGCGGGTGACGTGCTGGCGGGGCTCGCGCCCGAAAGTACCGAGATGCGATTCATGGATGTGCGCGAGATCAGCGTCGGCGGCGCGCCTGCGCTGGTGACGCGTTCGGGCTACACGGGGGAGGACGGGTTCGAGATCTCGGTCGCCGCGGACCACGCCGAAGGGCTCTTCGACACGCTCCTCGCCGATGATCGCGTCGCGCCTGCCGGGCTGGGCGCGCGCGATACGCTGCGCCTTGAGGCCGGACTTTGCCTCATGGGGCAGGAGCTCGATGCGACGACCAGCCCGGTGGAAGCCGCACTCGAATGGTCGATGGGCAAGGCCCGGCGGGCAGGGGGGGCGCGTGCGGGCGGTTTTCCCGGCGCAGACAGGATCCTGGCCGAGCTGAAGGCGGGCGCTGCGCGCAGACGGGTCGGCTTCGCTGTCGATGGGCGCGCGCCGATCCGGGCGGGGACGGAGCTCTTTTCGGCGGGCGGTGACGCTGTTGGCAAGGTGACCTCCGGCAGCCATGGCCCCAGCCTCAACCGGCCCGTGGCGATGGGCTACGTGGAGCGCGCGTTTGCCCTCGCCGGAACGCCCCTGGTGGCGCAACTCCGTGGGCGCGAGGTGCCTGTCAGCGTGGCGGAGCTTCCCTTCGTTGCGCCCCGTCAGAAGCGAAAGGCAACAGGATGAGGACGAGATGGTGAAATATACCGAAGAGCATGAATGGCTCCGGGTCGAGGATGACGTGGTGGTCGTGGGCATCACGGCCTTCGCGGCGGATCAGCTTGGCGACATCGTCTTTATCGAGCTGCCCGAAGAAGGCGCCGAGGTCGAGGCCGGGCAGGAGATCGTCACCATTGAAAGCGTCAAGGCGGCCTCCGACATCGGGGCGCCGATCGATGGCGAAATCGTCGAGGTGAACCCGGCCATCGTCGACGAGCCATCGACCGTCAACACCGATCCGCTCGGCGAAGGCTGGTTCTTCAAGATGCGGCTGGCCGATGGCGCGTCTCTCGACGCGTTTATGGATGAAGCGGCCTACAAGGCTCTGACCGGGTGATGCAATGACCTTCGAGCCGACCGACTACCAGCCCTATGACTTCGCGAACCGCCGCCACATCGGGCCATCGCCGGATGAGACAGCCGAAATGCTCTCGGTCGTGGGCGCGCCGACACTCGACGCGCTGATCGAACGGATCGTGCCAGCGGATCTGCGGCTCACGGAGCCGATGAGCTGGGGTGCCCCGATGAACGAGGGCGAGATGCGGCACCTGATGCGCAAGACAGCGCAGAAGAACATCGTGCCGACATCGATGATCGGGCAGGGGTATTACGGCGCGATCACGCCTCCGGCGATCCGGCGCAATATCCTTGAGAACCCGGCGTGGTACACCGCCTATACGCCCTATCAGCCCGAGATCAGCCAGGGCCGGCTTGAGGCGCTTCTGAATTTCCAGACCATGGTCAGTGATCTGACAGCGCTCGATGTTGCCAACGCCTCGCTCCTTGATGAGGCCACCGCCGCTGCCGAGGCCATGACGATGGCGCACCGGGTGGCGAAGTCGAAGGCGGACGGGTTCTTCGTGGATCATCACTGCCATCCGCAAACCATCGCCGTGCTCCGGACCCGGGCTGAACCGCTCGGGATCGAGATCGTTGTCGGCGATCCGTTCGCGGATCTGGCGCCGGATGCGGTGTTTGGGGCGGTGTTCCAATACCCGGGCACCTACGGTGCTGTGCACGATTTCTCCGAGCCCATCGCGGCGCTTCACGGATCACGCGCGATCGCGTGCATGGCCGCCGACCTCATGGCGCTCGCCCTGATCACCCCGCCGGGGGAGATGGGAGCCGACATTGCCATCGGCTCCACCCAGCGGTTCGGGGTGCCTATGGGCTTTGGCGGACCGCACGCCGCCTACATTGCCACGCGCGATGCACACAAGCGCGCGCTTCCCGGCCGGTTGGTCGGCGTGTCCCGCGATGCGCGGGGTAACCGGGCCCTGCGCCTTGCCCTGCAAACGCGCGAGCAGCATATCCGCCGAGAGAAGGCGACGTCCAACGTCTGTACCGCGCAAGCGCTTCCGGCGGTGATGGCGTCGATGTACGCCGTATTTCATGGGCCAAAGGGCATCCGCGCGATCGCCCAGGATATCCACCGCAAGGCCGTGCGCCTGGTCGACGGGCTGGAGCGTCTGGGCTTTGAAGTCGAGCCGAAGGCATTTTTCGATGCGGTGACCGTGAAGGTCGGCCCGCTGCAGCGGATCATCATTGGCGAGGCACTGCGGCGCGGCGTGAACCTGCGGCTCATCGGCGACGACCGGATCGGGATCGCCGTCGATGAATGCATCCGTTCGGAGCATCTGGAGGCCGTTTGGGGCGCGTTCGGCGGCGAGATGGTGGATGATTTCCGGCTGCCGTCGCACCGGCTTCCGGAGGCTCTCGTGCGCAAGAGCCCGTACCTGACGCACCCGATCTTCCAGATGAACCGCGCTGAGAGCGAGCTGACGCGCTACATGCGCCGCCTCGGAGACAGGGATCTCGCGCTCGACCGGGCGATGATCCCGCTTGGCTCCTGCACGATGAAGCTCAACGCCACCTCGGAAATGGAAGCCCTGTCACGGCGGGAATGGGCGAATATCCACCCCCACGCGCCTGCCGACCAGACCGAGGGCTATCGGCTGATGGTCGAGGATCTGTCGCGTAAGCTCTGTGAAATCACAGGGTTCGACGCGATGTCGATGCAGCCGAACTCGGGGGCGCAGGGCGAATTCGCCGGATTGATGACGATCCGTGGCTGGCACCGCGCGCGGGGGGACACGGAGCGCAACGTCTGCCTGATCCCGACCTCCGCCCATGGCACCAACCCCGCCTCGGCGGTGATGGCGGGCATGAAAGTGGTGGTGGTGAAGGCGCGCGAGAACGGCGACATCGACCTTGAGGATTTCGCTGCGAAAGCCGAAGCCCATGCCGACCATCTGGCGGCCTGCATGGTCACCTATCCGTCGACCCACGGCGTTTTCGAAGAGACGATCCGGCAGGTCTGCCAGATCACCCACGACCATGGCGGGCAGGTTTACCTCGATGGTGCGAACATGAACGCGCTCGTCGGGCTCGCGCGGCCCGCCGATTTCGGCGCCGACGTGTGCCACCTCAATCTGCACAAGACGTTCTGCATCCCGCATGGCGGCGGTGGGCCCGGCATGGGGCCCATCGGTGTGCGCGCGCATCTTGCGCCACATCTGCCCCCGGATCCGGCGACGGGAGAGGCGGGGGCCGTGTCGGCCACGCATTACGGCTCGGGCTCGATCCTGACGATCTCGTGGGCCTATTGCCTTCTGATGGGGGGCAGCGGGCTGACGCAGGCGACCCGGATCGCCCTGCTCGCGGCCAATTACATCGCGGCCCGGCTGCGCGATCACTACCCCGTGCTCTTTCACTCGCCGGATGGCTACGTGGCGCATGAATGCATCATCGACACGCGTCCGGTGCAGAAATCCGCCGGGATCTCCGTTGATGATATCGCCAAGCGGTTGATGGACTACGGTTTTCACGCGCCGACGATGAGTTGGCCCGTCACCGGGACGCTGATGATCGAGCCGACGGAGAGCGAGCCGAAGGCGGAGCTCGACAGGTTCTGTACGGCGATGATCGCGATCCGAAACGAGATCCGGGCCATCGAGGAGGGCGCGGCAGACCGGGAGGACAATCCCCTCAAGAACGCGCCCCACACTGTCGAGGATCTCGTTGGCGATTGGGACAGATCCTACACGCGGGAGGAGGCGTGCTTCCCACCGGGCGGCTTCCGTGTCGATAAGTACTGGCCCCCGATCAACCGCGTGGACCATGCCTTTGGTGACCGCCATCTCGTGTGCAGCTGCCCACCGCCGGAGAGCTATGCCTGATCCGGCGAGGGCCACAGCGTTGCGCGGCGCAGGCGCAGCCCGATCGGACGTCACGCGGGCCGGGTCGGCGCCTCAACGAAGGAGGACGCATGGGGTGGCATAGAGCGCCGCTGGTGCTGCCGACCCCCGCGTTCCACCGGGGCGTTCCATGAGCGCGGCGCCTGCTGACGGCGCCCGCACCGCTCTTGTGCTACAAGGGGGCGGGGCGCGGGGCGCGTATCAGGTCGGCGTTCTGAAGGCGATAGCGGAGCTTGTGGAGCGGCGCCGCTCGCCGTTTCAGATCGTGTGCGGCGCTTCTGCCGGGGCCATCAATGCGGCGCCCATCGCCGTTATGGCGCAGGATTTCCAGATCGCGACGCGGCATCTGGAAACGCTGTGGCGGCACCTGCATTGTCATTCGATCTACGAAACCCGGGCGCTCAAGGTCTTTCTGAGCAGTTCGCGGCTCGCCGGGAACCTGATGTTCAGGTTCGCCGGGCTCAAGGAATCCGGGGGGTTGCTCGATTACGCCCCGCTGCGCCGCCTGCTGGAGGGTGAGTTCAATCGCCCGCGCCTCGAACGCGCGATCGAAAGCGGCGCGCTGCATGCGCTGTGCATCACCGCCTCGAGTTACAGCCGTGGGGTCGCGGTGACGTTCTTCGAAGGCGCGGACGACATCGCGGAATGGCAACGGGCGCGCCGGATCGGGCAGCGGGCGGAGATCGGCGCGGCTCATCTGCTGGCCTCTTCCGCGCTTTCCTTTGCCTTCGCCCCGGTCGAGATCGGGGGCGAGCATTTTGGCGATGGCTCCCTGCGCTCGACCTCGCCGCTCTCGGCGGCGATCCGGACAGGAGCGGATCGCGTTCTGGTCATTGGCACGCGCGACCCGTTTCACGAGGTCTCCACCGATGACTTGCCCTCTCTGTCGCCCACATTCGGAGACGTCGCGGGGCACGCGCTCGACATTCTCTTCAACGACAATCTCGAAGCGGATTACGAGCGCATGCTTCGGATCAACGACACGCTCGACCTGATGCCCGAGGACGCGCGCGCGGCAAGCGAGCTGCGTCCGATCTCGTCCCTGCTTCTCGCGCCGACGCGGGACATGCGCGATGTCGCGGCCCCGCTTGCCGAGCATCTGCCGCGTACGATCCGTGTCCTGATGAAGATGGTCGGGGCTTGGCACCGCGACGGGCGGCTGGAGAGCTACCTGATGTTCGAGCCGGCCTATGTTGGCGGGCTGATCGACCTTGGATACGCCGATACGATCCGGCGTGCGGACGAGGTGCGTGCGTTTCTCGGGGCAGGTGCTGCTAGGGTCAGCTAGAGGGCAGGGGCGCGACCGACGGGGTGTTGTGCGCGCTACCTCGGGCTGTGGACGTGCCATGGCGCCGTTCGCCTGCCAGACAGGGCCGACAGACCCGTCCGTCTGCCGGGGCGCCGCGCCGGGCGGCCATCTGCGTCAGGTCGGGTTCTGTGCCCCTGCGTAGAACATCAGCTGGCCATCCCCATCGTAGATCGGGCGCAGGCGGAGCCGGTTGACGAACGGCGATCCGTCCTTGCGGTAGTTGAGGATGTCGATCACGAACCGTGTCTGGGCGCGGAGCCCCTGCCGGATCGCCTCTACCGCGTGCGGGTTCGTCTCGGGCCCCTGCAGGAAACGGCAGTTCCGCCCGATGGCCTCCGCCGGCGAATACCCCGTCTGGCCCGTGAACTCGTCACTCACGAAAATCATGGGATTGTCCGGCAAGGAGGGGTCGGAGAACACAACGCTCAGCTCTGCCTCGTCTTCTTCGAGAAGCGAGCGGAGGAAGGATTGATCGTAGTCGAGATCCGTGGCGGACATGCAAGCTTCCGAAATGAGGGCAAAAGAAAAGCCCGGCCACCTAGCGCGGGCCGGGCTGGCGACGAGGCGGGGACGCGCCCGCCTCGTGCGCGGGTCAGAGCTTTTCCAGCTCGGCGCGGGTATTGGGCGTGTCCGCGGCGAGGGTCGATCTCACCCCGTCCTTGCGGGCCTTTTCAACGGCGCGCACACCGAGGTAGCCAAAGGCCACCATGAACCCGAGCGTGCTGAACGTCATAATTCCGATACCGGCATCCCACATGATGCGTCCCTTTCTGTCTGGTTTGCTTGATGGCTGTCTTGTTCGTACCCGTTGAACGAGAGCGGGTGCGGGACGGATCACATTGTCGCCCAACTTCTTTAAAGAATACAAATGCATACAAGATGTCGTGCATGCGTGCAGTGTCAGGCGTTGCGGGAATGTTCTGTCGCGTCAGCGTGTTAGGGCGCTGTCAATCGGGCGGTACAGACAGTCCAGGGGGGCGGAAAAAACGTACGCTAGCGCGCGACAAGGATGACAGCGAGCCCGTAGAGACACATTCCAACGAACCCTGCCTGCGCCGCGAGGAGCGCCAAAAGGAAGAGCGCGCCCAGGGTGCCCGCAACGATCAGTGCCTGTTCGCGTACCGGGCGCGCGAGGAGGCGGCTTTCGACCTCCTCGTAGGACCTTCGCGTCAGCCAACCCGACAGCAGCGCAACCGTCACGTTGCGGCATAGCCGGCCGAATTGGGCCGTCGCGGAGGACAGGGACGCGCGCATACCTTCGGGTACCATCGTTGTCCCGCAGGTCAAGAGGACCGCTACAAGGCAACGCAACGGTTGTCACCAGCAGAGGGAAGGCCCGGAGGGTCCCTGCGCTGTCCGAAAGCAAGGTGGGCGATCCTCACCGGATCCGTCCCCCCACGGCGCAGGATCGAGAGAGAGCACAATGCGCGGGCGGCGACCCGGTCGCAGGACAGCTCGCCCCCTACATCTCGCCGAGGCTGAGCGGACGCGAACCGGGGTTGAGGCGCCAGACGGCGAAGTTCAAGGCCGAGGCCACGGTTGTCCATGCCACGTAGGGAAGGAACAGGAGCCCGGCGAGGGGATCGACCTGCCAGAACGCAATGCACGTCGCAAGAACAGAGGCCCAGAGCGCGATCACCACGCCAAAGGCGAGGCCCATCCGGCGCAAACCGAAGAACACAGGCGTCCAGAGCGTGTTGAGAGAGAACTGCAGCGCAAAAAACGCCAGAGCCAGCCCCGCGCCATCGGAAAGCGCAACCCGCGCGCCCGCCCACGAGATCAGGACGTAGATGCTCGTCCACGCGACCGGGAACACCCAGTTGGGCGGCGTCCAGGATGGCTTTTCAAGCGATTTGTACCACGCGCCGGTCGGAAAGAGGCTGCCGGTCGCTCCGGCCGCAAAGCACGCAGCGAGGAACACCAGGAAGAGAAGAACTGCCATCTACGGGCCTCAGCAAACAGGGACGGGTTACCGGAGCCTACTACGGAACGGCACGCGCCGGGGGGCGAATTTGCGTTGACCCCGCCTGGGCGAGGCCCTGCAAAGGCGGAACGGGGGATCCACCCCTCATCGAATGGGTCCACGCCCCCACGTTCTGTCACATCGCATCGGTGCACGAAAGCTCCCTCGTGTTGGAGCGCATTCCGGCGCTGGTTTCAGAGGCGGGGCCGTCTTGGGGCGTGAGGTGTCGCGGATGGGGAGTGCGCCGCCGCGCGATGCGGCGTGGCCGCCGGTGCAGGGCGAAAAAGCTCACGGAGGCCGCGCTGGCCTCGGCCCTCAGGTGCGCGCCTTCTCGAAGTCGCTCCATGCCTCGAGAAGGGCGTCGATGCCGATCTCGCCGCGGGACGCGGGCTCCAGAACAAGGCGCTCGCTTGCGGCAAGTGTGTCGAGCGCGGCGGGGAGGCTTGGCAGGACATCCGTCGGGATCACCACCGCTCCGTGACGGTCCGCGTGGATCAGATCGCCGTCCCGGATCGCCAGCCCGAAGACAGTGGCCCCGACGCCGATGTCCTCGACATGCACGAACGCGTGGCTGACGCCCGCGCCCCCGGCGACCACCGGAAAGCCCTTTGCAAGATCGCCCAGATCCCGCACGAGGCCGTTCGTGAGTGCGCCGGCCATGCCGAGGCTCTTGTGAACGGCGACGTGCACCTCCCCCCACCAGGCGCCGACGCACGCGGGGTGGTCGGCGTCTTCGATCACCGCGACGGCCGGGCGTGGGCCCGAGGCCATATGCCGGAAATACGCCCGTCGCTTGGCGCGCACCGCGTCGGGTGGCGCGTCGGACGGGCGCGACCCGCGAATACGCGCTGTGCGCGCAAATCCGACGATTGCCGGATCGCTCGGGGCTGACGCAAAGGGTGTGCCTCGGGTGAAGCCTGAAAAGCCCCGGCGCCCCTGAACGACTTCGATCGCGTTGCAGACGCTCGGCGTGTCGACGCTGCGCAGGCGTGCGAGGATCTCGGCGTCGATCTGATCTGTCATACCCGCAGGCGCTCCTCGGTCTTGGGATCGAAGAGGTAGAGGTGATCTGGGTTGAAGGTCAGCCCGACGACATCGTCCTGCTCCTTGCGCAAATGCCTGTCGCCGCGTGCGATGACCCGCTGGGCGCCCCATTGCAGTGTCAGGAGCGATGCCTCGCCGGTGTTCTCGTAAGCGTAGACGGTGGCATCGACGCCGCCTTCGCCCCGCTCGCAGACCGTCAGGTCATCGGCCCGGACACCGAGGATCACCTCGGCCCGGTCTTCCGCATCTACCTTGGCAAGGGTCTTGCCGCCCTTGGTGATGAACATGCCGCCTTTCAGGCTGCCGTGGAGCAGGTTCATCGCGGGCGAGCCGATGAAGCCGGCCACGAAAAGGTTCGCCGGGTCGTTGTAGATCTCATCGGGCGTGCCGAGCTGCTGGATCACGCCATGCTGCATGACGGCGACGCGGTCCGCGAGCGTCATCGCCTCGATCTGGTCGTGGGTCACGTAGATCGTGGTGATCTTGAGCGCGCGGGACAGGTGCTTGAGCTCCGCGCGCATCGTCACGCGCAATTTGGCATCGAGGTTCGAAAGCGGCTCGTCCATCAGGAAGACCTTGGGCGTCCGGACGATGGCGCGCGCGAGCGCCACGCGCTGGCGCTGCCCGCCCGAGAGCGCCTTGGGCTTGCGCTTGAGGAATTGGGTCAATTCGACCTGCTCGGCGGCGCGCTCCACCCGTGGCGCGATCTCGGCCTTCGGCGTGCCGCGCACCCGCAGGGGGTAGGCGATGTTCTCGAAGATCGTCATGTGCGGGTAGAGGCCATAATTCTGAAAGACCATGGCAACGTCGCGGTCCTTGGGCAGATCGTCATTCACCACCCGGTCGCCGATCCAGATCTCGCCCGATGTCGGCTCTTCGAGCCCCGCGATCATCCGCATCGTCGTCGTCTTGCCGCAGCCTGAAGGCCCGAGAAACACGAGGAATTCCTTGTCGTGGATCTTGAGCGACTGGTTGTCGACGCCGACGAAATCGTCCCAGCGTTTCGTCAGGTCTTTCAGCATTACTTCGGCCATCAGCGCACCGCCCCCATTGTCATGCCCTGGACAAAGTACTTCCGGATCGCGAGGGCGAGCACGAACATCGGGGCCATGATGATGATGCCGGCCGCACTCAGCAGGTTCCAAAGATCGCCCTCCTCGCCCTTGAAGAGTGCAAGGCCGATGGGCAGCGTCACCGCATCCTTGTTCGTCAGGATGAGCGCGAAGAGGAACTCGTTCCATGCGATGATGAAGCAGAAGATACCTGCCGTCAGCAGACCCGGTGCCGCCATCGGCAACACCACGTCGCGGATTACCTGCAAGCGCGACGCGCCGTCGACCATGGCAGCTTCCTCGGTGTCCATCGGAATGCCGTCGATGAAACCTTTGATCATCCAGATCGCAAACGGCATCACGATGGCGAGGTTCACGAGGATCAGGCCAAGCCGCGTGTCCAGCAGCCCGACGTCGCGGAACATGATGAAGAACGGCAAGATGATCACGACCGCCGGCACAAACTGGGTGGCGAGGATCATCACGAGCATCAGCGTCTCGCCCCGCAGCCGGAACCGGCTGAAGGAATAGGCCGCGCAGGTCGCGATCGGGATCGCGATCACCACCGTCACGAACGCGACGATGGTGGAGTTCGCGAGCTTTTCACCGAGCCGGTAAGGCTCCTCGAAGACGGTGACGAAGTTTTCGAAGGTCGGCGTGAAGATCAGCTTGAGCTGGTAGACATCAACATGCGTCTTGAAGGCCGCAAGAAAGATCCAGATGATCGGCGTCAGCATCACGACGGTCGCGGCGAGGATCAGCGTGACCTGCACGGCGTTCCAGAAACGCTGACGTTGCTTGCCTGTCACCGTTCAGTCCTTCCGGAAGACGAACTTGGCGTAGAAATACGTCAGCAGGATCATCGGGATGACCAGCAGCCAGGCAACGGCGGCGGAGTAGCCGATCTGCCCGTACTTCATTCCGTTGAAATAGACGTAGTGCGAGAGCGTTTGCGTCGCTGTGCCCGGGCCGCCATTCGTCAGCATGAAGACCTGATCGAACGTCTTGAGCGAAAAGATCGTCTTGAGGATGATCACCACGGCGAGCACGGGCAGAAGCTGCGGCAGCGTGATGTCCTTGAAGACGCGCCAGCCGCTGGCCCCGTCGACCTGCGCGGCCTCGATCGTCTCGCGCGGGACAGAGGCCAGCCCGCCGATCAGGACCAGCGTCAGAAACGGAATCCAGCCCCAGACGTCGGCCATGACGACAACGGCGAAGGCGAGCGTGGGGTCGGCCAGCCACGAGATATCGGCCAGTGGCGGAATCACGAAGCCGAAGAACGCGTCAAAGAGCCCGAACTCCGGGTTGAACATGAAACGGAACGACACGCCGATCAGGGCAGGGGACATCGCGAAGGGCAGGATGAGCAGCGTCTGCACCCCCGAGCGCAGCCGCCCGCCCGGCGCCAGCAGAAGCGCAAGGCCGAGGGCGCACAGGGTCGTCAGCGCGACTGTCAGCAAGGTGTAGACGGCCGTGACCGTCACCGAATTCCAGAACGCGGGTTCTTCGAGGAACGCCCAGGTGTAGTTCTCCCAGCCGACGTAATCCTGCGGGAAGTTCGGGCGGGTTACGAGACCGCGGGTGAAGCTCAGCCGCAGGCTTTCGGCAAGAGGCCAGATCGCTGTCGCGAAGACCACGAGGACGGCTGGGAAGACCAGCAGGTATTTGAGCGTGTTGTCGCGCATGGGGAGAGGTGGGCTGCGCGCCCGCCCCGCCTTTCGTTACTGGATGCGGCCGGCGCGCTTCAGCAGCCGGTCGGACCGTTCAGCAGCCTCTGTCATCAGTGCGCGCACGTCACCGCCCGCGGCCGCTTCGGCAATCGCTGCCGAGAGCAGGTCGCCGACCTCGGGCCATTCCGGGATTTGCGGCATGATGTCGGAGTCCTTCAGCGACTCCCATGCCGCGGCCTGAATGCCGTCGTTGGCGGCGTTCACGTCCGGGTCCTGGAGCGAGGAGACGTGCGTGACCACGTTGTTCACGATGGTTTCGCCCTTCACCTCACGCTCGGTCGCGTTGGCCTTGTCCATGTCGGGGTTCGACAGCCACTTCAGGAACTCCCACGAGGCGCCCTGCGCGTCCGAATAGCCCGAGATCGAGAACGGCATCGAGATTGCGTAGGTCTTGGTCACCCCCTCGTAGCTGGGCATCCCAGAAAAGCCGACCTGATCCTTCGTGAGGGTCGAGCTGTCGGGATTGTAGAAGCCCGAATAGGCCCACCACCACACCGGGATCATCGCCGAATTGCCCTGCATGAAGCTCTGCCGCGCATCCTGTTCGACAAATGCCACCGAGTTCGAGTTCGTTACTTCGTGGACGGTGTGCAGCGCGATGTAATCCTCTGTCGCCTTCAGCGCTTCTTCGGAGGTCCACGCGGCGGTCCAGTCGTCGTTGAAGACGTCCGCGCCGGCGGCCCACAGGAAGTTCAGCCAGATGAAGAGGTTCTGCCGGTTGCCGTCGTTGTTGAAGTAGAGCGCGAGCGGCGCGATGTCCGGGTTCGATTCCTTGAGCTCCTTGCCGATGCGCACCACGTCCGCCCAGGTCTGCGGCGGCTCGTCGATCAGGTCCTTGCGGTAGAACATCAGCTGCGGGTGGGCACGGAGCGGGAAGCCCAACGTTTCGCCCTCGAATTGTGCCGAGCGGGCGAAGGCAGCGGGGTAGCGGTCCATCGAGATCCCGTCGCGTTCCATCAGCTCGTCGATCTTGACGAGCCAGTGCGCGTTGGGCGGGCCCCAGCTGTCGAGGTAGTTCACCACGTCGAACGTGCCGTTCTGGGCGATCCCTTCGGCGACGAGCTTTTCCTGCAGGTTGCCGAACGGGATGAAGGTCCATTCCGTTTCGATCCCGGTCAGCTCCGTGAATTCGTCAGCGCGCAACATCAGCCCGTCGAACTGCGGCGTGACCACGCTGAGAATGTCGAGCTTCGTGCCTTCGAAGGGCTTTCCCGGCATCAGCCCGTATGGAAGCTCATCCGCCTGAACGGAGAGCGGAAGCGTGCCAAACATTGCTGCAAGCACACCGATCCGGACAAGATCGCGTCTATTCATTGTCTTTGTTCCTCCCTGTGGCCTCGTGAGGGGCCTGCGGTCACTATCAGCCGACTTGCATACCATTGCAACGGTGCAGTTTGGCGTGTGGCGACGCCACTTTGTGCGCTTCTGGCCATGGAGCTGCTGCTGTTCGACAAAAGGTGCGGCGCCGGGGTGCCCCAAGGTCGTTCGAACGGTCGGACCGAGCGCATCCCTCTGGCCGCGCGCGTGTTTGTGACACGCCGGGCGGCCATGTGGAGCCTCGCATCATGTCAAGTTCACATACGATACCCAGAGACCGGCTATTGCTCCGGGGGAGGCAGCATTAACGTCGAGGTCCCGAAAGCGACGATGTTTTCGGCGACCGGCTCTGCACCCAACACAAGGGAGAAGCGCATTTGACCGTGGATGAAGGCGGAGACCCGGCCTCCCTTGGTCTCCTGCGGTCGATCATCCGATCTGTGCTGCAAGTGCATTTGGCCGACCGTCAGGTTGGGCCTCAGCATTGCGCTCACCTTTTGGCAGTGCGGGGTGAAGCTTGATGCGTGGCGCCCTTGTCAGGGTAGCGCTTCGGCCTCTCTTTCATCCCGGAAAAGGATGCGCGCCTTGCCGTCTCGACCGAGGCTGCAATTCGTTCCGGCGGGGCTCTTCCTCGCCGGAGTGGAGCGCTTGGTGAGGGCTCTTGCTGCAGGACAAGTGCGTGTTGGCAGCAGGCCCGGTCTCACGGCGCGGGCTCGCTTTTGGGCAACGGTAGGGGCCTGACTGACCCGCAATCCTGTGCGGCGACAACCCCAAGCGCCGACGCTCTGTTCGGTACGGAGGGCACGCACCAGTCGCTCGGCCCGGAGCGCATCGTCCGTATGTGTAGCGTCGGCGCAGAGGCACCCAGGCGCGGGGCCCGAAGCCAGTGCCTCCAATCACCCTGGTGGGCCCCGAAATTCAGGGCCCTAGGACGTGCTCGGCAGAAGCGCGTCCGGAACGTTCTGGTAGCAGACCGGCCGCACGAACCTGCGGATCGCCATCGTCCCGACCGAGGTGGCGCCGAAGTTGGTCGACGCGGGGTAGGGGCCGCCATGAACCATGGCGTCCGAAACCTCGACGCCGGTGGGAAACCCGTTGACGAGCACGCGGCCCGCCTTGCGCTCCAGAACAGGCATCAGGCGCTGCGCGAGCGCCGTGTCGCCGGCGTCCATATGGAGCGTGCAGGTGAGTTGGCCCTCGAGCGCCTGGGCGATCGCGTGCATCTCATCGGTGTCCGCCGCGACCACTACAATGCCGAGGGGGCCGAAGACCTCATGCTGCAAGGCGTGGTTGGCAAGCCAGTCCTGCCCGGAGACGCGGAAGAGGTTTGGCGACGCAGCGCGGCCAGATGCGGACGCTGCGAAGATTTCCGTCGTGGCAGCCGCCTCGGAGACGCGCGCGACCCCGGCGGCGTAGGCGGTGGCGATGCCATCGGTCAGCATGGCTTGCGCGCCGACATTGCCGAGGGCGGCTTCAGCTGCGTCGATAAACGCATCCATGCCCTCAAGGACAACGGCAACGCCCGGATTGGTACAGAACTGCCCCGCACCCATGGTCAGCGAGCCGGCCCATCCCGCGCCGATCTCTGCTCCGCGTGCGGCAACGGCTTCGGGCAGAAGAAACATCGGGTTGACCGAGCCCAGTTCGCCGAAGAACGGAATTGGCACGGGCCGGGCTGCGCAAAGATCAAAGAGCGCACGCCCCCCCGCAAGCGACCCGGTGAAGCCGACGGCGGAAACCAGCGGATGCTGCACGAGGACCGAGCCCACATCCTGCGTGTCGCCCTGCAGGAAGCCGAAAACACCGGCGGGCATCCCGCAGGACTTGATTGCAGCGTCAATCGCCTTGGCGACGATCTCGCCCGTACCGGCATGCGCAGGGTGCCCCTTGACGATGACGGGGCATCCGGCGGCCAGCGCAGCAGCGGTATCCCCACCGGCGGTCGAAAAGGCGAGCGGGAAGTTGGAGGCGCCAAAGACGGCCACCGGCCCGATGGGGCGCTGGATCAGCTTGAGATCGGGCCGGGGCAGGGGTGCCCTGTCGGGGAGCGCCGTGTCATGGCGCTGGTCCAGGTAATCTCCCTTGAGGATGTGCTCGGCAAAAAGGCGCAACTGACCCGTTGTGCGGCCGCGTTCGCCTTGCAGACGGGCCGCGGGCAGCCCGGTTTCCTGCGTGCCGATCTCGGTGATGGCATCTCCGCGCGCTTCGATCTCGTCGGCGATGGCATTGAGAAAAGCCGCGCGATCGGCGCGGGTGCTCTGGCCGAAGCTCCAGAACGCCTCTTCCGCTGCCTTGCAGGCCAGATCGACCTGATCGGCCGTGGCGACGCTGAAGCTGTGAGACGGGCCGTGCAGAGGGGCCGATGCGAAGGTCGCGTCACTCCCGACCCAGGTGCCAGCGATCAGGTGTTTTCCGGTGGGGACATAGCTCATGGGTATGGGTTCCTGTGGTCGTCTCGCACGGGCAGGCTTGCGGCCCTGTGCGTGTGTCAGCGGTTGGGGTCGAGCATGGTGCTCACGAAGTCGTCGCCGCGCCCCGCATCGGTCAGCTTTGCGAGCCGCGTGGCAAGGAGCGCGGCTGTCGCGGCATGCTCCGGCAGCTCGTGCTCCAGAAGATCGCGGACATACGCGAGATCCTTGGCGGCGTTGGCGATGGTGAAGCGTGCGCCGTCATAGTCGCCGTTGAGCGCGGGCGTGACGGCCTTTTGCAACGTGCCGGACTTCGCCGCCCCGCCCATCATCGCGTCGTAGAGCGCGGCGGGGTCGACGCCGATCCGGGCGGCGCATTGGTAGGCGTCGGCGAGCAGAAGCATCGTGCCCTGCGATACGAGGTTGTTCAGCAGCTTGGCGGCGTGGCCGCGCCCGGGGTCGCCGAGGCGCCGGACGGTTTTCGAGTACGTGCCCACCAGCGCTTCGATCCCGGCATAGTCCGCCTCACGGCAGCCGACGAGCGAGGCGAGCGTGCCTGCTTCGGCCTCCGGCGGGCCGCCCGTCACCGAGGCATCCGCGAAGATCGCGCCCTTGTCGGCGAGGCGCCGGGCGATGGCCTCGCTTGTTTCGGGGCGCGACGTGCTTGTGTCGATCCAGATCTGGCCGGGCTGGAAGAGCGGCGCGATCTCGTCTGCAAGCGCCTGCACGACGTCGGCATTGGGCAGGCAGGTAAAGAGCACGCTTGTGCCGGACAGCAGCGCGGGGGCCGCATGGGCCTCGTGCGCGCCGCTGGCCAGCAACGCTTCGAGCGGCGCGCGGTTGCGGTGGGCCAAAAGGGAAACGGGATGGCCCGCGCCGAGCAGGCGCCCGGCCATGCCGGAGCCCATCATCCCGACGCCGATGAAGCCGACGGCGGGTTTGCTCATGCCGCGGCCTCGTTGCGGGCGTTTGTTGCCATGCGCACGAGCAGATCGAACGCCTGCCGTGTGGCGCCGACATTCGCAACGCCCCGCCCCGCGATATCAAACGCCGTGCCGTGGGCCGGTGTGGCGACGGGGATCGGCAAGCCACCCGCGACAGTGACCCCGCGCTCGAAGCCCATCAGCTTGATCGCGATCTGCCCTTGGTCGTGGTACATCGTCACGACTGCGTCGACCTCACCGCGCTTGGCCTTCAGAAAGACGGTGTCCGACGGCCAGGGGCCGGTGACGTTCATCTGCCGGTCCTGGCATGCCTTTACCACGGGTTCGATCACGTCGATCTCTTCGCGGCCGAACTTTCCGTTGTCTCCGGCGTGCGGATTCAGGGCGGCGACAGCGACGTGTGGGCGCGCATTGCCGGAGCGCGCCAGCGTGGCGTGGGCGAGGTCGATCGCGCGCTGGATCGAGGGGCCGTCGATGTTCGCGGCGACGTCCTTCAGGCCGATATGGCTGGTGACACGCGTGGTCATCAGGTCGTCCAGCACGTTGATCTCGGAGTGATAGCCGGTGAAGCCGATATACCGCGCCATGTAGCGGTGCTCGTCCTCGGCGTTCAACCCGGCAGACGTCATGGCGGCCTTGTTGAACGGGGCAAAGAGGACGCCGTCGACGCGCCCGGCTTGGGCCAGATCGAGCGCCTTGTCGAGGCAGCGCAGCGAGGTCGTGCCGCCCGCGACGGTGACCTCGGCAACCCGGACATCCGCCGGATCGATGGTGTCGAGGTCGAGATGGGCGAGCCCGGTGAACCGGGTCACATCGGCTTCCGGGATGGTGTCGAGCGGGATCCCGAGCCCCGCCTGCTCGGCGCCGCGCTGCCACAGGTGCGCGTCGCCGACCAAAAGGATGTCGGCGGCGTCGCGCACGCCCTCTTCGGCGAGCAGTCTGGCAACGAGTTCCGGCCCGATACCGGAGGGGTCACCGGGGACAATGGCAAGTCTGGGTCGCATCACTCTGCCTCCTTCGCCGCGTCAAGCTCCGCTTTCGTGGCGGCAATGTTGGTTTCGGCCGTGCGCAGGTGCCGTTTCAGCGCCCGGCGGGCCGCGGTGGCATCCCGCGCCGTGAGCGCGGCCACGATCTCTTGGTGCTCCTTCCGCGTTGCCTCACGCCCCGGCACGCGCTGGGACGACAGGAACCGCACCCGCCAGAGCCGGGCATTGTATGTGGCATGCGTTTCCGCGAGAGCGCCGTTGCCGGAGGCCGCGACGATGGCCTGGTGAAACCGCATATCCCGGCGGAACGCTTCGAGGGGGCCGTCGCTGTCGCGCGCTTCTTCGATCGAGGCGTTGATGCGTGCGATCTCTTCGAGTTGCGCGTTGCTCGCCATCTCGCAGGCCAGCTCTCCGGCGAGGGCTTCGAGCGCACCCTGAACCCGCAGCCAATCGTTGATCTCTTCCAGCGACGGGTCGGCCACGCGGGGGCGGCGTGTCGGGCCGTAGACGATCAGCCCTTCGCCTTTGAGGATGCGCAGCGCTTCCTTCAGGGGAGTGCGGCTGATACCGAACGCCTCCGCCAGATCGCGCTCGCGCACCGGCATGCCGGGGGCGAGTTTGCCCAGCATGATGAACTCGCGCAGGCTTTCGGCGGCTTCCGAGGCCAGCGACTGGCGCGGCTTGAGGTCCACGAAGTTGCGTAGCTCGTCGGTCCAGGCGGGATCGCTCATTCTAGTGCCCCCATGTCAGAACCATCGGGTCGAGCGGGCGCAGCAGGTCGAGCAGGCGCGCCCGGATGGCTGGGTGCAGCGGCGGGATCGGGTGGCGGCAGAAGTCGGACGTGATCACGCCGCCCTCGACCATCGCTGCCTTGCAGGATTGCCAGCCGCACTGGCGGTTCTCGTGGTTGATCGCCATCGCCACCCGGCCGTAGGCCGCGGTGGAGTCCGCGACGCGCCCGGCGTGGAAGTGGGTGATGACGGGCTTGATCTGGTCGACGATCATGCCGCTGGTCATGGAACCCGCAGCGCCCGCATCCAGATCGGCCAGTAGCGTAATCGCCTCCTCGCCGTCGAACGGGGCCTCAATGGCGTCGCCGCCCTCGGCGATCAGCGCCCGGATCTTGCCCGCCGCGCGCGGACACTCGATCTTGAAGAGCTTCACCGCCTCGATCTCGCGCGCCATGCGCACCAAGAGAGGCACTGGCAGCTCGACGCCCGAGAGCGGCGCATCCTGTACCATGATCGGGATGCCGACCTCACCCACGGCGGCGAACTGCTCGAAGCTTTGCTCCGGCGTCCCCTTCAGAAGCGCGCCATGGTAGGGCGGCATCATCATCACGATGTCGGCGCCAAGCTCCTTGGCAAAGCGCGCCCGCTCTACTGCGATCCGGGTGGCGTAGTGGCTGATCGTCACGATCAGGGGTACGCGGCCCGCAACATGCTCGACGCTCAGCCGCGCCAGCGTCTCGCGCTCGGCATCGGAGATCAGGAACTGCTCGGAGAAGTTGGCGAGCACGCAGATCCCGTCCGCGCCCTGATCGATCAGGCAGTCGAGGACGCGCTTCATGCCCTCAAGGTCGAGCGTGCCATCGTCGTGAAACGGGGTCGGCGCGACGGGCCATATGCCGGAGTAGGTCGTCATTCCGTGATCTCGAAGTGCTTCAGGTGCGCGTCGCTGATGGTGATGCCAAGGCCGGGCAGAGTGTCGTCGAGTTGCAGATAGCCGTCGACCGCCTCGGGATCACCCTCGAAAATGTAGTAGAAGAGCTCGTTGCCGACCTCCACGTCGAAGACGGGGAAATACTCGCTGATCGGGCAGTTCGTGTTGGCCATCGTAAGGTGGTAATTGTGCATCTGACCGGCATGGGGAATGACGGGGATCTGCGCGGCTTCGGCGATGGCGTTGATCTTCTGCGCGGCGGTGATGCCGCCGACGCGATTGGTGTCGTATTGCAGCACGCTCACCGCCTTGCGGTTGATCAGCTCCGCGCACCCCATGACGGAGAACTCATGCTCGCCGCCGGAGATCGGCACGACCCCCATCGCGTTGAGCTCGGCATAGCCTGCCACGTCATCGGCAATGACGGGCTCCTCCAGCCAGCGCGGCTCGAACTTCGCGAGCTTGGGCAGCATCCGTTTGGCGTAGTCGAGGTTCCAGCCCATGTAGCATTCGAGCATGAGGTCGACGTCGTAGCCCAGCACCTCGCGCAGTGCCTCGACACGCTTGAGGTTTTCGCGCATGCCCTGCGCGCCATCCTTGGGGCCAAAGCCGAAACGGGTCTTGTAGCCCTGATAGCCGCTCTTCTGAGCCTCCTCGGCTTCTTTCTGCATCGCTTCCACGCTGTCGGCGTAGAGCTTGGAGTAATAGACCGGGATCTTCTCTTTCGTGCGTCCGCCGAGCAGTTTGAACACGGGCTTGCCGACGAGCTTGCCCATCAGATCCCAGATCGCGATGTCGATGGCGCTGATCGCCGTCATGCCGATGCCCTTGCGGCCCCAGGCGTGGGTGCGGCGGTACATCTTCTCCCAGAGGTAGGCATAGTCGAACGGGTCCTCGCCGATCACGAGGGGCGCGTACCACTCGTCGATTGCCTGCTTGACGAGTGTCGGCGCCAGCGCGGCGTTGCCGATCCCGATGGTTCCGTCCTCGGTCTCCACCTCGCAGGTCAGCCACTGGTGGAACCGGAACGAGGCCATCGCGTCGCCCTTCATCCAGAGCGCATCCGACGCGTTGGTGCAGAAATTGCCCTGCGGCGGCACGGTCGGGCCCGTCCAGTTCCAGACCCGGGTGCGAATGGATTTGATCTTCGTCATCAATTACTCTCCGGTTGAAACCATCGGATCGCGCTGCGTGAAGAGACGCCGCCACACGAAGGGGCCGAAGAGCGCGAGGATAGTGAGCACAAAGAAGAAGAGGGCCAGCGGGCGCGTGAACATCAGCCACCATTGGTCATCCAGCATGATGAGCGACTGACCGAGGCGCTTTTCGAGCATGCCGCCAAGGATCAGGCCGATGGCGAGCGGGACGACCGAATAGCCGAAGCGGCGCATGAAATACCCGATTACGCCGGAGGCGAGGGCGATGTAGACGTCGAGCATCGACTGGTCGAGCGCGTAGGCGCCGACGACCGAGAAGGTGAAGACGACGGGCCAGAGGATCTGCACCGGCACGAAGGTGACGCGGGCAAAGACCTTGGCGCCGAAGAGGCCCACGAAGATGAACATCAGGTTCACCAACAGCATCGCCCAGAAGATCGCGTAGGCGAACTCGGCCTGTTCGGTGAACATCGTCGGCCCCGGCTGAAGGCCATGCACCATCAGGCCCGCGAGAATGACGGCGGCGGTCGGGCTGCCGGGGATGCCGAGCGCGAGGGTCGGCACCATGGCGCCCCCGGTGGCGGAGTTGTTCGCGGCCTCGGACCCGGCGATGCCCTCGATGGCGCCCTTGCCGAATTCCTCGGGGGTCTTCGACCAGCGCCGGGCCTCGTTGTAGCCGATCATCGAGGCGACGGTCGCCCCCTCGGCGGGCAGGATGCCGATGAAGGTGCCGATCCCCGAGCTGCGCAGGATCGTCTTCCAGACCTTGCGGTAATCCTCCCGGCTGGGCAGCTTGATCGCCTTCATGAACACCTGTTTGCGTTCGACGTTCAGCCGCTCGGCCTGCACCAGCAGTTCGGAGATCCCGAAGATCCCGATCATGACAGGCACGAATCCGATCCCCTCGGAGAGCTCGTTGAACCCGAATGTGAAGCGCTCGACAGTTGTCAGAAGGTCTTTGCCAACGGTGGCCAGAAGCACCCCCAGCGCGCCAGCGATGATGTTTTTCATCGGAGTGCCGTCGCCGATGGTGGCGAGCATCGAAATGCCGAATACGGTCAGCGCGAAATACTCGGGCGGGGCGAAGTTGTAGGCCATGCGCGCCATGAGCGGGGCGGCCAGCATCAGGCAGACGACAGAGATGATCCCGCCGATGGTCGACGAGACTGTCGCCATGCCGAGGGCGCGCCCGGCCTCGCCGCGCTGGGCGAGGGGGAAGCCGTCAAGGCAGGTCGTGGCGCTGGCCGAGGTGCCGGGCGTGTTGATGAGGATCGCCGTGATCGCGCCGGCAAAGGTCGCCGCGCAGTAGATCGTCGTCAGGATCGCGATGGCCGGGATCGGGTCCATCGTGATGGTGAAAGGCAGGAGCAGGGCTGCGCCGGTCGTGGCGTTGAGGCCGGGCAGGGCGCCGATGATGACGCCGCCGAGGGTCGCTGCAAAGAGCAGGACCAGCAGGTTCGGATCCATCAGAGTGGCAAGGCTGGAAAAAAGAACGTCCATCCCGATCACCCGTACCAGAGGTTCGTCAGGACACCGCGCGGGAAGCGGATTCTGAAAACCTGATCGAAGAGCAGGAAGATAAGGGCAGGGCTGACGATGCTGACGAGCCCCACGGCCCACGCCCGTCGCTCCCCCCAGAACCAGGCCAGCGCGCCTGCGAACACCGCAAGGCCGAGGAACAGGTCAAGCCGGGCAAAGAGCGCGAACACGGCAAAGAGTGCGAGGCTGATCCACACGGTGGTCGGGATCGGCTCATGCTCGATGGGGCGGTCGAAGAGCATCACAAGCACGGACAGGGCGATGATCAGAATCAGGATCATCTGCGGGAAATCCGATGGTTGCATTCCGCGCAGCAGGATCGGGGGCACCCGGTCGAACTGGGTGCTGAACCAGTAGGCCACCAGACAAAAGAGAATGATCCCACAAGGGACCGCGTATCGCGTCATGTCTCTCGCCCCAATCCGGAGTTGCGTGGTACGGGTCCGCGGCGCCAGAGGCCGCGGACCCGGTCTTGGCGTTCTGGCTTACTCGATGAAGCCCAGTTCACGCAGTGCCGCGTCCATGTCGACCTGCATGGAGGTCAGCTGGTTCCCCCAGACCTCTGCATCCGCAACCGAAGACGAGTCCAGACCAACCGATGTCAGGAACCCCTGGTAGACGGTGTGGTTCATCGCGTTCAGCAGCGCGTCTTCGAGCTTGGCTGCCACGTCATCGGGTGTGTCGGCATGGACGACGAAGCCGCGCACGGTGGAGAAGTTGGCGTCGATGCCGAGCTCCTGCGCAGTCGCGACATCGGGCAGGCCACTCATGCGCTCGGGCGCGAGCACGACGATCGGGCAGATGTCGCCCGCTTCGATCTGGGAGCCAGCCTCGGCGAGGTTCAGGACGGCCACGTCAACGGCCTCGGCCACGAGCTGCGTTGCCAGCTCGCCGCCGCCCTCGAACGGAACGATCTTCGGCGTTGCGAGGTCGCCGCGGCGGGCGAACATGAACGCGGACACATCGTCGATGCCGCCAAGATGCGTGGTGCCGTAGGTCAGCGGCTCGTCTTTCTGGGCCGCAACGAAGTCTTCGGCGCTGTCATAGACGCCGCAGCGGGTCATGAGGATCTGGGGGTCGTCGGTGCCGCGGGCGATCGGGCGTACGTCCTCGAGGGTCATGTCCGTTTTGCCCAGGGCAACGGTGGCCGAATGGCCAATGGTGAAGGTCAGGATCCCGTGACCGTCCGCGTCCTGCGTCAGGTAGTAATCCATCGCGGACGCGCCGCCGCCGCCCCGCTTGTTGACGACGACCATGTCTTCGCCGAGCTCGCGACGCGCGCGGATCATCATCATGCGCGTGGTCACGTCGGTGCCGCCGCCGTTGCCGGCATGGGTAATCACCTCAATGGTGCGCGACGGGAACTCATCGGCCGCAGAGGCGGTGGTTGCGGCGCCTGCGCAAAGCGTCAGTGCGGCAACCGTGGTGAGCAGTTTCTTCAAGGCGATCTCCTCCTGTTTCGGGTCTTCCCTAGAATCAGACCGGGAATTGATTAACAGCATTTTGAAATTTTGGAATACCAAAATGCCAGAAGCGGCTATCGAACCGTGCCCGAACGCCGCTTTCCAAGGGCTCGCCGCCCCTGTTCTCAGGGCAATTGGGTGGATCTTGAGAACATGAGCTTTGGGGTGAAAGGCATTGGAAAAAATATGTTCTCACGCAGTGGTGCTCTGCGCTGGATGTGCCAAGGGCAAGAGGGCGCTATGATGCGGGCGCCATCGGGAGAGCCTCCGCTGGAGGGAAGGCTCTGTAGAAACGAACGCCTCGGAAGGACCTTTGGCCTCGGGCTGGCCCGTCGTCGCACCGGCGACGCGGATTGGCGCGTTGGATCGGCGGACGGCCCAGTGGAGCAGTCGGGGCATCCCCTGTGGCGGGCGCGGTCAGGGCAGTCGCAATCTACTCGGCCAGAGCGGGCAACGGGGCGTCCCCCGGGGCTCTACCGGGAAAGGCGCCCGGGTCTGGGCTCAGCCAAAGACAAGTGACGCCGTGCCGACACAGGCTTCGGGGATGGCGGCCTGCTCTACCGGGAGCCCCAGCACGCGCGAGCGGATACGCTGCCACGTCATGTTCGCGGCACCACCACCGGAGGTTATGATCCGTTCGGGTCGCGGTGCGCCGAGGTCGACGAGAGTGTCGTAGCTGCGCTTCTCGATGCGGGCCATGCTCTCCAGCATGCCATGGAGGAAGGCAGCGTCATTGTCGGGGCGGGGGGTGAGCCGTGGCGCAAGCTCGGGATCGTTCACCGGGAAGCGCTCACCGGGTCGAAGCAGCGGATAGTAGTCCAGCTCGGATGCCACGTCGGGGTCGATCTCGGTGGAAAGCGCTTCGAGCTCTTCCACGGAGAAGAAGTGGCGCAGGACGCCAGCGCCGGTGTTCGACGCGCCCCCCACGAGCCATCCGTCGGCCATGCGGTGCGAATAGAGCCCCATCTCGGGGGCATCTATGCGCGTCGGTGCGTAGAGCTTGATCGCGAGGGTGGTGCCCAGCGAGGTGACAGCGGCGCCGGGCTCCCGCGGGGCGGAGGCGAGAAACGCGGCTATGCTATCGGTGGTGCCGACGTGGACACTGACTGTCGGGGCAAGCCCAAGGCGGGCGGCGACACCTTCTGCGAGCGGGCCGATCGCAGTTCCGGGGGCATGGGCCACGGGCAGGGCCGCGACCGGAAAGTCCAGATCGGCGATCCAGTCGGGCCACGCGCCCGTTTCCGGATCGAGGCCGGTCTTGAGCGCATTGTTGAAATCCGTGCGGCCCCCACGACCGGTCAGTTGAGCCTCAACGAAATCCGCCTGGTGCAAGAGGTGAGCGACATCCTGCCCCGCGGCCTCCGCGTGTAGGCGCAGGGCCCGCGCAAGGCCCGATCCGGCGCCGCGGGCGATATGCCGTGGCGGGGCGGCCGCGGCGATCCGCTCGGCCTCGGCCGCAAAGCCGCCGGCGTTGTACATCAGCGCCCGACCCACCGGGCGCAGTGCGGCATCTGCCAGGACAAGAGTGCCGGAGGTTCCGTCGACACAGATCCCGGCGACCGAGCTGATGTCGCGCCCGTCGCGCGCGAGCGTCTCCACGAGGCTGAGCACCGCCGTCTCTGTCGCGGACCACCATGCCTCGGGTCTGGCGCTGGCGCCGGGGTCGTCACCATAGCTGGCTCGCGCCATCCCGATCACGTCTCCCGCCTGGGTGAGCGCCGCAGCGCGCACGCCGGATGTGCCGAGGTCTACCCCGATCGCGATCATGATCTGGCAGCCAGCGCCTGGCGGTACTTCTCGGCATCCCAATCCAGCAACTCGGCTTCCGCCTGCGGGCCAATGGCGGTTGGCTCCCAATCCGCAGGCAGGCGAGACAGAAGATCCGAAAGGCAGCGCAGCATCGCACGCTGGGAGGCGGTGGCACCGCTGCGCAGCGCGACCCCCTGTCCGTCGCGGACGATGGCGGCAGGCATCCCGGCGTGATCCGCCCTTGGCAGGCCGGGGCCCAGAAACACAACGTGGTCCGGGTAGTACGACCCTTCCGTCGCCAGCTGGCGCGCGCGCGCATCGAGGGCAAGCCAGCTCTCAACCGCCCAATCGAAGGTCTCCGGGGCAGGGGCCGTTATGGGCAGGATAGCCGTGTCGCGGGCGGGCATGTTCAACTGGATCTCGACCGTTTCCATCAGCGCGGCGGCTGCCTCCACATCGTTGGCGCAGACGATCAGGCCGTGGTTTTGCAGCACGAAGACCTGCGTTTCCGGGGTCACGCATGCGAGGATCTCGCGGGTCAGCGGAAGCCCGGGCTTGGCATAGGGCACGAAGGCCGCAGGCAGGCCGGCGAGCTTTTCGCGCGCCGCGTCGATCCCCTGGGGCGAGACCGCATGCACGAGCGTCGCGATGGAGTGGGTATGGAGGACGACGCGCCACTGGAGCGCAGCGTGAAAGGTCGTCTCAATGGATGGCCGCAGCCCGTGGCTGGCATCGAGAACGGTCGCCTTGCACGAGCCGTCGCCGGCAGTTTCGTAGGCTTCGGCCCGTGCGGCGGCATGGTCCACGGCGACGAAGACTTTGCTGCGATCTGCGTCTGCAAGCTCGGTGCCCGAGGCCTTGATCCACATCGTCCCGTCCTCCTTGAGCGATGTGTTTCCCCCCGGTCCCTGAACGCGCAGCGGGTTTTGTCCCAGTGCGGCAGAGAGGGTTCGGAAGGCGGCGAAATCGGAGGGCTCGGACATGGCTCAGCAAAGCTCCTGAAGGCTGTAGGTAGGCGCTGGCGTTTTTTCCGTTTCGGCCAGGTCCGCCAGAACGGCGAGAGGGTCGCCGGAATCGGAAAACGCAGCGGCATGCAAGCCGCCCCGGATGAAGGCCGAGTCCCATTCCGCCCCGTGCGCGCCCGCGATGTCGTGTTCGAGGCTGTCGCCGACCATCAGAAGGGTCTTGGCGGGAAGCTCCAGCGCATCTTCGATTGCGCGAAACACAGGCAGGTGCGGCTTGCCGTAGAAGCGCACCTCCCCGCCGCGCTCGGCATAGTCATGCGCCAAAGCACCGGGGGAGACGACCTGCACCCCGCCTGCGCGCGGTGATGCGCGATCCGGGTTGGTGCAATAGAGGGGCAGGCCCAGGGCAAATGCGCTCTCAAGGACATCCGCGAACCTGTCGCGCGCAGCATTGTCCGGCAGCCCCATGAGCAAAACGGCTTCCGCACTCTGGATCGAAGGGACGAGGGAGAGATCGAGGCCTTCGGCCCAGCGTGCGGCATCCCCGGCGGCCCGTTCGATGGGGTGGATGCGCTTTGCCCCCACAGCGCCTGCGGCAACCTCGCGCCACAGGGCCTCGCCCGAGGTCATCACTGTCTCGAACGTGTCCGGGGCGAAGCCCATGCGCGTGATCCGGTCGTGGTTCGGCGCGGCTCTCTTGCCGGAGTTCGACAGCACCGCCAGTCGCACGCCCTGACGGGCCAGTGCTTTCGTCGCTGCAATCGCGTTTGGATAGGGCGTCGTGCCGTCGTGGAGCACGCCCCATTGGTCCAGCACGATCGCCCCGTAGCTCGAAGCGACCGTGCCCAACGTGTCGAGCAGCCGCGTCATGGATCAGTACTCTGCCATGTCCTTGGGGTTCACGAGACCGGCAAGGTAGGCCTCGGCTTCCTCGCGTGTCATCGCGGGAGCCGCCTTTCCGGCCGTGCCCGCTGGCATGTCTCCGAAGTAGAACTGGAGCCCGGGGATATGCTGCCGCCGCTTGCGCAGGGGCATCCCTTCGTAGGGGTAGACATCGGAGCGCGCGTTAGCGGCCTCGTCGTGGCAGGGCAGGACGTAATCGGCTCGTTTGTCGATCTCTTCGACCGATTTCCAGCCCTCGTAGCTGTTCACAAAACGCGCCGGCACCCAGTAGCGCCAGCCCTCGGCGGGGTTCGGCTCCAGATTGCGCTCCACGAAGATGGCATCCCCCGCAACGACGATGTCGCCCATCGCTGTGGCCACGGTGACAGCCATGTGGCCAACAGAATGCCCGGGCGTCTGGAACATGGTGATGCCGGGAAGCACTTCGCATTCGTCCTCGACGGCCTCGAAGACGCAGCCCGCATAGGCGTGCTCGATCCCGAGATACCCGCTCTCGTAGGTCCGGTAGTAGAGCGGCAGCGGATTGTAGGCCATTTCGATCTCGGCCTTGGGCGCGATGTAGCGGGCGTTCTTGAACTTCTTCATGTTCTGCACGTGGTCCCAGTGCAGGTGGGTGAACACGATGGCGTCGATCTCGTCGGGGTGCACGCCGAGTTTCTGCTCTAGGTGTTCGTGCACCTCAAGGCAGCCGCGCTTCTCGCATTTGTGGTGGTACTTCGTGGCGCGCTCTTCGTCGGGCAGGCCGGTGTCGATCAGGATCTTGTGCTCGCCGGTGTCGACGTAGTGGCAATAGACCGGGTTCCAGTACTTTTTGCCCGCCGGTCCCTTCCAGAAAATGTAGGTGCCAAGATCGGCTTCCAGCCAGCCGGTGTTGATCGGGTAGATCCGGGTTTCCTGCACGCCCATAGCGTCCTCCGCGCAAGGTGACTCGATTGAGAATACAAGGCTATTAGTTTGCATCCAATAGCAATGCAATTCTGGTGTGACGTGTCAGTTTGCAGCAAGCGCCTGGAGAAAGCTTTCGGTCATATGCGCGCGCATGCCATCTGATGCGACCTTCGAATCCTCTGTGTGAATCGGCATGCGAAATTGACCCACTTGGGTGGGTTATGAGCGTGCAAAATTGACCCACCTGCCACGTTAGCATCCGCGCTGGATAGCGCGGAGGAATGAGCAGGTGATATTGATGGAAAGTGTATCGAAGATCCGTCGTTGGATATTGGTTGAGGGTCGCAGCATCCGATCTGTGGCGCGGGCAACCGGTTTGTCGCGGAACACGGTGAAGAAGTATCTGAAGGACGACAGTCCACCGAGCTATCAGCGGCAAGCGCCACCGACCCGGCATAAGCTGTGCGATGGATTTGATGCGCGGCTCCAAGAGCTTTTCGAGCAGGATCACAAGCGCCCGCGCCGGGAGCGGCGGACGGCCACGAAGCTTTACGAACAGCTCGTCTCGGAAGGGTATACTGGGTCCTATTCTCCGGTTCAGCGATTTATCCGAGACCTCAAACGTGCCGATGCTGGATCGGGAGAGGCGTTTATCCCCCTGCATTTTGCTGCCGGTGATGCGCTCCAGTTTGACTGGAGCGAAGAGCGCGTTGTTCTCGGTGGTGTCGAGCAGAAGGTAAAGGTTGCCCACTTCCGCCTGTGCCATAGTCGCAAACCTTTTGTCGTAGCCTATCCCGGCGAGAGCCAAGAAATGGTGTTGGATGCCTTTGTACGGGCGCTGTCCTTCTACGGCGGGGTTCCGCGACGGGTGATCATCGACAATCCCAAAACGATGGTGACCTATGTCTCCCGCTCGAAGGACCGAGTGTTCCATCCCCGGTTCCTGGCATTGATGAACCACTATGTAATGGAGCCGGTTGCCTGCACCCCCGCGTCGGGTTGGGAGAAAGGTCAGGTGGAGAACCAGGTCCATTTTTTACGAGGCCGATTGTTTGTTCCCATGCCAGCTTTTGATGATCTGGATGGGCTGAACAACTGGTTGCGTCTGCGCTGCGAGGAATTGGCAAGCCGCGCCCACCCTGAACAATCGTCCCGCACGATTGCGGAGGTTTTTGAAGATGAGCGCGCCGAGCTGCGCCCCCTGGGGCGGGCTTTTGATGGCTACGTGGAAAAGACGGTGCGGGTCCGTTCCACCTGCCTGGTTCAATATGCCAGCAATCGCTATAGCGTGCCTTCCCGGTTTGCAGGCCAGCATGTCTCCTTGCGCGCCTATGCGAGCCGGATCGTGCTGGTGTCAGGCCAGGACGTTATTGCCGAGCACAAGCGTCGCTTCACCCGCAACGTCAGCTACTTTGAACCTTGGCATTATGTTCCTCTACTGGATCGCAAGCCCGGCGCTCTGCGCGACGGCGCCCCTTTTGTGGACTGGCAACTGCCTGAGGCCATGCATCGGATCAGGGAGCATTACATGGCTGGCAAAGGCGGGGACCGGGAGTTCGTCGATCTGCTTCTACTGGCCCAGGACCACGGGATCGAGGTGGTGGAGACGGCCTGCGAACTGGCAGTTGAACAAAACACGTTGCGCCTTCCTGCCATCACCAATCTGATCAACCAGTTGGTGGAGCCAATCATCACGCCGTTGAATGAGGGCAATGTCTATCCGCAGCTGACCGTGCGGCCCGAGGCCGACTGCAAGCGCTATGAGGCGCTCTGCTCGGCCGAGGAGGCTGCCGCATGAACGCTCTCATCGACCAACTGACCGCCTTGAGGCTGCATGGAATGGCAGCTTGCGCCCATGATTTGCTGTCCGCGCGCAAGCCACCAAGTCTGACCACAGCGATAAAGCAACTGATCGACGCGGAAACTGTAGAGCGGCGGGTGCGTTCCATCCAGTATCAAATGCGCATCGCGAAGTTCCCCCATCATAAGGACTTCGCCACCTTCGATTACGGCGCGGCCGCGGTGAGTAAGGCCCAGATCGAACCCTTCTGCTCGGGTCAGTTCACCGAAGAGGCGCACAACCTCATCTTGGTCGGCGGAACCGGGACAGGCAAAACGCACATCGCCATCGCGCTTGGAACCACATTGATCAACAACGGCAAGAAGGTCCGCTTCTTCAACGCGGTCGATCTGATCAATGCCCTGATCAAGGAACAGGCCGACGGCAATGCCGGGAAGATCATCCGGCAGCTGTCGGCTCTGAATTGCGTCATCATCGACGAGTTGGGCTACATTCCGTTCCCGAAATCCGGCGGCGCGTTGCTGTTCCACCTGATCAGCAAGCTCTACGAGAAAACCAGCGTCATCATCACCACCAACTTGGAGTTCGGGGAATGGGTCGCTGTCTTCGGTGATGCCAAGATGACAACTGCGCTCTTGGATCGCGTCACGCACCACTGTGCCATCATCGAAACGGGCAACACGTCATATCGCTTCGCTCAGAGCAAAAGTCGCAGAGAAAAATAGCCGCGTCGCAAGCAAAGCCCCCAGACGGACTCGCTATATGAGGGCGGTCCGCCTGGGGGCTTTGGCACCCAATAGGCGGGTCAAAATCAAACGCTGAAACCGGGTCACTTTTAAACGCTCATTGACACTCTGAGAAGATGCTGGCGATGAGGTCATTGTGGCTTTGGGCGGAAGCGACAAGGTCGTCGCTTGTGGCGAACTTCTTGGCGCGAAACGGGCCGGTGCGCCGGCGAAAGTCGGCGGCAAGCTCGGCGATGTAGGGATTGCCGGTGGCCCGGTAGATCGTCGCGTGAAACGCTTCGTTCGCTTGCATGTAGCGCCGCCGGTCTCCGGCCTCCGCAGCCGCGACGCATTCGCTCTGCGCGGCCTCGATTTCCGCGCGAGACAATAGCGTCAGGCGTTGGGCCGCGATGCGGGCGCACACTGCCTCGATTTCATGCATGGTTTCAAAGATATGCGCGAGTTCTTCCCGGCTGTACTCGGCCACGCGAACGCCACGTTTTTCACCCGGCACAAGGATGCCCTGCGCTGTCAGCCGGGTCAGGGCCTCGCGGACCGGGGTGCGGGAAACGCCGAAGCGCTCCGTGAGGGCAACTTCGTCCATGCGCTCGCCGGGCGCGAGGGCGCCTGCGGCGATGTCGTCCCGCAGTGCGGCTTCAATGCGGGCGGCGGCGCCGCCGCGGGTGATTGGAGCGTCTTTCGAAGCCATGCGATTCCCTGTTCTCTGTGCGTCATATTGGCGAAGCGCACCGTAAAATGCAAATTTGAGTATTTACAGAGCAGTTTGTATACATAAACTCGATCAACGGCCGATGGGAGGATTCGATGCCGCGGATTCAGTTGGACGGACTGGTCAAGCGCTACGGCGCCGTGGAGGTGCTTCACGGCATTGACCTCGATATGGGCGACACGGAGTTCACGGTGCTCGTGGGCCCGTCGGGCTGCGGCAAATCCACGACATTGCGGATGATCGCAGGGCTTGAAGCGGTGTCGGAGGGCGAGATCTGGGTCGACGGCGACCCGGTCAGCCACCTGGAGCCGAAGGACCGCGATCTTGCGATGGTCTTTCAGGACTACGCGCTCTACCCGCACATGAACGTGGCGCAGAACATCTCGTTCGCCTTGCGCCTGGCACGCCGGCCAAAATCCGAGATCGATACGAAGGTGCGGGAAGTGGCCGGGATGGTCGGCCTGACGGAGTTCCTGCATCGCAAGCCCGGCGCGCTCTCGGGCGGCCAGCGCCAGCGCGTCGCGATGGCGCGCGCGCTTGCCAAGGACAGCGGGATCTTCCTCTTTGACGAGCCGCTGTCGAATCTCGATGCGAAGCTGCGCGGGCAGATGCGGGCCGAACTGGCGCTGATGTCGCAACGCGTTGAAAAGAATATGATCTATGTCACGCATGACCAGATCGAAGCGATGACGCTCGCGGATCGCATCGTCGTCATGCATGGCGGCTACATCCAGCAGCAGGGCACGCCCGAAGAGCTCTTCAAGCGACCGGTGAACAAGTTCGTGGCCGGGTTCCTCGGCATGCCGCCGATGAATTTTCTCAATGCGACGGTCGAGACACGCGGCGATGCCGTGCACGTGGCGGGTGAGGGCTTCGACCTCGCGATTGCCGGTGAGACCGCCCAGAAGGCGGCCAAGCACGCAATCTCGGATGTGATCCTCGGATTGCGGCCATCGGATTTGAGCTATGCGCCGGACGCCGCCGATGGCACGGCGCTCGATCTCGATGTCGAGGTTTCGGAATACGTGGGCGCGCAGTCCGTGCTGCTCTGTCGCTGCGGGCCGGACCGCGTCACCGTCGAAATGGATTCAGAAACTCCGATGGCCCTCGGCCAGCGGCTGCGCTTCGCGGTCAATCCCGAGCGCATTCACCTGTTCGACCGCGCCGACGAACGCGCGCTTTGACGACACACTAGGGAGGACAACCATGTTCAAATCACTCAAGGTCGCCGCCGCGGCGTCCCTCTTGGCGGGGACGGCCCTCGCCAACCCCTATGCGGAGTACGAAGGCACGACGCTGATCGTGAACTTCCCCGCGCATCCCCACTACGATGCGGTCATGAGAATCTTGCCGGAGTTCACCAAGGAAACCGGCATCGAGGTCGAGGTGGATCAACTTCCCTACCTCAAGATGCGCGAACGCCAGACGCTGGAGCTGGGCCAGGACGAGGGCGAGTACGATCTGATTGCCTACGTCGTGTTCTCGAAGGCCGACTATGTCTATGCCGACCAGCTGGAGAACCTCGCCAAGTATTTCATGAACCCCAAGCTGGCGAACCCGGCCTACGACGCCGACGATCTGATCGACGGCTACGTCTACAACATCGGCTTTGCAGGCGGCTCCAAGGGCTATCTGGAGGGCAAGACGGGATCGCTCTTTGGCATTCCCTACGGCTCGGAGACGTCGATCCTGGGCTACCGCCAGGACATCTTCGAAAAGCATGGCCTCGAAGTGCCGGAGACCTACGAGGAAATGCTCGAGATCGCGTGCCAGATCCCGGAGCTGGAGCCCGGCATGGGCGGTGTCGCCTCGCGCGCGGCCTCGGGCCACCATGCAAGCCACGCGTTCCTCTTGCATCTTTCCCCGCTCGGGGGGCGCGTCTTTGACGACGAGTGGAACCCGATCGTGAACAACGAGGCCGGTGTGGCCGCCGCAGAGGCGCTGAAGACGATCGTCGATTGTGGCCCCGAGGGTGCCACGAACTTCGGCTTCGGCGAAGCGCTTGGCTCGTTTCTCAACGGTGACACGGCGATGTTCCTCGACACGACAGTCGTGGCCGGCCAGATCAACGATCCCTCCAAGAGCCAGGTTGTCGGCAAGGTGGGCTGGGCGATGCATCCGATGGGGGTGCGCCGCGGTAGCCAGACCGGTGGTTTCGGCATTGGTATCCCGTCCAATGCCGAGAACAAGGAAGCGGCCTTCCTGCTCATGCAGTGGCTGACCTCCAAGGAGGGCGACAAGCTCGTGGCTCTCGCCGGTGGCAACCCTTCCCGCTTCTCAACCCATGCCGACGCAGAGGTGAACGAGAAGTTCCCGCACATGGCGACCTTTGGCGAAGCGCTGCAGCACGCCGATCCGGATTGGCGCCCGATCATCCCCGTCTGGGGCAAGATCAACGCCGATCTTGGTACGACGCTTTCCAAGGTGCTTGTCGAGGATCTCGACATCCAGGAAGCGCTGGATGGTGTCGCCGAGCGGACGAAGGCCGTCATGGAAGAGGCCGGGTACTACACCTGGAACTGACCTGATCCTCCCGCCCGGGGGCGCATAGCCGTGCCCCCGGGCCCTTTCGCCCGAAGAAAGCGCCCGATCATGGCAGACGCAACGATGTCCAACGCGGCTGAGCAAGCGCGCGCCCGCCGGCGCCGCAACCAGTGGTTCAATCGGGCGACCCCGTGGATGTTCCTCGGGCCGGCCGCCGTGATCATGGCGATCGCGCTGCTCTATCCGCTGGCCTACATGATCTGGGGCTCGTTCCGGGATTGGGATCCGAGCCAGACCATCGGTGAGGCCGAGTTCGTCGGGCTCAAGAACTACATCACGCTCTGGGGCGATCCGAATTTTCACGAGAGCCTTTGGGTCACGCTGAAATTCGCGTTCTTCTGCGTGACGATCGAGATGGTGCTGGGCGTCGGCCTCGCGCTTATGCTGGATCGCAACATTCGCGGCATGTCGCTCCTGCGCACGATGTTCATCCTGCCGATGATGATCGCACCCGTCGTGGTGGGCCTCATGTGGCGCTACATGTACCACCCGACGGTCGGCACGTTCAACCGCACGCTCGACGGTCTTGGACTGCCCAAGGTCGACTGGCTCGGGCAACACGCGCTCACTTCTGTCATCATTGCCGACATCTGGCAGTGGACGCCTTTCATCTTCATCCTGTCGCTTGCCGCGTTGCAATCCCTGCCGCGCTCGGCGCTGGAGGCCGCCCGGATCGACGGGGCGACCGCGTGGCAGCAGATCTGGCACATCAAGCTGCCGCTGATGATGCCCGTTCTGATCGTCACCGGGCTCTTGCGCCTGATCGACGCCTTCAAGGTGCTCGAGGTGATCCTCGTGCTTACCGAGGGCGGGCCGGGCCTTTCGACCGAAATCCTCGCGCTGCGGATCTCGCGCACGGCGACCGAATTCCGCGAGCTGGGCGTTGCGGCGGCCATGTCGAACTACCTGCTGTTGCTGCTTCTGGGGCTCACGGTCGCGATGTTTGCCTTCACCCGCATCCAGGAAGCCCGCGCTGCCCGGATTGCCCGCATGGTCGAGGAGGAAGACTGATGTCCGAGAGTTACGACAAGCAGAACCCGGCCTTCTACGCGCTTCTTGCCATCCTCGTTCTCATGTCCGTGGGCCCCGTGGCGCTGATGTTCATCCTCAGTTTCAAGCTTGATGTGGACATCATCTCCGGCGCGACAGGTCTTTTCTTCCTGCCTACGATCCAGAACTACGAGACCGCCCTTTGCGACGTGCTTTGGTACGAGCCCGAGCATATCGACTTCTGCTCGCTGAAGTTTGGCGGCGCCTTCATCAACTCGCTGATCATCGCGCTCGTGTCGACGATCCTGACCCTCGTGATCGGCTGTATGGCCGCCTATGCGCTCGTGCGTTTCCGTTTCATGGGGCGCGACACCGTTTCCCTCACGACGCTCATGGTGCGGATGGTGCCTCCTGCGGTCCTGCTCGTCCCCGTCTTTGGCCTGTGGAACAACGAGTTCTGCCTTGATCGCGATGGTCTGATCGGTGGCGCGATCCGGGAGGCGTTCGGGGGGAGGGGCGATGTCTGCCTTGCGGGCACCCATTCGGGCATCATCCTTGTCTATGTCGCGATGAACCTGCCGTTCGTCATCTGGATCCTGCAGAGCTTTATCGTGCAGGTCCCGCGCTCGCTGGAGGAGGCCGCACGGGTCGACGGGGCAGGGCCGTTCCAGGTGTTCTTCAAGGTGGTTCTGCCACTCATCAAGCCGGGCCTTGCCGCAGCAGCGATCTTCACGTTCCGCATCGCGTGGAACGAGTATCTGCTCGCCTCGGCCCTTTCGGACCGGGACACCAAGACCGTGCCGATCCTGATCGTGAACAACATGTCGGAGTTCAACGTCGAATGGGGGGTGATCATGGCCACGGGGATGCTGCTCGCGATCCCGCCCATCATCTTCACGCTCTTTGCCTCGCGACAGATCATAACCGGCATGACCGCCGGAGCCGTAAAGGGCTAGAGACACGCCGTGGCCCGCGTTCTACTCATCGGAACCGTTCAGACCAAGCAGGCTGCGCTCGACGCGCTGTCGGGAGCGCTTGCGGAGCATGGGCTGGCGCCTGTCGTGATCGATATCTCGCTGAATGCACCCGATCCCAACCTCCCGGGAGCCGATAAGCTCGCGCTCATGGGAGAGCGGGCGGGCGAGGCCGCCCGGCTGGCGCTCGCGCAGTGCGACGATTGCCTTGCCGCAATCGCCATCGGCGGTGGGACAGGGGGAGAGATGGCGCTGTCGGTCCTTCGGGCGCTGCCCGATGCGCTGCCGCGGATCCTGCTGACGACCATGGCCTTTGATCCGAGAGCCGCTGTTGCTGATACGGCGATCCTTTTGGTGCCAACGCTTTGCGATCTCGAAGGCATGAACACGATGCTCATGCGATCCTTCGAGACGACAGCGGCCATGGTCGCGGGTCTTCAGCATCAGGTGGCCTCCGCTCTCGCGGCGCAGCCAGGTATCGCTGTGACCACGCTCGGCGCCACGGGGTCCGCAGGCGCGGCCATTGCAGCGCTGCTCGACCAACGGGGTTACGAGACAACGGTGTTTCACGCCAACGGATACGGCGGCGCGGCCTATGTTCGCTTTGTGCAGCAGCAGGCACCGGCTGGCGTTATTGACCTCAACGTGCACGAACTCGGGCGCCAATGGATCGCGGGCGTCTCGGTACCGATGCCCGATCGCTTCACCGTGGCGGGCGCGTTGCCCCGCGTGGTGCTCCCCGGTGCGCTGAACTTCCTCGGTCTGGGGGCGCTCGACACCCTGTCAGAGGCCCATGCCGCGCGCCCGCACTACCAGCATTCCGGCCAGTTCACCCACGTCAAACTGTCCGCTCCCGAGATGCGCACGCAGGCGCAGGCACTTGCCGAGGCACTGAACGCGGGCTCCGGGCTTACCCATGTCGTGCTGCCGATGGGGGGATTCAGTCATGAAGACCGCCCCGGCGGGGCCATCGAGGATGCCGAGCTTCGCGCCATCGCCGCCGAAGTTCTCGAAACCGAGGCGCGCGCCTACACGACGCAGCGCCTTGCCGCTCACATAAACGCCGCCGCGACCGCCGAAACGGCTGTTGCGGCGCTGCTCGAAAGGATGCCCGATGCCTGATACCGACAGGTTTCCCGATCTCGCCGACAAGATGGATGCGCTGATCGCATCGGCGCGGCGCTGTTTCGACCTCGGGCTGCAAACCAATGCCGGCGGCAATCTCTCTGTCCGGCTCGACTGCCGCGATGCCATCGTCATCAAGCCCTCCGGGGTCGGGTTTGCCGAATGCTCGCGTGACAATCTGCAGGTCGTGCTGCTCGATGGCACCGTCCTGCCATCTGCACACAAACCCTCGAAGGATCTTGATTTTCACCGCGATCTGTACGTGATCCGCAGCGACATCAACGCCATCGTCCATTGTCACAGCCCATGGGCCACGGGCTATGCCAGTGCCGGGATCGAGATCCCGTGCCTGACTGTCCAGACGATCGAGAAGATCGGGCGCATGCCGCTCATTCCTCTCTCTCCGCAGGGCGGCCCGCAGACGGATCTCGAGATCAGCCCGGTGTTTCGCGACCCCTCCGTCAGGGCTGCCGTGCTGGCCAATCACGGTACGATCGGCGTCGGCAAGACGCTGATGGCCGCCCAGTATCTCGCTGAGATCATCGAGGAGACCGCGCATATCGCCTACGTGCGGGACACCCTGATGGCCGCCCACGGAAAGACGATGGCTGATCTGCCGCGCTACGGCACCGCGAAAGAGGCCAAGGCAGCGCAATCGACCGGAACGGCGTAGATCGCGTCGGAGATCCCGTTTTTGTGGAGTGCGCGCGCGCAGAGCTAGACAGACGCCCCATTTCCATGCGCTAGTTGCGCAGTGGCGACACCGCCCATGGCGGTTGATCCGTGGGGGAGGGAACATGAGCCTGGTCGAGGCAAAGACGAGCCGTCGCGGCGGCGGACGCGCAGCACGCCGGGCGCTCAGGGCAGCGCCGTTGGCGGAAGAAAAACGCCCGGTGCGCCCGGGCATGAGCGGCGGCACCTACAAACCCCTCTCCGACGAAAGCGTGGCGCGCATCCACGCCGCCGCGCTGGACGCGCTCGAGACGATTGGGCTGCAGAACGCACCGCGCTCCGGGATCGAGGCGATGGTCTCTGCGGGGGCGATCGCGGGGGACGATGGGCGCTTGCGGTTCCCGCGTGCGCTTGTGGAGGACATGCTGGCGCGCGCGGCGCGCGACATCACGCTGTGTGCGCGCGATTCCAAGTACGATCTCGAGCTGTCGGGCAATCGTGTGCACTACGGAACGGCCGGTGCCGCGGTGCATATCGTCGACGTGGAGAACCGGGAGTACCGCGACTCCACGGTCCGCGACCTTCTGCATGCTGCGCAGATCGTGCAGGCGCTCGACAACGTGCACTTTTTCCAGCGCCCGATGGTGTGCCGGGACATCACCGACAATCTGGAGCTCGATCTCAACACGATCTATGCCGCCTGTACGGGCACGGCCAAGCACGTCGGCACCAGCTTTTCAGAGCCGGGCCATGTTCCCGAGGCGCTCGAACTGCTGCATCTGATTGCAGGCGGCGAAGAGGCATGGCGCGCACGGCCTTTCGTGTCGAACTCCAATTGTTTTGTCGTGCCGCCGCTGACCTTCGCCGAAGAGAGTTGCCTAGCGATGGAGGAGTGCATCCGCGGTGGGATGCCAGTGCTGCTTCTCTCGGCTGGGCAGGCGGGCGCCACGGCGCCGGCACCCCTCGCGGCGGCCATCGTGCAGGCGGTGGCGGAGTGTCTGGCCGGGGTCGTCTACGTCAATTCGATCGCTCCGGGCCACCCTGCGATCTTCGGCACGTGGCCCTTCGTTTCGGATTTGCGGACCGGTGCCATGAGCGGGGGATCGGGGGAGCAAGCGCTGCTCACCGCGGGCTGCGCGCAGATGCATCACTTCTACGGGCTGCCGGGCGGCGCGGCTGCCGGCATCGCCGACTCGAAGTTACCGGATATGCAATCGGGCTGGGAGCAGGCGATCTCGAACACCATGGCGGGCCTTGCCGGGCTCAACATGGTCTACGAGTCTGTCGGGATGCATGCCTCCCTGCTCGGGTTCTCACTGGAGTCGCTTGTCCTTGGAGACGACCTGCTCGGGCAGGTACTGCGCTGTGTGCGCGGGATCGAAGTGACGGAAGACAGCGTGAGCCTCGAGACGATGAAGGCCGTCTGCGACACTGCGGGGCCGGGGCACTACCTCGGACAGCCGCAAACGCTTGGGATCATGGAAACCGAATACGTCTATCCCTCTGTCGCGGATCGGACGAGCCCGAAGGAATGGTATGAGCTCGACCGGCCCGATCTCATCGCCAAGGCCATCGAGCGAAAGAACCGGATCCTCGAGGCGGCCGACCCGATGATCGATCCGCTGACGGACAAGGCTGTCCGCGCGCGGTTTGCCATCCACTTCTAGGCGTATCGGCGCCGCGTTCTTGGTGACCGGTGCGCCACCGGCGTCGTCAACGACGATCGGGTGGGCGAGGCGCGTGGGCGCATTGAAGCGGCCTTCGGGCGACCCAAAGCGTTCGCGGGTCCGCTAGGCGCTCGCGCAGGGCGGGGAAATGGCGATCCGCAAGCGCGCGACGTCGCCCCGTGACCCAGAGCCCCGGACATTTCCCTTGAGTAATCCCCGGGCGCGCCTCATCCTCGCGAGGTTTGCCGGGGCTGCGTTCGCTCTGATCCACTGAGCGTTGGCGCTGCGTGGATGGGGCAAGGCCGCGCGCGACTTGCCGCGTGCTAGCTGTCTGGCCAGACGTCACGCCGGGGGGAGGGGACATGCCGGACAAGGAACTCAAAGCCCTTTTGAACAAGGCCCGTACAACGCCCATGAATTTCCTCGTGGTGAGCAAGGGGCAGTCGATCAAGGGCGTGATCATCCGAAAAAAGCCGATCCGCGAGTCCGAAGGCTCCGCGAAGCGCAAGGAGTTGGAAGGCAACGCCGCCCATATCGGCGTCTGCGTCGGCGGCGGAGACGGGCTGATCTTTCGCTTCCAGGCCGAGGAAGCGCCGAAGTTCGATGACAAGCTGAAGAAGTTCCTGCGGGAGACGGCCGAATTCGCCAAGGGCATCACCTTTGAGGCCGATGAAAACCTCGAGGCGATCGACGAAGAGAACATCGACATAGACGCGGTCAAGCAAGAGCTTTCCGGCAAGTTTGCGGCCATGACAAAGCGCGCCTCAAAGGTGATCGAGAAACAGCCCGCGCTCCGGAAGGAGCTGCTCGAAAAACTCGGTGAAGCAAAGCGGCTTATCCAGGAGATCAGCGACGAGCGGTTGGACCGAGTGGCAACGGCCAGAGCGTTTCTCGAGCAGCTCGGCAAATCGCTTCCCGGCGCCGATGCAACCGGTGCGCCGCCTTTGACAGCGTCCGCCTCGTCAAGCGACGACCCTGATGACGATCCGGACGACAAGGGCAAGGCGCGGTTGCGCGGCGACGAAAAGGGCAAAGGGCGTGCAGACACCAAGGCCCCGGCGGATCCGGCCAAGGCCAAGCTGAAGGACGCGTTCGTCGTCCATGTTCTGGGCGGTGACGAAAGCCGATGGGACAACTTCCACAAGCACTTCAGCTCGCAATCACAAGAGCAGCTTCTGAAGTCCTTCGGCGGCGTGCGCGGGCTGACCGCCGTGGGAAAGCTGCTCGATGATGTGTGCGGTGGCAGCGCGGCGCGGTTGCGCCGGTTGTCGGATGAGTTGGACTAGGCGGAAAGGGGGGCACGATGCCAAAGGACGGGCTCAGGACACTCTACACGACCTTCCGGGGCGACACGGCGGCGATCTCGCTCTTTCTTGAGCACTACGGATCCACCAAGAAGTTTGCAGCCGCGCTGCGCGCCGCGAACTGGGATCTTGGCCCATTGCGCCAGCACTTGCTCGACAGTCGGGACACCGATGACGCCGCCGCGTTCGACGTCTCGACAGACGCCTCCGCCATATCCAGCGATAGCGACACTGATAGCGACAGCGATACTGGCAGCGATAGCGACACTGGCAGCGCGAGCGAAAGCGGCAGCGACGCGGGCGGCGCGCAGAGCGCCCCCGCGACAGCAAAGGTCCAGCAGCTGACCCAGAAGCTCACGAAGGTGAAAGCGGTTTTCGCAGCCCAGAAGTTCGACGCCACAGATCCGAAGCCGGACATGGATTACCTCAACGTGAACAAGGCCGACAAGATCGGCATGGGGTCGTCCGGTCAGGTAATGGGGAGTGCGGTCGGCAAGCTCCTCGATCAGGAGCCGGCGATCAAGATGGGCAAGGTGCTGTCTGGTTTCGCGGATGAAATCTCGCAGGCCGGCAAGGCGCTGCACTCGGCGGCTGGGAACGAGGGTGTGGACAAGCGAACGCTCCAGGCGCTGGGGGACATGGCCCAGGACATTCGGGACATGCAGGAAACGCTCGCCACGTTCTTCAAGGCCTCGGCTCCTGGGCCCAAGACGATGCCACGGGCGGAGCAGTACATGGTGCCAAGCGCCAAGGACATGGGCGCCATCGAACACCGGCTGGAACAGACCAAGGGCATCAATACCGAGTCGCAGGCGTGGGCTCTGGAAGGCGCGGAGCTCAAGGGGCAGGACGAGTTGGACAGGCATCGCGCGGCCGCGCTCGTACGCCTGATTAAAATTGGCAAGAGAGGCGGGAACTACGGCGAGGACGATCTGCAGACGGTGCTCGACTACATCGCAAAGGGCAGGATCGCGACGAATTACTTCCTGTCACAACCTCCGGGATACAATGTCGAAAAGGCCGATGTGGAGCTGAAGGGGCCAAGCCTCGCGACGCTGATGGTCAAGAACAAGAAGTTCATGAACGTCTGGGAAACGGGCGTCAGCCAGGCGAGCGCATCCAAGCAATCCAGAGGCGGGGTCGAGGAGGGCATGGGCTACGGCGCGGCCCTCCAGCGCATCGAAGGAGACCCACAGACCATTGCCGCTGCCGGCACCGAGGCGCAGGAAAAGGTGTTTCGGGCCGAAGATCCCAAGGACAAGCACACGAGCCCCTCCGAGATGCCGAAATACGCGGCCCAGATTGGCGACACACAGGCCGAAGACACAATGGACGGCGTGAACAAGCGCTATGGGGATTGCTTCGTCATCTGGAAAGAGGCGATCCGCGAGCGGGTCACGCACACGCCCGCAGATAGCTGGTCGCCGGAGTTTCGCTCGGGTGTCATGAACTTCACCAGCAACTCCAACCCAGAGGCCATTCTGGCGGAGGGAGACGAACAGGTGATGCGGCTTCTGGCCGCCGAAGCGACAGGCAAGGACAAGGCGTTCATCGATGAGATCAAGGCAGGTAGCGAAGGGGTCAAGCGCTACGTGGAGACCCAGATCCACGGGGAGCTCGACTGGCACGATGTCGATCAGCTTGTCCTTGGCGGAAACAAGGAAGAGCAGGCTGCCCTGAGCAAGATGTTCACGGCCTTCAAGGCGAAGGGGAACTACGACTTCACCATCAAGTCAAAGTAACCCGCGTAGCCGGGCGCTACCGTCTCGCGCCCTCCTGATCGAGCCGAGACGCAGTGCAAGCTCGCACTTTCCGTGTTTCCAACGGGGCAAGATCGGGCAATGCAGAGAATGCCAACGGCTCCGGGCCCGATGAGCGACCTGCGCTGACCCGAGAGGCGCGGTGGCCCGCTCGCACGATGTGCGCCCGCCGTCCGGTCTGGCAGACCTCCGCCGCGCCGGCGGAGCGCGGCCGTTTCGTAACCCGGGTGCGCCACGCCAGATCGCTGGTCCGGATCAGGAGGATGCCGTGGCATCCCCGGCCACTGAGGTCGGCCCCGCTGCAATGGGCTTGCGGCACGGGCAGGCCCAATGAGAAAGGCGCACGATCAAGGCGCGACGCAGGTTCGGCACTGGCTCCTCCGTCGCTCTGGTCCGGGTCGCATAGGGTCGCATGGGGTCTGCTGCCCAGGCGACTTTCTGTTCCCGATGCGCTACGGCCGCTCTCGGATCCCGGGGAGTGCGATGCCAGCGCATTTCCGGCTGATCGACCGCATTCACTCCATAACCCCTTCTTTTTCTCTGGAACTGAGCGGTGCGAGACGGCGCGCGCGCCCCAACCAAAGGATTAGGGTGGCCATTTACTCCCTTCGCTCAATGGATTTGGCCGTGTGGCAGGTTCACCTTGATCCCCATGAGACGCCACCGGATCACAATTGCGCCCGCCCAAAGCGCACAACTTGTGACAACGCCCCTGCTCAGTGATCCCGATCCGTCCGGACGCGCCGTTTCGAAGCCGTTCCGCCCCCGCGTCGTCCTGACCGCCGACACGTCCCGAAACAGTGGCTTTCCCTCTTCCGAGTGCGCATTGACCAGACTGGAGTACCCGAGATGAACCCCCTGAGTAACGTGAGCAGCTGGCTCTACCATCTCGGTCAGGCCGACGCCGCGCGGATCGAAGAGATCGCGGTCTCGGATGTCGATCTCGTTGTCCTCGACTACGCCAAGGACGACCAGACCCCGTATTCCAGCGCCGAAGTCAGTGCGATGCGCGGGCAGAACGAGAAGCTTCTCGTCAGCTACCTGAGTGTCGGCGAAGCAGAATCTTACCGATCGTATTTCGGGTCAACGTGGCTGGAAGAACCCCCGACTTTCATGGCCGAGTCCAATCCCGAGTGGCCTAACAACTACAAGGTGAAGTACTGGGATCCGGACTGGAAGGGCATCATCTTCGACTACATCGACGAGATCATCGCGGCGGAGTTCGACGGCCTCTATCTCGATATCATCGACGCCTTCTACTACTGGGAAGAAACCGCGCCGCGGGCCGATGAGTTCTACCGGCTGGAGATGGTCTCGTTCGTGCAGGAGATGCGGGCCCACGCCGATGCGCAGCTCGCGGCCACGGGTGGCGGCGATGACTTCGTGATCATCGGGCAGAACAGCGAGGCGCTGACGGAATACGCGGCCTTCCTCGAAACTGTCGATGGCGTCGCCAAGGAGGATCTCTACTTCTACTACGAGAACGAGCAGCCGCAGGATTTTGCGCCGAAGTCCGACGCCTCGCGCACCCGCAACATGGAAGAGCTGGAACGGGCCGAGGCTGCTGGGGTCGAGGTCATGGTGGTCGAGTATGTCCCGCCTGAAGCGGCCTCGACAGCGGCGGAGGATCTTGCCGCGGAGTGGGCCTATCTCGAGGCGCTCGGCGTTCCGCTCTATGTGTCGGAGGAGCGGGACCTGCTCGGTATCTACACCTCCTACGACCTTGGCGGCGACGCCGGATCACCGCCCGATGGTGGGGGCGACAATCCCGACCCGGAAGGGCCGGGGGATCCTGTCGACCCGCCGGATGTCCAGCCGCCCGTCGACCCGTCGGGGGACGATACGCTCGTTGCGCGCGCCGACACGCCGGTTCTCGATGGCGGGGCTGGGTGGGATACGGCCGTCCTTGATGGCGATGCCGATGACTACATCCTGACGATTGACGGGGCCGCAGGGACGATCGTCATCGCCGACAAGAGACCTGACGGCACTGGCACGCATCGCCTCGAGTCAATCGAGCGCCTTCTCTTCGATGGTGGCGTGTCGTCCGACGAGGACGATGTCGTCGAGCTGACCGGCATCTCGGGCGCGGCAGCCTTGACCGTCGATCAGCTTACCGCGTTGACCGAGATGTACGTCGCTTATTTCGACAGGGCTCCGGATGCCGAAGGTCTGCTCTATTGGGGCGGGCGTCTGGCAGATGGCATGGGCCTCGGCGAGATTGCCCAGAGCTTTTTCGTCCAGCCCGAGGCGCGCGATGTCTATCCCGATCCCGACGATGTCGAACAGTTCGTGCAGGACACGTACGACAACCTCTTTGGCCGGGATCCGGACCCGGAGGGAGAGGCGTACTGGATCGACCAGTTGACACGGGGCGAGGTCAACCAGGGCGAGTTCGTTCTTGCCGTCATCAACGGCGCAAAGGCCGCCACCGGCAGCGCGCTCGATGCCCAAACCATCGCCGAGAAGGGCCAGATCGGATATTCCTTCGCCGTGACGAACGGGCTGAGCAATGTCGACCACGCCGACGATGTCATGGACACGTACGACACGTCGGATCGCGCAGGTACGATAGCCGACGCGCAGGATCTGATCGCGGAGTACCGCGTCGAGGCCGAGGCTATGGACAGCGAGGAATTCATCGTGGAGCTGATCGGCTTGGGGGACGATCCGCTCGCGCTCCTCTGAGGTGCGCACATCCGCGGTGTTGTGTTGGCGCAGCGGGCCGGTCTGGGTGATCTGACCTTGCCGGATGTGCGGCTGGAGCCATGGTTCAAACGGCGAGCCCCATGCGTGCAGGGGCTTCCCGCTCCAGGCGCGATGCAAATCGGCAGACGGACGTTCGGCAGCGAGATCGGACCTTGGGGCATGAAACGTCGGGCGGCCCTCTGGCCCGCGATCGAACTTCGATCAGATGCCCGGCAAAGTCTTCGTCGCAAGGTTCAAGAGCGCATGTACAAGGGTGCGGAGCGGCGACGCGCACGGCATCACCGCTCCGCTAGGGCCGGGGCAGAGGTTCAATCCGCGGTCAGCTGAGCGATGGCACCGGTCCAGTCTTCCAGATGGTAGACGTGCGAGATCAGGCCGTCCTTCACGGTTACGATGTCGATGGACATGATTTCAAAGCCGTTGCCCGTCGCCGGGTCGACCCCAAGAAAGGGGCCAACCGGGGTTCCGGATGCCGTACCGCGCACGACGTAACGCCCGTCTTCAAGCTCAATGACCTCGTCCGGTGTCCAGTTCAGATCGGGGACAACCTGCCCGAGATAGGCGACCGTATTGAGCATGCCCTGAGCGCCTGCTCCGCCGGGCGGTGTCGGGATTGATACCACGTCGGGGGAGAACAGCTCGTAGTAGCGGTCCTCCGTCGCATCGGCGGGCGTGGTCAGGATGTCCGAGTAGAACGCCCGGACAGTGTCGATGTCTTCGGCACTCGCCGCTCCTATCACTGTGCTGGCGGCGATTGCCACGGAAATCAGGGTTTTCTTCATGGTATGCACTCCTTCTCCCCGCCCAGCGGGGCCTTCGCTTGAGGTATAACGTACCGATGGGTACGAATATCTGGGCGGCTGGTCAAGATTAAAATACCTAATGGTACTTAAATATGGATGAGGCCCCGAGTCCCAAGCGTGGTCGCCCCCGAACGCTTGATGCCGACAGGACGCTGGATGTCGCGATAAAGGCGTATTGGCATAGCGATCCGGTGGATGTGTCGATCAACGCGATCTGTGCGCTGGCCGAGATGTCCAAACCCATGCGCTACCGGGAACTTGGCAGTGAAGACGAGGTGATGAGGGCTGTTCTTGGCAGACACGCAGAACGCGTCCTGTCCGACAATTTCGTCGTGCTGTCCCACGACGCGCCTCCCTTGGCGTCTGGTCGGCTCGATCACATCGAGCAAGGCGCCGCCTTGGGTGCTTTGCAAGGGGGCAGGCGGGTGAGACGGGCCGAACGGCCAAGGCGGGCCACCGGATCAGGGGACAAAGGTTGCTCACTGCCTCCACGATGGGAGCATCCGCACCGCGTCAATGCGAGAGACGCTATCCGAGCGCCAAAGCACACGGGCGCGGCCCAACACGCCCCGAAGGCGTAGAAACTACCGTGACTTGCGGCGCGGAAGCTCCGCCGGGTGCAGCGCTTCGTGCATCCCTTCCCCCCGGTTCCACTTCCGCTTCCAGCGCCGGTGCATCCACATCCACTGGCCGGGTTGCGCGGTGATGCGCTGTTCCAGCGATACGTGGAAGGCGCGCATCATTTCCAGTGCGTCGGAGGCTTCGATCGGGCGCTCGAGCAGAACATCGAAATCCAGACCGTTCTCGCGCCGAATGCCATAGAAGGGCACGAAGAGCGCATTGGCGCGGATCGCGAATTCCGCAGCGGTGAGTGCGGTCAGCGCGGGGCGGCCGAGAAAGGGCATCTCGACGCCGTTGCCCGCGTAGATATCGCAGAGAAAGGCCGCACAGCCGCCGGATTTCAGATGGCGGCCAATCTGCGCAAGCCCTTTGCGGCTCTGCGCGAACATCGCGTCCGGAGCCATGCTGTCCATCGCCCGTTCATAGCGCTGGTTGATGTAGGGATTGCTCAGTGGGCGATAGAACCCGCCAATCGGGAGGCCCATCTGTTTCAGGCAGAGCCACGCCGCCTCGTAGTTTCCGAAGTGCCCGGAGACGAAGACCATCGGCTGGCCCCGTGACGCGGCTGCGCGGACGGCATCCACGCCGTCCCCTGTCGGCGCTTCGTGCTGTAGCCGTTCGTTCAGTTCGGCGAGGGAGAAGTGCTCGATGAGGACGCGTCCGACATTGTCCAGAACCTCCCCGCGCACCCTCGTGCGAGCCGGCTGCGGGAGCTTAGGCCAGACATGATCGAGGTTCGTGTCGATCCGCTCGCGGAACCGGCCCACCCTGTTCAGGGCGATCCGTGCCAGCCCGCCAAAGGCAGGAATGCGCCGGGCATAGGGCAGTTGCCGCGCGGCCCAAAGCGCGGCACCGAGCATCCGGTCGGCGGCCCACTCGCCTCCTGATCCCTGTGGCGCGGCGTGTTCTGCCATGTTGGGCGCTCTTCTTCCGATATGGGCAACACCGGCCCGCAAAGGCCGGGCCGAGCCGATGTGCACGCGGACACTGGCTGGACATTCCAAAAGCCGGTAGTTAACAAAATTCGCGGCTGCAGTCCGCAATTTCCTGCCCGGCGACTCCCGCATTCGCCTAGCCCAAGCATATGCCGCCGGCAAGGCTCGAGCGGCCGAGGCAAGACGACATGGATATCACCCTCCCAAGAACTCTCTGTTTCGTCGGCAAGGCCCATCCCGACGGGGTACATGTCGCACCCGAAGCGCTTCTGGAGCATGCGCACGAGGTCGCCAGCGCCCTTCAGGCCCGGGGCGTAACGCGAGGCGACAGGGTTGCGCTTTGGCTGTCTTCCGGCGTCGATCAGGTCGGCGCGGCGCTGGGATGCTGGATGGTTGGAGCGGCGTTCTGTGTTCTGCCGTCTTTCGCGGGCCGGTCGGGATCCGACCGGGCCATCGAGCGCCTGCGCGGCGTGCTCGACGTCTTGCAACCCAAGCTGCTGATCGAGGCCAAGGCAGATCCGCTGCCCGCGGTCGCGACGCAGAGCCTCGACAAGATCCACCTCGATGGCCCGGGCTCGCTTGGGGAAACCCACGATGCGGAGGGCATGAGCCTGGGGGAGCGCGATCCCGCGGATCTCGCGTTCATTCAGTTTACCTCCGGCAGCACCGGCGGTCTGGCCAAGGGCGCCGAAGTGCGGTTTGGCCAGCTTCTGGCCAATCTCGATGCGCTTACCCGGCGGATCGAGATGACGCCGCAAGATCGCATGGTGTCGTGGGCGCCGCTCTACCACGACATGGGCTTGATGGCGGTCCTTCTGGCGCTGCGCACCGGCGCGGATCTGATCCTGATGGAGACGGAACACTTCGTGCGCCGCCCCAGTTCGTGGCTCGAGAATATCACGCAGCACAAGGGCACTGTCACGACAGGCCCGCCGACGTCGCTCAAGCTTCTGACGCGGCGTCGTGCCCGGGACGTGGATCTCAGCTCGTTGCGCTACGCATGGATCGGTGGCGAGGCGGTGTTCCCGGTCGTTCTGCGTGCTTTCGAGGAGGTCTATGCCGAAGTCGGCCTGCGCGCGGGCGTCATGCAGCCGACCTACGGGATGGCGGAGACGGTGGTTGGTATTTCCTGCGGGATCCCCGGCGCGGGCTGGGAAGAGCAGAACGGCATCATTTCCTGCGGCCCGGTGCTTGACAACATGGCCGTCCGGATTGCGGATGATGACGGTGCGCCGCTGCCCGACGGGCAGGAGGGGCGTATCCTGACCCGCGGCCCCTCGGTCATTTCCGGCTATCTCGGGTTGCCTCGTTTCGAAGACGGCGGCTGGCTCGACACCGGCGACCTCGGCTTCCTGTCGGACGGTCTGCTCTACGTATCGGGCCGGGTGAAGGACGTCATCAAGCGCGGCGCGGAGAGCTTCCCGGCCGCCTTGGTCGAGACCATCGCGGAAGACGCGCTGGAACTGCGCACGGGCCGGGCTGCCGCGTTCGCCACACGGCGTGCAGATCTCGGCAAGGAAGAGATTGTGCTTCTCGTCGAAGCGCGGACACTGGACGCAGACCAGGTGCGCCTTGCGGCCGGGGCAGTGACGCGAGAGCTGGGGCTGCAGATCGATGTGATCCGCGCGGTCAAGGGCGGGCGGTTGCCCCGCACATCAAGTGGCAAACTGATGCGCCCCCTGACAGCGGCGCGATACAGGGAGGGGGAACTATGACGGATACCAAAGCAGCGGGCACATGGACGGCGGCGGATGTGATCGCGATCATCCGCGACCTCGCGCGCAAGACCGATCTGCCCGAGCACCTGATCGAGGGCGACATCAAGGGCGCCGACACCGTGGACACGCTGGGGATCGACTCCATCGGCGGTGTGTATCTCATCGAGCGGCTCGAAGAAGATACCGGCCTTCTGATGCCCGACGACTTCGTGGAGCTGACCTTCTCGATCGACGAAATCGCATCTCGCCTGAATCGGCTCCTGCACGAGCAGGTCTGACATGACCGATCCCAACTCCGGGGCCTCGCAGGAGGCGATTGAGTTCCACTACGATATGCCGGCGGAGTTCTTCCGGCTCTGGCTCGGCAAGAGCATGACCTATACGGCAGCACGCTTCAGCGCTCCGGGAATGTCGCTTGACGAGGCGCAGGCGGACAAGATCCGGCACCACCTGGATGCCGCGCTTGTTTCTGAAGGGGGCAGGGTGCTCGATGTCGGCTGTGGCTGGGGCACGCTGCTCCGCGCGGCCATGACCGAACGCGGCGCGGCGTCCGCCACGGGGCTGACCCTCAGCCCGTTGCAACACGCCTACATCGAAGGGCTCGGGGTCGAGGGTCTGGGTGCGCAGCTCAGGACCTATGAACGCTTTGAGCCCGGCGAGCCCTTCGATTCGATCATGAGTGTCGGCGCGTTCGAGCATTTCGCCAAGCCGGGGGCGTCTCGCGCCGAACGGATGGGCGCGTATGACGGGTTCTTCAGCCGGTGCGCTGGGTGGCTGCGGCGCGGCGGGCAGGTGTCGCTCCAGACGATGGCATGGGGCGATGTCGCCCCGTCCGACCGCGACATGATCAAGATCCACGACATCTTCCCCGAAAGCGATCTGCCGGAGATCGCCGAGGTGGTGGAAGCCGCCGCACCCCATTTCGAGCTTGTAGAGATGGAAAACCGGCCCTCGGACTACGCGATGACACTTGCGGCCTGGGCTGACGGGCTGATCGCGAACCGGGACAAAGCCATCGAGATCGTGGGCCCCGAGCGCTTTGCCTTCTACCTCGACAGTTGCAAGGGCGGTGCGATCCTCTATCGCCGCAAACGCTTCTACCTGTGCCGCTTCACGTTCCGTCATCGCGGCCGGTGAGACGTATCGCGCCAGTGCGGTCCCTTCGGTTTGGGCGCGCGTTCGGGTGCCCGGGCCTCCGTGTGCGATGCTGCCCGAACCGTACGCTTTCGTGGTGCGACAGAGCCCGATTTTCCGTCGCTTCCAGTTGAACAGGGAGCAGGACCGCTGGCCAAGAAGAAGAACGTGATCAAACGGATACAGAGGCGAGCGGATCGCGTTCTGGCCAGCCCGACCATGCGAGCGCCGGTTGAGCGCCTCATCGCGCGGTACCTGCGCCGGTTTCACGAGACAACGGAGTGGGCCGTCACGGGACGCGACGCGCTCGAACGAGAAGTTTTGGGCGGACAGCCCGTCATTCTGTGTTTCTGGCACGGGCGTCTCGCAATCGCGCCCTTTCTATTTGATCCTTCTTGGGGGCGGATGATTACAATCACCTCCACCGCGTTGCCGGGGCGCACGATGGGAGGGGCCGTCGCCCGTTTCGGCTTCGAGACCCTGGCCATGAGTGATCGTAAGGCCAACCGTGCCCAAGCCTCCGAGTTGTTGCGCGCGGTGCGGTCGGGGGCCTCGCTCGGCTTTGCTGCAGACGGCCCGCTTGGACCGGCTCATCAGGTGCAGGCCGGCCTGGTCGACTGGACGCGGTTGACCGGGGCGCCCATCTGGCTGTGCAACTTCTCGGTGGAGCGATACCGGATCCTGGGCCGGTCATGGGATCGGATGGTTCTGCCCAAACGCGGCGGTCGTGGCGTCGTGACCTACCAACGCTGGGACGCCGAAGTGCCGAGGGCCCTCTCTCCGGACGCGCGTGCGCACCTGATCGCAAAGCTGCAACGTGATCTGGACGCGTTGACCGAAGCAACGGATGCGGCGCTGGGACACGACGGGATGATCTCGTAAGTCTGTCGCGGCGTCCGATTCGCGCTCGAGGGTGCTTCGGCACGGGGCTTGTGGACATGCGACCGAACGGAATGCGGCTCTGTGAGCAGCCAGCCGCTCGCGCCACCGCGGACAAGGTCCTTGCGTACCCGCCGGAAGCGCCGTTTGGCTCTGTCTGCCTGCTTCAGGCGCGCCCCACGGCGCAGATGGGTACCGGCTTCTTCCAACGGAAATGCTGTCTCTGCCGCGTGCTTGGGCGTCGAGCGCGCGGGACCGTGTTGTGCGCTCTACGCGGCCTTATGCGCTCGGTCCGTCCGGATTGGGAGAATCCCCTTTCCGAGCCCCTCAAGTGCAACCCTGTTTGCACGAGGCGATCCGTGCGGGCGTCACGCGGTTCGCGTCAAGCTTTCCCAGTTCCTCCGGACTTCTCGCACACTCGTCGATCATGATCTGCCCGGGAGAAAAAGACACACGTTTCTAGCAAATTGGCCCTGTGCGGCCTTGCCAGAATTGCACTCGCATTCCCTGCCATGGCGTTGAGTGTCAGCGGCTCGATGACCGTTGCCTCCGTCACCATCGAACCGCACCGCGCCGAGATAGGAGAGCGTGCAGGCCACGCGCTCGGCGTCATCGCAAGCGGATCGAGCGGAGGGATCTCGGACCTCGTCGGAAGGCCGTCGAGCATCGCCACAATCCCTGCGCCACTCGATGTGACGATCCCGGATTTCAACATCAAGAACCCCAGTATGCGCGCAGATATAGACCTTGTCGGCCACGAAATCGGGCGCACAATCGGCGCTTCATCTTTCATCCCGGCAACCCGGTGAAATCGCTCTCGCTCGGTCAGGTCGCAGTCATCCAGTTGCGCGATGTCATCAACAAGAGCGCCGTCGGCGGGCCCGATATGTCAATTCTTGTCGTAGCCGAAATGAGCGGCGGCGGTGTGCGTAGCCCGGTGGTGTCCGATGTGTTCGGCGGGTCCACGAATGCGGTGGAGCTCCGCGAGGTCCGGAATGCAACGCAGGTGCCGACAATCCTAACCAGCTCCGCCCCCGCTTTTGGAACTGCCGGATTCGAGGCCGCGGATGCCGCGGGCGCAAGCGTCGTCGAAACCGAAGCGTCGATCTCGCAGCGGCTGTTTCTGGTCACTATGGGTGCGCTGGACGGTCCCGAGGTGCGCGTGTTCGAAGCGGCGCGTGCTGCCGGATCCTGAGCTTCAAGGGCGGGGCCCTTGCATCTGCGCCGCCTCGCCCAGGCCCGGGTCGTCGCGGCTTACGAAGGGCCGTTCGCCGCAGCTCTTGCGGAGCTGCAGGTGCAAGCGGACAGGTGTCAGGACGGCGGTGTTCGCAAGATTGACGCCCTCATGGGGGATCTCGCAGCTGCGCGGCGGGATATGGCAGTGATCATGGCACTCGCATGGGTGCTCTGCCTGATTGCGATGATCGGTATCAGCGCGGTCATGGCGCAACGGTTGAACCGACGATTCTCGCACTTGATCCTACGGACGGATCTGCTTTCGACAGGGGAAATCGGCAAGACAGAGCTACTGGATACGGGCACCGATGAATTATCGAGGATGTCGGACACGCTGGAAATCGTCCGTCATGCGTTGATCGAAAGAGCAAATCTAGAGGAAGCCACAGCCTCGATCCAGGAGCTGACTGCATCGGTCAATACCGCTGACGGAAGCTTCAAGGTCTCCGTGCCGGTCGCCAGCCGATCCACGGAAGTGACCCGTGCGGGGCAAACAACGGTGGCGCCGATGGCGGAGGCGATGAGCGATATCAAGGAGGCCTCCGGCCAGATTGCCAAGGTGACGGATCTAAACGAGGACATTGCTTTCCGGACATACCCCGTGGCGTAGAATGCCCCCGCCGAAGTCGCCCAGGCTGGAAGCGCAAGGCGTTCGTGGTCAGAGATGGGAACAGAATTGCCCCATCACCAGTCTTGCGGCGCAATCCTCGGCACTGCATCTTTTGGGTGTGCAAAACCGCAGATCCGACCCTTATTTCCGAAACGGACCCGTCTAGATGCGCCGGCTGCGCATTGGCATCGACGTCGGGGGGACGTTTACGGATGTTGTCGCCGCCGACCCGGCCAGCGGGCGCATCTGGCATCACAAGCAGCCTTCCACACCGGAGGATCCCGCCCGCGCGATCCTCCTTGGGACAACAGGAGTTCTGAGCAAGGCAGGGGCAAGCGGAGCCGATGTTGTATTCTTCGGTCACGGGACGACCGTCACGACGAACATGATCCTTGAGCGCAAGGGCGCGCGGCTTGCCGTGCTGACCACGCGGGGATTTCGCGATGTGCTCGATCTCGGGCGTCAGGCACGCCCTCATGTCTATGACTACCGCGTCCGACGACCCGCACCGCTTGCCGCACGGCGGGACAGGTTCGAAGTGAGTGAGCGTATTTCGGCCGAGGGCGAGATCGTTACGCCGCTCGACACAGAGGAGCTTGCTCACCTCGCCACGGCTCTGTCTCGCGCGGAATACGACGCCGTCGCCGTTTGTTTTCTGCATGCCTATTGCGCGCCACAACATGAGGCGCGTGCCATCGAAGAACTCAAGCGCGCCTTGCCAACCGCGTTCCTGACCGCCTCGCACGTGGTCGCGCCGGAGATCCGGGAATTCGAGCGCTGTGCCACAACGGCCCTCAACGGGTTCGTCGGGCCAAGAGCAGAGCGCTACTTTTCCGCGCTGGAGGAGGGGCTTCGGGCGGAAGGCGTCACGGCGCCGCTCTACACGGTGACGTCGAATGCCGGTCTCGTCGATCTGGAGACGGCCAAGGCGCTGCCCGTGCGCACAGCGCTCTCGGGCCCGGCGGCAGGGGTGCGCGGGATCGGCACGATTCTTGGCAGGCACGGCCTCGGGGATCTGGTGACATTCGATGTTGGTGGCACGAGCACGGACATCGCGATCCTTCCCGATGGAGAGGCGCGCACGGCGCGCACCAGAGAGGTGAACGGGCATCCCGTGCTCGCGCCGATGGTGGATGTCGAGGTGATCGGCGCGGGCGGCGGATCCATCGCGAAGCTCGATCCGGGTGGCGCGCTCACGGTGGGGCCAGAGAGCGCTGGCGCCGATCCGGGGCCGGCTGCCTACGGGCGGGGCGGCGCATCGGCCACCGTCACGGACGCGGCGCTCGTGCTCGGGCGGATCGGGGCCGGGACGGGGCTTGCCGGAGAGATGATGCTCGATCTCGGGGCTGCGGAGGTGGCGATACAACGCTGGGTGGCCGAGCCGCTTGGCCTCACTGCCAAGGCGGCCGCCGAGGGCCTGCTCGACATCGCGACCGCCGGAATGGCACGCACCATCCGGTCGGCAGCCTTGTCGCGCGGGGTCGAGCCTGGCCGGCTCTGCCTTGTCGCTTACGGCGGAGCGGGGCCGCTGCTCGGGGCGGAGGTCGCGGCGGCGCTCGGCATCGGGCAGATGGTTGTCCCGGTTGCGCCGGGTACGTTGTGCGCCCGCGCGATCCTCGTCAGTGATATCGCGCGGGATTTCTCACGCACCCGGATCGCGACCCTCGGCGCCGAGACCGATCTTGCATCCGCGTTCCGGGATATGCGGGCGGACGGCGCGGCGTGGCTCGGTGGCGAAGGCGTCGATCAGGGGGACAGGGCCTTCGATCTTGCGGTCGAGTGCAGGTACGCAGGCCAGAACTTCGAGATCGCCATCCCAGTGCACGAGCACATGTCGGGCAGCGACCTGCGTGCCGACTTCGATATGGCCCATGCCGAGATCCAGGGCTTCGAGTTGCCGCAATGCGAGGTCGAAATGGTGACCTATCGGCTGCGTGCGCACGCGCGTCTCGGGAGCGCACCTGCGCCGCGCGCACCAGAGCCAACCGGTGAAGCCCCCAGGGAACGCACCGTGACCTTCAACGGACAAGACCGCGCGACGGCGATCTGGCGTCGCAGTGCCATTGCGCCAGGGGCAAAGCTTGCTGGGCCGGCCATCATCGAAGAGGCCACATCGACGACCGTCGTCCCACCGGGGTGGGCCTGCACCGTTCTGGACGATGGCACCCTCGACCTCACGCACCGGAGGACGGCGCCATGAGCCGGGCGAGTGACGGAGAACGTGTCGACGGCCACGCCATGATCCGGATGGGCGTGATCCACGAGCGGCTCCTCGCGGTTGCGGAAGATGTCGGTCTGCTGCTGATCCGCGGGGCCTTTTCGTCCAACATCAAGGAACGGAGGGATTGCTCCACCGCGATCTTTGATGCGCGGGGCCGCCTGATCGCGCAGGCCGATCACATGCCGATCCACATTGGCTCGCTTCTTTGGGGGGTGCGAGCCGTGCTGGAGCGTTACCCGCTGAGCGAGATCGCGGACGGCGATGCCTTCGTGATGAATGATCCCTACCTCGCGGGCGGGACGCACCTGCCGGATATCTCTGTCCTTACTCCGGTGTTCGCCGAGGGCAGGCTGACGCATTTCGTTGGCAACATCGCGCATCATGCCGATGTGGGCGGGGCGGTGGCGGGCTCCGTGTCCGGCCAGTCTCCGAACATCTTCCACGAGGGCATCCGGTTGCCGCCGATCCGCATTGCGCGTGGCGGGCTCCCGGACCGGGATGTGATCGACCTCATTTCCGCCAACACGCGCGCGCCGATGGAGCGGCAGCTCGACCTGACCACGCAGGTCGGCGCCAATGTCCGGGGGGTGGATCTGCTGCGCGGCGTCATCGCGGAATGCGGCCTCTCCGAGGTCAATGCCGCAGGCGAAGCGGTTCTCGCGCATACCGCTGCACGGATCCGGGCCGGGCTCTCGCGCTTGGCGGATGGGCGCTACAGCGCCACGCGGTACCTCGACGACGACGGGGCAGGGTCCGAGCCGGTGCCACTCTGTGTTGCGGCCATCATCGATGCGGGGCGGCTGACCCTGGATTTCACCGGCTCAGGGCCGGAGGCGAAGGGCGCGGTGAACCTCAGTGCATCCTCGCTCGAGGCGACGGTCGCCTATTGCATAAAGGCCCTGATAGACCCCGGTGTCGCCGCCAATAGCGGCCTGCTGGAGGCCGTCGAAATCGTAGCGCCCGAAGGGTCGATCCTTTCGCCGAGGGCGCCCGCCGCGGTTGCAGCGCGGGCCGTCACGTCGAACCGGCTCGCCGGTGCGATCTTCGACGCCTTGCTGCCGGCCCTGCCCGAAGAGCGGCGCATGGCGGCGAGCAACGATTCCACCTCGCTCGTGGTCTTTTCCGGAGCGGGCTTCGTCTATCCGGAATCGATTGGCGGCGGGGCGGGCGCCATGGCCGACCGTGACGGCATGGATGCTGTCCACGTCCACACGGTGAATTCGACCAACCTGCCCGTGGAAGTCCTTGAAACGGCGTATCCGCTGCGCTGCACGCGCTATGCGTTGGTCGAGGGGTCTGGCGGCGCGGGAATGCAGACCGGCGGCATGGGCATCGCGCGCGAGATCGAAGCACTCGGCGACGGCACGGGCATGACGCTGCGCTCGGATGGCCACAAGTTTCCTGCGCCGGGTGCCCAAGGCGGGGGGGCGGGCAGCGTCACGCGCGCCGTGCTCACGCGGGCGGGCGGCGGCACGGAGGAGTTGCCGTCGAAGTCCACCCGCGAGATGGCGCGCGGCGACCGCCTGCTGATCGAAACGCTGGGCGGGGCAGGGTACGGCCCACCGTCGCAGCGCCAGATCGAGGCTCTCGGCGCCGACCTGCGCGACGGCCGCATCAGCGAAGCGGAGGCGCGGGATATCTACGGCGAGGACGCTGTCGCTTCAGCCCTCGCGTGAGGCACGATAGGCGTCGAGTGTGGCCGCATCGGGAGGATACGTGCCATCGAGCGGGGCGCCATCCTTCAGCCGTTGCAGGAGAAACCGTTCGAGCGCCTCTTTCTCGGCAGCGGCCTCGGCAATCTCAACCGCCATTGCTCGCGGAAGGACGGCCACGCCATTCTCGTCTCCCACGAGCACATCCCCCGGGCAGACCGTCACGCCCATGCAATCGATCGGACGCATGAGATCCGCCACAAGGCGCCGCGCGGGCCCCGGGATCGGTGCGGAGCCCTGGCAGAACACGGGGAGCCCGGTGGCGGCGACGTCAGCGACATCGGCGATCCCGGCGTCCGTCACGATAGCAGCGACGCCCTTGCCTTTCAGAAACGTCGAGATCAGCTCGCCGAAGAACGAGATGCCCGCGTCCCCGCCGCAATCGGTCACGATCACCTGGCCCGCTGCCACGTCACGCATCGCCTTGCGATGAAGGTTCGGGCCTGTGCCGTCGGACACGGCCCGCAGCATGTCTTCGCGCACGGGCAGGGCACGCATCGTGTAGGCTGTCGCCACGAAGCGGGCATTGCCGGTGTCGAGCGGCCGCAATCCGGCAAGAAAGCCGTTGGCGATCCCCTTGGCGGCCAGCGTCGCCGTAAGGGTCGGAACGGGGAGGCTCATCAGGCGCGTGCGGGTGGCCGCGTCGAGCGTCGTGTCGTCGGTCATGTCGCTACCCCTGTTCCAAGCGTGCACTTTCGGCATACCCTCGGGCCATGTGGATGCGATTGCAAACGGGATCCGACCGGGATGGAGCTTGAAGGACGCCGCGCTCTCGTGACGGGAGCGGGAAGCGATGGGATCGGCCGCGCCGTCGTGCGTGCGCTTGCTGCGTCCGGGGCGCGCGTAGCCGTCCATCATCTGGGGCAGGCAGACGGGGCGGAGGCCCTCGCGCGCGACGTCGGGGGCGGCGCCTTCGCGCTGGAGGGGGATTTCACCGATCCGGGCGCGGCGCGCGCCGTCGTGCAAAAAGCCTCCGAGACATTCGGCGGGCTCGACATCCTCGTGCATTGCGCGGCCACGCTGGCACGCGTGCCGTTTCTCGAGATCGACGATGCCGAGTGGGACAGGGTCCATTCCGTCAACCTGCGGGGCGCCTTTGCTGTCGGCCAGGAGGCCGCGCGCGTCATGGCCGGGCAGGGTGGAGGGCGCATCGTCTTCGTGTCATCGGTCAATCAGGACCACCCGACGCGGCATCTTGCGCATTACGTCGCCTCCAAGGGCGGGGTCCGCATGCTGGCGCGCGCAATGGCGATGGAGCTTGCGCCCGAAGGCGTGACGGTGAACCTGATCGCTCCGGGGACCGTCGAGACAGATATCAACAGGGCCGCCCTCGCCGATCCCGCGTTTCGGCAAGGCAAGCTCGATCTCATTCCCATGCACCGGATCGCGACACCCGAAGAGGTCGCCGGGGCCGCGCTCTATCTCGTGGGGCCGAGTGCCTCGTACGTGACGGGCAGTACGATCACCGTGGATGGAGGACTGACGCTGTGAGCTACGAGATCTATGCGATCCGCTATGGCAAGTCGGTCCGCAAACGCTCCGAGAGTTTCATCGGTGGCGATGTCCATGACGGCCCGATGGAGATGGCCTACTACGTCTGGCTTGTGCGCAACGCGGAGCGGGCCATCGTGCTCGACACGGGCTTTGCCCCGGATGTCGCCGAAGCCCGTGCCCGGGAGTTCCTGATCTGTCCGGGCGAGGCCATTCGCCAGCTCGGCACGGATCCCGCGCGCATCGAAACGGTGGTGCTCTCCCATCTCCACTATGACCACGCTGGCAATCACCACCTCTTTCCCGATGCGACGTTCCACGTTCAGGCTGCCGAGATGGCCTATGTCACTGGCCCGTGGATGAAACACAGGCATCTGCGGGCGGGCTACGGCGCGGAAGACGTGAAGGTGATGGTCGACCGGATCTATGCCGAACGGCTGGTCTGGCACGAAGGCGATGCGGGGCTCGGGCCCGGCCTCGACCTGCTCCATATCGGGGGGCATTGCGCAGGGCTGCAGGCACTTGTCGTCGCGACGGACAGGGGGCCTGTGGTGCTGGCCTCGGATTCTGCGGTCTTCTACGAGGGGCTGGAGAACGGCCGCCCGTTTCCCGCAGCATTCCATGTCGGCGATGAGCTGGAGGGCTATGCCCGCCTGCTGTCTGTCGCCGGCAGTGCCGACGCGATCATTCCCGGCCATGATGTGCGCGTGATGGAGCGTTACCCCGCGATCATCGAAGACGTGGCATGGCGGGTCGACGTCGCGCCGATCATGCCATGAGAGACGGCGTCGCCTCCCCCGAGATCGACCCCGTCACGCTGGAGATCCTCGGGCACCAGTTTCGCGCCGCCGCCGAAGAGATGGGCATCGCGCTTTCCCGCACGGCGCGAACGACCTATGTGCGCGAGGCCGCCGACTTCGGCACCGCGCTGGCCACGCCCGCCGGCAAGTTCTTTGGCTATCCGGCGGCGCTTGGCGTGTCCGGGTTCCTCGATCTGGATGCGGGGCCTGCCCTGCGCGCGGCCGGGCCCTTTGAGGACGGCGACGTGGTGATCACCAATCACCCCTACGACTCGGGTGGGCTGTCGTCGCACATGCCGGATCTTCAGCTCCTGCGCCCCTACTTCCATGAAGGGCGGATCGTCGCCGTGGGCTGGGCCTTTGTGCACACGGCCGACATCGGCGGTATGGTGCCCTCGTCGATTGCGCCGGACCTGACCGAGCTGTTCCAGGAGGGCTTGATCCTGCCTCCGCTGAAGCTCGTTCGGGCGGGCGAGATGAATGCGGATGTCGTCACTCTCTACCGCGCCAATTGCCGGATGCCGGATGCCAATATGGGCGACGTGCAGGCCATGCTCACGGCGCTGGAAACAGGGGCGCGGCGCGTTTCGGAGCTGATAGCCCGGCACGGGATCGATGTGTTCGAGGCCGCTCAGGGTGCGTTGGTCGACTACGCGCAGGCCAAGGCGCGGGAAGTGCTGAGGCGCATTCCCGACGGTCGCTATACGTTCTGGGACTACCTCGACGACGATTTCGTCAGCAAGATCCCCGTACGTGTGCGCTGCGAAATGACTGTCGAGGATGGGGCCGTACACCTCGATTTCACCGGCACCGATCCGCAAGTGCCCGCCGCCTACAACGTTCCGACCGGCGGAACGCGGCATGTCTGGCTGACGCTTCGGCTGATGCAGGTCGTGGCGAGCTATGATCCATCTGTCCCGCTGAACCACGGGATCTTCGAGAGCATCACGGTGGCTGTGCCAAAGGGGAGCCTGCTTAATCCGATCTTTCCGGCCCCCGTGGGGATCCGGTCGGCACCGGCGATCCGCGTCGGCGACGTGCTGACAGGTTGTCTGGCGCAGGCCGCGCCAGAGCTCATTCCCGCGCCCTCTGGCGGTACGGTCGTGCCCACGGTGCTCGCCGAGTACGATGCCGCGCTGGGGACGCGGCGCGTTCAGGTGATGCAGTCCCTCGTCGGGGGGACGGGCGCGCGCTGCGGCGCGGACGGCGTCGACGGGCGCGATACAAGCCTTGCCAATTGCTTCAACACACCCACCGAAGCGAGCGAGGCCGAGGTTGGCGCCGTCGTCACGCATTACGGGTTGCGACCGGGCTCAGGCGGGGCGGGCAAGTGGCGGGGCGGCACGGGGCTGATCTTCACCATGCGGATCGACAAGCCCGGGAGCGCCGTGCTCGGGCGTGGGCTGGAGCGCTACGTCTTTCGCCCCTACGGCGTGATGGGCGGGCGCCCGGGCGCCCCGGCGCGTGTCGTCCTGAACTTGGGGCGCCCCGACGCGCGCGAACTGGGCAAGATCTCCATGGTCGAGCCGGAGCCGGGTGACACCGTCACGCTGATGAGCGCCGGGGGCGGCGGCTACGGCGATCCGTTCGACCGCGCCGAGAGCGCCGTGCTGCGAGATGTGCGCGCCGGATTTGTGAGTGTTGCGGACGCCGCCGAGGTCTACGGCGTTGTAATCGTTGATGGTCAGCTCGACGCGGACGCCACGCGCCACCTGCGCGCCGCCCCACGCCCACCGGCGCCCGCTTTCGATCTGGGGCCAGAGCGTACCGCGTGGGATCTCGTTTTCACCGATGACCGGATGATGCGACTGGCCGCTGCCCTTCTGGCGCATCCCCCGGCACGCGCGACCCGATTGCGCCAAGAGCTCTATGCGACGCTCCTTCCCGCGTTGGGCAGCATCGCGCTCGATCAATTGATCTCGGCGTCAGGGGGAGCGGAAGGGCCAGAAGCTCTTGGCGCAGAGCTGGATCGTCTGATCCGGGAAATCGAGGCGCTCTGACCCGGCGGTTTGAAACCCTCGGATCGCGATGCGCGCGGGGGTGATCGCTCCGGTTGAGGCTGGAGAGTGTGACCCGCCGCTGGAACGCACGTCGCACACTCCAAAGCGCGTTTTCCCGCTACGCGGTCTCTCCGCTGCGTTCAGCCTCGATCGCGGCCTCGATGAGGGGGCCAACGGCACGGCATTCCTCCTCCGATGTGTAGGCCGCCACCGAAAGCCGCACCCAGAAGGCGCCTGCAAAGGGCATGATGTGGATCTCGGCGCGGTGCTTTGCCCAAAGCCACGCTTTCATCCTCTCCGACACCTCCCGATCAACGGGCAGATCCCCCGGCATCCGCACCGTTGCCATCGTCCCGAAGAGCGCGTCCGGCGCGCCCGTCTCGGTGCCCCAACGCTCGGCGAGCGCGTGGGCCTCCGCCACGGCGACGTCATGGCAGCGCGCGCGCATCCGTGGCCCGCCGAGATCGTCGTGAAAGGCGAGTGCGGCGGGCACGGAAAGCCATGCCGAGGCATCCCGCGTGCCGATCTTGTCGAATTCGTAGGTGAACCCCTTGCCCAGATCGTGGGAGATGACCGTCGGGTGAAGGTCGGCCTGACGGCCCGCAGCCGCCCAGAGAAACGCCGCCCCCTTGGGCGCGCACAGCCATTTGTGGCAATTGCCGACGTACCAGTCGACGCCGAGCGCGGGCACATCGAGCGGCAACATGCCCGGCGCATGCGCGCCGTCAACCAGAACCGGCACGCCCCGGGCGCGCGCGACCTCTGCGATCCGGGCCACCGGAAACCGCACCGCCGTGATCGACGCAACGTGGTCGATGACCAGAAGGCGCGTGGCATCGGTCAGCGCTCCGGTGACAGCATCGAGGATCTCGTCCTCGCACGCGACGGGCAATCCGATCTCGGCCACCTTGACGGTCGCCCCCGTAGGCTCGGCCACGAAGCTCACGGAGTTTCGCGTGGCGTTGTAGATGTGATCCGAGATGACGATCTCGTCTCCGGGCTCGAGTGACAGAGACCGCAGCACGGCATTGAGCCCGCATGTGGTGTTCTCGACAAAGACGGTATCTTCGGGCTGAGCGCCGATGAAATCCGCAAGCGTCGCGGCCGCGGCCCGGATTTCGGCGGGGGCGACGGCGTTGATGAACTGGCATGGTTGCGCCTCAAGCTGGCGCCGCCAATCCGCCTGGGCGTCCAACACGGCGTGCGGTGCGGCGCCGTATGAGCCGTGGTTGAGAAAAATCATATCGGGCTCAAGCGGCCAAAGCTCTTTGAGGTCAGCGCCGTATCGGGTCATCATCTCTCCTGTTCGGATCGGCTACGGAGGCCCCATGACCCACCACATCGAAGACGCCCATCGCACGCTTCTGGAGGGCTGCTCGGTCCCGGCGGTTGTATCGACCCTGTTTCGCATGGGCTATGAGAACGTGTTTCTGCGGGGGGTGCGCCCGTTGGCGCCCGATGCCCCCACGATGGTCGGCCCGGCCATGACACTGCGCACGGTTCCGATCCGCGAAGACACGCGGGCGGCCATCGCGGAAGGTCGGCTGGAGAACTTTCAGGCCAGGGCCTTCAACGAAACCGGTCCGGGCGAGGTCCTGGTTTGCGAGGCCGCGGGGGTGACCGAGACGGCGCTCCTCGGGGATATGGTCGCGACGGCATTCCGGGTGCGTGGCGTGGCCGGGATCGTCGTCGACGGCGGAGTGAACGACCGGGCCGCAATCGAGGGGATCGGCCTGCCTGTCTACGCCGCGGGCGATGCGTCGCTGCCATTCACCTCGCACCGGCACATCACGGCGCTCAACGCGCCGATCGGTTGCGGCGGGGTCGCGATCTTCCCCGGAGACGTGATGATCGGCGACAGGAACGGCGTGGCAGCCATTCCGCTTGGCGTTGTCGGAGAGGTGGCGGAGAAGGCCCGGGAGCGCGAAGAACTCGAGCAATTCTGCGCGGCACGCCTGCGCGCCGGGGCGCCGCTGGCCGGAACCTATCCCCCCGATGAGGATACGGTTGCCGCGTTTCATGCCGAGCGGGAGACCTAGCCCGCGCGTCGTCATGCGCCTTTGCTCGCCCCGGTGTAATTCTCGACGAAGCCGCCGCCCGCGGGTTTGGGCCCGCCGCCGAGCAGATCCGCATTGACGCACGAGCGCAGAACGCCGGTTGTCATGTACCTCATGACGTTTTCCATCGCGATGCGGCGCATGTCGATCACCGAGTCGGGGCTGTAGAACGCGGCGTGCGGTGTCAACACGAGGCGCCCGTCGAGCCAGGTCTCGGATGCTTCGAACGCGGCTAAAAGGGGGTGGGTGTAGTCGATAGGCTCCTCTGGCAGGACGTCGAGCGCGGCGCCGCCGAGCCGTCCATCGCGCAGGGCGGCTTCTACCGCATCGAGATCCATCGTGCCGCCGCGCGACGTGTTGACCAGCAGCATTCCGGGTTTGGCGTGCGCGAGGCTTTCGGACCCGATGAGCTGAGCCGTTTCCGACGTCAGCGGGGTATGGACGCTCAGCACGTCGCTCATCGCCATCAGCCCGGCGAGGCTGTCGGCCCGCTCGAAGCCAAAGGATTTCTCGGTGCCGGGCGGCAGGTAGGGATCGTGAAACGCGATGCGGAAGCCGAAAGCCTGCGCTCGCAGAGCCGCTGCCGTTCCAATCCGTCCGAGCCCTGCGATCCCGAAGGTCAGGCCGCGCGTGCGCCGTACCGTCTTCTGATCGCGCGCGTTCCATCCGATCTCACGGCTACGCAGCTTGGCATCGTAGGCGACGATCCCGCGCGTCAGGCACATGGCGAGCGTCACCGCGTGGTCGGCCACTTCCGCCGTTCCGTAGTCGGGCGCATTGCAAACGGGAATGCCGCGCTCGGCGCAGGCCGCGATGTCGATATGGTTGAATCCGACGCCCGCCTGGCTGACGATCTTGCACCGATCCATGTGCGCGACCGTTTCGCGACGGATCGCATTGCGGCTGCGGCAATTCACAAGGGCATCGCAGGCCTCGAACTCCGAGACTGGCGGAAACCCGCGATCCAGCGTACGCCAGACTTCAAGGTGGGCGTCGGGCCCGACGACAGCCCGCTCGACGTCTGGCTCGGCGTCGAATTGGGGATCAATGATGAGAATGCGCATGTCGGGGATTAGAGGCCGATGAGCCCGACGGCGCAAGTCACCACTGTCGGCCTGCTTGCGCTTTTCTGGGCCCTCAACTGGCCGATGATGAAAATCGGGCTGACGACCATCGAGCCTTGGACGTTTCGTGCAACGCTCGTGCTGGTTGGCGGCGCTGGGTGTCTGCTTGTTGCCGTCGCGCTGAAGCAATCCATCGCCATCAGCCGCGCCGACCTTCGCCCGCTGCTGTGGCTGACGCTCTTCCAGGGCGTCCTTTGGAATGCGTTCTCAGGGTACGGAATCGCATGGGTGGACGCGGGCCGCGCGGCTGTCCTCGGCTTCACGATGCCGCTCTGGGCGACCCTGCTTTCGATCCTCTTTCTCAAGGAGGCTGTCACGCCGCGCCGGATGTCGGGCCTCGCGCTCGGCATGGTGGCCATGGCTTTGCTCTTGTGGCCTGCGCTCGATGCGCTCGGGCAGGAGCTGGCCGGCGGGCTCCTGATGATCGCGGGGGCTATGGCGTGGGGTGTGGCCACGATCATCGTCAAGGCGGTGAAGTGGGAGATGGGCGTGCTCGCGCTCTCGGGGTGGCAATTCCTTCTGGCATCGGTGCCGCTCATCCTGGCCGCTCTGGTATTCGGCGACCCCGCCAGCCTTTTGCGCATCGACGCCACGACCGGCGCCGCGCTCGCCTATTCCGCGCTGATCCCGATGATTTTCTGTCAGGCGGTCTGGTTTGCCGTGGTGCGCCGTCTGCCGACGTCTCTAGCCTCTACCGGGACCCTGCTTGTGCCGCCTCTCGGGGTCTTTCTCGCGGCGTGGATCCTTGGCGAAAAGGTTGGCGTGCTCGAGGTGTCGGCGCTGTTCCTCGTGGTAGCCGCGCTTGTACTGATCTTGCCGGGGTTCAACTGGCGAGCCAGCCTCCATCCACCGCAAGCGTCTCGCCCTGAATGAAGCTGGCATCGTCGCTGGCCAGAAAGAGCGCCGCACCCGCGATGTCGTCGGGCGTGCCGAGCCGGGGCCAGGGCGTCCGGGATTCCGAAAAGGCGATGGTATCCGGCGCGATCGCCGGGCCGGTCTTGCCGGTCAGGATCTTGCCGGGCGCGATGGCGTTCACCATCACACGGTCCTTGGCGTAGTCGGTTGCGATGGAGCGGGTCAGGTAATCAACCCCCGCCTTCGAGACCCCGTAAGAACAATTGCCCGGTGCGGCGCGTATGCCCAGTTGCGACGACAGGTTGATCACCCGCCCGCGCACCTCCCCGACCACGTCCTGACCGATCATCTGTGCAACCGCGGCCTTGCAGCCGTGAAAGATGCCCGTGAGATTCACCGCGAGCACTGCGTTCCACTGCTCTTGGGAGGTGTCGAGAAGGGCGCGCGGCTCGAAGCGCGTGGTCATGGCGTTGTTCACCATGATGTCGAGCCGCCCGTTGCGCGCGACGTGATCGGAGACAAGTGCCTCCACGGCACCCCAATCCGAGACGTCGCACGGCGCGAAGGTCGCGCGACCGCCGAGGTCTTCGATCACGTCCACGGTCGGGGCGCCGCCTTCCCGCGGCTCGGTCGTGAGGTCCGCGACGGTCACAACGGCGCCTTCGGCCGCAAACCGGCGCGCCATTGCGCGCCCGAGCCCGGAAGATGCTCCGGTAATAATCGCTGAGCGCCCTTCAAGTCTCATAATTACGCATCCGGTGAACGATTGGGCAAAAAGACATTGCGGCCACGTCGGTCCGCTCGCAGGATCGCACTAGGTTTTGTCCGCAGGGTCAAGGGTCGGTTTGTTCGGCACGCTTGACGACGCCACGGGCGGGGGGCTCGATGACGCTGTTTTTGATCCGCCGGCTGATGCAGGGCATCGTGATCATTTTCGCGATGTCGGTCATCGTGTTTCTGGGTGTCTACGCGATCGGCAATCCCGTCGAGATCCTGATCAATCCGGACGCCACACCAGAGATCAAGCAGCAAGCCATCGAAAAGCTTGGGCTGGATCGGCCCGTCTACGAGCAATACGGGGTCTTCGTGGTGCGTGCCCTGCAGGGTGATCTGGGGAATTCCTTCATTTACGACGAGCCCGCGCTGCAGCTCATCCTTCAGGCGATGCCGGCCACGCTGGAGCTTGCCATCAGCTCGCTCGTTCTTGCGATGATCCTTGGCATTCCGCTCGGCATGGTCGCAGGCTACTGGCCGGACGCGTGGTTCTCCAAGGTGATCATGACGGGCTCGATCCTCGGCTTCAGCCTGCCCTCGTTCTGGGTTGGTCTGATGCTCATCCTGCTTTTTGCGGTCGAATGGGGCGTGCTGCCGTCCGGCGGCCGTGGCGACACCGTTCCGCTCTTCGGGGTCGAGGTGAGTTTCCTGACATGGGACGGGCTCAAGCACCTGTTCCTGCCCGCGCTGAACCTTGCGCTTTTCAAGATCGCGCTGGTCATCCGGCTCACACGGGCGGGGATGCGCGAAACGCTCCAGCAAGACTACATCAAGTTCGCCTATTCCAAAGGGCTGCCCGTGCGCCGGGTGATTTTCGTTCACGCCTTCCGCAATATCCTGATCCCGATCGTTACGGTGCTCGGATTGGAGCTGGGCACCGTGATCGCGTTCGCCGTTGTCACCGAGACGATCTTCTCCTGGCCCGGCATGGGCAAGCTGATCATCGACTCGATCAACCTGCTGGATCGGCCCATCGTAGTGGCTTACCTGATGCTGACAGTGCTCATGTTCGTGGTGATCAACCTTGTTGTGGACATCACCTATTCCTTCATCGACCCGCGGGTCCGCCTGACGGAGATTGATGAATGAGTGTCGAGCAAGACGATACCACGGCAGCCCCGCCCCAGGCTCGCGCGCCGCACAAGGAACGCACCGGAATCGCGAAATTCGCTTTTGATTACGCCGAAAGCCCGATCGCGATGATCGGGCTCTTCCTCTGCACGCTGATCGTGTTTGCCGCGGTCTTTGCCCCCTTCATCACGCCGCAGGATCCCTACGATCTCGTCAATCTCGATCTCATGGACAGCCGGCTACGGCCGGGCGAGGTCGGCATGACGGGAACGGTGCATTGGCTCGGAACAGACGGGCAGGGGCGCGATCTCTTCTCGGCCATCCTCTACGGGCTGCGGATCAGCCTTGGGGTGGGGGTGGTCGCGGGCGTCGTCGCGCTGACGGTCGGAACCACCGTGGGCATCACGGCGGCGTTCTTCGGCGGGCGGGTCGATACCCTCATCAGCCGGGTCATCGAGTTCCAGCTTTCGTTTCCGGCAATCCTGATCGCCCTGATCATGCTGGCCGTTCTGGGGCAGGGGATCGACAAGGTGATCATCGCCCTTGTCGCGGTGCAGTGGGCATATTTCGCCCGCACCGTCCGCTCAGCGGCGCTGGTCGAGAGGCGGCGTGAGTATATCGACGCGGCGCGCTGCGCGGGCCTGTCGAACCGCCGGATCATGTTCGGCCACCTGATGCCCAACTGCATCGCGCCGCTCATCGTGGTGGCAACCGTGCAGGTCGCCAACGCCATCGCGCTGGAGGCGACGCTGTCGTTTCTCGGCCTCGGCATGCCGGTGACGCAGCCGAGCCTTGGGCTGCTAATCGCCAACGGCTTCGAATTTATCCTGTCGGGGCGCTACTGGATCTCCACCTATCCGGGCATCGCGCTCCTCATCACGATCGTGTCGATCAACCTCGTGGGCGACCGGATCCGCGATGTCCTGAACCCGCGGCTTCAGACATGAGCGCGGCGCCGGCGCTCGAGGTATCGGGCCTCAAGACGCACTTTTTCACGAAGGCCGGCGTGGTGAAAGCGGTCGACGGGGTAAGCTTTTCGGTGGCTGGCGGCGAGATCATGGGGCTGGTGGGCGAGTCTGGCTCGGGCAAGACGGTCACGGGGTTTTCGATCCTCGGGCTGGTGGATCCGCCGGGCCGGGTGGTCGAGGGCTCGATCCGGATCGAAGGGAATGAACTCGTCGGGCTGGGGCCGCGCGAGCTGCAAAGGATCCGGGGCCGCCAGGTCTCGATGATCTTTCAGGACCCGATGATGACCCTCAATCCCGTCTTGCGCATCGACACGCAAATGACCGAAGCCATCCACGCGCATGAAAGCGTCTCGCACAGGGCGGCCACGGCGCGCGCGCTCGAAGCCCTCGAAAAGGTGGGGATCCCCGCTCCCGAGGAGCGGCTGCGTTCTCACCCTCACCAGCTTTCCGGCGGGATGCGACAGCGCGTGGCCATTGCGATCGCGCTTCTCAATCGCCCCGCCGTGATCATCGCGGACGAACCGACCACCGCGCTCGACGTGACGATCCAGGGGCAGATCCTCGCCGAGATCCGCACGCTGGCCGCCGAGTTCGGCACGGCCATCGTCTGGGTGACGCATGATCTGTCGGTCGTGGCGGGGCTCGCAGATACGATCTCGGTGATGTACGCGGGCCGTATTGTCGAGCAGGGCACGGTGGATGACGTACTGGATCGCCCGGTGCATCCCTACACGCGGGGTCTGCTCGACAGTGTGCCCCAGATCGGGCAGGAGCGCGGGCGTCTGCGGCAGTTCCCGGGCATGACCCCGTCGTTGCTCGATCTGCCGGAGGGATGCCCCGTGCAGCCCCGTTGCGCCCGCGCGAGCGCGCTCTGCCGCACGGCACCGGGGCTCGAGGAGCACGCCGCCGGGCACTTCGCCCGATGCCACCATCCGCTGTCCGATCCGTCACGGGAAGCTGCACAGTGAGGCCGGAAGCGCCGCACACACTGCCCGGAACGGCAGGGCCCGCGGACGGCGAGCCCCTCCTGCGGTTGGAACAGGTGTCCAAGCGCTTCACGAAGCCCATCGACCTTGCGGCAAAGCTGATCAACGTCTTTGGTGCCCGCTACAAGGACCGGACGGTGCACGCCGTGGACCGGGTAGACCTCGCTGTCCGGCGTGGCGAGGTGGTTGGTCTGATCGGCGAGTCGGGGTGCGGGAAGTCCACCCTCGGTCGTGTGATCGCGGGGATCTATCCGCCGAGCGACGGCTCCATCTGGTTCAAGGGGGAGGAGTACCGGAACCTGACGCCGGACACCGCCAAGGACGCCGCGATCCGGATCCAGATGATCTTTCAGGATCCGATGTCATCGCTCAATCCACGCAAGCGTGTTGTCGATACTGTCGGAGAGGCGCCCGTCTTTCACGGCATGATCGACGCGGCGGACATGGACGCCTATGTCGATGAGATGCTTGACCGCGTCGGGCTCACAGGCGACGTGAAACGCCGCTTTCCGCACCAGTTTTCCGGCGGGCAGCGCCAGCGAATCGGGATTGCGCGCGCTCTCGCCCTGAAGCCGGAATTCCTGATCTGCGACGAGGCCGTGGCCGCGCTCGACGTCTCCATCCAGGCGCAGATCCTGAACCTTTTCGTGGATCTGCGCGAAGATCTTGATCTGACTTATCTGTTCATTTCGCATGATCTCGGCGTCGTGCATCACATCGCCGACCGGATCGTGATCATGTATCTGGGTCGTGTGGTGGAAAGCGCTCCAAACCGGGATCTCTTTTCGGCGCCCAACCATCCCTATACCCAGGCGCTGCTGGAAGACGTTCCGCGCATCGACCGGCGCCGCCAGACCTACCAGCCGATCAAGGGCGAGCTTCCCTCTCCCCTCGATCCGCCCAGGGGCTGTCACTTTCACCCGCGCTGTCCCCACGCGATGGAACGGTGCAGGATCGAAGCGCCAGTGCTGCGCGAGATCGCCCCGGGGCGGATGTCAGCCTGCCATCTCAACGACGGGTAAGCGGGCATCAAGCCCTTGCCTGGGGCGGAAACGCCTGCGAAACTGACCGCCTCCGCCCATTAATTCGGCATCAGACATGTTGGACGACGAGGTCTTCGGTACCCCAAGCCGGATCAGTGCCACGCGGCGTGCAGCAGAGCTCTGGGTGCTGCTCGGCGCCTCCGGTCAGTTTCGCTACTACGGCCGCGCCCTCGGGATGAACGGGCCGAATGGCACCACGGCGCAAACGATGGCGGCTTTGGCGCGGATCCAGGGGGTTGGGATTTGCTACTACTGCCCCAAGGAGCACGACGTCAGCCTCTTTCCCGAACTGGACGGGATGGGCCTGAAGACGGACCGGCACGAGCAATACCGAGGGGACGAGACGGCCTACGCTTCGGCGAAGCACCTGCTTGAGGCGCGCACACTGCCGAGTGACCTTCGATTGGTGCGCATCGACGAGAAGACCCCGCGCGCCTTGATCGACGCGGTCGTCGAGATGTGTAGCAACGAAGGGGTCACGCCCGTCCCCGGCGCGATCATGCGCGGCATCGCGGTGCCGGGGATCGTACTGACCGCGCTGGACGAGCGGGGCAATCCGGTGGCCAGCGCCTCCAGCCACCAGATGCTCGCTCCGGAGCACAAGCGCGGAACGGATGTGTTCTGGGGCGCCCTGACAACCCGCCCGGACAGGCGCGGCGAGGGTATCGCGCTTTACCTCGGGGCCATGGCGCTCGTGCACATGTGGGAAACCCATGGCGCGCGCGGGTTCATCACCGGCGTGCGCAGCGACAATGCGGCGTCCCGGAAGCTCTGCCAGAAGCTCGATGTCGCCGATACGGAATGGATGATGGCCCAGTGCATCGACCCCGATGTCCTCGGGACCAGCCAGCACACGAAGTAGCGCAGCATATTTGCCCCGTTCACCTAAGCGCCCGTACACCCTGCGCGCCCGAGGGCGCTTGCCCCTTCCCCGCGTCAGGCCGCGATGATGCGATCCTGCTTTGGTGTGAAGTTCGTCACGCCGATCTCCGACATCGAGTCGAGGACGGCGTTGAGGATCAGCGTGATGTCTCCCTCCGTCAGGTCGCCCATCGTGCCGATACGGAACGTGCCCGCCGAGGTCAGGCGGCCGGGGAAGATGATGAAGCCGCGGCGCTCCATCGCGGCGTAGAACTCCGCGAACGAATAGTTCGGATCGTCGGGGTCGTGGAACGTGGCGATGATGGGGGAGGCGTGCTCGTCGGGCAGGAAGGTCGCAAAGCCGCGCTGGCGCAGCCCGTCGACCAACCGCTTCCAGTTGCGAACGTAGCGCGCCTGACGCGGGGCGATGCCGCCTTCGGCCTTGTGGCCCTCGATCGCCTTGGCGATAGCGAGCATCACGTGGGTCGGGTAGGTCGTGCGAAACCAGCCCTTCTCCTCCAGGAACGCCCACTGCGCGGAAAGGTCCAGCACGGCGGAGGGCGCGCGGCCGATCCCGTCGCGCAGGCTCTCTTTCTTGGCGATCACGAAGGCCATCCCCGGCACGCCCTCCAGGCACTTGTTGGGGGAGATCATGATCGCCTCGACATCCATTGCTTGCGCGTCGAGCTCGAATCCGCCGAACGAAGCGATCGCGTCGATCATCAGCTTCACCCCGCGGGCCTTGCAGACCTCCGCAATCTCGGCGACGGGATTGAGGATGCCCGTCCCGGTGTCGCAATGGCAGATCGCGACATGGGTGATCGAGGGGTCGGCCTCCAGCCGGGCGGCAATGTCGGCGCCATTGACGGGCGGCACGATGGGCCCTTCGTGAGAGGACACGCGGTACCGGCATGCGGTGATCACTTCGCGCAGGCGAAGGCCGTAAAACCCGTTCTCGACGACAAGAACATGCGCTGTCTCGCGTTCCACCAGCGAGTTGAGGGCCGCTTCGATGCCGTAGGTCGCGCTGCCCTGCATGGGCACGCAATCGTAGGCGTCGTCGCCATTGGCGAGCTCCACGAGGTACGACCGCACCGACTTGACCAGCGCCACCATCTCGGGGCCGTTGGGGCTCTTGTCGTAGAGCATTGCCTCCTTGGTCGCGGCCGCGGTGGTCAGGGGGCCGGGGGTCAGCAGGTAGGTTGGATGGCGTTTCTCGGTCATCGGGATCTTCCTTCGGCTAGGTGTCGGCGCCTGCTGCCGCCCTGGCTTGGGCGGAGACGCGTTCGCGGTGCGTGGCATAGCCGACGGCAGTGAGGATTACGGCGGCGCCGGCCCATGTCCAGGCGTCCGGTATCTCGCTGAACACCAGATAGCCTGCGGCGACGGCAAAGATCAGGCGGATGTAATCGACGGGGGCAAGAGCGGATGCCTCGGCGACCTGATACGCGCCGACCATCAGGAACTGCCCTGTGGTACCGGCCACGCCAACCAGCAAGAGCATCGGCAGATGCACCACGTCGATGGGGTGCCATGCAAACACGGCTGGGATTGCGATCAACCCCAGCCCCATCGACGACGAGTAGAACATGATCGTCAGTCGACCCTCTGTCGAGGAAAGGCTGCGGGTGAGGATCATCAGAAGGGAAGCGACGAGCGCCCCCGCCAGAGCGACGAACATCCCCGTCTCCAGTGGCACGTATCCGGGCCGCATGACGATCAGCACGCCGATAAATCCGACGAGAACCGCCCCGATCCGGCGCGGGCCGATCCGCTCGCCGAGAAAGAGCGTCGCCAATACGATCACGAACATCGCCTGCAGGAACGTGATCGTCGTCACCAGCGCGAGGGGCAGCAGCGCAAAGGCCAGATAGAAAAGGAACATGCCGCCCGAACTGCAACACGCACGCGCGACGTGCTCGGGCAGGCGCTTTGTCCGCAGGAACGCGCCACCCGTCCACCAGACAAGCGGAAGGAGCGCGATCACCTGGGTCGCCTGCCGGAACACGCCGATCTGGGCAATGGACAGATCCTCGGAGAGGAAGCGCACGACGACCATCTCTGTCGTGAAAAAGACCCACGACCCCGTGAGCAACAGAGCCCCCAGAGCGTTGCGCGTGGGTCTGTGGGCGGCGGTCATACCATGGCCCATGTGCCCGTCTCGCGGGAGGTCGAGACCCCCTCGAACACCGCGACGCCGTTGACGACGTCGTCAAGAGCGATGGGGTAGGGCTCTCCGGAGCGGATGGCCTTGGCGAAGGCTTCGAGCTGGAGCCGCTCTGTCGAGACGGCCGGGAACGTCCAGACCTCGCGCACGCCGGTAACCGGGGTCCATGCCAGCTCGGTTTCTCCGCGCAGTTCGAGCCATCCCTTCTCGCCGAACACCTGCATCCGGAAAATCGGCGCGGTTGCCGTCATGGCCGTGATGTAGCCGGTGGCGCGGCTTTCGAACTTCAGAAGCATGTTGGTGGTGTCGTCGAGCTCGATCTCGTGGACGAGCCGGTCGCTCTGCGCCGTGACCGAAGCGATCGGGCCCAGCAGATGGATCATTGCGTCGATCACGTGGATGCCGGAGCCCGCCAACCCGCCCGCCGGGCTCTCGACCGGATCGACGCGCCACATATCGGGCGTGTAGCGCGCACCGACATGCCCGCTCATGTTGCCCTCGATATGCAGGACAGTGCCCAGGTCGCCGCCCGAAATCATCGCCTTGATGCGCTCCATGGCCGGCAGAAAGCGCCGGTTGTGCCCGGCGGCAAATGTGATGCCAGCGGCGCGCACTGCATCCATTGCGGTTTCAATGCTCTTGCGCGTCAGCGTTACGGGTTTCTCGCAAAACACGTGCTTGCCTGCCGCCGCCGCGTCGACGATCTGGGCTGCGTGTTGGGAATGGGGCGTCGCGAGGACGATGCCGTCGATTTCCGGGTCGCTCAGCACGGGGGCGAGCTCTGTCGTGAGCGAGAGCCCAAGTTGGGCGCACCACTCCTCTGCCTTGGCGGGAGAGCGCGCGACGGCTGTTGTGAAGGTCACGTGCTCGGAGTGTCCCTGAACCGCCTCCACGAGAATACGACCCCAACGACCGGGTCCGACGAGGGCAAGGCGAATCATCTTCTGCTCCACGAATGGGGGGCGCTGGCGGCGATGGTGCCGCCAGCGTGATTGTTAGTGTGCAGCCTACTCGACCGGGATCGCATTGACGGCAATCGTATCCTCATCGGCGCGGGGCAGATAGGTCAGCTTTTCGGAATCGCCGGCCCAGATCGCGGACAGGTTCACGATCGGGATCGCCATCAGATCTTCCATCGTGATGGCCATGGCCTGTTCCAGAAGGCCCTTGCGCTTGTCCTCGTCAATGGTGCCGAGCGCTTCCTGAACAAGGCTGTCGATCTCCGCGTTGGAGTAGCTGAAGTGATTGAAGACGCCGAAGGATCCTTCATCTTCCTTGGTGTGGACCATCGACGACAGGATGTAGGATGCCTCACCCGTAAGCGAGCCCCAACCGTTCATCATGAGCGAATACTCCCGGCCCGACTGCGCGGGGAAGTAGACGGCCCTTGGCGTTGCGTTGACGCTTGCCTCGATCCCGATCCGGGCGAGCATCGGCCCGAGCGCCGCGCAGATGTCCCCATCCATTGGCAAGCGGTCGGAGGTGCAGTGCAGATCGACGGCAAAGCCATCGGGGTAACCCGCATCCGCGAGCAGCGCCTGCGCCGCTTCGAGATCGTAGCTCAACTCCGCGGAGGTGGGCGACCAGCCGAAGAAGCCCTCGGTAATGATCTGTGAGGCCGGCGTGGCGAGATCTTCCATCACGCGGCTTGCGATGGCTTCGCGGTTGATACCGAGGGACAGCGCCTGACGGACGCGGATATCCTGGAACGGGTTCGCGTCGAGCGCGCTGCCGTCCTTGGCACGAACCAGCGGAGAATTGTCGCTGTAATCCGGGAACAGCATGAAGATGTAAACGGAAGGTCCTGAAAAGACTTCCAAACCGTCTTCGCTGCGGATGCGGGCGACATCCGTCGGAGGCGCGTAGTTGATCAGGTCCACCCGATCCGACAGCAGTGCCGCGACGCGCGCGGAGTCGTTGGAAATCTCTGAGAACGTGACCTTGTCCCACGGCGGTGTCTCGCCCCAGTAATTCTCGTTCGGAACGACAACCATGTCGGCCTTGGCTGTCCAGCTCTCCAGCTTGTAGGGGCCGGTCCCGATCGCGGCGGCGCCGGAGTTGAACTCCGACACTGGCGCATCGAGCGGTACTTCGGAGGGGATGACGAAGAGGCGTGTGAGATCCAGCGGCAACGTTGCTGCTGGGGTGTCCGTCTTGAACTCGACCGTCAGGTCATCGATGGCGGTCGCCTCGACGATGCGCCGCGTGTAGGTGACTAGGCCGCCATCCGGGCCAGCCGCCATCGGAATGCGGTTCACCGAATGGACCACATCGGCGGCATCGAGCGTCGAGCCATCGTGGAACGTGACCCCTTCACGCAGTTTGAACCGCCAGGTCAGCTCGTCCACCGGCTCCCAGCTGACAGCAAGGCCGGGCTGGAGCTGCAGGTTGTTATCCCGCGCGGTGAGGGTGTCGTAGACATTCTTCATCGCCGAGACGTTGATCCCGATTGCGGAGAAGTGTGGATCCATGGTTTCCGCGCCGGATCGGACACCGATTGTCAGTTCCTCTGACACGGCGGGTCCGGCAAGCGCTGTCGTTGCCACAAGGGCCGCGAGCAAGGGTTTGCGGGATTGGAACAAGTTCATTAGCGAAGTCTCCCCATCGGATTCAACGGCGGCTTACGGCCGACGCTTATTGGCAGTGGGCACCCGGTCTTTTGCACCAGGCCCCGTATCCTCCGGCCACAGATCGAAAAAGCCGGACTGCGGTCTGGGTGGCGTCATCCCCCAACACGGACAAAGACATCCCCCCGCGACACCCCAATGGTCGACAAGCAAACCGGATCTCGCAACACTTATCTGTAACCATCCCCGGTAAATCGGCTCCATTCCGCATAATTCTTGACCGATTGCTCAAGGTCGGAGCAGTTGGGCTCGCCGATCTCTGACCTGAGCCGGTCAATGGCGAGGGCACGGCGGTCTTGCTTGGCGTGGAGCGCGACATTCGGCGTCTCGGACGCGGCGGCGAGGCGGCATTGTCCTTGCGGGAAGTGGCGTGCCATCGCCTCGCCCCATGCCAGGACCGACCAGGTCGCGCCGGTGGAGACGTTGTAGAGCCTGTGATCGAGCGTCGGCGCCGCAAGGAGCGCGGCAACGATCCTCGCGACGTCGGGCGCGTAGATCCAGTCGCGTGCATCCATGCGCTCGACGAGAGCGGGTGTTCCCGCCTGCAATGCCTCGAGGATCTGGTACTGTGGGCTGGGGGTGTCGCGCACGCCGGTGCGCCGCTCCCATTTGCCGAACACGCCGGAAAGCCGGACGCTGATGACATCGAGCCCCCAGACCTCCGCCATCCGCGTGGCCACACGCTCGGAGGCGAATTTGCTGATGCTGTAGATGGACTGCGGATCCACGGTGTCGTCCTCCCGCAGCACACCCGAGCCGTGGAAAGCCGCCGCGCCGTAGGCCCCGGCACTGCTGAGATTGATCACACGGCGCACGCCGCTCTCATGCGCGGCGCGCAGCGCAAGGAGAAAGCCGTCAAGATTGACAGCGAGCGTTGTTTCGGGGGCAACCCGGTCGCGCTCCAGCCCGGCAGTTACGGCGGCGCCGTAGACCATCGTGTCCGTTGTGTCGGTGATCGCGTCAGCGACCGCGCCCGGCGCAGAGACATCCCCGATCACCACGGTCAGCCGACCGGGAAGCGCTTCGAGGGCGGACAGCGCCAGATCGGGAGGGGGCGCGATGTCGAACAAGGTGACATCCGTCCCTTCGGAAAGCGCGTGCTCGACGATGTTGAGGCCGACAAAACCGCCGCCGCCGATCACCAGTAATGCCATTGTTGTGCTCCCCGTTTGTGCAACCGGACGGCCATGACCGCTCTGGACCGTACCGTCGCGCACTTTGGCATCGCCAATCCAGTGCGTTCTGTGCAGGCTGCGCGAAAGAAGACGCCTTGCAGGAGGGCAGCTCCCATGCAGATCGCACGCGCTCATTGGCGCCAGATCGAAACGTATCTCGAAACGGATGACAGATGCATCCTGCCCCTTGGATCGACCGAGCAACACGGCCCGCTGAGCCTGTCCGTCGACTCGATCCTCGCTGAGAAGATTTCGATCGATGCAGCAGAGCCTTTGGGTATCCCGGTGTTTCCCCCGATGAACTACGGCCTTTGCCCGTATTTCGTCGCCTATCCCGGAACGGTGTCGCTGCGTGTCGAAACCCTGCTCGCCGTCGTGCGCGATATCCTGGAAAGCCTGCGCGACTCAGGGTTTCGCAGGGTCCTCATCGTCAACGGCCACGGTGGAAACGCTCCCGCCGAATCCACGGCGCTCGATATGATCCGCGATCATCCCGACATGGCCGTGAAATTCCACAGTTGGTGGAAGGCTCCCCGGGCCCATGAAAAGGTGCAAGAGATCGATCCCGTTGCGAGCCATGCCTCATGGATGGAGAATTTCGCATGGACGCGGCTGCAGGACGTTGCGATGCCCAACGAGCAAAAGCCGATGGTGGACTTTGATCGTATGCGGGTGCTCGGCCCTGCTGCCGTGCGCGAGCTTATTGGCGACGGGGTTTTTGGCGGCGTGTACCAGAAGTCCGACGACGTGATGCAGGAGCTCTGGGATGTTGCGGTGACCGAAACGCGGGCAGTGCTTGAGGGGCCGTGGTCGTGACGGCGCCAATCGTGATCTGGGGCGCGGGGGCCATCGGCGGAACGGTCGGGGCGTATCTCATTCGCGCCGGTGCGGATGTACTCTTCGTCGACCAGGCGGCTGACCATGTGGCGGCGCTGAACACCAACGGGTTGGCCATCGAAGGGCCGATCGAGGCCTTCACCGTCCCTGCGACGGCCGTCACGCCACAGGATCTTGGCGGAACCGTCCCGGCGATCTGGCTCTGCACGAAGGCCCAGCACACCGAAGCTGCGGCCCGCCAGCTCGCACCGCACCTTGCGCCGGGCGGGCATGTTCTGTCTCTCCAGAACGGGCTCAACGAGATCACGATCGGAGAGGTGCTCGGCGCCGAGAACACACTGGGCGCGTTCGTCAATTTCGGCTCCGACTACCTCGGGCCCGGGCGCGTTCTTTTCGGGGGGCGGGCTGCCGTCGTCGTGGGCGAGCTCGATGGCCGCGAGACAGATCGGCTCCGTGAGACCCACAGGCTGCTTTCCATATTCGAGCCCAACGCGATCATGACCCCCGAGATCTGGGGCTATCTCTGGGGCAAGCTCGGCTACGGCGCCTTGCTGTTCGCCACCGCGTTGACCGACGACAGCATCGCCGATGTGCTGGAGCAGCCGGCCTACCGGCCCATGCTCACGGCCCTCGCGCGGGAGCTTACGGATCTTGCGGATGCCCAGGGTGTCGATCCCAAGGGGTTCAACGGCTACACCCCCGCGGCGTTCAGATCCGGAGCGGCGCCGGAAGAGACCGCCGCATCCTTTGACGCCATGGTTGCGCACAACCGGACGTCTGCAAAAACGCATTCGGGGATCTGGCGCGATCTTGCGGTCCGCAAGCGCAAGACAGAGGTCGACCCGCAGCTCACGAGACCCATCGCGATCGGGGCGGAGCAAGGGCACGCCATGCCGCTGACGCGAAAGCTCGTAGAGCTGATCCAGGACATCGAAGCAGGGCGGCGCCCGCTCGCGTGGGAAACGCTCGACGCGTTGGATGCGGCATTTGACGGAGGGGCAAACGCATGAAACTCGATCTGACAGGACGGCGCGCGCTTGTGACCGGGGCAGGGCAGGGCCTCGGTCAGGCGATCGCGCGAGCTTTGCTTGATGCCGGCGCTGACGTGACGGGCATCGACATCGATCCGGCGTCTCTTGAAGCGCTTGACGAGACGGATGTCAGCACGGCGCCGCTCGACGTCACCGATGCACAGGCCCTGGAGCGGCTCGTTGCGCGGGCCGGCGGGTTCGACCTCGCCGTTCATGTCGCCGGTGGTGTGCGGGGGCAGGTCGGGCGCCCTGTCGAGGAGATCACGCCAGAGGACTGGGAGAGCATCGTTGCGGTCAACCAGACAGCGGCCTTCTACGTCGCGCGCGCGGTCGCGACGGGGATGAAGGCTGCCGGATGGGGCAGGATCGTCACGATCTCCAGTCGTGCGGGCCTCGATGTGAGCCTCACGGGCATCCAGGCTTACGCCAGCGCCAAGGCGGGCCAGATCGGCCTTGTGCGCCAGCTCGGGCATGAGCTCGGGCAGTTCGGTATCACGGTCAATTCCGTGGCGCCGGGGTTCGTGCGCTCCAACCCGACAACCGAGCGCCAGTGGGAGGCGCTGGGGGAGGCGGGGCAGGGCAAGCTCGTCGAAGGGATCGCCATGCGGCGCCTTGGCCTGCCAGAGGATATCGCGTCTGCCGTGCTCTTTCTGTGCTCCGAGCATGCCGGATGGATCACCGGGCAAGTGCTCTCGGTTGACGGCGGTCGGTGAGGCAGTCTCACCGGGCGCGACGTCCGGCCGCCCGGCTCACGTCTGGGCATTCCGGGGCTCAGGACCTGGGCGTTTCCGCAGCTAGGGGCACGAGCCTCAGATCGACAGTGCCTTCACCGCCGCATCAAGCCGCGCCCGGATCGCGCCGGGATCGGACATGATCGCCGGCAGCCCATCCTGCGCGACGTTCGAAAGGCCCGGAACAGCCTCTTCGATGAGGGCGCGGCGGGTCTGGGCGCGAATGGTCGCCGGAAGCTTAAGCAATGTTTCGGAGAGAGCGCACAGGGTTTTGTCATCGAAGACCCGCTCCCACGCCGCGCGCTCCGGCCCGAAATCGAAGGCCGGGCGATCCGGACGGAGGGCACGCCGCTCTTGCGTCGCCGCCGTATCGACAGCACCGGCCCGGATCACGACGCCGTAGTCGCGTCCTGCGGCCTCGACCGAGACGAACCCGGCAACGACGTCGCGCAGCACAGCCGAGGCCGCCCGCGCGAACGGATCGCCGAACCCGCCGCCGCCCGCAGTGAGGATCGTGACGCGATCCCCCGCTTCGGCAACATACATGTCGAGCTTGCCCAGATCGCGCTCTCCCGGCAGACCGTGGTTCAGGATCACGCGGCAGACGGCGCCAGGCGCGCCGCCCGCAACGCCCCAGGGGCGGAAAACGAAGCGCTCCAGCCCCCGGCCCAGCACAGCCGTTCCGGCGCTCTTGATGAATACGCGCATCTCCAGGCCCGTCCCACCGCGCCATTGCCCGGCTCCGCCCGAATCCGGGCGCAATCCGTAGGTTTCGATAACGACGCCGGTATCCGCTTCGGACCGCTCGAGCGGCGTGTTGTAGAGGTTCGCGAGCCCCGAATCCCGCCCGTCGACGCCGTCGCCACCCTGCCGCGCCCCCGTTCCGCCGACGAGAGACTGGATCACGACGACCGAACGGCTGCCGGTCTCGGGGTCCTGCTCTGCGATGACAGTCGGCACGACGGTCCCGCCGGACGGGGCGGGGATCAGCCCGGGCAGGGCGGTCGCAATCGCCCCCACCACGGCGTCGTTGATCCGGATCGCGGTCGCGTGGCGCACCCCGACAGCCGCCGGAAACTCCGGATTGAGCACGGTGCCCTTGGGAACATGCACGCTGATGTTCTCGAAGAGCCCGTAGTTCAGCGGGGCGGTCGGATCGTAGCTGCCGATCAGATGCATCAGCTTGAGCGTCAGCCACGGGTGACGGATCCCGCCCGTGGGCACGTTGTAGGCCGCGATGACCTGCGGGTCCGAACCGGTGAAATCAAGGTGCACATGCCCGTCGCGGACAGTCATCTCGCAGCGGATACGAATGGGGATCGACGTCGCGTAATCGTCGTCCATGTAATCCCAGAAGGCGTATTTTCCGTCCGGAATGCGGCGCTGCACGGCCCGTGCCTTTTCGCTTGCGTAGGTCACGGTCGCCGCCTGCGCCTCGGTGAACACCTCCGCCCCGTGCCGCGCAATCAGATCCGCCACCCGCCGCTCGCCAACCGTGAGCGCGGCCAGCATCGCCTTGATGTCACCCATGTTCAGGTCCGGCACCCGGCAATTCGCCCGGTAGATCGCTTCGAAGTCCCGGTTCATCTCCCCCCGCTTGACCAGCTTGATCGGCGGGATCTGAAGGCCCTCCTGAAACAGCTCGGTGAAGCGTGGCGAGATCGAAGAGGGGACGCCGCCGCCGATATCCGCGGAATGAATGAAATCCCATCCAAAGCAGATGATCCGGCCCTCGTGAAAGTACGGCTTGATGAGCTGCAGGTCGGGCATGTGCGTTGAAAGCCCGCCACTGAGATAGGGATGATTGGTGATGATCACATCGCCCGGTTCCAGATCCGGAATCGCCCGGATCGCAACGCCGCAATCCAGATCGAGGAACCCCGAAACCCCCATCGATGCAGGATAGGCAAAGAACTTGCCGTCGGTATTGGCCAGCGCAGTCGCGAAGTCGGCGGCATCCTTGACGTAGGTGGAGCGTGCCGTCCGCGCGAGCGTGATCGCCATTTCCTCGGTGGCGGCCTGCATCTGGGTCTGCAGGATCTCGAGCAGGACCGGATCGAAAGCGCTCACGCCGCGCCCTCCATCCGGCGGATCATCAGGTTGCCCAGCCGGTCCGCCACGGCGCGCCAGCCGGGCAGGATCAACACGGTCGTGTCCGGCTGCTCGACGATGGCCGGGCCGTCCACCGTCGCGCTGCTGCCAATCGCGGCCCGGTCATAGACGGGAACATCGCGCCAGTCCTGGTGGTGCACCCGCCGGATCGCGCGCGGCTCCGGCAGACCGCCTGGCGCGGCTTCCGGCAACCCGATCTGCTCTACCTTGCCAACGACAGAGAGGTGCAGGGTGGTGAGCTGCACCGCGGAGTCAGGTTCGATGAAGCCGTAAAGGCGCTCATGCTCATTGTTGAACAGGTCGATCACGTGGCCCGGTGTGAGCGTGTTGCGATCGTAGGCGGGTACATCGATGGGCAACTCGAACGCTTGCCCGGGATATCGCATATCGCATGTGAGGCGAAGTTCGTGCGTGCCGATCAGATCGCCCTCCGCCCCGATCCACGCCAGCGCCTCTGTCTCCATCTCCTCGAGAAGGGCGGTGATCCCGTCCCAGCCGCTGCCGCTCCGATCCGTTGTGATCCGCGCCTGGCGCACGTAATCCCGCCGTACGTCGGCGAGGATCGCTCCAAGCGCACAGAAGGTTCCGGGCAGGCGCGGCACGAGCACGCCCTCAAGGCGCGCTTCCTCGGCGAGCATGTTGGCATGGGTCGGCCCGGCCCCCCCGAAGGCCGCAAGCACGAACCCGCGTGGATCGAGCCCCTTTTCGGCCATCAGCTTGCGCAATTCGGTCGCCATGCGCGCCGTCGCCACCCGCAGCGCCGATGACGCGGTGGTGATAGCGTCCGCCTGGCCTGCAAGCGCGCCCACCTCTGCAAGGGCCGCCTCCGCCGCCTCCGTCTGGAGTGTCATACGACCGTCGTTGAACCGTGCAGGGTCGAGATAACCCAGCGTCAGATAGCAATCTGTGATCGTCGGTCTCGTTCCACCGCGCCCGTAACAGACCGGCCCTGGATCGGCGCCGGCGCTCTCCGGCCCGGCCTTCAGCACGCCCTGCGCATCCGCCCAGATGATCGAGCCGCCCCCCGCGCCGATGGCAGAGACGTTCACCACCGGTAACATCAGGGGATAGTCCCCGATCAATGTGGCGTTGGTGAATTCGAGCGCGTTGTTCCGGGTGATCGATATATCCGTGCTCGTTCCGCCCATGTCGAAGGTGATGAGCGACGGCTGATCCGGCGCGGTGCGCGTGGCTGCAAGCACCCCTGATGCCGGGCCAGACAGCACGGTGTCGACCGGTCTTCCGCGCGCCGTCTCCAGCGAGACCGTGCCCGCGGAGTTGGCCGTGATATAGACAGGCGCCGTTACCCCCAATTCGGCAAACCGCGCCTGCAGCCCGTCGAAATACCGTGCCATCAACGGATGCACGTAGCTGTTCATGCAGGTGACAAGCGCGCGCTCATACTCGCGCATCTCGGGCCAGATCGCGGCCGAGGGCGTAACCGGCATCCCGGGCAGCGCGTCCGAAAGGGCCTTGGCCATCGCCGCCTCGAGGGTCGGGTCGCGGTAGGAGTTGAGCAGCATCACTGCAACCGCATCATGCCCGCCGCGCGCAATCCCCTCAGCTACATCGGCGATCTCGGCCCGCTCCACGCCCGCCATCACGGTGCCATCCGAGAGCCCCCTGGCCCCCACCTCAAAGACGGATTCGCGCGGGATGAGCGGCTCTTCCCGCCCGGCGGTGAAATCATAGGAATTGGGCATGCGCGCCCGCGCGATCTCCATCACGTCGCGGTTGCCCCGCGACACGACGAGCGCCACACGCGCCCCTTTTTGCTGAATGATCGCATTGAGCGCGAGGGTTGTGCCGTGAACCACCAGCTCGATCTGGTCCGGCGCAATCCCCTCGCGCGCGATCAGGGCCTGGACCCCGGCCTCGACAGCATGGGAGGGATCGTCCGGAACGCTCGGCTCCTTATGAAAGGCAATGCCCCCCGCGCCATCCGCGCGCGCAAGCACGAAATCCGTAAAGGTCCCGCCGACGTCGATCCCCAGGCGATATCGCGAACTCATCGGCGTCTTCTCCCTTGCTGCACGCGCGCGTGTCCGCGCGAACCCTTCCGCCCAAGACCGGCCAGCCCTTCAGCGCCCGGCGCCCGCATAATCCGATGCGACCAGGCTCCGTTGGCGCGGCCCGGCTGTTTCATTGTGCAAGAAATATCCTCGCCGAAGGCTTCCCCAGCCTGCCAAGCCGCCAGCCACGCGACAAGAGCGTATTGGCCTGCTCACCCCCTCGGCGCCTGCCGCAGTTGCACGGAAGGGCCGGGATGCAGGCACATTCACGAGGTCATCGCCCCACACCAGTCCGGCACCAGACGAGAAACAAGCGGCCCGATAAACGGGCCGCTCCGGCGCTGCGATCCGCCTCAATTCAACGAGGCGATGAACGCGTCGACCTCTTCGAGGGTGATGTACTCCACCTCATCGGTGCCGTCCTCGCTGAAGGACCAAACGACCGCGGGCGCCGACACGTCTCCGTTGCCGTCGAACCGGACGTTGCCGGTCGCGCCCTGGTACATCACGCTGCCACCGTCGGCGAGCGCCGCCTTCGCGGCCTCGAAGCCGGCCGTATTCGCGCTCACGGGCGTGCCTCCGGGATCGGTCACGCGCGCCACTGCCGCCGCCACGTCGGCACCGCTCGCATCCGGCCCGGCTGCTTCCATCGCCAGCAGGGCAATCATCGCCGCGTCGTAGCTGTTGGCGAGGCCAGGGCCATTCGGCTCGGAGCCGAAGCGCTCAACATAGGCCGCCACGAACGCATCGGCGCTATCGGAGCGGGGCGACGCGGTGTCGGTCCCGAGCGCGTTGCCGAGGTACTGCATCCCGACGTTGTCGCGGAATTCGTCGGATTTCAGCGAGTTGGCGAGGATCATGTTCTGGGTTCCGCCAAGCGAGATCCACTCGCGCACCGCCGAGGTGCCTTCCGCCGGATAGAGCGCGAGATAGAGCGCCTCTGGCTGGGTGCCGAGCGCCTCCGTCACTTCCGCGCGGTAGGAGGGCTGGGCATCGTTGATCGCGACCGTCGCGGTCACCTCGACCCCGACAGCGGCGAAGTCGGCGGCGATCAGGCGCGCCATGTCCTGACCCCAGTCGTCGTTCTTGTAGAGGATCGCGACGGTCTCGAAGCCCTTGTCCTGCGCCACCTTGGCGCCCACGGCCGATTGCACACCGGTCGTGGCGAAGGTGCGAAACCAGAGGCCATCCGTCTTGCCCTCTTCCGCGAGCCCGGTGAAGGCCGTCGACGACGAGCAGCACGACATCTGCATCACGCCGCCCGGCACGGTCACCGAGGTCAGGATCGGCATCGACACACCCGACGACACCGCACCGAGCAGCACGTCCACGCCCTCGAGATCCACGAGCGCCTTGGCCGCATCCACGCCGACCTTCGGGTCGACCTGCGTGTCGCGCAGCACCATCTCGATCTCGCAGCCCGCGGCGCCGCCCGCCGCATTCACCTGATCGACCGCGAACTGCGCAGTCTCGGCGATGGGCCTGCCCCAGTCGACCGATGTTGGCAGAACCGCGCCGATCTTCGTCGTGCAATCCTGCGCGTGCGCCGCACCTCCGAACATGCTCATCGCGAGCGCCGCGCCGAGGCCGGCGAGCAGGTGTTTTCCGTTTGGCATCTTCAAGCTCCCTGTTTTGTTGTTGGGGGTGTCCCCGCTTGCGATACGACCAGCCGCTCCGGAAAAAGCCCCTGGGGCCGCCAGAGCAACATGCCGACAATCACCGATCCGATCAAAACAAACTGGATCGAGCCGGTATAGAGCTGCGCTTCGATCGGGGCGAAGCGCGAGAGCGCCCAGCCCGACGCTGTCCACGCGCCCCAGATCAGGAAGGCGCCGAGGATGGCGCCCCGGTTGTTTCCCGCACCGCCCACGATCAGCATCGCCCAGATCTGGAAGGTGAGCATGGGCAGCACGTCCTGCGGGCTGACGAAGGCGTAGAACGTCCCGTAAAGACCGCCCGCGAGGCCGAGGATCACGGAGCCGGTGACGAACGCCGTCAGCCGCACGCGGGAGGGGGATTTGCCCAGCGAGCGCGCAGCGTCTTCGTCTTCGCGAATGGCGCGCAAGAGGCGTCCGAAGGGCGACGATACAAGCCGCTCGAGAAAGAGGTACACGAGCACGAGGATCGCCAGCACCACAAGGAAAAAGAGCAGGTTGTAGGTGAAGCCGTCGCCCAACGCATCGCGCAGGGGACGCTCGAACCCGCGCACGCCTTTTGCGCCGCCCGCCAGCCACTCGGCGTTGCGCATCAGGTTCTCGAAGGCCACTGCCACGCCGAAGGTCGCGATGGCGAGATAGTCGTGCCTGAGCCTCAGCGTCAGCAGCCCCACGACCCACGCCATCAGCCCCGCGAGTGCCATGCCCCCCAGCAGGGCCATCAGGTAAGGCAGCTCATAGCCCCCCAGATGCCCTTCCTGCGGTGTGCCGCCCAAGATCAGCGTGCCGTAGGCGCCCGCACCGAAGAATGCGACGACGCCCCCATTGAAAAGGCCCGTGTTGCCCCATTGCAGGTTCAGCCCAAGGACAGCGATGGCGAGGATCGACGCGGTCGTGGCGAAGAACACCAGATACGAGATGACGCCGATCATGCCCGCGCCTCCCCGAAGAGCCCGTGCGGGCGGATGATCAGCACCGCGAGGATCAGCAGGAACGGGATCGAGGGCGTGTAGCCCGCCGGCAGCACAAGGACGGACATGTTCGCCGCGATCCCGACGATGAAACCGCCCAGCACCGCACCGTAGACGCTGCCGATGCCGCCCACGATCGTGGCCGCGAAGATCGGCAGCACCAGATCACGCCCCATCACGGGTATGAGCTGGTGGCTCAGCCCGTAGAACACGCCCGCCGCCGCCGCGAGCGCCCCGCCGATCAGCCAGACTGCCATTATCGTGCGGTTGAGGTTCACGCCGTTGACCTGCGCCAGCGACGGGTTTTCGGCAACGGCGCGCAGCGAAAAGCCGAAGGTCGTGCGCGACAGGATCAGGTGGAGCAGCATCATCAGGCAAAGGGCCGCGATCAGAACAAACACCTGGTCCGGCTTCACAAGGATCAGCGGGTCGCGGCTGAGGATGACGGCAAAGGCGATGTCCTTGGAGTAGAGCTCCGGGCTCAGGCCGAAAATCAGGCCGATCACGTTGCGGATCACCAGCGCCATGCCGAAACTGGCGAACACCATCGAGAGTTCCTGCCCCTTTTCGCGCACCCGTTTGAAGACCAGCTTGTCGAGCACGACGGCAGAGATCCCTGTCACCACCATCGAGACGACGATCGCCAGAAGCAGCGCCCCTGTCAGCGACAGGGGGCCGAGCTTGGTGGCAAAGACAGGGACGAGTGCTGTCACCAGCGCGTCACAGACCAGCGCCGCATAGGCGCCGAGCGACAGAAGCTCCGCGTGAGAGAAATTGGCGAACCGCAAAATGTGCATCACCAGCGTCAGCCCGATCGCGCCGAGCGACAGGTAGGAGCCGGTGAGGATGCCGTCGAGAAGGCTCTGTATCATGCCGCCCCGACCCTGCGCCCGCCAAGGTAGATCTGCCCCACCACCGGGTCGCTCAGAAGCTCCTGCGCCGGGCCGTCGAGCTGGTTGCGGCCCTCGGCGAAGATGTAGCAATAGTCCGACAGGCGCAGCGCCTGGTTCACGTTCTGCTCCACGAGCAGGATAGACACGCCCGCGCGCGTCAGCTGGCGCGCATGTTCCAGCACCTCCTGCGCGGCCTTGGGCGAAAGCCCGGCGGAGGGCTCGTCCATCAGGATCAGCCGCGGCGACGTCGCCAGTGCCATCGCGATGGCGAGGAACTGGCGCTGCCCGCCCGAGAGCGTGCCGGCCTTGTCGCGCCGCTTTTCCGCGAGCGCGGGAAACTGCGCATAGAGCGCGTCGAGCCGCGGCGCGGCCTCTCCCGATGCGCGGCGCAGCGAAAGGGCGAGGTTTTGCTCGATCGTGAGGCTGCGAAAGATGTTGTCCGTCTGCGGGACATAGGCCACATCATGCGCGGCAAGCTGGTCTGGCCGGATGCCCGTGATATCTGTGCCGCTGACGCAGATGCGCCCCGCGCTCACAGCGATCAGCCCGGCGATGGCTTTGATCATCGTTGATTTGCCCGCCCCATTGGGGCCGATAATCAGCGTGATCTGGCCCGCCCCCGCGCGGAGCGATACGTCGTGCAGGATCGGAAGGTCGGGCACGTAGCCCGCTGTCACGCCGTCCGCGACGAGAACCGGATCAGACATGCGCGTCCTCCCCCTCACGCGCGCCGAGATAGGCGTCCAGCAGGATCGGGTTGGCCAGCGCCTCTTCCGACGTGCCCTCGAACACCACGCGCCCTTCAGCGAGCGCGATGACCGGATCGCAGTGGCGCATCACGAAATCCATATCGTGCTCGATGATGACAAAGGTCGTGCCTTGACGGTTCAGCTCCTCGATCTTGCCGATCAGGGTCTCTGTCAGGACAGGGTTCACCCCGGCCGCGGGCTCGTCGAGCAGGATCAGCGAGGGCTCGCCCATCATCACGCGCGCGAGTTCCAGGAGCTTCATCTGCCCGCCGGAGATCTTGCCCGCCGGGTGATCCGCGAGCGCCCCGAGAGTGACGAAGTCGAGCACCTCGAGCGCCCGCTCGCGGATGCGCCGCTCCTGCGCGGCCATGCGCCCACGTCTCAGGAAAGGGCCCATCACCGTCTCGCCGGCCTGACCGGTCGGTGCGAGCATGACGTTCTCCAGCACGCTCATCTTCGCAAAGGGGCGCGGGATCTGGAACGTGCGCCCGAGCCCGAGGGCAAAAAGCCGATCCGGGCTCAACCCCGTCACGTCGTGCCCCTTGAGCGTAACCTGACCGGCGTCCGGGGGAAGGGCCCCGGTCAACAAGTTGAAGAACGTGGACTTTCCCGCCCCGTTTGGCCCGATCAGCCCGGTGATGGACGCCGCGCGGATGTCGAGCGACACGTCATCGACTGCGCGCATCGGGCCGAAGCTGCGGCTCAACCCCTTTACCGACAGGATCGGCTCAGCCACCGCTACCCCCAAGCACCGTATCGTCGGGTCGGGTGTTGAGGTTGTACTTCATGATGCGGCCATGCCGCCCGTTGCGGTCGCGCTCCAGCCCGAAGACAGGCCCCTGCGGCCCGGGGGCGGACGCGAGCAGCGCGTCGACGGCGGTGCGATCCTCCGCGTCGAGGGTGAGTGCGAAAACCTCGAGCGTGAGGGGCAAGTGCCGCGCATAGCGCGCCCCGACAATCGCCGCCGCCACCTGCGGCCGATCGAGTACCCAACGGGTCGCGACGCTCGACAACGAGACGCAGTGTTTGTCTCCGATGGCCTTCAGGGTGCCGAGCAACTCCTGGAAGCGCTCCCATGGGCCAAACTCGTCGATGATCAGCCGGTACTTGACGAGGCTCCTGTTTTCAAAGGCGAAGCCCGGATCGGGCTGCCCGAGCCAGCGCTCGGTCAGAAAGCCCCCGGCCAGCGTGCCATAGCAGAGCAACTGCACGTTCTGCGCGGCACCCCAGGCGGCGAGGCCATTGGCGGGGCGCCTGTCGAGGAGGGAATACTGTACCTGGGTCGACACAAGGTCGATCCCGCTCTCGACGAACACTCGCGTCTCCGCGACATCCCAGTTCGTGACCCCAAGATGCGCGATCTTGCCCGCATCGCGCGCGCGTCTTGCCGCATCGAAAGCCGCTGCCGCGTCGCCCCGCGCGAGATCCCACCAGTAGAACTGCACCAGATGCAGCCGCTCGATCTTCAGCCGCGCCAGCGAGCGGTCTATGATGGCCTCCACATCATTCTGCGTGATCTCTTCGAGACGCCCGAGATCCGGCACCAGCTTGGTATGAACCTGCACCCGGTTCGCGACCTCCGCCCCCCGCCGCGCCCGCACATCGGCAATGAAATCACCGATCATCTCCTCGACACCCGTGTAGATGTCGGCGCAATCGAAGGTGACGATGCTCGCGTCGAGGAACGCCTCCATGTCGCGGATCGCTTCGCCCCGGTCGACGGGGCCATGGTCGCCCGCAAGCTGCCAGCCGCCCTTGATCACCCGAGAGATCGCATAGCCCGGGGCGAGCGTCGCGGTTTCCACACTCATGCGTTGTCCGACTTCCAGTAGGGGGTGCCGCGCGCGTCGGGCAGACCTGTTGTGGCCGCATGGTCGAACCAGCGCTTTCCGGCGCGCGTGATCCGGAACCGCCCGCCACAATGCGGATCGGGGCAGGCGACCTCGGCATCCGTGCTCATCCAGTCATGGGCATCGGTCGGTCGCTGCTTGGCGGGCAGGAGCGGCAGAAGAGCCGCAAGCGCGTACATCGACACCCGCGTGCCCGCCTCGAAGACAAGTGCCTCGCCCTCGACCCGGAAGCGCTCTCCCTCGACGTGGCGGCACACAGGCGTGCGGCCGTCGAGGATCGTTTCGACCTCCAGATCATAAAGCCAGAATCCCGGGCCGCTTTCGCTTCCCGTGTCGTCCCCACCGGCCAATTCCATCCATCCCCCTCAAGCGCGGCCGGATCCACTGGACGGCAGCGCGTGTTCTCAAGTAACTCGGGTACGTTAGCGGAAGTGGCGGGGCCCTCAAGGCCCAATCGCGTGCCGCCCAAGCCCTTAGTCCGGAGGATCACTTGACCGCGCCCAATCCCCCCGATCGCCTGCAACTGTCCGAGCGGCTGGAGATCTCCCGTGTGCTGACCGGCCTCTGGCAGGTTGCCGACATCGAAAAAGAGGGCCCCGAGATCGACCCGGACAAGGGGGCAGACTGGCTCGAGGCCTATGCGTCCCGTGGTTTCGATACGTTCGATATGGCCGATCACTACGGCAGTGCCGAGATTATCGCAGGCCGCCTGATGAAGCGGGCGCACGCGCCGCGGCCGCTGGCGTTCACCAAGTGGTGCCCGGCGCCGGGCCCGATGACGCCCGGGATCGTGCGCGCCGGTGTCAACGACCGCCTCGCCCGGCTTGGGGTCGATCGGGTGGATCTGCTGCAATTCCACTGGTGGAGCTTTCTGCACCCTGCGTGGCTCGACGCGCTCCATGAGCTTGCGCGCTTGCGCGACGAGGGTCTGATCGCCGAGATCGGCGTGACGAACTTCGACGCCGCCCATCTCGCGGTCGCGCTCTCGGATGGAGTGCCGCTCCTGACCAACCAGGTCTCGTTTTCATTGGTGGATCGACGGGCGGCGGGGCCGCTCTCGGCCCTCGCGGCGGAAGGAAACACGCGCCTTCTGGCCTATGGCACGCTCTGCGGCGGTTTTCTGTCGGAGCGATGGTTGGGCGTGCCCGAGCCTGCGGAGATCTCCGACTGGTCGAAGATGAAGTACAAGCGGTTCATCGACACGGCGGGCGGCTGGGAGGCGTTCCAGGGCATCCTGCAGGCTGCCGACACTATCGCGAGGCGGCACGGCGTTTCGATTGCCAACGTCGCGACACGGTGGGTCCTCGAACACGCGTCCGTGGCAGGGGTCATCGTGGGCGCGCGCCTCGGTGAGCGGGTGCACACCGCCGACAATGAGCGGCTCTTCACCTTCGCACTGGATGCCGAGGATCGCGCGCGCCTCGACGCGGCCTTCGCCGGGACGACCCCCATCCCCGGCGATTGCGGAGACGAATATCGACGCCCTCCGTTCCTGACCGCGTCCGGGGATCTCAGCCACCACCTCGATGCCATGCCGTTGCCCCACGACGCCGAGCCCGTCGCGGAGGGCGGGCGGCGTGTCCTGAGCGGCTCGCAATGGGAAGATATCGCCGGCTATTGCCGCGCACGGCAGGTGGGCGACAGGATCCTCGTGTCCGGAACGACCGCCACGGCGGGCATCGATCGCATCGTCGCACCGGAGGATGCCGGGGCGCAGACCGTGTTCGTGCTGGACAAGATCCTCGCCGCTCTGTCGGCCCTTGGCGCATCCGCAGAGAACGTCGTGCGAACCCGGATATACATCACCGACGAGGCCGATGTCGAAGTGGTGTCCGAGGCCCATGGCCGGATCTTCGGAGCGGTAAAGCCGGCCAACACGCTCGTCGTCGTCGCCGGCCTCATCGGCGGGTATCGTGTCGAGATCGAAGCCGAGGCCATGCTGGTGCCATGACGGGTCCGCGGGGCGCTGGCCCCAATGTGGATTGATCCGTACGTCACCCCGCGCAACCATGTGGCGACGTGTCGGGCCAGCACCGCATTGGTGGCGGGCGTACGGCGGTGTATGATGTCGTGCCGCGCGGCGGGTGGCGGCGCAAAAACCACGGGGCAGGATATGCGACGCGCCTTCGGGGCTACACTCGTGCTGCTGGCATTTCTCTCACTCCCCGGCCGTGTCACGGCCGAGGACCGCATCGCGATCATCGACACGGCGTGGGACACGCGGCCCTATCTCGATCAGCTTCAAGCCCGGGGCGTCACCGTCATCGGGCGCTACTATGCCCGATGCAGTCAGGCCGCGATGGGGCTGACCGAGAAACGATTGATCGATCAGGGCCTTCCCGATGACCCCGGCAGTGAAGTGGCGCAGATCCTGTCGCGCGGCATGGCGATCCTCTCAATCTACCAGTACTTCAACAACTCCCCCGCCAAGTTTGAAGGCCGCTCCCGCGCTGGCGACATCCTTCCCGATGCCGCATGCCGCCCGACGCTCCAGGCGCGCGGCGTGTCGGAGGAGGCGCGCCTCGATGCGGAGGCCGCTGTTCGGCAGGCGCGGCGCATGGGCCAGCCCACGGGATCAGCCATCTACTTTGGCGTGGATTTCGCGCTTGACGCCCGGGATGGCGAGACCCGGCAGCGGATGGTGACGTACTTTCAGGTGGTCGAGGAAATCCTGAGCGCAGAGGGCTACCGGCTCGGCGCCTATGGCAGCGGGCTCGCGCAAACGATCCTGCGCGCAGCGCGCACGCGGGACGGACAGCGCCCGCTCATCGCATTTTCCTGGCTTTCGGCGTCGCGCGCCTTTCCGGGGATAAGCGCCGTCCACCGATCGGGGGAATGGCACCTTTTTCAGAACCAGGTGAACCGGGAATGGTTCGGGGCACCGAGCGGGGACGGGACGTGCAGCCCTGGCTTGCCTATCGACACCAATGTGCAGAACGCGCGCCATGCAGACGATGTGGGATTCTGGGGCGCGGACGGGGGGTATCATGTGCCGCCACGTCGGACGGCAGCCATCGAGGGGGCACGGCGCTTTGCCTGCAATGGCGATGCGATCATTCGGCGAACGCAGGCGTCCGGGGTCTCGGACAGGATGCGGCGGCACACATGCGCGGGTGGTCGGTATGACGCGCGCCCGGACCGCATCGACTTCGCCAACGCCGTCCGGCTGGGTGCGGCGCATGGTGAGCTGGTCGAGGTGGATGTCGACGATGACGGCGTCTTCGACGGCTGGACCTGGGTCGGCAATCTGACGGCCGATTTCGGGGCAAAGCCCGACTGGATCTTCGAGCGGCGCGCGCGCCGCAACGCCACATGCCGTTAGCCCCGGGGCTGCGCGGCACTGTCTTGGGGATACGTTCCGGCGCAAGCTCGAGGCTTGGACACGAGCCAATGGGGTGTGGGCGGGTCAGGAGCGCCCCCCGTGCAATGTGTTAGCGGTCGGCGCTGCCGGTCATCCGTTGATCCAACCGTTGGCAGGTCGATACCCGTCGCGTGTCACGCGTTCGATCGACGTTGCGGGCCTTCTTCACTTTGATCGCCTCAATCGCCTCTACTGCTGCTGTAGGGCTGGCTGCGTGGAGTGCCCGAGGCAATACAATCCGTTGCCATCCCTCAGGTGTCTGCCGAAAACGTAACGTCTGCCACCACTGGCACCACGCCCCTGTCGGCTCATCGATGCCCAGCTCCCAGCGCGCCGTCTTTGTAGTGTGTCGCGCAGCGCGTCAGCCTCCGATGGGAGCCGGTCGGGTGTAGGCACGGCACAAAAGTCATCCCGACCGCGTTGCGGGTTTGGCGGCGGCGGCAGGTGCTCCAGCTCCTTCGGCGTCGTCGCTGGAGAGTTCGGATAGCAACCGGCGCAGCGCGTTCTTCAACGCGCTCTGCGCTGATGCGTCGCTTCGGTCTCCGGCGGGAGCGTCTTCGGGAGCGGCGGGCTGCGGGAAGAGCGCGAGCCGCGCTCCAACCGGCACTGGCGCGTTAGCGGTCTCGTGCGCTTGGTGCAGAGCCCCGACCGCTGCGTCCGGGGTCCCATCCGTCGCGGCCTGAACGGGTGCCTGTTGCGGCAATGCGTCCACACCGACCGCTCCTGATGGAGATGCGCCCCTCTCGGGGACGAGGCGTGCGCTGAGGTCTGCGAGGCGGTCGTTCATTGCGCGCAGGCCGAGCCTCACGGTTGCAAAGCCTTCCGTCATGCGCGCCTCGTCTTCCGCGATCGCGATGTTCTGGGATTGCACACTGTCGGCCAACGCCTGCAGCCGCGTGCGCTGCTCGGATTGCACGGCCGTCAGGGCCTGTGCGATTTCACCCGTCAGGGCAGCGCGGTCTGAGCGGATCTCTTCGGCCTGCTCAGTGAGCGCCGACGTAATCCTGTCCGTGAGGGTATCGCCACGCGTGTCGGCGTTCTGCAGTTCCCGAGAGATGCGCGACGCGATCCGCTCGTCGAGCGCGGCAAGGCTGCTCTGAACCTCCTCGGTCAAACGTGTTTCGAAGGCCTGAAGGGACTGCGCTTGTGCGTCAGCGGCCCGGTGCTCCATCTGTCTCAGGCGCTCCTCAAGCTGCTCGATTTGGACAGACAGGGCGGCCTGAATGGCCTCTGGATCGGGCGCAGACACAGAGGCGGGTGCTCCGCCGTCGTTCACCGCTGAGCCGGAATAGGATGCCGGTGCCGGGCTCGGGACATGCTCTGGGGGAGGGGCTGCGTGGGATGCCTGCTGCCCCATCCCGCCAGACACGGGCGTGCGCGGAAAGGCAAAGGCTGTGGCCTGTTGGGGCATGCCCTCGTCCCGTGGGGTCTGTGCGGCTTCCGCAGGATGTGAAGGTGTGCGCGCCGCAAGGGTCTGCGGCGTAGGATCCATCGCGTCTCGCGTGCCTGCGAGGGCGCGCTGGCCGTTTGCCGCCGGGAGGGGCTGGCTGGCATCGTGACCGGCCCCGGCCAGCAAGGGGTGCTCCGCAATCGGACGCAGCCGGTGTGGCACGGTGCTGGCCAGTGCGCGCGCACTGGGAGGGAGGCAAAGAGCGAACTCCCCCGGAGAGAGCGCCATCACATTGCTCGATTGCGCCGAGGCATCGGCCCGAAAGCGCGCCATCGCGGCCGCCGTGACCGGCGGGTCGAGCTGCGCGACATGCGTCATAAGTCCAGAACGCGCCAAGAGCGCGAGATGCTCGGCTACAGCCTGACCGGCCATTCCACTGCTCCATGTTGCCCACCTTGCCGCGGAATCGATGCTCCGCGCCGGGTCACCATGGACCGAAGATGATTAGCGGCGGGTTAACCCTGAACCGAACCGGCGAGGTTTTTGCGCTGTCCGCCAGCGGCGCCATAATAGAGGCCCACAACGTGCTCGGCTTCGGCAAAAAAGAGCCAGCGCTGGACGGTCACGCCCGCGAGATGCACGACAGCGCCCAGCCACAGCGCCCAGAGCGCACCGCCGGACAGAGCGACAAGCAAGAGCGGCAGCACCACAGCGAGGCCGAGCGCGATTGCCCGGAGCTTGCGCGCGTGACGCCTCCCCACGACGAACACCATCTCGCGCAGCAGGTAGTTTGGCCCGGTGTGGGGTGCCTCGAACGCCCGAACGTCGCCGCGTGTGCCAAGCCCGGTCGCACTGCCGACGGTGGAACCGGCGCGGTCAAAGGCGCTGTCGCCCGTGTGCCAGACCCACAGCAGGATCAGCCCCGCAAGTCCGAGCAGCGGTCCGGCCAGGGCCCCTTGCCCGGCGAGAAGGGCGCCGCCCGCGAGGGAGAGCACGAGAAACGCCGCCGGAGTGCCCGGTTGGTTCCAGCGGGGAACAGCCCGGATCTGGGTGTAGATCATCGCGGTGGCATAGACGGTGCAAAGGCAGAGCACGCTCCCGATGATCCCGAGGAACGCGAAGCGCACCCCCAGAAAGACCGGCCCGACGGCATGGAGCGCCATCACCGTGAGTGCGAAGACAGCGGCCCAGGCCTCCCGCGAGAGCCAAGAGGTGCGCCACTGCGTGAAGGCCAGAAGCGCGCGCTGCGGATTGCCGAGATGGAACGTCGATGAGACCAGCCCGGCGATGGCAAGTGCGAAGCCCGCGCCGTAGCCCCAGAACGCCGCCCAGCCGGTCAGGGCCGGCATCCCGGCACCAAGAAAGGCGAGCAGCCCGAAGCCAACGCCGGACAGCGTGGTGAAGAGGATAACTGAGGGTGCGGGATGCATCGGTCAGAGCCTCGACAAGGTCTTGTCCAGCCAGCCCAGAAGGCCGTCAGGCGTTTCGGCAACGGGCTCCAGAAGCGGGCCGAGCACGTCCATCTCTGGCGCCGCATCACGGGGCCGGGGCGGCAAGTATTTGTTGACCGGGCGCGTGCCCTGCTCTGGCATCAGATCGATACCGCCCCGCGCCTCGACAAGGCGGGAGACATCGCTCTCGGGGTCGGCGAGGTCACCGAAATGGCGGGCGCCGGCCGGACAGGTCCGCACGCAGGCGGGTTGGCGATCCTCTTGGGGGAGCGCCTCGTTGTAGATCCGGTCGACGCAGAGCGTGCATTTCTTCATTACCCCGGCGGCGAGGTCGAGCTCTCGCGCGCCATAGGGACAGGCCCAGGCGCAGAGCCCGCAGCCAATGCACGCGTCTTCGTTCACAAGAACGATCCCGTCGTCGGCGCGCTTGTAGGATGCCCCCGTGGGGCAAACCGTGACGCAAGGTGCGTCGTCACAATGCAGGCAGGATCGTGGAAAATGGACAAGCTGCGCCGGGCCCGTCTCGGGCTGCACCTCGTAGGAATGCACCCGGTTGAGGAAGGTTCCGCTCGCTTCGGCGCCGTACGGGTCCTGGTCGGAAAGCGGTGCGCCGTAGCCGACGTCGTTCCAGCTTTTGCACGCGATCACGCAGGCGTGGCAACCCACGCAGGTATCGAGGTCGATCACGAGGCCCATCTTGCGTTCGGGCTCGGGGGGAAGAGCAGTCATGCGGGCACCCTGTCGTAGGTGGATTGAACGAGGCCGGCGGGCAGCGTCCGTGTCCGGGAATGCCGGAATTGCTGTGGCGCGGGCAGCGCTCCGAAGAGCGGCACGCCACCCCCAAGCACGACGGGAACGCGGGTCAGGATCATGCGATCGATCAGCCCGGCGGCGAGGAAGCTCCGAACGACACGTCCGCCATCGACGTAGAGCCTCTGGTGCCCGACGGCGAAGAGCTGGTCGACGATTTGCTCCGGCGGGCCAGAGCAGAGGTGCACCGATCCCGTGAGGTGTTCAGGCACCGCCTGAAGCGTGCGGGACAGGACGTAGACGGGGCAGGGGTAAGGCCAGTCGCCATCAAACCCAAGCACCGTTTCGAAGGTCACGCGCCCCATGACGATGGCGTCGATCTCGGCGATGAACGCGCCAAAGCCGTGATCTCCGTCGGCCTCCGACGGGGCAGGCAACCAGCCAAGGCCGCCGGCCTCGTCGGCGATGTACCCGTCGAGACTGGTCGCGACGTAGACCACGTTCATCCCGGATTGCCCGCTCTGGCTGCGCTGCCGGCCTCAGCCGGTGCCGCGCGCGCGCTGCCCCGGCCCACGGGGGACTTCTGCGCACCCGTCCTGGGAAGGCTCGCGGACGCGGCGGGGACACGCTCGATCTTCACGCGCAGATCGAACCACGCGGCCTGTCCCGTGATGGGATCGGAGTTCGACATCCGCGTGCCGTCGCTGCCGGTCTGTGTCTCCGCGATCAGATGATTGAGCAGGAACCCGCGCGTGGTTTCCTTGGCGCCAGGACCGAGCGCCCAAGCACCGGAGCGCTTGCCGATGGCGTTCCATGTCCAGACGGTGTTTGGGTTCAGCGCGGCCATCGGCGCGACCGGCACGGTGATTTCGCCATTCGGAGACGTGACCCGCGCCCAATCGCCGTCCGCAAACCCTTCGGCGTTCCACAGATCGAGCGGCAGGTAGAGGACATTCTCCCCGTGGATCTGCCGCAGCCACGCGTTCTGGCTGCCCCAGGAGTGATACATCGCCATCGGGCGCTGGGTGAGCGCATGGATCGGATAGCCCTCGGCGGCCGGAATGTCCCACCATGTGGGCAAGGGGTCCATCGCCTCGCGCAGTCGGTCGCGCAAGTGCTCGGGGGGCTGGTGGTCCCCATGCCCCTCGGCAGCGCGCTGGAACCGGCGCAACGGCTCCGACCACAGCTCCAGAAGGTAGGGCTGCGGCGCATCGTAGAGCCCGGTGGCGACAGCCCAATCCTGGTAGGCGGCGTTCCACGGTTTCATGAATCGGGCCTCAAGCGGGATATCGTGCACGAAAACGCCGCCATTCTCGATGTAGCGCTGGATCTGCTCGGGGTTCGGTGCGCCGCGTCCGGCCTCGGTTCCGTCGCCGCGAAAGCCCATCAGCGGGCCGATGCCCGGCTTGCGTTCGTGCCGCGTGATGTAGTCGGCATAGTCGGCAAAGGCCGGTGCGCCCTCGGCATCGACAAACCCGGGCAGGCCAAGGCGCGCGCCCAGATCCAGAACGACAGATTGGAATCCACGCACCCCTTCATGCCCCGGGCGCTCCGGCGGCAGAACGGGCCAGCGGATCGCATCGGCGGCGTGGTCGGCCTCGCAGATCGGACGATCGAGCAGGCTGATGCAATCGTGCCGCTCCAGATAGGTGGTGTCGGGCAGGATCAGGTCGGCGTAGGCGACCATTTCCGAGGAGTACGCATCCGAGTAGATGATGCGGGGGATCTGGTACTCTCCATCCTCCCGCTTGGCGGTCAGCATCTCCATCGTCTGGGCGGTGTTCATGGACGAGTTCCACGCCATGTTCGCCATGTAGAGAAAGAGCGTGTCGATCTCGTAGGGATCGCCCGCCGCAGCATTGGCGATCACCATGTGCATCATACCGTGCACGGCAAGCGGATGCTCCCACGAGAACGCCTTGTCGATCCGGAGCGGCTGCCCCTCGGCATCGATGGCAAGATCCTCCGGCCCCAGCGGGAAGCCCAGCGGCGGACCACCAAGCGGCGTGTTCGGAGACGAGGCCGCGTGCGGACGCGGATGTGCGCTCGGCGGCTTGGGGTAGGGCGGTTTGAACCGGAAGCCACCGGGCGCCTCGACCGATCCGATCAGCGCTTGCAGCAGGTGGATCGCCCGGGCGGTCTGAAACCCGTTGGCATGAGCCGACACGCCGCGCATGGCGTGCATCGCCACGGGGCGCATGGTGAAGTGCGTATGCGTCTCGCCCCGAAAATCCGTCCATTCCGTCTCGACGCTGCGCGCCTTGCCAAATGCGGCGTCGGCGATGCGGGCCGCGAGGGCGCGGATCCGCTCTGTGGGAAGCCCGATGCGCCCGGCGACGGCCTCGGGTGCGTAGTCGGCGCTCAGGTACCGCTCGGCGATATGGTGAAACACGGTTCGGAACGTTTCGCCGTCGCGCTGCAATGTTGCTGTGAGATCAGGGCGCACACCCTTGGCATCGAACGCTTTTTTCGTGCCGGTCGCCCGGTCGATCACGACGAGCTTGCCGTCGCTGTCGCGCAGGAGCATGCCGTCGCCCCCGACAAGGCAGGCGGCGTTTGTCCACTGTGCGAGATAGGAGGCGTCGATCTTGCCCGCTTTCAGCAACAGGTGGATGAGCGACAGAACGAGCAGCCCGTCAGAGCCGGGGGTCACCCCGTACCAGTCGTCGGCAACGGCGTTGTACCCGGTCCGGATCGGATTGATCCCGACCAGCTTGGCGCCCCGCGCCTTGAGCTTTCCGATGCCGATCTTGATCGGGTTGCTGTCGTGATCCTCGGCCACGCCGAAGAGGAGGAAAAGCTCGGTGTGATCCCAGTCCGGCTGGCCGAATTCCCAGAACGCGCCGCCAAGGGTGTAGATCCCGCCCGCGGCCATGTTCACCGAACAGAAGCCGCCATGCGCGGCATAGTTCGGTGTCCCGAATTGCTGCGCCCACCACGCCGTCAGGCTCTGGCTCTGGTCGCGCCCCGTGAAGAACGCAAGCTTGTGCGGTGCGGTCTCGCGAAGGGGCTTCATCCAGGAGACGGCGGTGTTGAGCGCCTCTTCCCACGTGATTTCCTCGAACTCACCCGAGCCACGCGGTCCGACCCGTTTCATCGGGGCCCGAAGTCGGGCAGGCGAGGTCACCTGCATGATCCCGGCGGCGCCCTTGGCGCACAGAACGCCCCGGTTCACCGGGTGGTCGCGGTTGCCTTCGATGTAGCTGACCGAGGGTTTGCCCGACGGGTCATCGCGCAGGTGCACATTGATCCCGCACCGGCAGGCGCACATGTAGCACGTCGTTTGCGCCACGCGGTCACCGATCTTGGGTGAGACATCCACCTTGGGAGCCGTCATCCGGGCACCACGCCGCAATCCCGTGCTGTCACGCGCTATCCTCCCTCGTTCGGCGCGACGTTAGACCGGCTTTGCGGACAGGGTCCAGCCCCGATCTGGCCCGCTGGGCGCGCGCTCTTGGCACGGAAGGGCGCCGTGCCGTCCCGGAACATGGTTTCGGCGTGTGGGCCGACGCCCGAACATGCGTCCTGATCTTGCGGGAGTGGAGCCCCTGAATGTCCTTGGCCACGTGGGAGGAGTTTCGTTCTGCAGGAGGACGGGGCGCGGCGCTGTGCGCAAGGTTTGCTGCACCCTTCTGCCATCTCGCAGGCGTGCTCTCCGCGCCGAGAAACCACCGCTCAACGCCTTCGTGCTGCCAGGCTTGGTGACGTCAGGGACTGCATTCGAAGCTATGGTTCGTGGTCGCTCGACACATCGCTGCCCGCCCGAAACAGGAGCTGCCCCAGTTTCTTTGGGCTCCGGGTCCCTCGGCGGTCGACATCGTGGCCCCTTCGCCCCGAACGCGGGCGGTAAAAATGAAACCGGCCCAAGGTGCGTTACCTCGGGCCGCTTGTCTGGTCATTGATCAGATGCACGGCAGGGCCGTTGCGTCAGGCCGACTTGCGCCGCCGCAGCGAGTAGAGGCCAAAGAGGCCCGCGATCAGGGCAAGATGGGAGGCTGGCAGCGGGATGACCTCGGGATCCACGATCTGATCCTGCGTTCCGAAGCGCAGATTATCGATTCCGAAACCGGCTTCCTCGGCGCCGACGAGGTCAAGGAACACGCCCGCGATCTCATTGGTGTCGGACGCGAGCCCAAGGAACTCGATCCCCCCCGCTTCGTTCACAACGGTGCCGATCAGGTTGCCGTCCCGGTCGAATGCGGTGATCCCGGTCGAACCGACCGAGTTGAAGAAGCCACCATCAAAGCCAACGGCAAACTGATCGGTGCTGAAGAGAATCGCGATTGCGCCGTTGAACTCCGGTGTGCCTGAAAGGACCGGCGAGGTCGGACTTGCGTCGTCAGTAACTATAAGGGTGTTGGGTGAGCTTGCATCCAGTGCAAGCGGGCCTGTCGGGGATCCGATGACACATGCAGTCGCTGCCGCGCCCGGGCAATCGGTTCCGGGGGACAGGCTGAGGGATTGCCCTTCGAACCAGCCGTCGAACGTGACTGTCGGTGCCCCGACGCCGCCGCCATAATCGCCCGGTGCATAAGTTGGATTTTCGGTCAGCACCGCGAATTCGTCGAAAGTGATGATGCCCGCTGCTGGCAGGAAATCGCTTTCATCGATCTTGACGGCTGTTGCGTGGCTTGCGCTCGCTACGAGCGACAGCGCAAGCGCTCCCACGACACTCTTCGAATGGAACATTACTTCCCCAACCTCTTTAACCAGAACTTCGGCACGTCACCGCCTTCATAGTGCCTCAATGAAGGCGGTCCGGTCAAGGATTGGAAAATTATGGTTAAGTTTTACGGGGGTATTCGGCTTTCTCTTAATCCGCCGAGTGAACTTCTGCCCAGCGTCCCGGGGTACGCCTCTGAGCTGTTGCGCTTCTAGACCATCATCTCCTTGGTCGCGCTGAGAGAAAGCTCCGGGTAATCCCGTTCCACGCGGTCGATGTCCCATTGCAAGCGCGTGAGGTAGACGAGGTCGCCATCGTTGTCAGCCGCCATGTGGCCCTGGTTGGCGGCGGCGAACTTCTCCATCTTGTCCTTGGGCCCGTGCACCCAGCGGGCAGAGGTAAACTGTGTCGGTTCGAATCGCACCGGCAGGCCGTATTCCAGCTCGATCCGGCTCGCCAGCACCTCGAACTGGAGCTGTCCCACAACGCCGACGATGAACCCGGAGCCGAGAACCGGCTTGAAAACCTTTGCTGCGCCTTCTTCCGCAAACTGCATGAGGGCCTTGTCGAGGTGCTTGGCCTTCATCGGGTCGCCCGCCCGACAGTTCTGCAAAAGCTCCGGCGCAAAAGATGGTATTCCCGACACCTTGAGCGCCTCCCCCTCGGTCAACGTGTCGCCGATGCGCAATTGTCCGTGGTTGGGGATGCCGATGATGTCTCCGGCCCAAGCTTCTTCAGCAAGCTCCCTGTCGGAGGCCAGAAAGAGCACTGGGTTCGACACGGCCATGGGCTTTTTCGTCCGGACATGCGTGAGTTTCATGCCGCGCTTGAAGTGCCCCGAGGCCATGCGCAAGAATGCCACCCGGTCGCGGTGCTTTGGGTCCATGTTGGCCTGCACCTTGAAGACGAAGCCCGCCACTTTGCCCTCTTCCGGCGCGATCTGGCGCGGCGAGGCGGATTGCGGCTGCGGCTCGGGTGCATAATTGGCCACGCCGTCCATCAACTCCTTCACCCCGAAAGAGTTAATTGCCGAACCAAACCAGATAGGTGTGAGCGTTCCTTCATGTATGGACTGAAGGTCGAGCGGCGGTAGCAACTCGCGCACCATTTCCACCTCTTCGCGCAGCTGTTCGAGAAGATCGGCGGGCACGTGTGCCTCCAGCGCCGGATCGTCCATTCCCTCGATGCTGACGCTTTCAGCCACCTTGTTGCGGTCGGCGCGGTCCATCAACTCCAACCGGTCGCGCAGCATGTCGTAGCATCCGATGAAGTCGCTGCCCTTGCCGATCGGCCAGGAGGCGGGGGTGACGTCGATCGCGAGGTTTTCCTGGATTTCGTCGATGATATCGAAGGTGTCGCGGCTCTCGCGGTCCATCTTGTTGCAGAAGGTCAGGATCGGCAGGTCACGCAGGCGGCAGACCTCGAAGAGCTTGCGCGTCTGGCTCTCGACGCCCTTGGCGCCATCGATGACCATGATCGCGGCATCGACAGCCGTGAGCGTTCGATAGGTGTCCTCGGAAAAGTCGGAGTGGCCCGGTGTGTCCACGAGGTTGAAGCGGTGCCCGGCATAGTCGAACGACATCGCCGAGGCGCTGACAGAGATCCCGCGATCCTTCTCCATCTGCATGAAGTCCGAGCGCGTGCGTCGCGCCTCACCCTTCGCGCGCACCTGGCCCGCCATCTGGATCGCGCCGCCATAGAGCAAGAACTTTTCGGTGAGCGTCGTTTTGCCCGCATCCGGGTGCGAGATGATCGCAAAGGTGCGCCGCCGCGCGATTTCGGGCGGCAGGTCGGGGCGATTGCTGGGTTGAGGGGCGGTGTCTGGCATGGGGGCGATATAGGCCCGTGGCGAGTGCGAGGCAATTGGCCTTGGGGCCAGTGGGCGGTGCCGCGATCGAGGATAGTCTCCGCCTCCCAAGGGCAGGGCGGATCTGGCGAGACGCACCCGACATGGATCGCACTTTAACCAATGCGGGAGCGGACCGGTGGCACCGGGAGCGGGGACGCGTACCGCGATGCTGGAGCAGGAGCGGTGGCATTCCACAGCATTTACCCAAAATGCAGGTTCTTGCTGATCCATCCGTGGATTTGGTGTAGACCGGAGAATATTAACGGTTCGTTAACAAGGGTAGAGACTCGGGGCGTGGTGGGCGTGCCTGCGAGGGAGATTTCGGGATGACCATGTTTGCTTCTGCCTTCGCGTTTCGGGCAGCCAACCAACGCCCTATTCTGCAGGCTTGCCGCGTGGCGCTCATCAGTCTTGTCGCCTCATTCGTCCTGTCAGCGACCGCGCAGGCCGCGAGCTATGCCTACGATTTCGAGCTGACGCTGATGTCAGAGCAGGTCCGGGTGTCGCCTGTTGTGGACACCACCAACCGCGCTCCGTCGCTTGCCCAGCCCGAGTGGCTGGATCTGTCCTTCTTCGGGCCTGACGCGGGGCCAGTCGGGCTTGGCATCGATCCGGGGGAAACGATCCGTGGCGCCTTGCACCTCAACGGACCGGACGATTTCGGCCTGACGCTGAGCAACTTCGCGCCATCCATCGACTTTGCCTTCGTCACGTCGAAGGATCCGGCCAGCGGCGATGTGGCGCTCGCGTTCAGCTCGACGTCGAGGCAGTACGATTTCAACTTCATCGCGGACAACGGGATGCTTCGGACTGACAACCTCGGCGAGCTGGTCGCTCCGGACGGATCGGTCTTCTTCTATGCCGGCTACACGGCGGAATTCGCGCTTGTACCCCTCGGTGGAGCGCCCGAGCGCCTGGCCACCATGCCACTGCCCGCCGGGCCTTTGCTGCTTCTCGCAGCACTTGGCGGACTTGTTGCCTGCAAGGCGCGGCGCCGGTCCACAGCCTGAACCGGGCGGGGTGGCGCCATGCCTCGGGGCAGGCTCCGGGCACTAACGGCGCAGGCGGCAGGCACGCGCATCTCCAGACACCGGCGTCTCCGGAAACTGGCTGATCTCATGGCCGCTCTATTGCTGGCGTTGCCAGATCTCGTCATCTTGCGCTCATGGGCCCCTGGGATAGGGTGGAACGTGGCGCACAGAGGTCGCCGGATACGAGGCCCACCATGAAAACCGTCCTGATCGCCAACCGAAAAGGTGGCGTTGGCAAGACGACCATCGCCGTTACGCTGGCGACTGCACTGGCGGATGGGGGATGGAAGGTGGCGCTGGCCGATGCCGACCCGCAACGGTCCACCGCGCGGTGGCTGAAGCGGCGGCCGAAGGGCGCGGTTGGCATCGCGGGCGTGGAATGGGCGCGCGTTCAAACCAAGGAAAAGGTCCCGGGCAAGCTGGATTGGCTTGTGATCGATGCGCCAGGCGCGCTTGAAACCGAGGATGCCAAGGATCTCGTCGCCAAGGCGCAAGCGCTCGTGTGTCCGGTCCTGCCATCTTATTTCGACGCAGACAGCACCCGCCGTTTCCTGCGCGACATTTCCGACATCAAGCGCATCCGCAAGGGCAAGGTGGAGACCATGCTCGTTGCCAACCGTCTGCGCCCCCGCGCCCGGACCTCGGCGCGCCTCGATGCCTTCTTCGACAAGGTGGGGCAGCCGGCCGTCGCACGGTTGACGGAGCGCGTGGCCTATGCGGACCTTGCCGAGGATGGGCTGAGCATCTTCGACAAGCCGCAAGCCCTTTATCAGCCCATGCGTGCCCAATGGGATCCGCTCATCAAGGCGATTGCGGCTTTGGGATAGGCCCGCGTGCGAGCGCTGGCCGCGGCTCCGGGCAGGTCGAGATGGCCCGTCGGTGTTGAGCGCTGCCGCGCCTTGAAAAGTGGGCCCTGCCCGCGGTGATGGGCGCGGTGCCCGCCCGAGCAACCGCCAACTCTGTGGATCAGCGGATCAGCTCGAGCGGCTGGAAGATAGCGCCCGCCTCGGTCTGCGTGAACCATGCGCGCAGGCCGAATACGGTCGCGAGATTGTCCTCGGTCAGGACCTCGCTTGGGGAACCGTCTGCCACGATACGCCCGTGATGCATCAGAACCAGCCGCGTGCAATGCCGTGCCGCAAGGCCAAGCTCGTGCAACGACACGAGGATGCCGTGGCCATCGCGGGCCAGTGCGGCAAACACCTCCATCGTCGCGATCTGATGGGCCGGGTCCAGGCCGGCCACGGGCTCATCAGCCATCAGGAGCGGTGTCTCCTGTGCCAGGGCTCGCGCGATGAGCGCCCTCCCGAGTTCTCCACCCGAGAGCTGCGTTGCCGGGCGCCGGGTGAGGTCGGTGAGATCCATTCGGGAGATGGCGGAGGCGACGGCGGCGTGGTCGGCCCCGGTGAGAGGCGTGCCCGGTGCGCGATAGGGCAGGCGCCCCAGCGCGACCAGCGTCTCGACCGGGACAGGCCACGCCACGTCGCGCGTTTGGGGCAGCCACGCTGCCTTCCTCGCCCGGGCGCGCGGTGACAGCCGAGCAAGCGAGCTTTGTCCACCATGCGGCAGCAACCCCAGGGCGGCGCGCATCAGGCTCGTTTTGCCCGCACCGTTGGGTCCGATCAGCCCCACGACCTCGCCCCCGGACACGGTGAGGCTCGCGCCCTCGACGACAGGACGGCGCCCGCGATAGGCGGTCAGCTCTTCAACCTGCAGGAGGGTCATGGAACCTCGCGGCGCATGCGCCAGATGAGGTGCAAAAAGAGCGGTGTGCCGACAAGGGCCATCAGCACGCCGAGCTTGAGATCCTTTTCCGGCAGGATCAGACGCACGGCAATATCGGCAGCCAGGACCATGGCCGCCCCGCCAAGCGCTGAAGCCCAAAGAAGCTGCCCCGGTTCCGCCCCCACGAAGCGCCGCAACAGGTGCGGGACGACAAGACCAACGAAGCCGATGGCACCCGCCACCGCGGTTGCGGCGCCGACGCTCGCGGCGACCCCGGTCACCAGGGTCAGGCGGAGGCGGACAAGGTTGACCCCAAGCGCTTCGGCGGCGTCCTCGCCAAGGGTGAGCGCGTCGAGTGCGCGGGCTGTGGAGAGAAGCAGCAGCCAGCCCGGCAGCATCACCGGCAGGGCCAGCGCGACATGGGTGAAGGAGCGATCCGCGAGGCTGCCCATCATCCAGAAGACGATCTCGTTCGCGGCGAAGGGGTTGGGCGACAGGTTCAGAACCAGCGAGGTGAGCGCAGTTGCCATTGCGCCCACCGCAATGCCCGCGAGGATAAGGGTGAGGGTCGTGCCACGCGGCCCGGCAATGAGCGCAAGGAGTGTTACTGCCAGTCCGGCACCGGCGAGGGCCGCGAGCGGCAGCGCCAGAGCGGCTGTCGCAGCGATCCCGGTATGAATCGCGATCACGGCGCCGAGCGCGGCGGAGGCCGAGACACCAACGATCCCGGGCTCGGCGAGCGGGTTTCGAAGGTAGCCCTGCATCGCAGCGCCCGCGAGGCCGAGCGACGCGCCGACGAAGGCCGCCAGGAGCGCGCGGGGCAAGCGGATCTCACGCATCACGAGCGTCAGGGCAGTCTCTCCTCCAAAGACGAGCGCATGCAGGGCGGCACCGGGGCCTATCCCCGCAGGCCCGATGAGGAGCGATGCAACGAAGAGGAGGGCGACGAGGCCGGACAGGGAGAGCGCAAGCCGTCGTCTCGCGTGTCGTGCGGGCCCGTGCGCATGTGGCGCGAGCCCATCCTCCGCCACCGTTCCTCCATACGCGCGGGAACGTCCACGATCCGGTGGCGTGCCATCGTCCGGTGCGCTGGACGCATCCGGCCTGTTCGGCTCTGTCCGGTGCATGCTCACCGGCACAGGTGTGGGCGGATCAGGGCACCCGGAATAGGTTGGGCCGCCATCACGGGCCTCCCGGCGCACGATCTGCGCCTTTGCTCAACGATGAGTTCGCGTTCGGAGGGCCCCGACCACAAACGGTGACGTGACCACCGCGACGGAGCATTTCCGCTGACAACCGCACCCCGCGGCCGCCCAAGGTGATCGCCTTGGCAGGTCTCCTGACTTGCGGGTCATGGCGGCTTCGGGCCTTCCCGGTGCATCTGCACCAGTGGCATGTTCCAAAGTCGCTCGCCGCTCACAGTTGCGGGGGCAGTCTCGGACTTGGCTCATGCCAGCGGACGAAGCCGCGCGCAGAGGAGCCGCACCGTGTTCCCTCTTCATCGAGCGTCACCGCCCGAACCAAAGCGGCATCAGACTACCGGATTTGGCGTTGGGCGAAAGCCCTGTTCGCGCGCGCTGACGCCCAAAGCACGGGGCAGCTCCCTGCTCGTGCAGGAGTACGGCGCGGGCCTTGTGGGAGACGACAGCAGGGGCTGGCTATCCTTGCGCCGGTCGGCAGACCTGCCTGCGTGCAAGCACCCCAAGAAGACGAGGCCCAGGGCGCCGTTTTTTCTCTCCAACATCGCCCATGGCCTGAGCGGCGACCGAGCGGGCACACGGTTTTCCGGGGCCCTGCGGGTGGGCAACGGGCGCATCGTGGAGATTGGCGCGCTCAGCCCCGCGCTGGGGGAGCGCATCGCGGATGCCCGCGGGCTGTCGTGACGCCCGGTCTCGTGAACACGCGCCATCACCTTTTCAAGTCGCTGCTGAAGGGCGTGCCTGTGGCACCGAACGAGAGGCTCGATGCCCGGTTGCAACGCGTCCGCTATGCCTTCTGGCCCCATATCGACGCCGTGGCGTTGCGGATCGCCGCACGGGTCGTACTGGCGGAGCTGGTTCTGAGCGGGACAACGACAATCAGCGACTACCACTACATCAACGATGCCGAGGCCGGTTCTAACGCCGCCGGGGTTCACTTCGACGAGGCGGCGCGTTTCGGAACGCGCTTCGGTCTGGCGCGGGGTCGGGGCACGAAGGGGGGGATAAATTCGACGATCCGTCGATGCCCGCGTCGTTTCGCGAGCCGCTGCCGCACTTTCTGGATCGAGTCGCCGAGACGGCATCGCGCTGGCACGACAGCGGTCCCCCTGCCGATGACCCGTGTGGCCGTCGCCCCGACCACGCCGACTTTCATTGTCAAGCCCACGGCGTTGCACGAGATTGCCGAATTCGCCCGCGACAAGGGCCTCCGTGTGCATTCGCACCTGTCCGAAAATCACACCTGTATCGACTTCACGCAGCCGCGCGCCTTTGGCCCGCACGATCCTGCCCTTGCCCCAATCGCGACCGGAGCCGCGCCGGTGCGGCATTCGTTCTGTGCGGGCAAGCCGGTGATCGCTGACGGCAAGGTGCCGTGGCTCGATCCCGACGCGCTGTGCGCCGAGGTCCCTGATGCGACGCGGCGCCTGATCGCCGCCCGACAGGCTGCTTTCGGGCCGGGCTGACCCCCCCGTTGGGACCCGGCGGCTACACGGCGAGCGCGACGCGCCGGGGCGCAGGCATTTCTTCGGCACTGGCGGACGCGGGACGCCGCAGCAGGATGATCGAAGGCGCCGACACGCCGTGGTGTGCAACGTCCCTGCTCAGCGCGCCGAGTGTCGTGCGCAAGATCTGCTCTGAAGCGGTCGAGGCGCGGGAGACGATCTCCACTTCCGTGTCCGGGGACACCCCGCGCGCGTCGAGCTCGGCCTGGATCTGCGGTGCCGCGCCAAGGCCCATATAGACAGCAAGCGTTGTGCCCGGCGTCAGCGCATCGCTCAACTCGCCCACTGCTGCGCCGCTCGTAGCAACTGCGGTCGCCAACACGAGCCGGGTTGTACGGCCGCGTTCCGTCAACGGCCGCCCGAGGCTTGCCGCGGCGGCAGAGGCCGCCGTCACGCCGGGAACAAGCTCTGTCGGGATGCCGGCGGCGCGCGCGGCGGTCAGCTCCTCGTCGGCGCGGGCGAAGATCGAGGGATCTCCCCCCTTCAGGCGTACCACGTTACGGCCCTTCAGCGCCTCGGCGACGATCACACGGTCAATCCTGTCTTGTGGCCAGGCATGGGCGCCCGGAGCCTTTCCAACGTAGATGCGCTCGGCGTCGCGGCGGGCCAGTTCGAGCACCTGCGGATCGACGAGCCGATCATAGAAGATCACGTCCGCTTCCTGAAGGCGTCGCACGGCGCGCAGGGTCAGTAGATCGGGTGCGCCGGGGCCAGCACCGACAAGCGCGATGGCCCCGGTGCCGCGCGCGTCCGGCGCGCCGCCTGCTGCGATGGCCTCCTTCAGTGCGCGCGCGGCCTCTCGCTCAGCGCCCGAGGTAAAGCTCCGCCGGGGGTGCTCGAAAGCCCAGCGCCAGAATGCGCGGCGCCGGGCGCGCGGAACCGACGCTGTAACTGAAGCCCGCAGCCGCCCGGCGAGGGAGGCAAAGCCACCAAGCGTCGGCTCCAGCATGCCTTCGATCTGCGTCTTGATCTGGCGACCGAGAACGGGGGCGGTGCCCTCCGTACCGATGGCTACCACGACGGGATCCCGGTCCACGAGCGAGGGGGTGAACGCCTCGCAGAGCTCCGGCTGGTCTACGGCGTTGACCAAAGCGCCGCCCGCTCGGGCGATGGCCACCGTGCAGGCATCGAGCCCGGGGCATCCCGAGGCGGCAAAGACAAGCGCTGCACGGCCCAGTCGCGCGGGTCCTGCGGCTGCCGTTTCTTGCTTGGCCTGACCGGATTGCACGAGGGCCCTCAGTTCGGCGTCAAGCACGTCTGCGACGAGGGTGAGCCGTGCCTCTGTCTTGAGGATAAGCCGTGCTTTTTGCGCGGCCTGCTCGCCACCGCCAACGATCACAACCTCGCGGTCGCGCATGCGCAGAAACATCGGGAAGGTCTTCATGCGGGCGTCCTTTCGGGAGCTGGCGTCGGGGATGGGGCGTTGGGTGCCACACGGCGGGAATGGTCGAGCGCAGCATCGGCACTGAAACGCCCGGAGGTGCGGGGTGGCGCCGTGGCTCTTGCGGTGATGCAGGGCCAAGCGGCCGTGGCTTTGATTGCCTGGCGCAAGGTGCCGACACATGGGGCCATCGCCCTCATTCGGCGGCAACGCGGGCCGGGTGTGCCGCGATCAGCGCCGCAAGTTCGGGCTTGCAGGAACCGCACTCGCCCCCGGCGCCGAGCGCCGCCGTGACGTCGGCGACCGTGACCAGGCGATGCTCCAGTATGGCACCGACGATGGTGTTGATGCCGATCCCAAGGCACGCACAGACCGTCGCGCCCGGGTCAGGGCGGTCTGCCGGTGCCCGGCCCGCGAGCACGTTGCTCTGCGCAGGCGCGCCGAGGGCCGCCGCCACAGCACCTCGGGAGAGCGCGACCGGCTCGGGCGCCGCAAAGAGCGCCGCCACGAGCGCGCCGTCTTGGGTGAAGGCGATCCTCGCAGTTCCGCGTCCGGGGTCTTCGAAGGTGATGGCTGTGGCGACCTCGGGCAGGCCGAAGAGAGCGCGCGCCATGCCTTCCAGCTCCGGCACCTCCATTGCGGCAAGCTCTACCTGCCAGCCTTCGGCGATGCGGGAACGGGCCCAGTAGCCGGCATCCGGCTCCGGGCGGGCGCGCGACACCCCGTAAGCGAACCATGCTGCTGTCCACGGCGTGGCCCGGACGACGGCAGCTTTGCTTTCGGGCTGGCCGGACACCGGGTCTGTCATCGCCGGTACGAGCGTGTCGATCCGTGCGGCCGATGCGGTTTCCCCGGTCCAGTGCATGGGGGCAAAGAGCGTGCCGGGCTGGACGCGGTCCGTCACGAGCACGCGAAGCAATGCGCGGCCTGTGGGTGACGTGAGCTCGACAATCGACGCCGCCGCGAGGCCCAGGCGGTCGGCATCTCGGGGGTGTATTTCGACAAAGGGCTCGGCGATGTGGCCCATGAGCCGTGGTGAGAGGGCCGTGCGGGTCATCGTGTGCCACTGATCCCGGATACGTCCGGTGTTGAGGCGCAGGGGCCAGTCGGGCGACGGTGCGGAAGCGGGCGCGCGCGGTGTGAGCGCCAGCATCTGGCCGCGGCCCGAGGGCGTGAAGAACTGGCCATCAGCGAAGAACCTGCCGTCGCTACCCGCGCCTTTGCCGGGGCCTGCACTCGGCTGCCTCGATGTCACCGGCCAGCGCGTGGGCTTGAGCGCCGCGTACGCCCCGTCGGACAGGTCGGAAAGACCCGAGATGTCAAAATCGCGCCCGAGCCGCGCGGCGATGCCGGAGAGCGCGGCGTGTTCGCGAAAGATCTCGGCGGGCGAACCATAGTCGAAGGCGCTCCGCCACCCCATGCGCCGCCCAACGTCGGCGATGATCTGCCAATCGTGGCGCGCGTTGCCGACGGGCGCCAGCACGGCGCGTTGCCGGCTGATCGTGCGGTCGGAATTCGTGACCGTGCCGTCTTTCTCGCCCCAGCCCGTTGCGGGCAGAAGCACGTCGGCAAGGTGGGCGGTGTCGGTCCGGGCGGTGACATCCGAGACGACGACGAAGTCGCAGCCCGCGATCGCAGCGCGCACGGCGTCGGCGTCCGGCATCGAGACGGCGGGGTTGGTACACATGATCCAGAGCGCCTTGATCCGGCCGTCGGCCACCGCCTCGAACATGTCGACGGCCCTGAGGCCAGCGGCCTCGGGCATCGCCGGGGCGTCCCAGAACGTGCGGACGGCGGCGCGGTGTGCGGCGCTTTCCAGATCGAGGTGACAGGCGAGCATGTTTGCCAGCCCGCCAACCTCGCGGCCGCCCATCGCATTGGGTTGACCGGTGACGGAAAAGGGGCCCATGCCGGGCTTGCCGATCCGCCCGGTTGCAAGGTGACAATTGAGGATCGCGTTGACCTTGTCACTGCCCGAGGAGGACTGGTTCACCCCTTGCGAGAACACCGTGACGGCGCGCTCGGTGTCGATCCAGAGATCATAAAAGGCAGTGAGCTGGCGCGCGGGGAGACCGGTTTCGTGGGTGTCCGTCATTGCGGCTGCGGAGATGGCGGCGTCCGCGCCCTCGACATGAGCGCGCAGAAAGTCGTGATCGATGGCATCCCGCTCCGCGATCCGGGCCAGCAAGCCGTTCCACAAGGCGACGTCGGACCCCACTGCGAGCGCGAGGTGGATGTCCGCGAGATCGCAGGTGGCCGTGCGCCGCGGGTCGATCACCACGACGCGCATGTGCGGGCGCGCCGCTTTCGCGGCCGCGAGACGCTGGTAGAGGACGGGGTGGCACCAGGCGAGATTCGAGCCCGTCAGGACAACGAGATCGGCGGTTTCGAGGTCTTCGTAGACGCCGGGGACGGTATCCGTACCGAAGGCGCGTTTGTGGCCAGCGACGGTGGAGGCCATGCAGAGCCGCGAGTTGGTGTCGATGTTGGCGGTGCCGATGAAGCCTTTGATGAGCTTGTTGGCGACGTAATAGTCTTCCGTCAGGAGCTGGCCGGAGACGTAGAAGCCAACGGCGTCGGGCCCGTGCTCCGCGATCGTGCGCCGGAACGTGTCGGCGACGCGTCCGAGGGCGATGTCCCAACTGGTGTCGGCGCCGTCGACGCGCGGGGTGAGCAGGCGCTCCTCCAGCCCCACTGTCTCTCCGAGGGCGGAGCCCTTCGAGCAGAGGCGCCCTGAATTGGCCGGATGCGCAGGGTCGCCCCGGACGGTCAGCCCCCCGGTGCCGTCCGGCGTGGCACGCACGCCGCAGCCAACGCCGCAATAGGGGCAGGTGGTGCAGATCGCATCGGTCGGAGCGGGCGCGACGTCCTTCATCGGTCAGGCGGCGCTGGTCTGGTCGGCGGGGCGGTGGGAAAGCCGTTCGGCATCCACCAGGATGCGGCCGTTGTCGACGCGCGCGGGGAAGGTGGTGACGCGGCCCGTGTCATGGCCTTGCACCGCGCCGGTTTGCAAGCTGATGACCCAGTTGTGCAGCGGACAGGTGACGGAAGTGCCGTGGACAATCCCCTCGGCGAGGGGGCCGTTCTTGTGGGGGCAGGCGTTGTCGAGGGCGTAGACCTCGTCCGCGCCGGTGCGAAACAGCGCGACGCAGCCAAGCGGTGTGATGAGCTTGCGGGCGCCGCGCCTGGGGATTTGCGCAAGGGGGCCGATGTCGATCCAGGTGGTCATCGATGGGTCCTTTCGGGCCGGGATTTTTGGGGCTCTGCCCCGCGCCTGCGGCGCTCCCCGGGATATTTTGGGCACAATGAAGCGGCAGGCGTGAAAGCGTCAGGGGCGGGCGCCTATTCCGCAGCGCGCAAGGCGAGCGAGGCGACGGGTTGGTAGGTTTCGGCGCGGGTTTGCGCGTGCTCGGCCCAGGGGTCGGTCTGGTAGATGCCTTGCGAGAGCTGGAAGGCGTCGATCAGGCGCTGGCGTTCGGCGAGGTCGGTGACAACGCGCTCCCTGACCCAGTCGAGGCCGACCTTGGCGAGCCATTTGTAGGGCCTGTCGAGGTATTTGGCGTTTTCGCGGTAGAGCTGGACGAAAGCGATCGTGACGGCGATGGCCTCCTGTTCGGTGGGCATATCCGCCAGTCGTTCTGTCTCCTTGACGTCCATGCCCGCGGCGCCGCCGACGCCGATCTGGTAGCCGCTGTCTACGCAGATGACGCCGACGTCCTTGCAGGTGGCTTCGGCGCAGTTGCGTGGGCAGCCGGAGACGGCGAGCTTGACCTTGTGCGGTGTCCAGGACCCCCAGAGGGCCTGTTCGAGCTTGATGCCGAGGCCGGTGCTGTCTTGCGTGCCGAAGCGGCAATGGTCGGTGCCGACGCAGGTTTTGACGGTGCGCAGGCCCTTGGCATAGGCGTGGCCGGAGACGAGGCCGGCCTTGTTGAGATCGGCCCAGATGGAGGGGAGGTCCTCGCCCTTGACGCCCAAGAGATCGATGCGCTGGCCACCGGTGACCTTGACGGTGGGGACGTTGTACTTGTCCGCCGCATCAGCGATGGCGCGCAGCTCGGTCGGGTTGGTGATACCGCCCCACATGCGGGGCACGACGGAGAACGTGCCGTCTTTCTGGATGTTGGCGTGCTTGCGCTCGTTGATGAAGCGGCTTTGCGGGTCGTCCCGGTATTCCAGCGGCCAGTCGGCGATGAGGTAGAAGTTGAGCGCCGGGCGGCAGACGTGGCAGCCATCGGGGGTGGTGTAGGCTGCGGCCTGCCAGACGGCGGGCATGGAGGTCAGCTCTTGGGACTTGATCAGGCGGCGGACGTCTTCATGCGTCAGGTCGGTACAACCGCACATGGGCTGGGCGGCGGGCAGGACGAAGGCGTCGCCGAGCGTGACGCTCAGGAGTTGCTCGACGAGGCCGGTGCAGGTGCCGCAGGACGCCGACGCCTTGGTGGTGGTGCGCACGGCGCCGAGATCCCCGGCGCCCGCTTCGATTGCGGTAACGATGTAGCCTTTGCAAACGCCGTTGCAGCCGCAGATTTCTGCATCATCCGGCAAGGCTGCAACGGCTGCCAAAGGGTCCACGGTGGACCCTCCCTGGTAGGCGGGCCCGAATATGAGGGTGTCGCGCATCTCCGAGATGTCGGTGCGGTCGCGGATCATGCCGAAGAACCACCCGCTGTCGGCGGTGTCGCCGTACATCACCGCGCCGACGAGGCGGTTGTCTTCCAGAACAAGGCGCTTGTAGACGCCGCGCCCGGGATCGCGAAAGACGATGTCTTCGCTGGTGTCGGTGGCGGTGAAGTTACCCGCCGAGAAGAGATCGCAACCGGTGACTTTGAGCTTGGTGGAGAGCTCCTTTTGGACGAAGGTCGCCGCTTCGCCGTTCAGCGTTTTGGCGGCGACCTTGGCCTGATCGTAGAGCGGGGCGACGAGGCCGAAGATGGCTCCCTCGTGTTCGACGCACTCGCCGATGGCGAGGATGCTCTCATCGGAGGTGAGCATCTGGTCGTCGACATGGATGCCTTTGCCGGTGGCGAGCCCCGCCGCTTGCGCGAGTGCTGTGGCGGGGCGGATACCGACTGCCATCACGAGCAGGTCGCAGGGCAGTTCGGTGCCGTCGTCGAGCAGCAGCGCCTTGACCCGGCCGTTCTCGCCAAGGATCTCCCTGGAATTGGCTGAACAGCGGATGGTGATGCCCTTGTCCGCCAGGGATTTGCGCAGAAGGAACCCCGCGGCCTCGTCAAGCTGGCGCTCCATCAGGTGGCCCATGATGTGGACGACGGTGACCTCGACGCCGCGCGCGGCCATGCCAGCGGCGGCTTCGAGCCCGAGGAGGCCACCGCCGATGACGACAGCCTTCCGGCCTGCGCCGAGGGCCATCATCAATTCGGTGTCTTCAAGGTCACGGTAGGCGATCACGCCCTCCAGATCGTGGCCCGGCAGCGGGATCATGAAGGGGTTGGAGCCGGTGGCGAGCACGAGCTTGTCGTAGGGCAGGGGGATGCCGTCTTCGCCGGTCACGGTTTTCGCGGCACGGTCGATCTCGGTGACGTGCTCGCCGAAGCGTGTGGTGATGCCCTTGTCGGCGTACCAGGCGTCGGTGTGGGTGACGATCTCGTCGTAGGTCTTGTCGCCCGCGAGCACCGGCGAGAGCATGATGCGGTCGTAGGTGCCGCGCGGCTCGGCGTTGAAGAGGGTGATGTTCCAGTCGGGCGACGCGTCCGTGACGTGTTCGAGCAAGCGGCCTGCGGCCATACCTGCGCCGATGACGATGAGGTTCTGGGGCATGGCTCTTACTCCGCCGCGATCTTGGAGGCCGAAGGCTTCGGCTTGGATGCCTCGCCGGAGGCGAGCGACGAGGTGTTGCCGTGCTCGTACTCCTCAAGGAAATCGAGCACTTCCTGACGATAGGTGTAGTAGTCGGGGTGTTCGAGCAGCGCCTTGCGCGAGCGTGGGCGCGGCAGCTTGACGTCGGTGATCTTGCCGATGGTGGCGCGGGGGCCGTTTGTCATCATCACGACGCGGTCGGCGAGCAGGATCGCCTCGTCGACATCGTGGGTCACGCAGATCGCCGTTACCTTGGTGCGAGACCACACCTCCATCAGCACTTCCTGCAGCTCCCAGCGTGTGAGGCTGTCGAGCATGCCGAAGGGCTCATCCAGGAGCAGCAGCTTGGGGCTGAGGGCAAACGCGCGGGCAATGCCGACGCGTTGCTTCATGCCGTTGGAAAGGTCGGCGGCTTGCTTGTCCATCGCGTCCGCGAGACCGACGCGCTCGAGATAGTATTCGACCACATCCTGCCGCTCGGAGCGCGAGGCGGTCGGATAGACCTTGTCAACGCCGATCGCCACGTTTTGCTTGGCGGTGAGCCAGGGGAAGAGGTTGGGCGACTGGAAGACGACGGCGCGCTCCGGATCGGCGCCCATAACGTGGGTGCCATCGAGCTTGATCGCACCCTTGGAGATCTCGTTGAGACCCGCAGCCATCGTGAGAACGGTGGATTTGCCGCACCCGGAATGGCCGATCAGCGAGATAAACTCGCCCCTGTCGATCTTCAGCTCGAAATCCTCGACGACGGTGAGCGGGCCCTTGGGCGTGGGGTAGATCTTGTGGAGTTGCGAGAAGTCGAGGAACCGGTCGTCGCGCAGGCCCTCTTGCGCCTTGGCGACGGCAGAGGGAACACCGTGGATCGGCGTGACTTCAGGAAGAATGCGCGTGCCTTCTGTCTTGGCCTCGATCCCTACATCCATCAGGTACTTGGTGACCCTGGCGCGCAGTGCCTTGAACGTTTCGTTGTGGTTCATCTCGCCGCGTTCGCGTGGGCGGGGCAGGGTGACCTTGAACTCTTCGCCAAGGGTTCCATCCGGGTTGAGCGCGATGATGCGGTCGGCCAGGATGATGGCCTCGTCGACGTCGTTGGTGATGAGCACGCAGGTTTTGCGGTCTGCTTCCCAGATGTGCTCGATCTCGTCGGCGAGATTGGCTCGGGTGAGCGCGTCAAGCGCGGAGAGCGGCTCATCGAGGAGCAGGACCTCGGGGCTCATGGCGAGCGCGCGCGCGACGTTGACGCGCTGGCGCATGCCGCCCGAAAGCTCCGCCGGGCGGCGCGTGGCGGCGTGGGACAGGCCGACCATCTTGACGTAGTGCGCCACCTTTTCGGCTTTCCTGGCGCGTGCGAGACCGGGGAAGATCGTGTCGACAGCGAGGCTGACGTTGCCGTTCACCGTGAGCCACGGCATCAGCGAGTAGCTTTGGAAGATCACGCCGCGCTCGGGGCCGGGGCCGGTGACGGGCGCGCCCTTGAACATCACCTCGCCCTTGGTGGGTGTCTCCAGGCCCGCGATCAGATTGATCAGGGTCGTCTTGCCGGTGCCGGAGAAGCCGAGGAGGACGAGGAACTCGCCCTCCTTCACGGTCAGATTGATGTCGTTGAGAACGTCGGTGCGGTGGGCCCCGTCGCCGAAGCTCTTCGAGACGTTTTTGAGTTCGAGTACGCTCATTTGGTTCACCGGTTGTTCGAAAAGGTGAACATGGACTGGATCGTGTACATCAGCCGGTCGAGCAGGAACCCGATGATGCCGATGGTGAAGACCGCGACCATGATCTTGGCGAGGGAGGACGACGAGCCGTTCTGGAACTCATCCCAGACGAACTTTCCCAGCCCGGGGTTCTGCGCCAGCATTTCGGCGGCGATGAGGACCATCCAGCCGACACCGAGCGAAAGCCGCAGACCGGTGAAGATGAGCGGCAGTGCCGAGGGCAGGACGAGCTTGGTGATCTTCGTCCAGGTGTTCATCTTCAGGACCTTGGAGACGTTCACGAGGTCCTTGTCGATCGAGGAAACACCGAGGGCGGTGTTGATCAGCGTCGGCCAGAGCGAGCAGAGCGTTACCGTGATGGCGGAGGTGAGGAAGGACTTGGAGAACCAGCCGTCATCAACCGTGTAGAGCGCGGAGACGATCATGGTCACGATCGGAAGCCAGGCGAGCGGGGAGACGGGTTTGAAGATCTGGATGATCGGGTTCATCGCCGCGTTCGCGGTGGGCGAAAGGCCGGCCATGATCCCGAGGGGGACGGCGATGAAGGTCGCGATCAGGAAGCCGAAGAAGACCGTTTTGATCGAGGTCCAGATCTGGTCGTAATAGCTTGGGGCGCCGGTGTAGGGGATGTCCTTCACGCGGTCTGCCTGGCCGTTGTCGATGAGGCGCTGGTTGCGCTCTTGGACGCGGGCATTGTGCTTGGCCTCGGAGTCCGCCTTGGCTTGTGCGTCCGCGTGCAGGTTGACGGCCTCTTCCCAGACCTGGCCCGGGCCGGGGACGGCGCCGAGCGATGTCTGGACCTGTGGCGCGAGGTTGCCCCACAAAAGGAGGAAGCCGGCGATGGCGAGCACGGGGATACCGAGCAGACGCCAGATCTCCTTGCCTTGCGCTTTGGGATTGTCGCCCGCGGCGGCCCGGAGCATCGGTGTGATCCAGGCAAGGCCGAGGACAGAGAGCCAGCGGTCGGCCGCGTTTATCTTGGTAAAGAGGCGTTCGCGGCTGGCCTCGCGGGCCGCGTCCTTCGTCAGGCTGTCGGGGTCGATTGCGGTCATTGCGGGGCTCCGTTGGAGAGGCTGCGATAGGATGGGCGGGACGACGCTCGCTCTTCGAGCATCGCCCCGCCCACCATCCCGCGAACGAGGGCGCGGGCTGAGGGGGCTGAGCGTGCCACCCGCGCCGGGAGAGGGCGTCGGGCGCTCGTCGGGTCTTGGTCGGCGCGGGCAAGGGGCGGAGACCTGTTTGGGGCTCCGACCGCGCTGTTGCTAAGAGGTTCGCTGGATGTTTTGCCGGCGGGCCCGAACCGAAGCTCGGCGGCGGCTCCGTCTTTCTGGTCCTAGAAAGATCCACCGGATCCTTCGACTGGCAGAGCCCGGACCGGACCTTGGCCGGGGCTCCGCCCGTAGGGTCCTCGAAAGGTCCGCTGGTCCTTTCGCCGGGCAGAGCCCGGACCGGACCCTACCCTTGCACCTCATTCCCGATTACGCGCTGATCGCCTCTCAGGCCGATCGGGAGGCTGTCGAGATACGCGTTGGGCGCGCGGCCGTCATAGCCGATGCCGTCGATGATATCCTCGGCGGGCGTTGCGGCCTTGTAGCCGTCGCTGTCCCAAGGGAAGTCGGCCTCATCCGCCAGGCCTTCGTCGACCAGCAGGCGAGCGGCTTCGAGGTAGATCTCGGGCTTGTACACGGACTTTGCGACCTCGTCGTACCAGCTGTCGGGCTTGGCGTCGGAGATCTGGCCCCAGCGGCGCATCTGGGTGAGATACCAGATGGCGTCCGAGTAGAACGGGTACGTTGCGTTGTAGCGGAAGAACACGTTGAAGTCGGGAATGTCGCGCTTGTCGCCTTTCTCGAACTCGAAGAACCCGGTCATCGAGTTGGCGATCACTTCGTAGTCCGCGCCGACATACTCGGGGCGGCTGAGGATCTCGACCGCTTCAGGCCGGTTGGCGTTGTCGTTCTCGTCGAGCCAGATGGCGGCGCGGATCAGGGCCTTGACCACGGCGAGGGTCGTGTTCGGGTTTTCCTCGGCGAACGCCTTGGTGATGCCGAAGACCTTCTCGGGGTTGTTCTTCCACATCTGATAGTCCGTGATGACGGGAACACCGATGCCCTTGAAGACAGCCTGCTGGTTCCACGGCTCGCCCACGGCGTAGCCATAGATCGTGCCGGCCTCCATCGTGGCGGGCATCTGCGGCGGTGGCGTGACGGACAGGAGGACCTCGGCGCCGATCTGGCCGGTGATGTTCTCGGGCGAGTAATATCCGGGCTCGATCCCGCCTGCGGCGAGCCAGTAGCGCAGCTCGTAATTGTGGGTCGAGACCGGGAAGACCATGCCCATGTTGAAGGGCTTGCCTTGCGCGGCGTAGTCCTCAACGACCGGCTTGAGCGCGGTCGCGCTGATCGGGTGCTGCGGGCGGCCATCTTCCATGAGCGGCACGTGATGCTTCATCTCTGCCCAGATCTCGTTCGACACGGTGATACCGTTGCCGTTCAGATCCATCGAGAAGGGCGTGATGATGTGCGCTTCGGTGCCGTAGCCGATCGTAGCTGCGAGCGGCTGACCGGCGAGCATGTGGGCACCGTCGAGCCGACCGTCGATCACGCCATCCAGAAGCACCTTCCAGTTCGCCTGCGCTTCAAGGGACACGAAGAGCCCTTCGTCGAAGAAGTAGCCATTCTCATAGGCTACGGCGAGGGGGGCCATGTCCGTCAGCTTGATGAAGCCAAGGGTCAGCTCGTCTTTCTCGAGGTCGAGCATCTCGGCCATGGCCGGGCCAGCGAGTGCCGTGGAGGCAGCGAGCGCCAGGAGCAGCTTGGAGGTCATAGGGAGAAAATCCTTTTGGGTCTGGGCGCTGAGAGAGGAGGGCGCCAAAAACGAAAAAAGCCGCAGATCGCACCGGGAGCGTTCTTCGCACCCGTGGATCAAGCGGCTTTGCCTGAAGGCGTCCCAGGCGGTGGGACATATGTATCGTCGAGCGCCCTTGCCCTGACGACGCTCAGAGCAATGACAGAGCCTTACGACCGGTCAACACTCTTCTTCGCACATGCGGCAGAAAATGACGCATCGCAGCAAGGCGCGTTCTCAGCGTGCCCAAAAGTGCGTCAATCGGAAGGTGATGGGTCGAAAATGGCGCCATCGAAGAAGGTGTCCCGCTCCAACGTGAGCGTTCCTCGCTGCGAGGCGACCGGGGTCGGCGCGGGAATCGCCCCCTCAAGCTTCTCCGACGCACCGGGCAAGTCGGCGGACGTCTGGTCGAGCGCCGCGCGATAAAGATCGGAGCGATAGACGGACCGGCCGGTTTCGGTCGCGGCATGCCGGTTCAGGCCCATGCGCGCGGCCAACCTGTCGGCGATCCACGCGGCCTGACTGCGCCACGGGAAGCCCGCGGCGCCGTCGAAAAAGCGCAAGAAGCCGGAGACGTCGCGTCGCTTGCCCCCGGGTGTAATAACGAGGTGGCCCCTCATCGCGCGCTCCACGATGTCGGCGGACATGTCCAGATAGGCGGGGCGGGCCAGCACTTCGGACGCGGTCGAGAGGTTCTCGGGTTGCGCCAGCCAGCGCTGCGCGCGCCACATCGCGCGGATCAATCGGAGGGTCGTCTCGCGTGCTTCTTCCGTCCATTCATGGCGGACGGCGAGCACCTTCTCCGGGGCTCCCGCCCAGATCGCGCACCCGGGTAGCAACAGCGCCCCGTGGCCCTCTTCGACGGCGATCGACCCCCATGGCTCGCCGACGCAGAACGCGTCGATCTCGGAGTGTGCCAGCGCAGCCGCCATGCGGGGTGGTGGCACCGTGTGCACATCGAGCCCCTGCGGACTGGGTAGCCCGAGCGCGCCGAGCCAGTGATAGAGAAGCTCGGCATGCATCGAAAACGGGAAGGGCACCCCCATCCGCAGCCGCCCCTCGGCCGCGCGCAAGAGCATGTGCCCGGCCGCTTCGGCATCCGAGAAGTCAAAGGCGTGACCCTGCACCTCGAGCCGATCGGCCAGTCGCGAGGACACGCCCACGACATTGCCGTTGACCGACATCACGGCGACCGCATCGAGCCGGGCCTGCATACCGCCAAGCCCGAGGGCCATGGCAACGGGCACCGGGGCAAGCATGTGGGCCGCTTCGATCTGGCCGAGCACGAGCTGGTCGCGCAGCGCAGACCACGAAGGGGCCGGGGCAAGGTCGAGGGAGAGAGCCTCCTCTTCGGCAAAGCCGATTTCGCGCGCAATCGCGAGGGGCGCACAGTCCACGAGAGGAATAAAGCCCGCGCGGACGAAGTCCGGGCTCATGACAAGAGCCCCGCGGATGAAACAAGCGCCTCGGCCACCTCGGCCACCCGTTTGCCCTGGTCCATGGCGGCCCGCCTGAGGAGCGCGTAGGCCTCCTCTTCCTCGACCCCGCGTGCCTTCATGATCAGGCCCTTGGCACGGTCAATGATCTTGCGATCTTCCAGCGCACGCTTCGTCGCCTCGAGCTCGGTGCGCATCTGCTGAAACATCTGGAAGCGCGCGATTGCGGCATCGATCACGGGGCGGATCCGCTCCGGTCGCATTCCGTCGACCACGTAGGCCGAAACGCCCGCTTCGATCGCGGCGCGGGTCAGCCCGTCTTCGGAGCGGTCGACGAACATCGCGACGGGCCGCTCCATGGGCGACGACGCGAGCGTGAGCTCCTCGATCACGTCGCGGGACGGGCTGGAAATGTCCATCAGCACGACATCTGGGTTGCGGGCGGAGATCGCGCGCGCCAGCCCGCTTTCGGACCCGATGATCTGGACATCGTTTTCTCCGGACGCCCCAAGGGTTTCCGCGATCAGGCGGGCGCGATCCGGGTCAGGTTCGACCACAACAATGGAAAGGGGTTCTGGCACGGGCGATTGGCGCATTGGACAGGGCTTGCCTCGCGCATCGTGGTGCCAAACGCTAGTTCGCCTATGCGTTGCAAACGGATACTTCGCGTCGTTGCCCATTAAGGAGGCGCCACGCGTGCCGGCCGGTTCGAATTCGAGCGCTTTGTCGTGCTGCCTGTGACCCGGCTGTGGCCCACTCAAGAGAGCTGAATGTGGAAAATGTTCGGAGAATCTTCCGGAGTTCGCCTGTGGTTAACCTTTTGGCGGCAGGGAGGGGGAGCGGCGCCGTCGGCTCCGCTCGTCAGCGGCAACATGAATAGGACTGCGATGCGCGATACGCCTCCGGATCACTGGGTAGACGCCCGGCTCTCCCTGCACGATGCCTGCGCAATTGTTGATCGCGCGGCCCGGTTGCGCATCGCGCCCGAGGCTTATGCCCGCTGCGCCGACGCCGAGCGCCGCATGCAGGCCTGTATCGCCGAAAACCGGCATGTCTACGGGCTTACGACCGGGTTCGGACCCCTCGCAAACCGACTTGTGCCCGCGCGAGACGGCATTCGCCTGCAGCAAAACCTGGTGCACCACCTTGCCAGCGGGGTTGGGCCCATGCTCGGCTGGCGCGCCGCGCGGGCCGTTGTGCTAGCGCGACTGATGTCTATCCTGCAGGGCGTGTCGGGGGCCTCCCGGCCTGCGATCGACGCGCTCGTGACTGTCCTCGGCTCCGACTTCGCGCCCCAAATTCCGGCGCGCGGAACGGTGGGTGCCTCGGGCGACCTGACCCCGCTGGCGCATCTTGTGCTCACGCTGCAGGGACGCGCGAATTTCCTTCGGCCGGATGGCACGGAGGTGGATGGGCGGACTGCTCTCGCGGCACTGGGGCTCGCGCCGTTGACGCTCGATCAGCGCGATGGGCTGGCCCTTGTTAACGGAACCTCGGCCATGACGGGGCTCGCGCTTCTCAATGCGCGAGCGGCCTTCCGCTGCGTTGACTGGAGCGTCGCGCTCACCGGTGTATTGGCAGAGGCGATGTGCGCGCGCACCGAGGCCTGGCACCCGGCGCTCAGCATAGCGCGCCCGCACGAAGCGCAGCGGATGGTTGCCGAGATGCTCCTTTCATCGGTCGACGGGAGTCGCCTAGTCGTGTCGCAACTGACGGCGGAGCGGATCCTTGATGCCTCGGAGGAGGTTCGTGTCGAAGAGGATCCCGGCCAGGATGCATATACCCTGCGGTGCGCGCCCCAGGTCATCGGGGCCGTGCTCGGATCTTGCCGCTGGCATGCAGAGGTCACCGTGCGTGAGCTCAACGCGGCGACAGACAACCCGATCTTCCCGGATGTTCCCGATCTGCCCGCCGTGCATGGTGGCAACTTCATGGGACTGCAGATCGCGCTGGTGTCAGATGCTTTGGCCACCGGCTGCACGGTGCTGGCAGGGCTGGTGGAGCGTCAAGTCGCGCGTGTGACGGACGAACGCTTGAACAGGGGATTGCCGCCGTTTCTACATCGCATGGAGGCGGGTCTGAACTCCGGATTCATGGGGGCGCAGGTCACGGCGACGGCGCTTCTGGCCGAGATGAGGGCGCATGCCGGATCCGCTGCCGTGCAGTCGATCTCCACCAACGGGGCGAACCAGGATGTTGTATCGATGGGAACGATTGCGGCGCGGATGGCTGCTGATCGGTTGGGCGATCTAAGGCACATACAGGCGATCCTGGCGCTCTGTGCAGCGCAGGCCGTCGAGTTGCGCTCCGAGCAGCGGGCCTTGGAGCCCACTGCGCGCACGATGGAGTTTCTGCGGTTCGTGCGCAGCCATAGCCCGGCATTGGTGGAGGATCGGCCGCTGGGGGCGGAGATTGAGCTACTGGCCGAAGCCATGGAGGCCACGCCCCCGCCCGCCATGCTGATCCGGTCCGAGGACCTTGCCGATCAGGCCGTTTGAGGGTCGACCGTCAGGCCGATCGCCTCAGCGTACTTGAGCCAGGTTTCGACCGATGCGACCACGGCCCGGACTTCGATCGCAACGAGCTCAATACCGACGAGCGAGATGCGGACGAATGCGTCGATGACGACGCCCTTGTCGAGGATACGGTCGACAACCTCGGCGATGCTGGCCGAGGCAAGGCTTTTCTCAATTGCCATGTGCTTTTCCTTTTCAATAGCAAGCTCGGCCAACCACCCTTTGGCGACGACCGCCGCCACCATAGGAAACGCATCTTAAGCCATTCTGAATGCCTAAGTTTTAGCTTTCTTCGGCTGTGCGCGCGAAGAAACGCGTTTGCATGGCGAGGATTTCGGCCATGGCACCGCCGAGCGCCTGCGCAAGTGCGTTGGCCTCATGCTGGCGCGCCTCGAGGTTGGCAAGGCGATCAATGAGGTCGTCGGAGAGGTCTTGAGTTTGACTCGCCTCCAATCGCCCAAGTTCGGACTTGAGCTTGGTCAAGGCGTCTTCGCTGGCAATCCAGAACGTTTTCATGCTGCGCGCGGAGGCATCCATGGCGTCCGACAGCACTCCCCCCCGTTCCGTCATGCTCTCCTTCAGCTCGAGAAGCATGCGCTCGAATTCGGGGAGAATCTCGTCAGCTGTCGTATTCGACGGCACTGGCCGTGCCAGAAGTTTGGACAAATCACCCGACATGGCAGTGACCATGCGGCTTGTGTTGCGCGTCGCGCGTTCCAAACCCTTGAGATCGTCGCCGAGTTTAGCCGAATTGTCCTCGCTTTCGGGGCGAGCATTCTCTTCCTGCGCGGTCTTGAGCTCGGCCAGGGTACCCGACAGATCTGATAGCGTGTTCTCAAGGGATCCGAGGCGGTTTGCCATCTTCGCCAAATCGGCCGCTGCCGCGGACTGCGCTGACCGGGTGGCTGCGATCGCCTTGCTGTCTTTCTTCAGGGTCTGAATCTCTTCGGCAACCGCGCGGGTCGCAGACGCTAGCTGAGCGGTTTGGTCATCAAGTTTCTGACCCTGCGTTACAGTCGACTTGTCTATCGCGGTTACAAGATCCTTGAGTGTGTCGGCCTGATCGCTCGTCGCCACTGCGAGTGACGCGTCGACCCGCGCGAGTCCTGTTTCGGTCGCGTTCTGGCTCTCTGAGATGGCAGACTTTACCTCTTCAATGGCAGCTTGCAGATCGGCGTCGCCGCTTCCGGAGCTCGTCTGCCTCGTGATCGAAAGCGAGATCTCCTTGCCCGTGTCGCTGATCTGAGAGGCGCTTGTGCTCAAGAGACGCAGCACGGATTCCATCCCGTCCCAGAACTGCGCGATGTCCTGCTTCCATGCGTCCCTGATTTGCGCCGTTTCCGCGTGCGCCCGATCTTCAGCTTCGATGCGGCGGGTGACCAACTCATCAACGAGTGGCACGATCTGATCCGCAAGCGCTGCCGGCGTTGCCTCGTCGAGGCGCGCCGATAGCCCTGCGAGTTGGCTTTCGATGCGGGCCAGAAGGGTCGCGGCTGGTTCTGCGTCAGCGGGTGTGGGGGTGCCGGTCATTTCTGCGTGCGCGAGAGTATCCGCGTTGTGCGGGCTACCCGCTCCTTGGCGTGCGCTGGCCGTGGTGTCCGCATCGCGATCTTGTGTCTCAGTTGGCGTGGCCGCTCCGGCCGGGCGGACGTCATAGGATGCGTCGGAGATCGGCGGTGGATCGGGTGAATCGAAGAGGACGCCAAAGCGGCGCTCGGCAAGCCGGATCGTGTTCATCGCGAGCCGCGACGCATTCTCGACGAGATCCTGCATCTCGGCATCGGTCGCTTCGGGCGATAGGTCCACAATGTGGGAAATCAGCCCATGCCGCGCCAGAAGGCGCTCGTGGTCACACGGGCTCTCGCCCATATCCGATGCGGTTGGCGCGGGCGGATGCCCGGCATCTTCGAGGGGGGCGTGCGCCACCATGATCAGGTTTTCCCGCCCGGTGTCCTAGGGTGTTGCAACGGTCTGCTCCCGATCGATCAAGCGCTTTCGCCGCAGGTCAGACAAACCAGTCTTCGCCTGCGCGCATCGTGTCTCCCCTTCGTACCGGGTTCGCAGTTAACGATTGCCTAATCGCGCAACGATTTATCAGATGGTCCGTCCCAGCGGGCCCAGATCGAGCGCAAGATCCTCGGGTTGCAGGCCAAAGGCGGCGGCCTGATCCCGGATTGCAGCTTTTGCCCGCATGAGCGTCAGCCCAAGCCGCTCCTCTTCGTCCGGGGTGAGACTTCCTGCATCCATCCTGCGAATGGCCTGCAACTCCATCAATTGGCGCAAGAATTCCATCAGGCCAAGAACGAGCCTTGCAAGATCCTGCTCTACGGTTTCGGGATTGATGTTGAGGGCCTGCGCGTTCAGGTGGCTGGCTGCTTCGTTCCAATCCGTAGTGCCTATCATGGGCAATACTCCCTTTCGTGGAGGGCGAAGAGTGGCCATGGCCCGGTGACCAGAAGGGCTCCCTTGGTCACCGGGCAAGGCGTGAGCGTGGCGGCGGCGTCCGAAAGGCGGCGCTGCGTGGTTCCGAGGTCGGCCGGGGAGATGTGGCATGCAATGGTGACATCTTCGCCACGACTGGCTAGCTGCAACGGCGTGAGGTGCAGGCTTTTGATCAGGGTCTCGAGCCACCGCTCCGCCATGCTCCGCATGCGTTCGCTCTCTAGGGCAAGGGTGCGACGTGCGTCGAGCCACGCGCGCCCCGACGAGGCTTGGTCTTCGCTACGATCGGGAGGGGGTGTGTACGCGATACTCAGGCGAAGTTCGATCTGTCGGCCCGCGTATTCGAGGCGCCGTTCGAGGCGTGCCCGCTCGCCGTGCGCATATTTCCACGCGGCATCGTGCCGGACAGGGGAGCGCGGGCTGAATGGAAGAAAGGCCGGATGCCGTGCATGGAAGTCCGCGCATAGTTGAAGTCGCTCGAGCGGAGATCGCTGCATCCCGCGCGCGTCCATCACGAGGGCGATGCCGCTTGCAACCTTTTCGATCAATACGCCCTTCACGGCAGGTGCCGAGGGGCGCGTGATGCCAATCGCAATTGCGGTCATGCCGGTGATCGAGCCCCTTCCGCCCGCGCGGGAGCCAAGCCCGCGCGTTTGGTGCGATGACGTGTGATGGCCTCGGGATTGGCCAGAAGAATGTCAGCTCCAAGGAAGACGAGCTCAATGTCCGCAACGGTGAGCCAGAGCTCTGCGCGTATCACGATCCCTGCATCGAGCAATCTATCCACGACGTCGACAAGGCGCGTTTCGGAGGTCGCGAGGACATCGTTGGGCGTCGCGAAGCGTATGATTTGCGCGGGCTCCGACATCACGCGGCCTGACCACTTGCAGCAGATTCAGGGGTGCTCTCCAATGGATCGCAGAAGCTATAGGCAGGCCATGGCCCAAGAAGCTCCAGATTCACACCTAAAGCAGAGGCATCCGAGCTCAGAACGTCGAGATCGGCCTGTAAGCTTGGAGCAGAGTCTCGTGGTACGAGAAGCGCGAGATCGAAGATCCTGTCGCCCCTCGGGTGGCCCGGGGCGATGCTGCTGGAGTGACGCTCGGCCAGGACAGAGACTTTCTCCAGTATGGCGGCGAGCCGGGCAGACGCGTCGGTGCGATCGTTTCGCAGATGCCGCTGGCGCGTAAGATACCCTCGGCCTGTCGTCGGGGTTGCTTCGCCAATCGCCCTGTGATCATCCGAGTTCGCTCCCTGTGGAGTATGCGTGGCGCGTCGTTCCTTGATCTGCTGCCGTGTTGCGCGCAGAGCGAACTCGACCTTGCCCGCCAGCCGTTTGGCTGCATCGCGATAGGTCGAAGATTGCTGCTCCAGTGCGCGCATGAGGGCAGCCTCGCCTGAAAAGACGGTTCCGAAACGTACGGGGAGGACATCCGTTGCGGCTGCGAGTTGGGCCAGAAGGTCATGGTGTCGGAGCGCGGCGGTCATCTCTCCTTCGGGGTCGGTTGCGGGCTGCTCCGTGTAGGTCGAACAGACCGCGATCAGGTCAAGCCCGGGTATCGGGTGGACGGAGGCCAACCTGAGCACGGGCTTGAAGTGGTGCTCCATGGGGATGTCGCGCACCAAACCGTGCAACATGAGCGCCATCACGCAACCTCCCCGAGTGACGTCCGAGCCCAGACCTTCAGCGGTGGGCCATCTCGGTGGAGCGTGATCATAGGCACGTCGTCAATCGTGTCCGGGCGTACAGCCAGAGCGCTACAGAGCGCAGCGATCGCAGTGGCCCGTTCGATCTCATCAGGGCCCGGTGCATCCGGCTCGTGAGCCCGGCGGAGCGCGGCCTTGCGCATCTGCGACAAGGCGTGCGGGGTGATGGGAGTATCCGGAGCGAGGGCAAGAAGCGCGACAGCATCGCGCACGGCCGACGCGGTTACATGCGAAATCTGTGCGCGCGCAAAGGAGACGGCCGGGCCGGGGCCGAGCAGGCGGATCCTCAGGCCTTCGGTCCAGAGAGCATCAACGTCTTCGAGAGCCCTCTCCAAAGCCTGAATCTGCGTGGTGTCGACGAGGATCACGATGTTGGCAACATCGTCAGACCGGCAGGGCAGTGCGATCGCATCGTCGGTCACCTCGACAAGGCAATCTGAGATTGCTTCGCGCAGCCGCGATTGCAGAGCCGCCGTCGCCTGGGGTGAGATGCCGAAATGGGCGGGCGCTTCACTTGCACTCCAGGACACGACGACCTGGTATTGCACCCTGCCTCGGAGCTGATCGTGGCCCCGCGCAATTGTGTCCGCATTGGCGGCAGCCATATGTGCGAGGTTGTCCGGCCGCGGTGTTCCCGGCGCGAAGGGGAGCAGGGTGCCATACGTCAGGATAGACTCTAGCCTTTGCTGACGCAGCAGCGCCGCGGCACCGAAGGTCTTACGGCGCCGGAGCTTCGATTGTGAGCGCTTGGGCTCGGCGGGCCGTTCCCCGACAAGCGCGGATACTCGTTCCCCAAGCCGCACCTCTTCGCAGCCCTCGGGCAGCGGAGGACACGAGTGGTGGTCCGGGCGATCACTCAGGGCAATCAGTTCCAGGTTTCGGCGTGTCATCGCTGTCCTCCTTCTGAGGGTAAAGCGTGGGTACGGGAGTCTCACTTCGGCTGCGCCTGCGTCTGCGGCGCGGTTGTGCCGCCAGCGGGGGCGGCTCTCGGAGCGTCTGAGCCGCACAGACGGGTGCTCCGCGTCGCCCAGTCCTGCACAGCGTTTTCGAGATCTACTTGTTGGATTGCGGGGGCGGATTGACCGCCACCGGACCGCCAGCGCACAAGCGCTTTGCGGGCCGCAGTCGCAACGATAGACGCCAGATCCGCGGGCGTCGCGCCCTGTGTGGCCAGTGCGACTGCATCCAGATCGACCGTGCCGTCAAGGCTGCGCCCGCGCGTGTGAATGGCCAGAATGTCTGCTCGGCTCGCTTGTTCGGGGAGTTCCATCCGGATCGCGAGGTCAAACCGGCCCGCCCTGAGAAGCGCCGGATCAATGCGTTCGGGCCGGTTTGTTGCTCCGATCACCGTGATGCCGGCGTTCGGCTGCAATCCGTCGATTTCCGTCAGAATCTGGGCGATGACCCTGTCGGTGGCCGCGTCGGCTTCGCCCCGGGCCAGAGTCAGCGTGTCGAGCTCATCGAAGAAAAGCAGGCATGGCGACACCAGACGCGCACGCCGGAAAACGGCCTCAACCGCACGTTCGGCTTCACCAAGGTATTGCGAAAGGATGCTGGATGTTTGGACGGGCACGAAGTTCATCCCCGCTTCCGTTGCAAGCGCCCGCGCCAGCAGGGTTTTCCCGGTTCCGGGTTGGCCGGACAGAAGGATGCCTCTGGGCGGAGTGAGGCCGAGCGAGGTGAAGGCCTCGCGATGGCGCAGCGGCCAGATGACCGCCTCTGTAAGCGCCGCCTTGGTGTCTTCTAGGCCGCCGACATCGGTCCATCCGGGGGGGGTGGCGTCGAAGGCATCGGCGCGCAGAAGGCTTGGACGGGTTCGGGCAATCGCAGAGTCGAGGTCATCCTTTGTCAGGAAAAGGTCTGCTGCGCTGATGTGATCGCTTCCGCCCGCGTCCCTGCGGGCGCGGTCGAGCGCTGCGAGTCCCGCCTCGCGGGCCAGTGCCGCCAGATCGGCTCCGAGATATCCCGAGCTTTGTTGTGCCACGGAGAGCAAATCCACATCCTGGGAGAGCGGCGCGTCCGCCAGGTGCAAGGCGAGGATCTCGCGTCGTGCATCAGTGTCGGGGGCGGTGAACGCTATTTCTCGCTCGAAACGGCCCGGTCGGCGCAGGGCGGGGTCGAGCGTGTCGGGCAGGTTCGTCGCCGCGATGACGACGAGGCGATCCCGCGGGGCGAGACCATCCATGAGGGTCAGAAGTTGCCCGACGACCCGCCGTTCGACCTGCTTTTCCCCGGAAAGCGCATCGCGTTGGGGGGCAATCGCGTCGATCTCGTCAATGAAGACAATAGCGGGACCTTTCTTCGCGGCCGCGGTGAAGACGTCACGCAGCGCGCGTTCAGTTTCGCCGTAGTGCTTTGATACGATCTCCGGGCCGGCGATCTGAAAGAAGGCCGATGCGGTGCGCTCGGCAAGGGCGCGTGCCAGCAGCGTCTTGCCGGATCCGGGGGGGCCGGTGAAAAGGACACCGCGTGGCGGCGCAAGTCCGAGCCTCTCGAAGAGATCAGGGCGCTCCAGCGGCAACTCGACCATCTCGTGGATCGCCGCGATCTGCCGGGCGAGGCCAGCGACCCCCGGATAGTCGGGGTGTGCGGGCTCAGGGGCCGTGATGACAATCTGCGTCGCAGGCCCGACGCGCCCGGCTCCGGGCGGATCAAGATCTTCCACCGTCACGTCGATCGGCTGCGGCGTGATACCGGCCGAGATCGGCTCTGGGTAGAGGATGTGCCGGTCGCCGACACTCAGGCTCATATCCTGGAGCGCCGGGGCAAAGGACTTTATTTCGTATGTCGCAGGAGCCTTGAGCCGGATGGCGTTCAGCGCTGGGAGCTCCGCCTTTGAAAGCGACACCACCTCACCCCAGCTTGCCCCGGCATTGGCGGCTGTAATCCCGTCCGTACAGACGGCGCTATTGGACGACTGGCTGGGAAGCAAACGTGCGTGGGTGCACCGCATCCCCCTGAGAGCGACGATGTCGCCCGGACGCAGTGCGGCACGCTCCATGTCGGATGGCGTCAGACGGACAATCGCGCGCCCGCCATCGGTCGCCGGGCCGGGCGCAAGGGGGAGGCGTAGCGCTGTCATGCGGCGCCTGGCTGGAGCCGGCGCAGAAGCACGATCTCGGCCTCTTCGAACGTCTCCTCATCAATCTCACCGGCTTCGAGTTGTACCTCGAGCGCGCGGAGAGCCCTTCGAATCGACGCCGGATCCGAGATTTCCTTGTCCGCCGCCTCGTGGACTTGCCGAGCAACCCAGAGCGCTCCCTTGCCCGGGCCGGTCAGCGGCAGAAGCAGCAGATTCGAGATCAGGCCCATGCAGGCACCTCGGGTGCTGACAGGGCAAGATTGACGAAATGGTAGGGCGGCACCGGACCTACAAGGCGCACTTCGGGCTCCGCGTCAGGTGCAAATCCGGACGCGCGGGCCGCCGTATCTGCCCAATTCCCCAGCGATCCGATGTCATCGGGAGCGATCAGGCACTCCGCACGCAGGATTTCGACGTCTTCTTCCGGGGCCCTCAGAATGTGGGACGCGCACTGCTTTGTCAGCGCCGATACCAGTAGGTGCTGAGCCGATGTGCGACGGCGGTCTAACTGTTCTGCGACACGCCTGCCGAGCTCTATCCGATCAAAATGCGCCTCTGCACCGCGCCCGGTGAGCCGGTCGCGGTGCGCTGCAAGGGTTGGATCCTCCAGAATGAGAGCCTCCAATGCGGCCGACCTTGGGAAACTGACCCTCAGGCCGACCTCCACGTTGTTGCCCAGGCGTTCAAACTGCGCGTCGATCGCTGCGCTGTGATGCTCGAGCAATGTGGCGAGGTCGTCCGGGCTTTGCGCAACGTGGCCGAAGCGCATGGGCAGAAGCGGGGCGTGCGACATCGCCGTTTCCAGAATGTGGGTATGGGCCAACATGCGCCGCCGGGTCTGGAGGATTTCACCCCCATCATGGGCGCCAACGATCACGGTCCGGCCGGCGATGTCCAACTGGCGCGGGGGGCCGGGGGTCGCCCCCTTCAGGCCTGCGAGGGCATCTTGCAGGGTTGGCACGGCGTCTTGGAAGATGGCATAGAGGTAGAGCGCTTCGGGGCTCTCGCTGTGTGTGGTGAGGGGCGTGGATGTCATTCGGAGGGCTCCTCGTCGAGCGATACACTGAGTGCGATCTCCAGCACACCGTTGCGGAGCTCAAAGGTCATCGTTGCGGGATCAACTTGCGGGGGGAGCAAATGCTCGGCGGCATAGTGACGATCTCCGCGCGTCTCTATGCGGATCGCGGGAGAAGGCGCGCTCGGGTCTATGTCAACCTGCAAATCTGACGGGGAGACACCTGGAAGATCGGCACAAAGGAACCAGGTTCCGCCGCTGGTGTAGCTGACAAGATCGGGCGTTCGCGGTGCCAGCGGCGGTTTGGCAGTCGATGGGGGCACAGGCTGCTGATCTGGCGTCCTGATGGTCTCATCGGGAGGGGACTTTGGCGGATTGGCCGCCTTGCGGGGCGTGTTGACCGGTTTGGCGGAGGCCGTTTGCCCGACCTCTTCGCCCGCGAAACGCACCCGCACCCCTGTCTCTGCACGAAGCGGTCCGTGCGGTGTATCGATGTCATGGGCGCGGTGGAATTCGGCGCTGCCGGCGTCTTCAAGTCTTTCCAGGACGTCAGACAGCGAGCTGCCAAGCGCCCCCAACAGGCCGTTCAATCTCGAGTCCAGTTCGGCGATGGTTTCGGCCGCACCACTTTGCGTCTTCTTTTTCTCGGTCATGGATCCTCTTGCGTGAGTTGGGGCGCCGTCGCGATAGGGTTGGTTGCGCCCGCACACTAACGCGCGGGCGCTGGCTCAGCCGTCCAGAGCGGCTAGTCGGTTCTCCAGAATGGCGATCCTTGCCTTGAGTTCGGCGTTTTCCTCGACCGCCGGCGCGGCATCGGTGCACAGGCGCGGATCCGCCTCCCACCAGTTGATGCCGAGCTCTTTGGCCTTGTCGACGGTCGCAATAAGAAGCCTTAGCCGGATCGTCAGCAGTTCGATCCCAACGAGTGAGACAGACACGTCTCCGGCAATCACGACACCCTTGTCGAGAATCCGCTCCAGAACATCGGCGAGGCCATCGGAGCGGAGGGCACCGTTCGGCTGGTGTGGCGTCATCCCTCGCCTCCTTCTTCGCGGCGATAGCGCCGCAGCCTGGCATATCCGGCCAAAGCGCCGTCACTTCCGATTTCGACACGATAGGCTGCGAGCAGATCGTTCTCTCCGATGCGCGCCGCCCCCTCAACGACCTCTACAATGACGCGCCATCCACCCGAGCCGTCGGGCTCGCTGGCCGCGATTCCGTCGACCGGCAGACCGGTGAGTTCGGCGGCCGAAGCGCGGGCACGAGCGATCGCCTCGATCAGTGGAATAGGGCGCGTCGCCTCGCTCTCCCAATCGGTGCGCGTGGTGTCAGATGCGCCGGAAGGCTCCGGGAGGGTCATTCTGGGGATCCTTCCGCAGTGTCGAGCCTCTCAAGCAGCGCCTTTGCGCGCGTGCGTGCTGCGCGGAGCTCTGCATGCGCCGTGGAACTCTGCCGGTTGAGGAGGGCGACCTGCCGTCCAAGGCGCGCTATGTCGAACTCCAGCCGCACGAGTTCTACGGCTGCGTCGGCGCGCGTGCGCGGCGCGCGTCTCGTGCTGGATGCGGAACGGGGGCGGGGTGGCGTCATCGGTCTCTTCATGACGGACCCATCGCTCTTGCGGCGCCAGCGAGGGAGCCATTGTGCTGCGTCAACCGTGACTGAAGGTGCGCACAGGCTTGCCGTACGGCCACTTCGGTGTCCGGTCGGGTAAGCCGACCGCGCAACACATCGGCAGAAATCTGGATGAAACGCGGATCGTCAATGTCTGCGTTCAATTCCTGAGACATCAGGAGACGTGCGATCAGGATGCCGGTCCTGTGAGACGCGGCAATACGTGTGCCGGTGTCGGCAGTCAGCGCGGACAGCAACGCAGCGATGATGCCTGCATCCTGTTGCGCGATCCCGGTGGCGCTCTGAATAATGCGGCTTCGCGCGTGTTCCGATAGATGAGAGAACTCGAAGGTTACGACGCGATCTAGCAGGGCATCGGGCGCATCCTTGTTGCCGCTGTAGTCATCCGGGTTCGAGGTCAGCAGAACGCGAAACTCGGGATGCGCTCGAATGATCTGCCGGCCCTCGGTGGGATGCGCGAAGGCCATGATGCCTTCTTCGAGGACGGAAAGCAGCGGGACGTTTGCCTCGGGTGGTGCCCGAGTGAACTCGTCATAGACGAAGGTCTGGCCTTGCGTCATCGCGGCAAGAAGCGCGCCATCCGTCCAGTACTTCAGCACGCGCGTCTCTGTCTTGCGGACGCTTGCAATGTACTTGTCTTCAAGGCGGGTCCTGTGTTCACCGCTTTCTCGACCGATAAGGTCTTCCGAAGTCATACGGTCATGGCCTGTCAGGAAAGCCACGGGTCTTTGCCGGGCGCGCGCAACGCGCAGCGCCATGGCCGTCTTGCCCATGCCGGCCGGGCCTTGGAACCTGATCGGAATGCCTGCCTGCAGGTATGCGCTTGCGCGGCTGAAGACGGAGTGCAACTCGCCGTCTTCATAAAACCTCTTTGTCTCGCTTTCATCGGACCAAGGGAGTGCAATGTCGAGTTCACGCTCACATGATGCGGCGGAGTGGTCTGGTGGAGCGCCGATCTTTCCGAGACCTTCCGCATCCGAGCGTGCTCGACGGGAAACGGGCTCAGCTCCCACATCGGCTGGCGAGCCGGACGGGCCATGGTCGAGGGAGTAGCCCCGAGTCGGATCGGGGAGTGACGTAGCTGGCTGGGACAACGGCTTCTCCGTTCATTTGCTGAGGGAGGGTTACCACGCAGATACCTACTGCTTGGTAAACCGATGCGAATTGAGATGCGGGGAGTGTCGGGCCTTGTCAGGCACAGAGGCCAGCAGCGAGGCGTTGCATGTCCAGCGCCGGCAGAATGCGCCGTTGCGGGCCCGATCCGAGCTGAACGATCATCCCTGAGTGACCTTTGGACCGCGCAGTCCGCCGCCAGCGCGAGGTATCGATTCCCTGCACGTCGCGCACTGCGAACCCGACACGATGCTCCTTATGGGCGACAAGAAGAACGCGCTCTCGGGCTTCTACATCTGGTCGGAGACCAAGCCTGCGTGCGAGATCGACGTAGAGGACCGGACCATCTTCCACGCGGAATACGCCTTCGACACCAGGAACGGCCGGGGCGTTCCACTCCGTAACGATCTCCGGAGGCCTCAGGATCCGCAGAATCTGTTCCGCGGGTGCTGCGAGCGGTGTGCCCGCGTCGAAAATGAGGTGGCGGACCCGTTCCGAGACGACATCTGCGCCATGCTTCGACACCTCGGCGTCTTTGGTTCTTGCTGTGTTCGGCACGAGCGACATCTGAGCCATTTCTCGAATGAGGTCATGGGTCCGCAGTTTGTCAGGACAGATCAGGAACGTTTGACGCGCACCTGATCCAGAGGGAAGAACCCCCGATACAACGCTGTCGGAGGTGGCGATCGCCGGAGGTACAGTGCGAAGCTGCGCGTGCCGCGCGGTTCTCATTTGTTCAATGGAGTCGACAGCAAGGCCGACGCGTGCGCCGTCGTCGAGCCTTAGCATCACGATCTCTGAAGCGCGCGTGCGGCTTGGTTGCCCGAGCCCCGTCACGCCTTGCGTACGAAGGACCGGTGCTCGCTGTCCATGGTATTGAATGCTGCCAATGCAGGCGCCCGACGTCAGGGCGTTTTCTTCGATGGTGGTCTTGGGCACCGTGCCTTGGATGGCCGTTGCGAGTAGGGCGTACTCTGTGCCTCCGGAAGAGAAAATCAGGACAGGCCGATCGGCTTGCGAAGTCGCCGCAGCCGCATGGCTTGCTCTTCGTGTCTTGGTTCCCGCGTCGTTCCGGCGGGTGCTCAGCAATGCCGGATTGTCGAACAGCGCATCAGGAGCAATCACTGAGATCAGGCGCTCCTCGTGCAACAACGCCCCACGAATGATCGATGGATGCTGGAGGCGTGGTTGGCTGGCATCGTCAAGAGCAAGGGGTTCTGCATTCGACATGTCCTGGAGCTTCTGGCGAGGGATGCGAATTAGTCCTTCGACCTGATCAATGCCCAGACCGAGAAGCGCTCCTTCGGATCTGAGGATTGCAGCGAAGGGCGGAGTGTCGCCGGGTGTGTCCGTGCCGCCGGTGAGCACGGAGAGGTCGAAGACCGGGACCAGCCCACCTCTGAGGTTGAGCGCACCCTGCAAGCCAACGGCGGTCTGGAGCATCGGGGCCAGTTGCTGGACCTGGGCAACCTCGGCCAGGTGGCTCATCGGGATGGCAAAGCGGATGTCTCCGCATCTGGCGATCCCGAGCTTCAGTTCACCTGTCTCTTCATCCATCTTTCGTCTTCCGAGGTTCGTTGAGCACCGGGATGCGGATCAGTTGCGAATTGTGCCGCATCAGACGATGAGATCGCCTCTGCAGGGCGTGGAGGCCTCGACGCGGCGCCCGCTCTGGCGGCCTCCGGGTCGTGTGGATCGCGCATCAGGTCTTGAGCGTCTTCAATTCAGAGACGAGCCCGCCGATTGCTCCCGCGGCCTCATTTTGCATCGCGATGCAACTGCCAAGGGTCACGAGATCTGCGATTGAACCTTCAAGGGTTTCGGACACCTTGCCGAGCGCATCTTCGGCTTCCATCGAGCCAGAAGCTCCCCGCCCGAGCTCTCCGACCGCACGATCAATAAGACGGGTGATGTCGCGTGCGGCTTCTGCGTTGCGTTCGGCGAGTTTGCGCACTTCGTCGGCTACGATCGAGAAGCCGACGCCATGTTCGCCCGCTCTTGCCGCTTCGATGGCTGCATTGAATGCCAGAAGATTGGTCTGAACGGCGATGTCTCCGATCACTTCAACGACCTCGGTAACCTCACCGGCGGCGTTGGAGGCTGCCTCCATCGAACTCGACAGCTCCTGGAGACGCTTGCGGTTGGCATCCGTTGCATCACGCGACAGATCGGCATTTGTCTTCAAACGGTCCGTCCCCGCTTCGATCTCGGAGCGCGCCTGCACCAACCTCTGCAGCTCGTCGCTCACCGACTCTGCGGTGGTCGTGGTGCGTTCTTCGAGGGAGACATGCTCGGATACGTCATAGGCGAACATGACCACGCGCGTGACATTGCCCTTTGAGTCGAGCACGGGGCTATAGCTTGCCTGGATGAAGACGTCCCGGTTGAAGCGGCCAATGCAGTGATAGCGGTCGGTGCGCTTGAGGCCCTTGGCCAGGTCGATCCAGAAATCGCGATACTCCTGCGTCTGAATGTAGTCGGGAGAGCAGAACATTGAGTGATGCTGGCCATAGATGTCGCGGCGGGAGTAGCCCATCAGGCGCAGGAACTCCTCGTTCGCACCAACGACCTTGCCATCAGTTTCGAACTCCACGACCGACATGCCCTCATTCACTGCATTCCACTTGCTCTCGAACTCGGCGGAGCGGGAAATGTGCTCGGTGGTGTCGAGGCACATCTGGATGATGCGGATCGGGCGCCCCTCGAAATCGAGGATCGGATCGTAGGTGGTGCGGACCCAGATGTCGGCTTCGTTGGCGCTGATCCGGCGTACGGTGCCTGTAAAGGGTTGCCCCTTGCGCAATCCTTCCCAGAACGTGTCCTCATTCTGCAGGGCCTTGTCGTCGGAATTGATGAGCATGGCATGCTTGCGACCGCGCAGATCGCCGATGTTGTAGCCAAAGAGTTCGAGGAAGCACTGGTTGGCGGACTCGATGACACCGTCCAGCGTGTATTCGGCAATCGCGTATGACCGGTCCACTGCCTCCATGCGTCCTTGGTTTGCGAGGGCTTCGGTCTGGCGTTCATTCACGTCCAGCGCCGTTGCCGCGATCTTCGTTATGCGCCCGTCAGGATTGACGATCGGGGCGTAAGTCATCTGCAGCCAGACCGCACGCCCGTTCGGAGCGATGCGCTTGAAGGTTCCAACGAGACCATCGCCCCCGATCAGCTTGTCCCAGAATTCGTCGTGCCGGCGCGAGGCTCCGAAAGTCTCGTCACACCACTCCGCGTGCTTGGTATTGGCGATGTCGCCTTCCTCGACGCCGAAGATGTCCCTGAAAGGCCGATTGGTGTAGATCACCTTGCCGGAGAGGTCGAACTCGATCTGTGGCCGGAAACGCTCGAAGGCGGTTGCGATGTCCTGCAGGTTGGCCATGTTCGAGCGCGCATCCGTGATGTCGTGCCCGATCTTGACAAAGCGGTCCACGGTGCCCGAGCCGTTTAGAACAGGGGCGATCACGGCCTCCATCCAGCGTTCCTGACCGTTGCTGTTGTTGTGTCGGATCTCGAGGCGCTGTGGTTTGCCTTCGGCTGCTTCAGCCCACGCCTTGGAGTAGACCTGACCACGCGCAAAGGACGGATCGACCATCCGGTCGTGTTTCATGCCGAGCGCGTCTTCCGGCTCGATGCCGTAGCAATCAAGGTAGCCCGCGTTGGCGCGCAAGAGGTGCCCGTCGGGATCGAAAACCGCAATGCCAAGCGCGCTTTCGAGCGCTGCCGCGACCTCGGTCTCCGTGTTGGCCTTGTGCGTTGTTTCCGAGACGTCCATCAGGCACTGGACCGATCCGGTTACCTGACCGGATGCGTCGCGCTTGGGCATGAAGGTGGACTGCATCCAGAGCCGTTCGCCCATCGCGGATAGATGCTCATGCCGGCCCTCGATCGTGCGGCCCTGGCGCAGCTTCTCCCAGAACTCGGCATATTCAGGCGACATGGTTATGGTGTCGGGCCAAAGCGTGTCGTGGTGTTTGCCAGCGAGGTCCTCGCCGAAGTATTCCAACGCCATGGTGGCGCGGTCGTTGGCAGCAGTGATCACGCCATCCGAATCGTATTCGATCACGCCGATATTCGGTTCCAATGTGTCCCAAAGGCTCGGCGGCGCAGGTTCGGCCGGCGGCGCGGGCGGGAGCGCGCGTGCGGCGATGACAACGCGCCGGGGACCGCCCTCGGGGCCATCGACCGTGGCGCGAACGAGGACGATCTTGCGTGTTCCGTCCGCCGCAAGGACAGCGCCGGCCCAATCTGTGCGGGTGCCAGAGCTCACCTCCCACCACAGATCGGCCCCATCCTCGCTGTGCGGCGCGACGATTTCGGAAAAGGAGCGACCCGACTCGGAAGCCTTCCCCGTCAATCCGATAGCCTCCATCGCGGCGGAATTTGCCTCTGTCAAAAGGCCCGTCTCGGCCTCGAACGAAAGCAAAATGTCCCGCTCGGCGAGGCGGCCGGCCACATCCGAGAGCGGGGGCGGCGGCACGATCGACGGTGCGGGTTCCTTCGGCGACGTTGTCATGGCGGCCCTCCAGTGTCTCGGTTTCGCCGTCTTTAGCGCCAAGTCATTAACTGAGAGTTGTTGCCGGCAAATTCGGACCAGGCGGCGCCACTCGGGGGAGGGCCAAGCGCTCCACATTGCGCCGCAGGGCGCTTTCCGTTTCGGTACACTATGGTGCGCCGAGAAAGACCCTCCGCGAGACGAATAGGAGCACGCACCCCATGTCCGATCAGGCCACCCCGGATATCATCTACACCAAAGTCGACGAGGCTCCTCAGCTGGCCTCCGCGTCGCTCTTGCCGATTCTCGAGAAGTTTCTTGGCGCGGCGGGGCTGAGTATCGGCACCCGCGATATCTCTCTGGCGGGGCGCATCATCGCGTCCTTCCCGGAGCGCCTGACCGACGCGCAACGCCAGCACGATGCGCTGGCCGAGCTGGGATCGCTCGTGAAGACCCCCGACGCGAATGTCATCAAGTTGCCGAACATCTCGGCTTCGGTGCCTCAGCTCGTAGCGGCCATCCAGGAGCTGCAGGGGCAGGGGTTCGACCTGCCCGATTACCCCGAAAACCCGACCACCGACGCCGAGAAGGACGCGCGCGCCCGCTATGACGCGGTCAAGGGCTCCGCGGTGAACCCGGTGCTGCGCGAAGGCAATTCGGACCGGCGCGCGCCCGCCGCTGTAAAGGCATTTGCAAAGGCCAACCCGCATTCGATGGGCGCATGGTCGGCCGACAGCAAGACCCGCGTGTCGACGATGTCGGCCAATGACTTTCGAAGCAACGAAACCTCCGTCACCCTGAACGACGCCCAGGCGGCCGCGCCCTTGCGGATCGAGTTCACGCCAGACGGGGGCGAAACGCGCGTGCTCAAGGATGGGCTGAGCATGCCACCCGGCACCATCGTCGACGCGACCTTCATGTCGGCCAAGGCGCTTCAGGCCTTTCTGGCCGAACAGATCGAGGTGACAAAGGCAGACGGCACCCTCTTTTCGCTGCACCTCAAGGCGACGATGATGAAGGTGTCGGATCCGATCCTCTTCGGCCATGCCGTACGGACGTATCTCGCGCCGGTCTTCGAGCAGTACGGGGCGGACCTGGCCGCAGCGGGCGCCGATCCGAACGGCGGGCTTGGGGCGCTGCTGGAACGGATCGCAGAGATGCCGAACGGGGATGAAATCAAGGCGGCCATCGACGCGACCCTCGCCGACCGTCCTCCGCTCTACATGGTCAACTCCGACCGTGGCATCACCAATTTGCACGTGCCTTCGGACGTCATCATTGACGCCTCGATACCCGCGCTCCTGCGCGCGGGCGGCAAGGGCTGGGGCCCGGACGGCAACGAGGCCGACAGCAACTGCGTGATCCCCGACAGCTCCTATGCGGGGGTCTACGCGGAAGCCCTGGCCTACTTCAAAGAGACCGGTGCTCTCGACCCGACAACCGCGGGGACGATGCAGAATGTTGGCCTCATGGCCCAGAAAGCCGAAGAGTACGGCTCGCACCCGACGACCTTCGAGATCCCCGAAGCGGGCACCGTGCGGGTGATCGCGGGCAATGGCGACGAGCTGCATACGCACACGGTCGAGGCAGGCGATATCTGGCGCATGGCCTCCGTACGGCGTGCGCCGATCGAGAATTGGGTGCAGCTTGCGATCGATCGCCAGAAAGCGGAGAATTGCGGCGCTATCTTCTGGCTCGATGCCACCCGTGCTCACGACGCGCAGCTCATCAACTACGTGAAACCCATGCTGGAAGCTGCTGGTGCGATGGATAAATTCCAGATCATGGCGCCTGCACCCGCGACCCGGGCGACCTTTGAGGCGATCCGACGTGGCGAGACGTCGGTCGCAGTGACAGGCAACGTGCTGCGCGATTACCTGACGGATCTCTTCCCCATTCTCGAGCTCGGCACGTCGGCCAAGATGCTCTCGGTCGTCAAGCTGATGAACGGTGGCGGCCTCTTCGAGACGGGCGCTGGCGGTTCGGCTCCCAAGCACGTTCAGCAGTTGCAGGAACAGAACCACCTGCGCTGGGACTCGCTCGGGGAGTTCTGCGCACTCGGTGAGAGCTTGCGCTTTCTCGGCGAGACACGGGGCGCCCGCGCGCGAGTTCTCGGCGACGCGGCGGACCGCGCGACGGAGAAGCTCTTGTCCGAGGGTAAATCCCCGGGCCGCAAGGTTGGCCAGCCGGACAATCGGGACAGCCACTTCTTCTTCGCGCTCTATTGGGCCGAAGCGCTGGCGGCACAAACGGACGACGCGGAGCTTGCCGCCATGTTCGCTCCGATTGCAGAGGCGATGTCGAGCAAGGCAGAGACCATCAGCGCCGAGCTTCAGGCCGGGCGTGGTGTCGCGGTGGATCTCGGCGGCTACTATCACACCGACGCGGACAAGGTTGCCACGGTCATGCGCCCCTCTGCGACACTGAACGCGATCATCGACGGCTAAGCGCGGTCTGCGATCCGGGCCGGCCCCTGAACCGAGGCTGCCCCGGATTGCAGACGTACCAACACGCGGGTCTGGTCCTGCTGCTTCGGGGCCCCTCTGTTCCGCAGCACGTCGCGCCCGCTTTGTGACCGGAAAGCTGCGTCGGCCCCGCCACGTTCGCGGCGCGAGCCACAAGGGTTTTGAGGGTACGCGTGTCTTGTGCGCGCACCCTTCAGCCGGGGGGAGGAACATCATGAGCGAAGATGCCGACCGCGTTCGCGACTGGTGGCGAACGTCGATCATCGACATGGCGCCCGGGCGGATTGCCTTTCGCGGCCATCCGATCGAAGACCTCATCGGAGCCGTGTCGTTTCCGCAGATGATCTGGCTGATGGTGCGGGGCGAGATGCCCTCCGAACCGCAAGCCCGCATTTTCGAAGCCGCCCTCGTGGCCGGTGTCGATCATGGCCCGCAGGCCCCATCCATCGCGGCGGCGCGCATGGCGGCGACCTGTGGCGTCGGTCTGAATTCGGTGCTTGCGACCGGCGTCGGGATGCTGGGGGACGTGCATGGCGGCGCGGGCGAGCAATGCGCCGAGCTTTACTATGACATCGAGGCACGTCGGCGGAAGGGCGCCACGCTGGAGGACGCCGTGAGCACGGGGCTGGAGGCCTGGCGCGCGGCGCATGGCAAGATCGTATCCGGCTTCGGGCACCGGTTTCACAAGCCAACCGACCCCCGTGCGCCGCGCCTCATGGCTCTCGTGGAAGCTGCTGCTTTGGAGGGGACGGTCGGCGGCGGCTTTGCCGAGATCGGCATGGCCGTCCAGGAGCGGATCGGCGCGGAACGCGGGGCGCCGATTGCGATGAACATCGACGGCGCCACAGCCGTCATTTTCTGCGAACTCGGATTTCCGGCCCCGCTGGCCCGGGGGCTTTTCTGCCTCAGCCGTTCCGTGGGGGTGCTCGCGCATGGCTGGGAGCAGATGGAGCAGGGCGGCCGCAACAAGGGACCGATGCCGCCCGCGTACTTGCCGCGCTACGAGCCCTAAAGCTCAGTGCGGGCGGCGCGGCCTGCCGCCCCTTTCGCGCGGGCGATTTGCGCAGGAGCGCGCGGTGTGCAACGCCCGGTGCCGTTGGTTCCTTCTTGTAGTTTGCGGGGAGGGGCGACATGGCACCCCGCTGTCCCGATCCGAGGTCAGCAGTCTCATCACCGATATCGGCGCGTCCGCTTGCGCACTTCGCGTCCGACCCGCTCGGCGCTGGAAGGAAGGGGGGGCGCTCCGAAAACAAGAACGAGGTCGATCACCCCCACCCAGGACCTTTGCCAGCCTGCGGGCGCTCACAAGAGCGCGCGCGCGGATCGTCGACCTCGCGGGCGCCAAGTGACGAGCAAGGCTGCTCAACAGGTCCTGCGGCACGAGCGTCGCAATCGCCACGGGCAGCATGCAGATCGGGAGCATCTGCGTGACGGCGGCGCGCGCCTCCGGCCCGGCGAAGTGGCCGAGAAAAGGCGCGTCGGCTGCGGTGAGAAGACCGTTCATGCCCATCACGAAGATCATTGGCAGCGGGTGCCTCGCGAATTTGAGGCCCATCGCGCCGTCCAGAAAGCTGCTCGTTGGGTAGGACATACCCCTCCGGTCCTCTTGGCTGGCGCCGCGCAAGACTGGACGAGGCCTGCATTGCCATTCGCGTGGCAGGCGTCGAGGATGTGGAGGTCGTGGTCGTCGCAGAACTTCACCATGACAGAACGCCAGCAGGCGGTCGGCGTCTGAAGCCGTGGCAAGGGATGGCCGCGCATGCCTGACCTTTCAACGTCTCCATTCAGGCTAATGGGTCGCGCCTGGGGCCAAAAAGGGGGCCTGCGCCTCAGCCGATCCCCGGCTCGGACGCGGGCAGGGGCGGCGGGCTGCCATGCTCAAGATGCCTTGTGCGATCCGGGGTCTAGGGGCTCTCCATGATCTGCGCCATGCACCATCCAACCGCCTGATTGCGCAGGTCCCGGCGGTGCCGCAGCGCCGAAAGGTCGAAGGAGCGGATGTCGAGGGGCGGCTGCCGGACTTCGAGGCCGAACCGTGCGGCGTTCTCCTCGGCGATACGTGCGGGCAGCATTGCAACCAGATCGGACTGGGCCAGCACGGCCAGTGTCGGCAGGAATTGCGGCAGCGAAAGCGCGACATGCCGGGTCAGGCCGCTTTCGGCGAGCTTGATGTCCACAATGCCGCGCATCGTCGTGTCGGTGGACACCAGCACATGGGCCGCCGCGAGGTAGCGCTCGAGCGTCAAGGGGCCGGTCAGGATCGGGTGTCCCGTGCGCGCAACGACAAGGTAGGTCTCTGTGCGCAGCAACCGGCATTCGACGTCGTCGGGGATCTGGCTGAAGTACCCGATGGCGAGATCGATGCTGCCGTCCCGCAAGCCGCGCACCGCGCCGGGCGACGTCAACGCCTGAACAGAAAGTGTCAGGTGCGGGGCCCGTGCATAGATCCGAGACAGCACGCCGGGCAACGTTGCCGCAATCTCGCTGTCGCGCGCGGACAGGCGGATATGCGCCCGTGCGGTTGTGGGGTCGAAAAGGTCTGGCCCGGAGAGCGCAGCCTGCAACGCCTCAACCGCGCGGCGCACGTCTGGCTCGATCTCGCGCGCGAAGGCCGTCGGCTCCAGCCCGTGGGGACGGCGCAAAAAGAGCGGGTCCTCGAAGATGTCCCGCAACCGGCCCAGCGCATGGCTGATCGACGGCGCCGTCAAGCCGAGATCCGTGGCGACATCTGAAGCCTTTCCGCGCCGCATCACGCCGAGAAAGATCAGGAGGATCGTCAGATCGAGACGGCGGAGTTTATTTTGATCTAACTCAGTCATTCAACATATTCAGTACCATCTATCGCAGTGTGGAGCTACCTCCGATCCCACGGGTGCTGCACGGCGCCAGCCCAACGGTGCGGGCCCCGTTTTGGAGGTAGAAATGAGCAAGCACATCCTGATGATCGTTGCCGATCCGGCAACCTCGCCCGTCACGGGCTGGCCCATCGGCTTCTGGTGGGCCGAGTTGAGCCATGCCTGGCTGGAATTCACCCACGCCGGATACGGCGTGACCATCGCGTCGCCGGCGGGCGGCGACTTGAGGGCCGATGGGTTCTCGGACCCCGAGGACGAGAGCGGATACTCAGCCCACGACATCGTATCGCTGGGGTTCAAACACGGTGCCACGACCCGCGACCTGATCACGAACACCCCCGCGCTGGCCGATCTGGATCTCAGTGCCTTTGATGCGCTCTTCGTCGTCGGTGGACAGTCCCCCATGGTCACGATGATCGACGACGCCCCCCTGCAGGCCGCCATTGCCGGGCACTTCGAGGCCGGCAAGATTACGGCAGCGGTTTGCCATGGGACATGCGTCCTGCTGAAAACCCGGCTGAGCGACGGCACGCTCCTTGTCGAAGGCAAGACGTGGACGGGGTTCTCGGATGCCGAAGAGACATATTCCGAAACCGCTGTCGGCCAGAAGATCCAGCCATTCTGGATCGAGACCGAGGCCCGCAAAATCCCGAATACCAATTTCGTCACGGGCGGCTTGCTGGCCGAGTTTGCCGTACGCGATGGCGTTTTGATCACCGGCCAGCAGCAGGTGTCTTCCGCCGCAACGGCACGCAAGGTCATCGAGGCGCTCGGCGCCTGAGTGCGCCGCGTTCAGAGCGTGCCCTGCGCCGGGCTCTCCACCCGAGTGTTGGCCTGTCGGCTTCGCTTGCCTCCGGGGCCGGGACGGTCGAAACGGAGCCGCAAAATCGGATCCTGGCGTCTGGCATTGTCCCTGTCAGCCACCTCATTCCCGGCGCCTACATCCTTCCCGATGGGGGGGGGGCGTCAGTGCTCACCAATCTGGCGGCAATTGCGAAATTTGGGGCGGCAGTCTCGACCGGGGCCAGTGATCGGAGGGAGGCTGACGGAGGGGGCCCGGTGAGCTGACCACCGCCTCGCAGCTATGCGCCAAAAGGGGAGGGCGCGAATTGCGCCCGCGCGCGCCGTTGGCTTGCCTACGCGCCAAGCGTATTGGCCCGGCGCATCGTGTCTGAAGTGCGTGTCCGCACTCGCGCAACGGAAAGCGCACAAGACGTTGGAAACGCAGGGGGCAGATGTTGCGTGACGGGCCCTTTGACCGGCGGCCTTGCGTGCCGCGATCAGGACGTCGCCGTGCCCGCCCCCTGGAACAGCGGCGGCATGCGGTCGAGGTCGTCTTCGCGATAGGCAAAATCGGGCATCAGGCCATCCATGTCAAAGATTGGAGAGCCATCGTCGTTGCGCCGGATCTGCCCCTCGATCAACAGCATCGCGTAGCCGTGGACCATGCTCCACAGCATCCATTCGGTTCTCCAAGGCCCCCCCGGCGCATCGGCCTTGTCCCAATCGAGCCCGTGGGCCACGCCGCGCAACACGTCATAGCTGCCCCAGGCCGCCTGTTTGAGGCCGGGATCGTCTGCATTGCAGAGGGTCTTGGAGAACATCAGCTTGAAGAGCTCCGGGTTCTCCAGCGCGAACCGTACATAGCCGTTGCATGCCGCCCCGAGCCGGGCCTTGCCAAACGGAACCTCCTCCACACCATGTCTCATCTCTTCGGCATGACGCTCAAAGCCGATGGCCGCGATCGCGGTCAGCAAGCCGCGCAGCCCGTCGAAGTGGTTTTTCGGCGCAGTGTGGCTCACGCCCACCCTTGCCGCGATCGCCCGCAATGAGACTGCCTCGAGCCCCTTTTCCTCGAGCTCTGCCAGCCCCGCATCAACCAGCGCAGCTTTCAGATCTCCGTGGTGATACTTTTTTGGCTCGTCTTTCAATGTGATACGCCTTTCATATTTCCAGTGTAAATTTATTCGCTGGACTTCGCAAGAGGCGCGCCTCATATCTTTCCGCATGAAATTTCCACTGGAGATATACGCATGACACCGGACATTCTATTCTCCCATGTCGGCACCGCCGCGATGCTGGGATGGGCTCTGCTCATCCTTGGGCCACGCAGGTACGCGTGGTTCAATGCGATCCCGCTCTGGATCATTCCGGCCGGGCTCTCGGCGGTCTACGCCGCCCTGATCTTCAGCCGGTTCTCGGGCATGGGTGGCGGCTTCGACAGCCTCGATGCGGTGGCGACGCTCCTGTCGGACCGTTGGGCGCTCCTTGCCGGTTGGGTGCACTTCCTCGCGTTTGATCTCTTCGTCGGTGCTGTCATGGCCGCGCGGATGGACCGCGTCGGTGTGAGCCGGCTCGTGCAGGCCCCGATCCTGATCTCGACATTCATGCTCGGGCCGCTTGGTTTCCTGATCGCTGCCCTGACCGAACTTGGCCTGCGCGCCGCGCGTTTGCCCACCCAATCATATGCCCTGAAGGGAGCGAGCCATGTCCTTGCCTGAGATCGGTTTTCCTTCTCAAGACAGAAACGCGCCAACGCAGTTTCAGACCCTGACCGTGGTTGCGGTCGTCCTGCTCGCTCTGACCGGGCTCTGGGCTGGGGTCGACGCGCGCCTTCTCGATGGTGTCCCTGTGTGGATGAAGCCGCTCAAATTCGCGATGAGCTTCGCGCTGCTCTTCGGCACGCTGGCGTTGATCGAGACCCGGCTTTCGGAGGGTGTTCGCACCGGATGGACGCTCCGGATCGTCGGGTGGGTGATGGCGGCCGCGTTCCTGTCGGAGATGGCGTACATGATGTATCAGGCGGGCCGGGCAGAGGCGTCGCATTTCAACGTCTCTACCCCGTTCCATCGGATAATGTACGAAGGTGTAATGGCCGCGGGCGCCGTCGCGCTGGTTGCGTCGGCAGCGATCGTGGGCTGGGTCGCGAAGCGCGACACGGGCGCGGCTCTCGGCCCGGCCCTGCGCGAGGCTATCTGGCTGGGCACCCTGTTGACCTTCGTGCTCACGATGATTGTCGCCGGGACGCTGAGCGTCTGGGGCGGTCACTTCGTGGGAGTTCATCCGGAAGGTGCGCCGACCCTGCCGCTCTTTGGCTGGTCGGGTGTCACGGGTGATCTGCGGCCCGCCCATTTTGCCTCGTTGCACGCAATGCAGGTGTTGCCCCTGCTGGCGCTTTGGCTCGAACGCGGAGACGGCACCGGATCGGTGCGAACGGTGCGTATTGCGGCGACGGCCTACGCGGGGCTGACCTTTGCCGTCTTCGCGCAGGCTCTCTTCGGTATGCCTTTGGTCCCGCTAGGCTAGCCAGGCTGCGAGACAGCTCCGCGCGCGGAGCTGTCTCGACCCTTTCTGCCCTCGCGCGACGATGCGGGGCGGGGAGGGGCTTCGGACGTGCCGGCGGAGGAGTGCCCCGCGCCGACAGCCCAGCCGCACAGCCTATGGAAGCCAACCGGAAGATGATCGGTGTCGCCAGCTCGGAGCTTCTCAAGGAGTGCAAGCGCATGGCGAAGGTTCTGGTGCAGGCCAAGAAGATCAAAGGCGCAAAGTCCAACGAATTGCCCAAGACATTCATCTACGACAGAGAAGAGACCGTGCGAATGCTGACCGGAAGCACGGCCCGGATCAGAAGAACACGAAGTCTGGAAGCGCTTCGACGTCCTGATAACGCGACTGAAGGAACTCGACATGGAAACTGCGGCTCACTGGTCGCCCTGACGCGCCCGTCCCGCTCGCTGCCGGGCCGCTTTCCGTGCTTAATCGATAGCGGGCCAGCACCCCACGGCCCGTCACGCGCCAAGAGCGGATCGCGGGACACCCATCCTTCTGTCAGAGAGGGCGACCGACGACGACTGCCGTTTCGGCAAGCGCCGGCTTCTCGGGGCAGAGGGGCGGCTCAGCACCCGTCTGTGTCACTGCTCCTGGCCCGCGTTTCGAGAAGGCGCAGCCGATCGGACCTTGGCAGGTCCAGCGCCAGGAGTTCGGTGAAGCTGGCCGGTGCGACCGGAGAAACACAGAAAATCGTACGCTCCTCCGGCACGCGCATCCCGGGCGTATCGGTCAGGAACACGATGCCCGACCCGTAGATGAAGTACGTCCCGGTCGCGTCAGGCTGCGAGAGGTAACCTTCGACCCGCAGCGACGGCAGGTCCGTGGAGAAGAGGCCACTGTCGATCCGGTCGGCCACAAGCTGGCCAGCCTCGGGATCCCACGTGCCACGAACGCGCAGATGTGCTCCGGTATCGGCATGGGTCACCGGGGCGTCGGCAAGGGGGAACGGGCCGACCCGTTGTTCCCCATCGTTGCCATGCGTGAAGGTCCCGTTGACGATCACGCGGCTTTGCGCCGTGATCCGCCGCACGTGAGACACCGAGATTTCCGCACCGCGCCAGAGGCCGCTGACAGCCACCCAATCTCCCGTGGCGAGGTCCGGAATCTCGAGGTCTGCCACGTCAAGTGTGCGGCCAAGCACACGCAGCGTGTCGCCCGAGACGACTTCAACCGGGCCAACCAGCGGGTAGTAATTGCGCAAGCTGAAGGCCACGAGCGCGTCCCCCTCTTGCGCCGCCTCGACGATCACGGTTTCGCCGACCCTAAGGGCGGACGCCGGGCGCGACCCGAGCAACGCGGTGACCTGCAGATCAGGCGGCAGAATGATCCGGGCACCCCCGACATGGATACTGCCGAGACCCGTGATCTCGCCCATGATGCCGGTGCCGATGGTCCCGCCCTCGACGTCATCATCGCCATCCGCGTCGCCCGCCGCCAACCCCATCGTGGCCGAGAGGGCGAGCGCACCCGCGAGCGTTGTCAGCAACCACCGCAGTGTCATTGGTCTGTGCCCCGTGGTGATTGGTCCTGCCTGATGACGAAGCTTCCCAAAGAGATGCGATGCGTCGAGTTGGCGTGCGCCTTGTCACGCTGTTGCAAGCGATGGGCCTCGGCGTTGAACGCGGCGAGCTGGTCCTCGGCGAGGCGGCGGGCGAGCTCCTCAAGTGCGTGTGCCGACTCCGCGGAGAGCTTGTTGAAGTGGGACGCGCGCTCGAAGTGCTGCGGGGTGTCATGAGTGAGGTTGTCCACGGCTGCGTGCAGGTGAGCGAGGATGTTCTTCTCGAACGCCGCGAGCATTTCCTCACTCCCCGCGAGAGGCAGGTAGGCGCGGGCGTTCAGCACCAGCCTGGCGTCGACGGTTTCGGTCACGTGGTCGGTTTTCAGAAGATGCTGAAGGATCGTTCCAGGCGCAATGTCGAGGCGCAACTCCCGCACCAGCCCGTCGAAGCTTGGGCCATCGTCTGAAGCGCGGGGCAGGGCCTTCGGGGCGCCCCCGGCGTCGAGATATGCGGCATCGCTTGTCCAGCGGGCGATCAGCCGGGCTGCCGCCGGAGCGAAGGAGGCGCGCGAAGGCTCCGCTCCTGCCTCCCTCAGCCGGCGAACATCCTTTCGATGAAGGCCCGTCAGCAAAGCGATCTGACTGTCGCTGGCGGGGCCGTCCAATCGTTGGTGCGCCTCGTCGAAGAGGACCTGTTTCAGAAGCTCGGTGGCACTTGCCAAAGTGATCCCGCTGCTGATCATCAGGTCGGCCAGCGGCCGGAAAATGGCACGCAACGCAGCCCGGACACGATCATTGTCATACCTCGCCACTCAGACCACCCCGATGCGCGTCCCTTGGGACCTTGTGTGCCATCACCGTACACGGGGAGTGACTGGGAAAAAATCCCAATTCGCAGAAGGCTCCGGCGCGATGGCGTGGAGCGGGCACAGCGGCCCGCTCCGTCCCGGTCACCCGAAGATGAAGTCGGCTTCCGTGAGCGACGCAAGGTCGACCCCACGCAAAACGACGCTGCCGTCGGCGCCGAAGTCCAGCTCGACGCCGTATCCGATGTCTTCTGCAATTGTCAGGACATCTGCAAAGCTGTCGATCCCTTCGATGTCGAGCGCGAGCGCGTCATCGCCGTTGCGATCGAAATCCCGAATCAGATCATGGCCATCGCCCGCGATGAACGCAAATAGATCGTCTCCAGAGCCGCCCTTGAGCGTGTCGTTTCCGAGGCCACCGGCCACAACGTCGTCGCCACGGTTACCGTTGATCCAGTCCGCGCCGCTGCCGCCCGAGATGATGTCGTTGTCGCGGCCGCCGGAGATCCAGTCGCGCCCCGCGCCGCCATCGATCAGGTCGTCGCCGCTGCCTCCCAGAATGAAGTCACCGCCGCCTTCACCGTTAAGCTCGTCCCAGCCGCGCCGGCCGATGAGAAGGTCCTGTCCATCGCCCGCGTTGATGATGTCGTCGCTGCGGTTGCCACCCAGCAGGTCGGTGCCGTCGGTCCCGGTGCGTTCCACCACGGTGTTGATGTGGACAACGGCGATCGGTGCATCGGGCAGGGTGAAGTCCGCAGCCATCGGATCGATCGGAGCGCCGAATGCGTTCGTGCCGCCGAGGATGATCTGGTCTCCTTCGCCGTCGGGATTGCCTGCCGAGCCATTGAAGCCCGGATGCAGCGCGATCACGCCATCTTCATCGACGCCCGTGTTCGGGGCGGTCTGGTTTATGAACGCGGCATCAAGCTCGGTGTTGAGCTCGGTGCCCGCGTCGTAAACGTTGGAGCCTTCCAGCACGACTGTCTGGGCGCCTGTGAACGCACCGCTTTCGTCAAAGAGCGTGAGGGCCGTGCTGGTGCCCACGAACGCATCGTTGGAGGGAAGGATCATCGCGCCGAAGCTTGCCAGGGCGTTGACCGACCCGTCGACGGTGATGCGGTTGGATGTGAATTCTTGCGTGGCGATCGGCCCACCGGCGCCAGCGACGACAAGGCCGGCGCTGTCCGGAGAGGCGGCAACCCGTTCGTCGGCGAGCGCGCCGAAGCTGCCATCTTCGGCGAGCGCTTCCAGCCCGGGCGAGGCCGCTTCCCCAACGTTGAAGAGATCAAAGCTGTCGTCGTGAAAGCCGAAGTAGAACGGGGTCAGGAAGGTGCCGCCGATTTCAGATGTGTTTCTGACGCTGATGCGAAGGTCGGTCATGGGTGCTCCGTGCGAGATAAGGCATGCTGGGAAAAATTCCCAGTGAGAGAACCTCTACCGAGTCGGCGAAGAAGAGCAACGTTCTGCAACAGGCGATCTCGGCCTTGTGAAAGCGCTTAAGCTGCTGCGATCACGATGAAATTACAGCATCGTGGTTGGCCGTGATCGAGACGTGACAGGCGAGCCCGCGAGGGCCCTGCCTCCGAAAATGCTCGCTCCTCCAGTCAACACCCGTCGCGCGTGCGCGCGGTCCGTGTCGCGCCCGAGCCTGTGCGCCCGACGTGGCGACGCTCGTAAATCGAAGCGCGGTATGGGTATCTGGTCTTGTGCCAAGTGACGGGAATGTCGCGGAGATCGATCCGGGTTTGTGTGCAGTAACCACTTGGAAGCTTTGATCGTCGACCGTGAGGCGCATCGCAGAAAAGACCCCTTTCAGGGGTTCGCGGCTCTCGGTGGCCTGCGATCCATTCCCGTGTTGACGGACTTCGGGAAAGCCTAGATGTGCCGCGCAGGCCCAAGCGACGCCCCAACAGCGGGCGTGACAACTTCAGGCGGGCGTTGTTTTGATCTGTCCAACCGGCCGGTCCGCTCTTCGCTCCCTTTGCCGACCTCACGCACAAAGTCGGAGCGTCACGGCTAACTGTGGACGGCAGGAAGCGCACGCGGAGTGATGCCCCGCGTTGCAGGCTGTCTACACGACAGGTTTCATCGAGGCGCTTTCCGTCGGGCTAAAGGGCGGTGATGGACGCGTTGCGGGATCACGGCTCCGGTTTCAATTCCTGTGATTTCAGTGGAGCCCTGTTTCACCCATCCAGAAATGTCATCGTCTGCGCAAAGCAGAAATGTTACCAAGAGCGCTGACGGTAGCAAAGGCTGACAGGGGGGAGACCTCAGACATCGCGGCCCTGGCTGGCTTTGCGGGGCAGGGGAAGCGCACGCGGAAGCACTGCGTGACTCAACCGGCCTCGGAGCTCAAATCCACGAACTTGCTGCGAGGTTTCGAAAGACCGCTATGCGCAACAAGACTTGCCCTCTTGGATCGGTCGGCAAGGCACTGTCGCGTATGAACAGTACACGCAGCAATCCCCTTCGAGCGGCTTCAACACCGTTTGGTAAGCCTTGCGTTAGGGTCGGGATGCATTGATCTCCGCCACGGGGCGTGTTCCACGGCTCCAAAGACGGAGCCGTGACATGAGCAATCCCTTCTGGCTGTCGGACGCGCAGATGGCGCGTCTGGAACCCTTCTTTCCGAAGTCTCATGGCAAGCCCCGCGTGGACGACAGGTGGGTATTGAGTGGAATTATCTACATCCATCGCAATGGCGTGCGCTGGCGTGACGCTCCTGCAGTCTATGGACCGCACAAGACGCTCTACAGCCGGTGGAAGCGTTGGAGTGAGAAAGGGATCTTTGCGCGGATGATGGTCGGGCTGGCTGCGGAACACGGCGAGGAGAAGACCGTGATGATCGACGCTACCTATTTGAAGGCACACCGCACCGCGACCAGCATGGCCGCAAAAAAAGGGTGGCGTGGCCGCCTGATCGGTCGGACTAAGGGCGGCATGAACACCAAACTGCATGCCGTCGGTGACAGCCAAGGACGCCCGATCGACTTGTTCGTCACCGCTGGACAGGTGAGCGACTACATCGGCGTGCGGGCGTTGGTCGGTCGTCTGCCAAACGTCAAATGGCTGCTCGGGGATCGCGGCCACGATGCAGACTGGTTCCGAGAAGCATTGCAAGACAAAGAGATACGCGCCTGTATCCCTGGACGAAAGCAACGCAAGACACCCGTAAATCACGACAAGCGCGGCTACAAACGGAGAAACCGCCCCTCTCGTGACATTGCTGCGAAATGCACTGCCGGGCAGCGATCGAGATCATGTTCGTTAGGCTCAAGGATTGGCGGCGTGTGGCGACTAGATACGACCGATGCCCCAGGGTGTTCCACTCAGCAATCGCGCTCGCGGCTCTCGTCATCTATTGGTTATGAATCCTGACCCAAGACTGCCTTCGCTCATGGCCGCCGCAATGGTCGCGCTGAGCACATCCGGGACGTTCGATACCGCCGAGGCCGGTCGCAAGGGCGAAGAACCGGAGCAGAAATGCGATGCGTGGGGGCGGGGTCAGCCACGGGATACCCCGGAAGGCGCCCCCAGCTCGAGCAGCGCCGCGACCAGCAGCCGCCCCCGGATATAGCGCGCCGAGCGCGTTCGCGGCGTGCCACTCCAAGAAGGGGCAAGGGGGCGTGTGGCGCGCGGTGAGTATGTGCCCCGTGACGGCGCCAACGCCTATTGCACGATCGTCGGATACGATTCGCGGGGCTACGAAACGGCTCTGGCGCGTGCGCCGAATGCGGAGCAAATCTCCGGTGGGCGAAGCGGCACCCCGAGATTCGGAACCGCACCCCAGGTGTCCTGGCAACACTTGCGGATGCGGCTGACATGCAGGCTGACGCCCAGGCGCGAGATCCTCAGGCGATCGAGTCGCTCTTGCAGAACAACCAGCAACTGATCAACGCGGGCTTCGTGCTCTTTCCCAATGAAGAAGAGCTGAGCGCGATGGCCGGGATGGTCCAGGAGGGTGGGATCAGCCGCCTGTCGAACGAGCAACAAGTCCAGATCCGGGGGGACCTCGCCGAGAATGCCAGCTTTCTCGAGCGGTCCCGAGAAAGCCGTGAACAGCAACGCCGCGAGCCACGGCTTGGCGTCGTCAATCTGGATGAACTCCGCAAGCTCGGCGGCATGTTCGGGGAAACCGGCCGCGCCGCACCCAAACGCGACGCGCGCGGCGATCGCGAAGGGGGGTATTCAGAGCCCCCGTCTGAACCGGACTATTCTGCTCCGCCCAGTTTCTTGAGGGCCGAGGCGCCGAAAAACCAGTATGACGAGTTGCCTGGGGAGCCGGCAGAGGCGTACGGCGTGCGGCGGCCCGCCGGGGACGTGAGCAACGACAACACCGCGCCGACGCGCGCAAGCGATACACGCTTCTTTGACAACAACGATAACATCGCTGACGACGACAGCGATCCGCCCCCTCCCGCGTCTGGCGAAGACTGAACGGTCTCTGGCCAATGCACATTGGCTATTGCCTCAGGGTGTTCCTATCCACGGCTCAGTTTAGTGGCGCGTTCGATCATGGGGAGGCCGACCCCGCGCCTGCGACTGCCAGATGCTGGGCTTTCTGCGGAATGGCGCAGGTTTCTCGCCGCTTGCAGGGCTCCGCGCAACGCGATGTCGGATTGGCCCCAGATTATCGGTGCTCGGCGTGCCGTGGATCTTTTGCCGGGGCAACCGCGCCGCCAGATCGGACTTCAACCTTTTCGGAAGCAGAAGGCGATACCGTTCAATCCGCAGCGTGCGCCGAGCGAGACCAACGCTCCGAGTGTCTGCAACGTCTGTCCTCTAATGATGAGCGAATTCTCCGTGCCGAACGAAGGACGGATTCATTCCAGACCAGTTTCGGCTAGGATGTTGCGGGCATGCTCGGACTTCAGAAACGCGAGGAGACGATGCGCCGGGGCAGTCGCAGTGCGTGCGAGAGCGGCACCATACTCCGTCGACTTGTCGAGGCGCCCGGGAAGTCGCCCTGCCATTTTGAGGCCGAGGGATTCGAGGCGCTTGATCTCTGTGGCTTGGCCAAAGCAGATCGCGCGCGTTGAGCGATCCGCCGCCAGATACTCCAGCGCGGATTGGCCGGTGTCCGTTCTGACAGTGCGGGTGGCCAGGGCGTCAGCCAATCCCAAACCTCCGATCATCGTCTCGATGTAGGCCCCGCTGGAGGCGCGGTTGTAGATAAGGACATCCGCCGCGAGAAGCGCAGCGCGAAACGTGTCGGCCGTGGAAAGATCCGGGGCTTCGGTGCCGTCCCTGATGGCGACACCTGCCGCAATTGATCCAAGGGTGGCTGCGGGTTCTCTCAGAGTGGCGTCCGCAACAGGGCCGTTCCGGAAGGCGCGCGACGGAGCCACGACGAGATCGACCGGCGTATTGGCCTGCAGGCGCCTTTCGATTTCAGGGGCCGTGGCAAAGGCGATCTGGAAAGCATCACCGGTGACGTGCCGGTGCGCTTCTGCGCAGCGCCGAACGCCCTCTTTGGGGGCGCCTGCACTCAGGATCCGGATCTTTGCACTCTGTGAAAGCATGGCGCGTGGCGTCCCCGGCGCTCAGCCTTCGCCGAAGAGACGAGCGGCTACGGAGCCGAGGTGCTCTTTCATGGCGGCATGTGCCTCGACCGGGTTACGGGCCGAAATGGCTGCGGCGAGCCGATCATGCTCGGCAAAGCTCGAATGATCGCGCGGCGGCCGTTGCGTGGTCCGTACCACGGCCCCCCAGGCCACAGCGCGGCGAACCTGATTGAGTTGATCGAAGAGCTCGAGCAACAGCACGTTGCCCGTCGCCTCCGCTACGGCACGGTGCAGGCGATCGTCCTCTGCCTCGTAGGTGTCCCAGTCCGCCGCGTTCTGGGCGCTGTCCCGCGCGTCGAGGATGTTCCGGACATCCGCATCGGAGGCGTTGATCGCAGCCTCTCGCGCAAGGGCGGGCTCCAGCGACAGGCGCGCCCGCATCATGTAGAACGGCGTGACCTTCTCGGCCAAGCTCGCAAGCCGGGCCGGTTGCGCGCCTCCGGAAGGGCGCGCGATAAACGTCCCCTTGCCGACGTGCCGCCAGATCCGCCCCTCGTTTTCCAGCCTGTCGAGGGCCTTGCGCAGTATCGAGCGTGACATGCCGAGACTGACCATCAACTCGCGTTCTGGCGGCAATCGATCGCCGGGGCGAAACCCGCCCATTTCAATGAACTCGACAAGGACGCCATGCGCCTCGACATGGTCGACCGGCGCTGTCCTGTGAAGGGATGTGTCAGGCATTGATCAATCATTTTGGTTGCATTGATCAAATCAAGCAGTATGGTGCGACAAAATGCAACATAAATTGCAGAAAATGGCAGAATTGGTCTGATTGGTCTGAAACCAATCGAGATCTGCGCCAGCAGGGGGGAAAGATTCATGGACGGCAACGTCGAACAATTCGCCATTGAATGTACGCCGGTCGTGGCGCTCCCTATTGCGGGGTCAGAGCAGCTCTTTCCCGTGCGGCGCGTGTATTGCATCGGGCGGAATTACGCCGCCCACGCCATCGAGATGGGTCACGATCCGGATCGTGAGCCGCCGTTTTTCTTTCAGAAGAACCCGGACAACCTGATCGCGAGCGCAGAGTTCCCCTATCCCCCCAAGACCAACGACGTTCACCATGAGGTGGAGGTCGCCGTCATGCTGCGAACGGGTGGGCGGGATATTCCCCTGGAGCAGGCGCTGGACCACGTTTTCGGCTACGCGCTGTCGCTGGACATGACGCGGCGCGACCTGCAGGGCGAGCAGAAAAAGATGGGGCGGCCCTGGGAGATCGGCAAGGCGTTCGAGGCGTCTGCGCCCGTCGGCCCGATCCATCCTGTCAGCGAGGTCGGGCATCTCAATGAGGGGCGCATCACGTTGAAGGTGAATGGCGAGATCCGCCAGGATGGCGACCTGAACCAGATGATCTGGAAAGTGGCCGAACAGATCGCCTACCTGTCGGAATACTATGAGCTTGCGCCGGGCGACGTGATCCTGTCCGGCACGCCCGCCGGGGTGGGGCCGGTTGTCCGGGGCGACGTTATGGAGATGGCGGTTGACGGCCTTGGGGCGATGTCGGTGACGGTGGTCTGAGCGACCATGTCTGGCGCTGTGATCTCCCACGACGAGGCGACACCGTTGCGGCCACGGGATGCGCAGGATCTGACCCTCGCAACGTGGGACCACGATCGCGTGATGGCGCTCCATGACGGGCGCGTTGCCGTGCCCGGCGTCACGATCAAGAGCGTGATCGCGCCCACATCCAAACTCTTTCCCGCGGCGGTTGGCCCGGCGACCTACGACATCACGGAGATGTCGATCTCGAGCTACCTCATGCAGGTATCGCGCGGCGTCGGCGAATACATCGCGATACCTGTTTTCGTGAGCCGGGCGTTCCGGCATTCAGGCTTCTTCGCTCGAAAAGGCGCTGGCATCGAAAGCCCCGCCGATTTCGCGGGCAAGCGTATTGGTGTGCCCGAATACCAAATGACAGCGGCGCTCTGGATGCGTGGGATCCTGTCCGATGAGTACGGTGTCGATCCCGCCGGAATACACTGGCGGACGGGCGCGCTCGATCAGGGCGTGCGGCGTGAGCGGCTCCAACTGGCGCTGCCCGAAGGAATGATCGTCGAACCCATCAACGAGGGCGAAACCCTTCAGGCCCTCCTGCAGGATGGCAAGATCGACGGCCTCCTCGCTCCCAAACCACCAATGGCGTTCCTCGAAGGCGATGACCGTTTCGCTCGGCTCTTCCCGGATTTCGAAGCCGCCGAACGCGACTATCACGCCAAAACGGGGTTCTTCCCGATCATGCACGTGATCGGCGTCCGCAAGGCCTTGGCCGATGCACATCCCGAATTGCCCAAGGCTCTCCACGATGGCTTCGTCGCGTCAAAGACCCTCGCAACCGAACGCCTGCGGAACGTGTGGCTCGGCAACGCGAACCGTCTGAGCTTGCCCTGGCTCAATGCCAGCCTCGAGCGCACCATCGCCACGCTCGGCGAGGATTACTGGAGCTACGGCTTCTCCGCCAACCGAACGGAGCTCGACGCGATCTGCCGTTACTCTGTGGAGCAGCATCTCGCGGCCAATCGCGTCACCCCGGAGGATCTCTTCCATCCATCGGTCCTGGAAACCTGAGATGTCGGCGGAGTTGCTTCATGCGGGTCTCGGATGGCCAATCGCGCTGACGCTGATCGCGATGAGCTTCCTTGGCTCTTTCATCACGGTTGCCTTCGGGATCGGCGGTGGCCAGGTCATGCTCGCCGTCTTCGCTACGCTTCTTCCGGCCACCGCCCTCATTCCCGTGCATGGTCTGGTCCAGCTTGGCTCGAATGCTGGCCGGGCCGCGTTGACGTTTCCGCACATCGAACGAGGCGTCGTTGCGATGTTCGCGATCGGCGCAATCGTCGGCGTGGGCCTGGGGATGTCGTTCTTCGTGCAGCTCAACGCCTCCGCGATCCAGATCGGCGTGGGCCTCTTCATTCTGTGGTCGATCCTCTTCAAGCCGCCCGCTTTCGTGCGAAGATCGGCGGGGATCGCGGGGTCAATCTCCAGCTTTCTGTCGATGTTCTTCGGTGCGACCGGCCCCTTTGTGGCGGCCTTTGTCAAATCGATGCAACTCGACAAGATGGGCCACACGGCGACCCACGCGACGCTGATGACCATTCAGCACTCACTGAAATGCATCGCGTTCGGGTTTCTCGGCTTTGCGTTCTCGCTTTGGGCGGGGCTCGTTGGCCTGCTGATCGCGTCGGGTTTTCTCGGGACTGTTGTCGGTCGGCGCGTCTTGCTGAAAGTCGACGAGAAGCGTTTTCGGTTGGTCCTGAACGTTATCCTAACACTGCTGGCGGCGCGCCTGATCTATTCGGGAACCGCCGAGTTTCTAACGACCTGAGGGAAGAACCTGAGGCCACCTGCAAACCAAAGACTGACCAAGATACCTGACTTGTCTCTAGGAGGAGTAAGACACCATGAAGCGCATTGACCGCAGAGGTTTTCTGAAGACCGGCGCAGCCGCCGGCGCCCTGACGCTCGCGGCCCCCGGGATCGTGCGGGCATCCGGATATCCGGAGCGGAATATCAACGTGATCATTCCGACGCGGGAAGGCGGCGGAGCGGACCGCAACTACCGCGCATTCACAAGCATCTGGAAAGAAAAGCTGGGCACAGACTTCGAGCCCGGATTCTTCCCCGGCGCCTCCGGGCGCGTGGGGTATGAGGTCTATATGGGCAAGAACGAGCCCGATGCCTACAGCCTGATCTTTGGCAACATGGGCCCCGAAGTCCTGAACTGGGCCATGCAGCCGCCGACCTTCAACATCGACGACTACTTCTACTTCGGGCGCGTCGACACGGATCCGTGCTGTCTCTTCGTTGGTGCGGAGAGCGGGCTTCAGACGATGGATGACATCATCGCCGAGGGCAAAAAGCGCGTGCTAAACGTGGGCACGAGCCGGATGGCGCATCCGGCGTCCATTGGCCTGCTTGCCCTTGGTGACCAGATCGGCGTGCAATTCAATCTCATCCCGCTGTCGGGCGGCAGAAACACCGTCGCGGGCGCCGTGACGGGCGAGGTCGATTTCTCCGTCCTCACCTCCGGATCGGTGATCGCCGCTGGTGACGCCGTGAAGACGCTGCTCATCTTCGGTGAGAACCGGGTCGGCGACCGTCTCAACAACGCGCCCAACATCAACGATGCCTTCGGCATGGATCTGCCCGAGATGCTCTCGGCGCGCGCATTCGGTATTCACAAGAAGGCAGCGGACGATCACCCGGATCGCATGGAGACCCTCCAGCGGACGTTCCGCGAAACCTTCGACGATCCCGGGCTGCTGGATGCCTATGTCGAAGCTCGTGGCACGCCGGAGTACCTGAACTTTGGCGGTGTCGATGAGTGTGCGGCGTTCAAGCAGGCCATGCTGGACCTCGGCGAACGCTATCGGCCCATGCTGACCGGCGCATGAATTAGCCTGATACGGGCCGGCGGCCCAGTGCGGCCGCCGGTTTTCCATTCCCAAGATCTGGCCTGGTGATGAAATCCGAAAAATCCGAAAGCCGCCGACAACTCGGCGGTGAGCTTGTCATCCCTGCGATGGCGATAGCGTTCACGATCTACTATTTCACGACGATCTGGAATTCGCCGTGGACGGCTCAGGTCAGTGCGTTTCTGGTTGGGGGCATCCTCCTTCTGACCTGCGGTATCTTTCTGGTCCGCTGTGTGATCTGGCTCCGGCGCGGCGAGGGCACGCTCGGGTTCGCCAACCTCGTGAACATGGAAGATGTCCGGACGGGCAGGGTCGGGCTCTTTGCGACAACCATCGGGTTCTGCGTGTTGATCGGGTCGCTGGGCTTCACGCTCACAACGTTTCTCTTTCTGCTTGCGAGTATGACCATCCTTGGAAAGGCCCAGAGGATGGGTCTGGTCATCCTGGTGTCAGCCGTGATCGCGCTGGTCGGCTGGGCGGTCTTCATTCTGGCCTTCGACACCCGCTTCCCCCGCGGCGTTTTCGAGACTTTCATGGAGGCGATGCTGTCCAATGGGTGAAACGGCGACACTTCTGACAGAGGTCTTCTTTCAGACCATCACCTATTGGTGGGTCATCGTGCCCACGATTTTCCTGGGGCTGATCGTCGGGGGGATCCCGGGCTTTTCAGCCGCGAACACGATCATCATCCTGATGCCGCTGACCCTTGCGATGGATCTGCAAACGGGCATCGTCTTCATGGTCTCGCTCTATTGCTCGGCCCGGATGGGGGCGGGCATCCCCGCAATTCTCGTCAATATCCCGGGCACTGCTGGTGCGGCTGCAACGCCACTCGATGGCTATCCGATGGCGAAGGCGGGCAAGGGGCAGCAGGCGCTCTCGATCTCGTTTGTCGCGTCGTGTATCGGCGGCCTTCTGACCACGCTGATCGCGTTGGTGACGATGCCGCTTCTGGCGCGGGTTGGCTTCTACATGCATTCGGTCGAGATGATCGTCGTCATGCTCTTTGGTATTTCGCTGATCGCTGCGATCGCGGCGCAGGACATGCTCAAGGGCCTGATCGCGGGCTTCTTCGGGCTGATGATCGGATCGATCGGCACCGACGTGGTCTACGCCACACCGCGCGGTACGATGGGCTTTCTCGAGCTCTACGACGGAGTGCCGCTCATTCCGGCGCTGGTTGGCCTCTTTGCGGTGAGCGAGGCCTTCATCATTATCGAGAAGCGCGTGATCGTCAGCGAGGACGCAGAGCCCAAGCACCCCAATTGGCACGACACGGTCGAAGGCGCTCTCATCGCGCTCAGGCGCTGGTGGCACATCATCTGGACCTCTGTCATCGGGCTGGCAATCGGAGTGGTGCCGGGGGCAGGGGCGTCCATTGCGAGCTTCGTTGCGTATCAGCAGTCGCGGACCTACTCCAAGACGCCCGAGCTCTATGGCACCGGGCATCCCGAAGGCCTGATTGCGCCGGAAAGCGCCAACAACGGCGTGACCTCCGGTACGCTGGTTCCGCTGCTCGTTCTCGGGATACCGGGGGGGGCGACGGCTGCGATCATGCTGGTCGTGATGCAGTTCCACGGCGTCAGCTTTGGCCCGACGCTCTTCGAGCGGCAGCCCGAAGTCGGCTACGGCATGTTCATGGCCATGGCGATCAGCTACCTGATCATGTTTCTGACGATCCTGCCCCTTTCACGGTACATGAGCCACGTGACGACGGTGCCGACGATCTACCTGGCACCGCTGATCATCTCGTTCACGCTCGTGGGAGCGTTCGTGCCGCGCGAGTACATGTTCGATCTCTATCTCGCGCTTGCCTTCGGGGTCATCGGATACATCGCGCGGCGCACCGGGTATCACGTGGCCGCCATCCTGATCGGGGTCATCCTCGGCCCGCTGCTGGAGCGCTATTTCCTTCTGGCGCTGAGAAAGTCGGGCGGCGACGTGAGCGTGCTCTTTTCCTCTACCATCGGAAATATCCTCTGGGTCGCGCTTGTTGCATCGCTCGTGCTCCCGGTTGTGCTGCAATGGCGGAGAAACCGTCAAAAACGGGAGGTTGCCGCAGAATGAAGCGTGAAATCGAATATCAGCTGGCACGGAATATCCGGCGTCTCGGTGGCCTCGACATCGAAGGCGGAGGGCAGGTCGTCGTGCAGAATGGCTACGCTTATCTCGGTCACATGAAGCCTCCCATGGGCACGTCGATCATAGACGTGCAGGATCCGGCCAACCCGACGGTGGTTGCGCATGTGGAGCCGCCCGACGCGTGGTCGCATACCCACAAGGTGCGGGTGGCAGGCAACCTCATGATCACGAATGTCGAGCAGGACCGCCGCCACTTCCTGAGAAAGGGTCTGCGTATAGCGGGTCTGTGCAGCGAGGGGCACGACGACGCGGCCATTGCCGAGGCACTTGGCGTAGAGCTGGCCGATGTCGCGGTGCTCGAAGAGGCGCTGGAGCGTGGCTACCATTCCGGCGGCTTCCGGGTCTGGGATATTTCGGACAAGACGGCGCCGAAGCTGCTGTCCTACGTCAAGACCCATGGCTTCGGGGTGCATCGCTTCGATATGGATGAGAACTTCGCCTACATCTCGACCGAGATGGAAGGCTATGTCGGCAACATTCTCGTTGTTTACGACCTCGCCGATCCTTCCAACCCTGTCGAAGTCTCACGCTGGCATATGCCGGGTCAGCACATTGCGGGGGGCGAGACGCCGACTTGGAAGGGCTACGGCAACCGGCTGCACCATGCGATGCGGGTCGGGGACGAGCTCTGGGCCGCCGTCTGGCACGCCGGTTTCCGGGTGCTCGATGCCAGCGACATCACGGCGCTCAAGACCACGGCCAGCTATGTCTTTCCCAAGGCGATCCCCGAACCGACGCATACGGTCATGCCGATGCAACGGCTGGTGGAAGGGCGCCGCTATGCGATCGCCATCGATGAAGAGCACGACCACAAGCCCGGGCGGCTTCACGGGTTTCTTTGGGTTGTCGATGTCACCGACATGGACAAGATCGAGCCGGTCGCTGCGTGGGATCTGTCCGAGCGCGCCTGCCCGTGGGTGGGCGAACCCGGGGTGCGCTTTGGCGCGCACCAGTATTGCGAGAAACTCGATGGCACGCTGATCTATGCGACGTGGTTCGCGGGCGGTCTGCGCGTGCTCGACCTTTCCGATCCGCTCCTGCCGGTCGAGGTGGCCCATTTCATGCCCGACTTCCCTGAAGGGCGCGCGCCGCAGTCCAACGATGTCGACGTTGACGACAATGGCCTGATCTACCTTCTGGACCGCGTTCGCGGCTTCGACATTCTGGAGATGACCTGACAATGGATGACCTGCTTCCGCCCAGCGTGGACCCCAACAAATCTGCGCTCGGCGTCCGCCGCGTGAGCGCTCGCAACGAGGCCTCGACGCGCACGGTGATGATGGTGCGCGACCATGTGCTGGTCACCGACGAGAAAGGCACAAACACCGGGCCGACACCGCTCGAGATGTGCCTTTCGTCCCTTCTGGGGTGCGAAGGGGTGATCATCAATCGCTGTGCCGAGGCGATGAAGTTCGAGTATTCGGCCGTCGACATCGATGCCGATGGCGAGGTGGACCAGCGCGGCAGCCGTGGCGTGCAAGGGGTACGGCCCTATTTCAATTGGGTCCGGCTCCGGATCCGCGTCCATACCGATGAAACACAGGAGCGATTCGAGCGTCTTGCGCGCAACGTCGAATACCGTTGCCCGGTGATGAATCTCTTCCGGTCGGCGAATGTCGAACTGAACGTCACCTGGGAGAAAGTAGCCCCTTGAGCCTGTCGCTGCGGATCAACGGTCAGGCGCGGGAGATCTCTTCGGACCCCGAGACGCCGCTCCTTTTCGTTCTGAGAAACGAGCTGAAACTCATGGGGGCAAAGCTTGGTTGCGGTCTGGAGCAATGCGGAGCCTGTGCCGTGCTGGTGGATGGCGAGCCGACACTGACTTGCAGCGCGCCCACCGCCACGTTCGAGGGCAAAGAGATCGTTACGGTCGAGGGGCTCTCGGAAGATGCCGTGGGGCGGCGCGTACAGGACGCCTTCGTTCAGGTGAATGCGGCGCAATGCGGGTATTGCACAGCCGGGCTGGTCGTGGCGGTCACTGGGCTCGTCGCACGGGGCGCACCTGAAGACCCGAGCGCAGTGAAGGAGGCGCTGGCACCGCACCTCTGCCGCTGTGGCTCTCATCCCCGCGTCCTTGAAGCCGTCGAGATCGCGCGCCAGGGCACATGAGCATCGACAGGCACCCCAAGCTTTCGGATTGGCTCGCACTCGATGCGAACAAGCTCTGGCTGCGAACCGGCAAGGTAGACATCGGCCAGCGCGTGTCGACCGCGCTGGTTGGGATCGCGCGCGATGAGCTCTTGCTGCCGGTCGAACAGATCGACGTCGAGCCGGTGCAAACGGGCCGGAGCCCCGACGAGGGGATGACGTCGGGCAGCAATTCGATCGAGCAATCCGGTCGCGCGATCCGGCTGGCCTGCGCCACGCTGCGGACGATGTTACTCGCCCGCGCCGCCGAGCAATTGGGCGGGGCGCCGGACGAGTGGCACATCGATGAAAAGGGCCTCTTTGGCCCCGGCACGAACCAGCCTCTGCCGATCCTCGATCTGGCGCAGGAGATCGACCTCGACAGCCCCGTTCGGCGCGATGCCCCGATCAACACAGCTGGCAAAGCCTCGCCACTTCCCATGCGCGGCATCCGGGATCTCGTGACGGGCGCTTACCGGTTTATCCAGGATCTCGACCTGCCCAGCATGCTCCATGCCCGGGTCGTGCGCCCCCCGCATGCCAAAGCGCGGCTGACGGCGCTGGACGACGAGATCGTCGCCACGATGGAAGCGAACGGTCTCATGGTGATCCGGGATGGCAGTTTCCTTGCCGTTGCCGGGCCCGAGGAATGGCCGGTCATCCGTGCTGCCACGCGTCTCTTCAACACATCGGATTGGGAGACGGGCAGCGGCCTTGCGGAGGGTGACATCTACGAGACGTTTCGACCGGAGAATGCGATCAGGCTGAAGGTCGAAGACGGGCTGCCGCGGAAGGATGCAGAGATCCCCGACCCACTGGAAGGGCCACATCACGCCGCCCGTTACGAGCGGCCCTTCACGATGCACGGCGCACTGGCGCCGTCCGCCGGGATGGCGACATGGGATGGAGAGAGGCTCGACATCATCAGTCACAGCCAGGGCATCTATATCCTGAGAGACAGTATCGCCGAGAGCCTCGATCTCGCACCGGACGCCGTCGCGCTCACCTACATGCCCGGTTCGGGATGCTACGGCCACAACGGTGCGGACGATGCCGCCTATGAGGCTGCGCTGATCGCCATGGCCATCCCCAGAAGGCCGATCCTTCTCAAATGGACCCGGGAGGACGAACACGCCTGGGAGCCCTATGGCCCGGCCAGCGCCGTCGAGCTCGCGGCGCGACTCGGAGAAAGCGGGACCCTCGAAGCATTCTCGGCAGAGGCCATCGGAGGTACCTTTCGTGGCCGTCCGCGCAGCGGACCGGACAGGGCGGGGCCTGCGAAGCTTCTTGGCAATCATTTCAGGGAGAAGCCCGTCGGCCCCCAGCCCGCCGTCCCCAACATGAACCGGCACGGAGGATTGCACCGCAACCTGACGCCGATCTACGACGTGCCCGAGCTGCGTCTCGTCAAGAACCTCGTGCCGCAGGTGCCGTTGCGCACCTCGGCGCTGCGCTGCCTTGGGGCCGCTCTCAATGTCTTCGCCATCGAGAGCTTCATGGATGAAAACCTGTCGGAGAAGGCGCGCGATCCCGTGGGCTACCGTAAGGCCAACCTGTCCGACGCGCGCGCCCTCGCGGTGCTCGACGCTCTGGCAGAGGAGCTCGAAGGCCGGCCGAAGCCCGAGGGTCGGGGGCGCGGCATCGCGTATGCGCAGTACAAGAACGCCATGACGCGGGTGGGTGTGGCTGTCGACCTGACGGTGACGGATGCCGCTGAAGTCCGGCTGAACGATGTGGTCCTTGTCGCCGATGCCGGGCGCGTGGTGGATCGTGACGGTCTGGTTGCGCAGTTGGAAGGCGGGTTTCTGCAAGCGGCCAGCTGGGCGCTTTACGAAGAGGTCACATGGGACCGGGACGGCGTGACGTCGCGCGACTGGGAGAGCTACCCCGTTCTGCGCTTCCCCGATGTGCCGAACATCCGCATTCGGGTGCTGGACCGTCAGGAGGAAGAGGCGGTCGGCGCGGGCGAAGCCGCACCGGGCCCGACGCTGGCCGCCATCGCCAACGCGATCCATGATGCGACAGGCCTCCGCCTCCGGCGGTTGCCCTTCACGCCTGACGCCCTCACTTCCGCCGCGCTTGCCCTCTGAAGGGGCTGCCAACCGTCATCTCAGGGCATCGATGCGTCGCTCACCCCAACCACGGCGACCGCTCCGCCGCCCCGTGATATGGCTTGAGGATCAGACGGCTTCAGGGTCTCCTGGATCGTAAACTGAAGGGGATAGGACATGTCTGCACCAATGCAGGGCGCGCTGAGCGCCACCGTGAACCGTTTTCGGCTGGAGAGCTTGGAAGTCACCACGATCCTTGACGGCACAGTCGTGAGAGATGCCGTGAAGCCGCCGTTCTGTCTCGATCTGTCCGACGAAGAGATCGCAGACCTGGGAACGGCCAATCGTGTTCCTGCGGACCGCTTCGAGCACCCCCTCGTCCCTACACTGGTGAATACCGGTCAAGAGCTCGTTCTGTTCGACGTCGGGTTCGGCGAGAAGGGTCCCAGCACCGAGACCGGCCTTCTGCGGGTCCGGATGGCAGAGGCGGGTTACGCCCCGGAGGATGTGGATCTCGTCGTTTTCACCCACGTGCATCCCGATCACATCCTCGGTGTGAGCGTCGATGGCGCGCCTGCGTTTCCCAATGCGCGGTACGCGATCTCGCAGGTCGAGTTCGATGAGTGGAATTCCGGCGCGCGGCTCCCCAAGTCGCGCATGGAAAACCGCCAGCTCTTTCTCGATCTGATTGCGCCGCTGGCCGACAGGATGACGTTCCTGTCTCCCGGTGACGCCGTCGCGCGTGGCATCACGGCGCTGGACGCTTACGGCCATTCCCCCGGGCACATGATGTTCATGGTGGGGGAGGGAAACAAACAGGTCCTGCTCTGGGCGGATCTCGCCAATCACTACGTCTTTTCCCTGCAAGTGCCGGATGCGAAGGTCTTCTTCGACGATGACCCCGACCTTGCGATCGCCACGCGCAGGCGTGTGCTCGACATGGTCGCAACCGACGCGATCCCTGTGATCGGGCATCACATGCCGTTCCCGTCGTTGGGGTATGTCGTGCCTGTTGGCAGTAGCTATCGGTGGGAGCCCGCGAGCTATCAGATGCGCCTCTAGGGTAGAGAGAAACGGGCAGGGCTGCCCACACGTCCGAGCTTTTCGCCTCGCCGTGGTCGGCCCCGTTACACCCCGTGGTTCGACAAGGGGCGGGGGGGGGGCGGGGAGCTGCTGCAGCCTGTGGAGCGCCCTGTTCGGCGCGCGTGCGCCATGCGCGTCTGCCAGCTTGCTTCGACCACTTCCAAAAGGCTCGGAACCTCATCGGTGAAGTGCCGGGAGCGCGACGCTCGCCCGGCTAGGCCCTCCGCGGCTCCGGCTCCAGCCGTGGCATCTCCGCTGGGCGGACACTGCGCCGGGGGAAGCGCGACGAGATGAAACCCGGCGCGCAGCCCGTTTCGTGCCCGGCAAGGTTTGTCAGCGCTTGCAGATCGCGGACAATGATCTGCTGCGGGCCAACACACTCGATCAGGCCGCCACGCGCGCAGAAGGACAGGGTTCGGCTGATCGTCTCGACGGTGGTGTTGGCAAGGTCCGCCCAATCGCGTCGCGAGATCTCGATCCTCACAAGCACGGCGTTGTCCCCGATCGGGCGCGTCGGCATCGTTTCCAGCGCCAACAGCAGAAAGGCAATCGCCCGCTCCCGGCTCGTCAGGGCACCGCGCTGCCAAATCAGGTGGAGCTGGCGGGCATGCTGGATCTCCGTCTCTCGCAGGAGCTGCAATCGGAAGTCGGGATCCCGCTCTACAAGGCCTTTCACGAGGGCACGATCAAGAACACACAGCTCCACGTCGCTCGCCGTCTCCAGTGCGAACCTGCGTTGCTTGCCCTGCCAGTTGCTGATGAGGTCTCCGGGTACGGCAAGGCCCAGAATGTTGCGGCGCCCGTCGGCCGTCATCGTCTCCAGCCGCAGGTAGCCGGATCTCAGGATAGCGGGCGGGCTGGTGGCCGCACTGAGGGGTGAGACGGGCTGATCGCGCCCGATCCTGCGCAGACGCGTTGGGTGATGAGGCGGAAGAGCTGCCGATCTGACCGTGCTGCAGAGCTTGCTCTCGCGCAGCCAGCACCCAGTGCAGACCGAGCCCCGAGCCTTGACGGCCACCTCTGGGTGATTGGCCTTTCTTGCCGCCACAGCAGGCGTGTAATGCGTCATTGAGCAACCCTTGGATGGATGGACGCGCGCACACGTGCCCGCAACTCCGGCGGAGACAGCGCCACGAGATTGAGCGCTTCTTCCTGCGTGATGACTTCCCGCAGGGATGCCGGCATTTCCTGACGGACAATACCCAGCATCTGCGGGTCCACGAACATCGCCAGATTGTCGAAGTCCTTCGCCCGGCGGTGCCGCTCCAGAAACTCCAGTGTTTCGCGCGCGAAATCCTGCATGTCGCGTCGTATCGGATTGCTGGATGGCTCATAGGCCGCACGCCGGCCCGACCTGTCCGATGCAAAGCCACGTCCGGCCCTGTCGGCCATGATGTCTCGCAGATGGGTCGATTTCGCCTTGCTCACCAACTCGATCGGGTCTGGACCGCTGCGGTCTTCCAGATCGCGCAGGATCCGCGCGCAAACCGCGTTCATCACAAGAGCCCATGTCTTCGCGCCGTGCATGTCCTCCACCCCGTCTGTGTGCCCTGGGCGGCCATACGAGCATCGCGGGGCAGGGTGATCATTGACGAAACGCAACGGCGGATGTGCGAGGGCGCGCAAATCCCTGTTATCCAATTCGGGTTGGTCTGCTATGTGTCTTCCGGGGATGGGTTTCTGGGCGCTCACTCGCGGTGGACCTCCGATATCCCAGCGCTCAGGGCGCATTGGAGCAACACGCATGGCTGAGGCAGATCAGACCACAATTACTGGCCAAGCTTGCAATCTCGCAGGCTTGCCGCAGCTCGCCGTGCTTCCCGATGATATCCTGAAAGCGTTGCAAGGCATCTGCCGGGTGCGCTGCTTCAGCGCCGGCGAAATCATTCACCACGCGCAAGAAGAGGCCGAGTTCGTTGGCTTCGTTCGCGATGGTATCCTGCGCATGCAGAAGAACATGCATGACGGGCGGCAGCACATCGTCGGCCTGCTTGTCGAGGGCGACATGTTTGGCCGTGTCTTCGATAGCCCAGACGAGTTTTCCATCGAGGCGGCCACAGAGTGCGAGATACTGACCTTTCTGCGCGTGCCCTTCGAGGGGCTTTTGGCGCGCTCGCCGGATCTCGACCGCGTGGTAATGCTCAACTTCCTCAACGAGCTCGATCGCGCCCGGGATTGGATGATCATTCTGGCGCATTCCAGGATCCGCGGGCGCCTTGCCGGATTTCTCCTGATGATCGTCTCGCGCTTTGCCGAGGTCGATCATCTTCTCGAAGCAAAAGACGGAGAGATCCTGGTTCGTATCCCGATCTCGCGTCCCGATCTGGCTGACCTGCTGGGCACGCGCCCGGAATCGATCAGCCGTGCGTTTCACGCTCTGGCCGATGACGGGGTGTTCAGAATTGTGCGTCCGGATCTCGTCGCGGTCAGGAACCTCGATTTGCTTGCTGGAGAATCCGGGGAGCTGGAGTTTGACGCCGTCGGCTCGGTTCTGGAGATCGTGCGCGGCACGCGGCGTGCGGCGGTCTGACGCCGCCGCCTTCGCACAAGACCGCCCACCACTTTGGGGCGCTCGCATTGTCCGGCGTCACAGCGCAGCCAGACTGATCCGTTTAGCCTGAAACCAGAGGCGGAGACCCGGGGCTCCTCAGTGCCCGGGCTAAAGCTGCGCTGTGGGGGAGGGCGAAAAGTGTGTACCTTGTCATTCTTTGGGGCAGCGGGGACGGTGACGGGCTCGTCCATGCTGCTGGAGGCACGCGGGGTCCGTGTGCTCGTCGATTGCGGCCTGTTTCAGGGAAACCGCAGCGTGCGCGATCTCAACGCGCAGCCTTTCCCGTTTGACCCGACGTCCGTCGATCTGGTGCTCCTGACCCATGCCCACACCGATCACGCCGGGCTCGTGCCCAAGCTCATCCGCGACGGGTATTCCGGGCCGTTCTTTTGCACGCAGGCGACAGCCGACCTGCTCAGCTTCATGTTGCTCGATTCGGCCCGCATCCAGGAGGCCGACCAGCTTCGCGAGAACCGGCGGCTGGAGCGTAAGGGCAAACAGCCGCGCCCCGTTCACTATACGGCAGAGCACGCGGAAGCCGCGCTACGGCGGATCGAGCGGCTCGGCTACGGGACGTGGCGCGAACTGGCGCCGGGCTTCGATGTCCGCCTGTGGAACGCCGGTCATATTCTGGGATCAGCGTCGATCGAAACCCGGCACGCGGACGCGGCGACCGGCCACACGATGCGCATTCTCTTTTCGGGGGATCTTGGCCCTGACGAGAAGGTCTTTCACCCCGAGCCCGATGCCGAAGACGGCTACGACTACGTGATCTGCGAAAGCACCTACGGAGATCGTGACCGCGAGGACTACACGCTGCAAGGGCGCCGCCGGGCCTTGCGGCACGAGCTCACGGACGCACTCGCACGGGGCGGAAACGTCGTGATCCCCTGCTTTGCCGTCGAACGGACGCAGGAATTGCTGCACGACATCGGTGTCCTGCTTGCCCACGACGAGATCCCGCCCGCGCAGGTGTTCCTCGACAGCCCGCTTGCCGGACGCGTGACAGACGTCTTCACCCGGCATGCCGACGCGCTGGAGGATCTCGAGATCCCGAGTGAGACGCCCTTCCGGCATCCGAACTTCTCGATCACGCAGAGCGTCGACGAGAGCCGGGCGATCAATCGGATCCGGGGCGGCGCGATCATCATCTCAGCTAGCGGAATGGCCGATGCAGGCCGTGTCGTGCATCACCTGAAAAACAACATCCATCGCAAGGAGGCGACGATCCTCTTTGTCGGCTACCAGGCGCTCGGCACCACCGGGCATCACATCCTGAGTGGTGCCAGGGCTGTCTTCCTGCATGGCAAAGAGTATCGCATTCGCGCCCGCATTCGCGCGTTGGGCACCTATTCCGCCCATGCCGATCAGGGGGAGTTGCTGTCCTGGATTGCCGCGCGGCGCCCGATCGCAGGGGGCCTCTTTCTCAATCACGGCGAAGATCCGGCCCGGCAGAAGCTGCGCGCCCTGCTCGTCGAGAACGGCATGCCATCCTCCAGTATCTTCCTGCCCGGTCTGGACGAAGCCTTTGCGCTTAAAGCCGGGTCGCCACTCTCCAAGGGTCGGGCCGAGGCGCGCATCAACAAAGGGGCGCTGACCCATGATTGGCACGACGGGTTCGAGGCCCTGGTTCTCGATCTTGAGGAGGCCCTCGAAAAAGCCCCCGATGCCGAGACGCAAGCCCGCTTGCTTGCCCGCTTGCGCCGCAGCCTCGAGCAGCCGGATCCAGTCTGACCGGTGAAAAGCTATCGCGTCCTTGTCATCGGCAACGACTTGCAGACGATCATCGATGCCGTCGAGGAGAGGTGGCGCCAGGTCTCCGCCGCAAGGAGGCTCTTTCGCAATCCAATTGCACCGTACAAGGCAAGCGTCGTTGCAATTGTAGTGACCCTCTTCCCAAAAGGCCCCTGATTTCCGTCGCGACACGGTTCGCGTGGATGAACCGCAGCACCGATGCGCTCACCGCGGATGCTTTTGGTGTGCAGAACGCCGCACCAGCCCGGAAATGGCGCCAGACGCTGCCCAAGGACAGCCCGACCTTCGCCTGCGCGCCCTTCTGTTTCATGGCCCGTTTCGGTCACTCCACAGGCGGCGCGTAACCGTTGCGCTCTCAAAACCGTTTCCACCTCTGCGCGGTCGCACACTGACCCGGTCGATCGAGCAGTCGTGGAGGCTGGAAAATCACGCGGATGATCAACAACGCCCACGCTTGTCGCGATCCCCCAAGGCCCCAGCGCCAAAGGCTATGCAATTCCGTGTGACAGGCCTGATGCCAGGCCATTGGCCCAGAGCAACCTGCCGAGCCAAGCGAACCGGTCCAGGGGCGCAAGCCAGGCTTCCACCCGCACCCCCGGACACACTCTTGAACCCACTCGTTACGCGGCCCACCCCACTGGGGCGGACGTCTTCGGCTGTCATGCGCAGGCCCCGGAGCCAGCCGCACGAGCTATGGAGGCCCATCGGCTGTCCGCAGAGAGGGCTGCAACGCACCAGAAAGCACAGGCAAACACGCCCTGTGCCGACCCGAATTCAATCCTGAATCGTTTCGAGATAGCTCACCAGTGCCATCAGGCGGCCCTTGACGATGAGCTCAGGATCACCCGGAACACGCGGCGGCCGGACAGCGCCTTCGACGCGTTCGGCCATGACATTGTAACGCGCGCCCCATACGGGCATGTCTCCCCCGTGGCCGCGCACCTCTCGCCCATCGATCAGCAAGAGCGTGTAGCGGAACGGAAACGCGCCGCCCGCCCGTTGCGACAAGCGCGTGAGATCCGGCGTTTCGATTTTCATCAGCGCAGCCAGCGGGCCTGTCCCCTTTGCGTCTGTGCCGTGGCAACTTGCGCACGCGGACATGTACTCGACCCGTCCAATCTCGGTCATGTTGTCCTGCGCTTGAGACGGCGAACTGACCAGCACCATGGCTGCAAATATCGCGCTGGGTCCGATACGTTTCATGATTTTGCTCCCCTTCTTTCAGAGTCCCTGGGCACAAGGGAACGCGACCAGTCGGGTCGTGTCATTGACCGCTATCATCGGATGCTGACGAGTGACCGTGCGGGGTGCCGGAGCCGGGGATTGTGCCCGTCCGCGAGGGCGCGCTTGCGTTCGGGCGTTGCCGACCTTCAGGCCCGACTATTGGGGGCGTAACTGCATGGGAACGCTCGGACCTTGTACCATTGCCACGCTACCATCGCTCAAGCGCGTCGCCTTCTTGGCTGCGGGGCGCTGCCGTGCGTATCGATCGGGTCAGCCAGACGGAATTGTTCAGGTCTGACAGGCCGCAAGAACGCGTCACGAGGGTTGCGCACCCGGGTTGCGCGCTCTGATCCCGGAGTACTTCAAGACGCCTCCCGCGCCCCTGGCCACCGATATGTGCCCTTCTTGGGATCGCGGACGTTCCCGATCTTGCGGATCAAAAGTTCGCCGCGGCCGGCTCCTCCGAGATGGTGCGCCGGACGGGTGTCTAGCACACCATTCTTGCATGCGCTCTGCTCAGGTTCGCGGTCGACCGTCGTGCATCTCAGCGGTTGCGCGCCTCGCCCAGCACATCGACCCTGAGCCCTGAGCCCTGAGCCCTGAGCCCTGAGCCCTTAGCCCTTAGCCGTGAGATCAGGCGGATGTGGTCCATTGCGTGCCGCCCGGTCCGGCACTTGGCGCGAGATCGAGCTCAAATTCGTAGATGTCGGGCCGATAGAGCGCACGGAAACGTTCAAGGCCGCGTCCGTTCCGTTCAAAGACGACGCGTGTGATCGACAAGAGCGGCGCGCCGACATCGACGCCCAAGAGCTCCCCCACGTGGCGGTCTGCGGCGCTGGCGGACACGGTCTGCTTGGCACCCGTGATCTCAACGCCAGCCCGCTCGATCAGGCGCAGGAGCGGGGTGCTCGCCATCTCACTGCGATCATAGCTGCGCCCGATGTCCTCGCGCACATACGTGGTCGCGTACGAAAAAGGCGTTCCTTCGTAGGATCTGAGGCGTACGGAGCGCTGCGCCGACGTGCCCGGGGCCGCCTTCATGGCGCTGGCGACATCCGGCGGCATCGGTTCATACGAAAACTCCAGGACCTGCACCTCCGTACGGAGCCCCATGGCCAGGAGGTTTTCGACCAATCCGCGAATATCTGCCCTGGGCACGCGGGCATCAGGCTGGCGTTGGGCGAACGTCCCCCGGCCACGCTCACGCTTTATCAACCCTTCGGCTTCGAGGCGCGCCAGGGTACGACGCAGCGTGACACGCGAGACGCCGAACTTGTTGGAAAGCTCGACCTCGCTGGGCATGGGCGCATCGCACGGAAAGCGGCCAGCAAGAATATCCTCCCGCAAGACCAGATAGATACGGTGATAGAGCGGGGTGGGATCGTGCATGAAAACTGCTCGGCCAGGCGAATAACGTCAGAAAAATAAATAGCTCACCGGCTGGCACATCAAAAGTATTAAGTTATAGTCAACCATACAAATCGACAGTGTCGGAGTGACCACGTGCTGCCTCTCGCCTCAAAGAACGGCTCAGACTTGCTCGGCGGAGCGGATTGTCGGGGAGCGGATTGTCGGGGAGCGGATTGTGGGGGAGAGGTCCGCCGTGCGTGATGCCCCCGAGGCCTTTGCCGCCGGCAGCCTCGCCCGCGCGCTCTTTTCGCCCGGGTCGGTCGCGCTTGTCGGAGCTTCGACGAACCCGAAAAAGAACACGGGCCGAGCGCTGCGTTACCTCCAGCAGCACGGCTACGCTGGCAAGATCTTTCCGATCAATCCGAAGGCCGCGCACATAGACGGCATCCGAGCGTATCCCAGCCTCATGGATCTGCCTCAAGAGGTGGAGCACGCCTTCATCATGGTCGGCGCGGATGCCGTTGCCCAGGCCGTGCAGGATTGCGCTGCCGCCGGCGTGCGCTGCGCGACGATCCTGAGCGAAGGATTTGGCGAAGCCGGCGAGGAGGGCCGCGCCCGGGAGCAAGCCGTTCTGGATGCAGCGCGCGCGCACGGGATCCGTCTTCTTGGGCCAAACTCCATCGGTGTCGTCACAACGGACGGCTTTGCCTGCAGCGCCAACGCGGCGATTGCCATGCCAGAGCTGCCACGGGGTGGCTATGGCGTGATCTCCCAGAGCGGCAGCATGATCGGCGCGTTCCTGTCACACGGCGCCGCGCGGGGCATCGGGTTCCGCTCGGTCGTGTCTGTCGGCAACGAGATCGATCTCAGCGTCGGTGAGATCGGCGAGGCGATGCTGGAAGATCCGCATTGCACCGCGATTCTGCTCTTTCTCGAAGCGATCAAGGATCGCGAAGCTCTGGAGCGGTTGGCGCACCGGGCAGAGGCGGCGAGAAAGCCAATCCTTGCGTACAAGCTGGGGCGGTCGAAGGCAGGGCAGGCGCTTGCGGCGTCCCATACCGGTGCACTCTCTGGCGACGATGCGATGGTGGATGCGGTGCTCGCCCGTCTCGGGATCGCAAGGGTGCGCATTCTGGAGGCGCTCTACGAGGCGCCGCCGCTCTTCATCGGCTCCGCGCCGACGCACGGCAAGCGCGTTGCCGTCGTCACCACGACAGGCGGAGGCGGGGCAATGGTTGTCGATGCGATGGCGTCGATCGGCCTCGAGATCGCGCCGGACTTGCCGGAGGTGCGCGCGATCCTCCAAACCCATGGGGTGCCCGGTGGCGGGCACGGCCTGATCGATCTGACGCTCGCAGGCGCAAAGCCCGAACTTGTGCGCGAGGTGCTGAACGCCCTGATCGCGAGCCCCGAGGTTGACGCGGTGACCATGGTCATCGGCTCATCATCCCAGTTTCACCCGGAGCTCGCCGTGGCTCCACTGCGTGGCTTTGCCCACACGAAAAAGCCGCTTGCGGTCCATCTCGTCCCGGCAGCCGACACGTCCCGCCGCATGTTGACAGAGGAGGGGCTCGCGGTGTTCCGAACCGCCGAAGCCTGTGCAGAGGGCGTGTCCGCGCGTCTCGAACGACGCGGCCCTGCGGTCTTTGCGGGCGCGCCTGCCTCCCTCATCCGCGAGATCGAGGAAGAGCTTGCGGCGACGCCACGCACCGCACTGGATGAGACCGAGGCTCAGCAGATCTTCGCACGGCTCGGTGTCAGCGGGCCGGACGGGCAGCTTGTGACGTCGGCGGATGCAGCGCGGGCGGCGTTTATGGAGGTTGGTGGTCCGGTCGTCATGAAAATCGTGTCGCCCGATATCCTGCACAAATCGGATTCCGGCGGCATCGCCCTTGGCGTGTTGAGCGCGGAGGACGCCGCGGCGACCTTCGATGCGCTCACGGCATCGCAAGCGGCAGTGCATCCTTCTGCAGAGGTGCGGGGCGTTCTGGTGCAGCGAATGGTTTCTGGGCACGGCGAGGCGCTCGTGGGCTTCCGGCGCGATCCGTTGATGGGGCCCGTTGTGGTTCTTGGCGCTGGCGGTGTTCTGGCAGAGCTCCTCCAGGATACAACGCTGCGCGTGGCCCCGGTGGATCTGGCAACCGCGCACGAGATGGTGTCAGAGGTCCGATCCTTCGCGGCCTACGCGGGGTTCCGCAACCGCCCCCGGGGCGATCTAGAGGCTGTCGCGCGTGTGGTCGTCGCGGTGTCTCGACTGGCCGCGTGCGAGAGCGTTGCCGAGGCGGAGGTGAACCCCCTCATGATCCTGGCCGAAGGCGAGGGGGCATGCGCGCTCGATGCGTTGATCGTCAAGACCGCGGAGAGTACCGGATAGATGGCAGAGGGTGCCCGTTCCGAAACAGGTGGCGGCCCGCTGGCCGGGGTCCGCATCGTTGAAAGCACCGCCTTCATCGCGGCTCCGCTTGCGACGATGACCATGGCTCAGATGGGGGCCGAGGTGATCCGCATAGATCCGCCCGAAGGCGGGCTGGATTATGGCAGATGGCCGCTCGCACCGTCGGGCGCGAGCCTCTACTGGACAATGCTGAACCGGGGCAAACGATCCGTCACGCTCGACCCGCGCACCGAAGACGGGCGCGCGGCCATGGCCGATCTGATCTGCCGGAAATCGGTGCACGAGGATGATGGCATCTTCGTCACGAACCTTCCCGCGCGCGGGGTGATCGCGCCCGAGGCCCTGTTGGCGCGGCGGCCCGATTGCATCGTCGTCACCCTCGACGGCAGCCCGGACGGCACATCGGCCATCGACTACACCGTTCATGCCGCAAGCGGGGCCGCCATGATGTCCGGCCCGGCGACCAGTGACCGCCCCACGAACAACGCCGTGCCCTATTGGGACATCATTTGCGGGCGCACGCTCTCGACGGCGGTCCTTGCGGCGCTCTTCGAGCGGTCGCGCACGGGCAAGGGCCAGCATGTCGCGTTGAGCCTTTCCGACATCGCGATGGAAAGCATGGCCAATGTCGGCATCGTGGCGGAGGCCGAGCTCTCTGGTGCGGCCCGGAGCCGTGACGGCAACTGGATCTTCGGCTCGTTCGGAAGGGATTTCCCCACGGCCTGCGGGCGCAGCTTCATGGTCGCCGCTGTGACACGAAAGCAGTGGGAGGCGCTGATCACGGCCACCGGCCTTGGCCGCGAGATCGCACGGATCGAGACCGAGCAGGGCGCGCAGCTGACAAGCGACGCGGCGCGATACGCCGCGCGCGAAGCAATCGGTGCGGTGCTTGAGGCATGGTCGACCGCGCGCTCGCTCGCCGAGGTCGGCGCGGCCTTCGATGGCACGGCCGTTTGCTGGAGCCCCTACCGCGACGCCGCCCAGATGCTGGCCGAAGACTGGCGGGCGAGCCCGGAGAATCCGCAGTTCGAGCGGCGCGCCCACCCCGGTGTCGCGCCCGTGCTGACCCCGCGCGCTCCATTTCGAATGTCCAACCACCCCGGTCTTAGGGCGCATTCTGCGCCGGTACTCGGCGCGGATACGGACGAGGTATTGCGGGAAAGCTTGGAGGACGACAAATGACCGAATACGCCTCCGCTGGCCTCTTTGGCCTCCTGACTCCACAGGCAAACACGACCGCAGAGCCGGAAATCCAGATGATCTGCCCGCCCGGGATGGTCGCGCTCACGGCGCGGATGACCAGCACCAAGGCAACGATGGATGAACGGCTGATCGACTATGTGGACCGGTTGGGAGAGACGGTCGCACAATTCGCCAATGCGCCGCTCGGCGCGGTTGCACTGGCATGCACGGGCATGTCCTACATCGTTCCCCCGGACACAGAGCGCGCAGCACTCGACCAGATCGCGCGGGATCGCGGATACCCCGTCATTACGGCGGCCGCCTCCATTCTCACGGCCTTGGAGGTGATGGACGCGCGGCGCGTTGGCATTCTCTCGCCCTATGGTGATCCACTGCATGGGCAGGGCATGACCTATTGGGCGTTCCAGGGGCTGGAGATCGTGCGAACGGAGCGGCTGACGGGAAGCACCAGGGACTTCCACCCGATTTACGGGTTGGGCAGCGATGCCGCGTCGGCGGGCGTCAAGGCGCTCGGGCACGAAGGTCTGGATGCGATCGTCATCCTGGGGACGGGTCTGCCGACGTTGCCTACGCTGGCCGGTATGGGGGGCGATCCTGTTCCGATCCTGACGCCGAACCTTGCCCTGATGTGGCGGACGGCGCTGGAGCTGTCGGGTGAAGCGCCGTCGCGTGCTCTACTGGAACCCTGGGTGTCAGGATCTGCCTGGCGGACCCGCTGCGCTGCGCGGATGGCTGGCAATGCGTGAGGCCAGTGCCTGGTTTCGGCGCCTATTGCGCCGTGTAACCACCGTCGACGACGAGATCGGCGCCGGTCATGAAAGCGGACTCGTCGGACGCAAGAAACACGGCAGCCCCCGCCACGTCTTGCGGCATGCCAATCCGCCCGATTGGGTGCCTTTGTGCGAGGGCCGCGTTCGCCGCTTCCGCCGAGCCATAGGTATCGAGCAGGCGCTCCGTCAGCACGGCCCCCGGGGACAGGGAATTGACCCGGATCCCATCCGCCGCGTGGTCGAGCGCCATGGCGCGTGTCAGTTGCAGAATGCCGCCCTTGCTCGTGCAGTATGCGGACAGCCCCGCCACAGCGACGCTTCCGAGCTGCGAAGCCACGTTGACGATCACGCCACCTTGCCCCGTTCGCATGGCCCGCACCACGGCCCGGCTGACAAGGAACGTCCCTGTGAGGTTGATGTCGAGGCTTTGCCGCCACTCGCCAAGCGAGAGATCGGCGAAGCTCGCCTTGGTATTGGACGCCGCAGCGTTGTTGACCAGCACATCGATCCGGTCATGGGCCTCCAAGGCGTCTTTCACGGCTGTTTCGACAGCGATTTCGTCGGTTATGTCCGCGCAAACGATGCCCTCTCCGGCAGCACGGTCGAGCCGGACGACGACAGCCCCTTCGGCAGCAAACCTGTCCGAAACGGCCTTGCCAATCCCGCGCAGCGCCCCCGTTACAAGGGCAACCTTTCCCTCCAGTCGAGCCATCGTCCCTCCCCAATCTCCGCCCGAAACGCTACGCTCTCCGTTCGGAAGGCGCAAACCATGGGGTGGAAGAACCACGAAGGAGCACCCCCAAATGGGCAGTAACAACGTTCCCACCACTCCGATGACCGTTGCCGACGTTGAGGAACGCCTGAGCGCGATCCGCGCGAAGCGGGGCTATCTGCTGCCCCACCACGGGCTTCTTGCAGTCGCAACGCCGACACTGCTCGAGGCCTATGACGGGATGTATTCCGAGCTGACGCTCCGCGAGGGCGTCCTGTCGCTCTTTGAGAAAGAGGTGATCTGGCTCATCATCCTCGTCTCCACCGGAGAAGCCATCGCGACACACCATATCGACCGGCTGCGCAAGGCAGGGGGCGGAGAAGCCGAGGTCGAAGCCGCTCTTGCGCTGGCGGCATGGTCCGAGGGTGCGGGTCACCACCGCTTTGTCGAGACCCATTGGGCCGCGCATCTGGAGGGGTTCGACGCGGTCGCAAGCTACCGCGCGGGCCTCGCGGCGCTCTTGGTCCGCTATCCGGTCAAGCCATGGGTTGCGGAGGTCGGACTCGCCGCCGCGCATCAATGCCACCGCCAGTGGGAGTGGGTGGGCGAGCATCTCGCTGGTGCCTACCGCGAAGGGGCGTCCGAGGTCGCCATCGCCGAAGGGCTCGCACTTGCCATGTTCCCCGGAGGTGTTCCGAACTTCGTCGATGCCTGCGAGATCTGGAAGGACATGATCCTTGCCGGAAAGCTCGAGGCGTCAGAACCCTTCAACGCGTGGGCGCAGTTGACGGGGCAGGGCGGCTTTGACGAGGCCGCGGGCGTGAAATGAACGATGATCGCGCCTTTACGCATATCGTGGTCGGAGCCGGTGCCGCAGGATGCGTGCTCGCGGCGCGTCTCTCCGCCGATCCGAATCTGAAGGTTCTGTTGCTTGAGGCCGGGGCTGACGGGCGTTTTGATCCGATGCTCAAGGTCCCGATGATGACGGCGATCCTGCTGCGCGGGCAGCGCCATACAACTCAGTTCCGAACGGGTGCGGAGCCGGGCATGGCAGGGCGCGAGATCGATCTTCCGCGTGGCAAGGTTGTCGGCGGCTCCACGGCGATCAACGGAATGGTCTACGTGCGCGGCTTGCCCCAGGATTACGACAGCTGGGCGCAATCCGGGATGCCGGGCTGGTCTTGGGAGGCTGTCCGGCCCTATTTCCTGAAATCCGAGAGCTTCGGCGGGCCCGGGGACGCAACCGAACACGGAACCGACGGCCCGCTCGGCGTCTCGCGCCCTCCGGTCGAACTCAGCCCGCTGTCAGACGCGTTCATCGAGGCGGGCCTTGCCGCCGGCTATCCGGCCTGCGCGGACTTCAACGCACCGCAGGCCGAGGGGTTCGGGCGCTATCACTTCACGATCCGCGACGGGCGGCGTGAAAGTGCGGCGACGGCGTTCCTCGATCCGGTGCGCACCCGGTCCAACCTGACCCTTGTATCCGGTGCGACCGTGCAGCGGATCCGGATTGACGGGGGTAGGGCGACAGGCGTCGAGGTTTCCCGAAAGGGCACACGCACCAGCTACCGTGCCAGCGAAGACGTGATCCTATGCGGCGGGGCGTTCGGGTCGCCCGCGCTCTTGATGCGGTCGGGCATCGGGCCGGCCGATCATTTGGCCGAGACCGGGTGTGACATCGTCGCTGACCGCGCGGCGGTCGGAGAAAACCTCCACGATCACGTACTGATCCGGGTCGGGCACGAGGCCCCTGCGGAGGCGACGCTGCATGACCTGACCCGCATCGACCGCGCCGGTCTGGCCTTTCTCAGGGCATGGCTTTCGGGCACCGGACCGATGTCGATCTTTCCGCTGGAGGCGGGGGCCTATCTGCGCGGCCCCGGCGCCGACATGCCAAACCTGCAAAGCCACTTCCTGCCCGCGCTCAGCAGCGCCACCGTGCGGTTCAACCCGTTCAGACCACCCGCCAATGCAACAGCGGGCTTCATGGCGAACGCATCGATCATGCGTCCGGCCAGCCGGGGGCGGCTGCGGCTGACGGGGCCAAGGCCAGATGACCGTCTCGATCTGTCGTTCAACTACCTTTCCGACCCGCGCGACCTCGATCAGCTTGTCGACGGGGTCGAGATCCTGAGGGATGTCTTCTCGCAAAAGCCGTTCGACCCCTACCGCCTTCGAGAAGTCGGGCCGGGCAAGGGTGTCCTTGGGCGCAAGGCCATCGCTGACTGGGTGCGGGAAACAGCGGGTACCGTCCACCATGCGTGTGGGACATGCCGGATGGGCACGGACGACGCCTCCGTAGTCGACCCGGAGTTGCGGGTGCGCGGCGTCGAGGGGCTGCGTGTGGCGGATGCCTCGGTGTTCCCGTCCATCCCGTCCACCAACACGGCGGCCGCGACGATCATGGTGGCTGAACGCGCGGCAGACCTGATCCTGGGCGCCGGGTGAAAGATCTGCACCAGCTGGAGCTCGTCTCCCTCTCAAGGCTCTTGAGGGCGCGGGATCTGACGGCATCGGATTTGCTCGACGCTCTGATCGCGCGGGCAGGGGAAGTGCCCAATGTCTATGTGACGCCCCTGTTCGATCAGGCACGCGAGGCGGCGCGCGAGGCGGATCGTGAGTTCTCGGGCGGGGCGTGGCGTGGGCCGCTCCACGGCATTCCTTTGGCCGTGAAGGATGCGATTGCTGTAGAGGGGGTCGCAACGACTGCCTGCTCGCGACTGATCGCTCCCCAAAGAGCCAAATCGGACGCCACGGTGGTGGAAAGACTGCGAAGAGCCGGGGCCATTCCGATTGGAACAGTGCATTGTGCCGAGCTGTGCATTGGTGCCCCGGATGCGGGCGACGCGTTTCCGTGGCCGGGCAATCCGCACGACCCCAATCGCAGCCCCGGGGGCTCATCGTCCGGCTCTGCGGTGGGATTGGCCACTGGCCTCTTTCCGGCGGCGCTTGGCTCGGACACGGCAGGGTCAATCCGCCTGCCCGCCGGGTTCTGCGGCGTTGCGGGCCTGAAACCGACGGATGGGCTCGTCCCCACCACCGGGCTGGTCCCTCTCTCTCCGTCCTTGGATCAGATCGGACCGATGGCCCGGACCAGCCGCGATTGCGCTGTCATTCTGGATGCGCTCTTGGGTGGGACAGGACGCGGGGCAGGGCCTGCTGACAGGCTGGACGGGATCAGGCTTGGCATCGACCCCAAGATCAACGAGATGGCGGCGCCCGAGTGGCGCGATGCCTGCGCCGCTGCGGTTGCTCTCTTCGGCCAGCTTGGCGCCGACGTGCAGAAGATCGCGCTTCCTGCACTCCGCGACTACTCCAAGTGTGCTCTGGCGATCATGCTGGGCGAAGCCTACGTGGCGTTCGGCGCCGATATTGCGAGCCACCCCGAAAAGGTGAGCCGGGCGACAGCAATGCGTCTTGCCGCTGGAGCCCCGATGGCGCTGGAGCTGCAAGAAGCGAGACTCACGCGCAAGACCCTCGCGACCCGCACGCTCGACGCGATGTCAGAGGTCGACGCGGTGCTTCTGCCGCTCGCTCAGGGCGACCCGCCGTGCCTCGAGGCGATCCGGCCGCTCGACTACATGCAGGCCCCGATGTTCACGACCCCCGCCAATATCGCGGGTCTTCCTGCCGTCAGTGTCCGATCCGGCCGGTCTTGCGCGGGGCTCCCTCTTGCGCTTCAGATCATGGGACGGCCCGGCGGCGATGTCGACGTGCTCCGGATCGCAGAAGCCTACGAGCGCGCCACGCCGGAATGGCGCGTCATCCCCGACTGACTTCAACTTGTCTCGCGACGGCGTGCGCCTTCGGTGCTGACGCGCAGAACGATCACCCCGCTCACGACAATCAGAGCGATCCCGGCAGCGTCGAGCAGGTTCGGCACCTCGGCAAAAAGCACATACCCAAGGATCGCAGCTCCGACGATGCGGCCATAATCCAGCCCGCCCACCAGAACTGTCGATGACATGCGATAGGCCAGGGCGATACACGCATGAACGCAGATCGCCGTGGAGGCGAGGATCAGGAACCAGATCGCTTCGGTCTGCGTCGGCACGCTCATGCTCGACGCACCCAGTGCGCCATAGATGACGGCACCGGCAAAGCTGAAGTAGAACAGCACCGCATAGGTCGTGCTACGCGCCGGGATGCGGCGCACGGCAAGGTTCATGCCCGCTGCGAGGATCGATCCGATGACCACGACGATCGTATCGAGGCCGATCTCCTGCATGCCCGGACGCAGCACCAGAAGCGTCCCTAGAAAGCCAAGCAACAAGGCCGCCCAGCCAAGCGGGCGCACCCGATCTCCGAAAATCAGGCCCGCTAGCAGGACTGTCAGGGCGGGCGAGGTGAAGTTGATCGCCGTCACCGTCACAAGCGGCAGCGTCCGCAGCGCATAGTAGAAGCAGGCCATGGTTGCGACGGCGAACATGGCATGAATCGCATGGGCCTTCAGGTCCGCGCGCAGTACCGCACGCCGGTTGCCGGCGAATGCCAGAAGCGGCAGCAACAGCAGGAAGGTGAGCCACCCGCGCCCTGCCAGAAGCTCGAGCGGTGCGACGCCTTGCTCGGCAAGCATCTTCACTGAGACGCCGATGACGGGGACAAGAATCGTGTTCGCGAGAATCGCCGCAGCGCCGAGAACCGGACGTTCTTCGAGCACGCCCGAGCCGCTCACCTACGAAAGCCCCAGATCGCTCGAAGCGCGCACCATGAAACGCGGGTGACTTCGCAGGATTATGCTTGGCAGGAATTTATCTAGCATTGTCAGCATCGTGGCGTGAGATCCTGTTCGGCGGTGCAGCTTGATCTGTGCGAATTGCCCATCTGGTGACTGCGAATTTGTACGAGCTGTTCCGCATAACGGTATTCAGATGTCAATTTTGAATTGTCAGAGTGGCTTTTCTGAATAACACTCTGCGTCATACCGTAGCAACTTCACGGACGATCGGCAGATGAACAGGGACGTGGGCGACCTTCACGAAACGACAGCTGACCCGTCTGGGGATCGGAAGTTCATCACCGCGCTTGCGCGTGGCTTCGAAATATTGCGAGCCTTCCGCCCCGGCGGCGGAGCTCTTGGCAATCAGGAGCTGTCGCAGGCCACGGGGATCCCCAAGGCGACCGTCTCGCGTTTGACGCACACGCTGGAGGAGCTGGGGTACCTGCGCCACCTGAAGGTCGAGGGCAAGTACGAGCCAACCGAGGCGATCCTTGCGCTGGGTTATGCCGTCATCTCGAATCTCGTGGTCCGGCAGGTGGCACGTGACCCTATGATGGAGCTCGCCCTGCAGCACGATGTGTCAGTGGGCCTCGCCTCCCGCGACCGGTTGAGCATGATCTTTGTCGATGTCTGCAAGAGCCGCCTTCTCTCGACCCTGCACCTCGATGTCGGATCTCGTGTGCCGATGCCGACGACAGCTGTGGGGCGCGCGTTTCTGGCCGGGGTCACTGACGACGAACGCGCCTTCTTCTTCGAGCGGTTCGAGGAGCGGCTCGGCAAGGAGGACTGGGCGAACCTGCGACCGCGGGTCGATGAGGCCATCGCTCAGGTCAACGAGCGCGGCTATTGCTACGTCGAGGATGAATGGCACCGCGGGATGCGCGCGGTCGCGACGCCTCTCGTCGCCCCCGATCGCAGCACGGTCATGTCGATGATGTGCGGCGCGCCGACCTTCCGTGTCGAAAGGGAAAAGCTGGAGCGCGAGCTTGGACCAAGGCTCGCGCATCTGTGCGAAGGTCTGGCGCCGAGCTTGCGATGAACGTGGTGGGGGAGACTTCCGAGGTGACGGAGCAAACGCTCGCTCAAGCCCTGATCCATGCGCTGCACGCGCGCGGAACGAGGCGCGTCTACGGCGTGCCCGGTGGCGGATCGAGCCTCGATCTGATCGCAGCGGCCGAAGCGCTCGGAATGACCTTTGTTCTCACCCGGACCGAGAACGCCGCCGTGATGATGGCCGCTGTCGACGCCGATCTGACGGGCGCGCCGGGCATGGCGCTGACAACGAAGGGCCCGGGACTAGCGCAAGCCATGAACGGGATCGCCCATGCCGCGCTGGACCGTGCGCCGGTCATCGTCGTGACAGATGGCTTCTCCGAGCAGCTCGCCAGCTACGTGACCCACCAGGTTTTCGATCAGGCGGCGATGAGCGGTCCGGTCGTCAAGGGCTACAGCCGACTGGAAAGCGAGGATCCGGCCGCCGAGATCGAGGCATTGATCGATACGGCGTTGAGCGGGGTGCAAGGACCCGTGCATGTCGAGATGACCGGGGCCGCGGCCAAGCGAACCATCGGCACGCCGGTCATCTCCGCGCGTGCGGAAGAGCCAGCGCCAACGCCGGATCTGACCGCCGCCCGCGCGCTTCTGGTCGAGGCCAAGAGACCCGTTGTCATTGTCGGGCTGGAGGCGCGAGCCGATGCCGCCGCCGTTACCGCCTTTGCCGAGGCGCTCGGATGCCCGGTGCTCACGACATACAAGGCCAAGGGCGTCATCGCGGATGATCATCCCCTTCGGGTCGGGCTCTTCACCGGTGGGGCTGCCGAGGCGCCGACGATCGATCAGGCTGATCTGATCGTGCTGGTGGGCCTCGATCCGGTCGAGCTGATCCTGCAGCCGTGGCGCTACGATGTGCCGGTTCTCGATATCGCCAGAAACAGCCACGCGCCCCACTATGTCGAGGCAACGGAGGCGATATTTGGCCCGCTGGCACCGGTGCTGGAGGCGTTCGCGGGGCGCAACGAGGTAGACGGCTGGTCGCGGCAGGAGATCGCCGATTTGCGCGCGCAGATGCGCGCCCGGATCGGCTTTCCCGGCGCGCAGGGTATCACCGCGCAGAGTATCGTCGAGCGCGCGGCGGGCGTCTTTGGTTCGGACGCGCGGATTGCGGTGGATGCCGGCGCCCACATGTTGAGCGCAACGGGTTTCTGGCCCGCCATGCGCCCGAACGATGTGCAGATCTCGAACGGGCTTGCCTCGATGGCATTCGCTCTGCCCGCCGGGATCGCGGCGGCGCTGGCCGAACCCGGTACGCGGGCGATCGCCTTCACCGGGGATGGCGGGCTGAAGATGTGCATCGGCGAATTGGCCACCGCCGTTCAGTACGATGCTGACGTAACGACCATCGTCTTCAACGATGGCGCTCTGACGATGATCGATCTCAAGCAACAGAGCCGTGGCCTTGCGCCTGCCGGCGTCCGCTGGCCGCGCACGGATTTCGCCACCGTCGCCAAGGGGTTCGGATGCGCGGCCTGGCGCGTTTCCACGGTCGACGAATACGATGCCGCGTTGAAAGAAGCCCGGTCGACGAAGGGCCCGTCGCTGATCGACGTGGTGCTCGATCCATCGGGCTACGCGGACCAGCTCAAGGCGATGAGGGGGTAGCGATGGCGCAGCTATCCACCACCAAGGGCAGCGAGGCGGGCCCGCGCGCCGCCCATGAACATGGTCACGTCGTTGCCCGCGAGCACGAAGTGCATTCCAAGTCCGATATAGCGCTGCGCCATCTCGGCGTTCGCGACGCCGCCAAAACCGGCAACCTTGCCGTGTTTGCGGGCGGCGGCGGCGACCTTCTCCATCGCGCGCACCACTTGCGGGTCGTCGTAGACACTGGGTACGCCGAGTTGGAAGGTCAGATCGGAGGCTCCGACGAAAAGGATATCGACGCCCTCGACAGCGGCGATTTCGTCAACGGCGTCGACCGCTTCCGCGCTCTCGATCATGACGGCGCAAAGGGTGATGGGGTCGAGCCGCTTGGCGGCTTCGGCGAAGCTGAGAGGCGTGTAGCCGAGTTGCGGCACGAGACCGGGCACGGAGCGTTCGCCAAGCGGTGGAAAGCGGCACTGACGTGCGACGGAAGCCGCCGTTTCGGGTGTGTCGACATGGGGCACGATCACGCCCATCGCGCCATTCGACAGAACCCGGTGGATGGGGCCCGGGCTGGCATCGGCCATGCGTACGAGCGGCGTCACGCCAGCCTCCACGCCCGCCAAAGCGAGCTGCGTAATCTGGTCGAAGCTGAGCGGCCCGTGCTCGAGGTCGAGGAACATCCAGTCGTAGCCCGCGTCACGGAGCATCGGTGCGATGTCGGTCGTCCGGGTCAGCCGACAGCTGACGCCAAAGCATGGGCGTGCTTCAAGTTTCTCGCGCAAGGGGCTGATCATGCTGCGATATCCTCCAAGGTAAGATCTGTGAGTAGCATATGACCGGTCGTGTGCGTCACCATGAACGGAAGCTTCGCCGTCATCGCCACGGCCTGCGGAGTGACGCCGCATCCCCAGAACATGCAGGTATCGTTCGAGCCGATTTGCGGCGGCAGGCCCCAATCTACCGCGCTGACATCCGTGATGCCGATCTCGGCAGGGTCTCCGACGTGAACAGGGCCGCCATGGGTCGCGGGATAGCGGCGGGTGACTTCGGTCACGCGGTCGACCTGATCGTTGGGCACCGGACGCAGGGAGACAACCATCGGGCCCGCAAAGGGACCTGCGGGCACGCACGCGATCTCGGACGTGTAGACAGCGATCCGTCCACCGGGTTTTTCGAGGTGCTTCACGGCGAGGCCGTTGCGCAGCAGGGCAGCATCGAACGACAGCGAACACCCCATGGCAAAGGCCACGAGATCATCGCGCCACAGGTCGCGCAGATCGTCGACTTCTTCCACGAGCGCGCCGTCGCGGTAAACGCTGTAGCGCGAAAGGTCCGTCCGGACGTCCGATCCGGGAGCGATCTGACGGAACTCCGGGTTGCCGGTGTCGGTGACATCCAGCAGCGGACAGGGCTTCGGATTTCGGTGGCAAAAACGCATGAAATCCAGCGCGTAAGCCTCTGGCAAAATGGCGAGATTGGCCTGAATGTGGCCCGATGCAAGGCCATGGGTGGTGCCGCGCCACTGCCGGTTCCGGATCGCCATGCGCACGTCATGTGCCGAGCCCGCCGCCAGCGAGCCCTTCAGATCCAACACCTCATGTTCGGCCATGCCGAGCCCTCCCTGTCCGATGTCGATGAGTGTCGAAACAGGCACATTCGACGTCTCAGGCGCGTCTGTCCCGATCCGGTTCCGCACGTCGCACTCGTCCATTCGGCGAGCCGCGCCCGGAATTTGGTCGGGGTCGACGCATTCGTCGCGCAACATGCGCACTCAACAGGAGAGCAAATATGTTCAACCATCTTGTCAAGGGCGCACTTGCGCTTGCACTCACTACAGGAATGGCAACTGCGGACGACTACCCGTCAGAGACAGTCACGCTGATCGTGCCCTATTCGCCGGGTGGTAACGGCGATATCACCTCGCGCTTCATCGCCGATCAAGCGAGCAACATCATGGGCGTCAACTTCGTGGTCGAGAACCGCGCCGGTGGCGGTGCCTTCATCGGCATCAACAGCTGCGCAAACGCCGATCCCGACGGCTATACGGTGTGCTTCATCTCCACGAGCCCGATCACAGTGCGCCCCCATGTGATCGAGGCGCCTTACGATCCGATCGCCGATCTGACGTATCTGAACCAGTTCATGCTCTCGAAGCAGCCGGTGATCGTGCGCAATGACGGCAAGTTCGACACGATCGAGGACGTGATCGCCTTCGCCAAGGAAAACCCGGGCCAGCTGCGCTGGTCGGCTGCCGTGCCGCGGGGCGGCCCGCACCTGGCGACCGAGGCGATGTTCCGCGCTGAGGGTGCGCAGACCACGTTCCTGCCGTCGCAGGGTGGCGCGGTCGAGATGGCGAACCTGCTGTCGGGCACCATCGACCTTGCGGTGATCTCCGATTACGGGCCGGCGCTCGACAACGGCGAGATCAAGATCCTTGCCGAAACGAGCCCGGGCCGGAACCCGCAGGCCCCGGATGCGCCGAACCTTGGCGAGCTGGGTTATCCGCTTGAGCTGGCGAGCTTCTTTGCGCTGGCCGCTCCTGCCGGTCTGCCCGATGACGTCGTTGCCACATGGGACGATACCATGAAGCAGATCACCGACAGCGACGAGTTCAAGACGCTCATGGAGCGGATCAAGGGGCAGGGCGCCTATATGACGTCGGCCGAGTTCACCGCGCGCGTCCAGTCGGACTTCGAGGCAATGGGTGAGGCGACCGACAAGTTCGGCCTCGCCAACTGATCTCGACCTCATCAAGGGTTCGGCGGCCTGCGGGTCGCCGGACCTCTCTTGATCCCTCGAAGGAAGAGACCATGCCCGCCCATCTGCGTCTCGAGCTGTGGCTCATCGCCATTCTGCTGCCCCTCGTCGCGCTTTTCGCGCTCTGGTTCGTGCCACTCTCCATCGACGCACCGCAAGGGTTTGGCGCCGATAGCGAGATCTCGCCGCGATTTGCCCCCTACCTTCTCGCAGCGCTCATGGCCGCTGCCATGGTCGGCAGGCTGATCCAGATCGGTGTTGCCTCCGCGCGTGGCACGCTCGGCGACTTCGCCGACGATCTGACCGATGAGCTGGGGACGGCGGAGGAGACAAAGCGCGGCATGGTCCTGAACTTTGCCGCCAATCTCTATGCGTTCGCATTGATCCCGATCCTCGGTTTCTACATCGCGAGCGTCTGCCTGACGACGTACCTGGTGCGGCGGCTGGGCGAAAAGCGGCTCTGGATGAGCGTGACCATCGCGGTGGCCGCCGCGGCCTTCACCTTCTTTCTGTTTGAACAACTGCTGAGCGTCCGGCTGCCAGACGGCATCCTTGGCGACGCGCTGCTGGAGGGCTGAGCCATGGAGAGCATTCTCGCAGGGGTCTCGCTCGCGCTGACCTGGCAATCGATCCTGGCCGTGCTGGCGGGCATCGTGGCCGGCCAACTCCTTGGCGCGATCCCGGGGCTGACGGCAACGATGACCGTCGCGCTCCTTATTCCCTACACCTACTATCTCGATCCGTGGGTCGGCATTCCGATGCTGATCGGGATGTTCAAGGGCTCGCTCTTTGGCAGCTCCGTCACGGCGATCCTGGTGAAGACCCCCGGCACACCAGCCGCAGCGGCGACTGTGCTCGACGGGTATCCCTTGGCCCAACAGGGCAAGGGCGAAAAGGCCTGCAAGATGGCCCTCTACAGCTCTGTCTTCGGCGACAGTTTTTCGGATATCGTTCTGATCTTCGGCGCGTCCTTCCTGGCCGCGATCGCGCTGAAATTCGGGCCCGCAGAATACACGCTCCTCGTTGCGTTCTCGCTTCTGACGATGGGCTTTGTCTCCGGGGCGAAGATCTGGAAGGGGCTCTTTGCGATGCTCCTTGGTATGCTTCTTGGCATCGTCGGGCTCGATCCGGTAACGGCGAGCCCGCGGCTCACCCTTGGGTTCCTCGAACTCGAAGAGGGGATCGGCCTGATCCCGATGCTGATCGGCTTTCTCGCCGTCGCTGAAGTGATGCGCCAGATGGAGCTTCCGCGAAAGCAGCTCGCCACGAGCACCGTCTCGTTTTCCGACAATCCGGCCGACCGGCGCGTCTCGTGGCTGGAGTTCAAGAGCGTCTTCCCGACGCTGATGAAATCGTCGTCGCTCGGCACTGCGGTCGGGGCGCTGCCGGGCATTTCGGCGACGGTTGCGGCGTTTCTCGCCTATAACGAGGCCAAGCGGTCTTCGAAGGAGCCCGAGAAGTTCGGCAAGGGGGAGCTGAAGGGGATCGCCGCCCCCGAAAGCGCCAACAATGCGGTGTCGGGCGCCAACCTGATCCCGCTGATGGCGTTCGGTATTCCTGGCGACATCGCGGCGGCACTGATCCTTTCGGCGCTCCTCATTCAGGGCATCACGCCGGGGCCCGTCGTCTTTCGGGACAATCCCGAGCCGATCTACGCGATCTTCACCGCACTTCTTCTGGCCAACTTCTTCAACCTCATCCTGGGGCATGGTCTCATCAAGATGGCGCGGAAGGTCGTGACGGTCCCCAAGCGCATCCTGTTCCCGGTTGTCCTCGTGATCGCGGCAGCAAGCGCCTACGCGATGCGCGGCTCGGTCTTCGACGTGCAGCTCGTGTTTCTCTTCGGGCTTCTGGGCTGGCTGCTGACGAAGCTTGCGTTTCCGACCGTGCCGCTCCTGATCGGGTTCATCCTCATGCCGATCCTGGAGTCGAACCTGCGTGTCTCGATGCTGATCGCCGGTTCCGTACCCAATCCGCTCGCGTATTTCTTTGGCCGACCGGCCTTTGTAGCACTGATCAGCGTGATGGCTGTCCTGTTGATCTTCGTGATGCGCCGTGTGCTGCGAGACAGGCAGGCCGCGCGGGTCGCCGGGCTGAGAAGCGGCTGACATGGCAGGCGGTCCGATCTATCCCCTTGGCTACCTCGACGGTGCCATCGTTGCGGCGCAGGATGTGCGCCTGCCGCTCCTCGCGCCGGGGGTCACCTATGCCGCCTCGGTCTTCGAAGGCGTGCGCGGGTATCTGAGCCATGACGGCGCGGTGCTGAACCTGTTCCGCCTGCAAGAACACATGGAACGACTTGTGCGCTCTACCGAGATCCTCGGGCTCGACGACATCCCAACGGCGCAGAGCTTGGCAGAGGCCACCCAGGAGGTGATGGCGCGCAATGCGGTCAATGAAGACTGCTACATCCGCATTCAGGTCTATCTCGGCGGAGAGGGCGACATGACCTCGCGCGGCCCGACCGGCGTTGCCATCCTCGCGCGACCGCGCCCGCAATTGCCGGACCGGTTGGAGCGCGGCATCCGCTGTCAGGTGTCGAGCTGGCGGCGTATCGCGGACAATGCGAGCCCCGCCCGCGCCAAGGCCGCCGCGAACTATTTCAACGGCCGTCTCGCGGGTCTTCAGGCCAAGGCAGACGGCTACGATACCGCCCTGATACTGACGCAGGAGGGTACAGTGGCCGAAGCGCCGGGGGCGTGCGTTCTGATCATTCGCGACAACGTTCTCATCACGCCGCCGGTGACGTCCGGTATTCTCGAAAGCCTGACGCGCGACACCGTCCTGCGCCGGGCGCGCGCGATCGGACTAGCCGATGATGTGGTTGAACGCCCCGTCGATCGTACCGAGCTCTACGCGGCCTCGGAGGTCATGCTTGTCGGCACCGGGATGGAGGTCGTGCCCGTTGTCGGGATCGACCGTTTCACCGTCGCCGATGGCAATCGCGGGCCGATCACGAAGGCACTGCAAGATGATTACTTTTCGATTGTGCGGGGCGCAGAGACCGTGCCCGCCCATTGGCTCAGCCCGACACGCCCCCAACAGGAGACCCAACCATGACGGAACTGCCCCCGGTAAACCTTAGCCCGGTGAAGGTAGGCGTCGTGTGGGAGCGCCTGAGCGGGCTGATGGATCAGGTCGGCGAGACCTGTGTGCGGACATCGTTTTCGTCCGTTGTGCGGGAGAACTACGATTTCGCCATCGGGCTGATGGACAAGCGCGGACGGCAGATCGCCCAGAGCCGCCGCAGCGTGCCGTCTTTCATCGGCACCATGTCGCGCACCCTGACAGCGATGCTCGAGAAGTTTCCGATCGCCTCCCTGAACGACGGCGACGTGCTGATCACGAATGACGGCTGGCTGGGCACCGGCCATCTCAACGATATCACGATGATCAAGCCGCTTTTCCGCGAAGGGCGACACATCGGCTTCATCGGGTCGATCTTTCATACGGTGGACATCGGTGGCGCGCCGTCGCCCGCTGCGAAGGATTGCTACGAGGAGGGGCTGAATATCCCCGTCTCGAAGATCCTGATCGCGGGTGAGGAAAACCAGCTTCTGGTCGATATCCTGCAGGCAAACCTGCGCGAGCCCGAGGAGACGCTTGGCGATATCCGCTCGGGTTTTGCCGCCTATCACGCCTGTGCCGCGCGGCTCTTCCGCCTGCTTGACGACGAGGATCTGCCGGATCTCGAAGCCTTTGCCGACGACGTGCTCAACCGGTCCGAGGCGAGCCTGCGCCGCGCGATCGAGGCGATCCCCGATGGCACCTATTCCGATATGCTTACCGCCGACGGGTTCGACCACCCGCTCGACATCCATGTGAGCGTGACGATCAAGGGGTCCGATATCGAGGTCGACTTCGCCGGCACAACCGATCAGATCGAGCACCCGGTGAACTCTCCGCTCACGTTCACGCAGGCCTATAGCTGCTACGCCATCAAATGCGCCTTGGATCCCGGAACGCCGATCAACGATGGCGCGTTTCGCCCGATCACGGTGAAGGCGCCTGAGGGGTGTTTGGTGAATCCAAAGCGTCCGGCGCCGGTTTGGGGGCGTCACCTTTCGGGGCACTACATGCCGCCCGCGATTTATGGAGCGCTCTCGAAGGTGGCGCCGGACAAGGTCATCGCCGATTGCGGCTCCCCCCTCTGGAACGTCTATTTCAAGGGGCGTCGTGAAGGGGCGGATCGGCCCTTCGTCAAGATGTTCTTCATGAACGGCGGCCATGGCGCACGCCCGACGCAGGATGGGCCAGGCTGCCTCAGTTTTCCTTCGAACGTATCCAACCAGGCAATCGAGCAGTTCGAGAACCAGGTGCCGATGCTTGTCGAGGAGAAGGCGCTTGTCCCCGACACCGGGGGCGCGGGCGAGTATCGTGGCGGTACTGCGCAGAGGCTCACGTTCCGCAACCTCGGGGATGCGCCGATCACCGTCACGATCCGCCATGAGCGGGTCGAAAATCCACCGCGCGGGCTTCTCGGCGGGGAGGCAGGAGCCGGCGGGATCGACATGATCAACGGCTCCAAGATCCCCTCGAAATCCCAAAGCAGCATCGCCAAGGGCGACACCGTGACGTTCCAGACCCCGGGCGGCGGTGGCATGGGGCGCCCTGCGGATCGCGCCGCAGACGCGATCCAGACAGATATCGCAAGCGGCCTCGTCACGCCTGATTTTGCCAAAGAGCACTACGGATACGAAGCATGAACCGGATGGATCCTGACGCCCCTACCGCGACGTCCTATCGGATCGGTGTCGATATTGGCGGGACCTTCACCGATGTCGTGATGCTCGATCCCGCGACGGGCAAGCTTGCCAACGAAAAGGTGCTGACAACGCCCGACGATCCGTCCGAGGGCGTGCTGAACGGCGTGACGCGCATTCTGGAAGCCGGCGGAACGGCCCCGTCGTCCGTGCAAACACTGATCCACGGAACGACGCTGGTGGCCAACGCCCTTATCGAGCGCAAAGGGGTGAAGACCGCGCTTGTCACCACGAAGGGCTTCCGCGACGTGCTCGAGATCGGGCGCGAATTGCGCTACTCGATCTACGATCTCTTCATTGACACACCGACGCCGCTCGTGCCGCGAAGCCTGCGCTACGAAGTGGACGAGCGCATGAACAGCGAGGGCGAGGTGCTGCGCGCGCCCGATCCCGATGCCGTGCGCGCGCTTGCGGTTGAGTTGCGCGAGGCGGGGGTTGAAGCCGTCGCCATCGTCTTTCTGCATGCGTTCCGCAACGATGAGAGCGAGCGCGCCGTGAAGACGCTGTTGGCCGAAGAGTTGCCGGGCATCACGATCTGCACCTCCTTCGAGGTGATGCCCCAGATCGGCGAATATGAGCGGACATCGACAGCTGTCGCCAACGCCTTCGTGCAGCCGATCTTCAGCACGTACATCGAGCGCCTGGTCTCGGAGATGTCCCGGCTGGAACTACCGGAGGATCTGTTCCTGATGCTGGCGGATGGCGGCACCGTCCACCATGAAACCGCCGTCAAGTATCCGATCCGGCTTGTGCAATCCGGCCCGGCCGGGGGCGCGCAGGCGGCGGCCGTGTTCGGCAAGCTTGCCCAAGAGCCCAACATCCTGTGTTTCGACATGGGTGGCACAACCGCGAAGGCGTGCCTCATTCAGGATGGCGAAGCACTGAAGACCGACAGTTTCGAGGTCGCGCGCGTCTTCCGCTTTGCCAAGGGCAGCGGGTTGCCGCTGCAGGTGCCCGTGATCGACATGATCGAGATTGGTGCGGGCGGTGGCTCCATCGCGCATGTTGACAAGCTCGGGCTGATCCGTGTCGGGCCAGAAAGCGCAAGCTCCAAGCCGGGCCCGGCGTGCTACGGCCTCGGTGGCACCCAGCCGACCGTGACCGATGCCGACCTCGTGCTCGGCTATCTCGACGCCGCCTCCTTTCTCGGCGGCGACATGGCGCTGAGCAAGGAGGCGTCCGAAGGCGCGATTCATCGCGCGTTGGCCGAGCCGCTCGGCCTTTCCGTTGTCGAAGCCGCGTGGGGGATCTACGAAACCGTCAACGAGAGCATGGCGCAGGCCGCCACGATCCACGCGCTCGAAAGCGGGCGCAAGGTTCAGGACTTTGCGCTTCTTGCCATCGGCGGGGCAGGGCCGGTGCATGCCGCCAACCTTGCCCGCCGCATGGGGGTGCGCCGCGTGATCTGTCCGGTCGGCGCGGGCGTTGCCTCGGCCTTCGGGTTCCTCGCGTCGCCCACGTCATTCGAGTTCGTGCGCGCCGCGATCGAGAACGTCACCGCGCTCGACCTCGATCGGATCAACGCAATGGTCGCGGAGTTGGAGGAGGAGGGCCAACGCCTTGTCACCTCGGCTGGTGTGGCCCCTCAGGACGCATCGACGACCGTCGGTGCGCTCATGCGATACCTTGGGCAGGGATACGAGGTCGAAGTTTCAATCCCACGCACTGTCTTGGACGCAGGTGACAGAGGCGAGGTCGAGCGGCTTTTCGTGGGCCGCTACAAGGAGCTGTTCGGGCGTGCCGAGAAGATGGAGATCGAGGTGATCTCGTGGCGTGTTCTGGTTTCGGGGCCAAAGCCCGTTCTGGAACCCACCGCAGCTCTGAGCGACGGCGCGGCCCAAAAGGGCGCACGGCAGGTCTACTTCAGCGAGGCGAACGGCTTTGTCGAAACCCCGGTCTACGACCGCTACCGGGTCGAGACAGCGGTGCCTATCGCGGGGCCGGCGCTCTTCGAGGAGCGCGAGTCGACCATCATCGTCCCGCCCGATGCCGTTGCTCAGACAGATGTGCACGGCAACCTGATCATCGACCTGCAGGATTGACGGACCCACTCTGCAAGGGCCCGAAATCCCAAAAACACTAGGGAAGTCGCATGGATTTCACACTCGATTCCGAGCAACAGCTCTTTCAGGACACCGTGCGCAAACTGGCCGAGCGGGAGCTGAAGGACGGGGCGCTCGGCCGAGCAAGGAAGGCGGAGTTTCCGTTCGATGCGGCCGCGATCATGGCCAGGAACGGCCTGTTCGGCATCGCCATCCCCGAGAGCGAAGGCGGTATGGGCGGAACGCTGATGGACGCGGTTCTGGCCATCGAGCAGGTCGCGCTTGTTTGCCCGAAGAGCGCCGACGCGATCCAGGCGGGGAACTTTGGCGCGATCCGTACGCTCGCCGAATACGCCAATTCGGGGCAGAAAGAGCAGTATCTTGCGCCGCTCCTGCGCGGAGAAAAGGTCATTGGTCTGGGCATGACCGAGGCCGAGGCCGGCTCGGCGGTCACGGATCTGCAAACCGAGGCCCGCGAGGATGGTGACGGCTACCGCGTCAAGGGCGGCAAGGTCTTCACGAGCCACTCCGTCGAGGCGGACACCTTTCTGGTCTATGTGCGCTTCGGCCCGGGCCTGTCGGGGATCGGCTCGATCATCATGGAGCGCGGGATGGACGGGTTCTCCTTCGGCGAACCGAGCTCGTACATGAATGGCGAGAAGTGGTGCGCGCTCTACTTCGACGACGTGTACGTCCCGAAGGAAAACGTCCTGCTGGGGCCGGGCGGCTTCAAAAAGCAGATCTCCGGGTTCAATGCGGAGCGGATCGGCAATGCCGCCCGTGCCCAGGCGCTTGGCCGTTTCGCCTTCAATACCGCACGCGATTATGCCTTGGAACGCACGCAGTTCGGCAGGCCGCTTGCCGAGTTCCAGGGGCTCCAGTGGAAATTCGCCGACATGTTGATGAAGCTCGAGGCCGCGCGGCTTCTGCTCTATCGCGCCGCTGTCAGCGCAGACAGGGGACTGCCCGACGGCCAGCAGACGGCGCTTGCCAAACTGGCATGCAACACGGCGGGGTTCGACGCCTGCAACGAGGCGATGCAGGCGATGGGGGGGCTGGGCTATTGCGACGAGTCACTGGTCGAGTTCTGTTTCCGCAAGTCGCGCGGCTGGCAGATCGCAGGTGGCTCGCTGGAAATGATGCGCAACCGGATCGCCGAAGGGATCTTTGACCGCCGCTTCTCACAGCGTCCACCCCGGCCAGCTTCGTAATGGAGCCGGGAGCCATCATCGCCGTCATCGGTGCGGGCACGATGGGCCGCGGGATCGTGCAGGCGTTGGCTGCGGCTGGCTGCCGGGTTCTGGTCCATGATCAGAGCGCGGAGGCGGCCGAAGCCGGTGCCGGTTTTGCGCGACGGATGCTGGCCCGCGCGGCCGAGAAGGGGCGCATGGACCGCGGCGACGCGCAAGCGGCGCAAGACAGGATCACGGTTGCCCCGCGGTTGGCTGATCTTGCCCCTGCGGCCATGGCGATCGAAGCCGTCGCCGAACGGCTGGACGTAAAACAGGCGCTCTTTGCCGAACTCGAAACCCTGCTGGGGCCTGAAGCGATTTTGGCCACCAACACCTCATCCCTTTCCGTCGCCGCCATCGCTGCGGGATGCGAAAGGCCGGAGCGCGTCGTGGGTTTGCACTTCTTCAATCCGGTTCCGATGATGAAGGTGGTCGAGGTCATCCCGGGCTTGCGAACCGGGCAGGTCGCGACCGATGACGCCCTCGCCCTCGCGGAACAGATGGGCTACCGCGCGATCCTGTGCCGGGATGCGCCGGGGTTCTTGATCAATCACGCCGGTCGGGGCCTGACCACGGAAGGGCTCCGCATCGTGCAGGACGGGCTCGCGCGCGAGGTCGATGTCGATCGCGTGATGCGTGAGGGCGCGGACTTTCGCATGGGACCGTTCGAGCTGATGGATCTGATGGGGCTCGATGTGTCGCTGCCGGTCTTCCGCCAGATCTATGAGCAGTTTTATCACGAACCGCGCTATCGGCCCGGCGTTCATCTGGCGTCCCGCGTGGCCGCCGGTCTCTACGGGCGCAAGTCGGGCGAGGGGTTCTACACCTACGAGGACGGCAAGCGGCTAGAGCCGCTGGAGGGCAATCCGCAAGCGCCCGCCATCGGGCACATCTGGATCCCGCCGGATATGCGCTCGGATCTGGCGCCGGTGGTGCAGGCTCTTGCGGCACAGGGTATCGGCATGGAAGACGGCGCAGCCCCCCCCGAAAGCGGAGCCCTCATCGTCGCGCCATGGGGCGACGATGCCACGGAGACCACGCATCGACTCTCGCTGGAAGCCGCGCGGGTCGTGGCCATTGATCCGCTCACAGCGGGAGCCGACCGGCTGACGCTGATGGGAACACCGGCCACCCGTGCCGACCTGCGCGACGGTGTCCACGCGGCGCTCCTCTCTGCGGGGAAACGCGTAAGCGTCATCGGGGACAGCCCGGGGTTCATCGCGCAACGCATTCTTGCCCTCATCGTAAATATCGCGAGTGAAATCGCGCAGCTCGGGATCGCGACCCCGGCCGATATCAACGACGGGGTGCGGCTGGGGCTGGGCTATCCCAAGGGTCCTCTTGCGCTCGGCGACGAGATCGGGCCAGAGCGTATCCTGCACACCCTGACCCGGCTCCACGATCTGACAGGCGATCCGCGGTACCGCCCGAGCCAACGGCTGCGCCAGCGCGCAACGCTCGGCCTGGCTCTCAGCGAAACGGAAGGCTAACCCCATGAAAGACTACCAGATGTGGATTGGTGGGGCCCATTGCGATGCAGCCTCGGGTGAGACATTTTCCTCCACCAATCCCTACACGCGCGAGGAGTGGGCGCGGTTTCCACGTGCCTCGGACGCGGATGTCGACCATGCGGTACAGACCGCCCACAAGGCGTTCACGCAGGGTGATTGGCCGACCTGGACGGCGAGCGCACGGGGCGCGGCGCTGGTCCGGCTTGCGGCACTCGTCACCCAGCACGCGCCACGACTGGCAGAGATCGAGGTGCGCGACAACGGCAAGCTGATCGCCGAAATGTTGAACCAGGCCAAGTACATGGCCAATTGGTACGCGTATTATGGCGGGCTGGCGGACAAGGTCGAAGGCCTGGTGCCGCCGATCGACAAGCCCGGCGTCGTCAACATGGTCACCTACGAGCCACTCGGGGTCTGCGCGCTGATCACGCCATGGAACTCGCCGCTTCTGCTGCTCGCGTGGAAGCTCGCTCCGGCGCTGGCGGCCGGCAACACGGTTGTCATCAAGCCTTCGGAATACACCTCCGCCTCTGCGCTCGAACTGATGGAGCTGGTTGCGGAGGCCGGGATCCCGGCGGGCGTTGTCAACGTGATCACCGGGTTCGGAGCCGAGGCCGGGATGCCGCTCGTCACGCACCCGCTGGTGCGCAAGGTCGCCTTCACGGGCGGAGAGGCGGCGGGGCGGGCCATCAACGAGGCGGCTGCCCGCGACTTCAAGAAAGTGACCCTTGAGCTCGGCGGAAAATCCCCCAACATCGTCTTCGATGACGCCGATCTCGATGCGGCCGTGCCCGGTGCAATCTCCGGCATCTTCGCTGCCGCAGGGCAGACCTGCATCGCTGGCTCCCGGCTCCTGCTGCAAGACGGGATCTACGACGCCTTCCTCGAACGGCTGGTAGAGATGACGCGGGCGGCCAAGCTCGGCGATCCGATGGACGCTGATACCAATATCTCGCCCGTGGCCACAGAAGCGCAGCACAAAAAGATCCTCGACTACGTCGAAATTGCAAAGAACGAGGGGGCGACCTGCATTCTCGGTGGCAATGCGGCGAGCCCGGGCGGATCACCGGGGTTCTTCATCGAGCCGACGATCTTCACCGATGTCCGCAATGACATGCGGATCGCGCAGGAAGAAATCTTTGGCCCGGTCCTGTCGATCATGCGGTTTTCGGATGAGGATGAGGCCGTTTCAATCGGAAACGACGTGCTCTACGGCCTCGCCGCGGGTGTTTGGACCAACGATCTGACACGTGCGCTCCGGATGTCGCGCCGGCTCCAGGCGGGCACGATCTGGGTCAATACCTATCGCTCGACCAGCTACACGACGCCGTTCGGTGGCTACAAGCTCAGCGGTCTGGGGCGCGAGAACGGCTCACAGGCGATCATGGAATACCTGCAACCAAAATCCGTGTGGCTGGCCGAGCCGAAGGCCGTCGCCAACCCCTTCATTCGCCGCTAGGCCGGTTTGGCAGGAGACGCGAAGCATGCACGCTTTCATCTGTGACGGTCAGCGCACCCCGTTCTCGCGCTACGGCGGGGCGCTTGCGAGCATTCGGCCGGACGATCTTGGTGCCGTGCCGCTTCGCGCGCTGATGGCGCGGGCCCCCGGCGCGGATTGGACACAGCTCGACGACGTGATCTTTGGCGGGGCCAACCAGGCCGGGGAAGACAACCGCAACGTCGCGCGTATGTCCGCGCTTCTGGCGGGGATGCCCGTGGATGTGCCGGGAGTGACAGTGAACCGGCTCTGTGGCTCCGGGCTCGATGCCGTCGGGATGGCAGCGCGCGCGATCCGATCGGGGGACGCGCACTTCATGATCGCGGGCGGGGTCGAGAGCATGACGCGCGCGCCTTTCGTGATGGCAAAGGCGGGCCACGCCTTTTCGCGCGCCGCCGAAGTCCATGACACGACCATCGGCTGGCGGTTCGTCAATCCGGCGATGCATGCCGCCCATGGCACCCATTCGATGCCGGAGACGGCCGACAATGTCGCCTCGGAGCACGGTATCTCACGCGCCGATCAGGATGCCTTCGCCGCCCGCTCGCAGGCGAGGTATTTCGCGGCAGCCGGGGCCGGTATCTTCGATGACGAAATCGTTCCGGTCGAGGTTCCGCAACGCAAGGGCGACCCGGTCGTCTTCATGGCCGACGAGCATCCGCGCGCGGGGAGCACGGCAGAGAAGCTCGCCAAGCTACGTCCGATCAATGGGCCGGATCAGACCGTGACCGCCGGCAACGCGTCCGGTGTGAACGACGGTGCTGCGGCGCTGCTTCTTGCAAGCGAACAGGCCGCCGCACAGCATGGCCTGACGCCGATCGCGCGTGTCGTCGCAATGGCGACAGCAGGTGTGCCGCCGCGCGTCATGGGCATCGGTCCGGTGCCTGCGATCCGCAAGGTCTTGGCGCGTACCGGGCTCACACTGGACCAGATGGATGTGATCGAGCTCAACGAAGCCTTCGCCGCGCAGTCCCTCGCGTGCACACGTGCTCTCGGGCTCCCTGACGACGCGGACCATGTCAATCCGAATGGCGGAGCGATCGCGCTTGGCCACCCGCTGGGCGCGAGCGGCTCTCGACTTGCGATGACGGCGGCGTTCCATCTTCGTCGGACGGGCGGCACCTATGCGCTCTGTTCGATGTGCATCGGCGTCGGCCAGGGGATCGCTGTCGTCCTGGAACGCGTGTAGGGGCGGGCGTTGGGCAGCCTCGTGAGCGTCGTTGAGGTCGATGGCCTGGCCTGGGTCACTCTCGACAATCCACCGGTCAACGCGACATCCGCGGCAGTTCGGCAAGAGCTCGCCCAGGCGGTCGAAGAGGTGGCGGCGCTGCGTACGTCCGCCGCAATCCTTCGCTGCGCCGGACGGACCTTTGTGGCCGGGGGCGACATCACCGAATTCGATGCAGCGCCCATCCCCCCGGATCTGCCGGATGTGGTCCGGTTGATCGAGGCGTGTGAGGTGCCGTGGATCGCCGCGCTTCACGGCAGCGCTTTCGGTGGTGGACTGGAGATCGCCTTGGGCTGTGCGTGGCGTGTGGCGGTTTCGGGCACGCGCTTGGCTCTGCCGGAGGTGACACTCGGCATCGTTCCGGGGGCTGGCGGAACACAGCGCCTTCCCCGTCTTGTCGGTGTCGATCTTGCCCTGCGCATGGCAACGACCGGCGCGCCGGTTACGGCTGAAGACTTTCATACCGCCGGAGGACTCGACGCCATCTTGCCGGATCTTGAGAAGTCTACGCTCGAAGCTTTTGCACGGGGTGTTGGCGTGCGCCCCCGGGCCGTGAGCTCGCGCAAGGTCGTTCCGCAATCGCAGAACTGGTGGACAGGGAAGACCGCACAAATCGCGCTGGAGGCCCACGGGGCTATTGCCCCGCTGGAGAACGCCGACCTGATCGCAAAGTCCGCCGATATCCCCTTCGATGAGGGCCAGCGTCTGGAGCGGAGCCGGCATCTGGAGCTGCGCGTGTCTCCGCAGTCGCGCGCCCTGCGCCACATGTTCTTCGCGCAACGCGACGTCGCTCGCCTGCCTGCGCCCGTCAAGACGGCGAAGTCTCTGCTGAGCGGGATCGCCCTTCCCGGAAGCGATCCGCTGGCAGATTGGCTGACTGGTGAGGTGAAGCGGTCGGGTCTGAATGCGCGTCGCGAAATCGCCACAGTGGACGAGGCGGAGGTGGTCGTGCTCACCGGATCGGGGAGCGTCGAAGACCTCCGGGATCTTCGCGATCGGGTCATGATGGTGCGGGATGTCGAACATGGCGGGACAGTCCCACCCGAAGCGGCAGACGTCGCGATCGGTCTTGACCGGGGAAAGGCCCGTCTCGGTGAGATCCGGATTCAACCGGACGCGCCCGAAGCGCTTGTCGGCCAGGCTTTCGCTCTCACAAAGCGTCTCGGATTCATACCGTTCCTGTCCCGAGGCTCTGGCCCGTTCCTGGTGTCGCGTCTGCGGCACGCGGTGGAGCAGTTCATCGACCAGTCCGACGCTTCAAACGACAGGTTCATTGCCAGCTGGGAGGCCTTCGGGGGGCAGGGCGCCGCCTTGGCCAACCGAGGTGATAGAGCCGACGGCGCAGGATCATCCCATCCGGACCCCGAGGCGGCTCCGGATCGCGTTCTCAGGGGCCTCCTCGCCGTGCTCATCAACCAGGGCGCGTTGGCACTTGAGGAGGGGTGCGTCGAGCAATCGGCTGCGATAGACGTCATTTCGGTGCAGGCCCTCGGTTTCCCGAGGTGGCGCGGCGGAGCATTCCACTACGCGGATTCAATCGGCGTGGCCCAGGTGTCGGATTGGATGGAGGAAGTCATGAAGGACCGGCCCGGTATGTACCGCCTCTCCCGGATGCTCCGAAGGGGGGCGACATGAGCGATACCGAGGAGCTTCTTGCGACCCTCGACGGGGCGCACCTGTCCCTGACACTCAACCGTCCGAAGAAGCTCAACGCGCTGACAACCACCCTGATCACCGCTCTGACCGAGGCCATCGAAAGGGCGGGCGAGACCCCGGAGGTGCGTGCCATCTTGCTGACCGGATCCGGCCGCGCCTTCTGTGCGGGTCAGGATCTCGGGCGGCGGGATCCTGACGGCCCGGATTGGCCTCCGAACCTGCGCAAGTCTGTCGAGGAGTTCTACGGCCCGCTCGTCAAGGCGATCCTCGAATGCCCCAAGCCAATCGTGTGCGCCGTCAACGGGGTCGCCTCCGGGGCGGGTGCGAACCTCGCCCTGGCCTGCGACATCGTGCTTGCCGGCGAAAGCGCGCGATTTATCCAATCGTTTTCGCGCGTTGGCCTCATCCCCGACGCCGGAGGCACTTGGGTCCTGCCAAGGCTGGTTGGTCTGGCGCGCGCCCGTGCGATCTGCCTGACAGGCCGCCCTGTTTCTGCACGGGAGGCGGAGGACTGGGGCATGATCTGGGCCTGCGTGCCTGACGATGGCCTTGCGACACAGGCTCGGGACCTCGCCCGCGCCCTCGCGGCCGGGCCGACGCACGCGCTGGGGCTCACCAAGAAGGCCTTGCTGTGCTCGTCCGACGCAACGCTCGAAGAACAGATCTCTTTCGAAGCGGAGGCCCAAGCCCTTTCGGGCACATCGGCGGACTACGCAGAAGGCGTGCGTGCATTCCTCGCCAAGCGCGCACCCGACTTCAAGGGCAAGTAGTGGGCTGACCTGCCCGCCGGAATCCTGCGCTTACGCTCTCGCGATACGACCACGGCGTTGCCAGGCCGCACCCATCTGCGGGAATCCGAGCCCGCAAGAAAAGCGTGTCGGACAGAAAGGAGCGTGAGAGCACTACGCTACGCGCGTTTGCCCAGACCGATGGCCGGCATAGCAAACTAAGCTACTCCCCATCCCTTGGACAGTTTCCGGGGTGATTTAGGCTGCTCTCTGCCTTTGCCGGTCGGTTTCGATCTGGTTGAAGTAGACCACGGCGGGCGGCTGTCTGGCATGGGCGGCGTGGGGCCGCTGGTGGTTGTAGAAGGTGATCCACCGGCCCACCCCGGCCCTGGCCTGCGAACCGGTCTCCCAAGCGTGCCGGTGGACGCCCTCATACTTCAAGGACCGCCAGAGGCGTTCGATGAAGATGTTGTCGAGACACCGGCCCTTGCCGTCCATCGAGATCCGGGTGCCGATCCGTTTCAGTCGGTCAGTCCAGGCGAAGGACGTAGACTGCGAGCCCTGATCGGTATTCATGATCTCGGGCGGGCCAAAGCTGTGGACCGCCTCGTTCAGGGCCTCAACGCAGAAGTCCGCCTCCAGCGTGTTCGAGAGGCCCAGGCCAGGACCTTGCGGGTGAACCAGTCCATGACTGCGGCCAGGTAGAGGAAGCCCCGCCGCATCGGCAGATAGGTGATGTCGGCGCACCAGACCTGGTTGGGCCGATCGACCCGCCGCCCACCCAGCAGGTAGGGGCAGGTCTTGTGCCCCTTCGCGGGCTTGCTGGTGTTGGGCTTCTGGTAGATCGGCGTCAGGCGCATGAGTCGCATCAGCCGCCGGATGCGTTTCACATTTACCGGGTCCCCTTCGTTCCGCAGGTGCCAGGCCATTTGCTGGACGCCGTAGAACGGGGTTTCCAGGAATGGCCGGTCGATCAGTTGCATCAGCGCCAGGTTCACCTCGGTCTCACTCTGCGGCGCGTAGTAGAACGACGACCGCGAGATCGACAGCAGGCAGCATTGCGCCCCGATCGACAGCGTGGGGTGGGAGCGTTCGATCATCTTCCGCCTCACTTGCCGGTACAGGGCTTGAGCTTTCGTGACAAAAAATCGTTGGCGACGGCCAGCTCTCCGGTTTTGGTGTGCAGCGACCGCACCGTCTCCTCGTCGACCTCAGCCTTCTTCTTCCCGCCGCATTCGACGTTGTCCGATGCCCCCTCGAGCAGCGCCTTCTTCCACTGGTGGATCATCGTCGGATGCACGCCGTATTCCGCGGCCAGCTCAAACGCGGTGCGCTCGCCCTTCACGGCTTCCAGCGCCACCCGAACCTTGAAGCCAGCGTCATGGTTCCTGCGTTTCGACACGTTCTGATCTCCTCGTTCTTGGAGACCAGCAGAAGTCAGATCGTAGCTTCCGTCACTGTCCGATTTTCGGGGGGTGGCTCACTACTTCAACCAGATCGAAACCGTCCGGCAGAGGCAGAGAGTAGCTTAAATTATCCTGGAAACTGTTCAAGGGATGGGGAGTAGCTCAGTCTTCGGGATCTACGCAGTAGGCTTCAACTTGTTACCCTTACCGGACTTTGCGTTCACCGCACGCGTGTTGTGTGCCGTATGGGGTGACGTGGGCGCGACTTGGTTGCGATCTGGACAATGGTTTCTGTACTTATTCTGTGCTCGAAACGAAAAAAGACCTAGCGAGCGAGCGCTAAGTCCTTGAAATCTTTGGCTCCGGCGGTAGGGATCGAACCTACGACCAATTGATTAACAGTCAACTGCTCTACCGCTGAGCTACGCCGGAACTGAGTTGCCTATAGCAAGGGTGTTTCGGGGCGTCCAGAGGGTCCGCGCGAATTCTCGGCGTCGGACAGCTCGAACCTTGCAGTCGCGGAGAGGGGGCCTTCGGGCGCTACGCACATGTCTTCGCTCAGGGCGACCAGATGGGCCAGAACGTTGCGTTCCGCCGCCTTGAGCAGACCCGGCGGCACATCGGTGTAGATCTTGCGTGTCAGGCCAGCCGCGGTCTCGGGTCCCGCGGCGAGGGTCGCGAGAATCTGCCGGGTTCGTTCTTTGCGATGCTCGATGAGCCAGCCAAGACGGTCTTGCGGATTGCCCACGGGCGCACCATGCCCGGGATAGTAGATCTGATCGGATCGCGCTTTCAGACGCGCACAGGAATTCATGAAAGTCACCAGATCGCCATCTGGGGGTGACACGAGCGACGATGCCCAGCCCATCACGTGATCGCCGGTGAACACCGCCGCTCCCCAGGCAAAGGCGAGATGATCCGCGGTGTGCCCGGGGGTAGCGATCACCTCGAGCTGCCAGCCCGGACCGGTCACGACGGCTCCGTCTTCGAGCACGTGATCCGGCGCGAACGCGGCATCCACGCCTTCCCCTCCGCCGACAAGGCCAGACGTTGCGAGCGCGGCCATGATCGGACGCCTGCGGCCGGCCATGTTGCCAGCGGCGGAAACGGGCGCTCCCGTGTGCTGCGAGAGCGCCGCTGCGAGGGGAGAGTGGTCGCGATGCGCATGGGTGACAAGGATCGCGCGGATCGCCTCGCCGGGAGACAGGGCCGCCAGGATCGCCGACAAGTGTCGCGCGTCGTCGGGCCCGGGGTCGATCACCGCCACTTCTCCCGTGCCAACGATCCACGTGTTCGTCCCACTGTGGGTCATGGGAGACGGGTTCGGGGCCCGGACCAGCCGAAGGTCCTGCGCGATCTGCTGCGGTCCGGTGGCGGCTTCGGGGTCATTTGTCATGGTCGTGTGATTTCCCCGTTCCGCCGCCGCCATTGCGCGGCTAGATGTAGCGCGTGTTGCTCCGATGGCTCAAACGCTCCATGCCGCGCGGTCTTTACGGTCGCGCCGCGCTCATCATGCTGGTGCCCCTCGTGGCCCTGCAGATCGTGGTGTCGATCGTCTTCATCCAGCGTCATTTCGAGGATGTGACGCGGCAGATGACCCGTGGCGTTGTCAAGGACCTCGAGCTGCTGATCGGTGAGGTCGCGGAGGCGCGCACGCGGGCCGGTGCCTTTGCCAATACGGTCGACCTGCGTCGCGATCTGGATCTGGATATTGTCCTGCCGCTCGCCACGCCCTCGCCCGAGGGCACAGCCAATCGCTTTTTCTACGACGTGTCGGGCGTGACGGTCATTGCCACATTGCGCGAAGAGCTGCCCGAGCTGCGCGCTGTCGACCTCGCACGCGACAGCGGCGACGTCTTTGTCGAGCTGGAGACCGATTTCGGCCCGATGGAAGTGAAGTTCTCGCGGCGGCTCGTGGCGGCGTCGAACCCGCATCAGTTCCTCGTCATCATGGTCGTCTTCGGGCTTCTTATGACGGCGGTGGCCTTTGTCTACCTGCGCAACCAGCTTCGCCCGGTGACCCAGCTTGCGGAAGCGGCGGAGGCGTTCGGCAAGGGGAGGGTCCTGCAATACCGCCCGCGAGGGGCGCAGGAAGTGCGGGCCGCGGGCCGCGCGTTTCTCGATATGCGGCGGCGTATCGAACAGCAGATCGAACAGCGCACCATGATGCTCTCGGGCATCAGCCACGATCTGCGCACACCCCTCACGCGGCTCCGTCTGGGGCTGTCGATGATGCCCGAAGACGAGGAGGTACGCGCCATGGCGCGCGACGTGGTCGAAATGGAAGACCTGATCGATGCGTTCCTACAGTTCGCCCGCAGCGAGGCCGAGATCGAGCCGGAACTCGCCGACCCGGTGGAGCTGGCCGAGCACGCGGTGGAAAAGGCGCGACGGGCGGGCGGCGATGTCACCCTCGACCCGCCGGACGGGGGAGCGGAGATGCTCGTCGAGGCGCGCGTACAATCCATCGAACGGGCCCTGGGCAACCTGATCGCCAACGCGATGCGCTATGCGGGGCGGGCGCTTGTGCGCGTGGAACGCAGGGCAACAACCGTGCACTTTGTCGTCGAGGATGACGGCCCGGGGATCGATCCGGAGCGTCACGAGGAGGCGCTGCGGCCCTTCGCGCGTCTCGACGCGGCGCGCAATCAGGATATGGGGTCGGGGGTGGGGCTGGGCCTCTCGATCGCGCACGATGTGGCGCGGAGCCACGGCGGCGGGTTGTTTCTCGGTCGAAGCGATCGGCTCGGAGGGCTCAAGGCAGAGCTTGTGATCGCCGCCTGATGCCATCCGGGCAACAAGCCGGCTCGTCAGCGGAACCAGCCTGGACCGATTGGAAAGGGCAGTTCGTTCCGGGGGGAAAGGTGGCGCGTACCGAAAGACGTGTGGGCGCGCAGGAACGATGCGCAAAGCCCGGTGCCGTTGGCCGATGGGGTGCGGCGCGGCATGGCCCGCAGACGTGCAAGCTGCACGTGTTCGACTGATCAAACTGGCGGCATAGCGTTGCGTCACCGCATGTCAGGTTTCGCGGGCGCCGGTGCCGGGACGGTCGAGCAGATGGTGGATGGCTTGAGCGGCAAGATTGCGATGCGCGTCAGCGCGATGCCGTCGCGTGCTGCCGCCGCACATATCGGCGCCAGCCTTCCAGAGCCCGTATTGCATCGTGTGATCGAGGGCGAAGAGCGCAAGTTTCAGCCTGTTCATCAATGACCTATCCCATTTGCTTCCCGGGCACTTTCCGACGGAGGATGCCGTGCCTGCGACAGAATAGCGCATATGGTTCCTGCGTCGAGAAGAGAGCGCTGTTTCGTGGGCCGCTCTCACGCGGTGTTTCTGCGCCGAAACAGTTAGAAACAAATGAACGGACCGACCGGCGGGGTTTTGCCGACGGCGGCGGCGCGCGGTGCGCAAGGGTCTTTAACCTTCGTCGCGCCGAGACCACTCTCGGAGGAGGTGATTTGCGCGAGAGGAGGGTAACGCCGTGAAACTGCAGGAATCTGCGGAACTGACACCGTCGGACGTCACGCGGTACTGGGTCGACGAGATTGGCCCGGACGGCTGGTACAAGGCGGACGACGCGGTCGATGCCGAAATTCGGACCCGGTTCTTGCCCGGTTGGGAGCTCGCTGCAGCGGGGGGGCTGAGCAACTGGACCTGCAGTCCGGCGCGCCTTCTGTCTTATCTCATTCTCACGGACCAGTTTCCGCGCAACATGTTCCGCGGCGACCCGCGGTCTTTCGAGACCGACCGGTTCGCTCGTGCCGCGGCGCTTCGGGGGATTTTCCGTGGTTGGGACGTCCGGGTGCCGGAACCCGAGCGGCAGTTCTACTACTTGCCGCTGATGCATTCCGAGGTGCTGGAGGATCAGGAGCGGGCGCTTCGGCTGATCCTGACGCGCATGCCCGAGTCCGGGGCTTCGAACCTGCTTCACGCCCGCGCGCATCGGGAAGTCATCCGCCGATACGGGCGCTTCCCGCACCGCAATGCGGACCTCGGGCGGACTTCGACCCGCCAGGAGACGGTCTATCTCGATACCGGCGGGTATGGTGGCGTGGTGCGGGAATTGCAGAGCACCGAAGCGGCCTGAGCCGCGCGGGTCGGGGACAGGGGAGGGGGCTGGCTGCCCCCGCCTGCGGCCCCCCGCAGGTATTTCGTCCAAGATGAAGAGCGCGCCGTTGGGCACGCATGCCGTGTGCTTCGCCTTCGCGAGTACGCTTTGGTGTGGTGCGCGCCTGAGCGTTTGGATCGTGGCTCCTCGGTGCGGTTGTCCTCGCTTACATGAAGGATCCGGGGCGGGGAGCGATGTGAGGATGTGCCGCCCAGACCGGGCTTTGCGGCGGGTTCGGGGCGCGTCCACTCAGCGCGGGGGCGGGTGGTTGGGCTTTCTCGCGGGATCGTTTAAGGGTGAACGAATAGCGCGAGAGCGCGTTCTTGCAGGGCATTGGGAGAGTGGCATTGGCCGAAACGCAGTACGACATGATCGTGATCGGAGCCGGACCGGGTGGGTACGTCGCGGCGATCCGCGGCGCGCAGCTGGGTCTGAAGGTGGCGTGCATCGAGCGGGAGCACTTTGGCGGGATCTGCCTCAACTGGGGCTGCATCCCAACGAAGAGCATGCTGCGGTCTGCGGAAGTGTACCATCTGATGGAGCGCGCCAAGGAGTTTGGCCTGAGCGCGGAGAAGATCGGGTACGACATCGAGGCGGTGGTGAAGCGGTCGCGCGGGATCGCCAAACAGCTGAATGCCGGTGTCCAGCACCTTCTGAAAAAGAACAAGGTGACGGCGATCCTGGGCGAGGCGACGCTGCCGGCCAAGGGCAAGGTTTCGGTCAAGACCGACAAGGGGGTGCAGGAGCTTTCGGCCAAGGGCATCGTTCTGGCGACCGGCGCAAGGGCGCGAGAGCTGCCCGGGCTTGAGGCGGACGGTGATCTTGTCTGGACCTACAAGCACGCGCTTGTGCCGCCGCGGATGCCCAAGAAGCTCCTCGTGATCGGTTCGGGAGCGATCGGCATTGAATTTGCCAGTTTCTACAACACGCTCGGCGTCGATACGACCGTCGTCGAGGTGCAGGATCGCATCCTGCCTGTCGAGGATGCCGAGATCTCGGCTTTCGCCAAGAAGAGCTTCGTCAAGCAGGGCATGACGATCATCGAAAAGGGGATGGTGAAGTCGCTCGACCGGGGCAAGGGCAAGGTGACGGCCCACATCGAGGTGGGCGGCAAGGTTGAGCCGCAGGAATTCGACACCGTCATTTCGGCAGTGGGGATCGTGGCCAACACCGAGGGGCTCGGGCTTGAGAAGCTCGGCGCGAAACTCGACCGGTCCTTCGTGGTGACCGACGACTACTGCCGCTCGGGCGTCGACGGCCTCTACGTGATCGGCGATGCAACGAACGGTCCGTGGCTGGCGCACAAGGCGAGCCACGAGGGCGTCATGGTGGCCGAGCTGATCGCGGGAAGCAATTCCGCGCATCCGGTGGCGCCTCATCAGATCGCGGGCTGTACCTATTGCCATCCGCAGGTCGCCTCGGTCGGCCTGACGGAGGCCAAGGCCAAGGAAGCTGGCTACGACGTGCGCGTCGGGCGCTTCCCGTTCATCGGCAACGGCAAGGCGTTGGCCCTCGGCGAGCCGGAGGGCATGATCAAGACGGTGTTCGATGCCAAGACGGGGGAGCTGCTGGGCGCGCACATGATCGGCGCGGAGGTGACGGAGCTCATTCAGGGCTATGTCGTTGGCCAGAAGCTGGAGACGACGGAGCAGGACCTGATGGAGACCGTCTTCCCGCATCCGACGCTTTCCGAGATGATGCATGAGTCGGTCCTCGACGCGTACGACCGCGTCATTCACGTCTGACGGCCGTATTGTGCATCGGCGGGGCGTGACTGTGCGCCCCGTTTGCCTGTCGGGCTTTCTCTGGCGGCATCCTGTGTGAGCATGGTTGGAGCATGGGATGGGTAGGGCACCCGATCGAAAGGCAGGGCAGGAGGAAAGCGCACCCGAGCGGTCGAACGTTGTAGTCATCGTTGTCCTTTGGCTCGCGGGCCTCGGCGCTGCGGCGCAATACGGCAAGGTGGCTGTCGTTTATGACATGCTCCCGACGCTCTACCCCGGCGGGGGTGCGGCGCTGGGGTGGGCGGTGTCGCTCGTCGGTGTGGCGGGGGTGCTGCTTGGGGTGGTCGCCGGGGTCGTGGTGGCCCGGGTCGGTCTGAAGAGAGCGATGGTTGTGGGCCTTGCTGGAGGGGCTTTGCTCTCCGTTCTACAGGCGCTTGGTCCTCCGCTCTGGGCCTTTCTGGGCTTGCGGATCATGGAGGGGCTCTTCCACGTGGCTCTTGTCGTTGCAGCCCCGACGCTCATTGCGCAGGTGGCAGCGCCGCGCCATCGCGGCTTCGCGCTGACCCTTTGGGGTACGTTCTTCGGCGTGGCGTTCGCGCTTGTAGCGGCGCTCGGGATACCGCTGGCCGAAGCCCATGGTGTGGGTGCGCTCTTTGCAGCGCACGGCGTGTGGATGTGTGTCTTTGCGCTGGTTCTCGGCGTGCTCTTGCCCGCGGACACGGTCGGAGACGGGCAAGCTCGGCCGCTTGATCTGTCCGTGCTCTGGGTGCAATCGGCCCGCCTCTACACGTCGCCGACGCTGGGGGCGCCGGCTTGGGGCTGGCTCTTCTACACGTTCTCGTTCGTCAGCCTGCTGACGTTGATCCCGCCCTACATCCCCGAGGCCGCCCGGATGGCGACCTTGACGGCCATGCCACTCGTCTCGATCGCCTCCTCGATGGTAATCGGTGTGGCGCTGTTGAGCGTGATGCCAGCCGTCACCGTGGTGCAGATCGGCTTTGTGGCTTCTGCGGTGAGCGCTGCGGCGTTGCTCGTTTGGCCGGGCAGCCCGCTCATCTGTCTGGTGACGGCCGCGGCCCTTGGCCTTGTTCAGGGGGCCAGTTTTGCCGCTGTGCCGGAGTTGAACGCTGCACCGGCGGACCGGGCGCTCGCAAATGGGGGGCTCGCGCAGATGGGCAATCTCGGCAACACGCTGGGCGTGCCGGTCTTGGCGGCAGGTCTCGCGGTGGCCGGATTGGTCGGGCTGATCGGACCGCTCGTGGTGGCGCTTGCAGCAGGCGCGGCGGTGCATCTGTGGCTGGCGATGGCGCGACGTGGCGCGGCGGCCTAGACGTTGCGCACGCGAAACATTCGATAAAGTTCTAGGCATTTTCCGAGGCGCTTTCCGCGCTGTCAGCAGTGTTCGGCGCGTTCATCTTTCGTTCTCATTTTCTGATTGGCCGGAACGGTCGGATCAACTACCTTAGGATTTGCATGAGAGGTGGGATGCATGGCCGAGCAAAAGCACATCGAGGTCCGCGGCGCGCGGGAGCACAATCTGAAGTCCATCGACGTGGATATTCCGCGCGACCAGCTTGTGGTTGTGACGGGGCTTTCTGGCTCCGGCAAGTCGTCGCTGGCGTTCGATACGATCTACGCCGAGGGGCAACGGCGCTATGTCGAGAGCCTGTCGGCCTATGCGCGGCAGTTCCTCGACATGATGGAAAAGCCGGACGTTGACCATATCACGGGCCTCTCGCCCGCAATCTCCATCGAGCAGAAGACAACCTCGAAGAACCCGCGCTCGACCGTCGGCACGGTGACGGAGATCTACGACTACCTCCGTCTGCTCTTCGCCCGCGTCGGCACGCCCTATTCGCCCGCCACCGGCCAGCCCATCGAGGCGCAGCAGGTGCAGGACATGGTCGACCGGATCATGACGATGGAGGAGGGCACGCGCGCCTACTTGCTTGCCCCCATCGTGCGCGACCGGAAGGGGGAATACCGCAAGGAGTTTCTGGAGCTCAGGAAGCAGGGGTTCCAGCGTGTGAAGGTCGACGGCGCATTCTACGAGCTCGATGATCCGCCCAAGCTCGACAAGAAGTTCCGCCATGACATCGACGTCGTTGTCGACCGGATCGTCGTGCGGGAGGGGATCGAAACCCGGCTGGCGGACAGCTTGCGCACGGCTCTCGACCTTGCCGAAGGCATCGCCATTCTGGAAACCGCCCCGAAAGAGGACGAAGGCGAGCCTGAGCGGGTCACCTTCTCCGAGAACTTCGCCTGTCCGGTGAGCGGCTTCACCATCCCGGAGATCGAGCCGCGTCTCTTTTCGTTCAACGCACCGTTCGGGGCCTGCCCGGAGTGCGACGGGCTGGGCCATGAGCTTTTCTTCGACGAGCAACTCGTCGTGCCAGATGCCACGCTGAAGATCTACGACGGGGCCTTGGCGCCGTGGCGGAAGGGCAAGTCGCCCTACTTCCTGCAAACGATCGAGGCCATCGCCAAGCATTACGAGTTCGACAAAAACACGCGCTGGAAGGATCTCCCGGCGCACGTCAAACAGGTCTTCCTGCACGGCTCGGGCGACGAGGAGATCCAGTTCCGATACGACGAGGGTGGGCGCGTCTACCAGGTCTCACGGCCCTTCGAGGGGGTAATCCCCAACATGGAGCGGCGCTACCGCGAGACGGACAGCGCTTGGATCCGCGAAGAGTTCGAGCGCTACCAGAACAACCGCCCCTGCGGCGCGTGCGAGGGCTACCGCCTGCGCGAAGAGGCGCTTGCGGTGAAGATCGGCACGCAGGAGACGGCGCTCTTGCATGTCGGACAGGTCGTCCGGATGTCGATCCGCGAGGCGTTTGACTGGTGCGAGACTGTGCCGGGCGCGCTGACCGCGCAGCGCAACGAGATCGCGCGCGCCATCCTGAAGGAGATCCGGGAGCGGCTTGGATTCCTCAACAATGTGGGCCTCGAATACCTGACGCTGAGCCGCAACGCCGGGACGCTTTCGGGCGGCGAAAGCCAGCGTATCCGGCTCGCGTCGCAGATCGGCTCGGGGCTGACGGGCGTGCTCTACGTGCTCGACGAGCCCTCCATCGGCCTGCACCAGCGCGACAATGACCGCCTGCTGACGACGCTGAAAAACCTGCGCGATCAGGGCAATACGGTGATCGTTGTGGAGCACGACGAGGAGGCCGTGCGCGAGGCAGACTACGTTTTCGACATCGGCCCGGGGGCCGGGGTGCATGGCGGGCAGGTGGTCGCCCATGGCACGCCCGATCAGATCATCGCCAATGCGGACAGCATCACCGGGGACTACCTCGCCGGGCGGCGGGAGATCGGTATTCCGGCGACGCGGCGCAAGGGCAACAAGAAGAAGCTGACCGTGGTGAAAGCCACCGGCAACAACTTGCAGGAGGTCACCGCGGAGTTCCCGCTCGGGAAGTTCGTGTGCGTGACGGGTGTCTCGGGGGGCGGCAAATCCACCCTCACCATCGAAACGCTCTTCAAGACGGCTTCAATGCGGCTCAATGGGGCGCGGCAGACGCCCGCGCCCTGCGAGACGATCAAGGGGCTCGAACACCTCGACAAGGTGATCGACATCGACCAGCGCCCGATCGGGCGCACGCCGCGTTCAAACCCGGCGACCTATACCGGTGCCTTCACTCCGATCCGCGACTGGTTCTCTGGCCTGCCGGAGGCGAAGGCGCGCGGTTACAAGCCCGGGCGGTTCTCGTTCAACGTGAAGGGCGGGCGATGCGAGGCGTGTCAGGGTGACGGTGTCATCAAGATCGAGATGCACTTCCTGCCCGATGTCTACGTCACCTGCGAGACCTGTCAGGGCGCGCGCTACAATCGCGAGACGCTGGAAATCAAGTTCAAAGGCAAGAGCATAGCCGACGTTCTTGATATGACTGTTGAGGATGCGCAGGGCTTCTTCAAGGCGGTTCCCTCGATCCGGGAGAAGATGGACGCGCTGGTGCGCGTGGGCCTCGGCTACATCAAGGTCGGCCAACAGGCGACGACGCTCTCGGGCGGTGAGGCGCAACGGGTGAAGCTGTCCAAAGAGCTGGCCAAGCGCTCCACGGGGCGGACATTGTATATCCTCGATGAGCCGACGACGGGTCTGCACTTCGAGGATGTGCGTAAGCTGCTGGAGGTGCTGCACGAGCTGGTGGAGGGCGGCAACACGGTCGTGGTGATCGAGCACAATCTCGACGTGGTGAAAACCGCCGACTGGGTGATCGACATCGGCCCCGAGGGCGGTGATGGCGGCGGCACGGTGGTTGCGACCGGCACGCCAGAGCAGGTGGCCGAAGTCCCCGAGAGCCACACTGGCCGCTACCTCAAGCCGATGCTCTCCCCCCGAAAGGTGGCTGCGGAGTAGGCCGGGCGATAGGGCTTCGGCGGACGACCGGCACCCCATGGCACGTGTTCTCGGTACGGTCCAAGGTTAGGGGCTTCGATCTCGCGAGCTCAGGGCAACCGGCCCAGCGATGTGGGGCGCGGTTGCGTTGACAGATCCAGTGACTCCGCTCTACGATTGCTGTCTCCTGTTTTGTGTACGCTGGCACGTGTTCAACGGCTGTGAGCGGCAGGTGCCAACGAACGGGAGAGTTGTCTTATGAAAAACTGGGTTGCATGTGCCCTTTGCGCGTCGTGGTCGGTCGCGGGGGCTGCGACGGTGGATCAGGGCGAGTTGATTGATGTGCCAACTGGCGCGGGGGACTCTGCTGGTTTCGGGATTAATTCAGAATTTGACAGGTTGCAGACCTTCACGGTCGGACTTGATGGCCAGTTTGTCGGGCTACGGTTGCAGCTTGCCGGCGCGTTTGGGGACGCAACGCTGCCGGTCTCTATCGTAGAGATCACGGGGCGTAGCACCGTTGGGGCAACACTTGGAACGGCAGATTTGCAAACTTCTGACGTGTCGGATGCTGCAACATCCAGGATGCCGCAAACGATCGAGCTCGCATTCGCTTCATTCGCGGTCCAATCCGGGGATAGCCTTGGTATCCTGTTGGATGGTCCCAACGTTGGCGACTATCGCTTCAGTTTCGCTCTTCAGGCGGGCGGCGTCTTTGCGAGCTACGATGGCGGCGAACTTTTTTTCTCGAGAGGTCAGTCTGCGTATGATATCGCGGTTGGAGATCTTCCGTTTGAGACACTGGTCGACGTTGGTGACGATCCGGAGGTGATCCCGCTGCCGCCGGCGGCGCCCGCGTTGTTGGCGGGGCTCGGTGCGCTGGCGTTGCTACGTCGCCGTCAGCGCAGCGCGAGCTAACTACGCGTCCGCTTCTCGAAGCGGGGCAGCATGGCCGAAAAATCCTGCCCTGCGCCGTCTTCGGCTTCCACGAATTGTGCGTAGAGATCCCGGGCGGCCTGACCCATCGGCGTATCGGCGTTAGCGGCCTCGGCGGCTTGTTGGGAGAGGCGCAGATCTTTCAGCATGAGATCGGCGGCGAAACCGGGCTGGTAGTCGTTGTCGGCGGGGCTTTGCGGGCCGATGCCGGGGGCGGGGCAATAGGCGTTCATCGTCCAGCTGTAGCCGGAGGACGTGCTGACCACGTCGAACATCGCCTCGCGGGAAAGGCCGAGCTTGTCGGCCAGCGCAAAGGCCTCGCAGGTGGCGATCATTGTGACGCCGAGGATCATGTTGTTGCAGATCTTAGCGGCCTGCCCGTTGCCGGAGGGGCCGCAATGCACCGCCTTCTGGCCCATGATCTCGAAGAGCGGCTCCGCGATGGCAAAGGCCCCGGCAGGGCCGCCGACCATGAACGTGAGGGTCCCCGCCGCCGCCCCTCCGATCCCGCCAGAGACCGGCGCGTCGAGGGCGGACATCCCTGCGGTTTCGGCCTCGGACGCGACGGCGCGGGCGCTTTCGACATCGACGGTGGAGCAGTCGAGAAGAACGGCGCCCCGCGCCATCGCCGGGAGGATTTCCGCAGCCACGGAGCGCAGGATTGCCCCGTCGGGCAGCATTGTCACCACAACGTCGGCCCCACGGGCCGCCTCAGCCGATGTGCCTGCGCTCGTCACACCCTCGGGGCAGGGAGCCGTCAGGTCAAAGCCCTGCACATCATGCCCCGCGCCCGCGAGGTTGTGGGCCATGGGAGCGCCCATGTTGCCCAGTCCGATAAAGCCGATCTTCATGGTTTTGCTCCGTCAAGGTTCAGGGCCGCGCCCTTCAGCGGCATGAGCATTGATGTCATTTCGGGCAAACGGACCGGGCCGAAGGGATGTTGCCAGTTCGGAGCGCGATCCTTGTCTATGATCTGGGCGCGGATGCCCTCCAGAAAGTCGCCCTGCGGGATGGCGCGGTAGGTGTAGCGGTATTCGAGGTCGAGCGCGCGTTCGATCTCCGCGGTCGGCCCTCGCATCCGGTGCACAGCCTCGAGAGTGCAGGCGATCGCCAATGGGGCATTGCGGGCCAGCGCCTGCAGCGCGGCCGACGCGAAAGGGCTGCCATCGTGCTCCAGCGCCCGCAACACATCCCCAAGCGATTCCCCGCCAAAGAGCTGATCGATCCGGGCCTGATCCGCCGCAAGGTGGCTCGGCGGCGGGGGCAGGGCGGCCCGATCAACGGCCTCCCAATCGCCGGATGCCACGAGCTCCTGTTTCAGGGCAGGCCATCTGTCGTACGGCACGAAGTAATCGGCAAATGCCGCGTGCAGCGCTGAGCCGGGGTCGACCTGTGTCGCCGTCGTGCCGAGATACTCGCCCAACCGTCCGGGCGCCCGTGCCAGAAGCAGGGTGCCGCCGACGTCCGGCATCAAGCCGATCGAGACCTCCGGAAGCCCGATCCGGCTGTTCTCGCAGACGATGCGATGTGATCCGTGGCACCCCAGACCGACACCGCCGCCAAGCGTGTAACCGTGCAGGAACGTGGCAACAGGTTTGGGGAAGCGGTAGAGCCGCGCGACCATCTGATACTCGTCGCGCCAGAAGGCGCGCGCGGGTTCGGCATCTCCCGCAAGGCCAGCGTCATAGATGTCCTGCAAGTCGCCACCGGCACAGAACGCCTTGTCGCCCTCCGCGTCGATCACCAGCATCCGCAGCGCATCTGCATCAGCCCAGCGTTGCAACGCCCGATCTATGTCGCGCACCATCGCGTGGGTGAGCGCGTTGAGCGCGCCGGGCCGGTGCAACGTGATGCGCCCGACCCGGCCCTCGACGCGGATATCGACCTCTTCCGTCATTTCGCCAGCAGCGCCCGTGCCGTGATTACCCGCATGATCTCGTTCGTCCCCTCCAGGATCTGGTGCACGCGAAGGTCGCGCACGATCTTCTCCAACCCGTAGTCAGCCAGGTAGCCGTAGCCGCCATGGAGCTGGAGGCACTGATCCGCAACGCGGCTGCCGACTTCCGTGGCCATCATCTTGGCCATCGCGCAGGCTTTGGTGGCATCCGGCAGGCGTCGGTCGAGCGTCCAGGCGGCCTGGCGCAGCAAGAGGCGTGCCGCCTCCATCTCCGTCTCCATCTCCGCCAGGCGAAACTGCAACGCCTGAAAATCGGCAAGCCGATGGCCAAATGCCTCGCGCTCGCGCAGGTAGCTCAGCGTCTGATCGAGAGCGGCCTGAGCGGCGCCGAGGGAGCATGCGGCAATGCTTAGCCGCCCCCCATCGAGAGCTTCCATCGCGTAGGCAAAGCCGCGCCCTTCCGTCCCGAGCAACGCGTCCTCGCCAACTGGGCATCCGTCGAGCAGGACCTGTCGTGTCGGCTGCGCCCGCCATCCCATTTTTTCTTCAAGCGCTCCGAAGGACAGGCCCTCCGCCCCGGCCTCGACAAGAAAAGCCGAGATCCCCGGCACGCCCGGTGCGCCCGACCGCGCCATCACGACATAGGCATCGGCATAGCCGCCGCCCGAGATGAAGGCCTTCGTGCCGGTCAGCCGCCAGCCCGTTCCGTCCCGAACCGCACGGGTCCGCAACGCCGCCGCGTCGGATCCGCATCCCGGCTCGGTCAGCGCATAGGCGAGGAATTCCCGCATCGCGATGGCGTCGGCAAGGCGGCGCGTGCAAAGCGCCGGTGTTCCGTGTCGTGCAAGGAGTGCTGCGCACATATTGTGGATCGACAGAAACGCCGCCACCGTCGGGCAGGCGCGCGCTAGGGCTTCGAAAACGAGCGTGCCCTCGAGCCGAGAGAGCCCGCTGCCCCCCGCTTCCACGGGAACATGCAGCCCCCCAAAGCCAAGCGCGCCAAGCTCTGGCCAGAACGCCTTGGGAACTTCCCCCGCCCGCTCCCAATCTCGCGCGAACGGAGCGATCCGCTCTTCACCGAACCGCCGGGCCACATCCGCAATCGCGCGCGCCTCTTCGCCCAGGGCAAAGTCCAAAAGAGCCTCCCAACGCCAACCCTCACGTGGCGCCGCGACCGTCGCTCAGCCGCTTCGGGCGCGCAACCGATTCCCAAGCGGCGTCGCGTGCGCGGCGCACTGCTCTCTTCATCTTGGCAGAAATACCTGATCCTCAGCGGGGGCCGCAAAGCGCAGCACGCCCCGCTGAGGCGCGTCAGATCAAACGCACCTGCGTCCCGATCTGGACAAGCGCGAAGAGCTCTTCGACCTGCTCGTTGTAGAGGCCGATACATCCGGACGAGGACCGCCGGCCGATCTTGCGCGTGTCATGCGTGCCGTGGATCAGATAGGCTGGCCATGTCAGGTACATCGCGTGCGTACCCAGCGGATTGCCGGGCCCCGCAGGCATGAAATCGGGCAACGATGGGTCGCGACGGCGCATATTGGCCGTTGGTGTCCAGGTCGGGCCGACCTTCTTGCGGACCACTTCCGTATAGCCGCGGCGCGTCAGCTCTTCGGTGAGCGGAACGGATGTAGGGTAAAGTCGATACGTGCTCTCGTCCCCGGACCAGTAGTGCAGCGCACGTGAGCGCGTGTCGCACACGATCGCGCCGTTGCGAAGCTCGGAGAAATGATCGCGCCAATCCTGCCGCACAAAGCTTGACGTGTTCCGGACAGGCGGCGGGCCCGACTGCCGCAGCGGGTCGTCGACCACGGTGGATTGCGCACGTAGCACCGCCGGCGCAGCCAGAAGCGGAACGCTAGCTGCCGCAAGGCGCAATACCGCGCGCCGGGAAAAGGTATTCATCTTCGTCATGTGTCCTGCTCGTCGGATGCGTTTGGTTCACACTCGCTGGCGGCCGTGATGCCACCAGATTCAGCGCCAGTCCAGCCGCCGAAGCATGCTCACACGCGCATGTGAGACCTTCGTGCACTGGCGTCCGGGGGTGCGACGCTGTGCTCCGCGCTCTGACGGGCATGCCTCCTTCAGCTGTCGACCGAGACGCGCAGATGATTGCCCTGTCCGGGAGTTGAGCACGCGCTCCGCCACATGCGTCGGGCATGGTGCGCATCGGGTCAGGAAGGGGGAGCTCTACGAAGGGTCGCCCCGCGTCACTGCGTCCGGGGCGACGGCCTGGCCGATGGCTTCGTGCCCGCGAGGGGTCAGGCGGTAGATCCCCTTGGTGACACGCTCGAACCAGCCGTAGTGATTGTCGGCCATCATCCGGGTTGCCCGCTCCACCCCCGTGGCCGCGGCAATCTCGGCCCCGCGGGCCTCTCCGGCCTGGGCAAGCCACACCGCGATGCGGTGCGCATCCTGGCGATAGGCGGTCATGCGGCCAGCCGTCGTGGGCAGGCCACCGGCATTCGGATCTCCCTCGCGCCGGGCGAATTCGCGCAGAAGTGCTGAGCGCCGCCGTGTGGCGGGCCTTGGGGCGTAGGGGCCCGGGTCGAGCGCAACCCGCGCCACCCCCCGATGCACAAGGATCAAGCCCAGCCCGAGGCGGCGGCAAAGCGTTGTGTTGGACTTCAGCGAAGCTGCCCAACGCGCTCCGCGCCCCTCGGGGACAGCAATGTAGACGGCATCGCTCAGCCGCAGGCGGTCGATGGCCTGATGAAAGAGCGTCAGCGAAAACCCACGCTTCAACTCCACGATCACCGGGGGATCGTCGCCCCTGCACGCGACGATGTCTGCCGGCCCGACCTCGCCCTTGACCTCGTAGCCCTGCGCACGCAGCAGCGCTTTGACAGCCGGGGAAAGCTCTGCCTCGGTGGATGGCGCACCGGCTTTCGGTGCCGGAGCGGTAGCGCCCGTTTCAGAGGCCGTCATGAAACTCGTCGACGAGATGCGCGACTACGCGGCGCATGGCCTCCTCGCGCGAATGCCCGGCCTCGAGGGCCTGTGCCATGACCGCGCGCTGACGGTCTGCGCTGGTGCCGCCGCGGACAGCATCGCGCACCCGTTCGAGCTCGGCGCGGCACCCAAGCGCGTCGCCGTCTTCGCCTATGGTCTCGACGAGCTCCTCCATCAGATCCGCAAATGGGGTGATCGTATGGGCGCCAAAGTCGATCATCCCCTCGGACGTGCCGTAGCGCTGCGCACGCCACCGGTTCTCGCCCACAAGGAACGGCTCGTAGATCCGCCAACGCTGGTTCAGCCGCGACAGGCGCCATAGCATCCGCGTGATGCACTGCGTCTCGGCTGCGAGCATCAGCGTATCCTCGAGCCGGGACGGAACATCGCAGATCCGGGTTTCGATCGTTGGAAAGCGCGCGGACGGGCGCAAATCCCACCAGATTTTGCTGGTGTCCTCGATCAGCCCGAGTTCGACGAGAACGCCCGTCGTGCGTTCATAGGCCGACCACGAGGACAGGTAGGGCGGCAAACCGGTGCGGGGCAGATTGTCAAAGACCGTGAGCCGATAAGAGGCAAGCCCCGTGTCCTTGCCCTGCCAGTAGGGCGAGGACGATGAGAGCGCCAGCAGATGGGGCAGGAAGTAGATGAGCTGGTTCATCAGGTCGATGCGCGTGTCGCGAGAGGCGACCCCCACATGAACGTGCATGCCGCAGATCAGCATCCGCTCTGCGACGCCCGCCAGATCATGACTGAGCTCGTTGTAGCGGGCCTTGTCCGTGTGGGGCTGGGTGCGCCAGTCGGCAAACGGGTGGCAGGAGGCGGCGATCGGCGCGAGGCCGAAATCGCGAGCGCAGCGCGCAACTGTCGATCGGAGGCGCTTGAGGTCGTCCCGCGCGGCAGTGATGTCGTCGCAGACCTTCGTGCCGATCTCGATCTGGCACTGTAGAAACTCGGGCGACACCTGACTGTCCAGTGCCGAGGCGCACGCCTCCATGAGGCCGTCAGGCGCGGCGCGCAAATCGTAGCTTTCGAGGTCGACCAGAAGGTACTCTTCCTCGATCCCCAGAGTGAATTCCGGTGCCGTGATCCCCATTGCTCCCCCAAACGCAGCCCACGCGAATGTTTGCAAGCCCGCACGGGCCTTGCAAGCGGTCTTCCGACAGTGTTGGAGGGATGGGGAGCGTCAGGCGGGCGCCGCACAAGCGGAACTTGCCTCTCGGAAGGCGCCTGACACCCCTCCACGGACAGCAGCGCGCTGCCGAGGGAGGGGGCAGCTCAGGGACGGGTCAGTTTGGCCGGTGGGCCAAGATCGGCAATGCCGCGCTCTCGACGGGGAGCCTATCCATCATCAGGCACGTCGCCGCATCCAAAGCGGCGCGCTCGAGCGCCTCGATATCTTGCGGGCGCCATGTGCGCGGCGCGAATTCGATTGCGCATATGCTCGCGGCGACATCCCCGCCAACGAAGATCGGAGTGCCGGCATAAGCCCCGATGCCGATCTCACGAACGCCGAGGTTCTGCCGCAGCAGCGCATGGCCCGACGCATCGTCGACGATCAGCCGGCTTCGGCTGGCCACCGCATGCTGGCAGACCGAGAATTCGATCCGGAAAGAAAGCATGTCCTCGGTCAGCATTGGATTGGAACTGTGGGCCAGAATGAGCTGGCGCTCATTGATGAGCATGGTGACGAATGCCGCCTGGCACCCGACATCTGCGCGCAACCCCTGAACGATGCGCTCGAGATCCGCGGATTCTGCCTCGGCATTGATTGGTGACGACATTTAGCCTCCGTTGCCCATGGCTCACCGCTTCAACGGTTCCAACGCGCTTTCTCGGGGTGTTGCGTTGCGCGGGAAAACGCGCCTCAAACCCTGTTTCAAATGCGTGCATAGGGTGCTCTGCGTTACCGTTCTAGCAGAATGTGTATCATTGGTATATCATTCATTCCTGAAATGGTGCGATAGGCGGGTTCCCGCTTCCGCAAGGTAAACCTGTATCGACTTGGCCACAGCGGGCGATGTGGGGGCTGGCGATGCCGGAGAGCAGGGCGCGCTCCTCTGGGCTCCGATTTTGAGCTCCATGAAGGGTGGGGCCGGATGTGCCTGACGGATTCCTTGGCTGGTAAGCTTGGGGTTTGCCCCAGGCATCGAGCGAATGCAGTACGTGTCCGCCGCACTCGCCGGCCTCTGGCTGATCTAAAGAGGCTGCAAGCCTGAGAGCGGAGAGATCTGGCGCGCGAATGGCTTTCGCGAAGCGGTTTGGTAGGAAACGTCGAGCCCGCAGCACGCCCATATCGGAGACCGGAACACGGCGCAGGGCTCTATGGCCCTTCCGAACTGCCTGAGGGAGCACAATGTCGGAAAAGGCAAGCGCCGCTTGGCTGGATGAGCTCCCCGGTAGGGTCAATCAGAGACCTGTTCTGTCAACCCCACCCTGCAAGTCGCGCCGGGTTTATGCACGCTCCAATAGCGATCCGTCGTTGAGTGCATACAGGGCGCGAGGCGCCCTGCGCTTTTCAGTCCATCTGTTTGAAGTGGAACTCGCCGCCTTCCTTCAGGCCGGAAGGCCAGCGCGCCGTGACGGTCTTGGTACGTGTGTAGAAGCGGAAGGCGTCCGGTCCATGCTGGTTCAGGTCGCCGAAGCCAGACTTCTTCCAACCGCCAAACGTGTGGTACGCAAGCGGCACGGGGATCGGCACGTTGACCCCGACCATGCCGATGTTGATCCGGCTGGCGAAATCCCGCGCGGTGTCCCCGTCACGGGTGAAGATGGCGGTGCCGTTGCCGTATTCGTGGTCCATCGCATGGCCGAGGGCCTCTTCGTAAGTCTTTGCGCGGACCGTCGACAGAACCGGGCCGAAGATCTCCTGCCGGTAGATGTCCATGTCGGTGGTGACCTTGTCGAAGAGATGCGGGCCGACAAAAAAGCCGTCTTCATAGCCCTGGAGCGCGAAGTTCCGCCCATCGACCACGAGCTCCGCCCCCTGTTCGACGCCCGAATTCACAAGGCCGAGGACCCGCTCCTTCGCCGCGCCCGTGACGAGCGGACCATAATCCACGTCCGCCCCAGCGGTGTAGGGGCCGACCTTGAGCTTCTCGATCCGCGGGATGAGCTTGTCGATCAGGCGATCCGCTGTTTCGTCGCCAACCGGAACCGCAACGGAAATCGCCATGCAGCGTTCCCCCGCAGCGCCGTAGCCTGCACCGACGAGCGCGTCGGCCGCCTGATCCATATCGGCATCGGGCATGACGATCATGTGGTTCTTCGCACCGCCGAAACACTGGACGCGTTTGCCGTTGGCACATCCGCGGGCGTAGATGTATTCCGCGATCGGGGTGGAGCCGACAAAGCCGATGGCCTGGATCGTTTCATTGTCGAGGATCGCGTCGACGGATTCCTTGTCGCCGTTCACGACCTGAAGAATGCCAGCTGGAAGGCCGGCCTCCGACATCAGCTCCGCCAGCATCAGCGGCACCGAGGGATCGCGCTCCGAGGGCTTGAGAATGAAGGCGTTTCCGCACGCGATGGCCGGGGCAAACTTCCACATCGGGATCATCGCGGGGAAATTGAAGGGCGTGATCCCTGCAACGACGCCGAGGGGCTGGCGCATGGAGTACATGTCGATCCCCGGGCCGGCGCTATCGGTGAACTCGCCCTTCAGCAGATGCGGTGCACCGATGCAGAACTCGACGACCTCGAGGCCGCGCTGAATGTCGCCCTTTGCGTCGGGCACGGTCTTGCCGTGCTCTCGGCTGAGGGCCTCGGCCAGCTTGTCCATATCCCTGTTCAAAAGACGGACGAACTCCATCATGACACGGGCCCGGCGCTGCGGGTTGGTGGCGCCCCAGGCAGGCTGGGCAGCGGCCGCACGCGCAACCACGTCGTCGAGCTCGGCCTTGGATGCGAGGGCGACCTTGGCCTGGACCTCTCCCGTCGCCGGGTTGAACACGTCGGCAGTCCGGCCCGATGTGCCGGGCGTGTGTGCGCCGTCGATGTAATGTCCCAGGTCTTCCATGGTGTCCTCCCAGCATGCGTTTGCCGCTCTATAGCGAAGGCCTCTGGCGCTCGAAAGGCACCATTTGCGACGCGGGGCCGCGTCGGAATGATGTCGGAATGTGTTGACAGGGACATACTGCTGCCGCGACCCTTCGTTTACACCATGAACGACACGAGGAGAGGCTAGATGACCGTTGCGAAGATCCTTAAGTCGAAAGGCAGCAATGCGGTCGAAACCATTGCGCCGACGGCAACCCTGCAGGATGCCGGCAAAGTCCTCGCGGAGCGGAAATTCGGCTCGCTCGTCGTGTCGAGCGACGGGATAGAAGCGATTGGCATCCTGTCGGAACGCGATATCGTCCGCGAGGTGGGCCGCCGCGGCGGAGGGGTTCTGACCGAACCCGTCGAAAAGGTCATGACGCGCAACGTTGTCACCTGCCAGCGCACGGACAAGGCCGTGGATGTACTCGCCACGATGACCAACGGGCGGTTCCGCCACATGCCGGTGGTGGATGGCACGACGATGGTCGGCCTGATCACACTCGGCGATGTCGTCAAATACCGGCTCGAAGAGCTTGCGATGGAAAAGGATGCCCTCGAAGGGATGATCATGGGCTTCTAGCCCTCGTGTCTTGTCCGTCAGCGCTGACATGGGTCCTGATCGCAACGGGTCGCTCCTGAGGAGCCAGAGCACCTTGCATGCCGTGGCCCTGCCATGTGACCTGCTCCCAGCATGACCCAACGCGCACAACAGGGGACGCCCATGCGTATCGGCCTCTATCCGGGGACATTCGATCCCGTCACGCTCGGCCATCTCGATATCATCCGCCGGGCCACCGTCCTGGTGGACAGGCTTGTCATCGGGGTTGCGGTCAATCGGGACAAGGGGCCTCTCTTCACCCTCGAAGAGCGCGTGGCGATGATCGAGGACGAGGTGCGCAAGATTGCGCTCACAACCCCATGTGAAATCGTGGTGCACCCGTTCGAGAACCTGTTGATCGACTGCGCTCGCGACGTGGGCGCCGGTATCATCGTGCGCGGACTGCGGGCGGTCGCAGATTTCGAGTATGAGTTCCAGATGGTGGGGATGAACCGCCAACTCGACCAGAGTATCGAGACGGTCTTCTTGATGGCGGAAGCGGAGTACCAGGCGATCGCGTCGAAACTCGTGAAAGAGATCGCACGCCTGAACGGCGACATCTCACGTTTCGTGACGCCCGACGTCCGCTTGGCAATGCTTGCGCAGCTTGATCGGGAGCGCAAAAAGTCTCTTGAAACAAGAGACTTGCAAAAGTCTTGATAAAAGACTTTTGCGTTTCCGTAGCTTTCCGTTTCTAGCGCAGATCACGCTGCCGCTCGGTCAACTCGCGCCTACGCATCGGCTTTAGGCGCTCCCCGCGACCGCGCCCACCAGCACAATCATTGTCAAACGTAGAAGACAGCCTCGGACCGATCCGGGCACCTCTTAGTCCGGGCGTGCATCATCTATGCATCGCTCCAACACGACGCCGCCACAGCCAGCGATCGCTCCAAAACAACCGCAAAGGCGACCCGCCGAGGGCCGAGAGAGCGTTTCCACGCACTCCCGTCCGTGTCCGCAACCGGCATCGGCACAGCCGACCCGGCCGATCCCGGGCTTCAGGCTCACCTTGGGGTGACTGTCAGATCAGCTTGCCCATCGCCACCGACGTGTCGAGCATCCGGTTCGAGAAGCCCCACTCGTTATCGTACCACGTCAGGATCCGGCACATGGTGCCCTCCATGACCTTGGTCTGGTCCGTCGCAAAGATCGACGAATGCGGATCGTGGTTGAAATCCATCGACACAAGCTTGTCGTCGGTCACGCCAAGAACCCCTTTCAACGGGCCCTCGGCGGCCTCGTGGATCGCGGCGTTGATCTCCTCGACGCTCGTTTCACGTGCGGCTTCAAAAGTGAGATCGACAACGGAAACATTGGGTGTCGGCACCCGAATGGCGACACCGTCAAGCTTGCCCGCCAGTTCGGGTAGCACGAGCCCCACCGCCTTGGCTGCCCCGGTCGAGGTCGGGATCATGCTCATCGCAGCTGCGCGGGCGCGATAGAGATCCTTGTGCATCGTGTCGAGCGTCGGCTGGTCGCCGGTGTAGGAGTGGATCGTTGTCATGAAGCCGCGCGCAATCCCGATCTTCTGCTGGATCACATGCGCAACCGGCGCAAGGCAATTGGTGGTGCAGGACGCGTTGGACACCACGATGTCCTCTGCCGTGAGCACGCTGTCATTGACACCATAAACGATCGTCTTGTCCGCTCCGGCCGAAGGGGCCGACACAAGAACACGGCTTGACCCGTTCTCGAGATGGACAAGCGCCTTCTCCTTGGCGGTGAAAATCCCCGTGCACTCGAGCACGATGTCGACATCCGCCCAAGGCAGCTCCCTGGGATCCCGCAAAGCCGTCACCTCGATCGGGCCGCGTCCAACGTCGATCGAGCTCTCCGTTGTCGTCACCTCGCCCGGAAACCGCCCATGAATGGAATCGTAGCGGATCAGATGCGCATTGGTCTCGACAGGGCCGAGATCGTTGATCGCAACAACTTCGACATCCGTCCGGCCGTTTTCGATCAGGGCGCGCAAAATGTTCCGCCCGATCCGGCCAAATCCGTTGATTGCTACCTTTACCGCCATAGTGCTTCTCCCGAACTCGCTCTGCCCCATCCGGGGCCTGCTGCGAGACACAAAACCCCTCCCGCGGCGAAGGTCAACCGTTCCGCCTGCGGCCTAACGCCAAAACGCGAGCCAATTGATGGCATCCGCCAGAAGCCTGCCAAGGAACACGCCCAGCCCCCAGCCCATCACACCGTTGGCAACGATCACACCGACGATCAGCCCCCCGAGCGCAATCGCAATTCCGTTGGTCATCTGCGCCGCGCTCCCCGTAGGCGGCGCCTCCCGCCTTCATCTTGGCAAAAATACCTCCGCCGGAGGCGTACCGCGTCAGGCGCCGCGCGCCGATGGCGGAGCCCCGCGCTAGCCATTGCCGCGCTGCACGAACCGACCGGCATCCTTCGCGGCGGTCTGGAGCGCGCGCGCCTTGTTGACTGTCTCCTGCCACTCGGCGTCCGGCACGCTGTCAAAGACGACGCCGCCGCCGGCCTGAACATAGAGGGTTTCGTCCTTCAGCACGGCGGTGCGCAAAGCGATGCACATGTCCATGTCGCCGTCGGCAGAGAAATACCCGACAGCCCCGCCATAGACGCCGCGCTTTTCGGGCTCGAGCTCGTCGATGATCTCCATCGCGCGCACCTTCGGCGCGCCGGAGACGGTACCAGCGGGGAGACCGGCCAAAAGGGCAGAAAGCGCGTCATGCTCGTCGGACAGGTCTCCGACAACGTTCGAGACGATGTGCATCACATGCGAATAGCGCTCAATGACGAACTCTTCCGTCGGGCGCACGGTGCCGATCTTGGCGACCCGGCCAACGTCGTTGCGCCCAAGGTCGAGCAGCATCAGATGCTCGGCCATCTCCTTTTCATCGGCCAGCAGATCGGCCTCAAGCGCGCGATCCTCTTCCTCGGTAGCGCCTCGGGGACGGGTGCCCGCAATGGGTCGGATCGTTACCTCGCCCTCGCGCACCCGCACGAGGATCTCGGGGCTCGCCCCGATCACCTGGAACCCTCCGAAGTTGAAGAAGAACATGAACGGTGACGGGTTCGTGCGCCGCAAGCTGCGATAGAGCGAGAAGGGCGGCAGCCGGAAGTTCGACGCCCACCGCTGCGACGGCACGACCTGAAAGATATCGCCCGCCCGGATGTAATCCTTGGCGCGCTCCACCGCGGCGAGGTAGGCGGGCTTGGTGAAGTTCGACACTGGCGTGCCCACGGGTGCGGCCTCGCCGAGGGAGCGCTGTTCGCCGGGCACCGTCCCTTCGACATCGCGCACCGCGTCGGCCACCCGCTCGGCCGCCTGCGCAAAGGCGGCCTTCGCGGGCACGCCGGAGGTGGCATAGGCCGGGGCGACAATGATCACCTCTCCCTTGACGCCGTCCAGCACAGCCACGACTGACGGGCGGATCAGCACGGCGTCCGGCAGGCCGAGCGGGTCGGGGTTGATGCCCGGCAGGTGCTCGACAAGGCGCACCATGTCATAGCCGAGATAGCCGAAGAGGCCGGAGGCGGCGGACGGCAGATCGGCAGGCAGCTCGATGCGGCTTTCGGCCAGCAGGCGGCGCAGGCTCTCGAGCGGCGGCAGATCCTCTGGCGTAAACGCGGCACCGTCGTAGCGCGCTTCGCGGTTGAGTTGCGCCTGGGTGCCATTGCACCGCCAGATGAGATCGGGCTTCAATCCGACGATCGAATAGCGCCCGCGGACTTCGCCGCCGGTGACGGATTCGAGCATGAAGCTGTCCGACCGAGCGCCCGCGAGCTTCATCATAAGGGACACGGGCGTGTCGAGATCGGCGGCCAGGCGTGCGTAGACGATCTGGTTGCGACCGGCGTTCCAGCCTTCCTCGAACGCCTGAAACGACGGAGCCAGCGAGACCATGCTAGTTGAAGACCTGTGTGTGGATGGCATTCAGACCCGCAGGCTCGAATTCGAGGCCTTCGCGGTTGATCAGCGCCTGTTGGTAGTAGCGCAGCACATCCGAGGCGATGCCCTGGCCGATCTGTGCGGTAACGGCATCGCGCAGCGGGGCCGTTTCGGGATCGTCAGGATCAGGCAGGTGGATCGTGTCGAGAACGAGGATCGAGAGCGCGCCATCACCCTCTACCAGCGCGTGCTCACCCTCTTCGAGCTCAAAAGCCTGGGCCGTCAACTCGGTGGGAACGCCGTCGAGGAAGGCGTCACGGCCAACCTCTTCGGCCGTCTGGACCGCGCCGCTGCTCTCGAGCGTGCCTCCCGCGGCTAGATCGCCGGTGATCTCTTCGGCCTGCGCGCGCAGGCGGCGCACGGTCTCTGCGGCACGCCAGTCTTCGGTCAGCGTGGCGCGGATCTCGTCCATCGGCTGAAGCGTGGGGGGCACGACCTCATCAAGACGCAGGGCAAAAAGGCTCCCATCACCCAGCACGTCGATCTGCGGGAAATCGGACAGCTCCACCGCGTTGGCGGTTTCTCGAAACACTTCGTAGCCGGCGATCTCTGCATCAATCCCGGGATAGTAGTCGACCCGGGAGAGCTCCATCTCCGTTTCCGCGGCAAGATCCTCCAGCGTAGCACCTGCCGCGAGGCGATCGTCGAAGTCTTCGCGCAGATCGTCCGCAAGGCGACGGGCACGCTCGATGTTGAGCTCGTCCGCAAGGATGTCGCGGACCTCTTCGAGCGGCATGTTGCGCGCATCAAGGATCGCGTTCACGCGATAGAGCGAAGGGCCGAACGGTGAGGGCAGAGGCCCGGCGACACCCGGCTCCGTGAGGGCGAACACCTCGTCTGCCGCTTCGCCGAGGTCGTCCCGAGCCACGTCGCCCATGTCGATGTCGCTCAAGGTAAGGTCGCGCGCAGCGACGGCCTCGGCAAAGCTCAGGGTTCCTGCCGCGATCGCGTCGGCCGCCTCTTTCGCGGCGTCGTCATTCTCGAAGACGAGCCGCTCGACGAGGCGGCGCTCAGGCTGCACGAAGTCGTCGATCCGCTCCTGATACCGGGCCTCCAACGCTGATTGCTCGGGGTCCATACCGTCCGCCAGATCCTCGGGATTGAGCAGAACGTAAGTGATGCGCTTTGCCTCGGGCAAGGTGTAGGCCTCGGGCGTTGCCTCGTATTGCTGCCGCAGATCGGCGTCGGTCGGGGCAGGGAGAGCTTCTGCCAGATCGCCCGCGCCAAGGGTGCGCCATGTGAAACTGCGGGTTTCCCCAAAGAAGTTCACCAGAGTGTCGACGATCGTGTCCGGGGCGGCGGCGCCGCCTGCAACGGCGCCCTGCAGGATCGAGCGCGCCGTCTCTTCGCGGACGTCTTGCTCGAACGCGGGCACCGTCCAGCCGTTTTGGCGCAGCGCGAACTCGTAGGACTGGCGGTCGAACTCGCCGGTCGGTCCGACGAAGGCGGGTTGCGCGAGGATCTGTTCTCCAACCGCGGCATCCCCGACAGAGACCCCGAGGGCCGCCGCTTCGCCGTCGAGCGCGGCCTCGGCTGCGAGCTGCAACTGGACGGACTGGAGGAGGCCGGACGCTTCTGCCTCGCCTCGGCTGATGGGTGCGCCGCGCGCCGCGCGTTCCGCGCGCAACGCCTGATCGAGTGCGCGGAAGTAATCCTGCGCCGTGATCGTGCGATCGCCAACGCGACCGACGGTGCTGGCACTGCCGCCGAAGCTGCCGATGCCAAAGCCGGCGAGGCCGACGATCAACAGTGCGAGCAGGATCCAGACGACCACTTTTCCGGTCTTCTTGCCAATGCTCTCCGCCATGAGATCTCCCGCCGCTTGCGTTTTGTTCGTCGCGTTTCGGCGTGTGTGTATGCGCGTGGTCGCACCGGGGCAAGATACCGCCGGTCACAGCCGCGCGGGCAAGGCACTACGGGGCCGGTACGAGCGCGGAAAGGCGCGCGATCAGGCGCCCTATCCCATCGCGATCGACATTGGCAAAGGCGATACGCAGGTGCTGGCGTCCGTCGCCCTCGGGCATGAACATCGTGCCCGGCAGACACAGGACACCAACGTCACGCACCATGCGCCGCGCCAGCGCATCGGAGGCTTCGTCGAACGGGTGTCGGACATAGGCGAAATAGGCGCCGCATCCTTCGAGCGCCCAGCCCTGCGCAGCAAGGCTCTGAAAACCCTCTGTGATCGCCGCGCGCCGATCCAGGATCTCGTCCCGCTCCCCGGCGAGCCACTGCCGCAGATGCTGCATGCCCCATAGCGCGGCGCGCTGGCCGATCTGGGGCGGACAGATCGCGACCGTATCGAGAAACTTCTCCATCTGCGCGAGACGGGACGGCGATGCAACCGCCGCGCCCACCCGGTGGCCGGTCAGCCGGTAAGCCTTTGAGAAGGAATAGAGCTGGATCACGGTGTCGTCCCACTGCGCATCGGCGAAGGCGTCGTGCGGCGCCCCGCTGCGCGCGTCGAAATCACGATAGGTCTCGTCGATGATCAGAGCGATGCCATGGGCACGCGCCAGTTCCATGAAAGCGGCGACGGCGCTTGCGGGGTACTCGACCCCTGCAGGATTGTTGGGGGTGACAAGGACAATCGCGCGGGTCCTGTCCGTGATGAGCGGAGCGGCGTCTTCGACCCGTGGGATCAGACCAGGGCCCGGCGGGATCGGGACAGCGCACGCCCCGGTCATGTCCAACCACATCTTATGATTGAAATACCATGGTGTTGGCAGAAGAACTTCATCCCCAGGGCCGGCGAGTGTCGCCAGCGTCGCGGCAAAGGCCTGGTTGCATCCCGCCGTGATGGCGACCTGCTCCGGAGCGATCGTGCCGCCGTAGGCCGCGCTGAACTGGGTGGCGACTTCTGCGCGCAGTTCGGGCAGGCCGAGCACTGGGCCATAGAGGTGTGCTGCGTCGTCGTGCAACACGGTCTCCGCCATTGCCTTGCGCAAGTCGGGATGTGGCGGCTCCACCGGTGCAGCCTGGCTCACATTGATCAGCGGCGCTTCGGCGCTGAAGCTCACCCCATCGAGCCAGCGCCGGGCTTCCATGACGGGTGGTGCCTCCGTCGCGGCCATGGCGTGTGTCAGTATCATGCCTCGCTCCCTGTCTTTGGCCGGACCCTAGGGCGAAACACTCCGCTGGACCAGCACCGCCAGACCGCCTAAATCCGTGCCATGACGTCCGCCGCTGATATCGACCCCGGAGAGCTGACGCCCGGTGAGGCCACCCAAGAGCTGGCGGACCTTCGCGCGCAACTCGTGGAGGCCAACAGCGCCTATCACACGGCGGATGCGCCTGTCCTTTCGGATGCGGAGTATGATCGGCTGAAACGGCGGGCTCTTGCGCTGGAAGCCGCTTTCCCAGAGCTCGCAACGAAAGACAGCCCGACTCAGCAGGTGGGCGCGGCTCCTTCTGAGACCTTTGCCAAGGTGCGTCACCGGGTGCGGATGTACTCGCTCGGCAATGCTTTCGATGGCGACGATGTTGCGGAATTCGTCCGGTCCGTGCGCGCCTTTCTCGGGATGGAGGATGATGCGCCACTGGCACTGACGGCCGAGCCAAAGATCGACGGCCTGTCGCTTTCGCTGCGCTACGAGGGTGGGGTGCTTGTGCAGGCTGCGACGCGGGGCGATGGCGAAACGGGCGAGAACGTGACGGCCAATGCCCGCACGATCGACGATATTCCCGAACGGCTCGAAGGTGCGCCGGACATCCTTGAGGTGCGCGGCGAGGTCTACATGAGCCAGGCGGATTTCGATGCCCTCAACGCGCATCAGCTGGAAAGTGGTGGCAAGGTCTTCGCCAACCCGCGCAACGCGGCGGCTGGCTCGCTGCGCCAGCTCGACGCAGAAATCACGCGCGCGCGGCCTCTGAAGTACTTTGCCTATGCGTGGGGAGAGGTCTCGGAGCCGCTCGCATCGACGCAATTGGGATCAATAGAGCGCCTCAAGGCTCTGGGATTTCAGACCAACCCTCTCACCAAGCAGTTCGTGGAGCTTCCGAGCCTCCTGGAGCACTATGCCGGGATCGAGGCCCAGCGCGCGACGCTCGGCTATGACATCGACGGGGTGGTCTACAAGGTCGACGATCTCGCCTTGCAGCAACGCCTTGGCTATCGCTCCACCACGCCGCGATGGGCGATTGCGCACAAGTTCCCGGCGGAGCTGGCATGGACCCGGCTGGAAGCGATCGACATCCAGGTCGGACGAACCGGCGCGCTGTCCCCGGTTGCACGGCTCGCGCCGGTAACCGTAGGGGGCGTCGTTGTGTCGAACGCGACACTTCACAACGAGGACTACATCGCTGGCAAAGACGCCAAGGGCGGAGAGATCCGCGACGGGCGCGACATCCGCATCGGCGACTGGGTGCAGGTCTACCGGGCGGGCGACGTGATCCCAAAGATCGCCGATGTCGACATTAGCAAGCGGCCGGAAGGTACTGAACCATTTGTCTTTCCGACGGTGTGTCCTGCCTGCGGCTCTGAGGCGGTACGCGAGCCGGGAGACAGTGTGCGCCGTTGTTCGGGCGGGATCATTTGCCCGGCGCAGGCTGTCGAAAAGCTCAAGCACTTCGTGTCACGCGCCGCGTTCGATATCGAGGGCCTCGGGGCCAAGCAGGTCGAGGCCTTTTATACTGACGGCTGGATCAAGGAACCCGCCGACATCTTCGATCTGCGGGAAAACTTCGGATCGGGGTTGCGCCAACTCAGCAATCGCGAGGGTTGGGGTGACAAGAGCGCGAACAATCTCTTCGATGCCATTGAAGAGAAAAGCCGTATACCCCTCAATCGCGTGATTTTCGCACTTGGGATGCGGCACATTGGAGAGAGCGCGTCGCAGCTTCTAGCCCGGCACTACGGCACGTGGGAGGCGTTCCGGTCCGCAATTGTCGCCGCGCAGGAGCCCGAGAACGCCGCGCGCGCCGAGCTTGAGGATATCGATGGCGTGGGAACGGTAATGGCCGACGCGCTGGTGCGCGCCTTCGCGCAGGAGGCTGAACGCGCATCGATCGACAAGCTGGCGGAGCGGCTGACGATCACGGATGTGGCTGCACCGAACACGGAGGGGAGCCCCGTCGCGGGCAAGACGGTCGTTTTCACGGGTACGCTGGAACGGATGAGCCGGGCAGAGGCAAAAGCACGTGCGGAGGCGCTTGGTGCGAAGGTCTCGGGGTCGGTGTCGGCAAAAACGGATCTGTTGGTTGCGGGGCCGGGGGCGGGTTCGAAGGCCAAGAAGGCAGCGGATCTCGGCATTCAGACCCTCGACGAGGATGGCTGGCTTGCGCTGATCGGCGCCGGCTGAACGACATGAGCACGCGCCCGCCGCTGCTGTTTCCGCTGTTTGCGCAGATCGAAACGTTGCCGGGGATCGGCCCGAAGATCGCCGAGCGGTTGGCGCAGATCAATATCTCCCGTCCGCGCGATCTGCTCTTCACGTTGCCCCAGGGCGGGGTCGACAGGCGGCGCGTCCCTTCCGTCCGCGCGGTCGTACCCCCTGCGACGGCCTCCATCGAGGTGACGATCGGGCGGCACATGAAGCCGGCGCGGCGCAGCGGGCCCTACCGTGTGGAAGTGGAGGACGCCGAAACGACGTTTCAGCTCGTGTTCTTCCATGCCCGCGAGGACTGGATGCAGCGGCATGTGCCGACGGGGCAGCGGCGGGTGGTGTCGGGCAAGGTCGAGGTCTTTGACGGTGTCGCGCAGATCGTCCACCCGGACTACGTGCTCCCGCTGGACGAAGCCGGCGAGATCCCCCCCTTCGAGCCGGTTTATCCGCTGACGGCGGGCGTGACGCAGCGAGCGATGGGAAAAGCCGCACAGGGGGCCGTGGCCCGGGCGCCGGATCTGGCGGAGTGGATCGATCCGCTCTTGTGCGCGCGGGAGGGCTGGCCCGCCTGGCAAGACGCGCTCCGCGAGGTGCACGCACCTTCCGGGCCGGAGGCGCTCTCGCCGGACCGCCCGGCGCGCCAGCGCCTTGCCTATGACGAGCTCTTCGCGCACCAGGTGACGCTCGCCCTTGGCCGATCTGCCTACCGCAAGGCGCCCGGACGCATCAGCAAGGGCACCGGAGCATTGTCGGACAAGGTATTGCAATCGCTCCCCTATAAGCCAACGGGCGCGCAGGAGCGTGCGGTGTCCGAGATCACGGAGGATATGGCCCGGCCCACGCGGATGATGCGATTGCTGCAAGGCGACGTCGGCTCAGGCAAGACCCTCGTGGCCGTGTTGTCCATGCTGGCGGCGGTCGAAGCGGGCGGCCAGGCTGTGCTCATGGCGCCGACGGAGATACTGGCGAGGCAACACCTGGAGTCCGTACGTCCGTTGGCGGAGGCGGCCGGGGTCGTCGCGGACGTTTTGACCGGGCGCGACAAGGGAGCGGAGCGCGCATCCAAACTCGCCGCACTTGCAGAAGGACGGACTTCGCTGCTGATCGGCACACACGCTGTCTTTCAGGCGGATGTGCACTTTGCCGATTTGCGGATGGCGGTGATCGACGAACAGCACCGCTTCGGCGTTGCCCAGCGGATGGAGCTGGGCAATAAAGGCCGCGCGGTCGACGTGTTGGTGATGACCGCGACGCCGATCCCACGGTCGCTGAGCCTGGCGCAATACGGCGATCTGGATATTTCGGTGCTCGACGAAAAGCCCCCCGGGCGGTCTCCGGTCCAGACGGCGCTCGTCTCTACCGGACGGCTTGACGAGGTGATCGCGCATCTCCGGGGGGCGATCGGTGATGGGCGCCAAGCTTATTGGGTCTGCCCCCTCGTGGAGGAAAGCGAAATCTCGGAACTTACCTCCGCCGAAGCGCGCTTTGCGTCGCTGCGTGCCGCGCTCGGAGAGGAGCATGTCGGCCTCGTTCATGGCCAGATGCCCCCGGCGGAGAAGGACGCGGTGATGGCACGCTTCGTGTCCGGCGAAACGTCCGTGCTGGTGGCAACAACTGTGATCGAGGTGGGGGTGAATGTACCTAACGCATCGATCATGGTGGTGGAGCGGGCGGAATCCTTCGGCCTCGCGCAGTTGCACCAGCTGCGCGGGCGGGTAGGGCGGGGCGCGGCGCAATCCACGTGCCTTCTGATGTACGCGCCCCCGCTTGGAGAGACAGCGCGCCGCCGCCTCGACATCTTGCGCGAGACGGAGGATGGCTTTCGGATCGCCGAGGAAGACCTCGCCCTGCGCGGTGCGGGCGACCTGATCGGGACGGCGCAAAGCGGCCTTCCGCGCTTTCGCATCGCGGATCTGGAGAGACATACCGCTCTTCTGGCGGTGGCCCAGAAGGACGCCCGACGCCTGCTCGACGCTGACCCGGATCTGTCGAGCGAGCGGGGTGGGGCGGTGCGAACCCTTCTTTGGCTGATGGAACAGGACCGCGCGATCCGCCTGATCACGGTCGGCTAGCGCTGTTAGCGTGTTTTGTTCGCAAATGTTCTCTAAAGGTTCTTTACACAAGCGTTAAGATGTGAGAACAAAGTAGCAACTTGATGAGGGAGATCACGATGTTCAACGATTTCAAGCGGATCGCTATCCGCGCCGAGGGTGTAGCGGGAGACGCGATTGGAGCCGTTGCGCTGATGGTGATCTTTATCACGGCTCTGCACATGCCTGTGCTCGTCTAGCTTTTGGTTCTTGTCATTGCCGCGTGCGTTGCGCGCGGCTCCGCCTGCCTGCGGTCTGTCATCCGGTCGGCGCGCCCTGTCCCCAACACTGGCGTAGCCACATACCCTCTTCCCCCCGTCCCCGGGGCGTTCGGGTTCGTCAGACACGCCACTTGCCGCCGCCACCTCTGGGTGTGCGGCGGTTTTTTTTGTCGGAAGCAGGGGTCAGGCGGCGTGTTCGGCCTGCGCCATTGCGTCCGAGGTCGCGTCGAAAGCAAGCATGATGGACGCGTGGCGATTGGCGAAATCGCGCGCGGGGATCAGCGCCTCAAGCGCATCGAACGGGGCCTGGGGCGGGGCGGCCCCTTCCTTGAGCATCGCGTGCAGGGCGTCCCGCGCGGCGTCGATCTCGGCGCGGGTGCGGCCCACTGCGGCCTGGCCGAGCACCGAAGCGGCCGCTTGTCCGAGGGCGCATGCGCGCACGTCTTGGGCAAAGTCCACGATACGGCCGTTTTCGAGCACGAGATCGACCGTCACCGTCGATCCGCATTGGGGCGAGCGCTTGCGCGCGGTCGATGTCGGTGCGGACAAGCGGCCCACGTGCGGAATGTCCGTCGCCAGCGCAAGGATGCGCCCGGAATACAGGTTGACGAGGTCGGTCTCGCTGGCCATGGCTGCCCTCCGGCGTTGGCGTGACGGTCTTGCAGGGCCAAGTCTTAGCTTTTTGCCCATCGATTGCAAAGGAGCGCATATGTCCTTCGATCCCGAGACGCTAACGTATGACGAGCGCGGCCTTATTCCAGCCATCGCGCAGGACGCGGAGTCGCAGGAGGTCCTGATGATGGCCTGGATGTCCGCCGAGGCGGTACGCAAGACTCTCGCAACCGGGCGCGTGACCTATTGGTCGCGCTCGCGGCAAGCGTTCTGGATCAAGGGTGAGACCTCCGGGCACACGCAAAAGCTGGTGGACATGCGGATCGACTGCGACCGGGATTGCCTGATCGTGCTGGTCGAACAGATCGGCCCGGCATGCCATACGGGTCGCCGGTCGTGCTTTTATCGGTCGGTTCTCGGCGGGGAAGAGACGGAGCTCATGGCGCCGGAGGCCTAGGTGCCTACGAGCGGCGCGCCGATCATCGCGCACACGTCCGCCGGGCTTTTTCCTTCGGCGCGGTAGAGGGCGATGGCCCGCGCGTCATCCCGTTTGGCGAGGCGCTTGCCCTTTTCTTCGCGGATGAGGCGATGGTGGTGATAGGCGGGCGTCGGCACCCCCAACAGATACTGGAGGACGATGTGGATGGCGGTGGCTTCAAAGAGGTCCGCCCCGCGCACAACTTCCGTGATCCCTTGGGCGGCATCGTCGACGACAACAGCGAGGTGATATGCGGCGGACATGCCGGGGCGCCGTATGGCCACATCGCCCACCCTGCTGAGCATCTCGTCGGATCGCACTGGAATTACGCCACTTTCTCCTCCGGGCCCGGCCCCTGTTTCATCCCAGGACAAGGCGGGCGCACTTGCAAGCGCGCGTTCCATGTTGAGCCGCAGCGCGACGTTATCCGGCATCGGGCCGGTCGGGACATGTCGGCACGTACCGGGATATACAAGACCATCGGGGCCGAAGGGCAATGCGCCCTCCTGCGGCGCGGTGATTGCTGCCTCGATGTCGCGCCGCTTGCAGGTGCAGGGATAGAGAAGCCCCTCGGTCCAGAGCTGTTGCAAGGCGTCTTCATAGGCCGCGGCCCGGTCCGACTGGCGCATGACGGGGCGCGGGTAGCACAGCCCGAGCCAGGCGAGATCCTCGTGGATCTGGGCTTCCCATTCCGGGCGCGCGCGCGATGTGTCGAGGTCTTCGATGCGGACGAGAAACTCGCCTTGCGCGGCGCGGGCGCGATCTCCGGCGACAAGCGCAGAATACGCGTGGCCCAGATGCAGCGGGCCGGTCGGGCTAGGGGCAAAGCGCGTGCGGTATGTCACGCCTTTTCAAAGATGTAGACCGTTGAGCGCAAGCCGATCTTAGGCAGGTGATCGCCGTAGCTCTCGTGCAGGACGCGCATCCCCTGATCCGGCAGAGCCCGCAGTTCATCCATGTACGAGGCGTCCGCCAAAGCATGATCGTTAAACGAAAAAGCAAGTCGACCGCCTGCTTCAAGACAGGCGATGAGGTCGGTCAGGATGGAGGCGGGGGCCGCGCCGGGGCTCACCACGCCAATGGCGGCGATCACGCTGTAGGCCCCGAATGGGATGGTCAGGGGGCCGTCGGCATCACCGAGCCACAGCCGGCCGTAGATCTGCTTGGCTTCGGCCGCGGCGAGCATCTGCCCTGAAACGTCCGTGCCATCGATCAGGGTAAACCCCTGTGCCACAAGCGCTTCTCCGCCGAGCCCAGTCCCGCAACCGAAATCGAGGATGCGAGCGTCGTGGGGGGTGTCCGTGTCAGCCAACGCCGCGGCAACGCGTTTGGGGGTCTCGTAGCGGTTTTCCGCGAGTTCGTCCTCGTACGTCGCGGCCCAGGTGTCATAGAACCCGGCCACGTCCTTCTTGGCGTCGTCATAGACGTTGGTGAGGAACTTTTTTGGCATGGGCGCCGTGTACCATGGCAGGAGGCTCAGACAACCCCCGCTTGCAACCCAAGTGTCACGCGGCCTCGCTCAAGGCAGCTTGCAGCCACGTGCTCCACGCGGCTTTGGCGCGGTCCGTGTAGGCGCGGTATCGCTCACGACGTCCTTTGCGGCCACCTCGCGCCTCAATCGGCGGAAAGAGACCGAAGTTGACGTTCATCGGCTGGAAGGTTCTTGCGTCGGCCCCGCCGGTGATGTGGGTCAGGAGGGCCCCCATGGCGGTTTCGGACGGGACGGCGGGCAGGGTGCGCCCCTGCAACTCCGCCGCGGCGAGGCGACCGGCAAGCAGGCCCATCGCCGCGGATTCAACGTAGCCCTCCACGCCGGTGATCTGCCCGGCAAAGCGCAGGTTCGGGCGCGAGCGGAGGCGCATTTCGGCGTCGAGGAGCGTGGGGGAATTTATGAACGTGTTGCGATGAATCCCGCCAAGGCGCGCAAAGCGGGCATCTTGAAGGCCGGGGATCATCTTGAAAACAGAGGTTTGCGCGCCGTACTTCATCTTCGTCTGAAAGCCGACGATGTTGTAGAGGGTCCCGAGCGCGTTATCGCGGCGGAGTTGAACAACGGCCCATGGCTTTACGTCCGGTGCGTGGGGATTGGTCAGGCCCACAGGCTTCATTGGCCCGTGGCGGAGCGTTTCACGCCCGCGCTCGGCCATGACCTCGATCGGCAGGCAGCCGTCGAAGTAAGAGGCGGTCTCGCCCGGTTTGAAGGTCGTGACGTCTGAGGCGATCAGCGCGTCGATAAACGCGTCGTATTCCTCTCGGGAGAGCGGGCAATTGATGTAGGCGGTGCGCTCTTCCTCGGTCTCGCCTTTGTCGTAACGGGATTGGCGCCAGGCCCGGGCCATATCGATGCTGTCGGCATAGACGATGGGGGCGATCGCGTCGAAGAACGCGAGCGCATCCTGCCCCGTTTCGGCGGCAATGGCTTCGGCGAGCGCGCCGGAGGTCAGCGGGCCGGTGGCCACGATCGCGGTATGATCGGGCAGGGAAGAGATCTCGCCCTCGCTGACAGTGACGTTGGGATGCGCGCGCAAGCGGGCTGTCACAGCTTCGGCGAAGGGTTCGCGATCGACCGCGAGCGCTCCCCCCGCGGGCAGCGCATGTGCGTCCGCCATCTCCATGATCAAGCCCCCGGCCTGGCGCATCTCCCAGTGAAGCAGCCCGACGGCGTTGTTCTCGTCATCGTCCGATCGGAACGAGTTGGAGCACACCATCTCGGCAAGATTGCCTGTATGGTGGGCAAATGTGCCCACGGTCGGACGCATCTCGTGCAGGATGACGGAGACGCCCGCGTTTGCGGCCTGCCAGGCGGCTTCGGAGCCCGCCATGCCACCGCCGATGATATGAAGTTCGCGTGTCATGGGGGGCAGGTAGCGCGCCAGAGCGCAGATGTTAAGTCCGGTTGCACTCGGTCGATGCAATGACCCGGCAACGCTCTGGTGTCGGAGGGTGGACGGTGGATTAGCAGAAACGCTCCGGTGAGCGGTTTCACGCGCCGTGGTGCCGGATCTCAAGCGGCCGGGGAGGGGAACCTGCTCCCATCGCGCGGCGGGTCCTTCGGAGTGGTGGCAACGGGCTTCGGCGGTGTGCTGGAAAGACAGAGACTTGCGGCAGAGCTCCTTGCGCTGTGCTTGCGGGCCTTGGTGGACAACAGGGAGCAAACAGGAGCGCCTTGTCCCTGTTCGAAGCTCGCCGCTGGATCCGGGATGCTAGAAAATGCAGGTCGCCAAGCTCGGAGGCACTTTCGTACGGGCGCGCATCGCAGACCGTCAGTGCTGGCCCGACACACGTTTCGTGCAAGTGTTTTTGACGTTAGTCGTCGCCCGCGAGGAGCAGGAGCTCCCCGGCCTCGACCAGTGCGCGTACCTCCCCGACAAGGGCCGTGGTGGCCTCGTCGCCGGCTTCCTGACTTGGGGTTTCAGCGTCCCCAATCTCTTCGCGGAGGGTGTCCGCCATGCGCTTCGACATGTTTTCGAGCACGTATTCCGCCGCCTCCTTCAAGCCCTCGTCCGACAACGCGTATCCAAGGGCCGTGCGTAGAACGGCGGGATCGAGGTTCTTGACCACCTTCGGGATATCGCGCTTGTCGACGCGTGCAGGCAGATTGGCGAAGGTGAAGATCGCGCGGCGGACCTCTGCGGCGAACTCCGCGTCTTCTGCCTCCAACCCCTCCAGAACGTCATCGCGGGTCACGGAGCGCGCGGCATTCAGGATGTCCCCGACCATCTGAACAGGGGCTCCGTCGAAGGCGCGGACTGGCTCGGCGTCGAGCTGGGCGGCGAGGGAAAGCCCGATTCGGCGTACGGTGTCCGGATCGACGGCGCCTGTCTTCGAGATCGCATAGGACAGAATCCGCGCACGCTCGCCCGGCAGCAATCCGAGGAGTTCGGCCGCGCGGGAGGTGCTGAGCTTGGCGAGGATTACGGCGCCAACCTCAACGCTTTCCTGGCTCAGAACCTCGATCAGTCGCTCGGGCGCGATGCCCGCGATCCGCTCCCATGGATCGCCCTTCGCGGCCACCCCGGCTTCGCGACGCAACCGGGCGGCTGTGGCGGGGCTGATATGGTCTTCGAGAACACCGAGTGCGCCCGCGATTCCGCCAGGGAAGTAGAGACCGATCGCGTCAAGCTCGCTTGCAAACTCCTCGATCACACCGCGAAGTGTATCGCGGTCGATCCGGCTCATGGCGCCCATTTCGGCTGTCAGCTCTTCCTGCATGCCTTCGGGCATCGCGTCGAGCGGCAGCTTTGCCCCTTCCGCGAGGAGCAGGCGAACGATAACTGCGGCCTTCTGCTTTTGAGAAAGCGATCCGATGAACGATCTGGCCGGTGCACCCTCCGATGGTCCGGGAAGGGCGATGGGGGGCAAGCCAAGGGTCACTGAGCGCTCTCCGTGTTCCGCGTCGCGCGGACCCTAGGCAGGCTTCGTTAAGAATAGGTTCTTCAAGGCTTGCCGGGGGCCCATTCTCACCCCTTTCGGGGGGGCATGGCGGAAGATGGTGCCGTGCTCAATAACCCAGCGATGCGCCGCTTCCCAAGGCGAGGCGCAGTGAGACCTCTGCCCACGTGTCACGACCTCCGCGCCTGCGGATTTCGCTCAGTTGCGCGCGGGCTCCGGCTCTGTCCCCAGCTGCCAAGAGGCCCTGACCGAGGTAGGATCGCGCGAGGATATTGTCCGGATTGAGCGAGAGGGCGGCATCGTAGGCCGCCCTGGCCCGTTCGGGACTGCCGGATTTGCGCAGCAAAAACCCTCGATACGTCAGGACACGGTCAGTTGCGCCTTCTGTCATCGAATCAATGGCTTTTCCGGCGTCTTTGAAGCGGCCGGCATGGGCGAGCTCGCGCGCGGCCGCGTAGCGGGCATCGTTGCTCAGGGCTGCTGAATCGGGATCGCGGCATTTCTTGTCCTCTGGATCCCAGACGGTTCCTTCGGCGCACGACGTGGTCGTTGGACTTGGCATGGGGAGATCCGGATCGTTGGGGTCGACGGCCAGTGCCGGGGTCGCGCTCAACAGGGCGGTCAGCGCAAGGGCAGCGGCGGCGGAGGGAACTGCTCTTCGGTAGAATGGCATGTCGGAGGTCCCTCTGGACGTCAAAGCGCCCCGCTGGTCTGGCCAGGCGGGGCGCTTTGTATTCTCGTTTGAGCCGGGCTCAGGACGTGGATTGGGTCACGCAGGCGCCGGTGGTCACGTCGTAGGTCTGGCCCTGCTCGCAGACATTGGTCGTCGACGAGGGGGTGTGATCCCAGTTGCAGCCCATGGCAAAGCTCAGGGTCGGCAGGGTGGCCAGCGCGAGGGCGGCGAACGTCGTCTTCAGTCGCATAGGTCTCTCCTGTTTTATCGTTTGCCAAGGGTAGCACGGACCCGCCGGCTGCCAAGAAGAATATTGCGCAGGCGGCGTGCACCTATTGCAAAGGGTGCTCAGCAGGCGTGCTGCACAAAAGAAAGGCAGGGCGGCGAGGCGAAGCAACGCACAAAGAGGCTATTCCGGGAAGACGCGGGCGAAGATCGTGTCGACGTGCTTGGTGTGATAGGAAAGATCGAAGAGGGCTGCGATTTCGGCCTCGGACAACGCGGCCGCGACTTCAGTATCGGATTTGAGCTCGCTGCGGAAATCGGCGCCTTCCGTCCAGACTTTCATCGCGTTGCGCTGGACTGCCGCGTAGGCGGCCTCGCGGCTCAGACCCTTTTGCGTCAACGCCAGCAGGACGCGCTGGGAATGGACGAGGCCGCGCGTCGCATCGAGGTTTGCCTGGCACGCCTCAGGGTAGATCAGCAGGTTTTCGATGACACCCGCCGTCCTGTGCAGCGCGAAATCGAGGGTGACCGTCGTATCCGGGCCGATGACGCGCTCGACCGAGGAGTGGGATATGTCGCGCTCATGCCAGAGGGCAACGTTCTCGAGCGCGGGCGTCACGGACATGCGCACGAGGCGCGCCAGTCCGGTGATGTTTTCGGTCAGGACCGGATTGCGCTTGTGCGGCATTGCGCTCGAGCCCTTCTGACCCTTCGAGAAGAACTCCTCAGCCTCACGCAGCTCTGTGCGCTGCATGTGGCGGATCTCGGTCGCGATGTTCTCGAGGCTGGCCGCGATGACACCGAGGGTGGCAAAGAACATCGCATGCCGGTCGCGGGGAATCACCTGCGTGGAGATCGGTTCGGGAACGAGGCCCATCCTGGCGCAGACATGCTCCTCGACGGCGGGGTCGATATTGGCGAAGGTGCCGACGGCGCCTGAGATGGCGCCGGTGGCGATCTCCATTCGGGCATCGCGCAGGCGTGAGAGGCCACGGTCGATCTCGGCATAAAAGCGCGCAAAGGTGAGCCCCATGGTGGTCGGCTCGGCATGGATGCCATGCGAGCGGCCGATCCGAATGGTGTTTTTGTGCTCTTCGGCGCGGGTGCGCAGGGCCTTGAGAAGACGCTCCATCCCGGCGATCAGCAGGTCGGCCGCCCGGGTGAGCTGGACGTTCAGCGTGGTGTCGAGCACGTCCGAAGACGTCATGCCCTGATGCACGAATCGCGCCTCCTCCGCCCCGACGATCTCGGCGAGGTGGGTGAGAAAGGCGATGACGTCGTGTTTTGTCTCGCGCTCGATGGCGTCGATGCGGGCGATGTCGAATTCGGTGTCCCTGGCTTTCCAGACGGCCTCGGCATTGGCCTTCGGAATGGTGCCGAGCTCTGCCATGGCATCGCAGGCATGGGCTTCGATTTCGAACCAGATGCGGAACTTGGTCTCGGGCGCCCAGATGGCGACCATGTCGGGACGGGAGTAACGGGGGATCATGGGCTCTTTCCTTCGTGCTGCGCTGCTCCTAGACGCGGGAAGCGGCGGCGGCAAGGATGTGCACCTGGTGCGCAGGTGCGTTTGCCCGGCGAAGCGCTGGCGGGGCAGGGTGGTGTCGCGGTATTTGGAGCAAGAAGAAGATGCAGGACGGCTCTTTGTGCCCGGCGGCGTCCCTGCTGGCCCGATTGGTCGGGTGGTGGCGCGTCGAGCGCGAGATCGACGATCGGATGGCCGGGGAGTTGGGGCGGTTTGTCGGCGAGGCTGTGTTCACGCGCACGGCGGACGGGATGCGGTACCACGAAAGCGGGGAGCTGATCTTGCCCGGTCGGACGCCCCTGCGCGCCGAGCGCCGCTCGGTCTGGATTGATGGGGGGGCGTTCGTCGAGGTGCGCTTTGCCGACGGCCGGCCGTTTCACCGCTTCGATCCGAGAAAGAGTGGCGCGGAGGCCGTGCATCACTGCGCCCCGGACCTTTATCGTGTGAGGTACATCCTTGACGATACGGAGACCTGGGAGGCGATCTGGGACGTGACGGGCCCGCGCAAGGACTACGCCATGCGCACGCGCTATCGTCGCGCTTGAGGGTTTGGCGGGAGAGGCCGCTTGCGCACCGCGGGGCTTTGCGGCACGAAACAGCCAGTCGAACGGATGAAGGAGACGGCGCGATGGCGACCGCAGTCGGACATGAGGGAATGGGATACGGCGCGCTGGCGGAGTCGCTTGGGCCAAGGGAAGGTGCGGGGCTGATCGTCAAGCAGGCCGTACTGGTGGCTCTGGGGATCGCGCTTCTTGCGGCGGCAGCGCAGATCAAGGTGATGGTTCCGCCCTCGCCGGTGCCGATCAACCTCGGGACACTGGCCGTGTTGAGCATCGGGGCAGCCTACGGGCCACGGCTCGGGCTGGCGACGATCCTGGGATACATGGGGATCGGGGCGCTGGGGTTCGATGTGTTCGCGAGCTCGACGGCGGAGTTGAACGGGCTCTCCTACATGATGGGCACGACGGGCGGCTACCTTGTGGGCTACGTGCTTGCGGTGGCGGTCATGGGATCTCTGGCACAGCGTGGCTGGGACCGCTCGATCCTGTGGATGGCGCTCGCGATGCTGATCGGCAACGTCATTCTCTACGTGCCGGGGCTTGCATGGCTCGGCCACCTGGTTGCCTCGGGCATGTTCCGCCCGGAGACCTACGCGACCGTTTGGGAGCAGACGATGGTATGGGGTCTGACACCCTATGTCATCGGCGACGTCATGAAGCTCGCGCTCGCGGCACTTCTTCTGCCCGCGCTCTGGGCACTCGTGGGGCGCGCCCGTACCTGACCTCACGGGCCAGGTCCGATTGGGGAGGCGACCTCTGCGGGGGTCGCCTTTCTCTTTTGGCGCCAGCTTGTCTGGCGGGGCGCAGTGAGGCATGACGCGGCATGGCGAAGACGACCCGTTTCATCTGTACGTCCTGCGGGGTCAAGGCCTCCAAGTGGGCTGGCCAATGCGAGGCATGTTCGGCCTGGAACACTATCATTGAAGAGACGCCGCTTGGCGCGACGCCCGGCAAGACGAGCCTGGGAGCAGCGCGGGGGCGCGAGGTGGCACTTGTCAGCTTGAACGAGGCCGAAGCGCCGCCGCCACGCGCGCATTCGGGCCTTGGAGAGCTGGACCGAGTGCTGGGGGGCGGGTTGGTATCGGCCTCCGCGACGCTTGTGGGGGGTGATCCGGGGATCGGGAAATCAACGCTGCTCCTGCAGGCGGCGGCCCGGTTTGCCGGCGCGGGGGTGGAGACCGTCTACGTCTCGGGCGAGGAGGCAAGCGCTCAGGTGCGGCTTCGGGCGGCGCGACTGGGGCTGGCGGAAACTCCGGTGCAACTCGCGGCGGAGACCAACCTGCGGGACATTCTGACAACGCTCGACCGGGTCCGCCCCAAGCTTGCGATCATCGACTCGATCCAGACGATGTGGCTCGACACCGTAGAGGCGGCGCCAGGCTCCGTAAGCCAGGTGCGGGCGGTGGCCCACGAGCTGGTGCAGTTCGCCAAGCGGCGGGGAACGGCAGTGATCCTTGTGGGTCACGTTACGAAGGAAGGGCAAATCGCCGGGCCGCGCATGGTCGAGCACATGGTCGATACGGTGCTCTACTTCGAGGGGGAGCGCGGCCATCAGTTCCGCTTGCTGCGTTCGGTGAAGAACCGCTTCGGCCCGGCGGACGAGATCGGTGTGTTCGAGATGACAGGGCAGGGGCTGGCGGAGGTCTCGAACCCTTCGGCGCTCTTTTTGTCCGACAGGGAGGCGCGCAGCCCCGGTGCGAGCGTTTTTGCCGGGATCGAGGGGACCCGGCCGGTGCTCGTGGAGTTCCAGGCACTCGTGGCACCGACGCCTCATTCCCAGCCACGCAGAACGGTCGTGGGCTGGGATGCCGGGCGGCTGGCGATGATTCTCGCAGTGCTCGAAAGCCGCTGCGCGATCCCGTTTGCGGGCCTCGACGTCTACCTGAACGTCGCGGGCGGGCTCCGGATCAGCGAGCCGGCGGCCGATTTGGCTGTTGCAGCGGCGCTTCTTTCGGCGCGGGAAGATGCAGCCTTGCCACACGACATGGTCGTTTTTGGGGAGATTAGCCTCTCGGGCGCATTGCGGCCTGTTTCTCAAGCTGAAAACAGGTTGAAAGAGGCAGCGAAACTTGGTTTTTCCCAAGCTGCACTCCCGGCCCGCGCCGCTGAGGCCATCACGGCCGGGTCAGACGGCAAGGCTCCCGGGGGAATGACGATCCGCGGCGTTGCCGATCTGACGGCATTCGTGGGAGAGATGTTCGGCGCGGGATAAGCGCTGGCGTGGGCCTCAGTGTAAGCATGGGGCCGCAGTGGGCACTGGGCGGGGCAGGAAGGCAGGCCGATGGAAGGCTTTACTCTGGTCGATGGCGGTGTAGCCGTCGTGATTGTCGTCTCGGCGATCCTCGCCTATGCGCGTGGGTTCGTGCGCGAGGCGCTCGCGATAACCGGGTGGGTGGCCGCCGCTGTGGTGGCGTACCTCTTTGCGCCACGCGCAGAACCGCTGATGCGCGAGATCCCCGTGGTGTCCGATTTCCTCGACAATTGTGCCGCCTCGACGATTACGGCCTTCGCGGCAGTGTTCGCGGTGGTGCTGATTGTCTTCGCGCTCTTCACCCCGCTGTTTTCCTCGGTGGTGCAACGTTCCGCCCTCAACGGGATCGATCAGGGGCTCGGCTTTCTCTTCGGTGCCCTGCGAGGGATGCTCCTCGTGGTCATTGCCCTGATCATTTACGATTTCGTTGCGGGTGCGGAAGGGATCGCGCTCGTGGAGGACAGCCGCTCCGCGCAGGTCTTTGCGTCGATGCAGGATCGTCTTTCGGGCGAAATCGCGGATCAAGAACAGGCGTTGAACTGGCTGACAGAGCGGTTTGAGAGCCTTATTTCCCGCGCTTGCGGTGGGCAAGGGATCGAAACGGGCGATCCGGCACCGGCGACCGACGGCTAAGCATGGCGGAGCTGGTGGCTGCCAGCGCGGAATTCCTGCGGGAGTGAGCGGGTGGTGGGCCGCGACGCCGGAACGCTCCGGCGTGTCAGGGATCGTAGCCGCTTGCGGTCGCGATGAACGAAAGGCCATCTTCCAGGGCCTCGGTGCCCGAGACAGTCTGCATCATCGCGATCAGATCCGGACCGGCGAAATCGCTGCCCACTATTCCCTTGATCAAGGACATGAGTGGCGCCCAATAGCCGTCTGTGTTTAGTAGGAAAATCGGCTTGTCGTGCAGGCCGAGCTGGCGCCACGTGAGCGCTTCGAAGAGCTCGTCCAGCGTGCCTGCGCCGCCCGGCAACACGACAATCGCATCGGCGTTCATGAGCATCACCTTTTTGCGTTCGTGCATCGTTTCGGTGACGATCAGCGTGTCGAGATCCCGTTTGCCGATCTCGCGGTCCATCAGGTGGCTTGGGATGACACCGAGCGTTGGCCCGCCGCCCGCCTGCGCGGCGCGCGCCACGCGGCCCATCAGGCCGACGTCACCCGCCCCGTAGACGAGCCTCCAGCCCCGGCGTGCGAGGAACTGGCCCGTGGCATCCGCGGCTTGTGCGTAAGCTGGATCGTTTCCGTCGCGGGCGCCGCAGTAAACACAAACTGAGAAGGTCCCATAGGGCATGGCTGCAACATCGGTATGACGCTATATGTAGAGTGCGCATAGCGATGTTGACCAAGCTCCACAACCGATCAATCTGCGATACGGGGCGTGACCTGGGGAAATAGAATGGCACGGATCGGCACAGCGTTGGGGCCTGCAGCCCTCGCCGGGACCGCCCTCGTGGCGGTCGGCGGCGCGCTCTATCTCGTGCTGTGGGACGGCGAGGCCCAGGACGACACCGACGCCGCGATGATGCCGGCGGTCTCTGCACCCGCGAACGAGCAGCAGGCCGCTGCCGTAGCCGAGGACAGCGCCGGGCGTGCCGACGCGGGCGACGAGGACGTTGCAGAGCAACCCATCGAGGCCGCGCCGGAGGAAGCCGCCGCAGCGCTACCCGAGCCGCTGCAAGAGGATCAGGCGCAAGCTCCTGAAGTCGACACGCCCGACAATCCCGCTGACAGCACGTTGGCCCCTGCGGTGCCGGACACACCGGTTGCGGAAGCCGAAGCGACCGACGCGGACGATGCGCCGCCCGTCGTGGCCCCCAGCTTCGATCTCGTTCGGGCGGAGGCTGACGGGCAACTCCTCGTGGCGGGCACTGCGGCGCCGGGCCATGATCTGCGCCTGCTGGTAGACGGAGAGGAAGCCGCCACCGGAGCGGCGGATGCATCGGGGGCGTTTGTCTTGTTCGCAAGTCTGAACGTTGTCGATCGTCCGCGCGTGCTGGATCTGGTGTCCGTGGGGCCGGACGGTACCGAGCAGCGCGCGGACGAGAGCGTGATCCTTGCTCCACCCTCGATCCCGGTACCTGATCTGGTCGCCGAAGTCCCAGAGCCAGAGCCAGTGCTCGATGTCCCCGCACCGACCGCCAGTGCAGCGGCTGCCCCGGTGCCGGTCGCGACACTGCCCACCGAGGGCTCGACCGCGCAAACCGCCGAGGTTGCCTCCGTGGTGGGCGAACCGGCCGATGCACCCCAGCCGAGTGTCCCTCTGCTCGGTGCGTCTCCGGTGGCGCCGAGTGTCTCGGGGCATGCCGAACCCACGTTGGCCGAAGCTCCGACGCTTCGCACGGCCGAGGAGCTGGCAGTGGCCGTGGAGGCCGCGCCGGAGGGGGCTACTGCCTCGGCATCGCTTGTGGACAGCAACGTGATCGAGGGCACGGATGCAGGGCCTGTTGCGGCGGCGACTGCCACGAGCGCGCGCGCAGTGGACGCCACCGCCGCTCCGGCCGTCCTGCGCGCGAGCGCGTCGGGCGTAGAGCTGCTACAGCCCGGCTCCCTGAAATCGGCCCAGCTCGATCGGGTGGTCATCGACGTGATCAGCTACGACGCCAAAGGGGTCGTGACGCTGGAGGGCCGGAGCGCGGCACCGCCCCCGCCGATCGACCGCGTGCGCATCTACCTCGACAACGCGCCGATCGACACGACGCCGATCCTCGATGATGGCACATGGCGGATGCCGCTGCGGGATGTCGAGGCTGGCGTCTACACGCTCCGCGTCGACCAGCTGGACAAATCGGGCAACGTCGTTTCCCGGTTCGAAACCCCGTTCAAGCGTGAGGACCCGACCGACCTCGCCCGGATCGAGGCTGAACGCCCCGAGGTGGACGGCATTGTCGACGTGTCCGTGATCACCGTTCAGCCGGGATACACGCTTTGGGGTATCGCATCCGACAGGTACGGCGACGGCTTTCAGTATGTCGCGATCTTTGATGCCAATGCAGGCCAGATCCGCAATCCGGACTTGATCTATCCCGGACAAGTCTTTGATTTGCCTGACATCGAAGCGCCTCGCTAGCGCAACGCGATCGAGCGTTCGTTCAACGAAGTGATGTTGAGCAGGGCGGTTCCGCGTTACCGCACGGCGCTGATCGGGCCCTCGGCGCGGCCCTGAACGAACTGGCTGACATAGGGGTCGGTGCACGTCGCGAGATCAGCCGCAGGGCCCTGCCAACGAATAACCCCCTCATGCAACATGGCGACATCGTCAGCGATCACACGCACTGACGCCATGTCGTGCGTGATCGTAAGCGCCGTGGCCCCCATTTCGGTAACGATCTCGCGGATCAGGTCGTTGATCACGCTGGACATGATAGGATCGAGCCCGGTGGTTGGCTCGTCAAAAAAGATCACGTCCGGGTCAGCAGCGATGGCGCGGGCGAGGCCCGCGCGCTTCTGCATGCCGCCCGAGAGCTCCGCCGGAAAGAGATCGGCCACATCGGGGGAAAGGCCGACACGGCGCAGTTTCTCGATGGCAATGGCGCGCGCTTCGTCGTTGGGCCGCTTGAGTGGCCCGCGCAGCAGGCGAAAGGCCACGTTCTGCCAGATCGGCAGGCTGTCAAAGAGGGCGGCGCCCTGAAAGAGCATCCCGAAGCGATCGAAGAACGCCGGGCGCGTGGCGCGCGAAAGGACCTGTCCGTCGACCTCGATCGTCCCGCGGTCCGAATGAACGAGACCAAGGATGCACTTGAGAGTTATGGATTTTCCCGTGCCGGATCCGCCGATGATCGCGCAGCTTGTCCCCTTGGGGACGTCAAGCGAGACACCACGCAGAACGTGCTTTTTCCCGAAGGCCTTGTGAACGTCGCGCAAGGCAATCATCGGGCAAAGAACGCCTCTGTCAGGAAGAAGTTGGCCGCGAGGATCATGATAGAGGCAGAGACCACGGCCGACTTCGTCGCTCGCCCGACGCCTTGCGCGCCTCGGCCCGCTGTCATGCCGTAGTAACAGCCCGCAAAGGCGATGATCAGGCCAAAGACCGCGCCTTTGATGAGCCCCGATGCGATGTCCCAGACCTGGAGAAAGTCTGCCGTGCTGTGCAGGTAGGCAGCCGAGCTGAAGCCCAGCCGCGTCGTTCCGACAACCCAGCCTCCCATGATGCCGATGGAGTCGCCCACGGCCACCAGAAAGGGCACAGAGATCAGGCCCGCGAGCAGGCGCGGCGCCACGAGATACCGCATCGGATCCGTCGAAAGGGTGACAAGCGCATCGATCTGCTCCGTGACGCGCATCGTCGCGATTTCGGCGGCAATTGCAGAGGCAACGCGTGCGGCGACCATCAGCCCGCCCAGAACCGGACCGAGCTCGCGCACCATTGCGATGGCGACGATGGAGGGCACGACCGCCTCCGCGTTGAAGCGGGCGCCACCGGCGTAGATCTGCAGCGCCAGCGCCGCACCGGTGAAGAAGGCCGTCAATCCTACGACCGGAAGGGAGTAATACCCTATCATCATAAGAGCCTGGGTGAGCTCCCTGGCGTAAAACGGCGGGCGGAAGATCGCCGCAAGCCCGGCCAGGAGGAAGAGCATCGCGCGCCCAAGGCCAGCCGTCCGGGCCAGAACCCAGCGCCCGACATCGGCAACGAATGTCACGCCGTGCCGCCGGTGTAGGTGCGGGCGTAGCGCTGTCCGAGCGAGGTCAGGATCTCGTATCCGATCGTACCGGCGCAGGCCGCCAGCGCATCGACGCTTTGTGCGGGGCCGAGAATGTCCAGCGTGTCCGGGGTCACTGGCAGGTTGCTGATATCGCAGCCGATGAGATCCATCGAGACGCGCCCGAGGATGGGACAGGCGTGGTGCCCGGACCAGAGTGATCCCCTGCCGGAGAGGGCGCGGATCAGGCCATCCGCGTAGCCGCCCGAGACGGTGGCGACCAGTGTCTCGCGATCGGCTGTCCAAGTGGCGCTGTAGCCCACGCTTTCGCCACTGCCGACAAGGCGGGTCTGGATGATTGGCAGCGCGAGCCGCGCCACGGGGGCCGCGTCGGAAAAGGGCAGCCCGCCGTAGAGCCCGATGCCGGGGCGCGTCATCTCGAAGTGGTAGTCTTTCCCGAGCAGCGTACCGCCCGTCGCGGCCAGACTGCGCGGGACGGCGAGCCCATCCGTCATCGCACGGAACCGGGCGAGCTGGGCCTGGCTTTGCGCGCTTGCCGGATCGTCGGCGGAAGCGAGGTGGCTCATGATCAGCCGCGGCGCTGCATCGACGATGATGGGTGCCACGGCCTCCCATTCGGCGGGCTCGAGGCCCAGCCTGTTCATCCCTGTGTCGAGTTGCAGCCCGAACGGGCCGCGGGGCAGCCCCTCGACATGCCGGGTGATTTGTTCGATCGAGTTCAGCATCGGGATGAGATCGGCGTCGCGGATCAGCGCGGTATCGCCGTCCATGTGGCCACTGAAGACCATGATCTCTGGCGCTGGCCCCAGGATCTTGCGCAGCGCCGCACCTTCCTCGGCCACAGCAACGAAGAACGTGCGGGCCCCGGCATGGGCTAGGGTTTGTGAGACACGGGCAAGGCCAAGGCCGTATCCGTCCGCCTTGACGGTCGCTGCGGTTTCGACCGCCGGCGCGGACATCGCGTCCAGCGCGCGCCAATTCGCTGCAATCGCGTCGAGGTCAATCGTGAGGGTGCCTGTTGCCATGCCTCGGTGATGCCAGACGGGCGGCGCAGGTCAAGCCGCTTGGCACCATTGCAGACCGCGTTGCGCGCTCCGTTGGGGCCAGAAAAGGCGCACCGGCTTGGATCCCGCCGCGTCGACGGGACCGGGAAACCGGCCAGCGAAGCGTGCGCTAGTAGCCACCTTCGCGGCCATTATCCTGCCAGGACTGAACAAGGTTGCCAAAGCGGGTGAATTGTCCCTCAAACGACAACTCGACCGTGCCGATTGGGCCATGTCGCTGCTTTCCGATGACCACTTCGGCCTTGCCGTGGGCGCTTTCCATGCGGGCCTGCCATTCGGCGATCTTGTCGAGGTTGTCGTCTGCCGGTTTCTCCCGTTCGACGTAGTACTCGTGGCGATAGACGAACATTACGACATCGGCGTCCTGCTCGATGGAGCCTGATTCGCGCAGATCGCTGAGCTGTGGGCGCTTGTCTTCCCGGCTCTCGACCTGGCGTGAAAGCTGGGAGAGGGCAACCACCGGGATGTCGAGCTCCTTGGCGATGGCTTTGAGCCCCTGCGTGATTTCCGAAACCTCGTTGACCCGGCTGTCCTTCGCGGTCGAGGGGCGGACGAGCTGGAGGTAGTCCACCATCAGCACGTCGAGCCCATGCAGGCGCTTGAGACGTCGGGCACGCGCTGCAAGCTGGCTGATCGGCAGGGCAGGTGTGTCGTCGATATAGAGAGGGCAGGCTTCGAGCGCCTTGGCGGCCTCGACGAAGCGGCGAAACTCATCTTCGGTCATGTCGCCGCGGCGGATCTTCTCGGAAGGCACCTCGGCGGCCTCGGAGAGAACACGGGCGGCGAGCTGTTCGGCCGACATCTCGAGGCTGTAGAAGCCGACCACGCCGCCTTCGAGCGCGCCACTGGAACCATCGGGCAGGACGCCCTTGCGGTAAGCCTTGGCGATGTTGAAGGCGATGTTGGTGGCCAGCGACGTCTTGCCCATGGAGGGGCGTCCGGCGAGGATCAGCAAGTCCGACTTGTGCAGGCCGCCGAGCTTGCGATCCATATCGTGTAGGCCGGTAGAGATGCCGGCGAGGCCGCCGTCGCGCTGGTGGGCCGCATTGGCGACGTTCACGGCATCGGTAACGGCGCGCAGGAAGGATTGGAACCCGGTGTCGGCGCGGCCCTCCTCGCCAAGTGCATAGAGGGCCTGCTCGGCTTCGACGATCTGGTCCTTCGGTTCGGACGCGACGTCGACCCGGCGAGCCTTGTCGGAGATGTCGCGCCCCAGCGCCATGAGTTCGCGCCGGATTGCAAGGTCGTAGACAATCTGGGCGTAGTCCTTGGCGGCGAAGCTGGCGATGGCCTGACCTGCGAGTTGCACCAGGTAGGCGGGGCCGCCCAGCTCGTGCAGACCCGGCTCATCGGCCAGGTAGGCCTTGAGCGTGACCGGGGTCGCGGGGCGATTCTGCGCGATGCGGGCGGCGGCGACCTCGTAGATGCGCGCGTGGACGGGATCGTAGAAGTGACCGGGTTGGACGATGGACGCGACCTGATCGTAGAGATCGTTGTTCGTCATGACAGCACCGAGGAGCTGTTGCTCGGCCTCGATGTTATGGGGGAGGGCGGCATCTAGTCCCGCGTCCTCCCCCGCACTGCCCGGGGGTCTTTGCTGCCCGCTTGTGTATCCGTCGTAGGGGCCGCCCTGAGGCGACGGCTCGGGGCCGTCCGGCCCCTCGGGGGCTACCCGTGTGTGCTCGTTCATGCCTGTCCGTCTTTCCGTACCGCCGGGCGTCTGCCCCTGCTCGGGCGGCGTGTTGTTGTTGTGAGGGGGGTGATACGCGCTCCGGACGCGCACGCCAAAATGTATATCCTTGTGGATGACCTGTGGACGCTCGGATTTGAGCATATTTGCGTAGGGTTCGAAGAGTGTACCGCAAAATGTAGCGGTTTGCACGGCTGAGATTATCCGGAAAACGAGAGGCTGCGCGCCCCGGGCCAGCCCGTTGGGACTGCATTCGGGCCGAGGAACGGCGCGAATCAGCTCTCGAGGGGCGACGGGAAAAGCGGTGTGCCGCGGTCAGGCGCGGGCGGCTTGCCAGGCCTTGGGGTCGTCGAGGAAGGCGGCGACCGCGTCGAGCGTGGCCGGATCGAAGCGCTCGGTGCGCCGGGCCTCCGCGAGGACGTCCGCCCAGGTGCAGAGCGCCGTCAAGGCGACGCCATGGGCCGCGAGATTGGGCCGGGCATCGGGGAAGATGTCATAGAAGAAAACAACCGCCGTATGGGCGCAGTCTGCCCCGGTATCGCGGATCGCATCGACGAAGGAGAGCTTGGAGCCGCCGTCGGTGGCCATGTCCTCCACCAGCAGAACCCGGTCGCCCGGAGTCATGGCGCCTTCGATCCGGGCGTTCTTACCGTAACCTTTCGGCTTCTTGCGGACATAGGTCATCGGAAGGGCGAGGCGCTCGGCCATGAACGCGGCAAACGGGATGCCCGCGGTTTCGCCGCCCGCAACGTTGGTGAACGCCTCGAACCCCGCCTCGCGGAGGATCTTGGCCGCGAGGAAATCCATCAGCGTGGCGCGGAGACGGGGAAAGGAGATCAGCCGCCGGCAATCGACATAGGTCGGCGAGGGCAGGCCGGAGGCGAGCGTAAACGGATCCTCGGGGCGGAAGGCCACGGCGCCGGCCTCCCAGAGCATCGCGGCGGAGAGGCGCGCCATGGTGGCGTCGTCGGGGTGGCCGGTGGGGATCATGGGCGGGCCTCCTGGGGATCGGGGACGGACTTGCCGGAGCGTAGGCGCGTGGCTGGCGTCGAGCTGGCCTTCGGCGAAGGTATTTGAGCCAAGATGAAGGGGCGGATCATTCTTTCACGCGCCAGGAAATCGGGCGCGCAGGGTCAAACACGGTGATCGGGCCGTCACCTGTTGGCACGCTTTCTGGGAGCGGGTGGGGGCCGTCCTTGACGAGGGTGATGGTGTCGATGTTGGGCGCGAGGCCATAGAACGCGGGGCCGTTGAGCGAGGTGAAGCCTTCGAGGTGATCCAGCGCCCCGGCGTCGTCGAAGACCTGGGCAAGACAGGCCATCGTGACGGGCGCGGTGAAGATGCCGGCACATCCACAGGGCTGGAGCTTCGCGGGATCGGTATGGGGGGCGCTGTCGGTGCCGAGAAAGACGCGGGGATGGCCTTTGGTCACGAGATCGATCAGGGCATCGCGATGCGTGGCGCGCTTGGCGACCGGCAGGCAGTAGTAGTGTGGGCGGATGCCGCCGGCGAGGATATGGTTGCGATCGATCATCAGGTGGTGGGTCGTGACGGTCGCCGCGAGCGTGTCGCCGCCTTCGCGCAGGTATGCGCAGGCGTCGGCTGTTGTGATGTGCTCCATGATGACGCGCAGCTCAGGCAGACGCGCGCGCAATGGGGCGAGGACCGTTTCGATGAAGGCTGCTTCGCGATCGAAGATGTCGATCTCGGCGTGGGTAACCTCGCCATGGACGCAGAGCGGGACCCCGGCTTCGGCCATTGCTTCGAGGACGGGGAGGACCTTGTCGAGATCCCGAACGCCGGAGGCCGAATTGGTCGTGGCGCCGGCAGGGTAAAGCTTGACCGCCGTGATGAGGCCGGCGCTGTGGGCGGCCGTGACGTCTGCCGGATTGGTGGCTTCGGTCAGGTAGAGCGTCATCAGGGGTTGAAAGCGGGCGCCGTCCGGCAAGGCATCGAGGATGCGGGTGCGGTAGGCGCGGGCATCGGCGGCGGTGACAACCGGGGGGACGAGATTGGGCATGATGATCGCGCGGGCGAAATGCCGAGCGGTTTCGGGGATCACCGCGCGCAGCACGGCCCCGTCGCGCAGGTGCAGGTGCCAATCGTCCGGGCGGCGGAGGGTGAGGGTCTCTGACATGGTTGACGCGCATATCCGAGCAGGTCGGCTTTTGCCAGTGTCGCCGTCGGCGGCCCGATGTAAGCGGATCATCTGTACGGCGGAGCCCGCAGAAGCGGTGACCGGGAGGAGTGCCCAATTCTTGGGCGAAGGCTGATCGAGCCCCTGTATTTGCCGAACTGCGCGTCATGCTGCATTGCAGCATGCTGGATTTTCTGTCATGGAGCGCGAAAGAGACCTGACAGATGCCAGAAACTTCGCCCTCCGTAGTTGTCCACCAGCGCGCCGATGGCCGCGCGTCGGCGGACCTGTCGGTGCGGCAGGGGCGGACGCGGCTCGACGGGTTGGCCCAGCGGGGCTGCGCGAAGGCGTTTCTGCCGGATGTCCCGGGCGCACCCGAGGTCGTTTTTCTCAACACTGCCGGAGGGTTGACCGGCGGAGACAGGCTTTCGTACAGGCTGTCGCTTGGAGCCGGCGTCCACGTAACCGGCACCACGCAGACCGCCGAGCGCGCCTACGCAGCTCCGTCGCGGTCGGAACCTGCGACACTGACCGTCGAAGCGGACGTACAGGAGGGTGGGCATCTCGATTGGCTGCCTCAGGAGACCATTCTCTACGATCACGCGTGTCTCGAGAGGACGACGCACATCTCGCTCCACGGCGCTGCGTCCTTGATCTTTTGCGAGGCGCTGGTGCTCGGACGAGCAGCGATGGGCGAGAGCGTCGACACCTTGGGCCTGTCTGACCGCAGGATGGTCTTGCGCGACGGCAAGCCCGTTGTGATCGACTCGGTTGGCCTGGGTTCGGACGCGCTCGCGTCTCGCTCGGCCCGTGCTGGTTTGGGGGATGCGCGTGCCGTGGCAACTGTGGGGCTGGTGGCGGATGGAGCCGAGGATGCCGCGGCGGCGCTGCGGGCCGTCGCGCTGCCTGACGGCGTGCGAGCAGGTATCAGCGGCTGGGATGGGCGCTGTCTTGTTCGGCTGATGGCACAGGATGGCTGGCCATTGAGATTGGCGGTGGCGGCCTTGGTGCGCCACCTCCGTGCACGCAATGGAGCGCAGGGCACGTTGCCCCGCGTCTGGCAGATCTGAGGACCCGGGAATGAACCTCACACCACGAGAAAAGGACAAGCTGCTCGTGTCGATGGCGGCCATGGTGGCACGCCGACGGCTGGAGCGGGGAGTCATGCTCAACTACCCAGAGGCGATTGCGCTGATCACCGATTACGTTGTCGAAGGGGCGCGGGACGGACGCTCCGTCGCGGATCTGATGGAGGCGGGCGCCTCCGTGATCACGGCCGAGCAATGCATGCCCGGCGTGCCGGAAATGATCCACGAGGTCCAGGTTGAGGCGACATTCCCGGATGGTACGAAGCTCGTGACGGTGCACCACCCGATCCGATGAGCACGCTGCGATCATATCGAGCTGGCCGGAACGGCGCGGATTTCGTCCCATGGTGCTGAGCTTCCTTCTTGCCGCCGCCGCAGGCTTTGCGGTGCCCTACGTCGTGCCGACGTTTCGGCGCGCGCTTGCGACCGCGCTGAAATCCGACGCTCGGATCGAGGCGTCGGACGCCCAGATCTTGACCTTGCTGCTGTTGCTCGCGGTGTCGGCGCTTCTGACGGCGGGCGCGGGGGTCAACACGGTATCGCTGGCGACGGTGCTCGGCGGTGCTGCGGGATATTTCGGGCGGCCCCTCGTCGCGTTCCTGCGGGATCCGGACGGAACTGACGTGCCGGAGGAGAAGCGGTGGGACGGGCGGGTGCGTGCGACCCAATCCGACGAGCCGCCTGACGCTGCCGACGCCGAAGTGATCGAGGCCGTCGAGGACGCCTTGCGCGCGCAGCCCGGGCAGACGGCGACGCAGAACGACCAAAAGGAGCCAGGCCGATGATCCCAGGAGAAGTGATGCCGGCAGAGGGGGAGATTACCCTCAACGCGGACCGTGAGGCGATCACGCTGATGGTGAGCAACACGGGCGACCGTCCGATCCAAGTGGGCAGCCACTACCATTTTGCAGAGACGAACGCCGGGCTCGATTTCGACCGGGATGCCGCGCGGGGCTACAGGCTCGACATCGCGGCGGGCACGGCCGTGCGGTTTGAGCCGGGCCAGGCGCGCGAGGTCGTGCTTATTCCCTATGGCGGCGCGCGGCGTGCGATCGGTTTCAACAAGGTCGTGATGGGCGATCTCTAGATTAATCCAGGCCGCCGGGGAACTGGTCGGCCGCAGCTTCAATGGAGCAGAAAATGACCCCTATGACCCTCCCGCTCGATATGTTCAGCGCTGGTGTCGCCCTCTGGAGCCGCCAGGCGGCCATTCAGGCAGAGATGATGAAGTTTTCCATCGGCATGGCCCACGGCTTCAGCAAGAGCATGACCCTGCCGGCTCTCGCAGCAATGGAATTGCTGCCGCCCGCGAATGGCGGCCTTCCGGTGCCTCTTGGCCTGCCACTCGCACGCCCGTCGGCGACGGTGACGCCCCTCAAGCGTGAGACTGCGACACCGTCCAAGCCTGCCACCCAGCGCAAGGAGCCCGCGAAGCCTGCTGCGCCCGAGGCCCAGGTTGCAGGGACCGCAGAGCCCGTTGCCGCGCCCATTGCCAAGCCTGCACCGGCACCAAAAGCCGCGCCAGAGTCAATTGCAGTGCCCAAGGCCCCGGATGCGCCCAAGGCCCCCGCGGCGAAATCAAAGCCCGCGGCGGCCAAGCCTGCGGCAGCCAAGCCCAAGGTGGCAAAGCCGGCCAAAGCGAAAGCCCCTGCCGCGCCGAAGGCCCCAGCGGTGAAAGCAGAAGCGCCAAAGGCCAGCAGCCCCCAGCCAGCTGCGAAGGCTACCGCCCCTGTTGACAGTGTGCCGGCAAAGCCCGCTGCGCCTTCCGTCACAACAACACAGCCGACCGCAGCACAACCCGCTGTAAAGCCGGCCGAAAAACCCGCCGTTGCAAAGGCCGCACCGAAACCGGCGACCAAGGCAGCTTCGGTCAAGGCGGCGCCCAAAGTGGTGGCCAAACCCACGACGGGCAAGCCTGCTGCCAAGGCAACCGCGCTCAAGTCTGCGCCGAAGACGACGGCGGCCGCTGCGGCATCATCGAAGCGGGCTCGCAAGGCTCCCTCTGCACCACGGCCATTGCCCGATCCGGTGTCTGACAGCCTGTCGATTTCGGATGTGTCTCCAGAGACTCCCGGTGGACGGAGTGGCAGCGAGTGAGCGGCCCCGCGCCAATATGCGCCGATCCCAATCGCCCCCTTGCGTCTTTGGGCGCAGAGCCTAAGTTTAGACGTGACCGTAAGAGACCGGGGGAGACCGCCCATGTCGGTGCGTCCGACGATCGAACGACTTCTCGAGTTGCTGTTGCCGCAGCCACGGCCGGTTCCGATTCCGGTGCGGACAAACGGGCAGGGGAACGGCCCCCGCCGCTAAGGCATTGGCCCGGACCGAGTGTTCGGCCCTCCTGGACAGGGGAGGGCGCGGACCTTGCTTGATACACGCGACCCCCTCCCGATCTCCATGTGGGCCTCCTCTCTTGAAGGCGCGTTCCTCTCTGCCGAGGTCATGTCTGTCATGACCTTGCGCACGCTCTCGATGTCGGGGCTTCGGCCGATGGCGCCGTCTGAGCCCCTGCGCATGTTTGTCGAAAAGCCGCCGGCCTTCGCCGCTTCCGGGGTTGCCGCCTGGCAGGCTGCGGTCTCCGGACACCGCATGGATCAGGTCTACGCTGTCTTCATGCGCCAGCTGCGCCAAGAGGTTCGTGCCAATACCGACCGCCTGCTCACGCCGGCGGAGGCTGACCTGTCGCCCAGCACCACCTGATCCCCCCGCCGTTCCATCGTCGAAGGACCCTGCCATGCCCGCAACGATTTCCCGCGCCACCTATGCGGCCATGTTCGGCCCGACCACCGGAGATCGCGTCCGTCTTGCCGATACAGACCTGATCATCGAAGTGGAACAGGACCTGACGACCTACGGTGAGGAGGTCAAGTTCGGCGGCGGCAAGGTTATTCGCGACGGCATGGGCCAGAGTCAGGTGACGCGGGCAGGCGGGGCCGTCGACACCGTAATCACCAATGCGTTGATCCTCGACGTGACCGGGATCTACAAAGCCGATATCGGTCTCAAGGACGGCCGGATCGCGCAGATCGGCAAGGCCGGCAACCCCGATACGCAACCTGGCGTCGACATCATCATCGGGCCGGGTACCGAGGCGATCGCGGGCGAGGGCAAGATCCTGACGGCGGGTGGCTTCGACAGCCATATCCACTGGATCTGCCCACAACAGATCGAGGATGCGCTGCATTCCGGTCTGACCACGATGCTCGGCGGCGGCACGGGCCCGGCTCATGGGACGCTCGCAACGACCTGCACGCCCGGGCCTTGGCATATTGGCCGCATGATGCAGGCGATGGACGGCGTGCCGATGAACTTTGCGCTCGCGGGCAAGGGCAACGCCTCCGAGCCTGCGGCACTGGTCGAGATGGTCGAGGCGGGGGCTGCCGCGCTGAAACTCCACGAGGATTGGGGCACCACGCCCGGCGCCATCGATTGCTGCCTCAGCGTGGCGGACGACATGGACGTCCAGGTGATGATCCACACCGACACGCTCAACGAGAGCGGGTTTGTCGAGAACACGGTGAACGCCATTGGCGGGCGCACGATCCACGCCTTTCACACCGAAGGGGCAGGGGGCGGCCACGCGCCGGACATCATCAAGGTCTGCGGGCTGCAAAACGTGCTGCCCTCGTCGACCAACCCAACGCGCCCCTACACGGTGAATACGCTCGAAGAGCATCTCGACATGCTCATGGTGTGTCACCACCTCGACAAGTCGATCCCCGAAGACGTCGCCTTTGCCGAGAGCCGCATCCGCAAAGAGACCATCGCCGCCGAAGACATCCTGCACGACATGGGCGCCTTCTCGATCATCGCGTCGGACAGTCAGGCGATGGGACGCGTGGGCGAGGTCATCACCCGGACATGGCAGACCGCGCACAAGATGAAGGTGCAGCGCGGGCGGCTCGCGGATGAAACCGGCGACAACGACAATGTCCGCGTGAAGCGCTACGTCGCGAAATACACGATTAATCCCGCGCTGGCGCATGGTCTCTCGACCCATATCGGGACGATTGAAGAGGGCAAGCGCGCGGATCTCTGCCTCTGGTCACCCGCGATGTTTGGCGTAAAGCCCGAGATGGTGCTGATCGGCGGCTCGATCGCTCTGGCGCAGATGGGCGATCCCAACGCTTCGATCCCCACGCCGCAGCCCGTGTATTCGCGGCCCATGTTCGGCGCGATGGGGCGCGCGGTAGAGCGCTCCGCCGTTGCGTTCGTCAGCCAGGTCGCGCAAGCGGCCGGGATCGGCGCCAAGCTGGGTCTCGCGCGCGACACGCTGCCGGTAGAGGGCATCAGGACGGTGACGAAGTCCGACATGGTGATGAACGCCGCGACGCCCGAGATCGAAGTGAACCCCGAAACGTACGAGGTGCGCGCCGACGGGGAGCTACTGACCTGCGAGCCTGCGACCGAGTTGCCGATGGCGCAGCGCTACTTCCTGTTTTGAGCGCCGCAGCCTGGCTTGATGCGGATGCCACCGCACAGGCGGAGGCGCGATCGCGGGGGGAGCTGACGTCCGAGGCGCTCATGGCGGCGACGCTGGAGCGGATTGCGGCGCGCAACCTTGACCTGACAGCGATCGTCGCTCTGCGCGAACCCGATGCGCTCATGGCCGATGCGCGGGCGGCCGATGAGACGGCACCGCGGAGCTGGCTGCACGGTCTGCCGGTCGCGGTGAAGGACCTCGTCGATGTGGCGGGCATCCCATCGACGAGCGGATCGCCGATCTTTGCAAACAACGTTCCCACGCAGGACCATTTGCTGGCCGCTCGGCTGCGCCGGGCCGGTGCGATCCTCATCGGCAAGACGAACGTGCCGGAGTTCGGGCTCGGCTCTCATTCGATGAACCCGGTCTATGGCACGACCAAGAACCCCTATGACCACTCGCGGACTGCGGGCGGATCGTCAGGTGGGGCAGGGGCCGCCCTTGCGGCGGGCCTGATCTCGGTCGCCGATGGCAGCGATGCAATGGGGTCGCTGCGCAATCCGGCAGGCTGGAACAACATCTATTCCTTGCGCCCGACCTACGGGCTCGTCCCGGCGCAGCCCGGCGGCGACGTCTTCATGCACCCGCTTTCGAGCCTTGGCCCGATGGGGCGTTCGCCCCGCGATGTGGCAGGGTTGCTTCAGGTGATCGGGGGAGCCGATTCAAGGGTGCCCTTTGCGCGCGACGTGCCTGCGCTCGAACTGGAGGCAGATGTTTCGGGGATGCGCCTCGGGTGGCTCGCCGATTGGGGTGGCGCCTACCCGATGGAGGACGGGATCCTCGATACGTGCGTGACCGCGCTCACAGCCCTCGAGGATCTGGGCTGCACGGTCGAGGTTTTGCCTGCACCCTTTCCAGCCGCCGACCTCTGGCAGAGCTGGACGACCTTGCGATCCTTCGCCAGCGCAGGGGCATTGCGCGCACTCCACGCGGATCCAGCCCGGCGGAGCGATCTCAAGCCTGAACTGCACTGGGAGATCGAGCGCGGGCTTGCCCTCGGTGCCGAGGAGGTGCTCGCCGCGTCCGAAACACGGTCGGCGTGGTTCCAGCGTCTCGGCGACGTGTTCCAGCGCTATGACGCCCTCGTTCTGCCAAGTGCGCAATGCTGGCCATTCCCCGCGGAATGGCGCTATCCCGAGGTGATCGCGGGCCGTTTCATGGACACCTATCACCGCTGGATGGAGGTGGTGGTGCCCGTGTCGCTCGTTGGCATACCCGCGGTCACACTCCCTGCGGGCTTTGGTGCCGTGCAGGATCTGCCGATCGGATTGCAGGTCTTCGGGCCTGCGGGGGCGGACGCGCGGCTTCTGCAACTTGCCCATGCCTATGACGCCGCCACGGGCTGGCCCCGGCGCAGGCCGCCCCCGGAAACGTCTCGCGGGCCTGACCCCGCGCCATAGGTCACGTTGACGGCGCGCTCATTTCCGGCTTCCTTGCGACCGGGAGGAGCCGGACATGACAGATATTCTCCAGCAGGCCGTGAATGACGCTGCTCCGAAGGCTGCGCCACGGCCCGATATCGCGATCCTCGACACGTCCGATATACGGTATGCCTTGTCCAAGGGATGGGAAGACTGGCGCGCTGCGCCCGGCATCGGCTTCGTCTTCTCCCTCGTCTACGTGGTTGGCGGGCTCTTTCTGGCGTTCGTCGCGGGCGGGTTCGTCTACCAGACATTGATCCTCGCCCTCGGGTTTCCGCTGCTGGCCCCTTTCGCGGCCGTCGGTCTCTACGAGACGTCCCGCCGCCTCGAAACCGGCGAGCCGCTGGATCTCTACCAGATCTTCGGGGTGATCCTGCGCGAGAAGGATCGACAGATCCCGTGGGCGGGCGCGATCATCGTCTTCTACTTTCTGTTCTACTCGTTCCTGGCGCACATGATCTTCGCACTCTTCATGAGTTCCAGTCCGCTCACCAACATCTCTTCGTCCTACGAGGTGTTTCTCACGCCCAACGGGCTGACGATGATTGCCGTTCAGCTCGCTCTCGGCGCGGTTCTGGGGTTGATCCTCTTTGGCCTCACGGTGCTGTCGCTGCCGCTGATGCTCGACAAGGAGATCGACTTCATGACGGCCATGCTGCTGTCCTTCGAGGCCATGCGCGAGAACATTGGCATCATGGTGCTTTGGGCCGCAATCATCGGGGTAACGGTCGTCTTGGCGATGGTGCCGGCGTTCCTCGGCCTGTTCGTGGCCCTGCCAGTGCTGGGCCACGCCAGCTGGCACCTCTACCGCCGTGCGCTGATCCATCCCGACGACGAGCAGTGATGCCCAACCCGGCCTGATGGCATACGCTCAGGGCGCGAACACCAACGCGCGGCTGACGTCCTGCAGGTGGGGCGTCTGTGCCAGTGCCAGTGCCAGTGTCAGTCGGCCGAGGCGCCCCGCGCAATCGCGGCGACACCTGTCCGGGCGACTTCGACAAGACCGAGGGGGCGCATGAGGTCGGCGAATGCGTCGATCTTCTCCGGCGTTCCGGTGAGTTCGAAGACGAAGCTTTCAAGCGTCGAATCCACCGCATTCGCACGGAAGATATCCGCAAGCCGCAGCGCCTCAACCCGCTTCTCACCGGTTCCCGCAACCTTGAGCAGCGCAAGCTCGCGCTCGATCGCCGGACCTGCCACCGTCAGGTCCATGACCTCATGGACAGGCACCATCCGCTCCAGTTGCGCCTTGATCTGCTCGATCACGGCGGGCGTGCCGGTTGTGACAACGGTGATCCGCGAGCGATGCCCCGTGTGGTCGACCTCCGCCACCGTGAGGCTCTCGATGTTGTAACCGCGCCCGGAGAAGAGCCCGATGACACGGGCAAGAACCCCGGCTTCGTTGTCGACGACCACCGCAAGCGTGTGACGCTCCTGCACCTCGCTGTGGGGGTCACGCAGGTCGTACGCGGAATGCTTGGAGGAGCCTTTTTTGATTTTCAGCGCAGACATCGGAAGGGTATCTCATCTTCGGATTTCGGAATGTTCGGCCTGTTAGCAGGGGGCGCGGGCCTGTGCATCCGAAAAATGGTGTCGGAGCAGGATTGCCGGCGCCGTGCCGGTGGAGCGCGAAACGCTTTCGGGGACGGCGGCCGATCGAGGCGCGCTCCAATGCGACAGGGCCACTTGCAGCGCCGGTTCATCCATTTCGGATAGGCCCGAACCAGTTCGGCCAGTCTACCTCGCTAACGGGCACGTGACCCGCACTTCGAGCCGCGCGCCCCCGGCACCGCGCCTGGCCCCATCGTGCCCGGACAAGCGCTCCATGCGGTGCCGCCCGTCATTACCGGCACGATTTGCCATCAGGTGTAGCGTTGGCCCCTCGCCCAGATACCACGCGGCGGCGCCCACCTGCGCAAGCCCCCCGAACCACGCCACAACAAGCGACGGAATCGCCTCCGTCCCCACAAAGCGGCAGATCGGTTCGCGCGCTCACGCACGCTCGTGCAACAAATTGGCTATTCTAGTGCAGGTTTCTGTAACAAACACGGCCATGGTGGCTCCAGCGGTCACGCCCTTGTGGGGCGGGTAGGGCAAATGCGGTCTAACCCGTAGGTAGATGACATCAAACAAGTCCACACACCGACCCGCTCGAAACACTCAACCCAATCAAGGACACGCGCCATGACCGCCCTTTCCACCAACACCCCGCTCTCCACCGTTCTTTCAAAGCCAGGCAGAACCGTCGCAACCGTGCTCACCGCAGGCGCATTCTCGACAGTCGCATTCGACTTCTTCGGACAGGCGCTGAGCCCTGCCTTGGGCTATGCGCAGCTCGCCCCCGTCGGCCTCGCCAATGCAACGATCCAGGCGGTCTTTGGCTCCGGCTGGCGCCCGGGCGCGGAAGCGTTGCATTACACCGCCGGCATGATCGCTTATCCTGCGGGCTGGCTTCTGATCGCAGAGCCCCTGCGCGCCCGCTTCACCCCGGCTTTGCCATGGCTGAGCGTCGCCGTCCTCTACGGGATCTTCCTGTGGGCATTCGCGCTCTATGGCCTCGCCCATCTCGTCGCCGGCATGCCCCCGTTCCTCGGGTTCACCGGCATCACCTGGGTTGCGCTCGTCGGCCATATTCTCTTCGCCGTGGTCACCGCGAGCGTTGGCAGGATCCGGGCTCAATCGATCGACTAAGGCGCACATGTCGCCAATCCCCACGCCACTCTCCTGCGCAGCCCGCGCCCCTTCATTGTGCCGGAAATATCCCGGGGGTGTGGGGGCTGGCCCCCACGATCATCGCCACTGCTTTAGAAAGAACGGGCGCGCACCTGATGCGCGCGCCCGAACAAACCCGAAGATCGGGCCAAGAGCACCAGCGAGGCCGTCACGATCAGACGAGCACCGCCCCGGAGGTTCCGATTGCGTCCTTCGTCGAGTCCTCGCCGAGCAGCATCGTGTTGTGCGCTTCGCCCGACGGGATCATCGGGAAGCAATTCTCATGCTTCTCCACCAGACAATCGAAGATCACCGGCCCGTCGTAGTCCAGCATCTCCATGATCGCATCGTCCAATTCGCCCGCGTCCTTGGCCAGAATCCCTTTGCAACCGAAGGCTTCCGCCAGCTTCACGAAGTCCGGCAGTGCCTCGGACCAGGAATGCGAGTAGCGCTCGCCATGGAGCAACTCCTGCCACTGGCGCACCATACCGAGCCGCTCATTGTTGAGGATGAACTGTTTCACGGGCAGCCGGTATTGCACCGCCGTCCCCATTTCCTGCATGTTCATCAGCCATGACGCTTCTCCGGCCACGTTGATCACAAGCGCATCCGGATGCGCGACCTGCACACCGATCGACGCCGGCACACCATAGCCCATGGTCCCCAGTCCACCGGAGGTCATCCAGCGGTTGGGATCCTCGAAGCCGAGGTATTGCGCCGCCCACATCTGGTGCTGCCCGACTTCGGTGCAGACGTAGCGATCGTGTCCGCGCGTCAACTCCTCAAGCCGCGCCAGGGCGTGTTGCGGCTTGATCGTCCCGGCGCCCTGGCGGAACTTCAGGCAATCCACCTTGCGCCACTCGTTGATCTGCGCCCACCACTTCTCCACGGCCGCCTTGTTGGTCTTGGAGCCGCGCGCGCGCCAGATCCGCAGCGCTTCCTCGAGAACGTGAGCGACATCGCCGATGATCGGGAAGTCGGTATGGACCACCTTGTTGATCGACGAGGGGTCGATATCGATATGCGCCTTGCGGGAATTCGGGCTGAAATCCGCAATCCGGCCGGTGATCCGGTCATCGAACCGTGCGCCAACGTTGATCATCAGATCGCAGCCATGCATCGCCAGATTGGCCTCGTAGAGCCCGTGCATCCCCAGCATGCCCAGCCAATTGTCGCCGGAGGCCGGATAGCAGCCCAGCCCCATCAGCGTCGACGTGATCGGAAACCCGGTCTCCGCCACGAACTCCCGCAAGAGCTGGCTGGCCTTCGGGCCGGCATTGATCACACCACCACCAGTGTAGAAGATCGGACGCTCCGCGGTCTCCATGGCCTCGACGAGGGCCGAAATGATCTCCGTGTCGCCCTTCACGCGTGGCTGGTAATGTCCCAGATCCGCCTTGGCCGGCGGCACATAGGTCCCGGTGGCGAACTGCACATCCTTCGGAATGTCGACAAGCACCGGCCCCGGTCGTCCATTGGTTGCCACGTGGAACGCCTCGTGGATCGTCGAGGCCAGCGCGTCGGTGTCTTTCACCAGCCAGTTCATCTTGGTGCAGGGGCGGGTGATGCCGACGGTGTCGGCCTCCTGGAACGCGTCCGAGCCGATCATGAAGGTCGGAACCTGTCCGGTCAGAACGACCATCGGGATCGAATCCATCAGCGCGTCGGTGATCCCGGTGACAGTGTTGGTCGCCCCCGGCCCGGACGTCACCAGAACGACGCCGGGTTTGCCGGTCGAGCGCGCATATCCTTCGGCAGCGTGGGCGGCTCCCTGTTCGTGGCGCACCAGGATGTGGCGAATGCCCGCTTCCTGGAAGATCTCGTCGTAGATCGGAAGGACAGCGCCGCCGGGATAGCCGAATACGACGTCCACACCCTGATCCTTCAGGGCCTGAACCACCATCTTCGCTCCGGTCATCTGCTTTGCCATCTTCTCTCTCTCCGATTGTTGGGCATCAGCCTGTAAGGGAATTGTCTCTGCCTTGGACATGAAAAAGCCCCCGATGTTGGGTCGGGGGCGCGCATGGGTCCTTGAAGGGTGTCCGGTTCTACCGGCCCATGCACGCGTCTCCTACAATTACGAGAAGCTCACCCATCGAGCCTGTCTCCTTGTCCAAGTGCGCCGAAGTTAGGTGCAGCGGCGTTCGGGGTCAATTCCAAAATGCATCGATATTGCGCGCAGACGACCCGCAGCGACATTTCCCGCAAGTCACACGCGTCCCCCGCGTCATGGTCGTCCCAATGCCAGCGCTGAACGAACAAGGCGAACGGCAATGCGGGTCGCCCCCAAAAACGCCAACGATCCGCAAGTGCCACACGGTAACAGACAACGCGCCGCGCGCCCTGATCTTCATTGTGCCGCCAAATATCCCCGCCGGAGGCATCCGAACCCGGTCACGGGCGCGCGCGCAGAAGGCGAGGCGCGCCCGTGCCGGAAGGCGTCCTGCTCAGGCAGCCACAGCCACGGCCTTTCCGAGGGCCTGGTCGAGATCGGCAATCAGGTCTTCGGCGTTCTCGATCCCGATCGAAACCCGCACCACGTTGGGACCGGCGCCTGCAGCCTCTTGCTGTTCGGGCGTGAGCTGACGGTGCGTGGTCGACGCGGAGTGGATGATCAGCGAGCGGGTGTCGCCGAGATTGGCGACGTGGCTGAAGATCTCCACACTGTCGACCAGCCGCACGCAGGCTTCGTAGCCCCCGGCGACAGCGAACGTGAAGAGCGCCCCGGCGCCTTTCGGGCACACGTGCGGAACCCGGGCCGCGTAGGGCGACGAGGGCAGGCCGGCATAGGTTACCTTTTCGATCCGGGGATCGGCTTCCAGCCAAGCCGCGATCTTCATCGCGTTCTCCACATGCCGGTCCATCCGGAGTGACAGCGTCTCGATGCCCATCAGCGTGTAATGGGCGGCCTGCGGATTCATCGTCATGCCGAGGTCGCGCAATCCGATTGCAATACCATGGAAGGTGAAGGCCAGCGGCCCGAAGGTCTCGGCGAACTTGAGGCCGTGATAGGCCGGTTCCGGCTCCGAAAGAGAGGGGAACTTGTCTGACGCGGCCCAGTCGAACTTGCCAGAGTCGACTACCGCGCCCCCGGTGACGGTGCCGTTGCCGGTCAGGTACTTCGTCGTCGAGTGCACGACGAGCGTTGCGCCATGCTCGATCGGGCGGCAGAGATACGGGGTGGCCGACGTGTTGTCGACGACAAGCGGGATGCCCGCACCGTCCGCGACCCCGGCAATCGCCCTGAGATCGGCGATGTGCCCGCCCGGGTTGGCGATGGACTCACAAAAAATCGCGCGCGTGTCGCCATCGATGGCTGCCTCGAGCGCGTCGAGATCGTCCACGTCGACGAACTTGGCCGTCCAGCCGAACCGCTTGATCGTCTGGCTGAACTGGGTGACCGTGCCGCCGTAGAGGCGCGTCGAGGCGATGATGTTCTTGCCCGGGCCCATCAACGGGAAAAGCGCCATGATCTGGGCTGCGTGGCCCGACGAACAACAGACAGCGCCAACACCGCCTTCGAGTGTCGCGAGGCGTTCCTGCAGCACGGCGACGGTCGGGTTCGTCAGCCGCGAGTAGATGAAGCCTACTTCCTGCAGGTTGAAGAGCGCGGCCGCGTGCTCGGCATCGCGAAAGACAAAGGCGGTCGATTGATAAATCGGCGTCTGGCGAGCGCCGGTCGCCGGATCGGGCCGGGCACCGGCGTGAACCTGTAACGTGTCGAAGCCATACTGAGGCGCATCGGACATCGGGGTCTCCCTGGTTGTTTGCCTGCCTTCTAGCGAAAAGCGCTCTGCCGGAGCAATGGGGCACGGAGAAGGGATGTTGGCGTCAGGCGAACGATTGGCACTTTCCCTGCGCGGAAACGGAACGCCCCTCCGTCGGCGGAGCGCCCATTCAGCGATGTGTTCGTCCAATCAGCGCAACCACAGCCCTGCGTTCTTTAGCCGACGGCGCAGCTTGGCCTCCGGGTGGGGAAGGTTCTCACGGTCGAACATCTCGCGCACGCGCGCTCCCTTGCGCTGATAGAGCAAGCGCTTGAATGGCTCGTGTTCCTTGAGCGCCCGCTTGACCCAGTTCGGAGAGGCCACCTCGCGCAGGATTTCAATGGTCCGGTCGCTTTCACGGGCAAAGAGGAGCGACAGGACGCGCCAATGGCACGTTACGTCGCCGTCCAGCCCATTGAGCTCTGGCCCGGGGCGCCCACCACGCAGCTTGTGGATAACGAGGGGCAGGGCAACCTGATCGAGCCAGGGATCGAGCAGCTGGAGTGTAAGCTCGGCGGGCGGATCATCCCGGATAGCCAGGGCCATGTTGATAAAGCTCGCACCGAACTCGCCGGCGCGCGGGCCGCAGAACCAGCCGGCGTTGAAGTAGAGATAGCGTTGCCAGTACTCGTCCGGGTGCGAGAGATCGAGCGAGCTTTCGAAGTCCAGATCGAACTTGTCGTAGAGACTGCGCCAGATCGCGGTATATCCGGGGCCATAGAGCTCCAGCGTCGGCCATGTCCCCTCGCGCCGCATGGACGCAGCCGGTGCAATCGTCGCGATGGGCAGGTCTGACAGTGGGTCGGTTACAAGGGTATCTGTGTCCAGAAAGAGGAAGGGCTCATCGGGGGGAAGCAGCGCGAGAGCCTCGATCTTGTTGCCGTAGGGGTAGGCGGCGCCAAAATGGGTGGCGTGGAAGGGCACGATCTCGGCTTCCAGCCGCTCGAGAGCCGAATGCACCTGCGGGCTATCGATGCGCGTGCTGTGCCCGGCCCATGCGCCGGTGGGTTGCGGCTCCGCCAGGATCAGACGCCCCGCGAAACCTGGATCCATGGCACGAAGCGAGGCCGCGAGCAAAACAGCTTCGTATTGCAGCCGGCCGGCCTGAACGATCGCGAGGATATTGAACGGCGGTGACGACATGGCGACAGGCTAGGGGCTCCGCGCGGGAGTGACCAGCGCGTGCGTGCCTATGGCGCAATGAGTCGCCAGATTCGAGCGCGGCGACGCGTTTGCGCGGGCACAGACCACACATCCTTGCCGCCTCACCGCCACTGAACAATCGTCATTACCAAAGCGTCAGGAATTTCTGGATGATCAGCGCGTTCGCGAGGTCGACGAAGAATGCGGACACCAACGGCAGAACGATGAAGGCAAGCGGGGAGGGGCCATAGCGTTGGGTGACAGCCGTCATGTTTGCGATGGCGGTGGGAGTGGCTCCGAGCGCAAAACCGGCGAAACCGGCCGACAGGACCCCCGCGAAATAGTCCCGTCCCATCGCGCGAAACACGACAAACACAATAAAGAGCGTCGCGACGACAGATTGCAGGAGCATCGTGACGGCCAGTACGCTGGCGCTCGATGCAAGGGTCCAGAGCTGCATGCTCATGAGCGACATTGCGAGAAAGACCGACAGGCTGAACTCGGCGATGAGCTGGGTTGCCCTGGAGCGCATGCGGAACGTGCGGCGTGGAAAGAGAGCCGGGATCAGGTTGGACAGCAGGATCGCGCTCAGAAGGCAGGGGACAAAGAGCGGCAGCATGATCCCCGCAGCCTCCATCGCCTCGAACACGACAGCGCCCAGCCCGATGGAGAGGTGGATCCAAAGGATGCTGCGCATGAGGGAGACCTTGTTGATCTCGTCTAGGTCGTCGTCAGCCGTTTCATCGGGCGTATCCGCGAAGGTCGCTGCGGTTGCAACGTAACCCTCGGGCACACCGGCCGGGGCGAGGCTGTTGCGCTCGATCAGGAAGCGGGCGATGGGACCGCCAAGAAGGCTCGCGAGGACAAGCCCGATCGTGGCCGAGGCGATCCCCAGTTCAGATGCGCCGGCAAAGCCGTAACTCGACTCGATCGTCGGCCCCCAGGCGATCGCGGTGCCGTGCCCACCGATCAGCGATGCCGTGCCGAGCAACACCCCGGCCTGCGGCGGCAAACCGAAGAGCGCCGCCCCCAACGCGCCCACTGCGTTCTGGATCAGCATGTAGGCGATCGTCAGAAACAGCAGGAGCGCCAGCAGGGGCCCGCCCTTGACGAGATCCGCCACACGGGCATTCAGGCCAACGGTGGTGAAAAAGTAGACCAGCAGGAAGTCGCGCACGGCGAGGTCATATTCGATCGCGCGGCCCGTCAGGAGCACGATGACAAGCGCGACAAGGGCAGCGATCAGGCCCCCACTCACCGGTTCGGGGATGCTGTACTTCTGCAGAATCGGGAAGCGGCTGGTTGTGCGCGCGCCGAGGAAATAGACGACGATTCCGAGCGTGAACGCCACAAACGCCTTGATCTGGATCGGCTCTGCCAGCGTTGGTGCGTCCATCGCTCTTCTCCTTTGTCGAACAATCGGGCCGTGATGACGCTCATTTCGAGCGCGTGGCTTGAATGGTCGTGCCCCGGCGGGTGTGCGTCTCTCGAAAAGAGTGGTCAAGGGTCGGAAGTCGACACGGGGCAGCGCCTTGCTGCCGCACGTTCCGGTATTGTGCGCGCGGGCCGCTGGCACCCGGACCGGAAAAGCAGCATGGACAAGCGCGTAGAATGGCACTGACGACGTCGCGCGGCGTCCCTGCGAGCGAGCGCCTGCGCGCGCGCCACCGCTTGGCGCGTTGGTACTCCGACCAAGGCGGCGCAATGCAAGACACACGTTGTCGGAGAGGATGGTGGGCGACCCTGGAATCGAACCAGGCATGGGTCTCCCCGGCGGAGTTACAGTCCGCTGCCGCACCTTGCAGCACGTCGCCCGTCGGGGGCGTCTTTAGGCGCGGTCCGCAGGGCGGTCAACCGATAATCGTGCCGTTCTGTGCGCTCGCCCGCGGACGGCTGACACAGCGCTTGCGCGCGACGGCGCTTGCCGCTGAGCGCGTGCGGGCCTATGCCCGTACCGCACGCAACAGGCGGAGAAGGCCGGTGAAAAAACCCGCATGGGCGATCGCGCGCGACAAGGCCCGGCGCGCGGAGGCCACCCGCACGGTGTGGCTCTTTGGGCTGCACGCGGTACGGGATGCGCTGTATAATCCGCGGCGCGAAAACGTGCGGCTCATCGTGACCAAAAACGCCGCGGACCGGCTCGGCGACGCCATTTCGGAAAGCGGCATCGAGCCAGAGATTGCCGACGCACGGCGCTTTTCGGCGCCGTTGGATCCGGGTTCGGTGCACCAGGGGGCCGCCCTGGAGGCGCATCCCCTCGATTGGGGCACGCTCGATGAGGTCTGCGCGGTCGGGGACGGCACACCCCGGGTTGTGCTGCTGGACAGAGTGACCGACCCGCACAATGTCGGCGCAATCCTGCGCTCGGCCGAAGTGTTCGGCGCGAAGGCGGTGATCGCACCGGCCCGCCATGCCGCGCCGGAGACGGGGGCGCTTGCGAAATCGGCCTCGGGGGCACTCGAACGTCAGCCCTATCTGCGCGTCGGCAACCTTGGCGACGCCATGGAGCGGCTCCAGAAGCTCGGCTATGGCCTCATCGGCCTGGACGGCACGGCCACGGAAAGCGTCACGGAGGCTGCTGGCCAGCTGAATTGCCCGATTGGCCTCGTGCTTGGCGCAGAGGGGCCGGGATTGCGCGCCCGGACGAAAGATATCTGTGACCGGCTTGCCCGGATCGAGGCCGCTGGCAGCTTCGGATCGCTCAACGTCTCAAATGCCGCCGCCGTTGCCCTATATGCGGTGCAAACGAAGGAGACGTGACTTGCATCGCAACACCAAAGTGGCAACGTGCTGTTATTGCGGGACGCGGGCGGCCCTCGTCCTGGATTTCGGACGTCACGAGCTGAGCTGCCAGGGGTGCGGTGCGCCGCTCCACGAGCTTAAATCCATGCCGATGCGCTCGGGCCCGGGGCGCAAGAACGAGGCGAGGTCCGCGAAAGGGCACAGGTTCTCCGACCTTGAGCATGCGCGGCGCCCTGCGAAACCCAAAGCCAAGAAGCAAAAGAAGAAGAAATCGCGCTCGAAGTGGCTCTTCGAGGAAGCTTTCGATCTGATCGAGGACATCTTCGATTGATAGACGTGCCACGCGTGAGCGGGCGTGGCCGGGAGCTGTAACACTTCTCACGGAAATCGCCGCACGCTCTCACATGGGGGCGAAGAGCATGACACGTGGCTGGTGCCGCCCGGGGGATGGCCGCATATCAAGCTCATCGAAGCACAGACCCCACAAGGAGACCTCCATGCTGACCCGCCGCGCTCTTCTTGCCGCGCCCGCCATCTTGCTGCTGCCCCGCGTTGCGTTCGCCGCCTCGCCGTCGATCTATGCCGAGGATGGAATCGCCATCGATGGCACAGACCCGACCGGCTACTTCACCGCTGGCAAGCCCGTCGCGGGCGACCCGTCGATTACGCTCGATTGGCGGGGCGCCACGTGGCGTTTCGCAAGCGTGGAGAGCCGCAGTCTCTTTGAAAGCGACCCCGAGCGCTATGCACCGCAGTTCGGCGGCTACTGCGCATGGGCCGTCGCCGAGGGCTATACGGCATCGACCATTCCAGAAGCGTGGAAGGTGGTCGACGACAAGCTCTACCTGAACTTCAATCGCCGCATCCAACGCCGCTGGGAGCGGGATATTCCGGGCAACATCGCGCGCGGCGAAGCCAACTGGCCGGAGGTGTTGAGCGCCTGACCGGGCAGGAATGTCGCTTCATCCCCCCTTGGACGACGCGAATTCTGTCCTATTTATCTTTTAGGCGCTGTTTCGGAACTGCAGCGCAATCCTACTGTCCCTCGTTCCGCACTTTGCGCCCAGCCCTTGGCTTGGGCGCTTTTTTCTTTCATGGATCGCGCATGACCTACTCGCCGCCAGACGACGACACGCTGCGCCGCATTCTGACGTCCACGCGGACCATCGCCTGCGTCGGGGTCTCGGCCAACCCTGTGCGCCCATCCCACTATGTCGCCAGGTATCTGAAACTGAAAGGTTTTCGAGTCATTCCGGTGAATCCGGGCATCGCGGGCAAGTTGCTCTTCGGGGAACGGGTCGCCGCAACGCTTTCCGAGGTCGATGGCGATGTGGACATGGTCGACATCTTCCGCCGCTCGGAACATGTCTCCCCCCTCGTTGCCGAGGCATTGGAGGTGTTTCCGCGCCTTGCGACGGTATGGATGCAGATCGGTGTTGTTCACGACGGGGCCGCGCGTACCGCTCTGGATGCTGGCAAGACCGTTGTCATGGATCGCTGTCCGAAGATCGAATACCAGCGCCTCTACGGGGAGTTGCGCATGGGTGGCTTCGCAACCGGCAGAATCTCTTCAAAGCTATAAGTTTTAGAGACTTACGGCGCGAACCTAATGCCTAACCCGAGTTTCGCGCTTTCTTTTCGGCTAGGCCCGACGTGCCTTCGCGCCGGGCAAGCTCCGTGCGGATGTCATCAAGTGTGACGCCGCGGGCCGCACACATCACGAGAAGGTGATAGAGGACGTCGGCGGCCTCTGCGACCAGCTTGTCGGGATCACCTCGGACGGCTTCGATCACCGCCTCGACCGCTTCTTCGCCAAACTTCTCCGCACATTTCTCCGGCCCGCGGGCAAGCAGCTTCGCCGTCCAGCTTTGTTCGGGATCGCCGCCCACGCGGTTGGCGATGGTCTGGGCCAGTCTGTCGAGAGGATCATCTGCCATGGGTCTGCCTCAGACGGTCGCGGAAAGGGTCTCTGATGCGGGGCGCACCGCAACGCCCGCGGCGGCCATGTGGGTTTTGGCCTCTGAGATCGTGTGATCCCCGAAGTGAAAGATCGAGGCCGCAAGAACGGCCGAGGCACCGGCTTTCACGCCCTCGACAAGATGATCGAGCGTACCCACGCCCCCGGATGCAATCACGGGGACGCCGACCGCATCGGAGATCGCGCGCGTCAGCGTCAGGTCGAACCCAGCGCGCGTGCCGTCGCGATCCATCGAGGTCAGCAGGATCTCACCTGCACCTTTCTCGACGACCGTTGCCGCGAATTCGAGCGCATCGATACCAGTCTCGCGGCGCCCGCCATGGGTGAAGATCTCCCACCGGCCCGGCGCGACCGACTTCGCGTCTATGGCCACGACGATGCATTGCGAGCCGAACTTGTCGGCCGAGCGCGCGACGACATCGGGGTCAGCCACGGCTGCGGAGTTGAACGACACCTTGTCGGCCCCGGCCAGAAGCAGGGCGCGCACGTCGTCGGGGGTGCGCACGCCGCCGCCGATCGTCAGTGGCATGAAGCAGTGCTCGGCCGTCCGGGTGGCAAGATCGTACATCGTGCCGCGATTTTCGTGCGTTGCGGCGATGTCGAGAAAGCACAGCTCGTCGGCACCGGCGGCATCATACGCCATCGCGGCTTCGACGGGATCGCCCGCGTCGATCAGGTCGACGAAGTTGACGCCCTTGACGACGCGACCGTCTTTGACATCGAGGCATGGGATGATGCGGGTCTTCAACATGGCTGCGGTGTACGGGATCAGCGCTCCACTGGCCAGAGCAGCCAGCCGCCCCCGCGACATTGCTTCCGATGTTCTTTACCGCCCGGGACGGGCATGAGAGAAGACGTAGGGGGCTGCGATCCCCGCCGATACCCCTCTGGGAGAGCGAGTCGATGGACGAGTTGCTGCGCGAATACCTGCCAATCCTCGTGTTTCTCGGGATTGCCATCGGATTGGGCCTCGTTCTGATACTTGCCGCGGCCATTGTGGCGGTGCGCAACCCGGATCCCGAGAAGGTCTCGGCCTATGAGTGCGGGTTCAACGCCTTCGACGATGCGCGGATGAAGTTCGACGTGCGGTTCTACCTCGTCTCGATCCTGTTCATCATTTTCGATCTCGAAGTGGCGTTTCTGTTCCCTTGGGCCGTCGCCTTCGGCGAGTTTTCCATGGCGGCTTTCTGGTCGATGATGGTGTTCCTCGCGGTGCTCACGATCGGGTTTGCCTACGAGTGGAAGAAGGGCGCGCTTGAGTGGGAGTGACGCGGGCCGTCCGAGCCTGCTGACTCTGTCCCACTCCCTCAACCGTCTGATCTAAATGCAATTCTGTGCGGGCCCTTGATCTGGTGAAGTGGGTCGCGCAACGCCCTCATCCGTGCGACTGCTGCTTGGCATTGGCATGGGCAGAGCTCAGGTCGGGCCTGCGAAGCGGGGGAGGGTGGCCCTGACAAGAGTGCACTTTGCGCCCGAACAAAGCGCCCGGATCACCCGTCTTGTTCACGGGTCGCGATCTTTCTGGCTGCGGCGTGTCTTCGGCCGCACAGACAGCCCTCCAATTGATGCTCAAGGCCCGCATTTCTCTCGTTTCGGCGTCAATGCCACATTCTTGCCCTAGCAGCGTCAGGGTTTTCGCCTAGCGCTATGCTGAACGCAGCTTGGAGGCTCAACATGACGTTGCGCGTTGCGATGTACCGTCTCTATCGCTTGAGACGCTTGATCTTGGTGTCAGCCGTACCGACTTTGCTGGCCGTGCTCGTGGTCGCCGCCTTCAAGGGGCCGTCCGCGCTTGCCTTGTTGCCCATCGCACTCGGTGTGCCTCTCGCGCACCTCCTTCGCTACCCGACAGCGTGGACCGAGACGATCATCGTCTCGCTTGTCACAATGGCGGTTCTCTTGCTCGCGGGCACGATCGGGGCGGAGGTCGGCTTGCCGGGCCTTGCGCTACGGATCGCTGGCCTGGCGCTTTTTGGAGTGGTCCTCTTTTTCGTACTGACGAGCCGGTTGTCTGAGGCGCTTGTTGCCGGGCCCACCGTTGAGCACACGTCGCGTGCACGCCGTTGGTCGTCCTTGCCCACGGACCAACTCAAGGCCGCCATCACGATATACCCCGGGCGAGAGGATGCGCGTGTCACATGCAGCGCAGCCGATGAGGATGGCGCATTTGCCGTGACGATCCGGCAGCCGATGGAAAGCCTCTGCGGCGAGGAGGGCGAAACCCTCGATATCGAGATGTTCGCGCAGGTACTCACCTCGACAGAAGACGTGCACGAAGTGATGTGCGTGGAAGCTTCGACCGCGCAGGAGGATCTTGAAGCGATGTTCGAGGAGGCCGGTGCAGAACTCGAGGACGAATTGCGCGATGCCATCGAAGCTTATCAGGCCGAGGCAGAAGACACGCCCCCTGCGGTTTGCGTCAGCCGTCACAGCTTTATGCCTGCAAAGCGCGGCGGCACTTATGTGGATGTCGCCGAGACCGGCGCCGCTCTGACGCGCGGGATGAGATTCGGGTTCTGGGCGCAGGATTACTTTGCCGATCACCTGACCGATGAGGTCGATCGCGCCGAAGGTCGTCCGCCGCGCTCGAACCGCAGCACCACCCAATCGCAGTTGATCGTCGACATCGCGAAACTGTTGATGGGCCGTCAGACGCCGGTGCACCCGGCGGAGTAGAGGCGCCGCGACAAGTCGGGCGCTTCGCTTGCAGTTGCACGTACAGGTGCGCCTCAGGGCGCCGCAATTGCTTCATTCACGCGTGCCCCATGCGGTGGAGCGGTGATCACTGCGGCCACCTTACCTGTGTCCATTTCAGCGTTAGCCTTTGAAGAGACGAGGCAAACACCTCTGCTGACGCCGCATCCCAACGGCTGCGTCGTTCAGTGTTCAGCACCTTCCGGAGCATGCGCCCCGCCGCTGTTCCACGCGGGCTGCGGGACCTTCCACAGGCTCAGCACCGCCCCAGTGCATGCTGTCCCCTGACAAGGTTGTCGCGTTGAAGTTCAAGCCCCACCAGTCTACTCCTTTTCCACAAGGGGCAGGGTGCCCCGCAGCAACTCGCAGGGAGCAACCATGACCGTTGCCACCAACGCCTACGATGCCGGGCCGGATCGTGAACAGGTCCCCCAGTTGATCGGTCGTGAGCTTGAAGACCGCGGCTTTCTCGTGACTTCCACCGCGGACATCATCAACTGGGCGCGCACCGGCTCGCTCCACTGGATGACCTTCGGTCTCGCGTGCTGTGCAGTGGAGATGATGCAGGCCTCGATGCCGCGCTATGATCTGGAGCGTTTCGGCACGGCGCCGCGCGCCAGTCCGCGCCAATCCGACCTCATGATCGTCGCGGGAACGCTGACCAACAAGATGGCCCCGGCGTTGCGCAAGGTCTACGACCAGATGCCCGAGCCACGCTACGTGATCTCGATGGGGTCGTGTGCCAACGGCGGCGGGTACTATCACTACAGCTACTCGGTGGTGCGGGGCTGCGACCGGATCGTGCCGGTCGACATCTATGTGCCCGGATGCCCACCAACTGCGGAGGCGCTGCTCTACGGCATCCTCCAGTTGCAGCGGAAGATGCGCCGAACGGGAACGATCGTACGATGAGGTCCGGGAACCGTGCCGAGGTTGGCGACGTCGTTCGCCTAAAGAGCGGCGGCCCGGCCATGACGGTCGAGGTTGTTGTCAGCGATCAGATGGTGGCCTGCTGCTGGTTTGACGGGGCGCGGCGCCTCAGCGCGATGTTTCGGATCGAAATGCTGGAGCCGACGACCCTTCGAGGACATGCTGACGCCGCACGTGAGGGAGTGATCAACTGATGACCGATGCCAATTCAGCGGTCCTGAACGAGCTTGGCCGCTACCTGGAAAGCAAGCGCCCCGATTGCGTGATCGGCTGGCAAGTGACCAATGATGAGCTGACGGTAGAGGTGGTGCCCCCCTCCATTCCGGGGTTCGTCGAGTTCCTGCGGGCTGACACGACGTGCCGCTTCTCTACCCTCGTGGACATCACCGCAGTGGACCATCCGGAACGCGAAAAGCGGTTCGACGTGGTCTACCACTTCCTGTCGATGTACCAAAACCACCGGATCCGAGTGAAGTCCGCCATCCGGGAGGACACGATTGTCCCGTCGATCATCGAAACGTTCCCGTCGTCCAACTGGTTTGAGCGTGAGATCTTCGACATGTTCGGGATCCTCTTCTCGGGCCACCCGGACCTGCGCCGCATCCTGACGGATTACGGCTTCCGGGGGCATCCGCTGCGCAAGGACTTTCCGACGACGGGATATACCGAAGTCCGCTACGACGAGGTGCAAAAGCGCGTCGTCTACGAGCCCGTGAAGCTCGTTCAGGAATACCGGCAGTTCGATTTCCTGAGCCCGTGGGAGGGCGCCGAGTACATCTTGCCGGGCGACGAAAAAGAGGCTGACGCGTAATGCCGATCCGCCGAGCGCCCTGTCGCGACAAGACGGCCGGGCGGTGACATGCTGACCGCACAGGAGATGTCGCGGACCACCGAGCCGCTTCTTGCCCCCGAGCAGCGCCCACGCGTGCCGCAGGGCAAGCGGCTTCTGCTGTGCGTCGGAGCTCAGAAGGCCGGCACGACCTGGCTTGCGCAAATGCTCGGGCGCGGACCGTCCTGTCACGTTCAGCCCATCGAGAAGGAACGGCACTACTTCAGCACCGCGTACCGCAACAACACGGGCATGCGGGGCTGGCGCTCCAAGATGATCCTCAACCTGCTGACGGACATCGAAGCCTGCAACGATCGCGAATACGCGCAACGCGTGCGTCACCTGCAGTGTCAGGTCGATCTGATGAAGATCCTCAAGGGCGGACGAGCCGGCGCGCATGCGTGGATGACCCAGCTGGCACGAAGCTCCGGCGACAAACCCTACCTGTGCGATTTCACGCCCGATTACGCGTTCGCCGCGCCGGGCGCCTTTCAGGAGATGGCAGAGTACATCTCGCCCGAGGGGCGGCGCCCGAAGTTCATCTTCATCATGCGCGATCCCGTCGATCGCTACTGGTCGGCGTTGCGGATGTTTCTGCTGCACAACGATGTGCCGGAAGCAGACGCCCCCCAACGGCTGGAGGAGTGGATCGAACGCGACAGCAAACACTCCCGCATGAGCGCGATGCGTCATTGCGACTACCGCTACACGGTCGAACAGCTCGACGCGCATGTCCCGTCTCAAGACGTGCATTTCATGTTCTACGAAACAATGTTCGAGCAGGACACGTTTGACAGGCTCTGTCGCTTTCTCGAGATCGAGCCCTATCCGGCGGATGTCGGCTCAAGGGTCCACGAAGGCCGCCCGTTCCCCTTCCCGCACGAGAAGTGGGCGGCGCTGCGCGCCGGCTTCGACGATATCTACACTTTCGCGTTCGACCGGTTCGGCGACGCGATCCCCGAACATTGGCGCCGCGAGAGCAATCGCCCGCGCCCAGATCTGGCATAGGAGAAGACCCATGGACGGCTCCAAAGGCTTTACCGACGCTGCAACCGGCGAGCAGAAGATCCGGAATTTCAACATCAATTTCGGCCCGCAGCACCCGGCTGCACACGGGGTGCTGCGCCTCGTCCTGGAGCTTGACGGCGAGATCGTCGAACGCTGCGACCCGCATATCGGCCTGCTGCACCGCGGGACCGAAAAGCTGATGGAAAGCAGGACGTACCTGCAGAACCTGCCGTATCTCGACCGGCTCGACTATGTCGCGCCGATGAACCAGGAACATGCCTGGTGCCTCGCGATCGAAAAGCTCACGGGCGTCGAAGTCCCGCGCCGGGCGTCGCTTATCCGGGTGCTCTATTCCGAGATCGGCCGCCTCTTGAGCCACATCCTCAACGTCACGACGCAAGCGATGGATGTGGGCGCGCTCACCCCGCCGCTGTGGGGCTTTGAGGAGCGCGAGAAGCTCATGATCTTTTACGAGCGGGCCTGTGGCGCGCGGCTCCACTCGGCGTATTTCCGGCCCGGCGGTGTGCACCAGGATCTGCCGCCCGACCTGATCGACGATATCGAGGCCTGGTGCGACCCGTTCCTCAAGGTGCTCGACGATATCGACGAGCTGCTGACCGAGAACCGTATCTTCAAACAGCGCAACGCGGACATCGGCGTGGTCTCCGAGCAGGAGATCCAGGATTGGGGTTTTTCCGGCGTCATGGTGCGCGGCTCCGGCCTCGCCTGGGACCTGCGTCGCGCGCAGCCCTATGAATGCTACGACGAGTTCGACTTCATGATCCCCGTCGGCAAGAACGGCGATTGCTACGACCGCTACCTCTGCCGCATGGCGGAGATGCGCGAGAGCGTGAAGATCATGCGCCAGGCCATCGTCAAGTTGCGCGAACCGGAGGGGCAGGGCGATGTCATGGCCCGCGGCAAGATCACCCCACCAAAGCGATCTGACATGAAAACCTCGATGGAAGCCCTTATCCACCACTTCAAGCTCTATACCGAGGGCTTCCACGTGCCCGCCGGCGAAGTCTACGCCGCGGTCGAGGCGCCCAAGGGGGAGTTCGGGGTCTACCTTGTCGCGGACGGGACGAATCGCCCATACCGCGCCAAGCTGCGCGCGCCCGGCTATCTGCACTTGCAGGCCATGGACCATGTCGCCAAGGGGCACCAACTCGCCGATGTCAGCGCCATCATCGGGACGATGGATATCGTCTTCGGCGAGGTGGATCGCTAGAGCGTCTCCGCTTCACGCGCATCGCTCGAGCCGAAGCTCGCGAGCTTTGCTGGAGGCGTCGACGTCGGAGCCCCGGGGAAGGGTGCGCAGCACCCGACCCCGCCATCGGCCAAATGAAACGCACGGGAGCCCGAGGGGCCGCGCCCGACCACCCATGCGGGAATGCGGCAGGCGCGGCTCACCATCAGCCACGCCCTCGTTACGAGGCCCTTGGAAGTATTCGGACAGGTGCCGGCAGGACCATTCCGGGATGAGAATACTGCAAGGCAACCGTCCCGCATTCGGCGTACAAGCGCAGTGACCCGTTTATGGAGTAGACAATGACCCGCAGAGCAACGCTTGCGATTGTCCTTCTGCTCGCCCCAATGCAGACCGCTGCCGAGATCGATATCGGCACCAGCAAATGGCTCTACTCATCGGATCTCGCCGAGCGCGGGTTCGAGCCATTCGCGGCGTCGGCGGCCAATGCCATCTACGGCATGCGCAACGGACAACGGATCTACCTGTGCTTCGTTCTCGACACGCCAGCAGCCCAAGCGGCCCGTCAGGCGGCCCTCCTCGGCGAAATCGCGGGCACAGCGACGGGCAGGACCATTCCCAACATCCCCGTTGCCTGCGTTCTGACGCAGTAACGCGTCATTGCTTGACGCCCCGCGCGCGCCCTGTCTTCTTCTTGCTGGAAATACCGCCGCCGGAGGCTCCCCCCCGCGCCACGAGCGGCTCCAGCACCCGGAGAGCCCCATGACCCTCACCCTTGCCATGATCGCCGCGGCCATCGGAGGCGTCGCGACACTCGTTCTGGGGATCGCGTTCTTCATCGATCCGGACGCAGGGTTCAGGGTGTCGCAGCATCGCCGCTCGCTTCTGCCCAAAGCAATGGCAGGCCGCTATTTCGCGTTCACTCTCCTTGCCCTCGCAGCGGCGCTCTACGGCGACGCGCTCGTGATCCTGGTGCTCTTTGCAGTCTTCGCCATTGTCAGTTTCTTCGATGCCTTCACCTATGCCAGCGAGGGTGAGCCGTGGTGGATCCATGCGGCGGCGGGGGCTCTTTGTTTCGTCGTCATCGCCCTGGCAGGCATCGCCTATGTCGCGGGTCACTAGCGCCATGCCGGACAATCGTCAGATGTGAGGCTTCGTCGCACTGAAACGCGGGCGGCCCCGCGATAGATATGGATTGACCGCCGTCACGGCCCGAGCCGAGGAACCCCATGCTCCGTCGCCTGCACAAGGACCAACCCGAGAGCTTCGCCTTCACGCCCGAGAACAGGGCGTGGGCTGAAGCGCAGATTTCCAAGTATCCCGAAGGCCGCGAGGCCAGCGCTATCATCCCGCTTCTCTGGCGCGCTCAGGAGCAGGAAGGCTGGCTCAGCCGACCTGCAATCGAGCACGTCGCGGAAATGCTCGGGCTTGCGCATATTCGGGCTCTGGAGGTTGCCACCTTTTACTTCATGTTCCAGCTCCAGCCCGTCGGGGCGGTCGCCAACATCCAGATCTGCGGAACCACGACCTGCATGATCTGCGGCGCTGAAGACCTTGTCGCCGTATGCAAGGACAAGATCGCCCCCGCGGCGCATCAGGTGAGTGACGATGGAAAGCTGAGCTGGGAAGAAGTGGAGTGCCTTGGCGCTTGCACCAATGCGCCGATGGCGCAGATCGGCAAGGATTACTACGAGGATCTCACTGCCGAGCGCCTCGGTGAGATCATCGATACCCTGAGGGCGGGCAATGTGCCGACGCCCGGCCCGCAAAACGGTCGCTATGCCGCCGAGCCCCTTGGTGGGCCAACCACGCTGACGGACCATCTTGAGGGGCGCGCACCGCACAACGCCTCCGTCGCCCGGGCCCTTGCCCTTCAAGAGACGGTCAAACGGATCGACGGAACGGAGGAGCCGCTGATTGCTCCGTGGGGAGATCAGGGTGGCCGGCCGCACGCTGTGGCCGAGGCCGTCGCACCCACTCCGCCCTCTTCCCGACCCGTCGCGGCACCCGCCAAGAAGGCCGCGCCAAAGCCAGCGGCACCCGCGAAGACGGATCCCGATGCCGGGCAAAAGCCCGCTCTGCTCGAGGCCGCGCGCGACAGCGGGCCGGACGATCTGAAAGCGATCAAGGGAATCGGACCGGGGCTTGAGAAAGTGTGCCACGGGCTCGGGATCTTCCACTTTGACCAGATCGCAGCGTGGACGGATGCCGAGCTGGCCTGGATCGATGCCCATCTCGACGGATTCAAGGGCCGCGCGACGCGCGATGACTGGGTCGGACAGGCTCGGGTCTTGGCAGAGGCTGCACGCAAGGGCTAACATCAAGTCGACAAAAGATAAGACCACGTTTGGCGAGACACGCTGCGAATTCCAAGGTAGAAGCGACGTGTGACGCGATGTCGCGCCACTTACGACCCTGGGGAGACCTAATGACCAAACGCATGAACCGACCTGACGACCGCGCGATTGGCGCTGCGGCCGTCGCTGGGCTCTTCGCCGCTGTTGGCGCGGGGATGTCTGCCGTAATGTGGGGCTTTGGGATCAATGAAACCGGCGCGATGTTTATCGTGTTGGCAGCGATCATTTTCCTCGTCCTCATGCTCGGTTGGCGCGAGACCCTGCCGCCACCCGGGGCAAAGAAGGCGCCCACCGTGCCGGCAAGCCACACGACGTCCGTGGCCCCCAGCGCCCCGGCCGCGCCAGCGCCCGCCGCACCGTCAGCATCTGCAGCAGCGTCGTCCTCCGGGACGGCGTCTGCCGCCGCGAACGAAGCCGCACCGGCGGAGCCGAGTGAAGGCACGCGCCCTGCGGCACTCGACGGCCCGCGCGACGGCAGCGCCGACGATCTCAAGCAGATCAAGGGCGTCGGACCCGCGCTGGAGCGGCTCTGCAACTCCCTCGGCTTTTACCACTTTGACCAGATCGCGAACTGGACAGCGGACGAGGTCGCGTGGGTCGACCAGAACCTCGAAGGTTTCAAGGGCCGTGTGACGCGCGATGACTGGGTCGCACAGGCCAAGACGCTCGCTGCGGGCGGCTCCACGGATTTCTCCGAAAAGGTCGAAAAGGGCGACGTCTACTAGGACGCGCTCGCGCCGCCGAGGCCACGGGTTGTCAGAATGAGCGACGCACATGACCGAGAGATCGCCCGCCGGGGACGAATGGTCGCGCTGGTTATTGCCGGAGCAGGCTTGGCGGCGATCCTCGCTCCCTACATCGTGACGTGGACGGGGCTCGCGCCCCGATTCGAGTTTTTGATCTATCTCGCTGCAATGGCGGCCTTTCTCTGGGCCCTTGTGGTGACATGGCAAATCTGGCGGGCGCGCAACGGCTGACGCCCGCTTTAGGTGTCTCAAGGCGGCACCAGATCGGGAGTGGCAGGCATGCTCAAAGATGAAGACCGCATCTTCACCAATCTCTACGGAATGCACGACCGGACCCTTGCCGGCGCGAAGGCGCGTGGCCATTGGGACGGCACAGGAAAGCTGATCGAAAAAGGCCGCGACTGGATCATCGACGAGATGAAAGCCTCCGGTCTACGCGGGCGAGGGGGAGCTGGCTTCCCGACAGGGCTGAAGTGGTCCTTCATGCCCAAGGAAAGCGACGGCCGCCCGCACTACCTTGTCGTCAACGCAGACGAATCCGAGCCCGGCACCTGCAAGGATCGTGAGATCATGCGGCACGATCCGCATACTCTGATCGAAGGCTGCCTGATCGCCTCTTTCGCGATGCAGGCCCACCACTGCTACATCTACATTCGAGGCGAGTATATCCGCGAGAAGGAGGCGTTGCAGGCCGCGATCGACGAAGCCTATGACGCGGGGCTCGTGGGCAAGAATGCGGCGGGGTCCGGCTGGGATTTCGAGATTTTCCTCCACCACGGCGCAGGGGCCTATATTTGCGGTGAAGAAACCGCGCTTCTGGAGAGCCTCGAGGGCAAGAAGGGCATGCCACGCATGAAGCCGCCGTTCCCGGCGGGCGCGGGGCTCTATGGCTGCCCGACGACCGTGAACAACGTCGAGAGCATCGCGGTGGTGCCGACCGTGTTGCGCCGCGGCGGCGATTGGTTCGCGGGCTTTGGCCGACCCAACAACACCGGGACAAAGCTCTTCGCGATTTCCGGTCACGTGAACAAGCCCTGCGTTGTCGAGGAAGCCATGTCGATTCCGTTCGACGAGCTGATCGAGACCCATTGCGGCGGCATCCGCGGTGGCTGGGACAACCTCAAGGCGGTGATCCCCGGCGGTTCCTCAGTGCCGCTCCTGCCGGGTGAGATGATGCGCGAAGGCGCCATCATGGACTTCGACTGGTTGCGTGAACAGCGCTCGGGTCTCGGCACCGCAGCGGTGATTGTGATGGACAAGTCGACAGACGTCATCAAGGCGATCTGGCGGCTCTCTGCCTTCTACAAGCACGAGAGCTGCGGCCAGTGCACGCCGTGTCGCGAGGGAACGGGCTGGATGATGCGCGTGATGGATCGACTGGTGAAGGGTGAGGCCGATCCGGCAGAGATCGACATGCTGCTCGACGTCACAAAGCAGGTTGAAGGGCACACGATCTGCGCGCTCGGCGATGCGGCGGCGTGGCCAATCCAGGGCCTCATCCGCCACTTCCGCCACGAGATCGAGGACAGGATCGCCCACAAGCGTCGCCGCAAGGCCACGCCCGTAGCGGCGGAATGACCCATGAAGCTGTCTGGCGTCTCTGAGCCGCTGGAGCTTGACGACGTGCGGTGCCCGGAGGCGCGCTTCAGCAATGTGAGCCTTGCCGGTGCCAGGTTTGAAAACGTCGATCTCACTGGTCTGGAGATTCGCGATGCCGCGATGGTTGGAGCACGCTTGAGCAATGTTGATCTGACGGATGTTTCCATCGATCAGGCGCGGATTGATGGGATGCGCATTCACGGGATCCTCGTCCAAGATCTAATGGCCGCGTATGCCGAGCAAAAGTCCAACTAGCTCGGGAGCAAGCCTGCGGCAGGTGCTCCGGGCCGCAGCCGGTGCAGCGACGTTCGGCTCGGGTGCTCTGGCGCAGGAGGGCGCCCCCGACTACTTCATCGAAGGCGCGGCACTCTTGCGTGTGGCAAGCCACATGGCGTCGCAATGCGCCGACGTGCAGGTCGATGTCGATGCCGATGAATTCCTTCGAGGCGGTGTCTATGACCTGCTCGACAGGGATGGCTGGGCAATAGGGGATCCAAGGCTGCACTCGACAGCAGCCCGTCAGGCCGTTCTGGCCGCAGCCGAGGCACGGTACGACGACCTGGGGCTCGACACGCCCCTCATCGCCGAGCAGGTCTGCCCGGTTGCCCGCCGCGAAGCCGATGAGCAGACACTGCTTGGGCGGCTCTTCAAGGTGGACCCGGCATAGCGCGGTGTGGTCTGGTCCAGACACACTGCTCGATGGGAGACACGCGAATGGCTCTTCAGCCGGACGGGATGCACATTGCCCACTTCAACTGGGGTTCGCTCGTTGCGGATATCGATAGCCCGAAGGTTGCGCCGTTCGTGAACGCGGTTGCGAAGGTGAACGCGCTCGCGGAGCGCAGCCCGGGATTCGTCTGGCGCAACGGGGACGAGGCGCGTGACGCCGTGAAGATCGGCTGGGAGCTCTTCACCGAGAACCCGCGCATGATCGCTTCCTTTTCCGTTTGGGAACGGCCCGAGGATATCTCGGCCTACGTCTACCAGACAGTGCACGGCGCGTTCTTTCGCCGCTCTGCCGAGTGGTTTGTCCCCAAACAGAGCGGACATGTGCTGTGGTGGGTTCCGCAAGGGCACATCCCGGATATCGCGGAGGCGCGATCGCGCGTTGAGCATCTGCTGGCCCACGGCCCGTCGGATGACGCGTTTACGTTTTCGGCACTCTTGCCCGGGCCACAACGCGAGGGTGTCGGCGAGATGTCGCCCAGCCCCGTGCCATCCTAAGGAAGCGAACCCGCCGCTATTGAATAACAGGGTCGCGGTTGCCCATGTTTCGAACGCACGAAACGGGACAAGACCATGTTCAAGAACCTGACAGCCGCCGCTTTCCTGATGACGCTCTTCGCGCTCGCCTTTACGACCGCCGCCGACGCGCGCCCGCATCTGCGGGACAACAAGCCGATCAACGATCAGCTCTTCACCGCAGCGGTCGGCATTCAGATCCGCGAGCACTGTCCGACGATTTCCGCACGCATGGGTGTCGTTTATCGCAAGGGCAGGGCGCTCTATAACTACGCGCTGGCGCAGGGGTATTCGAGAAAGGAGATCTCCGACTACCTCGAAAGCAAGGAAGATGTTCGGGCCATGGAGGCTCGCGCGAAGGCCTACTTGAGCGAGCGCGGTGTGCAACGTGGCAACGCAGCGAGCTACTGCAAGGCCGGGAAGGATGAAATCGCGGCAAACTCGCCCATTGGCGAACTCCTCCGGAGCCGCTAGCAACAGGGCAAACCGATGCTGAGCGGTTGGTCGGCACCCGCCGTTCGCCCGCCCGACAGGAGGCTTGCTGCATGTCCGACGCCGCCCCAGCGCTGCGCACCATTATCATCGACGGGACCGAGGTCGAGGTCGACCCGGCGCTGACGCTCATCCAGGCCTGCGAGCAGGTCGGGATCGAGATCCCGCGTTTTTGCTATCACGAGCGCCTGTCTATCGCGGGCAACTGCCGAATGTGCCTCGTCGAGGTGGTGGGTGGCCCCCCCAAGCCCGCAGCCTCCTGCGCAATGCAGGTGCGTGACCTGCGGGGCGGGCGCAATGGCGAGCCCCCCGAGGTGCGCACCAACTCCCCGATGGTCAAGAAAGCCCGGGAGGGGGTGATGGAATTCCTCCTGATTAACCACCCGCTCGACTGTCCGATCTGCGACCAGGGCGGCGAATGCGACCTGCAGGACCAGGCGATGGCGTATGGCGTCGACTTCAGCCGGTTCCGCGAGCCCAAGCGCGCGGTTGAGGATCTCCAGCTTGGTCCACTCGTCGAGACCCACATGACGCGCTGTATCTCGTGCACGCGCTGTGTGCGGTTCATCACCGAGGTCGCGGGCATGCCCGAGCTCGGGCAGACCGGGCGTGGCGAGGATGCGGAGATCACCTCGTATCTTGGCCAGACACTGGCCTCGAACATGCAGGGCAATATCGTCGATCTTTGCCCGGTAGGCGCGCTCGTCTCGAAGCCGTACGCCTTCACGGCGCGGCCGTGGGAGCTGACCAAGACCGAGACGATCGACGTGATGGACGCGCTCGGCTCCAACATCCGGGTGGATACCAAGGGGCGCGAAGTGATGCGCATCCTGCCGCGCAACCACGATGGGGTGAACGAGGAGTGGCTGGCCGACAAATCCCGCTACGTCTGGGATGGCCTGCGCCGGCAGCGGCTCGACAAGCCTTACCTGCGCGAAAATGGAAAACTGCGGCCGGCCACATGGCCCGAAGCGCTTGCCGCCGCCGCCGTGGCGATCAAGGGCAAGACCGTGGCGGGCCTTGTGGGCGATCTCGCGCCAACAGAAGCGGCCTTTGCGTTCAAGAACTTGATCGAAGGGCAGGGCGGCAAGGTCGAGTGCCGCGTCGACGGCGCGCAGCTGCCCGCTGACAGCCGCTACGGCTATGTCGGAGATGCCACGATCGAGGACGTGGACGGGGCGGAGATGATCCTGCTCGTCGGCACCAACCCGAGGACGGAAGCGCCCGTGCTCAACGCACGCATCCGCAAGGCGTGGCTGTCCGGCGCAACGGTCGGGTTGATTGGCGAAGACGTCGATCTGACTTATGACTACGTGCACCTCGGAACGGATCGAGCCTCGCTCGCCAACGTGGCCGACATGGACCACTCGGACAAGCACGGCAAACCCGGTGTCATCATCGTGGGGCAGGGTGCGTTTGCGGGCGACGACGGTGCGGCTGTCCTCGCGACCGTGATGAAGGCCGCGCGGGCCGCTCAGGCCAAGCTTCTGATCCTGCACACCGCCGCGGCGCGGGTGGGGGCCCTCGATGTCGGTGCGGTCACAGAGGGTGGCCTTTCTGCAGCCATGGAGGGCGCGGAGACGGTCTTTGCGCTCGGGGTCGACGAGATCGACATTCCAGCCGGACCGACAGTGATCTATCAAGGCAGCCACGGGGACCGGGGCGCTCACCGGGCCGACATCATCCTGCCTGCCGCCGCCTACACCGAAGAGCAGGGCCTCTTTGTCAACACCGAGGGCAGGCCGCAAATGGCGCTGCGCGCCGGTTTCCCACCCGGAGACGCCAAGGAAAACTGGGCGATCCTGCGCGCGCTCTCGGCAGAGCTCGGAGAGGCGCAGCCCTGGAACAGCCTGGCCCAGCTGCGGACTGCGCTGGTCAAGGCAGTGCCGCATCTTCGGGAGGTCGACGGCGTTCCCGAGAACGCAGCGCCGGAAAGCCTGCCGGAAGCAGGCGCGCTGGCGGAGGGCGATCTCGGGCTTGCCCTGTCCGGCTACTGGCTGACCAATCCGATCGCGCGTGCGTCCCAGCTGATGGCGGAACTGGCACATCTCCAGCAAACGCGCGACAGCGGCCCCTCGCTGGCTGCGGAGTAGCCGGGCGGGCGCGCCTTGCGTCTCGTCGCGAGCCTCCCCCCGGGTTGGAGCGTCTGTGCCTGTGCGTTGGCCCTTGTGGCCTGCGTCCCCGCGCCACCGAGCGCGCCAAACCCGCTTGAGCGCCCCGAGGCGCCGCCCGAGGCAACGTATCTTGGGGTGCAAACGCAGCTTCTGTCCGATGACCTTGTGAATATCGTCGTCACGATGCGCGGAGCGGCCAGCGCGGAGGATGTGGATGAATACGCCCGCTGCGCCGCGGCGCAATACACCCTGATCCGGGGTTTCGGCTTCGCGCGACATGTGCGCACAAGGGTCGCTGAGGAGGGTTCCCTCTGGCTGGCGGATGCGGTTTACACAATCTCGCCGGCCCTGCCGCAGGGCGTGCAAACCATTGATGCCGAAGTCACGGTTGAGGATTGCATGGCGCGGGGGATCCCGACGGTCTGAGCGGGAATTGGCCGGCATGCGCCTCTGGGCGCGCCGGAAGCGAATGAGGGAGACGCAGCAGGCCAATGGCAGACTTCATGTCCACCCCCGCCGGAATCTTCCTTCTGGTCTTTATGCAGTGCATCCTGGTCTTGGGCTTCGTGATGGTGAGCCTGCTGTTTCTCGTCTACGGGGACCGCAAGATCTGGGCGGCCGTGCAAATGCGCAGGGGCCCCAATGTGGTCGGCGCGTTCGGGCTTTTGCAGACGGTCGCCGACGCGCTGAAATACGTGGTCAAGGAAATCGTCGTTCCGGCCGGTGCGGACCGAACCGTATTCCTGCTCGCTCCCATGGCCTCGTTCGTGCTGGCGATGATCGCCTGGGCGGTGATCCCGTTCAACGACACCTGGGTCCTGGCCGACCTGAACGTCGCGATCCTCTACGTGTTCGCGGTCTCGTCGCTCGAGGTTTATGGCGTGATCATGGGGGGATGGGCGTCGAACTCGAAGTACGCCTTCCTCGGGTCCTTGCGCTCTGCGGCCCAGATGATTTCCTACGAAGTGTCAATCGGCCTGATCATCATTGGTGTGATCATCTCGACGGGCTCGATGAATTTCGGTGCCATCGTCGCGGCGCAAGACGGCAATGCCGGCCTTCTGAACTGGTACTGGCTGCCGCACCTGCCGATGGTGTTCCTCTTCTTCATCTCGGCACTGGCCGAGACGAACCGCCCGCCTTTCGATCTTCCCGAAGCGGAATCCGAGCTCGTCGCAGGCTACCAGGTGGAATATTCCTCAACGCCCTTCCTGCTGTTCATGGCCGGTGAATATATCGCCATCTTCCTGATGTGCGCGCTCATCTCACTGCTCTTTTTCGGCGGCTGGCTCTCGCCCATCCCCGGCCTGCCAGACGGCGCGCTCTGGATGGTCGGCAAGATGGCGTTCTTCTTCTTCCTCTTTGCGATGGTGAAGGCCATCGTGCCACGCTACCGCTACGATCAGCTGATGCGGCTGGGCTGGAAGGTCTTCCTGCCGTTCTCGCTCGGCTGGGTCGTGCTGGTCGCTTTCCTGGCCAAGTTCGAGGTGCTGGGCGGCTTCTGGGCCCGCTGGCCGGCTGCAGGGATCTGAGGAGAGCTGAGAGGATGCGCGCACCCGATCATATCCAAACCGCCAAGACGCACCCCCCTATGGAGGTCACGCAATGACGGCAATCGACTGGCAACGCGCTGGCAAGTACTTCCTGCTCGTGGATTTCTTCAAGGGCATGAAGCTGGGCTTGCGCTACTTCTTCGCGCCAAAAGCAACGATCAACTATCCGCATGAGAAAGGGCCGCTCAGCCCGCGGTTTCGAGGTGAGCATGCGCTGCGCCGGTATCCCAATGGGGAAGAGCGCTGCATTGCGTGCAAGCTTTGCGAGGCGATTTGCCCGGCACAGGCGATCACCATCGACGCCGAGCCGCGCGACGATGGCTCGCGCCGCACGACGCGCTACGACATCGACATGACGAAGTGCATCTATTGTGGGTTCTGCCAGGAGGCGTGCCCGGTCGATGCCATCGTGGAGGGGCCGAATTTCGAGTTTGCCACCGAAACCCGCGAGGAACTGTTCTACGACAAGGACAAGTTGCTCGCGAACGGGGAACGCTGGGAGGCCGAGATCGCACGCAACCTCGAAATCGACGCACCCTACCGCTGAGGAACCGGACCGATGGGAGCCTGGGGCGCAGGAGCCTTTGAAAACGACATCGCGCTGGACTGGGTCGCCGAAACGGCGGACCTGGGAGCGGTTGGGGTAACTGCGTCGATCGAATGCGCGGTATGGCCGCCTGTCGCTGGAGTTCTGGAGCCCGATCCGGTGGAGCAGGGCGCATCGATCATTGCCGCATGCGAAGCTATTGCCATGGCCCTTGGCGCGCCCGGCCCTGTTCCAGACGACGTGCGCCGGGATCTCGCGCCGCGTCTTGAGGGACTGGCGGGAACAAAAGGGCTCGCGGATCTCGCGCTGCGCGGACTCGCTTTGGCATCGGACGAGGGATCCGCGTTGGCCGACCTCTGGGGCGAAGATCCGGAGACGCTATCGGAGTGGAACGCGGCCGTGGATGACCTTCGTGCGCGTCTGAAAGCGGCTTTCCGCGAGGATCCGACGGCTTGGGAGCCCGCGAATTCAGGTCCGATCGCGTTCCTGAGCCTGTCTGAAGGCGATACCGGGTCGGAGGGATCGGATGTGTCTGATGGGGGCGGGGACCCGACGGCACTGATCGAGCAACTGATCGCACGCGTGCAAACGCTGGAGATGAGAATGGACAAGATCGAGAGGGGGATGAGATGACCCCGGATTTCACGAAGGTGTTCCAGCAGATGATGGATCAGTCGACGCAGATGGCGAAGGCTTGGAACCCGGCAATGGAGACGTTCAAGGCACCGGCATTGGACGAGTGGTTTCCGACCATGCCAAAAGATGCGCTCGAGATGACCATGGGGCGGACGTTCAACCCCGAAGGCCTGGACGCGAAAACGCGGCTGCTCGTAACGCTCGCGGCGCTTACGGTCATGGGCGCGCAGGCGGAGGATCAGATCCGGATTACCGTCCGCCACGCCCTCGAAGCTGGCGCGACGCCCCAGGAAGTGGCGGAAACCATTGGCCAGATGGCGGTTTTCGGCGGGGTGCCCGCGATGACGAAGGCCATGCAGCTGGCGCAATCGGTGATCGCGGAGCGCGCCGAGGCGGACAAGGGAGATGATACGTGACGGTCGTCGACATCACCTTCTATGCGTTTGCGATCACGGTTGTGACGGCGGCGCTCTTCGTGGTGGTCAGCCGCAATCCCGTCCATTCGGTATTGTGGCTGATACTCGCGTTTCTGTCCTCGGCTGGCATGTTCGTCCTGCTTGGGGCGGAGTTCGTCGCGATGCTGCTGGTGATCGTGTATGTCGGCGCGGTCGCGGTGCTGTTCCTCTTTGTGGTGATGATGCTCGATGTCGACTTTGCGGCTCTACGCGCCGAGATGGCCAAGTACGTGCCGCTTGCGGGGCTGATCGGGGTCGTCCTCCTGATGCAACTGGCTCTCGTTCTGGGCTCGTGGGCCACGGCCGATGGCGTGGCTGTGCTGCAGAGCCCCGAGGCGACGCCGGAGGGTGCGCACAATACAGCCGCACTGGGTATGGTGCTCTACGACAAGTATTTTTTGCTGTTCCAGCTCGCCGGGCTGATCCTTCTGGTGGCGATGATCGGGGCGATCGTTCTGACGCTGCGGCATCGTGCGGACATCAAGCGCCAGGATATCCTCGCGCAGATGTATCGTGACCCGGCCAAGGCGATGGAGCTCAAGGACGTGAAGCCCGGACAGGGCCTCTGAGTAAGGCGCGTCCCTCGTCAGGGGCGCGGGGGCGAATTTTCGTACGAAAATTCGTTGGCACGAACCGCCGCAACAATCGCGATCAACGCGACGCGGCAAGGAGAGGGACAGATGGGCGCAACTCGCCTCTCAGCCTGCGTGGGTTTCGCCCCTGCGCGCATTCGTTGCGGTGCAGTGTCCGCAGATCTGGTTGATACCATCACGGCGTCTGCGGACGCGGTCGGGCGCACCAGGACCTTCGGAACGGTGTCGTCTGAGAAGCGCAACGTATCAGCCTGTGTGAGGATCTGATGGTCGGACTAGAACACTACCTCAGCGTGGCCGCTGCGCTCTTCGTGATCGGGATCTTCGGGATCTTCCTGAACCGCAAGAACGTGATCATCATCCTGATGTCGGTCGAGCTCATTCTGCTCGCGGTCAACATCAACCTCGTCGCGTTCTCGGCATATCTTGGGGATATCACCGGGCAGGTCTTCACCCTGTTCGTGCTGACAGTCGCCGCTGCAGAGGCCGCAATCGGCCTTGCCATCCTCGTCTGCTTCTTCCGGAACCGCGGAACCATCGCGGTCGAAGACGTCTCGAACATGCGGGGCTGACGCAATGGAAACGATCATCCTTCTCGCTCCCCTCGTTGGAGCCCTGATTTGCGGCTTTGGCTGGCGCGTCATCGGCGAATATGCCGGCCAAGTACTGACGACGAGCCTTCTCTTTCTGTCGGCCTTCCTGTCGTGGGTCGTCTTCATCGCCCACGACGGCACGACCGAGACAATTACGCTTCTGCGCTGGATCGATAGCGGCAGCCTCGTGGCGGACTGGTCCATTCGCATGGATCGCCTGACCGCGATCATGCTGATCGTGATCACGACGGTCTCGGCGCTCGTGCACCTCTATTCCTTCGGCTACATGGCGCACGACGAGAACTTCAAGGAAGACGAGCACTACAGGGCCCGCTTCTTTGCCTACCTGTCGTTCTTCACCTTTGCGATGTTGATGCTGGTGACGGCGGACAATCTTGTGCAGCTCTTCTTCGGCTGGGAGGGGGTTGGCGTCGCCTCGTATCTGCTCATCGGCTTCTATTACAAGAAACCGTCGGCAGGGGCGGCGGCGATGAAGGCGTTCATCGTGAACCGGGTCGGTGATTTCGGCTTCCTTCTGGGCATCGCGACGCTCTTCTTCCTGGTCGACAGCGTCGCCTTCTCTGACATCTTCGCCGCTGCGCCCGAGATCGCGGAGACGCAGATCACCTTCCTGTGGCGAGAGTGGAACGCAGCAGAGGTCGTGGCATTCCTGCTCTTCGTGGGTGCGGCAGGCAAGTCCGCCCAGCTTTTCCTGCACACGTGGCTGCCGGATGCGATGGAAGGGCCAACGCCCGTCTCCGCGCTGATCCACGCCGCGACGATGGTGACGGCGGGCGTCTTCCTCGTCTGCCGCATGTCGCCGATTATGGAATTCGCGCCCAACGCGATGCTTCTGGTGGCTTACATCGGCGCCTTCACTGCGCTTTTCGCGGCGTCCGTCGGCCTTGTGCAGAACGACATCAAGCGGGTCATCGCCTATTCCACGTGTTCGCAGCTCGGCTACATGTTCGCCGCCGCGGGCGTTGGGGCGTACCCGCTGGCGATGTTCCATCTGCTCACACACGCGTTCTTCAAGGCGTTGCTTTTCCTGTGCGCCGGGTCGGTGATCCACGGGATGCACCACGAGCAGGACATGCGGAACTATGGCGGGCTGCGCCACAAGATGCCCTACACGTTCTGGGCGATGATGATCGGCACATTCGCGATCACCGGCGTCGGCATTCCGATGTCATTGCAATGGTTCGGCTTTCCGATCGGGCTGGCCGGGTTCGTGTCGAAGGATGCGATTGTGGAGGCGGTCTATGCCGCGCATGGGAACTACGGACGCGGGGTGTTTATCCTGCTGATCGTTGCCGCTGTCATGACGGCTTTCTACAACTGGCGGACGATCTTCCTGACGTTCTATGGCGAGCCACGCGGGGACAAGCACACCCACGAGCACGCGCATGAGAGCCCGCGCAGCATGCTCATTCCTCTGGGTGTTCTGTCGTTCGGTGCGATTTTTTCCGGGATGGTCTTCGTCAAGCCGTTCTTCGGTGAAGAGCACGAGATCCGGGCGTTCTTCGGCATTCCCTACGTGATCGAAGAGGAATACGCAGCCGCGCCCGCGCTGCCCATGGCGGCGCACGCGACGGGTGACGAAAGCCACGCAACTGATGCGGCCGATGACGGGCACGGCGACGAAGCGCACGGCGACGAACATGGGGACGATCACGGAAGCGGACAGCCGATACAGCAGCCGGGTGAAGGCGCGATCTACTTCGCACCGGACAACCACGTGATCCATGATGCGCACTATGTTCCGTGGTGGGTCACGACGGCGCCGTTCTGGGCGATGCTGCTCGGGCTCTATCTCGCGTGGCTGATGTACATGCAGCGGCCCGAACTGCCCGCCAAGCTCGCCAAGAACCAGCGCCCGCTTTACCTGTTCCTGCTGAACAAGTGGTACTTCGACGAGATCTATAACGTGACCGTGGTGCGCCCGATGCGGTTCCTCGGGGATCTGCTGTGGAAACGCGGCGACGGCAACATCATCGACGGGGGCATCAATGGCCTTGCGATGGGAGTGATCCCGTTCTTCACGCGGATCGCGGGGCGGATGCAGTCTGGCTACATCTTCCACTACGCCTTCGCGATGGTCCTCGGGATCGTCTTCATCGTCATGTACCTCATGCTGGCGGGGGCCTGACGATGCCGATGCAATACTGGCTCATCCTCGCCCCTTGCGTCGGCGTGATGCTGCTATCGGCCTGGTTTCTCGGCGATGAGGATCGGCGGACCCGCAATCTGGCGCGTGTCGGGCTCGTGGCATCCGGTACAGCAGTCTTCGTGGCGACGATCTACTTCGGCGCGATCCTTGTTGCGGTGCTGGTGGTGATGCTGCCGGTCGCGCTCTTCCTCGCCTGGTGGAATGGACTCTGGTAATGGACAACTTGCTCTCAATCATCGTCTTTCTGCCGACCATTGCCGCCGTCATCCTCGCGCTTTTCTTGCGCGGAGAGGACGAGGCAGCGCAGAACAATGCCAAGTGGCTCGCGCTGATCGCCACCTCAGCGACCTTCGTGATCTCGCTCTTCCTGCTCGCCGGGTTCGATCCGCAGAACACGGACTTCCAGTTCGTCGAGGAGCGCGAGTGGCTGCTGGGACTTCAGTACAAGATGGGCGTCGACGGGATCTCCATCCTCTTCGTGATGCTCACGACGATGCTGATGCCGCTGACCATCGCGGCGTGCTGGGACGTCAAATTCCGCGTGAAGGAGTACATGGTCGCGTTCCTGCTCCTTGAAACGCTGATGCTCGGCGTCTTCACGGCGCTCGATCTTGTGCTCTTCTACCTCTTCTTCGAGGCAGGGCTCATCCCGATGTTCCTCATCATCGGGATCTGGGGCGGGGCGAACCGGGTCTACGCATCGTTCAAGTTCTTCCTCTACACGTTCCTCGGCTCGATCCTGATGCTCGTGGCGATGATCGCCATGTTCGTGGACGCAGGAACAACGGACATCCCGACGCTGCTGAATCATTCCTTTGGCACCGAGACGTTCAGCGTGCTGGGCATTCAGGTCATTGGCGGGTTGCAGACGCTGCTCTGGCTGGCGTTCTTTGCGTCGTTCGCGGTGAAGATGCCGATGTGGCCGGTGCACACCTGGCTGCCGGACGCGCACGTGCAGGCACCCACGGCGGGCTCGGTGGTGCTGGCGGCGATCCTCTTGAAGATGGGCGGCTACGGCTTCCTGCGCTTCTCGATCCCGATGTTCCCTGTCGCGTCGGACATCATGGCCCCGCTGGTGCTGTGGCTCTCGGCCATCGCGATTGTCTACACCTCGCTTGTGGCGCTTGCGCAGTCCGACATGAAGAAGCTCATCGCGTACTCCTCCGTCGCCCATATGGGATACGTGACGATGGGCATCTTTGCGGCCAACCAGCAGGGCATCGACGGTGCGATCTTCCAGATGATTTCCCACGGGTTTGTTTCGGGCGCGCTCTTTCTCTGCGTCGGCGTGATCTATGACCGGATGCATACCCGCGAGATCGATGCCTATGGCGGGCTCGTGAACCGGATGCCGGTCTATGCGCTGGTGTTCATGCTGTTCACGATGGCCAACGTCGGCCTGCCCGGCACCTCGGGCTTCGTCGGCGAATTCCTGACCATCGTCGGGGTGTTCCAGGTCAATACCTGGGTCGCGTTCGTGGCGGCCACGGGCGTGATCCTCTCGGCGGCCTATGCGCTCTGGCTATACCGCCGGGTCGCCCTGGGAGACCTCATCAAGGAGAGCCTGCGCTCGATCACCGACATGACGCCACGCGAGCGCGCGATCTTCGCGCCGCTCGTGGTGATGACGCTGCTGCTGGGGGTCTACCCGAGCCTCGCGACAGACATCATCGGGCCGTCGGTCGCCAATCTCGTCGGCCAGTACGAAACTGCATTGTTGGAGGCGGGCGACACAATGATCGCCGGCCAGGGAGAGTAATCCATGGGTCCTGATATCGCGATCCTGCTGCCCGAGATCTTCCTCTCCGTCTACGCGATGGTGGCGCTGATCCTCGCCGTCTACACCACGAAGGATGGCATGGCGCCGCTACTCGTTTGGGTTACAGCGGCGGTCCTGGCCTCGACTGCGGCGTGGCTGGGCCTCTCTCCCGCGGGCGCGCGCGAGGCGTTCGGAGGCATGTTCGTCGACGACGGGTTCGCCCACTTCGCAAAGATCACAATCCTGCTTTCCGCCGCCGCCATCCTGCTTTTGAGCGAGAACTACATGGCGGAGCGGAACCTGCTGCGCTTTGAATACCCGGTCCTGATCGTGCTTTCCGTGGTGGGCATGATGGTCATGGTTTCGGCAGGGGACCTGATCGCGCTCTACATGGGGCTCGAGCTTCAGGCGCTGTCTCTCTACGTCGTGGCGTCGCTCCGGCGTGACAGCGTGAAATCGACAGAGGCCGGGCTCAAGTACTTCGTCCTCGGCGCGCTTTCGTCCGGAATGCTGCTCTACGGGGCTTCGCTGGTCTACGGCTACGCAGGCACGACCGAGTTTGACGGAATCATCGTAGCGGCAAACGATGGCGAGATCGGGATCGGGCTTCTGATCGGGATCGCGTTCATGTCGGCCGGCCTGGCCTTCAAGGTGTCCGCCGCGCCATTCCACATGTGGACACCGGACGTCTACGAAGGCGCTCCGACGCCGATCACGGCCTTCTTCGCGACGGCACCCAAAGTTGCCGCGATGGCGATGTTCGCCCGCGTCATGCACGACGCGTTCGGCAACGCCGTCAGTGATTGGCAGCAGATCGTGGCCTTCCTCGCCGTCTTTTCGGTGTTTCTGGGTGCGATCGCTGCGATCGGGCAGCGGGACATCAAGCGCCTCATGGCCTATTCGTCCATCTCCCATATGGGCTACGCCCTCATCGGCCTTTCGGCTGGCACGGCAGCCGGGGTGGAGGCCATGCTGCTCTACATGGCGATCTACGTGACGATGAACATCGGCGCGTTCGCCTTCATCCTGTCGATGACCCGGGACGGTCATGCCGTGACCCGGATCGAGTCGCTTTCGATGCTCTCCGAAAAGCATCCGACACAGGCCCTCGCGATCCTTATCCTGATGTTCTCGATGGCGGGTGTGCCGCCCCTGATCGGGTTCTTTGCAAAGTACGCCGTGCTCGTGGCGGCAGTCGACGCCGGGCTCGCATGGCTCGCGGTGGCCGGTGCGGTCGCGTCGGTGATTGGTGCGTTCTACTACCTGCGGATCGTCTACTTCATGTACTTCGGCTCTGCCGAAGCGGAGCGGATCGACGGGCAGATGGGCGCTGTGCAATGGGGCTTCCTGATGGTCTCTGCCGCGGCGACCGTGCTCGGCGTCATCAACCTCTTCGGGGTGGATACGCTCGCCGCGCAGGCGGCGGCCAGCCTTGTCAACTGACACGCGTCTGCCGCTCTGGCCCGAAGGGGTCGAGCGCGTTGTGCTGGACGAGGTCGACAGCACGATGGCGGAGGCGCAGCGCCGCGCTCCGCCCGCGAAAGACATCTGGATCATGGCACGCAGGCAGACTGCGGGGCGCGGTCGGCAGGGGCGCGCGTGGTCGATGCCGAAGGGCAACTTCGCCGCGACGTTCCTGACGCGACCGGAGCGCCCGCCCGCCGATATTGCGCTGACGTCATTTCAAGCCGCACTCGCGGTCTATGACACGCTTGCTCTCCACGTCGATCGGGCGCGGCTTTCCAACAAGTGGCCCAACGACGTGCTGCTCGATGGCTGCAAGGTGTCCGGTATCCTGCTCGAATCCTCGGGGCAGGGTGGGGCTGTCAATTGGCTTGCGGTCGGGATCGGCATGAACCTAGTCGCGACACCCGATCCAGATGATCTGGAGTCGGGCGCGCTGCCGGCCATATCGCTTCGGGACGCGGGCGTGGCTGTTGTCGATCCATCCGAGACCCTGGTTGCGCTGGCCTTTCACATGCAGCTCTACGCCAAGATGTGGCGCGAGACGGGGTTCGACGCCCTGAGGCTCCTTTGGCTGCGTCGGGCCGCCGGTGTCGGGCAGGACATCCGCGCGCGCACGCCGCGCGAGACGCTTCACGGTCGCTTCGAGACGATCGACGAGCACGGTCGCCTCGTCGTGCAGACACCCAACGGGGTGCAAAAGATCACCGCCGGAGACGTGTTTTTCGGCTGAAACGGAGGGCACCATGCTCCTGTGCATCGATTGCGGCAACACAAACACCGTATTCTCCATCTGGGACGGAACGGAGTTCCTGCTGACCCTGAGATGCGCAACCGATCACCAACGCACCGCAGACGAATACTTCGTCTGGTTCCGGACACTGCTGGAGCATCATGGGTTGAACGGGCCCGATGGCGTGAAAATCACGGACGTCATCATTTCTTCCACCGTGCCCCGCGTCGTCTTCAACCTTCGGGTCCTTACGGACAGGTATTTTAACACCCGGCCGCTGGTCGTCGGAAAACCTGACTGCGCGCTGCCTGTTGAGCCACGGGTGGACCTGGGAACGCAAGTTGGGCCGGACAGGCTGGTAAACGCCGCAGGGGCCCACGACCGCCATGGCGGCAACATTGTCATCGTCGACTTCGGGACGGCGACCACCTTCGATGTCGTGGCGGAAGACGGAGCCTACGTCGGTGGCGTGATTGCGCCGGGAGTGAACCTGTCGCTTGAAGCCTTGCACATGGCGGCCGCGGCCTTGCCGCACGTCGACATCTCGAAGCCGGAGAAGGTGATCGGAACCAACACGGTGGCGTGTATGCAATCCGGCGTCTTCTGGGGATATCTCGGGCTTGTCCGCGAGGTCAGCACGCGGATCCGGGCGGAATATGGGGCGCCGATGCGGGTGATCGGTACCGGGGGCCTTGCGCCGCTCTTTCTGCAGGGCGATACCGTGTTCGACATTCTCGAAGACGACCTGACGATGCACGGGTTGACCGTCATCCATAACTACAACAATCGCACAGGCACCCCCAAATGACCGATTCCAACGCTCGTCTCATCTACCTCCCACTCGGGGGGGCAGGGAGGTCGGCATGAATGCCTACGTCTATGGCTACGGGGCGCCGGACAAGGAACGCCTCGTCCTCGTGGACCTCGGCGTAACCTTCCCCAACATGGACACGTCACCGGGGGTCGATCTGATTTTGCCGGACATGTCCTGGCTGATCGAACGCCGTGACAGGCTGGAAGCGATTGTCATCACCCACGGCCACGAAGACCATATCGGAGCGCTCGGGCATTTCTGGGGAGAGCTACAGGCACCTGTCTATGCCCGCCGGTTCACCGCCGCGCTTGCGCTGCGCAAGCTCGAGGAGCAGGGCCAGCCCGCATCTGCCCTTCATGTCGCACATCCCTTCCCCGAGGAGATCGAGGCGGGTCCGTTCCGCCTCTCGTTCCTGCCCGTTTCGCATTCGATCCCGGAAAGCTCAGCGCTGATCATCGACACGCCCGCGGGGCGCGTCGTGCATACCGGTGACTTCAAGCTCGATGGCAATCCCGTCGTTGGCGAGCCGTTCGATCCAGCGCTTTGGGGGCAGGTCGCGGATGCCGGTGTGAAGGTGCTCACCTGTGACAGCACGAACATCGGCGTCGCCCATCCCGGTCGTTCGGAAAGCACCGTTGGGCCCAAGATCACCGAACTCGTCGCGGGACACACCGGTGGCATGGTCGTGGCAACGACCTTTGCCTCGAACGTGGCGCGGGTGAAGACGCTGGCGGAGGCCGGGGTGGCCGCGGGGCGCTCCGTCTGCCTGCTCGGGCGCGCGATGCAGCGCATGGTAAAGGTTGGCGAGGAAACGGGCGTCGCAACCGGATTCCCACCGTTTGTGACCGCTGAGGAAGCCACGGGCATTCCCCGGGAGAACCTCATGCTGATCGTCACGGGCAGCCAGGGCGAGCGCCGCGCCGCATCGGCGCAGCTCGCACGCGGGAAGTATCTGGGGTTGGAGCTGAAGGATGGGGATCTCTTTCTCTTCTCGTCCAAGACGATCCCCGGCAATGAGCGTGGCGTCATCGAGATCATCAACCAGCTCTCGGTAAAGGGCGTGGATGTCGTCGACGATTCGACCTCCGACTATCACGTGTCAGGCCATGCCAATCGCCCGGATCTGGAGATGCTGCACGAGCTTGTTCACCCGGAGATGCTTGTCCCGATGCACGGGGAGCACCGCATGCTGCGGCGTCATGCCGAGATAGCGCGCGCACGTGGCTTGCCGTCGGCAATCGCGACCAATGGCACGATGCTGGATCTGACCGGGCCCGAGCCGAAGGTGGCCGAGCATGTGGAGGCGGGGCGGACGTATCTCGATGGCTCCGTCAAGATCGGTGCGCTCGAGGGTGTGGTACGCGGGCGAATCCGCATGGCGCTCAACGGGCATGTCATGCTGACGCTGCTGCTCGATGTGAACGATGATCCACTCGGTGACCCATGGGCGGAATCCATGGGTTTGCCGGCAGAGGGGCGGTCTCGTGCGCCGCTCGTGGAGCTTGTCGAAGCGGATACGGCGCAGGCCCTCGCGCGCGCGGACGATGCAGTGCTCGCCGATGACGACAAGCTCGAGGAAATGCTTCGGCGCGCTGTGCGTCAGGTCTGCGCCGAAGAGATCGGTCGCAAACCCGAGGTGACAATCGTCGTATCCAGATTGTCGTGAGGGCCGCGTGCGTCCGTCGATCGTGCGGGCGCAACACAGCAACTTCAGCTTGAGAGGAGTGTCGTGCCCGCCCCTGAGGGGCGCGCGCAAACTATGCCCCGCAGGCGCATTCATGCTCCGCGCCCGTCAATTCGACCGGGTGCTATTTCAGGCGTAGCCTAGGCGAACGACCGCAGCAGGAACTCTGGAACATGGTCGCCCATGCCGACGACAGGCGCGCCATTGTCCTCGTTGCGGCGCCCGCGACCGCCTCGGGATCTGCGGGGTCTGCGCGAGGACGCGTCATCGTCGCGCACCTGTGCGTCAGGCGCAGGAGCGGCGGCGGCCTCTTCCACCACTTCGGCGGGCTCTTCAGAAACCGTCTCGGGCTTCCGGCTCCGGCTACGCCGTGGCTTTTCGCTGTCTGTCGTTGCGCCACCGTCCGATCGCGCGGGGCGCTCGATCTTTGGCACGTCCTGCTCGATCATGGCTTCGATTGCTGCAAGTGCTTTGTCGTCGCCGGGTGTTGTTGCGATCATGAACGTGCGCCCGAGCTTGCCGGCACGCCCTGTCCTTCCGATCCGATGCACGTAGTCTTCCGCATGGTTCGGAACGTCAAAGTTGAAGACGTGGCTCACGTTGGGGATATCGAGCCCGCGTGCAGCGACGTCGGAGGCGACAAGGAACCGGATCGTGCCATCGCGGAAGCCGTCAAGCGTGCGCGTGCGGTGGGACTGATCGAGATCACCGTGGATCGGCTCGGCATTGAGGCCATGCTTCTTCATCGACTTCGCAACCACGTCCACATCGACCTTGCGGTTGCAGAAAATGATGGCGTTCCGGCATTCCTCGCCCTCAGACACGATCAGATCGCGCAGGATGCCGCGCTTTTCCGAGGCGGCGCGGTCCTTCCGGGAAGGTTTGAACTGCACGCAGCCCTGCGCGATCGTGTCGGACGTTGTCGCCTGCCGGGCAACCTCTACCTTGGCCGGGTTCGACAGGAACGTTTTGGTGAGGCGCTCGATTTCCGGCGGCATCGTCGCCGAGAAGAACAGGGTTTGGCGGACGAGCGGGTTGGTCAGACCGAAAATACGCTCAATGTCCGGGATGAACCCCATGTCGAGCATGCGGTCAGCCTCGTCGACCACCATGACCTTCACGTCCGCGAGAATGAGCTTGCCGCGCTCGAAATGGTCGAGCAGTCGACCCGGCGTCGCGATGAGCACGTCAACGCCCTTGCCGATCAGCTTGTCCTGCTCGCCAAAGGAGACACCCCCGATCAGCAGGGCCTTGGTGAGCTTGGTGTACTTTGCATACGCGTCGAAGTTCTCGGCGACCTGTGCCGCAAGCTCGCGCGTGGGCGCGAGTACAAGGCTGCGCGGCATCATCGCGCGCGCCCGGCCGCGCTTCAATAGCGTGATCATCGGCAATGTGAACGAGGCGGTCTTGCCTGTTCCGGTCTGAGCGATTCCCAACACATCGCGCCCTTCGAGCGCGGGAGGGATGGCGCCTTCCTGGATTGGCGTCGGGGTGGTGTAGCCCGTTTCTTCAACGGCTTTGAGGACCTTGGAGTCCAACTTCAAGTCAGCAAAACTAGTCATGTACGTCCCAGATTATCGGCGGGCCGCATGCCCATGCTGCTGAATACGGGACGTAATCGACGCCCCGGCGTCGTCTTGTGGCGCGTATCGCCACGTGACGGGCATGTAGCGTGTTCGAGTGATTTCGTCAATTGATCCATGGGCATGGCAAGCGGTCTCTCGCGCGTGCGGATAAACGGGTGTCACATCTACGCCGCATCTGCCTTCGGCGCGGGCCGACGGAAGCGTGCGAGCACGCCTTTGCTACCCTTGATCCGACTGCGTGCGGCGGAAGCATGCGCTAGGCTCGGAGGGGGCGAAAACTATGGCATTCATTCCGGATCTTGGGTGTCCTCGATCATGCAGAGCGCTCGAAAGATGGGGAATTCAGGCCTGTTGAGAGCTGTTCGGGCTCGGGAAAGCGCCGACGCAGCGCCTACAGTTCTCGGATCCGGCCGGGATCCAACCGGCCGCGCGCGAGATCCCACAGGGCCATCAGATTGCCGACGAGCCGTCCCCGGCTGTCAGCCCAAGGGCGCGGACGGAGGCTGTAGAGGAGGTTCGAGGCAAGGTTGCGCAAGATCAACTCGCGCGCGTGTTCTGACCGCATCGTCGACTTGCGGTAAAGGTACACGGGGTTCGCGATCTGACTGTAGCCAAGCCTGCGCCCGGGGGAGCGCGCGACCTTCACGCCGAGATGCACACCGTGCAAGCACGCCGCCTGGCAGATCCGGCCATGGGGCTCCAGCTGCCCCGAAAAATCGACATCTTCGAGCCAACCGTAGAACGGCAGCGATTCATCGAATCGCAGGTCATGCTTTGCGACATCCGAGGCTCGAAAGGCGAAGTTGCATCCATAGCCATTCCATGTGTCGCTGAGGGTGGCGTCGTCGGGTTTAACCTTGGTCAGCCCTGACTTGAGCAGCCGCGTCCCGTCTTCATGTGCAAAACCGGGACCGACGACGCCATCGGCAAGGACCTTGCCCGTGAACATTGCGATGTCGGGATGCTCGGCAAACAGGGTTTCAAGCCGCGCCAGATAGTCCGGTGCGAGCAGGAAATCATCGTCGAGAAAGAGAATCGTGTCTTCGGGATCAAGCGCGTCGAGGATACGGTTGCGCTGTGCACAGAGGCCCTTGCTTCCCTCGATCACGTCGACAGGAAAGGGCACGCTTGCCGCGAGATTTGGCGAGTAGTCCTGCGGCCCTGTGACCGACAAGATTACCCGCGTCGGCAAGCGGGTTTGAGTTGCCAGTGCTCGTACCGTCGGCGTCAGAATTTCCGCGCGTCCAAGCGTCGGTATTCCGACGATGAGCGCGCCGCCGGTCTTGGTGCCCGGCTGGGAGGCGACGGCAATAGAAGGCCGCGCGGGGGCTGGACGCGCGTTTTCGGTCGACAATCCGGTGGCGTCTCCGACTTCGCCTTCGGCATGAATTTGCCGCGCTCCATCCATTGCTCGCTCCTGTTTGACCCTATGCCCTTTTGTTGCCACGCTCAGCTGCAAACACAGCGCGAGGACCAACCCGTGGACTCAGAAGAACCGATGCAAGGTGTCTCCCAAAGAAACGCGGCCAAAGAATGTCCGCCTTGGGCGGGGATGTCGCGCCGTTGGGTCTGGCGGGTGGTCGTTATTCTGTGTTTCGCAGCCTGGGCACTTGTCGTTGCGTGGCTTCTCTGACGCGTGGCGTTCCGGCCTCAGCGCGCCCCTTTCTGGGACAAGAGAACCGATACCGTCCGGAAGATGATCTGCATGTCCAGCCAAACGGACCGGTTCTCGACATAGAGAACATCGAGGCCGACGCGTTCCTGGAAGGTCGTGTCGCTCCGACCGCTCACTTGCCAGAGACCGGTGATCCCGGGCCGGACAGACATGTAGCTAGCCATGTGCTCGCTGTAGAGCGGCAGTTCTTCGGAAACGATCGGACGCGGACCCACAATCGACATATCGCCACGCAACACGTTGAAAAACTGCGGCAACTCGTCAAGGCTCGTCCGGCGCAGGAATTTCCCAAGGCAGGAAACGCGCGGATCGTTCATGAGCTTGCGCGACACCTCCCACTCTTCCCGAGCCTTTGGATCGGCCGCCAACAGCACTGTCAGCCGATGATCGGCGTCAGGCACCATGGTGCGAAACTTCAGGCAGCGGAAGCGCCGCCCCCCTTGCCCGATACGCTCATGCGCGTAGAGCACATCACCGCCCTCACGCAGCTTCAACGCGATGGCAATCAGGATGAGGACCGGGGCGAAGAAGAGCAGTGCAAAACATGCAAAACTCTTGTCGAACAACAGCTTGAGCAGTGGGGTGCCCACGCTGTCACTGTGTTCGACACGCTGTCCCGAGCCGGTCGTCGCGCACCCGACAGGTACCGCGGAAACCGCTTGGGGAGTGTTGGACTGAAAACTCATTTACCACCTTTACCGCCGCTTTCACGGCACTTTTCGATTCGGCCTCGCGGACCCAGCCCTCGTCATGGGTTTGACACAAATCCGCCGCAATCGGTCCCCCCGGCGCGGGAACATCAGTGTTCACGGTTCGAGAACGAACCCTGTCTTTTTGGACAGGTCGATTCTGGTGCCTCTGGGAAGGAGGCGCTCTCAGCTGTCGCTCGACACTGGGCGACTCGCCCCGTTCCCTCACGCATCCGCGAGACGACGAGGCTCGGAAGCACCCAGAGAGCATGACAATCGCGCCCAGGCGCGGGCTTTGTTGACGCTTCGGAGAACTCGCTCGGATTGAGGTGAATTTTCTTTATTTCAATGTGTTAGGAGGCGAATCCCAACTGATAGCATTGTCCAAGTCTGCCATTTCGTTGACAGATTCACGATCGGACTTCTACCGAGGAGGCAGGTGAGACACGGGGGCGTGTCACCTCTGGATCGGCGCGCAAGTTGTGGCGCGCGGAATGTCTCTGGTGCGCCTACCGACTTGGTCAAACCAACCGTCGGTGAAGGCGCTTCCAAGCGTTGGGGCACGGGTGATGGTGACACGGGTGAACGATTCCGACGCAGTATACGAAGCCGCCCAGCAGGGGGCGGCGGCCCGGTTTCGGGCGCTCGCCGAAACCCAGCCCGGCGCCCCGGCTATCCTGACACGCGGGCGCACGCTCAGCTACGGTGAGGTGCTGCGGAAGGCAGAAGGCATTGCACGGACACTGCGGGCAGAGGGCATTACGCAGGGGCATCTCGTTGGTGTGTATGCCAGTCGCTCCGAGGCCGGCGTGGTTGCGACGCTCGGAGTGGCGCTGGCGGGCGCCGGCTACGTGCCGCTCGATCCGACCCACGCCCCCGAGCAGCTAGCGTTCATCACAAGAGATCTCGGACTCCGTGTCGTTCTTGTGCAGGAGCGCTATGCGGCGCTGGCAGCGGCGGACCTCGGAGCAGAGTGCCGACAGGTCAAACTCGAAACCACCATATCGGAGCGGGATACCGAGACGCGGGGTGTCATCGCAGCGCCCCTTCCGCATGACCCGGAAGCGCCTGCCTACGTGATGTATACCTCTGGCACGACCGGGACGCCAAAGGGCGTGGTGATGCCCAATCGAGCATTGAGCGTCTATCCGTTCCAGCGGTTCATGGGCTTTGGGCCGGGCGATATTGTCCTGCATCACTGCACGCTCGCGGCGGACGGCTCCGTCTTTGATATCTGGTGCCCCCTCCTGAATGGCGCGGCGCTGGCGATCGTGGAGGACGATACTCCAACGGCGCGCGCGGTCGCCGACACGATGCGCTACCACGCCGTGACAGCGGTTGGCTGGTATGCGGGTCTGCACCATGTGGTGATCGACCACGACATCGAGGCATTCGCCAGCGTGCGGTTCAACCTCTCGGGCGGGGACCGGATGTCGGCGCCGCATATCGCCCGCCTTCTGGCCAGATGGCCCGATATGGCCGTCTATAATTCTTTCGGTCCGACAGAGACTTGCGTCGGAGCGCTCTACCAAAGGATTAGCCTTGAGATGGCTGAAGCCGGATCCGTACCGATCGGCAAGCCATATCACGGCTACGACGCGTTCCTGATGGCGCCGGACGGCAAGTGGCTTCCAGCCGAGCCCGGAGCGGAGGGCGAAATCGTCATCGCGGGATCGACGGTGGCTATTGGGTATCACAACCGCACGTCGAAGACCGCGGAGGTCTTCATACCCGACCCGCGTCAGGGCAAGGCGGGGATCGTCTACCGCACCGGTGATCTGGGGCGGATCACCGACGATGGAGCCTTCGAGCACAGGGGGCGAGTGGATCGCCAGGTGAAGGTCGGTGGACGGCGCGTCGAGCTCGATGGGCTGGAGGCTGCGCTGGGAGCCGAGCCGGGGGTCGTGGCTGCGGCGGTCTGGTCGGTCGAGCGACCTTCGGGCAGGGCGCTGGAAGCCGCCATCGAGCTTACGCCCGAGCTGAGTGCGCGCGGAGCAACCGCCGCTGCCTCGGCCATCCGTAGCTCGGTGGCGGCACAGCTCGGCCACGCGGTCGTGCCTGCCGTGCTGCGGGCCGTTCCCAAAATGCCGCTCACGGCGGCGGGCAAGGTGGATCGGGCGCGTCTTGCGGCAGAGGGACTTGCTGGATCGCGCCGCGCAGATCCCGCCACGTCATCCCAATCTGAGACGCGTGATACGCGCGGCCTGCTTGGCGAGATCTGGGACGCCCTTCTCGGCTGCGGCATGCCGGCTGACGACTCCACGTTCTTCGAATTGGGAGGAAACTCGCTCCAGCTCATCGAGGCCCATGCGAGGATCGAAGCGGCACTTGGGCGCCCGGTCCCCATTGCGGAGCTCTTCGCCGCGCCCCGGTTCGCGGATCAGGCTGCGCGGCTTGCGATACCCGGTGCTGCTGCGGCGGCGTCCTCGGGCTCCGGATCGCAAGAGGGTGAAGTGGCGCGCGCGCGATGCCCCGCGCCCCATGACCAGCATGCGATCGCCGTTATCGGAATGGCCGCCCGGCTTCCGGGCCTGCGGGAAACCGGCCGCGCGGCGCTCGATGCGTTCTGGTCGGCGATGCGGAACGGTCAATCCCTCGTCACGGTGTTCGACGGGACCGAGCTGGAGCAAATGCAGGGCGTCTCCGAACAGGATATGGCGGGTTTCGTTGCCGCGCGTCCGGTGATCGAAGATCCGGATCTCTTTGACGCGGCTTACTTTGGCATTCGCCCCCGCGATGCCGACAAGATGGACCCTCAGGCGCGGCTCTTTCTTGAACTGTGCCGACATGCGCTCGACGATGCGGGGATGGTGGGAAAGGGGTCCGCCACTGCCGTCTTTGCGGCGGCAACCCAGAGCACCTACCTCTTGCACAACCTTCTTGGCGACCGCTCCGAGGTCGAACGCTTTTCGCATGAGCACCAGCTTGGCGACATGGCGCGGCTCACGGGGAATTCGGTCGATTCGCTCGCGACACGCGTGACGTACCGCCTAGGTCTGACCGGTCCGGCGATGTCGGTGGGAGCCGCGTGCTCGGGTTCACTCGTGGCAATTGCTCAGGCCGTGGCGTGCTTGCGCGCGGGGCAAGCGGACGCGGCACTGGCCGGTGGGATCTCGGTGAGCTTTCCGCAGCGGCGCGGCTACGTGGCACAAGATGGCGGAATGGCAAGCCTTGACGGCACCTGCCGCCCCTACGACGCAGATGCGAATGGCACCGTTTTCGGCGACGGCGCTGGCGTTTTGGTGCTCAAGCGCCTCGGCGACGCGCTGCGCGATGGCGACCCGATCCGGGCCGTGATCCGCGGGGTGGGGCTCAACAACGACGGCGATGACAAGATGGCCTACACCGCGCCGTCGGTCGCGGGACAGGCGCTTGCGGTTATGGCGGCGCAGAGGGATGCCGGGATCAGCGCGTCCGAGATCGGCTACGTGGAAGGGCACGGCACAGCGACCCCGCTGGGCGACCCGATCGAGGTCGAGGCATTGGCGCGCGCATTCGATACGGGCACGGCGCAAGCGGGAACGCGGTGCTTTCTCGGCTCGGTCAAGGGCAACATCGGCCACTCGGACGCCGCCGCCGGTGTTCTCGGTGCGATCAAGACCATCCTTGCGCTGGAACATGAGGAAATCCCGCCGGTCGCTCACTTCAGTCAGCCTAATCCGAGGATCGACTTTGCCAGAACACCGTTCGCTGTGCCGGACACTGCAGTGCCTTGGCAGAAAAGGCGCGCCGCAGGAGTATCCAGTTTCGGTGTCGGTGGGACGAATGCGCATCTTGTCCTGACGGCGGCACCCGCAGACGCCGAGCACAGGGCACACCACATCGAGAGAAGCGCCCCGCATGTCTTCCCGCTCTCTGCGCGAAGCCCGGACGCGCTCAAGCTCGCAGCGCAAGAACTGGCAGACGTGTGCGACCGTGCAGATGCCCCCGACCTGTCGCGCGTTGCGGCGACCCTCCAGCATGGCCGCGCGTCAGAGCCGCTGCGTCTGGCAATCGCGGCCACTACGCCCGGCGAGGCGGCCCTGGCGCTCCGTGCGGCGCGCGCTTCGAAAATGCCGGTTTCGGGGACGGCGCGCATCGTCTTTCTGCTGCCAGGGCAGGGCGCCCAATATCCGGGCATGGGCGCTGGCCTCTATGAGGCGGAGCCGTGCTATGCCCGTGTCATCGACGACGGGGCCGAGATCTTGCGCCCCCTCCTAGGTGAGGACATTCGCGACGTCCTGCTCTCGCGGGACATGTCGCCAGATGCGGCGGCGCGGGCGCTGCGCGACACGCGGCTGACGCAACCCGCCCTTTTCCTGACCGAGGTCGCCCTTGCGCGTCTCTGGGACAGCCGCGGGATCGGTCCCGACGTCTTGATCGGTCATTCGGTTGGCGAGATTTCGGCGGCTGTGATCTCGGGCGTGATGACGTTCGAAGAGGGCGTCCGTCTGATCGCGCGGCGTGGCCAGCTGATGCAGGACCAGCCAGAGGGCGCCATGCTCGCTGTCCGTACCTCCGAAGAGACGCTGAAGCAATACATGGACCACAGTGTGGATCTCGCGGCCAGAAACGCTGCCAACATGCTGGTGGTGTCGGGGCCATTCGATGCGATCGAGGCGCTGGAAGAGAGGCTGGAGGCGGCTGGCCTCTCGGCAGGGCGCCTGCACACGTCGCACGCCTTCCATTCTCACATGATGACCGATGTGGCGGAGGCGCTGGAACAGGAGTTCGCCGGTTTGCGGCTTCAAGCGCCGCGCATTCCGATCATCTCCACGGTCACAGGCACGTGGATGTCGAAAGAACAGGCCTGCCAGCCGGCCTATTGGGCAAGACAAGCGCGTGCGCGTGTCGACTTTGCGCAGGCGTTGGATACGTTGGGGGCGGACGCGCCCAGCGCATTTCTGGAAGTCGGGCCGGGGGCTGTGCTCTCGGCCTTCGCCGCCCAGACGCTCGGGCGCAACGGACCCGTCCGCTCCGTTCAGTCGCTTCCAGGTCACGGCACGGAGGCGGACGATTGTCAGGTCTTTGCGTCAGCAATCGGGTCGCTGTGGTCCGCCGGGGCAGAGGTCGATTGGAGTAGGGCCGGCGAGCCCCGCGACACGCGACGCGTCTCCTTGCCCGGAACCGTCTTCGAGCGCCGCAGACACTGGATTGAGCCGCCCGCATTGAGCACAGGAGCGCCGGTTTCGACAATGTCAGTCAATCCTGAACCCCGTGGCAAGGTGGCACCTGCTGCCGTGACGCGCGCGCGCAGCGACATCGCACAGTCACCAGATCCGCGCGCGCTTGAGGCGATCCTTCTTGATCTGCTGAGCGACCTGTCCGGGGAGGCTCTCGGGCTGGAGCACGCCGAGGCGCATTTCCTCGAACTCGGCTATGACTCGCTCTTCATGGGCGAGGTCGCAACCTCGCTGCAGCGCCGATTTGGTGTCACGGTCTCGTTCAGGAGCCTCTTGAGCGAGACACCAACGGCACGGGCCCTCGCCGAACACCTCGCGCCTCGCATCTCGCCTGGGGCCGTCTTGGCAGAGGGCAACCCCGAGGGCAGTAATGACGATGTCGGGCCGAAGGCTGTTGCGCAGGAAGACATGGTGGAACGTGACCGAGCGGTGGCGGCTGCGACGGTCGCCGACGGAGCGAGTGAGAGCATCGCGCTCCTGCGAGATCAGTTGGCCGCCATGGAGAAGCTCGTCGAAGGGCAGGCACGATTGCTCGAACTGGTCGGGGCCGGGCAGGCGCAGCCGCCCGGCGGAGATGCGCCACGGGCCGCCACGTCCTGGCAGGGGCTACCGCCAACGGAGGGCCAGCGCGAGATCTGGATGGTTCATCAACTGGGCGACGCGCAGGCAGCAGCGTTCAACGAGGGGCTGTCTGTCGTGCTGGAGGGAACGCTCGATCGCGAGGCGCTGCACGGCGCATTGAGTGATCTGGTCGGGCGCCACGACGCGCTGCGGATGCGATTTGCGCGTTCTGGCGAGACGTTTGAGATTCTTCCGGATGCACGGGTCGATCTTGCATTTCACGACCTTTCGGATGGTCCCGACCACGCCTATCCGGCGTTTCTGGAGCGTGACGCGGCACAACCCATTCCGCTGACATGCGGGCTCCCGTATCGGTTTGCGTTGCTGCGACTGGCGCCCGAGCAGCATGTTGTCGTGCTGACGATCCATCATATCGCGTGCGACGGCTGGTCGTTTGGCACACTGATTTCCGAGCTCGGCGCGCTCTATACCGCGCGCACCCAGGGCGGGGTGGCGGAGCTGGCCGCGGCGCCGTCTTTCGCGGCGCATGCACTGGCTGAAGCCGAGCGCACGCGAAACGAGGATGCGCTGCGCTGGTGGACAGACAGGCTCTCGGACGCGCCGGCACTGCCAGAACTGCCGCTCGATCATCCACGGACGGGCACGCGCAGTTTCAAGGGCGGCACTGTCGTTGCAGAGATCCCCGCCAACGTGATCGGCGCGGCGCGCAAACTGGGAGCCAGGCAGGGCTGTACGCTCTACGCGACACTCTTTGCGGCGCTCCAGATCGTGCTGGGGCGCCTTTCCGGCGCGTCTGATCTGGTGATCGGGGTGCCTACCGGCGGGCAGGCGGAGCTCGATGATCCGGGTCTTGTCGGCCATTGCGTCAACCTGCTTCCGGTGCGGGTCCCGATGCGGCCGGACGCGCCGGTTTCCGAGCATTTGCGTGCTGTTGGCTCAGAGCTCTCCGAAGCTTTCGACAGGCGCGGGATCACCCTGGGGACGCTCGTGCGCACGCTTGACTTGCCAAGGGACCTGCGGCGCCAGCCCCTGACGGAGGTGCAATTCAACCTCGAACGCGCCATGTCGGATCTCCGGTTTGGCACGCTTCGCGCGTCGGCCCGCAGCAACCCCAAGGCCTTCGTCAATTTCGACCTCTTCTTCGATGCCGCGGAGCATGCCGAGGGCGTACGCGTCACCGTGCATTTCAATGCCGGTCTCTTTGAAACCAAGACCGTGACGCGCTGGGTTGAACACCTCACCCACGTGCTTGAAGCCTTCGGAGGAGAGGCAAGCACGGCGATCAGCGAGGTCGAGCTGCTTTCTCGCGCCGAGGCCGAGCACCTCGTGGAGACGCTGAATGCAACGCAAAGGGCGGTGCCCTTCGACGATGTGCCGGCCCGCATCGCCGATCAGGCGCGCCTCACACCCAGGGCTACCGCCGTCGAAGATGGCGCGGGGGCTTTGAACTACACGGCGTTCGACGCCTATGCCAACAGCGTCGCGGTGGCTATTCAGGCGCACTGTCCGGAGCCCGGCGCTCGGATCGCCGTATGCCTTCCGCGTGATCGTTTTCTGCCCGCGGCCCTTGTCGGGGTGATGCGCGCGGGGGCGACGTATGTCCCGCTCGATCCCGGACAGCCGCGCGCCCGGCGGGCGCAGGTGATCGAGGCTGCGCACGCTGATGCCGTCCTCGGATCGGCGGCAACGGCCGGGGATAACAACGGCCGGCCGCTCGTCGATATTGCCCGGCTGCCGAAGGGCCAAAGCCCTGTGCCCGTTGCGCCGGATCCCGAACGTCCGGCCTTCGTGATCTTCACTTCGGGTTCGACAGGAAGGCCGAAGGGCGTGAGCGTTCCGATGCGGGGGCTCGCCAACCTGCTGCACACCATGTCCGAGACACCGGGCCTTCATGCCGAAGATCGCTTGCTCGCGGTCACGACCGTTAGCTTCGACATTGCCGCGCTCGAGCTCTTCGGGCCGCTCACGGTGGGCGGAACAGTGCGGGTTGCGTCGCGGGAGGACGTCCTTGCCAGAGGCGCACTGACAGCGGAGCTGGAAGCGGGCGCGTTCAGCGTCATGCAGGCCACGCCCACCTTCTGGGCGCTCCTGCTGGAGATGGGAGTGCGGGTCCCCAACGGGCTCAAGGTGCTGGTCGGAGGGGAGCCACTTCCGGCGGATCTCGCGGAACATCTCACGGCGGAGGGAGCCGAGCTGTGGAACCTCTACGGGCCGACGGAAACGACGATTTGGTCCGCGGTCAAGAAGATCGAGCCGGGACGGCCGGTGACGATTGGCGGGCCCGTCGCCAATACCGAGCTGCACGTACTCGATCCCGACGGGCGGCTGCTGCCGCCGGGGGCCGTCGGCGAGCTTTGCATCGGTGGGCAGGGTTTGGCGCTGGGGTATCTGGATCGACCCGACCTTACGGAGGCCGCGTTTCGCGACGTCCCGCTTCTGGGCAAGACACGCAGGCTCTACCGGACCGGTGATCTCGCGCGGCGGCTCGGGACGGGCGAAATCGAGGTCTTGGGCCGCCGCGATGGTCAGGTCAAACTGCGCGGCTACCGGCTGGAGCTGGGAGAGGTGGAGACCAACCTACGCGCTGCACCCGACGTGGCGGCTGCGGCTGCCAATCTCGTTGGCTCCGGCGCGGATGCGCGTCTCGCGGCCTGGGTGGTCGCGCGGGAGGGCGCCGAGGTGAACGTCAAGGCGCTCTCCGATCAGCTTTCCGCCGCGCTGCCCGATTACATGGTGCCCGCGCTCTGGGCACAACTCGCGTCGCTCCCTCAGACGGCAAATGGCAAGCTCGATCGGCGCGGCTTGCCTTTTGATGCCCTTGGGCCGCTCGCCCGATTCGAGGACGGCGTCGCGCATGGCGCCAAGTCGGGCGACGGGAAAAGCGCCATGACACCTCCGAGCAGTGGGCCCGGCTTAGCAGCGGCTCAGGAAGCGAGCGGATCAGTCACCACGCTTTCAGGCCCTTTGCCCCAGTTGAAGGACCCAAACACGGAGGCAATCGAGGAGACGATTGCCGAGATCTGGGCGAGTGTTCTTGGGCGGGACGATCTCGACCGTGACGCCACGCTCTATCAGCTGGGTGCGGATAGCCTGACGGTTTTCCGGATCGCTGCACGACAACTGGCAGCGGGGCTCGACATCGAGGCGCGCGACGTGCTGGCGCATCCCTCCATCGCGCGCCTTGCCCGACTTGCTGCCGGGCGCGCTCCGTCGTCTGGTCCGCAGAGGCCCGCTCTGAGCGATTACTTCGGAGGGGCACGCCGCCGGCGCCGACACGCCGTCTAGGGCGCAGCACGATACGAATGCTGCGCAGCGCGTCGCGATCCTTGTGGCCTTGCTGTATGCGGATGCCGTTGGGTGCCCTGCTCTCAGCGCTGTGCGCCGTCTACCGGAAGGTGTCCTTCGCGCAGCGTGATCTCGACCGGCCCGCTGTGCCGCACGGCGATGCAGCCCGGAAAACGCGCATGCAGCGCGATCGGCAACAACTGCCAGCGCTCTGCCAGCGCACCGGACAGACGGGTCAGGCGGGCAGGCGCGCCGGGGGTGAGGGTGACATCGAAACTGTCCAGCGGGCGTGTCAGCCCCGAACCGAGCGCCTTGAGAAGGGCTTCCTTCCGCGTCCAGGCGTTGAAGAACCCCGCCCGCCACGCGTCGCGGGGCAGGGCATCCAACTCCGCGCGCTCCTGAACGGAGAAGTAGCGCTCGGCTATCTCCGGATCGACGTCCCGCTCAGCCTCGATGTCGATGCCAAGCGTAACTCCGTGGGGGGCAGCGATTAGCGCGGCCCATCCGCCGGAATGCGCCATGTTGAAGGATGGGCCCTTGCCAGGCGCACCCTCGGCGAGATGGGGCTTTCCGTGCGGGCCTGTGCTGAGCGGAACGTCGCGGGGGGCGCACCCAAGATAGCCTGCGAGTATCTCGCGCATCCTGCCGCGCCCAAGCTCGAACCGGGAGCGCAAGGCGTCATTCGTGAAAGCCGCCGCGCGCGCCGCTTCGTCGGCATTCAGATGCGCTGCCCGGGATGCGCGGATCGTCTCATCTGCTGCGTTGATCCGCCACAGCCATAAATCCAGCCCCAGAGGGTGCGAGGCGGGCGTTTCCTCGACGAGTTCGAGCATGGTCCTTCCCTTCGGCCCCAGCGTAGTTGCGATCCCGGCGCGGGCCATGCGGCGCCGTTGCGCCGCCCCTTGGCGGGCCCGGGCCCGAGCCGCGCCGTCGGGCGATCCGGGTCGTTTCGGGACTGGCACCAGATCGCAGAGGTGGGTAGGAGGAGCGAACTCCGAAGCAACCGAAAGGAAGTGGTGTCCATGTCGTTCTCATTGACGGCGCTGCGTCACGCGGCCCGCACATTGCTCATCGCCTCCGCCGCGTGCGCGGTCTTTGCGGCAGATCTTGCAGCACAAACGCTGACAGAGCGTGAGGCGCACCAGCAGGTCGCATCGCCGCGTGGAACGAAGGTCATCCTCGCCGATCTCGGCGTTTCGGATAAGGATCTGCTGTCGCAGCTCGAGGCACAGGCGCGAAAGTTCCCCTATTACGGGGCCTTCGTAACCTCGCCCGGTGACCCTGCACAGAACCAGTCGGCGCTCGGGATCGGCAACTTCCATTCCCCGGAGGACGCAGTGCGGGTCGCTCTTGGCCTGTGTGAGGCGCGTCGCACGTCCGGAGCGCCGTGCATCGTTGTCGCCCAGACGGTTCCGCGCAGCTACAAGCCGGGTGTGCTGACGCTTTCGGCCGAGGCAACGGAATCCCTGCGGGGTGCGTTTCGTCGCCTCGACAGTCCGAAGGCCTTCGCTATATCCGCCGAGACGGGACATTACGGCTTTGCACGTGGCGATGGCACGCGTGCCCTGGCCGATTGCAATGCGGGCGCGACGAAGAGCGGCGAAACGGATTGCAGGCTCGTTGTGGTGGATTGAACGCCGAGGGAGCATTCATGAGGCCGGAACGGACCGCGCTGGAAGGTTGCCCTTGGTCGGGCTGGAATTTCGCGTTAAATTCCCGTAAGTGAATATGATGTGGCGAATTGAGCCATGTCAAAGCAAGAGACGCGCAATACGTGTGCGATAGTGAAACGGGGGCCCGCCCCGAGACAGCAACAGGACCGAGGTAACGCCCAGGTGCCCCATATCGTGCCCCTCCAGACGCCAGAGTGCGCCCCGCAGACGACAGAGGGCGCAGGCGCTCCTTCGCAGAGCGTCGCGAGCGCACGCACCGACGCCGCCCTTGATGCCGCGCTTGCGAAGCTGCACGAAGAGGGGCGGTACCGGACGTTCATCGACATCGAACGCCGGCGAGGCCAATTCCCGCATGCGGTATGGCGCCGTCCGGACGGTACCGAGGCGGACATCACCGTATGGTGCGGCAATGACTACCTCGGCATGGGCCAGCACCCGGCCGTGCTCGGAGCGATGCAAGAGGCGCTGGAAGCAACCGGTGCCGGCTCCGGAGGGACGCGCAACATCTCGGGAACGACCGTCTATCACAAGCGGCTTGAGGCAGAGCTGGCGGACCTGCACGGCAAGGAAGCGGCGCTGCTCTTCACGTCAGCCTACATCGCAAACGATGCCACGCTGTCGACCCTGCCGAAGCTTCTGCCGGGTCTGATCATCTATTCGGACGCGCTCAACCACGCGTCGATGATCGAGGGTGTCCGGCGCAATGGCGGTGCCAAACGCGTCTTCCGGCACAATGACCTCGACCACCTGCGCGAGCTGCTGGCCGCGGACGATCCGGAAACTCCGAAGCTGATTGCCTTCGAATCGATCTACTCGATGGACGGCGATTTCGGGCCGATCGCCGAGATCTGCGATCTCGCCGACGAGTTCGGCGCCCTTACCTACATCGACGAGGTGCACGCGGTCGGAATGTATGGCCCCCGCGGCGGCGGTGTCGCCGAGCGCGATGGGCTGATGCATCGGATCGATCTGATCAACGGCACCTTGGCGAAGGCCTATGGCGTGATGGGCGGCTACGTCGCCGCATCGGCCAAGATGTGCGACGCGATCAGATCCTATGCTCCGGGTTTCATCTTCACCACGTCCCTGCCACCTGCCGTGGCCGCCGGGGCAGCGGCCTCTGTTGCCCATCTCAAACAGGATCAGGAACGCCGCGATCTTCATCAAATGCACGCCAAGACCCTGAAGCGGCGGCTGAAGGCGCTCGGTTTGCCGATCATCGACCACGGCAGTCACATCGTTCCGGTGATCGTTGGCGATCCGGTCCACACCAAGAAGATCTCCGATATGTTGTTGGAAGATTTCGGGATTTACTGCCAGCCGATCAACTTCCCGACTGTGCCGCGCGGCACTGAACGGCTTCGGTTTACGCCGTCGCCCGTGCATGATCCGAAGATGATCGACCACCTTGTCAGTGCCATGGACGGTCTTTGGGCACACTGTGCGCTGAATCGTGCTGATCTGACCGGCTGATCTCTGCAAGGGTGCAACGCGCCTGGCATCGTGGTAACGTTTGCTCAAGGAATGGCGGATAATCGAATCGCCATCCATGGGGACGAGAGCGTGACGATCACGAGGCCGAGCAGTTGATCGGGCGGCGTCAACCGCCTGATATCGAGGATGCAACGGACACGCCACGCGGGTTCGATGACTTCGACCTGCGCATCGGTGACGTGATGCGGGGTGAGCGCGCGACGCTCGGAAAGTCGCTCCTCGACGTACAACGCGAACTCAAGATCAAGGCGACCTACATCGCAGCAATCGAGAACGCGGACATCTCTGCGTTCGAAACGACCGGGTTCATCGCGGGGTACGTGCGTTCCTATGCACGGTATCTCGGGCTCGATCCGGAATGGACCTTTGACACATTCTGCGAAGAAGCCGGATTTGTTCCGGTCAACGGGATGGACAAGGTCCTGCCGCCCGACGCGGGGAAAGGCCGGGTCAAGGGGCCTGTCTTCCGCCGCGCCCCGGCTGACCTGACCGACGAAATGCGCGACCCGATCGCGCAGCCGCGCGTGTCTTTCGCGCCCAGCACGCAAAGCGCCATCGCCTCGCTCGAGCCGCGCGCTATCGGCTCCACGCTCGTACTTCTCGCACTGGTTGGTGGGATCGGGTACGGCGGCTGGGCTGTGTTGCAGGAAGTGCAGCGCGTAACTGTGGCGCCCGTTGAGCGTGCGCCGGACGCGGTTGCGCAGCTCGATCCGCTCGATGGTGTGACATACGAAGGCGCGGATCGCGCGCCCACCGCTTCGGGCGTGGCGGCTGCCGCACCTGATGCGCTCGCCCAACTCTACCGGCCCCAGCGCCTTGAGGCGCCTGTCATGATCGCGCGCGACGGGCCGATCGCGTCGATCAACCCCGAAGCCATTGGCGCGCTCGCGGGAGCAGGGTCGTCCGATGCCTTCGTGGCGCCCTTTGCTCCCTCGGATCTCTACGGTCCACAGGAAACATCCGTAGCCGTCGTCCGCAGCATCAATGGCGCAGGCCCGCAAGGCCTGCCCGGCGCTTCCGGGATCGGCGATCCGCTCGCACAAGCCACATCCGGCGCACTGGCAGCCCTCTCGAGAGGCGAAGCGCCCAACGGTCTGCCGACGCCACGTGTGACCGAGGATGCGCCAGAGGTCATGCTTGTCGCCGTGCGACCGGCATGGGTGCGTGTGCGCGCAGCGGATGGTTCGGTGCTACTGGAGCGCACGCTGAGCGCTGGCGACAGCTGGGTGGTGCCGACGCTCGACGCAGCGCCGACCTTGCGCGCCGGAGCAGCAGGAGCGGTCTTCTTCACGGTCAACGGCCAGACCTACGGACCTGCGGGCGACGATGGTGCGGTAGTCGATCAGATCGCCCTCAGCTCCAGCACGCTGACGACCGATTTCGCGCTCGCAGATACCGCGTCGGATGCTGACGCACGCGAAGCCGTTGCCTATGCCGAGGCCGCACTGACGGAACAGCGTCAGCCGAGCGTCGACGCACCGCTGCCCTGACCTTCAGGCCCTTTCTGGGTTCTCTTTCCCCCTGCGTCTCAAGAACGCTGCTTCGTCGCGTTGCGGTCCCGTGCCACGGTGCCTATGGTGCCAGTTAATTGATGCGCAGCTTCAAGGTGTTTCATGTCGCTCAATCCCATCCGTCCCTGGCGCAATATCTACCGACGCCAGAGCCGTCAGATTTCCGTTGGTCCGGTCAAGGTCGGGGGTGACGCCCCAATCAGCGTGCAGACCATGACAAACACCCTGACGACCGACGCCAAAGCGACGATCGAGCAGGTTCTGGCATGTGCGGAGGCTGGCGCGGACATCGTGAGGATCTCCGTACCCGACAAGGAAAGCTCCGCCGCGCTCAAGGAGATCGTTCGCGAGAGCCCGGTGCCAATCGTCGCGGACATTCACTTTCACTACAAGCGCGCCATCGAGGCTGCTGAGGCAGGGGCTGCGTGTTTGCGCATCAACCCGGGCAACATCGGTGACGAGACCCGAGTGAAAGAGGTTATCAAGGCCGCACGGGACCACAATTGCTCCATCCGGATCGGGGTGAACGCGGGGAGCCTCGAAAAGCACCTGCTCGAAAAGTACGGGGAGCCTTGCCCGGACGCGATGGTCGAGAGTGGTCTCGATCACATCAAGATCCTGCAAGACAACGATTTTCACGAGTTCAAGATCTCCTGCAAAGCGTCCGACGTCTTTCTGGCGGCAGCCGCGTATCAGCAATTGGCCGAAGCCTGCGATGCACCGATCCACTTGGGGATCACGGAAGCGGGCGCCCTCACGGCTGGCACGATCAAGTCGGCGATCGGCCTTGGGAACCTGCTATGGATGGGCATCGGAGACACGATCCGCGTGTCGCTCTCTGCTGATCCGGTCGAGGAGGTCAAGGTCGGTTACGAGATCCTCAAGGCGCTCGGCTTGCGCCACCGTGGGGTCAACATCATCTCATGCCCCTCCTGTGCGCGGCAGGGCTTTGACGTGATCAAGACCGTGGAAATCCTCGAAAAGCGGCTGGAGCACATCAAGACCCCGATGTCTCTGTCGATCATCGGCTGCGTGGTGAATGGCCCCGGCGAGGCGTTGATGACGGATGTCGGCTTCACGGGCGGCGGTGCGGGGTCAGGCATGGTGTACCTCGCGGGTAAGCAGAGCCACAAGCTCTCGAACGCGCAGATGGTTGATCACATCGTCGAGCAGGTGGAAAAGAAGGCCGAATTCCTCGAAGCCGAGCGCATCGCGGAGGCCGAAGAACTGGTGGTGCCGGCCGAATAAGCGCGGTCAGACTGCGCTGGATCAATGCAACACGAAGAGCGCCGCTATAGACTCTCCGTGCAGCAGCACCGGGGAGGCATCATGGCCAAGGAACTTCGCAATCGCACGACGGGTGCGACACCGCTTCAAGCCAATCAGGCAAAGCCCACCCGAGGGGCAGATGACGCGAGCGGTCTCCAAGACATTGACCGTTGGTCCAATGGCGTCTTCGGTTTTGCGGCCCTTAGATGGGCCAAGGACCTCAACACGCAGCAGGCTCTCATGGGGTGCAAGACACTCGCGGAGGTTCAAAAGGTGCAGCTGCGCTACCTGAGTGACGCGATCCACGACTACACGATCGAGATGCCAAGGTTTCTCGCGTCCGCAGCATCAATCAAGCGGGATGGGCTGGGCAGCGGCCACGCGGACGACCATATGGGGGTCTAGCGCGCCAGAAGGGATCTGCTCGAAAATTCGCCGAATTTTCGCTCTCCGCACGAACCGATATGCAATTGGCTGGCGTGGGCAGACCTATGGGTTATGGGTGCGCCAAGGCAATCCTCAAGGGTCGTATTCGGCGTCAGAGACATGCTCCAACCACGTTACATTCGAGCCGTCCTGCGCTTCCTGCAGGGCGATATGGGTCATGGCCGACGTCGCTGTCGCCCCGTGCCAGTGGCGCACACCGGGTTCGAACCAGACCCGATCACCGACCCTGATGGTCTGACGGGGTTCGCCCTCGACCTGAACCCATCCCACGCCGGCGGTCACGATGAGGGTTTGCCCAAGAGGGTGGGTATGCCACGCCGTGCGCGCGCCTGGCTCGAAGGTCACGGTCACACCGCGCAGCCGGGCGGGTTCCGGCGTTTCGAAGCGCCCGTCCATGCGAACTTGCCCTGTGAAGTAGGCTTCGGGCCCAGTGACGGGTGCCTGGTCGCCCGGGCGGGTGATCAGGGGCGCGCTCATCCTTTTTCGGAGCGCTGAGCGGAAACAAGCTCGCGCAGCCCGTCCAACGGGACGTACCCACGGACCAATTGATCGCCCAACACGTAGGTCGGGGTTCCCTGGATCTGCAGGGCCTGCGCGAGCGCATGGTTGGCGCGGATGATATCCGTTACCGCATCCGTGTTCACCTCGGCCAGAATGGCATCGACATCGAGACCGAGATCGTCGGCCACCAGTTCGAGGGCCAGTTCGTTGACGTCCCCGCGCATGGTGATCAGGGCGTCGTGCACGGCCTTGTAGGCTTCATCTCCCGCGACGAGTTTCGTGGCAATGGCGAAGCGTGACGCAAGAACCGACTGCTCACCCAGAATGGGAAATTCCTTAACGATGATGCGGATATTGCCGTCGGATTGTACCAGCTCCTGAACTTCCGGAAAGGCGCGCCGGCAAAATCCGCATCGATAGTCGATGAACTCGACAATCGTGATGTCGCCCTCGATGTTGCCGCCGACCCACGCATCCGCGTTGTTGAAGAGCGCGTCCGCGTTGGCCTGCACCATCAACGTATCGCGCTCCACCTGTTGCTCGGCCTCGCGCAGCTCGAGGATTTCAAGCGCCTCCATCAGTACCTCGGGATTCTCCAGAAGATACGCCCGAACCTCGGCCCGGAACGCTTCACGCTCGGCATCGTTCATCTGGTCTTGTGCGAGAGCGGGAGCGGCAAGGGCCGTCAGAGCTGCGAGCGCGGCAGCGGCAAAAAACGGTCGCATCATGGAGCTCAATTCCTTCTGTCTTGGGTCGCGGCGGCATTTGAAATGTCCTGGGCGCGTTGCCAGCCCGAGGATCCCCGGGGCAGTAGATCTGTGGCACGCTTGGCATGGATGGCGGCGTCCTTCAACCGTCCGGCAAGGGCATAGCGCTCCGCCGTCGACAGCGAGGCCGCCCCACGCTGACCAAGCTTGGCCTGAACCTGTGCTAGATCGCGCAGGAGCGCGGGATTGTAGGGGTCGCGCGCACGGGCCTTGGTCAGCACGTCAAGCGCCCGCGCGTCGTTTCCGCCCGCTGCGAGCAGCGCGCGCCCGTAGCCCGCGGCGATCAGCGGCTCAGAGGGCGCAAGCTCTGTTGCACGCGCGTATGAGGCTGTCGACGCGGCGAATTTGCGGGCCTGAAAGAGCACCCAGCCTCGCAATTCATGCGCATAGGGATCGCTTGGACGCTTGGCGATCAGGGCGTCGGCGGCGGCAACGGCTTCGGCCCCTTTGGTGGCCTGGCTCAACGCGACGGCACGGGCCACGAGGGCAGCGTCGGATGTGTCGCCGGACTTGATGCGCCGAAGGGTCCAGCTGGGATTGCGCAGGAAGGCCGAGAGCTTCGCGCGCGACCGGGCAAACCAGTAGTCCGCCGTTGGATCCGACGCGTCAGCCTCCTGAAAGGCGGCGGCGAAGCCTTTGACGGCGCGCAGCCTGTCTGCCGTGAGCGGATGCGTGCGTACATAGGCATCCTGGCGGCGGGGGCTCAGGGCTTCCTGCCCGCGGAAGATCTCGAGGACTTCCACCATCCCCGTCGGGTCGATGTTCGCACGGGCCAGATAGCGGATCCCCGACTGGTCCGCGGCAATCTCCTCGGCTCTGGTATGGGCAAAGAAGGATCGCATGGCGGCGCTCTGGCTGCCGGCGGCGATGCCCGCTGCGGCAGATGGGTTTTGAGTCGCGACGGCCGCCGAAAGCGCAAGCCCGAAGAGCGCGACCGTCCGCGCCGCACGCAAGTTCGAGGCGCGTCGGGTAATGTGGCCATTGGCGATATGCGCAACCTCATGTGCGATCACGGCTTGCAGCATCTCTGCCCGGGTCATCTTGAGAATAAGGCCCGACGTCATGAAGACCGCGCGCCCATCCATCACGAAAGCATTGGGGGTACTGTCCTTCAGGACAATCATGCGGATCTGCGAGGGCGACAGCCCGGCGGCGGCGATGACGGGGCGGGCAAGTTCGCGCAGCGCGCGTTCCATCTCGGCGTCGCGCAGCAGCGTTTGCGCGGCCGCGGGGAGCGCGAGCGCCAAACAGAGCGCGGCCGCGCCCAACATGCGCACCACGCCCCGCACCGAAAGATGCCTTGCCATTGACTGCCCCTCTCGTGCTTTGTAGCCGCCTCGTGAGAGACGGGTGCACGCCACCTCGCGCAGGCAGTCTACGGAGGCAACCATGCGGGCATCAACCCGAAGTGATGTCGATCCCTTCATCGTGATGGATGTCATGGAAGCCGCTCGGCGGAAAGAGGCCGAAGGGCACCGTGTGATCCACATGGAAGTGGGTCAGCCCGGTACGCCTGCACCCGAGGGCGCGCGCCAAGCGCTGCGAGACGCGCTGGAGCGCTCACCCATGGGCTACACGGTGGCGCTGGGGCTGCCTGCACTGCGGCAGCGGATCGCGCAGCTCTATCGGGAGTGGTACGATCTGGAGCTGAACCCGGATCGGGTGATCATCACACCCGGCGCGTCCGGCGGGTTCATCCTCGCCTTCACCGCACTCTTTGAAGCGGGTGAGCGCGTGGGGCTCGGGCTGCCGGGGTATCCCTCCTATCGGCATATTCTCAAAGCGCTTTCGCTTCAGGCGATTGGCTTGCAGACGGCTCCCGAGCACCGGTACCAGCCGGTGCCGGAGGATGTACCGGACGGGCTTGCGGGTCTGATCGTCGCGTCGCCCGCCAATCCTTCCGGCACGATGCTCGGAGCCGATGCGCTGGCCGCCCTCATCGAACGGTGCGGTCAGATCGGCGCGGCCTTCGTGTCGGACGAGATCTATCATGGGCTGCACTACGAGGCGCGCGCGGTCTCGGCGCTCGAGATCTCCGACGAGGTTGTCGTGGTGAACTCCTTCTCCAAGTACTTTTCCATGACGGGCTGGCGCGTGGGCTGGATGGTCGTGCCCGAGCGCGACATCCGCACCTACGAGCGGCTGGCGCAGAACCTCTTTATCTGTCCGCCCCATGCCAGCCAGATCACGGCGCTTGCAGCCTTGGATTGCGCACCGGAGCTCGATGCCAACCGTGCCGTCTACGCGCAAAACCGACACCTAATGCTCGAAGGGCTTCCGAAGGCGGGACTGACGGGGTTTGCGCCACCAGACGGAGCGTTCTACGCCTATGCCGACGTGAGCGCGTTCACACAGGACAGCCGGTCCCTCGCGGCGCGGATTCTCGAAGAGGTCGGCGTCGCCGTTACGCCCGGTCTCGACTTCGATCCGGCACGGGGGAGCGCCATGCTGCGGCTCAGCTATGCGGCCGGGACTGCCGATATTGCCGAGGGCCTGGAACGGCTGTCGGCGCTCTTCGCGAAGGGATAGGCGCAGCGTGGTGCAGGAATTGTCAGATCGGTCAGCATCGGCTGGCCAAGGACAGCCATCCGCTGTCTCACGGCGTGCCGCATTGGGGTTATTCTTGGCCATGGCAGCCTGCGGGCCGCGCCCGCTGGGCCAGCCCGAGCCGCTTGGCAGCGTTCGCATCACGCGCGACAAGATCGAAGGGCAGGGCGGAACGTCACTCGCACTGACCCGCTGGTCCCCACACGGATCGCCGCGCGCGATGATCCTCGCGCTCCACGGCTATGGCGATACGGCGGACAAGACCTACGACGCCGCCGCGACCTACTGGGCCAAGCGCGGGATCCTGACCTATGGCTACGACCATCGCGGGTTCGGGGCGAATCCCACACGCGGTCAATGGCCGGGTGCGGAGCTTCTGGCTGCCGATGCCGTGGTGGTTGCCGCTGCGCTCCGTGCGCGCCATCGCGGAGTGCCACTGACAGTCGTTGGGCACTCCATGGGAGGGGGCATCGCGCTTTCCGCCGCGGGCGACGGGTTGCTGGCGGACAAGCTCGTGTTGGCCGCGCCTGCGATCGCCGGCGGGCGGCAGCTGTCGCCAGCGCTGCGCGCGGGCGGCTGGACGTTGGGAACGTTCTCGCCCGATCGGCGCTTCACCGGCGAAGGGGTCGTGTCATTGCAGCCCAGCGACAACCGCGAAGCGATGCGGGCGGCGGCCCAAAGCCCCTATCACTACTCCAACGCCTCCGGGCGCGAGCTCTGGGGGCTTGTGCGCGTGTCAGACAGGGCGGCCCGCGCAGCCCCGCGGGTGACGCAGCCGACGCTCACGCTGATGGGAGCCAAGGACGAGTACATACCGCCCAAGGCGGTGGAGGCTGTCCACAACACGATCGCCGGGGCGGAGCGCTACATCTTCTACCCGGACGGCTGGCACTGGCTCTTTCGGGATCTGCAGGCAGAGCGGGTCTGGCGTGACGTCGCCGCGTTCGCGCTCGGTGCGCCAGACAAGGTGTGACGCAGCGGCAAAGCGATGCCGTGAAGGGCTCAAGCGGGCCGCGCATCTTTCCCAGAAGGCGCAGACACTGTATATGTGACGGTAAATCAATCAGGGCAGGCCTATGATCCGTTTCTTCCTTTCCGTGATTGGCGGCGTATTCACGTTGACCACGACCGGGGCGCTCTTCGTGGCGCTGGTCGCAATGGCGGTGCTGTGGATGTACGGGCGCGAGCTTCCGGACCATGAGGACCTCGCGAATTACGCGCCCAAGACGATCAGCCGGGTCTACTCGGGCGAGGGGAGGATCATTGACGAGTTTGCCGTCGAGCGACGCCTCTTCGTGCCCTCCACCGACATTCCCGATCTGGTAAAGCAGGCCTTCATCTCTGCCGAAGACAAAAACTTCTACACCCACGCCGGGTACGATCCGCGCGGCATGATGGCGGCGGCTGTCGATGCGGCGCAGGGCGAGGGCCTCCGCGGCGCCTCGACGATCACCCAGCAGGTGATGAAGAACTTCCTGCTCTCCGGGGACCGGACAGTTGAGCGGAAGATGAAAGAGATCATTCTCGCCGCACGGGTCGAGGGCGCTCTCGACAAGGACAAGATCCTGGAGCTCTATCTCAACGAAATCTATCTCGGCGCCAACTCCTACGGCGTCGCCGCAGCGGCCCAGACCTATTTCAACAAGAACTTGTCTGAACTCGCCCCGCATGAGGCGGCCTACCTTGCGGCGCTGCCCAAGGCACCATCCACCCTGCATCCTGTGCGCGCCATTGAGGAAGCCACCGGGCGCCGCAACTTCGTGCTGCGGGAGATGTACGAGAACGGCTACATCGACGAGGCGAGTTTCGAGGCCGAGCGCGCGCTCCCGCTGCGCACGGTTCAGAATGGAGATTTCGACAGTTTCCGGCGCTCCCTTCCGTCCCGCGGGTACTTCACCGATGAAATCCGCCGCCAGCTTTCCTCCAACTTCGGGGAGGAAGAGTTCTTTGGTGGTGGCCTGACAATCCGGGCGACCGTTGACCCGGACCTTCAGGATCGTGCAGCGCTTGCTCTGCGCACCGCACTCGAAAACTACGACCGTTCGCGCGGCATCTGGATCGGCACGGGAGAGACGCTTCCCCCAGAAGCGCGCGGTAGTGAGACCGCGTGGCGCGAGGCATTGCGGGATGTCGAGGTGGCGCGCGACGTCGATCTTGGTGGTTACTGGCACCCGTCGGTGGTGCTGGATGTCGCCGAGAACACGCTGACCGTTGGTGTCGAAGACGGTCCGGCATCTGTTTCCGTGCCGCGCTCGGACATTCGCTGGATGCGGGGGAACTTCTTCGACAACTTCGAAGCGGGCGATGTCGTCCATGTGCGCAAGACGGAGGACGGTGACGGCTGGACGCTGCGGCAGGTCCCCGAGGTTCAGGGCGCCTTCATGGCGATGGACGTGCACAATGGCCGGGTTCTGGCCATGCAGGGCGGATTTTCGTACCAGCATTCGGTCTTTAACCGCGTCACGCAGGCGACGCGGCAGCCGGGATCTTCGTTCAAGCCGTTTGTCTACGCAGCGGCGCTTGACAGTGGATATACGCCCGCCACGATCGTTGTGGATGCGCCGATCGAGATCAACACACCCGAAGGTGTGTGGCGGCCGCAGAACGCGTCCAACCGCTTTTACGGACCAACACCACTGCGGACCGGGATTGAGCAATCGCGCAACCTGATGACGATCCGGATGGCCGAAGAGATCGGCATGGAAACCGTGGCCCGCTATGCCGAAGGCTTCGGGATCTACGACGATTTGAACCCCTTTCTCGCCAACGCGCTCGGGGCCCAGGAAACAACGCTCTACAAGATGGTCGCGGCCTATTCCATGCTGGCCAATGGCGGCGAACGGGTGGAGCCCACGCTTGTGGACCGGGTGCAGGATCGGTGGGGCGCGACAGTGTATCGCCACGATCAGCGCCAATGCCCGGAATGTGAGCTTGCCATGCTGACGCCCGGTGACGCGCCACTGATCGTGTCGGATCGCGACCGGGCCATCGACGCGATCACCGCCTACCAGATCACCTCGATGATGCAGGGCGGTGTGCAGCGCGGGACGGGTGCGAGCACGGTCGGCAATGCAGGTCTCGGTGTGCCGATTGCCGGCAAGACCGGGACGACGAACGACAGCAAGGACGTTTGGTTCGTCGGCTTTTCATCGAACATCGCCGCGGGATGCTACATCGGGCATGATCAGCCGCGCTCGCTTGGGCCGGGCGCCTATGGCGGCACGCTCTGCGGCCCGGTCTTTGCGGAATTCATGCGCGAAGCCATTGCGAAGTATGGCGGCGCGCAGTTCGATGTGCCGCCCGGCGGGTATTTCGTGAAGATCGACCGGTTCTCCGGGGCGCTGCTGTCCAGCAATGCGAGCGGACCCAATGTGGTTGCCGAGTACCTCCGGGATGGCGAAGTTCCGATCTTCGGGATCGCCGTTGATGGCGGTTTCACGATGGGCGAGAACGTCGCGCTCTTCGAGCGCGGGCAGGATCCGCAGAACACCCGGACTGTGACAACGTCCACCGGGCGCGCTGTCGAAATTGCCCCGCGGGCCTCGTTCGGCACGCTCTCGTCAGGCGGACTCTACTAGAGGCCTGCCTCTCTCGAAGCCTCTTGAAAGAGGGTCGCCGCATTGGCGGTGCTAAGCTATCTCGCGGCTACTCGGCCCTGAGCGCAGGTGCGGCGGCCTGCTGGCGCCATCTCTCGGCGACGTCGCCGATGAGGCGCTTCATGGCGGCTTCGACCTCTGGATCCTCGTGCAGGCCCGCTTTTGCGATGTGACGGTCGAGCACGTCGATACGCCGTTTTTCGATCGCTCGGCGGAGGCGCTCGGGCAGAATGCGAGCTGCGGCGAACGCCTTGAGATACGCCTCGTCCAGCATCGGCAGGTCCGCATGCGCCTCATTGTGACACCAGATATGCTCGAACTGGATCATGATGAAGTCCAGCACGGGCCGGGGCAGGTGACGACGGTCAGCTTTGAAGGGGCCGCCAAAGACATCCATGACGATCTCGTAGGACGGCCAGTAGAAAAGGTGCCCCTCGTCCCGGCGGGCACGCATCACTTCGTCAACGGCGACGCGGAGGACAGCCTTTGAAACCGAGTTCGACGTGATGCAGCTGTTGTCCCTGAACGTCGCGATCAGCGGGACGGGGGAGAGCGTCATGATGATCTTGGCGTCCGGGCGGTGCTTGCGGATCAGACGGTAGATTGCGTCGATATTCTCGCGGTTTTCCTCAACGCTGGAAATGCGGAACCGGTGGCGCGCAGGGTCATAGGCATCTTTCGGGATGGTGCGCCAGAAGACCTCTCCGCTCGGCGCGTCATACCACACTTCCGAGAGACCGAAAGTTAGGATGAAGACATCCGTCCGATCGAAGAGCTCGCGGGTCTCGCGCTGCACCTCCTCATCGTAGCCGAAGGCTTCGGCGGTGTAGCCATGCCAAAGGGGCTGATCGAAGCGCTTGCCCTCCCACGCCCACTCGAATTGCTGTCGGATGACGAAGCTGTTCACCATCCCTTCGCCGATCTGCACGACATAGGCGCGCTGCGCCTCCACATCGGACGACGAGACGCGGTAGTTCCGTTGGCCAAGCCACTTCGAGATGTTGGCGGCAAAGCAGCTGCCGAAGGCTGTGATCCGGGTGGTCCGGTCGATGTGCGGCGCGCTCGGCGCCCAGCCCTGCACGACGTGATCCGCGACAGCCTCGGGCCGCATCATGGCGGCCTGATCCGGCGCGCGGTTGGTGTGCGCGCCGCGGTACCACGTATGATGCTTGCGGGTGCTCGTCGTCTCCGGATCATGGCTGTAGACGATGGCGCCCTGATCTTCAGGCAGGTCCTGCGGCGACTCTGTCATCTCATGCTCCCCAATCCGACATGGCTGGATTAGTTACCAATGGTGTTTATTTGATGACTCCAGCCCGTCTTGCGAGCCCTTTCTGGCCCGCTTATACCGCATGGGTCGAGCGGCTTTGCGCTGTACGATCCGAAATGCCGAGGAGCCACCATGCGCGCAGAGACGCAGTCGACCGTTGAAAAAGTGCGCAAATCTCTGGACTTGCTTGGACAACGCCTGGGGCTGGAGACGGTCGCGCACCGGCTCGAGGAGTTCAACGCACGTGTAGAAGACCCAACGCTGTGGGATGATCCGGCAGCGGCCCAGAAGCTGATGCGCGAGCGACAGAGCCTTGTGGATGCGGAAGCGACGTACCGATCGATCCGGCAGGAGCTCGACGACAACATCGAGCTGATCGAACTGGGTGAAATAGAAGACGACGCAGAAGTGGTCTCGGATGCCGAGGCCGCGCTGGCCGAGCTCGCAGAGCGCGCGGCAGCCAAAGAGATCGAGGCGCTGCTGGATGGCGAAGCGGATGCCAATGACACATTCCTCGAAATCAACTCAGGCGCGGGTGGCACCGAAAGCTGCGATTGGGCCGCGATGCTGGCGCGGATGTACGTGCGATGGGCCGAGAAGCGCGGCTACAAGGTGGAGCTGCAATCGGAAAGCGCCGGGGAAGAGGCGGGGATCAAGTCTGCCACGTACAAGATCAGCGGCAACAATGCCTATGGTTGGATGAAGTCGGAAAGCGGCGTGCATCGGCTTGTTCGTATTTCGCCCTATGACAGCTCTGCCCGTCGGCACACGTCGTTTTCATCGGTCTGGGTCTACCCGGTCGTGGACGACAACATCGAAATCGAAGTGAACCCGGCCGACATCCGGATCGATACCTACCGCTCGTCCGGCGCCGGCGGTCAGCACGTCAACACGACCGACTCGGCAGTGCGGATCACGCACATGCCGACGGGAATCGTCGTGACGTCCTCCGAGAAGTCGCAGCACCAGAACCGTGACATTGCGATGAAGGCGCTGAAATCGCGCCTCTACCAGATGGAGCTCGACAAGCGGACCGCATCTATCCAGGAGGCGCATGAAGCCAAGGGCGAGGCGGGTTGGGGCAACCAGATCCGCTCCTACGTTCTGCAACCCTACCAGATGGTCAAGGATTTGCGGACGAACTTCGAAACCTCCGACACATCGGGCGTTCTGGATGGTGACCTCGACGGGTTCATGGGGGCGACGCTTGCCATGCAGGTCGCGGGCAAGTCGCGGGCAGAAGCCGGAGCCGATTGAGCGGACTTTGCCCGACCATACGGGTAAAGCGACCGGCCCGAGGCCCGTGATGTCGGTTTTCGGGCATGACAGGGCGGTTGCGTGCGCTGATGGAGCGCGACTTGGCGCTATCTCCACTGCATCTGGCGGTCTGGAGGGTTGGCAATGGCGGATGCGGCAGAGAACTCTGGTGGAGCCGGCAGGCGGCGCGGGCGCAGTGGCGGCGGTGCCGCGCGCCGGGCCGAGCGCACGGCGGTGCGGGTGGAAGCTGCGCGCTACATCGAGCGCAACATTCCCGATCTGGAGGTCTTGAGCACCGAGGCGCTCGAGATCATCGAGGCGAACGCGGAGACCGTTCTTGAAGAGATCGGTGTGGCGTTTCCCGAGAACCCGGCAGCGATCCAGCGCTGGCGCGATGCCGGGGCGGATATTCAGGGAGACCGTGTCCGCATTCCTCGCGGCCTCGCGCGAAAGCTTTGCGCGACTGCACCGTCAACGTTCACGCAAATTGCACGAAACCCGGAGCGCAATGTCGAGATCGGCGGGCGCAACCTCGTCCTTGCTCCGGTCTACGGCCCGCCGTTCGTCCGGGACGCGCAAGGTGGACGGCGCTACGCTACACTGGAAGATTTCCAGAACTTCGTGAAGCTGGCCTACATGTCGAAGTGGCTCCACCACTCCGGCGGCACGGTCTGCGAGCCTACGGACGTTCCCGTCAACAAGCGCCACTACGACATGCTGATGGCGCACATGACGTTGTCGGATAAACCGTTCATGGGATCCGTGACCGAGCCGAGCCGGGCGCGAGACAGTGTCGAAATGGCGGACATCCTCTTTGGCAAGGAGGAGGGGCGTGGCCTCGACGGCAAGGCGGCGATGGTGTCGCTCATCAACATCAACTCGCCGCTCACCTTCGACAACGTGATGATGGGCGCGCTCGAGGTCTATGCTGAAGCGGGGCAGGCTTGCATCGTTTCACCGTTTATCGTCGGGGGAGCCATGGCACCCGTTTCGGTGATGGGAACATTGACACAGGTCCTTGCGGAGGGTCTGGCGGGCGTTGCTTATTCTCAGCTCGTTCGCCCCGGGGCTCCCGTGATCCTTGGCGCGTTCGTGACGTCCATCGACATGAACTCCGGCGCCCCGACTTTCGGCACGCCGGAAGCAGCACAGATCACCTATGGGGCCGGGCAATTGGCGCGCCGCCTCGGGTTGCCGTACCGCTCGGCGGGCTCCTTCAACGGCTCGAAACTGCCCGATGCGCAGGCGGCCTACGAGACGGCGAACTCATTGAACGCGGGCCTGCTCTCCGGTGTGAACTTCATGCTGCACGCGGCCGGTTGGCTGGAAGGGGGGCTGGTTGCATCATTCGAGAAGTTCGTCCTGGATGCAGATCAGCTCGGCATTCTGCACAAGCTTGCCGCTGGAGTTCCGATTGATACGGATGCGCAAGCCATGGACGCGCTGCGCGAAGTGGGCCCGGGCGGGCACTTTCTGGGGTGCGCGCACACGCAATCCCACTTCAAGGATGCGTTCTGGCGCTCGGACGTGCTCGACTACAAACCGTTCGAGACGTGGGAAGACGAGGGGGCTCGGGATTCGCAGGCGCTCGCCAAGGAACGCGTGGCCAAGCTGTTGGCAGATTACACGGCGCCGCCGCTCGATCCTGCTATCAGAGAAGCCCTTGACGCTTATGTTGCACGGCGCAAGTCCGAACAACCGGATGCATTCATCTAGATAGCGGATCGATCCGGCTCAACCTTCGTCAGGTGAGTGTGGGGCTGAAAGCGAATCGCCCTTAGGTTGATTCGCCGACAGCCTTAACAAAGAGTGCTCCACAACGGCTGCTCAGCCTATGCGTGCGACGTTCTGCCGCCGATGAGGCGCGCCTCAGCCATAATTGCAATCAGGATTTCGAGGTGCGTCGCGATCGAATATGCGGCGTCGCCGCGCTTCCGCGTGTCTTCCTGAATGGCTTCCATATCCATCAGTTTCGGAAGTGCGCTCGCTGGTCCCGGCAGGGATTCTCCGCGCAGAATTCTCTTTAAGTCCCTGTTTCTATTGTAATCCTGCAAGCCGAAACGTGCAGCGCGAATGAGCAGACGCGGACGATTCACTTTTTTGAGGGATTCAATCATTGCAGTCATAGCAGCCTCCAGATGCGATGCTGTCAGGCTACACAACCATAGCGCGTGTTGCGTGATGTGGACATTACCGTACGGTCGTCTCAGAATTGATTGGCAGTTTTCAACAATTCTATCCACAGGCGGTTGCGATAGTATACGGTTAACGATTGCAACTCAGGGTTGTATCCGGCTTGGGGAATTGCCGGTAGTCGCGTTAGAAGGGGACAGTAATGACGGGGGACGGGGGAACTTGTGGGCTCGGTGTTATGCCGGGCTGGGTACCTGACGCTGCGCGTCACTACCTTCGCCACACCGAGCAGGGTCTGTCGATCCGTGAGGTTGCGCGAGGGGAAGGCGCGCATGCCTCGACGATTCTTCGCCAGATCCGGCGCTTTGAAAACAGGCGGGACGACCCGCTTGTCGATGAAGCGCTCGCTCGGCTGGGCCAACGTCACTTCAACGATCCTGACTTGCGACCAAGACGCACCGCCTCGGATGAATTCGAGGAGACTGCCAATATGACTGCCCATTTTGCTCCAAAGAAGCTGGTGTGTGACGAAGCGACGGTAACCCGTGAGGCGCGTCGCATCCTGCGCCGGCTGTGTGAACCCGGTGCGTTCCTCGCCGTGGCACCGAACATGGACAAGGCGGCCGTGCTGCGCGAATCCGCAGTCGGGGCTGTCTCGCGCATCGCGGTTCTTGATCGGGAAGTGGCGCAGGCCTTTGCCCTGAAGGAGTGGATCACCTGCTCCGTTGCCGGCAAGGTTGCACGCTACAAGATCGCCCCGGCGGGACGCGCCGCACTGAAGCGCCTCCTCTCGGACGAGGACGCCCGGCGCAGTGGCCTTTCCGAGGCGCAAACGCCGTTTGGCGATCAGCACCGGGAGTGGGGCACGCGAGAGGTGCAGGACGACGGGGAAGAGTCGCCCCGCCGGATGCGCTACAACATGGCCGAGAGCCCCGTCACACTGCTCGCGCGCCGCAGGGACAAGGACGGCAAGTCGTTTCTGGCACAGCCCCTTGTTGCTGCCGCCGAGCGCTTCCGCGAGGATTTCGAGTTGGCACAGATGGGGCCGAAAGTGGCTCAGAACTGGGAGCGTTTTCTGACTGGAGGCGCGCGCGGATCGCTTGGCGGCAGCGATCCTCTGACAGGCCCCGAAGGCGCACGCGAGCGGGTGGCCGCTGCGCTGCGGGATCTCGGGCCGGGCCTCGGGGACACGGCGCTGCGGGTGTGTTGCTATCTCGAGGGGCTGGAAGCCACCGAGAAGCGGATGGGGTGGTCTGCGCGGTCCGGCAAGATCGTTCTGCGCATCGCGCTACAACGGCTCGCCCGGCACTACGAAGAAACCTATGGCCCGGGTGGCGGGCTGATCGGTTAGTGCGCCGCGGCTCAATCGGCTGGCTTCGGACCGGGCACACCTTTGCGCACGTCATATGTGAGACCGCTCTCGTATCTCCCGGTCGACCTCCTTCAAGCCGCTCGGGCACTTACCGTGCGCTCATTTCAGGAGCTATGGCAATCGACCGGTTTGGTAGAGCCGGATCTTCAGGCCACCGTGGGGGATGGGAGGGCCGTTCGGAAGCAGCGGCAGGCCGGTTGCACGCGCGAGCGATGGCTCGCTCGTGATGAAGGCAACCCGCCACCCCGAAAAGTGGCGCATCAGCGTGTCTCCGAAGGAGAAGTAGAGCGATCTCAGGGCGTTCTTGTTGCCGATGCGCGCGCCGTAGGGCGGATTTGTCATCACCAGGCCAGGCTCTTCCGTGGGAGGGCGCAGCGCGGATACAGGCTGGCGGACGAAGGTGGTGCAACCGTCAAGCCCCGCGCGCATGGCATTGGCAGTGGCTGCGGCGATCGCACCCTGGTCGCGGTCGTAGCCCCAACTCTTCCCTGCGCCTTGCCAGGTCGGTGGCGTGGCGAGAAGGCGTTGCCATTCGCCATCATCGAACGACGGCAGCCGCATGAAGGCGTACTCCCGATCAATCCCGGGCAACCGTCCGGATGCGATCCCAGCGGCTTCGAGCGGGATCGTCCCCGACCCACACATCGGATCAACAACTGTTTCTGCAGGATCAAACGCGGCCGCGCGCAGCAGGAGCGCCGCGAGGCTCTCGCGCAAGGGCGCCTTTCCGACGGCCTGTTTGGTTCCGCGTTGGTGCAGCGGGGCGCCGGAGGTATCGAGGGACAGCGTGCAAAGGTCGTCCTCGATGCGGGCCATGAGACGCAAGGGAGCGTCGGCGGAGATCTCGACGCCGAGTTCCTCGTGCAGGGCCCGCTCGATGCGTTGGGCCGCGGCGCGGTCGTGATAGATGCGGGATCGCGTGCAACTGGCCTCGACCCTGACCGGGACATCCGGGCGCAGGATGTCGGACCACGGCACGCGCCGCGCGCGCTTGTCCAGTTGCGCGAGATGGGGCGCGCGAAACGCGGCAAAGCGGGCCAGAACACGCGTGGCACCCCGGAGGCTGACGTTCAGCCGCCAGATGTCTTGCCACGTGCCTTTCAGCATCACGCCGCCGGGCAGCACTTCTGCATCGGGGTAGCCCAAGGAGTGCGCTTCCTCGCAGAGGTAAGGCTCCAGGCCCGGGGGCGCGGTCAGGAAGAGCTCGAAGGAGGGCGGTGCCGAGGATGCTGTGTCGGGCATTACCCGGCCATGAAGGCGGGGAGCGCCTCGCGCCAGAGGGCTGAAAGCTCTTCCAAGGGCGCCTCCGAGCCGCCCATGCGCACAGACGACCCACCAAACCGGCCAACGCTCGTTAGCGGCACGCCCGCCTGCGCGGCGGCCACCATCAGCGCCTCTGCCTTGTCGAACGAGCAGGCGATCAGGTAACGACCTTGATCCTCGCCGAAGAGCGTCGGGGTGTCGGACGCATCAAGGATGACCCCAACACCCGCCGCATCGGCCATTTCGAAGGCGGCGAGAGCAAGTCCGCCATCCGAGATATCGGTGCAGGCGTCGATCCACTCGACATTCGCAAGTATGAACTCCCCGTGTGCCTTCTCAGCGGCGAGGTCGACGGGAGGGGCGTCACCGTCCGTGCGATTGAAGACATCCGCGAGGATTGCGGAGCGCCCCAGGTGGCCGTTGCTTTCTCCCAGCACCAAGGCGACATGCCCGTCCCGAGCGGGGCGGCTGATCATGTGATCAAGGTCGTCGATCAAGCCGACCGCGCCAATGGTCGGAGTGGGCAGGATCGGTGCGCCATCTGTTTCGTTGTAGAGCGACACGTTGCCGGAGACGACAGGCGTCCCAAGGGCGCTGCACGCTGCGCCGATGCCTTTGATCGCCCCGACGAGTTGCCCCATAATCTCGGGTTTCTCCGGATTGCCGAAGTTGAGATTGTCGGTCACCGCGAGCGCACGTGCGCCGAGGGCCGTGAGATTGCGATAGGCCTCTGCTACGGCCTGCTTGCCGCCTTCGAACGGGTTTGCTTCGACATAGCGGGGTGTCACGTCGGATGTGAACGCCAGAGCGCGCTGCGTGCCATGGATGCGGACAACACCCGCGCCGAGGCCGGGCGCGCGCACCGTGTCGGCCATGACCTGGCTATCGTATTGCTCCCAAATCCACGCCTTGTGGGCATGGGAAGGCGACGCCAGAAGGATTTTCAAGGCATCGATCGGGTCAAGGTCCGGTACAGGGTCGAGCTCCGGGGCAGGGGCTGTCTCCACCCACGGCCTGTCGTATTCCGGTGCGTTCCCAGAGAGGGCGGCGAGTGGCAGATCGGCCTCGATAGCGCCGTTGTGCGCAATGACGAAGCGATCTTCCGGAAGGGTTTCGCCGACGATGGCAAAGTCGAGATCCCACTTCTCGAAGATTGCGCGGGCGACATCCTCCTTGTCGGGGCGCAGGACCATGAGCATGCGTTCCTGGCTCTCGGAGAGCATCATCTCGTAAGCTGTCATGCGTGGTTCGCGCGTCGGGACCTTGTCGAGGTCGAGACGAATGCCGAGGCCGCCCTTGTCTCCCATTTCCACGGCCGAGCAGGTCAGACCGGCCGCGCCCATATCCTGGATCGAGATCACGGCGCCCGTGTCCATCAGTTCGAGGCAGGCTTCCATCAGGCGCTTTTCGGTGAACGGGTCGCCGACCTGCACGGTCGGGCGCTTTTCCTCGATCGTGTCGTCGAACTCGGCGGAGGCCATGGTGGCGCCGCCGACGCCGTCACGACCCGTTTTGGCGCCAAGGTAGACGACCGGCATACCGACGCCGCTCGCAGCCGAGTAGAAGATCTTATCGGCCCGTGCGATGCCCGCAGCAAACGCGTTGACGAGACAATTGCCGTTGTAGGCCGGGTGAAACCGCGTTTCGCCGCCAACGGTCGGAACACCGAAGGCATTGCCGTAGCCACCGATGCCGGCCACGACGCCGCCAACGAGGGATCTTGTCCGAGGGTGATCGGGTTCGCCGAAACTCAGCGCATTCATCGCGGCGATGGGCCGAGCGCCCATGGTGAAGACATCGCGCAGGATGCCACCGACGCCGGTAGCGGCGCCCTGGTAGGGCTCGATGTAGGAGGGGTGGTTGTGGCTTTCCATCTTGAAGACGCAGGCGAGCGGATTGCCCTCTGCGTCCGGCCCGATAGCAACAATGCCCGCATTCTCACCCGGGCCGCAAATGACGTGATCGCCCTCGGTCGGAAGCGTGCGGAGCCAGCGCTTGGATGACTTGTAGGAACAATGCTCGTTCCACATCGCCGAGAAAATCCCGAGCTCTGTCAGGTTGGGCGGGCGATTGAGGATCCGCAGGATTTCCGAGTACTCGCTCTGCGAAATGCCATGATCGGCAACCAACTGAGCGGTGACGTCTGACGCATAGGCGGTTTCTGATGTCGGCATCGGCACTCCCCACTGCGTCCGGGGCTATAGGCGAGTGCGGGGCGAAGGAAAAGGGCAGGCGCATCACGGGGTCCGAGTAGATGGCGTGCGCACAAAAAAAAGGCCGAGACGGATCTCGGCCCAAGTCCAACAGGGAGGTTAACAACGATCATCGATCGCTGTTGGATTAGATATGCGGCACAGGCGGTCTTCGCGCAAGCCACAAGGCCTGTGTGATTGTGCATGGCCGCTTTGCCTGTGGCGCAATGGTGACTCTTCCGGGCAGGCCTGCAACGCCTCAGCCGCTGGCTCTGGCCGGGGCAAGCTTGCGCCTGTGCTCCTGGATTTCGGCAACCACAAAGTCGCGAAACGCGGCGATCCTTTTGGATTGTCGAAGTTCTTCGGGATACGCGAGGAAGACGGGCACCTCGTTGCTCTCGATCTCCGGCAGCACGCGGACGATCTCTGGGGCGTTGTCCACGATGTAGTCGGGAAGGACGCCGATCCCCAAGCCGTTGATGACGCCTTGTAGGACGCCGAAATAGTTGTTGACAGTCAACCTAGACGGGATTTCGCGAGTTAGAATCCATTGCACAAGTTGAGCGCCCGCCGCCACCTGCGTGACACCTGGCGCCTGGCAAATGAGCCGATGCGCCGAGAGATCGCGTGTATCCTTTGGCTCACCTGCGCGGGCGAGATAGTCCGGAGAGGCGTAGAGCCGCATCCGAACGGTCATGAGTTTCTTGCGAATGAGATCTGCCTGGCTCGGCTCTTTCATGCGGATCGCGACATCCGCTTCGCGCATCGGTAGATCCAGCACGCGCTCTTCGAGCATCAGGTCGATGTTGAGCTGAGGATAGAGCTCGTAGAGTGTTGTCAGGCGCGGCGCGAGCCACATCGTGCCAAAGCCGATGGTCGTTGTGACGCGCAGTTCGCCAAACACTTCTTCCTCGCTGTCACGGATTCGTGCGGCGGCGGCGTCGAGGCGCTTTCGCATGGCCCGCGTGGCATCGAAGAGCAGTTCGCCCTGCTCTGTCAGGATCAGTCCACGCGCATGGCGGTGAAAGAGGGTTGTGTTGAGCATCTCCTCAAGGGACCGGATCTGACGCGAGACAGCGGATTGCGACAGGTGCAATTGCTCGCCCGCGTGGGTCAGCGAGCCTGCATCGGCGACGGCGTGAAAAATGCGAAGCTTATCCCAGTCCATCGGTGTCTCTCATGTGCTTGCGCCCGGTGTTAGCGCCAAACGTCCTCGTTTCTCTGACATGGTGGGCGCGTGCTGGCAACGCTAGAGCGTGTCTCGATTTGGCGGGTGTTTGACTTCCGTCGTCGAGTTCTTGCCCTATGTGCGCGCTAGGGAGATGTGTATGGCACAACACGACGTATCGCTTGCAGACCGTTTCGATCTCAAAAAGTCGCCGGTGTTGATCAGCGGCGTGCAGGCGTTGGTGCGGTTGGTGCTGATGCAAGCCGAACGGGATCGTGCCGCGGGCTGGCGTACGGCGGGCTACGTGACGGGATACCGTGGATCTCCCCTCGGCGGGCTGGACATGGCGATGGAGCGGGCGACCGGGCGCCTTGCGGACGCGGATGTGACCTTCCAGCCAGCGCTCAACGAGGATCTCGCCGCAACCGCTCTGATGGGAGCGCAATCCGCTGCGTTGCGCGGTGAGGGGCGCGTCGAGGGGGTCTTTGGGCTCTGGTATGGAAAGGGGCCGGGGGTGGATCGCTCTGGGGATGCCCTGCGCCACGCCAACCTCGCGGGGACTGCCCCGAGGGGTGGCGTGCTGATGGTCGCAGGCGATGACCATACCGGCGAAAGCTCCACCACGTGTCACCAGTCCGATCTTGCCATGATCGATGCCGGAATCCCCGTGCTGTATCCGGCAGGGGTGCAGGATATCCTCGATTTCGGGATTTATGGCTTTGCCATGTCGCGGTTTTCCGGGCTGTGGGCCGGGATGAAGGCGGTCAAGGACACCGTGGAAAGCACCGCCGTTGTCGATGGAGATCCGTTTCGCACATCCTGGACGGTACCGGATATCCCGATGCCCCCGGATGGTCTGTCGATCCGGCTTGCAGACAATTGGGTGCCCCAGGAGGAGCGGCTCGTGGCATGGAAATGGCCGGCCGCGCGCGCCTTTGCCCAGGCCAACGGGATCGATCGGCGCGGGGTAGGGCGTCCCGGGGCGCGGATCGGGATCGTTGCTGCTGGCAAGGCATGGAGCGACACCAACGCTGCCCTTGAGATTTTGGGCATAACCCCCGCGAAGGCCGAGGAAATCGGCCTCACGACCTGGAAGGTCGGGCAGATCTGGCCGCTCGAGGAATCAGGCGTTCGGGACTGGGCGGAAGGCCTCGATCTGGTTCTGGTCGTCGAAGAGAAGCGCAAGGTCATCGAGCCGCAACTGGCGCAGGCGCTCTGGGGAAGGCAACTTCGGCTGTGGGGAGAGCGCGGGGAAGCCGGGCGCACGCTCTTTCCGTCCTACGGCCCACTGGACCCCTCGATGGTTGCCGAGCGCGTCGGTGCGATTCTTCTGTCGGAAGGGATCGGTGGCGAGGAATTGTCAAAGCGGCTTGAGGTGCTTGGCACGCCGACGCGTGGGGGCGAAACACTGCTCGCGCGCCGGCCGTGGTTCTGCGCGGGCTGCCCGCACAACACCTCCGTGCAACTGCCGGACGGCGAGCGCGCTGGCGGCGGGATCGGATGCCACACGATGGCGCTCTGGATGGATCGTGGCACCGAAGGCTACACCCAAATGGGGGCAGAAGGGGCGAACTGGATCGGCGAGGCGCCTTTTTCAACAAAGCCCCATGTTTTCCAGAACATGGGAGACGGCACCTATAATCACTCCGGCATGATGGCTGTCCGGGGCGCTGTCGCGTCTGGCGTGAACATGACCTACAAGATCCTCTATAACGATGCTGTTGCGCTCACCGGCGGACAATCCAATGACGGCAATATGAGCCCAGAGGGTCTTGTCGCGGAGTTGCTGTCGATGGGGGTCAAGCGGGTTTGCGTCACCCATGACGGTGCGGAAGGCGTCGATCAGTTGACCTTTCCGCGCGGGGCCACGCTGCACCATCGCAGAGACATCGTATCCGTTCAGGAAGAACTCAGCCGTATCAAGGGCGTGACAGCCCTCGTTCATGTTCAGACATGCGCAGCGGAGAAGCGGCGTCGGCGACGGCGCGGCACCTTCCCGGCGATCAAGACGCGTGTCTTCATCGATCCGGATGTTTGCGAGGGATGCGGGGATTGTGGAGTGCAGTCGAATTGCGTCGCCATCCTGCCGCTCGACACGCCTTTGGGCCGCAAGCGTGAGATCGATCAATCCTCCTGCAACGCAGATCACAGCTGCCTGCGCGGGTTTTGCCCCTCGTTCATCACTGTCGATGGCGCCACGCCACGCAAGGCCGTTCAGCAAGACGCTGACATATCGTGCGAAATCGAGCCTCACCTCCCCCCGATCAACGGGACATGCAACATCGTGGTGACCGGCATCGGCGGAACGGGCGCCGTTACGATCGGGGGCATTCTCGCTATGGCCGCGCGACTCGAGGGCAAGGGCACGGGCCTGATCGAGATGGCGGGTCTGGCGCAAAAGGGCGGCTCCGTTTCGGTCCATTGCCGTATCGCGGGCGCGCCAGAGGACATCACCGCCATCCGCGTCTCAAGCGGGCAGGCAGATGTGGTAATCGGCGGGGACCTTGTGACAACCGCGACAGAAGCGACCCGCTCGCTCATGAGCGCACGGACCCACGCGGTCGTGTCGCGACAGGAAGTCTTGCCGGGCGACTTCGCCCGCAATCGGGAATTTACACTTCCCGGCACCGCGATGACCGAGCAACTTGAGAAAGCGGCCGGAGGTGGGGTGACGCTGATCGAGGCATCCCAGCTCTCCGCCCGGCTTCTGGGGTCGGCCATATACGCCAACATGGTCCTGACCGGTGCGGCGTGGCAAAAGGGGCTTCTCCCGATTGGACACGCCGCCATCCAGCGCGCCATCGAGCTGAACGACGCTGACGTTGCCAACAACAAGCAGGCGTTCGAGTTGGGGCGCGTGCTGGCGCTGAATCCAGAGGCTTTCCCCGAGGGCGATCGCGGTGAGCGTCCGTCGGACGACATGGACGACTTGGACGAAGAATTGCGCACCCTCGAAGAGCACCTCACGCAGTATCAATCCGCGCGTTTGACCAAGCGGTTTCGGACCCTCGTCGACCGCGCCCCCGATGACGAGATGCGCCGGGCAATTGCGCGCGGCTATCACAAGCTGCTGAGCTACAAGGACGAGTACGAAGTCGCGCGGCACCTGAGCACGGCCCGCGAGAAGGCATCGCAACGGTTCTCCGGCACGTACAAGCTGAGTTATCATCTGGCCCCGCCGCTTCTGGCACGCACCGGGCCGGACGGACGCCCGAAGAAGTTGAAGATCGGAGGCTGGGCCGCACCCGCCTTTGGGGTGTTGGCGCGCATGAAGGCTTTGCGTGGCACGCCCTTCGACGTCTTCGGCTATTCCGCCGAGCGCAGAATGGAGCGCCAGCTCATTGCGCAATACGAGGCGGACATGGTCGAGGCGCTTGGGCTCCTCTCACCAGCCACCCGGGCGGCCATCCTTGAACTTGCAGAGTTGCCGCTTGAAATCAGAGGGTTCGGGCCCGTCAAGGAGTCCGCGGCAGCCGCTGCCGAACCGCGTCGCAAATCGCTTCTCGCCCAGATCCGCGGAGGGCGCTCCGCGTCTTCCAACGGGACAAACGAGAAGGTCGCGGCGGAGTGATCGTTGGATCGTCGCATCGCCACCATCTTTTCTGGCAAGAGGCGGAGGCTCCAGCTATGCCCATCCCATCACGCAGGACGACTGACCAGCCATCATGACCAGCCGCCACGTTGCCCGAGACATCAGCTATGCCACGAGCGTGCAATCGCGCTCTGGCCGCGCCCTGATCCGCGTTCTGGAAAACGCAACAGGGCGGCTCGGCCTCATCAAGCGGGCGGACGGTTATGCGGAGGAGGTCGCCGCCGGGCGGGACTTCTGGGACGTGATGGTGGCGCGCTACGGGCTGAGCCTTGATGTCGTGGCCGGCTCGCTCGACAATATCCCACAGGAAGGCCCGCTTGTGATGATTGCCAATCATCCCTACGGCATTCTCGACGGGCTGATCATGGGTCACATCCTCGCCACGACGCGGGGGGATTTCCGCATCCTCGCCAACTCCGTCTTTCGGCGCGCCGAGGAACTGAACAGGGTCGTCTTGCCTGTTTCCTTTGACGGGACAAAGGATGCAGTGCGCCAGAACATCGAAACGCGCAACGCGTGCCTGCGCTATCTGGGGGACGGTGGGGCAATCGGGATCTTCCCCGGTGGGACGGTCGCCACGGCGGCACGGCCTTTCGGCAGGCCGATGGATCCCGGCTGGCGCAGCTTTACCGGAAAGATGGTCTCCAAGAGCAATGCAACGGTGCTGCCCATCTTCTTCGAGGGGCACAACAGCCGTCTCTTCCAGCTTGCGAGTCACCTGCACGTGACGTTGCGCATGGCGTTGCTCATCAAGGAGTTCAAGGCGCGTGTGGATGAGCCTGTCCGGCTCGTGATCGGCAACCCGATCCCGCGCGAGCGACTGGTGCCGCATGCGCGCGATCCCAAGGCAATGATGGACTTCTTGCGCGCGCAGACCTATGCGCTTTCCCCAAAGCCTCTGAACCCGGCCGAGTTTGGTTTCGAGTTCGAGGAGCGATACAGAACGGAGAAGGGCCGCATTTACTGATGGCGGTTGGAGTTTTCGATTCAGGCCTTGGGGGATTGACCGTCCTTGAAGCCGCGCAGCGCCGGCTGCCGGACGTGCCATTCGTCTATTACGGCGACAATGCGCATGCTCCCTATGGTGTGCGCGAGGCGGACAGCGTCTACGACCTGACCTGCCGGGGTGTGGAACGGCTGTGGGAAGCGGGCTGCGACCTGGTGATTCTCGCGTGCAACACGGCATCCGCCGCAGCGTTGCGCCGGATGCAGGAAGCCTGGCTGCCAAGCGACAAGCGCGTGCTCGGCGTGTTCGTACCACTGATCGAGGCGCTGACAGAGCGTCGGTGGGGCGACAATTCCCCCCCGCGCGAGGTCGCGGTGAAGCACGTGGCGCTCTTCGCAACTCCGGCGACGGTCGCCAGCCGCGCCTTTCAGCGTGAGCTCGCATTTCGGGCAATTGGCGTCGACGTGGAGGCGCAAGCCTGTGGCGGCGTTGTCGATGCCATCGAAGACGGGGACATGATCCTCGCCGAAGCGCTCGTCCGCTCGCATGTGGATGCATTGAAGCGGAAAATGCCGAGCCCCGAGGCGGCGATCCTCGGGTGTACGCATTACCCGCTTATGGAAACGGTCTTTCAGGATGCGCTTGGGGCCGACGTGACCGTCTACTCGCAAGCAAACCTCGTTGCCGAGAGCCTCGCCGACTACCTCGCGCGGCACCCAAATATGCTCGGCCGTGGGCAGGGAGCCTTTTTGACGACCGGCGATTCACGCAAGGTCTCAGACCGTGCGACCCAGTTCTTGCGACGACGGATCGCTTTCGATCCCGTCTGAACCGGGCTATGCCCGCCCCAAATACGATCCGAGACATTACCATGACATATCGCGTCGCCATCCTTGGCGCGTCCGGCTACACGGGCGCTGAACTCCTCCGGCTCATTGCCACACACCCGGTGTATGAGATCTCGATCCTGACCGCAGACAGGAAGGCCGGCATGGAAATGCGGGACGTGTTTCCGCACTTGCGTACGCTCGACCTGCCACGCCTGACCAAAATCGACGAGGCGGATTTCTCCAATGTCGACATCGCGTTCTGCGCTCTTCCTCATGCAACTTCGCAAGCCGTGATCGCTCGGCTTCCACGTGATCTTAAGGTTGTCGACCTGTCTGCGGACTTTCGTCTGCGCGATCCGGAGGCCTACGCGAAGTGGTATGGCAAGCCGCATGCCGCCGTCGAACTACAGCCGGAGGCTGTCTACGGCCTGACAGAGTTCTACCGCGAGGAAATCCGACAGGCCCGCCTCGTCGCCTGTACCGGGTGCAACGCGGCGACCGGTCTTTTCGCACTGCTCCCGCCGGTGCGTGCAGGCGTGATCGATCCCGACGAGATCATCCTCGACCTCAAGTGCGGTGTGAGCGGTGCCGGGCGTGCACTGAAGGAAAATCTGCTGCACGCAGAGCTATCCGAAGGGTGGCAGCCCTATGGTGTGGGCGGCGCGCACCGGCATCTGGGCGAGTTCGATCAGGAGCTTTCCCTGGCCGCGGGACGCCCCGTGGAGATCCAGTTCACCCCGACTCTCGTGCCAGCCAATCGTGGAATCCTTGCTGCCGCCTACGTGCACGGCGATCCATCAGCGATCCATGCCGCGCTCACTGAGGCTTATGCAGAGGAGCCGTTCCTGACCGTTCTGCCGATGGGTGAAGTTCCCTCGACCCGGCATGTCAGAGGGTCCAACCATGTCCATATCGGAGTGGTGGCGGAGCGGCGCGCGGGGCGGGCAACGATCTACTCCGTGCTGGACAATCTGACGAAGGGGTCTTCGGGACAGGCCCTGCAGAACGCCAATCTGATGATGGATGTGCCGGAAACGGAGGGGCTGATGCTTGCGCCCCTCTTCCCGTGATACAATATGTGTCACGTCCAGAGGTGAGGGGAGGATAAGCGCGTGAAGAGCCTGAAGAAGCAGCGCCGCATCCAGATCATTGCGGTGGCCGCGGTCGCACTGATCGGGGCTACGGCCCTGATCGGGTACGCGATGCGCGACGGGATCAACTTCTTCCGTCCGCCATCCGAGGTCGTCGCGGATATGCCGCCCCCCAACGAGGTCTTCCGGATCGGCGGGCTCGTCGAGGAGGGGACGCTTGTGCGCGGTCAGGGCGAAACCGTGACATTCTCCGTGACCGACGGCGGAGCTTCGGTGCCGGTGGCATATACGGGTGTGCTGCCGGATCTCTTTGGAGAAGGCGAAGGCATGGTGGGCACCGGATCGATGGTCGATGGGACGTTCATCGCGACAGAAATCCTTGCGCGCCATGATGAAACCTACATGCCCAAAGAGGTGACGGACGCCCTGAAAGAGCAGGGTGTCTATCGTGAACCCGAGAGCTGATTTCCGCATAACCCTCTGATTGCAAACCCAGAACCCGAGCACCGTACGGTCGGGTTCGGGTATCTTCATGCCTCAAGCGCAGTCTCCGGCCAAATTCAACGGCCCGGAGATGCGCCCCATGACCGACGTAGAAACGCTCGCCCGCGAAATCGTGGCACGCGAAGGCGGCTATGTGAACGACCCCGACGATCCGGGCGGTGCCACGAAGCATGGTGTCACCATCCATACCATGCGCCGGCTGGGCATGGATCTCGACGGCGACGGGGCGATCACGGCCAAGGACGTGCAGCGGATCGACGAGGATCAGGCCGTCGATATCTTTCTGGAACACTACTACGACCGGCCTCGGATCTCGGCACTGCCCAACGTCCTGCAGGCGTCGGTATTCGACATGTACGTCAATGCCGGGGCCAATGCGGTCAGGATCCTTCAGCGCCTGCTCAATGAGATGGGCGAGAGCCTGACGGTTGACGGCACGATTGGCCCGAAAACCATAGGCGCAGCCAAGGCCGCCCTGATGCGCGCGCCGCACCATCTCGCCGACGCCTACGGGATTGCAAGACGCAACTACTACTACGACCTTGCGGACCGCAGGCCGTCTTCGCGCAAGTTTGCCCGGCGCCGAGATGGTGGCAAGGGCGGCTGGATCCAGCGCGCGGAGGAGTTCATCTCGGCGCGCTATCACCTGTCGGAGGCCGAGCATCAGTCTCGCGTTGCCAAATGGGGCTGAGTGCTGGCGTGCTCGGAGGCATCTTCAGCCTGCTCTTCGGCAATGATCGCAATGCCATCGCCGAGACAGTAGAGGTCTTTCGTGCGAACGCAGAGGGGCAGGCCGCACGTGATGCCCGGCACGCAGAAGCCGCTCTCGCACAATTCGCGGAGGAGTTTTCCGTGCCGCGGCGCGGGGTGTTTGACCGCTTCATTGACGGGTTGAACCGCGTGCCGCGTCCGGCTCTGGCCCTGGGCACCCTCGGGCTCTTCGTGTCGGCGATGGTTGATCCAATCTGGTTTGCCGCACGCATGCAGGGCATCGCCCTCGTCCCCGAGCCGCTCTGGTGGCTTCTCGGCGCGGTTGTGAGCTTCTACTTCGGTGCACGCCACCAAGCGAAATCGCAGGAGTTCCAGAGATCGATCGCTACGACCCTCTCGCACGCTCGGGATGTGACCGAGAATATCGGCGCGCTTGAGGCGCTCGACGCCGGCGCGGGGGCGCCGCGCTCCGAGCGTGAGTCGGAGCCGGATCCCGTGCCCGCGCCCAATGCCGCCCTCGCCGATTGGAGGCAACACGATGACCGACCCTGAATGGGCCATACAGGTAGAACGGCGACTCAATGCGCTCGAGACGCGCATTGCCGTTGACGAGGTCCACCGAGCGATGGTCGAGAAGCGGCTGCACTCCATCGAGGATACGCTGAAGTGGCTGGTGCGCCTCGTCATCGGCTCCGTCCTCCTCGGACTCGTTGCATTTGCCTTGCGCGGCGGACTGGCTCTGCCGCACTGAGCGCTTGGCCTTAGCGCGCGAGGCCACGTGAAGCTGCGACGCGACCCCGTAGGCCAACGGCCCGGGCTCCGGCATCGTTCGAGAAGGGCAGTGGCGCGATCCCTTGCGCGTTGCGCACGGCCTCCTTCGATCGGATGCGCACGGGCGCGCGAGAGCGGCCGTGCCCGCCCCATGTGATCACAAAGCCGTCAGAACGCGCGGGACCCGGCAAAATCCCGTGGCTGCGACCGTTTGGGCGGGTGGCGAACGGTTGGCGAAGGCGGTGGTCTCCGCTAGTTTCACATTCATGAATATGGGCATAGTAGAACTCGGGCATTTCGCCCTCATCCTCGCGGCCTGCGTTGCCGTCGTTCAGATGATCGTACCCCTCGTAGGGGCACACAAACGCTGGGCCGGTTGGATGGCTTCAGCCGAGCCTGCGGCGACGGCGCAATTCCTGCTTGTCGGGTTCAGCTTTGCCGCGCTCACCTACGCGTTCGTGACGTCCGATTTTTCGCTGCGGCTCGTGACGCTGAATTCCCACTCAGACAAACCGATGCTCTACAAGGTGACGGGAGTGTGGGGGAACCATGAAGGCTCGCTCCTGCTCTGGGTGTTGATTCTGGCGCTGTTCGGCGCTTCGGCGGCCTGGTTCGGGCAGAACCTGAAGCCGACGTTGCGGGCGCGGGTCTTGGCTGTGCAAGCCGCTGTCGGCGTGGCCTTTTATGCCTTCATCCTGCTGACGTCGAACCCGTTTCTGCGCCTCGAGGTTCCACCGATGGATGGGCAGGACCTCAATCCCCTGCTGCAGGATCCGGGCCTGGCCTTCCATCCGCCGTTTCTCTACCTGGGCTATGTCGGTCTTTCGATGGCGTTTTCGTTCGCAGTCGCTGCCCTGATCGAGGGCAAGGTCGATGCGGCGTGGGGCAGGTGGGTGCGTCCCTGGACGCTGGCGGCCTGGCTCTTTTTGACCGTCGGAATCGCCCTAGGCTCTTGGTGGGCGTATTACGAGCTCGGCTGGGGTGGTTTCTGGTTCTGGGATCCCGTCGAGAATGCGTCGTTCATGCCGTGGCTGCTGGCGGCCGCCCTCCTTCATTGCGCCATCGTTGTCGAAAAACGTGAATCGCTGAAATCCTGGACGATCCTGCTGGCCATCCTCGCCTTCGGATTCTCTCTCATCGGCACGTTCATCGTGCGCTCAGGGGTGCTGACGTCAGTACACGCGTTTGCCAATGATCCGGAGCGCGGGGTGTATATCCTTGCCATCACCGGGATTTTCGTCGGTGGCGCACTCACCCTCTTTGCGTGGCGCGCTTCGGCGATGGAGGCGAAGGGCGTCTTCGGTGTCGTCAGCCGGGAATCCGCGCTCGTCGCGAACAACATCCTGCTCGCGGTTGCCTGTTTCGTGGTGTTCTTTGGTACGCTCTGGCCCCTCGCGGCGGAGCTGTTCTTCGACAGGAAGCTGTCCGTGGGCCCGCCCTTCTTTGATGCGGCGTTCACACCGTTCATGGTGGCGCTGATGGTAATCCTGCCGGTCGGTGCGATGATGCCGTGGAAGCGCGGCTCGTTTGTGCGGGCGATGGCGCAGCTTTGGGGGGTCCTGATCCTCGCATTCGCGCTCGGGGCACTGACGTGGACCGTGCAGACCGGCCAGTCGATCCTCGCACCGGTCGGCGTGATCCTTGCCGTGTGGGTTGTCGGCGGTGCAGTTGCCGAGCTCTGGAGCCGGTCCGGGAAGGGATCGGCCAGCGAGCGGATGCGCCGCCTGACGCGGTTGCCGGGGGCGGACTGGGGCAAGGCCATTGCCCATGCCGGCATGGGGATAACCACGCTGGGCATCGCATCGCTTGTCGCCTGGGAAGTGGAGGATATCCGCATCGGCCAGGAAGGGGAGCGTTACACTGTCGAGGCCTTCGGGCCGTGGCAGTACGACGTGCGGCTCAACGCCGTTAATCGGGTCGAGGGGCCAAACTACATCTCGACAATGGCATCCATCGACGTGTTTCGCGGGGATCGCCTCGTGGCGCATCTCGAGCCCGAAAAGCGTGTCTACCCCGTGGCCGGTATGCCCACCACGGAAGCGGCGATCGACAATGGCATCCTGCGTGACGTCTATGTCGTGATTGGCGACCCGCAAGAGGGCGGGGGATGGGCCATTCGGACCTTCATCAAGCCGATGGCGAACTGGATCTGGGCGGGCTGTATCATCATGTCGATCGGCGGGCTCTTTTCCCTGGCCGACCGTCGCTATCGCGTGGCCGCCGGCGCGCGAAAGGCGTCTCACCGCCCGGCTGGCGTGCCCGCAGAATGAGGCGCGCCTGGTGCATTGCGCTTGTAGTGTCGCTGGCATGGGGCGCGAGCCCCATGCTGGCCGTAACGCCAGACGAGGTCCTTGAGGACCCGGTCCTGGAGGAGCGGGCACGCGCGCTCTCCGCTCAGTTGCGTTGCATGGTGTGCCGCAACGAGTCGATCGACGAATCCAATGCGGATCTGGCGAAGGACATGCGGCTCCTGGTGCGCGAACGCCTGCTTGCAGGGTCATCGGACGAAGAGGTGATCGACTACATCGTCGAGCGCTACGGCGAGTATGCATTGCTCCGCCCCACGACCGAGGGCGCGAACATCCTTCTCTGGATTGCAGGGCCAACGATGCTGGCCGTCGCTTTGGGGATCGGCGGGGGTTACATCTGGTCGCGCCGCAGGATGCCCGCACGGACAGAGGCGGCCCTCAGCTCGGAAGAAGAGGCACGGCTCAAGGCTCTTCTGGACGAGCAGACCTGACGCAGGGTTTGCGCTGGCGTCTCGCGGCCCGTCGCATAGGATGCGCGCGAACGCGAGGCTTTCTATATGATTTACGACACAATCCGCTACGCCGTGCGCGACGATGTCGCTATCGTCCAGCTGAACCGACCGGACGTGATGAACGCGCTTTCGACCCAGATGCGGGCGGAGATCACCCACGCCATGCGGCGTGCGCCGGACGAGGCACGCGTGATCGTCCTGACCGGTAAGGGCAAGGCATTTTGCTCCGGGCAGGACCTCGGGGATAGCAGATCCATCGCCGCGACCGACCTCGAGCGCACCTTGCGTGACGAGTACGTGCCGATGATCCGCGCCATCGTGGAGTGTCCGATCCCGACGATTGCGGCGGTGAACGGGCCCGCGGCCGGGGCAGGGGCGAACCTGGCATTGGCCGCGGACGTGGTGATCGCGTCCGACGCGGCCATGTTCCTGCAGGCGTTTGCCCGGATCGGGCTGATCCCGGATGCGGGAGGCACGTATGTGCTGCCGCGTCAGATCGGGCTTGCACGTGCGATGGGGGCCGCGCTGTTTGCCGAGCCGGTCAGCGCGCGTCAGGCTGCGGATTGGGGCATGATCTGGGAAGCCGTTTCCGAGGAGGTCTTCGCCGCCCATTGGTGGCAGAGGGCCCACACTCTCGCTACGGGGCCCACAACAACCTATTCCCGGATCAAGCGTGCCTTGCGCGAAGGGCTCTCGAACGACTTCGAGGCGCAATTGTTGCTCGAAGCAGAGCTTCAGGGTGAGCTAGGAGCGACCCACGACTTCAAGGAAGGTGTACTGGCCTTTCTCGAGAAGCGCGAAGCAAAGTTCCAGGGGCGCTGACGCCGCCCAAAGCTCTGCAATAGAACGGGGGATGCCCGGAGGTGCGCGTTCCGCTCGCATGCGGACTGGCCCGACAGTCGCCCCACAGCATGCCCGCTAAAGAGAGCGTCAGGATTTCCGCCCGATCGCTATCGGTCGCCGCGCAAGATCGTACACAGGTGCTGTCAGCTCGCGGGTCTGGCGTTGGCGCTCTGTCCGGAAGGCTTGCAAGGCGACAGCACTGGCCGAAAGAACAACTATCGCCATGGACGTGCCGACAAAGATGCCAGTCGCCCCGGCGAGCGAGGGGTTGGAAGTTGTGAGGTGGGCCAGAACAGCCACAAAGCCGCCGATCCAACCAAGCAGGAGATATCCCAGGACCATACGCGCCTCCACAATACGTCGGACCCACCTCACACTATCGGTATTACCATTTGGTAAAGCCCGGCGATCCTCGCTGATTCTGGCTAACTTTGCCGTGGCCCGAGACGCGCGCCGGAATTTGCGCAGGCCCAGAAGTGCGGCGCGTAAAGGGTGCGCCTTTAACCTTGATGACCTCGGCATTGTCACCCTCAAGAAAAGTACCACCGCCAAGAGATACAACCTTAAGTAGCAAAAAGAAAGAGCCGGCCTCCAAAGGGGCCGGCTCCGGTACCGTACAGGCTGTTGGCGTTTGATCTCGGGGCGATTACCGGTCTTCGACGTTCACATAGTCGCGCTCGGGTGCACCCGTATAAAGCTGGCGCGGACGGCCGATTTTCATTGTTGGATCAGAGAGTTGCTCTTTCCACTGGCTGATCCAGCCCACGGTGCGCGACAGTGCGAAGATCGGCGTGAACATGGATGTCGGGAAGCCCATCGCCTCAAGAATGATGCCCGAGTAGAAATCGACATTCGGGAACAGCTTCTTGTCGGTAAAGTACGGATCCGACAAGGCAGCTTTCTCAAGTTCCTTGGCCACCTGCAACGTGGGGTTGTTTTCAATCCCGAGCAGCTCCAGCACTTCGTCAGCCGATTGCTTCATCACGGTCGCCCGCGGATCGAAGTTCTTGTAGACGCGGTGACCGAAGCCCATCAGGCGGAACGGATCCTCTTTGTCCTTTGCACGGGCGATGTACTCGGGGATCCGATCAGGCGATCCGATCTCGCGCAACATTTCGAGACATGCCTGGTTCGCGCCGCCATGCGCTGGGCCCCAAAGACAGGCAATGCCGGCAGCGATACAGGCAAAAGGATTGGCACCGGAGGACGATGCGAGGCGGACGGTCGATGTAGAGGCGTTCTGCTCGTGGTCGGCATGCAGGGTGAAGATCCGGTCCATCGCGCGCGACAGGATCGGGTCGACGACGTAGTCCTCCGCAGGAACCGAAAAGCACATCCGCAGGAAGTTGGACGCATAGTCCAGATCGTTGCGCGGATACACGAACGGCTGACCGACGTGGTACTTGTACGCCCATGCCGCGATGGTCGGCATCTTCGCGATCAGCCGGATCGAGGCGACCTCGCGCTGCCAGGGATCGGAGATGTCCGTGGAATCGTGGTAGAACGCCGACATCGCGCCGACGACACCCACCATGATGGCCATGGGGTGCGCATCGCGCCGGAACCCACGGAAGAAGTTCTGCATCTGCTCGTGCAGCATCGTGTGGGTCGTGACGCGGAGCTCGAAATCTTCGAGCTGCTCTGCGGCCGGCAGCTCACCATAGAGCAGGAGGTAGCAGACCTCGAGGAAGTGCGACTTCGCGGCGAGCTGGTCAATCGGGTAGCCGCGGTGCAGCAGCTCGCCCTTGTCGCCGTCGATATATGTGATCGTGCTCTCGCACGATGCCGTGGACGTAAAGCCCGGATCGTAGGTGAAGAGGCCCGACTGCGCGTAGAGCTTCCGGATATCCATCACGTCTGGGCCAACCGTGCCCGAATGAATGGGCAATTCGATTTCCTGGTCGCCGATATTCAGCGTGGCAACCCTTTGGGTGTGGTTGGTATCAGGCATCGGTGGCATCCCTCTGATGTCCCGTGCGCCGGCCAGAGCAGATCCCCGGCCACGACGGTTTTGCGAAAGCAGGGAGGGAGAGTGCGCTAGGTGCCCTCCGATCCTGCAGCGTCATACAGCCGGCCGACGGTTTCTTCCCGGCCGATCACCAGCATCATATCAAAAACACTCGGGCTGACCGTGCGCCCAGACAGCGCGGCCCGCAGAGGCTGCGCGATCTTGCCAAGTTTTGTGTTGTTGTTCTCGGCAACAGAGGCGACGGCTCCCTCTAGAGCGTCCCGCGTCCAGCTAACACTTTGCAGGTGCGGCGTCAATTCGCTCAGTATACCGCGGGATACCGTATCGAGCGACTTTGCTGCCTTCTCATCCGGGGTGAATGGCCGGCTTCCCACGGCGAAATGGCCCTTTTCCAAAAGGTCTCCAAGGGTTTTGGCGCGATCCTTGAGGCAATACATTGCACGCCCAAGCAGCTCGCGCTGCGCCGCAGAAAGCGGCGTCTGGTCGCGGGCGACAAGGTAGCTGTCGATGGCGGCGAGCAGGGAGGGATCTTCCATGACGGCGATATGCTGGCCGGAGATGTTCTCGAGTTTCTTGAAATCGAACCGGGCGGGAGATTTGTTGATGCCAGCGAGGTCGAATGCGGCGGTGAGCTCTGCATCGCTGAAAAACTCCTGATCCCCGTGGGACCAGCCGAGCCGCGCAAGGTAGTTGCGCATGGCCTGGGCCGGATACCCCATCGCCTCGTACTCGTGCACGCCGGTCGCGCCATGGCGTTTGGACAACTTCTTGCCATCCGGCCCAAGGATCAGGGGGAGGTGCGCAAAGACGGGCAGGGGCCAGCCCATCGCCCGGTAGACGAGGCTCTGGCGAATGGCGTTGTTCAGGTGGTCGTCCCCGCGGATGACATGCGTCACGCCCATGTCGTGGTCATCGACGACGACCGCGTGCATGTAGGTTGGCGTCCCATCCGAACGCAGAAGAATCATGTCGTCGAGCTGGTCGTTGCTCCATGTCACGGAGCCTTGCACGGCGTCGTCGATCGTGGTGCTGCCGTCTCGCGGCGCCTTGATACGCACGACGTAGGGCAGATCCGGATGCTCGGCCTCTGGAACGTCGCGCCACGGGGAACGAAAGAGCGTCGAGCGGCCTTCTTTCCGGGCTGCTTCGCGAAACACCTCGATCTCTTGCTGGGTGGAAAAGCACTTGTAGGCCGATCCGTTGGCAAGGAGCGTGTGGGCGACCTCGGCGTGCCGTTCTGCGCGCGCCGCCTGACTTACAGCATCGCCGTCCCACTCCAGCCCAAGCCACTTCATCCCTTGCAGGATCGCCTCCGTCGCCTCGGGGGTAGAGCGGGCGCGATCCGTGTCCTCGATGCGCAGAAGGAACGTCCCGCCGTGCCCCCGTGCGAAGAGCCAGTTGAACAACGCCGTCCGTGCGCCGCCGATATGGAGCATGCCGGTGGGCGAGGGAGCAAAACGGGTGACGACCGGCGAGGCGGACGGCTGCTCGGACATGTGCATTTACCTTTTGTAAACCAAGGTGGCGTAGCGCGGGCCCGTGTATGCGTCAGACTTGAGCGATACAAGGGTGCCGCCCGGAGAAGCCGGTGATCGCCCGCGAGGGGCGAAAGCGCGGCTGGAAGCGGCGTTGATGTTGCAGCGGGGCACGTTGCTGCATTGGGTACCGGTGTGCCTGGCGACAGGCATCGGGGCATGGTTCTCACTGCCATGGGAGCCGGGCGCCGGGGTCTATCTGGCGCTCACGATCGTGGTTCTCGCGGCGGTCGCACTCTCGCGCGTGGCATCCGAGGCCTTTGCGCCGCTCCTGTTGGCCGTGGCCCTGGTCGGAGCCGGCATGATCGTGGCAGGGGCGCGGGCTCATCGGGTCGCAGCGCCGGTGCTGGAGTTTCGGTATTATGGCCCTATCGAGGGCCGCATCGTCGGGATCGACCGGTCGTCGTCGGGGGCCCCGCGCCTCACGCTCGATCAGGTGCGCCTCGAAGACGTCGCACCTACGCGCGTCCCGGAGCGGGTGCGCGTTTCGATGCACGGCGATCAACGATGGGTGATTCCGGCGCCCGGCATGATCGTGATGCTGACCGGGCATCTTTCGCCCCCCGGCGGTCCCGTAGAGCCCGGTGGCTTCGATTTCGCGCGCAAGGCGTGGTTCGACAGGCTTGGCGCCGTAGGCTACACGCGCACGCCTGTCCTTATGGCAGAGGCACCGCAGGGGGGCACGAGCCTGTTGGTCTTCAAGGTGCGCATGGCCCTGTCATCGGCCATCAAGGAAGCACTACCGGGGCCGCGCGGAGCATTCGCAACGGCGATCCTGACGGGGGACAGATCCGAGATCCCGCCCGACGCACTTGAGGATCTGCGCGGCTCCAATCTGGCACACTTGCTTGCAATTTCGGGGCTTCACATGGGGTTGCTGACCGGTGTCGTCTTCACCGCGATCCGGGGAGGGCTGGCGCTCGTTCCGGCCCTTGCCCTACGCCTGCCCGGCAAGAAACTCGCGGCGGGCGCCGCGCTTCTGGCGGGCGCGCTCTACCTGGCCCTGTCCGGCGGCAACGTGGCCACGGTGCGCGCCTATATCATGGTCGCCGTGATGCTGACCGCGGTACTGCTGAACCGACGCGCGATTTCGCTGCGTTCTGTCGCGATCGCCGCGACGCTGGTGCTCTTGCTGACCCCGGAGGCCTTGTCGGGGCCGGGCTTTCAGATGTCATTTGCCGCAACGGTCGCTCTCGTTGCGGCCTTTGCCGTGGTGCGGGATTGGCAGGGGCCGCGCCTGCCCAAATGGGCTTTGCCGATCGGCGCGCTCGTGCTGTCCTCCGCTGTTGCCGGGCTCGCCACCGCACCTTTCGCCGCCGCACATTTCAACCGCTTCACCGACTACGGCTTGTTGGCCAACCTGCTTTCCGTTCCGATGATGGGGGCGCTTGTGATGCCCGCCGCTGTTGCCGCCGCGGTCCTTGCACCGTTCGGCTTGGCGTGGATCGGGCTGACCGCGATGGGCTGGGGCCTGACATGGATCCTCTGGATTGCCGATTGGGTTACGTCCCTCGAGGGAGCGATCACGCCGGTTGTCGCGCCGGGCCCGTGGGTGCTACCGCTGATCGCGCTGGGAGCGCTCGTCATCGTGCTCTGGCAGGGGCGCCTGCGCTGGGTGGGAGCGATGCCCGTCGTGGCTGCGTTCGCCCTCTGGACACAGATAGAGCGGCCACTTCTCCTCGTATCTGAAAGCGGCGGCCTTGTAGGGCTTCGGACAGAAGCCGGACGCGCGCTATCCAAGGCAAAAGGAGACAGCTTCGCGGCCTCGGTCTGGCTGGAGAACGATGGTGACTTGGCGGATCAGACCGTCGCTGCCGCAAGGAGTGGTCTGGGAGGGCGCCCCGGCGAGATCTTCTTCGAGGTCGGGGCGCTCTCGATCACACATATCACCGGACGCGGCCGCGTCGATCGGGCAGCGCAGGCGTGCGACGGGGACGTTCTGATCGTAAACACCCGCCTCGACGTGCGACCGCCGGGGCCGTGCCTGCTTCTTGATGGCAAGGTGCTCTCTGAACGCGGGGCCGCCGCGTTCTTGCCGCTTGGGGCTGAAGGCACCAGGATCATCTTTGCGCGTGATCGCTCCGCTCAGCGTTTGTGGCACGCCCGGTAGAACAGGCGCGCCTACACCGACTAGCTGTATGTGCGGATCAAGCCGACGAGCCGTCCCTGCACCTCGACCTGATCGGACCGCAACACCCGTGTCTCATAGGCCGGATTCGCCGCCTCGAGCGCAATGGCCGCGCCGCGTCGGCGAAAGCGCTTGAGCGTCGCTTCCTGTCCTTCGACGAGCGCAACGACGATATCGCCGTTGTCGGCTGTGTTCTGTTCGCGGATGACGACGACGTCGCCATCGTTGATCCCCGCATCGATCATCGAGTCGCCCTTCACTTCGAGCGCGTAGTGATGACCGTTGCCGACCATCTGGCCCGGGACAGCGACCGAATGGCTCTTCTCGCTGATCGCCTCGATCGGAACACCCGCCGCGATACGGCCCATCACCGGCAATTCGACTGCGTCCTGCACAAGCGGCATGGCCACTGCGGGGGGCGGTGTGCCCGGTTTGTCACCGTCGATGACACGTGGCGTGAAGCTGCGCTCGCCACCCAGCGATTCCGGGAGCTTGACGATCTCGATCGCGCGCGCACGGTGTGCCAGACGCCGAATGAAACCACGCTCCTCCAGCGCCGTGATCAGACGGTGGATCCCGGACTTGGACCTGAGATCCAATGCGTCTCGCATCTCGTCGAACGATGGGGGAACACCATCCTTCGTCACGCGCTTGTTGATAAAATCAAGCAATTCCATTTGCTTACGTGTCAGCATGCCTCACCCTCGCTGCCGCGAACCTGCTCAGTTCACCTAATGTTCTACAGACGTTCACGCTTTTGGTCAATCAAACGACGCAGAAGGGCTGAGGGGGATCATCGTAACCGTGTCGCCACTACCACGGGACGGGTCGTGTGGCGGACGGACCAAGAGCGCATTGGCTTCGCTCAAGACAGTCAGCAAGCTGCTGTCCTGACGGGAAAAGGGGATGATCACGCCCGCCTCGTACCGCGCGCGCATGTAGTGCTCGCGGGGCCCGTTCTTCGACACATCCGCGCCCAACCGGGCCGTGTGCCGGGCCCTTGGAGCCGCCGGAAACCCGAGCGCAGCCCGAACGAACGGAAGTATGAAGATCTGCCCACAAACCATTGATGAGACAGGATTGCCGGGCAGGCCAATCATCGCCGAACCCGCCAATCGACCGGCCATGAGGGGTTTGCCCGGGCGCATGGCGATCTTGTAGAACGCACGCTCCATGCCGAGGTCCAGTGCCACGTCTCCCACCAGATCATGGTCCCCCACAGAGGCGCCGCCGATCGTGACGATCAGGTCAGCGGAGTTTGCCAGAGCGAGCGCGGTGCGCAGGCTGGAAACCGTGTCGCGCGCAATCGGAAGGAGGCGCGCAGACGCGCCAGCAGTGGTCAGGAGCGCTTTGAGGCCCAACGCGTTTGACGCGATGATCTGGTCTTCTGCCGGCCTTTCGCCCGGCTGGACAAGCTCATCGCCCGTTGCCAGGATCGCGACGACCGGGCGTTTGCGGACCACAACCTTCGGGATGTTCATTGCGGCGGCGAGCGCAATGTCCGACGGGCTCAAACGACGCGGCGCGGAAACACGCGCTCCGGGCTCGAAGTCACCACCGGCAGGTCTGACGTTATCTCCATCCGAAAGAGCTTCGGACAGCGTCACATGACCTTCGGATTGCACAGTATCCTCTTGAATAACAACGGTGTCGCTGCCCGGGGGGAGAGGCGCGCCAGTAAAGATCCGAACCGCCTCTCCCGCCTTCACCGTCCCTTGGAAAGCGCGCCCTGCAGGCGCTTCTCCGATCACGCGGAGTGTCCTTCCGGGAAGCCGGTCGGACGCGGCGAGAGCGTACCCATCCATAGCAGATGCGGCGAAGGGCGGCTGAAACCGGGTCGCCACGAGATCTTCTGCGAGAACGCGACCATGCGCTGCCGAAAGCGGGATCTCTTCGGTGCCTAATTTCGGGACCAGCGCAAAGAGATGCGCCAGCGCCTCGTCCGTGGATATCACGTGGCGACCTCGTAGCGCCCGGATTTGCCACCGTCTTTGAGGGTGACGTGGATGCCACCGATCTCCATGGCACGATCGACGGCCTTCAGCATATCGTAAACGGTGAGTGCCGCGGTCGAAGCAGCTGTCAACGCTTCCATTTCGACACCCGTCTGCCCGGACGTCTTGACCGTTGCGGAAATCCGGACACCCGGCAGATCGGGGTCAAGCTCAAGGTTTAGCGCCACCTTGGTGATCGGCAACGGATGGCAAAGCGGGATCAGATCTGATGTGCGCTTTGCCCCCATGATGCCGGCAAGCCGGGCGACGCCCAGAACGTCGCCTTTCTTGGCAGAACCTTGCGCGACAAGATCAAGCGTTTCCGGACGCATCTTCACCCATGCGGCGGCATTGGCGATCCTGTCAGTAATGTCCTTTTCCGAGACATCGACCATGTGCGCCTGACCATCGGCGTCGAAATGGGTCAGCATGGCGCTTCAACCTGCGTGAGCAGGGATCGCGTGGCGGCTTCAACATCTGGCTGGCGCATGAGGCTCTCACCGATCAGGAAGCTGCGCACGCCGAGGCGCGCCATGTCATCGAGATCCTGTGGGGTCGCAAGGCCGGATTCCGAGATCACCGTACGCCCCGCATCGACGGCAGGGGCAAGGGCACGTGTCACATCAAGGGTAACTTCGAAGCTCTTGAGGTTGCGGTTGTTTATGCCGATCAGGTCCGATTTCAGTCGCAGGGCGCGGTCCAGCTCGGCACTATCGTGCACTTCGATCAGGGCATCCATGCCCCACTCGAAAGCTGCGTTCTCCAGTTCTTCGGCCTGGGCGTCCGACACGCTGGCCATGATGATCAGGATGCAATCGGCCCCCATGGCCCGCGCTTCCGCGATCTGCCAGGGATCATACATGAAGTCCTTGCGCAGCACCGGGAGGCTGCAGGCGGCGCGGGCCGCGACGAGATAGGCTGTCTCCCCCTGGAAGGACGGCCCGTCCGTCAGGACAGAGAGGCAGGCCGCGCCTCCGGCCGCATAGGCTTGCGCGATGGTCGGTGGATCGAAATCCGCGCGGATCAAGCCTTTGGACGGGCTGGCTTTCTTCACTTCGGCGATCAGGCCGTAGCCGGTTTTCTGTGCCGTCTTCAGAGCCCCGGAGAAGTCGCGAACGGGCGCGCCGGCCGCGGCTTGCTGCGCGATCTCCGCATAGGGCATCGCCTTCTTGCGTTCGGAGATTTCGTCGAGCTTATAGGCTTTTATGCGGTCGAGTACGGTCATGCCGCTGCCTCCGTTGTCAGCTTGGCGAGGGCATCCAGCTTGCCGCGCGCAGCGCCGCTGTCGATACTTTCCTTCGCAATTTCAACCCCTTCCGGCAGGCCGCTTGCCCTGTCGGCAACCACGAGAGCGGCTGCAGCGTTCAGCAACACGGCATCGCGGTAGGCACCTTCCTCGCCCGAGAGCAGCCGGGCAAACGCACGACCGTTCTCTTCGGGGGTGCCGCCGAGGATCGCCTCGAACGGGTGGATCGGCAGGCCCGCATCCTCCGGTGCGATTTCTGCGTCCATCACTTCGCCATCTGCAAGGATCGCCACATGGGTCGGGCCGGCGATCGAGATCTCGTCCGTGCCGTCGCTTCCATGGACGAGCCAGGCTTTCTTGGAGCCCAGGGCAAGAAGAGTTTCCGCCATGGGCCGGATCAGCTCGCGGGCGTAAGCGCCGGTCAGTTGCCGGTCCACCCCTGCCGGATTTGTCAGCGGGCCCAACACGTTGAAGACCGTTCTTGTCCCCAGTTCGGAACGCGTCGGCATGACATGGCGGATCGCCGGATGGTGCATCGGCGCCATCATGAACCCGATCCCGACGTCTCTCAGCGCTTGCTCGACAATCTCGGGGCCGACCATAACATGAACCCCCAGCTGCCCCAGCGCATCGGCTGCACCGGACTTGCTCGAAAGGTTGCGATTGCCGTGTTTGGCCACGGTCACACCCGCGCCTGCAACCACGAAGGCTGTTGCTGTCGAGATGTTGAGCGTGCCCTTGCCGTCGCCTCCGGTGCCGACGATGTCCATCGCACCGTCCGGTGCCGTTACGGAAGCACACCGCGCGCGCATCACACGGGCCGCCGCCGCGATCTCTTCGACGGTTTCGCCACGGGTGCGCAGCGCCATGAGCAACCCGCCCATCTGCGACGGGGTTGCATCGCCGGAAAACAGGATGTCGAACGCGGCCTCGGCTTGCGCGCCCGTCAAGGGGCCGCGCGCAGCAGCGTCGATGAGGGGCTTGAGCGCATCGCTCATGCCGGAACCGCACAAAGATCGAGGAACGACCGCAGCATGGCATGCCCGTGTTCGGAGCGGATCGATTCCGGGTGGAACTGGAGCCCTTCGATGGGCAGGGACGTGTGCCGCAGGCCCATGATCGTGCCGTCTTCGAGCCAGGCCGTGACCTCCAACTCCTGGGGCAGGCTGTCGCGCTCTACGATCAGCGAGTGATAGCGCGTCGCGGAGAGCGGCGAGGGCAGGCCCGCAAAGATGCCTTTGCCCGCGTGCGAAATCACGCCGGCCTTGCCGTGCACGATGTCGTCGGCGCGCACCACACGGCCCCCGAAGGCCTCTCCGATGGTTTGGTGGCCGAGGCAGACCCCCAGAAGCGGGATACGCGCCTCCGCGGCGGCCTCGGTGAGCGCAAGGCAAATCCCGGCCTGCGACGGATCGCACGGGCCCGGGGACAGCACGATCCCGGTCGGGCGCAGCGCCATCGCAGCCTGAACATCGAGCGCATCGTTGCGATAGACCTTTGCCGGAGCGCCCAACTCCCCGAGGTAATGCACGAGGTTGTAGGTAAAACTGTCGTAGTTATCGATCAGCAGCAGCATTGCGGAGGCCTTCGCAGCTATTTCGTCTGGGTCTCGGATCGGCGACAAGCAGCGACGCGATCGTCCCGGATTGAAACGGGGGTGAAAGGGGTGTCTCAGTCGGTTATACATGGACTTAGGCGCCCGGTATGGTCAAGCGGATCACACGGATCTAGAGGCGCGTCGAGGCAGGCTGTGTGGCGGTGAAACGAGGGTCGCGCGAAATGGGCAGGTCATTGCTGAAAGGAATGTTGATGGGCTCTGCGGCGTCTGTCGCACTCCTGTCGGTCGTTTCGATCTCGATACCGCCGCCGCTGCCAGCTGCGCGCGACGCGGTCGCCGTCTCTGTGCCGCCGGAGGCTGCGCCTGTGCCTGACGCGACGCCTCCAATGCCGGAGGCGCCTGCAGCCCTTGCAACCGACGCCGAGCCCCCGGCCGAGCCGCCGATAGCGGAGGCAAGCGATGCCGTGGCCATTCCCGAAACCGACACCCCTCCAGAAGCGGCCCCCGAAAGCGATCTCGCTGCTGTTTCGTCCCCGGAAGCGGAGCCGCAACAGACTACGGAACAAGTGACAGCGGAGGTGACGCCCGCACAAGAGGCGGTCGCCGCCGAACCGGTTGCGCAAGTAGACGCAGACGACGACACGGAGAGTGTCGAGGTCGCTGGGCTGGACGCCACGAAAGACGAGCCCGAAACGGCGCCGCTCGGGCAGACCCCCGCGCTTGACAGCGCAGAGGCGTCCGACCCGCCTGCGGATCCAGTGGTTCCATCGGCCCCCAAAGCGGAAGACACAACGCAAACCGCAAGCGGTGAGATAGCGCCCCTCCTGCCACAACCTCCCGTAGAACAGGAGGGCGGATCGCCTGAGCCAGAGGTGCCCGAGCGGGTTGAAGCGTCGCTTCAGACTGGAGCGGAGAGTCGCCCAAATGTGGCTCAGACGCCTGTCGCCGAACCTCAGGCAACGCGTGGTGCAGCACGGGTCGCCGATAAGGTCTTGGCCGCCGCGCCCGAACCTCAGGGGGCGGTTGAACCGGCCCCGGAGGAAAGCGTGGATCTCGCGCCAGACGCGCCCGAAGCAGAGCGCACGCAAGTCCTCGCCCTGACGGTCATCCCAACGCCCCAGAGCACGCGCGCCCCTTCGCAGCAACGTCTTCAAGAAGCGGAAGCGGCGCTGGCCAGGGCGGCAATGCCATCGGCGGCAGCTTTCGCGCCCGACAATGCCGAAAGCGCAGCAGCTCTGCGGGAAGCGCGCCCACAGGAGCCGATTGCCGTGGCGATGAGGCCCGGCCAGCCGGTTGCGCCCGCGCCCTCGAACCCGACCGGAGAGCCTGTTCTGGCGGAGCCGAACGCGATCTCGCCGGATATGCCGCGCGTCACGGCGCGTGTCGCGTCCGGTGGCCTCGCCCCGGTGCCCACTCCTATGCCGTCCCAACGGATCTCCACCGGGCAGCCGGTACCGATGAGCAACGCTCCCACGGTACTTTCCGATGTCCGCGCAACAGACGGCCCCGTTGAACCGGCTGCCATGGCCGCGCAGCTTGCCATCGCCGGGCAAACCAGCGCAGCTCAAGCGAACCCAGCTACAGCCGATCGCGCAGCTTTGCCGGGTGTCCTTGTGACCGAGAGACTGGATTTCACGGACAGGCTTGCAGTGTTGGATGCTTTGCAGGCGTTCGTCGCGCCGTCCACGCTTCGGCCAACGCAGGCCAGTACGCTTGCGCGGGGCGGTGCTCCAAGGCGCCTGCGGGGTACCGTCCTTCCAACACCACCCGGCCTGCGAGCGCAGCGGCCCGATGAGATCACCTTGGCGCAGGCTCAGATCGAGACCGACACGGATCAGGGGACAGGTGGATTGGGGGATCGCGTCGTGCCACTGACCGACCGCTCCGAAGGCACTGTCCGTGTGAACCGCCCGGGCGCGGCAGGCGGAGCCGACGGAGACACGCCGCAGGGCGACAGCGCCGCCACATCCCCGAGTCGGATGACACCAGCGGCCCCTACGCTCCAATTGCCCGGCCAGGGCGCCCGCCGCATCGTCGTCGGATCGTCGCCCCAGCCGCAACCGCAATCCCAAGCCGCAGACAGCGCCACTTCCGGCGAGCCGGCATACCTGCGAAACGCCGCGCCGTTCGAAGTGCCGCCCGGCGCTGTCGGCCTGCTGGCGGTCGTCCTCATTGACCCCGCGGGTGACCTCGCAATGTCGGAGGCCGTGGCGGCGCTGGACGCGCCTGTCTCCGCAGCTATTGTCCCCAGCGGTGCAAATGTCGGCGCCGCCGCCGCGCTCTATGGAGAGGCCGGAAAGGACATCCTGCTCGCCGGTGCGGGCCTGCCCGACGGCGCGACCCCGCAAGATGCAGAGGTCACGCTCTCCGTGCACCTCGAAGCGATGCCGAATGCGGTCGGGCTCATGGCGCCCGAGAGTGGGGGCTTCGTCTCTGATCGGGACGTCGCCATTCAGGTTTTGCAGATCCTCGCCGCGGACGGTCACGGCCTCGTCCTTTGGGATCAGGGTCTGAACCCCATTCGCAGCGTCGCCGAGCGCTCCGGGCGGCCAACGGCCCTCGTCTATCGGCAGATCGACAGCCGCTCCGCCAATGAGCGCGAGATCCAGCGCCGCCTCGACAGGGCAGCGTTCGAGGCACGGCGACTGGGCGGTGTGATCGTGGTCGGCGAGGCGCGTCCGGAAACGTTGGAGGCGGTCACGCTCTGGTCAGAGAGAAACAGCGCAGGCGACATTGCCTTGGCCCCGGTCTCTGCGCTCCTGTCCGCCCCATGACGGATACCCCAATGTGCGCCAACGCGCCGCCCAACCTCACTGCTGCCGCACGTCAACGCCGGGGCAGGGTGCATGCGTGGCCGCCTTTGCCGGAGGACTGTGAATGAGTGGATTGCTCGCCCTGCTCGATGACGTGGCCGGCATCGCGAAAGTGGCCGCCGCATCCGTCGACGATATTGCGGGACAGGCGGCAAAGGCTGGCGCGAAAGCCGCCGGGGCCGTCATCGATGACGCTGCCGTGACGCCAAAATACGTTCAGGGCTTCCCGGCGGCGCGAGAGCTGCCCATCGTGCGCCGGATCGCCGTCGGCAGCATGCGCAACAAACTCCTGATCCTCTTGCCAGCCGCGCTCCTGCTCTCGGCCTTTGCGCCGTGGCTGATCACGCCGCTGCTGATGCTGGGGGGCGGCTACCTCTGTTTCGAAGGCGCAGAGAAGATCGCTCACCTCTTTCATGTCCACGAACACACCAAGTCAAAACAGCCCGAAAGCCTCGATACGGCGCATCTTGAGGAAAGCCGCGTGCAAGGGGCCATCAAGACCGATTTCATCCTCTCGGCCGAAATCATGACGATCGCGCTGGCCGCGCTGCCCGCGAGCGGGATCATCACGCAAGGTGCCACGCTGGCGATGGTCGCGATCGGAATAACCGTTCTCGTCTATGGTGCCGTCGCCATTATCGTAAAGGCGGACGATGTCGGCCTCGCGATGGCGGATCACGCCCGCCTGCCGATCACGCGGAGCTTGGGGCGCGCGATCGTCAAGGGCATGCCAGCGTTCCTTACCGGGCTGACGATCGTTGGCACAGCCGCGATGCTCTGGGTCGGTGGATCAATCATCGTGCATGGGTTGAAGGATCTTGGGTGGGCGATGCCCTACGACGCGATCCACGGGGTGGCCCACGCGGTCGGCCATGCGGTGGAGCTGTGGTCAGGGCTTCTGGAATGGGCGGTGACCGCCCTGTTGGACGGGCTGATTGGCCTCGCCGTTGGGCTCGGTCTGATCCCGGTGGTGGACAAAGTCCTGATGCCTGTCGCCAAGAGCCTGCGGCGAACACCAGCGGAGTAGACGGATGACGCGGCGGAGCCAGAGCCGAAGCCCGAGGGACATCGCATGGGCCTGCTGAGCGATGTTGTCCGAGGCAAGACACCGCTGCAGCGGCGATTGGCCGGAGCCCTTTGGCAACGTCAGCTGAAGGCGCGGCCGTCGAGCGGCGATCCCCTGGTCGTCTTCGCGATTCCGCTGGTGTCGCGCCGCCGGGCATCCGACTGGGAGCGCGTATCCCTCAATCTCCAGCGCACGCTCGACAGCCTCTATGCCCAGACATCCGACAAGTGGTGCGCCTACGTTTGCGGGCAGGACCGGCCCTCAAGCGTCACGTTCTCGGAAAAGGTCCGCTTTCTCGACTACCGAGGCGGCGACAAGTTCTATGACAAGGGGGACAAACGCCTCGCGATCCTCGACGCCGCGCTGCATGACTTGGACGGTCAGGATGGATACTACGCGCAGTTCGACGCCGACGACCTCCTCCATCCAGATGTGGTCGCGCACATCGTCGAAACGGACAATGAACGCGGGTACCTGATCGAGAGCGGCTACATGGCCGATCTCGACGCGGGACAGGTCGCGCCACTCCGGCCGGGACCATCTCCCGCCAGCGAAGACGCTGTCGAGAGCCTTCGCGCCTTCTGGCAGCTCTGTGGTTCGTGCGTCTTCGCCCGGTTCGATTTCCGGGACCAGCCGAAGCAGTGGCGCCGTTTGCTCCGCCGACTGAAATCGCACAAGCGCATGTCCGAGGTAATGGCCCAGCACGGTCTACCCCTCATGCCGATCCCTTTCGCGGCCGGACTCTATGCCTTGAACCACGGTGAAAACATGAGCCGGCGACGCAACCGGGAAACGTGGCGCATGGGATACCTCGATCACCACGCTCTGCCACCAAGCAAAGCGGCGGAGGTTCTGAAGGATTTCGGACACTAGCGCCCGAATTTTCGTACGAAAATTCGCCCTCCGCGCCCCACCGCGCGCCCTAGTCTTCCTCTGCCACGCTCTCGTCACCCTGTTCGGCGATGTAGGCGACCGACACGACCTCTTCGCCCGGCGCGGTGTCAAAGACTCTGACACCCCCAGCCCCCCGAGACCGGAACGAGATCCCATGGATCGGGCAGCGGATCGATTGCCCCGTGTTGGTTGCCAGCATGATCTGATCATCGATCTCGACCGGGAAGCAGGCCACTAGTGGCCCACCCCGCATTGCAGCATCCATCGCGCGCACGCCCTGACCGCCGCGACCTCGCACGGGATAATCATGCGAGGAAGAAACCTTGCCTGTACCCCGCACGGAAATCGTCAGGATCAGGTCTTCTGCTGCTGACATCCGCGCGTAATCCTCCGGAGAGAAATTGTCGGATGCGGCGGTCGCGTCCTCTTCGTCCGCTTCGGCCTCTGCTTCATCAGACAGTCCGGCCATGGCGCGCCGCATCTTGAGATACGCCGCACGGGCCTCCGGGCTCGCGTCGAAGTGCCTGATCACCGCCATGGAGACCACGCGATCGCCGGTGGCGAGGCGGATACCGCGTACGCCCGTTGATTCCCGGCTTTGGAACACCCGGACATCTGTCGTCCGGAAACGGATCGCCCGGCCAAGCGCCGTCACCAGCATGACATCGTCATCTTCCGAGCAGATCCGGGCATTCACGAGGCTCACGTCCTCTGTGTCCGGTAGCTTCATCGCGATCTTGCCGTTGGACTTCACGTTGGTGAAATCCGACAGCCTGTTGCGGCGAACATCCCCAGCCGATGTCGCGAAGACGGTCTGCAGATCACCCCAATCCTCTTCGTCCCGGTCGACGGGCATGATCGCCGCAATCCCGGTTCCGGTGGGGATCGGAAGGATGTTGACGATGGCCTTGCCGCGCGTAGTTCGTCCGCCCTGCGGCAACCGCCATGTCTTCAGCTTGTAGACCATCCCGGTCGTGGTGAAGACCAGAAGAGGCGTGTGGGTATTCGCCACGAACAGAGAGGTGACGACATCGTCGTCCTTCAAGTCCCCGCCCGAGAGACCTTTGCCGCCGCGTTTCTGGGCCCGGTAATCGCTCAGGGGGGTGCGCTTGATATAGCCGGACTGCGTGACCGTCACGACCATGTCTTCGCGCTCGATGAGGTCTTCGTCCTCCATATCGCCGGACCAGTCTTCGATGGCTGTACGGCGGGGAACGGCAAAGCTTTCGCGGACTTCGCGCAGCTCTGAGGAAATGATGCTCATGATCCGGTCACGGGATCGCAGGATATCGAGATAGTCGGTGATCTTGCCCGCAAGTTCTTCGAGCTCATCCGTGACTTCCTTGACGCCGAGTTGCGTCAGGCGCTGCAGGCGCAGATCGAGGATGGCGCGGGCCTGGACCTCGGAGAGATTGTACGTCCCGTCCTCGTTGACCGTGTGCGTCGGGTCGTCGATCAACCGGATGAAGGGCGCGATCTCCGCGGCGGGCCACCGGCGGTCCATCAAACGGCTCCGCGCCTCGGCTGCATCGGCAGACGTGCGGATCGTGTTGACCACCTCGTCGATGTTCGAGACCGCCACGGCGAGGCCGCAGAGCACATGCGCGCGCTCGCGCGCCTTGCGCAGCTCGAACGCCGTACGGCGCGCGACAACTTCTTCGCGGAAGGCGATGAAATGCGTAAGAAAATCGCGCAACGTCAACTGCTCAGGCCGCCCACCGTTGAGCGCCAGCATGTTGCAGCCGAAAGACGTCTGCATCGGTGTGAAACGGTAGAGTTGGTTCAGCACCACCTCTGGTGTGGCGTCGCGCTTCAGCTCGATCACGACGCGCACGCCAACGCGATCGGATTCGTCCTGGACGTGTGCGATCCCCTCGAGCCGCTTTTCACGGACAAGCTCGGCGATCTTCTCGATCATCGAGGCCTTGTTCACCTGATAGGGGATCTCGTCGAGGACGATGGCATAGCGGTCCTTGCGGATTTCCTCGATCCGGACCTTGGCGCGCACGATGACGGAGCCGCGGCCCTCCAGGTACGCCTTGCGAATACCGGAACGCCCGAGGATAACGCCGCCGGTGGGAAAGTCGGGCCCAAGGACATAGTCCATAAGCTGTTCAATCGAGAGATCCGGCTCCTCGATCAGTGCCAGCGTCGCGTCGACAACCTCGCCGAGGTTGTGCGGCGGGATGTTCGTTGCCATGCCCACCGCGATGCCGCCTGCGCCGTTGACGAGCATGTTGGGGAAGCGGGCCGGAAGAACCGTCGGCTCCTGCTGCTTGCCGTCGTAATTGTCCTGAAAGTCGACCGTGTCTTTCTCGATATCCGCGAGCAGGGACGCGGCGGGCTTGTCCATGCGCACCTCGGTGTAGCGCATGGCGGCCGGGTTATCCCCGTCCATGGAGCCGAAATTGCCTTGGCCGTCGAGAAGCGGCAGGGACATCGAGAAATCCTGAGCCATCCGCACGAGCGCGTCGTAGATCGCGCCGTCGCCATGGGGGTGGTACTGGCCCATGACATCGCCGACCGGGCGTGCGGATTTGCGGTAGGCCTTCTCATGCGTGTTGCCGGTTTCGTGCATCGCAAAGAGGATGCGCCGGTGCACGGGCTTCAGCCCGTCGCGCAGATCCGGGATCGCGCGCGAAACGATGACCGACATCGCGTAGTCGAGGTAACTCGACTTCATTTCATCCGCGATCGAGACGGTCGGCCCGGTGGGGGCAGGGCGCTCGGGGCGCTCGTCGTCGTCCGTTTCGGGAGGCTCTGGCGTGTCTGTCATATCTCTGCCCGGTTTTGACGCGCTACGCTATATCTTGGCCCATCTTCTATCCGATCACCCATATGCGCTGCAATCGAAAGGCGCATATGTCACTGGCAGCAGTCTGACTCGACTGCCAACAGGCTGTTTTCATTGATCTTTCATTTCCCACTGGCAAGCTCTTGATACAGAATCGTTAATGAAGAGGGAAAGATGCAAGAATCAGAGACGGAACTGATGCTCAAAGGGTATGGCCTGACAACGGCCGAGTTTTTCTACCGGATGCCGGATTATCAGAACGTTATCAATACCTTCGTCTGGCAAGACTACGATCTGGCGCCGGATCACCCGAAGCTCTTCCAGTTCATCGACTATTGGAAGACCGAGATCGAAGGTCCGCTGCATTCGGTGCGTTTCACGCATCGCAAGATGATTTCAGCGGGCGAATGGCGGCACATCACGGGTGAGTTCACGCTCCACTAGCCCTCAGGCGTCATCACGCCGCATTCCGGCCTGCCACGCGGCAACACCCCAGATCGCCGCGATCCCGAGCGATATGGCAACGTTGTAGTTCGCCATGGTGAGCCCAAGGAATTGCCAGACGATCTCGTCGCACATCACGACGGGCGTCGCGGCAGTCGGATCGAGAAGGTCCGCTCCGCTGAGGCCGGCAAGCCCCGCGCCGCCGTTCGTGCAGGAGGAAGGTCCCTCCCACCAGCCGCGCTCCACTCCGGAGTGAAAGAGGCCGATGCCCGCACTCGTTGCTGCGGCCAGCCCACCCGCCATGGAAACCGCAAACGCCGCCATCGCGGGAAGCCGCGCGACCGCAAGAACCGCGATTGCGACAGCCGCCATATGCGGCCAGCGCTGCCAATAGCACATGGGACAAGGCGCATAGCCGAGCACGTACTGATAGAACCACGCCGCGAGCAGAAGCCCGAGCGACCCGGCCCCGGCCAGCGCCACCAGCGTCCTGCGCTCGGGCAGGGCGCTCGGTACCGTTGCATCTGTCATAGAACCCTCAGCGCATAGAAGCCGCCGATCAGCAGCACACAGAACAGGGTGAACATAAGGCCGAGACGGCGTTCGATGAAGTCCCGGATCGGCTCGCCGTACTTCCACAGAAGCCACGCGACGAAGAAAAAGCGCATGGACCGGGCAACGATCGACGTCACGATGAAAGTTCCCAGCGGCATCGCCGTCCAGCCCGACATGATTGTGATCACCTTGTACGGAAACGGCGTCAGGCCCGCGATAAGCACCGCCCAGAAGCCGACATCGTTGAAGCGGGTGTTGAATTCCGTCATCGCGTCACCCTTGCCCAGGCTCTCGAGGATCGGGCCGCCGATCTGCTCGTAGAAGAAGTAGCCCAACCCATAGCCAGCCATCCCGCCGAGCACGGAGGCAAGCATACACACACCCGCTATGAGGAAGGCCCGATGCGGCGCCGCGAGGATCATCGGGATCATCAGGACATCGGGTGGGATCGGAAAGAAGGAGCTTTCCACGAACGAAACCACCGCGAGCACCGCAAGGGCATGGCGATGCCCTGCAAGCGACATCGTCCAGTCGTATAGTCGTCGTATCACGCGTGAGGCTCCATCTGGCTTGGGGCGACACATCATGCCATTCAGGCGTGGTCAAGGCAGCAGGAGCGAGATGTCAGTGACGGGTGCATGTCGTGACACAAGGGGATGGATCGCACGGGTGGCGACGCTTTCAAAGCGTCTCCGCCCCACAACAAGTCGCCGCAAAGCGCGCGCCGCGACGGTCCTGTGCGGGGCCTTTCTGCTAGTCAGCCTCACGACCCATGGCGTCGCGTCCGCGCAGGCGGGCGAGACGCTCGTCTGCACGCATCCGTTCACAGATGAACACCCGCTGGTCACCGGGTTTCTCCTCCCTTGGGCCGCAGGCATCACCACAGACGCACGAGGGGGGCTTCGCATCGAGATCGAAGCGTCCGAAGCGCCCGGCCCGGACTGTGCTCTTGCGCTGGGGGCGGGGCAAATCGCCGAAGTCGTCAGCATGCCGTTTGCGCTCTTCGATCAGGCCGAACTGTCGAGCGTGATCACCTACGAAGCGCTGGCGCAAAGCGCGGAGCCGGTCTCCGGCATGCTCGCGGCTGTCGCGCTCGGGCATGACGTCGTGTCGTTGGACGGCTCGACACCCCCGCCCTTGCCCGGCGGCCTCGAAGGGCACGCCGTGGCACCACCAACGCCGGTGGTCGAAGAGGTCTTGCGCAATCTCGGGGCGGACACCGAGGGCAGCAGAGAAGCGCACACCGCGGCGCTCCTCCCGCTCGTGGAGGCCGCCGATGCTGAGTGGGTGCTGACGTTCGATGCCGGACGCAGCCTCTATACCGAGCCCTACGTGCTCTCGGTCACGCCAGAGCGGCTGGCATCATTGCCGGCATCCGCGCGCGCCCTCATCCGTCAGTCGGAAGGGCGCAAGCTCAGTGCCGCCGCGGGCCGCGCCATCGACCGCGCGCGCGCTGTCGTCCTCGAAGCCTCGCAGATCGAAGGGAGGCACCATTCCCTTACGGAAGACCGGGTGGGCGCTGCGCTCTCTGGCGCGTCCGAGATTTCACGTACATGGTCCGGCTCAACAGAGGGTCGGCGTGAGAGCATGGCGCTGTTTGAGCGCGTTCGGTCGGAGCTTGCCAAGGTAACCTGGTGACATCGGTGGCTTTCGACTTGGCATTCGCCAGCCGGAGCGTCTAGAAGCGACGCGTTGGCCCGAGTGGCGAAATGGTAGACGCAGGGGATTCAAAATCCCCCGGTAGCAATACCGTGTCGGTTCGAGTCCGACCTCGGGCACCAACGATTTTCTTACCAGCCTCTGCGGGTTGCCTGCTCCTGTGCCGAGACGGAACAAATCGCGCCCGGATCACGAGCCCGGCTGAAGCGCCTTCGTCGGTCAAACGTATAACCTCGAAGCAGTGGTCCACGTCCGCAGCGCGAGCCTCTCGGCGAAAGTGTACCAGACGCGCCTACGTCTTGATGGCACTCATTCTGTAATACGTGAGTGAGAAGAAGAACCGACCCTGCCGAGCCAGACTCACCTGTTCGTCGAACCACGCTCTGGTGTCTTCTTCGCTCATGTGTCCGTTGTCCGCCGCATAGCGCGACATCAGGTGCAGCAGCATGAAGGCGATGCCATCGGGCCGAAGCGTGACGTCACAGAAGGAAAACGGCTCAACTTCAATCGCCGCAAAGCCGGCATCCCGCGCGAGGCGGGGCCAGAGCGCCGCCACACGCGGTTCGACGTAGTGATGATCCCACGCGTCCAAGACGCGGCGCATGCGTTGTTGATCCTCAGAGAACCAGTCGAGTGTCTTGCACCCGGTATCCACCGCTACAAAACGACCACCCGCCCGCAGGACGCGATGCGCCTCGCGCAGAGCTGAAGGGAGATCGGGGAGGTATTCAAGTACCTGAACTGCGGCGGCCTTGTCGGCTTCGCCGTCCCCGAAGGGCAACTTGTCGGCCGAGCCCTCCGAGATCCGGGCGGTGGGGAAGGCTGCACAGCGCGCTGTCGCCGGAGCGCGCATGTCCGCGCTCGGATCAATCCCTATGACCTGTCCAGAGGCCCCGACGGCGCGAGCGATGTCTTCGGTCAGAAGCCCGTTGCCACAACCGATATCGACGACGACATCCCCCTCAGAGAGGTGCAGCGCGTCGAAGGCCATTCGTCTACGGCGGCTGATGTCGCCCCCCTGATAGGCAATCTCCAGAAGTTTCGTCGTCGCTTCGTCGAACTTGAGCATGCGGCAGGGTACCTGAATGGAGCCACGCTTTGAAGCTTGAGACCAGCCGCCCTTTTTCGGCGGGACGGGATGTGCGGTGACCCGGAGCCAAGGGGGTATGACACCAATTCTGCTCTGCCTCGCGACAAGGGCAGTCCGCCTTTGCGCGCAATTGCGTGGCGCAACCCGCTGACGGAACGACATCGAAAGGGCACCCGCCCGATCGCTTGGTTCCCATACTCCTCCCTTGCCCCATTACCTCGCGTGAGACAGACTTGCACAGAACCTTGCACAGAAAGGGGCGTCAGTTGCGCCGCCGGTCCTTGCGGCCGATGGACCGGCGGCGCGTCGTTTGTCCGGAGGAGCGTGCGATGACATCAAAGATCGAAGATACTCCCCCCCCGGACCATCGGGCCCGGCAGCAGCCTGCCGCGCCCCAGATCAACGAAGTGACCGCGGACGATATCAGAGCGGCGCTGAAGGACGGGTTCTCCGATTTCCTGGCGCGCCCTGTCATGAGCGGCTTTTTCGGCCTCTTCTACGCGGTCTTCGGGATCGTGTTTGTCTGGTGCCTCGTCTCGCTTGGGAAGATCTGGATGATCGTTCCCGCCGCCGTGGGGTTTCCGCTGATCGCGCCATTCGCTGCTGCCGGGCTCTATGAAATGTCGCGCCGCTTGCAGAAGAACGAGGAATTCACCTGGTCGGACATCCTCACCGTCATGGCAAATCAGCGCAAGCGCGAGATGGGCTGGATGGCGTTTGTGACCCTCTTCATCTTGTGGGTCTGGTTCTACCAGTTCCGGACCGTGATGGTGATCGTCCTGCAGCATGCATCCTTCTCGGATCTGGACGGGTTCCTCAACACGGTGTTCTTCACATCGCAGGGCTGGACATTCCTCTTCATCGGATCGTGCGTCGGTGTCGTTCTGTCGGCCGTCCTGTTCTCGGTAACCGTCGTTGCCATGCCGATGCTGCTCGACCGGGAGGTTGATTTCGTGACCGCCATGCTGACCTCCATCCGCGTCGTCACGGAAAACCCCGTGGTCATGCTGAGCTGGGCGGCCATCATCTCGATCACCATGATATTGTCGCTCGTTCCGGCTTTTCTGGGACTGATCTTCACACTGCCGATCCTTGGCCACACCACGTGGCATCTCTACAAGAGAGCCGTGCAGCCGGCGGAAGGGTAAGCCAACCCAACACGCTGCAAAGCTTTGCGCCGTCCTGCCGACTGCGCGGATTGCGCTGCTGCCTGCGCTCGACCCGCGATCGGCAAACCTCGCCATCGGCGACGGCACCCGTTCTCGTATCAAGCAGGTCTTGGAACCGTGCCACGCGGTGATTTGTGACTGGGGTCCAGTGAGCTCCGCATGTCTCGTCTCACCCGCTGCGCGATGCCGCGACGACCCCTCCCGCGCACCCTTCAGAAGTTTCTCATCCGGAATTGCCCGGCAATGTGGCAGTGTGGTGTGATCTGGACGCAGGGGAAGCAACACGGATCGGAGCCCCCGGAGCAAGGCGAGGCACCATGAAGGGACAATGGCCGTTCGCTGTGACACGCTCAGTGCTCGCAAGTCTCATGCTGATTGGCGTGATGGCGGTCGAAGCGGCGGCAACGGAGTGCGATGATCCCGCGATCCGGCCACTCGAAGGGCCAGCGGGCTTTCAGCTGCGCTTGGGGGACACGCGCTGCGAGGGGTTCTACGAGTCTCCCGTATCCGGGCGCGCGCTCGAAGTGCTTTCCGCCACCATCGGCACCGCGCCGGAGCCCATGCCGAAGCGATTGAAACTGCTCGTACCCGGGGCGACAGCGTTCGAGACAGTTCAGATCCGCGCCGAGGGTCTGCAACCTCGATTGTACTATCGGATGACCGCCGAGATCATCGGCGACCGGATCTTTTCCTGGCCGCTCGATCAGGTACTCGCTGCCGAAGGCCTCGATCTTGGCGCGGTGGGCATCGTTGCGATCCATGGCGCGGACGACGAGGAAACGATCCTTCCCGTCGCATTTGAAGGCGGCTCGGGCGCGACGCGTTTGACGGTGCGGAGCTTCGTCCCCCTCGACCTCTTGGTGTGGCGCCTTACACCCGAGGGGATGCCCGAAGGCGCGTGGCAAGAGGTTCCGGACTCGCTTGTCGGTGCCGGTGAGGTGCGAACCATCGCCGTGGAGGGCGCGGGGGCAGGGCTCCTTGCGCTGCGGGGGCGGCGGGCCGGCACAAACGACTGGGTTGCGCTCGACGTTCCAATTCGGCTCCCGGCGCCATGAGTGACGATCTGCGCAACACTCTGGAGGCGCGCCGACGCGCCGTGGCGGCCAAGGCGGCGCGCGACCTGTTGGACGAGTCACCAACCCTCACGCAGACACTCGAAGATCTGGACAAGACCTCGCGCGTGCTCGACGCGCTTCCAGCTGCGCCGCAAAGCAAAGTCCTGCCGCTCGCGATTGGCCTTGCCTCCATCCTGATAGTGGCTCTAGCGTGGCTGACCCCCATTGGCGCCGTTGGCATCCGCACGATCTTCCAACTGGAGGCCACTTCGCGCGCGGTCGGCTTGGCGCCGAGCGAGAGCTTCGACTGGCGCCCGAACCTCTCACTCTCGCCAGGCGAGGCGCGCTTGACGGCGGCACGTGTAGAAGGGTGGGAAGGGGTTCCCGCCAGTGCAAGCTTCACGGCGCTCACAAGTGAGAGCCTTGCCCTACAGAGCATCGGCGTTCCCGCGGATGGCCGCCTAGCTCTGAAGAACACAAACGCGGGCGCCATCGAGATCGGCATCGAGGGCAGCGGCGCCACCGCGGAATTGCTGATCCATGGCAGCGGCAACTTCGAAGGCACCGCCTTCACGCATCGCGTGCCTGAAATCCTGCGCTTTGGCACCAGTGACGCCGGGCGCCCCCCCATCGCCATGACCGTGACGCCAGTAGCCCCGCTCCGATTGAGCGGCCTGCCCGTCAGCGCCGTCCGGTTCGGCGCCTCCGACGGCAGAGGCGGCTTCATCTCCACCCTTGAAAAGGCAACACTACGCCTTCCGCAGACAGGCCAGGAATTCTCGCTCGGTGCGAGAGACGCGATCTTGATGGACGCCCTGCAAGCACAGGTCGTCGAGCTGGCCGCCGCCCCCGGCGCGGAAAGCCTGCAGCTTGTCCTGACAGGTGCATCGCGCCGGGTGTCGCTCGAGCAGGCCGGCGTGCTGCGCCGGGTGACCCCGTCGATCCTTGACTACATTCTCGAAAACCAGCGCCTCGCATTCCTCTTCGGGGCCCTTTCGGCGATCTGGGGGCTCATGTGGAGCGCAAAGCGACTATTCTTGTCCTGATCTTCTCGATGGTCTTGTCCGGGCCATGCAGAGCGCAGGGCTCCACCGTGATCGACAGCCTTACGGACCGGCTGCGCGATGCGGCTGTGGCAGTGTCGGTGGAGCGCAAGCGCGGCTCCGAAAACGGAGGGCTCGGGCTGATCATCGGTCGCTCGGGGGCCCATGTGTACATCGCGACGGCGCGTCATGTTGTGGCCCGGAATTCACCGGACGAAGCGGCCGCGTCCATCACGGTCAGAAGCCCGGCGCATCCGGGCCATACGGTCAGGGCGGACGCGACCGTCGTTGGCCCGCCGGAGATTGATCTCGCGTTCTTCAGGATGCGCCTTCCTGACACCTGGCGGTTTGCACCGAGCGTTCTGGCGCCACAGCCGACGGCACCCCGACCGGGCGACCCCGTCTGGACGCTGGAGCACCGCGGCGCTCTGGGGTGGCGGGTCAACCCGGCGGAAGGGCGGATCGACGAGCGCATTCCATCGCGGCGCGAATGGATCGTCAGCCGCTTGCCCGTGATCCCCGCCGTGTCCGGCGCGCCCCTGATGACGGCGTCCGGCGTGATCGGCCTCGTGATCAGCGACGGCACCGAAACCGGGGGCAGCCGCGCGCTCGACATTGCGCTCGTGGCCGAAGAGGCGCGTCGCCTTGGTCTGCCGTGGGACCTGACCGACCGTCCGGAAGAACGCGTGCGCATCTGGGGCGGTCGTGGCCCGCTCGGCGCGCGGGACGCCGACCTCGAGACCCTCTCGCGGCTTCTCGGTCATCCGGTCGAGCCGAGCCTCTATGCCACCGCCCGCCCCGCGCGGGATATCGTCCTGCGCCCGTTCGAAATCGACGCAACGGAAGTATCCTGGGCTGCGTTCGAAGACTGGGGGCGCGTATCGCTCCCCGACCACATCCTGCGCTACCGCACCTCAGACAACGTTGCCGTCGTGGGGATCACCTGGACGGAGGCCGATGCTTATTGTCGGTCGCGGGGCGGTCGACTGCCAACCGAGGCGGAATGGGAGCGCGCGGCACGCGGCCCCGAGGGGTTTGTCTATCCGTGGGGAAACACGCTGCCGGAAGGGGGCGTGAGATGCGCGGATTGCGCGCCGGGCGAAGCCCCGACGGGGCCCGGCCCGATCGGTGCAGCCTCGGAAGACCGGACGGCCAACGGGATCCGGGATCTTGCGAGCAATGTCCGCGAATGGGTGCAGGACTGGTACGCCGGTGACGCCTACGCGCGTGCCGCCCCGCGAGACCCAGAGCAGACCGATCGCCGCGAGGCGCGGGTTGTGCGCGGTGGCAGCTGGTTTGATCCGATCAGCGATCTCGCTGCCTTTCGCCGCGGCGCGGAGCGACCCGACCGGCGTGACCCGAGGATCGGGTTTCGCTGTGCACAGAACGCGACCGATCCGTGACCCGGCACGGTGTACGCATCGCACTGCCGAGCAGGGCCCCTGATTTCCCGACGCATTTGTGGTAAGGTTTGGGTCTTTCCCACTGGCGCCTGCGAAGTCGCCGACCTGCTGAGACAGGCGCGACGTCCCTTATTTCGCGGGCCGGACCACAGACTACGAGGGAGACAGCAATTGATACGACTATTGGCATCTGTTGCAGCGTTATTGTCCGCTGCGATTGCCTCGCCCGCGAGGGCGGAAGGCAATCTGTTTTACATTCTCGACGGTTCAGGCTCGATGTGGGCGGAATTCGAAGGCCGTACCCGGATCGAGGTCGCTCGGGATCTTCTCAGCGACCGCCTGCCCAAGTGGCAGGCCGAAAACACCAATGTCGGGCTGATCGCGTATGGCCACAACCGCAAGGGCGATTGCAACGACATCGAGGTGCTCGTCGAGCTTGGGCCGGCGCAGCCAGAGGTTCTCGCGCAGGCCATTCGCAGCATTTCGCCCAAGGGCAAGACCCCCATCGCCGCGTCCATCGACCTTGTCGCACAGCGACTTCGGACAAGCGAGGAAGCGGCGCACGTGATCCTTGTGAGCGACGGTCTGGAGACCTGCCATCCCGATCCCTGCGGCTCGGTCCGCCGTCTTCGCGAGCTCGGCATTGCCTTCACGATGGATGTCGTGGGATTTGACGTCACCGATGAGGAGCGCGCGCAGCTCCAATGCCTGGCCGAAGAAGGGGGGGGCAGCTATTTCCCGGCCGCCTCGGCACCGGATGCCATTCGTGCGCTTGAAGCGGGCGAGAAAAAGGTGGCGGAGACCGCCGATCTTGTGCCTGTCCCGCTCCCCAAGATCGAAAAGGTCTCGCAGAACATCCAGTTCATCATCGACACGTCGGCTTCGATGTCGCTCCCGTTCGATGGCACAACGAAGATCGGCGCGGTCCAGTCCCGGCTGCAAGCCAAATTGGCGGATCCTGTTTCCGATCAGGAGAACCTCTCCCTCCGCGTCTTTGGCGGCAATTGCGGAAGCGAGATTGCCACGCGGCGCCCGATCCCCTTTGGAACGGGAAACGGCGCTGCGATCCGCGATGCGCTCGGTGCCGTGCGGCTCGAGGGGGAGCCGACCCTTGGCGCCAGCCTGATCGCGACGATCGACGACTTTGACGATCCCGCCCGGTTCGAGGGCGTTTCGCGGCGCGTTGTGCTTTTCGCTGGCAGCGCGGGCGCCTGTGACCCGATGCTCCCGCGCGAAGTGCACAACAAGTTCAGCGGTGCGGGGATTACCCTTGAGCTTCATCTGATCGCGATGGACCCTTCGCCAAATCAGATCGCTGATATCGAGAACATGGCCGGCGCGGGGCGAGGGTACCTCCATGTCGTGCGTTCCGAGGAAGAACTCGATCGGGTGCTGACATCGATCCTCGAGATCGCGCCGGTGCGCGCCGGCATCGGTGCGATCATGGATATGCTGAACGGTGTCGTGGGGCATATGAACGCCAGCAGTCGCGCCACGCGGCAAGACGACTACACGAAGGCCAGCGCCGAGATTGCGTCAGCCAAATCGTTACTCGAAGAGTCCAAGGTCCAGTTTGCGGATCTCGGGGCAAGAGCCTCGCGGGAGGCTTTCCGACAGCTCTACGATCTTGCCGGGGAGAACCGCGACTTGCAGCGCGAAGGGTTGGATATCGCTCTTGATCTGGTGGATGCGAAAAAGGCGAATGACGTCACGAAGTGGAACAACCTGTTGGGAACGTGGAACACCTCGATCCACAGCTACAACGCAAACATCAACCAGATAAACCGACTTCTGAACGGGCTCTAGGCCAAACGACCATCAATCACACCGAGCCCCGTGACCGCGTGCGCGAACAAGGTGCGAAGCGGGATCTCGAGCGCCCGTATCGGCCCGGCCTTCTCGCCCGACAACGTGATAGCCGATGTCGCGGCACTTGGGTCTTTCCCCGTGTCTGCAGGCGGTCGGGCGAGGCGCTGACCTTCGTTTGGTCTGCCTGCCCGGTCTATATGGGGCCCCAGGATCAGTCCGGCGGGGTGGGCAAAACCTGAAGCGACTTCAGAAATGCAATGATGGCGATCTGTCCATCTGTTCCGACAGCCACGAAGCGGTCACGAGACGATCGCGCCTCACCGCCATGGGCGAGGATTGCCTCGCTCAGGGTGATCAGATCGCCTCGATGTCCATAGGGGCCGGAGTTCCCGACATCCCAGAGCTTGCGCGTCAGGAAGAATTCGGAGCCGGGTCTCCCGTTCAGATCCGGGCGCCCTTGTGCGAGCCTTTCGTTGCAGAGCGTCCGGATCGCGCCGGGCATGTGCTCGGGGTCACATAGATTGTGGCGCTTGAGGTCTGTGTAGGCGCGAACGATTGCGCCTCCCCCGAGGGCTCTTTCGAGCCGTGGGGCTTCCCCGTCGCGCGTAAGATCGAGCGTAATCGCGCGGCCAGCGTCGGCGAACGTGCCAGGCAGGTTGCGGCTGTAGGGTTCGACGAACTGTGCCGAGTGCAACAGCATGTGGGGCACATGGCAGGTGGCACACCCGATGTCCGCGAAGAGGGCCTCTCCCTGTCTCACTCGACCAAGCGCCTCGGGATCGGACGGAAGAACGCGCCCGGGGACAGCCAGCGCCGCCTGATGCAGCGTAACGGTCGTGACATCCCCGATCGTCAGCTCACGCCGTATTCCATCGGTGTCGTGATCCGCGTCAAAGCCCGCGGACGGGTTGAGGTCGAAACGTTCCTCCGCTTGCATCCCGTGGTGATGGTTGAGGGCATTGACGGTGAACTCCCGCAACGACCGGACCACGCCCGACTGGTGAAACGGCTTGACGATCAGGTCAGTGTCGACCCCCTCCGCCGCCACCACCTCGCCGCCCGCGAGTGTGATCGGGAACGCGACGCCTTTCGCCCGCAAGACGTGATCGCCATCGGGCAATCCGCGCTGTCCGGCGAGCAACTCGTCCGTCATCTCGCGCGCGAGGAGCTCGATCGCTCCCGAGCCAAACATGCCCGGGGTATTGCGCTCGTTCGAGTGGAGTGCCGCGACAGACGTGGTCACGGGGTCAAGCGCCTGGGCCAGCACGAAGGCATTGGCCACGATATCGCCCGCGCCCCCGGCCCGGGGCATGTTGTGGCAGCCAGCGCATGAGGTGGCATCGGGCCCAGACGTGCGAATGAACGCGGGCTGGCCCCGCGCGCGACGCGCTCCCGTTCCGGTGGAAGTGGGGCGGCCCTGGCCGTCACACGCATTGAACGGGGCCTCGAAGACCGCCTTGCCATGGGCAAGAACGGTCTCGAGATCGTGGCGGCCAGAGACGATGTCATCCTGTTCCATGTGCAGGGGCAGCGCGGGCGCCTCGGGGAGCCCGGCCTCGCAAAGCGCGACCTGCGCATTGGTGGGGCACGCCGCGCATGTCAGCGCAACGATCGACACGGCGAGGGCGAAACCGAGGGCACGCCCCCTGACCGGAACCATGGCTACCACTGGCTGCATCATCGGATCAGCTTCCATCACCGGCTGGAACGAAGAGGGCGACCTGGCGGGTCACGCAGGTGTTTGGCCCCCCCTCGCCATCGTTGACCGCGTTCTCGGGATAGTGCGGCGGCACGCTCTCGAGGGTACATCCACCACGGTAGGACGAGATCTGATCGGCCGCCAGATCCGGGATGAGCGGCCCGTGATCGTGCACGACCAAATGGTACTCGCTGCTCTCGGGGGCGGAGAAGGTGGTGCCAAAAAGATTGCCGGGCACATCGCCGACGGGCAGGAAACCCTGGACACGGATGCGCCCCTCGGCGTCGACGACCGTTCCGCCAGCATTTGCGGCGACCGGGTTCATCTCTGCCGGCATGCCCATGGCTTCGACCGGTGTGCAGGGGTTCGCCTTGCAGTTCTGCGGCGACTGGATCGCCACGAACCAGACGGTGACAGCGTGACCGGGCTCCAGGCCAGACGTTTCGAGGATCATCGAAGCACCTTCGGGCGCTTTGAGGAGCAGGGCACTGCTCCCTTCGATAGGTCCCGGAGGCATGCCACTCGGCGGCGTCCAGGACATTGGCAGCACTTCGGCCTGGGCTGGTCCCGTCAGAACAGCGGCAAGAAGCGGAAGGAGTCGTGCGTAGCGTTTCATGGCGTCATCTCCGGTGTGATTGGCGACCGGCTCACGGCCCGCAAGCGTCCCGCCATCTTGATCCCGCACCAGTTGCGGCACCAACCGATGTCGCTCCGGCGCACCTGAAAGTCTTGAAGGGCGCTTGAAAGTCTCCTGAAATCTGATCCCTGCACCAACGACGGCACGGATCTCGCCTGACCCCGCGCTGTAGGGTAGACTGTCGTGACTCGAGGGGTTCCCCATGGCGCAGGGTCTCGCAAGCGATGCAGAAGGGCAGCTCCGTCTCGGCGAGACGGAGTACTCTTGGGATGGCAGCCAACTCTGCGACGTGGCGGGACAAACGGTGCCGCTCCGGGCGAAATCGCTTCAGATGTTCTCGGTCCTGCTCGCGGACCGTGGTCACGTAGTCAGCAAGGACACCCTTAGCGAGCTTGTCTGGCCCGGCACGGTCGCCACGGACGAGAGCATCGCGCGCTGCATCGCTGACATCCGCAAGGCGCTCGGCGACCGAGAGCACAACATCGTTGAGACGTTTCCACGGCAAGGCTATCGCCTTAACGTTGGGGTAATAAGCCCTTCGACAAGTAACGCATCGCGGGTCCGTGCTCCGGTCGCATGGGTCGTGGGCATCTGCGCCGCGCTCGCGGTGGGGGCGGGCCTTTGGGCCTTGAGCGCAACGCCCCCCACCCGCGACGCCGTCGTCACCGAGCCGACTGCGCAGGAGGAGCCTGCACTCGCGGTTGCTGTGCTGCCCTTTGAGGCCGGTTCCGAGGCAGACCAGTTCCTCGCGGCGGGCTTGTCCGACGATCTGGAAATCCACCTCGCCGAACTCTCAGCCATCAAGACGGTGTCGCAGGCCTTCGCGAATACCACGGCCAACTCCGCAGAGGGACCGATAGCGCAGGCCCGCGCCCTCAACGCACGCTACCTTGTGACCGGACGCGTGCAGCAGAACGAGGCGGATGTCGCGATCTCTGTCCGGCTCATCGACGGCGCGGATGGAACCATGCTGTGGGCAGACCGGTACGAGGGGCCGCGCGATGGGCTTCTGGCATTCCGGCACAGGCTGCCCGAGGCACTCACGGCGCGGATGTCCGTCGTCCTCGACACTCACGACATGCAACGCCTGTCGCTAAGAGACACCAACAACGCCGAAGCCTTCGAGGCCGTGATGATGGCGCGGCGAGAGATTTCGGCCTTCACATACGCAAACAGTCTCACGGCTGAACGCCACTTGCGCCGGGCCATCGCGCTGGATCCGCTCTATGCGCACGCCTATGCCGAGCTTGCCGCTGCCTTTGCGATCCGGTTCGAGAACGGCTGGGTCGTGCTCTCCGATGCAGATGCGGAACGGGCATTCCATTTCGCTGAACGCGCCCTCGAGATTTACCCGGACCTGTGGCTTGCCCATTATGCCCTTGGCCGGTTGCATTCCGTGCTTCCCGATGGGGCGTCCGAAGACGCGCTGGAGCATCTCCAGACCGCCATGTCGCTCCAACCGGCCGACGATGACGCGCGGGCCTACTTCGCCGTGGTCACGTCGATGGCGGGCCGGCCCGAGGAGGCGCTGCGCATCTTCGAAGACGTCATTGCTGCGAACGCACATCCGCCGTTCTGGTATTTCCTCGGCCTCGGGACAACACTCTTTCATCTGGAGCGCTACGAGGAAGCCGAAAGCGCTCTGCAAGCCTGCCTGCAGCAAATGCCCAACAGCCCGCATTGCCTTCGTACTCAGATCGCGAACCATGCCCGCCTCGGACAGGCGGAAGACGCGGCCTGGGCGATCGAGGAATACACCATTCTGGGGCATGCCGCGACGCTGGAGGCCATGATGAACGGTGCGATCGAGAAAGACCCGGACATGCGGGCCTTCATGGCAGACTCCTTCCGACTTGCAGGGGTTAAGTAGCTCCCGTGCTGCCAGCGGACGTTTCGCTAGCGATCGACATTGTATGGCGACCCAGTACCGATCCTGCCAGGAGTGATGGTCGTTCGCCCGTCTGTGGAATGCATGACTGTCACTGGGGTCTATTGTGGCTGGCGGGCTGGCGGGCTGGCGAACGAGGACTCGCCTCGTATGGCGCGGGGGCCTAGACCGGAGTTACGGCGTGAAGGTCCGTTCGGTAGATGTCGAGTTCCCTGCGGGGCCTCACTGTCGTGCGCTTGGTGACTTGCGCGGGTGGCTGGCAGGGCAATTGCCATTGAACGCAACCGCTCCTTGATGCGCGAGGTTGCCGAATTCTCGAACAAGACGGTAACCAACGCACGATGCGTTGTGGCGCTAGCGGTGAACAATGCGCGCGGACCTTGAGCGGCCTTCCTAGCGGCGGGAGGATCTCTGGTTTTGCACACCGCGCACCGTGATCGTGCGCACGCCCTCCAAAGACTGGTCAGACACGAAGAGACCTGCCGAAATCTCCCGCGATCTGGTATTGCCGACCGGCTCCCGGTTCCGCGGCGGCACCGCAACGAACCGGTAGGCCAATTCGCCGTTCTCGATCACGGGAGCGCCGTCGTTATCGCGCCGCGCGGGTACTAGCGCCGCTTCGAACCAGCCTTGTGTCGCCGGAACGCCAATCGCCGTGACGAGCGCACCACCGGGCACGCGATCAATCGTCAGCTCGGCGATCTGATCGATCGTGGGGCGCGGATCTTGCGGGCGGATGGTGGGAGCTTCGGCAGCCTCGACAGACACGCGTGTCTCTTCGGACCCGCCGAACCAGTTGAACGGGTTGAAGCGCGACTCGCACCCGGCCAGTGCCAGGAGCGCAACCAGTCCGATCGTAAGCGTCGCGCGCATCTTGTCCCCTCGCGATTTGCGCCTTGTGGCTACCCCAATCCCGGCAGGTTGAAAAGGCTGCCTCGCGCAGGCTGGACCGGGCCTGTCTCTCGCCATATGTCCAGACGTGTCAAAGGGGATCTGTTCATGGCAAGCGACGCATTTGAAGACCTGGTCGAGACTTTCGCCTTCCTGGAGGATTGGGAAGATCGCTACAGGCACGTCATCGACCTTGGCCGCACGCTGTCGCCGCTTTCGGAGACGGAGCGCGTGCCCGCCGCCAAGGTGGACGGATGCGCGAGCCAGGTCTGGCTGATCCCCGAGATCGCCGGGGAGGGGGAGAGCGCGACGCTGTCGTTCCGAGGCGAGAGCGACGCGATGATCGTGCAAGGGCTGATCGCTGTGCTGCAAACGCTCTACAACGGGCTCTCCGTTGACGAAGCCCGCGCCGTCGATGCCGAGGCCGAACTGGCCCGGCTCGGGTTGCAGGACCATCTTTCGGCACAAAGGTCGAATGGATTGCGCGCGATGGTGGCGCGGATCAAGGCGATCGCGGCGCGGGCCTGACCGCCTGTTTCCGGGGCGGGTCGTTGGGCTCTGACGCGACTGCCGCGAGCACTCTGAAGAGATCTCCGTAGCCGGTGACCCGGCGCTCGTAGCTCAGGCCCAGACGCTCGGCGCAGGCTTCGGCCCGTTGCGCCAGCTCCGCGTCCTCTGTTTGCGCGAGATACACCAGCTTTTCGTAGTTCCCGAAATACATGGGCAGCAGCTCTGGATGCCGGTCCAGCCCAAGAGGGCGCCATACGAATGCATCGAATTGGCGGGCCAGAAAGTCGGTCAGGTAGAACGACGTCATGTCGTCGTCACCGCGCGCCGCAAACGCCTCATTGCCCTCGAAGAAGCTGTAACAATGTGGCCCGTCAATCATGTCGACGCCGAGCCTGTCGCAGGTCTGGCGCAGAAAGCCGCCCGTGCCACAATCAGCGTACGCCACGTAGATATGCGGATAGTCGGATCGATACCGCAGGACAGCGTCCTCGACGGCCTTGGGGATCTGGTCTGGGTGGTTGTGCAGGATCGCGGGAAGACACGCCAGCTCGACGTGAGACCACCCGTTCAGCTCCCGGATATCGACGATCTCGCGTGCAAGTGCACCACAGGCGATAACAAGGAGTGGGGCAGGGCGCATCGGACCCAGACCGTCCCGGGTGAGCGACGCGTCGTCGGGCAGGGTCACTTTGTCCAAGTCGACCGCCGCAGAACCACGAGTGCGAGAAGAAGCGGGATGAGCCCGATCATCACACCCCAGTCTGAGGGAGGGCCGATGACGCCACGCGCCACGGCGACCGTTCCGGCACCTGCGACGAGCACCAAAGCGATGAGACCGGCAAAAGTCCTGAACGGCATAGAACCTCCTTCTACCCCACCTGATCCCACGAACTCAACGTGAGGAAAGGCGGCGCAGCCTTTAGCGCCGCCGTAGCACCAGTGCCCCGCGCGAGCCGTGGCGTCAGGCGGTCGCCGACATCTGGTTGTGCTTGCGCGCCACGAATTCCTTGGCGGTCTCCACGGCGACAGCGGCATCGCGGCAATAGGCATCCGCGCCGATAGCGCGCCCGAACTCCTCATTGAGCGGAGCGCCTCCGACGAGAACGATGTAATCGTCGCGTAGGCCCTTCTCAACCATCGTGTCGATGACAACCTTCATGTAGGGCATCGTCGTGGTCAGGAGGGCGGACATGCCAAGGATATCCGGCTCTTCGGCTTCAAGCGCGTCAAGGTAGCTCTCGACCGCGTTGTTGATCCCGAGATCGACCACATCGAAGCCCGCGCCTTCCATCATCATCGACACGAGGTTCTTGCCGATGTCATGGATGTCGCCCTTGACCGTCCCGATCACCATCTTGCCCATGCGTGGCGCGCCTGTTTCGGCCAGAAGGGGCTTCAGGATAGCCATGCCGCCTTTCATTGCATTGGCAGCGAGAAGCACCTCCGGAACGAAGAGGATGCCATCGCGAAAGTCCTTGCCGACAATCGTCATGCCGCCGACGAGCGCCGTTGTCAGCACATCGTAGGGCTGCCATCCGCGCCCGAGCAGGATATTGACGCCCTCCTCGATCTCTTCCTTCAGCCCGTCGTAGAGATCGTCGTGCATCTGCTGCACGAGTTCTTCGTCATCGAGCTCCGAGAGGATGATGTCGTCTTCTTCGTCTGCCATGGCCGTCTCCTGCACCGGGCTGCTCGCGCCCCATGCTCACATCAAGCGGTCAAAGCGGCATTTGCGCCCTCCCGATTGCGACACGCGCGGCTCCGCAACCGACCTTTGCAGGGCTCAGGTACGCCGCCTGCGCCGACGTGGCCGGGCCTGGGGCGCGTCGCCGGTACCGTCGCTCTCCGACGAAAACCCGCCAAGGCGCTCGGCGATCAGCTCGAGCGACGGCAGCGGGCCACGGTCACGCTCCTCAAGGGCGCTGCGCATGGCGCGCAAGTGCTCGGGGGTAGTGCCACAGCAACCGCCGATGATCCTTGCTCCGGCGTCCCGCGCCAGCACGGCATAATCCGCCATCAGATCGGGCGTGCCATCGTAGTGAATGTGACCGTCGACGTATTTCGGGATGCCGGCGTTGCCCTTGGCGATCACCGGACGCTCCGCGCCGGAGGCGGCAAACCCAAGGATCGTGCGCATCAGATCCGACGCGCCGACCCCGCAATTCGCGCCAAAAGCGACCGGCGGATGTGCCATGCCGTCGACAAGGCGTGCCATGTCCGCCGATGTCAGCCCCATCATCGTTCGGCCCGCCGTGTCGAAGCTCATTGTCCCGCACCACGGCATGCCCGCGCGTTGTGCGGCCTCTCCGGCGGCCCGGTATTCCTCGGCGGCGCTGATCGTTTCCACCCAGAGAATGTCGACGCCACCCTCCTTCAGCCCCTCGGCCTGTTCGTGGAACATCTCGACAGCCGCGTCGTATCGAAGTGTGCCGGTCGGTTCGAGGATCTCACCCGTCGGCCCCATGGACCCCGCAACGATCACGTGCCGTCCCGCGCGGTCAGCGATCTCGCGCGCGATCCCAGAGCCAGCGCGATTGATCTCGCTTACACGGCCCTCGGCGCTGTGCAACTTCAGGCGCGCCGCCGTTCCGCCGAAGGTGTTGGTAAGGAAGAGATCCGAGCCAGCGTTGACCGCGCCCGCATAAAGCTCTTCGATCAGGTCAGGGCGATCGACGTTCCAAAGCTCTGGCGCCTCGCCAGCTTCGAGCCCAAGGGCAAAGAGCGTGGTACCGGTTGCGCCGTCCGCGAGGATCCAGTCGCGTGTCGACAGGAAATCAGTGACAGGATCGGACATGGAAACCTCCGGCGCCAAGCATGGCGGCCCAGTGCCAGATCGTTCCCGATCCCGCAATCCTGAACACGCAGAACCGCCCTAAATGGGCGGCACCATCCCGCGATGCGCCTGTCGACCCTTGGGGGAAGGACGCAAGCTCCAGCGCAGCTCGGTCTATTCGCTCGCGAGCACCTTGGCTTTGGCTTCGGCCGCCAGATCGCTCATCTTGGCCCGAATGGTGGCCTCGTCGGCCAACCCGTCGAGATCCACAATCAGCTTGCGGATGACATCTTCGGGGCCCGGCGACTCGAAGTCCGCGCGGATGATCTCCTTGACGTAGTGCGCCGCGTCATCGCCGGTTCGGTCCAGGAGGTCACATGCCCAGGCTGCCACCATCCGGTTGCGAAGCGACTCTGCCTTGAAGAGCAAATCCGCGTCGTGAACAAACTTGTTTTCAAAGGCGGATTCGCGCTCGTCGAATGTGGTCATGGGTTCGGAACTCCCTTCCGGTCTGTCTTTGGTCTCAATGTAAGGGAGGGCCGCCGCTTTGCCTAGACCACCCCGGACGAACGCGGCGCGCGGCCGCGTTTGCTGGCGCACTGTGGCTCCGTGGGATCAGCTGCGGGCAGGGCGGGAACATGCGGCATCTCCCGAATCCGCACCGTCGGTGTTTTGGCGACTAGGAGGCGTCGACGCCGAAGAGCTCGCTGAGACGCTGCGCATCACGCGCGCGCTCTTCGGCCGGGCGGTCACCCATCTCGATCAGGGTGCGTGCCTCTGAAAGAGCCGTCTTTACATCCCCGGCCTCGAGCTGGGATGTCAGATGCGTCAGCCACGGGATCTGCTCATCCTCGGGGAGCGCGTGGGCCACCGCCGTCACGAGGATACTCGTCACTTCCGTATCCCAGTTGAGATCCTGGGGTATGTCAGTGTCCGGCCCCTCCGCAGAGGGTCGAGAAAGTGCGCCCGCCGCCTCTGTTTCCACCGCGTCGGTGTCGCGGTCTGCATGCTGAGATACGGAGGCAGGGACGGGGGCTGCTTCCGCGGCGGGCCTATCGGGCTCGACGGGCTGTTCGCGCGTTGTGGTCGGGGTCGGTGCGGAGAAGATCTGCCAGACTTCGTGCAACTCCAGCCCGCCGGGCGCCGTGGAGAGCTCTACCGAAGTGCGCTCCAGATCCGGGGTGAACAAGGCGTCCGGCTCGACGCCCATTGCTTCGAGGATGCGCCCTTGCCGCTCCGGGGTCATCACGTCCCAGGCGCGGGCGCCGATCGGCGGCAGGCTGTCGGCTTCGAGCGTGTCAGGCATGCCGCTATCCACCACCCGCCAATCGGCTTCGGGGTTTGTTCCGTTCGCGCTGATGGATGCCGCCCGGCGCGTCGCCCGCCCATCGAGATAGATGTGAAATGCGGTATCCGACCCGGGATGCTGGGTGCCTGACAAGCGAAAGTAGTAAACCCGCTCACCCGGAAACGCGCGCGCAAGAGACTGGGCGATCACCGACACGTCGCCATCCCCCTCCCGGAACTCTATGAGGGTCAGATCCGCGGCTCCGATCGGCGCCGTGATCCGGAACGGCGTTTCTCCCGCCCCATAGCCCAGATCGTCCGGCATGAACCGAGCGAGGGGCGGCGGCGGCAGGTGCCCCGGAGGCTGGACGCGAAGGACCCGCGCGGCGCCCGACGCCGCCGCCCTTGGCGCGAAGAGCCGTGACGCACGCGCCCAGACACCGGGCCGCCCCTTTGGCTGGGCTTTTCCCGACGGTTCGGTGCCCTGCGCCAGATCCCCGAGCGCGTGCGCAACCTTCGCCGGACGCACGCCCATCAGAGCGAAATCCACCAGAGTGAAATCATTCGTCATGGCACCCTCGGCACCCTCATCGCTTCGTTGCATCGTGGCCGCGTTGTGCGTCTCGCCCGCCAAGGACGCGCCCCGCGGGCTTGGCCTGTCCGATCATATGGCCTGCCGCGCGCACGCCGAAAAGTGTCAAGCATGTCGACGGCGGGTCTGTCCAGTCGCTTGCCGAGCGCTCTGCCTTCCAATATAGAACGCGCAACTACGGGGGGCGCGCCATCCGAGCGCCACGCCCCCCGTTCCTGTTCGGAGTTTCCATGGCCAGACGCAAGAAAGTCTACGAGGGCAAAGCAAAGGTTCTCTACGAAGGACCCGAGCCGGGCACGCTCGTCCAGTACTTCAAGGATGACGCGACGGCCTATAACGCGGAAAAGCACGACGTTATTGAAGGCAAGGGCGTGCTCAACAATCGGTTGAGCGAGTTCTTCATGTCCGGCCTGAACGTGATCGGCGTGCCGACACACTTCATCAAGCGCATCAACATGCGCGAGCAACTCATTCGTTCTGTTGAAATTATCCCCCTGGAAGTGGTTGTAAGAAATATCGCGGCCGGCTCCATGGCGAAGCGCCTTGGCATCGATGAGGGCACGCCACTGCCGCGTCCGATTGTCGAGTTCTACCTCAAGGACGACGGCCTGGGCGATCCGCTGGTGACCGAAGAGCATATCCTCGCGTTCGGGTGGGCCAGCCAGCAGGATCTAGACGACATGGTCGCCCTCGCACTGCGCGTGAACGACTTCCTGTCGGGCGTGCTATTGGGCGTTGGCATTCGTCTGGTGGACTTCAAGATCGAAGTCGGTCGGATCTGGGACGGCGACTACATGCGCCTTGTGGTGGCTGACGAGATCAGCCCCGACAGTTGCCGACTTTGGGACATCAAGACAGGCGAGAAGCTCGACAAGGATGTTTTTCGCAGGGATCTGGGGGATCTCGCCGACGCATACACCGAGGTGGCGCGCCGGCTGGGTGTCCTGCCACAGAATTCCGCGCCTCTTGGAAAACCCACACTGATCAACTGAAGGGCGCTCCGGCGGTGCAGTGACCGGCGCCCGAACGTCGCGCAGGTCGAGCCGCAGCAAGACAGGACGCAGGTCGCTTCCTTCGGCGAGCGGCCAGAGACGAGACCCGGGAAGAGGGACGATATGAAGGCCATTGTAACCGTGATGCTGAAGGACGGGGTGCTCGATCCCCAGGGAGCAGCGGTGGCATCCGCTTTGGCCGGGCTGGGCTTCGGGGGCGTCGGCGACGTCCGGCAAGGCAAGGTCATCGAGCTCGACCTTGAGGAAGATGACGCCGAGGCGGCGCGGGCAAGCGTCTCGCAGATGTGCGAGAAGCTGCTGGCGAACACGGTCATCGAAAGCTACCGCATCGAGCTCGAATGATCCGGGCGATCCCTCCTGTTGAGGCGGTGGCCTACATTGTCCGGCCCGGGCCAGCGGGCCGTGTGCCGCGGCGCGCGGGCGTAGTCCGGTGAGAGCCGCACAGCTCACCGACTGGCGCAGACCGCTCGATCTTGTGACGGCGCCGGATCCCTCCCCGTCCGCACATGGCGTGGTTGTTCGAGTACTCGCATGCGGTGTCTGCCGATCAGACTGGCATGTCTGGGTCGGCGCCGACCCCGATGTCCAGCTTCCCCACATTCCGGGTCACGAGTTCTGCGGCGAGATCGTCGCCAAGGGCCCCGATGTGCAGAACTGGCAGATCGGCGACCGGGTGATTGCACCTTTCGTGTTGGCCTGTGGCCGTTGCTCGGCCTGTGCGTCCGGCGCGCAGACAACGTGCGACGCACAAGTGCTCCCCGGCTTTACTTGCGCGGGTGCGTTTGCGGAGTACGTGGCGGTGGCCCATGCCGATGCCAACCTCACCCGGCTGCCGGCGCGGATGCCGCCGGAGCATGCGGCTGCCCTCGGATGCCGGGTCACGACAGCGTGGCACGCGCTGACGGGCCGCGCGGCCCTTGCGCCCGGAGAATGGCTCGCGGTTTGGGGGGCGGGGGGCGTGGGCCTTTCTGCGCTGCTTTTGGGAAGGGCGATGGGTGCGCGCGTGGTTGCTGTCGATGTGGTGCCGGAGAAGCTCGCTTACGCCCAGGCGCAGGGTGCGCACGCCGTTGTCGATGCGTCCAAGGTGGATGCCGTGGCGGCGGTGCGCGACATTACCGGTGGCGGCGCCCACGTGGCTCTCGAAGCGCTCGGCATCACGGAAACAGCGGCCAATGCCTTGCGCTCGCTTCGAAAACTGGGGCGTATGGTGCAGGTCGGGATGCCCGCGGGCGCGCATGCCACGCAGGCCTTACCTTGGGATGCCGTCTACTCGGGGCAACTCGCGATCTACGGAACGCGAGGTATGCCGGCCCATCGCTTTCCCGCGCTCTTCGATCTGCTCGAGGCACAAGCGGTGGACCTTGCGCCCCTCGTCTCACGGCGGATCGCGCTCTCCGGCGTCACGGACGAGCTGGCCGCTTTCGATGGCGCCGCCCCACCGGGGGTCGCCGTTGTCAGCGATTTTCTCAACTGATCCCATCCGAACGAGGCCCCCATGCACGCAGCCGTCGTGACCTTCCCCGGATCGAACTGTGACAGAGACCTGCGCATCGCCTTCGAACGCGCCGGGTTTCGCGTCTCTTCCGTGTGGCACAAGGAGACCGCGCTCCCCGACAGGACAGACGTTGTCGGGCTGCCGGGCGGCTTTTCCTACGGGGATTACCTGCGATGCGGAGCTATCGCGGCGCAGTCGCCGGTCTTGGGCGCCGTCCGCGACCACGTCGAACGCGGGGGATACGCCATCGGCATCTGCAACGGATTTCAGGTGCTGTGCGAAGCGCGTCTGCTCCCCGGTGTCCTGATGCGCAACGCCGGGATCCGGTTCGTTTGCCGCGCCGCGCAGCCGCTCAAGGTGGGAGCGGCGGACACGCCCTTCGTGGCCGACTATGGCGCGGGGGTGGAGATTGCGCTGCCGATTGCCCACCACGACGGCAACTATCAGGCCGACGACACTACGCTCGACCGGCTGGAGGGCGAGGGGCAAGTGGCGTTTCGCTACGAGGGTGCATCGCCCAACGGGTCCGCGCGCGGGATCGCTGGGATCGTTGCACCGAACGGGCGGGTGCTGGGAATGATGCCCCACCCGGAACGCGCGGTGGATGACGCCACTGGTTCGGTCGCCGGAGCACCGATCTTTACCGGTTTGCTGGGCGCGATGGCGACGGTTTGATTGCATTCGGTCTTGGGCGTGCGCCCGATCGGCTGTAGTTTGGCGATATGAAGAGCCTCGGCACCTTGAGCGGGCCACCCAGCCCGGCAGCGACGGAAGACACCAGCCAATGGCGGCTTCGGATCGCCATTGCACTGATCCTCGCAGTGGCCGGCATCACGCTCTACCTGACCAATGTGCTTCTGACCGAGCGCTTCACGGAGACCACGCGCAATCGCGCCGAGCTGCGTCTGGCGCTCTATTCGGGCAACGTCGTATCGGAGCTGCAACGGAACTCCGTCGTGCCGCTCCTCCTGTCGCAGGATCCGGCGCTCATCAACGCGCTGAATTCCAACGATTACAGCCAGACCTCCCAGCGCCTGATTTCCTTTCTCGAAGAGATCGGGGCGGCGTCGATCATGATGCTCGACGAGACGGGGCGCGCCGTGGCCTCTACGGACCGGAACCTGATCGGTTCCGCGCATCGCAACGCACCCTACTTCGTCGACGCACTGCGCTCGCCGGACACGGTCTTTACCGTTGTCGAGCAGGACACCGGGGCAAAGAGCTTCAATTACTCGCGCAAGATCCTGTCCGAGCGTGAGACGGCCGGGGTGATCACCGTGTCCGTCGATCTGCAAAAGTTCGAGCAGAGCTGGGCGGGGATCGCGGATGCAGTTCTGGTGACAGATACGGCGGGGGAAATCATCCTCGCGACGGAGCCGCTCTGGCGGGGGCGCACGGTGGAAGAGGCGCTCGCGGCGCAATCTCCCCCCTCCGCAATCGAGCGCGCACTGAACGCGACGGCGGATTGGTCGTTCCTGCCACCCGACGCCTACATCCTCGGAGAAGCCGTGATGCGATCCGAGGCGCGTATCCCGTTCCGGGGATGGCGCATCGTCTCGTTCACGACCTACGCGTCTGTGCGGGAACGGGTAAACGGCGTTCTGGCGCTCGAGATCATGGGATTTGCGCTGCTGCTGGCCGGCACGTTCTATTTCCGCTCGCGCACGGCACAGACACGCTCGCGTCTGTTCCAGCGCGAGTCGGCAGAGCTTCGCCTGCTCAACGAACGGCTACAGCGGGAAATTGCCGAGCGTGAGAAGGCCGAAAAGAACCTCGAAGTCGCGGAACTCACCCTGGCCCAAAGCTCCAAGCTGGCCGCTCTGGGCGAGATGTCGGCGTCGGTCAGCCATGAGCTCAACCAACCGCTCGCGGCGATGAAGACGTACCTCGCCGGGGCCCGGTTGCTCCTGCAGCGCCGCCGGGTCGAGGAGGCGTTGTCGTCGTTCACCCGGATCGACGATCTGATCGGGCGGATGGCGGCGATCACGCGCCAGCTCAAGAGCTACGCCCGAAAGGGAGAGACGGCCTTCGAGACCTTGGATTTAAGGGATGTCGTGTCGTCCGCGCTGTCGATGATGGAGCCTCAGCTCAAGCGCCGGTCGGTGGCGATCACCCGGACGGTTCCGGTGCGTCCGGTGATCGTACGGGCGGATCGGCTACGGCTGGAACAGGTGTTGATCAACCTCTTTCGAAACGCGCTCGACGCCACGAAGGAAACACCTTCGCCCCGCATCGATCTGATCCTTTCGATGGGCGAAACCGCCACGCTGACGGTGCGCGACAATGGCCATGGGATCGACAATCTCGATGCGCTGTTCGAGCCGTTCTACACGACCAAGCAGGCCGGGGACGGTGTCGGGCTGGGGCTTGCCATTTCATCGGGGATCGTCAACGACCTTGGCGGTCGGTTGACAGCACGCAATGCGCGTGCGGGCGGTGCGGTCTTCGAGATGCAGCTCCCGATCGCCGGCGGCGAGGCATTGGCCGACCCTGTCCGGGCGGCGGAATAAGAGCGCCGAGAACGGCGTGGTGAGGAGGGCGCGATGGCCAAGGCCATGAAGATCGCGATCATCGACGACGAGCAGGATATGCGTCAGTCGATCAGTCAGTGGCTCGCGTTGTCGGGCTACGATACCGAAACCTACCCGAGTGCCGAGGATGCGCTGAAGGGCATCGGCTCCGACTATCCGGGCGTCGTGGTGTCCGACATTCGCATGCCGGGCATGGATGGCATGGCTTTTCTCAAACGCCTCATGAGCCAGGACAGCGCGCTTCCCGTGATCATGATCACGGGGCATGGCGACGTGCCGATGGCTGTCGAGGCGATGCGCGTCGGTGCGTTCGACTTTCTCGAAAAGCCGTTCGATCCCGAGCGGATGACCGAGCTTGCCAAGCGCGCCACCCAGCGGCGCCGTCTGGTTCTGGATGCGAGGGCGCTGCGACGCGAGCTTTCGGATGGCGGCCAGATCATGCAAAAGCTGATCGGTCAGAGCCCCGCGATGGAGCGCCTGCGCGAGGATATTCTCGATCTCGGCCAGGCGGATGGCCATGTCCTTATCGACGGCGAGACGGGAACGGGCAAGACGCTGGCGGCCCACGCGCTCCACGCCGTCGGGTCGCGCGCCAGCAAGCCCTTCGTCGTGATCGCGAGTGCCGCTTTCTCGGAAGAGGAACTGGCAAAGCGGCTCTTTGACGGAGACCAAGAGGCCGGTGTGTTGCCCGCTGTCGAGCAGGCACGCGGAGGAACGCTTTGCCTCGAAGACGTGGAAGCGCTGAGCCCGCAGTTGCAGGCCCGGCTTTTGACCTTCATCAACGATCAGGGCACCCCTGCAGAGACCCGCATTGTTGCCGTGTCGAACCTGCAGGAGCAGGGAAAGACGTCGGAAGACGCGCTGCGCCCGGATCTCTTCTACCGGCTTGCGGCAATGCGGATCACGGTGCCGGCGCTGCGCGCACGGGGGGAAGACATCCTCCAGCTCTTCACGCGCCTCAGCCAGCAATTCGCCGAGGAATACGGGTGCACTGCGCCGGAGGTGACCGCGCAGGAGGCCGCGCAGCTCTTGCAGGCGCCGTGGCCGGGGAACGTGCGTCAGCTCATCAACGTCGCCGAGCGCGCGGTGCTCCAGAACCGGAGAGGGTCCGGCACGATTTCATCGCTTCTCATGGCCGAGAGCGACGCCGCAGAGCCGGTGATGACGACCGAAGGCAAGCCGCTCAAGGAATATGTCGAAGCGTTCGAACGGATGCTCATCGACAACACGATGCGCCGCCACAAGGGCTCCATCGCCGCGGTGATGGACGAACTGTGCCTGCCACGCCGTACGCTTAACGAGAAGATGGCGAAGTACGGGTTGCAGCGGTCGGAATATATCGGCTGACGCACGTCTCCTTGCCGAGGGCGGCAACGCGCCGCGTAGAGGGGCCGAAACAGTGGATTGACGCTGTCCGGAGCCCATCCTCGCTTGGGATTGGTCAAGATCCCTGTAGCGCCTCGCGGCGCTGTGTGTGTTGGCGCAATGAGTAGACATTGCGGGGCTTGGTTGCCCATTGGAGCGCCCCCGCCGCGCCCTGATGCGCGCTCCACACACTGGCCGCAGCGCGAGCCGTCGAATGGGAATTCGTCGCTTTCGGGATTGTCTTTTCCATACGTTCGTCGGTAGGGTCGCTCAGCGGCGCCCTGCGACAAGCCGGAGGCACCGGTATCAAATTTCACTGGCTGGCACGCAGGCGATGCCGCGCAGCACGTCAGGGTTATGAGGCCCACTGGGCCATCCAATGCTCCCGCAACATGGGGAGCGCTCAAGCAACGGATGCGCCAGATTTGCGCGCATCGGAGACAAACCGCGATGACCCGCGTGACAGGACAGAAGCAGGCAGAAGCGGACGCCCGATTGGCCCGCTGCCGCGCTCGTGTCCGTCGCGCGCATCCCACAGACGATCATTCCGCCAACCCCCGCTCTCGTGCAACGAGGGCGGCGCCGCCGGAATGCGGACACCGAATATGCCTAAGAAGATGCTTATCGATGCCACCCACGCGGAAGAGACGCGCGTGGTCGTGGCGGACGGAAACCGGGTCGACGAGTTCGATTTCGAGACCGTCAACAAACGCCAGCTCGCTGGAAATATCTATCTCGCAAAAGTAACGCGCGTCGAGCCGTCCCTGCAGGCGGCCTTTGTCGACTACGGCGGAAACCGCCACGGTTTCCTTGCGTTCTCCGAGATCCACCCGGACTACTACCAGATCCCCGTTGCGGACAGACAAGCGTTGCTTGCGGAAGAGCGCGCCTACGCTGCGCAACAGGCGGAAGAAGAGGAAGCGGAGAAAAAGCCGCGCCGCCGCCGCACGTCACGAGGGTCGAAGGCAGCGAAGGCCAAGGACAATGATCCGGTCGAGACGCGCGAAGTCGCCCAGTCGAGCGGATCGGGCATGGATGTGGTCGACTTGGACGCGCCCGATGATGCCACCGATCCGCTGGTGGTGGACGATCTGCCCGAAGCGTCTGACGCCACACCCGTAGAAGCGGCACAAGACGCCGAGAGCGCTGAAGCAGGCGACAATGAACCCGCCGACGCGGACGCGGAGCCAGAAGCGGCCCCGGCGGAAGCAGAGAGCCCGGAGGCGGTCGCCGAGGAAGCCGATAGAGACGCTGCCAAGGCATCCGAAGGTGAGGCGGAGGCGCCCGCATCGGACGCAGACGAGGCTGATGCCCCCTACGCCGCGGTCGACCACGCGACCGAGATCGACTCCGACATCGAGTCCGTTGCGGATGAGGATGTCAGCGAGGAGATCCGCGCGCCGAGGAAATCCCGCCCGCGCCGCTACAAGATCCAGGAGGTCGTCAAGGTTCGGCAGATCTTGCTCGTCCAGGTCGTCAAGGAAGAGCGCGGCAATAAGGGTGCGGCCCTCACGACCTATCTCAGCCTGGCCGGCCGGTACTGCGTGCTGATGCCCAACACCGCGCGTGGTGGCGGGATCTCGCGCAAGATCACCAACGCGACGGATCGCAAGAAACTCAAGGACATCGCGGGCGAGATTGAAGTTCCCGAAGGCGCCGGGCTCATCATCCGCACGGCAGGTGCAAAGCGCACCAAGACGGAGATCAAGCGCGACTACGAATACCTCAAGCGTCTCTGGGAGCAGATCCGCGACCTGACGCTTAAGAGCATCGCGCCCGCGCCGATCTACGAGGAAGGCAACCTGATCAAGCGCTCGATCCGCGACCTCTACAGCCGCGAAATCGACGAGGTGTGGGTCGAGGGCGAGGCGGGATACCGCGTGGCCAAGGACTTCATGAAAATGATCATGCCGTCCCACGCCAAGAACGTGAAGCAGTACCAGGATGGCCAGCCGCTCTTTGCGCGCTATCAGCTGGAGAGTTACCTCAGCTCGATGTTCAACCCCACGGTGCAGCTGAAATCCGGCGGCTACATCGTGATCGGCGTCACCGAGGCCCTTGTAGCGATTGACGTTAACTCGGGCAGGGCCACGAAGAAGGGGTCAATCGAGGAAACCGCGCTGGAGACCAACCTCGAAGCGGCCGAAGAGATCGCCCGTCAGCTCCGCCTGCGGGATCTCGCGGGCCTGATCGTGATCGACTTCATCGACATGGAGGAGCGCAAGAACAACGCGTCCGTCGAGAAGCGCTTCAAGGACAAGCTCAAGACGGACCGGGCGCGCATTCAGGTCGGCCGGATCTCGGGCTTCGGCCTGCTCGAGATGAGCCGTCAGCGGTTGCGCCCAGGAATGCTGGAAGCGACGACGCAGCCATGCCCGCATTGCCACGGAACGGGGCTCTTGCGCTCGGATGACAGCCTCGGGCTCCAGATCCTGCGCCAGCTTGAGGAAGAAGGCGTGCGCCAGCGGAGCCGCGAGGTGCTCGTGACATGCCCGATCGGCATCGCGAACTTCCTGATGAACCAGAAGCGCGAGCATGTGGCGCAGATAGAGTCCCGCTACGGCCTTTCCGTACGGATCGAAGGCGATCCCCGGATGATCTCGCCGGACTTCTCTGTCGAGAAGTTCAAGACAGCGACCCGCATGGTCCCGGAGCCAACGGCCCCCGTGATCTCGATCGACACGTCCGACATGCCGGACCTGGAACCGGAAGAAGAAGAAGAAGTGGCGGCCGAGGCTTCCGAAGCGCCCGAAGCGCCCGAAGCCACCGAGGAGCAATCCCAGCCAAAGAAGAAGCGCCGGCGGCGCCGGCGGCGGCGTGGCTCCGGAAACGGAGCTGGCGAGGGTGAAGACGCGCAGTTCGAGGCGGCGTCCGGTGCAGATGGTGCGGAGAATACTTCGGCCGATGCGGACGGAGCACCCGACGACGCTCAAGAGGCTTCCGAGGAGTCGGCGGAAGCTCCCGACGCCGAAGCGGAGGCAGCTCCCAAGCGGAGCCGTGTGCGCCGCTCGTCGCGCGGTCGGAAATCCAAGCCGGCGGCGGACGTGGCTGAAGCGGACGGTCTGACCAACGGGGCCGATACGGGGCAGGCGGAGCCCGTGGCGGATGTTTCCGAAGACAGCGCGGCCTCTCCCGCAAGGGCGCCGGAGCCCCCGGTCGATCAAGGCGTCGAGGCACAGCCCGAAAGCGCAAGTTCCGCGAGTGACGCCGCGCTTGCGCCGTATGAGCCGGTGGAGCCCGAAATCGCCCCAGAAGTCTCAGCGGAAGGCGGGGTCGCCGAAGAGACCGCAGAGGTTTCCGTCCCCACACCCGAGCCTGAGCCCGAGCCACAAGACGACGTGGCCGATGCGCCTGCCCAGGACGAGCCGGTGCTTGTCGACGCAAATGCTGACACGGCACACGAGCCTGCGCCGGAGGCGGTGTCCGAGCCACCCAAGCCGAAGCGCCGTGGCTGGTGGTCCATCGGGCGCTAACCGGCAGCCCAAGACCAGATGCGCAGGGGGCTTCTCCCTGCGCATGCCCCATGCCTACGATCTTGTGACGTGTCACCCCGTGACGGGGTCCGGCGACTTCTCTATCCTCGGCTGGAAGGAGAATTCATGTTCGGCATCGACATAATCGACGCGGCGCTTTTACCGTCCATGTTCGTGGCGCTTCTCGCGGGCGTGATCAGCTTCCTGTCGCCCTGCGTGCTTCCGATCGTACCGCCATACCTGGCGTACATGTCGGGGATCTCGATGAAGGAGATGCAGGGTGACGTCGGCGTCGGGCCAGACGGGCAAGCGGTAATCGTCGACACGGGGCGCCGCCGGGTGATGCTGGCCGCGCTCTTCTTCGTGCTCGGCCTCTCGACCGTATTCCTGTTTCTCGGTTTCACCGCATCCGCGTTCGGCGCATTCTTCTTGCAGAACCAGCAGGCCTTCAACACGATCGCGGGTGTTCTGGTGATGGTGTTCGGCGCACATTTCCTCGGTATCTACCGGATCGGCTTTCTCGATCAGGAGGCGCGGCTCGATGCCGGCGATCGGGGGGGCTCTGCCTTTGGTGCATACGTGCTCGGCCTTGCTTTCGCTTTCGGCTGGACACCCTGTATCGGCCCTCAGCTTGGAGCCATCCTGTCACTCGCCGCCTCGGAGGCGGATCTGGCGCGCGGAACAATGCTCCTCGGGGTATATGCGGCAGGGCTCGGGATCCCGTTCCTCCTCGTGGCCGCTTTCTTCCCCAGACTCACCGGCGCGATGGCGTGGATGAAGCGCCACATGGCGCAGATCGAGCGGGTCATGGGCCTTCTACTCTGGACGATCGGCCTACTGATGCTGACAGGCGGGTTCTCGCAATTCTCGTTCTGGCTGCTTGAAACTTTCCCGGCCTTGGCGACACTCGGCTAGGACAGCCTGAATGCCCCGCCACCGGAAAATCGGCTGAATTAACCCAACTTTCGCCCGAATCCTGCGATAATCTGCGACTGTGAACAATACTGTTTCCCATAAGTCGACGGAGGGTCGCGTGCGCCGCCGGCGGGTGATCTACATCCCCGGCTATGATCCCGCGCATTCCCGCAAGTATCGTGAGCTCTATCGCAGGGAAGGGGCCCGCCAGGCGGCGCTGTCGGGTTACACGCTTGGCGTGCGGGCGGTTCAGGGCGCGGATGTCTTCGCATGGGACGTCGACGCAGAGATCGAAGGCGAGACAGTCCATACCCGCGTCGAAGCGCTCGTATGGTCCGACATAGTGAAGCGCTCGATGCAGGGCGGAGTCTTCACGATCTACGGGCACCTCGTGCGCACGGCTTGGGTCTACTTTTCCACCGGGGCGATCTTCCGTTTGATGCGACTGCGGAAGGGGCCGGTGATCGCGGCGTTCTACCCGGTAATCATGCTGCTCGCACAGCTCGCCGTCGCACTCGCTGCGGCCGGGGCAGGGGCGTGGGTTCTGGGCTGGGCGATCCACCCCGTTGCGGGGCTTGCGGCATTGGCTGTCGTCCCTCCCATTCTGCGCTGGTTTCGAGCGCGGGACGGCAAGATCCTGGCCCACTACCTGATGCACGATTTCGCCTTCACCGCCTCTCATGCGGGCGCCGAACCACCCGCGCTCACGGCCAGAATGAAGGCCTTCACCGGCAGGATCGCCGAAGCTCTCTCGAGCGACGTGGACGAGGTCCTCGTTGTCGGCCATTCCTCCGGTGCGCAGATCGCCGTCACGACCCTGGCCGCGATGCTGAGGGCAGACCGATTGCCAAAGGGTGGCCCAGCGATTTCTTTCCTGACCCTCGGGCAAGTCATTCCAATGGCGAGTTTTCTTCCCAAGGCGGACGCCCTTCGCGCGGATCTCGCCCTTGTCTCGCAGTCCGGGCGGCTGACATGGATCGACGTTACGGCGCCCGGCGACGGATGCACCTTCGCGCTTTGTGACCCGGTTTCCGTCTCAGGTGCGGGGAGGCCTGGAAAGCGATGGCCGCTCGTCCTCTCGGCCGCATACACCCAAACCCTGAAGCCTGAGACCTGGGCGCGCCTGCGCTGGCGCTTCTTTCGCTTGCATTTCCAATACCTCTGCGCATTTGACGGCCTCCCCGGGCGAGAGGACGACTTCGACTATTTTCGGATCACAGCGGGCCCCAAGACTCTGGCCGCACGCCTCGGTCGCCGCAAACCCTCTCCCGCGCGGATCGAGCGTGCTCTTTCCGGGCAAACCTGCACAACGTCCAAGGGTCTCGCGGCATGACCACGCCTTCGGCGCAGAGGGCAGGGTGCCCAGCCGACACATCGGACACTGCGGGCCACGAAAGGCGTCCGCTCCCTCCCAAGCCAATGGCACGGCCAGACAAGGTCAGCCTTTGGCGGTATCTGCGTCTCTTTCGTCAGGACATTCTTTCAGCCCAGCCAGAGCGGCTCTACCGCGCTTGGATGGCGGAATTCCGAACGCCATTCTTCCGATCTTTTCTCATCAACCAACCCGATCTGATCCGGCTCGTGCTCAACGAACGCCCGCGTGACTTCCCAAAGTCCGACCGTATTCGCGAAGGCCTTGCCCCTCTTCTCGGAGAGAGTGTGTTTGTGACCAACGGAGCGCAATGGGAGCGGCAACGCCGCATCATCGATCCTGCGTTCGAGGGCGGGCGCCTGCGCCAGACCTTCCCTTCGATGCAGCAAGCCGCGCAGGCCGCCCTCGTACGTCTCGAGCGCGTCGCCGATGGCCGTGCCGTGGAGATCGAGGAGATGGCGAGCTTCGCCGCAGCAGACGTGATCTTTCGCACCCTTTTTTCCGTGCCAATCGAAGACGAGACCGCCGGGCGCGTGTTCGAAGAATTTCGGGCCTATCAGAGAGCGCAGCCGATCCTCAATCCGGCGGCGTTTCTTCCACTGCCAGGCTGGGTGCCGCGCCTTCACAGCCGCAAGACCCGTGCGGCTGCCGCCAGTATCCGCGCTCTCATCCGGCAAATGGTCGAGCGCAGACTGTCAGAACTTGACGCGGGCACCGCCCCCGAGGATCTCGCGACCAAGATCATGACGACCGAGGATCCCGAGACAGGAGAGCGGTTCGACAAGGAGGAAATGATCGACCAAGTTGCGATCTTCTTTCTCGCCGGGCACGAAACCTCAGCCTCGTCGCTCGCTTGGTCGCTATACCTCCTGGCCTCTGCGCCAGAGGCTCAGGCCCGCGTAGCGGACGAGGCAAGGCACCTTTCGCAAGATGCAGACTTCTCAGACCTGTCGGACCTCGCGTTTACCCGTAATTGCTATCGAGAGGCATTGCGGCTCTATCCTCCGGTTCCGATGATGGTTCGGCAGGCACGCAAGGAAGAACGTTTTCGAGACAGGGTCGTGCCAAGATGTGCCCAGATCGTCGTTTCTCCGTGGCACTTGCACCGCCAGACGCGCCTTTGGAGCGATCCGGACGCGTTTGCCCCCGAGAGGTGGTCCACACAAAGCGGGAGAGACAGCGCACGAAACGCCTACTTGCCCTTCTCATCTGGTGCGCGCGTTTGCCCGGGTGCCGGATTCGCCATGGCCGAAGGGATGCTCCTGACAGCATCCATCGTTGGACGATTTCACCTCGCCCCGTCGGATGTGCACGATCCGCCTGTCCCCGTTGCGCACCTCACGGTTCGTGCACGGGATGGGATCTGGCTCACCCTCGCCCCGAGGCGCCACCAAGAGCCTTGAAACAAGGCTCTTTGCAAAAGTCTTGCTTCAAGACTTTTGCGCCCGACAGCTAACAGAGGCGCCGAAGAGGTTCCTGATTGCAGAAAATCACGAACTGACCCGCATTCTCGACGACAGAGACCCCACGACGGCGCATTTCACCGAGGAAGGCGTCGCGCCCGACGATCCGCTCGACATCCGACACCTTACGGCGCACAACACTGCCCCCCATAGCCGCACGGCTCGAAAAGATCTGTTCCAGCCATTGCGCCGCACGACGCTGTTCAACGGATAGCACATCCATACCTGAACGTGGCCGGACACGGTTAAAACATCGCTAACGCCAACAGCGCTACTCGAGACCAAGCCGCTTTCGATATTCGGAAAGGACGAAGAGCCGGAGCGCCGTCGCCAATCCGACGTCCAGCCCGCGTTCGCGGTCGATCCTCGTCGCAAGCGCCGCGGGCGTCATGCCATTCTCCGAAGCGATCTCCCGAAAAGCGTCCCAGAATGGATCCTCGAGCGAGACGGACGTGCGGTGTCCGGCGAGGGTCAGTGATCTCTTCACGGGACGGCTCACGCGTCGTCTTCCTCCCGCCGCCCCCCATCGAGCACCGACGCCGCGCGCTCCGCCTCCGCCTTTGCAGCGGATTTCTCCGCCTTCGACAGGCCGTGGAACGCTGCGTTCTGATCTGCCTTGCGCCGCGCCTCCGCGCGAGCGCGTGCTTTTCGCACCTTATTGAGGTTGATGGGCTGAGCCATTGCCGCGTTGCCTGTTTCTACTTGGGCTTCGGGCCGACCATCTGTTCTGGGCGGACGACACGCTCGAACGTTTCTTCATCGACGTAGCCGAGCGCAACCGCTTCCTGCTTAAGCGTCGTCTTGTTCTTGTGAGCCGTCTTGGCGACCTTCGTGGCATTGTCATAGCCGATCTCGGGCGCGAGGGCTGTCACGAGCATCAGAGACTCGCGCATAAGCTTGTCGATTCGCGCTTCGTCGGCCTGCAAGCCCACAACCAGATTGTCGGTGAAGGCAGAGGCCGCATCCCCCAGAAGCTGCATGGATTGCAAGACGTTGTAGGCCATCATCGGTTTGTAGACGTTAAGTTCGAAGTGGCCCTGGCTGCCGGCAAAACCAACGGCGGCATCGTTGCCCATGACGTGAGCACAAACCTGCGTCAGGGCCTCGCACTGCGTCGGGTTCACCTTGCCCGGCATGATGGAAGAGCCGGGCTCGTTCTCGGGCAGGATCAGCTCTCCGAGACCGCACCGCGGGCCAGACCCCAACAGACGTATGTCGTTGGCGATCTTGAAGAGCGACGCGGCGACCGTCTTGAGCGCGCCGGATATCTCGACCATCGCGTCATGCGCGGCGAGCGCTTCGAACTTGTTGGGAGCGGTCACGAAGGGCAGGCCAGTGATGGCTGCCATGTTGGCCGCGACCTCGTCTGCCCATCCGTCTATCGTGTTCAGGCCCGTACCAACCGCCGTGCCCCCTTGGGCAAGCTCGTAGATCCGCGCCATTGCCCCCTCAATCCGAGCAATTCCCATGGCCACCTGGTGGACGTAACCGGAGAACTCCTGCGCGAGGGTAAGGGGAGTGGCGTCTTGCGTATGCGTTCGGCCGATCTTGATGATCCCCTCGAAAGCCACCTGCTTCTCGGCAAGGGCATCGTGCAGCTTCTGGAGGCCCGGCAGCGTGACATCGCGCGCCTGCATCGCCGTTGCGATGTGCATCGCCGTGGGGAAGGTGTCGTTGGAACTCTGGCCCATGTTGCAGTGATCGTTGGGATGTACCGGACTCTTCGAGCCCAGTTCTCCCCCGAGGATCTCGATGGCCCGGTTTGCGATCACCTCGTTGGCGTTCATGTTGGATTGCGTGCCCGACCCGGTCTGCCAGACGACCAACGGGAAGTTGTCGTCAAGCTTGCCGTCGATCACCTCCTGGGCCGCCGCTTGCACGGCCTCACCGAGATCAGCGGGCAATTTGCCGGATGCCGTGTTGGCCTGGGCGCAGGCCTTCTTGATGACGCCGAGCGCGCGGACGATGGCAACAGGCTGTCGTTCCCAACCGATCGGGAAATTCAGGATCGAGCGCTGAGTTTGCGCACCCCAGTACTTGTCAGCAGGGACGTCGAGTGGTCCGAAGCTGTCGGTCTCGGTGCGGGTTGCGGGGCTCTGAGCTGTCATCGCATTCTCCGGTATGCTGTCGCATGCCGGATACCGGCTCGCAGGCGTCGGGGCAACGGCTCAGCGTGGTCACAGGGACGCAGGGCAAGACCGACGCGACGTCGCAGGTGCTTACTTGCGGAAGCTGTCGAGCGAGACAATCTCGGCGTCATGATCCGCGTCCGCGTCCTCGTCGACGGCGTCCTTCATCATCGGCGCTCCATCGTCGTCATCTTCGTCGTCGCTATCGCCCTGGCTCTCGAAGCGCAGGCCGAACTCGACCGAAGGGTCGACGAAAGTGCGCACCGCATCGAACGGAATATCCAGCCGCTCCGGATTATCCCCGAAATTCAACGTGATCGAGAAACCGTCATCGTTGACCTCCAAGTCCTCGAACCAGTGCTGAATGACGATCGTCATCTCATCGGGATAACGCTCGCGAAGCCAGTCCGCGAGCCCGACGCCGGGTTGCGCAGTATCGAATGTAATGAAGAAATGGTGGTCGCCCGGAAGCCCTTCAGCAGCCACGTCCTCAAGCACTTGCTGGATCAGCGAGCGCATGGCTTCGTGCATCAGCCTGCCGTAATCGATCTGTCGAGACATGGACGCTACCCTCCTTTGAGTGGCAGCATAGGGGCTTTCTGATCGAAAGATAGCCCTCCGCCGCGTGTGCCGCACCTCATGTAAGCCCGCCCGAAACGAGGCCCGCAAACGCCATGAGCGCCAACGTGACCGGCAGGGTGAATCGACATACGATCAAGAGTGCAGCCAGTGCACAGAGCACCGCAGCCAGCGGCTGGAACGTGGCAAATACGGGCAGGGCAGGCTCGAGCGGGCCAACCGCAGTGAACTCAACCGTTGCAAAGAAAACGTGGAGCGCGAACCAGAGAGACAGGTTTGCGATTACCCCCACAACAGCCGCCGTGATCCCATCGAGCGCGCCCTTGAGGCGGGATTGCCCGGTGATCCACTCCACGTAGGGAGCGGCCGCGAAGATCCACAGAAAGCACGGGATGAACGTGACCCAGAGCGCAAGCAGCGCCGCCGCCACGCCAAGCGGCCACCCTCCCGCAGAGACCCCCGCCAGCGCGGCGACGAATTCCGTCACTAGGATCAGCGGGCCCGGCGTTGTTTCCGCCAGCCCAAGCGCATCGATCATTTCCGACGTCGTCAGCCAGCCCTGAACCTGAACGACCTCCTGCGTCATATAGGCCAGCACCGCATAGGCGCCTCCGAAAGTGACGACAGCGAGCTTGGAAAAGAAGAGCCCGATCGCGAGCAGGAATTGTGCGTTCACCGCCCATGCCGCGAGGAGCGGCGCGCCCCATAAGAGAGCGAGCACCGCGCAGATGACGAGGGTTTGCCCCGGGCTGCGCGACAGGCGGGCAGGGTGCACAGGGCTCGATGCATCGCGCGCGGACACGCCCCCCCAGACGGCAGCAGCCGCGATCACCCAAGGGAACGGGATGTGCGCGGCATAGAGGGCCAGGAACGCGAGCGCTGCCATACAGGCGGCAGGCGCGCCCTTCAGTGCCTTGTGTGACACCTTGATGAGGGCTTGCACCACGACGATGATCACCGCAGCCTTCACGCCCAAAAACGCATCTTGAACAGCAGGTTGTGCACCGTACTTCGCGTATAGGAGCGCTAGAAGCAGGACTACCAGAGCCCCGGGTGCCACGAAGAGTGTTCCCGCGATCACCCCTCCTACGATGCCGCGCAGCCGCCAGCCGGCGTACGTGCAAAGCTGCATCGCTTCGGGGCCCGGCAGAAGCATGCAGAACGAAAGGGCACTGAGAAACGCCCGCTCGCTCATCCAACCACGGAGCTCCACAAGCTCCCGGTGCATGAGCGCGATCTGGGCCGCGGGCCCCCCGAATGACAAGACGCCGATCCGGGCGAAGACGCGCGTCAGTTGCCGCAGGCTTGGCGGGGCCGCAGCGCGTGCCTCCTGATCGGGAGGCTCGTGGGATGGCACTGTCTCCGTCACGCTGCGTGCCCTTCATGCGGATTGGGGCCAGAGATCACAGCCCCTGCGCCGCGAGCCGATCCTAGCCGCTTACCCGGCTGACCTCGCGGCGGATCTTCACCCGGATCGCCCTTGGAAAATCGGTGAAGCCCGTCGCCGTTTCCACGAAACCGTCCGGTGTGATCAGGCGGCGGGTGTAATAGGCGGTGGTCGCAGATCCGAGACCGTCGATCGCGAGCCCGTTCACGGTGATGCCTGAGCGCTCGGCCTGCCGGCGCGCGTGATCGATCAGGGTGCCGGCATTGTCGGGCCCGTCGCCTGACACGTCGATGATCAAGCGCGCGCAGTCGCCCTGCGTCAGGACCTGGCTGATGCCGACCCGGACAGCCTCGCCGATCGCGGTATTCGCCCCGACATAGGCCCGCCGCATCGCCGAGACCTCACGCGCCAGAGCGTCCATGTCTGCGTAGGATGTGATCCGCCGCCAATCGACGGACATCTCCTGCATGCCGGTGCCGGACCATTGCATGACGGCGATCGCGTTCCCGCCAATCACCATGGCGTCTCGAACAACGCCGTCGCGCAAGGCGGCGGCCATACCCTCGGTCTGGATATCGTATTCGCCCGCGTCGATGGAATTCGAAACATCGACTGCCAGCAGCAACGCGGTGTCACACGCGGAGGCGGCACTCGCAGAAAGCGCGAGAGCTGCCATCGTCGCCTGAATTCGCCTGCCCACGTTCTGCATCATTGGCGCTACGATGCACGGCTAAACACACGCGCGGCAATGAGAGAATCGGCCTCGCTGACGGATTTGTGAGGGAACTCACGATCCGTGCTCTCGCGGCGGGGCAGAGAGCCAGAGTGAGAGGCGCTCTGCCTATCGATTGGGTGCGGCGGAAGCGCACGGCTTGGGTCCGTGAGCGGCTCCTTGCGCGTTCGAGGCTGTTTCTGAGCGGTGCTCTGCGGTACCAATAGAGAGGGCGCGCGCGCCCCCCTGTACCGGAAATCAGAGAAGGCCATGCCCATGCGCATCGCAACCCCATTCGCCGCATTCGCCTTGCTCGGGCTGACGACCGCTTGTGTCAACTCGGGCTCAAACTATGTCCCCGTCGTCGATGGCCCCGTGAGCGCGAGCTTCCAAGGTGATCTTGCCGCGTGCCAGCAGCTCGCCTCCCAACAGGGTGCGCTTTCGAGCACGGCAGGCGAGCAGGCAGCCGCGGGCGCTGTCGTCGCGGGCGGCGCCACGGCTGTCTTCGCGAACGAAGGTACCAACGTCGCGGAAGCTGCCGCCATCGGTGCAGCCACCGGCCTGATCGCGAGCGGCGTCCAGCAGCAGCAAAACAAGGAACAGCTCATCAAGAACTGCATGCGCGGTCGCGGCCACAACGTGGTCGGCTGACGGCGTTTTCTGCATTTGACGAGTGACAAGAGCGGTGCGGGGTGCGACATGCACTCCGCGCCGCTCCGATCACACGACCCGCGCGCTTACCGCAGCCAGACGCCCGCCGCACCGTGCAGGTCCGGGAAGGACGCGCGCAACTGCGGCAGTGGCGGTACGTGCACCATCGGCACAGACGGCAAGAACGCGCGACGACAGAGCACTCACATGTGCATCGCCACTCAATCAGCTGAAATATAATGAAAAGTGCAGGCTTCTGTTGCCAGGTGCCTGCGAACCCCGCCTTACCTTGCTAGAGGCAAGGGCTTAAGATTTGGTCTTACGCACCGCATTACGCGGCGAGTGCGACCGGAGCTTTGTTGTCATTGGCAACTATAAAGCTTGAACCGATAACGGTGGTATCTCACCGGGCAAAAGCTAACTCCTTTAGACGTCCGTCGATCCTATTTCGGCCCCATGTTCCCGCCAATGAGGGAGGATGGTGGAGCCGCCGGGTACCGCCCCCGGGTCCGAGCCGCTTATTACGAGCGCGTTTATCGCCATAGTTCCGAAGAACACATCACAGATACCTGCGGCGCGCCCGAAATTCAAGAACGCGCCGCAACGGAATTCGTGTTGTGGGATCGCTTCAGAGCTGTCGGGTTTCGTCCCAGCGGCCGCCCAGAAGCGCGCGAACCTTGTCCGCGGTGGCTTCCGCGGTGATGCCGAAGTGCTTGTAGAGATCGCCAGCGGGCGCAGACCCGCCAAATCCGTGCATGCCGATGAAGCCCGCCTTGTCGCGCTTGCCGCGCTCGCCAAAGAGCCATCTGTCCCAGCCAAAGCGCATGCCGGCCTCAATCGCGACGCGCACGGGCCCGCCCGGCAGAACGCGGCGACGATACGCGTCTTCCTGAACCTCGAAGAGCTCCCAGCACGGCATCGAGACAACGCGCGTGCCGATCCCGTCCGCCTCAAGGAGCGCCTTTGCCGCCATTGCGACGGCAACCTCCGAGCCCGTGGCCATCAGGATCGCCTGACGCTTGGAATCGGCGTCCGCCAGCACGTATGCGCCCTGTGCCGTCAGATTCTTGGACTTGTGATCCGTGCGCACCGTGGGCAGCCCCTGGCGTGAGAGGGTCAGGACCGAGGGCGCATCCGTCGTCGTGAGGGCGACCTCCCACGCTTCGGCCGTTTCCACCGCGTCTGCAGGGCGGAAGACGTTCATGTTCGGCGTTGCGCGCAACATGGCAAGATGCTCGACCGGTTGGTGCGTTGGGCCATCTTCGCCCAAGCCAATGGAATCGTGCGTCATGACATAGGCCACCGGCTGCCCCATCAGCGCCGAAAGCCGCATCGCCGGGCGCGCGTAGTCGGTAAAGCACATGAACGTGCCGCCATAGGGCCTCAGCCCGCCATGGAGTGCGATGCCGTTCATCGCCGACGCCATGCCGTGCTCACGGATCCCGTAATACACGTAGCGCCCCTCCGGCGTCTCCGGCGTAAAGCTGCCGAGGCCGGGCGTGAGCGTGTTGTTGGAGCCGGTGAGGTCTGCCGAGCCACCGAAGGTTTCGGGCAGGACCTCGTTGATCTCCGCCAGTGCCATTTCAGACGCCTTGCGCGTCGCGACCTTCGGCGCCTCGTCGGAGACTTTCTTTTTCAGTGCGCGGATCTTGCTGGCGAGCTTGTTGGGCAATTCCCGATTTTGCGTGCGCGTCCACTCGGAAAGCTTGCGGCCCGACAGTTTCGCAAGCCGGGCCTCCCACTCGGCACGGGCCGCCGCGCCCCGCGCGCCGATCGCTTCCCACGCGCCTTTCACTTCTGCGGGGATTTCGAAGGGCTCGTGGGCCCAGCCGTAGGCCGTGCGGGTGTCCGCGATCAGGCCAGCATCCGTGAGGGCGCCGTGCCCCTTGGAGGTGTCCTGTGCCGACGACCCCAGCGCAATATGCGTGCGCGCCGCGATCAAGACAGGACGGTCGGATTTCTTGGCAGCCGCGAAGGTGTTGTCGATGGCAACCGGATCGTGCCCGTCACACGCCATCACCTCCCACCCTGAGGCCGCGAAACGGGCCATCTGGTCCGTTGCGTCGGAGATCGAGACCTTGCCGTCAATCGTGATCCCGTTGTCGTCGAACACGACGATCAGCTTGTTCAGCTTCTGCCGCCCGGCGAGGGCAAGCGCCTCCTGGCTGACGCCCTCCATGAGGCAGCCGTCCCCGACAAAGACCCACGTGTGGTGATCGACGATCTTCTCGCCCCAGACCGCCCGCAAATGCGCCTCCGCCATTGCCATACCAACAGCGTTGGCCAGCCCCTGACCAAGCGGGCCCGTGGTCGTTTCGATCCCCTTGGCGTGGCCGTACTCGGGATGGCCCGCGGTGATCGACCCCAGTTGGCGAAAGTCCTTCAGCTGCTGCAGCGTCATGTCGGCGTACCCGGTGAGGTGCAGCAGACCGTAGAGCAGCATCGAGCCGTGACCGTTCGACAGGACAAACCGATCCCGGTCCGGCCAGTCCGGCGCGGAGGCGTCGAACTTCAGGTGCTTCTCAAAAAGAACCGTCGCGAGGTCGGCCATGCCCATCGGCATTCCGGAGTGCCCGGAATTGGCGGCCGCCACGGCATCCAACGCCAGCACGCGCAGGGCGGCGGCCTTTTGCCAGTGATCGGGGTTGGCCTCTCTCAGGGCTGCAATATCCATGGCGCGCGTCTTTCTGTTGGTGCTCGGTCCGAGCAAGGGGCACTCGATTTCGCCGGTATGGCGGGCGCAGGCGGTGTACCAGCGATGCGGCGCCCGTCAAGCGTGCCCGCGCGCCGCTGGCCCACACCGCAGCCAATACATGAAGAAGCGGAGATAAGCCGTTGGCCCAAAAGGCATGGGCAAATCCGCTTCAAGATGTCTATCATGGCGCTGCGAGAGGGCGCTGCGCGATTCGGCAGGAACGCTCCAGGCCGTCCGGGCTGCCGGACGGGCGATTTGGGTGGCATTGGGGGCAAGATGGCAGACATTTCGGCTTTGGAAGAACGGCTGGCCGCAGCGTTGGAGCGCATCGACGTTGCAATGGAGGCCCAGCCAGAGACTTCGGGCACGCAGGCCCACGAACTTGATCAATTGCAGGAGCAGCGCGACGCCGCGGTGAGCACGGCAGAGGCCGCAGTGGCCGAGGTGGAGAGCGTCCGCGCGGAAGCCGACAGCCTGCGAACGGCCCTCGAAGCCGAGGCGACGGCTTCGGAGCAACTGCGGGATCGCTATGAGGCGATCAAGACCATGAAGGACGCGCAGGCCGAGCGCATTCTCCAGCTCGAAGCCGCCCTGCGTGCCGCAGACGACAGACAGAAAGCGGACCGTTCCGAACTGGACGCGTTGATTGCAGCGCTTGAGCCGCTGGTGGAGGAACAATCGCATGCCTAACGTCACCGTCTCCATCGGACGCAAGTCATTCACAGTTGCCTGCGGCGAGGGTGAGGAAGCCTATCTGCAGACGGCTGCCGCGATGCTCGACCGGGAAGCCACCACGCTGATCGACCAGATCGGGCGCCTCGATGAAACCCGGATGCTGCTCATGGCGGGGCTGATGCTCGCAGACCGGACCGCCGCGTTTGAGGAGCGGGCGGTTGCGGCCGAATCGAAGCTCGCCGAAAAGGAAAGCGCGCCCGTTGCTGAGGCTGTTCCGGCGGGGCTCGCCGATAGCCTGTTGGTGCTGGCGACAAAAGCCGAGGGCCTTGCCGATCTGGCGGAACGCCGCAACACGGCAGAGGTTGCATCCTGATATGCAAACGGGCGGCGCATCGCACGCCGCCCGAGCTACAGTTCACTGACGTCGAAGATCAGGCGTTCGCTTGGCGGATCTTGTCTGCCGCGTCCTTGTCGTAGCCGACTTCACTCTGGTCAAAAAGCTGATCGAGCTCGCCCGACAGCGTCATTTCCGTGATGATGTCGCAGCCTCCGACGAATTCCCCCTTCACGTAGAGCTGCGGGATCGTCGGCCAGTCGGAGTAATCCTTGATACCTTGCCGAATTTCCTCGTCCGCCAGAACGTTCACATCGGCGAAGTCGACCCCCATGTAATTGAGCACACCGGCAACGCGGCTGGAAAACCCGCATTGCGGCATTTCCTTTGTGCCCTTCATGAAGAGAACGACATCGTTGCTCGAGACGGTGTCCTTGATCTTGTCATCAGCGGTGGCGCTCATGGTTCATTCCCCTTGTCTTCTGTGCCGCCTGAATTCTTGGGCACAAACCTTTTCGCGTAAGCCTGTGGATCGCGGGGCACACGGATCTGCGTCGCGTGTCCGCCGCCGAGGCCGGATGAATACTCGACTTCAATGATATGATGTCCCGAACCGGGCGCAAGTCCTCGCGGTGTGTCGGCATCCCGGCGAATCGCCTGGCGGGCCTTGAAGCCCAGCACGACCGCGATCGCAGCGACGAGACCGAGGATCACAAGCGCCTCGCTCACGGCCGCGCCTCTGCGCCCGACCGGAGGATCACTCCGGCGCCTTTGTCGTCAGTGCAAGAGCATGGAGCTCACCGGCTGAGCCATCCATCTTGCCCTTGAGGGCGGCATAGACAGCCCGCTGCTGTTGCACGCGGTTCTTTCCGCGGAAGCTCTCGTCGATCACCTGGGCCGCGAAATGCGCGCCATCGTCGCCCTGCACGGTGATCTGTGCGTCGGGGAAACCCTCGCGGAGGAGGTCTTCAATCTGCTGCGCGGTAATCGCCATGTGCATGATGTCCTGTTTCGTGTCGGCCCAAGGTATGGCCCGGGGCAGGGGCAGGCAAGGGCAAGACCTACCCGGCGACGACCGCTCCCACACCGTAGGCCACCACTGCGCAGGCACCCCCGACAAAGAGTGTCTCGCCAACGCAGCGCCACACGCGCTCCTCGGTGGCCCGCCAGCGCAACAGGCCAAGAAGCACAAGTGCGAGCACGGTCGCCGCAACAGAGAACGGCAGGGCGCGAGGATCGGTCGCGGGCATCGCAAGGTAGGGCAGGAGCGGAATGATCCCGAAGACCGCAAAGGAGATGAAGGTTACGAAACCGTCGCCGACAGGGCGCGCCATGCGCATATCCGGCATCTCCATTTCGTAGGTCATCATCATGTCGACGACGAGTTCGGGGCTTTTCATCAACCTGTCCGCGGCTGCCTTGGCGTCTTGCTCGGACAACCCGCGCTCGCCGAGCATCTGCACGAGCTCGGCCCGTTCCTGATCCGGGCGCAGCTCGAATTCCTCCAGTTCACGCTGGCGGCGCGAGAGATAGAGATCGCGTTGGGATCGGGTAGAGAGGAACTCGCCAAGGCCCATCGACGTGGCATCCGCGAGAAGATTGGCCAGACCGAAAATCAGGACGGCGAGCGCCCCGACCGTAGCCGCCCCTTCGGCGGACGCGCCGGCAAAGCCGGCAACGATGGCAAAGGTCGTGACGATCCCGTCGTTGCCGCCATAGACGATCTGTTTCAGCCCGTCCTGCAACGTCCCCAGTCGATGCGCTTCCGCGCGATGCGCCGTCCAGTCTATCTGCCGCGCCGGCATGGGTCAGTCTGCCCAGAGAGCCGCGTCGTACCACGGGCCGGGAACATGGAGTGTGCCCTCCGGCAAAGGCTGCTTGTCGAATGACAGAGACTGCCACGCGCCTTCCCACCCCTCCGGCAGAGGAAACGGTGTCTGGACGCCGGGCTCGGGCCGGAACCCGAACCGCCCGTAATAGCCCGGATCGCCCAGCACCAGAACAGGCGGCTTGCCCGGACGCGTTGCAATCCGGCCCAGGGCGTCGGCCACCAGCTTGCCGCCAAAGCCGCGCTTCTGCTGCGCCGGTGCGACCATGAGCGGACCAAGCAGGTAGGCCGGTTTGCCGAAGGTATCTCCCGGTTTGAGGACATCGGGCGGCTGTGCTTCGGCGGCCGCGACCCGGCAAGGCGTCAGCATGACATGCGAGATTGGTCCATCCCGCGTCTCGGTCGTCAGCGACAGAACGCTGTCCTCCGCAAAGAGCTTTTTGACCAGCGCTGTGAGGTCTTCGTCGGGAAAGGCGGCCCGGTAATGCTCCAGCAAACCGGCAAGATCGCCTTTTCGGGTGGCTCGGATCATCTTGGCGTCCCCTTTGCAGAAGCAGGTTACGGTGAGTACCGCGCGCAGGCAACGCTTGTGACCCGCGCATTGGCGACACACAGTGACGCTTGCAACGGAGGAGCACATGCAAGACGAAGCCTATGGAACTGTGGCGCAGATCGGCCTGCTTCGGCGCGGGCAGGCGATGTTCGAGGTTCTCGGGGGCGATCCCCGGTTCGACTATTACGGGCGGACGGTTGGTGTGGTTTCGCCTGCGGATGCCCCGTTGAGCACTGTCTTTCGCCTCGCTCAGTTACAGGGTGCGTCGCATTTCTACTCGATTTCGCTGGAAGAAACAGACGACTGCGTGGCACAGGCGCAGGCGGCTGGCTTTTCCGCCAATGTTTACCGGCACTGGAAGGGATCGGAGCGCCCGCTTGAGGCGGCCAGATCCATCGCGGCGCAAACGTCATTGCCCGGTGGGCTGGAGCTTGTCTGGATTGACCAAGACACATCGACCGAAACGCTGGAAGCGCTCGCGGACGCGACAGGTTCTGTTGGCGTGATGCTACTTGCCGGGAATGTCTTGCGCGGGATCAGCCGCAACTCTGCCATCTGCGTGGCGCAGGATGCGACGGGGCGCGTCGTCTCCTGTGCGGCCAGTTGCCAGAACATCGAAATAGGTCACTCGATGCATGGGGGCGAATTCTGGTGGGGCATGCTGACGACACGGACGGAGGCGCGTGGCGCTCGGTTGTCCATGGCTCTTGGCGCGCGGGCTCTCTTGGCGGCGCACGAACGCTATGGGGCAGAGCGGTTCTTTACAGGGGTTCAGCCGGGAAATGCGCCATCCGAGGCGGTCTGCGCGCGGATGGGCTTCTCGAAAGCGCCCTGTAACGTGATCTCGATGGTGGATGCTGCGGCTCTGCCGGGAGGCAAACTTACCCGATAAGCGGCTATGCCACGCGTGCAGGCCGGCATTGATGATCTGTCGCGTGTCATTTCGTGCGCCTTGTCTTATGTTTGCACGCCAAGGAGGCCCTGCCATGCGTGATCTCAAGGTTCCCGAACTGCGCCACCCCGAAAAGGCGCATCGTGCTGACAATGCGCAGCCCAAGAAGCCCAGCTGGATCCGGGTCAAGGCACCCACCAGTGCCGGATTTGCCGAAACGGCAAAGATCGTGCGCGAGAACCGTCTGACCACCGTGTGTCAGGAAGCGGGCTGCCCGAATGTGGGCGAGTGCTGGAGCCAGGGCCACGCCACCATGATGATCATGGGCGAGATCTGCACGCGGGGCTGCACGTTCTGCAATGTCGCCACCGGCCGGCCCGACGCGCTGGATGTGTTCGAGCCGGGGCGCGTCGCGGATGCGGTGCAGAAGCTGGGGCTCAAGCACGTGGTGATCACCAGCGTCGACCGGGATGACCTCGAAGACGGCGGCGCGGAGCATTTCGCCCAGACGATCCGCGCCATACGCCACCGCGCGCCCGACACGACCATCGAGATCCTGACGCCGGACTTTCTGAAATGCGCGCCTGATGCGCTGGAGAAGGTCGTGGAAGCACGACCGGACGTCTTCAACCACAATCTCGAAACAGTGCCGGGCCTCTATCAGGAGGTGCGCCCCGGCGCGCGCTACTTCCACTCCCTGCGGCTGCTGCAGCGGGTGAAGGAGCTCGACCCGACGATTTTCACGAAGTCTGGGATCATGGTGGGCCTCGGGGAAGAGCGCGTGCAAGTCCTTCAAGTGATGGACGACATGCGCTCCGCCGACATCGATTTCCTGACCGTCGGGCAGTACCTTCAGCCGACGCCGAAGCACCATCGTGTCGACAGGTTCGTCACGCCCGAGGAATTTACTGCTTATGAAAAGGCGGCCTACGGTAAGGGCTTCTTGATGGTTTCGGCAACGCCTCTCACACGCTCATCCTATCACGCGGGCGACGATTTCGCGCGGCTGCGCGCCGAGCGGCAACGCCGCCTGGCGGGTGCATAGCACGCGGTCAAGGCTCTCCTGAGCGCTGTTGTCGATGGGCTTTGCGGCATTGTCGTGTCTCTTGCAACCGGCGTGGGAGTTTTCTTCAATTCTTCAGAGGGGTAGAGCCACTTTCGTTTCCGCTGTGGGCTGTCGCGATTGTTGATCGGGAAGGGAAATGCGCCAGGCTGAGACACTCAATTGCGGCACTGATCGTTGGCGTCTTGAGCGCGACCTAGTGCTTCTGCCTCCTCTGTTTTGTTCAACGATCCGATACCTTCGCCGACGGCTGGTGGAAAATGCGGGTTGCTATGCTTTAACAACGTGATCGGCGCGCAGTCATTCAAGTTGGGGACGGCATCGACAGTCGAAGCGTTCTCCTTAGAGTTCTTGTCTGCGGACGCTGTTGGAGAATTCACGCCAATCACTGTGAATTGGGGCATAGCAGCCAAAGGCGCTGGTCTGCCCGGCGGTGACACCTCATCCGGATCGGTAAGCCTGACGTCCAAGGACGTGGAAGCGACGGGCAACCACTTGGACGAATTCCTCGGCTATTCAATGCTTGTGGACGTCTCCGACACGTTTCTCGCGGCCGATACGTTTTTCCTGACGTTGCGCTTGGACCTGCCGGGTGGTGACATTTTTTGGCGCAATGGAAGTGGCACTGGCTTTGCAGCTCAGAGCTTCGATGGGGGTTCAAGCTGGTCTGCCGGGTATTTTAGTCCAAACAATATGAACCCTACGGTGCTGGGCGCCGAAGGACAGCTTGAACCATTCCCCTTGCCTGCGGGCATGCCGCTGCTCCTAGCGGGAATGGCAGCGTTCGCGGTTCTTCGGCGCAGGTCTCGCGCCTGAGCGCTCAACCCTCGGGCTCTGCGACCGGGGCGAGGCCTTTGACATAAGCTGCGATGGCTTCGCGGTCCTCGGATGGCAGGTTTGCGAGATTGAGCACGACGCTGGCCATAGTCCCACCGGCACTGTCGTAATCCGGGGTGAACCCGGTCTCGAGGTAGTAGGCGATGTCATCGGCCGACCATGTCAGCGCGGCAGGGGTGATATTCGGGATGCGGCCGCGGCCGGAGGGATTGGGCGCGCCGCCCATCCAGCGGGTCTTGTCGAGCCCGCCGAACTGGTCGCGCGGGGTATGACATTCGGCGCAATGGCTGAGCGCCTCCACGAGGTAGCGCCCACGATCCAGTGTTTCCGAGGGCGCCGCCGCCACCCAGTCGTCTGACATGTAGCGCCACTTCCACAGGCCGATGCCGCGCCGGATGTTAAAAGGAAAGGCGATCTCGTTGGGGGTGTTGGCGCGATCGGAAGCAGGAAGCGTCTGCATGAAGGCCCACAGATGCGTGATGTCCTCCAGGCTCATGTGGGTGTAGGTGGCATAGGGAAATGCCGGGTAATAGTGCTGCCCGTCGGGCGAGACGCCGAGGATCAGCGCAGCGGCGAAATCCTCGATCTCCCAACTGCCGATTCCGTGTTGAGGATCCGGCGAGATGTTCGGGCTCACGAAGTCGCCGAAATCGGATTCCAGCCGGTGACCGCCGGCAAGAACCAGTCTCGCATCTCCTGTTGCGCCTTCGGTGTCATCCTCCGCCGCGGCGTGACACGATGCGCATCCCGCAGCGTGAAAGATCAGCTCGCCGGCCTCCGCATCGGGAATGTGAGACTTGAGCAGGGCGGTGCGAGCCGGCCCGAGCTCTTCCGGTGTCGATAGCCACCAGGCCGCTCCACCGCAGGCAGCAAGGACAAGCAACAAGAGAAAAAAGATACGGCGCATGGGTGCTCTCGAAGATCCTGCCCTCAGCTATGGGAGCGCCGCGCTGATTGCCAGCGCGGACGCGAGAGGTCCGCTCGATCGGCGAAAACTCACTCCGATTGCTGGTAGCTTTCGTGGCAGCTGCCGCAGCTCCGCCCGACGCCGCGCAATGCCGTGCCAAGAGCCTCTTGTCCCCCTCCCGCGGCTTCCTGCAACACGAGGGTCGCGGCAGCGAAGTCGCCTTTCTTTGCAACGAAAGCTTCGTAGTCGTCCCAGATTTCGGGGAGCGCGGCCGTGTTTTCTGCATCCAGAAGGCTGGAGCCCTCCGGCCAGAAGAACCGTTGGTCGATCATTCCCGTGGCAACCAGGTTGTCGGCGGCGACTTGCGCTGTCTCTGCGTCATAGGGCGCATTGCCCCGCGCCATGGCGGCCAGAACGCCAAGGTTTGCGGCCTGCACGCGCATCAGGCCCTGCCGTGCCTTGATCTGGTTGTCGAAGTCCTGCGCCATGGCGGCTGGGGCTGCGGCGAGTGCAGCGGTCAGACAGGCGGCGGCGAGCATCTTTGAGCTTGCGCGAGCGAACATGGTTGATCTCCCGGTGGGTGTACTGGCACGCAAAATGCGCGAGTACCGCAATGATAGGGCAAAGTGTCACACCCGCAATCAAAGACATGGGATGTAGGCGCAACAACGCTCTCGCGCCCAAGGCGATAGAGTTCTTCGTGGAGCTGCCAGCGGCCCGGATTTCCCATAGTCTGGAGCGCTGCGCCGGTCGAGGCGGCGCAAACGAGCTATCCGCCAGCGATCACGGGGGGCGCGGTCACGTTCTCGTCAAGAAAGCGGATCGCTCCGATATGCGGCAGGTTCCGGTTGGATTGCGCGTAATCGATTCCATAGCCCACGACGAAGGCGTCGGGGATTTCGAAACCTGTCCACGTCGCCTTCACATCGACCTCGCGACGGGTCGGCTTGTCGAGGAGGGCGATCGTCTCGAGCCGGCGCGGGTTGCGTGCTTTCAGGATGTGGACAACGTGCGCAAGCGTGTGGCCGGTGTCGACAATGTCTTCGACGACGAGAACATCGCGCCCCCCGATCTCTCCTCGGAGGTCCTTGAGGATTTTCACTTCCCGGCTCGAATTCATGGCATTTCCGTAGGACGAGGCTTCGAGGAAATCGACCTCCACCGGCAGATTGATCTCGCGCACAAGATCCGCGATGAAGATGAAAGATCCGCGCAAGAGGCCGACCACAACGAGCTTGTCGGTCCCGGCGAAGCCTCGCTCGATCTCGCGCGCGAGTTCCTCGATGCGCGCTGCAATCGCCTTGGCGGAAATCAGTCGGTCGACCGTGTAGGGTCGGTCAGTCATCCTGTTCTCACTTTGCGTCTGGTCGGTGACACTCTGCCCGGACGCATTGCCGAACGGCCCTTGATCTTCGGCGCAGACCATACGATTTCTGCGCCGACTGTCCACGACCGCGCCGACGGAGGGAGCGCGCCACCCATGCCGACCCATTCCGAAACGCGCCGGATGCCATATTCCGCGGACCAGATGTACGCGCTGGTGGCAGACGTCGACCGCTATCCGGACTTCATTCCCTGGACGGCCGCCGCGCGTGTGCGCTCGCGCCGCCCCTCGGGCGATGCCATCATCATGGATGCAGACCTCGTCGTATCGTTCAAGGTGTTTCGCGAGCGGTTCGGAAGCCGGGTGACGCTTTTTCCAAAGGACAAACGCATAGACACCGAGTACCTTGAAGGGCCGTTTCGGCACATGATCTCGAAGTGGGGTTTCAGCGATGTCGATGGCGGGTGCGAGGTGAACTTCTTCGTGGATTTCGAATTCAAGAACCGTCTCTTGCAGGGGGCTGCGGGTCTTTTCTTCAACGAGGCGATGCAGCGGATCGTGCAGGCTTTCGAATCGCGGGCGCATGAGCTTTACGGCTAGGGCAGCGCGCTTGGTGCCGAGAAGAGCCAGAGGCACGGCGCGGTGCAACGCCTCCGGCGGAGGTATTTTCGCCAAGATGAAGGTGGTATCGGATCACCCGAGAGGCCGGTGATGAATCCGCTTGCGGATCGGCTGGCGCGCTACGCCCACACTGCACATCTGCCGGAAGCGACGCTGCAGATCATGCGCCTTTGCCTTTTCGATTGGGCGACCTGCGCGGTCGCGGGCGCGCGCTCGGACGTGGCGCGCGTTGTGCGTGCACAGGTGGCGGCCGAGGGCGGGACGGCGCAGGCGAGTGTCGTGGGTTTGGCATCGATGGCGGTGCCGGCGCGCGCGGCCGCGCTTGCGAACGGCGCGATCTCCCATGCGCTCGACTACGATGACACGCACTTCGCGCATATCGGGCACCCTTCGGTTGTCGTGCTTTCAGCCGCACTTGCGGCGGCTGAGCGACATTCGGCTCCTGGCCGCGCCGTGCTCGAGGCGGGGCTGATCGGGGCGGAGGTTTCCGTGCGGATCGGCTGCTGGCTGGGGGAGAGCCATGCGGCGGCGGGATTTCATACCACCGCCACGGCCGGGGCCTTTGGGGCGGGGATCGCCGTGGCGCGTCTTTCCGGGCTTTCGGTGGAGGAGACGCGCCACATGCTGGGGCTTCTGGCGAGCCGCGCCTCCGGGCTACGGGCCCAGTTCGGCTCCATGGGCAAGGCGATGAATGCCGGGTTTGCGGCGTCTTCCGGGCTGGAAGCGGCAGACCTTGCTGCCGCCGGACTGACGTCGCATCCCGAGGCGCTGGATGCCGACGACGGGTTTCTTACGGCTCATTCCGGGGCAGGGGACACGCGCGCCTTTCGATCGCTTGGAACGGAATGGCGGATGGACCAGATCTCTTTCAAGGCGCATGCATGCTGCCATGGCTTGCACGCGATGCTCGATGCGCTTGGCAATGTCCGGCTTACACCAAGTGACATCGACCGGGTGACCGTGCGCACGCACCCACGCTGGATCGGGGTGTGCAGCATCGAGGCTCCGGCGACGGGCCTCGAGGCCAAATTCTCCTATCGGTTGACGGCGGCCATGGCGCTTGCGGGTTGGGATACGGCTGCACTCGACACGTTTTCGGATGCTGCCTGCGCGGATCCGGTGCTGCTTAGGCTGCGCGACAAGGTCGACGTTGTGCCCGATCGATCGCTGGCGACAACGGCCGCCGTTGTCGACGTAACAGCCACTGGCGGGCGCGCGCACCGTTTGGAGCATGACATCGCCGCCCCGGTCGCTCTGTCACATACCCTGACGCGGCTGCGGGCGAAGGCGTATACTCTTCTTGGCCAAGAAGACGCGGAGCGCGTGGAAGCGGCGACCCTTGCGGCAAATCCCGATCCGGCTGCTCTCGCGGGGGTGTTGCGCGCCGCGGGCATGTAAAGGGCTCGGCTCAGAAAGGGAACGAGGCCAGGACGCCGGGGCAGGTGGCGGCGCGCAGGGTGCACCACGCTCGACTTGCTACGCGGGTATCGCGTCCAGCAGGAGGCGGAGGGCCAGTTCCGCGCTGGCCACGCGCACAGGCGTCCGGCCCAGAGCGCCGAAAAGGCGTGTCTGCGTGAGGGTGCGCTCCGCGGTTGCAACGCCAAAGCAAACCATCCCTTCGGGCTTGTGCTCTGATCCGCCGGGGCCCGCGATCCCCGTGATCGAGACAGCGATGGCCGCATCGGAATGCGCCAGAGCGCCGAGTGCCATTGCGCGGGCGACCTCTTCGGAGACCGCCCCCACGCGCGCGATCAGATCGCCCGGAACGCCCAGCATCTCTGTCTTGGCGGCGTTGCTGTAGGTTATGAAGCCCCGATCCAGCACCGCGGAGCTGCCCGGCACATCGGTGAGGGAGGCCGCGACAAGCCCGGCGGTGCAGCTCTCCGCAGTCGCCACCATGACCCCGGCCGCGCGCGCCTTAGACACAACGTCGTATGCCAGAGCCGTCATGCCGTTAGCCCAGCATCACGCCGTGGGCGAGCGCGGCGGCGACAACCACCGCCAACGCCGCATAAATCCCGGCAAATACATCGTCTACCATAACGCCGACGGCATCCTTTCGGGCATCGAACTTGTTCGCGGGCCACGGCTTGAAGATGTCGAAGGCCCGGAAGGCAAAGAACGCCACAAGAATCCCGGGCCAAAGCGCCAACACCGAGGCGCCCGCCATGGCCGCTCCGATCGACACCGGCCAGAGCGCGATCCACTGGCCGACGACCTCGTCGATCACGATCTCGGATCGATCCGGATCGTCGTCATTGGCAGTGAGCGCGGCGACGGCACGCAGACCCAATGGGTAAACGAGCAGCGTCGCGACAATCAGGAGAAGGGGCCCACCGAGCATATGCAGCGCGAGTCCGAACGGCACGGCGGCGGCCGATCCCCACGTGCCCGATGCCGGCCGCATCAGCCCGACATAGCCAAAGGTGGCGATCGCGCGCGCTCCGGTCACGAGCTCTCTCCGATCAGGGTGACCGTGGCCAGCGCGGCGATCCCTTCTTCGCGACCCGTGAAGCCCAGGCGCTCGGACGTGGTCGCCTTGACGCTCACGCGCGTGGGGTCGATTTCCATGATTTCGGCGAGGCGGGATTGCATGGCGGCGGCGTGTGGGCCGATTTTCGGGCGCTCGCAGATCAGCGTGCAATCCACGTTTCCGATCCGCGTGCCGCGCTCTGTGGCGAGCGTTGCGGCATGGCGCAGGAAGATGTCAGAAGCGGCTCCCTTCCATTGCGGATCGCTGGGCGGGAAATGGCGCCCGATATCGCCCTCGGCAAGCGCGCCGTAGATCGCGTCGGTGATCGCGTGCATGCCGACATCGGCATCGGAATGCCCCTGCAGTGCGCGATCATGCGGGATCTCGACACCGCAAAGGATCACGGACTGGCCCGGACCGAACCGGTGCACATCGTAGCCGTTGCCTAGCCTTACATCCATTCCGACCTCTTGCCGTTGCACCACCTGCTCCGCACGCTCCATATCGCCCGGGCGCGTGAGCTTGAAGTTCTCTTCGTCGCCAGCGACGATCCGCACCGTTAGCCCTGCTGCGCGGGCGACTTCGACATCGTCCGCCGCGTTTTCGGGAGCCTTGGAATGGGCGGCGCGAATGGCCGCAAGATCGAAGCCTTGGGGCGTCTGTGCGCGCCAGAGACCATCGCGCGCAACGCTCGTCTCCACATCATTCGTCGCCGTTCCGCGCCAGAGCGCATCGACCACTGGCAGAGCCGGGGCCGCTGCCGGGGCACTCTCAAGCGCCACGAGCACCCGGTCGATGACAGCGTGCGAAACGAAAGGGCGTGCGGCGTCGTGGATCAGCACAGTGCCCACTTTTGGTCCAAGGGCTTCCAGCCCTCGGGACACGGACGCGGCGCGCGTGGTGCCGCCATGGACGCAGGCCGCACCGTTGATGCCAGCCTGCGCGAGGGCCATGGTCGCGAGATCCTCGTCCTGGGGGTGGATGACGAGGACAAATTCAGTGAGCCTGGCATGCGATGCCAGCCGTGCGATCGTGTGCGCCACCACCATTCGGCCCGCAACACTTTGATATTGCTTTGGAAGGTCGCCGCCCATCCGCGTTCCGCGGCCCGCCGCCACGATGACCGCTCCGACGCGATCTGCGGCGTTAGGCGATCCTGTGTCCGACGTTTCAGACGATCCCTCCGGCACCGTGCTCTTCCTTCTGCCCAGGCACTTCGCGATGCCGCTGTCTAGGCGCTGCCAAAGGGCAGAGCAACGGGGAAGCCTTGCGCCCCCTCGGGCGCCCAAAATTTAGGCAATCCGTGTTTGCGGATGGATTTGGTGGCAGGAGAGCTTTGCTTTCTGCCAAGGTGGCGCAATATCTCTGGGCGCATGCACAAGGATTAATCACTTGGCGATTTGCCTGGCAGACCAAACGCTCTCGCCTGCTGTCTTCCTCGCTCCGCTGGCGGGGATCACGGACTTGCCGTTTCGCCGGATCGTCGCGCGGTTCGGGGCGGGGCTCGTGGTGTCGGAGATGATTGCGAGTGAAGACGTCGTGCGCGGCAAGCGTTCAGCGCGGGATCGGGCGGAGCTCGGGCTTGAGGAGAGTGCGACCTCCGTCCAGCTGGCAGGGCGCGACCCGTTCTGGCTGGCCGAAGCGGCCCGCTACGTGGCCGATCAGGGCGCGAAGATCATCGACATCAACATGGGATGCCCCGCCAAGAAGCTAACAAGCGCGAGCGGGGCGGGCGCGTGTGGCTCCGGCCTCATGCGGGAGCCGGAACTCGCGCTGAGACTGATCGAAGCCGTGGTCACTGCGGTGGACGTTCCGGTCACGCTCAAGACGCGTCTGGGATGGGATGAAGCCATGCTGAATGCACCAGAAATCGCACAGTCGGCTGAAAACGCCGGGGTGCAGATGGTCACGATCCACGGCCGCACGCGCTGCCAGTTCTACAAGGGCCGGGCGGACTGGGCACAGATCCGCCGCGTGCGGGACGCCGTATCCATCCCCGTCATTGCCAACGGCGACATCGTGGATGCCACGACGGCGACGGCGGCCATGGACGCGTCCGGCTGCGCCGGGGTGATGGTCGGGCGGGGGGCGCAGGGGCGGCCCTGGCGATTGGCCCAGATCGCCCACGCGCTCTTTGGAACACCTGCCCCCTCCGTGCCGCGCGCCGACGCGCTGGCGGGGCTTGTGGCCGAACACTTCAGTGAAATGATCCGCTTTTACGGCGAAACGCTCGGCGGGCGGTGCGCCCGAAAACACCTCGGCTGGTATCTCGACGCCGCGATTGACGACGGGCGTGTGGATCCGGTGAGCGCCCGCGCGCACCGTCGGGAGTTACTGACCTGCGAGTCGCCGGCCGCTGTCCCCGCCCTCATCGCACGTGCCTTTCGCGCGCCCGAGCTGGAGGCGGCCTGATGCCCGGAGAGGGGAGAATCTGGGCCAGCCTGCCGATGCCCGCGCTCGTGCTAGACCCAGACGATAGGGTCACCGCGATCAACCCGTCGGCAGAGGCTTACTTCAATACCACCCTGCGCCACATGGAAGGCGTGCCCGTCTATGATGTGCTCGCGATCGATGCGCCGATCGACGAGGCTTTGACACGGGTTCGCAAGAACAGGTCAGCGATTTTCATCAATGACGTCGCAGTCGGCACCGGCGAGCGCGCACCGCAGACCTGCAATATCCAGATCGCGCCGATGGTCGAAGAGGGCAAGGACAGCCGGCCCTCGCAACGCGTGCTCTTCATCGTAACGCCACGCGAGATCGCAGGGCGTCTCGGCCGCTCGATGCACAACGAAAGCGCGGCCCGGTCGGCCATCGGGATGGCCGAGATGCTGGCCCACGAGATCAAGAACCCACTGGCCGGGATCACCGGCGCCGCGCAGTTGCTGTCGATGAACCTAACCAAGGGGGATCTGGAGCTCTGCGATCTGATCGTCGGCGAGACCCGGCGCGTGACAAAGCTCCTCGAACAGGTCGAGCAGTTCGGAAACCTGCGCCCCCCGAGGCTGAGGGCCGAAAACATCCACGATGTGCTCGAGCGCGCGCGCAAGTCGGCCATGGTGGGGTTTGCCGCCCATATGGACATCCGGGAGGAATACGATCCCTCACTGCCGCCGACACTCGCCGATGCCGACCAGCTTCTACAGGTATTTCAGAACTTGCTGAAGAACGCCGCCGAGGCTGCGACACGAGCCTCAGGCGCGGGGGCAGGGCGGGCCATCGCCGCCGCCGGCCAGAGCGGCACCATTCGCCTGCGAACCTTCTACGACAGTGCGTTGCGCCTGCGCCGGCCGGACGGAAGCGATGCGCGCCTGCCGCTCCAGATCGAGATCCTCGACGATGGCCCGGGCCTGCCCCCCGAGATCGCCGACGAAATCTTCGAGCCCTTCGTGTCCGGCCGGGAGAACGGAACAGGTCTCGGCCTTGCCCTCGTGTCCAAGATCATCGCGGACCACAACGCCGTGATCAGCGTGGACAGCTCCCCCGGACACACCGCCTTTCGCCTGTCGCTTCCCGTGGCGCCCAGCACTGCGCTCGACGGAAGCGAAGATGCACAAACCTAGGAGATTCTGATGGACGGCACCGTTCTCGTTGCTGACGACGATCGCACGATCCGCACCGTTCTGACCCAGGCGCTGACGCGTGCGGGGTGCAAGGTCCATGCCACGTCATCGCTCGTTACGCTGATGCGCTGGGTCGAGGAGGGCAAAGGCGACCTCGTGATCTCCGATGTGATCATGCCAGATGGGAACGGGCTGGATATGCTCCCCAAGATCGGATCCGAGCGCCCGGGCCTTCCCGTGATCGTCATTTCGGCGCAAAACACGATCATGACGGCCATCCAGGCCGCCGAAGCGGATGCGTACGACTACCTGCCCAAGCCCTTCGATCTGCCGGACCTGATGAAACGGGCGGCCAAGGCGCTCGAGATCAAGCGCCGTGCAATCCCGGTGTCACCGGTGCTGATCGATGCAGAAGAGGCCACCGGCGGAGATCTTCCCCTTGTCGGGCGCACGCCCGTCATGCAGGCGCTCTATCGTCTCGTGGCACGGGTGATGAACACGGATCTCGCGGTGCTGGTGACAGGCGAATCCGGCACCGGAAAATCGCTCATCGCACGGGCCATCCACGACTTTTCCGACCGGCGCGCCATGCCGTTCGTGATTGCCAATGCGGAGGATCTGGCCGAGGCCGACGGCCCCACACGGATCCTTGCGCGTGCGCGTGGAGGCTCGATCCTCTTCGACGAAGTCGGCGATCTCGACACCGAAGTACAGGGGCGCATCGTCCGGCTGCTGGATGCGCTCCCCGATCCCGCCCCACGGATCATGGCGACCTCCCAGAATGACCTGATGTCCCGTATGGAGGCCGGCGCGTTTCGCCAAGACCTCTTCTATCGCCTAGGCGGTGTGACCATATCGGTGCCTTCGTTGCGCGAACGGGTCGACGACATTCCGCTACTGGCCGAGCATTTCCTTGCCCGGGCTGCCCGCGACGGGATCGGCACGCGGCGCTTCGCCCCTCCCGCGATGGAGCTTGTGCGCGCCTACTCGTGGCCCGGAAATGTGCGGCAGCTTGAAAACACGATCCGCCGGCTTGTCGTCACTTCGTCGGAGGAAGACATCAACCGGGTGGAGGTGGAGCAGGTCCTCGGAAGCCAGCCCGAAATTGAGCCGCTCGTGGGCGGAGGGGACGGCGAAAAGCTCTCCGCATCGGTGGGCAAGCATCTGCGTCGCTACTTCGATCTGCACGGCGGCGTCCTCCCCCCACCCGGCCTCTACCAGCGGGTGCTCAAGGAAGTCGAAGTGCCCCTGATCGAAATTGCCCTCGATGCGACGGGCGGAAATCAGGCGAAATGCGCGGATCTCATGGGGATCAATCGCAATACGCTGCGAAAGAAGATCACGGACCTCGATATTCGCGTGACACGGCGCCGCAAATTGATGTAGATATGCAACAAAGCCGTGGCGGCTCAGGCACTTTTATAGGTCAGACCACGGGATAATGCGGTGTCCGTGGCAGATGCGCCCAAATCGAGGGTGCGCGTGAGCCACAGGAGAAAAGTGAGGGCAGACGACTTGGCACGTCCGTTGCAATGGATGTCGCTAGATCGGTTGGCGCGTTTGCGCCGTACGCGGCGCGCAGGCACGGCCGCGACCCTTGGTCTTGTCGTCCTGGGTCCGGTGCTTGTCATTCTCACGTTCCTGATGCTCGGGCCTTTGTCTCAGGGTGCGAACTCGCTCTTGCTGCGGTCGGTCCTGTTGGCCGACCTTGTTTACGTTCTGACGGTCGCGACCCTCGTCCTCTACCGCGTCGCACGTATGATCGCGGCGCGCAGGGCCAAGTCTGCGGGCTCTCGACTGCACCTGCGCCTGACGGGCGTCTTCGCGATTATCGCCCTGATTCCAACGGTTTTGGTTGCGATCTTTGCGGGCCTCACCATCAATATCGGCCTCGAGGGCTGGTTCTCCGACCGCGTACGCAACGTCGTGGGTGCCTCCCTCGACGCGGCGGTGGCCTATGAGGAGGTGCAAGTCAGGGACCTGCGCGAAGACGCGCTCGGGCTTGCAGGCTACCTGGATGCAGTGCGCGAGCGCCGGATCCTCCTTTCAGACGGAGAGATCCGGCAGTTCCTCACCACAGGTCAGGCACAGATCCAGCGGGGTCTCAGTGAGGCGTATGTCATTGATGGCGCAGGAGAGATCCGCGCCCGTGGCGAACGCTCCTACCTCTTCGATTACGAGCGTCCGAGCGACGAGGCGATCGCGCTTGCGGAGACGGGCGAGGTCGTCGTGCTCGAAGACCTTGAGGCGAATGAGTTCCGGGCCTTGGTTCGGCTCGATGCGTTGGGGGACAGGTATCTCTATGTCTCACGCGACGTCGAGGGCGATTTGCTTGCCCTGCTTGACGACACACAGGAATCCGTACGCCTTTACAACCAGTTGGAGAATGAGCGTGGTCGGCTGCTCTTCGAGTTCTCGCTCCTCTACCTCGGCTTTGCACTGATCCTTATTCTGGCGGCGATCTGGCTGGGCCTCTGGTTCGCCGAACGCCTTTCCCGGCCCGTCGGGCGACTTGCGGGTGCGGCCCAGCGTGTTGGGTCCGGCGACCTCTCCGTGCGCGTACCCGAGGAGCGCAGCGACGACGAGATTGCGATGTTGGGCCGTATTTTCAATCAGATGACACGACAACTTAAAGCTCAGCGCGACACACTCCTTACGCGCAATGCACAAATCGAAGAACGGCGGCGCCTGTTTGACTCGGTGCTTTCGTCAGTCACCGCCGGCGTAATTGGGCTGGATGCGCGCGGCCGGGTGGATTTCATGAACCCTGCCGCCAGGCGGTTGTTGCAGATCGAGACAACAGACGACCACCACGGCCTTGCGATAGCCGTGCCGGAATTCGCGGGCTTACTGGAACAACTCCGGACCGGAGAGGTTGGAGAGACGCAACAGGAAATCCGATTAACGCGCGGGGGGAAAACGGAAAACCTCCTTGTGCGCCTCGCCGAGCGGCGATCGGAGGACGGGCAGCTCGAAGGGTTTGTCGTGGCGTTTGATGACGTAACGGATCTGGTGTCAGCGCAGCGCATGGCCGCTTGGGGGGATGTCGCACGGCGCATCGCCCATGAGATCAAGAACCCGCTGACACCGATCCAGCTCTCGGCAGAACGCGTCAAACGAAAGTTCACCAGGCACCTGAGCGAGGACGATGCCGCTGCACTGTCGGATCTCACGGCCGTAATCGTGCGGCAAACCAACGACTTGCGGCGCATTGTTGATGAGTTCTCAAAGTTCGCGCGTATGCCTGAACCGGATCGGAAGGACCTGGATCTGGTCGCCCTCGTCAAGGACGCGGTGACGCTTCAACAGCAGCAACTCGGGAACGCCTTGAGCGTCGAGCTTCCATCTCATCCGGTGGACGTGTGCGTTGATGATACCATGATTGGTCAGGCTCTCACCAATCTGATCAAGAATGCCGGTGAAGCTGTTGAATCACTTCAAGAAGGCAAGGCGTGGGCAGGATACGAAGGCGAGATCCGCGTGCGCCTCGAATGCCGGGAGGGACACGCTCTTGTGTCGATATCTGACAACGGGATCGGTCTGCCGGAAGACAGAGCGCGGCTCTTTGAGCCGTATGTAACGACCCGCGCGAAAGGAACCGGGCTTGGCCTGCCGATCGTGCGCAAGATCATTGAGGAACACGGTGGCACCCTGTCGCTTACGGATGCACCTGTTTTCGATGGAAATGAGCACCGAGGCGCTCGGGCGGAGATCCGTCTCCCCCTGCGGCTAGGTATCGAGCAAGCAGCAGAATAAATGAAGGGAAACAAACCCATGAAAGACATTCTGATCGTAGATGACGAACGCGACATTCGCGAGCTGATCGGTGATATCCTGCGCGACGAGGGCTATGGCGTCCGGCTCGCGGGGACATCGGATGAGTGTATGAGCGAGCTCAATGGCGAAGCGCCCGCGCTTATGATCCTCGACATCTGGCTCAAGGACAGCCGGATGGACGGCATCGACATCCTCAAGCACGTCAAGCGCGACAATCCCGGGATCCCGGTCGTCATCATTTCCGGACATGGTAACATCGAGATCGCAGTCGCGGCGATCAAGCAGGGCGCCTACGACTTCATCGAAAAACCCTTCAACATCGATCAATTGCTGGTCGTCATTCGCCGGGCGATGGAAACCTCTCGGTTGCGGCGCGAGAATACCGAGCTACGCCGCAAGGAAGTCACTGTAGCCGAGATGGTCGGCGCAAGTTCAGCCTTCAAGCAGTTGAAATCGCAGCTTGACAAGGTAACGCGCTCCAATGGTCGTGTGATGCTGACGGGTCCGTCGGGCTGCGGCAAGGAGATTGCGGCGCGCTACATGCACGCCAACTCGGATCGCCGGGACGGACCGTTTGTCTCGGTCAACTCCGCCTCGATCGAGCCGGACCGCATGGAAGAGGTGCTGTTCGGGCGCGAATCTTCCGAGCGCGGTGTTGAGCCGGGCCTTCTGGAGGAAGCGCACGGGGGCGTTCTCTACTTCGACGAAGTTGCCGACATGCCGCTTGGCACGCAATCGAAGATCCTGCGCGTCCTCGTTGATCAGCAGTTCCAACGGGTTGGCGGCGGAGACAGGGTGCGCGTCGATATTCGGGTCATCTCGTCGACCAACCGTGATCTTGACGCGGAGATCGAAGCGGGGAGCTTTCGGCAGGAACTCTACCACCGGCTGAACGTGGTCCCCATTCGCGTCCCCGGGCTCGATGAGCGCCGGGAGGATATCCCGACAATGGTGCGCCACTTCATAGCGCAGTTCAACGCGTCGCAGGGATTACCGCTCAGGACGCTGTCGGACGAGGCGGAAGCTCTGTTGCAGACGATGCACTTGCCGGGCAATGTGCGCCAGTTGAAGAACGTGGTGGAACGCGTTCTTATTCTTGGCGGAACAGACGAACCCATCAGCCCGCGGGAGCTCGAAGGCGCAGAGCCCACGGAAGCGGAAGAAGGGCGTGTCGTTCTCTCGGGAGCGCTAGCGACCCTGCCTCTGCGCGAGGCGCGGGAGCTCTTCGAGCGAGAGTATCTTCTTACTCAGATCAATCGCTTTGGCGGCAACATCTCACGGACGGCGACGTTTGTGGGGATGGAGCGATCGGCTCTGCACCGCAAACTGAAATCCTTGGGCGTGGTGACCTCGACCAAATCCGGGACGCGCACCGCCCATGTCGATCAATCGCCGACTCAGGCAGCAGAGTAATCCGGCTTGCGCGGGGGTGGCGGTGAAGTTGAACGCTGTCCCCGACAAGGCGGGCGAGCGGTCGTGTGGCGGAGAGACAGGGATTCGAACCCTGGGTGGGCTTGCACCCACAACGGTTTTCGAGACCGCCCCGTTCGACCACTCCGGCACCTCTCCGCGCCCATGATCTGGGTGAGGCGCGACATACGAAGGTCAGCCGCGCGATGCAACCCCCGTCCGACGCCGTGTCGGGCGGGAAGAAGCGGGCAACCGCGCGAGAGTGATCGTGCGTGCCTTGGAAATCCCAAGTCACTGCACTACCCCTTAGGGCAGAACGCAGAAGGAAGTTGAGCGATGACGTTACGGGGCATCTTCGTTGTTGCAGTGAGCAGCGCGCTCGCCTTCACGCCAGCAATAGCTGCGGCGCAGGTCAGCGCGCCGTCCGAAGCACCCAGCGCGGCGAAAATCGCCGAGGTCGCACCGCTCCTCGACGCGCTCGGCCTGAATGAATTGTTGCCCATCATGCGGTCCGAGGGGTTGGCCTACTCGGGCGAGCTGGCATCGGACATGTTTCCGGGCCGGGGCGGGCCGCGGTGGGAAAACCTTGTGGACCGCATCTACGCAGTCGACCGCATGTCCAACATCATGACCAATGAGATGGCGGCGGAGATTCCTGCCGAGGCAGTCGACCCTCTCATGGAGTTTTTCACTTCGGAACTTGGGCGCAGGATCGTCCGGCTTGAGGTGTCCGCACGTGAGGCCCTGCTCGACGAGTCGGTTGAGGAAGCGTCCGAGGCGGCGCTGCGCGCGATGCGGGCCGATGATGACCCTCGGCTCGGTGTATTGAGCGGCTTCATCGAGGCGAACGATCTTGTAGAGAGTAACGTCGTCGGGGCGCTCAACTCGAATTGGGCGTTCTATCAGGGGCTCGACGCGGGCGGTGCGTTCCAGGGCACGCTGACCGAGGAAGAGATGCTCTCGGATGTCTGGGGGCAGGAGGCCGAGATCCGCGCGGACACCACCGATTGGATCTTTTCGTATCTCGCCATGGCGTATCAGCCACTCAGCGATGAAGAGATCGGCGCCTACACGGAGATATCGCGGACAGAGGCCGGCGAAGCGCTGAACACGTCGCTCTTCTCGGCGTTTGACGTGCTCTTCACGACCATCAGCCGGGATCTGGGGCTCGCGGCGGCCACATTCATGGCCGGCGAAGACATCTGACGGGGGCCAATCCTCCGTTCGCGGAATGGCGCTGCCCCCCGGGCGATCACGGCTTGACATGGATGCACATCCGCCGCATACGGCGCGCTCCCGCGAGTGCGGGTTGCATGACAATCACCGCCTCTACCGAGGCGCGCTGTCCGAGGCGCGCGGGCCAACAGGCCCCGCATTAACACCCGCAAGGGGGCCGAAAGGACGCGGAACACAAAGGAAGAGCCCATGTTTGCGGTCCTCAAGACCGGCGGCAAGCAGTATCGCGTCCAGCAAGGGGACGTACTGCGCGTCGAGAAGCTCGCGGCCACCGCCGGCGAAACCATCCAGTTCAATGAAGTTCTCATGGTAGGCGCGACCATTGGCACGCCCCTGGTCGAGGGCGCTGGAGTGCAGGCTGAAGTCATTGACCAGATCAAAGGTGAGAAGCTCATCCACTTCGTCAAGCGCCGGCGCAAGCACTCGTCGCAGCGCAAGAAGGGCCACCGCCAGCAACTGACGTTGCTCAAGGTGACCGAGATCCTCGAAAGCGGCGCCGACGCCTCTGGCGTGAAGGCGGCGATCGGGGCTGGCGCGGCACCGAACGTTGCCGCCGAGGCTGCTCCCGCTGCAAAGCCTGCCGCCAAGGCAAAGCCGAAAGCGAAGGCGAAAGCGGAAGCCGCACCGGTAGCTGCTCCTGCACCCGCAGCGCCCGACGCGACGGCTGAGGCATCGGGATCGCGCCCGGGCAACCTTCTGACCGAAGCGCGCGACGGTGGCGCAGACGATCTGAAGAAGATTTCGGGTGTTGGCCCGAAGCTTGAGAAGTTGCTGAACACCAACGGCGTGTTCCACTTCGACCAGATCGCCGCTTGGAACGACGCAGAAGTCGCGTATATGGACGATCAACTGTCGTTCAAGGGGCGCATCGCCCGTGACGGCTGGATCGAACAGGCAGCGGGCTTTGCTGCCGAGAAGGAGTAAGCGAGATGGCACACAAGAAAGCAGGCGGCTCCTCACGTAACGGCCGCGACTCCGCTGGGCGCCGCCTCGGCGTAAAGAAGTACGGTGGCGAGCGCGTCATCCCGGGCAACATCATCGCGCGCCAGCGCGGCAACAAGTGGTGGCCGGGCGACGGTGTCGGCCAAGGCAAGGACCATACGCTCTTTGCCCTGGTTGAAGGCTCCGTGACGTTCCGCAAGGGGCTCAAGGGTCGAACCTTCGTTTCCGTGACGCCGGTCGCAGAGGCGGCCGAATAGGTCGGACCCACGCGCCTAAGACTTTGGTAAGGGGGATCGGCGAAAAGGCCGGTCCCCCTTAGCCTTTTTGGGCCTATCGATTGGGACGAGTGACATGCAGACACCTTCCATTGCTCAAGCAGAGACAGCAGCCATGCCCTCGATCGTGACGCCGCGCCTGGAGCTGCGTGCGCCGAGATCGTCGGACAAGGGGTTGATCGAGCTCTACGCATCCGATGAGCGCGTCGCTCGCATGACGCGGTCCATCCCACATCCACTGCCTCCGGGCGCGACGGATGCGTTCGTGGAAAGTGCTCTCAACGGCCAGCTCCGGGAGGACATCTGGGTGCTGGACGGCTCACGCGCAGGGCTTGGGGAAGTGGTGGGCGTTATTGGCCTTGAGCGTATGGAAGCGGCCAAGGGGCAATCCGAGGTCGGCTACTGGGTGGCGCCAGCTTTGTGGAACACAGGGCTCGCATCCGAGGCCGTCCAGACGCTGCTGGACGCCAACCCACACCGCGCGGCCACCATCTTTGCCTCTGTTTTCCAGGACAACCCCATGTCGGGCCGGGTGCTGACCAATGCCGGCTTCGAGTACCTTGGCGATGCGGAGGCGTACTCGGTCGCCCGTGGCGCGATCGTGCAAACGTGGACCTATCTTCGCCGCCTCGAACAGGTGTGACCAAGGGTGGCGTTCGGCCCTCCTGAGAACGCTTGCCGGGCCTCGTTAACACTTCCGAAAGGCTGACGCCGGCTCTGGTGCGCGATGGCGCGCGCTTGCTGGCATGATGGGCGTCGGGTAAGGCCAATCTCATGAAGTTTCTTGATCTCGCCAGGGTGACCATTCGCTCCGGCTCCGGTGGCGCCGGGGCCGTATCTTTCCGTCGTGAGAAGTTCATCGAATATGGTGGGCCGAACGGCGGGGACGGTGGGCGCGGCGGTGACGTTATTGCCGAAGCGGTCGACGGGCTGAACACGCTGATCGACTTTCGCTATCAGCAGCACTTTTTCGCCAAGAACGGCAAGGGCGGCATGGGGCAGGGACGGACGGGCGCGTCCGGCGATGCCATCATACTCAAGGTACCGGCGGGCACGGAGATCCTTGAGGACGACGAGGAAACCGTGATCGCTGACCTGACCGAAGTCGGCCAACGGTTTGTGCTCGCCAAAGGCGGTAACGGCGGCTTTGGAAACCTCCATTTCAAATCCTCGACGAACCAGGCGCCGCGCCGGGCGAATGCCGGTCAGCCCGGCATCGAGCGGGAGATCTGGCTGCGTCTGAAGCTGATTGCCGACGCCGGGCTGCTTGGACTGCCCAACGCAGGCAAATCCACGTTTCTTGCGGCCACATCGAACGCACGACCGAAGATCGCGGATTACCCGTTCACGACGTTGCACCCCAATCTCGGCATCGTCGGGGTCGACGGCACCGAGTTCGTGGTTGCCGACATTCCCGGGCTGATCGAGGGCGCCTCCGACGGGCGGGGCCTCGGAGATCGTTTTCTCGGCCATGTTGAACGCTGCGCTGTGCTTCTCCACCTCGTCGATGGCACGTCCGAAGATCCCGTTGCCGACTGGCAGACGATCATTGGCGAGCTTGAAGCCTATGGCGGCGCCCTTGCCGAGAAACCTCGGATCACTGCGCTCAACAAGGTGGATGCGTTGACGCCCGAAGCGCGTTCGGAGGCTCTGTCAGCCATGCGGGACGCGACCGGCTCGGACGTGCTGGCCATGTCAGGCGTATCGGGCGAAGGTGTGGAGGCTGCGCTCCGGGCGCTCAAGGCGAAGATCGAGCCCGCCCGAAACCCGGTCGCCGAGGGCGAGGATGCGCGATGGCGACCATGACCGCCGAACACCACGGGACGGCGCCGGATCTCGCGGCCAGCAAGCGGCTGGTCATCAAGATTGGATCGGCGCTGCTCGTCGATCGTGACAGCGGGGCGTTGCGCACCCCCTGGCTGACAGCCCTGGCCGAAGACCTCGCGCAGGCGCGTGCGCAGGGCACCGATGTGATTGTCGTATCGTCGGGCTCGATTGCACTTGGCTGCAGCGTGCTCGGCCTCGCCCCCGGAGCGCTGCCGCTCGAACAAAGCCAGGCTGCCGCTGCCGTAGGGCAGATCCGACTCGCGCGGGCCTACGAGGCGGTGTTGGCGCCCCATGGCATCGCAGCTGCACAAGTTCTTGTCACGCTTGAGGATTCCGAAGATCGACGGCGCTATCTCAACACGCGGGCAACCCTGTCGGCGCTTCTTGCCCACGGCGTTCTTCCCATCGTGAATGAGAACGATACCATTGCGACCGACGAGATCCGATTTGGAGATAACGACAGACTCGCTGCACAGATCGCTGTCACGATCGGAGCCGATACGCTCGTGCTCCTGTCGGACATCGACGGGCTCTATACCGCGCCGCCCGCGCAAAGCCCGGATGCCAAGAGGCTCGACGTCGTCGGCCGGATCACACCGCAGATCGAAGCCATGGCTGGCGATGCCGGGTCCGGCCTCTCGCGGGGCGGAATGAAGACCAAGCTCATGGCGGCCAAGACCGCGACAGCCGCAGGCTGCGCCATGGCGATCACGCAAGGCACGCCGCTGAAGCCCCTCACAGCCCTGCAGGAGGGTGCGCCCGCCACTTGGTTTCTCGCAGACGGAACACCGCAATTGGCCCGGCGCCGCTGGATCGCCTCGATGAAGCCCAGAGGGATCCTGCATATCGATGGCGGGGCAGCGCGCGCGCTTGGCAGCGGGAAATCACTGCTTCCCGCCGGAGTGACGCGGGTTGAGGGCGCTTTCGGCCGTGGCGATCCCGTGCGCATCGATGGGCCCGAGGGCGCGCTTGGCCAAGGCCTGAGCCGCTACGCGGACGGCGAGGCCCGTGCGATCGCAGGCCACCGTTCTGCTGACATCGAGGGGATCCTCGGATATCCAGGCCGTGCCGCGCTCGTCCATCGCGACGATATGGCTCTCTAGCCGACGCTACTTCCTTTCTGCTTCGTTCTCGAAGCCCTCACCGCCGCCAACCGAAAGCCGCTTCGATGAAAGACCAGACCGACGACATCCCCGCCATCATGGCCGAGATCGGCCGCAACGCGAAGGCCGCAGCACAGGATCTGGCAACCGCGCCCGCAGAGACCCGAGCGCGGGCCCTGACGGAAGCCGCCCGTGTGATGGAGGCCCGCATCCCCGAGATCCTGGACGCCAACGCAAAGGATCTCGACTATGGCCGCGAGAAGGGCCTCTCTGCAGCCATGATGGATCGCCTGATGCTCGACAAGTCACGGGTGGAGGGGATCGCCGCGGGGCTGCGGGCGGTTGCCGCACAGCCCGATCCGCTTGGCCAGGTGATGTCGGAGTGGGATCGCCCCAACGGCCTGCATATCCAACGCGTCCGGACACCGCTTGGCGTGATCGGCGTAATCTACGAAAGCCGGCCCAACGTCACGGCAGACGCGGGCGCATTGTGTCTGAAGGCCGGAAACGCGGTGATCCTGCGGGGCGGGTCGGAGAGTTTTCATTCCTCGGGCGCACTGCATACCTGCCTGCAGGAAGGGCTTCGCCTCGTCGGCCTACCGGAAACCTCCATTCAGCTCGTTCCCACGCGGGACCGCGCCGCTGTCTCGGAGATGCTGCGCATGACGGAGTCGATCGACGTGATCGTGCCCCGGGGCGGCAAGGGCTTGGTCGGCCTCGTGCAGTCGGAGGCGCGGGTGCCGGTGTTCGCGCATCTCGAAGGCATCTGCCATATCTATATCGATGCAGCGGCTGACCCGGAGAAAGCGCGCGCTGTCGTTCTGAACGCGAAGACCCGGCGCACGGGGATTTGCGGCGCCGCCGAGTGCCTGCTCGTCCATGAAAGCGTGCGCGCCCTCGGTCAGCAGATCGTGGACGACCTGATAGCGGCCGGTGTGGAAGTCTACGCCGAGGGGCTAGATGGCTCCCGAGCGGCACAGGCCGACGACTTCGGAACCGAATTCCTCGACATGAAGATGGCCGCTCGCGTAGTCGCGAACACGGACGCCGCGATCGCACACATCCGCACGCACGGATCGTCGCACACCGACGCGATCATGACAGACGATGATGGGGTTGCGGCGCGCTTCTTTGCGGGACTCGACAGTGCGATCCTGATGCGGAATGCCTCGACACAGTTCGCCGACGGGGGCGAATTCGGCATGGGGGCGGAGATTGGTATCGCGACTGGCAAGATGCATGCGCGCGGTCCCGTCGGCGCCGAACAACTCACGAGTTTCAAATACTTGGTTACCGGAGACGGCACGACGCGTCCTTGATTGCGTGCCGCCTCCGGTGCCGGAGGGCGCCCCGTTGGGGAAGGGTGCCTTCCGTGCTCGCTGTAGGCTTTTGTGTGCTCCGTGGCGGTCAGGCCGTGACGACGAGCGCCTGCGCCCCGGACTGAACTCTCAGCCCGCGCCCCAACTCGCGCAGGACCTGCGGCACGAGCGCAAAGTGCACCTGGCTGGGGCGCAGCGGGGCGGGGATCGTTCCGCTTTCGACCGCTTCCCACAGGATCGGGTCAAGGCGCAGCTTGTCGGCGTCCCCCTGAACGCACCAGCCATTGCGATCCTTGCGCAGCCGGACCTGCCCGCCGAACGGCATCGCACTTTCCATGCATTGCAGGAGCAGGAACGCCAGTTTGACCTCCAGTCTCGGGAGCGCCTCGTCGACGCCCCAGTGCACCCGCAGGCGCCCCCCCTTGTAGAGATCCGTCAGGATGCCGAGGACTTCCGCACGCCCGACCTCCTGCTCTGCGCCCGCCTGTCCATAGGCGACCCGGAAGAACCGCAAGCGCGTCTGGGCATTGCCGACACTCTCGCGGACAAGGTCGAGCTCGGGCGACGCGTCGGACTGCTCCATCGGCAGCCCGCCCATGCTGAGCAACTCGACGCCATTTCCGATCGCGCCCACCGGGCTGACCAGGTCGTGGCAGATCCGCGAGCCGATCAGTGCACACAGATCAACTTCATTTCTTGGAAACTCCGCGTTCATGCGCCATCTCCAGTCCCAGAGGAGGCGCTACCCATGAAGGATATCAACGCGATTTTTGAACCTGGTATGCTCGTACGCCATCCCGACGCGCCGGATTGGGGGCTCGGACAGGTGCAATCCCGTATCGAGCACCGGATTACGGTGAATTTTGAGCACGTTGGCAAGGTTGTGGTGGACGGACGCTCCATAGCGCTCCTCCCGGTCTTCGAGTGATCCCCAACACACGGGTCATCCCGCGCATCATCCCATACCGGCTTCACGATGACCTGCGGGCTCCCCCATCCCGCGTTCCGGTTTCGTTAAGCTGTAGTCCAAATATGGTTAACTCAACTTTAACGGGTAGGGCATGCCGCGCAACCCGCTGAAATTGGGGAGGCTGGGCACCTGTGGTTGTCACGCTGCGATAGAGGGCCTAAAGCGCTTCCATGAGCTCCGTGCTGCGTTCAAAGCCCCATGTTCAGGACGGACATGTTGTCCGCGTCGCAACCTCCGAAGCCGATATTCTTGGCGCTCAGCGGCTGAGATACGAGGTGTTCGTTGAGGAACTCGGCGGCGATGGCGATCTTGTCGACCACACCCAGCGCTTCGAACGCGACATTTACGATCCCGAATGCGATCACATCGTTCTGGTCGATACGACCCGCGATCCGGCTGACCTGTCACATGTCGTTGGGGCATACAGGGTCATGCCCGGCGAGCGCTCGGAGCAGCGCGGCTTCTATTGTGCAGGCGAGTACGATCTCGCCCCGTTGGTAGAGAGCGGCAAGTCGCTGCTGGAGCTCGGGCGGTCCTGCCTGCATGCAGATTTGCGCGGCGGCGCTGGTCTTTACCATCTGTGGACCGGCCTTGCCGACTACATTACCGAGAGACGCATCGAGATCCTGTTTGGCGTGGCGAGCTTTCACGGCACGAATGTCGATGCGTTGGCGCAGCCGCTTTCGTTCTTGCACCACAACCATCTGGCCCCGCCCCATCTGCGCGTGCAGGCTCGTCCCCCGCATGCTGTGGCGATGGACCTTGTACCAGCCTCCGGCATAGATCGAAGAACGGCTGCCAAGGCCCTGCCAACACTTCTGAAATCCTACCTGCGCATGGGCGGATACGTGGGCGAGGGCGCCTGGGTGGACACGCCCTTCAATACGACGGACGTCTGCATCGTGATGGATGTTGCACGCATCGATGCCCGTACCCGCGGGATCTACGGTGCTTCCCCGTCCGAAGCACGGTCATGAGCATCGCGCCAAAGCCGTCCCGTAGTGCAGATCCGACGTGGTACGGCGCGCCGGAGCCGCAGAACAGGACATACGGCGCCACAGACTGGATCAGGATCGTGCGCCGCGGTCTGCCGCTCGGCATTACTGTTTTTGGCGGACTTGCTATCCTTCTTGCGATGCGCCTCGTCGAGCGCCCCCTCTGCGGCATGCAGCGCCCTGTGACACCATGGATCACACGTGGCGTCTGCACGGCCGCTTTCTGGTGGCTTGGCATCGGCCGGCGCGTGCAGGGGCGCCCCATGACAGGCCTAGGTGTGGCCGTCGCCAACCATTCGACGTGGCTCGACATCTTTGCCTTGAACGCAAGCGACTCGCTCTATTTCGTCGCCAAATCCGAAGTATCGGGATGGCCGGGGATCGGCTGGCTCGCCCGCGCGACAGGAACACTCTTCATCCGGCGCGACCCACGCGATGCCCCCAATCAGGCGCGCCTGCTGTCGGACCGCCTCCATGCCGGGCATCGGTTGCTGTTCTTTCCGGAGGGGACATCGACGGATGGCCTCCGCGTGCTTCCCTTCAAGCCGATGCTCTTCGCGCCCGTCTTCGACGAAGGGATCAGAAGCGACGCGCAAGTACAGGCAATTACGGTGAAATACCAAGCTGCAACCACAGAGCCCCCAGGCTTCTACGGCTGGTGGGGTGACATGAGCTACGGCGCGAACCTGCTGAAGATCCTCGCCGCGCCCCGGCAGGGTCAGGTCGACGTGATCTATCACGGCCCGTTGAAAGCGGTCTCCTTCAGCGACAGAAAGGCCCTCGCCAAGGCAGCAGAGGCACTCGTCCGATCAGGCCTTGAGAGCTAGACGGCGAGCAGCTTCTCCAGCGCGGCAACGGGATCGTCCGTGCGCCAGATCTCCTCTCCGAAGGCAAAGAAATCAACCGAGTCGTAGAGCGATTTGATGCTCTCTTCCGTCAGCCCGCCCTCCGCGACGACAGGGAGTTCGACGATCTCGGACCACCATTCAAAGGTCTCGAGCTCCGCGATCTGACCATCGCCAAGGTCGGATCCGCTCAAGGGCCCGAGCGCAACGTAGTCGGCCCCCGCTTCGCCTGCCGTGAGCCCATCGTGGCGGGAAGGGCCGCAAAAGGCGCCCACGATAGCGTCCGGGCCAAGCGCTTTTCGTGCGGCACGCACACCGCGCGAGCCCTCGAGATGCACGCCATCCAGACCGAGCCGTTCGGCCAGCCCAACGTGATCTGCAATGACGAGGGCGACGTCACGCGCAGTGGTGATGTCACGTACAGCGTCGACGGCACGCGTCAGACGGTCCTGATCGCGGGTAGCCAGGGCAAGGCGGACGCAGGCCACCTCCCTGGCGTCAAGAATCTGAGCCAAACTGCGCGTGAAGTTGGACAGCTCGAATTCAGCTGGCGTGATAAGATAGGTCTGGGGGCCCTGAGCTTCGGCCATATCGGTCTCCTCGTCGCCGCCAATGAGGCGGAGATCATCCCTTAACGTGCTGCGCCAGAAAGGGCGAGCGCCGCTTGCCCGCAAGCGCCGTGGCGCGTATCAGCCGCGCAACCGTCAGGAAACCCATGCCAGACCCAGCCTTCATCCTCGTTCGGCCCCAGATGGGCGAGAACATCGGCGCGGCCGCCCGTGCCATGCTGAACTTCGGACAGGAACGGATGCGCATCGTCGACCCGCGCGACGGATGGCCCAACCCGAGGGCCGTGGCGCTTGCCTCGGGTGCGGGGCGCTTGCTGGACAATGCCGGGGTCTTCTCGAACGTCGCTGACGCCGTGGCGGACAGCACCCATGTCTATGCAACCACCGCGCGGCAGCGGGGGCTGACATTGCCCGTCATGACCCCCGAAGAGGCGATGGCGGAGGCCCGCACCCTCGCGGCGGACGGCGCGCGCCCGGCGATCCTCTTCGGGCCGGAGCGGGCAGGGCTCGAAAACGAAGACATCGCGCTCGCTTCGCGCATCATCACGGTGCCGGTGAACCCAAAGTTCTTTTCCCTCAATCTCGCGCAATGCGTGCTGCTCATGGCCTACGAATACCAGCGCCATGGCGGGGCAGAGATCGCCCGGTCGGAGCTTTACCGCGCCGAATCCATCGAGACGCAGAAACTGGCCGAGCATTTCGAAGAGAAGCTGGAAGCTGCGGGGTTCTTTTTCCCCGAGCAGAAGGCCGACGGCATGAAGCTGAACCTGCGCACCATGTTCGGGCGACTGCCTCTCACGCGCGGGGACGTGCAGATCCTTCACGGTGCCTTGCGCCAGCTTACCCGCCGCCGCGACGACACCTGATCCACGGGCGCGACGCGGGCGCGCAGGACGTTGACCGCGCCCCGGCAGACGCATAGGTCGTCGCCCCGAGGGAGAGTGACGTGGCCACCAAGAAACGCAGCATTTTCGAAGAAGTGAGCGCCGAGGCGCCAGACCGTTCCGCACCGCTTCAGACCGGCGTGATCGACAGGGCCGCGCGCACCGGCGCCCGCGGGGCCGTTCGCGTGTGGCTGATGATCCTCTTTGCGCTGGTCGTCGTGATGATCGCCGTGGGCGGTCTTACGCGTCTCACTGACAGTGGGCTGTCGATCACCGAATGGGCGCCGCTCTCGGGCGCGATCCCGCCGCTGACCGCAGAGGATTGGCAGCGCGAGTTCGACGCGTACCGGCAAATCCCGGAGTACCAGCTACAGAACCGCGGGATGTCGATGGCGGAGTTCCAAGTCATCTATTGGTGGGAATGGGGCCACCGGCAGCTTGGGCGCTTGATCGGCGTCGTGTGGGCGCTTGGATTTCTGGGCTTTGTGGTCACGCGGCAGATCCCTCCGGGGTGGACAGGCCGGCTGCTTCTGCTCGGTGTGCTGGGCGGGGCGCAGGGCGCCATCGGCTGGTGGATGGTGGCATCGGGCCTGCAAGAGGGGATGCTCGATGTCGCCTCCTACCGGCTCGCAATCCATCTTGGCCTCGCTTTTGTCATTCTGGGCTTCCTGGCGTGGTACATCCTGCTGCTTGGCCGCACACAGACGCATCTGCTGCAGGCGCAGCGCTCGCGCGAGCGTGGGCTTTGGGGGATGTCGACGGGCCTTTTGCATCTGGCCTTCGTGCAGATCCTGCTCGGCGCGCTCGTCGCGGGCATTGATGCGGGGCGCAACTACATTGACTGGCCGCTCATGGCCGGGGGAATCCTGCCGCCCGACATCTTCCAGATCGAGCCGCTATGGCGGAACTTCTTCGAAAACGACGGCCTTGTGCAATTCATGCACCGTGTTGCCGGCTACGTCCTTTTTCTCTTTGCACTCGGCGTATGGCTGGCAGGACGGCGCAGTGCCCATCGCGCAACGCGGCGTGCGTTCGGCGATGTCATGGCCCTGATGGTGCTGCAGCTCGTGCTCGGGGTTATCACGGTCATGCACTCCGCACCGTGGGAGCTCGCGATCCTGCATCAGTTCACCGCCGTCGTAGTGTGGGTGGCAATCCTGCGCGCACGGCATCTCGCGGGGTATCCGCGCATCGACAGCATCCGGGGCACCGCATGACCAACTCCGCCTATTCCGATCTCATGGCCTATGTGCGCCAGACCAATGCGCTGGGAGCCGTCGCTGGCAGGACGGGGTGGGACCAGGAAACCATGATGCCCCGCAACGCCGCCCCGCAGCGCGCGGAGGAACTGGCCGCGCTCGAGACTGTCCTGCATGCACGGCGCACAGATCCGCGGCTCGGAGCATGGCTTGAGGCGGCGGAGCCGGACGGAGAGGTCGAGGCCGCGCAGCTACGCCTACTCAAGCGGGACTATGCCCGCAACGTGAAGGTGCCCGCGGACCTCGCCGAAGAGATCGCCCGGCAGACGTCGCTCGCGCAGGGGATCTGGGCCGAAGCGCGCGCCGCGAAGGACTACAAAGCCTTCGCCCCGAGCCTCGCGACCGTGCTCGACCTGCGCCGCAAGGAAGCCGACGCTCTCTCCGAGGGGGGCGACCGCTACGATGCGCTTTTGCAGGACTACGAGCCCGGAATGACGGCCACAGAGCTCGACACCATGTTCCGGGCGCTGCGCCCCCGGCTCGTGGCGTTGCGGGAGCGTGTGCTCGACGCAGGGCGCGCCATGCCGCGTCTCGCCGGGCCCTTCGACGAGGCCGTTCAGATGGCGCTGACCGCGAAGATCGCAAAGGTGTTCGGCTATGACTTCGACCATGGCCGGATCGACAAGGCCGTGCATCCGTTTTCCTCCGGATCGGGGCTGGACGTGCGGATCACGACGCGGACGAGCATCGAAGAGCCGCTCGGCTCGATCTACTCGACGATCCACGAGGTGGGGCACGCGGCCTACGAGCAAGGCATCGACCGCGCCTACCTGCTGACACCGCTGGGGCAGGGCGTATCGATGGGCGTCCACGAGAGCCAGAGCCGGATCTACGAGAACCAGCTGGGGCGATCAGCGGCTTTCACCGGGTGGCTCTATGGCGAGATGCGGGATCGATTCGGCGAAATCGGCGTTGCGTCGGCCGAAGAGTTTGCCCGCGCGATCAATGCGGTGGAGACGGGATACATTCGAACCGAGGCCGACGAGGTGCACTACAACCTTCACGTGCTGCTGCGGTTCGATCTCGAACGTGCGCTGATCTCCGGTGATCTGGAGGTCGGAGACCTCGAAGCGGCGTGGAACGACCGCTTTGCCGCCGATTTCGGCGTCGAGGTCGACACGCCGGACAATGGCGTGTTGCAGGATGTGCACTGGTCGGTCGGGCTCTTTGGCTACTTCCCGACCTACACGCTGGGCAATGTCTACGCCGGTTGCCTCTTTGAGGCGCTGAAGGAAGCAGTACCGGACTGGGAAACGCACCTCTCGAACGGTGACGCGACCGGCGTAACGCACTGGCTGAAGGACAATCTCCAGCGGCATGGCGGCCTGCGTCCGCCCCGCGAGACCATCGAAACCGCCACTGGCAGACCTGTCAGCGAAGCGCCGCTTCTGGACTACCTCGACGCAAAGTTTGGCGGGCTCTATGGGGTCTGATCGGCCCAGATGTCGACCGTTCGCGCCCCTGGCGCGGTCGGATGCCTCCGGCGGGGATATTTCTTGCACAATGAAACCGTGGCCGGGCAACGGGTATCATGACCCTTGTTTGCCCGGCCCGGTTTGTCGGCTGTGGAGGGCGGTCAACGCTCCGGCAGCAAGCCTCGCGGGCTGAAGCGCAGGACGAGCAGAAGAACGATCCCCATCGTGAAGAGGCGCATGTACTGAACCGATCCCAGCATGTGCTCCTTCAGTGCGGAGCCATCGGGCAGGGGGAAGGTGACCGCCTGCATGAAAAGCTCGCCGAGCGGTTCGACCTGAACCCAGAGCCACCAGATCAGAAATCCCCCGAGCACCGCGCCGAGGTTGTTGCCCGAGCCGCCGACAATGACCATCACCCAGATCAGGAAGGTAAAGCGCAGCGGTTGATACGAGCCCGGCGTGAGCTGGCCGTCGAGCGTTGTCATCATGGCGCCGGCGAGGCCGCAAACTGCCGAGCCGAGGATGAAGATCTGCAGGTGACGGGCGGTCACGTCCTTTCCCATGGCTTCGGCTGCCGTCTCGTTGTCGCGGATGGCCCGCATCATCCGGCCCCACGGCGAGTTGAGCGCGGCCTGGCTGAGCCAGATCAGGGCGATGAGGACCAGAATGAAGAGCCCGGCATAGGCCAACTTGACCGCGACGGACGAGGCAGTAACCGGGTCGAGCCCCCAGCCTTCGACCCGCGCCACAAAGCCCGGGTCGTTCTGCAGGTCGACCTCATAGGGCACGGGGCGCGGCAGGCCGGACACGTTCTTCACGCCGCGCGCGAGCCAATCCTCGTTCTTGAGGATGGCGATGATGATCTCCGCGATCCCGAGGGTGGCAATCGCGAGGTAGTCAGACCGTAGGCCGAGCGCTGTCTTGCCGACGATCCATGCTGCCCCGGCGGCAATCAACGCGCCCACGGGCCATGCCAAGACGATCGGCAGGCCGAGGCCGCCCAGGTATCCGGACACTGCCGGATCGACCGCCTCGATCGCATCGCGGGCGGGATCGAAGAGCGACCTGTAGAGGAGAAAGCCAAGCACGATCACGGCCGCAACCGCGAGTGTCCGCGCGCGCCCCGGCGGCATGCGACCCGAAACCAATATGGCGATAGCGATCGTCGCGGCCCCCGCCGTGAGCGCCATCGCCATCCCGCCACCGCCCGCTGCCCATGCGGCCCCGACGGGCGGCATCGACACGAGCACGGCCGCAAGGCCACCAAGCGCGACAAACCCCATGACACCAACGTTGAAGAGCCCCGCGTAGCCCCACTGCATGTTGACGCCGAGCGCCATGATCGCGCTCACGAGGCCCATGTTGAAGATCGCCAGTGCCGTGTTCCACGACTGCACCATTCCGGTACCGATGAAGAGCAGGGCCACCAAACCGAAGAGCAAAATTGTTCTCATACCGCTTTCCCCCGGAAGAGGCCCGTGGGCCGTATGAGCAGGACAATCACAAGGATCGTGAAGGACACCGCGAATTTGTAGTCCGTACTGAGGAGCTGCAGCAGGCCATCAGGGGCCCAATCCTGCGGTCCGAGATAGGCAATCACCCGGCGGAAGGCATAGGTGAACATCACTTCGGAAAAGGCGATGATGAAGCCTCCCGCGATCGCCCCCAGCGGGCTACCGAGGCCGCCAACGATGGCGGCCGCAAAGATCGGCAAAAGGAGCTGGAAGTACGTGAAGGGCTTGAACGACTTGTCGAGCCCGTAGAGCACCCCGGCCACTGTCGCCAGTGTCGCCGTGATGAGCCAGGCGACCATCACCACACGCTCGGGATTGATGCCGGAGAGAAGCGCCAGATCCTCGTTGTCCGAGAACGCGCGCATGGATTTGCCTGTCCGCGTCCGGTTGAGAAACCAGAAGAGCAGGACCACGGCAATCGCGGCGACGACGATGGTGATCCCCTGGCTGGTGCGAAAGGCGAGGCCTTCTTCGAGCCCCGTCATCTCTCGGAAGGTGCGCGCCGAAATGATAAAGCGCTCACCATCGGAGAAGCGTTGATCGTCCACTCCGATGATGAAGCGGACAAGCCCGTTCATGACGAACATCACGCCCATCGAGACGATGACCAGGATGACAGGCTTGGCCTTCTGCTCCCGGTAGAAACGATAAACGACACGGTCCGTCGCCAGCAGCAGGAGCGCGCATCCCGCAATGCCAAACGGCAGGGCGAGGAGTGCCGTTGGAAGCGGGCCAAGCGAGATCCCGATGGCCTGAAACGCCCATGTGAAGAGGATCGTGACCATCGCGCCGAACGCCATGGTATCGCCATGGGCGAAGTTCGAGAACCGCAGGATGCCGTAGATCAAGGTGACGCCAAGCGCCCCCAATGCCAGCTGTGCGCCATAGGAGGTGGCCGGGATCAAGACGAAATTCGCGAAGACCACGAACGCATTCAGGACATCGGTCATTGGGTGGCCTCACACGCCACGGGATACTGCATCGAAAGATCCGCCTCGTTCACTTCAAAAACAGCGCGCTCCGCGACAGACGCACGTTGCGCGCAGAATGGGCGCGGCAGAGGCAAGCACACCGCCAATGGCACCGCATGAGCGCTCATCCTCCCAGAAAACTCCGCCGCACTTCGGGATCGGCGAGGAGCGCAGCCCCCGTATCGGTATAAGCGTTGCGCCCCTGGACCAGCACGTAACCCGTGTCTGCGATCTCCAGCGCCTGCCGGGCGTTCTGCTCCACCATCAGGATCGATATCCCGGTCCGGGCAACTTCGATAATCCTGTCGAACAGCTCATCCATCACGATCGGCGACACGCCCGCGGTCGGCTCGTCGAGCATCAGGACGGTCGGTCGGGTCATCAGCGCGCGCCCGACGGCAACCTGCTGGCGCTGTCCGCCGGACAATTCCCCGGCCGCCTGATGCCGCTTCTCCCGCAGAATGGGAAACAGGCTATAGACCTGTTCCATCGTCTCCTCGACGCCGTCCTCGCGCAGAAACGCCCCCATTTCGAGGTTCTCCTCCACCGTCATCGTGGTGAAGATGTTGTTTGTCTGCGGCACGAACGCCATGCCTTCGGCAACCCGTGCCTGCGGCGTCATGTTGGTGATGGTGCGCCCGCCCAGCCGGACCTCGCCCTCCCGCACGTTCAACATGCCAAAGACTGCCTTCATCGCCGTCGACTTGCCGGCCCCGTTGGGCCCGACGATAACGGAGATCTCTCCGCGATCGACAGCAATGGTGCAGCCGTGCAGGATATCCGCGCCACGCCCATATCCCCCCGTCATCGTATCTCCAATGAGCATCGGCCCATCCTCGATTTTGCCCGGACGCGGTTCCGTCTCATGCCCGGCTGCGCGCAACGTACCCCCACCGGCACGCGTGATCGAGCGGTCCTTGTTGCCCCGATCGTCCCTCAGCGCGTCGTACGGATCGTTCGCCACGTCTGCCCCTTCATCTTGGTTCAAATACCTGCCTGCGCGCCGCAACCCGCCCGCACGGCCTCCGGCGTGCGCGCAAAAGCCCTAGGCCCCGGCGGCGACCTTGTTCTTCAATCCTGTTCCGAGATACGCCTCGATGACCTGCTCATTTGCCTTGATCTCGCCGATCGTACCTTCGGCCAGCTTCTTTCCCTCGGCCATCACGATCACCGGGTCGCAGAGGCGGCCGATGAAATCCATGTCGTGCTCGATCATGCAGAAGGTGTAGCCACGTTCCTTGTTGAGCCGCAGGATCGCATCTCCGACGGTGTTCAGAAGTGTCCGGTTCACCCCCGCGCCGACCTCGTCGAGAAACACGATCCGGGCGTCGACCATCATGGTGCGGCCCAGCTCCAGAAGCTTCTTCTGCCCCCCAGAAAGGTTGCCCGCCCTCTCGTCCTTCAGATGATCAATGGTCAGGAATTCAAGGACTTCGTCAGCTTTCTTCAGAAGCGCCTGTTCCTCTTCGGCGATCTTTCGCCGCCCGATCCACGCGTTGATCAGCGTCTCGCCCGATTGGGCCGCGGGAACCATCATCAGGTTCTCGCGGACCGACATCGAGCTGAACTCGTGTGCAATCTGGAATGTCCGCAGAAGCCCTTTGTGAAAGAGCGCGTGCGGCGGCAGGCCGGTGATATCCTCGTCCGCCATCGTGACCCGCCCGGAGGTCGGCTTGAGATTGCCGGCGATCACGTTGAAAAGCGTTGTCTTGCCAGCCCCATTGGGGCCGACAAGCCCCGTGATGGAGCCGGTTTCGATCTTCAGGGAGGCGCCGTCGACGGCTCGAAAGCCGCCGAAGTGCATGTGAAGGTCATGTACCTCGATCATAGACCGACCTGCTGCAATGTCTGGGATCAGGAACGCGCCGGTGCGGAGGGGAGCTGTCCCCTCCGCCCGCATCGCGTCATGTTCAGCGGTAGCCCACAACCGTCAGGGCACCACCGTCCACCGAAAACTCGGCATACGAGCCAGCGGCTTCACCCGGACCGACGAGCTCAACGCCCGTCGCGCCCACGAGGTCGACATCGCCGCCGCCGTTGATGATCTCGAGCGCCTTGGCCAGTTCGCCCGGCAGGATCTGCTCACCCGGCGCGTTGGCCACGTCCATGATGTGCTCGGCATAATCGCCCGGCTCGTGGGAGCCAGCAGCCGCCATTGCGAGCAGGATCAGCGCCGCCGCGTCGTAGCTTTCGCCCGCATAGACGGAGGTTCCATCGATTCCAGCCGCCGATGCCATGTCAGCAAAGAGTGCGGACCCTTCGTTCTCGCTGCCCGGAGCCGTGCCGATGGTGCCATCGATATCGCCGCCGAAGCGCTCTGTGAGGGCGTCGCCGATCATACCGTCGCCGAGGGCGAACATGTCGAACGCGCCGCTGTCGAGGGACGCCTGGATGACACCCGCACCGCCCTGGTCAACGTATCCCAGCACGACGAGTGCATCGCCGCCCGCCGCTGCCAGCGCGCCGACTTCGGCGGTGTAATCTGCCTTGCCGTCTTCGTGCGAGGCGGCCAGCGTGACCGAGCCGCCGCCATCCGTGTAGGAGGCCTCGAACGCATCGGCAAAGCCCTTGCCGTAGTCGTTGTTGGTGTAGGTCACGGCGACTTCGTTCATGCCCTTCTCAAGCAGGATCTCGGCAAGAACGGCGCCCTGGCGCGCGTCCGAGGGCGCGGTCCGGAAGAAGAGGCCGTTGTCTTCGGCCGCGGTCAGAGCGGGCGAGGTCGCGGACGGCGAGATCATCACCATGCCGTTGGGCACAGCAACGTTCGAGAGCACGGCGCCCGTCACACCGGAGCAATCGGCGCCCATGATGCCCTTCACTCCGTCGGAGGTGATCAGGCGCTCGGCCGCTGCAGTTGCCGCGGCGCTGTCCACACAGGTGCTGTCGGCACGTACGGCAGTGATCGATTTGCCGTCGAGCAGAAGGCCGGACTCGGTCACTTCCGCCATCGCCATCTCGGCGCCCGCGGCCATCGCCGGGGTCAGCGATTCAATCGGGCCGGTGAAGCCAAGGATGATTCCGAGCTTCAGCTCATGGCCATCGGCGAGGGCCGGCGTGGCGGCGAGGACAGCGGCGCTCGCAAGCAGCAACTTCTTCATGTGGTGTCTCCCTGAGTGTTCTGATTCTGGCGACGGAACCTAAACGTCGCAGACCGTCTTGGAAAGCGCCCATAAAGTGCACAACGGTCGGAAACGAGCGCAAATCAACGCGGAATCTCACTCAGAGGCACAAGCCGGGAGGGTGCAGGCAGGGCCGCCGTCGCAATTTGGGCCTCGTGCTCAATCCAATCCCGAAACGCCGCGACTTGCGGTCGGGTCTCGGCGCCCTCGGGAAAGACGACGCGATACCGCGCGGAGATAATCAACCCAAGGTCGAACGGCGCAACGAGCCGACCCTCGGCGAGATCCTGCGCGGCGAGCGACGAGCGCCCCAGCACAACCCCCGACCCGGCCAGCGCGGCGTCCAATGCGTGGTCGGCCTGACTGAAGCGCGGGCCGGATCGCGGCGCCGCGCCAAGATCGTTCAGCCGAAACCACGCCGACCAGCTCAGATCCGGCAGCAGGTCCAGCAGGTCGTCCTGGTGCAAGAGCGTGGCCGCGGCGAGATCTTCGGGCCTCTTGATCCTCTCTGCGAGGGCAGGGGACATCATCGGCGACATCCAATCGGCGAGGATCGGCTTGGCGTAGTAGCCCGGCCCGGCGCCATGCCCGAACCGGATCGCGACATCGACCTGATCGCGCTCGAAGTCCGCGATCTTCAGGGACGCCACGAACCTGAGTTCGATCTCCGGGTGCTTGGACGCAAAATCAAAGAGCCGCGGCGCGAGCCATTTTGCCGTGAAGGCCGGCCCGGCGGTCACCGTCAGCGTGGTGCTGTCGGTCACGCGGAGCGCCGCGCGCCACGCCGCAGACAGCGCGCCGAAACCATCCGTCAGCCCCGGAGCGAGAGCACGGCCTGCCTCCGTCAATTCCACGGCGCGATTGAGACGCCGGAAAACGGGGCGGCCGAGATGCGCCTCGAGCGACTTGATCTGGAACGAGAGCGCAGCCGGGGTGACACCCAACTCGTCCGCCGCCTTTGCAAAGGACAGATGGCGCGCGGCGGCTTCAAATGCACGGAGCGCGGTGAGGGGCGGCAAGCGGCTCGACATCTTCAGATAAGTATATCTTGTCTGAAGGGATTAAAAGTCTCGTTTGTGGATAGTCTGCAAACGGCCCATATACGACTTCATCAAACACACTTTATCCGAAAGGACCCCGTCATGATCGAGACATCGCCCTCCGCCCGCCACCGCGCAGCCTTCAACGCAGCCCACAAGGCACGGGCCGCCGCGCTCGGCGATCTGACGCGCCGCATCTTCCATCCGTCGCGCTCCAATTCTGCGGATTGACGCTGACACCGTCGTGAAGCGCCTGTGGCACCCCTTGATCCGGCGGCAATCCCCATATCTCTGAGGGGACGCCGCTCGCATCACTGAGGTTCCCATGCGCTCCACGACGCTTGCCCTGGCGATGGCCCTCGCGCTCGCCGCGCCGGTCCATTCCGCCGAAACCCGATCGACAGAGGCCGGATCGGTCCTAATCGAACCGATCGTCACCGGGCTCGACGTGCCCTGGGCGCTCGGGTTCCTCCCGGGCGGGGAAATCCTGATCACCGAGCGCGACGGCGCGCTATTGCACATCGGACCCAACGGATCCCAGCAGAGCGTGGCGGGCCTGCCGGATGTCGCGGCTCAGGGGCAGGGTGGCCTGCTCGATGTGCTCGTGCCGCGCGATTTCAGCCAAACGCGTGAGATTTACCTGACGTATTCCAGGGCACAGGGGCGTGGTGCCGGCACGGCGCTCGCCCGTGGCCAGCTGTCTTCGGATGCTGGGCGCCTCGAAAATGTCGAGACGCTGTGGGAGATGGAGCCCGGCTCCTCTGGCGGCCGCCATTTCGGCTCGCGGATCGTCGAGGGGCGAGATGGCGTGCTCTACCTGACGACCGGCGATCGCGGGGATCGCCCTTCCGCGCAGGATCTGAGCAACGAAAACGGCTCCGTTCTCCGCCTGACACGGAATGGACAGGCGCTGTCATCCAACCCGTTTGTCGGCCAGGGCAGCGCGCAGCCCGAAATCTTCACCTACGGACACCGCAACCCGCAAGGCGCGGCGCTTGATTCGCGCGGGCGGCTTTGGACGGTCGAGCACGGTGCGCGCGGTGGTGACGAAGTGAACCTGATCGAGGCCGGGACCAATTACGGGTGGCCCACGATCTCTTACGGCCGGCACTATTCTGGCTTCCGCATTGGCGAAGGCACCGAGGGCCCCGGCCTTGCGCAGCCCAGGCACTACTGGGACCCGTCGATCGCGCCGTCCGGCATGACCTTCGTCGCAGACAGCATGTTCGCCGAGTGGGACGGCGACATCCTCGTCGGTTCCCTGAACTCGGACCTGATCTCGCGGCTCGATGTCCAGGGCTCGAATGTGCGCGAGGTCGAACGGATCTCGACACCCGAAACAGCGCGCATCCGCGATGTGCGGGTCGGACCGGACGGGGCGGTCTGGTTCCTGTCCGAAGGCAACGGCACGCTCTATCGCATGACGGTCGCGCCCGGCGGCTAAAGTCCCACACGTCGGAGCATAGTGGTTGAAGCGCACCGCGCGACGTGGCCTGATGCGGAAAACCACATCCGGAGCCCGACAATGCGCCGCCTCGCCGCTTCTCTGACCCTGCTGATCGCCGTTGCGCTTGCCCCGGCCGTGCCAGCACAAGACAGTGCCGGGCTGCCTGTCTTCGACAGCGCGGCTGATATGCGCGCAGAGTTGGATCGCCTGATGAACGACCGCGATTTCGTCGCGCTCGTCAGCCGCTTCTCTCCGCCGGCCCTGATGTCACTGGGCCGTGTGCGCGTGCTCGAGGATCGCTACAAGCGGACGCTGGCGCCGTTTGACTCGTCGGATCACCTTGTTCTCGAAAGCCTCGCAGAAAACGTCACGCGCGAAGTCATCGCGTATTGGTCAAAAGATACATACGCTTACGTCTATCTCCTGAGCCACTTGCGCGAGGACGGAGTGCGCATCCTCGATTTCCAGATCTCCGGCGATGTGCGCCAGATCAAGGATTGGTGGTAGTCGCCCGCGCCGTTGAATTGGCCGCGCTGGCCCCGCGCTCGCGGTAGGGCGTCGTCTCGTATCGCGCGCGGTAGCACTTCGAAAAGTGTGAGGGCGAAGTGAAGCCGCAAGCAAGCGCCACGTTGATCACCGACATGTCCGTCTGCAAGAGCAGGTTGCGCGCCTTCTGGAGGCGCAGCTCCATGTAGTAGCGCTTGGGCGAACGATTGAGATACCGGCGAAACAGCCGTTCCAGCTGACGGGTCGACAAGCCTACATCACGCGCAAGAAGCGCCGGTGAAATCGGCTCCTCGATATTCTGCTCCATCACCTGGATCACCTGGCCCAACTTGGGATGGCGCACACCGATCCGCGACGGGATGGACAGCCGCTGCGTGTCCTGATCTGTCCGGATCGACGAGTAGATCAGCTGATCGGCCACCAATCCCGCCAGTTCCTCTCCGTGATCCCGGGCGATGAGCTTGAGCATCAGGTCGATCGAGGCCGTTCCGCCTGCAGTGGAAATCCGGTTGCCGTCGATCACGAAGACCGACTTGGTGAGCGTCACCTCCGGAAACTCCTCGGAAAAACTGTCCTGGTTCTCCCAATGGATGGTGGCGCGCTTGCCATCCATCAGGCCTGCGCGCGCCAGCGAATACCCTGCGGTGCAGAGCCCTCCGACGGTGATTCCCCGGCGGGCTTCCCTGCGCAGCCAGTTGATCAGCCGCTTGGAGGTGGCGGATTGGATGTCGATCCCGCCGCACAGCATCACCGTGTCATCGCGACCGACTTCGACAAAATCCCCGTCGACCCCGAATGCGACGCCATTCGAACAGCGGACAGGCACTCCGCCTTCTCCGAGAATACGCCATCTGTAGAGGTCACGACCTGCCATGCGATTGGCGATGCGGAGCGGTTCGATCGCGCAGGCGAAGCAGAGCATCGTGAACTGGTCGAGCAACACAAAGACAAACTCACGCGGCTTGCGCGCGGCCTGGGGGGCGCCAGCTGACCCTTCGGAGGGGTCCACGGATTGGAAGGAGGGATGTGCCATGGCTCCGCGCCTACTCGTGTCGCCCCAAAGGGCCAAATTCGTGCGCGCTCCGCAAGAGCCATTCTGACAATCTGCTGAAGGGTTGACCGCGCGTGCAGGATCCGATGCGCGCAATTAGCGGGGACGGGCTATCGCCAAACCCTGTTTGAGCCGTCCTTGCGCGGGCTTGTTCGGGGTGGGCGCGCGCTTCGCTGCGTGCCGCGTCGTTTTGCCGTGGCGGCCCTTGGCGGAAGGGGCTATAGAGCGCTCCGCTAACGGTAACAACGTAAACAGGAGCGCCCCATGTCTGCCGCAGCGCACGCCACTCCTTCGACCTGGACCAAATCCGCCTGGCGGGCCAAACCGCGTGTGCAGATGCCGGACTATCCGGATGCAAACGCGCTGAACGCTGTCGAGGCGCAACTGTCGAAGTACCCGCCGCTGGTCTTTGCCGGCGAAGCCCGCCGCCTGCGCGGAGAGCTCGCCAAGGCCGGACGCGGTGAGGCGTTTCTACTTCAGGGTGGAGACTGCGCGGAGAGCTTTGCGGAGTTCTCGGCCGACACGATCCGGGACACCTTCAAGGTGATGCTGCAAATGGCGGTTGTGCTGACCTACGGCGCGAAGGTCCCCGTGGTGAAGGTCGGCCGCATGGCAGGGCAATTCGCGAAGCCGCGGTCTGCTCCCACGGAAACCATCGATGGCGTCGAGCTGCCGTCCTACCGGGGCGACATCATCAACGACCTGCCATTCACCCCCGAAGCGCGGATCCCTCGCCCGGACAAGATGCTGGAGGCCTACACGCAGGCCGCCGCCTCGCTGAACCTGCTGCGCGCCTTTTCCACGGGAGGCTTTGCCGACATCCACCGGGTCCATTCCTGGACGACCGGGTTTGCCGCGGAAGACAAGGCGCAGGCCTACCGCGAAGTGTCCGGCCGCATCGCCGATGCGCTCGACTTCATGTCGGCGGCCGGGATCAGTGCCGAGCAGGTCGAGAACCTCGCAACAGTGGATTTCTACACCTCGCACGAGGCGCTCCTTCTGGAGTACGAAGAAGCGCTTACGCGCGTCGACTCGACCACCGGCCACACCATCGCCGGCTCCGGCCACATGATCTGGATCGGGGATCGGACGCGCCAGCCTGACGGGGCGCATGTCGAGTTCTGCCGCGGCGTTTCGAACCCGATTGGCCTGAAGTGCGGCCCTTCGATGACGTCGGACGATCTCAAGCAGCTCATGGCAACGCTGAACCCGGAGAACGACGAAGGGCGCCTGACCCTGATCTCGCGCTTCGGCGCGGGCAAGGTCGCCGAGCATCTTCCCCGCTTGATTGAAACGGTGAAGAGCGAACGCGCGAATGTTGTCTGGGTCTGCGATCCGATGCACGGCAACACCATCAAGTCCGCCTCCGGCTACAAGACGCGCCCCTTCGATCGGGTACTCGGCGAAGTGCGCGAGTTCTTCGCCGCTCACCGGGATGCGGGCACGACGCCGGGCGGTGTGCATTTCGAGATGACCGGTCAGGACGTGACCGAGTGCACCGGCGGGCTTCAGGCCGTGTCCGACGAGGATCTGAGCGACCGCTACCACACGGCCTGCGATCCGCGTCTGAACGCCACGCAATCGCTTGAGCTGGCCTTCCTCGTCGCCGAGGAGCTTTCGAACCGGCGCGACCGCGCGCGCGCAACCGGGTAGGCTTTAAGCAGCATGCATGCAGAACGGGCGGGGCAGGGCTCCGCCCGTTTTCGTTTGCGGGTTCCGAAGCAAGAGCGCGCCTTCTGCCCGGCGCATAATGTCGGTGGCACAACGCATCGCCGATTCGGTTCTTGGAGAGAGCCGCGTAGCATCCTACGCTCGCCCGAAATACGGAGGTGGGCATGATCTGGTGGCGAGCGGCGATACTGGCGTGTTGGGCAGGCGTGGCGCAGGCCCAGGACACGGACCTCGAGCTGGTTCTGCTGGCCGACGCGTCGGGCTCCATCGACAGCCGTGAATACCTCCTCCAGCGCGAGGGCTATGCCACGGCGATCATGGATCCCGAGGTCCTCGCCGCGATTGCGAACACGGCCTATGGCTCCATAGCGGTGACCTATGTGGAGTGGGCAGCCAACCAGGTTGTCGTGGCGGACTGGACACGGATCGCGAACGCAGAGCAGGCGGAGCTGTTTGCAGCGCGCATTCTGGAACCGCCGCGCCGGGCCATCGGACGAAACGCCATCGGCTCAGCCCTTCTCAAGGGTCTGGAGCTGATGGAGACCAACGACATCGACGGCTGGCGGCGCGTCATCGATTTCTCCGGCGACAGTATCAGGAACTACTCCGGCCGTCCGATCGAAGACGCGCGCCAACAGGTGCTGGGTGCAGGCGTAACGATCAACGCCCTCCCGATCCTGCGCCCCGGCGATCCCGGGCGGGCGCAAGGCGGGCTCGAAGCGCTCTATGCCGACCATATCATCGGCGGGCAGCATGCGTTTGTCGTCACGGCAGACACACGCGCGTCCTTCGCCGAAGCGATCAAGCGCAAGCTTATCCTCGAAATCTCCGGATCCACGCCGCGCGAGCGCTTCGCCCAAGGGGCGCCTGTCCGCTAGTTGGAACGCAGCGCCGCGCATGCTGCGTCTGTTGGCCGGAGCGGCGCTCGCCCTTCGGAAAGTCAGTCGGAGCTATGCACGATGTAGAGGTTCGGGCGCCCATCAGGCCGCGCGCCCGATGCTGTCGGCGTGGCGCGCGCTTCATCCCGGGATGCGGTGCTGCCCTCGAAGGGTGCCGGTGCCTCCGCCAATCCGGGTTCGGGGACCCTCGTCTCTGTCTGGGGGCGCGCGCCGGGCTGCGCGTTGCGCAGGCCCTTGGACCAGCCGCTGATCCGGCGGTCGCCGGCGTGCTCCGGTCCGGCGATGGCATCGACCTCGGTGCTCGCGATGGAAAACCTGCGAGGTGTGCGACCGACCGAGCCCATCGTGACCATGCAGCCGAGGGCGCGGCTGACATCTCCAAAATCGCTCTTCAGCGGCAGCAGAAGCAGCCGGGCGTCGATGGCTGGACGCCCGATCCCTGTCTCGGCCTTCAGCTCCATCCGCACGATGGCCGGATCGTCGAACACGTGCTCCATCGCCTCGCTCAGGGGTTTGCGCGCATCTGGCGTGAAGAAGGCGCTCACGGGCATGCCGCGCACCTCCATGCCCATCAGGTCGTTCAGGTGAAGGCCTGCGAGCCGAAAGCGCGCCATCCCAGGCGCGATCCGCTCCGCGATGAAGGCATACTCGAGCGTATCTTCGATATGGCGCGGATCCACTTCCGCGCGCGCGGGAAGCAGACGCGTTCCCCGGAGCCCCTGCCAATAGGCCTCAAGCTTTGTGACCACCGGAAAACGGGCATCCTGAGCGATCGTGTGCAGTGAAATCACGTCCCCCGGTGCGCGGCCTCCGCTCACCTTGGGGCCGGGGGTGTCGGGTCCATTGATACGATCGGCCATCGCGGCCTCCCTTACCTGATGCGCGGGGAGGCACGCTTGCGCGACACACCCCGGCGATACTCCCCCCATACGATCGCCGCTACTCTCGCAACGCCCCAACATGTTGTGCGGAAGCGGTTCGAGACCGGGACTGCTCAGCCCACACCGACGATCGGTTACCCAATTCCTAATATGTCAGGTTTTGATGGGATTGTCTGAAAAATGCGTTCGCATCGTTAACACCTTGCCGCCGGTTCCCAGATCGCTCGAACCGGGCGCAACGCCGCACACGCGGTCGGGTCGGAACGGGGTTGACCGGGCCAGTGGCTTTGGTCACCACCTGTCCAACGAACGAATGAAGGGGAGGCAGCGAATGTCGGTCAGGCGCGGGCTACTCATGATCCTGTCGTCGCCCTCGGGCGCGGGCAAATCCACACTGGCGCGCCGGCTCATGGCGTGGGATCCGACGCTGACATTCTCTGTCTCGGCCACCACGCGCGCCCCGCGCCCGGGCGAGAACGACGGTGAGCACTACCATTTTTTCTCGGAATCGCGCTTCAAGCAGATGGTCGCTGAAGGCAAGATGCTCGAACACGCGTTCGTCTTCGGCAATTTCTACGGCTCGCCGGCGGAACCGGTCCGGGAGGCCATCGATTCGGGGCGCGACGTGTTGTTTGACGTGGATTGGCAGGGTGCACAGCAGATCCGGAACTCGGAACTGGGGCGGCACACCTTGTCGATCTTCATCTTGCCGCCGTCGATCCCGGAGCTGAAACGCAGGCTGGTGTCGCGCGGCCAGGATGGAGCCGACGTAATCTCCAAGCGCATGCAGAAGAGTTGGGACGAGATCAGCCACTGGGATGGCTATGACTACGTCCTCGTCAACGACGATCTCGACGCCACCGAAGAGAGGTTGCGCACGATCGTTTCCGCAGAGCGGCTGCGCCGCCCGCAACAGCCCAGCCTTCGGGATCACGTGCGCCACTTGCAAACCGAATTCGAGGAGATGACATGAGCCTTTATTCCCTGGACGGAACCGCCCCGAACGCCGCATCAGACGCGTGGGTCGCCCCATCCGCCGTCGTTATTGGCGATATTGTTCTGGCACCCCGTTCAAGCGTCTGGTTCGGCGCCGTCCTGCGGGGCGACAACGAGCGCATAGAGATCGGCGCCGGATCGAACATCCAGGAAAACACCATCTGCCACACGGACATGGGCTATCCGCTGACGGTGGGAGAAAACTGCACGATCGGCCACAAGGCCATGCTGCACGGGTGCACGATCGGGGACCATTCGCTGATCGGCATGGGCGCGACCATTCTCAATGGCGCGCGGATCGGGCGGAACTGCCTCATCGGCGCCTGCGCCTTGATCACGGAGGGCAAGGAGATCCCGGACGGATCGCTCGTGATGGGCAGCCCGGGCAAGGTCGTGCGCCAGTTGAGCGAAGAACAGATCGCCGGGCTGCTCCGAAGCGCGGAAGGTTACCAGAAAAACGCGGCACGGTTCCGCGCGGGGCTCGTGAAGCTCTAGGGCACGCGCTGCGGCCCGTGACGGGCCCTGCGCGCCTCTCCCAGAAGAAGGATCTACCGATGCGCCGAGGGAAGAACTGGCATGAGCAGCCAGGACGGCGGGTACCCTGGCCGACAAGCGCCAGCCGGCCCGTTGCCAGCCCGTTGCAACCCAGTGTCGTCTACGCGGCCGAGAGCCCGGACACGCTTGATGCGCAGTACGAAGGCAGGCTCGCCGGATGGACGTATGCGCGCGAGGGGCATCCGAATGCAGCCGTCGCCGCGTCGATGATTGACGCGCTCGAGGGCGCCGAAGACGGCGTGATGACAGGCTCCGGCATGGCGGCTGTGAGCACCGCACTTCTTGGCCTCGTCAAGGCGGGGGACCATGTCGTGGGCGGTGATCAGCTTTACGGCCGGTCGCTGCGGCTGATGCAGGAAGACCTGCCGCGCTTTGGCATCGCCACCTCCCTGGCAGATGCCACGGAGGCTGCTGCGGTCGAAACGGCCTTGCGGCCCGAAACCCGCGCAGTCCTGATCGAGGTCGTCGCCAATCCAACCATCCGCGTCGCCGACGTCGCGGGAATTGCCACTCTGTGCCGAGAGCGCGGGATCGCCCTCGTGATCGACAACACGTTCACCACGCCGCGGGGGTTTCGTGCGTTTGACCATGGTGCGGACGTCGTCCTGCACTCTGTCACCAAGTTACTCGCAGGGCATTCCGATGCGACGCTCGGTTGGGTTGCAGCCCGCGACCCCGATGTGCGCGAGCGGATCGATACGGCCGTTGCCACGTGGGGCATGACGCCTTCTCCGTTCGATTGCTGGCTGGCCGAGCGGGGGCTGCACAGCTTTGCACTGCGCTACGATCGCGCTGAAGCCACGGCGCAGACGCTCGCGGATGCCTTGGCAGAGATGCCGGGGGTGCGTCGCGTCCTTTATCCCACGCGCGCCGACCACCCCGACGCGGAACGCGCAAGTGCCCTTCTTGGGCCGCGCGGGGGAAACATGGTGAGCTTCGAGGTCGATGGCGGACGGGCAGCGGCCAATGCCTTGGTGCGCGCGATGCCGGATCTGCCTTTCGCCCCCACTTTGGGAGACGTCGGTACCACACTCTCGCACCCCCCCACCTCGTCACATCGTGGCCTGACGGAAGAGGCGCGGCAGGCAATCGGCATCTCGCAAGGCTTCTTCCGGGTGTCGGTCGGGCTGGAAGACCCGGACAGCCTCATCGCGGAGTTCGACGCCGGTGTTGCCGCCGCAGCCGCAGAAGCGCGGGGCAATAGCGGCCCTAATCCTTGACCGAGAACCCGGCCAACGGGATGAGATCGATGTCAATCGCCGGGCAGGCGACACGGATCTCACGCAACACGATGTCCGGTCGCGGCAAGACGGGTGTGACGATCCGGTAGGAGTTGCGGAAGCCCATACGTTCGAGCAAGCGTGCCGTTTCGATCCCGTCGCCACCTCGCCAGAAGAGCGGTGAGATCACCGCATCGATGTCCCGTCTGGCGGTCAGATCGTACTCCAGTTCCACAAGTCGGCTAAGCGAGATCCGGCGCGCAGGGCCAAGCAATGGGAAAGCCGCATTGAGCGTATCTTCCGCCACGCGTTCCAGAACGGTGGATGGGCCAACCCAAACAATCGATGAGGGCTTGGCCGACGGAACCGACACAGGGTCTTCACGCTTCGACGACATACGGTCTGACATCTCGCAACACTACCTCACCTCATAGGTGAAACCATAGCAGTAAGCTCGCGCTTTGTGCGAGTGTCACGATGAGGTTGCGTTTTGGTCGCAATCTCACGAGGGAAGGAGCACCCTTCCGGCGCCGGATCTCTACCGGCTTCGCCCCGACCCAATTGAGCTCAGAACATGCACTCCCGCGCGACCACATCGATCATAAGTGCCATCCCGATACCCCTTATTCTGATTGGGCGGGACGCACGTATCATGACGATGAACCGCTCCGCCGAAGAGATTTTCGGCGCCAATGCCGTTGGCCGTCACCACGTCGCCGTGCTTCGGCAGCCTGCCCTGATCGACACCATCGAGCAGGTGCTGGATGAGGGCGGGACGCAATCCACTCGGTTCAATCTGCCGTCCGGTGAACATGATTCGGTGTTCCATGTCGTCGTTTCGGCGGTCACCGGCGAGCAGGGAGAGGCGATTCTCGTCACGCTCGAAGACGTCACAGAGCTGGAGCGGGCAGGCGAGATGCGGCGGGATTTCGTGGCAAACGTCACCCATGAGCTCAAGACGCCGCTCACCGCCTTGCTGAGTTTCATCGAAACACTGCGGGGCGCCGCGCGGGACGATCCGGACGCACGGGATCGGTTTCTCGGCATCATGGAACGCGAAGGCGAGCGCATGAACCGTCTGGTGGACGATCTTCTGTCGCTGACCCGCGTGGAAAGCTCTGAACGGCGGCGTCCCACAGAGCGTATCCGGATCGATGAGCTCGTCGCGTCAACCATCTCGGCGCTGCATCCGATGGCAGAACAGGTGGGGGTGACGCTGCAACATGAAGTGGCCGGGGACGGGGACGAACTGATTGCCCCCTGCGATCCGGATCAGCTGACACAGGTCTTCTCGAACCTGATCGAGAACGCGATCAAGTACGGGGCAAGCGGCGGGTCTGTCGAAGTCCGCGTGTCGGCGCGCGGGCGGGAGCTCGCGTTTCGCGGCCCAGCCATTCAGGTGGATGTCGTCGATCATGGCGAAGGGTTCGATCCGGTGCACATCCCGCGCCTGACCGAGCGCTTCTACCGCGTCGACGCGCATCGCTCGCGCGAGAAGGGCGGCACGGGGCTCGGCCTCGCCATCGCCAAGCACATCTTGAACCGGCATCGCGGGCGCATGCGGATCAAGAGCGTGCCCGGGAAGGGATCCGTGTTTACGGTTTTGTTGCCGGCAGAGGCCTGAGCCCCCTCCAAACTGCCAATTCCACCAGCTTCGGGCCCTACACATCGCGGCCCGGACCATGACGTGGCGGCACACTGGCAAGGATTCCGCACTGACACCGGAGATCGTTACACAACCGTTACAAAACCTACACAAAAGGCCAATGAGCGATGCGTACTCCGCGTCACACAGGCCCTCAGCAGACAGGAATCGGGGCCGCTGCCAATTCAAAGCATGGAGAATGCAAATGTCTCTCACAAAGCTGACCGTCTCGCTTGCTGCTATCACGGCTGTCTCCGCGACTGCCGCGTTCGCCCGCGACAACGTCCAGGTCGCTGGCTCCTCGACGGTTCTGCCCTACGCGTCGATTGTCGCTGAAGTGTTTGGCGAGAACACCGATTTCCCGACGCCTGTCGTCGAGTCGGGTGGCTCCTCGGCGGGCCTCAAGCGCTTCTGTGACGGCGTTGGCGCCAACACCATCGACGTCGCAAACGCCTCCCGCGCCATCCGCGCCGGTGAAGTCGAAGCATGCGCCGCCAACGGTGTGACGGACATCATCGAAGTCCGCATCGGCTATGACGGCATCGTCTTTGCCAGCCAGATAGACGGCCCCGCCTTCACCGCATTCACGGAAGAGCACTGGTACAAGGCCCTGGCCGCACAGCATTTTGTCGATGGTGCGCTCGTCGATAATACCTTCACCATGTGGAACGAAGTTGACCCGTCTTTGCCCGAAGTCGAAATACAGGCCTTCATCCCCGGCACCAAACACGGCACGCGCGAAGTCTTCGAAGAGAAGGTCCTGCTGGTCGGATGTGAGCAATTCGGTGCATTCGAAGCCATGGAAGCGGCGATGGACGAAGACGCCGCGGAAGACGCATGCATGTCCGTGCGCACCGACGGCCGCTCCGTCGACATCGACGGTGACTACACCGAAACCCTCGCCCGGATCGACGCCAACTCGACGGGTGTGGGCGTGTTCGGCCTGGCGTTCTACGAGAATAACCAGGACAAGCTGAAGGTCGCCACGATGTCCGGTGTCGCTCCGTCGACAGAGACGATCTCGACCGGAGAGTACCCGGTGTCTCGCCCGCTCTACTTTTACGTCAAGAAGGCACATATCGGCGTGATCCCGGGCCTCAAGGAATTCGCGCAGTTCTTTGTATCCAACGAGGTAGCAGGCCCGGGTGGCCCGCTTGCGCAATACGGCCTCGTATCGGATCCCGAGCTGTCCAAGACCCAGCAGATGATCCAGGACGAGCAGACGATGGGCTCCGGCTCCTGACGCAAAATTCGCCGGGCGCTTGGCCCGGCACTGGACCGGGGGAGGTGTCCCCCGGTTCGCGCCAAGCCTCCGCGAAGGGTGGTGTTCGGAACGGGGCGAACGGGCCGCGTTCCAAGCTTTTGATAGATGAGGTGTTCGATGCCAGTCCTCTGGATTGTTCTGGCCGTCTTTACCTTGGGAGCGATCGGCTTTGGTGTCGCGCGCTCCCGCGCCGTTGCCAGCGCAGGTGGGGATACCCGGGCGCTGCACTCATTGCCGAACTACTATGGGTGGACAGCGATCCTTGCGACGACGGTGCCGTCGCTTCTGGTTCTGGCCGCATGGCTGCTGATTTCTCCCATCGTCATCGAGGGGCGGATCGCGCAAATGATCCCGGAGGACGCCATCGGCGAGGGATCGTCGCGTGGATTGGTGATGGCGGAGATACGGCGCACAGCCGATGGCGTGTCCGCGGCGGTCGAGGCCGGCCTGATGACAGAAGATGTCGCACGCAACCCGCGCGCGGACGTCGCTGACATCACAACCCGCCTGCAAGAGGCGGGCCAGATCGTCACCAGCCAGATCACCACGCCCGTCTTGCGAGCCGCGCAAGAATTGCGGGCGGCGACACAGCGTTCCAAATCCATTCTGACGGTGTTGGTGCTGGCACTCGCGGCCTGCGGGCTCGCGCTGTCGGTTTCGCGTGCACGCAAGGATTTTCGCGCACGCAACGTTGTCGAGGCGGGGATCAAGGCGCTCCTTATCATTGCCTCGACCATTGCGATCCTGACGACGCTGGGGATCGTCCTGTCGATGCTCTTCGAGACCTTCCGCTTCTTCGAAGCGTACCATTGGCAGCAATTCTTCCTTTCCACATCGTGGTCACCGGATTTCCGCGGCAACTCCGAACTCGGGATCCTGCCGCTGCTGTGGGGAACGCTCTACATCTCGCTCGTTGCGTTGCTCGTCGCCGTGCCGATTGGCCTCTTTGCGGCCATCTACATGTCGGAATACGCGTCGCCTCGGGTGCGCGCCTTCGCCAAGCCCCTGATCGAAGTGCTCGCGGGCATCCCGACCATTGTCTACGGCCTCTTTGCCCTCATCACCGTGGGTCCGGCCCTGCGCGACTACTTCGCCGAACCGCTGGGACTCGGGACGTCTTCGTCGTCTGTCATGACGGCCGGGCTCGTCATGGGCATCATGTTGATCCCCTTCGTGTCCTCGCTCTCGGACGACATCATCAACGCCGTGCCGCAAGCCATGCGGGATGGCTCGCTGGGGCTGGGTGCGACCCAATCCGAGACCATTCGGCAGGTGATCGTCCCTGCCGCACTCCCGGGCATCATGGGAGCAGTCCTTCTTGCCGCGTCTCGGGCCATTGGCGAGACCATGATCGTCGTGTTGGGGGCAGGGGCCGCGGCAGCACAGTTCACGTCGCTCGGAGAGGTCGTGAACCCCTTCGAGGCAATGACGACAGTGACGGTGAAGATCGTCTCGCAACTTACCGGTGACACGGACTTTTCCAGCCCCGAGACCCTCGTCGCCTTTGCCCTTGGGCTAACCCTCTTCGTGATCACCCTCGCGCTGAATGTTCTGGCGCTCTACATCGTCCGCAAGTACCGGGAGCAGTACGAATGACCGATGCCACCGCTTCTGGCGTTCCGATCCCGCACTCCAAGCCCAAGTCGTCAATCCTTGTGCTCGATGAGCGCACGCGGAAACGTAACGCCGCCGAGGCGCGCTTTCGTCTCTACGGTGCGATTGCCGTCACGCTCGGGGTTCTGGCGCTGGTTGGTTTGCTGACGTCGATCCTCCTGAACGGCTTGTCGGCCTTTCGGCAGGCCACGTTGTCGATCCCGATGACCATCACGCAGGAAGAGGTCGACACCGCAGAGGCCGCTCTGATGAAAACGGGCGTCTACCGCTCGATCATCGCAAGCAATCTCGATGCGGCGCTCGCAGAGGCCGGGTTGGACGCCGAGGCTATCGGCGTCGACCCCATAGACCTCGTTTCGGGCGAGGCGCCTGCCACGTTGCGCAGCTGGGTACAAACCAATCCAGACCGGATCGGTGAAACCGTCCAGTTCGAGATCCTCGCGAACGGCCGGATCGATGGCTACTTCAAGGGCCGCGTGACGATGGCCACGGCTGAGCTGGATGGCAATGTGTCCCCCGAGCAGCTTCGCTTTGCCGACCAGTTGCGCGACGAGGGGCTGCTCAGGGTCGGCTTCAACTGGGGGTTCCTGACGCGCCCCGATGCGTCTGAAAACCGCCCGGAGGCCGCCGGGCTCGGCGTGGCGATCCTGGGGTCGGCCTACATGATGCTGGTGGTCCTCTGCCTGGCCCTGCCGATCGGGGTCGCCGCCTCGATCTACCTCGAGGAGTTCGCGCCGAAGAACTGGGTCACGGACCTGATCGAGGTGAACATTTCGAACCTCGCCGCGGTGCCCTCCATCGTGTTCGGCATCCTGGGCCTCGCGATCTTCATCAACTTCGCCGGGTTACCACAATCCGCTCCGATCGTCGGTGGCCTGGTGCTGACACTGATGACACTACCTACGATCATCATCGCGACACGCGCATCGTTGAAATCCGTCCCTCCCTCGATCCGCGACGCGGCCCTCGGGGTAGGGGCCTCCCGGATGCAGACCGTCTTTCACCATGTGCTGCCCCTGGCAGCTCCGGGTATCCTCACCGGCACGATCATCGGCCTGGCTCAAGCCCTTGGAGAAACAGCGCCACTCCTGCTGATCGGGATGGTCGCTTTCGTGCGGGAATACCCGGCTGGCCCACCTGAAGGGCTCTTTGATCCCGCCTCTGCGCTCCCCGTGCAGGTCTACAATTGGACCCAGCGCGCTGACCCGGCCTTTGTGGAACGGGCATCCGGTGCCATAATCGTGTTGCTGATCTTCCTTTTCCTGATGAACCTGCTGGCAATCTTCTTGCGCCGGCGTTTCGAACGCCGCTGGTAAGGAGCGAGCCCATGAACGACATGAGACCTTTGGAGCGCCTTGTGGACACCGACACCGTCAAGATTTCTGCGCGCAACTGCCAAGTGTTCTACGGCGACACCCACGCCATCAAGGATGTCGATGTCGATATCCTCGACAAGACCGTCACCGCCTTCATCGGCCCGTCAGGCTGCGGCAAGTCCACGTTCCTGCGCTGTATGAACCGGATGAACGACACTATCGACACCGCCCGCGTGCACGGCGAGATCCGGATCGACGGGGAGGACATCTACGATCCCAAGGTCGACCCCGTGCAACTGCGCGCCAAGGTCGGGATGGTGTTTCAAAAGCCGAACCCGTTTCCAAAGTCGATCTACGACAACGTCGCCTACGGCCCAAAAATCCACGGCCTTGCGCGCAACAAGGCGGAGCTTGACGAAATCGTCGAGAGAGCGTTGCGCCGCGGTGCCATCTGGGACGAGGTCAAGGATCGATTGGGCGAGCCGGGAACGGGTCTCTCGGGCGGCCAGCAGCAGCGCCTTTGCATTGCGCGTGCGGTTGCCACGGAGCCGGAGGTGCTCTTGATGGACGAACCCTGTTCTGCCCTCGATCCGATTGCGACGGCACAGGTCGAGGAGCTGATCGATGAGCTGCGGCAGAACTACTCCGTCGTGATCGTGACCCACTCCATGCAGCAGGCCGCGCGGGTCAGTCAGCGCACCGCGTTCTTCCACCTGGGCAATCTCGTCGAATACGACGAGACCGGCACGATCTTTACCAACCCCAAGGATTCACGCACGGAATCCTACATCACCGGCCGTATTGGCTAGCCGAGGGCGCGCAATGAACGAACAGCACATCGCATCCGCCTACGACCGCGATCTGGAGGCGATCCAGGCGCAGATCATGAAAATGGGAGGGCTCGTCGAGGCTGCGATCGTCGGCGCCGCCGAGAGCCTCGAAATGAGCGACCTCGAGCTTTCGGAGCGGATCCGGCGGGCCGATTCAGCCATCGACGCGCTCGAAGAAACGATCAACGAGGAATGCGCGCGCGCCATCGCACTGCGGCAGCCTGCTGCGGGGGATCTGCGCACGATCCTGACGGTCATGAAGATCTCGAGCAACCTCGAGCGCATTGGCGACTATGCCAAGAATATCGCCAAGCGGACGGGCGTGCTTGTCCAGATGCATCCGATTGACGGGGCAGGGGGCTCGATCCGCCGCATGGCGCGCCAGGTCGAGCTGATGCTCAAGGATGCCCTCGATGCCTACATCCAGCGGGATGCGGAGCTCGCAGAGGACATCCGGCACCGCGACAGCGAGGTCGACCAGATGTACAATTCGCTCTTCCGCAGCTTCCTCACGCACATGATGGAAGATCCGCGCAACATCACGGCGTGCATGCATCTGCATTTCATCGCCAAGAACATCGAGCGTATGGGAGACCATGTGACATCGATCGCAGAGCAGGTCATCTACCTTGTCGAAGGCGAAATGCCGAGCGATGACCGTCCGAAGCGCGACAGGACCTCCATCGAAGCCACGGAACCGCACGTATGAGCCCAACCGAGCAGCCCGTCGTGCTCGTTGTGGAGGATGAGCCGGCACAACGCGAAGTCTTGGCCTACAACCTAGAGGCCGAGGGCTTTCGCGTGGCCAGGGCGGAAAACGGCGAGGAGGCGCTGCTGATCGTCGAGGAAGTATCGCCGGACATCATCGTGCTCGACTGGATGCTGCCGAACGTGTCAGGGATCGAAGTCTGTCGTCGCCTCAAGACCCGCAACAACACGCGAGGCGTACCGATCATCATGCTCTCGGCGCGGTCCGAAGAGGTCGACAGGGTCCGTGGCCTGGAGACCGGCGCGGACGACTACGTTGTCAAACCATACTCCGTCGTCGAACTCATGGCACGCATCCGGGCGCAGCTGCGTCGCACACGCCCGGCAACGGTCGGGCAGCGGCTCGAGTTCGAGGATATCATGCTCGACGCGGAGACATACCGCGTCTACCGCGCGGACAAACCGCTCAAACTGGGTCCGACGGAGTTTCGCTTGCTGTCGACCTTTATGGAGAAACCCGGGCGCGTGTGGTCGCGCGAACAACTGCTTGATCGGGTTTGGGGACGCGACATCTATGTCGATACGCGCACCGTGGATGTCCACATCGGGCGCTTGCGCAAGGCCCTCTGTCTGCACGGCGGTCATGATCCCGTGCGCACAGTCCGAGGCGCAGGCTACGCGCTTGGCTGACGCTCGCCACGACGCGCAGCCTCACCGCAAAGATTGATTGATCTTACAACGCGCTAGGCGAGAAACTTGACGTTAGGCGCGAGTCGGGGACGCGCACCAGATTCATGTGTTTGCCGGTCGACGCTGAGAGACCGGGCTTGAGCAGTGCGACTGGCGCGCAGCTATTCATGGCAGCAGCCGTGTTTGTAGGGGTATGAGGGCCCCGTTCTCACTTGCAAGACTCCGTTAATCTGCATTATGTCAATTATGGGTGGCGTACCCGATGGATACCACATCACCTCCGAACACCTCTACCGTCATCCAAGAGTCATCCAGCAGTGCAATTCCGCCGTAATTGCCATACGGTACGTGAATAGATTGAGGACGCCATTGATGCTCGGCTATGTCGAGGAAGTACTAGCACAAGACGACATCCACACTCTTTGGAAAGCGCATGTGGCTCGGATGTCGGAGTTTGGGCTCACACGGCTGATCTACGGCTTTAATAGAGCCAACGCATGGGACGCCCTCGGCGACCACTTGGACGCGTTGATCCTCACCGAACACGACGAAGCATATCTGAGCTCCTTTCTGGGCAAAGGGCTTTATCGTGATGCCCCGATGATGCGCTGGGCCGCGGAGAACGAGGGAGCGTCGCCGTGGTCATGGGCCGAGGTCGAGGCACGCAACGGTCGCTTGACGAAGAAAGAGCTCGAGGTGATGGCGCTCAACCGAAAGTTCGGTGTGACGGCGGGCTACACGATCGCATTCCCCAAGCAATCGAGCCGTCTCAAGGGGGTCATGGCCCTCAGTGGTGCCCCCGGCTTGACCCAGGCCGACGTAGACGAGACGTGGGAGCGGCACGGGCGAGAGATCGAAGCCATGAACTGGGTCGTCCACATGCGTTTGAGCACCCTGCCCCATGCCGGTGCCCGGCGGCCTCTGACACGGCGCCAGCGCGAAGTGCTCGAGCTGATCGCCGAGGGCGAGAACGTGGCGGGCGTTGCCGCGTCCCTTGGCCTGTCTGTCGCGACGATCGAAAAGCACCTGCGCCTCGCGCGTGCGACGCTCGACGTCGAGACGACGGCAGCCGCGGTCCATAAGGCGAGTTGGCAGAATCAGATCTTCTCAGCGCACACCTAGGCGCGCGCCAAACCAAGAGCACCAGCTTCTGAAGATTGCCATCCTTGGAAGCGCGCCGAGCCGCACCTTCATTCACACGCGGCAGTTCTCCAGAATTCTTGCCTGATTGGTAAAAAAATTCCCTAAGGTAAGGAATACGTCACTTACGCGGGCAAACTTGATTTGAAACAATATGACCGTTCCATGAGTGGTGGAACTGCTGCGCGTGGCCTTGCAATTACAGGGTCACGCGTGGCCCTCAGCAGGTTTCAACACCTCGGGGCGTTCTCATTTCCGTGCCGAAGAGCCGTGTCAAACACCACAAGCAGGTGCTTTGGCCGCAGCCGAAGCATGACCGACGGCAACGCTTTGGGGCAGCGCAGGGCCCGATCGCGCGTGTGGCAACCGGGCCCGGGGTTTTTGATCAGCCTTGTGCGGCCTTGGCGACCTCGGCGGCGAAGTCTTCCTTCTCCACCTCGATCCCCTCGCCCACTTCGAGTCGAACGAAACCGGTGATGGTTGCACCCGCTTCCTTGGCTGCCGCCTCGACCGTCAGGTCGGGGTTCACAACGAAGGCCTGACCGGTCAGCGTGTTCTCGGCGAGCCACTTCTTCATACGGCCGACGATCATCTTCTCGATGACGGCTTCGGGCTTGCCGCTCTCGCGCGCGATGTCCATCTGGACGTTCTTTTCCTTCTCGACCATCGCAGGGTCGAGCGCGGCTTCGTCGAGCGCCGCCGGGCTGGCCGCGGCCACGTGCATCGCGACCTGACGTCCGAACGCTTCGTCGCCACCCGTCAGGGCGACCAGCACACCGATTGTGCCCATGCCGTCTGCTGCCGCGTTGTGCACGTAGGAAACGACCGTCTCGCCTTCGAGCTTCTCCATCCGACGGACAGACATGTTCTCTCCGATGGTCGCGATCTTGTCGGTGATCGTGTCAGCCACGGATTTCCCGCCGAGATCAGCGGCCTTCAGCGCTTCGACATCGCCCACGCCAAGCGCGGCGCTGGCAATGTCGCGAACCATGCCTTGGAATTCGGCGTTCTTGGCCACGAAGTCCGTCTCGGAGTTCACCTCGACGGCGACACCCGTCCCGCCGTCGACGCGCAGGGCCACAAGCCCTTCGGCAGCCGTACGGCCGGATTTCTTGGCAGCTTTCGCGAGCCCCTTGGTACGCAACCAGTCCACCGCGGCTTCCATGTCGCCGTCGGTTTCGGTCAGGGCTTTCTTTGCATCCATCATGCCTGCGCCAGTCTTGTCGCGCAGTTCCTTCACCAGTGCAGCGGTGATTGCCATCTCAGGCTCTCCTCAGAATCATCGGGGTTGGCGGGCGAAAGCCCACCCTGCATGTCAGTTCGGTGACACTCGGCCGTTACAGGGGCGCAGCACTCAGACCGCGCCCCAAAGGACCGGATCAGGCGCTGGCCGGCTCTTCCGGCGTGGCCTCGGCAGGTGCAGCCTCGAGAAGCTCCTCTCCCAGGGCCTGTTCCATCTCGCCCATGTCGATGCCAGCGGCATCCATCTGCACCGACATGCCGTCAAGCGCGGCGCGCGAAACGAGATCGCAATACAGCGCAATGGCACGGGCCGCGTCATCGTTGCCCGGAATGATATAATCCACACCATCGGGTGAGCAGTTCGTGTCGACAATGGCGACCACGGGAATGCCAAGCTTGTTGGCTTCCTTCACGGCGAGGTCTTCGCGCGCGACGTCGATGACGAAGAGCAGATCCGGCACACCGCCCATCTCACGGATGCCGCCGAGCGACGCGGTGAGCTTGTTCTGATCGCGCTCCATGCCGAGGCGCTCTTTCTTGGTCAGGCCCTCGGCGCCCAACGCCATCTGCTCGTCAATCGCCTTGAGGCGGCCGATGGATTGCGACACGGTCTGCCAGTTGGTCAGCGTGCCACCGAGCCAGCGGTGGTTCATGTAGTACTGCGCGCAGCGTTCGGCGGCATCGGCGATCGGCTGGGCAGCCTGACGCTTGGTCCCCACAAAGAGGATGCGGCCACCTTTGGCGACCGTCTCACGAACGGCGTTCAGCGCCGCGTCGAGCAGCGGGACCGTCTGGGTCAGGTCGAGAATGTGGATGCCATTGCGCGAGCCGTAGATATATTGGCCCATGCGGGGATTCCAGCGCTGTGTCTGGTGACCAAAGTGAACGCCTGCCTCAAGCAGCTGGCGCATGGAGTAATCGGGCAAAGCCATGCTTGCGATATCCTTTCCGGTTTGAACCTCGGCGGCACATCAGGGGCATTTGCCCCAACCGGTGGACCTGACAGGGATGTCTCCCCCATTCGGCCCGGCGCCGCCTGCGAAGTGCCGCGCGTATGCGTCAGATCGCAGGCGGATGCAACCCCTCCGCGAGAGAGCCGATCCGTCGGCAAGAGATCGCACCCCGCCTATCGTGTCGCACCCCCAACGCTTGCAGGGCGCGCTGCGGGCCTGCATGAAACCATATGCCTGCGCGACCAGACATTTTGTGCATCGGGTCAGTCCTTTGGGACACGATCGGCCGCGCCAGTCGCCCGATGAACCTCGGCCACGACGTGCCCGGCCGTATCGAGCGGCTTCCGGGCGGCGTCGCGCTCAATATCGCGACAGCGTGCCTGAGCGAAGGAATGCGCCCTGCCCTCCTGACCGTGCTGGGGCGTGATTCCGAAGGGCGGGGGCTCGCGGATGCCTGCGCGGCCATGGGGTTGATCACGGATCACATCACCTGGTCTGATGATCTTCCGACCGATCAATACATGGCCATCGAAGCGCAGAGCGGGCTGGTGGCCGCCATCGCGGACGCGCATTCGCTCGAGGAGGCAGGAGACATGATCCTCTCTCCGCTCAAGGACGGTGCGCTGGCAGACCTGAATACGCCATGGCGTGGGCTGGTCGCGCTGGACGGAAATCTGTCGGACGCGCTGCTGGCAAAGATCGCCGCGTCGGATCTCTTCGCCGAGGCAGACCTGCGCGTGGCGCCTGCGTCTCCGGGCAAGGCCGAGCGCCTGTTGCCACTCCTCGGCCATCCGCGTGCTACGATCTACCTCAACCGCGTGGAAGCCGGGTTGATCTGCGGCGGTGTTTTCGATGATGCGCCCTCGGCGGCTCAGGCCCTGTGCGCCCGCGGTGCACGGCGGGTTCTCGTTACGGATGGCGGCCACGCGATGGCGGAGGCGCGTTCCGATGGCGCGCTGACGATCATCACGCCTCCGACCGTTTCGGTCGTGCGGGTGACGGGCGCGGGAGACACGTTCATGGCGTCGCATATCGCCGCCGAAGTCCGCGGCAACGAAGGCGCCGCCGCGCTCGAGGATGCGCTCGCCGCCACAGCTCTCTTCGTGTCCACCGCATGAGTGCGCCAATCACCATCGCGGCCGAGGTTGCTGCAGCCCGCGCAGATGGGCGCCCCATCGTGGCGCTCGAGAGCACGATCATAACCCATGGCATGCCCTTTCCGCAAAACGTGGAGACCGCGCGCGCCGTGGAGGCGGAGGTCCGCACACATGGGGCGGTGCCTGCGACCATCGCCCTCCTCGGCGGACGGGTTCACGTGGGTCTCGACGCGGAAACGCTCGATGCGCTCGCGCAGGCGGACGATGTCGCGAAGGTCAGCCGTGCGGATTTCGCCGCGTGCCTTGCGCTTGGCACCACCGGTGCCACGACAGTTGCGGCGACCATGATAGCCGCGCGGCTTGCGGGCATCTCCGTCTTTGCAACGGGCGGTATCGGCGGCGTCCATCAGGGCGCCGAGAGCACGTTTGACGTTTCGGCGGATCTGCAGGAACTCGCCCAAAGCCCCGTCACGGTCGTTGCCGCAGGGGCGAAAGCCATTCTGGACCTGCCAAAGACCCTCGAAGTTCTCGAAACACTCGGTGTCCCCGTCATCGCGGTCGGGCAAGACGCGCTACCCGCTTTTTGGTCGCGTGACAGCGGCCTGACGGCTCCGCTTCGCATGGACAGCGCGGCCGACATCGCGAAGGCCCACACGATGCGCGCCAGCCTCGGGCTTCAGGGCGGGCAGCTGATCGCCCTGCCGATCCCCCGCGAGGCGGAAATCCCCGCAGAAACCCTCGCCCCCCTCATTGCACAATCTCAGGCCGAAGCGGACAGGTACGGGATTCAGGGCAAGGCCGTCACACCATACCTTCTGCAGCGGATCTTTGAGCTCACGGAGGGCGCAAGCCTCGATGCGAACATCGCCCTTGTTCTCAACAACGCCCGTTTCGGCGCCGCCATTGCCTGCGAAATCAGCGCAATTACCCCGAAGTCGGGCTCCCCATAGGGCAGAGTCTCTGCCCTAGCCTTGCGGGAAGCCCCGCACTCGCCTACCTCAATCCTCAAGATTGCCTGCCTCCAATGCACGACCGCCCGCCAAATATTCTGGAAGCACAGATGGACCCGCTCCCGCCCCGACGCCGTCCCGGCCTCTTTGCATCGCTGCGTGCATCGTTCCTGACGGGCATCGTCGTGATCGCGCCCATCGGTCTGACGGCGTATCTGATCTGGACAGTCGTGGGCTGGATCGACGGGTTCGTGTTGCCCTTCGTGCCGACCGCCTGGCGACCCGAGCAATATATCGGGATCGATATCCGCGGCGTCGGTGTGATCATCTTCCTGCTCTTCACGATCCTCGTCGGATGGATCGCCAAGGGCCTGATCGGTCGCTCGCTCCTGTCGTGGGCCGAAAGCCTTGTAGACCGGATGCCCGTCGTGCGCTCGATCTACAACGGGCTCAAACAGATCGCAGAGACGGTGTTCGCGCAGACCGAAACGAACTTCGACAAAGCCTGCCTTGTCGAGTATCCGCGGCGCGGCATCTGGGCCATCGCGTTCATATCGACCTCGACAAAGGGCGAGCTCGCCCGAAAGATACCGCGCGAGGAAGGACTTGTGTCGGTGTTCCTGCCGACAACACCCAACCCGACCTCGGGCTTTCTGCTTTTCGTGCCCCAATCGGACGTGATCGAGCTCGACATGGCGGTCGAGGATGCGGCCAAGCTCGTGATCTCGGCGGGCCTCGTCTATCCCGGCGGGCCGGAGGTCGTTCCCGAAGGCATTCCGCCGGTGGTCAACCCGCCCGAAGAGGCACGCCCCGCGGCGCGCACCTTGTCCCGCGCGCCCGAACGGGCCTGACCCCTCAAGCGATTTGCCGCTGTCTAGTTGAACATCGCCGCAAGGTCGACGCTGCTACGCGCGCCCAGATCCGCGCGATGCGCCTTGAGAAACGCGTCCGCCGCGTCTCTCCCCGCAGCCTTCAGACGCGATAGCACCACAGCAGACGGGATCAGCTTGGTCGCCACGCTGAGATCGCGCATCAGCTCGTCATCCGCGATCATGTGAACGTTGATGTCTGCCATTTCGCCCCGCTGGAACCGGCCTTCAGCGATCAGCCGCTTGACGAAGGAAATCGCGCGAAGCTCGCGCAGAAGCGACGAATTGAAGCTGATCTCGTTGATCCGGTTCTGGATATCCTGCGCCGACTTCGGGATGTCCGGCCGAAACAGCGGGTTGATATTCACGACAACGAGGTCCGGCGGCAGGTTGCGCGAGAACAGCGGAAAGAGCGCAGGATTGCCGGTATATCCCCCATCCCAGAAGGCCTCGCGTTCGCCTGTCCTCGGATCATCCACCTCAACGGCCTGAAAGAGCGTCGGCAGACAGGCCGACGCGAGAATGACCGGGGTCGAAATCTCGTCGCCGGAAAAGACCCGGATCTTGCCGGAGCGCACGTTGGTCGCCGACACGTAGAACGAGGGCCCGGTTTCTGCGCACACCCTCTCGTACTCGAAACGAGACACGATCCCTTCGAGCGGGTTGCGGTAGAGCGGCCCCCACGCGTAAGGCGAGACAACGCGCGTCGCCATGTCGGCCGCGGCAAAGAGTGGCGTCATCTCCAGCGCCTTCGACACGGCCCCCACGGGGGGTGCGAGCGCGGAAAACCAGTGGGCGAGCCGCAGATCCGTCTCCCCCGCGACCTGGGCCCAGAGCCAATCGAGGTTCTGGCGCGCGGCGTCCCTGTCCTTGCCCACTCCATCTGCGACCAGCCCGGCCTTCAGCGCGGCTCCATTGAGCGCACCCGCAGATGTGCCCGAGATCGCGGCGATCTCGATCCCCTCGTCATCGAGCAGGCGGTCCAGCACGCCCCACGTAAACGCCCCATGTGCGCCTCCGCCCTGAAGAGCGAGGTTGATGCGTTTGACGCCGGGCGCAGAGGACTTTCTTGCGGATCGGCGCGGTGCTGCCTTGGGGGCCGATCGCCGGGAGGAGCGCGCCGCGTCGCTCACAACGCTGTCCAACCACCATCGACCGAGATCGTCGTTCCGGTGATCTGCGCCGCCGCATCGGAGCACAAAAACACGACCGTCCCGCCCATCTGCTCTACAGTTGCGAATTCCTTGGAGGGTTGCCGAGTGAGCATGACGTTCTCGATCACCTCTTCCCGGTCCATGTTGTATTCCTTCATCGTGTCAGGGATCTGGGCCTCGACAAGGGGCGTAAGCACGTAGCCCGGGCAAACGGCGTTGCAGGTGATCGGCTCCCGCGCCGTTTCGAGTGCAACGACCTTCGTCATCCCGACAACCCCGTGCTTGGCTGTCACGTAGGCAGACTTGTACGGAGAGGCTGTCAGCCCGTGCGCCGAAGCGATGTTGACCACCCTGCCCCAGCCAGCCTCGCGCATGCGAGGCAGCGCCGCAGCCGTTGTATGGAACGCGGAGTTCATGTTGATCGCGATGATCGCGTCCCACTTCTCCTGCGGAAACTCGTCGATCGCCGCGACATGCTGGATGCCCGCGTTGTTGACCAGGATATCGCACGCACCGGCCTTTTCGATCAGTGCCCGGCAGGCCGTTGCGTCCGACATGTCGGCCTGAATGTAGCGTGCGGCTGTCCCGGTCTCGTCCGCGATCGTCTTGGCCAGGGCATGATCCTCTTCACTGTCAGTGAACGAGTTCAGCACCACATCGGCGCCCGCCTTGGCCAGCTCCCATGCGACCCCAAGTCCGATGCCGGAGTTCGAGCCGGTGATGACGGCCGTTTTTCCCGAGAGCGGCGTCGATGGTGCTGCCATGTCTTTCTCCATGCGCAAGTGTCAGTCGCCGCACAATAGATGCCGCACGTGCAAACGCCACCCGAAAGCGCGCCCGGGCCACAGCTGCTCCCGCGTTCACAACTAGGACGGATTTCACCCAAAGAACCGCCCCGCGCCGGTCGCAGATCCGGAGCACTGGACGAAGCGCAGAACTGGGCGTCGATACCACACCAACCGGCTTCACCTACCAGAGGATCGCGAGCGGCTAGCGCGATTCTCTCTGCCGGTCTCCCGACTTCCAGAGCAAAGAATCGCTCCCTTCGGGTCCTCACCGCAAGATCGAACGCGCTTCCCATGAGGCGCGTGTTTTCGTGCATCGCAAGCATGCCTGAAGGCCAAAAAAAAGCGCCCGCACAAGGCGGGCGCAAGTTATTGAGGCAGGTTTCATACAGGCAAGAAACCTATCGAGCAGTGACTTAGGTATACGCGATCCTCCGCACGTGTCCAACCTAAAAGTTTGAAAAGGTTGAGGACGATCCGTAATCTTCGCGTCAACAACAACCGAGCAGTGGGGAGGCGCGTCGCAGCCATGAATTCCAGGAATCATCCTTCTATACGCCAAATTGCCGCAGTTTGCGCTGTCGCTTTTGCACCCATGCAGGCGTCGGCAGAGCCCGTACATGGCATAGCTATGTACGGAGAGCCTGCGCTCCCACCGGATTTTGTGTCTCTCCCGTACGTCAACCCGGAGGCCCCCGAGGGCGGGCGTATCGTGCTGGCAGAGGTTGGCGGCTACGATTCGCTGCATCCCTTCATCCTGAAGGGCTCATCCGTTTATGGTCATCGCGTTTACGGTTTCGAGAGCCTGATGGGCCGTTCCTGGGACGAACCCTTCAGTTTGTACGGCCTTTTGGCCGAATCGGTGGAGACTTCGCCGGACAGGGACTGGGTCGCGTTTACCATTCGCGAGGAAGCCCGCTTCTCTGACGGTTCCCCCGTCACGACGAAAGACGTGCTCTGGTCGTTCGAGACCCTCGGAACCTTGGGACATCCCCGGTACCATGGCGCTTGGGACAAAATCGCTACGGCAGAAGCGGTTGGACCGCGCACCGTGCGGTTTACATTCAGCGAGGTCGATCGTGAGCTTCCGCTGCTTCTCGGCCTGCGCCCGATCCTGCAAAAGGCCGCGTTTGACGACAGGCCTTTCGATGAGTCCTCTCTCACGCCGCCTGTCGGCTCTGGTCCCTATGTCGTCGGGGACTTCGAGCCCGGCCGCTTTCTGTCCCTCGTGAAGGACCCGGATTGGTGGGGCGCCGATCTGCCTTTCAATCAGGGCCTGCACAACCTAGACGAGATCCGCTACGAATGGTTCGGCGACGGAGACGTGGCGTTTGAGGCGTTCCGAGCGGGCGAGGTCGACTTCGTTCGCGAATTCAACATCGCCAAGTGGAACACGGCATACGATTTCCCGGCGATGCAGTCGGGCGAGTTCGTGCGCTCCCTGATCGAGCACGATCGCCCATCCGGGATCCGCGGCTTCGTGATGAATACCCGGCGCGCTCCATTCGATGACTGGCGTGTGCGGGAGGCGCTGATCCACGCGTTCAACTTCGAATTCATCAATGCGGCTATCAATGCAGGCGAGCAGCCCCGCGTCGCCTCGTACTTCTCAAACTCTGTTCTGGGGATGTCGGATGGTTCGGCTGAGGGTCGTGTCGCAGAGCTTCTTCAACCGTTCGAAACGGATCTCCTGCCCGGAGCGCTTGAGGGCTATGCCCTGCCCGTCTCCGATGGCACGGAGGCCAACCGGCGCAACACACGTGCAGCCATCGGGCTCCTGCAAGAGGCGGGGTACACCGTACAAAATGGCGTCATGACGAGTGCCTCCGGCATTCCCCTGGCCTTCGACATTCTGCTCACATCCGGCTCGACGCAGATGATTAACGTGGCGGATCTCTATGTGGTGGCGCTGGAGCGGATCGGGATCGATGCAACCGTCGTCACGATCGACAGCGCGCAATTCAAGGAACGGACCCAAGCCTACGATTTCGACATGACATACTACACTCGTGGACTGTCCTTGAGCCCGGGGAACGAGCAGACGCTCTATTGGGGGTGCGATGGCGTGACCAAGGAAGGCACGCGGAACTGGATGGGCATGTGCTCGCCCGCCGCCGAGGCCATGATCGACGCGATGCTCACCGCCGAAAGCCAGGACGACTTCCGCGCCGCTGTGAAAGCTCTCGACCGGGTTCTGACCACCGGGCGCTATGTCGTGCCGATCTGGCACTCGCCGATCTCCCGGCTCGCGCACAAGGCAACGCTGGCCTACCCCGAGGATCGCGTGCAGATGTACGGGGATTGGATCGGCTTTCAGCCCGATGTCTGGTGGTCTGAGGAATAGTTGCGCTTCTCCTCGTACGACGTGCCCTTCTCGTGGGGGGGCTACCGTCTGACGTGGGGCGCGGCAGGTATGCCGCCCCCACGAGGCAGATCCTACCCGGTTTGACCTCATCCCCTCTCGCAGACTGACGGCAAAGGACCTCGATCAGGAGCTCCTCACCCACTACGACTACCCAGCACACGGCCAGATAACGATGCACCAGTTCCTGGGCCGGGCCGCCAAGACTGGGGTTGGAGGGCTGACAGCGCTTGCGTTGCTCGCGATGGAAAGGCCCAAACACGCTCGGGCGCAGAACGTCGAGTTCAACGGCCCGAAACTCCTTCCCGAGCACATCGCCGATCCGACGCCCAGTGGCTACGGCGTGCTCCGCGGCTATTATGGACGCCCCGCCTCAGCCGGCGAAGCGATCACAAAGGCCCGCACAGCCGCTCTCGCGTCGCCACGAACCATCGCGTGGTTCAACATCTACGAGACCTGACCGGCCAACCGAATACGACCTTTGAAACGAGAAAGGCCGCGCGCCCCCTGCAAAGTGCGCGCGGCCCAAATTCTGGAAGCGTCGAGATCAGCGCTTGGAGAACTGGAAGCTCCGGCGGGCCTTGCGGCGACCAAACTTCTTACGCTCCACCACGCGGCTGTCGCGGGTGAGGAAGCCAGCGGCCTTGAGCGGCGCGCGCAACGTCGGGTCGTAGAGTTGCAGCGCCTTGGAGATGCCGTGCTTAACAGCACCGGCCTGACCAGAGAGGCCGCCGCCCTTGACCGTCGCCATCACGTCGAACTGGTCTTCTACGCCGGCAACCTGAAATGGCTGACGCAGGATCAGCTGCTGCACAGGACGTGCGAAATAGACGGCCATTTCCTTGCCGTTCACCACAACCTTGCCGGAGCCCGGGCGGATCCAGACACGGGCCACCGCGTCCTTCCGCTTGCCCGTCGCGTAGGAGCGACCAAGGTCGTCACGCACGGGATCGCGGGGCGTTTCATCTTCGACGATCACACCGGCTTCAACGCCACCGGCCACTTCGTTCAGCTCAGAGAGAGACTTGATTTCTTCGGCCATGCTCATGCGCTCCGGGTGTTCTTCTTGTTCATCGACTTGACGTCGAGAACTTCGGGCTGCTGTGCCTCATGCGGGTGCTCGGTGCCGGCATAGACACGCAGGTTGGTCATCTGCTGGCGGCTCAGGCGGTTACCCGGCAACATCCGCTTGACGGCCTGCGTCACGACACGCTCCGGGTGCGCACCCTCGAGGATCTGGCCCGTCGTGCGGGACTTGATGCCGCCCGGGTAGCCGGTGTGCCAGTAGTTCGGCTTGTCGCGCTTCTTGCCGGTCAGCTGCACCTTGTCGGCGTTGATGACGATGACATTGTCGCCCATGTCCATGGACGGCGTAAACGTGGCCTTGTGCTTGCCGCGCAGGCGCATTGCGACGATGGAGGCAAGACGGCCAAGAACGACGCCCTCGGCGTCGATCACGATCCATTTCTTGTCCACGTCCGCAGGGGTAGCGGAGAAGGTCTTCATGGCGGGTCCCGTAGGTTTGGGGTGGGCACAGGGCCACACGGAAAATCAGATTGCGCTGTTCTAAGCATCCCGGCGCTCGGGTCAAGTGCCATAGACCCAATAAAACACAGCCCAAACAACGGGTTGCAATAAAGGTATCAAAATACCTCACATTTTCGGCTAGGACTCGGGCTTCCGCGCGGGCGGAATGGAATAGGTCAGGCTCGCACGGGCGACCGGCCCGCTCGCCCCTTCGGCCTCGATCACGGCATCGCCGACCGCCAACACGCGCCCCAGCTTGAGCAAGCGCGCGGTGCACACCAGGGTCGCTGCCGCGGGAGGCTTGCGCATGAAGTCGATGGAACAGTTCGTCGTTACAGTGAGCGCCTCCGGCCCGATCCGGGAGAGTATCGCGAGGTAGAACCCCACATCGGCCAACCCAAACATCGTCGGGCCTGAAACGGTGCCGCCCGGGCGCAAGTGCTCGTCGGACGCATCAAGCGCGATGCGCACTCCATCGGGCGTCACTTCGAGCACGTTGTAAAGTCCGTCGGCCTGCGGGAACTCCTGTGCCAGGAAATCCTGCAACGCCGAGACGTCCATCCGGATGTCCATCCCTGTTCCTCCTGTCGCTGTTGCGGCATAGAGGGCGCAATTCCAACGGGAGGGCAAGATGAGCGAAGAGATTCTGATCCGTGGGACGAGGGGCCACGTGGCCGAGTTGACGCTGAACCGGCCCAAGGCCCTCAATGCACTGTCCGACGAACTGCTGGACCGTTTGAAGGAAGAGCTGGACGCGCTTGCCAAAGATCCGGCCATCCGGGTCGTGGTGATCCGTGGTGCGGGCAAGGCGTTTTGCGCCGGGCATGATCTGCGACAGATGCAGACGGGCCGGCAGGCAGAGGACGGCGGCGCGGCCTATTTCGCCGATCTCTTCGCGCGGTGCAGCGTTGTCATGCAAGCGATCCGCGCCCTGCCCCAGCCCGTCATTGCGCAAGTGCACGGGATCGCCACCGCTGCCGGCTGTCAGCTCGTGGCATCGTGTGACATGGCCGTGGCCGCCGAGGGGACGCGATTTGGCGTCAACGGGGTCAATATCGGCCTCTTCTGCTCGACACCCATGGTCGCCCTCTCCCGCAATATCAGCACCAAGAAAACCTTTGAAATGCTTGTAACCGGGGGCTTTTTAGAGGCTGGCGAGGCTCAGGCGCAGGGGCTCGTCAATCGTGTCGTGCCCGAGAGCAGGCTGACAGAAGAGACGACCATCCTCGCCGATCTCGTCGCCTCGAAACTCAGTGGTGCCGTGAAGGTCGGAAAGCGCGCCTTTTACGAGCAGCTCGAAATGCCGATCGCGCAAGCCTACGACCACACGGCACAAGTGATGGTCGAGAACATGCTCTGGCGCGATACCAATGAGGGCATTCAGGCCTTCCTTGAGAAGCGCCCACCCGCCTGGGAGACCTGAAACGGCACTGACGTGTGGTTAACACGCGCTAGCCTTGATCCGGACAGATTCCGCCCATAGCCAGCGCCCATGGCGTATATCACATTCCCCCGTATTGCGGCTGGTCTTGCCGCGCTCGTCGCTCTCGGTTCAACTCAGGTTGGCGCGAGCCCGTTGTCTCCCACGTTCATGAGTGTCGATGTCCCGACCGGCACGGCCGGAACCATCGCACCCGAGACTGGACTGGAGATCGCTGTCTCCCCCGCGAGCGGAGAGAGCCGTCCGACCTTTACGGACGACGTCTATCTCAACACGCTCACCTTCGGCGGCACGACGTTCTCGAACTCCACCAACTTCAAGGCCGCCACGAATTTCGAGGTTCTGACCAACCCCGGCCAGGTCAACGTCGAGTGGGGAGACGACGACACCAACAGTGACGGTGACCCCAATCCGATGGCGAGGCTCGGGTTTCCGGACTCCTTGAAGGAATCGACCGACCCGGCCGTCCAGAATGCCGGCCTTCTGCGGGTGTTCAGCTCTCTGTCGCTGTCGGAAATGACCGATGGCGAGGGTGGTGCGGCTCACAGCTACAAGGTCCTGTTTTCCAACGGCATCACGGACAATGCCGTGGGCGACGACGATGTCCCCGAGATCGTGCTCTTCGAACGCGGCCGCAACGACACTTTCGCGCTGTCCCTGATCATCGGCAACACGTTCGAAGATCCGCTTCTCTCGGATGCACTGACCATGCGCAGCAATGACTTCGCGCCGTTGGGGATGAACATCAACACCACCGAGATCGGCGGCGGACAGCAAATGGGCGTTGCCGGGTTCGACCTTGATGCCTGGGGCCTTGAGGCAGGCACGGTCGTGTACGGATTTGTCTTCAACGGGAGTGGTGCGGATCTTTCCGGCATTCTCGCAAGCGGGCTGCCGGATCAGTTTACCGATCCCCTGCCGCCGCAAGCACCCTCTGTCGTACCGCTGCCCGCTGGCATGCTGTTGCTTCTGAGCGGGCTCGGTGGCCTGACCGTCCTGCGCCGCAAGCGGACGATCTGAAGCCCCGGCAGCAGGTCGGCCCACCGCTTGCGGACCGTTTCCGACACGCCCCGTCGCATTGGAGCTTGCCAGCGCGTGGCAACCTGATGTCGTTGACGTGTGTTGAGAGCGGGGGCGGAGATGAAGAGCACCACACAGGTTTGCGTCATTGGTGGCGGCGTTGTCGGCTGCTCTGTCCTCTACCACCTGACGAAGCTGGGCTGGTCCGACGTGATCCTGGTGGAGCGGTCCGAGCTGACGTCAGGCTCGACATGGCACGCCGCGGGCGGGTTTCATACGCTCAACGGCGATACCAACATGGCGGCGCTGCAGGGTTACACGATCCGCCTCTACCGCGAGCTGGAAGAGCTGACGGGCCTATCCTGCGGCCTCCACCATGTCGGCGGAATCACACTGGCGGATACGCCCGAGCGCTTTGACATGCTCAAGGCCGAGCGCGCCAAACACCGCTACATGGGGCTCGAAACCGAGATCCTCGGCCCCTCTGAGATCCGCGAACGGGCCGAGCTGGTGAACACCGACGGCATCCTCGGCGCCCTCTACGACCCGCTCGACGGCCACCTCGATCCCTCCGGCACCACGCACGCCTATGCCAAGGCCGCCCGCCTCGGCGGCGCCGAAATCGAGCTGCACTGCAAGGTCGAGCGTCTCACACAGCGCCCCGACGGCTCGTGGGACGTCGAAACGAGCAAGGGCACCATCCACGCCGAACACATCGTCAACGCCGCCGGTCTCTGGGCCCGAGAGGTTGGTGCCATGGCCGGTGTCTATCACCCGCTCGTGCCGATGGCGCACCAGTACCTCGTCACCGACGACATTCCCGAGATCTATGAGCGCGGCGCAGAGTTCCCTCACGTGATGGACCCGGGCGGCGAAAGCTACCTGCGCCAGGAGGGCCGAGGCCTTTGCATCGGGTTCTACGAGCAGCCGTGCGAGCCCTGGGCCGTCGACGGCACGCCCTGGGATTTCGGCCACGAGCTCCTCAACGACCACTTCGAAAAGATCGAGGACAGCGTCGCCTTCGCCTATCGGCGCTTCCCCGTCCTCGAACGCGCGGGCGTCAAACGCGTCATCCACGGCCCCTTCACTTTCGCACCCGATGGCAACCCGCTCGTCGGCCCCGTCTCCGGCGTGCGCAACTACTGGGCCGCTTGCGCCGTGATGGCCGGGTTCAGCCAGGGCGGCGGTGTCGGCCTGACGCTCGCGCAGTGGATGATCGAGGGCCAGCCGGATCGGAATACCTTCGGCCTCGACGTCTCCCGCTTCGGCCACTGGACAACACCGGGCTACACCGTCCCCAAGGTCATCGAGAACTACCAGCGCCGGTTCTCCGTCACATACCCCAACGAGGAGCTCCCGGCCGCCCGCCCCTTCCGCACCACCCCAATGTACGACATCTGGTCAGAGCAAGGCGCGGTCTTCGGCGCACAGTTCGGCCTCGAGGTCCCCAACTACTTCGCTCTGCCGGGCGAACCCCGCTTCGAGACGCCCACCTTCCGCCGCTCCAACGCGTGGGACGCAACGCGCGCCGAGGTCCACGCCGTCCGCACTGGCGTCGGCATCAACGAGGTGCACAACTTCGGCAAGTTCCGCGTCACCGGCACCGGGGCCCGCGATTGGCTCGACAGGATCATGGCCGGTCGCGTCCCTGCCCCCGGCCGCGTGTCGCTCACCCCCATGCTCGCCCCGAACGGCCGTCTGATCGGCGATTTCACGATCTCCTGCCTCGCCCAGGAGGAGTTCCAGCTCACTGCCAGCTACGGCGCCCAGGATTATCACCATCGCTGGTTCGAGGCGCATTCCGCCCCCGGTGTCACGGTCGAAAACATCTCCGACGCGCGCACCGGCTTCCAGATCGCTGGCCCCCGCGCGCGCGACCTTCTCGCGCGCGTCACCACTCCTGACACTGCGGCAATGCGGTTCATGGATGTCCGCCGCGTCACGATCGGCCTGACCGCCTGCATCATCCAGCGCCTCAGCTACACCGGCGATCTCGGCTACGAGATCTACTGCGATCCCATGTCCCAGCGCGCCCTCTACCAAACTCTGTCGGAGGCTGGCGTCGATCTCGGCCTGCGCCCTTTCGGGATGCGCGCGATGATGTCGCTCAGGCTCGACAAGTTCTTCGGCTCCTGGCTGCGCGAGTTCTCCCCGGATTACACCGCCGCCGAAACAGGACTCGACCGGTTCATCTCCTTCAAGAAGAACACGGCCTTCATCGGCCGCGATATTGCCGAGGCCGAGCGTGCCACGCCGCCTCACCGACAGCTCGTACCTTTCCTGGTCGATGCGCGCGACGCGGATGTCGTCGCCGACGAACCGATCTGGCTCGACGGCAAGGTCCATGGCTTTTGCACCTCAGGCGGTTACGCCCATTGGCCGGATGCGTCAGTAGCCCTCGGGTTCCTACCACGCGCACACGCAAGCCCCGGCACCGAGGTCGAGATCGAGATCCTGGGCACCCGCCATGCCGCCCGGGTCGCGACCGCCCCGCTCTTTGACGCCGACGGCGCTCGCATGCGCGGAGAGCTCACTAGTCACTAGCGCAAAGGCACAGCGCTACGCCGAGGAAGCCTTCCGCCCCGCGCCCGTCGAGATCATTCCGTCCATGGTCTCGGACAAACCAGCGCCTACAAGGACCCTGCCGGACAGACAGACTCAGCCTCTTCATCTTGGCCCAAATACCTCCGCCGGAGGCGCCGCTCTCCGCCCAAGCCCAAGGCAGGGAAGAAGTCCGGTCGAGAGAAAGGAACGCGCAAACGTGGCCCCAAGACACCAGAAAGGGGAGCCAGTGCAGGATGGCTCCCCTTCCCAGTTTGGGCCGTGCTTGAGGGCACAAGCGCACGACCCGGCTGCAAACTCGTCAGCGCGTCAGCAAAAGCGCCTCATGCCGTTTCAAGGTCCGTCGCGCCGCCGCGTAATCCTTCAGGCCGCGCTCCGTCGCCAGATCCGGGAAGAGCTCGACGATCTCGCGTCGCTGCGCCTCGTCGATGCCGTTCAGGCTGAAGTCCCCGGGCTGGAAGCTTTCGGTCCAGGCCCCATCCGACAGGACAACCTCGTGCTGGGCGCACATGAAGTGGATGTAGGTGGTCTGCGGCACCGATTTCTGAACGATGCTCGTCCCGTTCACGAGGTGCTTGGCCGCCACCAGAACCTCGCGGTCGTCAAAATAGAGCGCTGCCTTGTCCGATGTGACGAGCACCCGGTGCTGGGGCGACACCATCATGTCCCGCTTCGGCAGACCGTTTCCGAGCGCGCCCTTCCGGATCAGGATCGGCGCAAGATGCGGCCGTGCCTTGAAGTCGGCGGCGTTCAGGCCGGTCTGACCGTACCACGCGATCTCCTGAACACCGTTGTCGCGCGTCAGAACCCGATCGCCGGCGCAGAGGCTCTCCGCAGGCTTTGGCCCATGCGGCGTCGCGATCAGCGTTCCGGGCGTGAAGCAGATGATCTCGATATTGGTGAAGCTCAGCCGCCCGGTCTCGCCGCCCGAGCCGTCGAGGAACACCAGGTCGCCGTCAATCCCGTTGCCATCGCTATCCGTGACAACGTTTTCGAGATCCCAGTCGACAAAGCGCGTGCCGAGCGTGGAGGTATCGATCTCGTCGAGGTCGACGCCTCCGTCACCTCCCGAGATCACATCTTGCCCATCGTCGGCCGCATTGACGATGAACAGGTCCTCATCGTCGCCGCCCTGGAGCAGGTCGACGCCCTCTCCCCCGGTCAGGGTATCGCTTCCGTCCCCACCTTCGAGCGTATCATTGCCGTCGCCACCGTCGAGCTCATCGTCGTCGTCGCCGCCGTCCAGGACGTCGTCGCCTACGCCACCATCGATGACGTCGTCGCCGTCTTCGCCGAAGACATCGTCGTCCCCAAGCCCGGCTTCGACCGTATCGTTCCCGTCTCCAGCCGTGATGATGTCGTCGTCGGGCGCCTCGCCCGGCAGGATCGCATCACCCGCGTCAACCATGTCGCATTCGGGATCGCCATCGTAATCCGCATCGATCAGATCGGCCCCATCCGTCCCCTCGACGATGCCGTCGAGCAAGGTGATCGGGCCGCCGGCGACAAGCGTCTCGCCGTTCGTGAAATTGGTCTGAACATCGAATTCGATGGTGGGCTCGGTCCCGGGCTCGGAGTCATAGCCGCCGACATCGATGCCATTCAGAACGAAGCCGATGGCCGGATCCACTGTTACCCGGGGGTCGTCGATCGGAATCGTTTCGATGACTTCACCGTCAACGATGATGTCGAAGCTTTCGACGCCCGGCAGCGGCGGGGGCTGGTTCAACAGATCGTCAATGTCGCCCTGGTCGAAGATCAGTGCAACGTCCTGGCCCGTGTTGTCGATAGTCTCGAGGTCATCCACACTCGTGTTGTCGCCAAATCCAACCGCGCGGATGACCGGGTTGTAGGACGCTTCCAGCGACTCCAGGGGTGTCTCGAAATCCTGCCCCGACGGGATCGGGAATCCATCCGAGAAGAAGTAGACGAAGTTCGACCCGTCCGGATCGACGTTGGCCGCGTCCCACGCATCCTCGATCTCGGTGAGAGCGGCGTTGTAAGGCGTGTTGCCGCTCGAGTTGAGCCCTTCGATGAAATCCACCAGATCATCCGACTCGGTGATCGGCGCCGTGATGCTGGAAGCGGACGTCCCGGAGTACTCGACAATCGTGACGTTCAAGCTGTCGGTATAGCCCGCGTCGACGAGGTTCTGCAGAAGCTCCCCGGCAGCATAGACCTGCGCTTCTAGGAAGGTGTCCTCTTCACCGTCGCCGTTGAAGTCGATCCCGGTGCTGTTCGCGGTCGAGCCGGACGTATCGATGGCAAACGTAATGTCGATGGAAGGCTGGACGCCCGATTGGGACAGAACGATGTCGGCTTGGAAGCTGCCGCCAACTGCCTTGGGCGTGGTCGCCTGCAGCGTAGCGTCAAGGCCATCGAACGTACCGCTGTTGTCAAAGATGAGGTCGGCCATCACACCACCTCCGCGAGGGCCGCAAGGTGGGATGCAGCATCCACTCCGCGGGCTTCAAGTGTGACCAGCTCACTCACGACATCGACGGTCGCCCAACCGAGGGTAGCACTCATATTCTCACTCCTCTTCGGCGAGCCCGTTTGCACTGGCCTCGCCCTGACATCACGGAGAGCGACCCCAAACTGCGCTGCCGGTGCACGCTCATCGGCGGCAGCGGCGGCAAGGCGCGGCTCGTGTGGCGCACGACACGCTGTCGCCGCCCGATCTCCGTGTCGCCATCGGCCGGATCCCCGGCTCTGGCGTGAAGACGCTGTCATGTCGCGAAGCCCCATGAATGCGCGTCGGTTGATGGCCCCCCAGGCCGTCCATGCCCCCCCAGTCGGGGCTCATCGGAATATACCGTTCGAGTTTCTCGACAAGGAAGCGAAATTTGTTCGAAAAACGTCGGCGATGAGAAGCAATGTGGGCGCGGAATCCGGGCGTGGTGCACCGAATGACGCGCTCATTGTTTCCGGATTTTGGGAAGTCAGCGCGCTGTAGACACCACAGCTAGACGCTCTGCCGCCTTCGAACGCCAATCCGTGGATTTCAGGTTCCAGTCTGGAAACAATGGAGGGCGGCGATGCCCATCTTGGCAGCCGGAACGTGCCCACGCCGAATGACGGACAAAATGTGGCAGGGTGATTTCCGGCTGGGCACTAATTGACGCCAGTTGGCGCTATTGTGGATGCGGAGGGGGGGCCGTTAACCCTTGCCAGCCTCGAATCAAGCCGCGTCAGGGCTTTACTGGGCGGTCTTCGTGTCCAGCCATGCCCGGATGATATGCCGGTGGCGCTCTCCACTGTAGGATGGAAAGTGGCCGCCATGCACGATCCGTACGGGCAGAGCGAGGAGCCGCTCCATGGACCGCACGTATTGCGCCATCTCTTCCTCTGTCTCACCCTCGATCAGGGGCCCGTCATAGACGATGTCCCCCGAAAACAGCACGGACGTCTCTGCCTCCCACAGAGCGATGCCACCCGGGGAATGGCCCGGCGTGTGGATCACTTCGAACACCCTGTCGCCAAGGTCGATCACGTCGCCATCCTCGACAATGCGGGTCGCGGGAGCGGCCTTGATGGCATAGGTCGTCGAGGCGTAGGGTGCGGGCGGCAGCATGTCGAAGATGTCGTCGGTCACGTACCTGTCGGCAAACGTGGCGTGGTTGGTCGGGTCGGCCAGGATGTCCGCCTCATCGGCGTGCACCACGCGGTCGGCAAACTCGTGGTGGCAGCCGATATGGTCGAAATGGGTGTGGGAGGCGACGGCCGTCAGCGTCTTTTCCGTGACGAGGGGCACCCATTCTCGCAGCGGCAGCACACCCATGCCGCTGTCGACGAGCATGTCCCTGTCCCGCCCTCGAACATGCCAGCAGTTGCAGCGGTAGAACTCCTTGATGAAGGGCTCCGAGATCAGCGTGACGCCGTCGGATTTGTTGTCGATCGCATACCAGTCTTCGGGGCGGGCGCGCATCATCGGGTGGCCTCCTGTGGCGATGGGACTGCTGCTGGAAAGAAGGTCAGGGCGTCGCGCGCTGCGGAAAGCGCAATGTCGGTGCCCGGCGCGGGGATGCCTGTTGGCGGCAAATGCGCGACAAGCTTGATGTCGGGCGCATCCTTAAGTGCCAGATGGGCGCGCACGTAGCTGCCGAAAAAGGACGCATCCACGATCCGCGCGGTGCCGAGCGCGACGTCCCCGCCCTGCCCAAGCACCTCTGGACGGATGCAAAGCACACCCGGCCCAGGAGGCCTGGCCTCGACAGGCAACATGCCGAACGGCGTATCGAGCCCGTCCGCCGTGGATCGTGCGGGAAGCGAATTCGTCTCGCCCATGAACCCGGCCGCGAAGAGCGAGGCGGGGTGCCGGTAGATCCGTTCCGGCGTGCCGGCATCCTCGATACGCCCCGCGTTCATCACGACGATCCGGTCCGCAATCGCCATCGCCTCTTCCTGGTCGTGGGTAACATGCACGAAGGTGGTTCCGATCTGCCGCTGCAGGCTCTTGAGCTCATCCTGCATCTGGCGGCGCAGTTTGAGATCGAGCGCGCCGAGCGGCTCGTCGAGCAACAGCACCTCCGGCTCGACGGCCAGCGCCCGGGCGAGGGCAACGCGCTGCCGCTGCCCGCCCGACAGCGCATGCGGGCGTTTGCCGCCCTGCCCCGCGAGCCCAACAAGGCTCAGCGCCTCTTCGGCCCTGCCGTTGCGCGCGCGCCGCCCCACACCGGCCATCCGCAAGCCAAACCCAACGTTGTCGCGCAGGTTCATATGGGGAAAGAGCGCGTAGTCCTGAAAGACGGTCGTGGTCGCGCGTTTGGCGGGCGGCACACGGGTGACATCATCCGATCCGATCAGGACATTGCCGTGCGTCGGCGCCACGAAGCCTCCAAGCACAGACAGAAGGGTCGTCTTGCCACAGCCGGACGGGCCAAGCAGCGTGACGTACTCGCCCGCACCGATCTCCAGCGCGATGTCCTTGAGCGCGTGAAAGCCGTCAAACCAGTGGTTGACGCCCCGAAGGCTCACGGGAGCTGTCATGATCTTCGCCTCAGCACGAAAACCTCCACGAGAATTACGGCCACGACCGAGACCAGGAAGACAACCGAACCGATCGCATTCAGGCGCGGGGAAAGGCCGGAGCGCAGCATGGACCAGATCTCGACCGGCAAAGTCACGTCGAACCGGGTGAGCAGGAAAGCGATGATGAACTCATCCCAAGAGAGCGTCACCGACAGAAAGAAGCCTGCAAGGATCGCCGGCAGCAGCATCGGGACCGTCACCAGCCAGACCACCTGGATCTCCCCTGCCCCAAGGTCGCGCGCCGCGGCTTCGGCATTCTTCTGATGCCCGCCCATCGAGGCGTATATGATGGCAAAGGCGAGCGGCAGGTTGATGACCACATGCCCGATCCCCGCTGTCCAGAGCGAGAGCCCCGCCCCGATCCGCTGCAGCACGATCAGCAATCCAAGGCCCACGATCAGATAGGAGACCATCAAGGGCGCGATGAGCAAGGCACGCAACCAGACCGTTGCCGGCAGATGATGGCGTGCGAGCCCATAGGCCGCGCAAAATCCCAGAACGGTGGCGCACGCTGCCGAACCACCCGCAACCAGCAGCGAGTGCAGCAGCGCGGCCGTCAGATCCCCATCGCCCAGTACGTCGCCATACCACCGCAGGGACGGGCCATTGAACGGCGGCACCGGCAACGTGCCGGATTGGAACGAGAAGAGGACAAGCGCCACTACGGGGACGTAGATGAAGGCAAAGGCGATCGCGAGGTAGAGCCAGCCGAAAAACCTCATAGTCGATCCACCCTGAGCCAGCGCGCCATCAACAGGTAGGCCAGTGTCACAAGGCCCATCAGCACGAAGGCCAGCGCCGAGGCGAGCGGGAAATCCGCCCGGCGACCAAGCTGCACCATGATGACCTGCGGAACCGTCAGCTCGGTGTTGCCGCCGAGGATCTGCGGCGTGATGTAGTCGCCGATACACAGCACAAACGTCAGGAACGCCCCCGTCATGATCCCGGGAAGCGTGAGCGGCAGGATCACATGCCGGAACGTCTGATACGCGGACGCGCCCAGATCCATGGCCGCCCGGCGGTAGTTCGGCGACAGCTGGATGAGGTTGGCGTAGATCGTCAGGGTCAGAAGCATGACGAAGAAGTGGACAAAGCCCGTGACCGTCGCGAGCCGCGTATTTGCAAGCGTGACAGGCTCCACAATGAGCCCGGTGGACAGCAAAGCGCCGTTCACCCAACCCTCCCGCCCCAACACGAGCAACCACGCGTAGGATCGCACGACATAGGACGTCCAGAACGGCAAGATCGCCAGCAACAGCACCAGCCGCTGCCACCGCGGCGGCACCTGAAACGCGATGATCCAGGCCAGCGGATAGGCAAGTGCCACGGAGACGACCGTCACCGTCAGCGTGATCTCGAGCGAAACTTGAACAGCGCGCCAGAGGTATGGCCGCGTCGCCAGCTCGGCGTAGTTGTCGAGGTGGAAGCCCCAGACAAGGGTCCGCCCCTCAAGCGTGGCAAGGCTCATGGCCCCCATCACGACAATGGGGACCACGAAAAAGGCAACTGTCCATAGAAGCGCCGGCAGTGCAAAGCCCCACCCGCGCTGGGCTTCGGTCATCGCGGGCTACTGCGACAGCGTGTCGAGCCAGAGATCCTGCATTTCGATGTCGAGATCGGAATCCGGCGCCGGGTAGAGCTGCGTCTTGGCGAGATACTCAGCTTGCTCGTCCCACCGCAGGATCGCCTTTTGTTCGTCGCTCAGGACATCGCCCGCCTCTGCATTGGCCGGCATCCCCCAAAAGCAAGCCGACGTCGCGAGCCGCGCCTGGCCTTCGGGGCTGACGATGTACTTCACGAACTCGAGCGCGAGATCTTGCTGTTCGCTGTCGGCCAGAACGCCGATGGACTGGGCCCACCGAACCGCGCCCTGATCCGGGATTGTCCATGTCAGCTCGGGCTGCTCGGACGCCAGAACAGCTGTCAGCCACTCACCGCCCCCCACGACAATATCGACCTCACCCGTCGCAAGCGCCGTCTGGGCGGCCACGACACCCGCGACCGAGGCGGCAGAGGCACGCATCTGGCCCAGTACGGGCGCAATCGCTTCGAGGCTGTCGGCCCCGATATCCGCAGTTGCGATCCCTTCGGCAATCGCAGCGAGCCCCATGACCGGCAGGTAATAGTCGTAGATCGAGATCCGTCCGGCATATTTCTCCGACCAAACAGTGGCGAGGTTCTGCATGTCTGCCGGGTCGACCTTCTCGGAATTGAAGGAGATGGTGTTGTATCCGAACTTCTCCGTCACCGCGTAGGTCACACCGTCGAGCGTGTTGTTCTCTGCCATGACGACCTCCGGGAAGAAGTCGCCCGTCGGAAGCTCATCGGCCGGCAGCGGCGCCAACAGGCCCGACTCCACCGCGCGGAAGACATCGATGCCGTCGATCACGAGCACGTCCCAGTCGCCGGGCCGGGATTGCTCGAGCACCGCAAGCGCTGCCCCCGTGCCTTCGTATTCGCGCAGGTTCACGGTGACGCCATGTTCCTCCTCGAAAGGAGCGATCAGCGCTTCGTCCGTGTGATCGCACCAGACAAGTGCATTGAGTTCTTCCTGGGCCTGTACATTGCTGGCGAGAATGGTCGAGCCAAGCGCAAGAGCGAGGGTCGTGGTTGGGCGGGTCATGTCGTACTCCCTGTGCATGCCGCTCTTTGCTGGCGGCATTCCGTTGCTGTGTCTTCCGATCTAGGTTGCCGCGACACAATGGCGACAGGAGACCGAAATGCCCCCCTTTAACCAGCCCCTCGGCGGCAACGACATGCCGCGTTTCGGTGGCCCTGTCACCTTTATGCGGTTGCCCACCCAAGAGACGGCCGAAGGGCTCGATGCCTGTTTCCTCGGCGTCCCGATGGACATTGGCACCTCGAACCGGCCCGGCACGCGGCTCGGCCCGCGCCAGATCCGGGATGAGAGCCGCATGCTTAGGCCCTACAACATGGCGACCCGCGCAGCACCGTTCGAGCGCATGCAAGTGGCCGACATCGGCGACGTGCCGATCAACACCTTCGATCTGAAGAAGTCCGTGGAGATCATTGCCGAGCACCTTCGCGGGATTCTCGGCCACGGGGCCATCCCGCTCACGATCGGGGGCGACCACACGCTCACCTGGCCCATCCTGCGGGCGATGAAAGAAACGCATGGTCCTGTCGCACTGATCCACATCGATGCCCATGCCGACATCAACACCCACATGTTCGGCGAGCGGGCGGCGCATGGGTGCCCGTTTCGACGCGCCTGGGAAGAAGAGTGCCTGCTCAACGACAAGGTCACCCAGATCGGGCTGCGGGGCACCGGCTACGCGGCCGACGATTTCGACTGGGGGCGTCAACAGGGATGGACCGTCATCCAGGCCGAGGAGTGCTGGCACCGCTCCTTGTCCCCCCTCATGGACGACGTCCAGAGCCGGGTTGGCGATGCTCCCTGCTATCTCAGCTTTGACATTGACAGCCTCGATCCCGCCTTCGCCCCGGGGACAGGCACCGTCGAGCCCGGAGGGCTTACCACCTGGCAAGCGCTGGAGATCATTCGCGGATGCGCGGGCCTCAACCTCGTCGGGTGCGACCTCGTAGAAGTGTCGCCGCCCTACGATCCGACCGGCAACACCGCGCTCATCGCAGCCAACTTCCTCTACGAGATGCTTTGCGTGCTGCCCTCCCGCGGATAGCACAAGAACGCGAATATTCCCTCGCAAGGCATTGCTATTTCGTATTTTTTAGCAAATTCTCGATCTCAGACCGAGACGGCATGCTCGGAGCTGTTCCCGGTCTGGTCACGGATATCGCTGCGGCCGCATTGGCAAACCGCAGTGCCTCATCGGGTGCGAAGCGTTCCGACAGCGCGACGGCCAGAGCGCCGTTGAACGCATCTCCCGCCCCGGTGGTTTCGACAACGGCCCCGGCCGAGGCCGCGGGAGTGTGCAAAGACATCGACTTGTCGTGATAAAGTGCCCCATTCTCGCCAAGAGTGACGATCACCTTTCCGACGCCTCGATCGAGCAGGATATCCGCCGCCTGACGCGCATCATCGACGCTATCTACAGAGATCCCGGTCAGCTCCCCTGCTTCTGTCTCATTCGGAGTGATGTAATCACAGAGTGTTAACATGCGATCTTCAAGCTCCGCCGCAGGGGCTGGATTGAGAACCGTTGTAACGCCGGCGGCTCTTGCAAGCTCTAGCGCGCGCTGAGCCGCATCGGTGGGTTGCTCTAGCTGTGCTACAAAAACCTTTGCACTTTCAATAACTTTCCGCTGCTTTTCAATGTCATCTGGAGACAGGGTTGCGCCTACACCCGGGCAAATGATGATAGCGTTGTTCCCGGTTCCATCTTCGATGAAGATGTACGCCGCCCCGGTGTAACTCTCTGGATGCTGTGTGGCCAAAGACGTGACCCCTGCATCATTCCATACGGAAAATGCCATGTCCGCAAAGGGATCGCAGCCGAGCTTCGTGTAAATCGCGACATCGCCACCTGCGCGTGCAGCCGCAACGGCCTGGTTGGATCCCTTTCCGCCGGGTCCGAGGGCGAATGACTTGCCGAGGATCGTCTCTCCCATGCGCGGCGGCCGCGCCGCACGATAAGATGTATCGGCTACGAAAACTCCCAATATTACAATGTCATGTGCCACCTTATTTATCCTCCGGCGGAACTACACCCATACGCAGCAGGAAGCATCCGTAGAAGCGTCGCTCACCGGTCTGGATCACCGCATAGCTCTCCCGTGCACGTTCGTAGAAATCAAAGCGCTCGATGCCGAGCATGGGCCGCGCACGCCCTTCGGCCGCATCGATCTCGCGCTGCACGTCGCGTTGCACGGCGGGAAGGTCGTCCGGTTGGCCGACCACTTCCATGCGCATCGCATGATCTTCGACAAAGTCGTCCAATGGCATCACGGACAGGATAGCGTTGATCGCCTCCGGCGCTGTCACGTTATCGATGCGCAGAACTTTACCGTAAGTTGTTGCGCGGGCGACGGAATCCGATGGAAAGTTCGTATCCGCGATCGCCAACAGATCCCCATGCCCCATGGACCTCAGACAATACAGCACGTCCGCGTTGAGACGCGGATCCACCCCTTTGAGCATCGTACTCTCCTTGCTTCCGCATCACAGGGTAGGTGCATCTGCCCGAGGCGGCAACGATCCCTGCTGCCATACTGAAACGCATAGCATTTCCGGAATTGCCGCGAACTGGCATACACACCGAGGGTGATCTGCTGTGGCGCCATACGAGATCGCATGCCCCTATGCCCCTCTTTGGCGCGCGCCCCTGCGAATCTGAAGAGAGGCGCATCCCCGTACCATCCTTCTCTTGCGCCCTCGCAACAACGGCGGATAGCTGTCAGACAGCCGTCATTCCATCCGCGTTGTCAAAAGGAGAGCCGCGTGCGCCTGAAGGGGAAGAGAGCGATCCTCACGGCCGCCGGCGCCGGGATCGGAGCCGCCACCGCCCGCGCATTTGCCGCCGAGGGCGCTGAGGTGCTGGCAACCGACCTTGACCCAGCTGCGCTTGCCCCGCTTGAAGCCCTCGGCTGCAAGACCGCGCAACTCGACGTAACAGACGCCGAAGCTGTCGCTGCGCTCGCCGCCCAGGCACAGGCGCCTGACATCCTCTTCAACTGCGCAGGTTTTGTGCATCACGGGTCGATACTCGACTGCGTCCCGGAAGCATTTGATTTTTCGGTGGAATTGAATGTGCGCGCGACATACCGTGTGACGCGCGCCCTTCTTCCTGGCATGCTCGCAAATGGCGGTGGCAGCATCACTTGCGTGGCGTCGGCCGTCTCCAGCCTCATCGCCGCCCCCAATCGTTTCGTCTACGGGGCGACGAAGGCGGCCGTGATCGGGATGGTAAAGTCCATTGCGGCCGATTTCGTGACAAAGGGCATCCGGTGCAACGCGATCTGCCCGGGAACTGCCCAATCCCCCAGCCTTGACACACGCTTGCAGGCGCTTGGGGACTACGACGCGGCACGCGCGGCCTTCGTCGCGCGGCAACCGATGGGGCGCATCGCGGATGCCGAGGAAATCGCAGCCCTCGCCGTCTATCTCGCGAGCGACGAAAGCGCCTTTGTCACAGGCCAGGCGATCGCGATCGACGGCGGCTGGACCAACGTTTGAGAGGAAAACGCACATGAAGCTCTTGCGGTACGGGACGTCCGGCGCGGAGAAACCGGGCCTTCTAGATGAGGCAGGCGTGGTCCGCGATCTCTCCGGCATCATTCCCGACATTGCCGGCGATATTCTTACGCCCGAGGGGCTGGACGCGTTGCGCAGTGTCGACGCGACGTCGCTTCCGGCGGTGCCCGAGGGCGCGCGCCTTGGCCCCTGTGTCGGTGGCATTGGCAAGATGGTGTGCGTCGGTCTGAACTATGCAGACCACGCCGCGGAATCCGGGATGGAGGTGCCGCCCGAGCCCGTTCTCTTCATGAAGGCAACCTCGGCGATCTGCGGCCCGAATGATCCCGTCCGTATCCCGCGCGGCTCGACCAAAACCGATTGGGAGGTCGAACTGGGCGTCGTGATCGGCCGACCCGCGGCCTATGTCGACGAAAGTGATGCGATGGAGCACGTTGCTGGCTATTGCATCGTCAATGATGTGTCCGAGCGGGCTTTTCAGCAAGAGCGCGCAGGCCAGTGGGTGAAGGGCAAGTCAGCCGACAGTTTTGGCCCAACCGGCCCGTGGATGGTCACGGCAGACGAGATCTCCGATCCTCAGTCCCTTTCCATGTGGCTCGCGGTAGACGGGCATCGCTGGCAGGATGGATCGACGAAGACGATGGTCTACGGCGTGGCACATCTGGTGCACTACATCAGCCAGTTCATGTCATTGCAGCCGGGCGATATTATCTCGACGGGCACGCCTCCAGGTGTGGCAATGGGCCAGGAGAGCAAGCCCTACCTGAGGGCGGGACAGGTCATGACCCTTGGGATCGACGGGTTGGGAACACAGCGCCAAGACGTCGTGGCGTGGAATTGGAGCAGCTGACGCATCATCGCCACCGATGAAATTCACATGAGAAACAGGCCACAAGGCATTGTTTAAGAAATCATTTGGGCGACAGTCAGACCAAGCCGTATTGCCGCGCTTTATTGCGTAGAAACGGCAAGCCCTCTTCTATGACGGCCTGACGGCTCTCGGCCACAGGGCGCCAAATGGACAGACCGTAGGCGAGCTCGGGCGGCATGTTGATGAAGCTCTCCATGGCGAGGCCCCCCTTGAATCCGACCGCAGCAAGCGTCGCGAAGATCTCGTCCCAGTCGCATGTTCCCGCACCGGGCGTGCCGCGATCGGACTCGGAGAGGTGGATGTATCGCAGGTGGTCCCGGGCCGAGAGGATTCCGTTGGCAGCGCCCTTCTCCTCGATGTTCATGTGGTAGGTGTCGAGATGGACGAAGATCTCTGCAGATCCAATCCTCTCCACCATATCAACGGCTTGCGCCCCGGTATTGATCAGGTGGGTTTCGTAGCGATTGACTGGCTCGATCCCGAACGCGATCCCTAGGCCCTTGGCATGGCGAGCCGCGTCTTCCAGACAGCGGGCAACTCCGTCAAGCTCATCCTGCGTTGGGGGCAACCCCGTGCGTTCGCCAATACCGCCATAGGTTACCCCCGTGAGCGCCTCCGCGCCCATTTCTGCCGCCTTGTCGAGCGCTGTCTTGAGAAAGGTGGCGCCCGCTTCGGAATCGCGCGAGGGCCAGCATGCTTCGGGCAGACCCAATGAGCAGACAGCCGAGATCCCCGCCTTCTCGAACAATGCTCTGGAGTGCGCGGCATCCACGATCGGCGGGTCGAGCAGCGCGACCTCGACGAAATCGAACCCGTAGGTGACAGCTTCTCCGACCGCGTACTCCGCCGCGTCTGGTGTCCAGCGCATCGTCCAGATACTCGAATGAATCCCGAAGCCTTGCATGTCGCGTCCTTCTCCTCCCGAACCTGCCGATGCGTCGAGCATGGCATTTCGGCGCACAAGTTGGCAGCCCAAGATCCTGCATCGGAAGAAAATTAGGGGTGGATCTTGTGAGCGCTAACAGGGTACGGAGGAGCCGCCATCCGGCATGCTCCACAGCCCCAGTGACAGGAGGCGAGAATGGCCATCTTTGACAGGCTTGCAGAATTCGGTGTCGTACCGGTCATCGCCATCGACGATGCGGCACAAGCGATCCCTCTCGCGGACGCGCTGATCGAGGGGGGGCTCCCTGTTGCGGAGATCACTTTCCGCACCGATGCGGCCCGAAGCGCGATCGCGGCCATTGCAAAGGATCGGCCGGATGTGCGCGTCGGTGCAGGAACCGTGCTGACAAATGCGCAGGTCGATGCCGCCGCCGATGCGGGCGCGCAGTTCGGCCTGGCGCCTGGTCTGGATCCCGAGACGCTCACACATGCCGCTCAAAAAGGGCTGCCGTTCGCCCCGGGCATCATGACGCCTTCGGATCTTCAGGCGGCGCTCAAGGCCGGGTGTTCGTTCGTCAAATTCTTTCCGGCGGCTCCTGCGGGCGGGCCGAAGATGCTCAAGAGTGTCGCCGGGCCGTATTCGCACACGGGCCTCGGCTTCAACCCGACGGGCGGCGTCACGCTCGACACGCTGTCGGACTGGTTGTCCATCCCAGAGGTGCGCGCCGTCGGCGGAACCTGGATCGCTACACGTGCCGACATCGCCGCTGGAAACTGGTCGCAGATCGCTGCGAATGCACGCGCTGCGGTGGCACGCGTCGCCGAAATCCGGGGTACGGCATAGCGGGTGCCTCCCCAGCAAACTTGACATCGCGGGTCACCGACGCGACCGTGGGTTCCCGCTCAGCCAACGAAGGATGACATGGCAAAGCTCTGGTTTCTCGGCGAGGCGCTGATTGATTTCGTGCCGACAGCCTCCACCGGCGGGGAGGCGTTTGCCCCCCATTGCGGCGGGTCTCCGTTCAACGCCACCAAAGCCGCCGCGCTTGCAGGCGCCGAAGTCGGGTTCCTTGGGGCTGTCTCGACGGACTTGTTCGGAGATCGGCTTCTTGCGGACCTCGATGCACATGGCATCGACACTTCCCACACGCCGCGCTCAGACGATCCCAGCACCCTTGCCTTTGTCGAACTCCACGAAGGCAATGCGCGCTACGCGTTCTTCAATGCCTTGTCATCAACGAGCCAGATAGATCCGGATCCGGCGACCTTTCCCGGCAAGCCGGGAGACATCCTCGGACTGGGGTCCATCTCGCTGATCGACGCTCCGGGCGCGGAAAACATCACGCGCTATGCGGCTGCTGTTGCAGACCGTGCGACCTTGTCCATCGATCCAAACGCGCGCCCGGGAATGACACCTGACCCTGATGCGTGGCGGACACGGATCAGGAGCCTCGTCGATCTGTGCGGCGTGGTGAAGATCTCTGACGAGGATCTGGAATTCCTTTCGCCGGGCACATCGCCGAGTGACTTCGCGGCGGCCCAGCTTGCGCGTGGCACAGGGCTTGTAACAGTGACCCACGGCGCGGACGGTGCGGAGGCATTTACGGCCACCGCGCATGTCTTTCGCGCGCCGCCCAAGGTTGACGTGGCCGACACCGTGGGCGCTGGCGACACGATCACGGGCTACCTTCTGGCCGGGCTCGCCACCCACGGATTGACCACCAAAGACGCCTTGTCTGCCCTGCCGGACGATACGGTGGGCGAGCTTCTCGAAAGAGCCATGTCGGCTGCCGCCCTGACATGTACCCGGGTCGGTTGCGTGCCGCCAACATCGGCAGAGGTGGTCGCATTCCGGGAAACTCTCACCGGGTAAGCGCAACCGTCAGAGCGTGACCACTTCGACCTTGGCACCTTTGGCGGCGAGGGCAATCTCGCCGTTGCACAGGCGTAGCGCATCCGCGCCGAAGACCTCGTTGCGCCACCCGCGCAGCGCCGGCACATCGCGCTCACCGGCCGAGATCGCATCGAGATCGGCGGCCGAAGCTATGAGCTTTTGGGCAACGCCGGAATGCTCCGCCTTGGCCTTGAGCAAGACGCGCAGCAGATCGGCGAGCGCGGGGTTGACCTGAAGCCTGTCGCGCCGGTCATCAAGCTCTGGCCACTCTGCGCGATCGCGGGCCAGACCAGCGGCAACAGCTTCGAGGATCCCGTCAGCAATCGCCCCCTTGCGCGCCTCGCGCAGCAACAGGCGCGAGCGTCCCAGATCAGAGAGCGAGCCGGGCTTGGTCGATGCGAGCTCGAGCAAGGCATCGTCCTTGAAGACGCGATTGCGCGGGATGTTGCGCTCCTGGGCATGGGTCTCGCGAAACCGCGCGAGTTCCGCGACGATGGCCAGGAACCGGCCGGAATTGGTCCGTGTCTTGACGCGCCGCCACGCGTGTTCGGGCTCGATGACGTAGGTCCCCGGATCCATCAGGACGGCGAGTTCCTCGCGAACCCACTTGGTACGTCCGGTGCGCTCGAGTTCGTTGGCGAGGTATTCGTAGATCAGTCGCAGATGCGTGACGTCCGCCAGCGCGTACTCCTTCTGCGCGTCGGTCAGCGGGCGCCGGGACCAGTCGGTAAAGCGGGAGGTCTTGTCGACGCTTCCCTTCGCGATCCGCCGCACGAGGGTCTCGTACCCGACCTGCTCGCCGAAGCCACACACCATCGCGGCGACCTGTGTATCAAAAAGCGGATCCGGCAGGACCCCTCCCTCATGGTGAAGGATCTCGAGATCCTGACGCGCGGCATGAAACACCTTCACCACCCCGGGCTGACGCATCAGCTCATAGAGCGGCTCGAGCGACATGTCCTCGCCGAGAATCGGATCCACCAGCACGGCTTCGCCGTCCCCGGGCAGTGCAAGTTGCACCAGGCAGAGCTTCGACCAATAGGTTCGCTCACGTAAAAATTCCGTGTCTACAGTAACATACGGCCCATTGGCCGCCTCGGCACAGAATGCGGCCAACGCGTCGGTGGTGGTCAGGGTGCGCATAGAGCGGGGGCTCCCTTGGGCGACGGAGGAACGGCGCGGCACGCGCGCCAATGTGGCGGTTCGGCCTGCCTAGCGCCAAATGCGCAAAAGCGAAAGGTCAGCGCAGCAGGACAGGCGCCCGGATCCCTTCGAGATAGCGCATCAGCACTTGCGGGTAGAGCCGATGCTCCATCGGCAGGACCCGTGCCGCCAGCGCATCGGCAGTGTCGCCCGGCAGTATCGGGACGGTGGCTTGCCCCAGGATCGGGCCATCATCGAGCTCGGGTGTCACGAGATGCACGGTGCAGCCGTGCTCGCGGTCTCCCGCCTTGATCGCGCGCGCATGGGTGTGAAGGCCCTTGTACTTCGGCAGCAGCGACGGGTGGATGTTGAGGATCCGTCCGGCGAAGTGCGCCACAAAGGGCGGCGTCAGAATGCGCATGAAGCCGGCGAGGCAGACGACGTCCGCGGCGGCGGCGTCGAGGGCTTTCGTGAGCTCGGCCTCAAAGCCGGACCTGTCACCGCGATAGGCGCGGTGATCGATCGTGCATGTCGACACGCCGAGCGCCTCGGCCTTCTGCAGACCACCAGCATCCGGGACATTTGAGAGGACGAGCGCTGGGGTGGCGAGGTCGGGCCGCTCCTGCAACGCCTCGACGAGCTTCACCATGTTGGAGCCGCCGCCCGAGATCAGGATCGCAACCCTTTGACGCGCCGGGCTTTCAGCGTGTGCCACGGGCTCGCTCAATGAGAGCGCCTCACCTCAGCGCGCCCGTATAGGCGACACCCTCGCCCGCCACCACGCGGCCGAGCGGGATCACCCGTTCGCCCGCATCCATCAGCACGGCCCCAAGCTCCTCCGCCCGGTCCGGTGCCATGATGACGGCCATGCCAATGCCCGCATTGAAGGTGCGCAAGAGCTCTGCATCGGCAACCCCGCCCGCCTCGCGCAGCCAACCGAACACCGGCGGCAGCGCCCAGCTCGAGAGATCCACCTCGACGCCAAGCCCCTCCGGGAGCACCCGTGGCAAATTTTCCGTCAGACCGCCCCCGGTGATGTGCGCAAGCCCACGGACCCCACCCGCGCGGAGGGCAGCGAGCACCGCGGGGACGTAGATCCGCGTCGGGGTCAACAGGTCTTCCCCGAGCGTCGGCGCGCCGAAGGGAGACGGCGTCTCCCATTGCAGGCCACTTTCCTCAACGATGCGGCGCACCAGCGAGAACCCGTTGGAATGCAGACCGTCGGATGCCAACCCGACCACAATGTCGCCGTCCGCGATCGAGGTGGGCAAGCCCCTGCCCCGCTCCATCGCTCCGACAGCAAACCCCGCCAGATCGAAGTCGCCCGGCTGGTACATCCCCGGCATTTCCGCCGTCTCGCCGCCGATGAGCGCGCAACCCGCCAGTTGGCAGGCCGAGGCGATCCCCTCGACGACAACCGCAGCGCTATCGACATCGAGCGCGCCCGTTGCGAAGTAATCGAGAAAGAATAATGGCTCGGCGCCCTGGCAGATAAGGTCGTTGACGCACATGGCGACCAGATCCTGACCCAGCCCATGCAAGCGCCCGGTTTCGATCCCGATCCGGAGCTTGGTGCCAACGCCGTCGGTCGCCGCGACAAGGATGGGATCCTCAAAGCCGGCGGCCCGAAGATCGAAGAGCCCGCCAAAGCCACCGATCCCCGATGTCATTCCGGGTCGCTGCGTCGATCGGGCGGCGGGGGCAATCCGGCTGACAAGGGCATTGCCGGCCTCGATATCGACGCCCGCATCCGCGTAGGTCAGTCCCGGTTTGTCGGCCATCTGCATCGCTCCCGTGGGGTATGCGCGCGGGATAGCGGAGCCCTTGGTCTGCGGCAAGGGCCGCACCTCGACACGTGCGCGCAGCAAGCGCCGCGCCGGTTGACGGAGCAGCGCGCGCAGACTAACCCGGCAAGGGCTGGGCCTGTAGCTCAATTGGTTAGAGCAGAGCGCTCATAACGCTTTGGTTGCGGGTTCAAGTCCTGCCGGGCCTACCAGTCTTGCCCCCCAGAACCGTGCCGTGCGCGACGTTCTGTTCCTGGCCCCGCTCCGAGGGAACTCGCGCTTGGCGCGCAATTAAACGCTCAATCACCGTTCAGATAAGGGGCCTCAGCCACACGCGCGCCTCTGGCCGGAAACTCGCGCATCCAGCATCCGTTCCAGATTGCCCGATACGGGTCAGGTGCTGCCCCGCGCGGCTGATTGGTCGTCCTCGCTCTCAGTCGAGATCTCTTCGGCCGTCTCGATGTAGTATTCCTGCGCGGCTTCCATGACGACCGGCGACGCCGTGGGCGTGAGCGGCGCGTAGCTTACGGCCTCGTAGTCTTCCTCGGCGGAGTAGGCCGACGGACGGCGGGTCATGCGCCAGGCGGCATAGAGCGCGGCGGCAGCCATCACAGTCGCCATGAAAAGCCAGAACCCGCTCGGCCCGAAGACGCCAAGCATCCAACCGATCACGAGCGGCCCCGTAATCGCGCCGAGCCCATTGGCAAAGAGCAATCCTGCCGACGCGCCGGCCATCTCTTCGGGCTCCAGGTAGTCGTTCGTATAGGCCATCAGAAGCGCATAGAGCGGTTGCCCCAGGCCGCCATTGAAGAACGCGACAGCGACAAGCACCACATAGAGTTGCCCCATGAACGCCCCGACGAGCGATACCACTGCGCCGAGCGCCGCGACCGCAAGGATCAGGAGCCGTCTGTCCATCCGGTCCGACATCCAGCCGATGGGGTACTGCAACAGCATCGCTCCGAGGAAGAATGCCGCCACGAACAAGGAGACTTCCGGCACGCTCATGCCGGCTTCCGTTGCGTAGACCGCCGACATGCCGAACTGCCCCGCAAAAACACCGCCCATCAACAACATGCCGACGAGGCCGAGCGGCGATTTGGAGTAGAGCTCGGAGAGGCTCAGGGACCGCGTCGCCTCAAAGGCGGGCGTCGGCTGGATCGAAAGCAGGATCGGCGCGAAGGACAGCGAGACAAGCACGGACGGAATGATGAAGAGCACGAACCCGGATGGATCTCCGAGCGCCATGATCCCCTGTGCGCTTACGACACCGATCATCTGAACGATCATATAGGCAGAGAGGGTCTGGCCGCGTGTTTCGTTCGTCGTGGAATTGTTCAGCCAGCTTTCGGCGGTGATGTAGACACCCGAAAGACAGAAGCCGATCGCAATCCGCAGCAGGATCCAGACGGCCGGAACGGCAACCAGCGGGTAGAGGATCAGAATGGCCGAGATCATGGATCCCAGGAACGCAAAGACCCGGACATGACCCACGCGGCGAATGATGATCGGCGTGACGCGCGAACCGCCGAGAAAGCCCAGGAAATAGGCTGAGGCGACGAGTGACAGCTCGAAGGTAGAAAAGCCCTCGATCGCCCCACGGACACCCATAAGGGTGCCCTGAAGGCCGTTTCCGACCATCAGCAGCATCATTCCAAGGAGCAGCGCCCACGATCCCGCAATCACTTGAATCATTCGGGTACCACCTTTCCTAGAAGCCTTGTGCGGCGCTTAGCAAACTCCCGGCAGCAGGGGCCGCGCGAAACCGGCATCGACGTGTCGCGTTAGGAGCTTGTCGCACCCGGACCGGGGATCAGCAAAGACGAGTCCCCATAGGAAAAGAATCGGTACCGTTCCGAAATCGCATGCGCATAGAGCTGCATCATCCGGTCCCGCCCCATCAGCGCCGAGACCAGCATCATCAGCGTCGACTTTGGCAGGTGGAAGTTGGTCATCAGCCCGTCGGCGATCCGAAACTCGAAGCCGGGCGTGATGAAGATGTCCGTGTCCCCCCGCCAAGGCGCGAGGCCTTCGTTGGTTGCCGCGCTTTCGATCAGGCGCAGCGCGGTGGTGCCGACAGGGATGATGCGGCCTCCGTCCGCCCGCGCGCGATTCACGGCCTCGGCCGCCTCTTGCGAGATCTCGCCCCACTCCGCGTGCATCTTGTGCTCGGTCACATCGTCGACCTTCACGGGCAGAAACGTCCCTGCCCCGACATGCAGCGTCACCTCGGCAAAGCGCACCCCCCGCGCCGCGATCTCGTCCAGCAGCGCTTCATCGAAATGAAGCGATGCGGTGGGTGCTGCCACGGCACCGGCCCGGCGCGCGAAGACGGTCTGGTAATCGTGCTTGTCCGCCTCATCCGCCGGGCGCCGCGCAGCAATATAGGGTGGCAACGGCATCGCACCGGCAGCGGCGAGGGCGGCGTCGAAATCGTCCCCCTGAAGCGAGAACACGAGGTGAATCTGCCCCTCCGCGCGACCGGCCACATGGGCAGAGAGCGCATCCGTGAAATGGATGACCTCGCCATCGCGCACCTTCTTGGCGGGTTTGGCAAGCGCGGACCACGTGCCATCCGCACGCGCTTCGAGCAGGGTGACCTCGATACGCGCCTCCGTGTCCCCCTGCGCACCGGATCGCCGACGCACCCCGCTCAGGCGTGCCGGGATTACGCGCGTGTCGTTGAGCACCAGAAGATCTCCGGGCCGCAGGATCTCGGGAAGATCATGGACATGCTTGTCGCGCACCTGCCCGCCCTCGGCATGCAATAGACGCGCAGAGGTCCGCGGTCGCGCCGGGCGCGTGGCGATCAACTCGTCTGGCAGATCGAAATCGAAATCCGAGAGCTTCACTGCGCGCCATCCCGTGGCAGAGAGGGCACTGGCGCGCGAAATATTTCCCGAAAGACACCGGGCGTCAGCATCGCCAGCGGGTTGACTCGAACCTGAGGCCGTTGCACCGACCCCGAAACCGAATACGTCATTCCGAACAATCCTTCCCCCTCGCGCGTGAAGACCTGACCAATGGCATTCACGAAATAGATCGGCGACAGCACGCCCTGCAGCTCGACGCTCTGGGATCGGGTATCGTAGATCCCTTCGGCAGAGATCCCGAGCGACGGGCCGACTGCGGACGCGGATGTGATCTCCACACCGCGAGGCGTCAAGCGAAACGCGCTGCGAATGGTCGAAAAGGCGAGGCCCGGGCCATTCAGCTGATCCAGCAAACCGACCACCGAGATCGCGTTGAGCAGTGCCGCAAGCCCGGGTGCCGCCGTCACGCGCATCCCGTCGACGCTGAGGGTGCCATCCCAATGGCCTGCCTGTGCGGCGGGTCGCAGGGTCAGATCGAGCGAGCCGCCCTGCGCTTCCTCGAAGGCACCGGCGGCGGCGAGCACCCGACCCGCGTTCGCCGCCGTCACGCGCAGCGAGGGGCGCCCCCGCTGCTCTGTGCGCAGTTGTCCGGTGATCTCGGCTTGCCCGTTGACCCGCCCTGTCATCTGGCCGGACCATCCGCCTGCGCCGTTCAGATCAAGCCGCACATCCGTGAGCGTGATGTCGTCCGTGAGCGTCACCCGGCTCAGTCCGCCCCTCACACGCCCTCCTTGCCCACCTGCCCCACCCGACGCGGCAAAGGCAGGCGTCTGGCGCAAATCCATCCGGCCACCGCGCAACTCCACGTCCGGTGCACGGCCCGGACGGCTGAAGCGCAGCGTTGTCGGGGCATCGAACCACTGGCCAATGCGGGCTGTGTCAAGCCGCAAGGTGCCCACGCCTCCGCCCCCGGAGAGCTCCATGTCTCCCGCAATGGACAACCCTGCAGCCGAAAGAACGATGCGATCCACCTCGGGAGGCGCGCCCCCACCACGAAGCCGGGCCTCCAGTTCGAGGGTTCCGCTCTGGCCAGCCCCCTTGGCCCATCCCAGCGCCGGCACCCGGAGGCCAACCCCCCGCAGGTCCGATGTCAGCGCCAGGATGGCCGGTGCGTTCGCCGGAAAACTGAGCGCGATGTCAGCGCGTCCGGATCCCGTGACCAAGTCCGAACGCAGGGCCACACCGAAGGCCGCCGCAGCCTCTGTGGTGAGTGGGGCAGACGCGCGCACCTGCGGTGGGGCGGCGCCCTGCCCGAAGGCCTGAACATACGTGACAGACGTTTCCACGCCGGAGAGCGTGACGTCGCCTGAGATCTGCAACCCGGTTGGCGCAACCGAAAGCGACAGCGCGTCGGCGCTCAGCGATCGCCCGGGCACCAACGCGTCCGAACGCACGGACGACAACGCCCCCCGAAAGGCGTAGTCCACGTCTTCTGGCGTCACACCCCTGCGCACCGGGAAACGCAATCCGCCCTCGAGAACCGCGCGCCCATCGGCCAGCGTCACGGAGCGGCCTGTCCGGGCCATGAGGTTGAGGGGCGGTTGGTCGATCAACGACAACGCCGACGTGATGCTCCCGTCAGAGCGCCAGCGCACATCGCCCTGGCCGGGTCGCTGGCGCGTATTTGGGATCGTGAACGCCGATCCGGAGACATCGATTGGCCCGCCAAGCGGCGGCGTCATGATCCCGTTTTCGATGGCAAGGGTGAACCTGTCTCTTTGCAGGCTCGCCCGCCCCGCACCTTCCGTGATCGGAGGCAAGCCCCCCAACGCGCGCACCGTGCTGTCGCGGAAACGGAAACTCAGCGAAAGATCAAGCGGATGCCCCGGCACAATCGACACCCCGGCCTCAGCACCGATCAGGCGTCCTCCGAGGAGGTTCCGCCCCAGCCAGTTCCGCGTTTGTGGCATCGTGGTGACGGGCCAGAGCCGCAAGGCCTGCGCCGTACTCAGTTCGGGAACCTGGATCGCAATCGCGGCCCCCATTCCCTCTTCATTTGCCGCGATTCTGCCGTGCCCTGCGATGCGTTGCGGAAGCCCGTCGGGCGCGCCGTCGCCCAGCAGGGCGAACTGACCGATCTCGAGGGCAAACGGGTCCAGTGTGAGATGCGCGTCGATCATGCCGCCGGAAAAGGCGATCTCCTCAGGAAGGCCGTCGCGCGCGAAAATCACGGCTTTTTGCAGCGTCAGTTGCCCGGTTACCGCGTCGGCGAGGGTTCCGGCCGGGCCATGCAAGTACGCATGGCCACTTGCAGCAAAACGCCCGGCGGGCGCCTCTACAACCAGCTGCGAAAAGGTGAGCCGGGCTGGCGCAGGTCGATACGTGAAATAGGCCTGCGCCCGATCGAATTCGGCCTGCCCATCGGCCGCGCGCGCCAAGTGCCCCGGCCCGATCTCCAGCGTACCGTCGAGCCGCTCGAGGGTTCCGTCCTCAGAGTAGGCACCGATCAGTGCACCGGAGACATCGGCCTCAAGAGGGGCCAGCCACACCAGAGCGGGCACCTGCTCGGCGACGTCGGGGGCTGGTACATCGGCAAGCAGCCCGGAGACATTCAGGCGAAGCGGGCCCTCCGACGGCATCGTTGCACGAAGCGCGATGCGACCCGGCTCCGCGAGCTCCAACGCCACCGAGATCTCTCCGCCCTGCTTCTGGACAGTGAGCGCAGAGGCCGGCACGCTCCAGAGCCTCCCCGAGCGCGCATCGTCCAGCGTGAACGACAGGTCCGCGAACGCGATCTCCTCAAGGGTCTCGAGGGCAGGTCGGCTCAGTGCGTTGCGCACCCGCCCGGCCGCCTCGACAGGCGTGCGCGGCGGAGTGCGCGAAAAGATCGCCGACAAGACGTCCGATCCCAGATCCAGCGATCCGTCCGCCCGCCGCTTCACCGTCAAAACGGCCCCCTCGACCTGCAAAAGTCGCGCACGCGGAGCGGGCGGCCAGTCTGCGCGGAGCCCCAGCTCGACAGTCGCACGCGGCAGGCTGAACCGCGCGGTGCCCTCGGGCCCGATCAGCCGGATGTCTTCCGCGACAAGCCGCAGGATGCCCGCGCCTTCCGCGGTCACGCTCAGGGACGCGACGTCGAGCTCGGTCTCGAGAGCCGCTTCCGCACGGGCTTCCAGCCGCTCGGCGAGCGCTTTCGGCACCGGCACGTGCCGACCCTCCAGCACCCAGAGCGCCCCCAGCGCGATGATGGCAAGGAGCGCAAGGAGCTGGGCCAGAACGAAAACGGGCCAGAGACACGCGTGCAACCACCCTGTGGAACCGCGTGGCGATGGCGCCCTGCAATTGCCCCCCTGTTCGGGGTGTTTGCCACGCCCGATCTGGCGTCCTGTTGGTTTTGCGCTCGACATCCCCCTTTATCTTCCCCCGATGCGGCCTAGAAAGGAACCGGAACGACGCGCATCGCGAGAGGAATCGCAATGATTGAGCCCGGAACACCCGCCCCTGACTTCTCACTTCCGAGAGACGGGGGAGGACAGGTTTCCTTGTCAGAGCTTAGCGGCAAGACGGTCGTGCTCTACTTCTATCCCAAGGACGATACGTCAGGATGCACCAAAGAAGCCATCGCCTTCACCGAGCTGGCCGACGCGTTCGACGCTGAAGGGGCCGTTGTACTCGGGGTCTCGAAGGACACCGTGAAGAAGCACGACAAGTTTCGCGACAAGTACGAGCTCAAGGTCACACTCCTCTCCGACGACGAGTCGGATGTATGTGAGAGCTATGGCGTGTGGGCGGAAAAGAGCATGTACGGCAAGACCTACATGGGCATCGAACGCTCCACATTCCTCATCGACGGCTCCGGAACGGTGCGGGAGATCTGGCGCAAGGTCAAAGTGCCGGGCCACGCGGATGCCGTCCTCGACGCCGTGAAAAGCCTCTAGCCCGGCGCTCCGTTGCAACCACACATCACTGAACCGAGGGCCGCGACGCGACGCGCGCGCCTTCTGCTTGCGCGGAGCGGAGGATGAGCCTCACCTTGTCCGAAATGGCGGTCGACGTACTCACGACCCCGGACGGCCGGCTCAAGAGGGCGCGCGCGCGTGCCCATGCAGCGACGTGGCGGGCAGCGCGCGACGCCGGATCCGTAATCGAGATCGGATCCTGTACCCCTCCGGCACGCCCGGCCCGCCCGGCTACGCCTGAGCTGCGCGATCCCCGCGACGTGCCCAAGCGCAAGCCCGGCTCGCCCGCTGGCAGAATTGCCCTGCTCCACGCCGTTGCGCATATCGAGCTCAATGCGGTGGATCTTCACTGGGACATCATCGCCCGGTTCGCTGACACGCCACTGCCGATCTCCTACTATGACGACTGGGTCCGCGCCGGCGACGAAGAAGCCAAGCATTTCAATCTGATCTGCGACTGTCTTGAAGCGCTGGGGTCGCACTACGGGGCGCTTCCCGCCCACGCTGGGATGTGGCGTGCCGCGGAAGACACCGCAACGGACATGCTCGGACGCCTCGCCGTCGTGCCGATGGTTCTGGAGGCACGCGGGCTCGACGTCACTCCGGGGATGATCGAGATCTTTCGCAAGGCGAACGAAGCGGATGCCGTGCGCGCGCTCGAAATCATCTACGGCGAGGAAGTCCACCACGTCGCTTACGGGTCGAAGTGGTTTCACTTCCTGTGCGGCCGGCACGAGCTTGATCCGACCGCAACGTTCCACGAGCTGGTCCGGAAGTACTTCCACGGCGGGCTGAAGCCCCCGTTCAATGAGGAAAAGCGTGCTGAAGCCGGGATCCCGCCAGATTTCTATTGGCCTCTTGCCACGGGCCCCTTGGCCGCACCCAAAAAGCAATGAGACGTGATCGACACACCTGCCCCCCGTTTCGGCAGTTTGCTGCCGAAACGCACAGGGTTTGAGCCCTACTCTGGCGCCCGGCTTGCTTCACGGCGCCGGATTGCGTAAGCGATGTGGATAAAATTGCGTTCGGCCACATGGGGATAGGCCGAAGCACCAAAACTGAGCAGAGCGACGCGACTAAGGGGACAGGTCTTGCGCGCACGTATCGCACGCCGCCTACGCGGTATTCTTGAGGGCACCCTGCCCGAACAACGCCTCTACCTGCGGTCTGACACGGACCAGACGCGTTTCATACGCCTCTCGCCGGGGACGCAGGCTCTCACGCTATTCGGATCGGCGGCGCTGGTCGGCTGGGCGATCATCGCGACTGCGATCCTCTTGATGGACAGCATCTCGTCCGGGGACGTGCGCGAGCAAGCCGCGCTGAACCAGTCGCTCTACGAGGAACGTCTTAACGCCCTTTCCGATGCACGCGATGCCCGCGCCACTGAGGCGCGCGCCGCACAAGAGCGTTTCATGGCGGCCCTCGAGCAGATCTCCGCCATGCAGTCGAAGCTTCTGGCGTCCGAAGATCGTCGGCGCGAGCTCGAGACAGGGATCGGAGTGATTCAGGCCACCCTGCGGCGCACCATGACGGAACGAGACGCCGCCATCGCCGAGCGCGAGCGCCTCACTCTGGCCATGCAAGAAGGCACCGTCGGCGAAGACGACGGCGGCGCATCGCTCGCGGATGTCGACACGACGCTGGCCTTCCTCAACACCGCTCTCGAGCAAACCGCGGCCGAACGGGACAAGATGGCCAAAGAGGCCGAGAGCGCACTGGCCGAAGCCGAAGAGATGGCGTTCGAGCGGGATCTCATCACGGCCCGCAACGAGAAGATCTTCACACAGCTCGAAGAGGCGCTCACCGTGTCGGTAGAGCCGCTGGAGCGGATGTTCAGCGCGGCAGGTCTTCCGCCGGAGCGTTTGCTCGAGGCCGTGCGGCGCGGCTATTCGGGAACGGGTGGCCCGCTGACGCCAATCACACTCTCGACCAAGGGCACGGAGCCATCGCCCGAAGAGATCCGCGTGAACGCGATCCTGAAGGGTCTCGACCGGATGAACCTCTATCGCCTTGCTGCGGAAAAAGCCCCGTTCGCCATGCCGGTGAAGTCGGGCTATCGGCTGACTTCCGGCTTCGGGCGGCGCTGGGGCCGGTTGCACAACGGCACGGACTTTGCGGGCGCCGTTGGCACGCCGGTCTATGCAACGGCGGACGGTGTCGTGACCCATGCCAGTTGGTCCGGAGGCTACGGGCGGCTGATCAAGATCGAGCATGAATTCGGGATCGAAACCCGCTACGCGCATCTCTCTCGAATCCGCGTAAACGTAGGGGAAAGGGTCTCGAAAGGAGAGCGCATCGGTGATATGGGCAACACCGGACGGTCAACCGGCCCGCATCTGCACTACGAGACGCGCGTCAACGGGAATGCCGTCAACCCAATGAACTTCATAAGGGCAGCCCGAGATGTTTTCTAAGAGCCGAATCAACGAGCCCGGCCCCGCCAAGGACGGCGACGCGCCCAAAGCGCCAGACGCCCCTTCGTCCGCGCCAGCGCCCGATCTGCCGCCGCGCGCAGCGACGGCCCCCAAGGCCAAACCGCCGGCGTCGATTCTATCGTCGGATCTGACAATTACCGGCAACCTCAAGACCAGCGGTGACATCCAGGTTGAGGGGACTGTCGAAGGCGACATCCGCGCCCACCTGCTGACCGTCGGCGAGGGTGCCACGATCCGCGGCGAGTGCGTCGCGGATGATGTGGTTGTCAACGGCCGCATCGTGGGACGCGTGCGCGGGCTGAAGGTCCGCCTGACATCGACCGCACGGGTCGAGGGTGACATCATCCACAAGACGATCGCGATCGAGTCCGGTGCGCATTTCGAGGGTTCGGTTCAGCGGCAGGAAGACCCGCTGAACTCCGGAGCGAGCAAGCGGGCAGCACCCGCAGCCGCAAAACCTGCGGAAGCCTGAGCACCGGGACAAGAACAAGATGGGGCGGGGTCGTATGACCCCGCCCCTTTTCTTTGGGCCCTGCCAGTGAGCTGTCCTGCCTCGTCTTGCGAGCCTCCACCGAATGGCCCGGGCCGAGCCTTGGCGGGCGCGCTACCCTTCTGCGGGCAAGAGCCCGGCTGCCTCGGCGGCGGCGACCTCTTCGGCTGTGAGCATCCCGTCGCCGTCGGCGTCCATGTCGAGGAAGGCGCTCTCGCTCAGCGCCGGGTAGGTCGCGAGCACCTCTTCGAAGGAATAGAGGCCATCGCCATTCGTGTCTTCTACGGCGGCCCATGCCGAGGCAGCGGCGAGAATGGCAGCGGACGTGACGGTCAGTGCAAAGACTTTCATCGGGTCTCTCCTTGTTGGGTCAGCCCCCTCACGTTGCGCGGGGAGGCACTGCCATTCGACGCGGCCAGGACGGTCTGAGCCAGCCCCGGGCGCCCTCGCCGGCGCATCCGGCGAGTCTGCGCGCGATACCCTAGACGCATGCGGCGAAGGGCTGCCGCTGCAAGAGCGCTGGGGCAGCGCCCGCAAGTCCTTGCCGCGCACGATGCCTCTTATGAGCGGAGAAACGACCCGGAGACAGTGTCGCCATGGGCGAATCCGGAGTCGCTGCCGAAGTATCCTGGCACGCCCGCCCCGCGCTAACCTTAACGTCAGAGGGGGTGCCCCCGAGCGGAACGTGGCATGCCCCAAACACAGAGGCCCTAGTTCGAGGTTCGCCCATGCCCTCTTCCACCGCGCCCTACGATCTGCATGCCGTTCTGAGACCAGTGGATGAGGCCAAGGGCCTGCCCAACGCGCACTACACGGACGCATTGGTCTTTGCCGAGGAAACACAGGCGTTGCTTGCGGAGACCTGGGCGGGCTGCGCTGTCGCGGCCCAGGTGCCGGAGCCGGGCGACGCAGTGCCAATCACCTTCGCGGGCGTGCCCCTGCTGATCGTCAGGGACAAGGCAGCCGAGGTCCGCGTCTTCCAGAACGTCTGCCGACATCGCGGCATGATCCTCGTCCCCGAACCCCGCAAGATCGAGGGCGCGATCCGCTGCCCGTACCATTCGTGGTGCTACGGGACGGACGGCCGGCTCGTTGCAACGCCTCATGTCGGCGGCCCGGGGATGAACGTCCACCCTTCGGTGGATCGCAGCGCGCTGGGCCTTGCCGAGATCCGCAGCCAAGTGTGGAGAGATGTGATCTGGGTCAACCTGTCGGGGACGGCGCCACCATTCGAAGAGGCATTCGCCCCGCTGCGATCACGCTGGGCCGAGTTCGAGCGCCAGACGCTCCACCACGGCGGCCCCGAAAGCAGCTTCGCGCTTGAGGTCGGGTGCAACTGGAAGCTTGCCGTCGAGAATTACTGCGAAAGCTATCACCTGCCGTGGGTTCATCCGGGTCTGAACAGCTATTCCCGCCTCGAAGATCACTACAACATCGAAGAGCCCGGCGCATTCTCCGGGCAAGGCACGGTCGTCTACCGGCAGATGGTGTCGGGTAGCGGGGACGTTGCTGCGTTCCCTGACTTCGAGGCGCTGTCAGAGAAATGGGATACCGGCGCCGAGTACATCGCCGCGTATCCCAACGTCCTTCTGGGGGTGCACCGAGACCACGCCTTCGCGATCCTGCTCTTGCCTCAGGGCACTGGCCAGACCCGCGAAGAGGTGCATCTCTATTATGCGGCGCCCGAAACGGCGCTGGCACAACGCGAGGCCAATGCAGCGCTCTGGAAGGAAGTCTTCGAAGAAGACATCTTCGTCGTTGAGGGCATGCAGGCTGGTCGCGCCGGCCCACTCTTTGACGGCGGGCGATTCTCACCTGCGATGGACGGCCCGACACACTGCTTTCACGCTTGGGCGGCACGCCGCCTGTTGGACCATCGGGCCCAGACAGCGCCGCAGGCAGCGGAATGAGCGGCGTCGTGCCTTTTCGGCGACGAGCGGCTGACAAGGCTCCTCAATCCGAGACGCCAAAGCAAAGCCATGCCGCGCTCGACGCCGCCTTGCTCAACGCCCATGCGACGCGAGACACCGAAGCGCTTGCCCAACTCTACGCACAAGCCGCCGATGCGGCAGAGACCGCCGAAGCGGCCGCATTCTACCTCACGCACGCCTACATCTATGCGTTGGATGCCGGAGTGGACGAGACCACCGCGCTGCTCGATCGCCTTGTCGAGCTCGGGCGCGAAAACCGGACATTGCGCAGCGGGTAAATCGAGCCCACCCCGCGCAAGCTATCCGAACGGCACCGTCACTTGGCGAGCGCCCGTGCCCACACCGGACGATCCAGACAGAGCGCCCGCGTCTCAGTTCGTCGCGGGTGCTCCGATTGCCTCGGCGATGGCAGGGCGGATCCGCTTTTCCAGGATGTCGGGTGTGATCGGCCCGGCAAAGCGCAGAACGACCTCACCGTCACCGTTTATCACATAGGTTTCCGGCACCCCGTACAATCCCCACTCCAGCCCGGTGCGGCCGGTCGTGTCCGCCCCCAACCGCGCATAGGGATCGCCGAGTTCGTTGAGAAACCCGAGCGCGTTGGCCGGATCATCCTTGTAGTTGATCCCGTGAATTGGGATCCCCTCCGCGGCAAGGGCCATCAGGTGGGGGTGCTCAACCCGGCAGGGGCCGCACCAGCTTGCCCAGAAGTTTACAAGCTTCACGCCCTCGTCGCGCAACACGTCGTTCGTCAACAGCTCGGCGCCACCGAGCTCCGTCAATTGCATGTCCGGCGCGGCGTGGCCTTCGCGCGCAGACGGCAGCGCGTTCGGGTCTTCCCGTTGCATCCCAACGAAAAAGAGCGCCGCGAGCCCGGCAAACAGAAGCGGCGGCGCGAGCGCGAACACAGGAACCCTAGCCATTCGCACCGTCCTCCACCGCGCCGGACGCACCGGCTTCGCTCCGCTTGAGCCGAGCGCTGGCACGGCCCTCCTCCATCTGGCGCAAGTCGCTCAGCGTACGCCGCGACTGGGCGATGGACACCAGAACAATCACGGCGAGCAAGGTCAGGGAGACCCCGTAGGCCGACAACACCCAAACGCTGTACTTTCCAAGATCCGGCATCATTGCGCCATTCGCTCCCGAGCCATCAATGCCTTCATCCGTCGCGTCCTGATCTCCGTCCGGGTGCGCAAGAATACGAGCGCCACGAACAACAGAACGAACCCGGCAATGCACACCAGCAGTGGATACCAGAACACGTCCGCAACGTTTTCCTCTTTGTCGAGCGACAACGACGCGCCCTGGTGCAAACCCTGGTTCCAGAACACGAGCGCATAGCGCGACAGTACGGCAAAGACCGATCCCACAAGGCAAAGTACAGCTGTCAGATCAGCTGCCGTGTCCGGATTATCGATCGCCGCCCACAGCGCCATGTATCCGAGATAGAACAGAAAAAGCACGAGGAACGAGGTCAGCCTGGGGTCCCATTCCCACCACGTCCCCCACATCGGCTGCCCCCACAACGCGCCGGTAGCCAGTGCGATGAGTGTGAACGTCGCGCCGACGGGGGCAGCGGCCTTGGCCGCCAGCGCGCTGACATGGTGCCGCCGGATAATCCAGATCAGCGACGTCACCAGCATCATCAACCACGTATTGATCGCCATCAGGGCAGACGGCACGTGCAGGTAGATGATCTTGACCGTCGAACCCTGGCGGAAATCGTCCGGGGTGAAAAAGAACCCCCATACCAGTCCGGTGGCGAGGCAAAGCGCAGCGGCGCCTGCGATCCAAGGCAGGCTGGCGCCCGAGAGCGCCATGAATTTCTTCGGATTTGCGTATTCCCAAAGCGACATGGCCGGACATTAGGGCGGGTCCGCGCGGGGGGCAACTCACATGGGCGCGGGTCGATCAGCGCAGGTTGACGCGGATCGCCGCGGCGGCCGCAAAAGGCAACAGAGCGGCGCAAGCCAGCGTGATGGCGGCGAGTGCTGCAAGCGGCGTCCCAGTCTCCATCCCGACGGCCCCGCGCCGTGCCACCTCGGCCCCGAAGATCAGGGACGGGATGTAGAGCGGCAAGACGATCAGGCTGAGGAGAAGCCCGCCACGCTTGAGGCCGACCGTCAGCGCCGCACCGAAGGTTCCGATGACCGAGAGCGCGGGCGTTCCGATGGCCAACGACAGCATCAGCCAGCCATATCCCGACGCTGGCAGGTTGAGCAGCACGCCAAATGCGGGCGCGGCAAGCGTCAAGGGAAGACCCGTCGTTATCCAGTGCGCGAGCGACTTGAGGGCCGCGACCGCCTCGAGCGGTAGCGGCGCTGTCGCGAGCAGATCGAGGGTTCCGTCTTCGAAGTCGAGCGCGAGGATGCGGTCCAACGACAACAGGCATGCGAGCAGCGCCCCGAGCCAGAGGATCCCCGGTGCGATCGTTGCGAGCAGGGCGGATTGGGGGCCGACAGCGAACGGCGTCAGGATGACGACGATCAGAAAGAAGGCAAGCGCGAGGCCGAAGCCACCGCCCGCGCGGATCGAGAGCGCGAGATCCCGGTGCAGCAGCGCCATCATAGGAATGCGTCCCCATCGTCATGGTCGAACCCATGTTCGGATTGCGTGACCTGACCATCGAGGCGAGACGCCCGGTAGGGTCCGACATTGAAGACCTGTGCATCGGGCAGGCCTAGGTCGATGTGTGTGGCAATGACAGCTGAGCCGCCGCGCGCGAGATGTGAGCGGACGACACCTGCAAAGAGATCTACGGACGCAACGTCGAGGGAAACAGTCGGTTCATCGAGCAACCAGATCGGGCGCTCTGTCACGCAAAGGCGCGCGAGCCCGAGGCGCCGTTTTTGCCCGGCCGAGAGTGTTCCAGCCGGTCGATCTTCGAGGCGCGCAAGGTCGAAAGCGGCGATGGCTCCGGCGATGTTCGAATGGCCGTGCACTTTCGCCCAGAAGAGCAGATTCTCGCGGACAGTCAGCGTCGCTTTCAGGCCGTCAGCGTGACTTGCGTAGGCGATAGACTCGGGGCTGGGCCGAATGCCGCCCGCAAGCGGGGGCTGCAAACCAGCAAGCGTTCGCAATAGTGTGGTTTTGCCAGCGCCATTCGGGCCCCGCACGAGTGTCGCGGTGCCAGGCCGCGCGTCAAAGCTGACACCAACAAGGACCGCGACCCCGCCACGCGCAACCGTGAGATCGTCGATATGCAGGTGGGCACTTGCCTCAAGATCTCTTGTGGACGCCTGATCGCTCATGCCTCGCGACTAGCGGATAGAAGCGCCCACTGGAAGGTGGTACCCAAGAGACGCCTTCGGGGCGTGGCCGTGAGGCAAAAGCCGATACCGAGCGGTTTAGTTATCGTCGGGGATGAGTGCCGCCCCCGCGATCCAGCCATGCAGTCTAGCGAACTCTGGCAGACGGGATCCCGCTTATGCTCCGACAGCGAGTGGCGATTGCGTAGCGAGCTCCGGTTCGGGATCCCGCAGGACATATCCGCGGCCCCAAACTGTCTCGATGTAGTTTTCGCCCCCCGTGGCGGCCGAAAGCTTCTTGCGCAACTTGCAGATGAAAACGTCGATGATCTTGAGCTCCGGCTCATCCATCCCGCCATAGAGATGGTTGAGGAACATCTCCTTGGTCAGCGTCGTCCCTTTGCGCAGCGATAGCAGCTCGAGCATCTGATACTCTTTGCCTGTCAGATGCACCGCGCGACTGTCGACCTCGACCGTCTTTGCATCGAGGTTCACAACGACCTTGCCAGTCCGAATAACGGATTGTGCATGGCCCTTGGAGCGCCGGATGATGGCGTGGATCCGGGCGACCAGCTCTTCCCGATGGAAGGGTTTGGTCAGATAGTCATCCGCACCAAAGCCGAAGCCCTTGATCTTGTTGTCTGTGTCGTCAGCACCGGAAAGAATTAGGATCGGCGTTTCGATCCGGGCCAGCCGCAGATTTCGCAGCACCTCGTGCCCTGTCATGTCGGGCAGCCCAAGATCGAGCAGGATCAGATCGTAGTCATAGAGCTTCGCCAGATCGATCCCTTCCTCGCCAAGATCCGTCGTGTAGACGTTCAGGTTGGCGTGGGTCAGCATCATTTCGATGCTCTTCGACGTGGCTGGATCGTCTTCTACGAGCAGTACGCGCATCGCAATTAATCTCCACTGGATCTCCGTTAAGGCTGAACATGGCCCCAAATGGTTAATTGCCGGTTACCGCATCCTTAAATGTCGGGTCTTCAACTTATGGTTGCACGCTTTCAGAACTTGCGCCAGATATCAGTACCTTGTGCAACAGTTTGTCGCACGGCCCTTCAACATCACTCAGAAACAGTGCTGGATTGTCTGTACTTTTGAAGCGCGGTTGCCTTCAGCGCCTGCTCTCCATGCTCAGACACGGCCGTTGCCCAGCTCTCGAACTCTTCGTCCGAGAGACCATATCGCTCCTTCGCCTCGTCAAGGGTCACGAGACCATGGCGCACGGCGCGCACAACGGCCGCCTTTCGGCTGGCGACCCATCTTCGGGTCTCCTTGGGTGGCAGATCCGCCCTCGTCATGATCGAGCCGTCGGGCAAGGTGACGGCGCGGGGACCGTCGATTTTCTTGATAAACATCACGCGCTCTCCCAACTCGCGAGAACGATGTTTCTCAGACGGCACTTAAGGATAGGTGAAATGTGCCCTTGTGAGTGGATGCAATTTTCCTATATTTCCCCTTCAATCTCATCTGCTCCTCCTCCCTGACAGCAACTTGGTGACCCATGGCGCTGGATCGCGACCCATCGCTGAACTCGCTTGGCTTTGCCAAACCTCCCGCGCAAACGCGCGTCGTGGTGGCTATGTCGGGTGGAGTCGACAGCTCCGTGGTCGCGGCCGAACTGGCCGCCGAAGGCTACGACGTCGTTGGGGTCACGCTGCAGCTCTACGATCATGGCGCGGCGCTCGCCAAAAAGGGCGCGTGTTGCGCCGGGCGAGACATCCACGATGCACGCCGCGTCGCAGAGACCATGGGCTTCCCGCATTACGTTCTGGACTACGAAAACCAGTTCCGGGAAGCGGTGATCGACGAGTTTGCGGACAGTTATCTGGGCGGTGCAACGCCGGTGCCCTGCATCCGTTGCAACGAGCGAGTGAAGTTCCGCGATCTGCTCGAAACGGCCAAGGACCTCGACGCGGATTGCATGGCAACGGGTCACTACATCCAGCGCAAGATGGGTATGTCGGGGCCTGAGCTGCACATGGCCGCGGATCCGGTGAGGGACCAGAGCTACTTTCTTTTTTCGACGACACCGGCCCAGCTGGATTACCTGCGCTTTCCGCTTGGGCACCTCGTCAGCAAGGCGGAAACCCGCGCGCTTGCCGCGCGGCATGGACTGGTTGTGGCGGACAAGCCTGACAGCCAGGACATCTGCTTTGTTCCCAACGGCGACTATGCCGCCGTAATCGAAAAGCTGCGTCCGGGCGCAGGCGAGCCGGGCGACATCGTGCACCTCGACGGGCGCGTTCTGGGAAGCCACCGCGGAGTGATCCACTACACGATCGGGCAGCGGCGCGGGCTGGGTATCGGCGGGCTCGCCGACCCGCTTTACGTCATCAAGCTCGACGCGGATGCGCGGCGCGTTGTTGTCGGCCCAAAGGATGCGCTCTCGACAAGGACAGTGCCGGTTCGGGAAATCAACTGGCTCGGCGACGCCCCTCTGGAGAGCCGCTCTGAGTGGATGCTCTCGGCAAAGATCCGTTCCACGCGACCACCGCGGGAGGCCATCCTGCGGCCAACGGGCCCGACGACGGGCGAGGTTGAGCTGATCGTTGCCGAGGAAGGCGTCAGCCCGGGTCAGGCCTGCGTTCTATACGAAACCGATGGCACGCGCGTTCTGGGCGGTGGCTGGATCCACCGCTAAGGCATGTCCGGCCGCACGCCACAGCTGTGTGCGGCCCTGCCCCAAACAGACTACGAAAGCCATGTCGTTCTACGAAATGGGTCGGCCCAACCCATCCAGAACGGCGCGTGCGGCTCGGCGCCCGGGGCTTTCCGCCCCGCGCCCGAGGCGTTCCATTGTCAGCGCCATCGCGGCATCCTGAGACGTGGGATTTTCGAGTACGGCGGCGAGTGCCTTGGCGATGTTCGGCGGCGTGCAGGCCTTGCCCATGCATTCGGGGACCGCGCGCGTCTCACTCACGAGGTTGACCAACGTAAAGGTGTCGATCTTCAGCAGACGCGCCGCGATCCATCGGGTCAGGGGATTGACGTCGTAGGCAATCGCCATGGGCGTTCCAGCCGCCGCAAGCTCCAGGCTGACCGTTCCGGACGCCGCAAGTGCGGCCGAAGCACCCTGAAACGCAGCGCGCTTCTCGGCTGGCTCCAAAGCAACCACCCGAGGCGCGCCGGGCCACTTGGCAACCTCTTCTGACAACCGTCGGACGAGGTGGGGCAGCGTTGGCACGATCACTGGCCAAGGTCGGCCAAGCTCGTGCAGCGCGGCGCCAAAACGCGGCGCCAGGCGCGCGATCTCTCCCTGGCGCGATCCGGGCAGGACGACGAGAAACGGATCGTCACCCAGATCCAGCCGGTTCCTCAACGCGGCGACCGCCGCAGCATCAACGGGAGGGTCCGCCGCCACAGGATGACCGACAAAGTCACACCGCATGCCCGCAGCTTCCATATAGGGCGGCTCGAAGGGCAACAGCGCAAGGACCTGATCGACCAGCGGCGCCATCTTGGTCGCCCGTCCCGGACGCCACGCCCAAACGGAAGGCGCGACATAGTGCACGACACGTTGGCTCGGGCGTTCGGCGCGCACAGCCTTTGCCACGCGCAGACAGAAATCCGGGCTGTCGATCGTGATGAGCACGTCCGGCTGCGCGTCGAGCACCGCTTGCGCGGTCTGCGCAATCCTCCGCTTCAGGAGGCGGTACTTCGGAAGGACCTCCACAAGCCCCATCACCGAAAGCTCGGACATGGGAAAAAGGCTCTGGAGTCCCTCGTCCGTCATCTCCTGCCCACCAACACCGTGAAACTCTATGCCGGGCTCGAACGCGCGCAGCCCCGCCATCAGCGCAGCGCCAAGTCGGTCGCCCGATGGCTCCCCGGCGATCAGGAACGCGCGGATCACGGCCCCTCGGGCAGGCCGCGCCGAACCCAGAGAAAGAGCCCGGCGGCGTCAGCAGCCGCAACCGTAGCGGGCATGTCCAGCACCATCACGCCACCCGCCTCGATGGCGATCCCGTCCAGCCCCGCGCGGCTGGCCGCAGACACAGTGTCCGGCCCGATGGCGGGCAGGTCGACCCGCCGGTCCTGCCTTGGCTTTGGAGCCTTGTAGAGAAGCCCCCCCTGCCCGAGATCAAGCTCTGTCGCGGGCGCAGCGAGGCTCTCCAACATCCAGTCCGTGCCCGGCAATGCCTCTACCGCGATGACCCTGCCGCCGCGCACCACGCAGCCCTGCCCGATGTCGAGCCCGCCGAGCGCGCTCACAACCGCAGCGCCACGGCCGGCATCGGCCCCATGGGCATCCGCAGGACGCGCCTTGGTCGGCACGCCTTCCGGCGGAAGAAGATCAGGAACAAGATCCGTTGCGGCGCGCACACAAAGCCCCGCCTCCTCGAAGAGGCCGAGCGCGACACGAAGCGCTGCGTCGTCGCCACCCGCAGAGAGGGCGCCCACCATGCGTTCCACCAGCGGCGCCGTGGCGGCGTCAATCAACGCGGGGTCTATGCTCGGGCGACGCACAGCGCCGCAAAAGCAGACCTCGGCGACGCCGTCAGCCTTCAGAGAAGCGATCAGCGAGCCGAGCGTTTCGAGGCGGAGCGGGCGATCATTGCGCGGAAGATCGGCATCGTGCCCGACGACACCGCAGACAATCGCGTCGCGGCCCGTCTCGGTGCAGGCGTCGAGGATGCGGGCGGGCAACGCCCCCTCGCCCGCGATAAGCGCGATCACTCCGGGCACGGGCTATGCCTGACGGATCGGCGTCAGGAAGTGCCGATCCGAAGCGCCGGTGATGAAGTCGATGATCTCTTGAACGTAGTCGTTCGGGGCATCGCCGTCGGCCAGCGACGCGGCACGCTCCTGAAATGATCCCTCGCCGTCGCGCAGCACATCAAAAGCCGCGCGCAGGTCTGCGATATCGCTGCGCGACAGGCCGCGCCGCTTCAGCCCGACAAGGTTCAGGCCATCGAGCCGGCCACGGGGGGCCTGCACCAACCCGTAGGGAATCACGTCATGGGCGACCATCGTCACCGCCCCGATAATGGCGCCACGCCCCACGCGCACCCACTGGTGAACCCCCGATAGCCCCCCGACGATCACATCGTCCTCGACAACAGCGTGCCCCGCGAGCCCGGCGTTGTTGACCAGGATCACCCGATCACCAACCTGGCAATCGTGGGCGACATGCACCCCTGCCATCATCAGGCAGTCGTTGCCGATCCGCGTGACACCGCCGCCGCCATCGGTGCCGGTGTTCATCGTCACGTGCTCGCGGATCCGGTTGCGCGCGCCGATCTCTAGGCGGGTCTTCTCGCCCTTGTACTTGAGGTCTTGCGGCACTTCTCCAAGCACGGTGAACGGAAACACCTCTGTTTCGGCTCCAATCGATGTCACACCGGTAATGACGCAATGGGAATGGATGCGCACCCCGGGCCCGATCTCCACATCCGGGCCAATTACGCTGAAGGGCCCGATCCGGGCACCTTCGGCGATGCGCGCTCCTTCTTCGACGCGAGCCAACTCATCGACATGCGCGTCCGCGTGGATCGTCATCAGGTGCCCTGCTCACTATCGGATTGGTCCTGCAACATGGCGGTAAACTCGGCCTGCGCGGCGAGCTGGCCATCAACGTAGGCTTTGCCTTCGAACTTGCCGACGCGGGTTCCGCCACGCTTGATCTCGACCTTCATCTCCAGCACGTCTCCGGGGATCACCGTGCGTCGGAACTTAACCTTATCGATCGTGGTGAAGTAGATCATCAGATGCGCATCAAGCCCGCGCGAAACACCGATCAGGACGCCGCAAGTCTGCGCCAGCGCCTCGATGATGAGCACGCCGGGCATGATCGGCTGATCCGGGAAATGCCCGGTGAACTGGGGCTCATTAGCCGTGACGCACTTGATACCGGTCGCCGAGGTGTCGGGCACGATATCGCGCACCTTGTCGACAAGCAGAAACGGGTAGCGATGCGGCAGGATCGTCCGGATAACGTCGAGACCAACCTCTGTTGGCCTGTCCATCGGCGCGGGCGCGGCGGCGTCGGATGCGGTCATGAATGGCGTCTTTCAGGTCGCGGAAACGGTAGGTCGGGTCGAGATTGGCCCGCGGGTCCGTCTAACACCCGGAGAGGTCAGGCGGCAAGCGGATGGCCCGGCGCGCGGCGCACATGCTCACTGAGCGCCGTTTGTCGTCGCCGCCCCCCCTGTGCTGGAACCGATCCCCTCGGGTCTGGGCTGCGGAGGGCTAAGCTCCAGGCCGACACCGCCCCCGGTGGCCAACGGCGGCTCTACCTGCTGTGCGGGGAGCGTATCGGGCAGGATCGGCCCGCGCGGCGAGAGCGCTTCGCCAAGGCCAATTCCGGCATCGATCCGCGCAATGGCACGGTCTGTGATATCGATGCGCTGATCCGCGAAGAGGACGGCACGGCTGTCGAGAATCGCGACGGCGCCAAGATCCCGGATCAGGTCCCGCAGGATCGGAAGGGCGGCACGCAGGAAAGCTTGCCGCTCCGCCTCGTCCCGGCGTTGCAGGGCACGGGCCTTTTCGTCCTGCGATTGCCGCAGGCCAACGACGCGGGCGTCAAAGGCTTCGGCGAGGGGGCGAAATTCCTCCGTCGTCAGGCTTGCGCGGCGATCGGTGAGCTCCTTCTCCTCCGCCGTCAGCTCCGCCTCGATCCTGCGGTTCTCGCTAGCGAGCGCGCGGGATGTTGCCGCGAGCTCTGCAGCCACGCGCTGACCAAAGAGCGATCCGGTATAGACGCGTTCCTGATCGAGCGTGACGACCGAGCTTTCCCCCCGGGCGATCGGGAACTCGGCAATGGCACTCCCAAGCGCCGAGAAGCCCGGGGGCGGCGGCTGCGCCTCCCCGCCTCCCTGAGCAACGACAGGCAGAGCAAGCCCGCACAGAAGCACTGCACCGATCCACTGGCGCGCCCGCGCGAACCCAACCGAGGTCGATCCCATCGTGCCAAGCCGCCCTGACACCGTCAGAACCGGGTGGAGACGGTGAACTCGAAGTTCTGCTCCTCGTCGAAGTCTTCCTTCATGATTGGCCGGGAGAAGTTGAACCGCAGAGGCCCGAGGATGGTGTCCCAGAAGATCGAGACGCCGGCCGACGAGCGCAGCGCGAAATCGTCGTCGATGGGATCTTCGCCGTTCGGCCCGCCATTGGCATTGTCGAGGCTCCAGACCGATCCGATATCATAAAAGACACCTCCGGTGATCCCGTACTCCTCCGGGATTCCAAGGGGGAAGTCCGCTTCGAACCGGGCGACGGCATAGAGATTGCCCCCCAGCACGTCTTCGTTCTCGACATTGAGGTCGCGCGGTCCAACGCCGTTCGACTCGAAGCCCCGCATCCGGTTCGACAAGGAAAAGCGATCCGTCACCCGGCTGTCGCCGCCGCTGAACGCAATGGCCCCCGCGTCAAGCTCGGCACGCAGCGTCACCTCTTCGTTGAAGATCGTGCGCCGGGCGCGTGCTTGCACCTCGGAGCGCAAGAACGTTGCGTCGTCGCTACGGTACCCGACGTCCTGGCTGAAGCGGAGCGATACCCCCGCCGTGGGATCGAGCCCGATGCGCCGGCTGTCATACGAGATCGCGTAGCCGATAGAGTACGTGTAGAGGCCACCGAGATCATCTTCGGCGCGGAGCACGGCCGACGAGCCTGTGTCAGCCGGATCGTCTGAAAACTCCGGAAAGCCGGTATCCACATCGAAGACCTCGCCGAAGCCTAGCGCCGCTCGCAGCTCAAGGCGCGTTGCTTCGGTGAGCGGAAAGGCCAGACGCGGGGCAAACAGCGCGCGCCGCGTGTCGTAGCGCGCGTTGTTCTGGATGTCTTCGCGGTAGAACGCGTTGAACCCGAACGTCAGATCGCGGCCAAGAAATGCGGGCTCGATAAAGTTGAACCCGAAGTTCGACGTGTCAGCCGTCGCGCTGAGATCCGCCGAAAGGCTCTGCCCCCGACCGAGGAAGTTGCGCTCGGAGAAGCTGACCGTGAACCCAAGACCATCGCTCGTAGAGAAGTTGGCACCAAAGCCGAGCGACCCGGTTGGCTGTTCTTCGACGTCCACGTCGATGATCACTTGATCCGGGGCCGTGCCTTCGCGCGGGCTGACATCGGAGACGGCAAAGAACCCAAGTGCCTCGATGCGCTCGGCGCTCGCCCGGATGGCGCGCGGATTGAACGGATCGCCCTCGACAACGTCGAACTGCCGTCGAATGACCCTGTCCAGCGTGGCCGTGTTCCCTTCGATGTCAATCCGTTCGACGAAGACGCGCGGTCCTCGCGTGAGCACGAAATCGATGTCGAGCGTCAGATCACGGTCATTCCGCGTCACCTGCGGCTCGACCCGCACGAAATCGCGCCCTTCCCGCACCGCGAGCCGCTCAAGCCGCGCGATATCGCGCTCGACCAGGGTCGGGGAATAGACGATCCCCTCGCGCATCTTGAGCGCATCGCGATAGGGCTCGGGGTCGATCTCGGTGAGCTCGCTGGTGACCCCGACCGTTCCGACCTTGAATTGCTGCCCTTCGCGAATGTTGAACACGAGCGTCACGGCATCGCGGTTGCGGCTGATTTGGGGTGTCGCCGACAGAACTTCGAAATCCACGAAACCGCGCGATTGGTAGAAATCCGACAGCAGCTGCCGATCAAACTCGACCCGGTCTTCGATCAACGTATCCGAGCGGATGAACTGCCGAAACACTCCGGCCTGCTTGGATTCGATCACACGGCGCAGGCGCCTGTCGGAATAGGTCCGGTTGCCGACGAAAGACACACGCTCGACCTCCGTCACCCGCCCCTCGATGATCTCGAAAACGAGGTCAACGCGGTTGTCCGAGCGTCGGATGATGCGGGGCGTGACCGTCGCGGCGATCCGGCCCTGCTGGCGATAACCCTCTGTGATCAGCGCGGCATCGGCCTCTGCCTGGGCCGGCGAATACACACGTCTGGAGCGGGACTGAATTACCGTCGCGAGGTCATCGTCGCCCAGCCGACGGTTCCCCTCGAAGGCGATCCGGTTGATCGTCGGAAACTCCTCGACCCGGATGACAAGAGTGCTGCCGCGCGGATCAACCTCGACGGTTTCGAAGAGCCCGCTGTTTTGAAGATTCTGCAAGGCCTGGTTGATCTGACCGGCGCCGACACTCTCGCCTCGCGGGATTCCGGAAATCTCCGCAACGGTGGCCGGATCGACCCTCTGCGTGCCCTGCACGTCTAACGTGTTGAAGGTAAAGGTCTGCGCACTCGAGATAGTCGGGTGCAAAGCCATCAACGCCAGCACCAAGAGGACCCGGTGCAACCTGGCCTGCCACCTCAGAAAACTGCCCGATTGGCTCATTTTCGTCGCCCCCAACCGCTTATTGTTGTGTTGGTGCTATCGGGCTTCGAAGGGCTTGTCAAAAAGGCATCGCGCTTTCATCACAGCAGCGATGAAAGCGGCGTCAGGCCATGCGCGTGGGTGCGCCTCGTCTCGGGTCGGAAGGAACGGTCAGGCGTGCTTCGATCACATCGGCGGAGCAACAAAAGACCAGAGCCCGCCCCCCAACCCGAGTGCGAGCGCGATGGCAAACGTCATCATTGCCTTATCGCCATGCATCTCCCAGATGAGGCTGAGGCTGCGATAGTTTCTTGTCATGGTCTGCATCGGTCGGCTCTCCAATCAGCGCAGGTCGCGTCGTACCCAGATGCTGTCGGAATGTGACCGAATTGGGGCAGGAACGGCCTGCTTTTGCGGCCATGCCTCCGACAGGCCGCCCTAGGGGCAGAACAAATCGTTTCCGACCGCAAACACCATGAGCGTCAGCATGACAGTCAGGCCAAAACCCATCAGGATGCGAAGCGCGCGATCCGACGGTGGCCGCCCGGTGACCGCCTCGTAGGCATGAAAGACGAGATGGCCGCCATCGAGAACGGGAATCGGGAAGAGGTTCAGCAGACCCACGGCGGTAGAAAGGACCGCGATGAACCAGATGAAACTCATGGTGCCCTGGCTCGCGACCTGGCCCGACGTCTCCGCAATCCCGATGGGACCGGAGAGATTGCAGGTCGAGATCGCGCCGGTGATCATGTGCCAGAGGCCCGAGAGGCTTGAGGACATGATGAACCAGGTCTGGTTGACGCCGTAGGTCAGCGCGTCGATCGGGCCCGCCGTTTCGGTTGCGAGCTCGTAGGCCTGCCCGCCGGTGATGCCGATCAGCCACCGCCGCTCAAATCCGCCTTCATCGAGGGGCAGGTCAACCGCGCGGGGCGCCAGCGAAAACGCCATCACTGTCCCTCCCCCGCTGGCATCCGGCCGCCAGACATCGAGCTGTAGCGCGCGCCCTTCGGCCTCCGCCACAATGCCTTGCAACTGCCGGAACGCCGTGATCGGCGTCCCGTCGACGGCTACGATCACGTCGCCGCGCTCCAGCCCCACATCCATCGCCGCCGACCGTGGTGACAGCCCCACGATGATAGGCGGGAACGGATAGGCCGCCTCGACCTGCTGTTCGCGGCCGTTTCGCTCCACAGTGTAGAACGCCGTCGGCTCGATCGGCAGCGCATCGATCGCCTCTGCAAAAGCCTGTGTGGTGGGGGTTTCGGTTCCCCCCACGGCCAACACGACGTCACCAACCTGCAACCGTTCCATCTGCGCGGGCAAAGGCTTCAGGGCTGCGATCTCCACCGGCTCCTTCGCCGTTCCTTGGATCATGCTGATCGCGCCAAAGACAAGAATCGACAGGATGAAGTTGAAGACCGGTCCTGCGGCGACCGTCAGCGCCCGGGCATAGAGGGGCGCGCCGTGCATAGTGTGACGTTTCTCGACCTCCGGCAACGCGTCATAATCGTCGGACGCCTTGTCGGAGACCGCCGAGGCGTCACCGAGGAACTTCACGTAGCCGCCGAAGGGCAGCGCCGCGAACTGCCACTTGGTGCCGTGCCGGTCCACGCGCGACAGGAGCACGGGGCCGAAGCCGATTGAGAAGACCTCCGCCTTGATGCCCGTCCACTTGCCGACGATGTAGTGGCCGTACTCGTGGACCGCCACGATGATTGACAGCGCGAGGATAAACGCTGCGATCGTCCAGAGGAGCCCGCCGAATGTCGGGATCAAGGTGGTCATATCCATAAACGTGTGCCCTGTCGTGCTAGGCCGCAGTGGCCAGGTCCGCCGCTGCTTCAGCAGCGCGCGTTCTTGCGAGATGGTCCGCTTGGGTGACCGCATCAAGGCTTAATGCGTCACATTTCAGGGCGCCCTCTGCCCCCATCCGCTCCAGAACGCGCTCCACAACGGGGCCCATATCCGTGAATCGGATCTCCCGTGCGAGGAAACTGTCGAGCGCCTTTTCCTTGGCCGCATTGAACGCAGCACCGGCCAACCCGCCCGTGTGCATCACCTCACGAGCCAGCCGCAGAGCTGGCCAGCGCGTCTCGCACGGCGCGCGAAACGAGAGCGTCGCGATTTGCGCCAGATCGAGCCGCGCAACGGGCAATCCCCGCCGCTCCGGCCAATTCAGCGCGTAGCCGATCGCGTGGCGCATGTCTGGCGGGCCGACATGGGCCATGAGCGCGCCATCGCGGAAGCCGACAAGCGCGTGGATCAGGCTTTCGGGGTGTACGATGACCTCGATCCTTTCCGGATCGATCCCGAAAAACTCTTTTGTCTCAATGACTTCCAGAGCCTTGTTGAACATGGACGCGGAGTCGACCGTGATCCGTTGGCCCATGTCCCAGTTGGGGTGCGTTGCGGCCTCCTCGGGTGTTGCCATTCCGAGCTCGTCAATCGGCCAGTCCCGGAACGCGCCGCCCGATGCAGTGATGACGATGCGTTCAACCTCACTGAGGTTTTCGCCGACAAGACCCTGAAAGATCGCAGAATGCTCGCTATCGACAGGGAGCACTCTGGCGCCGTGGCGTGCCGCTGTCCCCATCAGCAATGGCCCCGCCGTCACAAGGCTTTCCTTGTTCGCCAGCGCGAGTGTCGTCCCCTGCTCGAGCGCGATGAGGCCCGGGGGCAACCCCGCTGCCCCCACAATCGCCGACATGATCCAGTCGGACGGCCGCTGCGCTGCTTCGGCAATGGCGCCAGGACCTGCCGCCACCGCGATACCAGAACCCGAAAGAAGCGCCGTAAGATCCTGATAAAGTTCGGGATAACACGTAACGGCAACATCGGCCTGCAGCGCCAGTGCCTGCTCCGCCAGCCGCGAGATGTTGCGACCGCCGGTCAGTGCGACAACATCGAACCTCTCCGGCTCGCGGCTGATAAGATCGACCGTGCTCTCCCCGATAGACCCTGTCGCGCCGAAGATGCTGACCTTGCGCACGCTCATATCCGGACCTCCGGCACATCGACGATCAAGGCCACGAGCAGCATGAAGAGCGCCGCGCCGAGCAGGCCGTCAAACCTGTCAGCAAGCCCTCCGTGTCCGGGGATCAGGGAGGAGGCGTCCTTCACCCCCATCCGGCGCTTGAGCGCGGATACGGCGATGTCGCCCATCTGGGAAGCAAAGGAGAGTACCATGGAGATCCATATTAGATCCCTCCCCGCATCCGTGAATGTGAGAAATAGCGCACCCACCAGGCCCGCACCGATCCAGCCTGCCGTTGTCCCGGACCACGTCTTCTTCGGGCTGATCGTGGGCCAGAATTTGGGACCACCGATCATGCGCCCGGCAAAGTAGCCGAGAACATCGGTCGTCACGACGACGATCACCAGCCAGAAGAGCCACGTAACGCCGTAGGTTTCCCGGAACGTGACAAGGCCCCATCCCGCCGTCACAATGGCCAAGCCAAACAGGAAAAATGTGAGCCTTTCCCGTGGCATCATCAGCGTTCCGAATGTTGCCGGGAAGAGCAGTAGCAACAAGTGCCAGTTGGCATCAGTGGCAAGCAGGCCAGAGAGCACCGATGCCGTGAAGGCGGCGATGAGCATCGCGCTGGAATCCGCCGCAGGCCGGATCATCCGCGCCACTTCCCAGACCATGATTGCCGTCACGAAGACGGCGAGCATCTGGAACCACACGCCTCCGGCGGCAATCGCGGCAACGCCGACAACGACCATCGCCGCGCCGGAACTCAGACGCGTGCGCAGGTCCGTCCAGGGTGATGGGGTCTCAGCCATGCCCCCCTCGGGGTGCATTGGCGTGATTGACGGCCTTACCCACGAATCGAGCCAAACCGGCGCTCTCGCGTCCCGAACCCTCTGACGATCCGCGCGAAATCATCCGCGGAGAATTCCGGCCAGAGCGTATCGACGAACTCGTACTCGGCATAGGCCGACTGCCAGAGCAGGAAATTCGAGATGCGCGCCTCACCCGACGTGCGGATCACGAGATCCGGATCGGGCAGAGTGTGCGTGTCGAGGAAGCGGGCAAGCGCCTCCGCGTCCACGTCCTTGCTCGACAGCCGTCCTGCCTCGATTTCGCGGGCCAGGCGCTGAGTAGCACGGGTGACCTCGTCCCGCCCGCCGTAGTTCAGCGCTATCGTGAGGTGGACGTCGCCATTGGCCTGGGTCATGCCTTCCAGGTCGTCCATCACCTGCTGCAACTTCGGTTCGAGCTGCTCGCGGTCGCCGATGAAGCGCACGCGCACGTCCTTTTCCATCAGGCGTTTCGCTTCCTTGACGATGTAGCGCCGGAAGAGCGTCATCAGCCCGGCAACTTCGGCCTGGGTGCGGCGCCAGTTCTCTGTCGAAAACGCGAAAATGGTAAGATAGCGCACGCCCAGGTCCGGACATGCCTCCAAAACTTCGGAGACCCGACGGGCACCCGCCTGATGGCCGAAAAAGCGGGGGCGGCCCTGCTGTGCCGCCCAACGGCCATTGCCGTCCATGATAATCGCAACGTGCTCCGGAGCGCCTGGAGGGCGCGATCCGGTTGCCGGGGAAACTTCTGACATTGCTCGCCTTTCGCCTCTTGTTCCCGTCCGGTGCGGCTCTGCTGTCCGGGAAACCCGGTGGTGGCCGCCTGCCCGGTCAGACCTGCATGATTTCCGATTGTTTCGTTTCGAGGGCCGTGTCGATCGACGCGATATGGGTGTCGGTCATTTCCTGGATCTCGTCTGTCCAGGCTTTCTGATCGTCTTCCGCCATGCCCAGCCCCTTGGCCTTCTTGATCTGGTCCATGCCATCGCGCCGGACGTTGCGCACCGCAATCCGCGCACTCTCGGCATATTGCGCGGCCACCTTCGAAAGCTCCCGCCGCCGCTCTTCGTTGAGTTCGGGAATCGGCAGACGGATGATCGTGCCGTCGATGACGGGATTGATCCCCAATCCACTCTCCCGAATGGATTTCTCGGCCTTGCCGACAAGCTGCTTGTCCCAGATGTTCACTGTGATCATGCGCGGTTCTGGCACATTAACCGTTCCCACCTGATTAAGCGGCGTGATGGCTCCGTAAGCATCCACCTGGATCGTATCGAGCATCGAGGCCGAGGCGCGGCCAGTTCTCAGGGAAGCGAACTCTTGCTTCAAGGCGCTCATCGCGCCGTCCATGCGGCGCATCAGATCGTCTACGTCCGGTTCCTCGTATTCAGACATGTGCCTTTTCCTCTAAGCATCTCGTTGACTGCCCTGCGCTCTTAGCTGCGCTTTGCGAAAAAGTATAGGCGGAGCCGCTGTTGAGCCGGCGAAGTCTCCCGGATGCATCAAGCGGATAGACTGTCGGGCGCCGCTGTCTTGACCAGTTCAAGCGGCGTTGGCCTGTATCGCACAGCGTATTGCCGCCCGGAGGTGGCAGTAGGAAGCTCCAAGAAACGCGGCGCAGTCATCAAGATGCGGTTGCGCCAGGCCAGCCGCGGAGCCGAGCGAAAAACCTGCTCTTAGGATTGCCGACACACTATCTCGCCTGCGCCTACGGCGAATGCGAGCAATCGGGTCGCGCAACCTTCCGCTGGCATCAGTCTACCCGGGTATAGGTGCCCCGCCCGGATACGATGCCAGCGAAGCCGCCGGGCTCGTCGAGTGAAAAGACGATGATCGGAAGGCTGTTGTCGCGCGCAAGCGCGATGGCGGAGGCGTCCATCACTTTGAGATGCTTGGCCAGGCAATCGTCGTAGCTGATCCGGTCGTATCGCACCGCATCGTCGTGCTTCATGGGGTCCTTGTCATAGACACCGTCCACCTTCGTACCCTTGAAGATCGCCTGGCAGGCCATCTCGTTGGCGCGCAGTGTCGCCGCGGTATCGGTGGTAAAGTAGGGATTGCCCGTCCCGGCCGCGAAGATGCAAACGCGCTTCTTCTCAAGGTGCCGGACGGCGCGACGACGGATATAGGGCTCGCAGATCTGATCCATCGGGATAGCCGAGATCACGCGGGTGAAGACACCAAGCTCTTCGAGGGCCGACTGCATCGCCAGCGCATTCATGACCGTCCCGAGCATGCCCATGTAATCCGCAGTCGTGCGCTCCATCCCCTGCGCAGAGCCCGAAAGCCCTCGGAAGATGTTGCCGCCTCCGATGACCATGCAGATCTCGACACCCATGTCGTGGACGCTCTTCACCTCGCGGGCGATGCGCTGAACGGTCGGAGGGTGAAGCCCGTAGCCCTGATCCCCCATCAGCGCCTCGCCGGAGATCTTCAGCATCACGCGGGAATGACTGGTTGTCGGGGGCGCCGCATCCGGCTGAGGCTGCTCGGCGTGCTGATCCATGGCGCTCCCTCCTTTTCTTCGGCGCCTTCCTGTCGGAAAAGCGAACGGGCTTCAACCGAGAATGCCCCCTGCCCCGCACGTCTGGACCCGAGCGCCCATGTCCCGCCTTCCTCCCCCGCTTGACGATGTCCCGGCCGAGACCCCCGTGCTGATTGCCGGGCCGACCGGGTCGGGCAAGTCCGCTCTCGCTCTTGCCTTCGCTGAGGAACGCGGCGGCGTCGTGATCAACGCCGACGCGTTGCAGGTTTATAGTGGCTGGCGGATCCTGACAGCGCGCCCTCCTCCCGCAGACACCGAGCGCGCGCCGCATCGCCTTTATGGCCACGTCCCACGGCACGAGAGCTATTCTGCGGGGCATTGGCTCCGCGAGCTCGCCCCCTTGCTTGGCGGAGCACGACGCCCGATCATCGTGGGCGGGACCGGCCTCTATTTCAGTGCGCTGACGCAGGGCCTCGCGGAGATCCCGCCAACACCGGGGCCGGTTCGCGCAACGGCAGATGCCTTGTCGCTCGAAGAGCTTTGCACCGGGATCGATCGCGAGACGCTCGCGCAGATCGACCGGGCCAACCGGGCCCGCGTGCAGCGCGCCTGGGAGGTACAGACGTCGACCGGCCGCAGCCTTGCGGCGTGGCAGAGGGACACGCCGCCCCCGCTGATGGAGCTGTCCCAAGCCGCCTGCGTCCTCATAGACGCCCCCAAGGACGCGCTTACTCCGCGCCTTGAGCGCCGCTTCGACGCGATGTTGGCAGAGGGCGCGCTGGAAGAGGTGCGCGCGAACCTCGCGGATTTCGATCCGCAGCGCCCCGGCGACAAGGCCATCGGAGCCTCTGAGCTTGCGGCCCACCTTCGGGGCGAAACGTCTCTCGACGCCGCGCGCGATGCGGCCGTGATCGCCACGCGGCGCTATGCCAAGCGGCAACGCACATGGTTTCGCGCCCGGATGTCGAACTGGGCCAGGATCCCCATGTCCGCCTGACCGGGCACAACATGGCCTTACCCAATCGCCACAGCCACCGGGCACCGGTTGCGGCCTTCAGAGCGCGGTCCTTTGCCTGTCTTCGGCCAGACTCGGATTTTATCTTGATTGGAGAGGAGCGTAGCCCGATGGTTGCCTTCGGCACGCCAGACACGCGCCCCGGCAGGGTGCAACCACGGCCAAGAAACGCAGCACACCTGATGAAACCTCGCTCCCTGTTCTCAGCCCGCACCTTTGCAGACCGTGCCGCAGCGCGCGGCGCGAGCGGCGCGCGGGAATCGGAGAAGGCGGCAGACCGGTTGGAACAATCCGGCCAAAGCGGCACAGCGGCGCCCCCCGAGGCGTCCACGCGCCTGCCGGACGAGCCGCCTCCTGCCGTGCGTCAGGGCGCGACAACGGGCCTGAGCGAGGCCCCCACTCGGTACACCCCGGCGCCGGTGCGATCTGCGAAACCCGCGCAAGTGATCAAGCGGGCGGCTGCACCGCGGGCCTCGCAGCAGGTGCGCGTGCTCATCCCTCAGCCGCCCAAGGGCTCGCTTCGCCTTGTCCCGCTTCAGGCTCTGGCCAAGGGCGGCAAATGGCGCACCGAAGCCATGCGGAGCTACCGCACGCCCGTTCTGCTGTGGTTCACGCGCGGCCAGGGCCGCGTAACGCTTGCCGGCTTGACCCGAGGCTACGGAGCACACAACGCGATCTTCGTGCCGCCCAACGTCATGCACGGCTTCGAGATCACCGCGCAGGTCTATGGCACCGCCGTATTTTTCTCTGAAGATCCGGATCTGCCCCTGCCTTCGAAGCCGCTCCACCTCCGGGTTCGCGATGCTGTCGCCCAAGGCGAGGTGACAACCGTTCTTGAGCAACTCGGGCGCGAGATCGACGGGGACCGGCCGGAACGCGCTCGGGCGATCCACCACCACGCGGGTCTGCTCTCTGTCTGGCTGGATCGGCAAATCGCGCTTTCGGACGAGGCGATGCCGGACACCGCCGCCCTCCGGCTTGTGCGCAAGTTCACGGAGATGGTCGAGGCCCAGCTCTACACGGCGCAAGGCGTGGCCGACTACGCAGAGGCGCTTGGGGTCACGCCGACCCATCTCAGCCGCGTCTGTCGCGAGACCTGTGGGCGGTCTGCATCGGACATCCTCGCGGACCGGCTCACGTTTGAAGCCCGCAGGTTGCTGGCCGAGACAACGCTGCCGATCAAGCAGGTGGCCCGGATGCTGGGCTACGGCTCAGCCGCGTATTTCACGCGTGCCTTCCAGAACCGCACGGGCCAAACGCCGACACAGTTCCGCACCGCCGCCTGAACACGCGTCGCGAGTCGAAGCGACGGTGCGACCATCCTCACGCTCAGCTCCCCTTGACCCTTCGTCAGTTTGCGCCGAGCGCGCATGCGCCCGGCTGTCCATTCCGGGGAATGTTCTGAAAGCGACATGGAGTTGTCGGTTTTTTGCACTTTCTTGAGCATTGCACCAGTTGACGCATCGAATTTCTTGGTGCCGAATGCGGGCCAACGCAGAGCGAAACCGCTTCCACGGCGGGATCGGCGCTGCGTCTGCCCCGACGCGGGCCACAAATGACATAGCAACGCACTCAAGTGCGACAGGGAGAACCGAATGACTAACCCGAACTTGGACGGGACAGAGATCCACCATGGCGCGCGCATGCACGCTCAGGAACACCTCGACGGCAAGATCGACCGCCGCGAATTCCTGACCCGCGCCACCGCGCTGGGCGTCTCCGCGACGGCCGCGTATGGCCTGATCGGCGCCGTGGTGCCAACGTCGGCCCGCGCTGATGGTCACGCCCAGGAAGGCGGCACGATGCGCGTCCAGATGTCCGTGAGAGCGCTCAAGGACACCCGCACCTACGACTGGTCCGAGATCGGCAACCAGACCCGCGGCATGCTGGAGTACCTCGTCGAGTACAACAACGACGGAACGTTCCGCGGAATGCTTCTGGAGAGCTGGGAGGTCAACGACGACGCAACCCAGTACACGCTGAAGGTCCGGCCCGGTGTCACCTGGCAGAACGGGGATGCATTCACGGCCGAAGACGTCGCGCGCAACTTCGCCCGTTGGTGTGAAAGCAACGTCGAGGGCAACTCGATGGCGGCCCGCATGGGCGGTCTCGTCGATACCGATGCCGGCGCCGCAGCCGAGGGCGCGATCGTCGTGATCGATGACATGACGGTGCAGCTCAACCTGCCCTCCCCCGACATCTCGATCATCCCCGGCGTCGCGGACTATCCCGCCGCCATCGTGCACTCCTCCTACGATCCCGAGGACACCCAGAATGCCGTCGGCACCGGTCCCTACGTTCTGACCGAGCTCGAGGTTGGCGTGAGCGCCGTACTCGAACGCGCCCCGGACCACACTTGGTGGGGCACCGACGTGTATGGCGGGCCGTACCTCGATCGCATCGAATACGTCGATTACGGCACCGATCCGGCAGCTTGGCTGGCGGCTGTTGAATCCGGCGAGGTCGATTTCCTGCACGAGTCGGTCGGCGAGTTCATCCAGATCATGGACGACATCGGCCTCGTGAAATCCGAAGTCGTGACCGCGGCCACGATCGTCATTCGCCCGAACCAGCTGGCCGAAGTCGATGGCATGCGCCCCTACGCGGACAAGCGCGTACGCCAGGCGCTCCAGATGGCGGTCAACAACGCGGTCTGCCTCGAGCTTGGCTATTCGAACCTCGGCGTTCCGGCGGAAAACCACCACGTGGCCCCGGTGCACCCGGAATACGCGGAGCTTCCGCCACAGCAGCACGACCCGGCCGATGCCAAGGCCCTGATGGACGAAGCCGGAATGGGCGACTTCGAGCACGAGCTCATGTCGATCGACGATGACTGGCGCAAGAACACGACCGATGCGGTCGCCGCGCAGTTGCGCGACGCCGGCATCAACGTCAGGCGCACGATCCTGCCAGGCTCCACCTTCTGGAACGACTGGACGAAGTACCCCTTCTCCTCGACCAACTGGAACCACCGGCCTCTGGGCGTGCAGATCCACGCCCTTGCCTACCGCTCGGGTGCCGCATGGAACGAGTTCGGCTGGGAGAACGCCGAATTCGACGCCCTGCTCGATGAGGCCCTGTCGCTTGCCGACGCGGATGCGCGTCGCGAGGTCATGGCCAAAGTCGAGGCGCTCATCCAGGAAGAGGGCGTGACCATCCAGCCCTACTGGCGCTCCATCTATCGCCACATGCGCGAAGGTCTGGTGGGCACCGAGCAGCACATCTCCTTTGAGCATCACCACTACAAGTGGGGCTTCGAAGCCTGACCCCCATCACCCGGGGCCGCCGATTTCCCGATCGGCGGCCTCGCGCTTTTGCGCACCCCTAAACAGTCCTGTGCCGCATGCGCGCGGCCACCCCGCGAACAGGGAAGCCAATGGCCCTCTTTATCCTGCGCCGCCTCGGCGTGATGATCCTGACAACCCTCTGTCTGACGTTCATCGTCTTCCTCCTGACCAATCTGCAGCCCAATCTCGAAAAGCTCGCCAAGACGCAGGGCAACATGCGGATGACAGACGAGCAGGTCGCAAGCTGGCTCGATTCGCGCGGGTATTCGCGGCCGGTTATTGTACGCTACGGCGAATGGCTCGGCGCCGTGCCGGGCTGGACCGGCGAGGATTCCGACGGCAACCCGACGGGGCGCTGTTACAGCCGCAGCCTCGAGCTCGCCGAAGGCGCAGAGCCACCAACGCGCTGCGGCGTCCTGCAAGGCTATTGGGGGACATCCACCGTCTTCAAGGCACCGGTGCTCGAGATCGTCATGACGCGGCTCGGACTGACCGGCATCCTGATGTTCTGGGTGATGATGCTGATGGTGCCGATGGCACTGCTGATCGGCGTGCTCGCCGGGATGCGCGAGGGTTCCCGGCTGGATCGCTCGCTCTCAACCGTCTCCATCGCGTCGACTGCCACGCCGGAATACGTGTCAGGCGTCATCCTGATCGCGGTTTTCGCCTCTTCCGCTGTCGGGCTCCGATGGTTCAACGGAACAGCCACATCTGCGATGGATGATGTGACCTTCGCCAACTTCACCCTCCCGGTCGTGACGATCGCGCTCTACGGCATGGGCTACATCGCCCGAATGACGCGCGCCTCCATGACCGAAGTGATGACGGCGCAATACATCCGGACAGCGCGCCTCAAGGGCGTAAGCTTCCCGAACATCGTCATGAAGCACGCCCTGCGCAACGCACTGATCGCGCCTTTCACAGTGATCATGCTGCAGTTCCCATGGCTGCTGAACGGCGTTGTGATCGTCGAGACGCTCTTCAACTACAAGGGCTTCGGCTGGACCCTCGTCCAGGCCGCCGGCAACAATGACATCGAATTGCTGCTCGGTGTCTCCGTGGTGTCCGTCATCGTTGTTCTCGTGACCCAGCTGATCTCGGATATCGGCTACGTCTACCTGAACCCACGCATTCGAATTTCCTGAGGGGTCGCGCACCATGGAAGAACTCTCCTGGGGCGGCATCTTCGCCCAGATCTTCACTCAGTTCACGCCCGTCTGGATCGGCATCGTGCTTGTCTTCGCCGCTTCGATCACCTTCAAGCGGAGGCTGGGGCTCTACGGCAAACTCTTTGACAGCAACATCGGCATGGTCGGCTTCGCGCTAGTGCTGTTTTGGGTCTTCACGGCGACGTTCGCCGACCAGATCATCACACACGATCCCCTCGTGCAGGTCTCTGGAATGAAGAACGCGGTGCCGGGCTCGCCCGTACCGGACGGGACAGAGGGCGGTTCCTTCTACCTGCTTGGTGGCGACAACCTCGCGCGTGACGTCTTTTCGCGCATGATCGCAGGCTCGACTGTGGTAATGCAGATCGCGCCTCTGGCCACGCTCTTTGCCTTCATGGTCGGTATCACGCTCGGCCTGCCCGCCGCGTACTACGGCGGCAGGCTCGACACGGTGCTGTCCTTCCTCGCGAACCTGATCCTGGCGTTTCCGGTGATCCTGCTGTTCTACCTACTGGTGACGCCGGAGATCGTCGAAACCGGGCTGCCATCATTCATGGCGATGGTGCTCTTCATCTTCCCGCTCGTCTTCATGTGGGTGCTCCTGAACTCGAGGTTCTACACACAGCCCCAAAAGCAAAAGCTCTTCCTCGGAGCGGTCGTGCTGATCGGAGGCCTGCTTTACCTGTCACTGATCAGCCAGGACAGGACGCCGCTGAACTTCTGGCCCGATGCGCTGGACCTCTTCGACATTCCCGGCGGCATCCTCATCGTCTTCGTAGCGGTCGTCTTCGTGAACTCCCCCACGGTGTTCAGGATCGTTCGCGGCATCGCGCTCGATGTCAAAACGCGAGACTACGTCGCAGCAGCGCAAACCCGCGGCGAGGGCCCCTGGTACACAATGCTCTGGGAGATTCTGCCCAACGCCCGAGGCCCCCTGATCGTCGATTTCTGCCTACGGATCGGATACACGACGATCCTCTTGGGCACGCTCGGTTTCTTCGGCCTCGGCCTTCCCCCGGAAAGCCCTGACTGGGGAACCACCATCAACGACGGTCGCCGCCTTCTGTCAATCTACCCGCACCCCGCAATCGTCCCTGCCCTTGCCCTGATGAGCCTCGTTCTTGGCCTCAACCTGCTTGCGGACGGACTGCGCGAAGAAAGCCTGAGGGACTAAAAAATGACCTTTGGACCGGGATCAGGACCAATCGCAGGACTGGGGGCCAGCCCCCAGACCCCCGGGATACTTCGCGCACAATGAAAAGGATGAACGCACGCGCCGTTGCCTTCATTGTGCTGCAAATATCCTGCGGGGGTCCGGGGGTGCAAAACCCCCGGTTCATCCGAGAGTCATACAGGCATTCGCCGGGAAGGAGCGCATAGCATGGCAAAGTGGGATTACGACGGTCCGATCCTCGAGATCGAAAACCTGTCGATCTCGTTCTTCACGCGCCTTCGGGAAATCCCGGCGGTCATGGATTTCTCCTGCGTAGTCCAACCTGGAGAGGCAATGGGGCTCGTGGGCGAGTCCGGCTGCGGGAAGTCGACCGTCGCGCTCGGCGTGATGCAGGATCTAGGAGTGAACGGGCGGGTCGTAGGCGGTTCGATCAAGTTCAAGGGTCGAGATCTCAACAGCATGTCGATGGACGAGCTGCGTGACATTCGCGGGTCCGAGATCGCCATGATCTACCAGGAGCCCATGGCGTCTCTGAACCCGGCCATGAAGATCGGTCGGCAGCTCATGGAAGTGCCGATGATCCATGAAGGCACCTCAGAGAAGGATGCCTATGCGCGCGCGCTCGAAGTTGTCACCGATGTGCGCTTGCCAGATCCAGAGCGCATCCTGAAGAGCTATCCTCATCAGCTCTCCGGCGGACAGCAGCAGCGCATCGTGATCGCCATGGCGCTGATGTCGAAGCCAAGCCTGCTGATCCTCGACGAGCCGACGACCGCGCTGGACGTGACGGTCGAGGCGGCGGTTGTTGAACTCGTGAAGGACCTCGGCAAGAAGTACGGCACGTCGATGCTCTTCATTTCGCACAACCTCGGCCTAGTGCTGGAGACCTGCGACCGGCTGTGCGTGATGTACTCCGGAGAAGCCGTGGAGACCGGTTCGATCGCCGATGTCTTCGACAAGATGCAGCACCCCTATACGCAAGCGCTTTTCCGTTCGATCCCCCTGCCTGGGGCGGACAAGAATGCGCGGCCGCTTGTCGCCATTCCGGGAAACTTTCCCCTGCCGCACGAGCGCCCGTCGGGATGTAACTTCGGCCCGCGCTGCGACTACTTCGAGGAAGGTCGCTGTAACCAGGGTGTCATTCCCATGGCCGAAGTGGCGGGTGATGATCGCCATGCCACGCGGTGCCTCCGCTTTCAGGAGATCGATTGGCATGCGCCGATCGCTGCGGCCATTTCGCAGGAATCCAGCACCGTCGGTGATACGGTCCTGAAGATCGACAACCTCAAGAAGTACTACGAGGTCAGCGCAAACGCGCTCTTCGGGGGCGGACAAACCAAGGTCGTCAAGGCCAACGAAACGATCAGCTTCGAGGCACGAGAGGGTGAAACCCTTGCAATCGTTGGTGAATCAGGTTGCGGAAAGTCTACCTTTGCCAAGGTCCTGATGGGGCTGGAGACGGCCACGGACGGCACCATCACGCTCGACAACAAATCCATCGAATCCGTTCCCATCGAGGAGCGCGAGACCTCGACGGTGTCTTCGGTGCAGATGGTCTTCCAGAACCCGTTTGACACGCTGAACCCGTCCATGGCTGTCGGCAGCCAGATCATTCGCGCATTGGAGATTTTCAAGTACGGGAAGACAACGGCCGAGCGCAGAGCCAGGATGCTGGAGCTTCTGGATCTTGTGAAGCTGCCACGCGAATTTGCCGAGCGGATGCCGCGTCAGCTGTCGGGCGGGCAGAAGCAACGGGTCGGGATCGCGCGGGCCTTTGCCGGTGGCGCACGGGTTGTGGTGGCCGACGAGCCCGTGTCGGCCCTCGATGTGTCAGTGCAGGCGGCCGTCACCGATCTGCTGATGGAGATCCAGAGGAAAGAGAAGACCACCCTGCTCTTCATCTCGCATGACCTGTCAATCGTGCGCTACCTCAGTGACCGCGTCATGGTGATGTATCTCGGACATGTGGTGGAGATCGGCTCGACGGATGAGGTGTTCTCTCCGCCGTATCATCCCTACACGGAAGCCCTTCTTTCCGCGGTTCCGATCGCGGACACGTCGATCGAGAAGCAGCACATCGTGTTGGAGGGCGAGATCCCGTCCGCGATGAACCCGCCCCCCGGCTGCCCGTTCCAGACGCGGTGCCGCTGGAAGTCGAAGGTGCCGGGCGGGCTCTGCGAAAAGGATGTGCCGCCCATGGTCACCCTGAGTTCCGGTCACCAGATCAAGTGCCACCTCGGGCAGGCCGAGCTGGACTCGATGGAGCCGGTGATCAAGATCGCCGCAGAATAGTGCCCGATGGCGCTCCAGCCCCTTCTTGATACGTAGACATCGCCGAAAGAGGGACGCGGGCGTTGATGAAGGGGCGATCGAGCCGTGCGGTAGGCGATTGGGCCGGCAGCGCAATCAGACTGCCCCGATCCATTCGGCGATCAGCCTTAGGATTCAGACCCGCGCGGTTGTGCGATCTGCCCTTCTAGCTTCCGAGGATTTTGCGCACGTACTGTCGGGTTTCACGGAATGGCGGCACGCCCCCGTGCTCTTCCACGGCACCCGGCCCGGCATTGTAGGCCGCCAGCGCCAGCCGCCATGAGCCGAACTTGTCGTACATCATGCGCAGATAGCGCGCGCCCCCGTCGAGGTTTTGCTCGGGGTTGTTCGGATCCACGCGCAACAGCGCCGCAGTGCCGGGCATCAGCTGAGCGAGCCCGATCGCGCCCTTGTGCGAACGGGCGCCGGGTTGCCAGTTGCTTTCAGCTTGCACCAGCCTGAGGAACAGATCCTCCGGCACCCCGTGACGGCGCGCCGCTGCCTTCGCCGTCGGCAGGTACTGACCGCGATAGCGGCCATCATAGCGCGGCACGATTGCAAACGACGAGCTGACCTTGGCTTCAGGGCGGAGCCGCGAGGAGCCCTCGTACTGACGCGCTGCCCGCGTATCGAGAAGCCGCGTCTGCGACGCAAAGATCGATGCGCGCGATTTGGTTGAAACCGTTGTTTCGGCCGACACATGCATTTGCGCGCCCGCCCCCGCCAAGAGCCCGAAGGCTACGACGCCCGCACTCAGGATCCGCATCCGCTGCTGGGCCATGCCCCACCTCAATCAGCCACTCCCTCACCGCGCATATACCTCAGGAATCCGGAGGGCGCACCCCCTGTCCCAACTCTGCCCCGTAACGTTGCATTTACCGTGTCGTGGCAGGCCGGTCTTATGTAGATTGCCGCGAACGACCGGAATCGGTCATGCAGACAAGAACAAGGAGACAGAGGCAATGGCTGGATCGGTGAACAAGGTGATCCTCGTGGGCAACCTCGGCCGGGATCCGGAGGTCCGCACGTTTCAGAACGGTGGCAAGGTGTGCAACCTGCGCATCGCGACCTCCGAAAACTGGAAAGACAGGAACACCGGCGAGCGACGCGAGAAGACGGAATGGCACTCGGTGGCGATCTTTTCCGAACCTCTCGCGCGGATCGCGGAGCAATACCTGCGCAAGGGCTCCAAGGTCTACCTCGAGGGCCAACTCGAGACCCGGAAGTGGCAGGATCAAAGCGGCCAGGATCGCTACTCGACCGAGGTCGTGCTGCGCCCCTACAAGGGCGAGTTGACGCTCCTCGACAACCGCAGTGAAGGCGGCGGTGGCGGCTACGGTGGCGGCGGGTCTGGCGGCGGCTACGTCGATGATCGCTCCGGCGGAGGCTCGGGAGGAGGCTACGGCGGTGGAGGCGGCGGTGGCGGCCAGGGGGGCTATGGCGGCGGCGGTTCCCCGGCAGGCGGCGACATCGAAGACGAGATCCCGTTTTGATCTGAGCTCCGGAAGGCCGGAGGCGCAACGCCTCCGGCGCCTTCGAGGACAAGAGCCTGTGCGCCCCTCCCCGTGGTCTCTATGGGGGAAAGACCAGCCGACATACGATGTCAGCGCTGCATCAGGCCATTTCCAAAGCGTCTTGAAGAAGTCCGCGCACCACGTCCGTCGGCACATCGGAGCTGACGAAGGACGAGCCGATGCCACGCACGAGGATGAAGCGGAGCGTACCGTCGAGCACCTTTTTGTCCTGCATCATCAACGCAAGCAGGCCATCGGCGTCCGGCAATCCTCCGCCGATGTGTCCCAACGAGTGCGGCATATCCATCGCCGCGAGGTGCGCGCGCAAGCGCGAGGGCTCTTCTTGCGCGCAAAGTCCGAGGCGGGCGGAGAGATCGAACGCCAGGACCATGCCGATCGCCACCCCTTCGCCGTGCAGCAGCTTGTCGGAATATCCCGTAGCGGCCTCCAGCGCGTGACCAAAGGTGTGACCGAGGTTGAGAAGTGCCCTGTCCCCCTGCTCCGTCTCATCACGGACGACGATCTCCGCCTTCATCTCGCAGGATCGCCGCACGGCATAGGCCCGCGCCGCGCTATCGCCCGCAGCTAGGGCCGCGCCGTTCGCTTCGAGCCAGGCGAAAAAGTCCGCGTCCCCCAGAGCCCCGTATTTGACCACCTCGGCATAGCCGGCGCGCAGATCCCGCGGCGTGAGCGTTCCGAGCAGAGCAGTATCGGCAAGCACGAGCGACGGCTGGTGAAACGCGCCGATCAGGTTCTTGCCGTGGACAGAATTGATGCCCGTCTTGCCGCCGACGGAACTGTCCACCTGTGCAAGGAGCGATGTCGGGATCTGAACGAAACGCACGCCCCGGCGCAACACGGCCGCAGCGAAGCCAACGAGGTCACCGACTACGCCGCCTCCGAACGCGAGCACCACATCGCGCCGCTCGACCTGCGCCCCCAGGAGCCAGTCGACCGTCTGACTGAAATGCGACCAGCCCTTGGTAGCTTCCCCCGGAGGCAGGATGAGCGTGGAGTACGCGATCCCAACAGCGTCGAGCGCGGCTTCGAGCGTCGCAAGATGCGTGGCCGCAACCCGCTCCTCGGTGACAATTGCCACACGGCGCTGCGTGAGGAGCGGCAGGATCGCTGCCCCTGCATCCGACAAAAGCCCGTCACCGATGTGGATATCGTACGCGCGCTCGCCCAGCGGGACATGCACCGTTTCGTGCGGGCGGATCACCGGTGCGTCCCCCACGGAAGAATGGCTCATGGGTCAGGTCCCTCCAGGACATCGGGCCGCGCCTCAAGCGCGGCGATCACGCGTTCTACCATTTGTGGCACCGTCACTTCGGCATCCGTGCGCACCGACACGTCCGCCAGCGCATAGGAAGGCCGACGGTCGTCATAGAGCTCCGTCAGAGTCGCGCGGGGATCAGGGGTGCGCAAAAGGGGCCGCGTGTTCTTGTGCCGCACACGGTTCCAGAGCACGTCCAGATCCGCTTCGATCCAGATCGCGACGCCCTTTTGCGAGATCACCTCCCGGTTCTGCGGCTGAAGCCACGCGCCCCCGCCCGTCGACAGGACACCCGCAGGGCCTTCCAGCAGGCGTGCGATCACTTCGGCCTCGCGCTCGCGAAAGAACGTCTCCCCATCGCGGGCGAAGATCTCTGCGATCGTCATGCGCGCGGCGTCCTCGATTTCCGCGTCACTATCGAGGAACGGCACGCCAAGCCGACGTGCAAGCGCTGTGCCCACCGCGGTTTTCCCGGCACCCATCATGCCAACGAGCACGACTGTCTTGCGCAGTCTCAAGCTCATTTCGGAGGCTCCCTGTTCCCATCCCGATACCATCACGTCAATCGTGCCTTGAATGGCGTGAAATCGAAGACGATGCCATATATAATCAGCGCGAAGCGTCGCCGACCTGTGAATGGGCACCCCGAAAAGAGGGCAAGCGGTGCGCTCGTGCGCCTGCCATGGGGCGGGGATCGCATTTGGGGCTGAGGTGAGGCGGATATGCTCGGACGACTTTTCAAGTTTCTGCTGGTTCTGCTGATGCTGGCGGGGATCGGATTTGTCGGCTTTGCGTATCTGAGCGATCTCGATCCGCAGCAGGAGCGCGTCACCGAACCCGTCGATCTGGAGCTTTCGGGATGACACCGAGCACGCGGCCCCGAAACAGCGCGCATCGGCCTGGAGCGTGGCACCGCGCAGGGGTCGCCCGCCTCACGCTGGGCTGCCTGCTCGCGCTTGGCATGCCATCGGGTGCGATTGGCCAGGACCGTCCGCTGTCGTCGATCGACTGGCTGTCCGATAGCCTTGCCGAGGAGGCCGCGCTGCGTCCGCTGCGGCGCGCACCAGTCCTCGCGCCGCAGGGCGCCGGGGTCGCTCCCGTCAGCGTCACCCCTCTCGATGTGCCGCGTCCCGACGGGATCGGTGTTCTGCCGACGAGCCAATCGAGCCTGCCCTCCAACCTCTGGGGCCCCACGACGACAGAGAACGCCGCCGCACGCCTCGTGGCGTTTCCCTTGGATCCGCTCCCGGCGGCGCGGGATGCACTGGAGCGGCTGCTTCTGGCCGAACTTGACCCGCCCACGAAGGACGGCACGCCCGGTGTACTCTTGCTCGCGCGGATCGACACACTGCTGCAGCTTGGTGCGCTGGATGCCGCCGCACGCCTTCTGGAGGCAACCGGCACGGAAGAGCCTGAGCTCTTCCGCCGCGCGTTCGACATTGCCCTGCTTCAGGGCCGTGAGGATGCGGGCTGCGCCAAGTTGCAAGAAAGCCCGGGCGTGGCCCCATCGCTACAGGCACGCATCTTCTGTCTCGCGCGCTCCGGCGATTGGGCGGCAGCCGCACTTACCCTCGACACCGCGGCCGCCCTTGGACAGCTCTCACCCGTGGAAGATGCCCTACTCGCGCGGTTTCTCGACCCCGCACTGGCCGAAGAAGTCGCCCCCCTCGCCCGGATCCCAGCTCCCACGCCCCTTGAATGGCGCATGCTCGAAGCGATTGGGGAGCGTCAGCCGACATCTGGCCTTCCACGGGCCTTTGCCCACGCCGACCTGCGCGAAACGGCCGGCTGGAAGACCCGCCTCGATGCCACGGAAAAGCTCGTGCGTGCCGGTGCCCTGCCCGCCTCGGCCCTCCGCGACGTCTATGGCGAGCGCAGTCCTGCAGCGTCCGGCGGCGTCTGGGATCGGGTGGCGGCGATGCAGGATCTCGAACACGCCATGAATGGCGGAACCGCCAGCGACGTTGGCCGTGCATTGCAGGTGGCCTGGACACGGATGGACGCGGCGGGGCTTGGCCTGGCCTTCGCCGACACGATGGCCTCCTGTCTTTCCGAATGGCCACTGGAGGGCGCGGCGGCGCGGCTGGCGCACCGGTTGATGCTCTTGTCAGCCGACCACGCGGAAGCAGCCCTTTCCGTGCCAAACAATGCTTCCCCGGTCGCACTGGCGTTCGCGAACGGGTTGGATCCGAGCGACTCTGCCGCGCAAAGCGGATCTGGCGGCGCGTTGACCGATGCGCTTGTCGCAGCCTTCTCGGCCACGCCTCCGGCCGCCCCCGGACAGATCACGCAGCTCTCCGCAGAGGGCCGTTTTGGCGAGGCGATCCTCGATGCCCTTGCGGTCGTCGCCCTGGGCGCCGATGCGGATCCCAGCGATCTTTCCGGTGCTCTGGCGTTTCTGAGGCGCGTGGGGCTCGAAGACACCGCGCGCCGGGCCGCCTTGCAGATCTACCTGCTGGACACGGGGTCCGGATGACCGCCCCGGCTGCAGATCACAGCTGGATCTCGATCTTTCTCGAGGCGCAATCCGCGGAGTTGGACGCGGCGCGCAACACCCTTCTCGCCTACGGGCGGGATCTTCAGGATTTCTCGGGCTGGTGCGCAACACGCAAGCTCGGCTTTGGTGACGTGCAACGCGCGGACATCGAGGCCTACCTGATCGCCTGCGAGGCCGACGGACTTGCCACATCGACGCGTGCACGCCGGTTGTCCGCCATCCGCCAGCTCTTCCGCTTCGCCCATGCCGAAGGGTGGCGCCCGGACGATCCAGCGCAACGGCTGCGCGGCCCCGGACGCACCAAGGGGCTACCCAAGACGCTCTCGCTCGCAGAGGTCGATGCTCTGCTCGAAGCGGCACACCAAAGGGGCCGATCCGAGCAGGAGAGGGCGCGCGACATCTGCCTGATGCAGGTGCTCTACGCGACCGGATTGCGGGTGAGCGAGCTTGTGGCACTGCCGATTTCGTCTGCGCTGGGGCGCCCCCAGATGCTCCTCATTCGCGGAAAAGGCGGGCGCGAGCGCATGGTCCCGCTGTCTCCGCCCGCACGCGCTGCGCTCGACCTCTGGCTGGAACATCGCGCCGCTGCGGATGCCGCGGACAAGAGCGCAGGCCGCACGCCCTCGCGCTACCTCTTTCCATCGCGCGGAGCCGCCGGTCATCTGACGCGCCAGGGGTTCTACACGCTGATCAAGGATCTCGCCGTTCTCGCCGGAATTTCGCCCGCGCGGGTCAGCCCACACGTTCTGCGCCACGCCTTTGCGACCCATCTCCTCGAGGGCGGCGCAGACTTGCGTGCCATCCAGACGCTTCTCGGACACGCCGATATCTCGACCACCGAGATCTACACGCACGTTCTCGAAGAGCGGCTGCGCGATCTTGTCGAGACCCATCACCCCTTGATGCAAAGCAAGTAGCCGCGCGCGAGAGCCCGCATACGCCCCGAACGCACCGGCTGCCAGATCGGCATAGACTACGAAGGGACACGACGCCGGGACGCGCTCGCGCTCAAGCGTCCGTGGTGCAGCCCCCGAAGAGCCAACAGCGCCCCGGCCTCCCGTTGCAGGGTAGCAAAGGCGTCAGGCGTCGAGCTCGGCGTCCCAGTAGAGAAAATCGAGCCAGCTTTCGTGCAGGTAGTTCGGCGGGAACTTGCGGCCCATGTTGCGCAGTTCTTCTGCCCCCGGCTGACGCGGCGGCTTGCGCAAGGACAGACCCGATTGGCGCAAAGACCGCGCGCCCTTGCGCAGGTTGCACGACGAACAGGCCGCAACGACATTCTCCCAGCTGGTCACCCCACCCCGCGCGCGCGGCACCACGTGATCGAAGGTAAGGTCCCCCTTGCTTCCGCAATACTGGCAACCGAACTCATCGCGCAAAAACAGGTTGAAGCGGGTGAATGCCACGCGCTTTTGCGGCTTCACATAGTCCTTGAGCACGACAACGGAGGGGATCCGAATTTCCGTCGAGGGCGAGCGCACCACTTCATCGTATTCGGCGACGATCTGGACACGGTCCAGCCAGGCTGCCTTGATCGCATCCTGCCATGGCCACAGGGACAGAGGGTAGTAGGAGAGAGGTCGGTAGTCGGCATTGAGCACGAGCGCCGGGTGCTGTTTCAGGCCGCTCTGCGCGCGCACGAAATGGGTCCTGAACTCTGGCGTCATGACAATTGCCACGCCCGTATGATCCTACTCCGCCGTCTCATTCCCGATGGCCTCCGTAGTTGCGGCGTCGCGGCTGCCGGCTGGAACCGGCTTCCACAGAGCCTCTTTCGGGACACTATATATGTCGTTGGCGTTTCCTCAAGCCCCGCAAGATACGGTATACGAGACCCTGTATCGCAGAGATATGACTGTCGCGTGACGCGGCGTGCGCGCGTCAGGGCAGCGCGCGACAACGCTCGCCGTCCGATCCGTGAGCCAAGGCAGAGGACAGGGCGGTCAGAATCCGATTGTCAGAGCCACCGCGCCAACCATCTGACCCTCGCTCTGTCCGTCGAATTCCTCAGACAGGTAGCCGATGCCACCAAAGACGGACCATCCCTGCCCGGCCCACATGGCCCCCGCACGAACACGCCCCCGCGTTTCTTCCGGGCCGGGAAACCCGTCTTCGTCTGGCAGGTACACAGACGAGGCCACGTAGGCGATGTCGGCGCCCAGCGACCAGCCAAAACCGGTCTGGGCGCCGCGAGTGCCCTCAACGAGCTGACCGGTGGTGACATCGCGCACGAGCAATCCGCCCGACGCGAGGCTCCCGCCCACGATATCGACCCCGATACGGGCAAATGTCTCGTCGCCCGCCCGCGCCGCCGCGAAGGGTCTCGCGGCGATGCCAGCGCCAAGCGGAACGGGCCGCGCGGCTTCTCCACTGAAGGTCAGATAGGCGGCATCGTCGATCTGCGTTTCCGCTGCGTTGGCCGGATCGGGAAGGCTCATCGAATCATGGATGTTCGCTTGAAGGTCGTCGAGGCCGGTCTGGGGACCGGTCACAACCACGTCCGCACCGACGCGATAGTCGGTTCCCTGGGTGCGAAAGTGGCTGTGCAGCCCGAACGACAGGGTTCCTGCATAGGGCCTGTCGCCGTCCGCCGGATTGTCGAGGCTCTCGGGCGAGAGGATCTCTCCCCGAAACCGGAACTCCAGTACATCGCCAAGACCCACCTCGCTGCGTCCGTCCCACCCGAAGCCGTGCACGGCATGCAGTGAAACGGCCCCGGTGCGCCAGCGGTCGAGGATCACGCCCGTTCCGAAGTCGTCATTCGCGCCAAGAGCGGTGACGCCAAGCCATCGCCTGTCTGTCTCCGAAGCGGCAGCTCCGACCGACATGGCGAGCAGACACCCGGCGCTCGCGGTGGCGACAAGACGGCGAAACACGGTGTTTGATGGAGTCATGGTTGCCTCGATGACGTCTGGACGCTTCACAGATGGCAATGCGAGGAGCCGGAAGCAACCATACGTCGGCCCCGCGTCCGCGCAGCGATGCGATTGGGCGGCACTTGCGCTGGAAACGAGCTCAGGTACCGGGCAGTCAGCGCGCCGTGGCCGCCGCAAGGATGGCGCCGTGCCCCGATTCCTGAACGATCACAACGGCCCTGTCCTCACCCGGCACGTCGAGCCTGAGCGTGGCGACCTCTGTCCCGTCCCATTCCGCAACAATATCCCAGGAAGTCACGATGTTCGTGTAGGTCAGCGTTCTGCCGGCATTCTCTCCGCGCAGGATCTCGACAGAGCTCTCGGGCCGGTATCGAACGAGCTGCACGACCGCCGTGCCATCGATCTGACCCAAGGGCGTGATTTCGAGGTCCACTGTCCCCGCCTCCCCCTTCAGCCGCAATGCGACGCTAGGGGTACTGGCCCGGTGGTTCTCGATGATCGACATGATCGCCATCGCCTTTGCGCCAACCACGCGCGAGGTTCCGCCAAGGATCATCTGTGGCGTGTAGATCATGCGGTCGCCGGCGACGCGCGCGTAGGCTTTCTGGCGCACGGTGTGCTCGGGTAGGGCGAAGACGTCCGCCCAGCCGATGTAATCCCAGTAGTCCACATGAAGCGCAAGCGCGATGACGTCGTCGCGCAGCGCGAGCTCCCGCAAGAGAGCATCAGCCGGCGGGCAGGACGAGCAACCCTGCGACGTGTAGAGCTCCACCACCAGAGGCGATGGGCTTGGGTCAGAGGCGGCACCGCTTTGCGCGTGCACCATGCCGCCGGTCATCCCGAACGCGAGTGATGCGGCGGCAAGAAACCGCGCAATGGAGCTACTGATTGCAACGCTCATCATGTGTGCCTGATCCTTTTGCACTTCGAGGTCGTGTTGTAGCGCCGACCACGCCCTGCGCCCAATCAACCAATTGCGAGAGGCTGTAGCAAACGGCTTGCCGCTCCTGCACCCGTGATAGTGTGCACGATCGTATGCGAGGTGCGATCTGGGGCGGGCTTCCTCTTGCAACACTGAGCCTTGCAGGTCACATCGACCCCATCACCCATTGCCAAGCCGCGAGGAGGTTCTCCATGACGATCACCGTTGGTCACGACACCGCCAAGACGCGCCGGACCCTGAATGCCGGGGCCGCGACCTATGCCTACTACTCGATTCCCGCAGCCGAGGAGGCCGGGCTGGGAACCTTTTCCCGCCTGCCCGCGGCGCTCAAGGTCGTTCTGGAAAACATGCTTCGGTTTGAGGATGGCGGGCGCACGGTCTCAGTGGAGGACATCAAGGCGTTCTCGGAATGGGCCGACAAGGGCGGCAAGAATCCCCGCGAGATCGCCTATCGTCCTGCGCGTGTCCTGATGCAGGATTTCACCGGCGTGCCCGCCGTCGTCGACCTTGCCGCCATGCGCGACGGGATCGTGGCGCTCGGCGGCGATGCCGAGAAGATCAATCCGCTCAACCCGGTCGACCTCGTGATCGACCATTCCGTCATGATCGACGAGTTCGGCAACCCGCGCGCTTTCCAGATGAACGTGGATCGCGAGTACGAGCGCAATATCGAGCGCTACACGTTCCTCAAGTGGGGCCAGAAGGCGTTCGACAACTTCCGCGTCGTTCCACCCGGCACAGGGATCTGTCACCAGGTCAATCTGGAATACCTCGCCAAAACCGTCTGGTCGGACACCGAACAGGCCGGCGAGATGGTCGCCTATCCCGATACGCTTGTCGGCACGGACAGCCACACGACGATGGTCAACGGCGCTGCCGTGCTCGGATGGGGCGTTGGCGGGATCGAGGCCGAGGCCGCGATGCTCGGCCAGCCGATCTCGATGCTCATCCCGGAAGTGATCGGCTTCAAGCTCACCGGCGAGATGTCTGAAGGCACCACCGGAACGGACCTCGTCCTCAAGGTGGTCGAGATGCTGCGCGCCAAGGGCGTCGTCGGCAAGTTCGTGGAGTTCTACGGCCCCGGGCTCGATGTGTTGCCGCTCGCCGACCGCGCCACCATCGCAAACATGGCGCCCGAGTATGGCGCCACCTGCGGCTTCTTCCCGATCGACGGTGAAACGCTGCGCTACCTGCGCAATACCGGCCGCCCCGAGGAGGTGCTGGATCTCGTCGAAGTCTACGCCAAGGAGAACGGCTTCTGGCGCGGCGCCGATTACGACCCCGTCTACACCGACACGCTCGAGCTCGACATGGGCACGATCGTGCCCGCGATCTCCGGCCCCAAGCGCCCGCAGGATTTCGTAGCACTCGACACCGCGCAATCGGCCTTCCGCAAGGAGATGGACGAGACCTTCAAGCGCCCGCTCGACAAGCACGTGCCCGTCGCTGGCGAAGACTACGCGATGTCGTCGGGCAAGGTCGTGATCGCCTCGATCACCTCCTGCACCAACACGTCGAACCCCTACGTGATGATCGGCGCCGGTCTTGTAGCGCGCAAAGCGCGGGAGCTTGGGTTGAACCGCCGGCCGTGGGTGAAGACGTCGCTCGCCCCCGGCTCGCAGGTCGTTTCCGCCTATCTGGAGGCCGCGGGCGTGCAGGACGATCTGGACGCAATCGGCTTCAACCTCGTGGGATACGGCTGCACCACCTGCATCGGCAATTCCGGCCCGCTCCAGCAGGAGATCTCGGACTCCATCGCGGAGGGCGACCTAGTGGCCGTTTCCGTGCTTTCCGGCAACCGAAACTTCGAGGGTCGGATCAGCCCAGACGTGCGCGCCAATTACCTCGCCTCGCCGCCGCTCGTCGTGGCCTATGCGCTCGCCGGAACGATGGACATCAACCTCGCCTCGGACCCGCTCGGGACAGACAAGAACGGCAATCCCGTCTACCTCAAGGACATCTGGCCGAGCTCGCAGGAAATCGCGGAACTGGTCGAAGCCACCGTCACACGCGAGGCGTTCCAGTCGAAGTATGCAGACGTCTTCAAGGGCGACGACAAGTGGCGCTCGGTCGAAACGACTGACAGCCTGACCTACGACTGGCCAACCGCCTCGACTTACGTGCAGAACCCGCCCTACTTCCAGGGCATGGGAATGGAGCCGGGCGTGATCACCAACGTGGAGAACGCCCGCATCCTGGCGCTCCTCGGGGATATGGTGACGACCGATCACATCTCGCCCGCAGGGTCATTCAAGGACAGCACACCCGCCGGCAGCTACCTCACGGATCGTCAGGTCGCACCGCGTGAGTTCAACTCCTACGGGTCGCGACGCGGCAATCACGAGGTGATGATGCGCGGCACGTTTGCCAATATCCGAATCCGAAACGAGATGCTCGACGGCGTCGAAGGCGGCTACACCCTCGCACCGGACGGGTCACAAGCGTCGATCTTCGACGCCGCAATGGCCTATCAGGAGCAGGGAACTCCGCTCGTGATCATCGCAGGCGAGCAATACGGCGCCGGGTCCTCGCGGGATTGGGCGGCCAAGGGTACGGCGCTTCTCGGGGTCAAGGCTGTCATCGCGGAAAGCTACGAGCGCATCCATCGCTCCAATCTCGTCGGCATGGGTGTTATCCCCTTCGAATTCACCGGAGACGACACCCGCAAGTCGCTTGGCCTTACGGGCAAGGAACTCATTTCCATCAGTGAGTTGGAAGGCGATCTTCAGCCCCAGTCTGAGGTTCCGTGCCGCATCACCTACGCGGATGGCGCCACAAAGGAGATCCAGCTGAAATGCCGGATCGATACGGGTGTGGAGAAAGAGTATGTCGAGAATGGCGGCGTGCTCCACTACGTGCTGCGCGCGCTCGCCAAGGCGCCTGTCGCAGCCCAATAGGGCCGCTCGCGCAGCGACCCGAGAGCAGGCCGATGCAGGGTCCCGCGTCAGGGCGGGGCCCCGCCCTGCGCTCCGGCCCCTAGCCCCTGCGTAACCCGCGTCGGGTCAGACCACGCCGATGGCGGCGCCACCGACACGCCACCCTCGGCGCGACAAAACGGCACTTGCGGGCCGTGACACCCCTCGACTATGGCGACGCTCCCACGCGCAGGCCGTTACGACTGGCCTCACGCAATCACGCACGCGAGCCAGTAGAGGACGCCATGTTTCGGATTATGCGTGCGCACCGGTCGCCCATCGCGATCGGGCGCTACACGGGCACCTTCGATCGCGATCAGGCGGTCCGGGAACTGGATCGCGCCTATCGGACGGGGGATCTCGAATCCGGTCTCACGAGCGTCGTCTACATCGATCCGGGCTTCGACTCGCATAGCGTTACCGTGGCCGATCTCGCCGAACTGACAGCGCATGTCGCGGCCAAGGAAGCCTGCGCGGACGCTGAACAGGACTACGTCTCGATCATCGTGGCCGACACACATGCCGGGCGCGTTTTCGCCAGCGTCGTCCATGCTACGTGGCGGACGATCCCGCACATGGCTCCGGAACAGCTTATTCTGCCTTCGCTTGAAGCGGCTGAGCAGCACCTCGCTGTCTCCGGACTATCAGACGAGCTGGAAGCGCTCGCATACGCGGATAGCGTGGCCTACTTCAACGGTTAGGCCGCTCCTGAGCGGCGGCGGCATCAAGCATCGCAAGAGACAGCTTCTGGGTCGCCAGCGCCATCTCTGCCTGAGTTCTGGACAGTTCTTCGAGCGCTTCCGTCGGCGCCATGGACCAACCGTTTGCCGCGGGGGCCATGCGCATCGCCATCATCGCGGCGGATTGCGCTTGCCTGCGCCACAGGCTCAGCCCGGCAAGGGCGAAGTCCATCGGTGTCATCGGATACTTCACAACAACTCTCCCGTACGATTCTTCCGCTTTCTCACGTAGTGTCGGAATATAATTTCGCACACGAAAGCGTCACGCACAAATTATGTGCGACATGCATACCTTCTCATCGGAAACCGAAAAGCCTCGCCGGATCGATGCGCTATGCGTCGTCTTGCGGCGCGCGGAGGCGACGGACCAGCGATGATGTATCCCACCGCCCACCGCCCATGGCCTGCACCTCGCCGTAGAACTGGTCGACGAGCGCTGTCACGGGGAGATGCGCGCCAATCTCATTGGCCGTCCCCAGGCAGATCGCGAGATCCTTGCGCATCCAGTCGACAGCAAATCCATGCTCGAACGCGTCATCCAGCATGGTCTCGTGTCGGTTGATCATCTGCCAGGACCCGGCCGCCCCTCCGCCGATCACCTCGATCACGGCACGACCGTCCAACCCGGCCTTCTCGGCAAAGGCGATGCCCTCCGAGAGGCCCTGCACCAAACCGGCAATGCAGATCTGGTTGACCATCTTGGTCAGTTGCCCGGCTCCGCTTTCGCCGAGCCGCTTGGCGAGCTTGGCATAGGATTGCATCATGGGCTCCGCGCGCGCGTAGCTCTCTGCACCGCCCCCGCACATGATGACGAGCTGCCCGTTCTCGGCGCCCGCCTGCCCGCCCGAAACCGGCGCATCGACAAACGCGATATCTCCGGCGCTGGCGGCCTCTGCCATCTCGAGGGTCACCTTGGCGGATACCGTCGTGTGGTCCACAAAGACGCTGCCGCGCGCCATGCCGGCAAAGGCGCCGTCCTCCCCGGTGCAGACCATGCGGAGATCGTCGTCATTGCCGACGCAGGCCATGACGAACTCGGCACCATCGGCGGCCTCGCGCGGGGTGGAAGCGCTCTTGCCCCCGTGCTGGTCAACCCATGCCTTGGCCTTTTCGGGGCTCCGGTTGTACACCGTAACCTCATGACCCGCCGCCGCGAGATGACCCGCCATCGGGTACCCCATGACCCCGAGTCCGAGGAATGCACATTTTGCCATGACGATCTCCACTGCCCATGTATGCCGCTTGAACTTGTGCGCGCGGCTTCGTAACGCTCTCGCCTCGCGGGTCTAACGAAGGGCCGGGCATGGCACAACTTTTCCTCTGGTTGTTGAGGCTCTTTGTGGCGCTCGTCGTCCTGATGGGGGCGTCGCTGGTATTGGCATGGCTGTTCTTTTCACGCTCGGTTCCCGATTACGGCGCCACCCATGACGTCGATGGCCTGAACGGTGCCGTCGAGATCGTGCGCGACAACGCCGCCGTCCCGCACATCTTTGCCAGCAGCGAGAGCGACGTGTTCTTCGGCCTTGGCTTTGCCCATGCCCAGGACAGGCTGTGGCAGATGGTGATGCTGCGCCACACCGCGCAGGGCCGGCTGGCCGAAATCTTTGGGCCGGGTCGCTTCGCGGATGACGAGCTCATGCGGCGGCTGGGGATCTACCGCTCTGCCATCGACAGCGTCAGCGCACAGGATGCGCCTACCCGCGCGGCGCTGACGGCCTATTCAGCTGGCGTAAACGCCTGGATCGACACGGTAAACACCGACGCGCTCGGCCGTGGCGCGCCGGAGTTCTTTCTCTTTCCACCGGAGATCGCGCCCTGGCAGCCGCAGGATTCGATCGCCGTCCTGAAGCTTCTGGCCTGGCAAGCGACACCGCACCCGCAAGCGGAGATCCTGAGAGCCCGCGCGGCGCTGCGTCTCCCCCCGGCCATGCTGGCGGATCTGCTGCCGGATTTCCCGCCCACCGGCCCCACCACCCTGCCCCAGCGCCCACCGGCAGCCGTGCCTGCGACAGGGTCGATTCCACTGCCCGGACAGGACGGAGGCGTACCGGAAACCGGGACGGATCAGATCGGCCCCGCCCCCACACCGCCGCTCGTTCCCGGGGGCGGCGCCTCCAATGCATGGGCGGCTGCCCCCACCCGCTCGGCCGCGGGCGGCAGCTTGCTGGCGAACGACCCGCATCAGGCATTTACGGCGCCTGTCCTGTGGTATCTTGCGCGGCTCGAACTGGCTTCGGGCGGTGTCATCGGGGCCACCGTCCCTGGTGTGCCTCTCGTTCTGGCGGGCCGATCCGCGCGGGTTGGCTGGGGGGTCACGACCGCCTGGGCCGATGACGCGGACCTCTATGTCGAGGAGCTGAACCCGGGCGATCCCACCCAGTACCGCACCCCGCGCGGCTGGCAGCCCTTCCGGACCGAGCGAACCATTCTGCGCGCCGCCGATGCGGCACCGGTAACGATCACCTTGCGGTTCACCGAAAATGGCCCGGTTCTTCCGGCGGCGACACTCTCGGTCGGCGCCGTGACCCCGCCCGGACACGTCGTTTCGCTTGCTTGGACCGGGCTGGACCCGGCCGACACCTCCATGAGCGCGGGGCTGGCATTGATGCGCGCGGCCTCGGTCGACGACGCGATTGCCGCAGGTGAGCGATTTGTGGCTCCCGCGCAGGTCCTTACGTTGGTGGACGCCGAGCGCGTCGCAATGCAGATGGTCGGTCACCTTCCCGTGCGGGACCCTTCGCAAACGGGCCAGGGCCGGATCCCCTCCCTCGGCTGGACGGAGACGAACCGCTGGAATGGCACGCAGGCCTACGAGCGCAATCCGCGGTTCCTCGCACCGGGTTCGGGCGTGCTGGGGACGACGAACAACCGCGTCGTCGATCGCCCCTTCCCCGATCATGTGAGCCACCTCTGGGGGGACAGCCAGCGGATCCAGCGCCTGCAGCGGCTCCTCGCCGATCGCGAGGTGCACACGCGGGAAAGCTTCATCGCGGCACAGCTTGACACCGTGTCCTATACCGCGCGCGCGCTGCTCCCGCTGATAGCGCGCGACCTGTGGTTCACCGGAGAGGCCGCGGCTGAAGGCACCCCGGAGCGCCGCCGCCAGGACGCGCTCGCGCTGCTGGCAGGCTGGAACGGAGAAATGAACGAGCATCTGCCCGAGCCGCTGATCTACGCCACGTGGATGCGGCGCCTGCAGGCGCGGCTTGTCGCAGATGAAATGGGGCCGCTTGCCAGTGCTTTCGTGCAACCCAACCCGCTGTTTCTGGAGCGCGTGTTCCGCAATGTCGGGGGCGCGGCGGTCTGGTGTGACGTTGCGCAATCGACGGCCGTGGAGACGTGCACGGATCTCGCGCGCATCGCCCTCGACGAAGCGCTGATCGAAATCGACGAAACGTTTGGTGGCCAACTCGAAGCGCTGCGCTGGGGGGATGCACATGAAGTGCTGCACCGCCATCCCGTCCTCGGCGAGGCGCCTTTCCTGAAGTGGATCGTCAACATCCGGCAATCCACCTCAGGCGGGGACAACACGTTGATGATGGGCCGAACCAGCGGCGCGCCCGACGCGCCGTATGCGAACGTTCGAGGCCCCGGCTATCGCGGCGTGTACGACTTCGCCGACCCGGATTCCTCCGTCTTCATCATCTCCACCGGTCAGTCCGGACATCCCCTGTCGCGCCACTACGACGACCTCGGCGACCTGTGGCGGCGGGGAGAATACATCCCGATGACCCTCGACCCCGCACTGGCGCTCGCCGGCAACATCGGGATCACGCGCCTGATGCCCGCCCCGTCTCCCTGAACCCAACCGTTCGAACTTGCCCTGCATTTGTCTCGATTTGGTCATGCTCGAGACCTCGTCGCGTCGCAGAAAGAGGTCTGTAAAGTGACCGAGTGAGTGTAGAATGAACGGGTTTTGGAATACGGCAGCGATTGCCGTTGTGTGTTCGGTGTCGGCGCCAGTCGCGCACGCCACATCGTTTGATTTCTTGGCGCAGGGCAGCGACGTTCTGGTCGGGAACGATCCGGGCGAGATCAGCACCCTGCTCAGCGCAGACGCCAACAAGGCCAGCCCGGACGGGCAGATCGTTGACACGCTCTACACCGCGGCAATCCGCATGCAGGGTCGCGTGAGCGATAGCGGCGATATCTGGAACGATTACACGGCGTTCTGCATCCAGATCGACCAGAGTCTCAACCTCCCTGCCGCCGGCAACGATCCAAATACCAGCTACACTCTCACGCAAGATCACCTGACCGAAGGCCGGCGGGACATGCTTGCAACGCTCTTTGCCAATGCCTTCGATGCGTTCGGCGATGCCAGCTACCAGGCAGCCTTCCAACTTGCGGTCTGGAACCTCGTCCACTCCGACGATGGCGCTGTCTTCGACCTGACAGCCGACAAGACGGAGAACCTCCAGCGCGGGTATTACAACTTCGACAAGGCGCCCGATGACAGCGACCTCACGGCGGGGTTCCGGCTCGCGCATCCGGAGACCTGGGCCTTGGCCGAAGGGTTCCTCGAGGGCCTCGACGGCGACGGGATCGGGGATTGGGAGAGCGTGGACTACGCCGCGTCCAACCTTTCGATTTTCGTGAGCCCGACGAGCCAAAACCTCATTGCCCTCGGTGAAGGCGACCCTGTCGAAGTGCCGGTTATGCCGGTGCCCGCAGGATTGCCACTGGTGCTTTCCGGCCTCGGGGCGCTGGCGTTCCTGCGCCGCCGAGCACGGCAGCGCGGCAGCGCGGCTAGAGCCGCTCGTATTCCGCGCGCTGGCGTGGCGTCCACTCGACGGTAAGGCGCCATCCGGCGTCGCCTTCGGATTCGTCGGCGACAACACGGTTTTCATGCAGCCAGGCCCGGCGTTTGCCCTCATGGAACCCGAGCTCAAGCGACATGCGCTCCCGTGCCCCGTCAAGCGCGTCCGTAACCGCACCCACGACATCGGCCACGCCCTCACCCGTGACCGCCGACAGGATCAGCACATCCGACCGGCGCGCCGCGATCGTGTCGGCGGCGGCGCGCTCTTCGTCGCCAAGCAGATCACGCTTGTTCCACAGTTCGAGCTTCGGAACCTCGTCCGACACGCCCAGTTCCGCGAGGATCTGGGCGACGTCGGTTGCCTGCTCTTCCGTATCGGGGTGCGCGATATCCCGGACATGCAGGATCAGATCGGCCTCCAGCACTTCCTCAAGCGTTGCGCGGAAGGCCGCAACAAGCTGCGTCGGAAGATCCGAGATGAAGCCCACCGTGTCCGACAGGATCACCTTCGCGCCGGTGTCCAGCGTCACCGAACGCATCGTGGGATCGAGCGTGGCAAAGAGCATGTCCTTGGCCATCACATCGGCCCCGGTCAGCCTGTTGAACAGCGTCGATTTGCCAGCGTTCGTGTAGCCGACGAGGGCCACGACGGGAAAAGGCACTTTCGCACGCGCCGCACGGTGTAGAGCACGGGTCTTCGTGACCTTGTCGAGCTGACGGCGCAACCGGGTGATGGCTTCGTCGATCGCGCGGCGGTCCGCCTCGATCTGCGTTTCGCCCGGGCCACCAACAAAGCCGAGCCCGCCGCGCTGCCGCTCAAGGTGGGTCCAGGCCCGCACAAGGCGCGTACGCTGGTAGGAGAGCGCCGCAAGCTCCACCTGCAACACACCTTCCCGCGTCGCCGCCCTGTCCGCGAAAATCTCGAGGATCAGACCCGTTCGATCCAGGACCTTCGTCTTCCACGATTGTTCGATATTGCGTTGCTGGACGGGGGTGACAGGGCCATCGATCAGGACGAGCCCGATGTCCTCGGCCTCCACCCGCGCACGCAACTCCTCCAGTTTGCCGGACCCGAAGAGCGCGCCCGGCTGCACAGCCCTGAGCGGAACAACCTCTGCCCCTACGATATCGAGCCCCGGCAAGGCGGCCGCAAGAGACACAGCCTCTTCGAGCCCCGCGCGAGCGTCGCGGCGCGCAGGGTCGTTCTGGATATCAGGATGCAGGACGAGCGCTTTTGTGTTGGGCCGCTCTGTTTCAAAAGCCGGCCGCCCGCCGCCCGATCGAACCTCGTCGCCGATCAGTCGTCCCCACCGTCATAAAGATTGATCGGCTGCGACGGCATGATCGTGGAGATCGCATGCTTGTAGACAAGCTGCGATTGTCCGTCGCGCCGCAACAGCACGCAGAAATTGTCAAACCAAGTGATTACACCCTGCAGTTTGACGCCGTTAATCAGAAAAATCGTGACGGGAACCTTTGTCTTGCGGACATGATTCAGAAATGCGTCCTGCAGGTTCTGCTTGTCACCAGCCATGGAATTTTGCCTTTTTTTGTTGTCGCGCCGCCGGTCCTCCGAGCGGTTCTTTGCTCGAGAATTCAGCCTGGCTACCTCCCTGGCGGCACTATGCCGACAAAAATTCATATCTACCAGAGCCGTGCGTCAGGCAGTCGCGGATTTCTCTGGCCAGAAGCGACGCAGGGGCACCCGATCAGCGCCGCCAGAACTCGCGATTGGCCAAAGCGATGATCGCGAGCGTCTCCAGGCGCCCCAGAACCATTGCCACCGCAAGTACCACCTTCGCCAGCGCATCGAGTTCTCCCGGCGTGATCGGTCGGCCCAGAACGACCCCTGCCGCTGGCCCCGCATTCGACAGGCTCGCCACGACGAGCACGATCGACTCGTCAAACCCGACACCCGTCAGCGAGAGCGCGCAGGACATCACCGCGAGCGACAACGCAAAAAGCATGAAGAAAATCCACGCAATGTAAGCGCCCTCTTCCCGGAGTCGCCGGGCCACCGGGCCGGCCCCTCCGACAGAGGAGGGGTACACCAGCAAATCCATCTCGCGCGCCCCGTGTTTGTAGAGCGCGTAGACACGCAGCAGCTTTACGCCGCCCGCCGTCGTCGCCACGCCTCCCCCGATCAGGGCAAGGCCAAGAAGCACGAGCCCCGGGGTCTGCAAGCCTGACCACGCGCGCGCGGTTTCCCAATCGGCCGAGACGAACCCCGTCGTCGACAGGAACGACAGGACGCTGAAGGCCGAGCCCCACAATGCGCGCAGCGCGGAATTCAGATCGGCCACCATGTCGACCTCGAACGCGCCGATCCAGTGGCGCAAGAAGAGAAGGCAGGGAATGAGCGTGACCAATGACAGCGCGATGCCCAGCTCCGGGTCATGCGACAGGCGCGACAAGCGCCCCCGGGCGGCCTCGGAGGAAAACGCGACCCGCGTCAGCGCGAAGACGAAAAAGAACGCAATCAGAACCTCACCCGCAAAACCGGCCTGTGCATTCTCAAGTCCGCCGATCGGGCTGATACCGGACGTGGCCATCACGGCCATCGCATGGTTCGCGGCAACGTAGGGCCCCTCGCCCAGGATCACGAGGCCAAGCCAGAGCAGAAGCGTCAGCCCGGCATAGACCGGGGCCAGCTTGAGCGTGTGCCGCACCACGCGGTCTTGGCTCAGGCGCGCCTGGCCCGGGCGATTGAGCCGCTCCGGCGTGCCCGGCGGCGCCGTAGCCAGGACCTCGTATCCGCCGAGGTTCAGCGGCGCCAGAATCGCAATGGCCGCGACCCATACAAGGAACCCGCCGAGCCACCCGACCAGCCCGCGCCACAGGTGCACCGAGGTGGAGAGGCGCTCCGGCGCGAAGAGCGTCGTCCCGGTCGTGGTGAAGGACGACAGCATCTCGAACCATGCGTTCAGGAAGGTCGTCGTTCCGACCGCCTGTTGGAACGGCACCGCCATGATCACGGGCAGGACCGCGAAGGCGCCCACCAGGGAGAGCAGATTTGCCCGCGCCTTGTTCCGCGGCTTGCGCGTCCGCGCGGCGACTGCCAGCAACGCAACAAGGGTCAGAACGAGCGCGCTCCACGTCAGGAAAACACGCGCCTGATCGTAATCGCCAACCGCCAGAGCGTGCAGGGCCGGCACCACCATCGCGGCCCCGGTCACCCCGCCCAGCAGGATGATGAGAGGCGAGTTCGAGGCCCGCGTCGCGAGCGAGGGGGGCTCCACGCGGGACCCGCGCTCTGCACCGCTTCGCTGGGACGAGGTCCGCGCCATCTCAGAAGAAGTCGATCGACACTTGCAGCAACCGCTCGACTTCCGGCACGTCCGGCGACATCGCGAAGATCATCACGATATCGCCTTCCTGGATACGGGTGGAGCCGCGCGGGCTGATCACCGTGTCCTCCCGCTTGATCGCGGCGACGAGGGCGCCCTCGGGGAAGGCCACGTCCCGGATCAACTGACCAGCGATTGAGGACGTCGACAGGACCTGTGCTTCGATGACCTCCGCCTCGGCATCTCCGATCGAATAGACACCCCGAACGCGCCCGTGGCGGATGTGGCGCAGGATCGAGCTGACGGTTGTCGAGCGGGGGCTGATATACGCGTCGATGTCGAGCGGTCCAAGGAGCGGCACCATCGAGGGATCGTTGATCAGGGCGATGGCGAAGGGGCACCCCTTCTGCTTTGCCCGCACGGAGGCCAGCAGGTTCACCTTGTCGTCGTCCGTCACGCACAACACGGCATCAGCCGTATCGATACTGGCCTCGTCAAGCAGGCTGGCGTCCAGCCCGTCACCGTTGAGCACGATCGTCCGCTCGAGGGCGTCCGCGGCGCGTTCGGCGCAGATGCGGTTGCGTTCGATCACCTTTGCACGGACACGATCTTCTGCCTGTTCAAGCGCTTGCGCGACCGCCAGTCCAACATTGCCGCCGCCCACGACCACCACGCGCTCCTGTTTCTTGGTGGTCTTGCCGAAGATCTCGAGTGTGCGATTGACGTCCGAGCGCTGCACGGCGACGTAGATCTGATCGTCCGCAAAGAGCTGGTCCCGCGCTTCGGGTGCAAAAAGCGTTCCCTCGCGGCGGATCCCGATCACCAGCGCCTTCAGGGTCGAGAACAGGTCGGTCAGTTCGCGGAGCGGCGTTCCCAGGACGGCGCAATCGGCCTCGAGCTGCAGGCCGAGAAGCTGGACGTGCCCGTCAAGAAAGCTCTCGGTGTCGAACGCTGCGGGGGCGGCGAGGCGCTGCAGCGCGGCCTCCGCCACTTCGCGTTCAGGGCTGATCACCACATCGATCGGCATGTGGTCGCGCCGGTAAAGGTCCGCATAGATGGCTGTCAGGTAAGATTGTGCCCGCAAACGCGCAATCTTGCGCGGGACGGCGAAGACGGAGTGCGCCACCTGGCAGGTGACCATGTTCACCTCGTCCGAATAGGTCGCCGCGATGACCATGTCGGCGTCGCGGGCACCGGCCCTGTCGAGAACATCGGGATAGGAGGCGTGCCCGGCGATCCCCTGCACGTCCAGGCTGTCCGTGGCACGGCGCACGAGGTCTGGATCCTGGTCGACGACCGTTACGTCGTTGCGTTCGCCAGACAGGTGTCGGGCGATCTGCCACCCAACCTGACCTGCCCCGCAGATGATGACCTTCATCGCACCGCCGTCGCTGGCTTCAAGCTCCAACGACATGGCAGAGCGGCCATCCTGCGTCAACGACTTCCGATTGGCGCCCTTCCCCGCACACGCCAATCAAACGGGTGGATCGATTGGCCTCGCCCTTGCGCTTTCCGAGCACGGCTGCCTGTCCCTCCGCTGCACGGGAGGACAGGGATTCGGTGCGGCGCGATGCGGCGGAGTCAGCTTGCGGAGACGACCCGCGATGCCCGCTGCGCCATTACCCAGGCCTCAAGGCCCTCGTACGGCATGGGCGGCGCGACGAGGGCGCCCTGCATTGTCTCACAGCCGATCGCCAGTAGCGCTTCTGCTTCCTCGTTTGTGCGCACACCGTTGGCCACGAGGCCCACCCCCATCTGCTCGACTGCGGCGCCGATTGCCTGAAGCACGGCCCGCCCGAGGGACTGGTTCTCCCGCGCCTCCGAGAGGATGCCGGGACCGACTTTCACCCGCTCCGGCGCGACACGGAACAAGGCCGAAAGCGACGCTGAGCCGGCGCCGAAGTCATCAAGCTCGATCTCCGCGCCGGTCTCTCGCAGAGCATCGATCGCCCAGGCAAGGCTCTGGTACTCCTGATCGAAATCGATCGAGTTGGGCAGCTCGACGGCAAGCCGGAACGGCAATTTCCCCAACGGCGCCACTCTCTCGGACAGGTTCAGCGCGCGCAGCCGCCGCGCACCGGCCCTGAACGAGAGCTTGGGGATGAAGTACCCCTTCGTGCAGAGGTTCGTTGCGCCTTCGAGGGCGCGATCCAGAACACGGTCGGCGATTTCGCTGGCAACACCGATTTCCCCAGCGATCGGCATGAAATCGGAGGATCGGAGCATACCGCGATGGGGGTGCTGCCACCCGGAGACCACGGCAACGCCGGCAATCGCCCCAGTCGAGATTTCGACCTGGGGCTGGAAGAGCGGCACGATCTCACCGTTGGCGAGCGCCTGGTGCAGTTCGTCGGTGACAAGCTTCCGGCTTTCAGCCGCTGCGCGCAGCTCTGGCGTGTAGAGCGCCGCTCGACCGCGCCCACGCTCCTTGGCCTCGTAGAGCGCGAGGTCCGCATCCTCCATCAGAGTGCCCTGTGAGGCGCCGGCCTCCGCGACGGAGATCCCGACGCTCGCACCGTAGTGGCAAATGTGCCCCTCGAACCAAACAGGCTCGGAACACGCCTCCGTGACCCGATCCGCGATGGCGCAGGCCACGCTTTTGGCGTTTCCGCTCGTTGTCACGATGACAAACTCGTCACCGCCGACCCGGGCGACATAGTCCCCCCCGCGGACGGCTTGGCGCAGGATCCTGGCCACCTCCTGCAGAACATAGTCGCCCGCCGCATGCCCGAGGGTATCGTTGATCTGCTTGAACCGGTCGAGGTCGATATGCAGGAACGCAACCTCGAGCTGTTCCGCCTCGCGCGTGGCAAGCTCCCTGAGGTACTTGTCCAGGCCTCGCCGGTTCGCCAAGCCCGTAAGTGTATCCGTGTGGGCCACCATATGAGCCCTGTCCATTGCGATGGACAAGGCACGCGCGTGCCGCTCAACCGCCTGCTGCTGGCGCTTCAGCTCCGTAATGTCGACGCGTAGGCTGACGGTATCCCCGGTGGGCGCGCGCACTTCATGGATGCGTTCGAACCCGTTGCCGGAAATCTCCTGCTCCAGCGGACCTGTGGGGTTGGCAAAATGGCTCATCCGTTCGCGAACCCACTCCTCCTCCTTGCCGACGGCCTCAGGAAAATAGCCGCTTTGGACCTGCCCGTGCAGGATCTCCTCGAAGGTCACCCCCGGCTTCAGGATCTCGGCAGAACGCTCGAAGTGATCGCGAAACCGCGCGTTGCTCATCACGATGCGATCCTGGGCATCGAAGAGCACGAACGCGTCCGGCAGTGCCTCGATCGCTGACCATAGGCGCTGTTGCGCCATCACGGCTTCCTTCTTGGCATCCTTGAAGGCGTCGCGCAGCTCCATGTCCGGTGTAATGTCGCGGATAAGAGCAACCCAGAACGTGCAACAGTCCTCCTCGCCCTGAAAGGGGGAGAGGGTCAGATCGCCCCAGAAATGCGAGCCGTCCTTTCGGTAGTAGGGGAGCGTTCCGCGGAAGCGGCGCTCGGCCGCAAAGGCATCCGAAAGCCAGGAGACAACGTCGTGGTCCGGGTGCTTGCCGTCGAGGATCGCCAGATCTTGCGCGACGAGTTCGTCTGCCGTGTAGCCCAACGCTGCGCAGAACGAGGCGTTGACCCAGTGGACCACACGCTTGCCATCGGCTTCCACCTTGCAGACGAAAGCATGGTCGCCGCTGACGCGCTCAACCAGCTTGATTGCTTCGTCTATTCGCATCCACGACCTCCTCCTCGGTCAGAGCAACAGGAAACCCTGTACCCGTCACCCGTTAAGAAGTGGCTTATGCAGAATGCGACAAGCGGCCCAAAGACGTGGAAATCGAGGTTAATGAGAACGTCGTGGCCGACGCCATGAACGGGCCGCGCGACCGGCAGACATCCAGCCACTCAGCGTCTCACTGCACGAGAACCCCAGGCCGAATGTGCCCCAAAACGCACCAACGCCGCCCCGAGAGGCCGCGTTGGTCTTTTCCGAAAGCGCCCGCAGAGGGCGCGCCTCAGCTGATGCGCGCGAGCAGATCGTCGAGAGATTTCTTGGCGTCGCCGTAGAACATCCGCGTGTTGTCCTTGAAGAAGAGCGGGTTCTCGATGCCGGAGTAACCCGTACCCTGACCCCGCTTCGACACGAACACCTGCTTCGACTTCCAGCATTCCAGCACCGGCATCCCGGCGATTGGAGAGTTGGGATCGTCTTGCGCGGCCGGATTGACGATGTCGTTCGAGCCGATGACGATCGACACGTCCGTGTCGGGGAAGTCGTCGTTGATCTCGTCCATCTCGAGCACGATGTCGTAAGGCACCTTGGCTTCGGCCAATAGCACGTTCATGTGCCCCGGCAGACGCCCCGCAACGGGGTGGATCGCAAAGCGCACCACCTTGCCCTTGGCGCGCAGGCGGCGCGTCAGCTCGGCGACGTTCTGCTGGGCCTGCGCAACGGCCATGCCGTAGCCGGGGATGATGATGATGCTGTCCGCATCCTCAAGGGCTGCCGCCACACTATCGGCATCGATGGCAACCTGCTCGCCCTCGACGGCCTGCTGCTCACCCGCCGGGCCGCCGAAGCCACCCAGAATAACGCTGATGAACGATCGGTTCATCGCTTTACACATGATGTAGGACAGGATCGCACCGGAGGATCCCACGAGCGCACCGACCACGATCAAGAGGTCGTTGCCAAGGGAGAAGCCGATCGCAGCGGCTGCCCACCCGGAGTACGAGTTCAGCATAGAGACGACCACAGGCATGTCCGCGCCGCCGATCCCCATGATGAGATGGTAGCCTATAAAGAGCGCCAGCAGCGTCAGGACGACAAGTGTCCAGCTGCCGGAGCCCCCGAGATACATCGCGGCAAAGACAAGCGAGAGAAAGGCGGCGCCCGCGTTGAGCACGTGCCCACCGGGCAGCTTCTTGGCCGACGTGTCGACCTTGCCCGCGAGCTTGCCATAAGCGATGACCGAGCCGGTAAAGGTCACGGCACCAATCCAGATGCCGAGCACCAGTTCGACCCGCAGGATGGTGATCTCAACGCCGGATTTCTTGGCGATTAGCTGCCCGAACGAGGACAGCCCCTCGTAGATTTCCTTCGGCAGCCCAATGGCTGTGAAGCCATCCGGGCCAACCGCGCCAAGCACCTGCCCCGCACCTTCGTAAAGGCCCGCCACGTTGTTGATCATGATGTCGGCGTTGAAACCGACGAACACCGCAGCAAGACCAACGAGCGAGTGCATGATCGCAACAAGCTCGGGCATCTGCGTCATCTGCACCCGCGTGGCGAGCTGGTAGCCCACCGCCGCACCAAGGGCGATCAACACCACAGACACGACCCAAAGGCCTTGCCCCGGGCCGGTGATCGTCGCGACAACGGCGATCGCCATGCCGACGATGCCATACCAGACAGCGCGTTTCGCGCTCTCCTGCCCCGACAATCCGCCGAGTGACAGGATGAAGAGAACAGCCGCGACCGCGTAGGCCGCAATCGTAAATCCAAATTCCATGGTCCCCTGCCCTCTTTACGATTTCTGGAACATGGCGAGCATGCGCCGCGTCACGAGGAAGCCGCCGAAGATATTGATCGAGGCCATGAAAATCCCTGCCGCCGCGAGGATCGTGATCAACAGAGACGACGAGCCGATCTGGATCAGCGCGCCGAGGATGATGATCGACGAGATCGCGTTGGTCACGGCCATCAGCGGCGTGTGCAGCGAGTGTGCCACGTTCCAGATCACCTGGAAGCCGATGAAGACCGAGAGAATGAAGACGATGAAGTGCTGCATGAAGCTCGCCGGTGCAACGAGACCGACCGCAAGCACCGCAGCGCCGGCAATCGCCAGCAGCGTCACCTGCTGCTTTGTCTGTGCTTTGAACGCCGCGATTTCCTGCTCGCGCTTCTCTTCCGGCGTCAGCTCCTTGGGCGCTTCCTTCTTGGGTTGCGCGGCAATGGCCTGCACCTTGGGCGGCGGCGGCGGGAACGTCACTTCCTTGGCGTGGGTCACGGTGGCGCCACGGATCACGTCGTCTTCCATGTTGTGGTTGACGACACCGTCCTTCTCCGGCGTGAGATCCGTCATCATGTGGCGGATGTTGGTCGAGTAGAGCGTTGACGACTGCGTCGCCATCCGGCTGGGGAAATCGGTGTAACCGACGATGGTCACGCCATTGTCGGTGACGATCTTCTCGTCCTTGACCGTGAGCTCGCAGTTGCCGCCGCGCTCGGCGGCAAGGTCCACGATCACCGAACCGGGCTTCATCAGCTCGACCATGTCCTTGGTCCAGAGGATGGGGGCGTCGCGGTTCGGGATCAGCGCGGTGGTGATGACGATGTCGATGTCAGGCGCAAGTTCGCGGAACTTCGCCAGCTGCGCCTCGCGGAACTCCGGGCTCGAAGGGGCCGCGTAGCCGCCCGTTGCCGCCCCGTCCTGCGCGCTTTCCTCAAATTCGAGGAAGACAAACTCGGCGCCCATGGATTCGATCTGCTCGGCCACTTCCGGGCGAACGTCAAACGCAAGCGTGATGGCGCCAAGCGACGTGGACGTCCCGATGGCGGCGAGGCCCGCGACGCCTGCGCCCACCACGAGAACTTTCGCCGGAGGCACCTTGCCAGCCGCCGTCACCTGCCCGGTGAAGAAGCGGCCAAAGTTGCTACCAGCTTCGATTACCGCCCGGTACCCGGCGATATTCGCCATGGACGAGAGCGCGTCCATCTTTTGCGCGCGGCTGATGCGGGGCACCATGTCCATCGCGATGACGGTCGCGCCCCTATCCGCGGCGCGCTTCATCAGGTCTTCGTTCGAAGCCGGGTAGAAGAAGCTGATGAGGGTCTGGCCCTCGCCAAGCCGGTCAACCTCGTCGTTCGTCGGCGGACGAACCTTTGCCACGACGTCCACCGCTTCGAACAGCGCGCCCGCGTCGGCAACGACGGTTACGCCGGCATCCGCATAGGCCGCATCTAGGAAGCCCGCCTTTACACCTGCACCGGCTTCAATGAAGCATTCATGTCCGAGTTTCTGGAGTTGCTTGGCGGAGTCCGGCGTCATTGCGACGCGCGCTTCGTCCTCCATCACCTCCGTGGGCGATCCGATCTTCACAGCTAGTTCTACCCCCGTTTTCACAACGCACACCGCAATCCGCGCTGTCCGCCATCTGGCTCAATCCGCGCGCTTTAGCACCTGCATCTGCCGGAGAACAGGGTAGGTTACCGTTAACACCGGTATACCTTGGTCGACGGTCAGGCCATTCGGCCCCGACTTCGCGCTCTGGCGCCCATGCGTCGGTCTAGAACCAGCGCCGAACGCGGCGCGCCCATGTATCAAAGCGGGCGCCGAACTGCTCCCTCAACCGCGCCTCCTCCGGCTCGATGAAACGGTCGGTCAGCAACCAGAACAAGAGCGGGACAAGAAGCAGACTGGGCCATGCTTTCCAGAACAGGACCAGACCGAACAGTAGACAGACATCGCCAAGGTAGATCGGGTTGCGCGAGCGGGAAAAGACGCCGGTCGTGACAAGCGTGTCGGGGATCTGATGCGGAATGATCGTCGTCCGGTTGCGCCGCATCTCGACGGCCGCCAGCACCATGAGAAGGATCCCGCCGCCGACAAGAACCCCTGCCACAAGATCGACCACCGGCACGCTTGTGGGTCCAACCGGCCAGCGCACCGCCTGAACACGCGCCAGGGCAATGAACAGGCACAGCCAAAGCGGCGGCAAATCGAGCGCCTTCTTCCACGACAGATCGGTGGGCTCTGTCTGTGCCATTCGGCGCCTCCCTCCGGCACTCCGTAATCCAACGCCCTTTGGTCGCGCGATTCCGTCGAGACGGTCCATGCGGCGAAACGGTCCCCCTTGCGCGCGATTGGACGCAGGCGCACTTTGCCCGCCACGCCCATGCTTCGGGCGCATGCAAGGTTCATTCAGCAGGAGACGTCATGGCCACGGATTTCGATTGGACGCGCACGCAGTTCCACGTGCCAAACGGTATCACCTACCTTGACGGCAACTCGCTCGGCCCCCTGCCGGTAAAGGCGCAAGCACGCATAAGTGCCACCGTGTCGGAGGAATGGGGCGAGATGCTGATCACGGGCTGGAACAAGGCCGGCTGGATGGCACAGCCGATGGCGCTTGGCGACCGGATCGGGCGCCTCATCGGAGCCGAAGCCGGGCATGTCACCACGGGGGACACCCTGTCGGTCAAGGTCTATCAGGCGCTGGCCGCAGCGCTCGCGCTACGCCCAGAGCGGCGCATTGTCCTGTCCGACACCGGCAACTTCCCGTCCGACCTCTACATGGCCGAGGGCCTGCTGCGCACGATCGGTCGGGACTACCGGCTAAAGATCGTGGAGCCAGAGGAGGTGTCGGCGCACCTGACCGCAGATGTCGCCGTGGCGATGCTGACGGAGGTAGACTACCGCACAGGGCGGCGGCACGACATGGCGGGCTTGACGGAACGTGCCCATGCAGCGGGAGCGCTCACGCTTTGGGATCTCGCCCATTCCGCTGGTGCACTCGATGTCGATCTGGCGGGCGCTGGCGCAGATTATGCGGTTGGGTGCACCTACAAGTATCTCAACGCAGGCCCGGGCGCGCCCGCATTCATCTACGTGGCTCCCCGGCATGCGGACGCCTCCGAGGCCGCGCTCCAGGGATGGCTGGGTCATGCTGACCCGTTTGCCTTCGATCTCGCCTATACGGCCTCTCCCGGCGTGGCGCGGATGCGCGTCGGGACCCCGGCCGTCCTGCAGATGGCGGCGCTCGAAGCGGCGCTCGACGTCTGGGATCACGTCGACATGCAGGATGTCCGGTCACGTTCGATCGCGCTGTCCGAGCGGTTCATCAAAGGCGTTGAGACGGCCTGTCCTGACCTCGAACTGGCCTCACCGCGCGATCCCGCCATGCGAGGCAGCCAGGTCTCCTTCCGCTTTCGCGAAGGTTACAGTGCGATCCAGGCCTTGATCGGACGCGGCGTGATCGGGGATTTTCGTGCCCCCGACATCATGCGGTTCGGGATCACGCCCCTCTATCTCGGAGAACGGGAGATCGACGCAGCCATAGAGGCGATCGCACAAATGATGTCAGCGCGGGAATGGGATCACGCGGACTACCGGGTCCGAGCCGCAGTCACCTGAAGCACAACATCCCCTTCCCGCCGCAACGCCTCGAATTTTCCTACGAAAATTCGCCCCCACCCCAAGGCTCCAAAAGGAAAAAGGGGGGCCGAGGCCCCCCAGAGTTTCGCCAGTCCGGCTCACTATTTGTACCGCTCGGTTGTTTCTGCCTGCGGCCTGACCGGCGTCTAGGGCGAGCGCACCCGCCCCGGAAACGCGCCGACGATCTTATCGTCGGCCGAGTGGGACAGAGCAGATTTCCAAGGAAATCTGCCGAGTCTCACCCCGTTCGCGTATTCTCCTCTCCTCAGCTACACCCGGACGTCGCGCCGCAGGTGTTGCATTTCATGCAGGTGCCGTTGCGCACCAGGGTGTAGTTACCGCACTCCCCGCACGCCTCGCCTTCGTAGCCCTGCATCTTGGCCTTGGTGCGGGCATCCGGCTCTGTCACGGCCTCGGACGAGACCACGAGCGTCTCGATCGCTGTTTCCGTGGTCAGCGTGGCGTCCAATGCCACCGCACCCGAAGCTCCACGGGCACCGCCCTGCAGCACCACCAGATCCTGCGGCAGGCGCTTGCGCAAATACCCCGTCGACGAGATCTGCTTGAGCACCTCGAGGGACTTCGTTGCCGCACTCTCCGTCACCGGGCGCACGTTGGACACCCCCTCTTCCTCGCCGCGACCAATGTCGTCGAACGACGCGCCATCGGGGACAACGTGTGCCAGATCCGTGCGATCCAGATAGGACACGGCCAGCTCACGGAAGATGTAGTCGAGGATGGAGGTCGCGTTCTTGATCGAGTCGTTGCCCTGCACGAGCCCAGCCGGCTCGAACTTGGTGAACGTGAACGCTTCGACGAACTCCTCCAGCGGAACGCCGTATTGCAGGCCGACCGACACCGCGATAGCGAAGTTGTTCATCATCGCCCGGAAGCCCGCGCCTTCCTTGTGCATGTCGATAAAGATCTCGCCGAGCGACCCGTCCTCGAACTCGCCGGTGCGCAGATACACCTTGTGCCCGCCAACGATCGCCTTCTGCGTGTAGCCCTTGCGGCGATGCGGCAGCTTCTCGCGATGCGCCCGCACCACTTCCTTGACCACCACTTTCTCGATGATCTTCTCGGCCAGAACCTGCGCTTTTGCCTGCGGCGTCCCGGATTCCAGCGTCTCGGCGGCCTCGTCGTCATCTTCGACTAGGGCTGCGGCAAGCGGCTGGCTCAGCTTGGAACCATCGCGGTAGAGCGCGTTGGCCTTGGTACCGAGCGACCAGCTGAGTTCGTACGCCTTCTGGCAATCCTCGATCGTGGCATCGTTGGGCATGTTGATCGTCTTGGAGATCGCACCCGAGATGAAGCTCTGCGCCGCCGCCATCATGTAGATGTGGCTGTCGACGGAGAGGAAGCGCTTGCCCTTCTTGCCGCAGGGATTGGCGCAATCGAACACGCTGTAGTGCTCCGGCTTGAGGAATGGCGCGCCCTCGAGGGTCATCGTCCCGCAGACATGGTCGTTCGCCGCTTCGATCTGAGCCTTGGTGAAGCCGAGATGCGTGAGCATGTCGAAGGTCGGGTCGGCGAGCTTTTCGGCCGGGATCCCCAACACGTCGGTGCAGAAGTCCGCGCCGAGCGTCCACTGGTTGAAGACAAAGCGGATGTCGAAGGCGGAGGGCAGCGCGGCCTCGATCTTGTCGAGCTCTGCCTTGCCGAAGCCGTGTCCGACAAGCGCGGTATGGTTGATCCCCGGCGCCTGCCCGAGCGTCCCGTGCCCAACGGCATAGGCCACGATTTCTTCCACCTGCGAGGGCCGGTAGCCGAGCTTCTCCAGCGCTGCTGGAACGGAGCGGTTGATGATCTTGAAGTAACCGCCGCCCGCGAGCTTCTTGAACTTCACCAGCGCGAAGTCCGGCTCGATCCCGGTCGTGTCGCAATCCATCACGAGCCCGATCGTTCCGGTCGGGGCGATCACGGTGGCCTGCGCGTTGCGGAAACCGCAGCGCTCGCCGAGTTCCAGCGCGGTGTCCCAGGAGGATTTCGCCAGCTCCGCAAGGTTCTTGTCCGGGATATTAGCATGATCGAGCGGCACCGGCTTTACCGCCAGCCCTTCGTAGCCTTTGGTCTCGCCATAGGCCGCGCGGCGGTGGTTACGGATCACGCGCAGCATGTTCTTCTCGTTGCGCTCATAGCCCGCGAATGGGCCAAGCTCCCCGGCAATCTCGGCGGACGTGGCATAGGACACGCCGGTCATTACCGCGGTCAGCACGCCGCAAAGGGCCCGGCCCTCGTCGCTGTCGTAGCTCAGGCCCATGTTCATGAGCAGACCACCGATGTTGGCGTAGCCAAGGCCCAGCGTGCGGAACTCGTAGCTGAGCTGCGCAATCTCTTTGGAGGGGAATTGCGCCATCAGCACGCTGATCTCCAGCGTCAGGGTCCAAAGCCGCGTCGCATGCACGTAGTCTTCGGCCTGGAACACACCGTCTTTGAGGAAGGTCAGCAGGTTCATCGACGCGAGGTTACACGCCGTATCGTCGAGGAACATGTACTCCGAGCACGGGTTGGAGCCGCGGATCTCGCCGTCTTCCGGGCAGGTATGCCAGGCGTTGACCGTGTCGTGGAACTGAATGCCGGGATCGGCACAGGCCCACGCGGCGTGGCCGATCTGCTCCCAGAGATCCCGCGCCTTCACGGTCTTGGCGACCTTGCCGTCCGTGCGGCGCACAAGCTCCCAATCCGCGTCGTCCTTCACTGCCTTCAGGAAGGCATCGGTCACACGCACGGAGTTGTTGGAATTTTGCCCGGAAACAGATGCGTAGGCCTCGCTGTCCCAGTCCGTGTCATAGGTCGGGAACTCGATGGAGGCGTAACCCTGCCGGGCATAATCGAGCACCCGCTTGACGTAGGTCTCGGGGATCGCAACTGCACGTGCCGCTTTCACAGCGCCCTTCAGGGCGTTGTTTTTCTTGGGATCGGTGGCATCGTCAAGGTCGCCATCCCACTCCTGAATGGCAGCGAAGATGTCGTTGAGCCGCGCCTCGTGCATCTTGGAGCCGGCGACGATGGAGGCGACCTTCTGCTCCTCCTTCACCTTCCAGTTGATGAACTCCTCGATGTCGGGGTGGTCGGCATCGCAGATCACCATCTTCGCTGCACGGCGGGTCGTTCCGCCGGACTTGATCGCCCCCGCAGCACGGTCACCGATCTTGAGAAAGCCCATCAGGCCGGACGACTTGCCCCCGCCAGACAGCGACTCGCCTTCGGCCCGCAGCGACGAGAAGTTGGTGCCGGTCCCCGAACCATACTTGAAAAGGCGTGCCTCGCGGACCCACAGATCCATGATGCCGCCGTCGCCCACCAGATCGTCGGCGACCGACTGGATGAAGCAGGCGTGCGGCTGCGGATGCTCGTATGCGGAGGTGGAGCGGGTGAGCTTGCCGGTCTTGTAGTCCACGTAGAAGTGGCCCTGGCTCGGCCCGTCGATCCCGTAGGCCCAGTGCAGGCCGGTGTTGAACCACTGCGGCGAGTTCGGCGCGGCGCGCTGGGTGGCCAGCATAACGCGCATCTCGTCGAAGTAGGCGCGCGCATCGGCCTCGGCCGTAAAGTAGCCGCCTTTCCAGCCCCAATAGGCCCATGCCCCAGCCAGCCGGTCGAAGACCTGGCGCGCCGACGTCTCGCCGCCGTAGCGCTCGTCTTCTGGCAGGCCAGCCAGCGCCTTCTCGTCGGCAACCGAGCGCCACAGGAACTCGGGCACGCCCTTTTCCTTGACGCGCTTCAGCCGTGCCGGAATGCCCGCCTTGCGGAAATACTTCTGTGCAATGACGTCGCTGGCGACCTGGCTCCACGCCTCGGGCACTTCCATCTCGTCGAGGCGGAACACCACGGTTCCGTCCGGATTGCGGATCTCGGACGTCGTGGTCGTAAACGCGACCGCTGCGTATGCGTCCTTGTTTGCCTCAGTGAATTTGCGTTCAATCCGCATGCCATCGCCCCATGTTCATCGCGGCCCTGCCTGCCGCTTGGTCTACGTCGGTCCGGAGCGTTTGCGCCCCGCGTTTGATCCCGGCAAACCCCTCCCGTTGGCTCACGCGATGCGCGAGAGCCCAGCATTTCGCTGCCGGTCAGGCTTTCCCTCTCCCTCGGAAGTGATCGCTACATCTTGTGTGCCGTCACCTCGCCCAACACAAGGTGACGTAGGAAGGCACAAGTGGTCAACGGAATTTTAATTCTTTCCACAGCTTTTTCTGCTTGACCTTGGGGCGGCCTTTGCGCGCTGTGATTCACACCGGAGGGCCACCTGAAAAAAGGTGTTTCCACGCAATATCTTCAGCCGTCAGCTTCGTCCGATGGCTGAGAATTAACGGTCTTCTTAATCTGTGGCTGAAACGCAAAAACCTAGCGCAGCCGAGCCAGGAGAGCCGGCGACGGGACACCTGTCACCGCGAGACCCTCTGCCTGCTGATACGCGCGGATCGCGGCTTCGGAATTGGGGCCGATCACACCATCTGCGCCCTGGGTGTCATAGCCTGCGCGGGTCAGGCGCTCCTGCAATTCCTTGCGATCGTTGATCGTAAGGCCATTCCTGTCCGGGCCGAAGGGGGTCTGCAGTGGTCCACCGCCGCCGATCCTGTCCGAGAGGTGTCCCACTCCGATCGCGTAGCTCTCGGCGTTGTTGTAGCGCAGAATCACCCCGAAGTTCGAAAACACCATGAAGGCCGGTCCCGTGCCTCCGGGACGGAGAATCGAGGCGGAGCCATAGTCACGCACCGGACGCCCTGCCATGTCTCGGACGCCGGCTTGCGTCCACGATGCGACGGAACGGCGGGTATCTCGGCCGTAAGGACCCGCGAATCCGGCGGGCACCTGCACCTCTTGTCCCCAGGGCTGGCCACGGCGCCACCCGTTGCGCTCAAGATATCGGGCCGCGGATGCAAGCGCATCGGTCGGATCGTCCGCCCAGATGTCGCGCCGCCCGTCGCCCGTGAAGTCGACCGCAAAGGCAAGGTACGAAGTCGGAATGAACTGTGTGTGCCCCATCGCACCGGCCCAGGAGCCGACCATACGCTCCGGTGTCGTGTCGCCGTTTTGAAGGATTCGCAGCGCGGCGACGAGTTGCTGCTCAAAAAAGGAGCCGCGGCGCCCGTCAAAAGCGAGCGTCGAGAGCGCCGAAACGACCGGGATGTCGCCTCGACGGCTGCCATAGAAGCTTTCCAGCCCCCAGATCGCCGTCACGACATCGGCCTCCACGCCATAACGCTGCTCGATCTGGCTCAACGTTCCCGAGTAGCGGCGGGCATTGTCGCGCCCTTGGCGCACGCGGTCGTCCGAGGCGGCGATCGCAAGGTAATCCTCGAGCGAGCGCTTGAATTCCGTCTGGTTCCGATCCCGCTCGATGACGCCGGGAAGGAACCCCGCGCCTCGAAATGCACGATCGATGAGCGCCGGGTCGATGCCCTGCGCGCGCGCGCGCCCTTTGAAGCCCGCCACCCACGCATCATAGCCCACGTTCGGCGCGGTCTGGAGGCTCGCTGTTCGCGAGGCGGGCGGGGTCCCCCCGCTGACGCAACCGGACAAGAGCGCCAGAGCGCCCACCATCGTGCTTCGCCTCGTCAGGTTCATGCCCCGCCTCCGAGCTTCTGGTCTTGTTGACTATCGCATAGGGGCGCCGCCGGGGCGCGCGCAAGTGCGAACTGAAAGGCAGCGGGATCGGTCCGCGGACGCGCTCGACGCGCTACCCCACCTCGGTGCGCCCCCGCCGATCCGCCCGCAAGTTCGAATAGAGGACATGGTTGCGCCACCGCCCCGCGATCTGCAGGTAGCTTTGCGCCACCCCCTCGTACTTGAAGCCGCATTGCTCGAGCACCCCGCGGGAGGCGTCGTTCTCCGGCAAGCACGCTGCGGTGAGGCGCGACAGGTCGAGGTGGGTGAAGGCATGGTGCGTCACGGCCTCTATCGCCTCGCGCATGTACCCCTGGCGCGCAAAAGGCGCTCCGACCCAGTAGCCGAGCGTGCCGTCCTGCGCCGGACCGCGGCGTATGTTGTCGAGCGTGATCGCGCCCAGCAGCCCTTCGTCTTCCTGGCGAAGAAGAAAGAGCGGCAAGGCCGTGCCCTGCCCGATGGCGCGTTGCGCCCAGTAGACCCTGTTGGTGAAGGCCTTGCGTGAGAGGTGATCGTCCGCCCAGGCGGGTTCCCACTGCTTCAGGAAGCTCTCCGAATCGCGCCTCAGGGCGGTCCACGCTCGAAAGTCCGCATGCACCGGCGGGCGCAGCAGCATGCGTTCCGTCACGAGCCGAACCTTCCGCCGCCCGAAGCGCATCAGGCGGCCAGCCTGTCCTGCAATTCCGCAAGGGGGGGCACGGCTTCGCCGGGTCCGCAGAGCGCCAGCGCCATCTGGCCCTGACTGGCAAGCCGCGTCGCAAAATCGAGAAGCGTGGTACGATCCACGTTCTCGATACGCTCCACGGTTTCGGCCAGCGTCGGCACCCGCCCCCAAATGGCCAGCGTGCGCGCCATGCGCTCGGCCCGGGCGGAGGGGCTCTCAAGCCCCATCAGCAATCCGGCCTTCATCTGTGCGCGGGCCCGCGCCAACTCAGCATCCGAAAGATCCTCCGTGACGCGGCGCACTTCATCGATCATCAGCCGCGACAGCGCCCCAACGTCCTCGGCCCCGGTTCCGGCGTAGAACGTGAGCATCCCGGTATCGGCGTAGGAGCCTGCAGAGGCGAAGACCGAGTAGCACAGCCCACGCTTTTCGCGCGCTTCCTGGAAAAGCCGCGACGACATCCCGCCCCCCAGCAAGGTGGCGTAGATCTGCGAGGCATAGAGATCATCCGAGCCGTAGCCCGGCCCCTCCAGTGCGAGCGCCAGATGAACCTGCTCCAGCGGCTTGACGACACGTTTTTCCCCACCCGAGAACCGCGCACGTTCCGCAGATCCGTGCGCGTTTGAAGGCAGATGCCCAAAGAGCGTTTCGGCCTGTGCCACGAGCGCCCGGTGATCCACCGCACCGGCGGCGGAGAGAACAAGCTGGTCGGGCCCGTAATGCTCCAGAACGAAGCGGGCAAGATCCGCCTGGGTGAAAGCCCGAACGCGTTCGACCGGGCCGAGGATGGTGCGGCCGAGCGGCTGCCCCGGAAATGCGGCCTCCTGGAGCCAGTCGAAAACGATGTCATCCGGAGTGTCGAGCGCCTGCCCGATCTCCTGAAGGATAACGCCGCGCTCCACTTCGATCTCGGCCTCGGGAAGGCTCGGATTGAGGACGATATCCGCGATCACGTCGAGCGCGAGCGGCACGTCGGCGCCGAGCACGCGGGCGTAGTAGGCCGTGGTTTCGCGGCTAGTATAGGCGTTGATGTAGCCGCCCACATCCTCGATCTCTTCGGCGATCTGCAAGGCGGAGCGCCGCTCCGTCCCCTTGAAGGCCATGTGCTCGAGGAAATGCGCGATGCCATTCTGTTCGGGCCGCTCGTGGCGGCCGCCGACATCGACCCACAGCCCGACAGCCGCGCTTTCAAGCGCGGGCATCCGTTCACTGACGATGCGGAGCCCGTTGGACAGGCGGTGCAATTCGACGCTCAAGCGGCGCGCCTTTCGGTGATCAATCCTTCGAGGGCGGCGAGCTCGTTAGGAACCGCGCTCACCCGCTCCGGACGGTCATAGAGATCTGCCATGCGGTTGGGAAGAGGGGGACGGACGCCTGTTGCGGCCTCGACCGCATCAGGGAACTTCGCCGGGTGGGCCGTCGCGAGCGTCACCATCGGGGTCGTGCCGCCATGCTGCTCGGCGACGTGGACGCCCACCGCCGAATGGGGGCACAGCAGCTCGCCCGTTTCGGCGTAGAGCCGCGAGATCGTGGCGGCCACCGCATCCTCGTCGGCCCGGCCGGAGGAAAAAGTGTCGCGCAGCCCTTCAAGGGCGCCCTGGCTGATCGCAAAGCCGCTCTGGTCCTTGAGCTCGGCCATCAGCTGCGCGACCGCAGCCCCATCCCGCCCGTAGGCATCAAAGAGGGCGCGCTCGAAATTGGACGACACCTGGATGTCCATCGACGGGGAGGTCGTGGGGGTCACGCCCTCGCGTGTGTAGCGGCCCGTCACGAGGGCGCGGTGCAGAATATCGTTACGGTTGGTGGCAACCACGAGCTTGTCGATCGGCAGCCCCATCCGACGCGCGACGTAGCCTGCGAAGATGTCTCCGAAGTTGCCCGTCGGCACGGTGAACGACACCGGGCGGTGCGGCGCGCCCAAGGAGACCGCAGCCGTGAAGTAATAGACGACCTGCGCAAGCACACGCGCCCAGTTGATCGAATTGACCCCGGCAAGACTGACGGCGTCGCGGAACGCGAAGTCGTTGAACATGTCCTTCACGCGGGCCTGGCAATCGTCGAAATCGCCCTGCACCGCGAGCGCGTGCACGTTGGCCTCTGAGGGGGTGGTCATCTGGCGGCGCTGCACCTCGGAGACACGGCCTTCGGGAAAGAGGATGAAGACATCGACAAGCTCGAGCCCGCGGAACGCCTCGATCGCGGCAGAGCCCGTGTCGCCGCTGGTCGCGCCGACGATCGTCAGCCGCTCGCCCCGGCGCTTCAGACTGGTCTGGAAGAGCTGGCCGATGAGCTGCATCGCGAAGTCCTTGAACGCCAGCGTCGGGCCGTGGAAGAGCTCCAGCAGAAAGTGGTTGGGGCCAAGTTGCTTGAGAGGTGCGCGCGCCGGGTGGCCGAAGCCGCCATAGGCCTTGGCGATCAGGGAGCGGAATTCCTCCTCGGCGAACGCGCCACCGAGATAGGGCCACATCACCTCAAACGCGATCTCCTCGTAGGATTGGCCGGCCATCGCCGCGATGTGCTCGCTCGCCAGTTGCGGGAAGTGATCGGGAACGTAGAGGCCGCCATCGCGGGCCAGACCCGACAGCATGGCCTCCTCGAAGCTGAGGACCGGGGCAGTGCCGCGGGTGGAGATGTAGTGCATCGGTCTTGACCTCAACGGCTGCTGCCCTCGTCCCGGCCCTTACGCGCACGGCGCGGGCGGAGCCTCCGGCGGGGATATTTCTGGCACAATGAAGGGGTGGCGGGTGCTCTAGGCGTCGCCGGTCGTCACCGTGGCGCGGCGAGAGATACGCCGGATCAGCAGGGCTGTCATCCCCATCCAGACGATTGCCATGCCGAACCATTGCACGGCGTAGCCGAGATGGCTGTTCGGGATGCCTTCGGTGCCGACGGGGAGGGGTGCCACGCCGGGCTGCGCCGGGGTGATGCTGCGCGCGACGATGAGGACGGGCTCTGTTTGGAGTGTTTCGGCCATTTGGGCGATGTCGCGGGCGAACCAGTAGTTGGTCTGTGGATCGTTCTGTGGGGTAAAGCCATCGCGCTCGTCGGGCCAGAGCAGGTTGCCCTCCGCGGTGATCGCCCGGGGCGGGCGTGCGGAGGATTTCTGGGCGTCCCGGACGAACCCGTGATCGAGCAGGACGCGACGGCCCTCTTCGGTGATGAGGGCGGTGATGATCCGGAAACCGGCGCCGACCTGTTTCTGGCTGACGAGGACGTGCAGTTCACGCGCCTCCGTGGTGCCCGCGACCGCTACAGGGAGATATTGATCTGCGGCGGGATCCGGCGCGGCGGGCACGGCGACGGGATCCGCGAGCAGGCGCGTTTTGATCTCGTCGAGCACGCCTTCCTTCCAGGCCAGGCGGTCGAGTTGCCAAAGCCCGAGTGCGATCAGCACGGCGGCGCCCCCTGCCCCGACGACCAGTGGAAAGAGAAATCGGATCACGTCCACCTCCACGAAGAAGGGGCATGCCGCAGCACGCCCCTCGCCCAGATCTGTCCGCCGGCCCGCGATCGGGCCCGGCATGGTGCCGTCAGATGCCCCAGAGGTAGACGGCAAAGAAGAGGAAGAGCCACACCACGTCGACGAAGTGCCAGTACCACGCGGCCATCTCGAAGCCGACATGGCTCTCGGAGGTGAAATGGCCCGCGCGCACCCGCAGGTAGCACACGAAGAGGAAGATCGTCCCGATGATCACGTGCATGCCGTGGAAACCGGTGGCCATGAAGAAGTTCGAGAAGAACTTGTCGCCGCCGAACATCCAGTCCTGGTCGACCAGCAGATACCGGTACTCGTAGGCCTGAAAGGCGGTGAAGGCGACGCCGAGGATGACGGCGATCAGGATGCCCCACTCGACTTCCTTGCGGTTGCCGCCATGGACCAGCGCGTGGTGCGCCCAGGTCACGGCGCAGCCGGAGAGCAGCAGGATCAGCGTGTTGATCAGCGGCAGCTCGAACGCATTCACCTGGTAGAACTCGGGCGGGACGTAGGTCGAACCGACGTATTCGTCCATCGGGTAGAGCGCGTGCTTGAAGAACGACCAGAACCACGCCGCGAAGAACATCACTTCGGACATGATGAAAAGGATGAAGCCGTAGCGCAGGCCGATCTGAACGACCGGTGTGTGATCGCCTTCCACGTTCTCCGTCACGGTGTCGGACCACCAGGCGAACATGGAATAGAGCACCGCCGTCAGACCGATGAGGAACATCCAGGGGCCGTTGTCCTGCATCCACATGACCGCTCCGAAGAGCATTGTGAACGCACCGCCGGCCGACACCAGGGGCCAGATCGACGGGGGCAGGATGTGATAGTCGTGGTTCTTTTCGTGTGCCATTGGATGCGTCCCTCGTGGCTTGCTGGCGGGCGCTTACTCGGTGAGAAGCGCGGCCTGCTCTTCCGGCAGGTCGATTTCGTAGAACGTGTAGGAGAGCGTGATGACCGGGATGTTCTTGGCGTCCCTGTCATTGACGATGGCGGGGTCGACGAAGAACGTCACCGGCATCTCGACCCGCTCGCCTGGCTGGAGCACCTGCTCCTCGAAGCAGAAACATGCGATCTTGGCGAAATGCCCGCCGGCCTGAAACGGCGCGACGTTGTAGGCCGCCGAGCCTGCGATCGGACGGTTGGTGGGATTGTAGGCCTCGTAGAAGGCCATCCCCGTCTCGCCGATGCGCACTTCCATCTCGCGCTGGAGGGGGCGGAACTCCCACGCCATGTCGCGCTCCTTGGAGGCGTCGAAACGGACCTTGATCGTCTGGTCGAGGACGACATTGCTGTTGCCTTCCGCGTAGCTCGTCGCACCGCCGTACCCCGTGACGCGGCAGAACCAGTCGTAGAGCGGGACGGATGCCCAGGCCATCGACCCCATGAAAACGACGACCGACACGGCTTGGATGGCAGTGCGGGATTTTCCCTGGAGGCTTGGAAAGAGCATCGCGTCAGTTCTCCCCGTCTACGGGCGTCGCGGGCAGCATCTCTGGCCGAACGACATGATCGAACCCCTGCACCGGGCCGTTCTCGGACACCTTGACCACCGAGAGGCCGAAGACGATGGCGGCGAAGCCCACGAGAAGCCCGGCCACGCCAAGATTGCGGCCTTTGCGCCGTTCGTGAATTTCATGTGTTGCTCGGATCGTCATACCCATCCTCCCCATACACCAAACCGCATAAGCGTTGCATCTGCGAGCAATGCCCCGAAGTGCAGGAAGAGATATAGCAGAGACAAACGGAAAAAACGCTTCTCAACGGCGAAATTGTCGGCTTCGGCCGCGTCCGGGGAGCGGCGCCAGATCGCCCAGGCTCCCTTCAGGAAGAGCCCGTTGAGGACAAGTGCGGTGGCCACGTAAACAGGCCCGCCGATCGAGCTGAACGCAATGCCAACTGCCAGAATTGCAAGCGCCACGGTGTACCACCAGATGTGCGCCCGCGTTACTGCGTGGCCATGGGTCACCGTCAGCATTGGCACACCGGCCTTCGAATAGTCGTTCTTCATGAAGAGCGCGAGGGCCCAGAAATGCGGCGGCGTCCACATGAAGATCAGCGCAAACATCAGAACCGCTTCCAGCGAGACCGACCCCGTGGCCACGACCCAGCCGATCAAGGGCGGAAAGGCCCCGGCGGCGCCTCCGATCACGATGTTCTGCGGTGTCGAGCGCTTCAGCCACATCGAGTAGACGACGGCATAGAAGAAGATCGTGAAGGCCAGCCACGCTGCCGCCGCGAGGTTGGCGGACAGCGCAAGCATCATCACCGACAAGAGCGACAGGCCGAGGCCCAGCCCGAGCGCTTCGCCGGAGGAAACGCGGCCAGAGGGAATGGGGCGGCGCGATGTGCGGCGCATCACTTCGTCGATATCAGCGTCCCACCACATGTTGAGCGCTCCGGAGGCGCCCGCGCCGATCGCGATAAAGAGGATCGACGTGAAAACCACGAACGGATGGACGTCTACCGGCGCGACGAGCAGTCCCACGAGGGCCGTGAACACGACCAGCGACATGACGCGCGGTTTGAGCAGGTCGAAGTAGTCCTTCAATCCCGGCTCCTGCGCCGCGGCTGGCGATGGGCTGTGCAGGCTTGTGTCTGACATTATCTGGCCTGTCGGTCAGGGGCCGGGTGACGTCCCCGGCACGGAGAAGGTGTCAGACGTGCCACCCTGCATGCCACGCGAGTGGCGTGCGCAGGGCGCGGCACGTCAGTCGGCGGACGCGACGGTGAGGCCGCGCGGCGTTCCGGCGTAGGCGTCGATCGCGCTGTCGAGCCAGATCTGGTACGCCTCTTCGCTCACCACCTTCACCGTGATGGGCATGTAGGCGTGGTTGATCCCGCAAAGCTCGGAGCATTGGCCGAAGTACACGCCTTCCTCCGTGGGCGTAAACCACAGCTCTGCGAGGCGCCCCGGCACACCGTCCTGCTTCACACCGAAGGCCGGGATCGTCCAGGAATGGATCACGTCAGCGGCTGTCACCTGAACCACGATCGTCTTGTTGACGGGCACCACCATAGCGGTGTCGGTCGCGAGCAGGAAATGCTCCCTTGCGTAGCCCGCGGCCTCGAGCTGCGCGACGACTTCGGGCGTCAGGCGATTCTCACCGTTAGTGGCGGGCGAGCCGATCATGAAGCTTTCGAAGCTGAATTCGTGGTCGGGATACTCGTAGCCCCAATACCACTGATACCCGGTCGCCTTGATCGTCACGTCGGCTTCCGGAATCACCTGCTGCTTGAAGAGAACCGGCAGCGAGAACGCCCCGATGAAAAACAGGATCAGGACCGGCCCAAGCGTCCAGGCCACCTCGATACGCGTGTTGTGGGTGAAGGTCGCGGGCTCCGGGTTCGCTGTCCGGTTGTAGCGGATCACCACCATGACGAGCAGCGCCGTCACGAAGATCGTGATTGCGGTGATGATCACGAGGATCAGGCCGTCGAGCCACTGCAGATCGATGGCGATATCCGCCGAAGCAGGCTGAAAGCCGATGCCACCAGGTTGCGGCACGCCGATGAACGGCAGATCAGGGGGTGTTTCCTGGGCCCGGAGGGCAAGGGGTGTGGCGGTGAGGGCCGCGGCGGCGCAAGCGCGCGCCAAGGTGACAAATCGCATGCTCGTATTCCCGTTCTTGTGGCTGGCCGGGCCGGGCTCGATCGAGCGTTCGCGCGCTCTCGAGGCATCGGCGTTCCGAACCTCCGGTACTTGATAGCCTCAAACCATAGCGGGTGCGCGCGTACAAGCGGCTGGAGCGCGTCAAACGGCCACAATATCGGGCGCCTTCCGGCCCCGCGGACCGCCTATGTGGGCGGCCCGGCGCCTCCCTCACAAGACGCCGCTGCGAGGGACACGCCCTGCCCTGCACGCGTTCCACGCTTGCGGCTGCTGTCCCGGGCGCCATATCAACAGCTAAGCCAAGGAGGGCGCCCCCATGTCAGACACCTTTCACCCCTTCCAGACACGTGTCACCGAAGAAGACGCGCGAAGCATCTTGCGGATGGCCACGGACGGGGCCGACGATGGCGAGCTCTTCTGCGAGCGGCGGCATTCGGAAGTGCTGAGCTTCGATGACGGGCGGCTGAAGACGGCAAGCTACGATGCAGCCGAGGGCTTCGGGTTGCGCGCTGTGCGCGGCGAGACAGCAGGCTACGCGCACTCCACCGAGATCAGCGCCCAGTCGCTGCGCCGCGCCGCCGAAACAGCGCGCCTCGCCGTCGGCGCAGGGGGCGGCACCCTCGCCGACGCACCGACGGGCACCAATACCCGCCTCTACGCGGACATCGACCCGATTGCCGGCGCCACCTTTCCGGTAAAGGTCGATACGCTGCGCGAGATCGACGCCTTCGCCCGAGCCCTCGACCCCCGCGTCGTCCAGGTGTCCGCAACGCTCGCGGCCTCCACGCAGGACGTGGTAATCCTGCGCCCGGACGGGCACATGGTGACGGATCGCCGCCCGATGAGCCGTTTGAACGTAAGCGTCATCGTCGAGGAAAACGGGCGGCGCGAACAGGGCGGAACGGGCGGCGGCGGGCGGGCGGGCCTCGATGGCCTGCTCGACCGCACCTTCTGGGAAGCACAGATCCACGAGGCCTTGCGCATCGCCCTGGTCAATCTCGGCGCAGAGCCCGCACCCGCGGGCGTTCTCGATGTCGTCCTGGGGCCGGGCTGGCCCGGGATCCTGCTCCACGAAGCCATCGGTCATGGGCTAGAAGGCGACTTCAACCGCAAGAAATCCTCCGCTTTCGCGGGCCTCATGGGGCAGCGGGTGGCCGCCGAAGGCGTGACCGTGCTCGACGACGGCACCCTCCCGGACCGCCGCGGTTCGATCACCTTCGACGATGAAGGCACGCCGTCGGGCAAGAACGTCCTGATCGAAGACGGCATCCTCGTCGGCTACATGCAGGACAGGCAGAACGCGCGCCTCATGGGCGTCGAGGCGACAGGCAATGGCCGCCGCCAGAGCTACGCACACCCCCCGATGCCGCGCATGACCAATACCTACATGCTGGGGGGGGCCGCAGATCCCGCGGATATCGTGGCAGGTCTTGAAGACGGCATCTATGCCATCGGCTTCGGCGGCGGTCAGGTCGACATCACGAACGGCAAGTTCGTCTTCTCGTGCACCGAAGCCTACCGCGTCAGGAACGGTGTCGTCGGCGCCGCGATCAAGGGGGCCACGCTCATCGGCGACGGTCCGACCTCGCTCAGGCATATCGAGGCCGTTGGCAACGACATGGCGCTCGACCCGGGCATCGGCAATTGCGGCAAGGCCGGGCAGTGGGTCCCGGTTGGTGTCGGCCAGCCAACCCTGCGCATCGGTGGGTTGACCGTGGGCGGCGCCGCCTGATCCGACGGTCGTCCTTGGCGTCGTGCGGCGGCGTCGTGCGGGCCGTCGCCGGGGCGGGCCTCCTGACGCTTTTCTTTTCGGAGTACTTCTTTTTCAACGAAGAGCCTGCGCTCGCCTTGATCGGCCCGGCGCCGCCCGTCATCCCGATCCTGCGGATGTGGGCGTTCTACATCGGCTTCGTCCTCGTTCTGTGCGCCACCCTCTCGGCATTTCGTGTCCGCCGCTGGGAAGGGATCGTTCTGGCCGGGTGCGTCTTCGGATGGGCCGTGGAAGGCATGGTCATTCCCGCCGTCTACGAAGCCGTCCCGATCTCGCTCTTCTGGACATCCGTGGGCTGGCACATGCCAGTCGACGTGTTTCTCGGGCTTTTCGGCATCATCTTGCTGCTGCGCCAGCGCTGGCTCGTTGTGCTGGCGGGGAGCGTGGGCCTCGGCTGCCTTTGGGCGCTCTGGACCACGTGGCTTTGGGGTGAACCCGGGGCACCGTCCCCCGACGCCTTCGTGGAGTTTACGTTTTTTGCTGGCGCCGTTCTGATCCTCGGCGCGGCTCTGCTCGCCCCGGTCTTTCCGATGCTCTGGGCCCTGCCCCGCACGGCGGCCGTTGCGGTCGCGGGCGTGGCAGTGGCCCTGACGCTCATACAGGGCATGGCATACCCTGCGGGCCTTGCGATGCTCGTGTGCCTGATCTCAACCTGCCTCTGGGCGCTCAACCGGACCGCGGGCAAATCACCCTCTCCGAGCCTTCCGCCTTCCCCCGCCCCCGCGCTCAAGGCGCTTGGTCTGGCCCCCGCGCCTGTCGTTGCAGCGACCTGCTACGCGGCCCTTTGGGAGGCGGATCAACAATTTGTCACGCAAGATGTAATTCTTTTCCTTTTATTTCTGTCTGTTTGTGGATTTCTTTGGTCGCTGGCGCGCGCGTTTACCTCTGCTTAACCGGTTCACCTTAAACCGGATGACAGCAAAGGACGGAGCGGCGGCAGGTTGGATTTGTTTTCTTCCCCACCCCCCCTCGCACCACCCACCTCGGAAGGAAATGAGCTGTCGTGGCTCCGTCTTTTGCGCTCCCGACGTGTCGGCCCCCAAACATTTCGCCGCCTCATGCGCGCCCACAAGGGCCACGCGACAGCCGCCCTTGAGGAGCTGCCCCGGATCGCGCGGGGCGCTGGCGTCGCGTCTTACACCGTCTGCTCCACCGCTCAGGCCCAGGCCGAGTTTTCGGCCGGTCAGCGTATCGGCGCCGTCCCCCTGTTTCTCGATCATCCGCTGTATCCCGCGCTCTTGCGCACCGTGACCGATGCGCCTCCCATGCTGTGGGCCCTTGGGGACATCGACCTGCTGCGCAGGCCCTCGATTGCCATTGTCGGGGCTCGCAACGCCTCCTCGCTCGGTCGCCGGATGGCGCGTGCGCTTGCGCGGGGCGCAGGCCAGGACGGGCGTGTTGTTGTCTCCGGTCTGGCCCGTGGGATCGATGCCGAATCCCACAGCGCCAGCCTTGAGACCGGCACGATCGCCGTTGTCGCCGGCGGGGTGGACGTGATCTATCCGCGAGAAAACGAAGACCTCACGCATCGGATCCGGGAGTGCGGGCTGATCCTGTCGGAGATGCCGCCCGGATTTCGCCCCCACGCCCGGCACTTCCCGCGCCGCAACAGGATCGTCGCTGGGCTGACGCCGGGGTTGATCGTCGTGGAAGCCGCCGCCAAATCCGGCTCGCTCATCACCGCGCGCGATGCCGCGGATCTCGGCCGCGAGGTCTGCGCTGTCCCCGGGCACCCGTTCGACGCGCGCGCCCAGGGGTGCAACCTTCTGATCCGAGACGGCGCAACTCTGGTCCGCGGCTTCGATGACGTCACGGCGTCCCTGACGGACGGCACGCACACTGCCGCGTTGCCACTGGCAACCGAGCCTCCCGACCCGCCGGAGGGATCGCACTCCATCGATACCGACGAGGCGCCAGCGAGTGGCACGCCCTTGAACGTCACCGAATGCGTGGACACCGCGACGACCCTCCTCGCCCTGCTTGGCACTGCGCCTATAAGCGAGGATCAGTTGCTCCGCGATACGGGCCTCACCGCACCAGACTTTGCGGCACTTCTAACCGACCTCGAGCTCGAAGGACGCGTCAAGCGCGCGCCGGGCGGACTTCTCAGCGTCGCAGACGCCTCCTAGGTGCAACCCGCCGCAGGTTGCACGGGCGAACCGGGCAATATGGTCACACTTTGCGCAGGCTGCGCACCATTCGTTCAGGGACGCGCGGCGAAGCGCCGTCCGTTGCAAGGCGCGGACACAGCCCGCATTGACAAGGATCGCCGCGCCCCCACATGGTCTCGCGCCACAAGTCTCCGCGTGTTTAATGAAAGGCCCCCATGCCCGTCGTTGTCGTCGAATCCCCGGCTAAGGCCAAGACAATCAACAAATATCTTGGGTCGGACTATACGGTCCTGGCATCCTTCGGCCATGTTCGGGATCTTCCCCCGAAGGACGGCTCCGTCGATCCAGAGCACGACTTCGACATGAAGTGGGAGGTGGCAACAGACAGTAAAAAGCACGTCAAGGCCATCGCCGACGCCCTGAAGGAAGACAACGCGCTGATCCTCGCCACGGACCCCGATCGCGAGGGCGAAGCAATCTCCTGGCACCTCACGGAGGCCCTCGCCTCCCGCAAGGCGATCAAGAAAGACACGCCCGTCAGCCGCGTCGTGTTCAACGCGATCACCAAGTCGGCCGTGACGGAGGCGATGCAGAACCCGCGTCAGGTCGACATGGAGCTGGTAGAGGCGTACCTCGCCCGCCGCGCGCTCGATTACCTCGTGGGGTTCAACCTCTCGCCCGTTCTGTGGCGCAAGCTGCCGGGCGCTAAATCCGCCGGGCGCGTGCAATCGGTCTGTCTGCGCCTCGTCGTCGAGCGCGAGATGGAGATAGAGGCGTTCAAGCCGCGCGAATACTGGTCGGTCAAGGCGCTGCTCGACACGCCGCGCGGCAAGACGCTGGAAGCGCGCCTTACGCAGTTTGCCGGCAAGAAGCTCGACAAGTTCGATCTCGAAACCGCCACGCAGGCCGAGCTTGCCGTGCAGGCCGTGTCGTCCCGCGCTCTCAGCGTCGCCAGCGTCGAGGCCAAGCCAGCCACGCGCAACCCGGCCGCGCCCTTCATGACCTCCACGCTTCAGCAGGAAGCGAGCCGCAAGTTCGGATTTGGAGCCAAGGCCACGATGTCGGCTGCGCAACGCCTCTACGAAGCCGGTCATATCACCTACATGCGAACGGACGGGATCGATATGGCGCCCGAAGCCGTCCATGCCGCGCGCGACGCGATCAAGGAGCTTTACGGGGCGAATTACGTCCCCGACAGCCCGCGCATGTACAAGAACAAGGCCAAGAACGCGCAGGAAGCCCACGAGTGCATCCGCCCGACAGACATGATGGCGACCCCGGACGTGCTGAAGATCGCCGATGCCGACCAGCGCCGCCTCTATGACCTCGTCTGGAAACGCACCATCGCCTGCCAGATGCAGGCCGCCCGCTTCGAGCGAACGACGGTGGAGATCGCAAGCGCGGATGGCGAGGTTGGCTTGCGCGCCACCGGACAGGTCATCCTCTTCGACGGTTTCCTGAAGGTCTACGAAGAGGGGCGCGACGACGACGACAGCGAAGACAGCAAGCGCCTGCCCCAGGTCAGCAGTGGCGAGCCGCTCACGCTGCACTCCGATGGGGCGCGCACCGAGTACCGCAAGGCCGCGTCGACCGAGACCGACGGCGCTTCTGTCATCGAGGAAGACGCTTCCGGCCTCTCGGCCAACGGCGCGGCCATCCTCGACACCTCTGGCGGCGTGCTGGGCTTGCAGCACCACACCCAGCCCCCGCCGCGCTATACCGAGGCGACGCTCGTCAAGAAGATGGAGGAGCTCGGCATCGGCCGCCCCTCCACCTACGCCTCGATCATGTCCACCATCCAGGACCGCGGCTACGTTGTGCGCGACAAGAGCCGCCTCATCCCAGAGGACAAGGGGCGCCTCGTGATCGCGTTCCTCGAAAACTACTTCCGCCGCTATGTGGGCTACAATTTCACTGCGGGGCTGGAAGAAGAGCTCGACCATGTCAGCGCTGGCGAGGCGGATTACAAGGAACTGCTCGCCAGGTTCTGGCGCGACTTCAAGGCCGCCATCGACGAAACCGCCGAGCTCCGCATCACCGAGGTGCTCGAGAAGATCAACGAGGTGCTCGCGCCGCATCTCTTCCCCGATCCCGGCGACGGAACGGACCCACGCATTTGCCCACTGTGCGGCGAGGGCCGGCTTTCGATGCGTACCGCGCGGTCGGGCGGTGCGTTCATCGGCTGCGGCAACTACCCAGAGTGCCGTTACACCCGCCCCTTCGGCCCACCCGGCATGGAGGGCGAAAGCACGATGGGGCCGGACGGCAAACTCCTCGGCTATGACGGCGACGACAAGATCACCCTGCGCGACGGTCGCTTCGGACCCTACGTGCAACGTGGCGACGCGACGGAGGAGGTCCCCAAGCCCCCCCGCGCCTCGCTTCCAAAGGGGTGGGCGAAGGACGCAATCGACCTCGAAAAAGCGCTGACGCTTCTCAGCCTGCCGCGCGATGTCGGCCCCCACCCCGAGGACGGCGAGATGATCACCGCCGGCATCGGGCGCTACGGCCCGTTCGTAAAACACGGCAAGAAGTACGCGAACCTGCCGGAGGTGGACGAGGTGTTCACCATCGGCATGAATCGCGCGGTGGAGGTCCTCGCGGCAAAGAAGGTACGCGGCCAGAGCACAGCCAAGCCGCTCAAGGAGCTCGGTGAGCATCCCGAAGCGGGCGGCGCGATGGCCGTGATGGAGGGGCGCTACGGCCCTTACGTGAAATGGGAGAAGGTGAACGCCACGCTGCCCAAAGGCACGGACCCGGCAGATGTCACACCAGACATGGCCGTGGAATTGATCGCCCAGAAGCAGGCTAAATCCGGCAAGAAGGCACCCGCCAAGAAAAAGGCAGCGCCCAAGAAGAAGACGGCCCCCAAGAAGTCGGCAGCCAAGAGTGCTGACTGAGAGCTCTCCCCACCCGTCGCACCAGCCGTAGAAGACTGGGTCAGGCGATACGTCCGGCATGGAGCCAGGGGCGGCCCTGAGCGTTGGAAGCGTAGAGATCGAGGATCTGTTCGGGATCCTCGACGCGCGCCTGGGCACGGCGATGCCGGAGGGCTGCTACGAGCCTGCGGAACAGATCGCGCTCAAACTGTACCTCTTGTCCGGTGATCGGGTCCTCGACATTGGATCCGGATGCGGCGCCACCGGCGTCGTTCCCGCACAGATTGTGGGCGAAGACACGGTTCCGTGCGTAGGGGCAAATCCTCACCTCAAGACTTTGATCGCGCACACCTGTTGCATCAGCGGATTTGACCTACGCATCGAACTGGGCGTGGCCTTGGGGGCCTCGAACGGCAAAGCCGTCGTTTTCAATCGTGCCGCGAGCTACTGGGCTTCGTCCCGTCTGAAAGCGGCCCGATCCCCGGCCATGGAGATCCCCGCCTTCCTTATGGCGGATCTGTTGGCGACGCGGCCGGCAAATACTCTGTGCATCTATTTCGAAGGCGGCGAGGCCGGGCTCATGGATCCCGCCGACCTGTCCGGGGTCGACGCTGTGATCATCGAGTTGCACTCCGAGGGATGTCTCTCCACCAAATGGGCAGTCTTCATGCTGCTCACTTCGAGAACGGAATGCGCCCGGATCTGCCAGGTAAGAAGCATCCTCGCGTTGCCCTTTTTTGTCGGTACGACACGCGACCGCCGCTGTCAGTGACAGGCAGTCGCGGAGCGTTGACACCCACATGGGGAAAAGTCATTACCGGCGCGCAAACAAAGAGCTTTGGGGGTCGAGATGAAGAAGGTCTATGGCAGCGCATCCGAGGCGCTCGACGGGATCCTCCACGATGACATGCTGATCACGGCTGGCGGGTTTGGACTTTGTGGCATTCCCGAGCTGCTGATCGACGCGATCGTCGAGAGTGGCGTGAAGGATCTCACGGTCGCCTCCAACAATTGCGGCGTCGATGGGTTCGGCCTCGGCAAGCTGCTCGATACGCGCCAGATCAAGAAGATGATGTCCTCTTACGTCGGTGAGAACGCGGAATTCATGCGCCAGTACCTCTCGGGCGAACTGGAGCTGGAATTCAACCCGCAAGGCACCCTCGCCGAGCGGATGCGCGCGGGCGGCTGCGGCATCCCGGGTTTCTATACCAAGACGGGTGTGGGCACCGTCATCGCAGACGGCAAGGAACTCAAGGAGTTCGACGGCGAAACATATGTGCTCGAGCGCGGGATCTTCGCTGACCTCTCCATCGTGAAGGCGTGGAAAGCCGACGAGACGGGTAACTGCGTGTTCCGCAAGACCGCGCGCAACTTCAACCCGCCGGCCGCCATGTGCGGCAAGATCTGCGTGATGGAGGTCGAGGAGATCGTGCCGACCGGCAGCCTCGATCCAGACCACATCCACCTTCCCGGCATCTACGTGCACCGCCTGATCCAGGGCGAGCACGAAAAACGCATCGAACAGCGGACAGTCCGGGCCGCGTGATGACGGCGGCGGGTCAGCCGGTTTCGAATGATGTGCGCACCGCCGTTCGGCGGATGCGCAAGGTGATCTATACCTGTACCTTCGAAAGCTACGACAACCTGCTGTCCCCCATCGCCCGCACACCCGGTGCGCGCTACCTCAACTTTTCCGATCGGCGCTCCCCCTTTACCCCCGGTTGGCGCTACGTACCGCTCCCGGCGGCAACGCGGGACAAACCTCAGAACCATGCAAACCGATACTGCAAGTTGCTTCCGCATCGCGTGCTGAGCGACGTCGATCTTTCCGTGTACGTCGACGGGAACATCATGGTCATCGCGGACCTCACGCCGCTGATGGAGGAGTTCGTCGCCTCTGGTGCCGATATCGCCCTGTTCCCCGGAGAGGACGAGCGCACCGTCGCAGACGAGATCTGCCTCGTTCTGAAGGGCGACCGTCTTTCTCCCGAGGCCGCAGAGGCGGCGCGCGCGCAACTTGCGCACTATACGTCGATCGGTGTTTCCGGCTTGCCCATCACCATGAACGGCGTTCTCTTCAGGCGGCACCGGTCGGCCGAGAACGACGCACTCATGGAAGACTGGTGGGAAGAAACGAAGCGATGGTCGATGCGGGATCAGTTCACCCTGCCGGTCGTGCTCGCGCAGAGCAAAGTGCGCATTCATCACTGGTCGTGGCAGTTTCACTTCACGAACAACGCGTTTTTTCGTTCTGTGCCTCACCGCCGAGGGGCCCGCGGCCGCTGGGGGCCCCTTTCGGACGTCCTCGCGGGGAGTGTCGCGAAAGCTCCCTACAGCCGTAATCACCGCATTCTGCAAGAGCGCCTTGTCGAGCCGGTTCGCCGGCTACTCGGTCGCCCCCCCATCCGAAAAGAACTGCTGCAACCCGCCGCGTCGGCGCAGCCGAAAGGAGACTGAGAGATGCCCTGGGACCGCAATGAAATGGCCGCCCGTGCCGCGCAGGAACTCGAAGACGGCACCTATGTGAACCTCGGGATCGGGATCCCCACGCTGGTTCCGAATTTCATCCCCGAAGGCGTCGAGGTCACGCTCCAGTCCGAGAACGGGATGCTTGGCATGGGGCCATTCCCGATCGAAGGCGAGGAAGATCCCGACCTGATCAACGCGGGCAAGCAGACCATCACCGAGGTGCCCAACACCGCCTATTTCGACAGCGCGCAGAGCTTTGGCATGATCCGGGGCGGCAAGATCGCCATGGCGATCCTCGGGGCGATGGAAGTGGCCGAGAACGGCGATCTCGCCAACTGGATGATCCCCGGCAAGCTCGTGAAGGGCATGGGCGGAGCAATGGATCTCGTGGCGGGCGTCGGCCGCGTCGTCGTGGTGATGGATCACACCAACAAGAAGGGCGAATCCAAGGTTCTCAAGCGGTGCACCCTGCCGCTCACGGGTACCGGTGTCGTGGATCGCATCATCACGAACTTCGGCGTCCTGGATGTCGCCCACAAGGGCCTTCACCTGGTGGAACTCGCGCCCGGCGTCACCCGCGAAGAGATCGTTGCCGCAACAGACGCCACGCTCGTCTGACGCATCGTGCCTTTGCATCCGGTCTGTCCGATTCCCTGCACGCTGCGGCCACGCTTTCGGCCAAGGCACGAGGTAGCTCCACGTAAGGATCACTTCGACGGGAGCAGGACCGGTGAGCAAGATCGGCAGCGAAAAGGATGCGGCCAAGGCACTCAAGACCGCGCGCAAACTGGTGCAAGACCTCGACGAAGGCTGGTTCGAAGAGGAAGAGGAGCCCCAGATCATCCGCAAGGTGTCGGGGATCCTCGCAGAAGCACGCTCGTACTTCGAAGCGCTTGGCGACGCGGGTGGCGTCGCGCGCACGGTCTACTTGTCGGGCACGCTGGCGCGGTATGGCGAGGACGATCCGACCAAGGCAATCGCGTACTTCAGAGACGCGGTCGCGCGGTTCGAGGCGGCGGGAGCCCCCCGTGAGCGATACCTCGCCCTTCTCGAATGGGCCGAACTCGACCCATCGCAGCCCGAGGCAGAACAGTCCGCCTACGACGCCATCGCCGCGGGCCTGTCGAGCGATATGGAGTATTGGGAAGATCCGCGCCGGGTCGCGGCTGCCAAGCAGCACGGTGGGGACCCGGACGGCGCGTTGCGCCTGTTCGACGCGCTCGCCGAAGAAAGCACCTTGCGAGGCGATCGCGCGCGAACTGCCTTTCTCTTGCGCGACGTTGCCCGCATTCACGAAGACCTCAAGCGCGACAAGGTCCGCGCAACGGATGTCCTGGAAACCGCGCTCGAGCACGCGGAAGCCTCGAAGGACAAGGAGGCCATCGCCATGGCCCTCCTCGCGCTGACCGACATCTGGTCGGAGCGCCGAAAGCCCAAGGTTTCACGAGCCTACTTCGAACGGGTGGCTCCGATGCGCGGGCTCAAGAGCTATCAGCGCGGCATGATTGACATGATGAAAATCCACTTCGGCATGGCCTGACAATCTGGCCACCCTCGCCTGCCTTCGCTTCGGGCGATAAAGCAAGGGGGCACCCACCGCGCACTCGGCGAAAAATCGCGCGTGAGTGTTCTCGTTCTCGAAACATTTCCACTTTATCGCCCCATTCTATCTTTAGCCGAGCAAGAATGACCGCATCGAGGATGACCACGCCCATGGCGACACGGCCAGATGGCCTCAGCGCCCCCGCCCCGCGCAAGCGGTGGCGCGAGATGGCCTTTGCGCTTGGGCTACTCGCGCTCTTCGTTGCGGGGTTGGCAGGGCTTGCCGCGGCCACGGGCTGGGAAGAGGTTGCGCACCATCTATCGCGCCTGACGATCGCGCAGGTCGGCCTGCTTCTGGCATTGTCGCTCGTCAATTATCTCGGGCGTGGCGTCCGCTGGCACCTCTTCACCACCGCGCTTGGCCTCGGGACCCGCGCGACACAGGACATCCGGCATTTTCTCGGCGGATTCGCCATGACAGTCACCCCCGGCCGCGTGGGCGAGTTGATCCGGCTGCGCTGGATCCGCCGCGAGACGGGATGGCCCTTCACTCGCACCGCGCCCCTCGTTCTGGCGGATCGCGCGTCCGATCTTGCCGCGATGGGGCTCGTCCTCGCGCTGTCGCTCTCGCTGATGGCGGGTGGCATCGCCGGCGCCATTCCGATTGTCCTGCTGGCCCTCGGCGCGGCCTATATCGCCACGCATCCCGGCTTGCTGGCTTGGCTTGTGACGCGGGTGCACGCGCTGGCCGGGCGCTGGTCCCGCCAGTTCGCGCGTGTACGCCAGGCGGCACGGTCACTGGCCGCCTTTGCGTCGCCGCGCGTGATGGTCCCGGCGCTCGGGCTCGGCCTTGCGGGATGGTTTGCAGAAGGCTACGCGCTCTACCTCCTCCTTGGTTGGATGGGCGCAGAGATCGACCTTTGGACAGCCGTCGCGATCTTCACTTTTGCCACACTGGCGGGCGGGCTCACGGGCGCCCCCGGCGGGCTGGGCGGGGCCGAAGCGGCCATGATCGCGCTCCTGCAGCTTCAGGGCGTGCCCTTTGAAATCTCCGTCCCCGCAACGGCCGTCATCCGCCTGACGACCCTCTGGTTCGCCATTTTGATCGGGCTTTGCGTGCTTCCGGTCGCCGAGCGCCGCGCCGCTGCCGGGCAATATGCCTGACCCGAAACCCGAAGAGACCCCCGCCGCAAGAGATCACCGCATGACGAGAAATAAACGATGACCTGGGCCACAAGAGACCTGACAGGATGGGGTCGTGTTCTGCACGCCGAAGCGACGCTCGCGCGCCCCGAGCGGCGGCAGGCGGTGCTTGCCCTCGCCGAAGACAGCCCCTGCCCCGCGCTTGGGCAACGCCGCAGCTACGGCGACGCCTGCCTTGCCGACCGCGCCATGCTCACCGAGCGGCTCGACCGTGTGCTCCATGTCGATCTCGAAAAAGGTGAATTGACCGCAGAAGCTGGCGTGCGCCTTGGCGATCTTGCACAGAAGCTCGCGCCCAAGGGCTGGCTACCACCCGTGATGCCCGGAACCGGCTTCGCGACGGTGGGCGGGGCCATTGCAATGGATGTGCACGGCAAGAACCATCACCACGCTGGCGCCTTCACCGCGCATGTCCTCCGCTTCACGCTTGCAACGCCCGAGGGCCCACGCGAGATCACGCCGAAGGACCCTCTCTTTGCGCTCACCGCCGGCGGGCTCGGACAGACTGGCGCGATCCTCGAGGCCACCATGCAACTCGCCCCCGCCCGTGGCGACGTTATGATGGTCACGGAGCGTCGGATGGCAGGGCTCGACCCTTTCTGCGACGCGCTCGATGCCTCCGACGCGCCCTATACCGTCGGCTGGATCGACGCGACTGCGACGGGCAGCGCGCTCGGACAGGGGATTCTCGAAGAAGGCGAGGTCGGCAAGGGGCTTGTGCCGCCGGCCAAGCGCGGGCGCACGATCCCGTTCGACGCACCCGGCGTGGCGCTTTCCGCGCCGGTCGTGCGGGCGTTCAACGCGGCCTATCTTCGCCGCGTACCAGAGCGCGGCCGAACGGTTGTCCGGCCCATCGCGGATTACTTCTTTCCGCTCGACAAGCTCTTCGACTGGAACCGCCTCTACGGGAAGCGTGGCTTCCATCAGTTCCAATGCGTGGTCCCGATGACAGCCCGCCCTGCCTTGCGCGACATGCTCGAACGCATCGGCAAGTCTGCCCTTGCTTCGCCGCTGGCCGTTCTGAAGCGGCTCGGTCCTGGGTCGGGCCACCCGATGTCGTTCCCGATGGAGGGATACACCCTTGCCGTCGACCTGCCGAACCGGCCCGGCGCCGAACGGCTGCTGGGGATCCTCAATGCCGCGACCGCCGAGGCTGGCGGACGCGTCTACTTCGCCAAGGACAGCTCGCTGACACCCGAGCAGGCCCATACGATGTATCCGGGCCGCGCGGCTTGGGCCGCAGCGGTCAACAAGCTCGACCCCAATCGCGCCTACGAGACCGCGCTCGTGAAGCGCCTGAACCTGAGGGACGTCGCATGAGCGAAACCTGGCTGATCCTCGGCGCATCCTCGGCCATGGCCCGCGCCACCGCACGCGCACTGGCGGACCGCGGCGCAACGCTGCTCCTTGCGGGGCGCGACATGGATGATCTCGGCGCACTGGCGACGGACTGCGCGTTCCGCGGTGCCGCACTGGCCGAAGCTATCCCCTTCGATGCCCGAAATGCCGACACGTTCGACCCGCTTATCGCGCGCATGGAGGCCCTTGGCGGCACGCCCCACGCAGCTGTCTTTACCGGCTCCATGCCCCCGCAGGCGGAGATTGACAGCCACCCCGAGCTCATCGACGGCACGATTGCCGACAGCTTCACCGGGCCAGCCCGTGTCCTGACAATGCTAGCGCCGCTGATCGAAGCAGCCGGCGCCGGCACGATCGTCGGGGTCTGCTCCGTCGCGGGCGACAGGGGCCGTGTCGGAAACTACGTCTATGGCTCGGCGAAGGCGGGTTTTGCCACCTACCTGTCCGGGCTGCGCAACCGGCTGACGCGCTCGGGCGGACACGTCGTGACGGTAAAGCCCGGCTTCGTTGACACGGCCATGACGTGGGGCCTGCCCGGCATGTTCCTCGTCGCCCCGCCGGAGGCCGTCGCGGCCTCGATCCTCGGTGCTGTCGAGAAGGGCCGCAACGTGATCTACACGCCGTTCTTCTGGCGCTACATCATGATGATCATCCGGTCCGTGCCGGAGCCAATCTTCAAGAAAATGTCTATCTGACAGCCCTTTGCCCGCTATTCATCATCCGCGGCAGCGCGCGCTGCCGCGACTTCGCGCTCGGCGGCATAGGACCGGTAGCGCAAGCGGTAGATCAGGTTTGGGCGCTCACCCTCTAGCAGGTGGAACGTGACGCCGATGGCGACAATCGCCTGTATCAGTACGAAGAGCTGGTCAGCCTGCGTGGCCCCCGTCAGGCCCTGTGCGCCGCCGCCGATGGCCATCACAAAACCGACCACGAAGCGGGCGGGCAGCAGGACTGCCAGAACATAGGCCCAGGGCACGCGCAGGATCAGTCCGGCCCCCGCCGCGAGGGACGCACAGCCAAGCAGCCCGGACCACCAGGGCGTCCCGGCGGCGAGCATCAGCGCGACCTCCAGCCCGCCCGACGCGGCGAACCAACCAGCAATGATCCACAGCACGAGGCCCGGCCGGCCCTTCGGGTGGGCATGGGCCGCCGCACGCGGGACATGCACCCACTGGAATCCATTCTTGTCCGGGACGGTCTGAATGATCACGGTCTGATCATTGTCCTTCTCGGCAGACGCATCGCTTTCGGATGTGGTCTGCTTGGATGTCTGCCCGTCAGTCATGAACGATAGTCCTGTGGTATCGGCGGCACTTCGCCCCTTCTGAAAGCCAAAGAATGCCATCCTATCAGCGGGGTGCGCGCCACGATTAAAGTCGCACGCCTGTCAGTCGAATTCGACTTGCGAGGTAGTTCTTCACGGGCTGCAGGCAAACTTGGCAAGCTGCGCCGGGAGAAAACCTCGGCCGTCCGGGGCGCACCCCACCCGCTATCTCCGCCATCGGCACCCCGCCCGCTTTCTCCGCCTGCGGCTCCGGGCCACTACTCCACCATCGGCACAGGGGCCACTACTCCGCCTGCGGCTCTGGGGCCGCGAGCAACCGGCGCTCCATCAGCCAGCGCTGTCGATAGCCATAGCGCGCCGCCCGCGCGACATCCGTCTGAAAGCTTGCATTGACGACCGCCGCGACCGCCCCGCCGATCACCGGCACCACCTGACCGGCCTTCCGGCCCGCGAGCGAGATCCCGAGATGCCGCGCCACCCGCTCGACGACCTTCTCCGTGACCCATTCGCCCCCCTTGTCGAGCACCATCCGCCCCTGCGGGGTCGAAAGCCACTCGGCCATGGAGTTGATCTTGCCCAGGGTCTCCACCCGGCCCTCCTCCGCCTGCAAGGTCGCCAGTTCGAGGATCATGAGCCGGAACGCGGCCTCCTCCTCCGACGTGTCGGTGAACCCGTAGGCGCAGCCGGTTGCCCGCACCGTGCGCGCGGCCAGCGCAATGGTCGCCGGAATGTCCGCTGTCATCCCGGCCGCGCCGAACCATCCCGCCGCCGCGCCCGTCGCGGCGTTGGAGCCCATTGCCCAGGCCTGAACCCGCATCGCCGCCGCCTCGCAGGCCTCGATATTCTGAGGGTCGTGGGAGGAAACGTCCGAAAGGGTAATGCCCGCCAGGTTGTCTGCCGCGCGCAGCGCCGCGCGCACCGCTTCGGGGGGGACGAGCCTGCCAAAAGCATTGCCGAGGGGCGCGGTCAGGCGCTCCGCTCCGCGCCCCAGCCGCGTCGCCCGCTGTTCCTCGAATCCTCGTTGCGCTTCAAGCGCTTCCTCGATCGCGGGCGTGCGCTGGCTGGTCCTGGCCGGACGGGGCGGTCGATCGTGGTTCGGATCTGTCATTCTGGGCGGCTCCTGAAGTACATCACCTTAACATATAGGGACGTGACAGCGCGGAAGAACCATCGGCGCGGGTCAAACCCGTCGAACGCACGCGCCTCGCCCCCTGTCACACAGCGCCGCCACACGCCGCGACCAGTGACTACTCGGCAGCCAGCCCCGGGGCCGCGCGCAGGACCTCGTCGCGAATGATCGAGGCGATCAGCGCGCAATCCTCAAGGCTGAACGTCAGCGGCAAGCGCAGGTCGATCAGACCCGCAAGGATCGCGTCCGTCCGTGGCAGATGTGGTGGCTCGGCATAGGCCCAGTGGGCGTAGCGCGACGTGAATGCCAGCGGCTGCGGCGCCCCGAACCACTTCAGCTCGACGCCACGCGCGCCGCAGGCACTCACGAACGCCTCGACACCTTCCGCAGACCAGCCGGGCAGCAGGAACTGGAACGACGACCCGACATAGGCCTCCTCCTGCATGCGCTCCACCAAGCGAAGGCCAGACGTCCCGCGAAGCCCCGCCTCGAGCGCCTGATAGCGGGCCGTCCAGGCGGCACAATTGTCGGACAGGCGGGCAAGCTGGGGGCGCAGGATCGCCGCACGAAGGTTATCCATCCGGCCTGAATTATTGGGCATTTCGCACTTGAGATCTTCGAAGGCCTCTGGCGGCGGCGCGGCCTTGTGGCGCCCGTAGAGCATGTAGCTGCCCGACAACAGCACCATGCGGGCGGCCAGGTCCGCATCGTCGGTGACGATGAGCCCGCCCTCGCCGGAGTTCATGTGCTTGTAGGTTTGGGTCGAATAGCAACCGATGGCCCCGTGCCGCCCCGAGGGGACGCCCCTGAACGACGCGCCCATCGTGTGCGCGCAATCCTCGATCACGGTGAGGCCGCGCGCCTGCGCGATCTCCATCAGCGCGTCCATGTCACAGATGTGGCCGCGCATGTGCGACAAAAGCAGCACCCGCGCCTCGGGATGCGCCGCGGCCTGCGCGTCCAGATGGCAGAGGTCGATCGTCAAATCATCCGTCACGTCCACGAACACTGGCTGCGCGCTCACGCTCGCGATCGCGCCCGGCACCGGAGCCAGCGTAAAGGCGTTGGAGAGAACAGGCTCCCCCGGGCGCACGCCGACCGCGCGCAGCGCACACGACATCGCATAGCCGCCCGAGGCGACGGCAAGACAGTAGCGCGCGCCCGTGTAGGCTGCGAACTCCTCTTCCAGAAGCGCGACCTCTCCGTCTTCACCTTCCGCCAGGTTGTAGCGGTGCAAACGGCCATGGCGCAGCACGTCGAGGGCGGCCTCGATCCCTGCATCCGGTATGGGCTCTTGTTGCGTAAAGCTGCCGGTAAAGCGCGTCTGGTCCATGCGCGGGTCCCTCATCGGCCGGCTCCAGACCGGCACCTTGGGGGTTTTGCCCGCTCCTTTGGCTTGCGTCAATCACGCACGAAAACGGCGATGGAGCCGCGGTCCTGAATGAATGCGACGGCCCCTCTCTTGAGCCGAGCCGCGACATGCCCTACCTTCCTTGTCAGGTTAAAGGAGCCCAAGACATGTTTGGTATCCCTGGCAAGCAGGCTGTCACGATCACGCTCGCCGCGGCGGCGCAGATCGCAAAGATCATGGAGCGGGATGGCGCCCAGGGCCTCAAGATCGGGGTCAAGAAGGGCGGCTGCGCGGGCATGGAATACACCATGGACTACGCGCAAGAGGTCGACTCAAACGACGAGGTCGTCGAGCAGGACGGTGCGCGCGTCCTGATCGCCCCGATGGCGCAGATGTTCCTCTTTGGCACCGAGATCGACTACGAAGTGTCGCTGCTTGAAGCGGGCTTCAAGTTTCGCAACCCCAACGTGACAGAGGCATGCGGCTGCGGCGAGTCGATCAAGTTCGACGATGCCCTGACCGCCAAGACCTAGGGCCGTCGCCGGTCACCGGCGCAGGCCATCGCGGCAGCGTCGGTCATACACGGCACTGCCGATCAGGGAGGGGAGTGCGTGGCCGTCTCAAAGGCTGATCTTGCCGCCGCGATGGATCTCTTCTCTGGCCTCGGTGCCGAAATCACCCACCGCGCGATGATGGGCGGGCAGATCCTTTATGCCGATGGGCAGATCTTTGCCGCGATAATGGGCGAAGACGGTTTGCATATCCGTGCCAAGGGCGCCCTGGCGCAGGAGCTGGCCGACGCTGGCGCCACCCAATTTCTCTGGGCCCGCCCATCTGACGGGCACCAGATGCCCATGGGCTACTGGTCCCTGCCCGTCTCCGCCCTTGACGACCCAGAGGAGGCTTGCGATTGGGCCAGAGCGGCCCTGCACAGCGGGGCTGAGGTTGGGGCTGACAAGGAGGAGTAGTCGATGGCGCGCAAAATCGCCGCGGGCAACTGGAAGATGAACGGAACAGCCGCCGCTCTGGCCGAAGCAACTGCGCTTGCGAAGGTGCACCCGAACCCGGGCTGCGAGGTGCTGCTGTGCCCGCCGGCAACGTTGCTCCACCGGATGGCCGAGGCGCTCGACGGCGCCGCTGTTCACGTCGGGGGGCAGGATTGCCACAGCGCCGCGTCCGGTGCTCATACCGGCGACATTGCCGCCGAGATGCTGGCGGACGCCGGCGCCACCCATGTCATCCTCGGCCATTCGGAGCGCCGGTCAGACCACGGCGAGACGGATGAAGAGATCTCCCAGAAGGTCAATGCCGCGCGCCGGGCGGATCTTGTGGCTGTGCTCTGCGTGGGCGAAACCGAGGCGCAACGCGACGCGGGGGATACGCTCTCCGTCGTTTCCGCGCAGTTGTCCGGAAGCCTGCCGACCGGGTTGATGGCCTCCAGTCTCGTTGTCGCCTACGAGCCGGTCTGGGCGATCGGAACCGGGCGGACTCCCACGCTCGAAGAGATCGCCGAGGTCCACAATCATCTGCGCGACGAGCTCTCGGCCGCGATCGGATCGGGTGCGCGCGACGTGCCGCTGCTCTATGGCGGCTCGGTCAAGCCGGGCAATGCCGCCGAGATCTTTGCCGTCTCCAATGTTGACGGTGCACTCGTGGGCGGCGCTTCTCTCAAGGCATCGGACTTCTCGGCCATCGTCAGCGCGCTGGAGGCAGCACCCTGACGGCAGAGCCCGCCCCACGGCGCGGGACAGCCCCGCGCCCCGCGCTCGGGGGCCTGGGCCTTCTGGCACTGGTCACGGCGGGGATCTGTCTGCTGCCGATGCTCGCGGTCGCCATTGCAGCCTTCCTCGGCACGACCGACACGCTGGCGCATCTCGCCGAAACGGTCCTGTGGCGCTACACGTGGACAACCCTGGCGCTTGTCGGGCTTGTCGGGGTCGGTACCGCCGCCCTGGGAACGGGAGCGGCGTGGCTTGTCACCATGACCCGCTTTCCCGGTGTCCGGTTCTTCGAAGTGGCGCTCGCGCTGCCCTTTGCGTTTCCGGCCTACGTTCTGGCCTACGCGTATACCGATCTGCTCGACCACCCCGGCCTTGTGCAATCGACCCTGCGCCACGTGATGGACTGGGGGCCGCGGGACTACTGGTTCCCGGAAATCCGATCGCTGGGCGGGGCCGCGGTCATGCTGATCCTCGTGCTCTATCCGTACGTCTACCTGCTGGCGCGCGCCGCCTTCCTGCAACAATCTGCAACGGCGCACCTGGCCGCCCGCGCGCTCGGGCAAGGCCCCTGGGGCGCGTTCTGGCGCGTGTCCCTTCCGATGGCGCGCCCGGCAATCGCGGGCGGCGTCCTGCTGGCCGTCATGGAGACCATCGCGGATTTAGGCACCGTCTCCTATTTCTCCGTCCAGACCTTCGCGACGGGCATCTACACGTCGTGGTTCTCGATGGCCGATCGGGCCGCCGCCGCACAGCTCGCGCTCTGCCTTCTGGGGTTTGCCCTGTGCCTGGCGATGCTCGAACGGATCCAGCGCGGCGGTGCGCGCCATCACGCCGCGGGCAAACGGCACGAATCCGTCCCGCATGCCGAGCTTCGGGGCTGGCAGAGCGCCTGTGCCATCATCCTGTGCGCCGTCCCGGTTGTCTTCGGGTTCCTGCTGCCGCTCATCCTCCTCGTCGAGATGGGGGTCGGCTCGGAGCAGGATCTGCTCTCCTCCCGCTATCAGCGCTTCATCCAGAACAGCGTGACCCTGGCCGGCGTGGCGGCGGTGATCACCGTGACGGGCGCCATCGCCATCGCCTTTTTTCAGCGCCTTCAGCCGGGCCGCCTTTCGGCCGGAGCGGGCCATGTCGCACGCATCGGATACGCGGTGCCGGGAGGGGTGATCGCGGTGGGCCTGCTTGTGCCTTTTGCAGCTTTCGACAACGCCCTCGACGCCTTCATGGAGGCGCGCTTCGGCATCGATACGGGGCTGCTCTTTACGGGCTCGATCTGGCTTCTGGTGGCGGCTTACATGGTTCGTTTCATGGCAGCGGCATTGAACACCTACGATGGCGGGCTGACCACCATCCACCCGAACGCGGACGCCGTCGCCCGCACGCTAGGCGCCTCGCCCGCGACGATGCTGCGCCGGGTGCACCTGCCCATCCTGCGTCCGTCGGTAATGACGGCGTTGCTGATCGTCTTCGTCGACGTCATGAAGGAATTGCCCGCGACGCTCATCATGCGCCCCTTCAACTTCGACACACTTGCGGTGCAGGCGCATCGCCTCGCCGCCGACGAGCGCCTCGAGGGCGCCGCCGTGCCGTCGCTGGTGATCGTGGGGGTCGGCTTGATCCCGGTGATCCTCGTCTGCCGCGCGCTCGGCAAGCGCACGCGGGATGTGCCGCGTGCGACACCTGCACCGGCGGCCGAGATGCTCGAGGATGCACCGTGACAGCTCCCACGGCCCCGCAGCTGACCTTCCCGGACGCCGTCGCCGATCTGGTGCGCGAGACTTACGCAGGGGCGCAGGCGGTTCTGGAATACGGCTCCGGAGGCTCCACCGTCCTTGCGGCCGAGCGCGGCATTCCCTGCATGTCCGTCGAAAACGATCGCGGCTGGGCGGCAGGCGTCAAGGCATGGATCGACGCGACCTATCCGGGCCACGGCGTGCGCATGCACACCGTCTACATCGGCCCGACCCGCAAATGGGGCCGCCCCTCCAAGACACAGGCGCCGCTTTGGCGCTGGCGCTATCCTGCCTATCCCCGCTCGGTCTGGCGGCGGCGCGATCTTGTCAGACCCGATGTCGTTCTGATCGACGGGCGCTTTCGGCCAGCGTGCTTTCTGACCGTTCTGGCCGAGCTCACCGCCCCGGCCACGATCCTTTGGGACGATTACGAAGGCCGCCCGGCCTACCGCTCGGTCGAGCGGTTCTGCGCCCCGCGCACCCTCGTCGAACGCATGGCGGTGTTTGATGCACAACCCGGCCTCGTCTCATCCAACGATCTCGCCAGCATGTCCTCCTTCTTCAAGGACCCGGAGTAGCCCATGACAGACCTCGTGATCCGCCCCCTCACGGCTTCCGACGAAGCCGAATGGCGCGTGCTCTGGACGGCGTACCTGCACTTTTACGAAACGGACGTGTCGGACGCGATCAAGTCAGAAACCTTCCGCAGGAACGTCGCCGCCGACCACCCGGAGCAAAACGCGCTCGTGGCCGTGCAGGGCGGAAAGCTCGTGGGCCTCGTGCACTACATCTACCACGCCCATAACTGGCGCCTTGAGCCCGTCTGCTACCTGCAGGATCTCTTTACCGCCGAAGAGGTGCGCGGCACGGGCGCCGGGCGTGCCCTCATCGAAGCCGTCTACGCGGCCGCCGACGCCAATGGCACGCCCTCCGTCTACTGGCTGACGCAGGACTTCAACGCGACCGCCCGCCAGCTCTACGACCGTATCGCCACGCTCACGCCGTTCATCAAGTACCAGCGCTGAGCGCGGCCGCTTCCGATCACATGAAAAAGGCCCCTCAAGGGATTGAGGGGCCTTGTCTTTACATCAAAAAATGCAGCGGGCGTCCCGCGCAGTCGGCGGGCTTACTCCCAGTCGGACTCGTTGAGCACCTGCACCGCTTCGTCGATGTGCTCGGCAATCGCGCTGAGCTCAATCGTATCCGGGCGGAAGATCCCAAGTGCGGCCACAGACGGGCTGAGCGCGACACCGGGCACGGCCGGATACTCGTCGTTGCCCGCAGAGAAGTATTCCTGCGCCTGATCCGACGCGAGGTATTCGAGGAACGCAATTGCGTTCTCACGGTTCGGCGCGTTCGCGGCCACCCCGCCGCCCGAGATGTTCATGTGGGCGCCGATGTCGTTCTGGTTCGGGAAGACCCAGCCGATGTTCTCCATCTGCTCGGGCGTGATCTGGCTGTCGCCTTTGCGCAGAGCACGGGCGAAGTAGTACGTGTTCGACATCGAGATCAGGCACTCTCCCGAAGCGATGCCGCGCAGCTGGTCGGTGTCGCCGCCTTGCGGGGCGCGGGCGAAGTTCGCCACGACGCCCTGTGCCCAGGCCTTTACCGGCTCAACGCCCAGGTGGTCGATGAGGGCCGCCGCGATGTTCTGCGTGTAGACATTCGAGGACGAGCGGATGCAGACCATGCCGGCGTATTTCGGGTCCGCGAGATCCTGGTATGTCATCGGCGGATCGGTCACTTCGGTCTTGTTGTAGAACAGGATCCGCGAGCGCTGCGAGAAGCCGAACCACTGGTTGTCCGCGTCCTGAAGGTAGGCCGGGATGCGCGCTTCGAGCACATCGCTCTCGATCGGCTGCAAGAGCCCCATGTTCTTGGCGCGTGACAGGCGCACCGTATCCACCGTGAGGAAGATATCCGCCGGAGAATTCGAGCCCTCGGCCGCCATCCGGGCAATGAGCTCGTCGGCGTTGCCTTCAATGCGGTTGATGGTGATCCCCGTGGCCTCTTCGAACTCCGAATAGAGGCGCTCGTCGGTATCGTAATGCCGTGACGAGTAGAGGTTCACTTCGCCTTCGGCAAAGGAAGGGACGGCCGGGAGCGCCACCAGCGCCGCGAGGCTGGCTGCAGTGATGTACGTCGTTCGCTTGGTCATGGGGATCCCTGTCACGCGGTTTAATTGACACTTTCAGTCAAGTACCAGCATCGCAGATTCCGTCAACCCCTTTCCGACCAAAACAGTCAGAAACTCGTGCGGCATTCTCTCTTGTGTTTCCCGGGCCTGCACGGCAGCGAATGCCCATGCAGCACGTGACGCAATCACCGACGGACCCCGGCTTCGTTCAGAACCCCTACCCGTTCTATGAGCGGCTGCGCGCGGCTGACGGCCTCGTGTGGTGGGACGCCTATGCCATGCCCGCTGCGGCGAGCCATCGCATGGTCAATGCGCTCTTGCGGGACAGGCGCTTCGGGCGGGAAGCACCCCGCAACGTTCCCGCGCCGAAGATCCCCGAGCGCCTTGCTCCCTTCTACGCCGTCGAGGCGCATTCCATGCTCGAAGCCGAGCCCCCGCGACATACGCGGCTGCGCGGGCTTGTCCTGCGCGCGTTCACGACGGCACGCGTCCAGGCGCTCCGGCCCCAGATCGACGCGCTGGTCGACGACTTGATTGCCGCGTTTCCCTCAGGCGCGTTCGACTTGCTCGACGCGTTCGCCCGCCCTCTTCCGGTCACGGTGATCGCCCGGCTCATCGGAGTGCCTGACACCCGCGCCCCCGATCTTCTGGCGTGGTCCAACGCCATGGTGCGCATGTACCAGCCGGGCAGATCGCGCGAGGACGAGGCCTTGGCGGTCGCCGCCACCGAAGCCTTCACAGCCTATCTCGACGAAGTCATTGCCGAGCGCAGGCGCAGCCTCGGCGACGATCTCTTGAGCCGCCTCATCGAGGCCGAGACCTCGGGCGACAAGCTGACCTCCGAGGAACTGATCTCGACGGTCATCCTGCTGCTCAATGCCGGGCACGAGGCGACCGTTCACACGCTCGGCAACGGGGTGAAAGCGATCCTCGAGACGGGCCAAGCCGCCGCCATTGCGCATCCCGATGCCCCGATGGATCTGGTCGTCGAGGAGATCCTGCGCTTCGATCCGCCGCTTCACGTCTTCACCCGTATCGCGCGCGAACGGGTGGAGATCTACGGGCATCGCTTCGAGCCGGGAGACGAGGTCGCCTGCCTGCTCGCCTCGGCCAACCGGGATGCGGGCGCCTACGCGCAGCCGGATCGCTTCGACCCCTTCACCCGCCGCGCGGCCCATGCGAGCTTCGGAGCCGGCATCCACTTCTGTCTCGGTGCGCCCCTGGCTCGGCTGGAGTTGCAATGCGCCCTGCCCGCGCTGCTCCGGGCCTGCCCGCACCTCCGTTTGACCGAGGCGCCACACTATGCCGATATCTACCACTTTCATGGGCTCGAAAGGCTGATGGTGTCGCTCTAGCCGTCGCGCCGGGCGGACAGAATGTCAAACGCGGCGCGTCACATCGCCCTGGCACACGGCGCACACCACGCACCGACACGGCACCCGGCGCGCAGGTGAAACGCGAGGCCCTATCCTTCGAGCACGGGCAGGTTCGGCGTCGCCTTGATCTCTTCCATCGAAAGCAGCGCTGTCACGTTGTGGATCTTCACTTCGGAAATCAGCGCCTGGTAGAACCGGTCATAGGCGCGGGCGTTGGGCACCCGAACCTTGAGGATGTAGTCGATATCCCCGGCCAGGCGGTGGGCCTCCAGCACCTCGGGCCGCACGCGCAACGCCTCAAGAAAGGTCGCCTGCCAATCCGCCTCATGCTCCGATGTACGGATCAAGACGAAGAAGCATGCCTCCAGCCCCAGCGCATCCGCGTCGAGCAGCACGGTATTCTGTTTTATGACCCCCGCCTCGCGCAGCTTGCGGACCCGAGACCAGACCGGTGTTTTTGACGACCCCACGGCCTTTGCGATATCGTCGAGCGGCTGGCTGGCGTCGCGTTGGAGCTCGGCAAGAATCTTCCGATCCAGAGTATCGAGGCGAGTTGGCATGGAGTCTCTCCCGCATTTGTTGTGACGCATCAGGGGTTTTCTGCGCCGCAGCAGAACATATGTTTCTATTTGTCCACATGCCTAGCGGAGCGCAAGACAAACGTTCTACAATGGGAGCATTGGAATCGTGCTGGTGAGACCAGGGAGGGCTACCCAGATGCCATATTCTTTTGAGCCGAGTGTCATTGCGGCCCGTCGGCGGCACGGCGCACAAACCGTCTTTCTTGGTGAGGACGACGTGTGGACGCCGAGCCTGCGGGAAGCGGAGTTGATCGACGACGAAGCCCACGGCGATATCCGGATGCTCGATGCCGAAACCGGATCTGTCGGGCTGGAAGATATCCGCATGGTGCGCGTCGTCGAGATGGCGGGCATCGCCCAGCGGCTCGCTGAAAAGGACATGGCCTCCGCCTGATCCCGAACGCGTCCAGAAACTCTGCCGTCTGGCGCGCACTTCGCGCGCCCGCACGCCGGAGCGTTAACGAAGAGGTGTAAGCTTTCCCGAACAGCGCAGCCGCCGCGCGCCCACTCCAAGGGCTGCGGCTGTACCGCCTGAAGACCCCTATCCACTTGACGCACGGCCATTCCCGCGTCACCTGATGAGCAAGCCCGCGCTTGCTGTCCAGCCAACCTGACACAAATCAAAGCCAGTTGCGCGGCAACGCGATAACTCTCGGTGCGCCCTGCACGGCGCATCCGGACGCCCTGAGAGAGATGAGTATGCCCGAAGACCAGACCCCAGAGATGACCGCCTCGGCCGAGGCCCCCAAACCCGCCCATGGCCTGCCCGAGGAAACCGTCACGCATGTCCGGCATTGGACAGACCGTCTGTTCTCGTTTCGCTGCACCCGCCCGAGATCGCTCCGATTCCGCTCGGGTGAATTCGTGATGATCGGCCTCGTCGGCGACCCCGATCCCAAGACGGGAAAGGCGCGCCCGATCCTGCGTGCCTATTCGATCGCAAGCCCCGCCTGGGACGAAGAGCTGGAGTTCTACTCGATCAAGGTACAGGACGGGCCGCTCACCTCGCGGCTGCAGCACATCCAGCCGGGCGACCGCATCATCCTAAAGCCCAAGCCCGTCGGCACACTCGTGCATGACGCGCTGTTGCCCGGAAAGCGGCTATGGTTCTTTGCCACCGGAACCGGCGTGGCGCCCTTCGCCAGCCTCGTGCGGGAGCCGCAGACCTACGAGGATTACGACAAGATCATCCTCACGCATACTTGCCGGGATGTGGCCGAGCTCGAATACGGCAAGCAGCTCGTCGAAAGCCTCCGGGACGATCCGCTGATCGGCGAGATGGTCGGCGACAAGCTTGTCTACTACCCCACCACCACACGGGAAGAGAGCCCGAAGATGGGGCGCATCACTAGCCTGCTGGAGAATGGCACCGTCTTTGCCGATCTCGGGATCGAGGGGGGGCTTTCACCCGAGACAGACCGCGGCATGGTCTGCGGCTCCTTGCCCTTCAATATCGACATGAAGGAAATCCTCGAAAGCCACGGTCTGCGCGAAGGCGCCAATTCCGAGCCCGCGGAGTACGTGGTCGAGAAGGCCTTCGTCGGGTAGGTCCAACTCTGCCTGGACCGGATGCCATTTCGCACCGGGGCATGGATGGCCTGCAACAGCGCTTCGGCGGCTGCGGTGCCTACTGGGGGGCCGGAGCAGGGGCCGGAGCCTCTGGCGCGGGGGCCGGGGCCTCTGGCGGTGTTGCGGATGATTCTCCGCCCCCGAGGAAGAGCGCGGCGCCAATGGCGATAGCGATGACAGCGATGATCAGCGCGGTGACACGGTTCATGTCCTGGACTCCCGTTGATGTAGGCTTTCTTCCTGCCAAATGTGGTGCCACAAGGGAACGGCTTGGTACCCGCCTCCTCCAAGGTGGCGCCAGATCGCTCGTTCTTGCCGAAGGCGCCTTGAAGCATCGGCGGAAAATCGTTATTTTGCGCGTTCAAACGCAATCGATCCTCCCAGCAACCATCAAAGGAATCACGAGATAGCCCGCAGACCCCACAACGCGCCTCCACAGCGCGACACCGGCCCCCGCGTGAACGGACGCATCAGGTCCACTGAGATCCGCCTAATTGGCCCCGAAGGCCAGAACGTTGGCGTGGTCAAGCCAGAGCGCGCGCTCGAACTGGCAGAGCAGGTCGGTCTCGACCTGGTTGAGATTTCGCCCAACGCGGATCCCCCCGTCTGCAAGATCATGGACTTCGGCAAGTACAAGTACGAGACGCAGAAACGCGAAGCCGAGGCCAAGAAGAAACAAAAGACGATCGAGGTGAAGGAGGTGAAATTCCGCCCCAACACCGACACGCATGATTACGATGTCAAAATGCGCAACGTGATCCGCTTCCTTGAAGGCGGCGACAAGGTCAAGGTAACTCTGCGGTTCCGTGGCCGTGAAATGGCCCACCAGAACCTTGGCCGCGAGCTCCTGGAGCGTGTGGCCGAAGACATCAAGGAACTCGGCAAGGTCGAGAATATGCCGAAGATGGAAGGCCGTCAGATGGTCATGATGATCGGCCCGGTGGTAAAGTAAGTCTCCCGGTCGGGACGCGTATCGAAGCTCCGGTGGCACCACGCCCCGGAGCTTTTTCGTTGCGCAGCATCATGCGGGTCAAAGCGTGGCCGCGTCCTCACGAGCGGCGTCGGATGTGACGTGAGCTAACCTCCGGCAGCTTCGCTCCGACACTGGCCCCTGTGAAGGAGCGCTCCTTCTTTCCGCTCAGGCAGCACGCCCGATCTGTTCGGAGCGGCGCAGATCATTTTCTGCGCCACTATGCCAGGTCGTCGATAAGCTCGCGCATTTCCTCGATCCGTGTGGCGGGCGCGGGATGGGTCGAGATCAGCTCCGGTGTCGCCCCACCGACCCGCGCCATGTCCTGCCACAGCGTGATCGCCTCGCGCGCGTTGTAGCCTGCACTGTCCATCAGCCGCAGCCCGAATGCATCGGCCTCCAGCTCCTGGCGGCGCGAATAGGGCCTCAGGATGCCGTACTCGGCGCCGAGGCCCAGCGCCGCACCGATCTCTGCCGCGCCGGCCACGTTGCCGACCGAGAGCGCGGCCCCGATCAGGTCGAGCCCGATGCTGGTCGCCAGCTCATTGTTCATGCGCTGGGCGCCATGGCGCGCCTGCACATGGCCGATCTCGTGCCCGACAACCGTTGCAAGCTGATCAGGCGTATCGGCGACCCGGAAGAGCCCGTCATAGACACCGATCTTGCGGCCCGGCAAAGCGAACGCGTTGACCTCGTCGCCCGCAAACACGCGGACCTCCCACGCGGACGGGGACTCGCCCGCCGCACGCAGCAACCGGTCCGAGACACCGCGCACCGCAGAGATGTGCGAGGCATTGCGAGACGCGGGCGTATTGGCGACCAGCTGCTGCCAGCTGCGCACGCCCGCCTGCTCGACCTGCGCATCCGAAACAAGCGACGGCGCACCGCCGCCGCCCGTGCTGACGCAACCGGCGAGTGGAAGCGTGAGCGTGGCGGCGCATCCGCCCAGCAGAAGTCCGCGGCGGGACATCGGGTGACACAGGCACATACGATAGACCTCGTTCCATGATTAACCGGGTTTGAACATAGGCGTGGCGAGAGAAACGGTCCATCTCCCCGCCCCCGCAGCGCCTTGCTTTGGCGCCATGCCGCCGTTCCGGGTCGAAGATCCAATGCGCGTCCGGTTGCCCGCAATGCCCCCGTGAGCTACCTAGCCCTCAAAAGGAGGACCCGTGCCATGAACGTCGAAACGCCCGTTACGGCCGCCACCACCGCCGACCGCCCGAACCTTGCACCCTTCGTCTGGCAGGACCCGCTGGGCCTCGAAGCGCAGCTGACAGAAGACGAGCGGATGCTCCGCGATGCCGCGCACACCTTTGCGCAATCGGAGCTTCAGCCCCGCGTCACCGCTGCCTATGCCGAGGAAACAGTCGATCCCGGTGTGTTTCGCGCGATGGGCGAAGCGGGCCTGCTCGGGGTCACGATCCCCGAAGCCTTTGGCGGCCTCGGGGCCGGGTACGTGTCGTATGGATTGATCGCGCGCGAGGTCGAGCGCGTCGATTCTGGCTACCGCTCGATGATGTCGGTGCAATCCTCGCTCGTCATGTATCCGATCCACGCCTACGGCACCGATGCCCAGCGCGAGAAATACCTGCCCGGCCTCGCCGCCGGAACGCTGATTGGCTGCTTCGGCCTGACCGAGCCGGATGCGGGCTCCGACCCCTCCGGCATGAAGACGAAGGCGGTCAAGACCGAGGCTGGCTACCGCATCACCGGCTCGAAGATGTGGATCTCGAACGCTCCGATCGCCGATGTGTTCGTCGTCTGGGCCAAATCCGATGCGCATGATGGCAAGATCAAGGGCTTCGTTCTCGAAAAGGGCATGGCAGGCCTCTCGGCGCCGAAGGTGGGCGGCAAGCTCTCGCTCCGCGCCTCGGTGACAGGCGAGATCGTTATGGATGGCGTCGAAGTGGGCGAAGACGCGCTGCTCCCCGGCGTGGAGGGCCTGAAAGGGCCGTTCGGTTGCCTGAACCGCGCCCGCTTCGGCATCGCGTGGGGTGTCATGGGCGCCGCGGAGGCGTGCTGGCATCAGGCGCTGCAATACGGGCTCGACCGGACACAATTCGGCAAGCCCATCGCGCAGACCCAGCTCTTCCAGAAGAAGCTCGCCGACATGCAGACGGAGATCGCCCTCGGCCTGCAAGGCGCGCTCGCCCTCGGGCGTATGATGGAGGCGCACACCGCAGCCCCCGAGGCTATCAGCCTGATGAAGCGCAACAATTGCGGCAAGGCTCTCACCGTCGCCCGCGATGCCCGCGACATGCACGGCGGCAATGGCATCCAGGAAGACTATGGCGTGATGCGCCACATGGTGAACCTCGAGACGGTCAACACCTACGAAGGCACGCATGACATCCACGCCCTGATCCTCGGGCGGGCTCAGACCGGTCTGCAGGCGTTTTTCTGATCCGTCGCGGTTCACCGTGTCTGACCTTGAGCTCTCAGACGGCACGCCGGGCGAGACCGCGCGCCCCCTGCGCTATCGCGGCCTCCGGTTCCCGCGCGATCCGGTGGTCCTGCCACGCGAAGTCGCCCGTCAGTTGGAGCGCTCGGAGTGGCAGGCAGGCTATACCGCGGCCGCGTTCGGCCTCGCCACGACCAGTGACAGGGCGCTCGTGCTCGGCGCGGGAACAGGGCATCTGGTGGCGATCCTTGCCGGAAAGCTGGGGGTGCGCCACGTCTGGCTCGCAGAGCCGGACGCTGCCCGCCGCACCTATGTCGCGCAGGTTGCGCACGCCAATGGTTTGGCGCGTATCGGCTTCGTCGATCCGTCGGTCATATCGGACCTGCAGCCAACGCTCGTCTTCGTCGATCTGACCGCCGCAACTATTCCCGCCGAGATCCCGACAACACTCCGCGCGATTGCGCTCCATCTCCCCGCAGAGCCTCGGCCCGACACCGTTCCCTTCGCGGCATTGACCGCCCAAGGGCTCGCGTATTGCCCCGCGTTGTCGGCCGGGCGAGCGCTGGTTTTCCGTCGCGACACGCGCGTGCCTTAGGCGCGCGGACGCACGCCCACCCCTGCCTCGGCTCCGAATTCCCTTGGGTTCTGCCTATTTAAGCCCCATTCTCTTGGGATCAGGAGGCATTAAGGTTAAGTCCCGCGCGATGCGGGCACGGAGGCTCCACCGATGACGACGCTCGACCCTGCGCGCCTCACGCCAGCGCCACGGCCCTCTGGGCAGGAAGACGCTGCGTCCAGCGCTGCATGGCTGGAGACACTCGATGTGCACGCCATGGAGCACGGCTTTCACGCCCGCCTGGGCCAAAAACATGGCGCGCTCTACACAGAAGACGACGAGCGGATGCTCTTGGTATCCTTCGAGAATGCCGTTGATATCCGCAATACCACACCCGCCCTGCCCCATGGCCTGAAAGTCGCCGGAAAATCCGGCTGGTCGCAGCTGACCCTCTTTTCCGAGGGCGATACCTGGTTTCGCGACCCTGAGGTCTATGCGTTCTTCGATGACCTCGTGGATGACGGGTTCTTTGATCTCTTCGACGATGTGATGTTTTACGGGGTCGGCCCCGGGGGCTATGCGGCCTGCGCGTATTCCGTCGCCGCGCCGTTTTCGAAGGTGCTGGCCATTCGCCCGCAAGCGACGCTGGATCCCGCCCGGGCGGGCTGGGATCGCCGGTTTCTGAAGGCGCGTCGTGCCTCCTTCACGGATCGTTACGGCGATGCGGTCACGTTGCTCGAAGCATCCGAGCGTGCGGCGCTTGTCTATGACCCGCTCATTGCGGAGGACGCGATGCATGCATCTCTCTTCGGAGCCGCTCCCATGCATCTTCATACGCCCATGCTTGGGCGCCATCCGGAAACCCTGCTGGAGGGCATGGGGGTAATCGAAGCCATGCTGCGGCTTCTCGCCAAGGACCGCCTCACGCAGGCGAGCTTTGCGTCCCTCTACCAGCGGCGCAAGCGCAGCGCGGGGTATCTGCGGCAAGTGTTGCAGGTTCTGGAGGAGAAGAAGCGCCCCCTGCTGCAAGCGCTATGGTGCCGTGCAGCCCTGCGCGAGACAGACCGCCCACGCCTGCGCAAAGGGTTGGAGGAGGCTGTCGCAGCGCTCGAAGCCGCGGGGCGATCATTGCCGCCGCCGCGCCCCCCTCACGCCCCCGCCGTCACCAGCACCGCGACGCGCTAGCCGACGTTTCGGCCAGCGCCGCACACGCCCCCGTCTCCAACAGCATCGCGACGTACCGGCCAGCGCGAGGGCCTGCGCCGCGCGCCGGACCTGCAGAGGCGCCATGCGGGTGCACCGTGCTGTCCCTCCGCCATTGCCCCATCACGCCAAAGCGCGGTCGCCACAGCGCCTGACGCGCTAGGTCAGTCCGCCCTCCCGCTCGATGAAGGAGGCGATCTCGGCGACCCCGTCCCCATCCCGCAGATTGGCCATCACGTATGGGCGGGTGCCCCGGGCGGTCTTTGTGTCGGCCTCCAGCATCGCCCGGTCGACACCGACATGGGGGGCCATGTCCGTCTTGTTGACGATGAGCAGATCGGACTTGGTCAGACCCGGCCCCCGCTTGCGCGGGATGTCCTGCCCAGCGCAGGTATCGATGACGTAGAGGGTCAGGTCTGCAAGCTCCGGCGAGAACGTGGCTGCCAGATTGTCCCCCCCGCTCTCGACAAGCACCAACGCGAGGTCCGGTATCTTACGCCGCAGGTCGTCGATGGCAGCGAGGTTGATCGAGGCATCCTCCCGGATCGCGGTATGCGGACAGCCGCCCGTCTCGACGCCCCGAATGCGCTCGGCCGGGAGCACCTGTGCGCGCATCAGGAATTCCGCATCCTCGCTGGTGTAGATGTCGTTGGTGATCACGGCCATCGAATGCCGCGACGCAAGAGCTCGGGTCAACGCCTCTGTCAGAGTCGTCTTGCCCGCGCCAACCGGCCCGCCGATGCCGACCCTGAGGGGGCCATTGGGAGAGGGATCAGACATGCGCGCCTCCGTGATGATCCGGCGGATCCTAGGTGGCGGTTCTTGCGCTCACAAGACCTTGGCGCCGTGGCGGGCGGTCTCCTAGGTCCGGTAGATCCGAACTGACTGTGTTTCGTGCTGAAGGGACGAAAGATCGGCACCAAACGCGCTGCTCGCGATATCTTCCACCCGCAGCCCGGCTGTTTCGCGTGCCACCCTTTCGATCTCGGGGGCGAGCCGCGCCAGGACACCTTGGGCTTCGGTCTGACCAAGGGGTACGGCCCGCGTCGCGCAAGTGACGAGATTGGAGATGAACGCGTGCAGATAGAGCGCGACGATCCGCTCCGCAGGAAGCCCGAGCCCTGATGCAGCTGCACCGAACGCCACCGGGAGCGGGCGCGGCGGCACCGCCGTCCCATGCAGCCCGTTCAGTGTGCGCACGAGCGCGGCACCTTGGTCTTCGGCCTCGCGCGCACGCTCCGCCGAAGGCGCCAGCGCCCGCGCCACGGCGGCAAGCGTGTCGGCGTCTTCTCCGCGCAGGGCCGCGTGGCTCAGGATCGCATCCGCCTTGCCGGTGCCAAACCGCAGAAGATACCCGAGCCATGCCTCAAGGCTTGCGGCATCGACGACATCGCCCGCGGCAATGGCCGTCTCCATTCCGTGGGAATACGCAAAGCTGCCCAACGGAAACGCCGGCGACAGCCACTGCGTGAGCGTGAGCAGCGCGGTCGTTTCGCCGTCAGTGCTCATGACGATGGGAGTGCGGATCAGGCGGTTCTTCCGAAACGGAAACGGATCCCGCAGAGGCGCCGTGATCGTGTGGATGCGCGTGCGTGTCGCGCGCCGCCCCTTGGTGATGATCCCCGTGGCTGTGCCCAAGTGTGCGGCCATGCCCATAGGCGCCGCCCTCGGGTTGGAACGGCGCTTCGAGGGCACGCACCTGTGCGCCCAGGCGCTCCAACATATCCGCTAGCACGTGGTCGGCGCGGATCAGAAGCCTGTCCGCCTCGATCCGGCAAGGTGTGTGACGGTTGCCAATGTGCCAGGCCAGACGGGCCAGCCCGTCCCCCGTGATCTCAAGAAGCGCCTCGGGTGCCGCCCGCACGGCGATGCGGCTCCCGTCGGTCAACGCGAGGGCATCACCGTCATCGAGTGACGTCACTTCGGCAAGGTCGACGACAAAGGCTTGCCCCGCCTCCGACGTCAGCCGCTTGCGCCGCATGAATCGGCCCTCGTAGTCCAGCGCGATCCCATCGTCGTCCGGGGCGGCGCCCTTCCGGATCACCGTGTGGGCGCGGGGGATATCGGACATGGGCAGGGCTCCTTCAGGCTCGCCAGAACCTAGCGACTGCGCCGTACCGCGCCAAGGGCCGGTGCGCCTCCCCGATCAGGTGTCGCAACGGCGCAGGCAGGCCGCGCGTGGCAGATCCACTCGCGCGATGCCTCGCTCGCGCAGCGCCTCGTCCGTCAGCGATGATCGCCGGTCGTTCGGGAGCTTCGTTTTCACGGCGCGCCGGTCGGACCCGACCAGCGATGTTGCCGCCTGGAACGGCGCAAGTACGAGGCCATGCAGCGCCCAGGGTGACTCGGTATCCGATTGCCTTGGCATGATGCCTTCCGAAATGGTTTCTGATGTCCGCGAGTTAGGCGCAGAGCGGGGCCGGCGCTACAAAAGACCGAGCCATACCGCCATGCGCCGGGCGCATGGCTTTCTGGGCGCATGGCTTTCCGGGCAAAGGGCGGCGTTGGGCCGGAGTTCCCACCCCCCTCCTCTTGCCTTGGGCGCGCCCGGCGCCTAAGCGGGGGCCATGACAGCACAAGCTCCGCACCAGACCCTCCTGATCGTCGATTTCGGCAGTCAGGTTACGCAGCTTATCGCGCGTCGCCTGCGCGAGTTGAACGTGTTTTGCGAGATCGTACCGTTCCAGAAGGTCACCGAGGCGCGGCTCGCCGCATTGGCTCCGCGCGCCGTGATCCTCTCGGGCGGCCCGGACAGCGTCACGCGTGAGGGCTCGCCGCGCCCCCCCTCGGAGCTCTGGGATCTCGGCGTTCCTATCCTCGGCATTTGCTACGGTCAGCAAGTGATGATGGAGGTGCTCGGCGGCCGGGTCGAGGCGGGCAAGGGCACCGCAGAGTTCGGACGTGCGCAAGTGACACCCGCTGCAGATCGGCTCGCCCTGCTTGACGGCTGGTTCGATGCCGGCAGCGAACAGGTCTGGATGTCGCACGGCGATCATGTCGCCGAGATCGCGCCGGGCTTTGCCGTCTACGGCACATCGCCCGGTGCGCCCTATGCCATCACCGCCGATACCGACCGCGGCTACTACGCCGTCCAATTCCACCCCGAGGTGCACCACACGCCCAAGGGCCGGGATCTCTTGTCGAACTTCGTGCGCGAGGCGGGCTTCACCGGGGATTGGACGATGGGCGCCTACCGCGCCGAGGCCGTCGCTGCGATCCGTGACCAGGTGGGGGACGGGCACGTGATCTGCGCCCTTTCCGGGGGCGTCGACAGCTCCGTGGCCGCCGTCCTGATCCACGAAGCGATCGGCGACCAGCTCACCTGCGTCTTTGTCGACCATGGCCTGCTGCGCAAGAACGAAGCGCAGGAGGTCGTGACGATGTTCCGCGACCATTACAATCTGCCGCTGATCCACGCCGACGAAAGCGATCTCTTTCTCAACGCGCTTGAGGGCGTTTCCGACCCCGAGGTGAAGCGCAAGACCATCGGCAAGCTCTTCATCGACGTGTTCCAGAAGCACGCCTCCGAGACGGGGGGCGCGGAGTTCCTCGCACAGGGCACGCTCTATCCCGACGTGATCGAAAGCGTCAGCTTCTCCGGCGGACCCTCCGTCACGATCAAGTCGCACCACAATGTCGGCGGACTTCCCGAAAAGATGGGGCTGAAGCTTGTCGAACCTCTGCGCGGCCTCTTCAAGGACGAGGTACGCGCGCTGGGGCGGGAGCTTGGCCTGCCGCCTTCCTTCATCGGGCGCCATCCCTTCCCCGGCCCGGGCCTCGCGATCCGCTGCCCCGGGGAGATCACGCGCGAGAAGCTCGCCATTCTCCGCGAGGCGGACGCCGTCTATATCGACCAGATCCGCAAGCACGGTCTCTACGACGAGATCTGGCAGGCCTTCGCCGCGCTCCTGCCCGTGCGGACCGTGGGCGTCATGGGCGACGGGCGCACCTATGATTTCGCCTGCCTTCTGCGCGCCGTGACAAGCGTCGATGGCATGACAGCAGATTACTATCCCTTCAGCCACGATTTCCTCTCAGAAACCGCCACGCGCATCATCAACGAAGTCCGCGGGATCAACCGCGTCAGCTACGACATCACCTCGAAGCCGCCGGGCACCATCGAACTGGAATGACGTCGACGGCCTCTGATCCCACACCGGAATCGCGCCCGCTCCTCGCGGCTGCATGGATGACCGGTGCCATCGCCTCGTTCTCTTCGATGGCAGTGGCCGGGCGCGCCATCTCCCTCGAACACGACACGTTCGAGATCATGCTGTTTCGCTCCATCATCGGGGTCGGGATCGTGCTTGCGGCGGGCAGCACCTTTGGCCTGCTCAGGCAGATTACCCTGCGCCACCTCGGGCTGCATGCGATCCGCAACGTGTGCCACTTCGCGGGTCAGAACCTGTGGTTCTTTGCGCTGCCGCTCATCCCGTTGGCCACTGTCTTCGCTCTCGAGTTCACGTCACCGATCTGGGCCACGCTCCTTGCCCCGCTCGTGCTCGGTGAAAAGCTCACCCGCACGAAGCTGATCGCGGCCTTTCTGGGCTTTGCGGGGGTTCTGATTGTCGCGCGCCCGGATCCGACCGCCCTCGAAATCGGCGCCCTTGCGGCCGCGGCCGCGGCCCTCGGCTTCGCCGCCTCGGCGCTCTACACCCGGAAGCTGACCCGGACCGAGACAACGTTCTGCATCCTGTTCTGGCTCACCGCGATGCAGACCGTGTTTGGCCTGATTTGTGCCGGGGCGGACGGCGATATCGCCCTGCCCTCCGCGCAGAGCCTGCCATGGCTGACCCTGATCGCCTTTGCTGGTCTATGTGCCCACTTCTGCCTGACAACGGCCCTATCGCTTGCCCCTGCCGGCATCGTGATGCCGATGGATTTCGCGCGTCTTCCCGTGATCGCCGTCATCGGTATGCTATTTTACGGCGAGCCCCTGCAATGGGCCGTTGCCGTGGGTGCGGCCGTGATTCTTGGTGCCAACTGGCTGAACCTGCGCCGGTCCTGACCCCAACTAAAATCTCTGGTTGTGATCGGCGGCCCAGCTTCTCCCCTGCGATGTGACGAAACTGCGTCAGCCGGTTTCATGTTGCCCATGTAACGCTGCGTTCGATTTGATTTCTGGCGGTTTGCCGGTTTGGTAGGCGAAGCAAGAACGCATCGAGCTGTCGCGGCAACCCACGCTGCACGGTTGCACTGAGGGAAGAGAACATGAAGCGTGCACTTCTGGCGACAGCCATCTTCGGAACGGCATCGGGCGCAGCGGTCGCCGGCGGACTTGACCGCACGGGCCAGCCCATCGACCTCCTGTTTGAGGATGGCAATTACGCCGAATTCGGCTTCGCCCATACAAGCCCGACCCTGTCGGGCGTTGGCACCGGCAACGTGGTGCCGTGGCCCTTCAACCCCTCGGGTCAGATCGCTCCCGGCTCCCGGTACACGGGCACCAGCGACGATTTCAACAACATCACCCTCGGTGTGAAGATCGACTTCACCGATCAGCTCTCCGGTGCGCTGGAGTTTTCCCAGCCCTTCGGCAGCGACATCAACTACGAGGGCGACAGCGACACAACGGAGCTTGGCGGCACGTCGGCGATTGCCGACAGCGACACGCTCACGGCAATGCTGCGCTACAAGTTCACCGAGAATTGGTCTGTCCACGGCGGCGTGCGCGTCGATCGTGCCTCCGGAGACATCACGCTCTCGGGTTTGGCCTATGGCATCCCGCAAGCGTTCGTCCCGCCGGGCGCCCCGGCCTTTGCAGGCGGTTTCAACGGCTATTCGGTAGAGCTCGAAGAGCGGACAGATGTCGGATGGCTGGCAGGCTTCGCCTACGAGATCCCGGACATCGCCCTCAGGGTCGCCGTCACCTACAATTCCGCCATCACCCACGACTTCGACACGACGGAGCGGTATCTTGGAAACGAGATCGGCACGTCGTCGACCGAGGTTGAACTGCCACAATCCGTGAACATCGATTTCCAGACGGGCATCGCCGAAGACACGCTGCTTTTCGGCTCCTTCCGCTGGGCGGAGTGGAGCGAGTTCAAGATCGACCCGAAGCTCTTCACGCAGGCGGCCGGTGGCGGCCTCGTGAGCTTGCAGGATTCCCGAACATGGACCCTTGGCGTCGGCCGCCGTTTCACCGACGAATTCGCGGCCCGGGCCAGCTTCAGCTGGGAAGAAACCGACAGCGACGATCTGGTGTCCCCACTCGCGCCGACCAACGGGCTCTTCGCGATCGGCCTCGGAGGCGCCTACGACGTTTCCGAGAACGTGACGCTTTCCGCGGGCGCACGCTACTCGTGGCTTGGCAATTCACGTCCCGAAACCGGCACACCGGACACGCCGCGCGCCGAGTTTCGCGACAACTCCGCACTCACAGTCGGCTTCTCTGTCGGCTATCGCTTCTGACCCGAGGGGCGGGCGCAAGTTCCTTGACCAAGGAACTTGCAAAAAGTCTTCCTGAAGACTTTTTGCCAACGTCACCCTAGGCGCAGGATTCGGATCGCTCCTCTGCGTACTCGCGGATAGAGGGACAGGATGTCCTCTCCGTCAACCTTGACCTCCGCCCTCCCCACCCGAGCCCTCGCGGATCTGCTCATACTGGGGGGCATCTGGGGGGCCTCCTTTCTCACCATCCGCCTCGCTCTCAACGAGGTGAGCGTTCTGTCGTCCGTGTGTCACCGGGTCGGATGGGCCGCGCTCCTGCTTTGGGGCGTCGTGATCCTGCGCCGCCACGCTGTGCCGGCCCACCTTGGATTCTGGGGCGCTTGCCTCGGCATGGGTCTGCTCAACAACGTCATTCCCTTCACCCTCATGACGTGGGGCCAGCTCCATATCGAAACCGGGCTCACGTCGATCCTGAACGCGACGACTGCGATCTGGGCGGCACTCGCCGCGGCGCTTGTCTTTGCAGACGAGCACCTGACGCTCCAGCGGTCAACAGGGATTGTGCTCGGATTCGCGGGCGTTACGATCATTGTCGGCCCGTCCGCGCTTACCTCGCTGGATCTGCAATCTCTCGCGCAAATTGCGGTGGTCGCAGGGACATTGAGTTATGCTCTGGCGTCGATCTGGGCACGCAGGTTCCTCGGCGGCGTCGACCCGATCGTTGCCGCGACCGGGATGCTGAGCGCCTCCACAGCCATACTCATCCCGACAACCGTGCTGCTGGAGGGCAATATCGACCTGCCCAGCTCCGCAACCGGGGTCGGTGCGATCGCTTACTACGCCATCGTCTCTACTGCGCTTGCGTACCTGCTCTACTACCGCCTCGTGCGGAGCGCCGGAGCGGGGGGAGCGATGCTGGTGACGCTGGTTATTCCACCGGTCGCAATCGTGCTCGGCGCACTGGTTCTGGATGAAAGGCTTGGCACCACTGCATTCGCGGGCCTCGGCCTGCTTGCGCTCGGGCTTACCGTTTTGGCGTGGCGATCGGTTCCGAGGCCCTCACGCTAGCGCTGTGTTCCCCACGCGCGGATGCCACGTCGCTACCCCTCGTTCGAGCGCGCCCTGCACGATTGGCGGCCCGAGGCACGGCCAACGCGCCGATGGGGACTGGCCTCGGGCCGCTGGGGGCGGTAGAGCCCTCGCCCATGCATCACGCCCCGCTGATATACCCCTCGGCCGACGCATGGCGGCACGCGCCCCAGAAGCGCGTCGCGCTCTTCGGCATGTCCGGCCTTGGGAAAACCCACCTCTCTGCCATGCTGAGGGCCTCGGGCGACTGGTTTCACTACTCCGTCGATTACCGGATCGGGACGCGCTACATGGGCGAGCGGATCGCCGACAGCGTCAAGCGCGAAGCGATGAAGGTGCCATACTTGCGCGATCTGCTGATGACCGACTCGATCTATATCGGCTCCAACATCACCTTCAGCAACCTCGCACCGCTTTCGACCTATCTGGGCAAGCCGGGCGATCCGGCAAAGGGTGGTTTGCCGCTGGCCGAATACCGCCGCCGTCAGGCCGAGCACGACGAAGCCGAACGCGCGGCCCTTCTGGATAGCGACCGCTTCATTGACCGGGCGCAGGCGCTCTACGGCTACCCGCACTTTGTGTGCGACACCGGGGGCTCGATTTGCGAGGTGGTCGAGCCGACCGATCCAGACGATCCCGTTCTGAACGGGCTTGCCGCACGGATGCTTCTCGTCTGGATCGAGGGGAGCGACGCACATCGGGCGGATCTGATCCGGCGCTTCGAGCGCGCGCCCAAGCCCATGGCCTACCAGCCCGAGTTCCTGACGCAAAGCTGGCGGGCCTATCTCGACGAGACGGGCCACGCGGAAAGCGACGTCGATCCGGACGCCTTCGTCCGCTTTGCGTTCGCCCGAGCAATGGCCCACCGCCAGCCGCGCTATGCCGCGATGGCACAACACTGGGGCGTGACGGTCGCGGCCGAGGATGTCGCCCAGGTCACCGATGAGGCCGGCTTCACCGACCTGATCGCCGCCGCGCTTGAACGCACCAAGGCTTAGGCGTAAGTGCAGCCTTCGCGCGCCTCTTTCAACGGCGCCCCAGGAGCACCCGATGCCGATCAAACTGCCCGAGACCCTGCCCGCATTCGATGTCTTGCACAGCGAAGGTGTGATGGTCATGGGCGAGGATCGGGCGGCCCGGCAAGACATCCGCCCCCTGCGTATCGGCCTGCTCAATCTCATGCCGAAGAAGATCCAGACCGAGACGCAATTCGCCCGTCTCATCGGCTCGACCCCGCTGCAGATCGATCTGTCGCTGATCCGCATGACGGACCACGAGACGCGCAACACCGCTGCCGCGCATATGGAGGAGTTCTACCGCCCCTTCGCCGAGGTGGCCGCAAGCGGTGAGAAATTCGACGGCCTGATCATCACGGGTGCCCCGATCGAGCATCTCCCCTACGAGGAGGTGACCTACTGGGACGAGCTGCGCCGCGTGATCGACTGGACGCAAACCCACGTCCACTCGACATTCGGCGTGTGTTGGGGCGGCATGGCCATGGCCTATCACCTGCATGGCCTGCCCAAACACATGCTCGAGGCGAAAGCTTTCGGATGCTTTCGGCACGTCAATCGCGCACCGACCTCTCCGTTCCTCAACGGGTTCTCGGACGATTGCATCGTGCCCGTTTCGCGCTGGACGGAAATGCGCCGCGACGAGATCGAAGGCGCTGGCCTCAAGGTGCTTCTGGACTCCGGTGAGGTCGGCCCCTGCCTCGTCGAGGATCCGGGTCATCGCGCGCTCTACATCTACAACCACCTCGAATATGACAGCGGAACCCTCAAGGAAGAGTATGATCGCGATACCGCGTCCGGAGATCCGATCGAGGTGCCCGTGAACTACTACCCCGGCGATGATCCCGGCGCCCAGCCGCTCAACCGCTGGCGAAGCCACGCGCACCTCCTATATGGCAACTGGGTCAACCAGATATACCAGACAACACCTTTTGACGCACAAGCCATCGGGGAAGACACGGGCTAACGCCCTTGGCGCAATCGCCCTCGCCTTCCTTGCTGCATGTGCGCCGGGGAAGACCGAGGACGGCATGAGCGCACTCGACGCATCATCGGATAACCCACGCCTCGCACTGAGCGCCGAAGCCTACCCGCCCACGGGCAGGATCGTGAGCACCGGTGGCGCCGCGATTCATGTGCACGAGGAGGGGCCGGTCGACGCGCCAGTCGTCGTTCTGGTGCACGGAGCATCCGGCAACAGCCGCGATTTCTCCTTCGATCTGGCGCCCCGTCTGGCAAAGAGCTTTCGCGTGATCGCCGTCGACCGGCCGGGGCACGGACACAGCCCCGCGCTGCACGACCGTGGCGAAAGCCCTGCCGAGCAGGCGGCGGCGCTGAACGCAGTGCTCTCGGAACTCGGCGTCGGGCGTGCCGTGATTGTCGGCCACTCCTACGGCGGTGCTGTCGCGATGGCGTGGGCGCTCGAACACCCTGATCGCGTCGCGGGCGTCGTCTCTCTTGGGGGGGCGACCATGCCATGGCCCGGCGGGCTTGGCCCCTGGTACCGCATCGCGTCATCGTCCGTTGGTGGGGCGACCGTCGTTCCGCTTATCTCGAGTTTTGCCACACGCGGGCTCGCGGAACGGTCGGTCGATGCGGTCTTCGCACCACAGGATCCTCCGCCCGGCTACCTGAGCTACGTGGGTGTCGGCCTGACCCTGCGCGCGGAAACGCTGCGCACCAATGCGCGCCAGGTCAACACGCTCAAGCCCCACGTCACCGCGATGGCCGAACGCTATGGCGGGCTCAGGATCCCGGTCGAGGTCGTGCATGGCTCGGAAGACGACACCGTGCCGCTGGCTGTTCACGGCGAGCGCATGGTTGCGCTGATCCCGAACGCCCGGCTGACGGTGCTCGAGGGTGTCGGACACATGCCGCACCATGCCGATCCAGAGGCCGCCGTTGCTGCCATCACACGTGTTGCGGGCCGCGCGGGCCTGCGCTGACCGGGCCCGCAGCGCCACGACGACCCCGAACCGGGCAGGCCACGCGCAAGGAAGAAGCAAGCGCGTATGCCAGCGCGCCTACCTGCGCCCCCCGGCGCCCCGAAAGCGAAAGTCGGGTTGCATCGCGACACTCTCACAATGGCGTAACGGCCTGCGTTGCTTCACCCGATCGAGGCCGCCATACTGACGCACCACGGCAATCGGAGTACACCGCCCATGACCCTTCCGTTCGATGGTGCGATCACGGCCTACTACGAAACCATTGCGCCGGAGGATGTGCGGCAGGCGATCTCCGACGCAAAGGGCAAGACCATCCTCGAAGCGCCCTACCCCTATGCCAAACGGATGAACCGGAAGGAGTATGAAAAGACCCTTGCCGCGCTCCAGATCGAACTGGTGAAGCTGCAATCCTGGGTCAAGAAGACGGGCGAGCGGATCTGCGTGCTGTTCGAGGGGCGAGATGCTGCCGGAAAAGGCGGCACGATCAAGCGCTTCCGCGAGAACCTCAGCCCGCGTGTTGCGCGTGTCGTGGCTCTGTCCGCCCCGTCGGACCGCGAGAAAAGCGAATGGTACTTCCAGCGCTATATCAGCCAGTTGCCAGCGGGGGGCGAGATCGTCCTTTTCGACAGATCCTGGTACAACCGCGGTGTCGTCGAGAAGGTGTTTGAGTTCAGTACCGAAGACGAGCGCAAACGCTTCTTCGAGCAGGTGAACCCGTTTGAACGGGCACTGACCGATGAAGGGGTTATCCTCGTCAAGATCTGGCTGAACGTCGGCCGGGCCGAACAATTGCGGCGTATGCTGGCCCGCGAATCCGATCCGCTGAAGCAGTGGAAGCTCAGCTGGATCGATGTCGAGGGCCTGAAGCGTTGGGAAGCGTATTCCGAAGCGATCAGCGAGACCCTCGGCTTCACCCACGAGCTCGATCAACCCTGGACACTGATCCGTTCCGATGACAAGCGCCGCGCCCGTATCGCCGCGATCCGAGCGGTGCTGGCGCAATGCGATTACCCGGGAAAGGATTCCGAAGTGGCGTGCCCGCCGGATCCGGATGTCTGCGGAAGCCCTGCCCTCTGGCATGCCTAAACGCGGCTATCACCACGGCAATCTACGCCAGGCGCTCGTCGATGCCGCCCTTCGCCTGATCGAGCAGAAAGGGCCGCAGGGCTTCACGCTCACCGAAGCGGCGAAGACGGCGGGCGTCACGCCCGCCGCTGTCTATCGCCATTTCGAGGGGCGCGATGACCTGATCGCCGAGGCCGCGTTGCAGGGCTACGAGATCTTCGCCGAAGCGATGGAACACGCCTACGAGGCAGGTGGTGACACGGCGCTTGCGCGGTTCGAAGCCACGGGGCGGGCCTATCTCGCGTTTGCCGCCGCGTATCCGGGCCACTACCAGGCGATGTTCGAATCCGGTATCTCCGTGCAGCGCACACCGGAGCTTGCGCGTGCAGCAGAGCGCGCCCGCGGCTCTCTCGAACACGCCGCTGCCGAACTTTCCAAGGACATCCCGCTCGAACGGCGCCCCCCGGCCACGATGTTTTCGGCCCATATCTGGGCCATGTCGCACGGGGTCGTGGAGCTCTACCTGCGCGGCGCTCCGGGCGGTCGCGCACCGTTTCCGCCCGAAGCCCTGCTGGAGTCGGGGATCGGGATTTATCTGCGCGGTCTGGGGCTGATCCCGCCAGACACCTAGCCCCGGACGGTGTGACGCGGCGACAGTCCTGCAACTTGCCTTTGCTGCGTGGTTGGCGTTGCCCCTGCGATAGCATATCTTAGCAAGTGAAGGTTGCGGCGGTCGCCATTGGAGGACGAGAATGCGCATCGCCGTCGGAGCGATCACAAAGGGGCGGCCGCAGATGTTTGCCGCGCTGCTCGACAGCTTCGCCGCCATGCGCAAGCCCGAGGGCCACGAGGTCATTTTCCTCTTTGCCGAGAACGACGCCGAACTGACGGTCGAGCCCCAGGTCGCCGCGTTCCGGGAGGCTGTGGGCGCTCCTGTCATGCTCGAGGTCGAGCCGGTGCCCGGCATCCCGATGGCGCGCAACAAGGTGCTCGACATGGCGCTTGCGGCAGATGCGGACATCCTGACATTCGTAGACGATGACGAGGTCGTGCGGGTCGACTGGCTGGAGCGCCTTGTCGCGGGCATGGAGGCGCGCAACCTCGATCTCGCCGGAGGCCCGGTGCGCGTGTCGGAAACCTCCGAACCGATGACGGGCTGGAACCGCGCGGTATTCCGGCACCTCACCTACCGGGCCAAGAAGCGCAACTCCAATCGCGCTGCCAGCGCGATCGAGGGCACCGACCAGGACATCAACATCTACACCAACAACTGGGCCCTGCGGCTGGCAACGCAGCGCGAATTCGGCGTGCGGTTCGACGAGCGGCTACAGTTCACCGGCGGTTCGGACACGCGGTTCAGCCTCGACATGAAGGCTGCCGGTGCGCGCATCGGCTGGGTGCCGGAAGCCTGGGTTGAAGAGCCCATTCCGACAAAGCGGCTCGCCCTGAGCTACCACTACAGCCGTGCCCGCGATCAGGCCACGAATGCCGTAATCCTTTCCGGGCGCAGCCGGCTCAACGCCTATTGGCATGCAACGGCACGGTTTCTCGAGGCGCTGTTTGCCGTTCCGCTCTTGCCCGTGACCGGCGGGACAGGTGCGGCCCGGGCCGTGTTCAAGCTCGGGATGGCCGTGGGCCATCTGCGCGGTTCGGTCGGGCGCAAGAGCCAGCATTATGACCCCGCCGCCGCGCATTTCCACGCCGAGGTCGAGAGCTGAGAGGCCGGGAGGGGGGCTGTCTGCCCCCCGCGCCTTTGGCGCCCCCCCGAGGATATTTGCCGCACAATGAAGCTTGGGCAGGCCCGTCCGGGGGCGTGATTTCTTCCGAGCTATTTGTCGGGGAGCGGGATGAACTCGGAATTGTCGTTGGGGGGCAACTGGAAGCGACCATGCGTCCAGTCGCCTTGGCGCCAGGCCTCCTTCGCCTCATCGATCCGTTCCTTCGAGGACGCGACGAAGTTCCACCAGATGTAGCGCGAGCCTTCGAGGGTTTCGCCGCCAAGCAGCATCAGCCGTGCGCCCGCCCCACCGGCGGTCAGGCTGATCTTGTCTGCCGGGCGGAACACCATCATACGCCCCGCCTCGAACGTATCGCCCGCCACCATCACACTGCCCGACACAACGTAGACGCCACGGTCTTCGTGGTCGTCCGGCATCGGGATCCGGGCGCCCGGCTCAAGAATCGCGTCGGCGTAGAACATCTCGGAGGCGGTTTCGACGGGCGCACGTTCGCCGTAGGCCGACCCGAGGATCAGGCGCACCGACTTTCCCTCGCCCTCCATCATTGGCAGGGCCTCTGCGGGCGCGTGCACGAAGTCGGGCGCACGATCCTCATGGTCTTTGGGCAGCGCGACCCAGGTCTGGATGCCAAAGAACGGCATCGGATCAGTCTGGGTTTCGTCGTCGGTGCGCTCGGAATGCGTGATCCCATGTCCGGCAACCATCCAGTTCACCGCGCCCGGCTCGATCCACGCGTCGGTGCCGAGGCTGTCGCGGTGGTGCATGCGGCCGCGAAAGAGATAGCTGACCGTGGCGAGACCGATATGGGGATGGGGGCGGACATCCATCCCCTTGGTCGGCAGGAACTCCGCCGGCCCCATCTGGTCGAAGAAGATGAAGGGGCCGACCATCTGCCGTCTGGGTGCCGGCAGGGCCCGTCGTACTTCGAACGCGCCGAGATCGCGGGACCGCGGGATGATCAGCGTGTCGATCGCGTCGACCGCGTCACCTGTCGGGCAATCGGGATCGAGAGTGGGGTTCCAGCTCATTGCGAATCTCCTCAGTCAGGGTTGCGTTGACGGAGACCTAGCGCCCCCACTTCGAACACATAAGCTCGGTAAATTCGCATGATGTGTGCGCGAGCGAACAGAAATCCGCCCCTTACAGCCGATCCCGTAGCGCGTACCAGGCCATGCCGAGGGCTGCTAGCGGCGCCCGGAGTGCCGCGCCGCCCGGAAAACTCGGGGTGGGGACGCGCGCCATGAGGTCGAACCGCTCCGCCTGCCCGGCGATCGCCTCGGCGGCGATCTCGCCTGCCAGCGTGGCCATGGCGACCCCGTGTCCCGAATAGCCCGACAGGCTCAGCACGTTGCCCTTGACCCGGGCAAAGTGCGGCATCCGGCTTGCCGTGATGCCAAGCGTCCCGCCCCAGGCAAAGTCGATCCGCGTGTCGCCAAGTTGCGGGAAGATCGACAGCATCCGACGACGGACGAGCCCGGCGATGTCCTTCGGGAAGCGGTGGCCATAGGTCTCGCCACCGCCAAAGAGCAGGCGCCGATCGTCGGAGAACCGAAAGTAATTCACCACGAACCGCGAGTCGGCGACGGCCCGGTTCCCGGCGATCAGGGCTTCCTGCGCCTCCGGCTCGAAGGGTTCCGTGGCCACGATGAAGTTGTTGATCGGGATCACGCAGGAGGCGACGCTCCTTTCGAGGGTGCCGATATAGCCGTTGCACCCGAGCACGACATAGGGCGCGCGGATCGTGGCCGCGTCGGTCGTCAGGATCACCGGGTCGCCATGCGTGATCTCTGTTACCCGGGTCTCCTCGAAGATCTGTACACCGGCCTTCTGCGCGAGCCGCGCAAGCCCGAGGGCGAAATCGAGTGGATCGATATGGCCTGAGCCGAGATCGAGCGCCCCGCCATGGTAGGCCTTCGTGGCAAGGATCTCGCGCAGCTCGGCTCGATTGAGCGGGAGGAGTTTGTCGTAGCCGTAGTCCCGCGCGAGGCGCTCTGCGTAGGCATAATGCTCCCGCACGAAGCTGCGCTTGTGGTCGGCATGCAGAATTCCTTCGCGGAAGGGCACGTTGACCTCGGGCAGTTCTGCGAGGGTGCGCACCAGCGCCACCGCCTGCCGCCCCATGGCCCAGAGGGCTAGCGCGTCGTCATGGCCGACCATCTGCTCCAGCGCGTCCTGATCGACGCGCTGGCCCGTACCGACCTGCCCGCCATTGCGACCAGAAGCGCCAAAGCCGACGCGCGAAGCCTCCAGCAGGACCACCTTGTAGCCCCGGCGGGCGAGGTGGAGCGCCGTGGAGAGCCCGGTAAAGCCGCCGCCCACAACGGCGATATCGGCGGACACCTCCCCTTGTGCCGCCGGACGGACCGGCGGCAGGCCGGGTTTTGCTGCGTAGTAGGAGGGAGGGTAGACGCCGGGGGTATCGTTGACCGTGAGCAGATCCATCAGGCCGCCCGCAACATGCCCTCGGCGGACATCTTGTCGTGGGCAAGGTCAAGCACACGGGAGGCGCGTTCGATCAGCAGGTCTATTTCAGCCCGGGTAATCACGAGCGGCGGCGCGATGATCATCCGGTCGCCCACGTGGCGCATGATGAGATTGTTGGCAAACGAGATCTCGCGCGTCAGGAAACCCGCGGTACCAGCGTCGGCCGCGAACTTGGCACGCGTGCTCTTGTCGGGGGTGAGTGCGAGCGAGGCCATTAGCCCGCAGGACACCGCCTCTCCGACGAGGGGATGCTCGGCGAGCGCGCCCCATTTCTCCGCAAGGTACGGCCCCACATCGTCGCGGACGTGCTCAACGATCCGCTCTTCCTGCAAGAGGCGCAGGTTTTCGAGCGCCACAGCCGCGGCGACAGGGTGTCCGGAATAGGTGTAGCCGTGGTTGAAGTCGCCCGCGGCGTTGACCACCCGCGCCACCCGGTCCGAAACGATCGAGCCACCGATTGGCTGATATCCCGAGGAAAGGCCCTTCGCGATCGTCATGATGTCCGGGCGGAGACCAAACGTTTCGGAGCCGAACCAGCTCCCCGTTCGGCCGAAACCGCAGATCACTTCGTCGGCAATAAAGAGAATATCGTGCGCATCGAGGATGCGCTTGACCTCCGGCCAGTAGCTCTCCGGCGGCACGATGACCCCCCCTGCCCCCTGCACCGGCTCGGCGATGAAGGCGGCGATGTTCTCGGCACCGATCTCGGCGATCTTGTCTTCCAGCTGGCGCGCCCGCTCCCGCCCGAATTCCTCGGGGCTGAGATCGCCGCCTTCGGCAAACCACGCCGGCTGATCGATATGGGCGACATCCGGGATCGGCAGCCCCCCCTGCGCATGCATCGCCTGCATGCCCCCGAGCGACGCGCCGCCGAGCGTGGATCCGTGATAGGCGTTCTTGCGCGAAATGATCACGCGCTTCTGCGGCTTGCCCATCTCGGCCCAATAGTGCCGGACGAGGCGGATATTGGTGTCATTCGCCTCGGAGCCGGACCCGGCAAAGAACACCTGGTTGAGATCGCCCGGCGCGAGTTCGGCCACCTTGGCGGCCAGCGCGATGGCGGGCACATGGGTCGTCTGGAAGAAGGTGTTGTAGTACGGCAATTCCTTCATTTGACGATACGCGGCTTCGGCCAGCTCGGTGCGCCCGTAGCCGATATTGACACACCAGAGGCCCGCCATCCCGTCGAGAATCTCGTTGCCCTCGCTGTCCTTGAGGAAAACGCCATTGGCCGAGGTGATGATCCGCGCGCCCTTTTCCGCCAGCTCCCCGCCCGCCGTAAACGGGTGCATGTGGTGCGCGGCGTCGAGCGCCTGCAACTCAGCGGTCGGCAAGTGGTTCGAGATGACGTTCATGGCGGGTGCGCTCCTGCTCACAACCTATGGGAAAGCTCATGCGCGCGGGAACGGCCCCTGTCAATCAGACAGGCGCTGGCCGCCGCCTCTGCCCAAGCAGCAGGCACCTTGCAATCGGCTTGGGCAAGCGCCTCAAAATGGGTCTGTAACCGTCGCCCAGAATCGCTTAGCGTTTACGTAAAGCCAATAAAATCAGGCGGAGCACCGTCTGAAAATCCAACGGGAGATTTCCATGAAGGGCCAGATATCGACCCTCGCCATTGCCGTATCACTCGCCGCTACCTCCGCATTCGCGGAAGAAGTGCGCGTTTATAACTGGTCGGACTATATCGATGAGGCGCTGCTCGAGAAGTTCGAGCAGGAAACCGGCATCGAGCTGATCTACGACGTGTTCGACAGCAACGAAGTGCTCGAGACCAAGCTCCTTGCCGGGGGCTCGGGCTACGACGTCGTCGTGCCCTCCGGCACCTTCCTGCAACGGCAGATCACGGCGGGCGCGTTCCAGCCGCTGGATTTCGGCCAGCTCCCGAACTCGGAAAACCTGTGGGACGTGGTCAAGGAGCGTACCGAGACCTACGACCCCGGCGCGCTATACTCGATCAACTACATGTGGGGCACCACCGGCATCGGGGTGAACGAGCCCAAGGTGAAGGAACTGCTCGGAGAGGACGCGCCGGTCGATAGCCTCGCGCTCATCTTCGATCCCGCCAACATGGAGAAACTCGCTGAATGCGGCGTGATGTTCCTCGACGCGCCGGTGGAGATGGTCCCCGCTGCCCTCGCCTATCTTGGCGAGGACCCCGACAGCCAGGACCCCGACGTCATCGAGACAGCCGAGCCCGTGCTGGCCGGCGTCCGCGAGCACGTCACGAAATTCCACTCGTCGGAGTACATCAATTCGCTGGCCAATGGCGATATCTGTGTCGCCTTCGGCTGGTCTGGCGACATCCTTCAGGCGCGTGATCGCGCCGCCGAGGCCGACAACGGCGTCGAGATTTCGTACTACGCGCCAAAGGAAGGCGCGCTGATGTGGTTTGACCAGATGGCCATCCCAGTCGACGCGCCGAACCCCGAAAACGCCCATGTTTTCCTGAACTTCATCATGGATGCTCAGAACATGGCGCAAGCGTCGAACTACGTCTACTACGCCAACGGCAACCTCGCGTCGAAGGAATTCCTCGTGGAAGATGTGATCGGCGACACGGCGATCTACCCCGACGAGGCAACGCTTGGAAACCTCTACACCACGTCCCCCTACGACCCGCGCGTGCAGCGCGTCGTGACCCGTATGTGGACCCGCATCAAGTCGGGCACCTAGGGGCCACCCTGCCTTCGCCCGGGGTCATGCCGATGGCACCGGGCGAAAGCCTGTCCCTTCCCGGTGGCAGGCACAATCCATCGGCTCGCACGCTTCGGAGGGACGATGAAACCAACCGACAGAGCACCCGGCTTGCGGGGTTCCGTGCCATCTCGTGGGTCAGCGCGTCCCACGCGCCACCCCGCTGAACGGACAACGCGATGAGCGATACAGCCGCATCGCCCGACGTCTTTGCCCCCTGGGACGATCCCGACGCCACGCCGCTCATCCAGTTCAAGAACGTCACGAAGCGGTTCGGCGACTTCACCGCCATCGACAACATCGATCTCGATATCTACCCCAAGGAATTCTACGCGCTCCTCGGCCCGTCTGGCTGTGGCAAGACCACGCTGATGCGCATGCTCGCGGGCTTCGAGAGCCCCACCGAGGGGGACATCACCCTCGAGGGTCAGGACATTGTGCCCGTGCCGCCCAACAAGCGGGCCGTGAACATGATGTTCCAGTCCTACGCGCTCTTCCCGCACCTCACGGTCTACGACAACATCGCCTTTGGCCTGAAGCGGACCAACATGGAAAAGGACACGATCGACGCCCGCGTCCAGGAGATGCTGCGCCTCGTGCAGCTCCAGAAATTCGCGCAGCGCAAGCCACACCAGGTTTCTGGCGGCCAGCGCCAACGCGTGGCCCTGGCCCGTGCGCTGGCCAAGGCGCCCAAGCTGTTGCTCCTCGACGAACCGCTCGGCGCCCTCGACAAGAAGCTCCGCGAACAGACGCAGTTCGAGCTTGTCGACATTCAGGAAAAGACGGGCACCACCTTCGTCATCGTGACCCATGATCAGGAAGAAGCCATGACGGTCGCTTCCCGCATCGCGGTGATGGACGAGGGCAAGGTGATCCAGGTAGACACCCCGGGCCGAATTTATGAAAGCCCCCAAAGTGTTTACGTGGCAGACTTCATTGGCGACGTGAACTTGATCGAAGGCAATGTCACCCCTCTAGAGGACGGTCTGGCAGAGATCAACTGGCGCGAGGGCATGGCCCCCGTTCGCGGCACCGCCCCGCAGCAACTCGAAGCGGGCCAGCGCGCCACTCTCGCCATCCGGCCAGAGAAAATCACCATCAGCCGCGAGAAGCCCACAGACCGCAAGAATGTCGTCCCCGGGCGGGTCCACGACATCGGGTATCTCGGCAACATCTCGACCTATCACGTCCGCCTTTCGGACGGCACGATCGTGAAGGCGCAGGTCGCCAACCAAAGGCGGATTTCGCGGCGAGATTACACTTGGGAAGATATCGTGTGGCTGTCCTGGTCCGACACGGCAGGGATCGTCCTGACGCAATGACCCACTCCCGCCGGACACGCCCCTGATGGATCTGCGCCGATTTTCCCTGATCGCGATCCCCTACGCCTGGCTGCTCCTGCTGTTCCTTGTGCCGTTCGGCATCGTCCTGAAGATCTCGCTGTCGGACTATGCGCTGGCCATCCCGCCCTACACGCCAACTCTGGATCTCTCAGAGGGTTGGGCCGGCTTTCGCATGTACCTTTCGCAGCTCGACTTCGAGAACTACGTGTTTCTCTCCGAAGACGACCTCTACTGGAAAGCTTACCTCTCTTCGCTGCGCATTGCGCTCGTCTCGACACTGCTGACGCTGCTTGTCGGTTACCCCATTGCCTACGCCATGGCGCAAGCCCCGCCGGAGTGGCGCCCGACGCTGATGATGCTTGTCATCCTCCCGTTCTGGACGTCGTTTCTGATCCGCGTCTACGCCTGGATCGGGATCCTCTCCAACGAGGGGTACCTGAATCAGGTCTTGCTGTTTATCGGCCTCCCCACAGCCACGATCATGAACACCAACAGCGCCGTTTATGTCGGCATCGTATATACTTACCTGCCGTTCATGATCCTGCCGATCTACGCCACGCTCGAAAAGATGGACGGCGATCTGATCGAAGCGGCACAGGATCTCGGATGCACGCGCGCCGAAGCGTTCTGGCGCATCACGCTTCCGCTGTCGAAGCCCGGGGTGATTGCCGGGTGCTTCTTGGTGTTCATCCCCGCGATGGGCGAATTCGTGATCCCGTCGCTGCTCGGCGGCTCTGAAACCCTCATGATCGGCAAGATCCTTTGGGAGGAGTTCTTCAACAACCGGGATTGGCCCGTCGCCTCGGCCGTGGCCGTTATCCTGCTTCTTCTTCTGGTTGTGCCGATCGTGCTCTTTCAGCGCAACGAGCAAAAGCAGCGCGAGGCAGGACGATGACGAACCACAGGGGCATGAGCTGGTTCAACGTCACCGCGCTGACGTTCGGCTTTGCGTTCCTCTACATCCCCATGCTCATCCTGATCGTCTACTCCTTCAACGAGTCGCGGCTCGTGACGGTCTGGGCCGGGTTCTCGACGAAGTGGTACGGCGAGCTTTTCCGCAACGAGCAGTTCCTCGATGCGGCGTGGGTCACGCTCAAGGTGGCCGTGTTCTCCTCGACCATCGCGACGGTCCTCGGGACAATGGCCGCCTATGTGCTGGTGCGCGGTGGGCGTTTCTTCGGGCGGACGCTCTTTTCAGGCATGATCTACGCCCCGCTTGTGATGCCGGAAGTCATCACCGGCCTGTCGCTCCTGCTGCTCTTCATCTCCATCGGGCTCGACCGGGGCATCTTCACGATCGTGCTGGCGCACACGACGTTCTCGATGTGCTACGTCTCGGTCGTGGTGTCCTCGCGCCTTGTCTCGTTCGATCGTTCTGTCGAGGAAGCGGCGCTGGATCTCGGCTGCACACCATGGGACGCGTTCAGATCGGTGACCCTGCCGCTCATCATGCCGGCCATCGTCTCGGGCTGGCTGCTGGCCTTCACGTTGTCCCTCGATGACCTTGTGATTGCGTCGTTCACCGCGGGCCCTGCCGCAACGACCCTGCCGATCCAGATCTTCTCGTCGGTGCGCCTGGGCGTCAGCCCGGAGATCAACGCTCTCTCGACGATCCTGATCGCCATCGTTGCGTCCGGCGTGATCATCGCATCGCTCATTTCCAAACGTAGCCTCGTGCGGCAAGCCGAGGACGCACGGCGGGCGCTTCAGGCCGAGGCCGCCGATACGCCGCAACGGGCCACCGCAGAATGATGCCGAACGTGCCAGACTTCGCCACCGAATACGCAGCCTACACCGCAGAGTACGGAACGCCCGAGCGCATCGAGTGTATGCTCTGCGATCTCAATGGCATCCTGCGCGGAAAGTGGATCCCGAGCGACGCCGCGAGCAAGCTTGGCTCGGGCGGCGTCCGCTTGCCGCTCTCCACCTACGCCCCCAACATCCTGGGAGAAGAGGTGCCAGAGAGCGGCCTTGGCATCGTCGTCGGCGATCCGGACGGGATGCTGGTGCCGCTCCCCGGCACGCTTAAGCCGGTGCCATGGTCGAAGTCCGCGGCACAAGTCCTTGTGGAGATGACGGAAATCGATGGCACGCCGTCTCCCATGTCGCCCCGCCGCGTTCTCGCGCAGGTGCTGGAGCGGTTCACCGCGCGCGGGTGGCGCCCGGTCGTCGCGACGGAGTTGGAGTTCTACCTGCTGCAAAAGCGCGATGCGCCGGATCTGCCGCCTGTCCCGCCGGAGCCCAACTACACCGCCCAGAACTACGACCTCGAAGCGCTGTCGCATCACGACGATCTGCTGACGGAGATCCTGTCCGCCTGCGCGACCCAAGGCCTCGACACGGATACGCTTGTGGCGGAATACGGCCCCGGCCAGTTCGAGATCAATTTCCATCACACCGACGATGTCCTGGCTGCCGCCGAAACGGCGCTCCTCTTTCGCCGCGTTGTGCGCGAAGTGGCGGACGGGCACGGGCTGGAGGCCACCTTCATGGCCAAGCCCTATGCCGAGAGCCCCGGCAACGGCATGCACGCCCATATCTCCGTCGTCGACGAGAATGGGGACAACGTCTTTCCAAACGACGAAGGGATCGGGCCGACCCTCGGCCACGCCATCGCCGGCGTGCTCGCAACGATGGCGGAGTGCCATGCAATCTTTGCGCCGCACCTGAATTCCTACCGCCGGTTCCAGCCCATGGCCTTCGCCCCGTCCGCCCCCGACTGGGCGCTGGACAACCGGGCTGCGGGTGTTCGCGTTCCCGCGACGTCCGGCCCCGCCGCACGCCTCGAGCACCGTATCGCCGGGGCGGACGTCAATCCCTACCTCGCGCTCGCCGCCATCCTCGGGGGCATGATCCACGGCATCGAGCATCGCACGCCCTTGCCGCCCGCCTGCGACGCCCCAGACGCCCAGCCCGCCGAAAAGCTCACCGCAGACTGGCGCGCCGCTGTCGACACTTTCGCCGCCTCCGACATTGCCGCAGACCTCTTCGGGACAGCCTATCGCGATGTCTACGCCGCCGTTCGGCGCGACGAGATCGCCAAGCTCACCACCCAGATCACCCGACTTGAGTACCGCACCTACCTGACGAGGCTCTGAGCCATGGCGCTGGACAGGATCGTCACGCCGGTGGCCTATTCGCCAGAGTCCGATGCCGGGAACTTCTGGCGCACGACGGCAAGTGCTGCTCCTGCGCCGCCCCTGGAGGGCGACCAGACCTGCGAGGTCGCGGTGATAGGTGCGGGCTTCACCGGTCTGTCCGCAGCGCTTCGGCTGGCCCAAGCCGGTGTGGATGTCGCGGTTGTCGATGCCCATGGTCCCGGGTGGGGCGCGTCCGGGCGCAACGGCGGGTTCTGCTGCCTCGGCGGCAGCGCGCTTGAGGACAGCACGCTCCACAAGCGCTACGGGGAAGCCGCCGCGCGCAGCTATTTCCATGCCGAGCGCGCAGCGGTCGACACGGTGGCTGAAACGCTCGAGACGCATGGGATCGACGCGGATCGTCACTCGGACGGCGAGACACTGCTCAGCCATGCGGCAGGCCGCTGGAGCGACCTGCAGGAGCACGCAGACAGCATCCGGGCGCGCTACGGGATCGACGCCACCCTCCTGCCCCGCGAGGCACTCACGCAGAACGGAATGGGCAGCCCGGAGTTCCATGGCGCCGTCCACGTCCCCATCGGCTTTGCGCTCAACCCTCTGAAATACGCGCTCGGGCTTGCCGAAGCCGCGCGCCGGGCCGGTGCCCGCATTCACGGACAAACGACGATCACGAAGCTTGTGCCATCTGGCAGCAAGCTCGAGCTTCATGCCGACGCCGGGTCCCTCAAGGCAGATAAGCTTATTCTCGCAACAAACGGATATTCCTCGGAAAACCTCCCTGCATGGATGCGCGGCCGCTATCTGCCCACGCAGTCGAATATCCTGGTCTCCCGCCCGCTCACGGAGGCGGAGCTCCAAGCGCAGGGATGGACCTCGCGCCAGATGTGCTACGATACGCGCTACGATCTGCACTATTTCCGGCTGATGCCCGACAACCGTATGCTCTTTGGCGTGCGGGGCCGCGTCCGCACCAACGCGGACGCCTGGGCCGCAACCCGCATCGAAGCGCGCGCCGATTTCGAGCGGATCTTTCCTGAATGGCGGCATGTCGAGACGCCGCATTTCTGGCAGGGTCTCTTGTGCCTTTCGCGCAAGCTGACCCCCTATGTCGGGCCGATCCCCGACCTTCCCGGCGCCTACACGGCCTTCGCCTACCACGGCAACGGCGTGGCCATGGGCTCCCATGCCGGGCGGCTGGTGGCGGACCTTGTTCTTGGGCGCGGTCCAATCCCCGAAGTGTTGGCCGCCGAGACGGCGCGTTTTCCCTTCGGCCGGCAACGGCGTGTCCTGCTCTGGGGCGCGCGGCATCTCCACCGGTTGCAGAACAGATTTCGGAGCGCGGCGTGATCCCATCGATCGTGGATGGCACACCGACCCCACCGCCCGCGTCCTTCAACCTGGCGGCCTACGTTCTCGACGCCGCCGAACGCGTGCCCGACAAGATGGCCCTCGCAATCGTCTCGCCGCACGGCGCCGCACGCTGGCGCTACGGCGCGCTCCTTCGGGCCGTGCAGGGCATCGCCTCCGGGCTGCGGGCCGAGGGCCTGCGCGACGGAGACCGCATCCTGATGCGGCTGAGCAACGAGGTTGAGTTCCCGCTCTGCTATCTCGGCGCGATCTGGGCGGGTTGCGTTCCCGTACCCACCTCAGCTGCCCTGACGGGCTCCGAGATCACCCGCATCGCGGCTGAGGTCCAGCCTCGACTCACCATAGCGGCCCCTGGCATCAGCCTGCCCGATGCGCCGGACTGCCCGGTCCTCTACGATCATATCCTCCGCGAGATGGAGGACGCGCCCCCGATCCCGCCCGCCATGGGAGCGCCGGAGCGTCCGGCCTACATCGTCTACACGTCGGGCACCTCGGGGCGACCGCGCGGCGTGGTGCACGCGCATCGCGCGATCTGGGCGCGACGAATGATGTGGGATGGGTGGTATGGCCTGCGCGAGGATGATCGGCTTCTCCATGCAGGCGCCTTCAACTGGACATACACGCTCGGCACCGGCCTGCTCGATCCCTGGACACGCGGTGCGACCGCGCTGATCCCGGCGGACGGTATCCGCCCCGAGCACTTGCCGCTCCTGCTCAAGCGTTTTGACGCCACGATTTTCGCCGCAGCGCCGGGCGTCTACCGCCAGATGCTCCACACCGACAGCGCACTTTCGTTGCCGCGCCTGCGCCATGGCCTCTCGGCGGGCGAGCAGCTCAGCTCGCGGCTGCGAGACGCCTGGCACGCGGCGACCGGGACGCGCGTGCACGAAGCCCTCGGGATGTCGGAATGCTCGACCTTCGTCTCCGGAAGCCCCGCGCACCCCGCCCCCGACGGCGCGACGGGCTTTGCACAAACCGGTCGGCACCTCGCCGTGATCGACAGGAGCGGCGCGCCCGTTCCCCGAGAGACACCGGGGACGCTGGCGCTCCACGAAAGCGACCCTGGCCTCATGCTGGGCTATCTCGACGCCCCCGACGAGACAGCCGCCCGCTTCATCGGGCCATGGTTTGACACCGGCGACACCGTCCGCATGGCGGAAGATGGCGCGCTGACCTACCTCGGCCGCTCCGACGACATGATGAATGCCGGGGGGTACCGGGTTTCTCCGCTCGAAGTCGAAGCCGCCCTGCTGGCGCATCCAGGGATCACCGATGCCGCCTGTGCCGAGGTTGCCGTGAAAGCGGACACAACCGTTATAACCGCCTTCTACACCGGCCCTACTCCCCTGCCCGAGCCCGAGTTGCAGGCTTTCGCGGCCCGCCACCTCGCGCGCTACAAACAGCCCCGGATCTACGAGTACCGCGCCGAGCTGCCCCGATCCGGCAACGGAAAGCTCAACCGCGCAGCGCTTCGGGCCGTGTCGCGTGGGCCTGAAACGCCCTAGTGGCCCCGGCGCTTCCCCATTGGGGTCGCAAGAGCGAGGTGGCCTGTCTGCGGCGCCTTCGGGCGATTGCGCAAGATCAGCCCGCCTTGGTCAAGCAGCTCGATCTAGGGCAACGCATCGACCGCCGCTGGCAACAGGCGGACGATGGGCCTGCACGGAGCTGCCGCCTCGACAAACCGGCGCTCAAACGCAGCCTCGGCCCTCTTGTCGCTGAACGGGCGGCGGGCAAACAATCACACCCCTCGCCGTAATTGAGCGCCATCGCTGCATCGACGGAAAGGACATCGCCCAGCCCAAAGAGCGCGCGCCCCAGAGCGATGGTCGGGCACCGTGGCGACCCGCCGGACCGCGCCCCTCGCAGGGCCCTACAGACCGGAGGCGCCCCTTGTTGCACCCGGGGGGGGCAGCCCGGCTTCAGGTAGGAAACCCGGGCCAGCCTGGCCTTCGCCGTCGTCGCTTTGGGCATGTTGGGGACAGCGGACGCACAGGCCTACGCCGTCCACGCGACCTTCGCGACGAGATTCTGGCTCTCGCTCTCGTCCATCGGGGCGCTCCCCTCTTCATGTGCCGGGCGCACGAGGTCACTCATAAGTATGGCGATCGAGGTGAGGAAATCCGCCAGATCCGACGCCAACACGGCCCAAGGGAACCTCACACTGGCATGTTCCACGAAAATCTTGGTTTAGCGGTGCCAAGGCCAATCTGCCTCCCGGCCAAGGAAATATGCCGGTTCACGGGCCACTCAACCGATTTGCGCGCCAATTGCGCGCCGATGCACACTGCCTGACCTTGGCACGGCGTGTGGTCCTGATAGAGGGAGACCATGATCAAGCTTGATATCCTCTCCGACCCGATCTGCCCGTGGTGCTTCATCGGCAAGGCCCGGCTCGATGCCGCGCTTGCGGATCGTCCTGACGCCCCTTTCGTGATCGAGTATCACCCGTTCCAGCTCAACCCGGACATGCCGCCCGAAGGCATGGACAGGCGCACCTACCTGGAAACGAAATTCGGCGGCAAGGAACAGGCGGCCGAAGTCTACGGCCGAATCGACCAAGCCGCCCGCGCGTCGGGGCTGGAGCTCGATTTCGCCGGGATCACGCGAACGCCCAATACGCTCGATGCGCACCGGCTGATCCACTGGGCCGGCCTCGAGGACAAGCAACTCGCCGTCGTGAGCGCGCTCTTCGACGCCTACTTTCTCGAAGGGCGCGATATCGGCGACCACGATGTTCTGGCCGACATCGCCGACACCGCGGGGCTCGACGCCGCGGTCGTCCGCCGCCTGCTCGGCAGCGATGCGGATCGCGAGGATGTCGTCGCGCGCGACGCCCATGCCCGCGAGCGTGGGGTAACAGGCGTGCCGACCCAGATCATTGCCGAGCAACATGTCGTACCGGGTGCGCAGCCCACGGAACTCTGGCTCAAGCTCATCGACGAGATCACCGAGCAAATTCGATGAGCGGGCGCGCGGCCCCGCTTGAGCCGGCGCCCGCGCGGTTGAGTCAGGGAGAGTTCATCGCCCTGATGGCGATGCTTTTCTCCACGATCGCCTTTTCGATCGATGCGATGCTGCCCGCGCTCCCCGACATGGCCGCCGAGCTTGCACCCGACACGCCCAATCGTGTGCAGCTGATCATCACGTCCTTCATTCTCGGTATGGGGCTCGGCACGCTGGTGACCGGCCCCCTCTCGGATGCCTACGGTCGCAAGCCGATCATTCTGATCGGTGCAGCGCTCTATATCCTCGGATCGGCGCTCGCCTGGATGGCGCAATCCCTCGAACTGCTGTTGGCGGCCCGCATCGTGCAAGGCCTCGGGGCGGCCGGGCCGCGCGTGGTGGCGCTGGCGATCATCCGCGATCTCTACGAAGGCCGGACCATGGCGCGCATCATGTCGTTCGTGATCCTCGTCTTTTCCCTCGTACCCGCCATCGCCCCCACCGTCGGGGCCGGGATCATCTGGCTGACGGACTGGCACGGGATCTTCGCCTCCTTCATCATCTTCGCCGTCATCGGATCTTCGTGGTACGCGCTGCGCCAGCCAGAGACCTTGCCCCCCGAGCGCCGGAGGCCGTTTCGGGTCAAGGTGCTCTGGAGCGGTATCCGCGAGATCCTGTCCAACGCGCTGGTCGTCCATACGATCGCCGCGCAATCGCTGTGCTTTGCGATCCTCTTTGCCACGCTGTCCTCTGTTCAACAGGTCTTCGACATCACCTTCGGCCAGGGGGCGCATTTTCATCTCTGGTTCGGGCTCATCGCCGTCTTGGCGGCCAGCGCGAGCGTCCTCAACGCCCGGATCGTCGAGCGGGTCGGGATGCGCCGCATCGTGACCTGGATGCTGGTCGTCCAGATCGTCTTGTCGAGCGTCACGGCACTGATTTTCATGGCAGATCTCTTGCCGGGCCACAGCGGGTTCGTCGTTTATTTCCTCTGGACGGTCGGCGTCTTCTTCCAGGCCGGGATGACGCTGGGCAACCTCAATGCGCTCGCGATGTCGCCGATGGGGCACCTGGCCGGGCTGACCGCCTCCGTGTCCGGCTCGATCGCAACGGTGATCTCGGTGTGCCTTGCCGCTCCGCTCGGGCTGATGTTCGACGGGACACCGCGCCCGCTCGTGCTGGGCACGCTCGCGCTCGCTGTCGTGGCGCTCATGATCATGCGCCGGGTGAAAGACATCGCTCCCACGTCCTGAGGCGCGTCACAGCTCGGGCGCGGTCAGACCAGGCGACGCAGCTCCCATGATGGACGGCTCGCGCCGTGCCGCGCAGCCCGCCCGCGGACAGATCCGGCAGGACGTGCCGATGGGCAGCGCGGTGGCCTGCTCGGCCTCGGAAAGCACACTCGCCCCGGGCTCGCTGGTGGCGCCTTGCCCCTCCGCGAACGCAGCGACCGTTTCAAGCGGCAGCACCAGCATCTGCGCCTCCAGCACCTGCGGCCCACCGAACCCGGCGAGTTGAGCCGGCTGACATATCGAGAACGTGAGAAACAGCTGGCTCGTTCGCCCGGCCATCTCCACTACCTGCCGCACCGGCGCCATCGGGCGCGTCAGCGCCTGGTAAAGCGGCCAGAGCGGACATGCGGCCGAGTAGCGTGGCACCGCGAAACCCTCGACCGGCTTGCGGAAGGTCAGCGTGCCGGAGGCGTCGCACGACACAAGGCCAACCGGCCCCCCAAGCGTCTCGGCAGGCAAGGCCGCGAGCCGCCGAAACACGCCCGCGAGATCTACGCCGAACTTCATCGCGATGGCTGCGGGATCGAGGCCGGTGTCATGCGCCGCGTCGCGCATCTCCGCGAGCGGCATGTGCGCCACGTCGCGGCGCGCCCGCTCGATATGACGCCGTGCCATGTCCTTCGCGGCGACGGAGCGAAGCTTGGGCGCTTTCGTCACGATGCTATCGGTCTCGGGCGCGAGCGCGCGCTCCAGATCGGCGATGTGGTAGGATTGGTCGGCGAGCCACGCGTCCAGCTCTTCCTGGGGAGTCTGCGCGCCAAACTCCTGGCTGGTGCCCTCATCGAGGTAGCGCACCAGCGCTTCGGCACTGTCGGTAAGGCGCATGCTCTCTTCCGCGATGTTGCGGTGAAACCGGTTGCGCCATTCGGGGTCGATGTCTTCGGTGTCGACGAGGATCGCCGCGGTGGAGCGGATGGCCGTCACGGTCGAGAGCACTTCGTGGAGAGAGGCCGACAGGAACGGGTCGTGGGTCATCCTGTCCGACAGCACTTCGACGGTGCGCTCCAGGTCGAGCGCCCGCCGCCGCGTATCGACAAGCAGCCGGGCAAGGCCCGGGAACCGCCCGACGAATTCCTCCAGCCTGTCGAGATCGTCGCGCCCGTTGTCATGATCGGCGGCGGCCTCGCGCAAGGTGTTGATCAGCGCGGCCTCGGCGCCTTCAGTCAGCTGGGCAGTATCGACGCCGAGCTCCCGGGCGATCAACTGCACCAGTTTGCCACCGATTCTGCGCCGATTGTGCTCGATAAGGTTCAGGTAGGAAGGCGAAATCCCGACCGCACGCGCGAGGTCTGCCTGCTTGCGCTGCAGAACCATCCGGCGTTCCCGGATGCGCGTGCCAACGAGCGACGGACGTATCATGGGAAATTCCACATCTTTCCAGCACCTTTCTGCACCGCCGCATCAAGACATTTACAGTCGCCCCGCAATGCCCTGTATATTTCTTTACAAAAAAACCGCGCCTTTGGAAGGCCTTGTTGCGCGCTTATCCGCCGATTGTATGGTCTATGACAGCTCCGTCATGGGGCAACGGGGGTATGGAAGCCCGCGTCACCACAGGGAGGATAGCAATGTCCAATCGTTTCACGCGCCGCGGCGTGCTCAAGACGAGTGCTGCGGCTGGCGGTGCGCTCGCACTGCCGACGATCTTTACCAGCAAGGCACAGGCCTACACGAACGAGCCCACGGGCAGCACCGTCACCCTCGGGTTCAACGTGCCCCAATCCGGCGCCTACGCCGATGAGGGCGCGGACGAGCTGCGCGCCTACGAACTCGCGGTCGAGCACCTGAACGGGACCGGCGCCGACAACGGCATGATGGAGACGTTCAAGTACGGCGACGGCTCGGGCACCGTGCTTCAGGGCAACGGCATCCTCGGCAAGAAGGTCGAGTTCGTCACCGGCGACACGCAGACGAAATCCGACGCCGCCCGCGCCTCCGCCCGCTCGATGATCGAGAAGGACGGCGCCGTGATGATCACCGGCGGCTCGTCGTCGGGTGTGGCCGTGGCCGTGCAGGCGCTCTGCCAGGAAGCCGGCGTCATCTTCATGGCCGGTCTGACCCACGCCAACGACACGACCGGCAAGGACAAGCGGGCCAACGGCTTCCGCCACTTCTTCAACTCCTACATGTCCGGCGCCGCCCTCGCGCCCGTGCTTGCGAACGCTTACGGCACGGACCGCAAGGCCTACTACCTGACCGCCGACTACAACTGGGGCTACACCACCGAGCAGGCGATTTCGGAAGCCACCGAAGGCGTTGGCTGGGAGACTGTCAACAAGGTCAAGACGCCGCTCGGCGCGGGCGACTTCTCGGCCTACATCACGCCGGTTCTGCAGTCGGGCGCCGACACGCTCGTCCTGGTGCACTACGGCGGCGACATGGTGAACTCGCTCACCAACGCGGTCCAGTTCGGCCTGCGTGAAGCCCAGGCCAACGGCCGCGACTTCCAGATCGTCGTGCCGCTCTTCTCGCGCCTGATGGCACGGGGTGCTGGCGCCAACATCCAGAACATCTTCGGCTCGACGAACTGGCACTGGTCGCTGACGGACGAAGGCTCCCAGGCCTTCACGCGGTCGTTCGGCACGAAGTACGGCTTCCCGCCGAGCCAGGCGGCGCACACGTGCTACTGCCAGACCCTGCTCTACGCAGATGCCGTGGAACGCGCCGGGACGTTCGATCCCTGCGGTGTCGTCGACGCGCTGAAGGACGGCGACGGCCTGCCCGGTCTGGACCTGCCCGACAACGAAGGCTTCGTCTACGACGGCCTCGGCAACGGCCCGACGCTCTACCGCGCCGGTGACCACCAGGCCTTCAAGGACGTGCTCGTGGTGAAGGGGAAAGAGAACCCCGACTCCGAGTTCGACCTTCTCGAGATCGTCGAAGTCACGCCCGTCGACAAGGTCTGGTACGAAGTCGACCACCCGCAGTTTGCCGGTGGCGAGCTCGGTCAGTGCAACTCGGGCACCTGATCGCCTGACATACAACGGCAGAGCCCTCCGTGGGCTCTGCCGACAGTGAGTCTGGCAGCACGCCTGCAGACGCAACACGTCACCGCCCCATCCCGCCCCGGTTACCGGAGGGCGTGTCGCGGTGACCGGGGGTAGAGCCATGGAAGCGATAATTCTTCAGGTCCTCAACGGGCTCGACAAAGGGTCCGCCTATGCGCTCATCGCGCTGGGACTCACACTGATTTTCGGCACGCTCGGTGTCGTGAACTTCGCGCACGGCGCGCTCTTCGCACTCGGGGCGTTCTGCGCGGTCACGCTCAATGCGATCCTGACGCTGTCCTTCGAGACCCTCGACCCAACGAGGACGGACTTCCTCGGCAATCCGCTCAAGGTCGAAACCCCCTATGTCGAGGCCTGGTTCGGCGAGGCCTTCGGGAATTTCCTCATAGATTGGTCCGTTCCGCTCGCGATCCTGCTCGCCATCCCGGTGATGGCCCTCGTCGGCCTGATCATGGAGCGCGGACTGATCAAATACTTCTACAAGCGCCCCCACGCAGACCAGATCCTCGTCACCTTCGGCCTCGCCATCGTGATGCAGCAGATCTTCAAGTATTTCTACGGGGCCAACCCGATCCCGATGCCCGCTCCCGAGGTCTTTACCGGCTCCTTCGATTTCGGTGTCCTGCTCGGCTTCGATCCCTTCACGATCATTTATCCCTACTGGCGCCTGGTCTATTTCTGCTTCGCCCTCTTCATCATCGGCGCCGTCTTCGCCTTCCTGCAATTCACCACCTTCGGCATGGTCGTCCGCGCCGGCATGGCCGACCGTGAAACAGTGGGGCTGCTCGGGATCAACATCGACAAGCGCTTCACCATCATGTTCGCCATCGCTGCCATCGTCGCCGGTGTCGCGGGGGTGATGTACACGCCCATTGTCGCGCCCAACTACAACATGGGCATGAACTTTCTCGTGCTGAGTTTCGTCGTCGTGGTGGTCGGCGGAATGGGAAGCTTACCCGGAGCGGTGCTCGCCGGATTCCTGCTCGGAATCCTGGAAAGCTTCGCGTCCATGGGGGCCGTGATCGACGTGCTGCCCGGAATCAACCAGGTCATTATCTACCTCGTGGCCATCGTCGTGCTGCTTGTTCGCCCGCGCGGGCTGATGGGCCGCAAAGGCGTGATGGAGGACTGATCCATGCTCGGACTTTCGAAAAAAGACGCCACGCTGTTCTTTGTCGTTATCGCACTCGTGGTCTTCGCGCCTTTCCTGCTCAACCCGTTCCCCGAAGCCTCCGGGCTCGCGCGGTTCAACGCAGGCTACCCGGACCTCATGCAGCGCTTCGTGATCTTCGGGATCTTCGCGATCGGCTTCAACATCCTCTTCGGGCTCACGGGCTACCTCAGCTTCGGGCACGCCGCCTTCCTCGGTTTCGGCTCCTATGCCGGGGTCTGGATGATGAAGTTGCTGACGGTGAACGTCGTTCCCGCCATCCTCGCGTCGATCGCGGTCGCCGGGGTTTTCTCGGTGGTGATCGGCTATGTCTGCCTCAGGCGGTCGGGGATCTACTTCTCGATCCTCACGCTGGCCTTCGCGCAGATGTCCTTCGCACTGGCCTACTCGGTTCTCACCCCGATTACGGCGGGCGAGACCGGCCTGCAGCTCTCGCTCAATGATCCGCGCGTGCTCGAAGGCGTGAACGAGGCCAACGTGATCCCCTCGACGAACTTCTTCGGCATCGAAATGCGAGACGGGTTCGACTGGGCGCTCGGCGGCTGGGTCTTCACCTTCAACTTCGGCTACTACTTCTGCGCGCTCCTGATGCTGCTCGGCTTCTACATCTCGATCCGCATCTTCCGCTCGCCCTTCGGGATGATGCTGCGGGCCGTGAAGTCGAACCAGAACCGCATGGGCTACACCGGCCTTAACCCGCGCCCCTACACCCTCGCCGCCTTCGTGATCTCCGGCATGTACGCTGGCCTGGCTGGCGGCCTGATGGTGGCGGTCGACCCGCTCGCGGGCGCCGAGCGCATGTTCTGGACGGCGTCGGGCGAAGTCGTGCTTATGACCATTCTGGGTGGCGCCGGCACGCTGATCGGGCCGGTCCTCGGAGCAGGCATGATCAAGTACTTCGAGAACATCTTCTCGCGCCTCAACGAGACCGACCTGAACTCGCTCTTCAGCTTCCTGCCGGATTGGCTGCAAAGCGGCGTTGTGACGGTGGCGCAGATGTTCGTCGGCGACGGCTGGCTGATGACCCTTGGCCTGATGTTTATGGTGGTGGTGATCTTCCTGCCCGGTGGCTTGGTCGAGCTCGGTCAACGCGTCGTGCGCTCGATGCGGCGCACCAAGACCGGTCCCGCGGCAGACGCTGAACACCACCCCGAATCCAAGCCCCACGTGGGCGAGTGAGGAGACCCGATATGAGCATCCTCGAAGTAAAAGGCGTCAATAAGCGGTTCGGCGGCCTTCAAGCCCTCGGCGACGTCAACCTCTCGATCGCCGAAAACACGGTCCACGCGATCATCGGTCCGAACGGCGCAGGCAAGTCTACTCTCTTGAACTGTCTCGTCGGCAAGCTGATCCCGGATACCGGCTCGGTGATGTTCGATGGCCAATCGGTTCTCGGGCGCTCGTCCTACGAGATCAACCAGATGGGCATCAGCCGCGTTTTCCAGACGCCCGAGATCTTCGGCGATCTCACCGTTTTCGAGAACGTCATGATCCCCTGCTTCGCGCGCCGCGACGGTGCGTTCCGCATGCACGCCTACGAGCACATGATGGACGAGAGCGACATCGTCGCCGAAGCCCAGGCGATGCTCGACGAGGTCGACATGCTCGAAAAGCGCGAAATGCAGGCCAGCTCCCTGTCCCGTGGCGACAAGCGACGGCTCGAGATGGCCATGTGCCTCGTGCAAAAACCACGCTTGCTCCTCCTCGACGAGCCCACCGCCGGCATGGCCCGCGCCGACACCAACAACACGATCGAGCTTCTCAAGCAGATCAACCGGTCGCGCGACATCACGATGGTCATCATCGAGCACGACATGCACGTGGTCTTCAGCCTCGCAGAGCGGATCACCGTTCTGGCGCAGGGCTCGCCCCTCGTCGAAGACGTCCCCGAAAACATCAAGGGACATCCGAAAGTGCAGGAAGCCTACCTCGGCCACGCAGCGTGACACGATTTTTCGTACGAAAAATCGCCTCTCCCCAAGGAGTTGAACGATGAACGTCAAACCCGACTTTTCGAAGAGCGCCAATCAGGCGGCCACCGCTCCAGCCTTCCTGTCGGTCTACGACCTGCATGCCTATTACGGCGAGAGCTACATCGTGCAAGGCGTCTCTTTCAATGTGCACGAGGGCGAGATCCTTGCCTTGCTCGGTCGAAACGGCGCGGGCAAAACCTCTACCCTGCGCGCCATCGCCCGCCTCGACGAACCGGCGGCGACCCACGGCGAGATCTGGCTCGATCACCAGCGTCTGCACACCATGTCGAGCCATGAGGCTGCTGTGAACGGGCTCGGGCTCGTTCCCGAAGATCGCCGGATCATCCCGGGACTCACCGTCGAGGAAAACCTGCAGCTTGCACAGATCGTGCCACCGGTCGGCTGGTCCCTAGACCGCATCTACGACCTGTTCCCGCGCCTCGGCGAACGGCGCAAGCAGGAGGGCATCACGCTTTCCGGCGGCGAGCAACAGATGCTGTCGATCGCCCGCGCCCTCGCCCGCGACCTCAAGGTGCTCCTGCTTGACGAACCCTACGAGGGCCTTGCTCCGGTGATCGTGGACGAGATCGAGAAAACCCTCATCCACATCAAGGAACAGGGTATGACAACCGTGATCGTCGAGCAGAACGCCGTCCGTGCGCTCGAACTCGCCGACCGCTCGGTCATTCTCGAGGGCGGGCAGATCGTCTTCGACGGCTCCGCGCAAGAGGTTCTCGACAGCCCGGAACTCCGCGCCGAATACCTCGCGATCTAGCGAGCCAGAACCCGCCCGGCGCGGCCCCCCTCGGGCCGCGACCACGCGAGCAAACGCTGCCCTGGTACCATTCGCTGCCACCTGGCAGCGCACGTGCGTGCGGTCGGTGCTTCAATTGTACCGATTGATGAACATCGAGGTCACGGGCACGCTCACGTTGACCAATCCAGGATCCCGGACGTCCCGGAAGCCAGAGACGCGACGGGGTCGTATCGCAGACCACTGGGAGAAATCCATGTCCGACAGCAAGAGCGACAGCCCGATCTACCACCCGACCCCCGAAACCGTGGCCTCTGCGCATATTGACGCTTCGTCTTATGAGCGTTTGTACGGTGCGTCTGTTTCGGATCCAGCCGCGTTCTGGGGGGAGCAGGGCAAGCGGATTGACTGGATCAAGCCTTACACGAAGGTGAAGAACACGTCGTTTGAGCCCGGCAACATCGACATCCGCTGGTTCGAGGACGGCACGCTGAACGTCTGCGCCAACTGCGTCGACCGGCATCTCGCCACGCGCGGCGACCAGACCGCGATCATCTGGGAACCGGACGATCCCAGCACTCCGGCCAAGCACATCACCTACCGTGAGCTGCACTCCGAAGTCTGCAAGATGGCCAACATCCTCGAGGGGCTGGGTGTCGGCAAGGGCGACCGCGTCATCCTCTACCTGCCGATGATCCCCGAAGCCGCCTACGCCATGCTCGCCTGCGCCCGCATCGGCGCGATCCATTCCATCGTGTTCGCCGGCTTCTCCTCGGACGCGCTCGCCGCCCGGATCAACGGCTGCGACGCCAAGCTTGTCATCACCGCCGATCACGCGCCGCGCGGCGGCCGCAAGACGCCGCTGAAGTCCAACTGCGACGCGGCCCTGCTCCATGTCACGCACCAATGCAACCTCCTGGTCGTGCGCCGCACCGGCGACCAGACCACCTGGATCGAGGGCCGCGACCACGATTACAACGAGCTGCGCCTCGAAGCCGATGACCACCAGGCCCCTGTCGAGATGAACGCGGAAGACCCGCTCTTCGTCCTCTATACCTCGGGCTCCACCGGCCAGCCCAAGGGCGTCGTGCACAGCTCGGGCGGCTACATCGTCTATGCCGCGATGACCCACCAGTACACGTTCGACTACCACGACGGCGACGTCTTCTGGTGCACCGCCGATGTCGGCTGGGTGACGGGGCACAGCTATATCGTCTACGGGCCGCTGGCCAACGGCGCCACGACGATCATGTTCGAGGGCGTGCCGACCTACCCCGATGCCGGCCGCTTCTGGGAGGTCTGCGCCAAGCACAAGGTCAACCAGTTCTACACCGCCCCCACCGCGATCCGCGCCCTGATGGGCCAGGGCGACGAGTGGGTCGAGAAGCACGACCTCAGCTCCCTGCGCCTGCTCGGAACGGTCGGCGAGCCGATCAATCCCGAGGCCTGGAACTGGTACAACGACAAGGTCGGCGGCGGCCGCTGCCCGATCGTCGACACCTTCTGGCAGACCGAGACCGGCGGCCACCTGATCACCCCGCTACCGGGCGCGATCGCCACCAAGCCCGGCTCAGCGACGAAGCCCTTCTTCGGCGTGCAACCGGTGGTGCTCGACCCGCAATCGGGCGCCGAGCTCGACACGGTCGAGGCCGAGGGCGTGCTGGCGATCAAGGACAGCTGGCCCGGCCAGATGCGCACCGTCTGGGGCGACCATGAACGCTTCGAGAAGACGTATTTCTCTGATTACAAAGGCTATTACTTCTCCGGTGATGGCTGCCGGCGCGACAGCGATGGCTACTACTGGATCACGGGCCGCGTCGACGACGTGATCAACGTCTCCGGCCACCGCATGGGGACGGCCGAAGTGGAAAGCGCGCTGGTCGCCCACGTGGCGGTGGCCGAAGCCGCGGTTGTGGGCTACCCGCACGACATCAAAGGTCAGGGCATTTATTGCTACGTGACCTTAATGAACGGTGTAGAACCGACCGATGAGCTGAAAAAAGAGCTCCGCACATGGGTTCGCACCGAGATCGGCCCGATCGCCGCCCCCGACCTCATCCAGTGGGCCCCCGGCCTGCCAAAAACCCGATCCGGCAAAATCATGCGCCGAATCCTGCGCAAAATCGCCGAAAACGACTACGGATCACTCGGAGATACCTCAACGCTCGCAGAACCAGCGGTTGTCGACGACTTGATTGAGAACCGGATGAACCGCGCATGATGTGGGGGTGCGGGGTACCCACTCGGCTCTCCGCCCCCTTGCGCGGTGTCCGAGTGAGCCCGCAAAGAATCCTGACCGCGTTAAGGGCGTCTTCACAACTCGCGGGCATGCTGTCCAGGTGGGGGCGCTCTTAACGGAGCATTTGATCATGATACCCGTTGGATTTGGCCCGGTTGCACGCGGGCCCGCAGAACAAGGAGCCGCGACGCAGTCAGAAAAACGGCAGGATGCCGCTGCACCCGCGGCGGGCGCGTCGACGTCCGCATACTCAGCCACACCGGCACTGACGGTGGAGCCCGTAGAACCGCCACCAGAGACTTCGGAATCGAGTGACCTTGGCGAAAAGAGGCTGCAGACCGAGTTGGTTGCTCCGCAGCCTCCGGCATCTGATGACGATAGCCTTGGCCCGAAACTTGAGCCCGCTGAGCCTGCAGGGCCCCTCAAGTCCTATGCTCAGATCCCGACGGAAATGATGCAGGAGATATCGCGCCTGCGCGAAGAGGCCGCGGAGGTCCGCGCACAGGGCGTACCCGGCCGGAATGACCCGACGCCTATGCCCGCCTCGCCCGACGCCATCGGCCCTAACCGGCTGCCCTATGACGCCGCATGAGCCACGGCCAGCCTATCGCCAGAATGGCTAGGGCGGCCCGCCCGATACAGGGCGGACCACGTCATCAAAGTCGGCAGATACAGAGCCTGCCCGGCACTCGAAGGTCCAAAGGGTCCAAATGCTTCGGCTCGTCCCAATTGGCTACCGAGGTCAGTTCAACGCCGCATCCGTAATCGCGTGCGTCCATGCTCCCTCAGGTTCCGCCGTGATCACCGGATCGGAGCCGCCAGCGAGCAAAGTCTGAACGGTGCGAGAGAAATCCGCCGGATCGAGCGTGCCATTCGAGCCTGCAGTGAGCTTTGCGATTTCGCCCATCATACGTTTCTGGTGCTCTTCGGTCTGGGCACCGGTCATATCGTTGTCCAGAACAATCATCGCAGCCTGGTCCGGATTCTCCTCGGCCCATTTCCAGCCCTGCATCGAGGCGCGCACAAACCGCTCCATCTTTCCCACGAATGCGGGATCGTCGAGGTTTTCCTCAAGCACGTACATCCCGTCTTCCAACGTCGCGACGCCCATATCCTCGTACTTGAAGGTGATGAGCTCATCCGGGCTGACCCCGGCATCAATCACCTGCCAATACTCGTTGTAGGTCATCGTCGAGATGCAATCGGCCTGGCGTTGCAGCAGCGGATCCACGTTGAAACCCTGCTTGAGCACGGTCACGCCATCTTCGCCGCCATCGGTTGGAATGCCCTCTTGGCTCATCCAGCTCAGGAACGGATACTCGTTCCCGAAGAACCACACGCCGATCGTCCGTCCCTTGAAGTCCTCGGGCCCCGTGATCCCGCTGTCCTTCCAGCAAGTCAGCATCAGCCCGGACGTCTTGAACGGCTGCGCGATGTTCACCACTGGCAAACCCCGCTCCCGTGCCGCCAACGCCGACGGCATCCAGTTCAGCATGACGTCCGCACCACCCCCGGCAAGCACTTGCGGCGGTGCAATATCCGGTCCACCCGGCAGGATCGTCACGTCAAGATCCTCTGCCTCGTAGAACCCCTGATCCAGCGCCACGTAGTACCCGGCAAACTGCGCCTGCGTCACCCACTGCAATTGCAGCCGGACCTCGTCCGCAGCCATCACGGCGCTGCCCGATGCCGCCAGCGCGGCTCCCAATACCCAATGCTTCATCACTATACCTCCATGTTGTTGTTTCACCGCCGTCGTTGCGACGGATGCCAGAACGTGACACGCCGCTCGATCAGAGCAACGGCCCCGTAAAACGCCGACCCCGCCAGCGCGGCGACGACAATCTCCGCCCAAACCATGTCGAGCGCAAGCCGCCCCACCTCGGTGGAAATGCGAAAGCCCATGCCCACGGTGGGAGAGCCGAAAAACTCTGCAACAATCGCCCCGATGAGCGCCAGCGTTGTCGCGATTTTGAGCCCGTTGAAGATGAAAGGCATCGCCCCGGGCAAGCGCAGCTTCAGCAGCGTCTGCACCGGAGACGCCGCATAGGTGAACATCAGATCCCGCTGCATCGGATCGCTGGAGCGCAATCCCTCCACCGTGTTCACGAGGATGGGGAAGAACACCATCACCACAACCACCGCCGCCTTCGACTCCCAGTCAAAGCCGAACCACATCACCAGGATCGGGGCCGTCCCGACAATCGGCAACGCGGCCATGAAGCTGCCCACCGGCAACACCCCGCGGCGCAGAAAATCGTAGCGATCCGCGAGCAACGCCACAGCAAACGCCGCACACGCACCGATGACGTACCCGGACAACGCCCCCTTCACGAAAGTCTGGACAAAGTCCGCCCAGAGGATCTCCGTCGACCCGGCGAACCGGACAGCGATCGCAGAGGGCGGTGGCAGGATCACACCGGGCACGGCAAGCCCGCGCACCAGCCCCTCCCAAAGCACCAGCAGCGTGGCGCCGAAAATCACCGGCACGGCCAACCGGGCACCAAGGGTCCCCGCCCACCGCGACGCCGCGATCCGCACATTGACCCACCACGCGGCAAGCCAAAACACCAGTGATCCGGCAACGAGCGTCACACCGCCCCCTTCATCTTGGCCCAAGTACCTCCGCCGGAGGCGTCCCGCCCCCGGCCGCCCGGCTCCGGCGCCGGCCTCATCGCACAAGCCCCATGCGGCGCAGAACCACGCGCTGAAGCAGGCCGATCAACCCGACGAGAAGTGCCGCGAGGATCGCTGCCGCAAAAAGCGCGGACCAGATCTGGACAGTCTGCCCGTAGTAGCTTCCCGCCAGCAACCGTGCTCCCAGGCCCGCGACAGCCCCGGTCGGCAGCTCGCCAACAATCGCGCCGACAAGCGCCGCCGCGATCCCCACTTTCAGCGATGTGAAGAAATAGGGCGTCGAGGCCGGCAGCCGCAGCTTCCAGAAGGTCTCGGCCTTGCTCGCGGAATAGGTGGTCAGCAGGTCGAGCTGCATCGCGTCCGGGCTCCGCAGCCCCTTCACCATGCTGACGACCACCGGAAAGAAGGAAAGGTACGCCGAAATCAACGCCTTGGGCAACAATCCTGATACACCGACCGAATTCAGAACCACGATGATCATGGGCGCAATCGCAAGGATGGGGATCGTCTGGCTCGCGATCGCCCAAGGCATCACCGACATGTCCATCGCCCGATTGTGCACGATCCCGACAGCCAGCAGCACCCCCAACGCCGTCCCGATCCCGAATCCCAATAGCGTGGCAGAGAGCGTGACCCAGGCATGGGTAAAGAGAGACCGGTTCGACCACATCCGACCCTGCAACGCCATTCCGATGCTCGTCGACCAGAGCTCGCTTGCGACCTGATGCGGCGCGGGCAGCCGGGGCCGATCCATCGACCATACCCCGCCGAGGCTTCCCCGATTGCTCACCATCAGACCCCACGGCGACATGTCGCGCCGTACCCCTGCCCCTTCGGGCACGACAACGGCACCGCCACGTTCGGCCTGCGTGAGCGCATCCTTCGTGTTCATCGGGACGCACGCGGCATACCAGAAGGCCACGAGCGCAAACACCACAACGCAAACCGGCATCACGCTCCGCCACAGCGCGCCGAGCCAGCCCGCCCCCGGTGCGCCTCGTCCCACGCCGCCCGTGCTCTCAAGCGTCGCGTCAGCCATCCTGCCCCCGCTCCCAGCGCAGCAGGACGTCTGGCAGACTTTCCTCGTTGTCCCCGTCCGTGCGCCGCACCTCGCTAAACCCTTCCCGCGCATAGAATCGCCGGGCGTCCGCATTGGCCTGAAACGTCCACAGCGTCAGCGCCGCGCGCCCCGCCTTCGCCCGATCCAGGAGGGCCTTGCCAAGACCCCGTCCGGGCGTTGCCACGTAAAGCGCCGTCACGCAGTCTTCGGCACGGTCGAGGGCCATGAACCCGGCCAAAGGCTCCCCGATGACCCACACGTCGCGCTCCACGAAAACGAAATCCGCGTAGAACGCCGCCACGTCCTCGGGCGTGTGGACCCGCGGCATCCATGCCCGCGTGTCGATCCAGTCCTTCAGGATATCCGCGCAGGCTGGTGCGTCACCCGGCACGCCGCGCCGCATGGGCGGTATGCCGGGCGCCTCACTCATAGGCATGACCGGCCCGCAGCCCCTCCCGCACGCGATGCGCGAGCGCAAGAAACTCCGGCGTGTCCCGGATCTCGAGCGGGCGCTCGCGCGGCAGATCGCTTTCGATAACATCGGTGATCCGCCCGGGCCGGGGCGACATCACCACGATCTTCGTCGACAGGTACACCGCCTCGGGGATCGAATGCGTCACGAACCCGACAGTCTTACCCGTCGACGCCCAAAGCCGCAGCAGCTCTTCGTTGAGCCGATCCCGCACGATCTCGTCCAAAGCCCCAAACGGCTCGTCCATCAGCAGGATCTCCGCGTCAAATGACAGCGCGCGGGCAATCGAGGCCCGTTGCTGCATCCCACCAGAGAGTTGCCAGGGGAACTTCTTGCCAAAGCCTTCCAGCTCGACCAGTTTCAGCACCCGCGCGGCGCGCTCCTCTTGCTCGGCCTTGGAAAACCCCATGATCTCCAGCGGCAGCTTGATGTTCCCGGCGATCGTTCGCCACGGATAGAGCCCCGCCGCCTGAAACACGTAGCCATAGGCCCGCGCCCGCCGCGCGTCGTCCGGGCTCATCCCGTTGACCTGTATGGTGCCACCCGTCGGCTGCTCCAGCGCCGCCACCACCCGCAGGAAGGTCGTCTTGCCGCATCCCGAAGGTCCGATGAACGATACGAAATCGCCTTTCGAGATCTCGAGGTTGACGTCCCGCAGGGCCTGCACGGGTCCGTCGGCCGTCTGAAACGTCAGGTCGAGGCCTTGCGCATGTATGACGCTTGACTCCGCAACACTCGCCCTGCGCTCTTGCAACCCGTCACCCATTTCCCCCAGGTCCACCATGACATCACCCGCCACGAAACAGCCCGCCTGTCGGTAGGTGCGTCCTTCCGAGGCGAACTCCGGAAAGCAAAGGTTTGACTACTTCGAAGATGTCTCGCGTGAAACGATGGGGGCGCACGGCATCTGTATGCATCTGCTGTCCATCCCGCCCGGTGGCCGCGCGAAAGGACACCTTCACGAATGCCATGAGACGACGATCTAAGTGCCCGAATGCGCGGCGGAGAAGTCCTGGGGAGATGCGCTCAAACACCACATGGCGACGGAGCCCGGCGAGATCGTCTAGATTCAGTCCGGTGTCCCTCATCTTCCACTCAACCGAGGGACAACGACGACACGCGCGGTGATCGCCCGCACCGACCCGCATGAACAAGAACCCGTCGGGCTGCGCCCCGACCTCGAAAGCCTTGTCCCGCAGAGCTGAGCCCTCACCCTCCGATCGCATCACACCCCGGCCGGAATGTTGTGCGGATCGCGCTCGATCTTGCGCGGCGTCGTGAGCGCCTTCCACGTCGAGAGCGCCTTGGCCGGCGACGTCAGCGGCGGCCGCCGCACGAACTTGCCCCGCCCCGGCGCGGACTGGCTGTTCTGGCCATACGCCCAGACGACCTCGCCACGCGAGAGCGTAAAGCGCGCCTGCGCCGTCACCTCCATCCCCTCGAACACGTTGTAATCAATGATGGATTTCTGCGCACCAACCTCGATCGTGCGCCGCAGCCCCGGATCCCACACAACCACATCCGCATCTGCACCAGGCACCAAGGCGCCCTTCATCGGATAGATGTTGAGGATCTTGGCGATGTTGGTGGAGGTGATCGCAACGAACTCCTCCGGCGTCAGACGCCCGGTATCGACACCCCGCGTCCACAGCATCGCCAGCCGCTCCTCCAGCCCGCCGGTGCCGTTTGGAATGCGGGTGAAATCTCCAACGCCCATCCGCTTCTGTTCATCGTTGAACGCGGCATGATCCGTCGCGACCACCTGCAGCGAGCCCGCCGCGAGACCGTTCCACAGCCCGTCCTGATGGTCCTTCGAGCGGAACGGCGGCGACATCACGCGGCGCGCGGCGTACTGCCAGTCCTTGTTGAAATACTCGCTCTCGTCGAGCGTCAGATGCTGAATCAGCGGCTCGCCATAGACGCGCATGCCCTTCTGCCGTGCCCGCCGGATCGCTTCATGCGCCTGTTCGCACGACACATGCACGATGTAGAGCGGCACCCCCGCCGCATCCGCGATCATGATCGCCCGGTTAGCGGCTTCCCCCTCCACCTCGGGAGGGCGCGAATAGGCGTGCCCCTCGGGGCCCGTCACGCCCTCGGCCATGTATTTCTGTTGCAGCTCCTGCACGATGTCGCCGTTCTCCGCATGCACCAGCGGCATCGCCCCCAGCTCGGCACACCGCTTGAACGACGCATACATCTCGTCGTCCTCGATCATCAGGGCGCCCTTGTAGGCCATGAAGTGCTTGAAGGTGTTGATCCCCCGTTCCTTCACGACCTTCTCCATGTCCTCGAAGATCTGCTGCGACCAGCCCGTGATCGCCATGTGATAGGAGATATCGACGCAGATCTGATCGCGCGACTTCCGATCCCACTCGTCGATCGCATCCAGCAGCGAGCCATCGCCCGGCAGGCAGAAATCGACAAGCATCGTCGTGCCGCCAGCCGCCGCCGCGAACGTGCCGCTCTCGAACGTCTCCGCCGCCGTCGTCCCCATGAACGGCATCTCCAGATGCGTATGCGGATCGATGCCGCCGGGGATCACGTAGGCTTCGGAGGCGTCGATCACCTCGTCGCCGGTCAGGTTCTCGCCGACAGCCGCGATCTTCTCGCCCTCGATGAGCACGTCGGCCTTCCACTGCCGATCGGCCGTCACCACCGTGCCGCCCTTGATCACTTTCGACATCGCATCACCCCCGTCTAGGGCAAGCGCAGGCTCGCCCCTTCATCTTGGCCCAAATACCTTCAAAGCGTCGCAACTTTGCCCTGCCGGTTCAAGCGAAATGCCGACGCCTGCAACCCGCCCCGATACCGCCGCTCAACAGGTCAGGAACCCCGACGCGAGCTCCCGGGCCTTGAAGATGAACTTGATGCCGCTCTCGTCGGCATAGCGGCACACCTCGGCCATATCGATCCCGGTCTCCGGATACTCCGCGGCCAGCACGTCCTTGCCCGCTTCGAGGTAAGGCCCGTACATGTCGCAGAAATCCCACTGGAAACACGCCTCGACAATGGCGAAATCGAACAGCGTATGCAGCTCCTCGATCAGCGCCGGCGCGTTCTTCTGCGCGATCTCGAGCCCCTTCCCGTGGGCATAGGCCGCGATCGCGGTCACGTAGGCGACCTGGTCCTCACGCGTAAGCGGAAAGCCCGTATCGTTGTCCCACGTGTCCATGTTGTCGGGCTCGATGGCGTCGAAGCCGCGCGCGGCGCAGTCGTCGATCCGCGCCTGCATGATCGGCAGCACGACGTCGAGCGCCCGGATGTCGATGAATTTCTCGTCCGGCCAGCCGTAATAGTCGTTGCCCAGCAACTCGGCCGGAAACTGGTCGTAATCGTCCCGGTAGTTCTCAGCCGCCCCGATCGAGACATAGCACACCGTCTTCACACCGCGTGCGTCGAGATCCGCAATGTCGGTGGAACTCGTCTCCATCAGGTCCATGACCAGCACCTCGACGTCGACCGAATAATCGACCGGGCTGTCGAGTTGCCAATCCCAGTAGGCGCCGCTGGTTTTGACATCGGCCATTGCCGCGCCCGCCAGCAACGCCAGCGCCCCACACCCCACGACGGATCGTACCCTAGTCATCCGATACCCCCTCCGATCCACATACGATCGTTCTGTCCGCGCTCAGGAAGGCCCCCCGCACCGAACAGATGGCGAAGCCCCCTGTCAGCGTGTTCATCCGCACCAGCGTGGTGTCGTCGATCACCCTGAAGCTGTAGCGCTGACCCATCCAGGTCAGCCACCCGTGCACCAGGATCGCCCCGGCGATCAGAAGGGCGATCCACGGTTTCACTCCACGATCCCGGCGGTTTCGACCACCGCGTGAAAGAGCACGTTCGTCCCCTTCTCGGCCCATTCCGGCGTGATATCCTCGGCCTCGTTGTGCGACAGCCCGTCGACGCACGGACACATCACCATCGCCGTTGGCGCCACGCGGTTGATCCAGCACGCATCGTGCCCTGCTCCGGAGACGAGGTTGCGGTGCGAGTATCCCAGCCGCTCCGCCGCCGCGCGGATGGCTGTCACGCAGCCGTCGTCGAACGTCACCGGGTCGAAATGGCCCACCGGCTCGATCGCCATCTCCAGCCCCAGGTCCTCGGCGATCCCAGCCGCTTCCTTTTCGAGCTGCGCGCGCATCGACGTCAGCTTTTCCAGCTCCGGGGAGCGGATATCGATGGTGAAGACGGCCTTGCCCGGGATCACGTTGCGCGAATTCGGGTAGACATTCGCCTGCCCCACCGCACCCACGGCGTTGGGCTGGTGCGCCATCGCAACCCGGTGCACCGCCTCGGTGATCCGCGCCATCCCGAGCCCGGCATTCACGCGCATGTTCATCGGCGTCGACCCGGTATGCGCATCCTTGCCCGTCAGCGTCACCTCCAGCCACCACAGGCCCTGACCGTGCGTGACGACGCCGATCTCCTTGTCCTCGGCTTCGAGGATCGGCCCCTGCTCGATGTGAAGCTCGAAGAAGGCATGCATGTCCCGCGATCCGACGGCTTCCTCGCCCTTCCAGCCAATGCGCTCCAGTTCGTCGCCAAAGCGCTTGCCGTCGGCGTCCTCACGCCCGTAGGCCCAGTCGAGCTCATGCATCCCGGCGAAAACACCCGACGCCAGCATCGCGGGGGCAAACCGCGTGCCCTCCTCATTGGTCCAGTTCGTCACGACGATGGGGTGTTTCGTCTTGATCCCGAGGTCGTTGAGCGAGCGGACGATCTCCAGCCCTCCGAGCACGCCCAGAACACCGTCGTACTTGCCACCCGTCGGCTGCGTGTCGAGATGCGAGCCGACATAGACTGGCAGCGCATCCGGATCGGTCCCTTCGCGACGCGCGAACATCGTCCCCATCTGGTCGACGCCCATCGAGCAGCCGGCCGCCTCGCACCAGGACTGGAAGACCGCGCGCCCCTCGGCGTCGGCGTCCGTTACCGTCTGGCGGTTGTTGCCGCCCGCTATGCCGGGACCGATCTTGGCCATCTCCATCAGGCTGTCCCAAAGGCGTGAGCCATCAATCTTCATATTGTCGTAAGGCGACCCCATCTCACGCTCCCGCTACCGTTCGTCCATGCCCAGCCCAGCTTGCCAGACCTTGGGGCGTGTTCAACCCCGATACGACGGCGCAGTGAAATACGCGACAGTTTGGCGTGTGCGGCCTAGGCGTAGAGCCGGCGCATCTGCGGATAGAGCCATGCGAGGATCGCCACCTGCCGCTCGACGAGGGCGACATAGCGCGGCATCGGAAACTCGCCGGGTTCGAGGCCAAGCCGACCCAACCCCGCCAAAAGGTAGAGCGGCGCAAGCTCCTTTGGCAGACCGGTCGCGCGCGCGTAGCGGCGCATGGCCCACGGGCCGATCACCTGCCGGACGCCCGCAGGCGAGGTTTCGATGAAGCGCACGAGATCGTAATAGGGCACGCCCGTCGCCCGCGCCGCGCCCCAGTCGATCACCCGCAAGGCCGTGCCGGTCCTGTCCCTCCGATGCGCCCGCATGATGTTGCCCGACCAGAAATCGCCGTGATGGGCAACGCAGACATGGGCCGTGTCCGATGCCCGCGCCTGCTCCATTGTGCGGCGCGCGAGGCGCTGAATATGGGGCGGCACCCCCTCTGCACCGGTGAGATATTCAAGCGGCGTCCAAAGCGCATCCGCGCGCGCGTCGACCGTCTCGAGCGGCTCTCGCGTCTCGTTGGCGAGTGCCGAGAGCCACCCGACAACCTCCTTCGACCACCACCCCACCTGAAGCGCCCTTGCAAGCCGCCGGCTCGACCACGGCGCGAAGTAGGGCCAGATGGCGTAGCTGCGCGCGTCAGCTGTCTCTCCCGTCACGAGGGGAAGGGCAACGGCCTCCGCCGCGGCAGGGGTAAGGCGCGCGTGGATCTGTTGTGCCGGGCGTACCCAATCCGCCATCGCCGTCGGAAACGCGGGCGGCGAGACCGCGAGAAAGACACGCGGAGCCCCGGCACTGTCCCGAAAGATGTACTTGCTCGGAGCGTCGTCGACCCCATCGCCCTTGGTTTCGATCCGCGCCGTGCGCACCGGGTCGAGGACAAGCGGGCCAGCGCCGAGCGTGTCGGCGTGACGCCGAACGATCTCCTCGGCCAGCCTGTCGTCATTATCCCGGTCCGGCAGGCTCACGGCGCGGCGCCCCTAAGGCCAGGCCAGACGCGTGTCGCCCGTTTGGCGCACGGCCAAAGCGCACACGCCACGTCGCCGACAACGCCGTCGCTACCGCGACCGGCACGTCCCTTCCCTGCGCTCGCACTGCGCACGTCCGGCGCTAAGCCGTCCGCATCAGGACGTCTCTGAGCGTGGCAAAGAGCTGATCTATGTGCGATTTCTCGATAATGAGCGGCGGCGACATCGCGATGATGTCTCCGGTCGTCCGGATCAGGATCCCGCTCTCGTAGGCATCGAGGAACGCCGAGAACGCGCGTTTGGTCGGCTCGCCCGCGATCGGCTCCAGCTCAACGGCGCCGATCAGCCCCATGTTGCGGATGTCGATCACATGGGGGCAATCGCGCAAGGAATGCAGCCCGTCTTCCCAATAGCTCGCCAGATCGGCGGCGCGCTGAAACAATCCTTCCTCGCGGTACGTCTCGAGTGTCGCGAGCCCGGCAGCGGACGCCATCGGGTTGCCGGAATACGTATAGCCGTGGAACAGCTCGATCAGGTGCTCCGGCCCCTTCATGAAGGCATCGTGGATCGCGTCCGTCGCGAGCACCGCGCCCATCGGGATCACGCCGTTCGTCAGGCCCTTGGCACAGGTGATCAGGTCCGGCATCACCTCGAAATGCTCCGCAGCGAAGCTGGAGCCCAGCCGGCCGAAGCCCGTGATCACCTCGTCGAAGATCAGAAGGATGCCGTGCCGCGTACAGATCTCGCGCAGCCGCTTCAGGTAGCCCTTTGGCGGCAACAGAACGCCGGTCGACCCCGCCATCGGCTCCACGATCACCGCCGCGATCGTTTCCGCCCCGTGCAGCGCCACGATCCGCTCGAGATCGTCGGCCAGGTGCGCGCCATGCTCGGGCTGACCACGGCTGAAGGCGTTGTCTTCGGGCAAGTGCGTGTGGGGCAGATGGTCGACCCCCGTCAGAAGCGTGCCGAACACCTTGCGGTTGGAGACGATCCCGCCCACGGAGATGCCGCCGAAGTTGACACCGTGATAGCCGCGCTCGCGCCCGATGAGCCGGGTACGCGCGCCATCGCCACGGGCCCGATGGTAGGCCAGCGCGATCTTGAGCGCCGATTCCACGGCCTCCGACCCGGAATTGGTGAAGAACACGTGCTCGAACGGCTCCGGCGCCATGTCCCGGAGGGCGGAGGCCAGTTCGAATGCCTTGGGATGCCCCATCTGGAACGCGGGCGCATAGTCCAGTTCTTCGGCTTGCTGCTGGATCGCCTCGACGATCTTCGGACGCTTGTGCCCGGCGTTGCAGCACCACAGGCCCGAGGTGCCGTCGAGCACCTGGCGCCCGTCGGAAGTGGTGTAGTGCATACCCTCGGCCGCCACCATCATGCGGGGGGCCGACTTGAACTGCCGGTTCGCGGTGAACGGCATCCAGAAGGCAGACAGGTCATTGGGGGCGGGGCGACGGTCGAGAGCCATGGCGCACTCCAGTTGCAACGCGCACTCGCGCGAGAGATTGAAAAGAGGTATCGCTGTCAAGAACGCTACACGGCGTACTCCCGGCCCACAAGCAAGCGTGGTGACAGGATCAATGGAATGACCGGTGCGACAGCACAGGGCACAAAGCCCGAAACGCGCATACAGGCCAGGAACCGCGCCGCGATCCTCGAGGCCGCGCTCACGGTGTTCTCGGAGAAGGGGTTTCGCGGCGCCACGCTGGACGAAATCGCGGCGGCCGCCGGCCTCTCGAAGCCGAACCTGCTCTATTACTACCGCGGCAAGGCGGCGATCCATAACGCCCTGCTGACGGGTCTGCTGGACAAGTGGCTCGCCCCGCTCCGCCAGATCGATCCCGCGGGCGAACCGCTCGATGAGTTGCGCACGTATCTAACCCGCAAACTCGACATGAGCCGCGAGATGCCGCGCGAAAGCCGGCTCTTTGCCAACGAGGTTATGAACGGCGCACCGGTGATCGGGCCGATCCTGGGCGATACACTGCGCGCGCTGGTAGACGAGAAAGCCGCCATCATCGAGGGCTGGATCGCACAGGGCCGCCTGTCGGCTGTCGATCCCCACCACCTGATCTTCGCGCTCTGGGCCGTCACCCAGCACTACGCGGATTTCGATGCGCAGGTGACAGCGCTTCTCGGAGACAAGGCAGCCACGCGCTTTCCCGATGCCGCGCAAGCGCTTGAGCGCCTGTTGATCGACGGGCTGGCACCCCGCTGACCCGCCCGCCGCGAAGGGCTGCGCGGCCGATCGCACGCCCCCAACGCACCACGCTCAAGAACCGGTCAGCCGTCCCGCCCGGCTACACGGCGCAGGCCGAGCGCGTGCAGCACGCGGTGCCGCAGGATCCCGAGATACGTCCGCCAAGTGTCCGGGTTGCGCGCGTCCATACGAACGGCCCACCCCGCGTTGCGCAATGCTTCGCCGTACTCGCCCCGGCTGCGCAGAACATGAGCGTAAGACATCAGGTGCCCGGCGATATGCAGCGACGCATTCCGCCGCCGCGCATCATCCGGCGAGACGTTGTACGCAGGCGGCTCGCCCCGCTGCAGGTCGTCCTCCCCGCCATCGCGTCGTTGAAGCGCGAACCGCTTGGCCGCGTTGTCAAAAAAGTCCATGCGCGCCTGCGCGAGCGTATGCGTCACGGAGTTGGAGTTCAGCCGGTGCACGTAGGTGACCTTCGGAACAAAGCGCACCTTGCCCTGCCCGCCGATCCGAAACTGCAGATCGAGATCGTCGGCCACTTCGAACCAGTTGCGCCGTCCACCGACCGCGAAAGCCGTCTCGCGCCGGATCAGCCACGCGTTGATATGGGAGACGAGCGTCGCGTTGCGCAGCTCCTCTTCGGTATCCCGCTCCGCCTCGGCATAATCGAGCGGGACCTGAACTCTCAGATCCATGTCCGTCGTGGCAAAGGCACCTGCCACTGCGACATAGTCGGGGTTGGCGTCGAGAAATTCGGTTTGCCAGGCAAAACGCCCCTCCGAATAGAAGTCGTCGTGGTCACAAAACGCGATGTAATCCGACGTCGCCTCGAACATCCCCCTGTTGTAGACGGGGGCGAGGCCCGCCTTTGGCCCGTCGATCAAGCGCAGGCGTGGATCATCGACCGCCTCGATCACCTCGCGCGACCCGTCGGTGGAGCCATCGTCCACCACGATCAGTTCGGCCACCTCTGGCTCGGCCAGGATCGACGCGATCGCCGGCCCGACGGTGGTGACGCTGTTCAAGACAGGCATGATGACGCTGACGTTCTGACGACCCAACCCGCAACCCTCTCTTTGCTCCACGCAAACCGGCCCCACGGCGGGATAGCGCCGCAGGGCCGGAATATCCATCCGCGAGATGTGCGTCACGCGTTGGGCGGGAACCTGACGAAATCAGGCGAAATCCAGCGGCTCCTACTCAGCGGCCACCTTGCCGACGGACGGGTTGTTGGGGTGTGCAGTCCAGTCCGCATGATCGTCCGATACCGTCAGGCCCGTGCGCGGATCGACCACGCCCGCCTCCAGCCGCTCCATCGTGATGCAGGCCTCGACGGGGCAGACATCGACGCAGAGGTTGCACGCCACGCATTCCGCGTCGACCACCTCGAACACGCGATCCGGGCTCATCGAAATCGCCTGGTGGCTGGTATCCTCGCACGCCGCGTAGCAGCGGCCGCACTTGATGCAGCTGTCCTGATCGATGCGCGCCTTGGTGACGTAGTTGAGGTTGAGGTGCTGCCAGTCGGTCACGTTCGGCACGGCCCGGCCCGACACGGCGGCGACAGAGGTGTAGCCCTTCTCGTCCATCCAGCCCGAGAGACCGGCCTTCATCTCCTCCACAATCTTGAAGCCATAGGTCATCGCCGCAGTACACACCTGCACGTTGCCCGCGCCAAGCGCGAGGAACTCTGCCGCGTCGCGCCACGTCGTCACCCCGCCGATACCCGAGATCGGCATGCCCGCCGTCTCGGCGTCGCGCGCGATCTCGGCGACCATGTTGAGCGCCATCGGCTTCACCGCCGGGCCGCAATAGCCGCCATGCGTACCCTTGCCGTCGATCATCGGCTCGGGCGCCATCGTATCGAGGTTCACAGACGTTATGGAATTCACCGTGTTGATGAGCGAGACCGCGTCCGCGCCCCCCGCCTTCGCAGCACGCGCGGGATAGCGGACATCCGTGATGTTGGGTGTGAGCTTCACGATCACGGGCATACGGGTGTGCTGCTTGCACCAGCGCGTCACCATCTCGATGTATTCAGGCACCTGCCCCACAGCGGAGCCCATGCCGCGCTCGCTCATGCCGTGCGGGCAGCCGAAATTCAGCTCGATCCCGTCCGCGCCGGTGTCCTCGACGAGCGGCAGGATCGCCTTCCACGCCTCCTCCTCGCAGGGCACCATCAGGCTGACGACCATCGCGCGGTCGGGATAATCCCGCTTCACCGCCTTGATCTCGCGCAGGTTCACCTCCAGCGGGCGGTCGGTGATCAGCTCGATATTGTTGATCCCCAACACGCGCCTGTCCGCGCCGTAAACGACGCCGTAGCGTGGGCCGTTCACGTTCACGACCGGGGGTCCTTCCTCGCCAAGCGTCTTCCAGACGACCCCGCCCCAACCGGCCTCGAAGGCCCGGCGCACGTTGTATTCCTTGTCCGTCGGCGGCGCCGAGGCGAGCCAGAACGGATTCGGGGATTTGATCCCCACGAAGTCTGTCGTCAGATCGGCCATGGTTCCGTTACTCCTTGGCTATGTCGAGAATCGGCAAAAAACCGCCAAATATCATGCGCTTGCCATCAAAGGGCATCTGCGGCCCCTCGCTGAATCGCTTGTCGGTATCCATTGCGGCGAAGGCCGAGTCGCGCGTCGCCTTGTCGGGCCATTCGGCCCAGGCGAACGCGACCGTTTCATTGTCGGCGCGCTGCACCGCGATGGGAAAGGACGTCAGCTTGCCCTCCGGGACGTCATCTTCCCAGCACTCGACGACGCGCAGGGCGCCATACTCCATCAGGAGGGCGTCGAAATGCCGGGCATGCTCCAGAAACGCGTCCTTCCGGTCCGATGGCACCGCCATGACGAAACCGTCGATATAGGCCATGTGGGCTTCTCCCTACTCCGCGGCGATCCGCGCCGCGCCGGTGAGCTTCGCGTGAATGTCTTCGGCCGCATCGCGCCCCTCGGCCACAGCCGTCACGGTCAGGTCGTCTCCCCCGGTGGCGCAATCGCCCCCGGCCCAGACGCCGTCGCGGCTGGTGCGGCCGGGCCCGTTCACTTCGATCTTGCCGCCTTCGAGGTGCACATCCTCCGGCGCGCCGGCGAGGCGCTGGCCGATCGCCTTGAAAACCTGATCGGCCTTCAGCCGGAAGGTCTCGCTGGAGCGCTCCAGCCCCTCCGGCCCCTCCTCGGTGTAGGCGAACTCCACCGCCTCCAGATGATCCCTGCCGAGGATGCGCGTCGGCGCCGCGCCGGTGACGATCCGCACGCCCTTCGAGGCGGCCAGATCCTGCTCGTGGGTCGAGGCGGACATCCTGTCCTGCCCCCGGCGGTACACGATCGTGACGTTTTCGGCGCCGAGCAGCTTCGACTGAACCGCCGCGTCCACCGCCGTCATGCCGCCGCCGATCACCACCACGTTGCGGCCAACGGCCACCCGCGACAGGTCCGTCGCCTGGCGGAGTTCGGCAATGAAATCGACCGCGTCCTGCACGTTGGAGTGCTCTTCGCCCTCGGAGCGCAGCGCATTCACCCCTGCAAGACCAATCGCGAGGAACACCGCATCGTACTCCGCTTGCAGGGCCTGCAACGAGAGCTCGCGGCCCAGGCGCTGGCCCGTGCGAAGCTCGATCCCGCCGATCTTCAGCAGCCACTCCACCTCGGCTTCCGCAAACCCGCCGACCGTCTTGTAGGCCGCGATGCCGTACTCGTTGAGGCCGCCCGCTTTCTCGCGTGCGTCCATCATCACGACGTCATGCCCCTTCATGGCCAGCCGGTGCGCACAGGCAAGCCCCGCCGGCCCCGCACCGACAACGGCAATGCGCTTGCCCGTCGCCGCCGCGCGCTCGAACGGATGCGCGCCCTTGGCCATGACGGTGTCCGTCGCAAAGCGCTGCAATCGCCCGATCTCGACAGGCTTGCCCTCGGCCGCCTCGCGTACGCAGGCCTCCTCGCAGAGCGTCTCCGTGGGGCAGACACGCGCGCACATCCCGCCCAGGATGTTCTGGTCGAAGATCGTTTTCGCCGCACCCTCGGGCTGGCCGGTCTGGATCTGGCGAATGAAGAGCGGGATGTCGATCGCCGTCGGACACGCGGTGATGCACGGCGCGTCGTGACAGAAATAGCACCGGTCCGCTGCCACCATCGCCTCATGCCCGTCGAAGGGCGGAGCAACGTCGTTGAAGTTCGACGCATAGGATTGCGGATCGAGCCGACCCCCGGCAACGCCCGGTGTACGGGGTGAGTTGGACATTGCAGCTGGCCTCCCTGGCTGGCGCTCCATCGATTGCAATACGCTGCCATAGATACCGTTTTTGACCAAAGAGAAAATTTTTGACGCGCGCCCGTTTCCCGCCAACGCCTTGCCATTGCGCGCCCTGCCCGCCACATGGGCAGGGCAGAGTCGTCCATCGCGCATGACGCAGCGGCTTTTCACTCTTCCGGGCATCGGCTAGAGGAAACGAAAGCGAACGAGAGGGGGCAGCCGCATGGCAGAGGGATCGGACGACAGGCAGCAACGGGACGTCGCCTTCATTCGGGCCTTGGCCGAACTCTTGCGCGACAACGATCTGACGGAGCTTCAGGTCAAGCGCGAGTACGGCGAGGAAGAAGCGCTGAACGTGCGCGTGTCGCGGCGGCTGTTGGCCGCGCCGCAGGCCATGCCGGTGCAGATCCCGGCGGCTCCTGCCGCTGCACCCGTCCCCGCCGTTGCGCCCCCGGGTGCGGGCGAGGCCGCCCCGGCGGCGATCGAGGACCCGGCGCAGTTGCCCGGCGCCGTCACGTCGCCGATGGTGGGCACCGTTTACCTCTCGCCCGAACCGGGGGCCCCGGCGTTCGTGTCGGTCGGCGACACCGTGAGCGAGGGCCAGACGCTCCTGATCGTCGAAGCGATGAAAACGATGAACCAGATCCCCGCCCCACGCTCCGGCAAGATCGCGCGGATCCTCGTGGAAGACAGGGCACCTGTCGAATTCGGCGCGCCGTTGATGATCGTCGAGTGATGTTCAAGAAGGTTCTGATCGCCAACCGCGGCGAGATCGCGCTGCGCGTCATCCGGGCCTGCCGCGAAATGGGCATCGCCTCGGTCGCCGTGCATTCCACGGCCGACTCAGATGCGATGCATGTCCGTCTCGCGGACGAGGCCATTTGCATCGGCCCGCCCGCAGCGACGCAAAGCTACCTGTCGGTGCCCGCGATCATCTCCGCCTGCGAGATCACCGGCGCCGAAGCGATCCATCCGGGCTACGGCTTCCTGTCTGAGAACGCCGATTTCGTGCAGGTCGTCGAGGATCACGGGATCACTTTCATCGGCCCCTCCGCCGAGCACATTCGCATGATGGGCGACAAGATCACCGCCAAGCAGACGATGATCGACCTCGGTGTGCCCTGCGTGCCGGGCTCAGACGGAGGTGTGCCGGACCTTGAGACCGCGCGCCGCGTTGCCGCGGAGATCGGCTACCCCGTCCTCGTCAAGGCCACGGCCGGGGGCGGCGGGCGCGGCATGAAGCTCGCCCGCGATGCCGCCGGGTTTGACGAAGCGTTCTCGACGGCGCGCGCCGAGGCCAAGGCCGCCTTTGGCAACGACGAGGTCTACCTCGAGAAGTATCTCGGCACGCCCCGCCACATCGAGGTACAGGTCTTCGGCGACGGGCGCGGTGGTGCCGTGCACCTCGGAGAGCGCGATTGCTCGCTACAGCGCCGCCACCAGAAGGTCTTCGAAGAAGCCCCCGGCCCCTCGATCGACGACGCCACGCGCGCCCGCATCGGCCAGACCTGCGCCGACGCCGTCGCCCGCATCGGCTATCGCGGCGCGGGCACTATCGAGTTTCTTTACGAGAACGGCGAGTTCTACTTCATCGAGATGAACACGCGGCTTCAGGTCGAGCACCCGGTGACAGAAGCCATCTTCGGCGTCGATCTCGTGCGTGAGCAGATCCGCGTCGCTCAGAAGCTGCCGTTGTCGTTCACGCAGGACGATCTGACCCTGAACGGGCACGCCATCGAAGTCCGGCTCAACGCTGAAAAAGTGCCCGCCTTCAGCCCGTCGCCGGGTCGCGTCAGCACCTACCACGCGCCCGGCGGCCTTGGCGTGCGCATGGATTCGGCGCTCTATTCCGGCTATGTCATCCCGCCCTACTACGACAGCCTGATCGGCAAGCTCATCGTCCACGGCCGCTCGCGCGAAGAGGCCTTGGCGCGGTTGCGGCGCGCCCTGATCGAGCTGGTCATCGATGGCGTTGACACGACCGTCCCCCTCTTTGATGCCTTGCTGGACGAGCCTGACATTCTTTCCGGCAACTATGACATCCATTGGCTTGAAAACTGGCTCGGCGGCCTCTCGAAACCATCGTAATCGCTCGTGTGCCAAGCTTCGGATTGATCTTCGGGCATAGTTGCACACCAGTATATTCATAGTCCGGGCGGGACGGCTCCTTGGGCACCGTGACGCCTCTCAACAAGGATGAAACCGGCCACGTGGCGATGGACGATCCCCTCACCCCAGAGATGCTCTTGCGGGCATATTCCATCGGCGTGTTTCCGATGGCCGAGGACCGGGAAAGCTCCGATATCTTCTGGGTCGATCCGCGCCGTCGTGGCATCCTTCCACTCGACGGATTTCATATCTCCCGCTCGCTTGGGCGCCGGCTCCGGCAGCAACCCTACGCGATCCGCATAGACACGGATTTTGCCGGCGTGGTGGCCGGCTGTGCCGACCGGCCCGAGACGTGGATCAACGAGCAGATCACCGAGCTCTACAACGCGTTGCACCGCATGGGGTTCGCGCATTCCCTCGAGGTGTGGGACGGATCCGAGCTCGTGGGTGGCGTCTATGGCGTTGCCCTTGGCGGCGCGTTCTTCGGAGAGAGCATGTTTTCGCGTCGCACCGACGCGTCAAAGATCGCGCTGGCCTATCTCGTGGACAGGCTGTCGCTTGCAGGGTTCACCGTTTTTGACACGCAGTTCGTCACGGACCACTTGAAATCGCTTGGGGGAAAAGAGGTCAGCCGCGCCGACTACCACCGGATGCTCGCCAAGGCTCTGCAGAGATCCGCGGATTTCGCCACGCCCGGGGCGGCGCCACCGCCTCAAGATCTGTTACAGCGCAATACCCAAAGGTCATAGCGCGGGTGATCCATGGCGTGCAGCGCGGGCGACGAGGCGAGCATCCATCCCGAGAACGCGGGCTCGGACATGTCACGGTCTCGCACCTCGAGCCAGGCATAGGCCTCGGAGCTGGGATCATCCGTCGGGTAGCGGCAGTCGCCGAGCGTGATCGTGAGCTTGCCATAGGTCGTGCTGCGTCCACGCACGAGTTCGAGATCCTGGGTTTCGCCCGAGAGCTTGTCGAGCGCCCGCACGACCACACCCAACGCCGACGAGACACTCTCGGCCGCATGTGCGTGCGGCGTCGGGGCCGAGATGGCGATGACGGCCGCCAGCGACGCGCCCAGCAAGGTCCGCACCGGCGCCCTCATTCGGATGCCGCCGAAGCGATGACCTGCGCCAGCAAGCCGATTAGGCTGCGGGCCCCCTCGGTCTCCTTGAACTCCGCCCCGGGCTCGAGGCCGAAGGGCGACTCGCCAGGCACGATCTCGACATAGGAGCCACCGAGCAACCCCTCCGTCGATATCGAGACAGCGCTGTCTTCCGGGACCCGGATCGCGCCATCGATCGCAAAGGCCATGTCCGCGCGGAAGGTCTCGGGGTTGAGCTCCATGCCGGTGACAGTGCCAACCCGGATCCCCGCCAGCCGGACATCCGTGCCCACGTCGACCCCCTGCGCGGAGCGGAAGCTTGCGCCAAGCGCGTATGCGCTGCCGGTTGCGCCCGCAACGCCCGTGATCTGGGCCGCATAGAGCCCGAACGCCGCCGCGACGGCGATGGTAACACCGCCCACGGCCAATTCTGTGATGCTTTCCGCCATCGATCCGCGTCCCTTCTCCCGGCGCATCCTATGGGGCGCGCGCCCTGCCCGAGAGGTGTCTCAGGGGAGATGCCCTGTCAATCCGGTGACCACGCGTCGTAGTCGTTGCGCTCGACGGGCGCGGGACGGCGAATGGAGCCCGGCGGCGCATAGGCCATGGCCGTGCCAGTCAGGTTTTCCTGATGCGGCTTCTCCCAGGACTTGCGCGGCAACGGCCGCTCAGTCGGGGGATCCTTGAAGGTGTGATGGAGCCAGCCGTGCCAATCCGGGCTGACGCGGCTGGCCTCGGCCTCGCCATTGTAGATAACCCAGCGGCGCACGCCGTCGGAGGTCTGGTAGAAGATGTTGCCCTGATCGTCTTCGCCGACCTTCTGGCCGTGGCGCGAGGTGAAGAGCTGGGTGCCGATCGTCTGCCCGTTCCACCACGTGACGGCCCGCGTGAGTGTATCCAGAAGGCCCATATCGTCGCTCCCCTTGTTCAAGGACGGTATGACGGAAGAGCGCGCGAGCGTCCAGCGACAGGGGGCCGCGCCCTCGCAAGCCGCGCTGCCGACCTGGGCGGGCGCAAGAGCCTTGGAACAAGGCTCTTGCCAAATCTCTTGTCTCAAGAGATTTGGGCCAGCTCCGTCAGCTGGCCGAGGCGTTTTCCGCCTTCTGGTCGGCGTAGATCAGCAGGGGGGCCGCGTCGGTGAGCACGACCTCGTCGTTCACGACCACTTCGTCCACGCCTTCCATGGACGGCAGATCGAACATCGTATCGAGCAGGATATTCTCCATGATCGACCGCAGCCCGCGGGCGCCTGTCTTGCGCTCGATGGCTTTGTTCGCGATGGCCGAGAGCGCGTCTTCCGTAAAGGTCAGCTTGGCGTCCTCAAGCTCGAAGAGGCGTTGGTACTGCTTGACGATTGCGTTCTTCGGCTCCGTCAGGATCGTCACGAGCGCAGACTCGTCGAGGTTCTCCAGCGTCGCGATCACGGGCAAGCGCCCGACGAATTCGGGGATCAGGCCGAACTTCAGCAGATCCTCCGGCTCGAGCTTGGCAAAGAGCTCGCCGAGGTCCTGGTTGGTGTCGTCCTTCACATCCGCGCCGAATCCGATCGCCGATCCCTTGCCGCGTTGCGCGATGACCTTGTCGAGCCCCGCGAAGGCGCCGCCACAGATGAAGAGGATGTTCGTCGTATCGACCTGCAGGAATTCCTGCTGCGGGTGCTTGCGCCCGCCCTGCGGAGGCACACTGGCAACTGTGCCCTCCATCAGCTTCAGCAGCGCCTGCTGGACGCCTTCGCCCGACACGTCCCGCGTGATCGACGGATTGTCCGACTTGCGGGTGATCTTGTCGACCTCGTCAATGTAGACGATGCCGCGCTGCGCCCGCTCGACGTTGTATTCCGAGGATTGCAGGAGCTTGAGAATGATGTTCTCGACATCCTCGCCGACATAGCCCGCCTCCGTGAGCGTCGTCGCATCCGCCATTGTGAAAGGAACATCGAGGATCCGCGCCAGCGTCTGGGCGAGATAGGTCTTGCCGCAGCCGGTCGGGCCAATGAGCAGGATGTTCGACTTCTGCAGTTCGATGTCCGACGACTTTTCGGAGTGGTTCAGGCGCTTGTAATGATTGTGCACCGCCACCGACAGCACGCGCTTGGCGCGGGCCTGCCCGATCACGTAATCGTCGAGCACCTCGCAGATTTCTTTCGGCGCCGGGACACCATCGGAGGCCTTGAGCCCGGCCGACTTTGTCTCTTCGCGAATGATGTCCATGCAGAGCTCGACGCACTCGTCGCAGATGAACACCGTGGGCCCCGCAATCAGCTTGCGCACCTCGTGCTGGCTCTTGCCGCAGAACGAGCAGTAGAGGGTGTTCTTGCTGTCGCCGCCTTGGGAATTCGCCATTCTTTCTCGTCCTCTGCGCTCCGTTGCCGGGATCGCCAATCTTACTGCCCGCGGGGCTCTGAGAGGCGGGCCCCGTACGCCCTGTGGCTCGATCTGTCCCGCCCGGATCAAACGCGCCCCGGTCGGTCGCGGCAGACATGCAAACGCGCACCCTGCCGCTCCTCTTGATATGCCAGCCTAGGCCAGCCATGACGCGGGCACAACACGCAATTCCCGCGTAATGCGCCGCACCCTGAGGCCGTGCAAAGCACGCCCGCACAGCGCCGCGCTCCCTGTCCCGCAAAGGGCCAAGGGAGCCCGCGCGCGGGTGCTATGCGTCCTTGTCGCCCTCGTCGTCAGAGGCCGCCCGGCTGGTCACGATCTCGTCAATCAATCCCCATTCCTTGGCCTCGTCGGCGGACATGAAATTGTCCCGCTCCAGCGCATCGACCACGGCCTCCATCGTATTGCCGGTATGCTTGACATAGATTTCGTTAAGCCGGTCTTTCAATTTCTGCGTTTCGCGCGCGTGGATCATGATATCTGTCGCCTGACCCTGGTACCCGCCCGACGGCTGGTGGACCATCACACGGCTGTTGGGCAGCGAAAAGCGCATGCCCTTCTCCCCTGCCGTCAGCAGCAGCGAGCCCATCGAGGCCGCCTGCCCCACCACCAGCGTCGACACCTTGGGCTTGATGTACTGCATGGTGTCGTAGATCGAGAGCCCGCTTGTCACCACCCCGCCCGGCGAGTTGATGTACATCGAGATTTCCTTGGTCGGGTTCTCGGCCTCCAGGTGCAGAAGCTGTGCGACGACGAGCTGGCTCATGCCGTCATGCACCGGGCCGTTCAGGAACACGATGCGCTCCTTGAGGAGACGCGAAAAGATATCGTAGGCGCGCTCGCCCCGGCTCGTCTGCTCCACGACCATGGGGACGAGGTTCATATAGGTGTCGATGGGGTCTTGCATGAAAACTGCCTCGGGCTTGGGGGCACCTGGAAAGCTTGCTCTCCGGCGCCGCTGGAACGTGTGAGTCTTAGTGTCGGGGTACCCCGCCTGCAAGGGCCAGCGCGGCTCCGATCCCTTCAAAGCTAGGCTTGACACTAACGTAAGTCCAGACTTACGGTAAGTCATGACTTACGAAAAGGTGATCGATGCGCTGGCCGATCCCACCCGGCGCGCCATCCTCGAAGGATTGCGCGCGCGCGAAGCCAGCGTCGCGGAAATCGCGGCACCGCTGCATGTCAGCCGGCCCGCGGTCTCGCAGCACCTGCGTGTTCTGTCGGACGCGGGGTTGCTGACGATGCGGCGGGACGGCACGCGCCACGTCTACCGCCTCGCGCCGAGCGGTTTGAACGACCTGCGCGCGTGGCTCGATACCATGTGGGCCGACGCGCTCGAAAGCTTTGCCGCCGAGGCCCGTGCACGCGCGGCGGACAAGGCGCCCTCCGGAAAAGGAAAACCGTGATGAACAAAGTGCCCCGGAATCCGCTTGAGCACACCGGCGTGCGGCCTGTCCTGCAGCGTGTTGTTGTTCCGCTCACGCCCCACGCCGCCTTCGACCTCTTCACCGAAGATCTCCCGGCCTGGTGGCCAGTGTCGCGGCATTCCCTGTCGGGCGGGCGCCTGCGGATGGACGCGCGAACCGGCGGCAAAATCACCGAGGACCTGCCCGACGGGACGAAAGCCGCCTGGGCCCGGATCACCGCCTGGCAGCCGGGCACGCGGCTGGGCCTGCTCTGGCACCCGGGGGAAGACGAAGAGGATGGCACGCTCGTCGATGTCCGGTTCCGCGCGCTCGGCACCGGCACCGAAGTGACCGTGGAACATGCGCTGCCCGGTACCGGTGGCCTGACCGCGTCGCGCGCCACACCCGCTCTGTCCACTGCTCACGCTCGCGAGCACGAATCCGTCCGGTTGGCGACCTTCGCGCCCGCCGGGGTGGCCAACTGCGCTCATGCGCCCGCCCGCAAGGCTGCCTGACCCCACGGCGCGACAACAGCGGCGCCCTCGCCCCCCCGCTCCGGGCCATTGACCTGCGCCCACGCCGCAATACCTGCCCGCATCCTGACAGCGGGAGGCGGCCATGGATCTCACCTTCGAACCGACACGTGCCGCGGGCTTGCGCGCGCTGAGTGACTTCGTGCCGAAGGCCGGCAAGGACTACACGTCCAAGCGGAACTACGACCTGCCCGAGCACCCTCATGTCTCGCGGCTCTCCCCCTATGTCAGGCACCGACTTGTGACAGAGCCCGAAGTCCTGACCTCTGTGCTTGGGCGCTATTCGGCCACGACCGCCGAGAAATTCGTGCAGGAGGTCTTCTGGCGGAGCTACTTCAAGGGCTGGATGGAGATGCGCCCAACGGTCTGGTCGGCCTACCGCGCTGATGTCACCCGCCTGCAGGACAGGCTGGCGACCGAAGGTGGCCTGCGCAAGGGCTGGGAGCAGGCCTGCACCGGCACGACAGGCATCGCGGCTTTCGATCACTGGGCGGTTGAGCTTGTCGAAACCGGCTACCTGCACAACCACGCCCGGATGTGGTTCGCCTCGATCTGGACATTCACGCTGGGCCTGCCATGGCAGCTTGGCGCGGATTTCTTCCTGCGCCACCTGCTCGACGGTGATCCCGCGTCCAACACCCTCGGCTGGCGGTGGGTTGTGGGCCTGCACACGCCGGGCAAGGTCTATGTCGCGCGCGCCAGCAATATCGCGCGCTACACCGAAAACAGGTTCAGCCCGCTTCCCCGCCTCGCCGACGATCCGATGCCCGCCGACGGCACGCCCAACCCGCCGCGCGGCGCGCCGCCCACGCAGCAGACATGGGACGAGACCCTCCCCACCGGCCTCGTGCTGACCGAAGAAGATCTCTCCCCCGGCTGGCTGCTGGAGCGCGGTCTCGCCCCGGCGGCTACGGCCGTGCTCCTTGGAGCCGCCGACCGGTCGCCCTTCGAGGTCTCCCAGGGCGTGCTTGATTTCACCCTCGGCGCGGTCGAGGACACGCTGGAGCGCTACAGCTCTCGCCTCGGCGCGCGCGGCCCCCTTCTCGGGGCAACACGCGGCGCACCCCGGCAAGGCGAGATTGCCGCCCTCGTCGCGTGGGCAAAAGGCGCTGGCCTCGCGCAGATCGTGGTGCCCTACCCGCCGGTCGGCCCCGCAGCAGAGGGCGTGGCGGCACTGCGCCGGGCACTGGAGGCAGAAGGCATCTCCCTCGTGGCCCCCGTGCGCCCCTTCGACCTGGAGACATGGCCGCACGCGACGCACGGCTTCTTCCGGTTCAAGGGCTGCATCCCGGAGGTGCTCGGCGGGTTGAAGGGCCTGCGCGCCGCGTAATCCCGAACCTCATCAGACCGCAAGGCACTGGCCAAAGACCGCATCGGTGATCCGATGGTGCGCGCAATCCCGGGAAGGGATCAGGAGCCGAGCGCTTTTGCGATCCGGGGCAGCCGCGCCTTCTTCAAGAGGCTGCGGACCGTATGCGGCTCAACCGTCACGCCCTCCGCCGCGCGCGCGGGCCTGAAGGCGGCGTCGTGGCGCTCTGCGGCCCGCCGAACGGCCTCGGCGGCGCGGGCCACGGCCTCTGGTGCACGTAGCCACAACGCCATCAGGAACTCATCCGGCGCCAGCCGCGCGATCCCTTCCTCGGCGAGCGTCGCGCGCGGAAAGTCGCGGGCGTTCCACGTCAGCAGGATGTCGGCCGAGGCGTCGATCGCTGTGGCCAGCACGTGGACATCATTTGCATCCGGCAACCACAGACGCGCCTCGACCCCCGGCGCAGGCGGGCGTTCCGCCTCAGGGGTCCGCTCCCGCAGCAACGCGATCTCCGCGCGCGCCTGCGTCTCGTCGAGGGGGCCGCGCCGCGCTGCCGCCCGTGCCCATTCCTCCAGCAGCCGTGCGGACCAGATGGGCCGGAAAAGCCCCTCCCCCGCGACGCCGATCAGCAAGCTGCGCACAACCGTCGGATAGAGCACACACGCGTCGAGCACGACGCGCGGATGATCGGGCAAGGTCGGGATCATCCATCCAGCCGGAAGCTGAGCGCCTTGAGATAACCGGTCTCCGCCAGTTGCGGCAAGACGGGATGGTCGGGCCCGGCAAAGCCCGTCCGGATCAGCTGCGCCCGGCGCCCGCCCCGGCCGATGCCGCGCACGCTCGCCGCGCGAAACCGGGCCAGATCCGCCGCGTGAGAGCACGAACACAGCGTCAGGGTCCCTCCCGGCACCACGAGCGGCGCCGCCAGACGCGCTACGCGCTCATAGGCGCGCAGCCCCGCGTCGAGGGCGGACTTCGAGGGCGCGAAAGCCGGTGGATCGCAGATCACTGTGTCAAACGTCTGCCCCTCAGCAGCCAGCGCTTCGAGCGCCTTGAAGGCATCCTCCCGCCGCGTCACGACCCGCTCCCCCGCACCCATCGCGTCCGCGCCTTGCCGGGCGAGCGCCAGCGCGGGCTCCGAGCCATCGACGAGCGTGGCAGATCCCGCCCCCGCCGCAAGAGCCGCCAGCCCAAAACCGCCGACATGGCTGAACACGTCCAGAACCGTGCCCCCCGGCGGCGTCAGCGATGCCGCGAAGGCATGGTTGTCCCGCTGGTCGAAATAGAGGCCCGTTTTCTGGCCGCCCAGAAGATCCGCCATGTAGATCGCGCCGTTCATCGGGACGGGGACCGGCCCCGCCACGGCGCCCGCCAGCACGACCATCTCCTCCGGCAGACCCTCGGACGCGCGCGCCCGGCCCTGCCCGTTCTTCACGACAGTGGAAACGCCGGTAACGGCCTGAAGCGCGGCCGAGATCTCGGCCGCCCGCACATCCGCCCAAGCCGCATTGGGCTGAAGCACCGCCGCGTCGCCAAAGCGGTCGATCACGAGGCCGGGCAAGCCATCGCCCTCGGCATGAACGAGCCGGTAGTACGGCGCATCATAGAGCCGCTCGCGCAGCGCATGGGCGCGCGCGATCCGCGCTGTCAGCCACTCGATGTCGACGAGCGCGTCGGGATCGCGGTCGAGCACACGGGCCGGTATTCTGGAGTTTGGCGTGACGGCGACAGTTCCGAGCGGGCGCCGCTCCGCATCCTCCAGCCGTGCGATGGTGCCGGGGGCAAGAGCCTTGGTGCGGCGGTCGAAGACAAGCTCGTCCGCATAGACCCAAGGAAAGCCGTGCCGGATGGCGCGGGCTTCCGCTTTCGGGCGCAACCTCACGATTGGCCGGTCTGTCGGGTCGGTGTCGGTGGTGTCGGCGGAGGGGTCTGGGGAAATGGTCATTCCCCCGCCTACCCCGGAGGGTCAGGCAGGGGAAGGGTCAGCGCAAATCAGCGTGCGGTGCGGGACACGCGCCCGCCGATCCACGTGGCCAGCGCGCGCAGCTGGCGCGCGACGGATTCGGCGCGCATCTGGCGCGCCCGCTGGTCGATGGCAAGGGTGTCGATTGTGTTGATGTCGATCATGGGTCTGTCCTGACGAGAATTGGTAGGCTCCTCCCTGTGCCTTTGAGCTAGTCCAGCGCCCCCTTCGGAAGAAGAGGCATTTCCCGAAACCCCGCCTTGCACCAGATGCAAGACGAGAGGCTTGAACCGTTAGCGCTATCAGTTTAAGGGAAGACAACCGCGCAACGGGCCACCTGGCCTGGCGCTGCCTGAATGAAAACGGCGACCCTCAGGAGCCAGCACAATGCCCCTTCACGCGACCGTCGAGAACGTCACCGCCCGCATCGAAAAGCGCAGCCACGCGCTCCGCCAAAGCTACCTGGAGCGCATGCATAAGGCGGCCGCGGACGGCCCCGTACGCGCGCATCTGAGCTGCGGTAACCAGGCCCACGCCTTCGCGGCGTCCGGGCCGGACAAGGACAGCCTCGCCGGCGGCAAGGTCCCCAATCTCGGCATCGTCACCGCCTACAACGACATGCTGTCGGCCCACCAGCCGTTCGAGACCTTCCCGCAAGCGATCCGCGAGGCCGCACGGCGCGCGGGTGGCACGGCGCAGGTAGCCGGCGGCGTGCCGGCCATGTGCGACGGTGTCACGCAAGGTCAGGTCGGCATGGAGCTGTCGCTCTTCTCGCGCGACGCGATCGCGCTCGGCGCCGCCGTCGCCCTCTCGCACAATTGCTTCGATGCCGCGATCTATCTCGGGGTCTGCGACAAGATCGTGCCGGGCCTCGTCATCGCGGCGGCCAACTTCAGCCACGTCCCCGCGATCTTCATGCCCGCAGGCCCGATGGTGAGCGGCCTGCCAAACGACGAGAAAGCCAAGGTCCGCCAGCAATTCGCCGCTGGCGAGGTCGGGCGCGACAAGCTGATGGAAGCCGAGATGGCGTCCTACCACGGCCCCGGCACCTGCACGTTCTATGGCACCGCGAACTCCAACCAGATGTTGATGGAGTTCATGGGCCTTCACCTGCCCGGCGCCTCCTTTGTCAACCCGCACACGCCCCTGCGCGAGGCCCTCACCGTTGCTGGCGTGGAGCGCGCGCTCGAAGTCACCGCGCTCGGCAACGACTACCGCCCGGTGGGCGAGATCCTCGACGCCCGCGCCTTCGTCAACGGCATCATCGGCCTGATGGCCACGGGCGGGTCGACCAACCTCGTCCTGCACCTGCCCGCGATGGCACGCGCAGCAGGCGTCATCCTCGATCTCGAGGATTTCGAGGAGCTGTCAGAGATCACGCCGCTGATGGCCCGGATCTACCCCAACGGCCTCGCCGACGTGAACCATTTCCATGCTGCGGGCGGCCTCGGCTATATGATCGGCGAATTGCTCGATGCGGGCCTCCTGCACGACGATGTCCAGACGATCGCCGGATCGGGCCTGAGCCGCTACACCGAAGAACCCAAGATCGGCCCCGATGGGCTCTTTTGGGCCGAAGGCGCCCGCGAAAGCCTCAACGACAAGATCCTGCGCCCGCACAGCGACCCGTTCCAGTCCACCGGCGGCTTGCGCCAGCTTCAGGGCAACCTCGGGCGCGGTGTCATGAAGGTGTCGGCGGTGGCGTCCGAACGGCATGTCGTCGAGGCGCCGGTGCGCGTCTTCGAGGATCAGCACGCCGTGAAGGACGCATTCAGGGCGGGCGAGTTCACCGAAGATACAGTCGTCGTCGTGCGCTACCAGGGGCCGCAGGCCAACGGCATGCCCGAGCTGCATGCCCTCACGCCCGTCCTCGCTGTCCTCATGGATCGCGGGCTGAACGTGGCGCTCGTGACCGACGGGCGCATGTCCGGCGCGTCCGGCAAGGTGCCCTCGGCGATCCATGTCTGCCCCGAAGCGGCCTGCGGCGGCCCGCTCGCACGCCTGCGCGACGGCGACCGCGTGCGCGTGGATGCAACCGCCGGGACGCTCGACGTCCTCGAAGCGGAGTTCGACGCGCGCCCCCTGCCCGAGGTCGATCTCACTCAGAACAGCTACGGGATCGGGCGTGAGCTCTTCGAGACCTTCCGCCGGAACGCCGGTCCGGCGACCGCGGGGGCCTGCGCCCTCCAGGAGAGCTGAGATCGCCGCGCCACCCGCCCAGGCACGGTCTGCCAAACGGCCCGGCTGACAACGCCGCCGGGTCCGGCCCAAGGGGTCGCCCGCTGCCGCTCGCCCTGCGCCTAGCTCTCCGGGACCGGCGTACGCCGCCCGCGCCAGCCACCACGCCGGGCCGGGCGCTTGGGCGCGGCAAGTCCCGCTTGCAGGACCTGCGTCATCGGATGGTCCGGATTGTCCGGGGCGTATCGGTCGAGCAACCCCCGGATCGCCTCCGCGGCCACGACATCGGCGGGCATCGACAACGCCCAGTCCATGAAGATCGACCTGCATTCCGGCTCGGTGATGCCATCGATCCGGTAGGCTTCGCGGATCAGGCCCTTGGGGTCGCTGGGGTCGTCCGGTGTGCTCGGGCTCATGGGGATGATCCTTCGGGGGCAGTGGTGGAACTGGCGTCACCCGCGCCTTGACGCGGCGCCTCTTCGATCAGGCGATCCGTCAGGGCGGCGGCCGCGCCCCGCCGGGCGCCAAGGTCGACTTCGAGCGCATCCATCGTGTCGTGACCCGTGATCCGGAGCAAGACATCCTGCGCCCCTCGGCCCAGTGTCTCGCGGCGCATCGGCCCATCCGCCACCAGCCGCCCCGCGCTCTGCACAGCGCGCCCGAGGCGATGGGCTTGCTTGAGCACCGACGCATCCGCATCGCCCAGGATGCCCGCTTCCCGCGCGGCATCAAGCTGCTCGGCCGTGCGCCGCGCCGTCGAGCCCACAAGGAGCGCCGTGGCCTGGGCGACAAGCTCGATATCCTGCAACCCGCCCGGACCGGGCTTGACGTCAAGCGCGCCGTTCTGGGGTTTGGCCTCCGACAACCGGCGGCGCATCCGCGCAAGCTCGGCCCAGACGTCCGCAGGCTCCCGCGTGGCGCGCAGCACGTTGGCCCGCACCCGCTCCGCCTCGGCGCGCACCGCATCGGTGCCCGCCACGCAGCGCGCCCGCGTCAGCGCCATGTGCTCCCACACCCACGCCTCAGTTTGCTGGTAGTTCTCGAACGCGGCCAGCGACGTGGCCACCGGCCCCTGCCGCCCCGAGGGCCGCAGGCGCATATCCACCTCGTAGAGCCGGCCTGCCGCCGTCGGCGCCGTAAGCGCCGTAACGATCATCTGCGTCAGACGCGCGAAATAGGGCCGGGTCGAGAGCGGGCGCGGCCCGTCCGAGGCATCCTGCCCCGCCGGATCGTAAATGACGATCAGGTCCAGATCCGAACCCGCCGTCAGCCACCCCGCCCCGAGCGAGCCCATGCCGAACACGGCAAGGCCCCTGCCCGGCGGCGCGCCGTGGCGCTCGGCGAAGTGATCGCACACCACAGGCACGAGCGCGGCGAGCACTGCTTCGGCCAGCTCGGCATATTGCGTGCCCGCCTCCTCGGCATCCACCAGACCGCGCAGATGGTGCACGCCGATCCGGAAGTGCCACTCCTTGGCCCAGCGGCGCACCGCGTCGAGCCGTGCCTCGTAATCCGGCTGCGCCGCGAGCGCGCGCGTCAGCTCCTCAGTCAGCGCCGCCATGCCCGGCCATGGCGCAAAGAAGCTGCCTGTCACGACGGCTTCGAGCACGCTGGCATTGCGCGACAGGTACTGTGCCAGCGCGGGGGCCGCAGCAGCGATATCGACGATCAGCGCGCGCAACTGGGGATTGGCCTCGAACATCGCGAAGAGCTGCACGCCCGCCGGCAAGCCCGACAGGAAACCGTCGAAGGCCGACAGCGCCTCGTCGGGGCGGTCTGCCGCGGCGAAGCGGGCCAGCAGATCCGGCTTCACCCGCTCGAAGATCGCCTGCGCCCGCTTCGAGCGCAGTGCGGGATAGTGCCGCCAGCGCGCTACGATCTCGGGCTCGTCCGGCCCGCTCGCGGGTGTGGCCGCCGCCGGCATCCCGTCGCTGCGCGCAAAGAAGCCTTCGGTGAGCCGGTGCACGTCCTCCAGCCGCTCCGAGAGCGCCGCGCGCCACGCCGCCGTATCGGCCTCGCCACACATCCGCGCGAGCCTGTCGAAGCCCTCGGCATTGCCCGGCAGGGTGTGCGTCTGCGCATCCGCCACCATCTGCACCCGGTGTTCGGCCTCGCGCAGCGCGCGGTAGTGCCCCGTCAGCGCCTCGGCGACGTCCGGCGGCACCCAGCCCTTCCGGGCGAGCGCGGCGAGGCCCGCCACCGTGCCGCGCTCCCGCAGGTCCGGGTCCCGCCCGCCCGCAATCAGCTGGCGTGTCTGCGTGAAGAACTCGATCGCCCGGATCCCGCCAACGCCCAGCTTCAGGTCCCGCCCCTCCAGCCGGGTCTCGTCATGCAGTCCCTTGTGCTTCTGGATCCGCAGCCGCATGTCGTGGGTGTCTTCGATCGTCGCGTAGTCGAGGTGGCGGCGCCAGACGAAGGGGCGCAGCCGCTCCAGATACCCTTCCCCGGCTTTCAGATCCCCGGCCGCGGGGCGCGCCTTGATATGCGCCGCGCGCTCCCATGTTCGCCCGAGGCTCTCATAGTAGCGCTCCGCCGCCTCCATCGCGACGCAGACCGGCGTGACAGACGGATCCGGCCTGAGCCTCAGATCCGTGCGCCAGACGTAGCCGTCTCCGGTCGGCTCCTGCAAAAGCGCCATCGCCTTGCGAGTGGCCTTCACGAAGACGCTGCGCGCCTCCCCGGCGTCGCTTTGCGAAAACCGGCTGTCATCGAAAAGGACGATCAGGTCGATGTCCGACGAATAGTTGAGCTCGAAGGCGCCCATCTTGCCCATCGCGAGGATCATCATGCCCGCCGCGTCGGCGAGGTCCTTCGACCCGTGTCCGGGCACCTTGCCCCGCGCAAGAAACGGCGCGAGCGCACCCGAAAGCGCGCGCCCTGCAGATGCATCCGCAAACGCGGTGAGCGCATGGGTGACGGCCTCCAGGGGCCACACCCCGGCCAGATCCGCGAGCCCCGCATAGAGCGCAAGGCGGCGCTTGACCTGCCGCAGATCCGCGGCGAGCGTGCCGTCGCCCGCGGCTTCGGTCGCCGCAATCAGCTCCGGCAAAATGGTCGCGGGCGGGCGCTCCAGCGCACCGGCGATCCATTCGGCCTCCCGCTCCATGAGAACACGCAGGTAGAAAGACGATCCCGCCGCGCCGACAAGCACGTCCGCGACCGTGCCCGCACCCACCGCGACGGCCTGCGCGGCCTCCGCCCCGGCCTCTGCATCCATGGGCAGCGGCAGTCGCGAGATAGCCTCGGAAAAGGAGAGAGCTTCGCTGGTCCACATTCCGGGATAGACGCCCGCTTGGGCCGAGCTGTCAACTGCCGCCCGATCGCGGTATGTGTTCCGCCGATTGGCCACCGCAGCGGTGCCCGTTGACCCGTGGCACGCCTGCCCCGGACCCAAAGTACTACCCTCGTCGCTTGGAGAGAGCCATGAGCAAGAGCCGAAAACGCGTCGAAGCCGCGCTCGCAGCAGCGGCGCTCGACACGCCCGTCATCGAGATGGAGGGCGATTGCACAACCGCCGAGGCCGCAGCCACCACACTTGGGGTCACGGTCGACCAGATCGCGAAGTCCGTGCTCCTTTCGGGGTGCGAGTCGGGCGCCATCTACCTTTTCGTGACGGCCGGTTCGAACCAGGTCGAGAGCACCAGGGCCGAGGCGCTGGCCGGCGAACCGCTCGAGCGCCCCGGCGCGGCGCGGATCCGCTCCGAGACCGGCTTCGCCATCGGCGGCGTTTCGCCCGTTGGGCATCTCTGCGCGGTTGCCGCCTTCATCGACCCGCGCCTCTTCGCGTTTGATACAGTTTGGGCCGCTGCGGGCACACCGCGCCACGTCTTTGCCGCCACCGCGCCGGACATCCAGCGTATCACGGGGGCCAAAAAGGCCGACTTCACGGTCTGAGAGCAAAAAAATCTGATATCCAATCAGATACTTAACAAGTAAATGTGAAAAACATTTACATACATGATTGAACGCAAGCCCACACCTCCCCATCTGGTGTAATGTGAAAAGCATTCACATAACCCAACATGGAGATCGACATGACCCCCGTCCACGCATCCTCTGCCGCACAACCCGCGCAATCGTGGTTTGGCCGCGCCGAAGCATGGCTCGACGACCGTGGCAAAGGCGCCTGGATCGCCGCGATGGTTGTCGGCTTCATCGTCTTCTGGCCGATTGGCCTCGCCCTTCTCGCCTACATGATTTGGAGCAAACGCATGTTCTCTGGCAAATGCAGCCCCGCTCGCATCCGGTCCAGCTATGGCAGCCCGGTGCGCACCTCCTCCGGCAACACCGCGTTCGACGCCTACAAGGCCGACACGCTGCGCCGCCTCGAAGAAGAGCAGGAGGCCTTCCAGGCGTTCCTCGAGCGGCTCCGCGCCGCGAAGGACAAGTCCGAATTCGACGCCTTCATGGACGACCGTGCCAAGTCGCGCGCCACCCAGGACACCAGCGCGACGACCCCCGGCACGGACAGCGCCCCCGAAGCACCCCAGAGCGGTGCAGCCCCCGCCTGACCGGCGCGCAACGCCCCAGCCAACCCGCGGCCCGGCCCTCGCCGGGCCGCGATGGTTTCACCAGCCGATCCGCGCCAGACGGGCTCACGAAGCGGCCGGACTGGATCGCCAGTACGAGCCGACCCGCAAAGGCCGCCAGCACGATCCGGCCCGATTGGATCGCTAGCACTGCTCTATCCGATCAGTCCGCCAGCAAGATCCCGCCCGATTGGAGCGCAAGCATGATCCGGCCCTATCGGATCGACCACTCACAGCCCGGTTTGCCCGGGCGTACTCCGAACAGACCGGAATGCCCTGCCCGATCTGCCAAACCCATCCCCTTCGGCCCGATCCGCAATGAGATGACGGATCACGGCGCCACCACCATTGTTCGCGACCGGATGAACCCGATATGACACCCATGGACATCAACGACTTCCCGGACCTGCCCGATCCCAGGCGCGACGCCGCGTTCTACGCCAGTGTGCCTGCCAAGCGCCTTGTCGCGTGGCTGATCGACAGCACCATCATTCTCGCGTTCACCCTGATCGCGATCCCGCTGACGCTCTTCACCGCGATCTTCTTTCTGCCGCTGCTCTGGCTGGTGCTTTCCTTCGCCTACCGCACGGTCACGCTCTCGCGCGGCTCGGCAACGTGGGGGATGCGCTTCATGGGCATCGAATTTCGCACCGGTCGCGGCGAACGCTTCGCGCTGGGGGACGCTGCGGCCCACACCCTTCTCTACTCCCTGGCAATGGCCTTCGTTCTGCCCCAGGTCGTCTCGGCGGTGCTGATGCTGACGACGGAACGCGGTCAGGGCCTGCCGGATCTCGCGCTCGGCACGGTGGCGCTCAACCAGAGGCGCTGAGGCGCACGGTGCGCACCTTCGGCGGAGGCGGGCTTCGTGGCGCGCCCTCTCCACCTTCGCATTCTGAGACGGCGCCATTGCAAATCGGGTCGGTCGGCTTGCAAGACAGGAGAAAGGCAGCGTGGCAGAGAGACGCGCCCCGGCAGGGCTTGGCGGACCCGGATGTGGCTGCTAGCGTGCCCCAAATCGACCCCGTCTGCCCTTACGCTGCCCACACCACGCCCTCATCCATGCGCCACACTCTACCCATTGCGCCGCAATTTTATGTGACGGCCCCGCAACCGTGCCCGTACCTGGCAGGCCGGATGGAGAGGAAGCTGTTCACGGCGCTCCAGGGAGATCACGCCGAGGCGTTGAACGATACGCTGTCGAAGCAGGGCTTTCGCCGGTCACAAAACGTGCTCTACCGGCCCTCCTGCGCGGATTGCGCGGCCTGCCTCTCGGCCCGCATCCGGGTGGCCGACTTCACCCCGTCGCGGAGCCAGAAGCGCACCATCAAGCGCAACAGGCACATGGTACGCGGTGCGACGAGCCCCTGGGCCACCGAGTTTCAATACGCCCTCTTCCGCCGCTATCTCGACAGCCGGCACGCCGATGGCGGCATGGCGGACATGGACATCTTCGAGTTCGCGGCGATGATCGAGGAGACCCCTGTCCGGTCACGCGTGGTCGAGTATCAGGAACCCGGCATGTCCTGCGCATCGCAGGAGAGCGGCAACGGGGCCGGCTCGGCGTCGCATGTGGACAGCGATCTCGCCGGGGTGTGCCTGACGGACGTGCTCGAGGACGGGCTGTCGATGGTCTACTCGTTCTATGAGCCGACGTTCGCGCCACGCTCCCTGGGCACCTATATCATCCTCGACCACATCGAGATCGCGCGGGCGGCGGGCCTGCCCTACGTCTATCTCGGCTACTGGGTGCCCGGCTCGCCGAAGATGGGCTACAAGGCCAGCTTCAGCGCGCTCGAGATCTACAAGAACGGGCGCTGGGAGGATATCGGCGACCCCGAACGGCACTCCGCGGAAACCCATCCGCTGTCCGTCGATCCGATCGCCGAGCAAGTGGCCAAGATCACCCTGCCCGACACCCGCGCCCCGCGCGGCTGACCCGGCGAACCGATCCACTGCGGCTTTTGCCCGTGGGATGCCATGGGTTTGGTGACCCTTCGAGCGGAGACGCCTGCCATCCGGCGGCGCATGGGTGGCAAGCCGCGATTTTGCGTATTTGAAGCAGAAAGAAGGGGCAAGCGTCTCTTCGGGGCCCTGAGGCTGGCATCTGGCGGGCAGAGCGCTTATGGCCGGGAGGCCCGGAGCGCGCTAGGTTTGGCTCGGGCGGGACTTCGGGGTGATAGGACGACGGATGCGACGCGACAACGACAACCCCTCTGAGCCGTTCAAGAAGGCGCTGGCGGAGGCCACGCGCGTGCTTGCGGACGACGCTGAACTGGGCGTGACATATTCTGTCGATCCTCCGGGGATGACGGCGGACCAGGTGCGCTTGCCGCAGGTCTCGCGCCGGATGACACCGGAGGAGGTTCTGCTGGCGCGGGGCACGGCGGATGCCTACGCGCTGCGCCGCAAGTTTCATGACGATTCCGTGGCCGCGCGCTATGCGCCGCAAGGCCAGATGGCGCGCGATCTCTATGACGCGATGGAGACCGCCCGCTGCGAGGCGGTGGGCGCGCGCGCGATGCCGGGCACCGCGGGCAATATCGACGCCAAGATCGCCACCGAGGCCGAACGGCGCGGCTATGCGCGGATCGACACCGCCTCCGAGGCGCCGCTCGCCGTTGCCGCGGGCTATCTCATTCGCCAGCTCGCAACGGGGCGCGATCTGCCCGCGGGCGCGCAGAACGTGCTCGACCTCTGGCGCGAGCACCTCGAAGGGTCCGCCGCCGAAACGCTGCCCTCCCTGGAGGATTGCCTGGCCGACCAAGCCGCCTTTGCCAAGATGGCGCGCCAGATCATCGACGACCTCGGATATGGCGATCAGCTCGGTGACGACCCCGACGACATCGACGATGAGGACGCCCCCGAGGAAGCCTCCAGCGAGGAGGAGGAGACCCCCCAGGACGGCGACGAGGATCAGGAGGGAGAGGACGACGCCGACGCCGCCCCCGAGCAGTCGCAGGACACGCAGGACGATCCGGCGCAAGCGCAGGTGTCGATGGACGACGCCGCCGAGGCCGAGCTTTCCGACGAACAGGAGCTGCCGGACGGCGAGTCTCCGCTGGAGCCGCCGCCCCCTGCCCCGCATTCCGAGGCCGATCCGACCTATGCCGTCTATTGCGACGAGTTCGACGAGGAGATCCATGCCGGCGAGCTGGCCGATCCCGCCGAGCTCGAACGCCTGCGCGCCTATCTCGACCAGCAGCTCGAGCCGCTGAAGGGCGCGGTCAGCCGTCTGGCCAACAAGCTTCAGCGCCGCCTGCAGGCGCAGCAGAACCGCTCCTGGGAGTTCGACCGCGAGGAAGGCATCCTCGACGCCGGACGCCTCGCGCGTGTCGTCGCCAACCCGACGACGCCGCTGAGCTTCAAGGTGGAGAAAGACACCGAGTTCCGCGATACCGTCGTGACGCTGCTCCTGGACAACTCGGGCTCGATGCGCGGGCGGCCGATCTCCATCGCCGCGATCTGCGCCGACGTGCTCGCCCGCACGCTGGAGCGCTGTGCCGTGAAGGTCGAGATCCTCGGCTTCACCACCCGCGCCTGGAAGGGTGGGCAGGCCCGCGAGCGGTGGCTCGCCGACGGCCGCCCCGCCACGCCGGGCCGCCTGAATGACCTGCGTCACATCATCTACAAATCCGCCGATGCCCCCTGGCGCCGCAGCCGCGACAACCTCGGGCTGATGATGAAAGAGGGCCTGCTGAAGGAAAACATCGACGGCGAGGCTCTCGAATGGGCCCACCGGCGCGTTGTGGGCCGGGGAGAGGCACGCAAGATCCTGATGGTGATCTCCGACGGCGCCCCTGTCGACGACTCAACTTTGTCCGTCAACCCCTCGAATTACCTCGAAAAACACCTCCGCGACGTGATCGGCATGATCGAGCGCAAGAAGCTTGTGGAGCTCCTCGCCATCGGCATCGGGCACGATGTGACGCGCTATTACGACCGCGCCGTCACGATCACGGATGTCGAGCAGCTCGCCGGCGCCATGACCGAACAGCTCGCCTCGCTCTTTGATCGCGATCCCCGCGCCCGCGCCCGCTGGGGCGGGATTTCCGCCGCGAACCGCACCGCCCCCAAGCCGATGCGGGCCACACGCTGATGTTCCAGGGCTTCGAGAGCCAGAGCCGCCCGGAGCAGGGCCCGCCGCGCCTTGCTGCGCTGCGCGCCGCCATGGCTGAGCTGGGGGTCACGGGGTTCCTCGTGCCCAGGGCGGACATGTTCCAGGGCGAATACGTCGCCCCGCGCGACGAACGCCTCGCCTGGCTCACGGGGTTCACCGGCTCGGCCGGTTTCGCGGCCGCGCTGCCCGATGTTGCCGGCCTCTTCGTCGATGGCCGCTACACGCTGCAGGCGCGCGATCAGGTCGACACGAGCGCCTTCAGCATCGTTGCCTGGCCCAAGACGAAGCTTGCGGACTGGCTCTCGCACAACCTCTCCGCCGGGGGCACGATCGGCTATGATCCGTGGCTGCATACCGTCAAGGAGATCGAAGCGCTCGAGACGCACGGCGAAGCGCACGGGCTGACCTACCGGGCGGTGGGGAACCTGATCGACGCGATCTGGCCGGACCAGCCCGACGCCCCCGCCATGCCGATCCGCGTCCATCCCGAAGCGCTCGCAGGCCGCAGCCACGGGGAAAAGCGCAAGGCCCTGGCCGCCGACCTCAGCCAAGCCGGCCACGCCGCGGCGGTGCTGACGATGCCCGACAGTATCGCCTGGCTTCTGAACATCCGCGGCGCGGACATTCGCTGCAATCCCGTCGCCCACGCCTGCGCCCTCCTGCACGAGACCGGGGCGGTGGATCTCTTCATCGATCCCGCCAAGATCACCGACACGCTCCACACCCACCTCGGCGCGGACGTGGCGCTGCACCCGCTTGATGCCTTCGAGACGCGGCTTGCCGAATGCACCGGCCCTGTCCGCATCGATCGGGCCACCTGCCCTGTCGCCGTTGCGCGCGCCCTGCCCGATCTGGTCACCGGCAGCGATCCCTGCGAGCTTCCGAAAGCCCGCAAGTCCGACGCCGAGATCGCCGGAATGGAAGCCGCACACCTGCGTGATGCCGCCGCGCTCTGCCGCTTTCTTGCGTGGTTCGAGGCCGAAGTGCCCAAGGGCGCGCTCACCGAGATCGACGTCGTCCGCCAGCTCGAAGAGGAGCGCCGCCGCGCGCCCGAGCTCATCGAGATCAGCTTCGACACGATCTGCGGTGCCGGTCCCCATGGCGCCATCGTGCACTACCGCGTCACCGAAGAGACCAACGCGCGCATCGCCCCCGGCGATCTCGTCCTCGTCGATTCAGGCGGCCAGTACACCGATGGCACGACCGATATCACCCGCACCTTGTACACAGGCTCCGCCAGCACGGAGCAAACAGCCGCCTTCACCCGTGTCCTGAAGGGCATGATCGCCGTCAGCCGGGCCCGCTGGCCCGAGGGCCTCGCGGGCCGCGATCTCGACGCGCTCGCGCGCCGCGCCCTCTGGGCCGCGGGACAGGATTATGACCACGGCACCGGGCACGGCGTCGGCGCGGCGCTTTGTGTCCACGAGGGCCCGCAGCGCCTGAGCCGCGTCTCCGACGTTCGCCTCGAGCCGGGGATGATCCTGTCCAACGAGCCGGGCTACTACCGCGCCGGAGGCTGGGGCATCCGCATCGAGAACCTCGTGCACGTGGTGCCCGCCCCCGCGCTGGAGAGTGGCGATTCCGACCGCCCCATGCTCGCCTTCCGCACGCTGACATGGGTGCCGATCGAGCGGCGTCTGATCGACCTTTCCCTCCTCGACACCGCCGAGCGGGCCTGGCTCGACAGCTACCACGCGGAGGTGGCCGCACGGGTCGGCCCGCTTCTCGAGGGCGCCGCCGCCGACTGGCTGAGGCAGGCAACCCTCCCACTCTGACCACACCCGATTGACATCACGACGACCTCTGGCACCGTCACACGGGCCGCCAGACACAAACCGAAACGCCGCACAATGAACCAAGGGGGAGCAGCATGGCCGACCATATCTCTATCACCAAGGCCGAAGGCACCTGGACCGTCCGCGCGGGCGGCGCCGTGATTGCCGAGAGCGCCGACGCGCTGGAACTGACGGAGGGCGACTACGCGCCCGTTATCTACTTCCCCCGCTCGGACGTCGCCATGGCCTTCCTCGAGCCGGGCGAACAGGTCAGTACCAGCCCGCACATGGGCGACGCGACGCACTACACGATCGTCACCAAAAGCCGCCGCCTGCCAGATGCCGCATGGTCCTACGAAAGCCCGAAGACAGGCGTCGCCCGCATCGAAGGCCACCTGGCCTTCTACACCGGCACGGACACTGTCGCCGTCGAGCAGATCTGACGACGCCCCCGGCCTCCGCGCGCCCCCGATCTCCTTCGTGCCGAAGGGGCGGCGCACCGTCACGTCCCGGCAAACCACCTGTCCCCCGTTCACGGGGAGGGAGTGGCGCGCCGTCACGCGCCGCGCCAATAGGCATCCCCCCGTCGTGCTCCCGTGACCATCCGCCTGCCCTGGTCATCGTCGTGCCATGAGGGCGCCAAGGCGCTCCCGCCTGTCGAGAGACTCCACGCCGGGGAAGTTCACTCCGGCAAGCGACGACAGCCAGGCGGCACCGCCCCCTCCGCTCCCGGGCCGCGCCCTGGTCGCGCCACGCCCGCCGCCACATCGAAGCCAAAGGCCGCAGCCTCCCGCCCCCCCCCGAAAAACCAACGCGCCGCACTGCCAAGCCCACACCGCCACACCGAACACGGGCCCCCGGGCCGCGCGCCCTTCCCCCTTCTTCTTGCCCATAAATACCGCACTCCACCGTCTCCGCTCCGGAACGCCGCCGGAACAGGATCACCGCGGCTCCGCTTCCCCGCCCCCACAAAGGCACCGCACCCGCACCAAGGACGTCCGCCGCAATCCCCGGCTCAGGAATGCTCTTCGCGGGCCGTGGCGGCGAGGGCCCGGTTGTAGGCCGAGAGCGCATCGACGTAGAAGACTGCCCCGAGAAGCTCCGGCTCGCCCTCCCTGGGGCGCGAAAGCACGGGCAGAAACGCGTGGCCCTCCCGCTCGAAGACCGGCAGCGCCACCTCGAGCGTGTCGTCCGGCTCCAGCCAGATACCCTGCTCGATCAGGCTCGCGCAGGCCGCCGGGGACGCTGCCCGCGGGCTGTCACGCCCCCGCATCAGCACCGAGGCCGAGAAGATCGACAAGAGATACGCCTGCGGTCCCGCCGCCAGATGAATCCCGCGCCGCTCAAGCTGCGTCAGGAAGAAAGAGCGGCTCACCGCGCGGCTGGCAATCGCCGTCGACGTCGACACCGACACCATCACCGCCAGCCCCGTCTGCCAATCTCCGGTCAGCTCGAAAACGATCAATGTCGTCGAGATCGGCGCACCGAGAACAGCCGCCGCCAGCGCCCCCATCCCGGCCAGCGCATAGAGCGTCTGCGAGCTCGAGAACTCCGGAAAGAGGCCCACCGCCACGACCCCGAACGCGAGCCCGGTCAGAGCGCCGACCATCAGCGACGGGGAAAACACCCCGCCCCCCATGCGCCCGCCCATGGTGATCGCCACCGCCGCCACCTTGATCACCACGAAGAGTACCGCCGCGAAGAAATCGAGCCCGCCCATCAGCGCCATGATCGTCGTCTCGTAGCCGACGCCGATGATATGCGGAAACCAGATCGCCAAAAGCCCGAGCAACGCGCCCGAAATCGCCGGCCGCAGCCAGCGCGGCATGCCTGTCCGCGCCTGGACGGCATTGCCGAAATCCTCTGTCCAGAAAATCGCCCGCATCATTGCCGTCGCCACGAGCCCGCAGATCAATCCCAGCAGCAGGAAGGCCGGAAGCTCGACGTAGAAGGCAAAGCTCTCCACCCCCGTCACGTCGAATTCCGCGATATCGCCAAAGACGATGCGCGAGATCACGGCGCCAGAGACCGACGCGATCACGATCGGCGCAAAGGCATGCACCGCGTAATGCCGCAGCACCACCTCCAGCGCAAAGAGCGTGCCCGCGATCGGCGCGTTGAAACTGGCCGAAACGGCCGCCGCCACCGCACAGCCCAGAAGATCGCGCGCCGTGATGCCGTCCGCCTTGATCCGGCTCGACACCCAAGAGGAGATCAGCGCCGCGATATGCACGACCGGCCCTTCACGGCCCGTCGAGCCCCCTGTCGACAGCGTGATCAGCGAGGCCGCCGCCGAGGCAATCCCCGAACGCTGCTCCATGCGCCCGTCCCTCAGGGCGGCCCCCTCGATGACATCGGCCACCGAATGAACCCGCCCGTCCTCGGTGAAGCGATGCAGGATCAGCCCGACGACGAGCCCGCCACAGGTTGGGATCAGGACGAGCATCCACCACGGCAGCGTCGCCGCCCAGGAGTGGATCATGCGAATATCCGGCGCGCCGTAAACCGTCCCCTGAACCCACGTGATCCCCAGCCGGAAGAGCACCGCCGCCGTTCCCGCCGCGATCCCGACCGCGAGCGCGAGAAACCAGAACCGAAGCTGCCACGGGCCCCTGTCCCGGATCGTCACGAAAGCTTTCCGAACTCCCGCCAGCGCGTCCGAAAACGTTGGCAGCCTGCGCCGGATCGTCTTGCGCCCGACCTTGCGCGCGCCGCGCGTAATGCCGGCCGCCGAACGGCGCCGCGCATCCTGTGGGGCGGCCTCGGTCGAGACGCCGTCTTTCGCGCTCTTGGTCACGTCCCCTCTCGATCACTGTCGCAGCGCGGATGCCCCGCATCCCGCCTGCCTGCCCGGTCGCACCGGCGCCACATCTGCCCCTCCGCGCAGTCTTGCATGCCGCCAATCCATGTCCAAGCGGCCCTGCCCCCGAGAATTGCCGCATGTGGCGCGTTTTCTGCGGCGCGGGGCGGCTTTCTCCCCCTGCCGCCCCGCGCTATGGTCGCGCACCACGCCACAGGGAGGGCAGCCAGATGACCCGGCATGAGGCAATCGCCGCGCTCGCAAACGATCTCGGCCCGCGCCTGCTGACGTCCTCGGGCGAACGCGATCAGCACGGACGGAACGAAAGCCACTTCCCGCTGATCCTTCCCGACGCCGTCGCCTACCCTGAGAGCACAGCCGAAGTGTCCGAAATCGTGCGCGCCTGCGCCGCGCGGGGCGTGCCCATCGTGGGCTGGGGCGCGGGCACGTCGCTTGAAGGTCACGCGCTCGCCACCGAGGGCGGCCTCGTGATGGACTTCACCCGCATGAACAAGGTGCTCCGCATCAGCCAGGACGACATGGACTGCACCGTCCAGCCCGGGCTCACCCGCACCGGCCTGAACGACGCGCTGCGCGCCACCGGGCTGATGTTTCCCGTCGATCCCGGCGCCGATGCCACGCTTGGCGGCATGGCGGCCACACGCGCCTCCGGCACGACCGCCGTGCGCTATGGCACGATCCGCGAGCAGGTTCTGGGGCTTGAGGTCGTGCTGGCCTCCGGCGAGGTCATCCACACCGGCTCCCGCGCGCGCAAGTCCGCCTCCGGCTACGATCTGACCGGGCTCTTCGTGGGCTCCGAAGGCACGCTGGGGCTGATCACGGAATTGACGCTGCGCCTCCGCGGCCAGCCCGAATCGACCTCCGCCGCGACATGCGCCTTCCCGAATGACGCAGCGGCGATCGACACCGTCATCGCCTGCATCCAGTATGGCCTCACCCCCGCCCGCATCGAATACATCGACGCCGAAAGCGTCGCCGCGGCGAACGCGTTCGACCAGATGGGTCTGCCCGAGGCGCCGCACCTGCTGGTGGAGTTCCACGGCACCGAGGGCGCCGTCGCTGAACAGGCGGAGCGTTTCGGCGAAATCGCGGCCGAATACGGCGCCGAAGGCTACGTTTGGTCCACCCTGCCCGAAGAGCGCACGCGGCTCTGGCGGGTCCGCCACGGGCTCTACTGGACCCTTCTCAAGACGCGCCCCGGCTGCCGCGCGATCGTCACGGATCTCTGCGTCCCGATCTCCCATCTGGCCGAGGCCATCGCCGAAACCCGGGCCGACATCGCCGCGTCCGGCATCCCCGGCCCGCTCGTCGGCCATGTCGGCGACGGCAACGTACATGCCGCCCTGCTGGTCGATCCCGAGAGCACCGACGAGATCGCAACCGCCCACGCTCTCGCCAAGCGCATGGCGGAGCGCGCCCTGCGCCTCGGCGGCACCGTCACCGGCGAGCATGGCGTCGGCATGGGGAAGCTCGGCCACATGGAGGCCGAGCACGGCGCGGCCTGGGGTGTCATGGGCGCGGTGAAAAAAGCGCTGGATCCCAATGGGTTGCTGAACCCAGGCAAAGTTGTGCCGCAAGACTGATCCGCGGCACTCCGGTCCCGCCCCGGAACCCTTTGACCACCGGCAATAGCGCCCAGCCCTCCGCTGCCATACCGTGGCACGCCCCTGCACACCCATCCGACGACACCGCAGAGCGTCCCACGCACGCCAGCCGTCGTTGAAGCACCCCATCTCGCACCCGGCCCCGCGCGACCGCCGCAGACCGTGCCGTCGCAGGCCGTGCCGTCGCAGCCGCCCAAATCCGATCACGCAGAGAGCAGAACCCGCGCGGCGGACCGCGCCTCTTCGGTGATCGTGTCACCCGCTAGCATCCGCGCGATCTCATCCACCCGCGCATCCGCATCAAGGGCCAGAACGCGGGACATCGTGCGCCCCTGTTCCTCCCGCTTGTCCACCCGCCAGTGCGACGCGCCCTGCGCTGCCACCTGCGGCGAGTGCGTCACCACCAGAACCTGCGCAGTCTCCGACAGCCGCGCCAGCCGCCGACCGATCGCATCCGCCGTCGCACCACCGACCCCCCGGTCAATCTCGTCAAATATCAGCGTGCGCCCGCTGTCTCCGCCATGCAAGCACACCTTCAGCGCCAACAGAAAACGCGAAAGCTCCCCGCCCGAGGCGATCTTGCCCAAGGGGCCCGCGGGCGTCCCCGCATTCGTCGCAACACGGAACTCCACGCTGTCCCGCCCGTCCGGGCCCGCCTCCGCTGCGCCGAACTCGGTGTGAAAGACGGCCCGCTCCAGCTTCAGCGGCGCAAGTTCCGCCGCCATTGCACCGTCGAGCCGCGCCCCCGCCTCGCGGCGCAGCGCACCAAGTGCCGCCGCCGCATCCTCGTAGGCCGCCCACGCTCCGGCGACCCGCGCATCCAGCGCCCCGAGATCCGCCGCGCCGTTCTCCAGCGCTGCTAGGTCGATCCGGAACCGTTCGGCGAGGTCCGCGAGAGCGTCCTCGCTCACCTGGTGCTTGCGCGCGAGCCCCCGATAGGCGTGAAAGCGGTCCTCCAGCCGTTCGAGCGCCGCAGGATCGAAGCGCAGCGCGTCGGCCGCCGTCTCCACCTCGCGCTCCGCGTCCGAGAGCGCCTCGCTGGCCCGCTCAAGCGCGACGAGCGCCACGTCGAGCCGCCCTTCCGCTTGCCCGGCAATCGCCTCGAGGCCCCGCATCGCCTCGCGCACAATCCGCCCCGCCGCGTCGTCCGAGAGCGCAGCGCGCGCAGCCGCCATCGTCTCTCCCATCGCGCGCCCGGCCTTCATCAGCCGGCGCCCCTCTTCCAGCTCCGCCATTTCGCCGGTCTGCGGTCCGAGCGCCTCCAGCTCGTCGAGCGCATAGCGCAGGAACTCCTCCTCCGACGCCAGCGCCTCCACCCGCGCGCGCGCCGCCGCGCGTGCGCCCTCGGCCGTCTGAACCTCGCGCCACGCGCGGCGCACCGCCTCCCGGGCGCCCCCCGCCCCCGCAAACGCATCGAGCAACGCCCGGTGGCCGACCGCCGCGAGCAGCCCACGGTCATCCTGCTGCCCATGGAGCTCGACCAGCACAGCCGACAGCGCCCGCAACACCTCGCCCGACACCCGAACGTCGTTGACCCAGGCCGTCTTGCGCCCGTCCGCCCCGTTCACCCGCCGCAGCAGCAGCTCATCGCGCACCGGCAAGCCGGCGTCCTCCAGCACCTGCCGGGCCGGATGATCCGGCGCCAGATCGAACCAGCCCGTCACGGATCCCTGGCTCTGCCCCGATCGCACGAGGTCCGCGCGCCCGCGCCACCCCAGAACGAACCCGAGGCAATCCAGAAGGATCGACTTGCCCGCCCCGGTCTCGCCCGTCAGCACGTTCAACCCGGGCTGCAGCTCCAGCTCCAGCCGGTCGATAATGAGCATATCCCGGATGTCGAGCCCCTTGAGCACCGCGTCGCTTCCTCACCTCACCCTACAAGCGCTACATACTCCGGGAGACGCGCCCCACACCACCCCGACAAGGGCAAAACCGGCACCACCCCGGAAACGCCCGCCCACGCCTCCTGCACCGTCACCGCGCGCACAACGGCGAGCCCGGCGCACGCCACCCTGCTTCTTCTTGCTGAAAATACCGCATCCGAACGAACCGACCCGCGCCACAGCGGGCCCGGCGCGCCGCGGCTGCCCTCAGATCCAGCTGCCCTGGATGGTCTGGCGATAGATCTGCTCGAGCCAGTTCTCGCCCTGGGCCTCCGCGGTCAGTCCCCGCTCGACAAGCAGCCGGAAGGTCGCGGCGTACCACTCCGTGTCCTCGAAGTTGTAGGCCAGGATCGCCCCCGCCGTCTGCGCCTCGGCCTCGAAACCGAGTGACAGGTAAGCCTCCACCAGCCGGTGCAGTGCCTCCGCGGTATGCGTCGTGGTCTGGAACTCCTCGACAACGACGCGGAACCGGTTGATCGCGGCGGGAAAATGCTTGCGGCGCAGGTAGTAGCGGCCAATCTCCATTTCCTTGGCCGCGAGATGATCGAACGCGAGGTCGAACTTCAGGATCGACGAGCGCGCGTAATCGCTCTCGGGATAGAGCTCGATCACCGTGCGCAGTGCCTGCAGCGCCTGGAACGTCAGGCCCTGGTCACGGCCAACCTCGTCAATCTGGTCGTAGTAGCTCAGCGCCAGCAGATACTGCGCATAAGCGGCATCTTCGTCGGCAGGATAGAAATCGAGGTAGCGTTGCGAGGCGCTCCGGCTGTTCTCGTAGTCCTGGTCCGAGTGATACGCGAACGCCTGCATTATCAGAGCACGCTGCGCCCATTCCGAATAGGGGTAGAGCCGCTCGACCTCGCCGAAGAGCTCCGCCGCATCGTCGGCCCGCCCGCGCTGAAGCTCCAGTTCCGCCTGTCGGTAGATCTGCTCCGGCGTCAGAACCTCGAGCGGCACCTCGCGGGAGGCAAACAGCCCGCCTCCTCCGCCGCCGCCAAACAAGCCACCGCCATCGCCGCCGCCGCACCCGGCCAGAACCACGCAGAGCGCAACAACACTCCAGCGCCGCCCCGCAAGGCACCGCACAACGGCCCCTCTCTGCACAGGGGCCCGATTGAAGGTGTCGAGATCTGCTCCCATGATCCCCGTCGCTCTGGCGGTCGTGATGCCACCGGTTTCGCCCGTACTAGCATAGAAGAAACCGGGACGAAATGCAGATGCAAGGCAAGTTGATCGGCAGGTGTGGCCGTCCGGGATCAGGCGACGGCCGGCAGATCCGCGAGGCTGACGCCCATCCCGGGCAGACGCCGCAGGCACGCGGCATCGCATTCGATCCAGGTGAACGCGTCAGGATCGGTGAAAAGCGCGTGGAGCAACCGGTTGGTGAGCGCATGACCTGCCCGATGCCCGGTATAGGCGCCGAGGATCGGTCCGCCAGCCAGAGCCAGGTCGCCGAGCGCATCGAGCATCTTGTGGCGCACGGGCTCATCGCGGTGGCGCAGGCCACCGGGCGTCAGGATGCGATCGTCTTCGACAACCACCGCGTTCTCCAGCGTTCCACCCAGGGCAAACCCGGCCTCCCGCATCCGCTCGACATCGGAGCGGCGGCAGAACGTCCGGCTATCGCACAGCTCGCGCACGAACGCCCCGTTGGACATGTCGAGCTGACGGCTCTGGTGCCCGATGGCGACGTCGTCAAAATCGATATCGAAAGCGATCGTGAGCCCGTCCGACGGCGCAAGCTGCGCCCAGGCGCCATCGTCTCCGGTAACCGACACGGGGCGCCGGACCTTCACCGCCCGCACGGGCGCGTCCAGCCGACGGACACCCGCGGCGAGGATCGCCTCAACGAATGGCGCCGAAGAGCCATCCAGCACCGGAACTTCGGGGCCAGAAACCTCGACCATCGCGTTGTGGATGCCGCAGCCCGCCAGAGCGGCCATCACGTGCTCTACCGTCGAGACAGAGACGCCGTCGCTGTTCACGAGGCGGGTGCAGAGCGGCGCCCGCTCCACGAGGTGCCACTGCGCCGGGATCAGGGCGTCGCCAGCCACACGGTCGGTGCGTCGAAACCAGATGCCGAATTCCGCCGCCGCAGGCAGCAACGTGATCCGTGACGGACGCCCGGAATGAAGGCCGACACCTGTCAGCGCAACCGATTTTCTCAGCGTTGTTTGCACCACTGCCCTCGTTTTTCCTCAGGCACGCCACCCCGCGCGCCTCGCATCTGCGATCCCGTTCCAACCTGAGCCCAACCTGAGGTCGAAGCGTGCAGCCATGCCAGTCTCGTGTCGGCTGCACTCGGAATTCTTTTCTGCCCGCGACCGCAACCGGCTCCTGTGCCGATTTGCGATTCCGAGCGCCGCGTCGTCCGGCAACCTTGGGATACGCATGTGCAGAATTCTTCTCAATTCAATCATTCTAACCGGGTGAAACAGTGCCACCTCAAGATCGGCGAAATTTCGCCACTTTTTAACTGCGCACCATCAAGCAACTGTTTTACAAAAGAAAACGGCCGGCAAAGCCGGCCGATTCCAAGGGCGTGCGATCACGCTGCAATGCAGAATTTGATCGCTTGGTCAGTTCGCCTGACGGCGCAGGAACGCGGGGATCTCGATCCGTTCCTGCTCGCTGCTGGCCTCGTCCTCTTCTTCGTAGCGGTTCACAGGTGCGCTCTGGCGCGGCGGCTCGGCCACCGCGCGCGGCTCCGGATGGGGCTCTGGGCGCGCATCCGGGCGCAGGCTCGGCTCTGCCCGCGCCGATGCCTCCGGCGCGTGGCCCGACATCCGGTTGATGAAAGACGAGATCCGCAACCGGCTGGAGGATGCAGGCGCTGCGGCCTCCTCCGAAGCGGGCGCCGCACCGACCTCATCCGAGCGTACCTTGCCCACGGCGGCCTGCAGGCGCGCCATCGCCTCCGGCGTCGTCGACCCGCGCGCCGCACCCTGCTCCGAGGCGGCCCGTGCGGGCGCTTTCGGCGCGACAAACGCCGGCTGCGCACTGCCATCGGTCAGGTGTGCGGACGTGCTGCGGGACCGCTCTGGCGTGTAGGCGGGCGGCGGCAGCGCGTCGTCGTCGTCCAGGTGCGTGGCTTCCGCCTGCACTCCGGCCTCGGCTGCATGCCCGTCAAAAAGGCCCGGCTCCGCTGCCTGAGGCTCCGGATCTTCCAGCTGCGCAACCACCGGCTCGGGTGCCGCTGCGTGCTCCTCGACCTCCTGCGCCTGCTCGAGCGGCAGCGGATCGGCCATCCGGCGACGCGGCACCGGAACGTCGCGCGCATCTTCGGCCGCGTCGATGCCCGTTGCCACGACAGAGACCCGCATCCGCCCTTCCATGCCCGAATCGAGCGTCGATCCGACGATGATGTTGGCGTCGGGGTCCACTTCCTCGCGGATACGGTTGGCGGCCTCGTCGAGCTCAAAGAGCGTCAGGTCATGCGCGCCGGTGATGTTGATCAGCACGCCCTTCGCGCCGCGCAGCGAGATTTCGTCGAGCAGCGGGTTCGCGATGGCTTTCTCGGCAGCCTGGATCGCGCGCTCTTCGCCCTCGGCTTCACCGGTGCCCATCATCGCCTTGCCCATCTCGTCCATCACCGCGCGCACGTCGGCGAAATCGAGGTTGATCAGGCCCGGGCGCACCATCAGGTCCGTCACGCCCTTCACGCCCTGGTAAAGCACGTCATCGGCGAGGCTGAACGCCTCGGTGAACGTGGTCTTCTCGTTGGCGAGGCGGAAAAGGTTCTGGTTCGGAATGATGATCAGCGTGTCGACCACCTTCTGCAGCCGCTCCACGCCATCCTCGGCCTGGCGCATCCGCTTGCCGCCCTCGAACTGGAAGGGCTTTGTCACCACGCCAACGGTCAGCACGCCCAACTCGCGCGCCGCCTGCGCGATGATCGGGGCCGCGCCTGTCCCGGTGCCACCCCCCATGCCGGCGGTGATGAAGCACATGTGCGCGCCGGCGAGGCGGTCTACGATCTCTTCGATCGTTTCCTCGGCAGCGGCGGCGCCGATCTGGGCCTTGGCGCCCGCGCCGAGCCCTTCGGTCACCTTCAGGCCCATCTGGATGCGGGCCGGGGCACGCGACTGCTGCAGCGCCTGCGCGTCCGTGTTGGCGGTCACGAACTCGACGCCCTGGAGCTCCTTTTCGATCATGTTGTTGACCGCGTTGCCCCCGGCACCGCCGACACCGAAGACGGTGATCCGTGGCTTGAGGTCGATCTGATCGTCACTTGGCATGGAAAGGTTCAATTTCATTGCTCCGGTCGCCTGTCATTTTTTGTTACGCCCTGCCGCCGCCCGCGCCGCAGTGCCGAAAAGACACCGTCAAGGCCACTGCTCCGTAATTGACAAGAAACATACCCACCTGTGGGGGCTTCGTCACGCGGAAATCGCAAGAATCCTACCAAATATCGACGTCCCGGCAGGGAATCGCACAGGTCTCGCTGGTTTGACTAGATCTTGGAGGCGGGGGAGAGGGCACAACAAAGCCCCCCGCAAGACACTGCTATTGCGGGGTAAATCCTAGGCGTTTCTGGGGGCGACTGCTCTGCCTGCCACCGTCGGCCTCTTGCGGGCCGTGACCCAACGCTAGCAGCATTCAAAGCACGGGTCACCCCACTTGCACCCCGCGCGCACAGGCCGACTCACCTTGGGCCAGGCACCGCTTTCGGCCCTCGCCCCCGTGCAGAAGCCGCCTACCAATTGTCTCGAAACCAGCGCATGGCCCGGCGCAGCGAACGCGCGGGATAGCTGTCTGTCGGCATCTCGAAATCCCACCACTCGTCCTGTGGGTGCGCCGCGAAAAGGCACAGCCCCACCGACGACGCAAAAGCCGGTCCCGCAGCCGCCTGTGGCAAACCCTGCACCCGAAGCGGACGCCCAAGCCGCACCTGTTGGCCCAGAATGCGCGTTGCCAAACCGTCGAGCCCTGGGATCTGGCTCGACCCGCCGGTCAGCACGATCTGCTGCGCGGGCAGGCTGTCGAACCCGGCCGCATCGAGCCGCGCGCGCACCTCTTCGAGGATCTCCTCGACGCGTGGGCGCATGATCCCAATCAGTTCGGCCCGGCTGACAGTCCGCCGGTCATGCTCCCAGTCGCCGGTATCGCCGCCGATCTCGATCATCTCGCGGTCGTCCATCCCCGTGGCCACGACCCCGCCAAAGACGTTCTTGATCCGCTCGGCGGTCGTCATCGGCACCTGCAGGCCCTTAGAGATATCGGCGGTCACATGGTCGCCCCCGATCCGGACAGCATCGGCAAAGATCATGTGCTTTTTGATAAAGACGGAGATGCCGGTCGAGCCGCCGCCGATATCGATGCATGCGCCGCCAAGCTCCTGCTCGTCTTCCACGAGCGCCGCAATCCCAGAGACGTAAGCCGACGAGGCCAGCCCCGCGAGCTCAAGGTCACACCGTTTGATGCAATAGAGCACGTTCTGCACGGCCGAATCCTCGACCGTCAGCAAATGCATGTCTGCCGTCAGCTCATTGCCCTGCTGCCCACGCGGATCGAGCAGGCCCGACCGGTGGTCGATCGAGAAGTTGACCGGCTGGGCATGCAGCACCGCGCGCCCTGCCCCGATGTCGGGCACATCGCAGGCCGCAAGCACGCGCGCGACATCGTTCTCGTTCACGACCTCGTCGCCCAGTGTGATGTGCCCGTCGAGCCCGTACGAACGCGGCCGCGCGCCCGACAAGCACGCGATCACGTGATCGACCCGCGTGCCCGCCATCTTCTGCGCCGCCTGCACCGCGGTGCGGATCGCGCGCTCCGTCTCCTGCATCGCCTGCACTTCGCCGAACGCGACGCCACGCGAGCGGGTCGTCGCAGCCCCGATCACCCGAAACGAGCTCTGCCCCGCCAGCGAGCCAACCCCATCCGACGTCGGCAGCCGTTCCGGCCCGTCGAAGCGCAGCACAAGGCAAGCGATCTTGGTCGTCCCGATGTCCAGAATGGCGATCACGCCCCGGTCCATCGCGTTCTTGCGCATGCGCCGCATCGCGCGCTGCGATTGGTAGAGATCGGTCATTGTGTGGATACCCCTGCGGAGCCAAGCGCGCTTTCCAGTGCGCGGATCCGGTTCAATTCGTCTTTGGCGTGGGCCGTGAGGCGCAGCGTGCGCCGCCCCTTCAGTCTGAGGTCGATATGGGTGATGTCGCGGGCCAGCACGTCGCGCGCGCGCTCAAAGGCAAGGAATTCCTCGAGCACCTGCACCGGCTCCGCCTCGGGCAGCATGATCCGCTGCCCGCCGGTCAGAACAATATCCCAGCGGCGCTCCCCCCGGCGGTGCAGCCCGCGCAGCCGGTCCGTCAGCGGCGCCGCCGCCGCAAAAAGCTCCAACGCCTCCGCCGCTGCCCGGTGGGCGCCCGCCCCCGCGACGAGAGGCAGCTCGGGCCAGTCCCGGCGCGAGGCCGTTGCCGCAATCGGGTGGCCCTCGGGGTCCACGAGGATCAGCCCCGCATTGGAGCGCCAGACGAGTGCGGGCCGCCGGGCCTCGACATCGATCTGCAACACGCCGCCCGGACGGATCCGCACCCGTGCATCCGCCACGGCGTCGAGGGCCGCGATGTCGTTGCGGATGCCGTCGATGTCGAGGTCGAAGGACGAAACCGGGAAATCCACATGGACCGTCTCGTGCACCGCGTGGGCCAGCTCCAGTGACGCGCCGTCCACCGCCATCAGGTGCACCATGAACTCGGGGCGCTCTTCCACCGCGCGCCGGATCTCGGCCACCGTATCCGTCAGCAGCGCCACCCGCGCCGGATCGGAGGCCCACCACCCGACAGCGCCAACCAACGCCATGAAGGGCACGCCCACGCGAAAGAGACGGCGCACACCCGGGCGCAACCACATCCGCTCCAGCCTGTAGGCCAGCCGCGACGGTGCCGGGTCCCGCAGGCGCGCATCCGTCATGCGCCGCCTCCGGGCGATATCGTGCGAACGCCACGCCGCGCGTGCACGCAACACCGCGTCGGCGCACCATGGCCCCCACGCACACCGCGCCACCCGCGCTCATGGCACGCTTCTTGCTCAAGCCCGCTCTGGGATGCCCTGCCCGACATGCCCTATACCCTCACCAACGGCACGGCTGACCCGCGCCCTATGCTTCGGGGTCGCCCCCGTTGTGATGCCGCGGCCCAAGGGGCGCGCAACGTGATGTGATCAAAGATCGCCTGTAGTCTCCGGGGCCGGTTCGCCGACCCTCATGATTTCCCAGACTAGCTCGATACCGCTCTGAGCGTAAACTCTTTTTCGCACCTCTTCGCCGAGCGCCTCGAGGTCTGCGGCGGTTGCGCCACCCGTGTTGACGAGAAAGTTCGCGTGCTTCTCGGACATCTGCGCGCCACCGAGCCGCGCACCCTTCATCCCGGCCTGCTCGATCAACTTCCACGCCTTGAGGTCGTGCACGTCATCCGCCTGCCCTGTCGAGGAAAATCCGGCCGGGTTGCGGAAGGTCGAGCCCGCCGTACGGTCTTTCGTGGGCTGGGTCGCGTCGCGCTTGGCGAGCTGGTCCTCCATCCGCCGCTCGAGCGCTTCCGGCTCCCCGCGCGGCGCGCGAAACGTTGCCGACGTGAGCACCCAGCCGTCGGGCAGCGCGGACGACCGGTACCCAAACGCCAGTTCCTCGGCGCTGAGCGTCACGCGGGCGCCGTTTCGCGTCACCGCCTCGGCCGATACCACGCGATCTGCGGTGTAGGTCCCATAGCAGCCCGCGTTCATCCGCACCGCGCCACCGATCGCGCCCGGAATGGTGCGCAGAAACGTCAGATCCAGCCCCGCCGCCGCCGCCTTGCGCGCCACATGCGCATCGAGCGCCGCCGCTCCCGCCGTCACCGTGTCGCCGTCGATCTCGATCCCGTTGAAGCCGCGCCCGAGCCGGATCACGACCCCGCGCAGCCCGCCGTCCCGCACGATCAGGTTCGAGCCGACCCCCATAGGCAACACCGCCACCCCCAGATCGAGCCCCGCCAGAAACGCCGCCAGATCCTCCGGATCGGCAGGCTGAAACACCCACTCCGCCGCCCCCCCCACACGCAACCACGTCAGCTCCGCCATGGGCCGTTCGGGGGTAAGGGTCCCGCGTGGGGTGGGAAGGTCATTCATGCCGATGTCCATCCGCGAGGATTGTCCATTGCTCTAAGCACTTTTGCTGCCCGGGCGTGCACGCCCCGGTCACGTGCCCCGTCTAGCCGCCTCGAGCCACCCCTGCCAAGGGGCTTACTCAGGGGAACGGGCCGGCGCCGAGGCGTCGTCGCCGCCCGCGCTTTGTGACGCCGAAGGCGTCGGCCGCCCCTTTCCGCGCATCCAGCGGAAGGCGTAGGCGATGGGCCAGCGCAGGATGGAGCCGCCGGCGATGAGGCAGATGACGCCCGCCATCGGCCCGTTCTCGTAGGTGACGTAGCCCAGCAAGGGGATGCCGACGGCGATCAGCACCACGGCCTGCGGCCAGTGGTTGCGCTTCGAGGGCAGGAACGCGATGAGCGACGCCACCAGCGCCCAGAGGCAGGCCAGCGTCAGCGACAGTGGCATCGGGGCCTCCGGCTCTGCAGGTTCATGCGCTAGTCCTCCGCCCCGAGCCGTGTTGCTCCCAGCTGCGTCGTCCCCAGCCGATCCGCTCCGGACGGCGCGGACGCATCCGGCCCCGTCTGCTCACCCTCCGGCGCCCCGGTCGAGGGCGGCGCGCCCGCAAGACGCTCCGGAAGCCGCCCGGCCCAGGCGCTGATCGTCCCCGCGCCGAGACACACGACCATGTCCCCCGGCTGGGTCTGCTCGCGCACCAGCCGCTCCAGATCGTTCTCGTCGTGCAGCGCGCGCGCGTGCCGATGCCCATGCTGGATGAGCCCCGCCACCAGATCGTCGCGCGACGCCCCCGCAATGGGCTCTTCACCGGCGGAAAAGACCTCGGCGATCGCCACCACATCGGCTTCGTTGAAACAGCCGCAGAAATCGTCAAACAGCGTCGAGAGCCGCGAGTACCGGTGCGGCTGGTGCACCGCGATCACCCGCCCCGGCCGACCGTTCGGCCCCGGCTCCTCGCCCACAGCCTGTCGCGCGGCCTTCAACACCGCGGCAATCTCCACCGGATGGTGGCCGTAATCGTCGATGATGGTCACGCCGCCAACTTCGCCCACTTTGGTAAAGCGCCGGTTAACGCCACGGAAGTTGGACAGGGCCTCCCGGATCTCCGCGCGCTTCATCCCCAGGTGCCGCGCCACTGCGATCGCCGCCAGCGCGTTGGACACGTTGTGGTCCCCCGGCATCGGCAGCGTGCATCCCTCGATCAGGGTGCCCTCGGCCTGCAGCGCCACATCGAAATGCGCCACGCCCTTCACGTAGTGCAGGTTCACCGCGCGCACGTCGGCCTGCGCATTGAACCCGAAAGTCACAACCCGCCGGTCCGAGATCCGACCCACCAGCGCCTGCACTTCCGGGTGATCGGTGCAGCACACCGCGAGCCCGTAGAACGGGATGTTGGAGACGAAATCGTGGAACCCGTCGCGCAGCGCCTCGATCGTCCCCCAATGCTCCATGTGCTCGGGGTCGATATTGGTCACGACGGCAATCGTCGCGGGCAGACGGTTGAACGTCCCGTCGCTCTCGTCGGCCTCCACCACCATCCACTCGCCCTGCCCGGCCCGCGCGTTGGAGCCATAGGCGTGGATGATCCCGCCGTTGATCACCGTCGGGTCGATCCCGCCCGCATCGAGAAGCGTCGCCACCATCGTCGTCGTCGTCGTCTTGCCGTGCGTGCCGGCCACCGCGACGTTCGACTTCAGCCGCATCAGCTCGGCCAGCATCTCGGCCCGGCGCACCACGGGAAGCCCCAGCGCGCGCGCCGCGTCGAGCTCCGGGTTGCCCGGTTTGATCGCCGAGGAAATCACCACGACCTCCGCATCCTCCAGGTTCTCCGCCCGCTGCCCCTCGAAGATCCGCGCCCCCAGCGCCGCCAGCCGGTCCGTGATCTTGGAGGCCTTCAGATCCGAGCCCTGCACGGTGTAGCCATGGGTCAGCAGCACCTCCGCGATGCCGGACATCCCGATCCCCCCGATCCCGACGAAATGGATCGGGCCGACATCCTGGGGTAGCTTCGTTGCTGCGCTCATCATCGTGCTGCCGTCCATTGCTCTACTGTCCGCCTGTTGGGTCTTGATTATGAGAGGGTGCCGCTTGCCCGGAAGCGAGTTGCTCCACAAGGGCGACAAGACGCTCGGTCGCGTCCGGACGCCCCTGCGCCGCGGCCTTGGCCGCCATCCGCCGCGCCGCGTCGGGCTGCTCGAGGATCGCCGCGATATGCGCAGTCAGGCTCTCGGGCGCAAGCCGGCTTTCCGGGATCACAACCGCCGCCTCCGCCTCGGCCAAGCCGCGCGCGTTTGCGGCCTGATGGTCCCCCGCCGCCGCGGCATAGGGTATAAGGATCGACGGCCGCCCGATCGCCGAGATATCGGCGACCGAAGAAGCGCCCGCCCGGCTGATCACCAGCTGCGCCTCGCTGATCCGCCGCGCGATATCGGGAAAGAACGGCGCAACCTCCGCCGACACCCCGTGCTCCGCATAATACGCGCTCACCCGCTCGGCATCCTCGTCGCGCGCCTGATGCGCGACACGCAGATGCCCAACCGCCTCGAGCGGCAGCCCCGCCAGCGCAGGGGGCACCACGTCCGACAGGATGCGCGCACCCTGGCTGCCCCCCATCACCAGCACCGACATCGGGTAATCCCCGGGTGGAATATAGCCGGACTCGGCCCTCTCGAGCACCGTCGCCCGCACGGGGTTGCCCGTGTGAACCGCCACCGCCCCATCCGGAAGGTCCGTCGGCCAGATCCCGCAGGCGACGGCCTGAACGCGCCGCGCAAAGAGCCCGTTGACCCGCCCCAGCACGCCATTTTGCTCGTGGATCATGCGCGGCCGCCGCAGGAGCCAGCTCGCGGCCAGCGCCGGGATCGACGGATAGCCGCCAAACCCCACCACAACGTCCGGCCGCGCCCGCAACATCCGCACCGTGGCCGAAACAATCCCGCCGGCCAGCACAACCGGCACCGCGAGCTTCGCCCCGACACCGCCCCGCGAAAAGGTGGCCGACGCCACCTGTTCCACCGCCACCGCCTCGGGAAACCCGCCCGCATAACGCGCGCCGCGCGCATCGGTCGAGAGCTGCACACGCCAGCCGCGCCCCAAGAGGGCCTCCGCCAACGCCTGGGCAGGAAACATATGCCCGCCGGTCCCGCCCGCCGCGATCAGGCACAACCGCGCCGTCACGACAGAGCCCCCGCCGCAGCTTCATCTTGGCGCAAATACCTGACGCGCCGCCGGGGCCCGCACCGCCGACCCGCCACGTCAGCGACCACGGCCCGACCGGGCAAACAGGTCCTGCATCGCCCCCTGCGGCCGCACCCGGGTCAGCGCCAGAAGCGCCCCCATCGCGATCCCGCCCGCAATCAGCGACGAGCCGCCGTAGCTTACGAACGGCAGCGTCATGCCCTTGGCCGGCAGCAGGCGCACCGCCACACCCATGTTGATCATGGCCTGGGCGGCGAACATGCACGCAAGCCCCGTGCCCGCAAGCCGCACGAACGGGTCCCGCTCCCGCGTCAGCCGCCAGAGCGCCCGCACCACGAGCGTCGCGTAGAGCGCGATGATCACGGCCACGAGCACCAGCCCGTACTCCTCCGCCGCCACCGCGATGATGAAATCGGTGTGCGCATCGGGCAGCGACCACTTCACCTGCCCCTCGCCCACGCCCACACCGAAGAACCCGCCCTCGCGGATCGCATTCGTCGCAAAGCCGAGCTGTGTCCGCGGGTCGAGGTCGGGCGTCAGAAAGCCGTCGATGCGGCGCGCGAAATGCTCCGACGCGCCGTAGGCCACGAACCCCGCACCGACGGTCGCCGCCGCCACCCCGACGAGCAGCAGGATCGGCGCCCCGGCCACGAAATACATCACGCCCCAGCCAAAGAGCACCAGCGCCGCCTGGCCAAAATCAGGCTGGATCGCCAACAGGCCCACGACGATCAAGGCCACCCCGAGCGACAATGTCTTGCCCGGCGGCCCCGTAACGTCATGCGCCGCCGCCATCAGCCACGCCACAAGGATCACGAAGCACGGCTTGAGGAACTCCGAGGGCTGCACCGAGGCGAACCCGAGCGAATACCACCGGACAGCCCCCTTGCCGAAATCGGTGCCCAGAAACGGCAACGCCATCAGCGCCACAAGGCCAAAGACGAACCCGATCACCCCGAGCCGCCGCACCAGCGACGGCGAGAACATCGACACAACGAGCATCACGACCAGCGCCGCACCGCCAAAGATCGCCTGCCGTTCGACGTAGTGAAACTGTGGAAGCCCGTTGCGCTCGGCCAACGGCACCGACGCCGCCATCCCGAGCAATAACCCAATCCCGAACAGCAGCATCACGCAGCCGATCGACCACTTGTCGACGCTCCGCCACCACCGTGGAATCACCGGATCTCCCGATTGGACGGGGACCGTTCCGTGCACCATCTCCGTCATGGAGCGCTGCCCAACTTTGCCTGTTTCTGCCTGTGTGCCCTCAAGGGCGATCTTCTGTCGGCTCCGTTTTCCGAAGCTCTGGCGAAACCATAACCGGTCCTCCCCGCGCTGGCTACCACTTTCCGATTCGCGCCTTCGATACGCTAGATATGGGGCCTGCCCCAAAACCACGCCTTGCAAGAGCCATGCACCCAGCCCCGCCCCTGGGCCCGATGCCAGACCCGCGCAGCGTCGCAGACGGGGGCAGCGGAGGGCGCGCCGCGCTTGAGCAGGCGGGCTCAGGTCCGGATCACCAGCCAGCGGCGCGGGCCACCGAAGCGGTGGACATTGCGCCCGTCCCCGCGCATCGGCTCCTCAAGCCGGGCGCCCGCGCCCGCCGCACCCCGGCCGAGAAACGCGACGATCTCCTCGGCCGACACACCCACCGCGCGCACGGGAAACATCACGCCGGGTGCGTCGTCCGCGGCCGTTTCGGCCTTGGCCGTCAGATAGGCCGCAGGCGTGATCGGATCGTCGGCAATGCCCGCCTGTCCCGGGGCCGCGCGCTCCAGTGTCATGTGCGCCGGACCCATCGAGGACGGGCGCAGGGTAATCGCGGCGATCTCGTGCCAGCCCAGCGCGACGCGCGCACGCCGACCGACGATCTCGACATGATCCGGCGTGCACACGAGCGTCGTCCGCTCGAACGGAGGTTGCCGCCAAACCCACGCGCTCGCAGCCGCGAAGGGTGCCGCCAAGAGCAGAGGCATCCCTGTTTCCCGCCACCCGACCCCGAGCCGCAGCGTCGCCTCGAGGGCTGCCGCCCCGAGGAGCGCCGCCAAGCCCCCCAGCAGCACGATCCATCCCCAGTTGCGGGCCTCTGTCGGCCCGAGGGTCTCGGTGGGCACAGATCCAGAGCCTGCCTCTGCACGACCCGCCCCCCCGCGACCGCCCCCCGCCCCGTCAGCGCCCGTCGTTGTCATGCCCGCTCCCGTCACGCCCACCGTCGTCGCGCCCGCGCCCGCCGTCGTCGCACATGCCGTCATCACGCCCGCCGTCGTGACCTCCGATCCCTTTGTGCTCGCCGTCGCCGCACCTGATCCCGTCACGCCTTCCCCCGTCACGTCTGCCGCCGTCATCATGCCCGCCCCCGTCACACCTGATCCCGTCGCGCCTGCCCTCGCCGCGCCTGCCCTCGCCGCGCCCGCGCCCGTCGCGTCCATTGTCGTCCCCTCCGCCTCCGTCGCGCCCGATCCCTTCATCCCCGCGCCCTTCGTGCCAGACCCTGTAACGCCCGATCCCGCGTCCCCCTGCCCTGCATCCCCGGGGCCGGGGCCACGCGTTTGCCCGCCCGCAGGGCTCGCCCGCGTCCCAACCCTGTCGCCCCGGGTCTCATGCGGCTCGGATGGGGGTGTTTTGCCAGTCATCGGCCCTGCCCCCGCAACGGGTAAAGTTGCCAGCGGCTGACCCGCTGCGAGCCGGTCCGGCCCGCGCCACCCCGCGCCTTTCCCCCTGCGCGCAGGCCAAAGCCCGCCCGTTCGGCCCCTTCACCGATCGCCTGCACCACGTCCCTGCCCCCAAGATCGAGGCCCGCGAGATCGAGCCACCAGACATGCGCGGCGCGCCCCGTGCGCGGCGGGCGCGACACGATGCCGAGCCGCGTGCGCCCCCAAGCGCCGCGCTTCAACCGGACCGCACCGATCCCGTCCCAGGGCAGCTCCTGCGCGGGCACGACCACGCCACGCCATTGCTCGAAAAAGATCCCGCCCTCCGACACAACCAGCCGCCCCTGCGCGCGCGGCGAAAACCACCATGTCGCCAGCCCGACCCCGAACGTCAGGGCCGCCACCGCGAGCATCCCCGCGACGCCCGCAGCCTCGCCCTCGGGCGCGCCCCGCTGGAGGTCGTAGGCGATGCCCAGCCAGCCCAGCGCACAGAGGCTCAAGAGAACGAAACTACGCGGATCGCGCCGCGTCTGCGGACCGAATTCGCACCCGGATCCGCTCATGACCCCGAGCCCCAGACGGTGCCGCCATCCCGGCCGTCCTTCCGATCCCTCCCCGGATCGCCTGCCCCAACCGGATTGCCATCCCCATTCTGTTCGCCAGCCCCACGCGGGTCACCAACCCCACCCGGTTCACCAACGCCACCCGGCTCGCCAGCCTTCCCCGTGTCGCCAGCCCCACCCGGATCGACAGCCCCACGCGGGTCACGAACCCCACGCGGGTCACCAGACCTATTCGGTTCACCAACCCCACCCGTGCCGCCAACCCCACCCGTGCCGCCAACCCCATCCGGGTCACCATCCCCATCCGGGTCACCATCCCCATCCGGATCGCCTGCCCTGCCTGCCGGGATCGGCTCCGCACCGCTGCCCGGGGGGGCTGTGCCGCCGTCATCCGTGCGACGCTCCAGAACCCAGCGCTGATCCAGCAGCACGTCGCGCAAGCGCAGATCTCGTGTCACCTCGTACCCGGCGGCGCTCGCGCCTTCGCGCAAGGCCAGCATGGGGTTCCGGTGCGACATGTCGAGACCCCAGGCGCTCAGCCACAGGACGGTGTTGTCGCGCGCCTCGCCCGACCCGCGCAATTCGACACCGTAGAAATCCGGCTGACGCGGCATCGAGCGTTTGCGCAGCGCCGCCATCTCGGACCACGCCACCTTCCGGGCGGGGATGGGGTTGCGCTTCCACTGCTCCAGCTCGACGCCGTGCTCGCTGATCCGCAACCGCCCCTGCCAAAAGGGTTCGGCCCGAAACATCAGGAGGCCGAATCCCAGCAGCACGGCCCCGAGCAACACCATCCCGGCGACAATCCCGGGCTCCCGCCACCGCGTCATCACCGCAACGTCCCACGCAAGCCAGAATACGATGAGGGCCGGGATCGCGAACAGGATGAGCACCACGGGAGACCGCCTCGTCTCTGGCTCGAACTCGACCGCCGCGCGCTCGTCTCCCATGCCGCCTGTCCCGCCTCGCTGCTGTCACCCCGCCGCCGTGGCGTGCCCGTGCTCCCGGTTCACTCCGCCGCGTTCGCCTGCGCGCTCGGATCGCGCCAGCGGTTGACGATCGGATAGCGCCGGTCGAGCCAGAAGGCCCTCCGCGTCAGCCGGGCGCCCGGCGCCGACTGGTAGCGCTTGTATTCGCTGATGTAGATCAGGTGCTCGACCCGCTGCACCGTCGCGCGGTCGTAGCCGGCTGCCACCACCTCGGCGACCGATTGTTCCTCATCGATCAGCCGCTCTAGGATCGCGTCCAGCACCTCGTAGGGCGGCAGGCTGTCCTCGTCCTTCTGGTCCGCGCGCAGCTCCGCCGAGGGGGGCTTGTCGATCACGCGGGGCGGGATCACCTCGCCCGCCGGGCCCTTCATCCAGTCGCGATGCTCGCGGTTGCGCCAGCGGCAGGTCTCGAAAACCCGCGTCTTGTAGAGATCCTTGATCGGATTGTAGCCGCCCGACATGTCGCCGTAGATCGTGGCATAGCCCACCGCCACCTCGGATTTGTTGCCCGTCGTCAGCAGCATCTCGCCGAACTTGTTGCTGAGCGCCATCAGCAGAAGCCCCCGCAGGCGCGACTGGATGTTTTCCTCCGCGATCCCGCTGTTCGTCCCTGCAAAGAGCGGCGCCAGCGTCGAGGTCACGGCATCCCGCGCGCCACCGATGGGCACCTCGTCCAGACGGCAGCCGAGCCGCTCGGCCACACCCGCCGCATCCTCCAGCGAATGGGCCGAGGTGAATTCGGATGGCAGCATCACGCAGCGCACGTTTTGCGGCCCGATCGCGTCCGCCGCGATGGCGGCCACCAGCGCGCTGTCCACCCCGCCCGACAGGCCCAGCAGCACCTTGCCGAAGCCGGATTTCGCGAGGTAATCCCGCAGCGCCTCCACCATCACGCGGTAGTCGAGCTCCCACGCATCGGGGTAGTGGACGCGTTCGGTGGGCGCGGCCTCCCACCCGTCATCGCCCAGTGTGAAATCGACATGGGCGATGGCCTCGTCCATGACCGGCAGCTGCACGGCGAGCTTGCCATGCGGGTTCAGCACGAAGGACGCGCCGTCGAACATCTGGTCGTCCTGCCCGCCGATCATGTTGAGGTAGACGAGCGGCAGCTCCGTCTCCACCACGCGCGCCACCATGTGCGCCATGCGGATATCGCGCTTGCCCCGGAAATAGGGCGAGCCGTTCGGCACGATCAGGATCTCGGCCCCCGTCTCCGCCTGGGTTTCGGCCACGTCCGGATGCCACGCATCCTCGCAGATCGGCGTTCCGATCCGAACCGGGCCGACCGTGTAGGGCCCGTGGATCGGCCCGCTGTCAAACATCCGCTTCTCGTCGAAGACGTTGAAGTTCGGCAGGTGATGCTTGGCCACCCGCGCCTGCACCTTGCCGTCCTTGAGGATGCAATAGACGTTGTGCAGCTCGGCCCCCTCCGCATGCGGCAGTCCGATGCCCAGCGCCGGGCCATCGGCGCAATCGGCCGCCAGCCGCTCCAGATGGCGCGCGCAATCGGCCAGAAAGGCTGGCTTCATCACCAGATCCTGCGCCTGGTAACCGCTGAGGAACATCTCCGGCAGCACCACCATGTCAGAGCCCGCCGCCTTGGCCTGGCTCCAGGCGTCGCGGGCCTGTGCCGCGTTCTCGGCAAGGGCGCCCACCGTGGGGTTGAGCTGTGCGAGCGTGAGGCGGAAACGGTCCATCTGCGTGGCGGCTCCTCTAGAGGGACATCGGCAGGCCCGGCCCGCCGCGTGTACGGGCGTCATAGCAGCTTGGCGCCGAAGGGAAAGCGGGGGCGCGAAAACCGTTGCCCCCCGGCTGCGCGACACATAGGTTGAGCCGCGCGCCGATCAACGCGCCCATGCCGGGGTCACCCCCCGGCCCGGGCCGAGGGTGCGCACCGCGCACATCACGAAAAGATACCGATCGCCGAATGCCCCGCAGCCCTGTCCTTCTCGCCTCCGTCGTCCTTCTGTTGGCCCTGTCGAGCCTCGCCACCGCCCAGGTCGGGCGGATCGAGGTGAAGCAATACGAAAACGGCGGGATCTACGAAGGCACGTTCAAGGACGGCCTGCAGCACGGTCAGGGCACCTACACGCTGCCCAACGGCTACGAATACACCGGCGCCTGGGTGGAGGGCGAGATCCTCGGCCAGGGCCGCGCCACCTTCGCCGATGGCTCGATCTACGAGGGGGCCTTCGTCGCCGGCCAGCCAGACGGCTTTGGCCGAATCGTCTACCCCGATGGCGGCTCCTACGAAGGCACCTGGGTTGCGGGCTCGAAAGAGGGTGAAGGCATCGCCGTCTACGCCGACGGCACACGCTACGAGGGGCCGTTCGTCGGCGGACGCGCCGAAGGCGCCGGCGTGCTGACGGCGCCCAACGGCTACCGCTACGAGGGCGGCTGGGTCGCCGGGGTGAAGCAGGGACAGGGGCGCATCACCTACCCCGACGGTTCGGTCTATGTCGGCGGAATGGTGCAGGGTCTGCGCGCGGGCGAAGGGCGGCTCACCGCCGCCGACGGGCTCGATTATGACGGCACGTGGGAAGGCGGGCGGATCCATGGCGCGGGCCGTCTCGCCCAGCCGTCCGGCGATGTCTACGAAGGCGACCTCGTCAATGGCCGCCGCGACGGTCAGGGCCGCATCACCTACGCCAATGGCGCGGTCTACGAGGGCGGCTTCAGCAATGACCAGCGTCACGGACAGGGGCGCTTCGTCGGGCCGGACGGCTACGGCTACGAGGGCACCTGGATCGAGGGCCGGATCGACGGCGAGGGCCGCGCCACCTACCCCGACGGGACGATCTATATCGGCACCCTGCTCGGCGGGCTGGCCCAGGGCCGGGGCGCGATGACCAATCCCGATGGCTCGAGCTACGAGGGCGGCTGGGAAGAGGGCGTCATGCACGGCACGGGCCGCGCTGTCTACGCTGACGGGTCTGTCTATGAGGGCGGCTTCGTCTCCGGGCTGCCGGAGGGCGAGGGCACGATCACCTATCCCGACGGCTACTCCTACGCGGGCACGTGGCTCGGGGGCGAGCCGCACGGGGCAGGCCTTGCCACCTTCCCCGATGGTGCCACCTACGAAGGCGAGTTCGCCGAGGGCCTGCGGGACGGCGAAGGCACGCTGACCCTGCCCGATGGCTTCACCTATTCCGGCGGCTGGCGCGCCGGGTTGAAACACGGCGAGGCAACAGCCACGTATCCCACCGGCGAGGTCTATACCGGCACCTTCGTCGACAACCGCCGCCAGGGCCTCGGCCGGATCGTCTACGCAGACGGCACCTCCGCCGAGGGCCAGTGGAGCAACGGCCAGCTCGAACGCGCCTCCGTAGAGGCCCAGTAACCCGCTCTCCGCTGCCCGCGCCAAACCGCCCCCGCATCGGAGCCTCCTCGCGCTACCCCCCCGCGTCGGCGCTGCTCACCACGCCGCCTCCCGCATCGCTTCATTCCTCGCCAACTCCCCCCGCCCCCAACCGCCCTGCCCCGCATCGCCCTTCCCTCGCCCCCCGCGCACACAACACGCCCGGACCACACGCGTGCCCCCGCCACCGCCGCGCCGATCTCTGCCCGGCGCGCCACCCACGGCCTGCCCACGCAACATTGCGCTTGCCCCGTGTCCCGACCGGCGCCACTCTCCAGTCGATTGCCGCACCCCAGCGAGAGGACCCGCCATGGCCCGTCAGGAATGGAACCACGTCCCGGCCAAGCTGCCGCTCGGGGTCAATCCGCTCTGGAGTTGGCCCCCGCGGCCCGGTGCAATCGCCCGCTGGTACTGGGACAGCTGGTTCCCGCTCTCGATCAACCTCGGCATCGCAGCCCTCGCCTGCCTCACCTACGCCGTCGCGAGCCCCACGCTGGAACAGGCCGCAACGCCCGGCGCATGGATCCTCGGCATCCTGCTGCGCAACCTCGTGCTCGTCACGCTCCTTGCGCACAGCCTGCACCTGATCTTCCACGACAGGGCCTTGCAGGGCGACGAGCACAAGTACGATCCCCGCCCCTTCCCCCGCAAAGGCCGCATGTTCACCTTCGGCGACCAGTTGCGGGACAACATGTTCTGGACGCTCGCCTCCGGCGTCACGATCTGGTCGGCATGGGAGGCGCTGATCTGGTGGTCGATGGCCAACGGCTACGCGCCGACATGGACATGGTCGGACGGCTGGGTGTGGTTCCTCGCGATCTTCTTTCTGATCCCGATCTGGGAGAGCTTCTACTTCTACTGGATCCACCGCCTGCTGCACTCGAACGTCTTCTACCGGTTCCACGCGCTCCACCACCGCAACACCGATGTGGGCCCGTGGTCGGGCCTCTCGATGCACCCGGTGGAACACGTGCTCTACTTCGGCACTGCAGCCATCCACTTCGTCGTGCCCACCCACCCGGTGCACCTGATCTTCCACCTGATGTTCTACGCGCTCTACGCGGTGACGACCCATACCGGCTTCGAAGGGGTCTGGGCCTCGGGCCGCAAACGCCTGCACCTGGGCAACTTCCACCACCAGATGCACCACCGCTATTTCGAGGTGAACTACGGCACGCTGGAGGTCCCGTGGGACAAGCTCTTCGGCACGTTCCACGACGGCACCGAGGCCGGCAAGGCGATGATGAAGGAACGGCTCAAGACCCGCGCGCGCACTCCCGGCAAGGCATAGCGCGCCGCGCTTCGCCAGCCCCCGCACCCACCCTTGCCACCCGTCAGGACGACGCGCGCCGTCTTTCGCGCGCCCTTCGTCCCTCGGTTGCCACCCAAACCAACCGCAAGCCGGGTGCGCGCCTGCCCGTGGGATGGCGCCACAACGGCTGACCGGCGCGCTCTATCCCAACCAAACCCCTCCCCACCCGGAGGCCAGAACAAACGGCCCCCAAGCGCCAGCCCGCCCGGACGGGCAGGCGCTCACCCGGCGCCTTCGGCTTGATTCTGGGCATATGTAGGCAAGGGAGCAGCAACGAAGACCGTCTGTTAAATCTGGTAGGTCGAGCTGTGCAGCAGGTACTAGTCGCCCTCTGCATTCAGCCACGCTCGAACGCTGTCGGTCAATTCCTGGACTGACGATTCTTGCCTACGCAAACTGCGAAAAGCCCAGCGGGCCGGTTCATCATCAATAGCATCAATGAGCTCGAGCGAAGCTGCGACACGCTCAGCCAAACGCACCCTTGGATAGGACCAGCGGACGGGGGTGAAGTGGATGACTTGGTTTCTGTCTTTGTTCAGTGATCGCAACAACGCAATCGTTGTTGACGAGAGAGTGATTGGCCCGCCGGGCCTATCCCAGCAGTTGTTTCTCTTGAGACGATCGAGAAGATCGCTGAATGGGGCAAGGCGTGGCTCGCGCCAGGAGAAGTGTGCACTACACTCGTGCGGCGCCTCTAGATACTCCTTGGCAAAAGAGACGTCGTCATCGTGTAGCGCGCCCAATTGCATCGATCCGGAAAGGTGCAGAACCATTGCACTTTGAGCAGCGGAATGCGCGCCAAACACCGCCCAAAAAACCCAAGCAGGCTCGTCGTACAACTTCTCTAGAGCCGTAGACAAGAGGCTGGTGGCCGCCTCAAAGGCACCGGTATCGTCGAGATTCAGGTATCCGTCTGTCAAACCTACCCCTCCTGCAACGCCCGCACCTCAACCTCCCCCTCTTCGCGCGCCTTGATCGCGAGGGCGGCGGCGTGGGACGCCGCTAGCGTCGTGAAATAGGGGATGCGGTCGGTCAGGGCGACGTTGCGCATCGATCGGGAATCCTCCACCGCCTGGGCGCCTTCGGTGGTGTTCATCACAAGGTCGATGCCGCCGTCCTTCATCGTGTCGACGATGTTCGGCCGCCCCTCGTAGACCTTGTTGACCACCTCGGAGGCCACGCCCCCTTCGGCGAGGAACGCCGCTGTCCCGCGCGTCGCCACGATCTCGAAGCCGAGAGACACCAGCACCTGCGCCGTCTCCGTCAGCATCGGCGTCTTGTCCGCCTCCTTGATCGACAGGAAGACCTTGCCAGAGGCAGGCAGCTCCACGCCCGCGCCCATCTGCGCCTTCAGGAACGCTCGGTGGAAGTTGGCGTCCGAGCCCATGACCTCGCCCGTGGAGCGCATCTCCGGGCCCAGAAGCGTGTCCACGCCGGGGAAGCGCGCGAACGGCAACACCGCCTCCTTTACCGCGAAGCCGTCGATCCTGGGCGAGACCAGATCGAACGCGCCCATCCCCTCGCCCGCCATCAGCCGCGCCGCGATGGACGCGATCGGCGAGCCAACGGCCTTGGCCACGAACGGCACCGTGCGCGAGGCGCGCGGATTGACCTCGATGAGGTACACAGCACCATCCTTCACCGCGAACTGCACGTTCATCAGGCCCACCACGCCAAGCTCCAGCGCCAGCGCCTCGGCCTGACGCTCCATCTCGGCCACGATCTCCGGCTCCAGCGAATAGGGCGGCAGCGAGCAGGCAGAGTCGCCCGAATGGACACCCGCCTCCTCGATATGCTGCATGATCCCGGCGATATGGACGGTCTTGCCGTCAGAGAGCGCGTCGACATCGACCTCGACCGCCCCGTCCAGATACGAGTCGAGCAGCACCGGGCTGTCGCCCGACACGACGACCGCCTCCGAGATGTACCGCTCCAGCTGCGCCCGGTCCCGCACGATCTCCATCGCGCGGCCGCCCAGCACGTAGGACGGACGGATCACCAACGGAAAGCCGATCTCCGCGGCCAGTTCCAGCGCGGCGGCGTCCGACGAGGCAATCGCGTTCCTGGGCTGCTTCAGCCCCAGCTTGTGCACCAGCGCCTGAAAGCGCTCCCGGTCCTCCGCGCGGTCGATCGCGTCGGGCGTCGTCCCGAGGATCGGGATCCCTTCTGCTTCCAGCGCCCGCGCGAGCTTCAGGGGCGTCTGCCCGCCGAACTGCACGATACAGCCCTTCAGCGTGCCCCGCTCCTGCTCGACGCGCAGGATCTCCAGCACATGCTCGAAGGTCAGCGGCTCGAAATAGAGCCTGTCAGACGTGTCGTAATCCGTCGAAACCGTCTCCGGATTACAGTTGATCATGATGGTCTCGTACCCCGCCTCCGTCAGCGCAAAGCACGCGTGACAGCAGCAATAGTCGAATTCGATCCCCTGCCCGATCCGGTTCGGCCCGCCGCCCAGGATCACCACCTTGTTGGCCTCCGTCGGCCGGCTCTCGCACTCCACGTCGCCCATCGCGGGCACTTCGTAGGAGGAATACATGTAGGGCGTCTGCGCCTCGAACTCCGCCGCGCAGGTGTCGATCCGCTTGAACGACGCGACCACGCCGAGGTTCTGCCGGGCGCGCCGCACCTGCCCCTCGTCGCGCCCCGTCAGAGCGGCCAGCCGTGCATCCGTGAAGCCCAGCATCTTCAGCGCGCGCAGCCCGTCCGCATCGAGCGGCAGGCCCTCTTTCCGCACCCGCTCCTCGGCCTCCACGATCTCGCGGATCCGGGCGATGAACCACGGGTCGAACGCCGTCGCCGCGTTGATCTCGTCGTCGCTGAGCCCGTGCCGCATCGCCTGCGCGATGACCCGCATCCTGTCCGGATGCCGCTCGCTTAGCGCCTTGGTGATTGCCGCCGCGTCGGGCGCGCCGGGGATCTCGACCTCGTCGAACCCGGTCAGCCCCGTCTCCATCGATGCCAGCGCCTTTTGCAGGCTCTCGTGAATGGTCCGCCCGATCGCCATCGCCTCGCCGACGGACTTCATCGCCGTCGTCAGCTCCGGCTTGGCACCGGGAAACTTCTCGAACGCAAAGCGCGGGATCTTCGTGACGACATAATCAATCGTCGGCTCGAAGGACGCGGGCGTGACCTTGGTGATGTCGTTGTCCAGCTCGTCGAGCGTGTAGCCCACCGCCAGCTTCGCCGCGATCTTGGCAATCGGAAAGCCCGTCGCCTTGGAGGCCAGCGCCGAGGAGCGCGACACCCGCGGATTCATCTCGATCACCACCATGCGCCCGTCTTCCGGGTTCACCGCCCACTGCACGTTGGAGCCGCCGGTCTCCACCCCGATCTCGCGCAGCACGGCAATCGAGCCGTTGCGCATCATCTGGTATTCCTTGTCCGTCAGCGTCAGAGCCGGGGCGACGGTGATCGAGTCGCCGGTATGCACGCCCATCGGATCGATGTTCTCGATGGCGCAGACGATGATCGCGTTGTCCGCCTTGTCGCGGACGACCTCCATCTCGAATTCCTTCCAGCCCAGAAGGCTCTCGTCGATCAGGATCTGCCCCACCGGGCTTGCATCGAGCCCCGTTTTGCAGATCGCCAGATAGTCATCCCGGTTGTAGGCAATGCCCCCGCCCGTCCCGCCCAGCGTAAACGCGGGCCGGATGATCGCGGGCAGCCCCACCGTCTCCAGAGCCGCCCGGCACTCGTCCATCGAGGTCGCAATCGTCGCCTTGGGGTTCTCCAGCCCGATCCGGTCCATCGCCTCGCGGAAAAGCGCGCGGTCTTCGGCCATCTCGATGGCTTGCCGGTTGGCCCCGATCATCTGCACGCCGAATTTCTCCAGCACGCCCATCTCTTCGAGCTTCAGCGACGTGTTCAGCCCCGTCTGCCCGCCCATCGTCGGCAGCAGCGCGTCGGGCCGCTCCTTCTCGATGATCTTGGCGACGATCTCGGGCGTGATCGGCTCGATATACGTCGCGTCCGCCAGCCCTGGATCGGTCATGATCGTCGCCGGGTTGGAGTTGACGAGGATAACGCGATAGCCCTCCTCGCGCAGCGCCTTGCAGGCCTGCGCGCCGGAATAGTCGAATTCGCAGGCCTGTCCGATAACGATGGGCCCCGCGCCGATGATCATGATGGACTGGATGTCTGTCCGCTTCGGCATGTCGGGCCCCCGTTTCGCTCCGCTGTCGCAGGTGTCGGGCGCAGCCCCGAGGGGCGCGCCACACGCGCAAATCTGCGGCGTTATACGGGGGGCGCGCGCGAGGGCAAGGCGCAACTTCGGCCAAGGCGTATCTTGGCGTGCAACAGCTCCCGCCAGCAGAGCACCCGCGCGGCCGCAAGGCCGCGCCCCCGCTGACCGGGGCGCCCTGGGCTAGCCCGGGGCGCCCCGCCCGGCCCCGCCGGGCCCCTCAAACGGATCGGACGGATAGCCCACGCCAACCAGGTAGAGCCCCTGCGGCGGACAGACCGGCCCGCAAGCCGCCCGGTCGCGCGCCTCCAGCGCTGCCTTCACATCCTCCGGCACCCACGCGCCACGCCCCACCTGCACCAGAGTGCCCACGAAACTGCGCACCTGAGAATGCAGGAAGGAGCGCGCTCGGAAGCGAAAACGCACCTCCGGCCCCCCCTCCGTTTCCGCCGCTGTGACCTCGGCCGCGTCCAGCGTCTTGACCGGGCTGTCCGCCTGGCATTCCGAGGCGCGAAACGTCGTGAAATCGTGCTGCCCGACAAGGAATTGCGCGGCGTCGGCCATTGCGTCCGCGTCCAACGCGTGGCGCACATGCCAGACCCGCCCCCGGTCCAGCGCGGGCGGCGCACGCCGCATCGACACCCGGAAAAGATACCGCCGCTCCACCGCCGAAAACCGCGCGTGCCAATCCTCCGCCACGCGGGCGCAGGCGCGGATCGCGACCGGCGCCGGCTTCAGGTGATGGTTGAGCGCCTCCGACAGGCGAAACGGATCCCAGTCGCGCGCAAGATCCGCCTGCGCCACCTGCGCGGTGGCGTGCACGCCCGCGTCCGTCCGCCCCGCCGCTGCGATCGAGGGCACGTCGGGCTCCAGCCGCGCAAGCGACGCCTCGATCGCGCCCTGCACCGACGGCTCCGTCGCCTGACGCTGCCAGCCCGCGAAAGGCCCGCCATCGTATTCCACTTTCAATGCGTAGCGCGGCATCGCCCCGGCCCGTCAGCCCATGCGGTAATTCGGGCTCTCCCGCGTGATCTGCACATCGTGCACATGGCTTTCCTTCAGCCCCGCGCCGGTGATGCGCACAAACTCCGCCCCCCTGCGCAGATCATCGACCGTCGCCGAGCCGGTATAGCCCATCGCCGCCCGCAAGCCCCCGATCAGCTGGTGGATCACCGTCCCCGCAGGCCCCTTGTAGGGCACCTGACCCTCGATGCCCTCGGGCACGAGCTTGTCAGAGGCCGCATCCTTCTGGAAATACCGATCCGCCGAGCCGCGCGCCATCGCCCCGAGCGAGCCCATGCCCCGATAGGACTTGAACGACCGTCCCTGATAAAGGATCACCTCGCCCGGGCTCTCGTCCGTGCCCGCCAGCATCGAACCGACCATCGCGCAGGAGGCTCCCGCCGCAATCGCCTTGGCGAAATCGCCGGAGAACTTGATCCCGCCATCCGCGATCACCGGCACATCGCCGTTTTCCTGTGCCGCCCGCGCGCAATCGAGGATCGCCGTGAGCTGCGGCACGCCCACACCCGCGACCATGCGCGTCGTGCAGATCGAGCCCGGCCCGATGCCCACCTTGATCCCGTCCGCGCCCGCGCCGATCAGCGCCCGCGTCGCCTCGCCCGTGGCAACGTTGCCCGCCACCACCTGGACCTCGTTGGAAGCGCGCTTGATCCGCTCGACGACCTTCGCAACACCCTCGGAATGGCCGTGCGCCGTGTCGACCACGATCAAGTCGCAGCCTGCATCGATCAGCGCCTCGGAGCGTTCGAACCCGGCATCGCCCACCGTCGTCGCCGCCGCCACCCGCAGCCGCCCCAGCCTGTCCTTGCAGGCGTCCGGGTTCACCACGGCCATCTCGATGTCCTTCAGCGTCAGCAGGCCCGTCAGCTGGCCCTGCGCGTTCACCACAAGGAGTTTCTCGATCCGCCGGGCCTGCATCAGGCTGCGCGCCTCGGCAAGATCGGCAGGCTCGTGCAGCATGGCCAGGTCGTTGGAGGTCATCATCGCGCGGACCGGCGTCGCATCGTCCGTGGCAAACCGCATGTCCCGGTTCGTCACGATCCCCACGACGCGCTTGTCCCCGTCCACCACCGGAAATCCGGTGATCCGGTACCGCTCCTGCAAGGCCTTCGCATCCGCCAGCGTCTGCTCGGGCGAGAGCGTCACCGGGTTGTAGACAACCCCGCTCTCGAAGCGCTTCACCCGCCGCACGGCCTTTTGCTGCGCGTCGATGTCGAGGTTGCGGTGGATCACTCCCATGCCGCCCGCCTGCGCCATGGCAATCGCCATCGGCGCCTCGGTCACGGTATCCATCGCCGAGCTGAGAAGCGGGATGTTCAGCGCGATTTCGCGCGTCACCCGCGTGCGCGTATCGGCCCCTGCGGGCAGCACCTGGCTGGCCGCAGGCACCAGCAGAACATCGTCAAAGGTGAGTGCCTCGCGAATTTGCATCGTCGTCTCCCTGACGGATCGGTTGGCGCTGGCTTCTCGCATGGAACCGCAGGCGGGGAAAGGGCAGAAGCTCCCGGTTCCGGCCCGATCCGGGCGCATAGGCGCCGACCTGCCCCCCCCCCCCCCGATCTCGGTGACACGTTTGCGTGACGCAGAAGGCAAGCCAATCCAAGGATGCTACCATACCCGCGTTTTTCAGCGCCAAGGGGCATGGACATGGCAGGAAAAGTTGGAGGCAGCGCCAAACACCAGATGTCGGCCGACAGGACCGCGATCAAGGATGCCCTGCGCCGTGCCAAACTGCTCCGGGGAGAGGCAGAGCAGCTGCGCGGCATCGGCCTGCAAAAACGCGAGGAACAGGGCGACCCGAAGCTTCAGAAGAGGATCGACCAGATCCTGCGCCGCGCCGAAGAGCTCGAGTCGAACCGCAAAGGGGCAGAGAGCTTCCTCAAGAAGAGCCAGACCAAGTACTTCAAAGAGCTCCAGACCCTCTGTGATCTCGAAGACGCCTGGGAGACGAGCAAAGGCACGCCCGGCGAAAAGAACCAAAAGAAGATCTACAAGGACGCGCTGCGCAAGTTCCTGTCCAAATGGCAGCCGATCTGGACCGCCATCGAAGACATCGATCAAGCCCTCAAGGAGCTTGTCGATCTCAGGGACGAGCTGCGCAAGATCAAGAACAAGAGCGGCTGAGGGCCGGGCCGCGCCCCGCCCGAAGAGGCCGCGGAGCGCAGGACTGGGCTCGCCCGTCCCCGCGCCGCCGCGCCACCCCGCTTAGACGTAGAGCAGCGACCGCCCCGCCACGAAAAGGTGCACTTTCGATGGATCCGCAGACATGTGCAGCGTCTTGCCGCGCACGTTCGTGTTGATCCCCGGCAGCTTCGCGATCACCGGATCGGCATCGGGCGTCGCGCGCTTGAAGTAGAGCACCGTGACCTCGCCGAGGTTCTCACTGATCTCCACCTCGCCCGAAAACGCGTAATCCCCGCCCTCGACCACCGTCATGTCCTCGGGCCGGATGCCGAGCTTGCAGCGCACGCCCTTGTGCTCGTCGCGCGACGGGTAATGCGACGTCACGAAGCCTTCGCCGCCGTCGAGCTTCACCTTGGTCTGCGCACCGGTCTCGACGATCTCGCCCTCCATCAGGTTCATCGCCGGAGAGCCGATGAACTGTGCCACGAACTCGTTGGCGGGCTTCTCGTAAAGCTCCAGCGGCGCGCCGACCTGGCTCACGCCACCGCCCGCAAGCACCACGATGCGGCTCGCCAGCGTCATCGCTTCGACCTGGTCGTGGGTGACGTAGATCATCGTCGATTCCGGCATCGATTCCTTGAGCTGCGCGATCTCGATCCGGGTGGCCACGCGCAACGCCGCGTCGAGGTTCGAGAGCGGTTCGTCAAAAAGGTACACCTTCGGGTCGCGCACGATCGAGCGCCCGATCGCCACCCGCTGCCGCTGCCCGCCTGACAGCGCCTTGGGCAAACGGTCGAGGTAAGGATCGAGCTGCAGGATCCGTGCGGCCTTGGTCACCGCCGCGTCGATCTCTTCCTTGGATTTCTTGGCGATCTTCAGCGCGAACGACATGTTATCGCGCACCGTCATGTGCGGATAAAGCGCGTAGGATTGGAACACCATCGCGATGCCACGCTGCGCCGGGGGCATGTCGTTCACGACCATGCCGTCGATTTCCAGCGTCCCGCCAGTGATCCGCTCCAACCCCGCGATCATCCGCAGAAGCGTCGACTTTCCGCAGCCCGAAGGCCCCACGAAAACGATCAGCTCTCCTGTCTTGATGTCGAGGTTCACATTCGACAGGACCTTGACGTCCCCATAGGCCTTCTCGACATCCGTCAGCTTCAAGTCGGCCATGCCGATTGTCCTCCCGTTTTCATGTTCTCAGCCGTTCTCGGCAATGGCGAAAAAGGCTTGCCAGGGTGGCAGTTGGAGGCCCGTCGCCGTCTCCTCGACAACGAAGGGCGCCCCCTTGTCCCGGGTCCAGGTCCCTTCCGGCATCTTGATTTCCCGCGCCGTGTCAGACAGGTTGAAGGCACAGAAGATCCGCGTGCCGTCGTGCTCGCGGATCATCGTCAGGAACGTGTCCTCCGCCGCGCCAAGCTCCATGCTGCCCTTCACGAGCGCCGGATGCGCCTTCCGGAACCCGATCATCGCCCGGTAAAAGGCGAGCATCCCGTCGGCCTTCGCTTCCTCAGCGGTGACCGATCGTGCCAGATGCTCGACCGCGACCGGCAGCCACGGCTTGCCATCGGAAAAGCCGCCGTTCTGGTTGTCGGTGTTCCACGGGATCGGCGTGCGCGCGCCATCGCGGCCCTTGAACTTCGGCCAGAAGCGCTTGCCATACGGGTCCTGCAATTCCTCAAAGGCGACATAGGCTTCGCTCAGCCCAAGCTCCTCACCCTGATAGAGGCACACCGAGCCCTGCATCGACATCAAAAGCGCCGCGTAAGCCCTTGTCGCCTCATCCGAAAGCCCCCACCGGGATGGGTGGCGCACCACGTCATGGTTGGAATAGGCCCAGCACGCCCAGCCTTCGGTGACGATCTCCTGATAGCGCCGCAGCACCCGTGCGACCTGCGTCCCTGTCGGATAGGCATTCGACAGGAAATCAAAGTCATAGCACATGTGCAGCAGGTCATCGCCCGCGGTGTACTGGGCCTGCACCTGCGTGCCGCGCTGGCTCTCGCCCACCTCGCCGACAGAGGTGATCGCGGGGTATTCGTCCATCACGGCCCGCAGGCGGCGCAGAAACTCCAGGTTCTCCGGCTGCGTCTTGTCGTGCAGGTGATCCTGGAAATTGTAGGGGTTCACCGCAGGCGCGGTGTTGTCGTTGCGATCTTCCGGTGCCAGCGGAGGATTGTCCCGCAGCTCCTTGTCATGAAAGTAGAAATTCACAGTATCGAGCCGAAAGCCATCGACGCCCCGATTGAGCCAGAACCGCGCGACATCGAGCAATTCGTCCTGCACCGCGGGGTTGTGAAAGTTCAGATCCGGTTGCTCCACGAGGAAGTTGTGCAGGTAGTACTGCATCCGCTCCCCGTCCCACTCCCAGGCCGAGCCCCCGAAGATCGACAGCCAGTTGTTCGGCGGGGTCCCGTCGGGCTTGGCATCGGCCCAGACGTACCAATCCGCCCGCGCGTTGTCGCGCGACGCCCGGCTCTCGCGGAACCAGGGGTGCTCCGACGACGTATGCGACAGCACCAGATCGATCAGCACCTTCAAGCCCAGCTCATGCGCCCGCATGATCAGCGCATCGAAATCCCCCAGCGTTCCGAAGAGCGGATCGACGTCGCGGTAATCCGACACGTCGTAGCCGTAATCCAGCATCGGCGAGCGGAAGAACGGCGAGATCCAGATCGCGTCCACACCCAGCGACGCCACATGCGGCAGCCGGTGGATGATCCCCGCAAGGTCGCCCACCCCGTCGCCATTGCTGTCCTGGTAGGAGCGCGGATAGATCTGGTAGATCACCGCCCCCCGCCACCAATCCGGATCCGCATGGACCTCGGGCGCCGGGCTTGGGTTGATCTCGTAGAACGTCATGGACGCGCCCTCACTTCACTGAGCCGGCCAGCAAGCCGCGCACGAGGTAGCGCTGCATCGAGAAGAACACGAGAAGCGGCACCGCGATCGACACGAACGCCGCCGTCGCGAGGATACCCCAGTCGCCCCCGCGCGAGCCCAGAAGGTCGTCGGCGATCTTCACCGTCATCACCTGCGCCTCGGCCTGGCTCGGCAGGAACACCTTGGCCACCAGCAGGTCGTTCCACGTCCAGAGGAACTGGAAGATTGCGAAGGACGCCAGCGCCGGGAACGACAGCGGCAGGATGATCTTGGTGAAGATCTGGAAATCCGTCGCCCCGTCCACCCGCGCGTTCTCGATGATATCGCGCGGCAGACCGACCATGTAGTTGCGTAAGAGATAGATCGCGAGCGGCAGCCCGAAGCCCGTATGCGCCAGCCAGATCCCGACAAAGCTCTGCCCGATCCCCACCTGGTTGTGCAGGTTGAGAAGCGGCACCAGCGCCAGCTGCAACGGCACCACCAAGAGCCCCACCACCGCCGCGATCAGCAAGCCCCGGCCGGGGAATTCCATCCACGCCAGCGCATAGGCGGCGAAGGCCGCGATCAGGATCGGGATGATCGTCGCCGGGATCGTCACCGTCAGCGTGTTGATGAAGGCCCGGTCCATCCCGTCCGAGGTCAGCACCGTGCGGTAGTTGTCCAACGTGAAGCTTGGGGGTGTAAGCGCTTGGAAATACACCCGTTGCGCCCGCCCGTCCGGCTCCTCGACGGAGGTGAAGACAAAGCTGCCGTCCGGGTTCACGACGAGCGTCTCGCCGTCCCCGATCTCCGCCACCTCACCGGCCACGAACTCGCCCGGCGCGCGTCCGCGCGTGCCGAAGGCCGCGATCTCGCCCTCGCCGGAGGTGAACGCGCCCTCGACCTCGGAGGTCGCGAAGATGTTGCCGTCGACGACGTAGACCCCGTCGGCGTTCTGCGCCGGTTCGCCCTCTGCCCGCGTGCGGAACGACAGCTCGACAGAGAACGGCGCCTCCCACCAGCCCGAGGCCGAGATCTGGTCCCGGTCGCGGAACGACGACACAAACAGCCCCAGCGTCGGGATCAGCCAGATCAGCACCAGCGCCACGACAGAGAGGTTGGTGACAATCGCCAACCCGGATTTTTGGCCCGCAATGTTGTCCATGTTCCGCCTCCTGTCAAAATCCGTTTTCGTATTCTTTTACAGTCTGTTAACCCCTTATCCGCGGATAAGGTGTCAGCGCATCTCGGCCCGTGCCTGACGGATGTTCCAGATCATCACCGGCAACACCGCGAGCATGATCACGAATGCCACCGCCGTCGCGAGACCGTCGTCGCGGAACATGAACTTCATCATGTAACTGGGCAGGATTTCAGTACCGAAATTGCCGCCCGTCATCGTGTAGACGATGTCGAAGACCTTCAGCACGAGGATCGTGATCGTCGTCCAGACCACCACGATCGTCGGTGCGATCTGCGGCACCTTGATCTTGAAGAAGAGCTGGAACGGGTTCGCCCCGTCGAGGATCGCCGCCTCCACCGTTTCCTCCGGGATGCCGCGCAGCGCCGCCGAGAGGATCACCATGGCGAAACCGGTCTGGATCCAGATCAGGATCACCATCAGGAAGAAGTTGTTCCAGAACGGGATCTGCATCGGGTCGACCGAGTCCGTCGCCCCGAAGGCCGCCCGGATCGCGTTGATCATGCCGATGTCGAAATCGTTGGCGTAGACGAACTTCCAGATCAGCGAGGCGCCCACGAAGCTGATCGCCATCGGCATGAAAATCAGCGATTTCGCGATGTTACCCCATGAAAGCTTATCCGTCAGTTGAGCCACGATCAGGCCAAAGAACGTCGCTGCCGCAGGCACGAAGAGCACCCAGAGGATGTTGTTGAGGAACGCCGTCTGGAACTCCGCCGACGAAAAAAGCTGCGCGTAGTTCGCCAGCCCGACGAAGTCTTCGCCCGAGCGGTTGTAGAGCGACCGGAAGAACGATCCCACCACCGGATAGGCGAGGTAGAGCCCCAGCGCGAAGACCGCCGGAAAGAGGAAGAGCCACGGCCGCACCGCGTTGGCGCGGTTGATGTTGCGCCCGATGTTCGGGCCCTTGGCCGGGAAGATGACCTTGTCGAGCACGTAGCTCGAGGCCCAGAAATAGAGGACGCACCCGCCCACACCGATCACGATGGTCGTGATGCCCTGCAGCAATGGACTCATGATGTCCCCTCCCTGATTGGCGCCGCCTTTGCGCCCTCCGGGGCGCGGCGGTCTGATGCCTGTGGCGCGCCCGGGGCCTGCCCGGATGCGCCTTTGGTCTCAGCGCACCTGGCGCTTTACTTGATGCTATCCCAGCGATCCTGGATAGCTCCGGTCACGTCGTCGACAGAAGCACCGGTCGTGAAGTCGACCATACCCGTCCAGAACGCGCCCGCGCCGATCTCGCCCGGCATCAGATCCGAGGCGTCGAAGCGGAACGTCGAGGCGTTGGTCAGGATGTCGTTGAGCGCGCGCTGCGTATCCGAGGCGAAGACGTCGGCATTGGCTTCGGTGTACGGCGTCAGGAAGCCGGATTGTGCCATCCAGATCTCGTGCGCGATCGGTGTCTGGAGGAAGTCGATGAAGCCGTGGGCGACATCGTTCTCGGACGTGATCGCAAAGAGCGTGCCCGCGCCCAGCACAGGCTGGCCGAGGTCCTTCTCTTCGTAGGCCGGGAAGTAGAAGAAATCGACGTCCTCACCCACCTCGGTGCCTTCCGGGAAGAAGGTCGGGATGAAGGTCGCCTGCTTGTGCATGTAGCACTCCGGCGGAAACTGGAAGAGGCCCGCGGGGCTGTCGCGGAAGTCGGTCGAGGCGACCGCCTCGGTGCCACCGTTCACGAAGTCGTCGTTCAGCGCGAAGTAGCCGAACTCCTCGATGGCGCCCTGCACGGCCGGGTCGGTGAAGGGGATCTCGTTCAGCACCCACTGGTCATAGACTTCGGGCGGCTGCGTGCGCAGCATCATGTCCTCGACCCAGTCGGTCGCCGGCCAGCCCGTCGCGGCACCTGAGCCGAGCCCGATGCACCACGGCGTCGCGCCATCGTCGACGATCTGCTGGGTCAGTTCCTTCAGCTCCTCGAGCGTCTCGGGCACCTCGTAGTCGTTCTCTTCGAACTGCTCGGGCGAGTACCAGACGAGGGATTTCAGATCGACCTTGTAGGCAAAAGCGTAGAACGTGTCTTCGCCTTCGGGGCTGGCATACGTGCCGAGGCTCACCCACGAGGGCCCCGCGGCGTAGTTGGCTTCGAGCCAGGCGGCGGTGTCGTCGCCGAGCGGGGTCAGCTCCCCGCGCGAGGCGAGGTCCGCCGCAAGGCCCGGCTGCGGAAAGACCGCGATGTTGGGCGCCGAGTCGGCCTGGGTCGCGATGACGATGTCCTGCTCGAAGCTGTCGGAGCCGGAATACTCGACATCCGCGCCCGTCGCGGCCTCGAAATAGGCGATAACGCTGTCGACGAGCTCCTTGTCGAGGCCCGTCCACGGGCCCGTCAGGGTCAGCTCCTGGCCGGAGTAGTCGTTGCCATCGGCGAAGGCAGTGTAGCTGTCCCAGTTGAAGGCGCCCTCTCCCACCGGGAACACCAGATCCTGAGCAGACGCGGTCCCGGCGCAGAGCGCGAGCCCTGCCGCCCCGGCCATCAAGTGGCGTTTCATATGTAACCTCCCGTTATCGCGCTTGAATTGATACTTCAGCGTCGCTTGGTCCTCGGTCTGGCTGTCATAACCAAACCGCTTTGGATAGCGCGCACGATACCGTCGCATGACAAACTGTCAATCCGAGCCGTTTCGTACCCTGCCCGATATATGTGCTGCCCCATGCGCCGATGGCGCGGCATGCGGCAGCGTTGAAAACATCGCTTTGACGTAGTGTCCCCAATAGGTTAAGCGGGTTTTCCCTGTCACCGGTGGACGAGGCCGTGCACGTTTCCGACCCGAAGAAAGCCCCGCCCCAGCCGATGAGCCTGCGATCTCTCGCTCAATCGCTTGGTCTGAGCCCGACCACCGTCAGCCGGGCGCTCAATGGCTACACCGACGTCGCGCCACGCACGCGCAACCGGGTGATCGAGGCCGCTCGCGAAAACGGGTATGCCCCCGATCCCCGCGCCCGCTCCCTCGCCACGGGGCGCGCCATGGCCATCGGGCACATCATCCCGAGCGCGTCGCAGCACGAAATCGTCAATCCCGTGTTCGCCGATTTCGTCGCCGGCGCGGGAGAGGCCTATGCGGTGGCCGGCTACGAGATGGTGCTCTCGGTCATGCCCGAGGGCGAGGAAGAGGAGGGCTACAGGCGCCTAGCCCAGTCCGGTCGCGTCGATGGGCTGATCCTGCAGGCGCCGCGCCCGGCGGATCCCCGCATCACGCTCTTGTCCGAACTCGGCATTCCTTTCGTCGTCCACGGCCGGGCCACCCACGCGCGCGAGGATTACAACTGGATCGACATGGACAACCGCCGCGCCTTCGCCCACGCCACGCGCCACCTCGTGGCGCTGGGGCACCGGCGGATCGCCCTGCTCAACGGCCCCGACGGCATGGACTTCACCACCCGTCGGGCCGCGGGCTACGGCGATGCACTGTGGGAGGCGGACATTCCCGCCGATCCGGAGCTGATCCGGCATGAGCGCATGACCGAATGCTATGGCTACACCGCGACGCGCGATCTGCTCGCCGGGCCCAAAGCCCCGACCGCCTTCCTGACCGCAGGCCTGCTGGTCGCAATGGGGGCCCGGCGCGCGGCCGAGGAAGCCGGGCTGCGACTGGGCCGCGACCTGTCGATCGTCACCCATGACGACGCCCTGAGCTACCTCGCGAACGGCACGCAAGAGGCGCCCGTCTTCACCGCAACATGCGCGCCGGTGCAGGATATGGGGCGGGAAGCCGCCAAGATGCTGTTGTCGGCGATCGCGGAGCCCGGTCGCCCGGCGCAGCACAGGTTGCTGCCCGCGCAGTTCATCATCGGCCCGTCGAGCGGCCCCGCCCCCCTCGGATAGGGCTCCGCGTTCGCGCGCGTCGCGGCCGGGCAAGACCCTTCGGCACGCGGGGTTGGAGAGGCCGCAGCGGTCGGCGCCGACTGGCATGCACGGTATCAAGCTCAAGCGCTGACAGGCGGGGCGCACGGGCTTGTGCGCAACGTGCACCTGACCGACCATGCATGCGACCGGGCTTGCACTCGACCAACCTTGCATTCCACCGGGCTTGGTCGCTAGACCGATGGCGTTAGCGCCACCACTTCGCGGAGCGAGCCATGCGCCACAAGAGATCCGACTTTCCCGAAGGCTTCCTATTCGGCACGGCGACATCGTCCTACCAGATCGAGGGCCACGCCCACGGCGGCGCGGGGCGCACCCATTGGGATGATTTCGCCGCGACCCCCGGCAACGTCATCGGCGCCGAGACCGGCGCGCTTGCCTGCGACCACTATCACCGGTTCGAAGAGGATCTGGACCTTGTGCGGGACGCGGGGCTCGACGTTTACCGCTTCTCGACCTCGTGGGCGCGGGTGCTGCCCGAGGGGCGCGGCACGCCCAATCCGGAGGGCCTCGATTTCTACGACCGCCTTGTCGATGCGATGCTCGCGCGCGGGCTCAAGCCCGCAGCGACGCTCTATCACTGGGAGTTGCCGAGCCCGCTCAACGACCTCGGCGGCTGGCGCAACCGGGACATCGCGGAGTGGTTTGCCGACTATACCGACGTTGTGATGCGCCGGATCGGAGACAGGGTCTGGTCCGCCGCGCCGATCAACGAGCCGTGGTGCGTCGGCTGGCTGTCCCACTTCATGGGGCACCACGCGCCGGGCCTCCGCGATATCCGGGCGACAGCGCGGGCAATGCACCATGTGCTCCTCGCCCACGGCCGCGCGATCCAGGCGATGCGGGCGCTGGGGATGGAAAACCTCGGCGGTGTGTTCAACTTCGAGTACCCCAACCCTGTTGACGACAGCGCCGTGGCCGCGCGCGCAGCGGCCACCTACGATGGTTACTACAACCGGTTCTTCCTGTCGGGCATCTTCAAGCGCGCCTATCCAGACACCGTGCTGGAGGGGCTCGGGCCGCATCTGCCCAAGGACTACGCGGCGGATTTCGACACCATCGCCCAACCGCTCGACTGGGTCGGGATCAACTATTACACGCGCAAGAACATCGCGCCCGCGCCGGGCCCGTGGCCCGCGCTCGAGGAGGTCGACGGCCCTCTGCCCAAGACGCAGGTCGGCTGGGAGATCTATCCCGAGGGGCTCGCCTACTTCCTCAAGCTCGTCCACGAAGACTATGCCAAAGGCTTGCCGATCTACGTCACCGAAAACGGGATGGCGCGGGATGATGTACAGCAGAGCGACGGGAGCGTGCCCGACCCGGAGCGGCTGGCCTATCTCGAAGCGCATATGGATGCCGTGCGGAACGCGGCTGAAGCGGGCGTCCCGGTGGCGGGGTACTTCATCTGGTCGCTGATCGACAATTACGAGTGGGCGCTGGGGTACGGGCCGCGCTTCGGGCTGGTCCATGTCGACTACGAGACCTTGAAGCGCACGCCGAAAGCGTCCTACCACGCGCTTGCGTCCGCGTTGGGGCGCTGACATGCGGATGCGGCGGAGGAAGACCTGATGGCAGAGGGTTCGACGCGGTCTCTCGTGGCCGATATCGGCGGCACCAACACCCGCGTCGCCCTGGGCGAGCGGGGCGGGCTCGTGCCCGGCTCGGCACGCCACTTCCGCAACGCCGAGTTCGATGGGCTGGTCGCCGTGTTGCGCCGCTACATCGAAGAGACCGGTTGCGGCGTACCGCGGGCTGCCGCGCTCGCCATGGCCGGGCCTGTCCATGACGGACGGGGCACGCTGACCAATCTCGACTGGGACCTCGACACCTACATCCTTGCCGAGGCGACCGGCGCCGAAACGGTTGCCCTGCTGAACGACCTGCAGGCGCAGGGCCACGCGCTCGGCCACCTGCCTCAGGATGCGTTGCAGGTCGTTTTGCCCGGGCCGCCCCCAAACCTTGCGGCCACGCAGCTGGTTGTCGGCATCGGCACGGGATTCAACGCAGCACCCGTCTTCTGCACCGAGACCGGGCGCCTCGTGCCGCCGTCGGAAGCCGGGCACGCCACCCTGCCCGCCCGCTGCGAGCAAGACCTGGCGCTGGCCCGCTACATCACCGAACGGCATGGCTTTTGTTCGATCGAGGACGCGCTCTCGGGCCGGGGCCTCGGCTGGATCCACGACTTTCTGTGCACGCGCGACGGTGCCGAGGGCGGCGCGCGCTCCGCGGAGGTCATGGCGCGCCTGACATCGACGGACCGGACGCAGGCAGACCGCGCCCGGGAGGCGCTCGGCGTCTTCATCCGTCTGACCGCCGGGGTGTGCAGCGATCTGGCGCTGACCCTGCTGCCTTTTGGCGGGATCTTCCTCGTCGGCGGCATGTCCCGCGCAATCACACCGCACATGCACGATCACGGTTTTGCCGAGGCCTTTCGTGACAAGGGCCGGTTCTCTGATTTCGTGGGGCAATTCGCCGTGACGACCGTGACGGACGACGACGCCGCACTCATCGGCTCGGCGCATCATCTCGAGGCGCTGATCGCGCTGCGATAGCGGCGCGACGAGCTTCCGATCCACGGATCGGCGATCCTCTTCGCAATTCCGGATGTCGTAAGGCGATCTTAACGGGTGGCCCATAGACCCGTCCGCGGAACTCGGCAGAGGAGCCCGGAGAATGATTGCGCCCCGAATCCCAGTATGCCCGCGCGCGCAGATTGCGCGTCGCGTCGGAAAGGCGGCTCCATGAGTGCGCCCGCAAGCTATGCGCTGCCGCCCAAGCTCGATCTGTCGACCGCGGCCCCCCTCGCCAGCGCGCTCGCGGAGCTGCGCGGGCAGGCGCTGGTGCTGGATGCGGGCGCCGTCACCCATTTCGGAACGCCCGGGCTGCAGGTGCTGCTTTCGGCCCGCAAGGCGTGGCAGCAGGACGACCAGTCCCTGCTGATCGAGAACATGGGCGACGGGCTGGCCGAGCAACTGACGCCGCTCGGGCTACGGCCGGAGGATCTCATGGCGCAGGACGGTGCCCTGCCCGAGGCAGACAGCGCCGATTCGGGCCTGCCCCCGCTTCCCACACTTTCGTCTGAAGAAGGATAACTGCATGAGCCTTCAGATACTTGCGGTGGACGACAGCCGCACCATTCGGGATATGCTCAAGCTCGCGCTGACCCAAGCCGGTTTCGAGACCAACCTGGCCGAGGATGGCATCCACGGGCTGGAGGTCCTGTCCGGGCTGTCGCCGGATGCCATCATCACCGACATCAATATGCCCCGCATGGACGGGTTCGGCTTTATCGAGGCCGTGCGCGCGCAGGAAAGCCACCGCGCAACTCCGATCCTGGTGCTGACCACCGAGAGCGCGCCCGAGATGAAGGCACGAGCCCGTGCCGCTGGCGCGACAGGGTGGATCGTGAAACCCTTTGACCCCGAGAAGCTCGTCCGCGCGCTCAAGACGGTCGCAGGCCCGGGAGCAGCGTAATGTCGGATCCCATGGCAGAAATCCGCGCGTCGTTCTTTATCGAATGCGAGGAATTGCTCGAAGCGCTGCAAGACGGATTGGCGGCAATGGATGGTGGCGACAACGATGTCGAAACCATCAACGTCTGCTTCCGGGCCGTCCACTCCATGAAGGGGGGCGCTGGCGCCTTTGGTCTCGACCAGCTGGTGCGCTTTGCGCACCGCTACGAGACCGTCATGGACGAGGTGCGCTCCGGGCGCCTTTCGCCCGATCGCGACGCGATGATGCTGTTCTTCCGGGCGGCCGACGTCCTGTCGGACATTGTCCGCGCCAGCCGGGATGGTGGAGAGCTGGACAGCGCGGAAACCGAGGCGGTGCTCTCTCAACTCGAAAGCCTCGCTGGTGACGTTCCCGAAGAGCAGGAAGAAGCGGACGTTTCAGACTTCCAGCCCATGACTCTGTCACTTGATTTCGGCGCGGCACCGGCGCTGGAGGATGACGATGGTTGGACGGTGACGTTCCGGCCCCACAAGGAACTCTTCGCCAGTGGCAACGAGCCTCAGCACCTGCTGCGTGCCCTCTTGGCGCTCGGGGATGGTCACGCCGAGGTCAGCACCGACCAGATCCCCACGCTCGACACTTTCGACCCTGAGCAATCCTACCTGGAGTGGACGTTGCATCTCGACAGCGCCTGCTCCGAGGCGGACATCCGTGAGGTGTTCGATTTCGTTGATGGGATCTGTGATCTTCACGTCTCCGGCGGAGGCGCAGCTCCGGCCCTTCCAACGCTCGATGCACTTCCCGGCACGATGGACGACGAAGAATATGAGCCGCCTGCCGCCACCCGTCTCACCCTGACCGAGCCCGGCGATGTAGGTGTGCCTGCGGATGACGCGCCGCCCCCGGCCGTCGCCGTTGCTGCGCCGTCTGAACCACAGATGCCCGACGCTCCCGTGGCCGCACCCCCGGTGGCAGACCCGCCGAAGCCAGCGCCTCAAGCAACGGCCAAGCCCACTCCCTCACCGACCAAGGAGGAGGGCGCGCGCCCTGCACAGGCGACACAGCAGAAGGCGACCGTTCGCGTGGATTTGGACCGGATCGACCGGTTAGTGAACCTCGTCGGAGAGCTGGTCATCAATCAAGCGATGCTGTCTCAAAGCGTCCAGCAGGCTGATATCCCGTCCAATTCACCCGTATCGCAGGGACTAGAAGAGTTCATGCAACTGACGCGCGACATCCAGGACAGCGTCATGATGATCCGTGCGCAGCCTGTTAAGTCGCTCTTCCAGCGCATGTCGCGCATCGTGCGCGAAGCATCTTCGGCTGTTGGAAAGCGCGTGCGCCTCGTCACCGAAGGGGAAGCGACCGAGGTCGACAAGACAGTCATCGAACGACTCGCCGATCCCCTGACCCACATGATCCGAAATGCGGTGGATCACGGTCTGGAAGACACAAGCGTGCGCCTCGCAAACGGCAAGTCCGAGGAAGGCACCGTGACGCTCACTGCAGTCCACAGATCGGGTCGCGTCGTCATCGAAGTGAGCGACGACGGCGGCGGCATCAACCGAGGGAAGGTGCAGGAGATTGCGACCTCGAAAGGGCTCATCGCCGAAGGGGTCAACCTGTCAGATAGCGAGATCGACAACCTTCTCTTCCTGCCAGGCTTCTCGACGGCCAAGGAAGTTTCCGATCTTTCCGGGCGAGGGGTCGGCATGGATGTTGTGAGGAGTTCGATTCAGGCGCTCGGCGGGCGCATTACGATTTCGTCGGAGCCCGGGGTAGGAACATGCTTTTCCATTTCGCTCCCTCTCACCCTCGCAGTTCTCGATGGCATGGTCGTGCGTTCCGGCGGCGAGACGCTGGTCGTCCCACTGGGATCGATTGTCGAAACACTGTCACTTCAGGAGAATGAAATCCGGTCCGTTGGCCCTGGCGCGAACGTGCTGCATATTCGGGACACGTTCGTCCCCCTGATCGATCTCGCCGTGGCGCTCGGCTACCGAACGACGCTCGAAAACTACGATGGGAGCGTCGTTCTCCTGATCACCCAGGAAGATGGCACCCGGGCTGCGCTGATCGTGGACTCGATCGAAGAGCAACGCCAAGTGGTGATCAAAGGGCTGCAGGACAGCTACGGACACGTACCAGGCATCGCCGCTGCGACGATCCTCGGAGATGGCCAGATTGCGCTTATTCTCGATCCGGCGGACCTCGTCTCAAACGTCGCCACTGGCGACGGACATACCGCACTTGAAATGGTGGGATAGCAGACATGACCAATCGATCCGAAACCAATACGACCTCGGATGATCTCGAGTTGCTATCGTTCCGGGTGGGCGAGCAAGAGTATTCCGTTGATATCATGCTGGTGCGCGAGATCCGCGGCTGGACCCGGGCAACACCACTCCCGCATTCCGAGAATTACGTGTGTGGAGTAATCAATTTGCGTGGTGCTGTTTTGCCGATCATCGACCTCGCCAATCGGCTGGGCATTGGTCGTACCGAAACAACAGAACGGAATGTTATTATTGTTGTACAGATTTCCACACAAACCATTGGCCTTTTAGTCGACGCCGTGTCGGATATCATATCGATCCCAAGTTCGGAGTTGCAGGCGCCGCCGGACATTGTGGTAGACCCATCCAATACTTTTGTCCGCGCCTTGACGGTAGTCGAAGGGCGCATGCTACGCATCGTGGATCTCGACTCCGTCTATCCAAAGCGCGAGGGGACAGCTGCATGACGCACACTGCAGCGGCCGAGCTTGCGTTGTCCACGCCGGCTTCAAGTCTGAACCAGGATGATCTTGTATCCTTTGAGACACTTGCAGAGCTGGCCCATTCCCGTGCTGGCCTTGTGCTCTCCAAGGACAAGGCTCCCATGGTGCTCGCCCGTGTTGGCAAGCGCATGCGTGCGATCGGGGTCGCGACGCTCGGAGAATACTGCCACTATGTGCTCCAACCGGATTCTGAGCCGGAACGGCAAGAACTGATCTTCACTCTTACTACCAACGTTACGAGTTTCATGCGTGAGGAACACCATTTCCGCACGATCCAGCAGGTCGTCGTGCCCCAGATTGAACGGGCAGCTCGCCAGGGTGAGAAGGTGCGGTTGTGGTCTGCAGGGTGCTCCTCCGGACAGGAACCCTACTCACTTGCCATGACCATCCTTGACGGCATCCCAAACGCCGCAGAACTCGACATCAAGATCCTTGCGACAGACATCGATGCAAACATTCTAACCCAGGCTCGGGCCGCGACCTATTCGGAGCAGCAAATTAGTGGCCTCGATGCCAAGTTACGTCAGAAATATGTCCGCCCAAGTTCTTCGGCAACGCCTTCACTGACTCAGTATTCGATCACTGAAGAAGTGAAACGGCTTGTCTCTTTCCGAGAGCTGAATCTCCTTGGTGACTGGCCAATGAAGAAGAAGTTCCATCTTGTCATGTGCCGCAATGTCGTCATTTACTTTGATCGAGAAACTCAGCGGAATCTCTGGAGCAAGTTCAGTAGTGCGCTTGTTCCCCAGGGATTTCTTTTCCTTGGTCATTCGGAACGCCTGGACACCAGCGAATTCACCGAATTCCAAGCATCGGGAACAACAACATATCAACTCACTGCCAAGTGAATTGATGGTCTAGAGGTAGGAAAAATGGCACTCAGAGATCAGCTCCACGTCATGGTGGTAGATGACATGTCGACAAGTCGTGGCCTCATTCTCCAGGCACTGGATAGCTTCGGCGTGAGTAATGTTCAGTATGCATCAGATGGACCGAGCGCACTCAAGAGCCTTGCGCAAAAACCGGTTCACCTTGTCATTTCGGACTACAACATGCCTGAAATGGATGGCCTTCACTTGCTGCATGCGTTGCGGAGTGATGCACGGCTAAAGGGGGTTGGCTTCATTCTGATTACGGGCAAGGCAGATCGTAGCATTGTCGAGGCGGGCAAGAAGCTGGGTATGAATAACTTCGTTAAGAAGCCGTTTCAGCCAAACGAACTTCGCGCATCCATAGAAGCTGTCGTCGGCAGATTGTGAACGAGCGAGGAGATTCAGCAATGAACATGAGCGCTGCAACGGATGAGATCGATTCCGGAATTCTGTTGGAGCGTCTTGCAACAGAAGCCGCGGCGACCCACGAAATGCTATCCCATCTTCAAGGGGCGCTCTCGGAGATTCTGTCCGAGGGGAACATCTCCGCGGTGGCGTCACAGCGGCTACAGGCCCTCGATCACGCTACGCAACGTGTGGAGAACCTTGAAAGAGTCCTCCGCCTCATCGCGGCCTCGCGGCAATCGGGTGTCTCTCGCAGAGCGGTGTTCGCTGCGGTATCGCTGCGGGATGTTGCAATGGGTCTGATCGGCGTCGTCGAACCAGGCGAACCGGCGAACGAACCGGTTTCAGCAGACGATGGGGATGATGCCGAAGGACGCCGCGACGGAACGGGTGTGACTTGGCTCTAGCTGGCCTCTCTTCGCCACCCGTTGCCGTGGGGACCTGCTCAGCAACCGCAATCATGTGTCGGCTGGTGATCACGTCCGGGCAGCGTGGAGGCTCAATTCGGCTCAACCGAAGCGGCGTGTACTGCGGCGATCTCGGGCTCGCGGGATCTCGTGTGCAGGAAGAGTACGAACGCCGTTCTTTGTCGGCCCAATCGACACGCCTGTCGGACGATCAGACGCACTTTGCCTTGGGTCCGAACTCAGGCTCCCGGGCCAAAGACAATCGAAAGCGCAGTCCAGGCCGCTGCTTCGAAACCAAGTTGCGTAGCCCCGAGAACATCCCCGGTCTGTCCTCCGAGAAGACGCCGCGCCGAGAGCGCGATTGCTCCCGCAAGCACAGCGCCTACGACGAGAGGCACTTGTACCATCGGGCCAAGCAGAACGCCTCCCGCGAGTGCGAGGAACGCTCCGGGCAGAACGACGCCGCGCCCTGCACCGTGCGCAGCCCTACCCAGTCCGTCCTTCCGCGCGGGAGGGAGAACGACAAGCACAGTGAGCATTGCGACGCGGCTGGCTACGGCAAACGTAATGAACGTGCCGAACACGATGAGCGGACCATATGCGGCGAGCATTGGCCCAACGGCAACGAAAGCAGCCCCGAGTGCCGCGAGCGTCAGACCGAGGGCGAGCACGCCATAGCTGCCGATACGGCTATCGCGCAGAATCGCGAGCCGCTTCTCGCGGGTTGCACCGCCCAGCGCATCTGCGAAATCGGCAAGGCCGTCGTGATGCAGTCCGCCTGTCGCCAAGGCCAGCGCCGCGATCACAAGTACCGCCGCCACTGCGGGTGGCGTACCAATCCAAAAGGCACCGATCAGGACTCCACCGCCAAGCAATCCAACGGGGACACCGACAAGGGGATAGGCCCAGCGGGCGTCCGAAAGTGGAATGTCCGGTTGGATCCGCCCGACGGGAATTCGGGTCAGCAGCATCATGGCAAAACGCGCTTCGTCCCACCGGCGGCGGAGCGCATTCATCCCTCCGCAACCCCGGCTTCGGCGAAGGTCGCCATGCCGACATGGCAAGCAAGGGCGCCCCGCAACAGCCCCAACGCAAGGGCCGCGCCGGTGCCCTCGCCGAGGCGCAATCCGAAATCGAGGAGCGGATCGAATTGCATCTGCGACAACAATCGCCGGTGGCCCGGCTCCGCGCTGACATGGGCGACGAGGCAGTGGGCAAGGGACGTGCGCTCGGCGGCGAGCAACGGTGCAACGGCGGAGGTGCAGATGTAGCCGTCAAGCAGGACCGGAATGCGCGCAGCGCGTGCCGCCAGCACAGCGCCGCAGAGGGCAGCCTGCTCGCGCCCACCGAGCGCGGCGAGCAGGCCAAGCGGGGGCAGCCCGTGGTGGCGCGCAACGCCTTTGGCGACAACCTGCGCCTTGAGCGCGACCCCCGAGGCATCCGCGCCGGTGCCGGGGCCTGTCCAATCCGCAGCTTCGCCGCCGAAGAGCGCGTGCGCGAGGGCGGCGGCCACGGTGGAATTGCCAATCCCCATCTCGCCGAGGAGGAGGACGTCCGCGCTGCGGTCGACGGCCGCCGCCCCAACCGCCATGGCCTGCACACAGGCAGGTTCCGACAAGGCGGGCGCCTCGGTGAAGTCCGCCGTGGGCGTATCGAGATCGAGCGGAACGACGGTGAGATCCGCACCGGCAACGGCGCAGAGCTGATTGATCGCAGCGCCACCGGCCTCGAAATTGGCAACCATCTGTGCCGTGACGGCCTGCGGGAACGGGTTGACTCCCTGAGCGCAAACGCCGTGATTTCCTGCAAAGACAAGGGCTTGCGCCCGGTCGATACGCGGGAGCGGTGTGCCGCGCCAGCCCGCCATGAACTCCGCGATGTCCTCAAGGCGCCCCAGCGCACCCGGTGGCTTGGTCAGCAAAGCCTGCCGCGCGCGCGCCGCCTCAGCGGCCGCACTGTCGAAGGCGGACAATGCCCCGAGCAGGGCCTCCACATCCTTGAAGGTGCGCGCTTCAGACAGGGAAACTGGCATTGGGCTTCACTTTCAACGGCTGACCGGCAACCACGAGGTAGACCTCATCGCAGGCGCTGGCGATGATCTGGTTGGTCCACCCGGCGGCGTCCCGGAAGGTCCGGCCAAGGGGGGTTTCGGGAACGATCCCGGCGCCGACCTCGTTCGTCACGAAGACGACGGGGGCGTCGAACCCGGGGAGCGCGGCGGCAAGGGCCTCGGCGCGGGCGCGCCAATCGTGGCCACCAAGCAGGAGGTTGCTGAGCCAGAGCGTCAGGCAATCGACGAGACGCGGCGCGCCGCCATCAGAGTGCTGCAGCGCATCGAGGAGCGCGATCGGTGCACTGGTTGTCGACCATTCGGGGCCGCGCCGCGCCCGATGGGCCGCGATACGGTCGGCCATTTCACCGTCGAGCGCCTCGGCGGTGGCGATGTAGTGGGCCGGCTGCCCAAGGTGCAATGTGAGGCGCTCCGCGAACGTGCTCTTGCCCGAGCGGGCCCCGCCAGTGATGAGGATCGACTTCGCCATGAGGGCGTGTAAAACCACGTCGGCAGTGCGATGGAAAGCCCGATGTTCCCACTCCGGCAGAGCGTTTTTGTCCGATTGAGGGCGGCCATCTTGGCGGTGGCGGGCAGCGCTGCGGCCAGCGCCGTCCGGGGCATGGCGCCCGTGTGCGGGCGTGCCGGGGATTGGCGTCAGGAGCGGCTCGGGCGGGGGAGCGAAATCGCCCTTCTCGCGCTGATCTGTCCGCCCTGCCGAGTGCATGCCGAGACCAAGGCCGAGCCGGGCCGCGTGGCGCGCCGGGTCTGCGGCGGCCTCGAAGGAGCGGCGCGCCTGTCGCGAGCGGCGGGATACACGCATGTGCTGCGGTTTCGGACGGGCGGCGCATGAGCTTCGCGGCGATGACGCTGGTGGCCCTTGCGATTGACGCGGCGGTGGGCTGGCCCGATGCGCTCTTTCGGCGGGTGGGACACCCCGTGACATGGCTCGGGCGTCTGATCGGCACCCTCGATGCTGCGTGGAACCGCGTGGAGATGTCGGACACGCTCCGGCGCATGGCGGGTGTTCTCACCGTGATCCTCGTGGTTGCGGCGGCCGCGCTGCCGGCGTTCTTCCTCCAGTCCGCCCTGCCCGACGGGTGGCTCGGAGTGCTGCTTGGTGGCGTGCTCGCGTGGCCGCTGGTGGCGGCGCGATCGCTCTACACCCATGTTACGGCGGTGGCGCGGCCGCTATCGGCGAACGATGTTGCGACGGCGCGGGGGGCTGTCGCGATGATCGTCGGGCGGGATCCGGCGCAGCTCGATGCGGCGGGCATTGCGCGGGCGGCGCTCGAAAGCCTCAGCGAGAACGCGTCGGACGGGATCGTTGCACCGCTCTTCTGGGGCGTGCTCCTCGGGCTGCCCGGGATCGCCGCCTACAAGGCCGTCAACACGCTCGACTCGATGATCGGGCACCGCACACCGCGCCACGGCGACTTTGGCTGGGCCGCGGCACGGCTGGACGATGGGGCCAACCTTGTCCCCGCGCGACTGACCGGGCTGGTGCTGGCGTTTGTCTCGGGCCGGTGGGGCCCGGCGTTCGCGACCATGGCGCGGGATGCGCGCGCGCACCGTTCCCCCAACGCCGGATGGCCGGAGGCGGCGATGGCGGGGGCCTTGGGCGTGCGCCTGTCCGGCCCGCGCCGCTATGCCGACCGGATCGCCGACGAGCCGTGGCTGAACGGCGGCGCGCCCGACCCGACGCCAGCGGATCTGCAGCGTGGCTTGCGGCTCTACCTGCGGGCGATGGCGCTGTGCGCTGTGGCGCTCGGCGGACTGGCGTTGGCGGGCTGGGGCTTTGCCGGAAGCATTGGCTGGGGAGGGCCGGTATGACAGTGGATCCGACACCACGCGTCCATGGCGGCGATCCCGGCACGGCGATGGAGCGCCATGGCGGCCGACCCGAGGAGTGGCTCGATCTGTCGACCGGGATCAACCCGGTGGCGTATCCGCTCCCTGAGATCCCGCCGCTGGCGTGGACGACCCTGCCCGCCAGGCGGAACCTCGCCGCGCTGGAGGCCGCCGCCGCTGCGGCCTACGGGACGAACACCGCCGTCGTCGCGCTGGCCGGAGCGCAGGCCGCGATCCAGATGGTGCCGCGTGTCGCGCAGGGCTCCGACGCGCGCGTTCTGGGGCCGACCTACGAGGAACACGCGGGCGCGCTGTCCGACGCGGGCTGGGATGTGACGCAGGTGCGGGATCTCGAGGCCCTCGCGAGCGCGGATCTCGCGGTGGTCGTCAACCCGAACAACCCCGACGGACAGCACCATGCGGCGGCTACCCTGCTGGGCCTCGCGCCCCGGGTCGGGCTTCTGGTGGTGGACGAAAGCTTTGCGGACGCGGCACCCGACGCCTCGCTCGCCCCGGGCCTGGAGCAGGCCGCCGGGCGCGTGCTGGTGCTGCGGTCCTTTGGCAAGTTCTACGGGCTGGCGGGGCTGCGGCTCGGCTTTGTGCTGGACGGCGCGGGCCTTGCGCCGAAGATCCGCACCATGGCCGGCCCCTGGCAAGTGAGCGGCCCGGCGGTGGAGATCGGCCGCGCTGCGCTGGGGGACGTCGCCTGGCAGGCGGCAACACGGGCCCGGCTCTTGCGCGATACCGCGCGGCTCGATGCGCTGGCGGACGCGGCAGGCTGGGCGTGCATCGGCGGCACGGCCCTCTTTCGGACCTATGCGGTCGGCGACGCGGGCGCGGTCCAGGAGCGCCTCGCCCGTTCCCGGATCTGGACCCGGAGCTTTCCCTATGCGCCGACCTGGCTGCGGCTCGGGCTGCCGGGGACGGCGGAGGACTGGGCGCGCCTGACGGCAGCCCTGCCCGCTTGAGCGCCATCCCGGCTGCGCCGCCCAAGAGAGCCCGCGCGACGCCGTACCGACCGCGTTACCCCGCCGAGGGCCAGCACCGCTATTCCGCGCCCGACGTCAGGCACCATTCGTCGGCCCCGGCGCGCACGGCCTCATAGACGGCGCGCCCCACGGCTTCACCGACCGCCGTGTGGGTGCCCGCGTAGGGCTCGGCGCCCGGACAGCACGCCAGCACGAGGCAATCCGTGCCGGTTCCGGTTGCCTGCCCCGTCTCGATCCGGCGCCCGGCATCGAGGATCGCGGCGGTGCGGGCCTCGACAGCGACGCTGAGGGCTTCGACCTGCGCGGCTTCGCTCAGGGCCGCGCTGGTCGCGCAGAGGACATTGACGGTGCCGGCGCCAGCCGGTGCGCCACGGCGCGTGCCCACGCGCTCGGCGTTCGACAGGCCCACCGTGGCGCAGACGGCGGCGGAGACGCGCGCGACCGTGGCCGAGGCGGTATGGTGGCGCGTCACGTTGCGGGAGGTCAGCAGCCCGACGCTTTTCGCGTGCCCACGCGCCGC